>NZ_CP190016.1:0-2135000 GCF_050320125.1 Flavobacterium sp. MMS24-S5
GGGTTTTCAAAAGAAAGGCGACGACATACTCTCCCACAAAACTGCAGTACCATCTGCGCAGGCGGGCTTAACTTCTCTGTTCGGGATGGGAAGAGGTGAGCCCCGCCGCAATAACCACCTTAAGAAGTTGCAATTGCTTTGGGCAATCTTTCCAATTAATAATTAGCTTCGCTCCGTTCGGCTATCGCCTCGGGTGGCAATCTGCAATTAATAATTAGAATAATATTTTAACATACTGAGATAAAGAAACAAATATGATTTTTTAGAAAGTTTCCTCCCGATTGCTCGGGGGGAAAAGTTTGTGCATAAGCTTACGGATTATTAGTACTACTCGACTATGACATTACTGCCTTTACATCTGTAGCCTATCAACGTGGTCATCTTCCACGATCCTTAAAAGAAATCTCATCTTGTGGTGGGTTTCGCGCTTATATGCTTTCAGCGCTTATCCCTTCCAAACGTAGCTACTCTGCGGTGCCCCTGGCGGGACAACAGATACACTAGAGGTTTGTCCAATTCGGCCTCTCGTACTCAGAAGCAGATCCACTCAAATTTCTAACGCCCGCAGTAGATAGAGACCGAACTGTCTCACGACGTTCTGAACCCAGCTCGCGTGCCACTTTAATGGGCGAACAGCCCAACCCTTGGGCACTTTCTCCAGCCCCAGGATGTGACGAGCCGACATCGAGGTGCCAAACCCCCCCGTCGATATGAGCTCTTGGGGGAGATCAGCCTGTTATCCCCGGCGTACCTTTTATCCTTTGAGCGATGGCCTTTCCATGCGGAACCACCGGATCACTATGCTCTACTTTCGTACCTGATCGACCTGTATGTCTCTCAGTCAAGCTCCCTTATGCCATTGCACTCTACGCACGGTTACCAAGCGTACTGAGGGAACCTTTAGAAGCCTCCGTTACTCTTTTGGAGGCGACCACCCCAGTCAAACTACCCACCAAGCACTGTCCCCCACATTGCGGGGTTAGGCCTCAGATAAACAAAGGGTTGTATTTCAACAATGACTCCACAACGCCTGGCGACGCCGCTTCATAGTCTCCAACCTATCCTACACATCATTTATCCAAGGTCAATACTAAGCTATAGTAAAGGTGCACAGGGTCTTTTCGTCCCACTGCGGGTAAACGGCATCTTCACCGTTACTACAATTTCACCGAGCTCATGGCTGAGACAGTGTCCAGATCGTTACACCATTCGTGCAGGTCGGAACTTACCCGACAAGGAATTTCGCTACCTTAGGACCGTTATAGTTACGGCCGCCGTTTACTGGGGCTTCAATTCAATGCTTCTCCGAAGATAACATCTCCTCTTAACCTTCCAGCACCGGGCAGGTGTCAGGCCCTATACTTCATCTTACGATTTTGCAGAGCCCTGTGTTTTTGATAAACAGTCGCCTGGGCAGCTCTTCACTGCGGCCCCGATTGCTCGGGGCGACCTTTCTCCCGAAGTTACAGGTCTATTTTGCCTAATTCCTTAGCCATGAATCTCTCGAGCACCTTAGGATTCTCTCCTCAACTACCTGTGTCGGTTTACGGTACTGGTTCTTACTGCCTGAAGTTTAGAGGTTTTTCTTGGAAGCCCTTAGGCGCACTATCTCTTTGTCCGAAGACTCCGAGTACTATCGCATTTCACCAAGATCTCCGGATTTGCCTAGAGACCCTATAGCTAGGTGCTTTAACGAACTATTCCGTCAGTTCGCGGCGCTTTCATCACTCCGTCACCCCATCACAGCAATAAGAAGTACGGGAATATTAACCCGTTGGCCATCGACTGTCCCTTTCGGGTTCGCCTTAGGTTCAGACTAACCCACAGCTGATTAGCATAGCTGTGGAAACCTTAGTTTTTCGGTGTGCGGGTTTCTCGCCCGCATTATCGTTACTTATGCCTACATTTTCTTTTCTGACCGGTTCAGCATCCCTTACGAAACACCTTCAGCCCTGTCAGAATGCTCCCCTACCACTTGCAATTGCTTGCAAATCCATAGCTTCGGTAATATGCTTATGCCCGATTATTATCCATGCTCGTCCGCTCGACTAGTGAGCTGTTACGCACTCTTTAAATGAATGGCTGCTTCCAAGCCAACATCCTAGCTGTCTGGGCAGACAAACCTCGTTCTTTCAACTTAGCATATATTTGGGGACCTTAGCTGATGGTCTGGGTTCTTTCCCTCTCGGACTTGCAGCTTAGCACCCAAGCCCTCACTGTTATCAATCATTATATAGCATTCGGAGTTTGTCAGGAATTGGTAGGCGGTGAAGCCCCCGCATCCAATCAGTAGCTCTACCTCTATATAACTAAAATAACGCTGCACCTAAATGCATTTCGGGGAGTACGAGCTATTTCCGAGTTTGATTGGCCTTTCACCCCTACCCACAGGTCATCCGAAGACTTTTCAACGTCAACCGGTTCGGCTCATCCACTGTGTGTTACCACAGCTTCAACCTGCCCATGGGTAGATCACACGGTTTCGCGTCTAACACTACTGACTAAAGCGCCCTATTCAGACTCGCTTTCGCTGCGGATCCATGGCTTAACCACTTATCCTTGCCAGCAGCGTTAACTCGTAGGCTCATTATGCAAAAGGCACGCCGTCACCCCACGAAAGGGCTCCGACCGCTTGTAAGCGCATGGTTTCAGGATCTATTTCACTCCGTTATTCACGGTTCTTTTCACCTTTCCCTCACGGTACTGGTTCACTATCGGTCTCTCAGGAGTATTTAGCCTTAGCGGATGGTCCCGCCAAATTCAGACAGGGTTTCACGTGCCCCGCCCTACTCAGGATACCGCTATCCATTATGCTCGTTACCCATACGGGGCTGTCACCCTCTGTGGCGCTCCTTTCCAGAAGCTTCCGGTTCCTTGCACATGAAATGTCGCGGTCCGTACAACCCCACCTATGCCGTAACATAAATGGTTTGGGCTAATCCGCGTTCGCTCGCCACTACTTACGGAATCACTTTTGTTTTCTTCTCCTCCGCCTACTTAGATGTTTCAGTTCAGCGGGTTTGCCCACCTATCGGTGTGCTATGTCTTCAACATAGCGGGTTGCCCCATTCGGATATCTGCGGATCAATCTGTGTGTGCCAGTCCCCGCAGCTTTTCGCAGCTTATCACGTCCTTCATCGCCTCTGAGAGCCTAGGCATTCCCCATGCGCCCTTATTTTGCTTATTGCACCAATCTTGCCAATTAAAACAAGACCGTTTTTGTTTTGTCTTTTGCAATAAATTGCAAAAAACGCTTTCTACTTTCTTATTATTTTCTTATCTCAATATGTCAATGAACTTTAATAAGTATTAAGATTTTTGTATGAAGTATTAAGACTACTGTCTTGATACTTTGTACTATCATCTTTGTACTTTTTTGTGGAGAATAACGGAGTCGAACCGTTGACCTCCTGCGTGCAAGGCAGGCGCTCTAGCCAGCTGAGCTAATCCCCCATTTTTTAGTGATGAGTTATTAGTTATGAGTTATGAATTATTTCTCATAAGGCCTCAACCTCTAAAATTTCCTTTTTTTAAGTCAAATAGTAGTCCCGGGCAGACTCGAACTGCCGACCCCTACATTATCAGTGTAGTACTCTAACCAGCTGAGCTACGAGACTCTGTTTTACTTAATTTTTATCATTTTTTTAAATTAACAGCAAGAGCAATACAATCTCAGATTCCAAACCTCTAGTCCGGCATCTTATTTCCCCAGCGTGCTTTTCAGCTAACACTTGGGGCTCTAGAAAGGAGGTGTTCCAGCCGCACCTTCCGGTACGGCTACCTTGTTACGACTTAGCCCTAGTTACCAGTTTTACCCTAGGCAGCTCCTTGCGGTCACCGACTTCAGGCACCCCCAGCTTCCATGGCTTGACGGGCGGTGTGTACAAGGCCCGGGAACGTATTCACCGGATCATGGCTGATATCCGATTACTAGCGATTCCAGCTTCACGGAGTCGAGTTGCAGACTCCGATCCGAACTGTGACCGGCTTTATAGATTCGCTCCCCCTCGCGAGGTGGCTGCTCTCTGTACCGGCCATTGTAGCACGTGTGTAGCCCAAGGCGTAAGGGCCGTGATGATTTGACGTCATCCCCACCTTCCTCACAGTTTGCACTGGCAGTCTTGTTAGAGTTCCCGACTTGACTCGCTGGCAACTAACAACAGGGGTTGCGCTCGTTATAGGACTTAACCTGACACCTCACGGCACGAGCTGACGACAACCATGCAGCACCTTGTAAACTGTCTTGCGAAAGATCTGTTTCCAAATCGGTCAGTCTGCATTTAAGCCTTGGTAAGGTTCCTCGCGTATCATCGAATTAAACCACATGCTCCACCGCTTGTGCCGCCCGTCAATTCCTTTGAGTTTCAAACTTGCGTTCGTACTCCCCAGGTGGGATACTTATCACTTTCGCTTAGCCACTGAGATCGCTCCCAACAGCTAGTATCCATCGTTTACGGCGTGGACTACCAGGGTATCTAATCCTGTTCGCTACCCACGCTTTCGTCCATCAGCGTCAATCCATTGGTAGTAACCTGCCTTCGCAATTGGTATTCCATGTAATCTCTAAGCATTTCACCGCTACACTACATATTCTAGTTACTTCCCAATAATTCAAGTCCTGCAGTATCAATGGCCGTTCCACCGTTGAGCGATGGGCTTTCACCACTGACTTACAAGACCGCCTACGGGCCGCTTTAAACCCAATGATTCCGGATAACGCTTGGATCCTCCGTATTACCGCGGCTGCTGGCACGGAGTTAGCCGATCCTTATTCTCACAGTACCGTCAAGCTCCGACACGTCGGAGTGTTTCTTCCTGTGCAAAAGCAGTTTACAATCCATAGCGACCGTCATCCTGCACGCGGCATGGCTGGTTCAGGCTTGCGCCCATTGACCAATATTCCTCACTGCTGCCTCCCGTAGGAGTCTGGTCCGTGTCTCAGTACCAGTGTGGGGGATCTCCCTCTCAGGCCCTACCCATCGTTGCCTTGGTAAGCCGTTACCTTACCAACTAGCTAATGGGACGCATGCTCATCTTTCACCGTTGTGACTTTAATTATAAAATGATGCCATCTTATAATGCTATGAGGTATTAATCCAAATTTCTCTGGGCTATCCCTCTGTGAAAGGCAGATTGCATACGCGTTACGCACCCGTGCGCCGGTCTCTAAATCCGAAGACTTATACCCCTCGACTTGCATGTGTTAAGCCTGCCGCTAGCGTTCATCCTGAGCCAGGATCAAACTCTTCATCGTATATTTTAATATTATATAATCGATGCTTTTCCTATCGGTTCTTTTCGAATCTTCCGACTCTACTGCTCTTATTCTTTTTGTTTTAAGATCTCTCTTAAAACGGCTGTCAATTCAATATGTCTACGAACGTGTCTTCTTTTTGTGTTTCGCCTGTGTTTCAAAGCGGGTGCAAAACTAAAACTTCTTTTTGTTTCCTGCAAGAAAAATTTAAAGTTTTTTTGAGATTTTTTCAATCCCGTTTTCTTTAATTTCCCTTCCAATCTATCAATGAACTTTCCGTGTTTTGCGGGGTGCAAATGTAGAAAGCATTTTCAAATCTCGCAAGCTTTTTCGAATCTTTTTTTTGAAAATTTCTTTTCGCCTGATTCTCCTTTCCTGCCAGTATTTCGATGAACGCATTCGCTGTTGCGGGTGCAAAAGTAGAACCTTTTTCCAGTTAAACAAGCTTTTTCAAAGAGTTTTTTTGATATTTTTTCGATGTTTTTCTTAACATTCTAATAACGGGTGGTTTACATTTTAACTTTTTTCATTTTCCTGTACGTTTTTTCTTCGTTTTGCTTCTCTTTGGGGTATTCCGCCACAAAGGCGCTAGGGCTCAAAGCTGGATTTTATTTAATCTCGCAAAGGCACAGAGACGCAAAGTTTCTTTTTGGTGCTGGTTTTTCTTCTGGAAACCGGTGCCCTAGCCCGATAGAAGTGGAAATCCTTTTGTGCCGGGGTTCGGCACAAAAGATTGGAACGGATAGCGGGACTAAGCTCCTTATTATATATTGTATAAAAGGCTTCGACTTCGCTCAGCCATACAATCTAAGTTTTCTACTTATATATATGTACAAAAACAAACCCGACAGATTTTAAAAAACTGTCGGGTTTATATACCTTATATATATGTATACTTATTTCTTATTTAGATCTTTTGCTTTTTGCTGCCACTTTTCGGCTAGATCTTCATAATTCAGAGGATTGGCTGGCTTTTGATTTGTCAATCGGCCAGATTCAAATGCTCTTACCAAAATGGTTTCTATCAAATAGTCTTCATTTACATCGTAGGGTTTGTATTCTTCCTTTAAACTAATATCAAACAAATTGGCGGTGGTATTCGAAACGAAGGCTTTGAATCCGCTTTTTAGTGTTTTTATGAGTTCGTACGTTGTAATTCCTGTTTGGCGGTGGACTAGTTTTACTAATATCTGTCCTTGTTTTCTAGAAAGTTTTTTAAGCCTTTCTTCAAATTCATTATTTAGATAATCTTCTACAATTTTGAAATACTTCTTTTTTTCACGGTTGGTTTTCAAACGCGCCATTCCGTTATTCAATGCCGTTAATCGTTCTGCAGCCAATTTTGCATAAGGATAAACTTTATAAACTCTATTTTGAAGAATTTGAAATTGTTTCATTTCTTCTGGACTCATCTTCTGTCCTTTTGAAATAATTATTTCTGGCAATTGAATGGTGTCGCCTAAAATAGAATCTTTCTCTGTTAATATATATCCCATTTGTTCGTTCTCTTTGGGAGTAACTTGGGCTTTAGAAGAAAAACAAACTAAGAGTATAAATAAAAAGGTGGTTAATCTCATTGAATCATAATTTAAGTGTAAAATTATATATTTATACACAACTCTAATACCAAATTTATATTTTAGCAGAAAAATATTTTTATGAGCACAAATTCTATCTTAAATGATACTTCTATAGCATTCTTAGAAAGCTACCTAAATAACGCTTCTCCTACTGGTTACGAAAGTGAAGGCCAAAAACTTTGGATGGAGTATTTAAAACCTTATGTTGACACTTTTATAACGGATACTTACGGAACTGCTGTGGGAGTAATCAATCCTGACGCGCCCTATAAAGTGGTTATTGAGGGGCATGCTGATGAAATTTCGTGGTATGTAAATTATATTACGGAAGATGGTTTAATATATGTTATTAGAAATGGTGGTTCTGATCATCAGATTGCTCCTTCTAAAAGAGTCAATATTCATACTAAAAACGGAATTGTTAAAGGCGTTTTTGGATGGCCTGCAATTCATACTCGTTTGCGCGACAAGGAAGAGATTCCTAAACTAAGCAATATTTTTATTGATTTAGGTTGCGAAAACAAAGAGCAAGTTGAAGCTTTAGGCGTTCATGTTGGATGTGTTATTACTTATCCGGATGAATTTATGATTTTGAACGAAAACAAATTTGTCTGCCGTGCGATCGACAATAGAATGGGCGGTTTTATGATTGCTGAAGTTGCTCGTTTATTAAAAGAAAACAATAAAACCCTTCCTTTTGGTTTATATATTGTAAATTCTGTTCAGGAGGAAATTGGTCTTCGCGGTGCCGAAATGATCGCACATAGAATAAAACCAAATGTTGCGATTGTAACCGATGTTTGCCATGACACCACTACTCCAATGATTGATAAAAAAGTGGAAGGCGACCTTAAAATGGGGAAAGCTGCCTGTTATTGGGTACTCTCCTGCTATTCAGAATAAACTTCGCGATTTGATTGTAGATACTGCCGAAGAAAACAAAATTCCTTTTCAGAGACATGCTACTTCTCGTGCTACAGGGACAGATACTGATGCTTTTGCTTATAGCAATGGAGGTGTTCCTTCTGCATTGATTTCGCTTCCATTGCGTTACATGCATACAACTGTAGAAATGGTTCATAGAGAGGATGTTGAAAATGTTATTCAATTGATTTATGAGTCATTACAGAAGATTGAGAACAATGAGACGTTCTCTTATTTCAATTAAAACAATACCTTATATTAAATTCGGCTGTTTCTCAAAATGGCCGAATTTATAAATTTCCTTCAAGAATGAAAATACTACTACTCGAAGACGATTTTACTTTGTCTAAAGAAATCTCAGCATTCTTTACCTCTAAGAAGTTCGAGTGTGTTCCTTATTATGATGGTTCGTTATTGCTGAAGAAATATTTTCCTTACGAATACGATTTGATTATTCTTGACATCAATGTTCCTGGATTAAACGGAATAGAAGTTTGCAAAGGCATTCGCAAAATTGATAATAAAACGCCAATAATCATGCTGACTGCTTTTAGTGAAATCGAAGACAAGCTATCTTCTTTTGATAGCGGCGCAGATGATTATTTGGTTAAACCATTTCATTTTGAAGAATTATACGCTAGAGTACAATCTCTTTTAAGACGAAAAGAAGTCCCGCAGCAGATAGAAAGTAAAATTGCAATCAAAGATTTAGAAATTTTTGAAGAAGATATGAAGGTCTTTAGATCTAATGAAGAAATTAAACTTACTCCGAAAGAATTTAAGTTGATTTTAATTTTGGCTCATGCCAAAGGAAAAGTGCTTTCGAAACAATTTATTGCTGAAAAACTTTGGGACTACCATATTGAAACCAATCAAAATACTATTGAAGTTTATATTAACTTTTTGAGAAAGAAAATAGACAAGGATCACGAAATAAAACTTATCCGTACCAAGGTTGGCTACGGCTATTATCTAAGCGATCAGGAATGACATTAAAAAATAGAATATCACTTTTAGTAAGTTTACTGTTTACCATCCTTTTCGGGCTGGCATCTACAGTGATATTCATTTTGTATTCTAATTATAGAAAAGAAGAGTTCCGTGATCGATTAGAAATTAAAGCTTTATCGAACATCAAATTATTGGTGAATGTCAAACAGATCGATAACCAGCTTTTAAAAATAATAGATCAAAATTCTATCAATAAATTATATGACGAGAAGACGTTAGTTTTCGATTCTAATTATAAGCTAATCTATAGCAGTATTGACGATGCCAAAATTAATTGGTCGGTTGAAGACTTGAAATATTTAAAAAAGAATAAAACTTTTTTTAAGCAACAAGGAGATTATGAAGTCTATGGCGTTTTTTATGATACAAACGACAAGGACTTTTATGCTTTGATATCAGCAACTGATGATTATGGCAAAAAGAAATTACTTTTTTTAAGATACACATTAGTTGTTTCGTATATTTTCTTTACTACGATCTGCTGGTTATTAACCTCTTTTATGGTTAGAAAAGCGATGAATCCGCTTCTGGCTTTTCATCAAAAAATAAAAAACATTAACGAAAATAATCTCGATACCAGAATTGCATCCAACAGCACCAAAAATGAAGTCGATTTGCTTGCCGATGAGTTTAATTTTATGATGGATCGAATTGAAGTTTCGTATCAAAAACAGAAGGAATTTACTGCTCATGCCTCACATGAATTAAGAACACCGCTTTCTAGAATGACTTCTCAGATTGAAAACGCTATTGCTGATCCAGATCTAAAACCGAAGAATAATTCTTTCCTTAAAAATATATTGGCTGATGTTAATCATTTGGGCGAACTAATTAATTCGCTGCTTATTCTTTCAAAAATCGACAATAGGAACACAGAAAACATAGAAGTTCAACGTCTAGATGAAATTTTATTTTCTTCAATAGAAAAAATCAACAAAACATTTCCCGATTTTGTTATTCTTTTTGAAATGGAGGAAAGTGATGATCTGGATACTGCTTTGGAAATAAAAGGAAACAAAAATCTTTTGGAAATTGCTTTAACTAATATCTTAAAAAATGCCTACATCTATTCGGACAATAAACAGGCAAAAGTAAAAATAAGCACTGACCATTACCATCTTATCATTTCCGTTTCGAATACTGGAGACACTTTAAACGAAGAAGAACAAAAAAATCTTTTTGAGCCTTTTATGCGTGGACAAAATTCAAAAAGAACTTCTGGCTTTGGACTTGGGTTACGAATTGTTCAGCGCATTCTTACGGTTCACAAAGCCAACATAACCTACTCAACTCCAAATATTAACACGAATTTATTTCAATTATTTTTCGAATTGTAAACTTTTTTAAGCTATTTTTAAGGTAGATTTTAAGCTCCCCTAAAGCCTGTTGATAGCATATTTGTATAACTCAAAATCAATACAATGAAAAAGTTATTCGCATTGCTGTTATTTGCAGTTTTGAATCAGACTGCAATAGCGCAAAAAACAGTCACTCTTCAGGACTGTGAAAGCCAATTTTTAAAAAAGAATTTATTCTTGCTGGCATCGCAATACAACATCGATGCTTCAAAAGCTCTAGCCATTCAGGCGCGCATTTGGGAAAATCCCGTAATAACAGCCGAACTGAATGCGTATAACCCCGAAAGAGATAAGTTTTTTGACATAGGCAAAGAGGGACAAAAAGTATTTGGCATTGAGCAACTTATTTATCTTGGCGGTAAAAAGCGCAATGAAATCAAACTTGCGCAAACCAATGCGCAATTGGCAGAACTTTCATTCAATGATTTACTTCGCACTTTAAAACTACAGTTGCGTAAAAGCTTTTACACCGTTTATTACAATACCAAAAACCTTGAAAACACGGATAAACAGTTAGCTCATATCGAAAATTTGATCAATTCCTATTCCGTTCAAGCTCAAAAAGGGAATATTCCTTTAAAGGATGTTGTTCGTTTGCAATCGTTGTATCTCAACTTCAAAAATGAACGATTGGAAGTAATAAACAATAATATAGATGAACAAGCTAATTTGAAACTGCTATTGAATGAAACTGAAAATGTAATTCCTTCTGTTAGCAAAGACGATTCGAATAAATATTTAAAAGTTATTGCTTTTGATCTTAAAAGCTTTAAAGAACAAGCCATTGCAAATCGACCTGATTATTTAGCAAAACAAAAAGAGATTGAAGCCAATGAATTGAATGTAAAATGGCAGAAATCACTTGCGATTCCAGATCTTACTTTAGGAGCCAATTACGATCAGCGAAGCGGGGCTTTCAACAACGAAGCCAATGTTAGCGTGGGAATTCCGTTGCCGTTGTGGAATAAAAACAAAGGAAACATTAAGTATGCCCAAACTATTTTAGAACAATCTAAGGTTGAAAAACAGAATTTTGAACTACAACTTCAAACTGAAATTACTTCGGCTTGGACAAAATGGGATGAATCGAGACAAAACTACAGTGTGATTAAGCCAACGGTAAACTCAGACTTTGAAGCCGTTTACAATGGAATGCTAACCAATTTTCAGAAACGAAATGTAAGCCTTTTAGAATTTACCGATTTTATGGAAAGCTACAATCAGGCAATAATTCAATTAAACGAATTAAAGAAAAAAGTAGTAATAGCCGGCGAAGAATTAAATAGTACCATTAACAAAGATTTATTTTAAAACAGTAACGAAATGAAACATACATTATTCATAGGAATCGCAATTGCAAGTCTATCCCTAACAGCCTGCAAAAAACAAGTAGAGAATCCTGAAACAAATACGTCTTTTGTTTTAAGTAATACTATGCTAAAAAGCACTACAACCGCCGAAGCTAAAACTCAGCCGTTAAAAAATGAACTTAGTTTTTACGGAAAAATTACTGCTGACAACAATAAAATGATTGATGTTTACCCGCTAGTTGGTGGAAATGTTATGAAGGTAAATGTTGAACTTGGGGATTATGTAAAAAAAGGACAAGTTCTGGCAACGATAAAAAGTACCGATGTCGCCGATTTTGAAAAACAAGCTATAGATGCTAAAAGTGATTTGCTTGTTGCTAAGAATAATTTAAAAGTTGCTCAAGAATTGTTTGATGGTAAATTAAATTCTGAAAGCGATGTCCTCCAAGCGAAATCGGAAGTAAATAAAGCGCAATCGCAATTAAGCAAGATTCAAGAAACATATAAAATTTACAATATCAAAGCAGGATCTATTTACGAAGTAACGGCACCTATAAGCGGTTTTATAATTCAAAAAAGCATTAATCAAGATATGCTTTTGCGTAACGATCGTTCTGAAAACATATTTGATATTGCAGAAATTAGTGAAGTTTGGGCAATGGCCAATATTAATGAAATAGACATTAATAAAGTAAAGTTAGGAACTTCTGCTGCCGTAACTACTTTAAGCTACCCAGATAGAGTATTTCAAGGAAAAGTAGACAAAATCTACAATGTAATTGATCCAGAAACTAAAGCAATGCAGGCTAGAATCAAATTAAGCAATCCAGATTATATGCTTAAGCCAGATATGAATGCTAATATTAAATTGTCTTTCAATGAAAATCAATCTATGATAGCCGTGCCGAGTAAAGCAATTGTTTTTGATAAAAGTAAAAACTTTGTTGTGGTATTTAAAGACCGTAATAATATAGAAACAAGACAAGTAGAAGTTTACAGAGTTGTTGGTGATACTACTTACATTTCAAGCGGATTAAAGGAGAATGAAAAAGTAATCACAAACAATCAGCTATTTATTTATGGTGCTTTAAACAACTAAGAACATGAACAAATTCATAAAAAACATTATTGCTTTCTCTTTAAAGAATAAAGCATTCACCTTCTTTTGGGTAGGATTATTGGCTGTTGCTGGATTTATTTCATTCAAAAATATGCCTATCGATGCTTTCCCAGATGTTACCAATACACAGATTATCATCATCACGCAATGGAACGGAAAAAGTGCTGAAGAGGTAGAGCGTTTTGTAACCTCTCCAATTGAAATTGCGATGAACTCTGTTCAAAAGAAAACAAGCGTTCGAAGCATTACGATGTTTGGCTTATCAGTTATAAAAATTATTTTTGACGATGGTGTTGACGATACCTTTGCCCGTTTTCAAGTAAACAATTTATTAAAGAATGTTTCACTTCCCGATGATGTAGAACCAGATGTTCAGCCGCCTTACGGGCCAACAGGCGAGATTTTTAGGTATATTGTAAAAAGTGACAGCAGAGACAGTAGAGAATTATTGACGTATCAAAACTGGGTTATCGACAAACAACTTCGTTCTCTTCCTGGTGTTGCCGATCTAAATGTATTTGGCGGACAAACTAAAACATACGAAGTTGGAGTTGATCCAATTAAACTAGCCAAATATAATATCACACCACTACAAGTTTATAATGCAGTAAATGCAGGAAACTTAAACGTGGGAGGTGATGTTATTGAGAAAAACGGACAAGCTTTTGTTGTTCGCGGTGTTGGTTTATTAAAATCAAAGGCCGATATTGGAAATATTATTGTTGATGATGCCGGCGGAAATCCAATTTTAGTTAAAAATCTAGCAGAAGTTTATGAAAGTTCCATGCCAAGAGTTGGTCAGACCGGTCTTGGAGATAATGACGATGCCGTTGAAGGAATTGTAGTAATGAGAAAAGGTGAAAACCCTCAAGAAACACTTGCCCTTATAAAAGCAAAAATCAAAGATCTAAATGATAATGTCTTGCCAAAAGATATTAAAATTGAGACTTTCTACGATCGTGATAATCTAATGAATTTTACGACCGAAACGGTAATGCACAACTTATTTGAAGGTATTATTCTGGTTACTGTTGTGGTATTCTTATTTATGGCAGACTGGAGAACTACTTTTACAGTTTCAATTGTAATTCCGCTTTCTTTATTATTTGCTTTTTTGTGTCTTAAAATGATGGGAATGAGCGCCAACTTATTAAGTTTAGGTGCTGTCGATTTCGGAATTATCATTGATGGAGCCGTTGTAATGGTTGAAGGCTTGTTTGTAGTTTTAGACCATCGAGCGCATCAACTGGGCATGGAGAAATTTAATAAAATTGCCAAAGGAAGCTTGATCAAAAGAACAGGAACTGAAATGGGTAAAGCCATTTTCTTTTCAAAGTTAATCATTATCACGGCTTTGCTTCCTATTTTCTCATTCCAGAAAGTAGAAGGAAAAATGTTCTCTCCTCTAGCCTTCACATTAGGTTTTGCATTGTTGGGAGCGCTTATATTTACATTAACTCTAGTACCTGTTCTTTCGCATATTTTATTGAATAAAAATGTAAAAGAAAAACACAATCCGTTTGTTAATTTTTGGGATCGAATTGTTTCTAAAGGTTTTGCATGGACATTCAAGCACAAAGTACAAACTCTAATTGCTTCGACGGCGCTACTGGTTGGTGTTTTCTTTTCAGCAGGTTTCTTAGGAACAGAATTTTTACCTCAATTAAATGAAGGAGCATTATGGGTTACTGCCGAATTACCAATGAGTACTTCTCTTCCTGAAAGTGTTAAAACAGCGGCAATAATTAGAAAAGACTTAGAAAGTTTTCCAGAGGTAAAAAAGGTATTATCGCAAACTGGACGAAGCAATGACGGAACCGATCCAAATGGTTTTGGATTTATTCAGCTGCAAGTAGACTTAATTCCGCAAAAAGAATGGAAACGTAAAATTTCTATGGATGAATTGATTAATGAAATGGATGAAAAACTAAAAGTTCACCAAGGGATAACCTATAATTACTCGCAACCAGTAATTGATAACGTTGCCGAATCGGTAGCGGGATTTAAAGCATCAAATGCGGTTAAGATTTATGGCGATGATTTGAATAAATTGGATCAGCTCGCAAATGAAGTTTTGGCACAGATTAAAAATATTCCAGGTATTAAAGACGCAGGTATTTTAAGAAATGTTGGTCAGCCAGAAATAAGCGTTATTCTTGATAGAGAAAAAATGGCTGCTTACGGAGTAACTTTAAGTGATGCTCAAGCCGTTTTAGAATTAGCTTTTGGAGGAAAAACAGCAACTGAAAAATACGAGGATGAGAAAAAATTTGATGTTCGTGTTCGTTTTTCAAAAGAATATAGAAAAGACGAAAAAGATTTGGAAGAAATTAAAGTTCCAACAATCAGCGGAATCAAAATTCCTTTAAAAGAAATTTGCGACATCAAAACCATTACAGGTCAGTGCGTTTATTTACAGAGATAATACCAAGCGTTTTATTGGCGTTAAATTTTCTGTTCGAGATCGAGATTTAGGAAGTACCATTGCTGAAGCACAATCAAAAGTAAATAAATTGAAACTTCCTGCAGGTTACACAACAGGCTGGACAGGAGAATTTGAAAATCAAGTTCGTGCTAGTGCTCGTTTAGCACAAGTTGTGCCCATCAGCTTAATTGGAATTTTTGTTCTTTTATTTATTTTGTTTGGAAACTTTAAGGATTCTCTTCTTGTTCTTGCCAACGTTCCATTTGCCATTATTGGCGGAATCATTGCGCTTCATATTACAGGAATGAATTTCGGAATTTCTGCTGGGGTTGGATTTATTGCCCTGTTAGGAATTTGTATTCAAAATGGAGTTATTCTGATCTCTGAATTTCACCACAATCTCAAAGCAAAATTCTCTCTAGAAGAATCTATTTTTAGAGGGGTAAAAGCTAGAACAAGAGCTGTTGTTATGACTGCCTTAATGGCTTCTATAGGTCTTATGCCTGCTGCAATTTCTACGGGAATTGGTTCAGAATCTCAAAAACCACTTGCTATTGTGATTATCGGTGGATTAATGACCGCTACAGTCTTAACTTTATTAGTATTCCCAATTTTATTCTGGGTATTCAATAGAAAAAAAGATGTACCAATAGAATAGCAATCAAAATATTTAGTTTTAAATCAATTTGTTGGGATTTAAAAAAGAAGAAGCATCATTTTTATAATGATGCTTTTTTATTTTAGAGTTCATTCTAAAACAAAAAAAAGACCTTCTGCTCACAAAGGTCTTTTTTTTACTAACTCAAAACTTTTTATACTGTTATTTCAAATCTTTCAAAATTGCAATAGATTCTGAAGCATTTGATAATTCTGCATATTTCAATGCAGTAAAACCATTTTCATTTTTTGCACTAGCTTTTGCTCCATTTGCCAATAAAACTTTAATGATTTCAAATTTATTATAACGTGCTGCTGTCATTAATGGAGTAAGATCTTCTGAGATTAAATTTACATCTGCTCCATACTCAATAAATTTCTTAACTGTTTCAATATCTCCTTTGCTAATAGCAACATTTAAAGGGTTTGCTGTATAACCTGTACGTGCAATTGGATTTTTAACAGTTGAAACTCCGTTTGAAGCCATAGCTACATTTCCAAATGTTACTAAGGCTAGTCCTAAATAAATAACTGATTTTTTCATAATGATTGATTGTTTATTAATTGATTATTGATGATTTTAATTTCTGATGTAAAAGTAATTTATTTTATCGTATTATGTATTACAAAGTACCATGTTTTAACCAATTCTTAACAGTTACTTAATAATACGATAATTAAAGAACCCAAACGTTACCAAATTAATGGTTTTACTATAATAGACTACATAAAAAAGAAAATGTTACAATAAATCTTATTTATTTTTAATCTTTTTTGCAACCTCAGTCATTTCAAACTCTCAAATAATTTTTTAAATTTACTATAGAATTAAAAATCAAATAGATAACATTTTAATCTAAAAGCCCTATAGATCTTTGTCTAGCAAAAAAAATCTATCCAAAAACCATTAACCTTAAAAACAAAAAGCCATGATTTTCATTAAAAGATTACTCGTCATTTTAATTTTATTTATTTCGATTGTTTTAATTGTTGCTTATTTTATGCCCAAGGAATATTCGGTCGAAAGAGAAATTACAGTCAACAAGCCTGCTGATAGTATTTTTAAATATGTCAGATCATTAAAAAACCAAAATGAGTTTAGTGTTTAGGCCAAAAGGGATCCAAAAATAAATATTAGTTATAAAGGTACTGATGGCGAAGTAGGTTCTGTTTCTTCTTGGGAAAGTAAGGTAAAAGAAGTTGGAGTTGGCGAACAACAGATCACAAAAATAACAGAAAATAGACGTCTGGATTTTGCTCTTCGTTTTAAAAAACCTATGGAAGATACTGCAGTTGGATTTATGTCTACTGAACGTGTTTCAGAAAATCAGACAAAAGTAAGATGGGGAATCAGCGGTGTAATTCCTTATCCAACAAATATTATGCTTCCGATGCTAAAAATGGACCAAATGATTGGAAATGATCTGCAAAAAGGCCTAGAAAATTTAAAAGAGAAAATGGAATAACATTTTATATTTCTAAAATAAAAAAGTGCAATTCCGTTTTTTTGAATTGCACTTTTCTTTTTCTATTTACTATTTATTCTTACGATTCTCTTTTAGCGTCTTCAAAATAGTAATCGAATCTGCTGATTTTGCGTACTCTGCATAATGTAAAGCGGTAAAACCTTGTGAATTTTCGATTGAGGAATCTGCTCCATTCGCAAGTAATAATTTAATAATATCACAATGGTTAAATCTTGCAGCAACCATTAATGGCGTCATATTATTTTCCATTTTATTGACATTGGTACCATACAAAACGAACTTCTTAACGGCTTCAAAATCGCCTTTGCTAATGGCGAGATGTAATGGAGATTTTCCATAAACTGAAAATTCTACTTGACTTTTAGCTGCAAATGCCGAATTTGATGCAATTGAAACATTTCCAAAAAGGAAAAATAATCCTAAAATAACTACTGATTTTTTCATGATGATTGTTTGTTAAATGATTGATGATGATGATTTACTAGTTAGACGACTTAAAACTCGAGAAGGTTGCATGATTACTTCAAAAAAATAAAAAAACGCAATTTAGTTTGACCTAAATTGCGTTCTTAATTTGTAGAAGAATACACTATATCTTAAATTTTTTGCTGTAAATATTCTTCAAATCCTTTTCAAATAAAGTAAAAGGATCATCATAGAATTTTATAAAGTCTTTTTCGCTTACTTGTCCCGGAAAAGGCGAATAATAATGCGTTGGACTTGTAACATCGTTTCTCCAAACTAAAACATAAGCCAATTGCAGATTTTGGGATTTTAAAGTTTTAAGTAAAACTTCTGTCCACCACTTTTCATTAGGAATTGACTCCAGTCCAGTTTCTGTAAATGCAGCTAATTTTTTCTTTTTTATAGCCAAATCAGAAAATATTTTAAGTTTTTTTAGCCCAGCATCTAGATCGTATTTACCATCTCTTCCAAAATCTCCATAATCATCCATACCAAGCATATCAACAAATTCATCACCTGGATAACGTTCTAAATATTCTGCTTCAGAATTAAATTTATTATCAGGAGAAAAAGCATAAATAAAATTATGAACCCCTAAAGTATCTTTTAAATAAGAAACCGTAAACTGCCAAACCGCAATAAAATCTTCTCGAGAAGTATGCGTTCTCCCCCACCAAAACCAATCGCCATCAAATTCATGAAAAGGCATGAAAATCATCGGGGAAAGTTTTCCATCTTTTGCTTTAACAGAATGCGCAAAATCGGCAATAGTTTTTAAAATCTCTTTGTATTCCTCGTGATGAGAACCTCCGGGCTTTATAAAAGACATGGAAGCAGCTGAAATTCCGTCTTTCCAATAAAATCCTCCTTCAGAAGCTGGATTATTAAAATGCCAAGAAATAGTTGTAATTCCGCCTCTTTCATAAGTATCGATTACATTTTTTCGCAATAAATCTTTAGCCTTTTCAATTTGGTCTTTGGAACGACCAGAAAAATCACTAAAATCAATCCCAACAATGGCAGGATGCGAACCCGTAACCGATTTTACATCCGATCGATTAGGCTCATTACTCCATCCGTGCCCGTATTCAAGCGCATGCTGATGCCCGAAAAGAATATGCTTTTTGGAAATAGTTTTAAGATTCTGATATAAGTTTTTAGTTTCCTTTGTCGCATTTTTATCAATCTGCGCAAAAAGAAAATGCCCTGCTGTAAAACATACAAATAGCAGGGCATTTTTTTGGGTTATAAATTTCATGGTTTAAATCGTTAGTTTAAACCCGAAATTACTATTTTGAAGAAAGGTAATCTAATACGTTTTTTTCAATACGTTGATCAATATTGTCAATATCAGCTTTTACAAATTTTTCTCCTAAAATATTCTCAAATAATTCGATGTATCTTTCAGAAACAGACTCGATATATTCGTCTGTCATATTTGGAATTTGCTGTCCTTCCTGGCCTTGAAAACCATTTTCGATCAACCAACGGCGAACAAATTCTTTAGATAATTGTTTCTGCTCCTCTCCATTAGCCTGTCTTTCAGCATATCCGTCAGCGTAGAAATAACGAGAAGAATCTGGAGTATGAATTTCGTCAATTAAAACAATAACACCGTCTCTTGTTTTTCCGAACTCATATTTGGTATCCACTAAAATCAATCCGCGTTTTGCTGCGATTTCAGTTCCTCTTTGAAATAAAGCGCGAGTATATTTTTCTAAAACTAAATAATCTTCTTCAGAAACAATTCCTTTCGCTAAAATATCTTCACGAGAAATATCTTCGTCATGAGAACCATTATCTGCTTTTGTAGTTGGTGTAATAATTGGTTCTGGGAATTTATCGTTTTCTTTTAAGCCTTCAGCCATAGTAACACCGCAGATTTGTTTTCTGCCTGCAGCATATTCACGAGCTGCATGACCAGATAAATAGCCACGAATTACCATTTCAACTTTAAAAGGCTCACATAAATGTCCAACAGCAACGTTTGGATCTGGAGTTGCAATCAGCCAGTTTGGAACGATATCTTGCGTCAATTCCATAAATTTTGTTGCAATCTGATTTAGGATTTGTCCTTTGTACGGAATTCCTTTTGGCAAAACTACATCAAAAGCCGAAAGTCTATCTGTTGCCACCATTACTAAAAGTTCATCATTAATATTATAAACTTCTCTAACTTTTCCGCGGTAAACTGATTTCTGATTCGGGAAATTAAAATCTGTAGTTGTGATTGTGTTACTCATTATCCTTTTGGTTGTGTTGTTTTTAATGAATGCAAATTTAAAACTATTTGACAGAGCAAACAAAGAAAATATTACTTCAATTTTAACTGATCTATTTAAAGCTTAAAATTCCTTTACCAAAAGATTTTATTGACTCGTCTAAACTAGAAATTGTCGTTTGTGGCAACTTTTTAAAATCTCCTGATTGTACAATTAAAATTTGCCCTTCGTTATGCGTTGGTGCATTGGGCAAAAAAATTACGGCATTTCCCATTTCATCTTCCTCAATTAAATGGGCAGGTTGCCAAAAATTTCCATTTTTAAACAAAACTGGCAAGTCTGTAACTGGTTTTGGTTTACTATTTCGCTTTAATAACTTTTCTTCTGCTTCTTTTTTATTCTTTTCGTAACCTGGTAAAAAGATCATTAATTTCTCGTCTACCCACTTTGTAAATCTTTTTAAGAGAGATAATCGCATTAGAAAACCGCTGAAATAAATTAGTGCCAACAGAATAATTCCGCCAGCAATATCAGTTGCATATTTCCCTAATACCAGATCTAAACGAAGAAAGTGCGCAAATTTTTCTCCATAATTCTGAAAGAACTTCCAAACTTTTTCTAACAAAATAAAAAAAACTAAAAGCGGTAATAAAACCAATGCTCCCGAAATACAATTTCGTTCAACTTGAAGTAAAAATCTTTTCATTGTTAAAACAAATTAAGGTTAAAAAAATAAGAGCTAACTCTTTGCGAATTAGCTCTTATAAAAATAACTTATTATTTAATATTCAGCAACAAAGTGAACACAAAACATTCTGAATTAAGTTGTTGCAAACTCTTTATCTAAAATTTTAGATGCAATATATCTTGCAACTCCGTCTTCTGCATTGGTTTGAATTACTTCTAAATTAGGCAAAGCATCTTTTAAAATTGAAGGAGCATTTCCCATAATCAATCCTTTTCCAGTTGCTGACAACATTTGCAAATCGTTAAAACCATCGCCAAACGAAACCGCTTGTTCCATCATAAATCCTTCTTTTTCTAACACTTTTGCAATGGCAACCGCTTTATCTACCGATTTGTCCATAAATTCTAGACAAGTTGGCAAACTAAAAGCATGATGCAAATGCTCTGAAGAGTTAGCTAAAACAGCATCTCTCACTTTTACCAACTTCTCGTGACTATCGCATGAAAAGAAGATTTTAATTGCTTTGAAATCCTCTATCGTTTTGTAATCTACTAATTCTGGACGGTATTTTAATTCGGCTTGAAAAGAATTCAATCTTTCATTCCATTTATTGGTCTGCCACACGTTTTCCTTAAATAACACAACCGTAACATCTGGATCGATTTCGATATTTAATGCCGCTTTAACCACATCGCTGTCCAAATTAAAAGCGAAAAGTTCTTCTTTATCTGGCGAATGAATTCTTCCTCCGTTAGAACTTACCAGATAAACTGGTACTGCAAGTGTTTCGATAATAGCCATGGCATCAAGATGATGACGGCCTGTAGCTACAACAATCAAATAACCTTGATTGTGAAGTTCTTGAAAAATTGATTTGGTGTAATCTGAAATTCTGTGTTGTGGGTTGAGTAAAGTTCCGTCAAGGTCACTTACTACAACTTTTATATTTTTAAGTTTTGTCATATTAATTATCAAATTCGATGATGTGCAAATTTACGGTTTTAAGCTCGGCTAGACAAAGATTACAAGCTCTGAAGGCTAAAATTGAGGTAAGTTTATTATTTATTTAACTATTCCGTTAAATATTGCTGTCTAAACATTTTAAATCTTCACAACTCCTATTTTATATAAATTTATTGCTTTTTGAATTATCGTTTCAATCTGATCCAAAGGTAAATCTTCATTACTATCAAACATCATAATCTTCATTCGAGAACGATTTTCCTGAACCAAAAAAGGCTCATCAAAATGTTTTCCTTCTACAATTCCGATATAAGGCTTTTTGATTTTTTTATGAATCCATAAATAGCAGAACATCTTTTCTCTATAACAGAAAAATGGCATTCCGTATTTTAAAGTATTTGTAATATCTGAATCTTGTTTTAGAATGATTTCTTTTAATGCCAAGAATAATCCTTTTATAGGTTCTTCTTGGTTTAGGTAGAAATCATCTAGTTGTTTCATTTTTTAAATTAAATTTAATAATCAAATCCGTCTTTCCAATCTATAATTTCTTTTGGATGATTATAATCATTTGGATAATTCGCTTTGACAAACTCAAATTGTTCTTTAGTTAGCAATACAATTCTTCCATCATTACCACAACTTATTGGATAAAACTGTTCCTTACTTCCTTGCATTCTAAGCTGATCATTTAACATTTCAATAAAATTCAAATACGCTATAGTCCAATCATAATTGCCAAAATTATTATTGAAAGCTATATGTTCTTTTCCGTTTAATTTTATCTTATGAAGTAAATGTTTATCAGTCTGATCTTCGAATTCATCTGATATCAAAAGTTTTAAATTTAATTTATTAAACAAAACTTTTATAGTTTCTAAATATTGAATTAATCCCTCTCCTTCAAATAATGTTTCTGAATCAATAAAATAGAATCTATTATCGGTAAAACTTAAATCATCTCTCATGTGACCTTCAAAAAAACTTAATTCATCATAAGATTTTTCAAAATCATCTTTCACAATTTTTAAATCTTTTTTGTCAGTGAGATTGAAAAAATTTAATCTATTTAGTTCTGAAACAATTTCTTTTCCTGATAATTTCTTTATATAATTATCGGAGTTTTTATTTTCACTTTTTTGAGCATATAATCTAAATGCGGCAAATAGTAATCCCACTACCAAAATAATTTTACTTTCCATTAATTAGAATAAACAATTCGTTTTTATTTTTAAAAAAAATATTCGTTTTGTATTTCTCCGAATGGAACATACAAAACGAATATTAATAAATGTTAAAACACAATTCACGATTTACATTTAACATTTCACTACAATAATTATTAATCGTGATTTTCGATTTGTTTATAAGCGTCAATCACCTTTTTAACCAATCTGTGGCGAACGATATCTTTATCATCCAAATAAATAATTCCGATACCCTCTATGTCTTTTAGAACCAAAATAGCTTCTTTAAGACCAGAAATAGTTCTTCTTGGTAAATCGACCTGTCCTGGATCACCCGTAATCATAAATTTGGCGTTTTTTCCCATACGGGTTAAAAACATTTTCATCTGTGAATGTGTGGTGTTTTGTGCTTCGTCAAGGATTACAAAGGCATTGTCAAGCGTACGTCCGCGCATAAACGCAAGTGGCGCAATCTGAATTATTCCTTTCAAAATATAATCCTCTAATTTTTCATTTGGAAGCATGTCACGCAATGCATCATATAATGGTTGCATGTAAGGATTTAGTTTTTCTTTCATATCCCCAGGAAGAAATCCGAGATTTTCTCCCGCTTCAACCGCTGGACGCGTCAGAATGATCCTTTTTACCTCTTTATCTTTTAGCATTTTAACCGCCATAGCGACACCGGTATATGTTTTTCCGGTTCCAGCAGGACCAATAGCAAAGACCATATCGTTTTTCTTAATCGTATCAACCAGCAATTGCTGATTTGGTGTCATTGCTTTGATAATCTTACCGCCAACACCATGAACTAAGATTTTATCATGATCATAAGCTCTTTTTTCTTCTTGACCATCACTCATTATTACACGTTCAATTACATTGTCATCAATATTATTATAACGCGTAAAATGAAGCATTAATCTTTGAAATCTTTTTTCGAATTCGTCTAAAACTTCTTTTTCGCCAAATGCCTTTAAAGTTGTCCCTCGTGCTACGATTTTAAGCTTCGGGTAATACTTTTTAATGATTTCTAAATGGCTGTCCTGTGCGCCCCAAAATTCTTTTGGTGCAATATCTACTAGCTCGATTATTCTTTCGTTCAAATGAAGTAGTTTTAAATTAAAAATTCCTTTTAATATTTAGTGGTTGTCGGGTCTTTTTTTAATCACCGTATTCAGTGGCGGTTTTCAGTTTTATCAAAATAAACTTAAATCCGTGTTACTGAATATTGTAACTTGCAAATGCTTTAAAAATTACAAATTGTCTTTTCTTTCTTTCAATTTGTGTTTACTATTATTAGCTTTGCATTTCTCAAATTTAATGAAATTTAGATTTAAATACTATCAATAGTTATAAACAAAATTATGTCAATAATTACCCTTACTACAGACTACGGCTTGAAAGATCACTTTGTGGGGTCGCTGAAGGGTAAAATACTTTCTGAAAATCCAGAAGTTCAAATCATTGACATTTCTCATGACATTGATCCCTTTAATACTGCCGAAGCAAGTTATATTATTGGAGCCGCTTATTTGAGCTTTCCAAAAGGAACGGTTCACCTTATTGGCGTTGATATTGAGCGCAATAAAGAAAACCAGCACATTGCTATGCAGTGGAACGATCATTATTTTATTTGTGCCGATAACGGAATCTTGAGCATGCTGACGCAAAAAATCGTTCCGCAGAAAATTGTGGCAATTAATATCCATGATCGCTTCCCAATTGAAGCTACCGATTTGGATATTTTTATTCAAGTGGCTTCTCACTTATCTAGAGGCGGTTTATTGAATGTTATAGGAAAAGAAATTTCGGCTATTAAAGAAGCTACCGAATTACAGGCTCTTGTAGCCGACGACGGAAATTCTATAAAAGGAAACATTATTTATATTGATCATTTTGGAAACGTGGTAACGAATATTTCTAAAAAACAATTCTTAGAAATTTCACGCGGACGTCCGTACGAAATTGTGATGAGTCCAAAAAGCATCAAAACCATTCTGCCCAATTATTCGGCTATCGCAACTTCAGATAAATATCCGATTAAAACGTATGAAGGAGAAAAACTGGCGATTTTTAATGAAGCAGGTTTTCTTGAAATTGCTATTTTTAGAAGCAATCCTTCTAAAGTAGGTTCTGCAAATAGTCTCCTTGGATTAAATTATCGTGATGTGATTACGATTAAATTCTCGTAAACTAATTTTTAGATTTTAGAATTCAGATTTTAGATTAATTCTCTCGCAGATTTTGCTGATTGAGCAGATTTTTTATTGTTTTTAATATTAAATATAGCCCGTGGTTTCAACCACGGGGACACAACGCATATCACTCAACGTTTCCCGTGGTTGAAACCACGGGCTATGTTTGAAAATACTGTCAAAATAGAATTTAAAAATCGACATTTATAATATTTCAATTTTTATTTAAAACAACAATCAAATTTGGTATTTTTGCGCACCTGTAAGACTTTAGGCAATTCAAAAAATCTAAAATCAACAGTCTAAAATCTAAAATTGAATACATGTTTGTTCGAATAGTAAAAATGAGTTTTCACGAAGAAAAAATCCCAGATTTTCTCGAGAATTTTGAATCGGTGAAAGAGAAAATACGAAACGCAGAAGGAAATCGTTTTTTAGAATTGTATCAGGACAAAAATGATAAATGCGTCTTTTTTACCTACAGTTATTGGGAAACCGAAGAAGATTTAGAAAATTACAGAAACTCTGAACTATTTAATACCGTTTGGGATTTTACAAAAAAAACTATTCAATGCTAAACCAGAAGCATGGAGCGTTGATAAATTGGTGAGTTTAAATTAAAATGATATCTAACCGCAAAGAACGCAAGTTTTTTTCTTAACAAGCTTTATAAAAACGCTAAGTTCGCAAAGCTTTCAGCAAAAACTTTGCGAACATTGCGTAAAACTTTGCGTTCTTTGCGGTTAGAAAAAACTTGAAACAAAATATATGAAGTCTATAATTCTAAGAGAAATAAAATCCTTTTTTGGTTCTCCTATTGGCTACTTGGTCATTGCGATTTTCTTAATCAGCAACGGACTCTTTTTATGGGTATTTGAAGGAGATTACAATATTCTAAATACTGGTTATGCCGATTTAACTCCGTTTTTCACTTTGGCGCCATGGATTTTAATTTTCTTGATTCCAGCCGTGACCATGAGAAGTTTCTCTGACGAAAAAAAACAAGGAACTTTAGAATTACTTTTGACAAAACCTTTATCAATTTGGGAAGTTGTAAATGGTAAATTCTTTGGTTCATTTTTGTTGATCATTTTAGCGATTATTCCAACCTTAATTTACGTAAAAGTAATTTCAGATTTAGGTTCGCCAGAAGGCAATATTGATATGGGAAGTACAATTGGTTCTTACTTCGGACTGTTGTTTCTAATTGCTTCTTATTCCGCAATCGGAATCTTCACTTCTACCCTTTCCGAAAATCAGATTGTGGCTTTTATTGTTGCCGTTTTCCTATGCTTTTTCTTTTATTTTGGTTTCGAAGGGCTGGCCACTTTAATACCTGGTTCAAACAATTTTATTTCGGTTTTAGGAATGCAGAATCATTTTAAAAGTATGAGCCGTGGCGTTATCGATACTCGAGATATTATTTATTTCTTAAGCATTGCTATTGCTTTCTTGTCTTTTACTGTTTACCAATTAAAATCTTTTAAAGCCTAATGAAACTATCTACAAAGCAAAATTTAAAGACATTAGGCATCACTATTTTTATTTTAGTTGTTCTAAATGTTCTCGGAACAATCTTTTTTCATCGTTTTGATTTAACAAAAGACCAACGTTATACCTTATCACCAACTTCGTTAGGGATTGTAAAACAAGTTAAAAATCCGCTTTCTATAAAAATTTATATGGCTGGCGATCTTCCTGCAGATTTTAGACGTTTGCAGCAAGAAACCAAACAGCTATTAGAAGAATTTCAAGCCTATAACAGCAATATTGTTTTTGAATTTGTTGATCCGCTAGAAAATGAAGAAGAAAGTGATGAATTGACAAAATCGCTTTTCCAAAAAGGATTAACTCCAATAAACATTACAGTTGACGACAAAGGAAAACAATCTCAAGCAATGGTTTTTCCTTGGGCAGTTGCAGTTTATAATAACAAAGAAGTTAATATTCCTTTATTGAAAAATATAATGGGAGCTTCTACTACTCAGAAAGTAATCGGATCAATTCAGCATTTAGAATATTCTATTGCTGATGCTATCAATAAAATCACAAAAGACAAACAGAAAAAAGTTGCGATCATAAAAGGAAATGGCGAATTGAAAGAAAGGCATATTGCCAACATGTTGAAGCAGATTCACGAAAGTTATCTTATAGGCAGCTTTCACATTAGATTCAGTTGCTAAAAATCCGAATGGAACTTTAAGAGAACTTAAAAAATACGATTTAGCCATTATTTCTAAACCAACAGAAAAATTCTCTGACGAAGAAAAAGAGGTTCTGGATCAGTTTATCATGAACGGCGGAAAAACGCTTTGGCTAATTGACCAAGTGGCTGCCGATATGGATAGTTTGTATAATGATATGGGCGCAACTCTGGCCTATCCAAGAGATTTAAATCTAAACGATATGTTCTTTAAATACGGATTCAGAATTAATCCTGATTTAATTAAAGACGAACAAGGAACTCCGATAAAATTGGCTACTGGCGAACAAGGAAGCGCTACACAATATCAGGATTTTATCTGGAAATTTGCTCCACAGGTTTTTCCAATGAGCCAACATCCTATCGTTAAAAATCTGGGCGGAATTAAATTCGATTTCGCAAATCCGATTGACACTTTGAAAAACGGAATCAAGAAAACCGTTTTATTGCAATCTTCTCAATATTCTAAAACAATTGGTTCTCCTGTAGAAGTTAACCTGAACATGGTTACCGAAAAAACAACTCCGCAGGATTATTTGAATAAAGGAAATAAACCCCTTGCTGTTTTATTAGAAGGCTCTTTTCATTCTGCTTTTGAAAACAGAGTATTGCCTTTTAAAGACAATTCTTTTACAGCACAAGGAAAACCAAATAAAATGATTGTTGTTGCTGACGGAGATATTGCCAGAAATCAATTGGACAAAAACATGATGCCAGTTGAGTTAGGTTACGACCAGAGAACAGGAAATCTATATGATAATAAAGACTTCGTAATGAATTGTATCAATTATCTTTTAGACGATACTGGACTTATTAACATTAGAAGTAAAGATGTAGAACTGCCTTTATTAGACAAAGAAAAAGTTTACGAAAACTATACCTTTACTCAATTCATAACTATCGGAGTTCCAATTCTAATTTTATTGGTTTTCGGACTTGTATTTACTTTTGTAAGAAAAAGAAAATACAGCAAATAGATGTTAATAAAAAAATGTAATACTTTAGATAGTTTAAGATATATTTGTAATCCGTATATTTAGCCCTTTATTTGCTAAAGCATCCATCAAAAAATAAAATAAAACAGATGAAATTTATAGTATCGAGTTCGTACTTATTAAAACAATTACAAGTTTTAGGTAGTGTAATCAATAGCAACAATACGTTGCCAATTTTAGACAACTTTTTGTTTGAACTAAACAATAATGAGTTGACCGTTTCAGCTTCAGATCTTGAAACGACTATGTCGGCTACATTATCAATCGATTCTACAAGCAAAGGAAGTGTAGCTGTTCCAGCGAAACTTTTGCTTGAAATTTTAAAAACTTTCCCTGAGCAGCCGTTAACTTTTACTGTTGAAGACAATAACACAGTTGAGATTAGCTCTAATTCTGGTAAATATGCCTTGGCTTATGCTGCAGGAGAAGAATTCCCTAAAGCAGTAAGTCTTGAAGATCCATCTGTAACACTTGTTCCTGCAGAGGTTTTAGCAACTGCGGTAAGCAAAACTATCTTCGCAGCAGGAAACGATGATTTACGTCCGGTAATGTCTGGAGTATTCTTTCAGTTTTCACCAGAAGGATTAATCTTCGTAGCAACAGATGCTCACAAATTGGTAAAATACTCTCGTACAGACGTTAAAGCGTCTCAAGTTGCAGATTTTATCATGCCTAAAAAACCTTTAAACATTTTAAAAAGTATTTTAGGAACTTCTGATGCTGAAGTAAAAATTGAATACAACGATTCAAATGCGACTTTCTCATTTGACAATTATATCTTAATGTGTCGTTTAATCGACGGGAAATATCCAAACTACGAAGCGGTAATTCCGAAAGAGAATCCAAACAAATTAATGATTGACCGTTCTTTATTCTTAAGCTCTGTTCGTCGTGTTGCGATTTTCTCTAACAAAACTACACACCAGATTCGTTTGAAAATTGCTGGAGCAGAATTAAACGTATCTGCAGAAGACATCGATTATTCAAACAAAGCAGAAGAAAGATTGACTTGTGATTATCAAGGTGATGATTTACAAATTGGTTTCAACTCTCGTTTCTTAACAGAAATGCTAACAAACCTGCAGTCTGACATGATCATGCTTGAAATGTCTTTACCAAACAGAGCTGGTATTTTAACACCAGTTGATGGTTTAGAAGAAGGAGAAACAGTAACAATGCTTGTAATGCCTGTAATGTTAAATAGTTAACATTAAAGTTTCTTTCTGTTACAGGGATATTTTTTAGTTTTAAATAAAAGATCTATCATTGTAAAAAAAAAGATATCGCTATTAACCAACCATTTTTTATACCTAGAAACCGCAATTCCTATAAAGAGTTGCGGTTTTTTATTTTGTTTCAGGTTTCAAGTCTCAGGTTTCAAGTTGATATGCTTTGTCTTTAATTTTTACCGCAAAGTGCGCTAAGATTTTACGCAAAGTTTGCTAAGTTTTCTTTTCTCTAGGTCTTTATAAAGAATAAAAGTTCGCAAAGCTTTGTGTGCTTAGCATTCTAAAAAAAAATAAACATAAAACTTAGCAAACTTTGCGTAAAATCTTTGTGTACTCTGCGTTCTAAAACAATCCTAAACAAAAACCTTAGCGAACTTTGCGTAAAACCTTTGTGCACTTTGCGTTCCAAAACAATCCTAAACAAAAACCTTAGCGAACTTTGCGTAAAATGTTAGCGCACTTTGCGGTTAGAAAAACGCATAGCATATCAACATGAAACCTAAGACATGAAACCTGAAACAACAATTTTCTATATCTTTGTAAAATGAAAATAGAAATTTGGTCGGACATCATGTGTCCGTTTTGTTATATCGGAAAAAGACAGTTGGAAACTGCGCTTGCAGTATTTCCTAATGACGAATTTGAAATTGAATGGAAAAGTTTTCAGCTTGATCCAACAATCACATCACAACCAGACATGGATGTTTACACGTTCTTAGCAGAAAGAAAAGGCATGTCTATTGAACAATCTAAAGAAATGCACAAAGGTGTCGCAGAACGTGCTAAAAGTGTTGGTTTAGATTATAATTTCGACAAAGCGGTAATCTCTAATTCCTTAAATGCTCATAGAATCATTCAATTGGCCAAAACCAAAAATATGGGCGATCGAATGGAAGAAATATTCTTTAAGGCTTATTTTACTGATGGAGAAGATTTAAACAATGGTCAAACCTTGATTAAATTAGGAATGCAGGCCGGTTTAGAAGAAAATGAAATTAGAGAAGTTCTAGAAAGCGAAGATTTATTTGTTAAAGAGGTACAATCAGATATTAAAGAAGCAGCCGAAATTGGAGTTCAAGGAGTTCCTTTCTTTGTATTTGATCGCAAATATGCCGTTTCGGGCGCTCAGCCTATTGAGACTTTTGTAAAAACAATTCAGGAAGTTTTAAAATAAAACTTTATGCTTAATAAAACGTAAAAGCGTGCTGTCTATATTTAAACAGCACGCTTTTATTATTTAGTTCTACTTAGAAAACTAAAAAAATTAATGTCCAGCTCTACCTTTTGAATCTGTTGATTTTGTTGTAGTGCTTTTTGCTCTAGAACCAGATGTTGATTTTTGAGTTTTTCCAGAATCTTTCATTCCAGATTTCGAATCTTTTCTTGAAGTTTCCATAATGTTATAATTTTTAAAATTATTAATATATACAAAGTTGCGAAATACCTAAGTGCTTATTTTACAGAATTATAATTGAATTTTATAAAATAAAAATTAAGGCAAAATTTTACAGAAACGAATCATGTAAAATTAAATTCAAATCTTATAATTTTTTCAAGTAGCTAATTTTCAAATTTGTATATATCAAAAGTCGAAAATTACAACTTAAAAATAGTAGTTATGAGAACAGATACTGACAACCTAAAAATTGCAAGATTAAACAATCTTAAGTGCAGAAAACCTGATCATATTGATACTGCACATGAAAATGAAGCTTTGGATGAAGAGTTTACTTCAGGGCAAAATCATGATACCAATTATAGAAATCAATGCGATCATTTTTCTGATGGTTGTTACGAAATCGTAGAGAGCGGACTAAATCTGGCTGAGGACAATACTTTTCCTTCCTATAACGAATCAAATCCTTATGACAGCTACAATCTAGATAATGAGGATGACAAATATAACTGTCCACCTTATACAAATTTTGAATACTAAAAAATCTTAAAACAGATATGTCGCCAAAAAATGATCAGGAAGCTATGAATGAATATTTGTCTAATGAAAGAACTTTATTAGCATGGCTTCGCACTGGAATTGGGATCATGGTTTTCGGATTTGTAGCAGTAAAATTTTCCTTATTTCTAAAACATGTTCCCGCTAAACATTTAGCAGAAACTGTCCCGCCCAATAGTAACTTTACCATCTATTTAGGTATTGGTTTATTAATTGCTGGAGCATTGACTATTTTGCTATCATACTTACGCTACATTCACACTATCAAACTATTAAAAAAAGGAAAGTATCAATATTCGACCGCAATGCTTACCTTTATTACAATGATGCTGTTTGTATTGAGCATTTCGCTTATCGCCTATCTAATAATAGCAGCAAGCTCCTAAAAAACAATTATCTAATTATCAAATTTTCTAATGATCTAGTCAAAAAAATGAATCCGCCATTATTACAATTTAACGACAAAGGAATCTACTGCCAGCAGGCCGATGTTTATCTCAATCCGTGGCGGCCGGTAACCAATGCTATTATTACACATGGCCACTCTGATCATGCAAGATGGGGACACCAAAATTATATTACACACTATTCTAATATTCCAATTATAAAACATCGTTTGGGAGACATTAATGTTTCGGGCAAAAACTGGAATGAAACTTTTACTATAAATGGCGTAAAATTCTCTTTTCATCCAGCAGGACATATTATTGGTTCAGCACAAATTAGAGTGGAATACAAAGGCGAAATCTGGGTTTTTACAGGCGATTATAAAACAGAAGACGACGGAATTTCAGTTCCATACGAAGTCGTCAAATGCCATTCCTTTATAACCGAATGTACTTTCGGACTACCCGCTTTTAAATGGGAACCGCAAGCAGATGTTATGACTGAAATTAATAATTGGTGGGCGGAGAATCGTGCAGAAGGAAAAACCTCTGTCCTCTTTGGATATTCTTTAGGAAAAGCACAACGATTATTAAAAAATCTTGACACAAGTATTGGACAGATCTACACGCATGGCGCAATAGAAAATATGACCAATATCGTGCGCCCTATGATTGATTTGCCCCCAACTATACGAGTAACTGCCGAAACTAAAAAAGAAGATTTATTAGGCAATATTGTAATTGCTCCGCCAAGCGCACATGGAAGCACGTGGATTAGAAAAATGACTCCTTTTGTAACAGGAACAGCTAGCGGTTGGATGGCTTTTCGAGGTGCAAGACGCAGACGTGCCGTTGACCGCGGATTTGTCTTAAGCGATCACTGCGATTGGACCGGTTTATTGGAAAGCATAAAAGCAACAGGCGCAGAAAGAGTCATCTGCACTCATGGCTATTCAGATATTTTCTCAAGATATCTAAGAGAATTAGGTTACGATGCCCGAACAGCCAACACACAATACGAAGGAGAAACAAATGACACAGAGGAAAGTTAGATAGGTTAAGAGTTAGGAGTTAAACGTTAAGAGTTAAATGTTATTCGATGTCTAACTCCAACCTATAACCTATAACCTATAACCTATAACCTATAACCTATAACCTATAACCTATAACCCATAACTCAAAATTTATAATTAAATGAAAAACTTTGCCGAACTTATAAAAACCTTAGACAGTTCTAATAAAACATCGGTAAAAGTTGATGCGCTGACGAATTATTTCCTAAAAGCAAACGACGAAGATAAAGTGTGGACAATCGCTATTCTTTCGCATCGTCGCCCTCCCCGTCCCGTTAATACGACTTTATTGCGTTTATGGGCAAACGAATTGGCTAATATTCCGCTTTGGTTGTTTGAAGAAAGCTATCATATTGTGGGTGATTTGGCCGAAACGATTGCTTTGGTTATTCCAACCACAAAAGAACATTCTGATAAAAGTTTGACTGAATTTCTACAAGAAATCATTGCTTTAAAAAAGAAAACAGATTTAGAGAAAAAAGAATATCTGCAAACCAATTGGCTGAATTTAAATTACTATGAACGATTCGTTTTCACTAAATTAATCACAGGAAGTTTCAGAATTGGTTTAAGTCAAAAGTTAATGACTCGAGCACTTTCTAAAGCCGAAAATATTGATGAAGACACACTTGCTTATAAATTAATGGGCGACTGGAATCCAAATACGATTACGTTTCAAGAATTGATTTTGGACGAAAGAAGCAGCGATTATTTATCAAAACCTTATCCGTTTTATTTGGCTTATCCAATTGAAGGCGAACTTGAAAATCTTGGCAATCCTGAAGATTGGAGCGCCGAACATAAATGGGACGGAATTCGATCTCAAACTATTATTCGCGATAACGAAATTTATGTCTGGAGTCGTGGCGAAGAATTGGTAACCGATAAATATCCTGAATTTCAATCTTTCATTGGCAATATTCCCGACGGAACAGTTATAGACGGCGAAATTCTTCCTTTCATAGACAATCAAATTGGGACATTTAATGATCTGCAAACCCGAATTGGCCGTAAAAATGTATCGGCTTCTGTTTTAAAAAATACGCCTGTTATCATTAAAGCTTACGATTTATTGGAATGGCAGGGAAAAGATATTCGCAATCTTCCTTACGAAGAACGCCGAACCATATTAGAAGAATTATTTACGACTTTGATTGGAAAAGAGATTCCGCTACAGCTTTCAGAAAGAATTCATTTTTCGACTTGGGAAGAGGTCACAAATGAAAGATTAAAATCGCGCGAAATGAAAAGCGAAGGTTTAATGCTGAAACGAAAAGATTCTCCCTATTTAGTTGGAAGAAAAAAAGGAGATTGGTGGAAATGGAAAATTGAACCTTTAACGATTGATGCTGTTCTCACCTACGCTATGCGCGGTCACGGAAGACGATCCAATCTATTTACCGATTATACTTTTGCCCTTTGGCACGAAAATGAAAACAACAAACGTGAACTCGTCACTTTCGCGAAAGCGTATTCCGGTTTAACTGATGCGGAATTTAGAATGGTCGATGATTTCATCAAAAAAAATACTTTAGAAAGATTTGGTCCCGTAAGAAGCGTTACGCCAAAATTGGTTTTTGAGATTGGTTTTGAAGGAATTGCACTTTCCAAAAGACATAAAAGCGGAGTGGCAACCCGTTTTCCACGAATTTTAAGATGGCGACACGATAAAAAAATTGAAGAAGCCAATTCAATCGAAGATTTAAAAAATATGATTTTATAGATGAATAGAGAGCAGTTATTTAAGATCGCCAGCGAATGGTTTGAAAGTCAGGGATGGAAACCTTTTCCGTTTCAGACCCAGACTTGGACTGCTTTTTTACAGGGCAAAAATGGCTTGCTAAATGCTCCAACAGGAAGCGGAAAAACCTATGCGCTTTGGCTTCCCATCATTTTAAACTACATCAAAGAAAATCCGAATTACAAAAATAAACATAACTCAGGATTAAAAGCAATTTGGATTACGCCTCTACGGTCTTTATCTGTTGAAATTAAACAAGCGGCAGAAAGAGTGCTTACAGATTTAGATATTCCAATGACAGTTGGAATTCGTTCCGGAGATACGTCTTCTGCAGAACGTGCCAAGCAAAAAAACAAAATGCCCGATTTGCTCATTACAACTCCCGAAAGTCTGCAACTACTTTTAGCAACAAAAGGGTATGCTAATATTTTTAAAAATTGCAGTTCAATCGTAATTGACGAATGGCACGAATTACTCGGAACCAAACGTGGCGTGCAAATAGAATTAGGTTTGTCAAGATTGAAAACTATCGCGAAAAATATTCGTATTTGGGGAATCTCAGCCACAATTGGTAATCTACAGCAAGCGCAGGAAGTTTTGCTTGGAGTAGATTCTGAAGCGTATAATAATTCTGTTTTAATCAAAGCGGTAATTAACAAGAAAATAAAAGTCATTTCCATAATTCCAGAGAAAATGGACACGTATCCGTGGCGCGGACATATGGGTTTGCATCTGATTGATGAAGCGGCAAAAATTATAAAAGCCAGTAAAACGACCCTTATTTTTACCAATGTTCGTTCGGCTTGCGAAATATGGTATCAGAGATTATTAGAAAAATATCCTGAATTTGCTGGCGAAATGGCGATGCATCATGGAAGCATTGACAGAGAAACCAGACTTTGGGTAGAAAATGCTATTCGGAATGAAGAATTAAAAGTCGTAGTCTGCACTTCTAGTTTAGATTTAGGAGTTGACTTTGCTCCTGTCGAATCAATTATTCAGGTTGGAGGTGCCAAAAGGCGTTGCCCGTTTTATGCAGCGTGCCGGACGAAGCGGACATCAGCCTGGAAAAGAAAGTGTTATTTATTTTCTTGCCACTCATGCCATTGAATTAATCGAGGCTTCGGCACTAAAAAAAGCAGTTGAAAATAGTGTTATTGAAGATCGTGTTCCGTATTTAAACAGCTGGGATGTTTTGGTTCAATATCTTAATACGTTGGCAGTTTCTGACGGATTTTATCCAAACGAAATTTTTAAAGAAATTCAGGGAACTTTTAGTTATCAAACCGTTACGACTGAAAATTGGAACTGGATTTTAAATTTCATTACGCAAGGAAGCCAAAGTCTTCATGCTTATGACGAATTTAAAAAAGTGGAAATTGACGAAAACGGCTGTTACAAAATAAACAGCAGAATGATTGCCATGCATCACAGAATGCAGATTGGAACAATTGTTGGCGATGCCGTTATGAATGTAAAATATCTCAGCGGCGGTTATATCGGCACGATTGAAGAATGGTTTATTTCGAAATTAAAACCTGGCGACACTTTTATTTTCGCAGGAAAAAAACTGGAATTATTCAAAATCAGAAATATGCAGGTTTTGGTAAAAAAAGCGAGTCCGAAGAAAGAATCTAAAATTGCTAGTTGGATGGGTGGACGTTTGGCTCTTTCTTCTCAAATGAGTGAATTGCTTCGTCAGGAATTATATCGCGCCAATACCGATAATCTTTCGCCAGAATTAAAAGCTTTACAGCCTTTATTTAAAAGACAGCGCAAAGAATCAATCGTGCCCAGTTCAGATGAATTTTTAATTGAAACCTTCAAAACTCGAGAAGGATTTCATGCGATTTTTTATCCTTTTGAAGGACGTTTTGTTCATGAAGCTTTAGCCAGTTTGTTGGCGTTTAGAATAAGTTTATTGCAGTCGATCACATTTTCTTTGGCTTATAATGATTATGGTTTTGAATTGCTTTCGGATCAGGAAATTGACATCGAAGCCGTTTTAGACAATAATCTATTTTCAACCGAATATGTGCATCACGATTTGCAGAAAAGTTTAAATTCGACCGAAATGGCGCGAAGAAAGTTTAGAGATATTGCCGTAATTTCTGGATTAGTCTTTACCGGTTTTCCAGGAAAAATGGTTAAGACTAAACATTTGCAAAGCGGTTCGCAACTGCTTTTTGAAGTATTTAGAGACTTTGAACCTGATAATTTATTATTGCATCAAGCGTATCGTGAAACCTTTGAACATCAATTGGAAGAAGGACGTTTGATTCTGGCTTTGGAACGAATTGCAAATCAAAAAATAATCTGGAAGCAATGTTTGAAACCAACGCCTTTTAGTTTTCCTTTAATTACTGATCGATTGAGAGAAAAACTTTCGAGCGAAACTTTGGCTGAAAGAATTCAGAAAATGACTGCATCTTATATGAAATAGATCTTTATGAATATTCAAATACAAAACGAAACCTTTACACTTCATTCAAGCGGTGCTGTTTTTTGGGAAAAGCAAAAAACAGTCATTATTTCTGATGTGCATTTGGGAAAAGTAACACATTTTAGAAAACACGGAATTGCTATTCCGCAAAATGCCATTTCTGAAAATTTTAGAAAAATCACAGAAGTTTTGGATTATTTTCTACCTGAAAAAATCATTTTTTTGGGAGATCTATTTCACAGCGCAAAAAATGCTGAATGGGATTTATTTGAAGAATGGATTTCCAATCATAATCAAGAAACTTATTTGATTGCAGGAAATCATGATATAATAGACCAAAAACATTATTACCAAATTGGAATTCTTGTCATAGATTCTCTTGAGATTGATCATTTTCTCTTCACCCATCATCCTAAAGAAAAAGAAAATTTTTTCAATTTCTCAGGACATATACATCCTGGAATAATCCTCCGCGGATTGGGGCTTCAAAGCTTGAAACTACGTTGTTTTTTTCAAAAAAGCAATCAAATGATACTGCCTGCTTTTGGAGAATTTACTGGGAAATTTATCATGAAACCTGAACCCGAACATACCGTTTTTGCTATTGCTGGAGATGAAATTATTTTGATAAACAAAAACAATTGAAACAATCTATTTAATTTATTTACAGTATTATAAAAAAGAAAATCTAAAGTATCTATTGAATTATCTATAGCTCTCACTAGAGATAATTTAATAGATATTTTTAGTCTGCAGCATTAGCATCTGCCCTAACCTTTTAGTCTGCGTGAAAAAAAAGTCACGTCTTATCTAATTAATTATTGCGATTGGAATTTACATTTTCTTGAAGCTTACCGATTTTTACTAGAATAAAATTCTCGTACGCATCTTGCCTTTCGTCGCTTTTTCTCCCTGAACTAAATCCTTCACTAATTCTATAACTCTTAATAAACTGGCTTTTCTTTGCTCCTAAAGCATAATGCCAGCTTCCCATTTCTGATTGAACAAAAGTTATGGCTTCATCCAGATTCATTATTTTCTTTTTTGAAAGTAACGGACTTGTTTTATAAACGGCATTACTACGAGCATCCAACGTAAACCGAATTTTAGAAGCTATTTGAATATCATATAAAAAATGAATCAAAAAGTATGCTAAGAATGTACCAATCACCCAACGCATTTCTTCTCCTAGATCATTAAAAAACAATAGTAAAGCTATTACTCCTGTCGTTATTCCAGCCAAAAACCACCATGATTGATTTACTGATGGTTTTTGCGGATTAAATGAAAAAGAATACAGCGTTTCTTCGATGTTATATCTTTCTCGAATGTTCATCTAAAATTTCATTAATTTCATTAATCAAATTCTGCATGGATCTAGCTGTAAAACCTTGTGCAATTCCAGTGCATTTCTCCTTGTTATCTTTTCTGTAATAAAGATTTAAGCAAACGTTTGTTGTGATAAAATTATGTCTGACTTTGACCACTTCAAAATTGAGAAAATCAGCAATCGGAATCAGAACGGGTTTATTAACCAATCCGTTTTTTATTCTAAACTCCTTTCTGTCCAGATCAATACTAAATCCTTCCTGCCAAACCGAAATAAAGCATAAAACAGCCAAGACTCCAAAAATGCCAATTACTGCATTATTTTTATAATAAATGCCTCCAATAGTAAAAGCAATCATTCCGAGTACCACAATTAGTCCAAAGCCGTATTGCCTTTTCATGACATACAGATTTCCTTCTTTTGTGAATTTCTTCAGTTCATTCATTTCTCTACTCAATTTTAACGCCATCAATAATCAGAGAATCACAAAGAAGTGAGATGTAAGCGCTCGTATAGTCGGCCGTTAATTGATCGCTTAAAGAATCTACTCTTCCTTTTGTAAAATCAAATTTTCTCGTAGGAAGCTTTCCAAATATATCGGTCATGGTAATTTGACCATCAACTCCTGCTTTATTTTTCATTAAAACTGCCAGCAAAGCAATATCTTGTTTTTCAAAATCAAGAGAAAAATAATAATTGTTTTTTACCTCCGATTCTGTTCCGCTGACAGTAGATTTTGTAAAAGAAAATGTAGCAGATCGCAATACCGCTTTTGTCGTTTTGTTACCATCTTTCAAAGCGATTTCTATTTTAATGCGTCTGTCTTCTTGCCCATAACTTAATGATGATATAAAAAGGCAAGCTACTACTAATAATGTAAAAAAATTCTTATTCATAATTTTATAGTTTTAAAAATAATTTATAACAGCAAGATTACTACGAAGATCAACTTGCCACAATTCGAAATTGGCAAATGGATGCTTTAGATTTTTATTTGGTAATTCTATACCAGTATCGAGAAAAAGCGCTCTTTAACCACTTCTACACAGAGACTTTACAAGGGAATTTCTTGTCAAATTTGAGGGGTGATTTTTTTGGTCAGTCTATTTTCAATTTGTACTTTGGCCTTAATTACCACAATATATGCACGAAAAAACTACTTTAAATCAGATCAAAAACAGGAAAACGAAATGGTTGTTCTCGTTTCTTTTTTTGGTTTTCATTGCCCCTATAAATGCACAAATTTCGGCTGTCGAAAAGATTGCATCCTATGGCTATTCCAAACGTTTTTCTGATTCATCTGCCAGTAAAAAAATTCAGCAGCAAGCTCTTACTTTAGCCAAGAAAAAAAAGAATATCGACGATGAAGTTATTTGTTATTCGTATCTCGCTCTTACACAAAGACGTTTATTGCATTTAAAAGAATTTACTCGTTATGCAGATACTGCTTATATTTTAGCTCAAAAAAGCAACAAAATAAGAGTTAAAGCTTTTGCTTCTCTGGCAATGGGAAATTTAAAGTCTTATATAGACGACAAACCTCAGGCCATCGATCATTTATTGCATTCGTATACGCTTTTCTCAAAAATAAATGCTCATGATCAGTGTGCTAAAATTGCGTCCGACATATCGTATCTATTTTCTCCAGCATCGCCAGAAAAGGTTCATAAATATGCGCAAGAGGCTCTCGAACATGCTTATAAAGCAAAAGATCCAGAAAGTAAACTGTATGCAAGATTGGCTTACGGAGGATATTTGACCGATAAACTCGAATCTGGAACAGAGAAAGATTGGCAAAAGACTCTGGATTTTTTAAAAACTACAGTGGCACTTGCCGAAAAAGAATCTTTTGATATCATTAGCAAAAGCAATATCGGAATTGCTTACATCAATCTGGCAGATCTATATTCTAAAGGTGCCGAAACCAATTAATGAAACTGCCTTGTTTGACAACCTTGAAAAAGCTACTGCAATTGCCAAAAAATACAATATTAAAATCATCTACAGAAGCGCCATAGGTCTTCAAGGTTTCTACTATACCGAAAAAGGAAATTATGTAAAAGCGGAAATGCTTTTTATTGAAGGCATAAAATACCAGCTTAGCCTACCTTACACCGATAATTATTTATTGGCTACTTTTTACAATTGCTTAAAAGAAGTTTCGGCAAAACGTCATGATTTTGAAGCGTATTATGCTTACGATACCTTGTTTACGAAATACAATCAGTTAAAGTATAATGAAACCACTCAGAAGCTTTTGCAAAATGCAGATGCCAGATTTGAGTCTTCCAAAAAAATGGAGCGTATAAAACAGCTTGAATTGGAAAATGAATTGGAGCAGCAAAATAAACTTTTAGGCTACGGAATTGCTGGAGTTCTTTTGCTTGGACTTGTTTTTATGTTTCGTTCCTACTATTTCAGACAGCGTTATTATTTAAAGCGTGAGGAAATTTTAAAGCAAGAACAAACCAATAGTGAGTTGAAACTGCAATTAATGGAAAAAGAAACCATTGAAAACCTTGCAACCAGACTCTCGTTGGAAAGAAGATTATTGCGCTCTCAAATGGATCCGCATTTTATTTTTAATGCTTTGGGAAATATCCAGAGTATGATTTTGCAGAAAGATACGATTCCGGCGGTTTCTTATTTGAATAAATTTGCCAAACTCACACGCCAGATTCTAGAACAATCGAGAAAGGAAACCATTTCGTTAGAAGAAGAAATTGGTACTTTAAAAAATTACATCGAATTGCAGCAGTTGCGTCTGAATAATAGTTTTGAATATGCGATTGTTTGCGACGAATCGGTTGAAGAGGATATTCTTATTCCGCCACTTTTGATTCAGCCTTTTATTGAAAATGCTGTTGAACACGGATTAAAACCAAAACCAAAAGAAGAAAAAGGTCTATTGCAGATTAATTTCTCACAGCAGACCGAACAAAAAAATCTAATCTGCACCATAAAAGACAACGGAATCGGACTTACAGCTTCGAGAAAATTGAAAACAAACGAAAATCATAAATCTCTTTCTACAACAATTACTGACGAAAGATTAGCAAAAATGCAAAAAGATCATCCGCATGCTGGTTTTCAGGTTTTAGAGCGCAATGCAGACAACGGAGAAACGGGCTGCATTGTTATTATTAATATTCCAATATTGTAAAAAATGTACAAAACAATCATTATAGAAGACGAACAACGCATTCGCGAAGCTTTATCCATTATGTTGGAAATGGTTGCTCCAGAAGAAATTCAGATTATTGCTTACGCGGAAAGTGTCGAAGAAGCTGTAAAATTAATTGACCGCATGCAGCCCGATTTGGTTTTTATGGATATAATGCTTCAAAACGGAACTGGATTTGATGTTCTAAAACAAATTTCCTTCAACTCTTTTCATCTTATTTTTACAACTGCTTACGAACAGCACGCCATTAATGCTTTCAAATACAGCGCTATAGATTATCTGCTAAAACCAATTGATCCAGACGAACTTAGAACTGCAATTGAAAGGATTTCGCTTTTGCAAGAAAGAGTTTTAGAAAAACAGCAATTAAGCGAATTGCAAAATAACCTTACCAAAACTCCCGACCGCCTTATATTGCCCACGCAAGAGGCTATGTATGTAGTTAAATTAGAACAAATTACAAGATGCGAAACTTCGGGTTCTTATACCACTTTCTTTTTGACCGATGGCCGAAAAATTATGGTTTCTAAACCTTTAAAAAATTATGAAGATTTGCTGGAACCTCCAATGTTTTTTCGCATTCATCAGTCGCATTTGATCAATGTAAATTCCATTATAAGTTATTCTCGCGAAGGAATGGTTCATATGAATGACAAATCGGTTGTGCCTATTTCGCGAGGAAAAAAGGAGCAATTTTTCAAATTAATGAAAGAGGAAATTTAATCTTTTAAAAAACACATTTTACCTCTTACCGATTTAAATACAACCAATACCAACCAAAAAGCACAGTAGACAAAGTAACTATTTCAGGCCTATTCCTAGTTTCTATTTTTGACCCAATAAATAACTTAAACTATGAATAATAAAACCCTTTCTATTCTTAGCTATGTCACTATTATTGGTTGGATTATAGCTTTTGTTAAAAGTAAAGATTTAACACCTAAAAGTGATTTGGTGAGATACCATTTAAAACAAGGATTCGGAATTTTTCTGGTTTCTTTAGTCGTAAATGTTGTTTTGTCTATTATTGTAACGATCGTTCCAGCGCTTTACTTTTTGAGCTACATTGGATACGTTATTTTTATTTTATGGATTTTCGGAATCATAAATGCAGCTAACGAACAAAAGAAACCAATTCCGTTAGTTGGACAAGTTTTTGAAGATAAATTCAGCTTTATTGACTAATCGGTCTTGCTTTTTTTAGCTGACGTTTTTATTTTTTGGATGTAGGAGATGATTCTCAGAGAACTTCATTGGCTATGGTAGCACTGAGTAGTATTTGAGGATCTTTCTACTTTTAAAACAAAAACAAAAATTTTATGCCAACCCTTCCAATTGCTGAAAAACAGGAATTAAAGCTTTTCCTTTTTCTGTTAAATTATACTCGATATGAAGCGGTTTCAGTTTGATCGTTATCTTTTCTAAAAGACCTTCTTCTTCCAATTCTTTTAAAGCTGTAGCCAAAGATTGCTTATTTGAGCCCTGAATTTGGCGAAGCAAATTATTAAAACGTAAAGGCGATTCTGTAGCCAAACGAAAAATTTCTGCCTTCCATTTGCCCGACAGCATTTTTAGGAGTCTTTGTGCTGGACAAGTTTCTATTTCTTCCATAATTATTGTGGGTAGTCAAAAAAAATTGACCTCTTGTTTTCGAACGTTTTTTAATTAAAATTTGCTTTAATTCTAAGTAAAAATATAAAATGAAAGCAAAGAAACCAAGCGAAATGAGTGTCGAAGAGTTATTAAAAACGCAAAAGAAAATTAAAACAACCATTAAGCTTTTGATTCTAATTGCCATCTTATTACTTCTCCTTATTGTATTTATTTTCCTCAAAAAAGGATTTCTCTCTTTAATGGTCTTTCCTTTATCTATGGCTTTTCTTATTGTCAATTCTAATTTTCTTAAAGAAATTCAAGAAGAAATCGCTACACGAAACCTAGAATAGCATCACAAAATGAAATTGGTTTCTTTATTTAAATTTCATTTTTCTTAACTGAAAGTCTTGCAAAAAAAATTACATTTGGGCTCCCTAAATAAGCCCTTAAATTATGATTATTAGCAAAAAGACTTTTTATTTTTCCGCTCTATTTTTACTTCTATTATTTTCGCAGTTTAACTACGCGCAACAGCAACAAACCGTTAAAAAAGAAAGCCGCGGAAGACTATTTAACGACTCTACAGCCACAGACAGCGATTATTTAATGGCCATTGAAAAAGCCAGTGAAGTATTAGAATCTGCCTACAATGATATTGATTTTGCAGGAGATACGCGTCATCTTTTTGGCGAAATGAAACGTACAGAAAGCAAGCTGGATTTAATCTTAGCTAGTTTAAAAGGAGCAAATCCGAATGTGCGCAATCAACAAATGTACCGATTGGTTCTACAAGAAATCCAACAAGAATTAGAAGAACAGAACAAAGCGATTAATGCTAAAAATCTGGATCTTGAGAACATCAAAAAACGTGTAATTGATCTACGTAAAGACAAAACTTTAATTAGTTTATTAAAAGATACTATTCGTCGCAAACAGTTTCAGAAGGAATTCGGAAGTCTTAGAAAAAGATATCTTGCCACTGATAGTTTAATGACGAGTAACCAGACTACTTTAAACAATAAAAAACGACTTACTGTACAGCGAAAAATTTCTGTCTCTAATGCTTTGGTGGCCGTTGAAGGAAAACTGGAGAAATCTGGAATCAGTATTTTCAATAAAGAATATCCTTCTTTATGGCAGATTAACGATTCTGCAGCAAAGAAAAAAGTAACACACAATATAAAAGCAAAAATCATAATTGAAGAAAATGTTGCTGCGTATTACTTAGGCTACAAAGCTGGCGGACTTATTACGCTATTTTTCTTTATGGGTCTTTTATTTTGGTACATTTCTCGAAATATCAAATACCTTAATACAAACGGTTATGCTGAAAACCTACAGCTTTTAAACTTTAAATATTTAAATCGAGGGGTTTTATTGCCTGTTTTAGTCATTGCACTAAACATTGCTGTAGTGACCAATTTATACGCTCCTGCCCTATTTTTAGAATTAATTCAACTTTTCTTGCTTGGGGTTTTAATCTTCCTTTTCAAGAATCAATGGTCTGGAGTTGCCATGAGAAATTGGCTTTTCCTTTTAGGATTATTCTTTGCCCTTTGTTTCCTAGACTTGTTTATCACAATCGGATTATTGCAGCGCTTTGCTTTTGTAGCGATTAATGTTTTAGGCATTCGTTACGGTTTGGTTCAGATTAAAACACTTAAAGAAGAACTTTATATAAAAGGCTTTTTTAAATGGGCAAGTATCATTTTTATTAGCTTGAATGTCTTGTCTATTCTTTACAATTTATTCGGAAGAGTTTCTCTCTCTAATATGTTAAGCATTACAGCTTTTATATCGCTTACTCAAATTGTTGCTTTAAGTGTGCTTTTGAAGATTATTTTGGAAATTATTTTGCTTCAAATCTACACGACTAGAGTAAAAAGAGGAATTGAAAAAATGTTTGATTACGAAAGTTTATCAGATACTTTGAAAAAGCCTTTTATTATTGCGATTAGTTATATGTGGCTGATTGTAATTGCTTCAAATTTGAACATCTGGGAATCACTTCGCGGTGCTTTAGCAAAGTTATTAAGTCATCCAAATACCATTGGAAGCATTACGTTTACATTAGGTAATGTTGTTTTATTTTTTATTATTATTTGGGCGGCGCATTTACTACAGAAATATGTTGCTTATTTCTTTGGCGAAATTGACGATGAAAACGAAGAGAACATCAATAAAAGACAGCACTCTAAATTACTTATTACGCGATTGGTTGTTTTAATAAGCGGTTATCTGCTTGCTGTTGCAGCTTCTGGAATGCCATTAGATAAATTGAGTATTCTTTTGGGAGCTTTAGGTGTCGGTGTCGGACTTGGGCTTCAGAATGTGGTTAATAATTTTGTTTCGGGAATTATTTTGATTTTTGATAAGCCAATTCAGGTTGGCGACGTTGTAGAAATTAGTTCTGAATCTGGCCGAATCAAATCTATGGGACTTCGTACCACTAAAATTAATGCTCCAAACGGCGCTGAAATCATTATTCCGAATGGTAACTTGTTATCTCAAAATATCACTAACTGGACGTACACTGACAATTTTAAATTGGTTGAAATCACTTTTGAAATTAATGGAGAAACAATTCCAGAAGAAATTAATACTGTAGTAAATGAAACGCTTGCTAATCTTCCGTTGGTAAACAATTCAAAACCATCACAAATATATTACAGCTCAATTTCTGATGGAAAATATAAACTTTTAATCAAGTTTTGGTGCAGTATTTATCGAACGGAAGAAACGATAAGTTCGGCACGACAGGAACTTTATATCAGTTTTAAAAACAAAGGCTTAACTTTCTCAAGTTAGATTTAAGACAAAAAAGGCGGTAGTTGATTACCGCCTTTTTTTATGCCATACAATTTGCAATTTTTCTATCTTTTTATAGTAATATGTTAAATAATAGCATTTTACTAAAAACAGGTAAAAACCCGTGTACCCACAATTTAGTTATAAAGTAATTTAGCATTGTAGTAAAATACTACCAAAAACTAAAATTAACTATTTTAAAACTTAAAAAATTATGGACGAATACATGGGAGCCGTAAAGGCATTTGCATTTTCTTATGCGCCAAGAGGATGGGCATTCTGTAATGGACAGATATTATCTATTGCGCAAAATAGTGCGCTATTTGCATTGTTGGGAACAACTTTCGGAGGAAATGGACAAAGTACATTTGGTCTTCCTGACTTAAGAGGGCGTTCTATTGTACATCCAGGTCAAGGACCAGGAACAAACAACATTTCTTGGGGTGAAATAGGAGGAACAGAAAACATGACACTTACAATCAATAACATGCCTGCACATACACACCAAATTATTCAAGGTACAGCTGCTGGTCAGGTAAATATAGCAACAAATGCAAACGCGATTACTGGAGGAACCATTTCGAACGAAACTGATAATGGAGGAAATTCTTTTGCGGCTGCTGGCGACGTTCCTAGTATTTATAGTGAACCTGCTGCAACTACAACAAAAATTGGAGGAATAACTTCAACCATAAGTGGTTCTACAGCAATAGTTGGAAACAATATTCCTTTTAGCTTAAGAAGTCCGTATTTAGGGATTTATACAAGTATATGCTTAGAAGGTCTTTTCCCTTCAAGAAACTAACAAAAACAAAAACAGAGGTGAAAACCCTCTGTTTTTTAATTTTAATTTATGGATAACGATATTAAAATAGGGATTCTGATTCCAAAATCTAAACAATATCCAGCTTTAGATAAAGATTTTATAAGGGGAATAAAACTAAATAATCTTAAGATAAAGTTTTTTGTTGAAAGCATTGGCATTGGTGCCGACGAGAAAATTGTAATTGAAAAAATTCAAAAAATGCATTTTCAAGAAGAAATTTCTATTATTATTGGTTTCTTAGGTCACTATAATGTTGATGAGGTATATCAATACGCTTCACAAAATGACATCTTATTATTGTCTTCAGACATCGGTGCAAATTTGCCTTATGGAATATCTTCAGCAAAGGGCGTTTATATAAATTCATTTGGACTAGCAGAATCCTGTTATCATTTTGGCCGTTATTTAATAAGCAAACAATATCAAAAGATAGCAACTTCGACTTCTTTTTATGATTGTGGTTATGGAATGTTATCGGCAATTGAATATGCTTTTAATGACGAAAATTTCTTCTCAGGACATTATATTACTCCCTTTATGCCTAGAGAAGATGAAGCTCTGTACATGAACCATTTTATTGAGGCACAAAAGCCTGATGCTGTTTTTGCATTTTACAGTGGTTTATATGCAACTGAAAATGCTGAATTTGTAAGCCAAAATAAAATAACTCAAAAATATCCCTTTTATGTAACACCTTTTTTTATCGACAATAAAATTTTGGAAGAGTATAAAAATGATCCTTTTGATCTTTTTGTAACAAGTTCTTGGATGCAAGATGATACAAATTCAACAAATTTTAATACTGAATATGCTAATACATATTCTGAGAATCCTTCTCCATTTTCTATTTTAGGATATGAGAGCGGATTAATCTTAAAAAATCTGCTTTCTAATGCTGATAATTTAAGTTTTAATTCTTTGATAGATAAAATTAGTCAATTGAATATTACTGGTTCAAGAGGAATTATCAAATTTGATAATGATACGAACAGAACAATATTTGATCATCATATATATAAATTAAAATTAGATTCCCTTAATAACATAAGCTTTAAAAAAATCGAAACATTGACAAATGATGGGCATTTTATTAAGGCTTTTTCCTCATCTACTAAGCCAGAGAAATTGGGAGGCTGGCAAAATGCATATTTGTGTCATTAACTAAATCGAATGTTTATGAAAAAAAAACTACTCTTATTTTTTATGCTTTTCTGTACCTTATTTGTACATGAAATTGCAAAAGCTCAAACCGTAGAGAGAGGCGATATAGCCTTCATTGGTTATCAAACTGGAACAGCAACAGATGGATTCTCTTTTATTACTTTAAGACCAATACCTGCTAATACCTTCATCTATTTTACAGATAAAGGATGGGGTAATGGAACTTGGATTTCAACTACCGAATCTCATTTATTATGGACAGTACCCGCTATTACTCCAGCAGGAACTATTATTACAATACTTGAATCTGCAACAACCGCAAATACATTCACAGTAACAGGCACTCCACAAAGTTCTGTTACTTTACCAGTACCTGGGGGAGGATTTAACCTTTCTGGTGGAGATCAGATATTGGCTTATGAATCCACTATCGGGCCAGAACCAGCGGCTCCCTTTTTTATTGCTGGAGTACACGGAGATTATAATTCAATGAAATATGATCCTACAACTACTTGGAATACTGTAGCTGGAGCTACAGGAGGGTCCAGAGAGTGTGATACCTCCAGGTTTAACTAATGGTCAAAATTGTATTTCTTTATTTCCTGCAACTGGTCTAGAACAGCCAAATGCTAAATATACTGGAACGTTAACTGGAACCAAGGCTAGCTTACTGCTAAGTATTAACAATCCTGCAAATTGGGTTAATGATAGTAATGACTTTCCCGATTTATCTGTTTTGAATATACTTCCAACTGACTATACTGCTCCTAATATCTCAACTGTAACTGTTCCATCTGTAGCGACAACGACTCCTGCTACAAATATTGGAGCTCTAACTGCTACATTAGGAGGTACAAACACTGATGGAGGTGCTACAATACTTAGCAGAGGTATTGTTTGGTCACTTACACCAAATCCTGTTATTAATGGCCCGGGCGTAACCAATTTGACAACAAGTACAGGCACAGGCCTATTTACTATAAACGCAATTTCACTCCCTCCGGGTACTACTATATATTATGCGGCTTATGCATCGAATTCAGCTGGAATTACTTATGGCACAACCGCATCATTTATGACCAATGCTCCCTTATCTGCTACACAATCACAAACAAATACTTGTAATGGTACCAATAACGGGACAGCAACAGTAGTTCCTTCGGGAGGAAAAGCCCCTTATGCTTTTGCATGGTCTAATGGTTCGACTACAGCAACAATAACAGGTTTATCACCATCTAATTATTCTGTTAACATAACAGATGGCGAAGGAACTTTGATATCCAAAATCTTTAATATAGGACAAGATTCAGCTATACAAGGAACAACCAATATTACTAATGTATCTTGTAACGGAGGCAATAATGGATCTATAGACCTTACTCCTTCAGGTGGCAGCGGATCTTATACTTATAACTGGGGAGGAGGAATAACAACTCAAGACAGAACAAGTCTTCCTGCAGGCACATATTCTGTTACCATTACCGATTCTAACAATTGTAGTGTGGTTGTAAGTAATATAGCAGTTGGCCAGCCAGCAGCGGCACTTGGCGGAACAACTGTTGTAACCAATGTAGCTTGCAACGGAGGAAATACAGGAGCAATAAATCTTACTCCAACTGGAGGAACTGGACCTTATACATTCTTATGGAATGATCTAGTAACTACTACAGAAGATAGAACAGGCCTTACAGCAGGTACCTACTCTGTCACTATTACAGATGCTAATTCATGCCAAGTAACGATTAATAGCATTACCGTAATTCAGCCTCCTGCAATTACAGGGATAGGTTCTACAACCCAAGTTGCTTGTTATGGAGGAAATACAGGAGCAATAAACGTTACCCCTGGTGGAGGAATCGGTCCTTACACCTACATATGGGATGATGTGACCTACTACCGAAGACAGAATGCTACTTACTGCTGGTACATACAGCATTACGATAACTGATGCTAATTCATGTCAAAGAACATTCTCCTACACTATTAATCAGCCTGCAGCAGCTTTAAGTGCAGCAACAGGAGGAGGAAAAACAGATGTATCCTGCAATGGAGGCGCTAATGGTACTGCAACTGTAGCGCCAACTGGGGGAACTCCGGGTTATACCTATTCTTGGAATACTACTCCTGTTCAAACAACTGCTACAGCAACAGGACTTGCTGCAGGTACTTATACGGTAACGGTAACTGATTTTTATGGATGTCAAACAACTAGAAGCTTTACGATTAACCAGCCAGCAACATCTTTAAGCGCATCTCCAGCTGGACAGACCGATATTTTATGTAACGGATATGCCACAGGATCTGCAACTGTTAGTGCAACAGGAGGAACACCAGGTTATACTTATTCATGGTCTCCATCAGGAGGAACTGCTGAAACAGCAACAGGTCTTACTGCTGGAACTTACACTGTAACGGTTACTGATGCTAATAGTTGTCAAGCAACACAATCCTTTACTATTACAGAACCAGGGGCTTTAGTTGCAAGTCCAGCAGCACAAACCAATATAGCCTGTCGTGGTGGTTTAACTGGATCTGCTACTGTTACTGCAACAGGAGGAGCAGGAAGCTACACTTATTCTTGGGCACCTTCTGGAGGAACTGCGGCAACAGCAACAGGACTTGCTGCCGGAACTTACGTCGTAACTGTTACTGACGCTAATAATTGTCAAGATACTCAATCATTTACACTTATAGAGCCCGCAACGGTACTTACAACCACAGCAGGTACTATAAACAATACTTCGTGTTATGGAGGCGCTAACGGAACAGCAACGGTTATAGCATCAGGAGGAACTCCTAATTATTCTTACTCTTGGAATACAAATCCCGTTCAAACAACTGCTACCGCATCAGGACTTTCTGCTGGTACTTATAGGGTAACGGTAACCGATTTTTTTGGCTGTGAAGCAATCAGAGACTTTACTATATCCCAACCACCTGCTCTATCAATAACTCCTAGCCAAACTAATGTTTCTTGCAATGGAGGTACGAATGGTACGGCTACGGCATCTGTTAGTGGAGGAACTGGAACTTATACTTACTCTTGGTCTCCTACTGGAGGAAATGCTGCATCAGCAACTGGTCTTCAAGTTGGAACCTATACAGTTACAGTTACAGACGCTAATAACTGTCAGATTACACAGAGTTATGATATTACGCAGCCAACAGTCCTAACAGCCACCCAATCACAAACAGAAGTGTTGTGCAACGGTTCTGCAACAGGTACAGCAACTGTTACTGCTTCTGGAGGATCTGGAAATTATAGTTATTCATGGTCTCCTTCTGGAGGAATTGCTGCAACAGCAACTGGATTAGCCGCTAACACTTATACTTGTACCATAACAGATAACAATGGTTGTTTCATAACAAAAACATTCACTATTACTCAGCCAGCTGCTCCTTTAACCGCTACTACTTTTCAAAATAACGCTACTTGTTCAACAGGTGGGCAAGCAGGCGTATCACCAGCTGGTGGAACATCAGGCTATAGCTATCTTTGGTCGCCAGGAGGTGAAACAGCACCTATCATTACAGGTAAAGCAGCAGGTAATTACAGCTGTATAATTACAGATGCAAACGGATGTTCTATTACCAAGAACTTTACTATCGGTACAACTAATACGCTCGTTGCTAGCACCTTTAAAACTGATTTACTTTGTAATGGAGGAAACACTGGTTCTGCTGGCGTAATTCCCTCTGGAGCTCCTGGACCATTTACTTATGTTTGGTCTCCTTCTGTCAGCGCTACTGATACAGCGGTGAATCTTAGCGCAGGAAACTATTCGGTAACGATTACTTCTTCAAACGGATGCTCTATTGTGAAAAACTTTACAATTACTGAACCTTCAGCACTTAATATAACTCCATCGCAAACAAATGTTAGCTGCAACAGTGGATCAAACGGATCTGCTTCTGTAACCGTAACTGGAGGAACTGGAACTTATACCTATGCATGGTCTCCTTCTGGAGGAACTGCAGCAACTGCAAATGGACTTTCGGCTGGAACTTACACTGTAACTGTTACAGATGATAATTTATGCTCCAAAACACAAAGTTTTACCATAGCAGAACCTGACGCACTTACTCCATCAGTATCTCAAACAGATGTTTCTTGTAAAGGTGGTTCAAACGGATCTGCAACTGTAAGCGTTACAGGAGGAACTGGTACTTATAGCTACCAATGGTCACCTACTGGAGGAACTGCTGCAACTGCAACAGGCCTATCGGCGGGAACTTATACTGTTCTTATAAAAGATAGCAACTTATGTGAGACAACAGCAACTGTAACTATTGCTGAACCTGCTTTACTTACTGCGACAATAGATAAAACAGATGTTTTATGCTATCAGGCAAATAATGGTACTGCAACGGTAATTCCTTCTGGAGGAACTGGAACTTATACGTACTCTTGGTCACCATCAGGAGGAACTGCTGCAACAGCAACTGGATTAAGTCCAAACACTTACTCTGTTACCGTAACCGATGCAAATGGATGTTTTATAACAGAAACTTTACAAATTACAGAACCTACGGCTCTTTCGGCTACAAACACACAAACAAATGTATCTTGTAACGGAGGAAATAATGGTACCGCATCTGTAGTGGCTTCTGGAGGAACAGGAAACTACAGCTATTTATGGGCACCTTCTGGCGGAACTGCTGCAACTGCAACTGGTCTTACAGCAGGAACTTATACGGTAACCGTTACAGATGAAAACGCATGTTCTGTTACCAATACGATTGTAATTACAGAACCAAATGCTTTAAATTTAACATCGACTCTTGCAGAAGTTTCATGTTATAATGGAAATAATGGCTCGGCTACAGTAAACGTAACTGGTGGAACAGGTTCTTACTCCTACTCTTGGTTTCCATCTGGAGGAACGGCTGCAACAGCAACGGGTCTTACAGCAGGAACTTATACTGTAACGGTAACAGACGACAATTCTTGTACTGCTTCATTAACTGTAGAAATATTGCAGCCTGCAAATCCTGTTACTTTAAATACTGCTGTTATTTCACAAGTAACAGTAAATGGTGCTTCTCTATCTGGAACTGCATCTTCTAACGGAATAAATACGGATAGCGGATCTTGTTTAACAGAAGTTGGTTTTGTATATGCACAGCACGCAAACCCAACTACAGCAGATACTAAAATCAATATTTCTGCCGCATTAGGAACATTCACAAATTCTTTATCTGGACTTAGAGGAAATAGAACTTATTACGTTAGAACTTATGCGATAAATAGTAATGGTTTTGTGAATTATGGAAACGAAGTTAGTTTCACAACTCAAAAATATACTCTTACTATAACTGCAACAGCAGGACATACAAAAGTATACGGTACAGAAGATCCTGTATTTAATTACACACCACTAGGTTTTGCTAACGGAGATACACCTTCAATAATTACAGGTCTGCTTTCTAGAGATGCTGGCGAAAATGTTGGAAAATATAATATTAAGTTAGGATCAATTAGCGCTGGTGCAGATTATACAATTGCTTTTACCGGTGCAGAATTTGAAATTACTAAAGCGGACCAAACAATCACTTGGGACCAAACTTTAGAATTTGGATGTATAGATTCTAATAACGTAGCCTTAACTGCAACAGCAGACAGCGGATTACCAATTTCGTACACTATTGCAAATGCAGCATTAGGAACAATTTCTGGATCAACATTAAACATCACTGGATCAGGAAGCTCAACCATTACAGCTGTACAAAACGGTGACCAAAATCATAATGCTGCTGCAGCAGTTGTTAAACCAATAGAAGTTAGCCATTCTGGACTTGTAACACAACAGTGGGCAAATGTGCTATTCTTTGATAATAAATCGAACAATTACGTGGCATGGCAATGGTATAAAAACGGAGTAGCTGTTTCTGGTGCAACTCGTCAGTATTATAGTGAGGTTCAACCTTTAAACGGAAGCTATTACGTAATTGCAAAAGATAAAAACGGAAATTCAATTAAATCTTGTCCAATTGAGACTACAGGAACAGTTTTTACCAAAAAGATAAAAATCTATCCAAACCCAGTTAAACCTGGAGCTGAATTTACTTTAGAGTGTGACTTTAGCGATTCTCAATTAAATGGATCTGAGGTGGTTATTTATGACATTACAGGAAAATTAGTTCAGACTATTTCAAATGTAAAAGCCAAAAATGAAATCATCGCTCCATCGCAGGCAGCCTTATATGTTGTCGTTCTTAAATTGGCAAACGGCCAGTTAAAAACAATCAACTTATTGGTGAAATAAAAATGAGATTTAATTTAAAATTACAAGCAATGAAAATTAAAACCACAATAGCCATACTACTTCTGTGTAGTGTCACAATAAAAGCGCAGGAAATTAATGTCAAGATTAATGGAGGCTCATCAGGAATTCTTTATGATAGCACTTTTGGAGATGGCAAACTCAAATTTGGCGGAGGAATAGGTGTCGGTTACACCTATTTCTTCAGCAGCCATTGGGGAATTTCGACAGGAATTGATGCAATGTACAATCAGAATAGTTTTGAACTAAAAAACGGTACAACAATTTCGACTTACGAAGTTGATGACCAGACTTCTGCATTTGAGTATCAAGTAACGCCAACAAACTATAAAGAAGATCAGCATTTCATTTCTGTTGCAGTTCCGCTTATGATGCAGTACAGAACATCAATTGCATCTCAAACACAACTTTATTTTGGATTTGGAGGAAAAATTCTGTTTCCAGGAAAACAAACGGCAAAAGCTTCTGCATCAGAATTGCAATTGAGCGGTTACTATCCTGATATGAATCTTTTGGTTGATGATCTGCCTTCTCACGGATTTGGAAAAGTAACCAATTGGCAGGATAAAGCAACCGTAAGCTTAGATCCTTCTTTTCTTTTAAGTGTTGAAACAGGTCTTACTTTCAAACTAAAAGAGAATACACAGCTTTACACTGGCGTATATGTAGACTATGGTTTGACAGAAATGGCCAAAGAAAATGCAAATCTTAATATTGTTGCATACAACCCTAATGGATTGGATAACATTCAAGCAAATGGTACTAGTGGCAATAGAAAAATTGTTCAAGAAAGCCGTTACTTCTCTGCAGGTGTTCAACTGAAATTAGGTTTTATGCTAAATAAAAACAAGCCAGAACCAGTAGCCGTACAACAAAAAGAAGAAGTGGTAACTAAAACTGAAGCGCCTGTTCAAGAAAAAGCGCCTGTGCAACAAAAAGTGGTTGAAACTCCACCAGCTAAAAAGGAACTTACTACAACAGAGCGCACATACGTTGAAAAACCGCTTGCTTTCCAAGAAGTCGGAAACACCGATGTAACGCCACAATTGGCTACAAGATTGGATGAAATTGCAAAAATTCTAAAATCAAATAAAGACATAGATCTTAATATTACAGGATATACTTGTGATATAGGAACGGAAGCACGCAATCTTGAAATTGGAATGAAAAGAGCGCAAGCAGTTTCAGATTATTTACAGAATAAAGGAATTGAACCTAATCGCATGCATTTATTTTCGAAAGGTGAAAGCGAACCTTTGGTTCCAAATACTCCAGTAGAAAATAGACCGCTGAATAGAAGAGTAACTCTAACATTAGTAGATAGATAAATTCTGAAAATCTATAATTTTAAAAAGCATGAAAAGAACTTCCTTTTCATGCTTTTTTTTTGATAAAATTCAAAAGCTAACAATTATCATATTTTATTCTCCTCTTTAAAACGTTCTTTGTCTTAATTAAAACTATACCAATTACTTAACCAATCGTTTACAACGTATTAATTGTTTTGTCATGCACATTGATACTGACTTACTTTATACTTGGGGAGCTGTAGCCAAAAAGATTCCTAAGAACTCCATTATCTTCTTCGAAAATGATGTTGCCATTTCTTACTATCAAATTTTAGAAGGGACGGTAAAAATGAGCTATACCAACGAAGATGGCAAAGATTTAACGGTTGGTATTTTTAATGAAGGTAATAGTTTTGGCGAACCACCGCTTTTTATCGGACAGCCCTACCCTGCTTCTGCAATTGCGCAAACCGATTGTGTTATTCTAAAATTATCCAAAACAAACTTTTTTTCTTTTCTTGAAGAAAATCCAGAAATGCAATTTAAAATCCTAAAATTGTTTGCATGGAAAATCTATAACAAAATTGTTTTTTCTAAAAATATAGTCAATCAGAAACCCGAATATCGCATTCAGTATTTTTTAGATAATTTAAAAAAGCAACAAAATATTACCTCTTCCATGAAAATGAAAATTCCGTACACGAGACAAGAAATTGCAGATTTTACCGGCCTTAGAGTAGAAACCGTCATACGCACCATATCACTCATGAATAAAAACAAAAAAATTGAAATTGTCGATCATAAGCTATTTTATTAATTTTATCTGTTATGATTTGAATCATACTAAAAAAGCTTGATTTTTTCTTTTTTTGCTTTAGGTTAAAAGAATTATTAATTCACTTCTAATATCTTTAAAAATAAAAACGGGAACCTTTTTGAAGTTCCCGTTTTTGTATTAAGAAATAACTTTGTTCATCATCCAATTCGAAATATTTTCTGCTCTTGATTTTATTTCATCCGCTTTTTCTCCTTCAAACCAATCATCTACCGTTTTTTTCCATAGTTTGGTCCAATGTTTAAAATGAGCTTCTGTGAGCGTACTTTTCTGATCTAGCACTCTATGTTTCAACATCGGGTTTCCATCAAAATTTCCGGTATGAAAAAGAATGTTATCCCAGAAATCATACATAATCGGAAGATGTTTTTCCCAATTTACCATAGCTATTTCTGTAAACAAATAACCTATAGTTGAGTCTGTTTTTACTTGCAAATAAAAAGCATCAACCAATACCGCTATATCTTCTTTATTTCTAATATCTGTTTTCATATTTTCTTAATTCTGAATAAATAACAAAACATTTAAAGATCCTTACGTTCAAATTTTCTAATAGAAATTACAAACGGAACAGCAATCCATAAAATGAGCAGTAAAAAAGAAATCAATAAGCCAATAGCTGTTCCAAAAAAATCTTTAAAAATAGCTCCTGTATATCCCATCATGGCAGATTGATCTAAATGCAGCAATATTTGAATTCTCGCTAAATCTATCGGACTAGAAGCGGTTATAGCTACCATAGCTTCTTCTATTGGGTATTCTGCAAACTGAAACAAAAGAAACAATACCAATGCATCAAACAGAATGGCAAAATACATCCAGAATAAAATGGCCAACCCTATTCCTTTGGCTTTATCTCGAGTTAAAATACAGCTTAAAAAAGCTAGAGACACAAAAACAATAGAAATTAAACTTCCCGACAAAAGCATCATCAATCCTGCCATATCAGGCGCATTAATCAAAAGCGGAATTCCTGCACCAAGAAAAAAAGCTAAAAACATTGCAATGGATAGTCCAGCAAACAAACTAATCCAAATCTTTTTTCTTTTAATAGGCTGACTCAATAAAAGCTCTATAAATTCTGAGCTATTGTAAATATAGATAGTCGAAAAAAGTATGGATACCAACGGAACTGTAAATAAAATTACATTCAAAATCGTTAGTAAACCTTTGGCTGTATTATCTTCAAGCATAAAAGATCCCCAAGAAAGCAATGCCAGAATTAAGGCATAACTCACAATAATCTTATTTTTAAGAATATCTAATAATATAATTTTAATTATTCTGTTCATGCTGTTTCTCTTTTAATATAGTAGCAATAGATTTCGAAATTTTAGTTTCGCCAGTTGATTCCAAAAGATCTGTAATCGTTTTATGAAAATGTACTTTTCCGTCCTGCATAAAAATAATCTGGGTAATCATATCGTCCAATTCACTCAACAAATGTGAAGTAATCAAGATTAGCTTTCCTTTGTTTTTCTCTTTTATGATTTTTTCTTTCAGAATTTCTGCCGCCAACGGATTTAGTCCTGCTGTGGGTTCATCTAGAATTAAAACATCGGGATTAAAAAGAAAAGCCAATGTTGCACTTACCTTTTGCGTTGTTCCTCCAGAAAGCGTTCTCATTTGCTTCTCACTCATTTTATCGAGCTTAAAAGCTTTTATCAAATCTTCATCCAATTGATCTTTAGAATTTCTAATCTGCTTGATCATTTCTATAATCTGAGCAATGGTCATATGATCAGGATAACGGCCAATTTGCGGCATATAACCAATTCTTTTTCGGTATTCAAACTTCTTTAAAATAGATTCGTCATGCAGCAAAATGTCGCCACTGTCGGGTAAAACCATTCCTAAAACAGATTTTATTAAAGTGGTTTTTCCACAGCCATTCGGACCAATTAAAGCGATGCATTCTCCGGCTTTAAACTCGAGGTTTACATCTTGCAAAACCTGTAGTCTTCCAAATTTTTTATTTATATTTTTTAACGTAATCATAATAAAAGAGATTTTATTTCGGGAGATTCATCAACAAAATTATCAGGCGTTATACTCGGCAGGATTTTCTCTGATTTGTCTAAAAGCGTAACCATAAAACTTCGAAACAAAAGCATCGCCGACGGATTATTCTCGGTAATTACAGCAAAAAGGCTTAGCGGATGAAAAGGCACATCGCCAATACCATCCCGGTTCAAATCATAGCCTTCATATTTATCCCAGTAATTATTATTGAAATGATTTAAAACTAAACTACCGTTTGTGCTGATATCGAAAGTATTCGAAAGAAAATTATTAAACGAGATCACATTTTCCATACAACTTGCCTGAACTTTCATTCCCCAGCCATTATCCTTAAAAATATTCCGTTCCAATTTTACACGGCTCGTCCCTTCCATATAAATTCCTGAAGTGTTGCGGATAAATTTATTTCCATTTATATAACTATCCGAAATTTCTTTAAGCAGCAAGCCGTAAGCCGCATCTCCCCAATTCTCCTCGAAATAATTGTTGAACATTTTTACATTTTTGGTAAACATTACTGCTACTCCTGCTCCATTATTTTTAAAGACATTTGAAATATAGGCATCATCATTAGAAAACATAAAATGAAGACCGTAACGTATATTGGCTTTAGAAACATTTCGCCAGATTACAGAATTAGAAACAAATTCAAAATAAATTCCGTCGCGATGACCAGAAATTCTATTTCCTATAATCTGCATACTCTCGCTTTTCCAGCAATGAATTCCGTTTCCAATACGCTGTTCTTCCTTTTGGTAGGCTTTTATAGTATTGTTTTTCACAATGCAGTTAATACCTTTTTGAACATAAATTCCAAAAAAATTATTCTCTAGAAAATTGTCTTCTACGACAACTCCTGTTTTGTTGTATATTTTAATTCCACAGGGATCATTCAGGGAGGCATACCCTGAATTGATAACTTTAAATCCAGAAAAAATTACGCTATCGGCTTTAATAGAAACTACTTCATATTTTCTTTGTCCGTCTAGAATTGGCCAGTCTTTTCCCTGCAGAATTACTTTTTTATCTACAATTATATTGCCTTCGCGGTAAACTCCTTTATTTACTATAATGGTATCACCAGATTTTGCGAGTTCGATCGCCTTTTTAATGGTTTTAATCGACTTGTCTCGCCCTACTTCAATCTTCTGAGACCAAAGACAGTTTAAAAAAAATAAGAGTGAAAGACAAAAATGTAGCTTCATGATTTTATATTTTAATTTAAGACCGTATTTTACTTATTCAAAATTGCTGTCCATTCTTTTTCCTCTCCTTTTGATTGTGCTTCAAATGCTTTGGCTTCACTTTTATTTGTAAAAGCGGCTGTATTACCATTCATTGGACTTTTTATCGTTCCACCCCAAACAAAAAAAGCGCTTTCAGCAGGAATCAATTCGTTGTTTTTTGTATAATCATGCACGTAGTATGCCTTAATCTTAGTGTTTGCATTGTCTCTGCAGTAATGTGACATACACGCAATATCATCAAACTTGTAAACTCTCCCTTTTTCTGTAATAATTTCTGCGCCATGTCTTCCATCACTAATTCCCATCATACAAAAATCGCAGTTGTCAACATTTAGTTTAATAGGAACAGGTTTGTCGCTAGAGCATGAAAAAAGAAAAACAGGAACCAGCAAAATGCCCAAGAGCCGACCAGATGGTTTAGCATACTTTTCTTTTACAATAGCAGCAAAAAGCAGTATTCCAACTGCAATAAGCATGCACCCTCCTAGATCGGGAATTGAATAGGCGCCAAAGTTTAACAATTGCTTATACCCCAACATTGGAGGCTGATAGGCCATTCCAGGGACTCTAATCGCAGCATTCGGATCAAGATTATGTCCATATTCATAATTCCATCTATAGAAATCGCAGGCAGACAATATTCCAAACAGCACAAAAGAAAAGAAGAATACAAAAAGTCCTTTTCTATTTGCTTTCCATGCACATAGTATCGAAATAGCGCCTAATCCAGCTAAAATAAATGGTAGAACTTTAAACTCAATAAAATCTTCTGTATGCAACGTTTTCATTCCGATATAATGGTTCAACCCGTTGATAATGTCAACATCCCCGGCAATTTTAGAGGCGTGAAGTTTTAAGGCCAAACCTTCAGGATATTGTGGCGCCGTAAGCTCTATTCTCCAGATCGGAAAAAATATAGCCCCAATCAATAGAAGTCCAGACAAGAAGAGCGCAATTTTGGAAAAAGCGGTTATTTTTTTATATCTCATAATAATTCAAAATAAAAGGGAACAAAGAATACTTTGTTCCCTTATGGTTACTGGCTATTCTTTTGGTAGATTGGTACCTACACTATAAGTAATTGGAACATTACTTCCTGCTGGTGAAACTCTCACATAACCTTGCATTTCTTGGTGCAGTGCACTACAGAAATCGGTACAATAAAATGGGAAAATTCCTTTTTTCTGAGGAACCCATTTTAATGTTAAGGTTTCTCCTGGCATAATAAGCAACTCGGCAGTATTAGCTCCTTTAATTGCAAATCCATGAGGCACGTCCCAGTCTTGTTCTAAATTCGTAACATGGAAATAAACTTCGTCGCCCACACGAATTCCTTCGATATTATCTGGTGCAAAGTGAGAACGAATACAAGTCATATAAATGTGTACTTTATTACCTTCTCTCACTACCTTAGTTTCTTTTTCTCCTTTAGTAGCATAAGCATGGTTATTCTCTGCAATTTTGTAATACTTCAACTGTCCGTTATTAATCACTTTTTCTGCGGGAATACCTTGTGCATAGTGTGGCTCGCCAATTGTTGGATAATCTAGAAGCAATTTCATTTTATCTCCACTGATATCAAATAACTGAGCACTTTGTGCCAATTCTGGACCAGTTGGCAAGAAACGGTCTTTCGTAATTTTATTGTAAACCACCATATATTTTCCAAATGGCTTTTCTGTATTTCCACCAGGAATCATTAAGTGTCCTGGAGAATAATAAGTTGCTTTTCTGTCTAAAACTTTTAAATCTTTGATATTCCATTTAACCACTTCAGACGAAACAAACATTGTAGTGTAAGCATTTCCTTTTCCGTCAAACTCTGTATGTAAAGGCCCTAAACCTGGTTTTTGAACTTCTCCATGAAGAGCAGCTTCGTATTTCACAACTGGAATTCCAGCATAATTGCCATCAAATTGTTTTTTAGCAATAGCATCTTTCAATTTTGTAAAACTGAATACAGGAATTAAAGCCGCTAATTTTCCACTACCTACAATATATTCACCTGTAGGATCAATATCGCAACCATGAGGCGATTTCGGACAAGGAATCATATAACAGATATCTTTAAGCTCAGAAGCATCAAGAGTAAGAACTTCATTTTTAATCTCAGATTTAGCAGTTTGAGTTTTTTCATCCCAAGTATTGTGAGCATATTTTGCAGGAATTCGTTTTCCTTTTCCCGCTTTAATATATTCCTCTGCTTTTTTCCAGTTTACCGCCATGATAAAATCTTTATCATTTTTAGAAGCATTAACCTCCAATAAAGTATTAGCTTGTTCTGTATTATAGCAAGAAAAGAAAAACCATCCATGAGATTCTTTTTTACCAGGGTGGCTAAGGTCAAAATTTACACCTGGAGCTACAATTTGAAAAGCAAGATCCAATTCTCCTTCTTTTCCAACTTTTACAAAACTCAGATATCCTTTAAAATTTTTCTTGTAAGTATTAATTGGAACATCTCCATTATCATTATCAGCAGGAACGCTGAAACGGCTTGCTCCTACTACATACTCTGTGTTTTGGGTAATAAAAGGAGAAGAGTGATTTCCTCCACAGTTTGGAAGTTCAATAATTTCTGCTGTCTTGAACGTTTTCAAATCAATACGTGCAATACGTGGCGTATTATTGGCATTGGCAAAAATCCATCTTCCATCAACTTCTCCATTGGTTTGTGACAAATCCAAGTGATGCTGATCATCCCAAGGCACATAACCATGCGAAGTATTCAACATAGGTTTTGTTTCTTCGCTGTACCCGTAACCACTTTGCGGATCTTCAGAAAACACCGGCATCACTCGTAACAATCTTCCGCTTGGAAGTCCGTAAACACTGACCTGACCGCTAAAGCCACCCGATACAAAGTTGTAGAATTCATCATATTTTCCGGGTGCTACATATACTTTTTGGGCTGCATCGCCTTCAACAGCATCTGTAGAATCTTTTGGTTTGCACGAAACAAATAAAGCACACCCTAACATAACAACGAAAATCGATTTTAAAAATTTATTTTTCATAAGGCTATTATTTTGATTTTGATTCCTTTCATTTATTTCACGCCATCATTCTGGCGCATATACTCCAGAATAGATCTTGCTTCATCTTCTGTTAACCCTTGATTAGGCATACGAATCATGCAAAGCTCTAATTGCGCCTGCAATTCTGGATCTTTATCAATCATTGGATCTGGATTGGTAATAAAATTCATGATCCATTGAGGAGTTCTTCTTTCTGTTACCCCTTTCCATCCTGGGCCAACTAATTTTTCATCTGTTGGTTTATGACATGAGGTACATTTTACTTCGGCAGTTTTAAGTCCTTTTTCAGCTAATGCTTTATCTAAAGAGGCGCCTAATTCAACGGTTTCATATTTCCCGATACCTCGTTTAGGATCATAAGATTCTGCGTCAGCTGTTTTCTCAGCTGGAGATGGAGTAGAAAAATCCTGATCGGTGTTTGACTTTTCTTTCCCGCATGATGTGAGCAGGGCAAAACCAAACATTGTTAATAGGAATAATTTGTTCATTACTTTGTTTTTTAATTGTTAAACTTTTGATCAAAATTCTAAAACTTGTTTTTCACAAAGTATGATTACAATCATATCCTCAAAAAAAAGTTCATAATACCTTCGTATTCTCAAAAAACAGATAATGAAGTTTTGCATTTACATATTTTTATTTGCAGTGGTATTTCGTCCAGCATTTCCGTTTCTGGATTATGTGGTCAACTACCATTACATTGCAACTGAATTATGCGAAAACAAAAATGCCCCAGAATTACACTGTAATGGAAAATGTCATTTAAAAAAAGAGCTGGCAAAAAACTATAAAAATGATACACCAGCTTCTAACGAAAAGAAAAGTGAAACAGCAGAAACTTTACTTTTATTTATTGTAAAAATCCCCGTTTTTAATTTTGATGAGAACTGCATTTCTCATTTCGTAGTAAATACATTTTACAGCAACTTATATTCACATTTGGAAGCTGTCAACATCTTCCGTCCTCCTATTTTCATTTGATTTTATTTGATTCCTTTTCTCTTCCGAATTTTCTCGGCAGACCTTTTATTATCATTATTTAAATCATAATCTCATGAAAATTTTAAAATACACAGCCATTTTATTTTTAGCAATCACCTTTTTCTCTTGCTCTTCTGACGACGATTCTTCTTCAACTCCAGTTGATGAAACAAGTGGACTTCATAAAATACAGGAAATCTCAAATGACACTCATACAATAGAATTATTCTCTTCAACAGGTTCTTTAGTTCAAGGTTATAATCATGTTTCTCTTAGAATAAAAGACAAGAAAACCAATACTTATATTCCAGATGCCGAAATCAGCTGGACACCGTTAATGCATATGGCTATGATGCAGCATTCTTGCCCTAGATCTGAGGTGGTAAAAATCGAACCAAAGAAGAGTATTCGAAGGAGATATCATATTCCAAATGGCTCAAAACGAAACAGAATATTGGGAACTAAGCATTACATACAAAATTAATGGCGCAAGCTACACCGCAACTGATAAAATAAATGTTCCTGCATCTTCAAAACGAACTGTAAGCTCTTTTAAAGGAAGCGACGGAAGCAATTATATAATTGCCTATATCGCACCATCTTCTCCAAAAGTGGCACTGATTGATATGACAGTGGGTATTTATAAAATGAAGGATATGATGACTTTTCCACTCGCTAATAATTTAAAAATCAAAATCAATCCAAGAATGCCAAGTATGGGAAATCATGGTTCTCCTAATAATACTGATTTAATGCAACGTGATGATTATGATGCTCTTTATACAGGAACACTTTCTCTAACTATGACAGGATATTGGAAAATAAATCTTCAGGTTTTAAATGCTAGTCATGAAATTCTAAAAGGAGAAGCGGTTACAACAGACAATCCGTCAAGCAGTCTTTATTTTGAAATTGAGTTTTAGATCTAAAAAACAACAAGAAAGAGACAAAAAACAATTTGTCTCTTTCTATTAAAGTATGAAATGATGAAAAATCTAACAGCAACCTTCTTGGCTGTATTTTCAACAATATGCTGGGCGCAGGAAAAAACAAATGACAGTCTTGAAACCGTAAAACTTAACGAAATAATTGTCATTGGAAGTAAACCTTCTTTACATCTAAAACAATCAAAATCATTGACTTCTGTAGAAGAATATCTCTCAAAATCATCAAAAGTAAATATGATCAAAAGAGGAGCCTATGCTTGGGAACCAGTTATAAATAACATGGCTACAGAACGCACCGTGATTACGATTGACGGAATGCGCATATTTGGCGCGTGTACCGACAAAATGGATCCAATTACTTCTTATGTTGAGGTTTCAAATTTAGCCGAAGCCGCCGTTGCATCTGGACAGCAGGCAAGCTGTCACGGCGCAGGAATTGGCGGGTCGGTCGATTTAAAACGTAATCTCTTTAATGATAAAAATACAGGTTGGAACGGCAGTTTAAATTCTGGTTTTGAGAGTAATAATCTTCAAAAAATTATAGGAGCATCTTTAGGATACAATAATTCTCGTTTTTACACCCATATCGATTTTATGCATCGTGATGCCGATAATTATAAAGCAGGCGGTAATAAAGAAGTCAACTTTTCTCAATTTACCAAATACAATATTTCTGCTAGTGCAGGTTATTTTATAAACCAACAAAACCTTTTAGAAGCCTCTGCAATTTATGACAAAGCCAATAATGTTGGCTATCCAGCACTTCCTATGGATGTTTCTTTGGCTGAAGCTAAAATTGTATCTCTAACTTATAAATACTTGCCAAAATCTAATTTCGTAACCAATTGGGAAACAAAAGGATATTTTAATTCTATAACGCACAAAATGGATGACACCAAAAGACCTAGCGTACCCATACATATGGATATGCCAGGCTGGTCTGATACGTACGGCTATTACTCAAAAATTAAAGGAAAATTTGAAAAGCATAGTTTTCTAGCTGACTTAAACGGATTTTACAATAAATCGATTGCCGAGATGACAATGTATCCTTCAGATCCCAAAGAAAATCTGATGTTTATGTATACATGGCCCGATGTCAGAACTTTTTACAACGGATTGTCTTTAGAAGATAATATTAAAATTTCTGAAAATGATCAGCTAAGAATTGGTGCTAATCTCGGATTTCAAAACAATACCGTAGCGAATGATTTCGGATTAGCGAGTCTCCGCATTTTTTATCCGGAAATGGATGCTTCAAAAAACCGTTTCTTAAAAAGTTTTGCAGCAAATTATACCAAAAAAAACAACATGTTTGAGTTCGGATTTGGTTTGGCTTACGCCGAAAGAGCACCTTCTGTATCTGAAGGCTACGGATTTTATCTCTACAACAGCAGTGATTTTTATGATTATATCGGAAATCCAAATCTAAAAAATGAAAATGCTCTTGAAGGAAACTTTTCTATTGGTTATAAAACATCGCAATTAACCGCAAAAATTACAGGTTCTTATTTCTATTTTTCTAATTATATAATAGGTAAAATCGACCCGAATACGCTTCCTATGACTATTGGCGCTTCTGGAGTAAAAAGATATGAAGCTATAGATAATGCCAAAATATTGAATACCGACTTTAATCTGACTTACGACTTTTTAGAAAATTGGCAATTCAAATCACAACTTACTTATAGCACAGGAAAAGATAATGATGGAAACAATTTGCCCTTTATAAGTCCGATCAAATACAGCGTTGGAATCGACTTCAAGAAAGAAAATTTTAATGCTGGAATTAGTGCTTTAGGAAATCTGGCTCAAAATGAATTTGCCCAAACTTACGGACAAACCAAAACGCCAGACTATCTCATTTTTGGACTTAACGCTGGATATGCTTTTCATTGGAATCAAAACATATTGAAACTGCAAAGTGGTATTGAAAATATATTGGATCGATATTACACCACTTATGCCGACTGGAATAAAATTGCGCGAATGGCCAGCAACATTTTCATCAATCTTACTTTCAATTTCCATTAAAAATGAAATTATAAAGGTTAACATATAAAAACAAAAATTAAACAGTATGATTAGAATCATGTTTTGAAAAAAATGATGATAATATATTTACCCTATTAAAATTATGTATTAAAATATATTTTGATACAAGCTTAAAAAATAAATCCCCAACAGCTTTATAGGTTAGAGAAGCCGAAAACACAAAGAATAAAAAATGAACAAGAATTTTTTAGTACAGGAGATCATCCGATTGAAAAAAGAAAAAAATGCCGTTATCCTGGCTCATTATTATCAAGATGAGAATATTCAGGAAATAGCAGATTTTATTGGAGACAGTCTTGAATTGGCTAAAAAAGCTCAAAACACAAATGCTGATATTATCGTTTTTGCAGGAGTTCATTTTATGGCAGAGACGGCAAAAATTTTAAATCCAAATAAAAAAGTAATCCTACCCGATTGGAATGCTGGCTGCTCTCTTGCAGATGGCTGTCCTCCGGAAGATTTTAAATTGTTTAAAGAACAGCATCCCGATCACATTGTGGTCACTTACATTAACTGTTCTGCAGAAATTAAAGCCATGAGCGATTTAGTTTGCACATCGGCAAATGCCAAAAAGATAATCGAATCTATTCCGGCAGAACAAAAAATAATATTTGCTCCAGATGAAAATTTAGGCAAATATCTTCAAAAAGAAACCAAGCGCGAACTTGTCTTATGGAAAGGCTCATGCGTTGTGCACGAAGCCTTTTCATTAGACAAATTAATAGAGATATATAACAAAAATCCGACTGCAAAAATTGCAGCTCACCCGGAATCTGAAAGTCATATTTTAAAAGCAGCACATTTTATTGGCTCAACTTCGGGAATTATTAATTTCATTAAAACGGATCCTGCTGCCGTTTTCATTGTGGCCACAGAAGCCGGTATCTTGCATGAGCTTACAAAAGCGGTACCTGATAAAACGTTGATTCCGGCTCCTACCACAGAAGACAACAGCTGTGCTTGTAGCGAATGTGCTTTTATGAAAATGAATACACTCGAAAAATTGTATTTGTGCCTTAAAAATGAAAGACCAGAAATGCTGATTAAAGATGAGCTGAGAATAGAAGCATTAAAGCCTATCAAAAGAATGCTTGAATTATCATAAAAAACGCAATAACCTTAAATCAAAATAACATGCTTAAAACAGATATACTTATAATCGGTTCTGGTATTTCGGGATTATTTTTTGCCATGAAAATAGCAAAAAAACGTCCAGATTTATCTATTGTTATAATGACGAAAGAAACAGCCAAAAATACCAATACACAGCTCGCTCAAGGCGGTATTGCTGTAGTTACAGATCATTTAAAAGACAGTTTCAACAAACACATACATGATACGCTTCGTTCTGGAGGTGGTTTGTGCGATAAAGAAATTGTTAATATGGTGATTACGCAAGCTCCAGAAAGACTTCAGGAATTAATTGAAATTGGAACTTCTTTTGACAAAGATGAAAAAGGCCAATGGAATCTAGGTTTAGAAGGAGGACATTCACAACACAGAATATTACATCATAAAGACAGCTCCGGACAGGAAATTGAGAGTAAACTACTCAAGATTATTAAGAAGATGCCCAATATTGAACTCTTAGAGAATCATATGGTCATTGATATCAATACCGAAACAAAAAAAGCTAAAACTACTTGTACCGGAGTCTTCTTTTATGAAAAAAAATACAATCGCATCAAATACATGAGAACTCGTACTATTGTTATGAGTACAGGCGGATGCGGACAGCTTTTTGAAAATACAACAAATCCGAAAATTGCAACGGGAGACGGACTTGCAATGGCAGCACGCGCGGGAGCAGAAATTGCAGATATGGAATACATGCAGTTTCATCCAACCGCTTTATTTACAGGAAAAGAAAATCCGTTGTTTTTGATTTCGGAAGCTGTTAGGGGCTTTGGCGCTCACATTGTAAATGATGAAGGAAAAAGGTTTTTATTTAAATATGATATCCGAGGCGAATTGTCTACACGAGATATGGTTTCAACTGCCATTAGTAAAGAACTTCAAGCGAGCGGAAAAAAACATGTTTATCTAGACTGTAGACATTTAGATCCAAAAGCTTTTTCAAATCAATTTCCTGTGATCACAGCACATTGCAATGAGTTGGGAATTTACCCTGAAAAAGATTTAATTCCCGTTGTTCCTGCGGCGCATTATCAATGTGGCGGTATTCGAGTAGACAAAAATGGAGTGACGACAATAAAAAACCTTTACGCCATTGGGGAATGCGCTAGAACAGGTCTTCATGGTAAAAACCGTCTGGCATCAAATTCTCTTCTTGAAGGTCTAGTCTTTGCTCATCAGGCTTCAGAAAACGTAGACAGAACTATTGCCGAATTTCTTTTTTCATCCCAAATATTAATTCCGAAGTTTCCAAAGGCGCATCAAATCGACGATTACCTTGCTTTTGAAATACTTAAAAAAGAATTGCAAAAACTGGTGACCGCATTCTATACAAGCGAAGAACGCGATGCCGAATTGGCTTTTGAAAAAATAAAAGAGCTTCATAATTATGCCGTTTCTCTTACAGAAGCACACGAAATTACGATTCCGTTTATCGAATTTTCAAATATGATTGCTGTTTCTTTATTGATAATTAAGCAATGTAAAACTGCAACGAACTAAAAAATATGCTGAAACCAAAATTAATCTATACCCCTAACCATTATGAAATTAACAAGCAAAACAACCATTGGTGAAATCGTAGCAGATGATTTCAAAACAGCAGCCATTTTTACAAAATTCCATATCGACTTTTGCTGCAAAGGATATCGAACAATCGAAGAAGTTTGTAAAAAAAGAGACATACAAGAAAGTGTTCTTATTGAACATATTGAAAAAGCAAGAAGCAGTTCTGCCAATCAGTCTTTTGATTACAAAAGTTGGTCACCCGACATGATTGCAGATTATATAACCAAAACCCATCATAGATATGTAGAAGAAAAATCTCCTGTTATTTTGGAGTATTTAAATAAATTGTGCGGTGTTCACGGTGCGATTCATCCAGAGCTTCATGAGATCCATACTACTTTTTCTAAAACGTATTTGGATCTAACAGCTCATATGAAAAGAGAAGAGTTGGTTGTTTTTCCTTTTATCAAAAAAATGAAAATCGCACACAGTAAAGGTCAAGAACTGGAAACACCGCCTTTTTTATCTATCGAAACTCCAATAATAACATTAAAAGAGGATCATGTAACCGAAGGACAGCGTTTTAAAAGAATTGCGGCATTAACCAATAATTATACACCACCTCTTGACTCATGCAATACTTATAAAGTTGCTTTTCTGATGCTGGAAGAATTTGATAAAGATTTAAAAAAGCATATTCATTTGGAGAATAATATCTTGTTTCCAAAAGCAATTGAACTTGAAAAAACATTTGAAAAAGTGTCTTAAATTAAAAAAATACCATGGAAAAATATGTAATCAAACGCAACGGAGATTATAAGCCTTTTGAAGCTTATAAAATTCAGGATGCCATTCAGAAAGCCTTTCAAAGCGTCAATCAGCCTATAGACAAGAGAATTTTTAAAAACGTTCTTTCTGGTCTTGAGGTAAAGTTTTCGTGGCCTGTAGAAGAAATTCAGGACATGATAGAAAGAGCGCTTTTTGAAAATGGATATTTCCAGGCCATGCGTTCGTTTATCATTTATCGTCATACCAGAAAATTACAACGAGAACATATTAATGGTCTAAACGATGACACCACTTATATAGACAGTACACAAACTGTTGAAGAATACATTAATCAATCCGATTGGAGAATTAATGCCAATGCCAATATTTCGTATTCAAACGCTGGCTTAGTCAGCAATACCGCAGGAAAAGTTATTGCCAATTATTGGCTCGATAAAATATACAATAAAGAAGAAGGTTCTGCTCATAGGAATGGCGACATACACATCCATGATTTGGATTGTCTTACCGGATACTGCGCTGGTTGGAGCTTACGTGTGCTATTAAATGAAGGTTTTAATGGCGTGCGTGGCCGTGTCGAGAGCAGACCTCCTTCTCATTTTAGAGAAGCATTGGGGCAAATGGCAAATTTCTTAGGGATTTTGCAAAGCGAATGGGCAGGCGCTCAGGCTTTCAGTTCTTTTGACACCTATTTGGCTCCTTATGTTTTTAAAGATCAGCTTTCTTATGAAGAAGTTTTAAAAGGAATTAGAAGTTTTGTTTACAACCTAAATGTGCCTGCACGTTGGGGACAATCGCCTTTTACGAACATTACTTTGGATTGGAATGTTCCAGAAGATTTAAAAGAACAGATTCCGACAAGAAATGATCAGCATTTGTTTTTGAAGGTTACTGATGAAAACTTGATTTCGGAAGCCAAAAACAGAGGTGCTCAAAAATTGATAGACTTAAAATATGGAGATTTTCAGAAGGAAATGAATCTTATTAATAAAGCCTATTATACCATTATGACCGAAGGAGATGCAAACGGACAGCCGTTTACGTTCCCAATTCCAACCGTAAATATTACAGAAGATTTTGACTGGCAAGGAGAAAATGTCGATTTATTATTTGAAAATACAGCTAAAATAGGTTCCTCTTATTTCCAGAATTTTATTGGAAGTCAATATATTTTGGATGAAAATGGAAACCGAATTGAAAACCCAGAAGCTTACAAACCAAATGCCGTACGAAGTATGTGCTGCCGATTACAGCTCGATTTAAGAGAATTGTTAAAACGCGGAAATGGCCTTTTTGGTAGTGCTGAAATGACGGGAAGCATTGGTGTTGTAACTATAAACATGGCGCGTTTAGGATATCTGCATAAAGGAAATATCCTTAGTTTATTTGAACATTTAGACGAATTGCTTAAAATAGCCAAATCGACTTTAGAGAAAAAAAGAATCTTTATTCAGCAAATGTACGACCGTGGACTTTACCCTTACACGCAGCGCTATCTGAAACATTTTAGAAATCATTTTTCTACCATTGGTGTAAACGGAATGAACGAAATGGTGCTCAACTTTTCTGAAGGGAAACAAAATATAACGGACACCTCAGGAATACATTTCGCTACAGAAATCCTAGATCATATTCGCTTGCGAATGAAGGAATTTCAAGAAGAAACTGGAAATCTCTATAATCTAGAGGCAACACCAGCCGAAGGAACAACATATCGTTTTGCAAAAGAAGATAAAAAGCGTTTTCCAGAGATTTTACAAGCGGGTCAAAACGAAAATATTTACTATACCAATAGTTCACAAATTCCGGTCGATCATACCGATGATCCTTTTGAAGCTTTATTGCTTCAAGACGAATTGCAATGCAAATATACTGGAGGTACAGTTTTGCATCTTTATATGAGAGAAAAAATAAGCAGTCCTGCAGCTTGTAAAAACTTCGTGAAGAAAGTTTTAACTGGCTTTAAACTGCCATACATAACCGTAACACCAATTTTTAGCATCTGCCCTATTCATGGCTATCTAAACGGAGAACATGAATATTGTCCAAAATGTGACGAAATTTTACTCAATAAAAACAATCAAAAACACTTGGCTTATGAAAACGAAAACGCTTAAAATTCTAGAAGAAAAAAAATCCCAAAGAAGCAAATGTTTGGTTTATACACGTGTAATGGGATATCACAGACCTGTAGAAAGTTTTAATATTGGAAAAAAAGGTGAACACCAACAACGTACCCATTTCGAAGAAAGCATTATCTATTAAAGGAATATTTAGCCTCACGCCTTTTACTTTATTAGATTATCCGCATAAAACAGCCTGCATAGTGTGGTTTGCGGGCTGTAACATGCGGTGTTTGTACTGCTACAATCCAGACATTGTTTTAGGTAAAGGAAAGATTGATTTTAATGAAGTTCTTTCTTTTTTAAAAACTAGAAAAGGACTGTTAGACGGTGTTGTATTAAGCGGTGGCGAATGCACTTTACATAAAAAAATAATTGATTTTATAAAAGAAATCAAAGCAATGGGATTTGAGGTTAAAATAGATACCAACGGTTCCAATCCAAAAATATTAAATAGCCTGATTCGTGATCAATTAATTGATTATGTCGCGTTAGATTATAAAAGTCTTCCTCATACCTTTAAAAAACTAACGCAATCAGGCTTATTTTCAGAATTTGATGAAAGTTTAGAGCTTTTGATTCAATCGAATATTCCGTTTGAAATTCGTACCACTTTTCATTCTTCTTTAATTAAAGAAAATAATTTTGTGAAGATGATTGAATATTTAGAAACAAAGAATTTTGAAGGAAATTATTATATACAGCATTTTATGAATAATGTGCCAACACTTTCAAAACTAGACGATTCAAGTAAAGAAATACAACTTAAGAACTTCTCCACTCCAAAAATAAAAGTTATTTTTAGAGATTAATAACTCAAAATGAATACGTTATGGCTTTACATCATTTTGTACTTATAATTCATCTATTGGCGGCGACAATTTGGGTTGGCGGACATTTACTTTTGGCTATTTGTTATCTTCCAACAGCGTTGAAGAAAAAAGATCTGGAGATTATTTTAAATTTTGAAAAGAAATTTGAAGCACTCGGAATGTCTTCTCTTGCCTTACTAATTATTACAGGAATCTGGATGGCCTATGATTTTGGCGTAACAGCCGAAACCTGGTTTCATTTCTCGAGCGGATTTGAAAAAGTAGTTTCCATAAAACTGATTTTACTTTTCTGCACTTTTATCTGTGCCGTTTGCGCTCAATTTTTTGTTATTCCGAATCTTAATAAAAACAATATTTATAGAATTGCCATAATTATTCTTACGGTTACTTCAATAGGAGTTGCAATGCTGGTTTTAGGATCGACACTGCGTTATGGCGGAATTTAATTAACTCAACTAACTGATTTTTAATGCAAACGCAATCTCGATTTTTGGGGATTGCGTTTTTTACTTTATAACATATTATTACGACATCATACCTACAAGTATAGGCCGAATGCCGTCAATAGTATATTGGCTAGTGCATAAGGAATAGTATAACCTAAAACGGGAAATTTGCTCCCTGATGCATCTTGAACCGCTTTTAATCCAATTGTTGAGGTTCCAGCACCTGTTTGAGCGCCAAGTAATATTAATGGGTTTATTTTTAATACATATCTTCCAAAATACAGTCCGATGATATGAGGAATTAAGGCAACCGCTACACCAGCTAATAAAATACCAAATCCAGTTTCTTTAAGACCTGAAATAAAACTTGAACCAGCAGCTAGACCCACAAGTCCTATAAATGCTGCAAGACCAACATTGTCAAATATCCACAAGGCGGGTTCTGGAATTCTGCCAAAAACCGGAGTTCTTGAATGCAGCCAACCAAAAATTAATCCCATTACCAATGCACCGCCACTTGTTGTTAACGTTACCGAAACTCCAAATAAGGTTACCGAAAGCAAACCTAAAAGTCCACCAAGGACAATACCCAAGCCAACAAAAATAATATCGGTCTCGGGGCTTAAACGATCCAGATAACCTATTTCTTTTGCTGCTGCTTCTAGTTTTGCTGGCCTGCCTGAAAGATTCAAAATATCACCTCTATTTAAAACCGTCTTCGATTCAAGCGGTATCTCATGATTCTCTCTGGTTATTTTGTTTAGCATTAATCCATGATAAAAACTGCTTTTTCGAAGAAGCTTTACTGTCATTCCTTCGACAGCCTTATTCGTAATCGTAACATCTAAATGTGCTAGTGGGAAATTTAGCAATTCTTCGTCCAAGACTTCTTGTCGCAATAGAAAAGAGGCTGTCCAAAATGATTCCATGCTGTGCCATAATAACCATTACATCATCTTTTTGAATTATAGTATCGGGGTTGGGATCTAGCAATTGATCTTTATGGCGTATCCTCTGGATCACAATATTCTTGTTAGAAATTAATCTTTCAAACTCGCTTATACTGATTCCTGTCCATTTCTCATTGGTTATTCTGTAAGCACGAATAATCCATCTCTGATAGGCACTTTTCATTCCTGGACCATATTCAGTTTCTCCTGAAATGGTTTCAGCCAATTTATCGCTTTCCTTAACTAAATCAATACCAAGCAATTTTGGAGCAATTCCAGTTAGAAAAAAAACAAAAGATGCTGCTCCTACGAGATAAGTTACAGAATAAGCTACTGGAATATTATTGATTAATCTGCTTTTTTCTGCATCAGCAAGATTTAAGTGGCTAATGGCATCTGACGCGGTACCAATTACAGTGGATTCAGAGAACGCTCCTGCTAATAATCCGGCTGCTGTTCCAACATCATATCCTAAAAAAGTAGAGACAGAATATGCCACTAATAGGCACGATAAACAAATTACCAAGGTGAGCAGTAATTGCGGAAATGCATTTTTTTTAAAACCTTGAAAAAATTGAGGCCAACTTTATATCCTGTAGAAAACAGGAAAAAGTCAAAGAAAATAGTTTTTACAATATCTGGAATTTCAATATCCAACTGGCCAATTAACACTCCAGCAAACAAAGTTCCTAATACGACACCAATTTTAAATGTACCTATCTTAATACGCCCTATTAAGAATCCAAGAGCTAAGCATAAGAAAAGTGCCAGTTCAGGATGTGCTCGAAGTATAGCTGTAACCATATTGCCTTTTTTTTATATAAATTTAATTAAAAAAAGAAAGCAACGCATTATATTTCAATCATTTACAAGCAATTAATTATAACCACATTATAATAAACAGAAAAATAAAAGTGGCGGATATAAAAACTAACTCTTAAATAATTTTTCATCCAAATAAACAAACCTGTCTGGCCGGCTTCATCTTCGTTGGAAAAAACAGAAAACTAAAAAATCTAAAACCAACTGGCAAGCAGCTTGAATTAGAAACAATATAAAAAACAGCCCGAAGGCTGTTTTAATTTTTATAAGATATCGCCATAAACATCTGATTTTCTACAAATATTAGAGGGAGTATTTGCTTTTGGATTTCCTTCCCAAGACCTCAATTATCTTCATTTAAAAATCATCCTCAATCAATTCATTTATGAAATATTCCAAATTTTGCCTATCATACACCTTAGGATAATGATATCCATTAATAAAAAGTGTAGGCGTTAATTGGAAATGGTTATTTTGGCACCAGATGAACTGTTTGGCAAATAATTCATCGATTTTCAAAATATCAAAATCTATTTTATATTTCTGTAGCCATTCGCCAATATTTTTCTCTTCAAACCAATTGGCTAATGCTTCGCTATAAGCCTCTTGTCCCTTTTCCAGATAAATTGCCATCAGGCTCCTTAACAGCAGTTTTTTCTCATCCCTTTCTTTTCCAATATCAATCCCCATCAGCACATTGATTTTTACTTTTTCTCCATGAAGCTTCAAAATTTTAGCCAATAATGCATCGGCATCCTTACAGTAGCCACAAAAAGGATTTGTGATTATGGTTATTTGGACTTTACTGTTTGCATTTCCAAGCTGGATTGGACTTTGAAGCATATCTAATTTTGATCTAGATAACAAGACAATCTTAAAAATTTTATAGTTGCGTATAAATCTCGTCGCTTTAAAATTCATGTCTTTCAGCTCATTATGCTTTGCCAACATCTGTTTGAGCAGTGACCAAATAAATGATATAGCCAGAAATAGGAATGCAAATATTAAAATAGATCTGGGCGAAATGCCTACACTGTTTTCAAGAAATATTTCGACATACAAGAGCTCTGCCAATAAAGTAAATATTATTGCCAAGCATATCGGGCACCATTTTTTTTCAACTATTTTTTGATAATAAAGCGATAGGACAATGATCGGTATAGTACAATAGAGTAATGCTTTTTGAATTATAAAAAAATCATTTGAATTTCCAGCAAGTATCAATACAAAGAGGCCTATAAACTGAGACGCAAAAAACACGATGCTTAAACTGCTGAAATTTAAAAATTTGAATAATTTCCATTTATCTGAGTTAAGTATAGCCTCACAGCTTGTGTCGTTTGAAATATTGCAGAATTTTGCAATTAATGCGCTCTTTGTACCAAACAGATCTTTTAGTGCCGCAATTGAAAACAAAAAGCCGATTATCGGGAAAATGGCAAAAATCTTTGTCGTAAGGCTTTCATCAGCATTGAAATATAGGATGCCAAGCAAAATTAAAGATAAAGAGGGCAAAATGAATGGATAATTATTCTTAGATCCTGTTTCAATTTCATTAGTCTTTTCCGCCAATAAAACAGTCCCGCCCCATCTTTGCTGCAAAAGCTCTCTATCATATTCGACTATTTTTTTTCCTTTATATGTGAAATAGGAAGTTTCTTTCCTTTCAATAAAATAGGGCGTCTTTTTACCATTGTCATTTTTTAGAACGGCAATAAATCTATCGGGCAAAATTTCAATATCATCGAAATCAATATTTATAGCAAAATTTTCTATAGAGAAAAAATTTAAAGTATCCGATATAGCCAGTAAAGTAGGGTAATCAGGATGCGACTGCACCTGAAATGAAAATTCAGATTTATCAATGGGTAGTTCTTCTTTTTCTAAATACTGAAAAAGATAAGTGAAATTTTCGGTCATATATTAAGCTCTTAATCTAAATGTTTTAGAAATTTTATTCTTTGTCAAAAGTTTTTTCAAGTATTTTTTTTAATTCCATTTTATTTTCATCTCCACTGCCTTTCCATCGTCCAATTATTTCGCCCCGTTTGTTAATTAGAATCTTAACAGGAATTGCTGTCACAAGATAATTATCTTCAATTTTTGTCTGATTTTCAGCAACGGATATATGCTTCCATAAACCAATTTTTTCATCGGCGATTGCTTTCCTCCATGAATTTAAATTCTTATCTCTGGATATGCTGATAATTTCAAATCCTTTATCTTTATATTTCTCATATGCATCTTTAAGAAAAGGCAGATCATCCCTGCAAGGCTCGCACCAGCTGGCCCAGAAATCTATCAGAACATATTTTTTATCCCGAAAGGTTGCCAGAGGGATCACCTCTCCATTATAATCTTTTAATATAAAATCAGGAGCAATGCTTCCCACCTTACTGTTTCTAAAATCGGAAATCCTTTTAAAAAGCCTCACTCCCGATGGAGATTCTTTTACTTCTTTTGACAGTCCATCAGCAAGAGAAATAATAGTTTCATAATTTAAAAGCCCTTCTTTCTTAGCCAATCTGTAATAAAGTAAAGAGGGAGCTATAAACGAAGACGGATTCTGCCTGATAAAATTAAAATCCATCTCCATCTCTGTGATTTTATTTTGATCTGACAGTTTTTCCAAAATTTCCAATTGATGTTCCAGTTCCAATTTAATCTGCGGGTCTGAGGCGACAGTGATCCTGTCAAAATACGATCTTATAAGCAATGAGATAGAATCTCTTTTACTATATATGCCGTTTTTTACTTTTTGAAGTTGGGAATATTCGTCTTGTGTTTTACTGCCCTTTACCTCTGCTGTTGAAAAATCATAAAAATCCAACTTTATTTCCATTACGGCTGGATCAAGGAACAATTCTGTCGAATTGCTTCTGCTCATACTAAACTCTCGATTATTGCATAAAGTGGCTCTTGTGGGATAATCGATATTTCCTTTCAAAATAAATTTGTTATTATCTATTTTAGCCGAGTCATAGATTCTTTTGTCGCCAACTTCGTAAACCAGATAGATCTTATCAATACTTAATCCTTTACCTGCACCCCTTAGTTCGAATGCAGTTCTATTGCCTAATTTCTGGGCAGATAGAGAAATGGAAACTAAAAAAAGAAGAAGAGCCGTTTTGAATATTTTTTTTGTGTTTTCTAAACAGCTAATTTCAGAACAGTTTAACAAGGAGATTTTTTTTAAATAATGCATTGGCTTATCTATTTAAAGAAGCAGGAATGACAATTCCTGCATTTCTATTTTTTAATATCAGTAAAGGAATTGCATGCAATTCCTTTACTTTGTTAACTAGGATTGGATAATCTTAGCAGTCGCACTTTCCGTTTCTGCAGTAGTCGCAGTATCCATCACAGCCTCCTGCATCGCCTCCGCATTCTTCACCACATTCTTTCGTTGCAGCTCCGCACTCGTCACAGCCTCCAGAAATCATTCTCATTTGATCTCTTTTAAGAGCATTTTCTTTCATGTCTTTAAAACTCATTTTTTTCATGATTTTCATGTTTGTTATAGTTAATAATTAATTGAAAATCTTTCGCAGATCATTACTCTAAAATCTACCACGTGCACTTGGTTTATTTTTTTAGTTATGTGCTATAGATTTACTCTTTTGTTCTTTGTTTCACATGATCGATATCTCCAATTAAGCCGTACTGTTACTATAATCACGATTAATTTCTAACAGTGAGTTGCCATGAGGCAGTCCAAAAAAATCCAACTTCTACTAATTAATCTCAATTATTTTTGTGATTTTTTGTGATTTTTTTTAAATTATATAATAAATTTTGTACATATTAATCTTATAATATACTAATTAACTTGTTAATATATTTTATAATACAGTCTTCTATAAAATTTTGCAAATTGATTTAGATGTATATTAAAATCATAATCACGGTATCATTAATAAAAAATTTGTCAGATTTTATTTCGATGTAAATATATTAATTCTATCAAATTAATCAAATTTAAAACACAATTAATTCAATATTCTATCCAGCCAGAAAAACTAATAATATATTAAAGAAATAAATCAATTTTGAACTTCAGTCCAGCGACATTTTAGGATTTAAATTTCCTCAACAAATTAGGGCGTAAAATAGCAGCGAAACCACAACCCTTACCAATAATTCTATTAATCTTATTTAATCCTTAGAAATAAATTGTCCCTAAATAATCTTCTCATTCCCCCCGTCACCAGTTAAAATCAAAAATAAAATAAGTCTGATAAAAAAGATAAAAATTATAACTAACTAAAAGTACAAGAGGGAACTCAATAATTCCCTCTTGTGATAAAAGCCAAGTTTATGCCATGACTAATTACTTTCTTTGATCTTCTCGATTTTCTCTATCATTTTTTCTGCGTTTCCGTTTGTTCCGCCAAGTTTTATTGCTTTTGCATAGCTGTTTAAGGCCAAATCGTACTGCTTACTAACATAATAGGCTTCACCTAAACTGTCAAACAGATTGGCATTTGCAGAAAACTCTTTTGTTGCCAATTTAAATATCTCTATTGCCCCATTAGTTTTTCCGGCCATTAGTAGTTCATATCCTAATGCATTGAGTTCGCTCGGATTTCCAAAGCTGTATTCCTTCTCAGAATTTTTTTTGAGCAGATAGTATGCCTCGATGCCTTTCTCCGTATCATTAAGCGCTTCCTTTCTGATAGCCAAATGAATAGATTTTTTAGGGATTTCGTATTCCTTTCCTAACATTAGGCTGTGGATGCTGTAGCCTAGATCCCAAACCCTATTCAGATTATTGGACAATAGGATTATCGTTATCTTATTTTTGAAATCGTTTAAGAAAATAGATTCAAATTTATACGATACCCCGTTGTGCCTCTGCAGCTCGTCTTTTTCAAAGTATCTGCCAAGCGATCCGCCTTCGTCGACTGCATATGGGTTTTCTAGGATTGTATAAAAGGATTTCTCGGATATCAGACGGTTGCTATTCATTCCTTCAATCCATTTATAAAGATCATTTGTATCCGTCCAGAGCCATCCGCTAATAAATTCCAATTCTGGACATCTCGCATTATCCAAATCATAACAAGACGTTCTATTTTTATAGCCAGATTTCGGATCAAATACCGAGTTTGTCATTTTCAGTGGTCCAACTATATTTTTAAGAACAAATTCCTGGTATGTCATTCCGGATACCTTTTCAATAATTCGTCTCTGTAAAAACACATTGCTATTGTCATACCTGTAGGCAGTTCCTGGCTCAAACAGCAAACTGTCGCTGTTTCTCAAGATTTTCCAAGCCTCTTCGTCATTTTTAGGCACTATGGGGTCAATTCTGGCAATGCCGCTAGCATAATTGATAAGATGCCTTATCGTAACTTTTTCTGACCATTTCGGCAGTCCCAAATCAAATTTGGAAATCTTGTCATCAAGATTAAGAAGTCCGCGTTCAGCTAAAATCATTATTGAAACGGCATTAAATTCCTTTGCGATCGAACCAATATTGAATATTGAATTGTCGCTTAGGGGAGTCTTCTTGGTTTCATCGGTAAAACCGAATGATTTCTGATAGATAACTTTATTGTTTTTAACGATAAGCACGTTCCCATTAAATAGCCCTCTTTCATAGGACGTTGCCATTAGTGAATCAATTTGGCTGAAAACGGCTGACTGTCGTACGATGGAATTTTGAGGTGTTTTCTTCGCTTCTTTAACGTCACTTAATTTTTGGGCAGAAAGCACATTTGCAGATAGAATGGCTGCCAATAATAAAAACTTGATCTTCATTTTTAATAAATTTTTCGGAGATAGAATTTTGATTGATTGTCTAAAACTTTCTGCAAATATGCTTTAAAACGCTTCAATACGCGACCGATTAAAAAAAGTCGAACCCTTTTCTTGAAAAAAAATGGATTAATTCGAGTCTTTTCTAAAATCAGTCGGAGTTTTTCCGGTATATTTTTTAAAAGAAGAACTAAACGACGATTTGGAGTTGAAGCCAACCTTATAGAGAATTTCAAGAATGGTAAGCTCTTTCTGCAGGGGATCTTTTAGAATTTCTTTAGCTTTTTCAATTCTATACTCATTTACGAAATCGAAAAAGTGCTTATCAATATATAGGTTAATCAGCGTAGACAAATCTTTAACGGGCATTTTCAATTGTTCAGCCAAATCCTGAATCGTCAATGAAGAATCCAAGTAAGGTTCCTTTTCAATCATAAAATCTTTCAAGGATTCTATTTGTCTATTTTTTTCCTCATCCATTGCAGGAGGCGATTTCTGTTTCGAGACAGCATCTGCAATCGGTTTAAACTGAGAATTGATGCCCCTAAAAAACTCTGGATTATTTAACGCAGCAAACAGATACCAGCAAGTGCAGAATAAAAACGCAAACCCGTCAAGAGTTACAATCCAAGCTCTTACTTCTCCCAAACCAAAGATAAAAGTAACCAGCCACCTTAAAAGCACTATAAAATGTAAAGCATAATATAGAATTGTTACTCTATAAAGTGCATTAAGCAAAGAGATATCCGGATTCGTATAATTCTCGAGATAGACGGTTTTAGCTTTTCTAACCGCCAAAAATGAAGCGATAAAATAAACTTGAAATAAAATTTCGAAAAGAAAATAAAAAAACTGCATGACAGGCGCCTGATTCATAGCGTTTATGAAACTCACTTTTGCGGCTCTATCTTCAAAATATATCTCCGTCATCATATACAGATTGAAAGCGACAAACGGAATGGCGTGCAGTAAATGCTTCGGTTTCAATCGAAAGCCAGAAAAACAGATCGACAATACATAGAGATAAAAAGAGGCCGGAGCCAAATAGTTGATGCTCCATCGAAATGCTTCGAGATTGATGTAATTAACAGGGAAATCACGCATCAAAAATTTCAATGCATCTGCAGCACATGCAAAAAGAAAAAAGGCAAGAAGGCAATTTGCCAATTTATATTTTGTTTTAACGGTAAACAGAAATAAGGCAAGAAACAGCACCAGAAATATTCCTATAAGTGCCGCTATTTCCAAAAAGCTATATCTGTCCATCGTTTTTTAACTTAGGCGCAATTTAAAATTTAAATGGGAAAGTCTAAAAAAGTAGGGATGATTTTATCCAAATTTTAAAAATATTTTGCTTAAATGCTAAAAGACTATCCGCTAAAGTTTTAAAAAAGAGACTTTTTAAATCCCCTTCTTCGACTCTATCAACGGCCAAAATCAAAATAGACAATTTTACAATACCAATCATAAATGAAACTACAATCTCTCTATCTTAAAATAAGCAAGCTCCTCCTCGTTTCTTATCAGATTGTTTAATCTTTTAAACCCAACTTTTTGCAGCACATTTTGCAATCCGGTGTTCTCGAGATCTGTTATGGCTACAACTTCATTTGTCTTTGTATTTTCAAAACTATATTGAGTCATAGCCCTGCATACTTCTGTGGCAATACCTTTTCCCCAATATGCTCTGCTAAGTACATACCCGATCTCTATCTGATCTGTATTGTGTACAAAAATACGGGCAACACACATTCCGATAAAACTATTATCGAAAGTATCAAATATCGCCCAACGGCTGAGATTTTTGTTTTTATAATTTTCTTGAAGTTCGTTAAACATTTCGGCACATCTTTCTGGTGAAGTATCAGGAAGATATTGCGTCACCTGTTTATCTACAAAAAGATCAAAGAATGTCTGTTTTTCTTCAGGCAAAAATTCGCGGATAATTATTCTAGGGCTTTGATAAATAATATGCATTGGTAGTATTAAAAATAAATAAGTTAGAAGCTATTTTCTAAAATTAGTAACAGAATTTTTCTTTTGTAAATATATCGAAATTTTTTAACCACGAAAAAGCATTCTCTGATTCGAACGAGCAAAACAAAATTAAAAATAGTCCGAATCTTTCATCCAGGTTATTTGATTATCTTCATGAAATATGGGACAAAGAATTATACTTTTATCTCCTTTCTCATTGATAATGTACCAATCTGTAGTAGTATCAACTATTAAATCAAGATATTTTTTTTCCTCTTCTGATTGAGCCAAAACCAAATCATCATCCTCAACTCCTTCTCCCAATAAAATGCTATCTTTTATAGAGAATTTTATATAGTCTGCTAAATGTTCATTTTCAGATGGTTCAGCCAAATAATCAAATTTAAACGAAATATCTCCTGAACTCCTCATATCCCAGTTGGCTTCAACAATCAATCCGATGTTAAGGTCTCTCCAATACAATTCGAATTTCTTCATTTCTTTTTACTTTAGTTTAATTCTCTATTTATAAAACATTCCAAACTTACACCAACCACTCACTAACCAACTTCCTATACGTCTCTCCTATTGGCAAAGCATTCCCGCTTTTCATTAGAATCTGATTTCCATCAATAACCTTAATTTTATCCTTTGGAATAATATACGAACGATGAATTCGAATAAACTGATTCGGAAGTTTCTCCAAAATATCTTTCATATTCTCCAATGCCATAATTTTTTCGTCATTGGTATGGATGCGGATATAATCTCGTAATCCTTCAATATATAAAATATCATTTAAAGCAATTTTATAATGCTTTCGGTCAGCTTTTACAAATAGAAAATCATCTCCCGCTTTTTCAGTAGTTTGAAAAGTTTCCTGCCAGCGAATAAACTTTTCTACACTTTGATAAAAACGATTGAATGTAATGGGTTTCAGCAAATAATCTATCACATGAAATTGAAAAGCTTCAAGCGCATATTGCGGATAAGCAGACATAATGATAAAATTATATTTCTGATTGAACATCTGCATCAATTCAATTCCAGTCAATTGCGGCATCTGGATATCAATAAAAATCAAATCGACCGATTCTGTATTTAAAACTTCAATCGCTTTAAAGACATCACTGTCGGCGTATAAAACATTTAATCTTGAAATTTTAGATGCGTAATCGGCAATTAATTTGACAGCAAACGGCTCGTCATCCAGAATAATGCAGTTTATTTTTTTAGTCATTTTAAATCTATTTCTAATTCAGCCGTAAAATGTTTTTCCTCTTTGGTGATTTTAATTTTGTTCTTTTCGGGATAATGAATCTCTAAACGCTTTTGCAAATTATCCAATCCGATTCCGCCCAAACTATCTTTTTTCTGTGTTCCGATTTTATTTTTCACTTTAAAAATCAATTTTTCAGATGAAACTTTTAGCTGAATTTCTATGGGTTCTGAGTCTGAAACTTCTCCGTGCTTTAAAGCGTTTTCTACCAAAGGTGACAAAATATATGGCGGAATTTCTTCAAATTCATTCTTGATTTCAACATTGAAATCAACTCGAACATTGTCCTGATGTCTCAATTGTTCGAGTTCAATATACGCTTTTATATAATCAACTTCATCTGAAAGTTTAATCTTTTCTTTCTGAGATTCATACGTTGTAAAACGCATAATCTTGCTCAATTTATCAATCGCGACCAATGACTTATCTGACTGAAAATAAACCATGGAGTAAATGTTATTTAAAGTATTAAATACAAAGTGCGGATTAATCTGCGCTTTCAAAAATTTAATCTCGGTATTCTTATTTTCTTCTAGAATAAGCTTATTATATTCCAAAAGACGAATCGAATAAATAACAAACCAAAGAAACGAACTCAAAATAATCGCCATACTGCTGTAATGCAAATTGTCGAGCATATAGTTCAGAAAATTAACATCGGTATAATTTACTTTATCAAATAAAAGTTTGGTTACAATTTGCTCAAAAAAGAATCTCAGAAAAGTAAAAACGAGATACGAAACAAAAACTCCACCAAAAAGCCTTTTCCATTTAAAAGTCTTAAAAACCGTTTTCATTACAATCAAATAATTAAAATAGAATGTAATAATAAAAACGATAAAGTAAGTACAAAGAAAAAGGTCAGGTAAAGAAAATTGTCTTCCAATCGGATTTTTCACGAAAGTGAAATAAAAAATTAAAATCCAATAAATAAGATGAATTATACATTCTAGTTTTTTGGTAACGGTTCCTTTATACATTCGGTATATTTTTAAAACAAAGATATACATTCAACAAAAAGCATTTTTACGGGTTTGCAGATTAATCGAAGGGGTTTGTCGATAAAAGTGGTTTTTGGGTTTTACTTCTAACAGTTTTGCCCTGTAATTAAAATCCAAACCATGAACAGAATTATTTTAGCATCAGTCTTATTTCTATTTCAAATTAACGTATTTGCCCAACAATATTTAGTAAAAGGAAAAATCATCAATCAGAACAAAACACCGCTTGAATTTGCAACGGCAACTTTATTAAAATCAGATAAAATCCTGTACAAACAAACTTCAACTGATAGTTTAGGTAACTTTACTTTAAATACTGAAAAAGGAAACTATAGATTAATTATAGAACAATTTGGAAGCGAATTCAGCAATAAAGAAATAATCGTAAATCAAGATCTTGATTTCGGAACAATCGAGGTGAAAGAATTGGTACAATTAGACGCTGTAACTGTAAAATCAAGAAAAAAATTGGTAGAGCAAAAAGTAGATCGTTTGGTTTTTAATGTCGAAAACTCTGTTGTTGCAACTGGTGGAACTGCTTTGGATGCTTTAAAATCTACCCCAACAGTGAGAGTTCAGAACGAAACAATTTCTATTGTTGGAAAAGGAGAAGTTCTGGTTATGATTGATGATCGTTTGAATAAAATGACTCAGGAAGATCTTGTTGCATTTCTAAGATCGATTCCCGCAGATAACATTAAAAGTATTGAAGTAATTACAACGCCTCCAGCAAAATATGAAGCGGAAGGAAATAGCGGCTTGATCAATATTAAACTGAAGACTGCTAAAGCGAATTCTTGGACCGCAAATCTTGGAACTACTTATACACAAAGAAGTTATGCAAGCGGAAACATAAACGGGTTATTTATATACAATTACAATAAACTTTCGCTTCAAGCTTCAATTAATAAAGGAACAGAGCAATTTCGCACCACTTCAGATAGCCGAATTTATTATCCTAATGAAGTTTGGAAGCAAGATATTGCAACCAAATCAAAAACAAATTTATTAAGCATTGGTTTTGGTGCCGATTATAAGATGACTGAAAACTGGACTTCTGGAGTAAAATATTTAGGAAGTTTTAATGACAGAACATCAGCAAATAATCCGCTCACAAGTCGTTACAATACTGCGGGAGAAATCAATTCTTATTTATTGTCTCAAGTAAATGCACAGAACAAACCGCAAATGAATTCGGTTAACTGGAATAATGTTTTTAATTTAAATAATGAAGGCAAAAACATTACAGTAGATTTGGATTATTTTGACTACCAAAAAGACGATTCACGTGTGTTTTCGGGAAATGAAATGAATAATCAGAAAGAAAATATTCCTGGAACTTATTTTGCGGCAATTAATTCTAACTTGAATCAATTGAAAAATTATTCGGCAAAAATGGATGTTTTCCTGCCTTATTCTTGGGCGAATATTAGCTTTGGCGGAAAAGGATTTTATACGAATACTAAAAATAATTTAACGGTTTTTGACAACGAAACTGGAACTCCAATTCTGGACACCAATTATTCTAATATATTCACGTACAAAGAATACAACGAGGCAATCTATTTTTCTGCAAATAAAAAAATAAGCGAAAAATGGGAAACGCAAATTGGTTTAAGAACCGAAGCGACACAAACAGAAGGCTATTCTGAAAACCTAGATCAAACTAACAAAAACAACTATATCAAATTGTTTCCAACTGCTTATGTAACTTACAATGCGAATGATAACAATTCGTATTCTTTCAATTACAGCCGAAGAATCCGCAGACCTGATTTTGATTATTTGAATCCGTTTGTGATTAGAACCAGTCCATTTTACTATTCTGAAGGAAATCCGTTTTTGAAGCCTTCTATTATAGACAATTTACAATTCTCTTATATTCGCAATCAAAAATGGGTAAATAATGTTTATTTCTCTCAAGTTTCTAATTTCGGGCAAGAATTAGCAATTATCGATCCTGAAACCAACATTACGAAAAGCACGCCAGTTAATTACGCCGACACTTACCAAATCGGTCTTTCAACGTATTACAATTTCAATAAATATACATGGTGGAACAGCTTTATGGGATTCAATCTAAATTATCAAAATGTAAAATCGAGAACCAATTTAATTGCTTCTGTAGATGGTTACAATGGTTATATTTACACCAATAATGATTTTACGGTAAATCCATCTAAAACTCTTTTTCTGGGGTTAAATTATGGTTTGCAATTGCCAGGACGCTATCAGGTTTTTAATATTTCGACTTTAAATGTTTTAGATGTTTCGGTGAAATTTCTAGCTTTAAAAAATAATCTTTCGATTACTTTAACGGGAGAAGATTTATTGAATGCACAAAAGCCTTTAATTTCCTATTATTCAAACGGAGTTAAAAATACGATGAAAAATTATGGAGATACAAGAGCTTTTAGAATTGCTTTAAGCTACAAATTCGGAAACCAAAGTGTAAAATCTAAAGAGAGAAATTTTGGAAATGAAGAGGAAAGGAATCGAGCGAATTAATTTTTCTCAATCATTTTAATGATGATAAACAGCTTTAAACATTACTATTTAATAGTATACGAAGCTGTTTTATCTATTTTAAAAACAGCTAGATAAACAAAAAAAGCAAAATTTATTTGCATATATGACCAATCGGTCACATATTTACATCGTTAAATACAACCTATCATGACAAAAGGTGAAGAAACCAGACAATTTATTATAGAAAAAGCCGCTCCTATTTTTAACACAAAAGGAATTGCAGCAACTTCTATGAGCGATATTATGGAGGCAACCAAACTGTCTAAAGGTAGTATGTATGTTCATTTTGAAAACAAAGATGTTTTAGCTTGTGCCGCCGTAGATCATAATATGAAAATACTAAGCTCTAAACTGGAAATGGCACTTAGAGAAGGAAAAAGCGCCAAAGACCAGCTTTTTGCCTATATCGAGTTTTTTAGTAATCCGATCAATCCACCAGTAATTGGTGGATGTCCTTTGCTAAACTTTGGAACCGAAGCCGACGATACCAACCCAATTGTGAAAGAAAAAGTAAACACCGCTATCAAACGTGGACAGCAACTTTTAACTTCGATTATAGAAAAAGGAATCGCTAATAAAGAATTTGATCCTGAATGGAATGCATCAGAATTTGCCATTGCGCTTTTTGCTATGCTTGAAGGAGGCCATTTAATGTCTCGTGTGTCAGGCAATAACGATAATATGAAAACAATAGAAAAAACGCTTAAAAAAATTATATCTGAAAAATTGATATAATTTTTTTTACTCTAAAAATGACCGATTGGTCATTTTTTTAAAATTAATTAATTATAAAAACAAATACCATGTCAAAAACAATTTTAATTACAGGAGCTTCAAAAGGATTTGGAAGAGCTTGGGCAGAAGCTTTTTTAGCTAAAGGATACAATGTAGCAGGAACTGCTAGAAACCTTGAAACCTTAAACGATTTAAAAGAAAAATACGGAAATGCAATTTTACCTTTAAAATTGGATGTAAATAACCGTCAAGAATCACTAGAAGTGGTTCAAAAAGTAAAACAGCATTTCGGAACTATCGATGTTTTGATCAATAATGCAGGTTACGCACTTACAGGCGCAGTTGAAGAAGCAAGCGAAAGCGAAGCTAGAGAACAATTTGAAACGAATTTCTTTGGGACATTATGGTTAACCCAAGCCGTGCTTCCTATTATGAGAGAGCAAAAAAGCGGTCATATTATTCAAGTTTCATCAATTTTAGGATTGGCAACTTTACCAACTGCAATGGGACTTTACAGCGCTTCTAAATTTGCTGTAGAAGGTTTAAGTGAAACGTTAGCATCTGAAGTAAAACAATTCGGAATCAACGTAACTTTATTAGAACCAAACGGATACGAATCAAATATCTGGCATACTGGAATTACCAGCGAAAGTTTACCTTATTATGACGAAATCAAAAAAGCTCTAGCTGAAAGAGAAAACATATTCGGTAAAGTGCAAGCAACAGCTCCAGCAGTTGTGAATTTGGTCGAATCAGAAAATCCGCCATTACGATTGTTGCTAGGAAAAGTAGCGTTACCATTCGTAAAACAAAGCTATGAGCAGAGATTAGAAAACTGGGAAAAATGGAATGACGTTTCAGTTGAAGCTCATGGTTAATTAATTTCCAATTTAAAATAAGAAAGGCAATCGTATGAGATTGCCTTTCTTATTTTATCTGCTTTATCATCAAATCAAAAATTGCCAAACGTATTTCGATATTTATCCATCACGGTTTTGAACAAATCCTTATTGGATGGTGGCGAAAGCACAATTGCTTTTGAGCCCGAATGAATAGATTCTTCAATATTGTTTAGACTTTTCCCTCCAGTTGCCATTACAGGAAAATCGGGAAATTTAGTCGTAATTTCTTTTACAATTTTAGCAGTATGTGATCCTCCAGAAACATGGAAAATATTTACTCCTGCATCGATTTTTCCTTTTAAAAAATCATAATCAGATGAAGCAACAGTTGCTACAATCGGTATTGCAATTTTTTCTCTTATTTTTTTGATGTCCTTATTTTCAAACGGAATATTTACAATAATTCCCGATGCACCTGCTTCTTCCGCATAAATTGCCATTTCTACCGACTTCTTCCCTTTAGTTGTTCCGCCTCCAACACCACAGACAACAGGTTTTCCAGAGAAATCTATCAGCGTTTTGATTATTTTAGGTGATGGTGGAAAAGGATAAACCGCCAAAATAGCATCGGCATCATTATTTTCAATAAGCGCCATATCTGTCGAAAAAAGGAAAGATTTTAAATTTTCGTTTTTTAGCAACAAACCTTGACAATTTTGGCCAATAATCTCTGGCGTAGTCAACGCTTTACTTACCGTTTTATTTCTTCTGAATAATCGATCCCAGAGAGAGATTTTCTTCTTATTTCCCCAAAATGAATCTGAAATTAAATTGATTTCCATGGTCTTGATTTTTGCATTATGACCAAATTTAGGTTATTGAAATTTATTTTTTTTATAAAATAAATACGAAAAATTACATTCTGTAATGAGTTGGGAAAAATTTGTAGTGAAATAAAATCTGCCTATTAGTTTAATGGGATTTCTAATCTAGGAAACCCCAGATTCTTTTCATCTTCAATTAAATTATAATTTTACAAAACAGGACTATATCGTAAACAAATAGAAATCAAAACCTTATGATTTTCAAAATGAACAGATTGTTATGATTTTTAGAATTGGGTTGCAGAAACCGTTATTCTTTTTTATTTTTATGAAATCGCGTGAAACTCTAATCACTCGATTTAATATTTACAAATAAGAGAAAATTAAAATGAGCAACGACAAAAAACTAAAAGCTGTCGCTTTCGGAGAAGTACTTTGGGATATTTTTGGCAATGAAAAAAAAATTGGTGGAGCGCCATTAAATGTAGCGCTTCGCATGAAAGCCCTAGGCGTTGATTCTAATATGATTAGCTGCGTAGGGAATGATGCAGATGGAGAGGCAATTATAAACGAGGTCAGCAAACTAGGCCTGGAAACAAATACTATTTTGAGATCTGATGATTTCCCGACAGGATTGGTAAATGTAACTTTAGACGAAAGCAAATCGGCTACTTATGAGATTCTTTATCCTTCGGCTTGGGACAAAATTATTCTAAACGAAGAGACGAGAGAATTAGTCGTAAACTCAGATGTTTTAATTTATGGAAGTTTGGTCTGCAGAGATGAAGTTTCTAGAAAAGCATTAGAAGAATTGCTCCACACACATACTTATAAGGTTTTTGATGTCAATCTTCGAAAACCACATTATGATTACGAAACTCTACAGCACTTAATGCAGGCAGCAAATTTCATCAAATTTAATGATGAAGAGCTAATGGAAATAAGCGCTGCCTTAGATTCTCCTTACAATACTTTAGAAGAAAACATGAACTTCATCTGTTCTTTAACCAATGCTACAGCAATCTGCGTGACAAGAGGAAAAGATGGAGCTTTACTTTTATGGGATAAACACCTTTACGAAAACGAAGGTTATACCGTAAAAGTTGAAGATACCGTTGGCGCAGGTGATTCCTTTTTAGGAGCTTTGGTCACTTCACTTTTAAATGGAAAAGAACCGCAAGCGGCCTTAAACTTTGCTTGTGCCACGGGTGCTTTAGTCGCCGGATCTGCAGGTGGAAATCCCGAAATTTCAATTTTTGACATTGAAAATCTGATCAATAAAAACTAAAATAAAAAACTACAGCCTGATTCAAAAAAATCAGGCTTTTTTTATACTTAAAACATTCGTATCCTTATAAAAACATGGGAAATATATAAATTTAAAATGTAATTATTTCTTCCTAATCGATAGAAGCGCTGTAACTTGCATTTTTAAAATAATTAATGAAGAATGATGAAAAAATTACGAATTTCTCTTATCAATATACACGGACTTTTGAAAGGTTCTGGTCTCGAAATCGGTCGAGATGCTGACAACGGAGGTCAGACCAAATACATATACGAACTAGCAGAATTTTTATCGCAACATGAAGATGTAGAACACGTTCATCTTTTTACCAGATTAATAGATGATCCCGCTCTTTCACCAGAATACGCCGTACCTATAGAAATTATAAATGATAAACTAGACATAAGGCGAATTCCGTTTTTGGGGAAAAAGTATAAAGCAAAAGAACAGCTTTGGGAAGGTCTTGATACTTTTGTGAACGGCGCGATGCAACACATCAAACAACACAATATTTTCCCAGATTGGATTCACTCCCACTACGCTGACGCTGGATATGCCGCAGCCGAATTATCAGCCGTTTTAAACATTCCTTTCGCACACACAGGACATTCTTTAGGATTCTACAAAAAGAAAAAACTAATTGAAAGCGGAGAAACGGAAGAAGAACTGGAAAAAAAGTACAAGTTTAAAGCCAGAATCGCCGCCGAAGAAAGAACATTAGAACTTGCAGAATTTATTGTTACTTCTACCGAACAGGAAATTGAAACCTACAAAGCATACAAAAACTTCGAATTAGGAAAATACCATGCCATTTCTCCTGGAATTGATACCCGAAAATTTGTTCCTTATTATTATCAAGAAAACGATTCGGACAAACATATGGAAGAAGCGCAACGAAAATATTGGGTTGCCGAAAGTATTTCTAAATTTTTAACCAATCCGCACAAGCCTATCATTCTGGCACTTTCAAGACCTGACCGTCATAAAAACTTGAACACTTTAATTGAAGTTTACGGAAAAGACAAAGAACTCCAAAGCATGGCCAATCTGGTCATTTTTGCTGGTATTCGAAAAGACATTGCCAAAATGCCAGAATCTGAAAAGAACGTTTTAACAGATCTGCTTCTTTTAATGGATAAATACGATTTGTACGGAAAAATGGCCATTCCGAAGAAACATGATGTTGAAAATGAAGTTTCAATTATCTACCGTTATGCCGCAGAAAAAAGGGGTGTTTTTGTGAATTTAGCTTTGCATGAAAACTTCGGCTTGACCGTAATAGAATCGGCTAGTTCTGGGCTTCCTGTTGTGGTAACCAAAAATGGTGAGCCTTCAGAAATTATTCCGGTTTGTCAAAACGGAGAATTGGTAAATCCACAAGAAGAAAGCCAAATTAAAAAAGCGCTCCGCAATATTCTAACCGATGAAAATAAATGGAAATACTATTCGAATAATGGAGCGATCAATATTCAGAAACATTACAGCTGGGTTAGCCACGTCAATCATTATGTCGAGATAATTAATGAAAACCTTTCTGTTTCCTCAACTGGAATTAAAAAACAGCATTATCCAAATATCAATATCGACCGATTGAAAAGAAAAATCGATCACCTATTGGTATCAGATATTGACGGTACTTTAATAGAACCCAAACTAGCAAATCCAGGTTTAAAAGAATTAAAAGCTCATTTAACCAATCGTACCGATAAAATGGCTTTTGCAATGGCTTCTGGACGCAATTTGGAACTCGTAAAGAAAGTAATTGACGAAGAAGAATTCCCTCTACCCGATTTTATTATCTGTTCGGTTGGAACTGAAATCTATTATACAAACGGAAAGGATTATATTCTAGATAAAGGTTGGGCTAAGTTTCTCTCTGGAAGATGGAAAAGAGACGAAATTGTCAATAAACTGAAAGGCATCAAATGGATTAAACTTCAGGAAGAAGAAGCGCAAAACCCTTTTAAAATCTCTTATTATTATGATAAAGAACATTACGATCATGATGAGTTAATTCAAATTTTAGGGACTGGATGGTACAAAGTCAATATTATTCCGAGTCACGGTCAGTTTTTAGATTTTATTCCGAAAAGGGCTTCTAAAGGAAATGCTATTAAATTTTTATGCCGAAAATGGTCGATTCCTTTAGGAAACGTAATTGCTGCAGGAGATTCTGGAAACGATGTTGATATGTTTAGAGGTTGCAGTGAAAGGAATTATTGTCGGAAATCGAAGTTCTGAACTTGCCGATTACGAAACAACCAAAAATATTTATGTTGCTAAAAATTCAGCTTCAGAGGGAATTTTGGAAGGTTTAAAACATTATAAAGTTATAAAATAAGCTTTGTTGAGTTTAAAATTCTAAACACATAGAAATATAGGTTTTATATTTTGAATTAAAAAAGAGTATTAAAAGAAACTAGTTTCTAACACATAGTAAGTTAGAATTCAACTTTTTTAAAGTTTATAAGAATGAAAATTTAAAGACATAGAATAAAGTCAGCAGTAACTTTGTCAAAGTTCAAAACTTTGACAAAGTTTTACGAGAATCCAATCTTTGTCGAGTTACTTGTGGAGATTTGCTTCGCCAATTCGCTATCGCTCGAGTCTTCCTTCGGTCGAAATGACAAAGATTGTGGTTACTTTGTGCAATACTAAAGTTCCTTACACTTTTGCTTTCAAAACTTTGACAAAGTTTAACGGTTAAAAGATCTATGTTCATTTTAACTAAATAAAATGCCTTTTTTACTCAAAGTAAAGCTATGCTTCTATGTGTTTTAAAAAATTAAAAATATACTAACAGTTTAAAATAAATAATAAAATGTATTCAGGTTCAGGATTTAGCAACTGGGAAATTGGAGATGTTGATGTATTTATAGATGAAAAAGGAATCCATCATTTATTTCATTTAATCATTCCCAATCACGATTATATCGCTCATGCCATTTCAAAAGATGGTCTTTCGTGGAAACGAGTAAAAAACGCATTATTTGTTGGCGATCCCGGAGAATGGGACGACGATATGTTGTGGACGATGCACATTAGCAAAAAATCGGATGGCGAAGGTTATGAAATGTATTATACAGGCCTTAAACGCCAAGATAAAGGAATCGAACAAAAAGTAGGAAGAGCAATTTCTACCGATTTGCTTAATTGGAAAAAAGAAAATCTATACGGACTTCCTTTTAAAAGTGAAGCGCCACATTATGAGGGCAAGAATAATAATCCGCGTCAATGGATAAGCTTTCGTGACCCATTTAAATACCAATACAAAGGAGAAGATTATTTGTTAATCTGTGCCCGAAGCGCCTCTGAACCAACATATCGCAGAGGCTGTATTGGTGTAGCCAAAAGAGAAAAAGAAGGTTATGTGCTGCAAAAACCGCTTCATATTCCGTATGTGTATGATGATGTAGAATGCCCGTGTGTGTTTGAAATTAAAGGAACGCATTATCTTTTGGGATCCATCAGAGAAGATATTAAAATCCGTTATTGGTCTTCGCCAGAATTTAGAGCAGAATATTCTGCATTTCACAATAATGTGCTGATGCCACAAGGAAACTATGCTGCAAGAGTGGTTAAAGATGGAAAACATTTCTTGGTTTACAATTTCTATTTCGCAGACGGAAATGTCAATACACATCGTGTGATTCCGCCACCAAAAGAATTGGATGTCGATAAAAGCGGAAGACTTCTTTTGAAAAGCTATTATTATTGGCAAAAACTGTATCAGAAAACCATACTTCAAAAAGACCTGCCTCTTCCCTTGCCTATTTTAGGAAATCCAACAGCAGAATTTGTTTTGGAAAACGAAAACAAATGGCGATTTGGATGCCGAAGCGGTTATGAAATTTATGGTTTTGAAAAGCCATCAAATGATTTTGTTTGGGAAGGTACATTGTCTGTTGAAGGAATGGGAAAAACAGGCTTTGTCATTGAATGTGATAAAGAAGGAACGGGATATTATATTTCGATTGATTTTATGAATGGTTTCGTGCAGTTTAGAGCGTGGGGATTCAATGAAAAGGATGTGAAGAATAATTTTATCTTTGAAAACATCCAAACCAATCAGTTTGAAATTAGTGACGAAAAACAAATTTCCTTCAAAATTATCCGCTACGGAAATTACTATGAACTTTCGATAAATGACATTGTAAAACTGACTTTATTGGATTTTAAATACAACGAAGGAAAAGTGGGAATCTATGTTTGTTCGGCTGTAATTTCAATAAGCAATTCTAAAATTCACGTTATTCCAGAACCAGAAAACGAATACGCAGCTTCTGATCCTGAAAAATATGATAATGAATTACAACCCAATTCTCTAATATAAATACTTATGAATATGCAATTCCTTAAAATCGGCATGGCATTGGTGCTTTTAATGTGTCTTAATTTTGCTAATGCCCAACAGAAAGATGCTGAAAAATGCCGTTATACCAAAACGCCTCAAGGTTATCTGATGGTTCTTCGCGAAGGCGATAATGTTTTAGAACTAATTGAAAAATTAGCCAAAGAGCAAAATATTCCGTCAGCAAATTTTACTGGAATTGGTTTTGCGCAGGATGCCACTTTTGGTTTTTATGATTTCAACCAAAAGAAATTTCATCCCAAAACTTTCAATAAAGTAGAAATGGGGAGCCTTACGGGATCTATTGCCTGGAGCGGCGACAAACCTTCGATACACATGCACGGAGTTGCAACCGATGATAAATTTGATGCTTACGGAGGTCATATTCTTGGACTGAAAGTTGGAACGGGTTCAATGGAAATTTATATCACAGTGAATCCGGAAAAACTAGAAAGAAAAATAGAACAGCCATTGAATGCAAATGTGTTACAATTGCCTTGTTTAAAGTAGATTTTTGCCGTCTTAAACTTTGTCAAAGTTTAGAACTTTGACAAAGTTGTCTTACCAGTCTTCTCAAAAAATATAAGTAAACAGGATAATAAAGCTGTTTTTGTTTTGAAAGATAAAACCTATATTGGCATTCCAAACTGATAATTCTAAAAAATGCCACCTAGTCCTTCTCCAGAAGATGTAAAGAGAATTTTCGAAAATTATTTTACTGCCGATATGAATATTTGGACGGGATTTTCGGAAAAAATTAGAGTCCGTGAATTTGACAAATCTGAAATTATAAAAGATTATCACGGTGTCGAAAAATATCTTAACATCATCATTAAAGGATCGGCTGGACTATTTGTTTGGGATGGCAAAAGAGATATTTGCATTAATCTTCTTTACGAAAATAGTTTTATTAGCGATTATATGTCTTTCTTAAATCAGCAGCCGTCTGTTATTAAGACCGAAGCTTTAGAAGATGTAACGCTCTGGTCGATTTCTCATCAAGATTTAAATGAATTGTACCAAAGATCGGAAACGGGTTTGCGAATCGGAAAAGCTATTTCTGAAATGCTTTACGTGCGTAAACAGCAAGAACAAATTAATCTATTGACGCTTTCGCCACAAGAACGTTATTTAAAACTTATAGAAGGACGTCCAGAAATTTTTCAAAGAACGCCACTTAAAATCATTGCTTCCTATTTGGGATTGACGGCCGAAAGTTTAAGCCGAATTCGAAAAAGAGTTATGGAAAAATGATTTCTTACCCAAAGTCAATTTTATTTTCATTTTCACGCCCTAAGTTTGCTTCAATAAACCAAACAAATTCAAAACGATGAAAAATAAAATCAACTTTGGCGCTATTATAGTTTATTATGTAATTGCTGTAATCTGCAGATATGCAGCTGTTAAAACCAATTTATTATCTGGAATAGAAAATCCGTACTTAGCCATTTTGTTGCGCGGTGTTGGCTTGCTTTAGGAGCTTGGGCTGCAATAAAAATATTCTCGCTTCATAATCCAATGTCATTAAAAGGAATTTATAAAAATGCTCTCGTTCCGTTTGCCGTTTATTGGATTCTTCCAGCGGTTTTAATTGCAAGTGTTTATTACTTTACAATTGGCAAATTCCCAATTTTATTAATGTTTACGGTCTTGGCTTATGGACTTTTAGAAGAAATCGGTTGGCGCGGATTTTTACAAGAACAATTAAAATCGCTTCCTAAATTTACTTCAATCTTGATTATTGCTGTTCTATGGTTTGCATGGCATTTAAACTTCGAAATAACGCCAAGCAATATGATTTTCTTCGGAATCATTTTCTTCGGAAGTTGGGGAATCGGAAAAGTATATACTTCTACAGGATCGTTATTGGCAGTTGCAGGAGTACATTCGCTAAACAATTTCTTCCGTAATGGCTTGCATGAAACAGAACTTACTTTAATCGTAATTTTATTAGTAATATGGGTTGGTTTTATTATTCTTTATAACAGAAAATATAAAACTGTAGTAAACCCAGCTTAATCAATAAGTTTTAAATAGTTTATATAAAAAAACTGTGCAATTGCTTTGAGCTTTGCGCAGTTTTTGTTTTTTTATTTTAACACATAGAAACATAGTTTATTAGAAACTTAAAAAAGGCGTTTCACTTCCATAAATTCACATAGCTCTATGTGTTAGAAACTAGTTTCTTTCTAATTTCTTTATTCACAAACAAAAATCTATGTTTCTATGTGTTTAAAAAAATATTCCCAGTAAAAAAGATTCTAATTTAATCGTTCTGTAGTTTCCATTCTCAAGCAATGTTCACTTCCTAAATACAAAGGATCTCCATGTTTCTCAGACCAAAATCCGTCTAAAACATCTTTTGTGATGCATCTATAAACCGCAACTCCTTTATAGGTTTTATGGTCATCTCCTTTATAACTGAAATTAATTACCAGAATATTATCTTTAAAGAAACCCGTTCCTTTTTGTTTGTGCGAATTGATAATCCAATCTGCCTTTATGCGATTGTTTTGATCTAACGTCAGTGTCAAAACACCTTTGTATGTTATCTCATTACTTTCGTCCTGATTGCTTCCAGAAATGGAATATGTGCCTACTAAATCTTGTATTGTCATTTATTTAATGCGCTATTTTTTTGCAAAAGTAAAAATTATCTTTTAAATCAATTTTCTCTCATTTTTTTCTAATAAAAACATATTCTAAGCTTTTAAAATAAAAGTTGAAATTTTGTTAATTTCTTATGGAATTAAGTAAGATCAATTAAGTTTTTATGATTAAATTGGTTGTATGAGAACAAATCCTGACGTACTTATTATTGGAGGCGGTCTTGCTGGCCTGGCAAGTGCTTTACACTTATCCAAAAAAGGATTGAAGGTCATTCTTATCGAAAAAAACACCTATCCAAAACATAAAGTCTGCGGAGAATATATCTCAAATGAAATCCTGCCATATTTATTTTGGTTAGAATTAGATGTTAGGGAACTTCACCCAACCAGTATTTCTAATTTTGAATTTACAGCCCAAAACGGAACAACGGCAAAAACTAAACTTCCACTGGGCGGTTTCGGAATCAGCCGTTATGCATTGGATAATTTCTTGTTTGAAAAAGCAACCGAAAATGGCTGTACCATTATAACCGATCACGTCTCTCATATTTCTTTTGAAAATGACATTTTTACTGTAACTACTTCTGAAGAAATTCTTTCATCAAAAATAGTTTTAGGCGCTTACGGCAAAAGATCGAATATAGATCAGATTTTGTCAAGAGATTTTATTGCTAAAAAATCACCTTGGCTAGCCGTAAAAGGACATTACAAAGGAAATTTTGACGAAAGTCTTGTGGCTTTGTACAATTTTCAAGGCGGCTATTGCGGCGTTTCAAAAGTCGAAAACGACGTTATCAATATTTGCTATTTAGCCGATTTTGATACTTTCAAAAAATACAAAAACATCGAAGAGTACCAAAAATCGGTGCTTTATAAAAATAAAAAATTGAAAGGGATTTTTGAAAACAGCACTTCCCTATTCGAAAAACCCTTAACAATCAGTCAGATTTCATTCGATAAAAAAGAACCTGTAGAAAATCACATTTTAATGATTGGAGACACCGCAGGATTAATTCATCCCATGTGTGGCAACGGAATGGCAATGGCAATTCATAGCGCTAAAATAGCTTCTGAGCTTGTGCTTGATTTTTATTATGGAAAAATAGAATCGAGAAGCGAATTTGAAAAAAAATACATTAAAGAATGGAAAAAAAAATTTAGCAAAAGATTATTCTTTGGTAGAGTTTTAGCCAAAGCGCTGACACACAAAAACCTGACTCATATCATGACAACCGTAGCAGCATCAATTCCTGCTTTACTTTCGTTAATTATAAAACAAACGCACGGCCGACCAATAACAATTGAATAAATGGGTTTAAATACAAAATATAGAACAGAAGAAATTGAAATAATGGATGATTTTTCGCTTCAAAGCGAAGAGCTTATTGGCGCGTTAGATCAAATTGCTTCTATTAATCAATTGCTTGGCGGAAATAAACTCACGCTTCATGGCATAAAAGAACTTTTAAAAAAAACAGATACTTCTCAAACCATTACCATTGCCGATATTGGATGCGGAAATGGAGATATGCTGAGAATGCTTGCCAAATATGGGAAAAAGCGAAATCTAAAGTTTCAATTAATTGGAATCGACGCCAATGCTTTTACCATTGAGTATGCCACGAAACTTTCAAAAGATTTCCCGAACATAGCATATAGCTGTATGGATATTTTTAGCGAAGATTTCAATCGGCTAAAATACGATATTGTTTTGTGCACGCTAACGTTGCATCATTTTACCACCAGTCAAATTGATGAAGTAATGGATACTTTAAACCAAAATGCTTCGATTGGAATTGTGGTAAACGATCTTCATAGAAGTAAAATTGCGTATCGATTGTTTGAGCTCATAAGCGTTGTTTTCAATCTCAATACAATGTCGCGCAACGATGGTTTGATTTCTATTTTAAAAGGATTCAAAAAAAACGAATTGGAGCATTTCTCCAAAAAACTAAATCTAAAAAACTATTCCATAAACTGGAAATGGGCCTTTCGCTACCAGTGGATAATTACTAAAATATGAGTGTAAAGATAATCACAGCTGTTAAACAGCTTCCGCAATATTCTCGAACGACCGAAGAAATACTTCCGCTTGTAGATGTATGGCTTGAAGGTCAGGAAGAGCGCTTTATCAAAAAAGTAAAAAAGATATTCGAAGGCGCTTCTGTAGACAAGCGCTATTCTATCATGGAACCTTCGGAAGTTTTTAAAGCTACTTCATTTGAAGAAAAAAATGATATTTATAGCCGCGAAATGATTGTTCTAGGACATCAAGTTCTAGAAAAAGCATTAGAAAAAACAGGCTGGGATCCGCAGAGTTTAGACTATATTATTACGGTAAGCTGTACCGGAATTATGATTCCTTCGCTTGACGCTTATCTGATTAATAAAATGAAATTAAGACAAGATATTGTTCGTCTTCCTGTAACCGAAATGGGCTGCGCAGCAGGAATTTCTGGAATTATTTACGCTAAGAATTTTCTAAAATCGAATCCTGGAAAACGTGCTGCAGTGATAGCAGTAGAATCGCCAACTGCCACTTTTCAGCTCGATGATTTCTCCATGCCGAATATTGTAAGCGCCGCTATTTTTGGAGATGGCGCGGCTTGCTGTTTATTGTCTTCAAAAGAAGAAGATGCTGGCCCTGAAATTCTCGACGAACAGATGTATCATTTTTATGATGCAGAACATATGATGGGCTTCAAATTAACCAACGGCGGACTGCAAATGGTTCTCGATATTGAAGTTCCAGATACCATTTCTTCTCATTTTGATGACATTATTCATCCTTTTCTAAAACAGAATAATCTTGAAATTAAAGATATTGACCACATGATTTTTCATCCTGGCGGAAAAAAAATCGTAACAACGGTTGAATCACTTTTTGCCGGATTGGAAAAAAATATTGATGACACTAAAGAGATTCTCAAACAATACGGCAATATGTCGAGCGCAACCGTTTTGTATGTTTTAGAGAACATTATGAATCGGAATCCGAAAAAGGGAGAAAGAGGTTTAATGCTTAGTTTTGGCCCAGGATTTTCCGCACAAAGAGTTTTATTGCAATGGTAATTTAAAAGCTTATGGAATTAAATGATATTATAAAACAGCTACCGTACAGCGAACCTTTTTTGTTTGTAGATGAATTGCTTCACGCAGATGAAAATGGCGTAACTGGAACTTATACTTTCAAAGAAAATCTTGATTTTTACAAAGGCCATTTCAAAGACAATCCTGTTACTCCAGGCGTTATTCTAACTGAAACAATGGCTCAGATTGGAATGGTTTGCTTAGGAATATTTCTGTTGGGAAATGAATTGGGAGAAAATACCGTGATTGCCTTTACATCTGCCGATATGGAGTTTTTGAAACCCGTTTATCCAAATGAAAAAGTAACGGTAACTTCAGAGAAATTGTTCTTTCGTTTTGGAAAATTAAAATGCAATGCGGTCATGAAAAACGAAGCTGGACAAGAAGTTTGCAGAGGTGTTCTGGCAGGAATGATAACAAAGAGATTATGAAAAAACGAGTCGTTATAACAGGTCTTGGAATTGCAGCGCCAAATGGTGTTGGAATTCCTGCGTTTACGCATGCGCTACAAAATGGCATTTCGGGCATTCGTCATGATTCTCAGCTAGAAGAATTGCAATTTTCTTGTCAAATTGTAGGTCAGCCGCAAATATCTGACGAGTTAAAAGCACAGTATTTTACAGAACTCGAACTTCGCGGATTTAACAGCACGGGAATTTTATACGGTGTTATTGCGGGTATGGAAGCTTGGAACAACGCAGGATTACCTATTAACGAAAATCCAGATTGGGATAGCGGTGCCATCTTTGGAGCTGGAACTTCTGGAATTGATAAATTTCGCGAAAGCATTTATAAAATTGACGAACTGCAAGTCCGAAGATTAGGAAGTACAGTTGTTGCACAAACGATGAACAGCGGTATTAGCGCTTATCTTGGAGGTAAAATCGGATTGGGAAATCAGGTAACGACCAATTCATCGGCTTGCACAACAGGAACGGAATCCATATTAATGGCTTACGACCGCATACAATCTGGACAAGCAAAACGAATATTAGCGGGAAGCACTTCTGACAGCGGTTCGGTATATTTGGGGAGGATTTGACGCGCTTCGTGTCTGTTCTTCTAAGTATAATGACAATCCCGAAGAAGGTTCAAGACCAATGAGCGCTTCGGCTGCCGGATTTGTTCCAGGAAGCGGTGCAGGTGCTTTTGTTGTTGAAGATTTGGAAAGCGCTTTAGAACGCAACGCCATTATTTATGCCGAAATTTTGGGCGGAAATGTTAATTCGGGCGGACAGCTCGATGGCGGAAGCATGACTGCTCCAAACAGTATAGCCGTGCAAAGATGTATTAAAACTGCTATTGCAAATGCCGGAATCCATCCCAATGAAATTGACGCCATAAACGGACATTTAACAGCAACAACAAAAGACAGTCTGGAGATTGAAAACTGGACAAAAGCCTTGGAACGAAACGGTTTTGATTTTCCGTATATTAATTCGCTGAAAAGCTTAACCGGACATTGTTTAAGTGCTTCTGGAAGTATTGAAAGTGTTGCCGCGGTATTACAACTTCATGAAGGTTTTTTATTTGGAAATAAAAACTGCTCTGATCTTCATCCCGAAATCGCTGCATTGATTGATCCTTCAAAAGCACTTTTAGAAACTATTAAAAATAACCCAAAAATAATTGCAAAAGCCAGTTTTGGTTTTGGCGATGTAAACGCATGCGTAATATTTAAAAAATTCGAAAATTAAAATGGACAGACAAGAACTTACCGAAAGATTAAAAGTAATTATAAAGCCTTTTGCAACCAATACAGAAGCTTATGACAATTTAACTGAAGAAACAGACTTCATTAAAGATCTCAATATAAACTCGGCTAATTTGGTGGATATCGTGCTTGATATTGAAGAAGACTTCGACATCGTAATTGACAATGCCGATATGGAGCGAATGCTTGATGTTAAAACTGCTTTGGAAATCATCGAAACCAAACTCGCTGCAAAATGATTGGCAATGATGTTATAGATCTCGCGCAGTCACGTAAAGAAAGCAATTGGCAACGGAAAGGCTTTGTAGAAAAGCTTTTCACGGCCGATGAGCAACAGCTTATAAAAAAGTATGATGAACCAGAAATCATGGTTTGGCTTTTATGGAGCATGAAAGAAGCTGCGTATAAAATCTATAATCGTCAGACCAAAATTCGTGAGTTTAGTCCCAAAAAGCTTGTTTGTTTTATAGAATCATTAGACATAAATAATTCATGCGGGAAAGTAGTTTGCGATAAAAATATTTATTACACCAAAACTATTTTATCACTAGAAAGCATTCATACGGTTGCTGTTACCAATTTTAAAGATCTAAATAATGTGATTGAAGTTGAAAATAAAGAAATTGTAAAAGACGAAAACGGTATTCCGTATTTCAAAATTTCTTCCAATGCGCTTCAAGATATTTCAATTAGTCATCATGGGCGTTTTGAAAAGAGGATTATGATACAAAATTAATTTATCAAACACCTAGTGGTTTCATTCCAAACAAATCAGGTTTTAGTTGCTCAGAATATTCTTTATATTTGATTCTTTATATGTTCAATTCATATTCACCAGAAAGCAAAAATCTATGAAAATACTTTTTACAAAAACAGTATTGCTTTTACTTTTCTTAACCTTATTTTCTTGCGAAAATAAAAAACCAAAACCAGTTGCAAAACCTGCCTATAAAGCAGGTGTAATTTTATCTTTTGATGATGCTTATGTCGACGAATGGTCAGAAGCCGATCAAGTTTTGCGAAAATATTCTTGGAAAGCAACTTTTAACGTCTGCAGAATTGATTCGATTGGAGCTCCTGAAATTAAAAAACTGCTCGAAATGCAAAAATACGGTCATGAGATTGCCGGACATGGCTATCATCATTACAATGCCGTTAAGTTCACTCAAAAATATAGCGTCAAAGAATATCTAAAACAGGAAATCGATCCGATGATTATTTCTATGAAAAAAAAGTCCTTCAACGTTACTTCATTTGCTTATCCTTATGGCGAAAGATCAGATTCGCTGGACAAAGCACTATCTCCTCTTTTCAAAATTATTAGAGGAAGAGCATTTGGAGGCGAAATTCCAGAAAAGCAAGACAGTTATTTTAATAATTCTAAAATTGTATTTGCCTTTGATATCGATAACAGCCATATTCATTTTAGCATTCCGTATGTATTGGAGTTATTAGATTATGCCAAAAAGAACAATAAAATTCTACTTTTATGCGGTCATAAACCAGTAAAAGAGGTCACAGAAAATTATCAGGTAAAAATAGAAACTTTAGAATTTATCTGTAAATACATGAAACTGAATGATCTTAAATTCTATAAACTTTCAGATTTAGACAATTTGGTTCCGCCAAAACTTTAATCCAAAAAATAGAAATTATAACCAATGAAGATTTATCTTATTTTAATGATGGCTGCCGCAACGGTTTGTCAAGCCCAAGTAAAAAATCCTGTAATAAAAGCTTCTTCTAAAATCTGTTATATAAAAGAAGATAATGAAGAAAAAACGAAATGGTATTTAGATTCAAAAGCAAAACCAGATTTATACGTAACCAATAAAACTCCCAAAGAGAAAACGGTAACTTTTTACACCAATGAAGATTCCATCGTCATAAAACTAAAACCTGGAAAAAAGTTTGATTTTGCCGTTATTTTAAATAATACCGACAGCTGTTATACACGTATTGAATGTCCGCCTTTACAAAACTTTTCAAAACTCAAACCTGAAATACATGATACAATTCCTTTTGTGCTTTCAGAATTTAACAACATCATTTTCAAAGTTAAATTAAACGACAAAGAAACACTCGATTTAAAATTTGATTCGGGAACTAGTGATTTTCTTTTAACCAATGATATGATCAGTCAGCTAAAATTAAGCAGTTTAAAAGGGCATCGTTTCCAACTTGGAAATCAAATCTGGAAAGATCAGCAGATTTATCCTGTAGAACTTTCTGGACAAGGAACTGTAGGGCGCTTTGGCTGGAATCTATTTGATGGTAAAATTGTAGAAATCGATTATGATAAAAAGCTTTTTATAATTCATTCTAAGCTATCCAAACGAAACAAAGAGTACACAAAATTGGATATGGAATTTACACATACTTTGTTTTGCGTTCAAGGACAACTTCAAATAAAAAATACAGCTTATAAAGGTCGTTTTCTTTTTGACAATGGCTATCAGCGCACCGTAATGCTCGATCAGGAAATGGTAAAAGAACAGCGATATCCAACAGAAAGTTTACCTGTTCTTAAAAAAGTAATTTTAAAAAATGGTCAAGGCGAAGAAGTTCCAGTTCTGACCGTGAAAAACGAAAAACTTTACTTAGGCAATTTATGTCTAAATGATGTTCCCGTACAATTACTAACAGCAAACAATCCGGCACGATTTAAAACCCATATTCTTGGTAGCGAAATTTTAAAAAGATTTAATACCATTTTGGATTTTCAGGAAAATAAAGTTTACCTGAAGCCAAATTCGCTATGGAACGAATCTTATACTGAAGGTTCATAAAGAATCTTAATTATTTTAAAACTCAAAGAATCTAATTTAAACAAATCCATTAAATTAGATTCTTTTTTTGTTTCATAATTAAACACTTATAAGTTTTAGATCATTAAAAACTATACTTGCAAAATATTTTTGAAAAAGTCTGTGAAACTTATTTTGACTTTTCTGCTTTCTTCTAAAATAGAATTAAGTATATTTATTTAAGACTAACTAAACCAAACTGTTATTGCTGTTTTTTAATTTAACAGTATATAAAAATAAATCAAACCACCCCAAACCTATGAAAAGAAAATCCATAGTTATTGCGTTACATTTTTTTGCTTTAGCCACCTTTGCGCAAGAAAATTTTCCGTACAAAAACCCTAATTTACCAACCGAACAGCGTGTTAATGACTTGGTAGCTAGAATGTCATTAGAAGAGAAAATCAATCAATTGATGGATTCTGCTCCCGCAATTGATCGCTTGGGAGTTCCTGAATACAATTGGTGGAACGAATCGCTACACGGAGTTGCCCGTGCAGGATATGCTACTGTTTTTCCGCAATCCATTTCAATTGCTTCTTCTTGGGATCGCCAGCTGGTATTGGATGTTGCCAATGTAATCTCTGATGAAGCTCGTGCCAAACATCATGAATATTTAAGAAGAGGACAGCATGGCATCTATCAAGGATTGACATTTTGGTCACCCAATATCAATATCTTTCGTGATCCTCGCTGGGGTCGCGGACATGAAACGTATGGTGAAGATCCGTTTCTTACGGGTCAATTAGGACTCAATTATGTAAAAGGACTTCAAGGCACCAATGACAAATACTTAAAAGTTGTTGCAACTGCCAAACATTATGCAGTTCATTCTGGTCCAGAACCGTCCCGTCACTATTTTGATGCTAATACAAGCGATGTTGATTTATACGAAACATATCTTCCTGCATTTAGAACTTTAGTCAAAGAAGGCCACGTTTACTCGGTTATGGGTGCTTACAATCGTTTTAGAGGGGAATCGGCAAGTGCGAGTCCGTTTCTTTTTAATATTCTTCGAAATGTATGGGGATTTAATGGCTATATTGTATCTGATTGTGGCGCAGTGACTGATATCTGGCAATATCATAAAATAACCAAAGATGCTGCAAGTGCTTCTGCATTAGCGGTCAAAAACGGTTTGGATTTAGAATGCGGAAGCAGTTTTCAATCCCTAAAAGAAGCTGTAGATCGAAAATTAATTACAGAAGCCGATATTGAAACCGCTGTAAAACGTTTATTTACTGCAAGATTTAAACTAGGAATGTTTGATCCAGACGATATGGTTCCTTATGCGCAAATTCCTTATTCTAATAACAATAATGCAGCACACGATTATCTTGCTCGAACAGCTTCGCAGAAAAGTATTGTTCTTTTGAAAAACCAAAATAATACACTGCCACTTTCTAAGAATATTAAAACCGTTGCTGTAATTGGCCCAAACGCTAATGATGTTCAATCGTTGTTGGGGAATTACAACGGTTTTCCAAGCAATCCTATTACTGTTTTAAAGGGAATTCAAAATAAATTGGAACCCAATGCAAAAGTTTTATATGCAAGAGGAACCGATTTAGCCAAAGGAGTTCCTGCTATGAAAATTATCCCATCCATTTATTTTCAAAATGAAAACGGAACACAAGGCTTAATTGGAGAATATTATGATAATCGTGAATGGAATGGAAAACCTCTTTTTACTCGCATAGATGACAATGTTGATTTTCATTGGGATGTTAATACGCCAGATCCTCGCTTAAAAATGGGAAATTATAGTGTAAAATGGACCGGTTATCTTACAGTATCTAAATCGGGAACTTATAACATTTCGGAATGGTCGAAACCATATATGACGGTTCAAATTGAAGGCGGAGAAACTTCAGGCGGCAAAAATACGCATCATCCACGTTTTCGTCCTCAGAAGATTGATTTAGAAGCAGGAAAGAAATATAAAATAGAAATTAAATACCAAAATTATTATGGTGATGCTATTGCGCAACTATTATGGGCAGAACCGCAAGAAAACTTAGTTCAAGAAGCGGTACAAACTGCCAATCAAGCCGATGCTGTAATTCTAGTTTTGGGATTAAATGAACGCTTAGAAGGCGAAGAAATGAAAGTAGAAGCTGATGGTTTCAATGGCGGTGATCGAACAAGTCTGAATCTTCCTGCCAATCAAGAAGAACTTATGAAAGCGGTTCAAGCTACAGGAAAACCTGTAATATTGGTTTTAATTAACGGAAGTGCGCTTTCTATTAATTGGGCAAATGATAATCTGCCAGCAATTTTAACAGCAGGATATCCGGGACAGCAAGGTGGAAATGCTATAGCAGATGTTTTGTTTGGAGATTATAATCCAGCAGGAAGACTTCCTGTTACGTATTATAAATCTGTAGATCAGCTTCCTGCATTTGAGAATTATGACATGGAAGGCAAAACCTACCGTTATTTTCATAAAACACCTTTGTATCCTTTCGGATTTGGTTTGAGCTACACCCATTTCAAATATTCTAATCTACAGCTTCCAAAAGATTTAAACTCTGAATCCGATTTTAAAGTTTCTGTTGATATAACCAATACAGGAGATCGTGACGGAGATGAAGTAGCCGAATTGTATATCAAAGATGAAAAAGCTTCTACTCCTCGCCCAATCTTTCAACTAGAAGGTTTTGAGCGACTTCATCTTAAAAAAGGCGAAACAAAGACTGTTACTTTTACTATTACGCCAAGACAGCTTTCTATGATCGACAAGAAAAAACAACTCGTTGTAGAACCAGGCTGGTTTACTATTTTTGTTGGCGGAAAACAGCCTGACGGTTCTACTGACATTCAAACTGGAAGAATCAAATTTACAGGCAAGACTATTGTATTAGAAAAATAATCTTAGTCCAAATGATAGCATACTGCGCAAAAAAAACGAGCTTCAAAAGAATTGAAGCTCGTTTTTTTTATCAAAATATATCAAAACTTCCTTTATCTGGATATTTAATACTATCCTTTAATTCTTCGACCCGTTTTGGATCAAACTTAGGCAATTGCAGTTCGTTATTTTCTTTCCACTTTTTAACCGTTTCAGAGATTTCATCTGCTTCCCCTCCCTCGCGTAAGAAAATAGAATATTTAGAAAAATTTTTAAAAGGAAAATAATTTACTGAATATGCAAAATGAATAAAGACCTGAATAATCAGGGCTTTTTTTCTGTCTGAAAAATTGTATTTTTGTTAAGTCAGACAAAAAGGTGATTTGGTATTTTACAGCACCAAAATGTAGGATACATTTTCTATTTTTTTATTCTTAATTATTATCTTTGAGCTATGAGTACATTACTAAAACCAAATCATATCGGGCGAAAAATAAGCCGTATTCGTGAATTAAAAGACATGAAACAAGAAGCCCTTGCACAAGCTTTGGGAACAAATCAACAGGCAATCTCAGCTATGGAGAATAGTGAAAATGTTGATGAAGAAAAATTAATTCAAGTTGCAAAAGCACTTGGTGTAAGTGTGGAAGCTATTAAGAATTTTTCGGAAGAAGCTATATTTAATATTATTGGAAATACAATAAATAATAATGATAATGCATCTATGAATTCAAATATTCAGTATCAGCCAACATTTAATCCGCTTGATAAAGTTGTTGAGTTGTATGAAAGATTGGTACAAGCTGAAAAAGATAAAGTAGAATATTTGGAAAAATTATTGAAAGGAAGATAGTTTACTGAATATGCAAAAAGAACAAAGCCCTGATTATTCAGGGCTTTTTTTATGAATAAAATTATAATTTTTAAAGTAATTATAATTTGTTTTTAGCTATGATTAAGTTCATTATTTCTCAAAAAAATCTATTAAATTTATTTTGATAGGTAAGGTTAATTCCCTCTTGTTTTGATTATCTATTTTTAATTCAAGTGTAATATATCCATTTAGTCTTGTGTAATTATTATCTAATGGAATGCTTATGTTGAAATTACTATATAATTTTTTATTTTCCTCAAAATATGGTGAATTCCCGACTTCAATTTGATTTACATCTTTTATTTTTAGTGTTTTACCATCCTCTCTTTTAAAATTATATTTTAAAACTATTACTTTAACAAAATCTTCTAGATCCTCATCTCTGTTTTTTACCCAACCTTGCTTTTTATAAATATCGACAGTTTTTTTATCTAATAAAAATCCTGAATTTATAAACAGGATATTGGTAGGCTGTTTTTTAAATAATGTATAATCATCTATGTCAATTTTTATTCTTGATTTTAGTGTATCTAAGATTTCTGCTTTTTCTTTAGATGAAAACTTATTTAATTCTTCATCTTTACAACAAAAAAAGATAGGTGCTAATAATAAAATTAGTTTGATTTTCTTCATGTCATTCTTAATCTATTTCTAAAATTAAATAATCTCAAGCTCTGTTTTGCCCTTTGGCATGTATAACATTTGGTCAATCATGAGTTCTTCTTTCGTTTCTTTGTTGTATAGATAAAAGGCTGGTTCTCCATTTAATTTTTTCAACGTTACCAATTTGCCATAACCGTAAAATTTAAATATCGATTTTGGTAGTGGCATTACATCAAAACCATTTTTGGCGTCGTCAATTAAACTGTTAATTCGGGCTTTAGATTCTGAACTGGTTAAATACATTGAGGTTGCCATGTTTTTTTCTCGGACACTTATTTTTTCTGCAAATTCTGCATATTTTTCTTCTTTCAAAAGATTAGCAAGATTATTATAAGCTTGAATTACTTTTTCTTTTATATCGTCTACATCTTTTAAGTTTTCGCCATTATTCCAATTGATCAGAGAATATGGGATTTCGGCTACAAATTCTGTTTCTTGAGTAAGAAAAGGCACTTTTTGATTTTCTTCAACTTGAGGAAGTTTTACTTCCTCATAATCATTTATACGTTTAAAATCATTGTTTGCAACGTCATACAATCTTACATTAAATTTTAAAGAAGCATCAGGATGAAGATTCTCTGTGCCAGCTAATGGTTTTATATTTGCTGTTATAAACTGTTCTCCAGATTTATAAATCGCATAGTTAATAGGAATGTTGGTTGAGATTTGGCCTTCACTTTCCATCGTTATGACAGGAATGTCGTTTACCAAAATTTCAAAATTGCAAGCAGCAACAGAAAAGTCTAGTGTATAATATGGTTGGGTTATAATATTCATCATTAGTAAAAATGGATGGTTTGGTGAAAGAATTTATTTCTCCGTTAATTCAAGTTCATCTAAGCTTCCTTTAGAACTTAAAATTTGTTTGAGCTCTTTATTTTGTTCTGCGATCTCAAGATCAATTTCTTGGGTTGTAATTTTTGGCTTAATAATTTTTTCTCCGTTTAAATATAAACTGGATACATATATTTTTAACTCTAAATTGTAATCTAAAAGTTTAGGGTTTTTAATTGGATATTTTAAATTATTCCAGATATCAGGATTTCTCTCTTTAGCTTCTTCAAGGTTAACAGTGGGATATATCGATTCTCCATTTTTTAAAATATAGTCCTCTTTTTCATAACCACTTCCTTGTAATGATATTGCGTGTTTTGTTTTTGCCTCCGTTAGTTCAAGAAATATTTCGAAAGGAGCTTTTAAATCAGTTTTTCCAATATATTTATATTTGATTTCTAATTGCGGAACCGTTTCTCCAAACCACCTAGTTTCATTAAATTCTAGAGATTCAATTTTAAATAGATTTAGTTTTCTCTCAATTTCTAATATTTTGGTTTTCTTCTTTTCTAATTTTTCAATTTCGGTTGTTATTCTTTCAACATCTTTTTTATTACGTTCTTGTAAAAAATCTTCAGCTAAATCGGTTATTGATGAATATGTTTGCCCGTCAATAAGTTCTAATGAGATTTCATTAAATGATTTGCCTTTGTATCTATTTGGTTCGTCCCATTTTAAAACCATAGCTTTTAATACAATTACTCTAAAAGCTTTTTCCAGATTAATTTTTTCCTTTGCGTTTAATTCTTTTTCGACATTCTTACGTGAAAGGTTAAACTCTTTTTCAGATCTACCGTTAAATTTTTCCTGACAGCTAATCATTAATAAAATGAGTAAGCTAAATGCGGTAAGTTTTAATACAGTATATTTCATTTCGTTTTTTTTAATGAATAGTTTTTTAATTATCTATGGTTTGACATAATTGTCTATTTTATAATTTGATCCCTCTTTTTCCAGAATTTTTGCATATTGATAGTAAGAAATCTGTTTGTCTGTTTTTTTATTTTCTTTCAAATATTCTAAATAATCATAATAATACATAAACGGACCAGAAATTCTATTGTCATACAATTCTTTATAATTAATATTAAAAACCATCAACCAAGCTGAACTTTGAGTTGTGCCAGATAGTAAATAAATGATGTCTTTATCTTGCCAAATATAGGCGTCGGGAAAGTCATCCAATAAATCCAATTTATCAGCAAATTTTGCTTTTCCAAATTTAGATTTTAATGCATTTATTAATTTTTGTATTGATTTTTCAGTATTTAAATTTATGACATACTCGCATAAAACATGGTTATCTTTAGTAAAGGCAAAACGAACATTATTAGTTCCAAAACCACCTTTTTCATTTCTATAATCACTTAAATCGACTCCATTAAAATTCAGGATTTCGCTAGATTCTGATTCATAATAGCCTGTATATGTTTTTGCTGAGATAGACAAATCAAATTCATTAGGAATATCACCAAAAAAAGTATTGTACTTTTCAGTAAAAGTAATTTTTGCCAAATCTTTTTTTGGCGGGTTGCAGCTTTGTAGTAAGATGCAGACAAGTATAAGTAAAATGGAATTTTTCATTAATTAGATCTAATTTTTATAATAAAGATCTAAAGATCTGAATGAAACCCAATCTTTATATTTTGTACTATCTTTATCTATAGCAATTATTTGCAAAGTTCCATCGATCGGATTTTTATCATAATTAACCTTATATATAACAAAAAACGTAATTTTTTCTTTATCATATTCCCACACTAAAATACGTTCTTCCATTTTATCTTTTTTAAATTCTCCATTTTCATCCAGAAAAAGAGGATGTTCTTTTGTTGATAAGGAAATTTTTGAAAATGCAGGTTTTGGACTGTATTTATTTTCAAACCCCTTAATTATTTTAAGAGCATCATCATTGTTCAAAATATTAATTTCATAACACCAAATGAGTTTATCTTTTTTGGTGTAAAAAAATGAAATTTCATTTTTTTTTGCGTCAATATTCTTGCCAAATAAACTTATTTGCTGAGGCGCGAATTTAAATTCCTCATAATCTCCTGAAATATTGTATTCATTTAAAACATTATCATCCAATGTTAGACCGATTCCTTTTAAAACATCATTTATATTAGTTTTAAATTTAAAATCGGTTAAATTAAGTATTTCCATAGAGCTATTTTTTTTTGTTTCCATTTGTATCTTTTGGAGCCCTATTTCTTTTTTTTCTTGTTGACCATTACACGAGAGAAGGCTTAAGGCCGCTAAAATTGTTATTTTCTTCATTATGTTTTATTTTAATTTTTCTTTTCCCACAAAAGTATTTGATTTTTATGCCCTGTAAGATTTGCTAAGTTTTCCATAATATCAAATTCTTCATAAAAAGTTCTCGTTCTATTATAATTAACTGGTTTCCAGTCAGAACTAACTTTTTTATAAGTAAATCCTACTTTTATCATAAGTATAACTTGACCTATACATGGATCAACCTTTAAATTCGGAGTATAAAAAATTCCAACTTGTGAATTGTATTTTAATGAATGACCAGATGTTAGTCCCATCTTTGCACTTGCTTTAAAGGTTCCTTCAGCATGACCTTCTAATTCTGGTTTTTTTACCGTTCCTATTACCACAATCATTCCTTTTAATTCTAAACCAGATTTTAATTCAATAGAAATATTGGAATCTAAATTAAAATTTGCTTCACTACCATCATTTATAGTACTGTATGTAGTATCTATAAGTCCAGATACAGAGCCTTTAATTTCTAGATCTATGTACATTTTAAAAGTCACGATAACGTTTTCAGTTTCATAACCTTTTTGGCCCAACTTCTAACCATATTGAATACCTCTAGAGCTAATGCGTTACCACTTCCTGCTGTTACAACTGCAACTCCAGCTTGGACAGCTAAACTCAAAAGATCAACAACTAAAGTCAACTCTACTAATGGTTTAGCTTCTAAGAAAAATTTAAGTTTTGTACCTATTTCACTATGATTATTATTTAAATCAGCTTCCCATTCTGAGCCAAAAAATACTGCTGGAGCATTTAATGTAATATCGAAAGGCAATTTTCTTCCTATTCCTGATGATAATTTTCCTTTTGTAGTCGTCGTTATTCCTTGAGATACCTTTTTTATAGAAGATATCACAGAAAAAAGAGATTTAATTTTATCAGTATATTTAAAAGTTAAATCAGGAGTTTTTTGATATTTCCCATTTTCATCTTTGTCGAAATTTGCTTCTAAACTAAAACCACAATCAACTTCAGTATATTTCCCTTTTTCTTCATTAGCTAGTTTTAACGCTTTTTCTCTAAGTTCGGCATGTTTACTCTCGTGAAGTTTTTGCCATTTTATGCTTAAAGCGTTACTCAAATTGACATAAAAATTGAATTTCCACTTTATATCAGGATAAGCCATTACCTGAACTGTAGTGGTGTTATTATTTGAAAAATAGCGACAAGAATGAATATTTATATCATATAAGCTTGGTGCCGAACTTGCTGGCCAAATATATTGTATAGGTGCAGGATTCAATGATGCTAAATTAGATTTTATTGGAAAATCTAATTTATTGGTAACCTGATCTATTGCTTTGCTATATTCCGGAGAGTTAATTTTGATGTTTTTTTGATGCTTTCCTTTTTCTCTAAAACAAGCTTTATTTTCATATCCCGTAACATCTATTGTAATATTTTTATTATGACTTGAGGTAATAGTTTTATACACAATTGTGTTTGCATCATGACCATAATAATCAAATGAAATATTTACGCAACGATTTTCCACATATTCTTTTTCGTCTCTGTATTTTATGTTGTCGCGACCTTGCTTGTTGTCTGTTGGGTTTACTTCTCCACGACCAATAGAGGTGATGCGTTTTACATCTAAACCACCATCTACAAATATTTTTTTAACAGCATCACTTCGTTGTTGTGATAATGTTTGGTTATAATCTTCTTTACCAATTACGCAGGCATGTCCATCAATTTTGATACTCGAAAATTGGTGTTCCAGTAAAAATTGTAAAGTATTATCAAGTGTCGTCTTAGCTTCAGACGTTATCTCATATTTATCAAACTCAAAAAGAATAGTTTTATTAAGCGGTTCTTTTTTTAGGCTTTGTCCTTTTACTTTATCTCCATTATCAAAAAGTAAAGTTTTTTCTTTTGTTGTTTTTCCATTTTCTTTTTTTTCTTCAACAATAGTAATGGTTTCAAATTTGCAAGGTTCAAATCTTTCAGTACTTTTGGCTGGTTCCCCCGTTTTTAAAGGCGATAAGTTTGTTGGCGGTTTTATCTGTTGTGAAACAACGTCCCTCTTCATGCGTAAAAAACGGGCATGTTCTGTGTCATTTTTGTCATCAACAATATATGTTTTTGAAACAGGATCATATACTTTTACATAAAATAGCTCTTTTGCTATTGGATTTTTTACATCAAAATACCATGAGTAAGTATTGCTAATTTGCAAATTGATTTCACCATCAATAACCTCTACACCAGCAATACTTCGCAACAACTTATCTGTTTTTAAATCAAGATGCCTGAAAATATCTATCCTAAGATTTTTGTGTCCGTTAAGTCCTTCAGTAACAAGATTCAAGTAAGTAATTTCTCCATAAGAAAAAATATGACTCTGCCTTACGTCGTCTCCGTCATTAGTTGTACACCATTTGCTACTTTCTATTCTTGGAGGACAATAACCACTTATTTTTAGCCCAGTCTGATTTATTAAGTCACGTTTTCCGGAAAGGCTTGCTTCAAGATAATATTCATATTGCCCGCATAAGTTTTTAGGGAGCTTTATTCCATATGCCCTATTAATAGGCAATGTCTTTTGTAAAATGATGGTTCTAGCCTTATAATCCTGAAAAATCCAAGTTATGTTCTTCTTTTTATCTGTTTCAGGAGTTCCATCGTACCATTGATCTACTTCAAAAAATACATACTCACTTGGACTGATAGCTGCTTTTTTGTTAGGAACAGACAAATTACTGATCACTTTTCCCTGCCCTGTCCACTTTATTTTTTTAACACCTTTTGCCATTATAAAAATATTTTTAATCAATTATGCATCGCTTATTCCTTCATGCTTCGCTTCCTTTGTATACATTTCTCTCACATCCACCATTGGGTTTATAAGATTGTGTACCATAGGATCTGCATTTTTAAAATTCTGTTCGCCAGGTTCTGCGGTTTGTCCGTGATCTGTAATTTCGATACAATCGGGCGCTCCCATCGGGCAGGTTGCTTTGCTGTCTTCCAATAATATTTTGCCTTCATTGCTAAGGGTCACTTTTTCATAAAAACCACTCCATTTGGTGATTGTGGCCTGGCAGACCATAAAACTGTTTCCTACAGGTTGTTTTTTGCATTTGCCAAAGGTATTTTTTTCTAAAGTCTGACCAATTTCTTTCGAGGTAGCCAAAAGCTTTTCTGAACCTTCTCTATCATTTCCAAAATGTTTATTTTGCGATTTGACTTTAATTTTATCTGTTTTAGAAGGATCTTCGCTAAACTTGCATTTGCAAGTGGCGCCTTGTACTACAAAATGTTTTTCGCTCATAGTTTGATTTTTAAAATTGCCACCACTTCTTTTTAGGTTCGACTTCTTCAACAAATAATTGTGGTTCAGGTTTTGCGCTCATTTCTTTTTGATCGTCTTTGTTGGATATCGTGACCGAAAATTTTTGAGGTGTTTCGAATGCTAGATCACAGCTTATAAAAATCACTTCGGGCATATGCTTTTGTGGATTTAGAAAATATTTTGCTCTGTATTTTCCTGTAGCTTTTTCTTCGGAATATTCTTTTACGGGCAGGCCTAATTCTTTTTCAAGATCAGTCTTAGTACGCTGGTCATTTAATTGTCCATTAATGTCAATCACTAAAAAATTATCTATGTCTAAGTATTCATCTACTTTTTGCTCAACCTTAAAATTAAGATTGTCGCTTTTAGCCATGAATGGAAATTCTTGCTCTTTTTGAATGCTCAAAGAGGCAGGATATTCAATATGAATTTCGTTGAAAAAGGCATTAAGAAACCAGTCTTTTGAAAGTGAAATATACAAGGAATCGCTGTCTTCTAAATTTCGGTCATAAATAGAGATATATTTTTCGACCAGCTCGCCTTTGTAATATTTTTTAATCTGTTTTTTGGCTTCAATCCAACGTTCTTCAATTTGATTAAAGTTATTAATGTAAACCCATTTTCCAGATTGATCAACAACTACCAATAAAGGATATAAGGCCGCAGAAGCTTTTTCTGCAATTTCATCGGCCATTGTTGAAGTTTGTGTGTCATTTATATAAAGATGTCCAATTCGGTCTACTTCAAAAAAAGAATAGCCATCTTCATTTCTAGCTCTCCATCTTACATTGAATTCTTGTTTTATATGATATACATTTTGTCCCTTTTCAATAGAGTAAAGAACGGAGTATGAATTGTTGATGTGCGAATTGTCAAAAGAAAGTTTAAAGGAACCTGAAGTATTGATTTTTGTTCGGTTTTGTTCTCTTTCTTCATCACTAAATACAACCTTTTGAGGTTCCAGAATAAGATATTCTAGATGATGAGGAAAATCTGCTTCGATTAAGTCTTTTGTAGATGGAACATATCGGTTATGATAACTTCTGAGAAGATAAGGTTCAACGCCCAAATCTTGAGCGACACTAAGTAGAGTATCTCCTTTTTTAATCTTGTAGGTTAAATAATCTTCATACGAAGATTCTGGAATATAAAGCATTAGGCTGGTAAAATAGTTGGATTCAAATATATGTTTTTTCCTGCAAAATAAATATACTAATAAGAAAAAGTATGAAAATTCCCAATGCCTTGGCATAGAATGTATTATAGGAAAAAACCGATTTATTTTTTAATTTAAATATATTTTGAAGACAGAAAAGAGGCAGAAGAATAGTCTTTTCAATATCAATATTAGAAAAAAAGCTGTCAATTTTGACAGCCCTTTTATTTTAAAACATAGTATTATCCCGATTAGGATCAAAACTTCCTTTATCTGGATATTTAATGCTATCCTTTAATTCTTCGACCCGTTTTGGATCAAACTTAGGCAATTGCAATTCGTTATTTTCTTTCCACTTTTTAACGGTTTCGGAGATTTCATCTGCCTTTTCTTTAGAAAAAGGAGTATCACGCGCCATGTATAATGTTTGTGACGGATAAGCTAGAGAAGTACCGCTTTTTTCTATAATATCCATCATTCGCAATAAAAGATCTTCCTGAACCTCTTGTGATGTCTCGACATTTATAGCTTCAATATAAGCCGTAATTTCAACTTTTAAAGCATCGGCTGTAATTCCAGTAAAACGAACTATTGGCGGCGTATTTAAAACCGCTGGATGTGCGTAAAGCAAAGATCTTAATTCAACCAGCAGATAGCGCATCTGGTCTGGAGTAGTTTCCATCCTAAAGCCAAAAATCGGATTAAATATAAAACGGTCGCGATGTGCATAATTTTCGATTTTACTAGCCGACAGTTGCCCATTTGGGATTGTAACAATAGTACGAGCTGCTGTACGAAGTGTAGTAGAACGCATTCCGATTGCTTCTACAGTTCCTTTTATATCATCAACTCGGCAATAATCACCAACTCGCAATGGCTGATCGGCAATAAGGCTAACACTACCTACAAAATTTTCTATTGTTTTTTGTGCTCCTAGAGCCAATGCAATCCCCCCAATACCCAGTGCAGCAAGTCCGGCTGTAACATCGACTCCAATAATTCCTAAGATTGCAATAATTCCGATTACCACAATTGCAGCTTTCATGGTACGGCTTAAAAACAATACCGCAGATACCGCAGAAGCTCTACCACTACTGTTCATTCTGCTTCTGGTATACATACTCACGAAGTCGGTCATTCTCCAAAGCAGAATTAGAAAAGCTAAAATCCCGATTGTGATTATGATAATGCTAAACCGCTGGCGAACTATTATCGAAATTCCCATTCGTTGTGTTGATGCGATGAATAAAATCACCGTAAGATACATTTGAACTGGAAGCGTAAAGGCATCTATAATCGCAGTTCCTTTTTCACTATCTGCTTTTTTCCATATCTTTTGAATCAGAAAAATGAGTACGAAAATAAGAAGTCTCGACAATAAATAAGTAACCACTGCCATCACCACCACTACTCCCCAGTGACCAATTGGAACATTTCCTAATTTTCTTTCTTTCAGAAACTTGGGTAAAACCCTATCTAAAAAAGTTTTTTCTCCGCTAATATCTGCTGCAAGAATTGCTTCTATGGTCTCAGCAGAAAAAAGCCATAAAGCGGGCTCGCTATCATCTGCCTGATTTTCTAAGTAAAGCGGTATATTTATTTTATCTGTAGATATGTTTCCAACCAAATCTATACCCGTTGTCAAATTATCGTCTAGACGTCCTAATTCTTTATTGCTTAGAATTGATGACGGAGAGAAATTACCTCCCTGATCCAGCAGCTGCTGAAAAGTTTTGGCTATTCGTACTCTTTCGGCTGTTTTACGATAAGAACGTTTACTTAACACAAGATACTGGCTCGCACGCAGATAATTCTGATCTCCGATTGCTTTTATGAATCCGTTGACCGTTCCTTGAGGGGTTCTTCTTCCTAAAGAATCGTCAGGAGTTTTTACAGGTTCTTCAGTCGTAGTTTTTGCTCCGCCTAAAAGCTGTGCTTCTAGTTTACAAGGAGTTATTGTTAAGACTGAAATCAACAGTAAAAAATGAAATAAACGTTTAGCACCTAAAATCATATATTTTTGCTTTAGTAACTTAGACTATTAAAAATAAGAAATATAGTAGAAAAACAACTTGTTTATGTTGCTTTTTTTAAACTTCCACACAAAAACCTTCACTAGATTTCAAAAGGGCTATTCTAGAACTCATAACAAATTCAATTAATCCAAATCCTTTTAATTTTTCAGTCAATTGCTCCATTTCTTCATCTGTTCCCACAGTTTGAAGTATGACATACTCTCTTTCAATCTCAGAAACTTTGAGATCGCTTTCACGAAGCAAACTTTCCATATTCGCATTCGTCATCAATACTTCTGTTGCCATTTTAAACAATACCATCTGTTTAGAAACAATTTCATCATTTGAAGAATAATGACATTTAAAAACTTCAATAATCTTCTCTATCTGTGCCGCTAAATTTATAACTGTATCTAAACTTTCATTTACTACAATGGTGTGTCTGTACATATGCTCTATTTAGCTAATAGAGATATTAAGACTCAAAATCTGTATTTGTTTTCTTAAAAATAGGCTAGATAATTTAGTGATTAATCGTATCTGATCTTCAGAGTAGATCGTTAGAGTAAATTCGTTTTTCATTTTAAATTTTTATTTGTACTTCTTTTTTTGAATGGGTTACTGAGAAATAAAAAAGCCTTTCACATTTGACTGAGAAAGGCTTTATGAATAGACAATAGAATCCTAACTCGTCATGGAATACGAATAATGATAATTGAAATACTAATGCTATTCTGAATTGAATTTTTCATAATTGCTGTAAACAAAAAAACCTCCCGTTGCGGGGAGGTTTTCTAAATTGTATCTTTTACTTATTTATATAACATCCCTGCACCACTATCTAATGATAATCGCGATAATAATTGCAGTAATGTTAATTGTATTTTTCATTTGTTTGATTTGATGAGCAAATATATAGATATTTTTTAATCTGCAAACATTATATTTCCTCAAACAAAAAATCCGTCTCTATTGTGACGGATTTCTCTATTTTGATTTTTAAGGTATTAAAACGGCTCTACCTTTTATTTTTCCTTGTCTCATTCTTTCGTATACTTCGTTGGCATCGTCTAGTTTATGCTTTTCGATTTCTATATGAATTTTCTTTTGCCTTGCCAAACCTACAACTTCCATCAGTTCTGTTCTTGATCCCCAATACGGATTGGTCATACTCACCCCAAATGGCAATCCGTTCATGCTGTACTGATAATGTCCGCCTCCAAGCCCCACAATGGTAAGATCTCCATCAAGGCTCACTATTTTTGTTCCTAAATCTATTGTAGAAGTTGCTCCAACAAAATCAAGCACTACTTTTGCCTTCTTGATTCCTGTAATTTTCTGAATCTGCTCTGCGGCATCAACATCTTTAGAATTAATTGTAAAAGCTGCGCCCAATTCTTTTGCAAAAGCCAATTTGTCTTCGGTAACATCGCAAGCAATAATTTCTGCTCCGCATATTTCTCTTAATATCTGTAACGCAACGTGTCCTAATCCACCAACTCCAATTACTACAACATATTCGTCGGCCATTAATTTAGGAAGTGAACGTTTTATAGCAGAATAAGGCGTAAGTGCCGCATCTGTCAGTGGAGCAGCAATAACAGGATCTAAGTCAAATATAGGCACCAAAAGTCTAGAAGATGGCACTAGCATATATTCGGACATTCCGCCATCTAATCCTAATCCGCCGCCATACGCTTGCTCAGATTGATGATCACAATAATTTTCTTTCGACTGCTGACAGGGTTTGCAATGACCGCAACCCCACTGACCATAAACTAAAACGGCATCCCCTTTTTTATATCCTTCTACATTTTCGCCAATTTCTTCGATCCATCCAGCATTTTCGTGTCCTAGAGTAAAAACTGTTCCCACAACAGTTCCCTCGTCTATAATATGCAGGTCTGAGTGACAAACACCAGCACCGCCAATTTTTAATAAAACTTCATCACCTTTAGGAACCGGTTTTTCAAGATCATTAACAACACGGACATCTTTGTGTCCAAAAAAACGTACTGCTTTCATAAAATAAACTTTTGATTACTATTCTACTAATTTACGACTTGTATTTCCTATCTACTTTATTAAACGAGTTAAGTTTATCCTAATTTATTGCTAATAATGGGGGTTTGAGAGAAAATGTCCCTGTTTTGGAACAAGGGAAGAATTGATTAAATTTTAGATTAATGGCATAAAAAAAGAGAGCCAACGCTCTCTTTTTCATTTATATTTTAATGTCTTTTATTTAGTAATAAACAGACAATAAGATTTTAGAATTTGTACTTTCTATATATTTTGAAAGTCTAGTTAAGAATTCTTGACTAACCATTGGGCAGCCGTGGCTATTGATGATATAGTATTCTTTTTCATCAGATGGAACTTCTTTGTAAGAATGCAATACAATAGCACGTTTCATTGCATTATTATTGGTTTCGTCTAATCCAGCAAGTCGGAAAGCTTTACCAAATATACCTTTATATGGTTTTTCTACTGAATATCTTCCTAGTGAAGTGCAGTTAGATTCTGGAGAATTACTAAATTGTAAAATATCTCCTTTTATTCCAGTTTCAGAACCTTTTCCATGGGCTACTAAGCCTTGATCCAAAATTTGATTGTTTTCTAGATCGTAAACAAAGAAACGATTTCTTCCTGATTTGATTTTCATATCAACAAGGAAAGCAATTTTATTGCTATACTTGTGATTTGACGCTGTAAAAGACTTAATCTCATTTACATGCTCATTGAGCCTTGCAAATTCGACTTCGTTTAAAATTTCATCTTCGTCCCACATACTTAATGAGGTAAACGAGCTTAAGGAAAATAGCAGTGCCAATAAAAATACTCTCATATCCGGCAAATGTTAAGTTAATAGTTATGACTTGGGGTCAATTGTTAATTTTCAGTTGCAAAATTATACACAAATCTTATACAATTCCCATATCATAAGTTAAAGATATTATAAATATCTGAAAACAACAACATTATATGTTAATTTTCGATTAAAATACCTGATTTAATGTTGAAACGCCACATCTAGTGTTAATATTATTTCTTTTCTGACTTTTATTTTTTTCTTTATTAATAAATAGTCAGAAAAAATAATTTCTGCCAAGTCAAAACTCAGTTGACAAAAATTATAGGAAACCTAAAAGTAATAGTAAATTAAACTTATTTACCCGCTTTATAATAGCTTTAGAAAATTATTCATTTAGTCTTTATTGCAGATTTGATGATGTTTCTTGAAATTCTGAAGTGTAAACTGATACTATACGAAAACATAATATTTTAACTAGTTTGCATCAACATAGGACAAAATCGAAATAATACTTTTAATTTTATTGAAAAATTGAACTTTGCTAGAGTTTAACCCATTTAAATAATAACTAAAAAATAAAAAAATGACAATTGGAGTTGGCGGATCAACTATAGATATCGAATTAGGGAAAATACAAAATATGACACTTGATGTCGTACCCATTGCTTTATCGGAGTACCAACAGCGTGTAAAAAAAGCAGCTGTTTTAATGAAAGAGCATAATTGTAAAGCATTATATGTGAATGCTGGAACTAATCTGTATTATTTTACAGGAACAAAATGGAATGCTTCTGAACGTATGGTTGGCGCAATCATTTTTGAAGACGAAACTATTGAATATATTGTTCCGAAATTTGAAGAAGGCACTTTCAAGACTTTTATGAAAGTTGAAGGAAATCTAAATTTCTGGGAAGAACATGAAAGTCCGTACGAATTATTTGGAAATATCCTAAAAAGTAAAAACATCATTGAGGGCAATATTGCGCTAGACGAATCGGCTTCTTTTTTTCTTATTGATGGTGTTTCAAAAGCAAATTCGAACTTTAGTTTTGTAAATGCGCAGCCCATAACAGCAGGTTGCAGAATGCATAAATCGGCTAATGAAATTGCTATTATTCAAAAAGCAAAAAACATTACAATGACGGTTCAAAAAGCAGCAGCGAGTATATTATATCCCGGAATTGAAGTAAGCACTGTTGTTGATTTTATACACAAAGCGCACATCAAAGCTGGTATTGCATCTGGCTCTTATTTTTGTATTGTTCTATTTGGAGAAGATTCGCAATATCCTCATGGTGTTACGGCTCCTCAGAATTTAGTGGACAATGATGTTGTGTTGATTGATACTGGATGCCGATTGGAAGGTTATTTGTCTGACATTACTAGAACCTATGTTTACGGAACTCCAAATGAGGAACACAGAAAAATCTGGAACCTTGAAAAAGCAACTCAAAAAGCAGCTTTTGATGCGGCACAAATTGGAGCCACATGTGGTTCTGTTGATGATGCCGCGCGAAAAGTTTTAGCGCAAGCGGGATTAAGCGGTGATTATGAAATTCCAGGCTTGCCACATCGCGTTGGACACGGCACAGGATTAGACATTCATGAATATCCTTATTTGGTTAGAGGCAATCAAACCGTTTTAAAAGAAGGAATGGTAGTAAGTAACGAACCTATGATTTGTATGCCTGGACAATTTGGTATTCGTCATGAAGATCATTTTTATATGACTGCGGATGGCCCGAAATGGTTTACTGAACCAATGCAGAGTATTGATAATCCTTTTGGATTATAGGTTTAAAATATTATCATATTTTAACTAAAAAAAAATCAAATTTTAAGTTTCCAAATTCCAATATTTTCTACCTCACAAAAAAGGAGAATTTCATTCATTTGAAATTCTCCTTTTTCTATAAATGTATTATTTTCTATTTTGCTCCTGGCGGACAATTTTTTTCTATGTATCGAATAAAAGTATCCGTTAAATGTTTCACTGTTCCTTCTCCTTCAGAAATATCATGAGAACGATTTGGATAAATCATTAAATCGAACATTTTATCATACTTAACTAATTCATTAATTAAAACCTCAGCATTTTTATAATGCACATTATCATCGCCTGTTCCATGAATATACAATAAATTCCCTTTTAGATTTTTTGCATGAGTAACCGGTGAAGCTTTACTGTAATTCGCTTCATTTCCTTCTGGCAATCCCATGTAACGTTCTGTGTAGATGTTGTCATAAAAATGCTGATCTGTTACCGCTGCAATCGCGATTCCGGTTTTGTATATATCTGGATATTGAAACATTAAATTTAAAGTTACAGCGCCACCACCACTCCATCCGTGAATGGCTACACGATCAGAATCAATAAAATTCCATTTTAAAACTTCTTTGGCTGCCATTGCCTGATCGCGAGTATTGATAATTCCGATGTTTTTATAAATAGATTTTCTCCATTCTGTTCCCTTCATTACAGGAGTTCCTCTATTATCCATCGCAATTCCGATGTATCCTTTTGGAATTAATTTCGCAATAAAATAATTAAAATAAGGTTCATCGTTTGCTACTGAAGCCATCGGCTCTCCATATACATAAAAGAACACAGGGTATTTTTTTGAAGGATCAAAATCTAATGGTTTTGCCATAATTCCATCAATATCAATACCGTCGCTAGTTTTTACTTTAAATTTTTCTAACGAATAATTAAGTTTCGGATTAGCAAAAACATCAGCTTCTTTCGGCAATATTTTTTTATGTCCCGAAAGCGCCACTAATCTTGTGTTGAAGTCTCTCTTAATGTTTGAATTAGTATGTTTGGCATATGATGCATCTGTCGAAAAAACGTAAGCATTTGTACCTTCAAAAGCTTCTGGAGTTACTCTTTTTGTTTTCTTTGAGCTTAAATTTGTTTCATATAAATAGCGCTGTGTAGCATCTGTTGGACTTGCAATAAAATATATTGTTTTTGTCTTTTCATTGTAAGCTTTAAAATAAGCATCAAAATTAGTTTTGGTTATCAATTCTTTTGATTTTCCGTCAAGGCTTATTTTATAAATATGCATCCATCCGTCTGCATCAGAACTCCATAAAAAGGCTTTTCCATTATCTACAAACTGGCAAGGAAAAGTATCGTATTCTCCCGCAGAAATATCAAAAACATCGATCCACGAAGTCGATTCTTCTTTGTAAATAACTCTAGCAGATCCCGATTTTGCATTGCAATCATACATAGTAACTTGGTTCTGATTTCGGTTTAACTGAATCACCATAACAGACTCGTTGTTAAGCCATTTCATACGAACTAAATAATTATTATCAGGTTCTCCTGGAATGTTTAGCCAATTGGTTTGCACCGAATCAATATTTACAATTCCGATTTTAACTGATGACGGTTTTTCTCCTGCCTTTGGATATTCAACTGGAACAATAACTGGATAAAGCGAATCGGTATTATTGATCATGAAATGGAATTTAGTAGAAGTGGCATCTACTCTCCAAAAAGCAATACTTTTTCCGTCTGGGCTCCATCTGAATCCGTCACGGGCAGCCAACTCTTCTTCATAAACCCAATCAAAAGTTCCGTTGATGATTTTATCTGTACCGTCTGTTGTTAAAGGAGTTATTTTCCCTGTATTTAGATTTTCCACATAAATATTATGTTTGGAAACATAGGCAACATTTTCATTATCGCTCGAAAATTTAGCAAACATTAAGGAAGATGCATCAAGGTTTTTACCTAATTGTTTTCCTTTTCCTGTAGTCAAATCAAAAAACCAATAATCGCCTTTGGTATTTTCTCTCCATACTTTTTTTGAATTGGTATATACCAAAACTTTGTTTTTTGAGTCATTCCAAACCAACTTCTCGATCTCTCCTGTAAATCCTGCCGCTCTCAATTGCGATTTAGACAAAATCGTACTTTGCTTATCTAATTTATCAACATCATAAACCACCACGCTATTGTCTTTGTTTACCCAAAACGAATGAGAATTTGGTAGCCAATTTAGATCGTTAATATCAATATCCTGCTGTGCAAAAACAGATGTACATACAAACAGAAAAAACAACAAACACTTTTTCATCTTACTTTTTATTTTTAATTAAATTTTCAATTTCTGCAATTTCAATCGGCATGGCTTCACTCAAATTAATGTTTCCGTTTTCTGTTATCAGATAATCATTTTCTAAACGACAGCCTATTCCTTCTTCTCTAATGTAAATTCCAGGTTCGCAAGTCAGCACCATTCCTTTTTCAAAAGGTCTAGAATATAATCCCACATCATGAACATCCAAACCTAAATGATGTGCCGTTCCATGCATAAAATATTTCTTGTAAGCTGGTTTTTCTGGATCTTGATTTTTTATTTCGTCTTCTGTAATCAAACCTAATTTCACCAATTCGGTTTCAATTAATTTCGCCATTTGAAGTTCGTAGTCTTTCGATAAAACTCCAGGTTTCAATAATTTTGAACCTTCTTTCAAGCAATGTAAAACCGATTCGTAAATCTCTTTTTGTCTCGCGCTAAAAGTTCCGTTAACCGGAATGCATCTTGTTGTATCTGAATTATAATTGCCGTAACAGCTTCCAAAATCAAGCAACAACATTTCGTTTTCTTTACAAACATCATCATTGGAATTATAATGAAGCGAGCATGCATTTGCGCCAGATGCTATAATTGATTTGAATGCTTGTCTTGTTCCGCCATTTTTAACGGTAGCGTACAACAATTCGGCTTCCAATTCGTATTCTTTAATATTAGGACGAATTGCACCTAAAACTCTATGAAAACCTTCAACGCTAAGTGCTGTTGCTTTTTTGATTAAATCAACTTCTTCATTTGATTTAACTGGACGTAATTCACGCGTTATTTTTGCCACACGCTCGTATTGATGCAATGGATATTTTTCCTTGCACCATTTAATCATTCTGTCTTGTCTGGTTTCCATTTCAGCAGTGACTCTTTTGATATGCTCGTTATGCCCTAAATAAAAAGTATCGGCCTCAAAAGCAAAAAGCTGTAAAGTCTTTTCAAACTCATGAATCCATTTGATATTCTGTATTCCAGAAATTGCCGTAGCTTGTTCTTTAGTTAAAAAATTACCATCCCAAATCAGCGTATGTTCATTTGCTTCTTTTACAAAAAGTATGGCTTTGTTTTCTTCTTTAAAAGCATTTGGATAAAGCACCAAAATGGTTTCGTCCTGATCAATTCCAGACAGATAAAACAAATCATTGTTTTGTGAAAAGCCCATAACATCATCTGCGTTATTTGGCATTACGTCGTTTGAAGTTAAAATAGCCAAACTATTCGGCTTCATTTTTTCGGTAAATCTTTTTCGGTTTTCTACAAACAAAGAAACCGGAATTGCATTGTATCTCATATTTTATATTTGGAATCGGTCAATAGCCACAGAAGCAGGTTTACCAGAAATAATCTCTATCACGATTTTTCCTGTCGCCGGTGCCAGACTTAATCCCATCATGGCATGTCCTGTTGCTAAGGTCAAATTTACGATTTTTTTATCTCTGGCAATAATCGGCATACCTGTTGGCGTACACTTTTGCCCAACCTTGTATACTTGGAACAAAAGTTTAAAGAACTAAAACAGATTTGTCCTTTACAATAGAGAACGCTGAATTTGCAAAATTTATTCTCGTTGTTCCTACAGTTGTTTTAGACCTTTTTTAATAATATATCGACGATATATTTAGTTTTTTGGTAAAGAATTAAGCATCCCAATTCTAAAAGCATTTAACTTGTTATTATAAACCGGACTACTCAAAATATAAAAAGTGGTACATTTTGATGATACAGCAAAACAATACTTTTGGGTAAAAATCATAAAGCATCAAAAGAAAAAATGAACGGACAAATAAGAAACGACTGGAGCAAAGAAGAAATTCAAGCTATATACGATAAGCCTTTATTAGAATTAGTTTATGAGGCTGCAACTGTACACCGCAATTGGCATAAACCTTCAGAAATACAGGTTTGCACCTTGCTTTCTGTAAAAACAGGCGGCTGTCCTGAAGATTGTTCTTACTGCGGACAAGCAGCACGTTACCATACCGATATTAAAGTTCAAGCTTTATTGCCAACCGAAAAAGTATTGGAGCACGCACAAAAAGCAAAAGATGGTGGTTCTTCTCGTTTTTGTATGGCTGCCGCTTGGCGTGAAGTTCGTGATAACAAAGATTTTGATCGTGTTATTGAAATGGTGAAAGGTGTTAACGATCTTGGATTGGAAGTTTGCTGTACGCTAGGAATGCTTACCGAAGAACAAGCTATACGTCTGCAAGAAGCGGGTTTGTATGCCTACAATCATAATTTGGACACTTCTGAAAGTTATTATGACGAAATCATCAGTACACGTAAGTTTGATCAGCGTCTTAATACTATTAATAATGTCAGAAAAGCAGGAATTACAGTTTGTTCTGGCGGAATCATTGGTTTAGGAGAAACTCCTGCAGATCGTGTTTCTATGCTGGCAACTTTGGCTACTATGCCCGTTCATCCAGAATCTGTTCCTGTAAATGCTTTGGCAAGAGTAAAAGAAACTCCTCTAGAAAATAATCCAAAAGTGCCTCTTTGGGATATGGTTAGAATGATCGCCACTGCACGTATTATTATGCCTGCTGCTGTTGTACGCTTAAGTGCCGGACGCATCGAAATGACCGAAGAAGAACAAGCTTGGTGTTTTATGGCTGGAGCCAATTCTATTTTTACAGGAGAACGCGAAACTTTATTGGTAACACCAAACCCTGGACTTTCTGAAGACATGCAAATGTTTCAAAATCTTGGACTTAAACCTTTGGTGAAAGAGAATAAAAGTGCTTGTTCTGTGGTTTAAAAAGCTGATATATTTCTAATATAAAAAAATGCGCAAAAGTCTTAAAAGAGACATTTGCGTATCTTTTTCAATTCAGTTTTGGAACTCTTCGAGGAGCAAGAATATTTTCAAATCTCCTCTAGTTCTAGAAAATTTACTATTCAACTATATCTATTCGCATTATTTAATTCTTTCTGCGATAATTCTTCTGCAATTATATAGGGCTGACAAAGATTAAAATCGTTTGGGCTAACATCTTCATTACCAAATATTAGAATTTTAACATTTGATTTATCTTTATAACCTTTCTTTTCACCAATAACTTCATTTTTTATTTGAAAATCCATATCATGCTTTTTACAAACTTGCATTATAGAGTTACCTAGAGACTTAGGTATCGCAATTGTTCGCTTTGAATATTTTTGGTAGAATTCTTCATTATTCCATAAGTATTCATTTACAGTAATCCAATTTCCAGTCTCTTTTTCCAGAATATTACTTATTTCACCTATAAATTCATTTACGTTCAAAGGTTTACCTTGGATTTCACATTCGATTATGTTTTCATGAAAAATTAGCAATAATGGATGATGCTCCAAGATTTTCATCTTTACATAAGGCAAAGTTAAACTCCAAAAGAATCCGTCGAATTTTTCTGTTTTTAAACAAGTAATTTTCCATTCTTCATATTCAATAGGAATGTCATAGCTGTTCTGATTAATTGAAAATATCATTTCTAAAGTGTGATCTGAAGTTTGAAACCTGTAAGATTCAAGTTTTAAATCGCAATCATTATAAAACTTTTTATCGTTGGTTTTTTTTAGAAGTTGTTCTATCATAAAATTATTTTTTTAGTAATTAATACTTTTCCATAAAGTATTCTTCATTAGTGCTACGCAATGCCGAAAGCATTTGGGACTCACTTTTCGCCACTTCTTTTTAAAAATGGATACATGACATCTAAGTATTTTGTACTCATCATCTCATGTGAAACATTCGTATTTTTCTTTCACTAGTGGGACGTTTGTGCTAGCTTTCCATTGTCGCCATCCTTTTTTAATCGATCAATTTGATAATTAATATCTCCAATTATTGTGATTGATTTTTCATAAGATGAAAATTTTTGAAAAAATGCTCCTGCGATAGTTACTACCTCATTATTCGATTTGTAAGGCACATCTAAATTGTTTATATTATATAAATCAAAAATATAAGGAAGAAATTTTACTCCCTTATATTTTTCAACAATTGATTGATATACTTTCAGAAAAACTTCTTCATATTCTCCAACAGGTGAAACAACTATATTCTCAATAGCCCAAGTTTTTCGTTTGCCAAAAACAGGATGAGAAATTTCCTTAAGATGGATATTTTCTAAGACTTCAATAGAAAAATAATTCCCTATCAAGCTTTTATAAAAATGTAATTCTGTCCTACTCTCAAATGTGTTGTTTAATCTTATAACTCCAGAGAAATTAGGAACTAATCCTGCGGTTGTCTCAGATATGTCATGAAAATCTAATTTTAACTTTTCCAAAAGCCCAATATTCCATTCTTTTTCCTCGTTTTTCTTAATTATTTCATTCAATGCAACTATTCCTGAATACGAAAAGTAATTTTCATCTTCTCTTGTTAGCCCTATTGGATAATATTTCTTAATACAATTACTTATCTCTGAAAAGCTATCAGAAAGATCATCAATGCTAATGTTTAAAACTCTTGCTTTCATTGCTGCTCTTTAATTACAATGTGAAACACGAATCAACATATTGTTAGCATAATAATAGCAATCTTGTTCTTTTACATATATGCAATATTTTGTCTGTTTCTCAGGATTGTCATTTTTCACAATTTCTTCCAATTCTTTTCTAGTGGTATTAATTTTAAATTTTTGGCTTTCTGGTATTGAAAAAGTATAAAAATCTACTTTTTTATTGTTTAATAATATCTCAAAATAATGAAGCATTGGTTTACCTTGAATTTCTTTATATATAATGTTATCTGTTTTTTTTATTGAACTCGAATACATTTACAGCAAATCTGTTTGAGTTTTTTAACTTATTAGTATTTTCTTGAGCGTGGAGGTTTAAACCTTCTAAAGCGATAATTGTTAAAAGTATTGTTTTCATTGTTTTGCTTTAATTACAATATATTGCCCTAAAAACTATGTGATCCACTGGATAAAAGATACCTTTTCTCTTTGTATAGATGTAATAACTAGGCTGCTTGTTAATGTTATCATTCTTTACAATCTCTTCCAATTCTTTCCTAGTTGTATTAACTTTTAGTTTGACATTTTTATTAATTCGAAAAGAAATAAAAGTCACTTTTTCTTTGTTTAATAATATTTCAAAACCCACAATTGTATCTTTACCAGCGTATTTTTTATATAAGATCTCATCAATCTTTTTATCATACTTAAAAACATAAACAGGATTTTTAGTGTTTTTCAATTGACTAGAAGTTTGCTGTCCAAGCACTTTTAAACTTGTCAACATAATGATTGTTAAAACTATTGCTTTCATTTATAACATTTTTAATTGCAGTTATTTGGAGCACTTTTTCTCCATGCTTCATATGTATTTTCAATATCAGCTTTTTCATTCGGAGTCATTTTCTCCCACATACTTGTTTCTTCTAAACCAATCCAAACAATTGATTGATATTGCTTTTCTGTTAAGTTTTTATCAACTTCTTTTAAAAACGATACAAGAACATCTCTATATTTTAAAGCCATAAATTCATGTTGAGCTCCTCCTTTATATTTTAAATAATATTCTAGTAATTCATTTCTATTTGAAGAGTTCGCTATATTCGTCAATTCTTTCTTGTCTATAGCCCCATCAGTTCTGGCTAGATCAAAAAGCTGTCTAAGCATCTCAGCATGGATTATTTTATGCATAAAAGTTCTAGCAATATCTAACATAGGTCTATTCAGCTCTTTATCGTTAAATGCAATTACTATTTCAGAATTTACTGGGGGAAATGTTTTAGCATTGAAGCCTTCTAGTCCAACATTTCCAGCCGTTAATTTTAAATTGGCTACAGAAAATTGGCTATCAAATTTTTTTAAATAGGTTTGGAATGTAGGGGAACCTCCTAATTTTTCAAACACAGAAAACAAACAAGGATTATTTAAAAAAGAAGAATCAGTAATGATTGTTTCCAATAAATTACTTGTACCTGAATAGCTTTTGCCATCACTCGTATAATAATGAGCCGTGCGCTGTAATATTATAGCATCTGTATCTCCTGATCCATCGCAAGGATAAGGCAAGATTGTAGTCGTTCTTGTTACCTTAACCCCCATATACTCAACAGATAGAATTTTTGGAACTCAGACTAACTATTCGCCAACGGTCTTGAGTTTGTTCTACGACTTGAGTATACGTACCGTCGCATAAAGGTATTTTACTTGTAATATCGGATGAAACATAAAACGAATTTATTGCTTCTGTCAAAATATCCAACTCTTTCTTTCCAGAAATGTTTTTCGTCTTACCGTTTATAACTCCAATTGAACCCAAATTTTCCCCTTCAAACGAATACACATTCAATCCTCCTGAAAAGTCTTTTAACTTTGTGATACTCTCCGGATAAGTGGCGCTTTTTTTAAACGTATAAACTTCTAAAAAATACGAATGTGCTTTGCCATCATTTTCAATTGTAACACCTTGATATTTCAATTGATTTTGCAGAAGATCAGACTCAAAATAATTTACAACTTTTTCTTTGGCTGAAAATTCAGAAATTTTAAAATTATCTTTTTCAATTTCGTTGGCATTTTCAAAATCGGCTTCGACATTTTCGGCAATATTGGGATTTGAAAATTTTGCTAATTCTAATTTGGACTTAACATCTTTTACTGTTTCTTGATTTGTTTCTAATTCATCATTGCTACACGACAATAAAAAAAGTGCAACAAAAAAACAGACGGAATACTTATTAATTTTTCTCATAATCATTTACATTGGTTGGTTAATAATTCATTTAAACATGGTAAAAATCCTACAATTAGGATTTACGAATATAAAAGAATTATTTACAATATTGCAATATAAATACTACAAAATATGTTAAATAAATATTTTACTACAAATAGAAAGTTTGAAAAAGCTCAGAAATAATTGAATTTTAAAAGATTTTTATCTTGTTTATACTTTATTAAATAATCGGTAATTTTGCAAAAAAAACAAACAAATGCTAAAAAAAGCCCTTGATCCCTTAATTGACCATTCTACAATTATTCTAATTATGGGTACAATCGCGGGTGAACAATCTATTGCCAAGCAAGAATACTATGCAAATCGAGGAAATCTTTTCTGGAAAATTTTGTTTGCTATTTTTGAAGAAGAATTTAGCGCCTCTTATGAAGATCGAAAAGCACTAGTGAAAAAGTACAACATAGGTCTTTGGAATGTTTTACAAAGCTGTAAAAGAGAAGGAAGCAGCGATGCTTCTATTACCGAAGAAACAATTAATGATTTTGAAGGTTTGCATAAACAGTATCCTAATATAAAATATGTCTTTTTTGAAAGCAAAGCCGCTGCAAAGTATTTTGTAAAACATACAGCTCCACAAGAAGGAATCACTTATATAACCCTGCCTTCAACTAGCGGATTAAATGCAGGTTTAACAAAAGAGGAAAAAATAGCACAATGGAAAAGGGTATCCGAAATAGCACTTTCAAAATAGACTAAAAAATAGTTATCTGTTTCTCATAATATAAAACAGTATTTCTTCTTCCAATTCCCTAGAAAGATTTTCAAACTTCATCTTACGACGATAATTTTTTTCACTTCAATCCTTATAAAGCTCCGTTTTAGCGGTACTTGCACAGTAAGCATCACAGATTACTTTAAATTTTTGGTCGAGAATATACAATTCTTTCATGGAATCAAAATACGCTGCAAATTTAACATTGTACAATTCGTCAGGAATAGCGGCCATAGGTCTAGTTGTATTTAAATTAATACTTTTTTTTACCTTATAAGTTCATTACATACTCAATTAAAATCAGCTTTATTTCTATCAGTTAGAAAATTGATTTGAAAGAATACTTAAAGTTAAAATGAAAAACTTTAATCTTTATGTTTGAACCTCTTGAAATGGTTTCAGATTATAATCTGAAACCAGAAATAGTAAAATGAACCTTGAACCGTTAAAATGCAACAATGGTAAAATCAGGTGTTTTTTACATCATGCACCTCTATCCACACCTCATCAACATGGTTAGAAATTCTGCAGTTAGCGACGTATTGCTGCCAATATCAAAAAGGTGCTTGTCACCTTATCACAAATCAATATCATAATTCAGGTAGATCAAGAATGCTTCAGAGACTATTGAAAGGCCTTTTTGTAGATTTTTTGAAACTTAAAGTCATAAAATTGTTAATTAACACAAATAGATACAAAAACACGTAATAGTACTTATAGTAATATTCCTATATATTAAATAAATTTACATCCCTTTAATTTACAAGCCACAAATCATCAAAATATCTATTCTATTTTATTAAATCAAGTTATTAATGTTGGTGGGAGATTGGAGTTTATGTATTGTTTAAACTCGATCTGATGGTTAGAGCCGTTTATAACGACGAAAATGTTATTATCTATTTTTCATTTCATATACAGTATTAGAAATTAGTACTGCATAAAAAAGCAATAAACTACCCCAAAAATGCTCGAAAAAAAATCTATAGTAATTGGATGTGACGATGTCACGATACTGACTATGATATTAAATGCTATATCAATAGTATCTGCTTATACGTTTTCTACCGTTTCTGTATCGACAGGATTAGATTTGAAAAATGCCATAAACTCTTTAAATCCTGATTTAGTGATTTTAGGATTCAAACAAAATCAGCTCGTTTTAAATGATACCAATTTCAATTCTGATAAAAGAAATATTCCCATTTTATACTTGACTCAAAATTATGAATGCGAATCATTATGCTGGACAAAACAAAACATTGTTTTTACTTATCCATACAATCAGATTAAGAATACCGATTTTTTAATTTATCGAATTCAATCTATCTTTCTTCTCAAAAAAACAGAACCGCAAATCAAACCGGCAGCGACGTTTGCAGAAGCCGCTTTTCAGAAAAATAACTCCGATAAATTAAGCCATTACGTAATGGAACTGGATCAAAAGGTTGAAGTGCTTTTAAAAGTAAAAGAACGTATCTCTTACCTCTATCCAAACGTAGACGATGCCACTAGAATTGAACTAATGTCAATTGTAAATTCGATAAAGACAGTCGCGAACGACAATAAACTCTGGGACGATTTTAAAATCTATTTTGAACAATCAAACCCAAATTTTCTTCTGGCTCTTGCCAAAAAACATCCGTCTTTAAGTTCTCGAGATTTAAAATACTGCTGTTATATTAAAATGAATATGAGCAACAATGATATTACCAATCTTCTTGGCATTAATCAAGAAAGTGTTCGAACTCATAAATATCGTCTTAAAAAGAAACTAACACTTAAAAAAGAAGATGATATCATTTCGTACCTCAGAACAGTTTCATAAATTATCTTTTCTCTTATTTATATCTCCTGCAATTGTAATGCTTATTCTATTCTAGCAGTACAAAAGATAGTTTTATGCTATCCATTTTATGATTTTCTTCTTTTGTATTACACTCTTTTAAATTTTCCATAAAACATTTTAATCAGTACTTTTTTTAAAGGTGCTTTTTCCATATTGCTAAAACTTTTCTCTACATTTCAGCCGTTTATGCCTCTATTTGAGACAAAGCGTAGACAAAGTTTTTTCTGTCTATATTTTGTCTACAAAAATACCAAACATCTTTTGTCCCTGTCTATGAAAAGTATATTGCAAAATTCTCGTACAAATCTAATTGTCAGTTACTTTTACAAATACAAATAGCCAATCGATGCGCTATTAGCACTGAATTAATTTAAGAGTTAAATACGATGATACATCAATCGCTTCAATTTACGAATAAATTATTGGGACAGTTTTTAAAAAATCGTTTTGCTTTAAGCGAAGACAAAACCGTTGTGAACTATCTTATTGAACCAAGTGGAACTTTACCTAAAGCAAACCAGAACAAAGTCGTTTTATCGCTAATAAATATTGAAAAAGAAACCAATCAGCCTTTTTATATTAGAAACCAGAAATTAGAAAGCGGAAACTATTCTAATTTCAATCCCACAGAAAGATACAACATTGACCTATTGATTAGTAGCAACTTTGATGATTATTCCGAATCTTTAAAGTTTTTAGACGCCATAATCGCCTTCTTTCAGATTAATAATTATATCGATGCGTCGTCCTCTTCTTCTATTCCAGATGGCTTAAGTCGATTAGAATTTGAGTACGAAAAGATCTCTTACCATCAAATGCACAGTTTGTGGACAGCAATGGCAGCAAAATATCAGCCTTCTATTATTTACAAAATGAAGCTGATAAAAGTTCAGAGTCATGAAATTATGGAGATCATACCTTCTGTAAAAAACACAAACAACACCATTTCCAAATGATACAGAGCAATTACATAAAAACCTTTGGTATTGCGGCCTATCATACTTTTTTTGATAGCGGAAAATGTAATTGTCTTCACTTTGTTCCCAATCATAATACAGATAAGATATTTAAAAAATTTGGTTTTAAAATGAATCCTTTTTCAAACGGATTCGATTTATATTCAAATACAAAATCATCATTATCAGACTTATTCAATTATATAACACAAACCACACAGCAAAACTATTTTGAGTTTGATATAAAATGCTCTAATCCTAATTTTATTCTCTTTACTACATTACCCATTAATTGGATTGGAGCGGTTACTTACTCTAGTCAAGATCCTAAAAATCTCAACAATGAAGGCAAAATAGTCCTTAACCAAACTTTAGAAAATAAACCTGTATCGACTCATTTTGGTCATTTAAAAATTTATTTTGAAGATATATTAAAAGAACAGCCTTCTGGTAATGCTGCGCTTTTTGAAATCAATTTTACTGCACGAGCTACACAATGGCAATACTATTTTATCAATAGAAATGCGGTGCAGTTAAACAATCCTTCGATTACAGAAAAAGAAAACATACAATTTGACGGCCCAAAAATGTAACCATCCAAACAGGAGAATCGGCATTACTGTTTACTTCAAACAAAACCTATATCACACTCAGCGAAAAGCCTAAATATAAATTTGATTTAATAAGCAATTCATCATCTGCAAATCAAAACAATGCCAAGCCCAAAGTAATTATAAAAGGACTGCCTAATCCAGATGTCTCTAGAATAGGAATAATCGAGAATAGCGACCCAAATCATGTCGCATCGCCAATGTATATCTATTTATAAAAAACTATTAAAAATGAACATTAAAAACTAAAATCAATGAATTTATCTACCATTCAAACTCCTGGTGTTTACATTCAAGAACTAAATGCTTTTCCCAATTCTGTTGTTGGAGTAGCTACAGCTATACCAGCATTTATAGGGTACACACCACAGGCCTCTTACGAAGGAAAATCGTATACGAATGTGCCAGTAAAAATCACATCTTTTGCTGATTTTCAGGCTTTTTTCTGTTTGCCAGATCCACCTGCTCCTGCAAGTCCGTCTAAACAGTACAAACCTGAATACTACTTAGTAGCAGAAAAAAGTCAACCTTTAAAAGGAGACTACATGCTAATTGCAGGAACGTATTACTCGATAGTTCCAGATCCGAACACGGTTTATTATTTATACAATAGCGTAAGGCTTTTTTATGAAAATGGCGGTGGAGATGCTTACATTGTTTCTGTTGGTTCTTATGCAGCCTGCGTCACAAAAACCAGGAACTCCGGGAATTCCAGTTGTAAACCCGAATGTGCAATTGAATGATTTGACAAAGGGTCTTTCTCTATTGCTAAACGAGCAGGAACCAACTATGTATATTTGCCCAGAAGCCACTTTATTGAGCGTAGAGAATAACGGGACTCTAATGCAGGCTATGCTTCTTCAGTCGACGCAAATGCAAACGGCAATGTGCTTATTTGACATTATTGGTGGTGATGCCCCAGATCCTATTTTGTATACGGAAGACATTACAAACTTCAGAATGAACACCGGTTCTGTTGGATTAAACTACGGAATGGCATATTACCCATTTATAGGAACTACGATAATGCAAAATTCTGATATTGATTACACTAATTTATTTGGTGGAGATGTAAAACAACTAGAAGCCGTTCTTAATCCGCCTAGTGCTCCTAATCCAGCCGTTGCCACTATTATTGCCAATATCCAAAATCCATCGAGCACTTTAACTGTAACGCAAAATCACAATGCACTGCTTATTGCGAGTCAGACGTATTCCTTAATGATAAAACACATTGTGGCAGATGCTAATATTCTTCCTCCAAGCGGTGCTATGGCAGGCGTTATTACAACGGTAGACAATGCTGTTGGTCCGTGGGAAGCTCCTGCTAATACTTCTATTGTAGGTGCGGCATCATTGCCAATTTCCATTTCTGAAAGTCAGCAAGCCAATTTAAATGTTGATGCTGTTTCGGGTAAATCGATCAATGCCATTAGAACATTTAATGGATTAGGAATTTTAATCTGGGGATCCAGAACATTGGACGGAAACAGTCAAGATTGGAGATATATTCCAGTGCGCAGAACTATGATATTCTTGGAGCAATCTTGTAAACTGGCCGCTCAAGCTTACGTTTTCCAGCCTAATGATAAAAATACTTGGGAAGCTGTTATTTCTATGATCAGCAGTTTTCTTAGGTCGATCTGGAAACAAGGAGGTTTACAGGGAGCCAGTGCTTCTGATGCCTTTTCTGTAGCCTGCGGATTGGGTTCTACAATGACGGCAGATGATCTTTTAAATGGTTTCATGAATGTAACGGTAAAAGTTGCAGTTGTTCATCCGGCTGAATTCATTGTGTTGACATTTCAACAGCAAATGGCAACTTCTAGTTAATCAAACAAAAACTCACTTAAGTAAATTTTTAATTTAAATATAAAATAATATGGCAACAGATGACGGAAGCGCACAAGGCGCAACATGGCCCATGCCAAAGTTTAGATTCGAAGTAGATCTTGGAACAGAATTAACCAAAGTAGCTTTTCAGGAAGTTACGGGAATGGATGTCGAAAATCAAATTATAGAATATCGCAAAAGTAACAGTCCGCTTTTTTCTGTGGAGAAAATGCCTGGAATTACCAAATACGGAAACGTAACGATGAAACGTGGCATTTTTGTAAATGATAATACTTTTTGGGATTGGCATCAGCAAGTCGTAATGAATACGATTAAAAGAAGAACGGTTCTGATCAAATTATTGGACGAAAAAGGCGGCGTAACCATGCAATGGACACTAAACAATGCTTGGCCAACCAAAATTACAAGCACCGATTTGAAGTCTGACGGTAACGAAGTTGCAGTAGACACGATAGAAATTGCGCACGAACAACTGATCATTAAAAATGGCGGTAAGTAACGATTATCCCGTTAGCTTTTATTTTACACTTTCATTTGCAGGTGTAGATGCGGCTTTCAAAGAGGTATCTGGAATTTCTAAAGAACTAAGCGTAGAAGAAATTGTTTGCGGAGGCGAAAATAGATTTAAATATCGCCTCCCAACCATTTCTAACAGTCAAAACTTAGTGCTTAAAAGAGCTATGGTGCCTGCAGGATCTCAGTTGGTCAATTGGTGTGCCAACTGCATCGATCAAGGATTATCAAATCCAATACAGCCCAAAAATGTGATCTTAAAACTGCTTAATGCTTCGGGCGTAGTCTGCATGCAATGGACGTTTAACAATGCCTACCCAGTAAAATATGCAGTTTCTGACTTAAACTCTCAGGAAAGTAATATTGCGATAGAATCTATTGAGCTGGCCTACACCTATTTTAACATTTCTAAGGATACCAAATTTGATAAACTTTTTACCTAAACCATTATGCCAATCGAAATAAGAGAACTTGTCATTAAAACAGAAATCGTAACCAACAACACTAAAAATTTGGCGCTAACCAAAGAACGAGAAATGTCCATTTTGAGAAAACAGCTGCTGGAAGAATGTAAAAGATTAATTGCTGAGAAAAATCAGGAGAATAGCTATAAACGTTAAGCCACAGAGTAAAGGATTAAAAAGATTAAACACAAGAAATCCGCAAAATCTGCTTAAATCCATTTTAAAATCTGCGTGAAATAATTCAAACCGCAAATAAAAATGATTAAAAAAATCCGCACAATCTGAGAAATCTGCGAGAGAGAATATTTCAAAGACCAAACAGGATTTAAAAAAATTTAAACTTAAAATAATAAACAAATGGCAAGTTTAGAATTAATGAAAATTACGGGATATACAGACGAGGAATTTCAGAATAAATTCTCCGGAAATCCCTATGCTTTCATGATTAATCCTGACAATATAAAAATACAGAAAAGCATCGAATACAACGAACAGCAGGCTCCGGCAACAAGTTCGGCTTCTCAAAAGTACAAAAGCACTCCAAGCGATAAACTGAGTTTTGAAATGGTAATAGACTGTACGGGAATCATAGATGCCAAACGTACCGATATGTCTAAAGAAATAACCGCTTTAGAAACGATTATTTATACTTATAACGGTAAAATACATCGCCCTAATTTTGTAAAAGTGCAATGGGGGCAGAATATCACATTCAATGGAGTTCTCGATTCTATTGACATCTCTTACACTCTTTTTAAACCAGACGGAAGTCCGCTTAGAGCCAAGATATCATTATCGTTCAGTCGCTATATTTCTCCGAAAACAGTAACCCGAACAGATGCTCCAGAATCTCCAGACCTTACTCATATTGTAAGCGTTTCTGAAGGAATGTCTTTACCGCAATTGTGCCAGAAAATCTGGAATGACGATTCTTTTTATATACAAGTTGCAGAACATAATAAACTTAACAAATTCAGAAACCTCAACGGTATCGACAAATTAATTTTTCCACCCATAATCCCTTCAAACTAATGAGTGCTTCAACCGAAATAAAAAGTGGCGGAATCGCAACATTCGCAGTTAAAGTTAACGGATCGGCAATAGCCGATGAGCTTAGCGTGCTTTCAATTCACATCGAAAAAAAAGTAAACCGAATTGCATCTGCAAAAATCATAATCCTAGACGGAGAACCTAATACGGGTAAATTTGACGCCAGCTCCTCTTCTACTTTTGTGCCTGGCGCAACAATTAGCATAGAAGCAGGATATGACAATAATAATGCTGTTATTTTTTATGGTTTAATCATGAGCCAGACCATTCGCATTGATAATTTGGTAGGATCTGCTTTAGAAATTGAATGTCGTGATAACGCCATAAAAATGATTGTAGGCCGAAAAAGTCTCACGTTTTTTAAACAGAAAGACAGCGATATCATATCTTATATAATTGGAAGCTATTCCGGTTTAAGCTCAGATGTTACTGCCACAACTACCGTTTGGCCAGAACAAGTGCAATTTTATGCTACCGATTGGGATTATATTTTGGCTCTTGCCGAGGCAAATGGTTTAATCGTAACCACTTTAAACGGAAAAGTTTCAGTTTTTCCTCCTGATAAAAGCACCAGCTCTGTGCTTACGGTAACTTATGGTGATAATCTGCTTGAGTTTTATGCCAAATTAAATGCTGTGACACAATTAGGAAACGTAGCTGCCAATAGCTGGGATTTTAAAACTCAAGCGGTTGTAAACGGTAATGCAGCGCCAAACGTTAGCGGAGCTGGAAATTTGACCACAAAAAAATTATCTGAAGCTATCGGACTCTCGACGTATCAATTGCAGACTTCTGCCCCGCTAGAAAGTGCTGATTTAACCAATTGGTCTAAAGCGCAAATTATTAAAAGCGAATATGCTAAAATAATGGGCGAAGCCAAATTTCAAGGAACCAATTTAATTGATCCTGGAAAGTACATGACTTTTGCTGGTATTGGAGATCGTTTTAATGGCGACTACCTCATTGGCGGAGTTGTGCATGATTTGTCTCAAGGAAATTGGGTTTCAGAAGTTACACTCGGACTTTCCCCATTTTGGTTTACCGAAGAACCAGATGTTATGGCACCACCCGCTTCCGGACTTGTTCCTGGTGCAAAGGGTCTTTTTAACGCCACAGTAAAAAAGATGGATGAAGATCCGGATTCTCAATACCGAGTTTTAGTAGATGCTCCTTTATTAGATCCAAAAGGCGAAGGAATCTGGGCAAGGCTAACCAATTTCTATTCCACAAGCGGAGCTGGAGCTTTCTTTATGCCCGAAGTTGGAGATGAAGTCATTTTGGGCTTTATAAACGAAGATCCGCGTTATCCCATAATTCTCGGAAGCGTCTATAGCAGTACAAGCATAAAACCTTTTACGGGTTTAGATCCCAATCAGAAAAATTCGGTAAAAGCCATTGTTTCTAAATCGGGAATTTCGGTACAGTTTGATGATGAAAACAAAGTTTGGACAGTTGCAACACCCAACAAAAACACGATCATAATTAGCGATAAAGACAAGAAAATTACGATTCAGGACGAAAACAATAATAGCATCGTAATGTCAAGCAGCGGTATCGATTTATCGAGTCAGAAAAACATCAATATCTCAGCCAATCAAAATGTGACCATCAAAGGAAATCAAGGCGTGAACATACAGTCAAGTGGCGGAGATGTCTCAATAAAAGGCCTCAACATCAAAGAAAATGCAGATATGCAATACAGCGCTCAAGGCGGTCAAATGGCACAAGTCTCCGGAGGAATGCAATTGACGCTGAAAGGTGCAATGGTAATGATTAATTGATTGTTGATTGTGAGATGTTAGAGAATAGAGGAAAGAGAATAGAAACAAGAAGCGATAATCACGATTAAACGAATCAAGAATAAAACGATTAAACAAATAAACAATTAACCGATTAAACAAAAAGATATGCCACCAGCAGCAAGACTTACAGATTTTCATCAATGTCCGATGGTTACTCCGGGATTGCCACCAATTCCGCATGTGGGAATGACCAATAGTTGGGCCAGGCGCGCCAACAGTTTTAATAGCAGGATTACCAGCTGCCAGAGTTGGCGATATGCTGGTTTGTGTATGCACCTCCAGATTCTATTATAAAAGGGTCTTCAACGGTTATGATATGCGGTATGCCCGCCGCTAGAATGGGAGATTCAACCGCTCATGGAGGATCAATTGTTCTTGGAGCATTTAATGTGATTATCGGTGGATAATATAGCTCATAATGATACTGCCTTTTTAGGTTCAGGATGGGCTTTTCCTGTTTCATTCTCTGCAGACAATCACCAGCTGAATTTGTCTGCTAATGAAACCAACATTAACGAATCTATCAATGTTATTCTAAACACGCGTAAAGGCGAGCGTACGCTAGAAGCTGAATTTGGTTCTGGAATACAACAATTTATGTTTAAAAAAATTGATAGTACGCTTAAAGGCGAAATTATAGAAACGATCAAGTTTGCTTTATTAAGATATGAACCCAGAATATTGGTTCAAGACGTTAGAGTCGCATCAACAGATATCGTAAACGGAACAATCGAAATACTGATTACATATATCTATTCTAAAACCAATACAAGACACAATTATGTGTTCCCATTTTATTTAAAAGAAGGAACCAACTTAGATCGAAAAAAATGATTTTAATTGATCAAAATAGCGCTATAAATTCTCTCAACGAAGCACTCGTTCCGAATCCGTATTTAATAGACGGAAGAACCGAGCAGGATTGGCTGTACTTTTTGACAGAATTTAGCAAATTGATCAATTTCTATAATGACAGTAACACTATTGAAGGAAACTGGAGTCCATTTTTACTGAAAGATCCCGTTTTTCTAATGGCGTACATTTCGAAAACAAATTACAAGAAACTGTTCGCAGATTATAAAAATGGCTGTTCAGAAATTCAACGATTGCTTGAAAACAAAAACAGCATAATATCTAACACGCGAGCTTTAAATAACTTGTTTGATCGCATTACGGCTATCTATCAAATTATAGAACGCTGGACGCATCATATGCTAAAAAACAGCGAGGTATATGATCTCAAAACGTACATGCTGCAAGAAGTAAAAAACAGATTGAGCATAGATTTTTGGGCTATCCAATCTTACAGACAATATCTGTTAAGACTATCTGTCGAGAATTTAATTCTCACTTCAGTTCCTTGGGACGAGTTTAAATCTTTTGATAAGAATATCTGGTTTATCAATAAAGATAAAATTCCTTTTTGGCAGGTTTTTGGTTTTGAAAAAGAACATCCAATTTTGGATGAAATAAGGGCTGTGCTAAAGGCAAGTTTAGCTATTCTAACCAAAATTGGCGATAAATTATTTCAGTTTTTAGAAACTATCATTCATCACGCAGCAAAAGAATACCAGAAATTAAACCTCAAAAAAGGGCATTTTCCAGATACTGTTTTGTTGCGCTCGTTTGTAAATATTCTCAAAATTCAGCAAGATCAATTAAACGGACTTTCTGAGAAGCATCTTGATTTTTATTATAAAAACATTCTGAAACAAACCAAATTGCCAGCAGTTGCAGATCAGGCGTTTTTGTGTGCAACACTAACAAAACCAACATCTGTTTATACTCTGCCTGCGGGGACTTTATTTAATGCGGGAGTCGATGCCCAGAAGAATCCTATTTTATTTGCTTCTAAAAAAAATGTAAATCTCAATCCAGCCACAATTGCAAGTGTTCACAAGCTTTCGTATCAGGACAAAAACAATGCGTCTTACAATTTGCAAACCATTGTAAAACCAACCGAAATTCAATTAGATCCAGAAAATAAAGTCATCAGTTGGGAGACTTTTGGCTCAGACAACGATTCTCTAAATCCGCCATTAATTGGAATTGCATTTGCTTCACCCATGTTACTATTGCGTGAAGGAACAAGAACCCTAACAGTAACATTAGAATTTGATTCTCAGATCGATTTAAAAATCCTTCAAGAAGCGAGTTATTTTTTGAGCACGCAAAAGGATTGGCTACAACTCAATTTAGCTCCGTCAAGCTTTACAATCGATGCTACGAAACAAAACGCAATTATAATTGCTATAATCCTTGATCCAAGTATAGCTGCAATCGAACCGTTTCTGGTTAATCCAGACGGATTAAAAAGCGATTGGCCTATGATGAAAATTTTGTTTCAAAATGTTCCTAATCCGCAGAATCCTCCTAAAATTACTACGATCACTATTGCCTTAAAAGTAGAAGGAGTTAAAACGTTTCAATTGTATAATGATTATGGGGAATTAAGCACGAAAAGTCCCTTCCCTCCTTTTGGACCAATTCCGTTGGTTAATGCCAATTTTATCATCGGAAATAATGAAATCTTGAGCAAACCTTTGGACAGTTTCACAATACAAATAGATTGGGATAAAAGACCAGCCAATTTTGAAATTTATTACAAAGAATATAGTGATTATCTGCATCCACCAAAAAAAGGAGACAATTCGGTTGTAAAAGCATATCGAATCGCTTTTCCTCGCAAACAGCAAAATATTGCGTTTGCTAGAGAATTCTCCAATGCCAATTTTATGGTATGCTTCAACATTATGCAAGACAAATCATGGCAAGGCATTAAAATGACTAAAATTGCGAGAACCAAAGATGACCAAGTTTTCATTCCAACAGATGAAGTTCCGCAACCAGTTAATTTATTCGACAATTTGTCTGTAGTTCCTGTTAATAATATTCTTAGTACCTCTAACAGTGATTATATATATGCTAAATCTGGTTCAACTAAAACTGATGACAAAGCATGGAAGCCTAATCCGAACATTCAAAAAGAGCCTTTAAAATATTCTGAAGAAAGTACATCAGGATTTATAAAAATGACTTTAAACAGTCCGCAATATGGTTTTGGTTCCGAATTGTATGCCAATGTTGTAGCTAGCATCGCCTTGCAAAACGGGTATAAAGTTGCTCACAAACAAGATGATTTTATTCCTGCAGCCAATGTTCCGTTTGCTCCAAAAATACAGACTTTTTCTGCTCAATATGATGCAAGCGTAACCTACAATCTTGATGGCACAGCGGGAGATTATCCGTTTCAATATTTTATTTATGCTCCATTTTCAAACTATACCGTTTTTGATAGTGAAACAGCTGACAAAACCGAAACAAATGTATTCAATACCCAAATCATAGGTAGTTCTGAAAGCGATGCTACAAAAGGTTTTCCGCTTTATCCGTCTTTTGACCATAACGGAGCCTTATTTATAGAACTCGATAATTTGATTTGCAACAGCACTTTAAGCCTCTATTTTGAATTGGCTAGAAATTCTACTGTGCTTACCGATCAAAATGAGATTATGTATTATTATTTAAGCGATTCGGGCTGGACAAATATAAAACCATTATCGGATCAAACCAGCCAATTTAGATGTTCTGGAATTGTAGAAATTCCGATTCCTGCAGATTGCAATAACAATAGTAGTATCATGCCTGGAAACAAAAACTGGATTTCTATTGCGGCTGCTGGCAACCTTAAATCATTTTCTAAAACCACCTTTATGCAGGCCAACGGTTTTAGTGTGCAAAGAACCGGAACGACGTTTCTAACCGATACGCAAAGTCCGCAAATTGCCGCCAATGCAATTACTAAAACAGAAATTAAGATTCCAGAAATAGGCACTATCATACAGCCTTTTGCTTCTTTTGGAGGAAAAGCTGCCGAAGACAAAATAGATCGAAATAAAAGAGTAAGCAATAGCATAAAAACCAAAAACAGAGCCAGCACAGCATCCGATTACTATACGCTCATTGCCGAAAAGTTTGATTCCGTCTATTATTCAAAAGTAGTGACTGACGAAAGCAATAACACCACCAATGTTTATTTGGTAAAAAAAATAGCATCAGATAGCGATTCAAATGCCTTTACACCTTTGGCAACAAATGCTCTCGAAATTGAGGTGCAAAAGTTTTTAAGCGCCAATTCATCGCCATTTACCCAACTAAACGTTTCCAATTTTAATCTAGAATACGTAACCATTAACATCAAAATTCAAGTCGATCCAAACTACCAGATCACCTTGGTAACAAAAAATGTAAATCTGGCTCTAAAAAAGTATTTATCGCCTTGGATTACGAACTGTCCTTCTGAAATAGAAATTGGTAAACCGCTTGTCGATGCCAAAGTGAAAACATTTGTACAAAATATAAAAGGAGTTCTTACGGTAGAGAAAGTAAGCTTTTCGAGCTACAATATCGATCCGGTTACAGGATTGCAAACTGTTTTAAAAAGCGAACAGGAAAACTTAATGCCTAACGATTCAATGACTCTTTTAGTTTCGGCACCCCATCATAATATTTCATAACCCAATAGAAATGGATACTAATAATCAAATAACAAAAATTCAGCTTCCGCCGCATCAGGACTTTAACTTCCTGAAAGACGAAGCTATTGATTATATCCAAAATCATATTGGTAATGAATGGAACAAACTTTAACCCGAGCGATCCCGGAATGACAATTCTAGATCAGGTTTGTTATGCCATGACCGAATTAGGATATTGCACCGATTTTTCGATTCCAGATATTTTAACCGATTCTACTGGAAAAATGGAAATCGAAAATCAGTTTTATATGCCTTATAAAATTCTGACAACGGCTCCATATACCATTAACGATTACAAAAAATACATTATAGATGGCATCGAAGAGGTTTACAATGTTGTAATCGCACCTTATAATCAGAATCTTTTGGCATTTAGCAGAGTCTATCAAATTTATCTTTATATCAATCCAGATATTACCGATGCTATTAAATGCAATAACATTTGCAAATCGGTTTATTATTACCTCAATCAGAGTCGAAACATTGGCGAACTTTTTAATATGCCCATTGCATTGCAACAGCAAAATTGCAGAATTGGCGGAAATATAGAACTCGAGAAAAGTGCAGATGAACATGCTGTTTTATTAGAACTTCAAAATAAAATTCGCAATTATATATTTCCGAAAATAGATCAGGTGAATTACGACACCATGAAAGAAGACGGATATAATGCTGCTACAATATATGATGGCCCATATCTTAAAAACGGTTGGATTTCTGACGATTCTTTAGCAGATAAAAAAGATACCATAAAAGCTATTGATTTAATTCCTGTAATGGAGTCTGTAACTGGCGTTATTTCGGTTTCGGGAATCCAGCTTTATCAGGAAAAAGATAATGTTCAAACTTTACAAGCAACAAAAAATCAATTATTGTTTGTTGATATTTTAAATTCTTTTAAAGAGAAAAAACTAACATTAAATGCTAACGGAAAACAAATAATAGCAGATGCCTTTGGTCCGTTGCAAATTAATATTGGCCAATATCAGGAGAATGTTACGAGCTTAAACAATAAACCGACTATAAAGTTGCCTAAAAGCAGTTTTAGAGACATCAATAGTTATTACTCCATTCAAAATACATTTCCGCACCAATACGGCATTGGCGACGATAAAATCGAAGACGATTCTTTACCCGTTCAAGTAGCGCAATCGCGACAGTTAAAAGGCTATTTGACTTTATTTGATCAGGTTTTGGCCAATCAGTTTTCGCAATTAGCCAATGTTGCTAAACTATTTTCTTTCACTAATTCGGTATGCGGAGCGCCGTCAGACAGCGAAACTTTTTATGCACTAAAAGATACATATGAGAAAAAGCATTTGGAATATCCTGTTCCGTACAAAATGTTTTCTCCTAGCTATTTCTATCAATCTTTGTATACGATTCCTCACATCAAACCTTTATTGAAAAATAATGCCATTTTTGAATACAGCAGTGGCGAGGAAACCAAAAAGGAACTGAAAGAAAAAAGCTGGCGAGAATATCAGCAAGATCCTTATAATGCTTACATCTTTGGAATGATGAAAATCATGGAAGAAGAAGATGTTAACTTCGAAAGACGAAACAAAATACTAGATCATCTGCTTGCCAGACACGGCGAATCGCCAAAAGTAATTGATGCCATCATTCATGATACCATCTATACCGGAAACAAGAAAAAAGATCAGATTATTATAAAGAGTTTGTATTTGCAAAATCTCGATTTATTGTCGTACAACCGTTTTAAAGGTTATAATATTCTAACGGCTTCAAAAATTAATCAAACCGCAGATGCCAATTTGCTAAACATTAAAAAGGAGCATTTTGAGCATATAAGTGAAAACACGTCTGATTTTGTTTTTCAATCTAATAAAATCAATAAAAAAGAAAAACTAAGCAAAACAGATTTCAATAATTTTTCTGGTTTAGAATTAAAACTGAATTTACTTTTCGGATTAAAAAACATATATACCAATTTTATTACAACGCAATTTGAGGCTTCGCAAAATTCTATTGAAGATCAATTGAACAGCCATAAAACCATACAAAAAATATTTTGGCTTAAAGAAAATAGAAAAGGCAGTTTTTTTATTGAAACCTCTATTCTTTTAAGTCAATTAAAATATAATATTGAAATTGTAAATCAAAGCAATAATTTATCTTATCAAATACAAAATACAGATTTTCAAACCATTGCCAACATAAATTATCTATTAAATACGGAAAGCCAAACCGTTTTGGATTCTCAGTTTTTAAAAGGCCAGTTGGAATTTTCTAATGAAAAATATGCTTTTATTACTGACAATTCTCAAACTGCAACATCTATAGAGTATACAAAAAGTAAATTCTCTGATTATTCATTTCGTATCACCGTTTCTTCTGGAAACGGAAGCATTATAATCAACGATGCACTTTTTAAGAAAAATGCGATTTTGCTATTTCCAGATTTTATTTCCGAATTGCGAACTCCTCAATTCGAAAAACGTTTAGAACAGTTTCTTGCGGTCAGTCTTCCGACAAATATAAAATGTGAATATCTGTTTGCTCAGTTTCAGGAACTTGAAAGTTTTACATCGAATTACTATAGCTGGCATGAGAGTTTGCGCTTCAAAAATACGCTGGATTCAAATCATATCGAAACAGAAGCAAGTTCAACCTCAGAGCAGTACGCTGTGAATTTAATCCATAGTCTAACCTCAATTTTAGAAACAAAAAATGGAAGAAATAAATAGCCATATTGTATCGAGTCTAAAATGGGACACCACTTTTGACCAAAAGAAAGAAGGTTACAGACTTCAGGAGCGTTTAAGTGCTTGGAGCAAAATTTCGTTGCCTAGAGAAGTTACCTCTATTTTTGACGAATTATGCCCGCAGGAACAAAGTTGGCGAATTGAATTGCTTGAACTTAATCTTGGCGCCTGCGATTATAGTGATCTGGAGTTTGATCTTAGCCGAAAAATACGAAATCTATTAAGAGAGAAAATAGCCGAATTAATTTTGTATCAAAACAATCAGAAGCAAAACGGAATTGCGGTTTACAATAAAGAAAAATCAATTCTAGAAAATCTTTCGGTCTTTTTACTGGAAGGTTATTTACCATGGAATTATCAAAATAAAGAAGGTTCTGTCAACCAGATTATGACAGAATTGCTTCAGAATAATCTCGCTGAGGTTATTGCGATTATTAAAGAAACAGGAATGTCTCACGAGGAAGTGAGAAAACGAATTGCATGGCAGTTTGACGAAAAAAACATCACTAAAATAATCGCCGCGCTCGAACCTAATAATAGTAGTTCTATTATTGAATTTAGCGCAACAATGGTTAACATCCAGGTTAAAGAAACGATTATCCAAACGAGTACGGCAAGTTTCAAAAAGAATCTATGGTTCTTTATTCTGAACTTTTTACTGCTCGAACGCGGAACGCTTTTTAATAAACTGGCTTTCATGAAAAGCAGTATTCTGCAAATGGCCAATCATTACAATATTGCTTACACTGAACTTATTATTCTAATCGAAAATACGATTGTAAAACTCTCTGATAAAACATCGCAGAACAACGATTTTATTGCTTGTCTTAAAATACTAACGCAGGAATATGAAACGCAAAAAAGCGAAAATTATAAGCTTGAAACTACTACAAATTATTGGAGTCTATTAGAGCAATTATTGAAAAATAAAAACAATAGAAGATTTAAAGCCGATAAAGACAATTTAAACGAATTGATAATGGTATTGAATAGCGAGAATAAAACAAAATTTAATACGCTGCTTCAGCCCATTTTTAAAGATGAGAGTTGGCTTGTTTCGCTGCTTCTGGATTTAAATGAAACTTCGATAAAAATACTGTATTCAAAACTGGATACTACTCCATCGCAGCTTCATACAGAATCGATCATTTATCTAAACCAATTAAGCCAGGCTTTTAAACTAAAAACAAACCGCAAGGCTTTATGGCAAATTGGAATTCTATTTCTCATTCAAAATAAAAATACCGACAATACTGCTTTTCTCCTATTTTGCATTAAAGAATTAAGCAAAAAAAATAATCTTAGCCATGAGCATTTATTGGCTCTGTTTACCAATGCTAAAATTCCTGCGGCGATAAAAAGCAATAATGCCGCGGTTATTTTTACGAATCTAAATGCTATTTATTGCAAAGAAATAAGCCGTAATAATTCTAATTATCCCGCTGTTCATTTCAAAAATCTTGTAGCGAAACTAGAACTCGAATTGCAGAAAAACAGTACCAAAAGTATCTTTTTTATTGATTTACAAAGATCGCTGACTAGAACTATTTTATTGCATCCTAAAATGGCTTTTGAAGCCATGCTTACATACGGAAATAAAGAGATTCTTAAGAAAATACTTCCGTTGGTTTTGAATCGAGAAATGCTTCAATTATTGGTCAAAACAGCCAATTATAAAAAAACAAAACTTGTACAAACCATACAGGTTGTCTACGAGATTTTAAATGAAAAAGATCAATATGATTTTCCTGAAGAATTAATTACTGATGATTTGTTGCTTCTCGGAATGCAGGAAATATTGTTTCATCCAGAACATAACTCCTCTTTGTTTCTGGAAACTATTATTGTGCAGTTATCCAAAAAAGTAACCGAGACGAGACGCGATGATTATTTTCAGTTTATCGCAAAACTGATTCAGTCCAAACGAATTAAATCTTTTGGAGTGGCTATTAAAAAGACCTTTTTAAACCAGTTAAAAAACACAAAATCTATTGATACTGTTGCGCTTGCGTTGCTCATTCAAAATACATCGAAGCAGGATCAGCAGGAATTAGCGCAATTGTTGAGTGCTAATTTTAATGATGCAGGATTTGTTTTACTCCGAAAACAAGACAAAAAAGAAAGTGAAAACATATTGCTTTATTTCTTGACAAATGCAGTTACGCTGAAAAAGAACTGGATTCAGAAAACTACCTCTGTTCTAATTCAAAATATAAAATCGGTTTCGGAAACTAAAATTAGTGCAGCATTGAATGAACTTTTCTGGAACACAATTTTAAAATATTCTGCTTACAAAGGCAATGAAGTTTTATTTGACAAACTGCTTCAGAAAGAACTCAAATTGTATTTAAAAAAGAATATGGCAAAGGAAAAAATACAGCTTCAAAACGAAACAAAATCTTTTGAATATGCCAATTCAGTACCCGATTTTATGCCTTTTTTAGAAAACAATGGCATTTCTGATTCTATACTTTCTAATGAAAGTGTAGAATCAATTAGTACAGATTTGCTTTTTGAAATAGAAAGTTTATCTGAGAAAGAGAAATACAAATGGATTTCATCAATGTTGATAGAAAGGCAAATTCCACCCGCCTTCAGCATTTCTAAAACCATTGAGGCAAAAGATCTTCTAAACGCCATAATGGTAAAAGAGCCAAAGATTTTCTTTAGAATAATAAAAAAAGAATTTATTCCTGAAGCCCAAATAGATTGGCTTTGTCGCAATATAAACTTTCATCATTTATGCAATGCGGTTAGTCAATTGGATAAAAACAAGGAATTGTCTTTACGGATTTTGGAAAAATTCAATCATGTATTGGGCAATGTCAAAATAAAAGGATTGGCTGCTAAAGAAATGCAGCATATTTTATTGCGAAAGCTCTTAAAAGCTGTAACCAACGACAATTGGAGACTTATTGCAATAGACAAAATCTGGAATGAATTAATCTGGGAAGTTGTAACCAAAAAAGGAATCTCAAAAAAAAGCTTTTTGGCCGATATGGAAAAATACATCTATCAATTTCCTCCCGCTTTACAGCTCGGTTTCAAAGAAATTCTAAAAGCCGAAAAGCAAACCGCAACCGTCTTAAAACAAACTGAAATAATTTCGAAAATGGAACATAATAAAACTAAAGAAAACCCAAAAAAGAGCCCCAAACACGGTATTCCTGTTAGAAACGCCGGAATTGTTCTCTTAAACGATTATATCGCGATGCTGTTTGAACGATTGAGTCTAACTTCTGAAAGAAAATTTATAAGCAACGAACATCAAGTTAGAGCAGTACAATACTTGCAATATCTAATTACAGGAATGCAAGAAACGGAAGAGGTTTATTTACCGCTAAACAAAGTTTTGTGTGGTTTGCCTTTAACCGATACTGTGCCTGATTTTATTGACATCTCTGATCAAGAAAAACAATTAATAAACGGTTTGATACAAGCGGCGATTTCGCATTGGCCAGAAATTGGAGATTGCTCCATAAACGGTTTTCGCGGCAACTGGCTTGTACGCGACGGAATTCTAGTAGAACTGGAAGATAAATGGGAACTCACGGTAGAGAAGAGAGCTTATGATATATTGATTAACAGATCTCCTTTTGCTTTTTCGATTATGAAATACCATTGGATGAATAAGCCTTTGCATGTCATTTGGCCTTATTAAAAAAGTATTCTAAAAACCAATTATCCAAATAAGAACCTTGAATACAATATTGAAATATAAATTAATCAACTAAAAGAACTATTATGAACAGTTACAATGAAAATCTGCATTCTAGTGTATTGTCTTCATTAGAAAGTCAGGAAATGACCAAAAAACAATTGAGTTCACAATTGAGCACTTCAATGTTTACTCTTTATTATGCTGAAGGAGCTGAAATTGTTGCGCAGGAAAAACTCGATGCAACAGCAAAATTGTACAAAGAACAGCAACATATAAACAATGTTGTGATTACGAATAAGAATATGGCAGACAACTTATTACTATCTGCCAATCAGCAAAAAACGTATGTAACACAAGCCGTTACCAATATGGCGGTTTGCGCTTCGAATATACAAATTGCTTCAAATTCTATTGTGCGTTTGGCTAGCGATATTGGAAGTATTTACAGTATTGTAAATGCTGCCGATTATGGAACTCAAATTTATCAGCAAACGCTTGAGGCTTATAATCTGATTAATAAAACGGCTTACATTGCAGAGCTCACTTCGCAATATGCTATGGAAGCTACAGCATCGATTTCTGAAGTTTCAACTTCTGTTGTGGCAGATGGAGCTAAGCTGACTAACTCTTCTGTAAACAATTTATTGCAGGTAACAACCTCAGATTTAACCGCAACTACCGCAGTACTAACCGTAGATAACGATACGAGAGCAAAAGCAAGTATTGCTACAAGAGCTGCAGAAGGAGCCATAAAATGTTGTGAGGTAGAATATAACGCTTCAAAGAAAGCCTATACATATAACAACGAACAATTTAATCAGGCTTTAATTGTTGAGGTTTCTAAAAATTTTGATCCTTCAGCAGGCAGTTTTACCGTTTCATTTGATGCGTATAAAAGTCCTTTTACTCCCGAAGATAGAGATCCTGGAACTCAAAATAAAGGATTAGCAAATCCAGTTTTAAGCTACAATATCATTTTGGTAAAAGATAGCAAGAAATCATTCTTTAATGCTTCTACAGCGGAAGATTTAGTGGGCAATCCCGATCAATGCAAAAGTATTCCTGCGACGCAAAAACCAGATGACAAAGGAAAATACAGCGCATCTATAGCTTATAAATCTTTGAGAGATGCAGATAATGAGCCTCTAGTGCTTGGCGAAAATTATGTTGCTTTTCTTTTAATAATGTTTACTGAATCTTACAAGAAAGAAATCAATACGTTTGATGAATATCTATCTGCTCCTTCTGAAATATTTTCATTAGTTTATACTTTAAAAAGTGCGAAAGATATTGGCACTTCTAGAAAACATTCTGAAGATCTATCTAAAATTACTTTTAATGTTGAGAAAGAAGAATTAAAAGCAAGTGAAATTGATTACAGATGTTTCTTCTTGCCTTACACCGATACTGATAATCTTTCTACAAATGAGGATTTGCAGACTTTGGAATCCAAAATTGAAACCATGGAGCTAGATGAAGAAATTAAAACTGTCGAGGCTGAGCTTAAAGCGCTTACCGAAGAGATCGAAATCTTAAATAGTTCTGCTCAAGCAAATGCCGAAACCGCTAAAAACAGTAAAGATCCTGATCAAGACAAACAGAAAAACAATAGTCTGAAAAGCGCATTGGCTGAAGCTAAAGAGAAATTACGAATTGCAAAAGGGCAATTGGCAGATTTGAACGCTAAACTGAAAGAAGTTAAAGACAAATCTCCTAAACCAGTTAAAAACACCAATGCCTTCTTCTTCAATTTAAATTTAGCAGAAAACATTCCGGCAGGAAACTTTACAAGTGCCAAACATAAAACAACTTCAAGTCCAGAATTTGAAGTGCATATTGATGGCACCACTACAGATAATTTTGGAAATCCGCTAATTGAAGATAAAAATTACATTCCTGTTATTTTGTCTTATTACAAAGGCAGTGAGATTTTAAAAACCAGATATAAAAATAGTCTTTCTGATTGGCAGAACACGCCGCCAATACCTTATTCTACAAAACCAAAATCTGAAATCATAAACTAATTAATACCGCAACTATATGGATACTATATCATTAACTCCGTTAAGACCAAGTTTACAGAAATACGGAATTACAGAAAAGAAAAAAGCCGAACTAGATTTGCTAAAAAATCAAGTAGTTGATGCAACAGCAATTGTACAGCAACAGCAAACAATTGTAAATTCGCTGAATGAAAAAGCAACCCGATATCAAGGTTATTTATTAGTTTCTGAAAGCAATCGTACGCATGCATTAAGCAACAAAAACTTGATCGATCAAGTTATTCAAAATGCTTACGACTTAGCTCTCAATTCAAGAGTTGCTTTTTCAAAAACAGCCTATGCAACAGAAGATTCCACAACAGTCAGCAAAAGCATCAGTGACTTGATCAGCAAATTAATTTATTCTGTAGAAATAATTAATAAACTGTCTATTCTAGTTATTCGCAAAAAAGCACTTAATCCGTTAATTTCTGATGATTTAATCGCAAGAATAAATAGCGCGGGTACAGACGCCAACAATGCGGTTGCTCTTACGCTAGTTGCCTTAAAATCTACATTGGCAGCAGAAGCTTCTGTTCTGGAATCTGAAGCGTCAATTACTTTAGAAAGTAAACAAGCAACAAAACTGTATCTGACTTTAACAGATGAAAAATCTTTAGACGCGCCTTTATCAGTGCAGCCTACAGACAAGACTTCTATAAGAGCCTTAATATACAATGCGTATAAAAACGCTCAGATTTCTTATGATAAAGCCAATACTGCAAATGACGAAACGGGAAGACAATTGAGCATTGCAACTGCCAATTTAAACAAAGCGCAAATCAAACTGCAATCGCTTCAATCTAGTTTAGCTGCGGCAACTGCTGCGGCTTATGCATCTTAAGATCAATTAAAATGTCCGCTGTTTGCTTATGGCATTCAGTGGACTTTAATCAATAATTTTTAAGGTTATGGATCACACTAATAAGAATTTTTACAGGCATTTTTATCTCAAAACTGGAGGATTTCTGCCTACCAAACCGTTAAATAAAAGTCTTTTTCCTGGCGATTATTTTCAGATTAAAAACGGCGAAATTATTCTTCTTGGAAACATTTATCGCAATGGCATTATATCGCGTCACGATGCTGATATAAGCGGAGTAATTGCCTTAAATGATGCCAATTGGAATTTTAGTGATGGAATTTCAAAACCTTATTCAGGACGATCACACGCACATGGTTCTATTGAAGGCAATTTTGAATTTAGCAAACAAATATTGGCTTTTGCTAATAAAGGAAGCTTCATTTTTAAAGCCGAAGAACCTGAATCTGTAAAAATTAATAATTGGAATGAAATCCAGCAGCAATTAATTATAAAGCTAACACAAACCTTATATTCATTTAGGGAACTTTATGTTATAACAGAAAGTGCAACTGCAAAAAACACAACTCTAGCCATAGCTGGCGAAGCAAATGCCGAACTAGAACTGGCTTGTGAGGCCGAAAATTTTGGATTGTCTGATATTTTCGGACATCCAAACACCAAAACAATTCAGTCGAAAGATATCGAATATTACCACCGAGAAACCAAAAGAAAACCTGCTTATTTCAAAGCTAAAAAATTAGTCGTTCAAGACGAAAAATTGGCTTATTTCATCACTGATTTTATCTCCAAAGAGAATAATACAAGCGAATGGGCAGATTCTTTTTTTGATTCTATTTTTCATAATGATGCAGATTATAACACGCAAATGATTATGCAAAATGCTCAAGGCTTTTATTTGGATATGCTGCAATGCAATGAGTTAAATCCTAATACGGCTTTACTTTATTTTAAATGGGCTGACGCAAATCTGGACGATGTAGAAAAATTATTTGGAGCTTATGGAAACTAATCCCAATATAGTCTCTTTGTACAATGAAATGGATTGGCTGCAAAAGGTAATCGATCAGGTTATTTGCAGTTATCTGCTTCAGGATGGACATGAAAACCGCTGGCAGGATATTCCGCTACCAGAAACTGATGCAGAAACTGAAAATAGTGCTTATTATAAAAAAATAGCAGAATGGGATTTGAGTCTTTACGAACGACTTTGTCTTGCCTTAATTCTCGTACCTCAGATTAAACCCGAAGTACTTGATATTTTCTTTAGTAAAAATGCGATGTACGATCGCGGATTTACTGAATTTGGCGGAGTTATCAATAAAAATCATAGCGGTTTTTTGCCTACAGGTCAAACCTTATCTTTTTTAATTACCGCTGTAAATCCTGAATTAAGAATAGAAGTGCTTCAAATTCTGAATACTACAAATATACTTTCGAAAGAACAGGTTTTGATTTTAGAAAATAACGAATCTAATGTTCCTATTTTGAATCAAGTCCTTTCGATTAACGAGCGTTGGCTGAACTTTTTTATTACAGGCACTTTACCTAAATTGGAACATAGCGTTTCGTTTCCTGCACAACAAATTTCGACCAAATTAAACTGGGACGATTTGGTTCTTGAAGAACATGTCATGAATCAAGTTATGGAAATTAATGCCTGGCTAAATCATGGTGAAACTCTAATGAGAGAATGGGCCTAGAAAATAAAATAAAACCCGGATATCGAACCCTTTTCTACGGATCTTCCAGGCACTGGTAAAACACTTACTGCAACTTTACTTGGAAAAAGCACCAATAGAGAAGTTTTTAGGGTTGATCTTTCTATGATTGTTTCTAAATATATTGGTGAAACAGAAAAAAATCTGTCCAAAATATTTGATGTTGCACAACATAAGGATTGGATTTTATTTTTTGATGAAGCTGATGCGCTTTTTGGAAAAAGAACAACTGCGTCTTCTTCAAACGATCGGCACGCCAATCAGCAAACGGGATACTTACTGCAAAGAATTGAAGATTTTCCAGGAGTGGTTATTCTAGCATCCAATTTAAAAGAAAATATGGATGAAGCTTTCTCCAGAAGATTTCAGTCCATGATTCATTTTACGATGCCGACCGCAGAGGAAAGGATTCTTTTATGGGAAAAAGCATTCTCAGGAAAATGCAAGCTTAGTCCAGATATTGATATAGAAAGCATTGCCGAAGAGTATGAACTTGCTGGTGGAGCAATTATTAATGTATTGCGATTTTGTGCTCTAGCTGCCATTCAGAGAAATGAAACAGTTGTCAATCAGCACGATTTATTGGAAGGGATTAGACGTGAATTTAAAAAAGAGAACAAAACACTTGTGGTTACTCAAATGAATTGACGTGATGAAAAAGAATGAAAACATAAAAAAAGTTGCCATTGCTGCGCCTCAATTACACCGTCATAAAGTGAAGCTTAAAATTGGGAACTGGAAAAAACATTTTGATTTGAATTATGTGAATACCATAATTGCATTGGCTTTGAATGATTTCGACGACAAGATTTTCTTTTATATTAACGGATATCTTATTACAAGTCAAAATCTTTATTTGGTTGTACAAACTACCGAAAAAAGTGTAGAAGAAATGGTTACTAAAATTGAAAATCAGATCGTTAACTTATTAAAAATGAATCCTCAAAAACTAAAAGAAAACCGTGGTGAGGTTTCTATTATAGCTGATGACGAAAATCTTTTCTACGCCGCAAGAAAGCCTCTATTTAAAATTTATCCTTTAGAGAATGATCATCTGATAAAACTGATTACCGGAGAAAAAGTGGAGCTACCCTATTTTGATCGAGATTTAGAGCATTTAAAAAATAGGATTCACAACCATCCCTTTTGTTCGGCGATAAACTATTTGGGCGGAATTGGCCCAGTTGAAGTTACGCCTTTTCGAGGTTAGAAATTTTGCTTTTTTGCGAAAGATTATAAAGGCTATTTAATAGAAAGCATAAACGTATAAAAAAAGAATCATGAATACTTATAGCAAAGTTTCGACAGAAAATGATTTTCAGGATGCAGCAAGCCATCTGACAAATAGCAACAGTACCAAAAATACTTATCAGCTAATTGATAATCGCGTTTCAACTTCAACTTTAAGAAATAATAATATTCCAGTTAGACAATTAAAATCTAATCAGGCTATTGCTAATTTCAATTCTAATACAGTACAGCTAATAAAATTTGACAAAAAGCAAAGAGCAAAAAAACTAGCTGCAAATAAAAAGAAAAATGACGGATTTCATACTTGTGATTACTGCGGATTTCAGCATTCACAGGTACATTATGCAACATTTCAAGGCAGAAGAATGGGCGATGGACAGTTTCACATTGATCATATACAACCCGCTTCAAAAGGAGGAAGAAACAACATGAGAAATGGCAGGGTATTTTGTGGAACCTGTAATACTTCTCGAGGAAACCGAGCACATGTTGGTGCAACTGGTTTTAAAAAATATCATGCATTGCATAGGAAACTAGCAGCAAAAAATTATATGCGCAGACCAAGTAAGAAAAGAAGATAAAGTATTTAAATCTAAAAATAACTAATAGCACTTAAAATTAGTTTTTATGGAATATTCAACTGATAAAACAAAAACGCAATCTGCTGCGAATAGTTCTGGCGAAAAAGTTATTCAAAATAAGGCAAGAGAGCTTCAGGATAATCGTCCCGTCTCTGTTTTACAAAAAAAAGTCAATAATACTGGTTTACCTGACAATTTAAAATCAGGCATAGAAAACCTCTCCGGTCATTCTATGGATGATGTTAAAGTGCATTATAACTCAGATAAACCCGCACAGCTAAATGCTCATGCTTATGCTCAAGGATCTGATATTCATTTAGCCTCAGGACAAGAAAAACATTTGCCTCACGAAGCTTGGCATGTTGTACAGCAAAAACAAGGGCGAGTAAAGCCAACTATACAAATGAAAGGTAAAGTGAATGTGAATGACGATAAAGGTTTAGAGAAAGAAGCTGATGTTATGGGGGCGAAAGCTTTGCAGAGAAAGCAAATGCCATCACCATTTTTACTCTCTCAAAATCAAACATCTAAGACAACTGTTGCACAGCTCAATGAAGACGAAGAACATGGTTTGGTTCCTCCTTCTACCCACGGTAGATCTCAAAGCTATAAATCACCTGCAGATCCCGCGTCAACAACTAAAGGGCATCATCATTCGGTACCACGTAAAAATTTAACACGCTTTGAGCGAATGATAGACAGAATAGGAAGAATCCTTGCAACTTCAACCAATGTACACGTTGCTGTAGCTTTGGATGATAATACATTAGTATTGAGTGTTAATCAGGAAAGTCCTGAACAGGAGAAAAAGTTAGAAAAAGTAGCTGCAAAACTCAAAAATATAATTCATAACCAAGATCCTTTAGCTGGCTCTTCAGACCAAAGAATTACGGGAGGTCGACGTACCAAGGACATAGCCAAAACTAAAAATTTACTGGAAGGGGCATATACAGATGAAGAAACCGGAGTAGAAACTAACAAGGAAGTTTCATCACAGTTAAAACGATTAATCGTAGCGATCAATGCAGGTGTAATTGATACAGTCAAATACCATAGTGGAACTCCTGGTATTTATGTAGTTCCAACCTCTATGCATCCATCTGATAAAACTCAAAATATGCATGGCGAACTCAAAGTCACCGGAGCAATTCTGGACCGTCGTAAAAATAGCAAGTATAATGAAAAAGATGTGTATATAGGTGGTACTCTTGCTGACTGCTTTGCTTGCAACGCATCTCATAAAATGATGAACGAAGAAATTCGTAAGCAACTAAAAGATTGGAGTTTTTATTCAGGAGGTACACATGGAGGCTTATTTGTTGGGTATCGGGCTAGCGAAATTGTAGCTAAAAACAAAGCACGATTTCATCAACTTACTGGTGAAGAGGTCGTTGGCGGAGACATCCCTAAAGTAAATTCTATCGATAAAGAATCTGATTCTTCACTAAACTATGATTCTGATTCTGAAGCAGAAGATGCAGTTGAGTTATCTGCCTATGCCAAGCAACGCAACAAACTTAAATCCATTGAAAAAGACCTTAGAGCCAGCAGCAAAAAATTAAAACAATTTGATTTAGAAATACAGGCTGCAAGTAGCCATCTTGAATTATTACGTCAAGAGATGCAAAAATTAACCCCTTATGTACAAGAAGAAAGTTTTAAAAGAGAACTTGAGCGAGCAAAACAAGAATATGAATTAGCACAGAAGGAAAGCACTCTTACAGAACAACTTTTAAGAGCTAAGGAGCAAGAAATTCAAGAGGCTTTAAAAGATTTAGAAAGTACCAAACAGAATATCCAGAAAGATATCGTGGTGGTAGGAACAACAGGCCGAAAACCTAAACGTGGAATACCGGTAACTTTTCGTGAAGATACCTTGACAGAAACAGGCTGGGAAGCAGGCAAAAGTTTTAACGAGCTTGCACTTAAAAATCTGAGTATAAAATATGCTTATAAACAAGCGTATGATAAAGCAAATAGTAAAGAAATTAGGGAACAAGTGGAGCTAGCTAAAGTTGAATTTCAAAAAGCTGAAAAATCTGTAACTCGCCTTAATCTAAGCTTACTGCATGCTAAAGCACCACTTGACCGTCTTGAAGTTCTACCTTCAGAAATTCATAAAACAGAAGAAAATATAAAAAAATTAGAAGCTAGTCGAGAAAGTATGAATCAGCATATAATTGCTAAGGACGAAGAAAGAGTAAAAACAAAAGCCGATCAAAAACTTGCTGCAAACCATGGCAAAGTTAAAGCAGTACAAGGCAGACTTGATTGGCTCAATCAATCGGCTATTACTGCCGATCAAACAGATGGAGATTAAGATCTAAAAGTGTAAAACCAAATCTTATGATAAAAGCTGACAAAATAGAGCCGATAGATTAAACTTTTAAATATTATAAAAACAAGTCATCCGAAAATAGATATTCAAGATAATATCAATAGACTTCTTTTCGTCTCAACAAAAATTGATTTATCTGCATACAGTTTGTACTTTTGCCCTCATGAGTGATAATTTTACAAATGAATACTTTGGTATAGGAATACAAAATGGTAAAACACCAGAAAATTTAGGTGTTTTGTGGCGATCGGCTCAGAATTTAGGCGCTACTTTTATATTTACCATCGGAAACCGATATGCCAAACAAGCATGTGATACACATGATGCAGTAAAAGCAATTCCGTATTTTCATTACGATACTTTTGAAGCCTTTTTTGAAAATTTACCAAAAGGTGCAAGATTAGTTGGCGTTGAATTATCTGAAAAAGCTGCTGATCTAGAAACCTTTGAACATCCAAGACGTTGTGTTTATATATTGGGTGCAGAAGATCATGGCTTATCTAAAAAAGTAATGGAAAAATGCCATCATTTAGTAAAATTCAAATCAGAAAAAAGTTTGAATGTCGCCGTAGCTGGAACCATTGTGATGTATGATCGAAATTTGTCTAAACCACGTTCTTAAAAACATATAAAAAAAGACGCCGTAATTGGCGTCTTTTTTTTGCTATAAGCGAATATTATTTTCTTAAATCAAATCTGTCTAGATTCATTACTTTAGTCCATACGGCAATAAAATCTTTTACAAATTTTTCGTGCGCATCACCAGCTGCATAAACTTCTGCAATTGCTCTTAATTCTGAATTTGATCCAAAAACAAGATCTGCACGTGTTCCTATCCACTTAGGCTGTCCAGTACTTCTATCATTTCCTGTATAAAGTTCTTTGTCATTTGAAACAGACTTCCATTCTGTATTCATGTTCAGTAAGTTTACAAAGAAATCATTGGTTAGCTGACCAGGTCTAGTTGTAAAAACACCATTTTTACTTCCGTCTGCATTAATATCCAGAACACGAAGTCCGCCTAAAAGAACCGTTAATTCTGGTGCAGTAAGAGTTAGCAAATTCGCTTTATCTATAAGAAGTTCTTCTGTTAAAACAGTCGATTTTGTTTTTCTATAATTTCTAAAACCATCAGATTTTGGTTCTAAATATCCAAACGATTCAACATCTGTCTGTTCTGCAGATGCATCCATACGTCCAGGTGAAAAAGGCACTTTCACTGTTGCTCCTGCATCTTTAGTTGCTTTTTCTACAGCTGCAGATCCTCCTAAAACGATTAAATCGGCCAATGAAACCTTTTTATCTCCATTTGCAGCATTAAATTCTTTTTGAATACCTTCTAATTTATCTAAAACAACTTTAAGCGCAGCTGGATTATTTATTTCCCAATCTTTTTGTGGTGCAAGTCTTATGCGTCCACCGTTTGCGCCTCCACGCTTATCTGAACCTCTAAAAGTAGAAGCTGAAGCCCAAGCTGTAGCAACCAATTGAGATACGCTTAATCCTGAATTTAATACTTTCTCTTTAAGCTGTTCGATATCTTGGTCATTTATTAAAGTATGATTTACTTCTGGAATAGGATCCTGCCAAAGCAGTTCTTCTGTAGGCACTTCAGATCCAAGATAAAGAGCACGGGGCCCATATCACGATGCGTCAATTTAAACCATGCACGAGCAAAAGCATCTGCAAACTCATCTGGATTTTCTAGAAAACGACGTGATATTTTCTCATAAGCAGGATCTAATCTTAAAGATAAATCTGTAGTCAGCATCGTTGGCAAGTGCTTTTTATTAGCATCAAAAGCATCTGGAATAATGGCTTCCACATTTTTTGCTACCCATTGATGTGCTCCTGCTGGACTTTTTGAAAGTTCCCATTCAAAAGCAAATAAATTCTCAAAAAAGTTATTGCTCCATTGTGTTGGCGTTTTTGTCCAAGTAACTTCAAGTCCGCTTGTAATAGCATCTCCCCCTTTTCCAGAGCCAAAACTGTTTTGCCATCCTAACCCTTGTAGTTCTAGACCTGCTGCTTCTGGTTCTGCTCCCACATGATCAGATGAGGCAGCACCGTGCGTTTTACCAAAGGTGTGTCCGCCCGCTATTAAGGCTACAGTTTCTTCATCATTCATTGCCATACGGCCAAAGGTATCTCTTATATCTCGAGCTGCCGCAATCGGATCCGGATTTCCATCTGGTCCTTCAGGGTTTACATATATTAGTCCCATTTGCACTGCTGCAAGTGGTTTTTCAAGATTTCTGCTATGGATATCTCCGTCGGCATTATCATCAGATGATACCACTCCATGATCTTTTGGAACACCTTCAGAACCGTCTTTATAACGTTCATCACCGCCTAACCATGTTGTTTCAGAGCCCCAATAAACAGATTCGTCTGCTTCCCAAACATCGGCACGTCCTCCTGCAAAACCAAATGTTTTAAATCCCATTGATTCTAAAGCCACATTTCCTGTTAAAATCAACAAATCTGCCCATGAAATCTTTTGCCCATATTTTTGTTTAATGGGCTAAAGCAATCTTCTTGCTTTATCAAGACTTACGTTGTCTGGCCAGCTGTTAAGAGGTGCAAATCGCTGTTGTCCTCCTCCTGCTCCGCCTCGTCCGTCATGCACTCTATAAGTACCAGCACTATGCCAAGCCATTCTTATGAAAAGGCCTCCATAATGACCAAAATCTGCAGGCCACCAATCTTGTGAATCAGTCATAAGGGCATGCAAATCTTTCTTTAATGCCTCAATATCGAGACTTTTAAAAGCTTCTGCGTAATTAAAATCCTTATCCAGCGGATTTGATAACGACGAATTCTGTCTTAGGATATTTACCTTTAACTGTTTGGGCCACCAGTCTAGATTTTTAGTTCCCGATGCTGCCTGTTTATCCATGCTCCCATTATGAAAAGGGCATTTGCTGATGTCATTTGATTGATTGTCCATAGTTGAAAAATTTTATTTTTGACTAAATTACAAACTAATGAAAAAGAAAATTATGACTGTGAATCATAAATAATTCTTAGAGAATAGACAAAATCTATATAGAATTATTTTAATGATTCTAATTCCTTATAACACTTCTTATTATATAAAAACATTGTTTTTGAAAGACACAATACTTTTATAAATTTAAATTTTGCTTCTATAAATTTAGCAAAAAGAATCTTTTTATCCTCATAAACATTTAATTTGCTTTTCTGTTACATCTTTATTTCTTGCTAATTTTCAAACTTATATCCGAAAAATACATAAACAAAATACTATAAAAGTTCTTTAAAAAGAAAAAGCTCCCAAATAGAGAGCTTTCAATTCTGTAGTCATATATTATTTGATGGTCTTATTATCTGTATCTTTAATAAACTTAATCAAACCTTTCATGTAAATATCCTGATCATCGTACATACTCATATGACTTCCGTTAGGACAATACAAATAAGTGCCATTTTTCACCTGAGAAGCAATCCATTTCATATGATTAGGATCCATGGTGTCATATTCAGCCCCTATCGACAATGTTGGCACGATAAGTTTAGGAAGTTCCTTTTTTATATCCCATTTCTCAAGTTTTCCTGACAATCCAAATTCAATTGGCCCCTGCATAGTCACATACAGAGACTGATTTATTTTACTAAAGGATCTGTTTACAGGCTCTGGCCACTTATCAGCATCTAATCGCAAGATATGTTTAGTATAAAAATTAGGAAGCAATAACTGCATGTATTCAGGATTTTCAAAATCCTTATTTTTCTCTATTTCTCTAATTCTTGCCAGCACTTTGGGATCCATCTGTTTTGCTAGTACTGTATCAGCATACTTATCATAGTCAATAGCACTCATCATCATATTTGAAATAATAAGTCCTTTTAGGTTTTGCTGATACTTCAAAGCATACTGCGAAGCCAAAATACCACCCCATGAATGACCTAATAAATAAAAATTACTCTTATCCAAACGAAGAGCTATACGTACCTGCTCAACTTCTTCCACATAACGATCCAAATCCCAAAATACTGGATCATTAGGATTATCAGAGTTTCCTGTCCCTAGCTGGTCGTAATAAATAAATTCTATCCCCTCTTGAGGTAAAAAACTTTCCATGCACTCAAAATATTCGTGAGTTGCTCCTGGTCTCTCCATTCAAAAGCAATAGCTTCATTTTTGGATTATTACCTACGCGCTTAGTCCAGACCTTAAACTTCCCCTTCGGAGTACTGATTTCAATCATCTTTATCCCTCCTGTCTTTATACCTGCAGATCCATCTTTTAAATAAGAACTTAAATCCAAATTTCCTTCTTTAGCAGTATTTTTATCACTACATGCCGAGAAAAACAGCACACTTACAATTGACAGAAAGATATTAGTATAGACATTCATAGGTTCGTTTGATTTAAATTAATAGCATCTCGTTTTATAGTTCTAATATACTAAATTTCATTAATCATCAATTCAATAATTAGTATAGAAAGAGAACTAATAACAGAAAAGTTTCTAATGCCAATGGCGTTTCCCTGCGGGCCGTGCTGTCCGCTGTATCTTTTGCGGGAGAATGTTTATGGGAAAAAGAAGCCCTGCGCGCCCCGCAAAAGGATGCCGCTTCCATCACTAACGCGGCACGTGGTTAGTCTGAAGCCATTATCCCATCATGTTCGGTCAGATCAAAACTTCCAAAAAACAGAAAACCCCATCCGATTTGGATAGGGTTTTCAAAAGAAAGGCGACGACATACTCTCCCACAAAACTGCAGTACCATCTGCGCAGGCGGGCTTAACTTCTCTGTTCGGGATGGGAAGAGGTGAGCCCCGCCGCAATAACCACCTTAAGAAGTTGCAATTGCTTTGGGCAATCTTTCCAATTAATAATTAGCTTCGCTCCGTTCGGCTATCGCCTCGGGTGGCAATCTGCAATTAATAATTAGAATAATATTTTAACATACTGAGATAAAGAAACAAATATGATTTTTTAGAAAGTTTCCTCCCCCGATTGCTCGGGGGAAAAGTTTGTGCATAAGCTTACGGATTATTAGTACTACTCGACTATGACATTACTGCCTTTACATCTGTAGCCTATCAACGTGGTCATCTTCCACGATCCTTAAAAGAAATCTCATCTTGTGGTGGGTTTCGCGCTTATATGCTTTCAGCGCTTATCCCTTCCAAACGTAGCTACTCTGCGGTGCCCCTGGCGGGACAACAGATACACTAGAGGTTTGTCCAATTCGGTCCTCTCGTACTAGAAGCAGATCCACTCAAATTTCTAACGCCCGCAGTAGATAGAGACCGAACTGTCTCACGACGTTCTGAACCCAGCTCGCGTGCCACTTTAATGGGCGAACAGCCCAACCCTTGGGACCTTCTCCAGCCCCAGGATGTGACGAGCCGACATCGAGGTGCCAAACCCCCCCGTCGATATGAGCTCTTGGGGGAGATCAGCCTGTTATCCCCGGCGTACCTTTTATCCTTTGAGCGATGGCCCTTCCATGCGGAACCACCGGATCACTATGCTCTACTTTCGTACCTGATCGACCTGTATGTCTCTCAGTCAAGCTCCCTTATGCCATTGCACTCTACGCACGGTTACCAAGCGTACTGAGGGAACCTTTAGAAGCCTCCGTTACTCTTTTGGAGGCGACCACCCCAGTCAAACTACCCACCAAGCACTGTCCCCCACATTGCGGGGTTAGGCCTCAGATAAACAAAGGGTTGTATTTCAACAATGACTCCACAACGCCTGGCGACGCCGCTTCATAGTCTCCAACCTATCCTACACATCATTTATCCAAGGTCAATACTAAGCTATAGTAAAGGTGCACAGGGTCTTTTCGTCCCACTGCGGGTAAACGGCATCTTCACCGTTACTACAATTTCACCGAGCTCATGGCTGAGACAGTGTCCAGATCGTTACACCATTCGTGCAGGTCGGAACTTACCCGACAAGGAATTTCGCTACCTTAGGACCGTTATAGTTACGGCCGCCGTTTACTGGGGCTTCAATTCAATGCTTCTCCGAAGATAACATCTCCTCTTAACCTTCCAGCACCGGGCAGGTGTCAGGCCCTATACTTCATCTTACGATTTTGCAGAGCCCTGTGTTTTTGATAAACAGTCGCCTGGACCTCTTCACTGCGGCCCGATTGCTCGGGGCGACCTTTCTCCCGAAGTTACAGGTCTATTTTGCCTAATTCCTTAGCCATGAATCTCTCGAGCACCTTAGGATTCTCTCCTCAACTACCTGTGTCGGTTTACGGTACTGGTTCTTACTGCCTGAAGTTTAGAGGTTTTTCTTGGAAGCCCTTAGGCGCACTATCTCTTTGTCCGAAGACTCCGAGTACTATCGCATTTCACCAAGATCTCCGGATTTGCCTAGAGACCCTATAGCTAGGTGCTTTAACGAACTATTCCGTCAGTTCGCGGCGCTTTCATCACTCCGTCACCCCATCACAGCAATAAGAAGTACGGGAATATTAACCCGTTGGCCATCGACTGTCCCTTTCGGGTTCGCCTTAGGTTCAGACTAACCCACAGCTGATTAGCATAGCTGTGGAAACCTTAGTTTTTCGGTGTGCGGGTTTCTCGCCCGCATTATCGTTACTTATGCCTACATTTTCTTTTCTGACCGGTTCAGCATCCCTTACGAAACACCTTCAGCCCTGTCAGAATGCTCCCCTACCACTTGCAATTGCTTGCAAATCCATAGCTTCGGTAATATGCTTATGCCCGATTATTATCCATGCTCGTCCGCTCGACTAGTGAGCTGTTACGCACTCTTTAAATGAATGGCTGCTTCCAAGCCAACATCCTAGCTGTCTGGGCAGACAAACCTCGTTCTTTCAACTTAGCATATATTTGGGGACCTTAGCTGATGGTCTGGGTTCTTTCCCTCTCGGACTTGGACCTTAGCACCCAAGCCCTCACTGTTATCAATCATTATATAGCATTCGGAGTTTGTCAGGAATTGGTAGGCGGTGAAGCCCCCGCATCCAATCAGTAGCTCTACCTCTATATAACTAAAATAACGCTGCACCTAAATGCATTTCGGGGAGTACGAGCTATTTCCGAGTTTGATTGGCCTTTCACCCCTACCCACAGGTCATCCGAAGACTTTTCAACGTCAACCGGTTCGGCTCATCCACTGTGTGTTACCACAGCTTCAACCTGCCCATGGGTAGATCACACGGTTTCGCGTCTAACACTACTGACTAAAGCGCCCTATTCAGACTCGCTTTCGCTGCGGATCCATGGCTTAACCACTTATCCTTGCCAGCAGCGTTAACTCGTAGGCTCATTATGCAAAAGGCACGCCGTCACCCCACGAAAGGGCTCCGACCGCTTGTAAGCGCATGGTTTCAGGATCTATTTCACTCCGTTATTCACGGTTCTTTTCACCTTTCCCTCACGGTACTGGTTCACTATCGGTCTCTCAGGAGTATTTAGCCTTAGCGGATGGTCCCGCCAAATTCAGACAGGGTTTCACGTGCCCCGCCCTACTCAGGATACCGCTATCCATTACATTTGTTGCCCATACGGGGCTGTCACCCTCTATGGCGCTCCTTTCCAGAAGCTTCCGGTTCCTCATGCATGAAATGTCGCGTGCTGACAACCCCAGCTATGCCGTAACATAACTGGTTTGGGCTAATCCGCGTTCGCTCGCCACTACTTACGGAATCACTTTTGTTTTCTTCTCCTCCGCCTACTTAGATGTTTCAGTTCAGCGGGTTTGCCCACCTATCGGTGTGCTATGTCTTCAACATAGCGGGTTGCCCCATTCGGATATCTGCGGATCAATCTGTGTGTGCCAGTCCCCGCAGCTTTTCGCAGCTTATCACGTCCTTCATCGCCTCTGAGAGCCTAGGCATTCCCCATGCGCCCTTATTTTGCTTATTGCACCAATCTTGTCAATTAAAACAAGACCGTTTTGTTTTGTCTTTTGCAATAAATTGCAAAAAACGCTTTCTACTTTCTTATTATTTTCTTATCTCAATATGTCAATGAACTTTTTCCCGATTCATCGGGATTGTGGAGAATAACGGAGTCGAACCGTTGACCTCCTGCGTGCAAGGCAGGCGCTCTAGCCAGCTGAGCTAATCCCCCATTTTTAAATCTTAGATTTTAGAATTCAGATTTTAGATTTCTTAATTCTTCTCTAATTTCCTTTGGTGAATCCCAGCTTCCAGAATTTCCTTTAAAATCAAGCTTTTCAGTTTCACTTCTTAAATCTAAAATCTACAATCTTAAATCTGAAGTTTTAGTAGTCCCGGGCAGACTCGAACTGCCGACCCCTACATTATCAGTGTAGTACTCTAACCAGCTGAGCTACGAGACTCTGTTTTACTTAATTTTTATCATTTTTTTTAAATTAACAGCAAGAGCAATACAATCTCAGATTCCAAACCTCTAGTCCGGCATCTTATTTCCCCAGCGTGCGTTTCCGCTAACACTTGGGGCTCTAGAAAGGAGGTGTTCCAGCCGCACCTTCCGGTACGGCTACCTTGTTACGACTTAGCCCTAGTTACCAGTTTTACCCTAGGCAGCTCCTTGCGGTCACCGACTTCAGGCACCCCCAGCTTCCATGGCTTGACGGGCGGTGTGTACAAGGCCCGGGAACGTATTCACCGGATCATGGCTGATATCCGATTACTAGCGATTCCAGCTTCACGGAGTCGAGTTGCAGACTCCGATCCGAACTGTGACCGGCTTTATAGATTCGCTCCCCCTCGCGAGGTGGCTGCTCTCTGTACCGGCCATTGTAGCACGTGTGTAGCCCAAGGCGTAAGGGCCGTGATGATTTGACGTCATCCCCACCTTCCTCACAGTTTGCACTGGCAGTCTTGTTAGAGTTCCCGACTTGACTCGCTGGCAACTAACAACAGGGGTTGCGCTCGTTATAGGACTTAACCTGACACCTCACGGCACGAGCTGACGACAACCATGCAGCACCTTGTAAACTGTCTTGCGAAAGATCTGTTTCCAAATCGGTCAGTCTGCATTTAAGCCTTGGTAAGGTTCCTCGCGTATCATCGAATTAAACCACATGCTCCACCGCTTGTGCCGCCCGTCAATTCCTTTGAGTTTCAAACTTGCGTTCGTACTCCCCAGGTGGGATACTTATCACTTTCGCTTAGCCACTGAGATTGCTCCCAACAGCTAGTATCCATCGTTTACGGCGTGGACTACCAGGGTATCTAATCCTGTTCGCTACCCACGCTTTCGTCCATCAGCGTCAATCCATTGGTAGTAACCTGCCTTCGCAATTGGTATTCCATGTAATCTCTAAGCATTTCACCGCTACACTACATATTCTAGTTACTTCCCAATAATTCAAGTCCTGCAGTATCAATGGCCGTTCCACCGTTGAGCGATGGGCTTTCACCACTGACTTACAAGACCGCCTACGGACCGCTTTAAACCCAATGATTCCGGATAACGCTTGGATCCTCCGTATTACCGCGGCTGCTGGCACGGAGTTAGCCGATCCTTATTCTCACAGTACCGTCAAGCTCCGACACGTCGGAGTGTTTCTTCCTGTGCAAAAGCAGTTTACAATCCATAGGACCGTCATCCTGCACGCGGCATGGCTGGTTCAGGCTTGCGCCCATTGACCAATATTCCTCACTGCTGCCTCCCGTAGGAGTCTGGTCCGTGTCTCAGTACCAGTGTGGGGGATCTCCCTCTCAGGCCCTACCCATCGTTGCCTTGGTAAGCCGTTACCTTACCAACTAGCTAATGGGACGCATGCTCATCTTTCACCGTTGTGACTTTAATTATAAAATGATGCCATCTTATAATGCTATGAGGTATTAATCCAAATTTCTCTGGGCTATCCCTCTGTGAAAGGCAGATTGCATACGCGTTACGCACCCGTGCGCCGGTCTCTAAATCCGAAGACTTATACCCCTCGACTTGCATGTGTTAAGCCTGCCGCTAGCGTTCATCCTGAGCCAGGATCAAACTCTTCATCGTATATTTTAATATTATATAATCGATGCTTTTCCTATCGGTTCTTTTCGAATCTTCCGATTCTACTGCTCTTATTCTTTTTGTTTTAAGATCTCTCTTAAAACGGCTGTCAATTCAATATGTCTACGAACGTGTCTTCTTTTGTTTTCGCCTGTGTTTCAAAGCGGGTGCAAAACTAAAACTTCTTTTTGTTTCCTGCAAGAAAAATTTAAAGTTTTTTTGAGATTTTTTCAATCCCGTTTTCTCTAATTTCTCTTCCAATCTATCAATGAACTTTCCGTGTTGCGGGGTGCAAAAGTAGAACCTTTATTTAGATTTCCAAGCATTCTGAATGAGTTTTTTTCTAACTTTTTTCTATATTTTTCCTAACTAACTGATAACACAATATTTAAATTTAAAAATTTCTTTACTCGAATAAAGTTTTTTCTTACTTTAAAGCTTTTTAAGCAAATATAGAACCTGAAAAAATCTGTTTTTATCAAATATACAGCTTGAAAAAAGCTACTTTCTTTGTCTTTTCAGGAACTGACTTTCCTGTAACTACTATAAATCTATTAATAAATCACTCGAATACGCAGCGAAAGCAACACTTAACTAACATAAATAAAAAAAGCCTGAGAAATTCTCAAGCTGTTTTAAACAATTTATTAAAACAATTATTATTTGCTGAAATCGTAACTAAGTACGGCACCAAGTCCAAATTGAAATGTTGATGCATAATCAGTGACTGCTACTGGCCCCCAATAATAGTCCCAATAATAATCATATCCTACGGCTGCCGACATTGATTGCAGATAAGCATTTAGATTAATTGATAATGGTGAATTCGTTTTTACTTTTACACCAGCCTTAATTTCCCATGCAAAATAAGTTCCACTACCACTCTTTGGCGTTTCCAGAATGGCAACTCCTAAACCTGCTCCTAAAAACGGAAGCGCCTTTTGGGAGCTTGAGCCAAAATAATACGTATAATCAGCTAATATATAATTGATCGCACCTTTATCATCTCCAGCATTAAGCTGAGTTCCTGCAGGAATAGTGTTAGGCCCATTAATTATAGCAACCTTTGTATACAAAGGCATATTTGTATCAAGTCTGTTATACTTTAATTCTACTGAAGCATTATCCATTATAAAATATTCCAAACCTATACCATATTCAAAACCATCTTCTACTTTTGCGTAAGAGGAATCAAAGTCTACCCTATCAGAAAAGGTATACCCTCCATACAAATTAAGTAAAAATGACTGGGCGCTTTGTGCTGACATTCCCAGCGAAAAGAAAAAAACGACAACTAACAAATGATACTTTTTCATAATTTCAAGATTTAATTTATAATTATTGTTTGCATGGCGGCTACATTCGGGGATTTTTCATGATGTAGCACTTGTAATCTTCATAATCTATTAACTCGTCTCAAAGTTATCTTACAAAAACATTTTAACATAATAAAACAAGTTTTATCATGTTGCAAATTATAAAATGAAACCATTTTTTTTTAACTCACTTTTCCTAAACCAGGACTCAACCGTTGCCACAAAGCATAAGTATTCTATAATTATATCGAATAATATCCTGCTTACCTTACTTTATAAACAAGACTTTATAAACAAGATATGTATTCATAAAAAAAAGAAACAGATTATAGCACAACTACAATCTGTTTCTTTTTTTAGACCTTTTCTCAATTCTATCTATTCATATATAACAGAAAACCTTTTCAGTCTGCGATTCCTTACTTTACTGCTTAGCTATTCAATTAAATCTCTTTCAAGTTCACCTCTTTTTTATCGCCATCCTTATCTATAGTCACCCTTTTCTCAATATTGGCTTTATCAGAATAGGATTGTTTTGCTGTACCATAATTTGTTGTAGAACCTTGATAACCATAATAATTGTAGTAGTTTGTATATCCAGATACGTACGAATAATTATAGGAGTTGGTAAAATCAAAGCTAACCATAACAATATAAGTGCCCGGCATTAAATCCATAAACTCGAAATGTCCTTGATCGTCATATACTTTAGTTTTTTTGATAGAATAGCCGAAATCACTGTTCAAAGGCACTTCTGGCATTTTATTTTGCTTGCGAATTTTCTTGTTGACCTCTGCCCATTCTTCATAATAAGCTGAACTTGGAAAAAGTGTAATTTCTGTACCTCTTGGTGCATATTGTTTCTTAGCAGTATTCACCAACCCGCCCAATCTCTTACCTGAGTCAGATCTTGCATAGGCTGTCCCAATTATAACACTATTACCATTGGAGATTTGCTTTGCAACTTCTTCCTTGTTAAACTTGTTTTTAATAGGCTGATAATCTAATTCTTCGTTAACTGTAATTTCCCACATTCCATTAGCCATAGACATTTCACGTTGCCATAGGCGATGATCTTTTTTGTCTATAGCATAATTATAAGTAGCGTTGGTGCTCTCTTCCAAAACTGAAACAAGCCATGTCTCGTGCTTACCTGTTCTCGGAGAATTGTAGACAAAACTTTTTACTTCTTTAATAGTATAATATTCAACAAGCACATCTGACCCGTCATTATAATAAAACTGCGGAAAACGTGCTTTATACCCTACATCTAATGGTAAAGTCGTAATTAAATGATCGGACCAATTGAAGTCAAAATATTCTTCTTTAGGCTGAAGCTTTAATTTTTTGTCTTTTTTAGTTTTCTTAGAATAGTAATTACCCGTAATGATTTCAGCAAAGTTCAGATTTAATTTTGCGTTCTTAGTCTCATCAGCATAACTTATAGCTCTAAGCGTTTGCGCATCTGCTGTACTAATACGTGTTGTAGGAGCTCCGTTGTCTTTTGGGGTAAAAGTATTATTCAACGTCAGTTGGTTATTGGCCAAAGTAATGTCATAAGTTAATGCTCCCATATTCTTCCACTCTGTGCCTTTAACATAATAAACAGTGTAGAGTGATTTTTCTGGCTTGATATACTTTGTATTGATGTCCTTACCGCCAGGAACAAGTGCTTTTTGTCCGACTGCCATAAATGGAAGCAGAAACAGTACATAAAAAAGCTGTTTTAACAAACTGGATTTCTCATTTTTAAAAAAAACACCTTTTTCTGATGTAATACTATTTGGAATATTGGCTTTCATTGTGATTATTTTGATTGGGAACAAATTTACAGACATCATATACAAAATAAAATACCTGATTTCATGGTAATTTTCCATAGGAATCACATTTAATTTTACTCTAATATCTAATTCTTATAATATCTTCAGATCAAAACAAAACAATAATTTAACGCAACATCATTGCATTAAATTTAAAAATGTCTTTATTTTACCTTTCACTAAATTTATCTTAATGAACAGACGCAGATTTTTAAAAGGCTCCTCAGCACTAGCAGGGCTATTCACTCTTGGCCCATCCGTTATCTTAGCAAATGATGTGGAAGCCATCAGTAAGAAAGCAAAAAAAGCAAAGAACATCATTTTCCTGATCAGCGACGGAATGAGTTGTGGAACACTCCAAATGGCAGATCTCTACTCTCAACATATTTTAGGCAAAAATACAGAGTGGATCAATCTTTATAAAGAGAGTAAAGTCTCAAGAGCTTTAATGGACACAGCATCTGCCAGTTCTCCAGTCACAGATTCTGCGGCGGCAAGCTCTTCTTTTGGAGGCGGGCATCGTGTCAGAAACGGTGTATTGAATATTGGTCCAAATGGCGAAAAATATCTTCCGATCTGGCAAAAGTTTAAAAATGCAGAAAAAAAAGCAGGCTGTGTTACTACGGTAACCATTACTCATGCCACACCAGCAGGGTTCTGTGTGAACTCTGACAGCAGAAATGCCGAAAATGAAATTGCAGAAATGTATGCCGAACTTGGATTTGATGTTATGATGGGCGGAGGCGACGAATTCTTTAATCCATCAAAAAGAAAAGATAAAAAAGATCTCTATAAGATCTATGAAGAAAAAGGCTATCAGGTACTAAAAGAAAAATCGGATCTAGAAAACATTAAAAAAGGAGGAAAAGCTTTAGGTGTTTTTGCTACTGGAGCTCTTCCCTACACGATCGATCAAAACAATATACCAGAATTACAAAAAACACCTACACTTGCTCAAATGAGTGCTGCGGCAATTGACCAGATGAAAGACCATAAAAATGGTTTTGTATTAATGATTGAAGGAGGAAAAGTAGATTGGGCTGCGCACGCCAATGATATTGCTGCGCTGATTCATGACCAGCTCGCTTTTGACGAGGCGGTTAAAACAGCTATAGATTTTGCCGAAAAAGACAAAGAAACCCTTGTAATCATTACAACCGATCACGGAAATGCAAATCCGGGACTTATCTATGGCGCAAATGCAAAAGAAAACTTTGACAGCATTGCAGACTATAAATACACCAACGAGTACATTTTAAATTCTATTCATTCTGATTTCAATCTGCAGCAGATTAAGGATTGGGTTAAAGAAACCAATAAAATTAGCTTGACAGATGATGAAGCAAAGCATTTAAAGGATTTTTATTCTGGCCTCGAAAAGCAGGAAGATGGTCTGTATAATTATAAAAAGTTACCTTTTAAAGCCTATTCAGAAATTCAGAAAAAGCATAATAATGTAGGATGGATTAGTATCTAACCATTCTGGAGATTATGTTGAATTGGCTATGTATGGCCCTGGAAGCGAACTGTTGAAGCCTTTTGTACAGAATAAAGATCTTCATTATCTAATGCTTCAAGCTTCTATTGAAAAAGAATCTTAAATAGAAAAATCAAAGTTTTGTTGGACACAAGCTTTATTAACGAAATAATATTAAAAACAAAAGCTTCATATAAATTTGAAGCTTTTTGTAACTTTTATAATAATCAATTTTATTTTTTTTCTGTAAAAGGACTTGCCAATGCCTGTTCATTAGAAACATTAAATTCTCATTTACAACTTCTATTTAAATTTTGTTTAACGTTACAATCTTATGCAAATGCAAGCAAAGATTACTTTTGAATCGTTATCTTCCAAATGTTTTATAGTTTTAAAACATCACCGATTACTTTAACAAACCCATATTCTTCAAAACTATTCCAGAGAATCGGTACTGTCAGATTGTATTCTTTCCCCTTTGCCCATATAAGTCTGTATCCGCTGTCTTCCATATAAATACAACCATAATCTGCTTCTATAGCTCTGCAAAACTCTTTAAAGTATTTGTCAATTGATTTTGATTTAGCAAAAAGTCGACTCATGCTACTAGTAACAGCCCAAAATTGAAGTTCGATACAATCCTCTATTTTTGAAGAATAGTCATTAATGTAAATTTCAACATTACCTATCCACCATTTACCCTCTGCGCCTTTGTAAAAATCAATAAAGTCAGATTCATCAGCAGAATCGGGTGTATAATTTTGAGTCAAATCATACACATAATACTCTATTATCGTCTGATCCTCTTCTACTAAAATACAAGTATCTACCCGTTGGTTTATTCCTAAGTTTTCAAGTAAGGTTTTGGATATTTCTCCATTAGCATAGCGGTCAATTTTGTACAGCTGATTGTTGCTTATTTCAAATGATGCTCTCTCTTTTTCTGAATGCTCATAAATGAATTGTAAAGCTCTATTAAGCCATTCTCTCTTAATGTATATTCTATAATCGTAATCTAGTCCCATTTTTATAATTCGAATAAAATCAAATGTATTGCTTTTAACTTAAAAAAATCAAACTTTAATTAATATTGAAGCATGAAAGACCTTACGTACATTAAGCTTAGCTTCAACAAATGTTAAATATTAGTAAAGCCCTGCAAAGTCTGATCTTTTTGCTTATTTTTGTTAGAAGCTCTTCAGAAAAAAGATTTAAAATTTCCTTGTAGTCGCTGATCAGATATTTATCTCCAGCTATCACAAAAGCAAGAAAACTTTATAATCAATTTTAAAAGAGCCAAAAAAAACACCATTACAAATAGCCCCAAGACTATGAAAAAAATTACTCTAATGATCTGTCTGCTACTTGCCGCAGGCGTGAACGCACAGCAGGAAAAGGGAATTATCGGATATGCGAACTGGCTGGACAACTGGACAGAATTCAAACCGCAGAAAACGGAGTCTAAAGATGCCAACCAAATACTGGCTGGAAATATCACACAGAACACCAAACTGATGAAAAAAAACGTGTACATTCTTCAAGGAAATGTATATGTAACAAATAACGCCGTTCTGACTATTGATCCAGGTACGGTAATTATTGGTGATGCTGCAAGCAAAGGAACTCTTATTATAACAAAAGGAGCCAAAATTATGGCAGAGGGACAGGAAACTGATCCTATCATCTTCACTTCAAACGCTAGCATGAAAAAAGCGGGCGACTGGGGTGGTGTTGTAGTCTTAGGAGATGCACCTATCAATAAATTTGGTGGAGCTGGATCTTATACCATCGAATCTTGACCCTTCTCTTACTGCATATGGAGGAGACAATGCAGCTAGCAGCTCTGGAGTATTAAAATTTATTCGTATTGAATTTGCAGGCCGAAAAGTAAAAGGAGCAGATAGTTTTAATGGACTAACTGTTGCAGGAGCTGGAAACAAAACGGTTTTAGAGAATATTATGGTGAGCTTCTCAGGAGGTGATTCATTTGCTTTTTATGGAGGAGATCTTAATGCTTCTCAATTGGTTTCATACAAATCTATAAACGATGATTTTAAAATGACGCAAGGAACGCAATGCCGTCTATATAATTCATTGGCAGTTAGATCTTCTTACTTGTCAAGTAACAGAGATGGTTCTAGATGTTTGGAAGTGAAAGCCTATGAAAAGAAAAGCGAAACAGACTTTACAAGAAAATCTACTTTCGTTTCTGCATTAAACCTTACTCTTATAAATGATAGTGAAAATATCAAAGCTGACGTTCAGGCTGGTCTTATAAAAGAAGCTGTTTATGTAGCAGACAATGCTGCTCTAGAGCTTAAAAGAAGCGTGATTTCAGGATTCAACCCAGCTGTTTTACTAGATAGCCAGACAATAGTAAATGGTGAGAACTTAAAGAAAATCAAAATTGAAGAAATGTTTTTCAACCAGTGTACAGGTAATATTTTTACAGAAAATAAAGCCGACAATTCTGATTTAGAAAACTGGTATGGCAATACCATCTTTTCAAATGTGTACTCAAAAACCGATAATAAGGAAACTTTTGTTGACATTTATAATGCAAAAAGACCTGACTTTAGACTTCAGCTAGGAAAAATTACTGCATCAAGTGGCAAATAATTTTTTTAAATATTAGAAATTTAAAAGGAAACATCTACTAAGCTGTTTCCTTTTTTTTGCACCTAAAACTTCCATTGCTTACAAAAATTTTAAAAACAGGTAGAAATACTGTACTGTAAATCAAATTCTTATGATAACTTTAGTCTATATTCTCAATGGAAGCAATACTAAAAAGATAAAAGTATGAAAATAGGAATTATTGGCATTGGAAGCCTTACACTAGAACTGGCACAGAGAGCCTCATTTGCAGGTTATGAAATTCTTATCCATCATCCTCGTGGCAACTCCTTTATACAGCAAACGACTGAAAGCATAAGAAATGCCAGACTAGTTTCACTTCAGGAAGCTGCTATGGGAGATGTTATCATACTTTTTGTTCCGAGAGAAGATCTCGAGAAAACCATTGAAATGTTGCCGGACATGACGGGCAAAATCATTGTTCATACCAGCGGACTGATTTTTAATCCAAAACTTCTCGTATCAAGCATTACTAGCGCCCTTACTTTTCAGATTACAGCTTCACTGCTACCTAAGGCTTATGTGGTAAAACTTTTCAGTCCAGTAATGCTACAGCCTCAAAAAACGTCGCTCGTAACCAAAAGCAAAGATGAAATCTATTTTGCAGGCGACCATACACCTTCAAAAAATACTGTCAAAACTTTTTTAAAAGATCTCGGGTTCAATCCTTTTGACCTTTCTTCAAGATTAAAATCTCAAAAAACTGTCCTCCTTCACAAAAAGAACAGTTTATTGAATGTCTGGTATCAGCATCATTATAAATCAAATTGATTTTTCCCTTGAAGATTTATAAGACGAAATGAATACTTATTGTCTTAAGGATTTTCAGCATTTGAATGTGATGTGTTCAAAGAATCTTTTTCTCTAGGCCTGCGGCGTTCTGGACGCAAATTTTTCAGTTCACTCTCTTCTGCAAAAGTTGCATCTTCTTTAAACTTACCAGTAGAAATTTCGAAATCATCTGCTGTTCCGGTAATTTTCATCGGAATATTTATAAGTCCCATTGGTGGCAACCCTACACGAAACCCAACATTTATTTTACCATCCATAGTAACTTGCCCTTCTAGCTTCGCCCTAAAACCAGCCATTTTCATGGTTGTTGGCGTTATGATCATTACATTATTTTTTATGGCCGAATGAATAGCAATTTTATTAAAAGTTGCTTTCTCCAAATCAGCAGCATCTGCTTTTTTGGCTACGTGGTTTAAAATCTTGAAATTTTTAAATTTAATATCCTCTAAGGTCAATGTTCCTTCGCCTTCAATAGATTTAAAGTCAATATCCATATTCTGATCGATACTTCCTCCTAGCTGGTAATCAACCGATACCAAACCGTAGGCATCTTTAGCCATACTTACCAATTCGGCAAAAATCGGAATCTCAGCATAAGCGCGTTGGATATCAAAATTGCTAGCTTTAAAATTCGCATTGTACTTCGCTAAACGACGATGCTGGGCTTTATAATCACCGGTCATGGCTATTTTAGTTCCAGCCATATTAAAAGCGGCTTCTGTTACCTGAACTTTACGATCATTAACCACTAGAGTTCCAACAAAATCTTTAATCTTATAAGTATCAAATTGAAGATTATTGACTTTTGCTGCGATTTTTAGATCGGCGCTACTAGGAATTCTAATTACGTAGTTTTTATTCTTTGCATTGCTGTTTTTAGCAACTGCATTTACAGGTATAGAATCTGTTTTTTGAGCTACTCCTTCTTCGGCTTTCTGGTCTGTATACTTTGCAATCATATCAAAAAACTCGTTTGCATCAATCTGATTGCTCGATAGATTAATATCTGCCTTGAGCTTTTCGTTAGACTCGCGTAGATATTTTCTATTAAAAACATACCTTAAAATATTATGGATGTATCCATTTAATACAATATCAGATTTACCATAAGTGACATTAAATTCTTCAAAGCGCATCTTATCTTTAAAAAACTTAAATGTTCCTTTAGAAATCTCAAAGGGTTCAGGAAACATGGCGCTCTTAATCACTAAATTTCGTGCTTCTAGCTTACCTCCGTTTTTAATATTGTCATAATTTTTCGCATCTATATCTTTTTTAGAGCCTTTAGCAATAAGATTGGTCTGGATAACTCCTGAAATGCTCAAATCTTTAATGGGGAATATTTGAGTTAATTTACCAACGTCCAATGTTCCCTGAGTTTTTATATTGTAAACCAAATCGTAAAGATTACTAACCTCTCCCTGCACTTTAAAAGGAGATCCTGCCAGAACAAATTCCGCTTGCTGTAGTTTTACATCTAAATCTTCTCCAGTACCTCTATCACTTGATACCGTAGCATTTAGATTTATATTTTCAACTGGCATATTAGGAAATTTAAGTGATTTCAAATATCCATTCTTAATACTTGCCACTGCTTTTGAGGATGGATATTTTTTCTGTTTGCGGTTTAAAATTCCATGCATGCTTACTTTTAAATTTAAATCTCCTTTAACTTCTAAACTGTCTAGAGGATAAAATTTATGCACTTCTGCCAGATTAATTTTAGATTCCAATTCGGTATCTACAGTAAAAGGATATAACTTATGAAGTTCGAATCGTCCTCGAATATAATTGCCAAGAGCTTCAGCATTCAAATTCTCTATTTTAGCCGAAACGTTTCTTAAAATACTGTCTTTAGCTGTTACCGCTAGATTTAGGTTGATATTTTTAATTGCATCTTTTTTCTTTATGTTTTGAAGATATCCATTTTTTAGGCTAAGATTCAGCTGAAATTTAGGAATGCTTTTAATGATTGTATCTACTTTATTTAAACGCGGACTAAAACCTAAATCTCTTAAAAAAATACCGTCGGCTTTTAAATCCAAGGCAATATCTCCACGAATATCATTCTGGTTAAGATTTAAGGCTTCTTTTAATTTTGCCAAATCTAAATCGGCTTTTACAGCCGTTTTAATTTTTAGCTTTTTAAAACCTTCAGAATGGAAATTAACTGTCGTTTTCTTGTTATCCAGATTAAATGACAGATTATCTAAATCAAACTTTAATTTATTAATATCTAACTCTTTAACCTCAGCTTTGGCTGATATATTAATATCTTTTACTGGATCTTTTATTCTTTTATAAGCAATTGTACCGTTATTAATTTGCAAATCAGCAGAAACAATTGGCTTTTCTGACAGGTCTTGCATATACCTTCCGCGCGCAAAAATCCTAAAATCAATATTACCGCTTATGGTCATCTCTTCACGCCACTTATCGTAAGCTGGAGGCACAAGGGAGAGCATTTCTTCTAACGTCGAGTTTTTTGACTGCATACGCAGATCAAAATCATATCCTCCTTTTATAAACGCAAAATGGCCATTAAATGAGAACGGAAAATTTTTAATGCGGATAACATTACGCTCAAATTTAAACTTAAGTGCTTTTGCGTCTATGTAAGTAATAATTTCAGCATTGACGGGTTTATTTCGAACATAATCGACACCGTTTAAGCTAAAATCAAATGATTTAATTTTTACATTAGAATCAAGATCAAATAAATCTGCACTTAAATCGCCTTTGCCTTTATAGTTCAAATCCTGAACCTTAAATTTTAAAAGTGCGCTTCTGTCATTGTATGATATATTCGTTTGCTTAATAACAACCTTCTTAATATTAAATTCTGTCTTTGTTGTATCTACAGATTTAGATGGTTTGACAATATTAAAATTGGCGTTTCCTTTAGAGTCTATTTCAAGATTTAAATCTGCTTCATCAAGATATACGGCATCTAAAACTATCTTTCCTTTCAATAAACTGTAAAAATTCAGACCTGCAGACACTCTTCCTGCCTTTACAATGCTTGCTGCTTCAAACTGTTTCTTTTTGCTTAGTACGCTGACATTTTTTGCATAAATGGTCAATGCCGGAAAATGTTTAAAAACGGAAAGTCCTATCTGATCAAAACGTACTTCCGCATCTAGTTTTTCATTAGCTATACTTTCTAATTTAGCCGTTATTTCGTCTTTAAAAACATACGGAACAATTGTAAGCACAATTATTAAAAGTAGAAATAATGTCGCAATACTTATTGCCGTTTTCTTTAAGAACTTCTTAGTCATTTTTTTGGGGTATCGTTTTAAGATTTTAAAAATATAGATTTAGCTTTCAAGAAAAAACCTTGATGGAGATATTAACTCAAAAATAACAATTAAAATTTTTATTGATTCATCAGGCAGGCTTTCAAAACAAGATTTCGTTAAATTAATTATTCTCACAGAGCAAGTTCTAGATTTCAACGACTCATTTTGCCTGTTTACCTAAAATCATATCCTCCACAGGCAATTTCTAATGACCTTTACATCAGAAAACAAAGCTGCAAAGCTTATAACTTAAAAACTTACGATTATGAAAGCAACCATTGGTATTACAGAAAAAAACACAAACGCTGTTTCTAATGAATTAGCAAAACTGTTAGCAGATGAATTTGTACTTTACACCAAAACCAGAAATGCACACTGGAATGTTACAGGCGATAATTTTCATGCGAATCACATCTTCTTTGAAAATCAGTACAAACAACTAGATGAAATCATTGATAGCGTTGCTGAACGTATGCGTAAAATTGGCCACTACGCACCCGCAACCTTAAAGTCCTATCTTGAATTGACGCATCTTACAGAATACAGTGAAAGAACAAACGATGGTTTAGGATTTATGAAAGATCTATTGCAAGACCATGAAAGCATCATTGAATTTATTCGTGGCAACATTACTCCTTTTGCTGATGATTACAAAGATTATGGTTCAAGCGATTTTATTACTGGTTTAATAGAAATTCATGAAGAAATGGCATGGATGATACGCTCTTACTTTAGATAAAATAACAAGGAATAAGTATATTTGTCTAAACCAAAAACCAAATACCATGAAAGCGTTAATTGTTGATGACAATGATATTGCAAGAACTACTTTATCTCATTTGGCAAAACAAATTCCGAATCTTACTGTTGTAAATGAATATTCTAATGCCATTGAAGCATATCATCATTTACAGGAAAATCAGGTAGATTTAATTTTTTTGGATATTGAAATGCCCGAGATGACAGGAATTGAGCTGACAAAAAATCTCTCAGGTAAAGATATCATCATCATTTTTACATCTTCTAAAAAGGAATACGCGCTGGAGGCATTTGAATTGAATATTGCAGATTATATTCTAAAACCAGTTACTCCTGCCCGATTTTTACAGGCAGTGAGTAAAGCACAGTCTATCATTGAGAGCAGAAAAGAGAATATACAATTTGGTAAAGAAGAATTTTTATTCGTTAGAGATTCTAATATTACAAGACGACTAAAACTAGATGATATTTTTTATGCTGAAGCAATGGGAGATTATGTAAAGTTTTACACCAAAGAAAAAATGTTTGCCATTCACGGCAAAATGAAAACTGCCGAAGAACGTCTGCCAAAAGATGATTTCATTAGAGTACATCGTTCTTATATTGTTTCTATTGGTAAAATTGACACTTTACAAGACGGAGGTATTATGATTAATAAAAAATTTATTCCTGTTGCAGATGCTTACAGAAAAGCGCTTAACACTAGGATGAATGTTTTCTAAATGTCATTTTATTTTTTCTGCTGCGTAAACTAGAATGCTATCTTATTGAATTAAGATCATACAATTTCATTTACACTTATTTATATGATAAATACGTCTACCGTAATGGGTAACAAACGCTTTAGTTATTTTATCATTAGCAGTTTTATTTTATGCAGTATATTATTGATTGCTGTACAAATTAATTCGGCTCAAAATACTAAAGAACTCATACGAAATAATAATACCCTTTTAAACGAATTGCGTTCCAGCAATCATTTAAGAGAAATTGACCGCGATATTCTGGGTGTCGAAAGCAGAATTCGAGCTTCGATCGCTACTAATGACACTACACATTTAGAAGGAATCGATCAAAAGATCAGGCAGATTAGAAATTTTCTCGATTCCCTTTCTGTGGATAATGCAGATCCTGAAGAGGAAAAGTTAATACAAAGACTCGGAGTTTTGGCTCAGGATAAAATGGTCACAAAAGGAAAACTCCTGCATCGTTTTGATTCTTTAGGAAATATGGATGATGATAGCTCTATTGCCAATCCTAGAGCCAGAATAATTTCCAATGAGATTACCGATATTACAGCAAAGATTTACCGTAAGCGCCAATTGCGCATGGTGGAGTTGCGAAATCTAAGTCTGGAAATGGGCCAAAGAGCAAAACTTTATGACATTTCACTATTAGTTTTACTAGTTTTGAGTGGTGCTGTTATAGGGTATCATATTATGCGCCAATTTAGAAGACAACATTTTCTGATTAAAGAATTGGATATTGCAGAAAAAAAAGCATCGATCGCTGCTCAGACTAAAGAAAATTTTCTGGCTAATATGAGTCATGAAATCAGAACGCCGCTTAGTGGTATTTTAGGATTTACCAATTTATTACAGAAAAGACCTTTGGATGAAACTTCCGCAGAATTTGTGAATTCTATTCAGCGTTCGGGCGAAAATTTAATGACCATTATTAATGACATACTCGATTTATCTAAAATTGAGGCTGGAATGATGCGCATTACGCCTGGAATATTCAGCATCAACGGATTATTGGATTCGGTTGAAACGCTTTTTTCAGAACGTGTAAAAGAAAAAAAACTAACGATTTCTAGTAAAGTCGATAATTCGATTCCTGATACTTTAATTGGTGATGCCACCAGATTAACTCAAATATTGGTAAACCTCATTGGAAATGCCATAAAATTTACCCATCAAGGATCTGTAAGCATTGAGGTCTATAACAAACTCCAACATGAAGATAAGGTTATTGTGGGCTTTAAAATTACGGACACAGGAATTGGAATTGATAAAGAAAAGCTAAATGAAGTCTTTGAAAGATTCAATCAAGGTGAAGATTCTACCACTCGAAATTACGGTGGGACTGGCCTAGGATTATCAATAGTAAAAAAACTGATTTTATTGCAAAACGGTGATATTGAAGTAAAAAGTGAACAAGGAAAAGGAACAACCTTTAGCTTTTATATTCCGTATGATATTGCTAAAGAACAGCTCAATTCTAAACCTAGTGCTAATATTAACCACTTTAAAGATATCTCAAATACCGCTTTGAGAGTTTTAGTTGTAGATGACAACGCGATCAATCAGAGTTTGATGAAACATTTACTTTCTCAATGGAATGTTGATTTTGAAATGGCTTCTAACGGTTTGGAAGCAGTCGAATATCTAAGGAAAAAAGATTGTGATCTGGTATTAATGGATTTACAGATGCCTCAAATGGATGGGTATACTGCTGTTCAGCAAATTAGAGAAATCTTAAAACTAGATATTCCCATAATTGCCATGACAGCACATGCCCTGCCTGGCGAAAGAGAAAGATGTTTGAGCCGAGGAATGAACGAATACATTTCAAAACCTATAAAAGAGGAAGAACTTTTTAAACTGATTGCTGCTTTTGGACTGAAAGAATCAAATTCGGAAGAAACAAACATTATACAATCTGATCCTGTTTTTCAACATATTGATCTTTCGTATATGCAATCGGTAAGCGCTGGCAGTAAAGCGTTTGAACAAACTGTGACCAAACAGTTTATTGACAATGTCCCGCTACATTTAGAACAGCTTATCGTGGCTTATGAAAATCAAGATTTTAAAATGGTGAAACTTAGAGCACATGACTTGCAATCAAGTGCTGCTATAATGGGATTATTGCCACTTTTAGAAGAAAAACTCGATATTCTTGAATTGGCTACAGAACAAAATGCAACTTTACAGCAGATTTTAAATGATGTCGAAAAGATTTTGAATTCGTCTCTCTTAGAAGCTAAAGTTTTTTTAGAATCGCTGTGAAATAAATAAGACAATAGCTCGTTTTAAATTCAAGAAAAACCATCTTACTATATATTATTCAATAGAAAGACTGTCTGTAAAAGGCGGTCTTTTTTGTTTTTTTTCATTTTAAAATATACCTGTATTAAATGCCCATTTAAATAATCATACATTAATGATTGCAGGCGTAATTATCGTTGTGTCCCAGTGGTTGAAACCACTGGCTATGTTTACCCATATTGAGATGATTTTTCGTTCCAATTTTAAAACATAGCCCGAGGTTTCAACCTCGGGAAACGTATTAAATACAGATCTATGATAACAACAAACGATTGATTTCGCTCTTTAAACGAGTGTTTTTGCCCATTCGATGAATAGTGGAATGCTACACGAATGTAAGGCGGTAAATTTACTTCAGTTAAACATTTAAAACCAAGAAATCATGGAAATCATCCAAACCAAAGAAAACGCATTATCACATTCAGCAGTAACTGCAGTTATTAATGCTCCAATTGAAAAAGTAAATATTGCAGACTGGCTTTTAAACCTTCCGGATGCAGAATACCAGCGTTGTTCTACTCAGCATATTGGTGCGGGAATTACCAGCACCTATGAAGGAGAACCCATGTCTATTAATGTAGAAACAATTGGCGATGCTTTAATGGTACAGCATTATGTGGCAACAGTTCATCGTCCAGATTATTGCCGTATGTTGTCTATCTCAGATTCTATTACTAAAAACGGACGTACTAAAGTTCAGGTTTTATGGGAACTTAAAGTAACTAAAATTGATGAAAATACTTGCCTTTACACCAATGAGATTCATGCAACTGCAACACCAGAAATGTTTGAATACTTAAAAGAACATGGAGTAGATCTAGCTGGCGCTGCTGTTTCAAGACAAGCTGCTTCTGATGCACACAATCATGAAGAAACTCCTAACTTTGCTAAAAGCATAGAAAACAAAGCATTAACGGGAAAATACAATCAGCCTTTTTAATAGTATAGAAATCGAGCGCACCAATGTGCGCTCTTATTATTTTGAGTATTATGAAAAATAATTTGTTTGAAATACTAATCGGTTCTTGGACATTAGTTGAATTGATTGAAGTACCTTTAGGGGAAGGAAAAATTACAAATCCGATGGGAACCAAACCAAAAGGCATTATTATTTATAACAGTGACGGCTATATGTCAGCACAAATAATGAATACTGATTTTGAACATTCTGACACAAAAGACAGTACCTCTTATCTCGCCTATTCTGGTCCCTTCAAAACTGATGATGAAAAACAAATAGTCAGCCATACCATGTCTGTTTCACTTTTTGAAAATTGGAGAAATGAGACACAAAACAGAAAAGTTCTTTTTAAAGATGGATTGCTTCATTTAGAAACAGAGAAACCATTTATAAGCAATTCACGTTTGGTTATTCATAAACTTACTTGGAAAAGAATGGAACAATCCAATAAAAACCACTAATCACAAACTACATGAAAGCAATAGTTATAACTCAATTTGGAGCTCCAGATGTACTTAAACTGCAGGAATATCCAACTCCAGAAGTAAGTGGAGACAAAGTGTTAATAGAAGTTAAAGCAGCAGGTTTAAACCGCTCTGATATCTTCCAGCGTCAAGGCAATTATCCTGCACCAGCTGGAGTTTCATCTGAAATTCCAGGTTTGGAAGTTTCTGGAATTGTAGTCGAATGCGAGCAGATGTTACGGATTTAAAAATTGGTGATAAAGTCTGTGCTATTCTTGCTGGCAGTGGTTATGCAGAATATGTAAGCGTTCAGGAAGGTCAATGCCTGCCAATTCCAGCTGGACTGACTTTTGCTGAAGCAGCAAGTTTGCCTGAAACAGTTTTTACAGTGTGGTCAAATGTTTTTCAGAGAGGAAACCTAAAATCTGGAGAAACTCTTTTGATTCACGGCGGCAACAGTGGCATTGGTATTACGGGAATCCAAATTGCCCATTCTCTTGGCATTCGTGTAATTGTAACAGTAGGATCTGATGAAAAAGGTCAAAAATGTCTCGATCTTGGCGCTGCATCATATATTAATTACAAAACCCAAGATTTCGAAACCGTTTTGCAGGAAGAAGGAGTCGATGTCATCTTAGATATGATTGGCGGTAATTACTTAAGTAAAAATGTAAATATCCTAAAACCCGAAGGCAGATTAGTTCATATTAATGCCGTAAGCGGCAGCCATGTAGATCTTGACATTTGGAAAGTAATGATAAAACGTTTAACAATTACCGGAAGCACCTTAAGAAGCCGAGACTATGATTTTAAAAAACAGCTAGCCAAAGAAGTGCAAAAAAACGTTTGGCCATTAATCGAATCAAAACAATTCAAACCGATTATTTTTAAAACCTTTCCTTTCACCGAAGCTCCTGATGCACATCGATTATTAGAAGATGGCAGTCATACAGGTAAAATTATTTTAGTTCGATAATTAGTCCGAATAAAACTTAAACCTCAACCAAAAATAAATAGTAATATGGAAAATCAAGGCGCATCTGTTGTTATTACGCACCATATTTTGGATGGAAAAGAACAGGAATATGAAAAATGGCTGGATGAAATTGTTCCCATTACCAAACACTCCAATGGTTTTATCGATTTGCAGATCGTACGGCCAATTCCGCATTTAACGTTTGTTTACACGGTTATTATCCGATTTGACACTATTGAAAACCTTAAATACTGGATTGAATCGGAAGACCGCAAAATGCTCATTAAAAAAGCAAATCCACTATTCAGAAAAAATGACAACTACCAGATAAAATCAGGTTTGGATTTTCTTTTTAATGCAGAAAACGAAGGAAATAAAGTTCCTGTTCGCTGGAAACAATTTCTTGTAACATGGTCTGCTATTTATCCATTGTCCCTTTTAATTCCTTTATTGGCACTCCCCTTTTTGAGATTTTTGAAAGTACCGTCAAATCATTATTTTGATGGATTAATAATTTCGGGTATCATAGTCTTTTTAATGGTATTTGTTGTAATGCCCAATTATACCAAACTGATCAAAAAATGGCTTTATAAATAATTAAAACTTCCCTCATTATAAAATCAAAAATCACTGTAGTTTGCAGTGATTTTTTTTGGTTTAAACTCTAAAAAAACAAATCCTCTACAATCAGAAAGCTTCAAATTATTCCTAAAGTTTCTCTTACTAAATTCAACGACTGATTTTGCCCATCTAACGAATTCAAACTATACTCAGCATATATCTTCAATAGCTTTACAATAGAATTAAAAACCAATACAATTAATCATCAAAAAGCTATTATTATGACTACCGAATTATTAAGTTTCAAATACGAACTAGAAAAAAAAGAACCACGTACTAATGACGGCGGTACAACAAGAGGAGCTTCTGTTAAAGATTTTCCAGCTTCTATTGGCATCGCAGGAGTTTCAATGCGACTACAGCCGGGAAGTATGCGCGAATTGCACTGGCACGCAAATGCAGCAGAATGGGCTTATGTTATTTCAGGAACGGTTCGCACCACGATTATTCATCCAAATGGCAAAAGCTACACTGATAATTTTGAACCAGGCGATGTTTGGTATTTTCCAAAAGGATACGGGCATTCAATCCAAGCAACAGGAACAGAAGAGTGCCATTTTATTTTAATCTTTGATAATGGTAATTTTTCCGAAGATCACACTTTCAGCGTTACCGATTTTGTATCCTGCATGCCACCAGAAATTGTTGCTCAAAACTTGGGAATTACTTTGGAAGAAGTGGCCGCATTACCTCAAAAAGAAGCCTATTTCGCAGCCGGAATTGTTCCTGACGAATTATCATTTACTGCCGCTTCACGACCTGAAGAATCAGACATAGAATTGACCAATTTACACCGTTATCCTCTGCATTCTCAACAACCTAGAATAATTCCCGGTGGCGGTTTGCAAAGATTGGTAACAAGCAAAGAATTCCCTATCAGTACCACAATGGCGGGATCTATTATAGAATTACAGCCAGGCGCTTTAAGAGAAATGCACTGGCATCCCAATGCTGATGAATGGCAGTATTATATTTCTGGTCAAGCCGAAATGTCTGTTTTCTTAGCAGAAAGCACAGTAGTTACCGAACAATTCAACGCTGGAGATGTCGGTTATGTGCCAATGGGTGCTGGACATTACATTAAAAACACTGGAAATACAGTTTGTAAAATCTTAATTGGTTTTAATAGTGGCACCTATCAATCTATTGATTTAAGCGAATGGCTTGCTGGAAACCCGAAAGATGTGGTGGTAACCAACTTTGGTTTGGAAGAAGGCGAAATAGAAAAATTTCCTAAAAGCAAACTGTTTATTCAACCGTAATCATAAGTATTGTGGATGTCCAAACACAGTTCATAGATTCGTCTGAACAAACTAGATCGCAGGAGAAACTTGCCATATTTTTAGCCTTTATTGCAGGCTTTCTTGATGCTGCCGGTTTCCTAAAATGGAAAGTATATGTCTCTTTTATAAGCGGAAACAGCACACAATTGGGAATCGCATTATCCAGTGGCAAAGTCAATGTACTTCTTTCGTCTTTAACGGTAATTGGCTGTTTTGTCTTCGGAATATATGCTGGAACCTGCATTTCGTTGTGGAGAGAATCCAAAATTCAGACCCTGCCATTTTATATCGTTTCAGGAATATTGATTGTCTATACAATGGCATCCAATTATTATACGATAAACAACGGATTGTCGATACCTATCATTCTTTTTTCAACTGGTGTTATGAATACCATTGTAACGTCTGTTGGAAGTCAAAAAATAAATACCGATTTCGTGACGGGAACATTGAATAGTCTGGCTAGAAATACAGCAATGTTAAGTCTTTCCCGAAATAAAAACAGTCGGAAGTTTTATAAACTCAATGCTATACGGCTTTTACTATTATGGATTGGCTTTTTGCTAGGGGCATCTGTCGTACCAATTATACTTCCGTTATTGAAAAATTGGACGCTTATTTTGCCTGCTGCATTACTACTTGCTTGTGCATTTTTGCTGCCTATTACTGACTTTAACCTTAAAAATAAATCTTATGCTGAAGAAAAATGACGTTGCGCCAGATTTTACCTTATTTGCAACACCCGATCAAAAAATCACTTTATCAGAATTTAAAGGAAAAAACGTGATTTTAGCTTTTTATCCTGCCGACTGGAGTCCAGTTTGCAGCGACCAAATGGCACTTTACAACGAAATGCAGAAATACTTCAAGAAATATGATGCTACAATTTTCGGTATTTCTGTAGATAGTAAATGGTGTCACATGGCCTTTTCTCAATCAAGAAATCTGCATTTTCCTTTATTGGCTGATTTCGAACCAAAAGGAGACACTTCAAAAAAATATGGCGTATACAATGAGAAAGAAGGCGAATGCAATCGAGCCCTTTTTGTAATTGACAAAGAAGGAATTATACAATGGAGTTATCTCTCGCCAATGGCTATCAACCCAGGAGCAGATGGAATTCTTGAAGCTTTAGAAAAACTATAAAAACCAATCAATTATGTCACTAAAACCAGCGGTCAGTAAAACTGATCATATACAAGGAAAAAAAGATGCTGATATAGTAATCGTAGAATACGGAGATTATCAATGTCCCTATTGCGGTGCTGCTTATCCAGTTCTTAAAGAAATGATGACGAAATACGGCAAACAGATAAAATTTATTTTTAGAAATTTTCCGTTATCAGAAATGCACCAATACGCCCGTCCTGCAGCAATTGTGGCAGAAGCCGCAGCATTGCAGGGAAAGTTCTGGGAAATGCATGATGCTATCTACGAAAACCAAAGGCTTCTAAACGAACCTTTTTTATTAGAATTAGTAGAAAAATTGGAGCTAGACCCACATCAATTCAATGTCGATATTAAAAAATCTGAACTTGCCACAAAAGTAGATTCCGATTTTGAAAGCGGCATTTTAAGCGGTGTAAATGGCACACCTTCTTTTTTTGTCAACGGTAGAAAATTTAACGCAGGTGCAGAAGATCTCTTGCAACTGATGAGTGAAATCGTGAAATAAATAGTTCGAAAATTAAATATAAAAATCGAATAGTATGCTCTCAATTAATGAATGAAAGTATATTTTTTGAACCAATTTTTAATTAAATTTACGTAACAACTTCAATTACAATATCATGGAAATAAATTATACGGAATTAGTTTCCATAAAACACGTAAGTGTCCAAAGAATAGAAAACAGCGGAACCTCATCGTTTTTAGATACGCTATCTGTTGAAGAACCTCTTGAAATCAGGCTTTCTTACGGTTCTAATTCAGAGAGAATCCAAAAGAACATTTCGGTTACCATGCGAACTCCGGGCAATGATATTGATCTTGCGATTGGTTTTCTGTTTACAGAAGGAATTATTACTTCTTTTGAAGATATTCAAGATGCTTTTGCAATAAAAATGAATTGCTTGTCACAAAAACAAAACATTGTTCAGGTCGATCTTAAAGAAGGTTTTACTCCAAATTTGATGCAGACAGATCGAAATTTCTACACGACTTCAAGTTGTGGCGTATGCGGAAAAAGTTCGATTCAATCTATAAAAACGGTAAGCCCATTTGGAAATTTGATGAGACCTCAAATCCAAATTCATGCATCTGTTTTTTATCAATTACCTGAAAAATTAAGAATTGCTCAAAGCGATTTTGAATCCACTGGCGGTCTTCATGCCTCAGGGCTTTTTAATGCTCAAGGCGATTTGATTCTTTTAACTGAAGATGTTGGAAGGCATAATGCATTAGACAAATTGATTGGAAGATCTCTTGCTTATCAATCACTGCCACTAAATGAACATATTTTGCTTCTAAGCGGAAGGGCAAGTTTTGAGCTAATCCAAAAAGCAGCAATGGCGGGAATTTCTATTATTGCTTCTATTGGCGCTCCATCCAGTTTGGCCGTAGAACTAGCAACAGAGTTTAATATTACACTTTTAGGATTTCTAAAAGAAAACCGATTGAATATATACAACTCATCAGAACAAACCGTAATCCTAACACAATAGCCATTAAACCATAATACAATGAAGAAAGATCCACAACAAAAAACAGATGATTTAACCCATAAATTACCTGAAGCAGAAAATCCGTACCAGCTTTCGAAACTTAAATTAACAAAAGTAGAAAAATGGGCTGCTGGCGTTCCTGCGGTTATGGCTGCGGTAAGCGATCTTATAGAAGATAAAACCATTCTAAGAGGCGGCAAGGCTTTGTTTAAAATGAATCAAATGGGCGGTTTTGACTGCTCCAGCTGCGCATGGCCAGATCCTGATGACGATAGATCTCCATTGGGCGAATATTGTGAAAATGGAGCAAAAGCCTTGGCTGAAGAAGCTACAACCAAAAAAGTTGATGCTGCTTTCTTTAAAGAAAACTCTGTTTACAGTCTTTCAAAATTAGACGATTATCAAATTGGAAAAATGGGAAGATTGACGGAACCGATGTATTTACCCGTTGGCGGTACACATTATGAGCCCATAAGTTGGAATGAAGCTTTTAAAAAAATTGCTTCCCATTTAAATGCGCTTGAATCTCCAAATGAAGCGGCCTTTTATACTTCGGGAAGAACCAGTAATGAAGCTTCCTTTCTTTATCAGCTTTTTGCAAAAGAATTCGGAACCAACAATATGCCAGATTGTTCCAATATGTGTCACGAAACCTCTGGAACGGCTTTGAAAACTACAATCGGAATTGGAAAAGGAACGGTTACTTTAGAAGATTTTTATGATACAGATGTGATTGTGATAATCGGACAAAATCCAGGAACGAATGCTCCGAGAATGCTGAGTGCTCTAGAAAAAGGCAAAAAAAATGGCGCAAAAATTATTGCGGTTAATCCGTTACCCGAAGCTGGCTTAATGGGATTCCACAATCCGCAGGCTATAAAAGGGATAATTGGATCAGGCGGAAAACTTACCGATCTTTTTCTTCCGATAAAAATAAATGGTGATATGGCACTTTTAAAAGCTATTGAACTTTTGCTAATTGAATTGGAAAAGAAAAACCCAGGTCAAGTTTTTGATCATGAATTTATCAAAGACAAAACAACTGGTTTTGAAAATTTTGAGAAGCAGTTTGAAAATTTAGACTTGGATCATCTTGCCTTTCTATCTGGAGTTCCAAAAGATTTAATTATAGAAGCGGCAGAAATACTGGCTTTCAAAAAAAGAATTATTGTTTGCTGGGGAATGGGACTTACCCAGCAGCCAAATGGTGTCGATATGATCCGAGAGATTGTCAATATTTTATTGATTAAAGGAAGTATTGGTAAACCCGGCGCAGGAGTCTGTCCCGTTCGCGGACACAGCAATGTGCAGGGAAACCGAACCATGCTTATTGATGAAAAACCTACAAATGAGCAATTAGATCGTCTTCAAAATTACTTTGGATTTAATCCGCCGAGAAATCACGGTTATGATGTGGTTGGAACGATAAAAGCGATTCATGAAGAGAAAGTAAAATTTATGTTCTGCATGGGCGGTAATTTTCTATCGGCGGCACCAGATACGACTTATACCGCAGAAGCATTTCGAAAACTGAAACTGCTGGTGTGTGTCTCGACAAAACTCAATAGAGGCCATTTGATTCACGGAAAAGAATCTCTTATTCTTCCTACGCTTTCCCGAAGTGATATGGATATCGTTAACGGAGAAGTGCAGATTATTAGTACAGAAAATTCTATGGGCGTGGTGCAGTCTTCAAAAGGCGTGCTTAAACCTATCTCGGATCAATTGATAAACGAAACTCAAATTGTCTGCCGAATGGCGATGGCGGTTCTTGGAGAAAAATCAGTTATCGACTGGAAGCGATACCACGACAGTTATGATGATGTGAGAGAAGCTATAGAAAATTGTATTCCCGGTTTTGAAAATTACAATAGTAGAGTTCGCGAAAAGGGCGGTTTTTATTTGCCTAATGCTCCTCGTCATGGTCAATTTACGGCTAAAGAATCTGCTGATCGTGCGGCATTTACTTTGACTGAAATTCCGGATAATGAATTGGAACCAGATGAATATATGATGGCCACAACTCGTACGCATGACCAGTTTAATACTACTATTTATGGTATGGATGACCGCTATAGGGGAATAAAAAATGAACGCCGTGTTATTTTCATGAATCAAAATGATATTGATAAAGCAGGATTTAAAGCGGGAGACAAAGTAGATCTCTTTAATTATAATGATGGCATTGAAAGAATTGCGCCTTTATTCCTTATTGTTTCTTATCAAATTCCAGAGCGAAATACAGTCACTTATTTTCCTGAAACCAATGTTTTGGTTTCTGTAAATAATGTGGTGAAAGAAAGTAATATGCCAGCTTCTAAATACGTGAAAATAAAAGTAAAAAAACACGATCCCGCCATCTACGAAAAGATAAAACACATATAATTCTTTTCAAATAAAAATAAGTTAGCGAAGACTTTTGAGGCATTTATTTAGATTAAAAATAGTAATAGCGCTGTTACAATTCATTACTTAATCTAGGTTAATCGACTACTCTACTCTTCCTCTATAAATTTGTCAAAGAAATCTAAGTCAAATAAAAAATGATAAAAACTTAGAATTTAACGACAATACCAAAATTAGGATACTCTTAATTTTATTAATCTTAAAACCAAAAAAATGAGCACAATTACAGTAAAAGACGGAACAGAAATTTATTATAAAGATTGGGGAACAGGACAACCTATCGTTTTTCACCACGGATGGCCTTTATCAGCAGACGACTGGGATGCGCAAATGATGTTCTTCTTAAAACAAGGATATAGAGTTATTGCTCATGACAGACGCGGACACGGTCGTTCTGGTCAAAGTTCTGAAGGCAACAATATGGAAACCTATGCTGCAGACGTAGCAGAATTAACCGCTGCACTTGACTTAAAAGATGCGATTCATATTGGCCACTCAACTGGCGGAGGCGAAGTAATTCGTTACGCAGCAAAATATGGAAAAGGCCGCGTTGCAAAAGCAGTTATCATTAGTGCCGTAACGCCAATTATGATACAAAATGAAGCCAATCCAGATGGTGTGCCATTATCAGTTTTTGATGAAATTAGAGAAGGAACTGGATCTAGCAGATCACAATACTTCTATGATTTCCCTATTCCATTTTATGGATGGAACCGTGAAGGAAAAACAGTTCAGGAAGGAATTAAACACAATTGGTGGCGTCAGGGAATGATGGGTTCTGTACTGGCTCATTATGAAGGCATTAAAGCTTTCTCTGAATCCGATTTTACTGAAGATTTGAAAAGTTTAGACATACCAGTCTTGGTACTTCACGGAGAAGATGATCAAATCGTTCCATATAATCAGGCTCCTAAAGCAGCAGCTCTTTTGAAAAATGGAAAATTAATTTCTTATCCTGGATTTCCTCATGGTATGCCAACAACAGAGGCAGAAACTATCAATAAAGATATTTTAGAGTTTATCAAAAAATAAGAATGCCAAGTAAAAACAAGAATAAAAGGCCATTAGATGTAATGTTTAATGGCTTTTTTATAGCACAAAAAGACATCGTTTGAGAAAACCTCATCATTACATGAATTACTCCTATTCAATGCAAGAAATCTAGCATTTTTACTTTAGAATAATATCGAGAACCCTTTAGTATATTTTATAAATAAATCGATTAAAAGTAGTATCGCGATCAGAACAATAAGAACTAGCAAATATATAATTGTCTGGGCTTTTCTATTAAATTCAAAAGTTTCAGGATTAATAAAATAATCCGCATAGACAGTCGGGGAAATCTTAATGTGCGGGCAAAATAAAACGACGCCCTGCAGAAAATGACCAATCAGCAGATATTTATTTTTAGGGATATAAGTCATCCCGTTATCAGCTCTGGAAAAATGAATGGGAATCTGCTTCCCGTTCTTAAATCCAAAAATATAGCTAGGCGAATATTTTGTTCCTATTTTTCTATCGATATCACTTACGTAAGCCTCGCTGCTCTTTTCCAGATCCTCATATAGAATGCTTTCGACATTGCCACTATACTGATGTTGGTGCATGCCATAACGATCTACAGAAATTGAAATGACCTTCTTCTGTTTCTGACGCTGGTAATTCTTAAATAAAATCCAGATCGCCCAAAGCAGTAGGGGAAAATATATAAGGTCAAAGATTAGCTCTCCTTGAGATAAAGGACTGTTATGCTCCAACTGCATACTCAAAGGTATTGCAATAAATAAAGAAAGCATTGCCAAGCACAATAATCCAAACATCAAATACATTAACAGAGTAGCTGAGATATGGCGTTCAGAAGATACTTTTGGAAAATTTTCTTTATTATAAATCATTTCGTAATAGTGTTAAAAAACTCAAAATCAAAAACTTTTAAAATTAAAACCAAACCATGCTTTTCTTATACTGCAAAAAAATTCACTTAAGATTTACAGCGTACTATTTTGGCAGTTTGAAACTGTTCGTAAATTACAATCCTCACGAAAATACAAAAAAAAATACCACACGATTTACATTTAACCGCATGGAATATTTCTCGTGTCAACTTTATCCCCTGCTCTCTTATGCAATGCAAAAAATGAAAAAAAATAGTAATCGATAAGATATTATATAACTCCACAGCAAAATTGTATAACTAAAAAGATTGCAGGTCACATTATTTTTGGCATATGCAATATATACAAAACGAAATGAATTACATTATGAAAAAAGCAACAGCAATCCTTCCGGTTGTTATATCAGTTTCTCAATCCGGCACACAATCTGACATGAATTTCACAAATACAGCAATTCAGCACAAACAAAATTCAAAGCTTTTAGGCGATTTATACCATAAAAGTGAAGATGAACCAGACTTTGACTGCGAGTTTTTGCATGCAACCCATGACCTAAACGAATACGAAAGCATAATTGATCCAGAATCTGACGATCAACTTTTGGATGAGTTTAATGATAATCAATGGGATGCAGATATCTACAATCCATATGTAGAATCAACCTATTATTAAACAGAAGGGGTAAAAATAAAAAACGACAGAATTATCGGTGGAGAAATCTATTTGCAATTACTGTGTACCATATTGGTATCAGTTTTTTTTCTATAAAACTCCGTTCAGCATCAGAATTGACTCCTATTATTTATGATCAGCTTTTAATTTTTATCTAGGATTTGTTCGATAATTATTTTTTGAATTTCTTCAGGCTTTTCCATAAGTACAGAATGTCCAGCATCTTCAAACAGGAATATTTTCTTCTTTGGCGCTTTGAGATGTTTAAAATAGTCTTCTGCAATGACATGATTAGTCTGGAAATCTTTCTTCCCGATGAAAAAATAAACCGGACAATTAATTTTTGGAAGTTCTTTTGGAAGATTTTGATTGACGGCCTTATTCCAAGTAGGTAACCATATTTCAGACCAGCTTTTAAGATACTCTTTCACGGCAGTAGTGTCTTTATCTGCTAATGGCTTACCATCGTAATTAAACATCCATTTTCTGGAATAATATAGCGATTCGTATTTTTCAAAAGGAATTTTAACTGTATTGAGCTCTTTTTCAGCTGTAAGATTTCCTTTTTCTTTTGCATCTGCTTTCAGTTTGCTAAGCAGTAATTGTTCACTTCTGCTCTGATTCACTACAGGACTAAAAGCGATATAAGCACTCAGTAGCTCAGGATGTTTTTCAGCCATTTTAAAACCAAGAACGGTTCCCCACGATTCCCCAACAAGATAGAGTTTCTTTTTATTGAATTTTTTCAAAAGAAGCTGTAGGAGTTCATAAGTATCATTTTCCATTAATTCCAATGTAATAGGTACAGACGATCGGTTTAAAGCAAGTGTCCTGCCCGTTTCCCTTTGGTCCCACTGCACAACCGTAAAGTGATTTTGAAGTTTGCCCGAGAAAACATCAGCTTGGTTCATTCTAGAACTGCCCTGACCGCCATGTAAAAATAAGATTAAAGGCAAATCATTATTTCCTTTATATGAGATTACCTGTTTTATTCTGCCGATTGATAGAGTATCATAATGGGTCTGTGCAAATGATCTGCCTAAAAACAGAACCAGAAGAATGAGTGCCAGATTTACTTTATTTTTCATTAGTTTACAATTGGATTATCTGAATAATTCTTTCCAACTAAAATAATGATTTTTAATATTTTAACACATTAAAATATTAAATTTAATCCTAGCAAAAATCTTTTTTCTCTTTTTCAAACCAAATTAATGCTACTTCCTACCCAATTTATTTAAAAAATTCTTTATCTGTAACTATACATAAATATGCAATTGTTTTTATTTAAAGTTAATTAAAACATAATTTAAAATTATTTCCTAAGCTGCTATTATTTAATAGAGTACATTTGACCAAATTAAATATTTAATATGCAAGAAGGTACAGTAAAATTTTTCAATGAGGAAAAAGGATTCGGATTTATAACTCCTAATGATGGAGGAAACGAAATTTTTGTCCATGCCTCAGGTCTATCGGAAAACATCCGTGAAAACGATTCAGTTCGATATGACATCCAAGAAGGCCGAAAAGGTGCCAAACGCAGTAAACGTAATCGTAGCATAATATATACTATAGTACAAGTTTATAAAGCACCTGTCCAAAAACAGGTGCTTTTTTATTTAAATGATTCCTAATCATTATTATATGATCCACAGGAATTTCATTTGTGATGGCAACTTTTTCGCTTAAAGACGTACTGGCAAACCTTTTTTTAAGCATACGACGAAGCTGCTATTCCGGAACGCTGCTGTTTTAATATCCTCTATAATTTCATCCACGCTTTTCTGATCCGTTGCCCAAGAAGTGATTAAACGTACTGCTGCCCTGCTCTCCTCAATCTCTTTCCAGACATAAAATGCAAACTTTTCATGTAGCGAAGAAATCACAGTTTTAGGCATAATCGGAAAAATCTGGTTGGTGGCAGATTCGGTTAAAAATTCATAATCGGCCTCTTTAATCGCTTCGGCAATCTGCGCAGCATACTTATTGGCTTTTTCTGCCAGAACAAAATACAAATCTTCCTTAAAGAGTTCATAGAACTGGATTCCTAACACCCTTCCTTTTGCCAGAAGCGCACCACGTTGTTTGAGAACATAGTCAAACTCACTGCACAGCTGTGAATTCTTAAATACAATAGCTTCGCCGACAAGAGTACCGTTTTTTGTCCCACCTATATAAAACACATCGGTAAGATTTGAAACAACAGATAAGGTAAGATCATTAGCTTCAGCAGTAAGCGCATGGCCGAGTCGGGCACCGTCCATAAAAAGAAATAAGTTAAGCTGTTTTTCCAACATTCTTCTGACAATGATCAAAAATATTTTCAAAAATAATATATTAGCTTTTCTTTTTTAATGACAATTAGTGATTCTAAAATAATTTAGATTCGATTGTAGCCGATGTAAAAATAGCAATTAAATAAAATCTTTCATAAATGGAAAAAACTTTTGAATTTACTGTTGAAAATTGTGATAGGAAAAGCACAAAAAAAATAATCGATGGAATTATTGAATACAATTTAAGTAAAGTTTCAGCAACTAATCATATTTACACTCCATTAGAATTTACAGTCAAAAATGAAAAAGGAACTGAGATTGGCGGAATATTAGCAGAACTTGGATATTGGAATGACCTTGAAATAAAAGTTTTGTGGGTAGAAGAAAGTTATAGAAAAAGAGGGATTGGAACTTTACTTTTACAATATGCTGAAAAAACAGCAAAAGAAAAAGGAGCCGAAATCTCAATGCTGGATACATTTGACTTTCAAGCAGAAAATTTCTATTTAAAAAACGGATATGAGCCAATTGGTGAAATTAAAGATTTTCCAAAAGGGCATCGAAGGATATATCTATCAAAAAAACTACACTGATAAAAACATGAAAACGAAAGTTTTTATTCTAAAATGCACAACAGAAAAGCTCTATTAATAACTAAGGTAAGCTCATTTATTCCTACAAATTTAATGAAATAATTTAAGTCTGAAAAAAGATAGATCGAACTTGAAATACAGCTGGATTTTAACCAAAGCCATTCATTAAACAGCTTTGGTTTAAAAATCCATATATCATTTTTTTTACATAACCTGTAAATCCAATAAAGGACTATTTCTTTAACAAATCCAATTTTTTCGTTTATGTCAGCTCTTAGTTTATCCTTTTTATAAGCCCCTTTTAAAGTTGTTTTTATTTTATTGTAATAGGGAACAAGTATCTTACTATTGTTATTGTTGCTTTGCTCCTTCTATTTGCCAATACAGAAATTCGCAATCCTTATTTCATAAGGGTTAGATAATCTCGAGGTAAAAATAAGGTACAAATTTTACAAAATAAAGTCTTACAAAAACATCATTTGTTTTGTGTCCAATAATTTGCCAAAATATTCATGTTTCAAGAGAACATTTAATCTTAGTAGTTGAAACAAATATAAAAAATAAGCGTTAGCTTAATAAGACATTTATAAAAAATCTCAAATATTTAATGTAAAGCGTCGATTCCGTCGAAAAATTAACTAATAAAATTATAGAATTTAAAAGAGTTTGTTTAAAAAAAATAAAGCCTGAAAAATTCAGGCTTTAGATTAATTATATTTAAATTATGACATCATAATTTAATTAAAAATTGGGGAATGATCCTTCTCTGCGATTGGGCTCAAACCTTTTTTCCCAGCTGAAGAACTAAATATCTTACCCTCTGATTTCTTTACATCTCCAAAATACTGCATACTAAAAGAAACATTATTCTGAGTTGCCGCAATTACGCCGTCTTTATAAATGCTTGCAGTACCTTTCCCGGCAAAACTAACTTTATATTTTTCTCCATTTTCGGTAACTTTAAAAGTTCCCTCAGTTGGCCGAATGCTAGTGCCGTCTGTAATCGACAGAGCACCTTTTTCCGCATTGATATTTTTCCCCAATAAAGATTGTCCCCATTTTGTAAAAGTATAAGCTGTTGCTTCAGAAAAACCTCCATAACTATAATCTCCTTTTGCTAAATTATTTTGAAGAGAAGAAAACAATTCGAAGTAAACTACTGCTCCATCCTCAGCAGCAGAAATAGACTTAGATCGCAACGAAAAATCAATATTATAGGCATTTCCGCGAATACCAAAATTCTCCAGATAGCCTTGCGATAATTCTACCGTCTGACTCCCAATTTTTAGAAATCCTTTGTTTGCATTAGTATCTTGGCCACTTTCACTCTCACCTGAACACGAAGACAGTATCATTATACAAGCCAAGACTAATAATTTTATATTATTATTCATATCTATGATGATTTTAATTTTAAAAAACTCTGCTTTTGTTATTCGGGATGAGCATTAAAATTCATCCCGAATCATAAACTTATTTAACAATAATTCTAGCTGTCTGTCCCGTCTTAAGACTTTTAATGAAATAACTGCCAGAAGCCAAATCAGAAACCGATATCTCTGTTTCAGCGCCAATTGCATCAACTTTTTTAACCAAAAGTCCGTTCATACTGAAAATAACCAATTGATCAAATTCTGCACTAGATTTTAAGGTCAATTTTCCTGAAGCTACCGTTGGAAAAACTAAAAACTCTCCAAGTTTTTTCCAGCGTCCGTAAAGCGTAATATTATCTTTCTGCGTAATGCTAAAACCTGTTATTTCTTTTCCGTACAAAGCATCTGCATACCATCCTAAAAAACGATAACCCGAACATTGTGCTTCTTCTAATGTAAAAGCAATGCCTGTTTGCAAAGTCGTTTTATTTGGGTTAACTGCTCCTGCAGGTAAATTCAAGTACGAAATGCTATAAAAAGTAGGCGGTTCATCCTGTTTATTATTTCCGTCTACTCCCCAAAAGGCATAAAAGGTCTGATTTCCTGTTGTAGTGCTGGCAATTTCTTTTATAGTATTAGGGGCTGTTGGTGAAACCGACCATCCGTAAAAAGTATAATCTTTTAAGGCTGGTACTGGTAATGCTAATACTGTACCTTCTGTATATTCTATCGGATTTAAACCAGAAATAGCATGTCCATCAATTGAATTTAAATAAGAAACACCCGATTTAACAATTGGTTTTGGATCTGGTTTGTTGTTTCCTCCTTCTCCCCAAAAAGCATAAAAGACTTGATTTCCTGTAGTAGTTGCCGCAATCGTTTTTAATAATCCAGGCGTTGTTGCTGTTGCAGACCATCCAAAGAAAGTATAGCCTTCTAATTTTGGAATTTTTAAGTTTGTAACCGCACCTTCCATGTATTCGGCAGGATCCAGTATAATGGCTTTTCCGTCAATAGAATTAAAATAGCTTATTTTAGAAAACTTAGCATCTGCTTTTAGCCATCTTGGATCTCCCAAAACATTTCCTTCTAACGATGCCTTGGCTAATGGAGAATTTTTAGAAAAGCTAAAATTACCTTGCACTGGATTTGGGTATGCTAGTGCCACCATCCCTAAACCTAATAATGTCTTAATATTAGACTCTCCCACAGTAACCGCTCCTTTCACTATCTGAGAAGAAACGCCAACAAGAAGATTATTGTCTAAAACCAGTTTTCCTGCTCCTGCAGCATTATTAGAATTAAATAAATAAAGCGGTTTTGCATTCTCTCGCTCGTCTTGGATAATGTTATTTTTGAAAGAATAAACAGAGGCACTATTATACTGATTGTCTACAAACACAAATCCATTTCCGTTTTGATTGCCTGAATTGTAAATCGTATTGCTTTCAAAAGCGATGTTTAGTGTTTGAGTTGCAGCATTTTTATTTTGAAGAACTAAAAAGCTATTTGCCTTCTCGAAATTGAAAATAGTCGAATTTTTAACCGAAATCGAATTTACAATGCGAGAATCCGGCTGAATAAAACTTCCTCCTGCTGCTGCACTTCCGTCAACAATGCAATTTTCTATAACAATTTTAGAAATCACATTCTCTGAAACTCCATCGGTAACTAATAAACTTTGTTTAATTCCTTTGATAGTCGAATTTTTAATTTCAAAACTTGACACACTTGCCCCTTTTTTCAATTGAAGCAAACTTGCACCAGCATTCGTTAAATCAAAATCAACACCATCAAAACTGAAGCTTCCTGAAACAATTTCTGGGTTTTCTGAAGCGAAAGATGCTGTGAAAACAGGTTTTGCATTGGCATCCGGAATAAATGTATATTTATGGTTTTTAACAGCAAGATTAGCTGAAGCTGTATAAGTACCGCTTGCCATTATGAATTTTGATCCGTTTTCAGCAGCATTGTATTTTTCAACAAAATTCTGAGGGTTTACATAAACATCTAAACTCCCGTTTTGGTTCTCTGTAATATGATTTACAAGACTGTTGATGTAAACCTCAACGTTGGTATACTTGCCGTCAATCGTTTTTAAATTGCCATCTGCTGAACTGGCAGGATTTAATCCTTTTTCTGTTTCCCATTTATCAGGCATACCGTCACCGTCTGTATCTGTTGGAGCTTCTCCAGAAGGTAATACTGGCCACCCTCCAGCTGCTGAAGGCGTATCGATATAACCGTTTGTACTTCCATTTCCACCATTCATAATACTTGCCGTACCAGAACGAGTATCCTCTACTGCTCTTTTATCTACAGTATCTCTGTATAAATTGGCACCTGCATTTTCTAGAACCAATTCATACGCTTTTGTAGCGCTATGAGTTGTGATTTCTCCAAAAGCATGAGGTACGCTAATTTTGATTGAAGCTTTATCTGCATCGCTCACAGGAAGCTGGCTGCCATGAAATTGGCTATAAACTCCGTATGTCCAGTTATCTTGAGTGGCTCTTTCTGATCCAACAACATAATTTCCGTCAACAAAATATTTTCCCCAAATTCCGTATAAAGGCGAAGTAGTGTCCAAACTTCTTCCTGTTGACAGGATACGTTCTTTAGTCGAATTTGAAGTCCCAGGTGCTGGTTTCCAATAATTATTTACCAAATTCACATTCATGGCATCTCCGCCATAACAGCTGTTTCCGCCCCAATTATAAATAATGTTGTTACGAATGTCAACCAAATCTGTTTTTGCAAAAATATCATTTGCATATTCTCCCAACCTTGGATTACGACTATCATGATTCGCTAACAGATTATGATGGAAAGAAGCGTTTCTACCACCCCAAACACCGCCATATCCGTGGGCTCCTTTTGCGTGAACAGAATTCCTAAGGCTTTCAGAAATGATACACCATTGCAGCGTAAAGTTCTCATTTTGATAAAAAGAAACACATTCGTCTGTTGACCAGCTCATAGAGCAGTGATCTACAATGATATTTTTTTGAAAACGTCCTCCTAAAGCATCGTTCTCCACATCATGAGTATCTCCCATTCTAAAGCGCAAATAGCGCAGAATAATGTTATTTCCTCTTACTTTAACATTATAATCTTTTAAAGTTATACCGCCTCCTGGAGCTGTTTGTCCTGCAATTGTAATATTATCAGTAATATTTAATTCGCTTTTTAATTCAATATTTCCCGAAACTTTAAAAACAACAATTCTATGACCAGCCTGACCAATCGCATCACGAAGCGAGCCCGCTCCAGAATCGTTTAGATTTGTTACATAAATTACTTTTCCGCCACGGCCTCCTGTTACATATTTTCCATAACCTTCGGCTCCTGGAAATGCAGGAATGCTTTCAGTCCCTCCTCCTGTTACTTCTTTTTTAACTTCAATCTTTCCTTCTCCGTTAAAGAATTCAGGATTTGTCGTTTTATCGTAAGTTCCTTCTTTAAAATCTACTCCATTAATAGTAAGTTTTTGAACATTTAAAACAATATTTAATGACGCTTTACCATTTTCTGTGATATTTAAATTTAAAGTGGAACCAGCTGCACGTTCATGGCTGAAAATAACATAATTATCCTGACCTATTTTAATAGTCCCAGAACCAAAAGCATTTGCAGAAGCGCCTTCAATTACCGTTGGATAATTTAATGCTGGGAATTTTGTGCTTTTCTGTGTAAGATCCCAAGTACCGATAAATTCGCTGTTATCACCTTTAAGAAGCAGAGTTCCTGTATTGGCATTAACACCTTGACCGATATTTAAAGGCGAAATGGTTCCGTTTCCTGATACGGGACCGCTTAAAGTCATTATGGTTTGATTGGCAATACCCGAAATCATTTCGAATTTCACATTTCCAGAAATGACCATCGGCGCTTCTAAAGCCATGCCTGCACCACTTGTATTATAATATACTCTCGTTCCTTCTTTAAAAGTCAATACACCTGTAGCTTTATGAGCACCTCTCAAGCGAAGCGTTCCTGCATCAGATAAAGTCATATCGGCAGGAAAAACTGTTGCGGTTGTTTCGATTTCTTTGGTGCAAGAAACGGTTTTACCTGCAACTGGCATTACAGCTGGATTATAATTTCCTGCATTGTCCCAACTTTTATTTACTGCCGCAGTAAATTCGTAATCAAAATTTGAAGGTGGTATAACTTCATTTGGCTTATTATTCCCTCCAGATCCCCAGAAAGCATATAAAGTTTGATTTCCTGTTGCTGTAGTAGCAATTTCATTTAATGTATTTGCTGTGGTGCCAGAAGACGACCATCCATAAAACGTATATCCTACTAAAGTTGGAGTTGGCAATTTTGCTATTGTACCCTCAGTATATTCTATCGGAGTTAAACCTGATAAAGGAGTTCCATCAATTGAATTTAAATAAGTAATTGAAGATTTAGTCGCTCCTCCATTAATAGCCATACTAATACTACTCAAATCGCTTAATCCACCGTATTCATTTGCTGCTTGAACAGTATATGTATAAGTTCCCGCAACCGCTGAAGGATCTGCAAAAGTAGCTTCTGTTGTAATGCCTAAAACTTTACCCTCTTTGCTAATCACATAACATATTGCATACGGATTTTCATCCCATTTTAAAGTATTAGCTGCAGATACCACAAGATTTGAAGGTTTTGTAATTTGCTCAACCACTCTGCGCGGATCCCATTTGTCTGTTCCGCTTAATACATTATCTATCGTAAATTCATCAGCTTGCGCTTTGGTCAAAACTGGATTATAATTTCCTGTCTGGGCAACGCCGTTTACTGTAAATATATTAGTTCTGTTATCGGTATTTACTGCTACGCCATTTCCATTTACGCTATTGTATTCGGCAAAAAGTGCTGGTACAGTTCCCATACTTGCCCAACCGGCTGTATTAGGTTCAGTCATCATTTTGGTGTTAAGATAAACAGCTCTTGGTGCATTTTGCCAAGGACGCCCTAAATAATAACTTGTCGAAGCAGTAATGGTATTGTTATTAAAGATATAACCGTATTGAGTAGCCGTATCATGATTTGGCGCTACGATATAACCTGCAGCAACAGAAACCAGCTTGCACTCTTCAAACCAATGCGTTCCGCCGCCACAGATAAAATCAACATCTCCTTCGATCGTAGATTTATAGTAAAAACTTCTTTTTCCTCCGGTTACTTGCGTGTCTTGCTTGCTTCTAAGGCGAACTCCATTATAAACATTTCGATCTCCGGCAGGGTTTAATGCAGGTCTTTGTCCAGAAGTTGTAATTCCGTCTTTGTGTTCGATGGTTACATTTTCCATATACAAATCATTTGCTTCAATAGAGAGAACAGCATTTTTAATTCCCCATCCTGGATTTCCCTGCAGAATGACTTTGTCTTTAGATTGTGCAACCAGCGAAACGTTATTCTTTCCTGATGGAAGCTTTAAAACCACATCCTGCGGATTTGTTCCGTCTCCACCCAAATTATAAGTCCCGTTGGCAATCAGCACCAAAAATCTGGATGCCGAATTATTAGGTGCAGCATTAAAAGCTTCTGCAATTGTCTTTACATATTTTCCTGAGGCAATTTGATCTACTGTAGCATCTGCATCTACAATTAGATCAAATTTACGTTTGGCAGGAATGGGCTTTTCCATTGTTTTAAATGACAAAGCAACAGCTGAACCGTCATTTCCAGAAAGGTCTTTTACAAATCCAGCTGGAATCGTAAAAGTATATTGCTTGTTATATTCCAATCCGAAATAGCTAAACTTTACTGTTTTGTTTACAAACTCGGCATTTAAATTTTTACCATTTAAAACTGCATTTCCTGTTCCTGATTGAACCTGTTCATTATAGTTTAAAATAATGCTTCCATTTGCCGCCACAGAACCTGCTGATTCTGTTGGAAATGAAGATTCTAAAACTGGCGCAACAGCATCGCTAACCAAAACCTCATCGGCTTTAATCATTAAATTGGACAGAATTGTAGCTGTAACATCAATTGCAGATCCGTGTTTTGGTCCGTTTATATTTGGAATCCATCTTAAATAGATCTTTTCCTTTCCTTCGGCTTCGGCAGGAAGAACTCCGCCAATATTGGTAATCGTTCCAGTATTGATTGTCGTTAGAGCCGAAACATTCACAAAATTTACTCCGTCTAATGAATACTGGAATGTCCACTCATCACACCCATAATAATAACCCAAAAAACCCGAAGCAACATTTATGTTTTTATAACCCACCGTTGAAAGTGTTGTCATAAAATAATAAAAATTCCCTCTGTCATTATTCCAGACGCAAAATCCGTTCTTTCCTCCTCTATTTTGGAGTCTTACATTCGGTGCAAAAACATTGTCTGCCATATTATAGGCAAATAGTTGTGGTCTATTTTCTACCTTAGAATACAATTCGGCCACTCTCGGATTTGCATATTGATCATTTTTAAACGTCCATCCCGCAATAAAAGTCTGATTGGCATACGTTCCTGTAACTGTTTTATTTTCATTCATCACTACAGAAGTACTTAATGAAGTGGAACCATCAGCCCAATTGCTGAATTTTATAATATCGTTCTCCACTGCCGTAATCGTAACATTGGTTCCAATTTCATAAACCGAAAATACACCATCTTTTCCTGCGGGAGAAACCGTATAGTCGCCTAAACCAAAAGCTCCGTTTGTATTTACGCTTAAAGTATATGTTGGTACAGCATCATACTGCGCGACTAAAGTCATGTCTTCATTTAGAGTATATGTTAACGGATTGGTTGTTGAAATAACAGCTCCTTTATCATCTACCCATTGCTTGAAATTGTAGCCAAAATTTTTATTGGCAGTCAATTTTATTTCGGTTCCTTTTGCAAATGTAGTTCCAGCAGGATTAAGTGTAACAGTTCCAGATGAGGCCGGATTGACATCTACAGTCAATTTGTGCGTCACAGCATTTGGGTTGTCGGTTACTTTTTCGAAATAATCTACATTAAACAAATATCCTGTTCCAGGTCCAAGAAAAACAAGATACAGATCGAATGAACCATTCGTTGGCGTAATGGCTGCCGAAAACTTCTTGTAATCGGTAAAGCTTGTACTTCCTGATATCGTTGCAGAACCAATCAAGGTTCCTGTTGCAGAACCCAATCTAAATTCTATAGTTCCGCCAGTTGCTCCCGCCGCCGCAATATCAAAACGAGTAACAAATTCCGTAAAATTAACTGCATTAAATTTAATCCAGGTATTGTTTTTAATATACCCTACGTTTCCGCCTCCCGAGCGAGCGGCATTGGTTTCTGCCCTTGCTCCCGAAGCCTGGTTAAATGTTTCAGCTTCAATCTTCTCAATGGTTTGAGAAAACCCCATTACTGTAAACAGTACGAGGAATAGATGAATAAAAAATTGTTTTTTCATTTGGTTTAAATATGGTTTTAGTTAGTAATAGTTTTCAAAAGAGTTTTTTCTGGTATCTCAAACCCTTCTGACGGTTTAAATAAAATATTAGTTTAATTCTTTCATTCCTTCAAAAACTAATCTTGCCACTTCTTCAGCTCCTTTAGTTTGAAAATGTGTGTTATCTTTTTGTCCTTCCGGATAAGCTTCGTATATACCTCCTTTGAAATTCATAAAATAATTTTCACTCACATACGGCTGTCCTTTTTTGGTAAAAAAATCGATTGATTTTTGGTTTAAATCAATGCATGGCACATCTAATTCTTTGGCTATATCTTTTACTGCCTGCGGATATAAACCATGAATATTCTGCAGTTTTCCGTCTTTCCACGGAAAATTTCTCGCTACAGGCGTAATCAAAATCGGTTTTGCTCCTTTTGCTCTTGTCTGCTCTACAAAAAGCCTTAGAAATTCCTTATAACCTTCAATATTTACATATCGTTCAGGCTTATCTTCGGCGGCATCATTATGGCCGAACTGCATTAAAACTAAATCGCCTTTTTTTAGATTTTCGTAAACCAGACGCCATCTACCTTCCTGAAAGAAAGTCCTAGTGCTTCGTCCACCTCTGGCTCTATCATCTACAAAAGCGCTGTCAGTTTTAATAAGCTTATCGATTTTCTTTAGACTGTCTTTTACTAAAAACTGCTGAAAAACCTGTCCCCAGCCTGTAACAGGATATCGCGTTTTCTTATAGTCTTTCCCTTCTTCATAATTGTTAGCATAATCAGCTACAGTAGAATCTCCTATCAAATAGACCGTAGTTTTGGGCTTGGGTTTTATAAAAGACATTACTGCAAATGCTAAAGCCATACAGAGAATTGAAATAATGAATCTTGATTTCATAATTCTTTATTTTTTAAAAACATTAGTTAAAAATTGATCTATATATTGAATTGTTGGTTCAAACCAAGGATTGAAAAGACAAAAGACATGCGGTGAGTCTTCAAATTCGTGAACCTCCGAATAGATTCCGTTTTCTGTCAAAACTTTTCTGAAATCATCTCTTCCAGCATGCATTCTAGGAATCGAACTATTAATAAATAAAGTGGGCGGAGTTGAAGAATTTACATAAGATAATGGAGAAGCGGCTTCCCATAATTTCGGATTGTCTTTTCTAGAATAGCCAAACCAATAAGTTCCTGCAGAAATATTTTTAGTATCATTTCCTTCACTGCTTTCAGGATGGATAAAAGATAGTGTTCCGTCAATATCAATTATAGCGTTGACTTGAGATTTTGAGCTTGAATTTGTCACTTCTCCCTCAAACAGAGGCATATTGCCTGTTACTCCCATAAAAGCTGCCAGTTCTCCACCAGCTGAAAATCCAAGGGAAACAATTTGATTTGGATTAACATTATACTTATCAGCATTTTCTCTTACCCAGCGAATCGAAGCTTTAATATCGTAAACTGCTGCTGGAAAAAGCGCTTCTGTAGAGAGTCTGTACTCTGGCGTAAAACAGACATAACCTAGGCTTGCCAATTTCTGCGCCATCTGATGATGCTGTTCTCGGCTTCCAGATCGCCATCCTCCACCATGAATCAGTATAATTGCAGTCTGTTTTTCTTTTTTATTTTTATCGAAGAAAACATCCAGTTTCATTTTCCGTTTTCCGTAAATGCAATATACAATGTCGTTTTTCTGCACAAGAGCGTCAAAATGCATTTCGGAAACAAGAGAAATATTAGGAAAGTATTTCAATGTTTTTTTGAATGCGCTTCTATTATTGAAAGAAGTGTCTCTAACCTGAGTCAATCCTTGCAAATATTGCGCGTTCATCTTTTGAAGAAATAAGATCCAGACCCAAATAAATACTGCTTTTAATTTTCTGTTTTGAAACTTCATTCTTTATTTATTTAATCGATTATAACTTCTGAAAGATGCTTTTAAAAACTTCAATTCGGTTTCCAATCTTTAAAAATGGCTTTCATCGAATATTCCTTTTTAAATTGTGCTGCTGAAAGCTGATGCGACCAATTGGCTCTTGATACAGCATTTGCTCCTGCTCCTGTAGATTGATATTCGGCGTAAAAAGCCGTTTTTTCGGCTTCTGGTTTTCCCCAATTATGCCATCCTAATGGTTTAATGTGTGAATCCATTTCGCATCTTATAAAAACAGTTTTGGCATAATTTCTCCAAGGTCTTCCTAAGAAATAAGAGTTATCTCCTGAATTTGAAGTTAGTTTGCAGTTTAAGAATACAAATCCGTATGGGCTAGATTCTGGCGTATTGGCAGCAGTAATATAAGAGCCTCCTTTTTTAGAGAAGATTTCACATTGATCAAAAATCACGGTCGAACCTCCAAAAATGAAATCAGTTGTTCCTTCGATATAACAGTTTTTATAATACTGTCTACTGCCACTTTCTCTAGGATATAAAGTGTCTTGAAATCCTAAAAATCTGCAATTATCGAATATGATTCGGTCTCCGTCAATTCTAACTGCCACCGCCTGTCCAACTGGACCAGACGAATTCTCGAACGTAATATTCTGTGCTTTAAAACCATTACCTGCAACAATAAAACTGGCAGATCCAGAAGTTCCTACTGTTCCTCCTGCACCATTCGATTTGGATGCGTAGTCATCATAAGTCAGGATTACATTTCCTCTGCTTTCGCCAATTAGCGTAATGTTATTTTTGTTTAAGGCCAATTCTAGTTTTTCTTTATAGATTCCATTCTTTACAAAAATTTTAGTTTCTGATGTTTTTAATAATGGCACCGAATTAAACGCTTCTTGAACAGTTTTAAAATCTCCTTTTCCATCTGCATCCACAACAATATCGTAAGGTTTGGTTTCTTTTAGAGAATCATTTGCAAACGAAAGATTCATAAAGAAAATGGAAACTGCCACAAATTTGAATAGTATCATTTTTTTTCTGTTTTAGTCCACCACTTTTACTTCGCCTTTAATCGATTCTAGCACTTTTAGATCTTTATCCATAACCATTTTTTTGCCGTTGGTTTTTAGTGAAATATCTTTTGTTTCTAAACCTCCAACCCAAAACATCTGATTTTCACCCGTAGATTTCAAACCATCCAAACTCACATTCTGGCTGTTTGAAAAACTTACCGCAATTCCAGGTTTGTCTAATCTTAAATCAAGATTTCTAAAAGTGATTTTGCTGGCATAGTTCAACTGAACTCCAATATCTGAACGGATAATCATGTTATCAAATTCGATGTTAGTAACAGGCATTTCTGGAATTCCCATAATTTTCAAAGCCTGAGCCGCACCATTTACATAAATGTTTTTGAAATACATATTTTTAAAAGCAGGCGTATCATCAGAAATAGCTTCTTTTGCGACTGTTATTTCGCCTGTTGTTTTATCTTCTGATAAAGATTTTCCGAAATAATACAAGTTAAAATTGATGGCGTCTGTCGGAATATTATTCATGCGAATGTCTTCCATCCAAATATTCTCCACTACTCCTCCACGTCCACGGACAGATTTAAAACGAAGTCCACAGTCTGTTCCATTAAATGTTAGGTTTTTGGCAAATATATTTTTAACGCCTCCAGACATTTCGCTTCCAATTGTAAAACCTCCATGTGCGTGATAAACCACACAATCTGTAATCACAAAAAATTCTGTTGGTTTTGCACGGTCTCTTCCTTCTTTATCTTTTCCAGATTTAATGCAGATCGCATCATCGCCAACATCAAAACGACAATTGGTTACCGTTCCAATACGGCAGGATTCTAAATCTAAACCATCTCCATTTTGAGAATACCAAGGATTGCGAATTGTTAAGTTTCGTAGAGTAAGATGCTCACACATTAACGGATTCACATTCCAAGCAGGAGAATTTTGAAAAGTGACACCGTCTAAAAGCAGTTTTTTACAATTAACCAAACTCACCATAACCGGACGAAGCGCTTCTTTGTAAGGCTCCATGTTTTCTACGGTTTCCTTTTTAGGCAATTTATTTCTTTCCTCGTTCCCTTCATAAGCTCCCTTAGAAGGATACCAGATTTTTCCGTCTTTAGACAGAACACCACCAGATTTTACTAATTCGTCCCATTGCCCAGCGGTCATTTTTCCAATTTTAACAGGTCTCCATACAGCGCCATTTCCATCAAAAATTCCTTGACCAGTAATGGCAATGTTTTCTAAGTCAACTCCCATAATTGGCGATTCACAGCGAATGACCTTATTACCTTCAAAATAGGATTCTATTAGTTTGTACTGCTTTAAATCGCTTGTAAAAGAAACAAAAGCGCCATTTTTCGTATGCAGATTTACATTGCTTTTCAGTTTTATTGGTCCCGTTGTCCATAGTCCAGCAGGAATTACCACAACTCCACCTCCTGACTTAGAACATTTTTCAATTGCCGAATTAATAGCATTTGTACAAAGCTGTTCTGTATTTGGTATGGCTCCAAAATCGAGAATATTTAAAGTGTCTCTTTTAAACTCTGGAATTTGCACTTCTGGCATTTTGAAAGGGATTTTCAAACTTGATTTAGTTTTTTTGTCCACCCCATTTAAAGTTCCTTTCTTTTGTCCAATACATGAAAAAGCCATAAAAAGAAATGCTGTTATAAAAAGTGTGCTTTTAGTTTTTATCATAACCAATTGTAATTTTGATATATTATTTTTTGTCTAGAGATTTTTGCAATTCAATTCCAGCCAGAATATAAGGCCCAACTGCTTTTGCATCGTCATCTCTAATAGGTTCAGAAATATAGTATTCAAATGAACCATTTCTATCTTCAGGATTTTTGCCTCCTAATCCCGCAACGGCACAGCATTTTGAAATAGAAATAGTTCCGTCTTCATTATCTTTTATAAATTCTTTTTGGATTCCGTTAAAACCTTTTTTTGCCGATTTCAGAAACTTTTCGCTTACATAACCTTTGTTGTAAGCTTTAGCAAAAGAATACACAAACATTGCAGAACAAGTCGATTCCAGATAATTGCCCTTTCTTCCTGGCTGATCCATTACTTGCCACCAGACTCCTGTTTTAGAATCTTGCGCTTTTAGAACAGCATCAAAAACCTGTTGAACAATTTTGACTAAATCTTTTCGTTTAGAATGATTTTCTGGAACAAAGTCTAAAATATCAACCAAAGCCATACAATACCACCCTTGTGCTCGCCCCCATACATGCGTAGAAGTTCCAGTTGTTTTGTTTGCCCAGAATTGCGCACGTTTTTCATCGTAACCATGAAAATTCAAACCTGTTTTAGCATCAAAAGTGTGTTTCTGAATTAATTCTGCTTGAAGGATAGCATCATCAATCGCTTTTGGATCACTGAAAACTGCTCCGTATTGCGCTGAAAAAGGATCTGCCATATAAACGCCATCCAGCCACATTTGCCACGGATAGCTCTTTTTATGCCAATAGCCTCCGTCAGAATTCCGTGGATGTCCTTCTAATTGTTTGCGCAATAAATCCATCGCTTTTTTATAGCGCGAATCATTTGTCTTTTTATAAATTTCAAAAAGTATTTTTCCGGAATTTATCAGATCCAAGCTGTATTTATCGAGTTCATAGCCTCCTAATATGTTTCCATCTTTGTCAATTAATTGTTCGGCATAAGAAAGTCCGTAATCCCAATATTTCTGATTTTTGGTATAATCATATAATTTCTGATTGGCAAGAGCCACCAAGCCATTTGTATAATTCCATTTGGGATATTTGACTCCATCCAGAAATACTGGATTTGGAACACGTTTCTGATCTGAATCGGCCATTTTAACTGCCCATTCCACTGGAGATAATTCTTTTTTATTTGCAGATCTTGATTGCCCGAAAGAAATGATTCCAACGAACAAAGCAAGAAAACAATATTTCATTTTATGCTTCATGCTATTTCTAATTTTCTTCAACTCTGAACCAATCGTAATCGGCATAACTGCTGTCATTTATAGTTTTCGATCCTGTTGCAAAAAGTCCGATTTTGGCCCCAACCCATCTTCCCGCGCTTGGCTTGAATGATTCTCCCAGTTTTTTAAAATTCTTTCCATCAATGCTGTAGTAAAAAGTGACTTTAGCATCAAAAGGTTCTTTGTTCTGAATCATTTCTACTTTGGCACGCAGACTCACTTCTTTTTTATTGACAGGAATTGATGCCATTTCTTTCTCCAATTCTTTAGAAGTTCTGGCGCTTTTCATAGTGCGCTGTACCAAATTTAAATTACCTGCTTTATCCTGTTCAATTGCGATGTAAGCGTAATCTTCGCCAAATACAATCAAGCCTGAACCGCTTACTCCTGCATCTGGATTATTTTCGAAAGTTAATTTTGCTGTTGCCGTAAAATTAGCACCGGGAAATTTTTGCAATAAAAGGTTTGGCATCATCCACATGGTTTTTACTCCTTCTTTTTTCGCAATGCAGTTTAGACGCATAAAACCAAGATTTGCTGAAGACCATCCCCAATGCTCGGCAGGATTCTGATTGGCTTGCCATTGCCATTGCAGTCCCAATTGATGGCTATTAAATTCATCTGAAGAAACTAATGGCGTTGCCGCATAATTCTTCCCTACGTTTGGTTTTGTCCATTCCATAACAGGCTCTCCAATTCCATCCTTATTGGAATCTTTCCCCATAATTGGCCAACCGTCTTTCCAAGTCACAGGCTGCAAATGAACCACGCGCCCGTAAGCCCAACGGTCTTGAAAATGCAAAAACCATCCGTCTCGGTTTGGAGTTTCAACATAACCGCCTTGATGACGCCCGTTAACTGGTGAATCTCCTTGATGAAGAACCACTTTATATTCATAAGGCCCCCAAACATTTTTGGAACGCATTGCCAATTGCCATCCTGGCTTTACGCCACCTGCAGGAGCCATAATCCAATAGTATCCTTCACGTTTGTAAATTTTTGAACCTTCAACTGTGGTGTGTCCGTTATGCCCGTCAAAAACCAAAGCTGGATTTCCAATCAGTTTAGTTCCGTCTGATGCCATTTCAGACAGCATTAAAACTGTTTTCACATTGGCGCGGCTTCCTGCAAAAGCATAAGATAAATATGCTTTTCCGTCTTCATCCCAAAATGGGCACGTATCTATAATTCCTTTTGCTTCTTTTACTAAAATAGGCTCGTCCCAAACACCGGCAGGATTTTTGGTTTTTACCATAAATATTCCAAAATCAGGATCTCCCCAGTAAATAAAATACTCGCCATTGTGGTAACGGATAGATGGCGCAAACGCCATCGCCATGACGAACGGTTTGATAATGTTCTATCGGAAATAGATTTTGCAATGCATATCCAATCAATTCCCAATTTACAAGGTCTTTAGAATGAAGTATAGGAAGTCCCGGAACACTGTTAAAACTCGAGGCTGTCATGTAATAACCATCTTCTCCAGCACAAACATCGGGATCAGAATAATCTACATGCAAGATTGGATTTTTGTATTTTCCATTTCCTAAGTCGGCGTTCCAGCCTTGTGCATTTGCTCCCAAATACCAAAATAATCCTAAGGCGAATAGCAATTGTTTGAATTTCATTGTATTGATTTTTATTATATAATTCGCTTCATTAAAACATCACAAAAAAGTCTTGATGTTTTAAAGTCTAATTTTCTTCTATTAATCTAAGGAAGACAGTACAATGAAGTATCCTCAACCACAAGGATACTTCATGAAAGTACTGAAACCACTTAATTAACAAAACTTAAGGCAACCATCTTGTGTCTCCTACTTTATTGGTTACAATTGGAGAATTTGGATCTTTAATCATCAAATTGCCATTTGCAGGATCAACAAATAAATTTTGCGCGCTTATGCCCAGATCAGTTCCCTGAATTGCTGCGGCACCTAGCAGATAATCTGTTGTTGTATAATTGTTTCCGTAAGTTGCAGGCGTATTGGCTGCAATTGCCTGAATTACTTTACCGCAAGAAGATGCCAATAATACATTCTTAAAGATTAAAGTAGATCCGACGGCATTCGGAATATTTATTAATGCCCTGTTATACGCATAATCGTAAATCGTAATATTTTGGTATTCTAATTGGATCGGATAAGCCGATGTGCCATAATCAAACAGGTTTTTAAAGTTTCGGTTCTTGTCTGTTGTCTGATAGTAATCTCTCATGAAAGTGCAGTTTGAAAATTTGGCTTTCTTCACATTATCAGCTCCGGCAGAGCCGAATACAAATGTTCCGTATAGTCCTGAGTGTCCTCCCACCTGATCAAACGTACAGTAGCTCATGTCAAACTCACCAATTTCTTTGTATTTTCCGTTTCCTTGATGTCTCCAGAATCCACGTTTGAAATAATTGAAAACACAGTTGTAGAAAGTAATTTTGTCTACTTTCCAAGCTGTTCCGCTATTAAAGAAATAACTTGCGTCAATAGTCTGATAAAAACGAATGTTTTCAAAAGCCAATTCCGACAAATAAGAACCCTCTGCAATATTCCAGTTTCCGTTCATTTCGATCTGAGGGCGTTCTCCTTCCGTTCCTCCTGTAAGTTTGAATCCTTTTGAAATGGTAAAAGGCGTAATTTTAAACAGCGAACCGGCTTCAAGGAAATATTCTGTTCCTTCTGGGATGGTCGGATCGTCATTGTTTGTTCTCAATAAAGCATCCAAATCCATTCCTTTTGTAACAATAATTGTTGAAGTTGATGGTCCTGCCGAACGGAAAGAAACCTGATTATAAGGCTTATCGTAACGTCTTGGTTTATTGTTGTCGAAAATATTTACGTTGTATAAAGTATTTTTTTCTAAGCCAACAACGGTAGCTTCTCCTTTGGCAATTTCAGCAGAAGTAAGTTTACGCCCAATTGCAGGAATTTCAGCAGATTGTGCAGGTGCAACCGCAATACTGTCTACAGGATTCTCAGAAGAAATATCCCAATTTACCGTAACTTCAGTCTCTGTAATATTTACTTTTTCTACATCATGCAAAATTGGCTGAAACGGCGGACGATCTTCTGTTAATGCACTTGTATACGACCATTGCGAATTATGCCCATCAATAGCATGGTTGGATCTCACTCTAATATAAAACTGCGTTTTATACGGAATATCATCCATCAAAAGCTGGGTGTCTGTCGTTGTATACGATTTGTATAAACTTTTATAATAATTGTCTAAATGCAGCTCTACGGTATAAGATGCCGCATCGTTAACTTTATACCATACAATGGCTATTGAATTGCCTTTTACTAAAGGCGCTGCAAGTACAAATTTTGGCTGAAACAGATCTTGTTCTTGCGGATATTTAAACTCATCGTTTTCACAAGATATCAGCATTTCTCCGCAGGCAATTAAACCAATTAGAGACAGTATATAAAGTATTTTTCTAAAGTTTTTCATGCTTTACTTGATTTAAAAATTAAATCCATAATAATTTTGAATAGCTCCTCTATGATCTGTAATTACCTTAGAAGGATAGGGACATAAATAACGTAATGGATCGGTTGGAGATACCGATGAAGCGTTGTTGTAATTGATGAATCCTCTAAAACTCCATTTGATATCGTTTCTTGGTTCATAACTTGCCGATTCGTTGTTTAATGAATACCAGCTTACAGCAAACGGAAGTTCTGTATAACCTGCAGGGCGAGCTTGCAGAATTTCATCAATTCCTTTGATATCTAAGATTGTTCTGCCAGAGTTAACAGGATCTGGAATGTTTTTATAATAAATGCTTCCTGGAACCTGGTCGATGCCAGGAACATAAGCTCCATTGGCTACACGTCCCCAATTGTATAGTTTGAAATATTGATTGTAAATCACTTCGCTGAATTTATTCCAACTGGGCCAAATCAAATTTACGTTTGCTTTCTCCGCCAAATTCCCATTTGCGCTCGTCCATAATAGCTTTAAAGAACAAATCGGGCGATGATTTAGACATTACATAATTATCTACTTTAGTTCCCCAATCTGCTTGAGCAAAAGCCCTTCTTCTCACACGTCTCAGACATTCTTTCGCATCTTCACGCGGAACCAAAACGTTCGTTCACCGCTTCTGCGTACATTAGCAAGACATCTGCAAATCGCATCCAAGAATAATTGATTCCAGTACCTTTCTGGCTTGTGCTTCCCAGCGGATCATTCATCCATAATTTAGACCATTTGCCAACTGCCAAACGTGCCAAATCCAGACGAATTACCTGATTTAAATTTTGATCGTAAGAAAGCGGCGCACAAGTAACATCTCTTCTTAAATCTTTATTATCGAACGAATAAAGATATTCTCCGCACAAGCTAAGGGTTCCTGAAGCGCTTCCGTAAGGATGGTTCCCTTCAATAATCGGAATTCCAGCAAAATAGCCGTACTCGCCTGTAGAGTTTTTCAGCATTGGAATTGAGAAAATAACATCGTCATTAACTGGCGTTTCCCAATTGTTCTGTTTAATCCAGAAGTCTCTATAGCTCAATTTTAAATCATGCTGTCTTGCTTGGATTACTTTATCCAGATATTGGATTGCAATATCATAATACTGCTCGTAATTTTTTCCTCTTTCCATGTGTCCGATACTAGCCGGATTGTTTTCGTCCGGGCGAAGCGTCCATCCTCCTCTTGTAAGAGCCAATAATCCGATCAAACCTTGATTGAAACTTCTAGAAGCGCGTTCCACTCCATAATCCAATTCGCTTGCGTTCTTCATAAAAGGCTCAACTGACTTTAAATCATCAATTAAAAATTCAAGAATCACATTTCGATCTGTAGTTCCTACAGCAAAATTCTCATCTCCTGTTGAAGATTTAGTTCGAAAAACAACGTCTCCCCAAACACGTATGATGTCCAAATAAACCATTGCACGAATTGTTTTCACTTCTCCATACATCTGCATAATATTTGAAGGCGCATTTTTTGGATCTGCTTTATACAAATCAGAGCTTTCAATTCCTTCAATAACATCATTTGCCGTATTGATAATTTTATACATCGCGCTCCAGGTTCCATTTAAAGTAGTCCAATAGGGTTTCGGGTCGTAACATGCAATATCAGATCCGTTTCCGTTTACTGTGCTGGTCGAAACGCCAGACATTTCTACATCTGTATTGGTATTAAAAACAAAAGCAAGACGGTTGGCATAAGCATCATCAGTAAGCATCAGCGTATATACGCCCGCAACTGCAGACTGAATGTCCTTTTCTGATTTAAAAACTTCTGCTTGGGTAAAGCCCGAACCAGGCTGTACATCTAGATATTCATCGCAGGCTGTAAAAGACAGCGCAAAAATCAGCAGAAAACTAAATATTATCTTTTTATTCATCTTTGTGAGATTTAATATTGTTTAATTAAAATGACAGCTGCACTCCAAAAGCATAATTTCGTGTTCTTGGATAAGCGTTGTAATCAATATTTGGTGTTAAACCTGTTTCCAAATTGATATCTGGATCGTATCCAGAATAGTTCGTCCAAACAAATAAGTTGCTTCCCGTAGCATACAGTCTGATTCTGCTGAATCCAGCTTTTGAACTGTTTTGTTTTGGAATCGTATAACCAATGCTCAGCGTATTTAATCTTAAGAAAGAGCCATCTTCAACTGCGTACGACATTGCAATAGGACGACCAATAGATACTGGATTCCACATGGTAGCATTTTCGTTTTGTTTTGCCAGCTGTTCAGGCGAATAACGAAGATCGTTCCCCATATCGTCATAATTCCTCCATCGGTTATTCAGTCCGACATCCATACTGAAATTATTCTGATTATTTTTATAGAAAGAAGTCGTCATAATCTTATTGGCATTATACACATCAAATCCCGACATGAAATTGAAGAAGGCTGTTAAATCGAAGTTTTTCCAAATCGCATTTACCCCAAAACCTCCAGAAAAATCAGGATTTGTATCTCCGATAACCTTTCTGTCTTTATCCCCAATCACATAGCTGTTTGGGTCTGAAGGATCAACAGGAGTCAGTTTTTTAAACTTCGCATTTCCTGGAACAGGATCTCCAGAAAGGTTTTTTGAATTGGCAACACCCTCTTTTAATTTCCAAGTTTTTGTCACGGCATCAAAAGATTCGAAATCGTCCATTGTATAGAAACCATCGTTTACGAATCCATAAATCAAACCTTTCGTTCCGCCTACATAAGCGCGGTAATCGTCATCATTTAGCAATTCAGTTCCTGCCCAGCCCGAACTCAAAATCCATTCCTGCTCTCCGCTCGCCAGTTTGTCAATTTTATTTTTGTTATAACCGATGTTAAACGTCAAATCAACCTGAAAATCTTTTTTCTTAATCACACTTCCGTTGATTGCAAATTCGACACCTTTATTTGAAGTCTGTCCAACGTTGGTCATCATTTTAGAAAAACCAGAAACCGATGCAATATCAGACGGAACCAATAAATCTTTTACTTTATTATGATAAAAATCTAAAGTTCCTGTAAGCCTTTCTCTGAAAAAACCAAAATCAAGACCTACGTTTGCCGTATAAGTCGTTTCCCATTTTACGTTTGGATTGTTTAGGTATTTGTCGTTATAAAAATTATAGTAGTAATGGTTTTCTTCTCCCCATCCTACAGAACGATCTCTAGAAACTCCGTAATATTTTGCATATAAATCGCCTTTAATTCTGTCATTTCCAGAAGCTCCATAACTCAAACGAAGTTTTAAGTTAGAAACGGTCTGGCTGTCTTTTAAGAAACTTTCATTTGAAACTCTCCATGCAAAAGCTCCCGCAGGAAAAACTCCCCATCTGTTGTCTGGACCAAATTTTGTAGAACCGTCAGTACGAACGGTAAACGTAAAAAGATAACGATCGTCATAACCGTAATTCGCTCTTCCAAAAAATGACGAAATTCTATTTGGAGATTCTGCATTTGAACCATTATCAAAAGGAGTTCCCAAAGCGAGGTTGTCTAAAGCTTTTTCTCCAGTTATGTCTTCAGGAAAATAACGGGTGCGGAAAAACTTAATTGAACTTTCCTGATCTTTTATTTCCTGCCCAACCATCAATTGGAAATCGTGGCGGTCTTTTAATTTAAATCCGTAATTTAATACGTTATTCAACTGCCAGCGTGGCGACTGCGTCATAGACCAATACGTTAGAGGCAAATTGTTGTTTTCTAATGCCGTTTTAGTATCTGTTCCCCAGAAACGGCCGTCTTCCTGATATTTATATTCGTAACCGAATGAAGAGCGAAGGGTCAAGCCTTTTTTGATTGTCCACGTTAAAGCTCCGGTAGTGTTAAATATTCTCGTAGTGCGTTTACGGTAGTTTTTCTCTGCTTCTTCGAATGGATTAAAACGAGGTTTAATTTCATAATCGTCCGGATCAAAATAAGTATTATCTTCAGGCAAAGTCATATAATCTTCCAAACCTCCTGTCGGCGCCTCACGCAAAGCTCTAAGCAAGCTCACTCCATCTGTTCCGGAACCGTCTATGGTTTGATTGGTTAAACGGGTCTGATATTCGAAGGTAAGATTGTCTGTTAATTTTGAATTTAAAATCAGATAAATATAATTCTGACGCATACCGGTTCCAACCAAAACCCCAGGCTGATCCTGATTTACAAACGTAAATTTGAATTTCGTTTTTTCGCTTCCCCCATTTACGTTAATATCCGTGTATCTTGCGATTGGATTGCTTCCAAAAATTTCATTTTGCCAATCTGTACCTTTATTCCCTTTATAAATGTAATATTCGCTTGGTCTGCCGTACATATTATAAAATGCGGTTGGGTTAGAAGTCCCCTTACGCGCGAATTCGTATTGCATCATCACAAACTCATAAGGATCCATAACATCCAAATGATTCGCAAGCGTTTTAATTTGTGTGTAGTTATGGATGTTTACCGAAACTTTTCCGGCTTTTGGAACTTTAGTCGTTACGATAATTACTCCATTTGCTCCTCTTGCACCATACACGGCTGTAGACGCAGCATCTTTCAGAACTTCAACCGATTCGATATCTGTTGGCGGAATATCATTTAAGTTGGCCACTTCAAAACCGTCAACCAAGATTAATGGCGAATTGTCTTCAGTTATTGATCCGCCTCCACGAATTCTAATTTTCACATCTGCTCCTGGCGAACCATCAACCGTTGTAACCTGCACTCCAGGAAGTCTTCCTGTCAAAGCTTCAGCTACGTTTGATGTTGGCACTTTTGCCAATTCGGTACCTTTTATACTGGCAACCGCTCCCGTTAAGTTTTTACGTTTCTGCGTACCATAACCAATTACAACAACTTCATTTAATTCGCTATTCGATTCTTTCATTGTGACTGTAATTCCAGATGTACGCCCTTTTAGCGGCACTATTTCATCATTCATGCCAACAAATTTTACAATCAAAACCGCTGTTTCGGGATCTTCTACTGTAATGCTGAATTTCCCATCAAAATCGGTAACTCCATTGTTTTTTTCATTCTTTACCATAATTGTTGCGCCAGGAATGCCTCCCATGTTGTCTCTAACCGAACCGCTCACGGTTACACGCTTCTGAGCATAAGCGCCTCCTGCCAAAAACAGGACGGCAAAAATGCTCCAGATATATTTTTTTATAGTCATAACTAGAATATTTTTTTATTTGGTTAAAAGCCTTTCTTTGAATTTTATAGTAGAATACAGCAAAGTCCAGACGCTAACTTTCTTCGGCTATCACGTTATTATTTCACTAAATTCAATAGCGGCTAATAGTAATTGGTTTTAGTTTGTTTTGATAAGAAGTGTATCAAGGTTCGTTTATAAGGAAGTCGACACTCGTAACTTTATTGCCTTCAATAGCAAAAGTTCCCTGCAATTCTTTTGTTTTTACAACTTCCATATTCTGATTGAGGCATTCTATTTTAACGCGAACGTTATTAGCCTCTTCTCCTGTTTGAAATAAAACAAAATCATCTGTGTAGTTTATCCCGCCACTTGCTGTTGCTTTGCTTCTAGTTACAAACATGTCTTCTTTTATGTAAGTCCCATCAACAACTTTATAGCCGCTTCTCTTTACCAAAACTGTAGTTTTAATTGTGGTATAGCTTTTATCGGCCACAATGTCTAAAGTTTTCAAACGAAGAATTCCCGTTCGCGTGATAATATTCAGCGTTAGCGGTTCTTCAAATGGTGAAGAGTAAGGCATCGCATCTGATAAATTTACCGGCTGGTTTGCCAATGCAGGCTGCGGAACAATGAGTTGGTTAAGGTTCGTTGGAGATGGAACCATCTGCTCTGGAAAGTCTGTCGCTACCAATTTGTATTTTCCATCGTCTAGAGAAAAAGGATAAAGCGAACTGTAGTTCGCAAAATATTCTCCATTTTCCTTATACGCAAAAAGAGGTCTGGTTGAAATGCCTACATTTAAATTCCAAGGTTCGCCGTTTAATTGAAAATCCAGTTTTTTAACTGTATGGCTTTCATATTTAAGGTCGTCGCTAGAGCAAGAATTAAGAAGAAAAAATGTTCCAGCTCCAAGAATAAGATTTTTGATCATTTTCATATCTCTAAAAATTAAAAATGATGAAAATTTTCTTTTTGATTTATTTTAGGACTACAGTCCAAAATAGGCAGTTGAATGTTAAATTTAGTTTGGTTCATAATTTTGGTTTTAAGGTTAGTTAGTTAAAAATCAATCAAGATTATGAAGCAAAACTAGAAATCGCATACCTGATTATGGGGTAATTTTTGCTTTTCGAAATGGTACAAATCGCTATTTAAGCACTCAGAAACAGTTATTCAATAAATTTTCTTACTTTTTTTTATACAATGCAAAAAAAACAGCACCAATAAAAAGAAATATCGCAATAGCTTATTTATAGAGTTATTTTCAATTATTTTATTCTAAAAAAAGAAGCCCCATTAAAATAATGAGGCTTCCATATAAATAGTTTTTATTTAAATACTGATTAAGTAAATTGCCGGCGGTATTCTGCAGGAGTATGATCGTATCTTGCTCTGAAACATTTTCCAAAGTATTTGAGATCATTAAAACCTACTTCAAAACAGATTTCCTTTATCAATAAATCATCTTCTTTCAAAAGTCTTGCTGCCTCATTTAATCGCATATCACGAATGAAAACAACGGGAGAAGCTCCTGTAATGCTTTTGAGCTTATTGAAAAAACTAGCGCGTGACATGCACATTAATTTCCCCAATTCGTCAACGGAAAAATCAGAATTTGACATATTCTCTTTTACAAATTCAATAACCTGAAACATAAATTTCTGATCCTTATTGGATATTTGAAGCGGTTTTTCTTTAGAAATTTCAATTGTGCTGCCGCTGGAAAACAATTGCTGCAATCGCGCACGCTGATCTAGAACATTTTTTACTCTTGCTCTTAACAAACTGACATTAAAAGGCTTGGTTACATAATCATCTGCTCCGTATTCCAAACCTTCCAATTTGCTTTCAATAGATGATTTCGCGCTAAGCAAAATAACCGGAATATGGCTGGTTGATAAATTATCTCGAATTGACTTCAGCATTTCAATTCCGTCTTTTTCTGGCATCATAATATCGCTGATAACAAAATCTGGCAAAATTTCTTCTGCTTTTATGTAACCCTCATCACCATTTTCGGCGGTATAAATCGTGTAATCGTTTTCTAAAATAGAAACAATAAAGGCGCGCAATTCTGGATCATCTTCTGCAATAAGTCCAATCGGATGCTCTCTAGCAGATTCTTTTATAATTATCGTTTCCTGTTCAGTTTCGAAATCTTGATTTATTTCATCAGAAAAATGCTCTTCCGTTTCTTCCAATAAAATATCAACATCGTCTTTGAAGTGCTGATAACCTTTTAAAAATGCAATTTGAAAACTGCTTCCTTTTCCTTGAGCACTGTCAATTAAAACTTCGGCTCCATGTTTATCTGCAATGTCTTTAATAATAGAAAGCCCAAGGCCTGTACTCGGATTGGAAAGGTTTTCATTGTAATTTGAAAAACGTACAAACAGCCTTTTTTGAAGTGTAGGGCTAATTCCTGGCCCATTATCGCTTACGGTTAAAAAGACATGCTTTTCTGATTCTTCGACTTTAACCTCTATAGAATCTCCTTTGCTGCAATATTTAAAAGCATTAGAAAGCAAGTTGATTAAAATTTTATCCAAACTGTCTGGATCTGCCCAAATTTTAGGTTCTGAAGAATGAATATCAACTTTCAAATTTATATGGCTCTGCGCACTCATCTCACTAAAATCCTCACACATTTGAGATACGAATTCTCCCAGATTAATTTCGCGAATAGCCAGTTTTTTATCTTGAACTCTTCTCAAATCCAAAATCTGATTGACCAGGTTCAATAATTTATTGCTCCTTTTTCAATAATGCGAAGCTGTCCTTTTGCAGCATCCTTCAAATCATCATCTGCAAGCATCACTTCCAAAGGAGCAGCAATCATGGTAAGCGGCGTACGGATTTCATGCGAAATATCGGTAAAGAATTTCAGTTTCAATTCGCTCATCTGTTTTTCCAGCTTCACATCATTTCGAAGTTTCAAAATAGTAATAATGGCTCTTCTTGTTAAGAAAAATAAACCTCCGGCTACTATCAAATAGCAGAAATAAGCAAAATTAGTTCCCCATATCGAAGGCCTAATCGTGATCTTAATCCGCCTTTCGTTGTTCATCCATAAATTATGTCCGTTTGTGGAAGAAACCAAAAGCGTATAGCTCCCTCTGCCCAAATTGGTATAGTTAATAGACTGTCCGCCTTTAATGTAGTTCCATTGTTTATCAATACCTTCCAATTTGTAGCGGTACACAATATTTTCGCTTTTTAAATAATCCAAAGCCGAAATTTGCACTCTGAAAAAATTCTGATTGTGCTCCAGCGTAACTTCCTGCAGCAAATCGGGATTTTTTGGAGTTTCAGGATTTATTTCGTGCAATTCTTTATTATTCACCAAAAACCCAGAAATCGCCAAATAAGGTTTAAAATGGAAAGGCTTTATATTTTCTGGTTTGAAATAAATTACGCCATTAGAATATCCTACAGCTATTTCTCCATTTAAAAGTTCGCATTTTGTTGCCTCAGAAAATATCTCGGTTCCGATAATTGATTTTAATTCTGGAAACGTTTCGGCGCTGTTATTTTTAGGATCAAAACGAACAATCTGATTATCGCTCATTAGCCAGATTTTACCCGCTTTATCTTCCTGAATGGCTACAACTCCTTCAACTGGAAACGAAACCATTTCATTCCAAATAGATTTAACCTTCAACTGTCCTTTTTTATCCAAATCGGCCATTATCAATCCCATGCCGTTGGTTGCCAATGCCATCTGATTGTCATGGGTGATTAGAATATCCAAAATATCGTTTCCTGAAACTTGAGAATATTCATTAAATTTTATTTTGTTTGTCGATTTAGCATCTTCCGAAAAAGAAAACAATTTATAGGATGAAATAAAAAATATCTTATGGTCTTTGTTTTCTACAATCGAACGGACTTTATCTGCTGTTTTTATTGGATAGTTTCTTAATTCATTTTTAAAATTAATAAATTGAATTTTGCCGTTTGATTCACGAATAATATTGACCCCGCCACCCCAAGTCGCAATATAAATCTGTCCGTTTGAACCCTGAAAGATTTTAAAAATATCATCTGAGTTTAAACCGTAACTGTCATTTTCATTGTATTTGTAATGAACAACTTTATATTTAAAAGACTGATCAGTTGGAGATAGGCAAAATAATCCGTTTCCTCTAGTTCCTACCCAAATTCTGCCTTTGTTATCCTGAAGCATACTGTAAATATCGGCTCCCCAACTCGGTCCTGAAGAAGATAATGTTCCGTCAGAAGCCAAAAATCCGATTTTCTTTTTCTGGCTGTCAAACAAAGCGATTTTCTCTTTACGGCTCGCCACCCAAAAGTTTCCACTATTATCTTTCATCAAACTTCGCACATTGTGTTTATGATGATCATTTGAAGAATCGAGATTTAGAGTCGAAAAATTGCTGTTGCTAAAAGTCACCAAATCTAGTCCTTGCTTAAAAGAGCAAAACCACAGATTTCCTAATCTGTCAAACATTGCGGTGTGCATTAAATCTGAAACCGACTCTTTTGATTCGTTAATGCATCTGATTACAGAAGAAAGTTTATTGTTTTTTTCGTCCCAATAAGAAAATGGAGCGTTTCCAGATTGTATCCACACCGTTCCATTTGGAGAAGTAATCATAAAACTCTTCCTTTGTCCGCCAGCTGTTGCTGAATCGCTATAATCAACAGGCATGCGTTTAATTTTCTTGCTCAGAAGATCAAACTGAAACACCCCTTCGCCCTGAGCTTCAAACCAAAATTGTCTGGAACGTGTTGAGCCCAAATAATTGATTTTTTTGTTTGGAAATCCCGCTAAAGTTTTGCCATTATATGCATCTAACTTTCCTGTTTTCAGATCATAAAAATAAAAAACCTGCCCTGCCGTTATTATAAGCATTTTTGTATTGGCAACAAGTTCGGTATAAATAATATCTTCTTTAATATCAAGCAGAAAGTCAAAAAATGTGCTTGCTTTTTTATTATAACGTGCCAGTTCTCCATTGTTTCCTCCAAAAATGATATCTTCTTTAGTTTCTAAAAATGAATTATACACGCAAGGTTTTCCATTAAAAAAGAAATATTGGGGATCTTTACCAGACTTGTCTAATCTGCACGTGCCTGCTTCGGTAAAAAACCAGGTAGCTCCCTGTTTATCCTCATAAATATCACTGATTTTTCCACAGCGCTTTGCCGGATCAAAGGCAATTTTTCTAACTTTTTTATTTTTTTCAAAAGCAATCGCGTAATTTTTTTCTTCGGGAAAAAGCCAAACTCTTCCTGAAGGCATTACTTTGAAATCTACAAAGGCAATATTAGCATTCTTTAAAGTTCCTTCTTCTATTGGATAATGAAAACTCAGCTCTCGAGTATCAAAATAATAAATATCATTTTTCTCAGACTGGATCCAAATTCGGTCGCTATTGTCAAACTTAAATTTAAAAACACGATTTGAAATCAAATTCAGCGAACTGTTTTGTTTTACTCTAAATTTCTGAAATGTGCTTCCGTCATAACGTATCAATCCGTTAAAAGTAGAGAGCCAGATAAATCCCTTTTTGTCCTGCTGAATATCAAGAATGCGGGATTGCCTTAATTTTAAATCGTTTGCAAAATGAGTCAGCGTACCGGAAGGCTGTGCACCGCACAAAACGCCTATCCAGCAAAAAAAGAATGCGAGTAGATTTCTTTTCATTTAAAACTTTATAAAATTAAGTGGATCACAAAAATATCAAAATTCTTTTCCTAACCTAGGAGAATTGACTATTGCAGCAAAATGACACCATAAAAATAGTAATTTGTCTCCCTTCTTCATTTTGAGCAAAAATCATAAAATATTAATGTAAAGCTTTATAACATACTTTAAATAGCAATTTATCCCAACTTGAGAGGTATAAAAATCTAATTTTGCAAGTCAGCAGAAAACAAAATAGCTTTTTACTTTACTATTGATGTTTGCTCATTTGCATTCCTGTTTTAGAAACAGCGAATCAAAAAATAATAAATCTAACACTATCCAAAACCTATGAAAAGAAAATCCATAGTGATTGCGTTACATTTTTTTGCTTTAACCACCTTTGCGCAAGAAAATTTTCCGTACAAAAATCCAAATCTGCCAACCGAACAGCGTGTCAATGACTTGGTATCGAGAATGTCATTAGATGAAAAAATAAACCAATTAATGGATTCTGCTCCCGCAATTGACCGTTTAGGGATTCCGGAATACAACTGGTGGAACGAATCGCTGCATGGCGTTGCTCGCGCAGGATATGCGACTGTCTTTCCCCAATCCATTTCAATTGCTTCCTCTTGGCACCGCCAGCTGATATTGGATGTTGCAAGCGCAATTTCTGATGAAGCTCGTGCCAAACATCATGAATATCTGCGAAGAGGACAGCACGGAATGTATCAAGGATTGACTTTTTGGTCACCTAATGTGAACATCTTTCGCGATCCACGCTGGGGGCGCGGACATGAAACTTATGGGGAAGATCCGTTTCTGACAAGCCAGTTAGGCCTTAATTATGTAAACGGACTTCAAGGCAATAACGAAAAATATTTGAAAGTGGTTGCAACGGCCAAACACTATGCCGTGCATTCCGGTCCGGAACCGTCCCGCCATTTTTTTGATGCGAATACAAGCGATATTGATCTTTATGAAACCTATCTTCCTGCCTTTAGAACTTTGGTAAAAGAGGGACATGTTTATTCTGTAATGGGCGCGTACAACCGTTTTAGAGGGGAGTCGGCCAGTGCAAGCCCTTTTCTTTTCAATATTTTGAGAAATGTCTGGGGATTTAATGGCTATATCGTATCAGACTGCGGCGCTGTCACGGATATTTGGAAATACCATAAAATAACAAATGATGCTGCAAGCGCTTCGGCACTGGCAGTAAAAAATGGTTTAGATTTGGAATGCGGAAGCAGCTTCAAGTCTTTAAAAGAAGCTGTTGACCGCAAATTAATTGCTGAAGCAGACATTGATATTGCTGTAAAACGTTTATTTACAGCTCGTTTTAAGTTAGGAATGTTTGATCCGGATGAGATTGTCCCTTTTGCACAGATTCCGTTTTCAACCAATAATAATGCAGCGAACGATTTTCTGGCCAGAACGGCTTCGCAAAAAAGCATTGTTCTTTTGAAAAACCAAAATAGCGCACTGCCGCTTTCTAAAGACATCAAAACAATTGCCGTTATTGGACCGAATGCTGATGACATTCAGTCCTTATGGGGGAATTACAGCGGAGTTCCAAGCAATCCGATTACTGTTTTAAAAGGAATTCAGAATAAACTGGAGCCAAATGCAAAAGTTTTATATGCTAAAGGAACCGATTTGGCAAAAGGGGTTCCTGAAATGAAAATCATACCGTCAATATATTTTCAGAATGAAAACGGAACGCAGGGTTTAACTGGAGAATACTACGACAACCGCGAATGGAACGGAAAACCTCTTTTCACCCGTATAGATGACAATGTTGATTTTCATTGGGACATCAACACGCCGGATCCCCGTTTGAAAATGGGCAGTTACAGCGTGAAATGGACTGGTTATCTAACGGTTCCTAAAACGGGAACTTATAATATTTCAGAATGGTCGAAACCTTTTATGACTGTCGAAATTGAAGGGGGAAAAACTACTGGAGGAAAAAACAACCATCATCCGCGTTTTCGTCCGCAGAAAATAGATTTAGAATCGGGAAAAAAATATAAAATAGAAGTTAAATACCAGAACTTCTATGGAGACGCCATTGCACAGCTGTTATGGGCAGAATCTGAAGAAGACATATTGCAAAAGGCAGTCCAGACAGCAGAGCAATCAGATGCCGTGGTTCTTGTCTTAGGGCTTAATGAGCGTCTTGAAGGCGAAGAAATGAAAGTGGAAGCGGATGGTTTTAATGGCGGAGACCGAACAAGTTTGGATCTTCCAGCCAATCAGGAAGAGCTTATGAAAGCCGTTAAAGCTACCGGAAAACCTGTTATTTTAGTTTTAATTAATGGAAGCGCGCTTTCTGTAAATTGGGCAAATGATAATCTGCCTGCTATTTTAACGGCAGGATATCCAGGGCAGCAAGGCGGCAATGCGATTGCAGATGTTCTTTTTGGAGATTACAATCCAGCTGGAAGGCTTCCGGTAACATATTACAAATCTGTAGATCAGCTTCCTAAATTTGAAAATTATGACATGGAAGGCAGAACGTATAGATATTTCCATAAAACGCCTCTGTATCCTTTCGGATTTGGTTTAAGCTATACGACTTTTAAATACTCCAATTTACAGCTTCCCAAAGATTTCAATTCTGATGCAGATTTTAAAGTCTCTGTTGACATAACCAATACAGGGGAACGCGATGGAGATGAAGTGGCTGAATTGTACATTAAAGACGAAAAAGCCACTACTCCTCGTCCAATATGCCAATTAGAAGGTTTTGAGCGAATCCATCTTAAAAAAGGAGAAACAAAGACCGTTACTTTTACCATTGCTCCAAGACAGCTTTCTATGATCAATAAGAAAAAACAGAGAGTTGTAGAACCTGGCTGGTTTACTATTTTCGTCGGAGGAAAACAGCCGGACGGATTTAGTGACATTCAAAGCGGAAGAATAAATTTCATCGGAAAAACCATAACTCTTGAAAAATAGATTTTACAAACTATAAAACGAACTATTAACCATTCTTATTATTTACAATGAACTAAAACCTCGCTTTCGCAGACTATGCGGTTTTTATTATTTACTTTATCGTAGTCTCTGTCTACGGTTACACGGTTTACCGCAAACGTAAACAGGACGAACATGATGCTAAAGCTTACTTTTTGGCTGAAGGAAATTTAACCTGGTGGGCAATTGGAGCTTCTCTTATAGCTTCTAACATCTCGGCAGAGCAATTCATCGGGATGAGCGGGGAAGGTTTCTTTTTAGGAATTGCTGTTGCTGCTTACGAATGGCTTGCTGCCGTTGCACTTATTATTGTGGCTGTATGGTTTATTCCTGTTTATCTTAAAAACAAGATTTACACGATGCCGCAATTTTTAAAAACACGTTACAACGAATCCACTGCACTTATCATGGCAGTATTCTGGCTGTTTTTATATGTATTTGTAAACTTAACTTCTATTCTTTATTTAGGAGCAGTTGCGATTAACAAACTTGCTGGTGGAGAATATCTTCACGTAATCATGCTTGGATTGGCTATTTTTGCTTTGTTTATTTCTCTTGGCGGAATGAAGGTTGTAGCTTATACAGACGTTATTCAGGTTGCTGTATTGATTATTGGAGGTTTGGTAACTTCTTATATTGCCTTAACAACAGTTGCAGAAGCTTTTGGTGTTGGCCAAAACGCAATTGCCGGTTTCAAAGTTCTAATGCAGCAGGCTCCAGAACATTTCAAAATGATTATTCCAAAACCAACTGCGACCTCTTCTCAACTTGAAATCGATAAATATTTAACTTTCCCTGGATTGTTATCTTATGCCGCTGGTATCTGGATTATCAACCTAAATTATTGGGGATGTAACCAATACATTACACAAAGAGCACTTGGAGCAGATTTGCAAACCGCTCGTACAGGTATTTTGTTTGCGGGTATGCTTAAATTATTAATGCCGCTTATCGTAATGCTTCCTGGTATAGCTGCTTATGTTTTATATACAAACGGACATTTGCCACAATTGGAGGGAGGAGTAAAAGATGAAGCATATTCTGCTGTATTAACATTCCTTCCAACTGGATTAAAAGGTCTTTCTGTTGCCGCTCTTACTGCCGCGATCGTAGCTTCTTTAGCTGGAAAAGTAAACAGTATTTCTACAATCTATACATTAGATGTTCATAAAAAATACATCCAAAAAGATGCTGGCGAAAAACAGCAGGTAAACATTGGTAGACTTGCCATTTTTGCTGCCATGCTTTTAGCAGTTTTATTTACATGGAATGACGTTTTAGGAATTGGTGGTGTTGGAGGATTTACGTACATCCAAAAATACACAGGGTTCATCAGCCCTGGAGTTTTTGCCATGTTCTTCTTAGGTATGTTCTGGAAAAGAACTACCGGAACAGCAGCAATCGTTGGGGTAATTTTAGGATTCTTATTATCTGTTTTATTCAACGAATATGCTCCAGCTTTATTTGGAAACGACACACTTTTATACACAGCTTACAATAACGGAAAAGGAGCTTTCGAAATTCCGTTCCACATCTGTATGGGATTATCATTTTTATTTACAATGATTGCCATGATTCTAATAAGTTTCGCTGGTCCGAAAGTAAACCCTAAAGCATTTGAAATTGATTCTGAAATGTTTAAAGTAAAACCGCAGACAACAGTCTTAATCGTAATTACATTATTGATTATTGCTGCGCTTTATGTTAAGTTCTGGTAATAAATTGTCAGTTCTATTCTCTCTATTTTTACAGCTGTTGTTTGTCATGAACAACAGCTGTAAATCTCTAGTTAAAATTAATCCAAGAGTAGTTTTAAAGGAATTAGGTTTTCTAATATCTAAGTAAGTATCTACACAAGACAACAAAAAAACAATTAATAAATTATCGTAAGCATTGCAGCAAAAACAGACTTTTTAATTTTAATCTTCAAATCCTTAAATTCATTTTTTGATGTTGGTAAAGTTCCGGAAATTCACTTTACAGAATTTGTAAGGGATGCATTGACAAGAGGTGCAAATCGGGTACAAATAAAAAAACTGCAAAAAATTCGCAGTTCTTAATTTTAATATCTTTTATCCAACCTGTTATTTACTTCTTTTTGGATTTCTGCTATCGTCTTAATTCGCCCCGACTTAATCCAGTCAAGCAGTTCAGTCTTTTGGAAATATAGCCGTTTACCCTTTTTACTTACTGGCAGTTCATTTCTGCATACTTTAGAATATATAGTGGCAACAGAAAGCTTCAAGAGTTTTGAAGCATCCTGGATAGTAAGTAAATTATCATCAATTTCTTTATCCTCTTTCGCGTTATTTTTTAAAATCCTTTCAATATTTTCTATACGTAAAGAAAGTGTTCCTAAAATATCTGGCAAATCTTCAAATTTATATGGTTTCATAATATGCATAAGTTTTTCTAGATGCAAAAAGGTTTGCATCACTGTTAATTTTGCTGGTTTCAAGCTGTCTGAAAGTAAAAAAAATCAATTAAGCCGCTATACTTAATTCACTATATAACAACACATTATCAGATGTTTTATTTATACTTAAAAGTCTTTCCAAATCATCCAAAAAATGATGGTTTGTAATTTGTATCGTAAGGCTCACTTCTCGGGACAAAAGATAAAAATCATCTTTTGTCCCGTTTTTTTTAGCCCTTAATTCGCTATTAATCAAATAGATAGACTCAACGATTTTATTGATTCTAGCGGTTTGTATTTTATTTTCTCGAATTGTAAAATTTTCAGGATAAACTAAACCAATTAGGCTTCGAGCTTCCGATAAATCCATGTCTGCATAAGCCCTATTTATTTTTATTAGATTCTCAATCCCTTTATCCAGTAGCATTTCAATACTATGCTTGTCTTTCACAACGTTTGATAATTCACGTTCTAGATTTGTAATTCGTACTGCATAGTCCTCTTTCATTAATTTGTAGTCATCCGGATCAATTTTGGATGTTAAAAGAAGATCTCTTGCATTACTTAATCGAAGTTCATAATCTTTTATCTGTTCTAAAAGTCTTTTTTTCATCTCGCCGGCATTATTAGCTAAATCTCGATGAGTTTCATACAAAAGAGAGGTGTATAATTTCTTGACTTCAGGTAAAGGCCGGTACTTTTTAAAATTTTCCATAAAAAGTTCATTTGCTACTTCCGAGTTAATCCTGAACTTGCATTGAGCCTCACAGTGATAATAATAGTAATGTTTATGCCTTCCTTTACATTTACTTCCCTGAAGCTTTTTCTGGCACTTAGGACATTCAAAGAATCCTCTAAGGGGAAATTCCACTATTGTTTTTATTTTAGGCCTGTAAATGCGTGATTTACCATCCAGAATATCCTGAACATTATAAAAAAGCCCCTCAGATATCAGAGGTTCATGCTGTCCCTTAACGAACATGCTTTCTTCATCTTTATATTTCGGAACAAAAATTTTTCCATAATAGACAGGATTTCTAATTAATAGCCACATATTGCTTTTAGTTCTTTTAAATCCTCTCCTGCATGCAAGATGATAAACCTGTTCAGTATTAAATACACCTCTTGCAATTTCCTCAAAAATCCATCTCATTACAGATGCTGCTGGTTCAACAAGAGCTATATATTTAGTTCCGTCTTCTTTCGATTTATTGGCATAGCCATATGGGGCAATTCCCATATACCTGCCTTCTTTTTTAGCTCTCCTCATCCCGTGAAAAGTATTAAGTGCTCTTCTGTCATTCTCCACTTCAGGTGCAGCAAGATAAAATGCCAGCATCATTTTATTTTCCGGTATTGATAAATCAAGTGGCTGTTCAATTGCTTGTGGTTCAACTCCATGTTTTCTTAAAATGCTGATCATTTGGTAAGCATCTCCAGCATTTCTGCTAAATCTGTCCCACTTTGTAAACAGCACAAAATCGCAATCGTTTTTCTGCTTTTTAAGATTAAGAAGCAGTTTATTCCATTGAGGTCTATTAAAAGTCTTAGCTGAATGATCTTCGTAAATAACATTACGAACTTCAATATAATTTATAGAACAATACTTACGTAGGACTTCTTCCTGATTTCTTTGTGAATATCCCTTTTCAGCTTGCTCGTCTGTGCTTACACGAATGTATAAATCTGCAATAATACTCATGATTCTAAAAATTTTGAAACGACCGCATGGGCCAATTTTCGTAAAAATAGCAAAATTTCAGTTGCTTCTTCAATTGTAACATTCATCCCCTCAGAGTTTAACATTTGCATAGCTTTCTCTGGAGTTATTTTTCCTCTCATTTTTTCTTCTTCATTTTCCATCATCATTTAATTAAAATAATAAAAGCCCTTTTACGGGCTTTTATGGTTATGTTTATGTGTTCAATCGTAAAAGTAAATCTTGCTTCCCTGTGTTTTCTTAAAAGAAGGCTCGTATTTAAGATATCCATAATCACTCAATTCCTGGATGCATCTGTGATAAGTATGCGGTGAGGAAATCTTTGCTATCGGAGTAATATCATGTCTATAAACCTGTATAGGGTTTACAAACTGATTCTGCGTCCTATATTGAAGCAAAGACATATAAATAGCAATATGCGTTGAGCTTATCCGAAAATCATTTTCAATTGCTGTAAAAAAATCTGATAGCGGTTTTAAATTTTCCATTTTGAATAATTTATAAACTTTGACTTTTAGCTGATCTATGTTGTCTTTGAGAAGACTTTGTTGCTAAATTCTTTGTTTGCTTGTTTGAAGTTTTGGAATTTTGATTTAAAAGATCCGAAAGCAATACTTTTTTTAAATCCTCATTGTGGATCAAAAGCCCTCTGTTTTGTGGATTAGCTTCTACATAAAAATTTTGAGAACTACCATTTCTTTCTAATTTAACCAGCTCTCTGCCTCCATTTTTTAAAGATCTCAACATTTCCCCTACCTGTAATTGATCCAAAGAATTTAAAGGTAATTCTTCTAAAGCCTTCTTTAAATCATAGTTGTACTCTTGAGGAAATTCTTTTACTCTATAACTGCCAGATGCATCTTTATCATTTAAGTCTAATTGCTTCCAGATTCCATCTATCAAAACTGCCCTGCCTGAAAGTAATTCATAAGAATGTCTGGCATTAAAATCTTCTCCTTCGAAAAAGTGCTGTCTATTATCTTCATTTTTGGATTGTGAATAAAGACTGGTTTTAAATCCTTCGAATTGATATTGGCCGGACTCATCTTTTTTAAAATTAAGAGAATGATCTAGTCTCTCTTTTTCATTTAGATAGTAAGAAACAGGCACAATAAATTTCGTTTCTCCTATATTCATATATCGCTCGACTTTTTTGAATGCCTCTTTAAAACCTATTCTTTCCAATTTATCCTTAAGCTCATTGTTAGATTTCGCTTCAGTTTTGCTGTAAACAGCAGATTTTAATCGCACAGTCATCTTTAGAACAATGTTTTTATAAATAAACCTTCTTAGTTTTTCTGGATATAACTGATTCACAAGATTATTGTGCTCGCTTTTTACAACTTGAAGAATAAGGTTTTCATAAACACTATTTGTCTTACGATATCTAACCAGCACGCTTTCATACCATTTTAACTTCTCCTTTAAAAGAGAAGTTTCAATTGAAGGACTGGAACGGAAAAGTTTTTTTAGGTTTTCCTCTTTACTATTCCAATCGTTTATTTCAATTGCAAGTCTATTGGTAAGGGACTGATTGTCCATCATTTTTTACTTTTGATTATTAATGCTACACAGATTTACCCACTTTTCTTTTGCGGGCTGTTGAGTTCTGCTCTTTCTGTGCTGGTTCACCATCACTATCCTTGCTGACATTTTTATCTTTGGATTCCGACTGTTTTTGCTGTTTGCTTTCTCTATGATTGATTCTCTGCAGACTGCCCTCATAGACATTTAATGTTTTAAACTGAGGATTGGCCTCCACAAACATTTTAGTTTCCACACCATTGACAACAAAAGTTACAGACTGCAGATTTCCTTTCTTAAGTGAGCTCATCAAATTTTCTTTGTAGTTCGGAGTCTGAAGCTCTTTAATAGAATGTTTTTCGAGACTGGCCTCCAAGTCATAGCCATAATTTTGATGAAAATGGTTTATTTTAAAGTTGCCATTGCTCTCTGATTCTTTAAAATCCATTTTTAACCATGCGTTGTATGATTCCCCTTCCTTGGTTTTAAGATCTTTGTTCACAGAACGGCCTTCCATCAAGTTGTAAGCTTCCTTAAGAGTTATACTCGTGCCATCATTATTTATATAAAATGTTTGCTCCAGTCCTGGTTTGTTCTCCTCTTTCTGCAGATTCACATTATAAGAATTAAAGAAGTAAATGTCACTCTGATCTGATTTCTTGAAATTCAATTCAACTGTCAAAGTATCGTTGTTTGGCACCCCGTTATTCATAATCCCGCTATGGATGATTTTAAAATCCTTATCACCTTTCTGCATTTTCTCTTTAAGTTCTGTTTCAAACGTCTCCCCCATTCCAGTGTATTTTAACTGGTCACTTTAGATATTCTAAATTTTTCTCGTTCATTGTATTTGCATTTAAGTTGTTTTCATTCAATTCATTTTTTTCTTTATACAGATGCATAAAATCATTTACATCAACAGTCTCTATTCGAGAAGTATCAATACCACTCTGTAGAATTATGTTTAAATCATCGATGAGAGATGTTATTGGAATATTCTTAAAATAATCAACATCATTCAGGACCCACAAGGCAATAATCCTCTGCAGCCATCGATGTTCTAAAAAACTGAATAGTATCACTGTCAGTAATTAATTTCAAAGGATATGCTGCAAATTGATAACCGTAAGAAACCATCTCTTCCACATATGATAACAGCGTTTCTGCATCTGCTACATTTATTTTCATGATATATCTAGTTTAAAATTTATCCATGTTAAATGCCTCGATTGGAAAAACTTTATCGGTCAGGTTACTGCTGATATCAAGTTCCAGATGTCTTCCACCGCTTTTTTCAATTAGCTGAAGTGTGAGATATTTGTTTTCAGGAATAGTAAACTTTTCGAGTGCATAGACCTTTATTACCACAGACTTATAGGGAATCACAGTGGATGACGTAGTTTGATAAAGCGGCTCAATTTCTATTTCCTGCGATGCAGTTCGTTTTGATTTTTTTTGATCCCTGATAAAAAATCGGAACTGATCAATGTCATAGTTAATCTTTGATTTATTTTCAAATACTATCCTCAAATACAAAACATCTTGATAAATAAAAATACCGTTTATCTCCAGTCTTATCTGATACTTAGATTTGTTAAAACCGCCGATCTTATTCTTTTTAGATAATGCTAGGGAGGCACATTGTTCTATTTTTTTCTGGTTTTCGTTCTCAAGTGAAAATAAAACATCTCTACTGGCTGCTATAGAATTCACGGCTTTAACATTCAAATCCGGACAGTCATCATCATAATTCAGTACAAATACGTATAATCTCGCATCAGAAGTGACAACAGTCAGGTTGGTCTGAATGAAATGCTGTTTAGCTGCTTTAATCAGTAATATATTCTCCACACCTTTGGCTTTCTGTACCAGTACCTCATCACTACCTTTATCAATGCTCTTGATTGGGTAGGAAAAAACAATACTTGTTGTTTTGGAGTATCCGATCTGAACGCTTTTGTACTCGTCTTCGTTGGCTATCGTCTCTTTTACACTCAACTGAGGATAGGCTAAAACAGAAAACAGCAATAAACTCATTTTAAATAAATAATTAATTCTTTTCATTTTTTTTCACTTTAAGGTTTTAGATTCTTTTGTTTTTCATCATACAGAAGTACCTGATATCCTGCTTTAACTATTACTTTGATGAGTTTTACTTTTTTGCTTAAAAGGCTTTTTGCCGCCTCGATACCCATTCCTGCTGCCTGAGCTCCCCATGAATCTGTAACACCGGTCAATCCTAAAGTCTGTATTGAACGGTCAGCAGAAGCCTTCGCTACATCCCTGCCAATTGCACCTGGAATGTTTATCCCTTCAATTCCATCAATATCATAAACAGTAAGCTGAACAGGAAATATTGAGTTTCGGTATTGCAGATTTTCTATCTTTATTTCAAGTCTTTCCCCTTTCAAAGCGGCAACACCATATAGGAAAGTATTTTTTGGAATTACTGTACCCTGAATTGTCGCATCACCTCCGAGTCTTAATTTTATAACTGATCCGTTGACAATAGTCTGGGTTTCATGCACAAATGCTTCCAAAGCATTTTGAGGCGAATCTTCATTTGTTACCTCTTCCACTGTATAAAAAGCATTCTGTTGAGAATTATTCTCTATTTTATTTTCCTGAAGTGAAGTAATATTAACTGACGCTTTTTTGCTATCTAGGTTATAAATTTTTCCTTTCTTGCTTTCTGAATTTTTAAGCATCTTTTCCGCAACTCTTGAAGGATGTTGGATATCGAGTATATTCTCAAGCATACCGCTCAATTGCTGCAGTTCGGGATCTGGCTGAGATTCCCCCATCGTAGACATCATTTTTTCTAAGTCCTTAATTTGAGTAGAAACTTCGTTGGATGAACCATAATTCTCAAACTCGCTCATGTTTTGCCCATACTTGTCTACTGTAGATGGCTGACTTATTTCTTTCTGCAACAAATGCAATTTTTCATATATCTTTTTTTCATTCCTTTTCTGCAGCGGCTCTGAATTTAGCCCTCGACCGTTACTTAAAAATTCTTTTAACGTCACATCTGATTCTACAAATGGACTCTGAGATTGCTCAAGCAACTTATTATTAGAGTAATTAGGATCTTTTTTAATTTGTTCCTGCAGTTTAATGGAGTCTACCGCCGCCTGGTCATAATAGCTCATTTTATTTAAAGATGAATCTTCCTTAAACTTTGGAATGGGCAGATTAAAATTGAAACCTTTTTTAATTTTATTTTCTGCCGCATATGTACTCATCTTTCCTCCACCTAATGTGTAAAACAAAATAGATATGAAGGGAAGAGTTATCAAAGGCAGCATTAAAAGCATTTTTCTTTTTTTATCTACTTTTATAGAAATATTTTTTTGTTCCATGTTTTTACTTTTTAAAATGAATTCAATTATTGTTGAAGTATTTACCATCCTTTTCCTCGACTGAAAATATTTCAGTTTAAAGCTTCATAAACGATAAATAGGAAATAAACAGAACTAAAAGCAATAAATAATACCAAGAAAAGAATCAAATGCTTTTTGGAAAATCCTTGCGTAAGAATCTCCATCTTTCGCACCCATTTTTCCTGTACAATCAGATAGTATCTGTTGTATACAAATGGAGCTTCTCTTTTTTTAAATAGCGATTTCATCTACTTTCTGTTTTCTACACCAAGGTCTTTGTTTTCAATAGTATTGAAACGCTCTATCAAAAAGCCGTGAGGATTATTATCACTTCTTGATACATTTCGAAGGCTCCCTTCGGTGATTAGACTTCTTTTTAAAATGCTTGTAGTTCGAATTATACTTTGTCTGGCAAAACATTTAAATCGATATGGATAATCTTTTGTGTCGACTTTGATACTGTCTATTTGTATAGTCTGGCTGATATTTCCTGATATAACGCCTGAATAGAATCCATTTTCCTTAAGGTCGTCGTAAATTCTTTTTGCACTTTCATCAGCCAGATATAACGCCTTAGTCACATTTGTTTTAATTACCTTGTCATCAGGGTCAAGAGTAAAGAAAAATTTGTGAAATGTTTTGACATGATCTCTGGCTTCCACTGGTACATTATCCTTCCTGTCAGAAGCATACGCTTCGAGTGCTTTGCCCGCTGCCAGTATGTAAACCTTGTCTTGCATTCTGGCTACAGTCTGGAAACTTTTATAAAGCGCAAAACAACAGATAACAACACAGCCTGCAATTACAAGCATTGTAAAGCTTCTTACATATTTAAAAGCTGAATCAATATTCTTCATTTTAGTAAACATCATCTGTTTTTTTAAGTTTATTATGAATTTCCTTTGAGCTTGTCACCCATGTAATTTCCTTTATCTTGAAAATAGGGGGAGGAAGCTGAAGATGTGGACATACTCTGTGACATCTTCCCTGCCGCATTTCCCATGCTGTCCATAACCATCGCGGTTCCTTGTGATGCTTTGGAAATAACCGAACTGGTTGAACCGCCAAATAAGCTCGTAGTCTTTTGCGCCAGTGCTCCCCCGCCTCCTGCATGCACTATATAATTAGCCACTGAGGGTACAGTGAAATAGCCAATAATACCTATTATCAAAAATATCAGGTATGCAATATCTGTTCTGCTAAAAAAAGTATCTCCAGTTGCTTGTACCTGTGAAAGATCTAGTTTCAGCATTAATTCCTGTATCTTTCCGATAATACTTCCAAAAATATTTGCGACAGGAAGCCATAAGTAGATATTGATATATCTTGCCAGCCATACTGTGAGGGTATGCTGGAATCCATCAAACACTGCTATTCCAAAAACAAGCGGTCCCAATATCGAAAGAACTACCAATTGAAATGTTCTTAGCGTATCTATACATAGTGCAGCCGCTTCAAACAATACCCTAAGTACCTCGCTCATCCATTCTTTAACTGAATTCCTAAAGCCGTAAGATGCTTTTTCCATTGCAAATTTCACATCGTTCCCAATTCCTGCAAGCATACCCTCATCTGAAGGATCAGCGCCATCGTGGGTATATTTGTACCATCTGTCCCTATCACCGCTGCCAGTCCCGCCGACATACATTTTCCATGTGTCTGTTTCTTTGATTGCTTTTTCCTTTTCCTTTAAAAGAACAGCAATTGCATTATTCGATCCCGCAGCCATGGCAGCCGTTGCAGTTACGGTCGGTTTCATAACGCCGTTGATGAGTGCCAGTACAGATGGAAAAATCATAATGCAGAACCCGATCACAAAAGGTCTGAACAAGGGATAAAAATCTATTGGTTCGGCATTGGCGATATGTCGCCAAACCCTTGAAGCTATGTACCAGATGGTACCAAAACCCGCAATTCCCTGCCCTACACCGATAAGATTTGAGCACAAGGGCATCATTTCATCATAAAGCCGATCCAAAACGGAATGAAGACTCTGCATTTCATCTCCCAATCCCTGAGCAGAACTAAAAAGAGGAATTATAACCAGAATAGCGAAAAGGATTTTATTTCTTATTGAAAGTTTCATACCCCTAGTTTTTAAGTTCCTGTATTGCCTTGGAGGCATAAACATCTTTTTTTTCTTTTGCTCTCTGGAGAAGCAATAGATTTGCAGATGCAGTGAAATCTCTCATGAAAAACAGCTTATCCTGCATCTGCAGATAAATATTATCAATAGCTTCCAATCTTTCGTCGTCCGACATTCTCAACTTGTCGGCGGTAATAACCATTGTCAGCTCATCAAGGTTCCTGAGGCTTTCACTCAGGAGATAGCCATAAACTTGATCAAAATATTTTATTTCCTTCTCATTAAAACTCTCACTTGTTGTTAATCTGCCTAGTGCGTTCCTGCTTTCTTTTACCAGCAAAATCTGATAATTGACAACATCTCCCACCCTTTTGTAATTCTTTACCATTGGACTGACCTGCATCAGGGCATCTAGAAAAGCCTTATGAAGACTGAAGTTTCCCTCGGACATATCTTTAACCCTCTTGTATCCATTAGATAGAAGTTCGTAACCTTTTTTCATATCGCTAAGTATCTTTTTGAACTGCGATAGTTTTTCAATATTCAATATCAGCTGCTGGATTTCTGCTGACTGTGCATTTGATTTGTCCGGTACAAATAAAAAGATGATGATTATTCCTAGAATTAATATCTTTTTCATGAATTTTAATTTAATCCATATGAGGCTTTTATGCTTTTAGAATCATTTAGATCTGCTCTCTTAGAAAGAGAAACCAGTTTTGCATCATTGCTGAATGAAGTGCAGAAATTGTAATCATCTGTCATTTTTTTATGCAGCATATCAATCCGTTCAATTCTCTGGTCATCTTTTAGCTCCAGTTTCGAATCAGTTGTGAGGACTAAAAGCTGTTCGAGTGTGTCGTCGCAGCTTTGAAGGAGTCTTACAAAAGAACGTTCCACATAATCGAGCTCACTTCCATGAAATAAACCGTGTGTTTTTAAACTGACTAAAGTCTCTTTACAGATTTTCAAGATCTGAAACTGCAGCGAAATAATTTCAGCAGCTTTGTAGTAGGTTCTGACTTTTGGATTAACTTTTGCCAGAGATGCAAAATAATTACCATGAAGGTTTACTTCTCCTCTTTTGGCATCTCCAATAAAATTGAGTCCTTTTGACACTGCAGAATAACCTTTTTTAGCATAATCAATATAAACTTGAAGTGCTGCAATCTGCAGAAGCAGTTCCTTGCGCTGCTTGGCTTGCGCTTGCAGTCCTTGCTGAAATACAAGTATTAGAAACAAGGGTATTAATAATTTTTTCATGATTTTTATCTGAATTATGGTATTCCGTAAAATTCTTTAACACGATTTACATCTGCTTCTGTTTTTACCCTCTGCAGACTCAGTAAAACATTCTGCTGATTGAACATAGTAAGATCATCGTAATTAGCATCAATCTGGTCGGCAGCTTTATTAATAATTTCCAGTCTTTTCAAATCACTCATGTGGGTACTGAACGAATCAAGTATCAAAAATATCTGATCGATATTCTTCATGCTTTCTTCTAAAATACCGGTATAGACCTGCTCCATGTACCGAATCTCACTTTCTGTAAAATTCTTATCCTGTCTAAACAGATCCCATGCTCTTTCATATTCCTGAACCAACTTTGTCTGCTTCGCAGTGATTTCTTTTATCCTCTGATAGTAAGTAATAATAGATTTCACTTTCGCGAGCTCTTCATAATAACCTTTATACAGGTCTTTCTGCTTTTGCGTCCATTCTGAGATTTCGTCGAGTTTAAGTTTAGAGAGCACATTTTCGACCTTTTTTTGGGCATTTTGAAGCCAAATAGTTTTGTTCTGCAGTTTCTGGATCCGAAGATCAATAGCTTTTATTACTTTCTTTGTCACTGCTTTAACGATTTCCAGTATTGGCAGTACTGCTGTTTTTTCAGCTGGTCTGACTGGAGTTGCAACCAGCAGAAAACAAATAAAACAAGCCGCTAATTTTATTTTCATTTTCTTTTTTCATTTAATTTCCACTTCGAATTTCCTGAGCCATCGCGGCAATCCCTTTTTTAATATCCCCGCCAAACTTTTTGGCGTAGGCATTCATTTTCACTTTTTCGCTTTCCTCTGTTGTATAAGCTAAGTATTCCTCTAAAGAAACTTCTGTCCTATACACTTTTGATAGCATGCCGCCCAGCGAGATAAACACTTCTTTATATTTCTTGCTGGGATCGTTTGCCTTGTTGACCGAAAGCACAAGCGCTTTCTCTTTTTCAGTCAGTCCCAACAGCTCCTGAATCTGATCAAATTTATTCTGGTACTTGCTTTGGTCTAACAGGATTTTGCAGTCACTGTTGTTTATGATAGCTTGTTTTACTACAGGTGATGAAATTATATCTTCCACTTCCTGAGTGACTACAATAGCTTCACCAAAAAATTTACGGACAGTCTTGAAAAGATACTTTATGTATTCCGCCATTCCTTCCTTCGCAATAGCTTTCCAGGCTTCCTCAATTAAAATCATTTTACGGACCCTTTCAGTTTTCTCATCTTGCTAATGAAGACCTCCATAATAATGATGGTAACTACCGGAAACAAAATAGGATGATCCTTAATGTTGTCCAGCTCGAACACAATAAACCTCTCTTTTAAAAGTTCCAGATTTTCCGTGGCATTTAACAGATAATCAAACTCACCTCCTCTATAATAGGGACGCAGTACGTAGAGAAAATTGTTGACATCAAAATCCTTTTCTTTAACCTTGTCGCTTTCCAGAATGGGAACAAAATCATCTTTTAAAAATTCATAAAAACTATTAAAGCAGGGAAAGACATTTGAATTGATTTCTAACTTCTCATAATACAGCTGAAGGGCGTTAGAAAGTGCTACATACTCGCTGCGGTTAAAAGTTTCATCATCTTTCTTCCAAAGAGCCAACAGCAGTGTTTTAATGCTTTCTTTTTTTTCAGTATCGAGATTATCTCCCTCTGATATGTAAAATGGATTAAAACGAATCGGATTCTTTTCATCGTAGGTGAAATAATAGCCGCCAACCATATCGCAAAGCCCCTTATAACTATGCCCGACATCTACCAGAACAATATGTGTACCATGCTCGTAATAACTTCTTACCATATGGTTGGTGAAAAAAGATTTACCGCTTCCTGAAGGCCCTAAAATGAATTTGTTCCGATTGGTGCAGATTCCCATTTTTACAGGCTCGTCGCTTATATCCACATGAACCGGTTTTCCCGTCAGCCTGTCTCCTAGCCTTATTCCGCATGGACTAAGAGATGATCTGTAGCCAGTTTCCATATTCAGGAAGCATACAGCCTGTTCTGTAAAAGTGTCGAAAGTGTCATTCATTGGAAAATCTGCGGCATTCCCTGGCATTCCTGCCCAATAAATCTGCGGTGCACCTATAGTTTCCTGCTTTGCAACCGCATCCATCTGAGCCAATGCTGATGATACTTTGTTTTTAATATCTTTTAGTTCTTCTTTATCTGCACTCCAGGCAAGGACATTAAAATGTGCTTTTACAGGCAGTCTCTGCTGGGATATAGCTTCATTAAGAAAATCATTAGTAGCATCTCTGGCAATCATGTTCTCCCTGCTGTAGGCAGACAGCGACTGAAGCCTCAATCTTTTACTCTCTAGTTTCTGAATTGTTTTCTGCGCATCTTCAATAAACAGATACTGATTATAAATATGATTGCAGGACAACAGCTGTCCCAGTGTAGATGCAAAACCAATGCTGAATTTTGTTTTATCGGTCGAATAACGGTCAAAATTAATCCTCGAGCCGCATAAACCGGGCAGGTCTGCTGCATCACCTAAAGTAAACAACTGGCAGTATTTGTCCCCAACCTTTAGCCCTTCATCAAAAACTATGTCGTTAAAAACAAAAGAATCTTCTTTCTCTGATAAAAGACTGTACCGCTCAATAATACCGATCTTTCTGCTTTCACTTTTAAGCGACTTGTTTTTGAGACGCTCAAGCTTTATAAATCCGCTGTCTTCCATAACCCTGCGAAACTGTCCCGTACAGTCAATGAAATCCTGCAGTATTTGAGGGTTCAATGTTTCTTGAGGCACCAATGTATCCCTCAAAAGACTTGAAAATAAAGAACTGGAATTTTTCCTCCCTGCCGGTTTCTTAGTAAGCATGATATAGCAGGTATGATCTAGAAAAGGTCTTTCATTAAAAAAGCGCTCACTGCTACTTGTCAAAAAACTGCTGTCATCGCTTGAAAAGTCCGCCACATGTTTCTTTTCTAGAAACCAATCCTGTTTGTGAAAAATGCAGTGTTTGGGCAGCAATTTCAATGCCTTTATCCAAGACTGGTGAAAGGCTTCATACTCTTCGGTCCGAGAGCGTAAAAATTTCGGGAAGCTCCGCCTTAAACACCACCGTGACATCTCCCTGCTTTGATAATATGCAATCATGTTCTACAGCCATAATTGGCAATAGATCTTCCATCCTCTTCCCCATCTCTCTTTATTTTTATAATTAACGCTCTACAGCTATATCTTTACAAAAACTTTCCTACTCTTTACATTTAAAAATTTTGGAATCTGTTTTCTTGCAAGTGCTTTCATCATTCCATATTCGCCGTATTGATTGCTCATCCTATAGATTTTAAAAACCATAAATCCACCTGCCGCACCAATAATACCTACACATGTCAAAGAAGGAACACCTACGATATAGAGAATTGCAAACAGTATCATAAGACATACAACTCCACCACCTAGGTACCAGATGTATTGCGCTTTGAGGCCCTTAAATTCAATACTTTGATTGATTCCCTTATTAATCTGATACACACTGTTCATTAGACTCCGAAAAAAGATTTGATAACAGTAGCCACCACAACAAGAAATACACAGCTGCCAAACCAGGCGGCAGCTACTTTTCCGGTATCAGGATCACCGGCATTCCACTTTTGATAAACTTTCACAGCCCCAATAAGGCCAAGAATTGCGCCTACTGCATACATCAGCTCCGTACCGGCATCAAAATAGCTTCTTACTTTCTGATTTGCTTCGTTAATTCCTGCTACGCCATCTTGTGCATGAATTTTAGTTTCATACACTAGCAGTAATACCAAGATGCAATAGGACAATACTTTTTCTTCATTTAATTCCTTTAACTTCCACCAACATTTTTTCATCACACATCATTTTAAAAATTATTTATAGTTAAAAAGCAGAGGAACACCGCCGTTACAGCTCTATCATCTTGTCACACAAAGCCATACCGCACCAGAGAGAACAGGGATTATTCCTCCGCTGAGTTTTAAGAAATAGTCTCCTCCCACAGCAGGTCCGCTTCGGCAAACGTTAAAGAAAACTGAGGGTGCTTTTCGCTTTCGGAGACTATTAAGTAGTTTATATCTTCACGCAGTGAAGAGATCTTCACATAAGGATATTCTTCAAGAACCATTCGCAGGTAATTTTGGAATTGTTCTTTTAATAAGTTTTTCTCGGCACTCTCCTTCACAGCTTGAAGTATTCTGGAGGAAAGTTCTTCTGCATCATCTAACGTGTCAAAAGATTCCAAAAAAGATGATGACAAACCTGTGTGAGTTTTTCTTTGTAGCAAAGATGTAGAATTTGCAGATTTTTTAAACTGGCAGTTTCTTTTTTCGCTAGAGAAAAATTCCTTTAAATCACCTTTATAGAATTTAAGCAGTACTACTAGATACCATAGTACTAAAATTACACCTATGACAGTAAGGTAGCTGCCCCATGAAACATTTGTAAACATAGTCTTCTTCATTTATCATTCAACATTCATCTACTCAAATCAAAATCTTTAGAGATATGATTTATTTTTACATGTCAAAGGAACGACTACAATAAGGCTTCTACAAGTACAACTTTTCTTGTACCCTCTTGTACCCCCTGATTTTGTTGGTACGAAGCAGATAAAAATTATATATTCGCCCTAATAAATAAAAAAGGCTTCTGCGGTTAATGTAACTACAGAAGCCTTTCAAAAAAGATTAGTCGATTTTATTTCGAATGCATAGCTTTAATTAATTTGGAATTTCGTTTGTCAGCTCTTGAATTCTGAAGCGATAAAACCGCCCAGATTGCCGCTGGTATCCAGCCAATCAAAGTAATCTGCAGAATGAGACAAATGATTGCTGTAAAAATCTTGCCCCTTAAGAAAAAGGAAAGTGACGGGAAAAATATTGCTATTAATGTCATGATCTATAATGTTTAGTAATTTGTCGTTAATACTAAGTTTTGTTACTTGTAATGATTATTCAGTATGTCTTAATCTTTTCAATAATTTTTTTAAGCGTTTCGATAGCAATCTCCTTATCTCTGTCTTCCGCATTATAAGATTTACTTCGTACAGATTGATATGAAAGATTTTTTTTGAAAGGCGTAGATAAAAAAGGCACAATAGTTTTAAAAACCAAGTTCATTGATCGTGCTTTTATGACCCTGGATTCATCACTTGCTCGTAAAATCAACGCCATCTGATCTGTTGAAAGATTGCATTCTACTTTGTCATTAGATTTGCCTATTTGCTCTGGAACTAAATATCCTACATTAATCTGTCTCTCAAGGTGTGTAATTTCATAACTAAACCAGTCCAATAGAATACTTTTAATGTTTTTTGTCGCAGGATTAAAAGTTACATTCTCATTAGAATATAGCTGATTTAATTCCTTAGAATATTCCATAAGCGATTTCAGTCTTTCAATTGGGTCTTCTATAAAAATTGTATTTTCAGATAATTCGTCGATAAGGAAATCTATATATTTCTTGCTGTTGAAATTAACTTCAATCAATACTTTATCCAATATTGAAAATATTGATGAGGATTGATTAATGTATGATGTTTCCAATAGTCGATTTATAAGCTGGCGTTCATAGAAGATTTGTCTAAAAGAAGCTTTATTATGTGAAATTTTAGCTGATTCAGATAGTTCATCTTTAACAATAGCAACTTTCCTGTTATCCTGTTCTTTGTGCAAAAACAATTTTTCTAACATATTTATTCTATGCATCAAGTCTTTTCTTGTTACAACAAGATACGTTATGGGTACTCTTTCATCAAGACTTAGAAAATTAGAAAATCTACTTTCTACAAAAGAGAGAAGTTCATCAAGAGTACTTATGATAATTTCCATAACTTTCGTCAAGTCATTTTTTTGTAGTTCCTTGCACTGTTGGTTTTCAACTGCACTATCAAGAAGATATATTAAATTAGAATGGTACTTGCGCACCTGCAAACGTATCTGCCTCTTTTTAACTAATGAAAAAATTTCATTCTTCATGCGAACCTGAATGCGATTTGCTTCTTTTAAAACATTGTCTGTAATTAATGTTACATCTGTTTTAGTTAAAAGGGTAACATCTGATTTATTTGGATTTAGGATTTGCAGTATAACATAATCTAACCATTCTAAAGGATATATAGTATTCATAGTACACTTGTTTAATGTAGGCAAGACAACGAAAACTATAGAGCAGTAAATCCTTCCGTAGATTTCGAGCGGTAAATAGATGGGGAGGTCGAGGTATGTTTTTTAAAAAAATTACTAAATACTGAAACACTGCTAAACTCCATTTCCTGCGTTATTTCAGCAATTGTAAAATGAGGATTTTCTAGTAAGATCTTTGCTTCGCTAATTAGTGAATCGATTATTAAACTTTTAGGGCTTTTTCCGGTAATTTCTTTTACTACTTTATCTAAATATCCGGCAGTAACAAACAATGCGCCAGCATAAAACTTGACATAATGCTGTTTTTTATAATGTATTGACAAAATTGTTAAGAACTGCATCACAAGATTTTCTTTTCTGTTAAAACTGATTACTGTATTTGCCGAATGTTTCGAATAAATTAGTTTAAGTTCGTAGAGAAATAAATTTAAACTTATTCGAGGCAGATCGCTCTCGTTGCCATTTCGAGTAACATCTAGATTTACATAATAAATAAGCTTGTAAATGAGTGACAAAACCTGATATTCCTTCTCTTCCAATGCAATTTTAAGAGGTTCTTTAGTTATAAAAAAATACAAGGAGTCTAGTAAATCTTTTTTAAGACAGTTCTTACATACAAAATCCGACGAAAACAATATTACATAGAGCTGTACATTATCACGAACTTCTAAAAAAGTGCAATAGGAGTCTTTTGGGATAACAATAAGGTCATGAGATGTTAAGTCTTGTGTTATTTCCCTAAGCTTAATTTTTAAATTACCCGATCGAATCAATAAAATCGATAAATTTTCAGCTTTAAACAATTCATCGTTTAAAGTTATTTTTTCATACTTTTTTATAATGTGGACATCTAGCCCTTCTATTGGAAGGTTTTTTAATTCAGTATTAATGAGATCTTTTATCATCTTGATTAGTTGTTTGATGCTTTTTTGTTAATCCTTAAATCTTATCCTAATCATGAGATAAGACAATAAATATAGATTAAGCAGACAGGTAATGAAAAACAGGTAAGCCAGGATTCGGACAGATATTGCACCCTCCTGTGCAGATCGAAGCAGGCGCTCTATTTCATCATATCTGAACAGAGCTATGATGAAATAGAGGCTTGCCAGATTAATTAAGATCAGACATGAATATAAAAAAGCTGCAGTTTCATATTAAGAGATCTTAACATAATTCTTTAGTAGAGATTATTGAAAATAACAGCTAGTGTTGCCAGTGTAATCTCATTTACTTTGAGATCAGTTTCTTTAGACGGCTTATTGGTTACAGAAGTTTCCCAATCTCTGTCTCGCTTACGCGCTTCTGCATACAATGAGTATCTTGATATGGCAGAAACCTTCAAAATCGTATCTTTTTCCTCCTCTACTAGTAAAGAATCTGAAATAACGCTGTCTTCATAATCAATGATGTAGTTATAAACATCGTCGTAATCATCATTTTGTTTATCAACTAGCTCACCAACGAAAGCAGTCAAATTACTTTTAAGCGAAATACTTATAGATGCATTATCAATAAGCTCAATTAATTTATTTTGAGGGTCAGCAAGTATTACCGCTATCATTTCAGGTGTAATAGTAATAACACTTTTATTTGTTTTACGTTTTTTGTCTGCTCTATCGGTCAAATAGAGCAATTGTTCAAGAAGTTGTGATTGGCTCTTTACTGTACCGTTTTCCAACTCAAAATTTTTTAAATGATTATAATAATCCAATCCGATTTGATCAAATGGGTTGTTTGGATTTGCTACATCTGTCACTTTAAAACTAGATTCGTGTTTAAAATCTTTGGATAATTCAGTTGCTGATTCTTGGTCATTTGTACAAGAAAACATTGAAAATGAAATTGCAATGCATAATAATAAACTTTTCATGATTAAATTGTTTTGAAAGTAAATGAGAATAGTTCCTCAGTTCTTTTCATCCGGATTGGCAGAACTTTTATCCAGCGCCCTGCTAGACATTTTGCCTTTGAATTCGAAGCAAATCTATTTCGATAAAAATCCTCCCACAAGCCTATATCTATGGGTTTCCATGAATTTATAGTATGGAATTCCATGAATTCCATATTACTTTTAAACATACATAATTACCTACAATTCAATTATTTAGTTTACATTTGAAGTTTGCTTTTTATGAGATTATCCTCTAGTGACAACTATTTTTCAGGATCAATTCTGTCGAAAGAAATATCTCCCCTACATACGTTAACATATGAAACAATTTTTAATCCTATTGTCTATACTGTGTTCTTCTAATTCTAGTTTCAGTCAGAAAAACTCTTTTAGAGTTCCTGACTCCCTTAAAAATAAAAGTTATACTTATCTGGATGATAAGATATACGGCTTTAGAAAAGACAGTTCCAAGGCTGCGCCGTATTTATACACCTATCTTAACAGAGCTATTAATGAAAAAAACTGGGAGGAAGTTGTCTATGCGTACCAAAACATAATGCATCAGTCTCCTGATAAAATCAGAGTTATTTATGCAGATAGTATGGTCTATGCAGCAAAAAAAAGTACAGATGATGCTTTAATAGGATCTGCGTACCTTTCAAAAGGGATTGTGTTTTATGGACAAAAAAAATATGAAAGTGCTTTCGATAATTACATTACAGCAAATAGTTACATCTCCCTAACTGATGATAAATACCAACATAATAAGGTGAAATATCATATGGCGCAGATCAAATACTTCTTGGGCTTTTATGATGAGGCAATTTCACTGTTTCGGGATTGTTTAGAATATTATAAAAAAGAAGATACAAGAGCCTATTTGAATTGCCTTCATTCACTTGGCGTCCTTAATAACAAAATTGGGAATTATGGATTATGCTCAGAAATTAATAAGAAGGGAATTTCTGAGAGCGAAAGACTAAAAAATTTGGAAATGATTCCTTATTTCAAGCACTCAGAAGGGATCAATTTATATTTTAAAAAAAATTATGGTGCTGCAATATCCAACATAGAATCTTCTCTTGATAGTATCCACGAAAATAAGGATTTCGCAAATGAGGCCGTGGGCAATTTTTTCATCGGCAAAAGTTATTGCAAGTCAATAAAAAAGAGAAAGCCCTGCCCTTTTTTTTAAAAGTTGACAAAACTTTTAAGGAGAAAAATTATATGCGGCCTGATATTCGTGAGGTCTACGAAATATTGATTAATTACTACAAAGGTAAAAAAGACCTAAAAAACCAGCTTTTATATGTTGATCAATTATTAAATGCCGATTCATTGCTAAATGAAACCAATAAATATCTAATTACAAAAATCCATAAACAGTACGATACCAAAGAACTGCTTCTTGAGAGGGAAAAAATCCATAAACAGCTTAAAAAGGAGAAATATTATGATGTTATTTTAATCTCAATCATTCTAATACTTTTTACTTTCTCAGTGTTCCTAACCTATCGTTATCATAAAAACAAAAAGTTTTATAAAAAGAAGTTCGACGAAGTTATGCTAAGTCCTGCTTCATTAGATAAACCAACCTCAAAACTAAAAAAAGAAAAAGCAGAAGTTTTGGACATTCCAGCAGAAACTATCGCTTTTGTATTGAAAGAACTTGAAAAGTTTGAATCAGAGAAGAAATTTCTAGCCAAAGACGTTCGATTGACAGCCGTTGCAACTATGCTTCACACGAATTCAAAATACTTATATAAAATAATATCACATTATAAAGATAAACGGTTTGTTGAATACATCAATGATTTGAAAATTGATTTCATTATTTCAATGCTAAAAGAAAATAAACTGGCTCGCAACTATACTAATTCTGCGCTAGCTCTTGAAGCTGGATTTAGTAGTACGCAGCAGTTTGTAAATGCATTTAAAACAAGGACTGAAATGCCTGTAAATTTTTTTATTGCTGAAATTAATAAGTAGAATAAACTTAGTGTAAATATATAAGTCAATACTACCCTAAATCTATTTTTCGATTATCAACTTTAAAATCTGTATTTAATTTTACAACATTATATAAAGATGTTCCTAAGTGTTTTCTTGTTCCTTCGTCAAATACCTCTATGTGTGCTTTCGAGCCAGCATGTTTTGATGCACTATCTACTACCCAAAGCTCACTTGAATCCTTCTTCCTATATACTGTACGTCCATTATTTTTAGGATAATTTGTCTTTTCAAAAATTAAATTATCTTTTAAAACGGTCTGATAATCTGTCGGAGGGTTTCTTGAATTTTCATCATATATTTCAGCAGGAATAATAAACCCTCTATTTATAAGCCAGTTCTCTATATCTTCAGAAGAAACTACAGAGTCAATAAATATCTTTTCTTCCCTATTTTTTAGAACATTTATATTATCATTACTCCCAAACTTTGACTCACTAAAATTCAAAAGAAAACCAAAAAAATCTTTGGTCACTAAAGATCTTTCTGAAATTTCTGCAACCGTTGTACCAACAAAATTTTCTTTATTAAATTCGTAACTGCAATCGCCAATGTGTATTTGATTTTTTTGCCAGCTTTTAGGATTAAGTAATTGTAAATTCTGAGCAAAAGTTTGATTTAACGCTGGATTGCTTTTTATCAAAGATTCGAGAAAAATGCCTTCGATACCGGAAAAATAGAAAAAATAATCACTTTTAAAAATTTCTTTATGATTCTTAATTTCAGATATTTTGTTCAGAGATGAAAGAAATATTTTAAAAGCTTTGAAAAATTGATTATTATCATTATATTGACCATGCAGCGAGGATTCATTAATAAACAGCTCCATAACTATATCCCTAATAAGTAATTCAAATCTTTCACTGCTTGATCAAAAAAATCAGTTGGCCAACGATCGACACCACCGTCTTCATCAATGATAATTTTCTCGAAGAAATCGACATTTTTATGATCGAAATACAAAACGTTTGTAGAGTTAGGTTTAATTATACTATCTTTTATTGCAATTCTAAATCCATTTAAAATATGCTCACTATGCGTTTCAACTAGTACTTGAACTCCACATAGCGAAATTAAACTTAAAAATTTTGCTAATATAGATTGGGCATAAGGGTGTAAATGCGCTTCTGGGTTTTCAACTATAAGAATTTCTCCTGGTTTAGCTATCAATCCAGCAACTATAATTGGAAGAGAATAAGTAAACCCATATCCTACATTCGTAGGTTTAAAGTATGAACTTTTTCCGTCTGAATTAATACGAAGCTTAATTAAATCTTCTCCTTTAATATTAGTAATATCTATACTAGCACCTTGAAAAATTTTGTTAATCCAATAATTAGTATTATCAAGTATCGTCCAGCTTAGTTCTTCAATGTTTTCCCTAAACAATTTTGAATATTGAGTAAGCATTATCTCATTAACTTTATCACTTCCTTTATGATGTAATACATTTACAGTATTTTCTCCTAATGCTCCTACACTAACAAAATGACTTAATGATTTGTTTTCATAATAATTCTTTGGTCCAATTCTATCTGCAGAAACATAATGAATACCTACTAAATTAATTCCTGACTTTATCTCTGAGATATTTGTTGCCTTAAAATATTGTTCAATAGTTGCGTCACTAATAAATAAATCAAATAGCGGATACTGCAAAGCTGTTCCTGCTCCGTTTATTACATTTTTTGAATTTAAGTTCGCTTTATACCATTCGTCTATTCTTTTTAAGACCAACTCCGTTTTGTCACATTTGGTTTTAATCTCGTCTATGTAAACTTCAGAAGCATCTGTAGAATTATTATATAAATAGTAATCAATTGAAAAATTATCAAATTCAAATCCAAAATGAATTTTTTCAGAAAATGAAACTTCTTTATTTTTCACATCATCAAAACTTCCAAGATTGACATTTTCACCATTCAGAAATATTCTGTTTGTCGCTCTATTAGAAAAAGCAGATTGACTTAAAAGTAAAAAAACTTGTAAAACAGTAGATTTTCCTCTACCATTAATTCCTGTAAACAGATTCAAATTTGACAAAGGAATTTTTACATCCTCCTTGTATAATTTAAAATTGTCTATTGATACTTGCTTTATCATTATTTGTCTAATATTTCAAATGTTTTATTATATCTTATTTTCACATTACTTACGCTACCAGTGGAAATTCTTATCGATTCTCTAAATGAATGATCTTGCAAAAGAATATTATTATAATTTTCTACAATTTTCAACTTCCTATATAGTAGCTCTTTGTCACTTTTTTTATCAAAATAAACCGAAATACATTCCATCAAAGCTATATTAATTCTACCACGACTATTTTGAGTCGGAAGTCTAAAATTAGTATATCCAAAAAAATCAAATGTTAATTTCATTACTCTAAAAAATCTATCTGACAAAGAATTAATTTCAGCATCCGACATTCTATTAATTTTCCTCATCGTTTTACCCAAAAAGTCATCAAGATCTCCTTTATAATCCTCTTGTGCACTGGCTTCCGAAAAGGCAAAAAAACGTAAAATAGCTTCTCTATCTTTCATTCTTAAAGAAGGTATTCCTTTGTCAATAGCCATCTTAAATTCATCTTTCTCAGAAAGTTCTTTCAATAAGTTTGTGGCTTTGCCTATATATATACAATTTCTAATTTCTTGTCTTGTTAATGGCGTTCCGTTAGAATTTATGCGATTAAAAATATCATAAACTATTGATAATGGTACGGAAGGTTTAAGAATATATAGTAATAGTTCACAATCCTCAATTCTGGCTTGTAATTCATCTAATTCTGAATAGTGTTTGCCATTCAAAGATGGTAGAGCCTCAAGACCTACTAATGCATATTTTCCATTTAGAAAATCAAAAATTGCTGATGATCTCTGTAATCCATCAACAATTATCATTTTACCTTCCAGATCCTGACTAATATAAAAAGGTGGAATGGGAATATTTAAAATTAATGATTCTATAAACCTACTTTTCTGTTGCTGCTTCCAAACCTGATTTCTTTGAAAAGGAGGAATAACAATTTTATCTTGTTCATTTCTTCTCAAAAGAGTTACAACCTGCATGTGAACTTCTTTAATGTCAAGTTCGTCATCATTATTATAACTTGCCGGATAAATACTATCTTTAAAATCAGAATCTTCTATGAAATCATCTTCCTCGAGTTCTTCATTAACTTTATAAACTGTTTCTTTTTCGTTTTCGCCCAACTCTATAATATCGAGCACAATAAGATCTGAGCTTAAAAGCCAGTTAATAATTGTAAATAATCTTCGCGCTATTGTTGATTCAGCCCCTTCAATTAAATTTCCTAGATAGTTTAAAATCTCGTTTCGTTTTTTTCCCTCATTTGAGCTTTCAATAAATTTCAATACATTTTTAAATAACTCATTTTCTTTTAAAATTGTTCGAATTTTTTTCTGTCTATGTTGATCATCGAGAACTATAAGCTCTGTTCCAAGCGGTGTAAGATTTGCGTTGTTTTTGTTATTTTCAACTAATCCTAAAATCTCAGCAGCAAGTCTATAATACCTCCCTTGTCTGTCTGTAAAACCCACATAATCGGCAATTTGTAAGTCAGTAATACAGCCATTATATATTGCTTCAACAGTATTGATCACTTTATTTAATTCATCCGCTTGTGGTACTTGTGTAATCGATATTCTCATTTTTAACTAGCTATAAATAAATATTCTTTAACTTTATTGGCGTTATTTCCTATATTTTTATTTTGATTACCAATTGAGTAACTATAATCTATCTCTTTTAATTCCACTTTACTTTTATACTTTTTTAAAAGTTGAATCATTTCTTCTTTTGTTGGAATCGAATTTGAAGAATAAGACACCACTAATATACTGTTTTTGTGCAAATTAAACATTCTGTCTAAAGCTTCATTTACAGTATTTTTCGAATCAAATGGAGATGGATATTTTTTAAATTTCTTAGTTTTTGTTTCATGCTGTATTTCAACTCCTCTCCAATTCTTAGATAATCCTTCTACAAAATGATATCTCCTCACGTAATCATTATCTGAGTTAGAAGTTAAATATGGCGGGTCAAAATATACAAGATCAGCTTTAATATCTAATTCGAAAATGTCAGAATTGAAAGATTTATTTTTTCTTCCATTGTCAAAAATTGCTTGATTGAAATTTTCAACATTTTCTATAAAATGTTCCTCAAGAGAAAGTTGTAAATCACGACGTCCATCATCATATCTTTGTCCTACATATGTAAATATACCTCTTGCTCTTTTTTTCATACACGCTCTGCTTATAGAAGAGAATGCAATAGACTTTTTCAATTCGTCTTCTATAAGATTAATATTCTCAAGTAAATTGTCTAAAAATCTATTGTCTTCATCATTAAAGTATAAACCTCCAAATGTATTTAAAATAAAATTTTTAGAATTTTTATTTTTAGACAATAGAAAATCTAAATCCTTGTCAGTTAGTTTAACGTTAGAATTTTCTATTAACGATTTTGTAATATTTGAAGAAAAAGTCATAAAGTCATTACTGTAAACTTCAATTCCTTTTTGTTTTAACATATATGAAACACAACCACTTCCTGAAAACGCATCTAATACATTATCAAAATCATAACCTTTTATAGAATCCCATAAAAAATGTAGTATTTTGTATTTACTCCCCATATACCGTGTTCCGGGAAAATTTTCTAATAGCTCATCAGCAGTATTGACTTTTTTTTTCGACGAAAGTGAATGAATTATTAAATCTTGTCCTGTACGTTTATCTACTTTACTACTTATCATTCTTTTAGTTTCTATAACATCTCTATTATAAACACTATAAAGTTCATTAATAAAATCGGTATTAGAATTTGTAGACAAAACTTTTACACCAAATTTCACAAGTCTGTTTACTTCATTTCTTAAGTTGATTTGATCATCATCATAAAATGAATGTTTTGTATACCTTTGGAAATCAGAAGTAGCATTTACTGCATCATATGGAGGATCCAAAAATACAAAATCATCTTTTTCCGAATATCTTCTTAAAGTATATTTGTAATCGGCACAGATTATTTTTGCATTAGCAAGTGCTAAACTAGCATTACGTAGAACATCTACATTTGCAATGTTTACATTTTTATTTTTACCATAAGGGACATTAAATTCTCCTTTCTTATTCTCTCTATAAAGTCCATTAAAGCATGTTTTGTTGAGAAAAATAAACCTAGCAGCCCTATCTAATTCATTAAGATTTTCCACTTTAAGAGACCTGATCTTATAAAACAACTCTTCATCATTAGAATATTTTTTCAGAGCAATTATCAACTCTTCTACACGATCTCTAACTGTGATATAACAATTAATAAGTTCTGGATTCAAATCAGATAAAATTGCATTTTTTGGTTGAATATAAAAGAACATGGCACCTCCGCCAAGAAATGGTTCTATGTATTTGTTGTATTTTTCTGGAATATAGTTAGTAAGTTCATCTAGCATTTGTGTTTTACCACCTGCCCATTTCAAAAATGGTTTTGTTTTATTTTTAATCACAAGTTTTTCTCGTTTATTTTGCTTCCATACAAAAGTAATTTTTTTTAGTTAGTAAGTGTAGCTAAAATAAATATAAACATTTTTTAAATTTTAATAACATTAAAAAATGAAATGCAATTAGGTATTTAAATATTTGCAAAAGAAAATTGTAAAAAGACTTAGGATACTAATTATTTTTTAATTTTTAACTCTTTATCCAACTCTTCAACTCTAGTAAAAAAATCTGAAACTGATATTTGGTAGTAATCGCATAATTCATAAAGCGTGCTAATGGTAATATTCAAATTAGCAGACTCGTTTCTTGCTATATGTATAGACAAATTTTTATTTGCCTTAATATCATTAGATACTTGTTCTTGGGTCAAACCAGTCTTTAAACGTAGCTCTTTGAGAACTAGCTTTACAGCAATAAGTAGTTTGTCATTTTTAACTTGTCCCATAGTATATCAAAGCAACCAAGAAAAAAAATCACAAACAATGACATATTTGTCATTTTATTTTTTATCTTTACGACAATATATTATTTTAAATATATTATTTTTGCGATCCTTCATAAAAAATATTTGAAGCATTCGCTTTGAATCTCGCCTTAGAAAACTGGTAATTTTTGCAACGAGATGATAAGTAAGATGCTCACGTCTTCTGGCGTGGGCTCACTTATTGTTGCAACGGTATACCAGTACCTCTAAGGCAATAAGCTGAGTTCTACGCCTTTTTTTTATTTTCCGAAACTCTTCACGATTCTAGCAAATCTACAATTTTTGTATTGCAAAATTATACGTCTAACTTAAACTATCTAGAATATGCAATAAACCCAAAACATATTTTCAATCTCTATTGATTATTTAATGTTAAAAGCCCCCTGCAAAGCGATCAACTTGTAACAGAGGACTTATAGCTAATCAAATCATATTTAACTAACCAATCCCAATATTATGAATTATTTTTCATTTTACAAGGATGGGAAAGCGCTTTATTGCCTATTTTTTGCTGGCATACTGCTGTCTTTCTCATCATCAATCGCCGGAAATTCGAATCGGCATTTCACTTTCTCTTATCAGCAGCATCAGGTTCATGGAACCGTCAGTGATGGAACTGCTCCCCTTCCCGGTGTCACCGTTGCTATAAAGGGACGGGGAAATAATGCCGTAATCACAGATTACAATGGTCAATATTCCATTGCAGTTTCTTCCAGCGATACACTAATGGTATCTTTTATAGGATTCAAAACGAAACTGGTTCCAGTTAACGGAAGAAATAAAATTGATATTAAGCTGGAATACGATACTACTACCCTGCAGGAAGTCAGGGTGAATGCCGGTTATTATTCTGTAAAGGAAAGCGAACGCACGGGAAGCATTGCCCGTATTACTTCCAAGGATATTGAAATACAGCCGGTAACCAATTTCCTTGCCGCCATGCAGGGTCGTATGGCAGGGGTTTCCATCACGCAGACAACGGGAGTGCCCGGCGGAGATTTTGATATAAAAATAAGAGGTCAAAACAGTCTGCGGGCTGAAGGAAATGCTCCCCTATATGTTATAGACGGCGTGCCCTATTCCTCTGACACTGTCGGTCACGGTCAGACCGCGACTCTTTTCCCAACATTGACCAGCCCTCTTAACGGAATCAATCCGGACCAGATCGAGAGCATAGAAGTGCTTAAAGATGCCGATGCAACCTCTATTTATGGTTCACGTGGTGCAAACGGTGTTGTGCTGATTACTACAAAAAAAGGAAAAAGCGGAAAAACGACATTTACGGTAAATGCGACCACAGGAACCGGGAGTGTTACCAAATTTATAAAACTAATGGATACTTCCCAGTATTTAGCAATGCGCCGTCAGGCTTATGCCAATGACGGTATAACAACCTATCCTGCCTCTGCCTATGATATTAATGGAAAATGGGATCAGAACCGATATACGGACTGGCAGAAAGAGCTGCTTGGAGGCACTTCTGTTTTTACAGATCTTCAGGGTACAGTTTCTGGAGGATCACAAAATACCAATTTTCTTCTCAGCGGAAACTATCATACTGAAACTACCGTTTATCCCGGTGATTTCCTGTATAAAAAAGGCGGTTCACAGTTTAGTCTGAACCACCGGTCAGAAAATCAGAAATTCAAAATACAATTCTCAACAGGATATACAGTTCAGGATAATGACCAGCCGTCTTCGGATCTTACTATTGTAGCACAGACATTGGCTCCAAACGCTCCTGCTTTGTACAATAAGGATGGAAGCCTCAATTGGGAAGGCAGTACATGGCAGAACCCGCTTGCTAATCTACTGGCAAAATTCGAATCCAAAAGCTATGATTTCCTTGCCAATACGGTACTTACTTATGAAATAACAGAGAAGCTTCTAATAAAAAGCAGTTTTGGGTACAGCGATCTGCGTCATACCGAAACAAGGATTTCGCCTTCTACAGTATATGACCCTAAACTTAATTACAATAGTTCGTACTCTACACTATTTCTGAACAATACCAGCCGGAATTCATGGATTGTGGAACCGCAGCTCGCTTGGAACTCAAATCTCAGTGCAGGAAAACTGGAACTTCTCCTTGGAGCTACTTTTCAGAACCAGTCAACAGATCAGCTTGTACAGTCCGGGACAGGATTCCCATCCAATAGCCTAATTTATAACCTCTCTTCTGCTACCACAGTACGTGCAGTTGCAGATACCGAGACCCTGTACAAATATCAGGCATTCTTTGGAAGAGCCAATTATAACTATAAAGAACGTTATATTTTAAACCTTACGGCACGTCGCGATGGTTCCAGCCGTTTTGGTTCGGGAAATCAGTTTGCCTTTTTTGGAGCCGCAGGAGCTGCTTGGCTTTTTTCAAAAGAGAACTTTGCCAAAGGTCTCCATTGGCTCTCATTTGGTAAATTAAGAGCCAGCTACGGAACAACCGGCAGCGATCAAATCGGTGATTACAAATTCCTTGATACTTATTCTGTATCAGGAGTCTTATACAATGGAAATGTAGGTTTACAGCCAACGAGCCTCTATAACCCGAATTTTGCATGGGAAACCAATAGAAAACTGGAAGCAGCAATTGAAACTGGTTTTCTACAGGATAAGCTTTTTTTGACGGCTGCCTGGTACAGAAATCGATCTTCTAATCAGCTGGTAGGTATACCAATGGCTTCAACTACAGGCTTTCAGAGCCTTCAGTCAAACCTTGATGCCGAAGTGGAAAACTCCGGTTTAGAATTTACGCTTCGTACTGTAAATCTAAACAAGGGAGCTTTTCAATGGATTTCAAATCTGAATATCAGCTTTTCAAAAAACAAACTGCTTAGTTTTCCGGGGCTTGAAGGGTCAACCTACAGCCAGAGATACCGCATTAATAAACCATTGAACATTGTTCTTTTATACGACTATAAAGGCATTGATCCCCTCACTGGCATCTATCAGTTTAATGATCTGAATAACGACGGTAAAATAACAGCCGCTGGTGATAAGCAGATCATCTGTGACCTGAATCCGGAATATTTCGGCGGGCTTCAGAATCAGCTGAGCTATAAAGGCATAAAGCTTGATTTTTTGTTTCAATTTGCTAGCCAGAAAAACTACAATTATCCGGGTAGGCCACTGCAGGACAGATGTATAACCAGCCAGAGAAACTGAAAGACAGCTGGCAGAATCCCGGAGATACAGCTTCTTACCAGATTTTTACTGCCGGATATAACGCAGCCGCGGTAACTGCAGGATCACGATTTAGTGAAAGCACGGCAGCAGTAAGTGATGCCTCCTTCATAAGGCTTAAAAATATTTCATTATCCTATGATCTTCCGCTGACAGGATTTAAGACTCAGTGCAGACTGTTTGCCCAGGGCCAGAACCTGCTCACCTTTACCAAATACAAAGATGGAGATCCCGAATTCATAAGCACAGGATTTCTTCCGCCATTAAAAATAATGACTTTTGGCATACAGCTAACTTTTTAAAAAATAGACCATGAAAAAAATAGTCACAAACTCATTCACAAGGGACTCTAGAATATCCATGAATAAATTGGTACTGTCATTGGCATTTCTAATTGTTTCCTGCGATTCTTTTTTAGATATTGATTTGCCGGAGAACCAGCTGACCAAAGAAAGTGTTTTTGAAGATAATCAGACCGCAGATGCCGCTTTGACCAGTATTTACTCCAAAATGAGGGATACCGGAATACTGACCGGTTCTGGAGTGGGAATCTCTTTCCAGCTAGGCTGTTATGGAGATGAACTGACATGGTTTGGAAACCCGCTCAGTACTACTGAAAATTTTTATACCAATAATCTGCTGCCTTCCACTTCCTCTGTGAACGATTACTGGAAAGCAGCCTATAGCAATATATATGCAGCAAATGCCGTGCTTGAAGGCAGCAGGAGTTCTGTATCCCTGTCAACAGCAAATAAACAAAAGCTTGAAGGGGAAGCTCTTTTTATTAGGGCACTGCTGCATTTTTATCTGGTCAATCTGTATGGGGATATCCCATACGTCACCACAACAGAATATAAAATCAATACTGTTGTCAGCAAACTTCCTGTTAAAGAAATTTACAAATTGATTCAGACTGATCTTCAGCTCGCTGCTGTAAATTTAAATACAGCTGAATTAAGCAGTACAAGGGTACGTCCATCTAAGTTTACTGTAAGAGCTTTGCTTTCAAGGGTATATCTTTATTCTGGTTTATGGGCAGAGGCTGCCGACAGCGCATCTGCCGTGCTCAATGAATCTGGAACTTTTTCACTTGAAAATATTGATAGTGCATTTTTAAAGGAGTCAAAAGAAACAATCTGGCAGCTGCAGCCTTCAGCTTCAGGAAAAAATACGGATGAAGCGGTCGCATTTATTTTTGCCAGCGGTCTTCCAAGAACAGTTTGTCTGAACAACATTCTGGTAAATTCCTTTTCTTCGGATGATCTGCGAAAAACGCACTGGATGGGTTCAGTTTCCAGCGGTGCCTCTAAGTGGTACTTTGCGTATAAGTACAAGAAAAACAGCACTACTGCGTCTTCTGTCGAGTATTCAATTGTGATGCGTCTGGCTGAACAATATCTCATCCGTGCAGAAGCACGTGCAAAGCAGGGCGATATTATCGGTGCCAGAGAAGATCTTAACAAAATACGAAATCGTGCAGGCCTTACAAGTACGGATATTTCCACAAAAGAAGAACTGCTTCAGGCTGTAGCCGAAGAGCGCAGACATGAGCTTTTTACCGAATACGCCCATCGCTTTTTTGACCTTAAACGTTCAGGAGATATAAACACCTTTCTATCAGCTCAAAAGCCGGGATGGAACACAACCGACATCTTATTTCCACTGCCTCAGACCGAATTGGAACTCAATCCAAATCTTCTGCCGCAGAATGAAGGCTATTAAAAGATACATCACATGAATATTTCATATCTAAAAAACAGGGGCGGCTTTACCGCTGTACCTGCTGCAGTTTTATTTTTATTTTTTATTTTGCTATTAGTAGTCTGTCCCCTACGGGGGCAGGCATTGCAAAAAAAAAGCCTTACGGCATCAGATTATGATTCATTTGGTAATTTTCTATTCCATAAACCTTCGCGCAATGGAAACTGGGTCGGTTTTTCAATGTTCTATAAAAACGGAAAAGATACCTTATACGTAAAAAATACATTAAAAAACAAACTGTACTCCTTTCCGCTTGGCACTAAACCTGATTTTCTGGGAGATAATAGTTTTGTTTATCAGGATGCTGATAGAATTCATATTCTAGATCTTCAGAATGGCAACAAAAAAACAATAGCCAATGTTGCTGGTTATTTTTCTTCGCCAGACTCTGAGAGATTAGTAGTAATGACAAAATCTCAACTCACAAAAAAGCAGTCCATTAGTGTGTTTGATCAAAATGGAAAGATTTTATCGACAATTGAAAACGTTACCAGCATGAAAATGGGCCTGCCAATAAAAAAATTCTCTTTTCCATTGCAGATCAAAATTTAAGTTCGATTGGCGTCTTAGAATTAGGGCAAAAAACTAAAACCACATGGATTCATGAGAAAAAACCTGTGAATTTTAAGATGCTGACATGGGATAAGAAAGAAAGGGCAGTATCTTTTTTGACGGAACCCAATTCTGGCACAGAAAACAAAAAACTTTATTATTATATACTGGAGAATAAAAGCCTTTACGTCCTTGATCCAAAGACGAAAGATAATTTTCCATCTCAAGCAGTTATTAATGAAAGTGCAGAATATGCTATAACTATTAGCAATGATTTTCAACGGGTATTTTTTTCAATAAGCCATAAAAAAGAGAATTCTTTTAACAGTACAGAAGATGCTGTATCTAAAGTAGAAATTTGGAAAAGCAGCGATACATACATCTACCCTTTTATGCAGAAAAGTTTACGTTTTAAAAAGCAAAATAGACTTGCTTTATGGTACCCTTTAACGGGAAAGTTTTCCGAACTCACCTCTGATGAATTATCCAAAGTAATGCTTTGCGGCAATGAAAAATATGCAGTCCTTTCTGATCCAAAAAAGTATGAGCCTCAGTTTGAATATGATGCCCCCCGCGATTTTTATATTTTAAATCTGCTGACAGGGGAAAAAAAACTCTTGCTTCAAAATAAAAAAATAAGTCCATCTGAACCACTTCCTATCTCTTCCCCTGAAGGTAAATATATAAATTACATACTTAATGATAGCTGCTGGATTTATAATACAGCTTCAAAAAAATGCACAAACATTACCCGCCGAATTATTTCGCAATACCTTTCGCTGACCAATCAAAAAAACAGCAGAAACTTTATACTGACTCCAGTTGGATGGACTGCAAACGACAATAAGCTCGTAGTATATGATAATTATGATATATGGACAATTTCACCTGAGAATTTTACTCTAAAAAGACTTACCAGAGGGAGGGAAAAACAAATCCAATTCAGAATATATGCACCGGGAAAATTTTCGGAAATTGAGAAAAGCTATGATGGCTATAGATATAAATCAATTAATTTTTCCAATCCAATTTTGCTTACAGCTACTGGCGAGGATGGCAGAACAGGATTTTTTAAATGGAAAAAAATTACTGGAGAAATACCCCTTGTCTATGACAGCTGTTATATTGACAAACTCCACACTACAGACCAAGGAAAAGTACTGTTTTATCAGCAGCAAAGATTTGACAAACCTCCAAAAATTATATTCCAAAAGGATAAAGTTACCCGTACTGTATTTCAAAGCAGTCCGCATCAGGCAGATTACGATTGGGGAAGCGCCTCACTAATTCAATTCCAAAACGAGAATGGAATAAAAATGAGCGCATTGCTTTACTATCCTGCATCATATAATCCGGATAAAAAATACCCTATGATTGTAAATATCTATGAAAAGCAGACTCAAAATCTTTACAAATACTCTTTACCGGATTTAGAAAATGAAGCAGGCTTCAATCCTGTGGTATTAACCAGTCAGGGATATTTTGTGCTTTGTCCCGATATAATATCCGAAAAACAGAATGAAGGCCTTTCCGCTTTAAAGTATACAATTTCAGCCACAAAAGAAATCATCGCCAGAGGACTTGTTAAGCCGGACAAAATTGCTTTGATGGGGCATTCTTTCGGAGGTTTTGAGGTTTGTTATATCATAACACAGACAAAAATTTTTGCGGCGGCGGTAGCAGGTGCGGCAATTACAAACATTAAAAGTTACTACCATACAGTAGACTGGGACACTGGCCGTCCTACTATGAATTATTTCATACACGGGCAGTTGAAAATGATACAGCCTCCATCTGAAATTCCCGAAATTTATAATCTAAATTCTCCTATTGAATTTGTTAAAAATATAACGACTCCTCTACTATCCTATGCAGGAAAGGAAGATAATCATGTTGACTGGCATCAGACAGTAGAATTTCATATGGCACTTCGCAGACTTGGCAAAAAAAACACAATGCTGTTGTTTCCAAATGAAGGACACACTATTACAAATCCCATAAATCAAAGAGACTTGACACGCAAAATAATACAGTGGTTTGGGTTTTATCTTAAAGATGAAACACCCGAGCAATGGATTGATAAAAATTGATATCTCAAAAAAACAATGCAGTTCCAAGAACTGCATTGCTTTTCTGGTTAAACATGATTCAATTGGAAGGACGATAAAGCGTTTCATCACAATTATTATCCTTGCCTTTAGCTTGTTGTCCTGGAGGGGCATAGCTTACACGACAGAGTTGTAAATTAAAGTCTGTGCTGCAATCCACTTCTTTGTTACAAGGGATGTTGTTATCGTCTGTAACATATCCAATTTCAGGAGCAGCACTACCGGCAGTTTTCTGCATGGAAGTGGTTAAAAAAGCCCCAGCTGTACCGGTCACCATTACTATGGCAAATGGCATCATTTTTTTTAAAAATATCGTATTCATAACTATAAATTTAAATTAAACGTGATCTACTTTTTTCTACAGGTTTTCGATCTAATTCCTGATATCGGCCAATATATTTTTCAGCGGTCAGTTTTAAGCTCTGATTCGCGTTTCATTTCACTTTTTAACAAATATCCGAGATTAAAAACCATCAGATTTGTACCTGCTGTAACATAAAGATGATCATCGGTTACAAAAATGTTCTGGATTTTCTGGTTTGGAATTTCCTGGACATAAAAACTAAGGACATAACTATTGTTATCCAAATTATAAACATCTACTACTGAAGATTTTTTCCAAAATTTCTCATCTTCAAATCTTCCGGGCACTTTCGAATTGATGAACAAAAGATTATTTCTAACTGCACTGATCGAGTTCACTTTTAAGGGAGGAGCTGCCATCTGCCTTTCTGTATTATTTTTGAGATATGCTACTTTAATTTTAGCCTGTTTATTGGTATCAATAGTATTGCTTCTTCTCATAAGCTCCCCATTTCGGTCAGCTGTGATAAACTCATTGCGATAATAATAAATGTAATGGATCTGCTTCCTGTTCTGGTTGTAGAGCAGTATGCCGTCTGTATCAAATATTCCGTCAATCTGCCTTGTAAGAAGGTTTTGCGAATACAAAACGGTATCTTTTTCTGCACTAAAAATTCCTATTACATTCGCTCTGTCATTACCAGTGTTATTCCGAAATGCAATAGTAACGCTGTCCATGGGCTGCGCCAGGCTAAATTTTGGGGTTCTTTTCAATTCTGCCGTTAATTTCCAATCTTTGGTATTTCCTCTGTATATGCACGGCAGTGTACCATCAAACAAGTAGAACCAGCCGTCTTGAACTACAATTTTTATTGATTTAAAAGATTGGTTACGATAATCTAAATACAGTTTTATCCTCTTTTGTTTTCCATCACTGTCAATGGAAAGAAGATGCAGGGGATCTGTATAATTTGCCAGATAAAGGATATTTTTTTCATAACCTGCAAAATAATAGGAATTCCATCTTAGATCAATAGTCTTATCAAGTTCGATTGCTTTTTTTGGATATCTTCTGACAAAGGGATTTTTATGATGAATAGCCTGCTCTGAGGAAAGGAATAAGATAACAACAGCTGTTGTAGCCATTATAGCAGAAGCCAATAGAATCCAGATTTTACTGCTGTTTTTTGTTATTGGAAAATCATCTTGACGCTTATTTTTATGAATTATAATTGCAACGATAGCCAGCATGACAAAAAGCGAGTTAAATATCAAATGGGTATTCCAGCTCATTTTCTCCAGGATGCCTCCACATGAACAGGGTATAAAAGAACTGTAATGAAGTACGATAAAAATATAGCTGGTAAACATGCTCATTAAAACAAATGCTGCATACAAACCGATGATTCTGGTAGCCGAAAATAAAAGCATCCCCGAAATAATCAGCTCAAAACCAATTACAAAATAGGAAATCCATTCAGCATAAATACTAAGTACGGGAGACTGTGCCAACTGCACCTTAAACCTTTCAAAATCAACAAGTTTACTCATCGCGGCATAGACAAACAAAAGTGCATATAGAAAACATATCAATTCAATAATCAGCTTCTTATAATTTTCCTGTAGTTTCATAATTGAAATTTTGTATCGTAATTCATTTACTGAAAATGCTTACACAAATTTAAATCGTTCACTAAAAAAAACTGTTGACAAAATCAAGCCAAAAGTTTTCAAAATCAAGCCAATTTCCTGCAAAAAAAATGTGCTTTACAAATCTTGCAGATCTGTAAAGCACAAAAAATTATTTTTAAAATCAATCTTTGAGGCCGGCGCTTAATTCCAAAAGCTTTTGGTTCAGCTCGACAAGACCAGATTTCTGCAGGCAGTCGTCTGAAAAATTTCTAAGCTCATTGACACTTTCATTCGAAAGAATACCTATCAGACTTGCGGCATCTTTTTCAGCCAAGAGTCCTTGCTCTATAAGACGGCACAACAGTAAAACATTTTTTCGTGAAATCCTCAAATCAATCTTCACCATTTCATTCATTCCAGGGATACTCAATACCGTATCATAAACCTTGGACACTTCATTTTTTGTAATCATAACTTCCACGTTTTTAATTAATAATTAGAAATAGTAAATGTAAAAAGCTTTAAAGAATTAAGCCCAGTCATAATTTAGCGGGGATTGCTTATTGCTAAAGCCTTTTCTAATTTAGTTTTTCTTAAAAAGGGTTCAGGATTGCCACGTTCCTGCAATCGGCCAGATGAACGATTGTCGGACAACCGGATCTGGCTGATCTATCCTCGGAACTCGGGATCAGAGATACATGAAAGCTGCTGGAAGTTTAAAAATGAAATCCATATACAAAAAAAAATACAGCAGATTTCTTATTAGAAAATGAGATTGATGAATAATTATGACAGCGAGAATGGAAAGAGAAAATTCAAACAAAACACGAAAAATCACTATTCGTTTGACACCCTCGGAATATACAGTATTAGAGTCAAAATTTAGGACGACAACCTGCCGGAAATTAAGTGAATACATGCGCAAACAATTGTTTGGGAAAGCAATTATTAGTACTTACCGAAACAGGTCATTAGATGATTTTGTTGAAGAGCTAATCGTCCTTAGAAATGAGCTTAATGCTATAGGAAACAACCTAAATCAGACCACCAGAAAACTTCACACATTAAGTCAGATTTACGATGCAAAAGAATGGACAATTGGCTTTGAATTAAAGCAGAGAAAGCTCTTTGAAAAGATAAATGAGATTCATAATCATATTCAAAAAATCTCCGAACAATGGTTTCAATAATCAAAACAGGTAATTCTATAAGAAGTATTTTTAACTACAATGAAAACAAAGTTAAAACTGGCAAGGCTGAATGCATCGGGGCAGCAAATTTTCTTTTAGACATATCTCAAATGAGCGATGCAATGAAGCTGAGCCGCTTTACTGAAAGGATTCAATTAAATGATAATACCAAGCGCAACAGCGTACATATTTCTCTGAATTTTGACCCATCAGAAAATCATTCAAAAGAAAAACTGATGGCAATTGCAAATACCTACATGTACAAGATAGGTTTTGGGAAACAGCCCTACCTTGTCTATCAGCATTTTGACGCAGGGCATCCGCACATCCATGTAATAACCATTAATATTGAAAGGGACGGAAAAAGGATTGACCTGCACCATTTAGGGATAAGAAAATCTGAACCGGCAAGAAAAGAAATTGAGGAAACTTTCAGACTTATTAAAGCTGAAAGTCTCAATAAAAATAAACAGTTTAACTTACTGCCTATCTCAATGGGAAAAGTCTGTTATGGAAAAATTGAATCAAAAAAAGCTCTTGCAGCAGTTCTCAATCAAGTCTTATACAGTTATAGATATTCAAGTCTTGCCGAACTTAATGCTGTATTGCAATGTTATAATGTATTGGCCGATCGTGGCAGTGAGAATTCAAAAGTGTTTTTGAATAAGGGAATAGTGTACCGCATACTCAATGAAAAAGGAATTCCGACTGGTGTTCCGATTAAAGCCAGCGATTTTTATTTTAAGCCTACATTAAAATTTTTGGAGTCTAAATTTATAAGCAATAAACCCAGAAAAGAATCCGATAAAGCAAGACTGAAAAATGTAATTGACATGGCCATTTTACGCGAAAACATTAATAATGTAAATCAGCTTTCCCTATTTTTGGAAAAGGAAGGAATAAAAACCGTTTTTAGAACAAGTAGTGAAGGATTAGTTTATGGCATTACCTACATCGACCATACTACAAAAAATGTTTTTAATGGATCAAGTTTAGGTAAAAAGTATAGTGCAAAGGCAATAATAGGACGCTGTGGAAATAAATTCAATCTGGATAAAAGAGATTGGATTAATAAACGGCTGGAAACATTCTCTTCTGAAAATGCTTCTGTAAAAACTTTCGATTCCTCTGTTATTATACAATTATTAGATTCAATACTTAAACCTGAAATGACTCTTGAGTATTTGCCTAAGCAGTTTAAAAAGAAAAAACGAAATAGAAGAAAAATATAATAGGATTCAATTTTTTTCGAAATATTATCTATAAGTCTTTTTCTGCTTTCTCAAATTTATAAATTAGACTAAAATTCCTCACTTCTATAAAACATTACACCAAATTTTGTACTATGAATCTATTGAATTAAATACATTTAATAGAGCAAAAATCATTTAATTTGTAATAAAAATATTGTTTATAGATTTGTTTGTCAATCAACAAATCCATAATTATAAACCATTTATGACAGGAACACCGTCGATAATTCAAATAAACAAATTATGGCAGATTTAAGCATTCAAGAAAAAGCTAAAATTGAAAAATTTTTAGGAATGGGTAGCGGATATGTTGCCGATTTTTCAGACCGAACTTTTCAAGAATTTGTTGGGGCAGTTACAGGGTTAGATATTGACAATCCAAAATACCACTATTCATCTAACTCAAAGGCAAATAGATTAAGACAGTTTATTAAAGTTGAAAACGATAATACTGTTGGAAAGCTTCTTCAAGAAATGTCTCATCACTATTTTGAAAAGCTGAAAGAACAACAATCAACCTCATGGTATCAAAAAGATGAGAAAGAATTTAAAAATAGTGAAGAGCTTTATCAGGAATCCCTAAAAATAACTCAAAGGCTACAAGGTAATATAGTGGATGACATAGGTGCCATAAAACCCAATTCAGACGATGTGGATTTTAAAAAACTTTCTGAATCAATTAGAGAGAGTATAGAAAAAAATTTGCCTGAAATTGCGTTAGATCGACTACATACTTTTGTAATGAAATATATAAGAGAGTTATGTAAAAAGCACGGAATCAAATATACAGCTGATGAAGCTTTACATAGTATCTTTGGAAAGTATATCAAATTTTTAATTGAAACGGGCTTCCTCGAAACTGAAATGTCCAAAAGAATTCTCAAAACTTCAATTAGTAATTTGGATTCTTTTAATGATATAAGAAATAACAAGAGTTTCGCTCACGACAATCCTATCCTTAATTATGAAGAAAGTGTACTAGTTTTCAATAGTATTTCGAGTATGATAAAATTTATTGAAGCCTTAGAAAATCGCATAAATAAATCAAAGGATGAAAACAAAACTGATTGGAATGATATTTCATTCTAACATCACATTTGCCAGCTAAATATTTCTAATTACTAAACTAAGTAAATTGATATGGGGAAAAAAATCTATTACAGCAAACCATTAAAATATTTTTGGCATCATTACTATGGGACTCAAAAAAAATTCACCCCTGATTTTACCAATGACCAGATATTTACTGTACTTCGGCGAAATATTTTAAACGCCCCTTTAGGTCTATCTGAAACTCCGCAGTCTAGAGGACTCATAATATCAGGGCTGGAATTGTGGAGGGATGATTATATGGGAGAACTTTTGCATATTTTCTTTCTGGATAGGGAATTGCGTGACTTCCTTGAAAAAACTCCATTATCGGATATAGAAGGCATTAAAAAATTCCTTTACGAAAATGGAAAGAAAAGAGAAATTCTTCATTTATACTCCAATGAAAAAAGGGAGACGGTAGTGTATAAATTTGCTTTGCATTTACCTTATGAAGCTGATGGTTATGCTTTTTCTTTAAGCATTGAAGATGATGGCGGTGTAGACCTGTACTTTGCGCTGGGAGAAAATGGCGGTCGTATGTCGGATAGATTCTATGCAGATGTCAATAAAAAAAATGATGCAATTTCTCTAACTCAAGCAAAAGTATTTCGTCTTGCCATCAATACGATTGCTTATATGAAGTGCTTCCCGGATTGTGTGTCTAATGGAGTGCCACAAAACCTATTAGAAAAAAACGAAAATAAGTTGGCAAAAAACTTTACTTTTCAATCATCAGAAAAGATTAAAGAAAATCAAAACTCACCACTATCAAAAATACCTCACTTTAGGAAAGGACATTTTAGAGTACTTCACTCCGATTACTTTGCCAATAAAAAGGGAGAAGTAATTTTCGTTACCGAGACTATGGTTAAGGGAAATGCAAAGACTGTTTCTACTTCATCTGAAATCGATAAGTTCACAGGGAATTCAGATAAGAATTAAAATAGCTGCATATCCTAATATCAGTTCTAAATCTTTCTTAGATCATTTTATCCATTAAAAAACAGCGAAATTCAATAATCCTTTCTATGCAAAATTTAACGGGGTTAGGATTCTCTATAGCTCTTTTCTAATTTTAGTTTTTCTAAATAATTCTAAAGCGGGAAAGCATGCAGACGGGAGAGAACGAACAGGCACTTAGAAAGATTTTAGATATGACAAGACTAATAGCTATTGTGCTTTTAGGCCTGCACTTCTATTATTATGGATATGACATTTTTAAAGAATGGAACCTTGCATTTACCTTCAGCGATAAACTGCTGGGAAATGTTTTCCGTACGGGATTATTTGGCAGCTTTCATATCTCAAAACTGCTTTCCCTTATTTTTCTCTTCATTTCGCTTTTAGGTGCAAAGGGCAGAAAAAATGAAAAGCTGACCTTTAGAGGCGCAGTTTACTATCTTGCTTTAGGTTTAATGTTATACTTTAGCAGTTATTTCATATTAATTGCATTCACTGATTTTGTCTGGTATATCATTATCACTTCGGCGGGATTTCTCCTGATCTTATCAGGCGGCACGCTCCTATCACGTCTGATAAAGAGAAAGCTCAATTCCAAAGATATTTTCAATAAGGAGAATGAGACTTTCCCACAGGAAGAACGGCTGTTGGAAAATGAATACTCCATCAATCTTCCTGCCCAGTATTATCTGAAGAATAAGCTTCGCAAAAGCTGGATTAATATCATAAATCCTTTCCGAAGCATATTGGTTGCGGGTACACCCGGTTCTGGCAAATCCTACTTTGTAATCCGCCATATCATCACCCAGCATATCCGGAAAAAGTTCAGTATGTTCGTGTATGATTTTAAGTTTGATGACCTTACCCTTATTGCATGGAACACCTGGAAGAAATTCAAACATCTTTATGCTATTGAGCCAAAATTTTACATCATCAATTTTGATGACCTGAGCCGCTCGCACCGCTGCAATCCTCTTGATCCGAAATCTATGAACGATATAACCGATGCCGCCGAATCAGCCCGTACCATTCTCTTAGGGCTGAATCGGGAATGGATCAAAAAGCAGGGCGATTTTTTTGTGGAATCCCCCATTAATTTCCTTACTGCTGTTATCTGGTACCTGCGTAGGTATAATGACGGGGAATTCTGTACCTTGCCGCATGTAATTGAACTCATGCAGGCAGATTATGACAGTCTTTTTACACTGCTGCGTACTGAAAAGGAAATTGAGGTGCTCATCAATCCATTTGTCAGCGCCTACCTTAACGATGTGATGGAGCAGCTTGAGGGACAAATAGCTTCTGCAAAGATTTCAATGGCAAGGCTCTCCTCCGCCCAGCTGTATTATGTGCTATCTGGAAATGATTTCACATTGGATATCAATAATCCATTAGAACCCAAAATAGTATGTATGGGAAACAACCCACAGAAAGTACAGACCTATGGAGCAGTTCTTTCTTTATTTGTCAGCAGGCTTATCAAACAGGTTAACCAGAAAGGGAAATTGAAAAGCAGTTTGGTTTTCGACGAATTCCCGACTATTTACCTCAATAATATGGACAGTCTTATTGCCACTGCTAGAAGTAACAAAGTAAGCACTTGCCTGGGCATTCAGGACTTCAGCCAGCTCCGTAAGGATTACGGGCGAGAGCAGGCAGATGTAATACTGAACATTACAGGAAATATCATAAGCGGACAGGTGACTGGCGATACTGCAAAACAGCTGTCGGAGCGATTTGGCAAAATAATGCAGGATCGTGAAAGCCTTTCCATCAACAGGTCCGATACTTCCATCAGCAGGTTCCAAACAACTGGAATCCGCAGTTCCCGCTTCTACCATTTCCACTTTAAGCTCTGGAGAATTTGTGGGAATTGTTGCAGATGATCCGGACTGCAGGATAGACCTTAAAGCGTTTCATTGCGATATCATAAATGACCATGAAGCGCTTAAAAAAGAACAGGATTCTTTTGAAGATATCGCTCCTATAAGGACCATCAACAGGACAATGGTAGAGCGTAATTACATTCAGGTAAAACAGGACATCTCAGAACTTATAGATTCAGAGCTTCAGCGTATGTTTCATAATCCATCTCTAGTCCACCTGATAATAAAAAAACAAAAAACTCAGACATGATTTTACTCCAATTTAAATTATTTTATTTGGGATTACAAAAAGTATCATTTATCTCAATAGCGACAAATCTGTGGCGCTCAGTCTGCTATATAAAATCGTCGCCGAAACGTTAAAGATATTGCAGCCATAATAGGTTTTACACCTTGACAGACTTCTGCTTTTTGGCTAATTTTGCCTTATGAATCACGAAGAAATTAAACGATATTTTGACAATACGCCGCCTCCTTTACAGGTGGATTGGAAGCCTTGGGCAAAGATTACCGATTCCCAGCTTTTTTTAAAAAGCTGCTATACAGGGATCAGGACTTTCAACGGCCGATTGGAAATGTGCCCTGCCTGGTGGCATCTTAAAGATTTTTATCTCCTGATTAAGCGAACCGCTACTGAAGAACAGAAGCAAGAGTCATAAAGTTTATTCTTTTTAGTTTTTAATTGGCAGGGAAATGCTTTAGGCGATTTGTGTAATCAGAAGGACTGCTATGAAAGAGAGTATTGAAAAAACCATTGCATTGATGATTATGCTTTTTCTTTTTACTGAATCCTGCGCTTTCTCTATTTCATTGGTTCTTTTCTTTTCGTGCGTTTTCATTATCTGCAATTTTAAATTATTTGAATAGCGCAAAATTATTGCGTACGCTGGAAAAACATTTACAGTTTTACTTTTTCATTTATCATAATTCAAATTTTATCTAAGCAGGAGCTTATGATTTTCTGATTGTTGAAATTAAGCGAAGCTGGAATTCACCCTTGTCTTTGTTTCGCTTTAGGAAATCAAAACAAGAGTAGGTAACCAGGTTAAAAAAATGGATGCATACATTTTCAGTCTTAGCAGGAATTTCCGAACGATTAAAGTTTTTGTTTCCTTAGGTATAATGCGGATATTCTGCTTAGGCAAGCAGAAATTTATTGCTGCTTTTTTGGAAACTGCTCCAGTCTATTTCAAATACTTTTTTAAGAAGATCTTTCAGTCCCTGAAAAGTGCTTGGCTTCACGGCATAGAAGTCAGCGCCGAGCTTATAGCAAAGCTCTATATTATCGGGGCTTTTGCTGGTGGAGAGCATAACGATCTTTACTTCTTTCAAAGCATCTTCCCTGCTTCGGATTTCCTCCAGGCAGTCAAACCCGTTTTTGATCGGCATATTGATATCCAGAAAAATGATATCAGGCAGGCGGTCTTTATTATTATCAAGTGTGTGGAGAAGTTCCTGCCCGTCACGCGCAGCCTGGACGGCGGCCGGCAGATCCAGATCCTCGACAGCATCCAAAAACAGCAGTCTGTCATCTTCATCATCGTCAGCTATAAAAATAACTTTCTTAGAATCGGTGAGTTTGGACATCTTTAAATAGTTTTTGCAGCAACAGAAAACAAAATTTAAGAATCTCCAAATGACAATCAAACTTATGAGTCTTCGGAAATCTATAAAGGATTGATTTATATCCGTAGGGCGGTTAATACCTAATAAATGTACGAATTATATTTAAAAAGCCAAAATGGAAGACTGATTAATAAGCATAATAAGACAATTTGCCAATTCCATTGAATAAAAATCAAAAAGCCCGCGCAGTATTTTGAAAATATAAATGGTTCTTTTCAAATTATCATTGCCTTCTGAAAATTCTGAATAAAGAGGTTTATGAGTCAGAAAGCTGTTTTTTGGATGTCCTGAAAAATAAGGGGTTTTAAATTTTGTTACTATTTAGAACATTTTATTTTTAAAAATTGTTATTACCTGTACTAATTTTGGTTTGTATAAAATGATCAAGATTATGAACCGGGCAATTGTACACATAGACATGAACACGTTTTTCGTCTCCTGCGAAAGGCTTACCAATTCCGAACTTAACGGCATTCCTCTCATTATAGGCGGAGGCGAGCGCGGCGTTGTGGCATCCTGCTCCTATGAGGCGCGCCGTTTCGGAGTGCGCTCGGCTATGCCGATCCAGATGGCGCTCAGGCTCTGTCCGCAGGCCAAAGTCATGAAAGGCGATATGGAACTCTATTCAAAGCTTTCCCATGATGTTACCGAAATCATTCAGGAGAAAGCCCCCGTGGTGGAAAAAGCTTCCATTGATGAATTTTATCTTGACATCACCGGAATGGACAAGTTCTACGGCAGCTACAAATCAGCCGATGAGCTCGCAAAGCGCATCACAAAGGAAACCGGCCTTCCCCTCACCTTTGCCCTTTCAGTCAATAAAACCGTATCCAAGATCGGAACCGGTGAAGGAAAACAGAAACAGAACCTCGAGATCCCCGAACATCTGGTGCAGTCTTTCTTGAACCCACTCTCAGTGCGCAAAATACCGATGGTGGGCGACAAGACCTTCCAGCTGCTGTCCCGCATCGGGATACGCACCATCAAGACCCTTTCTGAAATGCCTGCCGAAGCCCTGCAGCGCATGATCGGACAGAACGGGATCGAACTCTGGAAAAAAGCAAACGGCATTGACAACAATCCCGTAGAACCTTACACGGAAAGAAAGTCGATTTCCACCGAACACACTTTTTCCCAGGATACAATCGATATAGACAAACTGGGAAGGGTTATCCTTGGGATGGTCGAGAAGCTTTCCTATCAGCTGCGCTCCGAGCAGTGGCTGACTTCGACCGTAACGGTGAAGATCAGGTATGCCAATTTTGATACCGAAACCAAGCAGTGCAGGGTCCAGTACACCTCGGCCGATCATATCCTGACCCAGACCGCAATGGATCTTTTTGACAAGCTCTACCAGCGCCGCATGAGGCTGCGCCTTATCGGGGTGCGCTTCAGCGGACTGGTGCGGGGAACCTACCAGATTGACCTCTTCAATGATACCGAAGAAATGCTCGCCCTTTACCAGGCCATGGACACGGCATGAAAAACCGCTACGGCTTTGATGCGGTGATGCGCTGCGCAGGAGCATCCTTCAAACCCAATACCAAAAATGAAATCTTAAAACGCAAAAAATAAGTCATGTATCTCAACTGCCATTCCTTCCACTCCCTGCGTTATGGCACCATACCGCTGGAAGACCTGATATCCAAGGCTGCGGCCTTGGGTGTCAAGGCTATGGCACTCACTGATATTAATACCATTACTGGGATTTATGACTTTATGAAAGGATGCCAGGCTGCGGGCATCAAGCCTGTTGTGGGGATCGAATTCCGCTCAGAACATCAGCTTCGCTATATCGGACTGGCGAAAAATGCCGCAGGCCTTGCAGAAATGAACCGTTTTCTGACCCGACATAATTTTGAAAATACCCCGCTTCCTTTGTCCGCTCCGGACTTTGAAAATGTTTTTGTGGTTTATCCCTTGGAGAATGTGCCCGCCGTTCTAAAGGGACATGAATTCATCGGCCTGCGCCCCGAACAGCACCCGATGCTCGTGCTGAGCAGCTGGAAGGACAAAACAGACAAGATGGTCGTGCTCCAGCCGGTAACCTTCCGCACCAAAACGGAATACAAGCTCCATAAGATACTGAGGGCTGTTGACCTGAATGTGATCCTTTCGCGCCTTTCTGCCACAGACTATTGCAGGCAGACGGAGGTTATGGTGGATTCCCGCAGGATCCTTAAATGTTACGAAGGATATCCGCAGATCATTTCCAATACGGAAAAAATCATTGAAGAATGCCATTTTGAGTTTGATTTCAAAACGCCGAAAAACAAGAAATACTATACCAACAATAAAAAAGATGACTTGCAGCTGCTCACAACCCTTGCCCAGCAGGGGCTGGAATGGCGCTATGGAAAAAATAATGCAGAAGCAAAATCAAGGATGTTCCGCGAGCTCAAGGTGATTGACCAGCTGGAATTCAGCGGCTATTTCCTCATCACATGGGATATCATCCGTTTCAGCAACTCTCAGGGGTTCCTGCATATCGGGAGAGGAAGCGGCGCAAACAGCATAATCGCCTACTGCCTTGGCATTACCGATATCTGCCCCTTGGAGCTGAGCCTGTATTTTGAGCGTTTTCTGAACCTGAACCGAAAAAGCCCTCCCGATTTTGATATCGACTGGAGCTGGAAGGAACGCGATGTGATCCTCGAATACATTTTTTCCCGCTATGGCTATGAGCATGTGGCTTTCTGCGGCACCAATGTGGAGTTCAAATACCGATCCATCTTCCGTGAGGTCGGCAAGGTTTTCGGGCTTCCAAAGGAAGAGCTCGATGCCTTGGCCAAAAACCCAATGACGCTGCATCCGACAAATGAAGTGGTCCGAGAGGTGCAGCGCTATGGAATGATGCTGGAGAAATACCCCAACCAGAGAAGCATGCACTCCTGCGGGATCCTGATTTCCGAAGAGCCCATCACCCATTATTCCGTACTGGAGATGCCTCCCAAGGGCTTTCCCATAGTGCTTTTTGATATGCATACGGCGGAAGATATCGGCCTTGAGAAGTTTGATATCCTGAGCCAGCGCGGCATCGGACATATCGATGACAGCGTCAAGCTGATTGAGAAAAACCGTGGGCTGCGTCTCAATATCCGTGATACCACGATTTCAAAGGACGAGAAAAGCTGCAACAGCTATCTCTCAATGGGAAAGACCATAGGCTGTTTCTATATCGAGAGCCCTGCCATGCGGGGTCTGCTGCGGCGCCTGAAATGCGACAATTACAAAACCCTTGTGGCCGCCTCCTCCATTATCCGTCCCGGTGTGGCGCAGTCGGGAATGATGAAGGAATATATCTTCAGGCACAATCATCCCGACAGGTTTGAATATTTCCATCCGGTGTTCGAAGAGCAGCTCGGGGAAACCTATGGCATTATGGTCTACCAGGAAGATGTGATCAAGATTGCCCTGCATTACGGCGGGCTTCCGGCCGCCGACGGGGATATCCTGCGCCGTGCCATGTCGGGAAAAGGGCGTTCAAAGGCCGCCCTGCAGAAAGTAAAGGACAACTTCTTTGCATCCTGCGCGGCACAGGGGCATTCCATGGCGCTGAGCCAGGAAATATACCGCCAGATCGAGTCCTTTGCCGGCTATTCGTTCTGCAAGGCTCACTCGGCCTCCTATGCCGTGGAAAGCTACCAGAGCCTGTATCTGAAAGTGCATTATCCCATCGAGTTTATGGTGGCGGTGATCAACAATCAGGGCGGTTTCTACCGTACTGAAGTGTATGTGCATGAGGCGAAGATGTCGGGGGCTCAAGTGCACAACCCTTGCGTGAACAGAAGCGAATTTGAAACCACCCTGTATGGGTCTGATGTATACTTGGGTTTCATGCACCTGCAGAGCCTTGAATCCAAAACAGCCCTTCTGATCCAGCAGGAACGCGAAAGGAACGGGCTTTACAGATCCCTGGAGGATTTCATCAACCGCATCCCCATTGGAATTGAGGCTATACAGATTCTGATTTTCATAGGCGCATTCCGGTTCACGGAAAAAACAAAAAACCAGCTGCTGGTCATTGCCCGCCTTATCCTAGTGAACTTCAAGCCCGAGAACCGCACCCCGATGCTGCTTCAGGAGCCTGTAAAGGAATTTGTGCTACCCGAGCTGGAACGCTCCCCTTTTGAGGATGCCTTTGATGAGATCGAGCTGCTGGGCTTTCCGGTCTCCTGCTCCCCTTTTGACCTGCTGCAGACTCCTTTCAGGGGAAATGTCATGGCAAAGGGCACTTTCTGACCATCATAAAAAACAGGTTCGCATGCTGGCCTATCTGATCTCGCGCAAGCATGTGCCCACAAAGATGGGCGCCATGTATTTCGGGACCTGGATAGATGCTGAAGGGCAGCTTTTTGATACGGCGCATTTTACAGACAGCCTAGCGTCGTATCCTTTTCAGGGAGGAGGATGCTACCTGCTCTTGGGCAGTGTCGAGGTGGATTACCATTTCCCGACCATAACGGTCACCAAGATGGCCAAGATGCCCTTTATACCCGATCCGCGCTACGAGCACGAGAACGACTGGAAATACAGGACGCAGCAGAAAATACGCGAAGATGTGAGCATGACCCATCGCGCACCCTATCCGCAGGAACATGAAATCAATATTCCAAGGCTTAGAATGAGCAATTGACAGACTCCTTTCAGCTTAGACTTTAGGCCTGCACTGAGTATGAACTAAAAAAATAAAGAACATGATGCTTTTTGATGATACCGAAATTTTTTCATCGGGCAATGGCGGCAGAAGAATATTTGACGTCCCCGATGCCGACCTGCTGCTGATTGATAATTTTTTCAGCAAAGCCGAGTCCGATCATTATTACAATGTCTTATACCATGGCACACAGTGGAGGGAATATGAAATGCCGATGTATGACAAGGTGGTCACGGCTCCGCGCATGATCTCATGGTATGGGGATTCGGGCAGGCCCGAGCGCAGATCCAATCCCGACTGGCCCTTGGAGCTGCTCCAGATCAGGGAGCGTGTGGAAAAGGAAACCCGCATAAACTTTAACGCCGTGCTGCTGAACCTCTACAGGGACGGCACTGACGGCGTGGGATGGCACAGCGACAAGACTTCATCGAGCAACAAGGACATGAATATCGCTTCTGTGACTTTCGGGGAAACGCGCCTGTTCCGCCTGCGCCATAAAACCCTCAAACATATTGCGCCGATAGAAATTCCCCTGCACCACGGGCACCTTTCTGCTCATGGCAGGCCATACCAATAGCTGCTGGGAGCACCAGGTGCCCAAAACCGCCCGTCCTGTGCTGCCAAGGATCAATCTGACCTTCCGCCAGATCAGGGAAGTCTAACGTTTTTTTAGTGTTTTATGTTCAGCGCTCTTATTTTTCCATTTTGCTACCATTGATTCATTGGTTTACATAGCGATTATAATTCATTGAAAATCATAGCAATCCTATAAAAATCCTGTTTTATAATATAACAGCTTTGGGTCTGCTGATAGTAACTTTGGATAAACCATTAAAATTAAGAATCATGGAAAATATAAACAGAACGGGGCAAGAGGAAAATGCCCATGTTGATATCTCCGATCAAAACGAAATACAGCAGTGGGCAGAAAAGCTCAATGTGCCTGAAGAGATCTTAAAAGATGCCGTTAGGGCTGCAGGCACAACAGTAGTGGAAGTTGTGGATCATCTTAGCGAAAATCCCCCTTCAAGGGAAAGCGCCTCGGAATCGTTAGCGCCTGAAAGACAGCCAGTGGCATGATGACCATCACCATAATCCCGAAGGAAAAAGCATTGAAGAAGCTACAGACCCTTCAAAATTATCGCAGCTTTAAGCTTTTTAAAAGCAGTATTAATTGATTTATAGTTTCATTTTTTTTAATTATTCATATTAAAGCTTTAAATGAACAATAAAAAACCAATACATTATGAATCAACATATTGAGTGATTTACCGAATTTTAATACAACACTAAAAAAGAAGATTATGTCTAGAGAAAATTACGACAGCTATGATCGGGACGAACATAGCTATCAGGCAGCAGATGATTCCATAAACTCAGAACTTTTGGAAAAAAAAGATCCGGCCATCAACCAGCATGAAAATGATACCACCGGAATTCACAGCGAAGATTCAGAACATCACAATCCACGTCCGGATGAGCGTGATCCTGATGCCGACAGAAGAACCCTTGACGAAGAAAAAGCTGTTGAGGATGACGATGAGGATAATTGATTCCCTGAATTTTGGATGTCATTCAGGTTAAAGCGTTTTTTACGTCCTGTGATGGACATAAAACTATTTTTTGAACAGGAATCAGGCTGATGACAAATAAGCAGCGCAAATCGCATGGATATGGCTTAAGAAAACAAGATCGTAACGATTGGAAAATTTAAACACCAGATAAAATCTTGAAGAGAATTTACCGGCCTTATGGGCTGCAGGTTCCCTTCAGGATTTTATTTTGTATTACGTTTGTCTTTTCCTTTTTTAGGATGCTGCTATATATCATATAATAAACTGACAGTTTAGATAAAACAACATAAACCACTTTACATAAATACTTTACAATTGTACATATGTGGGTTTTATCCAAAATCACGATTGCCTTAAAGCCTCCGGGCACAGCTTGGAAATAATTGCCTAAATTTGCATAACAGGTATTGGTCTGCCTGTTTTAATCAACGAGACCAAAAAAATTATTGCTTGCAGAAAATGAACGACCCGATTCTAGAAAACCTTAATCCCAGCCAGCTTCAGGCCGTGAAGACCACAGAAGGATACGTGCGTGTTATTGCAGGTGCGGGATCCGGAAAAACAAAGGCGCTTACCTCCCGCTTTGCCTATATTGTGGACAGGCTTGGAATAAACTCCTCCAACATCCTCTGCGTGACCTTTACCAACAAGGCCGCCCAGGAAATGAAAAGACGTGTCAAGACGCTCATAGGCGATACCTATGACCTGGCTTTCATCACTACCTATCACGGATTCTGCGTTAGGTTCCTGCGCGAGGAGATCAACAAGATACATTACCCGAAGAACTTTATCATACTGGACGCCGAAGACCAGAAGAGCATACTGCGTGATATTTTCAACGAGCTGCAGATCAATTCCAAACACCTGACCTTCAAACAGGTGCTCCGCTTTATATCCAAGCAGAAAAGCACTTCAAATTACCTGGGCTACATCCTTGAAAACAAAGGCTTTGAACCCGATCAGAGCGATTCGCTTTCCAGCCGCATCTTCCAGATCTATCTGGACAAGCTCAAACGCAATTATGCCTTGGATTTTGACGATCTGATCCATTTCACGGCTTTTATTCTGGACAATAATCACGATGTGCTTTTGAAATGGCAGGAAAACCTGCATTACATCCAAGTGGATGAGGCGCAGGACAGCTCAGAGAACCAGTTCCATCTGGTGGAAATGCTCTCGCGACTGCACCAGAATCTTTTCCTTGTCGGAGATCCCGACCAGACCATCTACGAATGGCGCGGCGCCAAACCCGAATATCTGGTGGAGTTTGACAGCATGTTCCCCGATACGCAGACCATCATCATGAACCGCAATTACCGCTCCACGCCGAACATCCTGAAGATCGGGAACCACATCATCAAGAACAATACGGTAAGGGTGGACAAGGACATGGTCACCGACAAGCCTGAAGGCTTTGAAGTGGTGCACTTCCACGGAAAGAATGACTTTGAGGAGAGCCGGTGGATAGCGGGTGAAATCAAAGAGATACTGCAGGCCGAGCAGGCTTCGTACTCCGATATAACCATACTGTACCGCTCCAATCATCTTTCCAGAAATATTGAGCAGGCGCTGATCAAGGACAATATTCCCTACGCCATTTTTGGGGGCATCCGTTTCTTTGAAAGAAAAGAGATCAAGGACGTGCTCTCCCTTTTAAGGCTCATCGTACAGGGGGACAATTTCTCTTTCCTGCGCATGCACAACCATCCTTCAAGGGGATTGGGCAAAAAATTCCTTGAAAGGCTGAGCCTTCTGGCTGGCGAACAGAACCTCTCGCTCCTGCAGGCGCTTGAAAACAATATCACAGACAGGGAACTGGCAAAAAAAGGCGCTGTTGAATTACTGGAGCTGATCGAAGGGCTGCGTGAGACAGCCAAAACAAAATCCATATCGGCACCTTGTGAAGATCATACTCGATAAAAGCGGGCTTTCCGAGCTCTACCGCAAAGACGGCGACGAGGACAGGCTGGAGAACATCAAGGAGCTTGTAAATTCAATGCTGCTGCTCGAAAAGGAAAACAACGCTCCGGTGGATATTGTCGAATACCTGCAGGAAGTATCGCTGTATACCGATCTGGACGCCGATACCGACAATCAGGACAAGGTCAAACTGATGACCATCCACATTTCCAAAGGGCTTGAATTCCCGTATGTATTCCTGTGCGGCTTCACGGAAGGCGTGCTGCCAAGCGCGCTGTCCGTCAAGGAAAGAAGGGCACGCGCCATTGAAGAGGAAAGAAGGCTCATGTATGTGGCCGTTACGCGCGCAGAAAAAAGATTTTATATGACCGATTCGGAAGGCTTTAATTTCACTACGGGACTCAACAAATACCCTTCAAGGTTTCTTTTTGAAATCAAGGAGGAATTCTATGTCCGAAAAGGAGTGCTCTCCCAGCAGATCATAGAAAACAGCAGAAACAGTCTGGGCGCTGCACAGCCTTCGGAAAACATAGCCTTCAGCGAAGGTGATTTGGTCATGCACCCAGTCTGGAACAAGGGAAGAATACAGACGGTGAATCTGGAGAAAAAGGAATATCTGGTGGATTTTTTAGATATTGGAAAAGTAAAGCCCATCGATTTCGGCTTCAGGCATCTGACCGCCTTTTCCGAGGACAGTGGGGATTCTGAAAGGCCGAAGGAGCTTCTGGAGCTTGCTGAGCATCTGAAAACAGCTCCTGACCCTTTTGGGCATGACCCTGCAGTGGAAATGCAAGACAATCCGGAATTTTCCCCTGATACTGTTTTTGATGCGGAGCCGGATGAAAATACTGAAAAAGAGAAGAAGGACACAAAAAAGTGGTGGAAGCTTTAAGAAACCTTAAGATTGGCTTTTATTTATTTTGAGCTTCTTTGTTTATCATTTAGCTTCTTTGTTTCTATTTTAGCTTTTTTGTTTATTTTTTTGATCATTATCAATGCAAAAGCCCAGTGCTGTTATCGGCGACTGGGCTTTTGTACGTTTTTCGGCTTGTATCGGTTCTGCACAATAGTAATTATGCAGGCGCTTGATCGGCTTGTATCTGATACTATAACGCCGGAAAATGCCTTTTTAGTATGCAGGAGCCGATTTTACTCCTTTGGGCTCTCCATCCCGCTGATGATTTTGGCCACTTCAGCCTCCGTCGATTTAAGCTTGGCTTGACAGAACTCGATGAGCTCTGATGCCCTTTTCACTTTGGCCGCCAGCTCGTCCACAGAGATGCTCTCATCTTCCATTTCTTTTGCAATCAAAGCCAGTTCCTTGGCTGCAGCCTCATAAGTCAGTGTGTTTTCCATCGTATTGTATTTTTTCATTGACCGTACTTTTCAGTATGGCATCCTTTACTACTATTTCTATCTCCTCTCCTTCCTGTATGTTCTCCGCCCCGTTTGCAATTTTGCTGTTTTTCCGTATCACGGCATACCCTCTTTTAAGCACATTCTGCGGGGACAGCAGTTTTATGGTTTTCCGGTGGCTCTTCCAATTGCAGTCTGCGGCTGCGCAGGTACTGGCCGGTAAAGATCTTCAAATTGCCTTTTAAATATTCCAGGTCGCTTTTTTTCTGCTGGATGATGCTCTGCGGCCTTTGCAGTGTTTTCTGGGCACTCAGCAGCAGGTTCTGCTTTTCTTTTGCCAGCATGCTTCGGCTTGACTGCAAAATATGCTGCTTTTGCAATAGCAGCTCTTCTTTCTGCGCGGCAATCAGTTCCCTTGCATTGTGGCTGATTGTGCTTTTAAGCTCGCTGAGCTCTTTGTAATACCCGAGGAAAAGCTGCTGCGATTTCATGGCTATCGGTCCTTTGCAGGGAAAGTATATGCTGCTCGAAGCTGCGGTTGTGCGCTATGATGAACTCCGCCGCCTTGGTCGGGGTCTTGGTATGGGTATGCGCCATCAGATCGGTGATGCTGACGTTTTTCTGGTGACCGATGCCGGTTATTACTGGAATGGGGAATTTGGCGACAGCCCTTCCGATATTGTAGTTGTCAAAAATCAGGAAATCCGACTGCGAACCGCCTCCCCTTGTAATGACAATGGCATCATAGGGAATGTCCGTGTTGTAGACCTCAATAAGCTTGTTTAGGAACAGCTTGGCGTTGTTATCGCCCTGGACGACTGTATAATAGTCATCAATCTGGAAAACATATCCGAAATCGTTATGCTGCATCGTATGGCGGAAATCCTCATTACCGGCTGAACTGCTCGAAGAGATCACCGCAACCCTCTGGATGACCGCAGGAAGCTTCAGGCGGCTGTTCAGCGTGGAATACAGTTCTCCCTCTTTGTGTATGAAATCATTATCCCTTACAAGTCTTGCCAGCGTGGCATTGCGCTGCTGCTCCAATATGCCGAGCATGAAATTGCTGTCGATGTCCAGAAGGTTTACCGACAGGCCGTACAGTGGATGGAAATCCACGCTCACCTGCACCAGCACATGCAGGTTGTTGGTGAAACGCTGTCCGGTTGTGATTTCAAAATCAAGGATCTTCAGTGCTCCGGCTCCCCAGCTCTTGCCCAGTATCTTGGCTGTTATCGCACTGCTGTTCGCTGATTTTTCCACCAGCTCAAAGTAATGAATCTTCTTGTCGGCCTTGAAGGAATGATTGGTGATATCAGCCACCACCCAGTACGTCTGTCCCCTGAAGCGGGAATTGATCGTGTCCTGAATCTGGTCGTTGAGCTGTGAGAGTCTGATATACTGTTCGGGTCCCATATATTTTTAGGGTCTGCTGCTGTTTGTTTTTTCTTCTTTACCGCTAAGGTAGCTATTCTGGAGCGGAATCTCAAAAACACAAAAAAATAGGGATTGATTTTCAATTCAAAACGGGTTAAAAGGGCAGCCAAAGTAGTGTCCGCCCTCACCTGCATGCGCATAACGGCTCCCCGCCGCCCTTCGGGACTTATAGCACTCCGGCTCCTTGCGCCCACTGGTTCTTTGCTTTCTTTTTTCCCGTTTTTTCTTTTGAAAAATTGCATTTGCGGGTTACGGGGAAAGAAAACTCAAACAAGTATTCACTAAAAATTTTATGTCATGGAAATCACAGGACGAATTGTAAAAGATGCCTCAGTTTTTAAGGTAAAAGAAAACCGTGAGGTGGTGAACTTCTCCATAGCGGTCAACGACAGCTACAAGCCCAAAGGAAGCACCGAAACCAAAAAGATTTTAACCTATATCGACTGTTCCTATTGGCTGAGCGCAGGATTGGCGCAGTGGCTCAAAAAAGGGGCTTTGGTGCAGCTCTTCGGGCGCATCGGATTGAATGTCTATATCGGAAATGACGCTCAGGCGCACGGGTCATTGACCTTTCACACCTCGGACATCAAGATACTCGTATTTGCGCAAGCGCAGAATAGTGCGCCTGCACCCGCCCTCAAAAAGCAGGAGGATTCTGAGAATCCCGACGACCTGCCTTTCTAAATCCTATCTCCTTTTAATTTTTATACACGCCTAAACACAACATTATGAAAGCCTTACAAAAATCTTCTTATTGCGGGTATCGTGTAAGCGGTGCCTTTAATCAGATTATCCTGCGAAGCATCACTTCCTATGACGGCAAGCGCAGGGAACAGCTGAAATCCTTTTTTCTTGACCTGCAGACGGGCGGGTGCATCAGCGGAATGATTTCGGAATTTATCTATCACGACGACTGCAGGGAATTTTACATCGAACATATCGATGACCTTGAAAATATACGTACTGAATTGGAAGAAGCTATCGGCGAGCCGATCGAAAACCGATTTCAAGCCCCGCATTACACCTTTGTCTGCTGGCTCTGCTTTGAGGAATACTGTTACGACCTCTATTCTAGGCTCTTTGAATAGAAATTTTCAACCTTAAATATCTTCTTATGAAAGCTTCTGAAAATTTTAAAAATGCCATAGGGAACTATCTGAGCACTTTGGCGCAGGGCGATACCGCCTTTGCGCCTATGCTTGCCAAAGCTTCTAAAAACTTGGACAGCTGTCTGAATTACATTTTCGGGGAGGTCAAAAAAACAGGCTTGTGCGCCTTTGACAATCAGGAAATCTTCGACATGGCAGTCAAGTACTACACCGATGATTCCATCGGCTTGCCCGCATCTGTGGCTTGCAAAGCCATAGTGCAGACCCCTGCCGCCGCCGACCTTTTTACGCAGCCTGAAATCCCTGCTGCGCCTGTCAAAACCGAACCTGTTCCAACCGTAAAAAAAGACGTAAAACCTGCGGCGCAGACCGCCCTGACACTCTTTGACCTATGACACCCAAAACCATCATCGAAAAGCAGCTGACGGCGCTGAGCGCCTCGCTTGCGCCTATCAGAGAAGAGGTATTTACTTGGGCAGAGCAGACTATTTTTCTCAAATGGGGTGTGTTGTCCCGCAGCAGGTTCTACTGCCTGGACTGCGCCCACGTTTGGAAACCTTCCTATCCAACCACCTGCGCCAGGTTCACTTCCTGCCCTGCCTGCGCAGGCAGACTCAAAATGATGCCTTATAATCAGGTGCATTTTAAGGAAACAGAATATTTCGCCCTTTTCGAGCGCTGTGCGGGGTTTCAGGTGGTGCGCATGATAATCAGCCGCAAGCATATGAAAAAGAATTTCATCCCGACTTATTTCCATAAAGAGGTTATGCAGCATTGGATTAGTCCTGCGGGCGAAGTGCGCACCCTTGCACGCAGCACCAATGCATTTGCAGGCACGCTAGATGCTTGGAAATTCTATTCCCCGCTTGAAATAAAGCCAAAGGACTTCGTCCGCAACGCCCGATTCTATATCAATCCTTTCAAGGTCTATCCGCAGATGAAAGTGCTTCCGATTTTAAAACGCAACGGATTCAAGACTTCGGTATATGACATTGCACCGCACTTATTGTTTTCATCGCTTCTAAGCGACCCCATCGCCGAGACCCTGCTAAAGGCAAAACAGCTGCACCTTTTGCAGTATTACCTCTGCGCATCACGGCAGAACATCCGCCGCAACTGGCAGGCGGTCAAGACCGTCATCCGAAACCATTACAAAATTTCAGATGTCCCCGTTTGGGAGGATTATCTCGAACTGCTGCGGTATTTCAAAAAAGACCTTTCGTGTGCGCTCTATGTATGCCCCGATAACCTCAGTGAAGCGCACGACCATTTAGTAAAAAAGAAAAGGGACTTGCTTCGCAAGAAAAAACTCCGCGACCTGCGCCTTGAAATCGAAAAGGCGCAGAAAAGATACGCAAGCGACAAAAAGCGCTTTTTCGGGCTGTCTTTCCGCGATGGGCAGCTCAGCATTTCCGTTATTGAAGAAGTAAAAGATTTTATGGCCGAGGGCGACGACTTGGGGCATTGCGTGTTCACCAATGAGTATTATGTTAGAAAAGATTCGCTGATATTCTCGGCAAAGGTCTGCGATAAGTCCGTAGAAACCATCGAAATTTCACTCAGCCGTATGGAAATCCTGCAGTGCAGGGGAATGAAAAACAAGCCCTCCAGACATCACAGACAGATCCTGCAGCTGCTGAGCCAAAACTTGTATCAGATAAAGGAGCGCATGAAAAAAAGAAAACCCAAAATTATAAGCCGATAAGCATATCGGCTTTTTTTATGCAGTGAAATCAAAGCCCGAAAGCCCGCCGTCCTCCTGGACGGCGGGCTCTGGATTCCAATGCCTGCCAAAGCCGCATTACTTTAAGGTAATCGCATCGGCAAGGTTTTCCTGATCGATAAAGGCCGTTATATACTGCCGGGCTTCACCGCGCTTCTCCAGATCCGTTTCAAAGGTATTGAGATGATACTCCTCGTCCTGGTCCAGAATATGGATAATCTCGGTATAGCCTTTCGAAATCAGGCTCCCTTTGAGTTTGATCACGGTGAGCTGCTGGTGCGGGTCTAAATCTTTTCTCACCTTTAATTGTATTGCTTTTTCCATTGTGAAAGATCTGTATGTTAGGGTAGTTGTAATTCTCCTATCAAATATAGCAATTAAGACCGCAGCCGCAGCACCGGGTACTGTTAAAAAAAGACAAGCAGCATTTTACCTCACATGTTAATTTAGTAAGAAAAATAAAATTTACTGTAAGAAAAAAACAATAAAATGATTTAATTTTAGGGAGGCAGAATCTTAAAAACTTTTAGCCCTCACAATGGAAAATCAAAACTGGACAAAGCTAAATTACCCAATTTAAAGCGTATCTTTAAGACATGAGAAGAAACGGAGAAATAATAATAATCGAAGATGACGAGGATGACAGGCTCTTCCTTAAGGATATTTTTGAAAGCCTGGACTATCCTAACAAAATAAAATTCATTGAAGACCCAATGGATGCCCTTTCTTACCTTTCCAATTCGAAGGTAAGGCCTTTCCTTATTTTGTCAGATATCAATATGCCCAAGATTAATGGCTTTGAACTCCGCGAACAGATACTTGCCCTGGCGGAAATCCGCGAGAAATGTACTCCTTACATCTTTCTTTCCACCTCGAAAAACCCGGAAAATGTGCTCAGGGCGTACCGCTGCCAAGTACAGGGATACTTTAGGAAAGAAGAAGACTTCTCAGTCTATCAAGCCATGATAAAAAACATTGTGGAATACTGGCGCCTAAGCCTTACTCCGGGATCAGCACTGTAAAAAACACCTCTGCTTTATTTATATTGTACGAATCCGCCCGCTGAACTTCAGGTAAAATCTGTTGCGGCTTTCTATTTTTTTTCTTGCTCGAAACATCAAAATGGCTTTGGCTGCAAAAGCGAATCCAGCTGGGAAAGCAGCTCGCCAAAACTGTTGGGCTTGCTGATATAGGCAAGGATGTTGTGCTGCCCGATTTTGCTCTTCATGAAATCCGCCGAGGGGGTCGAGATCATCACTACAGGAATATCCTTCAGCCTTGCGTCATTTTTTAAAGAGACCAGCAGCTCCAGCCCATTGATTCTGGGCATATTATAATCTAGAAAAATCAGTTCGGGCAGCTTATCAGACCCCCTGAGTTCTTCCAAGGCAGTCTGCGGACTGCTCTCCCATCGCAGCAGTATGTTTTTATTGAGCTGGTCTACCGCTTCCATAAACAGCTCGGCATCTTCACGGTCATCATCGATAAGCAGAATACTTCTATATAACATGGCACATACATTTTTAAGCTCCTCGGCTGCAGTTAAATACGGTTTTTAGCCCGATGCGGTTTGGCGCGGCAGGCAAAAAAAGATAAATCACCTATACAGCCGCCCTTAAAGGTACGGCGATTTTCTGCGGCAAATGGACGCTGGCCGCCAGATGTGGAAATTTTACAACTCTATTTTGGAATTATATAAAAACAATGCCGCCATGAAGATTATTTTTGCGTTTTTATAGGATTTTTCATCCTTGCCTATCTGTTTTATTTTGGTTTTAAATTAGAACTGCAGACTATGAGACCCCTACTGTTCCTTTTTTGTGCACTGGCTGTCTGGGGCTGTTATCCGCAGCAGCACCATGATCCTAAAGTGCTTCTTGCCATGGAAACCTATGCTTTTTTGAAAGGACAGGGCGCCGCCTTGAAAAAGGCCGCCAGCCAATTCCCTGCCTTTGCAAAAGAAGCGGCCGACCTTCAGCAAAAGGCTCAGGCGGTATTTGGAAGGGCAGAGAAAAATGCGGAACTCTTTCTGCGGCAGCAGCTCGCTGATCCGCAGTTCAGCAGCTTTCAAAAACACATTGACTCCCTGATAAACCAGCAGCTGCGGCAGCCTATTGAAAAGAAAGAATATGCGGCCAAATTTCTTCAGGCCGTCAAAGACAAAATAGGGTTCAGCCCGGCTGCCCCTCTTCCCAAAGGCCTGCTCGCCTTTGCCTACCATGACGCGCCCCATCAGGAAATAATCGACGGCCATACGGTAAAATTCTCCACAAAGGGCCATCCCAAAGCAGACCAAAGCGTGGTTGTACTGCCGATACCCAAAAGCTGGGAGGCGCAGGAAGCCCAAATGCCCGCAGCCGTGCAGCAGTTTACCAGCTGTGAGGGAAAAGGAAATGAAAAGATACTGATCGTAATTCATGATCTGCCCCAAGAATACCAAAACCTTGCACTTAATGAAAAATCCATGCAGGAAATGATACCCCCGCAAAGCAGGCTGATCCGCACAGAGCCGGTTACCATCGATGATATGCCGGGCATAATGGCGGAAATAGAGGAAATTTTGGACGAGCCCCAAAAAAATATGAAAGTGCGCATGCTCCAGTTTATGGCGGCAAGCGGGGGCAAGCTATACTGCCTGCAGGGCAGCATCGGCCCTGCTGCTGCGCACCATAATCTGGATCACCAGCTGAGAAAATACGAACCTCTGTTTCGAATGGTGGCCCAAGCTGCCCGGATAGAGAATTAAAAAGCGGGACAAAAAACACAAAACGCTGTAAAAGAGGACCATCTAAATTTTGAGCTTCCCAAGAAGCGCCAGATCGCAATGCACAGCTGAAAACCGCAGATTACCATTCGATACTCTATATCTTGCAAAAAATTGCTGTAATCTTATAAAAATGAAGGCTGGTTCGTTTTTTAAATTTGATTCCATTTTTTTAGGAAAAAAGAAGATGATTTTTAAAAATGCAAAAAGTAAATGATTATGGAAAGCAAAAACAATATACCGCAGAATGCTGAGCAGACCGGTGTGGCACCTGCACTTGGAGAAAGCGCGCTGCACAGCGAAAACACCTTAAATCCAGCCGCACAGCAAAACAGCCATGCTGCTGAAATGCAAGACCCTGTCACCAAATATGCAGTACCGCCCTTCAATGAGCAGTCGCAGCCATGGCCGGGTCTTGTCAGTAAAATGGATCCCAGACCGGATCATGGTGAAGAAAGCTACAAAGGCACAGGACGATTAAAAGGCCGTAAGGCCCATCATTACAGGAGGCGATTCCGGTTTGGGAAGAGCCGCCGCAATTGCTTATGCAAGAGAAGGAGCTGATGTTGCCATAAACTATTACCCTACCGAGGAGGAAGATGCAAAGGAAGTGATCCAGCTCATTGAAGCCGCAGGAAGAAAGGCTGCTGCCATTCCCGGGGATCTCCGCGATGAGACGTTCTGCAGATCTCTTGTCGATCAGGCAGCCCAAGCCCTTGGCTGATTAGATATAGTAGTCAACAACGCGGCAAGACAGCAGGCTCACCACTCCATCTTAGATATTTCCTCAGAAGAATTTGACTGGACCATGAAAACCAATATTTATGCTCCTTTCTGGATTATCAAAGCGGCGCTGCCTTACCTGAAACCGGGATCATCCATCATCGGAACAAGTTCTGTGCAGGCCTATGCTCCCACCGAAGATTTATACGATTATGCCCAGACAAAAGCCGCCACTACAAATTACATCAAATCACTGGCCAGACAGCTGGCACCAAAAGGAATCAGAGTCAACGGTGTAGCCCCAGGACCAGTGTGGACTGCATTGCAGGTAAGCGGAGGTGCCAGTATGGAAAAACTCAAAGAATTTGGATCCCAAACTCCTTTGGGGAGACCAGGACAGCCGGCCGAACTGGCTTCCATTTATGTACAGCTCGCCGCTGAAGATGCCAGCTATGCAACTGGGCAGATTTATGGCTCAAGCGGCGGTGAAGGCAATCCATAATCAATCAGAGAGAGGATTTATAAAGTACAAAACCTCTGCAATAGCAGTCTGCAGAGGTTTTTATTGACTGTAATAAAAATTTACCTTAAAATACTCTATTTTTTATAAAAGCTATCAGAGACTGATAATGAGATAATGCAATTCTATCTGCTGGCGATTTGATTTTCGATGATAAAAAGTAAAACTAAATTAAATCTTCTCCATATTTTTCACCTAACCAAGTATTCCTGTAACAAATCTTTTCTAAAAAAACATTTCCTATATTTTAAAAAACATCCCAAGAGGTTCTTTAAAAGAGTACTGTCCATCAAATGGAGATGATTCTGTTAATATTTTCCTGTTTCAGTACGTTTAAAAGTTTTCGCCGCTATCTGCTCTCCTAAATCATTGACGCTCATCAGCAGGTCGTTAATCTGATTGGCATAGAAGAGTTTAGCCTCTGTATTGTTGATAGGCAGAATAGCTAAAAAGTGGGACCATGTTAATTGCCGGGACAGTCTCGCGACAATTTCTTTGTCTGCAAACTCATCAGCAAACCGCATCATTGTCCGAAGATTTTTTTCTTCAAAATTGCTGCCGAATTTATTCTTTATTTCCAACGACAAGGCAGTCACGATCTGTCGTGCGTTTTCTGATAGTTTTTTATCAAGTATTGTTTCATTAATTTTAAATCCAATTTCCCAAAAAAGCAGCACTGAAGAACCGTTAGCCTGCTGTTGGGTCTGTTCGGCAAGACGGGATAACTCGCTGATTAAATCCGCTTCAATAAACGCTGTATTATTTATATTTTCTGCCATAGTATCCCATCATGCTTAACCAAATTACAGGGCTTCTAATTTAGTTGAAATCATCACAATTTTTATTAAAAGTTTCAGCTAAAGGCCTAAATAAAAATTGAATATTTCAAAGATAAAAAATCTAACAGCATCCGCCATGCGTTTTTTTAGAAATAAATAAGCAGTAAGACATCAGACACTCTTTAAAAGCGATGCGGATCAATGTTTTTAAAACAGCCAGGATTCTAAATTAACACATCCAAAAAAAATGGTTTAAAAAAATAGTCGGCTCCGGCTTCCCACAGACAAAACCTTAAAAATGCCATTGCAGTATGCAGATGTAGTGTTTGGCATTATTTAACTAAAGTTTTATGCCGCAAATGCAGTTGAAAAACTAAAGCCTTAAAAGTGACAATTTTAAAATTTTCCATAAAAATTGTATAAAAGCTGCCACAGCGGAAAAATTAATTTTACGCAAGACAAAAACTATTTTTTTACGCTGCCTGTTAGGCAGAAACAGCATACCGGATGAAGAAGTCCGTTCCATCGGAACCGCAACAAAAAATAAAATTGCTTACTTTTACAAAAACCAAAACTGTTATCCTGTATGCAGCAGCCCTTCCTAAAACTAGAAAATTGAATCAAGACCCAAATACTTCAGACTTTTACTTTCTTCAAAATGGAGGTGAAGCCGCCGAGCTAATTGAAAATATTGACTGGGAAAGCCATACTTTGGGCACTCCGGACACCTGGCCGGAGAACCTCAAAAACACCATTGCCACAATCGTGTGCTCAAAATTTCCGATGTTTCTCTGGTGGGGTGATCAGCTGATACAGTTCTACAATGATGCCTATCGTCCCAGTTTCGGAAATGAGGGCAGACATCCCAAAGCCATGGGACAGAAAGCCGTGGACTGCTGGCCTGAAATATGGGATTTTATCCATCCGCTGATTCAAAAAGTGCTATCAACGGGAGAAAGCATCTGGTACGACGACCTGCTGCTGCCAATATTCCGAAACGGCAAAATGGAAGACGTATACTGGACTTTCAGCTATAGCCCGATAAGGGACGACCGCCGCCAGATCAAGGGTGTATTGGTAATCTGCAATGAAACCACTGAAAAAGTAAACAGCAGACTTCATCTGCAGCAAAGCAGCGACGAGCTGGAATTTGCCATCAACGCAGCCGAATTTGGGACTTATGATCTGGATCCAAGGACACGGCGCTTTTCTTCAAATGCAAGGCTCAAGGACTGGTTCGGGCTCAAAGCCGATCAGCAGGTGAAACTCGAACATGCCCTGGGGGCAGTCGCAGAGAATGACCGTCAGCGTGTCACTGAATCAATTAATTATGCACTCCGATACGAATCAGGCGGGCGATACGATATTGAGTATACCATCATCCACCCCATTACCAAAATACCGCGGATTGTGCATGCCCTTGGAAAGGCATGGTTTGACAATACTAAAACCGCTTACCGCTTTAACGGCATTCTGCAGGATATCACCGAGCACCGCAAAGCGTCTCAAGAGCTTCAAAAATCAAGACAGCTCACCGATCTTACCATACAGAGCATGGCTCTGGGACTTTTCAGCGTGGATTATGCCGCTGATACCCTGGAATATTCCGATGAATTCAGCAGGATACTCACCGGGAATTTTAAACCCGGCCTGGGCAGGAAGGATTTCCTCAAATACGTGCATCCCGATGACCTGCATCTGATGACCGGCGCCATCAAAAGCGGCATGGAAAATGGCACCTTTAACTATGCCCCAAGGGTTATTTGGGACGACGGCAGCATACACCACATTGCCATATCAGCGGCACGCATCATCAATTCCGAAGCAAAAGCACCGATGTTCTCCGGAACGGTCGCCGACATCACCGAGAAGGAAAACAGCCGTCTGGCCCTTGAGCAGGCACAGTCACGACTTGAGATGACCAAGCGGGAGGCAGACCGCCATTTTTCAAATGTAACCGACAGCTCCCCTACCGGGTTATGGCTTTCCAATCCGCAGGGAATGTTTACCTATTTCAACAAAACCCTTATTGATTTCACAGGGGTGCCCTACCAGGAACTGCTGGAGGGAAAATGTAACCTGGGTCATTGCCGAGCAGGACTATAAAAAAACCAAAGAAGCATACCTTAAGGCCCTGGAGCAGAAAAGCCATTTCGATGTGCTTTTCCGGGCAAGGAAAAACAATGGGCAGCTGATCTGGTGCCGCGCCGCCGGCGACCCTTTTTATGATGCCGAAGGACAGTACGGCGGGTACGCCGGGTTTTGCATGGACATCGATGAAATAATTTCCGTGCGCCAGGCCGTTATTGAAAGCCAGAACCAGCTCACCTCGATGATCCAGCAGTCCCCCGTGGGGATCTGCCTCTTTACAGGATTGGATATGAAGATCGAAATTGCCAATGATATCATGATTGGATACTGGGGCAAGGACAGCTCCGTGATAGGGCTTCCCATGGAAGAAGCTGTTCCCGAATTAAGGGGGCAGCCTTTTATGGATATCCTGCAGCAGGTCTACAGCACAGGCGAAACCTATTACGGCCATTCCGTACCGGCGAACCTGAAGCTCAACGGAAAAATCAGCACCTACTATTTTGAGTTTACCTATACCCCGATCCGCGACTCCAAAGGCACGATTTACGGGGTTATGGACATTGCCATTGACGTTACCGATCAGGTCATCGCCACCAAAAAACTCGAAGAGACAAGGATGGCGCTCGCAGGGGCTATTGAACTGGCCGAACTCTCCACTTGGACGCTCGACGCCGAAACTAAAACCATTACCTGTTCGGACCGTTTCAAGGAGTGGCTCGGTTTAAGCGCCGGCACCGCAGACCGGGAAGAGTTCCTGCAGCGCATCAGCGAACCCTACAGGCATAAAGTTGCCGTGGCCTGGAAGAGCCGTCAGCGGTTCGGCCGAACAATTTTATGATTATGAATTTCAGATTGTAAACAAAATAACAGGACAGCAGCGCATTATCCATGCCAACGCCCAGGTGCAGTACGGCAAGGATGGTGTGGTAAAATCACTCAGCGGCACGGCACAGGACGTGACCAAAGAAAAGGAACTCCAGCAGGAGCTTACCTTCAAGGTAAAGGAACAGACCGCCGAGCTGCAGACTAAAAATGCCGAACTGGAGGCCAACAACCGCGAGCTTTCGCAGTTTGCCTATATCGCCTCCCACGACCTGCAGGAACCTATAAGAAAGATCAGCGTTTTTACCGATCTGCTGCAGAACAATCTGGGAAAGAACCCCGAGAAGGTAAATACTTATATCGACAAGATCAGCTCTTCTTCCAGAAGGATGGAGAACCTCATTAAGGATGTGCTGCAGTTTTCAAAGCTCACCCATATTTCACATCAATTTGTACCGGTAAACCTCAATACAGTGCTCAGCGAAATATTGGCAGATTTTGACCTGGTCATCGAACAGAAAAATGCCCAGGTAAGCATCGGGCAGCTTCCCCTCGTGCAGGCCATACCGCTTCAGATGTCACAGCTTTTCGGCAATCTGCTCTCCAATGCCCTGAAATATACCAAGCCCGGCAACAGGCCCGAAATCAGCATTAACGCACAGCCTGTTCCAGAAGCTCAACTCAGGCTGCATGCACTGGATCTGGAACTTCCCTATATCAAAATAGAAGTGCGCGATAACGGCATTGGATTCTCACAGCAGTACGCCGAACAGATTTTCAATATCTTCCAGCGCCTGCATGGAAACGACCAGTATTCAGGCACCGGAATCGGCCTTGCCATGTGCCGCAAGATCATGCAGAACCACAATGGTGAAATTACTGCCGCATCGCAGGAAGGCTCAGGCACTGTTTTTACTATTATTATGCCTGAACTGCGCGAAAAAAATGGGGGGATGATAAAAAATTAGGAGGGAAAATAGTATATTTACACTCCATTATTATACATATGACGACCATTTTTTTAATTGATGATGATCCAGACGACCGCGAAATCTTTGCTGAACTGCTGGCCGAAGACCATCCCTCAATTGTTTTGCAGCAAGCCATAAATGGCGCAGATGCCTTTGAAAAACTTAAATCAGAAAACTTTACAAAGCCGGATTTGATTTTTCTGGACCTCAATATGCCCATAATGGACGGGCGTACCTTCTTGCAGCACATTAAAATGGATCCCGACCTGAAGGATATACCGGTTATCATATATACGACATCCTCAAGTGATCTGGACAGGAATTTTGCCATGGAAAACAAGGCCGCCTTTTTCCTGACCAAACAATATTCGCTGCAGCAGCAGCGAAAGGATATTATGGCAGCCATAAAGAATTTCTAAATTGCAGATTTCCATTGCATTGCTTACAACTATTAAAAAGGGATTGTTTTTTATAAAACATGCCCTTTTTTAAATTTTGAACTCTTCACATGGGGTTTAATTCATTAAATGCAGACTCTTCTCTGCTGCAAGCCGAACAGCGGAAAGCTTCTCTCAACTTTGCGGCAAAAAGTTAAAGCTGTTTTTTCAGCGGCCTAAAAGCAAGAATTCATCCTATCCTATTTGAGTTTACCGATTCAAAGAAATTTAAAAGCAGATTCATAACTAAAGCATAAAAACTAAGTAGATTTAAAAAAATCTCCTTAGTTTTATTAGTTTTTTTTGAATTCAAATGCAGCCAATTAACAGCTGGAATTGTACATCCATCACACACAAGGGCCAAATGGCTTTTTATTTTGAAAAAAAAACAAATAAATGTCCAAAACCGGAACACCCAGATGTCTTTAATGAAATTTTAAAAATAATTTATTATGAAAAAGTTCCTATTATTACTTCATGAAGACATTGAAAAACTAAACGAGCTCTCTTCAAAAGAAATGCAGCAGCTGGCTGATGCGCATATGAGGTGGGCAGAGAGATTAGCCGCGGCAGGACATTTGATTTCAGGCGACGGACTGCAGGAAAAAAGTGTTTTGATCAGCGGGAAAGACTGCATCATCAAAGACGGGCCTCATCTGGAATCCAAAGAAATTATTGGGGGATATTACTTACTGCAGGCAGAGGATTTAAAAACGGCTGTCGAACTGGCCAAGGAATGTCCCACGCATCTTTACGGAGGCACTACCGAAATCCGCCAGATAATGGAAATGGAAGATTATGGGCAATGAAATGTTTTTCGGGGAAGAAAGGAATTACCGGGCCTTGTACGGAAAGCTGTTTGCAGCGTTATTAAATAAGTTTGGTGCAGATTATATTTCTGAAATTGAGGATGCCATTCATAATTCCTTATTAAAATCCTTAAAAATACGCAGCCAGAATACCATCCTGAACAATATGGAAAACTGGCTTTTCATCGTTGCCCGAAATGACCTGCTGAACCAGATCAAAAAGGATAAAGAAAAAAACAGTTTTTCTGCGCAACATATGGAAGGTTCTGCGGCGGAAAGCTGCCAGACTGACCTGCGGCTTCAGACCGTTCTCTTTATATCTGCTGTAGAAAATATTTCCAGCCAAGCCAAAATACTCTTTGCTCTTAAGGATATTTTTGGACTAAGCATATCTGAAATAAGCGGCTGCACCCTGATGGGTAAAGAAGCCGTTTACAAAAGTATTGCCAGGACAAAGAAAAATATCCAGTCCCAATTTAAGGGCAAAACTGTCGAACTGGATTCAATAGCAGCCGTCAGGGAAGATATCGCAAGGGCAGAAGAAATATTTTACGCTGTTTTTAATATAGGCTACGACTGTTTTGATGAAAAGGCCCAAGGGGTTTTCAATGAAGATTTATGCCTGGACGCAATGGCTCTGACTAAACTTTTATACGGCCGCTATAAGTATGGCTCCACAGGCAGTCTGCTGGCCCTTTTCTGCTTTCATGCCGCAAGAAGTGCAGCCCGGGTTGTCAATGGCAGGCTCATTTCTTTTTTCAGCCATGACCGCGAAAAATGGAATACGGAATTGATCGCTTTAGGCTTTCATTATCTTAAAAAACCCAAAACCTTAAACCGTTTTTATCTTGAAGCGGTTATTATCAGCAGGTACATGTCCATTGCGGAGCTAACACAAAATGACTGGCTTGATATTGTGAAATTACATGAAATCATGCAGCAGGTCTGCCTGTCTCCTGTTGCAAGACTGAACTATTGCTTTTGTCTGGCTAAAATTGGAAAAACGCAGCAGGCGCTGCAGATTCTTTCTCAGATTGAAAAAGAGCTTCCGGCCGAACATATCTATTTTTCTCTGGTAAAAGCTAAAATACTAAAAGAAACCAGACCTGAAGAGTCCGATGATCTGTTTACATCGGTGCTAAGTAAAATGAACCAGAAAATAAGGAAAGAATACCTGCTGGAAAACGAGTCAGTCGGATTATAAAATAAAAATATTTCAATTGATATGTCTTTTTTGATTTCTACCTTTTCAGATAAGAAACATGATCTCCAGCCGCAGGCTTTAGAACTGCATAAAATTAAAAAAGCGGCATCATTTAAAGCCTGCCGGTCTTCACTTCTTTCCGCCGGGAAATCCAAACACTGAAAAGCATAAAAAAGCCCCTTTAAAAAAGGGGCTTATCACATACAATCTCTTTACAGTATTACATCTTTGGAAGCAGGACAGCATCAACCACATGGATTACACCGTTTGACTGGTTTACGTCCGCTATGCTAACTTTAGACTTATTGCCGTTCTCATCGCTGATATATAAATCCTTACCCTCCATCCAGGCTGTCAGCGTACCGCCGCTTACTGTTTTCAGCACTGCTTTTCCTTTTCCTGCTTTTATCGCTTTTGCAATATCGGAACTGTTCATCTTTCCTGCAACCACATGGTAGGTCAGAATAGTCTGCAGCATTTTCATGTTTTCCGGTTTCAGTAAATTGTCTACTGTTCCTGCAGGAAGTTTGCCGAAGGCTTCATTTGTCGGCGCAAATACGGTGAAAGGCCTTTTCCCTGAAGCGTCTCTACCAGTCCCGCCGCTTTTACCGCCGCCACAAGTGTGGTATGGTCGTTAGAGTTGACTGCATTTTCTATTATGTTTTTATTTGGATACATTGCTGCCCCTCCCACCATCACGGTTTTCTGGGCGTTCATCGTAAATCCGAATCCCAATGTTAAAACTGCCAAAGCTAAAAATTTTCTAGTTTTCATAATTACATTTTTTATAAAGTTATAAAGTCATCTACGCTTTAAACTGCTTTCTGGTTTTCATGAAAAAAAATGAGTATTGAAAAAAATAAAATAAAAAAGCACAAAAGCCTTAAAGACTGCCCCTTAGGCTTATAAAAAAAAATATTTTTCTTCTATTTTTCCAGGCGATATTGATATTCGAAAAAGGCCAAAAAATTAAAAACCCCATTTTCTAAAATTTAGCTGGAATGTTCAAGGCCGGCCATACCGCTAATATCTTTAAGCCTTACCTTTGGATAAAAGCAGCCTCATATGGCTCAGGCTGCTTTTATCCAATAAATCTGGGCACTGCTTTCCTGCAGCCACCTTGAGCACTTTATGAAAATGCATCAGCTTATTGCTGAACTGCCGGTGGTTCTGCCGGCATACCTGTAAAGGTTTTTCAAAATTGGCATTATATTAACAATTTATTCTAGAGTGAACCGCATTGGCGGTTTAACTTTGCATTTCCACACCATTCCATTCAGGACAATGCTCAAAAAACAATTTTTAAAAACAAAACAGCTTTTACTGCTGGGCCAGCAGAAGCTGTCCCGAAAACAGTTTATATTTCTCTCAAGCGTACTCATTGGAATTACTGCGGCCTTTGCCGTAATCTTTTTAAAAGCCTTCGCGCACTGGGTCTATTCATCTGCTACCTACATCAATGGAACATTAAAATTAAGTTTCATTAACAGCATACTGCCTGTTATCGGCATTCTGCTGACTGTTTTGGTAGTAAAGAAAATACTGGGAGGAAGCCTTGAAAAAGGAACCTCCCAAATTTTACATACAGTGGCCAGAAAGGCAAGCATTATCCCTAAAAAACAGATGTATGCCCAGATAATGACAAGCTCACTGACAGTCGGACTTGGCGGCTCTGCCGGACTGGAAAGCCCTATTGTAATCACAGGCGCCGCTTTCGGATCCAACTATGCCCAGCAGTTCCGGCTGAGCTACCAGGAACGCACGTTGCTTATCGGATGCGGGGTCGCAGCGGGTATCGCAGCCGCTTTTAATGCGCCGATTGCCGGGGTTTTATTTGCCATAGAAGTGCTGCTTGTCGATGTGACCATTTCGGCTTTCACCCCCATTATGATCGCTGCCGCCACAGGCGCCCTGGTTTCTGCCGTTGTACTGAATGAAAACATACTGCTGGCTTTCCGCGAAAAGCAGAGCTTTGATTACCACAATATTCCCTTCTACGTACTGATGGGGCTTTTTACCGGTTTTACCGCCGTGTTCTACGCCCGTAATTTTTTAAAGACAGAACACACTTTTGCGCACTTGAAGTACGGCGTATAAAAAAGCCGTAATAGGCGCCTCTATTCTGGGGCTGATGATTTTTATATTCCCCACCCTTTTTGGCGAAGGCTATGAAAGCATCAAAACCCTGGCCGATAAAGATCCCGGAAAACTGCTGGAAAATACGCTGTTTTCAGATTTCGCTTCCAATGACTGGATGCTGCTGCTTTTTGTCGGCACTTCAATGCTGCTCAAGGCTTTTGCCTCGGGAATTACGCTGGGAAGCGGCGGGAACGGCGGAAACTTTGCACCTTCCCTGTTTCTGGGCTCTTATGCAGGCTATTTCTTTTCAAAATTTTTAAACCTCACCGGGCTGACCGATCTGCCTGTAGGCAATTTTACCCTGGTGGGCATGGCCGGAATACTGAGCGGTCTTTTTCATGCGCCGCTGACTGCCATATTCCTTATTGCTGAAATAACGGGCGGCTATGATTTGATGATCCCCCTGATGATAGTGGCATCAGTAAGTTTTGCCGTCTCCAAACGTTTTGAAAAGCACTCCCTGGATGTAAAGAACCTGGCCAGAAAAGGAAATGCCTTTACCAGCAACAAGGACGCTAATATTCTCTGCACACTGGAAATTGAAGAGCTTATCAGAAAAGATTATCTCACTGTCGGCAGCGGACAGGCAGCTTGAAGATGTAGCAGGACTGTTAGCCCATTCGGATCAGGTAATTTTTGCGGCAGTCGATAATCAAAATGAACTCGAAGGACTGGTTTACTTTAATGATATAAGGGAAGTGATTTTCGATAATCAAAAATCAAAAAACATCCTGGTCAGAGATATAATGGCCCAGCCCATGCAGACCGTACATCTGTTTGACAGCATGGAAACCGTGATGAAAAAATTTGAGAAAAGCGGCAGGGCTTATCTCCCCGTGCTCAAAAATGGAAAATACTACGGCTTCATTACCAAATCAGATGTGCTGGAATCTTACCGAAACAGGCTCAAATCAATGATTTTTGAATAAAGTCTTTTCTTAAGCTGATTCAGACAGGATCCTGTGCGGGCTTGTTTCCGAATGTGCCGAAATAGTCTTATCTTAGCAGTACATGCCCTGAACAGGCACTTTGTACCACACTAATTTTAAAGACAATGGGAAAAATTACTGATCTGCTCAATCTTCGAGACGGAGAAGATGACAGGGCCAGAACGCTGGAAGCCGTTAAGAAAAACATAACCTTTAAAGGCGCAAACCTCTGGATCCTTGCCTGTGCCATTATTGTGGCTTCGGTTGGCCTGAATGTAAATTCCACTGCCGTGATTATCGGGGCAATGCTTATTTCCCCGCTGATGGGACCAATAGTAGGCGCCGGGTTTGCATTGGGCATTTACGATTTTTCACTGTTCAAAAAATCACTAAACAACCTGCTTACGGCAACTGTGGTGAGTCTGGCGGTTTCCACCCTTTATTTTTACCTAAGCCCTTTCAAGGATGTGCAGTCTGAACTGCTGGCCAGAACTTCTCCCAATATCTATGATATCCTTATAGCTTTTTTTGGCGGCGTGGTCGGCGTTATAGCCGTCACACGATCTGAAAAAGGAAACCCGATTCCCGGCGTTGCCATTGCAACAGCGCTCATGCCGCCGCTGTGCACCGCCGGCTATGGACTGGCAACCGGACAATGGAAATTTTTTCTCGGGCCTTCTACCTCTACAGCATCAACTGCGTCTTTATAGGCATCGCCACATTTTTAATCATAAAATACCTGAATTACCCTGCCGTTAAGCAGATTGATGAAACCCATCAGAAGCGCGTAAAATACATCATTGCTTTTCTGATCACTGTCATGCTGCTGCCCAGCAGCTATCTGGCCTACTCGCTTTACAGGGAACAGCAGTTTAAAAAAAATGCAGATCTTTTCATTGAGAATGAATTCACCGATAAAGGCTATACCATCGTTTATAAAAAAACCGACTTCGGCCCAAAATAAGAAAACTAGAGCTGGCTTTTCTTTCAAGACGTTTTTCCAAGGCAGAAATTACAGCTCTCACAAAGAGACTCAACCAAAACAAATACCTTTCAGACACCCGGCTGATTATCAGGCAGGACAGCACCGATCGTCTGAATGCCCTGAAGGGAGACATCCTGAACCAGATCAAAAGCAGCGAAAATGAAATGAATTTAAAGGATGTTAAAATCATGCAGCTGGAGAAAGAACTAAGCAGAAATAAATTTGACAGCCGCCAGATCTTAAAAGAATCCAGAGTGCTTTATCCTGCCATCACCTCATTATCGGTAAGCAGAACCGCTTTAATCAATCAAAAAGACAGCATAACTGCTGTTACGGCCGTTATCTATGATGCAGAAAAAGACCTTTCTAAAACGGATGCTGAAAAATTACAGAAATGGCTTAACGAAAGATTATTGGTAAACAACGTTGAACTCTTCAGGAAACGTTAACGCTCCTGAAAAGTCCTGCTTTTTCTTTTGTTATACAGGCTCAGAATGCAGTACCCGAGAATACCTGCCAGCGTTGATGCTGCCAGTATGGCAAATTTGGCTCCATTCTGCAGCAGCGGATCTTCAAAAGACAATAGTGCAATAAATATGGACATAGTAAAGCCGATTCCTCCCAGCAGGCCCAGCCCGAGAACATGCACCCAGGAGACGGATTCCGGCAGCTCTGCTATCTTTAATTTTACAGAAAGCCAGGACATAGCAAAAATCCCAATCGGTTTTCCAAGAAATAATCCCAGCATGATGCCAAGGCCCAGATTGCTGACAAGCCCTTCTATCATGGCAGATTCAAAAGTAATATTGGTATTGGCAAGCGCAAAGATGGGCATAATGACAAAATTAACAGGCCTTGTCAGGAAATGCTCCAGCTTTTCAAGCGGTGACTCGGTAGCGTCCTCATTGGTGGGTACGGTCATCGCGACCAATACGCCCGCTATGGTGGCATGGATCCCGGAATGATGGATAAAATACCAAATTATAATCCCGGGAAGCAGATAAAACAGCAGGTTTTTAATTCCTGCCCGATTAAAGACAATTAATAAAACAAACAATGCGCACGCGTATCCAAGATAGATGAAATTAAGCTCTGAGGAATAAAACAGCGCTATCACCAGAATAGCAATCAGATCATCGACAATGGCCAGAGCAGCCAGAAAAATTTTAAGCCCTGACGGCACTCTGGTCCCTAAAAGAGATAAAATGCCAAGTGCAAAAGCAATATCTGTAGCCATGGGTATGCCCCAGCCTTTAGCTGCAACCGGATCTGGACTGTTAAAAGATGCGTAGATAAAAGCGGGGACCACTACACCACCTACAGCCGCTAGAACAGGAAGCGCTGCATGGGAGAATGATGACAGCTCTCCTTCTATCACCTCCCGTTTAATCTCAAGTCCGACAAGCAGGAAGAAAACCGCCATCAGCCCGTCATTAATCCACAGCACAATAGGGTATTGTAAATGGACCAAGCTGCATTGAATCCCAATTTAAAGTTAAGGATCTCTTTAAAACCTTCCGACCAGCCTGAATTGGCAATCAGCAGTGATACCAATAACGAGATTATCAAAAAAATGCCGCCTGCCGAAGATGAGCGGAAAAAATGCATAAATAGTTTTAAGTTTATCAGTTTTGTCATATTTACAAATTTAAAACTTAAAAACTGTTATTCCAACTCTAAAAACAGCGGAAGCGGCTCAAAAAATCAGCAATTCAAAGGATGTCCTCAAAATATAAGAAGGAGATCAGTTCAATGCCGTTGTGCATCTCTAAAAGCAATAATCCTATTTGCATGAAAAAAAATCAATCTCTAATGGAATGTAACTCTCTACTGAAAGGAGCCGCAAAAAAATGAATGCAGCCAAACAAGACAAAAGTTCTGCATCCTGCATTAAGAAAGAGGCAAAATTATCGATTTCTGCAAGATTAAAACAGCAGCACAGCATACACCCTTAAAATTGGGATTTTTTAAAGTGATGCCCTTTATTTCTGCTTTTGGATTATTTGCATAAAAAATAAATTACCTTTATCCGGCATTACCACTTTATAAGAAATTAAAATTTATTTAAGCTTTAAATCCAATCCTATGAGCCAAGAAGAATTATTGGTATTAATCCGCAAAAAAGATGAAAGAGCTTTCACCCATCTCTACGATATGTACTCAAAAAGCTTGTTTTCGGTCATAAATGTTCTGGTAAAAAACCGGGAAGAAGCCGAAGATGTCCTGCAGGAAGTCTTTGTGAAAATCTGGAAAAACATCGATAGCTACAGTGAAAGCAAAGGCAGGTTCTACACATGGATCCTTAATATTGCAAGGAATACATCGATTGATAAGCTGCGATCCAAAAATTTCAACAACACCCAAAAAAACCTTTCTTCGGATAATTTCGTAAATCTGTTAGATGACAGCAATAAATTAGCTAATAAACTAGATGCAATTGGTATTCAGGAGTTCGTTAAAAAACTGAAACCAAAATGCATTGAGATTATTGATCTGCTGTTCTTTAAAGGATATACCCAGCAGGAAGCTTCAGAAGAGCTAGCTATACCTCTGGGAACTGTAAAGACACAAAATAGAAACTGTATCAACGATTTAAGAAATTATTTAAAGATATAAATGGAAGCGAAGCAATATATTGAATCAGGCATTTTAGAACTGTACGTTTACGGCCTGCTGACAGAAAATGAGAACCTGGAAATTGCCGCACTGGCCAGAGAAAGCCCCGAGGTTGAAAGTGAAATCATTGCTATAGAAAAAGCTGTTTCAGCCTTATCATCAAGCTTCTCACCTTTCCATTCGGTTGCCAATTTCGAAAAAACAAAAGCGCTATTAGAGCTTAAACATACTAAAGTTGTCACTATAAAACCAGCATCAAACCTGCCGCAATACTTGGGCTGGGCAGCTGCAGTATTATTATTGCTAGGTTTTGGATATCAGACTTTAGAACTGGCAAAATCCAAACAGGCAGTCTCTGAGGCCGGAGGCGAAAAAAATAAAATTGAAAGAGAATATGCTTTTTTAGACCAGCAGAATAAACAGACTGAGAAAAACCTAAGCATTGTGAGAGACATTAAAAACACAAGCGTTACTCTGGGCGGACAATCTGTATCTCCGGCATCATTTGCAAAAGTGTACTGGAACAAGGAAGCAAAAACGACTTATATCGACGCGGCAGGTCTGCCAAACCCTCCAAAAGGAATGGTTTACCAGGTTTGGTCTTTAAAACTAAGTCCGGTGCTTACCCCGACAAGTATTGGTCTGCTGGATAATTTTGAAGAAAACTCTCAAAAAATCTTCGCTGTAAGCCAAACCGATTCCGCTGAAGCTTTTGGCATCACGCTGGAACCTGCAGGGGGAAGCCCGACACCTACAATGGAGCAGCTTTATACTTTAGGAAAAGTCTAATTCCATAAAAAGTCCAAACTAAAAAGCGCATATTGATCCTATTCAATATGCGCTTTTTGGGATTCAATACTATAACTATACTCTGGCGGAACGTTATCCAAACCCCTTAGCCGTAGTAAAAAAATCTAAAATCATCGTCAAATTTTGATTTGAATATTCTCTCATGATAATAGTTTAAATCTGTGCCGCCAAAGTAGAATTTTAAAGCATGTTTTCAATAATTAGATACTTTCGACTGATACTTTATTTGATTAAAAAGTTTAAGCTTAAGTTTTTTTTTTAGTGTTTAACCCTCGAGGATGTTTATAAACTGTTTTTGACTAACAATTTCAAATAATCATCTCTTAATCGACTTGAAAAATAAGATAAATTGTAGCTTACCGTAAGTTAAAAGTTAACAGGATTCGAACACCAAAAATGGAATAGCCTACATCCTCCTTTTTTTTAAATTTCTATTAATTGAAATAATGACAACCAATTAAAAATGGTTCACTATTTATCATTTATTGAATTTTCCGCTCTCATTCTCTGATTATCAATTGTTGCTCAGCTGAGGCAGAAAATTAGTTTACTGCTCAAGCGTTTGGTACGCCGCTTCTTTTATAACATCGATCAATGATGTGAGGCAGTTTATAGTAAAAAAGCTAATTATAAAATTAATTAATAATCATCTAATTATCACTAAATTAATTAGTCTAACTTTACAAAATGAGGAATTGATTACTCCCATGCAGAATTAAGTAAACATTTTTTGGAAGATTATGTTTATGGACAAGCCCGTCGCAGCGTGCAGCGCAGCTGACGGGTTCTATTTTTGTATAGCTTGCTCAGAACTTTGTTGTAGGTTTCAAACTGAAGCTGATTAAGCAGTTATGATAGATTGATTTTGTATTTTTCTTCTATTGGTGAAGAAGCCTTATTCGGCGCAAGATGCCCTATCTGAAATACTTTTTCAATGAATTCAATGCTTTGATCCACTGAAGTGTTTTCATTTTTTAAATGGCTGGCAAAATGGTTTGTTAATTTTTGAATAATTCTTGAACAGATTAAATCCATCTGTGCATCATCAAAATGGGTTGTTTTCTTTTTTTGAAAAGCAAATTCTGCTGATACAATATCATTTAGCTTGGATTTTAAGGCATGAATAGTCGGAGCACATTTTCGGCCGTTCACCCAGGTATTCAGTTCTAATTTTAGATCATCAATAATGGCTTCCGCAGCAGGAATATGCTGTTTTCTCTTTTCCAGCGTGTCATCAGTAATTTGAGATAAATCATCCAGATGTATCAAAGTTACACCGGGGATTTCTTCTACATTGGTATCTACATTGCGCGGGATGGATAAATCCAAGATCAATAAGGGTTTCTGTAACGCAAGCAATGCTTTGTCAATAGTCGGATTTTGTGCTCCTGTAGCTACAACCAGCACATCGGCCTGCTGCAGTTCCTGTTTTAAATCAGCATAATCTTTTACAATAACATTCAGCTTGCCAGCCAGTAATTCGGCTTTGTTTTTTGTTCTGTTTATAAGGGCAATATGGCTGTTTTTAGTATGTTTTACTAAGTTTTCGCACGTATTTCTTCCTATTTTCCCAGTTCCGAATAACAAAATATTTTTGTTTCCAATATCCGCCACATTACGCATAATATACTGCACTGATGCAAAAGAAACTGAAGTTGCACCGGAAGAAATTTTCGTCTCCGTCTTAACTTTTTTGCTCGCCTGGATAACAGTATTGACCAACCGGTCCAGAAATGTATTGACCAAACCTTCCCGTTTACTATTGTTGAAGGCGGTTTTAATCTGGCTGATGATTTCAAAATCACCCAGAATCTGACTGTCTAAACCTGTCCCTACCCGGAACATGTGGCTGACAGCTTCTTCATTCTTATAAATATAAGCAGCCTGCTGAAAATCTTCTACAGAACCATTGCTGTTTTCGCAAAGCAGTTTGATGAGTTCATAAGGATGATGGGCAAAACCATAAATTTCAGTTCTATTGCAGGTAGAAGTAACAACCAATGATTCTATGCCTTCTGCCTTGGCCTGCAGCAATAAATCAGATTGTGCTTTAGCATCTAGACTAAATTTTCCTCTTATAACTGCATCTGCTTTCTTGTAGCTTAACCCCAATGCATAAAAAGTGGAGGATCTGGACATATTAAAATTTTCCATATTTATGGTTTCCTTAAAAGGTTCAAAAATTATTGCCTGCAGAATTTATATAACAGCGCCGGAAGTGCTTTTTACATCACTATGGAATAAATGGATTTAAACTGCGGTTTTATATAATTTCCAGGTATTATAAAGCTGACAGGTTTTGAAAAATATTTATATACTTCAAATAGTATTGAAATATAAAACGCTGCCTTTTCAGGCAGCGTTTTGAGAAGAAATTTATTTTTGAACTATAGGAGTTCTCAATGATTCCAAAACAGCAACAATATCAGTATAAAGTTCTGTATTTGAAGCAACACCATTCGCATTGGCCGCAGCTCCAACATATCCTTCGAATTTTGTATAATCTGCATTACTGGATTTTGTTCCCATACGAGGATTTTTCGCAGGATCATGCGCAGCAGACATACTCAAACCAGAATATGTATTTACAGCATTTGTTCCTCCCGTATTAAACGAAAAGAAATCAGTAAGGTTATCTGATAATTTAGCAATATTGGTAGACTGGGTAGTTCCCGTTTCTGCTAATAAAGGGGCAAAATGTGCCTGCAGATTACCTGACGCGTTCGATTGGATATCAGCAACAATCAATCCGATAGTTGAATTTACCACTTTGCGGAAACTCAAACGTCCCTGCTCGATCATCTGGCCCAATTATCAGGATCAGAAACCATTTTAGTTCCGCCTAATCGCTCGTAGATAGAAGCCTTAACCGGTGCTGGGGTTTCGTCGTCATTACTGCTGCAGGAAATCATAGCTGCCGATGCAGCAATTAGTACACTAAGTGTAAGTTTTGAATAAACTTTCATAAATTTAAAGTATTAAAGGGTTAATTAAAAAAACGATTTATCTTTTGAGACAGTCTATAGCTCAAACTATTTTGATTCATTGGACACACTTCTTTGTCTGCTAAATTTGCTGGTAAAATATAACGCTGCGCATCATAACGTCCTTTAGCCATCAGCTCGTTGAAAACTTTCTCAGAGTTTGTAATTTTATTATTGTGGAAGTACACCACAACATTTCTTTTAACGATGATAGAATCTGATGTGAGGCCTTTTATGCTTCTCAGGTCGGCACAGATTTTTCTGGCCTGCAGAGAATCGATGTCTGATTTAAAATCGATTCTGCTTACTTGCAGATTTGGAGTATCATAAACTGGGGGTTTGGCCGTTATAATGTGAAAAAGCAAAATCGCGGCAAACAGTACAAATATGCCGCTGAGAATTAAAAGTCCTTTTTTGATTATTTTATTAGTTTTCATAATTTTTATGGTTTTAAAATTATCTACGTGCACTTCATCGCTGCGGTTTTAGAAATAATAGAAAAACAATCAATTTAGAATCATTTTAAATACAGAAATTACCTAATAATTTAATTATAAAGAAGATACTAGAAAACCCTTGCAAGATTAAATCCAAAAAATATATCTCCTTTTGTCCAGTCGCCAGTGGTTCTTCCCAGATACCCAGCCTCATCAATTGCCTGTGAACTGGTAAAATGCATTTGGAAAACATGTCCGCCGGTTTCTAAATCAAAACCTATAGACAGCGGATTTTTATAAAGTGAATTTGGCGCTCTGTTTAAATGCGCCGCATAATCCATATTTAAGGACCAGCGCTTAGCGAATTTATATCTTCCTCCAAATCCTATGGCATATTGGGAATTGCTTTGGTCTACATCATCAACAAAGTTTTGATGAAAGAATGACGGCACAATTTCTAAAGACAGCTTTTCAGAAAATTTTCTGGAAATTAACAGCTGTGCTACATAAGTCAGCCTGTCTTTAAATTGAAGCTTCGGATAAAGGCTTTCTTTTAATGTGTTATTAATAGACAAACTATTAAATCCGGCAATAGTAACAGGAAAGCCGTCTTTTATTTGAGGAAACAGCATATATTTTGTTGCAAAGTCATAAGCAAATTCACTTCGGGCTGCACTTACATTAAGTCCATTTGTTAAACCGTAAATAAATTTTATTTGTGTATTGGCATTATCCAATCCGTAGAAACCTTCAAAACCATCTTTAATAGAACCGAATCGGTGTGCGACAACAAAATACAAATCCCCTTTTGCGGCCAATTTTGTAGACTCAAGATTAACAATTTTTAAGGCTTTGAATGCAGATGTCACTTTTTCTTTTGCAGAAGGAGTTTCTACTCCAGACAATAAATCGGTTTGAGCGAAGGTTAACAGCGGAAATAAAAAAAGTAGTAGAATAAAGTTTTTCATGAGGTTAGTTTTAAATTGTTATTTGTATTAGTGCACAACTGAAGATTGGTCTATTTTAAATTCCTGGAGCAATTCGTCATATCCTAAAAAACGCCCTTTAATTTTTAGGGTTTTTCCAGATATAATATTTTGCGGCATACGGTCTTTGAATGTCACAAATACTTTTTCGCCCATAACAATTCCATTACTGGCTTTATCAATACTTGTTACTCGTGCAGATAGTTCAATTGTTTTGTCCTGATATTTGATGTAAGCCAGGCTGTCGTTTGAAGTAAACTCTCTTTCTAGTTCGTTAACGGTTACAACATAATCGGCAGTTTCTGATTCTATATTTCTATGCCCTTTGTAGATGTAGAGGTACGCTGAAATTCCGATTATTATAAAAAGGAAAATTGTAATTAGTATTTTTTTTCTCATAACTGGTTTTTAGTATTTCAAATTATCTACGTTAAAAAATACCTATTGGATTTAAAACATTAAATATGCCTCTTGCCAAATCTGTATTATTCTTTTCAACGTATATGATTTTGAAATGCCTGATGATCCTTAAAAAAATCATGCATTTATTTATAACTAAAAACCAATCTTATGAATTTAAAAACCCTTTTCGCCATTTCATCATTAGCATCAATTTTTGTAAGTTGTGCCAACGATGATCCAAGTACTTTAATTGACTCTACACCAATTAATGGTTTGGTAACATACAACCAAAATGTAAAATCTATTATTGATAATAACTGTGTTGTATGCCATGCGGCAGTTCCTAAAAATGGCGCGCCAATGTCTTTAGTTACTTATGAACAGGTGAAAAATGCAGTTTTAAACCGAGGATTGCTTACACGAATTTCTTTAGAAAATGGAGATAGTTCCTTAATGCCACAGGGTGAACCAAGATTGCCTCAAGCTACTATCGACATTATAAAAAAATGGAATCAGGATGGATTATTAGAAAAATAATCTATAACAGCAACATGAAGAAAATCATAATAATGCCAATGCTATTGGCTTCTTTTATTGTTTTTTCACAGGAAAAAATAGTAACTAAATCTGCAGCAATAACTCTGGAAGCTTCAGTACCTTCTTTTCAGCCGGTTGCAGGAACTAACAGCAATGTAACTTTTGTTTTGAATCCCGCAACTGGAGAAGTGGCAAGTCTGGCTTTAATGAAAGGATTTGAATTTGAAATGGCATTAATGGAAGAACATTTTAATGAAAATTACATGGAAACCGATAAATATCCAAAAGCTATTTTTAGAGGGCAAATAGAAGGATTCGACATTAAAAATCTAACTGAAGATTATAAAGATTATATCATAAAAGGAAAATTAGAAGTGCATGGAAAATCCAAGGATATAAGTGCCGATGCAAAAATTACAAGATCGGGTTCCAGAGTCACCCTTATATCTGATTTTGAAATAAATGCAAGTGATTTTAACATTCCAATTCCAGCGCTTATTAAATATAAACTGGATAATAAAGTCAAAATTCAAATTATTGCAGTTTTAAAATAAGACTGCGCAAAACAGGATGATTTTATAAAAAAATAAAGGCGAAATAATGAAAAAAACAATACTTATTGCAATGCTATTTGTCTGCGCCATTGGCGTATCACAAGAAAAAATGGTCAGTAAATCGGCAAAAGTCATTTTTGAAGCTTCCGTTCCTTCTTTTGAAGAAGTTAAAGCAGTAAATCGGAATGTTACTCTTGTTTTGAATTCAGCAACAGGAGAGATTGCAAGTTTAGCTCTGATGAAAGGTTTCCAGTTTAAGGTTGCTTTAATGGAAGAACACTTTAATGAAAATTACATCGAAAGTGACCAATATCCAAAAGCCATATTTAAAGGAAAAATAGAAGGATTTGATCTTCAAAGTTTAAGCGAAGATGCTAAGGATTTTATCATTAAAGGCAAATTAGAACTTCACGGTAAATCCAGGGATATAAATGCAGCTGCGAAGATAAGCAGATCACCATCAGGTGTCAGCATTTCATGTAATTTCAGCGTAAATGCCAGTGATTTTAATATTGAAATCCCAAATTTGGTTAAAAGCAAGCTTTCCAATAAAATAAATATCCAGGTTGCCGCGGTCTTAGGTACAAAAAGACAATAACCTCCTAAACACTATCTTGAAAAGTCAGTAATTTTTATATCAAAAAAATGGAGGAAGAAATACAAATTGAGGACGGTCTTACCCTTATTCGTTTCCAGAACGACAGCTCAGAATCTTTTTCTGCACAGCACGAAATAGATGCCGGCCTGATACAGTTTCATTTCGGACTAAAAGGCAATGCATTTTTTTTGTCCAGTCAGGATCATTGCACTTTAGAATTGAAAGAGGAAAAATCACTGATTTTGTGCAATCTGCAGCAGCAGTCATTGCTTAAGTTAAAACTTTCTCCAAATTCATGGGTTATTTCTGTTATTGTTTCGATTAATAAATTTCACTCGTTATTTTCCGTTCAGGCAGATTATATTTCTATTTTAAGCCCCGATAAGAAGAAAAAAAAGTATTATACCGAAGGGAACATCAGTCCTTCTATGGCTGTTGTTTTGAGCCAGCTGTTTCATTACAGCCTTCATCCTTCCCTAAAGAACCTTTATTATAAAGGAAAAGGATATGAATTATTGAGCTTGTATTTCAATAAAATGGAAGATCCAAACGCAGTGCAATGTCCTTTTTTGATTGATGAAGATAACGTTCTGAAAATCAAAAAAGCCAGAGAAATACTTATCGCCAATATGGCCGAACCGCCAGGGCTGCAGCAGTTGGCAGATGAAATTGGACTGAATATGAAAAAATTAAAAATAGGCTTCAAACAAATTTATGGTGATACGGTTTATGGTTTTCTCTTTGATTACAAAATGGATTTTGCTCTAAAACTATTGGACAGCGGTTCTTACAATGTAAATGAAGTCAGCCTGAAAATAGGATATAGCACCGGAAGCCACTTTATTGCGGGATTCAAGAAGAAATTTTCCACAACCCCAAAAAGATATCTGATGTCCATTAATACCAATCATAAAAACAGTATCGCTTTTATAGATTAGAGCATAAATAAAAATATATTAATTAATTTCTAAGAAGCGGCAAGCACTGAGTTTGAGCAAAAATTAGAACAAATCTTAAAACAAAAAAGATAATGAAAGGAGTATTATTAGTAAATTTAGGATCTCCCGAAAGTCCCGCGCCAAAAGATGTCAAACCGTATTTAGATGAATTTTTAATGGATAAATACGTGATCGATGTTCCGTATTTATTAAGAGCTTTACTAGTTCGCGGCATTATTTTAAGAAAAAGACCAGAAGAATCTGCGCACGCTTACGCAAAAATCTGGTGGGAAGAAGGTTCGCCATTAGTTGTTCTTTCAGAAAGAATGCAGAAAAAACTACAGCCTTTAGTAAATGTTCCCGTTTCCTTAGCAATGCGTTACGGAAGCATGACCATCGAAAAAGGACTTCAGGAATTGAGCGATAAAGGAGTTACAGATGTAATGCTTTTTCCACTGTATCCACAATATGCGATGGCTTCGACTTTGACTATTTTGGTAAAGGCTGAAAAAATTCGCAAGAAGAAATTCCCGCACATGACATTTACTGATGTTCCGGCATTTTATAATAAACCGGATTACATCAAGAATTTGGCCGATTCAATCCAGAAACATGTAGTTGGTTTTGAATATGATCATTTGTTGTTCTCCTATCACGGAATTCCAGAACGTCATATCCGCAAAACCGACGTAACAAAATCGCATTGTAAAATTGACGGATCCTGCTGCACCACGCCATCTCCGGCGCACGAATTCTGCTATCGCCACCAATGTTATGAAACTACAAGACAAGTCGTTAAATTATTAGGTCTTTCCGAAGATCAATACAGTCTGACATTTCAATCGCGTTTAGCGGGAGATAAATGGTTAGAACCTTATACTGATGTTGAAATTGACAGCATGCCGGCAAAAGGAATCAAGAAATTGGCAGTTGTTACTCCGGCTTTTGTTTCAGACTGTTTAGAAACACTCGAAGAAATCGCTATGCGTGCCAAAGAAGATTTTGAAGCAAAAGGAGGAGAAGAGTTTTTGGCAATTCCATGTTTGAATGACGACGACCAATGGTGCCGGACAGTGAGTAAATGGATTCGGGACTGGTCTGAATAATCCTCAAAGGGCACTTCTATCAATCCATTAAATTAATCTGATGAGATTTGAAATATTTCTGATATGCTTTATACAACTGATTAATTCCTAAACCTATAAAAAATAAAGAGATCATATTACAAAATACAGACTGGAGCTGCCTTTAATTTTGCCACAAAAGATTAAAGCGGTTTTAAAGATATTTTACCATTCTAAGTTTTGTGGCGAAATAGTGGCACATAATGTTTTTGAAATCCAAAAAGTTCGAAAAATTAAGGTCTAAGGAGGATAGGTTCGAAACTGTATTAGAATAATACTTTGGACTGATAAAATTTCCAATTACATACGTCGGATGTAAGATGCAGAATCGGTGCATTTAGATTTAAAACTATTTTAAAACACTGTATTAAAACTATTTAAATACCCAAGTTCGAAACATTACTACATCAAAATTGTTATAAAAAATCATTAATCTGAGTTTTGCGGCAAAATCGTGGCACATTGCGTTTTTGAAAAACAGAAACCCAGCAAATCAATTGATGATGAGCTTAGGTTTGAAACTGTATTACGCAGTTTTACTGTTATTCTACTGAGCTTTAAAATTGATTTATCTCTAACAGCCGTTAGCATTTTTTTAGCCCCGATTGCTTCGCCAGTTCGCTTCGCTCGTGTGAAGCGGAAATCCTTCTGCGCCGGGGTTCGGCGCAGAAGATTGCTTCGCCAGTTCGCTAGCGCTCGGGTGCAGCAGATAGCGGAAAAAAGCTCCTGAAAAACAACATTTAAACCTAAAATAATGTAACCGTCCCCCCTTACACACACTCGATCACCTGACCGCTGTTCTATAAATCCAGCCCCTTATGATGTAAAAAAAACTCCCCTGCCACGTATCACAGGTGCATAAAGGATTTAAATGAATACGGTTATATAAACTATGTCCCCAAAAGAAATAGAAACCAGAAAAGCGTCATTTATTTTCTCGTTTAAAAGGCAGGTTCTGACATAGTTTTAAAATGAAGCTTAAAGATCGAAATTATCGAAATAATGCAATTTCCGCATGCGGCCCACACCCCAAATTAATTATTGGATCATCACCAGCAGCGGGAATATGACTTGATTTGGGAGAAAAAGCGCTTTCAGAAAGGCCCGGCTGCATGATTGCAAAAGTAAAACCGCTAAAACAGGAATAAACTAAAATGCAAACTATGCCATACAATCGTCAAATAAAAACCAACGTTCAATTTCCCGAGCAGTCGGCTGTTCCAAAAGAACAGTCCTTCAATGCTTTGTTTGAAAAAACAGAAACAAAAAATATTTGTTACACGCCGCTATCTGAATTAGCCAATTCATGCTTTTCAGACAAAAGGATTTCACCCCAATGGTTCAATTTCCAAAGCACATCTACCAATTTCTCGCCCAGCGGTGTAAGCGAATATTCAACACGAGGAGGCAATTCATTAAAACTTTCTTTAACTAAAATTCCATCAGCAACTAATTCATTGAGCTGTTGATTTAAAACCCGCCTATCCACTTTTGCGATGCCCCGAAGCATTTCGCTCGGACGTTTCTCGCCTTCGTTTATACGCCACACAATCGGGATTTTCCATTTTCCGCTAATAGCATTTACAGCAAATTCCAATGGGCAAATTTTTTCTTCTATCGCTCGCTGCTTTGTTTTCATAAAATTGACTTTTTTCTCTCCTAGGGATAATTATATGCGGTATTGCAGTTCTGAATTTACTTTCAAAACTTTGCAAAAATATAAAACAATATATGAAAAATTTAGCACAGCAGATTCAGGAACTGAATGAAAGTTTAGCGCATCAGCTTCCCAGAGAAGCCTTAGAAGCATTCGGCAGATCCATTCAGGATTTGAGAGCCAGCAACATTGAAGGAAACAGCATCGGCACAGGGGATATGTTTCCCGATTTCAAACTGCCAAATACAAATGATGAAACGGTGCAGTTAAAAGAAATTCTAAAAAATGGAAAAGTGATTGCAGCTTTTTCGCGGCAGCTGGTGCCCTTATAGCAGCCTTGAATTAAAAGCACTGCAAGACAGCCTAAAACAGATTGCAGACAGAAAAGCAACCCTTGTGGCTATCTCACCGCAAAAGCTCGATTATAGCCAAGAATTAAAGAGCAGTTACAATTTGGATTTTGAATTATTGACAGATAAAAACAATGCTTTGGCTAAACAGCTTGGCATTTCATTCAGGCTTCAGGACTATGTCCTTCCCACTTACAGCAGTTTAGGCATTGACCTGTCGGAATACAACGAAAACGGGAGCAGCGAATTGCCTGTGCCCGCCGTTTTTGTAATAGATACAAATGGCAGCATTACGTACAAATTTGCTGATGCCGATTATATGAACAGGATGGATATTCAGGAGTTGATTAAACAATTATGAACGAGATAAAAAGAAAAGGAGCAAGAAGCGCAAAGGATATTCCGACAGATATTTTAGCGCAGCTCAATAGTGGTGAAATTGAAACTGCCAGCCTTGTGGAATGGTTAGCAGTTGACCAGCGGCTTTTATTGGAAAATTTACTTGCAGAGAATCAAAGAATGGATTATTTAAACCCCATTCTCTCTAAAATCGACCAACTCAAAAAGCAGACTGTAAACACCATAAACGAAGCTGTAGGAACAGGGATTCTTGAGCAGGCAATAAAGAATAATGACAGCGATTTCCTAACAGCATTATCCCATCACAAAGCTGATTTAGTCCGCTGCTGGGCAGCTTATGCCATTGGCAGAAATGAAAATCTAGACATAAAAGAAACCCTTAATCAAATTAAGCCTTTTTCGGCCGATAAACATTTTGGAGTAAGGGAAATATGCTGGCTGGCTGTAAGAGCGAAAGTCGCTCAAAATCTTACCAAAAGCATTGAAATACTTTCCAAATGGACGACAAACCAAGATGAAAACATCAGACGGTTTACCACAGAGACGACACGGCCCGAGGCGTTTGGTGCGCTCATATCGAAGAGCTAAAACAAAATCCCGAATTGGCTTTGCCAATTTTAGAACCTCTAAAATCCGATTCAGCAAAATATGTGCAAGACAGTGTTGGAAATTGGTTAAATGATGCAAGTAAAACACAGCCCGATTTTGTAAAGGAGCTTTGTAAGCGTTGGGAAACAGAAAGCGGTACAAAAGAAACAAGGCACATTGTCAAAAAGGCATTGAGAACTGTCAATAAGTAATATTTCGCTGTATGCACCTAATGCAATTGATAAAGCATTGGATGTACCTGCTTAGCATGAAGCTGCTGTTAAGAACCAAATATTAACTTTAGAGCATGAAGCATCTCGCAGAATCAAATATAAAAATTTAAGCAATTTAAAATTTAGTCCGCCAGTTTACAGAATGATATAAAGATCCCCGTCCAATCATCTGATTCTTTCTAAGCATATTGACAGCTTCAATTCCGCTTAAGGTTGCCGTTTTGCCGATTCAAAACTTTTAAAACCCAATCCGTTTTGTATTCGCCACTTAATAAAACGATGATCTTGTTCTGCAATATGGCTAATATATTTACATTGTCGGATTTTAATCTTTGAGAATGAGCGCTTTTTATAGACTTTGATCGCTGCGATATTAGAACCACTTTTATCAATGTTTATTAATCGTGCTTTGCAGTTGATGCAGATTTGCCTGAAGCTTCTGCTGTCTCAGCAGCAGCCCCAGCCCCGACAGAAGCGGAAATCCTTTTGTGCCGGGTTCGGCACAAAAGATTACAGCGGATAGCGGGAATAGCTCCAAAAAAATAATATTATTTACAATTGCCAGGGCCGGTCATAAAAGATTGCTTCGACAGTTCACTGGGGCTCAGTGCAGCGTACAGCAAAAAAAAGCCCCCCATGATCACCTCACTGCAGTCCTGTAAACACAGCCCTTTATGCCCAAAAAAAACCGCCCCTGCCCGCTTTAAATCTCATAAAGGAAAGCCCGCAAAGACCACCCATATTGGAATTTCTGCGGCACTGCTCCAGTTCAGGGCAAATGAAGGCAACATCAATCCTATTAAAGCCTGCAGGCACGAAATTATGAAAACAGCAAAGATAACCGGCCCTGCCACGTATCACAGGTGCATAAAGGATTTAAATGAATACGGTTATATAAACTATATCCCCAAAAAAAACAGAAACCAGAAAAGCGTCATTTATTTTCTTGTTTAAAAGCGGAGCTGCTATTTTTTGGGCTGCAAAAATTAGAGCAGTTTTTTATAAATATTTAGCAATTCAAATTTTGTGACAGAATCGTGGCAAAATACGTTTTTGAAAAACAAAAATTCAGCAAAATCAATCCCTAACGAACTTAGGCTCGAAACTGTGTATACGAATAAAAAGAAATACGACTAACTAACTAACTAACTAACTAACTAACTAACTAACTAACTAACTAACTAACTAACTAACTAACTAACTAACTAACTAACTAACTAACTAACTAACTAACTAACTAACTAACTAACTAACTAACTAACTAACTAACTTTTTAATAATCTCCCCATTTAGCAAACTGGCCTTTGCAGCCATCTTCCCCCACCGGCCAAAATCATGCTGGAAACAAAGCCAAAGAAATTTGCTGTTTTATTGCTTAAATCCAAAAGCAAATCTTCAAAACAGCAGTAAAGACATCTAAACTTTTACGGAAGCAGATTCTACGTCTGGTGAGTCTCTTCAGATGGCCGAGCGTCAAATTCTTTATTTCAATATGTTTAGCCCATTTACGGCAGTATTAAAACAAAAAAGATGAGCATTGCCGCTCATCTTTAAATTATTTATTTCTAAAATTTATTCAATTTCAAAAGGTTAGAATTTCAAAATCTCCTATCACTAACTTTGAAACACTACCGGCTTTGACCGGAGGATTACGGTTTCTCTAATGAAATCATCTTGTCAAGCATCTATTTTATTTCCTGGCCATATTATTAGAGCAAACACTAAAATTGACGAAGCAATAAGGCCTGCTCTGAATTCTTTTTTAGTTTCTGACCCTTCATCATAGATTCTTGCATTTTTTTGACTTGAGTAGATCGGCTATTATATATCTAGCAGCGACGCCTGAAACCCAATTATTTTTTTATGAATTTACAAGCCAAAATACCGCTATCTGTTTTTATTCGAAGGAAATAAATCCCTGCGAGGTAATTTTTAACATCTATAAAATTTGTGCTAAGAATATTCGAATCAATTTTTTTTCCTGTGACGTCGAATACTTCAAACCCTGAGATATTGACATTGTTTTGAACATTGAACTTAAGGTAATCAGTTACCGGGTTGGGATATGCATTAATTTTAATATCAGTAATAAAATGTTCTATACTTAAATTGTTTGAACTATTCAATCGTGCAATATATTTTACATCACTGCTGCCATTATAAGAAACATAATTTCCTCCAACCAGCAATTTGCCGTCCTTTTGCAAAGCCAGCGCTGAAATGTAAGCGAATCCTGTGCCTGTTGCGAAAGCAGGATCTAAAGTGCCGTCCATATCTATTCGCATTATGCTATTGCCAACAGCGGCGCCAAATGAATCGAAAGATCCGCCCAAAATAATTTTTCCATCATTCTGAATTGCAATGTCATTGATAGTAACATTTCCATATAATTCAGGAACCTTGAATGAGGAGTCTAAACTTCCGTTGGCATTAAGACGAACTACTCCTTTGGCGGGAATATTATTAAATTTGCTGAACGAACCGCCTAAAATAATTTTGCCATCAGTTTGTACTGCACTGGAATAGACAAAATAATCAGTGCCTACCCCGCCAAGATTAAAAATCGTATCTAAACTTCCGTTGGCATTTAGTCTTAGAATTTCCCCATTGCCCGCATAATTATATTGCAGCAGCAGTCCTGCAATAACGATTTTGCCATCCGCCTGCACTGAAATGGTCCAGACATTTCCCGCCGTTAATTTAGGGATAAAAGAAGCATCTAATGTGCCATTTGCATTTAGTCTGGCCAATAGGTTTCTTGGGGTTCCGTTGACCATGCTGAAAGTTCCTCCAATAATGATTTTCCCATCCGCCTGCAGTGCAAGGGCATTGACCATATTGTTAGCGCCAGAGCCACCGGCGTTAAAAGCAGTGTCTAAAGTTCCATCAGCATTTAGCTGCACTACGCCATTAGCCGCTGCGCCATTGTAACTTTTAAAATCTCCCGCAATAATAATTTTATTATTTGGCGCCACTACAATCTTTTTTACTAGGCCATCAGCTCCTGTACCGACATTAAAAGCAGCATCAAGCGTTCCGTCAGGGTTTAATCTTGCAATACTTTTGCGGGATATGCCTCTATAAGTTAAAAATCCTCCGCCTATAAGTATCTTTCCGTCTGGCTGCACAGCGACAGCCCTCACATGGCCATCAGCGGAAATGCCATTCTCGAAGAAAGGATAAATACCATTATCAATGTTGCCGTTACTGTCTAAACTTGCTATCCTGTTTCGTGAGAAATTATTACATTTTGAAAAAGAACCTCCGATCATTATTCTTCCATTGGATTGGATTGCGATAGCGTTAACCGATCCATCAGTTCCAAAATTGCTTCTTGAGCTGAAAGGCGAATCTATTGCCCCATCCATATTTAATCGGACTACCCGCTGAGAATAAGTTCCATTATATGCGGAAAAATTTCCCGCGACAACTAATTTTCCATCAGCTTGAATAGCGATAGAATTTACAGAAGAGTCGAAGCCATCACCTATGCTGAATGTGGCATCCAATGTGCTGTCAGAATTTAATCTTGCTATATAATTAGCAAGCGTGCCATTATAAGAATTAAAATTACCGCCAATTATTATTTTTCCGTCTGGCTGTATGCAGACTGTTTTTATACTGTTAGACATATAAGAGGTGATGCCAGAAATAAATGCGGCATCTAAGGATCCGTCCGCATTCAGCCTTGCCAGTCTGGTTCTTGCAACTCCATTAAATGCTCCAAAATCTCCTCCTATTATAATTTTACCATCAGATTGTACGGCACATGAATTAATACTATTATTTGCTCCTGCCGTCGGATTAAATGCTGAATCAACAGTTCCATCTGTATTTAACCTTATAATCCTATTTTTTGAAATTCCGTTATATGTTGTGAAATTGCCAAAAACTACTATCTTTCCGTCGGATTGGATATTTACTCCGTTGACTGTATTGTTGAATCCCGCACCAATCTCAAAGGTCGAATCAACAGTTCCATCAATATTTAACCTGATAATTCTATTCTTTAAAATTCCGTTATACGCCGTAAAATTGCCGGCAACTAAAATTTTCCCATCAGACTGAGTACTGATTCCATTAACGCTATTGTTAAATCCTGAACCCAAATTAAATGTTACATCAATGGTTCCATCTGCATTTAGCCGCGCTAATTTATTAGAACTTGCATTATTTATAAGCGTAAAATCGCCTCCAACCAGAATTTTTCCGTCTGATTGTATCGATGCCGCCTTTACATCTCCATTCTTAGCTCCTGTGGGAGGATTAAAACTTGAATCTAAAGATCCATCCTGGGCGAAACCACATACTGTTAAAGCCAGCATTAATAATTGTAAAATTTTTCTCATAGGCTTATTATACTTTTTTTATTTGGGCATTAAAATTTGAGTCCAAATATACAATCTTTATGATTTCAAAAAACACCTTTCTTTTTTTTTATAAAATAATACCTTACAAAATATTCATCATGAGCCAGCTGCGCATATACACAACTGCCTTCAACAATTGGCTATTATCTGAGAGTCCTTTTGATTGAACGCAATACTATATCTGCAACAAAATTTAAGGCTGTTTTTTAAAGACATCTCTAATTTCAAAGTTTTGCGGCAAATCGCGGCACATTGAGTTTTTTGAAAACAGAAAGCCGGCAAAACCAATATCCAAGAAACTTAGGTTCGAAACTGTACTATTGAACATCCAACTCCTGTCCCACTAGTAGCTCATTAGCTCTTTTACGGCATATTCAAAAATAGCCTGCACTTTAAAAAAATTTTCACCCAAACCAGCCTCCACCATCGCCGGCCCAAATCAAAAAAACTAAAAACAATCAAAAAAGAAACTAACTAAAAATAAAAAAAGCCCTCATTTCTGAGAGCTTTCAGGCTTTATCGCAATGCTGTCCTGCAATCCTAAAGAGGTTTGAGCCATCAATCAGTTGGCCAGTTCAGTCCTTTGGCAGGCAGCTTATAGATCAGCTTCTGTATGATGGCCAGCCAGATGCTTGACAGAAGCATGGTGGAGGTAATCACTGCAAGAGTAATCTGACGCATGTAATCTCCAACCAGCCCAAGAGAAGCGGCAAGCGTAAGCAGCACAAAGCTGAATTCGCCAATCTGCGACAATAGCGCACCGGCATATATGCTGTCCCTCCAGCTGTTTCCGCTTAGCTTAAAAAGCAGGCTATTGATCAAGCTATTGATTATCAGAACGCTTACAGCCACCAAGACAATTGTGCCGGCATTGGCTGCAAAAAACCCAACATCAAGCTGCAGCCCTATGGCCAGAAAAAAAAATGCCATAAAAAAGACCCTAAAGGGAATCAGCGATTTTCCAAGCCAGCGCGTCGCCTTATCCTGCCCGATCACAATTCCTGCTGCAAAGGCCCCAAAGGCTGGCGAGAGCCCAAACCAGAAACTAAACCAAGCCATCCCAAAACATATGCAGAAGCCGATGAATACCTGCAGATCATGGTCGGCAACAAGCTCTCTTCTCATGGGAATATTAAAAATCCTCCTATTGACGGCTGACCGCAAAAAAAGCAGTATGAGCATGCCGCCTATGCAGACCTTGGCAAGCTCAAAAAAAGAGGCATTGCTGCCTGAAATAAAATTTAGCGATAAGACCATGGGCACAACCAGCATGTCCTGCATCAGCAGCACACCGCATGTTATGATGCCCAATTGGCTTTTAATCTCGCCGGTTCTCTGCAAGTACTGAAATACAATGGCCGAACTGCTGAGGCTTATGATAAAAGATAATAATATAATCCTGCTGGCTGGCCATCCCAACTGCATTCCCAAGGCATACATGCATAAGGCGCTTAAGAGGATCTGGACCAGCGCTATTGCAAAGGGCCTGCAGAAATGCTGGCTTAAATGGTGCAGGTCTATCTCGGTTCCAATGGAAAACATCAGAAGAACAATGCCGATTTCGCCCAATTCCGCGACCATTTCAGGATCAGGAATTGTATTCAGCAGTTTTGGCCCAAAAGCACGCCCGCAGCTATATAGGCAATAAAATACGGCTGTCTGAAGCGGCGCAGCACCAGTATCAGGAACAGCACAGCAAAGCAGAGCACAACCAGGGCAGAAAATAAGTCCGAAAACATGATTATAGCTTTTTGCAATGATTAAAGCTGCCCCTCGGGGCAGCTTTAAAATAAAAAAAGGTAAAATAATCGATTAAAAATTAGGCGATTTCAATCATTCTAGGCGGCTTCTGCTTCGCTTGCTCTTTTTTGGGTATGGAAAGATGAAGCAGGCCATTCACATAGCGGGCGCTTATCTTTTCTTCGTCCACCACATTTTTAGGCAGCTCAAAGCTTCTCTGGAACGACTGGTAGCTGAATTCCCTGCGGGTAAAATTCTCCTGCTCGATGGTCTGCTTATTTTCCTTTTCCGAAGAAATAGTCAGCAGGTTTCCGTCAAGGGTAACTTTGAAATCGGCTTTCTCCAGGCCGGGAGCAGCCACTTCGACTTCAAAATGCTCTGCAGTCTCTCTAATGTTTACCGATGGCAGGGTGGTGCTTGTTGTAGAAAAATTTTTGTTTTCCCAATTGAAAAGCTCGCGGCCAAAAACGTCATCAAAAAACGTATGCGGCAGGCCACGATGCTGGTTTGCATTTCTTTTGATAAGATTCATAACATTTTACTTTTAATTGTTATACAATATTTTTGAACATACACTGCCTTTGCAGTGCCAGGGACAAAAAAACCAAAATTATGCCAGAGAAAAAAAATGACAATTTTTCAGTTTTCATGGGCGAAAAAATGTCAGTTTTACCGTAGCTTTTGAAACAAACAAACAAACAAACAAACAAACAAACAAACAAAGCTTTACAGCAGAAGGCTCAAATCTCCAGCGAAAAGCACTGGTTCGAAACCCGCCAAGGTCACTTAAAAGGATTTGCGAATCATTTTCTTATTGTATGGTAAAACTTTGTTCTTGTTGAAAAGACATAAACGAACTATCTTTAAAAAAGATAAGTCCTTTACTTATTAGCGGCAAGAGGACTCGAACCAGCACCAAACAAATCAAATTAAATTATTCGCAATTTGACAACTATCAAATACATCTGATAGTAAAATCAACCACACTCTTTTCGCAACTCCACAATCGCCGGTCAAAACAAAAATAAAATAAACACAAAGCTAACTAACTAACTAACTAACTAACTAACTAACTAACTAACTAACTAACTAACTAACTAACTAACTAACTAACTAACTAACTAACTAACTAACTAACTAACTAACTAACTAACTAACTAACTAACTAACTAACTAACTATAGCTATTTCTGCCAAATCTGCTTTATTATCAGCAATGTAAAACCTGCAGTGCTATTTATTATTTTCACACTCTATAGCACTAGTGCATCATTTAATTTTAATTTTAATTTAAGATGAAAAGAGTGAAAACTACTATCAGACCTTTTATTACAGTACACAATGCAGCCCCTGGTGAAGCAATAATAAAGAGCGAGGGACATTATTGTACGGATCTCCAAAATGGCTTTAGAGCTTTCCCAGCTTATCAGCTTGCATTTGAATAACAATGCCTGCAGCATTTTGTTTTGCAATGCTGCATCTATCTGCCTGTCTGTGTGATAGCTATTTTATAAATCGAATCCATTATTCTGTAAAAAAAAAACTGCCTATCCTCTTTACTTTTGTTAAAGGAGAAATAAAACGACAAAAAGCCGCGGAACAACTGGTGAACGGTCGCTTATTGAAAACGACATTGAAAAGTCAATTTAAAAATATAAAATGATGAAGGCAGATAAACATGAAAATTACGGTCAGGATGACAAGAATTTTCAGAATACAGACCCAGGCAAGCAGCTGCAGAAAGCTTCCCTCTCTTCAGCGAATCCCATTGCAGACAATACTGAACCGGCTGACGCAGATGATCTGAGCACCAGTGAGATCAGCAACCCTTATGATTCAGAGAATCTTGACAACGAATCGGACAGTGAATCCAAAGACATTACCGAGAAGGACATTGAAGAGGATCTTATAGAAAATGATCCCTCTGAAGGTTTTGAAACTGACATTGGCACTGCTGGAAACAAGGAGCGTGAAAACGGCGCCTTTCAAACAATTGAGCCTGATCTTGATAATCCCATAAACAGGGAATTCGAAATCGGGCAGCTTGGAAATGAAGAGCTTAAAGAAGACGAAATCATCAGAAATGCAACAGGTAATGGCGCGCCCGGCAGGAACAAACCTTCGCAGCGAAAATTTTAAAACCTTGATAACGTTTTTTTTTATGCAGTCCTGGGAATAATCCGCTTTACCGCGGTGCAATAATTCGCACAACCGCGTTAAGCCGCCTCCTCCAATGACAGGCAAGCGCACCTGCCCATTTTCTTCTTGAAGAAATTTCATCCTGTAATTTGAATTCAAAAGCAAATGCCTTAAAAATTTATATTACATACTAAATAAAATGCTGCATCAAAATATGCGCATTATATAGTTGTGGCAGTCAATGACTTTTAAGCTGACCCGTAAACATACATACATAGATAAAAGCGCCCGCTATCGCGAAAAGCATCTTTTTTAAATGCATCCCAATCAATACGCAAACTACATGAAAATAGCTACTTATAATGTAAACGGGGTTAATGGGAGGCTTAATGTCCTTCTCCGTTGGCTGGAGGAAACAGCTCCCGATGTTGTTTGCCTGCAGGAGCTCAAGGCACCGCAGGGCAAATTCCCGCTAAAAGCCATTAATGATGCAGGCTACAATGCCGTCTGGCACGGGCAGAAGCAATGGAATGGCGTGGCCATACTGGCACGTAACATGGAAATTGAGGAAATAACACGAACGCTTCCAGGAGATGAGGACGACAGCCAGAGCAGGTATATAGAAGTGCTGATAGGCGGCATTGTAATTGCCTGTCTTTACCTGCCCAACGGCAATCCGGCGCCTGGCCCTAAACTCGAATATAAAATGCTGTGGTTTAAGAGGCTGGCCAAGCGGGCCGCTATACTGTTGAGTTTAAACACCCCGGTCATACTTGCGGGAGATTTCAATGTGATGCCCGCAGAGCTTGATGTTTATAAGCCCGAACGCTGGGTAAAAGATGCGCTTTTCCTGCCCGAGGTCCGAAAATCATTTGCTGAGCTTGCCGCACAGGGATGGACTGATGCCATCCGCAGCTTATATCCCGATGAGGTCATCTACACCTTCTGGGACTATTTCAGAAATGCCTACACCCGCAATGCAGGGCTTCGGATCGACCATTTCCTCTTGAGCCCTCAAGTAGCTAAAAAACTGAAATCAGCCTCGGTGACCGCCACGTGCGCGGATGGGAAAAAACCAGTGACCACGCTCCGGTATGGATTGAAATTGATCCTCTGTAAGAGAGATTACTGAAACTAAAAAGTAACCTTTTACCATAAGAAACAAATCCTATGGAAGATTTAATAAAGCAGTTCGAAAAAGATCTGAAAGCGCACATGGAATGTGCATATAACGCTTCCACAGAGCCTGATGATATCAAAAGGCTGGGCCAGACCGAAAAAACAGTTTTGGATTACGTGGATAATTATCTTTTGGAATCTCCCCTGATCGCAAGGGATGCGGAACGTTCTACCCAGGATATGCTGGATGAATTTGCCCGATCCAAAATAAAAGGCATTGACTAGCAGCTCCCGGTTATTGGCTGCTCTATTTATTACGTGAAAACAACTCGTGGCCCCATCCAGCCTATCCATTGAAAATGCAATTATTGCAGGCACTGGCGTGGCGGATCCATACAGAAAATACAGAGCAGCGGCAGATTGCATCATTTAAATTCTTATCCCTTGTATTCGCTGGATCCCAACTGATTGGGCAACAGGCTTACCAGCCGCCATGACGGCAAAAATGGCAAAATTAGCGTCGACACGGACTACTTTTACGCAAAGGCCTAAAAAAAAAACCTGCACCATAAGAAAACGGTACAGGTTCCTTAAAAAAGCAAATCTAATCTTGGAATTGCAATTTGAAATTATTTTTGATCTTCTTCTTTAGCATCGAAGTTGATCGTATTATAAGCAGCTTCCGTCAGTGTCACATCCGCCTGTTTTTCTTCAGACAAGGTTTTCTCCAGCAGCAGCACCGCATCATCCTCTCCCAGCGTTGCAGCAAAGGCAGCCAGCGTGCCGTAGCTCGCAATTTCGTAATGCTCAATTTTTTGTGATGCGGCAATAATTCCGGCATCTCTTACGGGTCATTTTTCAGTTTCCTCCATAATGCTTTCTCCCTCTTTGATAAGTCCTTCCATGGCGTCGCACTTTTTAGCCGCCGCCTTCTCGCCTACCGATGTAAAAACTTTTTCAAGTCTTGCAACCTGCTCCTGAGTTACCAATAGATGCTCATTGATAGCGCTGATCAGATTTTCAGAAGTCGCATTTTTGGCCATTTTAGGAAGTGCTTTAACCAGCGCCTTTTCAGCCCAGTAAATATCTTTCAGAGAATCCACAAATAATTCTCTGAGGCCTTCTGCAGCAGAAGATTTGGCTTTTACAGTTCCTTTTGAAGACGTCTTAGCGGCGGTGGATTTAGCCGATGCGGCTCCGGTTTTGCTTTTTGAGTCAGCTGTTTTTTTTATTGCAGTTTTCATAATTATTTTTTTTAGTTAATAAGCCAAATTTACAATGAGCGTGCCAACGATGCCTTACAGCTTTCCAACCAATTCTTACAGCATTTAAATATTGAAATGCAGGAAATTGCGATGATGAAGCGCATAACTTTTATGCGTTACCGCATGTGAGCGCATGAAATGCTGCTCACGAATTTTTATTCACTGCCTTGTCAAACTGTTTAGAAAAAACGGCTATAATATGATTAACTTTTTCATGCAGTGCGGAAAATCTATAAAAACTTGTATAAATTATATAAGAAAAAATGGCGACATTTTGCAGAAATTTGCTGTAAATCAATCTGATGACAGAGGAATCTTTACAAAAATACGGCTTATTCATTTATTTGCTTCCGCTCTGGCTGGGAAAAGCAGCAAAGAGTGTAATACTCTTGAGCAAAAGCCTAATCCCATATAGGCTGTGGAATTGCAGCCACATCGTCCATAAATTATCAACTGGCTTTTGTATAAATTAAAAATGATCATAATGAATACAATTACACCTTGGAGCGCAACTGCACACGCAGATATTGAAAATAGTGAAATACTTTTAGAAAGAAAAGTTCTTGCCTACACCTATCAATTTTACAACACGGGCGATTCGCTTTGGATTGTGGCGGTTCTTCCTGGCAGCGGGCAGATAGCCTTCAGGGCTGCGTTTGCCATGAACAGCTGTTTTGAAGTTTCCAATCTTTTTGATGATCAGGACAGCGTTATTATTTTGTTGAATTCAAGGCTTGGGAATTACGAAGTGCGTGTGGATTTTCCCGATACAGTAACTCCAGTCTTACATTATACGACCTCTTTTACAGCAAACGTTCCGCTGATGATGCCGTTTTGGCCGCGTGATATAATTCCGCTGACACAGAATGGAAATATAGCCAATACTGCCGGCAAAATTCACATGGAACAATTCGGATCCCGTTCAGGACTGCTGTTTGCAAGCATAACAAAACCGCAGACAGGCTCATTTTTTTATTTTCAAAACCTTACCTCCTTATCCGACTACTGTGAATCCACGAAAACAGAATCCAAAAATACAGTCGGGGGAAACTGGCCAGAAATCGGTTTTCAGCTTCCAATAACTGATAAGCTTCCTCTGCCGCCGGACAGGGCTTTCATCATTTCAGATGCTTATATTATTTTTCATGCTGAGATATTTGAAGAAGCAGCCACAATTTGTGAGTACTTTTTAAACAATCTCGTAAAAATTTATAAAGTCCTGCATCAGCCCATAATTGAATATAATCACTGGCCTGATATTGCCCAAAAAGTTATAGCAGATCTAACCCAAAATAAAGGTGCATGGACGCAAAAAGATGGCCTTTCGTATTTAAATGCCTATTTATGCGATTATGAAACGCCGCCAGAAAGCATGGTACAGCTTGCAGTACTGGCTCCATTGAAAGAATATGAAAAATGGAGCGGGGAAAAACAGCCTGTCTGCGAAGATCTAATAAAGGGGCTTTCTGCATTCTATGATAAAAAAATAAACTGCATTAACCGCTGGCTTCCCTCAATGACCGACAAGCTGGACGAATCAGAAGAGCAGAAAAAAGAAATGGTGATGGATTCCTGGTATCTGCACCATCCATTGATGAATCTGGCAAGACTTGCTTTACAGGGCGACAAAACTGCAGAGAAACTGGTGCTGGATTCAATCGAATATGTTATAAAGACGGCACATCATTTTAATTATGAGTGGCCGGTATTTTATAATATGGAAACCCTTGAGGTCATCAAAAAAGAAACGGCTCCCGGAGCCGGCGGAGAAAGGGATGTTCCTGGTGCATACGCGCACTTGATGCTGCTGCTTTTTAAGATAACCAAGGAAAAATGCTACCTTAATGAAGCAGAAAAAGCAGCAAAGAAACTGGAAGACCTTGGATTGAACATTCTATATCAGGCCAATAATACTGCTTTTGCAGCCGGCGCTTTATTGGAATTGTTCAAAATCACCAATAAAAAGCTATATCTCGATTTAAGTTATGTCTGTCTGGCGGGATTGTTTAAAAACATTCAGCTTTATGACTGCAGATACGGGTTTGGCAAAAATTACACCAATTTCTTCTCCATATTTCCTTTAAATGATGCGCCATATACGGCTGCCTATGAAGAATTGGAAGTCTATGCCGCTTTATCAGAATATCTGATTCAGGCGCGAGATGTGGCAATTTTACCAGCTGTAAAAACATTGATTGCCGAATTCGTCAAATACGCTATCGGCAGAATTGCCTTTTATTATCCCCCGCTGCTGCCAAAAGAAATGCTGTCGGAACAAGTCAAAACAGGAGAAATACAGGCAGATTTGTGGGTTCCTTTAGAAGATTTATATAACGGCTGGGAGAAAAGCGGCCAAGTAGGCCAGGAAGTCTATGGCGCCGGAATGGCCTTTGGTGTCGTGCCAAGACAGTACATCAAAATTGGCGGTGAGTTTCTGCTTTTTGTTGATTATCCCATTATTCACCAAAGTAAAAGGGGAAATACAGTCACCATAAAATTAGATGGTGATAAAGACTTGAACTGCAATTTGAAAATTATAAAAATTAAAAACAGCAGCATTAAAATGGAGGTCTTTCAGGATAAGCAAACACAAAAACCTTTTACAGCAGATGCGAATATACACGAGTATAAAATTTCAGGTCGGGGTACCATAAAAATTCAGTGGTAATTCTTGATCCTGCAGTTTAAAGGCTCAGAATGTGGAAAATGAACATAAAGATCTACAGGAAAGGATGATCGCAAATACGGTTTTTTTTTTTAATATGCGCATCTGCCTATAGTAAAATGGCATAGATAATACCAGATTTGCGGACTAATTTTCATACTAAGACACTGTATTACCGTGACATTTCAATTTGGTATGCGGACAGAATAGGAAATAATAACTATAAAAAAAAAACATGGAAAAATTAACAAATTACTTTGGGCAGAACATCAAGGATAAAAAAATAGTTATAACGGGGGGAACAACCGGAATAGGAAAAGCAATTGCCGACGTCTTGGTTTCTCTCGGCGGGCGCGTACTTATTTTTGGAAGGGACAAGGAAGATTTTGAAAAAGCCGTTGCAGATATAAAAAAGCAGTTCCCGGACAGTGAACTTTACGGCACTCCCGCCGATGTTACCAAAAAGGAGGACATTGACAAAATACTTTCAATAGCAGATACCAAGCTCGGTGGAATAGACATCCTAATCAATAATGCGGCCGTTGCAGCCCCGGGACTAACAGAGGAAACTTATGAGGATTACAAATACGCGATTGATACCAACATTACCGGTTATCTTGCCTTTGCCCAGGCAGCTGCTGCACGAATGAAAAAACACAAATCAGGACATATCATCAATATCGGGTCAATGAGCGCGGAGAGCCGCACGGCGGAAAGCACCATTTATGTAGCCACAAAAACAGCCATTCGCGGATTCAGCACCTCACTGCGAAAGGAACTTAATCCACTGGGCATCAAGGTTACCCTTATTGAACCGGGCGCTGTGTCAAGCGACATGCAAACCGATCCGAAGAAAGTACAGCACGAGAAAGTCGAAAAACTGGAGATGCTGGAAGCTTACGATATTGCAATGAGCACTTTGTTTTGTCTCTCGCAGCCAAAAAGATGCGATATCGTTACGATGCAGATCCGTCCGCACCTGCAGATCATTTAATAGAAATACATTTATTCAAGCTTTTGATAAAGATCCGTAAATATATATTTTATGGATACAGATACAGTTTTTTAATAAGTACTAGAATACTGGAGTTGCCTCCAGAAGTGCCACAAAAATCTAAGGCGAGTTTAATAGATTTTTTTCCTTCTTAAGTTTTGTGGCATAATCATGGCACAAGAAATTTTGAACAATCAAGAATCCAGTAAAATCAAAATCTAAGATGTAAAACTATATTGAAGGCTGTTTTTATTTTATTTTATTCATTCAATTTCGTTATCAGGTTCGAGTCCCGTTCCCGCTACTATAAAAAAGGTAAAGTCTGAGAAATCTAGATTTCTTAGGCTTTTTTTGTGGTTCGAAAAATCTCGTTTCATTTTTTTTAAATAAAAACCACCAGTGTTTTCAGGGAAAATTGGTTCGAATCCTGTTTAGTCAAATAAAAGACTCAAATTCAAATCCAAAAATAAATCTTCAAAACAGCAGTAAAAACAGCTAAACTTCTGCTAAAACAGATTGTACGTCTGTTGAGCCTTTTCAGATGTGTTCTCAGTGTCAGATTCTTTCTTTCAATATGATTTGTCCCGAAACGTTTTACTGAATGCATTTTCTTATCAATCAAATACCTGTAGTTTTTAAGCCTGTCCGTAAATATCTTTTTTGCTTCTGCCAATTTCAGAGTTTCCAAAACACGATTCAGAGTTTTATTGGTTCGTTTGCCAACATTAAAACTAACCACATTTTTAGAATTCTTTTCCAAAGCATAAACCAGCCAGATATAATTTTTCTTGTGTCTGATATAAGTGCACAGTTCATCTACTTCGTAAGTTTTGCCTCTGCTGACAATTGGTCTTGTTATATTCCTCGCAATGCAGACAATTCTTTTCAATAAGGTTGTCGTTGATATTTTCAGTATTCTTGCCGTGCTCCTTATTCCCAAACCTTCTTTGGTCAACAGCACTATTTCCTGATTGATATCTCCTTTGTAAGCGTTATATCTATAGGTAATCTGCTGTCGTTTTTGACAAATAGTACATTTATAACGCTGATTACCGTTAGATTGAAATCCATTCTTTATGCATTTACCATTGCAAAAATTACATTTTATTTTCATGACCTAATTTGAAACACTAAGGTAAGGCAAAAGCATTTTGAAGCTTATTAAAAGACAAAAAACGAAAGAGACGACCTGCTGGCCGTCTCTTTTCTATTCAATAATTTAATTTCAATATTCTTTTTCAGTTAGTTACACGCGTATGTTATCAAAACACCTAATCTGTAACACTACCCATATTTCTCCTGCTGTCCTGCGTAAGCTATTTCGAGATGAGGAAATGTTTTGGCGTAAGCTGCTTCCCCAGAAACTCCCTGACTGTCTTCCCGACTGCTTCTTCACCCTGGATCGAAAACCAGTCTTTAAAAACCGTATTATATGTAACATATCTCTGGTGCTGATCGAGATAGAAAATCATCGCCGGCACCGTATCTCTCAAAAGCTGCAGATCGGCCTCACTGGCCAAAAGCTTCTCTTCTTTTTCTTTTTCTGCAGTAATATCAATGGCTATTGCGGTAATGTATTTCTGCCCATGCCCATCCATGACTATCGAAATGCTGTTGTTGACCCAGATTATGGATCCGTCGCCGCACACGTAGCGCTTCGTTATCAAAAAGTCATTTCCATTTTCCATGCAGTCCTGAAGCATTTTCATATTCCGATCCAGATCATCGGGATGCGTGAGTTCGCCCAAATTCATTTTCAGTATTTCTTCGCGGCTGTAGCCCAGCATCTGGCAGTAGCGGTCGTTCACTTCCACCACGCGCCCTTTTATATCGGCCTGCGCAATTCCGGCATTGGACTGCATTAAAACGCTGTTAAGCTGCGATCTCACAGAATTAGATGCTATTATATCAGGGATTACGGCCGAATTTTCAATGCAGGTCGCGAAAACCCCCTCAATGCCATTGCTCTGACTTGAAATTATGCTGTATCCGATAGTAATGTAAGCCTGATGGGCTTTTCCGCTTCTATTGAGAGAAAGCACAATGTTTGACTCTGATTTAACTGAGCCGCCTTTCAATATCTCCGCTAATGAATCAGAAACTGATCTCCATTCTGAAGGCAGTGCTTTATTGAATTCTTTTCCCAGATAGTCAGGCTGTGCGCTGCTGTCCCCAAGAAAAGGACGAAAGGCATCATTGTAAAAAAAAGCGGCTGCCTTACCCCACACTACAAACAGGGGAACAGGGGAAGAAAGCATTATTGCAAGTGTGGCTCGAAACCTCTCAGGCCATTGCTCTACAGCTCCCAAAGGCGAACTGCTCCAGTCCCGCTTTGCCATCATGGATCCTGTTTCTCCTCCATTGGTTAAAAATAGATGTTCTGGCACTGGGTCTTCTAAATACACTTCTAATTGATTTGGTGCATCGAAGATAAGGCAATTTTCACAGTTCTCCAATTCTGACAGCAGCACAAATCTTTGATTTCAGAATTTTGATCCAGATTTTTTACATCTTTCAGAAATCAGATGAAAATTTTATAACAAGATAAAGAAATGATATAAACGACATTCCAGTCCCTCCATTATTTTTGTTTTTTTTGTAAGTAATTATCCTATGGAATGTAAATTAAAAAACAGAATAACACAATGAAAACCATGTTGCTTTTTATTTACTGCCTGTCTGCCGTGCACTGCTGCTCGCAAACACGCTATCCCTCCGAAAAAGTGCAGCTTGCCATTGAAACATACGCTTATTTAAAAGGACAGAATGCCGCCCTGAAAAAAGTGGCCGGACAGTTCCCATCATTTACAAAACAAGTCAGTGAACTGCAGAAAAATGCGCATCCTGTTTTTGGCAGGGCTGAAAGAAATATAGAAGATTTTCTGCAGCAGGAGCTCAACGATTCTCAATTTAATGCTGTGGAGAAGCATGTCGATTCTCTTATTAACGAACAGCTGAAAAACCCCATTGAAAAGAAAGAATATGCCGGAAGTTTTCTGGAGCAGGTCAAGGACAAAATAGCATTCAGCAGTAATGCCGCTGTTCCAAAAGGCATTATCTCTTTTGCCTATCATGATGCGCCGCATGAGGAAGTTACCGATGGGCATATCATAAACTTCAGCACAGACGAACTATCCAAAAGCAGAAGACGCAGTGCTCAGGCTTCCCATACCTAAAAGCTGGAGAGCGGCGGATGAAGCAGAGATGCCCGGAACTGTCCAAGAGTTCACCAGCTTCGACGGCAAAGGAAACGAAAAAATACTTATCGTAATATATGAACTTTCTGAAGAAGATCAAAACATGATTCTTACCGAACACTCTGTCTCAGAAATGATACCCCCGCAAAGCAGGCTCATTCGGACTGAAAATATCAAAATTGACGGCATGCCCGGAATGATGGTTGAAATCGAAGAGACTCTGGAACTAGCTTTAAAAAAAATGAAAGTGCGCATGCTCCAGTTTATGTGCACTGATAAACAGAAACTGTACTGCCTTCAGGGCAGTATTGGCCCGGTTGCCCTGAATCACAACCTGGATATTCACATACAGAAATACGAACCGCTGTTCCGGCTTGTTGCCGAAGGCATGGAAATAGAAAATTAAGTTCCGGCACATTCAAAACAATATGAATTTGAATCCTTTAGCCAAGCTGTAATTTTGCGAGCTCCAAAACCGTAAAGACATTGGAAGAAACGCAGCCTGAACCGGTTCGAGATGCCGGAATTATTGCGGCTTCACAAAAAAATCGAACATTATGAGATTGCCACTGATGGAACTCTTGCTGCATTTGCCAAAACACTTGGCGATAATGATGCGGCAAAGTTGCTAAAGCAGACTCTTGCTGAGGAAAAAGAAGCCGATTGTCTGCTAAATGACGTAGCGCTGAATGCTGTAAATACTGCGGCAGCAGAATAATATAATAGCATATTTCAAAAAGAATGTATGAATTATAAGCCCCAGCCACTAAGTTATTACTGTGCTGGGGCTTTTACATTCACTGCAGACAAAGTTTTATAATCCAGTTAACTGGCAATGATATAACGCCCTCGTTTAAAGCTATAAAACCATTTACAATCAAATGTTTAACTTTAAACAGCAATACTTCAAAAGTCAATTCTAAAAAATACAAAAATGGAAAATCAAGATAAATTAAATGATGGGAGCATCTCTTCGGGCGAGAATGTTTCATTCTGGATTGATTCTGCTCCTATTACTGCATTTGAAAAACCCACTGGTGATGCACATACTGAAGTTCTCATCATCGGCGGAGGTATAGCGGGACTTACAACTGCTTATAATTTAGTCAAACAAGGAAAAAAAGTGGTGTTGGCAGAAGATGGTTTTATAGGCAGCGGCGAAACGGGACGTACAACGGCGCATCTTACGAGCGCACTGGATGACCGTTATTATTTTCTCGAAGATACCTTCGGAGAAGAAGGCGCTAAATTGGCCGCTGAAAGCCATACTGCAGCCATTGCCGCCATTGAGAAAAATGTCAATGATTTAAATATAGACTGTTCCTTTAAAAGAGTCAACGGCTATCTGTTCCTTCATCCCAGCGACGACGAAAAAAATCTGCAGAAAGAATTTGAAGCCACACAAAATGCAGGACTTAATATCGGTCTTTTAAAAAGCACTCCTTCGATATGCAATGGAGACCAGACATCCTGTTTAGCATTTTACAACCAGGCCCAATTTCATATACTGCGCTATCTTGACGGACTCGCAGCTGCTGTAGTATCTTTGGGAGGCCGCATTTACACGCAATCGCATGCAGAACAGATTACAAAGGAAGGCGCTCTTGTCAATAATCACAAATTTACGGCAGACCATATCGTAGTGGCAACCAACTCCCCAATTAACGATCTGGTTACCGTGCATACCAAACAGGCCGCTTACAGGACTTATGTTATAGCCGGTAAAATCCCTAAAGGAAAGCTTCCTTATGCTCTCTGGTGGGATACGGGAGATGCGGATTCCAAATGGGTTTCCCAGCCTTACCATTATGTACGGGTGGAAAATTTCGATGAGAATTACGATCTGCTCATTTCAGGCGGTGAAGACCATAAAACAGGCCAATCCGATCAGGAAAATATTGCGGAGCCTGAGCGATATGAAAAACTGGAAGAGTGGACGCGCACTTATTTCCCTATATTGGAAGACATTACATACAGATGGTCGGGACAGGTAATGGAGCCTGTAGATTCATTGGGATTTATGGGAAAAAATCCCGGAGATGAGAATATTTATATCATTACAGGAGATTCAGGAAACGGGATGACGCATGCCACTATTGGCGCTGCCATTATTACTGATGCCATTATGGGCATTAAAAATAAATGGGAAGATCTGTACAGCCCTTCTCGAATTACGCTGAAAACAACTCTTGACTTTGCAAAAGAAGCCGTAAATATGGCTTCCCAGTATCTGGACTGGATTTCTTCTTCTGATTTGAAAAATACGGCTGATGTTCGCGCGGGAGAAGGCGGTGTCATTACGAAAGGCTTAAAAAAAATTGCGGTGTACCGTGACTATGACGACTCGCTGAAAGCTTTTTCTGCTGTCTGTCCCCATTTAGGCTGTATTGTCCATTGGAATAATGATGAAAAATCTTTTGACTGTCCGTGCCATGGTTCCCGATTTGCCTCTGACGGAACTGTCACCAACGGGCCAGCTCAGACCAATTTAAAACCAATAGATGTTAAATAGTGTTCAAATTAAATTTTGCAGCATAAAGAGGCAATTCTATAATACCAGCTGCAAAGCCATGACCTAAATTTGAATTATTATCAATTTTTGATAAAACAGTGAAAAAAATAAATTATAAATCCGATTATTATGGAAAATAAAAACAATATACCGCACAACGCTGAGCTGACAGCTGTAGCGCCTGCACTTGGAGAAAGCGCTCTAAATGCCGGAAATACTGTAAATCCAGCCGCAGAACAAAGTAGCAATGCTACTGAAATACAGGATCCGACTACTAAATATGCAGTTCCGCCATTCAATGAGCAATCACAGCCATGGCCGGGACTTGTCAGTAAAATGGATCCGAGACCGGATCACGGTGAAGAAAGTTATAAAGGAACTGGACGTTTAAAAGGCCGTAAAGCACTTATTACGGGAGGCGATTCCGGTATGGGGAGAGCTGCCGCTATTGCTTATGCAAGAGAAGGTGCAGATGTTGCCATAAATTATTATCCAACTGAAGAAGAAGATGCTAAGGAAGTAATCCATCTGATTGAAGCTGCAGGAAGAAAGGCTGTTGCCATTCCCGGAGATCTCCGTGACGAAGCATTCTGCATAGCGCTTGTCAAGCAGGCTGCCGAAGAACTTGGCGGACTTGACATAGTAGTAAACAATGCCGCCAGACAGCAGACACATGAGTCCATTTTAGATATTTCTTCAGAAGAATTTGACTGGACAATGAAAACCAATATTTATGCTCCTTTCTGGATAATTAAAGCCGCTCTTCCTTATCTCAAGCCGGGCTCATCCATCATCGGAACCAGTTCGGTACAGGCTTATGCTCCAACAGAAGATTTGTATGATTACGCTCAGACTAAAGCTGCCACAACAAATTATATAAAATCACTGGCGAAACAGCTCGGAACCTAAAGGAATCCGGGTTAATGGTGTGGCTCCAGGTCCTGTATGGACAGCGCTTCAGGTAAGCGGCGGTGCAACTATGGAAAAACTCAAAGAATTTGGTTCACAGACTCCAATGGGAAGACCTGGACAGCCAGCTGAACTTGCCTCTATTTATGTACAGCTTGCCGCTGAAGATGCGAGTTATGCAACAGGCCAGATATACGGTTCGAGCGGTGGTGAAGGGAATCCGTAATCGAAAAAAAGCTATAGATTTATTACGTATAAAAAAACCTCAACAGTACAAACTGCTGAGTTTTTTTATTGCTAAAGACATCTTCATAATTCCGTTATTTATAAAAGCTTGTCAAAATGAATCGGCAGGTCATTAATCCGTTTTCCTGTTGCATGAAAAATCGCATTTGCAATTGCAGGAGGCATTCCTACTACTCCAATCTCTCCAACCCCTTTCACGCCTAAAGCGTTTACAAAATCATCCTCTTCTTCTACAAAAATAACATCCAGATCATGAATATCTGCGTGAACAGGAATGTGATATTCTGCCAGATTGGGATTCATATATTTTCCAAACTGATTATCCAGTATTGTTTCTTCATGCAGGGCTTTACTTACGCCCCAGATCATTCCTCCTAAAATCTGGCTCTCTGCTGTTTTAGGATTAATAATCTTACCAGCTGCAACGGCTGTAACTGCTCTGGTGACTTCAATAATCCCCAGTTCCTCATCTACTTCCACCTCAACAAAAACAGCACTGTGAACGAGTTTCACCTTTTTTCCGTATGTAAGCGGATTAGGCATTGAACTATTGGTTGTCTTAATTTCTTTTCCGCCGTTGGCAGCAAAAATTTCCTGCACGCTGTATTTCACTTCTGCACTATTTTTCAAAAACACAAAGCCGTCGCTGAAAACAACATCCTCAAACGAGGCAGCACCAAGACCAGAGTTCTTATCTCTTTTAGCTTTTTTAAATAATTCTTTATTTAGTGCCCTACAGGCTGCCTGAACAGCTGACCCTACTGTGGCGGTAGTAAACGAACCGCCCTGTATCGGTGCAAATGGCATGCTGCTGTCGGCAAAGGAAAAAGTAATATCTTCTAACGGAAGCCCCAATTCATCTGAAGCAATCTGAGTCATGACAGTCATTGTTCCTGTTCCAATATCAGTAACAGCACTTTTAATTTCAACCTTCCCGTCACTTGTCATAATCGCTTGGGCGCGGCAGAATTCTGTTGGCATCCCAGATGCCAGTCGCCATTCCGTATCCGACCAGTTTATTTCCTCGCTTCATGCTTCGGGGCTCGGGACTTCTTTTCTCCCATCCAAATTTTGCCGCACCCTGCAGATAACATTTTCTTAGTTCTTTACTGGAGTATTCTTTCCCAGAGCTTTTATCTTTTTCAGCGTAATTAATAAGACGAAATTCAACAGGGTCAATGTTCAGCTTATAGGCCAGATCATCCATCGTAGCCTCAACGGCATGCATGCCGGTGCTTCCCCCAGGAGCGCGCATATCCAGCGGAGAATAAACATCCAACGGAACGAGTCTATGCTCGAGTAGCGTATTTTCAGCAGGATATAGCATGCCAGCCCAGTTTACCACAATTTCTGTATAATCTTCAAACTGCGAAGTTTCTCCTATTGCCTTGTGATATACGGCGTTTAATTTCCCTGTTTCATCAGCTCCAAATTTCGTGTACTGGACTGTCGGCGGCCTGTGCCCAAAAGTGAACATCTGCGCCCTGTCTAAAGTAACGCGGACATTTCGTTTTAAGGCAAGTGACGCCATAACGGCCATAAAAAGCTGGTACTGCGGACGTAGTCCAGATCCAAAAGCACCGCCGACAAAAGGTGCAATCACCTGAACGTTTTTCATTTTTAATCCAAAAACGTTTGCCACGTACATTTGAGAATTAACAGTCCCTTGGGTTTTATCATAAATTTTAAGTCTGTTTTTACCTTCATAAATCACAGTTGTGGCAAACATTTCCATCGGATTATGATGTTCCGTACCATGTTTGAATTCTCCCGAACTCTGCACAAAAGAGCTTTCGTAGGCTTTCTCGAAATCCCCTGTCGGTTTAGGCGGCGGAGGTTTCAGCATAGAAGCCATTCCTTTTTTTGGCGTTCTAGCTTTATCGATATTAGATTCTAAGTCAGTTTCGAATTTTTCTTCAACATAAGCCAGTTTAATCTGAGTGGCAGCATAACGTGCCATTTCAAAAGTTTCTGCTACAACCAATGCAATGGGCTGACCGTTGTATTTAATTGTATTATCTTTTAAAGGTTTGAAAACCGTTCCAGGCGGAGCATCCATATCTGCATATTGCAAATCAAACCACGCAGTTGAAGGCCTGTTTTCATGAGTGAAGATTTCAATCACGCCTTCCAGTGCTTTTGCATCTGTCGTGTCAATAATCTTGATTTTACCTCTTGTAATCGTGCTGTTTACCACATAACCATAAAGGAGTTCAGAAGCTTCATATTCTCCTGCATACTTCGCAGTTCCTGTAACTTTTAAACGGCCTTCCAGTCTGCTGATCGATTTTCCTATTGAGGGTAATTTTGTCATTTTTTTAAAGTTTTAATTTACCGTAAATCAGCGTGAGGGTTTTGCGCCGGGACGCTGTGATTCTGGATTTAATGCCATGATGCAGTTTCGGATAATTGCTCTGTTCGCCAGTTGAATTTTAAAGTTATTATGTTCATAACCAAAAGCCCCTTTAAGGATTATTTGTGCCGCTTGGGAAAAATTTTCGCGAGTTGGCTCCTTTTGTTTTAAAAAATCTTCAGCCTCCAAAACTCTCCATGGTTTGTGCGCTACACCTCCCAATGCAATTCGGGCATCTTTTATACTTCCTTCTTCCAATTCAAAAGCCGATGCTACAGAAACCAGTGCAAAAGAATACGAACTTCTGTCGCGAAGCTTTAAATAAGAATAGTTTTTCGCAAATCCTTCAGCAGGAAGATCTATACTGGTAATTACCTCGCCATGGATGAGATTGTTGTCGAGATGAGGCGTTTCGCCTGGAAGACGATGAAAATTAGCAAACGGCAATTTTCTTTCTCCATTAGGACCGCTGATATTGACTTCTGCATTTAAAGCTGCTAAAGCCACGCACATATCGGAAGGAAAAACAGCAATACAATTTTCGCTTTGTCCCAAAATAGCATGGATTCTGTTATGACCTGAAATGGCAGAACACCCAGAACCTGGATCTCTTTTATTGCAGGGCGTATTAATATCATAAAAATAATAGCATCTCGTACGCTGCATCAGATTGCCTCCATTGGTAGCCATATTTCTAATCTGGGCAGAAGCGCCTGCCAGAATAGCTTTTGACAGTAAAGGATAGCGTTCCTCAATTAGGGGGTCATATGCGGTATCTGCATTGGTATGAAGGGCGCCTAGTCTTACTCCGCCGTCATCAAGCCTTATTATTGAATTGCTTTCCTGAATCGGATTAATATCTACCAGTTTATCGGCTTTGGTTACGAAGTATTTCAGAAGATCATTAATATTCGTACCGCCTGCCACTGCTTTATTGCGGATATCCCCGTTAAGCTCTGCAATAGCCTGCTGGGTATCTGAAACTTTAATATAGGAGAAATTATTCACTGCTGCCTCCTTCCATCACCTGCATTACTGCATTTACAATTCCTCTGCTGGCACCGCATCTGCATAGATTGCCGCTCATGAGCTCTTGTACCTCTTCCCTGGTTCTTGCTTTTCCTTCCTGCAGCATCCCAATAGCGCTGCAGATTTGGCCTGGCGTGCAGTAGCCGCACTGAAATGCATCATGGTTTATGAATGCCTGCTGGATCGGATGGAGTTTTTCACCATCGGCAATGCCTTCTATTGTGGTTATAGCAGAACCGTCTTTCATAACTGCGAGCGTAAGGCAGCTCAATATTCTTTTTCCGTCCACCAATACCGTACACGCTCCGCACTGCCCATGATCACATCCTTTCTTAGTTCCTGTCAAACCGATTTTTTCCCGGAGAACGTCCAAAAGCGTTACCCATGGCAAAATTTGCAAATGGTAATCACTGCTGTTTATGCTGAGATTAATGCCGTGTGTCTGAGTTAAATCCATAGCCTTATATTTTTTAGTTCTGCCGAAGCAATACGGCTCTCTAAATTAAATTTTATATGCCATTATCACTTACAGCATTCCCGAGCATTCTTACAAAACTTACAGCAGCCCTTCCAGTAAGACGAAGTTGTAATTCAGCAAGGCCACGCCCAAATTATATAACAAAACTGCCAGCAACCGTACTAACTTTGAGCTTTGTATTTTCACCAAAGAACATTTTTAACTCTAAACCGACAGATATGAAATTCGATCTTTACCTTAAGACAGCACAACAAGCGCCTACTTATGAAGAGCAGCTGCTCTTAAATTTTGACGAATTCTTAAAAAAGGGCTGTACAAATATTAGGAAAGCTATCAGTGTCAATACCTCCGGATACCGCATACTTAAGGATGATCTTACAGGTTATTTTCAGCCGGAGCGGTTCAAAAACCGCTGGGATGAAGAGCAGCCGGAGGAAAATCCGGCAGAGCCGCAGGAAAATGAAGAAGAACCCGAAACTTTTGAAATGAAATCCAGCAATAAATCGATTTGATTTCCGTAAAGTTTTCTTTAGTGTTATTTTTAATTTTGAATGGATTATAAAACTAAAAACGCGATGAAAAATGCAGCAGAAAAAAAAGAAATTCATGATTGCCCAGCCAGCAAAAGCAGACTTCTCAGCGGCGAGAACAATGAATTGATTTACATCAAATTTTATAACGGAGACTGGGGAGACTGGGATGAAAAATCAATTAAGGAGAATATTTCAGCTAATCCTACAGCAGAAAATTCCAGCAGCAGGGATACCGAAATTAGTGATTTAGAATAAAAATACATTTATTAATATGTACAGCACAAATAAAAGGAATTATACGCCGAGTACGAGGACTTCCGATAAAAAGATACAGCCTAAAACTGTTTCCGCCAAAGCTGATGAGAAAGCAGGGTCTGACATCAAGAAATTTGCTCAAACCTGCAGCAGATTTTCTCTTTAAACACACCGTTTAGTAATATAATGTACTAATAACAAAAACATCCCATTAAAAATGAGACGTTTTTGTATTAGCCGAAATTGGCTGCAAACTTTAATTATTCCAAAGTAATTCTATTTGCCGCTTCTCTCTTCTTACCGTCAATTACTTTAGCATATATCTGGGTTGTTTTAACGCTCTTATGCCCGAGCATTTTTGAAATGGTGAAAATATCAGTTCCTGCAGTCAGCTGCAATGTTGCATAAGTGTGCCTAAAGCAGTGGAAAGTGATATGCTTATTGATGCCTGATAATGCCACCCATACAGGAAGCGCGCGATCAACATCCCACTTGTTCAACCCTTTAAACACCTTCTCATTTTCTCCCCGTCTCTTGCCAAGCAGTTCGAAAGCTTCATCGGAGATCGGTATGGATGCCGTACCTTCTGTTTTCTTCTGCCTGAAAATGATATAGTGGCCATCGCCCTCAATATAGTGCAGTTCAGACCAGGTCAGCTTGGCAATATCAGAATATCTTACACCTGTAAGAACAGAAAACATAGAAATTCTTCTTACAATCAATTTGGGGCAGGGCGCTGCAAACAGCCTTCGGGTTTCTTCCAGAGTCATAAAATTCCGCTGGGATTCCATTTCCTTTATCGATCCTATTTTTGCATTGATATCTGTTTTAAGCTTATCCTCTCTATAGGCCGCTTTCAAAGTAGTTTTAATCTTATTATAATAAGACAGAGCAGTATTGCGTGAAAGTGTCTTTTTATTCTTCCTCAAACTCTTGGCTTTCAGAAGATAATCCCTATAATCTTCAATTAGAGCCACTGTAACCTCATTAAATAACAGATCTTTTCCCTTCAAAAAAGTTTCAAAATGAATAAAAGCTGAATTCCAAATACATAGATTTTTTCCGATTTTCTTGTGCCCTAAATTTTTGTAATATTCTAGAAAAGATTCTTTTCCAATTGCTTGTATTCGCAACTGTTCTTTTTCAAACGCAGAATAAATCTCCGATTTATTGATTTCATTCTGTCTTCTTGCCCGAATCAGTTCTGCCGTATGCAGATTTTCAGAATTGGACAGCTTCTGATGCTGATCTGCCGGTTTCTGATAGATATAGAGCTTCAAAAACTCGCGTCTGGTATAGTCATTTGCTTTTGAATCCCACACGGGAGGATAGAAATCTAAATAGAGGGACATTCTTCCCTGAGAAATGGTTTTCTTTCTTAGTGTGATAATACTTTTACTCATGATCAATACCTTTTAAATAAACATCTAAATCCTTTTTCTGCACGTATGTATATTTACCTGAAGTAATTTTCTTTATATCATACTTTTTCATAATAAGATACAAGCCGCTCTGGCTAATATTATAAGCTGCCTGTGCCTGGGCAATGGTGTAGCAGCCATCCAGATCGAAATCAATTGTCTTGTTTTCATCATCTTCAGCTGCAGGTTTCTGAACAGCGAATAAACTGCTTATGCTCTCTTTTGATATCAGGGTCATTCTTCCAAGCTTCACAATATCTAAATCATTTCTGGCAATCATTCTGAAGATGGTTCGTTCTGCTGATTCCAAAAATCTCGCAGCACTGCATTACGGTAAAAAAATCCTGCTTTTTCAGCACCTCTAAATCATAGCTTCTCATGCCTTCAGATGTCTCTTCCGGGACATCATTGGTCATATCTCTTTTTCTGGCCTTGTAGCTCTTACTCCCGCATTTCTGGGAGCAGAAGCGGGTTTTAATTGTCTGCGCGATAAAATCATTACCGCAAAATTCGCAGATTTTGTTAATTCGAATGTTTGAACTCATAATTTTCTTACGTTTTTACGTTATGTGTCCTACTTTGTCCGTTCTTCTGTGCCATGAAGTGCCGCAAGGTGCGTTTATGCGCCACTATGTGTCATTGAGTGCCATAATTTGTCTTTTGAGGTACAAAAATTTGTACCTCGAAATTCGAGGTACAAATAAGGTACAAATTTTAGCAAAACAACACCTAAATATTCCAAAAAACATCTCAATAAAAAAAGAGCTAAAATGTTAATTACCAACATTTTAGCTCTTTTTATTATTTTTATTTTGTATTTTTTTGCTCTCTTTATTTGCCGATGCAAAAATTAGCAAAGATATTCCCTAGCAATTCGTCATTAGAGACCTGACCTGTAATAAGCCCAAATTGGTATAAAGCTTCACGAATATCAAGCGCCATAAGATCACTTGAAAGTCCAGATTCTAAACCGAATTTTACTTTTTGAATTTCATCTAAAGCTTTTAATAACGAATCATAATGTCTTGTATTCGTAACAATTGTTTCGTTATTGCGAAGTGCTCCTGTATTAACAAAAGATAACAATTCATTCTTTAAATCCTCTACTCCTATCTTTTCTTTTGCAGAAATCAATAAAAGTTTTGCATTTAAGTTTTCTAACTGATTGGTAATATTGGCTACTTCATCAGCAGACAAAATATCTTTTTTGTTTACCACAATAAGCAAAGGCTTCAGCGGATATTTATTCTTAATCTGCTCAATCTCATTTACGAATTCAGAACTTGAAGCCTGAAATTTCAATCCGTCAAATAAATAAATCACAACTTGCGCTTGATCTATTTTTTCGAATGTTTTCTTGATTCCAATACTTTCTACAACATCTTTAGTATCACGAATTCCAGCGGTATCAATAAATCTAAATCCGATACCACCAATTACCAATTCGTCTTCAATGGTGTCACGAGTTGTTCCAGCAATGTCCGAAACAATTGCTCTTTCTTCATTCAACAAAGCATTCAATAGCGTCGATTTACCAACATTTGGTTCACCTACAATTGCAACCGGAATTCCGTTTTTAATGACATTCCCAACAGCAAACGAATCAATTAAACGTTTTAAAACAAATTCGATTCGGTTTAATAATTCATGAAACTGCGTTCTGTCAGCAAACTCTACATCCTCTTCTGCAAAATCCAATTCCAATTCAATTAAAGAAGCAAAATTTAAAAGCTCTTCTCGAAGTTTCGCAATTTCATTACTAAAACCACCACGCATTTGCTGCATTGCGATTTGGTGAGAAGCTTCGTTATCTGACGAAATCAAATCGGCCACCGCTTCTGCCTGCGATAAATCTAATTTTCCGTTTAAAAAAGCTCTTAACGTAAATTCACCTGCATCTGCCATTCTACAGCCATTTCGAAGCAATAATTGAATAATCTGCTGCTGAATGTAAGTTGATCCGTGGCACGAAATTTCGATAGTATCTTCGCCAGTGTAAGAGTTCGGCAGCTTTAAATACCGAAACCAAAACTTCGTCTAGCGTTTTGCTTCCATCTACAATATGCCCTAAATGGAGTGTATGCGTTTTCTGTTTGGTCAAATCTTTGTTTTTAATAGATTTAAAAACCGAATTACCAATTGTAATAGCTTCAGCTCCAGAAATACGAATTATGGCGATAGCTCCAGCTCCCGAAGGCGTAGCCAAAGCAACTATAGAATCTTGATTTATCATGCTGCAAAGGTATAAAAAAAGGCTTAATTTCTTTTCGGTACAAACTTGTCCTCAATCCAACAAGAAATCTTCGCAATAATCCATATTAATAAATCATTAAGTGTTAAAATACTGATAAATGTCAGGTTAATTTCTATGCAGAATGAGTAAATTTGAGAGACAAACCTTAATCTTAAATACTATGAAAAAGATACTATTTCCAACCGATTTCTCTGACGCTGCTACCAATGCATTTGTTCATGCTTTAGAATTTGCTAAAGTTGTAAACGCCGAATTAATCTTACTTCATACATTCGAGATACCTGTTTACGACAGCCAATTCTTTCCAGAGAATTATGCTTCTATATACAGTTCAATCGAGCTAGCAAAATTTGAAATGTTTAAGGATGAAATTCCAAAACTAAGAACTATTGCTGCCAAACGTAATTTAGAAGATATTGTAATCAAACACCGTTTAATGGATGGTGATCTTATTTATAATCTTAAAAACGCAGTCGAAGAAGACCAAGTCGATTTTGTAATTATGGGAACTAACAGCGCTTCTGACTGGACTAAATTTTTCACGGGATCTAATACCGAATCTGTGATTTCTGGAGTTGAAGTTCCTGTTTTATGCGTTCCTATCGATGCCAAATACAAAAAGGTAAAAACGATTGGCTTTACGACACGCTACCGTGAAAAAGATAAAAAAGAACTTAAAAAAATCCTGAAAATCGCTAAAAAAACCGGTGCTAAAGTAAAGAGTTTATACGTTAAAACCTCTAATTCCGATGTTACAGAGGAAACCCGAAAAGAATGGGAAAGAGATTTTGCTGAAGAAAATGTGGAATTTTTAGTTTTACCAAGTGATGATGTCAAAGAAACGATTCTTGATTTTATTCTTTACAAAGACATTGATGTTCTAACCACAATAACACATAAACGCTCTTTCTTTGAAAGTATATTTGACTCCAGTTTTTCAAAAAAAATAGCCAAAGAAGTAACTATTCCGATTTTGGTAATGCACGAAGATTAGTTTCAATCCTTGATGATTTTGTAACTTAAAAGCTATATTTGTATTTCAACCAAAATAATAGAATGAAAGCATATCCAGAAAACGTTGCAAAATACTCAGAACTCTATAATAAAACCAACAAAAAATACAACAGCATAAGCCTTTTGAGGTTATTAAGTATTTTTCTTTTTTTGTTTTTTATGTTTTATTACATTAAAACAAACGAAATACTTTATGTTATTCTAGCTGTTTTATCTTTTGCTGGTTTTATTTTTTTAATGAAAATACATTCTCGAGTATCTTTTCAAAGATTGCTTGCAGAAACACTTTTAAAAATTAATCAGAATGAAATTTCTTTTTTGAAAAGAGAAAAAACTTCTTTCGAAAATGGAGTTGAATTTATCGATTACCATCATCCGTATGCTTACGATTTGGATATTTTTGGAGAACATTCGTTATTCCAAAATCTAAACAGAACAGCTTCTTTTATCGGAAAAAAAACACTTGCTGAACTCTTACTTCATACACTTCCTGAAAATGAAATTTTAGAAAATCAAGAAGCTATAAACGAATTAAAAAGTAAAATCGATTGGAGACAGGAATTTCAGGCTTTGGCCATCATTAGTCAAGATTCTAAACAATCTTATGAAGCGATAAAGCATTGGACTTCTTTTACAAATAATTCATTACCTAAAGTTTTAGTTGCATTATCATTTATTCTTCCAATAACATTTTTTGGATTCCTGACTGCGTATTTTATTACATCAAAAACCATTATACTTTCTTATTTGACTTATATTTTTATTGCCAATTTGATCGTTTTAGGAAGAGCTGTAAAGAGAATTCAATCGGAAATAGCAAAAGCAGATAATGTCACTAACATCATAAAGCAATATGGTTTATTGATTGAAAAAATTGAACGCGAATCTTTCCAATCTAAAAAACTAATTCGTTTACAAGAACAGCTTAATTTTAAGAATGCCAAAGCAAGTCAGCATTTGAAACAGCTTTCAGAGTTGTTTTCGAGAATGGATACGATAAATAACTTTGTGACAGCGACTTTGTTTAATGGAACATTTTTATTCAATATACATGTTTTAAGAGCGCTTTTAAAATGGAAAGAAGATTATGCTTCTGAAATGAATCATTGGATTTCTATTATTGGCGAAATTGAAGCATTAAACAGTCTGGCAAATTTGGCTTACAACAATGAAGATTTCGTTTTCCCTGAAATCAATTCTGAGTATAAAATCGAATTTAAAAACCTGAGTCATCCGCTCCTTAATCCAGCTACAAGAGTTGGTAATGACACCCAATTTTTCCCGCAATCTTTTGTGATTCTAACTGGATCTAACATGTCAGGAAAAAGTACGTTTTTAAGAAGCTTGGGAATCAATATGGTACTTGGCGGAATTGGCTCTGTTGTTTGTGCATCAGAAGCTAAGATTCATCCACTTCCAGTATTAGTTTCAATGCGATTGTCCGATTCTTTATCCGATTCTGAATCTTACTTTTTTGCTGAAATCAAACGTTTAAAACAGATCATGGATGCGCTTGAAAATCAGCCTGCTTTTGTTTTATTAGATGAGATTTTAAGAGGTACAAATTCCGACGATAAAAGAAACGGAACAATCGAAGTCGTGAAGAAAATAATTTCTAAAAAAGCAATCGGTGCCATCGCAACGCACGATATTGAAGTTTGTCTGACTACGAATGAATATCCTGAAATTTTAACCAATCAATGTTTCGAAGTTGAAATTCAAAACAACGATCTTCACTTCGATTATAAACTCCGAAATGGAATCTGCAAGAACAAAAGCGCAACATTTTTAATGCAGAAAATGGGAGTTATTTGATGGTGAAATGAGAAGAAAAAGCTTTGTCAAAGTTTAAAACTTTGACAAAGCTAGATCTATTTCTCTTTTTGGAATTTGGGATTTTTAAAACTTTGGAATTTTAAAAAAAATTAATTTTCCTCGTACATTTCCATCCATAAACGCGTTTCTTCCAAATCGAGTTCTTTTTCTATTTTACGAAAAATTTCTTCGTTTACAGAACCTAATTTATGCATCGATTCTAATTTTGCACGTTCTACATTCAGAAGATCGATTTGAATTTTAGTAAAATCATTAAAGATTTCGCCTCCAAGAAGCTTTCCATTTCCGAAGAAATTGGCAGGAAGTTCGGTCTTTTGCAGACGGTTGAATTTTACCTCATATTTACTTTTAATATTATGAAGCAATTCATCATTCAGCAAGGAGAAATTATCTTCAATATGGGCGATAGTTTCTGAAACAATTACATTTCTAATATTATACTCTTCTGCTAATATCGAGTATCTTTCAATTTTCAATTTTTTGATAAGCCACGGAAGCGTAAGGCCTTGTATTACCAAAGTAGAAAGTATAACGCAGAAAACTAGATAGATAATTAAATTTCGAAGCGGAAATTCTTCTGTTTTATTCAACATTAAAGGAAGTGCCAGCGCTGCAGCCATAGACACCACACCACGCATTCCAGACCAGCCAAAAATGATCATATTTCGGTAATCAAATTGTTCTTTCTCCCGAATCTTTTTACTGATCATTCTTGGAATCATCGTTGCTGGAATAACCCATAAGAAACGAACCAAAATCACTACGATACTTATAACCGCTCCCCAGATAAATAACGAATTTCCCGAATAATTACTGATTCCTTCAATAATCTGTCGTAATTGAAGTCCGATTAAAATAAATATCAAACCGTTTAGAATATTATTCAGCACATCCCAAATCGTATTCGTCATAATTCGACTTTCGTGAGAAAAAATGGTTCCTGACCTCGCTGCCAAAAAAAGACCTGTTGTTACCACAGCCAAAACTCCCGAACCTTCAAAATGCTCCGCAAGAAGATAAGAAGCAAATGGAGTTAATAATGTTAGTGTTACCTCGATAATATCATCACAAACAAATCTTTTGTGGATATAGAACATTATATAACCAACAGCTAAACCTATTGCAATACCCAAAACCGACATTAAAACAAAATTTAATCCTGCCTGCCATAAAACAAAATTCCCTGCTGTGATTGCCGTAAGCGCATATTTGTACGCCACAAGACCACTAGCATCGTTTACTAAACTTTCTCCTTCTAGAATAGCAATTAATCTCGGATTAAGCCCTAAACCTTTTGTAATGGCTGTTGCAGAAACCGCATCGGGAGGCGAAACAATTGCCCCAAGCAAAAAAGCTAACGGCCAAGACATATCATCTATAAGCCAATGTGCAAAAACAGCCACTAATCCTGTCGTAAAAAAAACCAAACCAACAGCGGCAAAAGTTATCGGACGTATGGATTGCTTAAAGTCAGACCAGCTTGTATGCCAAGCAGCGTGATACAAAAGAGGCGGTAAAAATATAATAAACACTATTTCTGGACTCAAAGCAATAACAGGAAGTCCCGGAACAATACTAATAATAACACCACATAAAACCAAAACAATCGGAATTGGGAAATTATATCTTTTACTGACAAGACTGAGAAATGCAACGCCAAAAAGCAGCATTATAATTACGGTAATATTCTCCATTTGAGGTGGTATTTATTAAATTTTGGATTGTAAAATTTGATGCTAAATTAAGATTTTATGACAACTAAATTAAATTAGCATTAAAAAAATAGAACATCCATTTATTGACTTACATCAAAGTTTTTGGTTTTAAGGTGCTTTAGATTTGTTTCTTATTACTTCTAAAAAAAAAGTATGATCAGTACAGAATTAAGTCCGTTAGTGCAATTTGGAATTTCGAGTAAAGAACGTGTTGAAAACGCTTTACAACAGCTTAAAAGCGGAAAAGGCGTTTTGGTAACCGACGATGAAAACCGTGAAAACGAAGGCGATCTTATCTTTTCTGCACATCATATGAACGTTCAGGATATGGCATTAATGATTCGCGAATGCAGCGGTATTGTCTGTCTTTGTTTAACTAACGAAAAAGCAAACGAATTAGAACTCCCCTACATGGTAAAAGAAAATACCAGCAGTTTTCAAACCCCTTTTACTATAACTATTGAAGCAAAAAACGGAGTGACAACTGGAGTTTCGGCAAAAGATCGAATTACCACTATAAAAACAGCGATTGCAATAAATGCAAAACCAGAGCATTTAGCAAAGCCTGGACATATTTTTCCGCTTAGAGCAAACGATAATGGCGTTATAGGAAGAAACGGCCACACCGAAGGAAGTGTCGATTTAATGAAACTAGCAGGTCTGCAGCCTGAAGCCGTTCTCTGCGAATTGATGAACGAAGATGGAAGCATGGCTAAACTAGACAAAATCATTAGCTTTGCGCAAGAACACGATTTGGTGGTTTTATCTATTGAAGATATTATTCATTACCGCAAATTCGTTAGAGATTATAATTAAATGATATACGAACAGCTTAGCAATTCCATTAGAAAAAGCATTACTATTTCTGATGAAGATCTAGAAACCATTCTCTCTTATTTCAAACTTATAAAAAAAGGAAAAAATGAAATCTTGTTAGCTCAAGGTCAAATTAGTCATGAAACTTTTTTTGTTGCAAAAGGCTGTTTAAGAATCTTTTTTATAAATGAAGAAGGAAAAGACGTTACACGATATATTGCTTTTGAAAATCAGTTTGCTACCGCTTTGGTAAGTTTTATTACCAAAATGCCCGCGACTGAAAACATTCAGGTTATTGAAAAATCTGAACTATTAAGTATTTCACACGAGGATTTTAATCATTTAATGAAAATTATTCCAGAATGGAGAACATTTTACAGCAATTATTTGGAGAAAGCGTATGTAAATAATGCCAATCGTTTAATGTCCTTTACCACTATGGATGCTTTGGAAAGATACCATCAGCTTTTGAAAATTAATCCTGCAATTGTAAAAAGATTGCCGAACAAAATTGTTGCTTCTTATATTAATATTTCTCAAGAAACTTTGAGTCGGCTGAAGTCGAAAGTTTAGAGTTATTTTTAGCCACTAAGACGCTAAGACTCTAAGTTTTTTTTAGCCATGACCCGAGCGATAGCGAACAGGTGAAGCAATTCACGAATTTAATTGAATTATTTTTTAAATATGAATTGCCTCCAGCTTTAGCTGGAGGTAAAAAAGGAGAGCAAGAAGGCTTTAGCCAAACTTTGAATTTGGCTAAAGCCTTTTACAATTTAAAACAAAAAACCTCCAGCTAAAGCTGGAGGCAATTCATGTCTATCTTAATCATCTGAAATCTTTTAAAATCTACGTAAAACCATTTGCGTTTCTTGCGAGTAAATCTTAGCGAATATTTGCTCTAAAAATTCAGAATAAAAAAACCGAATCTAAAAGATCCGGCTTTATGATTTTTATGATTCACAACTGCTGCAAGAAACAAGACTTGTTACTAATTCTTTAGAAACACTTTGGCTTCTTTGGTAGTACAAACTTTTAACTCCTTGCTGCCAAGCTTCTATCATTAAGCGGTTTACATCTTTAATAGCCAATTCTGCTGGAATATTAAGATTTAAACTCTGTCCTTGATCAACAAATTTCTGGCGAATTCCAGCTTGCTGCACAATTTCTAACTGGCTGATTTCTTTGAATGTTTTGAAAACATCTTTTTCCTGCTGAGTCAATTGTTCCATATGCTGAACACTTCCTCCGTTTAGCATAATTCCTCTCCAAACTTCTTCGTTATCCAGACCTTTTTCTTCCAACAGTTTTTTAAGGTATTTATTTTTACGCATGAAATTACCTTTGCTTAATCCAGCTTTATAATAATTACTGCTAAAAGGTTCAATTCCAGGCGAAGTTTGTCCTAAAATTGCAGAAGATGAAGTCGTTGGTGCAATTGCCATTGTGGTTGTATTACGTCTTCCGTAACCTTTTAACAATTCTGGCTCACCGTAAATTCTAGCCAATTCTTGACTTGCTTTATCGGCTTTATCGCTAATATGTTTGAAAATTTCTGTAGTTTTCATTTTAGCTTCCATTCCTTCAAACGGAATCATATTTTTCTGTAAATAAGAATGCCATCCTAAAACTCCTAAACCTAATGCACGGTGTCTTTTAGCAAATTTATTAGCTGCAGAAAGATAATAGTTTCCTTCTGTTTTTTCGATGAATTCCTGTAAAACAGCATCTAAGAAAAAGATCGCTAATTTTACTGCCTCAGTATCTTTCCATTCTTCATACAACTCTAAGTTCATAGAAGAAAGACAGCAGATAAATGATTCATCATGAGTTGACGGAAGCATAATCTCACTGCACAAATTACTGGCATTGATTCTTAAATTCTGATCTTTATAAACTTGTGGTTTATTTTTATTTACGTTGTCACTAAAGAAAATATAAGGCAACCCTTTTTGCTGACGGCTTTCTAATACTTTTGCCCAAATTTGTCTTTTTTCTGCATCACCATCAATCATTTCTTGCATCCAGTAATCTGGCACACAGATCCCTGTAAACAAGTTCTGAATTGGGTTTCCAATACTTTTAATTTTCAAGAACTCTTCGATATCTGGATGATCTACATCCAAATAAGCTGCAAATGCACCACGACGAACTCCGCCTTGCGAAATAGTATCCATAGCGGTATCAAAAAGCTTCATGAAACTTACTGCTCCACTACTCTTTCCGTTATCAGTTACAGCACTTCCGCGTTCACGCAATTCACCAAAATAACCAGAAGTTCCACCTCCGATTTTAGTCTGCATGATTACTTCTCCAAGCTTATGTGTAATTCCTTCAATTTTATCTGGAACATGCACATTAAAACAAGAAATTGGCAAACCTCTTTCTGTTCCCATATTTGCCCAAACTGGCGAACTGATACTCATCCAACCTCTTTCGATCATTTCCATGAAAGATTCTTTCAATTCTGGTTTGTAAAGCCTTCTAGCTGCGGCAGTACAAATTCTATCGATTGCTCCTTCTACAGTTTCTCCTTTTAAAAGATAACCGCGATTTAAAATCTGTTCACTTTCAGAATTTTTCCACCACATTTTACTATCGTTTTGCGGCTCAAAATTGTTATTTGCTGGGTTTGTGTCTATCGTATTCATATGTATTATAGGCTTGTATTAGAAAAGATCGTTTGCTGTGATGCTCTTGTCGTGTTTTGTATATTCTACTGGACGTTTCGCAAAGAAATCATCTAAACTGTTTGCAAAAACTTCTTCTTCAAACCAAGTCATTTTTGAATATTCTTCTGGAGAAACATTAAAAATAGTTTCGATATTGATTTGTTTCAAACTTTCATCAATTCTAAATTTCATGAAGTTTACCAAATCTTCTTTGTTGATTGTTTCTATCGCTCCGTTTTCAAAAATCCAATCTAAAATATCTGCTTCAACAGAAATTGATTCTTTAACTGTTTCTCTAATTAATTCTAAAGTCTCTGCATCGAAATATTCTGGGAACTCTTCACGAATTTTGTTAATGATATAAATTCCGCCATTAGCGTGAATTTGCTCATCGATAGACGGTCCAAGCAATAATATTGCTCACATTTTTCATATATCCTTTGAATCTCGTGAATGACAATAAAATGGCAAATTGGCTGAAAAGAGAAACGTTTTCAATTAAAATACTGAACAAAATCAGTGACACCATGTACTTTCTATTGTCCTGAGACTTCGTGTCTTTCAGTACATTCGAAAGATAATCTACACGTCTGCGAATTACAGGCACATCCAATAGCCTTTCAAATTCATCATTATATCCTAAAACTTCCAACAAACGAGAATAGGCTTCAGAATGTCTAAATTCGCATTCTGCAAAAGTAGTTCCCAATCCGTTAAATTCTGGTTTTGGAAAATGCTCGTATATATTACCCCAAAAACTTTTTACAGCTACCTCAATTTGTGCAATAGCCAATAAACTATTTTTAATTGCTGTTTTTTCTGCCAAATCCAAATGTGCATGAAAGTCTTGCGTGTCGGCAGTAAAATCTACTTCAGTGTGTACCCAATAAGCTTTATTAATAGCTTCGGTAAATTGCAGAACCTCAGGATATTCAAAAGGTTTATAATTGATTCTTTTATCAAAAATTGACATATATATAGAGTTTTAAGTGACTATTTTGAAACAGAAATGCGAGCGCTTATTTTGGGGAGGTATTAGCGTGATTTCTATATTTACAAATTTAGCCCACAGTTATTCTTTTGTCTACTTTTAGATGTTAAAAATCTGCTCAATTATCAACAGTTTTAAAACTTCTAAAAAGCAGGATGAAGCAAATTTTATCAACACGAAAATATTGCTCTCTAATCTACAATGAGCTAGCAGTTTCCCTAAAAATAATGCTGAGTTATTAACATGAAAAAAAGTGCTTTTTAATGTCAAAAATCAAAACAGTTATCAACATCCGATTTGAAAAAAGGGAAATTTCAAATCGAATTTCAAATTAAAAAAACGCTGTTTATTAATAATAATTCTAAATAATAGAGACGCTATAAAAAATCATAATATACTTTATTACAAATATTTACAGTAAAATAAATATTAAAAGTGCAAAATATTCTAGTAAAATCAACATCTCAGAAATGAATTAGTAGTGCAAATCCTAGCTTTCAAACTTATTACCTCTATAAAGTTGAAAAACCATCTTGAAAGCATTTTTTCTTCTTATAAAAAGAGACCGAATTAAAACAAAATTAAAATTTACTTAAGGGATTCTTAATTTTTAGAAAAATAGCATCAAATTCCCCTTTTACAGCAAATTATTCTTGGTTTAAGAATATTAATTTTTACATTTGCTTTTATTTTTATTTATTCTAAATAGAATAAATAATTCCCAAAAAATAAATTTAATCTTGTACAATTCAATAACCATAAATTATCGAAATATGAAAAAGAATCTTTTCGTTTCTTTTGCATTTGCTGTTACTTTCTTTGTGAGTGCTCAGCAAAAAAACGCGTTGCTAGATGCCGCTTTCTGGAAAACCTCACCGACTGTTGAAACGGTTCAGGCAGAAATCGCTAAAGGAAATAATCCTGCTGAAGCTAATGCAAACGCATTTGATGTTACAACGTTGGCCATTAATAATGATGCTCCCTTTGCAACTATCAAGTTTTTAGTGGAGCAGCCTGGAAATTCAATCACAAAATTAACGCACGATAATCGTATCTACCTACACTGGGCCGCATACAGAGGAAATACTGAATTGGTTCAATATTTAATTGGTAAAGGTTCTGATGTAAATTTTGAAGACAGCCACGGAACTGCTCCTGCTGATTTTGCCGCTTCAAACGGTCAGTCAGATGCTGCGATGTACGACGCTTTCTTTAAAGCTGGACTTAATCCGACAAAAAAATATGCGAATGGCGCAAATCTTTTGCTTTTAGCCATTGCTTCTGATAAAGATCTAAAAGCTGTTGAATACTTTTCTACAAAAGGAATGTCTTTAAAAGATGTAGACAATGACGGAAACACTGCTTTTACATATGCTGCTAGATCTGGTAATATTGCTCTTTTGAAAAAACTTTTAGAAAAAGGCATTAAACCAACTAGCAATGCACTTTTATTTGCTGCGCAAGGAAGCCGTAGAGAAACTAATACTCTTGAAACTTATAAATATTTGGTTGAAGAAGTAAAAATTAAAGCGACTTCTCAAAATAAAGCGGGACAAAATGTATTGCACTTTTTGGCTGGAAAACCAAATCAGAAAGAAATCATTCAATATTTCTTAGGAAAAGGTGTTGATGCAAACATCGCCGATAAAGAAGGAAATACACCCATTATGGTAGCATCTGGAGCTAGAGAAACTGCTGTTTTAGAATTGTTTCTTCCGAAAGCTAAAAACATAAATGCACAAAATTTAAAAGGAGAATCAGCTTTGACTTTTGCTGTTAGAAACGGAACTCCAGATGCTGTAAATTTACTTTTGACTAAAGGTGCAGATGTAAATGTAAAAGACAAAGATGGAAATAATTTAGGTGTTTATTTAGTGCAATCGTATCGCCCTGCAGGAAGAGAAAAAGCGGCCACGGATCCTTTTGATGCTAAAGCCAAATTACTTCAGGACAAAGGATTAAACCTTGCAACTCCTCAAAAAGATGGAAACACTTTATATCATATAGCGATTACTAAAAATGATGTTTCTCTTCTTAAAAAAATCACTGATTTAAAAGTAGATATCAACGCTAAAAATAAAGATGGCTTAACGGCTTTACATAGAGCAGCAATGACTTCTAAAGATGATTCTATTTTAAAATATTTAGTTTCAGCAGGAGCTAAAAAAGACATTAGCACAGAGTTTGACGAAACGGCTTATGCTTTAGCAAAAGAAAATGATCTGCTAACAAAAAATAATATCTCAGTTGAGTTTTTAAAATAGCTTTTAAAAAGTTAGGAGTTATGAATTATGAGTTATGAGTTAAAAATCTAAGTCTACAATTCATAACTCAAAACGAATAACTAATAACCAATAACTCATAACCAATAACTCATAACTTAAAACTCATAATTCATAACTTATTTTCATGAAATCAATATTAAAAATTGCTCTTACCAGCGCTTTTATCTTTTTAGTTTCTTTCCAATCTCAAGCGCAATCAAGCAAATACAAAATCATGCTTCAAATGAATAACTATATGGGAGAAGGTGCTTATATCGTTGTTTCTCTTGTTAATTCGGCTGGTGAGTACGAAAAGACACTTTATGTAATGGGCGATGATAAAAAATGGTACAAATCATTAAAAGAATGGAATAAATTCCATACTCAAAAAAATGACGATATCAGCGCTAAAACTGGCGCTTCTGTAACTGGCGGAGACCGCAGTGTTACGACAATCGAAATCGAAAATTCTAAAATCAATAAAGGCTATAAACTTCGTTTTGAGTCGGCTGTTGAAGACCAGAAATACTATGTAAGCGATCTTGAAATTCCGCTAACAACTGAAGGTCTAGCTGAAAAAACAGACGGTAAAGGTTACATCAAATATGTAAGGTTAAACAAAATATAATCTTTAGCACATTATTTTTTAACCTTATAATGAGTACAAATTTTATTTTTGTGCTTAGAATTAAAATCTGAGCTTTGTCATCGTTTTTAACCTTGACAAAGCTTTAAACGTTTTATAATAGAATAACTCAATGACTCTTTCTTTTTGGCGTTACGCGCACTTGGCTTTAGCCTTATTTTCTTCTATTTTTTTGCTTTTGGCTTCGGTAACTGGAATCATTCTGGCTGTCGATGCGGTTCAGGAAAAAACACTTCCGTACAAAGCAGAGGATTTTAATAAAATAACTTTGGGCGAAACGTTGCCAATTTTAAAGAAAGTGTATCCAGAAATTACAGAATTGAGTGTAGATTACAATCAGTTTGTAACACTTCAGGCAATTGATGCAGATGGAAATGACGTTAAAGCATACATTGATCCAAAAACGGGAAAAACACTCGGAACTCCTGCAAAGAAAACCGAATTCATAAATTGGATTACGAGTTTGCACCGTTCGCTATTTCTTCATGAGGTAGGACGATTTTTTGTGGGTGTAATTTCTTTTTGTTTACTTCTAATATCAATTTCAGGTTTCGTGCTAGTTTTAAAAAGACAGCGTGGCATCCGAAATTTCTTTTCTAAAATAATCAAAGAATATTTTGCACAATATTATCATGTGCTTTTAGGAAGATTGGCTTTAATTCCGATTTTGATTATTTCACTTACCGGAACGTATTTATCATTAGAAAGATTCAACTTTTTTATGGGCGAAGAAAAAACAAAACCCGTAAAAACAGAACTTTCAGACAAAGCCAAAACAACTTCAATTTTCAATACTACTTTATTATCTGATGTAAAGAAAATTGAATTTCCTTTTACTGATGATCCTGAAGAATATTATATTATCGAATTGAAAGACAAAGAGGTTGAAGTAAATCAAGTTACAGGAGCTGTAATTTCTGAAAAGCTTTCGCCAATGCGAACTCAATTTGCGGCATTAAGTTTAGATCTTCATACTGGAAGAATTAACGGAATCTGGGCTATAATTTTAGCAATAGCGTGCATCAATATTTTATTCTTTATTTATTCTGGTTTTGCCATTACTTTAAAAAGAAGATCTAGCCGAATTAAAAATAAATTTAAAGCTAGCGAAAGTACTTTTATCCTTTTGGTTGGTTCAGAGAATGGAAGTTCGTTCCGATTTGCCAATTCAATTCAGAAACAATTAATCAATCATGGACAAAAAGTTTTTGTTAGCGAATTAAATAAATTTTCGGCTTATCCGAAGGCGGAACACATTATTGTTTTTACTTCAACTCATGGTTTGGGAGATGCCCCTTCTAATGCAACTCAATTCAAAACTATATTAGAAAGACAAAATCAAGACCAGAATATTCATTTCTCTGTGGTTGGTTTTGGTTCAAAATCATATCCCGATTTTTGCCAATTTGCCATTGAAATTGACCAGCTTTTAGAAAAACAAAAATGGGCTGATCGCTACTTAGATTTGCAGACTGTAAATGATAAATCGGCTGTTGAGTTTGTAGAATGGGTGAAATTATGGAGTGAAAAAACGGGAATTTCCTTGGCTACCACTCCATCATTATACAACCATGTTCCAAAAGGTCTGCAAAAATTAATGGTTTTGGATAAAACACCAATTTCTGAAACGGAACATACTTTTATTCTGACTTTAAGAGCAAATGCAAGAGCTAAATTTAGTTCAGGCGATTTATTGGCAATTTATCCGGCCAACGATTCTAGAGAACGCCTCTACTCTATTGGGAACCATTCTGGAAATATTCAGCTCGTTGTAAAATTGCATCCAAACGGATTGGGTTCTGGCTTTCTAAATGCTCTGGAGCCAGGAAATGTAATAAAAGCACAAATTGTAAAAAATCCTGCTTTTCATCTTCCAAAGAAAGCGCAAAAGGTGGCTTTTATTTCTAACGGAACAGGAATTGCTCCTTTCTTAGGAATGATCGAACAAAACAAAGCAAAACAGGAACTTCATTTGTATAGCGGATTTAGGATGGAAACGCCAACTTTAATGGCTTATAAAAAGTTTGCTAACATAATGATGCAAAAAGAGCATCTGGATAATTTTCATGTGGCGCTATCTCGTGAAGCCGAGCATATCTATGTAATGGATTTGATTAAAAGAGATTCATCGTTCTTTACGAATTTATTCAAAAAAGGTGGTGTCGTTATGATCTGCGGTTCGCTTGCCATGCAGAAAGATATCGAAGCTATTTTAAGTGAATTGTGTATAACAAAAGGATTAAAAACACTGGAAGAATACAAAGCCAACAAACAATTTTTAACGGATTGTTATTAGAAGTAATTTTAGATTTTAGATTTTAGATTTTAGATTTTAGATTTTAGATTGTTGATTTTTGATTCTTAATTCCTAATTTTAAAACAAATCCCAGAGGGATGATATATTTATAGATTTAATTTTATCCGCATACAGCTAAAGCCCCAGAGGGACGACATACATAATCTAGAGATATCGCTCCGCTGGAGCTTTATTGATAGGTAACAAATCTGTTTCTATAAATATTTTGCTCCTCTGGAGCTTTTTAGAATTCTTTAAATACATTTTCATGAATAAATTAATGTCATATAAAATTTCATTGCTTTTTGTAATTGCTTGCTGTTTACATGTACATTCGCAAGTATTACGAAAAAGAACGACGCTTTTAATGGGCGGACGTTTTGACATTTCTATAGTAGATAAAGATTCTCTTTCTGCAGAAAAAAATATAGATGAAGTTATTGCAGAAATTACAAGAATTGAAAATCTAATCTCCGATTGGAAACCCACTTCTCAAGTTTCTGAAGTCAATCAGAATGCTGGAATAAAACCTATAAAAGTGGATCGCGAAGTTTTCGAATTAGCACAAAGAGCGATTAAACTTTCTGAAATTACCAATGGCGGATTTGATGTTAGTTTTGCTGCTTTAGATCGCATTTGGAAATTTGATGGTTCGATGACCGAAATGCCTTCGGCGGAAGCCATAAAAAAATCGGTGGAAAAAGTGGGTTATAAAAACATCATTTTAGACAGCACAGCATCGACTATTTTCTTGAAATTAAAAGGAATGAAAATTGGTTTTGGCGCTTTAGGCGAAGGTTATGCAACCGATAAATGCCGCGCTATGATGATTGCAAAAGGTGTCCAAGCCGGAATTATAAACGGTTCTGGAGATATGAGCACTTGGGGAAAACAACCCAACGGAAAAGATTGGAAAATCGGAATTACAAATCCGTTTATGCCTGAAAAGATTTTGTCCGCAATTCCGCTTAAAGAAGGTGCTGTAACGACTTCTGGTAGTTATGAAAAGTTTGTTGTTTTTAACGGAAAACGTTATTCTCATATCATAAATCCTGCAACGGGTTATCCTGCAACGGGTTTATGCAGTGTAACTGTTTTTGGTCCGAACGCAGAAACCGCAAACGGATTAAGCACTTCAATGATGGTTTTAGGCCAAAAAGAAGGCTTGCTTTTACTTCAAAAATTCCCTGATTATAGTTGTGTAATGATTACTGATAAAGGGAAAGTTATTAAGTCTAAAAACTTCTCTTATAAATTGTAAATGGTGAAACGTCAAATGTGAGATATGAAATGATAATTCGATTGTCTTCCTGAGCGAAGTCGAAGGATATACGCAAAGCATAGTATTGATAATTGAAATGAAATAATCTCGCAAAGTCGCGAAGTCGCAAAGTTTTTCATGAATTTACTTGTCTTTCTGAGCGAAGTCGAAGGATATACGAAAAGTGTATTTTTAACAATTGAAATGAAATAATCTCGCAAAGTCGCGAAGTCGCAAAGTTTTTCATGAATTTACTTGTCTTTCTGAGCGAAGTCGGAGAATATACGCAAAGTATAGTATTGATAATTGGGGTGAAATAATCTCGCAAAGTCGCCAAGACGCGAAGTTTTATTTCCTGTTCTTTTAAGTTTTTTTAATTCAAACTTTGCGACTTCGCGACTTTGCGAGATTAAAACATTCACTTTGCGCATATCCTTCGACTTCGCTCAGGAGGACAAAACACGAATTTCGTATTCACATCTCACAACTCACAACTCACAACTCACAACTCACAACTCATAACTCACAACTCATAACTCATAACCCATAACTCAAAAACAACATTAAAATAACATTAGAACCCCTCGCTCAATTCTAATAATCTTCTAATTGCTTTATTTAGATTAAATTTAAATTATCACATAAGTTTGCAGCACTTTTATTTGCAGACTCAATATGAGAACAATTTTACTTCTATTTTTATTTACCATTTCAGCTTGGTCACAAACCGGAAAAATTACTGGAAAAATCTACTTTGCTAATAACGAAACTGCTTTTGGCGCTTCGGTTCAAATTGCAGGAACGAAAAAGTTTGTTGTAGTTGATAATGACGGTCAGTTCGAAATAAAAGGTTTGGCTTACGGAAGCTACAACTTGGAAATTTCTTCTATGGAAGCTAAACCGAAAACAATAAATATCTCTGTTAATCGTCCGTTGCACCAGGTCAATATTGCATTAGAAAAAATAACAGATCCGAAAGCGCTTAAAGAAGTAAAAATTGAGAAAAAAACCTTCAAAAAAGACATTATAGAAAAAGGCTTTGCGGTTAACGTGATTGAAACGCAAGAAGCTGCGAAAAGAAACTTGCAAACTAATGATTTATTAGACCGTTCGGGCGGCGTTAGAATTAGACAAAATGGTGGTTTAGGTTCTGCTGTTACTTACAATATTAACGGAATGTCTGGAAATGCCATCAGAATTTTTATTGACGGAGTTCCTATTCAGACTTATGGTGCCTCTTTTAGTTTAAATAGCATTCCGCCTGCTTTGATCGAAAGAATTGAGGTTTTTAAAGGAGTCGTTCCAGCTTATTTAGCAGATGATTCACTTGGAGGTGCCATTAATGTCGTTTTGAAAAAAGGTGCCAAAAACAGTTTGAATGCTTCTGTTTCTTACGGTTCTTTTAATACCGTTCAATCTAATGTTAATGCTTCTTTTAGAGATAAAAACGGATTCACAGTAAAGGCAAATGCTTTTCAAAATTACTCTGACAATGATTATGAAGTTTGGGGAAAATGGGTTTACAACATAGCGCCAAACGGACGTTACGAATACATTCGCGCCAAGCGATTTGAAAGCATGTACCGATCTTTTGGAGGAAGATTAGAAGCTGGTTTTACCAATGTAGATTGGGCAGACAATCTTCTTATTAGCTACAATGGTTCCCAAGATTACAATCAGATTCAGCATGGGCAATATATGACTAAACCTTATAAAGGACGTTTTAGCGAATCTGCTGCGAATGTTTTTAGTGTGACTTACAACAAAAAGGACTTTTTAATTAAGAACCTTGATTTCTCTCTTATTTCTGTTTACAGCCATAGAAATGACGTAATCAACGATACTGTAAAATGGAATTACAATTGGAATGGCGAAAAAGCGCTTGGTCTTTACGGTCAGCCTATTTTAACGAATACTGGAGCACAACAGGGCGCACCAACTATCAATCATATGAAATCGAATATTTTTAATACTCGAGCGGGTTTAAGTTATTCGATTACCGAAAATCATAAAGTGCTTGTCAATGTTATGACTTACATTCTTGACAGAAATGATCTTGATGAAATGCAACCAGAAATCACTCGCAATTTCATCGTTACTAGAGATTTAGCCAAAACGGTTTCTTCATTTGCTTACGAAATGACAGCATTTGAATCTCGACTGAGAGCGAATCTTTTTTTCAAAAATTATAACTTGAAAAATGAACAGAGAGATCCGCAAGTTGTGACTGAAAATGGCCAAAGTGTGGTAAGAGAAGTTGTTACTTCTAAAAGAACAAATTATAATGGTTACGGAATTGCCGCTTCTTACTCTATTCTACCAAAAGTAATGGCTATGGCTTCTGCTGAAAAAGCAATTAGACTTCCTTCAGAAAATGAAATATTTGGTAATCCTGGAGAAAACATCATCAGTAATTCGGGTCTAAAACCTGAACAGAGCAATAATTTTAATGCTGGCTTGCGATTTGGTCCTTACGAAATGAATAATCATAAGCTTACCGTTTCAGGAAATGCTTTTTGGAGAAATACCGAAGATAAAATTGTCCGTCAGATTAGTGACCGTGTAAATGAAGCCATTCAAGCTTCTCCGTTTGTCAATTTAGGAAAAGCACAGTCTGTTGGTTTTGAAGCTTCTTTCCAATATTCTTATAATAATCGCTTTTTTGCAGGGATGAATCTTTCCAAATTCAATGCGCTGTTTAAAGATAAATACGATAAAAACGGAAACATTCTACCAAATTACAACAAACAGCTTCCTAATGAGCCTTTCTTTAATTTAAATGCGAATCTTCAGTACAACTTTAGAAATATAATTCAGAGCAAATCAGAGCTTAATCTGTATTACTACTGCGGTTATGTAGCTCCGTTTTATACTTCTTGGCTTGAAACCGATAGAACTACGGCGCAGTTTCCTCAAGATTTAGGTTTGAGCTATGTTTTTCCGAACAAGCAATTCACCGTAAGTTTTGATGCGAGAAATGTATTTGATGAACAGGTTTATGACAATTTTGCGGCCAAAAACCAGGAAGAGCCTTTTATCTAAAACTCAACTATACCTTAAATAAATTTTAATCACTCAATTAATAACTAATTTTTAAATGCAATAAAGATGAAAAAAAACACATTTAAATTATTTACATCTAGCTTACTAGTTAGTGCATTTGCATTAACTACGGCTTGCAGTAGCGACGATAATAAAAATTCAGAACCTGTTAATCCGGTTACAGAAGGACGTTGGATTACGGTTGCAGGAGCAGTAATGCAAACAGATCCAGGTGACGGAAACGGTGGTACAAAAGTTTACGCGATTAGCAAAGAAAACGCAATTGATCCTAACTTTTCTGTAAACGTTTACGATAACGGTTCTCCTGTACAATCTAGCAGAACAGCTCGTCTGCAATCTTCTGTAGATGGAAGCACGCTTTTCAATATCACTTACACAGGTGCTAATGGAGGTGAATTTATGACGTACAAAGTAAATGGAGGAAACAATTTTGCAGTATCTGATGCGAAAGTGAATATTTCTCAATATGCTGGTACATCTCCAAGATGGGTAAAACTTTTTGATGGTGACAAAACCGGTGTTGCGGTAAATGTGGCGACTCCAATTGTTAATGTAAACGAAGACAAGTCATACAAAAACACAAGAGGAAAAGCTACTGTTTTGTCTTTAGACATGAAACAGACTCTAATTTCTGCTTACAAACAATACGATATTCCATTGACTGCTGAAGAAGAAGCACAAGGACACCATATTTTCCGTTTAGATGCTCCAACATTGAACAAAGCAGGAAACAAATTAATCATTGGAACTTGGATGCGTAAAACGAACACTGCTGATCCATCAAAAAACGAAAGTACGTTTGAACGTTTAGGATCTAAATCTGTTGTGGTTGATTATCCTTCTTTAGAAAATCCTGTGGTAATTACTTCAAAAGTTGGATTTGGAGATACTAGCGGTTACAGAAGTTTCAACAGCTTTGTGGCTACTGACGGAAACATTTACCAAGCTACGCAAAGAGATACACAAAAAGGTTCTTATATCTTAAAAATCAATCAAAACAATCAATATGACGATAATTATGTATTTAGCTTAGATAACGCTTTAGGAGTAAAAGGAAGCTATATTGATGCTTGGAGATATGTTGGAAACGGAATCGCTTATGCGGTATATACTTTTGAAGGCACTAATCAAGGTTATGTAGCGAGATTAGATTTGAATGCAAGAACTGCTCAAAAAGTAGAAGGCATTGACTACGACGCTGACTTAGATTTTGGACAATACCAAGGTTTTGTTGTGGATGGAAACAGCTTCTATATCGCAGTAACACCAGTTGGAAAAGATGGTAACATTTATGTAATTGATATTCCTTCAGGAAAAGTTACTAAAGGTGCTAAATTGATCAACAAACCAGGAAACCACTACATTGGGGTATTCTAAAAATATACGACTGTGAAAACAGTTTGTGGAAAATCCATCACTTGAGTTTTTTTTTAATCGAACATTCCGCTTCTATTTATAGTAAGCGGAATGTTTTTTTTAAATAGATTGTGAACAGTTGGATTGTATCATATTTAAACACATAGAAACATAGATTTTTATTGCTTCTGTTTAAGATTATAAAAAAGCAAGCTTTAACACATAGCTATGTGCTTTTAAATTAAGTAAAACGCCTTTTTTAAAGCTTGCAGAACTATGTTTCTATGTGTTTAAAAGTTTTAATCAACAATTTATAATTAGAATTTTGAAGCAAATTCTTTAGCAAATTCTTCTAATTTGATTTTACCTGTTGCATTTCCATCATTGTTTAAGAAATCTGCTGCGATGGTTTCGTTTCGTAATCCAGTTCCCATTTCGGTGTATAAACCTGCCATTTCTTCTGGAACTCCAGCTTGTGTCATTCCGCCAAAATATTGCTCGTCTGTAAATTCTATCCAAGGAAGTTCTGGTTTATCAATTGCAGATCCAAAAGCTTTTACAATTTCAGAAGGCGTTTTTACATCACTAATAATATAACGAATGTTTTTACCTTCTTGAGTTTTCTGCAATTCTTCTGCCGCAGCAGCTGCAATATCCTCCGGATGCACTAACGGAATACGGTTTGATGCTGGAAAATTGGCTCCCATTATCCCCGCTCCTTTTATCATCGGAATATCATTAAAGAAATTAAGGTAGAAATATCCCGCTCTTAAAAACGTGATAGAAGCGTCTAATTTCTCGTAAATCTTTTCAATATTATATAAGCCTGCAATTGGTCCGTTTCCTGTTGGCAAATCGGCTCCAATGCTGCTTAACATCACTACTCTTTTAATTTGGGTTTCCTGAATTGCTTTCGCGAAAGCGGCACCAGCATCTGTAGTGTTTTTAATGATATTAACTCCACCCATATTTGGAGGTGTCATGGCAAAAAGAGCATCTGCACCAGTAAAAGTTTTAGAAAGAAAATCAGCATCGCTAACCGATCCGATTGCGGCTTTTGCTCCTAAATTTTCGATGGCGTCTTTACGATCTGCAGTACTGCTAATAACCGTTACATCATGCCCTGATTTTACCAATTGCGCCGCTAAAGGCTTTCCTATGTTTCCTAATGAACCTGAAATTATAATTTTCATCTTAAAATGTTTTTTTATTTAACAGGACAAAGGTATCTTTGCACTTACTTTTATACAAGTACTTACCCTAAAGTATGTATCATGACAGCAATTAAAGAATCGTCTACTATTCAGGAAAACAAGCAGTATGCCTTAGAAAAATGTCCTGTAACTTTTGTTATGGAGAAAATTGGAGGCTACTGGAAACCTATTATTTTATATCATTTATCAACCGGAGATAAACGTTACAGCGAATTGAAAAGAGCTATTCCAGCTGTAACAGAAAAAATGCTTATTCAGCACTTAAAACAATTAGAAGCTGACGGATTGGTTATTCGCGAAGCAAAACCTGTTGTACCGCCATTTGTAACTTATAAATTAAGCAGTGCAGGAACTGGCCTGCTCCCTGTAATTGATGCCATGGCTTCATGGGCTTTTAAAATGAAAGACGGCGTCTATAATATGTAATAGACACCGTCTTTTCGAAAAAACAAAAACTAATTAACTTAACTTGTTTTGTGAAATTGAACAGGCATTAATTTCACTAGTCGGATTAATTTATTCCATAAGTAAAATCTAATTTAATCTGCGAAAATCTTTTAAATCTGAGTGAAATACTTCTTGCGCGTAGATTTTTTTCACGCAGATTTAAAAGATTAAAGCAGATATAAACAGATCAAATCTAATCAGTTGACGAAATAATTAATTTCGTTCAACGATTTAATTCTGTTTGATAAAAACCAAAGCTTCTTCGTAATTGGCAATTTGTACAAGGGCATTATAAATATATTGAGCAACCAGTGCGCCTCCATCTGAATTAATCAGTTCAATATCGTCTTCAGGCGTGTGATATTGCGGATGTCCACCTGTATGAAAACCAACCGCCGAAATGGATTCTTTGTAGAAAGAAACATGATCTGAACCACCAACGTCGCCTGCATGTATAACTGGATTTAAGCCACTATTTTCTTGCAGTTTTTTCATTAATTCTACTCCGTTCGGAAAAGTTCCTGCTCCTCCCATATAAAGCTCTTTTTTATCGTTCAATCTTCCAACCATATCCATATTGAGCATCACTTTTACAGCTTCTTTTAAAACGGGAAGATGATTGACAAAATATTTTGAACCCAATAATCCTTCTTCTTCTCCGCTAAACGAAATAAAAATAATGCTTCGTTTAGGTTTTACTTTTTGTTTTGAAATTTCTTCTAAAATGCACAGCAAAGCTGATACTCCAGAGGCATTATCATCTGCTCCGTTATGAATGGCAAAAGCTTCTTTCTTTTTACTTCCAGAACCTTGTCCGCCCCAACCCCAGTGATCGTAATGGGCACCGATTACAATGTATTCGTTTTTCAAATTAGGATCTGAGCCTTCAATGTAACCCACAACATTTTGCGTAGCCACACTATCCGATTTCATTTTATTGATTCCTTCTTTGACAAATACTTTGAAAGGCTGATAATAATTATCATTGAATTGCTGTAAACCATATTTCTTAAAATATTTTTTGATATATGCAGCTGCATCGTTATTTCCTTTAGTTCCCACAAAACGACCTTCCAATTTATCAGATGAAAGATATTTATCATGTTTGTAAAAGGTTTCCGCCTTTTGTGCATTCACAAAAGTGTAGCAAAAGAAAAGAATTGCAATAAAGAGTTTTTTCATAATTAGTTGTCTATAGAATGGAACGCGGATGACACAGATTCGCCGTCTCATCCGTGTACTATCAACTCAAAGATTATAAATCAAAAGAAGTATGTTTAATATATTTTCGATCATAAGTATACAAAACGTGTATTTTTTTGTCTGTGGTTTGGATTATGGCTGGATAGCTGAATTCTCCTTTTTCTTGTTTTTCGAGATCGAATAATTTAGTCCACCTTAAACCGTCTTTAGAATATTCTACGTCTAAAATATTTCTTCCGTTAAACCAGTCTTTTCCAATTGGAAGCGGATTATTTACCAATAAAAACGTGTTTTTGTCTACTGTTAAAGCATCAATACCAGAATTGGAATTGATGACATTTATAGTATTGGTTCTAATCCAACTTTTTCCGTTGTCTCCTGACCAGCTCGAAACTACTTTATTGTGTTTGCTACGAGACAGCATCTGAATATCACTCTTACTATGAATTAAAAATGTTGGCTGAATGATATCAAAGTTTTGATTGTTTTCTACGGCTATTTTTTTCCAAGAATCTGTTGCTTCAGTATATTCCTCAACATGCACGCGCCATTCGTCAGTGCCTACACTTTCTGTACTGCTTCCGCATAAAATTACGCCTGGAGTAGTTTCTATTGGTTTATTTCGAATTGGACCTAAAATTCCGTCTGGAAGATATTTTGGTTCTCCCCAGGTTGTTCCGTTATCTTTCGAAACAATCATAGCGCCAAACCATTCTCTCGGATTTTTTCCAATTTTATAAAACAAATACAAATTCTCGCTTTTGCTTTTAAACAAAACCGGATTCCAACATGGTAGTGTGTCTCCGTTTTTAATTAAGGGCTGAATCAGTTCTTTTGGTGTAGACCATTTTTTGTCTTTATAAGCCGAAATATAAATTCCGACATCTTTTGCTCCTTCATATTTTCCACCAAACCAAGCGGCTAAAATCTCATTGGGTTTGTATTCGACCAAAGTTGAGGCATGGCTGTTTGTGGTAACAGGCGGATCTGCAATATAACTGCTTTCAATATTTACTGCTTTCAGTTGTGCTTTTATTCCATTAGAAAAAAGAAATAAAGCCAATAGAACTGCTACAGCATATTTTTTCTTTAAAATCATTTTATTTTGATATAGATTATAATTGTATGTAACGAATTAAAGCTGGGGCAAAAATTCAGTGGTTTATATATAAAACAAAAGGAGAGTTACCTCTCCTTCTGCTCAAGTAACAAATCTTTTGATCTTTTACTTTACCAAATTAATTATTTTGTGTCCCACCAAAGTCTTGTTCCACCAGAATCTGGCACTTCCTAATTTAGAAACTCCGTCATCTACAGCCGCTTTGTTTGATGAGTACTCATTTGTAGTGTAAATAATTCTTTTCATTAAAGATTTACCAACTCCAGCATCTGGGTTATCAGTGTTTAATACTGGATAGATTACTTTAGCATCGCTTCTACGTAAATCTGCCCAAGCTTCCCAAGATTCTGGGAAAATTGCTAAGTATTTCTGAACTGCAATTTGAGTTCTTTGATCAGCAGTAGATGCAGACCAAGCCACTGGCAATTTAACTGGAATATCTTGTAAATCTAAAGTTGGATATACTGTCAAAATGTTTGGCAATGTTGGCAATGTTGTTCCTGCAATATAAGCGTTAACGTCAGCTGCTTCTGTAATTCCCCATTGCGCAAGCGATAATCTAATACCTGTTTCATACAAAGTTTTAGCATCTCCGCCCATGTTCCATCCATTTAAAGCTCCTTCTGCTCTACTTAAATAGTTTTCAGAAGCCATGAAGATTTCAATGTTTTTAGTTTCGCTAAGTGTGTTATTAGAACCATTTCCTAAAACATTATTGTTGAATTTAGAGAATTCAGTAGTTCCGAATTGATCTTCTAAACCTCCAACTGGATTTCCTCTATACACTCCTGAAGCAATTGGCGCAAACCATTTAGCTAAACGTGGATCTTTGTACCCTACTAAGATACTTTCCATAGAAGATGTCATTACATAACCCCAGCTGTTTACAATCATATTTAAATTGTTTGGAGTAATGTTACTTGCTTTAAAGAAAGCGCTTTGATCATTGGTTTGCATCACTCCAGCAGCTACTGCAGCTTCAGCTTGAGTTTTTGCATTTGCAGGTTCTTTATCCGAAATTCTTAAGGCCAAACGTAATCTCATACTGTTTCCGAAGATTCTCCATTTGTCAACACTTCCTGAATAAACTCTATCATTTGGGGCAAGAGAGGCAACCGAAGTTACAGAAGTTGAAGCTAATGTTGCATTTGCTTCATCTAATAGTTTAAAGAAATCTGCATAAATAAATTCTACGCTGTCGTAAGGAACTTTATCTTTTCCATTACCAGCTTCAGTATAAGGAATTGGTCCGTAAGCATCAACCATTTGGTTGTACATGAAAACTTTCCAGATTTTTAAGATTGCAGTAGCTTCTGCATTTCCTTCAGATGCTTTAATAGCATTTGATAAAGCTGGAGCCGCTACGGTGTAAAATCTTGTCCATCCTCTACCTTCGTATCCATTAACGAAAGCATTTCTTTCCGTTCCATATCCACAGTTTAAGTAGTGAATAAAAGTTGAAGATAAAATACCTGTAGCAATACCCCAAGTACCTTGATCATCTACTCCTGGAGATGAGTAAGAACCATTGTGTATACCTGCGTATAATGCCGATGCAAATGCAGGACCAGCTAATGTAGCATCTAACTGATCTTCAGTTAATGAATTAGGATCTTTGTTTATTTCATCAAAATCGCCAGTGCAGCTTGATAAAATAGAAACTGCCATTAATGCAACTCCTAATGTTTTTATTTTAAAACTATATTTCATGATGTCTCTTTTTTAATTAAAATCCAAATTTAACATTCACTCCATAATCTCTCGTTGATGGAATGTTGAAAGATTCTATACCTTGTAAGTTACCTGTACCCGCTCCTGCTTCTGGATCAAAGTACTTAGCTTTGTTTAAGAAGAAGAACAAGTTTCTACCTACTAATGAGAAATCGATGCTTGTAAATCCTGAGTTACCTAATAAACGTTTTGGCATTGAATAACCAAAAACAAGCTCTCTTAATCTGATGTTTGTAGCATCATAAACGAATGGCTCTGCAATTGGAGTTCTTTGACCGATTGCTGTCCAGTATTGTTCAGCATTGATGCTTGTTGTGTTTGGAGTATAAGTTCCGTTTCCGTTATCTATAACACCATCAACAATGATTCCGCCATTTCTTCCTGCCAAAGTAATATCACTTACCCCTAAACCAGCTTGTCTAGCTTGAGTGTATGAAATAACTTCACCACCGATTCTAAAGTCAACTAAGAAGCTTAAAGAGAAATCTTTGTATTTGAAGTTATTTTTGAAACCTGCAGTCCAATCTGGGTTAAAGTTACCAGCGCGAACATCAAAACCATTTGTTGCTAATGGAATACCAGCGCTGTTTACTAAAATTTCTCCAGCTTCATTTCTTTGGAAACCTTTGATGTATAAATCACCATATTCTCCACCTTTAACTACTTTACTTCTTACTAAACGTCCTTCACCGATTACTAATTCATCACGTCCTTCAAAGATAGATTTTACTTTTGACTTATAAGAAGCGTAGTTTGCTGTAATATCCCAAGAGAAGTTTTGTGTTTGAATTGGCGTTGCACTAAGCGTGAACTCAAAACCTTTATTTTCAATATCTCCACCGTTTACGATTGCTCTAGAATATCCAGAAGGCTCAGGAGTGTTGATGTAGAAAATTTGGTTGTTTGTTAACGTTTTAAAGTATGTGAAATCTAAACCTAAACGGTTGTTGAAAAATCTAATATCAGCACCAAACTCATTAGAAGAAGAAATCTCCGGTTTCAAGTTTGGATTTGCTTTTGTGTTTTGTCCGTATAACATACCACCATTACCACCAATGTAAGAGAATCTTTGTTGTGTTTGATAAGGATCTGTATCGTTACCCACTTGAGCATAAGAAGCTCTTAATTTTGCAAAACTAATTACTTCTGGCAATGTAAACATATCAGAAAGAACAGCAGAAAGTCCGAAAGATGGGTAGAAATAATCTTCTGGTAAAGTAGAAGACCAGTCATTTCTAGCTGTTAAATCTAAGAATAAGTAGTTTCTGAAACCAATTTGACCAAATCCGTAAACAGAGTTAATTCTTTTCTCAGAAGCTGTAGAAGTAGATTGAACTGTTTGCACGTTTGATAATGCGAAGAAGTTTCTTTTACTTAATACACCACCTGAATTTAAAGCTGAACTATTTTGTTGCAATGAACTCGCACCAGCATTAAGACCGATAGAGAAATCTCCGAATTTTTCATTGTAAGAAAGTAAAGCATCAATGTTTAATTCGCTTACTGTTTCATAAGATTCGCTGTATGAACCCATATTGCTGTTGAAAGCTGCAGTTGCATATCTGTTTCTTACGTTTTTGTTTGTCATTTGGTCTAAACCAGCTCTACCTTGTAAACTTAAAGTTTTTGTAAACTCATATTTAAGAGAAGCTAAACCAATAAATCTATTTCTTTTATCTGTACGAGCGTCATCTCTCAAAGCGGACCAGAATGGGTTTCCACCTGGAGCTCCAGTTTCATCAAGGAAATAGTTTACTTGTCTTTGTCCTGCAGCATCGATATATTCGAAATCTTTATAGTCGTTGTAAGCGATACTACGAGGTAATAAATAAGCAGATGTTCCAATAGACTCTTCACCAGTTCTCAATAAGTTATCGATATCTTGAACGATGTAGTTTGTTTTTGCATCTAAAGTTAATTTGTCTGTAATTTTACTAGTCAATCTTAAGTTAAGATTGTGTCTGTCCAATTGGTTTCCTCCAACAATACCTTCAGCACGTGTGTTAGTATAAGAGAAATATCCTTGCGCTTTTTCGTTACCAGCTGTAACAGTCAAAGTGTTTGCTAAGTTATATCCTGTTTTGTAGAAATCAATAACGTTGTTTTTCTGTGGAGAATAGCTTTGTGTAGCTGGTCCCGCATAATTTGGATTACGAACCAACTGCCAAGCAGATACCTGACGTCCGTCTAAAGGTGCACCCCAGCTTGAGCTTGAGTTAGAAACATAATTTCCATTTGTACCTTGTCCGTACTCGTTTTGTAAATTCATCAAGTTATAAGCAGAAGAAGCCATAAAGTTAGATGATAACGAAACTGAAGTTTTTCCAGATTTTCCAGATTTAGTTGTAATTACGATTACACCATTTGATGCTCTAAATCCGTAAAGAGCTGCTGCAGATGGCCCTTTCAAAACAGTCATCGAAGCAATATCTTCTGGGTTAATGTTAGAGATACCATCAGGCTGAGTAGTTCCTCCTGTATCAATATCAGGGTTTGTATTAGTTGTTCCGTTAGAAATTGGCACACCATCTACTACATAAAGAGGCTGATTGTTTCCGTTAAGAGATCTGTTACCTCTTAAAGTAATTCTAGAAGAAGAACCTACACCATTTGAAGTTGTAGAGAAGTTAAGACCTGCAACTTTACCAGAAAGTGAGTTGGCAACGTTTAATGATCTAGCTTCAGAAAGTTCGTCTACAGAAACGTTTTGTGCAGAATAAGTAATTGCTTTTTTCTCTCTTTTAATACCAAGAGCTGTAACGACTACCTCTCCTAATTGCTGCGTATCTGGACCTAATGATACGTTAATTGTAGTTTGTGATCCAACAGCAACTTCTTTTGTAGAAGATCCTACATAAGTAAAAACTAAAACTGCTGATTGATTTGGAACGCTAATGCTGTATTTACCATCAAAATCTGTTGAAGCACTTGTTTTAGTTCCTTTAACAATAATATTTGCTCCAGGAATTGGAATTCCGCTTTGAGCATCTGTTATCGTTCCTTTTACTGTTGTCTGCGCTTGTAGGCCTTGGAACCCAAAAAGGCATATGACAAACAGTAATTTTAGTACGCTTTTAATCATATTAGTTGTTTTTTTAGAGTTAATAACATGTTAAATTTAAGAATACATTCTGTTAACAATATATAATTTCGACAAATGACATTTTTTCGCAGGTGTTGGTGAATGTTTGGTTCAAAATTGAAAGAAAACGTTTTCATTTGTAATCCTACTCTGCCTTATAAAAAAGGCCAAAATCTATTAATCTAATAGATTTTGACCTTTTTTAGTTGTATTCATTTTTTTAACTAAAAATCGTTTAAAATTATTCGGTATTTAACACTTTTTAGTTCGAAACCTTGAATTTGGTTTTTAGAAGATCCGATGAGTTTCCGCCAACCATTACTTCGAAGTCTCCAGGCTCTACAACAAACTGTAACTGCCTGTTATACAGACCCAACTCATCTTTAGTAAGTGTAAATTCTACATTTTTAGTTTCTCCTTTTTTAACATTTAATCTCTTAAAACCTCTTAAAGTTTTCTCTGGAGTTGTCACAGAACTATAAACATCATTTACATATAATTGAACAACTTCATCTCCATCCAAATTTCCAACGTTTTTCACATCAACTGAAACTTTTAATTCTCCGTTTGGTTTAATTTCGTTCGAACTGATCTTCAAATTCGAATATTCAAACTTCGTGTAACTTAATCCGTAACCAAACGAATATAAAGGATGTTCGCTTTCTGCTACATATTTATGTATTGCAGATGGTTTTTGATTATAATATATAGGTAACTGCCCTACTGATTTCGGAACCGTGATTGGCAATCTTCCTCCTGGATTGTAATCTCCAAATAAAACATCGGCTACAGCTCTTCCTCCAAACTCACCTGGAAACCATCCTTCCAAAACTGCTGGAATATTTTCAGCAATCCAGTTTGTAGAAAGCGGGCGGCCGTTTAATAACACACAAACCACTGGAGTTCCTGTTTTTTGGATCTCTTCAATCAATTGCTGCTGGATTCCGAATAAGTCTAAAGAAGCAACGTCTCTGTTTTCTTCAACCAATTCGTTAGATTCTCCTAAAACTACAATCGCAACATCTGCTTTCTTAGCGGCTTCAATTGCCGGCTGTAAGTTTACTTTTTCTAAATTCCAACGGAAATGAGCTCTGGCTCCCCAGCCTCCTTCCCACATTTCAATGCGGACCTTGTATTTTTTACCTTTTTCGATATTTTTTGGAACTGTAACCATGCTTGTCGCTCCTTTTGTCCAGTTGTCGATTACCAATTGGTCATCGATATACATTCTAATTCCGTCATCAGAACTTAAACCTAACCAACCGTCCAATGCTTGATCCGATTTTAAAAATCCTGTCCATCTGATAGAAAAATCATCTACATTCACACCATCACCAGGTGCCCAAGGCCAGTCAAACTCTAATTGGCTATCAATACGAGTTAAAGCTGGTGTTCCTTCCAGATTTCTGTTATTGAAATATTCTCCTTTTAATCCGTTTTGAGATTCGTCGGGAGTAAATAAATATTTAGATGGAATAATTTGTCCTTTTACAATTAATGGAACACCTTCTTCATAAACAACATTAGCCGTTTTTCCCATTACTTGCTGAACACCTTCAAAAACAGTTACTCCAACACTATTTTTAGGAGAATAACCTCCAAGTCTCGAAGCATTTGCATTTGGTCCGATAACTGCAATGTTTTTAAGATTTTTACTTAACGGTAAAATATTGTTTTCGTTTTTCAATAAAACCATTGACTTGTGAGCCGCTTCTAAAGCAACAGCTTGGTTTTCTTTAGTATGAAAACGCTCTTTAATCAAGTTTTTGTCTGTATATGGATTTTCAAATAATCCTAATAAGAATTTCAAACGCAAAACGCCTCCCGCCGCACGGTCGATATTTTCAGTTGTCAGTTTCTTTTCATTTACCAATTCGATAATGGTGTTTTGCCAAAATTCATTGCTAAAATCATAAAACTGCATATCAACGCCAGAAGAAACCGCTTCTCTAATAGCGTCTTTTGGAGAATCGGCCACTTTATGCGTAGTTTGAATGTATTTAATAGCTCCTAAATCTGAAACTACAATTCCTTTAAAACCCCATTCTTTTCTTAAAACATCTGTCAATAACCAGTGATTGGCAGCACAAGGAATTCCGTCCAATTCAGAATATGCACACATTGTTCCTAAAGCACCGCCTTTTGTAAATGCTTTTTGGAAAGATGGCAAATGATCTTCTCTTGCTGAACGCTCTCCCACCAAAATTGGCGAAGAATTTCCTCCCGCTTGCGGAATACCATGAACGGCAAAGTGTTTAGGTTCTGCAATAATAGAACGATCTGACTTTAAATCGTCTCCTTGCAATCCTTTAATGAAAGCCAAACCAATTTCGCTGTTCAAGAAAGCATCTTCACCAAAAGTTTCAGCAACACGTCCCCAGCGTGGTTCGCGCCCTAAATCTAAGTTTGGTCCAAAACCAAAATGAACTCCATGTGCTCTGGCTTCCATACCAATTACTTTACCCACTTTGTCCATCACAGCAACATCCCAAGTTGCTCCAAGTCCTATGTTCATTGGGAAAGCGGTACTTCCTTCGTCTAAATAACCGTGAAGCATTTCACACATAATCAACGCTGGAATTCCCCAACGGTTTCCTTTGATTACATTGGTTTGAAGATCATTAATCATTTTCGCTGAACGCGGATAAAGATCATGAATCGCTCCAATTCCTAATTTCCCGATTTTTTCTGCCGATTTAGCTTTAGCAAAATCTTCTTTATCTTTAAAAAAATCTCCTCTATACATATCCATCTGACGCACTTTTTCTTCAAGTGTCATACGGCTTAGCAAATCTTGTACTCTCTCTTCTACTGGTAATTTGGCATCCTGATACGGATACTTTTTCTGGGCGTTGGTCTGGTTAAAAAAACCAACAGCCATTACAAAAATAATGGCCGTTTTCCTCATTCTTAATTGTAACATAGTTGTTGTGTGTGTGTGTTTAGTTTTGAATCACTTTAAGCTTTGTTCCATTCACAAAATCATCATGTGAAATAAAGAAGCTGTTACGTGTTTTTCCGTTTATCTCAATCGAATTGATTTTCCCGCCATTATTTTCTTGTCTTTCAATTACGATGCTTTCTTTTTTATAATAGCTTGGATCTAATTTGATCGTCACTCTATGAAACATTGGTGTTGTAATGGTGTAAATTGGGTCTCCTGGAGATATTGGGTAAATTCCCATCATCGAATACACCAACCAAGCCGACATTGTGCCTGTATCGTCATTTCCTGGTAATCCTTTTGGTTCATTTTTGAAATATTCGCGAACCAATTTCTTTACCATTTCCTGAGTTTTATATTCTTCACCTTTCACATAATTGAATAAATAAGGATTAGCAATATCTGGTTCGTTTGCCATATCAAATTGCTTGATATCAAAGATTTTCTGCAATTGCGCCGAAAAAGCTTGATCACCACCCATTAATTTCTTTAATCCGATAATGTCATGCGGAACCATAAAAGCATACTGCCAAGCATTTCCTTCGATAAAACCAACATTTTCTTCAAAATTAGCTCCAGAAGCAGGATCAAAAGGTTCGTACCATTTTCCGTCAGCCGTTCTTGGACGAAGCAGATTTAAGTTTTTATCGAATAATTTTCTGTAGGATAATGAACGTTCTTTAAAGCGTTTTACATTGTCTTTGTCCCCGAACTCGTTGGCCATAAGCGAAATAGAATAATCTGAAATATTGTATTCCTGAGTTGTAGAAACTGGGCCTTTATTATCAGTTGTTAAATATCCTTTTTTGATATAATCTTTCAATCCAGGACGAAGCGGATTATTTTCAATATTATCTGCCCCTTTCAACATCGCATAATAGGCTTTATTAACGTCATAATCACGAACTCCTCTCATATAAGTATCTGTAATTACAATACTTGCAGGGTCTCCAACCATGGTAAAAGTTTCAGTCGAATTCAGTTCCCATTTGGGTAACCAGCCGTTTTCATCAAACATAGTCAACATACTTTTTACCATATCAGATTGCTGTTTTGGATAAACCAAAGACATCAATGGATGTACATTTCGGTACGTATCCCATAAAGAAAATACGGTATAACGGGTGTCATCGGTTTTAGCAATTTTACTTCTTTTGATTACGGGATATTGTCCGTTAATATCATTTAAAATATTCGGATGAATTAAAGTGTGATACAAAGCTGTGTAGAAAATCGTATTGTCATCTTTGGTACCGCCTTCAACCAAAATTTTAGACAATTCTTCGTTCCATTCGTTGTAGGTTTCTTTGTAAATTGCATCAAAAGATCTGTTACCAACTTCTTTTGCTAAGTTTTCACGGGCATTTTCGATACTTACATACGAAATTCCAATCTTCACTTCAACCGTTTCTTGTTTGTCGAATTTATACGTAAAATAACTTCCAATACTATCACCTACTACGGTTTTAATGGTATTTTCCATTATTCTTGCTTTTCCGTTGTACCCCATCCATTGCGCTTCAACGCCGTCGTATTTTGCAGGTTTTTTCCAAACTCCAAATTTATGGGCAGGTTTAGAAAATTGAGCCACAAAATAAACCGGATAAGCATCTTCTGGACTATTGTAACAAAACGAACCAACATAACGCATTCCTTCAATTTCTGTCGAAGAAACCACTTTTATCATTGCTCCTTCTTCGTTTGTTAATCCTAAACCAAGATTTAATAAAATATTAGATTGCCCTTTCGGGAAAGTGAATCTGCTCACGCCCACTCGTTTTGAAGTGGTAAATTCTCCTTTAACTTTATATTTGTCGATGTTTACACTATAATACGCTGCTTTGGCAACTTCATTAGAATACGTTGAACCGTATTTTAAATGATCGATTTCTACATTTCCAGTTGTTGGCATCAATAAAATAACACCCAAATCTGGACAGCCAACTCCGCTTAAATTCACTTGACTAAATCCTGTCAAAAAAGTATTCTCATTCACATACGGATTCGAAAGCCATTGACTATCTTTTTCCATCGGTGTATTTTTAACTCCAGCCACATTAAACGGGCTAATACTTGCCATTCCGCGCGGTGCAATTGGCCCGGAAAAGCAGCACCATAATTGGAAGTCCCAATAAACGGATTCACGAAATCGGCAGGTTCCTGCGCAAAAATCGTAATGCTAAAAAACAGCATGTATAAAATACATGCTGTTTCAAATTTATTTTTAATATTTAAAACCATAGGCTTCGCTCTTATCTGTTGATCGCTTCAATTTTTAAAGTCCAAGCTTCTTTTGCAGGAAGATTGTTTCTTAAACTTTCCGGAATAATTACTTTAAATCCGTTTCCTTCTTTGGTTCGATTTTAAAGAAGTTTTAGAACCTAACATTGTAATCTTAGTTCCCTTTTTAGGACTGATCGATTTTACAGTAACTGCAGCAGGAATTTTATCCTCTCCGTCTTTAGCTAAATAAAATGCGAACACATTACCCACTTTATTTTGTGTAAAACAAATGTTTTCTTCTTTATAAGGCTCGATCGGTTTTGTATTGTAAATCGCTGTGCTGTTTACTTTCATCCAATCTCCGTACGCTTGCAATAAATCGTAAGCCCCTTTATCCCATTCTCCTTCTGGACTTGGAGCAATGTTCAATAATAAGTTTCCACCTTTAGCTACAATATCAATTAACATATGAATTCCTTGTCTTCCAGTCATGTATTCAGCACCTGGAGAATAAGACCATCCACCGCCTGCAGGAATACAAGATTCCCAAGGATAAGGCAACGTTTTAGCAGGAACACGTCCTTCTGGAGTTAAGTAGTTTTGGTTTTTACCGTGAACTGCTCTGTCTACTACAATTAAACCTGGTTGTTTTTGACGCGCTTTTACAACCAATTCATCCATTTTTGGATCTTGATCTACCACTCTGTGTTTGATGAAACCGTTTTTAGATTCGTTTTCAGTAAATTTCTCGTCGTAGTTTTCTTTTATGTTTACTTGGTCTCTTTTTCTAACCCATCCTCCATCTAACCATAAGATATCAACTTTACCGTAGTTGGTTAAGATTTCTAAGATTTGGTTGTGCGTGAAATCAACATATTTTTGCCATTTTTCAGGGTATAAAGACGGATCGTAATTTACGTTTCTGTCGAATGGAGGAAAATAAGGATCCCAGTAGTTTTCGTTATGCCAGTCTGGTTTAGAGAAATACGCTCCAGTTGAAATACCTTCGCCTCTAAAAGAGTTGAAAATCTCTTTTAAAACATCAGCTTTAGGGTTAGTATGAAAAGGAACATCTTTACTAGTAATCTTGTAATCAGAATATTTAGTATCATACATATTGAATCCGTCATGGTGTTTTGTAGTGAAAACCATGTATTTCATTCCAGCATATTTAGCCGCTTTAGCCCATTTTGCAGGATCAAATTTTACAGGATTAAACGTTTTTCTTAAACCTTCGTAATCTTTAATATAATCATTATAATTAGACGGATTACTTCCTTTTTTACGTTCACACCATCCGTAATCTTCAGGGCAGATAGACCAAGATTCTACAATTCCCCATTGGCTGTAAGTTCCCCAGTGCATTAGCAAACCAAATTTTTTGCCTTGCCATTCGTCTAAGTTTTTCAAAACCAACGGATCAGTTTCTGGTACGTATCTTTCATCTTCATAAATCGCCTGAGCGAATATCTGAGCTGAAAATAAAAGGGCGATTATGAATATTCCTTTTTTCATCTTTAATCTAATTTATAATTTATTATTCTTTGTTTTTCTGGTTTAATAGGTAATCTTAATTTAATTTATCCAGTATCGGTTGATCTGTAAAAGTTAATTCTTTTTGGGTGTTTTCATTAAGTTGTTCCAATACAACAAACTTATTCTCGCCTGCTTTCAACCAGCATCCTGGTACATAAAGCGTTTGCTGTGGTCGTACTTTCCAGTAGCGACCAAGATTGTGGCCGTTAACAAATACAATTCCTTTTCCCCAAGCAGACATATCAAGAAAAGTATCAGCTGGTTTATTGATGTTCACAACAGATTCATATAAAACTGGACGTCCTGGCTTTATCGTTTCATTTTTAATAGCTGGCACTTCATTCATTGGCATTTTATACATTTCCCATCCACCACTAATTTCATATTCATTAATGAATACTGGAGAAATAATTCCTTTCGTATTATGCACTATTTCTGCTCCGTAATTAATACGTCCCATATTTTCAACTAGAATTTCTAAAATACCGTTAAAAGGAATAGAAATTGTCAACTCGTAATTTTTGAAAACTCTATTCAATTCACCCACCTTAACTCCGTTTACATAAACTGTAGCAAAGTCTCTCAATCCCTCAATCTTTAATTTGCCAGAAGAAATTGGTTGCGTAAATCTTTTTCGATACAAAACATATCCATTTCCCTGACCTAACTTTTCAAATGTTAAAGGTTGATCATTTACGACTGCTTTTTCTTTTTTGATCCAGCTTAAAACATCCATACTCGATTTCACAGGCTGATTAGGATATTTTGTAACTGGTATTTTCTCTGGAATCGGTGCTAATTTCGTTTTAGAATACTTTTGCATTACTTCACGAATAGCCATAAATTTTGGTGTTGCCCAACCCGCTTCGCTAATAGGAGCATCATAATCATAGCTTGTAATATCCGGCTGAATATCACTTTCTTCATTATAATTTGCTCCAGAGGTAAATCCAAAATTAGTACCACCGTGCACCATATAATAATTAAAAGAAACACCTGCATCAAGGTACTTTTTAGTTTGACTTGCAATCTCTTCAGATCCAATTTTAATAAATGGTTCTGCCCAATGATCCAGCCATCCAGAATAAAACTCTGCTACCATGTAAGGACCTTGTCCTTTATGGTATTTATCAACCTGTTTCTTTAAATTTTCTATATTAGATTCTCCATTTGCAGTTGGAAGCACGCCTTCAACAGCACCGCCTTCAAACAGCCAAGTACCGTCAGAAGTAAAAAAAGGCTCTGGAAACCCCGTTTCTTTAAGCATATTGTAAATTGCAGTTTTGTATGCTTTATGATCCTCAACACTAATATCGGTTCTTTGAGAAACATAAGAGCCAAATTCATTTTCAGCCTGAACCATAATAATAGTTGCTCCTTGGTTAGCAAAAAGTCCTTTTACCTCTGCATACAAATGTTCTAGATACGTTTTGCAAGCTTCTAAAAATGCTTTGTTATTGGTACGAATTACTAAATCTGGATTGTTTTGTAACCACCAAGGATATCCTCCAAATTCCCATTCACCGCAGGCATACGGACCTGGTCTAAGAATCACATACAATCCTTCACTTTTAGCAAGACGTACAAATTCTGCTAAATTTTTATTTCCTGTTTTAAAATCCCATACACCTGGCTCAATTTCGTGATAATTCCAAAACACATAGGTTGCCACGGTATTCAATCCCATAGCTTTAATCATTTGCAGCCTATGTCTCCAATACTCTTTAGGAATACGCTCGTAGTGCATTTCTCCCGAATGTATTTTTATAATTTTCCCATCTTGTTTAAATTCTCCATTAGATATAGAAAATCCTTTGCTTTGTGCCATAGTAAAAAACGGCATCAAGCAAATCAATAATACTCCGAGCTTAAATAATATCTTATTCATTCTTTTTCAGATTATACATTTATAAACTTAACAAGCATTTCACGTTAAGCTATGTGTTAGAAACTAATTTCTTTCTAAACTCTTTTACCAAGTTTCAATAAAAACTATGTTTCTATGTGTTTAAAAATTTTTAATTCACCAAAATTTCATCCACAAACAACCAAGAGCTTTCTCCTTTTGGACTTTTCTTTAAGTTGCCTCCAATTACTTTTACAAAACGTGCATTTTGTTTCTGGAAATTAATTTTAAAATCTTTCAATTCCGGAACTGGATTTACCGCATACGGACGCATTGTTTTCCCCACTTGCGTATATTTAATTCCGTCTGTAGAAATCAACACTTTTACTTGAATTGGAAAATTAACTCCAGCGCCTTGACTTTCTAAAGCTCCAACTGATACTTGCTCAATACTTTCTACTTTTTCAAGATCTATTACCAATTCCATATCATTAACCAGCCAAGCCTGCCATTGTCCGTCATGGAAATTTTTACTTCCGCGAATGGCATTTACCATTGTATTAGCATCTCCTTTATAACTCTGGTTGAAAGGCGTTAAGTATTTCACTTTTTTCGCAAATCCTTTATGGAAAACAATCGTATCCGTAAATGTTTTTCCAACTGGTTTTTCATCTTGAAATAAAGAAGCTTTTAAAACAGTAGTTGCTGCAATTTCAATTGGAGTTGTGTATTTTATAGCATGATGATCGATGCTTTGGTTTCCTAAAACATAGCGGATATCTGGATTTGGGAACTCATTTTTCAATTCCACTTTGATTTGTTTATTGGCCAAATCTGCTGTTGAAGAAGCGGTTACCAAATACGCGCTTTTCGCATAATTCAATCCTTGATAATCGTAACGTTTGAACATTGAAAACAATCTTGATGTAAAATCATTCCAATTGCGTTTCTCTTTCGGACTCCATAAGGTTTCAGACAAAGCTGCTAATCTTGGAAAAATCATATATTCAGAATCTTTTGGTCCCGCAATATGCTCTGCCCATAAATTGGCTTGTCCTCCTAAAACGTGTGCAGCTTCCTGTGGTGTCATTGTTGCAACTACAGGATCAAATTTGTATACTTCGCTTAACGGATTATAAGCATCAAAAGCTAATGGTTCTTCGTTTTGATGAACTTGGTAAAAGTTGAAATAACAAGGCGTTTCTGGTGTCATAATTACGTCATGACCTTGATCTGCTGCTTCAATTCCGCCTTTCATTCCTCTCCAGCTCATTACTGTCGCATCTGGAGCTAAACCGCCTTCTAAAATTTCATCCCAGCCAATTACTTTTTTACCTTTAGAATTGATGTATTTTTCCATACGTTTTACAAAGTAGCTTTGTAATTCGTCAACACTTTTCAAACGCTCGTCTTTGATTCTTTTTTGGCAGTGCGGACATTTTGCCCAATTGGTTTTAGTTGCTTCGTCTCCACCAATATGAATGTATTTTGAAGGGAAAATAGTAATTACTTCATCGATTACATTTTGCAAAAATTCGAACGTAGTTTCTTTTCCAGCACAATAAATATCCGTCAAAGGCCAAACTCCGCCTGACGGAACGCCAATTCTCTGATTGAAACAAGCCAATTCTGGATAAGCTGCAATGGCGCTGCTTACGTGAGCCGGCATTTCGATTTCTGGAATTACTTCAACTCCTTTTGTCGCAGCATATTTTACGATTTCTTTTAATTCCTCTTGCGTAAAAAATCCGCCGTAAGTTCCTTTTTCATCAGGATTTGTCGTTAATCTGGCATTCCAAGAAACATTTTCCTGATCGACTCTCCAAGCACCAACCTCTGTTAGTTTTGGATATTTTTTAATTTCAATTCTCCAACCCTGATCATCAACCAAGTGCATGTGCAGAACATTCATTTTATGGGCTGCCAAACGATCGATTGTGGCTAAAACATAATTTTTATCGAAGAAATGACGTGATAAATCCAGCATTAAACCTCTCCATTTAAAACGAGGCTCATCATTAATGGTCAAGCTTGGAATCTGCCATTTTGCAGAAGTAATCGCAAATTTGCTTTCGATGGCTTCAGGAAGCAATTGTCTAACACTTTCTAAAGCATATAAGAATCCATTATTCCCTTTTGCAGTAATAACAATGTTAGTCGGATTTACATCCAAAACGTAAGCTTCGTTTTTTAAGTTCGGATCTGTTTTTAATAAAACATAATTACTCGCAGGAGCTTTTGTCGTAACTTCTGGTTTCCATCCTGCAGCGGTCTCAAATTTTGATGCCAAAGCATTTGCAGCGTCTTTTTGGAAATCACCGTTTATTACAAACTTTGTATCTTTTGTAAATTCAAAAACTCCTGTTTTAATAAAAGTCTGAGTCGGTTTTGGAATGATATGAATATCATTTTCCGTATAAACTTTCTGCGCATGAGCCGAGAAAATTGAAGTGATTAGGGTTAATAGGAATAGTAATTTTTTCATTCTTTGTTTTTTGGTTTCTTTAAAAGTTACTTATAAAGCTACTTTTAGAGATATAGTTTTTTAGTTTTTGTTTGTCATTTCGACTGAAAGGAGACCCGAGCGATAGCGAATCGGCGAAGCAAATCACACTAGAGACTCCTCACAGAAACTCACCAATCTTTGTCGAGCTTGTTGCGGAGATTCCTCGTTCCTCGGAATGACAATATTGCGTGTACATCTTTGGCGAATTACTTGTGTGATCCTTCGTTCCTCAGGATGACAAAACTGTGTCATTAAACTTTGTCAAAGTTTGAAACTTTGACAAAGTTTAAAACGTGATAATTACTTATCCCAAGACATTTTAAATTTCGCATCTTCCATTCTGTGGCCTTTTGCGTCATCAGAAACAGCGTAATTAAATCCTGATCTTAAGCTGTAACCTGCGTATTCTCCGTTTTTATTCAAAGCAATAAAACCAACTTGCAGGTATTCCATGTCTTTGTGGTTTTTATGTTTGTTGTAAATACGTTCTGTGATTTCTTTACAAGCATCGTAAGGCGATTTACCCTGACGCATTAATTCGACAACCATGGCGCTTCCGGCAGTTCTAATAACCGCTTCACCCAAACCAGTAGCCGCTGCAGCTCCCACTTCGTTATCCAAGAAAAGACCCGCGCCGATTATTGGGGAGTCACCGACGCGTCCGTGCATCTTCCAAGCAGCACCACTTGTGGTACATCCGCCAGAAAGATTGCCATCTTGGTCTAACATTAGCATACTTATGGTATCGTGATTTTCTATATTAATAACTGGCTTGTATTTTGAATCTTCCAGCCATTTTTTCCAATCTTTTTCAGATTCTGGAGTCAATAAATTTTCTTCTTTAAAACCTTCAGACAAGGCAAATTGCAATGCTCCTTGCCCTGCTAACATTACGTGTGGCGTGTTTTGTAATACCCTTTTCGCAACAGAAATGGGGTGTTTAATTCCTTGAAGAAAACAAACAGATCCGCAATTGCTATTATGATCCATAATACACGCATCAAGAGTCACTTTCCCCTCGCGATCCGGATATCCTCCGTAACCCACACTGCGGACATTCGGATCTGCTTCAGGTATTTTCATTCCAGCTTCGATAGCATCTAAAGCTGATTTTCCTTCTTTTAAATTTTTCCAAGATTCTTTATTTGCAGGCAAACCATGATTCCATGTCGAGATGATGATCGGTTTGGTCTGTTTTTTTTCTTTTGATTCAGCTTCTGGTTCATTTTCGTGATTTGCAGCAAATCCGCTTACGCCCAAAACAGAACTAATGGCTAAGGTGCCTAAAGTTGTTTTCTTAATAAAATCTCTTCTATTTGACATGTCTTTTTGGTTTTAATTCAACTTTCAGAAACTAATTGTTCTTGATGTTGCTAAATTAATCAGTAATAATTTTTAATCCCAGAAAAATCGACTACAACGACGCTTTTACTGACTTAATTGTTTTTAAATTACTTTCTGATAAAGCATTTCCGTCAAAAAATGAAACTCCTGTTGCGCCATTTTTCTTAGCTTCTAAAATTGCTTCTTTCAATTCTGCATCCGATTTTAAACCTGGAATATAAATTCCTGTATTTACTTTCGTTGGCTTTCCTTCTAAATCGGCTACACCTTGTTTGGTTGCATAACCTACCCAGTCAATTTCTTCATCATAAAAACTATGATAAATCATTGGATATACTTCATCAATATTCCATTTATCCCAACGCTGGCGTACCATATGATCTGCCATTTCTGGATAAGGAAATACTGCTGCCGTTAATTTTTTATTGTGTTTATGAGCAATTTTATACGCATCGTCAACCACTGCTTTTACTGCATTTAATCTAAAGTTTTTCCACTCCATATCAATTGACGTATTGTGGCTCTTTTTTGGGTTTTTATGATGTTCTTTTTCGAATTTGCTTACGCAAGCATCACAATAACAGAAATCAAATTGTGGTAATTCTACATCTTGCACCAAGTTATATTTTGGCAATAAACTGATTGGCAAGAAAATATCCGGGAAACGAATGTAGTCTAAATGTACACTTTCGATTCCTTCAACTTTAGCTAAACCTTCAACCAAACCTAAAACGTGATTTCTAGACTCTTCTTTAGTTGGGCAAAGCCATTGGTAATAGTCTACATACGGACGATTATCAAAGCAAGATTTTCCCTCTTTGCTTACTTGATACCAATCTGGGTGCTGTAAAGCAATTGAATCGTTTGGACGGTTCATTGCCATAATCCAAGCGTGCACTTTTAGTCCTTCTTTTTTTGCAAGCGGAACTAATCTTGCTAATAGTTTTGGATCGGTTTGCGTGTTGATTAAAACTTCATCGATTCCGCCGTCTTTGTATTTTTTAAATTCTTTCGAATAATCTGCATCCGATTTTTTAGCGTCAGCAGTGGTCCAAACACCAAAAGTGAATTTACCGTTTTCCTGATCTTTGGTTTCTTTTTGTCCGCAAGAGAATAAACTCAGCGAAAGCGCTAATACTAAAACTTTTGATAGTTTCTGCAACTTACTCGTTCGTAATAATTTTACCATCTTCTTTAATTATTAAGGTTTTGTTTGAAAAAGGACTTTTTACCAAGATATTAAATCCTGATGAATGATTTTCTAAAATTGGCTTTAAAGTCTTTCCGTCAACCACTATATTTTTTTTACTGATACTTTGCAGTGATTTTGCCCAAGATTTATTCTTTTCGAAATATCTTTTTTGAGCGCGATACAACGTATATAGTTCCCATTTTACTTTTTCTTCCTGTGGAATCGTAAAAGTATCCTGTCCTCCTATTTCTTTTGAAGAGAAGTATACATAAGCCCATTTTTCGGGCTCATGCATATTTATCACTCCCATAGGCGACCAAACCCAATTGTATTCTGGGAGAAACTTTCCTTCTGAATCTTTTTTGCGTTCGTATTTTCCGTCGATAACTGAATGCTGCCAATTCACCCTAGAAAAATTGACTTTCCAAAATTTATCTTTCGGAACAATATCGTCGAAATAAGATGTTTTATAAACCGACCACGGAATGGCAATTTCTAATGTCCAGCCTTTATCAATATCTGAAGCATTATTTAAAGTTCCGTCAATCTTTACAGCCGATTTTAAACCTGTAATATTCCAATCGTTTAAAACTGTATTTTTTTCTCTGTAAGGTTTATTAATAAATAAATCCCAAGCCGTGTTTAACGCATTTATTTCTAATTCATAATAATTGTGAGTATCATTATCTGGATCAATAAAAACCTCAAAATCATTATTATAAAAAATAATCGTATCGCGTTGTCTTAGATTTGCCCAAACGTGAGGCTCTTCCATTTTTGCCAGGATATAGTAGTAATTATCGTCCCAAAGCATTTTGACCTGAGTATTGTATTTTGGTTTTTCAACGCCTTCTATGTCGACAAAAGGTGCTGTCCAAGCTGCTTTTTCCCAGTCTTTATCTGCCCCGTCTCCGTCAATAACAATTTCTTTTGAAGTCTTATACGCAATATAACTTTTGGGTGTAACCTCTTTTTCAGACTGCGAATAACCCATCAATCCAACAAAAAAAACGGCAAGGGACAATAATTTACTTCTACTATGCATCTTTATATTATAAACTATTATCTTTTGTAAACTGAATTACTTCACTTAATTTTCCGAAAGCGATTGCAACATGTGTATCTGCCGCACCGTAATAAACTGCTAATTTATCTTCTTCTACATCGTGTAAAGCAGCGCAAGGGAATACTACATTCGGAACGTCTCCAACCATTTCATAAGTCTCTGCTGGCCCTAATAAATAAGGTTGTGTTCTGTATTTTACTTGGTCTGGCGAATCAACATCTAAAAGTGCTGAACCCATTGCATAACGGAAACCGTTGCAAGTATTGATAACTCCGTGGTAAATCATTAACCATCCTTCTTCTGTAAAGATTGGAATTGGCCCTGCACCTACTTTTGTACATTGCCAAGCGCTTTTTTCAAACTGACTCGGTTTCATAACCAATCTGTGTTCTCCCCAATATTTCATATCTGGGCTGTAGCTGATCCAGATATCTCCGAATGGCGTGTGTCCGTTATCACTTGGACGGCTTAACATCGCGTATTTTCCGTTGATTTTTTGTGGGAATAAAACTCCGTTTCTGTTGAATGGTAAAAAGGCATTTTCGCATTGGAAAAATTCTTTAAAATCGAAAGTATAACCAATACCAATTGTTGGTCCGTTGTAACCGTTACACCAAGTAATCCAGTAACGATCTTCGATCCAAACCACTCGAGGATCGTATTTATAAGCAGATTCGATCATTTCTGTATTTCCAGATTTCATCTCAATTGGTTCGTGGTTGATGTCCCAATTGATACCATCTTTACTGAAACCAGCAAAAATATTCATCTGAACTGCTTTATTATCACATCTGAAAACCCCAGCATATCCGTCTCCAAAAGGTACAACTGCACTATTGAATATACTGTTTGATGAAGGAATCGAATATCTGTCGATAATTGGATTCTCAGAATATCTCCACATTACATCTTTACTGTTTTCGGGTCTGTCTTGCCAAGGAATAGTACTCATTTTTTGTTTTTTTTATTTATTAGTTTTTTATTCTTTTATTCTAAAGCTTCGTTTTGTCATTTCGAGGAACGAGAAATCACACTAGAAACTCCGCAATCTATATTACCAATCTTTGTCGATTTCGAGTGTGATTTCTCGTTCCTCGAAATGACAAACTGCGTGGTTAAAAAACTTTGTCAAAGCTTGAAACTTTGACAAAGTTGACTTCAACGTTATCATTCAGCTATGTGTGAGAAACTAGTTTCTTTCTACACTCTTTTTAAAAGTCAAAAAAATCTATGTTTCTATGTGTTTAAATTTTTATCGAATCAAAATATTTTCCTCTAAAATCTTGATTCTATACTCTTTATTCTATACTCTTTATTCTTCAATCTTCCTAACTCAATCCAACCAAGTAAACTTCAACACTGTAGTCGTCACTAAGAAAACCACCAATGCCACTGCTGCTTTTGGATAATCCCTGATGATGAAGTAAATTGGAAGCAGAATCATACTTGACTGCCAGATAATACCAATTACACAATTCATCATATCTAAATAGAAATCATTATTTTTTTGGAAAGATTGATCTTCCGCTTTTAATTGTTTGTAAACTGGCCCCAGAATCCCCAAGGTCTTACGTTTGAATAGAAAGATTTTAAAACTTCGATATCAGTTGGTTTACTTAAATAAGTTCCCAAAAGACAACCTAAAATTGACATTCCAAAAATTAATGGGAATAAATAAATCGATGGCACTTGCGAAAGATCATGCAAGAATGTTCCTGCTGCTAGATTTCCTTTGTTTTGATCCAAAACGAATTGAAGAGAAGCGGCAATTAATCCGCCGACCATTCCCCAGAAATAACCCCATCCGTTAAAACGCCACCAAATCCATTTTAAGAAGTTGGCTGCTACGTAACCACCGTATAAAGCACTTGTAATCCAAAGCGTTAAAGAGTTGATCGAATCTGCGAAGAACCCCATGAAAACTCCAAGACCAACAACCAAGAAAGAAGAAATCTGACTTACTTTAATATAGTGCTGATTTGAAGCAACTGGTTTAAAATATTTTTTATAAATATCATTTACAATATATGCTGGCCCTGCATTTACAAAAGCGGAGAATCCAGACATGAAAGCCGCTAATAAACCTGCAAGAAGAATTCCTTTAATACCAACGGGGATATAAAGATTGACCACTTTAGGCATCAATAATTCTAAATCTGCGCCCGTTAAATTTACGTTTGCGTTTAATTCTGGAGCTAAATTCACTAAAGCAATAACTACAATTCCTGTAATCAATAAATATCTAGGAATGAATAAAATCAAGTTGGTAAAACCACTCATGTAAGCTGCTTCTTTTACCGATTTTGTAGAAAGAACTCTTTGTAAATCGTAACTTGGAGTTGGCCCTGCAACACTCGCAAAGAAACCTTTGAAAAGTGTCATCCCGATAAAAGCACCAAACATTTTATAACCTTCCGTATCAATTAATCGGTTGAACGTTTCGAATTTATCACTCCATTGCGTTTCAAATTCCCATCCGAAGAAAACATTTTTCCATTCTGGCGTAATTACCGAATTGATCTGAATATCAGTATAATTAATGAATGCATAACCGGCGATTAAAACTCCCGCAACAATCATAATAATATATTGTACAACCTCTGTCGCTACAACAGAAAACATCCCTCCTTTAACCGTATAAATGGTAGTTAAGAAAATGATTAACAACGCATAAGCTTGTTCTGAAGTTAAGAAAACTCCACCATTCATGTGAACTGTCAAATCCCAAGGAAGAATGATGGTTACAAATTTTCCGATTCCAACGAAGAAATAAGCGATAAAACCAATTGTAGAAATGATGGCAAAAATAGCCACAATAATATGTGATGCTTTTCCTGCTTTATCGCTTCCAAAACGAGTTAAAATCCATTCAGAACCTGTCATTACTTTCGATCTTCTAATCCAGACCGCGAGGAACATCATCACAAAAATCTGATTCCAAATTGGCCAAAGCCACATAAACATGAAGCTTTTTACACCATATAGAAATAAAACTCCAATCATCCAGGAAGTTCCCGAAACATCAAACATTCCTGAGCCATTGCTCAATCCTAAAAAATACCATTTGATTGATTTTCCGCCAAGGAAATAATCGTCAAGACCTTTTGATGCTTTTCTTGAAATCCAGATTCCGATACCGACCGACAGTACGATATAGATTAAAATGATTGATACGTCTATTATATTCATTAAATTATTTATTTTGAATTAGTTAGTTCAGACCCCAGTTTTTGTTTGGCTGCGCTCCCATTACAAAATGAAGTACACCGCCTTTTAGCATTTCTTGGTGAGAAATTGCAGTTTTATTAAATGCTTTTCCGTTTAAAGTAACCGATTGGATATAGAAGTTTTTGTTTGAAACATTTTCTGCTTCAATTACAAAAGTTTTTCCATTTGGAAGATTTAAAGTTGATTTTTCGAAAATCGGACTTCCAATTTCGTATTCACCAGAAGCTGGATTCATTGGATATAATCCCATTGAGCTGAATACATACCAAGCCGACATTTGTCCGCAGTCTTCATTTCCGCTTAGACCATTTGCTGTCGTATTGTATTGAGTATCTAAAATATGACGAACCCAATATTGCGTTCTCCAAGGCTGACCTGCATGATTAAACATGTAAGCAATATGGTGACTTGGCTCATTACCATGTGCATATTGTCCGATCAAACCAGAAATATCTGCAGAAACATTATTTCCTGTAATCTCAGAACTCTCTGTAAATAATTGTTCTAAACGTTTTGTAAAAATATCGTTTCCTCCATGAAGCTTAATAAAATCATCTACATTATGAGGTACAAACCAGCTGTGTTGCCAAGCATTTCCTTCGGTATAATCGGTATGTTCTCTGTGATTGGAATGTTTTGGATCGAAAGGTTCGTTCCAAGATTTTCCATCTTCCGATTTTCCTCTCATGAAACCAGATTTGGCATCAAATAAATATTCGTAAGCTTTTGCACGTTTCGAGAAAAGCTCATAATCAGCTTGTTTTCCTAAAGCTTTCGCCATTTGAGCCACACACCAATCGTCGTAAGCATATTCTAAAGTAATGGTAACCGATTCGTCTAATAAATTATAAGGAATGTAACCGTATTTTTTGTAGAAATTCAAGCCGCGTTCGTCCTGCATCATCGTTGCTTTCATGGCTTCAAAAGCTTTTTCAGCATCAAAACCTTTAATGCCTTTCATATAAGCATCTACAACAACTGGAATCGAATGATATCCTGTCATCGTATTAGTTTCATTAGCGTATAATGTCCAAACTGGAAGTATCTTTTTGGTTTCATAATACGCTAACATCGAATTAACTAAATCGGAAACTTTTGTAGGTTCTAACAACGTCAGCAATGGGTTTTCTGCTCTAAATGTATCCCAAAGAGATAATGTAGAGTAAGCGGTATAATCTTTAGCAGTAATAATTTTATCATCTTCTCTTCTAAATTGCCCGTTTTTATCGCTATATGTTACCGGCGCAACTTGAGCATGATATAAAGCGGTATAGAAAATGGTTTTTAAAGAATCAACTGGAGTTTCAACTGTAATTTTACTTAAAGCTTTATTCCAATCTAGAGTCGCATCAGATTTTGCTTTCTCAAAATTCTGACTTTCAGCGTCTAAATTGTCTTTCGCATTAGCGATACTTACAGAAGAAAGCGCCACTTTAACGCCTAATTCTTTAGAGTTTTTGCCATCGAAGAATAATTGCAGAGCAGTGTTTTCACCTTCAGCATTTGAACCTGAAACTACTTTCTTATCAACAGTAATAATAGATTCTGTAATGGGTTTAGAAAACTTGGCTACAAAAAACACTTTCTGATTTTTTGCCCAACCCGTACTGTAACGGTAACCGCTAATGGTATTTTGGTCTTCAACTGTAATGGCAGTTTTTACCGCTTTGTCCCAGTTAATGGCAAAACCTAAATCAACAACAACAGATTGCGTATCGTTATTATTATAGGTATACTTATGGTATGCGGTTCTTTGCGTAGAAGTTAATTCTACATTGATTTTAGGATCTTCAAGAAAAACTTGGTAATAACCCGGTATTGCTTTTTCGTTAACATGATTATATTTTGATTTATACGGTAAGAAATCGCGTGAAGCGGCTTTGGCGGTTAAGTCTAACTTTTTGTTTGTCGGCATAAATAAAATGTCTGCCAAATCACCGATTCCTGTCCCGCTTAAATGTAAATGACTAAATCCAGAAACTATCGAGTCAGAATAATGATAGCCCGAGCACCAGTCCCAGCTAGAAACCCCATTATCTGGACTCACTTGCAGCATCCCAAACGGAACTGTTGCACCCGGATATGTATGTCCGTGCCCGCCAGTACCTATGAAAGGATCTACATAATTTGTTGCAAAACTTTGTTTATGTTGATTTTTATCTACATTTATTTTGCAACTTGCAGTTAAAATTACCGTCAGAGAAAGCAGAGTAATTTTCCTCATATCAAAACAATATTAATTTAACTTTAAATTTAGATAAATTCAACTTTTACCAAAATATTTTTAGACGGACGACATTTAAACAGCTCTAAACATCAAAAAATAGTAACAAACGACATTCTATTCTACGATTATGATTTTCAACTCAAAAAAACCTTATAGTTTACCCATACGTTATCATGTTTACTTTTGGCTAACGTATTTTGTATTCAATACATTCCGCTGGGGAAGCTATTTTAATGATTATGTTTATTCATTAAAAACCACTTTACTCGGATTTCCAATTCACATGGCATTGTGTTATCTTAATATTTTGGTTTTAATGCCTCACTTTATTTACCGCAAAAAATACGTCGTATATATTATAAGTGTATTGTCAGCGATTTTTATCATGGTTGTTTTAAAATTTAATCTGACTTATCTACTGATTACACACGACGTTTGGCCCAAGGTCCGCAGACCATCAGTACACTTACACTCAACTATACGATAGATATGATGATGGGTGAATTGTATGTGATGACTTTCGTTACCGCAATTAAAATCACTTTAGATTTCTTAAAAGAACAAAGACGTGTGACAGATTTAGAAAAATCTCAGCTAGAAACCGAATTGTTGTTTTTGAAGTCACAGATTTCTCCACATTTTTTCTTTAATACCTTAAATAACATTTATTCCCTTTCTGTAGAAAAATCGAACAAAACGCCAAAAATCGTTTTAAAGCTTTCTGAATTGATGCGCTACATGCTTTATGAAACAAAAGGCAAAAAGCAGACTTTAGAAAATGAGATTATGTGCATTCAGAATTATTTGGATCTGGAAAGAATTAGAAACGGAGAGCGTCTAGAAGTAGATATGTCTATTTCTGGAGATATTCACGATAAAGAAATTTCTCCAGTTCTTCTGTTGACTTTCGTCGAAAATGCTTTTAAGCACGGCGTGAACAAAAACACTGGAAATGTTTTAATTGACATTAGATTTAAAGTAAAAGGAGATTTTTTATATTTCACCATTTCAAACCCAATGCCCGAATTTACCGTACATAAAGATAATTTTAACAAGTCAAGTGGTATAGGTATTGAAAACGTAAAAAAAAGACTCGAATTAGGATATAATAAAAGTGACTATAAGCTTTCATTTAAAAATAAAAAGAATATTTTTGTCGTTAAACTAGTTATAAAAGTCACATAACCCCAACTTTTATAAGTTTAGAAAACTATACCTACAAAAAACCACATATCGGCCAAAAATAACAGTACAAATGAAAATAAAGTGTTTAATTATCGATGATGAGCCATTGGCAATAAACGTTATTAAAAATTATATTGAACAGATTGAAGATTTAGAATTGATAAATACTTTTAGCAATTCTATCGAAGGATTAAATTTCTTGAAAAACAATACTATAGATGTAATTTTTTTAGACATTAACATGCCTGTTTTGGACGGTATTAATTTCATTAAAAGTTTAGAAAATCCTCCTTTACTTATTATTACAAGTGCTTACGATCAGTTTGCGATTGAAACTTACGAGCTTGATGTGTTAGATTATCTGGTAAAACCAATTGAGTTTCCGAGATTAATGAAAGCGGTAAACAAAATCAACAAACGTCTTAATAATGCAACCAAACTTCCGCAGGAAAATAGCAAAGAGAATCCTTTCATCTTCGTGAAAATCGACAAGAAAAAAATGAAGAAGATTTTCTTGAACGAAATTCTGGTTATCGAAAGCTTAAAGGACTACTTGAAAATTAGTACAACTTCTGGAAAGTTCATCATTCACAGCACTTTATCTGATTTTACAAGTTTATTGCCCGAAAGAGATTTTATCAGAATCCACCGATCTTATACGATTGCAATTGACAAAATTGACGCCGTTGAAGGAAACAGCATTGAAATTGAAGGACTTCGATACGTTATAGGAAGATCTTATATTGATGAAGTAAAACAGAAAATCCTTAATTCATCTATATAAAGGTTTAACCGCAAAGAGCGCTAAGGTTTACGCAAAGTTCGCAAAGTTTTTTTAGCCACAGATTATTAGGATTAAAAGGATTTTTTAAATCTGTGTTAATCCGCATAATCTGTGGCTATATTTTTAAGCACATAGCTTTGCGTTTTCATCAAGACTTAAAAATAAAAAATCTTAGCGAACTTTGCGTAAACCTTAGCGTGCTTTGCGGTTAAAAAAACTTTACGGTTAAAAAAAATCTTTGCGGTAAAACACACAAAACGCATAGAAAACGAAAATGCGGCCAACCACGACCGCATTTTCTCTCAATTATAGGTAACTAACCAAAATAAACCATGAAATAGTCTATTATCTTTATGCTGCAAAAAACTAAAAGTGATATCTTTTAAACGCTTCAATAGCCGAATAATCTGCTAAACCTAAGCTGTGATATTTTTCTGCAGTCAATCTATTTCTGTCTTCAACTCGAACCCAAAACTCCCTGCTATCATCACCTTGAAACATAACGCCGTCTTTTTGAGACTGGTGATAAAAAATAGCATGTCGTTTCTTTAAAACCTGGTCAGGACTCATTGGTACTGCCATGTCAATTTGGTACGATTCCCATTCATGCCATGCGCCTCGGTACAACCAAACCCAGCAATCATCCATAAAGCTTTTGTTTTTTAGTCTTTTTAAAGCTTCAAACAAACTGTCTAAACATACTTTATGAGTTCCATGCGGATCTGCTAAATCTCCAGCGGCATAAATTTGATGCGGTTTTATTCTTTCAATAATGTCACACATAATGTCAACATCTGCATCTGAAAGATTATTCTTTTTAACCGTTCCTGTTTCGTAAAACGGAAGATCTAAAAAGTGTACGTTAGAATCTGGCAAACCAATGTAACGAGTTGCTCCAAAAGATTCGCTTCTTCTAATTAATCCTTTTAATTTTCTAACTTCTAATGAATCAATCTCGTTTCCAGTTCTGGTCTGAAGAAAATCGATTATTTTATCAGACATTCTAGAATCTGGATGTAATGCTTTCGAAATTTCTGCAAACTTTAAAGCTTCAACATCTGAAACCGCAATATTTCCAGAAGTCTGATAGGCTACATGAACCTCGTGCCCCTGCTCTACCAAACGGTCAAATGTTCCTCCCATTGAAATCACATCATCATCTGGATGCGGGCTGAAAATGATAATTCTTTTCTTTTCCGGCGTGGAACGCTCCGGTCTGTACGTATCATCAGCATTGGGTTTTCCGCCCGGCCATCCCGTGATGGTTTGCTGCATTTTATTGAACATTTTAATATTCAAATCGTATGCAGTTCCTTCTTCCGTCAAAAGACTCGACATTCCGTTGTCGTTATAATCTTTATCCGTCAGTTTTAGGAAAGGTTTCTTCGTCAACTCACTTAACCAAGCCACCGCTTTTAATTTTAATTCATCTGTCCAAACACAAGACTTAACCAGCCAAGGCGTTTTAACTCTTGTTAGTTCAGACGAAGCTTCTGTATCTAGAACAAATGTTGTGTTGTTATGCTCTTGCAAATACGTAGCTGGAACTTGCGAAGAAACCTCTCCCTCGATTGTTTTTTCTATAATTCCTGCTTTACTGATTCCCCAGCCAAGCAAAACAATTCTTTTTGCATTTCTAACGGTTCCAATTCCCATTGTTATGGCTTTTCTCGGAACATTATCAATTCCTAAAAAAGAAGAAGCCGCATCGACTCTCGTGATATGATCCAAAGTAATACTTCTAGTTCCCGAATTCACATGAGAACCTGGTTCATTAAATCCAATGTGTCCCGTTCTACCGATTCCTAAAAGCTGAAAATCTAATCCGCCGTACGATTTAATTTTCATCTCATAATCGATGCAATATTGCTGTAATTCCTCGGCACTCACCTGCCCGTCTGGAATATTTATATTTTTAGGAAGAATATTTACATGATGAAATAAATGTTCGTGCATAAAATGATAATAACTCTGAATATCATTCTTATCCATCGGATAATATTCATCTAAGTTAAAAGTCACAACATTTTCAAAACTTAAACCTTCCTCTTTGTGCATTCTAACCAATTCTTCATATACCTTAATTGGCGAAGAACCTGTAGCCAAACCTAAAACACAAGGTTCGTTTAGCTCGTTTTTTCTCTGAATTAAATTGGCAATTTCTTGCGCGACAAGTAAAGAAGCTTCTTGCGACGATTCGAAAATAACATTGTGAATTTTCTCAAAACGAGTTTCTTCAAATTTCCCTGCTTCTCTAAAACCTATATCTTCTTTAATCATTTGCCTTGTCATTTAATTTCTAAAATAAAAGTAGAATTAAATTATCCGTTCCCCTCAAAAATTCGACTAATAACGACTGCGCTTCGGCAAAAGACAAAATAAGATGTGCTAAGTTATTTTAATACTTCGCAAAGAAGCATTTATTCAATTACCCCAATTTCAGCAATTGAAACTGTCTGCCCTTTTCCTACAGCAGCTGTAGCAACAAATCGTAAAAATCTTGCTTTTACCGCAGTAAAACTCTTAAGCTGCTCAATTGGATTATGTTTGATGTTAGAGAATTCTCCTTCTGATTGCTTTGTCCAAGTAATATTATCTTCGCTGGTATAGAATTCGTAATTCGAAATCAAATTCAAATTATTTCCAACTTGCTGTGGCGTGTATGTAAAGCCTTTTATTTCTCTTGCTTCGCCCATATCGATAATGATTGCTTGAGGCAGTTTGTTTTGATCATTTCCAAATCCCCAATCAGTATTGGCATCTCCGTCAATAATTCTCTCAACCGATTTATCATCTCCACTTGAAATAGAAATCACGCTCCATTTTTCTTTAGAAACACCATATTTGGCTGTTCTAACTGCACTATTGATTTTCTCTTTTGTATTTCTCGAAATGGCCTTAATTTCTACTGCTTTATTGTATATGAATGGCGCTTTGTATAAAGTACTTTTTTCTGAAGGATTTTTTCCGTCAAGCGAATAATAAACTGCATTGCCACTTTCCGATTTAATCGTAACCAAACCATTTTTATCACGAAGAATTTGCGGCTCTTTTACAAAAGTCGGAGCATTATAAGCTTCAATTGTACTGATTACAAATCCTGCTTTTGCATCCAAAATATTAACTCTAATTGCAGAAGCTGTTACACGTTCTAAACGAAGAATTCTTTTGTAGCCAATTGTAGTTTCGTTGGCAATCGTTTTCCATTGTCCGTCCACTTTTGCTTCAACAGAAAATTCTTTTACACGTTGCCCCAGCTTAATATATTCTTGAAGTAAAATTCTATTAATTGCAGTTGGCTTTTTAAATGTAAATTCAATTGTAGCTTGTTTTACTTTATCGTCGGTTGCCCAATACGTATTTTTATTTCCATCAATCACCTTTTCAGGTCCGAAAATTAGAATCGACTGCTCTTGTGTTTGAAGCTTGAACTTTTGCTCCAGCCAATAATTCTGTTTTGAAATCGGCTTTAATTGTAGCAACCAATTCTTTTAATCTCGCTTCGTCATTTTCATGAACCAAACCGCGTCTGTCAACTGGAAGATTTAATAATAAAGTAGCATTACGTCCAATCGATTCATAATAAATATCGACCATTTCGTCAAGCGAACGAACCTTATCGTCTTCAACCGAATGATAAAACCATCCCGGTCTGATCGAAACATCGGCTTCGCCAGGAACCCATTTTTCTCCGTCTTCATGTCCAGACATAAATTCGCTGTAATGTACTTTTCCAGCCAACTCATCTTTTTGGCGTAATAACGACCAATTGGTTTTTCCTGCGCGACCTTCTTCGTTTCCAATCCATCTTGCTTCAGATGAGCCAGACTCCCCAAACCAATGTTTTTGGCGCGATATCGTAAATTAATTTATAGGTTTCATCCCAATTATAATAAGTCAACGAATTGATTTTTCTGGTTTCGTTTGCACCACCATAATAGCCGTCTCCACCGTTTGCACCGTCAAACCACATTTCGAAAACGTCTCCGTAATTCGTCAATAATTCTTTTAACTGATTTCTGAAATACGTGATGTATTCAGGTTTGCCATATTGCGGATGATTTCTATCCCAAGGCGAAAGGTATAATCCCAACTTTAAATCGTATTCTTTACAGGCTTCTGCCAATTCTTTTACCAAATCTCCTTTTCCGTTTTCCCAAGGCGAATTCTTAACTGAACGTTCTGTGTAAGCTGAAGGCCAAAGACAAAACCCATCGTGATGTTTAGCAACTAGAATAATTCCTTTCATTCCAGCTTCTTTTACCACGCGCGCCCATTGGCGAACATCTAATTGTGACGGATTAAAAAGTTCTGGCGACTCGTCTCCGTAACCCCATTCTTTATTGGTAAAAGTGTTTAATGAAAAATGCACAAAAGCATAGAATTCCATCTCCTGCCAATCGATTTGTTTTTGCGTTGGAACTGGTCCAAAAGGCTTTGGTGCATTAGCGAATTCCTGACTTGAAGCATTAGAAATTACACCCAAAAGACATAAGGAAAGGAATATTTTTTTCATTGCTAATCTGCTTTAAAATGGTCTATAAAGCATAAATGTAGTATAATTTGAAATCTCTAGAATAGAATTTCGACCAACAACATTTTTTTAAGCGTTTTGGTATGAAATGTTTTTCTATTTTAATTTATTATTCAATAAAACAGGAATTTATTTACAATAAAATTATATTTGCAATTAATCATAATAAATAGAAATGGGCTTTTTTGATATTTTTAAAAAGAAAACAGGATATAATTTACCTGAAATGTATAAAGGAATTGTAACAAGAGATGAATATAACTTTGTTATGAATACAGCTATACAATATCATGAAGAAAATGGTATTATAATCACTAAAATTGACGAAGGAGAAATTGTTACAGAAATTAATGGAGAAATTGAACATCGCTATTTAGATAATCTAGTTCGTACATTATCAGGAAATAAAGATGGAAATTGGAGAAATATAATTTATGAGCATTTTAATAAATTAAAATACAATTCTTCTGCTCTTGACTATTTATACAAAGATTTTAGTTATGCCTCACAATTTTTAAGAGTATTAATTAAAGGAGAGAACTTCATTTTTCCAGATAAAATTGATAATTATATTTCAAGAATTGATTTCCCAAAAACTAACACGTTTTTAATTTTAGAATTTGAAGGTAAATTTCATTATATAAGAAAAGAAGAATCTTTAGAATGGCATCAAACCGAAGAAGAGCTTTTTGAAATCGCTATAAGTAATATTCCGACAAATGAAATTGAAACAAAAATTTATGATTTACATTCAAAGTTCAAAATTTATACTTTTTTTAGCGGTGATTTTAGTGCATCATACATTTTAAACTTTAAAAAAGATCCTAATTACATTAAAGGAAAATTTGGAACACTAATTTCAATTCCAACAAAAGGAACAGCTCTAGCTTGTCCAATTGAAAATGAGAATATTCTTGAATTAATTGAAATTATAAATCCTAATAATGAAAAATTTTATCATAAAGATCCAGGAAACATAACACTAAATTATTACTGGTTGTATAACAATGAATTTGATATTTTTCCAACTGAAAAAGCCAAAGAAAATTCAGATGAGATTACTATTAAACTTCCCGAAAAATTACTGGATCTTTTCGTGAATGAGAATTAAAACATTTTTCTTCCTATAAGGATTTGATTCTCAATTTCGAAATAGAAATTAGAATAATAGATAAAATTACAAAGGACAATAAAACAAAAAATCCGTTTATAATTGCCGTTTGAAAACCTAATTGGGTTGCATCTATAAAAGGGTACGGATAAAATTCGGTTGCAAGTCCGTGAAACAAAGTGTAAATGATATAGATAATTGGATAAATCAGCCAAGACGAAATAACTTTAAAAGAGATCTTTTCTGGACTTACAAAAAACAGCCAGAAAACGAAAAATAAAATAGGAACGACTGTATGAAAAATTTCGCTTACAATAAGATGATGACCTTCTAAATGAAGAGTTGAGCGAAGGAGCAAATTAAAAACAATTCCGACAATCAATATATAAACTGTAATTGCCGTAATAGTAGTGCACTTTCTAAAGAAAGCATTTGCTGCAGTTCTTCCGCCAAATAATAACAAAGCACTGCAAAGAAAAACGATTGTATTTGTTGTAATAGTAAAGAAACTAAAAAAGCGGACTGCTGCGCTGAAAAAAGTAAATTCAGGATTTTTTAACAGCAAATAAAACTGTACAGGCAAGGCGTATAATTCTAAGGCAAAAATAATACCCAGCAAAATCTCCCCTTTTATTTTTGTGGTATTTTCTCTTTCCATATTTCGCTAAAAGTCAGATTACTAAAATAAGGATTTTATTCGAAATATTTACAGCACTCTTTTCTGTTTCTCACTCTCAGCAATCGTTTTTTCAAGCCTTGACAGTTGTGTTTTTTCCTGCTTGGCACTCATAATCCAATGAATCATTACTTTTTTATACGAAGACGCTTGCTTCTCAAAATATTCCCAAGCGGTTTTATTGCTTTTAAACTGTTTTTCGTAAACTTCTAACAGCGGAACTGGTTCTTTCTCATGCGAATAAATTTTAGACTTATTTTCGGTTCTAAAACTAAATGCTTTCAAACCTGCATCTGTCATTAAGCCCGCTTTAGTCAAATCTTCCATCTTCTGAATATTAATAGCGCTCCAAATGCTAGAGGGTTTTCTCGGCGTAAAACGTATCGTATAACTTTCCGCATCAATAGATTTTCGTACACCATCAATCCAACCAAAACAAAGCGCCTGATCAACCGATTCTGGCCAGCTCATAGAAGGCTTTTTACTCGCAACTTTATAAAAACCAACCAAAAGTTCTTTTCCTTTTTGGTGGTTTTTCTCGAGCCATTTTCTAAAGTCTAATTGATCTCCGAAGAATGTTGGTTCCATTTTTGTTTTTTTTTATAAATGTATAAAGAATCTCGCAAAGGCGCTAAGTCGCAAAGTTTATTAAAAAAACTAAACCATATAAGTTATACAAGTTGAATTAAGCTAAAAACTTAAAATTACTTACATAACTTATATGGTTCAAAAAACTTTGCGACTTGGCGACTTTACAATCAATAAGTCTATTTACTTTTGCATTTATATATTAAGTATCACAAGTTACATTATCCCAATCTTGATCCATATAATGAATTAGCCAATTGAGCGCATATTGTCTTTCATACACAATTCCTGGATTAATATTTTCTATTTGTCTTCCATTAATCCTTTCATCTACACAAGCCCAATTGTATCTGTAATACAAATCTGCAGCATCTAAAATTTCTTTTTTAGAACGAACCTCATGAACTGCATTTATAAATTCAAAAGGGTCTTTGTCATTTGCAACAGGATAATTTTCTGCGCTGATATTTCCGAGATCACAAAATTCATTTGGAAAATCAAGTGTATCGACTTTTTTCAAAGCCCACATTAAAGTCCAAATCCCTTCACATTTCCAAGTTTCATACATTTTTCTATCATCTGTTGGATTAGCAAGAAACTCTTTTTCCCCTTCTGTAACAGATTCCCAAAGTTTATAATTCTGTAAATAATCAACAGCTTCTTCAGATGAAATGTTGTTAAAGGCTACTAAATTTGTTACAGCTAAAATACTTGCTCTTTCAGCTATTTCCTTTGCTGATCGGATTGTAGTTTCTCTTTCCGATTCAACACAAGGCAAATGTTTATTGATTTTTATATTTTCCCTTTCAAGAATTTCTTCGTTTTTGGCTTTTCTTTCTATTTGATCTTCGTCTAATTCTGTCTGATCATTGTCAAAATACTCTGAATTGATATTAACTTTTAATTCTTCAATTTCACATCTTCCTTCTGTATCAATAATTAGATTTAAATCTTTATCTAAAAAATGCTGCGTTTCAGATTTACTGATAATAGTTTTGGGTTGAACAAATAAAACAGCTTCAAATTCCTTTGCAAGATCGGCTATAATGATATCTAATTCTTTTAATTCCCCCTTGTCTTCACGAATCGAAAATTCAGAATTTAGTGTTTGAATTTTATGCAGAAATAACCCTTTTACCTTTTCATTTTCAGTTGGTAACGAATCTACAAAACCATATAAACCTTTCAAATTGGCAGTTAATTCAGAATCATCTATTTGCGGAATTTGATAAGAAGGAATAGCTCTTTCGCGGTAAAAGAGAGTTACTTTTTTTGATGGACTTAAGATTCCACCTTTCACTTCAAATTCGAGGTTTTCACCATTACTAGAAAAAACGCCATTAGGAACATGAGAAAGAAATATTTGTTTGATTTTTTCCAGTCCTAAATGATGCGAATAAATTGTACAAATCATTTTTCGGCTTTTATATTATTGAGGCAAATATAAGTTTAATTCTACAAAAAAATAAATATTATGAATGAGCTAGAAACAAAAAATCCGCTTCCAAATTGAAGCGGATTTTGATTGTTTATTATTTCGCTCCTCTGGAGCTTTACTCTTATGTGAGAATCATTTTTCTATAAATATTTCGCTCTTCCAGAGCTAATTTTGAAATTGAATAATTATCTAAAACAAAGCTTCGGAGAAGCTTAATATTTATAGAAATAATCAACGATTAGAGAATAAAAGCTCCAGCGGAGCGACATATAAAATTAATTAACAGTTATCTGAATCGCTGAAACTGGAATTCCATTTCCAGTCGTCGCTTTCAACTGAATATTTTCTTTCTTCCCATTAGACTGAATAATCGCAATACATTTCCCATTAAACAATTTACAAGAATTCGCTTTAAAAGAATCCAAATTGGCTTGATAGCCATTATCAACACCAACTAATTTTCCTCCGCCAGAAACTTCAAAGTTGATCAAATCCATGGCGTTTGGGACTAAATTCCCATCTTTATCAGTCATAGAAACTGTTACGTAAACCAAATCGTAAGTATCATTTTTGATTGAGGTTTTATCAGCTTGCAAATCTAATTTAGAAGCTTCTCCTGCTGTATGGATTTCCTTTTCTAAAACTACTTTTCCGTTCTTTCTTGAAACCGCTTTTAATGTTCCTGGTTCAAATTTTACACGCCATGAAATATGCAAATCATCATTTTGTTTTGCTTTTTTCCCTAGAGATTTTCCGTTTAAGAATAATTCTACTTCATCGGCATTATTGTAATACGCCCAAACTTCTACTTCTTGATCTTTTTTCCAGTTCCAATGCGGTAAAATATGCATGACCGTTTTGTTCGACCATTCACTTTGGTACATATAATACACATCTTTTGGAAGTCCGGCTAAATCAACGATTCCGAAATACGAGCTTCTTGCAGGAAAAGGATACGGATCAGGTTCACCGATATAATCAAAACCTGTCCAGATAAAAGTTCCCGCCATGAAATCCTGTTTTTTAATTGTTTTCCAGTTCTCTTCGTGCGTTGCTCCCCAATATGATTTTACCTGATCGTAAGCCGAAACCGTCCAATCGGCATTTCCGTCAAATGGAGTGCCATGTTTGGTTGGCCATGCTTTAATTCCGTCAGGAAAATCATAATGACCGCGTGTTTCTAAAGCCGAAACACTTTCTGAAGCTAATATCTTTTGTCCTTTAAATTTAGTTGGAAAATCTTTATAATCTTCATGTTTGTAATTGAATCCTAAAAGATCTAAAGCTCCCGATTGGTAAATGAAATTTTTCTCAATTACATTTTCGGTCAAAGCCGAAGTTACAGGGCGAGTTGTGTCTAATGCTTTTACGATTTTAGCTAATTCTCTGGTAATCGCAATTCCAGTCGAATCAAATTGTTCTCTTATTTCGTTACCAATACTCCACATTATTACCGATGGATTATTACGGTCTCTTTTGATAAAATCTTCTAAATCTTGTTTGTGCCAAGCATCCCAATCTTTGTGGTAATCGTTGGTTACTTTTTTCTTTTTCCAAACGTCAAAAGCTTCATCCTGAACAATAAATCCCATTTCGTCGCACAATTGCATCATTTCCAACGAATGCGGGTTGTGTGACATTCTGATCGCGTTTGCTCCCATTTCTTTCATTAAAGCCAACTTTCTTCTAACAGCATGAATATTTTCTACCGCACCCAAAGCACCATTATCGTGATGCAGACAAACGCCGTAAATTTTTGTTGGAACGCCATTTAATGAAAATCCTTTCTCTGAATCAAAATTAAAATATCTAAATCCAAGAGGCGTTTCGTAATTATCAACCAATTTCGATTTCTCGTACACTTTTGTAATCACTTTATACAAATACGGATTCTCTGTACTCCACAATTTCGGTTGATTTAAAACCAAATCATGAACCTTTTTTTCTGATGTTTTAGCACCGATTTTTTCTTTTGAAGTATAATTGGCAACTTCTTTATTTTCTGCATTTACAATCGAAGTAACCAGTTTAAATTCTTTAGCAGCAGCATTATCATTATCAATGGTAACTTCTAAATGTATTTTTGATTTTTCTGCGGAAACTTCTGGAGTCGTTACAAAGGTTCCCCACTTTCCTACATGCAGTTTTTCGCTTGCAACCAAACGTACATTTCGATAAATTCCAGAACCTGTGTACCATCTCGAATTGGGCTGAGAATCATTATCAACTTTTACGGCAATCAAATTCTCTTTTCCGAAGTTTAAATACTGCGTTAAATCATAACCAAAAGAAATATAACCATTCGGACGAATTCCTAATGATTTTCCATTTATAAAAACTTCACTGTTCTTAAAAACACCATCAAATTCAATTGAAACGGTTTTGTTTTTCCAGTTCGCTGGAACTGTAAAAACTTTACGATACCAGCCTTTTCCTGCAGGTAAAAATCCTTGTGCTTGTTTGGTTTTACTGTCTTTGTCAAAAGCACCTTCAATACTCCAATCGTGTGGCAATTGAAGTGTTCTCCAATCAGAAGCATTAAAATTGGTATTTATTGCTTCTGGATAATCTCCTAATTTAAAGTTCCAGTTTTTATTAAAATCTTCGACAATTCTGGCTTGTTTTTGCGCAAAAATGGATACTGAAAACAATAAGGCAATTGTAATTTTTTGAAATATGTTTTTATGTTTTATCATAAATAGGTTTTTTATTCTAATCGTATTTATGCAAAAATATTTGCAAGGTATTTGTAGAGACGCACCGCAGTGCGTCTACGTTCCAATTGTCCATACTGTGTGTTAGACGCACTGCGGTGCGTCTCTACAATAAAACCTTGGCGTCTTTGCGCCTTCGTGGCAAACCACCATTTACTGAAATTCAAAATTATCCAACATCAATCCCTTCAAATCATCTCCTTCCAATGTTATTTTATACGTTCCAGCATTAATATAACCACCAGAAGTTGTATTCAAAATCTTCCATTTTTCAGGCGAAGGGAAAAATTCAATTGTATCATTTCGCATTAAAATTCCGTACGCATCTTCCATTTTGAATTTAACTTTTAACGGCATTTCATTTCGATTCATAAAACGGAAACGCATTAAATAAATTCCTGCAACTCCAGGTTTTACTTCAAACTCGATGCTGTTATTGGTCTTTTTAGTGAATTCAATATAATCCGCTTTTTTGAAATTTCCTTTTTCTATTCCAGTTCCTGTTGTTTTCGTTTTTTCTGCTTCTATGATTACAACTGGTCTAGAATCATCTTTTTCGCCCATATCATACGTTGGAACAACTGCAATCGAAGATATTATTTCAGAATTATCAAAAATAACTTTCTCGTCTTTCTTTACTTTTTTAGTGAAAACATCAAATGAAATTCCGTTGCTGTTTTTCGCTTTTTCTTCTATTTTTTTATAATCTGAAAGTCCTTTTAAAGTCTTTATTTTAGCATCAACTAAAATATAAACAGTCGATTCTTCTTTAGCTGTAAACGAACCTTTATTTTTAGAATGAGATGAAAACTGCAAATAATCCGCTCCAAAAACTTCCGAAGGCAATTCGTTAAAAACAACATCAGAATCTGAATATTGTTTTGAATTAATATCCAGCCATGAAGCTATTCTGTTGTTTTTATCATAAGAATCAAAAACCAAATTCTGAATATTTTTTAAAGATTCCTCTGCTGGTCTTGCATGAATATCTTTTGTTGCAATTGCAATTGCAGAAATAATCGCTTGTGAAGCTTTTACATTTGGAAATGAAATCACAATTTTTCCGTTTGCACTTTTTACTTTGAATGTTTTCTTCAAAGCGTTATCATGTCCAGCTTCTGCCCAAATATCAAAGTCTTTTAAAACTACATTTTCATTTATGGCAACGTCAAACAATCGCCAGCCTTTGCAATCCATTCCACCACCAGTTCCATACCAAGGTTCTGTGAAATATAATTCAACTAAATATTCTCCGTCAGATGCTGGAAATTCGTAACGCAGTTTATCAACTCCGTATCTAAAACTTTGAAATAACTCAGGATTCTTTGTTCCGTTTATTGGGTCGAAAGTTGTTCTTTGACTGGCAAAAAAGTCAGGAAGTTTTTCAAAATTATCTGTCCAAGATAAAGAACCCCAAGTATTTTGTCCGTTCTTATGAGTATCCGTTAACCAAGTATTTCCAGCAGAATCTGTTAATTCAGAACCTCCGCAATTTACTCTATAAATGTAATTATAACTTTTTTGGGCTTTTGTTATATCTGTTTTCTCAGACATTAAAGCATCAAAACTTGGTGCTTTGGGGAAGTTATTTAAAACGATATAATCTTTAGCAACCACTTTCCCATTTACATAACCAACGGCATATAAAACATTGTATTGAATATTGACATTATTAAACTGAAAATGCTGTCCGATTCCTGGATTTTTTAGTTTTCCTAGTGAAACTTTATTGACATCATTAAACAATTCTACTTCGTCACAATTCGAATAAATATCGATTCCGTTTTTGATTCCTGGTTTTTCCCAACGACTTGGCCAAGTATGCGAAACGATATAAACCATCGGATTGGTTTTGTTCGAAACATAATTCGCGCGATACATATAAAAAGCATCTAGAGGTTCGCTCCAAATGGTAAAAAGTCCTTTGTAATTTACTGGGCCGACTTTGTCAATGTCTCTGAAACCTTCTCCGTTTTGCACTCGTCCCGGATTTTCATGCGAAGCAAAAAGCCAGTTAAACTGTCCAGCAATTTTATCTTTTATCGATTCCGCTTCTCTAACTTTAATTTCCATTAATTGAGAAAAACGGTTTTCGCTCAAAGTTCCCTTTTGGTCAAACTCACCTTCCGTATGTAAATCGGCTGAACGCCATGCGCCATATTCTCCATTTAATAACTGAGTCGTCATTTCCAAATGGTATTTTAATGGATCTCCACCATAAGTTCCTGACCAGTTTTGAACGACATTCCAATCTGTTCCTTCTCCACCGTTACAAGTTGTTACGATTCTTTGAGAAGCTGATAACGGATCCATTTCGCGGATAATCTGCGTGCATTCTTCGGCAAATTCCTTCGGAATCGTGCTTTCATTCTGCAATCCCCACATTACGACAGACGGACTGTTTCTTCGTTCCTTTATCCATTCTCGTAAAAGAGTTTTGAAGTTTTCTTTAAATTCTGGCGTATCGTACCAAATATGTGCTGAAAACTGACTCCAAAATAGGATTCCGTTTTCGTCTAATTCTTTTTGATATAATAAATTATGAGGCTGATGCGCTTCTCTAAAAGCATTAAATCCGCCTGCTTTGATTTGTTCTATTCGGGAATGAATCATTTCGTCTGAAAACGAATGGCTTTTTCCAATTAAGTGTTCGTATTCGCAGACGCCATTTATAAAAACAGGTTCGTCATTAATGAAAAAACGATTGTCTTTTCCGTCACGGCTAACAGGCCAGCTTACCCAACGGATTCCGTAAGGTGTTATTAACTGATCGATTATTTTTCCGTTTTCGTAAACTGAAGTCACCAATTTATACAAATACGGATTCGATGGCGACCATAATTTCGGATTCTGAATCTCAGGAAGTGTCTGTGCTATTTCTTTTGTTTCTCCCGAATTGATTTTGTTGTCGCTTTTTGTAATGACAACTTTCTTTCCTGAAGCATCCAGAAGGATATTTTCGATAGTCAAATTTCGTTGTGAAGTACCGTAATTCTTGATTTCTGTAGTAGTCTGAAGAATCGCTTTTTGTTTGGAAACCGATTTATCATTCCAGATATGAACACCGAAAGGCTGAATTCTCACATCATTTGTAATAACCAAAGAAACTGGTCTGAAAATCCCCATTGGCTGCGAACCTTCTGAAAACCCCCATTCTCCCGAACATCCACCGCAAACCCAAGGTAAATCGGCAATAAAAGATGGATGTGAAGCTTTAACTAAAATGATATTTTCTTTATCGAAAGAAACCGATTTTGTAATATCTAAGGTGAAAGTAGTTCTTCCGCCTTTGTGTTCGCCCACTTTTTTACCGTTTACCCAAACTGTGGCATAAGAACTTACACCTTCAAAATAGAGAAAATATTGCTTTGAACTCTCTTTTTTATCAAGTTTTAGCGTTTTTTTGTACCATGCAGTACCATGTAAATTTCCATGTTTTGTTCTTCTGAAACCATAATACTGATCCCAATTGTGAGGCACACTAACCTTTTGCCAATTGGAATCAGTTTTTGGATTTTCTACAAAATCTTCCTCTTTCAGCGGAAGATTATCCAGTATTACGGTTTCCCAAGACGAATTCAGTGAAATTTCTTTACGAAACTTCCCTGAATCTTTGCTCTGACTCCAAACAGAGCAAAAGCTTGAGAAAAAACAAAAAATAAAAAAAACTATTCTATTCATATTTTTAAAACCATATAAGTGATTATAAGGTTGTTTAAGTTTTTATTTTACTCCTTTTTGTCATTTCGACGTAAGGAGAAATCACACACGGAACTCTACAAAGATTGGCAAATTTCTGGACGGAAATTCTTGTGTGATTTCTCCCTTCGGTCGAAATGACAAACTATGTAGAGTTTCTTGCGGAGATCCCTCGTTCCTCGGGATGACAAGATTGTGTTTATACTTTGCGAGCAAACCTGACGGGTTTTTAAAACCCGTCAGGTTTAACACTTTCTATATTTTAATAAAACAACCAATCAACAGCTGCTTTTTCTCCTGCATCAATATATCCAACATCACGTGGCGTTATCGTTTGATCTGCGTCGATGAAACCTAAAATCAATACTTTTCCTTTTCCTAAATCTAATTTATTCTCTCCTGGCTGAAAAGTATAGGTATGAATGTTTACACGTGGCAAATCTTTCAAATTTATCGCGCTTGCTAGAATCACTTCGGCTTGACCGTGCGCATTTCCTGCAGCATCTGTCTCTAAACTTGGCGGCAATAAAAATCTCTTTTGATCTGAATTGAAATAACCAACCACTAATTTAACTGCTTTTGTATTTCTAAACTTCAAATGTGTTCCTTTTTCATTTTGATCGTTTTCTACGAAAGTAAAACCTTTTAAGTTTTGAAGTTCAAGAGCAATTTTAGTTAACTCAGAAATATCTGTTCCGTAGACTTTTGTCCCTTTTTTAACTAAATAAGTTCCCGGTTTTTCGTCGATGAAAGTTACTTCAGCTGGTTTCCAAGGTTTTCCTTCTTTGGTTTCAATTTTACCATCTTTTGATGCTTTTAGCTTCTCTAAATTTCTTTTAAAATTAGCCAATTCACGTTCGTAATGTGGCAATAATTCAGCCCAAGTTTTATTGTTTCCGTCGTCTCCTCCAATTGGAATTCTACGCTGAGCCGTCTGCATACTGTTAGCGTAGTAGTAGGTATCTTTTGTCAGTTTTACCAATAATTCATAATGCTCAATGCTTTTTTCTAAATGAGGCATTGCTTTGTCTAAATCGGCAATATCGTTTGAATAACTGTATCTTAAAACCAATAGAGCAGCTTTTACTTTTTCTGAGAAGAAATCGGCGAAAGCCTTATACGCATGCATATCATTTTTAAGACGCGCAAATTCTTCTTTGTCTTTGGTTACACTCGCTTCAGCTTTGTCGATTGCTTCAACAGCCAATCTTCCGTGTTCGGTAATTTCGGCAATAATCTGAGTTGGAAGCTCGCCAGAATGTGGTTCTTTATTCCATTCTTTTTTAGCATATTCTAAAAGCAATTCTCCCGGAGGCTCGCAAGATTCATGGAATCCTGGATACACTCTCCATTTTGACGGATTAACCAACTGACTTTCGAACATTCCTAACAATAAAGTTTGGCGGTTTCCTTCTGTGATTCCGAAACGTCTTAATGTTTTTGGAGCTATTTCTCCTGTTTCATCGTATGCTTTTTGGATGTTATTTGCGGCTTCTTGAGTCGTTCCGAATTTCGCAGCTAAATCATTATCCCAGAATTTAACTTCTTCGTTACGATCTCTTTTACTGTCCCAAGCATATCTTGCCCAAGCTTTGTACCAAATCCAGTCGCGATCCATTTCTAATAAACGTTCACCTGTTTTGGTTTTATCTGCTGAATACGGCCAATCCCAATACGAAGCCTGCGGGTATAGGTGTAATGCATTTGCTCCGTGAACGCTGTGCATCGCTTTTACCGTTTTCTGAATAAAATCTGGTGAACCGTATCTAAAAGGTTCTAAATTGGCCAAAATGTGAACATTCTCAATATGAATTGATTTTAAAGCGCTCAACTGCTTGTGCGTTTCTCCCCAAGGTTCACCTGGCGTATAAGTTGTTAAAGATTCTCCTGTGTATTTACTTTCTGTATAGAGGTTTTTATATAACGGAAGCGATTTTTCCATTACCAAAGCTGCCCGTCTGTATCATGAGATCGTAAAATAATTGGCGGTTCTTCTGTTTTTCCTAATGCTTGCAAACCATCGCGAACACCCGGAATAATCGTTTTGGTAAACCATTCTACATCATCATCAACAGTATTAATGGCTTCTCCCAAACAAACCATTAATCCAACGTTAGGATATTTTTCGATAAAAGCGGCAATAGATTTTCTCGTATAATCTGATAACAAAGGCGTAATTGGTCTTGAACGATCCTGCGTTTTAATGTTGTAATGCTCTGCAAAAGGCTTAGAAACAATAATATTGTAAAACATCTGAATGACCCAGATTCCTCTTTTGTTCGCTTCGACCGTTAAGAATTTATAGATTTCTTCGTTCTTTTTGAAATCTTCGTCACTGACTTCAACCGCAAACGGATATTCTTTCAATTTCACCAAAGAAGCAAACGGATGTCCGTTCCATAAATACAACGAGTTCATGCGGTTTTCTACCAGCATATCTAAATATTTAATCCAAAGTGCTTTATCATAAAACCAAGGAAAAGTTTCTGGCGTATACGGATATTCGTAAACGTCACGACCCGGAAGATAAACTGGTTTCTGCATTCCGATACAAGCGCCTCTCAAAACCATTTCTGGACTATCTTCAATATTCAAATCTGAAGGAAGTTTTCCTGAAGCTTTAATTTTATCTGTTAATTCTAAAGCTCCGTATAAAGTACCAGAAGCATCTGTTCCTTCAATATAAATTACATTATTTTGAGTAAGAATCTGGAAGCCTTCTTTCTTGGTTAATTTGCTGTCATCGATTTTAGCGCTTTTAGCATTTTTCTTCCAGAAATCGGTTCCTTTTTCTCCAATTACAATTATTTTATCTTTTGATTTTTTGAATTTATCAGAAGAAGTTACACTGAACCCTTTCGCTGAAAGTGTTTCAGATAATTTCTCTGCTCCAAACTTTGCTCTCGGCGAACTCGGATCACTCACAACATTGATGTTCTGAGCTGTCGCGAAAGAGACGTAAAGACATAAAAAAAGTAATTGTAAATATTTCATAGTATGCTGTTTTTGGGTATTCTATTTTAAAATTAATCTGCTTTTATCTATATAAATCTGCGTGCAAAAAATTTCACGCAGATTAGGCAGATTTAAGCAGATTTCATTTTGATTCTTTTGCCACAGATTAAAAGATTTTCACAGATTAAAAAAAATCATTTTAATCCTTTTAATCTGTGGCTATAAATTAATTCTGGAAAATTCGTTTTAAATAAGCCACGTTTGCGCCGTAATTGGCTTTTACATTATGCACTTGCGTTACGTCACGAGAACGCTCTACAATTAGCCATCCGCTCCATTTCATTTCATCCAAAGTTTGTTTGATTTTTGGCATGTCAATCGCTTTGTCATTTTCTAACCAAAACTGATCGGTGTTGGAAGCGTGAATTTGTGCTACATATTTCTTGCCTAAGATTTTTAATTCTGATGAAATATCTCTGCCATTATCTACCGCATTCGCAAAATTGAAAGAGCTTTTAATGTATTTTGAATCCACTTCTTCTAAAAGCTTTTTCTCTTCTGTAGCACTCAAAGAAGTTTCAATTGCAATAACGCCACCAATCTTCCCTACTTCTTTTCCTGCCCATTGCAGTCTTTTAATCACTTCTGGACGTAATTCCGGATTTTTAACTAAATCGGTCTGCGTTCCTAACGGAAGATAAGTCACTTTTACTTTCATATCTTTCATAGCCTGAACACAATCCGTAATCATTGGTGTGATTTCTCTTGTGGCAAAAGACTGCGCGTAAAAACCCGACATCGCAATCGAGCTGATTCCAACGCCAGTTTCTTTCGATTTATCTAAGAATTTTTGTCTTTCGACTGGGTCGCCCAATTTGCTGTCAAAAGTTGGTCGGTTTCCTAAACCTCCCATATCCAGTTCGATTCCGTCTGCTTTTATTTCAGAAGCCAAACCAAAAGCGCCTAATTTTTGTCTTTTTAAAATCATCCAGTCGCAAACTGCCACTTTGTATTTTTGCTTTTTGGAAGACTGAGCCGTTGCACAACTGTTGAATGTTGCCGATAGAACAACAAGCATTGCAATAATTAAATTTTTATTTAGCTTCATGTTAATTGTTTTTACCATTAAGGTATTAAGTAAATTAAGCTTCACTACTTTATATTATTATCATTAGAAGATGAAGAAAATTAAGCTTAATTCTCTTTTTAAAAGCATAAATTAAGCACAGCAACTTAACTTTCTTAATCTCTTAATGGTTCAATTAATTTTACTCTTCTTCAGCTTTTACCGCTGTAACGACTTTTCCTTCTTCGCCTGGCCAGATTCCGTTTTTGATTGGGAGTGCAACCAATTTACTTGGATCAACTTTTACATATTTCAGTTTTTCTCTTCTCCAAGTATACACAATATGAACCATTCCGTCTGAACCTTGAATCATCGAAGGATAAGAATATTGGCTGATTTTTGAATCTTCTAAAACCAAAGCAGCGTTCCAGTGAATTCCGTCTTTAGAAACCGAAACGTTCAAAGGCGTTCTTGGCCCTTTTGCTTCTTTTCCTGGAGGAAGAACGTGATTGTAAACTAACAAATGTCTTCCATCTTTTAAAGTTACAGCATCGGTTCCTGAGTTGTTATTTGGAAGTCCGATTAACTCTACATCCGACCACGTTTTTCCGTTATCTTTTGAGAATGTGCTGAAAATAGCTCTGTTTCTAGTTCTTCCAATAGCTTGAATACTTCCGTCTTTATGAAATAAAATACTTGGCTGAATCGCATTAATTTTTTGTTTTCCTCTTGGAAGCGTATCGCCCATTACCCAAGTTTTCCCGAAATCTGGAGTAGATTCCATACGAAGTCTCCATCCGTCGCCTTCTATACTTGACGGACATAATAAAGTTCCGTTGCTTAATAAAACTGGTTTGTTTTTGATTGGTCAGTAAGAAACCGTCTGGCATTTTTTGCGCTTCAGACCATGTTTTTCCGCCATCAGATGAAGTTCTGATTACACCCCACCATTCAGATGGTTTTGGTCCGATTTTGTAAAATAACATTAAATCTCCACCTGGAATTTGATATAAAACCGGATTCCAAGTTGGTAATCTCGGTCCTTCTTTCATTACACCATCAGCTACTTTTACGCCTTCATTCCAAGTATCGCTTCCTTTTGGTTTAATCGCAACGTAAATACAAACATCAGGATTTCTTTCGTGAGTTCCTCCAAACCATGAGGCCACTAAATCACCATTTGTAGCTTCGACGATTGTAATCGCATGGCAAGACGGATAAGGCGCTTTATCGTAAACAAATTGATCTACTAAAATTCCTTCTTTCCAAGTCTTTTTCTCTAAAGCCGATTTACAACTTCCTAAAAGGAAAAGTCCAAACAAGACAAATGCTAATTTTGTTATCTTCATTATTAATTAAATTATGAATTATTTTTTTTGACTTTAAATACATACCTAACATTTTTTTAGGTAAAAATATTTAATAAGTGTAAAAATAACACCAAAAAATTAACAATGTATCCTGTACTGTCCCGAATTATTAAAAATGCAGATTATTTAACGTTTATCGCAAAATTTCCTGACGAAAGTGTGACAATTATTTGATTTTTTTCTACAGAATAAGCGTAAGAAGTCTTATCCAGCTTCTGTTTATTGATTGAAACAGCTGCAATATCGCTTGCAGGAAGATACACAATTGCAGAAGTATTTGCTGGAACAGTAATATTCCAAACCAAAGCCTTTTTATCTTTTTTCCAATCACTTTTAATTGTCCCGTAAATGGATTCGTATGAAGCGTTTACATAAGTTAATCCGGCGTTGAAATCTGGTTTCATGATAATTTGTTTGAAGCCTGGAGTTTCAGGATTACTTTTGATTCCTGCCATATTTTCGTAATACCAAATCAATAAATCGCCTAAAAGCATTACATGATTTTGCGAATTCATTGCGGGATCGGCAGTGTTTCCGTTCCATAATTCCCAAATGGTTGTGGCACCGTTTTCTACCATATACCCCCAGCTTGGATACGTTTTATTTGAAGCCAATTTGAAAGCCAAATCGCCACGTCCAAAATTGGTTAATGTTCGCATTAAAAACTGGGTTCCAATTACACCTGTACTTACATGACCATTTTTAGTCACTTCTACTTCATGCACTAAGTTTTCAAAAACTTTTTGTTGCAATTCTTCTGGAACCATTCCGAAAGTTAATGGCAGTAAATTGGCTGTTACGGTATTATTGGCGTAATTGTTTTTTGATGCATTAAAATATTTGGCATTGAATGCTTTTTTGATTCGCAAAGCCAATTCATCATAATGTTTAATATCATTTTGAGCATTGGCGATTACAGCAAATTTCTTCATGATATTTAAAAGCTGATAATAAAACGCACTCGAAATCAATTCACCATCAGTTAATCGAGAAGGATCTTTCGAACGAATTAACTCTAACGATTCTGGCGGAACACACCAGTCGCCGTATTTATCTTTGGTCATGATATCATCAACCAGATAGTTTTCTTCCATATAATCCATCCATTTTTTCATCGACGGATATTGTTTTTCTACTACTTTTTTATCTCCAAACTGTTGATACAACATATCTGCAACTGTAATATATGTTCCTGGCCAAGTTACGTTATCGCCATAATAACGCCAGAAAGCAGGTGCCACATCTGGAATTCCGCCATCAATAGTTTGAGCATTTTTAATATCATCTAACCATTTTGCATACAAAGTCTGATTATCGAATAAGAAACTTTCGCCGTAAGCTCCTGTTGTTCTGTCTCCCAACCAAGGCTGACGCTCATTCCTCTGTGGACAATCAATTGGCATTCCTTTATAATTCCCGCTGATTCCCCACCACGCATTTTTAAAAATCTGATTCATTATTGGGTTAGAAGAATCAAAAGTTCCCGTTGTCGCAATATCATCGTAAACGACTTTTCCGACGAAATTTTCTAAAGTCGCTTTGGTTTTGAAACCTGAAATTTCTACAAATCTAAATCCGTGAAAAATAAAACGAGGTTCCCAAACTTCTTCGCCTTCACCTTTTAAAGTATAAATATCTGTAGTTTTTGCATCACGTAGATTGGCAATGTATAATGAGCCATCTGGCTGAAGTGATTCAGCAAACTTCATGGTTATTTTATCGCCCGAATTTCCTTTTACTTTCAATTGCAACCAGCCCACCATATTTTGCCCCATATCTAAGATATAAGTTCCTTTGGGTGTCTGTTTGATTGAAATTGGCTTTACTTCGCGCTTAACCTTCATATTCGCCGACATCTGTCCTTCATAGAATCCGCCCGGTTCCTGCACATATTCTGCCGAAAGCCATTTTTTATCATTAAAATTAATGGTATTCCAGCCTTTCATTTCTTTACGTGCATCGTATTCTTCACCGTCATATTCGTTATTCGATAAAATCGGTCCGTCAGTTGTGATTTTCCAAGTATCATCGGTTCTGATTACGTCTTTACTCCCATCTGTATATTCTACAAACAACTGCAAAGCCATTTTAGGATAACCAAAAGTTTTAATTTTATAAGGTTTATAATCCTGACGCATGGTAAAAAAACGTCCGTTTCCTAAAATCGTTCCCAATGCATTTTTTCCTTCTTTCAATTGCAAAGTCACATCAAAAACATTGTATTTTACATTCTTCGTATAATCCGTAGGAACTGGTGCTAAAACCTGATCTCCAATTTTATTTCCGTTAATGTATAGCTCGTACAAGCCCATTCCCATGATATAAACCTTGGCACTTTTGACTTTCTTTTTCAAGTCGATTTCTTTTCTTAAATATCTTGCCGATAATCTTGAATACTGCGAAATACTATCTCCTGGAGACGTTTTTTCATATCCAATCCAGCGAGTTGATTTCCAGTCTGCATAAGTCAAAATTCCAATGCTGAAATGTGCTGCCTCTTTTGATTGAACTTCGCCTTTATTTGTAAAAACCGTTACTTTCCAATAAACGTCTTGTCGGTCTTTTAACTTTTTTCCGTTATAAATTATATTAACAGATTCATCGCTTGTTACTTTTCCGCTGTCCCATAAATCTCCGTTTCCAGCATTTAGTTTATCTAAAGATGAAGAAGCTAAAATTTGATAATGAGTTTGTTTTACATCGTTTACATCTGCTTTTATTTTCCAGCTCAATCTAGGCTGTAAAACATCGATTCCTTCCGGATTGGTGAGCATTTCGCATTTTAAATCGCTCACAATAATTTTGGTTTGGGCTTTCGCCGAAATTGTGAAAAGTGAAATGATTAAGGTAAGATGTAAAAAAAACTTTTTCATGATGTTATTTGAATCAATGTAAAGTCCCAGAGGGACGATATATTTATAGATTATATAATAGTTAGTTCAAAAGCCCCAGCGGGGCGACATAATTTCTATAGGTATCGCTCCGCTGGAGCTTTTTATCGTTTGGGTGTATATTTTGCTGTTGGGTTTAAAATTATTCAGAAACTAATTTCTCCAATTTATCAGAAACCGCAATTTCTTTCCCATTTTTAAAGATTCTAAAACCTTTTCCTTTTTTATATTTTTCTCCTGTTTTATCCCAAAGAATGGTAATAATATTGCCGTGATATAAAACATTATCCAAACAAAACCAATCCCATTTCTCTTGTGGAATCAACGGATTTACTTCAATCTTTTCATCAGCTCTCGGACGTAAACCAACCAAACCTGTAATCACTAAATCGTTGAAAGTCGAATGATTGTAATAACGGCTTCTTTCTCTGTCGCCCATTAACCAATACCCCGTTGTTTCGTCCAAATATTCGCCAAGATAAGGTTTCCCTCTGTAATATTGCGATTGCACATACAATTCCATTTGTTTGAAATAATCGGGTTTGGCTACAAAATTCTGATTGTAATTATTCAAAACATTCGCCAAAGCGGTTAACGTCTGCGAACTTGCAAATGGCCAAATCGCCCCGTCCCATTCGCAGGTTCCTGTTCCGTGTGTTCTAAATCTTGGACTTCTTCTTTCCGCCGTTGTTAAACCAAACGGAGCCGAAAATCCTTTTTCATCCTTAATCTGTTCCCAAGCCTTTTCAAACCCTTTTCCTTTTTCAGGAAGATTAAAATACCACGGAATAAATCCAATCGCTTCTCTAACTTGTGCTAATGTATCTTTTTCTGTGAAAGTTTCAAAGAACTCACTTTTCTTATTCCACAACTTCGTTTCTACTAATTGCTGTAAAACATCAGCTTTAGCTTTGAATTTTGCTTCAACATCTTTATCGCCTTTCAATTCAGCCATTTTAGAAATCGCTACAGCATTCCCGTACATATAACTGTTTATCGTTGGTCTCGCATTTTGCACTTTTCTTCCTCCGCTTAAAGATTCTTCCATTCCATCTTTCACATCATGCTGCCAGAACAAACCATCTTTGCGTTGGCGATCTTTTTCCCAAACGGCATAATCGGTAACCATATCTGGGTACAAATCCAATAAGAATTTTTCATCTTTATTCACCAAGTAACGATTGTATAAAGCATCGGCTGTCCAACTGCTAAATTTATACAATTTGTTCATCGGTTTTCCATCATTTCCTCGATACCAAAGTTTCACATCCTGCTCAATATATTTCGGATCATGAACCCATCTAAATTCGTTGATATGATGCCCCAAAGCACAACTGATCATATTGTATTTATCAGCATACGAACGATCTACCAAAAACTCTGTAATTGCAAATCCTTGTGGTGTATTTTTGATATGTTTACGAACGCTCCACCAACGGAAATAATAGATTTCCTCAAAATTTTGCTGCGGACATTCGAACAACGGAATATTCTTTTCCATCCAAGCCCAAGCACTATCATTCGGAATCGCAAACTTCAAGTTTTCATCTTCCATCGTGTTGAAATAATCCACATAATGTTTGAAGTTCTTTTCTTTTAAAATAAACGATTTTCCTTTTTGGGATTCTACTGCACCAGATTTACAACCGCTGTTTATACAAGCGATTACAATTGAAAGTGTTATTATTTTATGTTTGAAATTTGTCAACATTTAAAATTCAATCTTTTTAAAGTTAAACCATATAAGTAATATAAGTTCAATTAAGCTTTACTTTATATTTTCTTATATTACTTATATGGTTTTAAAATATTTTTAATTTCCAGTAAAAGTATACGTCTGCCCCGCTTTCATATTTACATCATAAATATTATAATTTGGCAATTGTACTTTAGGCAATTTTGCTTCATTAGAAATAATCGGTTTCTTTACTTCCACATCATAAAACAAAGCATTTGAGTTTTTTCCTTTTGCTTTTTTAAGCGAAGAACCTTTTAACGTATTTTCAACTTTCAATCTACAGTTTCCTCCTATTTTTGAGTAGATTTTCAGCTCCGAAACTTTGTTATTTTTCCATGTCATATCGATTACAAATCCGCCTCTGGCAACCAAACCTTTTATACTTCCATCTTTCCAAACCGTTGGTAAAGCAGGCAATAACTGAATCGCATCTTCCTGACTCTGCATCAGCATTTCGGCAAAACCAGCTGTGCATCCAAAGTTACCATCAATTTGAAACGGCTGATGCGCATCTAACATATTCGGATACGTTCCACCACCTTTTCTTTGGTCTGCTGTCACCAAATGCAATTGATCCTGAATCAATTTATAAGCATGATTTCCGTCTAACAATCTTGCCCATAAATTCACTTTCCAACCCATTGACCAGCCTGTTGATTCGTCAGTTCTGTAAATCAGCGATTGTTTAGCCGCTTCAAATAATTCAGGCGTTTTAATTGCCGAGATCTGATTACTCGGATACAATCCGTACAAATGTGAAACGTGTCTGTGATTGTCTTTCGGGTTATCCCAATCGTCCTGCCATTCCTGCAACTGATTGTGTTTTCCGACTTTCATTGGTGGCATTTTAGCTAAAGCATCGCTCACTTTTTTGGCATAAGCTGCATCTGGCGAAACCAATGCCGAAGCTTCGATGACATGTGTAAACAAATCAAAAACCAATTGATTGTCCATTGTTGTTCCTGATGCAATTGTTGCTTTCCCTGTTCCGCCTGCGTGTGTGTTTTCGGGAGAACTTGACGGAACAACCACTAAATATTTTGTGTTTGGATCTACCACCATAAAATCCAAAAAGAAATCAGCCGCACCTTTCATGATAGGATAAATTTCTGCCAAATACTTTTTATCTCCCGTATATAAATATCTTTCCCATAAATCCTGACAAACCCAAGCACCACCAGTTGGCCACATTCCCGAAGCTGCTGAATCTACCGGAGCGGTTACACGCCAGATATCAGTATTGTGGTGTAAAACCCAGCCATTTGCATTGTACATAGTTTTAGCTGTTTCAGCACCCGTTACCGCTAACTCTTTTGCCATCTGTACAAAAGGTTCGTGCATCTCTTGCAAGTTAGTTACTTGTGCCGGCCAATAATTCATTTCGGCATTGATGTTGGTCGTGTATTTACTATCCCAAGGCGGAGTGACCATATCGTTCCAAATTCCTTGTAAATTGGCTGGCTGTCCTCCTGGCTGTGAACTTGAAATTAAAAGATAACGCCCGAATTGGAAATACAACGAAGCCAATTGCGGATCAAATTGTTTCGAAAAATCTCGAATTCGTTCGTTTGTTGGTTTCTTCACCAAATCATTCGAACCTAGATCTAAAGCAACTCTGTTGAAGAATTTTTGGTAATAATCAACATGCGCTTTCTTTATCGTTTCAAAATCTTTTGTTTCTGCTTTCGCTAAATAATCTTTGCTTTTTGCTATTTCATCTCCTGAAATATCTTGATAGTTTTTGAAGTTCGTTGCAATCGAAATATACAAAGTCACTTCATCGGCTTTGTTGATGCTTAAAACCCCGTTGCTGGCATCGATTTCTCCGCCTTTATTTTTAGCAGTTAGTCTTCCCTGAAATTTTACTTTTCCTTTTACCCCTTCAAAGTTAGTTCCAACTCCCGAAAGTATAATCTGGTTTCCTTCTGTCGAAGCGACGGTTTTATCAATCGGACTGTTCATGAAAACGTTACACGTAATCTGTCCGGGCTGACTTGCAGAAAGTTTCACCACAATAACCTGATCTGAAAATGCGGTTAAAATTTCTCTAGTAAATTCAACGCCATTTACTTTGTATTTTACTTTTGCCGTAGCATTGCTGATGTCTAAATCACGATAATAATCCGTATATTTTTGATGTCCTGCGAATGAAATATAGACGCTTCCGAAAGTCTGATACGGCATTCCGTCATTGGTTTGCGACATAATATCCTGCGTAGCCAAATCCTGCGCTTCATCAAATTTTCCGTCAAAAATTAACTGACGAACAATTGGAAGTGCTTTAATTGATTTATTATGCGCATTGCTGTTTGGAGAGCCTGCCCAGATGGTTTCTTCGTTCAATTGTAAACGTTCTACAGCTGGATCGCCAAAAACCATGGCACCCAAACGTCCGTTACCTAATGGCAAAGCTTCGTTCCAGATTGCAGCTGGTTTGTCGTACCATAATTTTAGGTCACTTTGAGCTGTTGTTGTAAAGGAAAAAATTCCAAAACAGATTGCCGTTATTTTAATTTTTAACTTCATAGTATATATTTTTTTCAGCCACGAATTCACGAATTTACTCTAACTATTCTTTGCGCTTTATTTCTCTAATTTTATCGAAAAAGTTAATCCGATTAATTTTCAAAGTAAAAATTGCGTATCGTTTATAAAAAATAAATTCGTGAATTCGTGGCTATCACTTTTTAACTTCGTAAACTTTCAGATTTTTTTCTCCGAACATTTCATATAATTTGTTAATGTCTTTCAGTGCGTTTTTTGGCAGATTTTCAGCTTTGTTTCCAAAAACATATAATTTGTCATAAGATTCAATTACACAACTCGATTCGTCGATTTCGCCCTTTTCGTTCTTTACTTTATTCAAATCAAGATTTAAATATTTTGCCATAAACGGATACAACGCCATACGTTTCGAGATTCCGAAATCATGTCCTTCTTTTGCAAAATGAGCATTTTCGACTAAATCTTTCTTTCCATATAATTCATAGGTTCTTTGGATAAAAGGAAATTCCAATTCCGGAACTGCTAATGTCCAGTCTTTTCCATCAGAAACAATTAGTTGTGGCTTTGGAGCCATCATTGCTGAGATTTCGGCATTGTTTGTTCCGTTTCCGCATAAGTGAATGCCACGACCGCTTTCGCATGGACAACCGCCTGAAAAGTGAGAAGAAACCATTACAACTGGTGCTGAAACTTTCACTCTGTCATCAATTGCTGCTAAAAACATGGTATGCGAACCACCGCCAGAACCACCTGTAACACCAACTCTCGACATATCAGCATTCTTTACCGTTGCTAAATAGTCTAATAAACGAATTCCTGTAAGCAATTGAACTGTCGATGCAATACTATTTCTATGCGTTTCTTCAGGAAATTGCAATAATGATTCCCCCCAAGCAAATAAATCATAGCCTACAACAATTGCGCCCATTTTAGCCATCATTGCACAACGGTACTGCTCGTCTTTTCTATATCTTCCATCTCCGAAATGTCCGTCAGGAGTAATAATTACAGCTACCTTTTTATTAAACGGATACGGTTTGTAAATCGAACCAGTTGCATAAACGCCTGGCAGAATTTCCAATGCAATATTTTCGACACTATAATCTTTGTAAATTCTTTTTGGAGTTAAAAGTGGTTTAGATTTTGGTGTTGGGGGCGCCTTTTCTAATCCAAATGATTCAATCATACAAGCTTTTAACTCCGTTTTACGTTTTTCCCATTCTTCTTTAGTCGAATAAAGGCTTTCTAAATAGAACAAACGTTCTTTTCCTTTATCTACCGAAACTTTATGGTTTTCATACTTGCGTATGATGTAGGTTCCATCGGGTTGTTTGAAATACATCAATTCAAACGGCGCTAGAATATTAGTCAGCGAAAGTGGCAGATTTCCAGGTTCAATTCTCCAGTCGGCATAATCCAGTTCTTTTCCTTTTAATAAACCTCTATCATCGTTGATTGTGACATTAAAAAGAGTCTCTATTTTCTTTAAAGTCTCTGACACTGGTTTTCTAAAATTAGTATCAGAAGTGCTTTGCGCATTGGCAAATGTCAAAGCAAAAATGGAAACTAAGAATATGTATTTTATTTTTTTCATTATTACATTTTTTTGATTTGCCTCCTGCTTTAGCTGGAGGAAAACAAATTGATTTCTAAAATTGGCTTTAGCCGAACTTAGTTATTTGGCTAAAGCCCTGTGACTTGTATTATTTTGAACCTCCAGCTAAAGCAGGAGGCAATTAATTTTTTCTGTTTTTTTTCGAGTTTAATTACAATTCATAACTCATAACTCATAACTCATAACTCATAACTCATAACTCATAACTACAATTGGCATTCGATTGTATAAATTCCTGAACCAAGTTCTAACATCGGTTTCTTATCTTTTTCGTTATAACCTGCTCTAACTTTTTTATTATCAATTTTTATTTCTGATTTTTTAGCAACTGGCAATTTTACTGTCCCTGTTGTATTCACCGGAATTTGAACCGTCAAAATAAATTTGCCATCTTTCTTTTCCCAAGAAGAAGCAATTTTTCCGTAAACCGATTGATAATCCGCTTTTGCGAAAGTCATATCGCCAACTACTTCTGGCTGAATAAAAAAATGTTTGAAACCCGGTTTTTCAGGATCAGACATAATTCCACCTAAACTTTGGTAAAACCATTCCTCAATCTGACCTAACATAAAGTGATTCCAAGAATTTCCTTTTGTCGGATCCCATTGCTCCGTTAAAGTCGTCAAGCCAAATTTAATCTGAAAACCATAACCCGGAGCATCGTAATGATTGTGCATTCTGTACATCGTTTCGTTTTCGCCATTTCTTGCCAAAGTCTGGAATAAGTAACGATTTCCGACATCTCCCGTTGTTAAACGATCTCCTTTTTCTTTGATATCGGCTAATAAATTCTGCATTACTGCCTCTTTATACTGTGGTTCTACGATATCCATAAATATAGGAACGGCATTGCTAAACTGACTACTTGTTCCGTACTGTTTGGTTTCTTCGTTGAAAAATTCCTTGTTGAAAGCGGTCTTAATCTCTGAAGCCAATACATTGTATTTTTCAAAATCTTCCGTTTTACCCAATAATTTTGATGCTTTTGCCACTAAATAAGCTCCGTAATAATAGTGCGAAGTCGCAGAAAGCGCAATCGGACTATTTTTAGAATATCCTGCCGGATGCGTTCCGTAATCGTACCAATCGCCTAATCCGTGCGAAACAATATGGTTTGTCGCTTTCGTTCCTAAATAATCTACATAATTCTTCATTACAGGAAAATATTTCTCTAATAATGAAGCATCTCCGTAATATTCATAATACATCCAAGGCAGAATTACACCTGTGACTCCCCATTCTGGAGAATCGGTAAAATCACCTCCAAAAATGACATATTCAGGAACAATTGTCGGAATTAAACCATTTTCTCTTTGGGAATCAGAAATATTCTGCATGGTTGCAGGAAGGAAAGTCTGTAAGTTATAATTGAACATTAAACCCGGACCATTCAACTGAATTTCTTCCAGCCAGCCTAACTTTTCACGTTGCGGGCAATCGGTAAAAACACTTTGGAAATTACTTTTGATTGAATTGCTTATCAGCTCGTGCGTTTTATTAAAAATCTCATTCGAACAAGCGAAACTTCCCGCTTCTCCCGCCGAATTGTAAATGAAATTCGATTTTAAATCAACTAAAGTTGGAAGCTCTTTGTTTTTAGCTTCTTTATAATTGATGTTTTCAATTTGAACATATTGATAACCGTAGAAACTGAATTTTGGCGTCCATTCTTCAACTCCATCTCCTTTTAAAGTATAATCGTAATAGTATGGTTTTCCTGATCTTCCCTGAGCAATTGTGCCTTCTTCATTTAAACCTTCAGCAACCCAAACACGAATCGTTTGTCCTCTTTTTCCTTTTACTTTGATCGTTGGAAATCCTGAAAGATTCTGTCCCATATCAAAAACATAGAAATTTGGTTTCAGCTCTTTTACGGTTTTAACTTCGTATTGTTTCTGAATCGTAACTGGAGGTGCGGTCTGCGGTCTCAAAATTCCTTTTGGCGCTTCCTGAATGATCACTTTTTTCCAATCTCTATCTTTGAAACCTTTTCTGTTCCAACCTTTTTGTTCTAGATTGGCATTGTAATCTTCTCCTCCAAAAATGCTGTTATAGGTAATAGGACTTTTGCTGTATTTCCAAGTTCTATCTGATTTTATAATTTCTTCTGAACCATCATTATACTTAATTTTCATTTTGAAGAATAAAGTCGGTGAACCAAAACTCACGAAGAATTTAGTATATCGTTCGGCCAAAGTATTATACATTCCGTTTCCTAACAAAACACCAATTACGTTATCGCCTTTTTGAAATTCTTTTGCGCTTAACTCGTAAACATTATAATTAACCGTTTTATCATAATCTGTCCACAGAGGTGCAAACTGGCTGTTACCCACTTTTTTTCCGTTGATAGTCAATTCATAATGTCCTAAACCTGAAATATAAACGACAGCTTCTTTGACTGCTTTTTCAACTTCGAAAGGTTTACGCAACATTACACTTCTTCGTGCCAAGGAATCGGAAGCGTTGATAAACGAGTTCTTTTTTTCTCTATTGAAAGTGGCTGTGTGATAATTTCTTCCTTCTGGCAAATGGCTGTCGGCTTTGGTAATAGCACCAATCCAAGTCGGATTTAAATCTGATTCTAATGGAGCAGTTCTGAACGAAGCTGTTTTGCTCCATTTTGAAACTTTCCCTGACTGATTCCAAACTTTCACTTTCCAGAAATATTTGTTTTCGCTTTTTAATGGTTTTCCATTATAAACAATATGCAGGTTTTTGTCGGTATTAACTCTTCCCGTATTCCAAATATCTCCATCATCATTATTTAGTTTTTCTTCGGAGGAAGCTACTAAAATTAAATAAGCGACTTGTGACGCATCAGATTCTTTTGAAACTAATTGCCAACTTAATTTGGGCTGATTCTCCACAACTGCTAATGGGTTTTCAGCCATTTCTGTTGTTAAACGTACAGGTAAAATTTGTCCTTTAGAAACTACAGTTACTAGAAGACAAACGGCTAATAATATGCTTTTAAAAAACTTCACTTTTATACTTTTTTTTCGCCACGAATTCACGAATTTTCTCTAATTATTCTTTGCGTTTTATTTCTCTAATTTTTACCGAAAGTTTAATTCGATTAATTTATCACAAAAACTACGTAATTGATTATAAAAATAATTCGTGAATTCGTGGCTATTTCAACTTTTTACAACTTTTTAGTTATCAATGACTCGATATTGAATACTGCTTCTGGGATTAATTTTCCGGTTTGAGGCAGATCGTCGTAATCGTCTGTGTCTGGCGCTGTGTCTGGATTTGGCGAATGTCTCTGTTCTCCTGTACGAAACATAATTCGCTCGAAACCGTCTGTTGGCGCATAAAATATCTTCGTTGATTCTTTTCCATCGTTTACTTTTATAGTGTACTGACGGTTTTTAGCATCTAATTTAACTGTGATTGTATACGCTTTGTTTGCTTCGTATTTTGTAACCGAACTCAAACGCGCACCATTTTTTACCTTTAATTCTCCATCCGAATCAAAAATCAATCTTACCGATGGCAAACCTTGTTTATTTTGGAACTCGACCTGCAATAAACCATGATTGTTTTGTTCTGGTTTTACGGTGAAAACGGCTTCCAATTTTGCTGTAAATGGTATTACTCTTTCGGCACGTGAATAATCAAAATAATCCTGATCTCTTAACGTCAGCCATTTTTTACCATCAGCTTTCTTTTCAATTTTTGTTGATGCCCACGAAAGATCGTACGTATTCCATAATTTCAATTCTTCTCCATCTGGAAGTGCATTGAATACATCATTTGCTTGTTCTTTAACCTCTGAAGTTACAGGAACAGGAATAGATGCCACCCAAATATCCTCTTTATTTACACTATAACCAACCCAAATTTTTCCGTCTGGCGGAGTTCCATTCTTTTCTGTGATTCCACGAACGTATTGCGGACCTGCCGATTTGTAATTTCCGCCATAACGCATCGGACTTACTTCTCCGTGAACCAATAATAAATCTTTATAATTCAGTCCATCATCGCTTGTTGAAATTGCCAAAGGCCAGCGATATTCTGACGGATTATAAAGCGTCGCATAACGATTGTCTGATGTTTTTTGTCCCCAGATTTTAGCATTGCTGTTTACAAATCCTGGCGCACGTAATGGCATATAATCCCAAGATTTTCCGCCGTCTCTACTGATCGAAGTTAAAGCGTGTTTCCATAAACCTACTACATTTCCGTTTGGTAAATGGTAATAACTAAAGGCTTTGTACGGTTTCTGTAACGGAATCAATTCATCGTCACGATCGGCTTCTTCAACCCATTGCTGTAAAACCAATGGTTCTGATAAAATTTCTTCGCAGGCTTTTTTCAAACCTTTGTCTTTTGATGTGGTATAAAATGGGAATTTTGATTTCGATTTGTCCCAAGTTTTATTGTATCTAATGAAATAAATTTCGCCAAAACTTCCGTCTTTCTTGATTTCACGGATTACGCGTCCAATTCCTTTTCCGTCGTTTGGATCGTCCTTTTCATCCATTGCGATTCCGTAATACGCTAAAGCAAAAAGTCGGTTGTCTTTTGATGTATAAAAGCCCATTCTCTGGTGCATAATCGCATCCAGATTTTTGGCAACGCCTTCAACGCCTTCTTTTTTCCATCCGTCAGGAATTCTATAGATTGGAAAAATTACTTCTGGTTTTGTCCACATTACGCCATCTTTTGAAGTCATTAATAAAGTCTGACTCGGCGGAATATGTTCGCCTGATGGATCACTTAAATAATGCAGATAAAAAGTATTATTCCAATACGCCATCATCGGCTGATGGTTGTACGTCCATCCAAAACCATCCGCTTTTTCAGGATGTTCACGGCTGGCACGCATGATTTGCGTAGCGTGGACTCCAACTGCTGGACTCAACTGTCCGTGATGGTAATCGATGTTTGAAAGTGTTTTGCCAACATAACGCACAGTGTCGTTTTGTGCATTTACAGCCGTGCAAGCCAATACGATTGTGGCTGTGGTTATGATGTTGGTTTTTATTTTTTGGAAAGTAATCATTTTATATTTTTTTGTTTCACGCAGATTTAGCAGATTTTAGCTGATGTAAGCAGATTTTTTGATCTGCTTTTGATTAAAATAAAATCTGCCTCATCTGCTTTAATCATTTTAAATCTGCGTGAAATTTTTCTATCTATTTCTTTTCAATTAATCCCTTTAAAACGTCCGCAGAGATTGTTGTTATCGTTCCGTGTTTGTGTCCTTCTGGAAGGCTTATTTTGGATGATACATCTTCAAAATGAACAAAATCTGTTGTACTTAATGCTTTATAATTTTTTGAACCATAATTGTCATAATACAAAAGCCAATTTTTACTGACTTTCACTACCGTCTGGACCTTCTGATAAATATTCGGTTAAAGGCTCAGAACTTTTATTGAACGGAACCTAAAGGCGATTTTCCGAAGGCTACTTTTATGTTTCGCATGGGTCTTGTGTTGTCTTTCAAAACCAAAACATAATCTTTCTTTCCTTTTTTGACAATCACACAGTCAATTACGCTGAAACCTGGATCGTAATATAATTTTGTATCCGAAAAAGTTTTGAAATCTTTTGTCGTTACATAATACATTCTGTGGTTGTTTTTCTCTTCTTCCACTCCTTTTGAATATCTAAACGGAATTGTAGATGCCCAGATAATAATGTATTCTTTTTTGACATCATCATAAAAAATTTCCGGTGCCCAAACATTTACAACTTCTGGTTCGTTCTTCATGACTGGAATATATTGTTGTTCTGACCAATGAATTAAGTCTTTTGAACTTGCGTAACCAAAACCATTTCCACCTTTCCAATCCGTTGTCCAAACCATGTGATAGGTTCCGTCTGCACCTTTTGTGATGGACGGATCACGCATGATTTTGCTGGCTCCGATTTCGGGTTTTAAAAACGATCCTTCTAATCCTTTCCAGTTATAACCGTCTTCGCTGTACGCCAAATATAGACCTTCAGTTGCAGGCTCTCTAAACGACGTAAAAAGATATAAATCTTTCTTTTTCTGTCCATAAGTTATGGCAAAAAGTGAAAGGATTACTATGATGAATATTTTTTTCATGTTATGTTCCGTTTAAACTTTGTTAAAGTTTGAAACTTTGACAAAGTGGGCTCACCGATTTTTATTCTGTAATTGCTTTTTTATCTAAAGAAGCGCCTTTTTTGATTTTCGTTGTAACGTTGTTTAAAACATTATTTTTCAGGAAAATATTTTTAGTGTCTTTTCCATCGGCTTCAATAAAAATATCGGTTGGGTTGAATGGAAAATTATTGTTGATTAACGCATTCGAAACATTATCTAATTTAATAACCGGAACTCCTTTTATAGCTGTTGAAGATCCAACATTATCTAAAATGATATTTTTTGAATCGGAAATTTTGAAAGAAGAACCAACGGTTGAATTTACTTTTACATCATGAAATTCTAGATCTGTGGCCGTACTTACTGTAAAACCTTCTTTTCCGTCCATATTGATGTTTGAGAAAGTGATGTTTTGAATTGGCATTTCGGTAATTCCCAGAATCTGTCCAGCTTTGTTTACGTTTGAAGCCGTAATATTGCTCATGTGGATGTTCCTGAAAATTGGCGTTTTTTCGGTTACAGGTTCAACCTGAGTTCCTTTATCGTAGAAAAGACTCAAAACGATAGCTTCTTCTTTGATATTTTTCATGACGATATTATCGACGCGAATATCTTCTACAACTCCGCCTCTTCCGCGAGCTGACTTGATACGGATTCCGCGATCTGTTCCGTCAAAAACACAGTTGGATATTGTGATTTTTTTGATTCCACCCGACATTTCGCTACCAATAACCACTCCACCGTGACCGCTAAGCATTGTACAGTTTGTAATGGTTACGTTTTCTGTTGCTTTTCCGTATTTACGTCCGTCGCCGTCTCTTCCTGATTTGATGGTAATACAATCGTCTCCAACGCTGATATGGCAGTTTGAAATATGTACATTGGTACACGAAGAAGGATTAATCCCATCTGTATTTGGCGAATGTGGATTAAAAATCGAAATTCCAGTTACGGTTACATTATCACAGAATTCTGGGTTAATTGTCCAGAAAGGTGAATTTTGAAAGGTAACACCTTCGATTAAAATATTTTTGCAGTTGTAAGCCTGAAAGAAAGAAGGTCTGAAGAATTTCTTGTCAACCGTTCTTTTGTAATAGGGTTCTGTGTAAAGGCCTTTATTTTGCTCTTCCCACATGGTTTGGTATTTTGTTGGTGGCAAAGGCTCTTTTGCAGTTTCAATTCGGTATACTTCATTCCACCACGCTTTTCCTTGTCCGTCTATTATGCCTCTTCCTGTTATGGTAATATTTTCAACGTCTTTTGCATAAAATAAAGGTTGGAAACTCTTCATTACAATTCCTTCGTAACGCATTTCCACGTATGGCAGAAAATCATCAAAATTTTCTGAAAATTTCAAAAGCGCTCCTGAATCTAGATGAATCGTGATATTGCTTCTTAATGTAAGAGCTCCTGTTAAATATTCTCCAGCAGGAAAAAAGATCGTTCCTCCGCCGTTTTTAGATGCTTTTTCAATGGCATTTTGAATGGCTTGAGTACATTTTATTCCTTTGTTGTTTCCGCCTTCTTTTAAGATATTCAACCAGCCGTCGTTTGCGAAAGTGGTGTTTAATCCGAGAATGAAGCAGAGTGTTATTAGTATATTTTTCATAGTTGTGTTTTTGGTTTCACGCTCCCGATAGCTATCGGGATGGCAGATCAACGCAGATTTATATTTTAAAATATCTGCAGAATCTGCTTAAATCATTTTAAATCTGCGTGAAATATTTTATTCTCATTTTTGTCACCCTAAGCGAAGTCGAAGGACGCATGCAATATCAAATAATATGTTCAATCGTTGCGTTCCTTCGACTTCGCTCAGGAAGACAATTCTAGACTATTCTTATTTCGATCTCAAAATCAAAATCCAATCATTGCCATCTTCTCTTTTACCTTCTGGTTGAAAGTTTTGAGTTCCTTTATTATCAAATGTTCCGATTTTAGTTTTCTTTCCATTTCTTGGATTGTACCAAGTTGCTTCGAATTTATCTCCTGAAATTTTTCCTAGTTTTACTTCTATTATTCTTCCATTGTAAGTGTATAATAAAGCGTATTTTTCGCCTCTTATCGCTGGAATATAATCGTATTTCTCACCTTGATTCACCACTAAAGAAACATCTGGAGTTCCTTCTAAAAATGGTAATTCTTCCATTAATTTCTTAATATAAACCATTTGTTTTGCTCCAGGTGCATTGATGGCCGATGTCCATAATTCTTTGTTTCCGTAAGCTGGTTTGTCGCCTTTTCTGAACATCTGCATTACAGCGTTGTGTCCGTACGTATAACCTGCACCACCTGATAAAACCGACCAATATCCGTAACGGCGAACATCGCTTGCTGTCCATTTTGGCTGTAGAGTATCGTGTAAACCATGTGGAATTCCTTCATAAGATGGTTCTCCGTCAAGTGCTGGTTTTGTTGGTTTTAATTCGAAATCTCTTAGAACGAATTTGTAATTGTCTTCTTTGAAATTCGTTTTTGATGAATCCTGATCGTATCTTCTGTGTCCGGACTGGAACATATTGAAATCCAGCCATTTTTCGTTGTGGAAATTCTCTGAAGAATCGGTTCTTCCAAACGGGTGGAAAGTCACTAACTGATTTGGATTATTTGTTTTTAAAGTGTTTCCGATAGCATTCCAGATGTCCTGAAATTCGTTCCCGTGAGTATCTCCTCCGTTTAACCAAATTACGTTGGTTCTGTTTTTATATCGGTTAGCTAAGAACTGGGCATATTCAATTGCCTGTTCTTTGCTTACTTTATTTCCTTTTGAAACGTTGGTTCCCCAAACTGGAACCATGGCTAAATAAATTCCATTTTTCTGAGCCACGTCTAAAGTGTAATCTACATGATCCCAGTAATCGTATTGCTTTGCATCTTTGAAATCATTTCCCGCTGTAAGCAAAGGTTTTGAAACGTCTTCGTTAATTAAAGCGGTATCACCATACACGTTAACGGCATTGATGTTGTGCAAAACCATTACCTGAACGACATTAAATCCTTTGTCTTTTCTGTCTTTGAAATATTTCTCTACTCCTGCTCTGTCTAGTTTCCCGAATGCCAGCCAGCCTGTGTCGCCCAACCAGAAAAATGGTTTTTCGTTTTCGGTAACAAAATAATGCTGATTTTTAGATACTTTGATTTGAGGCAGAGATGCTTTTGTTTTGGCAGATTGCGAAAATCCGCTTTGTGCTGTAAACATAAAGCTTATACAAAGAGCGTATAAAGATTTAATTTTCAGATTCATTTTGGTTTGTTTTTGAATTTATGTTTTTTAGGTTTGTTTGCCACGAATTCACGAATTATTCTTTTTATAATCTTTATGTTTTATTTCACGCAGATTTTGCTGATTTTAGCTGATTTGCGCAGATCAGAATTTTAAAAAATCTGCTGAATCTGCTTAAATCTTTTTAAAATCTGCGTGAAATTTTTCTCTTGCAGATTTGGGTAATTAATCAGATTAATTCTTCTCAAAATTAATTCGTGAATTCGTGGCTATTAAACTTTTATTTTTTCACTATAAAAAGCACTTTTTCTTTTATTTCAACTTGTGGAATTGTCACTTGTTTTCCTCCGCTGATGTTGGCTTTTTTCGTTATATTTCCTGTTGTTGCGTTGATTGCAAATACTTCAAATGTTCCTTTTTCGTTTGCTAAATCGATTGTGATATCTTGGTCGTTTTTCAAGTAAAAAAGATAGCTTTTTCCTTTGTTTTCTAACTTCCAAAAATTGTCTGAAAACGTATTTCCGTCAACTAATTTCATTTCGCTTAAAGCGGCATAAAACTGTGATAATTCGATTTTTGGAATGTTTGGCAAGGAAGCTCCCGCCATTAAAGCTGGCCATCCAAATCTTGACGAACCATCTGTTGAATATAAAACGACTTTATCCGGATATTTTTCTCTGTATTCACGAACGGCGCGATAAACTTGATTGTCGGTTTCTTTTCCAGTTTTTAGTTTTCTGGCGTGTTGTCTTGGCGCTAAATTTACGCCTCCTTGTGGAGCATAAGCCGAACCATCTTCTTTGTAATACCAATAACGAATGTCGATTACATCAACGGTTTTATTTCTTTTAGTATCATTTAAAATAGCATCCTGAACGTCTTTTGTGGCGCTTAAACCAACTAAACCTTTTTTGCGTGTTTCGTCTTTCCACTTTTGGGCTTGGTCTAGCCAGAATTCCATAAAATGAAGCGGACCTGTATATTCGGCGCTTGTTAACTGAATTACGTTGCTGTTTTCTTGAAAGTTTTCAAATGATTTTCTGATGAAACCTTCGTGTAATTTTCTTCTTTGAGCATTCGTAATATCATAAAACTGCTCTGCCATAAAAATACGTTTGTCTCCTGCGTAAGGCGGTGGCTCAGGAAATCCTGTACTGTTGATATTATTTGCTGAACGCCAAGGTGAACTTGCCCAATGCGCTCCGGCTTCTAAAATATTATGCTGAAAATATTGCTGATTGATTAACAATTGTCCGTTTGGTTCTGCCAGCGTTGCAAACTGCGCTAAACGGCTCCAATACCAATCGTTGAATTTTGTTAAATCGTATTTACTCAAATGATCCCAAGCTAGATCTTGTCCGCTTCTGGCAAAAGGCTGTTCGTAAAATGGTGGCCATACATCAGCGTCGATTCGGCGAACACGTTCGTGATCGTCCATTCTTCTGTCATACCACAAACCATAATTGTGTTCTAAAGCAACGATATTGTTTTTAGTTAAATAATCTACTGTTTCCTGTACTTTATCGGTCAATCCGTTTCCAGTTCTTCCAGGTACAAAACGAGTAATGTGTGGTGTTGATTTGTTTACGAAATCATCGGTTAAATCGCCTCTCCACCATGCGACATTGGTTTGTTTTCCGGCAATTACTTTTCCTTCAAAAGTTAACCAGCCATTTTGAGTTGTTACTTTTGAATCTGATTTTTCTGTTTTATTTGAAGCAACTTTTAAATCGTTTGCATTTTTTAAACCTTTACTATCTGTATTAATCGGATTTGCTTTTGAAGCTTCTGCAATCAATTCTTGTAAACTTTTTGCCGTTGTAGCAGCGTTTTTAGTCAGTTCTGCAGCGACTTCGATACTTGGACTTGAAGAAGCTTCTGAACCTAAATCATAGATAAAAGGCTGAATTGGAAGTTTTCCTAATCTGGCTTCAAGTTGTGTGTAGAATAAACTTCTTGGACTGATATGTTCATTTACGTTTTTCCAATGTCCGTTTCCTCCAAATTGTCCCCAAACTCCAAAAGCCCAGTTTTGTGCTGTTGGCGGACTATAACATTCTACTTTTGATGCCGATGATTCCCAGATTACAGAATTCGCAGCTGTCCATCCTGCTCCTCTTCCGCCTTGTTCTCTGTTATTATAACTTAGTGCTTTTCCGTCGATATTGGCAATGTCAAATAAAACTCCTGTTGCCCAGCTTCCGATTGCACCGCTGTTTTCGAATGGTAAATGTGATTCGCACTGAACAAACGCATTTGGACCAGTTGTTCCGAATCCGCCTACAGCGAAATCATGATATCCAAATTCTGAATAACAACGTTGGAACAAAGTCTGCTGACCTTCGGTATAAAACGTATGTCTTCTGAATGAAGCGATTTCTGAAATTGGTTCTGTAGCGATACAATCTTCAACCGTAATTTGCTGACTTGTTTTTAAAACAGTAACGGCTCCACCTGCAAAATGTTTGAAATTCACTTGTTTTACCCAAGCATTTCTAGTGTTTTCAATGCTTATTCCCTGCCATCTATGTTCTTCGTCTTTTAAATTTGAAGGATTGTAGGTTGATTTTATTAAGATATTTTCAATTCCGTTATTTTCAGTTCTTCCTTGCCATGAATAAACGGTTAATTTTGAAGTTCCGAAAACATCATCCAAAGACATTGTGATTGGAGCATTTACAGTTACTTCGTTTCCGTTAATTTTGGTAACGACACGATTCCAAGTGGTAATCCAGTCTCCTTTTTTCCAGCCAATCCATGAAGTTTCTCCACCGAAATCCTGCATGTTTACTTCTTTAATGAAATTATCCGTTAAAGGTTTGCTGATTTCAATTTCGTCTCCAACCTTTAATTTTGAAGTATTTTTTAATTGGATTTTCTGAGTTCCAAGTGGTGTGTATGCGTTAGCGAATTCAAATGAATCTTTATACACTTTATCATTTACACCTAAAATTCTAATTAAAGCTTCTCTTTCTAAACCTGTTCCTAAAAGTACGGTTCCGTTTTCGGAATTTCCGCTTCCTCTTAAAACTACTCCTGATTTTCTAATGTATAAAGTTCCGCTGATTTTGAAAATTCCTTTGTCTAACAAAACTGCTCCACGAAATCCTGATTTGTCAGGTTTTAATGCACTGACATAATCAATTGCGTTTTGGATTTTCTGCGTTGCATCTTCATCTTGTATAGAAACAAAAATTTTGTTGTCTAGATTCGGAATGGCAACTTCTGAGTTTCTGTATCCTGCAAAAGAAAAATCAGGGATTTGATTTCCTTGATTATCTGCTGTAAAAGAAAGTTTTCCTTCTTTGGTTTTGATGATATCTGGGAAATTGTTTTGGGCTGTGATGTTTATACTGAAAAGCATCGCCAAACCAGACAAAACTATTTTATCTTTTTGAAGGGAGATTGTATTTTTTAAATGGATAAAATTCACCTTATTATTTTTTTAGACTTTAAAATTAAACCATATGAGTAATATATGCTCATATAATTTTTAGGTTTGTCTTTATATTTTAAATTTCCACAATCTTGTCATTTCGACGAAGGAGAAATCTTCGTTGCTAAATCGACAAAGATTGATATACTTTACGGAGTTTCTTGTGGAGATTTGCTTCGCCTATTCGCTATCGCTCGGGTCTCCTTCGTCGAAATGACAAACTAGATGGATATTCTTTGTGTTATTAAACCTGACAGGTTTTAAAAACCTGTCAGGTTTGCGTTGAGAATACTTAACTATTGTAATAATGATTTCAGCTTCGCCAAAGTATCCGTATTATTTTCGATTTTGGTCCAATCTGTTTTGCCCTTTGGATCGATTCCGTTAAAATATTTTTCGATGTTCGTATATCCGTCTCCGTTTGAGTCTTTATTAGCGTCTGAAGCATCATTTGGATTTAAACCAAATTTCTTCTCCCAAGCATCTGGAATTCCGTCATTATCAGAATCTTTATAGGCTTTTCCTTTGTAAGTCGGATATCCGCCAACTTGGTCAGGATGTGTTATAATTCCTTTTTTATAAGAGTCTGCAGGTAATCTTCTTTTGATATATTCTTTTCCAATTGAATTTTCTAAACCATCTTTAACTTCGATTTTTCCAGTTTTAACCTGCTTGATAATTCTTTCGTCAACAGCATCTCTTTTCGGAATTGTAGCTCCAACATTCGTTAAAACAAAATCATAAGCTTCTTCTGCCGACATGATATTGAATTTTGGCATCGAGAAAGGTTTTGGCTGTTTGATAGCTGCTAAAAATTCTTTTGTTTCTGCTTCTGGAAGGTTTTCTAATTGTACTCCGCCATTCCAGTTATCAGCTGTAACTTCAGGAGAACCAACAATAAAGTTTCCTGAAACATAAGCTCTTCCGTATTGTTTTGGTTCAATATAACCTGATTCCGGTTTCACAATTCTATGCGAAATAGGTTCGTTTTGTGGCGTTATTCGGACCAGGTTTGAAATAGTTGTTGATGATGTTTAACATCGAACGATAATCACCGCCGTCCAACGTACGATTCCACCAATTGAATACTACGTTATTCACAAAATTAAAGTCGCCATACATTCCGATAGAAGCATTTCTAGAAATGTTGTCAGCCCATAAATTGCGCATAAAAGTACTATTTAATCCGCCAATTGTACTTCCGAAAGCATGATTATAAGTATCCAAACCTTCTGATGAAATAGTGTTTTGAATCGTGATATTACAAGCTGGTAATTTTTCCAGTTTTGATTTTGCATTAGCTGCAAATTGATGTCTGTATAAAGAAATATTTTCGTCTAATCCCCAGCTTACCGAACAGTGATCTACAATAATATTTCCCATTGGATTTCCACCCAAAGCGTCATCTCTTCTTGTTACCTCAGTTGCACCACGTCTAAAACGCATATGACGAATAATAACGTCATGAGTATCAATTTCTAAAGTTTCTCCAGCAATGCAAATTCCGTCACCTGGAGCTGTTTGCCCAGCAATGGTCACGTAAGGCGCACGCATGCTGATTCTTTTTTTCAATTGAATAATTCCGGAAACGTTGAAAACTATTGTTCTCGCCCCAACTGCTTCGCAAGCTTCACGGAAAGTTCCTTTTCCGCTATCTTCTAAACTCGTAACTACAAATATTTTTCCGCCACGACCTCCTTGTGTATATGCGCCACCGCCTTCAGCACCTGGAAAAGCAGGAATATCTGCCAAAACAAAATCTTTTGGATAAGATGCCCAAGGCAAATACGGTTTTCCTTGTTTTGCCTCTTCTTTGATGATGTGAAGATTAGCATTCCAAATTTCGCTCAGTCTTTTTTCTTCGTCAGCTAAAATAGCATCTGCTTTTTCTTGAACAGGTTTTGGAATTACAGGATATTGCGCATATGCCGATGATACAAGAGAACAAAATGACAACGCCATAAATGTTCTCTTTAAAGTATGGTTGGGAAAAATATTTTGCATTGAATTCTGTGGTGTAGTTAATAGTAGTTAGTTTTTAAGAGATTATTCTTTTGCAGTAGAATCTTTTGTTTTACTCTTCTCTCTTTCTTCTATACGCTTATGCCAGTCGGCACTTTCTTTGTTTAAATCATAACCTTGTTTTGATAAATAGTTGTTAATTCTTCCTTTGTATTTACCAAACCAGCCGTGTTTTTCTTTAGATGAACCGGCATCCATTGCATGTTCTCTAGCTTCAACTAAAGCTTTGTAGATGTAGTCTTTTTGTTCTGCTGTTAAATTTGGAAGCATATCATTGTAACCTGCAACTGTGATAGGAAGCACGCCATAAGTCATTCCGTCTTTTACTTCAGTGATTTTATCTTCCGATAATTCTTTACTTAATTTTTTGATGTAAGATTTATGCAGTTTTGCAATTGATTCGTCAGCTTTTGCTTTCAGTTTATCAATTTTCTCGTTTTGCTTTTCTTTTGCTAAAGAAGTATCTTCCTTTACTTTTTTGATTTCAGCATCTCTTCCATCCTGAATTTCAGTCAAATCTCTGAATTGCTGTGCGATAATATTTGAAACTGCTTTCTCTTTTGCTTCGTTTTTCAAATCTAATTTGGTAACGATTTTTGCCGCTCTTTCATTGGTAACCTTTACATATTCAGGATCTAAATGCTGTTGTGCATTTAAACTTGAAAATGCAAAAACCAACGATAATAAACCAGCATTTATTCTATTTAGTGCCATTGTCTTTCTTTTTTTAGTTATTTTTTTTAACTCAATCATAAGGCCAACGGCCTTTAAGCAACACCATAGGATAAAATCCTATGACTCACAAATCATGTAGACAGAGCCCTGAAAGGGCGCAAGCCTTTGTCTATATTTAATTAATTGCTTTCGCCCTTTCAGGGCTTTTTTCTTTCATTATTCTATACATAGGACGTTGTCCTATTTTAGTGCTTTGAGCCTTTCAGGCTCTTTTTTAAAAACATTCCTGCTTTTTAAAAACAGGAATGTTTTCAAAAATTGTTCCTATTTTAAATCTAATAAAGGTCTAACTAATGTTTCTTTATTATTAGCCAAATCTTTCCAGTCTACTTTTATCGCAGGATTTACACCGTTGATGTAATCTTCGATATTGGTATATCCATCTCCATTTAAGTCTCCTTGCGCATCAGATGGATCGTTCGGATTTAAACCGTATTTTTTCTCCCATGCATCTGGAATTCCGTCTTTGTCAGTGTCTACATAAGGTTTTCCTTTGTATTCTGGATATCCTCCAACTTGAGAAATATCAGTGATAATGCCTTTTTTATACGAATCCATCGGTAAACGTCTGTGTTCGAATTGGTAGAAAGTCTTTTTCTCTAGTCCTTTTGCATATTCTGGAACTCCAGTTTTTACAGTTCTTACGATTCTTTCGTCTACTTTATCTCTAATTGGCAGCGTTGCTCCAACATTTTTAAGAACAAATTCGTATGCTTCGTCTGCTTTCATGAATGGACGGAACCATGGCATTGGAAAAGGTTTAGCTGCTTTCATTTTAGCAAAGTATTCTTTTGCTTCATCGTAAGTCATTAATTCTCCTTTTTTATTCTCTAGCTGAATACCTCCATCCCAGTTGTCTTTAGTCACTTTTTCGTTTCCGTCAATAATATTTCCGTTTACGTAAGCTCTTCCGAAAACCACATAAGGCAATTTACTTCTTCCAGATTCTGGTTTTAAAATTCTATAGCTGATTGGCTGTGTCAAATCGGTAACTGGTCCTGGTTTGTAGAAGTTGTTGATGATGTTGTAATTAGCAGTATAATCGCCTCCATCTGTAGATCTGTTGTACCAGTTGAAAACTACGTTATTTACAAAATTGAAAATTCCGTTCCAACCAATAGAAGGATTTCTTCCTGCATTATTAGCCCACATATTTCTCATGAAAGAACAGTTTTCTCCACCTAAAGTACTTCCGAAAGCGTGATTGTAAGTATCAAGAGCTTCTCCGAATAAACTGTTTTGGATGGTAATATTTACAGTTCCCACTTTAATGTCTGGGTAACCTGGCCCTGGATTGTACATATGTCTGTAGATTGACATATTTTCGTCTAATCCCCAAGTTGCAGAAACGTGATCGATCATGATGTTTCCAACAGGATTTCCTCCGATTGCATCATCACGACGGCCTACAAAAGTTTCTCCACGACGGAAACGTACGTGTCTGATAATTACATCATGCGTATCAATCCAAGTTGATTCTCCAGCAATACAAACACCATCGCCAGGAGCTGTTTGTCCCGCAATTGTAATGTAAGGTGCACGAATAATCAACGGACTTTTTAATCTGATAATTCCAGCAACGTTAAATACCACTATTCTCGCTCCTCCTTGTTCACAAGCTTCACGTAAAGTTCCTGGCTCGCGGTCTTCAAGACTTGTTACCGTATACACTTTTCCGCCACGTCCTCCAAATGTGTACATTCCGCCACCTTCAGCACCTGGAAAAGCAGGAATTTCTGCCTGAGGTAAATCGGTTGGTCTTGCTGCCCACGGAATATATGGTTTTCCTTGTTTTGCTTCTTCTTCAATAACAACTAAAGCTTTTGTCCAAGCTTCATCAGAAAGTCTTTGAGCTTCTTCTTTAATTGCTTTTTCTTGAGCCTGAACTTCTGGACTTATCTTCGGATATTGTGCAAAACATTTTGCACTTCCTAAAAAAAGCAGAGATGATGCGATAAATAATGCGGAATTTTTCATGTTAATTTGTAGTTGTGGTAATTCTTTTTAAACAAATCACCTGTATCTTTTGACGAATACAGGTGAAAAGCTTTGTAATATTTCTGTTTTTTAATAAAAATCTATTCTTGATAATTGAAAGTGCCTAGTCCACCAAAGTTATCATTCCAACCAATGGTTTGTAATAGCCACGGATTTGCAGTTAAAGCCGTTGTATTTAAACCATTAATATAATAGTTAGGATTGAATTTGATATTAACCGGCGCTCCATTAAAGTTATCCATAGGCGTAACTAATGCTGTACGGATAAAGTTTGTATTATAAAATGTTGCCAATGTTGCTAATTGAGCTTGGAAATTTGCCGCATCTGGATCTGCTACTACATTTGCACGAGCACTAGCCAAAGGATCTGTAGTTGCTGAAGATGTTGAAACTCTATATTGTAAAAAGTTACCAGTACGTTTTGTTCCGTTAATTGGTGTTAAACCTAATTTACTTACAGTACCTCCTGTAACTCCAGGCAATACTTCGTTATCATATAACATCCATCTTTGAACATCCCAAAAACGTTTTCCTTCGTAAGCCAACTCTACTCTACGCTCATATAAAACTGCTTCAATTGCTTGATACTTATCAGAAAGGGTTCCAATTCCGTAATTGTTTGCTGAAGGAATACCAACACGATTTCTAATTCTTCCTAAATAAGCTATAGTGTTACTAGTTTGACCTAAAGCAGCATAACATTCTGCAATGTTTAATAATAATTCAGCATAACGGTATTCAAAAATATCTGTACCAGAATACTGGAAGTTTGTTTCTTTACTAGCCGCAGTATTCGTCATTTTTCTTACGAATGCTGGACTTGATATTGCAGTATTCCCATCTGAAAACCCTGCTTTATTTGAACCATCTAACCAGCGGTAAGCCCAAAGAACACTATTTGGAGTTTCTTTGCTTCCCCATTTAGAACCAGAGAAGGCAAAAGTTCTGTAAAATCTAGGATCTCTATTCACGAAGAAAGTAAAATCATTGTAACCGTTTGCAGCAGTTGGTCTACTGCCGTTTGCCATCGGGAATAAATCAATCATTTCTTTTGGAGCAGCAACTCCTCCACCTGTTCCACCTAAACTCAATAAACGGATTCCTTTTTCCCAAGAGTTATTAATTGCTTGAGAAGTAACACCAAATCCGCAAAGTTGTACTGTGATTGCTTCTGAACAGAAAGCGTTATCAATCAAGAACATTTGTTCCCATTGTTTTGCAGTGCTTCCATATAATCCATAACCGTCAGCAGTCAATTGAGCTTCTGCTTCCAATCCTGCTTTCAAAGCCGCTTCCCAACGTTCGTTTGAACCGTCCCAATTTTTATTAAATAAAGGGCTTGCAAATGTTAAAAGTACTCTAGATTTCTGAGCCATCGCAGCTCCTTTAGTAAAACGTCCGTAAGCTGCAGCGCCCCAGTTACTAGGTAATAAACTTGCGGCCATATCTAAATCGCTAACGATTTGTGCCACAACCTCAGAAACTTTTGCTCTAGGCAACTGAATTGAAGCATCAGTAGCCGATGCATCTTGAACAGTTGTTACAATAGGAACTCCTCCATAAACACGCATTAGATCAAAGTACTGCATAGCGCGCATGTAATACATCTGTCCTTTTGCTTGGTCACGGAATGTTTTATCCAAATTAGAACCTTTTACATCAATGTCTTCTAAAAAGGCATTACACTCTCTAATTCTGTTGTATGGATGGTTATTGATACTAGTTGCCAATTTAGCTCCATAATAACCACTTGCATCAGCTGAGTTTATAAGTGTTTTGTTCGGATTGATAAAATCTTGTGTTCCACCTAACTCTTCTGTTAATCTTGAATTTGCATCTGTATAAGAACCAATAATTGTAGCAGTTGGCGACTTATAAGCATTATAAAAATCATAATATTGATTGTCTACATAGGCTTGTGCACGTTCTTGGGTTTGGTAGAATGTATCATCGTAAAAGCCATAACCTTTCTTATCCTTTAGAAAATCATCACTACAAGAAGCAGCACCTACAGCAAGCAATAGTGATAGTGTTATATATTTAAATGGTGTTTTCATAGTTTCTTTTAATTTTGATTAGAATGATACGTTAAAATTAAGCGACCAAGTTCTAAGTGTAGGATAATTTACAGAAGAATTATCATACATATTTCTATAATGATCTGGATAAGGATTGTATAAATCCCAAAGATTATTACCTGTTACTCCCAGCGTTATAGCAGCAATTTTTGTATCTGCAAAAACTTTCTTAGGGATGTCATAGTTAAGACTTAAGTTTCTAACAAAACAACGGAAAGTGTTTAACTGCCAGAAATCTGATGGGCTAGACATATAGGTCCATTGTGCTACGTTTGGATATTTACCATTTGGATTATCCTCAGCATCATACATATCTCTCCAGAAACTTTCACGAGACCACATATTGTTTGCAGATGATGTACCTTGATTTACTAAGTCTACAAAATTAGCTCCTCCCCAAGAAGTTGCGATTTGAGTTCTCAAAGAGAATCCTTCATATTTAAAACCTAAATTGGTTGTAAAACCGTAAGTTCTACTGCTATTGGCCAATTTCACATAATCATTCTCTTTCATGATTTGTCCGTCTGCTGGTGCTAATGTTCCATCTGGATTAAGTTGTCCAGCAACATCTTGATAAGCTAAAGATCCTTTTCTCATTCCAGAAACAGAGTTGATATCAAAATATCTTGGCACTCCTCCAACTGCTGTAGCACGTTCTGTTAAATAAGCCCAGTAATTTGCAATATCTTCATCTGTACGTAAAATACCATCTCCTGTTGAAGTTCCTTTCCAAACTGCAAATCCCCATACTGGATTAAATGATGAATATCCTACACGTGTCGTATTACTTGACGGAACAAGATTTCCTTGATCTGGATATTTTTTGATTTCATTATTATTGTAGCTAAAGTTGATTCCAATATTGTAACTCATGTTACTTTTTATCTTATCACTCCAGTTAATAGAAAATTCATGTCCCCATGCGTCAATTTGACCATAGTTTTGTTCAGCATAAGCTCCTCCTACAGAAATTGGCACACCTACAGCACTGCTCATATCTGTTAACATATCTGTATTTTTATCGTAATAAAAATCATAAGTAAAGTTTAATCTGTTTTTCAACAAATTAATATCAACTCCAACGTTGTTTTTTATAGTAGTGTCCCATGTTACATTTCTATTTGGATTTACTCTAGGAGTCAAACCATTTCCATTAAATCCACCACCGCTCGTTGCTGTACCAGGTTCCAAACTGAAAACCTTTGTCTACGATAAGATCATAATATTGCTCCCATCTCCAAGGCTGAATATTATCTTTTCCTGTTTTACCAATAGAGTAACGAATTTTAAAGAAGTCTACCCAAGGCAATCCTTTTTCAAACCAATTTTCTTTAGACATTACCCAACCCACTTGAACAGATGGGAAAGTTCCCCAATAATTCTCTGGTGCAAATTTTGTCGAAGCATCACTACGTAAAATAAACTGGAATAAATATTTTTGTTTAAAGCTATAATTTAAACGTCCAAAATAAGACAATGTTCCTCCTTCAACTTTTGTAGCCTGGCTATTAGAAAGGCTTAATGTACCAGCTGTACGATAATCTCCTAAATAATCTTTACCTGTTTGCTCATAAGCCAAACGTGTAAATGTATTGTATACTTCAGAAGCTTCACCCCCTACCATGGCTCCAATTTGATGATCTCCAAAAGTTCTGTCATAGTTGATCATGAAATCTCCTTGAGTACTTTTACCGTCTGTATTGTTATAATACACTCTCGAGTTTCTTACATTCGTCTCTAAAATATAACTACCTGTTGGATTTGTTGTTGCATTATAAAAACTAGGATTAGCAGCACTTGCTAAGTGTTTGTCTTGAAGTTGATAATCTCTAATTCTAACTAAATCATAAGGCAATTGAATTTGCTCTGTGTAAGCTGAACTTTGATTTCTTGAATACGTAACTTTGAAAGATAATCCTTTAACTGCAGCCAATTTATAGTTTAAGGAAGCATTTACATTGAATGTATTATCATCTGTAACTTGATGTGAACCATTATTTAAATTGGCAAAATAGTTCCATCCTGCAATATTATTGTTTGCATTTGCGCTTCCGAAGTTTTTGTTTGAATTTGGAAATGGAGAAACATAATAATTTTTACCATCTACATTTGTTTCCCAAGGCACGTGTTGTGGCATGTGTAACAAGAATCCGTAATCTGCCTGTTCTCCACCAGCAGCAGAGGCATAACTACCATCACTAATATTTGATGATGCTTTAGTGAATGATTTATCAACTGTTCCAACGTTTCCAGAAACAGAAGCAGAAAAATCTAAATTCTTAGCAATTTTCGCATTAATACCTGTACGGAAGTTCCATTTATCATATTTTTGATTTCCTAAGTTTGCATCTTGTGTCAAATAAGTTGCACCTGCAAAATAGGTAATATCTTCAGTACCTCCACTCACATTAAAAGAGTGTTTTTGCTGAATAGCTGGTTTCCAAGCTTCTTTTAACCAGTTATAATTTAAACCTTTCATTTGCTCCAATTCTGCATCCGAATATATAGTAGCCGGATCAATAACAGCCGGTGCAGCTACTCTAGATTTAAAAAATCTGTTGCTAAAAACTCCAAATTCGTAAGCATCCAATACTTTACTGTGGCTCACTGCATCATTTATTGCAAATTGACTATTGTATGAAAACTTTGCTTTACCAGCTTTACCACGTTTTGTTTTTACAACAATTGCTCCTTGTGAAGCACGCGAACCGTAAATTGCAGCAGAACCATCTTTTAATACCGTAATACTTTCAATCTCAGAAGGATCTAATCTATTGAATTGCTCCAATGTAGGCTTACCATTACTTGGATCAACCTGAATCATATCATCAATGATGATTAAAGGTGTACTAAAACCTCCATCTTTAGATAAACTAAAAGTTTGACGGATTTGAACAGATCCTGCATCCCCAGGACGACCAGTACCACTAGTAACAGTAACACCAGGAACTAATCCTTTTAATGCATCAGATAAATTGGTTACAGGTAAATCCATTAAGTCATCTGCCTTAATAGTAGCAATCGCTCCCGTAAGTTCTTTTTTCTTCTGACTACCGTAACCAACTACAACAATATTTTCTAATTGATTAAAATCGTCTTCCATTTTTGCATTAACAATAGAACGATTATTAAGAGGAATTTCTATTTTCTTCATTCCGATGAAAGAAAATACTAATGTCCCTCCGCTTTTAACTTTAATTTGATACTTTCCATTGTAATCTGTTGTCACTGAATTTTTGGTAGATTTTTCAGTTACGTTAACTCCAGGTAATAGTCCACCTAAATTGTCTGTAACGGTTCCCGTTACTGTAACTTGATTTTGAGCATAACTCAATACACTCATCAGTGCAAACAAAAGAAAACTACATCTTTTTATAAGTGCTTGTTTCATAAATGTTTTTTTTGGTTAGGTTATTAATTGTTAGTTAGTCATGTTTAATGCGCCTCTTCTATTAACAAAATTTTCTTAATGGGATATTAAATTAATTTTATTAAATGTTTAAAACACATTTATTTTAATATTCCAAAAATATGACGATGACACATTAGAACCGTCCTGCTCTATCCTGTTTTAATCATGTTATTTCAAAAAAAAACACTCAAAAAAAACAATATTAATAAAAAACGAATGGAAAAAATAGACGAACCCAAATATTTAAGACAAATATTTGCTTATAACAAAATTTAAAAACTCATTTTGACTAAAAAACAATAAGATTGTTATCAAAAATAAACATATAGTATATATTCTGCAAAACTAATTACTATCACTGCTGATAGATAATAGCTTAGAAAATACTAATTTTTACGAAAACGATAGAGATAAATACTATAAGTATATTTTTTTTAGATTAAAAAGCTTACAAAAACAAATACAGGATAGATACAGGGTACTCAAAAAAAATCCTTAATTTTTTTACTAAAAAAAAATATTTTTAAACGTAAATTCTGACCAACAAATTGCAAATAGCTTTTTTTTTTGATTTTTGTGATGAATGGAAAGCAAAAAAAGCCCGCTAAATCCTATCATTAGCGGGCTTACCTTATTTTTATAAACTTATAATTTCTTCATTGCATTAAAAACCAATCGGGCAACTTCAATTCCGCCCTGTGTTTGAAAATGTGTATTGTCTTTTTGTCCATCTGGAAAAGCAGGAAACTTACCCGCTTCAAAATTCATAAAGTAATTCGTAGTAACATATTCTTGGCCTTTTGAAGAGAAGAAATTCATCGAAAGTTCATTCAGATCAATATATTTCACCTTCAATTCCTTTGCAACCTCAATAGCCGCTTGCGGATAGTCCCCATGAACATTTGAAAGTTTTCCATCTTTCCAAGGGTAATTTCTAGCAACTGGAGTAAGCACAATGGGTGTTGCACCTTTTTCTTTGGTCTGATTAATAAAAAGTCGGAGAAACTCTTTGTAACCTTCAATATTTACATAACGTTCTGTTTTCTCTACAGAAGCATCATTATGACCAAACTGCATCATGACAACATCTCCTTTTTGAAGTGATTGGTAAACCGAAGCCCAGCGCCCTTCCTGAAAAAAAGTCCTCGTGCTTCTACCCCCTTTTGCACGGTCATCTACTTTTACTTCTTTGGCAGAGCCTAAAACATTAGAAACCAATTTTAAACTGTCTTTTTGAAAAAAAGGCTGAAAAACCTGTCCCCAACCAACCTGCGGAAACTTTTTAGTTTGATAATTTTCTTCTAACGAATAATCGGCAACGGTAGAATCTCCAATTAAATAAATGGTTGTTACCTTCGACTTAAAACTAAAAGCGCTCAGTATCAAAACTGAACATAATGTTATTGTAAAAAATCTAAATTTCTTCATGAGTTTATTTTTTTGGATTCCATCCGTTAAAAACTAGATTTAGATTATATTTCTGTACATCCTCTTTTTTTAACTGATGCGACCAAGAAACACGTTGAGACAACTCTTTGGCACTCGAACCTTTACTTCCAAATTCTGCATAATAAGCAGTTTTATCTTTATCTGGAAAACGAGTATCAATCCAAGCATTCCAACCTTCTGGAATAATGTGCGAACCTAAATCTGTATTAATGAAAACGGTTTGGGCATAAGGTCTCCAAGGTCTTCCCAGAAATACTTTATCTACCGATTTGTCTTTTGCGGTAAGCTTACAATCAACAAAAACAAAACCATAGGCTTGTCCCTGCGGAGTTGAAGCCGCTGTAATATAGGAATTGACTAAACTTTCAATCGTACATTTATAAAAATAAGCCGTGGCAGCGCCGAAAATAAAATCGGTTGTACCATTGATAAAACAGTTTTCAAAATAAGTTCGAGTGTTTCCTTCCGACAAATAAAGCGTATCCTGATTGGCTAAAAGATTACAATTCCTTACAATAATTCTATCCCCTTTAATGTGAAGCGCCACCGCCTGTCCTACTCTTCCTGCCGTATTTTCGACAGTTAGATTTTCAAGCGTACAATCATTTCCTTTGATCATGAAAGAATACGAAGTTCCTGTTCCGAATTCTTTTTTACCTGATGGATTTAGTTCCCGAAGCGGTTTCCCAGAATAATCATCAAACGAAATAATCGTCTTATTTCTATCCGTCCCCTTTAAAGTGATGAACGTTTTAGAAACAGGAATTTCCAATTTCTCAACATACTTTCCTGGCTTTATAGTAATTACAACACGTTTCTCCGAATTATCTTTTACATTATTCACCGCTTCTTGAATAGTTTTAAAATCTCCAGAACCATCTTGTGCAACGGTTAATGCTAATTTATTATCGAGCGTTTGGGCTGATATTGAAAGGGTTGCTATTAAAAATAAGGCTAGAATGTATTTCATATTTTTATTTTATTATATTTTGGTTAGAGACTTTTTGTCATTTCGACGAAGGAGAAATCTTCGCAAGTAACTCCGCAAAGTGAATCACCAATCTTTGTCGAGCTTCTCGCGAAGATTTCTCCTTCGTCGAAATGACAAACTTTATGGTTACTGCAAAAAATCTTTGTCAAAGTTTTGAACTTTGACAAAGATGATTGTATTTCAATAAAATTAGAAATCCGTTTAAATCCGCGTTTTACCAAGGGCAATCTGTATCATCCGCGTCCAAAAATTAATGCGACATCCAAACCGTCATTTCCCCTTTTCCTTTATTTCCCCATGCAAAATAAGGAATTAATTTTACTGGAACTACTGTTGCATCTTTAGAAGAAAGCGGTTTGTACAACGTTTTATTCCAAGAATTATTCGAATTTATAACAGCTTCGGCATCAATGCTTACTAAATTTCTATTATTCAATGTAAAATTGTTGGTCGCAAAATTTGATTTCAAATTCAAAGCCACATCATTTACACTAATTTTAGCAGGAAGCTGATCAGATTCTAAACAATACACCAAAGGTTCGTCTTTTCACAGCAACCTGATTTTTAACTTCTTCCACCAACGGATTAGCTTCCATTAATTCAACTGGCATCGGGAGATTCAATTCAATTACATCTCCTTTTTTCCATTTTTGGTTTAATTTCAGATAAGTTCCAGAAACGATTTTATCAGTAATCTTTGCATTATTTACCGAAACTTCCGCATTCTGACTCCAACCTGGAATTCTTAAAAATAAAGTCTGTAAATCTTTTGGAGCTTTTATAATTTTCAACGTTATTTTTCCGTCCCACGGATAATTGGTTTGCTGTTCGATTTCGATTTCTTCTCCATTTAAAGATTTTGTTTTCAATTGATTACTTCCGTATAAATTTACATACAAACCTTCTTTAGAAATATTGTACGCATAATTTCCAACTTCAGCAATTGTTCTCGTTACGTTTGGTGCGCAACAGTTAGATAAAGCAATATAACCTTCGCGTTCATTTCCCCAACGCTGATGAAATGGTAAATCATTAGAAACATTCAGCGGATTATTATACAGGAATTTTTCTCCTTCTAAATCCATTCCCGAAAGCACACTATTATACAATGCCAATTCTACAATATCAGCATATTTGGCATCTCCAGTAATTTGAAGCATTCTCCAATTCCATAAAACATTTCCAATATTAGCGCAGGTTTCGGTATGAGCCGTTGCATTTGGCAATTGAAAAGGTCTTCCGTAAGCCTGATGGATTTTCTGCACTACAGTTGGATCATAAGAAGTTCCGTCTGGCGAAACACCGTCATATAAAGACCCGCAACCCCCAGTAATGTACATTTTGCGATACGTCACGTCATCCCAAATTGATTCTAAATTATCCAATAATTTCTTTTCTCCTGTTTCTGCATACAAATCGGCAACTCCAGCGTAAAGGTAATTGGCTCTTACAGCGTGCCCCATTGCAGTTGTCTGTTGTCTAAACGGAACTCTGTCCTGATTGTCATCGGTTCCGTCATTTGTAGTTCCTCTAATGTCAATTAAATTATTGGCAAGTTCCAGATATTTCGGATTTTTAGTCGTTCTGTACATTTCGACAATTCCCATATAATGAGAAGGACAAATGGCATTTCGAGCCAATTCTGGTGAAGCTTTTTTGTAGAAATCATATAAGAAATCGGCAACACCTTTTGCAATATTCAGGAAGTTTGTTTTTCCTGTGGCACGATAATGTATGCAAGCTGCAGTCATTAAATGTCCCATATTGTATTTCTCAAAACCCAATTGTTTTTTTACTTCTTCTGGGCCTAAAGTTCCCCAGCGTTCGTCGATTAAAACGGGTGTATGGATATAACCGTCTTTGCGCTGTACTTTCGCGAAAAGCACAATGGCTTTATCCATTTCTGCATCTAGTTTTTTATCTTTTGTTACGGCATAAGTCGCAGCCATTCCTTCAAAAATCTTGTAGAAATCGCCATCATGAAACGAAGGTCGCTTTGAAAGTTCCTTTGCTTAAACCTGCTGCGATTTCGAAGTTTTTATAAGCATGCGAAACTTCATCGTTATGATACAAATCCCACATATAAGGCAATGTGTTTTTGGTTTCTACATCAAATTGTTCTTTCCAGAAACCGTTTGTCCATTTTACATCTTGCAAACCTACGCTTTGCAGTTTAGAATAAGGACTTTCTGAATTTGCAACCAAACCTTTGTTCTGCGCAAAGATTACGGTTGAAAGAAATAAAGATGATATGATGATGTTCTTTTTCATTTTGACATTAATTTTATCTGCCCGATCTGCTAAATCTGCGAGAGCTTAATTTTTCACGCAGATTTAGCAGATTGCGCTGATTTATTTTTTTTCTTTATCTATTATAATCTTCCTCTTCTGAGTTTTTTTTCACGCAGATCTTGCAGATTTTAGCAGATATTTATTGATTTCTATTCTTTAAAATTAAAATCTGCACAGATTTGCCTAAATCAGCTGAATCTGCGTGAAATCTTTTTACCTAACAAAGAAATTAATAGTTCTACTCATTGAATCTCCGTCTGCATCTTTTACGGTTAGGACGAAAGAAGCAAATCCTTTTTCAACAGTTGTAAACTGAATTTCTTTTCCTTTTAAAACTACTTTTCCATTTTTAAGCTCTGAGAAAGTATACACTGGTTTCTTTTCATAACCTTTGAAATAATCTACAGCACTTAAAGTCTTTTTCTCCCCAGAATTTACAAAATAATGAGGCTGAGCCAACCAGTCTAAATAATTATCCAACTGTGTAAATCCATCTTTATCAGTATCTTGATTTGCATCTGAGAAATCTCCAGCTGGTGAATTTTCGTTTAACCCAAAAGCTTTTTCCCACCAGTTTGGCAAACCGTCATGATCTGTATCCCAGTCTGCTGGACGAGTTTCTGATACAAAGTTTGGCCATCCACCTGCATCTCGTTCGTTATCAATCATTCCGCCTAAACCGCTTTTACTGCCTTTGTAGGTGAAAGTTCCTTTTAAAGTTTCATCAATAATTCTATTATCGTGTTTGTCAAAAAATGGCTGATTGGCTCCAACATCAGAAAGCACATTTTTATAAGCCGCTTTCGCTGATTGCGTTTCTACGTAAGAAGGAAAAAATGGTTTGTCAACAAAAGTTTCATACTCCACTTTCTCTTTATTTGTGGTAGTAAATTTTCTTCCTTTATCCTGAGATTTTTCATCAAAATAACCAGGCATAACATTTCCGTCAAAATAATAACGCTGCATACCTTTTCCAACGCCTTCATGCTGTGCATTCAGCGCCACAAAAATTGCTGTTGAAGCTCCTGGTTTATAGTAATTATTTACAAAATTCACTTCGTTTGCACCGCCGTCTGTTGCTCTTTTCCCCCAATTGTACACCACATTATTTGTAATATCCAATCTTCCAGTGTAGAATCCGTCACCGCTTAAACCACCGCCAATACTCCAGTTACGTCCGTAATTATGTGCCAATAAGTTATGATGAAAACTTCCGATATCACCTCCAATTGTCGCTGCATAGCCATGCATTTTTCCAGCTTCGTATTTACCATGTCCCGCAACATTTAACGCTTCCGAAATTAAAGTTCGCTGTAATGTAATGTGATGCGCTCCTCGTGAACTAAACGATTCATCAATTGTCCAGCTTATAGAGCAGTGATCGATAATACTATAATCTGCACCCGTTAATCCCATTCCGTCAAACGTTCTACCGCCTCCAATTCGAACTTTTAGAAATCTCATGACACCATCATTTCCAGTCAAGCCTATTGGAGCTCTGCTAATGGTAATTCCTTCACCCGGAGCAGTTTGTCCCGCAATAGTGATATACGGCTGATTTGCCACTAATCTAGATTCCAGTTTTATATTTCCTGAAATAGTAAAAACAATCGTTCTTGGTCCAATTTCCTGATTGATGGCATCACGTAAACTTCCCGGTTCCGTCGTCATTTAAGTTCGTTACTTCAATTACTTTACCGCCACGACCTCCAACTGCGTAACGTCCGTAACCTTCTGCACCTGGAAACGCCAATTGAGCAGGTTTAAACGACCATACATTTCCCAATGTAACTTCACCCTTATTATCCACTTCATCTACTCTCCAGTAATACGTTGTTCCCGAATATAAATCAGAAACTGAATACGATTTCTCAGTTAGTTTTCCTTTAAATTCTTTTGAAGATTCGGTTGCGTTTTCTACGGCATTTTTATCTTCACCAAAAAACAACTTATGAGATACAACACTTTTTGGAGCGTCCCATTTCAAAATCACATTTTTAGTTACTTCCACATGTTCGTCCCTATTTTTTGGTTCAGGAGTACGCGCCTGATTCATCAAGTTTGGCGTATCAATTTCGAAACCATTAATCACAATTTGCTTAACAACATCTGGATTAGAAGTCGGATCAATTTCAAAACGAACAACTACATCCTTGCCTTTCTCAGCATTAAAAGTAATATACGCCATTGAAGCATCAATTTTAGCATTGGCTCTCTGACTCGCATTTACCGTTTCCTGAAGTTTTCCGTTAACATAGATTTTGATCGGAGAAAAAGTTTTCCCTGTAATCACATCAAAAGCATTATGAAAAGTCAAAAGTGTATGTTTGCCAGCTTTCAATCCGCTGATTTTCAATTCTAAATTTTCAGCCGTAACCAATCCATCACTTCCTAATCTATTGTAATGTGGAGCACTCATTCCGACTTTGTACCATTTTGAAGTAAAGTTTCCTTTTAACTTAAATGATACATTATTAAATGATTTTTCGGCTTCTTTTCCTTCATTAATTACCCACGAATCATAACTTGGGTCATGAACTTCTTCTAGTCTTCTTTGAAAAAAGTCAAAGTCCACTTTTACAACTTGTTTATCAGTATTTGCAACTGATTGTGCTTGTCCATTTGTGGTCAAAAGCATGGACAAAACCGCAGCACTTATTAATTTCTTTATCATTATAGTTGGCAATAGTTAGTTTAATTTCGTTTTCTCTGCTTCAGATTTTCCTAACAGATTTATAATGTCTTTTTTTCTTTCTTCTGGAATTACTTTTAAAACCTTCAATTCTCCATTCATGAGTTCGGCTTCAATTGTAGTATTTTGTTTGGCATGTAATTTAAAATAAACGTTCCATTCTTTTGGCCAAGCTGGAAAAAGGTAAATCTTCCCGTCTGCTTCCTGCAAAAGCATTTCCTGCATCCCAATCATTCCCGATCCGCCCCAATTATGATCTGGAACCCAGTCAAATCCCAGACCCAAAAAGCTGGAAAACGTCTTTCTGAATTCGCCATTTTTAGTGTATTATATTTTGCTGCTTCTTCGGTTAAGCCCAAACGAGCAGAGAAAATATTATCCTGTTTCCATCCAATATAACTTCTAAATTTTAAAGCATCAGGATCGTATTTCCACGTATTTAAAGCCGACTCTAAATCCGGTTTTCCAACGCCGTAAATTCCCCACGGATAAACGGGATACAATTGCGGAACTTCAGAATTATTAATTCTTTCCCATGTTTTGGCAGGAAGCAAAACTTTATGATTTTCAATCTGCCCAAAGTTTAAAGGCGGAATTCTCGTTTGAAATGCTTTTAAATATTCAACGTCTTCTTTTGACAACTGATTTCCTGAAAAGTTTAAAAGGTTTTCTGTAATAACTTGCAAAGCCGAAATTGTACTGTTGGCATTATTTGCCATTTTATAAGTTTCCGCTCCCGAACCTGGAAAAAGAATTAATTTTCCGTTTCCATCTAAAGCTTTTCTTCCTCGCTGTTTTGCTAAGTATTGATAATGTTCATCGAAAAAACGAAGACAGCTTATAATAAATTGATTGTATTTTTGAATGTCTTCTCCAGCATATTCTTTCTGCTGCAACATCATTTGACAGAATTCCAAAACGGTATCCCATTCGTATTCCAGCCACGCATTGTATTCCATTCCCGGATCGTAATCTGCGGGACGTTTCCACTCGTATTCTGCTGGATTTGGCAAGCCGAAATTTTCTAATTGTTCGGTGAATGATGCACCGTTATGTTTCCAATAGACTTTACTACGCAATTCAGCATTTTTTTGAAGATTCAAATAATAATCCAACTGCGATTTCATCATATCAAAATCACCGCTTTTTACCATCGGAAAATAAACCAATCGCTGATTTTGAGCCGTCATTGTTCCTCCTCCCCAATTTCTGAAATCTGGTGTAAAATCTAAATCCTTATTCGTGTAAACGGGATCAACCGTAAAAAGTCCGCCGTTGAATTTGGTTGGATATTTTCCATACGCATTGCATCCGAGCATATATCGAAACAATTGATAATTCTGTCCGATTTGATACACTGAATCTTTCTCAATCGATTGATTTTTTTGTGTAAAAATAAAACTGCGGTTCCAGAAATTATTCCACCATTTTTGAGTGTTTTTTTCAGATTGTTTCGCTGTGTTTTTGTTTGCAGAAATCAGACTTTTTAGTTCATTATTCCAAATAGACAAATCAGATTGGTTGGTGTTTAAATAAATTTCTAACGAATGCTTTTTGGATGGTTTTATGCTAGTTAAATTAAAACCTTTAAAATCTGTCGACTGGTATTTCCCTAAATATGTTCCATCAGGTTTTAAATTATCACCTTTCATAAATCCGCCGAAAGTCAGATTCGCAATCGGGTTCAGCATTTGGGCTTTAACCGATTCCATTTTCTGCTGTTTAACCGCTACATCAAAAACCGTATTTTCTCTGTTTCTATGATAGAATTTAACTCCGTTATTTTCAAACGAAATAGAATCTTTATAGGTAATAAGTTCTCCCTGAGGCGCCCATTTATAAGAATTAGCGTTGTTTTCTTTTCCTTTTGGATAACGGTTTTGATAACGCCAACTTTCATAAGAAGCCGTCATTTTCAACGGATTTTTACTTTCTAAATCAATATGAATAATCGGTTTAAAAACATCCACCCAAAGTTTAATCTTAGTATCATTTTGGCCAACTAAAACATATCCGTCTTTCAGTTTTAGCTCCTGACGAAAACCCGCTGTACCTTCAAACGGATTTGGTGTTAAAGTCACTTTTACCCGACCTAATTTCAATAAAGTATTATGTTCGTCGAAAGTTCCGCTTCGTGAAAAATAAAAATACAAATCACCTTTCTCTACCCAAACATTCATACCAATATCACCACCACCTAAAGGCATAGATTCTGATGAATTGTTGCTTTGCGTTGTCCAAATTTGACTGTAATTATCGAGCGTAGGGATTTGCGCTTTGATGCAAAGCGTGGTGAAGAGAAGTAGTAATAGTATATTATTTTTCATTTTTACGTTTTCCTGCAATCCCGAAGCTTCGGGACAAAACCTTGTAGGTATTTGTTTTTTAATTTTCTCTCGCAGATTTAGCTGATTAAGCAGATTTATTCTCATTTTTTGTCATTTCGACTGAAAGGAGAAATCACACGAGAAACTCCGCACAGAATGTCTTCAATCTTTGTCGATTTACGCGTGTGATCCCTCGTCTCTCGGGATGACAAACTAGACGTCAAACTCATAACTCATAACTCATAACTCATAACTCATAACTCATAACTCATAACTCATAACTCATAACTCATAACTCATAATTACCATTCGTCTGTCCTAAACGAAGAAACCGGCAATCCTCCTGCACTAAACAATTCCGCTTTTGCGAAATCTTTCCATAAATAACGAACTGCAACTGGATTTTTTACTTTATCCGAAGTCAGAACTACTGATTTTCTTCTTACCACAGTTTTAGCCGGATAAAAAACTTTGTCTGCTCCTGCAATTTCAAAACCTAAAACTTCTTTATCATAAGACGTAATTCCGTTATTAACATCATCAAAAGAAACCGTAACCGAACCGTCTTTTATTTCCATTGATTTGTATTTCGGACTTTCGAATTCGAAGCCTTCAATTCCGTACGTTCTTGCCAAAGCTTGAAAAGCCAATCGGTTTCCGCCTTTTTCTTTATCCATTGGATGAATATTATTTTCTTCTCCAACGTCCATTAAAACGGCCATTGCTGAATTCGGAATTTCTTTTGAAGCCTTAAACTGTGCCTCTCTCAAATAAGCTGAATTGTATTTTTCCTGATAATCTTTTGGATGAAATGAAGCATAATTAAACGGTGCGATCTGAGCAAAATAAAATGGGAATTCTCCCTGATTCCACAACGTTCTCCAACTGCTGACCATTTTCTTCATCAAATCCGTGTATTCATTTGCTCTTTCGTAATTCGATTCGCCCTGATACCAAATACAGCCTTTAATTCCGTAACCAATTACAGGCGAAAGCATTCCGTTAAATAAAGTCGTTGGCACACGATTAGGATCTTTTGCCAATTCTTCTTTCGTGGTCGGAATTTTAGCACTTGCAAAATCTTTCAGCATTTCCTGATTCATCCAAGCTTCCATACTTGAACCTCCATACGATACATGAATTAATCCCACAGGAACATTTAAAACTTCCTGCAAAAGCGAACCAAAATACCAAGCCGTTGCACTAAAATTGGATGTCGATTTTGGAGAAGCTTCTTCCCATTTTCCTTCAAAATCCTGCAAAGGTTCTAAAACCGTAGCACGCGGAATGGTGATTAATCGAATGTTTTTATTAGTTGATCTTACGATGATTTCGTTTCCGTTTTTAACAGGCTGACCTTGGAATCCTTTCAACGGCATTTCCATATTAGATTGACCAGAACAAAGCCAAACTTCGCCCAACAAGACATTTTTGATAGTTACTTTTTCGTTTCCTTCTGAAACTTCAATTGTGTATGGGCCACCAAATGAAACCGTTTTTAATTCTGTTTTCCATTTACCTGAAGCATCTGCTTTTACCTTGTAGGTTTTAGAATCCCAAGAAGTTTTGATTACAATGTTGGCGTTCTTTTCTGCCCAGCCCCAAATGGGTGCATTTGATTTTTGCTGTAACATCATATTATCTGTAAACAATGCCGGAAGTTTAATTTTGCCATTGATTTGAAGACTCGCTAAAATCGTTAATAATGCAATAATTGATTTTTTCATTTTTTTATTTTTTTTCTGCCACAGATTAAAGGATTATTTAGATTATTAATCTTTGGTTTAGAACTTTAATATGCTTTTTCTATTCTTTAAAGATATGTCGCTCCTCTGGAGCTAAAATAATCTCTAGACATTCTTTTCTATAAATATTTCGCTCTTCCAGAGCTTTTATGCAAGTCCCGGAGGGACGAAATATTTATAGAAAAACAATAACAATATACAATAGCTCCTGCGGAGCGATATATTTTTTCAATTAGATCAAACTTTAGCTAGAGACAATTGTATAATTTCTCTGTCAAAAAAAATTCTTGTAATCCTTTTAATCTGTGGCTAACTTTTATTTTTCTTTTACAATAATTACCTGCCCTAACAATCCCGCTTTCAACAAAGGTTCTCCTTCTAAACGAAACGGCGCTGTTGTCCAAGTTAATCTTTCTTCTTTTGGCAATTTTTGATCACCAATTAGTCTATTAGCCCAAGTATTTGTCACTCTAATTTCTATTGAATTTTTTCCTTTTTGCAAAGCTTTTGAAATATCAGTTTTAAAAGGGAAAGTCCAAAGCGTTCCACAATCTTTTCCGTTGATTTTGATTTCAGCGATATTTGCAATTTCACCTAAATCCAAACAAGTTTTATTGGTATCTTTTCCTTTCCAAATAAACTCTTTTTTGTAAACTACTGTTCCTGAATAATACTTAATCTGATCATTATCTGAAGTGCTCCAATCAAAAAGTTTGTTAGTTTTCACCACTTCTTTCGGAGCTTTAAATTCTGGATCAAATTGTAATTCCCAGTTTTCATCTAAAGTCTGAACTTTTTCAAATTCAGAAGATTTTCCTTGAGCCAAAATCTCTTTTGTTTCTCCTTTAAAAATCACAAAACCAGATTCGTTGGCCTCTAAAGTTATCGAAACAATTGTTCTTCCGTTTTCTATTTTCCAATTGGCTACAGTCGAAGTTTGATCTGTCACAGGATTATACCATTGTGGAACTTTCCCAGCTATTCTAAAAGAAGCATCAAATACTCTTTTTTCATTCTTTTGATTCGAAAGGAAATATAAATCTTCACTTTTTGATTTACGATGTGTCCAAGCCAATGTTTGTGAATCAGCTCGGTTTAAATTTGGAAAATAAACATCTTGAGAAATTCCGATGGAAGCAAAATCATTTCCTAAATAAGGCAATTTAACAACCGTTCCTTTTCCGATTTTCCATGTTGATAAATTGGCGTTATTCCAAATTTCATCAATTATATTCTGCCATTTCTTTTGATCTACTTCTGAATTAATTCCTGGCTGAAGGTTCGGTTTTTCATCCACAAAAATCGTTGCGCCGTCGTTTAGTAATTGCAATATTTTTTCGGCGGAAGCCAAAGATAAAATCTTATTCGGTGCCATTTTGTGACTTCCCGGGAAGAAAAAAGCACCGTATTCAATTCCGCCATCAAACGAAATTTTTCCATTTACCACTTTCGCTCTGTTGATTAAAACATCAGCATTGAAAGAATCATATTGATAACCATTTAACGGATTAATCCACTGTGATAAATCGGTGATATTTTTAGAATAAGTCACTTCTTTTGGCATTTTAGCCGTTGGCTGACCTTCATTTTCTAAACGGATTTTTTCGCTTTCCAATCTTTCTTTTCCGAAAACATTCGGAATAAAAGGCACCAAACGATCCGGCACAAAAGAACGGGAAGGAAAATCTTCGCCAATAAAAACCGCCAAATCAATTACAGGTTTTCCTTTTTGCAACTGAAACTGTACTCTTTGACAATAATCAAACCACGCTTTTCCGGGTTTCCACCACGTTTGGTCTCTTTGGAAAAAAGTTCCAATATCGTCTAAAGTCATTCCCGGTTTTCTGTCCGTCCACGGGTTATGCACAAAAACGTGATAAAATAATCGGTTGATTCCTAAAGCGTAATTTCGGTCTGCTGTTGTTTTTAAATTTCCTGGGTGTTCGTCCCAATCCATTCGCAAAGCCGTAAAAGACTCAGCCTGAATAATATCTTTTCCGTAAATATGTCCGCCCGAAATGGCATCGACCATATCAAAAGGTTTGTCGTGTGTGGGGCTTTTCAGCCAAAATTCACCACCCGGATAATCCACATATTTATAATGCAGCAAAGCATCACTCATCATGGTTGGCGCAACGTTTTCTGAACTTAACTTAACGTTATATTCTTTTGCAATTTGAGCGACAGTTCCGTAGAAATTATCAGCTACTAAATCAGCAATTGTTTTTCGAACATCGTATAAAACTTTCTCTGAAAAATCGGCATTTTCTATCGGAATTCCAGCCATTACAGGCAGATATTCTACAATATCATAACCACGTCTCTTTTTAAACTCAGCCTGAAAAACCGAAGACCAGTTTTGGCTTCCACATTCCCAGCTGTCAAAATGAAGAATCTCCAGAACTTTTGAAGCCAATTCTGGCCCAGCCGAACGAACAGCTTCTCCAAACCAATGATCCAACTGAAAACGAATTAATTCTGGATTAAATTTGTCTACTTCCAGTCCTTTTCCTGCTCCGCCTGTTGCATTTTCATGTCCTGTAGAAGTGTGCCCCATTCGGATAATTTTCCATTTCCCTTTTGGCGCTTTCCACTTTAAGTTTCCATCGGCATCAACAAAATTAGAGATATTGATAATTTCGGATTTTTTGAATGTATCAGAGTTTGGAATTTCTTTGTCGGTAGTCTGCGGAGTCAAACGCCAAATTGCGCCTGATTTTCCTTCGTAATTATTAATCACTGATTGGTTCGAAAGTGTAATTTTACTCACTTTCAGATTCTGTTTCCATTTCGCAAAATCCAAATCTTCAGCTCCAGGTTCTGTTCCTTTTGGATCATACACAAATCGAAAATATTTTGCTGTTACTGGTGTAATCGTATGAGTATTCGGGAAATCCATATCCTGCCAGCCGTGGCGCGGTGCGATCATTCTTTCGTGGAATCTAAAATTGACTCCATCATCGCTCACTTCTACAATAAGACGTTGCGCCTGAAAATCTCTTCCTTTAGTTTCAATTACAATTGATTTGCAAGTAAAAGGCTGTGCAAATTCATACTGAATCCATCCTGCATCGGCAAACTTGAAGTTTTCGTCTTTTTTAGGATCAGCCAAAAACGATGCGTCAGTATTGTTTGATGTGGTTACTTTTGGCAGTTGCATCTGCGAAGTGATTTCGTATTCTTTAATTGGAATAGCAAAAGTGGCAATGTTTTTATAATAGTCTTTGTAATGTTCTGGAACTGGCAGTTTCAGTGCCACTTTTTTTCCACCTGAAATTTCAGTCGTTGACCAGACTACTTTCTGCATAGACATTTCTGGTGTAATCCACGGCCCGCCTGCAACGGCAAATCCGTCAGCTCCGTGGAAAGCTAGTTTTAACCCTAAACGATCTGCCTCTTTGAATGCCCAATGAATCATATCCCAAAATTCAGGCGTCAACTGTAAAACTGGCGAATCTATTAATGGTGGATTTGCTGGCCCTTTAATAGTCATTAAATAAGCTCCTGCAATTCCGGCTTGTTTCATAGCTTCTAAATCGGCTGTAATTCCGGGTTTAGAATACGCCGATTTCATCCAATACCAATACACCCAAGGTCTTGAGGATTCTAATGTTGGCTGAAAAGATTCTTTTTTATGGATTTCCTGCGCAGAGACGAAACTCGCCAAAAGAAGGATAAAAAAGAGGTGTTTTTTTTGAAACATTATTATTATTTTTTTTACCATATAAGTGATATAAGATAATTTAAGTTTGCTTAAATAGCTTTTGTTTTGTTATTCTTATATGTACTATTTTTTAAAATAAAACATACGAATTCATATTGAAGCTAACACTTGAATTATCTTATATCACTTATATGGTTAATTTTTAAAATCTAATATTTAAATTTCTTCAAACTATTTTCCAATTGATTTTTTGAACCGCTGAAAGGCGTCAAATAAAAACTATACTCGTAATTTCCAGATTTAATCTGATATTGTTCTAAAGGCTGTGCAACAATCGTCCAACTATCATTTCCTCCTACTCCCATTTGGATTAAATCAATATTTACAGTTAAAAATCCTGGATCTTTCAAATCGTATGTGTGACCTGCTGAACTTAAGTTTTCCTGTGTGTACGGCCATGCGCTCATACTTAAAACTTTGGTATCGTTTACTACTAAAAATCCGTTGTTTTTCTGCGGAGTGCTTAATGCCATCCATCTTACATCGCATCTGTTTCCGTTTTCTTGTGGTTTTGGATAATGTTCGATAAAATCATTAATTGGAAGTGAATATTTCCCAACAAACGAACCAAAACTTCTGTCGCTGTAATTTTCTAACTCTCCTTTTCCATACCATGAAATCTGGTCGAATTTTCTTTGAACACCCATCTGCATTCCGATTTTTGGAATGTTCGGTAATTTATTTGATGCTTTTAAACTGTAATCTACTTTTATTAATCCGTTTGGTAAAATATTATAGACCACTTTTACGCTCGCACTATCTTTTATAACTTCATAATCGCTTGTTATTTTGATTTCAGAAGCCGATTTATCAATTGAAATGTTAACCAATCTTGGTTTTGCTTTATACCATTGTTTCAACAACTTTTGCGATTTCCATCCGCGTTTATCATTGTCTGTCAATGGTCTCACGAAATTAGGAAGCAACGGTGCAAAAACTTGTTCTTCACCATTAAAAATATACGAACTCAAAGCTCCGTTTGCTTTTCCAATCGCAATATCAAAAGTTTTTCCTTTGATTTTGAAATCTGAATCTGATTCAGAAACGTTCAGTGTTTCTTTTTTAGATTCTGGAGAAACAGCTTCTTTCTTTTTCAATATGAATTGATCTTCCGCGACAGCGTAACCTTTTGAAGCCCACAATTCATCTTTCGAAAGCTGGAATTCTATATTTAAAATATATTCGGCTTCAGCTTTCATTTTTGGAAGATAAAAACTGATATCTAAGGTTGTTGATTGTCCTGCTTCTACTTTTAATGGTTTTAAAATCTGAGTTTTGATTACGTTTCCGTTTTCCAACACTTTTAAAACCGGAATATAACCTTCTAATGATTTAACCGACTGACGATTTTTAATTTCTAATTGACTTCCGTTTAAAGTCGAAATCGCTGGCTGATATACCCATTTGTTTTCAAAAATCGAACCTTTTGGTTTTCCGTTAGAATCTACAATTCCTTTGGTATTGAAGTTTCCATCATGGTATTTTTCGCCAAAATCTCCTCCGTGCGCAAAATAATTCTGACCAGATCTTGAATCAAATTTTACGATTCCCTGATCTTTAAATTCCCAAATACAGCCTCCGATAACTCTAGGAAGCGAACGGAATTCATCCCACAATTCTTTTAAATTTCCAACTGAATTTCCCATCGCATGAGAATATTCAACGAAAATAATTGGTCTGGTGTCTTTCTTTTGATCGACTAAAAATTTCGGTGTGAAAACGCCCGGATAAAAACGACTGACCATATCAACATACGAATCATCTTGCGGATTTTCGAATCGATAAGCGTGATCGATTGTTTTTGGGTATCCCGGATCAAGCGGATCTATGTATCCGTCTAATTTGGCATTTCCCTGCGCTGGTTCATAATGCACGGGACGTGTAATATCGAAATCGTGAACCCAGCCCGACATTGCCGAATGATTTGGTCCTTTTCCACCTTCATTACCCAAACTCCACATTACAACCGATGGATGGTTTTTATCTCTTTCAACCATTCTGATCATACGTTCCATATAAGCATTTGTCCAAAGTGGATCGTTGCTTAATTTACCTCCAATTCCGTGTGTTTCCTGATTTGCTTCGTCCATAACCATGATTCCGTATTGATCACATAATTCGTAGAAATAAGGATCGTTTGGATAATGGCTTGTACGTATAAAGTTGAAATTGAACTTTTTAATCGTGGTAATATCTTGTTTGATATCTTCTCTCGTAACCGCTTTTCCTCTTGTTGGATGATGATCGTGACGATTTACGCCATACACGTAAGTTTCTTTTCCGTTAATGAGCATTTTTCCGTTCTCCTTGGAGAATTCAATTGAACGGAAACCAACTTTACAGCTTTTGGCTTCGGTAACATTGCCGTTTTTATCTTTTATGGAAATGACCATTGTGTATAAATTGGGCTCCTCTGAACTCCATTTTTTTGGATTTTTAATGGTTTCTTGGAAGAATCCAAAACGAACATTATCCAATCGTGGATAACTTTCGTTAATTAAATCAATTACAGGTCTTTGAAGCGGTTCTTTGAACATTGCCGAATTGTTGGCATCGTACAATTGAACATTCATCGTATAATCTTTGATTTTTTCTCCTGTCAAATTCTCTACTTTCGGTCGCAGTTTAAAAATAGCATCTGTATATTGTTTGTCTAATTTGGTTTGAACAAAGAAATCCTGAATGCGCAGTTTTGGTTCCGCCATAATGAAAACTTCACGCTGGATGCCGCTCATACGCCAGTGATCCTGATCTTCTAAATAAGAACCATCTGTCCAACGAATTACACGAACAGAAACTACATTTTCTCCCGCTTTTAAATAAGGTGTAATATCAAATTCTGATGGTAAAAAACTATCTTCTCCGTAGCCTAAAAATTCTCCGTTTAGCCAAACCTCAAAACCTGAACTTACAGCTCCAAAATGTAAAGTCACGGTCATATCTTTCCAGTTTTCAGGAACAGTAAAACTGCGTTGATAAGAACCAACTCCATTATAATCTTTAGGAATATAAGGTGGATTTATGGGTCTAAAAGGATAAACCGCACTTTTGTAAATCGGATTATCGTATCCTTTCATTTCCCAATTTGAAGGGACTTCGATTTTATCCCAGCCTGAAACGGTATTTTTATAGAAATCTTTTGAAGCTTCTTTTAAATTTACAGCATATTTAAAATCCCAATCGCCATTTAACATTTGGATTCTACTTTTGGTTCTGTCGCCTTTTAAAGCGTCTTCAACACTTGCGTATGAATAAGCAGTCGCTCTCGATGGCTGTCTGTTGATGCTTGTAATTGTTGGATCTTCCCACGGTGCAAACTGATATTTTTTATGTAATTCTGGAATTCCCGCTGGTTCTCCAGTTACGGATTGGGCATTCCCTAAAACGGGAAGTATTAAGACAAAAGTATTAAGTATTAAGACAGATGTACGCAGACAATCTGAATTTAAAAATGGTTTCAAAAACCCTTCATTAAAAAAACGTTCAACAAAATGGATTATATTTTTTTTACTTAATTTCAAAACTTACAATTTAATCTTAATACTTAATTCTCTATACTTAATTCTTCTTTACCTTTTTCTCCGGCGGTGCCACAAAATTCAATTTGCTTTTTCCTAAATCTTTAGACGTTGCAATTGCAATTCCTCTTTGTTCTGCTTTATTTACAGCACAATAAAAGTGATAGACTACTCCATTATGTTTTACAACAAATGATTTATGCGCAAACATATCATCGTAAGGTTCAGAAGATTTAACTAAATCGTCGCCTTTCCAGTCCGTCCAGTTTACTAAATCATTCGAAACGGCAAAACGATTAAAAGCGCCTTGATTCCAACCTGTCCAAAAAGCTCCGAAATAGAACATCACCCAAGTATCGTTTATACGCTGAATATATGCATCTCCTGAGATTCCTTTATGATGATTGACTAAAGGTTTGTCGCCATAACGCTTCCATGTTTTCATATCATTTGAAACCGCCATCGCAATGCGTTCTGCACCTTTAGCCGGATTTATACTATCGCCACGGGCGTTATAATACATGATGAAATTATGTCCTGTCAATTTATCCTTATCACGAATCACACTGTTTTTGTACATCGTACTATTGTCCCACCATCTGGCGTCTTTGTCTTTTGGAGTTAAAACAGGATTTTCTAATCTTTGAAATTCATGCGGTTTTGTCGGCGCTTCTTTGGTATACGCCATTCCGATTGATAAAACGCCTGCTTCATAACCTTTACTGTCTCCGCCAAAATAACTCATCCAGTATTTGTCATCGTATTTCTCCCATTTGTAACTTCCGCCCCAAGTTGGATCTTGCAGCGAAATATATCCTGCTTTTTGGTTCACGTCCCAATGTTTTTCGTTTTCTGAAAAAGACATTACCTTTCCTAGATGTTTCCAGTCTAATAGATTGTCGCTTTCTGCCAACCAAGTTTCGTAACCTCTTCCATCATAAATTAAATACGTCATGTACCATTTTCCGTCTTTTCTAAATACACTCGGACAATCCATTTTGTATGAGTTGTCGGTAGGAACCATTACCAAACCGTATTTATAAGGCGTTTTGATTTCTTCGTAAATCTCCTGCATTACGCTGTCTGTAATTTCTCTTTTCTTGTATTTAGTTGCACAGCTGGTTAGGGCAAGTGCTGAAATGGTTAGGATTAGATATTTAATTTTCATTTTTATGTTTTTTTTGCCACTAAGGCGCTAAGGCTCTAAGTTTTTTTTTGTTTTCGAAAGATTTAATCTCGCAAAGTCGCAGAGTCGCAAAGTTCTATTTTCTATACTCTATTTTCTATTTTCTAAAATCTTGCTTCTTGCATCTTTCTTCTTCCCACTCTCTTCTATTTCTTCAACTCTTTTAATTTAGAATCCATCACATCTTTGTTCAGTTTTACTTTTACCATTCCTGTTGGATGAAATCTTCTTTTCAAATCGATTGCATTATACACTATTGTGTAAACGTCATTTCCTTCTGGGATTAAACACAAAGGCGTTCTCATAATATCCCACCATTTATCAACTTTGGTTTCTATTGGAAGATAATGCGCTTCTGCCCAATTAATTCCGTCAGCTGATAACGAATACGCAATCATATTTGGTAAATGATGCCCCCAACCGTCTGGACCTCCGTCAAAAATAGCAATGTACAGACCGTTTGGTAATTGACTTACAATTGGATTTTCTACGAATAACGGATGCATGGTTTTAATGGGTTCCAGACCTTTGTTTATTCTTAACCAAGGCACCTTCTAAACTTTTGGATTCGGCTAAAGCCACAAACCAGCCTTTTCCTGATTTCTTCGGATAATCTGCCCAAGAATTAAACGGGTAAGCACCGCTGTAAAATCCGAAGTATTTATCGCCTACTTGATACGGAAAAAATGACGCAACACCCTGACGTCCTTCCCAAGGCTGAGAATCCAATCCAGGTTCCATAATGATTCCCATATCTTTATACGGTTCGCCAATTCCATTGATTCCTTCAACTGTCGATTCACAACGCCAAATTCTTCCGAATGAATGATTTGGCTCTATCTCTTTACTAACCGTATACGCCAAATAATAACCGTACCATTTGTTTGCTTTTTCATTGAAAACCGGCATGTAAGACCAAATGGCAGCACGACGATCATTCATAGGATTATCATCTTCTGTAACGGCGTAAGTTCCGCTTGCTTGATAGATGGTAGATTGTCTTTTCCAATGGATTGCATCTTTACTTGTCCAATGTCCTATTTTGGTTTTTACACGATCATAATAGTAATCAACACCTTTTTCTCCAGCTCTTTCAGTTGGAAACATATGATACGTATCGCCGACTTTAACCACACGTCCGCCTTCAAAACCTCCCTGAATACCTTCTGTTCCATACATTCCTTCATCGATAACAGGTTTACTTTCTCCGCCGATAACTTCGAAAAGCGGTTTTTCATCTGAAAATCCTTCAACGATAAAAGTTGGGTTCCAAAGTTTTCCGTCCGGAAAATTGGCATTTCTTGGTTCAAGTTTTTCTGAGGCTTTTACAACTCCTAAAACAGCAAATAATCCTTTTCCAAAATTTAATGTTTGAGTTCCTTTTGAAAATGAAATCACATAAACATTTACAGGAGGTAAACCTGTAATTGTAGCTCCGTTTTCTAAAATTAATTTGGCATTTTGAAGTTTATCAGCTTGAAGATATTCAGCATTCTTTTCCTGAAAAACTCCAATTAAAACCTGAACTTGTTCTTTAAACTTTAACTGCAAAGGAGCATTAGTTCCGTTTTTATATTTATCTAAAGGGAGTTCAATTCCTGTCAATCCTTGCAATTCTGGAGCTAAACGAACGATATTGTGTTTGCTTCCTGAAAATACATGAGCATATTGAGTGGTTTTGAAAGTTTTGTAATTGGATTTTACAATTTCAAATGAGGCTGGCTTCCATGCGGTGGTTTGTGCTGTGGCTTGGATGCAAACGGTTAACAGCATTAGGAAAATGGCTTTTAATTTAAAATTGTATTTTTTATTTTTTGAAAACATTGGTTTTATTTTTTTATTGACTTCTGAATTTCTTCAATCTTGTCATTTCGAGGAACGAGAAATCTTCGCGAGAAACTCTACAAAGATTGGCGACATTCTGTGTGGAGCTACTTGTGGAGATTTCTCCTTCGTCGAAATGACAAAACTGACGTGATAATCTTTGTGGTTACGAGTGTGATTCCTCGTTCCTCGGAATGACAAACTGAACGTTATAAACTATCGGCTAATCACTCATAACTCATAACTCATAACTCATAACTCATAACTCATAACTCATAACTCATAACTCATAACTCATAACTCATAACTCATAACTCATAACTCATAACTCATAACTCATAACTCATAACTTATAACTCACAAAGCCTTATAACTCACTTTATACTCCACATTCGGTTTTACAATCAACTGATATTTATTTTTTGCTAATTCTGTAATTGTCCCTGAATTTGTTTTTGGCTTTGATGAACTTTCAAAAATCAATTTTCCTTCACCTTCGCCTGCTTTTACTTTGATTTCTTTGGTATTACAATATACCGCAACTTCTCCGTTTGGTGTTGGCACTTTTCCTTCCATCCATTTTAAACCGCCTAAATTTGGTTTGATTTCATATTGGGAATAACCCGGCGCGGTTGGTTTTACACCCAAATAATATTTTCCTAATAAGTAAATCGGACTTGCTCCCCAAGCGTGGCAAAGGCTTTTTCCATAAGGACGACCGTACATTGTTAAATGTTCCGTTCCCTTTTTGTTCGGATTGTATTCTTCCCAAAAAGAGGTTGCGCCTTCATTTAGCATTCCTCCCCAATAGTCCTTCATTTCTTTTAAAACATAATCTTGTTCGCCCATTGCGCACAACGCTTCCAATTCATAAAAACGCATATATGGAGTTGTGATTTGAAGTACCTCTTTATTTAGTAATACCTTATTTTTTACACTTTGTTTTTGTTCTTCATTAAAATAATTAAAGAAAATACCAAACATATTAGCGTATCTCGTTACAATATTTTGCATTTTACCGTCGATGCGCTGGTGTTTCATAACGTTTTCTTTTTTATCCCAAAACACATCAAATAGCTTTGTTTTTAAATCATTCCCTAATTTTTGATATTGTTTTTGATCTTCAGTTTTACCAGCAATTTCTGCACTAACGGCCATTGCTTCAAGACTTCTGGCTAAAAGCATTTGTTCAAAACTAACTTCTCCTGTTTTTGGAAGTCCATCTGCCCAGTCAATAAAAACCCAATCGCCTTCTAATGGTTCAAGGAATCCGTTTTTGTTTCTTCTTTCTAAACAGAAATCCATTAGCGATTTCATTCTTGGATAAAAAGTCTTGATGAATTTCGTGTCACCAGTATGTAAGTAGTAATCGTAAACACCTACAAACCAATATAGCGAATAATCCATTATAATATTTACGTGAGCCGTTACAGGATCTTTTCCGCGAAGGGCTAAAAGCGTTCGTTCTACCGAAGCCGAATCAAAGAACAAATAATAATTCATTAAATAACTTTGATAAGCGTCTCCAGACCAAACCCAGCGGTCACGTTTAATTCCGTCTATAAAAAACTCACGAGAAGTTAAATGCATCGTGTAAGCTGAGACATCCCAAATTTTATTCAATTGTTCATCCGAAGATTTGAATGCGCCACGATAATCTAATGGCAAATATTCATAAAGCATCGAAATAGAATCGTATTTTACTCCTGCATCAGCTTGCACCTGAACATAACGGAATGCTTTCGAGCCATCATGTGTATAAGTTTCAAACTGTTTTCCATCAAAAGATAAATGATCTAAGGTTTCGCATTTAGCAGAATCTAGCGCTTCTTCACGAGATTCGCCATAATACAATGCTAGTTTGCCTTTTCCTTTTAAACCGTGAATTTTAATGTAACCAAACGTTTCTTTGCCAAAATCTACTAATTGACCAGATCCTATTTTTTCTGTTTTTTTAGCGCTTAAAGGTTTCGTTGTTAGTTTAAACTCAGAAGGTTTATTTTCTGGCGAATTAAAATTCCAAGAACCAACAGGAACCCACGGCGTACCAGATTGCTGCGCTTTTCCAGTTTCATCAATCCAAAGTTTATCTTCGTTGGTTACTTTCCATGAAGCATCAGATTTAACATAATTACCAGAAATATAAATAGCAGGCAATACTTCCTGATTGTACACTTTAAAAGAAATTTTGTGTTTTCCGGCAGGAACTATAATTGATTTTGGCTGTCCGTAAATTTGAACGCCATCTAATAGTAATTGAAAAGGTCACTTCTGAGAAGATTTTTACATCGTCAGGTTTTGGAATATCTACTTCAGTTTGAAAAGTGACCAAAGCATAAGGACTATAATATTGCCAAAGTGGAGGAAACACAGCTTCGCGTTCTGTACGTCTTACCTGCATTTTATTGCTTAACCAAACTTCAAAATCTCCTGGATACCAGATCCATGTCGCTTCTTTTGGCTTTTCCTGGGCAAATGATAACGAACACGAAAAAAGGGCAACAAAAAGAAGTAAAGTCTTAAAAATAAAAAAGCGGTTTAGCATAGTTAGTGTATTTTGGGACTAAAGATAAGTGTTATCTTTACATTTCACAACCTGCACTATCCTGCTATTTCATAAAAAACACTACTTTTTGATAATTTTTTAAGGGAAAAATTATGGCTTATCACTTTTTTAGTACTAAAAAAAATGATGTTACAATTTTATGGGACGATGATGAGACGGATTCGCTATCGCGAAGACGCGGATTAAGGCGGATTTTTTCTTTTGCTAATCTTCAATAGCTTTGTCAAAGTTTTAAACTTTGACAAAGCTTGTTGCGTTGATATAATTAAAATCAGTGTAAATCCGTGTCTTTACGAAGTAAATCCGTTTTATCCGCGTTCTTATTTAGTCTAACAATCTAAGCAATCATTCTATCAGATTCATTTTCCTCTTCTAAAATATAATTAGAAGGCGTTTTGCCCAAATGCTTCTTAAACATATAAATAAAAGCACTTGTAGTTTCATAACCTAAATTGAAGGCTATTTCTTTGATGGATTGCTTTTCGCCCAAACGCTTTATGGCTTCTAATAATTTTAAACGTGTACGCCAATCGCTGAAATTCATTCCCAATTCTTTAATAAATAAACGAGATAACGTTCTAGTGCTCATAAAAGAAATCTCGGCGTAGTATTCTATCGTGTTTTTGCTGGCAATATCTTCCATTAAAATCTCAACCACTTTTTGAAGTCTTTCGTGATTGGTTGTTGGCAGGAAAGTAGCGCTTGGCTCAATTAAAGCCAATTCATCCAAGAAAACAGCAATGATTCTTTTTTGTGGTGGAGTCAAATTTCCTTCGATTCCAAAAGAAATGATTTTAAAAACCAACTGCTTTAAAAACATCGGAATATCAAACGAAAAACTATTTGTTGGCAATCCCTCCATTGCAGACGGATCAATAAAAACGCTGTAGTAATTCACGTCTTTCTGAAAAGTAACCTGATGTTCTACTCCGCCTGGAAGCCACAAGCCCTGCAACGGATTCACAACCCAAATATGATTGCCCACTACAACGTTCATCACGCCACGAGTTGCATAAATCAACTGACCTCTTGGATGTGAATGGGAAATACACATTTCGTTGGTTACCATTTCGGTATAACCAATAACAGGAATCGATGGATCAAGTCTGTATCCATGTTCCTGCGCCATTCGATATGTCCGAATCTGGTTATTCATTGTCCAAATATAGCAATTCTGACATTAGTATTCTTTTAATCTTTGCAAAAAATAATACAGCTGTTGTTTTTGAACCTAATTTAAAAATCAAAAAATATCTCATGGACACTATTAAAGCAAATCCTGACATAGTTAAAAAAACCACTTATTCGATCTTATTTATCATTAGTTTTTCTCATTTAATTAATGATCTTTTACAGGCTGTTGTACCGTCAATTTATCCGCTTTTAAAAGAAAATTTCAGTTTAAGTTTTACTCAAATTGGTATTATTACTTTGACGTACCAAATGGTTGCCTCTATTTTACAGCCGTTTGTGGGAATGTATACCGATAAAAACTCAAAACCATATTCACTGATTGTGGGAATGTGTTTCACAATGATTGGACTTTTCTTTGTTTCTATCGCTTCGAGTTTTGTCAACTTACTATTATCAGTAAGTTTAATCGGAATTGGATCTTCGATTTTTCATCCTGAATCTTCACGTGTGGCGCACTTGGCTTCGGGCGGAAAAAGAGGTTTGGCGCAGTCTATTTTTCAATTAGGAGGAAATGCAGGAAGTGCAATCGGACCTTTATTAGCCGCTTTTATTGTTATTCCACACGGACAATCTTATATCGCTTGGTTTTGTATTATTGCTTTAGTTGGTGTTTTTGCTTTGTATAAAATTGCAATTTGGTATACAGCACATTTATCTGAAAGAAATGCAAATAAAGCTTCTCATCAAATCGAAACGCATCATTTGTCTAAAAACAGAGTAATTGCTTCGTTGATTATCTTATTGGTTTTGATTTTCTCTAAGTATTTCTATATGAGCAGTATTACAAGTTATTATACGTTCTTCCTTATAGATAAATTCCACATTACGATTCAGCAGTCACAAGTGTATTTATTCTTGTTCTCGGGTGCTGTTGCTGCAGGAACCTTAATTGGTGGGCCAATTGGAGATCGATACGGAAGAAAATATGTAATCTGGGTTTCTATTTTAGGTGTTGCTCCGTTTACTTTGATGTTACCTTACGTTTCTTTATTCTGGGTTGGAACCTTATCTGTAATCATCGGATTAATTCTTTCTTCTGCATTTTCTGCGATTCTAGTTTATGCAACTGAATTATTGCCTGGGAAAGTTGGACTTGTAGCGGGTCTTTTCTTCGGATTTGCTTTCGGAATGGGAGGTTTAGGCTCTGCCATTCTAGGAAAAATTGCCGATGCTACTAGTATTGAATATGTCTTTAAGATTTGTGCGTTTCTGCCTTTGATTGGAGTTATTACTGGGTTCTTGCCTAATTTGGAGAAGAAAATTAAAAACTAAAATATTTTACATATTAAAACAAAAAAGCTCTAAAATATTTTAGAGCTTTTTTTGTTTTACAATAACTTCTTATTTGAACTGTACTTTTCTTTTTCTTGAGAAGTCATTTCTCTAGAAAAAACTTCATCATTATATTTTACAGTATACTTCTTATCGCTACGTAAATTTTGATATCCTTCTGCAGTATAAAAAACTGGCATCACAGATCTTTCAAGTATTTTAACCTTTTTGCCATCTATTCCTTCTACTTCTTCATCAGAGAAATAATAGACGTTGAATTTAAAAATATGATTGTTATCATTATCAACCACATTATCCATTACACCAAGTACAGAACCTGGGTAGATTTGATCGTTAAGTTTTACAGAAAGTGATTTTTCATCAACACCAATATAAGATGCATTTGAACCGTCTGCATGGTCTACTATAATTTCTGTTCTAAAGATGGTATTTCCTTTATCTGCAACTGAAAATTTTCTTATCTCGGTTACTACACCTTTTCTCATCGCACATATAGTATCTTTCGTTTTAGAATATACGGCATAGTTCTTCCACATTTCAGGTTTTACATTAAACCTAAAAGACTCATATATTGCTACTACTTTATTCTCTTTAAATGGAAGAAAGTACACAATAGAATTATCTAATTGCGGATTTATAGAACCTTTTTTATAACTATATGTATAGGAACAATAGATTGGTTTTTCTTTATCAATAGGATCTAATTTAAAAAGCGTTCCCGAATCTTGCGTTAAATTTAAATTGTAAGTTTTTCTAAACGCAGAAAGATCTTGAACATTTGTAGCACTTTCTAAATCAAACTCTACAAAATAATTTCCTAATACTGATTTAGTATAATTGTACTCTACACTATTGTCTCCTTTTTTTACACTAGTAATAAAAATCTTCTGATTCTGTGAAGAAATTTTATGAATAGAAATAAGAGATAAAATTAAAACCGCTACTATACTCTTTGACATAATTACATTTTTATCATTAAACATTGTTTAAAAAGCGATACAAATGTAATACAAAAACTACAAAATATTTTAATTAAAGTAATCTTTTTACTATTTATTTTTAATTCTTTGAATTTATCAATTCCCATTAAAAAACAAATACAAAGCCAAAATCGTCAATCCCAACAAACCAAATAAAAGCTTTACCTTTTTACTAGTTTTAGGAATATCCGTTTCATCTGAAACATTCACTTCAGGATTTTTATCGGTCAACGAAATAATAACAGCTGTAATTAAAAGTACCGCAAAAATGTAAAACGAAATCAATAAAAAGTGAGGCCAGGCTTGATATTTATCAGCCGGGAAAATCCATAAATATAAAACCCCAACAAACAAACTAAAAGCAGAACCCCAAGAAAGTGTTGCATTTACAGCTTTTTTGGTTGTTCGTTTCCAGAAAACACTCAAAAGGAAAACAACTGATAACGGAGGCGCCAAGAAACCTAAAACGGCCTGAAAAATGTTGAATAAATTCTGTCCTTTGATATTATCAATTGCAACGGCAATCAGAATCGCAAAAACACATCCGGCAGCAATTGTTAAACGGCCAATTTTAATTTGATCTTGAATCGTCGCTGTTGGGTTAATTTTCTTTACATAAATATCATTCGTAAAAACGGTGCTTAAAGCATTTAGCGAAGAACCAATTGTTCCCACCAAAACTGCAATCATCACGCAGATTACCAAACCGTTCATTCCGCTTGGGAAAAGATTCGTAACCATTGTCATATAAGCCAAATCAGAATTGCTTCCTAATTCTGGATATAACGCATAACACAAAATTCCGGGAAGAATAAACAGCGGCAACGCCATTACTTTTAGCCATCCAATAAAGTTAACTCCTAATTGTCCTTGCTCCAGATTTTTCGCTCCTAAGACACTCTGAACCATCGATTGATCAGTACAGAAAAAAGCAACAGCTGCTACAGGATATCCTAACAAAATAGCAGGCCACGGATAATGCGCATCATCTGAAGGGCGAACTAAGTTCCAGAAGTTTGAAGGTGTTTTGGCAATTAAAACATCGATTCCTCCTAGTTTTTGTAAACCTAAATAAGACAAAGTCAATGAAACTACAATCAGCAGAATCATCTGAAAAACATTCACTTTTGCAATTGCTTTTAATCCTCCGGCAAACGTAAATATTCCAGAGAAAATCACTAGAACCGTAACACTCTGCCACATTGGAATTCCCAAAATCTGACGCACTAAAACGCCTCCGCTGAATAATCCCAAAGAAAGCCAGCTTACTAATATTTTTACTAAAGCGTACCAAGCCAAAATATTCTGCGTACTGTCGCCATAGCGTTTTCCCATATATTCGGGCATAGTGCTTACTTTACTCGCAATATATCTTGGTGCAAAAACCATTGCCAAAAGCAGTAAAAACACAAAAGCGTACCATTCGAAATTTCCCGCTACAATTCCCGTAGCGTAACCAATACTCGCAAAAGCCAGTAATGACGAAGGTTCAGACGTTAGTTCCCCACATATTAAACCCGATGCTGTACCAGTTTAAGGAGTTTCCTGCCAGAAAAAGCGTTTCATTTTTCTTTCTTTGTTTCATACTTACCACATACCCAATGACTAATAAAGCCACTAAATAACCCGCAACAATTACAAAATCGAGCGTGGTTAATTTATCGTAGATACTGTTCATAGTCCGTATTCGTTAAGAATATCGGCAATTTTAACCGGCATTCCAGTTTGCAAAGATTTATCCATTGCTTGTAACAAAGCCACTGTTCCAATTCCTTCTTCCATGTTTGGATAAGCCTCAAAACCTTGCTCGATGCTGTCTACAAAATATTCTAAGTAATTCTGATATTCTCCGCCGTGATGACTTTGTCCTTCAAAACGGAAATAATATTTTATCGTGCTGTCGCCCCAAGTAATCACTTTTTCTTCGCCAGTTTTGTCTGTAACGGCATAACGCAATTCATGATAATCGGCTTGGCTTGCTCCTTCTGTAGCACGCAGAATTGTACTCATTCCGCTGTCGCGTTGTGCAGGCTGAGTCGGCGAAGTATAAACACCGCTTACACGGGCAATTCTACCATCAGTTGCTTTAAAGATAAAATGCATCGTATCTTCATTCTTCAATCCTGCATTTTGTCCGTTACTGCTAATCATCCCGTAGCCCATTACTTCCTGAATATTCGGCAAATACCATCTAATGAAATCTACAGGATGACTCAAACCTCCATACAGCCATTTAAACGATTGCAAAAGCGACCATTCTTTCTTTAAAAACCATCTGTGATCGGCGTGATATTGGGCTTCAATTGTAATTAAATCTCCAATTAAACCTGCTTCATAATCGGCTCTTTGTCTTTTGGCTGGTTCGAAGAAACGAGAGCTTTGCCCAATGAAAACTTTCTTGCCAGTTGATTTGCTTAATTCTAGCAATTCTTTTGCATCCGAAAGATCATCGATAAACGGTTTGGTGCAAACGACATGTTTTCCACTTAATAAAGCTTGTTTCACATGTTGTGCGTGCAAATGATCTGGCGTATAAATCGCAATGATATCAATTGATGCATCATTCAACAAATCGTCGTAATTAGTTGTGTACGAATGAAAATCGAATTCTTTTGCTCGCTGTTTACACAATTCTTCGTTTCGGTCGCATATTTTAACGAGTTCTAGTTTTGAACTTTCTATAGCAGCCGACATTGTGCTTCGTCCTTCTCCAAGTCCTAGAATGGCTATTTTTAACATTGGTGGTCAGTTTAGATTATTAGTTTTTTTTTAGCCACGAATTCACGAATTATTTTTTTACAATCTGGATGTAATATTGATTCGAATTATTCGAAAAAATAATCGCAAAGATTTTCAAAAAAATAATTCGTGAATTCGTGGCTATCTCTTTTTATTTAGTTTCTACTTTGTTTAAGAAAATCCAGGTTTCATCTGGTTTTGTGCCTTCAATTCCCGATTGGTATTTTTTCATTAAGGCGTTCCATTCGTCTACACGAGGATTATTTTGTGTTGTCTTGGGATTTAGTTTATCCAGATTTTCTCCTTTCGGAATACTGATTACTAAAATTAATTGTCTGTCTTTTTTGAAAACCTGCAATTGCTGAAAATCGGCATTACAGAAACCTCTGGCAACTTCTGGCCATTTTTCGAATTGCGTTTTATGATACTCTACATATTCTTTTTGCAACTTTTCATCAGCAGAAAGATTTGCTGTTAAAACAATATTTTCCCAATCTGATGCTGGTTTGGAGTCTTTACATCTTTCGAAATTTTGAAAATCGTAAACTAAATCTTCATAGATTTTAATTTCTAAAGAAGGAAAAGCACCCGCCAGTTTTCGTTTCGTTCTTTCTGGCTGATTCATTTTTCCGTAAATCACCAAATGATTTTTCCATTGGTACAATTCCTGACCCACAATTCTAAAACCAACCAAAGTCGATTTGATTTTTTCTATATCAAAATCAGAACCTATCAATTCAATCGCATACGGTTTTGGCATTTCCTGCAGTCCCCATTTTTCATCGATTACGACTTCTTTTTCTAAATCTTTATAAGGTGCTCTGATTCCCGCAGCATCTTTTATTTTAGTGCTTACATACGGATCGTTATGCTCCCAAATATTTCCTTTTTGAACCGTTATGATTTTTAAGGATTTTCTTTTCAGCAATCCAGTTGTTTTTAATTGTAAAACCTTCACTTCCTTCATCTGTATACAAATACAACCATAAAAACGGATCATGCGCATACGGACTGTTATAAACCTTATCAATATAATTTTCTTCGATTCGGCTTCCTGGCTGAGCCGAAAGCGTGTAAATTCCTGCTACATCATGCAAATGTTTCGCATAATGATGAATTTTATTTCCTAGAATTTTATTGTTTTGCATCACATTAGGCGTGTGCGTCCAACCCCAGCCCATTGCCATTCCAGAGTAGGATACATCTGAAATTTCGTTATGTTCAATGGTAATATTTCGAACAAAACCTGCGCTGATTCCCAGAGTTCCCCAATCTTCATTGGTTACGTTGGTGATTAAATTGTCAGAAATCACTTCATCCGAACACATTTCTCTTTCATCTTTTATGATTAAAGGCAAATGTGCTTCAAAAGCTTCTTCGGAGAAAACTCCAACATTGATGGCACTTCCGCCAATATCTTTAAATAAATTTCCTTTTACAGTATTGTGATTTGTTCCTTTATTTAAATCTAAACCAGTCGAAGACAAATGCTCAAAACGGCACGATTCAAACTGAATATTATTAGCATAATTTACTTCAACTGCTGCACGAGGTCTTCCCACCCAAGCTTGATTTTCTAAACTTGCCTGATTTGGCGTTCCCGGCTGTTTCAATTTATAAGCATCCAATAAATACATACCTGACTGCAACGGCACATGACCTTGCTGTGAAGGACGAAGCCAATTGCTATACTGAAACGAAATTCCTTTAAATCTAAAATGACTTACAGGAGAGTCAATTGTTCCTTTTACTTCAACTAGATTTTCTAAAACAGGCGCAGTTACAATTGCCGAATTAATTTCTTCTCCAGCTCGCGGAATATAATAGATTTTAGCATTTTTCTTGTCCAAATACCATTCTCCAGGCTCGTTTAAAAGCGAAAAAGCATTGTTTAAGAAATAAGCTGAATTCCCATTGTTTTTAGAAATCCACGGTGCAGGCCACGGATGCTCGCTTTGAATACGGCTTTCTGGTTCTTCAAACGAAAGTTTGGCACTGTCTTTTTGAACTTCGATATTTTTGATTCGGAGATTAGCGTTTGACCACCATTGTACAATAAACATTTCCATTCCTGGTTCGTACTTCACTGATTTATCTTTAAACGGAATCCAACAAGTTTGTTCTTCGTGATTCCAAGATAAAATACGTTCCATTGTAGTTCCGGCAGTATTTTTGGCTCTTACGGCTTTTTTGCCATTTACCCATAATTGCCTGTAATCAATCAGACTTCCTGCTTTTTTAGGAGCATCGGCCACCCAAACCGCACCTTTTTTCAGTCCGTTGATAACCGTTGTCGATTTTGTCCAGTTTTTAATTTCGATTCCACCGCTTATAATGGGTCTTGCATTTACATCGGCTTCAATTGTTGTCGGACTTTCTGCAGTTCCAGAATCTTCAGGCCTTACAAATAATGGTTCGTTTAAATAATACGTTCCATTCATTACTACGATTCGGATTCCGTCTTTTATCGATGGATCTTTTAAACGACGAAGTTCTCTGGCTTTTCGTATTGCCATATGAACCGTTGCCAGCGGATTTGATTTTGTTCCGAGGTTCGAATCTTTTCCCGATGGTGAAACCCAGATTTCAGCTCCACTTGCCGAAAGCGAGAATATCATCAAAAAAACGACTAGTAATTTGTTGAAAGTAATTAAACGCATTATTTATAGTATTGATTTTTTTCTTAAGCTAAAATTACGAGGCATTTATTTAAAGCGCTATAATTTTTACAAATAATTGTATTTTTAACACTTTTACCAAATAACAGGGACAATTTAGAAGAATATAAAATTACATGTATCCTGTACCCTCCTGCAATATTGCCTTTAAGACCGAATGCTTCAAAAATTGGCTTTCTGTTATTTTCTGATTTAGCAAACAAAAAAAGTTAAATTCACAAAAAATCTGTGATAAAGTCTATAAAACTGTCATTTCGTATTATTTTTTTAATAGATTTGTGTAATCGATTACATTAAATATTTCAAATTAAAAATGCAAAATTTTATTTATTGAATAATAATTCAACGAGTAAAAAATTGATTTGATAATGGATTGGTTTCCCGAAAAAAACTTTTAACTATAATACAATACGAATGAAAACTAACCGAAAAACCCTTTTATGTGTAGCTCTCACCTCTTTTGCTTTGAGTTTCAATACAGTTTCTGCACAAAAATCTGCTGATACTTATAAAAATATTGAGTTTAAAATGGCTGAAGTCCAAGAACCTGTAATTCCGAATTACAGTGTAAATTTAAAAGACTTTGGAGCAGTAAATGGCGGTTATGTTTTAAATACAAAAGCTTTTGCTGATGCTATTGATGCGCTTTCTAAAAAAGGCGGTGGAAAATTAATTATTCCGCCTGGAATCTGGCTGACCTGGCCTATCATTCTGAAAAGCAATATTGAACTTCACGCTCAAACTGGCGCTTTAATTAAATTCTCTACAGACAAAACTTTATATCCAATTATAGAAACCAGTTTTGAAGGTTTAAATACTTGGCGTTGTATTTCTCCTATTTATGGAAAAAACTTAGAGAATATCGCATTTACTGGAAATGGTGTTTGGGATGGTTCTGGTGAAGCTTGGAGACAAGTTAAAAAGAGTAAATTAACAGACGAACAATGGAAGAAATTTGTAGCTTCTGGTGGCGTTTTAAACGAAAAGAAAGACAGTTGGTATCCTTCTGAACAATATTTAAAAGGTGCGAAAGGTGCTGATCAGAACATTCGTCTAGATTTGAAAACAAAAGAAGATTTTGAAGCCATTCATGATTTCCTTCGTCCAGTTTTGGTCAGCATTCAAAATAGTAAAAGAGTAATGTTTGACGGACCAGTTTTCCAAAATTCTCCTGCGTGGAATATTCACCCGCTATTAATTGAAGATTTAATTGTTCGAAATATTACCGTTCGCAATCCGTGGTTTTCTCAAAATGGTGACGGACTTGACGTTGAATCTTGTAAAAATGTAGTAATCGAAAATTCAAGTTTTGATGTGGGAGATGATGCCATCTGTATCAAATCTGGAAAAGATAAGGACGGACGTGACAGAGGTGTTCCTTGCGAAAATATTATTGTAAAAAATAATATCGTATATCATGGACACGGCGGTGTTACGGTTGGAAGTGAAATGTCTGGAGGAGTAAAAAACCTGCACGTTTCTAACTGCACTTTTATGGGGACTGATGTTGGACTTCGTTTCAAAAGTACTCGCGGGCGTGGCGGTGTTGTAGAAAATATTTATATCTCAGACGTTTTTATGACTGATATTCCTTCTCAGGCAATTTCTTTTGATTTGTATTACGGAGGAAAATCGATCGCTGAAACTTTAGCTGAAGGCGGAAATACAGTAAGCACAAAAGCAATTCCAATAAACGAAGAAACGCCTCAGTTTAAAAATATCGTAATCAAAAATATTACAATCAAAGGCGCTCAGCAAGCGGTATTTTTACAAGGACTTCCTGAAATGAATTTAGAGAATATTGAAATCACAAACTTAATTGCAAAAGCGCAAAAAGGATTTTCTATAATTGATGCTAACAGAATTAAAATCAGCAACGCTCAATTAGATATTGAAGCTAAAAATGCCTTCGAAATTTATAATACTAAAAACCTTTCGCTGAAAAATATCGAGTTTAATCCTTCTTCTTCAAACGCGATTACGATTAATGGTGAAGCGAGTAAGAATATTGATTTAAGTGGTTCTTCAGCTAATTTTTCTAAGACGACTACTATTGATAAAAACGTTCCTAAAAAAGCGGTCAAATTTTAAGAATCAATTTCAACATAGTCCGTAGTTTCAACCACGGGTACGCAAAGAGAGACGTGACAATATTGAATTCTAGTGGTTGAAACCACGGGCTATATTTCGAGCCTTATTAAAATAGGCCAAAGGCCTCAAAGCACAAACATAGAGCAACGCTCTATGATTTTCATAGACAAGCACAATAAAGCCCTGAAAGGGCGTAAGCAACTACGTGATAATTAATGCTTACGCCCTTTCAGGGCTTTATTATGTGCCGCCTTCTTCTTTATCACTGGGCGCTGCCCTGTGTTCATGATAGGAGCCTTTCAGGCTCTTTAACTTTACGAGCTAACTCATAATCTATAAATCATAACTTACAACCAACTCATAACTCATAACTCATAACTTATAAAACTCATTCGCATTCTCAAACCAAATCTTATTCTGATCTTCAACAGAATACTTCGAAATATAATCTTCTAAAGTTTTTACGACTTCATAATAATCAGAAGCCACATTAAGAACTGGCCAGTCTGAGCCGTACATTAATTTATCAACTGAAAAGTTTTCAAAAATTACATCTAAATATGGTTTTAAATCTTCTGGCTTCCAATTTTTCCAATCGGCTTCTGTGACCATTCCCGAGATTTTACACCAAACATTATCATGTTTTGCAATTTCTTCAATGCCACTTTTCCAAGTATAAATAGTTTCTGATTTAATATCTGGTTTGGCAATATGATCGATTACAAACTTTTGATTTGGAAAATCTTTTACTAAACTTATTGCTGCTGGTAATTGACGTTCGAAAATCAGAATATCATAAGTATAATTAAATGGCTTTAAAGCTTGAATTCCATTTCTGAATTCTGTTCCATACATAAAATCATCTGCTTCGCCTTGCACAACATGTCTAAAACCTTTCAGCTTTTTTTGATCTGAAAAAAATTGCAAACGTTCTTCAATGTTTTCATTTCGCAAATCGATCCAGCCGACAACACCTTTTATAAAATCATTTTTAGAAGCCAAATCCAATAAAAAATGAGTTTCTTCTTCCGATTGGCTTGCTTGAACAGCAACACAACCTTCAAACTGGTTTTCTTTTAATAAAGGTTCTAAATCTCCAGGAAGAAAATCTCTTTGGATATTCTGCATGGTTTCGTCGATCCAGCTGTCTCGAACAGGATCAAACACCCAAAAATGCTGATGGGAATCTATTCTTTTACTCATAACTTTTTAATTAACATCGCTGATTAAAGCGCGGTCTAAATGTACGTAACCTCCATCCACAAAAACAAATTGTCCCGTAGTATGCGATGATTTTTCTGAAATGACGAAAAGTGCTGTATCTGCAATTTCTTCTGTTTTAGTCATACGACTTTCTAACGGAATACTTTTATTGATTTTATTCAAAACAGTTTCGCCATCTGGCAATGTTTTGATCCAATCTTCGTAAGCAGGCGTGTAACTTTCAGCAATAATAATCGCATTAGAACGAATTCCGTACTGAATCAAATCTACCGCCCATTCTCTTGTTAAGCCTAAAACTCCTCCTTTCGCAGCGGCGTAACCTGAAGTTCCGCCTTGTCCAGTTAAGGCAACTTTTGAACCGATATTCAAAATATTTCCTTTAGATTCTTTTAAATATGGAAGTGAATATTTAGCTAAAAGAAAATAACTTACCACATTCAATTTTAAAGAATCCATAAATTCGTCGTAAGAAGCGTCTAATCCAGCACCGTCATTAACACCAACGTTATTGATAATAGCATCAATCCTTCCATATTTAGCTCCAATTACTTTTACAGCGTTTTCTATTGCAACAGGATCAGTTACATCAGTCTGTACAAATAAAGAATTAACGCCTCTTTTTTGAAGTCTTTCCACGTATTCGAAACCTCTTGCGTTTCTGTCAACTAAAACTGGAATGGCTCCTTCATCAGCTAATCTATTTACGATTGTTTCTCCAATACTGCCTTCTTTTCCAGCCGAACCAGAAACGACAACTATTTTATTTTTTAAGTTTAAATCCATTTTTTATGGGTATTAAAATTTATTTTAAACACATAGAAACATAGTTTTTAAAACTGCTCAAAGGTGTTTCACTTGCATTAAAACACATAGCTATGTGTTAAGAAACTAGTTTCTTTTTTATTCTCTTTTATACACAATAAAAATCTATGTTTCTATGTGTTTATTTTTTCTCTCAGTCTTGTCATTCCGAGGAACGAGGAATCTCCGCAAGTTGCTCCACAATCTAAATCGTCAATCTTTGTAGAGTTTCTTGCGGAGATCCTTCCTTCGTCAGGATGTCAAACTGTACGTTAAAAGATTGACTATAATTCCTAATCTATTTCAATTAACGCCTTAATCACATTATTCTTCGGATCAATCAGGTTTCCAAAATCAGTAATCATTTCAGAAAAACTGGTTCTGTGCGTGATATATTTCTTCGGATCGATTTTTCCTTCTTTCAAACATTTCATTACATATTCAAAATCTTCAATAGTAGCATTTCGGCTGCTCATTAAAGTTGATTCTCTTTTGTGGAAATCGGGATGACTAAAACTTAATTCGCCTTTTTGAAGTCCGACCAAAACAAATCTTCCGCCATGCGAAATATAATTGAAAGCGCTGTTCATCACTTTCTGATTTCCAGTTGCATCAATAACTACGTTTGCCATGTCGCCATTTGTTAATTCAGCTAATTTTTGAGCAACATCATCGTTCAACGGATTAATCGTTTCATCAGCATTTAGTTCTGTTTTACAGAAATTTAATCTGTAATCGTTGATATCCATTACAATTACTTTGGCTCCAGCGATTTTAGCAAACTGAATCAAACCAATTCCAATTGGTCACTGCTCCCATTACCAAAACGGTATCCGTTGGTTTTACAGCTGCCCTTCTAACTCCGTGCGCTGCAATTGCTAATGGTTCAACCAAAGCCAATTCATCATAATCTAAACCTTGACCGTGTAATAAATATTGTTCTGGAATCGACACATATTCAGCCATTCCGCCATCAATATGAACCCCGAAAACTTTGATATTTACACAGCAGTTTGTCAATCCGTTTCGGCACGCAACACATTTTCCGCAGTTGAAATACGGAATAAAAGTCACTTTATCTCCCGGTTTAAAACCTGCTGCATTTCCTTTTACATATTCTGCAGCCAATTCGTGACCTAAAATTCTTGGATATTCAAAATAAGGCTGAGTTCCCCCAAAAGCGTGAATATCAGTTCCGCAGATTCCGATTCTTTTGATTTTCAATAAAACTTCCCCCTCTTTTGGTTCTGGAATACTGGTTTCTTTTAGTAGAAATTCCTGCGGTTTTTCGCAAACAATATATTTCATTTTTTGTTTCGTTTAAATTTGTAATTAGACGCGGATGATACAGATTCGCTACCGCGAAGACGCGGATTAAACGGGTTTTTCATTAATTTTTTTTAAATTTAAAATCTGTTTAATCCGCGTTTTTACGAAGTAAATCCGTTTTATCCGTGTCACTATTCATTAGTACAATAACAAATTGTTATATTACTTTTTATAAGCTACAGCCTTTTGTTTACTCGTTCCTAAACCTTCAATTCCCAATTCAACAACATCGCCCGCTTTAATGTAAATTGGATCTGGTTTTATTCCTAAACCAACACCTGGAGGCGTTCCAGTACTGATAATATCACCCGGAAGCAAAGTCATAAACTGACTTAAATAATGTACCAAATAAGGAATTTTGAAAACTAAATTTAAGGTATTGCTGTCTTGGTATTTTTTACCGTTTACCGTTAGCCACATCTTTAAATTGTCTACATCTGCGATCTCATCTTTTGTAGCCAAAAATGGTCCAAGAGGCGCAAAAGTGTCACTTCCTTTTCCTTTTGCCCATTGTCCGCCGCGCTCCAGCTGAAAAGCTCTTTCGCTATAATCGTTTAATAAAGCATAACCAGCAACATAATCTAAAGCCTCTGCTTCTTCAACATAACTTGCTTTTTTACCAACGACAAAAGCCAATTCTACTTCCCAATCTGTTTTTTCACTATTCTTTGGAATAATCAAATCATCGTCTGGACCGCACAAAGAAGTTGTTGATTTAAAAAAAATAATCGGTTCTGTCGGAATCGGAGCGTTTGTTTCTTTACAGTGATCAATATAATTCAATCCAATACAGATAATTTTTGAAGGTCTTGCAACAGGCGAACCCAAACGTACTGAAGCATCTACTTCTGGTAAAGTTGGATTGCTTTCTAATGCTTTTTGTAATTTCTCTAATCCGTTTTCTTCAAAGAAACTTTCGTTAAAATCGGTTACAATCGAAGAAACATCATATCTCTTTTCTCCAATCAAAACTCCAGGTTTCTCTTTTCCGATTTCTCCAAAACGTATTAATTTCATAATCGTATATTTTTAATTGTTAGTTTATATTTTATGGTAATTCTTCATTTATAAATTAAAAATTCTTCAAAAGAACAAAATAAAATTAATAAATGTAAAAAATACAATTACAAAAATACTTTTTAAAAATTAATAACCGAGATATATTTTATTTTCCATTAATGAAAATGACTAAACTTTAAATTTTTATAACATTTTTTAGACGGTTTGTAAAAATTATATCACTAATTATCCTTTTATGCAAAAAAGATTCTTTAATAAATAAAGGATTTCTTGTTCATTTAAATCTTATTTCTACTTTTGTAATTGTATTTTTTACATTTATTATTTCAAACGATTTCACTACTCAAAAATTCCTATACAAAAATGATAAAATTAAAAGGCATAACTTGGAATCATACAAGAGGTTTACTTCCAATGGTTGCTACATCGCAGCGTTTTACTGAACTACATCCTGATGTTGAAATTTCTTGGGAAAAGAGAAGTTTACAAGAATTTGCCGATGCTTCTATTGAAGACCTAGCCAAAAGATTTGATTTATTGGTAATCGATCATCCTTGGACAGGTTTTGGAGCTCAAACCAAGGCGATTCTTCCGTTATCTGATTATTTATCAAACGAATATATTAAAGATCAAGAAATTAATACGGTTGGCAAATCGTACGGAAGTTATGTTTTTCACGACAAATTATGGGCTCTTCCTATCGATGCTGCAACTCCGGTTGCTTCTGCCCGCTTGGATATTTTAGAAAAAAATAATTTAGAAGTTCCCAAAACCTACGAGGATTTATTGGCTTTAGCGAAAAAAGGTTTAGTCGCTTTTGCTGGAATTCCGGTAGATGTTTTAATGAGTTTTTATATGTTTTGCTGCAGTTTAGGCGAAGCTCCTTTTCTTTCGGAAGAAAAAGTGATTTCTGAAACTACAGGAATCAAAGCGCTTCAAATGTTTAGAGAACTGGCGCAGTTGATTGATCCAGCTAACTTTAACCGTAATCCAATTCAAGTTTACGAAGCAATGGTCAATTCAGACGAAATCGCGTATTGCCCTTTTGCTTACGGTTATTCTAATTATTCTCGCATTGGCTACTGCCAAAACCTTTTACAATTTTATGATTTAGTAAAACTGAATGAGAATCCGATGATTTCTTCTTTGGGTGGAACTGGATTAGCGGTTTCTTCATTCAGCGAACATATTGATACAGCCATAAAATACGCTGAATTTACGTGTTCATCACAGGTTCAGCAGAATATTTATACCGATAATGGTGGTCAGCCAGGACATTTGCAAGCTTGGAAAAGCGAAAGAATTAATGGAGTGACACACGATTATTTCAAAAATACTTTACCTGCTTTAGAGCGCGCTTTTCTTCGTCCGAGATATTATGGTCACATGTATTTCCAAGATCATGCTGGAGATGTCGTTCGCAATTATTTGATGAATGGCGGAGACGAATTAAAAGTATTGGAAGAAATGAATTCGCTTTACGCGGAATCTCTAAAAATCCAGACCGTATGAGACCTCTAGAAGGATTAATTGTTCTGGAATTCTGCCAGTTTCTAGCAGGCACCTTCAGCTGGTTTAAAACTGGCCGATTTGGGCGCACGCGTAATTAAAATTGAGCGTCCTGTAAAAGGGGAAGCTTGCAGACAATTGAGCATCAAAGATTTATTTGTAGACGATAGCAGTTTGCTTTTTCATACCATAAACCGAAATAAAGAATCTTTTGCAGCCGATTTAAAAAATCCTGACGATTTAGGTTTAATCAAAAAACTAATCGAAAATGCGGATATTATGACGCATAATTTCAGACCTGGAGTGATGGAAAAAATCGGTTTAGATTTTGAAAATACGCTTTCTATTAATCCGCAGATTATTTACGGAACTATTACAGGTTATGGAAATGAATGCCCGTGGGCAAAAAAACCGGGACAAGATTTATTATTGCAATCGCTTTCTGGCTTAAGCTGGCTAAGTGGACGCAAAAGTCAAGGGCCAGTTCCTTTTGGTTTGGCTGTAGCCGATTTAATGTGCGGAAATCATTTTGTACAAGGAATTTTGGCAGCGCTTTTAAAAAGAGCTAAAACTAAAAAAGGCGTTTTAGTTGAAGTTAGTTTGTTAGAATCTATACTAGATGTACAATTTGAAGCTATTACTTCTTTCTTAAATGATGGCGGTCAATTGCCTGAACGCGGCGATATTAAAGGAAGTGCACATGCTTTTCTGAGTGCTCCTTATGGAGTTTATCAAACGCAAGACGGCTTTTTGTCTCTTGCTATGGGCGATTTACTTTTTATTGGAAAAACATTAGGATTAGATTTAAACGCTTTCGCTGATAAACATCTTTGGTTTGAAAAACGCGACGAAATCAGAACAATTTTGAGTGAAAGAATTCAAACTCAAACTTCTGATTATTGGATTGAAATCTTACAGAAAGAAGGTATTTGGTGCGGTAAAGTGTTCAATTACGAAGAATTAGATAGTCAATCTTTTGTAACTGAATTACAGCTGAAACAAACCGTAAAAAATACTGACGGCGAAACTTTGGTAACCACCAGAAGTCCAATACAATTGGATGGAGAAATTCTGTTAAGCGAAAAAGCAGCACCAAAAGTAGGACAAGATAATTTAAGCATACACAAAGAGTTTATTCAAGTTAAATGATACGCAACAGCTTAAATTAAAATCTGTGCAAATCTGCTTTAATCTGCACAAATCTGCGTGAAAAAATCTATGCGCTAAAAGTATTTCACGCAGATTTACACAGATTTTAGCAGATCAAATTAGATTTTTAATTGTTGAATAAAAACGATTAAACACATAACCGATTAAACGGTTAAACATAAAAAAAATGAAACCATTAGAAGATTATTTAATTGTAGATTTCAGTCAGTTTCTTTCAGGTTCGTCGGCGAGTTTACGTCTGGCAGATTTGGGTGCTCGCGTGATAAAAATTGAAAAACCGGGAACGGGAGATATCTGCCGTACTTTATATACTTCTGATTTGATTATGAATGGCGAATCGTCTGTTTTTCATACTATCAACAGAAACAAAGAATCTTTTGCGATTGATTTTAAACAGCCAGAGGAACTTCAAAAACTAAAAAAATTATTAGCCAAGGCTGATGTTGTGATGCATAATTTCAGACCTGGAGTTATGGAACGCATTGGTTTAAGTTATGTTGACGTAAAAAACATTAATCCAAATGTGATTTACGGATCAATTTCGGGTTTTGGAGAACATCCAGATTTGAAAGATTTACCAGGTCAGGATCTGCTTTTACAATCATTAACTGCTCTAACTTGGCTTAGCGGCAATCAGGAAGATGGTCCAGTTCCAATGGGATTATCAATTGTTGACATGCTTGCCGGAGCGCATTTGGCACAAGGAATTTTGGCCGCTTTATATAGAAAAGCAACTCATAATATTGGCGCGCAAGTTCAAGTCAGTATGCTTGAATCGGCATTTGATTTTCAGTTTGAAACTATTACGACTTATTTTAATGATGGAGGAGAATTGCCAGTTCGAACCAAAACCAATAACGCACACGCTTATTTGGGCGCGCCATACGGAATTTACAAAACCAAAAACGGTTATTTGGCACTTGCAATGGGTTCGATTCCTGTTTTGGCTTCTTTGCTGCAATGTGATGCTTTATTGGCTTTTCCTGAAAATAAATTTACGCTTAGAGACGAAATCAAAAATATTCTTGCCGATCATTTGCAAACGCAGGAAACACAGTCTTGGCTTGATATTTTAGAACCAGCCGACATTTGGTGTGCAGGAGTTTTAAACTATCAGCAGCTATTTGCTGAAGATGGATTTAAGGTTTTGAATTTCACTCAGCAAGTCGAAATGCTTGACGGCTATAATTATAAAACAACACGCTGTCCGATAAAAATTGACGGTGAATATCTGACTTCAGGAAAAGGTTCGCCGAAACTAGGTCAGGACAACGAGAAAATTATTAAAGAATTTATTGACTGCTGATGGAAAAAATTAGAATCGCCGTTCGAAAATTCAATCCGTTCGAAAGTACACTTCAAAAGTTGTGGGATGCATTTTCAATTCAAAACAATATACAAATTGAAGCTGAAATGGTTGCATTGGAACTTCATGATTTATATGAAACCACCATTTCACATAAAGGTTTAAAAGAAGGAAAATGGGATATTGCCCATATCAATACCGATTGGATTTTTGATGCTGCAAACGAAAATGCGGTTCTTAATTTATTTTCATTAATTGGAGAAAATCCACCAGAAAATTATCCTTTCGGATGGCATAAATCGCTGTTGCATTTACAAAAATTGAGTAACGGCATTTTCGGACTTCCGTTTCATGATGGTCCAGAATGTCTGATTTACCGAAAAGATTTATTCGAAAACGAAACAGAAAAAGAGAATTTTCAAAAGCAGTTTGGTTACGAACTTGCTACACCTAAAACGTGGCAGGAATTTTCAGAAATTGCCACATTTTTTAATCGTCCCGAACAAAATTTATACGGTGCTGTTTTTGCCAATTACCCAGACGGACATAATATGGTTTTTGACTTTTGTCTGCAATTATGGACACGCGGCGGTTCTTTATTAAACAAAAAAAATCAGATTGACATTCATAACGAAGCCGCGATAAAAGCATTAGATTTTTATCGAAAAATGGTCAATAACAAAAATGCCGTTCACCCAAATTCGAGAGAATTTGGTTCGGTTGAAGCGGGTTTGGCTTTCGCCGAAGGGCAAGCGGCAATGGCAATCAACTGGTTCGGATTTGCTTCTATGGCAGAAGTAATTGAAGAATCAAAAGTGAAAGGAAAAATCGACATCACTTCCCTTCCATCCGATCCTGGGCATAAAACAGCTTCTTTGAATGTATATTGGTTGTATACCATTGGTTCTGGAAGCAAACACAAAAAACTGGCTTACGATTTTTTACGTTTTGCCACTACACCCGAAAGTGACAAATTATTGACCACAGAAGGCGGAATCGGATGCAGAAAATCGACTTGGAAAGACGCAGAAATCAATACTTTAATTCCGTTTTATCATAAACTGGAAATGCTTCATGAAAATGCATTAACATTGCCTCAAACGCCAATCTGGCCAAAAGTAGCCGAACTGATTGATGGCACAGTTTTAAAAGCTATTGAAACCGATATTTCATCGGCAATACTTTTAGAAGAAACTCAGAAAAAAATTAGAGAATTAAGTCAAGGAACAACATTACACAGCTCTGTCAAAAATTAAACTTGGCAGGCTTAATTTCAAAATATAGAACAAATGAATATTCCCTATAAACCTTTACTTCCCCAAACAGAACAGCCCATCGTAATTATTGGAGCGAGCGGTATTGTAAAAGATGCCCATCTTCCTGCTTACGAAATGGCTGGTTTTAAAGTTTTTGGTATTACCAACAGAACCATCTCAAAAGCGTACGATTTACAGAAACAATTCAAAATCGATCATGTTTTTGAAAGTGTTGCCGATGCAGTAAAAAATGCGCCATCAAACGCTGTTTACGATATTACCGTTTTACCAGATCAATACATCGAAATCTTAGAACAATTGCCAGACGGCGCTGCGGTTTTGATTCAGAAGCCGATGGGAAATGATTTGGCTCAGGCACGCGAAATTGTAGCAGTTTGCGAAAGAAAGAATCTCGTTGCTGCAATCAACTTCCAATTGCGTTTTGCCTCTTTTGTAAGCGCAGCGAGATATTTAATCGATCAGGGAATTATCGGCGAATTATACGATTTAGAATTTAAAGTTACCGTAAATACGCCTTGGGAATTATTCCCTTTAATAAAAGAACATCCAAGATTGGAGATTCTTTTCCATAGTGTTCATTATATTGACTGTATTCGATCTTTTCTGGGAAATCCGAAAAGTGTATTGGCAAAAACGGCTAAACATCCGCTTAAAAAATTATCATCAAGCCGATCTACTATTATTTTAGATTATGGCGAAGATAAACATGTTGTCATCAATACGAATCACGATCATCATTTTGGTCCAAAACATGAGGAAAGCTACATCAAATGGGAAGGAACAAAGGGCGCTGTTAAAGCAAAAATGGGCTTGTTAATGAATTATCCTGACGGTTTACCAGATGTTTTTGAATACGCTCTGCCAAAAAAAGATAATGAAAAGGAATACGAATGGACAGAAGTGAAACTGGAAGGTTCTTGGTTTCCAGAAGCTTTTATTGGTGCAATGTCTAATTTGATGCGTTACAAAGAGGGTTCTGACTCAGTTTTATCTGCCAGCGTTCAGGATGTTTTAGGAACAATGAAAGTTGTAGAAGCTTGTTATGAAAGTAACAAAAACGGCGGAATTTCTTTTGATGAAGTGTAATTAAAACACTATATTTCAAAACCAAAAAAAACAAATTTAAGCCTTCTTCAAAACAAACGTATTTTTTAAGTAAGGCCGACAAAAAATATCTATAATATGTATTTTAAATCGACTTTTTTCGAAGATTATCAAATCGACGATAAACGAATAACTTTAGGCAGAACCATTACAGAAACCGATTTTGTGGTTCATGCCGGACACACAGGAGATTTCTTCCCTCATCACATGGACGAAGAATGGTGCAAAACTCAGCCATTCGGACAAAGAATTGCGCACGGAACCATGGTGTTTGCCATCGGAATTGGATTAACCGCTTCGGAAATAAATCCAGAAGCTTTTTCTAGAGGTTACGACAAAATGCGTTTTGTAAAACCAGTTCATATTGGCGACACTATTCACTCTGAAATTACTATTTCTGAAAAAGGAGAAGCCAAAAATCCAGAAATGGGAACCGTAACCGAACATGTAAAAATCATTAATCAACGCGGTGAAGTCGTTTTGGTATGTGATCATCTATTGCTTGTGAAGAAAAGTCTCTAAGATGCTAAGATTCTAAGGTTTTAAAAACTTTGCGACTTTGCGTCTTTGTAGCAAAAGAAAAAAACTTAGAATCTCAGCACCTCAGAACCTTAGAAGCTATATAAAAATAAACTAAAAAACTATCTAAATGCAAATTACAAACCAAGCCGGCGATCAACACGAAGTGCCGACAGAAGGCGGAAAAGGAAATCAGTATCTTTTGCCTTTTATTCTAGTTACATGCCTATTTTTTCTTTGGGGAATGGCCCACAATTTAGATTCTGTTTTGATTCCGCACCTAAAGAAAGCGTGCGAATTAAACAATCGTCAATCTACTCTAATTGATACTTCTGTATTCTTTGCTTATTTTATTATGGCAATTCCAGCGGGAATGCTGATTAAAAGATTTGGTTATAAAAACAGTATTATCACAGGATTGTTAGTTTTTGCTGTTGGAGCATTTTTATTTGTTCCTGCCGCTAATACCAGAACTTACGAATTATTTTTATTCGCTCTATTCGTAATTGGATGCGGATTAACCATTTTAGAAACTAGCGCAAATCCTTACGCAGCAATATTACAGCCTGCTGAATCTTCTTCTAAAAGATTGAATTTAGCTGCTTCTTTCAACGGATTAGCTGCAATGGTTGCTCCAATTGTAGGTTCCTTATTCATTCTTTCGGGAACCAATCATACACCAGAGCAAATGGCAGCAATGCCTGAAGCAGAAAAAGCAGCCTATTTATTAGGCGAAGCAGCTTCTGTAAAAATGCCTTATATCGTTTTGGGAAGCATTTTGGTTTTGGTTGCTATTATATTTTACTTTGTACAACTGCCTTCAATGAAAGCAACTCATTCAGAGGCTGAAATAAAACCTGGATTTTTCTCTGTTTTAAAGTTCAGACACTTAAGCTGGGGCGTTGTAGCTCAGTTTTTCTATGTTGGAGCTCAAGTTTGTATTACAAGTTTCTTTATCAGAATTGCACAGCAAGGAGCTGGATTAGACGAAAAAACAGCTGGATATTACTTAGGAATCTATGGTTTCCTTTTTATGGCAGGACGTTTTATTGGAACATTCTTTTTACGTTTTGTAAAAGATTATGTTTTATTGTCAATCTACTGCGTCATGAGTGTTTTACTTTGTTTAGTAGCTATTTACGGTTCTGGAATTGTGGTTATCTACGCTCTTGGAGGAATTGGGTTCTTTATGTCAATTATGTTTCCAACGATTTTCTCTTTAGGAATTAAAGGTTTAAAATCGAATACAGAAACGGGTTCTTCTTGGTTGGTAATGTCGATCGTTGGAGGTGCCATTATTCCGTACGGAATGGGAACTTTAATCGATATGAATCATGATGATATTCAGTCGGGATATATTATTCCGTTAGTTTGTTTCTTGATTATTCTTTCTTTTGGAGCTTTTGGACATAAAGTAAAAGCTGTTTCTGAATAGTTTTTTAGCCACAGATTATTGGGATTAAAAAGGATTTTTTTTAACACCAATTAGACGAATTATCACAAATTTATTCTTTTAAATATTTAAATGTCAATTGCCTCCAGCTTTAGCTGGAGGTTTTTTGTTTATTGCAAATAAAAAGGCTTTAGCCAAACTTTTGCGCTTAGTTTGGCTAAAGCCAATAAATATAGAATCTAGTAACCTCCAGCTAAAGCTGGAGGCAATTCATTTTAGCCATGAATTAGCAAATAAAATACAAAAGCTCCAGAGGAGCGAAATATTTATAGCAAAAATTCCCAGCGCAAGAAAAAAAGCTCCAGAGGAGCGACATATTTATAGCACCTGAGGAGCGACATAATATCATCACAATACGTTTCCCGTGGTTGAAACCACGGGCTATGTTTGAAATATATAATCAATATATATTTTCCGTGGATAATATAATTTCATCAATGACATAAAATCAAAAACGCCTCCAATTGGAGGCGTTTTCTTTTAGTCATGTTTATTAATGGTTTTTGCCATTACCGTGATCGTGGTTCTTGTCTGACTTATTTCCTTTGTTTTTTCCTTTATTATCTTTATCATTTCCGTAATGATTTCCGTTGTTGCCTTTCGGTTTTTCACCTCTGTTTTTTTGAGGCTTTCCAACGTAACCTTTTGGATACTCTTTCATATGTTTAGTATGATAATAATAGGGTGCATCTCCTCTATAATCGGTCAAAACTACTTTATAGCCTGAATATAAATCATAACTTCTATATCTTGACGGAAGTCTTTTTTCGCGCATCCATTTTCCGCCATTATCGTAAATAAATACGCTCTGATTTACATCATAATATACATCAATGTCTGGTAGGTAATAATACCTGCTATCGTCATAACCTTGTGGTCCCCAATTAGGCGGTGTTCCGATGTTTACATTTACAGATACCTGAGCTTGAGCAAAAAATGCACTCATAAAAAGCATTGAGGCGAATACTAACTTTTTCATGTCTTTAGAATTTAAATGTTAATCTTAATAGATAATAATCGAAAGTAATGCCAAAAAATTGCTTGTTAAGCATTAATTATATAAAATTACTAAACTAATCGACGAAGAGTGCTTTTTAAACGATATACTTTTCAAAAAAAAAACCGTCTCAGATTTTGAGACGGTTTTTTATCATTATAAACAATTATTTCCAACCACCACCCAACGCTCTGTACAAATTAATAACAGCTTGCAATTTTTGAAGATTATCATTAACTCCGCTTAATTGCGCTGCTAAAAGATTTTGCTGTGATGTTAATACATCTGTATAGTTAGTTGCCGAACTGTATTCTAAAAGTTCTTGCGTAAAGTCTACTGCTTTCTCTAAAGCTGCAATTTGTTTAGCTCTAGAATCTTCTTTTTCAACAGCCATTTGGTACGCATACAAAGCATTTGAAACTTCCTGACCTGCTACTAAAAGGCTTTGCTGGAAATTATTGTATGCTTGTAATTGTTGTGACTGCGCCGTAGTCAATCTCATTTTATTTAAGCCATTATTGAATAAAGGCTGTGTTAATCCTCCAATAATCGAATAAAAAATAGAATGGCTGAAGAAATCATTCAATTCTAAATTTGAAAATCCTGTGCTTGCTGTAAGCGTCAGACTTGGATAAAAATACGTTTTAGCCAAATTAGTCGACTCAAAAGCAATTCTGAAATTAAATTCCGCTTGACGGACATCTGGACGATTATTTAATAACTGAGCAGGCATTCCGATTGCGATTTTTTCAGGAATAATCTGTGTTCCTAAAACGCCTCTATCAATTTGCCCACCTTGTCCAAGTAAAATATTTAAAGCGTTTTCGGTTTCACGAATGCTTTGTTTCAAATCTGGAATTAAAACTTCGGCCGCGTGCTGATTGGCTTCACTCTGAACAACCGCTGCACCTGTAACAATTGCTCCTTCTTTTAAAGCTTTAATCGTTTCAACGTTTTCGATACGAGTTTTTAAAGTTTCTTCCGTAATTCTTAGCGATTCATCATACGATAATAACAAGAAGTAATTATTGGCAATATCGGCAATCAACTGCGTTTGAACGGCTTGTTTTGCAGCATCGGAAGCTAAATAGGTTGCCAAAGCGGCTCTTTTAGAACTGCTTAATTTTCCCCAGACATCAATTTCCCATGAACTGCTAACACCTAATTTGTAAGTTGTAGTTAAGGTATTAATATTGATTCCGGCTGGAAAGTTTAATCCTGCCTGAGATTGCTTGTTGTGCGTGACATTGGCATCCAATTGCAATGATGGGTAATAAGCCAATTTACTCTGGCGTAAAGAAGCTCTTGCCTGAACAATATTCTCAATTGCATTTTTCAGATTTAGGTTCTGCTCTAAACCTTTTTGAATTAATGCGTTTAACTTTTCATCTTTAAAAACGGTATTCCAAGGCATGTCTGCAATTGTAGTCGAATCGGTTGTAGACTGATCACGGTACAATTGATCTGTTTTTAAAGTAGTGGGACGTTCGTATTTCTTGGTAACAGAGCACGCACTAATCAGTGCGGCTGTTATTACCAGTAGAATATATTTATTTGAACTATTCGTCATTTTTCTTGTAATTAAATTTTACTCTTTGTGAGCTTCTATTAAATGAATTTCGTCTTCATCGTCGTCTTCATCATCATAACCATCTTTAGCTGGACCGCTTATTTTTTCTTGCAAGTTTTGGAAGATGATAAACAGAACCGGAATAACAAATACTCCCAAAATAGTTCCAATTAACATACCTCCAACGGCTCCAGTACCAATCGATTTATTACCAACAGCTCCAGCTCCAGAAGCAAACATTAAGGGAACCAATCCTAAAATAAAGGCAAATGATGTCATCAAAATTGGACGTAAACGCGCTACAGCTCCTTCAATTGCAGATTGTACAACTGGCAATCCTTTACGTCTTCTGTCCAAAGCAAATTCGACAATCAAAATACCATTTTTCGCCAGAAGTCCGATAAGCATGATTAAGGAAATCTGCAGGTAAATATTACTATTCAATTTGAAAATAATCGAAAACAAATAGGCTCCTGCCAGTCCAAACGGAATTGATAATAATACGGCAAATGGCAGAATGTAACTTTCGTACTGTGCACTCAACAAGAAATAAACGAAAACCAAACATAAAATAAAGATGAAAATCGTCTCACTTCCTGATGCTAATTCCTCACGCGTTAAACCTGAGAATTCATAACCATAACCTGCAGGAAGATTCTCTGCAGCTACTTCCTGAATTGCTTTAATTGCATCTCCAGAACTGTAACCTGGTTTTGGCGCTCCTGTAATCGAGATTGACGTAAATAAGTTAAATCTCGAAATAGATTCTGGTCCAAAAACTCTCGTCATTTTTACAAACTCGGTAATTGGTGCCATATTTCCTGCGCTATTACGAACGAATATCTTGTTCAATCCTTCTGTATTCGCTCTAAATTCTGGCGCTGCCTGAACCATTACACGATATTGTTTTCCGAATTTGTTGAAATTCGAAGCGTACAATCCACCATAATAACCTTGCATGGTTGACAGAATCGTATTTACAGAAACTCCTGCGTCTTTCGCTTTCGCTAAATTAATATCCATCATAAACTGAGGGAAACCAGGGTTAAATGGCGTTGTAGCATATTGTATTTCAGGACGCTCAGATAATTTTGCTAAGAACTCATTATTCACTTTATAGAACTCAGAAGTCGTGTGTCCGCCTTTATCCTGCAATTGGAATTCGAATCCACCACTTTGTCCAAAACCTTGAATGGTTGGAGGCGAAATAAAGAATATACTTGCTTCACGAATACCGCTTGTTTTAGCAAAAAGCTGTCCGATTACATCATCAACGCTAAGATCACGCTGATCCCAAGGATATAATTTTACAATAACCATACTGTAAGCACTACCAGCTCCAGCGGTAAAGTTCTGCCCCACAATACGAAGTGTATTTTTAACGCCTGGAATTGTCTTTGCAATACTATCTACTCTTTTTGCGATAATATCAGAACGTTCCATCGAAGCTGATGGTGGTAAACTAATATTAGCAAAAACAGTTCCCTGATCCTCTGAAGGAACGAAAGCTGAAGGCGTAGTTTTCATCATATAAACTAATGCCACACCAGCAATTATAATTGAAGCTAATGCAATCCATTTTTTTACAGAAAGGAAACTTACTGAACGTTTGTATCTAGCGGTAACGTTATCAAACGCAACGTTAAATGAAGTATAGAAACGCTGTAAATAGCTTTTATGTTTATGATCGTCAGCATGCGGTTTCAATAAAAGCGCACATAAAGCCGGACTCAAAGTCAAGGCATTTACTGCCGAAAGAATAATCGCAACAGCCAGTGTAATACCAAACTGTTTGTAGAAAACTCCTGTAGATCCTCCAATAAAAGTTACCGGAATAAATACCGCGGCCATTACCAAGGTAATCGAAATAATTGCTCCGGAGATTTCGTCCATCGCATGAATTGTAGCTTTTTTAGCCGATTTATATCCGTGATCGAGTTTGGCGTGAACGGCCTCGACGACGACAATCGCATCATCGACCACAATACCAATGGCAAGAACCATCGCAAAAAGCGTCAATAAATTAATCGTAAATCCGAATAAATTCAGGAAGAAAAATGTTCCTACAATCGCAACCGGAACTGCAATTGCTGGAATTAATGTAGATCTAAAATCTTGAAGGAAAATAAACACCACGATGAAAACCAATATAAAGGCTTCCACCAAAGTATGAATTACTTTTTCGATAGAAGCATCTAAGTTTTCGTTAACGTCCACCATAATAGTGTACTTCATTCCTTTTGGAAAACTTTTTGCCGCTTCTTCAATCAATTTTTTAGAATTGATAATTACATCACGAGCATTAGATCCAGGCGTCTGGCTAATTGCCATCGCAGCCGATTCTACACCGTTTGTTTTAATGGTTGACGAATAACTTAAAGATCCTAATTCTACTTTAGCCACATCTTTAAGTCTTAGCATCTGTCCATTTCCAACAGATTTTATAACAATGTCTCCAAATTCCTCAGCACTTGTTAGACGTCCTTTATATTTAATTACATATTGAAATGCCTGATTTCCGTTTTCACCAAATTTACCTGGTGCCGCTTCGATATTTTGCTCGGCTAAAGCTGCCGAAATATCACTTGGAATCAGTTTATATTGTTGCATTACATCTGGTTTCAGCCAGATTCTCATCGAGTAATCTTTTGCACCAAAAACGGTTACATCTCCTACCCCAACAACACGCTGAATTTGCGGTACAAGGTTAATCTTTGCATAGTTTTGAAGAAACGTCTGATCGTAAGCTTTATCATCACTGTATAAAGAGAAAATCAACAAGTTACTACTCTGACTTTTGGTTACTGTAACCCCAGCCTGAGTTACCTCTACTGGCAACAAACTTGTTGCTCTAGAAACCCTGTTCTGAACGTTTACCGCTGCTAAGTCTGGATTGGTACCTACTTTAAAGAAAACTTTGATAGAAGCATTACCATCATTGGTTGCTGTAGAAGTCATGTAAGTCATGTTTTCTACACCATTAATTTGTTCTTCCAACGGAATAACGATACTTTTCAGTACCACATCTGCATTGGCTCCTGTATAGCTAGCTGCAACGTTTACGGTTGGAGGCGCAATATCTGGATATTGCGATATCGGTAACTCAATTAGGCCTAAAACACCTAAGATGACGATAATAACAGATATTACCGTCGAGAGTACGGGTCTTTGTATAAATTTTTTAAACATTTTTTTTATTTTAAATCGGCGTAAACTGCTTCTTGGCTTTGATTATTAGGTTTAATTTCAGTTCCTTCTTTCAATGAAGCTACTCCTTCTAATACAATTTCATCTCCAGGATTTAATCCGCTTGAAACTACATAATAATTACCTGCTGAATTGTCCAATACTGTGATATTTGCATTTCTTGTTTTCTTGTCTTTACCTACAACTACTGCAAACATTTTATCTTGTAGTTCAAAAGTGGCACTTTGAGGAATAATCAAAGCTTCTTTTACATCCGTCGGAATACGAACTGTTGTACTGCTTCCGCTTCTAATAATTCCTTTTGGATTTGCGAAACGTGCTCTAACGTTTACCGTACCAGTTTCGGTATTGATTAATCCGTTTACCGTTTCGATATTTCCTTTTTGATCGTATAACGAACCATCCGAAAGCAATAAAGAAACTGCTGGCATACTTTTGATTTTTTGATTTAATGAACCTCCTCCATCTTTAGTAAAATTTAGCAGTGCTTTTTCATTCATTGCAAAATAAGCGTACACGTTACCAATACTTGAAACTGTCGTTAAAGGTTCTGTAGTATTAGAACTAACCAAACTTCCTAAACGGAAAGGAATTGAACCTACTACTCCATTTACTGGACTTGTAACTGTAGTATATCCTAGGTTAACTTTAGCATTTACTAAAGCCGCATTTGCCTGTGCTAAAGATGCCATAGCAGACTCGTAAGTATATTGAGCCGATTCTAAATCGTATTTGCTGATAATTCCTTTTTCAACCAATGGTTTTACTTTATTCACAGCCAATTTTGCTGAACTTACCTCTGCTTGAGCACTTTTAATACTTGCCGTTGCAGTACGAACTTGCTGCTCATATTCTGGAGCGCTGATTTTAAACAATGGCTGGCCAGCTTTTACCACTGCTCCTTCATCAACATAAATCTTATCGATATATCCTTCAACTCTTGGGCGGATTTCTATATTTTGCTGTCCTTGAATACTAGCCGGAAAATCACTGTTTAACGTAGCTGATTCTGGCTGTAATGTAACAGTCTTATATTCTTTAATCTGCGGAGCTCCTCCGGCCTGTGCCGATTTATCATTTTTACCGCAAGAAGCGATAATAAGGGATGCTGCAAGAATGCTTAAAAATGATTGCTTATTCATCTTGAAAAATGTGTAATTTATCTATTATATGACAACAAAAGAACTAAAATATAACATGCAAAAATTTTCAAATAGACGAAGAGCCCGATATAATCGATAAAGGTAAGATGACAACCGATGGATTTTTTTTTAAAATTAAACAAGTGTTTAATTTTTATCCCGTCGGCTCTAAAATGCTTTTTAGAGACTCTAAATCGAGGTTTAGCGATTGCCTAATTTTCATATTCAAATAAAATGTAATATTGCCTTAAAATCACAAATTATAATGGCACCGAACTTTTTTAGACCTTATTTATTTACTGGACTACACATTCTTGGTTGGTCGCTATTAGGGTATCTTATCCTGTTTTATATTCCGCTGACTTGGAATGTTGTGCTTCCGCAAGCATTCTGGCTTTGGCAGAGTATTATATTGTTTTTATTAATGATTCTTTTTTATTCTACGGCAAAAAAAATAGTTCCAAAAACCATCATTAAAGACAATACTTCGGCATTTTTAATTTGGGCATTTGCAGCAATTATTGCCATGCAATTAATCGCTTATTTTTATACCTCACAAACCGATCTTCATACTCAAATCAGCAAGGCTATTGGCTTTAAAAAATATAAAAATCCGTATTTTGATAATTACGTATTTACTTTGACATTATTGGTTTTAGGAATAAGCACCAGTTGGGCAATGTTAACGCATTGGCAAAAAGCGGCGCAACATAAACAGAAACTGGAACAAGACAAAACAATGGCAGAATTGGCCATGCTGAAAGCGCAAATTAATCCGCATTTTTTCTTTAATTCTTTGAATAGCATTTATTCTTTGACTTATACAGATATTGAAGATTCTAGAAATGCGTTGCACACTTTAAGCCGAATGATGCGTTACTTGCTTTACAGCACAGAAGGCGAACGAACGACATTACTTAAAGAGGTAGAATTCTTAAAAGATTTTATCGCATTGATGAAACTTCGTGCCAATAGTAAATTGACTATTATCACAGAAATCCCCGAAAAACTGCACGATTATCCAATTGTTCCGATGTTATTACTACCTTTAGTAGAAAATGCGTTTAAACACGGTGTTCATGCGACCGATAAAAGTGAAATACACATTAAACTTTCGCAAAACAATACACATCTAGAATTTGAAGTAGAAAATACTTTTTTCGAAAAAACATCGGTTTCAGATGAAGGCGGAATTGGTTTAACCAACACCAAACGCAGATTGCAATTGATTTATCCAAATCAGCATTACATATCTTTTGGAGTTACCGATCATGGAACATATAACATTAAACTCAAAATAACTTTAGAGCAATGACCGTATTAAAATGTATAGCAGTAGATGATGAACCATTGGCTTTAAAACTGGTAGAAACGTTTATACAGCAGACTCCTTTTTTAGAATTAATAACAACTTGCGATAATGCTGTAGACGCAATGGGCATCATTAGAGAAACAAAGCCCGATTTGGTTTTCTTAGACATTAATATGCCTAATTTAACTGGAATGGAATTGGCAAGACTTCTTCAAGATCAAGCTGGACCACTGCCTAAAATCGTTTTTACAACAGCTTACAATCATTATGCAATTGAAGGTTATCGTGTAAACGCTGTCGATTACCTTTTAAAACCTTTCAGTTACGAAGAATTTCTGCGTGCTTCAAGCAAAGTTTTGCAATTAACCGAAGAAGCCAATAATACCTTTACCACAATTGCTGCAGATGACGAATTTATCTTTCTGAAAGTAGAATACCAATGGGTTAGAATTTCTCTAAAAGACATCACTTATATCGAAAGTTTAAAAGATTATGTAAAAGTACATCTTGAAGATTCTCAAAAAGCGTTAATGTCTCTTATTTCGCTTAAAGCATTAGAAGAAAAACTGCCTTCGTCAAAATTTATGCGCGTTCATCGTTCGTTTATTGTTTCACTTGATAAAATAAGTGCTATTAGCAAAAACTCCATTTTTATAGATAAAATAGAAATCACAGTCGGCGAACAATATAAAGAAGCTTTTAAAACATTGGTCGAAAAATGGCTGAAATAAAATTAGAATTACAAAAATCATGGAAAAAAGATCAAACAAATATTATCTTACTTTAAGTCTTAAGGAATATTCAAATGGTGAAACCGAACCAGCAAAAGAACTGGGAATCGAATTTGATAATCACGATGAAATCTTCGGAATTATTGAAAGAATAAAATCTAAGAACATTTTCGCAAACGAATCTGAAGCAGTTCAATTTGCTTTAGGGTTAAAATTATTTAGCGAAATCAAATTAAAAAACCGCAAAAATCCTCTTTTTGAAGAATTAAATGAAGTTTTTCCGGTCTTCATGAAAAAATTAAAAAGTCTTTAAAATTCTCTTTAAAAATAAGACTTCAGCCCTGTTTTTACTAAATTTTTGAATGTTAAATTTCTGCTAAGAAAAAAACAATACAATTCTTACTGGCAATATTTTGTCACAATTTTCCGTTCCAATTAGGCATGTCCCACTAAATGCTTTTTCCAAAAGAAGTTTAATTTCTGTTTTGAAATTCTTCTGCTTCATACAAAATGGCATAAGCATTTAGGCATTCTTAATTGAAAAAACAGAGCATTCATTTGAAACTAACCATTTCAACTTTATTGAATCTCTACTTATAATCTTCACTTTCGAAATGTTCGATAATGCAAAAATTATTTTTTAACCATTAAAATGAAAGCATTATGATCATTCATAAAAGTATTTTTCTTCTTGCCACCATTCTTGTTTTGGGCAGCTGTTCGAATAATGACAATACTGATCCAGGCAGCAATCCAGGATCAACTGGCCCACCAGTAGAAACTGGTACAGCCAACACCACTTATCAGCCCGCATTTTCTGGACAAACACGAGCAGGAAGTATTCAAACTACCACAGAATATGAAACTAAAATAATCACCAGCGGTTTAAGCGCTCCTTGGGGAGTTGCGTATCTTCCTGACGGACGTCTTTTAATAACTGAAAAAGCAGGAAAAATTAAAATTGTAACCCAAGCAGGAGTTATTGGTGAGGCATTAACAGGTGTTCCTGCTGTAAATCCTGCAGATCAAGGCGGATTATTAGGTATTTGCCTAGATCCAGCATATGCCACTAACCGAATGATTTATTGGGCTTTTTCTGAAGTTGTTGCTGGGGGAAATATTACCGCTGTCGCGAAAGGAAGAATATCTGATAATGAAACTTCAATTGAAAACGTAACAGTTATTTATCGTTCGAATACGCCAAACGCAAGCACGCTACATTACGGAAGCCGCATTGTATTTGACAAAACTGGAAATTTATTTGTAAGTATTGGAGAAAGATCTGTTTTACAAACTCGTCCGTTGGCGCAAGCTGTAACGAGCAGTTTGGGTAAAATTGTACGCATTACAACAAGCGGTCAAGCAGCACCAGGAAATCCCTCTTTTACACAAACAGGGGCTTTGCCAGAACTTTATACTATTGGACATCGAAATCCGCAAGGCTTGGCTGTTCATCCAACAACGGGTGACTTATGGCAAAGTGAGCACGGCCCAAGAGGTGGTGATGAAATCAACCGAATTACAGCTGGAGCAAATTACGGCTGGCCAACAATTACTTATGGAATCGAATATAGTGGTACGAAAATTGGAGAAGGTATTACACAGCAAACTGGAATGGAGCAACCAGTCTATTATTGGGATCCTGTAGTGTCACCAAGTGGTATGACTTTCTACGCTGGAAACCGTATTCCAGAATGGCAAAATAACCTTTTTATTGGCTCATTGAGCGGCATGCACATTATACGTTTAGCTTTTAAAGACAATAAAGTAGCCGGTGAAGAAAGAATATTAGCAGGACAAGGTCAAAGATTTAGAGATATTACGCAAGGAAAAGATGAAGCATTATACGCCGTTACCGATCAAGGAAGACTTTACAAAATTGATAAAAAATAGAAAGTAAACTTGTTCACCATACATGCCAAAAACGCCCCAAATATGGGGCGTTTTTATTTATGTTTTTTTTGTTTCAGGTTTCAAGTTTCAGGTTAAACGCAACGGAATAAAACTTGAAACAAAAATTAATCTTTCGCTTTTCTTTTTACTGTACATCCAATTTCTTTAGTTTGTGTAATTGCTGGTTTTTGACCGCTTTTAAGTGATGCAATTACATCTTCTGCATATTTTATTTTCTGCGGATTATTGCCTTCTGGATCATTGTCGATTGCTCCCACATATTCTACTACATTACCTTTTGAAGTTTTAGAAACGATAAAGATGTGAGGCGTGCGTTTTGCACCATATTCATCCGTGATTTTTTGTCCTGGATCAAATAAATATGGGAACGAGTATTTTTTCTCTTTTGCCAAATCCTGCATTTTTGCAAAAGTATCTGCATTAGAAGCCTCAGGATCATTTGGATTGATTGCAATTACAGGATATCCTTGAGATTTGAATTTTTTATCCAAATCGATAATTCTCTGCTCGTATCCAATTGCATAGGGACAAGTGTTACAGGTAAAAACAACAATATATCCTTTTGCATCTTTAAAAGTTCCAAAAGAAACGTCTTTGTTATCAACATTTTTTAGTTTGAAATCTGGAGCTGCATCGCCCGCTTTAAGTGTTACAGCATTTTGTGCGTGAGATAGAAAAGCAGAAAATGCTAATGCTAGTAATAAGATTATTTTCTTCATAATGGTTTACAGTTTTTTATATTCAGTTAATAATTGTTCGTAGGTAAATTCGCTTTCAACAAATTTTCGTTTATCATTTTTAATAAAAAGCGTTGCCGGAATACTTCCTGACCAGCTTGGGTCAATTCGATCAATAAATTCTTGTGGATTACTTTCGTTTAAAAGAAAGACTTCATTCTTTAAATTTTTCCTTTTCACAAACGGAATTACATTCGATTGCAATTTGGATTTAAAATCTAAACTTACTAATAAAACAGCTACTTTCTCTGATTTATGCTCTGCTCCCAATTTCTCAAAATGTGGCAATTCTTTTATACATGGCGCGCACCAAGTTGCCCAAAAATTGACTACATAAGTGCTGTCTTTTCCGTTTTTAATTCTTTCGTTGAGCTGATTTATATTTAAAAGCTTTACGTTCTGATTGTATCCTTTTATGGAAAAAAGTAGAAACAGAAGAAAAGAAATTTTTAAAAGTTTATTTTTCATAGACCTTTTGATCTTAAAGTTAATTTGTTTCTTACAAATATAAACTAATGCTTAATTAGATTTTGTTAATGAAAATTTAATGTACTTTTTAAGACACTAAGATGCTGAGATACTAAGGCGCTAAGTTTAAAGGTATTGTTTTAGAATTTTGTTCAGTTCTATTACATCTTCCTGATAACGCGGGTATGTTGTCAAATTCCTCACGCTATGATTTTCATTATTTGCCAAACCAATTCCTTTTATTTTTCCAAATGAAGATTGCATAATTAATCCGTTTAAGAGGCAATCTGCAATATAATTGGAATGTGCCTCAAACTTCGGAATTGTGTTCAAATGCTTTACAATAATGGGTTTTAAAATTGCTTTTTGATCTTCAGAAATTCCAGTCATGGGTAGAAAAAGAAGAAACATATTAGGATATTTTTCAAAAGACAATAATTCATCCAAAGTAAAAAACCAAGCTTCAAAATGTCCTCCTAAATTTCCTATGTAAATATCATTCAGAAAAAAATTGATTTCATATTCGGTAAACTCAACTGCAAAATTTAAATTATCATTTATTCTGCCTGCAACATATCTTGGATTTTCTTCTATATCATCATAATTAAAAAATATCCTTTCCCATTCATAAGCTTCTGTTTCATTAATTTCTACAACTTCTAGAGCTTCATCAATATTTATTTCTTCTCTCTCATCAAAACCTCTTGACCAGCAGAAATAATATTTCCAGAAAAAGGTATTATGGCTGAGTTCTTCAATTTGTATTATTGCATTCATAATTACAAATTATCTTGAGGTGTCCACATTCTAAAAAATTTAAACATTTTAGAGTATTCTTCCCGGGGTACAAATGCCATACAAACTTCTCGGTTATCTAGTGCTGACTCGGTTAAAATAATATGGTTCGGTTCTTTTCCTGCATTTATAAATTCTGCTTCAGAAACCACGCAGACCACTTTTTTAAATATTCCGTTTACCCATTTCTGCATATTTTCGTTTTGCTCAAATTTTCTAAAACAGGCCAAAGATGCGTGGGCAGTTATTACCGGAACCAATTTGTCTGGAACGCCCTGTTTTACTAAAATGTACATTTTCATATTAAATCTTATTTCCTTTTTTGGGCATTATATCTATACTGCAAATATTTCTAACTACTTTTTCGTTTGATCTCAGGTTATAAACTACTGAAATTATTTAGAACAACTTTTCAAATAGTATTTTCTCTTCGTCTGATAATTGTCTGGCAATTTTAGCAAAATCTTTACTTTGCCCAAAAATCGTATACATAATGCTTTCCCAACAATAATCTGCCATTTCCTGAGGATTATCTCCACTTTTTGAATATTCTTTTAAATCCTCTTTAGTAAAATAATACGAAATAAAATTCTCCTTGCTATTCAACAATAATTTCAAGCTATTTTCATTTGTAAAATAAGAAATGAAAGCCTTATTATGCAGATGTTCCTGCATGGATAAAACAGCATTGATAAAGACTTTTATAGATTTTTCGGTTATGCCGAATTTCTCCAAAAATACAGGCGTAAATTTGGCATGAACAGACTGATGTTCGCCATCAACTGTTTTATAATACTCAATTAGCGTATCAAAATATTTTTCGTCTTGTAATCCTAAAGCAAAAACAGCAAAAGTCGACGGCATTGCACAATTCTCGTCTTCAAGATTGTTGTACCATTCGTATTCTTTTTTAGCCAGGTTAATATATTCTAAAATGTCCTTTTGAAGGTTTGGATATTGAACAGCTCCAGCAAAAAGATAGTTCTGCCCACATTTTGGAAGCCCTTTTATTGGAAGCAACTCTTTATTTTTAGATGAAAATGTAATTTCATAGCTTTTAGGAAAATCGGTCTTCAGCAGATTATTTACAAAGTGTAATGCTTTTCTATAACTTTCTTCTGTTTCTGTAATCAGTTTTATATTGATTGTTGCAAAAACATCATTGGCTTTAGCTGTTAAATCATTGTCTTTGTGTGCACTCAATTCTTTTGAAAGTTTTCCTGTTCCGTTTTTCTTTAATTGAGCTACTTCGTCAGACCCCAATTCTGTTACAACATCAAAATACTCATTTGCAGTAACCGTGGCATAACTTGGCCCGTATTTAATATGAGAAACGGCAATATAGCATATAAAACTTAAAAGCTCTTTTTCCTCTTCCGTCAATATAGGTTCTGGAATCTCTTCTGTTGTTTTGGGTATAAAAATCTTGTATTTGCCTTTTTTTACTCTTTCAAAACTATTAAAAACTAATTCGTCTGCTTGCAATCCTAATGTATAACGATAACTATCAAATCCAGTAAGTTTTCTAAGTTTTTCGACAAATGAAATATAAAATTCTTTTGAGAAAGGTCTGGTCTGGAAAAAATATTCAATTATGGATGATAATAGAAATTTTTCACCCGAATCTAATACATAAGGATTTGGATATGCTTTATCAATTGTAACTGTATTATTATCAATCGCTTCAATGAATCTTTCTAAAAGCGATTCGTTACCTTCTATTTTTACTAAATAGTTTAATTCTCTCATTATATTTTTATTCGTTTTTCCTATAATTTCTTTAAATCCGTTTCGATTCGCTTTTTCGAAAGCAGAAAAGTTTTTAAATCAATTTTTCCTTTTGATTTATTTTCTTCTAATTCCTTTAATTCAAGTTGGAGTTCTCTGTATCGAATCTCATTTTCTGATCGTTCTTTTTGAGGATAAAGCAGATCCAGCTCATCTTCTACATTTGTGGTTTTACTCAAGACTTCTTCTAGCGAGTTTCCTAAAAATACCCAACAGTCATCATCATATCCAAGATTTCCAGCAGGAATGAGAATTATCGGAAACCCCTCGTTTTCTCTGAGATCATAAGCATAAAACTTCCCTCCACCATTAAAAGCTATTGGAAGAAATGCCGGCGCCCAAATTGGAAATCCGTAATTTATATACATCTGGCGAATTTCTTCTAACGAAAAAAAGCCAAATTCACGTTCGCCATTTATAATTCCACCACCGTTTGAATACTGCAAAAGTTCGATATATTCTTTTGGAAGCCTTAGCTGTTGAGGAATAGGGAAATATTTTGGATCTCTACCATTTGGATACAAACTCTCGATATCAGGAAAATTGTCAAACTCATCTTTTGAAAATAATTTGGTAAAGAAATCTTCTGAAACCGATTCTGTTAAAGCTGATTGCTTATCGAAAAAAGTAAATTTACTGAACCACATATTTATTCTGTTTCATCATATTCATAAGCTTCTTCATCGTCATACGAAAGATAGGACCAATCGATATCAAGATTCTCCAGAATGGCATCAAACCGTTCTTTATTGCTTGATCCAATAAAAGCTGCCGTACAATTGTTTTCTTGATCGAATGACAAACTGATTACAATATAAAAATCATCTGTATATACCTTTTGATTTTCTCTGCTGATTTCAGGAACAAGCGTATAATTTTCTTCAACTAGCTTTACAATTTCCGAATCAATTTCTCCAAAATGATTTCCATTAAATTGAAGTCCGCCCAATGTACCGCTGAAAACTGCCATTAGTAGAAAAAAGTTCTCCGTTGTTTGAGTTTCGATTTCCCAATCCGATTTTTCGATTGTATCGTAATTGCCGTAAACTGGAGGATTTTCCTTTGATAAATCTTCCTTTTTAATTCCCCAAAAAGCAACATTTTGATTTTCTTCGTAAAAAACCAGAAAATCATCATCTGAAAATCCGATTTCATTTTCAGGTTTCAAAAGTCTTTTAAAACTGTAATTAAGGTTTTCTTCTTTCCCTAATTCCAAATAGTATTCTTTGAGTTTTAAAGGAAGTTTAATCTCTAATTTTTTCTCAATATCAAGGATTTGATTTTCTGAAAATCCGTAGTTTTCATTTTCAGACAAATTATAGAGGCGTTTAATTTTTTGAATGTAATTCATTTTGGCTGTAGATTTAATCAAATGTGAAAATACACAAAAACGGTGTAAGATTGCAACTACTTAATACTAGAAGGTTATTTTTTTTTGAGAAGAATAGACAATTCCTCAAAATTGTTTTTTTCTAGTCACTTTTTTTTGACTAATTGACTGGCGATGATATTCGGATGAACTTTGCAGTAAATTAAAAAACTCGGGAGTCATTTTAAAAATTTCTATGAAAATACTGTCGCTACTATTAATCTTGATTTGCAGTGCAAGCTGCCAGTCGCAAACAAATTCAAAAATGAGTGAAGAAAAAATAAATCCGTTATTATGTGATCCTGTTAGCGGAATGTGTGAAATGCCTTTCGGCGAAAAATCGAATGAAACTACAAATATTTCAACAGAAAATAAACCTGTAAAAATTGTTTATTACACAGATCCAATTTGTTCTTCTTGTTGGGGAATTGAACCTCAGCTTAGAAAATTAAAACTTGAATATGGCGATTATTTTGAAATTGATTACCGAATGGGCGGTTTATTACCCGATTGGAGTTATAACAGTGGCGGAATAAGCAAACCTTCTGACGTTGCACATCATTGGGATGAAGCGAGTTTGTATTACGAAATGCCGATTGACGGAAATGTTTGGATTGAAGACCCGTTAGATTCTTCTTATCCTTCTTGCATTGCTATGAAAGCGGCTCAAATACAGAGTAAAGAAAAAGCTGTAAAATTTATGCGTGTTCTTCGCGAAGAATTATATCTAAACAAAAAGAACATCGCCAAATGGGAAAACATAGCCGAAGCAGCAAAAATTGCTGGTTTGGATGTTCAAAAACTAAAAACCAATTATGAAGGAGAAGCCAAAAAGCTTTTTCAAGAAGATTTAAATTTAGCCAAAACGCTTGGAGTACGAGGTTTCCCAACCTTATTTTTGGCTGATGCCGATAATAACCAATTAACTGTTTACGGTTCTAAACCTTATGCTGCTTATGAAAATGCTTTATTAGCATTATTTCCCGATGCAAAAAAGAAAACCATTAAAAATGAAAATCCGTTAGATTTGTTTGAGATTTTCCCAACATTAGCTCCAAAAGAGTATGCTGTAATTTTAGATAAATCAACTTCTGAGGCCACTTCTATTTTAGAGAAATTAAATCAACAAGGTTTGTTGGATAAAAAGACAATAAAGAATGGTTCGCTTTATATTAAAAATAAATAAAAGAATATTGAAATCATGTTCCATCGGAACATTTGGTTGGTAGAAAAAAAATAAATAGATTGTTCGTTTCGTCCCGTAGGGACGTTTGATTGATCATCATTTTAAATTAATCTCAATTTATCAAACGTTCCTACGGAACGTAAAAAATGAATGATTGCTGAATTTCTACCGATGAAATGTTCCGATGGAACATAATTTTACCAAAGAATATCAACAATTTCATGAACTTCGTATTCGAAGTAATTACCGTTTTTGTCTTTATTTCTATTGAATAAATTAGGTTTGTAATTTTTAAAATTCTTCTCTAAAAACTTCTTAAAATAACCGTTGCCATAAATTGTATTTCTATAAAATGTTGAAATAAATTCTGAAGTATTATCTTCTGGTTCTTCAAATGTTTTTATAAGATCTACTATTTCAAACAATTCATTTTTGCTTATATTATTTAGCTTTTTTGGATTTGGCAATGAGATATTAAAAGCAAGATTTTCTGCCCCATCTTCTTCCCACCATTCCCAAAGATTGAATTGCGTCATATCTTTGCCAGTTAATAGATGTAATTTTTCTTCCAGTTTTTTACATTCTATATTTTCTTCATCTCCATTTTCATCACAAAATTCAGTATAATCTAAAATCAGTTTTAGAACTTGTGGATATAGTTTTTCAGCAATATCAAATTGAGGCTCTATTTCTTTTCTTAATTTCATTTTAATATTTTTATATGTTGATTTTGCATTAATAGCCTAAACAATATTAATCAAACGTTCCTACTGAATGTAAAACTAAATAATGATTTAATTTCTACCGATGAAACATTTTTTAAAAATTACATAATATTGTTCCATCGGAACATTTCATCGGTAGTAAAAAAACATGTACATATTAATTTCGTCGCGTAGGGACGTTTGACGTTATAAAATTGGTTCTTTAAAAATATATTGATAATCGAATTCTATTTCAAATGCTTTCAATAATTTTTGATACTCCTCTAAAAATGTTTCTTTTTTATGATGTTGTTCTTGATTTTGAATATATCTAATGACATTTGCAATGTGGCTTCTTGAATATGAAAATGCTCCGTAGCCTTCTTGCCATGAGAAATCTGGCGACATTTTTTGTTCTTTAATCCATTTGCTGGTTTCTGTTTTTATATTTTGAACAAGCATAGAAATGGATTGTGTAGGACGCATCCCAATAAAAATATGAATATGATCTGGCATACTATTAATACATAACATTTTATGATTATTGGCTTGAATTATACCCGTAATATATTGATGTAATTTGTCTTTCCAATCTTTTGCAATCAATGCTTTTCTATATTTTACCGCAAATACAAATTGTATATGCAATTGTGTGTATGTATTTGCCATAACCAACCAAACGTTCCTACGGAACGAAAAAAATAATCCATCATTAAAAGTTCTACCGATGAGATGTTCCTAGCGGAACATTTTTTCTCTTAGTGATGTAAATTTTAAACATTCTATTTTTTTGGATAGCTACTAAAAGTCATTTGAGTGTTAGTTTAAGACAAAAAAAATGTTCCGTCAGGAACATTCTTCGAATCTTATCAATCAAGAAATTTTAAAAATTTCAATCCATTAGCGTAAAAAAAATGTTCCGCTAGGAACATCTCATCGGTAGAAAAAAAAATGTTTACGTAGTTGTCGTCCCGTAGGGACGTTTGATTGGTTTATTAAATTTCCCTCAAAATCAAATCGGCTACAACATCTATTGCCTGATTAATAATCTCTTCTGGATTTCCTTTAAACTCAAAACGTTTGGCAATTTGTATCTCGCCAAAAATGATATGGATAAAAATAGTCCCAACAGGTTTAGATTCACTTTCGCTTCCGCCAGGTGTAGTTAATCCCGTTAAACCCACACAGATATCGGAATTAATGTAACGGTAAAAGTTCTGTGCCATTAACTTGGTCACTTCTGCAGATTCTGCACTGTATTGCTCAATTGTTCCCCACGGAATATGAAGCAAATCTTCTTTCATAGACGAATGATAACAAACCATTCCTCCTATGAGGATTCTTCCAGAATTAAAAACTGTTGAAAATTCATAACACATTTTTCCCGCCGAAGCACTTTCGGCAAATGCTATTGTTAAATTCTTTTCTATTAAAGCCTTACAACATGCCGTTACCTTATCTGATGCCATATCGATTTAAATTTAATTGCACATTCATTTCATCTCAAAAGTAGATTGTTTAAACACAATTGCCTTACATAATTTCTTACAACATTTATAATATAAATAACTGTTAATTATGCAACTATAATGTTTTTTCATATAAGGTTTCTGATCTATTTACAGGGTAATTTTGTAAATACAGCTTTTCTTAGTGACTTTATAAAAGTACAAGCCAGAAAAAATTAAAAGCCGAAAATAGCTCATTTAAAGAAAAGCTAAGGACATGGATAACAGTTAAAACTGTAAAGATTAATAAAGGTCTTCGTCGTGAAGATTCAATATTGAAAATAAAATAACAAATCAAAAAAACACTATTATGGAAAAGCAACATAACCATGATTATGGTCAATTTGATCCTGATTATATCGAACAAAACACACTTGTAGATGGTACTTATTCTAATGAAGACGAATTTAAACAAGTTTTGAAAAAAAATGATAACCGAGAATTTGGCGAAAGCGATCCCGATTATTACGAACAAAATACGCTAGTTGATAATGACAATTATGCACGAGATGAAGATCCGTATCAATATCAGGAAGAGTTTATTGAAGATCCTACGCATCTAAAAGGCGATTTTGAACCGAATACCACTATTCGTTCAGAAAACATTCCGAATGAGGAAAGAATCATCAATGAAGATGATGCCATTACAAACGACGGCACGGAAGATGACTTAAACGATGACTATGATCCGGATTTAGATTACGAAAAAGATCGTGAAAAAGAGGAAGATTTGGATAAGGATGAAGAATTGAATGATTTTGACGCCGAACATTATCCTGAAAACCATCCTAGAGAATAGCAAAAATTATCGTAAATTGTAAAGCATTAATTTATGTCTATAGCAGTTCAAATTGTCTGGCTTTTTGTATTAGCAATTCCGATTGCCTGCATCAGCTGGACTGTCACACATGAAGAGATTTTTAGAGAACCGCATGAATGGTGTGTCAAACATTCTAAAAATGACAAATTTATTCTGTCAAGAAAGTTTTTCTATCTCCTTACCTGTGAATATTGCTTTAGTCATTATGTTACAATTGCCTTTCTAATTATCTGCGATTATAAACTTTTGTTAAATGATTGGAGAGGATATATTTTGGCAGGGTTTTCTCTAGTTTTTATGGCAAATGTTTATATGAGTCTTTTTGCTCTATTGCGCCAAGCTATAAAAAAGGAAAAGGTCGAAATTGAGAAAATTGAAAGTGAAACTGACACTGAAAACAGTAAAAATTAAAAAATAACAAATAAGTATAATTAAAATTAATTGGCATTATGGAGAATTTAAATTTTATAGACCCATTATTACACGGAATTGAACCTCAAAAGCAACCGTTAAATCTGTCAGTAAAACAAATGGTTTGTGCTGGTGTCGGTGCTCTTGTTGCAGCGGCAGTTTTAAAACAAACGGGGCATAAAAAAGTAGGTGCTGTTGTAGGCGGTCTTGCATTACCAATTTTAGCATCAGCTTGTTATAAAAAATACAGTCAAGTATCTAAAGAAAAAATTGATGCGCAGGCAAGCAGTGGTATCGAATACAATCATTAAAGTTTTAAATAAACTATCATAAAAAAGAGCGCTTATAAAGTAATAAGCGCTCTTTTTTATTTTTGAGAAGTTGGGGATTAAGAAATATTTCCTTCAACCCAATTTAATGCTTTATTAAAATCAGCTTTTTTATAACCACGAAACTCACCTGGAACAATATAGCTAAATCCGTTTGTAAAGGAGATGATTTCTTCTGTATCGGTAACAATTGCAGCTCTATTCCATTTTCCTAAATGCTTAAGTCCCAAAAGCCCATCTTCTAGCCATGCGCCCGGTGTAAAATTTTTAATGTCTGTATCTAAGACCAATAAAAAATTAATTTCATTGACTTGTTTTACCAAATGCTCAACCGCTGGAGTTACTGTAGTCAAAAAATCTTCTTTTGTTACTTCTGCCAATGCTCTAAAGGCAACAATATTATCTGTGGTATCAATTTGATGTATCATGATTTTTATTCTTTTTGAGTTATTTTATACTGTTCATTTTTAAACATTTTAAGAATGTTCAACACATACTCAAATATACTCATTATCAATCAGATAACACTTACATTTAACTATTCGTTTATTATATTTTTTTAAGGTGCTAAGGTTCTGAGATACTAAGATACTAAGATACTAAGATTTATATACTTTACGTTCGATACACTGCCGTGCATCTCTAGATTTTAAAAAAACTTAGAATCTTAGTGTCTCAGAACCTTAGCGTCTTTAAAAGAAAAAGCCTGCTTTTTGAAACAGGCTTTTTGAAAAAAAATAAAAAATAAACTAACACACAAACTTAATTGTATCCTTGATTTTGTTTGAATTCTTTAGTCACGTCAATAGTGGACTGCGGAATTGGGAAAACTCTTCTGTATGGTTCTGAAGCTGGTTTTGCGGTTCCTGAAAGATCAAATTTCCCGAAACGGATCATTTGTGGTCTTCTGTATAATTCCCAGTATAATTCAAAACCAATTTCGTTATATAAAACAGTCTGATCGATTGCAGTCAAAGCTTTACCTGGAGTGCTTCCGTATAGAGATTCTCTTTTTCTGCTTGTACGCAATTTGTTCAAATCATCCATAGCTTGAGCTGTATTTCCTTTTCTGAAATAAGCTTCGGCTCTCATCGTGTAAATTCCTCCTAAACGGAATAAAGGAATATCAACATTACTGTTTCCGTTTCCTCCTTCTGGATCGAATTCATATTTGAAAATACGTGCTCCTTGATTGATTTCGTTCTGAGCAAAAACTGCCTGAGCCGGATTTTTGAAAGTCAAAGAAGGTGTAAAATCCATTCTTGTCGTTGTGCTTTTTTCCATGTATAATGGCGAAACTTTAATACGTCCGTTAACCATTTCCAAAGAACCAGACGACAATAAGATTGGTCCGTACTGAGGTCCAAATTCAATTCCTCTATTGAAGTGGAACCAAGGTAAATTAGCACTTTTCGGAACGATATCTGTTGCTGGAACGCTTACATCTGTACCATCATTTTTAAACCAAGTTCCGTCAGCATATTGGTATTTCTGTTGAAATCTCGGATCATCGTGATTTCCATTCCATGTCGCAAAAAACTCAGGAGTTGTGCAAGCCGCGTTTGTTCCTCTATTAGCTGCAGATGTTCTCTGGTTACGCTCCATACATACATAAGCAAAACTGTTAGAACCGTTTCTGATGTAATCTATCTTCTGAGAAATAGCAAAAATCAACTCTTTTCCTTTATCATTGTCTCTCGCGAAGTTTTTGAAATAATCACTTTCTAAAGAATACTTTCCTGAATCAATCAATATTGAAGTATAATAAATTACACGATCCATATCTGTTCCTGTACCCGTTGCGGCAGCTTCAGTAAAATTAAAACTTGAAGACGCATTAAAACGATCTTTAAAAACCGCACGGTTCAAATACATGGTAGCTAAGAATCCATAAGCTGCTTCTCTTGTAAATCTTCCGTGATGTGTTTGCTGTGTTCCCATTTCTGCTAAATCTGGCAGAAGAGCTTCAACATCTTTGATTAGCTGATCAATTTGCGTATCGGCTTTTAAAATCTGTAAAGGCGCATTTGGGTTCATCGGATCTCTGTAAGGTGCTTGTCCGTACAAATCTAATGTGGTGTACAAATAATACGCTAAAAGTCCTTTAGCTTCCGCTAAAAACAATTTCTTCTCTGGAATTGAACTTTCTTCTACTGATTGAATTGCAGTTAACGAACGCGTAATTCCGTTTGTCAATTTGTTCCAGTTATCCACTACAACAGCATTATCAGATTTCCATGTAAATTCATGCATATCTCTCCATTTTCCGCCATCTCCCCAGTCACTTCCTCGTGTTGGCAAAATTGCTTCGTCTGTCGTGTATTCCTGCAAAGAAAAAATTCCTCCATGATCTACAAACGTTCCGTCTCCTAAACGGTCGTAAGCAGCCGCAAGAGCTCCAGCAGGGTTTGAAGCATCTTCTCCTAAAACCTCATCCAAAACAACTTCGTCAAGGTTGGTACAGCTTGCAAAAAGCCATATAAAAGAAAATAGCGCTAATGTTTTTATATTAAAAATTGTATTTGTCTTCATAATAATTATAGTTTTAAAGTTGCTCCAAAACTGAATGTTCTAGAAGTTGGATAACTTGCATAATCGATACCAATAGATTGATTTCCTCCGTTTGATTTCGGACTGTTGATTAACGGATCGTAACCTGTATAGTTTGTAATCGTAATTAAGTTCTGACCTGTTACATAAAGCGTTAATCCGTTGATCCAGTTTAATCCTTTCAAATCGAAGTTGTAACCAATACGAGCTGTGTTTAATCTAATAAAATCTGATTTTTCTAAGAAAAGAGTTGACAAGATTGGTGAGTTTGCAGCATTTGCCCCAGACTCATAATAACCTGTTGCCACGTTACGATCTGATGCTAAGTTGTTTATGTTTAATGCATTTAAACCTGTATTATTTAATAAATAACCACCTGTTTGTCCGATGATAGAGAACGAAAACGTAAAGTTTTTGTATCTCATATCACTATTAAATCCGTAGTAGAAAGTTGGAAGCGCGCCTTCAATAATAATTCTATCGCTGTTATCAATTTTGCCATCTCCATTCTGATCTTTAAAAATGTTTCCTCCATTTGCATCAAAACCAATGTGTTCCAATAAATAGAAAGATCCAGCTGCATAACCGCTTTTGTAAATATTTGCATTTACTCCAGATTGTCCAGGTCCTGAAATTGTTCCTGTTAAGATTTCTGAAACTGGAAGATCTTCAATCTTGTTATTTAATGTTGCTCCGTTCATGTCAATATTCCAAGAAAAGTTCTTAGTATCTACTATTTTTGAACCCAACATAAACTCGATACCTTTATTGATAATTTTACCGTCAATATTGGTCCAGATTGTAGTGGTTGGACTCAAAGCTTGAGAAGGAACATTCAAAATCGCATCAGTAGTGGTTTTATTGAAATAATCTAATGTTCCGTACAATTTGTCATTCCATAAATTGAAATCTAAACCTACGTTGAATTGCGTTACAACCTCCCATTTCAAATCAGGATTTGGTGTTCTGTTTACCGAAACTCCATTTACTAGATTTAAATCATCGTATAAATAATATCCATCAGCTCCAGATAATGAGTAACTTGCCTGCGTAATTTTATTTTCAACTTCTTGGTTTCCTGTTTGTCCCCAGCTTGCTCTTAGTTTTAAGTTGTTTAAAGTAGAAGATTCTTTTAAGAAACTTTCGTTAGCAATATTCCATCCTAAAGCAAATGATGGGAAATAACCGTATTTGTTGTTTTTACCAAAACGAGTAGATCCGTCACCTCTCATAGAAGCTGTTAGAAGATATCTGTTATCAAAACCATAATTTAATCTTCCAAAATAAGACTGCAATTCATTTTCCTGCGCATAACCTGTTGTTCCAGATTGAGTACCTTTGAAACCTGGATTTATTGAAGGAGGAACGCCTTCACCTTGGTTTGAAATTCCGTCGATACTAAAACTTGTTCCTGATCTTTCAAATTTCTGATATGAAAAACCTCCTAAAGCTTCAATTTTATGTTTATCCAAATTTAAATTGTAAGTCAGATAATGCTCTACCAAAGAGTTTTTAGAATCTAAATTATTCTGAACATATTTCCCTTTCGGATTCAAATCTGTTAAGTTTGGAAAAATAGTAGTATTTCTCTCTGACATCGAACGATCGATACCAAGGTTCAATTTATACTCTAATCCGTTCACGATTCTAAAAGAAGTTTCAAAGTTTCCTAAAACTCTCAAAGTACGAGTCTGATCGGTATAAATGCTTAACAAATACGCTGGATTGTAATGCGCATTCATATTAAAATTGGTATAATTTCCATTTGCATCAAAAACCGATCTAGTTGGGTTTGCCATTAAGGTATGTACCAGCAATTGTCCGTTAGAACCTCCGTCATCACTTGTAGGAACACCATCATCTTTGGTTTCACTAGCCGTAAGATTAAATTTTAATTTTAAACGTTTATTGTCTAAAAAGGATTCAGCAGCATTAATTCTTCCTGTCAAACGTTTAAAATTGCTGTTTCTAATAATACCTTCTTGATCTAATTGTGATACAGAAGCATAGTAATTTCCTGATTCTGTCTGTTTAGAAAATGCTAGCGAATTACTTTTTGTAATAGCTTCTCTAAAAATTACATCTTGCCAATCTGTATTCCCACCGTGATCAAAAGCTTTATCTTTAATTGCATTTCTATATTGACCTGCACTCAAAACATCCAATTTATTTGCTACAGTAGAAATCCCCAAAGACGAATCAAAAGTTAGAGTTCCATCTCCTTTTGCTCCTTTTTTAGTCGTTACCAAAACAACTCCGTTAGAACCTCTTGCTCCATAAATTGCAGAAGCAGATGCATCTTTCAAAACTGTAATCGATTCGATATCACTATTATTCAAAAAGTTTAAAGGATTTTTAGCTTGCGAGCTACCAAAACCAACATTCGTTCCCGATGGGCTCACATCGTCATTAGACAATGGAATTCCATCAACAACAAACAAAGGTGTACTTCCGCTTCTAATAGATCCAACACCTCTAATCGTTACATTTACTCCCGCTCCAGGCTCACCGCTCGTACTCACCACACGAACACCCGCAACTTTTCCTTGAATTAAATTATCTGGCGAAATGCTTACTCCTTGTTTAAAGTTAGCCGCTTCCAATTGCGTAACTGCTCCCGTAACGTCTTTTTTAGATTGTTTTCCGTAACCAACAACCAAAACCTCATTTAATTCTGCAGTAGCTGGCTCTAACTGAATTGTCATAAAACCACTCTGTGCAGGAACCGTTTTAGATTTGTATCCTACATACGAAATATCGATTGTTTTTCCTTCTCCTACAGTAAGCTCAAAAACACCGTCAAAATCCGTCACTGTTGAGTTTGAAGTGCTCGTTTCTATTACAGATGCTCCAGGAATAGGCAATTTATTTTCATCAACGACTTTTCCTTTTATTTTAATTCTCTCAATTGCTTTGGTATTTACTGCTTTTGGCTCAGCTGTTTTTTGAATTAAAATTAATTTACCATTAATGTTATAATTGAAATTGGCTTTTTTAGAAAGATCATTCAAAATCGCCGTAATAGACTCTGTATTATAATTTACTGTATAAGCCGTATTATCAGCAATTATGGCTTGTCCGTAACTAAATTTGTAGTCTGTCTGCTTTGTTAATTTTGAAAAAATAGAGACAAGAGTCGCTTTTTCTATTTTATTTGCTATTTTTGGCTCTTTTAATAAAGTTTTACTATAACCGCTCTGAAAGGCAAGTAAAGCTAGAACTAAAAAGACAAAACTCTTTAGATTTAAATAAGAAGGTTTAAAATACATGATTTAAGTAATTGTTTTTACGATGCTTAATTTATTAATGGCAGTTGTTCCCGCAACTGCTTTTTTGTTTTTAATCCACTTTTACTATTTCGCCATAGACTTTGAATTTTAGGTTTGTGATATAATTTATTTGTTCCAAAACATTTTCTAATGTCGCGTCCTTCTTAATGAATACCGTTAACGGCATTGCTAATACGTGTTTATTGTTATACTCAAATGAAACTCCGTATTTATATTGTAAAATGGTGATAACCTGTTTTAATGTGGTTTGATCTAACGTAACATCTTCATTGTACCAATTCACCAAAAATGCTTTATCGGCCAATTGTTTGGTTAATTTTTGACCTTCAAATAAAGCTTCCTGATTCGGTACTAAATCAACGCTCTGCCCTTTTCCAGACACATTTACTTTTCCAGTTACTACAATCACTTTACAGTTTAATTTTGATAATTGAATGTGAAATGAAGTTCCTACAACTCTGGTTTGAATTTCGCCAGAATGAATAATAAAAGGATGCTTTTTGTCTTTGGCAACTTCAAAAAACGCGTTTCCTTTTACTAAAGAAACCGTTCTTTGATCGCCTTCAAATTTTTCAGGATACTGAAATGATGAGTTTGCTGCCAGATAAATTTTCGAACCGTCACTTAATTGGATAGATTTGGGAATCGATGACGTTTTAAATGTGATTTGTTTTTGGTTTAAAACATTTGATCTCAAGAAAAATCCTAAACCAAGCAGAAAAAGAATGCTGGCAGCAGCTATATATTTTAAATAAGGACGGAAAGATTTCTTCTTTCCAATTCTTAACTGAATTTCATCATACATATTTTGAGACTCGATTTCTGGATTTCCCATAAAATCATTATCCCACTTTGATTTTTGATATTCGCTGAAAGCAAAATCATGTAATAAATTTTCTTCTGCCGATGAAGTTTTTCCTCGCGAACTTTTATCCAGCAAATACTCTAAACTATGTTTGATTCTTTTTATCATAAATACTTATTGTTATGAATAAGTACCAGAATCTCGAAATCGTACTATTGCCAAATATTATGAAAACATCAAGCGAAAGTTATTTTAAAATTTTTGATTGAAAATAATAAATGGAGCGAGCCAAGCCAAGTCTTTTAAGCCTTCACGAAGTTGTTTTACCGCCGATGAAATCTGATTTTTAACGGTTTGTTTCGAAATTCCAAGTTCTTCTGCAATCTGATCGATTGTCATGTCTTGAAATTTATACATCAGCAAAACTTCTTTTCTTTTCTCCGGAAGTTTATCTAATAATGAATAAAGCAGATCCATCACTTCTGGATCAATTGTCGAAAAATTGTCGATAATGTAGTCTTCGAACTTTTCTTCTAAAATCGTCTTATCAAAACGATTGTTCTGATAATGTTTAAAGACTTGATTTTTTACAGCGCGAAACAAAAAAGGTTCAATTGCCTGAATATTCAGCTCTTCTTTTCTTTCCCATAAATCAACAAAAACATCCTGAACGATGTTCTGCGCCAAGTCTTTATCCTGAGTCATCGTATAAGAAAACGCGTTAAGCTTTTTCCAATATTGATTATACGTTTGTTCAAAAATTTCAGGATTATTCATATTGTAATTACAGGCTTTTTAATATCGTAAAATAATAAAATGAAAAGCCAATGCTTTTTGCGTCAAGGTTATCTTTAAATTAATAAATAAACACGTTTGTTGTATTAATACTACTTTTTCAAGACAGAAATAGGAATGTCTTTGCGATTTCTTTTTTTTAATCTAACATAAAAACCAATAGCAGACTTTAATTTAGTCACTTTCAAAAAATGCAATTTTCTTTTGATGCGTCCCAATCAACAGTATCAATTACATTTTAGAATTATGAAACCATTTTTGTTCACTTTATTATTAGCAGGAGCTTTAAGCGCTCAGGCTCAAAACGACAATCTGAAAATGAACCAGCTTCAGGTTATCGGATCGCATAACAGTTACCGTTACGCGATCGAAACGGACTTATATAATACCATTCAGGCACGAGACACTACTCGTTCACTTAAAGGTTTGCAATACACTCATATTAGTATTACAGATCAATTAAACAAAGGTCTACGCAATCTGGAAATTGATATTTTTGCTGACGCGAAAGGCGGAAAATATGCACACCCCAAAGGTTTGGATATCGCAAAATCTGAAGAAACGTACGACCCAGATGGATTAATGAAAAAACCAGGCTTTAAGGTTTTCCACATGCCTGATATCGATTTTAGAACTTCTTGCTACACTTTCGAAATCTGTTTGCAGGAACTAAAAAAATGGTCTGATGCCAATCCAAATCATATTCCCGTTTTTATCACTTTAGAGCCAAAAGACGGCGATGCTAATTTCTTCGGAACAAAACCAGAAGATTTCACTGCGGCCGTTTTTGATGAAATGGACAAAGTAATTCGAAAAGAATTAGGAAAAAACAAACTGATTACGCCAGATATGGTACGAGGAAAATATAAAACACTCGAAGAAGCCGTTTTGCATGACAACTGGCCAACTTTAAAAGAAGCAAAAGGACGATTTTTATTCTTATTAGATAACAACGGCGCTAAAAGAGATTTGTACGCATTGAATCATCCGTCCCTTAAGGGACGCGCCGTTTTCATAAACGCCGAACCAGGAAAACCAGAAGCCGCAGCTTTGTTCAGAAATAATTCTGAAGATCCACAGATTGAAGATTTAGTAAAAAAGGGATACTTAATAAGAACAAGAGCAGATTCTGATACCAAAGAAGCGCGTGCTAACGATTATTCGCATTTTGAAGCAGCTAAAAAATCAGGTGCACAAATCATCACAACCGATTATTATCTGCCAAGCACTTTCTTTAATTCACCGTACCAAATTAAATACGATGATGGAAGTTATGTTAGAAATAATCCTGTTACTGGAAAATAGCTATTTTTTGTTTCAGGTTTCAAGTTTCAAGTTATTTCTGGAACGGGAAACCTGAAAATTGAAACAATAATAATTTTAACCTCAAAGAGCGCAAAGAGTTACGCAAAGTTCGCAAAGATTTTTATTTAAGGTTATGTTTATAAACGTAAAGTTCGCAAAGTTTTATGTATGTAGTTTGTAAATATAGCCCGCAGTTTCAACCGCGGGAACGCTCAGAGAGACGATATACATTGTGTCCCCGCGGTTGAAACCGCGGGAAAGCTCAGGGAGAAAACATGCATGATGCTCGTTTAGAAATGTAGAGAAAGCGATGCTATACATTGTGTTCCTGCGGTTGAAACCGCAGGCTATGTTTCATAATTATTCTTTTTAAAAAGCGCAAAATCCACAAAGCTTTGTGAACTTATTTATTTTATAAATCATGCTCAAAAATCTTAGCGAACTTTGCGTAAATCTTAGCGCTCTTTGCGGTTAAAAAAACAAAACCTATGAATTCAAGATATACATTTTTACATATACTGTTCTTTGTCGTTTTTTTCAACAATAATGCATCAGCACAAAAAGTAAAAAACCTCAACGGAACACAAATCGCATTTTTATCAGATGTGCATTTACAGGATTTATTCGGCCAGTTTTCAGATTCAGATTATAAAGGCGTTATAAATCCGAAAACGGGAGAATATGTTTTGGTTCGAACCATGTCTTCTCAGCTTCATTCTACACGTATCTTCAATGAAAATTACTTTGCCTTTATAGCCGCATTAGAAGATATCGCAAAGCGAAAAATCAAATACGTCGCACTTCCTGGAGATTATACCGATGACGGCCAGCCCATTAACGTTCGCGGTTTAGCCAAAATATTAGAACAATACACCAAAAAATACGGAATAGAATTCTTCATCACCACAGGAAATCATGATCCGGTTGGGCCATTTGCTCAAGAATCTGGAAAAGAAGATTTCTTAGGAAAAGAAGGTAAAAGTCAACCCATTTATAGCAAAGAAGGCCTTTATAAGCCCAATTTAAACATCGAACAGCCAGTAGTTGTTACTGCCGATATTGCTAAAATGGGTTATTTAGGAATTACAGATCAGCTTCAGAATTTTGGTTTTCATCCGAATAAAAAATACAAATTCTGGGCAACTCCATTTTCTACTTATTCAAGTGAAAATTATACATTCGAAAAGGCTTTAGAAAGTGCTACACTAGAAAATCGTGTTTATGAAGTCACACCTGGTTACGAAGTTCCAGATGTTAGTTACGTTGTAGAACCAATCGATGGACTTTGGTTAATGGCAATTGACGGAAATGTTTATATTCCGAAGAAAAATGCTTCTACAGAAAAAGATTCTAAGAATTACAGCGAAGCCAGTACAGGTTACAATAATGTACTTACAAATAAAAAACACCTTATAAAATGGGTTGAAACCATTTCGGCGGAAGCCAAAAAACAAGGAAAAACTTTAATCGCTTTCAGTCATTTCCCTATGATTGATTTTAATGATGATGCTTCCGCGGAAATTAAAGAATTACTTGCTGTCCAAACAAATGGCAGTTGAACCGTGTTCCTGTTGAAGAAGTAGCGCAAGTATTTGCAGATGCAGGATTAAAGATTCATTTTGGAGGCCACATGCATATCAACGATACGGGTGTAAGAACTTCTGCAAAAGGAAATACTTTGGTTAACATTCAGACACCATCGCTTGCGGCTTATATTCCCGCTTATAAATTATTGACTTTCAAAAAAGATAATCTCGTAGATATTCAAACCATTACTATTGACAATGTTCCGAGATACAACGAACTTTTTGATTTATACAAAATGGAATATCAGTTTTTGGAAAGTCAGAACATGCAAGACATTTGGAATATTGATATTTTAAAAACAAAAAACTATCATGATTTTACCGATTTTCATTTAAAAGAATTAGTTCGACTTCGTTTCCTAAAAGACGATTGGCCTTCTGCTTTCAAAGATTTTATATTGAATGTTTCTGCAAAAGATTTACTGGTTTTAGCCAATATGCAATCGAATCAAGATTTTGATTTTATTCTAAAAAATAAAGAACAGTTTCAAAAGGAATGGAAAGAAGCTGAAGATAAATCGGAAAAAATCCTAATTCAGAATAATCTCAAAAAAGAAAACTTTAATTGGACGGGTTATGATCTTCTAGTAGATTTTTATCGTTTTAGAAGCGCAGATGAATTAGCTCTTGCTGATGTTGGAATTCAAAGAGCAAAAGAATACAAAGTTTTGTCTGATTTATTTTTAGAAGGTTCCAATGCTGATCTTTCAAAAGATACTCCACTACAAAAACAGATGAAGTTATTCCTGATTATCTTCAATAAATTCATGCACGAAGTTCCAGCAGATCATTTTACAGTTGATTTGAAAAATGGCGCGATTAAGAGCGTGAAGTGATTTTTTTTTAAGGATGTTTTTTTTAACGCAAAGAGCGCAAAGGTTTTTCGCAAAGTTCGCAGAGTATTTTGAGTAAGATTTTACAAATCAAAGTTCGCAAAGCTTTATGACTTCTAGATCTACAGAAAAAATAATTTTAACAAACTAAATTTTAACATAGCCCGTGGTTTCAACCGCGGGTACTTACGGATAGGCAATATGCATTGTGTTCCTGCGGTTGAAACCGCAGGCTATATTCACTAAGCTCCAAAAAACGATATCCGTAAAGCTTTGTGACCTTTTATATTTTTACAAAATTTAGCTCAAAAAAACTCTGCGAACTTTGCGTAAAATCTTTGTGAACTCTGCGTTACAAAAAAACGTCTTTAATGAACTCTGCGTAAACCTTAGCGTTCTTTGCGGTTAAACTTAAAGCTTTCATTATAAAAAAAGGCCGTCCAAATTGCACTGCCCCCAAAAAGTTAGACGCTATTTGGGGGCATTTTTATGGAAAGAAAAGTCAAGCACAGCTATGAATTCAAACTTGAGTGTGTAGAATTAGTAGTTGTTAAACATTATTCATTTGCATTAGCATCTAGCGAGAAAGGAACCAGCAAATCTAATATACGCAAATGGGTGAGTTTTTACAGGGAATATGGAAGGGCAGGTTTAATGTCACGAAAAAATCAGGTTTATCCGATTGGTTTTAAATTAAAGGTTTTAAAGTCAATTTACAGGGATTCATTATCTTTAAGAGAAGCTCGTTTGCGATTTAACATTCCTTCGGATTCAATTATCCTTAAATGGAAAAAAGATTTTGCTAATTTTGGTTTAGAAGGATTAAAACTAAAACCAAAAGGGAGGCCAAAATCTATGAGTGATTTTAAAGATAAAAAAAGTAAATCTGAAAAACCTTTAACCAGGGAAGAAGAACTTCTGTTGGAGAATGAAGCATTACGCTGTGAAATTGATTATCTAAAAAAGTTACAAGCCTTAATTCAAGCCGAAGAAAAAGCCAAAAATCGCAAGTCATAATGGAATTAAGGCATCGCTATGATTTAAAATTACTTTTAAATTGCAGTAATGTGGCGCGCAGCAGTTTTTATTATTATCAAAAACAGAGTAAAACAGCTGATAAATACAAAAAAGCAAAAGAACTTATAAAATCAATTTATTCTAAGCATAAGGGGCGTTACGGATATAGGAGGATCACTAGTGAGTTAAAGCTTCAAGGGATAATCATCAATCATAAAACAGTTTTAAGACTAATGAAATCGTTGGGATTAAAAAGCCTCATCAGAGTTAAAAAATATAAATCCTATAAAGGAGAACAAGGCAGGATTGCCCCAAATATTCTAAGCAGAAACTTTAAAGCATCAGTACCTAATCAAAAATGGGCGACCGATATAACTGAATTTAACGTCTCAGGAAAAAAATTATATTTATCACCAATAATTGATTTGTTTAATGGAGAAATAGTTAGTTATGAACTGGCTGAAAGACCTGTATTTAAACAGGTAGCTGTGATGCTTGAAAAAGCATTTAAGAAAATACCCGACAATACTAATTTAACGCTGCACTCTGATCAAGGATGGCAGTATCAAATGAAACAGTACCAATACTTATTAAAAGAAAAAGGAATTAAACAGAGTATGTCCAGAAAAGGAAATTGTCTTGACAATGCAATTATTGAAAACTTCTTTGGAACATTAAAATCAGAGTTGTTTTATCTTAAAAAATACAGTTCCATTGGTCAATTAAAACAGGAGATTATTGAGTATATTAATTATTATAATAATGACAGAATAAAACTTAATCTAAAAGCAATGAGCCCGATACAATATCGAGCTCATTATTATAAAACTTAATTATTAATTTGTCTAAACTTTTGGGTGCAGTCTAAATAGACAGCCTTTTTCATCACATTAAAACCTAAAATTTAATGTATCTAAAACCATTATGGCAAATGGGTTATGATTATTTTTTAATAAAACGTCTTACCGTTTTTATTCCGTTTTTCTCTACCGAAATCAGATAAATTCCTGTTTTTAAAGTCGATACATCAATACTGTTATTATTTACGGTTTGAGAAAAAACAGTCGCGCCGCCTTCCGTGTTGATGACATTTACATTTCCGCCAGAAACCTCTGTGCTAAAGAAAAGCTGACTTTCAGTCGGATTCGGATAAATTTCTAAACTCGCAATGGATTGTTCTGAACTTGCAGGAGCAGATTTAGCCGCTGAACCCGATTTTGTAATTCTAAACCAATTTATATTAAACCCTGTGTTTTGAACATATATACCGAAATTATACGTTCCAGCATTAACGTTTACCGTTTGAGTAATCGTCTGCCAGTTTTGCCATCCTCCTGTATTCGGAACATTTATGGCACCAAGCTGAATAGTTCCTGCATTTAAATCAGATGATAATCTTCCGCCTGTAACTGCACTCGCCACTCGATATTCAATTACATAAGCTCCAGATGTTGGAAAATTAATATTGTAATAAGCCATCCAATCGCCTGTATCACAATACCCAACATTTAGTCCACCGCCTGTATCGGTTGTTGCTTCGGTTTGAACACCACTCATTGTATTATAATTTTCAGCCTGAATTGTAGTTCCAGTTGCAGGAGGATTACTTCCTGTAATTACCTGATTAATGGCATTTAACAAAGATTTCGTTCCTGTTGCATCCTGAGACAATTCCCAAATCATAACTCCGCCTGCGTTCTGAATCGCAAAAGTCGTTTTTTGTTTGATAGTTGGAATTCCGTTATAATAAATGGTGTTTCCAACTTGATCTAAATTTTCAGCTCCAGGATATTGCGCTACGATATTAGCATAAGAAATTCCCTGATTGGCAGAAGCTCCAAAACCATAGCCATAAAACGGAAGACCGATGATAGCCTTACTTGCTGGCAATCCTCTTCCTGTCCAATAATTAAACTGATTTACCGCCATGCTGTAAGGAGAATGCTGACCTGGATTGTTTGGCGCCCAGCCAGTTGCGTCATAAGCCATGATATTGATCCAGTCGTAAGCCGCAAAAGTAGATGAAGGTACATTAGCACCACCATATCCTTCTGAAAGCGCTGCTGAAATCAGTTTACCGTTAGCATGCAATTTATTAGCCAAAGCAATTACAAATCCGCCATAATCACCATTAATTGCTGGACACTTCTAGATCTACGTCTACACCGTCAAAATTATGGGCTACAACATAATCGTAAATTTTCTGAATGAAAGCCGTTCTGTTGGCTGGCGTAATTAAATTGAAATAATTATCGCGAATTGCTCCGCCTTCTGAAACTGAACCTCCTCCAAGCGATACAAAAACTTTTATGTTTTGAGCATGTGCAGCATTTATTATTGCATTGCTTCCTGAATTAAAACTCAAATATCCGTTGGCATCAGGATTTTCAAAAGCAATATTAATATGCGTTAATTTACTGTACTGAATCGTACTCGAAAAAGCATTCAAGTCAATCCAATTCGGAATGTAAGCTATCACTTTTTTCTGGGCTGTGGCTAAATTAAAAGCGCCCAACACTAAAATAATCATGCATTTCTGCAGCATTCTTTTGTATTTGTTTTTCATAATAATTGTTTTAATAGATTAATAAACTCGTAAACATGGGACGGTTATTTGAGTTGAATATTTTTTTATTTTAGATTTCAGACTTTAGATTTCAGATTTGATTTGCAATCTAATTTAGTAGAACTAACACTACTCAATTATTATCTAAGATCTAAAGCCTGAGATCACTTTTTAAAACTATTTCTTTATGAATCGTTTGATGGTTTGTTTGCCATCTTTTTCAAAAACTATAAAATAAATTCCTTTTCTAAGATGCGAAACATCAAAACTATTGTTGTTGATTTTTTGAGATGCTACAGTAGATCCTGTTTGTGAATCGACTATTTTTACACTTCCTCCAGAAAGATCTGTTGTTACATACAACGTATTTTCAACTGGACTTGGATAAACATTTAAAACAGTTTCTGCTGGTTCTTCAACAGTTTCAACTGAAGCCATTCGTGCAGTTCCTCCCGCTACTTTTGTAATTTTAATCCAGTTGATATTCATTCCTGTATTCTGAATGTAGATTCCGAAATTATATGTTCCTGCATTTACATTTACAGTCTGCGAAACGGTTTGCCAATTTTGCCAACCTCCCGTATTCGGAATATCAACATTTCCTAAAACGACAGCTCCAGCATTCAAATCAGAAGATAATCTTCCGCCCGTAACACCGCTTGCTACTCGATATTCAATTAAATAAGAACCAGTTGTAGGGAAATTAATATTGTTATACGCCAGCCAATCACCAGTTTCTGTATAACCAACGTTTGAACCTCCACCTGCATCTGTAGTCGCTTCGACTTGAATACCGCTCATTGCTGAATAATCTTCTGCCTGAATTAATACAGAAGTCTGCGAACTTGTTGCTGGAACTAACTTCCATTGTCCACAAGTTTGGTTATTGTTATCCCATTGCTGTACAATTGCCCCAGAAGCTGTACTTGCTCCTGCCACCTCAACAATTCTTCCGCTATGACGGGCAACAATTTTATAATAGCCATCGCCTGTTGCAACCAAAATAAACTGCTGATTTGTGGTAGCATTGTATGGATACTGTTCTACTCTTGCGCCATTTGCTTTATTGAAGTTATTAATGTCCATTGACATTCCGCTATGGTTGGCAATAATTTTATACATTCCATCACCTAAATGCGTAAAAGTAAATTTCTGATTGTTTCCAGAATTCAAAGCGCCTTGATTGATTCCTGCTCCGTTTGACATGCTCGAATTCCAAACATCCATATACAAACCGCTATTTCTGTTTTGAAGAAAGAAAGTCTGGTTTCCTAAAGTTGTCGTTCCGTTTGCAATAATTCTGATGGAACTTACTTTATCGTTCCAAGTCGTATTCAAACAAGAATTATCAGAATTGATTACCGTTGAAGCTCCGCCGAAATTATCATCTTGATATAAAATCGCCTGATAACCCTGAGTAATTTTTAGCGAAGAAATATCATCATTTAAAACTCCTAAAGAATTTAAACGAGCCAGATTATAATCTCCAATTGTTAATCCGCCAGAAAAACCTGTGTAGTTACAATCTTTGTAAACTGTGATTACATCTGTTGTAGCTGGAACTGAAGGCGTGGTAAGCCCATAATAACCGCCAAATGTAGCAATGACTTTTGTTGGCTGTGGCGAATGAAGTGATGGCGATTGATCGGCAACATCATCATACGCAAATCCGTAAGCCAAATTATCAATATTAATTCCTGGTAAATGCCAGAATTTAGAATAATGATTGGTTGGATTTACTTGATAATATTTCGATGCATCATACCAATTCTGCTGTCCCGGATTTGCAGTTGTTGTATTTACAACATGTCGGTTGATCGCTGCTGTTAATTGTGATTGAATTACAAGGTCTAAATCTCCATCAACCAATCTTCTGTCCAAAACACCTTTTCCTTCAAGCGCTTCTTGGGTTGTTGGTCTATTTTGAACACGCCCTGTTCTTCCAACAAAAGCACCAGATTGTCCTACCATTTCTAGTTGTTCTCCAATAACTCTTCCTTTAAAAACACCCGCATCTCCGGCATAGAAAATCAAATCTTCATTTTTGTATTTATTCCAAATCGCATCGATATACAATTTTAAATAATTGGCGTATGGCCCTGATCCTTCAGCATAAGCTGGAGTTTTAGAAGGTGCTGTAATTTCGCCTGTTGCATCGTTCACACAGCCTTGAAATTCTGCTGGAACATTAGCTTTAAAAGCGGCAACAATATCAGCATGCTTTTTCAAATCACCCACTTTCTTTTGGTAGCCGTTTGCTCCAAACAATTCCAATCCCATTGGATATTTGTATGAATCGACTCTTGTTGGATTTCCGAAAAAACCATATTGATTATTAGTCAATTCGATCATTTCATACAAAATTCCCTGATTTGGGTCTGTTGCGTTCTGCGGATTTGGAGATGCATATCCCGAAGGTGCGCCACTTGCTCCAAAAAAGTAAAAGTACAATTGTGAACCTTTAGAAATAAAAACTCGACATCCTGCAATTAATGGCAAAGTGAAGGTTTTGTTTGGAATTTCACTCAGTTTTGTAAAACAAGCCGCATATTTAGAATTTTGTCCTGGTCATGTGTTTCCGCCGTAAGTGGGTCCTGTAACAGTATTATAAGAAGCATTCATGGGTAAAACCTGACTTGTCTTGGCATTGACCCAAACGTGGTTTCCTGTGGTATAATCGATTCCTACAATCGCAACATATAGGTCGCTGTCTGCAAATGTCGAATTATTACTAATCGTAAATGGTACAGGCCTTGAGCATGTATAAGGCTTGAAAACACTAAAAAAAGTGTCATCAAAAAAGAAAATCTTTGAAGTCTAATTTTATTCATATCTAAATAATTTTGGGGTTACATAATAATTAGATTCTAAAACTAAAGTCATTTGAAAATGACTAAATGATCCGCCAGGTGCAACTGGTCTGCCCTCCTTGAATTACACCCAACGGATTTAAAAATTATTTCTTAATTAACTTTTTACTCCAACTCTTTTGATCTGATTTGAAGTTCAGAATGTAGATTCCTCTGCGAAGTCGACTTACATCAATTACACTTACATTTTCTTGAGGTTTATTTTGTAAAACCAAATTTCCAGAGTTATCATAGATCGTGATCACTTTATTGTCTAAGTTTTCAGGAGATGAAACTTGAACATAGTTTGTTGTCGGATTCGGATAGACTGCAAAAACAGTTTCTTCTTCCTGAGGCTCTTCTGCAACATTCAAAGCCATTCTAGCCGTTGACGAAGATCCGTAAGCTTCAATTTCATACAATGAATATCCGTAAGGAGCCAAAGCTTTTGCTGTACATAAAATGCGAAGATATCTTCCTGTTCCGCTTACCGCTAAATCATCCGTTCCGCCATCGCTTGCCGTTTGTGTACTGATGGTTTCATTTTCTGTAAAAACATTGTCAGTTGAAAGCTGTATTTTATATTGAGTTGCATAAGCAGCTTCCCATTTTAAAACTACTCTGTTAAGCGTATAATTACTTCCTAAATCAACATAAATCCATTCGGTTGCATTGGCAAAAGAACTCGCCCATCTTGTACCTCCATCTCCATCTGTTGCTTGGTTTGCAGTAAAAGTCGCATTTTCTAATGTCGAAGCCGTTGCTGTTTTAGCCAAAGCTAAATTCACATTTGGAGTTTCTGTAGTGGCTAAATTTAAAGCCCTCAGATTGTCAAAATAATACGTGTTTCCAGAATTGGTTCCCGGTTCAAACAAGAAAACAAAACGGTTGACATCATTATCTGGAGTTGAAGCGTCTGGCGTGCTTACATACGTAAAAGTAATAGTATGCCAAGCGTTACTTTGTTTTACCACTCCCTGATAAATACTGTGTCTTCCAACTGGATAATTGGACGGAACTGAGGCACTACTTTCTGCCTGCCATGAAATAATTGATCCAACTGGCGCAGAAGTGTAAACATCCATAGCGAATTTTTTTGTTCCTCCTTTAAAATCACCAATGTTGTTTAATGTTGTATTGAATGAAAAGTTATCATACAATTCTGTTGATTTGCGAACGTATTTTCCAACATTCGAAGAAGTATTGATTCCGCTTGCATTTGGATTTGCTGTGTTTGCCGTATACGTTCCAATAGCATCTCTAAACGTGATATTATGAATTGTTTGATAATCCTCATATACTACACCTTGCGTAAAAGTATCTGGAAGCTTAGTCGATCCAATTCTAATATTATCAAAATAATATGTATCGCTTGTGTACGAACCCGAATTGAACAATAAAACCATTTGATTTACTGCCAGATTCGAAGTTCCAGCATCCGGACTGGAATTATAGTAGAAAGTTAATGTTTCCCATTGGTTTTGTTTGGTTGTAATGGCTACATAATTGCTATTTCTTCCTGTCGGATAATTGGCTGGAAGCGAAGTCGCACTATTTTCAAAATTCATGCTTACAACCGTACCAATTGGCGCCGTTGTATAAACATCAATCATAATTTTATTGATCTGACTTTTGAATAATCCCGCATCTTCAATTGAAGTTTGTGTATTAAAGAAAAGCACATCATATTGCTCAGATGCATTTCGAACGTACTTCGCTACATTTGCAGATGAGTTAACAGCATTCGAACCTGGATTTGCCACAACAGAGTACGTTCCTGTTGTAGTTCCTTTTATAATTTTATTTGCTCCATCATAATTTTGCAAAACATCTGTGGCAATAATCGGTTTCTCTGGCGCTGCTTTTGTCAGCAGATTATCAAAATAATATGTCGCTCCAGAATTAGAATTCGATTCAAAAAGAATTACAACATTATTAATCGCTAATGCGCTCGTATTTGGATCGATTACTTTTTCAAACTCAAATTCAATTGTTTCCCATTTGTTCTGAACTGTTGTAGTAGCTTTAAAACCGCTATGTCTTCCCGAAGGATAATTGGTTGCCGTCGTAACATTGCTGTTTTCTAACTGCATAGAAATTTTTGTTCCAACAGGAGCCGAAGTATAAATATCAAACGAAAGTCTTTTTCTTCCGTACACATAATCATTCGCGTTGGTAATGGTTACGTTTCTAATATTCAAAACATCGTACAATTCGCTTGAATTTCGAACGTATTTTCCAACCAAAGCAGAAGTGTTAATTCCTGTAGCCGAAGGATTCGCAACAGCTTCTGTCAAAACTCCCGTTTTTACAGGATACAATACATTTCGATTACTCTGGAAATCTTCATGTATTTTTTCTACTGGCAATGCTGGTTCGGTTGTAACGGCTAGTTTGTAAGTATTGACATTACAGCTAGAAACCGTTGCAGCCACAGAAACATCTCCTCCAGTAGTTCCCCAATTTACAGTAATTGAATTTGTTCCCTGTCCTGATGCAATTGTTGCTCCTGCTGGAACTGTCCAGTTATAGGTCGCCCCCGCAATTGCATTTACAGAATAGGTTTTACTAGTTTCATTTTGGTATACTTTGTTATCTCCTGCTACCGCATATTTAAAACTCCCATCGTAAACACGAACATAATCGACTTGTAATTTTGCTGGGAAATCACCTGGAACTGGCGCTACTCCCGCTCCATTTACACTGGTATAAGGCGTTCCTGCGCTACCAACAGCAAGGTTTAAAATGATATAAAACTGACTATCGTTAAAAGGCCATCCGCCATTAACCGTCGTATTTGGAGTTGCTGTATGAAATAAAACATCATCAACAAACCATTTGATAAAATTTGGTTCCCATTCTACCGCATAAACGTGAAAATCTGATGATAAATCTGTCGGAGAACTATAGCTTCTACCCGTAAAATGATATCCGTTTCCATCATAATGAATCGTTCCGTCTACAGATTGCGGATTTCTGTGTTTGGCTTCCATAATATCAATTTCACCGGTAAACGGCCAATTTCCGTTTACAGGAAGCATCCAAAAAGCGGGCCACGCGCCTTGTCCGTTAGATAACTTCATACGGGCTTCAACCCTTCCATATTTTAGAGAATATTTTCCTTCTGTAGTTAATTTTGAAGAAGCATACGGCTGATCTGGAAATGAAGCATTCGGCTCATACTTTGCCTGAATGTTCAAATAACTGTTTGCACCTTCTTTTACAATTGTCGCCTGATTCGGATCATAGCGCTGTGCTTCGGCATTTCCAAATCCGCAGAGCGACGGACAGCCATTTCCTGAGATGCTTTGCCATTTGGTCAAATCTACCGTGGTGCCATTAAATTCATCAGACCAGACAAGCGTATTACATTAGGCCTGAGTTTTAAGAAATGGCAGCAGTAAGAATAAAACTGCCACGCAAAATTGTTTTAATAAATAGGAATTACTTTTCGGTGGTCGGCCGAAAAAAAAGTCTTTTTGCTTCATTTTAAATAGGTTTTAGTTAGTAAATGTTATTTCTTCAATACAAATCATTTAAAAAAAATAGTTTGTATTTTCCGACAATAACAAAGCAATATTAACTAAAAAATCAGGCAAGACTTACATTTTTGAGTACGGTTTGACTACGGTACTATCGAAGAAATGTAACAAATCATCGATGAAATGCATAAAATAACTTAAAATTTCACTTAAACGAGAAAAATTAAAAATTGAGAATAAATTCCGTGATGTTTGTATCTGATGGAAGCTGCAATTTTTTACGAATGCGATAACGGGTATCTTCAACACCACGAACAGAAATTCCTAAAAGCGGAGCAATTTCTTTTGTATTGAAGTTCATTCGCAAATACGCACACAATCGCATATCGCGCGGAGTCAATTCTGGGTAACTCGATTTTAATCGCTGCATAAAATTATCATGCAATTGATTAAAGATTTCTTCAAATTCATTCCAATGTTTGTCTCCCTGCAATTCGTGGTCAATCAATTTATTGATTTTCGTCAGCAAACTGAAATTTACATTCGGATCATTCTTCTTATCAATCTGTCCGATCAATTCTTTAATAGAAAGTAGAATTTCATTTAAATGAATCAAATTGACTGTATTTGAAGCTACTTTAGCATTTTTAAGATTTATTGTCGTTTCGAGATTCTCTCGCACAATAGCCATATTCTGTTGTTCGAATGTCAGTTTCTGTTCGTTAAGTTCTGCACGGCTTCGAAGCAATTCTCTTTCCTGATTCTCTATTAATTGACGGCGTTGACGCTCAGCAACAGATTTCTGATATCTCACAATTAAATAAATTACAATACTATAAAGCGTAAAATAAAATAAGTATGCCCAAAAAGTTCTGTACCAAGGCGGTAAAACTTCAAATCGAAAAACAGCTTCTTCGCTGACCACATCATACATGTTTTTTGCCCTTACATGAAAAACATATTCGTTTTCAGGCAAATTGGTATATTCTTTTTCGGTCTGAAGACTATAATCTGACCACGTTGGCTCAAAACCCTCCAACCAATATTCATATTTCGTAGCATCAGCATCTTCAAAACAAAGCGATGCAAAAGAAAAATGAAGTGCATTGTTAGAATACGCTAATACGGTTGAAAGCTTGTCATTTACCGATCCCGTTTTGTTTGGAAGGACATCATAACGGCTGGAAAACAGTAAACTATCTTTTGGAAAAATGCATTTTACTTCTGAAATAACCGCTTTATATTTCGTTTGATATTTTTTGTTTTTAATGGCACTGTAATGAATCAAACCTTCTTGCGTTCCAAAAAATACATCACCGCTTTTTGTGGTTTGAATATTTTCGAATCCAGGAACATATAAGTATCGAAGTTTTCGAAAGGGAAGTTCTTCTGTCTTGAAACTTCCGTTTTTCTGTTTGCTCATTTTTCCTGTATTCTCACCAGAAATGTACCATATATTATCCTGCTGATCTGGTTTTAATAATCGGATATGATTTTCTAATCCCAAATATTTCTTGAAAACGGGATCTGGAATCATTTTTTTTGAAGATACATCTTGTCTGTAAACGCCTTTTGTGGTTCCAAACAAAATCTGATTATCGATTTTAAAGGTATTCAAAAACAAACTCGACGGAAATCCATTTTTATCATTATAAAACTGAATATCAGCAACTGAATCATACACTGCATTGAATTTCAATTTATAAATTCCTTTGTAGCCGTGCGCAATCCAAATGTTTCCTTGTTTATCGGTTTCCATAATTCTGCTGCTTTCTTCAAAACCTTTTATTCGATGCTGAAAAACCCACGAACCGTTTATTTGTTTTAGAAGATACAATCCAGTATAACCGCCAACAAGAAGCAAATCAGGACGATTCGGAACTAGAATTCCTTGCCAAGCGCCATCAATTTTAGCCAACGCTTTCGCGGAATTTCTACTAATTTTAAATATGCCATTTTTTTCAAATGCTAACAACGAATTGCCAAAAACACCAACATTCCAAACATTTTCAGACATTCCAGAAACATACTGAAACGTCACATTTTCTCTTTTTCCACTTTTATAAGCTTCCCAATCGAGCCAAAATACACCATTGTCTGTACCGATATACAATTTATTCTGATAAATCTGACTGCAGTAAATTTTGGTTTCAGAATTAGAACTATCTATAATTTTTGATAAAGGAGATGAAATCTGAATTAATGAAATTCCGCCTTTGAGTGTGACCCACAGATTGCCTTCCTTATCGATTTTAAAATTGGTCACATATTCGTTTTGAAGTCCCAATTGTTTGTCAATATGCTGAATCAAATGTCCTTCACTATCAATAACTATCAACCCAGATTGACGGGTTCCGATTCCGAAATATCCATCAGAAAGTTCAATTCCTGCCGAAATCTGATTTTGTTTTAATAAAGGATCAACTTCGGTTACAAAAGGCTTTATTTGATTTTCATTGAAAGTAAAAAGACCATTTTTTTGAGTTAATACTAAAAGTCCATTTTTGGTTTGAAAAATCTTTCGAACCTGCAATCCAACAAACTGCTGGCTATTTTCAACTGGAATTAATTCATTTTCTTTCAGCTTTAACAATCCTTTTCCATTGTCTGTAACATAGATTTCTTTTCCCACTTCGAAGAAATCATCAAAAGAGGTTTTGGCATTTATGACTTTGATTGTGTTGTTTTTGTAAATAAAAATCCTTTCATAAGAGAAAAAAATAACTTCATTATTTCGAATGACTGTATGAAGTACATCCCCAAAATTTCGAGCCGATTTAGGAAGCAGTTTTACTAAAGAAGTATATTGATATTGCCCATTTGGGAGCTGAATCACAAACCCGAAATCACCTTGCGCGCCTACATACATTTTATCGCTTTTATCAATTGTCATCGACCGCACCATGCTTCGGTTTTCTGGCTGTGTTACAATAGCCCAACGCACACCGTCGAATTGCATAACACCAAAATGATTGGCAAAAAACATCATGCCTTTGGAATCTTGCAAAACATCCCAATTTTCTGACGCAGCTTTATAGGTCTTCGGACTATAATTGGCTATAAAAGGAACACCAATCTTTTTAATTTGGGAATGGATAATTGGAGAAAATAATAGGAATAGAAGTAAAATTCTAGTTTTAAATTTCATCATTCTGTTTGTGTCTGTAGGTTAGTAAGTGACTTTGGGAAATCACTGCCTAAAAAAGACTCTTTGGGAAAAGCCATTTTCTAGGTAAAAAAACATTCCTTTTTAAATGTAGTAATAACAATTATTCAATATTACCAAACCAAAAAAGAGAATGTCGAAACTCAAATATATAAAAATTTATTTTAATGCAACAAATTACATTTTAATGAGAGAATTTGATAATTAGAAAATTTGCCAATTAGATAATTAAACTTTGTCAAAGTTTTGAACTTTGACAAAGTTCTTAAGAATCTGCCTTCGTACAAATAAACCCGACAGGTTTTGAAAACCTGTCGGGTTTAACTTGAAACGTGAAACTTGAAACAAAACAAACAAATCTTAAACTCCAAGCTTATCACTTAATTCTTCATATGAGCTAAAAAGCTCTGCTCCTTCCTCTTTTAAATCTTCATTATTGAAACCATTTGCAAAGCCGTACACTTTAAATCCTCCGCTTACTCCTGCTCTTACACCAGCTTTACTGTCTTCTAAAACAATGCATTCTTTTACCTCAAAACCCATTACTTCAGCAGCGTGAAGAAATATTCCTGGTTCGGGTTTCCAACTCCCAATTTGGTACGAACTGAATATTCTATCTTCGAATCTATCCAGCAATCCAGCCACTTCAAGATTCAAACGAATTTTATCTACTAGTTCGCTAGAGGCAACGCAATATGGAATTTTTAATCTTTCAATTTTTTCGATAAATTCTACAATACCATCCATTGGTTTTACCTGAGTTTTAAAAGCTTCAAAACTCTTTTCGCGGTATTCTGTTTCAAAATTTTCAGGAAGCTTTTGATCAATTGTTTCTTCAATATGTCTGAAACAATCTTTTAGATTTCTGCCATTAAAATGACGGTAAGCATCTTCCAGTTCCATTTCAAATCCGTGTTCCTGTGCCATTTCCAGCAGTATTCCGTTGCCGATTTTCTCAGTATCGACCAAAACCCCATCACAATCGAAAATTATGCATTTAACCATTTCTGTTGATTTTCATTTATTTATAAATTCCTCCTGAAGTAAAATCAGGAAATGTAAATTACAAAAAATAATCTAGTTCTTTCCTAAAGCTTTTCTGCTCATTTTCAGCATTCTGTACAGAATTACTCCTATTCTGTATTTTCAATTCCGTTTCAATTTGTACTTTTATAATCCTATCAAACCTATTTTTTAAAATATTAAAACCAAAGAATTTTGAAAAAACATCTTTTTATCATAACCATTCTGACAGCTAATTTTGCTGCTTTTTCTCAGAATAAAATCATCACAATTTCAAATTCATTAAAAGTGGACAGAGAATTTGAAACCATCGAATTGACTAAAAAGTCACTTGGATTAAATGCCGATTCGAAACTTGAAAATTATACTGTAAAAGACATTAGCAATAATACTTTCTTAGAAACTCAAACCGTAGATAATGATGGCGACGGAAATGCAGATGTTTTGCTTTTTCAGCCCAAAATCAAAGCTGCTTCTAAACAGGATTTTGAAATATTAGTTGGTACAAACCCTAATGCTTCAAAAGTCGTTAGCTGCTACTCCCGATTTGTTCCAGAACGCACAGATGACTATGCGTGGGAAAACAACAAAGTAGCTTTTAGAACTTACGGGCCAGTGGCTCAAAAAATGGTTGAAGATAAGATTCCAGGCGGAACATTAACTAGCGGAATCGATGCTTGGCTAAAAAGAGTCGATTATCCAATTATTAATAAATGGTACGAAAAAGCCACAAACGGAACCGGAACGTATCATAAAGATACTGGCGAAGGTTTGGATAATTTTCACGTAGGTGACAGTCGCGGTGTGGGCGGAATTGCTGTAAATGTTGATGGAAAATATTATTTTTCTAAAAATTTCATCAGCTGGAAAACCATTACAACAGGGCCTATCAGAACGAGTTTTATTCTGACTTATGCCGATTGGGATGCAAAAGGCAATAAAATAACGGAATCAAAATTAATCAGTTTAGATTACGGAAGTCAGCTTTCTCGCTTTGAAATCAATATTACGGGAACCAAGCAAATTGCTGCTGGATTAACGCTTCATGACAAAAAAGGAACAATCGGAACAAATCTAAAAGAAGGCTGGCTAAGCTATTGGGAGCCAATCGACGATTCTGAAATTGGCACAGGATTGGTTGTTCCTAAAGGCAATTTAATCAATTTTGACAATCATGTAACAGACGAAAAAGATCTAAGTAATCTGTACGGAAATATTGCTGTTAAGAACAATAAAGCTATTTATTATGTTGGCTTTGGATGGAAAAAAGGAAGTCCGTTTCAAACTAAACAAGAATGGGAAAAATATTTAAGCTCTTTTGCGGAAAAGGTTAATAATCCTTTGATTGTGAAGGTGAAGAAATAATTATTTATGCCTCTAAAGCGCTAGGACACGAAAGTTTTTAAGCCACAAATTAAAGGATTAAAATGATTTTATTTCACGCAGATTTTGCTGATTATAGCAGATTTAATTTAGATTTTAATTTAAAACAAATCTGCCTAAATCTTTTTAAATCTGCGTGAAACAAAAAACTTTGCGTCTCTGCGACTTTGCGAGATTAAAAGGTAAAACTAAAAAAACTTAGTGCCGTAGTGGCAAAAAAACTATCGCTTAACAGGAAAATAATTCTCCTTCAAAATAATTTCTAACGGAATATAATGCGTTCGCTCCGTCTCTTCTTGCAGAACCAATTTCTTATACAAATAATTAATACCCATATAACCTTGATCTTCCGGTCTCTGATTGATTAAAAAATCAATTACGCCTTTGTTTAAATATTCGATATTCTCTTTCAGCAAATCAAAACCAATGATCCTAACACCTTTTATATTGTTTTTTTCTAAAAATTCGGCAACAATATACGCTCGAGAATTGGGTACAAAAACGCTGTTTACGCCGGAAAACATTTCTAAACTCAATTGATCGATTCCGGAATCTTTTAAGGTAAATTCAGAAAATTTAAAATTGGTCAATTCATCGTGGTCTTGAAAATACGAATAGAAACCTTTTATACGTTGCTGATACACAGAAGTGCTTTCGATTTCTCTAGTAATCTTAAAAATTAAAACTTGTCGCTCATTTTTCACCGCAAAACTAATTAATCTTCCGGCTAAATAACCGCTCTGAAAAGCATCTTGCCCTACATAAGCATGTTCGTTTTCTTCAGAAATATTCGAATCGATCATCACAATCGGAATATTCTTTTTTTCATATTCCTTTAAAAACTGAACAGAATCTTCGTAAAAAATTGGTGCAAACAAAAGTCCGTCGCAATCAAATTCTAATACTTTATGAGCCGATTCTTTAAACGATGCCAAATTATAATCGTAGAAAAAATAATCCAATACGATTCCGAATTTACTGAATTCCAAAGCTGCTTTTTCTATTCCGTCAGTTTGACTTTTCCAATATTCCAAAGTTTCCGATTTTGGAAGGAAAACTGCAAAATGAAACTTTTTGTTCAGTGCCAGATTACTTGCCAAAATATTTCGGGTATAACCAAACTCTTCAATTATTGCATTCACCTTATCTACGGTTTCCTGCGCTACTTGTCCGCGTTTGTGTATAATCCTGTCGACAGTTCCGGCAGAAATATTAGCTAGTTCGGCAATTTTTTTAATTGTTATGATATTGATTCTTTTTAAGTTAAAAAAATAAAAGCAGTCGGGTAAAATTAATTTATTTTATTAAAAATAAGTTGTTTTACATCACTTTTTGCATACATTTGTAAAACACCGTGTGCGTACACGCAAATATACATATAACACTGAAAAATAAAAATAATAATCGATTAAAATGATACTAGACTCATTACAAAATGCACCAAAATACTACGGTCTGCATCCAAATTTCAAAAAAGCTTTTGATTATGTAAATCAAAATGACATTGCTAATCTAGAAGAAGGAGCTTTTGAAATTGGCGAAGGTTTAAAACTAATTGTAATTGTTGGACAAGGAAATACAAAAGAAGAAGCCGTAAAAGGATTTGAATGTCACGATAAAAACATCGATATTCAAATTTCGATTAAAGGACCTGAAACTTTTGCATGGAAACCGAGAGAAAAATGTGTAAACCCAAATGGCGATTATAACGATGAAAGAGACGTTCGTTTTTTTCATGATGCACCAGATACTTTTTTTGAAATGCAGGAGAAACAATTTGCGATTCTGTTTCCAGAAGATGTTCATACCGCAATGATTGGTGAAGGAACACTGAAAAAGATCGTTATTAAAGTAAAAATATAAGTCATGAGCACTATTCAGAATTCGATTGAGGTCATTGTAAAACAAGGAATGCTTCCATTGTATTTTAATGCAAAGGAAAGCAAAAGCATCACGATTTTAAGAACACTTTATAACGCTGGAATTAGAGCAGTAGAATATACAAGTCGCGGTCCAGAAGCGCTTTCTAATTTCAAAAAAATGGTTGAAGTAAGAAACGCTGAAATGCCAGGAATGCTTTTAGGAATTGGAACTATCAAAAATTTAGCGCAAGCAGAAACGTATCATTTAACAGGAGCCGATTTTTTTATAAGCCCAGGATTTGTTCCTGAAATTGCTTCGTTTTTAATTTCTAAAGAAGTTTTATACGCTCCAGGCTGCATGACGCCGACTGAAATTATCGTAGCCGAAAATGCAGGAGTAAAATTTATTAAACTTTTCCCTGGAAACATCTTACGGCCAGATTTTATGAGTGCCATCAAAGATGTTTTTCCAAACTTAATTTTTATGCCAACTGGAGGCGTTGATACAACACGCGAAAGCATTGAAACTTGGTTTAACGCGGGTGTGTCTGCTGTAGGAATGGGAAGCAAATTAATTAGTAAAGAAGTAATGGAATATGGTGCTTACGAGACAATCGAAAAAGAAACCAAAAGGGTTTTGGATTTGATAGAAACAATCAAAAGTTAAATTCCAAATTTAAAAACCCAAATTCCAAACTCAATACGAACTGATGGGGCTAAATAAATCAAAAAAGTAAAAATTAATTATACAAAAATGTACTTTATTTCCAAATTGGAATTTGGATTTTAAAGTATTGAAAATTAGAAATTAAAATGGATTCAATATTTAATTTAAAAGGAAAAATTGCCTTAATAACAGGTGGTGCTGGAGTTCTAGGAAGCAGATTTGCAAATACCTTGGCACAACAAGGTGTAATTGTCGGAATCGTTTCTCAATCATTGGAAAAAGCCGAAAACACAGTAAAAGCCATAGAAGCAAACGGCGGACAAGGTTTTGCAGTTCAGGCGAATGTTTTAAATAAGGAAGAAATAGAAAAAGCCAAAGATTTTATTGTTGAAAAATACGGCCGTCTAGATATTCTAATTAATGCTGCAGGAGGAAACATGCCAGGTGCAACGATTCAGCCTGATCAAGCGGTTTACGATATGAAAAGCGATGATCTGCAAAAAGTCATTGATTTAAATATTATCGGAACTATGCTTCCAACTCAGGTTTTTGCCGAACTTTTTGCGAAACAGAAATCAGGAAACATCATCAATATTTCATCGGCTTCAGCACAAAGACCTTTAACGAGAGTTGTAGGTTATTCTGCTTCAAAAGCGGCAATCGACAACTTTACACAATGGATGGCGGTGGAATTGGCTCAAAAATATGGCGAAGGACTTCGTGTAAACGCTATTTCTCCTGGGTTCTTTATTGGCGAACAAAACCGTGCTTTATTATTGACTCCAGAAGGAAAACTGACTCCAAGAGGTGAAAAAATTATCGATCATACGCCAATGGGAAGATTCGGAACTCCAGAAGATATTGACGGTGCGCTTTTATTTTTGTGCAGCGACATGTCAAAATTTGTTACTGGAACAATCTTAAAAGTTGACGGCGGATTTGCTGCAACAAGCATTTAAGATTTCAACCCTCTCCTGCAAGGTTTCCAAAACCTTGTAGGTTTAAATTGTAGATTATTATAAATTAAAATACCTACAAGGTTTTAGAAACCTTGCAGGAAATAAAAAAACATAAAAAATGGAACAAACATTAAGATGGTTCGGACCAAATGACCCTGTTTCTTTACAAGATATCAAACAAACCGGAGCAACCGGAATTGTAACGGCTTTACACCATATTCCAAATGGAGAAGTTTGGAGCATTGACGAAATTATTAAGCGAAAAGTTGAAATCGAACACGAAAACGGTGATCCTAAAAAAGGTGCTTCTGGGTTAACTTGGTCGGTTGTAGAAAGTATTCCGGTTCATGAAGACATTAAAAAACAGACTGGAAATTATCTTCAATATATTGAAAATTATAAAGAAAGCATTCGCAATCTGGCTTTATGCGGTATAAAATGTGTTTGTTATAATTTCATGCCTGTTTTAGACTGGTCAAGAACCGATTTATCGTATACAGTTGAAGACGGGTCAAAAGCATTACGTTTTGACATTAATGCTTTTGCTGCTTTTGAATTGTTTATTTTAAAAAGACCAGGTGCAGAAAACGAATATTCTGAAGAACAAAAACAAAAAGCAAAAAGCTATTTTGAAGCCATGACTTCCGAAGATAAAGTAAAATTACAGCAGAACATTCTGGCTGGACTTCCAGGGGCTGAAGAAGCTTATTCAGTTGAAGATTTCTTGGTTACTTTAAGTGCTTATAATCATATTGACAGACAGGCTTTAAAGAATAATCTTTTTCATTTTCTGAAAGAAATTATTCCAGTTGCTGAGAGTAAAGGCGTTTTGATGGCGATTCACCCAGACGATCCTCCTTACCCAATTTTAGGCTTGCCAAGAGTCGTAAGTACCGAAGAAGATTTGATGGAATTAATGAACGCCGCTCCTTCTCCATCAAACGGATTTACAATGTGTACAGGTTCTTACGGTGTCCGTGCCGATAATGATTTGCCTGGAATTGTGAGACGTCATGGCGATAAAATGAATTTTATTCATTTAAGAAGCACGCAGCGTGATGAAGAAGGAAGTTTTTACGAAGCAAATCACTTAGAAGGTGATGTTGATATGTACGAAGTGGTAAAAGCCATTTTGGAAGTTGAAAAAAGAAATAACAGTCAATTGCCAATGCGCCCAGATCACGGACATCAAATGCTGGACGATTTAAACAAAAAAACAAATCCAGGTTATTCTGCAATTGGCCGTTTAAGAGGTCTGGCAGAATTGCGAGGATTGGAATTAGGGATCAAACGATCTTTATAATTTGTTTGCCACGAAGGCGCTAAGACGCATTTTTTTTTAAAGTCACAGATTAAAAGGATTTTTTTTTACGCAGATTTGACAAATTATAGCCGATTTTTTTTGAATAAATTATCTGCGTTTATCTGCTTAAATCTTTGTAAATCTCCGTGAAACAAAAAACTTTGCGTCTCAGCGACTTTGCGAGACTAAAAACACAAAGCTTTAAAAATCTTAGCGTCTTAGAGCCTTCGTGGCAAAACAAAAAAAAACTAACTAACCACAAACAACCACAAAACCATGATTCGCCAAGCCATTCTTATATCCTGTGGCTTTTTTATAAATACTTTGCTGGCACAGGAAATACCTAAAATTATTACTTCAAAAACGAATTATCTGCCAGATTTTAGTTATGCGGGGTATCATTTCGGCGAAAGCCAGATTCCTGAAACTAATGGAAAAGTTATCAATGCAGTTGATTTTGGCGTAAAAGCAAATGACGATTTAGACGATTCAAAAGCGCTTTTAAAAGCCTTTAAAGCCGCGAATGATGCTGAGGGAAATGTCATTCTGCAATTACCAGCTGGACGCATTATCTTAAGTGAAATTCTCTATATCGAAAGAAACAATTTTGTACTTCGTGGCGCAGGTTCTAACGAAAACGGAACTGAAATCTATTGTCCAAGACCGATGATGTATCTTAAAGATTCTGATGTTTTGGCTGAACTTCGCGAATATTTAACCACTTTTGATAAAAGACAGCGTGAAGCAGAAAACAATATTGATTTGCCTTTCTCGCAATATGCTTGGTCTGGAGGTTTTATTTGGACACAAGTTCCGGGCGAACGTGTAAAATCATATCTGGATAAATACGAACCAGAATCTAATCCGCTGGCGAAAGTCAGTTCGGGGAAAATGGGCGAACATATTATTACGGTTTCTGACATAAAAGGTTTAAAAGTCGGCGATATTGTAGAATTGCAACTTTTTAATAAAGATGGCAAAAATGGCGAAATCATCAACGATTTATATCAAGGAGCAAAAGTAAAACCGGGTTCGCATCATTGGAAATTTCCAAAACTTCCCATTGTGAGACAACAGGTTGTAATTACTAAAATCTCTGGTTCAAAAATTACTTTAAAAACACCTTTAACCATTTCAATTAAACCAAGTTATCAGGCACAATTGGTTGAGTGGAAACATTTAAATGAAGTCGGTATCGAGCATCTCCGTTTTACGTTTCCTGATATTCCGAGAGTTGCACATCATGTTGAACCTGGCAATAATGGTATTTTCTTGACTCGTCTTTTCAATAGTTGGGTTAAAGATGTGAAAATTACCAATGCCGACAGCGGAATTCTAGCCGAAGAAGTTGCTAATGTTACCATTCAAGACATCACAACCGATGGACCGCATTTATCGCATTACACCGTAACTTTAGGCGGCGTGCATAATGTTTTGGTTAAGAATCTCAAAATCTATAATTCTGCCGTTCACCCTTTAAGTTTCAACACTTTTGCGACTAAAAATGTGTATCAAAACTGCGAGATATTTACTGACCCACTTCTAGATCAGCACTCTGGAGCCAATCATCAAAATTTATTTGATAATATTACCGTTCACGTAAAAACAGACAAAAATAATAGTTACGCTTTGTTTGGCGGCGGAGGAGCCGATTATTGGAAACCTTCTCACGGGCCTTTCAGTACATTTTGGAATTTAAATGTTCAGGTTGAAAATCCAGATACATCAAAACCAGTTTTATTGTACGGGATGAAAGACGGCGCTTTAGCCAGAATTATTGGTGTTCACGGAAATTCAAAATTTGAAATCAAATACGACATAGATCCGTATATTGAATTTTTGAATGTACCAATTGAGAAGATTCCTTCTTTGTACGATTATCAATTAAATAAACGTTTGAAATAGGCTAAAATATCTGCCACAGATTAAAATGATTTTTTTTAGCCACGAATTCACGAATTATTAAAAAAATTAATTCGAACAATTCGTGAATTCGTGGCTAATTTTCAACACACAGAAAAACAATCTTTATAATCTGTGAAATCTGTGGCAAAAAAACAAAACTAAACGCTATGAAATATAAAATAGCTTTTCTCGCAATTGTATTTGTTTTCGGAAATTTGTTTTCCCAAAATAAATACCGTCTTAAAAATTTCTCTACAACAGACGGGCTTTCGCAGAGTTCTGTTATTGCCATTCATCAGGATAAATTTGGCCAGATGTGGTTTGGAACCCGCGATGGTCTTAATAAATATGACGGAAGCCGATTTACGATTTTCAGGAACGATACTACTGATAAATTTTCGATTAGCAATAATGATATTTTAGCCATTGAAGAAGACGATTCAGGAAAAATCTGGGTAGGAACTTATAATGGACTAAATTGCTATGACCCAATTTCAAACCGTTTTACAAGATATCTTCACACCAAAGCCAATCATACCATTAGCAATAATGCAGTTTGGAGCATGAGAGAAATTGGTGGCGAAATGTGGTTTGGAACTTCAAAAGGATTAACGATTTTTAATAAAAAATCAGGATTATTTACTTCCGTATTTCATTCTGATGATGATGCTTCTACTCTTCCAAGCAATAATATTCTCAGCATTTTAAAAACCAAAAAAGGTGAAATCTGGATTGGAACTACAAAAGGCTTATGCCAATTGACCAGTCGAAAAAATGGTAAATTATCTTTTAAAAATTATCCATTAAACACAACTGACTTACTAAACGTTCAATCGGTTATTGAGGACAAAGATGACAGCTTATGGGTTGGGACAAAAAACAAAGGACTTTTAAAATTCGATCTAAAAGAAAAAGCTTTTGTTTCTTTTTTACCGGCTGAAAAATACCGCGAAATCAATACCGACATTCGTTCTTTAGTGATTGACAATCAAGGTTCTCTATGGGTTGGCGCTTATGACGGAATTTATATTTTAGGTAAAGAGAAAAATATTCAAAAAATCAATAATAGCAATAATGCGAACGGAATCGACAAAGTAAAATCTATTTTTATGGATAAAAAAGGTTCTATTTGGATTGGCTGTTATTACAAAGGCGTAAATCTTTGGGACGTTTCGAATGTCAATTTCTCCAATTACAATCAGAATTCTAAAAAGATTCCGATGAGTTTTGATGTGGTGAGTTCGATTATTGCAGATAAAAACCAAAACATTTATTTTGGAACTGAAGGCGGTGGAATTAGCATTTACAATACAACTACCGAAGCTGTAAGTTATATCAATAGTAAAACTGGACAAACTCATAAAAATGATATCAAGGCCATGTGTCTTGCAGACGATCATATTTTATGGATTGGAACTTTTTCGAAAGGATTATCGGCTTACAATACCATTTCAAAAAGAATCGAAGATAACCGAATTGCATCTGATTTAACCGAATTACTGAAAGAAAGCGGTGTTTATTCTCTTAAAGCTGAAAATAAAATCTTATGGATTGGAACTTTTGGCAAAGGCTTAATTCGTTACAACACATTAGACAAAACCTACCAAATTATTGGAAATGACATCTCTAAACCTGTTTTTCTGACCAATAATATGGTTCGTAGTATTTTGATCGACAAACAAAATTCAATCTGGCTCGGAACACAAAATGGTCTAAATCGTATTTCGCTTCAAAATTTTGATTCTAAGAAATACCAAATACAACATTTCTTTTATGATCATTCGGCTTTGTCGGGAGATGATATTTTGACTTTGTTTGAAGATTCTCAGAATAAAATCTGGGTAGGAACAAAAGCTAAAGGGCTTCATGTTTTTGACGGAAAAAAGTTCACCAGAATCAATCTTAGAATTGGAAATACAGTTATTACCTCTATTCATTCGATTTTAGAAGATGATGATAAAAACTTATGGATCAGTACTAATCAGGGAATTATCAAGTACAATACAATTAAAAAATCGGTTGTTATTTACGATCAGAAAGATGGTTTGGCAAGTAATGAATTCAACGATAATTCGGCTTTAAAAGTAGGTTCCAATCAGTTTTATTTTGGAAGTCCGTCGGGTGCAACTTTTTTTGATGCCACAAAAATTTCCTTAAATAAGTATGCTCCACAGGTTTTAATTACCGATTTGAAAATTAAAAACGAGACAGTAAATGCGCATGATAAAGACGGAATCTTAGAACAGAGCATCGGCTATACTAAAACGATCACTTTGGATTATGATAAGGCAAATTTCTCGATCAGTTTTGCGATTCCAAATTACATTCGATCCAAAAATAACCAATACAGTTATCGTTTGGTTGGTTTGGAAAATAACTGGACAACGACTAAAAACAGTGAAGCTAATTTTGCGATTCAAAATCCGGGCACTTATACTTTTGAGGTTCGAGGCGCCAACAATGACGGCGTTTGGAATCAGGCTCCAACGACTTTAACCGTTATTGTAAATCCTGCTCCGTGGCGCAGTATTTGGGCATTTATGCTTTACGGAATCATAATTGGTTTAGGTTTATATGGCTTGATTTGGATTATGAAATCGAAAGCGAGATTGAAACAAAAACTCGAACTAGAATATCTGGAAACGCAGCGTATTGAAGAAAACAACAAGCTGAAACTAGATTTCTTTACCAATATTTCGCATGAATTTAGAACGCCTTTAACTTTGATTTTAAGTTCCGTTACAGCAAATTTTAGCCGATTACAATGGAACCAACGAAATGTATAAAAAGCTTTTGGTTATTGAAGGAAGCGCGAATCACCTTTTGAGTTTGATTAACCGTTTAATGGATTTTAGAAAACTGGAAAATCATCAGGTTACGCTGGAATCTGCAAACGGAAATATTGTCAAATTTACCAAAGAAATCTTTCTTTCATTTATCGAATACGCCAAAGATGGCGGTTATGAGTATTTGTTTGAAACTGAAAACGAAGAGATTCTAGTTTATTTTGACCGCTATAAACTGGAACGCGTATTTTATAATCTGATTTCAAATGCTTTTAGATATACTCCAAAAGGCGGTTCAATCAAAATTAAAATCAACCACAATCAGCAGAATCTTTTTATCGCCGTTGAAGATTCGGGCGTAGGAATTGCCGAGGAACATATCGACAAAATATTCGATCTCTTTTTTGAAGTTCCGACACATAATCAGGTTCAGAAGAATTACAATAAAGGAACAGGAATCGGGCTTTCGATCGTTAAGAACATTGTTGAACTTCATAAAGGAAAAATTGATGTTACCAATAAACCTTCTGGCGGAGTTATTTTTAAAGTGACTTTACCGCTTGGGCGTGAACATCTTCTGGACGACGAAATTATTCCTGATTTTAAAATCAGTGACGATATTGCACAATATACAGCCCAATTAGAAACTTCAGAAATTGTAGAAAATGATGATCTCGAAGATTTAATTGTCAACGAAGAAAAACAGACTATTTTACTTGTTGAAGATCATAAAGTTTTGAGAAAGTTCATGAAAAACCTACTCAAAAAAGACTACAATATTATCGAAGCCGAAAATGGTAAAATTGCTTTAGAAAAAGCTTTAAAATTTGTTCCAAATCTGATTATCAGCGATGTAATTATGCCAGAAATGGTGGGAACTGAATTGTGTTCACGAATCAAAGAAAACATCAAAACCAGTCATATTCCAGTTATTCTGCTGACTTCAAGATCTTCATTGGTTTACAAATTTGAAGGATTAGAAAGTGGTGCCGATGATTACATTAGCAAACCATTCAATTTAATGGAATTCAAGCTTCGCGTTAAAAATCTTCTGAATACAACGGAACGTTTGAGAATCAAATTTTCAAGCGAAGACAGTTTTATTCCGTCAGAAATTACGGTTTCTTCTCTAGATGAAGAATTATTGAAAAAAGCATTCAAGATTGTAGAAGAAAACATTTCAAACGAACAATTTGATATTCCGTTTTTCTGTTCAGAATTAGGCGTAAGCCGAACGATGTTATTTTTAAAAATCAAAGCTTGGACCAATTGCACGCCAAATGAATTCATACATGAAATCAGATTAAAACGTGCGGCTCAATTATTAGAACAAAATAAATTAACCGTTTCTGAAATCAGTTATAAAGTCGGTTTCAACAATCCAAAATACTTTAGCAAATGCTTTCAGAAAAAGTACGGTGAAACTCCATCTCAATATGCTGACAAATTTTACGAAAAAACCTTCTGATGTATTCCTGCAAGGTTTTGAAAACCTTGCAGGGTTAATTATCATAAATTTTAAAAACCTAGTGTTTTAAAGGCTTAAAAAAGGGTATCTGTATTTTTAGATACCCTTTTTTGTATTTCTATTTCTTTTTCGGCCTATACATTTGTGGTATGAAAATCAAAAAAACAAAATTCTTATTGCTGCAAATTTTCTTTGTCATCATCATAATCGGAATGAGTTTATTGCTTTTCTACTTTATCTAACTTATTAACCCTAAAACCAAAAAATGAATGTTTACAAACCACAAAAACAAATCGTTTAAATGGTGTTTTCTAGTATCTTTTTTACTGGTAAATATCGTGATGCATGCACAGGAACGAAAAGTAACTGGAAAAATAACTTCCAGCGAAGACTTGCTCGGGCTTCCTGGTGCTAATGTCTATATCAAAAACTCCTCTGTAGGCGCTTCTGCCGATATGGATGGAAATTATACTGTAATTGTAGGAGAGAAAAATGCTGTTTTAGTTTTCAATTTCGTAGGATTTCAATCGGTCGAAGTTCCAGTTGGAACCAAAAATGTTATCAATGTAAGTTTAAAACCAGATACAAAAGCGCTTGACGAGGTTATTGTAGTAGGTTACGGAACACGTAAGAAAAGTGATATTACGGGATCTGTATCTTCTGTAACGGCAAAAGAACTGACGGCTTTTCCTGTTTTAAATGCAGAACAAGCTTTACAAGGTCGTGCAGCCGGTGTTTCGGTAATGACCAATAATGGTGGCGAACCTGGAGCTCCAACAAAAATTAGAGTGCGTGGAGGAACTTCTATTAATGCCAGCGGAGATGCACTGATTGTCGTAGATGGTTTTGCAGGTGTTTCTATGCCAGCTCCTCAGGACATTGCTTCTATTGAAGTTTTAAAAGATGCTTCGGCAACTGCCATTTACGGATCTCGTGGATCTAACGGGGTTATCATGGTAACAACTAAAAAAGGAAAACCAGGAAAACCAGTAATTGAGTTTAGCAATTCGACTTCTATTCAATCCGTAAATAATAAATTAGATTTATTAGATGCAGATCAATTTGCGGCTTATAGAAAAAGTTTTACTACGCACACGCAAGGTGCACTGCAAATACAGACTGGCAAGATGAAATTTATCGTGAAGGAATGATTTCGAATACGCAATTGTCTTTCTCAGGCGGATCTGAAAATATAAGATATTATGTTTCTGGAACGTATTTCAATCAAAATGGAGTTGTAATCAATTCTGGAATTGACAAATACACGATTGTAGGTAATCTTGAAGCCGATTTAACTCCAAAATTTAAAGTAGGCTTAAACACTTTTACAAGCAAGCAGAACAAAGAAGGAATCGTAAGCCAGACAAGTGCTGGAGGAACTGGTGCGGCTGGTGTAATTGCTTCTGCATATCGTTTTATGCCAGATAAAGGAATTTACAACGCAGACGGAACTTATACAACAACTGCTCCAATTGGTGACGATATTGATAATCCATACGCAACGGCAATGGAAAATATTTTGGAAACTGTTTCTATCGTAAACCGAAACAATTTCTTCGCTCAATATCAAATTACTAAAGATCTTGATTTTAAAACTACTTTAGGTTTAACCGATAATAATTCGCAAACAGGAAGATTTATTCCTTCCACTTTAATTGCTGGAAAAAACATCAAAGGAGAAGCCTCTGTAAACAACACAAGATTTTCTTCTTTCTTGACAGAGAACTATTTGACTTTCAAACGCGAAATTATCGACAAAGGAATGCTGACAGTTCTTGGAGGATACTCTTACCAGAAAAATAAAAACGAAAATTCGTATGCCGCTTCAAGAGGATTTCTGACGAATACGAATTCATACAGAAATTTAGGTGCTGGAACTGTTTTCTTGAAACCTGATTCTGGTTTATCTGAAACTGAATTAATCTCTGCTTTTGGAAGGTTGAATTTTGATTATGCCGACAAATATCTATTGACATTCACAGCCAGACGAGATGGTTCTTCAAGTTTTAGTCAAAACTACAAATACGGAACTTTTCCTTCAGGAGCAATTGGATGGAATATCAGTAAAGAAAACTTCTTAAAAGATAATAAAACGGTTTCAAACTTAAAATTAAGAGCAAGTTACGGAGCAACAGGAAACCCTTCGATTGGAGCTTATTCTACTCTTTCTAGATTTTCTGAAATCTATTACGTAAGTGGCGACGTGATTACAAATGCGGTACAATTAACTTCATTAGATAATCCGAATTTAAAATGGGAAACGTCATACCAACAAGATTACGGAATTGATTTAGGTTTGTTTGATAACCGAATCAGCATTACAGCAGATTATTATAAAACGATTACTAAAGATTTATTGTTCAACAGGCCACTTCCTGGAATTTCTGGAATTGCTTCTCAGCTTCAAAACGTGGGAGAATTAGAAAATAAAGGATGGGAATTAGGAATTAATACCAGAAACTTTATTGGTTCTGATTTTACTTGGTCAACAAACTTTAATATCTCTTCAAACAAAAACAAAGTTTTAAAATTGGCTGATAACAAAGATCTTTTAATCAACTCTGCTCCTGGGCATTTCTTAGCAACAGAATCGCAAATTTTAAGAGTTGGACAGCCAGTAGGTTCTTTCTTCGGATTTATTTATGATGGCGTAATTCAGCAAGGTGAAGCAGTTTTGCCAGGAAACTTTGAAACTGTTGCAGGTGGTGAAAAATTTAGAGATGTAAATGGTGACGGAAAATTGGATTCTCAAGATAAAACAATCATCGGAAATCCAAACCCAGATTTCATCTTCGGATTCAACAATGACTTCACTTATAAAAATCTTGACTTGAATATCTTCTTTCAAGGTTCGCAAGGAGGTCAAATCTTAAACTATACTTTGATGGAACTAGCTTCTGGAAATAACAACGCTACAACTGAAGTTTTAGATGCTTGGACACCAACTCATACCGATACAAATGTTCCTGCAAATGCAGCGAGAACAAAAAGAATCACTTCAAGATTTGTTTATGATGGAAGTTATATCCGTTTAAAAAACGTTTCTATTGGATATAGTTTAGATGAAAAAGTTGTTTCTAAAATGGGATTAAGCAAAGTTCGTTTTTACATCAGTGCACAAAACCTTTGGACCATTACTGATTATCCAGGAACAGATCCTGAAACGAATTACTTGAACGACACGAATTCTAGAAGTAATACCAATTTAGGATTGGATTATGGAGGATATCCAAACGTAAGAACATTTACAGCAGGATTCAATTTAAAATTTTAATCTAAAACAATTATGAAAAAATATATAGCTCTTTTTTGCTTTGGAACAATGGCGTTTTTTAGCTGTTCTGATCTAGAAGAAAAACCAATAGGAATTATTCGTCCAGAGAACTTTTTTAATAATACAGACGATTTGCAGGCTGCTGTAAATGGTGCTTTTGCCAACATTGGTCACAATAATTATTGGGGAAGAGAATTTACAATTGCCCTTATGCTTCGTGACGACATGTCTGATATTGGCGACAGAACAACGCAAGCGGCTCGTATTGATGTAAACGATATGTCAATGAATGACACCAATGCGCTTGTGGCAAACTTTTGGCCTCAATCGTATGTAATTATCACAGCCGCAAATCAGGCGATTGAAGGCGCTAAAAAAACACCTGGCGATCCAGCAAAAGTCAACGCTATTGCGGCTCAAGCGTATTTTGCAAGAGCTTTTGCTTATTATCATTTAGTACGCCTTTTTGGTGATATTCCGTATGTTGATTTTGTGGTGAATGATGTGAATCAGGTAAACTCGATTGGAAAAACAAAAGAAGCAGATGTTTACCCAAAAATTATTGCCGATTTAGAATTTGCGAAACAATGGCTAGAGGATAAACCAAAAGTAAAAGCTGTTCCTGGAAAAGGTACTGCTGCAGGATATTTAGCGTCTGTTTATTTGACTTTAGGAAATTTTCAAAAAGCATATGATGAAGCAAAATTTGTAATTACCAACGAAGCTAAATTTGGTTTAGGTTTGGATGCTGATTTTCAGGATTTATTTAACGCTACTAAAACAGCTTCTTTAAAAGAGCCTCTTTTTACAATTGACTTTAATAACTTAACATCAGGAAATTACGGTCAGGATTATACCGCGTTTTTTACAGGATCGTTAAAAGATGACAGTTATAGTTACGGACAAGGATTCTCTGTTGCCGTTCCGTCTTTAAAAGTATTCAATACTTGGGATCAGAGAGATTATAGAAGAGCGGTAAGTTTTGATACCATCATCAGAAAGAAAACCGAACCGGGAGGAGCATTACAAGTCTTTCCTTCAAGCGATAACGAAAAAGCACCTCGCCCACACATTGCCAAATATTTCCGTTTTCCAGGAAAAGCAGGTGCTAATGGAAGAACTTCGCAGCACAACTACATTACCATGCGTTTTGCAGAAGTTTTGCTGACGGCAGCAGAAGCTTTAAACGAAATTAATCCGGGAACAACAGAAGCTAATGGTTATGTAAACCGTGTTCGTGCAAGAGCTCGAAATAAAGCAGGAAAACTGGTTTCTTTCCCAGCAAATGTTACTCCAGGTTTATCTAAAGATGCTTTTAGAAAAATGGTTATTGATGAAAGAAGATTAGAACTAGCCTTTGAGTACGTTAGATGGTATGACATTAAACGATTAAAAATGGGACCTGAAGTATTTGGAGCAAGTGGTTTAGAGCCTCACGCTAATTTTAATCCTGAAAAAGATTACTTATGGCCGTTGCCAGGAACCGAATTGGCTATTAATCCGAATTTAAAACCAAATAATCCTGGTTATTAATTGAACGCGGATGCCACTGATTTGTTATTGCAATGATTATCATGTTTTAGTTTCACGCAGATCAAAAAAGGATTTTAGCAGAGAACGCAGATTTTTAAACGTATTTTAAAATTTCAATAATCTTATAAACATAGATTATTCAAAAAAATCTATTTTAAATCTGCTTCAATCTGTACAAATCTGCGTGAAATAAAAAAATCCGTGTAAATCAGCGTGTTCGCGATAGCGAATCCGTCAAATCCGCGTCTAAATATCAAGATCACAATATATATATATTATTTTAATATGAAGAATGTCAGTTTCATTTCTTTAATTCTTGGGTTTGCATCGCTGGTAACAGCGTGCAAATCCGGAATTAATACTCAAACAAAAACTATCTCAGCAGCGACAGAAAAACTAGAAACGCGTTATAAAATGTTACTCGATTATCCAGTCGATTCGATGTCTATGCCGAGAAGTATGAATATAAAAACTCTTGAGATTCGCAAAGTGCCGTCGAGAGATTGGACAAGCGGCTTTTTTGCTGGAAATCTTTGGCAATTATACCGATTAACAGGCGATTCAAAATATAAAGAACAAGCTCAAAAATGGACTCCTTTCAGCAAAAAAGAAAGTGTCAATAGTAATTCGCATGACGTAGGTTTTAAAGTGTTTTGCAGTTTTGGAGAAGCGCTGAAAGTGGAAAACAAGAAAGAATACGAAGCGGTAATTGTTAAAGGTGCTGAAACTTTATGCACAAGGTTTAATCCAAAAGTGGGTTCTATCCGTTCTTGGGATTTCAACAAAGAAATTTGGGATTATCCAGTTATCATCGACAATATGATGAATCTGGAATTGCTTTTTGAAGCATCCAAAATATCTGGAAATCCAAAATACCGCGATGTTGCGATTAAACACGCCAATACAACTTTGAAAAATCAGTTTAGAGAAGACAATTCATGTTATCACGTTATCGATTATAACCCAAATACGGGCGAGGTTAGAAAGAAAACCACACTTCAAGGTTACAATGACGATTCGGTTTGGGCACGCGGCCAAGGATGGGCAGTTTACGGATTTACTATGTCGTATAGATATACAAAAGATCCTGCTTATCTAAAACAAGCAGAAGCAACTGCGAAGTTTTTTATGACAAATAAAAACCTTCCAAAAGACGGAATTCCGTATTGGGATTTTAAAGATCCTAGTATACCAAATTCAGCACGCGATGTTTCGGCTGCAATGGTGATGGCATCTGCTTTATATGAATTGCATGGTTATACCAAAAATGACAGTTATCTGGCTTTCGCCGATAAACTGATGGCTTCGGTACAAACGGATAACTATATTTTAGATACTAAAATTAAAGCACCTTTTCTTTTTGACCACAGTACAGGAAACTGGCCAAAACACGATGAAATTGACGAACCTATAATCTACGCCGATTATTATTTTTTGGAAGCTCTATTAAGAAAAAGTGGCAAAGTAACAAAGTAGCAAAGCTTTTCTGCCTTTGTACTACTGAACCTTGAAATCTTTGAGCCTTTGAACCTCTGAACCTAAACACACATGAAGAAATATCAACACAATACATTTTCAATTTTTGCGCTTTTTGTTTTGTTTCAAATTTGTCTGAGCAGCAGTTTTGCTCAGACAAAGATGAACATCAATGACAATTGGCTTTATTTAGAAAATGACACTCAAAAACTAAACGAAGCGCAAAAAGCTTCCAACTGGACTTCTTTAAACTTACCTCATACTTGGAACGCCGAAGATGCAACCGATTTATACCCTGGTTACAGACGCGATGCCAGTTGGTATCAGAAGAAATTAAATATTGAGCAAATCGATAAAAACCGTGTTTATTCATTATACTTTGAAGGTTCAAATGTAACCACAAAAGTATATGTAAACGGCAAAGAAGCTGGTTCGCATATTGGCGGTTATATTGGCTTTTCAATAGACATTACCAACTTTATTAAAGAAGGAAACAACGATATTTTTGTTCGTGTGGATAATAGTTATGATATTGAAATTATTCCGTCTCAAAAAAGTGATTTCTTTATTTACGGAGGAATCACGCGCGATGTGTGGCTAGTTTCGAAATACAAAAATCATATCGAAAATATCAAAATTACAACTCCTCAGGTTTCTGCCAAAAAAGCTTCGGTGCAAATTGTTTCTACTTTTGTAAACCCTGAGAATTCAAAAGATTTATCGTTAACCGTAACACTTAAAACTCCGAAAGGGAAAAAAGTGGCAAGTAAAACCGTTTTGGTTTCAGATAAAACTTCGACAATTACTTTCGAAAACATCAAAAACCCTGAACTTTGGGATACTGAAAAACCAAATTTATATGCATTAACCGCTGTTTTATCAGAAAAAAATCAAATTAGAGATAGCGTTTCCGAAAAAGTAGGTTTTAGATGGTTTGAGTTTAAAGATCATGGCCATTTTTACCTTAACGGAAAACGTTTGTTAATTCGCGGTACACATCGTCATGAAGAACAAGCTGGAGTTGGCGCTGCTATGAGCAACGAACAGCATTGGGCAGATATGAAATCGATTAAGGAAATGGGCGCTAATTTTGTTCGTTTAGCACATTATCCGCAAGATCCTGAGATTTACAAAGCTTGTGACGAACTAGGTCTTTTAGTTTGGGATGAATTGCCTTGGTGCCGTGGCGGAATTGGAAATGAAGTTTGGAAAACGAATACGAAAAATATGCTTGAGGAAATTATCAATCAAAATTACAACCATCCGAGTATTATAATTTGGTCTTTAGGAAACGAAATCAACTGGCTTCCTGATTTTCCTGACGGAGATAACGCAGATAAAACCAATGTGTTTTTAAATGAATTGAATGATATTGCTCATAAACTTGATCCGACAAGAAAAACGGCTATTAGAAAATATTATGAAGGTTCACATATTGTAGACGTGTTCTCTCCTTCTATTTGGTCGGGCTGGTATTCAGGAAGTTACAAAAGCTACCAAAAAGCAATAGATGTTTATAAAAAAGAATACAAGCATTTTATTCATGCCGAATATGGTGGAGACAGTCATGTTGGGCGTCACAGTGAAAATCCTGTTACTGGCGAAAATGTAATAAAAGCTGAAGGTTGGGAAGAAGCGATTGTACAGACTAAAGTCGCTAACATTGCTCAAATTGGTGATTGGAGCGAAAACTATATAGTTGATTTGTTTGACTGGCATTTGCATATATCCGACAATGATCCAACGTTTGTGGGAAATATTCAGTGGGCATTTAAGGATTTTGCAACGCCGCTACGTCCGGAAGATGATATTCCGTATATGAACCAAAAAGGTCTTACGGATCGAAACGGAATTCCGAAAGATGCGTATTATGTTTTTAAAAGTTATTGGGCGGTAGCACCTTTCGCTTACATCGAATCGCATACTTGGACAGAACGTCAAGGTCCAGAAAATACGCCAAGAACAATCAGCGTTTTCAGCAATTGCGAAAAAGTAACGCTATTTCATGATGGTAAATCTTTGGGAGAAAAACAGCGTAATCTTTCCCTTTATCCTGCAAATGGTTTAACTTGGGATGTCAATTTTAAAAAAGGAGAAAATGTCCTAATTGCCATTGGTAAAAATAAAGATGGGAAAACAGTTTCTGATACCATAAAAGTCAATTATCGTTTCAATAAAAATGATACGGCTTCTTCGCTGCAATTATCATCAGAAAAATTAAAAAACGGCAATTATCTGGTTACGGCAATTGCAATTGATAATAATAATTTACGCTGTTTGGATTATGAAGCGAGTGTCTATTTTCAATGTCTAAAAGGCGGAAAAACATTAAAAAACCAAGGAACTCCAACAGGCAGCGAATCTATAAAAATGGCAAACGGAAAGGCTTCTATCGAAGTTATTCCTGATGGTTCTGCCAATGCGATTGAAATGACGGCGTTGAACCAGAGTTTTAAAGGGGAATATTTGAAGATTCCAGTTGAGTAAAAAGATTTTCTAGCCACTAAGGCGCAAAGGCGCAAAGTTTTTTTTCATTTCACGCAGATTTGGCAGATTATAGCAGATTTTATTATTATAAATATCTGTGTTTATCTGCTGAAATCTTTTAAAATCTGCGTGAAATAAAATCATTTTCATCCTTATAATCTGTGGCTATAAATAAAAATCTCCGTGGCAAAAACAAACAAATACAAATTAATACCAAAAATGAAAAAACTATTAACCGCATTACTCCTAACCTTTTCTGTTTTGGGATTTGCACAAAATCTAATTTCCAATGTTCAAAACCGAAATACCACTTCGCTAAATGGAACATGGAATTACATTATCGATCCTTACCAAACTGGCTTTTACAGCTTTCACCTTGACCAATACGATAAACAGGAAAAACCAGCAAAAGGAGCCTTTTTTACGAATTACCATGCTCAAAACAAACAGGAATTGGTAGAATATGATTTTGATAAATCGCCAACAATTACGATTCCTGGCGATTGGAATTCGCAGGTTACAGAACTGAAATATTATGAAGGAAATGTATGGTTTAAAAAGTCTTTCGATTATAATTTAGCAGCCAACAAACGTCTGTTTTTATATTTGGGCGCTATCAACTATAAAGCTGATGTTTATTTAAACGGAAAGAAACTAGGAACTCACGAAGGCGGTTTTACTCCGTTTAACTACGAAGTGACTTCGATTGTTCAGCCAAAAGACAATTATTTGGTTATAAAAGTGGATAATACACGCCATAAAGAAGATGTTCCGACTGTGAATACAGATTGGTGGAATTATGGCGGCATCACGCGCGATGTAATTTTAATTGAAGAGGAATCTTCATTTGTGGAAGATTACAACATTCAGCTTAAAAAAGGTAATGCAAATGTGATTTCAGGTTTTATCAAAATCAATAATTTGAATGCATCAAAAAATCAGATTTCAATTTCTATTCCTGAATTGAAAATCAATTTTAAAGGAAAAGCGGATAGTAATGGAGTTTTAAACTTCGAAATTCCAGCGAAAAAGATCTCTTACTGGTCGCCAGAAAGTCCGAAATTATATGATGTTACCATTGACTTTAACGGAAAAAAATTAAATGACAAAATTGGTTTCAGAACAATTGAAACGCAAGGTGATAAAATCTTATTAAACGGAAAAGCAGTCTTTTTAAGAGGAATCTCTATTCACGAAGAAAATGCAAAAGGCGGACGTGCTAATTCTGAAGAAGATGCGCTGCGTTTACTAAATTCGGCAAAAGAATTGGGTTGTAATTATGTTCGTTTGGCGCATTATCCGCATAACGAAAACATGGTTAGAGAAGCTGATAAAATGGGATTAATGGTTTGGGAAGAAATTCCGGTTTACTGGACTGTTGAATTTACTAATAAAAATACGTATCAAAATGCCCAAGATCAATTAACGGCTGCTATTACAAGAGATAAAAACAGAGCGAGTATTGTGATTTGGTCTATGGCAAATGAAACTCCAGTTTCTGACGCTCGAAATACTTTTATCACGAATTTGGTCAATCATACAAAATCATTGGATAATACAAGGTTAATTAGCGCCGCTTTATTAACGCATAACGGAAAGATTGACGACGAAATTGGCAAATCGCTTGACATTATTGCTTTCAATCAATATTTAGGCTGGTATGGCGGTAACTTAGAAAATGCTGAAAAAACATTCTGGACTACACCATACAACAAACCTGTTTTCGTTTCTGAATTTGGAGGTGATGCAAAAGCGGGCTTTCATGGAGAGAAAAACGAACGTTGGACAGAGGAATATCAGGAATATTTATACATTCAGAATCTAAAAATGATTGAAAAAATTCCTCACTTAAGCGGGACAAGTCCGTGGATTTTGGTTGATTTTAGATCTCCGAAAAGATTGCTTCCAGGTATTCAGGACGGTTACAATCGTAAAGGCTTAATTTCAAATGATGGTGAAAAGAAAAAAGCGTTTTATATTATGCAGGATTGGTATGCAAAAAAGAAAAAGGAATATTAAAAAATTATTCTAGCAGAACGTTTATCTGTAGAAGACGCACTCCAGTGCGTCTAACGTATTGTAAATGCCGCTGTGTAGACGCACTGCAGTGCGCCTCTACGGAAAATAGGATCGGAAATAGAATTGTTTTATCAAAACTGTTACCAATTCATTAACAAAAAACAAACTGTAAATTATATGATTTTTCTTCATTATTAACTTACTTTGTAGTTATTCTAAAAATTGTAATCCTATGAAAAAAATTTATTTACTGGCAGTTACATTGTTTGCTGCCTTTACAGTTCAGGCACAAGAAGTGGTGAAATTTGCTCCATTAGACAACAGCCCTGTTGATATTTCTTATTTCCCAAACAAGGCGGTTAAATTTAAAAAAACAGATAATCCAAATCCGGTTATCAAAGTTACTTACGCAAGACCTTCCGCAAAAGGAAGAACTATTTTTGGCGATGTTGTAAAGTTTGGAGAAATCTGGAGAGTTGGTGCTAATGAAAATACAGAGATTAAATTCTACAAAGATGTAACTATTGGCGGTAAAAAAGTTCCTGCAGGATATTACAGTTTATTTGCTATTCCAGAAAAAGATAAATGGACGATCATTATCAATAAAGAATTGGATTTATGGGGTGGTTATGCTTATGATGAAAGCAAAGACGTTGTAAGAGTTTCTGTTCCTGTTAAATCTGTAAGCGAAACGATTGAAGCTTTATCTATTGCATTTACAACTCAAGGTAATGTAACAAATCTTGTTATTGGATGGGATAAAACAACTGTTGAATTACCAATTACGATTAAATAAGTTTTAATGATATATGCCACGAAGGCACAAAGTCGCAAAGTTTTCTTAAGCTTTGCGACTTTTTTTGTTTAATTTCAAAAGACATTAAGATTTATGCAAGATCTCAAAGCTTTATCACGCAATCTTGTCATTTCTGTAAAGGTTAGATAATTCGGTAACAAAATTTAACTTTAATAAATTTTGTTGCGATGAGAAATAACAGTCAGGATTCGACATTAGAGAGAAACTATTTAGAGAAATATCGTTTTTTAATAAGAGAATACGAGCAGGTAAAAAACAAGACTCATCCAGTGCATAAAAAAGCAATGGATTTTTACACAGCAAATGATACCTGCCGAAAAAGTTTTTTAAAGTATTATAACCGCTATAAGCAAAGTGGTAAGGCTGTAGATTTATTGCCTCAAAAGCGAGGTCCAAAATATAAAACCAGGCGCCCTTTGCCTTTTATAGAGCAAAAAGTAGTTGAATTAAGAGAAAAAGGAAACAACAAATATGAAATTGTTAGTATCTTAAATCCCAAATTAGGAAAACATACACCATCATATTCTGGAGTTTATAATATTTTAAAACGGCATAAAATAAATAGATTAACTCCGAAGATTAAAAAGAATCATCAGAAAATAATCAAAGAAAGAATGGGACAGCTGGGTCATATTGATTGCCATTACTTAAGTAAAAGCATAATTCGCGGAGAAAACAAAAAACTGTATTTAGTCTGTGTAATTGATGATTACAGCCGGATTGCCTGGGCAGAATTGGTTCCCGATATAACCAGTTTAACCGTAATGTTTGCTTCATTAAAATGCTTAAATATTCTAAGCAGCCATTATGAAATAAAATTTGAAGAGTTATTATCTGACAATGGAGCTGAATTTGGAATTAAAACAAGCAAGGTAAAAAATCAGCATCCTTTTGAAAGAATGCTTATGGAACTTGGGATCGTACACAGATACACCAGACCTTACCGTCCGCAGACAAATGGTAAAGTAGAGCGATTTTGGAGAACTCTGGAAGAGGATTTATTACGAGATACTGACTTTGATTCTCAAGAAGAACTAAAAGAGGAACTGCTGCAATATTTATATTATTACAATCATGAAAGACCACATCAGGGAATTGATGGAAAAAAGCCAATTGAAATGATAAATACGTTACCGAAATAAGTAACTTTTACAATTTCGACGAAGGAGAAATCTCCGTAAGTAGCTCCGCAGTAATAATCCATTCTTTGTCGAGTTTCTCGCGAAGATTTCTCCTTCGTCGAAATGACAAAAATGAGGTTATTTCACAAAAAAAATCCCTTTAAGTTCTTATTCTCAAAGGGATTATTGTAATTGTTTTTTTATGCTTAAACCTTTGCGGTTTCTATAATTTTATCTAATGTAATTGGTAAATCTCTAACACGTTTTCCGGTTGCATTGAAAACCGCGTTTGCAATTGCAGGTGCCATTCCTACTAAAGCTGTTTCTCCCAGACCTTTTGTTCCCATTGGATTACTTATTGGGTCTTTTTTATTGACGAAGAAAACTTCTTGTTTTTCAATATCTGCGTTTACAGGAACATGATAATCAGCGAAATTATTATTGATTGGGCGACCAAAACGATGATCAATTTCTAAAGCTTCCATTAATCCCATTCCGATTCCTCCTACTGCTCCACCAAACATTTGCCCTGCAGAAGTTTTTTGGCTGATTACGGTTCCAATATCAGCACAAGAAACCACATGAGCCAATCTTATTTTACCCAAATTCGGATTCACTAATACTTTTACAAAATGAACCGAAAACGAATAAATGGAATATTTCTTCGCTTCTTCCGCGGCTTTAGAAAGATTTTCTACTTCAAAATCTTCCAATTTATTACTACTTAAGAGCGCCGCTAATGTAACCGATTTAGATTTGTCTTTTTTAGAAGAAACTGCACCATTTTCAAAAGTTAAATCTGTTAGAGCGATTCCTTTTAAAGCAGAATTTTTACTTCCCAATTCAATTATTTTATTCAGCAATAAATTACAAGCATCATGAACCGCCGAACCAACAGACGAAGTCGTTGCCGAACCACCTTGCGTTAGGCCTTTTGGCAATCCGCTTTTTCCCATTTCTATAACCACATTTTCAGCTGGCAAACCAATTACTTCAGCTCCAATAGCAGTCATCATAGTTGCCGTTCCGGGTCCCATATCATTTACACTGCATTGCAATACCAAATCTCCATTAGCCAAAAATTTTGCCTTTACAGAAGTTGGGCTTCGATAACAGCCGAAAGTTCCAGTTCCCATTCCGTAACCCACTAGCCAGTTTCCTTCTTTAACAGAACCCGGTTCATTTTTACGGTTTTTCCAGCCAATACGTTCCATTCCGCCTTCGTAACATTCTAAAAGAAATTTACTACTCCACGGTTTATTTTGTTCCTGATCTTTTTCGGCATAATTCAGCTTGCGAAATTCAATCGGATCTAAGTTTAATTTATAAGCCATTTCATCCATTGCACTTTCTAAGGCAAAAGAACCTGTCGCCTCGCCCGGCCCACGCATCCAGATTGGCGTGCACGTATCCAAAGGCACAATTCTGTAACGTGTTGAAACATTGGCACAATCATAAATAAATCGGGACATATTTACGGTACCTTCCATAAAATCCTCATAGCTTGAAGTCATTGCAACCGCTTCATGCGTTAATCCAGTCAGTTTTCCATCTTTAGTTGCCCCAAGCCCCATTTTCTGAATCGTGTAAGGTCTGAAACCAACATTGGTAAACATCTGTTCGCGATGCAGTACTAATTTAACTGGACGATTTAGTTTTTTAGCTCCAATTAAAGCCGCTATTTCATACGGCCAAGTATGCAATCCCATTCCGAATGCACCGCCAAGATATTCAGCATGAACTTCAACATCTTCGACAGGCACTCCAAAAACTCCGGCAACACTTCTACGCGTTCCCTCGACACCTTGACTTTTGGTATATAAAATGGGTTTATTTCCTTCCCATTTGGCTATGATATTCGCCAACTCCATCGGGTTATGCACCTCGGTTGGAATCGTATATTCGGTTTCTAGAACAACCTCAGCATTTTTATAACCATCATGTTCTCCGCGATGATAATCATTTCCTTTATCGGTTTCGACTTTCTTTTCTTTTTCAGCCGCTTTTTTAAGTTCTGTCGAATGTTCCTCTTTAAAATAATCCGCTTTAATTAAACTCGCTGCATATCGCATACGTTCAAAAGTATCCGCAATTACCAAAGCAATCGGCTGATCGTAATACAAAACCGAATCATCCTTAAAAATCTGCAAGGGCTGACCAAAATTATGCTTGTCTTTTGCTTTTTCGTAGCCAGAAGGTTTATCCACATTTAAATGCGTAATCACCGCCAAAACTCCTGGCGCCCATTCCGCTTTTTTAGTATCAATGGTTTTAATTCTTCCTTTCGCAATCGTACTTCCTACCAAACAGGCATAAACAACGCCTGCTGTTTTATATTCTGCCGAATAAGTTGCTGAACCCGTTACTTTAGCAAATCCGTCAACTCTATTAATATTACTTGTCTTGCTCATAATTTAATTATTTTGATGCTGCTATTGTAAGTGCTTCTGCTACTGCATTCTCTCCAAGCGTTATTTTAAAATTATTATCCCCGAATCCTTTTCCACCTTTCATAGACAAATGGCCTGCTTGTTTAAATAGATCTTCAGAAACTGTTTTTCCTTTCAGGAATTTTTCTGTTTCAGTCAATCGCCATGGTTTATGTGCCACACCTCCCATAGCCAATCTGACATCATTTATGGTATTATTTTTTATATCTAAAGCCACAGCAACAGACACTAATGCAAAAGCATAACTCGTCCTGTCACGAACTTTAAGATAATGCACATTTTTAGTGAAATTATTATCTGGAATTTCAACAGCAGTAATCAATTCTCTGCTGTCAAGTGTATTGTCTTTTTCTGGTGTATTCCCAGGAAGTTTATGAAAATCAGTAAACTTAATTTCTCGTTTTCCTTTTGGCACGATCTACCAAAACTGTTGCATCGAGCGCCGCCAAAGCCACACACATATCACTTGGGTGAACGGCAATACAACTATCCGAAGTTCCAAAAACAGCCGCCATTCGGTTAGAACCGCCAATCGCACCGCATCCGCTTTTTGGAACACGTTTGTTGCAAGGCATATCGGTATTGTAATAATAAGAACATCTCGTTTTCTGCAGCATATTACCTCCAACTGTCGCCATGTGACGAATTTGCTGAGAAGCTCCAGCAGCTAATGCTAACGCTAATAAAGGATATTTTTCTTTAATAGAAACATCTTCGGCAACCTGACTGTTTTTTGCCAATGCACCAATCGAAACTTTTCCTTTTAAAAATTCTATTTTCTTTAAGTCTAATCCGTTAATGTCTACTAATTTATCTGGAGCGACGATATTCTTCTTCATCAAATCCACCAGATTGGTTCCTCCCGCAATAAACATAGAAGAATCATCTTTTGCTTTTCCTGTAATTGCCGAAGAAGATGACAAAGCTTTAATTATCTGAAAGTTTTTCATATCTCCTTTCCTCCTTCCTTCACTTCCGTTATGGCGTCAACGATATTATGATAAGCACCGCATCTACAGATATTACCACTCATATATTCACTGATTTCTTCTCTACTATTGGCATGTCCTTCTTTGATACAAGCAATTCCCGACATGATTTGTCCTGGAGTGCAATAGCCGCACTGAAAACCATCATGCTTGATAAAAGCTTCCTGCATTGGATGCAGTTTTTTTACTTTCGAAAGTCCTTCAATCGTAGTTACCTGTGCGTTTTGCTGCATCGTTGCCAAAGACAGACACGACAAAATTCTAGTTCCATTTACATGCACCGTACACGCGCCACATTGTCCGTGGTCACATCCTTTTTTGGTTCCAGTAAGCTGTAACTGTTCGCGAAGCAAATCCAATAACGTAGTTCTTGGCTCAATATTCAGATTGTGTTTTGTGCCATTTACTTCAATAGAAAGCGGTACTGTTTCTAAATATTCCGCTATTTTTTCATCCCATTTCTTTTCTGTAGCCATAACCAACGAAGGCGGCGTCAGGGCAAGGGCGGTAAAAAGTCCTGATTTCTTTATAAAGTCACGACGCGAATTGGAATCTTCGGGTGTTACTTTATTCTGATTTGTTTTTTTAGAAGCCATTCAATCTATTTGTTAAATTAGCAAATTCGCTTTTGTCATTCTAACAAATTTAGCGATCTTATGTAAGAAAAAATTATAAAATTCAAACATTACTCTTATTTAGAATAATTACAATTTTGTTTTTTTCTAACGCAAAGTGCGCAAAGGCTCAAAAAGAAGAAATCTCGCAAAGTCACAGAGACGCAAAGTTTTTTAAAACATATAAGTATTATAAGTTCAATTAAGAGAAAACTTAAAATTCTTACATCACTTATATGGTCATTTTTTGCATTAAACTTTGCGTCTCTGCGACTTTGCGAGATTATAAAATTGTATTTTTACCATATTAAGCCCAAGCTATGCCACAACAAGAAATCATTTATCTTGATAATAATGCCACGACCCGTGTTGATGAGCGTGTTGTGAATGCAATGCTTCCGTATTTTACTGATTTGTATGCGAATTCAACAGGAACGCATTTGGCGGGATTAACGATAAAAGAAGCTATTGAAAACGCAGCATGGCAAACAACAGATTTAATAAATGCCGATGCAGAAGAAATCATATTTACTTCGGGCGCGACTGAGGCAATTAATCTCGCAATTAAAGGTTTAGCCGATCAAGACCGAAAACATATCGTTACCATTCAGACCGAACATAAAGCGGTTCTGGAAACCTGTCACTTTATGGAAAGCATTGGTTTTGAAGTAACTTATCTTCCAACTCATTCTGACGGACTTATAAGCCTTCAATTTTTAGACGAAATAATTACAGATAAAACACTGGTTTTCATAGGAATGTTTTCTAATAACGAAACTGGTGTCATACAAAACATCAGTGCAATTTCTAAAATATTGAAAGCTAAAAATGTGCTTTTTATGTGCGATGCTACGCAGGCGGTTGGAAAAATTCCTGTTGATGTAAAAAAACTCGGAATTGATCTTTCGACTTTATCCGCACATAAATTTTACGGTCCGAAAGGCGTTGGTGCTTTGTATGTTTCGGCGAAAGCCAAAATAAAGTTATCTCCTCAAATTCTTGGAGGCGGACAACAAAGAAAATTACGAAGCGGAACGCTAAATGTTCCCGGAATTATAGGTTTAGGAAAAGCATCGGAAATTGCTGTAAATGAATTAGAAAAAGATCAAAATAGAATTTCTCTATTACGAGACAAACTTGAAAAAGGTTTGTTGCAATTTGAAGGTTCTTTTGTAAATGGAAATACAGAAAACCGAATTTACAATACTTCTAATATTTGTTTCCCAGGCGTGAATTCAGAACAGTTGATTCTGGCTTTGGGAAATATTTCTGTTTCGAATGGCGCTTCTTGCTCTGCAGTTACTTCTAAGCCTTCTCACGTTTTAAAAGCAATGGGCTTGTCTGATGAAGAGGCTTTGAGTTCGATTCGTTTTAGTTTGGGAAGATTTACTACTTCTGAGGAAATTGATATTGCTATTGAGCGTGTTTTGAGTCTCGCTAGGCAGTTTGCCACGAAGACGCTAAGGCGCTAAGTTTTATTTTTTAATCTCGTAAAGTCGCAGAGACGCAAAGATTTTATGAATTGCCTCCGGTTTTAACTGGAGGTATGATATTTAAATAGAATTGAAGACTTTAGCCAAACAAGACTTAGTTTGGCTAAAGCCTTTTCTATAAGCTGTCTTTTTTCATCCAGCTGAAGCTGGACGCAATTCAAATTAAATTTCATGAATAATCTTTGTCGACTCCCGTGTGTGATCCTTCCTTCGTCAGGATGACAAACTGGATCTAGAAAAGCCGTGTAAAAAAACTTTGTCACTCTGCAACTTTGTCCCTTTGTCCCTTTCTTCAGGATGACAAACTGGATCTAGAAAAGCCGTGTAAAAAAACTTTGTCACTCTGCAACTTTGAACCTTTGTCCCTTTCTTCAAGAAATCAACTTAAAATAATCCTCCTCGGTATCAATATCAATATTCCCTTTTTCGAAAAAAACAGAAACTACATCTTCAGTATATTTTTTAATGAGTTTTTTAGCGCCTTCCTGCCCTTTTAACTCCAGAAGTTCGTGAAAGTATTTTTTGTGAAATAAAACCGGAGTTCCTAAAGTTTCAGAATAAGCGGAAGCTGCAATTCCTTTTTTAGTTTTATTGGCTTCAGTAATTAAATTTTCAAAAACAGTATGCGTCACAAAAGGCTGGTCGCAAACTGCTAAAATGCATTTTTCGCATTTTGGATTTAAAAGCAATAATTCACTAATTCCTTTTACAATTGAAGAAGACATTCCGTTTTCCCATTCCGAATTAAATGCAAATGTGATTTCAGGCAAATTAAGCTCTTTTTCGATTAAATCATGGTTTGAACCCGTCACTACTATTACAAACGAATTTCCAACCTTTAAAGCTTCTGAAACGGTATTTTTCAGCAAAGTAGATTCTTTATATTCCAGCAATTGTTTGGGTCTGCCTAATCTGGAAGAATTACCAGCGGCCAAAATAATAATGCCTGTTTTATTTTGATATCTATTCTCCATAATGAATTTCATCATGAATTTTGCCTTCTTTATATTTCAGCGACGTTCCTATACGTTCAGATGCAACGGCTTTAATTTCCGAAACAATCGACAAAGCAATTTCTTCTGATGTTTCTGCGCCAATATCGAGCCCAATTGGAGTATGAATTCTTTTCATCTGCTCTTCGCTTACTGTAATTCCTTCGATAGAAAGATCGTCCAGCATTCGGTTGAATTTTGACTTCGGACCAAAATTCCGATATAATGGAAATCGGTTTTTAACAGCGCTTTTAAAACAGCTAAATCATATTTGTAATTGTGCGTCATTAAAGCAAAATAGGTCTGATTGTCAATAACAATATTCTCTAAAAATTGTTCTGGTTTTACCACCGAAACTTGATCGGCTTTAGGAAACCGTTTTTTAGTTGCATGTGTTGCGCGTCCTTCGCCAATAGTAATTTTCCAGCCTAAAATTGAAGCCATTTTTACTAAAGGCTGAATATCGTTTCCTGCGCCAGCAATTACAAGCGAAATAGAAGGTTTTATGTATTCGATTAAAGCTTCGTTGTCATTTTCTTCCTGAAGTTTTTTCACTACAGAAGTTTTAGTTTTCAGCACTTCTTTTACATCCGAAATTAAATTTAAAACTTCGTTATTATGATTTAAAACAGGACTGTCTTTTCTAAAAAACAAAGTTGTTCCAATCTGAAAAGCATTTCTTTTCAAAGAAAAAACGGTTACAATTACAGCTTCTTTTCTTTCTAGTTCCAATTGCTGCAAAAGCTGAATTGGATTATTCGAAATCTCTTCATCAATATATTCAAAAAGAATATGAACGATTCCGTTGCATCCGAGCTGTAAACCCACTTCTGCATCATCTTCGTTATTTGTATTGTAAGTAACTAATTTATTTTGTTTTTGATGGATTGAAAGAAGTGCTTTTCGTAACGCATCGCCTTCTAAACAACCGCCACTTATTGCGCCGGTCAATTCTCCATCTTCTGTAACCAGCATGCGAGCGCCAGGTTGTCGATATGACGAACCTTCAACTTTAACGACCGTTGCTAGAGCTGTTTTTTTTCCTTCGGATTTTGCTTGCGAATAGGCTTTAAGAATTTCGTTGATTTCTTTCATAGGTACTCTTCATCAACAGAAACTTAATATTGATGACATTGTTTATTTGCCTAAAAGTAAAAAAATATTACAAACTTAAACACTGCAAGTCATTTAAGTTTGTAATATTCTTTTTTTGAAAAGTCCTTTTTAAACTGCCTATGTTATTTTATTCATTTAATTCTAAAAAATAATTCAGATTTGACTTTATTATTTTTTTGTTTCGGTCTAGCAGATATAGTTTTTCAGGATTTTTACTGTAATAACCGTAATAAACCTGATCTTTTTCTGGCTTGTCCCAATTTAAAATATAGATTGTTCCATCAGGATCTTTCTCTAAACCTCTTTCGGTATTGATATTGCCTTTTTCTTTGAAGTCTTTTTCAGGCTGTTTCCCTTTGTATGTACTAGATAATTGAAATGTATTATCTGCAATATCAATTTTTAGAACAGTTTCTATTCCTTCACAATCTGCACATGGCAGCGTTCCTTCATAAACAGAAATAGTATCATCTGGTTCGTTTTTTTCATTACTAGCTATAGTATCTGTCAAAACAGCATTATTTTCATCTTTACTATTTTTAGAATTACAAGATGCTATAAGAGCCGATGCAAAAGCAAGAATAATTATTTTTCTCATAATAATTTTTCTTCAAATATAAGGAATATTCTTACTTGTGTATCAATTTTAAACTTAAAATCTACAGCGATATCACTCCCATAATAATAGCAGTCTGTACGGCCTCGGCGGTATTGGTTACTTTTAATTTTTCAATAATATTTTGTCTGTGGCGTCTTACAGTGTAAACCGAAATATGCATTTCTGTCGCAATTTGTTCGCTTTTATTTCCTTTTGCTACACTCGTCAAAACTTCTATTTCTCTTTTTGAAAGTATATTTTCTGTATTGTTTTTATACTTTTCTGGTTCGATTACCTCGCCTGTTTGAATATTAAAAATTTTTCCGTCAATTCCAGTTCGAGGCTGCAAATCTGTTGATGGCAGATATAAACACAATGCAAGAGAAATACTTCCGTTATTAAATGTGTTCAAATAAATTGTACGGTGATTTATATACGTAATTTTATCGTTAGAATCTTTCATTCTCAGACGACTTAAAGTACTGTAATTACTATATTCTTCTTTTGGAATTTCTTTTAAAAACTGATAAAAATTGAGTTCTAAAACGTGACGCTCAACCAAATCGTCTGAATTGATTTTAGTAAAAATACATTCTTCAAAAGCAGAATCAATTACAGCATTTTCATCTGGAAGTCCGAAAATAGAGCCGAAACTTCCAGCATAAATATAACTTTTGTCGGATTGATAATCGGATAAAACGGCTACACATTGTTCTATTTTGACATAATTGATAACAAATTGTTTGTACATTTCGATATCATTTGATTCTCCAATTTCAAATTTTTGTTCTAAAAACGTAGTCATTAATTGGTTTTCTATTGAAGAATTTTGAGGCATTGGAAAGTATAATTGGTTAATTTTAGGTATTGCCTCTTTATTGAAGCCATTCTATTTTTGGAAAACTAAAAATATCACTTTCTATCCCAAAAAAATAATCTATGAAAACATTTTTTTACCACGCCATTATCCTCCTTGGTCTTTCTGCTTTAACGAGCTGCAATACTAAAAACGAAACTGCAAAAACAGCCATGAAAGAAGAAACAAAAACAGATTCTGCATTTGTAAATGGTTCTCATTGCGATATTAAATTATCTTCAATACATTTTACAAAAGCAGTTAACGGTGCTGATACACTAATAAAAACTGAAGCTAATGAAAAAGTCATTTTTAAAGCTGGCGAAAAATCAGATTATTTTTCTGATCCAGACGGGAAATTGTCGAACACGACAGCGCCAATGCTTTTATCTGAAGTAGACAATACGAAACCTTTTACGCTTACCGCGAAAGTTACGCCTGAGTTTACAGAAAAAGGATTGTACAATGCTGGAGTTTTATATATTTATGTGAATGATAGCTTTTATCAGAAATTTTGTTTTGAACAGGACGAAAGAGGCAATCACAGAATTGTAACGGTTCGTACCATGGGAACTTCTGATGATAACAATCACGATATTGTAAAACAGCCTTTTGTTTACATGAAAATTTCTTCTGACACAAAAACAGTTGCCAGTTATTATTCGTTAGATAAAAAGAATTGGCAAATGGTTCGTTTATACAAAAACAATTATCCTAAAAAAATCTGGATGGGAATTAGCACACAATGCCCAGTAGACAAAGGAACACAAAGTATTTTTGAAGAAATTAATCTGGAAGAAAAAAGTGTTTCTGATTTTCGCTTAGGAATCTAATCTTGATCTTTTAAGTTATTGAACAAAAACAAATTGTTATTGTTAACATAATTATTTTTTCAAATTGACGTATGATTTATATTACTAAGTTTTGTATTTTTATCTATAGCAAAATAAATATTACCTAACTTTAATAATAAACTACATGGGAAAATTTGTAATCACTACTAGAGCTAATGGAGAGTTCCAGTTCAATCTAAAAGCTGGTAATGGCCAAACTATTTTAACAAGTGAAGGCTATACTACAAAAGCGGCCTGCAACAATGGTATTGAATCTGTTAAAAAAAATGCCCCAGACGATGATCGTTATGATAGATTAGAATCTAAAAGCGGAAAACCTTATTTTAATTTAAAAGCAGGAAACGGACAAATCATTGGTTCTAGCGAAATGTACGAAAGCGTATCTGCAAGAGAAAATGGAATCGAATCTGTAAAGAAAAATGCTCCAGATGCAACAATTGATGATCAGACAGCTTAATTAAAAACTGTTTTAGAAATAAAAAAGCGAGGAACATTCCTCGCTTTTTCTTTATAAATATGTGGTTTATTAATCCAATAAAAATACAATCAACCCTCTTGCTCCATGTGCACCAAGAACCAAAGACTGCTCAATATCGGCTGTTTTTGACGGACCTGCGATGAAAGTTCCAAAACCATATTCCATGTTTCCAATTCTCTGATACGCTTGCTGCATCGTTGGCACAAGATCTTTTTTATGAACAATAATCGCTAAATACTGCGCGATAAAAGGTGCAACTCGCTGTCCTAAAATAGCATCAGTTACCCAAAGTCCGCTGTTTTCTGCAACTCCAAAATGTGCTCTTACAACCGTTAATTCAACATCTTGAAGCGAATGCGGATCTACTGTTTTCCAATCTAAAGAAGCAATTTCAGAAAGTTCTGGAAGTGTTGTAATTAATCGTTTCTCCAGATTGTAATTGGATTTAATGTAATTGATAATTTCATTATAATCAGCAACTTCTACAGGATCGCCTCCAATTCCTTTTAAAACTGTTTTGTAGGTTTCTAATACATCAAATTGTTCAGAACCTAAAAGATTTAGATCAGGCAGTTCTGCAACCTCATTAGGCTGATTCAGTTTTATTCTTTTTAAAATTTCGCCTTTACTACTCATTCTTTTTATTTTTAGATTCTTTCGACTTTTTCTTGTACCATTCTCTAAAAGATTCTTCTGGAACATCTGGCATTTCGCGCTGATCGTACCATTTATTCATTTTATTATTGACCATTCCTGGAACGTTCTTCATTACAAATCTTCCCGATTTTCCAGCAATATTAAAAACTGTTGGATTCGCCAATACCGTCGCCATCGTTTTCATTGCAACCGTTTTGGCAGTTGGTGTATGCCCCTCTTTTACCAAAACCTGACGCCATTTGTATAATTGATCGTGAATATCAATTTTCACCGGACAAACGTTGGTACAAGAACCGCAAAGCGTACTTGCAAAAGGCAAATCGGCATTTTTGCTCATATCTAAATTTGGGGCCAAAATAGAACCAATTGGCCTGCAACCGCATTATGGTAACTATGTCCCCCGCTTCGTCTGTAAACTGGACAAGTGTTCATACAAGCGCCACAGCGAATACATTTCAATGAATTTCTAAAATCTTCTCTTCCTAATTGTGTGCTTCTTCCGTTGTCTACAATTACGATATGCATTTCTTTTCCGTCTCTTGGTTTCTTAAAATGACTTGAAAAAGTGGTAATAGGCTGTCCAGTTGCGCTTCTTGCCAATAATCTTAAGAAAACACCTAAATGTTCTCTTTTCGGAATCAGTTTTTCGAATCCCATACAAGCGATATGAACGTCTGCTAAGTGCGCGCCCATATCGGCATTTCCTTCATTGGTACAAACCACAAATTCCCCTGTTTCCGCAACCGCAAAATTGACTCCTGTTAAAGCTACTTTTCTAGTCAAGAAAGTATTTCTTAAACTATGGCGAGCAGATTCTGTCAAATATTGCGGATTGAAATTTCCTTTCTCTGTACCTAAATGTTCGTGGAAAGTTTCGCTTACATCTTCCTTTTTTAAGTGAATCGCCGGAAGTACAATATGACTCGGTGGTTCTTTACGAAGCTGCACGATATATTCACCTAAATCAGAATCAATAACTTCAATTCCTTTTTCGGCTAAATAATCATTTAAATGGCATTCTTCTGTAAGCATCGATTTGGATTTCACCATTTGCTTTACATCGTGTTTAGCCATGATAGAATGCACAATTTCGTTGTGCTCTTTGGCATCAGCTGCCCAATGTACAATTATTCCGTTTCGTTGCGCATTCGCTTCAAATTCAACTAAATAATCATGAATATTAGAAAGCACATTAAATTTAATTTGAGAAGCGGTTTCACGTAACAGTTCCCAATCCTCAATTTGATGTGCTGATTTATCTCTTTTAGCACGCACAAACCATAGCGTTTCATCATGCCAATTGACACGCTCTACGTCTTTATTAAATTTTGCTGCGGATTCGCTGTGCGGTATTATTTTTTCTGATGACATCTTTTGTCGGTTAAAAGTTGTTTTACCATTAAGGCATTAAGTAAATTAAGCTAAACTTTATGAACTTAATTTCTTAACGGTGAAAAGAAAATTAAGCTTACTTAAATCTCTTATTTTTTTACCAATAAATATTTAACACTAAACTTAATTTACTTAATATCTTAATGGTAGAAAAAAAATTAGTTTTCGAGTGAATTTAATATTTCAGCAATGTGAATGGTTTTGATTCTGCTTTTTTGTCTTTTTAGAATTCCGTCCAAATGCATTAAGCAAGACATATCTCCACCCGTAATATAATCCACATCATGACTTTCGTGATCTTTAATACGATCTTGCCCCATTTTTACAGAAACTGCTTCTTCGGTAACGCAGAACGTTCCTCCAAAACCACAGCATTCATCTTTTCTCGTTAAAGCCACCAAATCAAGCCCTTCAATATTGTGTAATAATTGTTCAGGCTTAGAGAAAAATGGTGCGTTTAATTCAGACATTTGCGAAAGCTTTAATCCGCGCTGACCGTGACAGCTTACGTGCATTCCCACTTTAAAAGGAAATCTACCGTCAATGTGGTCAATTTTTAAAACGTCGGTTATAAACTCCGTAAGTTCGTAAACTGTATTTCGAATTGCTGTTGCCTTCTCTTCTTTTTTTCGTCATGCAAATGGTCTTTTACATGCAAAACACAACTTCCAGAAGGACAAACTATGTAATCAAATCCAGAAAAATTGGCAATAAAATTGGCGTCGCATCCTTTCGTTAAATGCGCATAACCGCTATTAGCCATTGGCTGTCCGCAGCAAGTTTGCCCCATCGGAAATTCGACGTCACAACCTAATTTTTGTAGTAATTCGTAGGTTGCGATTCCTACTTTAGGATAAAATTGGTCGACATAACAAGGTATAAAAAGTCCAATTTTCATGTTGTAGTATTTAGTGTGTTGTTCATTTTGGCGTGTACTGTAAAAATGTAAAAAATACGTTTCTCAGCAAATTTACAACATACAGATCGTTTTTACCTAATGTTTATAGAATTTCAAGTCAATTAAATCGTTCTGAATTGGTTTCGGATTCCAATTATCGTGAATAGCCAAAGCTGCACCCAAAGCACTCGCCTGCGCCATCGAAGCAGCATAGACTTCAATATCTGGAAAAGCTTCTGCCAATAAATTCATATAAATGGAATTTTTACTGAAACCGCCATCTACAAAAATCTTTTTTACAGGACTGTTATGAATGACCAAATTGGTAGAAAAAACCTGCTGTTCTACCAAATCCAGCACTAATTGGTGATAGGCTGTTTCGTAATTTTTATAATGTGAAAGATCTCTTTTTTGAAAAGGGCATTCTTTCAAGATATCAAAATTGTATTTTTTTGGATAAAAAATTTGATAATTAAGCGCTCTTAAATTGGCTACGATTTTCTTGTCAAAATAAACTTCTTTGTAAGTATCAACTGGAACATTAAAATGCTGCGCCAAACGCTTGGTTTGCACTTCGTGTTCGTTTCCTGCAAATAAACGAGCCGCTTTTACAGGTTTCTCTGTGTACTGCATATAACACAGACAATCGTTTTGCGATTCGTCAAAAGTCAAAGGTTTATTATTGAAAGGATTCAAAGAAATACTCCAAGTTCCTGTAGACAACAATACAAAAGGTTCTGTAAAATTGATTGTATACGGAATAATGGCCGATGAACTATCGTGAAGACCAACTCCAATTGCCAGATTATCGCGAGTCATAATGACATCTTTTCCAAAATGAATTGGTGGTATTTTATCTGAAATACCTTCTTCTTTCAACCATTTATGATATTTCATTTTTTTGAAATTCCACAAATTGGTGTGACAGCCAATACTGGTAATATCAGCGTAGGCTTCATTCGTTAAAAGAAAACTTAAAAACTGCGGCAAGTGCAAGCAGTATTTTACTTTTTCAAAAATTTCGGGTTTTTCTTCTTTCAATCGGTAAATCTGCATTCCCGAATTTAAACTGCCCAAAACAGGAGAAGCTGTTTTTACAGCAAACTTTTTTTCTCCTTTGTATTTTTCATAGAAATGAGATTTTAATTCTTCTGGATAATCTTTTAAATAATTATACAGAGGAGTTAAAACTTTTCCGTTTTCGTCTATATAAACAAAACTTGCTCCGTAAGTGCTAAAATTGATGGCTTTTAAAACATAATCTTTAAGCTCTTTTATTTCAGATAATCGATCTAAAATCCAATTTTTAAGTACTTCGATATCTTCACACGGAAATCCGTCTTCGTCTTTGGTTTCCTCCAGATTAACCGATTTCTCCCAGACAATTTTATAATTTTCGTTAAATAAAAAAACCTTTTTGTTTGTTTTACCAATATCAAAAATCGCAACTACATTCATTTATTCTAATTATGAGTTATGAGTTATAAGTTATGAGTTCTTGAATTATGATTTTTTATGTTTAAGCTAAGTCTTTTTATGTTTTTAGTACAAAACACAAAAAGACTCGACTTATAACTCATAATTCATAACTTATAACTACAACCCAGTGGCCATTGTTTTTAAACCTCTTTCTTCAATAAGATTTTGTCTTACTTGAATCGAACGGTATAATGCTACAGGATTTAAAGCCGCTCCAGAACGAAGACGCGCTTCGGCAACTAATGCGCGAACATCTGTACGGAAAGCATTTTGAAGAATTTCTTGTGCTTTGACCACATCATTTTCTTCTTGCGCTTGTTCCAATGCTTTTCTATCTACAGAAAGTGCTTGTGCGTAAGCAATCATAATTGCCTCAACAGACTGCAGTAAATCTTCTAATGGATCTTTGATGTTATGAGAAGCGTCAATCATCCAACCTAAATCTTTGGCGTGATTCATTCCTCTGGCATCCATTCCCTCAACCAATTCATTGAAAATCAAGAATAATTGATATGGTTTTAAAGCTCCAGCTGTTAAATCATCATCACCGTATTTTGAATCATTAAAGTGGAAACCTCCTAATTTGTTTTCCATCAATAATAAAGAAACAATCTGCTCAATATTAGCGTTTGGAAGATGGTGCCCTAAATCGACTAAAGTCTGCGCTTTGTCGCCTAACTTTTTAACATACGAATAAGACTGCCCCCAATCTGCTACAGTCGTAGAATAAAAGTTAGGCTCAGCACATTTGTATTCTAAAAATAATTTCCAGTTTGAAGGCAATGCATCGTAGATTTCCTCTAAACTTTCTAAAGTATTTTGATATGCTTTTCTGAAGTTCAACTGTCCTGGAAAGTTAGAACCGTCAGCTAACCAAATGGTTAAAGACTCAGAACCTAATTCGATTCCGTGTTTAATAACTTCAATATTATGAGCAATTGCTTGTTTGCGAACCGCTTTGTTTACATTTTGTAAAGAACCGTATTTGTAAGTGTGCTCAGAGCTTGCTTGATCTTGAAAAGTATTCGAGTTCATAGCATCGAATTTTAACCCGTGCTGATTGGCAAGTGTTCTGATTGCTTTATAATCAGTCGGGATATCCCACGGAATATGAAGTGAAATGGCTCCTGAAGCATTGTTTAATTTGTGAAGCAAACCAACATCTTCAATTTTTTCTTCTAAAGAACGAGGTTCTCCTCCTCCAGCGAAACGTCCAAATCTTGTTCCTCCTGTTCCTAAAGCCCAAGATGGAATTGCAATTTGAAAATCGATTAATTTTTGAATAATTGCCTCTGTACCATTAATTTCTGAGGCTGTAAAAACTAATTTATTCTGGTGTTTTTTGATTAAATCTTCGTTATGAGATTCGATGTGGTTTGATCCGATTAACATAGTTATTGATATTTTAATAGAGTTTACAAGATATAACTTTATAAGCTGTGAACTCCTGTTTTACTTCACTTTTTTGTTAAGTTTTCTTTGTTAAAGCGAATTGTTATATGCTAAAAAAATCTAACGTTCGAAAGAATCGAACGCTAGACCACAAAAAACCACTTTTGCTTAAACAAACTTATATAAAAAACCTAAACAATCTTTATCTATAAAAGCCCATGGCTACGCCACCGTCTACGTTTAATGCGTTTCCTGTAGATTTACCAAGTAAACCTCCAACAAAAGCATAACAAGCGTTAGCAATATCATCTGGCAATATGATTTCATTTAATAACGTACGTTTTGCATAGTAAGCCGGAAGTTCTTCAACTGTAACTCCGTATGCTTTTGCACGACCTTCTGCCCATCCGCCAGACCAAATATTAGAGTCTGAAATTACAGCGTCAGGATTTACTGTATTGACACGAATTTTGTCAGCTCCAAGTTCTGCAGCCATTAAACGTGTTAAGTGTGCTTGCGCTGCTTTTGCCGAACCATAACCAGGATTATTCGGACCAGCAACTACAGCGTTTTTAGAAACGATATTTACAATATCTCCTCCAAAACCTTGTTTGCGCATTACTTCGATTCCTGCTTTAGAAACAATAAATTGTCCTTTTACCAAGATATCATATAATCTATCCCACTCTTCAAGAGTATGTTCTGCAATAGATTTAGAAATACTGATTCCAGCATTATTCACTACAATGTCAACGCCTCCAAAAGCTAAACAAGCTTCGTCTAGTGCTTTTTCTGTGCTTACTTCGTCTGTAACATTCAATAAAGTGCTAGAAACGGCATCTTTACCAAAAGCTTTAATAAACTCAGCAGATGCACCTTGCAAACGCTCTTCGTTAATATCGTTGATTACCACACAAGCACCTTCTTGAGCGAATTTTTTAGCGATAGCTTTACCAATTCCGCCCGCAGAACCAGTAATTAAAGCTACTCTTCCAGACAATGCTTTTGGTTTTGGCATACGCTGTAATTTTGCTTCTTCTAGTAACCAATATTCAATATCAAAAGCTTCTTGGTGCGGTAAAGAAGTATATTCTGAAACTGCTTCAGCGCCTTTCATTACGTTTACTGCATTGATATAATATTCAGATGCCAAACGCGCCATTGTTTTATCTTTAGCAAAAGTGAACATACCGACTCCAGGATATAAAATCACAACTGGATTTGGGTCACGCATTGCTGGTGAGTTTGATTTTTTACATGCATTGTAATAGTCTTTGTACATGGCACGGTAAGCCTCAAATGCAGGAGTTAATTTTGCTTTTACAGCGGCAACATCAGACAAATCTTCGTTTGGATCTAATTCTAAAACCAATGGACTGATTTTAGTTCTCAAAAAGTGATCTGGACAAGATGTTCCTAATGGAGCTAATTTTGAAAGATCATTAGAATTAATGAATTCCAAAACTCTTGCATCATCTGTATAATGACCAATCATCTGACGCTCTGACGAACAGAAACCTCTTAAAATTGGAGCAACTTTCGCTGCTTTTAATTTACGGTCTGCTTCTGGAAGACTGTCGATTTTTTTACCTCCAAAAACTGGACTTTTCTTTCCGTAATTATCTTCTAAGTAAGAAGCACATTTCTCGATTACTTCCAGCGTATTAATATAACTATCAAACGCAGTATCTCCCCAAGTAAATAAACCATGAGAACCTAACATGATTCCGCGTAGTTTTTTACCGTTTTTTTCTGCTTCTTCCAAACAAGCTCTCAACTGAAGACCAAGATCAAATCCTGGACGCTGCCAGCCTACCCAACCAATTTCTCCGTTAAATAATTCTTCTGTGATTTTCTTTCCATCTTTAGCAGCAGCGATAGCAATTGCCGCATCTGGATGTAAGTGATCGATATGTTTGAACGGAAGAAAACCATGTAAAGGCGTATCAATAGAAGGTGCTTTTGACGCTAAATCGAAAATACAGTGGTTGAACAATTCTACCATTTCATCTTCAAACTCAATGCCTCTGTAAACATTTTCAAGGTTACGAAGTCTGTCCAAATACAAAGCTGCACAACCAGATTTTGTCAACGTTCCAATATCACCGCCAGAACCTTTAATCCACATTACTTCAGAAGATTCTCCCGTAAGAGGATCTTTGTCTGTAATTTTCACAGAAGTGTTTCCACCTCCGTAGTTGGTCAATCTTAAATCAGCCCCTAACAAGTTAGAACGATAAATAAAAAGCGCTACTTCATCACCTGCTAGTGCTGCTGCCTTAGCTTCATCCCAAAGGTAGCTTACATGCTTAAAATTCATATTATTAATTGTGTTTGTATTCGACATATAGTATTTTAAATTATTTCTTGTATTTATAATGAGTTACCAATTCCTACCAAAACGATTGCAAGCATAATAAGTCCGATTCCCCAGAAAAAAGTTCTTAAAGTTCTTTTAGAAACTCCTTTCCATTCTTTCAAATAAAATCCCCAAAAGTTTGCTGTTAAAATAATGGTTGCCATATGCAGAATCCACGAACTGGCACCATTTCCAAGTTTGCTTTCTCCCATTCCGTAAAAGAAAAACTGTAAAAACCACATGGTTCCAGCAAGAGCAGAAAACAAGACATTTTTAGTAATTGGAGTCGATTTGTCGGTGTAATTTTTAATTGATTTGTTTTTAAAATTCAAATATAGACACCAGATAAAATTGGACGTTAACCCTCCCCAAAGCAAAACCACATAAGTCACGTTGTTTTGAAATAACGGATTTGCACCATTTACTACAGCATGTTCTGCCATAGATTTTCCAGCTTCGATTCCGTAATTAAAGAAGGAACTTAAAATTCCTGAAATCACGGCTACAATCAAACCTTTTACTAAGTTGAAATCTTTATCTTTATCTTCGTGACCTGTTGCAAAATCTTTCTCTTTCAGCATTCCTGCTTTTCCAGAAATGGCAATTCCTATTAGATATACCACCACACCCAATAAAACGATCTGACCGCCAGTATTCGTAAGCATGTGAGAAAATGAAATCTTACCCTCTGTTGGAACAATATCATAATAAATGGATGGCACTAAAGCTCCAAATGCAGAGCAGAATCCTAACGTAATTGAATTTCCTAAAGACATTCCTAAATAGCGAACGCCCAAACCATAAGTTAAACCGCCAATTCCCCAAATTAAACCCATTGTAAAAGTGAAGGTTTTTATTGATGGAGAAGCTGCCGCAATAATTTCTGTAAAATTTGGAATCGTTAAGTACGCTGCAATTGGTGGCACGATCAGCCAAGAGAAAAATCCTCCTACAAGCCAATAGCTTTCCCAAGCCCAGTCTTTTACTTTTTTAAAAGGCATATAAAAACTACCTGAAGAAAATCCTCCGATAGAATGAAAAATGATTCCTAATAATGATTCCATTTAATAAATTTTAGTTTTTGGTTTGTTAGATAGTGATTTGGTTTTGTAAAATAAGAGAATGTCAAAAACAAAACTGTCCTGTACTATCCTTTACGTATTTCATATTTTTTGTTAAAACTAAGGATTATTAGAAATAACGACTTGTAATTATTGGGTAAATAAATTTAAAATGGCTATTTTAGCAATCGATTTCGTAATTATTGATTCTGCATTAAGGTCAAAATTTAGAAATCATAAAAAAAAGATTACAAGCCTTGACGAATTCTCTTTTTTATGACCAAAATGATTCTGTGAATTAGATTCTTTTTGAAAGAAGAGATTTTTAAAAAAATTATTTAGAATTAAAATGAGTTTCGCTAAAATGCGAAATAAATTTCCTCACAATGAACATGATTAAACTTATTAAAATAGACGAAGACTCTCGAGTTCCCAAATACAAACAAATTGTTGACTCTATTCTTCAGAACATCGCCAACGGAAATTTAAAAATCAATCAAAAAATTCCTTCTATAAATAGTTTCAGCGAAGAATTCTATATGTCTCGTGATACTGTTGAGAAAGCCTATAATATTTTAAAAGAGCGAAAAATCATTTCTTCCATTAGAGGAAAAGGCTATTACATTACTCGAACAAAATTAGAATCTAAGGTTAATATTTTATTTCTGACCAATAAATTGAGTTCGTATAAAATGAAAACCTACAGCTCATTTATTGATACTTTAGGCGCAAATGCACATGTTGATCTACAGATTTATCACTGTGATGAGACTTTATTCTTAAATATCTTAGATAAGTTTGAAGGTGCTTACGATTATTATGTTATTACAACACACTTTAAAACAGATGAATTAAAACATTTGAGCTTTACTGATGATGTGGTAAATGCCATTAAAAAAATCCCACAAGAAAAACTGGTAGTTTTAGATAATATAAAATTAGGAACAGGTAACGATGTTATTAAGATTTACCAAGATTTTGAAAATGACATTTATAATGCCTTAAAAGAAGGTCTTTCTAAAATATCAAAATACAAGCGTTTAATTCTAGTATATCCTGATAAAGCGGTCTATCCTTATCCGAGAAGAATTTTGCACGGATTTAGAAAATTCTGTGTGGAACACGAAATCAATTTTGAAATTCTGAGTGAAGTTTACGATGATATGATTCTGAAAAAAGGAGATTTGTTTATTACAATCGAAGAATCTGATTTGGTAAATTTAGTAAAACAGATTCGCGATGAAGAGTTTGTTTTAGGAAAAGATATAGGTGTCATATCATACAACGATACTCCTTTAAAAGATTTGCTTGGCATTACTGTAATGTCAACCGATTTTAATGTTATGGGAGAAACTGCCGCAAGAATGATTTTGAACAAAGAAAAAGGTCAGGTAAAAGTGCCTTTTAATTTTATTGATAGAAATTCGATTTAATCTAAGATGCTAAGCTTCTAATATACTGAGATACTGAGATACTGAGATACTAAGATACTAAGATACTGAGTTTTTTTTCTTAGCGCTTTAGAAGCTTAGCATCTCAGAAACTTAGAAACTCAGAAACTTAGAAACTCATTTTTTATCATATGGAATATATTGATCCCATTCCCATGGTGTATAGGTGTCTTTTATTCCTGTTTCCAGTAAATACTTAATTATTTTTCCCGTTGGATAACTGTTCGACATGATAACCATTGCAGTTCCTTTATCTTGAAAAACAATTCCGTAATGTTGGAAACCTGAACCTTGCCCTTCTTTAAAAGCGCCATAACCATAAGGGCTTTTTACTAATCCCCAGCCTAGACCGTATGAAAGCTCTGTTTGGTCATTCCAGTTTCCATCTTCTAATGCTCCTGGTCCGAACTGATTTTTAGAATGAATGCGAATCTGCGGACTAAACATTTCTTTGTATGATTTAGCATTCAATATTTTTTTATTCAAAATTGCGGTTATAAACTTGCTATAATCTTCTATCGTAGTTTCTAACGTTCCTGCTCCTCTCGGCGCATTGTCTTTGTCTTTTTCCTGCATTTTTCCGTTTTCATCATATCCGTAGGCATAATCTTTTTCGAATTTCTCTTGCCATTTATAACTCGAATTTGACATTCCCAGCGGTTTGAATACTCTTTCCTGAGCCATTTCTTCTAAGGTTTTTCCAGTAATTTTTTCCAAAACCACTTGAAGATAGGTAAGCCCTTCACCCGAATAACTGTACCTTGTTCCTGGCTCAAACTTAACTTTGAGCTTTTCATCAGATTCAAACCAACGCCAGTTCGGCAAGCCAGAAGTATGATCGAGACACATTCTAGCAGTTATTTTTTTATATTCTGGATATGATTTTAATTCTGTAAAATCTTCGTGCCATACTTTAAAATCATATTCATAAATTGGTTTCGGAAGATAATCCTGAAGTGGCTTGTCTAATGTTATGACTCCTTCTTCTGCTAGTTTCATAACCAAAACAGCAAAAACCGCTTTGCTCAAAGAAGCTCCATAAAGATTGGTCTGCAGCTCTAACTTCTTTTTGGTTTCGACATTACTAAAGCCAAAAGTCTTCATGTAAACAGGTTTTTTGGCATTAAACACGGCTATAGCCAATCCTTTCACATTGGCTTTGCTCATCAGGTTTTCAATAGTGGCGGTCAAACTATCGGTAGAAATTGTACTTCCGTCAAGCCTTTTTATGGTGGAATTTTGTGCTTGAACGGCAATTATACTTATAAAAAAAATGATTAAAAGAAGATTTTTCATGATTTTGATTTATTAAGCATTAATTAATCAATTCACTCAACTTTCACACAAAGCCTTTTGAGCAATATGTTTACCTCAAACAACTTGATAATAAGTCAAGTAAAATGATTAAGAATTTTATAATTATTTTAAACCCCATTTTTTATTATATTTCAGTCCATATAATCATACAAATATATTCGGCAGAAAAGCATAAGACAATACTTATAAATAACCATTTTTATGAAAAACATAAAAGATGATTTGAGCAAACAGCTTTTGGAGCAAAAAAACTCAGGAAACTTAAATAATAAAAAGGTTTTAAAAACGTGTCAGGAAATGGCTCAGAATTTTGCTGATTTAGAAAATGGCATTGCCGTTTTAAGCGATTTATACAACAATAAAAGTTACATCTATTCGGGCAAAATTGCTCAAGAACTTGAAATTTTCAAAGAAGATCAAGTGCAAGAAATTGAGAGTATTTGGGAAGAAGAGCTTTTTGGCAAATTAAACTCAGATGATGTACTGCAAAAATATCTTTTAGAACTTCATTTTTTTCAGTTCATAAAAACGATTCCGACTGAGGAACGAAGAAACTTTTGTGTAATCAGTAAATTAAGAATGAATGACGAAACCGCAGGGAAATCTTTATTACACAAGATGTTCTATTTTTCAAATCAGTACGAAGATGTAGAATTGGCACTTTGTTTTTATAATTTTGATTTTTCACTAGCCCTTGACTATGAAGGTGCAATAATAAATACTGCAACTGGAAATATTGTAAAACAGAATGTGAAAGAAAATGAATTCTTTCTTTCTGCACGAGAAAAAGAAATTCTTAAAATGCTTCAAGCAGGAAAACAAAGTAAAGAGATTGCAACGCTCCTATTTATTAGCATCAATACTGTAAGTCGTCATCGGCAAAATATTTTGGAGAAAATGAAAGTTAATAATACCGTTGAAGCATGCTCCATTGCCACGAAGCTAAAGTGGATATAGTTTTTTTAAGATACTAAGGTTCTAAGACGCTAAGATTCTAAGTTTTTTTAGGTGCAAAGTTGCATAGGAACAAAGGTTCAAAGTTTTTTTAGAAGTTAAGAGAAATTCTTAATTCTTAATTCTTAATTCTTAATTCTTAATTCTTAACTCTCAACAACTTTTCTACAAAAAAAAACCTCGTCGATTGACGAGGTTTTAGTTGTATTATTTTTTTGATTCTTCGATAGAAACTTTTCTAAACTCTTTTAAAAGTTTTTCAATTTCTAAAGTTGATTTACGTGCTCTTGGTTCAGCAGCTTTAATTCCTTTTTCAGTCAAAGATTCAGCTTCAGCTTTGAATGTTTCAATTTCGGCGTTGATTTTTACTAATAAATCTTTCATGCTTATATATTGTTAAATTAAGCCACAAAAATAAAAGTTTGTGTGATAGTTACAACAATTTTGCTGTTAAATTTAATGCAGTTTTTCATTCATTTCCTTTACAATAAATTGACTTCTGTTCTTTATTAAAAACCAGCAAATACAATACATTAGCAATCAACCACTTACTTTAAAAGTGTTTTTACAACAACTGTTTTAATACGCTGCAGAAAGTATCAAATTAAAACTAGTTTCATCCAAAAAGATGGCTTATACCTCTTCTATTTGTTAATTTTTGAGCGGAAAAATTCCTCAAAAAAGGAAAATTTTACTCAATAAGAGTCTTGTTTAGGTAAACATTCTTTAAAACAAGTCCGTCAATAATGCTTTTATCCATCTTAGTTTTTACAGACTCTATATTTAGATTTTCAAATCTAAAATTACTCAATCTCACATTGGGATCTTTTTCCACACCATAAAAATTAGTGCATTTAAGATTGATGTTTTTTAAAGTAATCTGATCGCCATAAGATAACGGAATATCTTGACGGTTTTTCAAATCATAAAACTGTCGCCAGGCAAAAATGGCAAGTCCAGTTTCTGCTTCGCCTTGAATATTTTCGATTAAAATATATTCGTATCGCTGTGGCGTGTCTGGTCTCATTTTTAGCCACAACATTCTAGAAGCACCTTTTATTTGGCTATTTCTAAAAATTACATTTCGATTATGAATCGCTTCACTTCCATTGGTTAAAGCCGAATGGCAAAATCCAAATGTACAATCCTCAATTATGATGTTTTTATTAGGGCCGTTATTTGGATCTTTATCTGCGTAAGCTTCCTCCTTTCAAGGCAATGGCATCATCATTTACAGACATATAGCAGTTTTTTATCAAAACATTTTCGCAGACATCAAGATCAATGGCATCGGTACTTGGCGCTTTAATTTCAATATGTGGTGAAAAGATGTAAAGATTCAGCAGTTTTACATTATTACATTTATAAAAATGATTCGTCCAAAAACCTGAATTAATCAATTTTACATCCTGAAACTGAACATTTTTTGAATTCCATACAAAAATTAATCTTGGCCTAGAGACTTCAAGATTCGTGCAATCAGGATTCTCACCACGTTTTTTCCAGAAAGCTTCCCAAAACTTTTTTCCATTTCCGTTTATTGTTCCTTCTCCCGAAATAGAAAAATGATCTACCCCATAAGCATTCACCAAGGCGGGAAAATAATCCAGATTTTGTCCTTCCATTCTTGAAGCCATAATTGGATAATCAATAATATCATCTGAACCTTTTAAAACTGCTCCTTTGGCTAAATACAAAGTCGTTTTAGGTTTAAAGAATAAAGCGCCGCTCAAAAATACACCTTTCGGTACTACAATTACACCGCCACCATTTGCCGATGCAAGGTCAATTATTGCCTGAATGGCTTGCGTTTGGATTATTGTGCTGTCTTTTTTAGCTCCAAAATCTGTTATACGATATTGCTTTCCTAAATCCTTTAATTGCAATTTCTGATCATTTTTAAACCAGCTGCTGATGGGGGTGCCATCAGGAAAAACATCAGTTACCTGCTGCGAGAAAGAAAAATTCAATCCGCTTATAAAAGCTAAAACAATTAAAAACTCTCTCATTTGTACAACAGCCTATCGTTTCAAATTACTTTACTTCAATTTTTATTTTAGCAGAAAGCTGTTTGGCTAAATTGGTCACATAATTAGTAAAAAATGCAGAATCATTAAAACCTTTATCGGCACTCAATTCCCAAGCTGCAATCGCATAATAACTAATTTCTTTCTTATTATCAACTTTTAATTTTGCCAAATACGAATCAGTCAGCTGTCCTGTTTTAGGAGCTTCAATATAACCTTGATAAATATTTGCAGGAACTAAAATCGCTGTTCCCAAAATCCATTGGCGTTCATAAGTCAAATAATCGTGCTGAATTAGACATACCCAATCTCCCGCTTCTATAACCTGTAGCGGATTTTTATTATTCAAATTAGAAATTGCAGACCAAAAATGTTTCTTTGCCTTTAATGCCATCTATTGAAACTGTATTTTTATAACCATACATTCCAGGCCAAATAGAAGTTGTTTCCTGTACTTGATAAAGATTTCCAGAGGCTTTCCAGTTTTGATAGTGGTAGCTTAAAACAGAGTTTACCGGCTCTTCTGCTACAATTTTAAAAGTTGTCTTTTCTACATTATTTATCGTGTCATTGCCTAAAATTCCAAGTCGGTTTATTTTATTGTCAATCAGCAATGCATAACCGCCTAAACCAACAGAATTCCCAACTGGAAAAATATCTCTTCCCCAATCGTACATCACGTGATAATTATCTTCAACCGCTCCTTTGCTGTTTATACCCACGTTTTCTGGCGTTATTCTCGGAAGTTTTTTTCCAAACACATCTTTAGAATTTCTTCCGTCTAGATAATGTCTAAAACCAACTTTGTCATTCTCCCAAGTTGGCCCGTCTGTCTGGTATTTTTGATAACCTAATTTTTTAAGAACCTGATTTGCCATTAAAACTTCTTGTGTATCTGGATGAACAGGAAGATCCTTTCCTTCTCTTTTTCCAAAACGTGCACTAGTTTTTATTGTAAACTTTGGATCTGTATCAGACCATTTTAACTGAATGACTTTTTCTTCGTTTGGCGAAAAATCTGTTGTAAAGAAAAGTTCATCCCATTTTCCATCGCCATTAAGATCGTTTGTCTGCGCTGGAATTGTATCTTTTTTTGAAAGCAAAATAGGGAAACCTCCTTTTACATTGCTTTCTCCTATATTCTCTCTTTTAATAGAAATTGCTTTTTGCGAGAGCGCCAGAGAACTACTATTTTTTAAAACAATTGTTTTTTCTGATACATTTTGAGAAACTTTGCAACTCGCTAATAATACTGTAACTAAAGTAATTGGAAGATAAAATAAAACTCTTTTTTTCATACTTTCTTTATTCTTTATTTTTTCAGAACAATTTAAGATTTTTAATTGTTATAATAACACTTAAAAATCAAAAACTTTTAATAAAACTAAAAAGTAGAATAAAATAAAAAGCAGGATAACGAACAACAATTACCCTGCAATTTAAACACATTATTATCAAATAATATGATCGAAAAAATATAAAAAATAAAATAAATTACTTCACATTAAAAAATACATCGCTTTATAATATTCATTAAACTTTGATTGTGATGGATTTGATATCCTCACTGTCTTTTTTTCTTTTTTGAAATCTAATTTCTTTTTCAAAAAGAGCCTTACTTCTTTAAAAATTTCACGACTCGTTTTTGATTCATCAAACAAAATCAAATTATTGATTCCCTCTAGAAAAGATAAGCTCCTGTAAAGTTGCCCATTAAACAAACAAACCAGAGTATTTGCTCTTTTTTCCTCTTGTAAAAAACTAAGCAATTCTTCTCTCCTGTAAACTACATAAATAGTTCGATCATATTGATTTTTTGTCCCTTCACATTGATCAGTAAAAGATTTTTCTAAAAAATCAAACTCATCTTTAAGTTTTCTTTTAAACATTTTTAGAAAAAAACCTTGATTATCAACCACTAAAACTCGCTCCTTTTGCATCCTTTTGTTTTTTAAAAGAGCAAACCCTTGATTAATTGAAGGATTCACTGCTAAAATATGTAGCAAAATTAGAGTTGCATAGACAATTCATTAGCTCCAATAAGCCATAAAATAATCAGAATAAGGTATTTTTTGATGTGGTTATTAAAAATGCATTAGACTTTTATCACATGCATGACATGATTTTCAACAAACGAAACCAACTCTTCAATCTTTTGACAATTGTGATCTTTCTTTGAAATAGAAATTATATAAGCATTTCTTTCTTTTACATAGAGAAAAAGGAAATTTTTAGTCGAAATAACTTTTTCAATTTTTGTCCATTTATGTTTTAAGTCTCTTAACGGAGATCGAACGCAAACATCAGAATAGGTAAAAGTGAGTTTATATCTACTATAAAATTTGTTATACTGGATAAGCCATTTTGTTAGGCAGAAAATCGTTCTAGAAATAGCGTCCAGAAAAAAGAATTGAATGACTACTAAAAAAACAAGTGTAACGAGACAACTTATCAGCCATTGAAAAAAATCAGCTTCATTAATAAAATCAAGAAAAAGCACAATTAATGCAACGACGAAAAAAACATAGATTAGACGCTCTTTAAACAAGTGCTCAAAGTACATTTTGTTAAGTTTTCTAATTTCAGAAATATTTAACTGAAACTCTAATGAAAAATTAGCCGCTTTCATAGTTTTTGTTTTCTTAGGTACATTATTCAAGGCAAAAATATGTCAACAAAAAAGCACAAATTAGACTTAGAAGCTTTTATAATATTAAAATAGGGCTAGATTTATTTCTTAATCTTAACTTTCTTTATCTTCTTTTATATTAGAAAAAAACAAAAGAGGAAACAAAAAGAAAAAGGGAAATACTAATTTCCCTCACTCTTCATTGTCTTAATTTTAAAAATGTATTACTTAATTCCGCTTTTAAGATTCTTTAGCGAAGCGTCTTTCGAAAGCTTGATTTGGTTAATTACAATTTCAGCAATTTTATTTGCTCCTAATAAGGAAAGGTGCGTATCATCAGCTTTATCTGTATTATAAAAAGCATTTTCTCCCGCTTTAAAATGGAGATGAAGTTGTTTTGATTTTTCTGGCCCGTAAGATTGTTCTAATAATTCAGTGTAGTACTCTAGATCTATAAAAGGCACATTGTACTCCTGTGCAACCAATCGGGTTTCTAAAGGATAATCGCCATGAGTTGGCACCAAAACTCCTTTTTCGTTAAAGTTACGTCTTGAAATGGAAGTTAATAATATCGGAATAGCACCTTTTTCTCTGCTTTCTTTTACAAAACGAATTAGATTGTATCTGTAAGCTGTATGCGGATTGGTGAAACGTGCTGAATCTTCTATTTTCTGATCATTATGTCCGAATTCTATAAAAACATAATCTCCTTTTTTAAGTTTGTTATAAACAGAATCCCAGCGTTTTTCATTGATAAAGCTTCTCGTGCTTCGTCCGTTTACCGCTTTATTGATTACTGTTATGTTTTCTTTGAAAAAGGCTGCAATACCTGAGCCCAACCATGTTCTGGATTTTTGTCCGGATCTTTTTTATTTGCCATTGTAGAGTCTCCAATGCAATACAGGGATGTATTTTGGGCAAAACTTACTGTGGTGATAAGTAATGCTAGAAAGATATATTTTTTCATTTTCTTTTGTTTTTTTAATGCTGAGTGGTTTTATTGCGAAGTGTTTTTTTAACGCAAAGTGCGCTAAGGTTACGCAAAGTTCACTAAGTTTTTTATTATCTATTTACTTTGTCAATGAGGACACAAAGCTTTGTGGATATTCTTTATGTAGATGCACTGCAGTGCACCTCTACGAAAAATCTTTGAATCTCTAAATCTTTGAGCCTTTTCCTCCTTTTATTAAACCTTTGCGAACTTTGCGATTTCTTTGTGTGCTTTGCGGTTAAAAACGGCTAAACTCTAATGTTTTGAAACTGCTGTAGGCACTGTTGCTCTTTTACCTATAAAAACATCTGTCATCAAGACGTTTTCTGCGTTTTCATTCGAGAGCGCATTTTTGGCTTCTTTGATTTCTATGTTTTTTAAAGAGATGTTCTTGATTTTTTTATCTGCAAATCCCTGAATTACAATACCAGATTCTGACGCTTTGTTACAGGTGATATTAGAAAAATATACATTTGATATATCAGATTGATAACCTTTGCCTTCTCCGTGATAATTTGATGTAATGTATAGACAATCTTCTACTTGATCTAATTGAATATTTTGAACAAATATATTTTTGATATAGCCTCCGCGATCGGCATTCGTTTTTAAATAAATGCCTCTTTTTAAATAACCTGCCGTTTTACAATTTTCTACAAATACATTCTGAACACCAGCCGACATTTCGCTCCCAATTACTACTCCATGAAGTCCTTTAAAATTGCAATTTCTAATTACAATATTCTCGCTAGGCGTTGCTGCATTGGCTCTTCCTTCATGATCTCTTCCTGCTTTTATGGCAACATTGTCGTCTCCGTTGTCGAAAGTGACATTTTCAATTAAAACGTCTTTTGCGTATTCTGGATCGATTCCGTCGTTATTGTGATTTAATGATTTGTAGCTTATCCCGCGAATGGTAATGCTTTCTGATTTTAAGAGATGCAGACACCAAAATGGCGAATTTTCGATTCTGATATTTTCGACTAAAATGTTTTTACAATTTAAAAACTGAATCATTTGTGGTCTTAAAAAATAGCCTTCTCCAAATTTTCTTTCTTCTAATGGAGTGTTATTGTGATTCATTTCACGGCTTCGGTTTTTGCCTTCGTTTTCTTTTGCTTTAAAAGTTTTCCAAGTCTTTCCTCCTTCTCCGTCAATTGTTCCTTCTCCAGAAATGGAAATATTCGTGCAATTATTAGCATAAATAAGCGGACTGTAATTATACAACATCGTCCCTTCCCAGCTTGTTAAAACCATTGGAAGATAATCTTTCGGATTATCACTGAACTTTATTTTAGCCCCTTTTTCAATTCTAAGGTTTACATTGCTTACAAAATGTATCGGTCCGTTGATTTTATAAATTCCTTTTGGAACTATAATTGTTCCGCCTTTATTTTTTTTGCACAAAGCCATTGCTTTATCAAAAGCCTTTTTATTATCTGTAATAGAATCGCCTTTGGCACCTAATGTCAAAATATTAATCCGATAGGAAGTTATTATTGGAAGCTGAATTCGTTTCACAATAGAATCCACTTTAGCTGACGGAAAATCGCTATTCTGTGCAAATGATGCCCACGAAAGGAAGATTAGAAAGAAGTATTTGAAATTCATGTTTTTTTATTTTAAGTGCGTGCTAGTCACAGTCCCAGTTTTCAGTGCCGACTGAAACTGCGACTGAGAACTGGGACTGGGACTAAAGAGAATACCAATTCGCAATCTTATCTTTAAGGATATTTTCTATCGAATATTGTGTTGCTTCTTTTTTTGAAAGCTGATAAGACCATTTTACTCTTTTTGATGGCTGAAATCCTTCTCCGCTACAATTGTATTCTGCATAAAAAGATTTTTTTTCTGCTTCTGGTTTTGACCAATTTTCCCAGCCTTCAGGTTTAATTTGATTACCCATGTCGCAATTTATAAAAACCGTTTTTGCATAAATGCGCCAAGGTCTTCCTAAGTAAACATCTTTTGCTTCAGGATTTGCCGTGAGTTTACAGTTTTTAAAAACGAAACCGAATGGAGTTCCTTCTGGCGTTGAAGCCGCTGTGATATAAGAACTTTTTATACTGTGAATAGTGCAATTTTCAAATAGAGCTGTTGCGCCTCCAAATATAAAATCGGTTGTTCCTTCAATATAACAATCTTTAAAATATTGTTTGGCATCTTTTCCAGACAAGTACAAAGTATCTTGATTTCCTAAAAGTATACAATTCGTAATCTTAGCGCGATTAGCTACAACTGATAAAGCAATCGCTTGTCCGTGTTCGCCAGAAGTATTTTTAATCGTTAGATTTGATGCTGTAAAATCGTCTCCTTCAACCAAAAGTGTGTAGGTATAAAAAGTACTATTTCTTCCTAAAGCTATTTTTGAAAAATTATCATCAAAAGTTATAATGGTATTTTCTTTACTTTCACCTTTCAGAAATACATGAGTATTCCATTCTGGAATTCGAACTTTTTCGTTGTAGATTCCGTTTTTAATAAAAATAGTTACTTTCTCATAAGGAAAAGCCGGTGTTGCATAAATTGCATCCTGAATTTTGGTAAAATCTCCCGAACCATCTTGTGCTACAGTAATATAATCTATAATTTTCTTTTCGGCTGCCCCTACTTTTGTACCGTTTTTAACTGCCCAGTCTGGAAATCTTTTTAAAACTTCCTGAGGTGCATCTGAGTACCATGAATAGCCATTTCTTCTTTCTGATCCTATTTGATCCAATGCTTTTTTTCTGATTCCGTCACGGTCACAAAAGAAAGGTTCATTGGTTTCCAAATCCATAAATCTCGCCCAGATTGGTTTGGCATTTGCTACCGGAATCATTTTTTTATCTACAATTTTTCCCGCGTCGTTTAAAACTCTTTTTTCCTCTAAATTAGTAATTTTAGTTTTTTCGAACCATTCTACAGCGCTTTTTACAGCCATAACAACATCTCTTGAAGGTTTGTCAATCGACATTAAAAGCAATACTATTTTTGTCGATTCATAACCGCTTAACGAAGCCAATTCAAAAGCTCTTGCATTTGCTGGAGCCAAAGTTACTTCATCATGCTGAGCGCACCAGGCGGTTAAAACACCATTTTGTTTGTATTGTGTTTTTAGAATGCAATCGATTCCTTTATCAAATGATTTTCTGCATTTATCCACAATTTCTTTTGAAGGTTTAATACTGTAATAATCCGATTCGTCTGCTACGGCTTTTATTACGTTCATAATATTAACCATTGAATCATCATTGTAAGTAATGTGCGTATAATATCCTTTTTTTAACGGATAAAACTGAGGCCATCCTCCGTTTGCATATTGAGCCTCCAGCAGATAATTTAAGCCTTTTAAGAAAGATTCTCTGTAACGTTCGTCTTTGACCTGCGCATACATTCTAGACATAAAAAGCATTTCCTGACAAGTTGCTCCGTTGTCTGTAGTCGTTTCGACTGCAGTTTTTTTAAGAGCAATCAAATCTTTTTTCTGCTTTTCGGTCAGCTCATCCTGCATTTGAATATTCTTTGGCCAGCCTCCAATATCTCTTTGGTAGAGCAGTACATTTTCTGCTACTCTTTTTGCGTCTGCGGTTGCAAACCAAGCGGCATCACTCTTACGAATAATTTCTGGCCATCTTTTATATGTATTCTGAGCATTTACAGCAAAACTGCAAAGGCATAAAAAAAGCATTATTTGTTTTTTAAACTGTATCATTTCCAACCTATTTTGTTACTCTAAACCAATCAACAGCAACATTCCCAGAATCATTTTTAATTATCTCACCCAAAGCAAAAAGTCCGACTTTGGCTCCAATCCATTTTCCTTCTTTAGCAGTAAAATCTTTTCCTATCGATTGGTAATTTTTGTCGTCTAAACTATACGAAAAACTACAAATAGCCCCTTTGCTAATTTTTACTCTTAAATAAATTGTGTTTTGCTCAATTAATACAGGCTTCGTTTCAGTCTCTGAAACCGTTTTATCAAAAGTTCCTGTTTTCTGGTTCAGATATAATTTTCCGTTCTCATTTTTGAAATTCAGATAACTATAATCTAGCCCCATAACGATCAAACCTGTACTTTCTCCATTTAATCTTGCGTTAAAAGTCAGTTTTGTAGTCGCCGTAAATTCTTCTGCTGGAAATTTTTGCAAGAGTAAATTTGGAGCATTAAAAATATTTTTGGTTGTGGTATTGCAAAACAAATTCAAATAACCCAAACTAGTTGGAAAACCGAAGTTGGTCTGTTTATTTGCCTGCCATTGCCATTGCAATCCTAATTTTGGCTCATTAAATTCATCTGAAGTTGCTGGAACTTCAATCGGATATTTTTTGCCAACATTTGGTTTCTTGTATGTTGTTACGGGCTCGCCTATTCCATTTTTATCAAAATCTTCTCCCATAACCGGCCAGTCATTCACCCATTTCATTGGTTGCAGATGCACAATTCGTCCATAAGCGCCTTTATCTTGAAAATGGAAAAACCAATCTTCGCCTGTCTGAGTTGTTACCCAAGCGCCTTGATGCGGCCCATTTATTGCGGTCGAACCTTGTTCTAGAACCTTCTTCTTTTCATAAGCTGCCGAAAACATTTTTCGATCTTAAAACAGTCTGCCATCCCGTTGGAACTCCTCCTGCTGGTGCAAAAATGTAATAATATCCATTTCGTTTGTAAAATTTTGGACCTTCAATTGTGCCTTCGCTTTCGTGTCCGTCAATAACCATAACTTCATCATTATTCACTACCGTTCCTTCAGGATTCATAGTACATACAACTAACAAACTTTTAATCTGAGCGCGGCTTCCTGCAAAAGCATGCACCAAATAAGCTTTGCCATCATTGTCCCAAAGCGGACTCGGATCTATCAATCCAACTCCTGCTTTAACTAAAAGTGGCTCAGACCAAGGGCCTTCTGCTTTTTTAGCTTTTATCATATAAATTCCGAAATCTGGATCTGGATAATAGATGTAAAATTCGTTGTTGTGATAATTGATGCTTGGCGCCCAAACTCCGTTTCCGTGCTGTACACTATTGTAGGTTTCAAATGGAGGCTGTTTAGCCAAAGCGTAGCTTATAATTTTCCAATTTACCAAGTCTTTTGAATGTAAAATCGGTAACCCCGGAATACAATTAAAAGAAGAAGCTGTCATATAATAATCATCGCCTACGCGAACAACATCTGGATCTGAATAATCGGCATGAATAATCGGATTGGTGAATGTTCCATCTCCGTTATCTGGCGTCCAGACTTGTGCGGTATTCTTCTGGAAACAAAAAATGGAAAGAAGAAATAGGATGATTTTTATATTTTTCATTTTTAACTGTTCTTTTTATTTAAACCCTACAGGTTTTTAAAACCTGTAGGGTTTGTCACTTGTTTTTTCTGTGAGGAGTTTCTTTGCAGTGCTTCTCCCGAAGCCTCGGGATCGTTCAGCAAGACAAAGCGGAGCATCATAACTCATAACTCATAACTCATAACTCCAAACTCATAACTTTAAAAAAATTATCTATTCAATTCCAAAGCGGCCAAAATAAATGGTTCAGTAGCTTTAGGATCATTGTCTTTTTTTCTTTCGTTTACGTAATATTCGTAAGATCCGTCACGATATGGATTCCCACCTAAACCTGCCACTTGGCAACAGTTTGTTAATGTAATTCCTCCATCTTGATCTACTTTTTTGATTAATACAGTTGTTAATCCGTCAAACGCTTTGTTGGCTGCTTTTTAAATTTAGATGGCAAATATCCTTTGTTTGCTCCTTTTGCAAAAGCATATGAAAACATTGCAGATCCAGAAGCTTCTAAATAATTGTCTTTTTGACCGCCTTTATCGGTAACTTGATACCACAATCCAGATTTATCTTGGAATTTTAGTAAAGCCTCAGAAACATTGTTTAAATACTGAATCAAGTCTTTTCTTTTTGGATGATCTTTTGGCATGTAATCTAAAACATCAACCAAAGCCATTACATACCAGCCCAAAGATCTAGACCAGAAGTTTGGAGAGTTTCCTGTTTCTTTATTTGCCCAAGGCATTTGTTTGCTTTCGTCCCAACCGTGGTATAATAATCCAGTTTTTGGATCTGTAGCTTTAAGCTGAATCACTTCAAATTGTTTTGCGATATCATCAAAGCTTTTTCCGTTTTCAAATTTAGCTGTGTATTCTGCGTAGAATGGTTCTCCCATGTACAAACCATCCAACCACATTTGATTTGGATAAATCTGTTTGTGCCAGAATCCGCCGCTTTGTGTTCTTGGCTGTTCTGAAAGCTGTTTACGAATTAATTGCAACGCTTTTAAATATTTATCTTCTTTTGAACTAGCATATACATCAAAAAGAAGACGTCCTGGTAATACTAAGTCAATATTGTATTTTTCAAATTCATACGTAGTAATGCTTCCGTCTGCCTGTACAAATTGGTCGACATAACTTCTTACATAAGCTTTATATCTAGGATCTGGATTTTTTTTGTACAGCTCTTCTATTGAATGTAAAACTAAAGCGTGAACGTAATCCCACTTTGGTTTTTTAGCGTCGTCGATCATATACGATTCTGGATGGCGTTTCATCAATGTCAAGGCCATTTTATCAGACCATTTTGCATTCTTTCCAATCACAATCTCTTTTGCTGGTTCCTGCGATGTTACTTTACAACTCGTAATGGTCATAAAACAAGCCATCAAAATCGACATAAAATAACTTTGCTTTCTACTATTTCTCATTTCAAAATTTATTTAAATTCTACTATTTTTCTAATTCAACTGCCGCTAAAATAAAAGGCCCTAATCCATGCGAATTATCCACTTTTATTTTTTCGCTTATATAATATTCATAAGATCCATCACGATAAGGATTTCCTCCTAACCCTGCACTAGCACAAACTTGAGTAATATGTATTTCTCCGTCTGGATCTACTGTAACGAGTTTTTTTGTAATTCCGTCAAATCCTTTTTCTGCTAACTTTTTATAGTTTTTTGGCAAATAACCTTTTTTTACTCCTTTTGCAAATGCGTAAACAAACATTTCAGAACCAGATGCTTCAAGGTAATTTCCTTTTCTATTTCCAGCATCTGTAACTTGATACCATAATCCTGATTTATCTTGATATTTTGCAACAGCTTTCGAAATCTCATTCAAATACTGGATAAGTTCTTTTCTTTTCGGATGTTCTTTTGGCATAAAGTCTAAAACATCAACCAAAGCCATCATGTACCAGCCTATAGATCGAGACCAAAAATTGGGAGATGTTCCCGTTTCTTTATTCGTCCAATCCATTTTTTTACTTTCATCCCAAGCATGAAAAAGAAGACCCGTTTTTGGGTCTAAAGTATGCTGATGAATCTGCTCAAACTGTTTTACAATATCATCAAAACTTTTTCCTTGCTCAAACTCAGCTGTATATTGTGCGTAAAATGGAGTTCCCATATACAATCCATCCAGCCACATCTGATTTGGATAAATTTTCTTATGCCAAAAACCTCCCGAATTTGTTCTTGGATGCGTTTCCAATTGTTTTCTTAAAAGCTGCAACGCTTTAAGATAACGATCCTCTTTGGTTTGTTTATAAATTTCAAAAAGTCCTTTGCCAGCATTTATATAATCAATATTGTAATCTTCTAGTTTATAATTTAGAATATCGCCCGAATCGTTTATAACTGTTTCGTAATACTCTTTAACGTAATTGAAATAAACTGGATTCTGTGTTTTATTGTATAGATTCTCAAAAGCAGTCATAATAAGACCAAGCTTATAATCCCATTTTGGTTTTTCGTAATTGTCAATCTGCCAAGCTTTTGGGTCACGCTTCATAATAGAAAGTGCCATTCTTTCAGACCACTTCAAGTCTTTGGAAATCAAAATTGTGCTTTCTTGAGCTATTGCATTCATAGATGAAAATAGCAGACCAAACACTACAAGCAGTAAACCAAAATATTTCTTCTTTTTATCCATAAAAAACATTTATTTATCCAATTCGATTGCACTTAATAAAAATGCGCCCAATCCAATTGCACCGTTTTCTTTTGTTTTAGAAACTAGATAATAATAGTTTGTTCCATCGCGGAATGGTTTTCCGCCCAAACCTACATTTGATGAAACGTTCAAAACATTCACTTCTCCTTTTTTATCTACTTTCACAAATTCTTTTACAAAACTGTCAAATGATTTTTTAGCTGTTGTCTTGTAGCTTGAAGCTAAATAGCCTTTATTAGCTCCTTTTGCAAAAGCATAAATAATCATTCCAGAAGCCGATGGTTCTACATAATTTCCGTACAATTCTGGTTTATCGGCTACTTGATACCAAAGTCCGTTTTCGCTTTTGTATTGATTCACGTTTTTGGCAATCTGATTCAAATACTCCACCAGAACTTTATGTTTTGGGTGCGATTTCGGGAAATAATCTAACGTTTCAACCAGCGCAATCATGTACCATCCAATTCCTCTTCCCCAGATTGTAGGCGAAGTTCCCGTTTGTTTATCTGCCCAAGCAATCTCTTTACTTTCATCCCAAGCTTGGTAAACCAAACCTGTTTTTTGATCTACAAGATGATTCTGAACCAATTCAAATTGTTTGGCAATATCATCCAGACTTTTTCCCTTTTCGTACTTAACTGTAAACTGCGCATAAAAAGGTTCTGCCATATACAAACCGTCAATCCACATTTGGTTTGGGTAAATCTGTTTGTGCCAAAATCCTCCGCTTGGTGTTCTCGGCTGACTTTCTAACTGATTTCTAAGCTGCCCAATAATCTTCAGATAGCGAGAATCTTTTGTTATATCATATAAATTAAACAGCAGTTTTCCCGGATTTAAACAATCAATATTATACTCTTTAATATCATATTTTTTGATATTTCCTGTACTGTCAATCATTCCATCAACATATTCTTTGATGTAATTCAGGTATTTTTTATTGTTTGTTTTTTGATATAATTTTTCAAATCCCGACAATACAAAACCCATTTTATAATCCCATTTTGGCTTTTCATTTCCGTCAAGCTGCCAAGCATTCGGATATTTATTCAAAATAGAAAGTGCTGTTCGTTCCGACCATTTTAGATCGTACGGAATTACTGTTTCAGACTGATTTTGTGCAATTGCAAAAACATTGAAAAGCAGAAATAATAATAGGACTGTTTTTCTATACTTCATATTTATGTTTCTTTTTGCCACAGATTAATGGATTATTTGGATTATTCTTTGGTTGCTTTTTTTTTAACACATAGTCCTGATAACGATCAGGATAAAACTTAATAAAAGGCGCTTCACTTACATCAACACATATAAAATTCTATGTTACTATTTGTTGAAATTAATCTCACGGAGAGTCGGCATATTGAGCAGATTTTTTAAAATCATTTTAATCTTTTAATCTGTGGAAAAAAACAATTTACATTTTTTTTTAAACAGTTCCGTCTTTATACTTTCTCCCTTTCTATTTTCCATCTGTTTTTACAGATATTTCGGCGTAAGTTTTGTTCTTTTTAATATCGTATTTCTGCGCGTTTTATGGCAGTTAAACCCGCGAAAAATAAAATTTCTGACGTGATTTTTGCTTTCATTTCTGTATTCTAAATTATTTAAAAATTTTATCTAAAAATCCTACGCTGTACGTGATCGTTTGCGTAAACCAAGGATCGTAAAACCAAAATGAATGTGGCGAATCTGGAATCGTCTGTACTTCATTATAGATTTTATAATTGTTCAAAATCTTGATCATATCATCTCTTCCTGCATGAAATCTCGGAATACTGCTGCAGATGTATAATACGGGTGGTGTATTTTTGTCGGTATGACTTAGTGCAGAAGCATTTTTCCAATTTTCTGGTATTTCATCTGATTTTCCTCCTAACCAAAATGCTGCCATATCCCCTTCTGATGATTCTGGATGCTTGAATGCCAAAACGCCGTCAACATCTATTATGGCGTGGACTTTTGAAGAAGAACGGCTTTTAAAATTTTTATCTTCAAAAAGCGGATAATTATTTGTTGTACCAATCAAAGCTGCCATTTGCCCTCCCGAAGAACAGCCTAAAACCGCAATTTTGTTTGGATCTACATTAAATTTAGCCGCATTATCTTTAATAAATTTTATCGCATTCTTGACATCAATAACACCTTCAGGATATTTTGCTTCTAATGATAATCTGTATTCGATTGCAAAACAAGAATAGCCTTTTGCTGCAATTTCTTTTCCTATAAACTGCATTTGGTTTTTGTTTCCCGATCTCCAACCTCCGCCGTGAATCATGATCACTGCCGGATTTTTTTTCTTTTTAATATTTATGAAAGCATCAAAATGCAAAACACGATCTTGCTCTTGATTGTAAACCAGATCAAACGTTTCTTTGACATCTGGATTTGCTTTTATTTCTGGAATTGTAATAAACGGATGCTTCTTAATTAACTTAGCGTAAGTGCTTTTTATGGTATACGACGTATCTACTTGGTACTGCTGACTTTGCATTACAAGGACATTAAAAAACAACACTAAGATTAATTTAAATTTTTGCATTTTTAATCTTTACTTTTTAGTTAAGAAAGGAGTTCGACTATAGTCAAACTCCTTTTTAACTACTTCAAAAAACATAGTTCTCAAAAAACTAACAAATTACTAATAACCAGGATTTTGAGGAAAATCTTTATTCTGATTCAAATCTAAAGCTGATTGTGGAATTGGTCTTAAAATTTTAAGTTTTCCGTCTATACCAACAAAATTTGCTTCTTTAATTTTATAATTATGAGCTGAAGCTCTTGCCACTAAAGTTCCTGTACGTTTTAAGTCGAACCAGCGTTTGTATTCTCCTAATAGTTCGCGTCCTCTTTCGTCTAAGATATAGTCGATATTAAATTGAGCTGCAGTTGCATTGGCAACACCTGCTCTTCTTCTTACTTCATTTAAACGAGCTAATCCTGTTCCTGGATTTCCTGCTTTTAAATAAGCTTCTGCTGCAACTAAGTACGTTTCTCCAAGTCTAGAAACAATAATATCTCTTGTACTTACTGGCCCTGTACTTGATGGAGTAGTTGGATTCGGATTGTCAAATTTCTTAACTGGAATAGTATAACAGTCTAAGTTCTTAATTAACGTATGAGCTGCAGAATATTCTCCCCAAGGATGGTAAACAAATGTCGAAGCTAATCTAGAAGCATTAGTTGTCATATAAGCCGCTTTATCTGCCGCTGTAAACCATTTTGGCTCGTAAAAATGTCTTATTTTTAGAGAAGATGGATTTGAGCTTCTGTAGTACGGATAGTATAAAATAGTTTTTGTAACTCCGTTTGTTGTTTCAGGTCACTTCTAAAATTTCAGTCATGAAAGTAGCATTCCATCTAGCATCCCCTTTTTCATATAAGCCTAAAGCATAATCGGTAGGACATAAATTGTAACTTCTTAATGGAGCTCCTGTTTCTGCTCCTCCTAAATAAGAACTGAAATAGTAAAACTGATTGTTCCCCAATTTTGTCGGATTTGTACTTGTAGAGGCTTTATCGTATTGTACAGAAAAAATCGTTTCTGCATTCAAATCATTTCCTGGTTTAAATAGCTGGTCGAATGCAATTGCTAAAGTTTGACCTGCAATTGCTGCATCGGCGTAAGCTGCTGCTTTAGAGAAATCATCTGCTTTTCCGAAAGTTTCATATCCTCTTGTTAAATACACTTTTGCCAACAAATCGTTTACTGCTCTTTTATTTACTCTTCCTGTAGTACCATAAGCCGTAGTTCCAACATTCGCCAAAGCAAAATCTAAATCTGCAATAATTTGTGTGTACACTTCCTCAGCAGTATTTCTTGTAAAAGATAAAACTGGAGTGGTAATATTATCCAAAACAATTGGCACACCACCATAAGTCTGCACTAATAAGAAATAAGCATTTGCTCTTAAATAACGTGCCTCACCAACAAGTGTATTTAAATTTGGTGTCTGTTCTGTAATTGTAGAATAATATACCGTCTTATTTACCGCTTGGATCTGCTGATAACAAGAAGTATACAAATCCGCTACGTTATCTGACGAAGGAATTAAAAGCGTATACTGGCTTAATCCTGCTGGTTCTGGAGTTCTTCCTTCAGCATACATATCGGTTCCTGCTTCAAAAAGCCATGGGTTTCCGCCATAAATTCCTTTTAACCAAGCATAGTTTGTGTTAACCAATAACTGAAATCCTGATGCTGTTTTATATGTTGCGTCTGCCGGTACAAAAGAGCGGCTATCTTCTTCAATATAATCACTGCAAGAACTTACAGCTGCAGCAATTATTCCTATCATTACTAATATTTTTTTCATTTGAATATCTTTATTAAAATTTAACACTTAATCCTAATTGTGTAGTTACTGCCGCTGGACGGTTTACTCCAAAAGGAGAAGCTGCCCATTCTGGATCGTAACCATCAAAATCTGTAAACACAAATGGATCTAGAACATTCACATAAATTCTGAAATTAGAAATTTTTAGTTTTTTCAATAATTCAGAATCTAAAGTGTAACCTAAAGATATATTTTTGATTTTCACGTAAGAAACATCTCTATAGTACCCAAAAAGAGAAGACCAATAGGCTCCTGCACCTGTTGCAACAGGCCCTGGTCTTGGGTTTGTAGTATTTGCATTAGCCTCGATTCCTGTACCATTTGTTGGAATAAAGTAATCCATTGCTATTTTTTGGCGTCCTCTATCGCTTACATCGGCAAAGTTTTGGTGGAAAGTACTTAAAACAGTTTGCCCTTGGCTTGTTAAGACTGAGAAATTAAAATCAAATTGTCCAACAACTAATTTAGAATATAAACTTCCTTGCCATTCTGGATTTGGATTTCCAATTACCGTTCTATCATCTTGATTAAATTTACCATCTCCGTTTAAATCTTTTGGTCTTGCTTGTCCAGGAGCCATTCCGTAAGATGCTGCCTGAGCCGCTTCGCTTTCTTGCCAAACTCCATCATAAACATAATTGTAATTTGGGTTTAACGGAGCGCCAAGAATTAATTTGTTTCCAATATCACTTACTTTGTCCTGATTGTAAATTGACTCTAATTTATTTACGTTTTTAGTAAAAGTAAAAGTCGTTTCCCAAGTTACTTTTCCAGACTTAATGTTTTTTGTAGTTAATAAAGCTTCTATACCTTTATTGCTAACAAATCCAACATTTGCAAACGTATTTTTCCAACCTGTTTCTGATGGCAATTGCTGTTTGTAGATCAAATTATCTGATAATCTATCGTAAACATCAATTGTACCCGAAATTCTATTTTTTAAGAATCCAAAATCAAGACCTAAGTTGTATTCTCTTGTTTTCTCCCAAGTCAAATTTGGATTTGCCAAATTTTCTGACTGCCAACCTGGAATAACATTTGAACCTTGTGCATAGAATGTCTGTTGGTTTAAAAGTGCCTGAGAGGTATAAGGAGCTACGTTATCGTTTCCTGTGTAACCAATACTAGCACGTAATTTCAAATCTGAAACAACTGAGCTGTTTGCTAAAAATGATTCTTTACTAAGTTTCCATCCTAAGGCTAATGATGGGAAACTTTCCCATTTGTTACCTTCAGATAAAACAGACGAACCATCCCATCTTGAAGAAGCAGTAATCAAATATTTGTCTTTAAAAGCATAGTTTAAACGTACTGCATAAGAGTTTAAGGTATTTTTCGCAAAAGCCGATCTTATTACATAACTCGTTTGCGCACCAGAACCCATATTATCTGTTCCAACATCAAAAGGTTGATTATTAGAATACATATAAGAGTTTTCATCTGTATTTGAATACAAACTTTGCAATAATAAAACACTTACATCGTGAACTTCATTGAAAGTATGTTTCAAATCGATTTGATTATCCCAAGTATAATTGAAGTTGTTTATGTTTTCTAAAGTTGCTGAGTTTTTTCCGTTTAAGGTTACCCCTGCATTTGTTTGTGCAGTGTAAGCTTTAGAATTTTGAGTATCCATAATTCCTGCAGCAAATGTTGTTTTAAACGAAAGCCATTTTAGTGGCTGATATTGGAAATACGCGTTTCCTACAGTTTGCCATGTTTTTTCTGTTTGAGAAGAATTTGCAATCTCCATTAAAGGGTTGACTGTAGAAGTTTTGTTAATTGCCCAAGAACCATCAGGATACGTTAATTTTCCAGGCAAGAAAAATAAAGTTCCAATTTTTTCATTTCCTTGTGCATCAACTGCCCAAGGAGACATTAATGGACTTAATCTAAATGCATCTTGCATTGCCAAATCACTTCCTAATTGGTTATCTAATCTTGCGATTGTAACATTTACTCCTGTAGAAAACTTGTCATTTATTTTATGATTTAACCCTAATTTAAAAGAGTATTTATCTGTAGCATCATTTTCAATAAGACCACGATCACTCTGAATTCCAAATCCTAAGTTATAGCTTAAACCAGAATCTGAACGCCCAGAAATATTTAAATAATTATTCTCTGTCATTCCTGATTTCAGTACAGCATCATACCAGTCAAAATTGTAACCGCTATTGGCACGAGAAACCAATAATGGACTTTGGTTTCCAGCTAAAGATGCTAATTGAGCTGGCGTTTGTGTAAGAGGAGTTGCACTCATGTAAGCAACTTGATGGAATTTCCACCACTCTTCTCCGGTCATCATTTTTGGCAATCTAGTCGCAATTTTATTTCCGTAAGAAGTGTCAAAAGTTACACTGATTCCTGCTTTTGCGCTCGTTCCGCTTTTTGTTGTAACGATAATAACCCCGTTTGATCCTCTAGAACCGTAGATTGCAGCAGAAGAGGCATCTTTTAAAACGTCCATTCTGGCAATATCCTGCGGATTTAAGAAATCAATTCCATCCATTGGCACACCATCTACAACGTATAAAGGCGAAGAACCAACCACACTTGGGTTATTTGAATCTGCAATTAGGGAATTATTACCTCTAATTACTACTTTAAATCCATCTCCCGCACGTCCCGATGAAGATGAAATCTGAACCCCAGGCGTACTACCTTGAATAGCCTCTAAAGGATTGATAGTATTTCTTTCGGTGATAGTGGCAGCACTAATAGTACTAACAGATCCTGTAAGATCTGTCTTTTTTACAGAACCGTATCCTACAACCACAACTTCTGTTAATGCGTTTGATTGTTCTGCTAAACTTACATTGATTTTAGTTTTTCCAGCAACATTTACTTCTTGTGTCTGAAATCCTAAATAGCTAATTATTAAAGTCGCTTTACTGTTTGATACATTAATTTTGAAACTTCCTTCAAAATCTGTCGAAGTTCCGTTTTTTGTTCCCTTTTCATTAATGTTTACCCCTGGCAGCGACATACCTGTAGCGTCGGTAATCTTCCCTTCAATTGTTGTTGACTGTGCGTAAATAGAACTGCACAGCAAAAAATTCAGGAAAAAGAAAAATACAAAGTACTTATCTTTTTTCTCAGATAATTGTTTAATACTCATGTGGTTTAAAGTTTGGTTAATTGATAGTGTTTAATTGTTGATAGATTCTACTTTTTTCTCATTAATATAGGTATTTATAAAATTTATGTTTTTTACGTTTTTTAATAAATAGACAGAATCTACCTTCTGGATTTTTACATTTTTTAGTGTAATATTCTCCACTGGAGATGCTGCATAACCTTCTGCCCAAACGCTGTATTTTCCACCGTTTTTTACAGTTACATTCTCTAAGCTTACATTTCTGATTACTGGAATAAAGTTTCCTGTTTGAGATCCGTATACATTGTAAAACATGTTTAATTTTAAAACACATTCTTTTACAGTTCCCACTTCTAGATTTCGCACATATACATTTTCAATGACTCCACCTCTTTTCGAATTGGTTTTGATACGAATGGCACGATCCAAATGCGGACTATCCATAACACAATTTTCGACAAAAACATTATTTACTCCTGCCGAAATTTCGCTTCCAATTACAACACCGCCGTGGCCATCGATCATTTTGCAGTTTTGTACAATGATATTTTTACTTGGTATTGCCACTCTTCTCCCATCTCCGTCACGTCCTGCTTTAATAGCAATACAATCATCCCCTGTATTGAAAGTGCAGTTTTTTATTAAAATATTCTGCGAATATTCTGGATCGCAACCATCATTATTATGCAACCATGGCTATTAACCGTTACTCCATCAATAATCATGTTGTTTGTTTTTATAGGATGTAAAATCCAAAAAGGCGAATTAATAATTTTTACATCTTTTATTAAAGCCGTATTACATTCAAAAAACTCGATAAAATTTGGTCGTAAATAACGTCCTTCACCAAAAATTCTTTCTGATACCGGAATTCCTTTTTCTGCCATATCAACCAAAACTTCACGATTTGTCGGATCATTTTGAGACGGAATACCTTTTTTCCATCCATAACCTTTTCCGCCAGACCAAATCCACCAATTGGTGCTGTCTGCCTGACCGTTTAAAGTTCCTTTTCCTGTAACGGCAATATTGGTTTTGTTTTTTGCGTATATAAGAGGAGAATAATTCATTAATTCTGTTCCTTCCCACGAAGTATGAACAATAGGATAGTCTTTTGGATTTAAGCTAAAAAGAATCTCAGCATGATCCTCTAAATGCAGATTGACATTATTTTCTAAATGAATAGCTCCCGTTAAATATTTTCCGTTTGGAACCAAAACTTTTCCTCCACCATTTTTTGAACATTCTTGTATTGCTTTTTGGAAAGCCAAAGTGTTTAACGTTTTTCCATCTGCAATAGCACCAAAATCATTTATGTTGTATACTTTATCTGAGAAATGTGTTTGAGGAATGCTTTTTATCACTAAATCCATTCTTTTCCATGGATTCTCTGAAGAAATTGAAGAAGAATGTCTAGCGCACGATGCTATCAAAAGCCCTAAAGCAGCTAAAAAAAGAATCTTTTTAAATGTGATTATCTTATTTGTAGTCATTTGCACAGATTTTTCTTATTTGAATATCAAAAACATGAGGTTTTATGTAATCGATTACACGAAAGTAGAAAAATTGTTCTAAGAGACCAAATTAATTTAGAAAAAAATTATATATTTAATTTTTATTACAAAAATTAATTACATTTAATGCAAAAAATTAGATAATTTATTATCATTGTAAAATCTAAAACGTTTGAGTTTTTCAATACGGTAATCGATAACAATTTTTATTAAGTAATGAAAAAAAATGTACTTTTGTCTAAAAATAATCCGAAAAACTTTTTTTGAATGAGTGAAAAAGTAACTATTTACGATATTGCTGAAAAATTAAACATCACTGCTGCAACTGTTTCCAGAGCGTTAAACAATAATCCTAAAATTAAGGAAGCGACGCGAGAGTTGGTAATCAAAACTGCTGCTGCGATGAACTATAAGCAAAACAAACTTGCTTTAGCTTTAAAAAGCGGTCGAAGTAATAATATCGGAGTTATTGTTCCGCGTATTGACAGCAATTTTTTCGCTTCTGTAATTCGAGGAATCGAAGAAGAGCTTTATCCTCATGGCTATCAAGTTATCATTTGTCAGACGCATGAAAGCATTAAAAGAGAAAACGAAAACCTTCATACATTAGTAGATGCACAAGTAGACGGTATTATGATGTCGGTTACTGGTATTTCAGATGAGAATGATAGTGCATTCAGAAATGTATTAGAAAAAAATGTACCGCTGATCTTTTTTGATAGAAGCAAACATATTGATGGCGTAAGTTCTGTAACCATTAATGACTTTAAAGGCGGTTATTTAGCAACTAAACACTTAATAGATGAAGGCTGCAGAAATATTGCTCATTTCTCTGGAGATCAATCGTTAGACATTTTCAAAAACAGGTTTTTAGGATACAAACAAGCTTTATTGGATAACGGACTTCCTTTTAATGAAGAGTATGTTATTTTTACTAAAAGTAGCGTAGAGGCTGGTAAAGATGCTGTCGATAAACTTTTACAGTTGCAAACTCCTCCAGATGCTATTTTTTCTTCGAGTGATTTTGCCGCTTTAGGAGCAATACAGGAGTTAAAAGAACGAAATATCAGTATTCCGAGTGAGTTTTGTGTTGCGGGTTTCAGTAACGAGCCTTTTACAAAATTCATGGAATTATCGATTACCTCTGTAGATCAGTCACCACTGGAAATGGGAAGAATGTCTGCTCGTGTTTTCTTAGAACAGGTAGACAAAACAGATACTATTAAAATTGAAAAGAAAGTTGTTCTTGCACCAGAATTACATATTCGCAAATCTTCTACACGAACTAATTTTTAATATTTTTCACCATATAAGTTATATAAGCTCATTTTAGAATGGGCTTTTTTTATACAAGCTTCGGAGAAGCGAAATTTTTTTTTAACCTAAATACATGTCGCTCCTCTGGAGCTTATGTTGCAACCGGTTAATCTTTTGCTATAAATATTTCGCTTCTCCGAAGCTTTCTCAAAAAAAAAGACGCACTATATTGTGCGTCTTCTATATAAACCTTTGTCACTTTGCTCCTTAGAACCTTAGCACCTAAAAATTTAAAGCGATACCCCTCTTTTCCAAGGAATAAAATCGTTCTGATTTAAAATTGCCGCTTTTGTTTTAATGTTACCGCTGGCAACATCAATAATAAATTCTAACATTTCGTCAGCCATTTCATCAATTGATTTTTCTCCAGTGATAATTCCACCCGTATCAATATCAATAATATCAGACATTTTGTTTGCTAATTGTGTGTTTGAAGAAATCTTCACAACCGGCGCGATTGGGTTTCCTGTTGGAGTTCCTAATCCTGTTGTAAACAATACCATATTCGCTCCGGAACCTACCATTGCAGTTGTACATTCTACGTCATTACCTGGCGTACACAACAATGTAAAGCCTGGTTCGTTAATATATTCTCCATAATCGTAAACACCTGTAATTGGCGATGTTCCTCCTTTTTTAGCAGCACCAGCCGATTTCATAGCATCTGTAATCAGACCGTCTTTAATGTTACCTGGAGACGGATTCATGTCAAATCCTGAACCTGCATCAACAACTGTTTTTTCGTACCATTTCATTAAGTCTAAGAAACGTTTCCCATCCTCATCATCTATACAACGATTTACTAATTCCTGCTCTACTCCACATAATTCAGGAAATTCAGAAAGAATTGTAGTTCCTCCCAAAGCAACTAAATGATCCGATAATACTCCCAATGTTGGGTTTGCAGAAATTCCAGAGAATCCGTCAAATCCACCACACTCTAAACCAATTCTTAGCTTAGATAATGGAGCTGGCTCTCTCTTAATTTCATTTGCTTTTTTAATAGCTTCAAAAGTGTCTTTTACCACACTGCTCAACATCGTCTCAATTGTTCCAATAGATTGCTGATCGTAAATTAAAACAGGTTTTTTACTGTTTGGATTAATGGCATCTAAAGCTTCTTTGAAAATTGAAATTTGAAGATTCTGGCATCCTAAACTCAATACCGTTGCTCCTGCCACGTTTGGGTTATTTACATAACCAGCCAAAAGCTTCGCTAAACTATGAGAATCCTGACGAATTCCACCACATCCACCTTGGTGTGTAATGAATTTCACTTCAATATTATTGAATAAATTAGCGTCATTTGAAGCTTCCTGATTTCCTGCTCCACCCGTTTCTGATTTCACCAAAGAACGTAACAATAACTGATAATCATTCTCTTTAGGCTTCATCAATTCTTTCTCAAAAATATCTTTTAAAATTTCGATGTTTCTGTTTTCACAAAAAACTAATGGAAAAAACAACCATACATTTTCTGTTCCAACCTGACCATCTTCTCTATGATAGCCCTGCCACGTTCTGTCTTTCCACTTGTCAACATTTGGAGCATTCCAGCCAATAGTTTCAGTTTTACCTGTAACTTTATCGCTTTCGTGTTTTACATTTGCAGTAGAAAGCAACCCGCCTTTTTCGATTCTAGAGCTTGCCTTTCCTACTAAAACACCATACATAATGATTCTGTCCCCTACATTAAAAGGAACCATTGCAATCTTATGTTTCATTTTTACATCAGACTCTACGGTAATTGATTGTCCTTCAAAATCAATCACTTCGCCTGCAGTAAGATCCACCAAAGCAACCGCAACATTGTCGGTTGGGTGAACTTTTATTAATTTTTTCTGCGTTGCCATAATTAACCTTTGTTCTTTGTTCTTTTTGTTTTTCTCTTATTTTTAACTCGTTGAGCAAAATTACTTTCTTCTAAATTTTACTCATGACTTAGATTTAAATCTGTGTAAATCTGCTTTGATCTGTATAAATCTGCGTGAAAAAATCGATGTCTAACAAATATTTCACGCAGATTTAAAAAGATTTTAGCAGATCAAATTAGATTTTTATCTAACGGATTTATTTTATTCTTTCTTGAAACTTAGCAAAACCAGTTTCAATTCCGTTGGAATCTATTTCTTCTAAAGCAATTGTAATTGCTCTTGTAAGTCCTGGAACTTCAGTTAAATCCTGGTCCCAGAAACCTTTGTTTTGTAATGTTAAACGAGCAATTTTCTCGTAATCATCAGACTTCCAAAGTCCGTTAAAGAATGTTGTAATATCTTCACCATCTTTAACTGGTAAACTTTGACCATTCCAAGTTCCTTTGTAGAAACGAATTAAGCTCGCTAATGAAAAAGTCAAATTAACAGGTAATTCTTTGTTTGCCTTATAATATCCTAATAAACTAGGCAAAACTCTTACTTTGAATTTCGATACAGAATTTAATGCGATATCAGCAAGTGCATGTTTGATAAATGGATTTTTAAATCGGTCCATTACTTCCTCAGAATAGGCCGTAATTTCGTTTTTGTCCATATCAAGAGTTTCACTAATTTCACTAATAACGCTATTTACAAATTTTCCTGTAAAATCTCCGTTAACAGTTTCCATGACTAATTTATTACCATGCAAAAGTGAAAAAGGAACCATTGCTGTATGCGCACCGTTTAAAATACGAACTTTAATCATTTTAAAAGGACGTATATCATCAACGATTTTTACATTCAAATCTGTTTTGTGAAAAGGCAATTTTGCTTTTAGATCATCTCCACCTTCAATAGCCCAAAGGAAGAAAGGTTCAGCGGCAACAATTAAATTGTCCTCATAATCTAATTTATTATTGTATTCTTCAATTTCAGCTCTTGGATATCCAGGAACAATTCTATCAACCAAAGTACTATGATACGTACAAGCATCTGATACCCAAGTTTTAAACGCATCCTCTAATTTCCATAAATCAACATATTGCAAAATATATTTTTTAAGCGTTTCAGAGTTATAATCAATTAATTCACAAGGAATTATTGTAACTCCTTTAGAAGCATCTCCATTAAAATGTTTAAATCTTTCATACAATAAAACCGTCAATTTTGCAGGAAATGACACTGGTGGCTGCATGTCTGGAGTATCACTTTCAATAAATTCAATTCCAGCTTCTGTAGTATTAGAAACAATAAACTGAAGTTCTTCTTCTTTGGCTAAAGCCAAATAATTTGCAAATTCAGTATATGGGTTTATAGTTTTTACAATATTATTAATTAACTGAATATCTTGTATCTTTTCACCTTTTTTGATTCCGTTCATAAACAAGGTATAAAGACCGTCCTGATCCTTAATCATATTTACCATACCGTCTTTCAAAGGCTGAACTACTGCAATACCGGCATTAAAATCAACTTCTTTATTTAGTTTGTCAAAAGCATAATCAACAAAGGCTCTTAAAAAGTTACCTTCTCCAAACTGAACTACCTTAATTGGCTGTAACTTTTCTAATCCTGTATTTATTCTATTTAATTTTTTCATTTTAAATTTTCTTTAATGCGTTATAAATAACCATTTACAAACCTTATTTCTTCATTTCTGCCTTTAAAATTGTAAAAGAAGCATCACACTCGATTGAGTAAAATAAAATCTGCTGTGAGGAATGGCGGACTCCATTTTTCAAGCGCAATGCTCTATTACAATCTCTAAAAATCTAAAAAAAACTTATAAAATAAGGAGTTAGGCATGATTACCCCTTAATCTATTTTCTAATATCTTTTATAATGTCAAGAACCTGTTTCACTTTTACAGTTAGTCCCTCGAAGTCTTTGTTGTCCAATATATCTTTTGAGATTAATTGCGAACCTAAACCAACACAAGTTGCACCGGCATTTAACCATGAACTCAAACTTTCAACCGTTGGATAAACGCCTCCTGTCGGCATAATGTTTGTCCATGGACATGGGCCTTTTATCGCTTTAATAAACTCTGGCCCGTAAGTATCAGCTGGAAATAATTTTACGATTTCACAGCCTAATTCTTCTGCTCTAGCAATTTCTGTCAAAGTACCACAGCCTGGTGACCAAAGCACTTTTCTGCGATTACAAGCTATAGCTATATCTTCTCTAAAAACCGGTGTTACAATAAAATTTGCTCCTAAACTCATGTATAATGAAGCCGAAGCTGCATCTGTAATAGAACCAACTCCTAGAATCATTCCTGGTAGTTCGGCCAAAGCATATTTATTTAAAGCTCCGAAAACTTCGTGAGCAAAATCACCGCGGCTTGTAAATTCCATTAATCTGGAACCTCCGTCGTAACAGGCTTTTAAAACTTTCTTACTCAACTCAATATCAGAATGAAAAAACAACGGAACCATACCATTCTCTTTCATTGTCTGAGCTACTTCAATTCTTGAATATTTTGCCATTTTTATTTTAAAATTATCTTGATACTAATGCAGAACCATCACCATCAATCATATTTTCAACTTCTTTTAAGGTAACCAAGTTGTAATCTCCTGCAATGGTATGTTTTAAACAGCAAGCTGCAACTGCAAAATCTAATGCTCTTTGGTTATTGTTTTGATATTCCAATAAACCGTAAATTAATCCGCCCATGAAAGCATCTCCACTTCCTACGCGGTCAACAACTGGTGTAACTTCTTTTACTTTTGCACTGTAAATTGATTTTCCATCAAATAAAATTCCGCCAATTCTTTGGTGCGAAGCACTTACAGAATAACGTAGTGTTGTCGCTGCAATCTGTAGATTCGGAATCAATTCAAACAATTTATCATATACAGCTGGAAGCGATTTTTCGTCCTGATAATTCGGATTTACTTTCGGAATTCCTAACATGAAATAAGCCGTATCAATATCTCCTAAAATCACATTACTATATTTTAGCATTTCTGGCATAACTTCGCTTGGCGTTTTACCGTATTGCCAAAGTTTTGATCTATAGTTTAAATCGCATGAAATTTTAATTCCTTTTTTATGAGCGACTTTAATCGCTTCTAAACAAGCTTCTGCTGCACTTTCTGAAATCGCTGGTGTAATACCGCTCCAGTGAAACCATTCAGCTCCTTCCAATACTTTTTCCCAGTCAACTTGTCCTTTTTGAATAGTTGACATAGCACTGTGAGCACGATCATAAACGACATTACTTCCACGAGTTCCTGCTCCAGTTTCTAAGAAATAAATTCCTAAACGCTCTCCTCCGTAAACAATGTTTTTAGATTCGACATTCATTTTTCTGATTTCTTTTAATGCAGAAAAACCAATTTCATTTTCAGGCAGTCTGGTAACAAATTCAGCATTTACGCCATAATTAGCCAACGAAACACATACATTGAATTCTCCGCCACCATACGTAGCACCAAATGCTGTAGATTGCGAAAAACGTAAATGTCTTTCTGTCGATAAACGCAGCATGATTTCTCCAAATGCAACTACTCTACTCATATCATCTTTTTTAAATTTTACCATTAAGGCATTAAGAAAATTAAGCTTTACTTTATGTTCTCTTTGCTATTAAAGGTTAAGTTTATTAAGCCCACTCGCTTAATTATCTTTATTATTTAAGTAACTATTTATTAAACCAAAAACTTAATTTTCTTAATTTTCTTAATGCCTTAATGGTTAAAAAAAATTAAAATTTAAAATATTCTTTAGCGTTGTTGTATGAAATATCAGAAACTAATTTCCCAATCCATTCCATATCGTTTGGAAGTTCTCCTCTTTTGATTTCGTCTCCCAAAAGATTACATAAAATACGTCTGAAATATTCGTGTCTTGGGAACGATAAGAAACTCCTAGAATCTGTTAGCATTCCAACAAAACAGCTAATTAAACCCATGTTTGAAAGCGCATTCAATTGTTTTGTCATTCCATCTTTCTGATCTAAAAACCACCATCCAGAACCAAATTGCACTTTTCCGCGAACGCTTCCGTCGTTGAAGTTTCCAATCATCGTTGCCATAACTTCATTATCAGCAGGATTTAAGTTATAGATAATCGTTTTAGTCAATTTATCTTTACTGTCTAAAGCATTTAAGAAAGCAGATAATTTTTGTGCTTGCGGATAATCTCCAATAGAATCCCATCCTGTATCCTGAACCTAAGACTCTGTGCATACGCGCATTGTTGTTACGCAATGCACCTAAGTGAAATTGTTGCACCCATCCAAACTCATGATAAGTTTCTGATAAGAAAACTAAAATGGCACTATGGAATTTTAAAACTTCTTCTGGAGACAATTCGCCATTTTCTCTTTTCTTTTTGAAAATAGCATTTACTTCACTTTCAGTAAAATTCTCAAAATCAATTTGATTCAATCCGTGATCACTTAATTTACATCCGTTTGCATTAAAGAATTCGATTCTTTTTCTTAAAGCAGACTGTAAATCAGCGTAAGTGTTAATTGCAATACCGGACACATCCCCTAATGTGTCCAGATATGCATTATAACCATCATTAGCAATTAAGATGGCTTTATCAGGTCTGAAAGCCGTACTCATTTTGATTCCAGTCGAATTGTTCGCGAATTTTTGGTGAAATTCTAACGAATCAATTGGATCTTCTGTAGTACAAACCAATTCAGCATTTACTTTTTTAAGAAGGTTTTGTGTGCTGTACGCTTGAGAATTTATTTTTTCTGAAGTTTCGATATAGATTTTCTCTGCAGATTTCTCATTCAATAAATCATAAATATCAAAATAACGAGCCAATTCTAAATGCGTCCAGTGATACAAAGGGTTACGCATAGTATACGGAACCGTTTTTCCCCAGTTTAAGAACTTATCTTTATCTGAACCATTTCCAGTTACAAACTGCTCGTTAATTCCTAAAGTACGCATTGCTCGCCATTTGTAATGGTCACCATTAATCCAAACTTGCGTAATATTATCGAAGATTTTATCTTCTGCAATAAACTGTGGATTTAAGTGATTATGGTAATCAATAATCGGCTGATTTTTAGAGTAATTGTGGTACAACTCTTCAGCATATTTATTTTCTAATAAAAAATTATCGTGTATGAATTTCTGGCTCATGTCTTTTAAAATATAATTTGAAAATTATTCTTCGTTTGAAGGTTTTCCGATTGTTGCTAAGATTCCTCCATCAACATATAAAATGTGACCGTTTACAAAATCACTCGCTTTTGATGATAAAAATATCGCTGCTCCAGCTAAATCGCTTGGATCTCCCCATTTTGCTGCAGGAGTTCTGCTGATGATGAAATCATTAAACGGATGCCCATCAACTCTAATTGGTTTGGTTTGTTCTGTTGCAAAATATCCATGCCGATTCCGTTAATCTGAACATTGTATTTTGCCCATTCTGTTGCCATATTTTTAGTTAGCATTTTCAAACCACCTTTTGCAGCAGCATAAGCAGAAACAGTATTTCGTCCTAATTCACTCATCATAGAGCAAATGTTGATGATTTTTCCTTGTCTTCTTTCAATCATTTCTTTTGCAACATGCTTAGAAACAATAAACGGACTTACAAGATCGATATCAACTACTTCTCTGAAATCTGATACTTCCATATCCAAAAGCGGAATTCTTTTGATAATTCCTGCATTATTGATTAAAATATCGATTGGTCCAACTTCGCTTTCAATTTTCGCAACAGCCGCTTTAACTTCCTGTTCTTCTGTTACATTAAATTTGTAACCCACTGCATTGATGCCTTCACTTTTTAATTCTGCTACAGCATTGTCAATTTTTTCTTGAGAAGAATTTCCATTCACCACAATTGTTGCACCCGCCTGACCTAATCCTTTTGCCATTGCCATTCCAAGTCCGTGCGTACTTCCTGTGATCAAGGCAACTTTTCCTTTTATATCAAATAAATTTGTCATCTTATCTTAAATCAGTGATTTTACAAACATCCATATCTCCGTAATCTAAGTTTTCCCCAGCCATTCCCCAGATAAATGTGTAATTGCTAGTTCCTGAACCTGAGTGAATAGACCAGGGCGGAGAAATTACTGCCTGATGATTGTTCATCCAGATATGTCTTGTTTCTTGCGGCTGTCCCATAAAGTGACAAACTGCTTGATTTTCTGGAATATCTAAATAGAAATAAACCTCCATTCTACGATCGTGAACGTGCGCTGGCATTGTATTCCAAACACTTCCTGGTTTTAATTCTGTCATACCCATTTGCAATTGGCAAGTGGTTACCACGCTTCCAATAATCATTTGGTTTACCGTACGGTGATTTGCCGTTTCCATTGTTCCTAATTGTAATTTATTAGCTTCAGCTAAACTTACTTTCTTAGTAGGATAAGTGGTATGTGCTGGTGCAGAGTTTAAATAGAATTTAGCAGGATTACTTTTGTCATCACTTTTAAAAACCACCTCTTTATTTCCAGCTCCGATGTACAAAGCATCTTTAAAACCTAACTCATAAGTTGTTCCTTCTACCACAACCGAACCGCTTCCTCCAACATTGATGATCCCTAATTCTCTTCTTTCTAAAAAATAAGGAGCTTTTAGCGGATCAATAGTTTCTAAAGCTAAATCGCCTTTTACAGGAACTGCAGAACCTGCAATGTATCTGTCGTAGTGTGAATAAACCAAAACCACTTCATCTTCCTGCATTAAGTCGTCAATTAAGAATTCTTCTCTCAATTGCTGTGTATCATACTTTTTAACAGCTTCAGGGCTTGACGCGTATCTTGAACTATATTTTGTCATAATTTTAAATTAATGTAATCGATTGCACAAAATTATATTTTTATATTTAAATAGCATAATTGAAACGAAAAAAATATTTCAATTCTGTTCATTTTTCTTTATAAATTAGTGATCGGACTATATTTTGGAACCAACGATTTCATTACAATCCAACCCGTTAAGTAGCAAACAGCACAAATGGAGAAAATGATGAAATATCCAGCCTCAATTCCTTTGAATCCCATAAAAACCATATTCGTATCTTTTGCATAATCAAACAAAACACCCGATCCTTTATTAATCAATGTAGAACCAAGCCCACCTGCTAAACCTCCAATCCCGGTAATGGTTGCAATGGCTTTTTTAGGAAACATATCTCCTACTGTTGTAAAAATATTTGCTGACCAAGATTGGTGAGCCGCACCTGCAATTCCGATAATAATTACCGGAACCCAGTAACTGATATATCCTAAAGGCTGTGCGATTAAAGCCAACAATGGGAAAAATGCAAAAATTAGCATCGCTCTCATTCTTCCTTCGTACGGATTCATTCCTTTTTTCTCTACGAAATAAGTTGGAAGCCATCCTCCAATAATTGACAATAATGTGATCATATATAACACAAATAAAGGAAGTGCAGCTTCTGTAGAATCCATTCCGTAAACAGAACTCAAATATGCTGGAGTCCAGAACAAAAAGAACCACCAAACCCCATCTGTCATGAATTTACCAAATGCAAAAGCCCACGTTTGTTTGTATTTAAAACATTCCATTAAAGAAACTTTTGAAGTCGTTTCTGGAACATAACCAACTAATTTACTGTCGGCAATATCATCTTGCTGAATATAAGCCAATTCTTCTGGTGTAACTTTAGCATGTTTCTCTGGTTTATCGTACATAAACATCCAGAATCCCATCCAGACAAATCCTAAAGCTCCGATGATAATGAAAGACATTTCCCAACCGAAAGATTTTGCAATAAACGGAATTGTAATGGGTGCTGCTAAAGCTCCCACTGTTGCTCCTGCATTGAAAATACTAGTTGCAAAAGCTCTGTCTTTTTTAGGGAAATATTCTGCTGTAGTTTTAATTGCCGCAGGAAAGTTCCCTGCTTCTCCCACTGCTAAAACGAAACGAGCAAAAATAAACAAAGCCACACTTACATTGATTACCAATGCTGTATCGCTTATTGTGCTGATTATTTCTTTTGAACCGTGAAACCCTACAAACCATTCTCCTGTAATAATTCCTGAAGTTGCGATACCGCAGAAAGCGTGAAGACAAGCTCCTACAGACCAAATTCCGATTGCCCAAAGAAATCCCTTTTTAGTATCTAACCAATCTACAAATCTTCCTGCAAACAATAATGATACTGCGTAAAAAATAGAAAATAAAGCGGTAATATTTCCGTAGTCGTTATTGGTCCAGTGAAATTCTGGCGCAATAAAATCACTCCAAGTTAAGGAAAGCACTTGTCTATCCAAATAATTGATTGTAGTCGCAAAAAAAAGCAATGCGCAAATACTCCAACGGTATTTTCCAGTGGTTTTTACACTCTGATTTACTGCAACAGTTTCGGTTTGATTCATAGTAAGTGGGTATTATAGTTTTTGAAATTCTTGGTTATCTTAAAAGACTATATTTACTGCTTTCTAAAAATATTAAAATCAATAAATTAACACCTTCAAAGAAAAATAATGTAATCGATTGCACAAATATAGTTTTTAATCTGTACAATCCAAATAATATTGTATAAAAAATTATTTTAGCTCCTTAAATAAATATATTACATAAAAAAAAGAATACAAAATTACACATTAAACAATATATTTGTTAAAAGCTAACAGGTGAAATTCATCCTTTTTAAGGGGTAAAATTGTCCTGAAATTCACAATTAAAAAAAGAATTTTTCATCAATTTTGGGTACTTTAGGCCATCGGTTGTATTTTTTGAAACAAAAAACCTATCATATTACAAACCAAATAATTATAAATTAAATTGAAAACTACAAGAACACAATTTTCAAGAGGAATCACGTTGAGTTTTCTTCTTTTTTCAGGGCTATTTTCTATGAGTGCACAAAATCAAGTAATCCCGTTATGGGATAAAATTCCAGATGAAGTTAAAGCAGCCAATTACAAAGAAAAACCAGAACTAAAAGACGGAAAAGTACAAAGTACAAGTCAGGTCTCTGTTCCTACTTTGAGCATTTTTATTCCGAAAGAGACAAAACCAAATCAGACTGCTGTTGTAATTTGTCCGGGCGGCGGCTACACGCATTTGGCTTTTGATAAAGAAGGCACAAAAGTCGCTGAATGGTTTAATAGCTTAGGTATTACGGCATTTGTCTTAAAATACAGAATGCCGACTGATTTAACGATGAAGAACAAAAACGTTGGCCTTTGCAAGATGCTCAGGAAGCCATTCGCTACGTAAGACAAAATGCGGCAAAATGGAGTATTGATCCTAATAAGGTTGGGATTTTAGGCTTTTCTGCTGGAGGACATTTGGCTTCAACAGCATCCACTCATTATGATGATAAAGTTTATGAATCTGCTTATAAAGTAAGTGCACGTCCTGATTTTTCATTGCTAATTTATCCTGTGATTTCTATGGAAAATGAAATTACGCATAAAGGTTCTCAAACCAATCTGCTTGGAGAAAATACCTCAAAAGAGTTAATAGATTCTTTTTCGAACGAAAAGAAAGTGACTTCTAAAACGCCACCTACTTTCTTAATTCATGCTACAGATGATACGGTTGTTATACCAGAAAACAGTATTAATTACTATTTGGCTTTAAAGAAAAATGGCGTTTCAGTAGAGTTGCATATCTATGAAAAAGGCGGTCACGGATTTGGATTAGGTGTTGCTGACACTAGTAAATTCTGGACTAGAGATTGTGCTGAATGGCTCAAAGCAAACGGATATAATTAAAAAACAGAAAGGCAAAACTTTTACAAGTTTTGCCTTTTATCAAAAAAAAAAAAAAAAGGAATTATAAAAACCGATTTAATATGTTTAAGCAGTAATTTCTTGTTCTGCTGTATTTTTCAATTTAGGAGCGGGAATTGCTTTACTTGCCACTTTTGGTTTTGCAGCAGGTTTCTTTTTGCCAAATTTCTGTTTCCCCCACCAGATAATAAATCCTGTAATGGGTAAGCTGGCAGAAATTAAACTGGCCAAAAATGCAATAATTTTACCCGTAAGTCCAAGAACGCTTCCTACGTGAATATCGTAATTCATACGTCGGATTTTGTCTGGAATATTCGCTTCGATATACTTTCCTGAAAAAGGAGTTTTAATCGAAATTTCCTTCAAGCTTTGCTGATCAAAACTATAACGATCCATGTTATAAAAAGTGTGTTTCTGTTTGTAAACAAAAGCACCTATCGGATCTGCAGGTTTTCCTGGAATACTAATCATGATTCCGGCTGCCTGAGGATTTTCTTTTCTTAAATTCAATAAAACTTTATCCGCTGTTGTGATATTAAACTCTTTTACATTGGTTGTATCAGATTTTGGAGATTCGCGGTTTTCAACCAATGGTTTTCCTCCCGAAGTTACCCAATACAAAGATTTACTCCACCATCCAAAACTCCACACTAAGCCTGTTACGGCAATAAAAAACAGGAAAATACAGCTGTAAAAACCAAATACATTATGCATGTCATAATTGACACGTTTAAAGCTGGCATCCCATTTAATTTTAAAACTTTTATCTATAATGGACTTAATCCATTTTGTTGGCCACCATAAAACGATGCCCGAAATTAATAATACAACGAAAATTAAAACTGCAACTCCAACGATCGGTCTTCCAATATCATAAGGAAGCCACAATGCACGGTGTCCGTTTAAAATCCATCTGAAAAAATCTGGTGAGTCTCCTCTAGAAAAAGTCTTCACATTTAACACTTCACCCGTATACGGATTCATATAAACACTTATAAAAGTTCCTTGTCTTCTTCCTCCTTTACCCTTCTTTTCCTTTCCTTTTTCTCCAGGTTTTCCTTGAGGTTTCAGTTCCGATTTTGCCTTTTCTTTATTTTGGGCTAGATCTTTTCTTCTTTCTCCTCTTTTTTGTTCTCCTTTTTCACCACGACCACCTCTTTCGCCTTCTTCTTTTTTCTCAACAAAATAACCTACAATCGCAGCTTCATCTTTTGCACCGAAAGTTACACTGGTAGCTTTTTTATCTTTCATTTTTTTATCTGCAATCGAAACCAATTGCGATGGCAGTAAAAATGCTTCTTTCTGATGTTTTACAAAACGCCAGTCTTCAAGAAAATCTTTTATTTCATTTTCGAAAACATAAATACAGCCGGTAAGACTGACAATAACTACAATGATTCCAGATGCCAAACCCAGCCACAAGTGCAGCCAAGCCATGATGCGCTTAAAAAGCGACTTTTTACTTTTTTTCTTATTATTTGGTTTTGAAGAAGAAAACATAATTGGATAGATAAATAGGATAAATAAAAAAACCGCAAGTCCTCATAAAAAAGGACTTACGGCAAAAAAATATTAGTATTTTAATTTTTGGATTGCAGTAATTTGTCCGCCTTCAACTTTCATGCCTTTTGTTGCAACAGCACTTGTACCGTTGATTGAGTAAATCCAGTTTCCGTCAGGAGTATTAATACCTACAATTGCAGAGCTTCCGTCTTCTGAAGTAATGTTGTAACGGCTAGTTACAGAAGTTAATGTTTCTGGAGCACCTGTTACCCAAGTAAATGTTTGGTTGTAAACATCTGCAATTGCCATTTTAACTGCACCGTTGTTTTTTCCAACATTTCCGTACATTAACAATAAGAATTTACCTTTTGAAATGTAGCTTGTAGAAGAAATTTTATATCCTCCAGATTTTTCTTGAACATTAAAGAAGTATGATTGATCAAACTCTGTAGTTCCTTTTTTGATTCTCACAACCGCAGACGGTTTTGTAGAAGTCATAACAGCATTGCTTGTAGCAATCGCTCCAGAGAAACCGTAAGCATCTCCATTTTCATCTTGGAATAATCCGTTTGTAAAATAAGCACCTAAATAACTTGTACGGTTATCTTTGATTACTTTTTCTAACTTCAATTCTGGGTAGTTGTAAACAGCAACCCAAGTACTATCTGGATTTGCAGTTCCGAAGTTGTCTACACCGTCTCCTTTAATACTCATATAAGGCATATACACTTTATCTCCCACTTGAGTTGCCCAAGTAAAGAAAGCTCTTTCTCCATTTTTAGCCAATACTTTAGTATCTTGTTGTGCTTCTCCTGTAATAAGCGATTTTGTTGCATCAATTTTGTACATAGAAGCAATAGAAGCACCACTTCTTGGAACTTTAATCGTTAAAATATCTTGGTTTACAGCAGCAAATACGTGTACCGTTTCTGCTTGAAAATCAGATTTCTTAACTAGTTTTCCTTCAGCATTTAAGTTATAAGTGGTAACAGCTCCTGGGTTTCCTTGTCCGTAAAGTAAACTAAAAAAATTGTTTTGTGCTGTAATGTAATAACGATATGTTCCGTCTTGCTCTAATCCGTTTCCTGTAGTTGTGATAACTCCAGCAGATACATCGTCTGCAGTTAATAAATAATCTGCAATTCCTGCTGCACCAGTTGTTGCAGTAATAATATATTTCGTTTTTCCTGTATCGTTTCCTCCGCCAGTTTCACCTCCTGATTTATCAGAATCACTGCTGCAAGAAAATGCTGTAAAAGCTAAAACAGCTGATAATAAAGCTAATGTTGTACTTTTTTTCATTGTATTATGGTGTTTGTATTAAATTTAATTATTTGATTTACTGAAGTAATATCTCAACTTGATGTAAAAAGCTCTACTTGGTTTTTGTAAGGAGAAATTATCGTAAAGCTTATTGTCTAAAAGGTTTTTACATTCTAAAGCAATATTGTATTTTCCGTTTGCCATAGTATAGACTGCATTTAAATCATGGCTAAACTGTTGTGGAATTTCCAGTTTGCTATCTTTGCTTCCCATACTTGGCCAAGACAAATAGTACGTATGCACATAAAGCAGATTGTAACCAACAGAAAGATTGTTTCCTTTTTTCCAAACATTATTAAAGAACATTGTCGCATCTGCATTACCAAATAAATAAGGCATATTCGGAATTCTGTCATTATAAAAAGGAGATACATAGTTCTGATTAGGCTCGTACATTGTTTTGTTTCTAATGTCCTGGTATGTAGCATTGAAACCAGCCGTAAAACGATTCGAGTATGAATATCTTACCTCACCATCAATACCATAATTCGTCACTTTTCCCTGATTGACATTGGTTGTCATGGTTTGATTATTATTCAATGTCGGACGAATAAAGTCTACTGCATTTCTATGCAAAAGATTTACATCAAATGATAACGCGTTCTTTTCGCTGAAACTCGTTTGATAACTTGCTCCTAAATTATAATTGTCGCTAGATTCTGGTTTCAAAGCAAGATTTCCTTCTAAATTATCATTGACATTACCAAAGATTTCCTCAGGACTTGGCAATCTATACGTCTTTTCATAAGAAGCTTTAATCTGCAGATTACGTTTTAAATAATAACTCGTAGCCGCTCCATAACCAGTTGTAGAAGTATGGTCTACATATTTCTGATAAGCAATATCTCCTGTAGCTCCTGAAGGATTGTAACTTCTTGAATAAGTAGTTTTTAATGAATAATCTTTTAAGAATACAGAAGTACTCCACTTATCATTGTAATCTAATTTATACCCCAATCCTAAAACATTTTTTTGCGTTTTTTTAGGCTGTTTATAAACCAATGATTCAGGAACCAACTCATCACTTTCTTTACGATCGAACGTATTAAACGTATTATTGACCATAAAAGAGTGTCTGTCATTAAGCGTATAAGTCGCGTTGGCTGTTGCTATACCATTGTTGTTATAGAACTTACGAAGCGTTCGGCTTCTTTCTCCTCCTGCTCCTTCATATTGTTTGTAATCGCCAAACCAATTGTATCTTCTAAAAACAGTATCAATATTCTGTTCGTAACCAAAATTGTAATTACCTGTTACATTTACATTAAGGCCTTTAGTAAACAAATCTTTTACCTGATATTTTAAAGTTGGCATTACAATGCTTCCTTTTCTGTAAATCTTTCCAAAAACACTTACCATTCTTGCACCGGTTTGTATATCTGCTTGATTTTCTCCGCCAGTAAAACCAAGCATTAATTTATCAGCATATTTTTTACCCGTTACTCCAACATTTACAATCACGGTTTCGTTACGGTACTTATCGTGAAAACGTCTCACTCTCTGATTTGGGAAATAAGCCCCCGTATTTAAATCGGCTACATCTACATTTACCCAATAATTATTATCTGAATAGTTTTGAAAAGCATTAATTTCTGCTGTAAAACCGCTTTTTGCCGTATAACCCGCGTTTATGCTTGAACGATGCGTATTAAAAGATCCGAAGGAATAAGAAGCATCTACAAAAGTTCTTGGTTTACTATTCGTTACAATATTTATTGCTCCACCCAAAGCATCTCCTCCTAGCCAAATTGGCACAACACCTTTGTAAACCTCTACACGATCGGCAAGATTGATCGGAATATTATTCATCTGAAAAGAAGAACCAAAATTATCCATCGGAACTCCATCAATAAAAACTTTAATCTGATTTCCTGAGAATCCGTTTATAGAAAGCTCCGATCTAGAACCTACTCCACCCGCTTCACGGTTACGCACACCAGAAACACGGTCCAAAGCATGTGATAAATCTAGAGTTGAATTGTGTAGTTTTTTAGCATCAATGGCAGTTACACTGTAAGATTGTTTATTTACTTTATCCGTTTGAGATCTTCCCAATACGGTTACACTTTCTAACTCCTGCAATTCGCCTTCCATTTTAATGGAAACATCCAAATTGCCTGAAACTTCAATCTGTTTTTTCTGAACTGCAAATCCCATTGCAGAGATTTTTAATGTATGTTTTCCTGATGGTACATTTTTTAAAATATAGTTTCCGTTTTCATCTGACATAACACTTAAACCTGTTTTTTCGATGATAACTGTTGCAAACGGAATTGTTTCTCCAGAATTTTCAACAACTTTTCCAGACACTGTGAAGCCTTGATTTTGCTGGGAAAATGATAAGAACGTGGTTAGAAAAAATAAACTGGCACATAAAAATTTTTGAGTTGACATATCTTTAATTAGACTAATTATAAATAACTTTGCTGCAAAAGTACCATCAACGTCTCCAAAAAAGATAGGGAAAAACGGATTATTATTTTGTAAAAACGGATTATATTTTGAAAATCAAAGCCACTCTTCTAACTTCTCAAACGCCCATCATTAAAATTCAAATTGGAGATAAATATTATCCGAAAAGTATTTTAACCGAAGAAAATGTTCATATTGAAAATGACCATTCGGAAAAAATAATTAGTCGCCATTTCATCACCGAAGGATTAGTTCTATTGGATACGCAATTGTACTTCTCCAATTCTAAAACTATTCTTTTTGAAATTGACGAAGAATCAATTGTTATGAATTTCATTTATAGCAGTAACATAGAAGCGCATATCGATCAATTGGAAAGCGAAAAGTATTCTAAAGAAAATACTCATAATATATTTTACACCAATAATTTTAAAGGATCATTTAAGATTCCAGCTCACAAAAATGTAAACTATCTTTCGATTATTCTTTCTAAAGAGTTTTATTATAACATCATTAACGAAGATTGGCAGCTGCATGAAAAATTTTCAAAAAAAATTCTTCAGAAGCAATCCGGTTATTTAATCTCAAAATATCTTCCGTTTACACCAGCAATTCAGTGGGTAACTTCTGAGATAAAAAATTGTACAAGAGAAGGTCTTTTAAAAAGAATTTATATCGAAAGTAAAATTAAAGAGCTCCTTATTCATCAGCTCGAAACATTAATTATCAAGCCTTTACCAGCAGAAAATATCAACGAAGAAGATTACAGCAAACTTTTAGAAGCAAAAAAAATACTAGAAAACGATTATCGCAACACCCCTACTCTTCCTGAACTTTCCAGACTTATTTCTCTAAACGAATTCAAATTAAAAAAAGGCTTTAAAGCTTGTTTTGGAACAACTGTAAAAAGTTACATCATTAAACTTAGAATGGAGCACGCCAAAGAATTATTTCAAGCCAAAGCCTTTACGGTAAGCGAAGCGGCGTATAAATGCGGTTATAAAGACGTTTCTCATTTCTCGGCCGCGTTTAAAAACTATTACGGATTTTCTCCTCAGAAATTTAAAATCAATACCGATATCCTTCAGTTTTGGTTTCTCGCCTTTTCATTTATATGCTAAAAAAAGGGTTTTAAAATTCAGTCCGTCGACTTCCTCTTAAAACCCTTAAAATAAGACATTAATGTATAATCTAAACTTTTATACAAGTACCCACGATCAAATGAATATGTCAAAATTTAATTCAAAAAAAATGTTTCTCCAAAAAACATGAATTAGTTAAAATCTAAAAAATGATATTCTAAAAAAGGTAAAAACAGCATTTGTTTTTAAATTTCAACATGCCAAAAGTAAAGCCCTAAAAAGAGAATACCTTACGGTTTTCCTCATTGCATCAAAAAATTAACAACATTATTTACAATTAAAAACCTTAAGTTATTGTACTGCAAAATATTGTCAAAATATACTTTAACGAAATTTTAGCATAATAAAATATCGAATTCATACATAAAACCTGAAAAAAGAGCCGAAAAAAAATATTTCTTATCCTAGATTAAGTCTCTTTTTCCAAAACCCTCCCTACATTTGTATGTAATTGATTAATTAGATAATTAGAATCTCAGAACTTTAGCATCTTAGAACCTCAAAAAAATGAAACAACTGCAATTTTTATTACTCGGAAAAAACGAAGCTATTTTGGCTATTTTACTTCGTCTCGTTAATGCAGATGAAAACTGGAATGCCGTAGCTTTTAATAATGAAAAAGAAGCACAAGAATACTTTCAAAATAATACCATTGATATTGTTCTTTTGAGTTCTGCTATTGAAGATCATGTCGAAAAAGAATTTACTTCTTTCTGCTTAAAAAATCAGCCAAATGTTGAAGTCATTGAGCATTTTGGTGGCGGAAGCGGTTTATTGAAATCTGAAATTCTACATCGATTGCATCTAAAAGGAAAGATTTAGCATACATTTTTCTTTTTTAAATATAATAAAATCCACTTATTGATTATAAGAAATTTATGCTATTTTTGAGAACACAAATTTAAACCAACACCTCAAAAAGTAAGTTTCTTAAGATGAAAAAAAGCATCATTCTTTTATTAATTTGTTTTTCCTTTCAAATAGGAACTTCACAAAAAATCTATTTCGAAAAAAGCAATTACAAAGACAGTATAACTCTTAGCAAAAGCATACCGCTTCTTGCGAAAAAAGCACTTCCACTTTATAAAAATCCAAGCAAAGCTTCCTATTTAGATAATTATGCCAGAATACAATCTGTAGCAGGAGATTTTAAAGGAATGCATGAAACTTTTGTGACCTATTCGCAGGAAATTTTAGGCGATAGTATTGCCAATAGACCTTTAGGGTTTGTTTACAAAATTTATGGAAAAACAGCATCAAAAGAACCTAAAACAAAAGCTGATTTTGAAAAAGTTTTTACAACTGAGTTTTACAAATTATACAACACATTAAATACAGATGGAAAAAGCTGGGCAGAAGGATATTATGAATTAAAATTATCCGACATTAAAAAAGATTTTGAAACACAGCTTAAAGCGGTTCAAGATAATGACAGCATAAGTGTAGAAAATGCAGCGCAATTGTGCCGACAATATTCTCGCTATTTGATTTTAAGCAAAACACTTTCTATTGCTCATAAAATAATTGCAAAAATCGAAGCCGATACTTATATAATAGAACGCGATATCATTATTACATTGCCCAACGGAAGTACAATTTCTGCTACGATGGTTAGACTTAAAAATGTATCTGAACCACAGCCTGTGGTAATGAAATATAATATCTATGCAGGAAATGAAGTTAGCGACTGCAAAGAAATTGCGAATATGGGCTATGTGGGTTTTGTTGCCAATACACGCGGCAAACGTTTAAGCAATGATCCAATAGAACCTTATGAACACGATGGCGACGATGCGTATCATATTTTGGACTGGGTTAGCAAACAACAGTGGTGCAATGGTAAAATCGGATTATACGGCGGTAGTTATTTAGGATTTAGCCAATGGAGCGCGGTAAAAAAAGTACATCCTGCTTTAAAAACAATTGTACCGTTAGTTTCTGTTGGTGCAGGAATTGATTTTCCGATGCAAAATGGCATTTTTATGAGTTATGCTTTAAAATGGATTCATCTGGTTGCCAATACCAAATTAACAGATCTCAATAGCTTTTTGAACAGCAAAAAATGGGACGAAGTTTTTACGCAATATTATAAAACCGGAGCCAGTTTCCGTTCCTTAGACAAAATTGAAGGCAATCCTTGCCCTTTGTTTCAAAGATGGCTAGAACATCCTGCTTATGATAGCTACTGGCAGAATATGACGCCTCAAAAAGAAGCTTTTGCTAATATTAATATTCCTATTTTAAGCACAACTGGTTATTACGATGACGATCAGCTTGGGGCGATGTATTACTACAATCAATACCAAAAATATAATAAAAGCGATAATTATTATCTTATAATCGGGCCGTATGATCATGGCGGTTCGCAAGGCACTCCTCGAAAAGAATTAGGAGGTTACACTATCGATGAGGCGGCAAATATCCCAATTAATGCCATTATTTTTCAATGGTTTGACCATATTTTGAAAGGTGCAAAACGTCCTGAAATTTTGAAGGATAAAGTAAACTTTGAAATTATGGGCAAAAATGAATGGAAAAGTGTTTCTTCGTTAGACAAAATGCACAATGATAATCTAACCTTTTATTTAAGCGGCAACAATTCGAAATACTCCTTACAAAAAACAGCTCCTAAAAAGGCCGTTGCTATTAATCAAACGGTTGATTTTACAGATCGATCTGAAATTAATATCTATAATGATGACTACGTAAATGGTTTTCCTAAAGTTATAGATTCGATTTTTAAACCCGAAAAACATCTGTTGGTTTTTGAAAGTGATCCTCTTGAAAATGCAACTATAATAAGCGGTTCCTTAAAAACGTCGTTAAAAATAAGCATCAACAAAAAAGACATTGATGTCGAAATACAGCTTTACGAAAAAACAGCCAAAGGTCAATATTTTGCTTTAACCAACAATTTGCAAAGAGCCAGTTTTGCAAAAGACAGAACCAAAAGACAATTATTGACTCCTAATAAAATAGAAACAATTGACATTGAACAAACTTTTATAATTTCTAAAGAATTAGAAAAAGGAAGTTCGATTGTAATCGTATTAGGAGCTAACAAAAATCCAAACTGGGAAGTTAATTACGGTACCGGTAAAAATGTGAGCGATGAAACCATTGCTGATGCTAAAGAACCTTTACAAATAAAATGGTATTCTGACAGCAAAATCATAATTCCGATTTTAAAATTGTAAAATATTTTTCAGTTATGGAAAAAACATATTCGGTTGTATTTTATTCTAAAGGATTAGTAGAGCCTGTTAAAAAATTGAAAGACTTTTTGAAAAGCAAAATCGATTGGTACAACAGCTGCAATTCTGAAGCGCATATTACGATTTGTGAGTTTACAATTGACGAGTCTCAATTCGATTCTATCAAGCAGAAGCTTTCAAAAGTTTCGGATACTTTTACGCCTTTTGAAGTGTCTTTAAATCACTTTGATTCTTTTCCGAATGCTGGCGCTTTTTTTATTGGTGTAACCGAAGATTCAGAAAAAAATCTTGTTCCGATTATGAAAAAGATTCATGAAACTTTGAAGTTTTTAAAACTCAAAAAAAGCGACAACCCGCATCTATCAATAGGACGAAGATTAACTCCCGAAAATCTTAAAATTGCTTCTGAGCTTTTTACCACAATTGATATTCAATTTGAATGCAATGAAATTGTTTTAAGAGAATTTGATCCCAAAGTGAAACAGTTTTTTGTGATTGATGCTTTTCCTTTTGGAAGTAATCCAGAACCTGAGTTTGTGCAGGGGAGTTTGTTTTAATTGTTCTGCCACGAAGGCACTAAGGCACAAAGATTTTTTTAATAATTTTCTCAAGTGCAAAAAAACGCAATTAATGGTTTCAACCAGAACGCAATACAAATCAAATCCCACAACAACATAAAAAACTTTGCGACTTAGCGACTTTGTGGCAAAAATTCGCATAACATTTTTTCGTATATTTGAATTTCGCAATTTACAAATATGAAATCCCTAGATTCCTTTTACCAAGATATTACCGAAGGCTCAACTGTTGATCCTACTTCTTTATTGCCAAACGACATTCAGAAAGAAATCGGGCATTTTAATGTTTTTGATATCAAAGAACTTTTGGAACGTATGAAAGGAAAACCTGGAATGCCCTATGACAGAAGAGCTTATTACAAAATAAGTTTAATTAGAGGTCACAACAAAGCGGAATATGCCGATAAAGTAATCGAAATCGAAAAACAGGGATTGCTATTTGCAACTCCAAAAATTCCGTATAACTATTTACCACAAGACACCAATCAAGGCGGACAATTTTGCGTTTTCACCAGTGAATTTTTATCTAAAAACAAAAGCGGAATTGATCTGGATGAACTGCCAATTTTTGCTTCAGACGGTTATCCGATTTTTCAGCTTTCTGATGAAGAAGTTTCAGAAGTTGAATTGATTTTCAACAAAATACAGAAAGAAATCAACTCGGATTATATTTACAAGTATGATTTGATTCGAAATTATGTGGCGGAGTTAATTCACTTCGGACAAAAATTACAGCCTATTACAGCTTTATATTCTAAACACAATTCGGCAGCAAGAGTTTCTTCTTTGTTTGCTGAATTATTAGAAAGACAATTCCCTATTGAGTCTCCAAATCAGCGATTAGAATTGAGAACAGCGAAAGATTTTGCCGAAAGATTATCTGTTCATGTGAATCATTTAAATAAGGTTCTAAAGGAAAACACCGGAAAAACCACGACAGAATTAATCAGCAACCGACTGACAAACGAAGCCAAAATACTTTTAAAACAAACCGATTGGAATATCTCTGAAATCGCTTATTCGCTTGGTTTTGAAGAATTAGCGCATTTCTCTAATTTCTTTAAAAAACAAACTTCTTATACGCCGATTGCTTTTAGAGCTTAAATTTTGTTTCAGGTTTCAGGTTTCAGGTTTCGTAGAACTTTGTCAAAGTTTGAAACTTTGACAAAGTTTAACACAACGTTTTGGAATTTGGAATTTGAATTTTGGAATTTATCACTCGTGATTTGAATTTCGCAAACATCCATTTGATATTTACAACTCCCCAACTCTACTTCGCTCCTACCTTTGTCTCATCAAATTAAAAGAACGAAAAGATGAATTTATCAGACAACAAAATTTTAATTACTGGCGGTGCAAGCGGTATCGGACTTGGACTTGCCGAACGATTTATTCAAGAAAACAATATCGTGATCATTTGCGGCAGAAGAGAATCGGTTTTAAACGACGTAAAAGCAAAATTTCCTTCTATTATTACTAAAGTATGCGACTTATCTATAGAACAAGAACGAATCGCTCTTTACGAATGGATTGCTGCAAATCATCCTGATTTAAACGTTTTAATCAATAATGCAGGAATTCAAAAATGGGTTTCGGTTACTGATGCTAATTTCTACGAAAGTATGAAAGCTGAAATCAGCACCAATATTGAAGCTACTTTGCATTTAACTTCCTTATTTATTCAGTTGCCATCGCTAAAAACAGTGATGAATGTAACTTCTGGATTAGCCTTTTCTCCTTTTGCAAAAGTTCCAGTTTATTCGGCTACAAAAGCATTTTTAAGATCGTTTACACTTTCGCTTCGTCATTTATTAAAAGAAAAAAATATTGAAGTAGTAGAAATTATTCCACCAGCTTTAAATACCGATTTAGGCGGAATCGGTCTTCACGATGCACATCCAAGCGTAAGCAGTTTCATCGAATCTATTTTCGAACAGCTAAAAGAAGGCAAACAGGAATTGACCTTCGGCACAAGCGAAACCAGATTAAACGCAAGCGCAGAAGAATTGAGAAATCATTTTAATGCAATGCATCCGTAGTTTTAATTTAAACACATAGAAACATAGATTTTTGGAGTTAATAAAAAGGCGTTTCACTTTTAATAAAACACATAGCTATGTGTTAGAAACTAGTTTCTTTTTATAGTCTTTTAAAAGAGAAATAAAATCTATGTTTCTATGTGTTTAAATAATAAACTCAACGATTTGTCCTCCTGAGCGAAGTCGAAGGACATTATTACCTTAAAAGGTCTTCGACTCTGCTCAGACTGACAACAAACAGTAAATAATTCACAATTAACCATTCACAATTAACAATTAAAAAAATGGCAGTAAATACAAAAATAGCTCTAGTTACAGGCGGTAGCAGAGGTTTAGGGAAAAACATGGCAATTGCAATTGCAAAAAAAGGACTTGATGTAATTATCACGTACAACAGTAAAAAAGAAGAAGCTGATTTAGTAGTAAAAGAAATTGAAAGTTTAGGTCAAAAAGCGGCTTCATTGCAATTGAACGTAGCGGAATCTGGAACTTTTGATTCTTTCTTTAAAGAAGTAGAAGCAACTTTAAAAAACACATTCAAAACAGACAAATTTGACTTTTTAGTAAACAATGCAGGAATTGGAATTCACAATTCTTTCATTGGAACAACCGAAGCTGAATTTGATCAATTGACTAATATTCAGTTTAAAGGTTCGATTTTTCTTGACTCAAAAAGGATTAAACGTGATGAATGATGGTGGCGGAATCGTAAATATTTCAACAGGTTTAGCACGATTTTCATTTCCTGGTTATGCAGCTTATGCTTCTATGAAAGGAGCTATTGAAACTTTAACCAAATATCAGGCAAAAGAATTGGGTGCAAGAAAAATTAGAGCCAATGTTGTGGCTCCTGGCGCTATCGAAACTGATTTTGGTGGCGGAGTTGTTCGCGACAATGAGCAAATGAACCAACAAATTGCTTCTGTAACGGCTTTAGGAAGAGTTGGTCTTCCTGATGATATTGGCGGTGTTGTTGCCTTTTTATGTACCGAAGATGCAAGATGGGTAAATGCTCAAAGAATTGAAGTTTCTGGAGGAATGATGTTATAAAAATTCCAAATTTAAAATTCCAAATTCCAAGCTTCAGATTTAACCGCAAAGAACGCTAGGGATTACGCAAGGTTCGCAAAGTTTATAGACAAAGCTTTGCGAACTTTGCGCTTATATAACATAAAGCTTAGAAAAAACCTTGTGCTCTTTGCGGTTATTCCAAATTCCAAGCTTCAGGTTTAACCGCAAAGAGCGCAAAGGTTTACGCAAGGTTCGCAAAGTTTTTTACGTAAAGCTTTGCGGACTTTGCGTTTATATAAACATAAAACTTAGAAAAAAACCTAGCGTTCTTTGCGGTTAAAACACACAAAGAATGCCAAGGTTTACGCAAGGTTCGCAAATTTTATAGACAAAGCTTTGCGAACTTTGCGTTTATATAACATAAAGCTTAGAAAAAACCTTGCGCTCTTTGCGGTTAAAACACACAAAGAATATCAACTTGAAACTTGAAACTTCAAACTTGAAACTTGAAACCTAAAAAAAAACAAAACCCGATAAGTAACCAAAAACTCATCGGGTTTGTCATTTCAAATAATATTTGAATTAGTAAAGCGTTTTAGTTTTTTTCTACAGAGACATTAAAACCTCCCTCTGCGTCAAAAACAATATCATAAAATTTAGTATCTTTTTCTACACCGACTTCGTAGGTTGTTTTTTTCTTATCATCTACCACCATTGCAATTTCTAGAATCGCTTTTGCTTTATAATTTTTTTTTAAATACGACTGTGCTTTTATAGGAAGCTGTTTAAACGGGATCTGCAATTCATACGCTTTCATGTTTCCGAGATTATCGTAAATCGCTACTGCTTTGGTTCTGTCATCTACATTGTATCGCGCTTCATACCTGATCTCATCTGCGTCGTCACCAACATATTCTTCCGACCAGACTGGTACTTTTCCCGGATATTCCCTTTCAAAAGCAAATCGGATTTTTTCTGGAGGCGTGACCACTTTTTTCATATTGGTTCCCTCCTGCGCAATTAAAAAACTACTGCATAAAAAAGTAAAAGACAAAAGCACGTTTTTCATAGTTTCATTTTTTAAATTAGACTTTAATAACGTATTAAAAGTACTACTTTTTCATTAAGATAACATGAAGAAATTAACATTTTTCATCTGTACGAAAAACGCCTTTAAAATCAAAGCTTTAGATTACAATTCTAGCTTTTTTAATCGGTCTGTTAGTTCTCTTTTATACGTAATTCCGATTGGGATTCTTTCGTTTTTAATGACCACAAAATCTTTTTCTGTTGCATCAATTTTATCCAGCGCTACGATGTACGATTTATGAATGCGCATAAAACTTTTTTCAGGAAGACATTTTTCAAACTCTGTTGTCGTGATAGAAGCCAGATACGTTCTTTTGATGGTGTGAAGTTTTACGTAATTACCAAAACTCTGCGCATACAAAAGCTGGTTCCAATTCAATTTCCATTAAATAACCATCAACTTTTACACTTACTGAGTTTACAGTTTCTTCTGTCTTTTGCTTTGAATTTTCGGTAGCAAAAAAACGGTCAATTGCTTTTAGAAATCTTGGAAAATAGATTGGTTTTAATAAGTAATCAATCACGCCGTAATCGTAGCTTTCCAATGCAAATTCAGAATAGGCTGTAGTTAAAATAGTTTTGGGATGCGTTGGAAGAATTTTAAGCAATTCCATTCCTGAAATTTCAGGCATATTGATATCCAGAAACATTAAATCGACTGAATTCTCTCTGAGGTAATTCATCGCTTCAATGCCGTTATAGCCTTGAAAAACCAATTCTAACTGCGGGTTCTGTTTAATGTAATTAGCCAGAACATAATGTGCAGCGGGTTCATCATCAATTATAATACATCTTTTTGCTTCTCTCATCCTACAAACTTTTTTAGCTGTATTTCTAAATCAACAATGTAAGTCTTTTTATCGTCCTGAATATCTAATTTATAATCTTTTCCATAAATTAAATTCAAACGTTCGATCGTGTTTTTTAAACCAATTTTAGTCGAAATCACATCATTTTTCTTCGGAATTGAATTGGTAACATGAAGATGCAACAATCCATTTTCAACTTTAATAGCAATTTTTACAAAGCAGTTTTCAATAGCGCAAGTTCCGTGTTTAAATGCATTTTCTATAAACGCGATTAAAAGCATTGGCGAAATTTTATACGTATAATCTTTGTCTACCGTACTGTCAAAAGTAATATCACAGCGATAACCAACACGTTCTTTTTCCAACTGAACATAACTGTTTATAAATTCGAGTTCGTCTTCTAAAGAAACACATTGTTTACTATTGCTTTCTAATTGATAACGCATTAACTGCGAAACCTTCATAATTAAATCTGGCGTTCTGTCTGGAAATTCCAGACTGATACCGTACAGTGTATTAAAAGTATTGAACAAAAAATGCGGATTTAATTGTCCTTTCAATGAATTTAATTGCATTTGATTGAACAATAAAGCCGCATCGGTTTGTTTTCTGTGAATACGATAAAACTTAAAGACAATAATCGGACTCAGAATGCAGACCAAAGTTCCTAAAACACTCGCCAATTGGTACGCATAACTTCTCTGATGCGAGTTTTGATACAAATGGCATTTGGCAAACATATCCATCCTTGTAATTTCATACAAAATGACAGAAAATACAAAAACTCCAAAAAGCGTTAAAATGATATAGGTAAAAGGTTTGTTTGCTTTGAATAAAATAGGAAGCAGAAAAAAGCGATTAAACTGGGCATGCATGTACAAAACGCAATAGAAAAATATACCCATTGCAATAGAAATGAATGAACTAAATAACATCCAATCATTTTTTAGGGTATATATTGTAAAGGAGAAAAGGACAACAGCAACCTCCTGCCACCATTTGTTATCCAGTATGTTATCAATTTTTTTGTTCATTCTTAATTTTGAAATAGTTTACAAAGTACGAACAAATATTTAATTAATTTTTTCAAAAAATGACCAATTCAATTCGTCATTTACTAGTGCAGTACATCACTTAACCTGACTTTTATCAGTATAAGAGAAATAAATTTGTTGCTTCAAAAACATTTCTATTCACACCTTGAGTTTATGTATTTCAAAAAAATTACCTTATTATTTTTATTGATTTTTGCCTCAATCGGTTATGCTCAAACCCTGTCTTTAAAAGAAGCATTAAAGATAGGTCTTGAAAACTACGGTTCTATCCGAGCAAAAAACAATTACACCAATGCATCAAAAGAGACTCTAAAACAATCTCGACGTGATTATCTGCCGAACTTAAATTTATCGGCACAGCAGGATTACGGAACTGTAAACGGACAAAACGGAACCGCTTTATGGTTTTGGAGGTTTAGGAGTTGCTTCATCAGGACTTCCGTTACCAGAACAAAACTGGAACTCGGCTTTTGGCGCACTTTATTTAGTCAACATGAACTGGGATTTTTTCACTTTCGGAAAAACACAGGAAAAAATCAATTTATCTAAAATTGATGTTCAGGCTAAAGAAAAAGATTTACAGCAGGAAAAATTCCAGCAGGAAATCAAAATTTCGGCTGCTTATCTCAATCTATTGGCGAGCCAGAGATTAGTGATTTCACAGCAAAAGAATTTAGATCGTGCAGAAGTTTTCAAAAAGACTGCTGCAGCGAGAGTTAAAAACGGATTATTGGCAGGAGTCGATTCTACTTTGGCTACAGCCGAAGTTTCTAAAGCTAAAATTGCTTTAAACCTTGCTAGAAACTTCGTTAAAGAACAAAACAACAAATTAGTTGATTTAATGGGCGTTGCGCCTCAGGATTTCGTTACAGATACTTTATTTGTAACTCAGATTCCGAAGGAATTAGTAACAAAAGAAGCTTCTACAGATAGTCTTCATCCTTTATTGCAATTCTATAAAACGAAAATCGATTACAGCAACCAGCAGGTTAAATTGTATAAGAGATTTTATTATCCGACCATGAGTGCTTTTGGTGTTTTGCAAACCAGAGCTTCAGGATTTGAAAATACTTATGCTACAGACCAAAATGCTTTTAGCAGAAATTATTGGGATGGCGTAAATCCGGATCGTACTAATTATTTGGTCGGTGTTGGAATTACATGGAATTTAACCACTCCTTTTAGATCAAGCAAACAAGTTAGCGCTCAGAAATTTGTTTCTCAGGCATTGCAGGAAGAATACAATCAGGCCGATAGAGAATTGAAATCGCAATTGAATTTTGCCGAAGATAAGATCAAAATTACTTTAGAAAATTATGCCGAAGCGCCTATTCAAGTTGATGCGGCAAAAAGAGCTTATGTACAGAAATCGACTTTATACAAAAACGGTTTAACTGATTTGACTGATTTAACACAAACGATGTATGTTTTAAATCGCGCTGAAATCGATCGAGATATTGTCAATAACAATGTGTGGCAATCGTACTTATTGAAAGTCGCTGCAACAGGAAATTTTGACTTATTTATAAATGAATTTTAATTATAAATCCTAATGAATTTAATACGTTTTGCACTCCGCAAACCCATCTCCATATTAGTATTGGTTGCGGGTCTATTTTTCTTCGGAATTGGTGCCATCAAAGACATTAAGGTAGACATTCTGCCCAAAATGAATTTGCCGGTTATCTATATCGCGCATCCGTTTGGAGGTTACACGCCAGACCAGATGGAGGCTTATTTTGCCAAAAACTACGTAAACGTTTTACCTTTTTCGAATGGTATCAAATCGGTAGAAACTAAAAATATTCAAGGGTTAATGATTATGAAATTAACCTATTATGAAGGAACCAACATGGCTCAGGCGGCTGCCGAGTTAAGTGCGCTTTCCAACAGAATCCAAGCGGTTTTCCCTCCGGGAACACAGCCTCCGTTTATCATTCGTTTTGATGCTTCTTCACTGCCAATCGGACAATTGGTTTTGAGCAGTAAAATACGTTCAAACAACGAATTACAGGATTTGGCCAACGTTTATGTTCGTGCTTCTTTTACTTCGATTCCTGGTTTATTATCTCCAGCTCCATTTGGAGGAAGTCCAAGAACTATTGAGGTAAACGTAGATCCAGATTTATTGCGTTCTCATAATATGACGCCAGATCAAATCGTGGAAGCGATTCGTTTAAACAACCAAACGGCTCCATCTGGTAACGTACGTATGGGCGACAAAAACTATATTACGCCAACCAATAATACGATTAAAGAAATTAAAGATTTTGAACAGATTCCCTTATTCAAAGGCGGAGTTCAGAACTTAAAATTAGGCGATGTTGCCAATGTAAAAGACGGTGCCGATATCACGGCAGGTTACGCATTAGTAAACGGAAAACGTTCGGTTTATATCAGTATTGCAAAAGCGGGTGACGCTTCGACTTGGGATGTGGTTCAGAAATTGAAAAAAGAGCTTCCTAAAATTCAAAGTACGCTTCCTGAAGATGTAAACATTACGTACGAATTTGACCAGTCGGTTTATGTAATCAACTCGGTTAAAAGTTTGATTACAGAGGGAATTATCGGTGCGGTTCTAACTGGTTTAATGGTTTTATTATTCTTGGGTGACCGCCGTGCAGCATTAATCGTAATTATGACGATTCCGATTTCTATTATCTCTGGAGTTTTATTCCTGAAATTATTCGGACAGACGATTAACTTAATGTCTCTTTCAGGATTGGCTTTGGCAATTGGTATTTTGGTGGATGAAAGTACCGTAACCATCGAAAATATTCACCAGCATCTCGACATGGGAAAACCCAAGGCACTCGCCATTTGGGATGCGTGTCAAGAAATTGCTTTACCTAAATTATTGATCCTTCTTTGTATTCTAGCCGTATTTGCGCCAGCCTTTACCATGGTCGGAATTCCGGGAGCATTGTTCTTGCCTTTGGCTTTGGCGATTGGATTCTCAATGGTTATTTCATTCTTGCTTTCGCAGACTTTTGTTCCTGTAATGGCAAACTGGATGATGAAAGGTCATGAAAAACACGAACATGCACCCAATATCACAGACGACGAAGCAGAATTTAACGCCTGCGGATTGACACCTGAGTCTGAGCAAAATTTAATTGGTCAGAAAAAAGATTTGGTTGAAAGAGAAGATTTCAACAACGACGGAAAAGTAAGCGGTTTCGAAAAATTCAGAAATCGTTTCATGCGAACTTTAGATCGTTTGTTTGTTCATAAAAAAGCAACGACTATTATTTATCTAACAGGATCAATTATTCTGGCGATTGTATTTCTTACTTTTATCGGAAAAGACGTTTTCCCAAGAACCAATTCAAGTCAGTTTCAGTTGAGAATGCGTGCGGTTGACGGAACGCGTTTGGAAAGAACCGAAGAACAAGCCAGAGTTGTTTTAAAAGAATTGGAGAAAATGGTGGGTAAAGATCATATCGGAATCACATCTGTATATGTCGGCCAACACCCTTCTCTATTCTCGATCAACCCGATTTATTTGTTCATGGCAGGTTCTCACGAAGCGGTTTTCCAAGTGAGTTTAAAAGACTATCATGAAGACATGGACGATTTTAAAGATGAGTTTAGAGCAAGACTTAAAAAGGTATTGCCTGATACGAAACTTTCTTTTGAGCCAATCGAATTGACGGATAAAGTTTTAAGCCAAGGTTCTCCTACTCCAATTGAGATTCGAGTTGCCGGAAAAGACAAAAAGAAAAACGAATTATACGCGACTCAAATTGTAGACAAGTTAAAAGCGATTTCGTATTTCAGAGACGTACAGATTGGTCAGCCAATTCATTATCCAGCAATGAATATTGATATTGACAGAACTCGTGCGGCTGAATTAGGAGTTGATATGAATGATATTTCACGTTCATTGGTGGCTTCAACCTCATCTTCTCGTTATACCGAAAAAAATAACTGGGTTGATGAAAAAGCAGGATTGTCGTATTCTGTTCAGGTTCAAGTACCATTAAACAAAATGAAAAGCAAAACTGATATTGGAGAAATTCCGGTATTAAAAAACTCCCTTCGTCCTGTTTTAAGCGACGTTGCCAAAATTACACCGGGATTTGTAAGCGGTGAAAATGACAATTTAGGGCCATGCCATACATTACCGTTACGGCAAACATCTACCAAACCGATTTAGGTACGGCATCAAAAGATGTGAGCAAAACAATTAGTGCCTTGGGCGAATTACCTCGTGGTTTGTTTATCACGCCAATTGGACTAAGTACTGTATTGACTGAAACATTAAGCAGTTTGCAAACGGGGTTATTGGTTGCCGTTTTCGTAATCTTCTTAATGTTGGCCGCTAATTTCCAATCGTTTAAAGTTTCGTTGGTTATTTTAACAACAGTTCCTGCCGTAGTTTTAGGATCTTTATTAATGCTTACGCTTACAGGTTCAACGTTGAATTTACAGTCGTATATGGGAATCATCATGTCGGTTGGAGTTTCTATTGCCAACGCCGTTCTTTTGGTTACGAATGCCGAACAGCTTCGAAAAATAAACGGAAATGCCTTAGAATCTGCGCGTGAAGCGGCTGCGTTGCGTCTTCGTCCCATTATCATGACTTCGGTTGCGATGATTGCGGGAATGTTGCCAATGGCAATTGGTCACGGCGAAGGAGGCGATCAGGTTTCTCCGTTAGGAAGAGCGGTTATTGGCGGATTATTATTTTCTACTTTTGCCGTATTATTAATCCTTCCGCAGATATTTGCGTGGGCACAAGAAAAAACATCGACACAATCTGTTTCTTTAGATCCTGAAGACGAAGAAAGCATCCATTATATCTCATCATTAAAACCAAAAAATGAACACTAAAATTATAAAATATAGCCCGCTGTTTCTAGCAGCAGTATTTTTTCTGAACAGCTGTAATTCTAAAAAAGAAGAAACGGTTAAAGCGGAAATCGAACCTAAAGTAGAAACTTTCGCTTTAGCGAAAGAAAAACTAACAACAGAATTGCGTTTACCAGCCGAATTAACCGGTTTCCAACAAGTTGATTTGTACGCAAAAGTGAGCAGTTTCGTAAAACTATTGAAAGTTGATATTGGTACGAAAGTAAAAAAAGGACAGCTTTTAATCGTTTTAGAAGCACCAGAAATCAGTTCGCAATTGGCTGCTGCCGAATCGAGATTGAAATCTATGGAAGCGATTTACGCAACCAGCAAAAGCACTTACAACCGTTTGTATGAAACGAGCAAGGTTGAAGGAACGATTTCTAAAAACGACTTAGAAATGGCAAGCGGTAAAAAGAATTCTGATTACGCACAACTTCAAGCGGCAATTGCGGCTCATAAAGAAATTGCGATTATGAGAGGTTATCTTGAAATTCGTGCGCCATTTGATGGTGTTGTAGCGGCTAGAAATGTGAATTTAGGTACATTTGTTGGCCCAGCAGGAAAAGGATCAGATTTGCCTTTATTAACGATTCAGGAGCAAAGCAAATTGCGTTTGGCGGTTTCGGTTCCGGAATTGTACACAGGATATTTACACCCAGGCGACGAAATGAGTTTTAATGTAAAATCGTTACCAGAAACTTTTACCGCTAAAATTACCAGAATGTCTGGCGCTTTAGATTTAAAACTTCGTTCTGAAAGAGTCGAAATGGACGTTCACAACACCAAAGGAAATTTATTGCCTGGAATGGTTGCCGAAGTTCTTTTACCGCTTAACGCGAAAGACAGCACATTTGTAGTACCAAAATCGGCGGTGGTAAATTCTGCTGAAGGTTTATATGTGGTGAAAGTGGTAAACCACAAAGCCACAAGAGTTGACATTAAAAAAGGAAGAGAAATCGAAGATAAAATTGAAATTTTCGGCGATTTAACTCCAAACGATAAACTGGTAAAAATTGCCAGCGAAGAAACTAAGGAAGGCGATGTCATAAACGAATAACCTGCGTTTAGTCTTCATTTTAGTGATTACCAAAAACTGTACGCATTCTTAAGGAATGCAAATTTAAAAATTTGCCTAAAAGGGCAGTTCTTCTTTAATTGGAAGGACTGTCCTTTTTTTTTGTTTAATAAATCAGGTAAAAATACGTGGTTGTTGAAATATGTAAAATAATATTTTTGGAAAATAGTTTCACCATCTCAACTTAAAATGAATTATGTTTGACAACTTAGATTTTAAAATTTTAAATAATTCCGACTATAAAGAAGATTCCGTAAGAGAAGATATAATAATGCCTATTTTAAAAAGATTAGGATATAGCTCAACTGGAAATAATAAAATTAGAAGAGGAATTTCCTTAATTCATCCATTCGTTAATATAGGTTCAACACAAAGAAAAATAAACATTGTTCCAGACTATATACTTGAAACAGAAAATGGCTTTCAATGGATTTTAGATGCTAAATCTCCAAATGAAAATATTTTAAAGAGTGGGAACGTAGAGCAAGCATATAGTTATGCTATAAATCCAGAAATTAGAAGTAAAATATATGCTTTATGTAATGGACGAAAATTAACAGTTTTTCATATAAGTGAGACAGAACCATTATTAAGTATTAATATTGAAGATATCGATCAAAATTGGGCGAGTGTTCAAGAAATTTTGAGCCCTTTACATTTAGAAAAACCTTTCTTAAAATTTTTTATTCCTGATTTAGGAATACATCTTTCAAAACTAGATAATGATCTAGAAACGCCTTATTTTTTCGTTCCATCAATGGTTCAAGGAATCCATAAAATTAACGATGATTTATATACCATTTTTTCAGTTGTCTCTTTTGATCAAGAATTTAGTGTGTCGTTGGATTTTAGCTCCACTCAATTTAATGAGTTTATTGATGCTGTCCCTGAAGATTTAAGGGAAAAGATAATATTCCGATTGAAAAACGCTCCTTTTAATATATTATTTCAAACAGAAGAAGAACTTTTTCCTATTACAATAGAAGCTAAACGTACAGAAATAGTATATAACAACGGTAATGAGGAATACATCCCTCTAAAAGCAATAAAATTCACTAAATTTTAAATCAATTCTTTAGAAAAATATATTATTAGATAATATTGAAAAATATGAAAAAACTCAATTTAAACAGAGAATCGTACAGAAACTACATTACAAATGATTTATCTAAAATATATGGATATACAGTAGAAGATAAGCCAGGTAATTTAAAAATTTGTAAATTTATAAAAACCGGAGAAAAACAGGCTCAATTAAATATTTACGAAAATAATGATGGAACAACTACCTTATTTTTTGGAGTTGGTCAAAATCAAGAACTATCAAAAAAAATAGCTGAGGAAATTGTAAAAATAAGTGCAATTAAAGATTTTAAATCCCATAGTTTTTATATAAAATCTATAAGAAATGAAGATTTTGAAGCTCTGGTTGAGATATTAATTGAATACGGCAATGCTATAGATGAAGAAATTACTGACGGTAAAAAAACAATCATTAAAATAAGAGGAAAACAAGGCGACAAAATTGTTATTACTAAACATTCTAATAATGCTTTTCAAGTTCAAGGTAAGCCAATGTTATTGTTTAACGAAATAATAGAAGTATTATCTGAGTTTATGGCTTTTGACGAAATCATACAACAACAATTAACTTTTTACGAAACTAACCTCACAACAGCTGATATAAGAGGTGAACTAGAAGCTAAACTCCCAAATGCATTTCATTTAATTGAAGACAAATTAAAGATTATTATTACACCTTGTCTTGCATTACAAAAAATAGATGTGCAATTAGAAGATTATTCAACTTTTGCATATCCAATTTTAAGAGCAATTGAAGGCATACTAAAGCAAATATTTTTAAAAAATGGTAAAATAGTTGATTATAAAGAAGGATTTGGCAAATTTATTGTCAAAGAAAATGGGAGATATATTTTAGAGACAGAATTTGAAAAAGAGCTTAATAATATTGGAATCGCAAATAAAATTTGCAACCTCTATAAATACTATAATATACACAGACACAGTCTATTTCATATTGATGAAGATATAATTAGTTCAAAAGTTGTATCTTTGCAAGAAGCAAACAATATTATAGCAACATCTTTAGCAATAATTGATGATTGTTATGATTGTTTAAATTAGTAATGGAGAATAACAATTACATACTAAAAAAGATTAATGACAATCAGTATAATTTTATATTGATTAGTACTGATATGTCAAGACTTCACGAATACATTTCAAATGTTGAAACTGAATTAAGAGACTATAAAATAAAAAGTTTTATACTTTTTGATTTACTCTTAAACAACAACATTGATGACCGATTTTATAAATGTTATTTTGACGGAAATTGCTTTATTAGAAATACTTTATCAAAAGTTCAAAATAATGATATCGATAGTAAGACAGTCTGTATTTCTTCTTTATATTATTTAAATAATGATTATTTATTTGAAGATTTATTTTTTACAAAAGAATACAAAAAACATCTTTTCAAAAATCTTCAAAATCTAGTAAAAAAAAATTCTGGGAAAATTATCTCTCAATATTGAATTTTTAAAAAGAATTAACTAAAAAAACCTCGACCTTAAAAAATCGAGGTTTTTCATTTTAAATATTGTCCCGTCCTGAAATAGCGATACATAAAAAAAATCGTTATGGAAGAAAGCTCAAATTATGTGAAGCGAACTCAAAAAGACTATTCTATGTCTTTTAAATTACAAATTGTCCAAGCAATAGAACAAGGACAGCTCACAGCCACTCAAGCCACAAAGAAATATGGCATCCAATGCAGAAAAACTGTTGTAGTATGGTTACGTAAATTTGGTAACTTTGATTGGGAGAACCAATCCCTTTTAAATATGCCAAAGACAGCAGAACAGAAAATCATGGAGCTTGAAGCTCAAGTCAGGTTATTAGAAAAGCAAAAGGCTTTTTTGGAGAAGCAAGCATATGTGGCAGACAAAAAAGCGATCTTGTTTGATATGATGATTGATTTAGCGGAGAAAGAATATCATATCGATATACGAAAAAACTCTCCACCCGAACAATCGACAACTTCAGAGCAAAAGAACAAAAAACAATAGCATTTACCTGTTATTTGTTCGGGATAGACAGACAGGTTTATTATCGAAAAATCAAAAGAAGAGCATCCAAAGAAAACAAAGCCAGGCAAGTCATTTTGATGGTAGATAATATCAGAGAGATAATGCCCAGAATAGGTGCTCGAAAACTATATTATCTTTTGCTGGATAAGCTTCAATTAATGAAAATAGGAAGAGATAAATTCTTTGATATACTTAGAGCCAATCATTTATTGATACAGCCAAAACGAAAGTATCATGTAACAACTAACTCACATCATAGATTTAGGAAATATCAAAATCAGCTTTTAGATTTAGAAATTAGCAGACCAGAACAAGTTTGGGTGTCTGATATCACATATATAGGAAAAAGAGATAATCCCTGTTATTTGAGTTTAGTCACAGATGCTTATTCTAAAAAGATCATGGGCTATAATGTTGCTGATAACATGAATACAGAAAGCATTCTGAAGGCTTTAAAAATGGCTCTTTGTAATAGAAACAACAAAAATTTGCCACTAATACATCATTCCGACAGAGGTATTCAATATTGTGCTAAGGAATACCAAAAACAACTTAATAAAAACCAGATCATATGTAGTATGACACAAAATTCAGACCCATATGAAAATGCAGTTGCAGAAAGGGTTAATGGAATTTTAAAACAGGAGTTTACCATTGACAAATACAGTCAAAAAGTAGAGATCATGAAAAAACTTGTAAAAGAAGCTATTAACATTTATAATGAAATCAGACCTCATTATTCAAACTATATGCTTACTCCAAATCAGATGCACAGTCAAAATTTAATTAAAATGAGGACTTATAAAACAAAAAACAGCAGTAAACATGAGTTTACTACTGTCTAAAATTGTATTTTTATTTTTTATTAATCCTGTATCACTTTTTCAGGACTAGACATATCCTAGTCCTCACTCAAATAAGGATTCAAAATCTCCGCCAATTCATTGAGCCAATAATAATTGTCTTCAAAATTGGTTAGTCCAATTTGGAGGGTTTCGTGTTGTCGCATTACGCCGAGAGCTAAAATGCAATTTACTTGTCTTAAGATTTTAGCCATATCTTCGGGATCTATAATATGGTTAAAAAAATCAATCAGCCTTGTTTCGGCTTCTTGGGAAAGGGTGTTTGTTTTCATAAAGTGAAGAATTTAAGAAAAACCCTCATGCCTTAGTAGTCTTACGCTTCTTCACGGCGTCAAAGTCCTTTCGGAGCTTTACTACATAGCACGAGGGCAAATTTTATGTTGTCTTAATGTGAAGATTTAAGAACTTCAAATGTAAGAAAACTTTTTAAAAAGAAAGATTTTTCTTTCAATTAATATGTTGCTTTTATCAAATATAAGAAATCTATATTTCAGGAGGTATTTATCGCATTTTTGTCATTTCGACGTAAGGAGAAATCTTCGCGAGAAACTCCGCAAACTAAATCGCCAATCTTTGTCGAGCTACTTGTTGAGATTTCTCCCTTCGGTCGAAATGACAAACTAAACGAATAGACAAATTGAACGCCTTTGTCAGGCTGAGCGATCCCGAGGCTTCGGGAGAAGCCCCGCAAACTAAATCGACAATCTTTGTCGATATGCGCGTGTGATCCTTCGTTCCTCAGGATGACAAACTGCACGTAAACATTTGTCAGGTTGAGCGAAGTCGAAACTCCACAATCATTTTAAAACATAGCCTCTGGTTTCAACCAGAGGAACGCAAAGATTGATCCTCAATTAATTAAAAGAATCAATTGCCTCCAGCTTTAGCTGGAGGTATAAATAAGGAACTATAGTAAGGCTTTAGCCAAAATGCGTGTTTTGGCTAAAGCCTTACTACTATTGAATCTTTTAATCCCCTAGTTAAAACTAGTGGCTATTTAATAAAAAATGCAGGACCAAAATATGATCCTGCATTTTTCTATAATTTGATAAATCTAAATAGAAATTTCTTTTTTAGACTCTCTGGCGCTCATGAATTCCTTCTTTAATTTCTTCCACCATTTTTTTATTAAAAGCGGGTAAATCATTTGGGTTTCGGCTGGTTACTAATCCGTTGTCTACGACTACTTCTGAATCTTCCCATTGTGCTCCGGCATTTTTCAAATCGTTTTTAATAGAGAAGAACGACGTTACTTTTCGACCTTCTAAAACATCAGCATCTACCAGAATTTGAGGCCCGTGACAAATAGCGGCTACTGGTTTTTTACTTTCAAAAAAGGAACGTACAAAATTTACTGCAGCTTCTTCTCTTCTCAATAAATCTGGATTTATAACTCCTCCTGGAATAACCAAAGCATCGTAATCTGCCTCATTTGCCTGATCTAATACGACATCAACATTGTATTCCTTGCTCCAATTTCCGTCTTTCCAAGATTTGATTGTTCCAGATTTCAAACTAACGATATCTGCATTCCAACCTTGCTCTTCCAGATAGGCTTTTGGTGATGCTAATTCTGATTCTTCAAAACCGTTTGTTGCTATTATGGCGATATTCTTTTTCATAATTTTAAGTATTTAAAACGTTATTAATTTTGATTTAAGTTAAAATTAGTTATTTCAAACAGCCAGCGGAAACAGACGCTGTTAAAGCTTTCTTTAATAAAAGTTAATTAATTGAAAATCAAATTTTTATTAAAGATTAAACTGAAATTATATAAAACTCCTATCAATTTGGTTTATTATTTTATACCGTGAAAGCTGAAGAAATGATTGTATAAATTATGTCGCTCCGCTGGAGCTTTTGGTACGGTATGTTTTATGAATCTATAAATATCTCATTCCTCCGGAATTCTCTTTTGCAGATTTAAAAAATCAATTGCCTCCATCTTTAGATGGAGATTCATTTGATCAAGCACAAAAATGGCTTTAGCCAAAAAATACGCATTTTGGCTAAAGCCCTATTAGGATGAAAATCTTTCAAACCTCCAGCTAAAGCAGGAGGCAATTCAATAAAAAACTTCAATAACTTATATGACCTTATATGGTTCAAAAAAATAATTGCTATTTTTGGTAATCCTTATTTTTTGAAAACAACTTATCAGAAGATTAAAGCATTTCCGTTTTAATCAAAACAGCAACCATTATAATATACCATTTATGAATGTTTTACTCATTGAAGATGATAAACGCATCAGCGAATTTATAGTAAAAGGTTTGGAGGAAAACAACTTTACGGTGCATCTGGCCGAAACGGGCGAGATTGCAAGAGACCTCATTCAACAGGATATTTGGGACATTATTTTAATGGATATTATGCTTCCGGGAATTGACGGAATTCAGTTGGTGAAACTTATGCGTTTCAAAAAAAATCATACACCTGTTTTAATGTTAAGCGCTTTGAGCGATACTGATGATAAAGTAACCGCTTTAGATTCTGGCGCCGATGATTATTTGGTGAAACCGTTTCATTTTAAAGAATTAATTTCGAGAGTCAACGCGCTTACACGCAGAACCAAATTCAACTACGACAAAGTAGAAACCTTATACAAATTAGGAACTTTAACCATAAATCCTGAAGAACATAAAGTTACCGAAAATGACAAACTCATCGATTTATCACCAAGAGAATATAAACTGCTCTTGTATTTATTAGAAAACCGAAACAAAGTAATACCGAGAACACAGATTTTAAATGCCGTTTGGGGCATTAATTACGATAACAATACGAATGTTGTTGATGTTTATATTTCTTATTTAAGAAACAAAATTGAGCAAAACCATAAATTTATCCATACCATAAAAGGAACAGGATATATGCTTAAAGAAGAATCATGAAAATACGCAATAGATTTACTTTAATATCGTCTCTTACGTTTAGCGTTGTCTTTGTCATTGCTTCCTTTATCACGTATTTTTCTTTCTACAGCTATTCGGAAAAGATTGTATATAACGAACTGCAAAAAACGTGTTTATTGACGGGGATTTTCTATCTCGAAAAAGACGAATTGCCCGAAAATCAGCATTTGTTAATCGGTCAGCAATTCAGGGAAAATTCGCTTGAAATCATTACGCGTGTATACGACAATAAAAATCAGATTGTATACGGCGACAAAACGATCGACAATAATATCAATGCCGAAAGATTAGACTATATTCGGAAAAACCGAAAGCTTAGTTTCAAATCCAAACATCATTTTTATTTCGGAAGTTATTACCATGACAACCAAGGTGATTTTGTGGTTTTCGTAAAGAAAAATGACGTTGAATTTAAAACCATGACCGACCGACTGCAAATCATTATGATTATGGTTTTAATCATCGGATTGATTACGATTTATATTGTGAGTCGTGTGCTTTCTAATCTCGCTTACAGTCCGATAAAAAACATTATCGATCAAGTAAACGAAATTCAGGCTTCGTCGCTCGACCGCCAGATTGTTACTCCAAATTCCAAAGATGATATTCAGGAGTTGGTAGAAACGTATAATAATTTGTTTACCCGATTATCGGATACTTTTATCATCCAAAAGAACTTTATCAATTATGTTTCACATGAATTTAAAACGCCTTTAACCGCTATTTCTGGAAACTTAGAAGTGTTTGCCCAAAAAGACAGATCAAGCGCTGAATACAAAGAAATGTCTGAAAAAGTATTAGAAAATGTCTATCAGATCGAAGACACCATGAATACTTTGATGATGCTTTCTGGCTTGCGAAACAATACAGAACTCAACGAAATTTTCAGGGTTGATGAATTGGTTTGGGACATTAACGATCAATTGCCTGCTATTTACGATTTAAAAAATGCTCCGATACAAATCGTTCTCGAAGTGACAAATGACAAACTGCTTTCGATAAAAGGAAATAGCAACGAAATCAAAATCGCTTTATACAACATTATAGAAAATGCCGTAAAATATTCTAACGGAAATCCTATCAAAATAAGTCTGCTGGAACAGAATAATCAGCTTAAAATTGTCATTGAAGACCGCGGAACTGGAATTAGCGAAGACGACTTAACTTTCATTAAACAAACCTTTTACAGAGGCAAAAACGTAAAAGATATAAAAGGAAGCGGTGTCGGACTTTCGTTGGCCAATATTATCTTCAAACAAAACAATATCGATTTTAATATTGTATCCAAAAAAGACCATGGAACAACGGTAACGCTACTATTTCCGAGACTCTAATCGTTTTCTAATGTTGCTCTAACCGTCTTATAACACACCTCAAATTAAGGGCTAATATGTCGCCAATAACTTTGCGACATCATTAAAACTACTTAATTTGAAACGTTTACTTTTAACCTTACTCGTTATTGTATCGCACAAAGGTATGGCGCAGATTGCTGCCATAAACGATACAATTGTGCTGTCCAGAACACAGGCCGAGGCTTTGTTTTTGGAAAAGAATATTTCTCTTATTTCCGAAAAACTGAACATCGATATTGCCGATGCACAAGTGATTCAGGCAAAATTATGGCCCAACCCTACGCTGACTATCGGCGAAATCAATCTTTGGAACAATGCTACTGCACAGCAATTGCCGCCGTTATGGGGAAATTTCGGAAAAACTTCGCAAGTCAATGCCGAACTGGAACAGCTTGTTCAGACAGCTGGAAAGCGAAAAAAATTGATTGCGATGGAAAAAGTAGGCGTTGACATCGCCAAAGAATATTTCAAAACTTTTTTACGTAATCTGAAAATTGAATTCAGAAGTAATCTTACTGAACTGCAATACAATCAAGCACAAGAAGCGATTTATAAAAAACAGCTTTCTTCTATGCAGACTTTACTAAAAGCTTACGGAAATCAGGTAAAACAAGGCAATGTGGGTAAAGGCGAATACTTCAGGCTAAAAGCAACTGAACTTCAATTCTTAAAAGAAATAGCCGATTTGCAAAAGGAAAATAATTCGTTGCAGAAAGAGCTTAAGGTTTTAATGAATCTTCCTGCCACAAATTATATCAAACTTACCGATGAAGGTTTTGTTCCTGATAATAAAAATATCGAAAACATAAACTTAGGCAATCTGATGGCTTCGGCTGTAGAAAACCGTCCTGATATGAAAGTTCTTAAACTCGGAAACGATTATAACGACAACAAATACAAATATGAAAAAGCGATGCGAACTCCAGATGTTACACTTGGTGTAAGTTATGACCGTGGAGCGAGTTTAATGAATGATTTTGTAGGAGTTGGTTTCTCTCTTGATCTTCCGTTCTTTAATCGAAATCAGGGAAATATAAAAGCAGCAAAACTGGCAATTGATCAGGGAAAATTACTGGCAGAAGAAAAAACCATCAGTATACAATCTGAAGTATTACAATCTTATGAAGATTTATTGGTGACCAAAAAATTGTACGACAGTGTTGAAGCCGATTATGAAGGAGATTTGGACAAACTTCTGGAAGCGTATCGCAAGAACTTCCTTCAAAAAAATACCAGCATGCTAGAATATCTTGATTTTGTTGATGCATATTTAGACAACAAATCAATACTGCTGAATTCTAAAATGGATCTGAATAAAAATCTGGAAGAACTGCGCTATATCTCAGGTCAGGAAATCAACTAAATCTAATTTTCAAATACAAAAACAAATGAAGAAATATATTGTACTCCCAATATTGGGGTTAATGCTCGTTTACGGATGTGGCAAAAAAGAAGAAGTTAAAGAAACGAAAGAAGAAAAGTTTTGCATCGATAAAGATTTAAAAGAAAAAATCACCATCGAACCAATTCAAAAACGTTCCGTAAGCGAATCTATAAACCTTACGGGAAACATTACGTATAACGGCGATCATGTTGTTCAGTTTAATAGCCTCGTGGAAGGAATTATTACCAAAACTACTTTTTCATTGGGCGATTATGTTCGAAAAGGACAAGTTCTGGCCGAGATAAAAAGTACCGAATTAAACAGCATGCAGTCTGAAAGCAAATCGCTTCAATCGCAGATCACTGTGGCACAACGCAATTTACAAGCTGCAAAATCAATGTTTGAAGATGGAATTTCGTCACAAAAAGATTTACTGCAAGCGCAAAGCGAACTTGATGTTTTAAAATCTTCTTTAGAAAATGTAAAAGCCAATCTAGCCATGTTTAGCGCTAGCAGCGAAAGATCTGTTTTTTTAATTAAAGCGCCAACAGAAGGTTATATCGTAGACAAAAACATAAGTCCAGGAATGCAGATTACAGACAGCAGTGAACCGCTTTTTACCATTTCTGACTTAAAAGAAATCTGGGTTTTGGTGAATGTGTATACGAGTAATTTAAAAAATGTTTCAGAAAATATGCCTGTAGATGTTACGACTCCAGCGTATCCGGGAGAAATTTTTAAAGGAAAAATAAAAATGATGTCCAAAGTTTTTGATGCCGACGAACATGTTTTGAAAGCGAGAATTGTAATGGAAAACAAAAACCTGAAACTTAAACCAGGAATGACAGCCGATATCATTATTAATAAAAGTTTAGGCGGAGATATGTTAGAAGCTGTTCCGGCAAAAGCCGTGATTTTTGACAACAACCGTGATCATATTTTGATTTATAAAAACGATTGTACAATCGAAACCAGAGAAATTAATCCAGTTATTAAAAACAACAACTGGGTTTATTTTAAAGACGGAGTTAAAGAAGGCGAAATGGTGATCACCAAAAATCAGCTTTTGATTCACGAAAGATTAAAAAACTAATTATCCCCAAACGGATAAATACAATACAAGACATGAAAAAATTTGTACAAGGATTAGTTGCTTTCTCGCTAAAAAACTCGCTCATCGTTTTTTTCCTGACCGCCATATTACTAGTCGCCGGTATCGTGAGTTACATTCACACACCAATTGAAGCCTTTCCCGATGTAACCAATACAAGGGCAAGAATTATTACACAATGGCCAGGAAGAAGTGCCGAAGAAGTGGAGAAATTCATCACACTTCCGATTTCCAAACAAATGAATACGATTCCGAAAAAAGCCGAAGTCCGTTCTATTTCGCTTTTTGGATTATCGGTTGTAACGGTATTATTTGATGATGGCGTTGAGGATTTCTACGCGCAGCAATACGCCTCAAACCGTATGAGCGGACTTGATCTTCCCGAAGGAGCCGATGCAGAAATCGATCCGCCTTCTGGAGCAACGGGCGAGATCTTTAGATATGTTATTAAAAGTGATTTGCCTATAAAAGAAATTCAGGCAATTCAGGATTGGGTTATCGAAAGAGAATTGGTAGCCGTTCCCGGAGTTGCCGATGTGGTGAGTTTTGGTGGTGAAGAAAAAATGTTCGAAATCAAAATTAATCCAACGCAGTTAGAAAATTACAATCTTTCGGCTTTAGATGTTTACGAAGCGGTTTCAAAAAGTAATATCAATGTGGGCGGAGATGTTATTCAGCGTGGCGATCAGGCTTATGTCGTTCGTGGCGTTGGGTTAGTTAATAAAGTCGAAGATATTGGCAATATTTTAATCGAAACCAAAGGCGGAGCTCCCGTTTTAGTAAAACACGTAGCCGAAGTTTCGATCTCGGCAAAACCAAGATTGGGACAAGTCGGTTTAGATGACAATGATGATGTTGTAGAAGGAATTGTCGTAATGCTTCGTGGAGAAAATCCGGGTGAAGTAATTAAAAAACTTAAAGAACGTTTGACTGAACTTAACGAAAGAGTTTTACCAGACAATGTCAAAATTGTTCCGTTTATCGATCGTACCGAATTGGTCAATACAACCGTAAAAACGGTTACTAAAAACCTTGTTGAGGGTATTTTACTGGTATCGTTAATCGTGTTTATTTTCCTTTACAACTGGAGAACTTCGTTGATTGTGGCTTCTGTAATTCCGCTTTCGTTTTTGTTTGCTATTGTAATGCTGAGAATTCAGGGATTACCTGCCAATTTAATTTCGATGGGTGCCTTAGACTTTGGATTACTGCTCGAAGGAACGCTCGTTATTGTCGAACAAGTCTTTGTCTCGCTCGAAAAGAAAGCGCACAAAGTGGGCATGGAACGCTTTAACAGCATGAGCAAAATGGGATTAATCAAGAAAAGTGTCGGCAGTGTAGCCACTTATATTTTCTTTGCCTTAATCATTTTGATTGTGGCCTTGATGCCTATTTTCTCTTTCACGAAAGTAGAAGGAAAAATGTTCTCTCCCCTAGCCTTTACCTTAAGTTATGCGCTATTAGGATCATTGCTTTTATCGCTTACCTACGTTCCTGCAATGTGTAAAGTCATGCTGACCAAAAACATTGTTGAGAAAGAAAATATGATTTCGCGTTTCTTTAGAGAAAATCTTTTTAAACTTTTTCAATGGAGTACCAAACATCGTAAAGCTACTTTTTATGCCTTTTTAGCTTTATTAGCGGTTTGCTGTGCAAAGTTTGCTTTTTATGGATCAGAATTTATACCGAAACTGAATGAAGGTGCTATTTATGTAAGAGCGACGCTTCCAAATAGTATCAATCTCGACGAATCGGTGCGATTAACTAAGGAAATGAAAGCCAAGATTAGAAAGTTTGAAGAAGTAAAATTTGTTCTTTCGCAAACCGGAAGACCAAACGACGGAACAGATCCAACGGGATTTTTTAATATCGAATTTCATATCGAATTAAAACATAAAGACGAATGGAAACACGATATCAGTAAAGAAGAATTAATTGCTGAAATCAAAAAAGTACTCGATGTATATCCCGGAATTGCTTTTGGTTTCAGTCAGCCCATTCAGGATAATGTGGAAGAATATGTAGCAGGGGTCAAAAGTCCGCTGGCGATTAAGATTTTTGGAAGCGATCTTTTCCAATTGGAAGAAATGGCAACAAAAGTGGCCAATTCAATCAAAGATGTAAAAGGAATTGAAGATATAAATGTCTACAAAAATATTGGTTTACCCGAATTAAGAATTCAGCTTGACGACGAAAAAATGGCACGTTACGCTGTTACCACTGCCGATGCACAAGCCGTAATCAGAATGACAATTGGCGGACAAGCGGCAACCAAATTTTATGATGACGAAAAGATATTTGATATCACCTTACGTTTTGAAAAAGAATATCGTGATTCTAAAGAAAAGATCGAGGGCATTCTTATTCCAACCCTAAATGGTAAAAAAGTGCCTTTAAAAGAAATTGCAACGGTAGATTATAAAACAGGTCCAACCTTTATTTATCGCGAAGGAAACAGCCGTTATATTGCCGTAGGATTTAGTATTGAAGGACGAGACCTTGGGAGTACGATTGACGAAGCACAGAAAAAAGTTGCTGCCGAAGTCAAACTTCCTAAGGAAAATGTGATGAAATGGGCGGGAGAATTTGAGAGTAAAGAAAGAGCAACCAAACAATTGGCGATGATTATTCCTGTGGTTTTGGTTCTAATTTTATGCCTGCTGTATTTCAACTTTGGAAATTTCAAAGACACCATGATTGCTGTAACTGCGATGCCTTATGCTTTTATCGGCGGATTCCTGTCGCTTTGGGTAACGGGAACTGTCTTCGGAATCTCGGCGGGAATTGGTTTTATTATTCTCTTTGGAGTGAGCGCGATCGACAGTATTGTCCTCATTGGAATGATTAGGGAAAATATGCGAAACGGAATGCATTTAAGAGACGCAATTTCGCACGGAATTCACAGCAGAATTCGACCTATTGTGATGATTGCCCTTATGGGATCTTTAGGATTATTGCCTGCTGCGTTATCCACCGGAATGGGTTCTGAAGTACAAAAACCATTAGCTATTATGATTGTGGGCGGATTAATAACGTGTATGATTTTATCACTTACCGTTTTACCGCAAGTATTCTACTGGTTTTACCGTAAAAAAGATCCAAGCAACACAGGATCTTAATCTTACTTCTATATAAATTGAAAAAGCACCTTTAGACATTTGGTTTATAAGGTGCTTTTATTGAAATACAACGAATCGTAAAAATACCCTAAAATGATACAATTAAAACTTTTAAGGGCGCATTATTTAAAAAACACATTTTACAAAACATCAATTAAGTGCTTTAAAACCCATAGTATTCTTTTTTAAATTTTCTTTTTATGAAACAGAAAGCTGAGCATAAAGAAGCTGGCGAAATAACAGAAACGGAGTTACTGCATCATGTCAGACTTAGTATCAATCCGAAATTTCAGGATTGGGTTTTGTTTAAAAACGGAACGTATATCATTTTTGAACATGCAGATGAAATTTCCAATTTAGAGCGTAAAGCATTAAAATTGATAAAAGAGTTTGGTCCCGTTTACACAGAACGATCAGAAGATTTTGATGTCACCGATTTAAAAAATACAGAAGGCTGGATTGTTTCTGGACATGGATATGGAATGTATACGTATGTAAGTCCGAAAGAAATAAAATCTAAAAAGCCAGATACAATAACCATTGGTTTATCAGGTCGCGGAAAAAGAGATTTAGATGGCAGAAATCCTATTATTATTCATATTAATAGACAAAATTGTCAGCAAAGAGACTATGAAAGATGATGTTGTAAACGAATGACTTTTATTATGTTTTCTTTCTGGCAGATTACAAATTACTTTACACATTCTTAGAAATATCAATTCTATTTTTTTTTGCAATTTACTCAAGGACAGCACCTCATTGGTCGCTGTCCTTTTTATTTGCTTTTTTTGAAAACTACTCTTTTTATTCAAAACTTTTAACTTTTAAAAAAACTTTTAGAATACTATTAGTAAAATGTGTAATTTTAATTTTACTGTTTCAAAGACAAATCAAATTCTAACTCTTATGCCACTAACAAAAAAAATCACAGAATTAACGTCCAAAAAATACAGCACCAATATTACTATTATGGGTGACTATGAGGGCAGCAACAATACTTCGATTCTCGACAATGACAACGGGACAATCTTAGTTGTTTCAGATAGAGACCAATTCTATTTTAGAGACCAGCAGCGTAATCTCTGGCTGTCAGTTCTAGATTCATTTCATATAGACGGAAAACAACATCATCCAGAGCTTGGAGATTCCTATACACTTAATCACGGAGTACAGTACAGTTTTACAACAAAGGAGACAATTGTAGAAATGGCTTCTAATTATTTTGAAAGGCATGCAGATTGATATTACGAAAGAAGTAAAATAAATTCTCAAAATACTATTTTAGCTATCGATAGCTATCGCGATTGCGATTAAATAAAAAAACAAATGATTGATATAAAGACGTTTGAACAGGCAGAAGATTTAAAACATCCTCGGCGTGTATTAAAATATGTCCTTCTTTTTTGTACATCTGGCGAAATAACGCTTTCGGTAGATGAAAACGAATATCTAATCACAAAAAATTCGGTCTTAACGATAACGTCTGGTCAAATTCATTTTATAAAAAACAGCAACAACGCAACCGGATTTGTTCTCGAATTTACCTATGATTTTTTCTGCAAAAATGATAACGACATCGAGCTTATTTTCCACAACAGTTTGTTCTGCCATTTTGCAATGAATGAAGTGATAAAAGTAGATGACGACAAATTGGTTGTCGATGCTTTACAGCTTATTCAGCAGGAAATTGCACAAAAACCGTATCAATACCTCATCTCTATTCATTCTAGAATTCAATTGATTTTAATCGAAATCAATCGTTCGAAAATAAAACTAGGAGAAGAAATCTACAAACCAGATGCTTTGTTTCTTCATTTCCTTGAAGCCATTCGAGGGAATTTTGACAAAAATCTTTCGGTAAATGAAATTGCCAATTTAATCGGCACAACCGAAGCCAAACTAAACGAACTCTCTAAACTGCATTGCAATAAAACAGCTCAAAATATCATTTTTGGACTGATAATTTCTGAAGCAAAACGTTTGTTTACTTATGAGAAATTATCGGTAAAAGAAACCGCTTATGCTTTAGGTTTTAATGATCCTTTCTATTTTTCAAACTTCTTTAAAAAACACACGAATATTTCTCCTAAATCTTATAAGGAGAAAGTTGTTCAATTGTAGCGATTGTTTTTTTAACACATAGAAACATAAGATTTTAGATGCGCTTAAAAGAATATAAAAGAGAAACTAGTTTCTCAACACATAGCTATGTTTGTTTAAACAAGTGAAACGCCTTTTTTTACGACTACAATTCTATGTTTCTATGTGTTTAAATAAATCGCACAGAATGTTCCATTACATGCTTTTTCCAAGATTCTCTATTCTTTAAAAAGAGTTGCTGCCTGATCTTTGTATCTGATTAATTACTAATAAAATAGTTTATGAAAAGATATCAGGATTATGCCATTTTGCTTCTACGAATCGTAATGGCAATTGGATTTTTGTCTGCGGTTTCGAGTCGGTTGGGTTTATTAGGGAAACAATCTTCGGGATGGGAAAATTTTCTGGCGTACGCCGAACAAGTAAATTCTTTTTTACCTAAAAGTTTTATTCCGTCAATTGCAATTATCAGCACTTTTCTGGAGACCTTATTTGCTGTTTTATTGCTGATTGGATATCAAACCAGAAAAACTGCCATTGGCGTTTCTATCTTAACTTTTCTATTTGCGCTGGCAATGACTTATTCTTTCGGAATAAAAGATCCTCTTGATTATTCTGTATTTGTCTTTTCTATGAGCGCTTTTCTCTTAGCAACCGCCGACAAATACCGATGGAGTTTGGATGAATATCTTTTGAAAAATTAACTAATTAAATTTGAATAATTATGGAAACTAAAATCACAAAAAGCAATGAATTAGAGTGGAAACCACTTCAAGAAGAAGGTGTAAAAACAGACGGAATTTATGCTAAAGTATTGCGCTTTGATGCAGCTACTAACCGTCCACCTACTTTTCTTTTAAAATTTGAGCCCGGCGCGTCGTACCCAAATCACGTGCATCCCGCTGGCGAGGAAATTTATGTTCTAGAAGGCGAAGTACGCTCTGGAAAAGACGAATTAAAAGCTGGCGATTATTTGTACATGCCTCCAGGAAGCGCGCATTCTGTATTTTCTAGAACTGGCTGTACGCTTTTGTTTATGATTCCAGAAGAAGTTGTGGTATTGAAGTAAATAAAATATTCAATAGCCTCCCGAACAGCTGCGTAAAGTCAGAGACATTTGCGCAGCTGTTAAAAGATATTACAAAAGATTTTTTACCTCAAATCTTTTTTAATGACCAAATATTTCAAATCTGTTTTCCCTGCATTGCTAATTCCGTGCTCGGCATTTGGCGGACAATAGAAACTGGTATTTCGAACAGCTGTAACGGTTTTTCCGTCCAAAAAGAATTCAGCTGTCCCTTCTAAGATATAGAAAAATTCTTCTTCCGGATGATGATGTGGTGCGTGCGTCGATTTTCCAGGTTCGACAATGCTCATTTTTAAAGTGTTTTCCTGAGTGAAATCTTTATTGGCAAACCAATATTGATAACCAACCTTCGTTTTGGTTGCTTTGTTTATATCAAAATGATTGACACAGTTTTCAATTGTGTATTGTGGTGCTGTAGTTTCTTTTTTGGTTTCCTGAGAATAAGTCTGCTGGAAAAATAAAACTGCAATTGTGGTTTTTAGGATAGTTAGCGTTTTCATCATTTTTTGTTGTAATGTTACGAAAAAATGCAATTCACAGTAATAAAGAAATAAATAAATCATAGAGATTAACATGGAAATTAGACTTTTGTCTTAACTTTGTTGATTAACTTTAGTAAATAATATCATGCAAGCAATTAACATCACAGCGTATACAGAAGACGCTTCTCAAATTGAAGCTGTAAAAGCTTTTATGAAAGCACTAAAGATCAAATTTGAGATAGCAAATGTAAAACCATATGACTTATCTGAAGAACAACAGAATATATTAAATGATCAAGTTATTTCAGATAAAAATCTTTACACTGATGCTGACTCTGTTTATACCGATTTAAAAAAGAAGTATGAATTATAAGATTATTGTTTCTCCAATTGCATTAAAAAATATTGAGGAAGCAGTAGAATATTGTATTTTAAAAGTTAGCAAAAAAGTTGCCCTGAATTTTCTTAATGATTATAAAAAGGCTTATAAAGCCTTACAGATAAATCCTTTTTATCAATTTCACGATAATAATTATCGCTACCTTCCATTTACCAAATTTCCATACGTAGCATTTTTTATAGTTGATGAATTATCAAAAATGGTATTTTTAAATGCTGTTTTTCATACTTCACAAAATCCAGAAAAATATCCTGTAAAATAAGAATTGTCGATTATCATTGCGAGGCTTCGACTTCGCTCAGCCTGACAAAATCAACATTAAAATCATTTTCTACAAAAGTCCCAGAGGGACGAAATATTTATAGAAATAATGATTCCCTTTTTACAAGAGCCCTAGCAGGGCGAAACATATTTAGATTTATGATAATGAATATGTCGCTCCGCTGGAGCTTTTTTTTAAACCGCGTATCCATTAACCTATAAATATTTCATTCCTCCTGAATTATACGGGATGAGAATTTTGTGCTTTGTTTATTTGTGAAATTCTAATCTTTGTCGATTTGCGCGTGTGATCCTTCGTTCCTCAGGATGACAAACTCAACATTAAAATCATTTTCTACAAAAGTCCCAGAGGGACGAAATATTTATAGAAATAATGATTCTCAATTTACAAGAGCCCTAGCAGGGCGAAATATTTTTAGATTTACGATAATGAATATGTCGCTCTGCTGGAGCTTTTTGTAAACCGCGTATCAAACCATCTATGAATATTTCATTCCTCCAGAATTACACGGGATGAGAATTTTGTGTTTTGTTTATTTGTGAAATTCTAATCTTTGTCGACTTGTGAGTGTGATCCTTCGTTCCTCAGGATGACAAAATCAACATTAAAATCATTTTCTAAAAAAGTCCCAGAGGGACGAAATATTTATAGATGGTTTGATTCCCTTTTTAAAAGAGCCCTAGCAGGGCGAAACATTTTTAGATTTACGATAATGAATATATCGCTCCGCTGGAGCTTTTTTGTAAACCGCGTATCCAACAATCTATAAATATTTCATTCCTCCGGAATTTTATGGGAAGAGAATCGTTCTTGTCAACTTTGTCAAAGTTTGAAATTTTATCAAAGTTCTAACGAAAAATACATGTTCTCTCCTAGCCCTGATCGAAACGGCATCCTTTTATGCCGGGGTTCGGCATAAAAGATATAGTGAAGAGCAGGACAAATGGTCTTGAAAGTCGAAAAACATCTGCTCCAAAAAAAAATACATCAATTAAAAGTTCAATAAAATAAGGACCTCGAAAAGAATTTTAAAAACACTTATTGTACGATAAGAAAATATTATGATAAAAATATTTTGAAATTCGAAAATCTGCCATACATTTGCCTAACAGTGTTAAACGATTTAATACTTGAATACAATGGCTAGCAAAGATCGAATTTTAAGACAAAAAGAAGAGACAAGGAATAATATCCTTGGCGCGGCTTATGATATCGTAAAAGAAGAAGGCTGGAATGGTTTGAGTATGCGTAAAATTGCCGACAGAATCGAATATACTGCTCCTATTATTTATGAATATTTCTCGAATAAAGAAGCAATATTAGAAGAACTAACAGGCAAAGGTTTTATCAAACTGACAAAAGAACTGCAAATTGCAATTGATAGGTTTGAAAAACCCGAAGATCAATTAGAAGCCATGTGGATGACTTACTGGGACTTTGCTTTTACTAATACTGAATTATATCAACTGATGTTTGGTGTTCAAATGACGTGTTGCGCACAGCGATGTTCGGCTCAAGAGGGACCTTACAAATTATTCACTCAGGTTATTGCTGAAGTAATGAAAGACAGTAATCCGAGTCAAGATATCATTAAACAAAAATATTTTACTTTCTTTTCTGTTATTCATGGTTTAATCGCCATCAACATCATTAACAAGAGTGATATTTTAGAAACAATAAATGCTCAGATTTTGAAGGATGCCATTGGTGGTATCATAAAATCTATACAATAAAAAATTTTCCAATTTTACTTAACAGTGTAAAATAATTTAAACGGGATAATATAAAATCCTTTTTTTTATAACTTTCGCTTAACACTGTTAGAAAATTTAATAAAGGTAATAAAAGCTCTTTTTTTAGACTTTTACTTAACATCGTTAGATAATTTAATACTGATTCGAAATAGAATTGGAAAGGCTTACTGTATGGAAATTTGTGCACTTTTACTTAACAACGTTAGATAATTTAATTCAATTAAATATGAATCCCGAGAATGCCAGAATACCAAAGAATTTTATCCGAGAAAATGTTCAACCAATTAAAACCACTATGAAAATGAAAAATGTAATTATAACCAGTTTTATTCTGGCCTTAGTATTAAGCAGCTGTGGCGACAAAAATCAAGCGCCTACTGCTCCACCTCCACCGGTTTTACCAGTTTTAGCAATCACAAGTGCCAATACCACTACTGATGCTGAATACCCTGCTTCTATACAAGGAACTGTTGATGTTGAGATTCGTCCTCAAGTAAGCGGAAACCTAGACAGAATTTTTGTTGACGAAGGTGCTTATGTAAGTAAAGGACAAACTTTATTTAAAATCAATGAGCGTCCGTTTCGCGAGCAGTTAAACAATGCTTTAGCAAGTCTTCATGCAGCAGAAGCGGCTTTAATCAACGCTAATTTAGAAGTTGACAAATTGACTCCGCTAGTTCAGAACAAAGTAGTTTCTGATTATCAGTTAAAAACAGCTAAAGCTTCACAAAAAATTGCTGCTGCCAATATCGAACAGGCAAAAGCAATGGTAGGTTCTGCTAAAATCAATTTAGGATATACCAACGTAACTGCTCCAGTAAGCGGCTACATAGGAAGACTGCCTAAAAAACAAGGAAGTTTAGTTTCTGCTTCTGATGTTGAAGCACTTACTACTTTATCTGATGTACACGAAGTGTTTGCTTATTTCTCTTTGGGTGAAACTGATTTCATCAACTTTAAAGAGCAATACAAAGGAAGTTCTCTTGGTGATAAAATCAAAAAATTACCTCCAGTTACTTTGATTTTAGCTGATAACAACGCTTATCCTCAAACCGGAAAAATTGATATGGTTGACGGTCAGTTTGATAAAACTACAGGAGCCATCACAATTAGAGCAACTTTCCCAAATGCAAACGGAACGTTACGTTCTGGAAACACAGGAAGAATCCGTTTAGGATTAAACCATGACGATGCGATTTTAGTACCGCAGTCTGCTACAGTTGAAATGCAGGACAAAGTATTTGTTTTCACAGTAGGCAAAGACAACAAAGTAACTAAAATGCCTATTACAGTTGTAGGTAAAAGCGGAACCAATTATTTAATTAAAGAAGGTGTAAAAACTGGCGACCAAATCGTGTTAAGCGGTATTGACAAACTTCAGGACGGCCAAGCGATTCAGCCTGAAAAATCAACTAAAGTTGCCGAAGTAACTAACAAAAAATAATCAGAAGAAATAATGTTCAAAATATTTATACAAAGACCTGTACTGGCAACCGTAATTTCCATTTTATTGGTAATTCTGGGGGTATTGGGTTTAACTAAACTGCCTTTACAACAGTTTCCTGATATTGCGCCACCATCGGTTTTGGTAACGGCGGTATATCCGGGAGCCAACGCAGAAACGGTTTTGCGTTCTGTGGCACCTTCTATCGAAGAATCTATAAATGGTGTAGAAAACATGACGTACATGAGTTCTACAGCCAGTAACGACGGTACTTTGGCTATTACAGTTTTCTTTAAACTGGGTACAGATGCCGATCAGGCTGCGGTAAACGTACAAAACCGTGTTGCTCAGGCAACCAGCCAGCTTCCTGCAGAGGTTGTACAACAAGGTATTGTGACGGCGAAACAGCAAAACAGTTTCATCATGGCAATTGGTATGTACACTGATGATGAAGCAAAATACGATCAGACGTTTGTGGCCAATTATGCACAGATTAATATTATTCCGGAACTAAAACGTATACCAGGTGTGGGTTCTGCTAGTATTTTTGGTGGTGTAAAAGATTACTCTATGCGTGTTTGGTTGAATCCAACACAAATGTCAACTTATAAAGTGACTCCAAGTGAGGTTATGGGTGCTATTCAAGACAAAAGTTTGGAAGCGGCTCCAGGGAAATTTGGAGAGCGAAGCAAAGAAGTTTTTGAATACGTTATTAAATACAAAGGGAAATTAACTAAACCAGAAGATTATGAAAATATTGCTATACGTTCTAATGCAGATGGCTCAGTACTTCGCTTAAAAGATGTAGCGAGAGTTGAATTGGGTGCTTACTCTTACAACAGTTTAACTCGTTTAAATGGTAAAAAAGGAATTGTAATTGGGGTTATTCAGTTAGCTGGATCTAACTCAAATGATATTCAGATTGCCATTAACAAAATGATGGAAAAGGCTTCTAAAGATTTTCCAAAAGGAATCAAACACAATATTTTCTATAGTACAAAAGTATCTCTTGACCAATCTATCGAACAGGTTGAACATACGTTAATAGAAGCTTTTATACTGGTATTTATTGTGGTATTTATCTTCTTGCAAGATTTTAGATCAACATTAATCCCGGCCATTGCTGTACCTGTAGCAATTTTAGGAACGTTCTTCTTCATGCAGTTATTCGGATTTTCGATCAACCTTTTAACACTTTTCGCATTAATTCTGGCGATTGGTATTGTGGTCGATGATGCCATTGTGGTAGTCGAAGCGGTGCATGCGAAAATGGAGCATAAACGCTTGTCTCCAAAAGTCGCAACCCATGAAGCAATGCACGAAATAACGGGTGCTATTATCTCGATTACGCTGGTAATGGCTGCTGTATTCCTGCCGGTTGGTTTTATGGAAGGTTCTACAGGAGTTTTCTATCGTCAGTTTGCCTTTACAATGGCAATTGCAATTGTAATTTCGGCAGTAAATGCCTTAACATTGAGTCCGGCGCTTGCGGCATTATTCTTAAAAGATAATCACGGAGCTCACGATCAGGACACGCCTTATGTAAAAAAAGGATTTAAAGAGAAATTCTTTAGCGCTTTCAACAGTAGTTTTGAATCGTTGACAAACCGTTACACAGGCGGACTTAAATTCTTAATCAGAAGAAAATGGTTGAGTTTAGGCGGATTGGCTTTAATTACATTGGCAACAGTGGTAATGGTAAAAACAACTCCTCAAGGGTTTATTCCAACAGAAGATCAAGGATTTATTGCGATTGCAGTAAATACGCCATCTGGAACATCATTGGACGGAACTCAAAAAGTAATGACTGAAGCTGAGAATACTTTAAAAGCATTAGACGCTTCACGATTTGTAACCGCAATTTCAGGTTTCAACTTATTGACCAACTCTACAAGTCCATCTTCTGCAGTAGTTTTCGTATTGCTTAAACCAAACGAAGAACGTGGAGAAGTAAAAAACATTGACGAAATCATGAATCAGGTTCGCGGTAAACTGGGCGCTATTTCTGGCGGAAGTTTCTTCGTATTCAGTTTCCCAACTGTTCCAGGATTTAGTAACGTTGAGGCTTTAGATTTAGTTCTTCAGGATAAAACAGGAGGAAAACTGGATAAATTCAGCGGTATTTCTCAAAACTTTATCGGCGAATTGATGAAACGTCCAGAAATTGCAGTTGCCTTTACTTCTTTCAAAGCAGATTATCCACAATTGCAATTAGAAGTTAACGACGAAAAAGCGAATCAATTGGGTGTTAATGTAAAAGACATTTTACAAACCATGCAAGCATACTTTGGTAGTGCACAGGCATCTGACTTTAACCGATTTGGTAAATATTACCGTGTGGTTGTTCAGGCCGATATCGAAGACAGAGCAGATCCTACAGCAATTGACAGAGTTTTTGTAAAAAACAAAACAGGCGAAATGGTGCCAATAAATACATTAGTTAAACTAACCCGTATTTATGGTTCTGAAACCGCTTCTAGATACAATTTATTTAATTCGATTTCGATTAATGCGATTCCGAAACCTGGATTTAGTTCTGGAGACGCCATTAAAGCCATTGAAGAAGTAGCAGCACAACAATTACCTGCAGGTTACGGGTTTGAATTCTGGCCAGACTCGTGAGGAGATTTCTTCCGGAGGGCAATCGGCTACAATTTTCTTACTGTGTTTGATATTCATTTATTTCTTACTTGCTGCACAGTATGAGAGTTATATCCTTCCTCTAGCCGTTATCTTATCGATCCCTGCAGGTATTTTTGGAGTATTCGTTGCTATTGGTTTAACTGGAATTGAAAACAATATTTACGTACAAGTTGCTCTTGTCATGCTGATCGGGCTTCTCGCCAAAAATGCCATCTTGATTGTAGAATTTGCGGCGCAGCGAAGAAGATCAGGACAAGGTTTAGTAGCAGCTTCAATCATGGCAGCAAAATTACGTTTGCGACCAATTATCATGACGTCTCTTGCTTTTGTGGTAGGTTTAGTGCCAATGATGAGTGCCAAAGGCCCATCTGCACAAGGTAACCACTCCATCAGTATTGGGGCAGCTGGAGGGATGCTTTCGGGAGTAATTCTAGGATTATTTATTATTCCTGTTTTATTTATCATCTTCCAGCATTTACAAGAAAAAGTGAGCGGAAAACCAATCGCTGTAATTCATAACGAAGAAAAATAATAAATGGAAAACTATATAACAACCATTCTTGTCGCCATCATATTTGGCATCGGATATATATCGTACAGAATCTCAAGAGATCTAGAAACTAGAAAAGATACTTGTACAGAAATTTAACCTTCAGGGATGAAAAAATGTTTTAACACATAGAGACATAGATTTTTTATGTCAAAAAAAGAGAATAAAAGAAACTAGTTTCCACACATAGCAAAACTATGTGTATTTAATCTAGTGAAACGCCTCTTTTAAAACCTTCAAAAAACTATGTTTCTATGTGTTTAAAAAAACAACACCCAACGGATAAAAAATTTAATAAAAACACTAATGAAAAATCATATAACCAAAATCGTGACCTTCGCCATTCTGATCACGACTTTAATATCCTGTAAAGTCTCAAAGGATATTGAAACTCCAAAAGATGCATTTCCTGAGAATTTCAGGAATGCATCGGTTTCGAGTGATACAACCAGTATTGCCGATTTGGAGTGGAAAAATTTCTTTACAGAAAAAGATATTATAAAATTAATTGACAGTGCCGTTGCGAGAAACAACGACCTTCAGATTGCCGAAAAGAACATCGAAATTGCGCAATACCGTTTTACGCAGTCAAAATGGGGAAATGTACCTCAGGTTAACTTATTTGTAAACGCAAGTACAAGCAATCCGTCTGACAATAGTTTTACGGGATTGAACTTAAATCAGGCAATTGGAGCTAAACATATTGACGACTATTCTGCTGGAGCTTCTCTTTCTTGGGAAGCTGATATTTGGGGAAAGATCAGAAACCAAAAGAAAGGGGCTTACGCAGGATATCTTCAATCTGAAGAAGTAAAAAAAGCATTGCAGACCAATATTGTCGCTAATGTTTCTAGAGGATATTATAATCTTTTGATGCTGGATGCACAATTGGATATTGCCAGACAAAACCTTCGTTTAAATGATAGTACAACGAATATTATCAAATTAAAATACGATGCGGGTCAGGTAACCACTTTGGCGATTCAACAATCGGAAGCACAGAAATTAAACTCAGCACAATTGATTCCGTTATTGGAACAAAATATTGCAATTCAGGAAAACGCTTTGAGTGTTTTAACAGGTTCTTTTCCAAATTCTAAAGAAAGATCTATTCAATTAAGTGCAATTGAAGTAAAACACAATACAGCAATTGGAGTTCCATCTGCCTTAGTAAGCAGAAGACCTGATGTAAAAAGTGCCGAATTGGCTCTTAAAGCGGCTAATGCAAATGTCGGTATCACGAAAGCGGATTTATACCCAGCTCTCAGAATTACGGCTCAAGGCGGCTTAAACTCTTTCGAAACCAGCAATTGGTTCAACATTCCAGCTTCATTGTTCGGAACTGTTGCAGGCGGGCTAACTCAACCTCTTTTAAATAACAAAAGAGTGAGAACACAATATAATATCGCTGTCGCGGAAAGAGAAAAAGCGGTTTTAAGTTTTAGACAATCAGTTTTGGTTGCTGTAAGCGAAGTTTCGGATGCTTTGGTTAAAGTAGAGAAATTACAACAACAGGAAACTTTCTTAAAAGAAAAAGTAAAAACATTGCAGCAAGCAATTAAAAATGCTAACCTTTTATTCAAAAATGGTATGGCAGAATATCTTGAAGTTTTAACTGCGCAGGCCAATTTATTGCAAAGCGAATTGGAACTTGCTGATATCAAAAGACAACAACTTACAGCTAATACAGATTTGTACCGCGCTCTAGGCGGAGGCTGGAAATAATACCTGTTACATTACCCGTTAATTATTTATTTTTTGAGATGAAAACGCTGTGGAACCTTTGGGTTTCATGGCGTTTTTTGTTTTTTTTATTTGCCACGAAGGCGCTAGGGCTCAAAGTTTTTTTTAAATTTCTTGTAGTCTCAATGCTTTCGGGATTGGACATTAAACGGATTTTTATCTTATTTGTGTCCTTTTGAGTGCAGCTAAAGGAGATGAAAAGTAATCGCTAGAAACGATAAATCTGCTCTACAAGCTCTAAACAGCAATTAAATCCTCTTGCCTCATTTCGTGCGATTTCTCTTTCTGAAAAAAACAATAAATCTTAACTTATTTTCTTACTTTTGAACAATAAAACTTAGTGTTTTAGCGCTTTCGTGGCAGAAAATATCAATTAAACAAATTTAAACTAATGAAGAAAATAGCATTTTTTGCGCTTTTAGCTTTACTATTTACAAGTTGCAAACAAAACAGTTCAGAACAAGAATTAGAATCAGCTAAAACCCAAGCTGATACTATTACCGTAGCCAAAAAAGAAATAAAAGAGGAAAGTCCAGAAGAAGGAGATTGTAAAGATATAGAAGTTGAAATGGGATCTGGAAGAGAATGTATTCTAAAGGATACAGATATTAACCAGGTTTACCAAAATATCATTAAAAATAAAGAAGTAGATGAGTCAGAGTACTATTTGACCACTCTTCCAACAGAAAAAAAATCTATTGAAGTAAATAAAGACGGATTAATGTCTATTGATTATGAAATAACTAAAAACAAAGTAGCGATTACGATGAATTATGCAGGTGGTGTAACCGAAGTGACGCTAGAAAAAATAGATAATACAGTTAAAAGAAGTATTTATCATTATGCTGATTAATGCTAATAATTACTATTCTTTTGAGAAACCGCTATAAAGCTTTTTGTTTTTTTAGCGGTTTTTTTTATTTGCCACAAAGGCGCTAAGTCTCAAAGATTTCTCTATGCTGATCATTAATTTTCAGTTTCTTTTTTATTCGAAAACATTTATAAAAATAATTCGTGGAAATTTGTGAAATTCGTGGCAACAAAAACTTTGTGTCCTAACGCCTTCGCTGCAAACCCTAAAAAAAATGACTTTCAATAAAGAAACATACCTAAATAATCTAAAACAGACTATTGAAAGCTATTATCCTATTTCCGAAAAATCTTGGAAACTAATTGAAAGTATCACCAGTTTTCAAACGCTTAAAAAAGGAGAATCACTATTACGAAATGGAGAAATTGCCAAAAATCTTCATTTTATTGCAAAAGGAGTTTTGCGAGCTTTTATAACCGATGAAGAAGGAAATTTCTATAACAAAAACCTCTTTCTCGAAAATTATCTTGCGGGTTCTAAAGTTTCATTGATGCTTCAAACACCTTCCAATTTTACTATCGAAGCTTTAGAAGATTCCATTGTAATCAATATCAATTATAAAAAATACATGGAATTCATTAACGAAACCGACGATCTTAAAAACTTCTATATCGCTCACTTAGAAAGGCATTGGATTATCGAAAAAGAACAAAGAGAAGTCGCACTCGTTATGCAAAATGCCACAGAAAGATATATCACACTTCTTGAAAAACATCCTGACCTAGCAGATCGTGTTCCGCTATTGCACATTGCATCGCATTTAGGCATTACTCCAACGCAGTTAAGCCGAATTAGAAAAAGTCTAGAAAAAGATTTGTAAATCAACATATGTAAAGGTTTTTCAGGAAAGCTAGTTTTATCTTTGTTTTAGATTTAAATTCGATATCCAAAAAAAATGAAAAATACAGATCTCATCAAAGACAATATTGACAATCTTACCACACTTTGGAAAACTGTTGCAACTCCTCTCCTTTCTTATCATAAAAATGATCCATTCCAATTCAGTCAAATAAAAAATTCAGGCTGGCCCAATAGATTATGGTTTCGAGAAGATATTACCGAAGAAAACTTTCCGCAGATTATGGAAATCATGGAGAAAAATCCAGGTTTGGTTATTCCATACTGGGATATTTTTGGCAGCAATTCAAAATCATTTTTTGAAAAAAACGGCTTTAATATCCGTATTCAGCTTGTAGCAATGGCTTTAAAATTAGGTGGAAAATTTCCTCTTCAAAGCAACCTTGCTTTCAAAAGAGTTCTAAATGAAGAAGATTCCAAAACCTGGTCAGATATTTATCCGCTATCTTTTAGTTATGTTATTAGCAAAGAAACACTGGTTCATAATTATGAAAATGTCAAATTTTATTTGGTGCATTTTGAAGGAAAAGCGATTGGAACACTGACACTTTTTCAAACCGGAGAAACAATGGGAATTCACGGCGTTGGTGTTATTCCAGAAATGCGCAAAAGAGGTTTTGCAGAAGAAATCATGAAATTCGCCATCAACGAAGCCATTGATGCCAATTGTGAATATGCACAACTACAAGCTTCTGCTTTAGGAAAAGGCATTTATACCAGATTAGGTTTTGAGGATTTGTTTACTATTACGAATTACCAACTGAGTTAAATTCCAAATTTTAAAATCCAAATTCCAATTTATCAGCAAATTAATTCTCTCGCAAAGACGCGAAGTCGCAAAGTTTACTTTTTTAAGTTATTTTTCTTTGCGACTTCGCGTCTTTGTGTGAGCTATTTTTATTGAATTTTAATTATTATTCTTCATTTTTTAATGTCATGCTGAGCGAAGTCGAAGCACTCGCACAGTTAATCACACTTAATAGATTCAGCATGCGATCCTTCGACTTCGCTCAGGAAGACAATACTTTGTCGAGCTACTTGCGAAGATCCCTCGTTCCTCGGGATGACAAACTAGACTGGTTATTTTGCAAGAAATACTTCTCACCCATTTTTTCCTCATTTAATGTCATGCTGAGCGAAGTCGAAGCACTCGCACAGTTAAGCACACTAAATAGATTCAGCATGCGATCCTTCGACTTCGCTCAGGAAGACAATACTTTGTCGAGCTACTTGCGGAGATCCCTCGTTCCTCGGGATGACAAACTGAATTACTTTGCAAATACTTCTCACCCATTTTTTTCCTCATTTAATGTCATGCTGAGCGAAGTCGAAGCACTCGCACAGTTAAGCACACTAAATAGATTCAGCATGCGATCCTTCGACTTCGCTCAGGAAGACACTAAAAACCTGTAACCCTTTGTAGCTTTGAACCTTTAAACTTTGAGACTCCGCGCCTTTGCGAGAACTATTTTCAATCTAAAATCCATATTCTATATTCTATATTCTAAAATCTACATTCTAAAATCCAAAATCAAAATCTTGTCCCAAATGCCCCCAAAATAGTCATAAATAGGTATTTCATGAAAAAATAAGAATAGTATATTTGTAATACATTAACTAACAACCATTTAAAACAAATACCCAATGAAAACAACAAAAATTATTTTTTGGACTACTACTATTTTAATCTTTCTATTCGAAGGCGTTATGCCAGCCTTAACCTCTCAAACTGAATTGGCCAAGGAAGGAATCAAACATCTAGGATATCCAGAGTATTTTGGAAATGCATTAGTTGTATTTAAAATTCTCGGAGTTTTAGCTTTAATTATTCCACAAGTTCCGGGACGAATAAAAGAATGGGCGTATGCAGGATTTGCTTTCGATTTTATTTTTGCTTCGATAAGTCATTTTGCGGTAGACGGAATCGGTTTTCAAGGATTCTTCCCTCTAATCGTTTTTGCCGTTTTAATTGTATCGTATGTAACATATCATAGAATACATCGTTATAAAAACATAGCACTCTAACAACCAAAACTTTATGATTGAAGTTTTTAAAACAAATGTTCAAGAAGCTACTCAATGTTCGATCATCATTGAGAAGCTTCTTGAGCATTATCCAGACAGCTCGATCAACTTCGATTTAGAAGATTGCGACAAAATCCTCCGTATTCATGCACCCGATTTTTCGAATACAAAAATTATCGATATTTTAAATTCGCACGGTTACTTCTGCGAAGCCCTTCCTTAAAAAATTAACACTTCTCAAATACTTGATTTATAGTATTTTAATATTTTTTATTGTATATTTGAAAGAGTACCAGTTTCCCTAATTCTATAAATTAAATTTCACAGATAATGTACTGAGGTTTTATAATAAACCAATCGGTAAACATAAACTGTCGAATTTTCTATTTCTAAAATTAAAAAAAATGAAGAGCGCTATTCAAAATACCATACTGGAAACCTACACTAAATTGCACGATTTAGTTTCCTCTTTTTCAAAAGAAGAAATCAACATTGTTCCGTTTGAAGGGAGCTGGACTGCTGGTCAAACCACACAGCATATTATTCTGGCCTGCTCTGGTTTGACTATGCTTTTTGCAGGAAAAACAGAAAAAACAACTAGAGAACCTGATGAAAACGTAAAAGCTCTAGACGCTATATTTTTAGACTTCGCTACCAAATACCAATCACCCGAAAATATAAAGCCCCCAGATATAGAATATGAAAAAGGTACTCTGTTAGCTTCTATCAAAAAAATACAAAATGATTTGTTTGAAGCAGCAGAAACATACGATTTAACGCTTACTTGTCTGGACGCTAAAATACCTGGATTTGAACATTTCACCATTTATGAATGGCTTCATTTTGCCATTGTACATACGCAGAGACATACGCATCAGTTACAATCGATTTACGAATACATTAAAAAATAATAGAGCAGTATTTAACTAAAACTATTTTTATGAGATCAAAAGTTAGAACCATTGTTTCATCTGGTTTAGTTGCAGGAACATTAGACATCACTGCCGCTATTTTGATTTATGCAGGAATATTACATAAAACAACAGCAGAAAAAATTTTACAATCTATTGCAAGCGGTATTTTTAAAAAAGAAGCCTACACGGCAGGTACAGAAATGACTTTTGTGGGTTTAGGACTTCATTTCTTAATTGCTTTTATTTTTGCCTGGTTTTATTTTAAGATTTTCCCTTATATCCCATTTTTTAAAATAAATACTTTACTGTCGGGAGTCTCATACGGGTTCTTTATTTGGGTCATCATGAATCTTGTTGTTCTGCCCATTGTATTTCCTGTTTTACCAGAAAAGAAATTAGACTTTCCCCTTTTATTATCAATTATAATCGTAATTTGCTGCGTAGGAATACCAATTGCTTTTATAACGAGAAAGTATTACGCTAAATGGTATTAGAAAAAGTGACAAAGGCCCAAAGGTTAAAAACTTTGAAGCTTTGGTACTTTGAACCTCTGAACCTTTATAAAAAATGGCATTAAAAAAAAGGTCGAAAGTGACAAAGGCTCAAAGGCAAAACTTTGCTACTCTGAACCTTTGAACCTTTATAAAAAAAATTAAACTTTTCTTCTTCCTGTAATTAATGAAATGATAAACAGGACTAAAAAAATGAAGAATAAAACTTTTGCAATGCTTGCAGCTCCAGCAGCAATACCGCCAAAACCAAAAATTCCAGCTATAATAGCAAGAATTATAAATATAACTGTCCAACGTAACATAGTAGTGATTTTTTAAGTTCTTAATATGACTGTTTTATAAGCCTTTTTTGTTTGATTCAAAGTTCTCTTATTCTTACAAATCTTATTAACTCTATACGCTTAATTATTATCCCTATAAAATTAAACTAAAGCTAGAGCACACAACAGTTTCACTATTATTTGCAAGCCTTACAGAATTACCATGTTTAAGCTTTTGAGTTAATTTTTTGATCGATTGGATTAATTGCCGCTTCTATACTAAAGTAATTTTAGATAAAATTTTTAACCATAACGATGGAAGCTACAAAACATGGAGTCATTTTAGAAAAAACAGATCGAACTTTTGAAGAATTAGGTGTTTTAAATCCTGCAATTTATCAAGACGAAAATACTGTTCACATGTTTTACAGAGCTGCAAAAAGAGGGAATTTTTCGACCATTGGTTACTGCCGTTTTGAATGACTAACCACTTTAGTCGAAAGAAATTCACAGCCCATTTTTGTACCAGATTATATTTATGAAATTCATGGTGTAGAAGATCCGAGGATTACCAAGATTGACGATAGGTTTTACATGACTTATGTTACTTATGACGGAATTAACGCCTGTGCTGCATTGGCAGTTTCAAAAGATTTAAAAGTTTTTAAAAAGAAAGGAATTATAACGCCAAAATTTATGCTTCACGAATTTACAAATTTGATTCGTAAGCATTTACAGAATCCAAGTATCGCTAAGATTTTGGCTTTTAATACCGAAAGAAATTATCCGCTGACAGAAACTATGAAAGAGAATCTGTTTGTTTGGGATAAAAATGTAGTTCTTTTTCCGAAAAAATTCAATGGAAAATTTGTTGCCTTGCATCGTATATTTCCATCGATTCAGATTTTTTCGTTTGAAAAGAAATCAGAATTAACAGAAGATTTTTGGAAAAACTATTTAAAAAATCTTCCAGATTACATTGTAATGGAACCTAAATATGATCACGAAACAAGTCATATTGGTTCAGGAGCCCCGCCAATAGAAACAGCAGATGGCTGGCTTTTAATTTATCATGCTGCCGAAAGAAGAGAAAAAGGATTGGTTTATCATGCCGCCGCTGTTTTACTGGATTTAGAAGATCCTTCAAAAGTTATAGCACGACTGCCTAAACCCATTATTACTCCTTCTGAATATTATGAAAGACATGGTTATGTCAATTATGTGGTTTTCCCGACAGGAACAGCCATTTTTGACGGCCAACTATATATTTACTATGGCGCTGCCGATGATAAGATTGCGGTAGCCTCCTTGAACCTGAACGAGTTATTAACCGAGCTAAAAAAGAATTCTCATGAAGACAATATCAAATAAATCAAAAATAGTTTTTTTATCTACTTTTCCGCCAACACAATGCGGCATAGCAACTTATACGCAAGATACCATAAAAGGAATTACAGACGTTTACGGTAAATCTATAAAATGTGAAATATGCGAACTGGTTAATGAACCAAAGGAGCATCCGACACAGGCCTATACCTTAAACACAAAAAATAAAGCAGAATATGCTAAAGTAGCAGAAGAAATCAATAAGGATGAAGCTGTGAAACTAGTTCATATTCAGCATGAATTTGGTTTGTTTTCAGGAAATTACGGAGATGATCTTTTAGAGTTTTTAAATGTTATTAAAGCCCCTGTTACTTATACTTTTCATAGTGTAATTCCGAATCCGAATGACGAATTGAGAACATTCGTAAAGCTATTGTTGAGCTACAGCAATTCGGTTTTTGTAATGACTAATAAATCTAAAGAAATTCTAATTAAAGACTATGAAATTGATGAAGAAATAATTACTTGCGTACCCCACGGAACTCATATTGTAATATATGAAACTCCAGAAAAGGCAAAAGAAAAATTAAATATTCAGGACAGATTAGTACTTTCAACTTTCGGCCTTTTGGGTGAAGGTAAAAATATAGAAACAGGCTTACAGGCTCTACCAAAAATTATCGAAAAGGCTCCAAATGCTTTATATCTAATTATTGGAAAAACACACCCTAATTTAATAAAAGACGGTGTCGATACTTACAGAGACAAATTAGAAGGCATAGTGAAAGAATTGAACCTTCAGGATAATGTTCGTTTTGTCAATCAATATTTAGATACAGATGCACTTTTAGAATATCTACAAGCAACAGATATTTATATGTTTACATCCAAAGACCCGAATCAGGCAGTAAGCGGCACTTTTGCTTATGCAATGAGTTGCGCATGTCCGATTGTAGCTTCCAAAATTCCGCATACCAAAGAAGTATTAACTCCAGATTCTGGTATTTTAGTTGATATTGGAAATGTCGATCAGTTTGCTGAGGCCGCAATTAAATTGATCGGCGATGAGAATTTGAGACATGAAATGGGCATCAATTCTTTTACAAAAATGCGTGCCTCTTCTTGGGAAAATGCTGCAATAACTCATATGAATACGTATAAAAACCTGATCAAAAATCCGTCAGAAATAAAATACAGCTATCCTCCTATTCAGTTAAAACATATCAAAAAACTAACTACAGAATTAGGAATTATTCAGTTCAGTAAAATTTCTATTCCAGATTTAGATTCAGGATATACTTTAGATGATAATGCAAGAGCTTTAATTGCGTTCTGTATGCATTACAAACAAACTCAGGACAAAGACGATCTAGCTTATATTTTAATATACTTAGATTTTATTCAACGTTGTCAAAAACCAAAAGGAGACTTTATCAATTATGTTGATCAGGAAAACCGCGAACATGTAGAGCAAAATGCTGAAGTAAATTTAGAAGATTCTAATGCAAGAGCCATTTGGGCACTGGGAACTGTAGTCTCTATGTCAGACATTCTTCCTGAAGCTATTACCAAAAAAGCAACAAAATGTTTATTGAACTCTTTAAAATCTAACCGAAACTATTCAGTCGCCACGTTCTATTGGTTTTGCAACAAAAGGTTTGTATTTGTACCATACTACAGTTCCTAATTTATACGTTGCCGCAATCATCAATAAATTGAATGCTAAACTTTTGGCTAACTATGAAGATACCGCAACAGAAGATTGGCAATGGTTTGAAAATTATCTGACTTACGGAAACGGAACTCTACCAGAATCAATGTTGTATGCTTATTTAATTACCAATAAACCAGTGTATAAAAAAGTAGCACTAGATTCATTAGACTTCTTAATTTCTAAAACATTTGTCGATGGAAACTTTAAAGCCATTTCTAACCAAAGCTGGCATCATAAAGGTTCAGAGCCTGATCAATATGGTGAACAGCCCATTGATGTTACTTACACAATTCAAACTTTAAATGCATTTTATAATGCCTTTAAAACACCAGAATATAAAAAGAAAATGAAAGCGGCGTTTAACTGGTTTTTAGGTAAAAATCATTTAAATCAGATTATGTATAATCCTGTAAGCGGCGGGGGTTATGACGGACTTGAGAAACACAATGTAAACTTAAACCAAGGTGCAGAATCGACGGTTTGTTACTTAACTGCAAGATTATTAATGGAAAAACTAGCCATGTCACAATCGCGTGTTATTCCGATACAAAAATCAAGAAGCGGCATTGCTATAAATTTATAAGAAAAAATACTGGAGCTAACCAAATACTTCATTTTTAAACCCTGAAAATCCCTTTCTTAATGAAAGGGATTTTTTGTTTGCGGACACTAACGTCAAAGTGCTTTAATTATTGTGAGCTTATGAAAATTATATAAGGCTGATGAAAAGTTGTGTAATATATTTTAACAAGTATTGAGCTAACTTTCCTATATAATTTAATGATTTGAAAAAAGTGTTAAATAATTGATTTTCATTTCACATCATTCACCTTAAAACCAAAACATTTTGATCGTTGCTATTAAAAATACATTCGCCGAAATTGGAGAGACCACCTTATTCGCCAAAAGGTTTTTTAAGGAGGTTTTTATTCCGCCCTATGAGACCAAGGAGTTTCTAAAACAATGTTATGTTATAGGATACAAATCTCTGCCATTGGTAGCAATTACCGGTTTTATAATGGGATTGGTACTTACACTGCAATCGCGTCCGACGTTGGTAAAATTTGGTGCAGAATCTTGGCTTCCTGGAATGGTGGCGCTTTCGCTGATAAGAGAAATTGCACCCGTAATTACTGCATTGATTTGTGCCGGAAAAATTTCATCTGGAATTGGAGCCGAATTAGGATCAATGAAAGTAACTGAACAGATTGATGCTATGGAAGTTTCTGCCGTTAATCCGTATAACTATTTAGTGGTAACAAGAGTGCTAGCCTGTACGTTGATGGTGCCTCTTTTAGTTTTTTTTGCCGATGCGGTCGGAATCATTGGCGGTTATGTAGGCATTAATATTCATGGCGATGTCAACTTCTATAGATTTTTAACCCAGATCATTCAATCCTTAGAATTCTTAGATCTCTTTCCAGCCACTATTAAAACTTTCTTTTTTGGATTTTTTATAGGAATGATTGGCTGTTATAAAGGTTTTAATGCTTCTAACGGAACAGAAAGTGTGGGTCAGGCTGCCAATTCTGCTGTTGTAACAGCGTCGTTGAGCATTTTTATTATAGATATGGTTGCTGTTCAAATAACCGATTTATTCTTTTAAAATGATGAAAGAAAAACTACATAAAGAACCCAAAACAAAAGAGAAAGATAAAACTCCCATTATCGAGATTAAAGATCTTCATAAAACTTTTGGAAAAGATAATGCCGTTTTAAAGGGCGTAAATCTTACTTTGAATAAAGGCGAAGATTTAGTGGTTTTAGGACGTTCAGGCTCTGGAAAATCAGTCACGATAAAATGTATCGTTGGATTGATTGAGCCAGACAAAGGCGAAATCAAAGTTTTTGATGAAAACGTTCTTAATATTTCAAAAAGCGAGCTGAATGAAATTAGAGTCCGAATCGGATTTTTGTTCCAAAGCGGGGCACTTTACGATTCGATGTCCGTTAGAGAAAATCTCGCTTTTACCTTGACCAAACACAAACGCGATTTAAGCCAAGAAGAAGTTGATAATGAAGTAATGGAAGCATTAGAAAGTGTAGGACTAGCCGATGCCGTTGACAAAATGCCTTCTGAACTTTCGGGCGGTATGAAAAAAAGAATTGGTTTGGCGCGCACGCTAATCTTAAAACCAGAAATTATTTTGTACGATGAACCCACAACAGGTTTGGACACGATAACTTCAAGAGAAATCAGCGAATTGATCTTGGATATTAAACACAAACAAAAAACTTCTTCCATCATTATTACTCACGATATGGCCTGCGCAAAAATGACCGCCGATCGAATTGTAGTTTTAAAAGAAGGAGTTATTCACGCCGAAGGAACATACGAAGAATTAGAAAAAGACGAAGACGAATGGGTACGCTCATTTTTTGAATAAAGCAAAATAAAATAATAGAAATCATGGAAAAGGAATCTGGATATACTTGGAAATTAGGAATGTTTGTAACGATAGGTTTACTGCTTTTTATAATGGCCGTATATTTTATCGGAAAACAGCAAAATCTTTTTGGTTCAACCTTTCATATTAGTTCTCAGTTTAAAACTGTAAGCGGTTTAGAAGTCGGAAATAATGTTCGCTTTTCTGGAATTAATGTTGGAACAGTAGAACAAATTCAGTTAAAAAATGACTCGACAGTACGAGTTGTTTTGGTCATGAAAGAAGAAGTTCGAAAATTCATTAAAACGGACGCCACGGCCAGTATTGGTTCAGATGGTTTAATGGGCGATAAAGTTTTAACCATTTCTCCAGGTGCTAAATCCCAAAAAGAGATTGAAGACAACGGGCAGATTGCTTCTGTTGACGGAATTGAAATGCACGATATAATGAAAAGCGTTAAGAAAAGCGTCGATAATATAGGTGTGATTTCAGACGAAATAGCCATTTTTAGCCACAGCATGAACAACGGAAACGGCGCTTTAGCAAGATTGGTCAAAGATGATAAAATGGCTAACAGCGTTTCGAATACGCTTTCTAATCTAGAAACAGGTACAAAAGGTTTCAGTGAAAATATGGAAGCGGCAAAAAGCAATTTCCTATTTAGAGGCTATTTCAAGAAAAAAGAAAAAGAGAAAAAGAGAAACAAGAAGAAAGAAAAGAGAAACAAGAGGAAAAGAAAGAAAAGCAAGAAGAAGCTAAAAAAGAGAAAGAAGAAAAAGCTGCCAAAGAAAAGGAGCAAAAAGAGAAAGAAGAAAAGCAAAAACAGGAAGACGCTAAAAAGGCAGAAACTAAAAATTAAATTCCAAATTTTTAAACTCCAAATTCCAATTCTCATTTTATGTCTTCCTGAGCGAAGTCGAAGGATCGCATGTTTAATCTATTCTTTGCGTTCTTAGGACGTGTCCTTCGACTTGGCTCAGGAGGACAAATATTTTGAAAAGCCTAGTATATCAAAATTCACAATTCACAATTAAAACTATATGCCAAGTCAATTCAAACATACCGCCTTAAAAGTTTTAAAAATTACTGGAATTACGATTGCGGTAATTTTGTTTTTGCTGTTTATCATTCCGTTGCTATTTCCTGGAAAAATTGCTTCGGAAGTGAAGAAAATTGCCAACGAGCGTCTGGATACCAAATTGGAATTTACAAAATCTAAACTTTCCTTTTTTACGCATTTTCCATCCTTGACTGTTTCGCTAGACGATTTATCGTTAACAGGATCTAAACCTTTCAGCAATGATACTTTATTAAGAGCCGATCAGGTTGCATTTGGAATTGATATCAAAAGGCTACTTTTTGACAACGAAGTTAAAATCAATAAACTGTATGTTTCCGATGCTTTAATAAATGTAATGGTCAACACAAAAGGTCAAGCCAATTATAATATTTATGTAGCACCCGAAGATCGAAACAAAAAAGAAGATCCGAATGCTCCAGAAGAAGGAACAGCAATTCGATTGGAACGCATCGATTTACAAAACTGCCACGTAAAATATAACGACCGTTCGGCAAAGATTCTAGTTGATGCAAAAGGCTTTAATTATATCGGAAAAGGAAATTTGAGCGAAGATATTTTTGACTTGGCAACCGATGCTAAAATTGACGAACTGGATTTTTATTATGATCGAACTGGCTACTTAAGAAAGAAAAAAGTCAGTGCCGATTTAATTACCCGAATCAATACACACGCACTTACTTTTATTTTACAAAAAAATGAACTTCATATCAATAAACTCCCTTTAAAGTTTACTGGTCTTTTTTCCATTTTAAGAGATGGGTATAAAATCAATATTAAAGCGGCTTCAGAGAATACAACGGTAAAAGATTTATTGTCTGTAATGCCACCCGAATATTTAACGTGGCTGGAAAGAACAGAGATTTCAGGACGTAGTGATTTACTGCTCACTTTTAAAGGAAACTATAACGTTCAGAAAAAACAAAAACCAAACTTAGCTTTCAATTTAAAAATTAATGAAGGCTCGGTAAATTATAAAAATGCGCCAGTTCCTTTAACCGATTTCCAAATGGATCTAAATGCTATGCTTCCATCTTTAGATACGGAACAATTGCTGGTTAATTTGAGAACCTTAAAATTTAAAGTGGGCGAAAAAGATTATTTTAGTGCTTATCTTCACAGCAAAGGTTTAAGCGAAATGTCGATTAATGCAAGCGTGAAAGGCGCTTTAGACCTTGCTGTTGTTGATGCTGCTTTAGGATTGGAAAATATGGATTTGAAAGGAATTCTAAAAACCGATATTAAGGCTCGAGGCGTTTTTAGCACAACAAAAAAATTATTTCCAAAAACGATTGGAGGCATTTCTTTGCGAAACGGATGGCTTAAAACAAAATATTATCCCAATCCTATTACCAATATCACTTTTATAGCTAATATGCTGAATAAAGCGGGAACTTATGAGGATTTGATTGTTGCTGTAGCGCCTTTTTCTTTTGTTTTTGAAGGAAATCCGGTTTATGTCAATGCCACTTTATCCGATTTTAGCGATTTGGCTTATAATGCCAAAATTAAAGGCGAACTGAATGTAGGCAGAATCTATCAGGTTTTCTCTCAAAAAGGGCTTGACTTAACAGGCTACGCCAAAGCAGATCTTTCGTTAAAAGGAAAACAAAGTTATGCTACGACGGGTCAGTACGATAAACTGGACAACAGAGGAACATTACTGCTAAAAAACATAAAAGCAACTTCAGAATTATTTCCGAAAGCTTTCTATATCAAACAAGGGAATTTCCGTTTTCAGAATGAAAAAATGTGGTTTGAAAAATTCAATGCTTCGTATGGAAAATCCGATTTTGACATCAACGGTTATCTGCTCAATACCATCAATTATTTCTTAGAATCAAAAGGGACTTTGAGCGGCAATTTCAACTTAAAATCAAAATTGATTAATGTAGATGAATTTATGGCGCTTGAAGAAGGCGAAAATAAAGATCGAAACCTAGAAGTTGAATATGCTAAAGAAGACCATCCGAAAATGAGCGGCGTGGTCATTATTCCAGAAAACCTAAATGTCACTTTAAATGCAAATGCAGACAAAATAGAATTCAATAAATTGACATTTAACAAACTGAATGGAAAAATAGGTGTAAAAAAAGAAGGATTTTACTTAGAAAATATTACCTTTAATATCATTGACTGTGTTTTAGGGATTAATGCATTGTATAAAGACGAGTCTCCGACCTCGGCCCATTTTGATGCTCATTTTACAGCAAAAGACTTTGATGTACAACGAGCTTACAAAGAAATCCCGATGTTTCATGATATGGTTACCGCCGCTGAAAAAGCGCACGGAATAATCTCTGTTGACTATAAAGTAAAAGGAGATTTGAACGGAAATATGGGCCAATTTACGAATCTATGCACGGCGGAGGAACCATTAATTTACGTGATGTTCAAATTAAGGGTCTGAAACTTTTTGACGGAATTAGTTCCAAAACAGGACAAAATGGTTTGAACAATCCTGACATGAAAGGAATTGAAATCAAATCGACTATAGATAAGAATCTTATAAATATTGAGCCATTTACCTTTAGCGTAGCTAGTTTTAGGCCCACTATTAAAGGAACTACAAGCTTTGACGGACTTCTGGATTTAAGAATGCGTTTAGGACTTCCGCTTTTCGGAATTATAGGTTTTCCAATTGTAATTACTGGAACACACGACGCTCCAAAAATTAAAATATTCAGTAAAACAGGACAAGAAATTAATCCGGCTGTTTACGATGAAAAAAACAATAAGGTAATTCGAAAAGAAAAAGTTAGCAAATCCAAAACAAAATAGAAATGAATTCAAAATCTCAGCATAAAAACAGTTCATTCGAGAAGTTTGCTTCAAAAGTTTCTAAAGCCGCTGGAAGCACACCAGCTTTTATTGGAGCTCTCTTTCTTGTTATTGCCTGGGCTATTTCAGGGCCAATTTTCGATTATTCTGAAACTTGGCAATTGGTAATCAATACAGGCACAACGATTATCACTTTTTTAATGGTTTTTTTGATTCAAAAAGCACAAAATAAAGATTCTCTTGCCATTCAGTTAAAATTAAACGAGCTAGTGGCATCCAACGATTTATCGAGCAATAGCCTTGTTGATGTCGAAAATATGACCGAAGAAGAGATGAAGATTATTCAGAAATATTACCATCACTTAAGCCAGTTGGCAAAAAAAGACAAAACGATTAGAACATCGCATTCTATTGCCGAAGCAGAAGAAGTTCATAGTCGCAAAAAGAGAAAAAAGGTAAACCAAATAACACTAAAAATAATACCAAAAACACCTCTAAAAAAATAACCAAAAAATGAAATTGAGCTCTACTGAAACGTATTGGCCATTAAAAAATGCCATTAAACAAAGTTATCCTTCAATAGATTCTGATATCCACACCGACATTTTGATTATTGGTGGAGGCATAACAGGAGCTTTAACAGCTTACAAATTATTAAACGAAGGAAAAAAAATTGTTCTTGTAGACCGCAGAGATGTCTGTGGCGGAAGCACTTCTGGCAGTACAGCCTTATTGCAATATGAAATTGATGTTCCTTTGCATCAGCTGATAAAACTACGTGGCGCTAGATGTGCCATAGACAGTTATCAAAATGGAAAAAAAGCCATTTTCGATCTTCGAAATATAATTGATACTGTGGGATGCGATTGTGGTTTTGAGTTTAAAAAAAGCGTCTATTTTACTACACTAAAAAAAGATGTTCCTTATCTAAAAAATGAATTTAAAGCTAGAAAACAGCATGGTTTCGAAATCAGCTGGTTAAGCAGATCAGAATTGCAAAAAATGGGATTGAATGCAATTGCTGGCGTAGAATCTAAAACCGCTGCTGTTATGGATCCGTTTAAATTGGCAACCGATCTTCTGTTTCATTGCCATGAAAAAGGAATGCAGATTTTTGACCGAACCAATATCGCTTCTATTCAGCATCAAAAAGGCAAAATTATTGCAACCACTGACAATAAATGTTCTATCACAGCAGATCATATCATACATTGCACAGGTTATGAAAGCACAGAAATGCTAAAAGAAAAAGTGGTGGATTTAAAAAGCACTTACGTTATCACTTCTGAAAGTCAGTCTGATCTTCCAGAGAATTTTAAAAACACGATTTTTTGGGATACAGCATCTCCTTATCATTACATTAGAACTACAGATGATAATCGCATCATAATGGGCGGAGGAGATGAGGATTTTAAAGACGCAGCGAAACGAGATAAATTGCTCCCTAAAAAAGAAACCTATCTTTTAAAACAATTCTTTAAAAGATTTCCTGACTTAAATTTTAAAATTGATTATTCCTGGGCAGGCACTTTTGGAGAAACCAAAGACGGTCTTCCCTATTTCGGAAAACCTAATCCGAGAAAAAACGAACATTACATTTTAGGTTTCGGAGGTAACGGAATTACTTTCAGCGTCATTGGAATGAATTCAATCTTAGATTCACTTAATAATAAAAAAAATACAGATTTAGATTATTATAGATTTGGAAGATAGAAAGATGCTAAGGTTCTAAGATACTAAGTTGCTAAGTTTTTTTCTTAGAGTCTTAGCATCTTAGAACCTTAGTAACTTAACCAAGCACCAACTCCATCTGAATATTACATCTTTTATACGGAGTTTCTAGGCCGAAAACTTTTTCGAAACCCAATTTATAATAGAGATTTATTGCAGGTTTTAAGATGGTGTTGCTTTCTAAATATATTTTTTTTGCTCCCAATTCTTTTGCTTTTTCTGCGATAGCTTTACCTAAAAGCCAGCCAATGCTTTTTCCTTGTGCTTTTGGAGAAACAGCCATTTTTGCCATTTCAAAATCATATTCAGAATTATTCATTTTTATTAAAGCGCAGACACCTACAGGTTCATTCTCATACAGAGCCACAAGAATTTTTCCTCCTTTTTTTAGAATATATTCTTCAGGATTATCAAGCGCTTTATAATCAGCTTCTTCCATTTCGAAATAAGTTGAAATCCATTCTACATTTAACGCTCTAAAGGCTTCCTGATATTCTGATTTATATTCTACAATTTTTACGTCTTTGCTTTCTCTCTTTTTCTTTTGTTCGCTAACTCTTTTAATTAAAGATTTTTGCTCCAACAAAAACTCCCATTCTTCCAGTGCAGCCCACAGATTGTGTTTGCTTTCTGCAATTATTCCTTCAATTGCAACATCAATATCTTCTAGCTGCTGTTTGATTTTCTTCGAAATCAAAATTCCTTTTTCAGTAAGAACGACATTATTCTTTCTCTTATCCTCAGTTTTTGCGCTTTCTTCAATCAACCCAGCACCAATCATTTCCTGAATAATTTTACTGACAGAAGGCTGAGAATGTCCAATTTCATTAGCAATTTCAGTAATGGTAATTTCGCGTTCTTCTGCCAAAGTATAAAATACAGGAAACCATTTCGGTACAAATTCAACCCCATACAATTCATATATTTTGGCAGCATCATCTGTAACAACTGCAGTCATTAAACGCAAACGGCTTCCTAATGCCGCTTTTCCAACTTTATCAAAAAATTCCATAATAAATAATCAATTATATAACTAATTATACAAATATATGTTTTTTTTTAGATACTAAGAAACTAAGGTTCTAAGATTCTAAGTTTTTTTTTCAAACTATAGAATTTTAGAACCTTAGCGTTTATCTTTTTGAGAGGCTAAGTTATTAAGATTCTAAGGATTTAAGTTTTCCTTTAAAAAAAAACTTAGAATCTTAGTAACTCAGAACCTTAGCAACTTAAAATATATTGTGCTTTAGAGCTAGCGACAGTATTTTTTTGAGAGGCTAAGTTGCTAAGATTCTGAGGTTCTAAGTTTTCCTTAAAAATGCTTAGAAACTTAGCAACTTAAATATATTATGCTTTTAAGCTAACGACAGTATTTATTTTTAAGATGGTGAAATATAAGTTTTCTCAAAAAAAAAACTTAGAATCTTAGCATCTCAGAACCTTAGCAACTCCGGCCGTTAGGCCGTAATAGCCAACGAATTCAAATTAAACTTATATTCTTTTGGGCTGCAGTTGAATTTTTGTTTGAATATTTTAGAGAAATAGCTTCTGCTGGTGAAACCAATGCAGTATACAATTTCTGAAATATTTAAATCAGATGTTCTAATTAGAATTTCGGCTTTTAGAACACGCATGTGTGTGATGTAATCGTTTACTGTACGATTATGAATCATTTTGAAACCCTCTTGAAGTTTATTTGGAGACAAACCAGATCTTTTACTTAAGGCCTTAATAGAAAATGCCTCTTCTGGACTTGTTTTAATAAACTCTGACAGTTCTTTTATTTCTTCCATTTCTCTTAAAGTTAATCCGTTTGATTCATTTGCAAAAGCATGCAAATCATCTGAATGCTGTTGGATTTCCATTGCCAAAATAATTCTCATGATGCCTTCTTTCAACAAATTTCTTACAATTCCTTTTTGTGTGATGGAATTAAGCTGTTCTATTTTTTCTGCGATCTGCAAATTATACGAACCAATATAAAAGAAATCTGTTACTTGATTATTTTCAAAAAAAGTATCTTTTACCTGCTGATTCAAAGAATGAGTTTGATTAGCAGCATCAATCTGAGTACCAACAATAATTAAGGTAAGCTTTGTTTTTTTACCTTTTTCAAAAAAGAGAACATTATCCTGGTTTTGTTTTGATGTTACAATTGCGGTCTGAAAAGTTTTTAATTTTCGTTCCTCACCATTTAATCCAAAACTATGCGAAAGGTTTCCTTTAGAACAATAAGCAAAATAAATAGGCGACGATTTTACATTTAAAAAATCCAATCTCACATCTGCAGAAAATGTCATATCAAACTGAACATAGGAGATATTATCATTAAAGGAAGCTCCAATAATAGAACCTTCTGCAAAACTGTTTTCTACTTCAAGTGCATATTCATCTAAATCAAAATTCACTTTTCCGCCAAAACTAGTCTGAAGTTCATCAAATATATTTTGAGTTTTTTCTGTATTTATAGTAACTATTTTCATGGTTTGCCGGATTTAAAATTATAATTTGCTAAAAAGATTATTTTCTAGAAATCTGAAATTCAAAGTTCGGTTAAAGACACACCAAAAATGTTATATAATTTTTTGGTTTTGTTTTATAATTCCTTATAAATGTTTATTTTAACATATCTATTTATCCAGCATGAAAAGTTTTTCCTTTGCCCCTATTAGTTCTCCCTCTTCTAAAATTCTCATTTTAGGCACAATGCCTGGAACAAAATCTTTAGAGCTGAATCAGTATTATGGTCATAATCAGAATAACTTTTGGAAGTTTATGTTTCAGATTCTAGGAGAAGAGTTTTCTACTGATTACGAAACGCGAAAAAACTTATTAATCAAAAACAATATTGCGCTTTGGGATGTCTTACAATTTTGCGATCGAGTTGGAAGTTTGGACAGTGCGATTAAAAACGAAATAGCAAATGACTTTGAAGATTTTTTGGAAACACATCCTCAAATAGAAAGTATTCTTTTTAACGGGCAAAAAGCAGCCGCGTTTTTTAAAAAATATGTTCACTTAACAAAAGAATATAAAACATTCACACTTCCATCAACAAGTCCCGCCAATGCTGGCAAGACTTTTCAGGATAAATTAAACGAATGGAATATCATTAAAACCTTATTATAAACACCAGCATTTTATACAATTAAAATGCAAATATTGAAATCATGTAACTTTTTCGCTTTAAAGTATAACAAAAATCATCCACTCTCAATCTAATTTTACATCAAAGAAAAATAAGCCATAGTGAAGATTTAATGAACGAAATGGAAAGGCTTTCTTCTTATTAAAATTGACAAAGCAAACTGTAAAAAGTTTAGTCTATAAAGAGAACATTGGTTATGTTAGTTTATTTTTGGGAAAAAGCTACTCTATAGAAATATAGAGTAGTTTTGTTTTTATAGGCTACCATTAAAAGATAAAAACATGAAAATTCAGACCTATTATAATCATATACGGTTTTATACACCGCATCATTTTATATATTATCCCATTTTAATTTTATTATTGGCTTCCAGTATTTATTTGGCCGTTACAACAGAAGATCATTTAATATGGGCATTTATTAGCGTGGCTTTTGTGTTTCTTTTTGCACTCGCTTATATGCTGCGCCAACATTATGCATTGACACTGCAAAACAGAATTGTACGCTTAGAAATGCGCTACCGCTATTTTACCTTGACAGGCAAAAGATTCGAAGAATTTGAATACAAACTTACAGACGATCAGATTTTTGCCTTACGTTTTGCACCAGATAACGAATTGGTTCCGCTTGTTGAAGATACTTTAAAAAATAGCTTAACAGGCGATGCAATCAAAAAAGCAATTGTGCACTGGAAAGCAGATTATCATAGGGTTTAATAATAACAATGGCAAAAGTCAATAGCAATTACAATAGCAAAGTTCAATAATAATATCAATTTTTAATTTTTAAAATTAATTATTGAATTTTACCATTGACATTGATTTTTACCATTGCCATTGAATTTTGACATTGACTTTTGCCATTGTTATTGCTATTGATTTTTGAAATTGTTATTGAACTCTCTTTTTATTGAAAATAAGATAAAATAGAGACAGCAATACGCCAACTGCAACAATTACAGCAAAATAGATTGCAGCTATATTGGGATGCAAATAGTTTGGCTCATAAAATAATTTATTTAGTTTTTTAAATTTTTCTGCTAAAGCCTTTCTATCAAAATTATTTCTAATACCGTTAAGCGGTTCATCTTTATTATCTCTGTAGTGATATACATCTTGAGTCAGTAACTTCGGAATCAGGTTTGTTTCTATATTGTATTTTCTTAAAAGTGTATCTAATCTTTGAAAAGTATACGTTACCGAATCTTTTTTAGCATTATAGAGCAATTTATAGCGATCTACAGCTGCATTATATTTTTGTTTATCTACAGAATCTCCTTTTACAGGATTAAATAGAGAGTTGTTTTCTAAGAAAATACAAATATCTTCATCATGTTCTGGACGCACCGACACACTCTTAAAAATAATTTCTGTGCTATCTCCCACAATTCTTTTTGAGATAACTCTTTTGTGCAATTCCTCTTTATCAAAACCAATAATATCAAAAATACTATCTGCTTTACTTTTCGTTTTATCAAAAGTGCTCGTTAAAGCTTTTATGGTGTCAATGCTATAATAATTGGTTTCTATAATCGGAAATTCGCCAGGTACAATTGTATCATCTTCCTTAATTACCGGATAAGGTTTTGGATATAAAATATTCTCATAATTAAATAGTTTTTCAGAACTATAGGAAGTGTATGCGTATAAAAACGGATTTAAAACATTGAGCAGTTTTTTGTCATTATTAAAATTATTTTCAGACAATTCTGATTTCAGTTTAGCATTCATTCCGAAACTGTAGCTAATAAAAAACGAAAAAGTCAGAAATGAAATAAAAAGCAAACAACCCACGATTTTAAGCAGATTCCCTCCTTTATAACCTTCTCTAGAATGATTTCGAATCAGAAAAAACAAAAAGAAAAGCAAAAACAAACCACTTACAAAAAAGTGCGAAATCGAAACGTCATCGTAAAATTTGAATCGGTAAAACTCCGTGTAGGTATTAATATTCTTTAGTCCTTTAAAAGTAAAATAACCGTATAAAAAGTAAGCTAAATGAATTAAGGCTAATACTATAAAAGATTTTATTAAATAACGTTTTAGATTTTGGGTCATTTTTAAAAGGTGCTAAGGTTCTGAGATGTTAAGATATTAAGGTTCTAATATACTTAAAATTTATCTTGCCTTTCATAAAAATATATTTACAAAATTAAAAAGAAAAATAATCTGGGCGTGCCACCATTATAAAAAAAGGGCAAATAATAGCAACGCATATTCGCCCTTTTTTCATAATGCTGTCGGGCTGTCCATGCTGCTTCGGCAGCTTATTCCCATCCCTCACGCAATCACGGTTTCAAAACAACTTCCCGAAACATTTAGTCACAATAATCCCAATCGACAATGAATTTCTGCCAATTTTTGGTTGCAAAGGGACAAAGTTGCAAAGAGACAAAGGTTTTATAGGTATTTGTATTTTGTAAAAAGAAGTTTTCTGATACAGAAATCTGATTTTGCTAATCGCAAAAGATTTTCCGTAGAGAAGCACTGCTGTGCGCCTAAAACACAGGATATCCGTAATCTGCCAATCTTTGGTTAGATGCACTGCAGTTCATCTCTACAGTATGCCAGAATTTGATTTCGCTAGAAAAAAACTTAGAACCTTAGTATCTTAGCATCTTAGAACCTTACTTAGAAATATCAAACCCTTCCTTTACTATTTCGCTTTCTACTTTATCAATCAGTTTATTGGTTTTACCCGTAAGTCTTTCTTTTTTCCAATCGCCTTTTACGTATATGAGAATCGTAATTAAAGCCGTTACAACAGAAGCAATCGGGAAAGCCCACCAGATTCCAATTTTACCTAAAGAAGTATTATGAGACAAAATAAAAGCCAGCGGAAACTGAATTACCCATTGCGAAACCAAAGTTAGAATCATAGGCAATTTTGTATTTCCAACAGCTCGAAAAACACCAGTTAAACAAAGCTGTATACCTAAAAATCCCCAAGAGAGACAAGTAATTCTCAATAACTCCGTTCCACCTTCAATAACGGCTTGATCATTTGGAACAAAAAATGCGATTAAATACGGTGCAAAAATAAAAGCAATGATTCCGAGACCAGTCAATAATCCGAAACCTAGATACGCTCCTAACTTTGAAATTTCAGCAGCACGCTCAACATTTCCAGCTCCAATATTTTGCCCAACAAGAGTTGCAATCGCCATGGATAACCCCAAAGCGGGAATTAGAATGAGCTGAATCAAGTTGGAACCCGCACCATAAGAAGCAACGGTCAATGTACCAAAACGGACAATCAAAAATGTGATTGCCATCATTCCCAAAGCACGCATTGACTGCTCAATTGAAGACGGAAAACCAATTTCAAACGCTCTTTTGATATGTTTATAATCAGGTTTAAAATCGGCAATGCGAAGATGGATTCCGTGTTTTCCTCTAAACAAAATGGCAAATCCAATTATAATAGCCAGAAGCTGTGTAAATAAAGTTGCCAAAGCCGCACCTTTAACACCTAAAGCTGGAATAAATTTCCATCCGTAAATAAACAGCGGATCTAAGGCAAAATTTAAGATAACGGTTCCTAAAACAATATAAACAGGAAGTGTTACACGCCCAACTCCACGCATAATCGATTGGAAAATCATAAATCCGAAACTAAAAACCAAACCTACAAAAGCAACTCGCATAAAACCTAAAGCATCTACATAAACTGCAGGCTCTACCTTTAACAGATATAAAAAATACGGACTCAAAATATAGCCTATAATAGACAAGAAAACCGAAACAATAATCACCATAGACAAAGTCTGTGCTGCCACGTGGTTGACCATTTTCTCATTTCCTGCTCCAAAATATTGAGCAATTAAAATAGAACCCGCAATAGCCAATCCAGTTCCTAAAGCAATGGTTAAAAATATTACAGGCGTGCTTATCGAGACCGCCGCAACGGCATCACCGCCCAGACGCCCAACCCAAAAAGCATCTACCAACTGATATGCGGCTTGTAATAAATTAGCTATCATAATTGGAACGGCTAATTTTAATAATGAAGAAAGGATTGGCCCTTCTAATAATTCATTTTTTTTCATTTATTCAAAATAATTATTCAAAAATCAGTTGACATATCAACTTTTAAAATTCAAAAAAAATTAAAGAGTTTCTAACTTGTCTGCATAAGATCGTACCGCATTCAACGCTTCAATTCTTTCTTTTGGAGAAAAAACAGACATTACTTCTTCTTCTGCCCTTTTCATCAGCAAGCGAATATTTTTTGCCAACGAAATTCCTTCATCTGTAAGACTTACAATATTTTTACGTTTGTCTATTTTATCTTTTACAACCTCAACGAGATTCTTTTTTTCAAGTGCTGATATACTTCTTAAAATAGACGATTTGTCGCGCATTGTCTTATCTGACAATTCCCTCTGCGAAAGACTTTTATGATGCAAAATCATCAACAATGGCAACTGTTCTAGCTGTAATGTGATTCCGGCTTCATTCATTAACGCATTGGTACGTCTGAAAATTGCACGTTTGATACGATGAATCTGAAAGAAGAAACTATCTGATATTTCTTCTTTCCAAAAATTTGAAAAACTTTCTTTATCGGTATGTTTTTTTTCCATGATGCAAAATTACAAAAAAGATTGACATGTCAACTATTTTTAAAACAAATTCTTATTTTATTGATATACAATTCGTTCACTAAAATAATTCGGTTAAAAAAGAAAAATGAACGATTATTTTTACTAACTTTAAATGTTAAATATTGCCTAATAAAAACTTAAAAATTAATCTGATGAAACAATTATTTATTTTTTTGGTAATGATGCTCCTTTGGATTCCGTTAAACGCTCAAACTGTTGCTGAAGCCAGTAAAGAGGATAGCTTAACAACTTTTAAAACTGAAAAAGACGATTTTCAAGATAGTACTGTAGATGATCTGCCCTGGCACAATAGACGCTTTAAAGTTACTGCCGGCGCTTTTTTTCCTGTAAATAACACGCAAGTTAAAGTTGAAGGCAACAACGGAAATATAGGAACTGAGATTGATCTTGAAAATGATTTAGGGTTTTCTAAATCGACTGTATCCTTTCTAGGAACATTTGATTGGCGCATATCCAAAAGGTCTCGATTAGGTTTTGAATATTTTGTACTAGACAGAACTGCAACAAAAACACTGCAAAGAGATATTAATTTCGGAGACCATACTTACCCATTGGACGGAAGGGTTCAGGGTACTTTTAATGTACAGATCGCTAGAATTGCTTATGGGTATGCTATTTTATCTAAACCTAAATATCAAGCTGGTCTATTGATTGGGGCGCATGTTCTTTTCGCAGATTTAGGATTAAAATTAGAAGCTAATACACAAAGTGTAGAATATCGTGATACTTTTGATTTTACTGCGCCACTGCCAGACGTTGGAATTTGGGGCGAATTTGTTCTCGGAAAACGCTGGGGTTTATATGCCAACGTAAATTATCTTGCCGTAAAAATTGATGAAACCGACGGCCGAATCATAAGCTACAATTTATCGGTTTTATATAATGTTGTAGACAACTTTAGTCTTACTGCAGGTTATACTGGTTTGAACTTTAGAATAGACACTGTTCAAGACCGATTAAACGGTTTCTTAAAATGGGGATATAACGAACTAACTATAACAGCGGTTTACACTTTCGGTAAGCATGTTAAAGTTACTAGATAAAGGTTCTGAGGTGCTAAGATTCTAAGGTTCTGAGTTTTTTTTTACCGCAAAGAGCGCAAAGATTTTTCGCAAAGTTCGCAAAGGTTTTTTTTTTAGCTAGACGAAATATTCTCGCAAAGACGCAAAGTCGCAAAGTTTAAATACAAAGCTGTGCGGAAAAAAGCTCTGAGTTTTTTTTAACCGCAAAGAGCGCAAATATTTACGCAAAGTTCGCAAAGTTTTTTTTTAGCTGAATGGAATATTCTCGCAAAGTCGCAAAGTTTAAATACAAAGCTGTACGGAAAAAAGCTCTGAGTTCTTTTTAACCGCAAAGAGCGCAAAGATTTACGCAAAGTTCGCAAAGGTTTTTTTTAGCTGAATGAAATATTCTCGCAAAGACGCAAAGTCGCAAAGTTTAAATACAAAGCTGTGCGGAAAAAAGCTATGAGTTTTTTTAACCGCAAAGAGCGCAAATATTTACGCAAAGTTCGCTAAGATTTTTTAGCTGAATGGAATATTCTCGCAAAGACGCAAAGTCATAAAGTTTTTTATATTCTTTGTGACTTTGCGTCTTTGCGAGATTAAAATTTCATCAAAAAGCTTTGCGAACATTGCAATCTTAAAAAAATCAACCTTAAAAAATCTCTGCGAACTTTGCGAAAAAACTTTGCGCTCTTTGCGGTAAAATCATGCTCAAAGTATCTCCAACCTGAAACCTTAAACCTGAAACAAAAAAATAAACCCGATAACTCTCCAGCTATCAGGTTTATTACCAAACTTAAACTTACTTAACTCAAAATAAAACTTTATAAATTTAGAATCTCAGAAGCTTAGAAACTCATATTCTCAGCATCTTAGAATCTTTAAAAAACTATTTTTCGATTGGAGTGAATTTTACTGCTGTTCCTCCTCCAGCTGCCAATTTGATATTTAAAACAGTTTTGTTGTTTACTTTTTGTTTAGAGATTGTAACTGGATACGGATTGGTTTTATAATTTGCCCCTTCTCCATCCGCATAAATTTCTGCTTCGTATTCTTTGTTTTTGTCTAAAAACGAAAGCGTTACTTTTAAGTCTCTTGCATTTCTATTTGTAATCGAACCCAAATACCAGTTTTTCTCGTCCCAATCTTTACGGGCAATTGTAGTGTATTCTCCAATTTTAGAATCTAAAACTTTAGTATCCGACCAAGTGCAAGGCACATCTTTTACAAATTGAAATTCTGGTTTTCCTTCATAATTTTCAGGTAAATCAGATGCCATTTGCAGTGGGCTGAAAATAATTACGTACAAGGCCAATTGATTGGCCAAAGTGGTCTGCACTTTTGCTCCAGATGGCGTTTTATAATCAAAATTGAAATTCCCTGGTGTGTAATCAAACGGTCCAGAAAGCATTCTGGTAAAAGGCAAAGTTGTTAAATGCTCTGGCGTATTTCCTCCATCTACAGACCATGCATTATATTCTTGTCCGCGTCCGCCTTCTTGCGACATAAAGTTTGGATACGTACGCTGTAACCCCGTTCCTTTCATTGGTTCGTGGTTATCGATCATGATATGATATTTAGCCGCCGTTTCGATTACTTTTCTGTAATGACGTGCTCCGTACTGGCTGTCGTGCCATTCTTTCTTATCCAAATATTTATTTACATAACCTGTTTTAACCGAATTCACGCCCATTTTTTGATACAGTTTAAAAGCCTCTTCTAACTGGTTCTCATAGTTTTTAGTAGCACCAGCCGTTTCGTGATGTCCAATTAAACGAACATTTTTTACAGCCGCGTATTTGGTAATTTCTTCCAAATTAAAGTCTGGATAAGCTTTTACAAAACTAAATGCAGAACCATCTGCAGTCCAGTCGCCATCCCAACCTTCATTCCATCCTTCAACTAAAACTCCGTCAAAACCATTTTTCGCAGCAAAATCAATATATTCTTTTGTGTTTTTGGTTGTTGCACCGTGTTTTGAGCCTTGTCCCCAAGTATATTTTTCTAAGTGCATTCCCCACCAGATTCCAATGTATTTTGAAGGTGTGATCCAAGATAAATCTTCAATTTTTGAAGGCTCATTTAGATTCAGCATAATGGTCGAAGTTGCTACTTGTCCAGGATTCTTCCCAACCACAATAGTTCTCCAGGGTGTTTTAAAAGGTGTTTCTGCATATACTTTTACACCATCTGCCCATGGCACCAAATCACTTTTATATTGCTTGTCTGTAGTTTTTAAAAGCGTCATTGAGGCAAAATCTGTTAAGTTCGCTTCGTGAATAGCGACATATAATTTGTCTTTGGTTTCAAAAGTCGCTGGCGTATTGATCGTATCCGTTTTGCTCATTAACGTTTTACGGTATTCACTTTCGTAATAACTGTTTTCACGGTGAACTGGAATCCACCAAACTTCGTTATTGTCTTTAAAAGTAAATTGTGTCACTTCATTAGAGATTTTCACTTTTCCTAAATGAGGCTGTTTTGGAAATTCGTAACGAAATCCGACTCCATCATCAAAAACTCTAAAAATAATATCCACCAAGCGCTCCTCGCCTTTTGCTTCTTTTAAATGAACAATCAGTTCGTTATGATGATCTCTAACTTTTTTGAATTCGCCCCAAGGCTGTTCCCAAGTTTCATCTGCCGATTTTTCTTCGGTCGAAACGACTTCAAATCCATCTGTCATTTTAGCTAAACCTTGAAATTCAAATCCCATAAGAGATGGCTCAATAACCGATTTTCCGTTAGAAGAAAAACTATATTGAGGCTGTCCAGAAGGCGTTAATTCAAAAGTTAATTCAGAGATCTTTTCCGGAGAACTGATTTTATACGTTTTTTTAGTACTGCAAGCCATAACGACCATTGTGGCAAAAGCTATTAGACAGTATCTATATTTTCTGTTTTTCATTATTTAAATTGTATTAATTACAGCTCTATTTTATTTCGCTTAATGTTTGTTTTGCTTTTACTGGCTGCATAGAAACAAAATAATTAAACACCTGATCTAGTTTTTTCTGGGCTTCGACATTTCCTTTTTTCTGTACGCGTAAATCATACAATTTGCTGATCTCTGGAAATACGCTTTCTGTATTTTTTACTCCAGCAAAAGCTTTGATTTTTTCAATGAAAGAATATCCAAATTCAACTGTTGGCTCAATCATGGTTCCTTCTCCGAAATCATTCCATGTAATCAGCTGCAGATAATTTACATTGGCATTTTTAGCTAAGACAAGAGTTTCATCCAATGTTGCACCATTGTTATGTTCGATCGTCCATCCAATCGCTGCTCCGCCTCCGCCTTGAGCGTAAAAATCTTTAAAACCAGGATAAGCGCTACCCATTGCAACACCCAATTTTGGTTTGGTATTGGTGTAAAAATTAGTTAAGTAACTATTGTCTTTGTATACCCATGCATATTCGCCAGAAGCATTTTCTCCTGCCATTGAAGAGTGATCCCAAAGTGTCAAGAAAGTGGGTTTTGCTGTTAAAGTATTAAAGACATTTGTCCATTCAGCGGGTGTCTGTAGCACAATTGGTCCAAAATTCATTAACAGCGGTTTACCATTAATCTTGATATAATTGGCATCAGAAAAATAATTCTTCTCTACATAAGCCAAATCTGTTTTTGCTGCACCGGTTACCGAAATTGCTTTTCCTGCATTAACCACATTGGTCAAAAATCGGTCTTCGTATACAATAGCATATTCTAAACCTACTTTATCAAGCATTTCGATTAATTGATCTGTATTCTCTTTGATCATTCCGTAATCGTTTACATCGTAAGTGCCGTACCAATCAATCAGAATTCCATCAATTCCTGAATATTTCATCAACAATAAATGATTTTCGATCACATTTTTATCGCCTGAGTGATAAGCTGCCAATCAGCGGATAATAGTACGATGCAATTTCTCTTCTTCCGTTTGCTCCTACGTTGTTCGGATTTTTATTGGCCATTGTCCAATGATATCCCCATTTTTTATCGGCACTACTTTCATTGGTTTCAAACCACGGCATGTAATGCATATAAATTTTAGTGCTGTTGGTTTTCTCAATCGCAACAGGGTCTGTTTTCTCTGGTTCTACAGGTTTGTCTGAGCCTTTGTCATCGCTGCTGCAACCGGCAACCATCGCAATGCTCATCAAACCAAAAACCAACGATGTGATATATCTTTTCATATTGATGTACTGTTTGTTATTTTTATATTTTGCCACAGATTAAAAGATTAAAAAGGATTTTATTGTGATTAATTTATTTCACGCAGATTTAAAAATATTTAAGCAGATATGCGCAGATTATTTTTTTTACATTTAAAATCAAATCTGCTTTAATCTGCAGAATCTGCGTGAAACAAAATCTTTTTTTTAATCCTCTAATTCAGTTTCTAATCTTTAGAATCTGTTACTAAAAAAATTAAAAACATGTCAGCCTTCCACGACTAACCAACATGGAAGACTGACATTCTAGTAACCTAATTTGGATACCCAGGATTTTGTTTAAGGTTTTTGTTTGTGGTTAAAACAGTACTTGGAATTGGAAAAATTGCTCTGTATTTCTCTGTTGTCCCTTTTGACCACCATGGTTCGAAGAATGTTCCAAAACGAATATTGTCTGTTCTTCTTCTTCCTTCGAATGTAAATTCTTTCAACAATTCTTGATTTATAAATGCAAGGTCAATGGTTGCTGGCAATTCTTCGCCTGCACGAGATGCTACTTGCTGTACAAATGGTCGTGCTAAATCTGGCGAACCTAAACGAACGTAACATTCTGCTTGCATCATCAAGATTTCTGCATAACGAATTAATACAAAATCGTGATCACGCTCCCATTGCTCTCCTGCTTTCATTTCATATTTATGTAAACGAACTCCTTCGTTCTCTTTTGCATCTTCCAGACTTGTTAGGTTCTCTGTATAAGTAAGCGGCTCTCCATTATCCATCATAATTACAGTTCCTGTTGCAAGATTGATCTGATCGCCTTCTAGCATACATTTTTTTCTCTTGTCTGTGTCTGCAAATGCAGAATAAACTCCAGGCTGTGCACACATTCCGTTTGCACTCCAAGGATAATTGTTTGGAATGGCAGAAATCGCTAATTTTTGATTATAATGACAAGACATTGAGTTCATGTAGTTTCCAACTGTACCTGCTTTTGAATCGTAAGGAATAGCGAAAATAATTTCTGTCGAAGTTTGATTTTCTGTCACGAAATTCGAAAAGAAATCTGGTGTCAAACTGTATCCAGTAACCTTTTGGCACATATTGATACAATCTTGCCAACGTGGCTGACCGATAAATGCTTCTGAATTAAGATACAATCTAGCCAATATAGAATACGCAACATTTCTAGTCATTTTAGAATACACTGCATTTGGATTTAAATGCGGAATAGCGTCTGTCAATTCTTTTTCAACAAAATCATAAACCTCTTTTCGTGTTGAATTGGTTGGAAGAGCTGTATCTTCAAAATCGGTTACAATTGGCACATTTCCGAATAAATCTAAAAGATTGTAGTAGTAATAGGCTCTAAGCGCTTTTAATTCTGCATAAATTGGCTCTTTTGATTTATCGCTAAGAGATGATTTATCGATTTGATAAATGATTGCATTAATCTTAGCAATTCCAGTATAATTGTAACGCCAAGCCGAAAGAATCATTCTGTTATCCGATTTCCAAGTATGCTTTTGCGCGTCTTGATATTGTCCGCCATCGTACCAGTTTGTACCTCTTGTCGGAATTGTTGCTTCATCTGAAACGACTTCATTCAAAAAGAAAACATACTCACAAGTTGGAAAATTATTTGAGATTGCATCAGAGAATCCTCTTAACGAAGAATAAGCTCCACCTACCAACGCATCAATCTCTTTGGTTGTATTTCCGAAATTTCCATCTTCTACCTGATCATACAACTGTTCGTCCAAATCAGTACAGGATACCGTAAAAAGCATGCTTAAAAGTATTGCTGCTGTTATTTTGATTTTCATTGTTAATATTTTATGGTTATCAATTCGCTTAGTTATTCAGCGTAAAATTTAATCCAACAGAAATTGTAGTTGGTCGAGGATAATTATTGTATCTGTCAATTCCAGGAGCTGCCAAACCAGTTTGATCCATTACTCCAGTCTGATTAATTCCGTCTTGAGCATTTAAACCAATCTCTGGATCTACACCTTTGTAGCCTGTAATTACAAATAAGTTTTCGCCCATTACATACATTCTAAATTTAGATTTTTTGTATTTCAATGGTAAAGTATAACCAAAAGTCAATGTCTGAAGTCTGAAGAAAGAAGCATCTTCGATCCAGTAATCTGAATATTTTGGAGACGAAGTAATACCGCTGCTTAAGAAAGAATCTGGCACATTAAAAGCTGGCAATCTGTTAGGATCATTTAGCATCATGTTTGTCGCATTTAATGCTTTTTGTCCAAACATTCCGTATCCAGAAAATCCAAGATCAAAGTTTCCGTAAGTAAAATTCATTCCGATACCTAAAGTTAAATCTGGCTGAATATTCCCTAGATCTCTTTTATCAGCATCAACCAAAGCACTTTCAGCGACTACTTCATTCGCAGCATTGTAGTATTGAATTTTCCCATCGGCATCTAAACCAGCATTTTTAAATCCCCAGAAAGTTCCAACTGGATATCCTTCTGCAATAATTTGAGAATATTGTCCAGACATCCCTGCCAAACCATGAAGAGATCCACTGTAGATCACGTCTGTTTTATAGGTTGGGTTAGAAAGTTTTTCAATTTTCTGAACGTTATGTCCAAGTGTCAAATTAGCATTCCAGTTGAATTTATCTCCTTTAATGATATCTGCATTCAAAGTTAACTCTACCCCTTTGTTTGACATTTCGCCCACGTTAGCCAACATTGTTCCTACTAAATAAGGTGGCTGAGGCACTTCGTAAGTGTATAATAAATCTTTTGTTTTTTTAGAATAATATTCAAAAGATCCTGTAATTCTATTGAAAAGTCCGAAATCAAAACCAACGTTAATTTGCTCTGTAGATTCCCATTTCAAATCAGGATTTGGGTTTTGTTTTGGAGAATAAGCCAAACTCCAAGTTTTAGTAACTGGATCGTAATAACTGTCGCTTCCAACTCCTAAAATAGAAAGTGATTTATACTCTCCAATTCCATCTTGATTTCCTGTAACTCCATAACCAACTCTCAATTTTAAGTTGTCTAACCAACCTTTTGAAGATTCCATAAATTCTTCGTTAGAAATTCTCCAAGCGGCAGAAGCAGATGGGAAAGTTCCCCACTTATTGTTTTCTCCAAAACGGCTTGATCCATCACGTCTTACGGTCGCTGTCAATAAATATTTACCATCGTAACCGTAATTAGCACGAGCATAAAAAGATACTAAATTTGATTTTCCTTTGTATGAATACACGTCGGTCAAACGATAGTTGTAACCCGCACCTAAATTATTATAACTAAAAGCATCTGTAACAAAACCACCTCTTTGTGCTCCAAAACCTTGATAGATATTTTCTAGATAAGAATATCCAGCTAAAGCGCCAATGTTATGTTTGTCTATAACTTTGCTGTAATTTACATAAAGTTCTCCTTGTGCATTTGTATATTCTGCATAAGTTCTTTGTGCAAAACCGCCTTCTGTCTGTCCTTCCATAACCGCATAAGATGGTTTGTAAGTACCCGCTTTTACTGCATTGTGTTCTAACGAAATATTTGCTGTAGCAGTAAAGTCATTCAAAAATTTCACATCTGTTTTAAAGTACCCTAAAAGTCTGTGTCTTTCATTATCAAAAGTTCTGTTTGTTAAAATCTCAACCGGATTCTGATAAATATTTCCTACTACTGCACTAAAATTCCCTTCTGAGTCGTAAACAGGAATGGTTGGATTTAAGTTATAAGCTCTTTCAAAAATTCTGTAATCTATTGGGTGCCATTTGTCAATATTTGCAAATAATCCCATATCAAATTTCACTTCTTTGTTGTCTCCAAGAAATTGGTAAGCGCTAACATTACCGCTTAATCTTTCCAATCCAGATTTTTTAATAACCCCTTCATTATTTAAGTACGAAAGTGAAGTTCTAAAACCGCTGTCTGCTTTACCAGAATTAATGCTTAACGTGTGCGATTGAGAAATCGAAGTCTGCTCGATTGCTTTTTGCCAGTTTGTACTTCCACCATAATCTACTGCATCTGCAATTTGATTCTGGCGTACATATCCTCTCCACTGATTTGCCGAAAGAAGATCTAAGTTATTATTGACATAACCGATACCCGTTTGTCCATTATAAACAACAGAAACACCTTTTGTTCCCGATTTTGTAGTAATCATGATTACTCCGTTTGCTCCACGAGAACCGTAAATTGCTGTTGCCGAAGCATCTTTAAGAACATCAACCGATTTAATATCTGAAGGTTGAACTACGTTAATATCAACTCCCGCAATACCATCTACCACAATTAACGGACTGTTACTTGCTGTTAAAGAAGTTCCTCCACGAAGACGAATTGTAGAAGCTGCAGCTGGATCTCCAGAAGGACGAATAATGCTTAATCCCGCCACTTTTCCTTGCAAAACCTGCTCTGTAGAACCAATAGTTCCTTTTAGCAATTCATCTGCTCCAACTGTAGAAATTGCTCCAGTTAAATCTGATTTTTTCACTTTTCCGTAACCTACAGAAACTACTTGTACTTCTGCCAATGCATATCCGTCATTTTGCAGGCGCACTTCATAATTAGAAGTATTGGCTGTAATCTGAACTTTTTGTGTTGTCGAGCCGATAAACGAAACTTCGATTACACTTCCTACGGCTACATTCAGGCTAAATTTACCATCAAAATCTGTTGTAGTTCCGTTTTTAGTTCCTACTTCAATGATAGAAGCTCCTGGCAATACATTCCCTGTATTGTCATAAACAGTTCCTGATATCTTTTTCGTCTGCGCGAAAGAATTGGCAGTAAGAAAAAGCATAAAAATCATCAATACCGCTGCCTTAGCAGTCCACATTTGATGCAGGACGCTTTTTGTATTTTTACTATTCATTAGAATTGGTGTTTTAATTTAATAGTGATTATTTATCTAAAGTTTTTAGCGGAATGGTCGTATCCGAAATCGTTTTGTCTTTATTGTCTTTTACCAAAACATGGATCTCGCTTAAGCTTGGAACTCCATTAAGTTCTGAAACCAGATTGACAAAACCTTTAATTTCTGCAGTTCCTCCAGTAAACTCACCCGAAATTGTTTTTGTACCAGCTGTAATCGTGTAGATTAATTTGTTTACACCTGCTTCGTTATTTTTTCTTGACATTCCAAGAAAATCTTTTTGACTGATTTGCGATGGAAAGAAAGCAAAACTTGGCGGTGGCGGCGGAACAAATTCTCCTGCGTAAATAACCTGATCTCCAGAATTTGCTGTCCAATTCTCTGCTACCATCAGAAAGTTTATTTTTTCCATTACAAAATCATCCGGAGCATTGAAATACTGCTTAGGAACAAAATCCATTTTATAAAAACCGTTACCTAAATCTTTTAATTTTGTTTTTTCGGCAATTTCTGGTTTTGCAGCTTCATACATTTGCTGAATAGCCCAGTCATTCAAACCACCATGCATATGTACACTTGGAGTGCCAGCAAATGCAGGATTAAGATTTGCATTAAAAACAATACTTACCGGTTTATCGATTAATGGTTTTGATGGATATGATCTAAATAATTCACCTGAAGTGTAGAAAGATGAAAAATCAATATAAGCCACATTGGCAACATCACTTTGTTTAGATCCGTTTTTGTTTTTCAAGCGAAACCAGAATCCATCACTCTTCGCTATTTCTTCTGGAGTTTTAGAAAAATAAAGCGTTGGAGTTAGCGTAAAACTCCAGATTTTGTTTCCTTCGTATTTCAGTTTTGCAAAATCTGATGAGTTTTCCCAGTGTCCAGCATCTGGTTCAGATGGAGACCAGATCCAGATATATAAATCTTCTGTTTCAGCAAATGTTGATGCCGACATATCAAAGTACCATGTAACTTTTTCATCATATTTGTAAACAACAGGAAATGATGAAATTGGACCTACAGCTCCTGCAGCTTCTTGTGCCTGAATAAAATTAGGAGCCATCAACAGGGCAAGTAAAATTGTATATATAAACTTTTTCATATTACTTTTTAATTAATAGCATTTAATTTAAACACATAAGACACGAAATCTACACCACCAGAAGAATGCGCCAATTGAATCTGCATTTCTTTGCTTTTACCTGGAACTGAAATCAATCTAAGTTCATCTGTTTTTTGCGTTTTCTGTGCGTCGCTGTACAGATAGATTTTTGTTCCAACACCAGTAGTAGATTGAAACGCTGAGCTAAGTGCCCAATACCCCTTAGGAGCAAATAAAGGAGGAACATCTCCAGTTACTTCATAACTTGTAGGATTGTTATTTCCATCTACGTTAAATTTGATTTTAAAATCTTCGTAGTTGAAATAAGTACTCAAGTTTTCTTCGTTTGGTTCGATCTTATTTGCTTTCGCAACTTCATCAACCATTTTCAGATTTGTTAATCCCCAATTTCCATTTACTTTTTCATAAAGGGTAATCGGTTCTACATAGCTTCCGTCATCTGTGTTATCGCATCCGATAGCAAATAAACACATCATAAAAGCTAGCCAATAAAGACTTTTACATTTCATAAATTTTTGGTTTTCGTTAGTTTGTTATACCCTTCAAAAGGATACAGCGAAACTAGACGTTAAATAAATCCTAAAAAAAAAATCTGAGAAAAATCAAGATGAAATTCACACATAAAAAACATTAAACAACTAACAATCAATACCTTATTGGTTTTTACAGGAGTAAAAAATCAAGACGCTGTTTAGATAAAAACAAGCCGTTTTAATATGGTAAAAATGACAATATGTAAAATAATAAGCATATTTTTTTTACTATGCATATTTATAACCAGTTTTTATTGTATAATTGCAAATAAATTGCCTGTTTTTAACATTTACAACTCATTTTCACTCCGAAAATCACCTTTTAAAGCTATGTTATTAAACATTTTATAAGATTCTAAAAAAAACAGGCTTAGCTTAATCTCAAACTTATTCTTAATTTTAAATCGAATTAACTAACTATATCAATCAACCCACTTTTCCCTAAACCAAAACCCAATCATGCAAAGAATATTGATGCTGCTTTTCTTCTTAGGAGGTTTTTCTCTTACTGCGAAAGAGACGAATCCATATTTAGAAGAATTAGATCAGGTACTCTTGAAAAAAGAGATTTACCTGAAACAGAAATATCGAAAAATTGAATCTTTAAAGAAAAATGTATCTAAGTTTACGCTTAGTCAAAATAATGAAGAATTGTACAATTGTTATATGTCATTGTTTGATGAATACAAATCTTTTAAATATGACTCTGCCTATTACTATTTAGAGCAATCTAAAATCAAAGCTAAAATCCTAAAAGATCCGAAGTATTTATCTAAAAGTCGAATCAAGGAAGGTTTTGTGCTTTTATCTTCTGGGCTTTTTAAAGAAGCGATTGACACGCTAAATGTTATTGATGATACTAAACTGGATCAAAGAAATAAATTTGAATACTATAACATTAAAGCTCGTGCTTATTATGATCTAGCCGATTATAACCGTGATCAGCGTTTTAATATTCATTATGTACAGCAAGGAAATCATTTCTTAAAGAAAGCTTTAGAATTAATCGGAACCAATACGAATGAATATTGGGCTGCAGAAAGTTTAAAACGATTGAAACAGCAAGACTGGCGCGGGGCCGAATTTGCTTTCAGTTATTGGATCAACAACTACAATCTGCCTCCTGATTATTACGGAATCGCCACTTCAAGTCTTGGCTATATTTATTCTGAACGGGGTTATACCAAAAAAGCGATTCAATATTTAGCTCTTGCCGCAATTGCCGATGTTAAAAATGCTACGAAAGAAACTGTTGCGCTTCGAAATTTGGCCAATGAACTTTTTAAAATGGGCTATTTGGATAAAGCAAACGAATACATCAATATTGCAATGGATGATGCCACTTTTTATAATGCAAGGCATCGAAAGATTGAGATTTCGTCGATTTTACCAATTATAGAAAAAGCGCAGTTAAATAATGTAAAGGATAAAAATGACAAACTGGAGAAGATCATTATTCTATTGACGATTCTTACCGTTATCATTTTCGTTTTCCTCGGCATCATTTTCAAACAATTAAAAGAAAAGAATAAAGCAAGAAAAATCATGGCCGATTCGTACCTGCAGTTGCAGGAAATGAATGTAAGTTTAAGCGAAGCCAATGCCATCAAAGAAGAATATATTACCTATTTTATCAAAGCAACTTCGGCTTTCATTAATAAAATAGACCATATTCAAAAAAGTACACTGCATAAAATCATTACCAAAAAAACAGATGAAGTTATCGCGAGTTTAAAGCGCTATAATGTAAAGGAAGAACGCGAAAATCTGTTTCATCAGTTTGACGAAATCTTCTTGAAATTGTTCCCAACGTTCGTAACAGATTTCAATAATTTATTCCCAAACGATCATAAATGCATTGTCAAAAAAGGTGAGCTTTTAAATACCGAATTGCGAATTTTTGCTTTGTATAGATTGGGCATTCAAGACAGCAGTCAAATGGCAGAATTCTTAGAACTTTCTGTAGCTACAATTTATACGTACAAAACCAGAATTAAAAGCAAATCTGATTTTAAAGATACTTTTGAGCAGAAGATTATGGAGATTAAAACTATTTAAAGTTGCTAAGGTTCTGAGATGCTAAGGTTCTAAGTTTTTTTTAGCCACGACTCTAGCTATAAGGACTGGCAAAGCAATTAACGAATTATGTTTTAATATCACAGCTCCGGAGGAGCGGCATATTTATAGAATGCAATTCAAACGACAATCAAAAAAGCTCCAGCGGAGCGACATATAAATTTAAATATTAATAAATATGTCGCTCCGCTGGAGCTCTTTTGTATAACAAATTTCTTTTCTATAAATATTTAGTCCCTCTGGGACTATACTCTAAAATTGTCATTTTCTATTCTGAAGTTTCCAATTGTAAAATGGTATTCTGATAAATCTTACTCAATGAAAACAATTGCTCTGCAAAAATCATTATTGCAATTGGAACAAAGAAAAATACCAGCAAACCTTCTTCATATAAAAAGTAAGTCGAAAGCATCGCCAGACGAGTATATTCTAGATAGTAAATCCATTTGCGTTGTTCTAATAAAGCACCGCAATTGATTAAAGTGATGATTACTAAAGAAAGTACAAATACTTTATCATACAATTCTAAATAATCAAAATAATAGGTAAAAACTGTCAGAATCAAAGTACAGATTCCTAATTGTATATAAAGATAATTTTTAAATCGAAGTCTCTGGTTTGGAGCTGCTTTATCCTGCAAAAAACGCTTTTCCAGAATGGGACGAATATCCTGATCCATATCGGCTGGGCTTCCAAAAACAGCATTCCATCTCGCTTTGAATCCGCTTGAGCGTTTCCATAATTCGTAAATTTCGAAATAATAATGAAAATGTTGCCACAAGAAACTATAGCTTTTTAGCGGATGCGTCAATCCATATTTGGGTTTTTCCTCTTCGGTTTGGAAAGTTCCAAAAAGGCGATCCCAAAAGGTGAACATATCACCGTAATTTTTATCCAAATACTTTTCGTCAGAAGCATGATGAACTCCATGAACAGAAGGGGTTACAAAAACATATTCCAACCATTTTATTTTACCGATAAGCTGTGTATGGGTAAAGAAAGAATAAGCGCCATGAACAATAAGCATGGTAATCACCATACTGGGATGAAAACCAACAAATGGCAAAACGCACCAAAATCCCGTTCGAATTATAGCTTGAAAAGTAGTAATTCTCGCTGCCGCAGTAAAATTAAACTCTTCGCTGTGATGATGTACAATATGCGCTGCCCAGAAAAAATTGACTTCATGTCCTAAGCGATGATACCAATACCAGACAAAATCGGTTGCAAGAATAAGGGCAAACCAAACCAAAGCATTACTCGGAATATCAAAAAGTCTATAATCATCATAAATTAAATAATACAGCTGATAAAAACTGGCTGCAACAAATAAGTTAATCAAACGCTCTGCAATTCCGATGGAAATATTGGAAACAGAACTTTCATAGTTAAAAATTTCAGGCTTTTTTCTGCGTTGAGCAAGCTTATATTCCAAAAACAAAAAAAGAAAAAAGGCCGGCATGGCAAATGCTAGAAAATTGATATTTTTCATTTATTTGATACTTTTCGATTATAAATATTATAATTAATAGTTCAAACGAAAAAGACACTTCCATCAATTACGTTTTTAAGAGCGCTAAAAACGTAATTAACGAAAATGATCTTTTACGAAGTAAACCTGATTTTTAATTCTGTTTAAATAAAGGCGCTTCCAAGGCAACTTCTTTAACTGACTGCGTTTCGGCCACTTTTTTCAAAGCGATTATATAAGCCGCAATACGAGGCGTTACACTATGTTTTACTGCAACTCTAAAAACAGTATCAAAACCTTTTTCTAAAATATCCTCCAAACGTTTGTTTATCTGATGGATTCTCCATGACTCCAAAAGCGAATTCTGAAGCCACTCAAAATAAGAAACGGTAACACCGCCCGCATTGGCCAAAATATCAGGAACAACTAATATATTTTTATCATGCAGAATCTGATCTGCATCTGAAGAAACAGTGTCCATTGGCACCTTCAACAATAATTCTGGCTTGAATCTCTCCTGCATTATGCTTCGTAATAACATCTTCTTTTGCCGCAGGAATCAATACATCGACATCTAAAAGCAATAAATCTTCGTGTTTTATGGCAACCGAATTTGGATAGCCTTTTATGGTTTTATTATTTAAGTTATAGTACAAAATCAGTTCTGGAATATTAATCCCGTTTGGATTATAAAATGCTTCTGAAACATCACTTACCGCCACAACTTTCACTCCTTTTTCATGCAGAAATAACGCAGAATGCAAACCAACGTTTCCAAATCCTTGAATTGCAGCAGTAGCTCTTGCCGGTCTTATTTTTAGTTTCTCAAGAGCTAGAAGTGTAATAATGCTTACTCCTCTTCCTGTTGCTTCTACTCTGCCTAAAGATCCGCCAGAATGAAGATGTTTTCCGGTTACAACCGCATGAATTGGTCTTCCATGCAATAGTGAAAACTCATCCATCAGCCAGCCCATTTCGTCTGGTCCTGTTCCCATATCTGGCGCAGGAACATCTTTCTCTGGCCAAAATATCAGCCAAAGTTTTGGTATAAGCTCTTGTAATTTTTTCTAATTCTGCTTTAGAATGCTTTCTCGGATCGCAAATAATGCCGCCTTTAGCTCCACCAAATGGAATTCCAGTTACAGCAGATTTCCAGGTCATCCAGGCGGCAAGTGCTTTTACTTCGTCCAGATTTACAGCGGTGTCGTAACGAATTCCGCCTTTTGAAGGTGCCCAAAGCCGTATTGTGAATTACACGGTATCCTTCAAAGTTCTGAACGTTTCCATTATCTAAAGTAATAGAAAAATTTACTGTGATTTGTTTTTCTGGGCGCTGCAATTTTTGTTTGATAGAATCATCCAATTTTAAAATATCAGCAGCGATATTAAAGCGATCAATCATGGATTGAAACGGATTATGTTTTATAATTTCTGAGCTCATAATATATAGTTTTTAGGTTTGGGTTACTTTTAATGTCTATTATCTTCTCTCGTAAGAAGATTTACTTTCTCTTTTAATCTTCAAACTAAATGCAACACGGAATTTTTATCAGGCAACGGCGCATCAAAATTTTCATATTTCTGTTGGTTCTCATATCTTGATTTTTAATGATTCAAAAAAAAGCCTTTCATGGTGCAATGAAAGGCTAAAAAAAAATAACTAACAAGTACTTTCTCTATTAACGCCATTTCAAAACGTGATTCATCATACAGCACATCGCAAAGCTGCATGGAAAAGACGTCATAATATTTCGGCTATAGTTTTTCATTGTTGAGACAAAGCTACAAAAATATATTTATAAATTCTATAGAATTAGTCGAGTTTATTTTAGTTAATTAAAATTTAAACATTAAATCAATTGAAAATAAAAGGGTTACCGCTTAAAAAAAATTACTTTAATTGCGACAAAACAATAAAAATGACAGCGACCAATGCCAAAACTAGACCTAAAATATTGATTTTAGATAATTTTTCTTTGAAGAAAAAAGCACCAATAAGAGTTCCTAAAATAATTACGCCCATATTCATCCCAGCAAAAACTGTTGATGGATTTTCTGCAAATGCTTTGTGCGCTTTTAAGTAGAATAATATATTTCCGAAGTTGAAAACGCCAACCAATATCCCAAAAGGAATACTTTTTAAAACAAAATTTTCTTTGGTTACAAACAGCTTATACAATACGATTAAAATAGAAACAGCAAAAGCAATTAGAAAAACAAAGAATAACGATGTGGTATAAGGAACGACCGTATATAAAGCTATTTTCTTAAAAAGAATATCAATAATTCCAAAACCAAACAAAACTGCAGCTGGATAAATCCATTTGTTTTCTGTATGGCTTGAGGGCTTTTTTAAAATGAATAAAAGTGCCGCAAAACCAATTAAAACTCCAATAACCTTATAAGTATTAAATCCTTCATTAAATAGCAACCAAGCTGCCAAAATCGGAATAAATAAGGACAATCTTTGGGCTGCATCTGTTTTCGCAATCCCCATAAATTTTATCGAAAGTGCCAAGAATAAAAATAAGATCGGAAGCAAAATTCCAACAGAAGTGTAAATTTCTAATGGCGCATTATTGTCTAACGCATTTAGATCTGGCGTAAAAGTAAAATAACAAAGCGTTATCGCAGCGATGTAATTGAACGAAATAATCTGTGACGGATTAGCATTGTATTTTCTAGAAATCTTAAATATAACACCAACAATAACACTGCAAAGAATACTTAATATAAGGAATAACATAAATTTATTTTAGAACTGTAAAAGTAAGTATTGCAAAATAAAAAAGTCCAGCCGGTTTTAAAAAACCAGCTAGACCAGATTAAGTTTTATCTGTATTCTTTTTTTTTTAGAATTTACTGATATAGCTTCCGTAAATATCTCTAAACTGACTTCCCTTTGCAAAACGATCTTTGCTCAGTTTCTTATATTCTACCAATCCCCAAAGAATGAATTCTTTCATAAAATAGACATCTTCTTTTGCTAATTGCGGCTGGTATTTTTTCAATAATTCATCTAATGGAGTTACTTCATCTAGAATGTTTTTATAATCTTTATCAGAAGCATCATCTAACAACTCGAAACCGCTCTCAGCAAAAAACCATTCTACAAGATCTGAATATGGTGTTTTTTCATCAGGTTTTTCTAATTTTTCTATTTTTGGGAAATATTCAGGGAATAAGGTTCTAATCGCAGATCCAATTAAACTTTCGGCCACAACATCGGCTCCCTCCTGCTCTCCTTCGTAAACCAATTCGACTTTTCCTGTTATGGCTGGAATAATTCCGATAAAATCGGATAAACGAATTGAGGTTTTGTCAACTCCAGAAATCAAAGCTCTACGCTCTGCTGTACTAATCAAGTTTTCAAAAGCCGTAATACTCATTCTCGCACTCACACCGCTTTTGTTGTCAATATATTCGCTTTCACGAGCTTCAAAACTAATTTGTTCCAAAATATCTCTTGCTAAACTTGGAACATAAACCACATCGGTCTGATTTTGATCTAATTTAGATTCTTGTTCCGTAATTGTTCTCGCAATTTCAATACTTTCAGGATAATGCGTTAAAATCTGAGAACCAATTCTATCTTTCAAAGGTGTTACAATACTTCCTCTATTGGTATAATCTTCAGGGTTTGCAGTGAAAACAAATTGCATGTCTAAAGGCATTCTTAATTTGAATCCTCTAATTTGAATATCGCCTTCTTGCAAAATATTAAATAATGCTACTTGAATTCTTGCCTGTAAATCAGGTAATTCGTTGATTACAAAAATACAGCGATTCGCTCTCGGAATCATTCCGAAGTGAATTACGCGGTCGTCTGCGTAAGACAATTTTAAATTTGCTGCTTTTATCGGATCGACATCTCCAATTAAATCGGCAACCGTAACGTCTGGAGTTGCTAGTTTTTCGAAGAAACGATCGTTTCTATGCAACCAAGAAATCGGAGTTTCATCTCCTTTTTCTGCAATTAAATCCTTCGCAAAACGAGAAATCGGGTTTAACGGATCGTCGTTTATTTCTGAACCTTCCACAAACGGAATATATTCGTCTAATAACTCGACCATTTTGCGCGCCAAACGCGTTTTTGCCTGTCCGCGAAGCCCCAGCAAATTAATATTATGACGAGATAAAATTGCTCTTTCTAATTCAGGAATAACAGTATTTTCAAATCCATGAACACCTTCAAAAACAGGTTTTCCTGATTTGATTTTTTCGCGAAGATTATTTCGCAACTCATCTTTAATGCTTGTACTTTTATATCCAGTGGCTTTTAATTGACCTAATGTCTTTATAGTATTTATTTCCATTGTGTTGAAATATAGATTGTTTATTTATTTTTTTATGACAATATATTGTGTCATTGCCATGTGTTAGACGCACTGCAGTGCGTCTCTACGATATACGAACGGAATCCAGAGCGTCTATTCAGGTGCAAAGAAACCTTAGTGTCTTAGCATCTCAGAAACTTAGAAACTTAGAATCTCAAAACCTTAGCAACTTACTTAATCCTCTTCTTCCTATTCGCTTCATAATCCTCGAAAATCATCTCACCCAAACCTTTAATTCCGGTATAAAATGCTTTTCCTTGATTAGCTTCTGTAAACTGATTCACAAAGCGCTGTAAATACGGATCTCTGGCAATCATAAAAGTCGTAATTGGGATATGAAGTTTTCTTGCCTGTTGTGCCTGAGTGTAGCATTTATCGACAATGTATTCATCCAGACCATTACTATTCATATAATAAGAACCATCACGCTCACGAACGCAACTTGGTTTTCCGTCGGTAATCATGAAGATTTGTTTGTTGGTATTTCGTTTTCTACGCAAAATATCCATTGCCAATTGCAAACCAGCAACCGTATTCGTATGATAAGGGCCAACTTGCAAATACGGCAAATCTTTAATCGGAATTGTCCAGGCATCGTTTCCGAAAACCAAAATATCTAACGTATCTTTAGGGTATCTTGTTGTAATTAATTCTGCCAAAGCCATGGCTACTTTTTTTGCAGGAGTAATTCGGTCTTCCCCATATAAAATCATACTATGGCTAATATCAATCATCAGGACAGTACTCATCTGTGCTTTGTATTGAGCATCTTCTACGACCAAATCATTTTCAGTCAGCATAAAACTTTCGACACCGTTATTAACTTGAGCATTTCGAAGACTTTCGGTTAAAGAAATTCTTTCTAAACTGTCGCCAAAATTATATTCACGGAATTCTCCTGTGTGTTCATCGCCACTTCCAGCATATTTTGTTTTATGATTTCCGCTCCCAGATTTTTTCAGGTTTCCAAAAATCTGATCTAAAGCTTGCTGTCTTATTGCTCTTTCTGTTTTTGCAGTTATTCCGAAACCAGAACTTCCATCTCCTTTTACTTCATCTCGAATGTATCCTTTTTTCTTCAGGTCTTCGATAAAATCGTCAATAGTATAATTTTCGTCGGTAAGTTTGTATTCTTTGTCCAGTTCCCGAAGCCAGTTTATGGCTTCATCAAAATCGCCCGAAGTATGGGTGATTAACTCTTTAAAAATCGTAAAAAGTTTGTCAAACGGAGACTGAAAAGGAGCTTCGTAAGTCTTAAAATAAAAGCCTTTTTTAAATTCGTTTTTCATAAATCTAAAATTACATCTTTTTAGATTTATGAAAAACGAATCGTTTATTAATTTTTAGTTAAAATATTTAAACAAAAATCTCAACTAACAGTGTTAGATATAATAATTATTCAAACTTTCCGTCTAGATAATACCATGCACCATTTTCGAATTTAAAAGTCGAAAATTCGTAATGCGTTTGAGGTTTATTATCTGAATCTAAAAAGTAAGCTTTGAATTCAACTGTGTTTTCATAAGAACTCAAAATTTCCAATTTCTGCCATTTATTAGAAACGGCCCATCTTAAAATTTCAGATTTCGAATAATATTTTCTTTCTGAAATATAAGTTGTTTCCATAAGATAATCTGCATTGTGAGTTGCATAGGCCGAATATCTTGACCGCATTAAAGTTAATGCCGAAGGTGCTTTTTGATTGTCATTCAGATATAAACCGCAGCAATTTTCAAAAAGCAATCCTGTGTCACAGAAGCATTTTTTACTCTCCATCAACTGGTTCTTCTCCATTAATTTTAACGTGAAGCTGATTTAATAAAACTTGATAACGAGTTATTTCTCTTACTTCTTCATCTTCTTCCGCAAAATCAATCATTTCGTCTAATGTTTCGCTTACTTGCAATAATTTATTGTTTGCTTCTCTGTCGTTTTTCGCCGCAATCAAATCAATGATCTCTTGTACGTTTGCTTTTAATTCTTCGAATTTACTATTCATTGTTTTTTTTGTTTCAGGTTTCAGGTTTTAGGTTTCACGTTCACAACAATAACTTGGAACCTGAAACCTAAAACTTGAAACTATTTATCTACTCTTCGTTTTTACTTTCGTTGAATTTCTTAACGATTTCTTTTAATTTTTCTTTACGAGCAATTTCAGCTTGTTTGGCTTTTGCCTGAGCTTTATGCAATTTATCGTTATGTTTTTTGATGTTCTTTTCGTTATTACGGCCCATTACACTTCTCTTTTAATTTGTTCTAACGTTTTTTCAGTAAAAATCAATTCGTTGATGATTTGTTTTCGCAATTCATCAATATCGTCATAATCAAAATGTTTTGCCCAATTGGTCAGCTGCTGTAAGTTTCTAATCTGTTTTAATCTTTTTGCGGTTTCAAAACTTGTTCTTAAAACTGCTTTTCCGTCATACTCGGGATTATTTTTGTGCTCATAATTGGCAAGATTATTTTCGAAATCAGCTTTTATGTAATATAATTTTTCTTCGGCATTATCTGGATAAAACTCTTCCCATTTTGCAAAACCAATTTTAGTTTTCGATTCTGTTTCTGGGTTTCGAGCAATTAAACGCCACTTACTATTGGCCAATCTGCCCCAATGATTCGAAACACGGTACATTCCTTCTTCCGTATAATAATAGGCACTTCCCGCTTTGCTTTCAAATTGCTTTTTCAATCCTTGAATTGAATCTGGAAGTACTTCATTAAAAGCACAAAACGTATTTTTAAAAGAATTAGGATGTGGTTTAAAGTTCTTTTGCATTGTGCAAATATACTCAGATTACAGCGAACTCCCCAAACCAAACCTAAATTGCTTACCTTTGCTCCTTTAATTCAAAACAAAAAAATCATGTCTAAAGATTTAGAACAAAAAATGCCTCAAAAAGGAGTTTTTACAGGCATTATCGAAAAAGATGAAAATAATAATTATTTCTGTGGAGAATATCTTTTAGACTATAAAATGGTTCAAGCCAAATTTGAGGTTGGAGATTGGATTACTATAAAATCTGTTATTGAAAATCCAAGCGACATCAGCTACGATAAATATCCTAAAAAATCAAGAAACTTCGATAAAGCGAATCATAAGCCGGAATAGGTTTATTTTGTTTCAGGTTTCAGGTTTCAAGTTTTGTTGGAACGGTTAAGTTTTTACCGCAAAGACCGCGAAGGTTTACGCAAAGTTCGCAAAGTTTTATTTATACAAAGCTTTGCGAACTTTGGTTTTATATATAATCTTAAATCAATTTCTTTGCGTTCTTTGCGTAAACCTTTGCGCACTTTGCGGTTAAAAAAATCCTTTGCTACTAAATAAACTTACAGTTAACTTTTATCAATATTTTTTCGATCAAAACTGAAAAGTTAAAAAAAAGTGTACCTTTGCAAAAAATTTGTCGATTTGAACTAAAACAAAACGATTTCAAACTAATAGACAAGTAGTTACCTTTTATTTATGAAAAAAATAGTTGAATACCGCAAGTTACTAAACGTAGAAAAAACTGCAGAGTTAAAAGATTTAAAGACAATTTATCGTAATGCGATGAAAGAATCTCATCCTGATAAATTTGTGGGAAATGAAGCTGGTTTAAAAGAAGCTGAAGAAAAAAGTAAAACGATTATCGAAGCTTACCACTTTTTAGTAAGTATTCACCCTGATACAATCAAACTTAATTTACCTGAGTATACAGAAACAATTTCAACTTGTTCTATCACAGATTATAAATTTGTTGAAGGTCGTTTAATTATTGACTTTTCTAACGGAAGCGTTTACGAGTACATTAGCGTACCAAAAGCAACTTACGTGAAAATGGTAAATGCAGATTCTCCAGCAAGATTTGCAAAAAGACATATCTTAAACTCTTTTACTTGGAGAAAGAAAACAAATCAAGAATAGTTTTATACTACTATATTTTACAAAAAAGCACTCTATAAAAAGAGTGCTTTTTTTATGCCTTAAGTTCAAATATTTGCACACGGGTCGCTCAAATAACCATCTTATTAAGAGTATTTGATCAAATCGAGCCAATAAACACGCTGATTTAATGGGTTTTAAGCCAAAAAAAACTATAACAAAATTTTAGGTTGCAAAATTCTGTAAGTTTTATAATTTTAGATACTTTTGTTGCACAAATCAATTAACTAATTAATTTTTTATAATGAAAAAAATACTTTTTGTACTTACGGCTTCTGCAGCTATCATTTCTTGCAGCAAAGTTAAAGATGGAGAATACCTTATTACAGGTACTGCTACAGGGATTGAAAACGGAAAAACAATCATTTTACAAGGTGCAGATCCTGCTACAAGAATGCCTGTTTCTCTTGATACAGTAAAAGTTGAAAACGGAAAATTTGAAATAAAAGGAAAAGTTACTGAGCCAGCTTTCCACACATTAATATTACAAGGTGCTAACCGAACCTATCCCATTCATCCTAGAAACAGGAGAAATTAAAATTGCTATTGACAAAGATAGTATCCATAAATCTAAAGTTTCTGGAACTTACAACAATGATGAGTACGTAACTTTTATGGAAGACATGAACAAAACTCAAAAAAGTTTAATGGATTTCCAGAAAAAGAACAATACTAAAATGCAGCAAGCTCAACAAGCACAAGATACAGCAACTATCAATGGCTTGATGAAACAATACATGGAACTACAAAAAGAAGTTCAAGAAGGCAGCAAAAAGAAATATTTAGCTTACGCTGAAAATCACCCAAAATCTTTTATTACAGCTTTAATTATTCAAAGTTTATTGAATGATCCAACAGCTGACACTAAAAAATTAGAGAGCTTATACAGCACTTTGGATGAGTCTTTAAAAAATACTGCTCCAGGAAAAGAAATCAAAACTAGATTAGGTCAAGCAAAAATGCCATCTGTTGGTGCTACAGCTCCAGCGGTAGGCAGCGCTAAATGAAGAGCTGATTTTTCGGCTCCAAATCCAGAAGGAAAAGTAATATCGCTTAAAGAAAGTTTAGGTAAAGTAACTATCGTAGATTTCTGGGCTTCATGGTGTGAGCAATGCAGACAAGAAAATCCTTACGTTGTGGCTCTATACAAAGAACTTCATTCTAAAGGATTAAACATCGTTGGGGTATCTTTAGATAAAGACGCTGCAAAATGGAAAGAAGCTATTGCAAAAGATGGATTAACTTGGACTCAAGTTTCTAACTTAAAATTTTGGGAAGAGCCCATTGCAAAACAATATAATGTTGAAGCAATTCCTGCTACTTTTATTCTTGATGCATCAGGAAAAGTGGTAGCACAAGATTTAAGAGGCGCTGAATTAAAAGCAAAGATCTTAGAATTGTTAGCAAAATAATTCTATCTCTTATAAAAATAAAAAAATCTCCCTTGGTGGAGATTTTTTTATTGCTCTGTTAGAAATTTAAAAACGGACTTTTATTAAAAAGAATTAAAAAATTGAATATAAAAAAGAGTATTAAGCCGAACACAGAGCCATATTAAATAGATATTTCTCAGTCAATATTCTTTTAACTTGTCAATAAAAGCAATATCTCACGCCTTAATCAAAGATTAAATTCAAAGTAAAAACCAAATAATTACTATAAAAATAATCCTACTTTCTAAAATAATTAAAAAAAAATGCATTTTGAGAGTTTTTTATTTTATTCAATTCCAATGAATTAAAAAATAACTTTAAAATAACTTAAAATTAAGTCATTTTTTTGTTTGGAAATGTACAAAGAGTTCCTATCTTTGCCACCGCTAAGAACAACAAAGCGCAACAAGCTGAGATCGGGGAGATACTCAAGCGGCCAACGAGGGCAGACTGTAAATCTGCTGTGTGAACTTCGCAGGTTCGAATCCTGCTCTCCCCACAAAAAGGGTAAAAGAAGCCAAAACGAAAGTTTTTCAATCTTTTCGAAAACCCGCAAAGAACGTGGTAAAGCCTGCAAATCGTAAGATTCGCAGGCTTTTTTTATTTATGCTGCTTTTCAAATTTTTTAAAACCGCCCAAAATCTCTGTGGCAGAATCTGATAACATTATTTTCTAAACTTGAATCTTACCGTTTTTTTGAATTTATAGTTATAAAAATAAAACTCTTCTAATGCTATTAGCAAAAAAGGAGTTTTATTTAAAATCAATTGTTCTCTATTTAAGAAAGTAAGCTTAGAAGAAAAAACGGCTCGCTAAAAGAATTTAATCAACTTATTTCAAAGTTACACCTTCAAAAGTAGGTTTAGTTTCTAAAATGTAGCCATTAGCATCAAACTCTAGTTTATCAATACAGACCTCTCGATGAAAGCCGACTGCGCGTCCCATTTTAATGCCTGATGGATACGAAAATCTATGATACACAATATACCATTCGTCTTTTCCTGGAATCTGCAAAACCGAATTATGGCCCGTAGCATAAATCCCCTGCTCCGGAATTCCCTGAATGACAATGTTATTTTGTGGAATTTCAAGAGAGCCTAGTGGGGAATCTGAAATTCCATATCTTACTTTATAATTGGGGCTTCTCGTATCGTCTTCACTCCAAAAGAAATAATATTTCCCTTTTCTGTAAATTACATAAGTACCTTCACGAAAAGTTTTGTCTGCCGCAATTATTTTAGTGCTTCCTTCTTTTAGCGAAACCATATCCAGATTTAATTCCGCAACGGCCATGTACATATTTCCCCAATACAAATAATTTTTTCCTGTTTTAGGATCTGTAAAAACATCAGGATCAATTTCCTGACCATCCCTTATACCTTCTGGTCTAGTGGCTACAAGTGCTTTTCCGCTGTCTTTAAATGGCCCTGTTGGATGATCAGAAACGGCAACACCAATTTTCTGTGCAGCCGTGAAATAATAGAAGTATTTGTATCTTCCATTGATCTTTTTCTCCACAATACAAGGCGCCCAAGCATTTCTGTCTCCCCAAGGAACATCTTTTTTAAGATCTAAAATAACGCCTTCCTCTTTCCAATCGACTAAATTATCAGAAGAAAATGTTTTAAAATAATAACCTGACCAATCGTTAAATCCATCCGTTGTTGGGTAGATATAATATCTTTTTGTTTTGTTCGAATATAGAATTTCAGGATCGGCATAATAACCTTCCAAAACTGGATTATTGTTTATTTTTGAAAGTTGCCCTGGCATTCCCCATTTTGCAGTAATTCGTTTCAATTCAGAACGCGTTATGGGCAAAATAGTTCCGTGACGCGGTTTAAAGTCCATTGAAATATCATTATCTATAACCGTGAAATTTTCTAAATCTTTTGTTTTTGTAAATTGATATTTTCCTTTTGAATAAACATCATAAATTAAAATATACTCATCTGAATTATTGACTTTAAATATACTCGAACCTTCAACTTTTTCCTTGGTTTGCTGCAAATAATTATCATTTTCTTTCCAATTTCCAGAAGTTAAATCGGTTGTGGTAGCTGCCTTTATTCCGGCAGTTCCAGATTCTGTTTTATAAAAAAGATGATAAACGCCATCTTTCTTAATAATGTCTCCATCAATACAAGCCCCTTTGGATTTTGGAACAAATAATAATTTTGGAGTACCTTCTAAAGCGGTAAAATCTTCATTCGCATAAGCGTAATAAATTTTATCAGGATCTGTGCCATGCTGCATGCTAAAGTAAATCATGTATTTGCCAGCTTTGTCATCATAAATAGTCTGTGGTGCCCAAACTCTTTTTAAGTTTTCATTTCCAGAAAAAGCTTTTTGAATATTAGCCACACTGCTTTTCCAGTTTACCAAATCGGTGCTTTTTAGCAAAATCATTGCACGATTGCTGTCCCAGCCTTTTGACGAAGTCATATCAGTCAAAACCATATAAAATGTTTTTCCGTCTTCACCACGTAAAATATGGGGATCGCGAACGCCGCCAGTTGAACTGATTGTTTTACTATCTAAAATTGGTTTATTATTATTCAGAGCATAATAATGATATCCATCTGTGCTTACAGCATAATTTACAGCTTCTTCTTCGACTTTATTTCCAATGAAATAAACGAAGAGATAAGCCGTCAAATCTTTCTCTGCAATAATTGGCGGACTACCTTTTAGATTATTCTGCGCTTGAGAAAAATTAAAAACAGTAAAAAATGACAATAGACTAAAGAATATCCTTTTCATTTATTTTTTGCTTTTTAATTGATACAAAACAGAACTATGCGGTTTTAAATCAGTTCCAATTTCTTTTGAAGTTATTTTTGATTTTTCTCCTGTCCACATATTTAAAACCTCAACTGAACCTGAAATTCCTAAATCCGAAAGAGCAACGACAACTTTTTTTGAAGCATTATCTGAAATATTGAACAAAGCCAAATAAATACTTCCATCTTCAGCATTTTTTGAAGTCACAGCAATTTTTCCATCTTTCTGGAAAAGCTGTTTTACGTCTGTACTTTCGTTATGCATTTTCACTACATTTTTATTTGTTAATAAAGACAACGTGAAAGCATCATTACTTGGCAAGTCTCCACCGAAAAACAATGGAGATTTGAAGATATTGAAAAATGTAATCAAAGTATATTGTTCGTCTTTGGTTAAACGTGTCATTCTATCATTTCCTCTTTCTCCTCTTATCGAAATACGTCCTAGCGGAATCATATCACAGTCTGGCCATGTTCCTGGCGCGATATACGGATACCATTTTTGCGCTACGTCCATTAAATGCGTAATGTGCGGCCATGTATCCCAAACATCATCCACCATACGCCACATATTGGCATGAGTGCTTACATGAGCAGCGGCTGAAATTGGCGTTTCTCCTGGCGATGTGCTTAATACAATTTTACGACCGCATTTGTCAATTGCATTTCTAATTAAGTTGATTTCAGCTTCATGATACGGTCTTGACAAATCGTCAATTTTAATAAAATCTACTCCCCATTGCGCATATAATTCGAAAATAGAATTATAATATTCCTGTGCTCCTGGTTTGTCTGCCAAAATAGTGTAATTGTCTCTCAGCCATTCGCATTGTAAAGCGGTGGTATAAACCTGGTCTGCTGTAATTCCGTTTGCTCCTTTTATGGGCAGTTTATCTTCAACAGCTTTTTTAGGAATACCACGCATAATATGGATTCCGAATTTTAATCCTTTTTTATGAATATAATCTGCTAAAGGCTTGAAACCTTGGCCGTCTTTTGCTGAAGGAAATCGGTTAACAGCCGGCAAATATCTTCCGTATTGATCGATTACGTAACGCGGATCGGTCTGGTTATAACCTCCTGCTTTGTCGTTTTCTACAAACCAACGAATGTCAACTACGATATATTCCCAGCCAAATTTCTTTAGTTCTTTTGCCATATAATCGGCGTTGGCTTTTACTTCGTGTTCTTCAACTGTTCGTCCGTAACAATCCCAGCTATTCCAACCCATTGGAGGAGTTTGAGCCCATTGTTTGAATTCTTCTTTTTGGAATGTTTTATTTTGAGCGCTAGTAGTGACTGATAGAAAAAAAGCTCCTACCATCATTGTAAGTAAGTTTGTAATTTTCATTGCGTTTGTTTATGTGTGGTTTTTACACTTTAAATATAATGAAATTTTATTTTTATATAGAAATTAGACCTTATAGGTTCTAAAAGCAAGAAGAGCCTTTGTTTATTTGGCTATTTCACATTAATAGTAACCTCTACAGGTTTTAACCACTGACTTGTAAATTTTACTTTTATTGGAGCTATCGAATCTCCATTTGCCTGAATGTACGCAACAATATGTCCGTGAAAAACTCTTTGTACATTATCAGTATAATCAGTCATGTCGCTGTTATTTCCCGCTTCCAATCCTAATAAAGTTCCTCCGCCGGTAATAGTACAAGTCACTTCGTTATCTGAAAGCATAACTGGAAGTCCGTTTTGGTCTTTTACCTGAACCATAATTTTTGCAACCCCTTTGTCTTTGCTGATGATACTATTTTTATCTGCAATCGTTAATTCAAAAGGCTGTTGTGTAGAATTAATTGTGTAACGACTTACTTCTTTATCATTTTTATTCAATCCAACTGCTTCTAATTTTCCAGATGCAAACGGAATATCCCAATAGATAATGCCGGTTTTTTCATCGTATAATTTCGTTTCGCCAACTACTTTACCATTCAATTCTAAACGTGCTTTTGAGGCATTGGTATAACAAACCACTCGTATTTTTTGTCCTTCTTCGTAATTCCAGATTGCCCAGGCATCTTTGGAAATATCTTTTTCATTTGTTAATGGATACGTTCCTAAATAAGCCATTGGTTTATCTGACCAAAGCGACTGGCGAAAATATCCTCTAGGCTTGATAACACCAGCAAAATCAACTAAACCGGAATAGAATCCTCTTGAAGGCCATCTTCCCGATTCTCCTAAGTAATCAATTCCTGTCCAAAGGAACTGACCAAAAATATGTTTGTTGTTTTTTACTGCAAGCCAAGGTTGCATATCATGCGTATTTTCACTTCCGTAAATTACCCTTTTAGGATATTTTTCGTGATCTGAACCATATTTGCTTTCCGTATAATTGTAGCCTGTAATATCTAAAGCGCCCGGATATTCGGTTTCGTTTGACATTGCAACTCCCGCTAAACCAGCTGTTGTCGGGCGTGACTTGTCATATTTTTTAACAGCCGCAACCAGACGTTTTGCGATTGCTCCAAGACGCATTGCATCTGGAGCATCTTTTTTATATCCTCCGTAAGCCGCTTGTCCAAATCCGTTTTTTCCTTGATCTAAAACGGGATGCGAATAAGGATCGTTTGGATAATCTACTTCGTTGCCAATACTCCAAGCAAAAACAGAAAGATGGTTTCGGTCACGGCGTACAAAATCTTCCAAGTCTTTTTCTGCCCAGTCAGCAAAAATGTCAAATGAACCTTCAAATCCTGGAGTTCCGTAATTCCAGCCTTCAAGCCATTTACGTTTTGGAAATTCCCATTCATCGTAAGCTTCGTTCAAAACCAATAAACCTAATTCATCGCAAAGCTCATAAAATTCAGGCGCTTGCGGATTATGGCTTGTACGAATGGCATTTACTCCAATCTCCTTCAATGTTTCTAATCTAGTTTTCCAAACTTCTTTAGGGACTGCAGAACCCAAAACTCCAGCATCATGATGCAGACAAACACCTTTCATTTTCATCCACTTCCCGTTAAGGGCAAAACCATTATTTGGATCAAAAGTAAAAGTTCTAAAACCTGTTTGAGTAACTGTTTTGTCTATTTCTTTTCCATTTTGAAAAACCGTCGTTCTCAGCTCATACAAATTTGGATTATCCAAATCCCATAACTGCGGATTCTTAACGCTTATCTTTGTTGAAATTTTTCCATTTGCATTTAAGGCAACATCCAATTTAGAAGAAGATTTACCAACTAATTTTCCGCCTTTTGAGAAAAGTTCATTTACAACTGTAAGGTTTGCTTTTCCTTTTGATTTGTTTTCAACATCAACCTCGACATTCAAAATCCCGTTTCCATTTGTAACTTGTGGATAAGCGTAAACGCCCCATTGCGCTATATGAACTGGATTTGCATAAACCAACCAAACATTTCTGTAGATTCCTGACCCGCTGTACCATCTTGAATCAGCACTCTGGCTATGGTCTACTCGAACTGAAATTATATTTTCACCTCCAAATTTTATAAATTCAGTAGCATCATAAGCAAAAGAAATATAGCCGTTAGACCGTTTCCCTAATGAATGTCCATTGATGAAAACTTCACTTCTATTGTAAACTCCTTCAAAATATAAATAGACTTTTTCTCCTGATTTCGTTTGCGGAACAGCAATCGATTTTCTGTACCATGCAATTCCGCCAGGCAGAAATCCAGTACAGCTTGCTAAAGTTGGACTTAGCTGTCCTTTGACACTCCAATCATGCGGTACATTTACCTGCTTCCACTTGCTATCATCGAAAGAAATATTTTTGGCATCAGCAATATCTTGAAGATTAAACTTCCAATTGTCATTGATTTTATTTGAATCTCCAAACGAAATTTGGCTCATAACAGAGAAACACGAGAAGAGAAGTGCGGGTAATATAATCTTATTTGTAAACACAATATTTTCGTTTTATTTGTTTTATAAATTTCTATTTCAAAGGCTTTACGTTGTAAGCCGTTCCTTTTTTAGCATCAAAAGTTGCAGTGTAACCAATAGACGATATCTCGCTTTTTACATTCAGTTTTTCAACAATAAAAGGCTCTGCCGATCTTATTGTACAAGTCCCTCCCTTGTTAGCCAAAATTTTAGCTTGACTCATTTTACCATTATTCCATTTTATATCTACGCTAAAATTGCCTTTTGCTTTAATGCCTTTGATTTCTCCGTCTGTCCAAGCGTCTGGTAAAGCTGGAAGCAAATGAATTTCTTTGTTCTGACTTTGCAATAGCATTTCTATAACTCCTGCTGTTCCAGCAAAATTTCCATCAATCTGAAAAGGTGGATGTGCATCAAACAAATTCGGGTAACATCCTCCTTGACGTTTGTATTTTGGATCGTTATCTTTTGTTAACCTTAATTGATTTTTAAATAATTTGTATGCATGACTTCCATCTAAAAGTCTTGCCCACATATTTACTTTCCAAGCCAAACTCCAGCCAGTTCCGTCATCACCACGCAATTCTAATGTTTTCTTTGCAGCATCCGCTAGTTCGGGAGTCTTCAATGGCGAAATTAAATTGGCAGGATGTAAAGCATAAAGATGTGAAGTATGTCTATGATGCGGATCTTCGTCCTCAAAATCTTTGTACCATTCTTGCAATTGTCCTTTGCTTCCAATTTTAAAGGGCAATAATTGTCTTTCTGCTTCACTTACAACTTGTCTAAAATCAGCGTCGCTATTTAGAATTTTAGAAGCTTCTATGGTATTTTCGAATAAATCTTTTATAATGCCAATATCCATTGTAGAAGCCGTTGTTACAATTCCCTCTTTTTTTCCATCATATAAATATTTATTTTCTGGCGAAGTCGAAGGCATGGTTACCAAATAACCGTTTTTATCTTTTTGAAGCCAGTCTAAACTAAATTCGACCGCACCTTTCATGATCGGATATACTTTCTTTAAATATGCTATATCTCCAGTATATTCATAATGTTCCCATAAATGTCTGCTTAACCAATTGGCACCCATATACCAATTTGCCCACATCGGATCTCCTTTTCCAAAATCTCCAACCGGATTTGTTGTAGCCCAGATATCTGAATTGTGATGCAGAACCCAACCATTAGCGTGGTAATAACTTTTGGCTGTTTCTGTTCCTGTCACTGCAACATTTTGGATGAATTCATCTAGCGGAAAAAACAATTCAGACAAATTTCCAGATTCTACTGGCCAATAATTCATCTGCAAATTGATGTTTGTGGTGTAGTTGCTACTCCAAGGCGCGCGAAGTTTATTGTTCCAAATTCCTTGCAAGTTCGCTGGTGCATTATGTGTACGTGAAGAAGAAATCAATAAATATCGCCCAAACTGAAAAAACAAAGCCTCTAGTCCAGCATCTTTTTCTCCTTTTGCATATTGTTCTAATCTTACATCTGTTGGCAAATTAGATTTACTGGTTTCATTTTCATTTAATTGCAATGAAACTCTATTGAATAATTTTTGAAAATCAGTAATATGCTCTTTTATTAAATTATTATACTTTTTGACACTAGCTTTTTTAATTGGATTTTCTGCTAATTGATGCTCGTCTTTTCCTTGACTATTTGGACATTTATCAAATCCGTTGAAACTGGTCGCAGCCGAAACAAAAAGCAAGATTTCAGAAGCGTTTTTTATAACCAAATTATTTCCTTCAGAAGTTATTTCTCCATCTTTTACAATTGGTTTAATAATCAATTCAAAACGCATTCCTCTGCATCCTGTTGGGTCTTCATAAATAATGGGTTCTTTATTGTAATCAATATAATTTGGATCTGCATGTGAAGGCGCTTTTCCTTTTAAAACCAAAGACTTATCGTTTATTGATTTTTCGCTTCGCAAAAGACTCGCTACATCAATTGTTATTGAAAGCTTTTTTACTTGATCTGCCGAAAGTTTAATTACAACGCATTGTGCAGGTGCTGAAGCCAAGATTTCTCTTTTGTAATTTACGCCATCAACATTAAAATTAGTTACGGCTAATCCCGTTTGTAAATCAAGACTTCTGTTATAAGAATCTGGTTTCTTTCCTCCAAAATCTTGTTTTAAAATCAAATCACCCAAAGGCATAAAACTTTCACTATATGCTCCCTGCATATTCTTGGTAAGCTTGTAGGCTTTTTCAAAATCTTCTTTCGTAAGCGCTTCTCTGATTAAAGCAAGATTTTTAAATGCGTCCGGATTTACATTTTTCTGGACATGCCGCCACTCCATAAAGTAGCTTCATTTAACTGAATTAACTCAGAATCTACTCTTCCAAAAACCATTGCACCCAATGTACCATTTCCAATTGGAAGCGCTTCTGTCCATTCTACGGCTGGCTGGTTGTATTGCAGTTTTAAATCCTGCGCATAATTAGAAATCCCAGTAATTATGGAAAGAAATACAAAAGTCTTTTTTAAAAAATAATGAAACATGCTATTTAAATTAATAATTCACAATTAACTAGTTCATTTTCAGCTTTAAAACCGTTACCGAATAAGCAGGAAGATTCAAATCTTGTTTCCCTTTTGTAATTTTATATTCGCTTTGTTTTGGAGTGATTTTCTTCGGATTAGCAAAAGTATTTTCGTCTTGTGTACTTTCGCTTGCCAGTCTTACAATTGTACCTTTTGATCCTAATTTCACTCCTTTCAAATCCAGACTAACTTCTTGGCTTGAAACTGCCGTATTAACCAATTTCACAATAATCTCCTTACTGTTCACATCTTTTACAGCCGATGCATACAAATCATTCTGACCGATTAAAGCTTTACCATCTTTTGTAATGCTTAAAAGATCTGTTCCCTTGTTTGTCGAAAATAATTGTTGCACATAATAATTGGCTGAACCATAAGATTCTAAATTATTAAACCAAATCATATCTGGTGTCCATTGCCAAGCATCTTCATGAGCCATTAAAGGAGCATAAGACGATAACTGAACTACTTCTGAGTTTCTTTCTAATCCTGTCATAAAAGCAGCCTCAGAAAATGCACATTCCCAATTGTTTCTATTATTCGGATTTGCTCCTGAAACACTTTGCGCCGCATATTCTCCTGCAAATATTTTTGGCCTTTTCGATCATAATTATCGTAACGACCGGCATTTTCTCTAAACCATTTCGGACTTTCGTAATAATGTTCGTCAACCAATTCTGCATTCAGCTTTTTAAGTTCTGCCATCGCATAATCAAAATGCTCCCCTTTTGGCGAAGGCCCGCTCCCAGAAACTATGATAATATTGGGATATTTTGCTTTTATTGCTTTTTCAAAAACTTTGTAACGATCGATGTAATCTGGTCCCCATTGCTCATTTCCAACTCCAATATATTTTAAATTAAATGGTTTTGGATGTCCCATATTCGAACGGATTTTTCCCCAAGTTGTCGTAACAGCGCCATTGGCAAATTCAATCAAATCTAAAGCATCTTGAATGTATGGATCCAGTTCATCCATTGGAGCTAATTCTCCTGTATTGTATTGACAAGCCATTCCACAGCTTAAAATTGGTAAAGGTTCTGCACCAATATCTTCTGAAAGCTGAAAATATTCGTAAAATCCTAATCCGAAACTTTGGAAATAATCAGGTGTTTGTTTGTGATTGAATTCTACATTCCAACGGTTCATCATGGTTTTTCTCTCCTCAACATTTCCAACCGATTTTTTCCATTGATAACGATCAGAAAGTGTTCTCCCTTCAACAATACAGCCTCCTGGAAAACGTAAAAATCCAGGTTTTACATCATATAAAAGCTGAACAAGATCTTTTCTAAGTCCATTTTTTCTGCCTTTCCATGTATCTTCAGGAAACAGCGAAATCATATCCAAATCAATCGTTCCTGTTCCTTCAAAAGTTAATTTTAATTTTGCCTTTGCTTCTGTTTGAGTACCAATAATCTGCGCGGTATAATTTGTCCATTTTTCCGATTTTGGAACAATGCTCGTTTCTCCAATTACCTTTTGATCTTTATCTATTAATTGAACAATAATTTTTTTTATTGCTCCATTTGGATTCGCAGCTTTCAAAGAAAGATTGTATTTGGCATCTTTCTTCACTCCCATTCCTCTAAACCCTTCATTTATTAAAGCATAACCTTTGTCATTGTTAATTTCTACTCGACAGAAATTGGTATTATTGGCCGCTAAATTAATTGGCACAGCACTACCCGAGTCTTTGTTCATAGAAGACCTTTTGGTATTTGGCTGTTCCCACCCCATGAGAGGTTTATCAAATTCAAAAGATCTGTTTTTAATCATTTCGGCGTATAATCCTCCATCTGCAGCAAAATTGATGTCTTCGAAAAATAAACCGAACATCGTTGACTGAATTTTAGTAATCGTTTTTGAAGCATCAACTTCTAAGGTCGTTTTCTGAGCATTCATATAAAAACTGCTCAACATCAGACTGCAAATGGTAAATTTCTTAAGGGTGGTATTTTTCATAGCTTTGGAATGAACTAGTTATTTCTTTACTGCCTCTAATTTAGCAGGAAAAGCCGATTCTCCATCTAAATTAATCACTTTTAAAACATCAACATTCTTGCTTTCGACAGCATGTTTAAAATAATCTGGTCTGTTTTTTCCCCATTGAACAGTGCAATTTTGAACTTTAATGCTTTCTGCCGAATCAAAATAAAATCCAGAAGTACTTCCTTTTACAAAACCTTCAACATTTGCTGGGCGTCTGTCATATAATCCGCCAGGAAAAGAAGTTGTTTTATCTATAAAAACGCTCACATTATCAAAAACAATATTCTTGATTTTATCTTTAGATTCGCCGCTTACAAACACACCGTTTTCTCCTGTGCATTGAATATTAGAAAAATAGATGTTTCTAATTTCTCCCACTTTTCCTTCTGTTGCTCCTTTTGGAAAACGCCAATTCGCATCTTTATGATTCCCTTTTGCTCTGCTGAAAGCTGTAACATAAATTGGTTCTGCTTTTCCCCACCAAGTATCTGTGTTTAATTTACTTTCTATAATGATATTAGAAAAAATAACATCGCTTACCGTTCCTTCATCTCTGTTCTGAATTCCTAAAGCGCGATTGCTGTTTTTAATAATACAATTATTGAAAACAACTTGTCTAATCGCATCCATATTTTCTGAACCAATTTTAATTGCACAGCTACTGCTTGTCATGGTGCAATTGGTAACCGTAATATTTTCGCAGGCGCCAAATTCTTCAAATTCTCTTCTGTTTTTCAAACAAATACAATCATCGCCACTTTCAATATAACAATCGCTAATTCTAACATTTTTAGAATGATCCAAATCGATTCCGTCACTGTTACGCACTTTTAAACTGTTCAATAAAGTAATTCCGCTAATTACAACATCATTACAGCCAATTAGATGAACGGTCCAATAAGCCGAATTTCCAATATGCACATCTTTGATTCGGATATTTTTTCCTCCAATAATACTCAAAACATGAGGTCTTGGATCTAATACATTAAATGGTTTCAAAACATAAGCATCATCTTCTTCTGCTCCCATAAAAGAAATTCCGTTTCCGTCTATTTTTCCGCTTCCGCTAATGGTAAAATCTTCTATATTTTCTCCTCCAATCCAAATCGTTCCTTCTCCCGGATTGGTTCTGAAGGCGCTTTTTGTATACAATTTTTCATCTGGACTTGCCAATAATTTAGCTCCAGCTTCAATATGTAAATCTACTTTTGATTTTACATCAATTGGTCCTGATAGAAAAGTAAATGGCGCTGGAATTAAAACTCTTCCACCTGTTTTGCTGCATTCATCAATTGCTTTCTGAATTGCGACTGCATCATTTGTTTTTCCGTCTCCTTTCGCTCCATATTTCTTAACGTCGTAGATTTTCTGTGCCGAAACAGTTAAGGAAATACAGAAAATAAGTATCGCTATTATAGATTTCTTTTTCATGTTTTTTATTTTTTTAATGCCACAAAGACTCAAAGGCACAAAGTTTTTTTCTTTAAGTTTTTTTTCACGCAGATCTTGCAGATTTGGGCAGATTTTATTTGATTTCTTTAAAAAAATCTGCTGAATCTGCTTAAATCTTTTTAAATCTGCGTGAAACAAATTTTACAATTATTGGCAAAAAAACTTCTAGTCTTTGTGCCTTTGTGGCCAACTACTAGTGTGCTGGCAATTCAAATTTATTTTGCTCTGGTTCTATTTTTCTTTTTAAGAATTCGCTGTCCAAATTACTTGATGAAACATCTTTAAAAATAATCTGATTGATTTTATCCGAAGGAATATCAATAGCATTCATAGTCAGATTTTTTACATCATCAAAAACAAATGCGGGACGGAAATCTTCTTTGTCTAAAACCAATTTTATGTTCTTCATTTCTATTCCGTTTACGTGACGAACGTAAAATCCCCAAGAAGGCAATTCGCCAAACATGGTAAATTCAGGATAACCTTTTATGTTTTCATTTACGTCTTTTAATCTGCTTAGTGGATGATAGGCCATTCCTTTAGAAGCCCTTCCCGGATACACGATTTCAATATTTTCTAAGGTCACATTTTCAATCAAATGGCCCGGAATTCCAGCAATTGAAGAGGGAAACGGATTATGGAAATAATCTACTTCTGGTCCGCGCATATCGTAATCAATATCTGGTCGACCAAACGGAATTTGTGCTTTTACATTTTTAACCGATACATTTTTGATATAACCCACTTTATCTCCGTTTCTATGCCCTAAACGAATTAAAATTGCATTTCCTGTATTTACAGCCGTAATATCTGAAACTTTAATATTTTCTATTTCTGCTCCATCCACAGATTCAATTGCAATTGCCGATCTGAAAGTGTCAAAAACCTTAATATTTTCGATTGTCACATTTTTGAAACTTCCGTAAGAACCTGTGCCAAATTTCACTGCATTGGCGCTCGATCTAATAGTGCAATTTCCGATATAAATAGTATTATTGTGTAATCCCGGTTCTTCCGATTTTAAACAAATTCCATCATCTGCAGCATTTACATTACAATTGGTTATTCTAACATTTTCACAACCGTCAACATCAATTCCGTCATTGTTCCAGTATGCTCTGCTTTCCACTTTCATAAAATCAATAACAATATTTTTGCATTCTATAAAGCATTGTGTCCAGCCTGGACTATTTTTTAAGGTAATATGCTTCATGGTAATCGAATCGCATTTTACAAACGAAATCAGTTTTCCTCTTCCATCTTCTGGACGCATTCTTCTATAATTGTATTTTGGATCAATTCGAACTCCTGTATGATGCAGACTGTCAATTGCCAAAGCCAATTCCCTTCCTTGCCCGTTTATAATTCCTTTTCCATTTACCGCAATATTTTTGGATTCGTAAGCTAAAATCAAAGCTCTAATTCCTTTAAATTTAGGATAATCATCTGGATTAGTGCTTCCTAACAAAACGGCTCCGTCTTCAAAAAACAATTCAACATTATTCTTCAAAACAATACTTCCAGAAAGAAAAGTTCCTTTAGAAAAAACAACTCTTCCTCCTTTACTTTTATTTGCGGCATCAATTGCTTTCTGAATGGCTTTTGTATTTAATATTTTACCATCTCCAACTGCACCGTATTTTTTAATATCAAAAATCTTTTGCGCCGAAACGGTTAATGAAATACAGAAAATAAACAGTGTAATTATAATTTTGTTTTTCATGTTTTTTATTTTTTCATGCCACAAAGGCACAAAGACACTAAGTTTTTTATTTATTCTTTCAATATTGCAGAGACACAAAGTTTTTTTTAAGTCTTTTTCGTTCAATAAACTTTGCGACTTCGCGCCTTTGTGGCAATTACAAAATCTTACCAGAAAACAGTGTACAAAGCCACTAATATTCCGCTAATGATAAAAGAACCGACTATAAATTCTGAAGAAACTTTAAACATTGATTTGTCAACTTCTATCTGATGTTTTTCTGCTTCTTCTTCTTCAAAAACTGGTTTCGCTAAACTAATTCCAACCATTATAAATACGATGATGAAGAAAACGATAGTCATTCGGTCTAAGAACGGATAATCAGGAAAAGCACCTTCTGTCCACATTGGCAAGAATTTCAAAACTGCTGCAATTGGCACTGTCAGCAATGCACCAGCCAATCCGGCTGTTGGAGTTGTTTTTTTCCAGAACATTCCCAACAAGAAAATCGCGAGAACTCCCGGAGAAAAAAATCCAACGTATTCTTGGATAAATTGATACGCCTGATCTAATGATTTTAATGCTGGAGCTACAAAAGCTGCAATAATCATACAAACCACAACACACCATCTTCCTGTACGAACCAGCTTTTTTTCTGATGCTTGAGAATTGAAGTATTTTTTATAAATATCTAAAGAAAAAATGGTCGAAATACTATTTGCTTTTCCTGCTAAAGAAGCTACAATTGCTGCCGTAAGAGCCGCTAGCGCAACACCTTTTAATCCCGCAGGAAGCAAATTCATTAAAGTAGGATAAGCATGATCTGGTTTTAAAACTCCCGCTGCATCAACCATTTCCTGTTGAAACATTCCGTTTTCATGCATTACAAACATGGCAATTCCAGGTAAAACAGCAATAATCGGAACTAATAATTTTAGAAAAGCAGCAAATAAAATTCCTTTTCGAGCTGTTTTTAGATCTGCTCCCAAAGCTCTTTGAACGATATATTGATTGCATCCCCAATAAGCTAAATTATTAATCAGCATTCCGCCCACTAAAACGGATATTCCTGGCAATTCATTATAATGCGGACTGGATTTGTCTAAGATCATGTGCAAATGATCTGGCGCTTCTTTAGCAATAACGGCCAGCCCTTTTAGAATATCTTTCCCAAAACCAAACTGATCTGACAGTAATGTCAAAGCTAAATAAGTTGTTACCAAACCTCCTAAAATTAAAACAATAACCTGAAACATATCTGTGTATCCAATTACTTTCATTCCGCCTAAAGTCACGATTACAGAGAACAAACTCAAACCAATTACGCAAAACTGAAAGCTAACAGGAGCGATAGAAGAAATGGCTAAAGCACCTAAATAAATAATTGAAGTAAGATTAACAAACACATAGATTAAAAGCCAGATGATTGCCATAATTGCACTTACTGTACCGCTATATCTTTTAGCCAAAAATTGAGGCATGGTAAATATCTTATTCTTCAAATAAATTGGCAGAATAAACATTGCCACAATAATTAAAGTAGCGGCAGACATCCATTCGTAAGAAGCAATTGCCAGTCCAATAGCGAAACCCGAACCGCTCATTCCAATAAAGTGCTCTGCTGAGATATTAGAAGCAATTAAAGAAGCTCCAATTGCCCACCAAGTAAGCGATCCTTCGGCCAGAAAATATTCGTTAGAACTCGTTGTTGCAGTTTTTTTGCTTCTGTAAATATACATTCCATAGGTGGTTACTATAACAAAGTAGATAAAGAAAACAATGTAATCTGCGGTTTGTAATACATTCATAATTGTGTGGTTATTGTGTGGTTAGATAGTAAGATGTATTTCAAAATTTGATTGATATCAAATCTTGAGAAACCATTTTCGTTTATATAGAAAGTACAGTAAAGTGAGCTGTACAACTGTTACGGATAAAGCAGCAAAAAAAGGTTGCCATATAAGCGGTGTAAAATTTATAAGTCCGCCGAAAATATAATCTGCGGTATGTTTAAAATCGACTAAACCTTCAGCAGCGATGTAAATTAGAATAGAATTTGAACCAATCAAAATCAATGGGAATGCCCATTTTTGAAAACCAAATAAATCGATTATCACATAAAAAAGGACAAAAAACAAAATACTGAATCCGCCAACAAAACAGACAAAAGAACTCGTCCATAAATGTTTGTTTATTGGAAAACTGATATCCCAAATCAAACCAGTTACAATTAAAACTACAGCTGCTAAAGTCATCAAAAGCAATTTTACATTGATTGAAAATGGACATTTTGCTTTTAAAAATGTGCCAGTAAAAACGCCCAACAAAGCGGTTGCAATAGCAGGAAGAGTTGAAAATATTCCCTCAGGATCGTAAACTGTACTGTGTAGTCTTCCTGGTAAAAGCAAACGATCTATGTAGCCTTCCAAAGAGCCTTCTTTGGTTAAAACCCCAGCTCCAAAGCCTGGTACTGAAATCCATTTCATCGCTGCGTAATAACCTATCAGAATACCGAAAAACCAAATTAGCTGTTTTTTAAAATCAAAATTCAGAAAGATGATTCCAGCAAAAAACCAAGCTAATCCTATTCTTCCTAAAACACTCGCAAAACGCGTTTGATCAAAACCATCAAATCGCAACAATCCATTTACTACAAATCCGAGAACTAGTAAAATACAAGTTCTTCTAAGCATTGATAAATATATTTTTTGCTTTTCGCTTGACGGTAAATCTTTTGGAGATTTCACACCTGCCAATTGCATTTTCTTTTCGAAAGAATATGGCATTGAAACACCGGCAACAAACAGAAAAACAGGAAAAATCATATCATAGAAGGTAATACCATTCCATTCCGCATGATGGAGTTGTGATGACATCCAGACAAAAATTGGAATTGGAGCCGCTTTAGCCAGAGCATGAACAATATGTTCGCCACTCATGATCCAAAACATCACAAATCCGCGCAGTGCATCTAAAGAAATTAATCTTCCGCTTGTAGGGTTACTCATTTTAGTTTTAAGTTTTCGGTCTCGGTTTCAGTTAGTTTTCAGTCGCAGTCGCAGTTTTCAGTTCTAACTGTGACTGAAAACCGAGACTGAAAACTGAACTTATTTAAGTTAAAGTGGTTTAATAATAAATCCGTAGCTGTATTCGCTTTGGGTTAAAGTATATTGTTCGTGTGGCGGTGCGCCCCAACTGTTGTCTCCTCCTAATCCGCGTTGGGTTAAGTCTACACAAACTACTACTTCTTCTCTTGGTGTGATGTCGCTGGAATGAATATTCTTTTTAGAAATTCCACCATCAAAATCACTCGGATAATTATTTAAAGTACTCATACCTAAAGGCTGCAGACCTTTTATTTCAATGCCGTTTCCTTTATTCGCTGATAATTTAAACCAGCGTACATCTGTCTTATATCCATTTTCTTGTGGGCGTGTATAAGGCACATATTGGTCTGCAACTTTACTGGTATAAATTCCTTTTAATGATGATGTTTTTCTGTCAGGATAATTTTCCAACGGTTCTCTTCCATAATAATCCAGATTTTCTAATGTGTTTTTTAAAGTAAAAATCATTCCGAAACGCGGTAACTCTGGCAGCAGATTATTTCCTTTTTTATAAAAAGCCTGAATCTCTAAAGCGTCATCATTTCCTAATGCGTATTTGATGGTATAATCAGAAGCAACATCATTCAATTTTAATTTGGCTATGATGTATTTCTTGCCGTTTTCTTCGCTTTGCTGGATGCTTTCCAGCGACGTATTTTTCCCAGCCGTTCTCCAAACATTTGTTCTAATCTGCATTTTATTTCCAATATCATTATCGGTTGGGGCTCTCCAGAAATTTGGTTCAGGATACTGTTTAAAATATTCCTCGCCTTTTAAGCTATAGCATGAAATCAATCCAGACGTTTTACTAATTTTAACCGTAACATTATCCGAAGTCAAAACAAACTGATCTTTTTCATCTTGAATTTTTGCTGTATTTGATTTTTCTGATTTTTCGAAATATTTCCCGTCTTCGATTACAAATTGTTCTTTAGCAATTTCAAAGTTCTGAGGCAATAATTCTGAACCTATTTTCGTGTAAGCAAAAACATTCAACAAATATTCTGTTCCTTCTTTTGACTTTAATTTTGGTAAATCAAGTTTAAACTGTTTTTTTGTTTTCGGATCTAATACAACATTAAAAGTTCCGTCTTTAATTACTTTTCCATTTTCTAAAACTTCATATCTAAAGTTGTATTTATTCAGGTTTGTAAATCCGAAATCATTATTAATTTCAATTACACCGTTTTTAATGTCAATCGCTTTAAACAAGATATTCTGATAGACTTTCTTTACTTCAAAAGCGCCTGGATGCGGTGTTCTATCGGCATAAACTAAACCATTGTGACAAAAATTTTCATCATTTAAATAATTCTGGCTTCCCATATCGCCGCCATAAGCCCAGTATTCCCTGCCCGCTTCATCTTTTCTTTTATACCCTTGATCTACCCAATCCCAGATAAAACCGCCCTGCATATTTTTGCTCCCGCGAATGATATCCCAGTATTCTTGAAAATTTCCGCTGCTGTTTCCCATTGCATGCGAATACTCACACATAATATACGGACGACTCACTTCTTTTCTTGCCGCATATTCTTTCATGTATTCAATCGTTGGATACATTGGACAAACAATATCTGTATTTTCATTTTCTTTTGCCTGTTCAAACTGAACCAAACGGGAATTATCTCTTTTTTTAATCCATTTGTAAGCTTCGTGAAAAACAGGTCCGTTGGCACTTTCATTACCTAATGACCAGATAATTACAGACGGCATATTTTTATCTCTTTCAACAAGGCTATAAATTCTGTCCAAATGCGCTTCTCTCCATTCTGGAAGATAACCCGGATTCGTTTTGGGATTCATCCATTTTAAAGGCTGTCCTTCTACTCCCATTCCATGGCTTTCGATATTGGCTTCATCCACCAAAAACAAACCGTATTTGTTACATAATTTAACCCATAAAATATTGTTCGGATAATGACTGCAACGAACTGAATTGATATTCAGCTGCTTCATCATTTTAATATCTTTCATCATCGTAGCTTCGTCCTGATAATGTCCCGTTTCTGGATTGTGTTCGTGGATGTTGACACCATGAACCATTAACCGAACTCCGTTTACCAATAATTGACTGCCTTTTAATTCTACTTTTCTGAATCCGATTTGTGTTCCAACGCTTTCTACAAGGTCTCCTTTTTCATTTTTTAAAGTTAGAATCAACGTGTATAAATTAGGCGCCTCACTACTCCATAATTTTGGGCTCGATACATTTTGAGTAAAATTTAAATTCTGATTTTTTGAAGCTTCTAAATTGACATTCAATTCTTTTACGAATACATTTTTCCCAGAAGAGTCAACCAGTTTGGCAACTAATTTTTGATTGTTAACCGAAGTTGAAGTCAGGTTTTTCAAACTTACATCAACACTTAAACTTCCGTTTTTATATTTGGCATCTAAATCTGGTTTGGCAAAAAAATCGGCAACACGAACATTATTTGTGCTGTACAAATACACATTTCTGTCAATTCCTGAAAGTCTCCACATGTCCTGATCTTCTAAGTAAGAACCATCGCTCCATCGGTAAACTTCAATCGCTATATCATTTTTTCCAGGTTTTAGATATTTCGAAATATCAAATTCTGCCGGACTTTTAGTGTTTTCCGTATAACCAACTTTTTCTCCATTTAACCAAATATACATTGCTGCCGTTCCTGCTTCGAAATGAAGAAAAACATGACGGTTTTTCCATTTTTCTGGCAGCACAAAATCTCTTTTATAAGATCCAACCGGGTTATCCCAATGATTGATAAATGGCGGATTTTTTTCGAATGGATATGTAATGTTGGTGTAAATTGGCACGCCGTATCCGTTAAGTTCCCAATTGGAAGGCACTTGAAGTTCTTTCCAATGCAGCGTACTGAAATCCGTTTTGTAAAAATCCTTTGGGCGCTCGTCTGGTGTTGGCGACCAAGAAAATTTCCATTTCCCGTTTAGAGAAAAGTACCAAGGTGAATTTTCATATTTATCCAATATAACAGAATTTTCATCTGCAAAAGGAAGAAAAGCAGCGCGGGCCGGTTCTCTGTTAATTTGAAAAACCTCTGGATTCTCCCAATCGTTACGGACTTTTTCCTGAGCAAAAACCAATGTATTGGAAAGTACAAGCAGGCTTAATAAAAGTATTTTGGTTTTGATATTCTGCATTATTTTGGTTTTAGATAGCTGGCAATTATTATTCTAACACTTAGAAACATAGTTTTTCTTTTATCAAAAAGCGCTTCAATTATTTCAAAAAATAGCTATGCGTGGAAACTAGTTTCTTCTATAAATCTTTCACACTCAAAAGAAAAAACTATGTTTCTATGTGTTTAAAATAAACTTTTAAAACTTCAATTTCTCTGGTAAATATTTAGCAACTAATTCTTTATAGTAAGGAAGTAGTGCCTGCACATCTGGTTTAACCGGAGCTTTTGTATACAAATCGTATGGATTAAATTTTCTAACCCAGTCAAACATTTCAATGTCTTTTTCGTTCATTAAATGCGAGTAGGCATTTTCTTTATGTTGTGAATAAAATGAATGATAACGAATCATATATAAAGCCGGATCCGGAAGGTAATCTTTCATTATCTGGTACAAATATTCGTCATGTCCCCAGCTCATTTTTACATTATCCAGTCCGCAGTTTTCTGTATAAACTCCAAATTTGGTATTAAATCGTTCGTCTGTAAAATCCGGATTTTCTTTAAAAAATTCTGAATACACGATTTTATCTGAATAGGCACAGCCAACAGGAAATGTATCTCCTACAACTGCCCACTGCGGCTCTCCAAACAAACATAAAACTTTACCTAAATCATGAATAAAACCTGTCAATACAAACCAATCTGGATGACCATCGGCACGGATAGCTTCTGAAGTCTGTAAAAGATGCTGTGTTTGATCTAAGTCAATATCTGGGTCGCTGTCGTCTACAAGCGTATTCAAAAAATCAACAGCTTCCCAGATTGACATTTCTTTTCTATTAAATTGCAGAAAATCTTGTTCTTTACTGCATACAAAATCATAGGTTTGATAAGTATGATTTATTCTGTAAAATTCCTTAACTGTTTCTACTCTTTCTGAATCGACATAATTCCTAAATTCTTCCTTTTGCTTTTCTTTTACACTTTCATTTTCTTCAGAAGGATCAGGATATCGAATCAGCAAATCATCTTCCCAGTCATCTAAATTGTTCAACGGATTGTCTGTATCTATATGTTTTTTCATAATGATAAATAGTTAAAAGTTACAAGACAAAAATAGAATTACATATTCCGTTCAAAATGGATTAATACATCAAAAACATGGATAATTCTTGTTATTGTAGGATTTTTACATTAAAAAAAAATCTAAAAACCTGAATATTTGTTTTTTGTCATTTTATGGAAGTCGAAATTATATTAGACTTTCTATATAGGAAATTGCCAATGTTGGTCGATTTTCGAATGTGGTCCTTCCTTCGTCAGGATGACAAGATTGAAGATTTGTATTTCAAATATAGCCCGTGGTTTCAACCACGGGAAACGTTGTAAGGAAAATTAGATTGTCGATATGCATTGTGTCCCCGTGGTTGAAACCACGGGTTATGTTTTTGGTAATCTAAAAAAAATCTTTGTCAAAGTTTTAAACTTTGACAAAGATTAATCTCCTATAAATTCGTTAAAATTAGTGTAATTGCTTCGCCAGTTCGCTATCGCTCGAGTCGTGGCAAAAAAAACTAATTAATCAGTTTACTAGGTGGGAAACCAAATTGTTTTTTGAAGCACCTGCTAAAATACAATGGATCATTAAACCCAACTAAATTGGTTACTTCAGAAACATTGTATTTTTTACTTTTAAGCAATTCCGCAGACTTTTTAAGACGAATCGTTCTAATAAATTCGTTTGGAGCTAAATCTGTTAATTCCTTAATCTTTCTGTAGAGTTTAGAAGAGCTCACTCCAAGCTTATCGCAAAGAAATTCGGTAGAAAGATCTACTTCGCTTAAATTATCATTGATCAAATTGGTTACTTTTTCCATAAATTCTTCGTCAATAGGAGAATGCGTCAGCATACTTACTTTGCTTTCAACTTCTCCAGAGAATTTTTGCTTAAGTTCCAATCTTGATTTGATCATGTTTTCAATCACCGTTTTAAGCAACAATGGCTCAAAAGGTTTTACTAAATAAGCATCAGCTCCTGTGTCGTAGCCTTTTACTTTATCCATATTTTCTGAAAGTGCCGTAAGCATAACCACTGGAATGTGGCTAATGAACTCGTCATTTTTAAGCTGTCGACAAAATTCCAAACCGTCCATAATTGGCATCATGACATCAGTAACACATACAATCGGTTTAATTTGTCGGCAGATTTTTAGACCTTCCTCACCATTTTCTGCATCGTACACTTTATAATAATCCGACAAATAATCAACCAGATATTTTCTAAGTTCGCTATTATCCTCAATTACAAGAATTTTCTCTTTTAAATCGGTGTTTTGAATAATTTTCTTAGCCGCTTTTTCAGGAATAAGCATACTTAAATTATCATTTTTAATAGCATATTCAAACACTTCCTTGTGCACGTAAGAAGCACGATCAATAGGAAGTTCAACTTTAAATGTACTTCCTTTTCCTTGAGTGCTTTCTACAGCAATATTTCCTTTGTGAATCGCCACCAAAGATTTCACCAAAGATAAACCAATACCCGATCCTGTATTATTGGCCTTACTGTTTGAAGCCTGATAAAAACGCTTGAAAATCTTCTCCTGACTTTTTAACGGAATACCAATTCCATCATCAGTTACTTCAATAACCAAAATATCTTCAACGGTGTCTTTTAATCTGATATACAAATCGACATTTCCGTTTTTGTTGGTAAATTTTAAAGCATTTGATAAAAGATTGTACAAGATTTTATCGTACTTATCATTATCAATCCAACCGTTTATTTCATCATCTTCAGAGATAAAATTGAGTTTAATCTTTTTGTTATAAGCCATTTCTTTAAACGAATCAAAAATATTTTTTGAGTACGTCAAAATATTGGTCTCCGTAACTTTCAATTTCAATTCGCCCGATTGCGCTTTTCTAAAATCTAATACTTGATTTACCAAATTCAATAGTCGGCTTGCGTTCTGATAAATCAGATTGTATCTGCTTTTTTCGTAATCTGTAGCATGGCTATTTTCTTCCAGCAATTGTTTCGCACGAGCCTAAAATCAGAGTCAAAGGCGTTCTTAATTCATGAGAAATATTGGTAAAGAAACGCAGTTTTTCATTATTCAGCTTGATATCATGCTCTCTATTTACTTTTTCGGTAAGCAGTTCTTGCTTTAAGCGAATTCGATTTTTGATTTCTTTCCTAACAAAATAGAAAACACCAAACAAAATGGCAAAAAACATTAAAAAAGAAGTCGGCGTTAGCCAGAATGGAGGCAGGATTTTTATTTTATAAGAAACTATTTTGCTCCAATATCCATCGCTGTTGCTTGATCTGATTTTAAAAGTATAATTGCCCGGATAAAGATTCGTATACTGCACAATTCTTGAAGTGCTATTGGCTGTAATCCAATGTTTATCAAACCCTTCCAACATGTATTGAAACTTATTTAATTTTTCGTTTGCAAAAGAAGGAGCTGAAAACTGAAGAGAAAAGTTGCGATTTTTATGGCTTAATTCAATTTCTTTTCCATAATTGAGATCTTTTGAAAGCGGAATTTCTCCATTTATTTCCATTTCTGGAAAAACTTCTTCGTTCTGAATTTTAAACTCTGAAATCACTGGTAATGGCGACCAATTATTTCTTTTCATTGCGGGTGGAGAAAAAGAAATAATTCCGTTTTTTCCCCTAGAAAAATATTAGAATTATTAAAATAAAAGAAGCCGCTAGCGCTAAAAACATCCAATCGGTTTCCACTATTTACATGATAAATGCTAATATCTTTTAAATTCGATTTGACAAAAGCAATATTATTGTTGTTGATATTCAGCCAGAGATTTCCACTTGCATCAGATAAAATATCGGTAATCCATTTACCAGAAAGCTCTTTTAGATTTTTAACAGGTTCAAATTCATTCTTCTTCGGATTGTACAAACACAATCCAAAACGCGTTGAAGCCCAAATTTTACCTTTAACGTCTACCAAAACATCACTTACATTTTCGTCGTGCGGAACTCCTTTTTCTTTTATGAAAAGCGACGAATAGGTTTCTATTTTTCCTGAACTAATATTATATTTTACAACACCAGTTTCAGTAGCAAACCAAACATTATTTTTGGCATCTCTCTCGATAGCATTAATCTGAAAACCAGGCAAAAGTTCGTTAGAAGCCTGCACTTGAAGTGTTTTAGTATTTAAAACTACGGCACCTTCGCCAAATGAACCTACGATCATTAAGTCGTTACCAATTTTGCTAAAAGCAAAAACAGGCGACTTTTCAAAACCAACTTTAATTTCTCTGGAGGAATTTGCAACATAATTGTAAACCAAAACATTTCCATCCCAAAGACCACAGTAAAAAATCTTTCCATCATCTGAATAAATGCTGGCAATATCTTTTCCAGTATTGTGCAAAGGAGTTGAGCTTTTTGTATTCGAGATAAAAAGTCCGTTGTGGTACGTCGCGACAATAATTTTCTGATCGTACGTTTTTGCAAATCCTCTAATTCTTGGCGCCTGATTGCCAATAGAACGCGAAATATCTTTGTTTAATGTAAACTGATTTTCGTACGGATCATATTTGTCCAAACCGTCTTCAGTTCCAATCCATAAAACGCCAGATTTATCAAAATAAAGAGCTGAAATTAAATTATCGACAAGCGAAGTATCATCAGACAAAATAGAATAATACCATTTGTAATTTCCATTCTGAATGTTTTCTAACTGGTCGCAAACCAACAATCCTCCTAAAGTTCCTACCCAATATTTACCATCTGGAGCACGAGCAACAGATAGAAAATAAGGCTGCCTAATGCACCCCTAACCTGTTTGTTTTCAATATATAAATTAACAAACTGATTTGTAGTCTTATCTAATTTGTATAATCCCTCACGAGTTCCAACAAAAATATCCTGTTTTGCATCTTCATAAATAAAGTTGATGTACGGATTTTTTATATTGGAATAAGGAACAGAAAGCGTATAATTGGTAATTCTGACAATGGCACCTTTGGCATCCATTGTAATTTTGGCAACAGATGAATTTTCATAACTTCCAATCCAGACATTTCCTTTTTTATCTTCGAAAATTTCTTTAACGTAATCAAACCCTTTTAATTTAATTCTCTCAAATCGATTTTCATTCAAAAAGAACAGATACATTCCTTTTGTCTTCGTACCAACCCAAACTCTTTTGAATTTATCTACATAAACCGATCTTACTTCATCATCTGGCAAACTGTTTGGATCATCTTTTTTATGAAAAAAAGTGGTAAAAACATGTGTATCCATTTTGAAAAGCGTCAATCCTTTTCGCGTACCAATCCACAAATGATTAGAAGCTTCGTCAAGTTCTAAAGCTGTGATATCATCATTGTATAATTTATTTTTTCCAGGAGTTGAACTCATGTAGTTTTTAAACTGATAACCATCGAAACGGTTTAGTCCTGAAAATGTTCCAAACCACATGAAACCTTTTTTATCTTGTACAATATGGCGTACTGAGTTGTGAGACAATCCATTATTGTCATTATAATGCGCGAATTTTATACTCTGTGAATAAGAATGATAAAAAACGGCAGATAATAAGAATACTAAAAAGAATTTTTGTCTCATGAAAATAAATTATAAATGCAATTTAATCTTTTTGAATTAATAAATATCGGAATTATTTAACAGACAAATTATCAATTTTACTATTTTTTAAGTCAATTTTAAAATGATCTGAAGGTTGACCGAACATGATTTTAAGAAATATTTCTGCCCATAAAATCAGTTTTGCATCATTTGATTTTTTTAACTGCCTGCATACTAACTCGTATTCCTTTAATCTTTTCTTTCCAATTTCTGGAATAGCAAGTTCATCAGCGTTCTTTAATCTGTAAAAATCGAAAATCATATCAAATCCTGTCCAAGATTCAAATTCAGAAAACACAAGGGAATTTTCCTTTAAATCCTTGGTAATTTCTTTGGTGTCTTTGCCTATTTCTAGCAAATCTTTTCCTGAAAGTTTTTCTATCGACTTTAAGAAATCAGCCGGAAAATCTTCAGGTAAGAATCGCAATCGAACTAATTCTTTTAAATGCCAGTTTGTAAATGCTGCATAATCCTTTGCTTTTAAAATATCTTTATTCCAAATGTTTTTGCTATTAATTTCTTTTAAATGAGCATATTCTTGTTCGTAAAAAGGTAATAAACTATTGAATTTAGCCACTTTTCCGATGACAATCGTTTCGACCTCAAGATCTGAATCCGAATGAATCGTCAAGATTTTATAAGCTGGCATATAAGCCGCAAGCGATGGTGTCTGAATATTGAAAAGCGTATTCCCTTTTGCTGTCGTTCGAATGCCTGTATCGTTAATGTGCATGTGTCCGCCAAAATGAACCTGAATTCCAGCATCTGCAAATTGTTGCGCCACTTCTTCACTTGGAACCCTTGACAACTGCATTTTATTAGCACCAAAAAGCTGTTCTAGTTCTGATGAAGCATTATTATTATTAAATTCAACCAGTGGATAATGACTGAAAGCAATCAGAATTTTTCCTCTTTGTTTGGCTTCTGAGGCAACTTTTTTTACCCAATTAATTAAATGGCTTTTGTAAATTAGAACATTATTGTAACCTATATTAGCTCCTGAAAAATCATTTGGATTATTGGACTGACCCGATAATTTCTCATTCGGAACATATGCATTGGCATCAATAGCCAAAAGCCAAATTCCATTTACTGGCTCGACCAAATAACTGGCATCCGGCAAAGACAAATTGGTGTTTTTAATGAGGTACTTTCTTTTTTCTAAAACAGATTCGTTTTGAGCTTTTTCGAAATTATATTGTTCATAGGTATAATCAGAAAATGGTGTTTCCCAATATAAATCGGTCTTTTTTGGAAAAAAACCAAAATCGCGCATTTCTTGAATTGTTTCTTTGTAACCCCAATTTTTAATATCGGCTGTTATAATGGGCTCGAGCTCACTTTTGCTTTTGCTAAAATTATTTGGAGAACTGCTGATAATCTGTTCCTTTCCATCTTTTCCTAGAAAATCGGTTTTGACAGCATCTTGAGCAAACGGCTTTACTACATCATGATTTCCTGTGGTCACAAAAAACGAAATGCCATATTTCTGGGAATATTCATTAAGAATTTTTCTCAATCCGCGAACGTGGACAGGCTGTCCGTCATCGCTAAAATCGCCTGGAAGCACTACTTGTTTAATGCCTCTTTTTACAATGTCATTTAAGGCTTCTAAAAAAGCAAAATAGTTTTCGTTGAAAATTCGTGTAGAATGCAATTGCGCATTCATAGTTCTGATATTAGCATATTCGCCCGTTACCGGATTTTGAATGCCTTTATAGTCGCTGTCTTCAAATTTGGCGTAAATATCCTGTAAATGAGCATCGGCTATAAAAGCAATTTGAACTTCTTTTTTAAAAGTCTGCTGTGATTTGCAGGAATTTAAAGAAAGTAATATTACTAATATAGCCGATATTCTAAACATGTATTTTGTATGCGTTTATTTTTTAATATATGCCTCCAATTTATCTAAAGTGTTTAATTCTGTTTCTCTCGCACTCGAAGATATAATTGAAGTCTCTAAAGTTTTTGCAGGTTTTGAAATCAATAAATATTGTGTTCCGTCGTCTGTAGTTTTTTCATAATCTTTTGGATTATACATAATTGCTGCACCAATTTCTACAATTTCTGCTGCTACGTCTTCTGGGTGTTTTCCCCAAACTGCGATATAATTAGACCCTTTTTTAGTTCCAAAATCTTTAAAATAATTGATTCCAGTTGCAAATTGCACTTTTTCTCCAGTTAAAGAAACCGCTTCTACTTTTGCTTCTCTTTTTCCAGAAAACACCGTAACACGAACTAAAATGTCAACTTTTTTTCCTTTATATGGAACACCTCTCGAAATCATTTCCATCCAAGAAGTTGTATCTGTTTTGCCCACGCGCGCTAAACGATTTGTCACTGGATTTAAAGGAACTAATTTATCTCCGTCCCAAAGCTTAACACCGCCTAATCCTACAGTTGACGCCACTTTATAATAATCGGCTCCCCATCCTTCTTTTTGTTGTTGCGGTGTTGGGTACCAATTTGCTTTTCTCAATTCTAAACCTGGTTTCGCTTTAGAATAAACGTCAATTGCTACTTTGTCGCTGAAATAAATTCGCAATGCCATCCATTCGTTTTCAACTGCTGAACCGTGATGACCAATTGTTTTATATAAATCTCCTGATTCTGAGCCAATATCTGTTAAATAAGTAATTTTATCAGACTTCATATACAAACTGGTATCTGTATTATTTTGTCCGAAACAAATGCAGCAAAAAAGTAAAGAGGTTAAGATAGATAATTTCATAATTGATAAAAATAAAGTTTAAGTGTAATTCCTGTAAATTTAAAAACAACTTTCAACAATTTACCAAGAATTTTGCCTAATGTTCTGAAATTATCATTTTATACTGAAAATGTGATTTTTTTTAAATTGATATCTTCCTTTTCTTTATCTGCAAAAACTTTGCTTATAATTATCTTTAACACCTAGAAACATAGATTTAAATGCTTTTAAATGGCGTTTCACTTGCGATAATGCACATAGCTATGTGTAAAAACTGGTTTTTCTGAAAAACTCTCTTTTAGACAAACCTATGTTTCTATGTGTTTATGATAAATCCATATTACCTATCTGTTACTTTTACTAAGGTCGGATTTATCCCTAACGGATTCTTGATGATTTTACAAATTAGAGGGAACTCGGGATTTTTGATAATCCACATTTCCGTTTCATCAATCTGAGCAATCACATGTAACGTTTCCATCGTTTTTCCGTCAATTGAAACACTATTTTTATCTTCGCTTTTATCTAAAATGTAAGTCGTATTATTATAAACAAACGAACCTTTCTTTAATAAATCTTGATAAGCCGATCTAGAAATCATAAAAAAAGTTTCACTTGGTTTTAAGTTTAAGACTGGAGCGTATTCTCCTTGATTGAAACTCAATTCTGTCCCATTCTTTATCGCTTCTGGAAGCATTACAATACTACTTTTTACACCTCTCGTCTCCAGTTTAAAAGTTAGTCCATCACCAACGGTTTGAGCTGTCAAAGTCAAAGTCCTAGTCTGGCCGTGAAGCTTGCAGACATAATTAAGTTCTGTATTATTCTTAATTGTTGGTACGTAATTCTGTGCTGTTCCATTCTGATAAACAATGCAGAAAAGAAACATTAAAATCATATTTTTCATTTTGCTTATCCTTTTTATTTTTTTGGCGGTAAAATCACGGTTCCCCAAGCTGAAGGTTTAGAATCCATTTCTAAAATCAATTCTCCACCATTATTGATATCATCATGTATAATCCACGCTTTATCATACGGTTTTCCATTCAAAAGCGCTGATTTTATATATATGTTTTTATCACTCATTTTTTTAGTAGTGATTTTAAAACTTTTACCGTTTTCTAATTTTACAACTGTTTCTTTTATGAAAGGTGTATTAATCAAATAATAAGGCTGCCCAGCATTTGGATATAATCCCATCATATGAAAAGCAAGCCAAGAAGACATTGCACCAGAATCATCATTTCCTGGTAAACCTTCTCGTGAAGTATTGAAACTTCTTTTTATAATTGCTCTGATTCTATCGCTGCTTAAATAGGGCTTGCCAATCCAGTGATATAAACACGGAGTCAAAAATGAAGGTTCGTTGGCAACATTATACAGTTCTGAATCAAAGAAAGTATTCAATCTGCTCTCAAAGGCTTTTTCTCCTCCAGATTTTTTTACCAATTCTGGCACATCATGCGGAATGCTTAATGAATATTCCCATGAATTTCCTTCGTAAAAGAAAACGCACCAATGGCATACATACCAAGGAGACTCAATGATTACAGGTGTATATTTGAAAGTTGGCTTTTGGATTTTTGACTCTCCGAAAACAACATCATCTAGCCATTTTCCATCTTTATCTTTCGGCATGATAAATCCTTTTGCACCATTATTTTCGTAGTCTCCTCTCCACAAATTTTGCCAGCTGTCGGCTTGTTTTATGTATCTTTCATAAAGATCTGTTTTGCCAAGTCCTCTTGCCACGATTGCAATATTATAATCGTTATAGGCATAATCAATAGTTCGATTTCCTGCGCGGTCGGTGCCATACGGAACGTATCCTAATTTTAGGTAATCTATAAGTCCGCCTCTGCCTTCTCTTTCTTCATTTCCTCCTGGTGGCACTTCAGCATCTTTTAACATAGCTTGCAAAGCCAATTCGTAATCTATTCCTTTTAAATTTTTCACAAAAGCATCTGCAATTACAACTTCAGAATTTGATCCTCCTTGTGTTCTTCCGTTATCGTTTCCACTTCTACCCTCAGGAAGATAACCTTCACGCTTGTAAATATTTAGCATGGCATTAATTATTTCCACTTTTCGTTTAGAATCAATTAAAGTGATTAGAGGACTTGACGTTCTAAAAGTATCCCAGATGGTATAAAAATCATCATAATACGGCTCGTCATTTGTCCATAATGGGTTTTCCCCAGTTCGGTTCACAGGCATAATCATGGTGTGATACAAACCTGTATAGAACATTTTCTTATAGTCTTCTGATGTATCTTTAGAAAGCTGGATTCTGCTTAGCAGGTTTTCCCATTTGCTTTCTAAAGTCTTTAAAACCTCATCGAAATTCCAATGCGGAACTTCCATTTCTATATTATTTTTTGCTTTTAATTCACTTAAAAATGAAATTCCTATTTTGACTTTCAGTTCTTCTTTCCCATTTCCGAAAGAGAGCAGAGCTGCAGTCTTTTTTCCTGAATCAAACTGCGCTTTGTCATTATAAAATTTTCCGTCTTTAAAAGTGACATATTTTGCTATCGGCTGGTCAAAAACTGCCCAGAAATAAACGGTATAAGCACGTCCATTGTTCCAGCCTCCTCGAATTCTGCTGTAACCTCTGACTTCTGTTTCTGAAACGACTTCAATCTGAGAACCTACAAACTGCTGCGCTTCTCTCGCCTCTGGAATCTTTTCTTCTCCAAGAAAAAATCCTGGATCGATTTTTAATTCTCTTGATTTGTTTTTAGGGTAAGTAAAACGGTAAAAAGATACTTTCTCTCCTGTCGTAATCTCTGTTTTAATATTATTTTCTTTAAAAACCGTTTCATAATAACCCAGTTTTACATTTTCCTCGGTTCTGAATGAAGTCTGATCCATTTTATCCAAAGCTCCTGAAAACGGCATAATTTGGATGTTTCCATATTTTGGACCTCCGCCTGTTCCGCTTACGTGAACCTGACTGAATCCTGTTACTTCTTTTGGCATTGGAAGCCAACCACTATTGGGACTCGAAGTACAATCTGGACTTGGTTTCACCATTCCATACGGACATGACGGCCCGATAAAAACTCTACCAACTCCTTCTGAACCTATCATTGGGTCAACATATTGGTGTACAGTTTGAGCATTTAGGGCTATTGTAAACAAAAATGATATTCCTAAAAGTATATTTTTACCAGATATTTTCATTATTTATTTTATTTCTTTAAGAACTACGAACTCTTTTTTTTGCCACAGATTTCACAGATTATTTGGATTATTTTTTAAATCATTTTAATCTTTAAATCTGTGGCAAAAAAAACTTATTGCAAATATTTACTTAGACATTTCTAAAATCAATTCACCTCCATTAGTAATTTCTTTATGCGAAAGTGTAAAATCTTTTACAGCTTTATTGTTGTATTTAATGTCTTTTATATACACATTTTCAGGATTGTTGTTATTAGCTTTTATTACGAATGTTTTTCCTGAATAATATTTCGGATTTAAGTTTATTGTTATTTTATTGAATATCGGACTTCCTATTTGATAAACAGCATCTTTATCTGTTCCTCCATTCATTTGAAATATACCTAATTTTAGCAAAACATTCAAACTTCCCATTAATCCTTGATCTTCATCACCGTTATAACCAGTTGATGGAGACAATCCGCTGAAGGTTTCTTTAACTACATTTCTCGTCCAATACTGGGTTAAGTCTGGTCTTCCTAAAACGATAAAAATGTTTGAAGTCTGCATGGAAGGCTGATTTCCAAAATTTATCGGAATTCGGCTAAACTCTGGATGCAATTCGGCATCGTGAGATGTGCCAGAGGTATAATTTTGCTTTTTAGCCGTTTCAAATTGCTGATTTAATTTTGTAACGGCTTTTTCTCTTCCTCCCATTAAATTCGCTAAACCTTCAATATCATGCGGTACAAACCATGTTGACTGTGCTCCGTTTGACTCAATAAATCCGTTTTCATATTGATAGGGATCATAATTTTCCCTCCATTTTCCATCTACATTTTTTGGGCGCATCCATCCAATGGTTTGATCAAAAACATTTTGATAGTTTTTTGACCTTTTCATGAAATAATTATAATCTTCTTCATGGTTTAATTTTTTCGCCAATTGTGCCAAAGTCCAATCTTGATAAGCATATTCTAAAGTCTGGCTGGCTCCGTCTTCATGGCTTCCAAAATTGCCTTCTGGAAGCGGATACGGAACATATCCTTTTTCTAAGTAATATTTTAACCCCCCTCCAATATTGGTTTTGTGCTCATAACCGGCTTTTGACATAATTCCGTCTGTCATATGCCCTTTTTTAAGCGCAACATAAATGTCTTCCAAATCTTCTTTTACAATTCCTTTTTGAATGGCGCTTACAATAAAAGGTGTTGCCGAAGCTCCTGTCATTACATAGGTGTCATTTCCTCCCGATGGCTCGCGCGGAATAGAACCGCCATCTTTGTAATACTGCATTAACGAATACACAAATTCTTCCATAATTTCAGGATATACCAATCCCCAAAGATTATTGATTGTCCATTGTGCACCCCAAAAAGCATCAGAATTATAGTGATTGAACTTAGGTTTTCCATTTGCGTTTAAGGGCAAGTGCCCTACCCTGAATTTTTCCCCTGTATTGTCAGGGTAAGATCCATTTGCATCACTGATCATTTTTCTCCCTTGCAGAGCATGCCATAGATCAGTGTAAAATCTTCTTTGTTCGGTTTCTGATCCGCCTTCTATTTTTATTCTTCCCAACAAATTACTCCATTCGTTTCTGGAATCTTCAACCGTTTTACTAAAATCCCAATGGGTTAATTCGGTTTCAATATTGTTATTAGCATTTTCAATTGACGTGTACGAAATACCAACTTTCATCAGAACTCGGGAATTCTTTCCATTAAAATTGACTAAATAATTGCCTGTTGCATTATCTTTTTCGACAGAAGCAATAGGCTGATTTGTTTTGACTTTAAAGAAAACCGTCAATGGTTTAGGGCGTCTAAAATTGGTACTTAAAACTAATGATCCTGAAAGTTCATAATCATTGTTTTTTTCTAATTTTCCTTCGAAATTGTCACAAGGCCCTAAAATAGTGTTCAGATTAAAAAGTATTGCTTTTTGTGCTTTTTTAGGAAAAGTATATTGATGAAACCCGACTCTAGGCGTACTGCTCAATTCTGCTTTTATCTCATATCTGTCTAATAGTAACGAATGATATCCTGGTGTAATGATTTCGGTTTGATGGCTGAATTTGGAATAAAAATCTTTGAAAACAGTACTTTTATTAGCTTCCGAAATTGTTACTGGCATTATAGACACTCCTGATAATTGCCATTCGTGAACATGGCTGAAACCTTTAACTGTATCTGTAGTATATTTATAACCGCCTCCCCAATCGCCTTTAATCTCTGTGTCGGGATTTAAATTAACCATACCAAACGGACGGCTTGCTGATGAAAAGTAAAACCATCTTGAATTTTCGGTGTCCAACAACGGGTAAACCATATCTGATAATTTTTTCTTTTGTAAAGAAATGGTTTGTTGCGCATTGCACGACACTAAAAAAATAAGGGTTAAACTTATGGCAATATGTCCTATTTTATATATTTTATTCAGTTCCATTATGCTTTTTGTATTGATGGGGACAAGATTAGGCAACGATTTTTTGTGGTAATTAAATTGAAGACCTTGCAAGATTTAACCAAGAATTATCGGGTTAAATATTCTAAAATAAAAAGAATGGCACAAAGCTTAATCTTTCATTGATTTTCAATAACCGCATTCGATTAAACTTTGTATGCATTCAAAAAATGAAAACTAAAACTAATGATTGAGCAACTAACCAATCTGTTTTCTTTTTTATTAAAAAGGAGAAGATTTTTTAGGTTCTTCCCCTTTTCAAACTAAAACTTGCTACCATGAGCACTTAACTAACTTTATGTTTAATATCCATCGTTTTGTATTAGAGCTGGATTTAAAACCATTGCATTGGTTGGAATTGGGAAAACACGACGATAAGTATCAGTATTTGTTTTGTAGCCCCAAGATCCTTCATATTTTCCAAAACGGATCATATCATTTCTATGCCATGCTTCCCAAGTAAATTCACGGCTTCTTTCTTTGTAAAGTTCTTCTAAAGTTACTCCGCTTAAAATTGCAGATGTTGTACGGTTAGAACGAACCATGTTTACTAATGCATCTGCACTTTGTCCTAAGGTTACAGCTCCTCCACGAAGAATTGACTCCGCTTTCATTAAAAGTATATCTGAATAACGCAAGAAAGGAACGTCGTTCTTTTGGTTACGATTTGTTGAAGTCGCGTCTGGATAGAATTTAATATTTCTATATCCCATGTTCCATGCGATTTCGTCATTTCCAAGATCAAATAAAGCTTCACTTTGACGAGGTATAATAGCTGGTGTCAAATTTACTTGATAAGTATAGCTTGCTCCTCCATCAGATCCTGTATAAAACTGGTCGTATCCTTTTTTAGTTGTCGTCACCATAACAGGAGTAACACCGTCATTCATATATTGAAGACCTGTTAACCATTGTTTGTTACGAATATCATTAGCATCATTAAAATAAGCATAGAATTCTGGCAGCGTACTTCTAGGTGCACTTGGCGTAAAAGGAAGACCGAACTTAGCTCTTTCAGAACGTGGCACATCATAACGTGCGTGATACATTTGTCCGTTGTAACCAACTGTAACAGCTGCTGGATCATAAGGAACAGCAAAAATGAATTCTTTCATCTGCGGTTCCGTTATTTGGATAAAACATTTGAAGATAAGTCGCTCTTGGTTCAACAGAATACAATCCAGAATTAATAACTTCATCACAAGCCGCAATACAATCTGTATAACGTGCTGTTGCTGTATATACCTCAGCATTCAGATATAATTTGGCCAACATTGCATTTGCAGTTTGTCTGTTTGGTCTTCCATAAGTAGTAACTCCAGACGCTGGATTTAAATTAGGAATAGCGCTTTTTAATTCTTTTTCGATAAAATTGAAAACTTCTTTTCTCGGTGTTTTAGCCTTAGAAGTAAAATCTCCATATAAAGTATCCAAAGGCACATCTCCGTAACTGTCCATTAACATGAAATAAGAAATCGCGCGCATTGTTTTAATCTCTGAAATCAGCGTTTTTTTCTCCGCCCCTTCTGGCATTGTCTGTCTTAAAATTGATATCGTCTGATTGCTTGTTCCAATTACTTTAGACGACCAATCCCAAAGACTTCCTATGATTCCGTTGTCAGCATTCCAATCGTGGTAATGCATAGCAATGTAGTTTCTATTATCAAACCAGTTTCCTCCTCTTGCAGGCAAAATAGCTTCATCTGTTGATAAAGATTGTGACCACCACCAAGCAAATGAGAATTCACCTCTGAAAGCTACGTAAACTGGGCCTGTAGCCTGAATATATTGTGTTGAGTTTTGAGGAAATACTTCAGGTGTCAATTGTGTTGTAATAGGCACCTCTAGATCATCACAAGACCATACCATACCAGCTAAAAGTACTGGAAGCCCTAAATATTTTAATATCTTTTTCATAATTTTTAGCATTAAGTTTTTAGAAGATCACATTTAAACCGAACAAATATGTTCTTGTTTTTGGATAGAAGTTATTTGAATCTACACCTGGAGCTGTTCCTCCTTGTTCTACCTCTGGATCAATTCCTGTGTATTTGGTAATCACAAATACATTGTTGATCGTATGGTAAAGACGAACACTGCTTATGTATCTTCCTACTTTACCAAAATTGTACCCTAGAGTCATGTTGTCTAATCTTATGTAACTGCCGTCTTCTATAAAACGATCTGAATATTTATAAGCGTTTAAGTCATTTGGAGATTCTTGTCCTGCATCAACCAATATATTAGTAGTCATTGCAGTGCTTGGTCTAAATAAATCGGCACGAGTTGCATTAAAAATTTTATTTCCAAAAACACCTCTGAAGAAAATATTCAAATCAAATTTTTTGTATTGGAAAGTATTCGCCCATCCCATTAATAATTTTGGCTGTGCATCTCCTGCATAATGATAATCTACTCCAATTTGCGGTGCAGTAGTCAAGTCTCCATTTTTATCATAATACTGCGAAACCCCATTAGCATTTTTTCCTGCATATTTCAGAGTAAAGAATTGACCAAGAGGTTTTCCTTCTTTAAAAATCTGTAAAGTACTTCCTGTTTGTCCGCCTCCATCTGGCTGTACTCTACGAATAGAATCTCCTCCAACAAAAAATGGACTAGTTAATTTAACAATCTCATTTTTATTATGAGCCAAATTCAGGTTTGTATTCCATGTGAAATTTGCTGTTTTTACTGGAGTAGAATTTAAACTCAACTCGATACCTTTGTTAGACATTGTTCCTCCGTTGGCTACAATAGTTCCTACTGGCACCAATACTGGATTAACATTATAGTTGAAGATCATATCTGTTGTTTTCTTGTTGTAAACATCAACAAATCCAGATAGTTTTCCTTTTAAGATTGTGAAATCAAGACCGATATTTCCTGTAGCTGTTTTTTCCCATTTCAAATCAGGATTTGCAGCCTGGTTAGGTTCATAAGCTCCAATCTGTTGTCCGTTGTAATAGAAAGTTCCTAAACTTCCAGATATAAATTGAGCCGTGTAAGCATTAAATCCAGAAGAGTTTCCTGTGATTCCCCAGCTTCCTCTTAATTTTAAATCGCTAAAGAAACTTTGATTTTTCATAAAACCTTCTTTATCCAATCTCCATGCTCCCCCTACAGATGGAAAATACCCCCATTGGTTATTCTCTCCAAACATAGATCCTCCATCTCTTCTAAGGGATCCTTGTAAAAGATATTTGTCTTTATAATTATAGTTTAAACGACCAAAGTAAGAGATCAAACGAGTTTTTTGATACGCTTTACTATCGCCAAAATTTACAACATAACCATTAACCGAAGTATAATTGCTTAAAGCTAAATTGTTATACCCAACATTGTCTACAGGAAAGTTTGTCGTTGTAGCTTGAAAACCGTCTCCTAAAGTATTTTCCTGCCATGAATAACCTAAAACTGCTTTTATTTTATGCTCTCCAAATGTTTTATCCCAAGTAAAGAAACTTTCGATAATGTTGTTTCTAGTTTCGTAAGCATTTCTTAATGCTGAACCATTTACCCCAAAGTTAACCAATGTTTTTGTCAAAGGCGGATCTGGATTGTTGTAAAAGTTGGCACTATTGTATTGTGAATAATAACTATCATAAAACTCTCCATGAGACGCCGTTAATCTTTGATGCGCTAAATTCAAATTATAAGTGATTCCAAACGGAAGTTTTACCTCTGTAGTAAGATTTCCTACCAAGTTATCCGTTTTAGTCTCATCAGTACCATGCTCAATTAAAGCTACTGGGTTAAAATATCCCGTACTCACAAAATTTTCAAAAAAAGTTCCGTCAGGATTTCTTACTGGAGAAATCGGAAGGTAACTTGCTGCTTGCAAAAGTACCGTGTTACGTTGTGGTACATTTTGGTATTTTGTAGTAGAGTTAGTTACGTTTAAACCAAATTTAACTTTGTCATCAAAAGCAAATTGTTCAACAGACAAACGAGCAATAATACGAGAGAAATTACTTTTTAACATTACCCCTTCTTTATTAATCGAAGTAATACTTGCTGTATAATTTCCATGTTCTCCACCACCACTCATAGATAAGTTATGGCTACTTGATGCTGCACGTCCTTGTCTTAAAATTTCTTTTTGCCAGTTCGTGTTAGCTCCTTTATCATTCTCTGGCGTAAAGTTCAAATTATTTCTAGTTGTAAAATCTCTTAACTGATCTGCATTCATCATATCCAGATTATTTGAAACTTCTTCTAAACCAAAATATCCATTGTATGCTATTTGCGTTCTGCCTTTACTTCCTTTTTTTGTTGTCACCATGATAACCCCATTTGCAGCACGGTTACCATAAATTGCCGTTGCAGCGGCATCTTTCAAGACATCAATAGTTGCAATGTCATCTGGTGCAATCACAGAGATATCTACACCAGGAATACCGTCGATTACATAAAATGGTCACTTGCGAACTATTTAATGTTGAAGCTCCACGCAAAACTACAGAAGCTGTTTTTGTAGGGTCACCGCTTGAAGAAATATTCAAACCAGAAACTTTACCCTGTAAAAGCTGTCCCACATCGCTAATTGCTCCTCTGTTCAAATCTTCAGCTTTAACAGAAGAAACAGCAGTTGTTAAGTTTTTACGAGATCCTTTACCATAACCTACTACAACTACTTGTTCTAAGTTGGTTGTGGTAGACTGTAATTTTATCGAATAATTTGTTTTTGTCCCATCTAATTTTAAAGTCTGATCTTCAAATCCAATAAAAGAAAATACCAATATTGCATTTTTGTTTGAAGCCGTAAATTTAAATTTTCCGTCAAAATCTGTTGTTACAGTATTAGTTGTACCTTTCTCAAGTACATTCGCAGCTGGTAGAGGAAGACCTTTGTCATCTAATACCACACCAGACACTTCTGTTTTTTGTGCCCAGGTATTAATTGAGAAGCCAAAGAAGAAGGCTAATAATAAAAGTTTAAGTTTTTCCATTGTGATATTTGGTTAATTGGTTAAATAGTGTTGACGAAATTAGTGCTAATGAAATGTTAAGAAATGGACAAGTTATTCATAAACATGGATAATTTCTATAAAGTCAATGATAGTAAGCCTTTGCAAAGTTTTTTTTCGAAAATTATATCATTAAAAACTTACTAATAAAACGTTTTCGGGAATTTTCTTTTTCATATAGATGGTTTGGTTTTAAGTTATTTTATAAATATTAAGTTAAATTATGTTTATATACGAAGTAATTATAATCGTTGGATATTTTATTTGCTTTCTGTCCAATTAATTTCCCAATTTTTAATTGATTCTCTTTCTTTATTTTCATCAAAAGGAGTGTTGTCAACTGATGCTTTTCTTAAAGCTTCTAAAAACATTTTCCATCTTGGCCAGTAAAATCCTTTATACATTCCTTTCCATGATCTCGAAGCATAATCATTAAGATGTCCTTCTCCTCCCCAAAGCGTAATTAATGTTTTGGCATTCTTTACATATAATGAGGACACTTCTGGAGAACTTCCATAATCTGAAGCCGATTTAACCCATTGGTCTAAACTGTTTAATGGCTGGCCTGCCATTATTTTATCAATATCCAATGCTTGTTTTTCTATCTTTTTAAATAATTGATCTCCTTTTTCAATATTTTTCTGCTGATAGGCTTTTACACATTCCATTAAATCCTCATCTATACATAATGAATAATAATGTCTTGAAACATCGATTAAATCATATTGGACAAAATCTTTTTGATCATACTTTTTAGCTTCTTTACTTAAAAGATCCAAAGCTTCTTTCAATTTTTTCTTATCGCCAGGATTTCCTTTGAATTCTGTAATTGTAGCAGTTGGACGTTTAAATAACAAATACGCTCCTGCTCTATCATTCCACCAGCGAGTTTCCCAGTATTTTACATTGTAAACCGACTCCAATAATAATTTCCAGGCTTGAAAAACAGATTCTGAAACTGTCCCACCGTACCTTGCATTTAAATATTTTGTCAGCCAATCGTTTATAGGCTGTTCTCCTTTGCTCCATGCAAGATCATATATGTATTCGTAAACAATTGAATTATTATTTAAACCCTCAGGCATTGCTCCATAGCCGACAATATTTCCTTTGTGTGGATTTTTCAATAAACTTGTCAACTCTTCTTTGTAAAAATTCAGATCTCCGTACACAGGATTCAATCCTCCATAGTTATGCACATAACCGTACGTCCATTGTTTTCCATAAAAAGCTTCCTGATTTTCCCACACTTTATATCTGTCGTTGGCATAATCTTGAACCATCACTTTTTCATTCGGAACTTTACTTAAAAAAGCCTTTGTAGCTTCTTTTGTCCAAAATTCTTTATTGTCTCCAAAAAGCCAACCTTGCATAACCCAGACTGCGCCCGGAGCTGCTTCATTAATCGTTTCATAAACAGCGCTTCCGTAGTTGGAAAGTTCTTCATATTTATTCTGTTCCGAAACTGGAGGTTCGATTTCATTGAAAGAATCTGCCAGATAAAAATCAGACTTTCCGTATATTTTGGTGTAAATTTCAATAAAACGTTTCCCTATCTTTTTGAATAGTGGATCTTTTGAATCTAGTAGAAAAGTACTGGCAAAACCTCCTCCTGACCATGACTTGAGTTCTGTTATCTTAGCTTCAGGATGTTTTTCGGCGAAAGCCTTAGGTACATAACCGCTAAAAGCAGGCACAACAGGATGCATATCTAATGCTCGCATTCTTTCTAAGATTTTCTTTTGAAGTTCTTCTTTTTTCAAAAACCATTCTTGAGGAAGCGGCACTTCAAGACTATTGATATTTCCCATACGCTGCCATGGCAAAAATGCTGGTCCCGCAAAATGTGCTTCTAATTGCGAATTGGTTAAGCCATATTCTTTCCATAATTCCTGCCATACTGCTTCTTGCCCTTCCATAGCAGTTGGAAGATTAATTCCGTGCAAAGCCATCCAATCAATTTCCTGTTCCCAGCGTTTCCAATCCCACCAAGGTGTTGTGTAGCCGAAAGTACAGGCATTTAGATATTCTCTGTATTCAAAAGGTGTATTTCCTTTTTTACTATATTTTGGCCAAACTTTAGGAAGAGCCACTCTATTCCCTTCCCAACTTGCTAAAGCAGCTCCAATATCGCGAAGAAAATTATAAGCCGCGTAACAGATTGCAGTATTGTTTGACCCTTTAATTTTTACAACATTGTTTGTAGTTTTGATTTCAAACCAATCTGCTTGATTATTTTTACTTTTAACCAAGCTCAACTGAAAATCGGCTGCACGGTTGCCTACTAATCTTTCTATTACCTCAAAAGCACTTCTTGTATTTTCATTGTTTTGGGAATACCCCTTAACGACACAAAAAAACAACAGAATAAAAATCGATATAACATTCTTTAAAGAACTTTTTCTCTTTATGCTAAAATTCTCTCTTTTCATATAAATAGTATATTTATTAAATTATATTAACTGACTTTGAACAAAAAATAAGGGAGAATAAATAGATCATTAATCTCCCTTTGAAATAAAAACAAACAAAAAATTTATTAATTAACCAACAATCTTATTTAACAAACTCAAAGAAGCAATTGTATCTTCTATAGAAAATAAAATTATAGAGAATGTTTTTTTTCAGGATGGATTAATCAATCAAAAATATAGACATATTCTTTCGGAAGGTTTGAAAGATTTCAAAATCCTTGTGCAATTTACTTTGAACAAGAGTTTGCAATAGCATATTATTTATCCTATCGGCAAAAAAAGATGTTTTTACACTAACTTTTTAGCATAAAATTGCCGATAACAGAATCATGTCGCTTATTTATTTTTCAAAGAGTGCCCAGCCAACAATATATACCATCAGTAATAGATGAATAGTTGAACCTATTTATTACAGAGGATTTGAGGAATAGAAGAATGCAAAGGAATATTTCATGGTATCCATGCTCAAAAGAAATACAATCAACACTTAATTATTTCGAGAGAGAATACAGGTAAAATAAACAGGACAAAACAATAACTTTAATAAAAAAGTCATTAAATTTCCAGCAAAGAGAATTAGAGCATCAAAAAACACTTCAATAAATTAAAAATCAAGACATTACACACCAAAAACTAAGTAGTTTTATTTTTATGGCAAAATCGTGGCACTATAGTTTTTTATAAAATAAAAATGCAGGAAATAAGCGGTTTCAAACCTTAGGTTCGAATCCTGCTCTCCCCACAAAAGTCCTAATTAATGGTTAGGACTTTTTTTTCCTAAAAAAACAAAACCTACAAATCCTAAAATTTGTAGGCTTTTCTATTTTACACTGCTTTTCATATTTTTTAAACCCGAACAAAATTTCTGTGGCAAATCGTGACACTTTTAAGTTGGAATTCCCTCCAAAAGTCCCACAAAAAGTTGAAGACGGCTTTTAAATATTAGAAAAACGTCGGTGCACCATTCCAATATCATCATTTTCGGCTAGAGTTACCGGCTCATAATTAAAATCGGGCGTTAAACAGGATGCTTATTTTACCTGCACCACTACTTTTCCTCTGGCTCTTCCGCTGTTCACATAATCAAAAGCCTGATTCATTTCCTCAAATCGGTAAACCTTGTCCAATACTGGCTTTATAACTCCCTGTTCCACCAGCTTGGTAATTTCGGATAATTGCTGTCCGTTGGCTTTCATAAATAAAAAGGAATAACCAACCCCTAATTTTTCTGCCTGTCTTCGTACTTTTCTGCTGATAAAGCCTATGATCAGTTTCAATAGCCATGGCATACCCATTTCATTGGCAAAAGCAGGATTTGGCGAACTGAAATAGAGACCACTTTACCGCCCGGTCTCAAAATGCGAAGGGATTTTTCCAAGGTCTTACTATCCTGGCTGTTGAGCACCAAGTCGTAATCTTTCAGCTGATTCTCAAAATCCTGAGTTCTGTAATCAATCGCTACATCTGCACCAAGATTTTTGACCAGTTCAAAATTACCTCTGCTCGCAGTGGTTGCAACCGTAGCGCCCAGATGTTTTGCCAGCTGAATGGCAATCGTGCCCACACCGCCTGAACCAGCCTGAATAAAAACTTTTTGTCCCTTTGTAAAATGTGCTTTTTCCATAAAAGCCTGCCAGACCGTCAACGCGACTAAGGGTAGAGACGCTGCTTCATTCATGGAAATGTTTTTCGGCTTCAGGGCAACATCTGCCTGATCAACCGCTATAAATTCAGCAAATCCGCCGATATGGTAATCAGAAGGACGGCTGTACACTTCATCTCCTACTTTAAAACGTTTTACATCAACCCCAACCTCAATCACAACGCCTGCCACATCGTGACCTAAAACTAAGGGCATCTGGTATTTGAGCATCATTTTAAACTCCCCGCTTTTAATTTTGGCGTCGAGCTGATTAATTCCTGCGGCATGAATTTCTATCAAAACCTCATTTGGTTTTATAGCAGGCCTGTCTACTTCGCTCAGCTTTAAAAGGTCTTTTTTGCTGTAGCGGCTAATAGTGTATGCTTTCATTATATTTAATTTTTTTTAAAATTATGGCTGCATGCTTGAAAGACTAATCTATTAAAAAATGAGTTACATAACATGCAATATGATTAAGACAGTAATAGCCTATCTGCCTTCTTTTTATTTACAAGCCCATAGGCTAGATTTGGAAACAGCCTATTGATAAGGTAAACCGCTTTGCTGTCACCAACCCGAATGGTGAGCGTATTTTTCTTAATGCCTTTAATCAAACCCTCTACCAATTCCTTAGGGCTGATTTTTTTATCGTCTCTGCCAGCCACCATCTCGGTATCCACTAGAGGCGGCAGCAGTTCAAAAACTTTCACTTTGCTGTTGATTACCTGCAGATGCCTGCGCAGTGAAACCGTATAAAATGCCAATGCCGCTTTTGATGAACTATAGGTGGCTTCGGCTGCTGAAGGAACAATACTCAATATGGATGTCGTGTGAATGATAGCTGCTTCTGATCTGCTTTTGAGCATACTCATAAAAAGATTATTGAGCCTGATGACGCCAAAGTAATTCACATCCATTTCATACACTGCACCTTGCAGATGTTTTTTATCCGGAATTCCTAAATTCGCAGGCGGAACCCCTACACCGGCATTATGGTACAAAATATCGATGCCTCCTAAAGCTACTATTTCGTCATACAGATTTTTTGCATCAGTTTCATCTGCCGCATCACTTTGGATGGCTTTAATTAAGGGATAACGTTTTGACACTTCATCCAACTTTGATTGATTTCTTCCTGTAACAATCACTCTGGCACCAGCGTCCAGAAACTGTCTTGCAGCTTCCAATCCTATACCAGATGCTCCTCCAGTGATCAGAATAGTTTTATTTTGAATATTCATTTTGATACGTTTAATGGCTTAAAAAGTGGATAATCTTCAATGATTTCGGCTTATCCTTTTTTTACTGAGCCAGTTTAGCCATTGCCTCGCCTATGGCAGCAGCATACTTTTTTGTTTCGCCTACTGGTATGTCAAACTGGTTTTTCTCTACCAGAAAAGCTCGTCGGCTACTTCTGATGCCGGAATACCATCAGCCCCGCCTATTTCGGCAGAAAATTCGGTATTTACCAAAGGCGGATACACTTCATAGATCTGAACATTTTTCTGCTCTTCATAGGTGTATCGCAAAGCCATTGTGTAACTGTGCAGAGCTGCTTTGGTAGCACCATAGGTAGGCAGAAATTTATGGCTTCCATAAACCGCAAGCGAAGAAATATTCACAACGGCCGCAGCTTCTTTTTCCAGCAGATGAGGCATCATCAATTCTGTAAAATGAATAATAGCAATATAGTTGACATTCATCTCAATTTTTGCCTTTTCGTGGGCATTGGCGGTTTCGCTCAATAAATAGGCAAAAGCGGCACCTGCATTATTGATTATGATATTGACATCGGAATGATAGTTTTTTAATTCATCTGCAACACGGATCCTGTCTGCCTCAGATGCAAAATCACCCTGAATTCCGACTGCACCGGGCAGTTCCTTTAATGCATTTTGCAAACGCTCTTCGTCTCTTCCGTTGATGATGATGCTATTGCCTTCGGCGGCTAATTTTTTAGCGATGGCCAAACCAATTCCGGCACTTCCGCCAGTTATAAATACTGTATTCCCTTTTGTCTGCATTTGTATATTTCTTTAAATTGTTGTAAATTTGCTTGCAAATTGCAAGTACAAATATACAAAACCACTTTCGTTTTGCAAGCGAATTTTTTAAATTTTTTTTTATGGCAGAAAATAAGAAGCGTTCCGACTGTCCCGTAAGCCAGTCGTTGGATATTTGGGGAGACAAATGGTCACTGCTGATTGTGAGGGATTTAATGTTTGCTGGACAGTGCACTTATGGCGACTTTCAGAAATCAGACGAGAAAATAGCCAGCAATATATTGGCTTCACGACTTCAAATGCTGGAAGAAAGCGGGATTATCAAAAAAGAGCCTCATCCAGAAAGTAAATCCAAAGTTTTATACAAACTCACTGCGAAAGGTATCGACCTTTTGCCGCTGATGATTGAAATCAATTTATGGGCGGAAAAATACTGCAGCATCACGCCTGAAAGAAAGGCACTAATCCAAGAGGTGAAAAAGGATAAGGAAGGGTATATAAAAATGTTTTCCAAAAAATTGAAAACTCTGGTTTAATTTGAAGAAAATCAGCAATTGGAATTGACTGCAATTATATTGCAAAATACTAAATGAGCTGGGGCATAAAAATGACCCAGCTCAAATATTGAGATGATTACTATTGAACATTAGAAATTAATTTACTTTTTCCATTATCATTTTATTTTTTCCCATATCAATTTCCTGTTTCAAAAATTGATTGGTTTGGGAATCAATATAATAAGTATTTATCGTTTTGTTTTGCGAAATACCATCTGTGACAGTAACAATCCACACCGATTTTCCAGCAAGGAAACCTTTTTTGGTGTTCGTTATATTTGCTTTAAGAATTGCAGCTTTTGTGACAAGATTATAGTCAAAAATAGTTATTTCTGTTTTATAATTTTCTTTTAGCGGAAGCCAGCGGATTATTTGAGGATAAATATTGCTGTCAAAAAAGCTTCCTATTGTTTCTTCTTTAATATCTATTTTTTTGTTATCCTTTTTATCGAGATAATAACCAGTTGTTTGTTTCCCGAAATTAAGCTCTATGTCTCTTTGGGTGTTGACAGAAGTATGTTTTACAGGGTTTAAGTTAGGAAGTTCCGCTACAGTTTCATCAACCCAGTCCGGCATATTTTTCATTTTTACCGTCGTGGTTACTTTTATTGTGTTTTTTGTTTTAGCGATTTTAGTAAATACCTTTCCAATTTCAATTTTTGCAGTATCACGAACTGCAAACCAATTCATTTCATACTCTTCATTTTTAATTAGTTTCTTAATAATTTCATTGTGATCAGGGGACTGTGTTTTTTCTTGGGCATTTGCAGTAAAACATAATAAAAAAAGGCCTGCATAAAGAAGAAATAAGGATTTCATAAATTTCATATAGAATATTTTTATGTTAGTTGGTGTGCGAAAAGGAATAAATGTTACAGCAGGCTGATTTTTAATCTATTATAATAACACATAAAAATCACTAAACATAGTAAACCTAGGGCCAAACAATCTTAATTTCAGGGCCACCACTTCAGAATTTGAAAAGTCAATACGTGCTTCGACATTTATCCGTTTTATTTTGTGGCTTACCCGTTTAAAAATGCTCAGCAAAGTGAAAAAGTTATATATTGATTATTCATTCTTACTTATGAACGCAGACGGAAAACAATTTAACTGGAAAAACAATTCTTTCCTGTTGCTTTTGAATTCGTATATTCGGCCTTTATTTTGAAAAAAGAGAATGATTGCAAAATTGAATGAAAAAAAATCCTATCCATGGATTGTTGTCGGCCTGCTATGGTTTGTTGCTTTATTGAATTATTTAGACCGGCAAATGCTCTCCACTATGAAATCAGCGATGATGGATGACATTCCTGAATTGGCTAAAGCTGAAAATTTCGGACTTTTGATGGCAGTTTTCCTTTGGATTTATGCGCTTATGAGTCCTGTTTCTGGAATTATAGCAGATCGGTTTAACCGAAAAAGAATCATTATAGGCAGTCTTTTTATTTGGTCTGGGGTGACTATGGCAATGGGTTATGCCACAACTTTCAATCAGATTTATATTTTGCGCGGCATTATGGGTTTTAGTGAAGCCTTTTATATTCCGGCTGCCTTATCCTTAATAGCAGATTACCATCAAGAAAAAACACGCTCTTTTGCAATTGCGATTCATACCACTGGAATTTATTTAGGACAGGCGCTCGGTGGTTTTGGAGCCACTATTTCTAAGTATTTTTCCTGGCATTTCAGCTTTCACTCCGTAGGCTTATTCGGTGTGCTTTACAGTTTAATACTGATATTTTTTATACAAGAAAAGAAAACTTACTTTTTAGATCCTAGAGAAAAGTCATCTGTCCGCTTTGAATTCAAGCAGATGTTCAAAGGATTGGGAATATTATTCGGTAATATCTCCTTTTGGGTTTTGCTCTTTTATTTTTCTGCACCAAGTTTACCAGGCTGGGCGGCCAAAAACTGGTTACCCACCTTATTTACTGAAACTTTACATTTGGACATGTCTCTGGCGGGGCCAATTGCAACGGTAACCATTTCCATGTCTTCCTTTTTTGGCGTTTTAATTGGAGGTGCCATTTCAGACAGATGGGTGATGAAACATCTTAAAGGAAGAATTTACACTAGCGCTATTGGATTGTTTCTTACCATCCCGGCATTATTTTTATTTGGCTATTGCTGTGACATAACCGCTATTGTTTTTGGCGCTGTCCTTTTTGGACTTGGATTTGGAATATACGACACCAACAATATGCCTATTCTTTGTCAGTTTGTTGCTCCCCGATACAGGGCTACGGGATATGGAATTATGAATTTTGCAGGTATTTCAGCCGGAGCTATTATTACAGAGTTTTTAGGAAAAGCCGCTGATAATGGAGGAATGAGACACGTTTTTGTTCTACTGTTATTTGTAGTGCTTACTGCCATCGTTTTACAGCTGGTGAGCCTTCATCCAAAAACTATTGATATGATTGATGAGAGTGAAGCGACAGGGTTTCAATCTAAAAAAGAGACAAATTTGGAAATTAAATAAAATTACATTCTTTTATAATAACCTAATTTTAAACATAAGGTAAGCCAAAATCATTCTTACTAATTAAAATAACAAGAGACGACCTGATGGCCGTCTCTTGTTATTTTATAAAAACACCTATTCTAGAATACTGCCAGCTTCCACTTTTTAGTTGTATTTTGACAATCGGGTTTGTCAAAAAACAACAGCCTCGCGCTACCCCCTTTTTACAGGAAAGGCTTTCTATTTATCATGTTTTCTGTTTTCCATAAAAGATACTAAATTCGTTATTGAGCATGGAGAGAAAAACTTCTTATCTGAATCTGGATCAACTGTTCCATTTGAGACAATCCCAACAAGTAAACCATTTTCATCTACTAATGGAGCCCCACTAAGTCCTCCGAATTTCTCTGGCACAAGAATATCTTTTAATAAAATGCGATTTGAAATTGTTTTATAATATTCAAATTCATATACCCTTTGAGGTTCCATTTTCCATCGTTCTGGTCCAACCCACAACATATAATTTTTCTCCCTGAATTAAAGGAGTATTTCTTATTTCCAAAGGTATAATACTGGAAGAATTTTGCTTTATGGAAAATACCAGCCAATCATTATCATAAGTTGACTTGGCTTCCAATAACTCAGACTTGTCTTCATTTAATAATTTATCACAAATTACAATTTCGGACTTATTGTTTAATGGGTATAATATCCAATTTTTAATATAGCTCTCCAACGACAGGGTTGTCATTTTTTCGGGCTTAATAATCTTAAGTATATGTTTTGCTGTTACAGCAAATGTTTCATTGTTATATTTTATAAGAAAGCCACAACTAAATTTTGGCTGGTCATATTTCGGGTTTATAAATTCGATTCCGTTCACCAAAGCGATTTCTTTAAATATTTTATTTGAAGAAATCTCTTGTCCGTAGCAGCCTGCTATCCACAAAATCGCAATAGCAGAAAAAAGTTTAAATTTCATAATAGTACCAAATTTAGATTTCACTATCAGCCAATGCAAAACTTCCTTTTCTTGTATGCTGAGTTTCAAATATAGAAAAACAAATGTTATAAATGATAGAAGAGATTCACAAAAACAGAATCGGGATCATTATAAAATACAAGCCCGCTTCAACCAAATAAAAAAAACCGCCTTGAAAAAATCAAGACGGCTTTCAGAAATAACTAACTAAAATTTATGGTTTAAGCTCTGTAAACTTCGAATCTAATTCAAAAGCTTTCTTCACTTTCTCCACTGTAATTTCTTTTTCAACCGAAAACGATGCTGTTTGTTTAATATTTAAAGAAGAAGCTCCTACAAGTACTTTATACTCGCCTGCTTCTGCAATCCAAGCACTTCTGTTTTCTAAGAAAGAAGCCAGATCTTTTGGCGATAAAGTCAAAGTCAACGTTTGGCTTTCACCCGGTTTTAATTCTTTTGTTTTTCCAAAAGATTTCAATTCTTCTTTCGGTTTATCAATTGATTTTGAAGGTGCAGAAAGATACAACTGCACTACTTCTTTTCCTGCCACTTTTCCAGTGTTTTTTACCGTAACAGAAACAGTCAATTTATCCTTGAAAGTTGGAGAACTTAATTTAACTCCTGAATATTCAAAAGTTGTATACGAACTTCCAAATCCAAATTCGTAAGAAGGTTTAATGTTGAACGTATTGAAATAACGGTATCCAACATACACGCCTTCTTCATAAGTTACTTCTTTCGGATTATCAACTGGAAATCCTGGGAAATTTTTCGCTGAAGGCGTATCTGAATATTTCGCTGGGAAAGTCATCGTCAATTTTCCAGAAGGATTTATTTTTCCAGAAACTACATCTGCAACAGAATGTCCGCCTTCCTGACCTGGCTGCCAAGCTAATAAAATAGCATCTACTTTATCTTTCCAAGAAGCTGTTTCGATAACTCCGCCAATATTTAAAATAACGACTACTTTTTTTCCTTTAGCATGAAAAGCTTTTGATATTTTATCCAGCATTTGAATTTCTTCATCAGCCATATTAAAATCATTATTGACAACTCTGTCCCCGCCTTCTCCAGAATTTCTTCCTAAAGTCACGAAAGCAATTTCGGAACTTGCTGCTTTTTAGCAATAAAAGCATCGTCCATTTTTAGTTCTGGAAGTCTTTCTGGCAAAGCCAAAATTCCTCTTGCTTTTCTGTTTTCTAGTTCAGCTGCCACTTCTTTTTCAGCATGCGGTTTGTACAAATCAACCAACTCTTTATCTAGTTTGTAACCCGCCGCAGTTAAACCTTCTAAAAGAGAAACAGTGTGTTTGTTATTCACACTTCCGCTTCCTGTTCCTCCTGTAATCCAAGCGTAAGAAGTAACTCCAAATACCGAAACCTCTTTTTGTTTGTCTGCAAAAGGCAAAGCATTGTTGGTATTTTTAAGTAAAACCATTCCTTCTGCAGCCGCATTTCTGGTTACTTCAGCATTTTTAGTCAGGTTTGGTTTATCGCTGTATTTGTATTTAGCGAAAGTCGGCGTACGGAAAACGTATTCTAAAATCCTTTTCACGTTTACATTTGCCACTTCTTGAGATAATTTGCCAGAATCTAAGGCAGCCAACAACGCTTTTTTCTGAACTGGAATTCCTGGCATCAATAAATCATTTCCCGCAATCATCTGCTGTACAACATCAGAGTTTGAACCTTTCGAAATCGATTCAAAACCTGGAAAACCACCAAACCAATCTGTCATTACAATTCCTTTAAAACCCCATTCGTCTCTTAAAACTTGAGTTAAAAGGTCTTTTCTGTCAGACGTGTAAGTTCCGTTTAATTTGTTGTAAGAAGACATCACTGTCCAAGGCTGCGACTCTTTAACCGTGATTTCAAAACCTTTTAAATACAATTCTCTAATTGCTCTTTCAGAAACATGAGCATTGATGGTTAAACGGTTACTTTCTTCATTATTTACAGCGAAATGTTTAATTGAAGTTCCAACGCCTTGCGACTGAATTCCATTTACAATTGCCGCAGCAGTTTTTCCTGAAATTAAAGGATCTTCAGAATAATATTCGAAATTTCTTCCGTTTAATGGATTTCGGTGGATATTCAAAGCTGGCGCTAATAAAACATCCACACCGTATTCTTTTACTTCATTCCCCATTGCTTTTCCAACTTCTTCCAAAAGCGCTTTATTCCAAGTTGAAGCTAAAGCCGTTCCAACTGGAAATGCCGTTGCATAATACGTTTTAGAATCATTTTCTCTTGTTGGTGCGATTCTTAATCCAGCTGGACCATCGGCAACAACCGTTGCAGGAATTCCGAAACGTTCGAAAGCAGCCGTTCCTCCCGCTGCTCCAGGAACCAAACCTTGTTTAGAATCTCCAACAGGACCAGTCAAAACTTCGATTCCCGGCATTCCGGTTCCAATCAAAAGTTCCACTTTTTCTGCATTGGTCATTTCTTTGATGATGGCATCAATTCTTTGATTAACCGAAAGACGTGTATCTTCCCAAATATCTAATTTCCCGTTTCTGTTATAATCGGTAAATGTGAATCCTTTAATAGTTAAAAGCGGTGGATTTGTTTCGTCATTCGGAACAGTTTTCCAAGACAAATTAGAAAGCACTAACGCCGTCAAAAGCGTAATTTTTCCTGTTTTTATAATTTTATGTTTCATAATATATAGTTTTTAAAGTCTTTTTTTTCACGCAGATCTAGACAGATTTAAGCAGATTTAATTAAAAAAATCTGCCTTTATCTGCTTAAATCCTTTTAAATCTGCGTGAAACCTTCAATATTTATTTAGATAAAAATCCTTCTAAAGAAAGCCATTCTTCAAAACGGTTTTCCCATGAATCAACTGGCAGATTTTGTTTTCCAGTTCCAAAACCATGTCCGCCTTTTGAATATATATGAAGCTCAACAGTCTGTCCTGCTTCAAGCCATTTATTATACATTTGAATACTTCTTGGAGCCAGTTTTAATTGGTCATCACTCGCGGCACATACAAACATTGGAATCTTTTTTTCTGGTGCCGGAACACTCAAAAGCTCTGGTCTTGGTCCGCCGTAAATATTCGCTACAAAATCTGGAAGCTGTTCTGCTTTATTATCCAAAACGGTTTCCATCGCCACCGTACTTCCTGCCGAAAACCCGATTATACCGACTTTTTTAGTGTCAATGCCATATTTAGAAGCATTTGTTCGAACATAATTCAGCGCATTTTTCCCGTCTTGAGCTGCCAATTGAATAGTTGCCAAAGAGTTTTTTTCAAAAGCGGCTCTGTCTTTCAATTTGTCCATCATTTCTCTTGCAGGATCGTTGGTTTCGGTTTTATTAAGACGGTATTTTAAAACAAAAGCAGTAATTCCTTTTTTGCTTAAAATTTCTGCTAATTCTTTTCCTTCCCTATTGATGGATAAACTTTGAAAACCTCCGCCTGGAGCAATGACAATGGCTGTTCCTGTATTTTTAACTCCTTTTGGAACTTGATAAACTAATAAGGAGGGATCTGTTACATTGTAAACAACTTCAGTTTTAAAAAGATCGGAATACATTTGAGCTTCTTTTTGTGTCCAGTTTTCAGATCCAGGCGCTTTTCCTTGGTATAATTTTATGGTTTCTTGTGCTGTAACAGAAGTTCCTAATAATAGAAATCCCGTTGCTAAAAATGTGTATATTAATTTCATAATAGTTTGATTGTTATTTAGTTGTTTTAAACAGTTGCAGTTTGGCAAAGAAATCTTCAAACATCAATCGTGTATCTAATTGATTGTAAACCCGAATATTTCTTCCGTTATGATTCGTTTCATAAAGACCCTGCGCATTAATTAATGGTGAAGATTTTAAGACATAAGAGCTCGAACTCGGATCTGCCTCAAAAGAAGATTGCAGCGCCGTTAATAAAACTAACGGACTGTCTCCCATAATGTAAGTTTCGCCAATATGAAGATTGAATTGCTGTACTCTTTTCATCAGACTTTCTATTTTTTCTGAAAGATATTCTCCCGTTTTTCCTTGCGGTTTTACTTTTAGCAACAATTCAGAATACGACAATAAAGTCTGGCGATACGCATTTCTTGGAATTTGCCAAATTGGAATTTTTGAGTCATTAAAAACGACTTGTCCTGCCGTAATATCAATTCCTAAATTGTATTCTAGCGGCGTATATCCCGGCGGTGGCGTTGCTAAATCTGTGTATTCCGGACCACCAATCCAAACCAGAGTAAGACGATTTGCAATTTTAGGTTCTAGTAAATAAGCGCTTGCAATTTCTGTTAAACCTGCACCACAAAGTACATAAAGCGGTGTTTTTACATCGTCGCGCATAGCTTCTTTTACAATTGCCTTTGCGCCTTCTGAAATATTTGGTGTTTTAGTATCTTTCAATTGTAAATTGGAACCTTCATAAACTGGAAAAGCGTTTTGAAGTTTCATTACTTCCAAAAGTTCTTTTACTTTTTTAACCGCATTTGTGGCAGTTTCTGAAGAAGAATCAAAACCATCTCCCGGTTTTAAATGCGAACCAATTATTCCTCTAATTTCTGCCGAAGGCGATAAGATTTGATGCACCAATTGAAATAATCCGTCGGGATCTCCGCTAAAATCATTGTCGACAATAACACGCATTCTAGGCACTACCAAATCTTTTGAAAATGAATTTTTAGCTGTTGATTGGGCTTGTGAAACGAATCCTGTCCATAATGAGAATATCAGGATTAGTAAATGTCTGTATCTTTTCATAAAAGTTCTTTTTAATAAAGTGATTATGCCTCTTGTGTGGTTTCTCGCAAAGTCGCAAAGACGCCAAGTTTAAAAACTTAAAAGAAAAAAACTTTGCGCCTCTGCGTCTTTGCGAGATTAAATCAATTACTTCTTTTTATAAACCTCAGTACGGGCATCTTTGATAACCCCTTTCCAGTTCAATCCAAAAGCAAAATCATAGATATTTCCCTCACTGTCTTTATGCGGAATCATATCATAAGGAACGTCTTCAAATTGTTTTTCTACCGTTTCCATGTTCGCTGGCATTTGAACTGGAAGTAATCCTGAAGGTTCTGATTTTCCTGAAATAATATCTAAAACAGCTTGAGAAGAAACTCCGAAATTCAACACAATTCCGTCAACCTGTTTTTCGAATTCATTGAAAATCATAGGTTTTGATGCCGTAACCGAAACAATAACCGGTTTTCCATTCATCATATCTTTGGTATCGAGAATCGTTCTCAAATCCATAGTATTGGCAACGGTAACCGTTTTGTTTTTATAAGTTCTGTCTTTAATCGTTGGATCAATTACCTGATCTCCGGCTGCGATGCTTTTTGTTCTGGCTTCGGTTGCTGTGTATGTTCCGTATTGAAGTGAAATTGGCACATAACCGTTGCTTCCGTTTTGTCTGTCTTTTAAATCATAACCGCCTTCTAAACTCTGCGGACTTGTTACAAAAACAATCGCGAAATCGGCTTTCGAAGGATCTTCTGTAACATTGTAATATTTCTTAACCAATTCTAGATTTACTGGATATTCCAGTTTTGGCTGGCTCGCAACGCCCCACCAGTCTTTGGTTGAAGCCGTATAGATTTTCGGAATAAAAACGGTTTTCTTTTCTTTTACTGGCAAAACCGCAGCTTTGTTTTTCAACAACACAACCGATTTTAACTGTGCATCATAACCTGCTTTCATAAACTCAGGATTTCCGACAACCGCTTTTGTTTCCTCAACATTTAAATATGGATTTTCAAAAAGTCCAACTCTAAAAATGTTTTTCAATAAACGAACTGCTGATCTTTCAAATCTGGCTCTCATAAAAGATTCTCCAAATTCTTTAACTCCCATTTCATAAGCAGCCAAAACTGGTTTCTTATCATTGTTCCCGCCAAACTGATCTACTCCGGCAATAATCGCTTTGTAATGTCTTTGATCGATTGAAAGATTTTCAACTCCCCAAGGTTTTCCTGCAAATAAATTTGGTGTTTTTCCTTCGTCACCCGTTACTAACCAATCGGTACAAACTACGCCATCGTAACCGTATTTATCTCTCAATAAATCGGTAATGATATATTTGCTGTAACCGTTGGCTACATTTTCATTGTATTTTTTATCCTGATCAAAAGTGATCGTGTAATAAGGCATTACTGCCGAAGCTTTACTGGTTTTTCCTTTCAATTTGAAAGCGCCATTAATAAACGGATCAATGTGCTGTTGTAAATTATTTCCTGGATAAACCGCAAATTTTCCGTACGCCCAATGCCCATCGCGTCCGCCTTCTTCAGCACCGCCACTTGGCCAATGCTTTACCATGGCATTTACACTTTTATAACCCCAACCGTCTTTGATTTCGTCTTTTCCGTATGAAGTTTGAAATCCGTCGATATAAGCTCTTCCCATATCTCTGGTTAAAGCTGGGCTTTCGCCGAAAGTCATCGAAATTCTGTACCATCTTGGCTCAGAACCCAAATCGATTTGAGGAGACAAAGCCGTTGCAATTCCTAACGCACGATATTCTTTTGCGGCAATTTGTCCAAACTGTTCTACAATTTTTGGGTCAAATGTGGATGCCATTCCCAAACCGTCTGGCCACATCGAGATTGTTCCTCCCGCTCCTGCGTTAAACTCAGACGTAACATTTGCCATGTGACGCGGATCTGTACTGGTATTACTTGGAATTCCAAATCCAATTCCTTCTACAAAAGCCTGCATTTCATTGTTCCATAAAGCGGCTATTTCTGGCGTTTCGACACTGGTAATCAATACATGTCGAAGATTATCATCTTTCAGAAATAACTTTTGCTCATCTGTAAGCTGCCAAGGTTTAGCACCGCTTTCAGCAAAAACTTTTCCATTATAATGCCCTGCTCTATATCCGTCTGCAGGAGCAGGAAGTGCTTGATGACGACTGTAAAGCATTAATCCTGCGATTTGTTCCACCGACATTTTTGAAGCTAAATCTTTGGCTCTTTCATCTGCCGAAAGGCGCCAATCTTCATATTTATCAAGCTTTCCGTTTTTATTTAAATCTTTAAATTTCTTTCCGTTAACGGTTAGAATTTTGATGCCAGATTCGGAAGAATATCCCAAATCTGCACCTTTGTTATTTTTTACAATCGTAAAGTTTCCTTGCTGTGCCTGCATAGTAACGCTTAGAAAAAAAGCGAAACCGGCAGTTATGATTATTTTTTTCATGCGAAATAAAATTTAGAATCTGAAATTAAGAGAAGCTTCTAAAGTGAATGGTCTGATGTAAGATCCAACCAAAAGCTGATCGTAATAAGCCGAAGCATCTGTAATTAACTCCGCTCCATTGATTGTTCCTTTTGCTCCTGTTTGATTTAAGAAGTTTACCGCAGTTAGACCAATATCAAAATGATTGTTTATTTTGTAGTTTACACCTCCAAAAGTTTCCCATCTTGGTGCGAAAAACAAAGCATTAGTTTGATTCGCATATTGTTTACTGAAATAGCGGAAACTAGCCCAGAATTTGAAATCTTTGTACGTATAACTCGGATCGATTTCCATTAATACTTTAGAGATTTCTAGAACATTTTTGTCGTTGTAAGAATAGCTATTTCCAAAAGCATTGAAATCGTAATTTTTATAAACAGGATCTTGAAACGTAATTAAATAATGCAGATTAAATCCTTTGAACGGTGAAGTCACAATGTCTGTTGTCCAGCCTATAGTCTGAATATCATAGAAAACTGTTGCTACTTCTGACTGGCTTGCATTTGATGGATTTACTAAATTTAATCTTGCCTGATAATTATTTCTTGTCAAATAAGTTGCCTGCGATACAACACTGAATTTTTCATGATTGAAATATAATCCAAAAGCTCCTAAAGGGCTTTTAGTTTTTGCCAAATTAGGCTCCACAGCTCCAGAATAACTCTCTAACTGTCCATTTTTTTCTGTATAGGTAAAGTCTGCAAGAATTCCTGCTCTTTTGGTTACTTTGTAAACTGCATTTATAGACCCTCCTAAATGAAACCAATTGTTATCAAAATAGGTTTTCTGACTTGGGTCAAATACTAAATCTGGCGTTCTTGGTGTTAAATAATAGTCTCCTTTTAATTTGTGGTATCTTAAATTAACACCATAAGCCAAACTAAAACGATCATTAACGGCCCAGTTATCAGAGAAATATCCAGATAATTTATTTTCAAAACCATTGTGGTATTCACCTCCAACGTTGTAATTGTAAAATCCGTCGGCGTCTGTATTTGAAGTGCCGCCTGGCGTATTACGAACCAATTTATCTGGGTTTGCACTAACTGTTTGGTTAAAGAATGATCTACTCGATGTGAAGTCATCAACTTGATAATAGTATTCTGTAATACCAAATCTCCATTTGTGTTTTTCTACGCTTTTTGTAATTTCAAATCGAGATAAAGCCGTTTTTGTAGGCGTTCCGTCTGTGTATAATCCCAACATTGAGTTTACATTACCAACGTATGCATTCCCGTTTGATTTGTAAGTGAAATTATCTGCTGCAGTAGCTTGAAAAATCCCAAGCGGAATTGCGATTAACTGAGATGCTTCTGCATAACGAAAACGAGTCGAGAAATTTAACTTCCAATCATTTGCCAGATCATAATTTCCTAAAATGTCGAAGGTATGCGAAGTTGATGCAGCGTCACTTCCTCCCATATCAGCAAATTTAGTTTCTCCCGTTAGTATATCTTTAAACTTCATGATTCCGTCATTAACGATATACGAATCACGTCCGATTTTAAAGTCATTGTATTCTTCTACTTTTCCTCCTTCTTTGTATCTAAAAACAGCATAATTGGTTAAAGAAGCTGAGTTGGCATATTTATATAAAAAGCTGATCTGTCCTTTTCCGTTATTGAATTTCTTGGTTAAACCTGCTCTGTAAATTTGTGTTCTGTCTGAATACTTAGCAAATTTTAAATCAAATGAATTTGGATCAAAATTGGCATAGGCGCCCATTGTGTACGACCATCCTTTGGCCAAAGCTGCCCAGAAACATTTAGGTCGCCTTTCATCCATCCGAAACTTGAACCTGAAAAATTCCCCACGACTTCCAGTTTATCTGTTCCGAGTTTGGTATAAGAATTAACGGCAAAACCTAAATCTCCGGTTGTAATTGCAGCTTCTCCGATTTTTAATAAACCTGTTCGCCCCAAACTTGTACTTTGTCTCCAAGTACGGTTTGGCAACTCTGGCCAGAAATAATATACTACTGGTAAATCATTTTCTTGAATGGTAATTCCTCCAACTGTCGAAGGTAAACCAATATTTACATCACGCGGCCCGTATTGTTGGCTGCGTTTAGCATTACGTTTCTATTTTTTTCTTCTTTGGTGTCTGATTCTACAATTTTGGTCGTCTTTTTAATCGAATCTGTGGCTTGTTGTTTTTTATCTTCTTGTGAAAAAGCTTCAGAAGCTGGATAAAATGCCAAACAAATTGTGGCAATAATTAATTTTTTCATGAGTAGTTTAAGTTAGGTTTTTTGTTATGAAATTTTCATTGCTTCATAATGAAGCAATATTAAATACAATTTCTCAAATCAGCAAATTAATGATGCTATTATTTTCATTATCGCATTAAAACCCGCCTATAAATTCCATAAAAACAACAAATAAAGAGATATGCATAAATTGTCAAATAAACACTTAAAACAAACTACCTCGTTTGCGTAAAGAGCCGTAGTTATTGAAAAAAATGATCGAAGAGAAGAAAAGACTTGAAAATGATTTTAAAAGAAATTTTAAAAAAATATCACCAATAGTTAATTTTTTGTGACGATGCCAAAACTGTCAGAAAAAATTTAAACAATTTGACTTGTAACTATTAAAAGGTTTAAATTTGAAGCTAATTGTACCCTTATGGATTTTAAAAAGTTTCTCGAAAATGAGTCTAAAGAGGCTTGGAAAAAATATATTCCGACACTTTCTATTGACAGCGTTATTTTTAGTTTTCACCAAAATTCTCTTCATGTTTTGCTTTTAAAAATGAAAGACATGGAATCTTGGGGACTTCCTGGCGGTTATGTAAAAAAAACAGAAAATGTCGATGAGGCAGCAGTTCGTATATTGAAAGACAGAACAGGAACTGAAAATATTTACCTGCACCAATTTCATACTTTTGGAGATCGCAATCGTTCTGAAGACGCTTTCGCTGAATATGCTGATGATATTTGGTACAAACAGCGTTTTATATCAATTGGGTATTATGCTTTGGCAGAACATTCGCAAGTAAAATTGGTAATTGATGAGTTTTCTAGTACCGTTGAATGGTGTTCTATAGAAGATCTTCCTGAATTCATGATGGATCACAGACTGATTTTTGACAAAGCATTAATTACACTTCGCGAGCAATTGAACAATCATCCTATTGGCTATAACCTTCTCCCTGAGAAATTTACAATGCCTGAACTTCAAAAATTATATGAAGGTATTTTAGGTAAAAAATTAAATAGAGGCAATTTTTATAGAAAAATTTTGCGTTATGATATTCTAACAAAATTAGATGAATCGCGAAAAGGCGGAGCACATAAAGCGCCCGATTTGTATAGTTTTGACTTGGAGAAATATAATAGTGCTCTTAAAGAAGGATTACAAGGAAACTGGTAATCACATTCTTTCCTCTTTTATTTCACAAAAAAAAGTCCTAATCAAATTAGGACTTTTTTTATGATTTATTTCGATACTGAAATTGGAATAAATTTATTGTTTTGATTTTTTAGGCGGCAAAAATTTAGGTCTTTCTGGGTTATTAGATAGTATCCATCCTGTTCGATACATCCACTCTGTCATTTTATGCAGTTTTGCAAAATCTATATTTTCAGATTCATCCATTGGGGTGTGGTATTGACTGTGAAGTACACTGGTAAAAAAAACGGCAGGTATTCCTTTTTGCGCATAAGGAACATGATCAGATCTAAAGTAAAAGAATTCAGGATGTTCTGGTCTATCCCAAAGTTTATCGAATTCAAATTTAGGTACCTTCGTCATTCGCTTTTTTGGCAGCATTTACCAAATCAGGAGAATTTTGATGCGGATCAGTAGAACCTAAAAGTGCTGCTTGATTAATATCATTTCTTCCAATCATATCTCCATTTAATACTGCAATAATATCTTTTTCAGGCACTGTCGTATGTGATGCATACCAGTTTGAACCTAATAATCCGCGTTCTTCTGAACCATGAAATACAAATAAAGCAGATCTTTTTCCGGGCTGTTTTTTAAATGCTCTTGCAATCGCGAGCATTGCCACACAGGTACTTGCATTATCATCTGCTCCATTGTAAATAGAATCCTGACCGTATTTTTGTCGTACACCGTCGTGGTCTTGGTGGCCGCTAAAAAGAACATACTCATTTTTTAATGCAGGGTCTTTTCCGTCTATTTTTCCAACAACATTTACAGATGGGTATTTGTAAGTTTCAGAAATTACTTCAGCTGACAAATAATCTTTTGTGTTTTTTAGAAAATCAATTTGATCATTATGAACCCAAAAGGCAGGCATTCTAGCAGGTACAGGCATTTTTTCACGATAACCTTCAATTCCGTACACTCCTCTCTTCATCTGTGGTTCGACTTGAGACCAGCATTCTTCACCAAATTGATCTGCAATTATAATTAAAGCCGCAGCTCCCCTTTGAGCTAAATCTTCATAATATTTCTGTTTGACAAACCCAGGATAACGTCGGTCAAAAAGCGAAATATTATCTGAAATTCCATCTTTCGAAGCTATTAAAACAACAGCTTTTCCTTTTACCTCTATTTTCCTAATTTCTTCTGTAGAAATTTTTCCCAAATAGAGCAATGGTGCTTCAACTTTATTGGTTGTGGTTTCGGCTACTAAAACGTCAGTCCATAATTTAAATTCTTTTTGTCCAATTTTAAATTTGGTGTAATTGGTAACCTGATGTCTATACAAATCGAAAAATTGAAAAAAAGTGCCATCATCTCCTGCGGGAGACATTCCGGCTTGTTTTGCTTTTTCTGCCAGCCAAACAGATACCTTTAATTCGTCTAAAGTGCCGGCTTCCCGTCCATTAAAATGGTCTCCTGCCATTTGGTACATATCTGTTTTAAGATCTTTTACCGTAATTGCATCAACTAATGGCTTTTTTACTGTCTGCGAAAAAACCGCATGGCAACATAAACTAAGTAATATAAATAACTTCTTTTTCATAATTAAAATCAAATTAAAGAATTAAGATAATTTTCTTGCAAAAAAAGAAGGGCTTGAAAAAAGACAAATCTATACTTTTTATAAATATCCTTTAATATAAAATACTTTTTTTATTGTATTTTATTCAATTCTCAATTAAAACAAGACTTAACCTACAATAATTTAAATACAGTTCTGAAACAGGATTGAATCTTATGCAAAATTGAAACGTTTATTTTTACAATAATTTAATATTTTATTCATAAAATAGTAAAACAGTATTTTTGAAGGCATATTATAGATAAATAATCTTTGTTTGAAAAAAAATAAATAATATTGCTGAATTGATTGTTACTTAAACATGGCTCAAAATTCAAATATTGACGAAAAAAAACTTCTTTTTGAGTTATCTCAAGGAAGTGAGCTTGCTTTTACAACGGTATACAACCAGTACAAAAATATTGTTTACTCTACTGCTTTAAGAATTACCAAATCAAAAATTTTATCAGAAGAAGCCGTTCAGGATATTTTCTTGAAGATATGGCAAAATCGTGAAAGTGTAGCAGAAATAGATCATTTTGAAAATTACATTTATATTATCTCACGCAATCATTTGTTTAATTCTATCAAAAAAATTGCAAGAGAAACTAATTTCGCATCAGAAATTAATCTAAAAGATGCCGGCTTTATTGATACCGATACTTCAATTAAAGATGAGCAGTACAATACTATTTTAAATCAGATTGTTGAGCAGCTTCCTCCGCAGCAGCAAAAAGTATATAAAATGGCTAAACTGGATGGTTTAAGTCATCAAAAAATTGGCGAAAGTTTAGGCATTTCTACCGATACTGTTAAAAAACATATGGCTCAAGCTCTAAAATTTATACGTCTTAAAATTTCTCCGTACATGAATATGTTCATGACGCTTCTTCTATTTTTTAAATTTTAGATTAAAGTTTTTTCTCTCAAAAAGGCCTCATTGGCTATTATTTTACCTTTTTTTTACCTTTTTTTCACATTTCACTACTCCCTCCCCTTTTTTAAATGGTCTTTATAATAAAGAGACATATTAAAACACGTTCTTATCCCTAAAATCAGAAGGGCTGAAAAAAAAAAAAAGATAACCCAATCTACCGTTTACAAACAAGTACTAATTTAATTTACTAAACCAATGCAGCAAAAAAAATTCGAAGAGTTATTTGAAGGCTATCTGCAGAATAATCTATCTGATGCAGAGCAGCAGCAAATGATGGAAATAATTCAGCAGGGAACCCATGATGATTTTCTAAAAGAAAAACTTCATGATATGCTGAAAAACGATTACGTTACTGAAGTAATGGATAAAAAACAAGGAGATGATATTCTAAATTACATTTTATCTAAACCGCAAAGCGAATCTAAAGTTTTGAATTTAAACCCTAAGAAAAGAAGCCGCAAAACAGTTGTGAAATTTGTCTTTGCCGCAGCTAGTATTATCGCTTTGATCGCTATTGGTAATTCGTTTCTTTTTAAACAAAAAACACCTCTGCCTGCTCCAACTATTCAACAAGAAGTTATAGCAGAAAATGCTTTAATTGACTTCAGCGGTAAGCAATTAGTTCATCTTCCTGATGGCAGTACAGTTCTTTTAAATGACAACAGTAGTCTAAAATACGATCAAACTTCTTTTAACGGTAAAACTCGTGAAGTAACCTTGACTGGAGAAGCTTTTTTTGATATTAAACACAATGACCAAAAGCCATTTATCGTACATACTGGAAAAGTGCAGACTAAAGTTTTAGGTACGGCTTTTAACATCAATGCTCGAAATTCTTCTAATAATATTGAAGTTACGGTTTCCCGCGGTAAAGTTCAAGTTGGAGACACAGAAAAGATTTATGGTGTGATTACTCCTAACCAGCAGATTAAAGTCAATAAAACTACTCTAGACTATCAGCAAAATACGATTAGTGCCGCCATTGTAACCGAATGGAAAAACAATTATCTGATTTTGGACGATATCAATATGGCTGAAGCGGTTTCTTTAATTTCTCAGAAATACAAAGTTTCGATTTTATTGGATAATGAAAAGATTAAAAACTGCCGAATAACTGCAAGTTTCTTAAATGAAGAAGATTTAGATCATGTTCTAAAAGTAATCTGCAGTGTTATTGAAACCGAATATAGATATAACAAAGCTGGATTTATCACTATTGATGGAAAAGGCTGCGAATAAAAATAGATAGAGAAAAAGCCGACTAACCTCCTACTTAGAAAGCTTCTTAAAATTAAATATTAACCTTTAAAAACAGAACCATTAACCAAAACTAAATTAAAAAAGCCATCCAGCTCCTACACCAGATGGCCGAGATTTTTAACAATTAATCCAGTAACCATTAAAAAACAAGCAAATTTATGAAATTACGCTGTAAAACAACCATGTTTGACAGTGAAAAGAATTCGTCTTTTTTTCACTTGTCAAAAAAAACCATTATGATTATGCGAATCAGTTTATTCCACATTTTCTTGCTGACGTGCGGTACTCATATGATTTTTGCTACCGAGATGAGCGGCCAGAATCTAGAGTCTATATCTGTTGATATTGAACTTCATAATCAGGATATTAAAACTTTATTTAAAACAATAGAGAGTAAAACGGGATTACTATTTGCTTATCAGCCGCAAATCATAAAAGATTTTCCAAAAGTGACTACACCGAGAGGACGCCGAAGTGTTAGTGATATTTTGAATACCGTATTTCAAGGCAGTAATTTAGTCTACAAACAAGTAGACAAAAATGTCGTGATCTACAAAAAAGAAACTCCTAAAGCCATTGCAAAAGAAGATGACAGCGAAGCAAACTACATGCTTAGCGGTAAGGTTCTAGATGAAAACGGACAACCTTTGCCTGGAGTATCTATTGCTTTAGTTGGAGGTAATAAACAAGGTGTTTCAGACTTTGATGGCCAGTTTTACATCGAATTGCCTTCAGGAAAACACGTTTTGAAAGTATCTTATTTGGGCTATAAAACGCAAGAAGTGACGGTACAGAATCAAACTTCCATTACTATCAAAATGCAGCCCGATCTAGCTAAACTAGATGAGATAGTCGTGATTGGTTATGGTACAACAACTAGAAGAACTTCTACAGGATCTGTAGTAAAGATCACTTCTGAAGATATTGAAAAACAACCCGTAACCAATATTCTACAAACCCTACAAGGAAGAACTCCCGGAGTATTTGTAACGCAGACTTCTGGTTATGCAGGAAGTGATATGAATATCAGTATCCGTGGTAGAAATTTCATTGCAGGCAATAACCTCCCACTTTATATTGTTGATGGCGTACCATATATTGGAGATGACATTAAAGAACAAGTGCAAGATCAAAATGTTATTAGAGGTGCTCAAAAATCAACAAGCCCATTAAACATCATTAATCCAAATGATATAGAAAGTATCGAAATCTTAAAAGATGCAGATGCAACAGCAATTTACGGTTCCAGAGGTGCCAATGGCGTTGTTCTTATCACTACTAAAAAAGGAAAAGGCGGTAAAACAGAATTTACTATCACTACCAACTCTGGAGTTTCGGAAGTAGCACATATGGCCAAAACTCTAGATACTCCTACTTATCTAAACATGCTTCAAACGGCTTTAAACAATAATGGCGATGTTGCTGATGTTGATAGTAATGGTATCGCTATTACAGATTGGGACCCGAATGCTTATACAAATTGGCAGAAAAAATTAATTGGAGGAACAGCTAATTTTAATAATTACTCGGCTTCCTTAAAAGGCGGAAACGAAACAACGAGTTTTCTTTTAAGTGGTGCTTATCATAAAGAAACTACTGTTGTACCTGGGAATTTCAGCTACGATAAATTCTCTACTAACTTTAATGTCAATCACAGTACCTTAGACAGAAAATTAAAAATAGGCGCTTCTGTAATTTTTGCAGTAGACAATAATAAACTTCCATTTTTTGATATCACAACTTATGCTGTGGGTACTGCTCCTAACCGTCCGTTATACAATGCGGATGGAAGTTACTACTGGTCACCAGACTATTTTAGTGATATAAATCCTCTTGCTGCTTTAGAAAAAAGAGTAGATGACAAAGGACTTAACTTAATTACTAGTTTTAGTCTTCAATATGAAATTGCAAAGGGACTTTCTTTTAAAACAGATTTAGGATACGGAAGAGCTCAAATGCAAACCAAGCAATTTATGCCAGGATCTGCAACCAATCATGCTTATGCTGAAGCAAATGACCAGAGTTTAAACTTTCAAAGATCTTATACTGTTTCAACCAATAATACGAATAATTTCACTGTTGAACCTCAGCTTAATTACACAACAGAATTATGGAAAGGAAACTTAACAGCACTTGTTGGAGGTTCATGGCAAAATAGAAAATCAGAAATGCCTTCTTATGTTAATTCAAGTGGTTACAGCGCAGACAATTTAATTGGAAATCTTGGAACTGCAGAAAGTATAACGGCTAATAACGGAAGTGTAGAATACAAATATATATCACTTTTCAGCAGACTTAACTACAATATCCAAAATAGATATATTTTAAATGTTAACTTTAGAAGAGATGGTTCTTCCCGATTTGGAGCTAATAATCGTTTCGGAAATTTTGGTTCTGTAGGTGCTGCATGGGTATTTACTCAGGAAAAATTCTTAAATAATCTTTCATGGTTAAGTTTTGGAAAACTACGTTCGAGTTATGGAGAAATTGGAAGTGACGAGATTGGAGATTATCAATATGCCGAAACTTTTGACACGCGTAACTACGGTAACGGAAATGCTTCTATGGCTGCCGCTAGAATTGCAAACCCTAACATAAGATGGGGATTAACTAAGAAATTTGAAGCAGCACTTGATTTAAGTTTCCTAAATGACCGTATTTCTTTTACGGCGGCCTATTACAAAAATACGTCGAGCAATCAATTGGTAAATTATACGCTTAGTGCACAAGCAGGATTTACAACTTATACAGCAAATTTACCAGCTGAAGTTGAAAATAAAGGTTGGGAATTTACCCTTGGTACAACCAATATTCATACTAAGAATTTAAATTGGTCAACATCGTTTAACATCTCAACCAATTCTAACAAATTAGTATCATTTCCAGGTATAGAATTCACCAGTTATTACTCTCAATACGTTGTTGGAAGACCTTTAGGATCTAGATATCTATATAATTTTACAGGTGTCAATGCTGCTGGTATTGCGCAGTTTGAAGACGTAAACGGAGACGGAAGAATCTCAACTGGATACGCTGATACTGGTAGAGGCGATAGAAAATATTATGGTCCGTAACTATCCACAGTATTATGGCGGTATTTCTAACACCATTAGCTATAAAGCCTTTACCCTTGACTTTTTATTTCAATTCGTAAAACAAGATGGTACCACCCTGATGTCAAGTACCGGAGCACAACCAGGTTACCCTTACGGTACTGCAAATTTTCAAGTGGATGAGTATAATGATTATTTAGCACAAGGAAATGTTTTAAGTTCAGGATATCAAAATAGTTTTTTCAATTATTTAGGATCAACTGCTTCTGTTGTTGATGCATCATACATTAAACTTAAAAATGTAAGTGCCTCTTACCAAATTCCTTTAGATGAGGCAACAAAGAAATACTTGCAGAGTATCCGCCTTTCTATTCAAGGACAAAACTTAGTCACTTTTACTAAATACAAAGGTCTTGATCCTGAAACGCAGGGATTGGCATTGCCTCCATTACGTACAATCACATTTGGAACTCAGTTTACATTTTAAATCTTAAAATCATGAAAAATATTTCAACTAAATATACCTATATATTTTCGTTTTTTCTTTTATTAGGAATTACGAGCTGTGATGATGCTCTAGATGTAGATCTTCCAAGTAATCAGCTGTCATCAGAAACCGTATATGCCTCAGATCCAACAGCTGAAGCAGCTGTAAATGGAATTTACCAAAGTATGGTTACCGATTTTTTTTATAACAGAGTTCATTCTCTTCTCGGACAAACCGCAGACGAATTAGTGCCTAGAACTGGTATTGCCAATTTGTACAGTTCGAATGAAATCCCAGAAACTGATGGAACGATAAACACTAACTGGGGTGAATTATATAAAACGATTTATAATGCTAATAATGTTATTGAAGGAGTTTCTAAAAGTACTTCTCTTAGTGCAGTTAAAAGCAGACAATGGATTGCAGAAGCCAAATTCTTAAGAGCATATTCTTATTTTTACCTGACTAATCTTTGGGGGAATGTTCCTCTAGTACTCACTACAAATGTAGATGTGTCGGCTCTATTGCCCCAATCTTCTCAAGAAACTGTTTATGCCCAGATTTTGCTGGACTTAACAGATGCATCAAAAGATCTTCCAACAGATTATAAAAATTATGATCAGGAAAGAATCAGAGCTACAAAATGGGCGGCAGAAGCTTTATTGGCAAGGGTAAATCTTTATTTAGGAAGATGGAGCGAGGCCGCAGCCCATGCAACTACAGTAATAAACCAGACAGCAACTTATAAAATAATTACTGATTTGGGAGATGACAACAGTCCGTTTATTGCTGATAATGACGAAGCAATCTTGCAAATACCTTATTTTAATGTTTCGTACACTTATGAAGGATCTTCTGTATTTACAACTGGCGGTACTTTTTTATTAAGAAAAGGAAATTCACTTTTTGAAACTGGGGATGCTAGAAAAACAAATTGGACAGTAGACATTAGAGATAGATTAGGCGTATTTTTAGGCATTGCACCTTATAAATATCAAAACGGATTTGGAGATTCTCCTGTAGAACGCTCTACCGTCCTGAGATTGGCAGAACTTTATTTAATTAGAGCCGAAGCTAGAGTAAGATCTAATGATATTACGGGAGCACAGCAGGATATTAATGTTATTCGAAATAGAGCTTTATTGGGTAATACCTCTCTGACAGATACCAATCAGTTATTAGATTTAATTGCTCTAGAAAGACAACGCGAGTTCTTTGCAGAAAACGGACACCGATGGCTAGACCTTAAGAGAACTGGAAAACTAGATGAAACACTCTCCGTTTTATCTGATAAAATCTGGAAAAGTACAGATAGTTTATATCCTATTCCAGAACCTGCTATTCGTTCTAATCCCTTTTTAACCCAAAATTCAGGATACTAAAAATTAAAAATAACGCAAGAATGTGTTTTCAGTAAAAATACATTCTTGCGATTTTAAAAACACTATGGAAACAACAATTGTAAGAGTTGAGGATTTGTCGCATCAATACAGTAAGGATTGGGCAATACAAAATATTAGTTTTGAAATTAAAGAAAATAGAATTTTAGGTCTTTTAGGATCTAATGGTGCAGGAAAATCTACTACAATGAATATTCTTTGTGGTGTCTTAAACCAGACCAGCGGCAGCATTTTTATTGATGGAATTAACCTGAAAGAAAACCCAGTTGAAGCCAAAAAATTAATTGGCTTTTTACCACAAACACCACCTTTACATTTAGATTTAACAGTAGATGAATATTTAATTCACTGTGCAGAACTGCGTCATGTAAAGAAAGAAGATTTAAAAAATGCTTTAGAGAAAGCCAAAGAACAGTGCGGCATTTCACATTTCAGCCATCGATTAATTCGAAATTTATCTGGTGGTTACAGACAACGTGTAGGCATTGCTCAAGCTATTATTCACGAACCTAAATTAGTAGTTTTAGATGAACCAACAAACGGACTTGATCCTAACCAGATTTTAGAAGTTAGAAAATTAATCAAAAAAATATCCAAAGATAAAGCGGTTATTTTCTCTTCACATATTCTTTCTGAAGTTCAAGCAACTTGTCAGGATATCAGAATGATTGAAAACGGACACATGGTTTTTGCTGATACGCTTGATGCTTTCAACAACTATATCGAAGCAGATAAATTAACAGCAAGTTTTGAAAATCCGCCAAAATTGGAATCTTTAACAGCTATTCCGGAAGTAACAAATGCTGTATTTCTTTCTCCTAAAAAAGTGCAGATAACATTTGAAGGAACGCAGGAAGTGGCAGAAAAAATCGTTTCGTTAAGCGTTCATAACAATTGGAAATTACGTGAAATTCAATTCGAAAAAGTTTCATTAGACGAAATCTTCGCCCAATTATCTAAAAAAGCCCCATCTAAAAACGCTATTCCTTCTTAAAAACTAAACAAATGAAAACAATATATAGAATTGCTAAAACAGAACTTAACACCATGTTTTATTCGCCGGTGGCATGGGTAGTTTTAGTAATATTTTCGATCCAGTCCAGCTGGAAATTCTTCGGTACAGTTGAACGCTATGAAAAAGCACAAAAAATTGGCGAAGGTCTTGGCAACCTTACTCAAACGATATTTTCAGGCTTCAGCGGTTTATATACCGAAATGCAAAATTATCTATACTTATACGTTCCGCTTTTAACAATGGGATTAGTAAGCCGTGAAATTAACAGCGGGTCGATCAAACTGTTACTTTCTTCCCCAATTAAAATTAAAGATATTGTACTGGGTAAATATTTAGCTATTGCAGCCTATTGCCTTTTATTCATTGTAATACTAGGATTGCAGGTTGGTATTGCCTACTTCTCTATTGAAAATTTAGATTTAAAATTTGCTATTTCAGGACTTATTGGGTTGTATTTGTTAGTTTGCACGTATGCTGCAATCGGACTTTTTATGTCTTGTTTAACTTCTTATCAGGTCGTTGCTGCCATTAGTACATTGGTCGTTTTGGCGGGTTTAAATTTCATTGGAAAGCTTTGGCAAGATGTTGAAATTGTAAAAGACATTACCTATTTCCTCTCCATCGCCGGGCGTGCAAACGAAATGCTTGAAGGACTTATCATTAGTAAAGATGTATTTTACTTCGTTTTAGTAAGCAGTCTTTTTATTGTATTGAGTATCTACAAATTGCAAACTGGGAGAGATGCACAAACAATCTCAAAAAGAGTTTTGAAATATACTTTATTGATCACAGTTGTTTTGGCACTTGGGTACATTACATCTAGAGCTCCACTTACGTTATATCACGATATGACTCGCACAAAAGACAGAACGTTAACCAAAACCAGTTTAGATATTGTCAAAAAAATAGACGGCCAATAAAGTTAACGACTTATGTAAACTTATTAGATATCAACTACTATATGGCGATGCCTTATTCTCAAAATTCGGATATAGCAAGTTTTGAAAAATACACTCGTTTTATACCCCAGATGGAAATGGAATATGTGTATTATTATGATACCTCAAGCAATGAAGCTTTGTATGCCCAAAACCCTGGTTTGAACGACAAACAGCTGGCAGAAAAAATGATCGAAACGCAGGATTTAAAGCTAAAAAAATTATATTCTCCTGAAGAGATTAAAAAGGTTATAGATCTAAAATCTGAACAGAACAGAGTGGTAAGAACTGTGGAATACAACGGAAAGAAAACATTCTTAAGGATGTACGACGATATGTTTAAAGTTCCGATGGAAAAAGAAATTTCTGCCTCTTTAAAACGTTTGGTCGTTCCAAGTCCTAAAATTGTTTTTGCGACCGGAAACATGGAAAGAAGTGTAGATAAAGTTGGAGATAAAAATTATAAAACAGGATTTAATGAAATTACTTTTAGATATTCACTTATCAATCAAGGATTTGATGTTTCTTCTGTAGACATTAATGCCCAGAATATTCCTGAGCAAACTACTATTTTGATTATTGCTGACCCTAAAACGCAGTTGAGCCAGGGTGCTATAGACCGCATCAACAAATACATTAACGAAGGAAAGAATCTAATGCTTTTGGCTGAACCGGAAACTAATTCTGCTTTAGCGGCAGTTACAGACAAATTAGGCTTGAGTTTTACCAAACAAGCATTGGTACAGGAAAGCGAAATCAATTCTCCTGATTACTTGGTTACCGAAATTTCAAAAAATCTTGATCCGACTGTAATTAAATTCAGTAAAACCAGAAATAATTATCCAATCCCATTTTTAGGAAGCAGCGGGATTAAAACAGTAAAAGATACTGGCTTTAAAGTGACACCGCTTTTAAAAACAAATGCACAGCCGGCTTGGGAAGCGCAGACTGGCATTACTTCAATTCCTGAAGATTTGAAAAAACAACCTGCAGTAACTTCTGTTCCGCTTGCTGTTGCTTTAACAAGAAATGTGAATGGTAAAACACAAAAAATAATTGTAGCCGGAGATGCCGATTTTATGGGCAATGCCGAATTAAGCCGAGGCGGTTCCGGAACATTCCAGTTTGTAACTGACATCTTCAGCTGGTTTACCAATTACGAATTTCCAATCGATACCACTCGTCCCGAAAATACCGATAAGAAAATAACTTTTACTGCTAATCAAGTTTTTATAAGTAAAATTGTCTTCATAGGACTGTTTCCTTTATTGATTATCCTAAGCGCCGCTTTTATCCTAATTAGAAGAAATAGAAGATAAAAAAACAAAAAATGAATACTAAAAAAAATATCATTATTGGGATTCTCGCCTTGTCGTTTCAAGGCGCATTTTCACAGTTCAAAACCAACATTCCGCTGGATAAAAACGTAACAACCGGAAAATTAAAAAACGGATTAACGTATTACATTCTGCATAACGAAGAACCAAAAGATAGAGCAAGTTTCTATTTTGTTCAAAATGTGGGTGCTATTTTAGAAGATGACAATCAAAACGGATTGGCGCATTTTCTGGAACACATGGCATTTAACGGAACAGAACATTTTAAAGGAAAAGGAATCATTAAAATGCTGGAAAAAAATGGCGTTACTTTTGGTAAAGACATCAATGCCTACACCGCTCACGATGAAACGGTCTACAATATTAGTTCGGTTCCTGTCGCCAACGAAAAACTTATTGACTCTACTCTTTGGGTTTTACACGATTGGTCTGGTTCTCTTTCTTTAACCAATGAAGAAATTGATGCAGAAAGAGGCGTTATTAGAGAAGAATGGAGAACGAGAAGAACAAGTGATTTTCGTTTAAAAATGCAGACTGATCCTGTTTTATACAAAGGTTCAAAATACAGTAAAAGAGATGTTATTGGTGATTTAAACATCATCAATAACTTCAAATATCCTGAACTGCGCAATTACTACAAAAAATGGTATCGTCCAGATTTACAAGCCGTAATTATTGTGGGAGATATTGATGTGAAGGTTATGGAGCAAAAAGTAAAAGCAATATTTTCTGGTATTCCTTTAGCCAAAAAAGTAGCTGCAAGAACGTATTCCGAAATTCCGAAACATGACGAATTGTATTTTGGAACGGCGTCTGACAAAGAAGCGTCCTCAACATCAATTACACTTCAATATGTTTTAGATGAGCCTTTGGTAAAAGACAGTAGTGTTACTCGAAAAAATGTACTGAACTCTTTTTACACGAGTATTTTAAATAATCGTTTTCGAGAATTAATCTTAAAAAATCAAGGTTCGGCATTAAATTTCAAAACTTATTTTGAACCGATTTCGAGATTAAATACTTCGTTTAATATTTCGGCTTTAGCCAAAAAAGGAAAAACAATTCAGGCGTTTGAAGAGGCCTATACGGAAGCAGAACGCCTAAAACGTTTTGGCGCCGCACAAGCCGAATTAGACCGAACAAAAAAGATTTTTATAAGCTCATATGATGATTTTCTAAGCAATAAAGACAAAGTCGACAACGATAGCTGGGCAGATAATTTGACCAATTATTTCTTAAAAGCAAAACCATTCCTTTCCCCTGAAGATGATTACAAATTAATTGTTGGTATTATAAAAAGTATCTCTTTGGAGGAATTGAATGCGTATGCTAAAACTATTCAAAAACCAACAAATCAGGTAGTTTTGGTTACGGGAGCCGATCAGGATAAAAATGATTTTCCAAATAAGGAAGCTGTTGTCAATGTAATGAAAAAGGTTGAAAGCATGACTTTAGAACCTTATACTAAAAAAGAAAACAATGCCCCTTTAATAGACAAAGAATTAAAACCTGCTGCGATCAAAAAGACATTTGAAGTTACAGGAATTGCTGATGCAAAAGGATATACTTTGGAAAATGGAGCCAATGTAATAGTTTTGCCAACAACGCATTCACAGGATCAGATTCTATTTTCTGCATTTGCAAAGGGCGGTAAATCATTAATTAAAACAGAAGATCTAACTTCTGCTGAAATCGCTACGACAATTGCAAGATCGTCAGGTTTGGGAAATTTTGATAATATTGGTTTAAAAGAAAAACTTACCGGTAAAGTGGCACAGTCTGCCCCATTTATTGGCGAAAACACACAAGGATTTCAAGGAAGTTCTAATAAAGCCGATTTCGAGACCCTGCTGCAATTGCTTTATCTTTCTTTTGAAGCGCCTCGTTTTGACCCTAATATCTTTAATATTCTAAAAGAACAATATAAAAATCGTTTAGAAACCATTAAAAAAGATAATGGAAGCGCTTTTAAAGATTCAATCGATCTTGCAAATTCAAATCACAGTCCACGTACTTTTATTTTCAACGAAAAATTCCTCGAAACGATTGATCTTAAAAAAGCAGAAAACATTTACCGCGATCGATTCAAAAATGCATCTGATTTTACTTTTGTATTCGTCGGAAACATTCCTGAAAAAGCTTTAGATCTAATTCAGAAATATATTGGAAACTTAAAATCAAATCCAGCTTTAAAAGAAACTTTTATCGATCATAATATTGAACCAAAAAAGGGCAAAACCATAGTGCATTTTAAACGCCCAATGGAAGTGGCAAAAAGTACTGTATACTTAAATATCACAGATAAAACAGAGTACAGTAAAGAAAATGCCATGACGATGTATATTATTGGAGAACTACTTTCAAAACGTTTCCTTCAAACAATTAGAGAAGAAGAAGGCGGAAGTTACGGCGTTAATGTGGGCGGAAACCTGGAATTAATTCCAAAGCCAACTTTTAGTTTGGCGCTAACTTTTGACTGTAATCCTGATAAGCAACAGAAATTAATGCAGATTGTCTGGAAAGAAATAAACGATTTAAAAACAAATCCAGTAAATGCAAATGATTTAGAAGACATTAAAAAGGCTTTGTTGAAAAACAGAGAAGAATCACTTAAGACCAATTCTTTCTGGACTACAACAATCTACAACAACACATTAAATCAGATTCCGTTTTCAACGGATGAAGAATACAAGAGTTTAATTTCTAAAATTAACCCAAAAACTATTCAGCAGTTTAGTAAGCACGTTTTGGATAGTTCTAGTAGCGTCGAAGTTATTATGAACCCTGAAAGCCAATCAGGAAAGTAACAACTTTAGAATACATTTTTATTTTTAATTAGTCATTAAAGGTTGTCTTGCCAAGACAGCCTTTTTTGCTGTTTGCAATTGTCTTCAAAAGTGCAACGATAAATCAATACAAATTACACACATTTATAAGATTTGCGACAGAATCGTGGCGCAATACAAATTATCATTTAATAATTATAATTCTACTAAAGTCCCTCGTTAAACCTTGTCATGGGCAGTTTTTTTTTAAGTTTTAATGTGAAATGGAAGCTTATATTCTACAATTGAGATTTCTTTAAATATTTCTCTTAAAAGGCTTTTTTGCTATATTAGCTAAATAGTTAGAATCTAATACATGGTTTAATAATTAGTGATATTCATAAACAAACTAACAGAGAATGAGATTAATAAAGCAATTTAAAGATAAGTTTTTAAATCTTTACGACAATTTTACTAATGCTGATTCCAGTTGGGAGAATAGAGAATATGATTTTTACTTGATTTTTGGACAGGTTGACTATGAAAAATCTCCTTGGATAAAAACAAATTGGAAATCGAACTTTGAACCCTATTTTGATTTACTGGTAAAACAAAGCGAATTTTTAAAAGAAACAGGAGTTAGGGCAACTAAATGCAAACTTGAAAAACGTGTCTCTAAAAAGGACAACAAAGAATTTGTCTATCATTCTGATTTAAAGCTTGGACGGCTTAAATGGAATGAAAAATCACACGAAAAGTGGACGATGTCTGATAACACAGAGAATTACTTTCTTGATTTCGAACTTTGGTCACCGATTTGGACAATTTGCGAAAAAAGGCAATGTCCACCAGAAATTTATATTTCAATTTCTAATCAAAGAGATTTTGAAAACAAAAGGCATATTGAATTTGGATATTTCATTGTAGTTGCAATTGCCAAGAGTTTAAATCTTGATTCCAGACCTATTTTGAAAAAGCTATCGGAAAGGATAAATTCCAAAGCAACAATTTTGAAAACAAGAAGATGGGGTAAGCCTGAAAAAGCAGGGAATTGGACTTTCGGAAATTGGATACAAGATACTTTTAGCAGTGATATTTATAAAAATAAAAATTTACATTCGTTCCCATTTGAAGAGTTAGAATTTGAACCAACATGGGAAGTAATATATCGAGATAAATAAAAAAGAAGAAATTAAGCATAACAGCTGTGACAAAAAATATAAAACCTCAAAAGAAATATTTAGAAAACAAAAAAAGCTTCAGATCTATCCGAAGCTTTTACTTTGTTGTGGGAACAGGGCTCGAACCAACATCTTATTAAATACTTTTCCTGTAATTTTTAGCTTATTAAATCATCAGCAATCAAATAACTATCTTTTTTTCAATTATTTGCTTTTTTACTTCTTGCAATAAAATTCCCTGTGATATATTTAGAATATATATCATCTTTTAAATTCTTGGATAAAGGAATTTTATGTTTTCCAATCTCTATTGTGTTGCCTTCTATTGCGCTGACATGTTCAAAATTTGCAATAAAAGACCGATGTGGCTGAAAAAAAGATCGGACGGAAGATTCTCAGCTATCATTTTCAACGTGCAATAAACCGTTTCTTTTGAATTGGGGGTATGAATCAGAACATAATTCTCCATACTTTCTATAAATAGAATATCCCTGATCATTATCTTTTTAGTTTTCTTATCTGTTTTTATAAATATGTAATCTGTTTGAACAGAATTCAATTCCTTTTGCTTCTGATCGAACAATTTATTGACCGATTTCAGAAAACGTTCATACGAAACCGGTTTTAAAAGATAATCAAATACATCCATTTCGAATCCCTTCAAAGCATAATGCTCATAAGCTGATACAATGATAATTTTAGGAAGATTGGATGCAGAGGAAAGAAATTCCATGCCCGTAAGGCCAGGCATTTCAACATCGAGAAAAATGACGTCTACAGATTCTTTCTTCAATAGACTATTAAGTTCAATTGCTGTTTCACATTCTGCGACCAATGAAAGAAAATCTGTTTTTTCAATATATCCTCTAATTCCTTTACGGGCCATTGGTTCGTCATCTGTAATAATACATTTTAACTTCATATTATTTATTCTGCTTAATCAAAATTAACTTAGATTTCTATTCTTTAACGGGAAGTGCAAGGGTTACTTTAAAAAAATCGTCACCCTTGTTTACTGCCATCTGATGTTTTTCAGGATACAGCAGTTCAAGTCTTCGTTTTAAGTTACTGAGCCCTATGCCACTGTCCTTTAAATCTGAAGAAACTAGTACATCAGAAACTGAATTTGTTAATTCAAAATATACCTTATCATCTTTAAGTTGTAACACAAGGGTTATCTCATATTCTCCTGCAACATATTTGAATGCATTCTCTAGAAGAGGCTGAAATAGCAAAGGAGCTATTCGCTGCTCTTGTAATGCATTATCTATATCAATATTTACTTTCAGCCTATCTGTTTTTCTGAGCTGCTGAAAAGCAATATAGGAACGTAAATAATTTATTTCCTGATAAAATGCGACTTCCTGATTTACATCATATAGCTGGTAACGGAGTAATTCTGATAAATATTCAATACTTTTTTTTGCTTCAGCATTATTATCATCTACCTGAAAATAAATAGTGTTCAAAGCATTGAAAAGAAAATGCGGATGATATTGCGATTTTAGAAATTCAAGTTCTGCCTCTTTTTTCTCTGTTTTCAATTTTTCTAATGTCAGATGTTTTTCATTTGCCTGTTTCTCTGCTAGATAACCACGAATCAATGTATAGAAAATAAGTAGCAACGGTACGTAGATAACGTTAATCAGCATATAGTCTATCCAGCCAGACCCCATAAACAATACCCCCAGTTTCTGCCCGACTTTTAGCAGAAGGTTCAAGCAGACAATTAATTCAAAAACAACAAAAGCATAATCTTTCCCTATTCGCTTGCTTTCGCTGGTTTTAAGAAGCCTTTGTCTCCATCCATAATTGAATAAATAACATATTAATACTGAAAGCATCAATGCTGTTATATGCAGTTTTATTTCGCCTTCCCAAAAAATACCGTGATGTGTAAGATCAGTAACTGCTCGTAAGACATTATACATCATAATACCCCAGACAGCGGGATAAATCCAATCAGTTGCTATTTTTTTGCTTTCACTCATTTTACAGGTTCTAATTTACTAATTGATACGCTTACTTTCTTCCATATTTTCGATTTTTCGCATGGCTTTTGAAGAAGTCCCAGAATCAAATCGCCATGAAAGAGTGATTCCTGCCATACGGCTGTCTCTACGCTCTTTGTAAAACCCAGCAATTACACTATTATATAAACTGATATTAGGGCGATTGGTTAAAAAAACATCATTAAAATAAGCATAGCAGCTCAGCTTCTTCTCAAAGAAACTTTTTCGCACTCCCAAAGATACTGAACCAATTGAACCTATTTTAGCCTGACCTTCAGCCATCTCACCATTATAATATCCTGTCGTTTCAACAGCCCATTCATTAGAAAGAGAAAATTGGTTATTAAACTGAAATGCAGGAATCCAAAGATTATTATCATATAAAGTCTCCATTTCCTTCCAATGAAATTCTTTATATATCAATGAACCGTTTAAATGTAATGTCCACCATTGCTTTGGCTTTAAATTGTTAAGGCCTGCTCTTACTCCTAATGCATAACTCTTGTCTAAGTTTAAAGGCATAACAATAGTCACGTCACTTTCTGGTTCGGTTAGATAGCTTTTGGTTACAGGATCTTTACGAGTAGTGTAAAACATACTAAATACGTACTGTGATTTTAATATCCATGAAGCTTCCATATTATTTACCAGCTCCGGTCTTAAAGCCGTGTTTCCTCTTTCCTGTAGATAACGGTCATTTACTTCTGTGAAAGGATTAAGATCTCTGTAATTGGGGCGAACGATACGTCTTCCATACTGAAATGAAAGCACATGATTAGCCGCGAGAGCATAATTTGCCGAAAAAGTTGGAAAAAGCTGTCCATAATTCCTCACAAGGGTCGAATCACGATTTCCTGCAGCGTAACGTGCTTTGGTCTCAGTTAATTCTAAACGAAGTCCTGCCTCTGTAGAAAATCGCTCTGACCATTTCTGATTTGACTGCAGGTAACCGGCCAGTATATTTTCTTTGTAATAAAAATGGCTGCTCAATTTCTCATCCTCCAACCATTGATCTAAATGCATCGAATTATATAATGCATTATTATCGATATGAATGGATGAGTATTTGATTCCTGAATTAAATTTAAATCTATCTGACATATCGTAGCCTATACTAGACTGCAGATTTGTAATTCTGATATTGCCTTCCATATTTCCGCGAAGACGGCTTTCTGCATCAGACTCTGATAATGGAATCATTTTGCTTTTCTGATCTAGTTTTTCATTTTGTTCAAAAACAAGAAAATTAAATATATTTTCCCATTTTATTTTGCTGCTGAACTGATACAAGATGCTCATTCCGCCTCCCAAATTGTTATGCCGTGACTGCTGAATATTGGCCGTATAAAGTGAAAAATCTTTGGAATCTGAACCTTGAAATAATTCAGACAGAGCGTTTTCATTTTTATTTCTTCCAAACCAGTTTCCAAATACATCAGTGTTTAATGTAAGCTTCTCTGAAAACTGGTATTGAATACCCGTTTTAAAATAGTGTGAATGGGACTTAAATCTTCTGTACGCATCCATATTCAAAATTGTAGCATCAGTTTTAGCTTTTAGATATTCGCGTGATGAATTGATTAAGATAAAATCCTGTCCGCTGTTAAATGAATAATTGGTATAAAATGTGTATTTTCTTTCATGAAACTGAAGAGAAATATTTTGATTCTGTCTGCCGTACTTTCCTGCTTCTATATTAGATGAAAGATTAAGGTTCAAACCGCTTTCTTTTCTTTGTCTGCTCTTAATATTAATAAATCCGCTTGTTCCTCCTGCATCATATTGGGCAGAAGGATTCGAAACCATTTCTATTTTATCGACAGCACTGCCTGGCATAGAACGAAGCAGATTCAATAAATTTTCCCCCGTAAGATATGTCTGTTTTCCGTCTATCATTACATTTGCTCCGGCCTTTCCATTTAGTAGAACCGTTCCATCATTCAAAATCAATATTCCGGGAATTTTTCCAAGTGCATTTAAAAGCGAGCCATCTGATCCTATGGAGACAGCCGAAAGCGTGACAGTAGTTTTTCCCGGCTCAGTTTTAAAGGCAGAGCGCTTTGCTTTAACAGTGACTTCATTCATCGCAAAAGGCTCAATTTCCAAAACCGTCTCAGGCATCTTTAAATCTTCTGAAACCATCTTGATATCAAGTGTTTTCTTCTCATATCCTATGAGTGAAAATAACAATTTATAACTTCCGGGTTTTATATTTTCTATTTCATAAAAACCATCTCTATTTGTTTCCACTGCGTTTACATAACTTGAGTCTTCTTGAAGAACTATAACATTTACTCCAGAAAGTGAATGTTGGTTATCAATTACTCTTCCAGAAATAGTTTTCTGAGCCTGCAATCCTACTGACATTATGCACAACACAGCATGAACAATTATTTTTTTTACCTTCATTTTCATATTTTTAATATTCTTGAAGGCAAATCTATCAGGACAATAGGCCCTTAAGAAACTTTCTTGATGAATGGATAAAATTGCTTGATGAATAAACTCGAAACAAAAAGTCGCATCAATAAACTGTCAAAATCTACCTATTAGCATCCTTAAATTTTAAAAGTGGTTATTTTTAGTTATTGTGGCTTCCTCAGTAAGGAATTACTTTTACGAATAGTATATTCGAAAGATTAACACGGATGCTTCATTTTTCACCTTTCGCAATCAACAATCTCTTTTTCAAAGAAATGCCAAAACTTAGTATGTTAGTATGACTATATTAAGATTTCATTTTAAACAACCTGAAACCAAAATTTAGTACAACCATTTAAAGATTAAATAATGAAAAAAATAATTCTCATTTTATTTGCAACCTTAATTCCTGCAATCACTTTTAGTCAGAACATTACCAGAGCATGGGTATCAGATTCTCTTTTCTTAAAACCTGAATCTGCACTTTACGATTTTTCAAAAAAGATTCTCTATATCTCAAATATAAATGGTGAATATCTTGCAAAAGATGGCAATGGATTTATTTCCAAGCTTAAAACAAATGGCGAAATAGAAGTTTTAAAATGGGTTGATGGATTGGATAACCCTCAAGGAATGGGATTATATAAGAAAAAATTGTATGTTGCAGATATTGACAGAGTCATCCAGATAAATACTGAAACAGCTAAAATTGAGAAAGTATATCATGTAGATAATGCTAAATTCCTTAACGATATAACAATAGATACCAACGGAGATATTTACGTTTCTGACTGCTTTGGCAACAAGATCTATAAAATAGCAAACGGAAAAATAAATGTATGGGCTGAATCTGGTTTTCTTGCTAAACCAAATGGATTGTTATGCACTAAAGAGGATTTCTTAGTGCTGAATATGGAAAGTAAAACTGCCTTTGCCATAAACAAACTGACCAAAAAATCTCATCAGATTTTTAGCGGAATTGATAATCTGGATGGTATTGTCAGTTATGGCAAAAATGGGTATATAGTTTCGGGAGCCTGGCAGGGACAGCTTTTTACTATTGATTTAAATGGAAATAAAAATTTACTAATTGATTTAGGTAAAGAAAACATCATTACTGCCGATATTGAATATATCGAAAATGATCATTTACTCATTCTTCCTACTCTAAATAAAACAGTAATAGCCTACCGATTACTCCACTAAAATATTATTTTTAATGCTGCTGTGTTCAATCTTAATCTGGCACATACATCTTTAAACACTTAGAAATGGAGTAAAATCAAAAGATTTTTTTACTTGTTTAAATCTTAGAATTACATTATAAAAAAAACATCATAATAGTTTTGCTTAAATTTGCAGATTACTCTTATTGTCGCTGTCTATTGTCTAAAAATGGTGGGACAAAAAGAAAAAACATGACATTACAATACATATATTTAACAAATGGATTTAAAACGGTTTAAGCTTACACAGAACATCCAGAAGCAGGAGGATACGAATCTATCTTTTCGAGTTTTTGAAATAAGCGATCTCAATATCAGCGAATATCTAAAACCGCATAAAAATGACCATTTTTACATCTTAATAGTTGAGGCTGGAAAAATTGACATCCAAATTGAAGAAAAAGTTTTTAATTTAAAATCTGAAAAAATATCAATTGTTTTCCCAGGCCAGATTAACTTTATATCCAACCCCAGCAGTGACCTTAAAGGCAAAATAATATTATTTGAAGAAATTTTGTTCTGCTCTGATATATTGAAAAATGAATTAAGCCCTTATAATGTAAACCTATCGGCAAATCTAAACTGCAGCGCGCTTTCTAAAGAAGAGTTCACACAAGCATTATCACTTATTGAACACATCCGAGTTATTTATAACAATCCGAGTCTTGTGCGAAAAGAGCAGGCTCGTTTTTACATTAAGATATTGCTGCTGGGACTTATTGAATCGGTTCATGGCCAGCATCCCGTATTACACCAAAAGACCAATCAGCATCTTTATATCGGTTTTAAAAAACTACTAAATGAACAATTTAAAAGCCAGCGTACAGTACAATATTATGCATCAGAACTTGGTATTTCCCCAAAAAAACTTAATGATATCACGAAAAAACACTGTGCTGAAACAGCAATTAACGCCATACATAATCGAATCCTAAAAGAAATAAAAAGACAGTTGCTGTTTTCTAATCTTTCCCATAAAGAAATTGCATTTGATCTTGGCTTTAGTTCTCCGTCTGCATTAAATAAATTTGTGAAATCAAAACTCAAAGAAACACCGACAGAACTTCAAAACGAACTGGCACAAATTTATAATGCATAGTATTATTTTCATATCATAGATCTGAGCGCATACAGCTAAACTGTGCTAACGATAACACCCTTTTTCTTTTACCCTATTCTACAACAATTTATATCTTGAATCTATTTCTTTAATAGAAAAATAGCCTATGCTCAAAACTCAAGAAAAATATTTTTATGAGATTGATCAATTCTTTTATTGTGCTTTGGAAAGTTAAATAAGTTTGATCCATTAAGTAATTATTGAATACAGATTCACACAGTTTTCTGAAGCTAATTTTATAGCACTGTTCTGGATAAAACCGGCGCAAATTTATACCGCGTTGTCTCATATGTATAACACCCTCCCCTCTCTGCTGATTTATCTTTGCATCAGCAATCAGAATTTATTGAAGTTCCATAAAAACTTAAAAAAATATCCAGAAATAATGCTGTTTAATTCAATTGGATTGGGATAAAAAATCCATAATTAATTCAAAAATCATCACTAAAATAATCCTATCCTGTTAACAATTTTGCAAAAACAGGCTGGTCTCGATACTTAAAAACAAACAGATGAATAAAAAAAATTCTACAAAGGAAAACCTAGAGACTATTTTAAACGAAAATCTAAAATTAGCAGACCAGATTAATCAGCAGGAAATAGATGTTCTGATTCATGAAATTAAAGCTGCAAAACGAATCTTTATAATGGCAGCCGGAAGAAGCGGACTGGCATTAAAAATGGCTGCAATGCGATTTATGCACTTAGGCTACCATGTCTATGTTGTTGGAGAAATTATAACACCTGCAATTCTTGAAGGAGATCTTCTGCTGGTAGCTTCTGGATTTGGAACTACCTCATCTGTGCTTTCAGCCGTCGAAAAAGCAAAAACACAAAAGGCAAAAGTTATCGCAATTACAGCCGACGCAAAAAGCAGACTGGCACAATCATCAGATAATATACTGCTAGTGAATGCTGCAACAAAAACAGATTTCGGCATATCAGTTTCCAAACAATACGCAGGAAGTCTTTTTGAACAATTTACACTGTTTATACTTGAGAGTATTTTTATGAGCCTATGGCAGGAATCTGGCCTAACCAAGGAAGACCTCTGGCCTAAACATGCTAACCTGGAATAACTTTTTTATAATTAATTTTTTTTAAACATTTTGAAATGACAAAATTACAAGTCGCAATTGATTTACTTACTACAGAGGCAGCATTAGAACTTGCAGGCAAAGTAGCACCTTATGTAGATATTATAGAATTAGGTACGCCCCTTATTAAAGCTGAAGGCCTTAAAGTTGTAACAGCCATGAAAGCTGCTTTTCCTGACAAACTAGTTTTTGCAGATATGAAAACTGCAGATACTGGTGCTCTGGAAGCAGAAATAGCTTTTAAAGCTGGTGCTGATCTAGTTACCGTTATGGGTACTGTAGATGATGCAACCATAAAAGGTGCTGTGGAAGCAGCAAAGAAATATGGAAAACAGGTTGTAGTGGATACTATTGGTGTTAAAAACAGAGTACAGAGAGCAAAAGAAGTAACTGAATTTGGAGTAGCTTTTGTTGAATTACACGCTGGTCTTGATGAACAGGCATTACCAGGATATTCTGTACAAACGCTAATTGCTGAAGGAAGAGAAGCAAAAGTTCCCTTTTCTGTAGCAGGTGGTGTTAACATCGATACGATAAAAGATGTTGTAGCTGCTGGTGCAGATGTAGCTGTAGCGGGCGGTGCTATATATGGCGCTGAAGATCCAGCCGCTGCTGCCAAAGCATTAAAAGAGGCAATCAGCAGTGTAACTGCTCAATAATTGATTTTAATAAGGCTGAGCTTAATTCATATTTGCTACAGCCTTATTTTTTTTTGTGCAAAAAATACTTTAGTTACTATATCCATTATGAGAAATACATTCTACATTGGAATCGTTCATCTGGGTATTAGCATGCGCAGTACAATACAATCTGCAGTTCATCTCTTCTACAGATCTGGTGAATTCTCTTGCCAATAGACTCAAAAAATTATGAAGCAGAAGATTGTATAATTCTTACTAATACTTTTTTTAGAAGAAACGAGGAGTTGTCATTTTTCCGTTGTTTTTAAAGAACTCATAGCGCAAGAATATCTCGTGTGACCCTGAATTGTAATTATTCAGATGTGTGGTTTCGCGGTCGTATCCGTAACCCAAATACAGTCCGTCTGTGATCTGAAATCCCACCATGGCACTTAATGAGGCACTCCATCTGTATGCAACACCAACAACAAATCGGTCAATAAACATAAAATTGGCAGAAATATCAACTTGAAGAGGCGCTCCTTGTACCATTTTTGCCAGTACGGCAGGTTTGAATTTGTAATATTGGTATCTATCCAGATTAAAGACATAACCTCCCATTAAATAGTAATTAATCTTGTCTTTATAGATTGCGACATCATTATCATCATATCGATTGGTTTCAATAAAATTAGGAACTGAAAATCCGATATAGGCCTTGTCTGAATGCCAGTAGACACCAGCTCCAACATTGGGCGAAAACTTATTGTCTAGATCCTGAAATTGTGGATCTCCCTGATCTTCAGGATTTAGCTTATTTATATCGAGATTAAAGATATTAGCCGTTCCTTTAATTCCAAAAGAAAGTTTAAAATCGGGTGAAGTTTGTATGGTATAAGAAATATCTGCCGATATATTGTTCTCGTTTGTAGGGCCAATTTTATCATTTACTAAAGAAAGTCCAACACCAAGTCTACTGCTGTTAATTGGAGTATTAATAGAAAAACTGCTTGTTTCGGGGGCTCCATCAAGACCAACCCACTGCGTTCGATAGAGTCCAAAAATACTCAAAACACCACGTGATCCCGCATAGGCTGGATTTATATTAATAGTGTTGTACATGTACTGCGTATATTGTGCATCTTGCTGTGCATAGCCTGTAATGGCTATAAGCACAATGGCAAAAAAATGTAGTTTTATTTTCATAGCAAGAATCTTATTTATCATTTGCAATATATAAGTAACCTGTATTTTCAATTATTGTATTGTTTTTGTTGTATTTTAGAACATAAAAATAGGTTCCTGCCGGCAATCCTTCCCCTCTCTTTACTGTACTTCGTCCGTCAGAATATCCTTTAAACATCACATCGTTTTCATTATAGGATGTGGCATCATATACTTTTACTCCCCAGCGATTGTATATCTCTACATGGTTGTCTGGATATTTATCAATTCCTTTTATATAAAAGCTGTCATTAATCCCGTCACCATTAGGTGATACAGCATTGTAAATAATTAGATCTGAATCTGGAGTGATTGTTTTTTTTACAATTGCAATTGTAAAAAGTCCATAACCTCCTACCTGAGTTGTAACCAATTTAGAATAATCTGCTCCCGTAAGAAGATCTGTGGTCTTTCCTCCTTCGTTTACCCACTTTAATGTAGTATCATCCCAACGGACTATTGCTAATTCAGTATCCGGATTTTCTACAAAGAAAGAAGCAGGAGTTGTATGCGTATCAAGGGTTAAGCTTAAGATAATTTTTTCTGCTCCTTGATCTTGTGTTAAATTCCAATACTCCGCCTCATCGATAGACAGAATTGTCTCTTCTTTATTGGTATAAGGATGAAGACTTCCTGCATTTTCAAAAAAGTACTGAGTCGTATAGACATTGTTTGTATTCGCTCCCTTATCATGGTAAGAAGGTCTGAAATAAAATTGATCTCCAACAGGAAACTCAAAGTCGAGATTCCCAACATTTTCTACTTTTCCATCTACAAAACTCAGATTGCTAGCATCTGTATGAAAAGCATTTTGTTCGAAAACCATTTTACCGTTATAAGTATCAGCATCTATAATACCTTTTTTAAATTCGACATTTTTACCAATATTAACAATTGTATTCAAATGAAAAGGAACTAATTCCGATGTGTTTTCAAAAATAATATTCTGAAAATGTGCTATTTGTGTCCCTGAAATTAGTTGTTGTTGCGTTCCTATGAAATAAGTTTTTCCGTTACTCGAATTAGTGTAAGTAACTAGTCCGTCATTATTAAAATTTGCATAAGCAACAAAATTACCATCAATTAGTAAGTCACCACTGGTTTTGTTATCAAAGTTAAATAAAGTTGAAAATTCCGTATTTGGTGCAATTGATAAATCTCCCGTATTGATCGTTTGCGCCGACAGTTTACCAATAATCAATATTGATACAATAATTACTTTTATATAAATTTTGATCATCTCTTTTTAATTTATATTATGACTAAAAGTTCACTTCACTGTATTGTTTTTCTTTTTAATATCTTTTGATATTTAGAATTATTATGTAGAAAAATACTTTAACAATTGCCTAAAGTTGGCATTCTTCAAAACCACTTTCTTATTTTCATCGAGTACATAAATTGCAGGAAGACTTTCTATCCAATATTTTTCACGCATATTATCAGATTCATTCTTGTCCCATAAGTTAATCCATCTGGGCGGATAAGTATTTTCCCTTACATATTTACTCCATTCTTGTTCATCCTGATTAATATAGATTGCTAGTACAGTAGCATCTTTAGGTCCATCTGCATAAAACCATCCTTTTATTTTTGGTGTAATTTCAGAACAATTAGAACATTCCGGATCATAGAAATATAAAATAGTGTATTTTGATTTTACATTATTTAATAGATATTCTTTGTCTATAAAATCTTTTAAATTGAGATTAGTCGCTTGAGTTCCGACTTTGTTTTTTTGATAAATTAAAATTTGCTGCATTATAGATTGCTTTTTCCAATCTGGAACAAAGGATTGTTGTTCAGCATTTTTTAAAATATCAACCATAATATTTTCATTGTTATTCGTATAAACCGATTGATGAAAATTTGTATATAAAGCATCTGAAACAACCTGATACATTAAAGGGTTTACAGCACTTTTTTGCAATAATTCTTTTACTACATCATCTAATTCGGGATCATTTTTATCAAATAGCGAAATATATTTTTTTATTTTTAATGGCACTAAAGAAGTATTCAACAAAACATCACTTTGAAAATCGACTCCCTTAAAATAATTATCACGTAGAAATTTCGTTGTTTGCTTGTATAGTGCCGAATTAGGATCAGACATATAATTATCTAAAATACTCCCATTCATTAATGGCAAATTATTACAAGAGACAATAGCGGATAAAAGTGTGTTTGGGAATCTTTTTATAATGCTAATTTCTAAATCATATAACCGCTTTTGATGTTCTTTGATCTCTTTACTAATTTTCTCTTTATTTACTAGAGAAGTGGTTAAATTAACCTCATCATATAATTTTTGGATTTGATTTTCTGTCGCCCTGATTGAACCTAAATAAGCTGAATAAACTCCATTGACAGGATTATCTTTAAATAAAATAGAATTGTATAATGTATCATGAGATATTGTTAAAACATTACTTTTATTTTTTTCAATTAACAATTCTATTATTCCATTATGAATTTGTTTAGGCGTTTGCAAAATGTACTGCCCTTCTGACAAAGGTGTTTTGGCTGAAAATTCTAATCTTCCTGCAGTTTGTATCCAAATAGTATCTCCTCTTGTTATATTACCATTTAGATACCCGTAAAAAATGCATATATCTCCTTTTTTCAATAGTGTGCTTTCTAAAACTACTGATGATTGCGCATTAGTTGTACTTGCAATAGCAATTAATATTTCGAACCATATAATAAACCTGATTATATACATAATAAAAATTGTTACGATTTAATTACATCATTTAGCAACAAAAAGAAAAGCAAACAATATTTAATCGTCGCGCTGTTTCGATAATGATCTGATTACTTTATCTTAAAAAATATTGCATTACATAATTATTACCTGTTCTAGTCTGATTCCCATCAGATTTACAAATATTGGCACCATTTACGCATTTTTGAAAATGATCGTTTAATTGAGCTCCTCTGCTTGTGTCATTATCTCCATCGAAGTAACCAAATAAATTGACCCACACATTTGCATTTGCCACATTAGGGTTTCCAAACCAATTAATTCGCATCGCTTCTGTACTTTGCACTAATTGAAACGAATGTCCAGATACACCATTATATGTTCCTGCACCTTTAGTATTATTTGCACTGGCTGTCATTGTAAACGGAACCCCAGCTATCATTCCTTCACCGTTAACACCACGTGCTATAGTTGCATTTACTTTTGGATCTGCCCCTGAAACCGTTGAGAATGTCACATAATTCGCGCTACCGCGTGCATCAGCAATATTACCTTTACCCGCATTTGAAGCCACTCGTAATTTATACTCGCCAGCACCTGTATTTATAGCAAGCATATGTGATGTAGGGATTCTGAATTCGTCATATTTTATAACACCTCCAGTTGTTAAATACTGGTATCCATTTTGGCTATAACTACCTGAACTGGTTCGATAGTTGCTTACATTTAAATTGGTGTAGTCTCCATAATATTCAACATATCCTGTCCAAGTATATTTATTCCAGTTTACATCTTCAGAAAATGAATATATCAAGGTGTAACCTCCGCCTGTCATATCGCATAATGTTTTATATGCTGAACCTGCTCCAGATGGTTCAGGAGTAAGCGGATTTATCCAATATTCTCCGTCCTTTGCTGTATTTGAGGTCGCCAATAAAATATCTTTACAGCTTTTACCAGGATTAGTCTGATCACCGGGCCAACTCCAATTGTTAAATTAATTGTTGTTACATCTCCACAGCTTCCTTTAATAACCAAAGGGACTGTTCCAGATGTTTCAGGTATTCCAGTTGCATTAAAGGTAATCGTTATGTCTTGAGTGCCAGGTGCGGGAATAGTTCCTGAAGCTGACAATGTAATACCTGATCCCGTTGCTTGTAATGTGTAAGAGCCTATCGAAATTGCGGTTAAGGTTACTGAATACTGCGCACCTGTTAACGGCACATTAGCTGTCCATGTACCGATTTGATTACCTGTTGGAGAAGAAACGACAGCAAAACATCCGATAACATCCTGAATTACTACGGAAACAGTAGGGCAAAGTATTGTTCCAGAAACTAATTCTTTAAATTGATTAAATACAATTGTACCTACTATGTCTGGCGTTCCGCTTGCTGGTATTTGTATTGTCTGCAATCCTGCTTTTTCAAATGTGCCTGAGACCCTAAAAGACAGACCATTTTTATCTTCCGTTTCAATTGCATACGGGCCGGGTTTTGTTACATTTAATTTCAGTTCAATGTAATTAAGAGAGGTTGTTTGTTTTCCTACTGAATAATCGCCCTCAACAGTTACATCATTAGTACAATTCACTATATCAAATGCAGCACTAGCACTTGTTACAGGCACATTTATCGTGCAACCATAAGAAATACCATCTTTATCTAAAATATCAAAAGATATAATACCATCAGGAGCGTTCCATGTTGGAATACCACTTGGGCGCAGCGTTACAATTTGTTCCCCTGGATAGGTAAAAAAACCAGTTGCTGAAAATGAAATTCCGTTTTTTAAAGCTGTTTTAAAAGTATAATTACCTGCTTTAGTAACATTTATTTTTAGAATTATTTGATCTTTAATAGTTACTTGTTTTCCTTCATTAAAATCACCTATAACTTCTGATTCACTACAATTTATATTAAATTCAGCATTGTTTTCAGTTACTGTAATTGGAAAAGTACATACAGCCGAACCAGACTGATCTAATAAATTATAATTGAAATTTCCCGTTGAAGTTGGTGTTCCAAAAGCTGGAATTTTAATAATCTGAGTCGTTGGACTTGCTGTACTAATAATTGAAGATAGAAAAAAACGGACACCATTTTGTGTTTCAGCTACAAAGGTATAAGACCCTGCTTTGGTCGCTATAACAGGAAGTTCTAAATACTCATCATTAGTAACGGGTGTGTCTTTATAATAATTCCCTACGGCTTTTGCATTAGCACAGTCAAATGTAAACTTGGCAATAAGTACCGGATTACATTCTGTCCAAGTGTCTCCTTTCCATGATTGCAGACATTTTTCATCTGTATTATAAACTGTTAATCCGTTGTTATCAGCTGTCAATGATGTTTGTAATGCATTAATTTGAACCTGGCTTAAGCGAGGAGGCATAAAACCTTTTGTCCCGTTTTTAGAAAGTATTTCTAAGGTTGCATTCGGATCTCCTTTTTGTTGACCTCCAATTACTACTGGTTCATTTATTTGGCTGAAAGTATTAATAAAACTAAAAATTAATAGTAGAGTAAAAATTATTCTTTTCATAGTCCTTATTTTTATCATTATTTAATAAGCTTTGATACAATATTTTATATTGATTATGTATAATTATTACATTGTATAATTTATTACATACCAGTTTATTCCGTCTGACTGCAAAGTAATTTTTAAGCTTCCACCTGTAGCGCCGCCAAATACACTTGATGCAATATATGGATAGGAGGCTGTATCAGAATACACTACCGGAACATTAAAATTAACTACCACAGCTGTGCCTCCTGATGATACTGTATTTTGGTTAAATACTAAAATTCTACCTGTATTTGTTGTAGCATCTGGAAGTGTAAGCGTAATGTCACTCGTTAAATTTTTGGCAATAATTGTATAGTCATCATCAACTAATGTGTAATCTCCGGAAGTAATTTTAATACCTAAAACATTTGGTTTAGCAGGGGCTTTCCATTCTACGCCTGTCGCCGTCGTTGTTAACACATCACCTTCAATCGTTGAAGGAACTATATCAACCGTCGCTGGAGCCAAAGATGCTCCTGTACCTGTTACCGCTAAAACTGTAGCTGGAGTTGTAGTAGTTATATCTGACTTTACAATCGTATTATTAACTAAATCAACTAAGTCTATAGCAGTAGAAGTACCTTCCCCTACATAATTCAAGGTATTTAAAGTACTGTTATAACTTAATGTCGTAACTGTTTCTTTTACTTCAACAGGTGTGCCCCCTGCCTCGTTGGTATAGGTCGCGATAATGTTTCCAGTAGTTACAATTGGATTTACTGTAGTTACGGTTTCGCTAGCCTTAATTGCAGGAGTCAAGTCCAGTGGCGTACTAGTGATTCCGTTTACTTCTGTATTTAAATTAGCTCCCGTAAGTGATGTCGTATTGCTATTTACAATATTCACCGAAGTTCCTGTTACCCCATTTACTGTGGTACTCAAGCTATTTAATGCTGAGGAGTTCGACACAGTAGTAGCAGGAATTAAGGAACTTGGCGTTACCGTTCTTAATATGCCAGTTGCATCTGCTACGACAATATTATCAGTACCTGAAATACTCGGTTGCAAACCTTCGAAGCGAACAGGATTTACACCAGTTAAGGGTTTTACGTGTAAAGTGTTTGTTGGGGCATCAATACCTATTCCAACATTTACAGCATCAGTGCCAATGCCTCCTAAAACTAAACTATTGCTGTTGAAAATCCGACAAAAGTGGATCCAAAACTAGATAAAACTTTTTTCTATCAAAACATACTTTCAAAAACAGAAAACATTTATAAATACAAAGGAGATACACAGATTAGAATTCCTTCTGATACCATAAATAGTATTATGGTTATTAAATTGAATCTTGAAAAATCTATTCCGAATATTTCAAGTATGGCTTATTTTGATAAATACACGGGTAAGCTTTTGAAAATAAAACCTTATGAATCCTTTAGCAATGGCGATAAAGTACGCCGCCTAATTTATCCAATTCACACAGGTAGCATCTACGGTTATCCAACCAAAATTCTAGCTTTTTTAGTTTGTTTATTTGCTGCAACATTACCCATTACAGGACTTCTTATTTGGTTGGGAAGAAAGAAAAAAAAGTGATGTTCTGGGTATTATTTTTAAACACATAAAAACATAGAATTGAGATGCTTAAAAAAGGCGTTTCACTTATTTAAAACAAACATAGTTAGCAATTTATAAATCTCTAAGTAAAACAAAAAAGTGGACTTGGAGATTTACTTTTTTTGAAAATAGAGATAATTTGTCGTTGTACCTGTATCTCGCAATCGTATCTGAGAATTATTAAATTCAAAGAGCTTCCAGTTGAAATTTAATTTAGAAAGCACTCCTGTATTGAAAATTACTTTAACTTCTCTGACACCATTTTGAACTGAACTTTTCCACTGTCCCGTTTCTGAAACTCCACTTTTGGTAGCAACTACAGATTGATCGGTTTTAAATACAAATGTATAGTCGCTGTAATTTGAAGTCTTTACGGCACCATCGTAAAAATAGGGTATTTCCCAAATACCTTTTGTAATAGTTGCAGCAAAATCTAGTGTCACAAGGTTATTTTCTGGGCAATAATCTATGGCATATTTAATAGCATTTTCGAAATCCTGATTATTTGAAATCGTTTTTGTCTGATTATTGTAATCTGCAATTGTAATAGGATATTTTAGAGAGATATATTGGCTTTCATTTAAATTTTTTATAAAATTAAAAAAGGCCTGATCGCTTACTATTAATTGAGAACTCGCCGCTTGATTGAGGCTGTTATAGCTATTGATTGTTATGGGATAATTGATATTCAGACCGTTGATTTTGGATAAAAGATCTGGATAGAGATTCCAATAATCAATCAAAGAATCAAAATCTGCCTGATTTGGAATCAGTTTTTCGATGTAATTGTAGTATACCATCGTTACAGGAAAATCTATTTTTACAATATCATCATCATAATTGCTTGCGTTGATATTATCCAAAACTTTTTGATAATCGGCAGTTGCGTTTACTGCAATCTGCTCATTATTTACTGTAACGGTATAAGGGAGTTTTATAGTACAATAACTAAATCCGTCAATCATATTATCCTGTACAGTTCTAACCATAGCAACCCTTTGCAAATAAGTTGTAAGCGGAGAAACAGTAGTAATGGTTCCCTGCGAATTATTGTTTTGCTCGTCTACTTCACTTTGACAGGAAAACAGTAACAATAGGAAAACTGCAAGTGATAAATATTTTTTCAAAAGGAACATATTTATGTTTTTACAAAGGTAATAAATTTTAAAAGAAACTGTTTTTTAATAACCTAACAGCAAGGCTTGATAATTTTCATCTATACTAAATTATCAAAAACCAATAGCATTTTATTCTTCTATAAAACAATCATCTCTACTTTTACCCTACTTAAATTAAAAACAAATACTTTTACGCTGAAAAAATTGAAACTCTAAATGCCAGATCAAAACCAATCTAATACTTGTGATGAAATCATTTTTTCGTCTTTCTTCAAAAGTCATGTAAAAGCACTTCGGAATTTTCTTTTTTACAAATTTGGAAACGCAGAACAAGCAGAAGATATAACTCAGGAAGCATTTGTAAAGCTTTGGCAGAACTGTGCTTCTGTACCTTTAGAAAAAGCAAAATCATACCTTTACACGATTGCAAATAACAGCAGTCTCAACCAGATTGCGCACCAGAAAGTGGTTTTGAAATATGAAAAAAACTTCACTGGTTTGGACAAGACCAATGAGAGTCCGGAATATCTTCTGGAAGAAAAACAATTTCAGGCAAAACTTTTAAAAGCCATCGAAAACTTAAACGAAAAACAGCGCACTGCCTTTTTAATGCACAGAATTGATGGCAAAAAATACAGCGAAATTGCCGTAGAGCTCAACATTAGCGTAAAGGCAGTAGAAAAACGCATCCATTTGGCCCTGTTAAGCTTACGTAAAGAAATTGACTTATAAAAAGTAGGGTAAATTTAATTCTAATTGTTTTAATTAAATAATACGATAAAATGAAAAAAGATCGCTTATTGGCAAAATGGCTCAACGACGAATTATCTCCGGATGAATTGGCCGCATTTGAGGCAAGCCCCGATTTTGAAAAATACCAAAAGATAAAAAACTATACCGCTCATCTAGAAACAGGCGATTTGGATGAAAATGCTATGTTGTCGAATATTTTAAGCCAGAAAAAAACAGCGCCAAAAGTAGTGCCACTTTACAAAAAATGGGCATTTAAAGCCGCTGCCATATTTGTTCTCGCCCTTGGAATTACGTTTGCGATGAAAGTTTTTGTGCCTCAAACCGAAACTGCCGATTTTGGAAAAAAGACTGCTTTCTCATTACCCGATAATTCTGAAGTGGTTTTAAATTCAGGTTCTGAAATACACTATAAAAAGTGGAATTGGGACAATAACAGACATTTGGAACTTAAAGGAGAAGCTTACTTTAAAGTTGCAAAGGGCAGAAAATTTGAAGTGCAGACCAATCTTGGAAAAGTAACGGTTTTAGGAACGCAATTTAACGTTAAAGCCAGAAAAAACAGGTTTGATGTTGTGTGTTATGAAGGCCGTGTCAAAGTAAATTATAACAACATTCAAGTTTTATTAACTCACGGACAAAGTGTTCGTTTTGAAAATGGAAAAGAGGCGAAAAGGACTGTAAATTCGTCACAGCCAGAATGGATGGATAATCAGATCTGTTTCTATAAAGAAAACATACGAACTATTTTAGATGAAGTTGAAAGGCAATACAATATTAAAATCGATTTAAACGCCAAAGACACTATCTCTCTGTTTACAGGAAAACTGCCTGCAAAAGATCTCAATACAGCTTTGCAGATTATTAGTACGACTTATCATTTAGAAGCTAGAAAAGTTTCTAACAACAAAATAATTTTTGACGAAAAATAAATGTTCCGCCCCAAACAATTTCATTTTTTGTTTTTTCTCTTTTTCTTGTCCTGAATCTTTTTGCTCAAGACAAAGGAAAGGTTATGCCTTTTAAAAAAATAATAATTGATATTGAAGAACAACATGGCGTAAGCTTTAATTATACCGAAGATAACATTGAAGGTCTCGAATTAAATCCCCCCAAGAAATCATTTTCATTAGAACAAAAATTGGAATATCTCGAAAAAAGAACTCATTTGTCTTTTGAAAATATAGGCAACAAATTCATCAATATCTATAAAAAGGATACTATTTCAAAAATAATTTGTGGCTATGTTTTATCTTCTATTGATAAAAAGCCTATCGAAAATGCCAACATCAGTTTAAATAATAAAAGTCACTTTACAACTGATTCAGAAGGTTATTTTGAGTTTAATAAAGAAAACAAAAACACTTTTGTAATTAGTCATGTTGGTTTTGCTTCAAAAAGAATTACGGCAGGAAACACAAAGGTTAAAGATTGCATCCAAATCCTGTTAGAACCTGAAATTACAGAATTGCACGAAATTAAAACGAATGCCATTTTGGCTTCGGGGATTTCTAAAAACACTGATGGATCTCTTGAAATTAAGCCGAAAAAATTTGGTATACTTCCCGGCCTTATTGAACCCGATGCGTTGCAGACCATGCAGCAGATTCCGGGTGTAAACAGTTTGGACGAAAGTGTATCAAGCATCAACGTTCGAGGTGGTACGCACGATCAGAATTTATTTTTGTGGAATGGAATACGAATGTTTCAAACAGGACATTTTTTTGGTTTAATATCAGTTTTCAATCCAAATCTAGGGCATACCATTTCCATCTATAAAAATGGAAGTTCTGCCTTTTACGGAGAAAGCGTTTCAAGTGTAGTCGCGATTTCTTCTACTCCAGAAAAAGCAGAAAAAAACTCTTTTAGCGCGGGAATCAACATGATTAATGCTGATGTTTATGGAAAATATAATCTTTCTAAAAAAAGTTATATCGAAATTTCGGCGCGCAAATCGATTACCGATTTTGTAGAAACTCCTACTTATAAAGAATATTTCAATAAAGTATTTCAAAATACTACCATTACCGATTTTTCGCAAAACCAAAATCTTAATTATAAAAGTGATAAAAAATTTGGCTTTTATGACGCTACTGTAAAATACGCGCAAAAAATAGGAATCAAAGATCAAATCATACTTGATTTAATAACGATAAAGGATAATCTGGAAGTTACTAAAAGTGCTGCTTCATACAATATAAACAAATCGCAAACCAATGTTTTACGCCAACAGAACTACGGTGCAAATTTGTTATGGAAAAGAAACTGGAATAAATTCAACACGACCAAAATTAATGTTTATAATTCTTCGTACGAACTTCTAGCCGATCAAAAGTCAATTTACGAAAACCAGACTGTTATTCAAGAAAATACCGTAAACAACAATGGCGTTAATTTAGAAAATAATCATATTCTAAACTCTAAATTTAGTTTCAGCGACGGATATCAATTTAATGAAATTGGCATTACTAATTTAGAGCAGGTAACTAATCCTGATTTTTATCGTAAAGTAAAAGACGTATTACGAACTCATGCTTTAATTGTAGAAGGAAAATATAATGATACCATTTCTAGAGTATATTTTAAGGGCGGAATGCGGCTTAATTATATCGAAAAATTCAAAAAATATATTGCAGAGCCTAGAGTTCAATTGGGTTACGGACTTAGTAAAAGTGTAACCTTAGAACTTCTCGGCGAACTCAAAAGTCAAAACTCCCAGCAGATTATTGATCTCCAGAAAGATTATTTTGGCATAGAAAAAAGACGCTGGATTGTCTCGAATAACGGCACAATTCCTATTCAAAGAAGCAGACAGCTATCTTTAAATTTGTTCTATCAAAAGAACAATTGGCTTTTGGACATCGAAAACTTTTATAAAAAAGTAACCGGAATAACAACCTCTAGCCAAGGTTTTCAGAATCAGTTGGAATTTGTCAGAACTATAGGAGATTATGAAATCTGGGGAACAGAAATGCTAATTCAGAAAAAAATAAACCACTTTCTTACGTGGTTAAGTTATACATACAACGAAAACAATTATCATTTTACTAATTATCAATATCCTCGTTTTCCCAACAACTTTGAGCTGACACACACTTTATCGTGGGCGGCAATTTATGAGAAAAACAATTTCAAGATTGCTTTAGGAACAAAATGGACTTCAGGAAGACCAAAAACATCTCCAGATTTATCTCAAATTGATCTTTCTGATCCTGTACTGGTTTACAACAAACCAAACAACAGTAATCTGAATATGTTTTCGCAGGTTAATCTTTCTTCAACTTACAAGTGGCAAACCGAAAGCGGAATTCAATACAAAATAGGAATCTCAATCTTAAATATCCTAAACAGAAGAAATGAAATCAGTGAATATTACAGAATTAATTCTTTAACCAATTCTATCGAAGAAGTGGACACTTTTTCACTGCAAAGAACTCCAAATCTGAGTTTTAGAGTTTCATTTTAATATCGTTGCTGCAAGAGTTTTTTTAAAGCTCTCATTCTACATTTCTATTTTTTTTCAAAAAATCACAATTCTTTGGTAGGGTAATCTTTACTAAGGCTGTTTCACTATAGAATCATCATTTGATTTGAGACAGTTTTAAGTATGAATACACCAGAAAATGCAACATCTAATAAACGGCAGATCAAATTTGCATCAAAATGCAAATCTGAAATAGTGCCCATCATGGATGCTCTTTACATTATTAACGGAAAATGGAGAATTCCGATAGTCCTGACACTTATGGAAGGCAACAAACGGTTTTCTGAAATTAAAAAGGAAGTGCAGAAAATCACATCCAAAGTTTTAGCCGAAGAGTTGAAAGAACTGGAACTAAACGGATTTGTCGAAAAGAAAACGGATGATCAAAGCCGCGCTAAAACCGAATATCAATTAACCGATTATAGTTCATCACTTGAACCTATTATCAAATCATTACGGGATTTTGGCATTCAGCATCGAAAAAAAATACGGGATGAAGGCCATCAGGCAAAAAAAAACGCTGACTGATTATTATTTATCACCAATACAAACCAAATATGAAAAGAAAAAAAATAGCAATTGTAACCGCGGTATTATTACTAATCGTTTCTGCTGGAATCTACTTTTATTATGGAGTTGTCTTTAAAGAAGCCCGTAACATAGCATCTGAAGCGCCAGATTTTAGCGTAACGGCCAAAAAACTTCTCGAAGATTATAACGCAGATCCTAAAAAAGCAGATTCACTATACCTCAACAAAACTATTGAAATAACAGGTAAGGCAACCAAAGAAACCGACTCTGTAATTATACTTGAAAATACTGTCTTCTGCCTTTTTAAAGAAAAATTGAAAAACAAAATGACCAACAGCAAAATGACGATTAAAGGCAAATGCATTGGATATGACGAACTGTTTATGGAAGTCAAAATAGACCAATGCACTGTTAAATAAACCAAACAAATAACAATTAATTTATGAAGAAAATTCTAATTCCGTTCTGCCTGTTTTTAGTTACAATGGCTTACTCTCAGGATGATTTATTGAAGAGTCTTGATTCTACACAAACAGAAGAAAGCTATTCTACAGCTACTTTTAAAGCTTTACAGCTGGTAACCTTACAGACCACAAAAATGCCTGCTAAAAAAGAATTTTATTTTGTGGTTTCGCATCGTTTTGGCTCTGTAAAAGATGGCTTTGACAGTTTTTTTGGTCTTGACAATGCAACCACAAAACTTGGAGGAATCTATGGTGTTACAGATTGGTTATCTGTCAGCCTTTCGAGACATACTTTAAACAAAATGTATGAAACCGGATTGAAGTATCGAGTAGCAAGACAAAACGATAATTTTCCGCTGGACATTGTTGGGTATAGCGTTGCAGATATTAATACCTTTTTAGAAAAAGACCAATATCCAGGTTTAGAATTTAAACATCGTATGACGTATGTGCAACAGGTTTTAATATCTAGAAAAATCAGTGAAAAATTCTCATTAGAGTTAGTACCGTCTTTTATACACAAAAACCTTTACACTCCTGATATCGAAAGAGACAATCAGTTTTCTTTTGGAGGTGGCGGCCGTTATAAAATCACGAAAAGATTATCTGTCAATTTAGAATACATGCACAATTTTGACAAACCTGACTTTTATAAAAATCCGTTGTCTGTAGGTCTTGATGTGGAAACAGGCGGACACGTTTTTCAATTAATCTTTACCAATTCACAATCTATGAGTGAGAGCGGATACCTTACCAATGCTTCTGGCGACTGGGGTAAAGGAGATTTCTTCTTTGGCTTTAACCTATACAGAGTTTTCTAACAATTAAAAACAATAAATCATGAAAAAAACAATCGTACTTACAATTTTACTGGCTGTACTGGCAAGCTGCAGCGATTCTGATACAATGCAGGATATCGAACCACAACCTACTACACCAACAAATCCAACAAACCCGACAAACCCGACAAATCCTACTAATCCGACAAACCCAACGAACCCGACAAATCCAACAACTGCGGTTACCTACAGTAAAGATGTAAAATCTATTATTGATGCCAACTGCATAAGCTGCCACGCTAGCGGAAGGTCTGCAGCCTTTAGACCGCTTACTACTTTTGCTCAGGTAAAGGCTGCTGTAGAAAGTGCTGGTTTATTGGGGAGAATCCAACTTCAAAGTGGTCAGCAGGGACTTATGCCTCAAGGCGGAAGAATGGCTCAGGCTAATATTGATCTAATAGTAAAATGGAACACCGATGGTCTAAAAGAAAATTAATTATTATGAAAAAATCATTTATTAATTTCTTTGCACTACTGCTTATTATAATTGCGAATAACGAAGGAACCGCACAAAAACTAATTACAAAAACAGGGAATATAAAATTTCAAGCTTCCATGCCTTCTTACGAAGAAGTTGCTGCCGAAAGCAAATCAGTATCAGCAGTTCTAGATGAAACAACAGGAGATTTTGCCAGTTTAGTTCTTATAAAAGGTTTTCGGTTTAAAGTAGCGCTGATGGAAGAACACTTTAATGAAAATTATATGGAATCTGAAAAATTTCCAAAAGCAACTTTCAAAGGTAAAATTGAAGATTTTGATAGTTCAAAAATTACAAGTTCTCCTAAAAATTTCACATTAAAAGGAGATCTTACTATTCACGGAAAAACAAAACCAGTCTCTGTGATTGTAAAAATTTCCAAAGCTCCAAATGGTGTTAATGCTATTGGCACATTTGAAGCAAAACCTGAAGATTTTGATATTGAAATACCAAGTCTTGTCAGAAAGAAAATTGCTGACAAAATAAAGATTAATTACAATTTTTTATTGGTTAAATAATTCTTTTAAGAATCGAATCTATTCAGATTTACAAGCGTACTAAACATGACTAACATTCTGGAGGCCGGTAAACTTATTACGCCGGTCTCTTTTTTTAACCTTAAATCACATTAAAATGATCTGTAAAAATTATGTTGTTACCGGAGAAGATGTAAATGATTATATGGTTATGGAAGATACCGCATATATCTCTTATACGGTTCCGATTGTTATACCATTTTTTGTTTCATAATGGGTTTTCCAAAGAGAAACTTAATTATATGCATTTAGGTTTACAGGAAGGAAATCATGAATTAATTATCCATAAAAACCTGATGTTTACAGAACATTTTTTAGTTGAAATGAAGCATTGTTAATTAGCGGATAAAATCAATATTAAAAGCTGTTTTTTTAACTCCAAAAACGAATGCTGTGCAGAAGTAGTAAAAGAAGTAAAATGGTTTGACGCAATCGGCAAAGAAGTCATTAAAACGCCAAATCAAATTCTTAGGCATTTTTATCCGAAAGTATAAATTCAATTTAACTGGAGTAATAAGAATAATCTAATAAGAATCAATTTTCGTATATATCATTAAAGCGATTATATATGGAACCATCTTCTGTTTTTTTTGTAAAAATCCTTAGGATACTAGCTGAAAAATATAGCATGGGCTGCACTTTTGAAGAGTTAACAAAGCTTGTGACAGCAGTGCCTAATATTTCGAAATTTACTAATAATAGCGCTGCTGAAAGGGAAAATCAGGCAAAACTGCTGGATGCCTTAGTCTTGATGAACTCTGAAGGTTACATTTTTCTTAATTCAGATACTGATCAAAGTTTAATTACCATAAAAGGTCTTATGGCGATAAACAGTAAGATTCTATGGAATTAGCTTTTCGAGAAAAACTCATTAAAAATTGAACTGATTATATTGATTAAAAGCTTAAAAAAAGAAAGAGAATTCAATTGAATTCTCTTTCTTTTTTTAATTGCGCTTATTGTTTTTTACTTTCATTTCGGATTTTTTCCCTATGCTGTATCCCCCATTTAGTCATAGCTCCCACAACTTCTTCCAAAGTTTGGCTGTAAGGAAGCAGTTCATATTCGATACTTACAGGATATCCCACAGCCACTTTTTTAAGTATAAAACCGTTTTGTTCTAATTCTTTAAGCTCACTCGAAAGAACCCTTGCAGAAATCCCAGTAACCTGTCTTTGAATTTCTGTAAATCTTTTATTTCCTCTCGCCATTGCAATTATAATCATCAATTTCCATTTCCCTCCAATGGCATATAATGCATCAGAAACCGCCATAAGTACAGTATTGCATTCTTCCGTAAATTCCTTGTTTTCGATCTTTTTTTCTTTTGATTCTGACATAACTATCATTTTAGAAGTCACTAACCTTTTGGTAACGACTAACAAATTGTAAGCAAATGTACTCTAATTTTGCTAAATAATTTTAAAAATAATAAAATCATGACACTAGAAAATCTAAAAGTAAAAGAGGAATTAAGAAACCTAATAGATGATTACGCTACTCTAGGTGACGAGAAAAAAATCTCAGAGGTAATGGATTTATTTACCCCAGATGTTACTTATAAAGTTTACATGAATGGTGCTTTAGTTTCCTCGGTTTCGCAAAGAGAAAACATGGAAAAAGAATTCAATCAGCATGCGGGACATGTAAAAACTTACTTTACATTGAATGGACAGCATAAAGTAGAAATCAATGGAGATACCGCTTCGGGCATTTCTTTCTCTCAATTAAAGATGATCAGAGAAGTGGAAGGAAAGAATATTCTTTCAGAATACAGCGTTAAATATGAGGACGAATATGTAAACCATAATGAAAAATGGCTGATAAAAAATCGTATCGGGCATTTTATCATGATAGAGGTTAGAGAACTTGCTAATTAATTTCATTAAACACCGATGAAAACTAAAAAATATCTTGCAACCACCCTGCTCATATTAACTACTGTGATGGTAATTTTAAGCGGTCTTATGAAAGCCATCCAGCTTCCGTGGTCCGTTAATGGACTCGTAAAATTCAATCTGCCTCATGCAGCGACGGCTCTCGGTTTAATGGAGATGACTTTTGCGTTCTTATTTATCTTTCCCAAAACCATGCGAATTGGTTTTATCCTGCTTTCCTGCTATTTTGCTGGAGCAATGGCAACAGAATTATCACATGATGGTTCAATGCTTAATCCGGCGATACCCTTGTCCCTAATATGGATCACAGCATTTCTTCGTGACAAATATATCTTTATAGGAGCTCCGAAATCAGTATAAAAATCAAAAAATAAATAAACAAAAAATGAAAAGAATATTAGAAAACAAAGTGGTCGTAATAACTGGTGCATCTAAAGGAATTGGTGCTGGTGTTGCAAAACAAATGGCTGCATCTGGAGCCAAAGTAGTAGTAAATTATAGTTCAAGCAGACAAGGCGCAGAAGAAGTTGTAGCTGCAATAATTAGATCTGGTGGTAGCGCTGTTGCAGTGCAGGGAGACATATCTATACTGGCAGATGTAAAACGACTTTTTCAGGAAACAATAAAAGTGTATGGCCGTTTGGATGCATTGGTAAATAATGCTGGTATTTATGAATTTGAATTGCTAGAATCATTTACAGAAGAATCATATCGAAAAACATTTGACATAAATGTGCTTGGTGTTCTTTTAGCATCAAAAGAAGCCGCACCTTTGTTTGATGAAAATGGAGGAAGCATTATCAACATCAGTTCGTTTGCCGGCACTAGACCAGAACCTTACTCTGTGGTATATGCTGCTTCAAAAGGCGCTGTTGATTCTATAACCTATGCGCTGTCACAAGAACTACAGCCGAAGAACATCAGAGTCAATTCTATTAGACCGGGCGGAGTTTTTACTGAAGGTATTGCAAAATTAGGAGCCAGTTTAGATTCAGATGTCATTCTGGGAACTGTAAAACGAAGCGCTTTAGGCCGCATGGCTACGCCCGATGATATCGGAAATATGGCCGTATTTTTTGCTTCAGAAGAATCAAAAATAATTACAGGACAAACTGTAGAAGTATCAGGCGGGTTCAAGTAAAACAAATAGTATAAGTGACAATTTTAAAAAGAGAGAACTTTTCGGGGTTCTCTCTTTTTATTTGATTGTGATTTTACAAAATGATGTTCAATTTAGATTATTTTTTTTCATACGATTTTAATAATATGTAAATTAGTGTTTAAAGATTTTATGAAATTTAGATTTCTACATCAATCGTTTTGACGTTTTTAAAAGAAATCATTTTCAGAATTAAAAGTAAAATCAATTAACTATCATTATGATGAGATTTGGCATTTATATAACAGCATTTTTATTTATAATACTAAGTTCCTGTGAATCCTCAAATGCAGCCGATTTTAAGGAGTTGACTAATCAATGGGAACGTAGGGCTTTTGAAATTACTATTGGAAAAGAAGGTCCAGGAGAAAAAAAGCTCAATTGTCTAGTAAAAGAGGATTACAAAGGAGCTTTAAAAGCTGTTAATCAGCAGCGCAAAGAGTTTGACATACTTATTGGCGATATCAAAAAGCTTTCTACTGACGGCATTCCAAAAGGTGAATCCTTAAAAACTGCCTCACTTGAATACTATATGTCGCTTAAAGAACTTCATCTATTTGATCGAAAAGAAATAGAGCAGCAAGAAATGCTTCGAACATTAAAGAACAATAAAATGAACGCTGGCCTGAACAACCTTATGACACTGGCAAGACAGAAAAAGATGCTTTATACCGCAGTATTTGAGAAGGAAACTCTCCTTCATACTGCGACTGAAAATTTTGATGCTGTTAATGGCTTTTAATAAAGAATTTTCTTTGAATTTCTCCCTATTTGTTATTCCCTTTTTAGATGAAATTGATGCTTTCCGTAAAAAAGTACATTCTTATTTGGGTTCAAATATTAATGGGCATTTCAATACTCTAACAGAACAAAATTTCTCTTTAAAAACTAATCATCATTATATCAAATATAAAAATCTGCTAAGCATATAAAAAATTGGCAGTTCTTTTTCTTAATTGAAATTATGAAATATTAACACGCTTTGATATAACACCTCCAATTTGTTTGATTCTAAATTTGTAAGCACCAAAAAAATATCCGCCATGTATGATTATGTATCGCTGTTAAAAAACATTGTGGACAACACACCTCTTCCTATCGCTGTTTTAATTGGAAATGATCTTAAAATAGAGCTCGCTAATCCTGCGATGATCTCTGTATGGGGAAAAGGAAACGAGGTTATCGGAAAAAATTATTTTGATGTACTTCCTGAAACACCCAAACACGAGATAATGACTCAGGCTCTTGAGGTATTAAATACAGGAATACCATTTTATGCAAAAGACAAGCTGATCGATTTAGTCATTGATGGAAAAATAACGCAGCATTATTTCAATTACAGTTTTACTCCTCTTTATGGTAAAGATGGAAATATTTACGGTCTATTAAAAAATGGAACCGATATAACTGACATGCATAATATAAAGCAGAAGATACAGAGTGCAGATGAAAGACTCCGAATAGCAGTTGAATCTTCTGGAATGGGAACTTACGAAATAAATTTACTGACTAAGGAAACTTTTACTTCTGGAAATTTTAATGAATTATGGTCTGTTGATGAAGCATCAGACACTGAAATGCTTCTCAAAAGAATGCATCCAGAGGATTTGCAAATAAGAGAAAAAGCACATCAGGATGCATTAATTACAGGAAAAATAGTTTATGAGGCAAGGATCATAAATGATGATAAATCGGAAAGATGGGTAAAAGTCAACGGAAAAATCATAAAAGATCAAAATGGGAATGCTTCTAGCATCATCGGAATTATACAGGACATTAGCGATCAGAGAAAGTTTGAAAAAGATCTTCAGCAAAAAATCAAAGAAAGCACTAAAGAGATTAGAGAATCAAACGAGAATCTAATTCATTTCGCCAATATGGTTACTCATGACTTAAAAGAACCTGTACGAAAAATCAAAATTTTTAACGGTTTATTAAAAAAAGAAATTGAAGCTGAAAAAATTGAAAATATAAAAAAATATAGTGATAAAGTGGATCAGTCTGCCGAGAGAATGCAGACCTTAATAGAAGGTACATTAGCTTATTCAACTCTCAACAAATCAATTCAGCAGGTCCAGAAAATAAATCTTAATGAAATAATTGAAAACATAAAAATCGATCTTGAACTTATCATACAAGAAAAAGATGCTATCCTTGTTACAAGTGAACTTCATGAAATAGAAGGAGCTCCTATTTTAATACACCAATTATTTTATAATCTAATACACAACGCTTTAAAATTTTCTAAAGCAGATGAACCTCCCAGAGTTATAATAACATGTAACATTGTAGAGCATGAAGGCAAAAAACATGTCCAGATAGTAATTAAAGATAATGGTATCGGGCTGGATAGTGCATATGCGGAACGAATATTCAATGCCTTTGAAAGACTGCATTCCAAAGACGATTACGAAGGAACCGGACTCGGCCTTGCCCTGTGCAGAAAAATAACCGAAAGACATAACGGAACTATCACTGCTACAGGAAAGGAAAATGATGGTGCCGAATTTACTGTAACTCTTCCCCTAAACCAAGGAAAAAAAACTATTTAAAATACTTCGTAATACAATATTTAAGTTGTGGCACTCCGATCAAGCTAAATTCTTTACTTAAAAATTCGGCCGATAATGTTCCCTATATCAGCAAAATCATCAAGGTTGCTTACAGCTCTTTTTTCTGTTACAGTATTGTCCATTTTTGAAAAAGGATAAATTACTATATAATTGTTATTGCTGAGTTTTTTATTTAAAATTTCAGGCACTTCTTTCATCTGAGGAAAATAAGAATACATGCCTCTGTCGGCCATTAAAATAATAAGCGCCTCGTCTTCTTCCAGACTTCTCGCAGTCTGTTCGGCTTCCTGCCATGAAGCTACAGGATTAAAAACAGCTTCTATATTAGATTTTTTAATGATACTTTTTAATACAGTAATAGTTCTCTCATTTGCGTAAAAACTCATTTTTGCTCCCGAATTTTTTGCGATATTCCAAATTCTCAATAAAGAATGGAAAAATCCCGGTTCTTTTTCTGAATCAGCAGGAATTAGCACAACATACTTTTTAATGGTTGACACCGGCTGAACTGCATGATAGATAATCAAATTTATATGCTTGTTCTGCAGATAACCGTTATAAAGATTATAAATAAATGAAGATGAAAATCCTTTTTCTTCTTCAAGACCAATAAGCAGATCAGTAATATTCTGTTCTTTCACCACATTATTAATCCCCGAAATTACATCATTATCATGCCGCGTTATCGGATTTAGTTTAACATCAGCCGCCGCTGCCATATTTACGGCCGCACCCAGTAGCTTTTCTGCATTTTTTTGAGATGATTCACTTTTATCTTCGTTAATTACATTGAGTGCAAAAAGGTTGTCTATATTACTTCTACTTTTTATAAGAAGTCCCAGATTAACCATTTTTTCAACCGTATGCTCATGATTTACAGCCAGCAGAATTTTCTCTTCTTCATCACCCTCACCTGCCGCGGTTTCTTCTCTATCTGCATCGGCAATCCTCTGGGCACTTGCCATTGATACAAATGATGAAATCGTACACGAAACCAATATAAGCAGGATACTGCCATTAAGCACATGTTCATTTAAAAGCCTCACAGGCTCTCCTGCTTCATTTTCAGATAAGATGATATTATATCCCACCATTACAGAAGCAAGTGTTGCCGCTGCAGAAGCTGCACTCATTCCGAAAATAAGCCTGCCTTCATCATCTGTAAAATTAAATGTCTTTTTAGTTAAAAAAGCAGCTGCATATTTCCCTCCTATTGAAGCTATAAGCATAACTGCAGCTACTCCTAGCGTTTCCCAGCTCTGGATAAAAGCATTAAAATCAATCAGCATACCGACGCTAATCAGGAAAAATGGAATGAAAATAGCATTTCCTACAAATTCTACCCTATTCATAAGTGATGAAGTGTGCGGTATAAGTCTGTTTAGGGCAAGACCTGCAAAAAATGCTCCAATAATCGCCTCTATTCCTGCTAGTTCTGCCAGTAAAGCCGCAAGGTAAATCATTACAATAACAAAAATATACTGGGAAATCTTGTCTTCTACATTCTTAAAAAACCACCGCGCTGCTATGGGGAAAAGAAGCAAAACAACTAAAGCAAATACCAGCATAGAAACAGAAAGCGTGACCCAGAAAGAAGTTCCGACTTCTCCCTGCGACATACCCACTACAACAGCCAGTACTACCAGCGAAAGCACATCTGTAATCATAGTTCCGCCAACAGTAACATTTACAGCCAGCTTCTTGGCGATTCCAAGTTTGCTTACCATCGGATATACAATAAGAGTATGTGATGAAAAAAGACTAGCAAATAATACCGAGCTTAAAAGCGAAAAGCGGAGTATATAATAACCGCCTATAAGCCCAAGAGCAAATGGCACAATAAAGGTATACAGCGAAAAAGTAATACTCTTCCATTTATTTTTTTTAAAGTCCTCCATATCTATTTCCAGACCAGCAAGAAACATTATATAAAGCAGTCCAGTAGTTCCTGTTACCACTACACTGCTGTCTCTGGCAAGAACGTTAAATCCGTTTGGACCAATAACTGCACCGGCTATAATAAGTCCCAACAGGTGCGGCACTTTTATTTTATTCAATAAAAGAGGAATACATAAAATTATGATGAGTTCGATAAGGAATTTTAGTACCGGATCTTCAATAGGAAGGCTGACGTGCTGTATACTTAATAACATAAATTATTTTTTTTGAGGAGTTGTAAGTTCCACCGAGAATCTGGCAGAACAGTTATCCTGTCCAGTAATAGTCTGTGTGCCTTTAACGACATTTTCTTTTATATCATCAAGGACAACGGTCATTTTTACTCTATTTTTTGAAACACTGTCACTGCTAAATTCAAGCATTATTTTATCTTTCAGGTATTTTGCCTTAAATACACGCACAAGTTTTTTGTTATTTATGACATTCGTATATATTCCGGTGGAATCAGATACAAATTCCCAAGTTTCATTACGCTGATCCCCTATAACATACTGGCTGCAGTCTGATTCTCTACAAAGCATCTTACTATTTTTGAAACCTTTAAGTGATTGGGCCATTCTGTAATTAATAGATTATCAATACTGACCGTATCTTTTAATGCAAAGATGCTGTCACGCATAGACAGTAGTGCTTTATAATCAGCTTCTTTTTTTTCAAATTCTTCTTCCCTTACAATTAGAGCTTTTTCTCTCTTCAGCAATTCCTGCTCTTTTTTGCTTTCGCACGAGATAAAAATACAGCCAAGAATGAATAATAGAGGTAACTGTTTCATAAATCTTTTTTTTGGATATACAATTTAACCAAAATAAACCGCTATACAAAATAAAAGAACTTTAAAAAACAATAAGCCAGCATTAAAGTTGATAAGGAATTACAATAAGTAAAGGCACAAAATGCAAGTAAGAGGCACAGTTAAAAAAGATTAAAGTAAATTAGTGAACTGATTTTCAATAAAAACCAACTGCCATGAAAAAAACTGATTATAATTTACTGTTGAAAAATACAGGAAGTCCGAAAGAATATTCAGATGCAATATATTTAGTTTACATTGAACTTTATAAAACGTCTAAGACCTTCAAAAAAATAATTTCAAAGCATTCTAAAATAGTATCCGAAGCAGAATTCGGCTATATCTGTGAAGTAAGCATGCAAAGAATTCCAGAAATCGTCCGTTCTTTAGCATTAAAAAATCATGCCGTTTACCAGATTGTTAGATTGTGTAAGATTACCAGGTAATATATTATTAAAAATAACTCCAAAATTTAGAGATGAAATTAGATTAACGGAGAGCAAAGCAGACTATCACAAAATTACTTCCAATGAAATTATTACAACTATCACGTAATTAATCTGGCAACAAATTTCTAATGATCTGGAGAGAAGCTGCTTCACAAAAATCTAAGCCTGAATAATCTGGATTAAGTCCGCCTATATAAGGAACCGCCATAATGTAAAGGTTTTTATTGTAAGCGCCGTACTGATCAATAACCTGAAAATTGTCATTTATGGCTATACCCGAAACATTCATAAAATACTCTCCAGCCTCATCTTTTTGTACTGTATCTTGATTTAACAAAAAAGCAGCATGGCCGGCTTGGTTAGATTGGAATTTTAAACGTGCAGGACTTATGGCTTTTTGTGACAAAAGCGTTTTAAAAGGAAAATCATGGTATTCCAGGTGAGGCTGGCCTATACAATCAATAAACGTCTGATAATAAACCGAATGTTTTTTATCATCATCATCACTGAAGTGATATATTATTCCTCCGTTAAGCTGGGGTTCGACTGTACTGTCAGAACCTACAGAAATAAGATCAAGCACACCCGCATGATGAAGAGCTAAAAGTTCTTCACAGGATTTTTGCGGGACAAAAGCAATTACAATAGAAATAAGCGGCATTAGAACTTTCTGAAGCCGTTGCATGTCTTCTGCCGAAAGATATTTTGCAGGATGATTCATGGCAAAACTAAGCACGCCGAGCATCTCTTTCCAATAAACTGATTCGTGTCTTTTAATGGATTTCTCCGCCTCGGCATATTCGGCCCTTAAAAGCTGGAAAGGATCCAAACGCTCGCGGAGTTTCATCATTTCTTCCACAAAATCTTCAATGGATAAATCTTTGATACGTTCATAAAAATTATAATCCCTATCACGAAATATGTCTTTAAAATTCTTTTCAAATACAAAATCAAGCGACAGAAAACCATTATTATTTTTTCTGTGCTCATCTATTTCATCACTGCTCAATAAAGAATCATTGGAAAGCCGAGAATCTTCCAAATGGAATCGTACAGCAGGAAGCATACCGCTTCTCGAGTGCATCATAATTTTAAATTCGCTGCTTTCAGGATATAAATTGAAAAGCAAGTTACCGTATTTATCTGATTCAAATGAACCATTGTGTCTTGCAATTGTTCTAATAGCATCTATAGCTGTTAAAGAAGAACCTTTCACTGCGATGGCATGATTAAACTTCTGCACTAGTTTTTGAGGAGGATAAGGAGCATCATAATAACCTGGTATTTTTCCTTCATGAGTTCTCGGCCAGTTATGTCCCGTACAAATAACGACAGAATCGAACACCTTTATCTGTCCTTCCTCTGTTTCAAGTTCGATTGTATCGCTTTTCACATCGTACTTAATGTCTGCAACAGCACTCTCGAAATGTATTTCTGAACTAATTCCGGCTTTCGATCCTTCCTCGATCAGCATTTCAAATTGTGCAGCAAGATATTCCCCAAAAAACAATCGGGGAAATACTTTATAATCATTAAATTTTTGAGGATCAATTTTAAATCTTTCAAGCAGTTCCACGGGCGCATTGTGAACCCATTCTGACATTGGAATTACAATATCCGGAATCTCATTGCCTGAAACATTGGTAATATGTTCGTTATTTGCACCTTCGCTGCTGTAAGGCATTCCTGAACCAAGTTGTGCTTTACGTTCGAAGATTTCTACTTCAAAATTATTCTTTCCAGATTCAACCAGTCTTTTATACATAAAAAGTCCGCTTGGCACATCCTCCTATAATTGCAATACGTTTTTTATTCTCAGCAGTCATTGAATTTAATTATTATGAGGTTTAGATTTTTTTTGATGGTTTTGATAACAAATACAGGAAGATATTATACCATATTCTGTATGTTATTTTACATTTCAAAATTTTACAATTTCAACCATTAAATTTAAATCAAATACAGGTCTGCGTCTTACAGAATCCTATCTATAAATTACATGATATCACTTAGTTCAAGTTTAATTAAATTTGATATTTAGCAAATACGTTTGAAAGAAGGCTAAATTTATGAGAACAATGTGAATCTAATTTTAGATTTTTGCCAGCACAGCAAATACCAAAATCACAAACAAAGAAAAAATGAAAGAAATCATAGCACTTTCAGACCAAGAGATAACCATTAACAGAAATGAATTTCTGAAAATAAATGGCAGTATAGATACCAATTTATACTATATAGAAAGTGGCAGCGTGAGAATTTTTATTTTAGACGGAACCGATGAACAAAACATTCGATTTGGATATAAAGAAAACTTTGTTGTTTCTCTCGATTCTTTTCTAACGGGACAACCTTCTAATTTGTGTATTCAGGCCATAAAAAAAACAGTTTTAAAAGTGGTAACCAAAAAACAGATTGATGATTTTTTAGCCTTAAAAAATAACGCAATTTTATGGGTCAAAATTTTGGAAAATCTTGCAGTACAACAGCTGGAACGCGAAATTGACCTTCTGAAAAATTCGCCGAAAGAAAGATATGAAAGAGTCTTAAAACGAAGTCCGCAGCTATTTCAGGAAATTCCAAACAGACATATTGCCAATTATTTAAGAATGAGTGCTGAAACTTTATCACGCCTCAAAAAGTCTTGATTTCAATCAAGGTTTATAAAAATCTATTTTTTGACCTTTACATAAAATTAAAATTATGCAGTCAGAAAAATTTATTGAAGCTCTTTTAGAAAAGACAAAACAGATTTTAAAGGAAGCCGAAAAACTAAAAACTTACGATTTAAATGTATTAACATGGAAAGAAGATGAGATTTCCTGGAACATTCTGGAATGCTTGGAACACCTCAACAGGTACGGAAATTTTTATCTGCCAGAAATAGAAAAGAAAATCAAAAATTCTGACTGTAAAGCTGAAATTGATTTTAAGAGCGGATTTTTTGGCAGTTATTTTGCAAAAAGTATGCTGCCTAAAGAAAAATTAAATAAAATGAAGACTTTTAAGGATAAAAATCCTTTAAATGAAAACCTTGACAAAACGGTTATTGACCAATTTATAAACCAGCAGTACAAACTACTCAATTTGTTACAACAATCGCGAAATGTAAGCTTGAATAAAGTAAAAATTAAAATATCGATCTCTAGACTAATCACTCTAAAACTTGGCGATACTTTTGAGTTTTTCATTAATCATATTATCAGACATTTAAAGCAGATTGAAAAAATACAATTGGCAGCTAAAAATACCTTAACCTTATAAAAATCATTAAACAAGACTCCAGAAATATAAAAGCAGTAAAAATCAAATGCTAATCTTTTGGAAGATAAATCCAAAAAGTTGTTCCTTGTCCTGGTTTACTGGTGAAATTAATAGTCCCGTTGTGGTTTTCAACAATACGCTTGCACAGTGCCAGTCCGATACCGTTTCCGCTGTACTGATCTCTTTGATGAAGCCGTTGGAACATATCAAAAATGCGGCCTGAATATTCGCTGTCCATTCCAATTCCATTATCTTCAATTGAAATGACATAAAAATTACCTGAAGGAGCTGCAGGATCAAAAGTGGTATCGCTTGTAGATGAAATTATACAGGAAGATATATTTACTGTTGGCTGTGCTGAATTAAATTTTAATGCATTATTTATTAGATTATAAAACAGCTGTCGCAACTGGGTATCAATTCCATTAACAACTGGCAACGTACTCAAATTTATCACCGCTTTTTTTTCTTCCTTAATAAGACTCAAATCTTCTAAAGTCTGTGCGGCGACATCATTAAGATCAACTTCTGCTGTAAATTTATCATGATTATTGACACGGGAGTAATTAAGCACATCTGAAATTAAATTAGATAATCTGCCGGCTGCCAAAGTAATTTTATCAAAATAATAAAGCGTTTTTTGCTGCTCGGTTAAATGTTCAGCCGCTCTTGAAATCATAATCATGATTTTTCGCAGTGGTTCCTGCAGATCATGACTTGTTATAAAAGCAAACTGTTCCAGTTCCTTATTTTTGAATTTCAGCTTTGAATTTGCATTTTCCAGCTCAAGCTGCATCTTTCGCAGCTCCGAATTGTCTTTTAAAGCTTCAACAATCATTTTCTGGGCATGATTATTTACAAAATAAATAAGCCAGCTGCTAATCGAACCATCTTCAGATTTATTTGGCATAATAGAAGCATTATGCCAGATATAATTATCCTCTTTTTTAATTCGAATATCAGCAGAAAAATCTCCTTTGCTTTTTTTTGTATTACTCCATCCTTCAACAATTAGCGGTACATCATCATGATGTATAAATGTTGCGAGGCTTTTTTTATCAAAAACCATTAAAGGAACTTTTAGATAGCTTTCAAATGCATTATTTGCGACAAGCACATTGTTTCGGTCGTTGACAATGCAGATTAAAACAGGAATTGTATCGACCAGAGTTCTGTAGCGGTTTTCACTTTCTCCCAGTTTTTCTGAAAGCGCTACAAGTTCAATATTCTTTTTTCTGATTTCATCGTAAGCAGAAATGGGCGGTTCATACTTGAAGTAATCTACAAGAGTATTTATTTTGGCATCTGAAAGAAGTCCTGGTGACGGAACCTGGTGGCTTAAAGTTGTTACCGATTTGTTATCGGCATAATTGTATTCTATCTTGCCCGATATTTTGGCGGCATATTTATAGGCTTCGGGGTTGCATTTTTTAAGATCGACTTTATCGGTAAGCACAGCTAATATTTCTTTGTGACTCGCTCTGATAATATTGATTCCCAATACTAGCACCGAATTTTTTCCATTGGCAATGGAACATCTTGCCACTTCTGAAACCGCCGTAGAAAAACGGGTCTGCGACGGCACAGGCATACCACACATTTCAGCAATTTTCATGGAACGCTTGTGAGCCAGTATGAGGTTCCGATTTCATTGTCAAGATTAATTTTTACAATTTCCTTCATAAAGCCTAAATTATTTTTCCAACCAAAATTGTAGCATCATCAGTTCCCCTCACATTATCTTTATATAAGGCAGAAGCAATAATAGCTGGACTCTGTTTAATTATAGAATTAAGTTCATTTAAATTCCATCTTGTTCTCAGTCCGTCACTATGCATTATAATAATTTGATGTTTTTGGTAAGGAACAATAGTGCTGTTTATAGTCCGTGGAATATTATGACCGATTATGCCATTATATGGCGTATACGTTTTGTTGTCAAGTCCGTTATAAATACGTGTGTTGATATTACCAATACCGCAAATATTCCAGCTTTCTGCTTCATAATCAACGGCAGCAATAGTAGCAACAAGCCCTCTGCTTTTTTTAACGTGCTCATGAACATATCGAAGCACTGCCACAGGATCATTTTCGGTACATTGTTTAAAAGCTCTAATTGCTTGTTCAACTGCTTCGTGGGCATTTGCCCCGTGTCCTAATCCATCTCCAACAAAAATCTGAAAACCTTTTTTAGAATATTTAATATGATGTCCGTCTCCGCATATTCGCTCGCCTGGATAGTTTACGCTTAATGCGGAAATATCCAAATTTGTAGTTGAATTGGGGATCGAAACATCTGGTTTATCACAGATTTTAATATATTGGACAGTTCCCCATCCGCGCATAGAATAAATCTGAAAATCATTGCTTAATCTCTTAATAGCGCCAATACCTTGACCAAGTGTACTCGAGGTAGAATAGCCGTCTTTCATTATCTTTGAAATATTGTCAATACCAGTTCCTTTATCCAAACAGTATATTTCTATTTCATTAAAGCTTCCATTATGATGTGCTCTGTAAAGCAAATCTCCACCGCCTGCATATTTAATAAGATTAGAAGTAAGTTCGGCAATAATAATATCGGTTTCAGCAGCTCTGTGTGGTTTAAAACCTAACTGAAGTGCTAAATTATGTATCTCTCTTTTAATAAAAGCGATAAGACTCCTATCGTCAATTTTGTAAACGGAAAAAGTATTATCCATTTTTCCATTTTATTATAGTTACGGTTGTACCGTTTCCTAATTGGGTTTGTATATCAAATTCATTTACCAGCCTTTTTGTACCCGGCAGGCCAAGGCCTAAACTTTTTCCGGTGCTGTAACCGTCCTGCATGGCCAGAGTTATATCTTTTATGCCAGGTTCCCTTATCAATAAAAGTTACACGCACACCTAGATCGCGTCCGTTGGTTACAGATTCTATTATAACTTTTCCTCCTCCTCCGTACTTTAGAAGATTACGGACAAGTTCGCTTGTTGCAGTAATTAACTTGGTCTGATTTAAAATGCTCATTCCAATTTTTACACCATATTCCTTTACGCGATTGCGCAACGGAACTACATCCTGCTCTTTTACTATAAGCAGTTCCTCTTTATTCGTTGCTGTCGTCATACGTCTGCTCCTCGTTATCGCCATTGTACATTTTCGCGCGAAGCAAATCCATGCCTTTCTCAACATTTAAGGCACTTATAACACCGTTTAAAGATAATCCAAGTTCAACCAGTGTAATAGCAACCGCAGGCTGCATACCAACCACTACCGTCTGGGCATCCATAATTTTTGACATAACCGCGATGTTTCCTAAAATTCTTCCCATAAAGGAATCGATAATAGAAACCGCTGATATATCAATCAAAACGCCCTTTGAATTATTCTTGTTTATAGTATTTATTAAATCAGATTCAAGATTTTCAGCCAATTGGTCATACAAATCAACCTGTATGGTAACAAGAAGAAAATCTCCCATCTTGAGTATTGGAATTCTTTCCATGTCAGTAATCTTAATTCGTTATTTTCTTTTCACAACCGTAAGCTGTAACATTTCAAAGGCTGTTTGAAGAGCGCTTGCAAGCGAAGCTTTTGTAATAATTCCAGTAAGATCTATTCCTAAATGCACCACAGTCTGTGCAATTTCAGGGCGGATACCGCTGATTATGCACTCTGCTCCCATTAATCTCGTTGCACTCACCGTTTTTATAAGATGCTGTGCTACCAATGAATCTACCGCCGGCACACCTGAAATGTCAAGTATGGCAATAGAACTGCCTGTATCTACAATTTGCTGCAAAAGATTTTCCATTACCACCTGTGTTCTGGAACTGTCAAGGGTTCCTATAATAGGAAGTGCCACAACACCATCCCAAACACGGATAACCGGTGTCGAAATCTCACTAATCTCGTCAATCTGTCTTGAAATGACATCTTCACGTCCTTTCATATACGATTCAAAAGTTAAGATTGTCATGTTATCCAGCAGCGTAGATAATTGCAAATTAGCGTTGTATAATTCTGTAGAATCAGATGCTGTTTCTGAAAGAATTTTAGAAGCTGCTTCTTTAAAAGCAATCAGATATTGTGCATTTTCGCGGGGAGAAAAACCACGTCTGCCTCTGGAACTTGAAATTCCAATTAACAAGTCATGAACTTTTTCAAATTCGTGTGATTCAGTATTTCCGTTTGAATGCTGTAAAGCATCTAGAAAAAGAGCGGCGAACTCCTTTGATTCTTCTTCTTCTGTTGCTCCATCAGTAGATCCGTTTGCTTGTAAAAGCTGAGACCATGTGGTCAATAATTTGTTTTGGTGCTCTTTCAAGCTTGCCAGGAGATTGTTCTGCATTTGTTGTGATATTTGGATATTCATGTAAATGTAGAAAATTAATATTAGTAAAACTCTTTAAATTCAGAAAAAACTTGTAAAAAAACATCACTTTATTCTTTAATCAATAATCGATTTTTTTTTGTAAAATTATTCTCCTGTCTGCATATGGGGAGCATCTACAGGTTTAGACTGCGAAGAACCGATCTGTCTCAGATAAATGGAAAAAATGACTATAGCAAAAACCGACAAAAATTCGCTCTGCCAGTTCTGGAATGACTCAAACCAAAACCGCGAATCTCCTATATATGCCGAAGCGGTTTCAAGCGGCAAACCTTTCAATGCTAGTTGTTGATTTTCATCTTTCAGACTTCCATAAAAATGTGCTCCTAAAGAAATAAAAAACAACAAAAATAAGGCAATACTTAGAGAATGCTTGTACACAGCTAATATCCACCCTCCTTTTTTAACCGGCCATGGAACATTTTCTCTTTTGGCTGATGGTTCTCTGTCTACTTCTTCTTGTTTATCTAAATCTTTAGATTCTGAAGAACCTTTCTGCTGCAGAAAAATGGTCAAAACCACTAATAAAGCCATCTGCAGAAATTCACTTTCCCAATTTTCAAATGTAGATTCTATAAAATGCCCTGTTGAGAAATAAGAAAATAAACTGATTGGTGAGGTGCCGTTTTCTGTTAAATCTTTATTGTGTTCTACAAATCCAAAAAAAATCTGTCCTACAAAAGAGGCTATAAATAATAGAAAGAAACAAATCGAAAGTCCATTATTACGTAAAAATTTTTTCATGATTTTAATTGTAAAAGATTGCAAACTATTGTTTTTCTAATTCATCTTCCGCAGGCAGTAATTGAGATTCCATGAATTTTCCCTTTACAATAGTTCCTTCTTCATCCTCCCACTCTGTTATAACATTCTCTATCAAATCGGGTTCAAAACCAACAACCTTCATCACCTGTGTTCCAAATTCCTGCTGCACCTGTTGTCCTTTTTTATACATGATATTTTATATTTAATAATTCAAAATGTGTTTACTTCCTCCTTCAGAATAAACAATTATGCCATTCAATTTCAAGACTAAAGGTATAGAAGCTCGACCGGACTACTTTTATATCATTACTATGTATTATTTACATTATTCCCCTCAAAAAACTAAAAAACTATATTTCAATAACTCAACAGTAATTACATATTTAATTAGTACAGATGTTAATTATGAAAACACCAAGGTCAATTTTATAAAAAGAACTCCAATCTCTTTCCTAAATTTACGGGTTATGTCCTAATAATAATTATCTAGATTTCGATGAAGAGGTTCAGTATAATTTTTAAGCATAATGAATATTTTTCATTTAAAACTTAAAATGCATGAACACATCGGAAATAGAAACGACAGCATCATCAAATTTATTCCCTGTTGTTGGTATTGCCTCGACATCAGCAGAAATTGAAATATTAAAGACGATTATTTCTGAGATACCTGAAGTGTCAGGAATGAGTTATCTGATTATAGAAAATTTATATTTCCCTCAATCCAAAAAACTAGCCGAACAGCTCGCAACATATTCTAAAATTCCTGTTGCCGAAATTGTCAGTGAAATAGAATTAATTCCCGACCATATTTACATTATTCCTGAAAACAATTTTTTGTTTTTAGAAAATGGCATACTAAAACTTAAGCCTCGAACGCGAAGCAGCAGAGTAAACAATTGTATGGATTTATTTTTCGAATCCCTTTCCTCTGTTTACAACAGCTATGCCTTTGGAGTAATCCTTTCTTCAAATCCGATTGATGGTGCGGCGGGACTTAAAAAACTAAAAGAATATGGCGGTGCGACTATTGCTGTTTTATCTAATAAAAATCAAAATGACACAGCAGAATTTATAGATTATTTTGCATTACCTGAAAAAATTGTTTCTAAATTACTTGAAGTACAAAGTAGTTATTTGGCCGCTCACGCTTATTTTGAAGAAGAAACATCAGATCGTGATCAAGAGTTGTTTGAAGAAATTATAGCTCTTGTATCTGTAAGGTCAGGCACCAATTTTTATCATTATAAATACCAAACCCTACGAAGACGTATCGCCAAAAGAATGGTAAATACTAGGCAAGATAGCATCGAAAAATATTTGAATCTACTTAAAAGCAGTACTAGCGAACAAGATCTTCTGTTTTATGATTTCCTTATACCTGTTACTTATTTCTTTAGAGATCAACTGTATTTTGATAACTTATGTTCTACCGTTTTTCCGTCTATCATTGAAAATTTAAGCAATAAGAATTTAAGAATTTGGTCTGCAGGATGTTCAACTGGCGAAGAAGTGTATTCTCTGGCTATCTGCATTGATGAATATCTTAATAAAATAAACAATAAGGATATTCAGGTTCAGATTTTCGCTTCCGATTTATCTGAAAAATGCATTAAAAAAGCCCGCTCTGGAATATATACTTTGCAAGATGTGAAAAATATAAGTGAAGAAAGAATCGAACAATACTTTACTAAAAGAGACAGCGGTTATCATGTTAATAAAAACATCCGAGATAAATGCGTTTTTGCCCTGCATGATCTGACTAAAGACGCGCCTTTTGCAAATATAGATTTAATATCATGCCGAAATGTACTGATATACTTTGATTCACAATTACAGAATCAAATATTTGAATCCTTTCATTATGCGCTTAAAGACAAGGGATATTTGTTCTTGGGCAGATCAGAATCGGCAAACAATGTCCAAAATTTGTTTACTATAATAGAAAAAAAGGATAAGATCTATATTCGAAAACAGGATGATATTAAACGTAAAATCTTCCATTCCGATTTTAATTCTGCTGTTATCAGAACAAAAAATAACTCACCTTTAACAAGCAATGAAATAGATTATAGAAAAATTGCCGCAGATATCCTTTTAGAGCAATATTCTCCTGCCGCTGTAATCATTAATGAAGAATTAGAAATAGTTCATTTTCATGGAGATACCAGCCCCTTTTTACAGCCGCCTGTTGGAAAACCGAGCTTTAATATTTTAAGTATGGTTTATGAAGAAATTGGTTTCGAATTAAGAAATGCAATTTTAAAAGCCCGTAATGAGAAAAAAAACTTTTCTGGAGAAAATATTAGCGTAAAAAAACAATCTTTTTTAACCTCTTTTGAGGTTATATTTCTTCCTTCAAATATCGAATTATTATTGATTATTTTTTGCAAAAAAACGGTTTCACCTGCCGAACAAAATCGAACTGGCGAAAATAGAACCGAAGAATTAGAACGACAGCTGCTGCAGCTGAGGGGTGATTTTAAAAGAGTTACCGAAGAACAGCAGATTTATTTTGAGGAACTGCAGACTACAAATGAAGAATTACTGAGCAGCACTGATGAACTGCAGCTTATAAATGAGCAGCTCGAAACTTCGACAGAAGAGCTTCAGTCTAATAACAAAGAATTATCTTATATCAATTTTGAACTTCAGGACGGTCGTGATGAACTCGCATCGATGCGCAATTTTTATGAATCGATTGTAAAAACCATAAGAGAACCTTTAATTATTATTGATAAAAATTTTATAGTCAAAAATGCCAATCCATCTTTTTACAAATATTTTAAAACCCACGAAGAAAATACAGAAGGCTTTTCAATTTTTGATATAATAAACGGCCAATGGAATAGGCCGCAATTCAAAGAAACTGTTTTAAAAAAACTGGCTCAAAACAATATCGTCGAAAACTTTAAAATAGAATTTCAATCTTCTGCCGGAGAGAAACAGATCATGATTCTAAATGCATCTCCCATTTTAAACTCTGTTCCTGAAGGCATGATTCTTATTGCCCTAGAAGATATTACAGAATTAGAACACAGTGGTGAATCGTTAAAAAGCAAAAACACAGAACTCCTCGACCATAACAAGCAATTAGAATATTTTACAGATGCTGCCAGCGGCAACTTACTAGAGCCCATTAGAAAAATATATATGTTTGGAAAAAAAATTTTAGACAATGAAACCAATCTTACTGAATCTGGCAGACATAATGTAAAAAGATTGCTAAGCTCGGCAGTAAATATGAATCAGCTGATTGAAGACCTTATAGATTATTCAAAAATAAACTTTTCTAAAAAAGAATTTAAAAAGACAGATCTTAATATCCTTCTCAAAAAAACAGTAAGTGATTTAAAAAGAGCAATTAATGTGTATAATGCTGTTATAACAAATGATCCTCTTCCAACAATTGCAATTATAGCTCCACAAATACAGCTGCTGCTTAGGCATTTAATTTCCAATTCAATAAAATATACCAGAAAGGATACGGCGCCCGAAATAAAAATTGGCATCTTTTATCCCGAATCTGAAGAAATTATAGAATTAGGCGCTGACTCTAAAATTAACTTTATAAAGCTTTATGTAAGTGATAACGGAATAGGCTTTAATGATGATTTTGAGAAATTGATATTTGCTCCCTTTTATAAACTTGAAAGCAATGATTTGCAATATGGAAGCGGACTAGGGCTGGCTTTGGTGCAAAAAATTGTTTCTAATCATGGCGGTTTTATTAAAGTCTCAAGCAAACCTTCTGTAGGAACAACAGTTAATGTCTATCTTCCGTTACTTGAAAGCTAAATTTTAAAAAAAACAATCTCATTTATTTTTATTTATCTGAATTACTGGTAATTGTAGAACTATAAATTGTAAAAGTATAAAAACGTCACATTAGTATAATATACTTTTGATAGAAAGAAAAATCACAACTCTAACTAACTATAAATCTGTAAGTAAGGGTTTTGATTCTTCAAAATTTCAAGGTATTTAACTAATATGATATTTTATGAAAAATTTTCAAGACGAAAAACAACGCGATTTATCAATCAACAAATCAGATGGCACAAATAAATTTCTGACTACAGATCAAGGCCTTAGAATTAATGATGATAATAATTCGCTGAAAGCAGGCGAAAGAGGTCCTTCTCTACTCGAGGATTTTATTCTTAGGGAAAAAATAACGCATTTTGACCACGAAAGAATTCCGGAACGAATTGTGCACGCGCGCGGTTCAGGAGCTCACGGATTTTTTGAAGTTACAAATCCAATTCCGGAATTGACTAAAGCTGGTTTCTTAAAAGAAAAAGGTCTTAAGACTCCTGTATTTACAAGATTTTCTACCGTTGCTGGATCAAGAGGTTCTACAGATCTTGCCAGAGATGCCAGAGGATTTGCCGTTAAGTTTTATACTCAGGAAGGTATTTATGATTTAGTGGCTAATAATATTCCTGTATTTTTTATACAAGACGCTGCTAAATTTCCAGACCTTATCCATGCTGTAAAACCAGAGCCACACAATGAAATGCCGCAGGCTGCATCTGCGCATGATACTTTTTGGGATTTTATTTCATTGATGCCAGAATCCATGCACATGATCATGTGGGTTATGTCTGATCGTGCCATTCCGAGAAGTTACAGAATGATGGAAGGTTTTGGAGTACACACTTTTAGACTAATCAACGAACAGGAAGAATCTGTTTTTGTAAAATTCCACTGGAAACCCAAATTAGGAACTCACGCTGTTGCTTGGGACGAAGCTCAGAAAATTTCAGGAAAGAATCCAGATTTTCACAGACAAGATTTATGGGAAGCTATTGAAACGGGAAATTTTCCAGAATGGGAATTAGGCGTTCAGGTAATTCCTGCTGAAGACGAAAACAAATACGAATTTGATCTTCTAGACCCAACCAAACTGGTTCCAGAAGAATTAGTTCCCGTTACTATTGTCGGCCGAATGGTTTTAAACAAAAACCCTGATAATTTCTTTGCAGAAACAGAACAGATTGCTTTCCATCCAGGACACATCGTCCCGGGAATCGATTTTAGTAATGATCCTCTTTTACAGGGAAGATTATTTTCTTATACCGATACACAACTTTCTAGATTAGGAAGTCCGAATTTTCATGAAATCCCAATTAATAGAAGTGTTGCTCCCGTTCACAACAATCAACGTGACGGACACATGCGTCAGGAAATCAATAAAGGGCGTGTAAGTTATCATCCAAATTCACTTGGCGGAGGCTGTCCGTATCAGGCTAAAATTGAAGAAGGAGGTTTTGCAAGTTTCAACGAACGAGTTGATGCTCATAAAGTAAGAGAAAGAAGTGAAAGTTTTAACGATCATTTCGGGCAGGCAAAATTATTCTTCAACAGCCAGACGCCAGAAGAAAAAAGCCATATTGTAAAAGCACTACGTTTTGAACTTGGAAAAGTAGAAACTACTGCTATTCGCGTTAGAGTGTTAGGTCTGCTTTCGCAAATTGATGCCACTCTTGCTGAAAAAGTAGCAATTGGACTTGGAGCTACTGTACCTCCAATTTTGGAAACACCGATTAATAAAGGTGTATCGCCAGAAAACGAAGGCGAACCTCAAGAATCGCAAACAGTTGAATCTTCTGTTTCTTCTTCTGAAGCATTGAGTATGATTAAAAATCCAACGAATTCACCAACGATTGCGTCTAGAAAAGTAGCAATTATTTGTTCTGACGGAGTTTCTGAAGCGGCTGTATTGAATATCAAAAAAGCACTTAAAAAAGAAGATGCCAAAGGATGCATTATAGCACCTCATCTTGGATCTATCATAACAGATGCTGACGGTGCAATTGCTGCAGAATTTAGTTTCTTAACTGCTTCATCTGTATTATTTGATGCAGTTTACATTCCACATGGATTAGGATTGAATGCATTGGCTGAAAATGACGATTTATTCGAATTCCTTAATGATGCCTACAAGCATTGCAAAGTAATTGGTGCAGATGGCGAAGCTTCAGAAATTATAAGCAGTGCCCCTTTTGCATCAAAAATTACAAATGAAGATGGAGGAATTATTTTGACCAGCGATGTCGCAACCGAAGGATTTGCTCAAGATTTTATCGCTGCAATGACCCTACACCGTTTTTGGGAACGCGAACCAAACTTATACAATTAAATCAAAAAAACACATGAAAAATTCAGAAAAACCCACAGAAAACAAAGCCGTTAAAAACAATTTTGTTGAACCAGCCTCAGACGCTGCAACAGAACTGAAAGAACTTTTTATTGACAGTCTTAAAGACATTTACTGGGCAGAAAATGCATTAGTAGGTGCCTTACCAAAAATGGCAGACAACGCCACTTCTCCCGCACTTGCGAGCGCGATTTTAGAGCATCTTGATGTAACTAAAAACCAAGTAAAAAGACTAGAAGAAGTTTTTGATCTTTTAGGCGAAAAAGCGGAAGGAAAAAAATGCGAAGCAATGGCGGGTCTTCTTAAAGAAGGCGATAGTATTCTTTTAGAAACAACTCCAGGAGCGGTTAGAGATGCCGGAATAATTGCCGCATCACAAAAAATTGAACATTATGAAATTGCAACATACGGAACTTTAGTCGCTTTTGCCAAAACACTTGGAGAAAACAATACTGCAAAACTATTAACACAAACTCTTTCAGAAGAAAAAGAAGCCGATTGCGTACTAAACGACGTAGCACTAAATAAAGTAAATATTGTAGCTGCCGAATAAATTTTATTCGAACTTTTTTAATTAAACCAAAAACATCTGTACACTATGCAGATGTTTTTTTTGATCCTGTATCATAAACAACTGACTGTAAATCATGTAACACACATGATGCTGCATGTAAAAAACGTCCCTTCTTCCCAATACATTTGCCTCGATTGTTTTATCTCCATCATTTAATGAAATTTTTTAGTTAAAATAATCTGGAATATAGACACAAAAACGACAAGATTTAAAATGATATAAGAATCTCACGTATTAAATATAAAAATCAGATTAAATAATCTGATAAACTAACAGTAAGATTTTATGCAAAGGTAATTACATAAAAAAAGAGATAACCTACTGTTAATTATATAATTACTAATAGTCTTAAGTATAAAATCAAACCATATATCAACTCTACATTTACCTCAATAAATAATTTAAATACAAATAGATATGAAAAGTTCAAACACAAAGAAAAGCACTAACAGTGCTAAGTCATCAGATAAAAAAACTGATACAAAAGAAAGTGCTTCTAAAAGCGATTCTAAAAAAGATTCAAAAGAGGAATCGAAAACTTCGGCTGATACAAAAAAAAACGCCGCTAAAAATTAATTATTATGAGTACAGATGAAAAGGAAAAGAATGGTCAGGAAGACCAGTATTTTCAAAATGACAGAAGACAATATGAAGATCCTGATATTGACTCACCTCCAGCAGATCATTCTCTAACAGAAAATCCAGAACCAGACTACGGTACTAATCTTGCTTTGAATGAAGAAGATGATCGATCCGATGATGATGAAAGTCAAGATGAAGATAATGATCTGGATGAAGATGAAGATATTGAAGAGGAAAGAGACACTTATGATAAAGAATAGTTGATACCCTCTTTAAAAGGAAGCTGCCTAAATACAGGCGGCTTTTTTTGTATTGCTTATCTAATACAAAATGTAAAGCCCTTTTACCATGGCATCTGCATCCTACGATGTGTCCGTTTTCAATTTTCCCATAACCTAATTTAAAGAATAGTTCTTCTTCAGTAAAAAGAGGAATCAATAAAATAAAAATTTTGCTGGTAAGTAATCAGTTGTTAAAAAAAATGAAGATCTTTCTTTTTTTTTTATCTTAGCAAAAATTTTACTTCTATAACTGCCTCATATACAAAATTTTATAAAGCCATCTTTTTAAATAATCTAATTTTTGTATATACAATTTCAGTGTTTTTTTTTTGAAAAATTATAGTTCAAACAAAATGATATTTTTAAAATATGATTTGTTTGAATACTGCAAATCAATTTGCATTTTCATTATAATTTTAGGATTAAATAAATGACACGGATATATGATTTTCAATTTAATTATTAATTAAAAGAAACTAATATGCCGACTCCTATCCCTGCAGGTATAACACTTGAAACCATTATCTATAATGGCGCAACAAAGGACAAAAAAAATCTTCTTTTTTTAGGCGATGGCTTTAGCGCAGGCGACAGAGCTCTTTTTGACAGAACCATAAACGAGGTTGTGGCCCGATTTTTTAGAAAGGCTCCTTTTAATCTTAGAGGAGTTAGAGAACATTTTAATATTTTTAAAGCATTTACGCCATCACCGAGCTCGGGTATTTCATGTGCCGTTCCTGTCGACGCTAACGGAATAACAGTTCCAGACAATCCTGGTACGGCTGGACCGGCTGTTGGCACTATGATGCAAAAATCAAATGCATTGGGACTAACTTATGGTTTTCTGATAAACGGAACGCCAATGGCTAGACTTATACGGCCTAAAACCGGCGATGAAACCTTAATAATGGATTTTATTGCTACGCTTACCTTACCTTCTGAAGCTGTGGCAGATAATTTAATACCGCAATGTTGGGCTGCTCCTCCAAGTGGTATGTCTTCCTCTACAGGAAAAGACCATGCATTAGTCATTGTATTGGTAAATGATGATAAATATGGTGGAGGCGGACATCGCGATTTTGCAATGGTCTGTTTAGGCGATCAGCCCGGTTTTCAAGGATTATCAACTTCTGTTGCGGGTATAGACCATACTCCAAGCACTCCAAGAAATAATTATAATAATCTTGCTGCCGTGAGCATGCATGAATTAGGCCATTCGCACTTTAGACTTATAGATGAATATTCTGAAATAAACACACCAGCCATCGCAACTACAGCAGGCCATTTTGATGGTACTGATGTACGTCCCAATGCTGTAACACGGAGAGATGTGCTTGATACTGTTACGAATGTATTTGACCCCAGCAAGGCCAAATGGTACAAAGACGCTTATCCCGGCAGCTCAGAAAAATTAATCGGCACCGATGCCTTTACTTATATGCAAACCAACCTCAAACCACTATGGGAGCGACCTGCAGGTACCGTATGCGCCAACATTGGTTTTGACGGATCTACGAAGTATCCACCTGTATCGGTAAGAAATGGTATTCGCTATCCGCAACGAATTATAGGTTTATATGAAGGGGGAGCCAGAGAAGGCTGCGGTGTATATATTCCTGCAGGATCGTGCAGAATGAAAAGTACAAGTTATGATAATGATTTTTGTTATGTATGTAAATATGCAATCATAGAAAAGATAGACCCAACACTGCTAGAAGCTTTGTATCGAACTTTTTACCCAAGACCTTAAAATAATTAAAAAATGGCGACTGATAAAAGTACATTTGAGTTATTAATTGAAGAGCTAGGACAAGCCATCAATGGTGTGCTCAATGATATAGGTAATCCTGTAAAGTCTCCTCAAACCACCTTATACTTCCTTCGCAACTTGGGTTGGAATGTTCCTGAAAGTACAGACCTTTCTTCGTCTCCTCTTAAATTTATCAATAGCTTTTCTTCCATTAATCTTAGTAATACTTCCGATTATAGCTCGCTTATCGGATCGCTAAAAAATGTAATAACCGATTTCGACTCCATCAAAGATAATCTTGGTCTTGGCGCAACATTAGCTGATTTTGGCACAAAGTTTCCTAGACAGCTTCTTGATTATACGATCATGCGGCATATGCAGTATGAACATCCAAAAATTTCTGCTTTCTTCCTCTTCATTGGTATTTTTGATAATAGTTACCAACCAGCGGCATTGCCTGCACATATTGCCTACAAACAATATCGCATTGAATGGGAAAGATTAATCATTTTTCTACAAGAACCACATCGCATACCAGAAATTGTTTACGGATGGGGTACACCAACTTATGATGGTAAATTATTAATAGAAAATATTGAACATTTACTAAATGCGCTAGAAATACAAACTGGCGTTTATATGCCTACTGGAGATATTACTTCACAATATAGTTTAAGTGGTGATGCTTTGTATGTTCCATTTTTTGATCTTGATACGGTTAAAGCTGGACTGGAAGTGTATCCAATTGCCACAGACAGCACTCCAAATAACGCGGGGCTGGCTGTATCACCATTCTTTATCGGAAGTGCTGAAACAGAAATTGTAATCAACGAAAATTTTTCCTTACTTATTAAGGGCGGACTTAAAATAGATAAAACAACAGGGGTAGAAATAAGACCCAAAACGGCCATAACTTTATTTGATCTTACTGCTGCCTCTGCTATTAATGGTAGTATTGAAGTAACTTTTCGAATATCGGCCAGAACATCTGGTACAATTAGGTGCGCCAGAATCTACCAGACTCGAAATAGGAGCCATAGAATTAACTGGTAAAGCTCAGGTAAACCAGCAAGGCAATGATTTTACTATTGAAATTGCCGTTAAAGATTCACGTGTGGTAATAGATTTAGGCGGTGGAGATGGATTTATTTCTTCTGTACTGCCGTTGGATCCTATAGAAGTTCCTCTCGATCTTACTGTAGGATATTCCACCAAAAATGGCATTTACTTTAAAGGAAGTGCAGGAATACAGATTCAATTGCCCATCCATATTTCGTTGGCGCCTATTGAAATTAGCGGTATAACCATCGAAATAAAAATTGAAGACCGAAAAATACCTATATCTGTAAGTGCCGACTTTAAAGGCGAATTGGGTCCGCTTACAGTGGTTGTAGAAAATATTGGAGTGAGCACCAATTTAAGTTTCCCCGAAAATAACCGTGGAAATATGGGGCCTTTTGATCTTGGTTTTGGTTTTAAGCCACCAAATGGACTGGGTCTTTCTGTAAATGCTGGAGCAGTCATTGGCGGCGGTTACTTATTTTTTGATTTTGAAAAAGAAGAATACGCAGGTGTACTAGAACTGACAATTGCAGGATTTATTTCTGCAAAAGCAATAGGCTTGATTACGACAAAGATGCCAGATGGCAGTAAAGGTTTTTCAATGCTTATTATTATCACGGCAGAATTCTTTCCTCCATTTCAACTAGGTTATGGGTTCACATTGAATGCTGTTGGCGGATTATTGGGATTGAATAGAACCATGCTGTTGGATCCATTAAGAAATGCCGTGCGCACTGGAGCTGTAAACAGCATCATGTTTCCACAAAATGTAATTGCCAACGCGCCAAGAATTATTAGTGACCTAAAATCGATATTCCCTCCCTATGAAGAAAGATTTCTAATTGGCCCCATGGGAAAAATAGGCTGGGGAACGCCAACTTTGATTACACTTTCATTAGGCATTATTATTGAAATACCTGGCAATATTGCTATTCTGGGAGTACTTAAAGTAGCATTGCCAACAGAGCAAACACCACTGGTTCAAATACAGGTTCTATTTGTGGGAACTATCGATTTTGACAAGAAAATGTTAACCTTCGATGCGAGTCTCTATGAATCATTTATTCTTACTATGACTCTGGAAGGCGATATGGCAGTGCGTTTGAAATGGGGCGATGAACCTGATTTTTTATTGAGTGTTGGAGGTTTTCATCCGTCATACACACCTCCCCCGCTTTCATTACCCACCATGAAACGCCTTTCTCTCACTATCCTAAATACAGGCATTGCCTTGATACGAGTAGAATGTTATCAGGCAGTAACATCCAACACAGTACAGTTTGGTGCTAAGGCAGAGATAAAATTTGATCTTAGAGCATGTGTCATAGAAGGAAATATTGGTTTTGATGCCTTGTTCCAGTTCAGTCCATTCTATTTTATTATTCAAGTATCGGCCAGCTTCAAACTTAGTGCCGCTGGTATTGATATATTAAGTGTAAGGGTAAGAATGTCTCTTGAAGGGCACGAACTCCATGGAGAGCGAAAGGTACTGGTAGTGTTTCTATCTTGTTCTTCGAAATATCTGCCGACTTTGATGTTACTTGGGGAGAAGAAAAAAACACAGCCATACCAGAAGTGGCTATCTATCAAAAATTTCTCGACGATTTACAGAAAAGAGAATACTGGAGTACTATACTATCAAATAACAAAAATCTTTTAGTATCACTTCGAAAAATGGAAGAGTCGGCAACAGCGCCTCTTGTGTTACATCCTGCAGGATCACTGGTAGTACAACAAAAAATATTGCCATTACAGGTAAAAATTGATAAAGTAGGAAGTCAAAAAGTAAATGATGTACAAAAAATCACTATTAAAAAAGCAACTAGTGATGACAATGAACTAAAAATCACAGAAGTGAACGACAACTTCGCCCGAGCACAATATCAAAACCTTACCGATTCAGAAAAACTGTCTAAGCCTTCTTTCGAAAAAATGCCAAACGGCGTTCAAATATCATTGAGTAATACCATTATCAAAAATGGAAAATTTGTACGAAAAAATGTCGCGTATGAAATTACTATTATAGATAAAGAACCTATAAAACCATTTAGAAAAGGAAGATTCTTTATGGAAATCGGCACCTTGTTCAATCATTTCCTAAAAGGAAACAGCGTGTCTAAGTCTACTTTATCTAAATCTCATTTGAATAAAATGCAGCCTTTTGCAGAAAAAATTTCTATAAAAGAAGAAGGTTATACGGTAGCCTTAAAATCAAACAATAAGGCACATACTGCGCACGCAACATTTGAAAGTGAGATCATGGCGCAGACCTATATGGAGGAGCAAATTGCCAGACAGCCAGGACTGAAAAAGGAGCTTCAAATTATTCCTAATTATGAATTACAATCATCATGAGCGAAACATTAGCAAACTACTCTTTTTTACCATGGTTACGCCAAGGATTATCTAACAATATCATTAAATCCGACAATGATAGTTCTGTGCTTTTGCGTGCCTCTATAAAAGTAGCACTCGAAATTGAAGCAATAAAAGTAGATGGAAAAACGGAAGACAACAGAATATTACCAGCTAAAGAAATTCAACTTTATGGACCTGGTGATATTGTAGGCATAGATAGCAAGGCAATTGTAAAAACAGAACCCAGAAACTGGATCACAAATTTTGAACCTAATTATTTACCTTATATCGAATTTTACGAAGAAGATTTTCCATGGCGATACACGCCCGCAAGACCTTTTGAAAATAGACTTCGTCCTTGGCTCACACTCGTCGTACTAAAAGAAGATGAATTTGAGGATGGACAGAATATGAAAGATAAACCGTTGCCTTTCTTTAAATTGAAAAGCGGAAAAAACACTGCCGATATTTTCCCGAAATCATCAGAACTTTGGGCATGGGCGCACGTACACATAAATACCGATCTTTCTAATGGAGCAGTCGCAAACACTGCAAATCCAGACAATATTACTAATGCTATTAATGATTTAATTAATAAAAATCCTGATAATGCCTACTCTAGAATTATTTGTCCAAGAAAACTGGAACCCAATATTGGATACTATGCTTTTCTTATTCCCACTTTTGAAAGCGGGAGACTTGCTGGATTAGACTACGAAATTCCTTCAACATTAGTAGCAAGTAAATGTGCATGGGATGACAGCAACGTTTCCGAATTTCCGTATTACCATCGCTGGCATTTCAAAACAGGTAATATGGGTGACTTCGAATATTTAGTAAATCTATTACAGCCAAAGCTTGCTGATAAAAGTATTGGAGTAAGAGATATAGATGTGATACATCCAGGCTCTAATCTTCCTCCGATAAATGACCCTGAACTCCATCATATTTTAAAACTCGGTGGTGCACTAAGAGTGCCTTTCGATTCGATGAAGCCCGCCGATAAAGCAATTGCAAAAAAATATGATGAATGGGATGAACATCCCTATCCGCATCAATTTACCAAGGCTATGGCCGCAAGAATAAATCTTTCTGATGATTATAGCATTGCAGCAAATAATATGGAGCAGGTAAATTTTGATGCTGGAATTATTTCAGAAGATGATCCTACAAAAGGTGATCCAGATCCGGTAATCACTTCTCCATTATATGGCACATGGCACGCACTACAGCAGCGTTTGTTGAAAACCAGCGATGGTACAGACCTTCCCAACAATAAAAACTGGATACATGAGCTAAACCTTGATCCCAGATTTAGAACCGCTGCAGGAATAGGAACTAAAGTTATTCAGAAAAATCAGGAAGAATATATGCAAGCGGCTTGGGAGCAAGTAGGTCGTGTAACAGAGATTAACAACAAGTTCAGATTTGCACAACTGGCATTGCAGGTATCATTAAAATATTATAACAAACATCTGACGCCGCTGATTACCGAAAAAGCGTTTATGTTTACGTCACCCGTTCAAAAAAGGATTATCTACAAAAACCTTACTGTCTATCAAACCATATCAGAAAGTACGATACCAGCTGTAATGACTTCGGGCAAATTTCGTAGCATTACAAGAACTCGAGGCGGTTTTATGAAGAAACTAAACTTTTCTGATACTGTTACGCCTTATAATTTAATAGATAGAATAAACAACGGCGAAGTTGTTATTGCACCGCCAAAAACAGATCCCGAAGGCGCAATAAACCTCACCGACCTGGCCGAGGAGATGGCACCAACAGATATTCCGCAATTGATTGTAGAGCTCTTAAAGAAATACAAGTGGTTCAAGTTTTTGCCTCTGTTATTATTGATATTGCTTTTCTTATTCATGCTACTATTCGCCGCATCGTTAAGCGGATCTGTGGTATTGGGAATAATAGGAGCTGCATTGGTATGGTTCTATCTAAAATTAAAAAAATGGAATAACGATGTTATGGCCGCCGCCGCTGTAACACAAGACAGTCAAACGCCTGCTGCAGTAGACCAATATCCTGTTAGTCCTGGCTTTGTTATAACATTACCCGGAAGCACTTATACACCAACAACTGGCAGTACAGACAGTGAAGAAGCAATTAAATTTAAAACTGCTCTAAAAGATGCTTTTACATTGATAAGTATTAAGTATCCAGATCCTATACGCAAACCGGTGGATTTAAAAGATTTAACCACTTCAGTAGTAAACTTGCTAAATCCCGTTATTACTATTCCTAAGAGAACCCATCACGGTATTACTATCCCGGCTCGTATAACCACCAATATGGTCGAACAATTTGCACCAGTAATGGTATATCCGGAGATCGATATCCCGATGTATAAGCCATTGAGCGAAATGTCTTCAGAATTGTTTCTGCCAAATATCAACCTTATTGAACAGAATAGCATTACACTTTTAGAAAACAACCAAAAGTTTATTGAATCTTATATGGTTGGTATTAATCATGAAATGTCAAGAGAATTATTGTGGAGAGAATATCCAACCGATCAAAGAGGTTCCTATTTTAGACAATTCTGGGACGTACAAAGTTTCTTGCCACCACAACCTGAATCGGAAACCTCAGCACAAGAATTAAGAGAAAAATTAAGAGATATTCCCAAAATACACGAATGGTCAAAAATTAATACTGCAAAAGTTTTTCCTTCGCAAGCAGACTCTCCATTGAAAAATGAACTGGGTCAGCATAACCAAAGGGCACTAATAAGCGGGAAAACACAATTAGTATTAGTGATAAGAGGAGAATTACTGAAAAAATACCCAACAGCAGTAATATATGCACATAAAGCAGATTGGGGACCTGATCAAACTATTATACCAGACCAGCCCGCTCCAAAACCCAGAAGCGTAAGTGAAGAAAGGATTTTTGCAAAACTTTCTGCAGAGGAGGAAAAAAATCCACCACAATCTATTATCAAAACGCCCTTGTTTGAAGCAAAAGTAGAACCTGATATTTACTTTTTTGGATTTGATCTTGATGACGAGGAAGCAAGAGGCAAATTAAATCCAACTTCAATAACGGATGATCCAGGCTGGTTTTTTGTCATAAAAGAAAGACCAGGCGAACTGCGCTTTGGACTAGACATTGAAAAAGCGAAGAATGCGGCAGGAGTGGAAAAAATTGTAAACTGGAACAACCTTTCTTGGAAAGACATTCAAACGGCTGACGGAAGTTGTATTGAAATGAATAAAACAGTGACCTTACAAACACCCAATGCTGATGATCAGGAAAATATAAAACACCCAGATGATGTGCAAGCAAGATGGTCTCCTGACACCAATGCCGCTGAACTTGCCTATATCCTTTATCAGGTTCCAGTACTTGTTGGAGTACATGCTAGCCGAATGTTACCCAAATAACTTTAACTATGAGTGATCTAAAAAACATACAGGACGCACAAAACAGTAACCGAAAACAGTCGGCTGCGGTGAATATTGAAATTCAAAAGGCGCAAGCTGCATTGGAGAAATTGAATGCTGATGAAAAGGAAGAACTAAAAAGTCTAAATGAACAAGAACGCGAATCGAAGAAGTTATTCAATGAAAAACAAAGAAACCAAATAATAAAAGATATTGGAGAGCTAAGAGATTCAAAAAAATCGATTAAAGCCAACTACGAAAAGATAACGAATGCTTTTTTAGCGCAACTTGATCCTATAAAAAAGATCACAGAACTAAACGACAACATTCCTATTCTGATGTTTCCGTTACGTTTAGAAACAAGATTCAAATCAACTGGCAATCAAAAACAGCTTTGGTTACGAGTTTATCCCGATGATTGTAATATCAATAGTAAAGAAGAACTGTTATCTGAATCTGAATTGAAAAATGCAAAAGCTTTTTGGATAGAAATGTGGAAAGCAGGCGGCATAAAAGCAGATGAAAAAGCGGCTTGGAGAAGCTTAGTAAATAGTCATGGTACGGGGCGTTCTGCTTATATTATAAAAGAGTATAAACCTGCCAATACAAAAACTGTAAGACCTAGCGCGGCATATAAAATATTTGTAGTAAACTCTTCCCTTTCTTTAAGCTCGGCAGAAAAAGATGCCGCAACAAAATATTGGTCAGCTATTTGGTTTGCCAAAGGCGACGCTGTAAAAATTGATAAGGCAAAAGAAATTTTAACCGTAGCAACAAACTCTGCTACAGCAACATCAATACAAGAAAACTATATTCCGGAAAATATTACTGATGAAATACCTGAAGAACAAGACGGTAGTAAAATCATAATTTCTGAAATCGATCTTCCTGATTATACCGCTAAAAATAGTTCTTGGACACAGTCGGCTAAAACAATGGGACTGCCCAATAAGTTTGTAGTAACCACCTTTGATGGAAATGTAAAAAAAACAATCCTGTTTAATAACCCTGTCAAAGATCATTTGGCTGTAAGTGTGGATCCTTCTTTAACAGGCGATGACCAGCTTAAGAAAGATGATGATAAAAACCTTATTCTCAATGATGAATTGAGCTGGATGGTAGATTTTGAAAAAGCAGAACAGGCTGGAATGGCAACAAAAATAGACCTTACACCTGAGGAAGCGCAAACCGGTTTTAAAAAATTATTTGTTACAGGCATAAGATTCACCTCTGATGAAGCTGATGGCCAAGAACAACTGGAAACCTTATTTACGGATCATTTTTACAGCAAAAATGGTCTTGAACTAATAAAACAGGGAGCACCTACAAATAACACTGAAGACGCACCTGCTGCATACACTTGGACTGATAATGGCGATGATAGTTTTGATTCGTTTTTTAGCAATACTGAAGATTTTGCTTCGGCAGATACACCAGATAAAAAATCAGATGGCGAAAAACTGGCTGATTGCCTTGGAATAGATCCTGCCATATTAAAAAATGTAAAAAATGCCAATGGTAAAGATCAGTTAGAAGCTTATGCTATGAATACGGCACTTTTTCCAGCAACGTTGGGCTATTTTATGGATGAAATGATGGATCCATTATTCACCGACAGGGATATCGAAGCGACCAAAGCATTCTTCTCTGGGTTCGTTTCTGGACGAGGTCGCTATACCGGCCATACGAATCGGAAAACAGCCTTATGGAATTCTGCCAATATCGGTCTGTTCCAAGTTAAATTTCTTAGGAAGAGACGATAACACAGACTTATCCAACAACATTAGAACACCATTTCTGCCAAGACTTCACAGATGGCTGATGAAAATGGATAGCACTTGGGATGAATTATTAATAGATGTCGCACATATAGGTAAAACAACAGATGATGCCCACAAGCTATTATTAAAAATTCTAGCATTGAATGCCAATTCAGTTGAGTTTCATCAGCGCTATGCACAGTCGAAAAATCAAATGCATAATCAGTTAAATCTGCAACATCATTTTCTTTTAACACCAAAATTTGAAAAGAAAATGCAGGAAAAAGCAAAGCAAATTTTAAATGAGCTTGGAATTGACACCGTTCCTATACTTGAAAAATTCTTTCTGAGTCGTCCTAATCTATTGAGCGGCCCATTTATTGATGACGTACCCGATTCAGAAACGTCTCCTATCCGTCCCTATAGTGCAAACGGATTGAATTATATCGAATGGCTGGCTGCAACAGCGGGCGACACAGTACGCAGAGATGATTTTGGTGATCAAGAAGCCCCAACAGCACTACTCTATTTACTTTTAAAACACGCGCTTACCCAATCACAATCCAATGCAGCGGCAAATGTGTTGGCAACAAACAATCTCATTGCCAGCAGAAAAGTATTTAAAGATCCTGATTTTTTACATGTAGAAGCCAAAGGTATCGGAAAAAGTAAATACGAACATTTGTTCAATACCTATCCTACTATCACTGGAGATGCTACAACGAAATTAATAGATTATATCCAGAAACCCAATATTTTACACAATCTGGCAGAGACTGAACAATTGAAGGAAACAATTGATGCTCTGAAAATACTGGAGAAAACACCAACCGCAAGATTAGAACGTTTATTAACCGAACATCTAGACTGCTGCAGCTATCGAATTGATGCATGGAAAACAGGTTTGGTACAATACAAACTTACGGAACAACGTTTAAGAAACAGCAAAAATACTCAGCCTTCAAAAGGCATCTATCTTGGCGCCTATGGCTGGTTGCTGGATGTCGAGCCACAAAATAAATTACTTACCAACGAAACGCTTACACCAGAACTGAATGAAATATTCAATAAGGAGAACATTGCTCCGCTTCAATCAGACAGCAAAAATCTTGGTTTCATACATGCACCTTCCTTAGACCAAGCCGCCACCGCTGCTATTTTGCGGAACGCTTATGATAGCAACAAAGATGCCGGCAGTGGCAATCCTTTTGCTATAAACCTCACATCAGACAGAGTGCGTGTAGCCGCTAATTTTTTAGAAGGCATGCGTAATGGTCAGCCTCTTGCGGCATTACTTGGCTATCAATTTGAAAGAGGATTACATGACAAATACAGTCTTGGTAAAGGTGAAGTAGATAAATTTATTTTGCCTTTAAGAAAAGTCTTTCCGTTGGTGGCAGATAATCTTATAGACACTAAATCAAAACCTGAAGAAAATGAAGAAATGATAGCGGCAAACAATGTTCTTGATGGATTAAAGTTCATTAATTATGTCAGAGAAGCCTCTGTTAAGGCATATCCTTTCGGTTTAGCATCAACTTTTAATTTACCCACGGCCACTCCAGATCAAGCTAAGGCAATAAAAGAAGAACTCGACTACATTATCGATATCAACGATGCGATATCCGATCTTGTAATGGCAGAACAAGTCTATCAGGTAGTGCAGGGAAATTTTGAAAGAGCATCCGGAAACGCAAATGCATTTAGCAAAGGAGATTATCCGCCCGATATTGACATTATCAACACCCCTAGAAGCGGTGTAACCCTTACACATCGAATGGCTATTCAGTTCGATAGTGATGCAACGGCAATTTCAGGTGCAATAGCCCGAGTAAAAGCCGAGCCTGCTATTAACAAATGGCTTATCGAAAATTTACCAGCGCCAGAAAATGTGATCTGTAATGTAGTCTACAGTACCCCTCTTCAGGCCGATATTCCGATCACCGTTTCTCAAAAAGAACTAGGACTGGAAGCAATTGATCTTTTATACGTATTAAACACAGATACCGAACAATCAATGACCGAATTGGATGATAGAATATTGAATTTCGTACGTTACACCAAATCAAATCATCCAAAAACAACCATAAAAATAAATTATACCGAAGCTGTAAATACAACAAATAAAGCGAATGTTTCTTTCTTTGAATTGGCTGCCCTAATAAAAAGCTTACGCAAAATATTGATCGGATCAAAAGCAATAACTCCAACTCAGGTGCTATTATCAACAGAATCTGCAACACCAACTAATCTCGATGATGTGAGATTGAAGACAACGGTAGAAAATTTAATAGATATTGATTTTGATAGTGTCAAAACAAGTTTAGAAAATATTAGCACCAACACACATTCGTTTACCAGCATTTCGGCACAACTTTCTAATGATATTGGAACACTCATAACTGACCCATCCATTAAAGACAACATCATTATACAATTAAAATCTGATCTCAAAAACTATCTTGCTGACCCAAATCCTGCTAACAAAGCTACGATCCTGACTGCATTTGAAAATAGTATTAACTCTATAGGTGTACCTTCAACCATTAATACTTTAAAATCAACCTATGATAACTATCTAGAGCTGTATGCGTCTAATTTTATCCATTTTGACACCTTGGTAAAAGATATTTCTACGCAGTATTTAAAAACAGCACTTTTTGATAACGTACAAACAGGAATTGGCTTTATTCATAGCGGCGTAGCTGTTATTTATGAAAATGTATTTACCAAACTAGATATTCTGATAGAAAGATGGAATAAAAAATTAATTGAAGCAGAACTCATCATGTCGGCTTATACTACAACAGCCGATCCTGACGAAAAAATAGAATTACTTCAAAAAGCAGAACAACAAATTTCATCTGTTTCTACTTTTCCAGTTTTACCATTGGCTGCTTATAAAACCGCATTTGATACTAAGAAAGCCGATTTTATTAGTTTATTGAACAACATTAAAGCACTAAAAACAAATAACAAAACCACAGTTATTGATTTTTTATCAGATGTAAATACAACCATTAAAGAGGTAAGCGTATTCGATACCGTGCCATTTGATACCGTAACCGAAAGTAATACCACTACGACAGAACTATTACAATTGGCTTTATTGAAAGAAGATATTGTAGTATCGCTAAACAACCTTCAAAAATATATTGAGAAAAAAATAATCAATAGTAAAGCCTTAATAGCCGAGGCTGATGCGACAGTTGTCAATGCCGATAAAATTACTGCCCTAATAAAAGCTGCAAAAATAATACTGGGGGATGAAGCTTTACTATTGCCACGCTTTACGCTGAATAGTACTTCTGCCGCCGAATTTAATAACGCTCTTACCGATAGAGATCAATTATTATCTTTTATAAAAGCAACAGAAAACAGCCTATTTCCAGTTGAAGACTGGCTGGGAGGAGTTGCCAGAGTGAGAGATAAAGCGCATCATTGGGAAAACATTGTTTTTCTCACCGATGCATTCAAACCAACAGTCGAAGTGAACCTTACTGCCCTACAATTTCCTTATCAATCCAATGATCGCTGGCTAGCTGTAAAATTTAGAGAGGATACGGCCACCGAAAAAGATGAAAATGGCAAATACATCTTTAACATCAAAAATGATAAGTTGCTCTATACTGCACATTTTGCAAAAGATTATGATAACACCAAACCACAATGCGGAATTGTAATAGATGAATGGACAGAAGTAATTCCTGCGAATGAAGAAACAACTGGAATCGCTTTTCATTATGATCAACCGAATAGCGAACCTCCGCAAACAATGTTTTTGGTAACACCTCCACAAATAACCGGAAATTGGAAATGGAACGATATCATTGAATCTATGGAGGAAACTCTAGAGATGGCTAAAAAACGTGCTGTAGAACCTGCCCAAATAGAAGGTTCAAGATATGGACAGTTTCTTCCTGCGACCATAATGGCTGTAAGCATGCATTGGATTACGGCTTCTATCAATCTGGCTCAAAACAATAATATTTATAAAAAAATAAACAATGGTTAATCCTATTAAAGATATCAGAGAAGCGCTTGAGCTAAAGCTATTCCCTACCGTAATGATGTGGAATAGACTTGAAGGAAGGCCACGCGCCCATAATTTTGACCGTGCATTAAAAGCCGAAGTAAGAGATGCATTATGGATGCTTACCAAACAATGGCAAATGGGAGAATTTAAAGCCGATGATGCAGGTTCTCCTGTATTTGCAAAAATTCATATTACCAGTTCGCATTTACAAAAGTACAAAGCGGCCGCTAATGCCATTCAAAATTTTGAAAACAATGTCCCTCTCGAAGCAAAAACAGAACAGAAGAAGATTGCTTTTAAAAGAGAAGAAAAAAAAATAAGCATTGATATTAGGCTGCAAATGGGCAGATACTGGTTACAATTATTAAAAAAATATGCTCTAAACTACCGAGACATTTATATCGAAAATTATGGTTTTACCATGCCGCCAAATAATCGTGATAATGCCGCTATTTATGCTCATAAAAATGTGTGGCAACAATATGCCGCTATAAGCGGAAGAGCAATGGATGGTTATGCGCTATATGAAAAGATTATTTTGGGCACACCCGCATCTGACGGCATTGTTTTAAGCGATCCTGGACATCAAACAGTACTTGACAATGATCTCGCAAATGACTTTAAAGACTGGTACGCTAAAATATATCTTCAGCCGAATGATGAAAAGAATACTGCGTGGCTGCCTAACAAATTAGAATACCAATTTGAATGTAGCGCAACAGCTGAAAAAACAGAAAAAAAATTGTCTGCTGCTGAATATTATCAAGGACATCCAGATTGGTATGTATTTGATATTGAAGAACAAAAAACGAATGACACAGGAGAGCCACTCAACAAATTCACCGATACTTTTATACCTTCCCACATCGCATTTGAAGGCATGCCGGATCGAAGATGGTGGCAATTTGAAGATTCTAAAACCGACCTCGGAGATATAAAACCTTCAACAACAGAACTTTCAAAACTATTATTAATGGAATTCGGATTGGTTTTTGCTAACGACTGGTTCTTAGTTCCGTACACACTTCCAATTGGTTCTTTGGCCAATATTGAAGGCCTCACGGTGAAAAACAACTTTGGAGAAACCATCTGGATTAAACCAACTGAGGAAATAGGCAAAGAGAATATGAGTTGGAGTATGTATAAATTACATTCAGAAAAACAAAATAACACACTATTTCTCTCCCCAACTGCCATGAAAGTACATGAAAGTGATCCTATCGAAGAAATTGTATTGATAAGGGATGAAATATCGAATATGGTCTGGGGAATAGAAACCGTTATTCCTTCTCCAGCAGGTATTGGCGAAAAAGGAAGCGAAGCGGCATTGCGTGTGCGTCAATTTCATGAAAACATCGTAAACAAAAATACCCCAATTGCAACATTGCCTTATTCAGCCAAAATTAGTTATCAGGCTATGAGCAATGTTCCTGAAAACTGGATCCCATTTGTGCCGGTACATAAAAAAAATGATAATAGGGAAATCCAATTACAGCGTGCCTCTTTATTAAGAATTATAGAAAAAGATCAGGAAACGCCAAAAAAAATCAAGCCGCAATCCAGTATTCTGCGCGAAGGTTTGGATGAAATTCCAAAACCATTACCCTATTATATTCATGAGGAAGAAATACCAAGAGCAGGTATAAAAGTATCGCAATCCTTTCAGCGCACGCGTTGGCTGAACGGAGAAGTATTTGTATGGCTTGGCATGAAAAAGAAAATCGGAAGAGGCGAAGGCAGCAGTAATCTGGCTTTTGATCAAATCAAAGATGTCAAGGATTAATTGAGTGATCACCGTTTGAAGCTGCCTCAGTTTTTTACCATAAAAACGTTATGGCAGATTAGCATACGATTTAGAAAAAGAAAATTTGCCGTACCGCTAAATCTGCCGTAATCCTATTTTTAGATTTAAAAATTGATTAACCTTTTGGAGCTATAATTTGGTAATTTCCACTCAGATGCAGTAAACTGAAGAGATACATTAATCCATCATAATAGGGATCAAAATAACCGTCTTCGTAAGGCTCTAGCTTGGCATTCCAAACCGCATGAACAAAATCTATACTGGCTTTGTCTTTATTCACTAATGATGCTGTAGCCGCCGTTCCCACTAACCCAATCGAATGTCTTAGTTTTTTAACAGGCAGCCTGCCTGAAGAATAAACTCTTGTGTAGAACCATCGAGATTGAACTGATCTTCATAAGTATCTAATCCTTTAGACCTTAAGAAATTTTGAAATCGCTTCGCATAGTCTTCCTGCCACTCTTTATCTTTTCCGTACCAAGTATAATCCATGGCAATGTTCATAGGAACGCGCCAAGAATCATAACGGAATCCAGGGGGCATCCAAGGTGTCGGATGCGGTTCTCCATTAAACTCTGTATAATCTGAATTTAGCCCCGTCACATGATGGCAGGCTTTATGTAAAAAGTTACGCGAAACATCGGCACATTCTTTATAAAACTGCTCATGTCCGTCTTTGGCATACAAGGCCCATATTTCATAAAAGGCAGGAACATGATAAGAAGGATCTGTCCAATTGTAGCCTCCTCCTTCTGGCACAAAAGAAATTTGCTTGTGTTCTGTGTTAATAATATTATGCACATTGCCAGTACCATCTTTTTTCCACATAGCATCTAGTATTCTCCTTGCTTCTTTGTAGTAGTTTATTCCAGTATCATTGCCCCATTTATTAGAAGCGAAAAGCAGACTCGTTATATAATACAATTCTCCGTCTGAAGCAGAACCTGGAGAATTTTGTTTTTTAGTCTCTGGATTTACGCTCCAAGCAAAGTAACCTTCTCTTGGTTAGATCTTGATGCTGCATGTATTTTACCGACCATCTCCATAGACGATCAAAAACATCTTTTTTATTGAGCTGAACAGCAACCATCATTCCGTATGACATTCCTTCTGTACGGGCATCTTTATTTTTGATATCAGAAACGTATCCTAAAGCATCCCCTTCTTCAAAATAAACTTTATCTGGCCCTTCAAAAATATCATAATAGGCTTTGGCCAGTTTCTTGTCTATTTCAATCTGGCTATAACCTGCTTCTTTAAAAAGATTGCGGTATTGAGGCCTTTTTAATTCTGATTTATCCGCTTTCTTTTTATTTTGACTAATAACTAAAAACGGAACCATCACTGCAAAAATCAATAGTAGCAATCGGGTTCTAACCAGGTATTTCTTTATAAAATCTTTAGCTATAACTATGTTCATATTTTTATTATTTTACTAGTAATTCAAAAAAAATGTATGCTTTGAAATCTTTCGTTTCATTAGAAAAATTAAATCGGCTTTTTACTTGATTCTGCTTACACCTTCTGCAGTTTGCATTATTTTCTGAATAGTGCCATCTTTATTATAATGCATATAATCTACACAAATTGAACGTCTGTAACTTCCGCCTGTTGGCAAACTTCCGTTATGATAAAAAAAGTATGATTTGCCTTTATAGTCAATAATACCGGGATGCGTAGTAAAACTATTCTGCACGTTTTCCTGAATAATTCCTTGATAATTCCATAGGCATGTAATATTTTTAGCGGTGCAGTATTCTATCATTTCAGGTTTTGTACCTTCACTGGCATATACTAAATAATAAAGTCCTTTTCTTTTATAAACCCATGGCCGCTTCAATGTAATTTTTAGGTTTGAAGGTGGTAATATCTCCATCTAGCTCGATCATATTCTTTTTAAGTTTAACCCATTTACAGCTTCCATTGCCCCAGAACATATAGGCTTGCCCGTCGTCATCCACAAACACAGTCGGGTCAATATCATCCCAACCGTACTTCATATCGGTTGTCATTTCGTTTATTATAAGGGCTTTTCCAATCGCATCTTTAAAAGGGCCTGTAGGACTATCTGATACCGCAACGCCTATTGCTGCACCGCCTTGGCTTACCTCATCTTTTTTATGAAATGTCGAAACAAACCAATAAAACTTTCCGTCTCTCTCGATGCATTGGGCAGCATAAGCATCGCCCGTTGCCCATGAAAAGGTGCTAGGCGAAAGCAGCGCTCCGTGATCTTTCCAGTCTTTCATATTTGTTGTCGAAAATACATGCCAGTCAGCCATTTTATAATTAGTATCCTCTTGAGTTGCTACATCATGCCCTGTATATAGATACAAGACTCCCTTGTGTACAAGAGGCGCAGGATCTGCTGTAAAGATGTCTTTAATAATTGGGTTTTGCGCTTCTATGTTTATTGTAAAAAAACAAGAAATGATCACCAATAAAATTTTACTTATATTTTTCATTTTTTGATTCAATTAATTCAAAATGCCATTTGATTTTTCTTCGATAGTATTTCTCTAAACAATAAACAGCGCAGTAAATGCGCTGTTTATAAAAAACTAACTTAACTTAAACTAACCAAAATTTAAAGCCTTAATAACCAGGATTATTATCACTAGGCTTTATTTTAGGATTAGACGAGGTTTCTCTGTTTGGTATTGGCCATAACTCGCTTTTACCAGCAGTAAAACCTGTTCCTTGCAATACAGTATTTGCTATACCCCATCTTATAATATCATCAAAACGAGATTGTTCTCCGGCAAATTCTACTTGACGTTCGTGAACAATTGCTGCAAAAACAGCCTCTTTTGTTGGAGCAATATTAGTTGTCAGGTTGGCTCTGTCGCGCACTTCTTTGATATATGCTATTGCTGCTGTCTGCGAACCGCCGTCTCTTTGGTTTTCACATTCTGCTTTCATAAGCAGCACATCTGCATAACGCATTACTTTAAAGTTGATGCTTGATCTTGTTGCTTCATCTTCTCTATTGTAATAGTTTTGATATTTTTTCCAGCCTGCTCTTCTAATACCAGCAGAAGTCGTAAAATTACCTGCTACCATTACCTTAGTACCTTTTAAATAAGACGATCCTGGCACATAAAAAGTATCTCCAAAACGGTTATCGCCTGCTTCATAAGAATCTAAAAGATCGTCTGACGGGTAAACATTATACCAGCTAAGATTTCCATATTCCTGACCTCTTAGTGTTGACTCCTCGAAGCCTGTTCCTCCACTATCACCAACAGCACCCCATTGATCGCCAGTTCCATTTTTTTCATCAAACTCAATTTCAAAAATCGATTCTTTACCGTGTTCCGTTTCTTCCATAAAGTTGTTGTAAAAATTCCCTTTATCTTCCAGACTGAAACCTGTCACATTATTAAACGCTGCTAAAGCTTCAGTATATTTCTTTTGATATAGCAATACTTTACCCAATTGTGCATAAGCTGCTTCTTTATTGGCTCTTCCTGCTGATTCTGATCCTCTTGGCAAAAGATTTTGAGATGCAAATACAAGATCCTCTTCAATCAAAGCATAAGCCTCTGCTTTAGGGCTTCTTGCATTACCGACAATAGTATTTGTTTTATAAATTGGCAAATCACCAAAACGTTTTACAAGGAGAAAGTAATAGTAAGCTCTTAAAAAATGAGCTTCTCCTAAGTATTTGTTCTTTTTTTCTTGAGATAAAATAGAAGCTGGAAGAGCGTTAATTTTCTGCTCGTTATCTAACACAAAATTCGCTCTGGAGATTCCCATATAACAAGATTCCCAGTAATATTGAATAATATCATTTCCTCCGTTAAAAGAAAAATCCTGAAAAGGTTTCTTGTTACCTTCTAACTGCGGGTTCCCTAAAGCGTCATGCCCCATAAGATCCATCGCAAAGAAAAGATTTCTTCCATAAAGCCCTCTGGTCTGAAGATTTGCATAAGAAGCATTTACAGCAGACTGCACCTGTGCCTCAGTTTTAAAGAAAGTTTCAGGCGATAAAGCATTAGGATTGCTTAATTCTAATTCGCCCGTGTCACATGAAGTTATGGTTAAAACTCCAGACAGTACTATAAGTATATATTTAATTTTTTTCATCGTCTTTAAATATTAAAATGTAACATCAATTCCAAAAATCACCGATTTTGGCTGTGGATACCTTCCTAAATCAATACCTGCTGAGTTCGCATTAGCATCTGCACGTGCAATTTCTGGATCTAAACCTGAGTAATTTGTAATGGTAATAAGGTTCTGTCCGCTTACGTAAAATCTTGCTTTTGAGAAATAGCTTTTAAAAGCATCTCCCGATAATGTATATCCTAAAGCGATGTTTTTTAATCTCGTAAAAGAACCATCTTCTATATAACGCTGGTTTGCAGAAGACCAGTTAATATCTGCACCTTGAGCTCTTGGCAATGTTGCAGAAGGATTGGTAACAACGCCATTGACAACATTTGCTCTGTCTAAAACATCTGTGCTGGCATTAAACAAGCGGTTCATTCCTTTTAAATCAAAAGTGTTGGCATTATAAATATCATTACCTGCAACTCCAGTTATAAAACAATTAAAGTCAAAGTTCTTATATGCAGCACTTAGGTTCAAACCATAAGTAAAATCAGGATATGGATTTCCGATGTTTGTTTTATCATCTGAATTAATCACTTTATTTCCATCACGATCAACAATCTTGATATCACCCGGTTTTACAGATGTCTGCCCTGGCCCAAAAACAGCATCTACTTCTGCTTGATTTTGATAAATTCCATTGGTCTGATATCCATAAAAGTAAAATAACGGCTGACCTACTTCTAATCTTGAAAAATTCTCTAAACCTGCTCTTGGTGCAGCTGGCCTAAAACGCTCGATACCCCTGGAGCTAAACTCACCACCTCATTTTTACTAGTACCTAAATTTGCCACAGCAGACCATGTAAAGTCTCCTTTTCTGTCGTTGTACCCAATCGAAACTTCAAAACCGCTTACTTTCACGTCAGCAATATTTTGAATCTGTGTTCCGCCGCCTGCAGATCCAACAGAAGCTGCAAGAGGAACTGCAAAAAGAATATCGCTACTCTTATTGTTGAAATATTCAAATGAACCCGTTAGCTTTTCGTCAAAAAATCCAAAATCAAGACCAATGTTTCTATCTAATTTTGACTCCCATTTTAAGTCTGGATTAGCTGCCACTCCCAAAGAAACTCCAGGTGCATTCGCTCCTCCAATTGGATAATTGTAATTTGCTATTAAAGTAGCGCTGTATTGGTAATTGTCTATTCTGTCATTTCCTGTTGTTCCTGTACTAGCTCTAAGTTTTAATGTGCTGAAAATAGAATTTTGCATGAAATTTTCCTTCGCTATATTCCAACCCGCAGCAATAGAATAAAAATTACCCCAGCGATTATTTGATCCAAAACGAGAAGATGCATCTCTACGTCCTGAAACTGCCAGCATATATTTGTCATCGTAGTCATAGTTAATACGAACAATATAGCCTAAGTTTTTTTCTTCATAATTTGCAGATCCTAAACTTCCTTCATTATATCTTAACTGATCAATTTCATTTGAAATATAGTAACGGCTACCAGCTGCTACACTTTGCGATTTTCCATCAATTTTAGTAATAACTCCTAGAACTTCCAGATTATGTTTGTTTGCGATAGTAGTTTTATAAGTCAAACTATTATCAAAAACGATAGTCTGTCCTTGAGAATTTGTTTCGTTTGTTGAAGAAAACGCCTGCTTATGATAAGAACCATCCTGAAAACTTGGAATGAAAGTATGATCTTTACCTGTATAGTAATCTAAAGAAACTTGTGATCTGAATTTTAAACCCTTGTAAATTTCTAATTCAGCATAAATGTTTCCAATTATAGATAAGTTATTTATTTTCTGATATCCTAAATTAGCTACACGAACAGGATTTTCTGCGTCATTGCCATCAATAGCGCTAAGTTCGTTGATAACCGCCTAAATTATCTTGATTATAGATCGGTAAATAAGGTGCCATTTTTATAGCATGTTCTAATAATGTTCTTCCTCCTGCAGTACGTTCTGGATTAATGGTACTGAAAGAAACCCCAATATTGCTTCCTATTTTTAATTTACCAATATCTTGCGTGTTATTAGCTCTAAAAGAATAACGTTCGAAACCTGTATTAACAATGGCTCCCTCCTGTTTCATATATTCAGCAGAATAGCGGCTTGTAGAATTTTCTGTACCATTTGAAAAACTCAAATTATAATCCTGCATAAGCCCTGTTTGAAAAATCTGATCTTGCCAGTTGGTATTTATGTTTCCAAACTCAGCTGCTCTAGCCGTTAAATCACTTCCTAAATCTTTAGCATACTGAAGGTATTGCTGTGTATTTAAAACATTATACCTTTTTGTCACTTCCTGCCCTCCAACGTAAGTGCCAAAGCTTAACTGACCTGGTCATTTTTTACCTTTTTTGGTAGTCACCATAATAACGCCATTAAAAGCTTTAGAACCATATAGAGCTGTAGTCGAAGCGTCTTTCAAAACAGAAATGCTCTCAATATCATTAGGGCTTAAACCAGAAAGATTTCCAGTTAAAACTCCGTCAATTACATAAAGAGGAGCACTATTTCCCATGGTAGCCAGACCACGAATACTAACCGTAGGATTAGAGCCCGGTGCACCATTTACAACTGTAACCCCTGCCGCGCGTCCTTGCAATGCAGATTCAGCATTTGTAATAGGTACAGCAGCAATATCTTTTGAACTTACTGTTGAAACTGCACCAGTAACCTTAGTTCTCTTTTGAGTACCATAGGCTACTACAACTTCATTTAAATTTTGTGTAGATTGAACAAGAGTTACATTGATCGAGCTTCTTTCGCCCACAGTAATAGTCTGTGATACTAGGCCCACATAAGAAAAAGTTATTTTATCAGTCGGATTAACTCCTTGTAAAGAGTATTTACCGTCAAAATCGGTTGATGCGCTATTCTGCGTTCCTTCTACATTAATACCGGCACCAGGCAACGGAAATCCTGAGGGGTCGGTAATCACGCCATGAATGGTCTTTGATTGTGCCATTATACTATGACTGCCCACGATCAGCAGTCCGATTAGTGCAATTTTGAGTTTTAAGTTCATATTAATAGTTTTTTGTTTGGTTTAAATAGTTAATGGTTTGTTTAATTTAATTGTAATAAAAGTTCATTGGTGGTATTTTTATTTGGTTATTTATTTTAAATCTTATGTTTTGAAAAAAAAATTGATTCCTACAAATTGTAATTATTTGGGTAACAAATATAAAAAAACAACCCATAAAACAATCGGTTGCATTTTATTTTGTTTAAAATATCAATAAAAAAACTCCAAAATAAAAACATTAAAAATATTTTTAAGTTTAAAAAAATAAGAATAATTTATTTATAAAATAATTTTGAAATAAATTATAATAATTTAATAGCTAACTGACAGATTTTCTACAGAAAATATAATATAAGAAAAATCTAATATTTTATTTTAAAAACAATAATAAAATAAGTTAAATAGTACTAAAATGAGTTAAAAAGTTCTATTTTACAATTTATCTTATAAACAAAAACATTCAAAAATGACAAGAAAACGAAAAACAACAATCGGTTGTTAAAAAATCAAACCTTTCTTGAAGCTATTTGTACATGCTATCTAAAACAAAATAGCCTGATGCAATTATTATCATAATCTGCATCAGGCTATATTTTTTTGACAAATCTTTTTACATCTATTGCAAATAACTCTAGAAATCCTTTTTGGTATAATTTTCTCAGTCTAAAGTCTTGTTTAGTTTCTCTATAAAAAATGCTCCAAATAGTATCTAACTTTTTGGAGCACTGGCTTTTTATTAAAAAATCAGATTAACTGATCTTAATAGTAATAATTCAAATTGTTTAATTGATTATTACAATGCCTCCATTACGAGGTATTTTTATTTCTATTTCTTTATTTTTATTTATTTTCAGCGCATTTACTTTTCCATTGAGCTGATCATCATCTGTATAAGAATTCACCGCTGTCCCAGAAGAAAACATGTCTAATTTTAGTTTTGTTCTAAGGGTTTTACTTTCAGCATTAATTCCAGCGATATACCACTTTGCTCCTTTCCTTCTGGCCAGCAATACATATCTGCCTGGGTATCCATCCAAAAAGCGAACCTCATCCCATACTGTAGGCACTTCTTTCATAAATTTTATAGCCCAATCTGGAGCATCATGCAAATTATTTGGCGCTAATGCAAAATGCTGCACGCCGCTTTGAAAAAGCACTGAAGTAGCTAAAGCAAACACATCAGAAGTCATTCTTTTTGAGCCTTTATTTGCAATGTTATCACTGTTGTAGAATTTATTTAAAGCGCTTCCTCCAAAATCCATGCTTCCTACTGTGTTTCTAATAAAAGTATGTGTTGCTGCATTTATAGCTTCGTTATCACAGCTTTTCTGTCCAAAATGCAAATTCTCACTTGCCAAAACCGCTTCGCTAGATGCAAAATTAGAATACATTCGTTCCCAACCTCGCGGTAAAGTACAGCCATGAAAAATGACCATAATTCCAAAATCATTCGCATCTGTTAAAATATCTTCATATAATTTCATAGTTACCTGCTTATCTCCACCAAAAAAGTCAACTTTAATGCCTTTAATTCCAATGCTTTTCATCCAAGCCATTTCTTTTCGTCTGATAGTAGCATTATCCATCAAGCCTTTTGGCAACCTTGCGGAGCATCATTCCAATACCCATTTGAATTGTACCATAAATAAAGTCCTATGCCTTTCTGAGCGCCGTATGCCGCTAACTCTGCTATTTTATCACGGCCTATTTGCGTATCCCAAAGCGCATCAACTAAAACAGTTTCATATCCCATCGAGGCACTAAAATCAATATATTGCTTTTGCACAGGAAACGTGGTGTTGCCATCCATTTTTATAATCCAGCTCCAAGTTCCTTTTGTATATGCATATTCTTTAGACGCTTCATATTTTGGTTTAACTAAATCAAACGGAATAGTGGTTTCAACTATCGGAGCAAGTGTTTCTCCAATTGTAATGGTACGCCACGGTGTTTCTCCCGTAAGCGGTATTCCTGGTGCTGTTGTTCCGTTTCCGTTATTCTCTCCGGGCATTGGAAATCCGATTGTATAGACCCCATTTTCATGACCAATTAACCTGCTTGCACAATAACCGCTATCTACACCTGTTTCAGAAATTAAGACCCATCCGCTGTTATTGACCTTAAATAGACATGGAAATGTATATCCATTTCCTAATCCATTTTTTCCGATTGCATCGTCTAGTGTATAGGAAGTTTCGTAACTAGGGGCTGTCCGAGCAAATCCTGTCATTGGATTACTTTGCGGACAAAGAAATGTAGTAGTTCCTTTTGGCAATAAAAATCCTGAGACCTCTTCTTGAACCACACAAGAAAGTGTTTCTTTCTGCGGATATAATTTATACTTAAATGCCACATTGTTGTTACTGACTCTAAAAATCACATCAAGTACTGATGTGCCTTCTTTTGTGAATGAAAAAACAGCTTCGTTCGCTATATAATGAACGCTACTTTGTTTTATATTGCGCAATTGATAGGTCTCGTCTATTCTATTTTGTTTCACATTTGATTCTAGAGACAAGCCAGAGCTAAAATCTCCTGCATTTGTCTTTAATCCTAAAGGAGATTTTTCAACAAAACTCTTTTCAATGTATGTAATGCTGTACAATGGAATTCCATTACTTATAGAAACCGAAACTATTAGTTTTCCGTCTGGACTTTTTACTGTGGACTGAGCGTTTAGTTTTAAAAAGCTAACCAAACATAGGAGTATTAAACTTTTAAGATTCATAATTATAGATTTATCTTTTGATAAAAGAATTTTTAAAATGTTTTTTATGTGTGAAAATGATTCATGGTAAAACAAGTAGAATTGTCTTTTGACATGCGAAGTATAAAGATACAGTTTACTTCGTTTCTGAAATTTTATCATTCACCCTGAAATAATCAAAATCTGCAGAACCTCCAATTGTTTTTGAAGCATAATTAAACAGTCCAAATCGATAGCCCATAAAATGTGGAATTGTGTACGGCATATTTATTGGTTTACCGATACTAATCCATTTTTTGCCATCTAAGCTGTAATAAAACTTTCCTCGGTCTGCCTGATCTTTAAAATTGCATTCGGCTTTAAAATAGATTTTGTCCTGATTCAATAAAACGCTTTCTATTTCTTTTGGATTTCCATTTTCAGCATTTATCATGATAATTTTTTTCTTGCCGTTCTCGACTTTTACGCCAACGAGACCAAAATCTTTTTGCAGCAATGAAAGTCCTGCAAAATCTCCTTCTTTCATATTTGAAAGTTCCAACAAGGCTGATCCTGAGCATACAGGACCGAAAGTTCTTTGCGTCAAAATATTTTTTACCTGCGTAAAACTGCTGTCTATTCTGGATGTTTTTAATCTTAAGTACCCTTTTCTCTCTTTAACAGACCAAAACTTATTATCTGGATTATGATTCCATTGCCAAACCAGCGGCAAATCATTTTCACCTTTTTTACGAGTAAATTCATCTGAGTTTACAATTCCGGGAATCAGGCTTTTATTGGCAGGAAGGTCTAGAGTTTCTGGCACTTTACCATTTTCTCCCAATACTGGCCAACCGTTTTCCCATTGTACAGGAACCAGATACGGAATACGGCCAACGCCACCTGCATCTCTAAACAAATACGAAAACCATCTGCCATCTGGAGTATCAATAAGTCCGCCTTGTGCTACGCCTAAATCCTGCAGTCCAATCTTTCCTTCCCAAGGCCCTGTAATGGAATCTGCTCTATGTATGATTACGGTGCGCATGCCGTTTTTGGGCCAGCAGATATTAAATAAATAATATTTTCCATTAATTTTAAAAAGTTGTGATCCTTCAGCCGGCAGCATTATATCGCTTTTAGCAGGTTCATTGGCATTTTCTATTAAAACTTTTTTAGTCTCTTCTTTTACTTCCGACAAATCCTCTTTTAACTCCACAATCTGAAGTTTTCCGCCTCCCCAGACAAGGTAAAATTTACCATTATCATCAAAGAAAAGCGAATGATCATGGTAGGAATTGTTTAATACAATTCTTCTCCAAGGTTCGTTTTTCAATATCTTTTGTAGAAAAAATATACGTTTTGCCTGTTGTTCCCGAAAAAGTACTCACATAATATACATCGTTATGATAGCGCAGACTGCTTGCCCAAGAACCTCTACCGTAGTCATTTTTTCCATGATCTAAATTCAATCGATCATCATTATCTTCTAAAGTTTGGTAAGCGTAATTTACAAGATGCCAATTCACTAAATCTTTAGATTTCATAATAGGAACACCAGGATTCATATGCATCGTTGTACTACTCATATAATATGTGTCGTTTACTCTGATTATAGATAAATCTGGCACATCTGCAAAAATAATGGGATTTTGAGCTTTGTCCTTTTGAGCCTCACCTACAAAAATGTTCATTACAATGACCAGAACAGCATATATAAAATCTTGTGTTTTTATCATAATTTCTTTTTTCGGTATTTCTAAAAAAATATCTGACAGGAATATTAAACTAATTGAATAATAGCGAATACATCAATAAATCATGGTATATTTTGCAAAACTAGATTCATCAACGGGTTTAAATAATAACTGCGAAAACATGTACAAACTATTCTTCCATACTTTAAAATCATGAACTCCAGGTTCCAAATAATAAATGTGCGGGACATTATTTTTAAATAAATAATCGTGGGTTCGTCTACTATTTTCAATCAGCCAATCATTATCTCCGCAAGAAATCCAAAGCAGTTTCAGTTTCTTTTTAGTTTCCTCAGGATTAGGCACTAGCTCTTCTGTTTTCTTAGTATTTGGAGCCGACGAAAATCCGCCAATCCATGCAAACTTGTCCAAATTACCTAATCCGAAATTCAGGGACTGTCCCCCTCCCATAGATAATCCTGCAATGGCACGATGTTCTCTGTCTTTGAAAACATTGTATTTTTTTTCAACAAAAGGAATTAAATCATTTAATAGATCTTTTTCAAAATCTGCAAATGCCTGAACCTTATCTAGAGCCATTATATTTCCAGAAGCACTGTCATCTTTCATGGCTCTTCCGTTTGGCATTACCACAATCATTGGCTGTAGTTTTCCTTCTGCATAAAGATTGTCTAAAATAATCTGCGGATTTCCACCGTTCAACCATTCTTTTTCGTCTCCTCCAATTCCGTGCAAAAGGTATAAAACTGGATATTTTTTATTTTTAGCAAATCCCGGCGGCGTGTAAATAGTGGCTTTTCTAACTGTTCCAACTGTCTTTGAATTATAACTTACCGTTTCTACTTTTCCAGCTGGAACTGCTGGATTCAACTGATCAAAACCTATGGGCGCATGAACGACAAAAGGCTCTTTAGAATTATCTGATTTATAACCCAATAATGAAAGCATTTTTTCTGCATAACGCTTTCCTAATTCTCTGTATCCTACCGCATTAAAATGGAGCAAATCTGTAGCAACTGCACAATCTTTTGATGAAATTATATAAGAGGTTGGAATTGTCTGAGGCAGTGTTGCAATAATTTTATTCATGCTCGCACATTTCCCATTTTGGTCTTCATGAACGGTCTCTCCAGAAAGTAAAGGCACTTTCTTAGGGTCTAAATTCAAATCTTTCATCAAATTGTCGTATACAATTTTGACCTTTTTGGCCAAAGTGTATCCCCAGTATTTGATTCTCCTTGGTGTAATAATATTCCTTTTATAACGCCTTTTTTCTGTGCAATTTTTGCCATTTCAACAAGTCTCGCATAAGGACTTCCATTATATTCTTTGATCATTCCGAGCATCCAGTCCGGCGCTGTTTTCATGTAGTTTTCGAAATTGTCTTTATCAAAAAGCTCAATTTTACAACCTCCAACTGCAACATTTACCACTCCTACTTTTATGTTTTTAGGAAGATTGGCAACCATTGTTCTTCCAAAATAATCTGTTGGTGTCAATCCAGTTTTACATCTGCATAACGGCGGTATCGCTGTGTACCATTGCCCCATCTCACGATTTAAATCTGGACAATTTACTGCTTCCAGAACCTGAAAACGAGGATCTACATTTGTCTTGTCTTCAGCTTCTATTGGCGCAGCGCCCTCCATATTAGATTGTCCAAAACTTAAATAGACATGAAAATTTGGATCCTGAGAATATCCATTATATCCTGCAAAAAAAAGAACTGTAACTGCGAAAAACTTAAGTATTGATTTCATGATATCTTGTTAAATCTGCTTTAATTAAATAAGTTTAAATCTACTGCTTCCCCGATTCTTTGTGCCTTAGAATCAATTTCTGATGCCCTTTCTTGTCAAAATCAATTACTGCATCAAAGTTGTTCTTTCGGATTCATGCATTTGAGCCCGATTCCGTAATCCTGCTGTTGTTTTTTGTATTTTATTTCGGAATTGCATTATTGAATGCAGTAGCATATAAACCTACTAAAGCTCCTGTAAATCCTCCCGCTACATTTGTTGAAAGGATATCTCCTGAGACGGCGCTTCCCAGATTTTGAAAATCGGTACCATTTAAAGCGTAACTAAACTGATAATTATCTCCTGTCGCTTTAACTTGAAGACGCATTGCACCCTTAATCTCAATTTTTGTACTGGCTACAATTTCAGATTGACCATTTTCTGTTCTTTGCAGTAGAACATAAGTATCTTTTCCTTTTTTAGTTATTCCAAAAACATAATTGAAATGTTCATTTTGAAGACATACTATTCCTGCCAAATCTTTTTCAGAGTTAGGTTTATACTCTAATGTGGTTTCAAAAGAAAAATTATTGTGCTGCTGTCTGTAGAATAATGTCGAAGTTGGTTTTAGTTCTTTGATATTTACCGGAAACGGATTAATCTGCAATCCTTTTTTAACAATAGAAATAAAATGCTCTCTCGGCATCTCAATCCTATCCATCTGTAATCTAGTTTTTCTGAGGTAAAATTCTCTGTAAATGTAAAATTGCCATTAGGAAAAAAACCGTCTTTACCCGTTTTGTTTTCTACACCATTTGGCATTTTTAATTTTGGTTCCATTGGAACTAAACCATTTTCAAAAACAGGAAAAGTCCCCGACCAATCTACGGGCAACATAAACGTTTCTCGTCCTGCATTTACTCTGTCTTTTTCATTTGGACGAATTCCTAAAAATACTCCATAATATTTATTATCAGGCACCTAGCACTAAATCGGCATGTCCTGCCCAATCTACTTTATTGGGTCTGTTTTGAGGGAAATATCTTTGAGTAAGAATCGGATTATTGGATGATGGCTTAAAAGGGCCTTTTGGACTATCGCTAATAAAAATAACCTCACTATGATTTCCTCCTGTACCTCCTTCGGCACACATTAAATAATAACGATTGTCTTTTTTATATAAATGAGGAGCTTCTATCCATATGGGTTTCTTAGAAAGATCAACGCCACCATCTACTATAATTTTATCTGTACCAGGAATAACCTGATCTTTCTCTAAATCGTATTCCCAGACTTTAATCACACGATGACCCTCATACAATTCTTTTCCTTTATCTGGAGCATCATTGTGCACTACATAACCTTTGCCATTATCATCAAAGAAAATAGAAGGATCAATTCCGTTAAAAGCCAATTTAATTGGACTTCCCCATCCTTTTTTCGGATCTTTAGTTTTTACAATAATATTTCCCATATTGCCCGTAAATGCCGTTACAATCATGTAGAAAGTGTCATTATGAGAATTATAAGTTATTCCCGGCGCATAAACCCCAGCACTGATACCCGTATCATGCGGATTAAACTCTGAAACATTATTCAATACTCCACCTAAATCAGTCCAGTTTACTAAATCTCTAGAATGAAAAATTGGCACTCCTGGAAACATGGCAAATGAAGAGCATACCATATAGTAATCGTCTCCTTTTCTTGTAATGGCTGGATCTGGATAACATCCTTGAAGAATTGGAGAATAGAATTCATCGGGCTTTAAGGGATTTTTTTTATAGATTTCATCATCTCCTTGATAGGTAACACTAGAAAAGACCGGAGATCGCTTGTCTGCTGTTTTCTTTGATTTTTTCTCTTGGGCTGTCAGGGAGAAAAAACATAAAAATCCCATAACAAATAAAAAAGATATTTTTTTTGTGATCATTGGTTAATTATTAAGATTGGTTTGTTAGCTCGGTTATTTTTAAACACTTAAAGAACAAAAATGAAATAGCAATTCATAAGTGTATTTATTACAAATATAAAAAAATATCATTCAAACGCAATCGGTTGTGTTGTTTGTTTTTATGAACTACGAAAAAAATCACCTTAAAAAACATATTTATTACATAATTAGATATAAAAAAGTAAAAATATCGCAAGTTCAATTTCAACACAGAAATACTTTTATTAATTATTAGATCGCAATAAAATATTCATATTATTAATCTCAGTTTGCCATTCATCACAACATAATAAGCCAAAATTTCCTTTTCAAAATAGCAGTCTCTTTAATAAACAAATTTTATCTTTAAAAAAATAATGAACGATCAGCGATAGTGCAAACTTTAATTTGCTACTTTAGTTTTTTCAATACTATTCCAAAAGAATAAACCGTTACCCATTACCTCAAAGAGAACAAATGAATCTGGATTTTTATCAGCCTAAAAATGACATTTTAAAAAAATATATTGAAGGATATTACTTTATTTCAAAAGATAAAAATTCGGGCTCTGTACAATATCTCACCTTTCCTAATAATTTCTGCATTCTAACCACCAATGAAGATCTAGATGTTGAAATACAAAATAACGAAGTCATTATAAAATCATCGCCAGATAAAAATATTATGACATGTGTAGTTTCTCGTTATACTAAGCCTATTAAAATTCATTACAAAGAGCTTATAAATGAAGTTACGATTTACTTTAAGCCATTAGGAATAAGTCAGTTTTTATCCGATTCCAAAAGTATTTTTTCAGAAAGCACTATTCTGGATTTTACTTTTATGCCTGACTTTAATGCTAAAATGATTGAAATTTTCGATTTAGCTAAAGACAAACAAAGTCAGGAGCTTGAAGACTATCTGCTTTCTAAATTACAGGTAAAAGATTTTTCTTTAATTGAAAAAATACTTGCCGATATTGAAACAGATGAAAAGATTGAAGAAATCGCTCTTAAACATCAAATGAGCAGGCAATATTTGAATAAGCTTTTTACAAAACATATTGGCAAATCGCCTTCAGAGTACCGAAAAATTCATCGTTTTAGAAACTCAATTCTTAAACAGAAGCAAAGCAAGAATTTTTCTGAGTTGTCTCAATATGATTTTTATGATCAATCTCATTTTATTCGAAACTTTAAAGAGCTCACAAACAGGAATCCACAAATATTTTTCAAAAATATAGATACAGAAAAAGAAAATATTTGGCTGTTTGTCTAAACAGTTTCCATTTGTACAATTCTGCGATTTTGGGATACTATACTTTTACCCCATACCAAATAATGTAAAACAAAAAAATCCCAAAAAATATGAACTGGCAAAAAATCCATCTTTTTTTACACACCTTTTGCAGATACTTTCTAGCTACCATTATAATCTTATATGCTTATGGTAAAATATTAAAAACCCAATTTGTATCACAGCCAAGCGTGTACGATATGCCTATTGGTTCTCTAGATGGTTTTCGACTTACTTGGTATTATTATGGCTACTGCAATTGGTACCCAATTGTTATTGCCATTACTCAAATTATAAGCTCGTTCCTGCTCTTTTTTAGAAAAACGACAAGAATAGGGATTATTCTTTTCCTAACTTTTATGGTCAATATTCTTCTAACCGATTTTGCTTATGATATTAATGCAAAAGAGATTGCAATAACATTAACCCTAATGGCATTGTTTGTATTCTTTTCTGATTATAAAGTTTTTCTAAAATACTTTTTAGAAGAACCTCCATTGTATCAAAACAGTGACAGACCCAAATGGATGAATAAGATTAGTGTCATAAAATTCGTTTATATTCCTGCTGTATTCATTGGTTTCTTTATCATGTTTAGTATTATGAAAACCAAATACATGTCACAAGACGATTTTTACGGAACTTGGGAAAATCTTCAAACTAAAGAAAGGTTGCATTTTGAAATCATGAATCATTTTCAAATTAATAAAACAGATCGACTCGATAGCATTATAAATGGCGAATACTCGTTTACAAAAGATTCTTTAACTTTAAAAACTAACGAGAACTCGCAGCATAAAACAAAAAACTATCTAAAAGGGAAATACATCTTGCGCAAAGAGGATCTAATTATTACAACTAAAACTGACAATCTAAAATTTGTAAGGATTAGATAAATCAAAAGCCTTGTTACAACCTCTTAATTAAGCAATTAGCAAGCGTAATTATATAACAGCGTCCGAATAGTTTTACTCTAATTTTATATTTCAATTAGACGGAAAAGCTATTTCGTTACTAAATTACTTGCTATGCTTTTTTTTAATCAAAAAAATAGAATATTCAGTACGAGAACATCTGAGAAAAAATATATCTTAAAAAATAGTTCAAGCAGAACAAACGAAAAGCGCATTATTATCTTGTCTAAAAAAGCAATTTGAAATAACCCACCGCAGTAAAATGCGCTTTTACATACTTTAATATTTAGGATATGAAAAATGAAGGAAAATATACGAATGATCTAAAAGGAAAAACAGTTGTTATAACGGGTGCAAGCAGTGGTGTCGGTCGTGCAGCTGCAGAAGCTTTTGCTCATGAAGGATGTAATTTAGTCCTCGCTGCCAGAGGTTGGAAAGGTATTAATGAAGTTGTAGAATTTTGCCGAGCATTAAATGTTTCTGTTGTGGGTGTTTCGGCAGATACGTCTATAGCTGAAGATGTAGAGAAAGTTGCCGCAGAAGCCCTTTCTATGAGCGGTAAAATCGATATCTGGGTCAATAATGCCGGAGTGATGGCCAGCGGAAAATTTGAAGAAATTCCGTTAGAAATTCATCAGCAGGTTATAAAAACCAATTTATTTGGATACATGCATGGAGCTTACAACGCAATCAAAATTTTTAAAAATCAGAATCACGGTATCTTAATCAATAATGTATCAATTGGTGGCTTTATGCCCGCGCCTTACAGCGCTGTATATTCTGCATCAAAATTTGGTATTAAAGGCATGATGGAATGTTTGCAGGGAGAAATTTCTAACCGCAGACATATTCATGTTTGCAATCTGTATCCTCAGTTACAAAATTCTACAGGAAATCTTCACTCTGCTAAGTATTCGGGTTTTGATATAAAAATTCCTTTTATTGCTTCAGACCCACGCGAAACTGCTGCCAAAATGGTTTATTTGGCCAAAAATCCTAAAAAAGATTTGTTTCCCGATTTTAAAGCGTCGGCAATTACTAATACCTATAAATTATTTCCAAAATTAATTAGCAATACCGCATCGACAGCGCTTCGTCTAAAAATGAAACTTAATCAAAATAAGGAGAATAATCCTGGAAATGTGCTTACCAATTCTAAAGAACCTTTAAGAGTCTACGGGAATCCACCTTCAAAAACAGACTCTAATTTTGCTAAAACTGCAATTATGGGATTAGGCATCGCAGCTGCGTTGTTTTTAGTTCTTAAAAAATCTTCTTAAAGGATTACATTAAAAAAAAATTGCTGCATAATTATTTTTATATAATTTTGTATCGATCATTACAAAATAAATAAAATGAGAGGCAGACCAACAATCTATGAAGATTCCAATATTATAAAAAAGGCTCAGGAAGTTTTTTGGCAAAAAGGATATAGTGCAACTTCTTTAAGTGATTTACAAAAAGCAACTGGAGCCGGAGCAGGAAGTTTCTACAATACTTTTAAAGGCGGAAAAAAAGAAGTCTTTAAAAAAGCTATTGAAGAACGCAGATTAGCTTTTGATGCTTTTAAAAATGAATTGGCTAAAAGTGATTCGCCTTTAGAATTAATTAAAGATTTTTTTAGAAGTATTGCAGAAACCGACGCAAATGAACATTTGAAGGGATGTATTATCGCTAATACCGTTGTCGAAATGACTTATATAGATGAAGACCTTGAAGCAAATGCTGTACAAATTTTAAAAGAAGTCGAACAGATGTTTATAGCAACCATAAAAACGGAACAAGTAAAAGGAAATATACAATCTAAAATTGCTCCTGAGGTTCTAGGAAAATACCTCATCACGTTTTGGTGCGGACTTAATACGCTCCGCAGAATGTATCCTGACAAGAAAATATTAACAGATCAGATCGAAATGCAATTAGCTGTCATCAGCTAATTTTTTTGACTATTTATGTATCAATCATTACAAAATTAAATAATAAAAAATGGATTTAAAATTAGAAGGTAAAAAAGCTTTCATCAGCGGATCAACTCAAGGAATTGGCTTTGCAATTGCACAACAATTATTAAACGAAAAAGCAGAAGTAATTATCAACGGAAGAGGTGAAGAAAAAACAAATCTGGCGGTCGAAAAATTGAAAACTGAATTTCCAAACTGCAAAGTGTCTGGAATTGCAGCAGATTTTAGCAAAAAAGAAGAAATAGACGCGTTATTAGACCAATTAAATAACATCGATATTCTAATCAATAATGTTGGCCAATTTGATCTAAAAAACTTCGAAGAAATTGAAGATGAAGATTGGTATAAAATATTTGAAATTAATGTTATGAGTGCTGTTCGTCTTTCTAAGAAACTTTTACCAGAGATGTTGGTGAAGCAATCAGGAAGAATTATTTTTATAAGCAGTGAATCTGGAGTAAATATTCCAGGTAATATGATTCATTATGGAATGACTAAAGCCGCAATGACTGCTGTGAGCAATGGCTTATCTAAACTAAGCATTGGAACAGAGGTAACCGTAAATACCATTCTAGGCGAACCAACTTATTCTGACGGAGTTGCAGCTGTTATAGAACACATAGCATCCCTACAGAATATCGAAGTGGAACAAATGAAAAATAGCATTGTTCAGCAAACCAATCCGCATTCTTTATTGCAGCGTTTTATAAATCCAACTGAAATTGCATCGCTTGCCGTTTATCTTGCAAGTCCGCTTTCTTTGGCAACAAATGGAGCTTCTCTAAGAGCAGATGGTGGTGTTTTAAAAACCATTTAATAGAAATTTAAAAAGCCAGAATTTATTTTTCTGGCTTTTTAAAACTTTCAAAATCAATTTAAAAGTTATTCTTTTTGGTCAACAAAAACATACAGTTTTTGGACTTTACCATTTTCGATAACAAACAAGTCCATACCGCTTACCACAGATGGTTTTGTTTTTGAACCAAACTGCCAATACAAACGAACTATATTATGATTGGTTTCGACAGATTTTGCTGTAAATCTAAAATCAGGATTTTTAGTTTGAAGTTCTACGATAAATTTATTGATATCTTCAATTCCTTCAGCAATAAAATGACGATCAACCATTTCTACATTAGAAGCATAAACTTGATTTAATAAAGCTTTGCGTTTTGCTTCATCTTTTTCATTCCAGATTTTAAGATGGTTTTCTACTATTGCCGTGTTCTTTTTAGAATCGAAATCATCTGCAGAAACTTTTTTCAATGCTTCATTTTTTGGAGACCATAATAGCGTTTTCGGATTCGTTTTCTCATACCCTTTTCCATTAGGATACGAAACCAATTCCATTTTAGATCCCCAAGGCGTTTCAAAATAAACCCAAGTTTCTCCTGCTGTATCGCCAGAAGGCATTGTAAAAGGTTCTCCTATTATTTTTACGCCTTTACTTTTTAAATATTGTACAGATGCATGAATATCTTTTACATAAAATGCAATATGAGATGCTCCAATATCATCTGTATTGGGGTGTGTTTTGCTTCCTTTATTGTCTGCATATTCAAAAACTTCTATACTTGCTCCGTTTCCTGCATTGATCATTTTTATGGTAACGGCTCCAGTATTTGGGTTAATGTGATTTAGTTTTTTCCAATCATCGTCAAGCGGAATTGGCCCTAATTGAGTTACGGGCGTAAAACCCAAAACATCATTAAAAAATGTAACGGCTTTATTAAGATCAGGAACATTGATCCCGACGTGATCAATTCCGACGATTCCTGCACTAGTTTGTGCGGTTGTTTTTTCTGAGGCAGAAAAGAGTATTAATAAATTAAGCATTGCAGCGGCTGAAGTTTGGACTTTTTTATTTGATTTTATATGCGTTGTTTTCATGATTATTTTGAATCTAAGTAAATTATTAAAATGTGCTTTTAAAGGGGAAATTAATTGGTATAAGCTGCTACCCATTTTGCTTTAATATTGGCGCGGGCTTCTATAAATTCTTTATCGGTTCCTTGGGCAATGGCATCTAGCGGGAAACGAAGCGGTCTCTCCCCTTTTTTCATACTTACCAATTCTAGAATACCATCAGCAATGGTCTGCGGATTCATATCAAACTGAGCCATTTTACCAAATAATGCTGTGCCTAAGGCGTTGAATTTTTCGGTAGCTGCATCTCCATATTCTTCTATAATTTGTGTTTTATCAGCATGAATACCCGCTTTAGATCCGTTATTCATTTCTGTTGGATAAACTCCTGGCTGAATGCTTACGTTTTCAATTCCGTAATCGGCAAGCTCGTCTTGCAATCCTTCTGTAAAACTTTCAACCACCAGTTTTGATGCAATGTACGGAACCATAAATGGAAGTGTGTGTGCGCTTGCTCCAGTTGTAATATTAATTACGAGTCCGTTTCTTTCTTTTCTCATAGAAGGAAGCACTGCTTGATACATGCGAAGTACGCTGTAAACGTTTACATCAAACATTTTGCGAACCTGATCGATAGAATATCCTTCCAGCAAACCAAAACCGCTTACCGCCGCGTTATTGATTAAAACATCAATTTTTCCGTATTTAATCAATACTTTTTCGATAGCTTTAGTAACTGATGCATCATCTGTAACATCGATATCTACTACTTCAATGTTTTCTATTGCTTGGAGTTCTTTCGCAGCAGCGGCATTTTTATCATTGGTATTTCGCATTCCTGCAATTACAGAATGACCTGCGTTTGCTAGTGTTACAGCTGTTAATTTTCCAAAGCCTGTACTTGTTCCTGTAATGAAAATTGTTTTTGACATGATTTCTAATATTTAAATGTTTATAATGTTTGTTTCTTTTGAACATTACAAAGTTGCGATGAATGCAAAACCTGTACATTGATTAGAAATAAGTAAAAACTTGATATAGATCAAGAGTTGGAAGAGGCCATAAAAAAGGAGCTTTAAAAGCTCCTTGTACATTTATTTCTTTGCGGTTTGTTTTCGAATACGACTTAACGTTTCTGGTGTCATACCCAAATAGGAAGCAATCATGGTTTGAGGAATTCTCGAAGCAAAACCAGGATACTTGCTTATAAAATTCAAATACTTTTCTTCGGCCGTTAAAGTAAGTGAGGCCTGAATTCTATTTTGAGCGGCAATAAAACTTCTTTGAAGAATAGCATTTACCATATTATTAAATGCTGGAATTTCTTTGCATAGCAATTCAAAATTCTCATGAGTAAAAAGAACAAGCTCGGTATCTTCAATGGCATCAATATTAAAACGAGACGGCTGCTGCATCATTAAACTCTCGCGATCTCCTGTCCACCAATTTTCGATGCTGAAACTATTTACATGCTCACTGCCTTTTTCATCAACGGTATAAGTTCGAACACAGCCTTTTGTAATAAAAGCATCATATTTCCAGACATCTCCTTCTTGAAGCAGATATTGTCTTTTACGCAATTTTTTAATTATAGCAAATGATTGTATACGTTCCGATTCTTTGGGAGTCAGCTCTGTTTTTTCTTCTAGATACTTTTGGAATATTTCATACATAGTATGTAAAATTATGCAAAAGCCATTTGAAGAACAAATCTTGATTGCAAATAAAATTTATACTTTTAAAGAAGAATAACTTAATCCGAAACAAGTTAGATTGATTCGATAAGTTGTATATTTTTTTGAAATCAAAACTTGCTTATGCTAAGTAAAATTATATATACCCTCCTCCATCTGTTTTACTTAATTTTGAAAAAGTAAAGCTTGAAAAGATGGTAAAAACAGCCAATGCAATAAAAGTATATTGAAATGCTTTTGAAGCATCTAAATTGAAAATTCCGTCCTGAAATAAAGAAAGCGCAAGACTCGCCACCGAAACTCCAAAACTTACTGAAAGCTGTTGCATAATAACCAACATGGTATTTCCGCCGCTCGCTGTATCTTGATCTAAATCTGAAAGCGTAATCGTATTCATGGCAGACATTTGTATAGAGGTGAAAATTCCGTAAAATATCATCAGTAAAATATAGTATCCAATTGGTGTTTCTTTCGTTACAAATCCAAGAATAATTAAAACAATTCCCAACAAAATGGTGTTGCTTATCAATACTGTTCTGTAGCCAAAAAACTTTATAATATTTACCATAAAAGGCTTAACCGCAACATTTGACAAGGCAGAAGGCAACAGCAATAATCCTGATACCGATGCCGAGTAACCAAAACTGGTTTGCAACATAAGCGGTAAAAGTAATGGCAGTCCGCCAATTCCAAGTCTAGTAATTAAACTGCCCATTAATCCTATTTTTAAGGTTCTAATATTTAGAAGATGCAGGTCGATTATGGGTTTTTCCGTTTTTTTATAATGAATATAATAAAAGAGAGAAAGCAGTCCGAAGAGAAACAATAAACTTAGAATTACAATCATGTGTGGTCTTCCATTTCCGATAAGTTCTAAAACTAAAGTAATAGAAATTAATGCCAAACTGAAATAAACCAATCCTCTAAAATCGAATCTTCCTACTGCGTGCTTAAAGTTAGGCATAATGCGATACGCCATCGAAATTCCGATGAAACCAATTGGAATATTTATTAGAAAAATCCAATGCCAGCTGAAATTATCCGAGAGAAAACCGCCTAAACTTGCACCGCAACCATTCCTAACAATCCAAATAAGGTTATAAAATTCATTGTTTTAAGCAGTTCGTTTTTTGGGTATTGGTATAAAATAGCCAATCGGGCAATTGGCACCATCATAGAAGCACCAACCGCTTGTAAAACACGTGCCATATTAAGCGTATTCAAATCAACTGAAAGGGCGCAAAACAAAGATCCCATGATAAACAGAAATACGGCAATCATAAACATGGTTCTGGTGCCAAACTTATCTGCCAGCCATCCAGAAAGCGGAATAAACATGGCTAATGTGAGTGTGTAGGTTACAATAACCGAATCCATTTCGGTTGCCGAATATCCCATATTTTTGGCTATTGAAGGCAGCGAAGTATTAAGAATTGTACCATCTAAAGATTGCATAAACATTGCAATTGCCGTTACCCAAGGAAGCAGATATACTGCATTTTGTTCTTTCTTTTCTTCTTTATTATTCAGCATCTTTTAGTTTTAGACAAAAGCTTGATTTGTAAGTTTTATGTAAATTAATAAAAAAAAGCGCTCCTAAATGTTAAATCTGATTGTCTAAAATAAAAACCCGTTTGAGAATTCTCAAACGGGTTTTGACTTTAAGATTTGTCCCGTCCTGAAATAGCGATACATAAAAAAAATCGTTATGGAAGAAAGCTCAAATTATGTGAAGCGAACTCAAAAAGACTATTCTATGTCTTTTAAATTACAAATTGTCCAAGCAATAGAACAAGGACAGCTCACAGCCACTCAAGCCACAAAGAAATATGGCATCCAATGCAGAAAAACTGTTGTAGTATGGTTACGTAAATTTGGTAACTTTGATTGGGAGAACCAATCCCTTTTAAATATGCCAAAGACAGCAGAACAGAAAATCATGGAGCTTGAAGCTCAAGTCAGGTTATTAGAAAAGCAAAAGGCTTTTTTGGAGAAGCAAGCATATGTGGCAGACAAAAAAGCGATCTTGTTTGATATGATGATTGATTTAGCGGAGAAAGAATATCATATCGATATACGAAAAAACTCTCCACCCGAACAATCGACAACTTCAGAGCAAAAGAACAAAAAACAATAGCATTTACCTGTTATTTGTTCGGGATAGACAGACAGGTTTATTATCGAAAAATCAAAAGAAGAGCATCCAAAGAAAACAAAGCCAGGCAAGTCATTTTGATGGTAGATAATATCAGAGAGATAATGCCCAGAATAGGTGCTCGAAAACTATATTATCTTTTGCTGGATAAGCTTCAATTAATGAAAATAGGAAGAGATAAATTCTTTGATATACTTAGAGCCAATCATTTATTGATACAGCCAAAACGAAAGTATCATGTAACAACTAACTCACATCATAGATTTAGGAAATATCAAAATCAGCTTTTAGATTTAGAAATTAGCAGACCAGAACAAGTTTGGGTGTCTGATATCACATATATAGGAAAAAGAGATAATCCCTGTTATTTGAGTTTAGTCACAGATGCTTATTCTAAAAAGATCATGGGCTATAATGTTGCTGATAACATGAATACAGAAAGCATTCTGAAGGCTTTAAAAATGGCTCTTTGTAATAGAAACAACAAAAATTTGCCACTAATACATCATTCCGACAGAGGTATTCAATATTGTGCTAAGGAATACCAAAAACAACTTAATAAAAACCAGATCATATGTAGTATGACACAAAATTCAGACCCATATGAAAATGCAGTTGCAGAAAGGGTTAATGGAATTTTAAAACAGGAGTTTACCATTGACAAATACAGTCAAAAAGTAGAGATCATGAAAAAACTTGTAAAAGAAGCTATTAACATTTATAATGAAATCAGACCTCATTATTCAAACTATATGCTTACTCCAAATCAGATGCACAGTCAAAATTTAATTAAAATGAGGACTTATAAAACAAAAAACAGCAGTAAACATGAGTTTACTACTGTCTAAAATTGTATTTTTATTTTTTATTAATCCTGTATCACTTTTTCAGGACTAGACAATTCTATTTTTCGCTTAATATAAATAATCGGTTCCGTATCAAAAACAAACTCGTCTATTGGTTTTCGTTCTTCCCAAAGCTCTTCTATTTCATTTTCATCAGCTTCATATACACGATCGTAAGCCTGTTTAGGGAAATCATTAAAATGATTCATCGCTTCCTCCAATGGACGCAAAGTATATTTTCTGCTCGAAGCGTTTTCTACAAAAAACTTAAAACCTTTGTATGTACAAAAAGTATTTGCCCAATAAGCGCTTTCAATATCATTAAAAGAAACTTCTTTATATATATTAACTTTTTGCTCAAGTTCTGGTTTTAGTTTCAACTTTAGCATTAATTTGAGTTTCAATTTGAGTTTATCATCAATTCTAAAACCTTTCCTCAATAATTCTTCGCTGTAGTCCGCTTGTAAAATATAAAAATGATCTCTTTTCCAAAACCTAAACTCGATTCCCATATGTTTTGCAAATGAATCTCTTCTTATTCTCATAGCCGTTTTTTTTTATTTTGCTCCTAATTCTAAAAAGGAATTGAATTACAAGTATTTTTTAAGATTTTCATCATCAAAATCTAAGCGTAAAAACTCGTTCATAAGTGCTGATGGAAAAGCATAATTTGTTTTTAATTCCCATTCGTCTTCTTTAATCTCTAATTTTTCGAAGAATCTTTCCATAAGAAATTCTCTGTTTCCTTTTATGGTTATAAGAATCCATGTAGAATTATTAAATCCTTTATTTTTAGGTATGATGAATCTTTTGATTTCATCATTATTTTGTCTGTTTTGGTAAACCTCAAACATTTTTTCTGCAAATTTTAGTATCGAGTTCTTAGTCATGAAAATTAATAAAAAACCTGCAAAGTATTACGAAATAAGAGCACTGTCTAGTCCTGAAAAAGTGATACAGGATTAATAAAAAATAAAAATACAATTTTAGACAGTAGTAAACTCATGTTTACTGCTGTTTTTTGTTTTATAAGTCCTCATTTTAATTAAATTTTGACTGTGCATCTGATTTGGAGTAAGCATATAGTTTGAATAATGAGGTCTGATTTCATTATAAATGTTAATAGCTTCTTTTACAAGTTTTTTCATGATCTCTACTTTTTGACTGTATTTGTCAATGGTAAACTCCTGTTTTAAAATTCCATTAACCCTTTCTGCAACTGCATTTTCATATGGGTCTGAATTTTGTGTCATACTACATATGATCTGGTTTTTATTAAGTTGTTTTTGGTATTCCTTAGCACAATATTGAATACCTCTGTCGGAATGATGTATTAGTGGCAAATTTTTGTTGTTTCTATTACAAAGAGCCATTTTTAAAGCCTTCAGAATGCTTTCTGTATTCATGTTATCAGCAACATTATAGCCCATGATCTTTTTAGAATAAGCATCTGTGACTAAACTCAAATAACAGGGATTATCTCTTTTTCCTATATATGTGATATCAGACACCCAAACTTGTTCTGGTCTGCTAATTTCTAAATCTAAAAGCTGATTTTGATATTTCCTAAATCTATGATGTGAGTTAGTTGTTACATGATACTTTCGTTTTGGCTGTATCAATAAATGATTGGCTCTAAGTATATCAAAGAATTTATCTCTTCCTATTTTCATTAATTGAAGCTTATCCAGCAAAAGATAATATAGTTTTCGAGCACCTATTCTGGGCATTATCTCTCTGATATTATCTACCATCAAAATGACTTGCCTGGCTTTGTTTTCTTTGGATGCTCTTCTTTTGATTTTTCGATAATAAACCTGTCTGTCTATCCCGAACAAATAACAGGTAAATGCTATTGTTTTTTGTTCTTTTGCTCTGAAGTTGTCGATTGTTCGGGTGGAGAGTTTTTTCGTATATCGATATGATATTCTTTCTCCGCTAAATCAATCATCATATCAAACAAGATCGCTTTTTTGTCTGCCACATATGCTTGCTTCTCCAAAAAAGCCTTTTGCTTTTCTAATAACCTGACTTGAGCTTCAAGCTCCATGATTTTCTGTTCTGCTGTCTTTGGCATATTTAAAAGGGATTGGTTCTCCCAATCAAAGTTACCAAATTTACGTAACCATACTACAACAGTTTTTCTGCATTGGATGCCATATTTCTTTGTGGCTTGAGTGGCTGTGAGCTGTCCTTGTTCTATTGCTTGGACAATTTGTAATTTAAAAGACATAGAATAGTCTTTTTGAGTTCGCTTCACATAATTTGAGCTTTCTTCCATAACGATTTTTTTTATGTATCGCTATTTCAGGACGGGACACACATTAAAATAAAAACCCGTTTGAGAAATTCTCAAACGGGTTTTTAAAGTTACTTAGTGTTCTTTATAGAAATTACCTAAAATCAGCAATGTTTTTATACTTATAAACAAACTCATTTGCTTGCTTATTTCCTGGCAGATTATACTTTACTACTATCTCATAATTTCCATGTCTCATGAATTGGAAATTATTATTATGAAATCGTTGAGAAAGTGCCATAATACCAGCATCTCCGTTAACGTATGAGTTAACTATTTGGTTGTTTAAATCAGCCCAGTCTTCCTTATAGAAAAATGGCATATTGTAATTAAATGGGAAATTTCCTTTTGTATATGACTGATTGATATTGTTTTCTAAACTAACCGTATAATAAGAACTAAGCGGAATTGCTTTGGCTGGAACCACACCCAACTCGTTAGTGTCTCTATTGGTTATCGTGAAAGTACCGTTTAAAGGATAATCTTTGTATAAATACGGATAAATATCTACTAGGTAATATTGATCATTCAACTTAGATTCTGCCGTTATTACAGCTTTATTATCGCTATAAGCTACACCCATAAGATCAACTATATCAAAGGCTTCTTGACTCGAAATAGTATTGCTCAAATAAATAACATCTGAATCTAAAATTCCGAAGTTATAGTTTTGAGTACTGATCGCATTCATCTTAGACGCAAAAGTTCTGTACTTACTGGTATTGAATGAATAAGTTAGACGTTCGATAGTTCCTTCAGATTTAGACACGGCATCGGCTTGATTTTCTTTTATTTGTATGTCGTTGCCTTCATCGCTAATGGTATTTGTTTTTGTATTCGCTGCTGTATTTCTTGTTACATTCTGCTTTAAATTACTAACGATAGAGAAATTATATTTCTTTTCCTGATCGATATTTGGCAAGTTATAATAGACTTCATTTGAAGTAGTATCATAGTTAAACGCAACCGCTTTTGCATTAGGAATTCCGTCTTGCTCTACCTTTATACTAGTTTCCCAATTAGAGTCTTCAAACAAATAATCCTGACCACGCTTCAACTGAATATATCCTTTTGGATACTCTTCTTCAAGGAAATATTTTTGCTCTACAATTGGATAAGAGTATTTAATATTATTAAGCGGAATATGGTTTGGCGCACCTCCTGTTGTAAATATTCTTTCTTCAAATTCTGTGGCCACTTTTCCGTCTACTTTTATAGGTTGGAAAGAACCATTTACCATTTTTTGGAAACTTACCTCAACTTGAACTTTCAATTCTTTATTTGGAGGAAGAATGTCGCTTGAGACAAAATTAACTCTGTCTTTAGTTGTACTCCATTCAAAAACCCCAGGAATTTCTTTTGTGCCATCAAATACTTTGAATTTCTCTAAAATTATTTTGTAGGTCACATCACCCGAATCCTCAGGGATTACAAAAGCTTCATTAACTTTCATTGAAAATGCAGCTTGTGGCACAGCAAAAACATCAATATCTGTCGAACTTTGCTTTGGAGTTACATCGGTTATTAATTTAATTCCTCCCAATGGCGATGGATTTTCAAATTGACATTCTTCACCAATTTCAAATTTAAACCTGAATTTTCCTTTTATCAGTCCACCTAAGATATTCATATTTCCAGCCATATACCCTCTCATCCAAACTGGATTTGGCAGTTTTGCCTGCAATAAAACTGCGGCTCCTCCAGAAATAATTGGAACCTTTAATTTTAAGAAAGATAATTTAACTCTAATTCCAAGTTCTCCTTGCAAATAAGCATAAGATTGTCCGTTAGCGTACCAACCATTTATACCTACACGACTTCCTGTGTTGGAACATCTTGCTTCCTGATAATCTTTAAGCATAATATCGAATCCCATTCCTGCTTGAAAACGTGCGTAGAAAAGTAAGAAACTTAAATCTCCTGTATCAAAATCTAGACTGGCTCCAAAGGCTATACCTCCTCCATTTGCCAATTCATTTTCGTTACGCATATAATCCAGTTCTTTTAAATCGACACCTAAAATTTGAGCTACTTGTGGAGGAGGCGCTGGACTGCCCGGAAGTACCGTTCCTGCCATAAAATAACTTGTAGTTTTTAAGTACATACCAGCAACTCCAATTTTAATTCCGCATCGGTCTTTTGGTGTTCCCATGTACATGTACCAATCTTTTGGATCTTTATGGAAAACTCCCCAAACGGCTCTTCCTCCTTCTCCAATTCCCGAAAGGAAATTTCCTGGTGTATTGATATAGACATCGGTAGTGGCATGCATCGATTTGTTTTCGAAATCAAATTCGACAGCTGCTGCCATTTTTATTCCTACTGCAGCAGATAAATCTCCAGGAATTGCTTCTTTAGCTTCTGGAATATATTTGCTGGCAAAAGATCCTTTAAGGTCATTTTCTGTAATTCCTAAAAAGCTTTTCTTAGCAGTAACATTTGAAGCTACTTTACCCATTAAATCGGTAACATTTTTAAGACCTGGAATTTTAGCCATAACATTGGCTTTACCAAAAATAGCTAATCTGTTTATTCCTCCTTTTGAGTTAAATGCCATTTCAAATCCAGCTTCACCATCGCAAATTGTTTCTGCTCCTACGTGAAAATAAATTAAAGCCTTAATTCCTAAACTTATTTTCTCATCTGGCGTGTAGCTTAATCCGGAAGGAGAAAATTCGCCAATGGCAATATCTTGATTTCTATGCATTTTGTAATAGGCTCCTCCACCAAAACCTGTAATCATAAAAGGCACACCTGGCGTTGGAGGAAACTTAACCGCTCCATCAAAATACCAATATCTAAAAGTAGTACGTCCGAAAATTGCTTTTGCTTTTACATTAACAACATCCACAACGTCGACTTCAACATCTGCATTAAATCCATCTCCATATACAGGGTCTTTTTCCATTAGGATAAGACCACCTTTAATAGTTAATCCACTAAACTTGCAATCTATGTTTATGGCCGAAAGATCCAGACCAGCGTATCGGCTTTTTTGCCTATACCCATCGTCGTACATCTTACCCTTTATTCCAATTCTTGCGGTTGCTCCTGCTCCAATGCTTTCCATTAAATTAATTCCTAAATCAAAATCAATTCGGGAATCATCTCCATTAATGGCTACATTAATATTTCCGATCGAAACAGGGAAATTACCAAAACCAACGGTCCCTTTATATCCCATATTTCTAACAGAAATGATAGGCGAAACGGTCTGTAATTGCAGGTTCTCAAACGTAATTCCTTTAAAGTCTACTGTTTTCTTGCCTTCGACATCTTTATCGTCAGTTGCTCCTTTATTGGTTCCAAAAGAAACCGAACCGTTTAGATTGGCTTTAGGCAAAAATCGTCCGTTGACTAATTTTAACTCGACAGAACTATTGGGCAGCAATAATGCTTTTGCTTTCCAGATATCAAAAGCTATGGAATCTTTTGTTATCACAACCAATTGCTGCTCTTCCATAGAAATAAATCCGTTGTATTCTAAACCAGCTCTATTGGTCTGTTTTGGTTTAGCAGCATCGGTTCCTGTTGCAGCAGCCGTTCCTGTATTGGTTGCAGGAGTTGTAGCCGTTTCTTTTTTCTCTGGTGCAGCTTTGCTAATTGGTAAAAGAATCTGTCCTTTTAAATTTGCTTTTACGAAAGTATTTGCCGCAATAGTCACATCAATATGGTCTAACGAATAAGCCCATGATTTTTCCTGACTGGTTATTCCTCGATCTAAAGGAAAAACATTATCTGCATAGAAAGTTCCCGAAACTCCAAATTTATCTATAATAAGATTTTGTGCCCCCACATGAAGCCTTTCTTTACTTGATGCCGTATCGGTTGTTTGAAATTCCTTGGGCAGACCTACGTCAAAAGTCTGGACAAAAACTCCTTTCCACGATTCCTGACTTGGAACCAAAAGCGAATTTTTTGCATAATACTCTGGAAAAACAACTACAGGATCATTTTTTAAATCACTTAAATCCAATACTGCATTGCTTACCAAAAACTGGAAATTACCATCAAAATCTTTTCCGTTTCGTTTGTCTTTTAATACGAAAGGCTGCAGACTTACATTTAATAAAATATCATTCCAGCTGCCTGCTGTAAAACTAAATTCTCCTCTAACTCTATTGGGTATTGCAACCGTTTTTCCGTTATAATACGTTTTTGGAACTGTCGTTTTTGCTTCGTCAACCGTTTTAGTCAACGGATCGATTGGCAGAATTAGATCTCTAGAAAACTCAACAGCGCCAGAAATCTTCATTTCTTTAAAACCATCACAATCAATCTTTACATATGTCAGGTCGTTTACCTTTCCAGTCGCCATTTCGAAACCTCCATATAAAGAAACCTGCCATTTATCTTCGTTAAACGGAATATCAACATTGCCTAGCAATACCAATTTGGCTTCGCCCATAATACCTCCTTGATGCGATAATTTAACATTATCTGCACCAAAGAAAAGCTGCATGGGCTGTCCGGTTTTTTTATCTTTCTGAGGAATATCAACTCTACAGAAAACAGTCAGCGTTGTGTACTCTGGCGTAAAAGTAGCCTTTGTAATTCCGATAGAATATTGAATATTATTTACCGTATTACGAATACCAATAGGCAGTTCTACCAAATCTTGATTTGAAAATTTATCTACCCAACGGTCAGCGGCTTCAATCTTTTGTATCGAACTTGAAGCTACACTTAATTCTTTTGGTGGCTGAATTTCCTGCCCATAAGAAAAAACAACCGAAAGCAAGATAAGCAGTGTTGCAAAATGTATTTTGTAATTTTTTTTCATAAGCAAATCATTCTGTTTTTTTGAAAAATAAAGCATACCGACTTCTTTTATATTTTTACTCTTTCGAACAGTAAAAGAGTTTATTTGACTATTAATTATTCTTTAAAAACTTAAAATCGACTTCACCATCCTTAACATTTTTAACTGCTAAATCATGATAGAATGGAATTAGTTTGATTTTTATTTCTTCAATTATTACTGCATCTGCTTTTTTCTCTTTCATCATTTTAAAGAAATCCCCAAGCTCTTCTTTATTAAAAGCAGAAAGGTTTTCATTTTGACGAAGCTGATCTACAGGTGTATTTGAAAGTATTCCAATCTCATTAAGCATCCATCGATGAACTAATAAAGGCTGTAATTTTTTATTTTTTCTGTCTACGAGTTTTAAGTACGAATTATAACTCACTTTATCTGTGACGTCTTTTTCGTCTACACCATGCATCTTATGTTTGTTTACTCTTCCTAGAGCCATCACATAATCATTCTCATATCCTTCGTCTTTACGAACCATTTCTTCTCTTAAACTTTTTACCGTTTCATGAATGTAATTGTCGTATTTATTTAAGATGTCATTATTTAAATCGTATGCTTTTAAATAATTCAATGCTTTTTCTTTGAAGCTATCATCATCTGGCGTCAAAGTCGTAAGCGTAAGAAGATGTTGCAATTCTTCTGAATCTTCTTTTGGCATCGGACGAAGCGCTGACTGCATATCGTGAAGTTGCTGTATAATTTCGTCTCTCGTTCCTTCGTACGTTTTGTCTTTATGATTTATTTTTAGAATAGGATTTAAAACTTCTTCTTTTTCTTTTTTAGGCTCTTTTTTGGCAGGAAGTTTAATTTTATCCAATGAACAGGTGTAATTTAAAGTAGCCGTCAAATCATTAAATTTCTCTGTATTCGTACTGCTTCTAAACATTGAAATAACATTTAAACCAAAATTATGTCTCTGATACATTACATAACTATTGTTAAACTTGATTCCAAATACAGAACTTGAATTCATATTTCCTTGCGAATTATTATAAAGAAACCCAAGGTTTGTATTTAGCTTGTCTTTGAATAGTTTCTTTGATGCTCCAACTGAAGCTCCCATAGATGAATTATTGTTTCGGCTCACTTCATTTTTGGTATAATTAAGCGAACTGTTTAAAGCGACTTTTGTTGCAAGAAAACTAACCGTATGCGCCAAATTATAATTTTGAACCGTGCTCGCCTGACCTTTTCTAATCACACCTCCTTGCTCGTTGGCCTGACCTGCAATACTATAATTAAAGTTTAAATTTTGATTTCTTTTTTTTCCGAAAGCATAAGACATATTCACATTAGCATTTTGAGACAATTGTCTGTAATCTAAAGTATCTGCCTGCACTACATTTGGATTATTTATCAATTCAAACTGATCTAATTTTTTATTGGTATAAGTAGAAAAATTAGAATAACTACCCGTAATGTTGATTTGATCTGTAACTCTATAATTCATGTTGATAGATCCGACAACACGTTTTGTATCTTGTTTTTTAACTTTTTCTAAATCATCTTTTTGAAATCCTAAACTAGTCGAGACTGTTATTTTATCATGATAAAAAGGTCTCGCAAAACGCAACGCGATGTTTTCTAAATCATTATTAAAATATAATGCTCCAAGCGTATTGTAATTAGGATCAATGCGCTCGTAAGTTAATCCGACAGTGCTTTTCTGAATATTATAATCGAAATTAACATTGAAAGCGTTCATATAACTCGTACTTTCTTTACCAGAGAATATTTTATCTCGAAAACCTCCGCCCGAAAGACTTTCACTTCTAGTGTCATCTGTTAATACAGACAAGGCATACTCGACATTTAAATTTAAATTTTTCACTACCGAAGTGCTAAAAATCAAACTGTTTACAAAGTTTTCTTTTGGCGTAACTCCGTTATCATTTACCATGTTTAATGAACTGGCATCGTCTTTGGCATAAAAACCAATCCAACCTAATTTATATTGCGCTTTCTCAAAACCTACTTTAGCTCCATAACCAAAACGCTGATAAATCGGAATTTCTCCTGAAGCATTTTCTGCAGAAACGGCTTTAAGCAGCTGTCCTCCCATTAACGACACTTTAAACGGACTGTTTGGCGTCAGTTCTAATCCAACTCCTTTAAATGGATAACCGCTTAATGTATAAGGTGAAAATGTCATACTCACATTTCCAATATAAGCCTTTACCCATTTGTATTTGGGCATAATACTTAATCTGTTAAAATCAAATGGAGCAGTATATCCTAAATTATCTCCTTGATTGGTAAAACTATAAAACAACGGAACGCTAAAATTGAAAGCACTAATATTCAAACTCCCTGAAAACAGATAAGTGAAAGGTTCACGTGAATTTTCCATATTTGAATTGTAGTACATCATATTGGCATTAATATTACCCGTCACCTTAAAATTAGGTTTATAAAAATTCTCCAAATCTACGTCCTGTGCATATCCTTTCCTGCAAAAACAACAGGCCAAAACAATACATAACCCAAACAAGATTTTATTATTCTTTATCTTCATTTAGCGGTTATTGTTTTTGGACTTTGATGTCGCATAAAATATAAGAACTTGCACCGTTCTTTACCATTTCTTTTATTTTAATGGCGCCTTTTCTGCCGTCTTGTGTTTTAAATAAAATGATTCTCGGATAAGTAAATCCAAATTCCTGTGCTCCTCCAGCGCTATAATTTATGTTTAATGCTTTTATAGGCGTGTCATTTACCATACTGTCGAATTGTGCTTCGGTAAAATTTAAACCGCAATTACACAAGCTTTGAGAATTTACAAAAATGGTGCTTTGTGCATTTTTTAATGCTAAAAAACCATAGTTATTGGCCTGATCTGGTGAGATGAATCTGTTATAGGTAAAATTGCTGTTTAAACCTTGAAATACGATATCAACTAGACTGCTATTCTCATCGTTAATTTCGTTTGCCTTATAAACTTCGCGTGTAACTGTCGAGAACATGGCACCAATATTATTGCCGTTATGTGCTGTGTTAATTCCTAATTTTACATTAGTAAATGTTCGCAGATTTGTATCGGGCAGAACTGTAATAGTCGATTTGAAAATCTGACTTGTTTTATCATTAAAAGCTTCTAAAGTAACTTCATGAGCACCTGCACTTGTAAAAACCACAGTCGGATTCTCTTCTGTAGAAACAGCTGGATTTCCGCCTTCAAATGTCCATTTGTAATGGGTTGCACTTACAGATTTGTTTGTAAAATTAATTGTTACAGGAGCTTCATAATCATCATCTTCAAACTTTGGCTCATAGGTAAACAAACTTACCAAATACGGAGCAACAGTAATGGTTTTAGTCTGTTTTTCAGATTCAAAACCATTTGACACCGTCAAAGTTATTAGGTGTTCTCCAGGAGTTGTAAAGACAACATTTGGAGGTGTTTTCCCTGAAAAAGAAGCTGGCAAACCGTCTTGAAATTCCCAATTAAAAGTCAAGCCTTCTCCAATAGTAGCATTCTTTAAAATTACCTCAACAGGAGAGTAATTGCTTTTTACAATTTCATGTGTAAACTCAATATTAATGCCTTCTTTTATTACAACAGTTTGAGTAAATTCTCTACTCTCACCATCTACATTTTTTGCTATTACTTTAATGGTATAGGTTCCCTGTTTGCTGTATAAAATCTCGCCTGGATTTTTAGAATTTGAAACAGAAGGGTTTCCGCCCTCAAATGTCCATTCATATGTATCTGCACCCGTTATTTTATTATCAATTTTAATAATAACGGGTATAGATTCATCTTGATCAACATACGAAGTCGTGAACTCACCTTCTATGACTATAGCAGTTTCCTGATAACAAGAAGTAATAACGAAAAGTAAGAATAAGAGTAAAGTTTTTTTCATTCAGTGCATTTTAAAACACTGCAGCTATTAAAAAACTGCAGTGTTTTTTATTCTCTATTTTGAATTCTATTGATTAAAAATTACAGATAACGTTTGATAATTTTATCTATAGAAATAGCCCAAACAATATTGTTTTTATAACCAATTGCTTTGATCGCTTGAGTATTGGTGTAATCAAGTGTCCATGTTTTAGCTCCATCTACTGTTTTGTAAATTTTATTTTCTAAAACTGCCCAACCGGTATTAGCATCTTTAAATACCAATTTTGTGAATTTCTCTCCACTATAAATTTTAGTCCAAGTATCACCGCCATCTGTAGTTTTGTAAATGGTAGAGTTATTAATTAAAAAATAACCATTTGCCTTATCTGCAAAAGATACTTCTGCTGCTAAAGTATTTGGCTCACTTGCAAAATAATGTTCCTTCCAACCCTCAGTTTCATTATTTTTAAATAAAATAAAAGGATAATATATATTTTCCACTTTTTTCATACCAATAGCCCAAATATGATCATTGTCAATTTCATCAGATTTGATTATAGATCCTGAATCGAAACCTTTATCAAGAAAATGAGCATCATAGACTTGTGAAAACTCAACTCCATCAGCTGTACTATAAACATCTCCGTATGAAGTAATTATAGTTCCCTTTTTCATATCATCATCAACATAAACAGAGTAATAAATACCCTTTGTTGTTGCGCTGATAAATTCCATTGTTGGAGAACCTCCAACTGGTACCTTTTGAATTCCAAATGCTGTATCTGCCCAGCCTTCGTCATTTTTAGTAGCCGAAAAAGCCCCAGAAAAACCAGTTCTTCCCCATTCTACAAAAGTAATACCTCCGTCAATCGTTCTGTAAACTCCACTTGCTCCATAATCAGCCATAGAATAGTACATTATTTTATCGCTAACGACTTGAACACTATAGACTTTATTTTCATTTTTCAGAACATTGTCCATTGTAAACCAATCAGTAGTAGATGATTTAGGTAAAACGCCTATATTTCCTTTATAATCATTCTTAACTTCATTCGTAATGGTCCTATTTTCAATTGTTAAAGACAATTGCGGAACTAGTTTTTCAGTTGACGGCAGTTTGAATACAATCTCAGTAGCTGTCGACGAAACGACTGCTGCAGAAACACCATCAAAAGCAATTTTAATATCGCTTATCTTATCGGAAAAATTTTCACCAAAGATTGTAATAGTTTCTCCAGCTTCTCCAAAGTTTTTAGAGTAGGATGTTACTTTTGCTGCTTTTATTACAACAACTGGTGGTTCTGGAGTTGAAGTGCTATCTGAATCCGAGCTACAGCTACCTAGTACCATAAAAAGTTGCAATACTGCGGCTAATAAGACTGTTTTTTTCATTTTAATTATTTTATACATTTTTTTAAATTCTATTTAGACTGACTTCCTAAAGTATATCCATTTCCAACCAAAACTCTCGCAATATTCATTGCTGTTATATCTTTGCTCATTTTGTAACCTGTAGGGTTTCCTCTATTGTCGAAAGTCGCTTTGAACACTTTCCCATTGAATGTAATCACTTCCTGATTTAGTAGTTTTTCATATCCTGAGAACATACCGCCTCTGGCAAACCAAGTTCCTACTAAATTATTATCTAGGTTCCATTACTTCATATTTTAAATCTCCATTTTGAGAAGGTGATGTCACTCTGATAAACCCGATTCTTTTATCGTCTATATCTTTATTTTGTGCCTTAATGCTAAAGATTGTACCATAATCATCAATCGCTAACTGATAAGTATCTGCAATTTTACCAGCATTATCTATTTCGCCTTGAACGCCCAAACGCTTTGCAGCTATACCTGCTGATTCACCATTGATAAAACTTTCAATTGCTTCTTTGTTTAAACCTTCTGCTCCTACCATACCTCTATCCAATAATTCATAGACTATACTGCGGTCGTAATTAAAGGCACTAAATTTTCTGCTTTTGTTCTTAAATTCTAATTCGTTCGATTTCCCCGTCGCTTCATCTTTAATTTCAATCCATGGCAATACCATAGAATCTTCGTTTGGAGCTTTCTTTAGTTCTGCCGTAATTGAGTAACTTTTATCTAAACTAAAAATGGTAAAAAGAGGTTTTTTACCTTCTACAAAACCTATTGTTTTTTCGTCTAGTTTTAGTTCTCCTTTATCAATTTTTAATTTTTGTGTAAACCCACCAATGCTAATTAGCATTACTATTAGGGTTAAAAGATTTTTTTTCATTTGTTAGTTTTTGTTTTTTTTTGTTATACAAAGTATTTATTTCTTACTTTTATTCCTATATACTAATATTCAGTTTCTAAAATTTCAATTAGCTCGTTTAATAAATTAAACTCACCATTCCATTCTGCATCTCATTTGCAATTCCTCTTCTACATAGGTATTTATTAACCATTGTTTATAGTGAGTATAATTGTCATTTCTACAAACTCGCATAATAATAAGTTTTTTAAAATAAAGAAGGCCAACTCCAAAATAGTCTCCCAAATTCATCTGATCTTTTTTACTTAATTTTGTATCAGCAATTATAACATCCCAAGTTTCAACTCCTCTTTGATTTTTCAATAGCTTCTAAGTTTTTACACACCACATTTAACTCATTGATATCTGTACGAGGCGAGTAATTTTTATTAATTATTGTCTTTTTCATATCGATTTAATAAATCGGAATGACTCATTGATGGTTCAAAAATTAAATTTGTTAGAATATACTCTTTCATTTTTACTATATCTACAAATGTTTCTAATTCATAATAATTAACTATATCCTCTATCAATTCTCGTTCATTGTAATAAAAAAACACATCACCATAAAACTTTAAATAATTAAGAAATTCTTTCTTTTCCTTCACATGTATCTCAAATTCATTAAAAATAAACTCAAATGGAGAAACTCCTATAATTCCATTAAGCAAAAATATATCGAAATAGAAGCTCGTATTTATTTCCTTCACTCCTTCTTCAAACTTTACTTTTCTTGGAAACATTTCTAATATTAATCTTTTCCAATTATCCCCATTAAAGTCTCTCCACAAAATAGTATATGCTAAACATAATTCTATATTATAACTCCTGTCATAATTCTTAAATGAAAAAACTAATAAATTCATTTTTTGATCAATAGATAGCATCTCTATTTTTTCTTTAATACTTGTATGAATCCTAAATCTATTTAAGGGTGATGATGCATAAAGTTGTTTTGCTAATTCAATTTCACTCATAATTATTCAGTAATAAATTTCGTTTGGGTTTTTAAATTTCCTGCATCATCTAAATATTTTATTTCTAATGAAGCCCCTTTAGTATCTATACCAAGTTGTCTAAAAATTTCAGGAAATTTGTTTGTCTCATCAACAGTCGGAAAATAATGTCCAGACGAATTTGAAATTTTTTTTAATTTACCATTGACAGTCTTTATTGTACCGGCTGCTTCAACACTACTCGCATTTCCTAAAAAATGATGCTTTTTCCCTATTTTTAACTCACCATTTGTTGTTATTACAAAATCAACATCATTAAATGTATTTCCTTTAGAGGCCATTTGTTTAATATATCCACTTTCAATTTCTGCTATGCCCCAAAGTTGTCCATCTAAAGGCATTTCTTCGGTTGGAAATTTATTGGCTATATGCTGAATTGATTTCCAATCTCTTGCTTTATACAATCCTTTCCATTTCGTATACCCTCCCGCTTTTTCAATAGCTTCTAAATTTTTAGATACTAAATTTAACTCATTCAAATCTGTACGAAGCGATGGAGCATGTTCTGCTAAAACTTGCCAAGCCTTAAAACCCGAATTTTCATTAACGAGCGCTTTAAATTCTTTACCATTTATTGCTAAATCTTCCATCAAAAACTTAAGGCATTGCGAATAAGAAAAGCACGAATGCAATACAAAAAAAAGAATTACTATTTTTTTCATTATACTACAATTTAATTTCTTTTTCCTCATCTTCGTAATTGCTCAAATTCTTAAACTTTAGTACATATCTTCCATCTAAAAAATAAATATCATTCAACAGAACACTTCCGAATTCGAATGAAATGTGTTCAATATCACTTGTCTCCAAATTGATTCTATAAACACTTCTTTCATGAAGAATGATCAAATTATTATCAAAAAAATAATTTCTCACAAAATCATTATTCCTCGGTTCAATAGGAGATTTATATTCTTTAAACTCTTTAGTATCTGTATTGAATATAATAGGATTATATTTTGGAATGTAAATATATATTCCATTTTCTGATTCCATTTTAAAATGATCCAGATTTACAAAAAGTCCTTCAAATTCACATTGCAACAATGGAATATCGATTTTTGAATTATTTACAAGAAAATCGAATTTCCAAAACATTCGACCATAATTAAGTTCCTCTAATTCTGTTGCTATAATTTCTGTATTACTTTTTAAAGCTTTATAAAAGTGTTGACTATCTAATTTCATAAACATGGTTTTTTAATATTATTTTTTCTAAAAATCTCGAAAGCTTCTATCATTTCATCTAATTTCCCCGCTTTCTGAGCTTCTTTAAAATCTGAAAGTATCTTAGAAGATGCATTTATGTAATCTACTATATCATCTGAAACGTCTAAAGGTAATTTATTAAACACCGTTTGCAAATCGGTTACTACCTCTTTTCCTTCTACAACGCAGTTTCTCCACTTGCCATTTAAATATATTTTAGCTTCTAAATTTTTGAAATAGCTGGCATCCATGAAATGCAATTTTTTAGTAAATTCTATTTGTTCTCCAGCTAAATCTGCCTCCTTCTTAAACCATGGTGCTACATCACCTATTTTAAGATCTACATCAGTAGCTTTATCACTCATTTCAAAAACAAAATAGTAGGTTCCTTCGCTAATATCGTCACTCAGCATTCTTGAATCATAAGTATAAACTAAATCATCTACGCCTTCAGAATTTTTTAAGATAGGACTTCCAAATCCTCCTGATAAACTTGCTTCTTTTTGAAATCTATCTATTCTAAACTTATAATTTTTTCCACTAATTATCTGCTTTATTTTAGAAAATCCATTATATGGCGGCCAATTAATACCTTTATAGTGATTAAGATCATTACTTTTAAATAGATCATAAAGTTCGTCCCATTTATTCTCACCCCATAATTTATATGCTTGTTCTGCAATTTCTGCTTTAGCTCCACCTGCAAAATCATTCACGGAATTTACAAAATCTTTAAATTTCACATTTTTATAGACCATGTCACCTACCTCATCAATAAACCCAAGCACTCTCCAGACTTCTTCTTGTTCAGTAACTAATTTTCTTTGTGCAGGCGATAAATCATCTATTTTAACTATAAGACTTCTCCATTCGGTATACTGTGCAATTAATAAACTCTTAATAGCCTTATTCTCTTGAAGTAAAGCTTTGGTTGCAGCTGGTAACTTTGATACGAACTTATATCCACCTACAGCTACATTTTTCATTCCAATAACTGCCATACCCATATTGTAGGCATTAATGATTTGTCCAAAAGTACTTTTTGAATCTACTGTTTCGGTGTTTACTGCGATATTTCCAACAGCACCTACTACTTCTGCCATAGCCCAGCCACGACGTACCCATGTTACTTTAGCAGCCAAAGCAGTACCACCACTAAAATAAATAGTAGCTAAATCCAGTGTCGTAACTATACCTTTCTCAATATAATCATTCCTTACTTTATCATCTTGGTATTTTAAGAAAATTGCTGGAACAATATAATGGTTATTTCCTAAATCATTATCTCCTAAAGCTGTTGCTATCAAAGGTAGTTTTCCTTGTTGTGGTACTATTATAATTGGAGTCAAAGGAGAAACTTCTTCTATAATTTCAATATGTTCTTCTTTATTTACTCCACTACCTTTAGTATCAAATGCCTTATAGAAATAAGTAATATACCTATCATTCAACGTGACGTTTCCTGTACTTTCACTATATACTCCTTCATTGTATTTAGAGGTAAATACTGGACTAATTAATGATGATGTATCACTACTATAATCTATTCCTTGTAGATTTATTACTCTTTTTGCGAAATCATCTGTTTCCTTAGGCCATCTGTTCTCTATAGATTTTGGAGCCTGATTAAACATTGTTACTAAAGCCCCTATAAAATTTGTATAGTTTTTCTTATCAGTTAAAAAGTAAACAGAAGCATCATCTATTTCTCCTATAAGCTTTTTTAAAACCTTATTAGTCTCCTTCTCTAAAAATGCATAAAAGTTGGTATAATTATCAGTTCTAATAGCACTCATTAAGCGCAAAATCGCCAATTCAGAACGTTCCTTTAACGCTGACTGCGTTGAAATTGTATTGATAAGGCTCTCAATTTCTGTGTAAGCTAAGTTTCTAATAGCTGACATACAAGCATTATTAACAGAGGTCGCAACTTTTTCTCCATCTGTTAATTTCATTACCGCTCTTAATTCTGCAATTCCATCTTGCATTTCAGAAGATGAGCAATCTCTTAAATCTCTTGACAATAATTCTTGTGCGAAATTATTATAACACGAGCCGTCTTTTATATCAAAAGGAGAAAGCTTCCAATCACTTTCAGGAATGTTTTTTATTTTTTCTAAAACCCTTGCGTTAACATCTTTAACCTTTTCATCTTCTGCATTCCATTCAACTAATACATAATCATAATCACAACCATCACCTCTAGATCTAAATAGATTAACTTTATCGTTTATCGTTTTAGAAACTTTTTTTGCTACAATCTTTTCAGTACCATTAATGAATGCTTTTGCATTTATATCCCATTCATAATATTTATCATTATATTTAATGGTTTTAATAATGTAATTTTTCGCAATTGCTACTGAAACTACTATTCTCTCATTATTAAAATAAAACTCATCTATAAGAACTCCACTTGGTGTTAATGCTAAATGGGCAAATTTATTAAGCTCCCCACTACTCTGACTCTGAAACGCATATAATTTAAATGCAGGATCATTAATCTGTTTCCAATCCAAATGGTTTAAAAGAGTACTTGTGGTACTATAATCCATTAAGAAACTGGTACTGCCTTCGGCTGTTTTATACTGTTCAAAAGGATGTTCTAGCTTAAAGATTCCATGCCCTAACTCATGAGCTGCAGTAGCAAGATTTTCTTTGCCATTATTAGCTTTCGCGAATACATATCCAAATTGTCCATTTAAACGCATATATCCATCTTGTTTTGTGCTAGAAATCTTGTTTGTAATAAACAAAACATAACCGTTACGCGAACCTTGATATGATGCATTTATCTTTAGCTGTTCTGCACTGTAAGTAGAAGTAATAGTATTTTTCTCGGTTTGAATTACATTGCCTGAAACTATCTTATCTATATTAAAAATAGCCTCCTTCTTAAAGTTAATTTTAACTCCAATTTTGCTATAAATCTTCTGTGTTTCAGCAATAATTTCATTTAACTTATTTGCAGAGATATCATCAGTAGGAACCAAGGCCACATTAACATCTTTTGGAGAAATATGCACTAGCATAAATGCGCCAATAACCTGCCATTTATCACCTTGTTTTACGGTTGCTAATATTTGTTCTTCGGCGTACGTTAAACTCCCTTTTACAGTAAGAACAAATATTTTATCATTTCTTGTAAAGTCAATTTTTGCTCCATTCTGGGTTTTAAAAACTATGCTATCGAGATTTATTTTGGCATCTGTAACGGTTACCGTAGCCAACATTGTATCTGAATCACCATTCAAAACGGCTTTATACGGCAATACGTTATCACCTGCTTTGGCATACAATTTCTTTAAAGCTGCAGATGCACCTTCTGGCATTACATCAAAAGCATACTTGCTTCCGTTTCCAGAAAAAGCAATCGAAATACCTTTGGCCGTAAATGCTGTGGCTTGACCACTTTTATCTACGCCATCTGTATTTTCTGGCGATGGTTTGCCTCCTTCGGCAACTGCAACACCTTGATTGCTTCCATTTCCTTCACTGTCTACCGTGTAAACTTTTGGAGGAACAACAACTTTTCCGTCTTTATCTACAACACCGCTGTCTGTAATTACAGTGTCTTTTCCTCCAGGAATGGTTATCTGCTCGCCGTCAACACCATTTACAAGTATATCTCCATTAGCATTAATGACAATATCTTTAATTATAAAAGGAACTTTTTCTTCAATTTGTCCGCCTTTACCCTCTCCTGTGAAATCTTCAATGTCGGTAACATTTTTCCAATCTGGGTTATAGCTTGTTTCTACAACACCACTGATCAATTGATAATCGGTATTGATCACAATATCCTTAAATTCTACCGCAATTTTAGTATCGGCTAAATAAGGAACAATGATATATCCGAGTCCAGAATATGGGCTGTTTTCTCCTCTAAGTTCTAAAATAGTTACAGGAAAGTCACCAGCTCTAAATGTCTCGCTTTGAATTAAATTGGTTAGCGGTTTTTGATTCTGAATATTGATTTGCGGAACGATACCACAATTGTATGCAGGAACACCACTACTTTCTGTTGGTGTGGTAAAAGTGCTTATATTAGAATAAGTAAACGACTGAATTCCGTCTTCAGCCGGATCACAGCTCGATCCCACTCTAAATTCATAGGTTACTCCTGGCTCTAAATTGGTAATTAAACTTTGTTTGTTTAAACTATTTGACGAGAACCACTGTGCATTCCGAACACCTTGTTTTTTATATTGTACCTGATAGCGCGTATGCTCTGGCACTCCTTCCCAAGTAATTTTTACACTTTTTGAACTTTGCGATTCGCTTAATAAAAACGTTGGCGCGGTACATGAAGCCGTATATTTAAAAGAATATATTTCGCTGTATCCGTCATTTTTAAAAACAGCATTTTCTGAAAGTCCCGTTGTCGAAATCGCTCGTACTCTCCATGCGTAACGTAAACCTGGAGTAAGTATTGGCATACTTAAATTGTATAGAACAGCGGTTCCAAATAAAGTTTCTTCGTATAAAGTCGGCGACATTTGAAACCCAATTTGAGGATCTAATGTTGGATCTAGAAGCTGTTTTAGCTCAAATTTATACGAAACATTTGTTGCATTGATCTGACGCGGTGTCCAAGTAAATAAAATATTAGGAAATTCTGTCGAAGCAATTTGTTCGTTTTTTTGCGGTGTATTTAATAACGGTGGATCATTTAATATCAGGTATAAACTAGCACAACTTTTTTGAGATATTTTTTGATTCGTTACAAAATCGTACATCTCAAAACAAAAATTGTACATTCCTTCTGGCAACGGATTCGCATATTGCGTTGCAGAGATTCCTTGCAGGTTTTCTAACCTAAAAAGAGATGCAATATCAACATTGGTTAAGGTTTGCAGTTCCCCTCCATTTATATATATTGGCCTTTGTTCCTGTGCATAATCAGAAGTTTGGATATTTAATCCGTTGCCTTGTATGTACAGTTTTAAGCGTACTCTTCTTTGCGAGATAGAGATATCGGTTGGATTAATCAACAATTGCATCTTCGTATCCATGCTTGTTGCATAATCGGATATTTTGACGCTATACGGACTATTGAAAACTGGTGTTAATTGAACTGGATACAATTGTGCATATCCAACTGCATTAAAAAACAGAAATAGAACAATGAAATATAGGTTGTTGAAAAGGTTCTTCATTTTTTAATTGATGATAATTTTTTTAACCAATGTTTGCTGTCCTGTCTCCAATACTAAAATATACATACCCGATTGTAGTGAAGTATTAAAATCTACTTCGTACTTTTTCTTCCCTGAGTCTTGTTTTTGAATCATCGTATTTTGTCCAGAAGAGGAGAACAGTCTTAAATTTATCGCACTGTTGTTTTCTAAATTTACAATTGCTTTAAAATTACCATTGTTCGGATTTGGGGTTACAATAAAATCTATAATAAATTGAGATGCCGTTTCGGTATTTGGTAATGTACCGCGTTTTTCTACCATGATATTTTTGGTAAAAACTGCATAACATTCTCCTTGGGTCTGTTTTAAGCCAATTGAATACACTCCAACTGCATCAAACTTTAAGGTCACGTATTTTTCCTTTTGCTCTACCACTTTTACTCCGTTTGGAATAACCCAATCTGTGCTTTCTCCAAAAGGACTACTGGTATTAACCAAAATTACTTCCTCGTCTAAATACGCTTGAGAACTCAATAAAAATTCTGCGCTAATGGCCATTTGGCTCGTTTTTATCACAATTTCATCTTCGCCAATACAACCTAAAGCCGTAGTAGCTTTTACATGATATGTTCCTGCTTTTGACACATTAATTTTTGCTTCATTTGAAGTGAATCCGTTTGTAGAAGTCCAACTATATTTTGCTTGCGGATCTTTAATTGAAGCATCTAAATCTAGACTTTGGTCAATACATAAAGTTCGATCCTGAACCAACGTTGACAATAACTGGCTCAGGATCTTTTAAAACAAATCGCTTTTTGTAAACGCAACACTCTGGACAAGTAATCGTAACTTCATAATTTCCAGCCGTAAGATTATTTAAATCTTTGGTAACTGCTCCTGTATTCCATAAATACGTATAAGGCAAATTACCTCCTGTAACATTAAGTTCTATAGATCCGTCGTTTCCTTTATAGCAAATAGGATTTTTAACCGTTTCCGTTGATAGTATTCCGTTTGGATCTCCCACAAAAATACTTCCCTGAACCACGCATCCTTTTGCATCTGCCGCTATTACAAAATAATTGTTTGTGGTAATGTTTTCTATTTTAGAAGTTGTTTCTCCGTTTGTCCATTCGTATGTATAAGGCGGCGTTCCACCTGTTACATGTGCTTCTGCCCAACCGTCATCTCCAGTCGTACAGCCCACATCAAACTTCGTAAAGGTTAATTTCAACTGATCTGGTTGTGGAATATACTTTTCGGCATCAATTTCTTTCACTAAAACATTATTCACATAAGTTCCCAGTTTTATTCCGTTGGCGTCTTCAATGTTTAGTGCATAAGTTCCTTCAGAAAGATATTCAGCTGTATCTCCTGTATTATTCCAGATAGCCCAAGAACCGTTGGCTTGTTTTTTCTTCCAAGTGTAATAATAAGGCAATCCATTATTTTTCTCTTTATTAAGCTGAATACCTCCTGTTACATTCGCTTTTAAAATTCCGTCTTGCGACTCATCTCTTTGATTATCTAGAGGATTAGCATCAATCTCGTTTCCAAATTCGTTGCTCACATTACAAGAAATAGTGCGAATCACTTCAAAAGTGACTTCAATCGGATCCGGATCGTCTAATTCAATAACGGAATTAGCTACGGTACAACTCGTTTTATTTGTCGCCGCATTGTAATTAGCATCACGTACCGTTAAAGTATAAGTTTCTTCAGGAAGTCCTGTTAATGATATTCTATAAACACTATTTTCAAAACTTGTTGTAAAACTAGTTTGCACTACTCCTTTACTATTTTTCCATTCAAACCAATATGTATTGTCTGCTGCAATAGTTCCGCCAGTAACCTCAACTACAATTTTTCCATTTGTTGCTTTGTAGAAACTCGGATTTACAACCTCTGTATATTTAATCGCAAGCGGCGCTTTTGGCTGATCGATAAAAACTTCAGCGTAAGCCGTACAGCCTTTTTTATCTGTTGCAATTACCCAATAATTTCCTGTTTTTAAAACGGTATTTTTATCCGATTTTACTTCATTAGACCATTCATAAGTGTAATCTCCGCTTCCTCCTTCTGCAGTTGCAGTTGCCCATCCGTCATTACCTCCATTACAAAAAACATCTCCTTTTGCGATTTTCACAGACAATACTGGTGGCTGATCCATAAATTGCGTAACATCTATCGCCTCTGCAAGCTCATTGTTAACATAAGTTCCTAAAACGATTCCATTTCTGTCTTTTACATTAAGCGCATAAGTTCCATAAGAAAGATTTGAAGCTGTTTCTCCTTTTATATTCTTTAAGTCAATCCAAGAACCATCGTCCTTTTGTTTTTTCCAATAAAAATAATAAGGCAATCCATTATTTTCATCTAATGGAAGCGGAATTCCACCTGTAACATAAGCCTTCAAAATTCCATCTTGAGATTCATCTCTTTGATCATCTTTTGGAGTTGTATCGGTATTGTCTCCAAACTCATTTTTGGCATTACAAGAAATAGTCTGAACAATTTTGAAAACCACTTTTATAGGGTCTGGTTCTGTCAATTGAACTTCAGATTCTGCAATCGTACAATTAACTGTCTGGCCAGTCGCTTCATTGTAATTTTTATCTGTTACAGTCAAATAGTAAAAATCTGCTGGCACGTTATTTAAGGTGATAGTATAAACTCCATTTATTACTTCTGCAGTTGGATTTTGTACCAAGCCAGCCGAGTTTTTCCACTCGTAATTATATAGTCGGCCTTCATTTGATGCAGGATCAAATTCTGTTCCTCCCTTTATTTCTGCTATAATTTTACCATTAGAACCACCTGAAAAAGTAGGGGGTTTTAATGTCTCATAATTAATACTTACAGCGAAATCAGGTTCATCTATATCTATATTTAATGTGCTAAAACATCCATTTTCATCAGTTACCTCAATAGCATACGTTCCTTTAATTAAATTTGATATTTTATTTTCATCGACAGTTCCTTCTCCTGTATTATACCATTTATATGTATAAACACCAGTTCCTCCTATTGCGGTTACAGTTGCCCATCCGTTATTGCCTTTATGGCACGAAACATCTCCCCAAGTATAGGACAGCTGTATTTTATCAGGTTCAGAAATTTTTTGAATAGCTGCTTTTGCTTCTAAGAGTTTTTCTGTATCGTAAGTTCCCTGTACTATTCCATTAGCGTCTTCAACATTTAAAGAGTAGGAACCTTCAGAAAGATTTTCGGCAAGTAGTTTTTTATACTCAGACAATTCATCCCATTCTTTGGTATCCTCATTATATTTCGACCAGAAAATTTTATAAGGCTGACCACCATTATTTCCTCCTTCAAATGGCACACCACCGCTTACTGTAGCTTTTAATATTCCGTCTGCGGATTTACTTTCACCACCAATCGGATTTAGGCTTTCTGAATTACAAGAAATCTGTTGCTCCACTGTAATTTTAATTTCAATTGGATCGGGATCAATTAATGTAACTTCTAAATTTGGATCTATTTGTTGATCTATCAAACAATTTCTTTCGTCTGTTACAGATAATTTATAAGTATCGGCGGGAACGTTCTTTAATGAAATGGTAAAAACATTATTCGCAAATTGAGTAGATGACTTACTTGCATCGATCTTATCATTTTTACTATTTGTCCAAATAAAAGCATACGAATTACCTTTTATAGGTGTTCCACCCGAAATTGAAGCTGTTATTGTACCATTTTCAGCTTTGTGAAAAGTAGGATTCGATTTTGAAACTTTACCTTCTACAACAAGCGGCCCGTCAGGTTGAGTAATTTCTTCTGATAATTCTTTTTCCTTGTTTTCTGGCGTTAGCGCTATACAGCCAAGTATGTCAGATGCATCTTTTATTTTTCGAACTTTAACATAATGATAGCCTAATTTAAGACCTTCTATAGAAGTTGTCGCTCCATTTTCAAAATCTTTCCAATTTACTCCATGATCGGTAGAATATTGGAAAATACCGCTTTTTGCTCCTCCAGTAGCCGTTACCGTTATTGCACCATCTAAACCGCCATGACAATTAATATCATTCTTTTTCTTAATCGAAAAATCTACAGGATTGGGCGCCCCTATATTAAATTTATAAGGGCTACTATCTATATATATAGAGCTCGTAGTGGCATCATTAATAAATCCCGCGAATGTTAGGCTATACTGTCCTTTTTCAAAATTACATGGTGCTATAAAATTACTTCCACTAAACGAGTTCTTATCTGCTTGTCCTGAACAAATTACGTCTGTCCACTTATTTAAAATTTCATCAAAGCGTTTAATACTAAAAATCAATTTTTCGGTACTAAATAGAGGTCTGTTAAATTTTACGTTCACTTTAGCATCATTAGAACCAAAACATGTCATTTCTTGTTCTTGATAAGATTCAATTAAAGGAGCCGACTGACGTACAATATAAGTAACCACATTAGAAACAGAAGTACATCCTAATTGTCTTATATAAATCTTTTTACCATGATATTCTCCCGCTGAATCACCTAAAATATCTTTTGCACTAGCAGTAAAACTTGACTTTGTTGCAAATTGTGGCATGTTGACCCAACCATATGGACTGGTATAATCAAATGAAAACTGCCAATTATATTCTGAACTGTCAAACCCTGTATTAGAACTTACCGTAACTTTTGTGTCGGTTGGCAAATCATTTTTACTCCCAGGATCAACAACTACAAGCACAGGACGAATCTGTATGTTAAATGAAGATGTACCAAGTCCATCCCCGTCACTGCCTACATTTCTATATTCTTTAAATTGAAAATCATCACTATAGCAAAGAAATCTATCTCTTCTCGTAAGTCTCCCCATATTATAAGGCCTATTTCCGTTACAAGAATGCTTATCATATCTTGAAGCAGAAAAGTACAAAGATTGCAGAACTTTATTCGCTTTGAATGTAGTTCTCACATTAGTATAGTAATCAGTCTTTCTATTATCAGAATAAGTAATATCTAAGGCTTTATAATTATCTGCAGGAGTGCTAAATTCTAAAGTAACAAATGCAGTCCCGCAATTATGGTGTTCATCATTATAAACTGAGCCATTAAAAATAACTTCGTACGAACCCAATTCCGCAGTCTGACCTTGAGCATAACCCAATCCGCAAACCAACAAGATAACAAATAAGTAAAATTTCTTCATAGGCTTAATAAATAACTGTTAAGGTCTCTGGTTTTGCTGGACTATCATTTTCTAAACTTGGGACCAGATGATATTCGTATTCTTTATTAATTTTCAAATTTTTATCTTCTAAAGTAAAAACCGTTCCGTTTAATTCTTTCCATAAAGTTGGCGGAAGCCCTTTTTCATTTTTGTAAATACTCAGGCCTAAAACCTTGCCTTTATTCTTTGCATAGTCCCAAGAAAGAACTATTTTTCGATTTTCTCTATCTGCTGTTCCTTGCGAAAATGTTATCACTTTTACTGGTGTAAAATTCAACACACTAACCGTGATTACCGAATGATCTAACGAAGACCATAGATTACTTTTATCCTTAGCCAGAATAGCATATTGATAAATCTTTTTGTTTTCTATTCGATCATCTGTAAATTCCTGAATCGTATCATTTATTTGTTTGATTTCGACCCATTTTTCCTGTCCCTTTTCTCTTCTTCTTAAACTATGACTGACAACATCTTCACTATAGCTTCGTATCCACTTTAAATGTACTTTGCCATCTTTGTTATCATAATCTTTAAAAATAGGTGCAGCCGGCGGAATTTTATCGGGTTTATCTAATACCAGAATATCAGAAGGATCAGAGATATTATAACGCATATCTTCAGCAGCAATTCTATAATAAACTTTGCTGTTCGTCATTTTTAAACTCACGCTGTCTTTATACTCTGTACCGCTGTAAGATTGATGGTAAATATCTACAAACTCCTCTCCTTCAGTATTGGCTCTTAGTATTCGGTATCCGCGAAGATCTTTTTCTGTATTGGGTTTCCATTTTAGTCTAACCGTTCCAAGACTATCAATCACTCCTTCTAGCCCGATTGGTTTGGCTGGCGGTATAGAATCGACTGGTTGTACCAGCATACTTTGAGAAGTTAATCTCTGATTGTTTTTTCCAACAACCGAAATGGTGAAATAATTGGACGGATACAGTTCTTCTTTAAACTTGAGTTTCCTTTCAGATGGAGGAATAATTTTAGAGACCACTCTATAAGGCCCTTTATCATTACTTGCTAAATTAATTTCATAACCTTGAATAAATCCTTCAGATTCTTTCGGATAATCCCATTCAAGATTCACTTCATTAGAATTTATAATCGCATAATCTACCAATCTTGCTGGAGTTACTACAGCGGCAACACCTGTCGCTGTTATAGGTTTTGTAACTTCTCCTTTTTCTCCAAACGAAGTTATACCGTATAATCTATAATGATAAACTTTGTCGTTTACATTAAGTGTATCAACAAAGTACATGTTTTTGGACGGATTTTCGTCTTTATCGTTTAAGTTAACTAAAGCGGTATTTGATATTGGCGTATAATTGATTCCGTCTGAAGATTTTTCTACCATAAACGAGGTATAAATTCTTTTGAAGGTTTCATAATCCCAAGAAAGCAGTACTTTTCTATCGTCTGGAACAGCAATAAAGTCTGTTGGAGCAGGCAGAACCGAATAATCTTTTAGACCAATCATATAGGAAGCTTCTTTTACCTGCGGACTTTCAAAAACCTTTACTTGGTAAGCATATACTTCATTCTTCTTTACGTCTGTGTCTACATAACCCCAACCCGCTTTTACGGCTCCTTCAAAGCTCATATCTGCAGCATATAAAGCAAAAGTATATCGCTGATCTAGTTCGTCGGCCATATTAACTATTTTTGCCAAATCACCTTCTTTTGCACTTGTTACTTCAAAACTTTCGCCATAAATAGATTGGGCAATAATAGCCGCATTATTGTCTTTCTGTACAAAATCAATCCAAGAATCTAGTGGTTCGGGAGTTAATGGTTTAGAACTAAGAAGTACTTTTTCGGGTTTAGGCAAGACATTACCGTCGCGTAGAATTGTAGTTCTGGTAATTGTAAATCCTTTTTTATTGGCTTTCTGCCATTCTGCTGGAGAATTGATAGCCCAGCGAACTAAAATTTTATCCTTTTGTGCTCTGGCTTTAACCACAACAGCAGGACGTTTAGTCTGTGAATAGGATACCGATATAAACAATAAAAAGAAAAAAATAAACTTATTTGGGGACATAAGATGTAATTATTTCCATATTAAAAAAACAAAAGTAATCTTTTTAATTATGATTTAAATACGGTTTCCCGTACTGCAATGTAACAACACACAAACAGAAAAGCATAACAACCTCAAAAATAGTATATTACATTAAAATTAATCGCTTTTTTCATACGAATTAAAATCAAAAAAATATCATTTATAATATCTTCTTTCTCCTTTTTTACGGACTAGATATATATTCATAGTATAATAAATCTGGATATATTGATATAGCCAGTTTCAAATGACCGCTTTCCTTTGCTTGCAGATACAAAAATATGATCGCTAACACCTTGAACCCCAAAAAAAAAGCATAAACACCTGATATAAAACAAATTAAACTTAAAACTTATCCTATAAATCTTCATGAAAAAAGAATACCTTTACTTATAATAATTGTTTCCATAATTGCCTTAGACTTATTCAAAAGAAATTTACCCTTTAACTAATTTCTATCGTATTTATATGAAAACCAATTTTATCAGAATCCTGATTTTATTACTTCCATTAAGTATATTAGGGCAAACTCAAAAAAAAGAAATCAACCAGCAGCTTCAGACTTGGGTTTCCATCAATACGGTTACCAAATTTGCAGAACATTGGGGTCTGATTGGTGATTTTCATATCAGGCGGAATGATTTTGTCGCCGATCCAAGTTTTTATTTTATAAGAGGAGGCATCAGTTATATTCCAAATTCAAATATTTCCTTAAATCTGGGATATGCACATATGTGGCTTGCGCCGTCAAATCCAGAATGGAGTACTTTTGCAGATGAAAACAGAATTTATCAGCAGGCGCAGTTAAACACAAAATTCGGAAATGTAAGCATTTTGCAGCGCTTACGGAATGAACAGCGCTGGCAGGAAAAAATGGTCAATGATAGACCTAGCGGCGATTGGCGTTTTACCAATAGAATTCGTTATCTGATGAGTTTTACTTTTAGAATCTCAGATAAGAAATCATGGCCTCAAATGGTTCTCTCAGATGAGATTTTACTGCATTTTGGAGAAGAAGTCGTTTACAATACTTTTGATCAAAACCGCTTTTTTATAGGAATCAGAAAGAGCATTAATCCGAAATGGAGTTACGATTTTGGCTATATGAATGTATACCAGCAAAAATACTCTGGCTATCAATATGACATGAATCACACCATAAGATTGTTTTTTTATTTGAGTAACAGCATCAGGAAAAAAACGCCTTCTGAGATTGAGAATTCGGGCGATGAGTAAATTTATTTTTTAAATTAAAGTACTGTTAAATCTGAAAGATTCAAAAAACTCAAAAGCTCTTTTCTCTGCATAAGAATACTCAGAATCGCGAAGCGGAAAAGCACAATGCCCTCCATATTTCGGGGTTTCCAGATAAACAAATGCACTTTCTTTGGCAATAGTTCTTGGGTAACATCTTTCGCCCAGAAAAGGATCGTCTAGCGAATTAATAATTAAAACTGGAGTTGTAATATTTTTTAGAGAAAACTCTGGAGAAACACGTTCATAATAATCATCACGGCTTGCAAAACCATGAAGTGGTGCCGTAAAATATTGGTCTACTTCATCAAAAGTAGAGATATTATCTATTTGATCACGGTTGATAAAATCAGGAAATTGAGCCGCTTTGTATTTCAATTTCTTTTTAATATCAATGGTAAAATTCTTCAAATAAACTCTGTTAAAACCTTGCTTAAGCACCTCTGCACTTGTGGCAATATGGGTTGGCACCGAAATTGAGACAGCAGCTTTTATACGTTCATCTATTTTTGTCCATCCCAAATAATTTAAAAGTTGAACGCCTCCCATTGAATATCCTATCAGATAAATATCTTCAAATCCTTTTTTCAAAGCAAACTGAACCACTTCGTCCAAATCATCAACTGCACCGTGATGATACAGCCTTGGAAGACGATTCATTTCTCCGCCACAAGTACGATTGTTCCATGCAAAAACCGAAAAACCTTTCTGCTTAAAATAGGCTGCACAGCTGTTATTATAGGTTCTACGCGAATCACCTTCTAAACCGTGGCATAAAATAACGGCCTTTTTTGAGCCATTTAAAATATAATCGATATTGATAAAATCTCCGTCATTTAATTCATGCTTTTCTCTTGTATATTCAGGCACTTCAAATTTCTTAATCAGTGCAGCATAAATGGTAGAAACATGCCTGTTGCGATGAATAATAGAAGGGTAATTATATTCTGATTGTTCAATTAGTGGCATAACAAAGAATTTTGTGGTAATTAATACAAAGCTAAGAAATCATTCAATATGTAAATTAATTCGTTCTTTCTATTTTATCTTTTTAGTAATTCCCTAAAAAAACATATACAAAAAAATCGAAAAAAAGTTATTTTTAAATCTATAACATAAAACTGTAAAAACTATTGTCTATTTTTAAAGTATAAGATTTTACATCGTATGTTTGTTTTTTCAAAATACCACAAATTAATTTAAAAATAAACTGCTGTTAATTTTTAAAAACAGTTTAATGTTGTAGCACATTAGAAGGAAAATAAATTGTTAAATGTGCTAGAACACTGCGCTTGTCCTGTCATCTCTCGCTTGAATGTTTACTTTATTTGTATATTTGTTAAATCGATTTTTAAAAACAAAATCCCTCTAATGTTTGAACTCTTACCGGTAGATCCAAAAACAATATTTCTACTTTACTTTTGGGGCAATCTGTTTACCTGCATTCTTATTTTTAGTTTTTCATTTTCATATGCCACTAGCGATAACCGAAAAACTTTAAAATGGTTTGGCTTAGGCAAATTAATACTTACACTTGCTTGGGTATTGGCGCTTTTGCGAAATATTATTCCTGATTTTGCGTCTATTAACATTGCCAATTCTATGATTCTTGGAGCTTGCTGCTTTGAGACGATGGCTATGCTATCACTTATTAAAACTCATGCAAAAAAGCATTATCGGTTTCAAATAGCAATTACCGCAGCATCAATAGTATTCTTTAATATTGCTACAATTTTTGACGCATCTATGAATACTCGCGTCATAATTGGCGGTATTGGCATATTTTTTATTTATTTATTGCCAACTATAACTTATTTTACAGAAAAGGAAAAAAGCTTTTTTAAGACTTTTTATGTTATGTGTTACATATCATTTGAAATTCTAATTGTAATACGAATTGTTCACAGATATCTATATCCTCAAGATCTTATTATTTCCAATGACACCTTCGATAGCTTGTACAGCATTTGCCTATTTTTATTGACTTTAATTGGCATCGTAGGCTTTTTGCTTTTGGTAAAAGAAAAGCAGGATCATAAAATTAAAAAGCTTTTAAACGACAAGAACCAATTCTTTTCTATTATTTCTCACGATTTAAGAGGCCCTTTAGGCTCTTCTGTTTCTCTTTCTGAAATTTTATTGGAGAATATTGAACAATACAGTCGAGAAGAAATTAAAGAAATTTCAGAGCTCCTGCACGATTCAAACAAGAACATTTACAAATTACTAGAGAACCTTCTGGATTGGTCTCGAGTACAAACTGGAATGATTGCCTTTAATCCTAAAAATGTGCTTTTAAATGCCTTGATTGAGGAGAATATAGAACTAAGCCGAAATGTAGCTTTAAATAAAAACATCAACATCACGTTTGAATCGGCTTACCTTGTCGAAGCAGAAGTTGATAAAAATATGATTAGCACCATCTTACGAAACTTGCTAAGCAATGCGATTAAATTTACAGACAAGAACGGTGAGATTAAAGTCAAACTAGTCCAAACAAATCAAAAAGTAGAAATTTCTATTACAGATAACGGAATCGGTGTTCCAGACTACATAAAAGAAAAACTATTTAAAATTAACGGAAAGGTTCTACAAAAAGGAACAGAAAACGAACTCGGCAGCGGACTCGGATTATTGCTTTGCAAAGAGTTTGTAAGCATTCATCAAGGAACAATTTGGGTAGAAAGTGAACAAGGAAAAGGAAGTACATTTCAGTTTACACTTCCTATAAAGGTTGTTTAAATTCTAATACTGAAATTCCAGATTCCAAATTTAATCTGGAATCTGGAATTCAAATCTTTAAAATATTATTTAACTACAGTAGCTTCCAACTCTACTTTTAAAGTTTCAAAAAGACTTTTCACTTCCAAAACTGTACTAGATTGCCTGATTTCGTTGCTTTGAATCCAGTTTTGCATCACATCAAAATTTTCAAATAAAGCAACACTATCTGTTGTATAAATGTTAAGCCTTACAATATTCTTCAATTCATAATTGGCGTTAAGAATTACCTTCTCCAGATTTTCTATTGTTAGCAGCAACTGACTTCTCATATCTGCATTGCTCGAAATTCCGTCATCATCAATAGCAGTTTGTCCCGAAACGTACAATGTCCCTTTTGCATCGCTTACCTCTACTGCCTGAACATAATTTCTGGCATCCTGCCATTTCCACGGATTAATTATTTGTTTTTCCATCTTTTAAATTTTTAAAATTAACAGATGCAAAAATCAGCAAGCCTTTCTTTTCTTAGGTGTGACAAATATCACTATTTTAAAAAAGACGGCTCAATGTCTCGCGGGAAACTCCTAAAAAAGATGCTAAATAACTTTTAGGAACACGCTGTAGCAACGACGGATTTCTAAGTAGTAACTGTTCGTATCGCTCCCGTGCATTTGACGTTAGAAAAGACAAAATCCTAGTTTGTGAACCAATGTGACCAGCAATAGATTTGCGAAGAAAAAAACGCTCCATTTTCTGCAAATCCGAACAAAGTTTTTCGAAGTTTTGCAAAGAGAGACTATAAGCAATTGTATCTTCTATACATTCTAATGAAAGTGTAGCTTTACTTTGTGTATAAAAAGCCTGAAAATCTGTTTCCCACCAATCTTCCATGGCAAATGAAACAATATGTTTCTTAGCATCCTGATCTTCATAAACCAATTTTACAAGTCCTGAAATTATAAAATAAACATCTTTTACATCATTTCCTTCTTCAATAATAAGATCGCCTTTTTGAAAATTCTGCACAGCAAAATGAGAAATTATAAAAGATGCTTCTTCGTCTGACAGAGGAACTACTTTTTCAATATGAGTTTTTAATAATTGCTCAGGATTATTCATAAAATTGTTTTGATATAAAGATATGAATAGTGACTTAAAACAAAAAAATCCAAATTCCAGTTTAAATTGGAATTTGGATTTTTAAATATTGGTATTTTATAAACGTTTAGTCTAATACAAAACTTACGCTAACATTTGCTGTAATTTCGATTTCACCAACTGCAAGAGTTTCGTTTGAAGCACCCATTGAGTCTGCTTCTTTCATTCTCATAGCTGCAGCATACATTGGCTGTGGACGATAGATTTGAGAATTGTCTGAAATGGTAAAAGCTTTACCCACTTTTTGTCCTAAAACAGAAACATATTCTTCCGCTTTTGTTTTAGCATCTTTCATTGCTAATTTTCTAGCTTCAGACTCGTATTGTGCTAATTTAGAGGTTTCAAAAGAAACTTTATCTATTCTATTAATTCCTTGCTGAACCAAACCTTCCATTAACTCATCGTATTTAGCTAAATCTTTCACTACGATTTCTACTGTTTGTGTAGCATTATAAGAAGTTTTCTTTTTCTCATAATCGTACTGCGGATTAAGAGCTACTTGTTTTGTTTTGAAATCTGCTGTTGGGATATTCATTTTTTTGATGAATTTTAAAACAGCGTCCATCTTTTCGTCATTTTGTTTTTTAACGTCTTTAGCATTATTCCCTTTTGTTTCAACCGAAGCTGAAATACAAACCTGATCAGGTGCTACTTTTACTTTTCCTTCTCCATTAACATTAATTAGTGGTACTTGTTTGATTTCTTGGCCGTAAGACATAGTCATAAACATGATTGTTAAAAATAATACTAGTTTTTTCATTTTTGTTAAATTTTAATGTTTGATAAGAGCATTTCAAAAGTTGTGCCAAGCTTACAGTTTTCCCAATTTTGCCATTCCAAAAAGTATCAAAATCGGAATTGCAAGAAGAATAACCATTAGGGTATGATCTGTAAGAAGTGATGGCATTTTGATCAAAGTAATCAGATAACCTCCAATAGCACCTCCAAAGTGTGCTGTGTGGCCAATATTGTCATTTTTGGCTTTCATTCCGTAAATCGAGTATAATAAATATAATATTCCAAAAATATAAGCCGGCATCGGAATCACAAAAAATATTCCGAGCATCATGTCAGGTTGCAATAATATTGCGGAATATAAAACTCCCGTTACAGCGCCAGAAGCACCAACTGCACGATAACTATAATCATTCTTGTGAAATAGCATGGTAAGAAGACTTCCAAAAATTAAACTCCCAAAATAAACTAAGATAAAAGAAAAGTTACCGAGCCAGTTTAAAACTACAGGAGCAAAGAAATACAAAGTCAGCATATTAAAAATCAAATGCATCATGTCTACATGCAAAAAGCCAGAAGACAACATTCTAATCTGTTCTCCTGAACGAATGCTTCCGACATGAAATTCGTATTTTCTAAAAAAATAAAGATCGTTAAAACCTTTGTAACTAATAACAACGTTCGCAATGATAATCGCTATTAAAATAATATTCATAAGTAATAAGTATTGTGAATTTTGATTTGTAAATATAATCATTCTTAAAGATAAGTTAGCAAGAATGCAAAATAGCAGTCGATAATCATTTTTAATTTATCTTTGCCAAAAAAAATTACATGCAGTTTCTTGTCTATATTTTAGCCTACCCATTACTTTGGCTTATCTCTATACTTCCTTTTCCTATATTTTACCTATTTTCAGATTTTGTCTGTTTTTTGGTTTATAGAGTTATTGGATATCGCAAAAAAGTAGTTCGCGAAAATCTTGCCCTTACTTTACCTCATTTAAGCGATGCAGAGAGAAAAGTTATAGAAAAGAAATTCTACAAGCATATGTGCGATATGTTTTTAGAAATGATTAAAACCATGAGCATGTCTCCTGAAGAAATGGAACGAAGATTTCATGTCACTAATATTGATCTGGTTCGTGATTATGCCAAAAAAGGAAAAAGTGTAATTCTAGTGGCTTCACATTATGCAAGCTATGAATGGCTTTTGACTATTAATCCGAAACTTGGATTTCAGGGCGTTGCTGTTTACAAAAGATTAGCCAACCCTTATTTTGATAAATTGGTTCGAAAAATTCGTTCTAAATATAATACAGAAATGATCGAAACCAGAAAAGCAATTCCGACAATGGCTCAAAACCAGCGCAATGGAGTTTTAAGCCTTTATGGCTTAGCAAGCGACCAATCGCCAAAAATGGAAAGGATTTTTCATTCGATGAAATTTATGGGAGTTGAAGTTCCTGTTCATACGGGCGCTGAAACATTGGCAAAAAAATATGATTTAGCAGTTCTATTTGTGGAAGTTAAAAAAGCTAGAAGAGGCTATTATGAAGCTACATTTATTCCTATTGCTGATAATCCTAAAGATTTTGAAAACTTTAAAATCACAGAAATGTATTTAAAAGAAGTAGAAAAACAAATTCTAGAAGCGCCAGAATTTTATTTGTGGACGCACAAAAGATGGAAACACCGTATTGAATAATATTTCAAAAATAATTTACTGAAAAGTCAGAAAATCAAATGTTGTTTTTCTGACTTTTTATTAAAATTCATTCCGTTAGGAACATCTCATCGGTAGAAAGAGATTGCAAATGTTATTATAATTCCATACAAATTCATTCCGTTAGGAATGTCTCGTCGGTAGAACCAAATTATACACAGAGGGTATCGTTCCGTAGGAACGTCTGATTAATTGGGAAATTGAATTCAATCCCATAAAATCAGGTGTCCTTACAGGACACAAATTCAAACATCACCATTTTTTTTCTACCTACGAGACATTCCTAACGGAATGTTTTTTTTATCAAAAAGCCTCTTTAGATATTTCCAAAGAGGCTTAGTTATTTAAAAAACTAAAATCTTAGATTCCAGCAATTACTTTAATTTCATCAATAATTCGAAGTGCTAATTGATCTGCAGCATCTTGAGAAGGCGCTTCAGTATAAATACGAATAATTGGCTCTGTGTTTGATTTTCTTAAATGAACCCATTCTGTCGCAAAATCAATTTTTACACCGTCAATTGTCGAGATATCTTCATTTTTGTATTTCTCTGTCATTTGAGACAGAATCGCATCAACATCTATTTGTGGGGTCAATTCGATTTTATTTTTACTCATGTAGTATTCTGGATAAGAAGCTCTCAAGGCAGAAACTGGCATTTTTTTGTTTGCTAAATGCGTTAAAAACAAAGCAACTCCTACCAGACTATCACGTCCGTAGTGCAATTCAGGATAGATGATTCCACCATTACCTTCACCACCAATTATGGCGTTATTTTTCTTCATTAACTCTACTACATTCACCTCTCCTACTGCACTTGCTTCGTAGCTTCCGCCGTGGGCTTTCGTAACATCTCTTAAAGCACGAGAAGATGACATATTAGAAACTGTATTTCCTGGAGTTTTACTCAAAACATAATCTGCACAAGCCACCAACGTATATTCTTCTCCAAACATTTCTCCGTCTTCGCTAATAAAAGCCAAACGATCAACATCTGGATCTACTACGATACCAAAATCAGCTTTTTCTTTTACAACAAGCTCAGAAATATCAGTTAAATGTTCTTTTAATGGTTCTGGGTTATGAGGGAAATGTCCGTTTGGTTCGCAGTATAATTCTACAACTTCAACGCCCATTAATTTTAGCAATTTCGGAATAATGATTCCTCCAGATGAATTTACACCATCAACAACCACTTTAAATTTAGCTTCTTTAACCGCTTCGATATCAACCAATGGCAAGTTTAAAACTTCATCGATATGAATATCCATATACGCATCATTAGAAATAATTTCACCTAAACTATCTACATCAGAAAAGTCGAAAGCTTCAGCTTCAGCAATTTCAAGAATTTTTGCACCGTCAGCGCCACTTAAAAATTCTCCTTTTGCATTTAATAATTTTAAAGCATTCCATTGTTTTGGATTGTGAGATGCCGTTAGGATAATTCCTCCGTCAGCTTTTTCCAAAGGAACAGCCACTTCAACAGTTGGCGTTGTAGAAAGTCCAAGATCGATAACATCGATTCCTAAACCAATTAAAGTATTCACTACTAAATTATGAATCATTGGTCCAGAAATTCTCGCATCACGGCCAATTACCACAGTCAATTTATCTTTAGCAATATTGTTTTTTAAGAAAGTTCCGTACGCCGAGGCAAATTTCACTGCATCAACAGGAGTTAGATTGTCTTCCACTTTTCCTCCGATCGTTCCACGGATTCCAGAAATAGATTTTATTAGAGTCATTTTTGTGAGTTAGGGTTATTTTTTTACAAATATAAAAAAGTTACCGAGTTACTAAGGCGCTAAGTCTCTAAGAATTTAAATTTAATCTATAAGAAACTACTTATTTCTCGTTATTTTTATAACAAAATGATTTAAAAAAGTTTTTATACATTTACTAAAATAACTCAGAATCTTAGACTCTAAGGTTCTTGGCAACTTTCAAAAAAATGAATTTCTTAGCCCACATATACCTTTCTGGAGAAAATGATCTGATTAAAATAGGGAATTTTATGGCTGACGGAATTCGCGGGAAACAATTTGAACATTTTCCTGAAGATGTGCAAAAAGGAATTTTACTGCACCGATTCATAGATACCTATACCGATTCTCACGATATTTTTAGAACCAGCACCAAACGTCTTCATGACAGATACCATCATTATGCAGGCGTAATTGTCGATATAGTTTATGATCATTTTTTGGCCAAAAACTGGACAAAATATTCGGATGAGGAATTGGAACTTTTCGTAAAACGGTTTTATCATTCTTTGCATGATAATTATGAGATTTTAACCGAAAAAACACAAGGTTTAATGCCGTACATGATCGAAAGAAACTGGTTGGTAAGTTATCGTACAACAGAAGGAATTCAGCATATTTTGACGCAAATGGACAGAAGGTCGAAAAACATTTCTCAAATGCAGTTTGCTGTTGAAGAACTTATTGAGTTTTATGATGAATTTGAAGAAGAATTTACCCTTTTCTTTGAAGAAATGAGAGTAAAAGCCAAAGAAAAACTGCTTTCTCTTTAGCCCAATTTAATTTTATTGCACATGAAAAAAATTACACTTTTAATCGCCCTTTTATATTTAAATAGCAGCAACGCACAAGAAGCTTTTTCAAAACCAACAGGATTGGTTGTTACAAAAGCAATGGTAGTTTCTGCTCGCGAAGAAGCTTCAAAAATTGGTGCCGACATTATGAAAAAAGGAGGAAATGCTTTTGATGCGATGGTCGGAACCGAATTGGCTCTTGCGGTTGCTTTTCCGTTTGCAGGAAATATAGGCGGTGGCGGATTTATGGTTTACAGAAAAGCAAATGGTGAAGTGGGTTCTTTGGATTATAGAGAAAAAGCACCACTTGCAGCCACAAAAGATATGTTTTTGGATAGCGAAGGAAATGTTATAAAAGGAAAAAGCACGCAAACGGCACTTGCTATTGGCATTCCTGGGACTATTGCAGGTGTTTTTGCTGTACATAAAAAATACGGAACAATGCCAATCTCTAAAATTCTGGAGCCTGTTATTGCTTTGGCAGAAAGAGGTGTTATTGTAACGAAAAAACAGGAAAAAAGTATAAAAGATTATCATGAAAGCATTGTAAAAATTAACGGCGAAAATTCACTAGTATCAGGCAATTTTAAAGAAAATGATACGATCAAGTACTTAGCGTTAGCCAAAACTTTAAAGAGAATTCAGAAAAAAGGAAGAAATGAATTCTACAAAGGCGAAACGGCAAAAATCTTAGTCGATTATCTTCAGAAAAAAGGTGGTATTATCACGATGCAAGATTTAGCCAAATATGAGGCAAAATGGAGAAAGCCGCTTCAGTTTACTTATAAAGATTTAAAAATCATTTCGATGTCTCCTCCAAGCAGTGGCGGAATTTGTCTGGCACAAATCTTAAAAATGCTTGAGCCTTACGATTTAGCAAAAATGGGACATAATTCTCCAGATGCCATTCAGGTAATTGTTGAAGCCGAAAGAAGAGCCTATGCAGACAGAAGTTACTTTTTGGGCGATCCTGATTTTGTAAAAATTCCGATGAAAGAATTGTTAGACGCAAACTATCTGCGCGAAAGAATGGCAAGTTTTAATCCTGAAAAAGCAACTTTGTCTACCGAAATTAAGGAAGGAAAAGTAAATTATGCCGAAAGCACAGAAACCACACATTATTCTATTGTAGACCAATTTGGAAACGCAATTGCAGCTACAACCACTTTAAATGATGGTTATGGTTCTAAATATTACTGTGACGAATTAGGTTTCTTTTTGAATAATGAAATGGATGATTTTAGTGCTAAACCTGGATCTCCAAATATGTTTGGTTTGGTAGGAAATGAAGCCAACAGCATTGCACCGCAAAAACGTATGTTAAGCTCTATGACACCAACAATTGTAGAAAAAGACGGAAAGCTTTTTATGGTTGTGGGAACTCCAGGCGGTTCAACCATTATTACTTCTGTTTTACAAACGATTTTAAATGTTTACGAATACAAATTAAGCATGCAGGAAGCAGTAAATGCTCCACGTTTTCATCATCAATGGCTACCCGATTTAATCACTTTCGAACCTAATACTTTTGAAACAAAAACTATAGATCAGTTAAAAGCTAAGAGTTACATTATCAACGAAAAGCCAACTCCAATTATCGGAAAAGTAGATGCCATTTTAGTTTTACCTGATAATAGATTAGAAGGAGGAGCAGATTTTAGAGGAGACGACACAGCTGTTGGTTTTTAGAGTGATTTTTGATTTTATTTTTTTTAAACAAGATTAAAATCTAATTTTGTAAGATCGATAATTTTTAAAACATAATGATAAAAAAATATTTCAGACGACTTGAAAGTATAATTGCTTTGGCTCAATCTTTAATGACACCAAAACAATTTCTGTTTTTATCTAGTGTTTTAACTGGAATATCGTGTGCATTTGCGGTAATTGTCCTTAAAACATTCGCCCACAGCGTTTTTTCTTTTGCAACTTACATCAACGGGATTTTAAAATTGAGTTTCATCAATAGTATTTTGCCTATTATTGGTATTACACTAACGGTTTTTGTTGTAAATAAAGTTCTTAACGGAAGTATTCAGAAAGGAACTTCACAAATACTTTATGCGGTTGCCAAAAAAGCAAGTATTATTCCGAAAAAACAAATGTACGCCCAGATTGTGACCAGTTCGTTAACGGTTGGTTTAGGAGGTTCTGCTGGTTTAGAGAGTCCGATTGTGATTACAGGAGCCGCTTTTGGTTCTAATTTTGCCCAAAACTATAAGTTACAATACAAAGACAGAACGTTGTTAATTGGCTGTGGCGTTGCAGCCGGAATTGCTGCCGCATTTAATGCACCAATTGCTGGAGTCCTTTTTGCTATTGAAGTCTTATTGGTAGATGTTAGTATTTCTGCCTTTACCCCTATTATGATTTCTGCCGCAACAGGCGCTTTGGTTTCTGCAATTGTTTTGGACGAGAGCATTTTATTAAGCTTCAAAAAACAAGAAACATTCGATTATCATAATATTCCATTTTACGTTCTTTTAGGCGTTCTTACTGGATTGGTTGCTATTTATTACTCTAGAAATTTCCAAAAAGTAGAGCATTATTTTGCGAAACAGCAAATTAATCCATATAAAAAAGCTTTAATTGGTTCATCGTTATTGGCATTATTAATTTTTATTTTTCCAACATTATTTGGTGAAGGTTACGAAAGCATTAAAACATTATCTGATGCAGATCCTGGTCTTTTATTGGATAATACTTTGTTTGCCGATTTTAGAAATAATCCATGGGTTTTACTTTTATTTGTTGGAGCAACAGCAATGGTTAAAGTTTTTGCTTCTGGATTAACCATTGGCAGCGGTGGTAATGGAGGTAACTTTGCTCCCTCTCTATTTTTAGGATCTTATTTGGGCTATTTCTTTTCTAAATTGGTTACGATGATTGGCTTATCTAAACTTCCTATCAGTAATTTTACAATGGTTGGAATGGCCGGAATTTTGAGCGGTTTATTTCATGCCCCTCTTACTGCAATTTTCTTAATCGCAGAAATTACAGGAGGTTACGGATTAATGATTCCGCTTATGATTGTTTCTTCAATCAGTTTTGCTATTTCTAAGCGTTACGAAAAATATTCACTTGACGTAAAAGGATTAGCTAAAAAAGGACATGCTTTTACGAGTAATAAAGATTCTAATATTCTATCCACTTTAGAAATTGATACGATCATTCAGTGTGATTACCTAACCGTTCATCCAGATGAAAACCTAAGTAAATTAGTAGACTTGATTTCACACTCTAATCAAGTTGTTTTTGCGGTTGTAAACAATGATAAAGATTTAGTCGGAGTGGTTCATTTTAATGATATTCGCGAAATTATATTTAACTCTTACCGTGTAAAATATACTTTCATTAGAGATGTAATGAAAGCACCAACTGCTACAATTTCTACACTTGACAGCATGGAAATTGTAATGCGCAAATTTGAAACCTCAAAATCTGCTTTTCTTCCTGTTCTAAGAGACGGAAAATATCACGGATTCATTTCAAAATCGATAGCACTTGAAGCATATAGAACAAAACTTCGTTCTATGACAATTGAATAGCCTTAATATCGGATACGTTAAAAATTTTTATTATCCGATAATAAGAAGTATCTTTGTAGGATTATGTTTAATATTGACCTAACATACAGAGAAGAATTTCAATCAACGTTTGATCGATTGTACCAAAAAAGGCAGGAACTGCAAAACAGCAGACCATTGCCTACTATTGCTTTGAATAAAATACGAGAAAGCCTTTCTTTAGAATGGACTTACAATTCAAACAGTATCGAAGGGAATACACTTAGTTTGAGAGAAACCCAAATGGTAATTCAAGAAGGAATTACCATAAAAGGCAAATCGCTACGAGAACATTTTGAAACCCATAATCATGACAAAGCTATTGATTACCTCTACTCTATTGTAGATGAAAATTATAAGCTAAGGAGTATAGATATTCTCTCTATCCATGGTTTGGTTATGCGTTCTATCGAAGAAGATTTTGCTGGTAGAATTCGTAACGGAGGAGTTCGTATTTCTGGAGCCAATTTTATGCCTCCAAATGCCAATAAAGTCTCCGATTATTTAGATGAATTAATCGAGTTTATCAATACAAATCCTTTAGGTTTAAACGATATAGAACTCGCCACCATCTATCATCATAAACTTGTCTGGATTCATCCTTTTTTTGATGGAAATGGGCGCACGGTTCGTTTAAGCATGAATTTATTATTGATGCGATGTGGTTTTCCGCCGGCTATTATTCTTAAAAATGATAGAAAAAAATATTACGAAGCACTCAATCAGGCAAATAATGGCAATTATCAGAAACTAACCCTTTTAATGTGCCAAGCCCTAGAAAGAACACTCAATATTTATCTAGGTGCAATGCCTGGAAGTCCTTATGATTATCAATCGATTCAAAACATAGTTAGTGAACCTGATACACCTTATGGACAAGAATATGTCAGTTTATTGGCCAGAACGGGAAAAATTGACGCTTATAAAGAAGGCCGAAATTGGTACACCACAAAAGAAGCCATAGAAAACTATATGGCAACCAGAAAAAGAAAGCGCTAGTTTATACTAGCGTTTTTTGTTACTAATTGTAACATAAAGTTTTGCTATCGAGCACTAAAAGAACAAATCAAAGTGGTAACTTTGCGTTTTGCTCAAAATTATGTTAGATAAAGACAATACTATTGAAGTTCTTGGTGCAAGAGTTCATAATCTAAAAAATATCGATATATCTATTCCACGTGAAAAACTGGTTGTAATTACTGGTTTATCAGGTTCGGGAAAATCTTCTTTGGCTTTTGATACGATTTATGCCGAAGGACAGCGTCGTTACGTAGAAACGTTTTCTGCCTACGCGAGGCAATTTCTTGGCGGACTAGAGCGTCCAGACGTTGATAAAATCGACGGACTTTCGCCTGTAATCGCGATTGAACAAAAAACAACTAGTAAAAGTCCGCGTTCTACAGTTGGGACTATTACTGAAATTTACGATTTCTTAAGGCTGTTATACGCGCGTGGCGCAGATGCCTACAGCTACAACACTGGCGAAAAAATGGTTTCGTATTCTGATGAGCAGATTAAAGATCTGATTATTCAGGATTATAATGGAAAACGCATCAATATTCTTGCTCCGGTTATTAAAGCCAGAAAAGGTCATTATGCGGAATTATTCCAACAAATAACTAAACAAGGATTCTTGAAAGTTCGTGTAAACGGAGAAGTTCAAGATCTTGTTGCAGGAATGAAATTGGATCGCTACAAAACACACGATATCGAGATTGTTGTAGACAGAATGGTGATTGAAGATAATCCAGATACACAAAAAAGATTATCTGAAAGCATCAATACCGCAATGCATCACGGTGAAGATGTCTTGATGATTTTAGATCAAGATTCTAATGAAGTACGTTATTTCAGTAGAAATTTAATGTGTCCTTCAACAGGAATATCGTATCAGAATCCAGAACCAAATTTATTTTCGTTCAACTCTCCAAAAGGAGCTTGTCCGCATTGCAACGGATTGGGAACGGTACACGAAATCAATGTTAAAAAGATTATTCCAAATCCGAAATTATCTATAAAAGCGGGTGGTTTTGCTCCGCTTGGCGAATACAAATCGTCTTGGATTTTCAAACAATTGGAAACCATTGGAGAAAAATTCGGATTTAAAATTACCGATGCAATTGAGAAAATTCCTGAAGAAGCAATGCAAATGATTTTGTATGGTGGAAAAGATAAATTTTCTATCAATTCTAAAGATCTTGGCGTAACGAGAGAATATAAAATTGATTTTGAAGGAATTTCTAATTTCATCAAAAATCAATATGACGAAAGCGCTACAACCAGCATAAAACGTTGGGCAAAAGATTTTATGGACGAAATTAACTGTCCTGTTTGCGACGGTTCACGTCTTAAAAAAGAAGCTTTATTTTTTAGGGTAAACGAAAAAAATATCACCGAATTATGTGATATGGATATTTCAGATTTAACAGCTTGGTTTCAAGATTTAAATAGCCATTTGACAGATAAACAGCTTTTAATCGCTTCTGAAGTGGTAAAAGAAATTAAAGACCGTTTGAACTTTTTAATGAATGTTGGTTTGAATTATTTGGCTTTAAGCCGAAGTTCAAAATCGCTTTCTGGTGGTGAAGCACAACGTATTCGTTTGGCAACACAAATTGGTTCTCAGCTGGTTGGAGTTCTTTATATTTTGGACGAGCCAAGTATTGGTTTACACCAAAGAGATAACGAGAAATTGATTCATTCTTTGGAACAATTACGCGATATCGGAAACTCGGTTATTGTGGTTGAACATGACAAGGACATGATTGAAACGGCTGATTATGTAATTGATATTGGACCAAAAGCTGGTAAATATGGAGGAGAAATCATCAGTATTGGAACTCCAAAAGAAACTTTAGCTTCGGACACTATTACCGCTCAATATTTGAATGGTAAAATGAAATTTGAGATTCCGAAGAAAAGAAGAAAAGGCAATGGCAAATTCTTGAAACTAACCGGTGCAACAGGAAACAATCTTAAAAACGTTTCGATTGAAATTCCATTAGGGCAATTAACGTGCGTTACAGGAGTTTCAGGAAGCGGTAAATCGACTTTGATTAATGAAACGCTGTATCCGATTTTAAATGCGTATTATTTTAATGGCGTAAAAAAACCGCAACCTTACAAAAAGATTGAAGGCCTGGAACATATTGATAAAGTAATTGATATTGACCAAAGTCCGATTGGAAGAACGCCACGTTCGAATCCGGCGACTTATACAGAGGTTTTCACTGAAATCAGAAATCTGTTTACAATGACTTCTGAAAGTATGATTCGTGGTTACAAAGCGGGACGTTTTAGTTTTAACGTAAAAGGTGGACGTTGCGAAACCTGCGAAGGTTCTGGTGTAAGAACAATCGAAATGAACTTTTTACCAGACGTTTACGTAGAATGCGAAACGTGTCAGGGAAAACGTTTCAATAGAGAAACTTTAGAAATTAGATACAAAGGAAAATCTATTTCGGATGTTTTGGATATGACGGTTGATGAAGCGGTTCCATTTTTTGAAAATATTCCGAAAATTTACAGAAAAATTAAAACCATTCAAGATGTTGGTTTAGGTTATATTACACTTGGGCAACAAAGCACAACGCTTTCGGGTGGTGAAGCGCAGCGAATTAAATTAGCGGGAGAATTATCTAAAAAAGATACTGGAAATACATTTTATATTCTAGACGAACCAACAACAGGTTTACACTTTGAAGACATTCGTGTTTTGATGGAAGTAATCAATAAATTGGTTGATAAAGGAAATACTATTCTGGTGATCGAACATAATATGGACGTAATCAAACTTGCCGATTATATTATCGATATTGGCCCTGAAGGTGGAAAAGGCGGCGGACAATTGGTTGCCAAAGGAACTCCAGAAGAAGTGGCTCAGAATAAAAAGAGCTATACGGCTAAGTTTTTGAAAAAAGAATTGGAGTAAGAGTAATCTTTGTCAAAGTTTAAAACTTTGACAAAGATTTAAGTCCAAAAAACTTCCTGCTTTTATACACACTATACACCTGATAATGAATCAAAAACCTAAATTTGATTATTATCGCAACATTACTTTTGGATTATAATTCCTGTTTTTTATAACAATTCTAGAAAAAAGCGTTAATTTAGTGTCCGCTTTTTCTGAAAAACTCAAGCTTTTTAAAGAAAATATGTTTCAATTAAACCAAATGTTTATTTGAAACCAACTGCCCTAGCCCTGATGGGAGCGACATCCTTTTGTGCCGGGGTTCGGCACAAAAAATATAGCGGACAGCAGGAAATAGCTCCTAACTCCGAATATGCTTAGGATGACAATTACAGGGACAAAAACATAAATAAAATAATAAATTAAAATACCTAAAATGAGATTAGAAGATTTTGATAATGATGAAGATAAAGTAATTCAGGATCGTTTGAAACAAAGAACGTGGAATGAAATTAAAACCAATGACAGCTGGGCAATTTTTAAGATTATGTCTGAGTTTGTAAATGGTTACGAGGCAATGGGGCGTATTGGCCTTTGTGTTTCTATTTTTGGATTGGCAAGAACAAAACCAGAGGATAAATACTATCAATTGGCTGAAAAAATTGCTTATAAAATCAGTAAAGCAGGTTATGGTGTGATTACAGGAGGTGGTCATGGAATTATGGAGGCTGGAAATAAAGGCGCGCATTTGGGCGGAGGAATTTCGGTTGGTTTAAATATCGAACTTCCGTTTGAGCAGCATTTTAATCCGTATATTGATCATGACAAAAACCTGAATTTCGACTATTTCTTTGTGAGAAAGGTAATGTTCGTAAAATATTCGCAAGGTTTTGTGGTGATGCCAGGTGGTTTTGGAACTTTAGACGAAATGTTTGAAGCTATCACTTTGATTCAGACTAAGAAAATTGGAAAATTCCCGATTATTTTGGTTGGAGTTGAATTCTGGTCTGGCTTAATCGAATGGGTTAAAACTGTTTTGGTTGAAAAAATGCATACTGTAAGCCCAGAAGATTTGAATTTATTTAAAATTGTAGACACTGAAGACGAAGTTGTAGAAGCATTGGATAAATTCTACAAAAAGTACGATTTAAGTCCGAATTTCTAAATTTAATTTTCATGTGTGAGATTAAATTTTGCTGTGAACATCATACTATTTATCATTAAATTACGTAAATATCATAAAAATTGAAAGCTGTTTTTTTAAACAGCTTTTTTTATACTATTTTTACAAAAATCCGAAACCGCAATATGTCTGTAATTTAAGTATGTCTGATAATTTTTAAGCCACTATTTGAAAGCACTTTATAAAATTATTTGCCTCGTTTTAGCTTTATCATTTTCGATAAAACTAACTGCACAACATCAATCTAAGATGGAAGTGGCGGTAAATCTCGAACTTAAAACACTAAACATAAAACAAGATCTTACGTATCACAATACTACAAATGATACTTTGGCTTCGATTGTTTTGAACGATTGGAATAACGCTTTTGCTGATAAAAACACGCCTCTAGCAAAACGTTTTTCTGATGAATTTTACAGAGGTTTTCATTTGGCAAAGGCCGCCGACAGAGGAAAAACGACAATTATTAACCTGACAGAAACCAATTTTTCGGCTTTGGAATGGGAAAGAAGCACTCAGGATCCTGACTATATTACGGTTAAGCTGAATCGCAAACTACTTCCTAACGAAAAAATCGTTTTACATCTCAATTATATTGTAAAAATACCAAACGATAAATTCACACATTTTGGTTTTGATCAAAATGGCGGTATGGCTCTTAAAAACTGGTTTATAAGTCCTGCCCGTTTTGAAAATGGTCTTTTTGTAAAGTATAACAATTTCAATCTAGATGATATTGCCAATGCGGTGAGCGATTATGACGTTGAAATTAAAATTCCGAATCCATACTCTATTACTACCGATTTAAATTCGATTTCAAAAGATACCAGCAATCAGGGTTACAATATTTATTCTTTCTCTGGCAGAAACAGAACCGATTTTAGTCTTTATATAGAAAAACAAAATAGCTTTAGAACATATGATAATGGTTCTCTACTGGTTGAAACCAATTTAAAAAATAAAAAAATAGACGAAATCCAGAAAGCTATTATCATTAACCGTGTGGTTTCTTATGCTGAAAAGTTTATTGGAAAATATCCGCATGAAAAAATAACCGTTTCTCAGATCGATTACGATAGAAATCCTTTTTACGGTTTAAATCAGCTGCCTTCTTTTATCAGTCCGTTTCAGGATGATTTTATATTTGAAATTCAGTTTTTAAAGACTTTTCTAAACAATTATCTTAAAAACAGTCTTCGCTTAGATCCTAGAAAAGACAATTGGATTTATGACGGAATCCAGATTTATGCCATGATGAAGTATATGGAAGAACATCATAAGGATGAAAAAATGCTAGGAAGACTATCCAACATGAAGCTCTTTAAAAGCTACAATATCACGAATCTGACTTTTAACGAGCAGTATAGCTATTACTACATGCTAATGGCTCGTAAAAACTTGGATCAGCCACTTGGCGATCCAAAAAACACCTTAATAAAATTTAACGAGCAAATTGCTAGTAAATATCGTGCTGGTTTGAGCTTGAGCTATTTAGATGACTACTTGAATCATGACATTGTTCCTAAAAGCGTCAAAGAATTTTACAATCTCAACCAATTCGGACAATCGAATCGTTATGATTTTGAGAAAATCTTAACCCAAAAAAGCCCAAAAAATATCGATTGGTTCTTTAAAACCATTATCGATTCGAGAGACATTATCGATTATAAATTTTCGAATGTTTCGAGAACTGCAGATAGCGTTACGTTTTCGGTTAAAAATAAAACTGGCATCTACGCTCCTATTCCGATTTACGGAATTAAAAAGAAAGAAGTCGTATTTAAAGAATGGATTGAGCCTACTAAAAAAGACTCTGTTTATGAGTTTAGCCGTAAAAATGCAGAAAAAATTGTCATTAATTATGATAATGAAGTTCCAGAATACAACCAAAGAAACAATTGGAAATCTCTAAAACATGTTGCGCTCAACCGTCCTGTTAAATTTAATTTTGCTAAAGATTTAGAAGATCCAGACTACAATCAGATTTTATACATTCCGACCTTAAATTATAATTATTATGACGGTATAACGCCAGGAATTCGTTTTCATAATAAAACCATTTTAGACAAACCTTTTAATTTTGACATTAATCCGGCATATTCTATAAAAGCGGGAACAGTTTCAGGTTCGTCTGCTTTTTCATGGAATCAATATTATAGAAACAGCACCTTATATAATGTTCGATATTCTATAAGTCAGAATTATTATCATTACGCCCCAGATGCAACTTATTTAAGATTAAATCCGATGGTGCAGTTTCGTATTCGAGAAAAAGATTTTAGAGATAATAGGAAACAGCTGTTTTTGGCTCGTCAGGTTATTGTAAATCGTGAAGCAAGTACTTACATTACAGATAATTCAAAACCAAACTATTCAATCTTTAATGCCCGCTATTCTAATACGAAAACAGAATTAATTGATCATTTTAATTTTATGACTGATTTGCAATTTTCTAGCGGTTTCGGAAAGGCTTCTGGAGAAATTGAATACAGAAGATTATTTGAAAATAACAAAAAGTTAAATTTAAGATTATACGCTGGAACCTTCTTGTACAACACAACAAATTCAGATTATTTTAGTTTTGGTTTAGACCGTCCGACAGATTATTTATTTGATTATAATTTATTCGGAAGATCAGAAAGCACGGGCTTTTTTAGCCAGCAGTATGTTATCGCTGAAGGAGGTTTCAAATCGCAACTTGAACCTGCATATGCTAATCAATGGATGGCAACTTTAAATGCCAGTTACGCCATATGGAACTGGGTTGAAATTTATGGTGACATTGGTTTCTTAAAAAACAAGCACAAAAGTGAGTTCTTTGCTTACGATTCTGGAGTCCGTTTAAACTTGGTTCCTGACTACTTTGAACTCTATTTTCCTGTTTATTCGAATAATGGATGGGAAATATCACAGCCTAAATACAATGAAAAAATACGATTTATAATCACTTTTTCGCCAAAAACTTTAGTTACTCTTTTTACCCGAAAATGGTTTTAATCAAATAAATTTTAAACAAAAACTTGCGAAATTATCAATAAAATTAAATTTCATATAAAAATAACATAAATAAAATACGTAGTTTTTAGATTTGAATACAAATAATTAAATTATATTTAGTTTAAAGAATTATGATTATTGATTGTTTTTAAGTAATTTCGCGACATAAACAACATGACGCTACAAGATTATGATAAAAGAAAAAAGCAATACTACACTGACATTTGAAGACTTCAAAACTGAGGTATTGAATGACTATAGAATTGCGGTAACAAGCCGTGAATGTAGTCTTTTAGGTCGAAAAGAAGTATTAACAGGAAAAGCTAAATTTGGAATTTTCGGTGACGGAAAAGAAGTTCCGCAGCTGGCAATGGCAAAAGCTTTTAAAAACGGAGATTTCCGTTCTGGATACTATCGCGATCAAACTTTTATGATGGCTATTGGTGAATTGAATGCCAAACAGTTTTTTGCTGGTTTATACGGCCACACTGATTTAGCTTTTGATCCGATGTCTGCCGGAAGACAAATGGGCGGACACTTTGTAACGCACAGTTTAAACGAAGATGGTTCTTGGAAAGACTTAACCAAACAAAAAAATTCAAGTTCAGATATATCTCCAACAGCAGGACAAATGCCAAGATTACTTGGTTTGGCACAAGCTTCAAAAATTTACAGAGAGGTTGATGGAATAACCATTAAAGATAAGTTTTCTGTTAATGGAAACGAAGTAGCTTGGGGAACTATTGGTAACGCAAGTACCTCTGAAGGTTTGTTTTTTGAAACTATAAACGCTGCTGGAGTTCTACAAGTTCCAATGGTAATGAGTGTTTGGGATGATGAATACGGGATTTCTGTTCATGCTAAACATCAGACTACTAAAGAGAATATTTCTGAAATTTTAAAAGGATATCAGCGTGATGAAGATTCTAAAGGTTATGAAATCTTTAGAGTGAAAGGCTGGGATTATGCCGAACTGGTTTCTACTTATGAAAGAGCCGGAGCAATTGCGCGTGAGGAACATATTCCAGTTTTAATTCATGTTAATGAGTTAACACAGCCGCAAGGTCACTCTACTTCTGGTTCTCACGAACGTTACAAAAATGCAGAGAGACTGGCTTGGGAAAGAGATTTTGACTGTATTCGTCAAATGCGCTTATGGATGATTGCCATTAATATTGCCTCTCCAGAAGAATTGGCAGAAATTGATTTCGAATTGAAGAAAGAAGTTCTAGAAGCTAAAAAAGAAGCTTGGAACAACTTTATCAATCCAATTATTGAGGATCAAAAAAACCTTCTTACTTTATTAGAACAAATTGCTGATGCAAGCATTAACCATAAAGATAGAATCAAGAAATTAATTTCTGAATTAAGTGCGATTAAAGCGCCTTTAAAGAAAGAATTATTGGTTTATGCTAGAAAGATTCTTCGTTTTATTGAAGTTCCAAACAGCAAAGTTCTTTTATCAAATTGGATTACAGATTTTATAGCAGAAACTCAGGAAAAATTTAGCAGTAATTTACATTCTGAATCTTCTAAAAATGTATTTTCAGTACAGGAAGTTCTTCCTAAATATGCAGAAAATGCAAAACCAGATTTAGACGGAAGAATGATTCTTCGTGATAATTTTGATGCTTTATTTGCCAAATATCCTGAAACTTTAATTTTCGGTGAGGATGTTGGAAACATCGGAGACGTAAATCAAGGTCTGGAAGGGATGCAGGAAAAATACGGAGAACTTCGTGTTGCCGATGTCGGAATTCGTGAAGCGACTATTATTGGTCAGGGAATCGGAATGGCATTGAGAGGTTTGCGTCCGATTGCTGAAATTCAGTATTTAGATTATTTGTTGTACGCTATTCAGATCATGAGTGATGATTTAGCTACATTACAATATAGAACCGTTGGAAAACAAAAAGCACCATTAATCATTAGAACTCGCGGACACCGTTTGGAAGGAATCTGGCATTCTGGTTCTCCAATGGGAATGATCATTAATGCTATTCGCGGAATCCATGTTTTGGTTCCAAGAGATATGACACAAGCGGCTGGTTTTTATAACACTTTGTTAGAATGTGATGAACCTGCTTTGGTTATTGAATGTTTGAACGGATATCGTTTAAAAGAAAAAACACCGCTGAATTTTGGTGAATTCAAAACGCCAATTGGAGTTGTAGAAACGCTAAGAGAAGGTTCTGATATTACTTTAGTTTCTTACGGATCAACTTTAAGATTGGTTATGCAAGCGGCTAATGAATTGGCAGAAAAAGGAATTGAGTGTGAAGTTATTGATATTCAATCTTTACTTCCGTTCGATATTAAGAAAGACATCGTAAAAAGTGTTGCCAAAACAAACCGTCTTTTAGTAATTGATGAAGACGTTCCTGGAGGAGCTTCAGCATTCATTTTACAGCAGATTTTAGAAGAACAAGATGCTTACAAATATTTGGATAGCAAACCACAAACTTTAGCTGCAAAAGCGCACAGACCAGCATACGGAACTGACGGCGATTACTTCTCTAAACCTTCTGCAGAAGATATTTACGAGAAAATTTATGATATGATGCACGAAGTAAATCCTTCTAAATTCCCTGCTTTATACCAGTAAAATAAGAATTTTAGATATTAAAAACGCTCCAAGAATTTGGAGCGTTTTTGTTTTTATTTGTCATCCTGAGGAACGAAGGATCACACTAGAAACTCCGTTTAGAATATCTCCAATCTTTGCCGATTTACGAGTGTGATCCTTCGTTCCTCAGGATGACAAGTTTGTGGATATAAATATTAATTAAATATCTCTCAACATCGCTCGAGCTCTTTCCAAATCCTCGGCCGTATCAATTCCAATTCCAACATGCGTCGTTTCAACCATTTTGATGCGTTTTCCGAATTCTAAATATCTTAACTGCTCCAACTTCTCAGAAGCTTCTAAAGATTTCATTGGAAGGCTGTAAAAGTCTAACAAAGCCTGTTTTCTGAATGCGTAAATTCCGATGTGCTGAAAGTATCTTACCCCAACATTTTTCTCTCTTGGATACGGAATTACAGATCTTGAAAAGTACAATGCAAACTGCGACTGGTCTACAACCACTTTTACATTATTCGGATTATTGATTTCTTCTTCCTCTGTGATTTCGCGCATTAATGAAGCTAGATCAATCTTTTTATCTGAATCATTTTTAAAAACCGATAAAACCTGCTCCAATGGTTCAGCTTCTGTAAAAGGCTCATCACCTTGTACATTCACTACAATATCAACATCTAGATTCGCAACGGCTTCTGCAATTCGATCACTTCCAGATTCATGTTCTTTAATGCTCATAATGGCTTTTCCTCCATTAGAAACAATTTCATCAAAAATCAGATCAGAATCGGTTACTACAAAAACATCATCAAACAATTTTGTCGAAACTGCCGCTTCATAAGTTCTTAGAATTACTGTTTTGCCTCCCAAATCCTGCATTAATTTGGCAGGAAAACGAGTTGAAGCATATCTGGCCGGAATTACCGCTATTATTTTCATTCTTATATTTTACTGAGTTTAAAAAACTCAAAATTTAGTAATTTAATTTTCACTGGTTTTAAGTGTTTGCAAATATGCAAAAATTACTTTTAATTTTCTGTTTACTAGCAAATCATACATTGATTATTATTAACAAACTTCTTGTCTTATGTATTTAGAAAAAAATTAGGCCAAAACCGTAACACGAAGATAAGTTGCAGGAATTAAGGTAGAATTTTTGTCATTACTTTGGTTTTGGCTATTCACTAATCCTTCAAGTTTAGCATACAAATCTGAAGTTTTTCCGTTTTGCTCGGCAGCTTCAAAAGCATTCATAGTTCGAACCATAGTAATTTTTTAATCGATTTAGCCACTCCGAAGGTGGAAATGCTGCTTTAAATGTAAAGGTATCTCTCTCAAAAGAAATATTTTCTTTAGGAATACCCGCATTTGTGAACCTTTCGATAACATTATCCTCAATACCCCACAGCATTGGACTTACAAAACCCTCAGGAGGCGGTGGTGTAAATTCAGAACTAATTTTCAAGATTTGTGCAATCAACGTTGGATCACCCGGTATCCAATTACCCATAATAATTTTACCTCCAGGTCGTGTGACACGAACCATTTCTTTAGCAACATCAAAAGGTTTTGGAGCAAACATTGCTCCAAAAATACTCATCGTCACATCGTAAGATTGATTTTTCAATTTATTTAAATCGGTTGCGTCCCCTTTTTTAAATACAATATTATCTAATCCTTCTTTTTTTGCTCGAAGATTGCCAGCTTCAACTAAATTTCTTGCTATATCAACACCTAAAACATTGGCTCCTAATTTTGCCGAAGGTATTGCGGTAGTACCATCGCCACAGCCGAGATCTAAAACGTCACTATTTTCTTTTATTCCAATTTTGGCAACCAATTCCGCACCGCTTTCTCTCATAGATTCTGCAACGCGTGTAAAATCGCCTTTTTCCCATAATGCTTTGTTTGGATTCATCTTAGTTTTATCAGTGATTATAGTGCTGATGCCGCACTTTAACTTAATTTGTACACATCTTCTATCGTTTTTTAAATTTATTACCAGTTAATCACAAAAGGCATTTAAAAAACTACTCAAAAAGAAAACACAAATCAAACAATCAACTGACAAACAATCACTTACACAAAAATAAACAAATTTAGATGAAACATTTTATTGTCTCACCAATTTATTTTTTAAACAAATTGTGAAGATTATAATTTTTATACCAATATCACATAAATGAAAACGATTGGAAAACGATTTAAAAAAAATACTATTATAATATTTTCACCGAAGTCATACTCAACGAACCTGCCAAAAGTTTATCATTAAACAATTCCAATTCATCGTTTTTATCTTTTAAACCTAAAGTATATAATAACGGAAGATAATGTTCTGGTGTTGGAACTGCTAATTGGACAGCTTTATTCATTTTTTCGAAATCAATTAAAGGCTGGAAATTTCCATCAAGCAAAAAATTATTCACAGTTTCGCGGGCTTCAATTGCCCAATCGTAACCGTAATTATCTTTATCAAAATTTCTAAAATCGACCATTCTAAGATTGTGTACGATATTGCCGCTTCCGATAATTAAAACCCCTTTATAACGTAATGCTTGCAGTTTTTGAGCCAATTCAAAATGATATTGTCCCGACTGGGTATAATCGATGCTCAGCTGAATTACGGGAACATCTGCATTGGGATACAAATGTTTGATAACACTCCAAGCTCCGTGATCCAATCCCCAATGTTCGTCTAATTCGACCGTAATGGGATTTAAAATTTTCTGCGTCTCAACTGCCAATTCTGGACTTCCTTTTGCTGGATATTGCACATCAAAAAGCGCTTGCGGAAAACCGCCAAAATCATGAATGGTTCTCGGCATTTCCATCACGGTTACTTTTGTTCCTTTGGTAAACCAATGCGCCGAAACACATAAAATAGCATTGGGCTGCGGCAATGTTTTAGCCAGATTACGAAAACCAGCCACAAATTGATTTTCTTCAATAGCATTCATTGGACTGCCATGTCCTAAAAACAAAACTGGCATTTTATCGGTATTCGAAAACGTAGATGAAATCGAATGTAAGTCGTTTAGTGTTGTCATTTGCTAAAACTTTTTTTCTGCCACAGATTAAAAGGATTAAAAAGATTTTTACTCATTTTAAGCTAAAATGGTGTGATGCTTAATTTTTGTTTCACGCAGATTTTGCAGATTGATCAGATTGTTTGATTGAGTTTTTTAAATTAATAATCCGCTCAATCTGCAAAATCTGCGAGAGAAATTTAAACGCATTCAAAAAATCTTTTTAATCCATTTAATCTGTGGCAAACAATTACTCTTCAAAACTCTCGTCTTTAAACCCTATCAAATATAGCTTATTTTTGGCACGTGTCATCGCCGTATAAAGCCATCTAATGTAATCAGTATCAATTCCGTTTGGAAGAAATGGCTGTTCGATAAAAACGGTATTCCACTGCCCTCCTTGCGATTTATGACAAGTTATCGCGTAGGAGAATTTAACCTGCAATCCGTTAAAATATTCGTTTTCTTTTACCTTTTGAAATCTTTTATATTTGGTTGGCTCATCTTCATAATCTTTCATCACTTCTTCATACAAACGATTCGATTCTTCATACGTTAAAGAAGGCGATTCGCTTGTTAAAGTATCTAGAATTAAAACCGTCTCAAAAGGTTTTTGCTCGGGATAATCAACCATTCTTATTTTTACTTTCGCAAACTTAAATCCGTACAATTCTTTGATTCCGAAAAGTTCTAAAACTTCAATAATATCTCCGTTGGCAATAAATCCAGCTTCGTCTGTTTCTTTCAGCCAGAAATAATTATTTTTTACTACCATCAAAAAATCTCCAACCGAAAGTTCGCTTTCTTTAAATAAAATTCGGCTTCTAATTTGCTCATTATATTGATTGGCACGTTTATTAGAACGAACAATAAAAGCAGTATCTTCAATGCTATAATTGCTATAAGCGGTATTAATCGCATCTTGAATATCGTAACCGTCAGTTAGTCGAACAATGTCCTTAAACTTCTTTACATTGAATTTAAATTCGGTTATAAAACTTTCTTTCAACAATTCACGTAATTCTGTTGCGTTGTATAAAATTCCTGAACTTTCTTCCTGACGCATTACTTCGTCCAATTCGATATGTTCAATTTCTTTGTCATAATGAATGCCCAAAGTCTGAATATCTAACGCCGGACTAATATCTAAATTTACTGGAGGCAACTGTGCAGTATCTCCCAAAAGAATCATTTTACAATTACTTCCAGAATACACATAATTAATCAAATCGTCTAGAAGCGAGCCGCTATCTAATGTACTGTCTGAGATCATCGAGGCCTCATCGACGATAAAAATGGTGTTTTTATGTTTGTTGACTTGCTTGGTAAAAGCCACTCCTCCTCCAGAAGATTTCTTCGGGAAATATATTTTTTTATGAATCGTAAAGGCTGGATTATTCGAATAATTGGCGATTACTTTTGCCGCACGTCCTGTTGGTGCTAACAAAACATATTTTTTATTGATCTGGCTAAGATTATTAACGATAGTAGAAATAACGGTAGTTTTTCCCGTTCCCGCATATCCTTTCAAAACGAAAATCGTGTCGTTTTGGGGTTCGGTTAGAAAGATTGCAATTTTCTGAAAAAAAATATCCTGTTTGTATGTTGGAGCAAAAGGAAATCGCTTTTGTAAAGTACCGTAAAACTGTGCAGAATTCATAGAGTAATATTGAAATACAAAGGTCGCTTTTTTTAATGGCAATGGCAAAAATCAATTGCAATGACAAAAATCAATTTCAATAGCAATGGCAATGGCAATGGCAATGGCAAAGTCAAATTAAATATGAAAATTAAAATACTATCTAAAACCTAAATTTAATTACAACCTTAAATAATTGACAATAAACAGAATGATAATATTCTGCTAACTTTCTTGTAATATTAAATTTTGAAATTGCATACTAATTAAGTCTTTTTCATTGATATTGAAATTGACATTGTTATTTTTTTTATTTGTAAGTTTGTGGTCGCTTAAATTCTTTCTTGATTTAAAACAGGTAACGAATTGTAAATCAACTATGTCATTACAAAATACTAACATTACTTCAAAAAATTACAGAAAACTTTCTATTCAGGTTTCACTGACTGGATTTTCATATTGCTGTTTTGATACTTTAAATAATATCATCACTTCTTTTAAGGAAATAAAGTTTGACACTAACAGTAAGACATCGCGAATTGAAGATTTATTCAATGATGCTTTTAAAAGCAATCCTGAATTAAAAAACACTTACGATGAAGTAATGGTTATTCACAATAATAATCTTTCGACTTTTGTTCCGACTGCTTTGTTTGATGAGAATTATTTAGGAAGTTATCTGCAATACACTACAAAAGTGTTTGATACCGACTTTTTTACTTTTGATCAAATTCCGAATTATCAGATGAACTCGGTTTATATTCCGTTTGTGAATATCAACAATTTCTTAATCGATAATGTGGGTTCTTTTGATTATAAACACGCTAACAGCATTTTGGTCGAAAAACTTTTGGATAACTCAAGAAATAACGACGATAAGAAAATGATCGTCAATTTTAATCCGGAGAGTTTTGAAATTATTGTAGTCCAGAATCAAAAACTTTTGCTTTTTAATTCATTCGAATACAATACGCCAGAAGATTTTATCTACTATATTTTATTTACAGCAGAACAAATGAGCATGAATCCGGAAAGTTTCAAATTAGAATTATTAGGAACTATTTCAGAAAATGATCCATTTTATGCCATAGCTTACAAATATGTACGCCACATTTCTTTTCTGGATGTTTCAAAACTGAAGGAAAGAAATAGCTTTACAACCGCTCAAAATCAAAAACATTATATCTTATTTCAATCATGAGAATCATTTCAGGAAAATACAAAGGACGCAGAATTTTTCCGCCAAAAAATCTACCTGTAAGACCAACGACTGATATGAGTAAAGAAGCATTGTTTAATGTTTTGAATAATCATTTTAGTTTTGACAGTTTAAAGGTTTTAGATCTTTTTTCGGGAACTGGCAATATAAGTTATGAATTCGCTTCTCGCGGAAGTGCTCCCATTACTTCTGTTGATGGTGATTTCGGATGCGTAAAATTCATCAAACAAGTTTCATCAGAATATGATTTTGATATTGCCGCAACTAAAAGCGATGTTTTTAAATTCTTAGAAAATTCTAAAACTACTTACGATATCATTTTCGCAGATCCACCCTACGGATTGGATCAGGCCACTTTTGAGAAAATTGTTCTAACGGTTTTTGAACGAGATTTATTGGAAGACGACGGAATGATGATTATCGAACATTCAAAATATACGAAACTGGATCATATGAGTAACTTTTCTTTTCAGAAAAGTTATGGCGGTTCTTTCTTTAGTTTTTTTGAATTGAATTCGACCGATGAGGATGAAGAATTACCACATGATGCTTCTAAAAAGGAATCTGAAGAAGATGAAGGGTAAATAAAAAGCAAATATTAAAATATTAAAATCCCAAATTCCAAACTCGGCACTTCTGAGAAAATTGGAATTTGGGATTTTTTAAATTTGGAATTTTACCTAATTCGACTTTCACTTTCATTTACGCTTTTCTGCTTGTATTCAGAATCTTTTATTTTTCCGAAAGAATAACGAACTGCAATAGAAATCTCGTTGGCATCGACTAAATATTTAAATTTGGAATGGACATTATTCACCGTAAAAGTATCGGTATAACTTGTAGCTTTAAAAATATCATTGTAATTCAAGTTACAGCTCCAGTTTTTACCAAATGTTTTTGCTAAAGACATATCGACTACAAAATTAGCTTTACGCTCAAAAATCCCATCATTTTGTTTGGTTGTTCCCCAGAAAGAAAAAACGAAACTAAAATCTTTTGGTAATTTGAATGTATTGTTTGAGTAATAATACAAATAAGGCTTTGAAGGATGCAAAAGCGCCGTATCGTCTTCCACCTTACTTTTTACAAAAATTAGAGAGTTGGTTGTTGTCCAGAATTTATAGGTAAACGGAAGTGTAAAATCTATCGTAAAACCCGCTTCTCTTTTATAATTAATATCCGTGATCATTAATACATTGGTTTCCTCATTGAACACAAAACTCGGATTGGTTACGTCTTTCGTCTGATAATAACTCAATTTTAAAGTTTTGTCGTGATACTGAAATGAGCTTGAAAGTTCGTCTACAAATGCTGGTCAGTAAATTTATGCTGCTCCCATATAAAAAATACGGATTTATATACGTCACAATTTGACTTAAAGACGAATAATTAGGCCTCACAATACTTTTTGAATAATTTACATTAATGCTTTTTGTGCTATCAATAGGAATTGTAAGATCGGCTTTAGGAAACAGATTGGTGTAGTTTTTATCTATAGAGGGCGAAACTTGTGTTTTAAACTTGGAGTACACGTTAGTGTTTTCTGTTCTTAACCCGAATGAAAAATCGATTTTTTTCAGCTTTCCCGAAAACTGAACATAAGCGGCGAGGTTTTCTTCTTTAAAATCATAATCTGAAACTTCGCTTTTACCCTCTTCAAAATCAAAAATGTCAGCATTTGATTTTGATTTCGCTTTTAAATACAATCCGCCGTATTCCAGAGTCATTTCATTTTTGAACTTTTTCTCCAAATCGATCCTTCCAGAAAAAACATCCACATTAAATTTCTGATCGCGGTTTTGCGACAATTCAAAATCGGTTTCATTAAAATTATTTTGCACCAAACTCAACAAATGCTGATTGTAGTTGGAACCCTGAAAACCAATAAAAAGCTTAGTGTCTATAGCTTTTATTTTTTTCGAATAATTGATGAATGAATTCAACAAATTCTTAGAACTGGAATTATCGCTAAAAGTGAAGACATTATTTATCTCATTCTGATTTTCATTAAAAGTGAAAGTGTTGATATCGAAAGTATCATTTCGCATTTTGCCATTTATATTAACCGACAAATAATCATCTTCATTTATTTTATAAAACACACCTCCTCCAAAAATATATTCCTTTACATGCGAATTTGCTGTCACATCATAATTGGAAACTATGGAAGCCTTCGGGATTTCATATTCCAAACTATGATTTTCCCACGGATTTCGTAGATTGTAATTAAAATTGGCTTTCCATTCTAATTTATCTTTTTTAAAGCTAGAATTAAACCCCAAATAATTATTGTAATTTCTTTTAAAAGAAGCCACTTCAGAAATTTCGGTTTTAAAACTATCTTTTTTACTTACTTTTCTCGTAATCAGAATCACAGCACGGCCTTCGGCTTCGTATTTAGAAGAGGGATTTTTAATAATTTCTACTGTTTTAATATCGGCAACAGATAAAGCATTTAAATCGCTTATCGTTCCTTTTTGACCGTCTATATAAATTAACGGATTTCCTTTTCCGACAATCGAAATACTTTCGCGATCACTGCCTATTTGAACCGATGGCAGTTTTGAAAGCAAATCAATCGGATTTGGAATTGTACTGTACACCGAATTGGCAACGTCGATCTTTACATTTCCGTTTGCGTTGCTAAACATTTTTTTCTCCTTACTGATTACTACTTCCTTTAATTCATTTGAAATCGAATCCTTTGGTGTTTCATTCTGAGCGTTTGCCATAAAGGAAAGACAAAAAAGCAACAGAGTAATAAGCAGTTTTAAGGGCAGGCAAAAATTCATTTAAAGTATATTTTTAGTTAATGGAAGTGCAAAAGTGCTTTGAAAACCCAGTTCTGAAAGTTAATCGTAGGTTAATGCAAGGTTAATCTCCTATTTGTTGGCTAAAAACTGTATTTTTGAAGCGTCATTTCAACCAATATGAAGCAAAGAATCAATTTATTAATCGGATTTTCTGTCGTAGCGCTATTTGTGCTTATGACGGTACAATGCTATTTAGTAAAGACAGCTTACGAATATAAAGTAGCGCAGTTTCATACGCAGATTAAAAACGAAATTGCTCAAATTACCAATAATTACAGCGATATCGATTCGGCTTTGGTTTCTAGAAAAGAAGTGCTTTACAAAAGCCTTTCAGAAAAATACATGAAAGGAAAAAAAAGTAAATTGGACATTAAAAATGGCGTTTTGAATGCGCAATCTCAAAACATAATAACTCAAAAAATCAAACGAAAATTCGAGAAAGATTTACCCGATTTTAAGATCGATTTTGCCATTGTTCTAAACAAATTTATTCTTTACAAAAACGAACAGGAAGCAGATACTATTTTTTCTGAAAAACCTTTTATCCAAAATAAATTGTATGGAAATCTGACTTCTTTAAATCATGCCTTTTTAGTAAGAAGTTATGTTGGAACAACAAACGGCACTTTTGAAAATGAGGAATATAAATTATTGACAGAAGATTCGATGTACGTTTCTGTAATGGACTGGGAAATGATTATTCTAAGAAGAATGACGTTTATTCTCATCCTATCTCTTTTATCAATTCTGACTTTAATTACGCTTTTTGTTATAGCTTTAAAAGCTTTAATCAAACAGAAAAAAGTAAGCGACGTTAAAACCGATTTCATCAATAATATTACGCACGAACTGAAAACTCCATTGGCTACTTTGGGGATTTCAACAAAGATTTTAGCGCAGAAAAATATTCGCGACAACGATGAAAATTTCAATTCGATTGTAAATACCATTTCGCGCCAGAATAACCGTCTTCAGAATCTGATTGATCAGGTTATGGCAAATTCTTTGGCAGAAAACGAAATCGAACTGCAAAAAGAAAAAATAGAAGCCGAAGATTTTCTGCTTTCTATCGTAAATGATTTTAAAATTACTTTTCCTAAAATCAATCTTAAAACCGATTTTCAGACTGAGAAAACTATTTTAGTTTTGGATAAATTTCATTTGACAACTGCTTTTTTAAATGTTCTCGAAAATGCTGTAAAATACGGATCAAACACCATTACAGTAAAAACAAAAATTGTAGAAAAACAATTTTCAATCAGTTTTGAAGATGACGGAATTGGAATTGCCAAAAAAAAACAAGCGTTTCTTTTTGATAAGTTTTATCGAGTAGAACAAGGAAACCTGCACAACACAAAAGGTTTAGGTTTAGGATTGTATTATGTTGACCAAATCGTAAAAGCGCATCAGGGTTCTGTAAACGTTATTAGCGATTTAGGAAAAGGAACTCAGTTTACTATTTTATTAAAAGTTTAATCCCTTTATTTTGAAAAGATTACTATTAGCCGAAGACGATTTTGACTTTGCGGCGATTTTAAAACAATATCTAGAATTGCATCAATTTGAAGTAATCTGGCCGAAAACGGCGAAATAGCTTTAGACTATTTTCAAAACCAGACTTTTGATATTTGTGTTTTTGATGTAATGATGCCCAAAATGGACGGATTTTCATTGGCTGAAAAAATAATTACCATTAATCCCGAAATTCCATTTATTTTTCTAACCGCAAGAAAGCTAAAAGAAGATAAAATCATTGGCCTAAAACTTGGCGCAGATGATTATATCGTAAAGCCGTTTGAAGTTGACGAACTGGTGCTGCGTTTGCAGAATATTCTAAAAAGAATCGAACAAAAGAGAAGTCTGGACGGAAATAACATAATCGAAATTGGTTCGTATATTTTTGATAACGAACGTCTGACACTTAACAATAAAAATCATGTGCAGCAGCTTACAGAAATGGAAGCTTCTCTTATCGAATACTTGTATTTAAACCACAATCAGTTATTAAAAAGAGATCAAATTTTAATGTCGGTCTGGAAAAAAGACGATTATTTCTCCGGGCGAAGCATGGATGTTTTTATCAGCAGACTTAGGAAATATTTTAATTCAGATCCGAAAATCAAGATTGAAAGCGTTCGAAATATCGGATTAGAATTTAAAATAGAAAAATAGCATCCTGTAAATCATATAATTTTATATAAGCAATTGTATAACAGCGATTAACTTATTGAAAATTAACTTTGTTAGAGAACTTTTAAATCTAACAATCATGAACCTAAAAAGATTTTTCGGTGGGTTGCTTACAATCCTCGGAATTGTAGGACTTATTTATACGGCAGTTATTTTTGCCGGCACATCTGGAGAAACCAGAGATATAAAATCGCTTATTATTTACGGAATATTAGGAATTGTCTTTTTCATGTCGGGCATTAGTCTGGTGCGAACAACGAAGGACGAAGCTTAATTTTTTTTTATTTTGCCACTAAGGCGCTAAGGCACAAAGTTTTTTTATCTCGCAAAGTCGCAGAGTCGCAAAGTTTTAAAAATTAATAAAATACTTTGTGACTCTGCGACTTTGCGAGCAATTTTTAAGCCTAAAGAAAAATAAAAACTTTGTGAGCAAATACTAATTGTAAAATTTAATTTGGATAGCGTCCAGCTTTAGCTGGATGGTCAAAAATTAACGAAGAAAAAGGCTTTAGCCAAACTAGAAAATGTTTGGCTAAAGCCTTTAAAATTTAATTCATGATATCCTCCTGCTAAAGCTGGAATCAATTCATAAAAAAACTTTGCGACTCTGCGACTTTGCGAGCAATTTTAAACCCAAAGAAAAACAAAAACTTAGAGTCTTAGCCCTTCGTGGCAAAACTACTCCGAAACAGTATCAAGATTCAGTTCTGTAAAATCTCTTTCTGTTTTCGAGATTATTATTGTTGCGACTGTATTTCCTATTAAATTGGTAATCGCTCTGGCTTCGCTCATAAATTTATCTACTCCCAATAAAAATGCTAAACCTTCAACGGGAATTTTATGCAAAGCGGTTAATGTAGAGGCCAAAACAATAAACCCGCTTCCGGTTACGCCTGCTGCACCTTTAGAAGTAATCATTAAAATTCCGATAACGGTCATGATTTCGAAGAAACTTAAATGAACGTCATATAATTGTGCAATAAACAGCACCGACATCGAAAGGTAAATTGAAGTTCCATCCAAATTAAAAGAATAACCTGTTGGAATTACCAATCCTACAACCGATTTACTGCAACCCATTCGTTCCAGTTTCACCATAATACTTGGCAAAGCAGCTTCAGAAGACGATGTTCCTAAAACCAATAAAAGTTCTTCTTTGATATATTTTAAAATCGAAAAAATATTTATTTTATAATATCTCAAGATACTTCCAAGAACAAAAAAAACAAAAAGTGCCATAGTCAAATAAACACAAAGCATCAGTTTTCCTAACGGAATCAAAGTGGCAAGACCAAATTTACCAATTGTATACGCCATTCCGCCAAAAGCACCAATTGGAGCGAGATACATTACATATTTTAATCCGAAGAAAACCACTTTTGAGAATCGTTCCAGAACTAAAATAGTCTGCTCTCTTTTCTGATAAAAATTCAATGCAATTCCGCAGATAATAGCAGCCAACAAAACCTGTAAAGTAAAATTGGATAAGAAAAACTGCAACCACGAAAAATGTTCGGAAGCTCCTTTTGTATACTGACTTGCATCTCCAAATGTCAATCCCGATTTATCAATTTTTCCTGGCTTAAATATGTAAGCAACAGCGACACCAATTGCTAATGCAACGGTCGAAACCACTTCAAAATAAGTTAACGCTTTTACACCAATTCTTCCCACTTTTTTTAGATTTCCCATTCCCGAAATCCCTAAAACTATGGTCAAGAAAATAATCGGACCAATAAAAAGAGAAATTAGCTGAATAAACTTTTTGCCCAAAAATTCCATCTTCACACCATTTGCTGGAGAAAAATGTCCGAGTAAAATACCCGAAATAATAGCAATTAAAACCCAAAAAGTAAGATTGGTTGCAATGGTTCTGAAAAGGCTTCTTTTGGATTTTGAAGAAGAATTTGGAGTGGCAGTATTCATGAAAACAAGTTAGATAGTTTCACAAATATATAAAAAATGCAGACCTGTAAGCCGGATTCTGTTCTTGTCTCATTTTGCAACGATACAATACCTTATCATTTATCTAGATCCAGCATTACTACTGGACTCAATCTACCTACCCTTCGGCAACGAACGAGAAGCCCTTAAATGCCGATATACTTGGTATTTCACCGCATAGAGTTTACCTGGTTTCACTACAGCATTACCTGTACATACTTTCTGCTGCACTTGTCCTAATCCCTTTCGGAACCGACGGGCGTTACCCGCTATGCTTCTCTATGGTGTCCGGACTTTCCTCCCTCCCGATGAATCGGGACGACGATAAGGCGGTCTGCGCTGCAAAAGTAGGGATTTAAGCACTAACAATAACGATTTTAAATTTCAGATTTTATGAATTTTATCATAACATTTTAATTTTAAAATAGTTATCTTTAAAAATCTATAATTTAAATTCAGTTTATCATGAAAAGAATGTATCATTACGCAACTGTTTCAAAGGCTTTAGATCAATTGAATGAAAAAGGATTTACGTGCGATTTTAATCGAAATGCAGATGCGATTAAAAAGAATCCTGAGAAATTTGAAATTGTTCATGTGTATCGATACGAGGGTGAGTCAGACCCAGCGGATGAGGCAGTTGTATACGGAATTAAATCGACTTCGGGTAAAAAAGGAGTTTATGTTGCTGGCTTTTCGGCAGATTCAGATCAGGAAACAGCAAAATTTTTATTTGATTTAAGTATTAGGGGAAGGTAGTTTTTTTAGAAGCATATTCCTGCTATTCGCTTGTATCTTTTCCTTGCTAAAGGAGCAAGAAAAAGGATACCGCTACTATCAGGGCTAGGCATTCTGTTTCAAAAGAAAATTTATCTTTTTACATTTTCAAAAAGTAACTATAATTTTGTCATGCCGAGGGGCGATAATTTCTAATCTTTGCAGAGTTTTCAGTTGAGATCCCTCGTCCCTCGGCATGACATAAAATGAGAAAAATCTCTCCTATCTTTACACTTATTGTGGTTACCCTTCTTAAAACTTACTTTTTAAATCCATTCTTCCATGAAGGATTCTAACAATCTCAATTTCATTACTTGAAATAATGTGATAAAAGAGAATATGCTGATTTGATTTATACCCTAACATTTTTGCTGTTACACTATCATATTTTCTTCCCAAACTCGGGTTTTCAGCAATCTCCTGACAGGAATCCAAAAGTAATAGATAATATTTATCAGCCTGCTTTTCTGACCATTCATCAAAAGTATAATTCCAAATATCAGTTAAATCTTCGACTGCTTTATTCGTCAAATAATATTTAGCCATTTTTTCTTTTTGCTTTTAAACTTTCAAGATGTTTCTTAGGATCAAAGTTTTCAGCGCGTCCACTATTAATCCCATCTTGAACTGCCTGTTTTAAAATAAGCAAACGATTCTCTTCTTCTTCCAAAAGACGTAATCCAGCTCTCACTACTTCACTGGCATTCTTAAATCTTCCTTCAGAAAGACTATTTTCAATGAAATTTTCAAAATGATTTCCAAGCGATATTGAAGTGTTTCTTCCCATGACTTTTCTTATTAACAATGCAAAGTTACCAAAATTTGGTAATTATTCATTCTTAATTTTAACTAATTTGTTCCTTGCAAGACATAAAATCACAACAAAAAAGTCCATCGTCAAGACGGACTTTTATAACACAACATAACAAATTATACTGTTGGTATTTTCAATTTCCAACCTGGTTTAATCAAATCAGGATTAGAAATAATATCTTTATTCGCTTCAAAAATATCATTCCACGAAATACCGTATGCCGCAGCAATTTTAGATAAAGAATCGCCTCCTTTTACAATATATTCTTTTGTTGCACCTTCTATAACAGCAATATTCATTACAACATCTGCCGATCTGTATTCAGGATCAATTTTTTCGTACGCATTCCAAAGTTTTTCTTTATCAGTAGCCGATTTCGCTGTACCATCAATATAAAGCACATTATCCTGTTCTCTTACCTGCAAATTAGCAATTCCAATTTCGGATGCTAAATTTATCACTTCCCTGTATTTATCTTTCAAACTCATAACATCCTTATTTAATAGTTAATTTATTGTCTACTTTTTTAGGATGCAATTCCTGAATACTTTGCATTAAAAGCTGCAATCTATCTTTTGCAATTTCTCCCGAAAGCGTAACAACGCCACCAACAACAGTTGCGCTCACACCATCGTACGCATCGACTACTTTACTGACAGCTTTATCCAAATCGGTATCTGAATTAATAATAACAGTCGCCGCCGCAGGTTCTTGATTGGCTCTGGCAAGTTCGCAGGTATTGACAACAGATTTTACACCTTTGGTTGCTCTTACGCTTTTTTCAATATTTTTCTTGAACATTTCGTCGTCACAAATACCTGTAATTGTAGCCACACCTTCATGTACGGCAACTTGGATATCTGGATCATTTATTTTTTCATTAACTGCTTTTTCAATATCAGCATCGTTAGGTTTACAGGATACCAAAGCAACGGCAAGGCACATTCCTAATAAAATGGATCTCATTTTCATAATACTCTCTTTTAATAATTTTGTACTTCTAAAATTAAAAAGATTAATTAGCAAATGATTATAGGATATTATGATGAGATTTATATGTTTTCAATTAATCTGGGGTTATTTAGTAACATAAAATGAGAATAAATTTTGCAATTAAATCCAACAAAAAAGCCCATCATTGAGATGGACTTTTACAACACACCATAAGTAAAATTATGCTGTTGGTATTTTTAACTTCCAGCCTGGCTGTATGATGTCTGGGTTCTTAATAATGTCTTTATTGGCTTCATAAATAGTCTGCCATGAAACGCCATGCGCTTTTCCTATTTTTGATAAAGAATCTCCACCTACAACAGTATATTCTATAGAAGCTCCTTCTGAAACTTCAATATTCATTACTACATCTGCCGATCTAAAATCAGGATCTATTTTTGCGTAAGCAGCCCAAAGTTTTTCTTTATCATCTGCAGATTTTGCTGTTCCGTCAACATACAGCACATTATCTTGTTCTCTTACTTGCAAATCAGCTACTCCTAAATTAGAAGCTAAATCTGTTAACTCTTTGTATTTATCTTTTAAACTCATAACATCAATTATTTAATAGTTAATTTGTTTTCTACTTTTTTAGGCTTCAATTCCTGAACACTTTTTATCAAATTTTGCAATTGACTTCTTTTGATATCACCAGTAAGTGTCACTACGCCATCTTTAACTGTTGCCGTTACACCGCTGTAGGTTTTTACTACCTCATTTACTGAAGTGGTTAAAACTGCATCCGGATTAATTTCTACAGGAGCTGCAACTACAGGTTCTGGAGCTGGAATCTCACAATTGTTCACTACCGATTTAACTCCTTTTATTCCTTTTACTATGCTTTCTGCATTTTGTTTGAAAGCGTCATCCTTACAAGTACCCGAAATAGTCGCAACACCTTTCTCTACAGTCACTGAAACTCCAGGTAATTCGCTTAATTTTGCAGTAATTTCCTTTTGAATATCTGCATCTTTAGGTTCACAAGCCACTAATAAAAAAGCAAAACTCATTCCTAATAACATCGATTTAATTTTCATAATGATATCTTTTTTAAATTAATTAATCTTCTAAGTTAACGAATAAATCAATCAAGTATTACATAATAATCTTACATTTTTAAATATTATTGATTTCTTAAAATTAGCTCATAAAAAAAGTTTTGAATCTTGCAATTCAAAACTTCTATGACTTCATAAAACACAACTAGCTTTTTATCAAATAATTACAAGCACTTAATATAAATCTCTTAATACATACTTTGCCCACTTTATAACCAAAACTTTAATTAGGCGAATAATTAAGTTTAGTCAAAACCCGATCTTCAATATTCCCCACAACATCACCATATTTCTCAGTGTACATCTTTTTGACATCAATCCATTCCTGATCTTTTCTAAAATCTTCCCAAGCTTTTTTCATCGTTGTTTCATTTGGCCATTCTAGAAAATATACAAACTCCGTTTTTTTCTCTGATTTTGATTCGTAGATCGAAATAATCTTAAAGTTGTATTTCTTCATAATACGCATGGCATGGTCACGAAAACGCTCATGAAATTCTTTTTTATTGCTTTCAAAAATCTCATAGATGCGCAATTGAAAAACGGGACTTGTTTGAGTTGCTTTTTGTGCTTTTACGGCAAATGCTGTAAATAAAAATAATAGTAGAAAGTACTTTCTCATGATCTATACACATTACATTTATTTTCAAAGCCAACCATCTTTTACTTGGTTAATTCTATAAATTCTTGATTTAACCACAAATTCTGAAGTTCTGGATATTGCTTTGCGTCATTTTTTAATCCTGGTTCTAATTCAAAAGTAGTTTTCAGATATTTAAAACATTCTTGGATTTTATCTTGCCTATTCTTCATTATAGCTATTTGATAATAATTCCATGAAAACTCATGAATTTTATTTATTTCTTCAAACTGAGTAATTGCTTCGTCAAAATCACCTAATCCTTTTAAATACAAACCTCTACAATAACCAAGTTGATATCTTGCCTGCTCGTCAAAGTCTTTTCTGAAATTCATAAACTCAGATAAAGCTCTTTCTTTAGAAAGTTTATGAAAAGTATTAAGCAAAAGATCAATTACGACATGCTCTTTGTGATATATTGAAAACAATTTCTTTAAATCAATCAATGCCTTTTCTATTTCATTATTTTTCGAATAAAATTGGATTATAAAAATTAAAGCATTCGGATTAGTTTCATCATTTTTAAGAATAGTTTTTACTGTCTCAATAAATTCAGATTCATTAGATTCGGTCATCATTTCGAATAATAAATCCATTTTATTTTCTAAAATCTGAAGATTATCTGGCTCTATTTCTAATGCTCTGTTATAAAAATATATTGCTTTTTCGTTATCATTTTTTCTTGCATACAAAGTCCCTTTATTAGCATAAGCTAACGTAGCCTTTTCATCAAGCTCAAGGGCTTTATCAAAAAGTTCCAAAGCATTATCGAAGTCACCTCTATCCATTTGATAAGCACCAAAACCTATATATTTATCCACTTGATCAGAATCTGCATTTTCTCTCACATGATCAGGGTTAGGAATGATTTTAATTTCAGAAATAGCTCCCGAATCAAGAGCTTTTTGAAAATCAGTTTCTTGTGGCTTTAATTCATTTATATTGCCATAAACCCCATTATTGCTCTCTTTTTCTTTTTCTAGAAATATATTAACCTTATCTAAAACATATTTGATTTGTTCATTACTCAAACCTAATTTTTCTAATTCATATATTGCTGCATCAGGATTTAATCCATTCCCTTCAAGTTCAGCTAGTGCTAAAGCACAAACTTCATGTTGAAACTGAGATGAATTAAATTTAGACTCTTCAATTCCAGAATTCTTTTTCCATAAAAAATCAAATATTCCCATATGCTATACTATAATATATTATATTAATTAACACGAAAATAGAACTTTTTTAAATACAAAATAATGTAGTTAAAAATCATTATTATTGTATTAAAATTTTTCTTTTATGAAATTGAAATATCGATTACTTTTTACAGTTTTATTGATTGCCAATTATGCTTTTTCTTGTGATTGTAAGCCAATTGACCGAGAGAGCATGGTAGAAATAGGATTAAAATATGAAATTGTGTTTTACGGAGAAGTTATAAAAGTAGATTCAATAAAAGAAATTTATACTTTTAGAATCATAGAACTCTTTAAAGGGAAATACAATTCTCAGTTCATTACGCAAAAATACTCTGGTAACTGTTCTAATATTCCATCTGTAAAACAACTTTGGATTGTTTACGCCTATTTTAATGACGACAACACTATCGAAGTGAGTGGTTGCTCTCCAAGTACTGGATTTAGACCTTATGGAAGTAACTCCATGCCTCCTCCTCCAGAAATCAAAATCTCTCAAAAGATAGATGATCAAATAAAATCACTCTCTTTTTATGTTTGGGATTTGAAATTTGAAAATCGAAATTTACAAGATTGGATTTATCAATTAGAAAAATTGCGGGCCTATAAAAATTCTCAAAAAGAAATTTCTGATAAAGAAAAAACAGAAACAAAATTGGAAACTTACAGCCAATATATTATCATTTCTTTGATTGTCAACATCGTATTATTTCTGAGTTTACTCTTTGTTATTTTGAAGAAAAAGAATTTCGCCAAATAACTAAAATCGGTTTTAAACAACGAAACAAAAGTCATATATTTGCTATCGAATAAAAAAGAATATGGAACAATTTGTAGTATCGGCACGTAAATATCGCCCGCAGACCTTTAAGGATGTTGTGGGGCAAAAAGCCATTACCAACACTTTGTTGAATGCTATAGAAACCAATCACTTAGCTTCTGCTCTTTTATTTACAGGACCACGTGGAGTTGGTAAAACTACCTGCGCCCGTATCTTGGCTCGAAAAATAAATCAGCCTGGATATGATGATCCTACCGAAGATTTCGCATTTAATGTTTTTGAGCTAGATGCCGCTTCAAACAACTCGGTTGATGATATTCGTAACCTTATCGATCAGGTTCGAATCCCACCTCAAACTGGACAATACAAAGTATATATCATTGACGAGGTTGCATATGTTATCTTCGGCCGCTTTTAATGCTTTCCTTAAAACATTAGAAGAACCGCCAAAGCATGCTATTTTTATTTTAGCAACAACAGAAAAACATAAAATTCTTCCAACGATTTTATCTCGCTGTCAGATTTTTGATTTTAAAAGAATTACAGTAAAAGATGCTAAAGAACATTTGGCAGATGTTGCTGAAAGTCAAGGAATCGTTTTTGAAGATGATGCACTGCATATTATTGCTCAAAAAGCAGATGGTGCAATGCGGGATGCTTTGTCTATTTTTGACCGTGTAGTTTCGTATTGCGGTACCAATTTAACACGTCAGGCTGTAACTGAAAACCTAAACGTTTTAGATTACGAAACCTACATTTCGATTACCGATTTACTTTTAGAAAATGAAATTCCGAAGCTTTTATTGGCTTACAACGATATTCTAGCTAAAGGTTTTGACGGGCATCATTTTATTGCTGGTTTGGCTTCGCATTTTAGAGATTTATTGGTAAGCAAAACGCCTTCGACTATTGCTTTATTAGAAGTTGGAGAACAAGCACAGCAAATGTATGCAACGCAATCGCAGAAGTGTTCTCAGGAATTTTTATTAAAAGGAATTGACATTGCAAATGATTGCGATTTAAAATACAAATTAAGTCAGAATCAACGACTTTTAGTTGAATTATGCTTGATGCAATTGGCCTCTATCAACTTTGATGGAGAAAAAAAAAGCTGAGCAATTCATAATTCCGCCCGTTTACTTTAAAAACGGGGGCTATTCTATAGTTGAAGTTCCAAGTGTAAAACCCCAAACTCCAAGTTCGGAAGAAAAAAATAATGTCAATGCTAATTCAAATAGCAATGATACTCCTGTTGCTGCAACTATTTCAAATACAGCACAAATTCCTGTTGAGACTCCAAAAGTTCAAACTCCAGAAGTTCCAAAAGCAGATACAAGTGGCGCTCCTAAAGTTTCTGCTTTTTCTCTTGCTAGTATCCGCAAGAAAAAAGAATTGGAGGCTAGCACAAAATCGTATGTTAAACCATCTTCTGTTTTACCAACTGAAGAGTTTAACGAAACCGACATGCGTCTTCATTGGAACAAATATGCGGAACGTTTAGGCCAAAAGGGACTTAGAATCATGGAATCAATTCTATTGATTAGTGATCCTGTTTTGAACGGAACAACAATTTCTTATGAATTGCCAAACGAAGGTTCAAAACTAGAATTTGAAAGTCAAATGAACGGTTTGTTAGGGCATTTAAAAGGTCATTTGCACAATCACGATATTACTATTGAAGTAATTGTAAATGAACAGGCTGAAACGAAACGAACTTACAACAATCAAGACCGTTATAATCGTTTCTTAGAAATCAATCCAAACATCGAGCTTTTACGCTCAACATTTGGATTGGATTTAAAGGATTAATTTTTTTTAATAGGCACAAATTCACGAATTTTTCTTTTTAAATTCTATTTTTTTCTATTTCATGTTATTAAAATAATTACTAAAATTATTTATTTTTGAACCCTAAATTGTAAACTTTATCTAGCCACTTTTTTCTTTGTTCATCATTCGAGCCTTTTACAATTCCGATGTAGCTTACTTTAACTGGTTTTACGCCGCAGAATTCTAAAGTAGATTTTTTTAATTGATTAACACTTGGTCTTCCAAAAAAGAAACGATAATACCAGCTTGGCTGATCTAGGGTTGTAATAATGTGAGCTGTTTTGCCTTTTAATAATTTATCCCACCATACTGAATTTTCACGGTATTGAAAAGCCATTCCAGGCAAAAATAATCGATCGATAAACCCTTTCGTTATCGCTGGAAGTCCGCCCCACCAAACGGGATGAATCCAAACTAAATGATCTGCTCTTTTTATTTTCTCCCAAGATTCTAATAAATCGGGTTCTAAATCTGTTCGTTTTTGATAACCGAATTTAAGATTTGGGTTGAAGTTTAAATTGGCAATTGTGATGGTTTCTACTTGTACACCGGAAGCAATTGCACCTTTTTGATACGATTCTGCAATTCCGAAATTGAAGCTTTCGGCATTTGGGTGTCCGTTTATAATTAGTATTTTTTTCATGTGAAATGTTTTATCAAAAATACTATTAGTACATTTTCTTTTATAGGACAAATGTCCTATTCTTTTTTTACGCAGATTTTGCAAATAAAGCAGATTTTGAAGACTGTCAAGATTTGCGCAGATTTTAATATCAGAATAAATAGAATTAAAAAAAATCTGCTTAAATCATTTTAAATCTGCGTGAAACAAAAATTCAAAGTTTATAAAATAGCTTTACGAATTCGACTTAAATGCCTTGGCGTTATTCCTAAATAAGAAGCTAAATATTGTAAAGGAATTAACTGAATATACTTTTGATGATTCTGGCAAAGCTCTTCGTAACGCTGTGCTCCAGATAATTTCTGAAAAGAAATCATTCTTTTATGCAGGTTTACAAATTCCAATTCGGTTAATTTCCTACCAGTTTCCTGCCAATTGAATCCTGATTGGTAGAGTTTTTCTAAAGCTTTTCGGTCTAGAATTTGCAATTCTGTATCGGTTAAAGCCTGAATATTTTCCTCTGCTTTTTCTTCGGTAATAAAACTGGCGAAAGAAGCCATAAATTCATTTTCGAAAGCAAAACAATTGGTAATTTCGTCTCCCTTATGATTGACAAAAAAGGATCGCAGAATTCCTTTTTCTATAAAAACTATTTCGTTGCAAACCTGATTTTCAGTCAATAAAAGTTCTCCTTTTTTCAATGTCCGAAATGTAATTAAATCGTCTAAAAGACTTAATTCATGAGCAGAGAAATCTTGAATGGACTGAAAAACAGATTTCATAAGTTATTCGTTTGAAGCAAAAATGTTCTCGATTCTTTTGTCTGGAATAAGCCATAACATTGCCACTGTAAAGTAAGCAGCTCCAGAAATCCACTGATTGTAAAATGCAGTAACAATTCCGATTACATATAAAACTAAGGAGATTTTTCCTTTATAATCTTTTTTAAGCACTCTTCTTAAAGCAGAATCTTTTCCTTCACTGCACATAATGGTATATTGCAAAATAATATAGGAGATTGCAGAAAGAAGTAGCACAACGCCATACATTGTCATTGCAGCCTTTTCAAAATTATGTTCTCCCATCCAAGCGGTAGAAACTGGGATTAAAGAAAGCCAAAACAAAAAGTGAAGATTACTCCATAAGATTTTTCCGTTTACTCTTAATAATCCATGAAGCAAATAGTGGTGATTATTCCAATATATTCCAACATAAATAAAGCTCAAAATATAACTTAAAAACTTCGGGATAAGCGGTTTTAAATCTGCAAATTGATGTCCTTCTGGCGCTTTAATTTCCAAAATCATAATCGTAATAATGATTGCCAAAACGCCATCACTAAAAGCTTCTAGTCTGCCTTTATTCATTAAAAAAATAGTATTAAATTTTACCGTAGTACATTGCTTTTACGATACCATCAGAAAGTCCGATTTTAGGAACATAAATCTGGCGCGCACCACTCCATTTCATCGCATTCAGATAGATACGAGTGGCATGGATAATTACGTCGGCACGGTCGGAGTTTAAGCCTAATTCGGCAATTCTCTGTTCGTAAGTTAACGAATTTAAAAATGCATACTGCGAGTTAACATAAATGTACGAAAGCGGCTTTTCTTGCTGTTTTCCAGACATTTTAAACAACTTATTGATGTTTCCTCCAGAACCTATCAGCGTAACCTCTTCGTAATCGGCTGTATTGGTTTTAATCCATTTTTCGATCTCATCCCAAACTGAATCATGAACCATATTGTTCAATAAACGAACGGTTCCTGCTTTGAAAGACCTTGACGTAATCATTTTTCCATCAGAGAATAAGGTAAACTCGGTACTTCCACCTCCAACGTCAACAAAAAGATACGTTTCATCCGATTTAATTAAATGATGCAAATCTGTAGAAGCAATAATTGCGGCTTCTTTTTACCGTCGATGATCTCGATTTTAATATCGGCTTTTTTCTTAATTAAAGCCACCACTTCTTTTGCATTATAGGCTTCGCGCATTGCAGAAGTTGCAAATGCCATATAACGCTCTACTTTATGTACTTTCATCAAAAGGTTGAATGCTTTCATGGCATCAACCATTCGATCTATATTTTCTGGTGAAATTTCTCCAACTGTAAAGGCGTCTTGTCCTAAACGAATTGGTACACGAACAAGGGAACTTTTGTTAAACTGCGGTTCTTTGCCTTCTTGTTCCACAACGTTAGCGATCAAAAGCCTCATGGCATTCGAACCGATATCTATCGCTGCAAACTTCCTAATATTAATCATGCTCACTTTATGATTTGAAATTGGTATTTATTATTAATTTACTTTTTGAGGAACCTCTTCTAATATTGCTACTTTATTCTGATAATATTTATAGGTTTCAAATTGTGCTCTAAATGGGGCATGATGATTTTTCGGCTTATATTTATTATCTAATTTGTATGAATGATATCTTACTTTTACGTTTCCTTTCCACGCAATATTGAAGTTATCGATCAATTCTTTCTTAATTTCCAGGTCATAAATTGGACAGGTTACCTCCACTCTTCCATCAAGGTTTCTAGTCATAAAATCGGCAGATGAAATGTATACTTCGGTTAAACCTGCGTTTCCGAAAATGTAAACTCTCGAATGCTCTAAGTAATTGTCTACAATACTTATTGCTTCTATGTTTTCGCTCATTCCTGGAATTCCCGGAATTAAAGAGCAAATTCCTCTTACTTGAAGCTGGATTTTTACCCCTGCATTACTTGCTTCGTATAATTTATCGATCATTTTAAAATCAGACAAACTATTCATTTTTAATTTGATGTGTGTTTTTCTACCCGCAAGAGCATGTAGAATTTCACGATCGATCAGTTTTATAAATTTAGTCCTTGTATAATGAGGAGAAACAATTAAATGCTTGTATCTATGAACTCTATAATTGATATCGAAAAACTCAAATATTTTTGACGTATCTTTTAATATTCCTTGATGGCAAGTTAAAAGCGTTACGTCGGTATAGATTTTAGCTGTAGATTCGTTGAAGTTTCCAGTTGAAATGAATCCGTAACGGCGGTTTTTACCTTCTTCTAATCTTTCGATTACACAAATTTTACTGTGAACTTTTAATCCTTTAATACCAAAAATAAGTTCAATGCCTTCTGTCTGCATTTGTTCTGCATAAGAGATATTCGAAGCTTCATCAAAACGTGCTTGAAGTTCGATTTGCACTACTACTCTTTTACCATTTTTAGCCGCATTTATTAAAGAACTAATTACTTGCGAATTTTTAGCTAATCGATATAAGGTAATTTTGATGCTTGTAACTTTCGGATTTAAAGCAGCTTCACGCAAAAATTTGGTCAAATAAGAAAACGACTGATAAGGTGCATGAACCAAATAATCTTTTTTACTGATTTTTTCTAAAATACTACCTTCTAAACTTAAACCAGGAACTGGCATAGGTTCATTTGGTTTGTATAATAAATCGTATCTGCCAAGGTTTGGAAAACTCATATAATCGCGACGATTATGATATCTTCCTCCCGGAATTATACTATCTGTTTCTACAATTTTCATTTTATCTAAGAAAAACTGGAGTGTATCTTCTTCAATTAAATTATCGTAAATAAAACGAACAGGCTCTCCAATACGACGGTCTTTTACAGAAGAAGCGATTTTTTCGAGCATACTTTTACTCAAATCACTATCTATATCTAATTGTGCATCGCGGGTAATTTTGATCATGTGGGCAGAAACACTCTTATAATCAAATATATTAAAGATGTTTTTCAGTTTGAAACGAATAACATCATCAATTAAAATAACATATTGTTTTTCGTCATCAGAAGGAAGTACAACAAACCTGTTGATGGTTTTTGGAATTTCTATTAAAGCATAGCGAACCTCATCATTAGCCAATTCTAAACGAACAGCCAGATAGCCTAAAGTGTCTTTAAGAATTGGAAAAACGGCTAGATCATTTAAAATGATAGTTACTAACTCTGGACTTAATTTTTGGTTATAAAAGTCTTTTAAGAAACATTCTTGTTTTGGTGTAATCTGTGTTTCATTTATGATAAAAATATTCTCAGACTCAAGCTCTGCTTCAATATTGCCAAGAATACGCAAACTTTCAGATTGTTGCTGAATAACGATTTCGGTAATATCTTTAATCAATTGATGCGCAGAAATACCGCCTAAATATTTTTCGCCAGAAATACCCGAGAGGCTTAATCGCCGAATGGCCGCGTATCGAACTCTAAAAAATTCGTCTAAATTGTTTGAAAAAATTCCAACAAAACGCAGTCTGTCTAAAAGTGGCACTGTATTATCTGCAGCTTCTTGAAGTACTCTTGCATTAAACGCTAACCAGCTTTTTTCTCTATCGATATATTTCTGTTCGTACACTGTTATTCTTTTAAATCTTTGGGGAAAATAGTTTTATGTGTTTTGCCCTTATGGATCGTATCCCAACTGTCGGCATCAAATTGCAATGATACAAAGCCCGAAGTTGGAACATTTTCTATAAAAACATCCCCAAATTTATTAACAAAATTTGTAATAGCCTCGTTATGTCCGAAAAGAATAACGCTTTCAAAACTATTATCACACGATTTAATAACTTTTTCGAGTTGTTTTTCATCGAAAGTGTATAAATCATCTCTAAAAACAATACTTTCTAGAGGATAAGATATGTTTTGCGCAAAAATCAAAGCAGTTTCTGAGGCTCTCGCAGCTGTACTGCTCCACATTATATATGTTTTAGGTAGATACTCTGAAATATTTAATGAAACATCATGCGCATCTAAAATTCCCCTTTTCATTAACGGACGATCAAAATCTTTTAATGGTGCTTCCCAGCTAGATTTCGCATGACGAATTAAAATAAGATTTTTCATAAACAGCAGAATTTAAAAACCTGAATTGCAGGCTATTTTTAATTAAGTTCTAATTTACAAAAGAAATTTTAAACCTTATCCTTTTTTTATTTCTGTTAACATTATAACGAAATTTTAACAGGAATAAACAATTCGTAAAATGTTAACATTTATAAAATAATAGAAAAATAAAAATTGCATTTTATGTACTTTATCTATAAAATTAGTATTTAGTCGATAATGGGATAGTTCGTAATATTTTAACTAAATATTTGATTATTAGCTATTTATAATATTTCAAATAAACCAATTTTAACTAATAAAGCAAAAAAATGTACGAAAAAATTTCACTTTTTAGAGTTAAAAAAAAGTGTTTTTGAGGCAATTTTTGACAAAAAAACAACACTTCAACGAGTTTTTAGGTTAGTTATAGATAAAAAAATAATATTAGAAAAACTCTAATATAACTTTGATTCTGTTAAAATTTCATAAATACTTTAAAACTAAATCTTAAGTTATGAAAACAAAATCTACTCTTGAAAAAGCAGTAAAATTTGTAAGCAATTGTAAGTTTATTTTTTTCTCGAAGAAAAATATCTTTAGCAAAAACATTTTTAATCTGCTTTGCTTATTAATTACTTCAATTGCGTTTTCGCAATCTGGTTCGTGTAATTCTGAGATAACTATTGACGGAGAGAATTATCAAAAGTACAATGGTTTTGAAGTTTCGTTTTTACTGCAGGTTAAAAATACTGGAAGTAATACGGATACGTATCAACTGTCTGCTGAGAACTTTTCAAATTTTCCAGAAAACCCTGATGGCAGTACTACAAAAAGCAATGTTTTAATGAACAATAGACTTGAGAGCAAAAATTATGCTCCCATGAATAAAACACTTACACTTTCTCCAGGAGAAACTGCTGAGTTTTATGTAAAATTAAGCTTGGCTGATATTTCTACACTCGATCAATGGAACGGCACTTCGGTCACAGTAACTTCTACCACTTGTCCCGACAGTAAAAGCCAAACTGTTGTGCATACTTATATTCCTCCAAAAAAGACAAAGGGAATTGGCTTTACTGCGCCAGTATTAGACCTAAAAAATAATACAACTCCCAAAACATTAAGTGCTTTTTACTACTCTATGTAGGTGCAAATCGTTTTCAGTTAGTTAAAATATTATATCAATATTAAACATTTTAATATGAAAAACTTTACTTTCGAAAAAAGAATAAAATTCCTTCTAAGTTTTCTATTGAGCATTTTGTTTCTTAATGTTTATGCTGGAGAAGGAAGCAAACAAACAACTCCTGACATTAATCATAGGGCTTCACTTGCGATAAACAATAGCACTTATGGAAGTTTTGGTAGATATGGTTCGACAGATGCACAGCGATTGTATATTCGAATTCAAAACCCAAATAGCGAAAAAGTATATTTAGGTTTTAGCAGAGCTAGAAGATCAAGTCCAACTGGCACTGAAATTACTTCTAGATTTAGAATCATTAGACCCGATGGAAGTGTAGCATTTGCAAACTATACTTTGGATGGCACCTCATCGAACATAACAGGTACTGAAGCCCAAAGACTTACAAGAGCTCAAAATGGTCCAAATGGTATCGATGGAGTTACTTCTGCTGGATATACTCCTATAGTTTTTAATCCAAATGGCATGCCTGCTGGTGATTACTATATCGAATTTGAGAGCACAACTGATGGTAGCAGTACTGAAATTTACTATAACTATTACGATATTACCGTTGCCAATAGTTCAAACAAATCAATTCCTGGACGTATTTACTCAAAACGCTGGGCTTTTGCTATGGATGATGTTGATACTGACTTTAATGGTGCTTTTTATGTTTTTGCTCCAGATAACGGTTCTACAACCGGGGCTGTTACTCAAAACGGTTTTGTGAATAAAATCAATTTTAATGGTGCTGGTTTCAGACCTTGGTATTTCAATGTGGCTTTTAATAATACAGGCCCTGGAAATTCAGGAAATGCGGCTAATGATCAAAAAAGTATTTATAACGCACCGAATGCTACGCAAATGAGTCCAAAATATGAGGTTTTCTTAAATGATCCTGATATTAATATATGGAAAAATGGAACCTATAACGGTAACATACAAATTAACGGAATTACCAATTGTGGTATTGGCGAAAGCAATATAAACATTAGTGTTTTTAAAAGCGGAACTATCGAAATACTTCTTGACTTTAACGGTGGAGATGGAATTTATACTCCAGGTACAAAAGATGTATTAACTACCCAAACTGTTACAGCATCGGGAGCTCCTCCTTATGCTGTCAGTGTTCCATGGAATGGAAAAGATGGTTTAGGAAACACTATCGCACAAGGCACCTCGATACCAATAGTCGTTACTTTTGGACAAGCTGCTTTTCATTTCCCGATATATGATGTAGAAGAAAATCAATATGGTTTCTCCTGTACAACCGTTAGACCTGCGGCTCCATCTGGATATGTTTTAAAATTCTACTGGGACGACAGCAATATTACTTATACTGGAGGTACTTTTGACGCCAAAGTAAATCTTACTGGCTGTACACCAAATGGTACTCCTCCAAGTAATTGCCATAGATGGAATGGGTTTAACGACAGTAATAATGGTTCGCCTCAATATGGAAATTTAAATACCATCAATACATGGTGGTATGCCAATCGAGACTTTGTAACTTCTAATATCGTTTTGCCTCCATTCTACACTGTTGCACTTGGAACAACAAGCAATGTTACTTGTTTTGGCGGTAATGATGGTAAAATTCAGATTAATGTAACAAACGGAACGGGTCCGTTTAAGTATTACATTAACGGAGAAACAACCGTAAATACTTTACAGAGTTTACCTGCTGGAACTTACAATATCAAAGTTGTTGATGCAAATGGATGTTCTGCAAATATAAATGGCGTTGTAATTACACAACCTGCCGCGGCAGTAGCCGTTGCCAAAACTTCCCAAACTGACGTATTGTGTTTTGGATCTTCAACAGGAGCCATCAACATAACAGCTTCTGGAGGTGTAGCGCCATATACTTACGACTGGGCTGATCTTGCAGGAAACAATGATACTAAAGACAGAACTGGACTTATTGCAGGAACTTATACTGTAACCGTGAAAGACGCAAACGGATGTTCTGCCGCGCCGCTTTCTGTAACCATAACACAGCCTGCTTCAGCAGTAGCCGTGGCCAAAACGTCTCAGACTGACGTATTATGCTTTGGTTCTTCAACAGGAGCAATCAACATAACAGCTTCTGGAGGTGTCGCGCCTTACACTTACGACTGGGCTGATCTTGCAGGAACTAATGATACTGAAGATAGAACAGCATTGCCTGCAGGAACTTACACCGTAACCGTGAAAGACGCAAACGGATGTTCTGCCGCTCCTCTTGCCATTACAATCACGCAGCCTTCTTCAGCAGCAGCCGTTGCTAAAACGTCTCAAACTAATGTATTGTGCTTTGGATCTTCAACAGGAGCCATCAACATAACAGCTTCTGGAGGTGTAGCGCCATATACTTACGACTGGGCTGATCTTGCAGGAAACAATGATACTAAAGACAGAACTGGACTTATTGCAGGAACTTATACTGTAACCGTGAAAGACGCAAACGGATGTTCTGCCGCGCCGCTTTCTGTAACCATAACACAGCCTGCTTCAGCAGTAGCCGTGGCCAAAACGTCTCAGACTGACGTATTATGCTTTGGTTCTTCAACAGGAGCAATCAACATAACAGCTTCTGGAGGTGTCGCGCCTTACACTTACGACTGGGCTGATCTTGCAGGAACTAATGATACTGAAGATAGAACAGCATTGCCTGCAGGAACTTACACCGTAACCGTGAAAGACGCAAACGGATGTTCTGCCGCTCCTCTTGCCATTACAATCACGCAGCCTTCTTCAGCAGCAGCCGTTGCTAAAACGTCTCAAACTAATGTATTGTGCTTTGGCGCTTCAACAGGAGCGATCAACATAACAGCTTCTGGAGGTGTAGCGCCATATACTTACGATTTGGCCGATCTTGCGGGAACTAATGATCCTGAAGACAGAACATCGCTGCCTGCAGGAACTTACACCGTAACCGTGAAAGATGCAAACGGATGTTCTGCCGCGCCTCTTTCTGTAACCATTACGCAGCCTGCTTCAGCAGTAGCCGTGGCTAAAACTTCGCAAACTGACGTATTGTGCTTTGGATCATCAACAGGAGCCATCAATATAACAGCTTCTGGAGGTGTAGCGCCATATACTTACGACTGGACTGATCTTGCAGGAACTAATGATACTGAAGATAGAACTGGACTTATTGTAGGAACTTATACCGTAACTGTGAAAGACGCAAACGGATGTTCTGCAGCACCGCTTTCTGTAACCATTACGCAGCCTGATTCAGCAGTAACCGTGGCTAAAACTTCCCAAACTGATGTATTATGCTTTGGAGCTTCAACTGGAGCCATCAACATAACAGCTTCTGGAGGTGTAGTGCCATATACTTACGACTGGGCTGATCTTGCGGGAACCACTAATCCTGAAGACAGAACAGCATTGCCTGCAGGAACTTATACCGTAACCGTTAAAGATGCCAACGGATGTGCTGCCGCACCGCTTTCTGTAACCATTACGCAGCCTGCTTCAGCAGTAGCCGTTGCTAAAACGTCTCAAACTGATGTATTGTGTTTTGGCTCTTCAACAGGAGCAATCAATATAACAGCATCTGGAGGTGTAGCGCCTTATACTTACGACTGGGCTGATCTTGCAGGAACCACTGATCCTGAAGACAGAACTGGACTTATTGCAGGAACTTACACCGTAACTGTGAAAGATGCAAACGGATGTTCTGCAGCGCCTCTTGCCGTTACCATTACACAGCCTGCTTCGGCAGTAGCCGTGGCTAAAACTTCTCAAACTGACGTATTGTGTTTTGGCTCTTCAACAGGAGCAATAAACATAACAGCTTCTGGAGGTGTAGCCCCATATACTTACGATTGGGCTGATCTTGCTGGAACCACTGATCCTGAAGACAGAACAGCATTGCCTGCAGGAACTTACACTGTAACCGTAAAAGATGCCAACGGATGTTCTGCTGCATCTCTTGCCGTAACAATTACACAGCCTGCTTCTGCCTTAGCTGTGGCTAAAACTTCCCAAACTGATGTATTGTGTTTCGGAACTTCAACTGGAGCCATTAACATAACAGCTTCTGGAGGAGTTGGGCCTTATACATACGATTGGGCTGATCTTGCGGGAACCACTGATCCTGAAGACAGAACAGCATTGCCTGCAGGAACTTATACTGTAACTGTGAAAGATGCAAACGGATGTTCTGCCGCTCCTCTTGCCGTTACAATTACACAGCCTGCTTCAGCAGTAGCCGTTGCCAAAACTTCTCAAACTGATGTATTGTGTTTTGGCTCTTCAACAGGAGCCATCAATATAACAGCTTCTGGAGGTGTCGGACGCTTATACTTATGACTGGGCAGACCTTACAGGAACAACTGATCCTGAAGACAGAACTGGACTTATTGCAGGAACTTACACCGTAACCGTGAAAGACGCAAACGGATGTTCTGCAGCGCCTCTTGCCATTACCATTACGCAGCCTGCTTCGGCAGTAGCCGTGGCTAAAACTTCCCAAACTGATGTATTGTGTTTTGGCTCTTCAACAGGAGCAATAAATATAACAGCTTCTGGAGGCGTAGCGCCTTATACGTACGATTGGGCTGATCTTGCGGGAACCAATGATCCTGAAGACAGAACTGGACTTATTGCCGGAACTTATACTGTAACTGTGAAAGATGCAAACGGATGTTCTGCCGCTCCTCTTGCCGTTACAATCACACAGCCTGCTTCAGCAGTAGCCGTGGCTAAAACTTCCCAAACTGACGTATTGTGCTTTGGATCATCAACAGGAGCAATAAATATAACAGCTTCTGGAGGTGTAGCGCCTTACACTTACGACTGGGCCGATCTTGCAGGAACTAACGATTCTGAAGACAGAACTGGACTTATTGCAGGAACTTACACCGTAACCGTGAAAGATGCAAATGGATGTGCTGCAGCGCCTCTTGCCATTACAATTACACAGCCTGCTTCAGCAGTAGCCGTAGCTAAAACTTCACAAACTGATGTATTGTGTTTTGGCTCTTCAACAGGAGCAATAAATATAACAGCTTCTGGAGGTGTAGCGCCTTATACTTACGACTGGGCCGATCTTGCAGGAATTAATGATCCTGAAGATAGAACTGGACTTATTGCAGGAACTTATACTGTAACCGTGAAAGATGCAAACGGATGTTCTACTGCACCTCTTTCTGTAACCATAATACAGCCAGGTGCTGCTTTATCATGCTCTGTTGTACAAAATAAACCTGTGACTTCAAATGGTTTAAGCAATGGTGAGGCAACTGTAACTCCAATTGGGGGTACTCCTACTTACACTTACTTATGGGATAATGGAGAAAATACACCTAAAGCAGTAGCTTTAAATGCAGGAACACATAGCGTAAAAGTTACCGATGCAAACGGCTGTTTTACAGAATGTACTGTTTTAATTACAGAACCTAATATACTTTCATGTAGTATTTCGCAAGATAGCGCTGTAAAATGTTATGGAGGGAATACTGGTAAAGCGACGGTAACAGCTGTCGGCGGTAACGGAGAGTATACTTACCTTTGGGATAATGATGAAACTACTGCTCAAGCAGTTGCTTTAACAGCAGGTTTACATTCTGTAAAAGTTACTGACAAATTAGGATATACCACAACATGCGAAATAACAATTAATCAGCCTCAAGCTCCTTTAAGCGCAACAACAACGCAAGTTAATGTAGCTTGTGGTGGCGGAGCAACAGGTTCTGCAACTGTTATACCATCTGGCGGAACAAGTCCTTACACTTACTCTTGGGATACTAATCCTGTTCAGACAGATGCTACAGCTACAGGACTAAAAGCTGGAACTTATAATGTTACGGTTAAAGATGCTAACTTATGTACCATCGTAAAAACTGTAATTATTATCGATGGAGATTCTGTTATACCGGTTATAGATCCACTACCTGTAGTTTCTACTATCAATTGTCCAGCAGAACCTGTTTTTGCGCAAGCAACAGCAAGTGACGACAGTGGAACGATCTCTTCATTGACTTATGAAGATAGTACTACAGAAGGAAATTGTGCTGGAACTTATACCAAAACAAGAACATGGACTGCGAAAGATGCTTGTGGAAATGTTTCACTTCCTGTAAGTCAAACCATAATAGTGCAAGACAATTCTGCTCCAACTTGGACAACTCAAGCTGCTTCTTTAGACAAAACTATAGAATGCAGTGACGAACAGGCTTTAGCAAATGCTCAATCTTTATTCCCAATAGCTAAGGATACTTGTGACAGTGATGTTTCTAATATCACTAAAGTAAGCGGACAGTTTGTAGCTTCTGAAGGATGCGGAAATGCAGGAACTTACACCAACACTTGGACTGTAAAAGACGACTGCGGAAATACTTCTGACACTTTCACTCAGATAATTACAATTCAAGATACAACTGCGCCAACATGGACTACTCAAGCTGGCACTTTAAACGCAACTTTAGAGTGTAGCGATACAGAAGGACTTGTTGCTGCTCAGGCTCAATTCCCAATTGCTTCTGACTTATGCGATACTGATGTTTCTAATATCACTAAAGTAAGCGGACAGTTTACAGCTTCTGAAGGATGTGAAAATGCAGGAACTTACACCAATACTTGGACTGTAAAAGACGACTGCGGAAATACTTCTGAAACCTTTACTCAGATAATTACAATTCAGGATACAACTGCGCCAACATGGACTACTCAAGCTGGCACTTTAAACGCAACTTTAGAGTGTAGCGATACAGAAGGACTTGCTGCTGCTCAGGCTCAATTCCCAATTGCTTCTGACTTATGTGATACTGATGTTTCTAATATCACTAAAGTAAGCGGACAGTTTGTAGCTTCTGAAAACTGCGGAAATGCTGGAACTTACACCAACACTTGGACAGTAAAAGACGACTGCGGAAATACTTCTGAAACTTTCACTCAGATAATAACAATTCAGGATACTACAAAACCTGCTTTCGTTGGCGAATTGCCTTCAGATATTACAGTTTCTTGTGATGCAGTTCCAGAGCCATTCAATATGGAAGCTTCTGATAATTGCAACGGAGACTTGCCAATTGTTTTCAGCGAAACAAAAAGCGATATTAAAAACGAATGCGGTACAGAATATACCTTAACTCGCAACTGGTCAACAAGTGATTGTGGAGGAAATTCAATTTCTTATACTCAAATTATTACAGTAAGAGATACAACCCCTCCGACAGGTACTGCACCAGCAGATGTTGCTAATCTGCAAAATGCTGCAGACATTCCAGCAGGAAGCCCAGAAGACATAAAAGATGCGGCTGATAACTGTAGTGGAACTGTAAATATTACTGTAAACGACACTAACAATGGAGGAACCGGATGTAATGGAGAATCTTACATTTTAACTAGAACTTATACGCTAACAGATTGTGCAGGAAATAAAACTGAATTGGTACAAACCTTTACAGTTGAAAATAAAGTTTCTGTGAGCGGTATAGCTACCAATGTAAGCTGTCAAGGAGAAAGAAACGGTTCTATAGCAGTTACTAGCAGTCCTGGAGCTACGGTAGTTATTACAAATCAAAATAATGAGGTCGTTGGAAATACTAATTTACCAGCTGGAACATATACACTTACTGCAACGTCTGTAGTAAATGGTGAAAACCAAACTTGTACAGCAACTGCAACAGTTGTGATTACAGAGCCTGATTATAGAGTTAAAATATCTGGACAAATTATAAATGTAGATACTAACGCTCCAATCGCAAATGTGCCTGTGACATTGATTCCGCAAGGAACAACTACTAGTCCAATACAAATGCGTATTACTGGTGCCGATGGAATGTACAGCTTTACAGGAATGCCTGCCGGAAGCTATTTGGTACAAGTTCAAGATGCTAATTTAAATAGCGCACATCAGCTATATCCAGTTGATTCAAGTTTGTTCTTTACTACTCTTGAAGAATGTGCTTTCCAAGTTCATAACTTTGAATACGGAAAATCGAACCTTCCAGTTCTTGGAGATTATGTTTGGTATGATCTTAACAATAATGGAATTCAAGATGAATGGTACGATGCCAATAATGATGGAGTGGTGACCAAAAACATTCCAGATTCAAATGGCTCAATTGACTATAGCCAATGGGAATGGATTGACCTTAACGGAGACGGAAGCTATACTGGCCCACAAAACAATGGCGAATTAAATGCCGCAGGTTTTGGAAATGCGTTAAGTGCCAATGTAATAATCGATGGTCCAAACGGATATCATGAAGAAGTTATAGTAGGTATCGAAGGATTCTGGAGAGATCGTCCAGAGACAGCAAATCCTTATGGAGACTATACGATCAAATTGGTTAGAGATGCCAACTTTGATGCTGTGGCTGCTGCTTTAGGAGCAACTGGTTTAGTAAAAGTTCTTCCTTCAATATCTGGAAAAAACATAACTGCTAAAACAAGCAAATTGCAATTGCATACCGTTTGTACAACAACAACAGACAGTGGTTATGTTGTAACAGTAACTCCAGAAGATTTAGTTCATTTAGATGCCGACTTTGGTGTAAGCTGTAAAGATTACAAAGATATTGTTGCCAATGATGATAATGCTGGTTCAATTGCAGGTGTAAACCATACTACAACTAATGTATTAAATGTATTGCCAAATGATACTTTAGAAGGAAATGCCATAACTGCATCTGATGTTATTATTACAACTGTAACACCAAACGAGTTTTTACAATTAAATCCTGATGGTTCTGTTGATGTACTACCAAATGCTCCTGTAGGAACACTAACAATGGTATATCAAATTTGCGAAGCCGATCAGACAGATAACTGCGACACTGCAACGGTTACAGTTACAATTGAAGCTCCAGTAATGACCGTTACCGCAACTTCAATATGTGTTAATGATGTTCCATATATTGATTATGTAGTAACAGCCGTAAACTTCACTCCTGTAAATGGTGTAACCATTGCTTGGGCAGACAGCAATAATAATGTCGTAACAACAATGAACAATTTACCATTAAGTGGTCGTGTATTGTGGCCAGGAGCGGTTGTAGACGAGCAAGGAAAAGGAATCGATTGGCCAGGCTGGATTTTTGAAAACAACAGATGGATTGAAGGAGCAGATGGATTTGAGAAATTACGTCCAACTACCAATGTAACTTTCACTGTTAATCCAAGTGAGACTATTACAATTAGTTATCCGCCTGCAGATCCTTATTGTACTGCAAGACCAACATTTGCAATAGTGGCTAATGATGATACTCCTGCACCAATAACAGCAAGTGCAACGCAAACTACTGTAGGCAACGTTTTAACTAACGATACATTAAATGGTAGCCCAGTAAATATAAATGATGTAACACTAACCACAACTATTCCAGATCCAAAAGGTTCAATATCTATTAACCCTGATGGAACTATAAGTGTTGCACCAAACACACCAGGTGGCACTTACACTTTGACTTATCAAATCTGCGAAAAAGCTGATTTTGGAAATTGTGATACCGCAATTGTAACAGTAGTCGTTCTTGATCCGCCAGCACCACCTACTCCAGTAGTAGCGAATGATGACAACTTCAATAATATTGGATGTAATTCTTTTGGATTAGTAGGCAATGTATTGAGTAATGATGTAAAAGGAATAACTCGCGCATCACTTGAATTAGTAAACTTTACACTTCTTACAGAAGGTAACAATACTAAAACAGATCCAAACATTACTATTGACAATTCTGGAAATGTAAATGTATCCAGCCTAACACCTGCCGGTACTTATACTTATAGCTATAGAATATGTGATAAATTAAGTTCTGAAAATTGTGACACCGCAACGATTACTATTATAGTAGTTCCAAATGGTGTTACTGAAACCAGATCGACAGCATGTAATGATGATTCAACATTGGTTAACTTAAGTAGCCTACTTCCTGAAGGAAGCCCTACAACAGGAGTTTGGCAAGATAGAAACAATACCAATGCGTTACAAGGAGGCATTCTTAATCCGTTTGGTTTAGCATTAGGCAATTATGTTTTTGAATATGTAATAGCAGATCAAAACTGTCCAAGAAGCATAGTTTTAAACATGGAAATCAATGATGATTGTAAAGTCTTAGCTTGTGGTGATGTGTTAGTGCATAATGCTTTCTCTCCTAATGGTGATAACATGAACGATTTCTTCAAAATTGACAATATTGATGAACTAACTTGTTATCCAGGCAATACTGTTGAAATATATAATCGCTGGGGAATTTTAGTTTTTGAAACTACAAATTACAACAATACAACAAATGCTTTTGATGGAACTTCACGAGGAAGAACAACTGTTAAGCAATCTGACGGACTACCAACTGGAACCTATTTTTACATTATTACGTATAAATCTCTAGATGGAAACAACAATGTTCAAGATCATAAACTAGACGGGTATTTATATTTATCTAGATAGCAATTAAAATACGCTGCAAATAAATATTTGCAGCGTATTAAAAAATCTATATTTTTTTTGATTAATTCCAAAACACAATTAATTAAAAAACAATGATTTAAATAGTCAATAGTAATTATTAAATTAATAAAATCTACTATGAGAACAAAATTATTTTTCTTCGTCATTCTGTTAGTTACATGTTCAGGTTATGCACAGCAAGATGCGCAGTACACCCAGTATATGTACAATACAATAGCCATAAATCCTGCCTATGCAGGTTCCCGTGGAGTATTTAGCGTATTTGGCCTTTACCGCACCCAATGGGTTGGTCTTGATGGAGCGCCAGAGACAAGCAGCTTCTCAATCAATACGCCAATAAATAATAGCAGATTAGGCATTGGAGCTTCGTTGGTCAATGATAAAATTGGCCCTACAAATGAAAACAACATCTCAGTGGATCTGTCTTACACCATTCAGACCTCTGCAGATTTTAAGCTTTCGTTTGGCATCAAAGGAACGGCAAATATCTTCAATTTGGATGTAAACAAACTAAATCCTGCAGATCAGGGCAATCCCCAGTTTCAAGATTTAAACAGCAAGTTCTCTCCAAACGTTGGGGCTGGAGTCTACTGGCATTCTGACAAAGCATACATTGGCCTGTCTGTTCCAAACTTTATTGAAACAAACCGTTACGACGACAATGATGTTGCCATCTATAAAGACAGAATCAACTACTACTTAATTGGAGGCTACGTATTCGATCTTGACAAATACCAGTACATAAAATTCAAGCCCGCCATACTAACCAAAATGGTTCAAGGGGCGCCATTGCAGGTAGATGTTTCTGCGAATTTTATGTTCTACGATAAATTTATGATAGGCGCGGCCTACAGATGGAGCGCTTCATTAAGTGCTATGGTTGGGTTTCAGATCACAGACGGACTTTATTTGGGCTATGGCTACGATCGGGAAACCACCAAATTGAACAATTACAATTCAGGCTCGCACGAGATCTTCCTGCGCTATGAATTCTTCTCCAACAAAGGCAAAATGACAACTCCTCGTTTCTTCTAAAAATAAGGCATCATGAAAAACTATACACTACTTTTCGCTGCAATCATAGGCGCTTTTTCATTCGGCAGCCATGCCCAGCAGGCAAAAATAAATGCTGCAGATAAAAAATATGACAGCTACGCCTATGTCGATGCAATAAAGACTTATGAAAAAGTTGCGGCCAAAGGCTACAGATCTGAAGACATGTTTAAAAAACTGGGAAATGCCTACTATTTCAATTCAGATTTCCAGAACGCGGCAAAATGGTACGGCGAATTATTTGCCATGAATCCAAATCCGGAGCCGGAATATTATTTCAGATACGCGCAATCTTTAAAATCGGCTGGAGACACCAGCAAAGCCAATAGGCTTCTGGAAGAATTCAATGCCGTCTCAAAAAATGACAGCAGAGGAAAGCTCTACAGAGAAGACATAAACTATCTCGACCAGATAAAGGCAAATTCTGGGAGGTACCAGATAGAAGACGCTGGAATCAACAGCCAATACTCCGATTACGGGTCATTTGTGTACAGCAATAAAATTTACTTTGCATCTGCACGGGATACGGGAAATTTTGTGCAGCGCAAACACAAATGGACAGGAGAATATTTCACCAATATTTATAATGCCGATCTGGATCCCGCAACGGGAACCGCATCAAAAGTGAATAAATTTAAATCGGCCATAAACACCAAATTTCACGAAGCTTCTCCTGTTTTTACCAGAGACGGAAAAACAGTCTATTTTACCAGAAACAACTATATTGGCGGCAAGAAAGGCAAGGACGAAAGCAGAGTCACTTTAATCAAGCTTTACAGAGCAGAACTGGGAAAAGACGGCAAATCGAACCAGCATTGCCGAACTTCCATTCAACAGCAATAATTACAGCACAGGCCATCCGGCTTTGAGCCCAGATGAAAAAACGCTGTATTTTGCTTCCGATATGCCGGGATCTTTTGGAGAGTCTGATCTGTATAAAGTAACTATAAATTCAAATGGCGGCTTTGGCCATCCGCAAAATCTTGGAAACACGATTAATACGGAAGGAAAAGAAACGTATCCTTACTTAACTTCTGAAAACGAGATTTATTTTGCGTCTGACGGACATCCGGGTCTGGGAGGATTGGATGTTTTTGTCGCCAATATTGACAATAGCGGAAAAGTAAGCAACATTCAGAATGTCGGGGCAGATGTCAATTCTCCAAAAGATGACTTTGCGTACATCATTGATCCTGAAACGAGAAGAGGGTTTTTCACTTCCAATAAAGATGGCGGACAGGGTTCTGATGATATCTACAGGTTCCTAGAAACCAGAAGGCTAAAATGCATCCAACAGCTGTACGGAATAATATCGGATGCAGAAACGGGGCTTGCGCTTCCGGGAGCCAAAGTCACTCTGTATGATGACCAGATGAACCTTAAAAACTCTGCCGCTGCAGACGGTTCCGGAATGTACACTTTTGATGTGGAATGCGGAAAAACCTATTTCGTAAGGGCGGAAAAGCCTGAATTCGCTACAAAAGAAGTAAGTATAACAATAGATAAAACAAGCGGCAAGACCAATCTTCCGATTGCACTTGAAAAATCAACCTGCAAGGTGACTGTGGGTGATGATTTAGGAAAATGTTTCGGAATCAAAATGATTTACTTTGATTTGGACAAGTCTAACATTAGAACAGAAGCGGCGCTGGATCTGGAAAAAATACTAGTGGTCTTAAACGACAATCCAAGCATGAAGCTGGATATCCGTTCGCATACAGACAGTAGAGCTTCTCATCAATACAACGAAGCTTTATCGGATAGAAGAGCCAAATCGACCATTCAGTGGCTTATTAAAAACGGAATAGCCCCTAACCGACTAACCGGAAAAGGCTATGGCGAAACAGAACTGGTAAATAAATGCGCAGACGGCGTGCCATGCACTGAAGAAGAGCATCAGGCCAACAGACGAAGCGAATTTATTATTACGGCTTTGTAATCAACACACTATCATATGCAATTAAAAAAAAGCTGTTCAAAATTTTGAACAGCTTTTTTTTAATTAAATTTATTCCATCCCGTACATCTTTTTTTGCCATGGTTTTAATTCTCTTAAAACTGGCTCTTCTAATTCCAGGGTTTGTTCTAATAGCTTAATAAAATTTTCTGCCAACACTTCAGTATCTAAATTTTCATAATCTATTAAAACAATTGCTGCTTCTTTTAGAATTTCTAAAATCAAAACAAACTTCACCATAATCACTATAATTACCGATAGCAAAATATCCTTTTTCTAATAAAACTTCTTTCATTTCTTCATTATTCTCCACTAATATATTTTGCCATTTATCACTTGGTTTGGGAAATAATCTAAGATCTGAATGTAAAAAAATAGTATAAAAGTGTTTATATTTTAAATATTCTCTATAAGAATTTGGAAATATTATATTGAAATGTTTTTCAATTTCAGTTATTTGATTTTCAGTTACTGTGCTATCAATTGGCTTCCATATTTTGTCAGTTGATTTTAAAATTTCCAAAAGTTCTTCACTAGAATTCTTCTGTACCATTTCCATTTTTACAGATTTATTTTTGATTATATTGTAATCAAAATCATATATCATATCTTCTGCAACATCATTTTCATACATAAGATATTCTTGATGTTTTTTTACAAAAGCTACTCCTCTATCTACATAATTTTTAATTATTTCATTCATTGCTTCTCATTTTTAAAAAATCGACGCAAAAGTAAGAAAATAAATACGTAAATAATTTTAAATTCTAAAAAAAAAACGTTGCAAATCAAAGAATTACAACGTTTTCTAAAAAACCAACCTGTTCAATATATTTTTAAAGCTTCACAAATATGTTAGTGTAATATTTTTTTCCTGTAGCTGGATCTGTGGTTACAGATAACCCAAAATGAGTATAATCGCCAACTATATTTTCTTTGTGCCCTGGACTATCAAGCCAAGCTCTTACAGCGGCCTCTGGAGTTTTATAGTTGTAAGCAACATTCTCTCCCACTCTTTTAGCTCCCAATACATTAGTCATATTAGTAGACCTAGCAACAAAATCGTTATGATCTACAACATTGTTCTGAATCATATATTTGTTATGCTCTTCACATTTATAAGATATATGATTAATTCTTTCCAGAGAATTTAAACCAATACTCAAACGATATTCGTTTATTAATCTCATCGTCTCTATTTCGGTATCATTGTATGTGTAATTTGCAACAAGGGTTTCTGTTGGAGTAGTAGTTTCCAAGCCAGCTTCAGCGGAATCAGCAGAACATGCGTTCATTGCGACAAGAATCGCAATGAACAACATGGTGCGCATAATCTTTTTCATAATCATCAGCATTTTAGCGGTTTAAAGTAAATGTTGGGGCAAATCCTTTAAATTTATCTTTGAATAAATTCGTTCGTATTATTGTATACCAAACGTATTCAATTTACCGTTAAAGTGCAAAATTAATCGATGAAATGCATTTATTTTTTTATTTATTATATAAAATTCTTACGTAAAACTACTTTTAAGAAGACAATCTTTCAATTTTCCAAGAAAAATCTGATTGGCTCGTGTAGCGAATTCTATCATGAAGCCTGTTGGGTCTTCCCTGCCAAAATTCAACTTGTAATGGAGTTACAATATAGCCACCCCAATTTTCGGGTCTGGGGATTGGCTTTCCTTCAAATTCAGCTTCTAGTTTTTTTAAGTTTTCTTCTAAAAATGTTCTTGACGGAATCACTTCACTCTGATGAGAAACAATCGCACCAAGCTTACTGCCGTCAGGGCGTGAATCAAAATAATTGTCTGAAATAATCTCCGATGTTTTCTGTGCAATACCTTTTATAATAACCTGACGTTCCATTTCCTGCCAAAAAAAAGACAAACAAATGTTTGGATTTGCTTCTATCGCTTTTCCTTTCTCCGAATTATAATTGGTGTAAAATATAAATCCCTCTTCAGAGAATTTCTTCAATAAAACCACACGAGATTTAGGAAAACCATCCAATCCAATTGTCGAAACCGTCATAGCATTCACCTCTCCGCTTCCGCCAAAATCTTCCACTTCATGAAACCATCGGTTAAAAAGATTGATTGGATCTTCGGGAATAGTACTTTCTAATAATTCGCTTTTCTCGTAAGATTTTCTATAATTACTTAAATCGTTCATGACTTATGATATTAGATTGTTGATTTTTAGATTTTAGATTATTGTTTCAAGTTTCAGGTTTCAGGTTGACAGAATCTGAATATTTGACTGTCACACTGAGCGAAGTCGAAATGCTTTTATAAACAGAACTTGATTTGCAAACGTGGGCTTCGACTTCGCTCAGCCTGACAAACGTGAAATGTTAAACCTAAAACAAACCACATACAAACTTGGTACCTCAGCATCTCAGAACCTTAGAACCTTAGAATCTTTTTTTTAGTTAAAACTCAAAACTACGTCCATCATCTCCCAAAAGCACATTTGGGAAAACAGTTTCGGCTTCTTCTTTAAAACGCTCAATTCCGTCGTAACGTGTTGAATAATGACCTAAAATTAATTGTTTTACATTGGCTTTCAATGCAATATTAGCTGCTTCTTTTGCTGTAGAATGCAAGGTTTTTTCTGCCAGTCTTGCTTCAGATTCCAGAAACGTCGATTCGTGATATAAAATATCTGTATTCTCTATAATCGGAATGATCTCTTCGTTGTAAACCGTATCAGAACAGAAGGCATAACTTTTTGTTGGTGGCGGATCAAAAGTCAATTTTTTATTCTCAACTACAGTTCCATCATCAAGTGTGATATCACTTCCATTTTTAATTTTCTGATAATAAGCCACATGAATATCATAACGCTGAACTGCTTCAATATCTAGTTTTCTTTCATCTGGTTTTTCTTGAAACAAAAAGCCATTGGTATAAACACGATGCTTTAACGGAATCGTTTTTACAATAACCTTTTTATCTTCAAAAATAACTTCACTTTCTTTTGATTCTAATTCGTGAAAAAACAAAGAATAAGTTGTCCAAGATTCCGTCAATTTTAATTGAAGAAGAATTAATTCTTTAATTCCTTTTCGGACCATAAATATGCAAATCGGTTGTTCTTCCCAAAAGAGAAAAAGTAGAAATCGTCCCAATCAATCCATACAAATGATCGCCGTGAAGATGGGAAATAAAAATATGATTGATTTTTGAGAATTTAATCTTGTTCTTTCGAAGCTGAACTTGAGTTCCCTCTCCACAATCAATTAAAAACAATCGGTTTTTAATTTCTAGAACCTGCGAAGTCGGATTAGTAAGTGTTCTCGGAGTTGCGGCATAACAGCCAAGTATAGTAAGTTTCATTTTTGATTTTAGATTTTAGAATGTAGATTTTAGATTGACAAAACATTTTAGATTTAGCATTCAAAAATCTAAAATCTAAAATCAGAAATCTAAAATTAAAACCCCAGGTCTCTTTCGATTTCTTCCATTTCGATAATATCATGAGCTTCCAAAAGTGAAGGAACCACCGCTAATTTATCTGAAATAGCATTAAAATCAAGATCGGTTGCAACTATAACAAAAGATTTTTTTGCTTTTTTATGAAGCTTAGAAAGTGGTAAAAAAGCTTTCAAATCTTTTTCTGTAATTGCTACATCAGCTGATAAATCGATTATAATATTTTGTTTTTCAAAGGTTTTAAACTGTTGCGTCACTTTTTCCAAGAAAGCGTTTACATCTCCTTGAGTATCTTTAATCGTAACGGTATGTCCTTTTTGATCTACTTTCATTTTTATAATTTGTGAGGCTTGTATTTTATGATGCTAATTTAGTAAGTTTTTTTATTGTTTTAAGTTTCACGTTTAAAGTTTGAGGTTTCAAGTTTGAGGTTTCAAGTTTCACGTTTGTCAGGCTGAGCGAAGTCGAAGCCCACGTTTGCAAAGCAAATTTCGTTTTTAAAAAACACTTCATTCAATTCGACACTCATTTCAAAACTGAAAACCGCGACCGCGACTGATCACTAAACTGAACACTGATCACTAAAAAAAACTACTGTATCTTAGAAGCCAGCAAATAAATAACCGCCATTCTAATCGCAACTCCATTCTCCACCTGATTCAAGATCACCGAATGATCAGAATCTGCCACTTCAGAAGTGATTTCTACTCCTCTATTGATTGGCCTGGGTGCATGATTACGATTTCTTTTCCTAATGAATCCAAAAGTGGTTTGTCTACTCCGTATTGTTGTGCGTACTCACGTGTTGATGGGAAGAAATTCACATCCATACGTTCATTTTGTACACGAAGCATATTCGCAACGTCACACCATTCTAGAGCTTTACGTAAATTTGGTTCAACGGTAACACCAAGCGATTCAATATATCTTGGAATCAATGTTTTTGGTCCGCAAACTTTTACTTCAGCGCCTTGCATCTGCAAAGCATATATGTTGGATAAGGCAACTCTCGAATGCAGAATATCGCCTACAATAACTACTTTTTTTCCGGCTACATCGCCTAGTTTTTCTCTAATCGAATAACTGTCTAATAAAGCCTGTGTTGGATGTTCATGCGCTCCGTCTCCAGCATTTACGATGCTTGCTTTGACGTTTTTTGATAAAAAATAAGCCGCTCCGGGATTAGAGTGGCGCATTACAACCATATCCACTTTCATCGAAAGGATATTGTTTACAGTATCAATCAAAGTCTCACCTTTTTTAACCGATGACTGAGCTGCAGAAAAACTGATTACATCAGCAGATAAACGTTTCTGCGCTAATTCGAAAGAGAGTTTGGTTCTGGTACTGTTTTCGAAGAAAATATTGGCAATGGTAATATCTCGTAATGAAGGAACTTTTTTAATTGGTCTATTAATGACTTCTTTAAAATGATCTGCCGTTTCAAAAATCAGGTTAATATCATTCTCGTTGATATATTTTATTCCTAATAAATGATTTACGCTTAATTCTTTCATTTGTATTGTTTATTTGTTTAATCGTTGAATTGTTTAATCGTTTTTTTTTGTCAAATCGCTTAATCGGTGTTATTACCGATTAAACAATTAACCGGTTAACCGATTAAACTTAATTCGTAACTAAGTGAACAACATCTTCACCATCATTTTCTTTCCAGCTTACAATTACTTTTTCACCATTAATAGCATCTACCTGACGGCCTCTATAATCGGGCTGAATTGGCAAATGACGGCTGAAACGTCTGTCTATTAAAACTAACAATTCGATTTCCGAAGGTCTTCCGAAAGATTGAATGGCAGTTAAGGCAGAACGAATGCTTCTTCCTGTAAACAAAACGTCATCGATAAAAATGACCTTTTTGTCTTCGACTATAAAATTGATTTGGGTCTTATTGGCTTCAAGCGGTTTATCAGTACGACGGAAATCATCTCTAAAAAAAGTGATATCCAAGTATCCTAACGAAATTTCAGGAACCTTATATTCGTTTTCTAATATTTGTTTTAAACGTTCAGCTAAAAAAACACCTCTTGGCTGAATTCCAACCAAAATTGTATTAGAGAAATCTAGATGTTTTTCGATTAACTGACAAGCCAAACGATGGAGTATGATAGTAACTTCTTTCGAATTAAGTAATACTTTTTGACTCATAAGTAATTATAATGTTTGGTTGCGCAAATATAAGGAATCTGATTTTATTTGTTGAGGTGTTGGAGAGGGAAAATATTTTTTTATTGAAAAACTAAAATCCAAAATATTAAAAAAAATCATATTAAAATGCGATTTTTTGTTTTGTATATTTACTCTATCTAAACCTTCAACACTAATGAGCAAACATCCACTGAAATGTCCCGAATGTAGCGATTTTAAAAAATTAGAAATCTTTTGGGTACGATATAAAAAAGAAAAAAATAAACAATTAGACATAAATATTCCTTTTTTTATTTGCCCAACATGTGGTCATAAAAAGCCATTGTATGAAAAAGAATATTACGACCAAATGACTGAAAAAGATTTTGAAGAAATGGAAGATGGAGAAATGCTTGATATAGTTTTCAAATATGAAAACAAGAAATTCCCCAGATATAATCACTTAAATCTTATATATTCTTCTGAAGACTACTATTTAATACCAGGATTATTTCGAGATGAAGATGACGGCTATTTAACGCCCGTTTTTTTCGATAAAGATATTCTCCTTTATTATAATAATCACCCAAACTATAGTGTCAAATTTGGCTCATTTTCCAGTTGTAATATTTATTATCAAGGAAAGCCTTTATTCAACTGGGGTTTCGGAATTAATCGAAATGGTAAAATATTTAAATGGCTTGGCGATTTAAATGAAGATTTTAAAGATGAAAGCATGTTGCCACATTTGAAAAGATTCCAAGCAAGCAATGTAAAATCTGATCATGATATATTCTCTAAATTTTATTTAAGCCAAAATCCCTTCTCCCCAAGTGATATGTTTCAGGCTTCAGACAATGAAACACAATTATTCATTATTAAGAATGAAGTAGATGAAGTTTTTTATGACAAATATGAAATTAAATTAACAAAAATACATATTGAAGATTATTTCGAATATTACAAACCTCCAATCCTAGAGGAAAAGGAACAAATTTTCAATGCCTATATTAGTTTAAATAAATTAATAATTGAAAATATTCAAACTGATTTATTAAAAAGAAAACTGATAGAAAAATTTAAGTCAAAAGAAATAAATAGTCTAGGTTCTTTAAAAACTCTTGAAAAATTTCTATTGGAATTTCATCAAAATGATAACTACGAGATTAAATCAATATTATCATCTCTATATGTATTAAGTGATTTACGTCAACTTCAAGGACATTTTAGCGATAGTAGCTTTGACTCACGCTATAATTTTTGCAAAGAACGATTACATTTAAATAATGATTCTACTCATTTTCAAGTTTACGAAACTCTTATAAAAGAATTAATTAAATCTTTCACAGATATAAAAAATTTAATGAATATATAAAACCAAAAAAGAAATGACTGAAAATCCACACTTAGTATTTACTTATCCTGAACTCTTCTCTAAAGAAATTATTGATGATGATATCTCTGAGATTGAAAGACAAAACTTAAAAATTCATATTGAAAAGCAAGGAGTTGAGACTTATGCAGCATTGGAATGGATTATACCTACCTTCTTTGCAACTTATATTCTTAAACCTTACTTTGAATCTTTCCTCCAAGAAGCAGGCAAAGACCATTATCAGCTCTTAAAAAATGCTTGTAAGAGAATGTTAGAAAGAGGAAAAGAAACTCAAGTCAAACTAATTTCAGCGAGTAAATCGACAAAAAAATTATCTAAAAAATACAACCAATCACTTTCTGTTTCAATTTTAGCAGAAACAAAAACAAAAAGACTAATTAAACTTTTGTTTGATAATGATTTAGAACTAGATGATTGGGAAAATGCTGTTGATGAATTGTCTAACTATCTTTTGGATCATTATCAAAATTATCCTAATGATCAATTATCAGATAAAATAAAAGATTTATCTCAAAAACCACATCATACTATTTATGTAAAAATAAATCCAAAATCCAAAAAATTAGAATTTCATGATGACAGCACCTTAATGATGGAAACCAGGAATTTAGAACTATCTTGAAAAAATCACATTACATTCTCTGATTTATAAAATAATAATCTAATAAAAACAAATGCTTCAAAATCTTCTAACTAAACCAAAAAAAATATTTATAGTAGATAGCTTTGGAGCTTTACTTACTTCCATCCTACTCTTTTTTATACTTAGAATTTTCAATGATTTTTTCGGTTTATCAAAAGAAGTTTTTGAATATCTTGCAATTATTGCATTTACTTTTTTCGTTTATTCAATAAGTTGTTATTTTTTAATCAAGCAAAATTGGAAATCGTTTTTAAAAATAATTTGTACGGCGAACATTCTTTATTGTCTTTTAACATTCGGCATTTTAATCTACAATTATGAAAGCGTTTCTATCTTTGGGATTATTTACTTTCTAGCAGAAATAGCAGTAATTATTGGACTTGTCACTTTAGAAATAAAAATTACAAACTCCAAATCCTAAAACATTTCCAAAAAATTCTATAACACATTTCGCTGATTCCTGAAGTAATTTTAAGTATCAATTTAAAATATCAGAATCATGCAAAATAAAATACTAAGATTGTTAATGGTATTCGTAATACTGTTTTCATTTACAAGCTGTGAAGTTATTGGAGACATTTTTAAAGCCGGAATGGGATTCGGGATTTTTATCGTAATTTTTATTATTGCGATTATTATCTGGATTTTCGCTAAAATGTTCGGCAGTAAATAGTAGTAAAATAAACAAATTAAAAATCCCAAATTCCAATTTTTATAGCTGGGATTGTTTTTTTTTGCCACGAATTACACAAATTAGCACAAATTTAATTCGTGGAAATTCGTGCAATTAGTGGCTATATTTTTAAACATAAAAAAATCCCAAACTCCAGTCTAATTTGGAATTTGGGATTTTTAATATATTGGAATTTCAAAAATTAAAGATTGTACATCTTCTTTCTTTGTTCTTGAATTTTTTCATCATCAAGATATTCGTCAAATGTCATGTAACGATCGATAACTCCGTTTGGTGTCAATTCTACGATTCTGTTACCAACAGTTTGCGCGAACTCGTGGTCATGCGTTGTGAAGATTACAGAACCTTTAAAGTTTTTCAATGAGTTATTGAAAGCTGTAATAGACTCCAAATCTAAGTGGTTTGTTGGCTCATCAAGCATTAAAACGTTAGCACGCTCCATCATCATTCTAGACAACATACAACGTACTTTTTCTCCTCCAGACAAAACTCTAGACGTTTTAAGAGCTTCTTCTCCAGAGAAAATCATTTTCCCTAAAAAACCTCTAATGAAAACCTCATCACGCTCTTCTTCTGTTTTAGCGTACTGACGTAACCAGTCAACTAAAGTTAAGTCGTTTTCGAAATATTTGTGGTTTTCAGCTGGTAAATACGCTTGATTGGTTGTAATTCCCCAATCGAAAGTTCCAGCATCTGCTTTTTGTTCGTTGTTTAAGATTTCATAGAAAGCAGTTGTAGCACGTGAATCTTTAGAGAAAAGAACGATTTTATCGCCTTTTGCCATATTCAAGTTAATGTCTTTAAATAAAACTTCTCCGTCTACAGAAGCCGCTAAGTTTTCTACATTCAAAATCTGATCTCCCGCTTCACGATCCTGATCGAAGATAATCGCAGGATAACGACGGCTAGAAGGTTTGATTTCAGAAATATTTAATTTCGAAATCATTTTTTTACGAGAAGTAGCTTGTTTCGATTTCGCAACGTTTGCACTAAAACGACGAATAAATTCTTCCAACTCTTGTTTCTTCTCTTCTGCTTTCTTGTTTTGCTGTGCACGTTGTTTTGCCGCTAATTGGCTAGACTCGTACCAGAACGTATAGTTTCCTGAGTAGTGATTGATTTTTCCGAAATCAATATCAGAAATATGTGTACAAACCGCATCCAAAAAGTGACGGTCGTGAGATACAACAATTACAGTGTTTTCGTAGTTTGCCAAGAAGTTTTCTAACCAAGCGATTGTCTCGAAATCCAAATCGTTGGTAGGCTCATCCATAATCAATACATCTGGATTTCCAAAAAGTGCCTGCGCCAAAAGCACACGTACTTTCATCTTTCCTTCCATATCTGCCATTAAAGTATAATGATCTGCTTCTGTGATTCCTAAGTTAGACAACATAGACGCAGCATCAGAATCGGCATTCCATCCATTCATTTCTTCAAACTGAACTTGCAACTCCCCTATTCTGTCTGCATTAGCATCATTATAATCTAAATAAAGTTCATCCATTTCTTTTTTAACAGCGTACAGAACTTTATTTCCCATTAAAACGGTTTCCAAAACAGTATGCTCATCGAACATGTTGTGGTTCTGGTTTAAAACCGACATACGTTTTCCCGGTTCTAAATGAATATGCCCTGAAGTTGGGTCCATATCGCCTGAAATAATTTTTAGAAATGTAGATTTTCCAGCACCATTGGCTCCAATAACGCCGTAAATATTTCCGTGAGTGAATGTGGTATTTACTTCGTCAAACAAAATTCGTTTGCCAAATTGAACTGATAAATTATTGACTGTTAACATGAATGTCTTTTTAATTAATTTGGTGCAAAAGTAGTGAAAAAGGTTCTAAGTTGCAAAGATAGTAAGGTGCTAAGGTTTTTATGCTTGTGATGGGTTTCTCGCAAAGGCGCAAAGGCGCAGAGTTTTGTTTCACCAAATTGATTACTACGTAATCTTGTCATATCGGCGAAGAAGACCCGAGCGATAGCGAATAGACGAAGTAAACCTTCGTCTATAATTGTCAATCTTTGTCCAGCTACTTGTGGAGATTTCTCGTTCCTCGAAATTGTAAAGGTTAGATAATTCGGTAACAAAATTTAACTTTAATAAATTTTGTTGCGATGAGAAATAACAGTCAGGATTCGACATTAGAGAGAAACTATTTAGAGAAATATCGTTTTTTAATAAGAGAATACGAGCAGGTAAAAAACAAGACTCATCCAGTGCATAAAAAAGCAATGGATTTTTACACAGCAAATGATACCTGCCGAAAAAGTTTTTTAAAGTATTATAACCGCTATAAGCAAAGTGGTAAGGCTGTAGATTTATTGCCTCAAAAGCGAGGTCCAAAATATAAAACCAGGCGCCCTTTGCCTTTTATAGAGCAAAAAGTAGTTGAATTAAGAGAAAAAGGAAACAACAAATATGAAATTGTTAGTATCTTAAATCCCAAATTAGGAAAACATACACCATCATATTCTGGAGTTTATAATATTTTAAAACGGCATAAAATAAATAGATTAACTCCGAAGATTAAAAAGAATCATCAGAAAATAATCAAAGAAAGAATGGGACAGCTGGGTCATATTGATTGCCATTACTTAAGTAAAAGCATAATTCGCGGAGAAAACAAAAAACTGTATTTAGTCTGTGTAATTGATGATTACAGCCGGATTGCCTGGGCAGAATTGGTTCCCGATATAACCAGTTTAACCGTAATGTTTGCTTCATTAAAATGCTTAAATATTCTAAGCAGCCATTATGAAATAAAATTTGAAGAGTTATTATCTGACAATGGAGCTGAATTTGGAATTAAAACAAGCAAGGTAAAAAATCAGCATCCTTTTGAAAGAATGCTTATGGAACTTGGGATCGTACACAGATACACCAGACCTTACCGTCCGCAGACAAATGGTAAAGTAGAGCGATTTTGGAGAACTCTGGAAGAGGATTTATTACGAGATACTGACTTTGATTCTCAAGAAGAACTAAAAGAGGAACTGTTGCAATATTTATATTATTACAATCATGAAAGACCACATCAGGGAATTGATGGAAAAAAGCCAATTGAAATGATAAATCCGTTACCGAAATAAGTAACTTTTACAGAAATGACAAACTGGATCGTTAATTTTTGGTTAAAAAAAACTTCGCGACTTCGCGACTTTGCGAGATTAATTAAAACTTACAATTTACTTTCTTTAGCCAAAGCCACTTCAAGACTCTCAAAATTAGGAAGCACTTTAGCAATCATTCCTTCTTTGTTGATTATAAAATGTGTTGGAAAAGAGTTCAGCTGTAAAACATTATTCATATATTCCTTCATATCTGGAATTACAGAATAAGACAATGGTTTTCTAGCTAAAAATGTTTTTAATTGTTCTGCTGAATCTTCGGCTAAACTCATAAAAACAATATCGTTTCGATCTTTGTATTCTTCAACCAATTTATTTACCTGAGGAAATTCTCTAATGCAAGGCGTACAGTGAATGTACCAGCATTTGATTACAATGATTTTTCCTTTCATGGATTCGTTCGTTACCAAATTTCCGTCTAAATCTTTAAAGGAGAATTGCGGAAAAGCGGTTCCTTCCATTTTATAATTTTTATAAGCATCAAAACCAATTTGATTGATGGTGGCTTTTATGCTTGAATCTGTTTTTGGCTGAATTTTGAATAGTTTATAAACATACATATTCGCTTCTGATTTCAATCGAACTGGAATGAAATTTCCATTTGCCAGCTGATCTAAAAAAGCTTCTTTTGAGATTTCTTTTGAAGATGAATCAAGTGCAGTGAAATCTCTCGAAAGCATAATTCCTTTATTATAAACCGACCATTGCTCGTACGTTTTCTGAATTTGTAAAGGATCAGCTTCTGGGTTTCCGAATTTATTTTGAGCTGTACTTATTGTAAAAATAAAGAGTAGTGCAATTAAGCTAATGAATTTCTGCATGGATTCTGAAACAATTGTATTTGATCTCAAAAATAGTGAAAGTTTTTTAACCGCAAAGACGCAAAGGTATGCGCAAAGTTCGCAAAGGGTTTCTTGCAGATTTAGCAGATTTTTTATTAATCTATCTAAAAAAATAAGTAAAAAAAATCCGTTTTTTATCCGCTTCTTTACGAAGTAAATCCGCCTCATCCGTGTACTATATTGAGTTATTAGTCCATTTATCGAAAGTCATATAAAAAAAACCTGGCAGTAAAACTACCAGGTTCATAATGCGCATCTTTAGGCAAAAACCAAATAACAAATTACCTAAAGTGGCATTTTTTAGAAATAAAATAGATTAAAACATAAATAACCAAACTCAATTTTAACCGTCCCGTTTTTTATTTCTAAATTTTCAATTCTTTTTTAGTTTAAAAAGTTCATTACTTTCAATGACTTTTTGTGTCCAGATTTATCTGTTACGATCACGACAAAAATTTGTCTACTAGCAAAACTTGGACTATGAAGCAATACTTCTTTGTTGTTTTGAATATTTCTAGAACTTGTAACAGTTTGTCCTATTGTATTGAATACATCAACTTGAACAATGTCTTCTGTTTCATTAGATACCGATAAAGTATTGTTTCTAAAATAGGCAACAGTCGCATTACTCTCAGGCTTAATATCTTCTAAAATTAATGTTTTTGCTGTGGCTTGAGATGCAAAATAAGCTGCATATGCTTTAGATAATTCAGATGAATTACCACAAGAAGAGGCATCCCAGTTTACAGACCAAGTCATTAAACCTCTTAAAGAAGGATATGGCCCATCCTGGCTGCATTGTGTAGGTTCTTCCTGAGAAATTGGTTCCATTTCTTAAATAATCCATAGCATTAATTCCTTCTGTCGGAGTTAAATAACCGCTACCTGCTGCACTCGGACAAGCTGGTAATGCAATAAGAACTTTTGAAGCTGGCAATCCATCAAAATGCATTCCTGTTGAAGCAATGTTATACCCTTTTATGATCATATCAGTCAAGGCTGTAACCATGTTGGCTTTTTTAGCCGTACCATAATATTGACCGTCTAATCCGTTTTCTCCTCCTGTATTATACAATTGTACTGCTAGCAAATCCAATTCGTTGCGTAAGTTTTGAATAATTGGCAAGAAAGAACCAAAAGTATCTGTATAAGTAGTATATCCTCCTTGTACATATTGTGTTTCTGGAGCTGCAGTCAATAAAAATCCAGGGCCATAGTAGGCTTTTAATTCTTTGAAAGCATCTACCACGTTTTTCAATCTTGGATAAGCCGAAATACCAGCGTAAGAGATATCTCTTAAACCTCCTGCACTAAAATTCATCGATCCACCTTCAAAATCAATATCAACTCCATCAAACTGATACTCGTCGATGATTGCTTTTAGACCATTAACAAAAATATTTTTCTGAGTTACATTGTCTAAAACAACATGACCATTTTGACCTCCAATAGAAACAATAACAGGAACACCGCTATCTCTTAAGGCTTTTATATCGTTTTTCAACAATTGCTTATTGAAAACGCCATTGGTCAAATATCTCGCATCGTTTGTGGTTAATATTGGTGTATAACCATCGCGATTCACTGTTTCTACGAAAGAATAATCCACTACGTTAAATTTACTTCCGACCATTTGAGAAAAATATAAAAATGGAGCTGCAGTATTTTCCCAAGAATGTGCATATCCTAAAATAATTTTAGATGGAAGCGGAATAAATCTATTACCACTTATTGTAGCAATTTTAATAGTATTGTTTAATGTAGTTACAGCAGCTTTATTATCGGTTGCTTTAATTACAATTGGATAATCTTGATAAGCAGTTGGCGTAAAATTATACGTATAAGTATTATTTGTACCTGCTGTCATGTTAAAAGTGCCTCCGTTTATGGTAATCGTAACACCAGAAACTGATCCGTCACTATCGACAGCTGTAACTGAAATTGGCACAACTTGGAAAGAGCTTTGGTATACCGTAGTATTTGATGGTGAATTCCAAGTGATTACAGGCAATGAATTTGGACAGTTTGCACCTGAACAATTTAATGTAAAACTATAGGTTTTTGAATCTGTTGTTCCGTTTGAAGCCGTAGCCGTAACGGTTAGCGTATGAGAAACTCCAAACTGATTTGCTACTGGTGTCCAAACCGCTGTATAAGTTCCTGAAGAATTGGTAGCGCTTATGCTTTGTCCGTCTAAACTAAATACAACAGATGAAATTGTAGTGGCATCTGTAGCACTTAATCCTACACTTGCAACAAAATTAATTGCTGAACCTAAATTTATAGCAATCGCCGAAGCTGTTGGTGCTGTAATAGCAACTACTGGCTTAGTCACAACTGTTGTTTGTGTATTGAAATTATAAACTGTTGGCGCTGTTGGAACGGCGAAGTTTGCTAGATTATTTGGATAATAAGCTACTTCTCCATTTTGCCATGAATTTAATTTCAAGCTTAAAATTTGTGTATACCCCGCTACAACTGAATCATCAAAAGCGTAATTTCCTGATGCATCTGTTGTTGCCAGAACGCTTTTCCAGTTGTGGGTGTTATCTGTCCATGGTAAAACAATTTCCACTTTTGCATTTGCTACAGGCGTTGAACCGTTTTTCACCGTTCCGCTAATTAAGTTTGTAGCTGCCGCTAATGCTACTCTAGCCGTTGCACTTGTATTGAAGTTGTACGTTGTTGGACTTGCAGGAACTGCAAAGTTGGCTAGATTATTTGGATAATAATTTACCTCTCCGTTTGACCAAGTATTTAGTTTTAAACTTGTAATGGTTGTATAACCGTCTATAACAGAATTATCAAAACTGTATTTTCCTTGTGCATCTGTTGTTGCCAAAACACTTTTCCACGGATGTGCATTATCTGTCCAAGGTAAAACCAATTCTACTTTGGCTCCTGAAACTGGCGTTGTTCCGTTTTTAACTGTTCCGCTAATTTTACTTGAAGTCGTTACAACATCCTGAGCAAAGTTTAATGTTTTATTGGCATTCAAATTAGAATAAACTGTCGACACTGGCGTAAAAGTTTGCCCAGTCAAAGCTGCAGTTACAGTATAATTTCCGCCAGAAGCTAAAGTCAATGAATATGACCCAGTTGAATTAGTTGTTGCCGTAACATTTCCTGCTGTAGAAGCTGCCGTAACGGTTACGCCAGAAACTGCAGTACTTCCGTTAAGAACTGTTCCGCTTACGGTGTACGTTACAACTGCCGCACCTTGAGTGAAATTCAACGTCTTGTTGGCATCAATTGCATTGTAAACTGTTGAAGCTGGAGTATAAGAAAATCCAGATTTTGAAGCTGTAACTGTGAAGTTTAAACCTGCTGTTAAACCTGCAACGCTGTAAGCCCCACTTGCATTTGAAACTGCTGTTAAAGTTGTGCTTCCTGAAACTGCTGAAACAGTTACACCAGAAACTGGACCACTTCCGTCTACAATTGTTCCGCTTACAGTATAAGTTGGCTGTGTTCCATTAATTACAACTGCCGTCTGATTTACCGTTACATTGTTTAACGATACTGGAACAAAGGTATAACTCGCCTTTAAAGCTGTAAGCGAATAGTTTTGTCCTGAAGTTAAATTATTGAATGCAAAGTTTCCTGTTTGAGAAACTACTGTCTGGATAACGACATTAGATGCATTACGCAATTCGACAGTAACATTGGTAACCAAAGTCGATCCGTTTTTTACAGAACCAGAAATACTTACTGTTCCTGGAACAACACTGCCGAAAGAAGCATCCACTTGGTTTAATAATGAATTCGGAATTGCACCTCTGGTATCTTGAGATAATTCCCAAATCATACCTCCTGCTAAGTTTTTCGATTTTATATACTGCACTTTTAAGTCCATTGACTGTTTATCTTCATAAGAAATAAACTCTTTTCTAGTAGCATTATATAAATAAGGAACTTTTGTAGTATTATCAAAATAACGAACCCATCCTGCCGAAGCCGCAGATGGCGTTACCATCATCGTGTTTGGATCTAAATAAGCATGCGAATTGGTAACTGGATTTCCAACTAAATCACAGATTTCGATACTTCCAGATTTTTCACAAGCTCCCGAACCATCCCATGTACCGGTTGGATTTTGAGGATTTGTACATCCAGGAACGATATATCTTGGTGCTGAAACAAATAATCCGTTTGTTGAATTTGCAGCAACGTTATCGAATTTTTTTCCGTAGAAAGGCAATCCCATGATTAATTTATTCGCAGGAAAACCAATTACGTTTAGATATTGATTGGTTAATTCGTCTAATGATTCTGATTGCGTTGCGCCATACAACGGATCATTAGTGTTCCCGCTTGCATATAAAGGAGCATTATAGCAGGTTTTATCATACCAATTTCCTCCAAAATCATATCCGAAATAGGTAATATAATCACAGTAAGTCGAAATATCTTCGCTCATGCCATACTGCGCTCTGTTGTTTGGCCCTTAAATACTGTTTAGCAACGTTTCTAACATTGTTTCCAGCAGCAATGGTAACCAATTTATTTGGCATTGCCTGACGCATTGCTTTCAATAAAAGCACTAAATTTTTATTGTCGTCTGGACTGTATTTTTGCGGAGGAACAGGCGCACCATTTACTATTTCTGTACCGTCAGTCCCACCCGAAAGAGGATATTCCCAATCGATATCAAAACCGTCGATAAAAGGATACGTAGTAATAAAGTTTGCCATATCTGCTGCTAAAGCTGCTCTTGCTACAGGACTTGCAGCAATTGGAGAAAGATCTTGTCCTTTTGTCCAGCCTCCAACAGAAATTAAAATTTTTAAATGCGGATACTTTTCTTTTAATTTCATTAAATCATAGAAGTTTCCTTTTACTGGAGCATCCCACGGAATGCCGCCTTCCATATGCTCATAATCAGCATAAGTGTCTAAACATTTTAACTTGGTATTCTCTGGATGGGCAGGATCATAAGTTGTGCCATAAAAAGAATAATTTAAATGCGTTATTTTACTTCCGTCAATTTTAGGAACATTAAAATCCCTAGCATAGATAGACCATTGCGCATAATACCCCACTACTTTTTTTCCGTGAGCTGGTTGAGCCAACGCTAGTAAGGGAAACAATAACAAAAAGAGCAATCTGTAATAATGTTTCATAGTTAATAAATATTAGTTAATAGAAAATAAATAATTGGGCCACAGAAGCTTTTAAAATCTTCTGGGTTTCGCTCAACTGCAGATTGGAACCCCGCGGTCGATTGGAAATAAACTCAAATTACATTCTATAGATAAATATTACTATTACTGATTCATTCATAATCATTAGTAAATAGCAGTGATCGATATTTATTTATAATTCTAAAAATTAATCTTAAATACAAATGATAAATTTGGGACTAATCATCAATCTATACTCTCGTTTTTTGTCATGTTTTGTGGTATTCTAATTCTTCTATTTGGTTTTAAAGGTTAATACTAGTCTCATGGCTTATATTTTTAATATTGAATTAAGTTAAGTGGTGTTTACTTCTGAAATCTTGGCTATAACTATCTCTACCGTGGAACTCCGGCAGAGATAATTAAAAGCCTGATTAATGTAACTCTAAAACACTAACTCAACCAAAATTTATATTAGTTTCTTTAAACTCTCATAAACTGACAATTCTACGTCAGCATGATCTTTTGTATTGCATTGCTCTATTAGACTTTTTAAATCTGCTGGTTTTAAAGTCGATTTATTATCTAATACAAGCAATAATTCTTGCGATGCATCACTTAATTTTTTTGACAAAGGCAAAATTGGCTGCACTAATGGCGCATTGGCACTTAGCGCTGTTAAGTCTTTATTTACAGCAATCCATTTATTAAAAAATGCTGTTACTTTTGCTTTATTATCAGCCGATTTATTTGTTAAATATTGATCTACTGCAGCATCAAACGCAAGTGCATCTTTTGCGTCTGGTCCGCATGCATCTGCAAACAAGGTAAACGGAGAATACATCTGGTACTCTGTTCCTCCTTTGTTACGAGTATATCCTTTTAAAGGCTCACTAACTTTAGAAAATTCTTCAAGCGACTGAATGTTTTGATTGTTGGCAATATTTCTTAAAATAACATCTTTGTTACGAATGTGCGTAATGCCTAATTCTTCTAATCTGAAAGAGATCTGCTCTAAACGTTTGCGCATATTTTCTACATCCACTACATCTTCCGCAGACCACAATCTTTCAGCAATAGCAGCTGTTCTTGGCCAAACTCGAGAATCTATCGTGGTTGGTGTAGCCAATTCTGTCCACATTGTAGCTTCTCCACCCAAGATTCTTGCTTTTTCATCGCTGGTTAAATTAGCTCCTTTTGGCATCGGATCATTTAAATAATGGCTTGCTATTGGGTACATTAAATCGATATAATAGCCATTTGAAAGAACGGTTTTGTATCCTTTTTTAACTGCATCTACTAAAGATTGTCCTGCTGGCATTCCTTCATTTGGCACCTCTCCAAGAATGTACAATAGCTTCTTTAGATAAATCTTTTGTCAAGATTTCTTCCCAACCCATTAATTGCTTTCCGTGCTTTTTTAACATCGGTGCCAATTGCATGGTAAAATAAGTTTGCAATTCGTGGTTGGTTTTTAAATTATGCTTCTTTTTGAATTCTTGAATCTTCGGATTTGCATCCCAATCTTTTCCTTCGTTTTCATCTCCTCCAATGTGGAAATAAGCGCCAGGAAATAATGGACAAACCTCATCAAAAACTTCACTTAATAATTGATATGTTTTAGGATTTGAAGGATCTAATGTTGGCGAAAAAATACCCGCATTTCTTTCAATTCCATAGGTAGCAATTGCTGTACCTTGAATATTTTTTTCGGATGTTCCTCCTGTCAGCGTGATTACTTTACTGCCAATTTCTGGATAAGCCGTTAAAATTGCAGATCCGTGACCTGGAACATCTATTTCTGGAACAATTAAAATACCGCGCTCATCTGCATATTTTACGATATTTTTAATTTCCTCTTGTGTATAATACATTCCATCCGAAGCTAATTGAGTAAACTTTGGATGTTTTTTCATTTCGATTCTCCAACCTTGATCATCAACCAAATGCCAGTGAAAAACATTCATTTTCACAGCTGCCAATGCATCAATATTTCTTTTAATTACGTCAATTGGCTGAAAATGTCTTGAAACATCAATCATTAAACCTCTCCATGTAAATCTTGGGAAATCTGAAATTTTTGAAACTGGAAAATAAAAAGATTTTGAGTTGTTTTGAAGCATCTGCAACAATGTCTCCAAACCATGTAAAGCTCCTAAATCGCTTGAAGCGTTTATTGTTATTTTATTAGAAGTAATATCTAAATGATAACTTTCGTCTTCGTACAAACCAATTTTACCGCTTTTAGTGCAATTGATCTGCAATTCTGCATTTGGAACTTCATTTAGTTTTTCAATAAAACCTTGTTCGAAAAATATACCTGTTCTACCATCTAAGCGGCGCAAAAAACGAGTTACTCCTCCAAATATTCTAGTATTTGGATTTCCTGTAATGTTTACTTTAAAATTTTTAGTTAAATTAAAATTACCTTCATTAATAACAACATTCTGAGGCCAAGGCATAAGATTTAGCTGCTCCTTCTGGACTTGAGCACCTGCTGTTAAACCTGCAAATAATAGTACAAATAGATATTTCATTTTTCTTTTTTTTGGTTGGATAGCTTTTTATAAGTATCCTAAATTTATAAAAAAAACAAAACTCAGAATGATTTCAGCTTTTACCTCACTTTGCTATGAGATCAATCTGAATTTTGCTATTTGATTCATTCTAAAATGAATCGGAAAAAATTTTTAGTAATCAAAACGTTTAAAAGCTTCGATCGCTTCATATTCAGCCAAACCTAATTCATCATACAAAATGGCTGTATTTTTATTTCGATCTTCTGCCCTAACCCAAAATTCACGAGAGTCATTACCTTGAAACATCACCCTGTCTTTTTGAGACTGATGGTGTAAAATAGCATGACGTTTCAACAAAACCTCTGATGGGCTTAATGGAACTGCCATATCAATTTCGTGAATATCCCACTCGTGCCAAGCTCCTCTATAAAGCCATAACCAGCAGTCATCCATGTACGGTTCTGGTTTAAGTTCTTTTAGAGCGGCAAAAATGGCATTTAAACAAACCTCATGTGTTCCGTGCGGATCGGCAAGATCTCCAGCAGCAAAAACTTGATGTGGTTTTATTTTTGCAATAATATTTTTTACAATAGCAATATCTTCTGGCCCTAACGGATTCTTTTTAACTTGCCCCGTTTCATAAAAAGGAAGATCTAAAAAGTGTGTATTTTCATCTTTCAGTCCAATATATCTTGTTGCTCCGTAAGATTCTCTTCTTCTAATCAATCCTTTTAATTTTCGCACTTCCAAAGAATCGATCTGATTTTCAGATTTATTATTTAGAAATTCGATTACTGATTTGAAATTGATATCTGATTTTTCATTTCCGATAAAATCGCTGGCAACTTCTGCAAATTTTAAAGCTTCATCATCTGAAACCGCAATATTTCCAGAGGTCTGGTACACTACGTGAACATCGTGTCCTTGTTTGATTAACTTCGAAAATGTTCCTCCCATAGAAATCACATCATCGTCTGGGTGCGGACTAAAAAGAATAATTCTCTTTTTTGCCGGATTTGCCCTTTCTGGACGAAATGAATCATCTGTGTTTGGTTTTCCTCCTGGCCATCCGGTAATAGTGTGCTGCAAAATATTGAACATATTAATATTCATATCATAAGCAGAACCTTCTTGAGCCAAAAGATCAGACATTCCGTTATTGTTATAATCACGGTCTGTCAATTTCAGAATAGATTGTTTTGTTTTTTGACATAACCAAACAATCGCTTTACTTTTTAATTCAGGAGTCCAAAGACATTCTCCAACTAACCAAGGCGTTTTGAAACGGGTTAACTCTGAAGCTGCTGACTGATCTAAAACAAAAGTTGCGTTTGGATGATTCTGCAAAAATGTTGCTGGAATTTCTGAACTGATATCGCCTTGAACTGTTCTTTTTATAATGTCTGCTTTATTTTGCCCCCAAGCCATCAAAACAATACGTTTTGACCTCATGATGGTTGAAACCCCCATTGTTATGGCACGTTTCGGCACATTATCTATGCCATTAAAAGCAGATGAAGCATCGACTCTAGTGATGTGATCTAAGGTAATAATTCTTGTTCCTGAATTGATATGCGAACCTGGCTCGTTAAATCCAACGTGACCCGTTCTACCAATTCCAAGCAATTGAAAATCAAGTCCACCTGCATTTTTAATATTCATTTCATAATCGATACAATATTGATTGATTTCTTCAATTGCTACTGTACCGTCAGGAATATTTATATTTTCAGGTTTGATATCAATGTGATTAAAAAGATGCTCATGCATGAAATAATGATAGCTCTGATTGTTCTCCTTAGTCATTGGATAATATTCGTCCAAATTAAAGGTGATAACATTGCTAAAACTAAGTCCTTCTTCTCTGTGCATTCTCACTAGTTCCTCATAAACTTTAATAGGAGAAGAACCTGTTGCCAGACCTAAAACACAAGATTTATTTTTCTCCTGCTTAGACCTAATTAGCTGCGCAATTTCCTGGGCTACAATTACAGAAGCATCAATCGAGCCTTTAAAGATTTCAATATGAATTTTCTCAAATCGAGTTTCTTCAAATTTTCCCGCGCTTTTGTAACTAATATCAGGTTTTATTTCTAAAGCACTTTTCATTTCTTTTCTTTTTTGTAGTAATTACCATTTTGGTTTTAAGAATGGTATAGATCGCTTTCGCCATCTATACCATACTACTAACCAAACTTAATATTCTCTTTTTTTTTAGAAATTTGGAGCGTTAACATCCCACCAAGTTCTTGTTCCACCATTGTCAGGACCGTTAAGTTTTGCAATACCTGTTTTAAGACCTTCTGGGTTTCCGTCTTTTTCAGTTGAAACAAAGTTGATTCTTCTTACACCATATTCAGTTGTAATTGCACCAGCACTTTGGTTGTTAAGAATTGGTAATAATTTTGGGTAACCTGTTCTACGGTGTTCAGCCCAAGCTTCCATACCGTCAGGGAAATTAGCAATCCATTTTTGAGTAATGATTTTTTGTAATTTTACTTCGTTGCTTGCAGCATCATCCCAAGCAACAGTTACTTTATTCACCGCTAAACCACTATTGAATGGAGCAACTGGATCTACATAATCTTTAGCTGTTTTTACATTATTTGCAATATAATCAGCAGCACCACCTACAGAAAGCTGTTCAAAAGAAGCCGTAATACCTGCTTTGTAGAATGTTGCAGCGTCACCGCCCATATTCCAACCTCTTAAAGCTCCTTCTGCTCTTAAGAAGTAAATCTCAGCTGCATTTAACCAAACAACTTGTTTGTCTTCATCTATTATCTTACCAAAATTCGAAAAATTAATGTGTTTTGACTTATCACCAAGAATACCACCTGTACGGATTCCTTTATATTCTCCAGGAAACTCTTCTGAAGTTTTAAAATAAACACTTATTCTAGGATCATTGTAACCTCCCATGATAGACTCCATATCTGCAGACATACGGCTATCATTATATTCGTAAGCAGCAACTCTAAGTGGGTGTTGCGAAACATCTTTATTCACAATAAAGCTGTCTGCATTTACTGTCATTACACCAAATTTTTGGCTAACAGCTTTTTCAGCTTCCGCTTTAGCTAATGTTGGATTTGCTTTTACAATACGCATTGCTAATCTTAAACGTAAAGAATTTGCATATCTAACCCATTTTGTATAGTCTCCTTTATAAGTCGAACGATCGATTTTTGTAAAAGAACTTACTTCTCCTGCATCAATTCTTTTTGTTAATTCCGCAACAGCAAAATCTAAATCTTTAAACATTAGGCCATAAGCTTCTTCTTGAGAATCATAACCAATTGCTGCATCTGTAGTACCTAATTTAGAATAAACTATTGGTCCCATGAATCTGCTGCTTTATGCAAAGTCTGTACTTTTACTATAGTTGCTAAAGCATAAAACTCATCATATTTTCCTTTAGATGCAGCTTCAACTTTTAAGTAATTTGCCATAACCTGTGTATAGATAGCTTCCCATCCCCAAAGGTTCCAGTTGTCAGAAAGTGCATAAGAAAGGTTATTATTACCGTCAAAACCTGGTGCTGTAGTATAACCTCCCCAAGTATTACCAGATAAGTCAATAGCCACCTGATACTTCCACCCTGGCACATTTACCATCACATTGTCAAACATTGTAGTAAAGTGCCTTTAATATGATTAAAGTCTTGCGTTAGTTCTTCTTGTGTAAAACCATCAGGATTACTATTAATCTCGTCAAAATTCGATGTACAACCAACTAAGGCCAAAAGACTAAGACCAACTAGTGATTTTTTTATATTATTTGTTTTCATGATGTTTTAATTAGAAAGTTACATTTAAATTAAGACCAATACTTCTTGTTGATGGTAAACCATAAATATCAACACCTTGCAAGCCCTGACCTGTACTTAAAGCAATGTTTGGATTGAATGGTGCATCTTTATAAAAGAAGAATAAGTTTCTTGCGATTAATGATAAAGTTGCTGTATTAACAAATGGAATTGCTTTTTTATTGAAGGTATATCCAAGCGAAACCTCTCTTAAACTTACATTTGTTGCATCATAAACATACTCAGCAGTAGCACCGTTAAGACCACCTACAGCTTCATAGTATTTTTGAGCATCTATTTTAGTCACTTTGGTACCATCAGGCATAACTGCATTTACAGCAACACCACCAGCATTTCTAGCATCTGCAGATCTTTTTGATACCCCATAAAAATCATTCATACCTTCAGTAATACTCATTACATCTCCTCCAAAACGACCATCGATCAAGAAGTTAGCTGTAAAAGAACCAAATTTGAATGTGTTTGACCAACCTAACATAAAATCAGGGTTTGCATTACCAACTTCATGGAAATCAGCTTCAACTGCTAAATTTCCTTTATCATCTAAAACAATTTCTCCATTATCATTTCTAACAATACCTTTTCCTTCAATCACACCAAATGGTCTTCCTTCTGTTAAAGAGTATCTGTAGTTAATGTTATTTACAGGAGTTAATGGAATTTTACCTCCTAATTCTTCTGGAATTTCTTTTACTTTATTTTTATTGTGAGAATAATTTACCATAGTTTCCCATGAAAATTTTTGCCCCTCAATAATTTTACCGCTAACAACAATTTCAAGTCCTTTATTTTCTATACTACCAGCATTTATTCCGTAGAAAGTATAACCGTAAGGGTTTGTTGCCGGAGCCGGAACTTGAATGTATTGATTTTTAGTTTCTGAGTTGTAGTAAGAAATTTCAAAACCTAATCTATTGTTGAACATTCTCCATTCAGTACCAAATTCAAATTCTGATTTCAATTCAGGTTTCAATCCTTCACCTGGTCTTGGGCCTACTACAGGAGGAATAATATTACCACCTTGAATAGTCGATTTTGGAGAAGTCACAAAAGCAGAAACGTCATTACCCACTTGAGCATAAGTTCCTCTCACTTTTCCGAAGTTAATCCATTCTGGCATTGTTGCCATTTCACTAATAAGAGCAGTAACCCCTACAGATGGATAAAAATAAGATGAAGTATCAGTATTTACTAAAGTAGAAGACCAATCATTACGTCCTGTAACATCTAAGTATAACATGTTTTTATAACCAAAAGTTGCAGAAGCAAAAATTGATTGAACCTCTCTTGAAGAACCTGTAGCCTGAAGGCTTAAGTTATCTAAACCACTTGCACTTGCAAAATTCCCCAAAGTAAACAAGTTAGCATTTACAAGCCCGCCAACAATACCAGAATCTAACGTAGTCTGTTGATTTGCTAATGTATTATTGATACTTGCTCCTACGATAGCATTAAAGCTAAAATCTTCGTTGAAATTAGTATTAATTTTAGCAATCAAATCTCCATAACGCTGTGTGCTTAAATTAGCAACGTTTATATATCTACCGTTTATATTAGATAAAGAAGTATTGGTCGTAGCATAAATCTTTTTATCATAATCATTTTCAACTCTATTATAGCTATATCTTGCAGCAATGCTTAACCAATTGTTTGCTTTGTATTCTAAAGCTAAATTTCCGTTGAAGAAATTATCTTTATCAACAGATTTATTTCTGTTAATTAACCAATAAGGATTCTGAACATAAATATCAGCATTTGGTGCGCTGTAAAAGTTTTGGCCGTATAGGTTTCTAGAAGGAATAAATGTTTCGAAATTATCTTTGTAATAATTAAAGTCATTTCCTCTTTGGAACAAATAAACTCCCGTTAATGGGTTTGAGTAAAGTCCGTTTACAGGTCTGTTATTAATCGTTTGCGATGTATATTTTGCATCAGCAGAAACAGTTAATTTATTGTTGAAAAATTTACCCGTCTGACGGATTCCAAAATTGTTTTTCTTTAAGCCATTACCTTCAATAACTCCTGAAGCTGTAGTATTAGCATAAGATATACTTGTTGAAGAAATATCAGATCCCGTTGTAAAAGCAGCAGAAGTAATTTGAGTAACTCCTGTGTTAAAGAAGTCTTTTACAAAATCATTCGATTGTACTTTTCCTCCCCAAGATTTTTGTGCATCCGCTGTTCCATATTCATACTGAAATTCTGGTAATGAATGAACAGATTCAAAAGTAGTAACAGAAGAAACAGCTAAATTTCCTGTATTTTCTTTAACTTTTTTAGAAGATAATAAAATAACCCCATTTGCTCCTTGAGATCCGTATAAAACAGAAGCTGCTGCACCTTTAAGTACAGTCATTCCTTCGTAATCGTCTGGATTAATCAAAGAAATAACATCTCCTCCGTCACGGTTTCCTCCAGCAGTGCTACCAAATGAATCATTTGACGCATTTGTATTACCTTGCTGATTTGAAGTACCATTATACATAGGAATACCATCAATAACGTAAAGTGGCTGGCTATTCATGATCGAAGAGTTACCACGAATTACAACTTTTGTAGATCCTCCAGTACCTCCAGAACTTTTTGTTACAGCAACACCCGCAATTTTACCTGCAATAGTATTAATAACGTTGGCATCTTTTACACGAGTCAACTCTTCTCCTTTAAGCTCTTGAGCTGCATAAGTCAAAGATTTTCTTGTTTTCTTAACACCTAAAGAAGTTACTACAACCTCATTTAATGCATTTGAAGCCGCTTGAACCATCTTCACATTAATTGTAGCAGCATCTCCTACAACTATTGTTTGAGTCTCTAGTCCTACGTAAGTAAAAACTAAACTTTGACCTTTTTGAACTTCAATAGTGTACAATCCGTCAAAATCGGTAGTAGTTCCTTTTTGACCTCCTTGTACAGCAACAGAAGCTCCAGGTAATGGCATACCATCAGAATCTGTAATCACACCCTTGACATTTTTTACTTGTGCAAGTGAAACTTGCGCCGTAAAAACAATCATAAAGATTAAGAAAATTTTTTTCATGTTTATTTTATTTTGTTAGTTATGATGTAAAATTATTCTTAAGGCATTGTTAAAAAAAATAAATTAAACCAACAGCAATAAAATTTAAACGAACGACATAAAACATTCAATAATACGCTTTACGAAAACGTTCTAATAGAAAAAATAAGCACAAATATCCTTTTTTTGCAAAATTTTATTCAAAAAAATTGGCTCTTTGCAGTTAATTGTTTAAAGTTGCACAATATTTCAATATTGTTAAGAAAAACCAAAAAAAAACGCAAATAACTTAAAACCAGTTGAAAGAAATACGAAAAGTTAAATTTGATATTAAACTGCAAAATCATATCTGGTTTTGGGGAGTATATTTTACTTTAAACTTTTTAAGATGGGGAGCTTACTTTAATGATTACCCTTATGCATTCAAATCTAATGTAATCGAATTCTCACTAGTTATTCCGTTAGTGTATTTGAATTTATTTGTTTTAGTTCCCAAGTATGTACTAAAACAAAAATACATACTGTATACTTTTTTGCTTCTAGTAAGTTTGTTTGTTATGTATTTGCTCAAAACGGCCCTAACCTATTATATTATATCAGAAAATATCTGGCCAGAAGCAAATCGCGAATACCATCCTTTTGAGATCAATCACATTGTTGCTGTTTGTATAGGAGAATTGTATGTTCTAGCAATGGCTTCTTCTGTATATCTTACTTTAACCTGGTTAAGAGAGCGTGAAAGAAATAGATCATTGAGAGAAAATCAATTTAAAATAAAATTAAAATATCTAGAAAATCAGATTCAGCCTCATTTTTTCTTTAATACATTAAATAATCTGTACGCTTTATCTTTAGAATCATCAAAGAAAGTTCCAGATGTAATCATCAAACTTTCTAATTTGATGGAGTATGTTTTGTATGATGTAAAAGGAACCAAATTTGTTCCGCTTATAAAAGAAATAGATTATATTCAGAACTATATCGAAATCGAAAAACTTCGTTTTGAAAATGTTGAAGTGACCATAAATTTAGAATCTAATATAGAAGATGTTGTTGTACCGCCTTTAATCTTTATTTCTTTGGTAGAAAATGCTTTTAAACACGGTGGATTAAACAACAAAAATTTAAAAATAAAAATCAATTGCAAAGTTATAGACAACAAAGTACTCGATTTTGAAATCTTAAATAATTTCGTAATTTCACAAAATCATAATCAAAAAAAAGGAATTGGTCTCGTTAATACAAAAAAGAGGCTAAAGCTAATTTACAAAAACAATTTTAGCCTAAAACAGCAAACCAAACTAAATTTCTACATAATCAGATTGCAAATACCAACTCAGAATGAAGATTAAATGCGTGTTAATTGATGATGAGCCTCTAGCTATCAAAGTCTTGCAAAATTATTTTACCAATTTTACAGATTTTGAAGTTGTTGCGACATTCAATAACTCTCTAGAAGCGCTCGATTTTATCAACAGTACTCCTGTTGATGCTGTCTTTTTAGATATTAACATGCCTATGATGACGGGTTTTGAACTTATTAGTCTTATCGAAAACAAAACCAAAGTTATTATTACCACTGCATTTAGAGAATTTGCTGCCGAAAGTTATGATTTGGATGTATTAGATTATTTGGTAAAACCAATTCCGTTGCCAAGGTTTATCAAATGCATCAACAAAATTACTACCGAATACAATCTTAAAAACAATATCAAGATTGAAACAGCAAAAGGAGATTCTCATATTTTTATCAAAGTAGATAAAAAAATGATGAAAATTAATATTGAAGAAATTCTGTTTGTCGAAGGAATGAAGGAATATATAAAAGTTGTCACTCCCGATAAAACCTATATTACACATAAATCTCTTACATCCTTATCTGAAGAATTGCCTGCAGATCGCTTCCTTAGAATACACAAATCTTATGTAATTGCATTAAATAAGGTGAAATCTATAGAAGGAAACCGCGTTCAAATACAATCTTACAACATTCCGATAGGCAGAAACTACAGTAAAGAAGTTAAAAACAAGATATTGGAATAAAATATAATTACGAATTACATTTTCTAAGTAGGTTAAAATTAACACTTTGTTGAAAAAACATAGCCGTTGGTTTAAATTTAACATTATTTATACCTTTTTATTTTTTTTTGATAATCCTAACAAATATATTTACGGTCTTCAAAAAACAATAAAATAAAAAATTAACCTTATTATTATGAGTTCAGAAAATGTGCAAACCAAATGGGGGCAATTTATCTCTTTGATAATCGTCTTCTTCTTTTGGGGTTTTGTTGGTTCAGCCAATGATATCCTGATTCCAGTATTCAAAAAAGTATTTACGTTATCGCAAGTACAATCTCAATTAGTAGCATGGGCTTTCTACGCTGCATATTTTGTTGGATCAATTATATTCTTCATCGTTTCTTTAAAAGTAGACGTTTTACAAAAATACGGCTATAAAAAAACACTATCTGCAGGATTAATTTTATCAGCAGTAGGTTCATTCCTATTCATTCCAGCAGCTACAATTCAAAGTTTTCCTTTCTTCTTAACAGCTTTATTCACAGTAGGTTTAGGATTCTCTATCCAACAGATTGTTGCAAATCCGTTAGCTATTAAAATGGGAAGTCCAGAAACTGGAGCGCACCGTTTAACTCTTGCGGGAGGAATCAACTCTTTCGGAACAACAATCGGAGCTATTTTATTAGGTATCGCTTTATTCGGAATGGGAGATAACAAAAAAACAGCTCTTTCATTAGAAGATATTAAATTGCCTTTCATCATTTTAGGTCTTGCTTTTATTGCGGTTGCGGTATTTATGAATTTCTCAAAAATCGAAGATCCTGTAAAAGAGGAAGAAGCAATAATCAAAGAAAAACACAGTAAATTCAACATTCTTGACTATCCACAATTATACTTGGGTATGTTAGGAATTTTTATTTATGTAGGAACTGAGGTAACTATCATTAGTAATTTACCTGCTTTATTACACACTAACGAATTCGGAAACATCTTAGAAGACGCTGTAGCACCGTTTATTGCGCTTTACTGGGGAAGTTTAATGATTGGCCGTTGGAATGGTGGAGCAAACGTATTTAATACTTCAAACTTAGTAAATACGGCACTTAAATTTATCGTTCCTGCTGCGGCATTTGGAGTAATCATTGGAGCAAATATTTTTGCTGCTCACGATGTTTCTTCATTCTATATCTACCCATTCTGGATTTTACTATTTATTGCGGTAAGTTTTATTGGTGGTAAAAATGCTGGAAAAACATTAATGCTTTTCGGAATTTCAGGATTAACCATGATGGCATTAGGATTAGCATGGCCAGATCCAGAAATTGCTAAATTCTTCTTTATTTCTGGCGGATTGTTCTTATCTATCATGTGGCCTTCAATCTTCGATTTAGCGATTGCAGGATTAGGGAAAAACACAGGAAAAGCATCTTCTTTCTTAATCATGATGATTCTTGGTGGTGGAGTTATTCCATTGGTACAAGGAAGTATCTGTGATTTAGATGCAACAAATCCTAACGGAATTTTCGGTATCACTTACACTCACTTCTCTTACATTATACCGCTACTTGGTTTTGCATATTTAGGATTCTACGGTTTTTACTGTCCTAAAATTCTAAAAAGACAAGGTATTAGCCATATAGAAAGTGCTGGTGGTGGACACTAAAAAGTAAAAAACTCCAATATATAAAAATCCAAATTCCATTTTAAAACTGGAATTTGGATTTTTTTATTTAAAGAAGAAAAAAACTTAGAAGCTTAGCATCTCAGAATCTTAGCAACTTTTATTTGGCATTAATAATATTACTCAAGTTCTTCTTAAAAAGAGCCTTATTTTGAACCGTTAAAGGATAAACCACATCTTTGTCCGCATGAACAATTACTTTATCTATATCGGCATTTAAAAGCGCTTGCGGATCTTTTATCTTCAAGGTGCAGGCTCCATCAAAAAAGCCGTCATCTTCTATAGTTTTTCTAGCTTCTATTTTTGTTCCGTCACTTAAGATTGCCGAAATCGTCATTTCGCTATTTAATGTTTTCGAATAAAATCCATCCATTACCAGCAAAAGACGATATGAATTTTTTAATTCCGAACCTTTAAACTCATGCCTCGTAATATTATATCGAAGACCTTTGGCGAGAGTTTGAAATTTAACTGAGCAATCTAGCTCATAAGTAGCAACATCGCCCGCTTCATTTACCGAAGTAATAACTTTAGCAGCTTGAGCGTTTATAGAAAAACTCGCTACAAAAAAAGACAACATAAATAAGATAACTTTCATATTTAACTATTTAAGATTCAATATAAAAGTAAAAAAAAATCGTCTCTTCTCGTTAGAAAAAAGACGATTATAATTTTGTAAATATCTGAGGATTATTTATTTCCTTTTTCAAAGTCAGCTACAAACTGAGCTAAACCGATATCTGTCAATGGGTGTTTCAATAAACCGTAAATTGCAGAAAGAGTCCAGTCATAACGTCTGCACCAATTTTAGCACAGTTTACAATATGCATAGTATGACGTACAGAAGCTGCTAAAATTTGAGTTTCGTAACCGTAGTTATCATAAACCTCTCTAATTTCTTGAATCAAATTCAATCCATCAGTAGAAATATCATCTAAACGCCCAACGAATGGAGAAACAAAAGTTGCTCCAGCTTTTGCAGCCAAAAGTGCTTGTCCTACAGAGAAAACAAGAGTTACGTTAGTTTTAATTCCTTTATCAGAAAAGTATTTTGCTGCCATAACACCTTCCTTAGTCATAGGAAGTTTTACAACAATCTGCTCATGTAATTCAGCCAACTCCTCACCTTCTTTAACCATACCTTCAAAGTCAAGAGCGTTAACTTCTGCACTTACATCACCATCAACAAGATTGCAAATGTCAACATAATGCTTAAGGATATTGTTTTTTCCAGTGATTCCTTCTTTTGCCATTAATGACGGATTAGTTGTTACACCATCCAAAACACCTAAAGCTTGTGCTTCTTTAATTTGAGCTAAATTAGCTGTGTCTATAAAAAATTTCATAATTTGTTTAATTAAAAATGGTTTGTTTGTATTTATAAATTTCTTTTCAAATAAATTCTTTTAAAGAAATCTAGCTGCAAAATTACAAAATCAATACCAATAAAGATTTTAAAATTAAAACCATTTTAAAATTATATGTTAAAAATAAGTGTGTTTTTTACATTTTTCTACAGCTTATAATGATTCATAAGCATTTTCTCATACATTTTATCTGGAAGCGCACGTTTTAAAACAATCGAAAACTTCTGCATAAAAGCGCCCACTTTATAATGTACGTTTGGTTTTTTAGTTTGAATAATTTTATAAACTGCTTCTGCCATTTCATTTGGATTACTTCCTGCATCAACATGATCATTCATTGTGGCTAGAACATCGCCATAAACCTTTTCGTAAGCAGAATCTTTAATAACTGGGGCGTGATAACGTCCGGCAGCAATATTGGTTGCAAAATCTCCAGGTGCAACATTCGTGATTTCGACACCAAAAGCTTTTACTTCCATTCTCAAAGCTTCAGTAATCAATTCCAAAGCTCCTTTCGATGCAGAATAAACACTTCTATACGGAAGTCCCATATAACCAGCAATCGAAGTAATATTAATAATAAGTCCAGAATTTTGCTTACGCATTTGTGGCAATGCTGCTTTCATAACTTCAATTGGACCAAAAAAGTTAGTCTCAAAATTATTTCGAATTTCCTCAGTCGGAATTTCCTCTAAAGGTCCTGTAATTCCAACTCCAGCGTTATTAATTACAATATCCAATCTTCCAGAAGTTTCGATAATTTTGTTTACCGCTGTTTTAATAGAATCAGAATTTCGAACATCTAAAGCAACTAACGGAAAAACTGAATTTAAAACTTTCTCAGGATTTCTGCTTGTTCCGTACACGACAAAACCTTTTTGGTGCAAAAATTCACCAATAGATTTTCCAATTCCTGATGATCCTCCGGTAATTAAAACGACTTTGCTCATTTTTTAGTTATAAGTTATGGGTTATGAGTTATAAGTTTTTGGAATTGGGTTTATTTTGAACTACATAAAGCAGACAATTTTGAACTTCTAACCAATAACATCTAACTTCAGATAGGGTCAAAAATAAAAAAATCCTCCTAAAAGGAAGATTACAAAACTATTAAATTCTAAAAAAAAATGGCAAGCGACCTACATCGCACCGCTCAACCACGTACCCTTGCTATGTTCCCATCCTGGGGGAGTCTGCAGGAGCTGGTCGTGTAGGACTTGCCGGTGCAAATATACAACCTTTTTATATTTTTGCAAGACCTTTGTAACAATAAAAATATCGTCGTATATTGGCTTATTGAAATTTTAAACTATGAAAAAATATAACTTCCTAGCTGTCATTTTATTAGGAATCACATTGGTTGGATGTGGAGAAAAAAATAAAGGTGAAAATTCTTTATTTACTATCGATGATTCTGCTTTTCCTGCTCATCTTACACAAAAAGAAGCGCTTAATATTGGAATTTTAAACCCGAAATCAAAAGAAATTGACAGCGTTGCCTACTTCGTAAACGACCAAAGAGTTGGAGGTACAAAAGGTGCTGCAAATTTTAGATTTGAATTAATAGATCAAAAATTAGGATATCAATACCTAAAAGCTAAAGTTTATTTTGGCGGAGATTCTTCAGACGCAACTGCCAGGATTGAAGTCGTTTCAGACATTGAGCCTAAATTATTAAAATATAAAGTCGTAAATACTTTTCCTCACGACAAAAAAGCTTTTACAGAAGGTTTAGAGTTTTATAAAGATACTTTATACGAAAGCACTGGACAAGAAGGAGCTTCTTTTGTAAAAAAATACGATTACAAAACTGGAAAAGTTTACAAGCAAATTGATCTAGACCAACAGTATTTTGGAGAGGGAATTACATTTATAAATGATAAATTATTCCAACTAACGTACAAAAACAAAAAAGGTTTCATTTACGACGCAAAGACTTTAAAACTTGAAAAAACCTTTGATTATGAAAAAGATATTGAAGGTTGGGGAATGACAAATGACGGAAAGCACATTTATCAAACTGATGGAACTGAAAAAATCTGGAAAGTTGACCCTGCTACTCAAAAAATGATTGACTACATCAACGTTTATTCGGGAGAATCTAAAATTAAAGCCGTTAATGAAATTGAATGGATCAATGGGAAAATCTATGCAAATGTATGGTTCAAAGACGCTATTGCTGTAGTAAATCCAAATTCGGGAGCAGTTGAAGCCATTTTAAATTTATCTGATTTAAGAAAAACAATGACAGATATTACAAAAGATGATGTTTTAAACGGTATTGCATACAATCCTAGAACTAAAACCATTTTTGTAACGGGTAAAAACTGGAGCAAAATGTTCGAAATTACCGTTTCTGAATAAAAACAATAATATTGAATTTTTAAAATTCCTAATTCCTATCTGACACAAATTTCACGAGTTTTCACAATTCATTAGTGAAAATTCGTGAAATTTGTGTTTTATAACAATATCCACAATGACAACATTAATCATAAACATACAAGAGTTATTACAAGTTCGCGAAACTTCTATCACTAAAGTTTCGGGTGCGGAAATGGCAAAACTTCCAACAATTAAAAATGCTTTTTTGGTATTAAAAGACAATTTAATTGAAGATTTCGGTTCAATGGATAATCTTCCAGAAATCAAAGCCGACAAAACTATTGATGCAACTGGAAAAGTTGTTCTTCCGTCTTGGTGCGACAGCCACACGCATATTGTTTATGCAGGAAATCGCGAGCAGGAATTTGTTGATCGTATAAATGGTCTTTCTTACGAAGAAATAGCCAATCGCGGCGGCGGAATTTTAAATTCGGCTAAAAAACTAAACGAAACTTCTGAAGAAGAAATTTATGAGCAATCTAAAGTTCGATTAGAAGAAGTAATGCAGTTAGGAACCGGTGCTGTAGAAATTAAATCAGGTTATGGATTAACGGTTGATGGAGAATTAAAGATGCTTCGTGTAATTAAAAAATTGGCAGAAAACTACCCTATCGCCATCAAAGCGACATTTCTAGGCGCACATGCTTTTCCTTTACATTACAAAGAGGATAAAGCTGGCTATCTTGACGAAATGATTAACGAAATGCTGCCAGAAATTTCCAAAAATAAGCTTGCTGATTATGTAGATGTTTTCTGCGAAAGCGGTTATTTTTCTGTAGAAGAAACCGAAAAAATAATGGAAGCAGGTTTAGCATTTGGCTTGAAACCAAAAATCCATGTCAATCAATTTAATTCTATTGGCGGAATTCAGGCTGGCGTTAAATTTAATGCACTTTCTGTAGATCATCTTGAAATTATGAATCCAGAAGATATTGAAGCTTTAAAAGACACCGAAACAATGCCTGTTGCTTTACCTTCTTGTTCTTATTTTTTAAGCATTCCGTACACTCCTGCTCGAGAAATGATAAAAGCAGGTTTACCTTTAGCGTTAGCAACAGATTTCAACCCTGGCTCTACTCCATCAGGAAATATGAATTTTGTTGTAGCAACAGCTTGCATCAAAATGAAAATGACGCCAGAAGAAGCGATTAATGCTGCAACAATAAACGGCGCCTACGCAATGGGGCTTTCAGAAACACACGGAAGTATCACAAAAGGTAAAAAAGCCAATCTGATTCTAACAAAACCTATTTCTTCTTATTACCAAATCCCTTACGCTTTTGGAAGCAATCTTATTGAATCAGTTTTTGTTGAGGGCAAAATTTTAAAATAAATCGTTTGTCCAAATAAACAAACAGTTCAATTCAATAATTAAAATTTAATTTTATCTGCTAAAATCATTTAAATCTGCGTGAAAAAATCTAAACGTAAAATGTTTCACGCAGATTTAAAAAGATTTAGGCAGATATCTGCAGATTAAATTGAAAAAATTACCCCACATTATCCCATAAAAAAAGGCCTGTGAAAAATCACAGACCTTTAATATCTTAAGTGGTATTGTATCCCTAAGGCTCCTTATCTTAAACTAAAACTAGTTTTAGAAACTAACTCATCATTATCAAAAACATTGATAAAATAAGTTCCTTTAGCAAAATCTTTTCCTGGAAGATCTTCACTAACTTGTACAGTTTTATTTTCGTATTTCACTGTAGTTTTAAAGCTGTAAGTTAATGTGTTTTCTCCAAAACTTTCAGTTTTCTTTTCGCCTAAAACATTGTTTTTAGCGTCGATAACTTGAACATAATACGTTTTGTCTCCAGATTTTGCAATTTGATTTTCAGCAATTGTAAAACTAACTTTCAAAACATCAGCACGACTTGCTTTATCAGTTTCGATTTGTTTTCCAGAGCTTTTCAATTTGTAAGCTGAAGTTTTAGTATTTAAAACAGATAATTTAGATCCTTTTTCTACAGTTTTAGCCAATTCTTCATTTTGACCAACTAATACTTCATTATACTTTTTAGACTCTCCTAAAACTACAATAGTACTATCTCTTTGAGTTGTTAAAACACCATTCTGTTTTTTCAACTCATCGTTTTCAGCAACTAAAGTTTTCATTTTACTTTGCATTGCTTGAACTTGAGATCTGTATTTAGAAACATCTCCTTTAGACTTGTTCAAATCATCCATTAAAGCCACAACTTTGTCTCTTTCTTGGATTAATTCGTCAGACATAGAAGTGTTTTCAGCAATTGCAGCATCATAAGTCGCTTTTAACTCCTGTAAATCTTTCATTACAGACTCTTTCTCAGTCAAGGTTGTTGTAAGTTCAGTCTTAACCACCTCTGTATCAGAAGATAATTTAAAAATATACACTAAGCTACCGATCAGTAGGACTGCTAAAACTGCGATTACCGCCTTTAGACTTGAATTGTTGTTCTTTGGGTTTTCCATATTTAAATAATTTTCTTTAATAACAAATTTAAGAATTAATATAAGGTAATAACGTAAGTTTCTACAATTATATTATTTTTGGAAAATAAATTTTTTTCATGGAAAAATTAATCCCATTCACTATAAATGATTTAGCTAAAATCACAAATCACAGAAGTGGTGAAATAAAGTTCGGAGAAAAAATGATTGTCATTCCGCCAGGAATTGATAAGATTAATTTTATTAAAGAAAGTGAAGCTAAGTATGTGCTTCTAGGAATTCCCGAAGATATTGGTGTGCGCGCTAATTACGGAAGGCCTGGAGCCGCTTCTGCATGGCAATCTGCGATAAAAAGCATTGCTAATATTCAGCACAATCGTTTTTCTAAGGGGAGTAACATTATTATTTTAGGACACATTAATGTTAGTGACGAAATGCGTCAGGTTGAAAACTTAGATTTTAACGACATAGATGATCGTTCAAAATTAAGTCAGCTGGTTGAAAAAATAGACAAAGAAGTCTCTCATACTATTTTTACTATAATCAAAGCTGGAAAAACGCCAATTATTATTGGTGGAGGCCACAACAATGCTTACGGAAATATCAAAGGTGCCGCTCTTGCGAAAGGAAAACCAATAAATGCAATCAATTTTGATGCGCACTCTGATTTTAGAATTTTAGAAGGCCGCCATAGCGGAAACGGTTTTTCATACGCATATGAAGAAGGTTTCTTAAAGAAATATTTCATTTTTGGCCTTCACGAAAATTATACGTCAAAAAGCGTTTTAGATATTATAAAAAAATTGGAAGACCGCGTTCGATACAATACTTACGACAGTGTCAACATTAGAAAAGAAAAAGATTTTAATCGCGAAATGATTACCGCTTTGGATTTTATTAAAAGTGATGCTTTCGGAATTGAAATTGATCTTGATGCGATTCCAAATATTGCCAGCAGCGCCATGACTATCAGCGGTTTCTCTGTTGAAGAACTAAGACAATTTGTTTCTTTCTTTGGCGAACATAAACATGCTGCATATCTGCATATCTGCGAAGGAGCGCCAGATTTAGATAATTCTCCAAACAATAATTTAATCGGCAAATTGATTGGTTATTTAGTTACCGATTTTATCAAAGCAAACATCGAACCTGCTTGATTTTAAATATGCTATTGAGTTATGCTATAAGGCCTATTTGCCAAATAAAAGCAAATTCAAACAAACGATTGGACGAATAAACATATCTTTGCACAGCATTTTAGTTATTAAAACTGAAATACTAAATACCAAAGATATGTTATTCGAAGATCTATCACTTTCAAAAAGTATACAAAAAGCCGTATTTGAAGAAGGCTACTTAAATCCGACTCCAATTCAGGAAAAATCAATTCCGATTGTATTAGAAGGCCGTGATTTAATTGGCTGTGCGCAGACAGGAACAGGAAAAACGGCAGCATTTGCTATTCCAATCATACATCAATTACACCGAATTGTCGGTTCATCAAAAAAAGCAAAAGTGATTCGTGCGCTTGTGGTTACGCCTACTCGCGAACTAGCAGTACAGATCGGTCAAAGTTTTGACACTTATGCAAAATATACCAACTTAACACAGCTGACTATTTTCGGAGGAGTTTCTCAAAATCCGCAAGTAGATGCTTTAAAAAATGGAGTTGATATTTTAGTTGCTACTCCAGGACGTTTATTAGACCTTCATAAGCAAGGTTTTCTTGATTTAAATCATTTGCACACTTTAGTGCTAGATGAAGCCGATCAAATGTTGGATATGGGTTTTATAAACGATGTCAAAAAAATCGTAAAACTGACTCCCAAAAACAGACAAACGTTACTTTTCTCTGCAACAATGCCAATTGCAATTCGTGAACTTGCAGAAATGTTTCTTCAAGATCCAGAAAAAGTGGAAGTTTCTCCGGTTTCTTCTACAGCAGAAAATGTCGAACAGCGCATTTATTTTGTTGATAAAACAGAAAAAAGAAACTTGCTATACAATTTAATTAAAGAAGAAAATTTATCAAATGTGCTTGTTTTCTCGAGAACAAAACACGGTGCCGATAATGTGGTAAAAGCACTTCGCAAAAAAGATATTCCTGCAGAAGCTATTCATGGAGATAAATCGCAAAACGCAAGACAAAGAGTTCTAGATGCCTTCAAAAACAAAGAAGTTGGAGTTTTGGTTGCAACCGATATTGCAGCACGAGGAATTGACATCGAGCAACTGCCTTATGTAATCAATTTTGATTTACCGAATATTCCAGAAACTTACGTTCACCGAATTGGCCGTACAGGTCGTGCAGGAAATGGCGGAATCGCAATTTCTTTCTGCGGAAAAGATGAACTTCCGTATTGGAAAGACATTCAAAAATTAATAAAAGTTGATGTAAAAACGATTGCCGATCATCCGTATCAATGGCATTCTGGAAGTCCAGAAGCTGGAGAAAAACCTAAAAGCTCAAACAGAAGTGGCGGAGCTCACAAATCGAGAAAGTCAACAAACGCTAAGAAAAACAAAAAACGCTGGTACTAAACAGCGTTTTTTTCTTTTATAAGGAAATTAATTATTTTAAATAATTTAACCGGTTCAAAAGGTTTAATAATAATATCATTCATTCCAGACGAAATTGCTTCATCTGTAATTTCATCTTTATCAAAAGCCGTCAAAGCGACAATAGGAGTTTCTATACCTTGAAGACGTATTCGTTTGGTGGTTTCAAATCCGTTCATTAAAGGCATATTAATATCCATTAAAATTAGATCGAATGTATCGTTTTCTAAGGCTTTAAGAGCTGCAAAACCATCATCGACCACTTTGCAAGAATAATTGTTTTTTTCGATAATCTTTTTGGTAACTAGCTGATTAATCAAATTATCTTCAACCACTAGAATTTTGTAAACTTCACTCGAAGTCAAATCAACTTCAATCTCATCAATAATACTTTTCGTTTTGGCTAAATCATGCTCAAAAGCAATGGTAAACGAAAATGAAGTTCCTTTTCCTAAATCGCTGTCCAAAGTAATGGTGCTTCCAAAAAGCCCTAAAAGTCTTTTTACAATACTAAGCCCCAATCCTGTGCCTTGATAATCTTCGTCTTTACGGCCAACTTGAACAAATTTTTCAAAAATCTTATTCTGATCTACAGCTGCGATTCCTATTCCGTTGTCTTTTATCAAAAAATCTAAATAATGGAGCTTTCCTTCTACTTTATTCAGTTTTACTATAATTTCAACTTGTCCGTCTTTGGTAAATTTCAAGGCATTGCTGACCAAATTCATTAAAATTTGAGCCAAGCGCAATTTATCTCCAATTAAATACTCTGGAATATGAGAATCAATATCAATAGAAATGCTATTATTATTCTTCTGTGAGAGAAAAGAAAGCGAATTCTTAATTACGGTAATTTCATCAGAAATATTAAACGTCAGATTCTCCAGCACAATTTTGTTCTCTTCAATTTTATTGATCTGCAAAATATCATTTACGAGAGACAATAGATATCTTGCAGAAAATTTTAAGGAACTTAAATGCTGGCTTCTCGAAATTTCTTTATGTTCTTCGAGCAGCATATTAGTAATTCCGACCACTCCATAAAGCGGAGTGCGCAATTCGTGGCTTATAGTCGATATAAATTGCGTTTTGAGCAAGGACGCTTCTTCTGCAATTTCTTTCGCTTTAAGAAGCTCTAAATTGTGTTTTTTCTTGTATCTGATATTCTTTATCAGTGTGATAATTAAAATTAAAAGAATAAGCGAAATCAAAATAAAAAGAATCACAATGATTTTTGACTTTCTTAAACTTTGAGATTGCTCTACTTTTTCTCCCTCAACTTTATCAATCTGCCTTTTATATTCGTCCAATTCTAGACTTAGACCAGCTTGAGAAGCCTTTTTCAGTTTTTTAACATCATATAAATTATCAGAAAGATTATAATGATCAACAAGCGCTTCGTAAGCTTCTTTATGCTTATCGATTTTATTTAAGAAATGGGCATATTCTAAATATGCATGTGCCAAATCTGTTTTTTCTTGACACTTTTTTCCAGATTCAATAGCGCTCAAAAAGTAAGCATTTGCAGCCTTGTTGTCATTTTTATGGCTAGCATAAATACCGTTCAGCATATCTACTATAACTTCTGTCGATCCGTCGTTATATTTTAATTTCGTACTATTAACATATTTCAAAAAAAGATGCCCTTGATTGAAGTTTCCAATATCAAAATACGCCCAAGCAATATTGACATTGGTAAAATACACCTCTTTCAAATCATTAATTTTCAAAGCATAAGCAACTGCTTTTTTATAATTACGGATTCCTTCATCAAACTGTTTCTTTTCGAAACAATACATATTCCCTAAATTATTATAGAGAAGACATTTTATAGAATCGTTATCGGTTTTATTGGCATAATACAGCCCCTTTTTGTAGAAGAAAATCGCTTTATCAAACTCTGCCAATTCATTATAGTTGGCCGCAATAATATTGTAAGAACGAGCAGTAAGACAATAATCTTTTAGCACTGTTGCCGCATTTAAGGCAGCTCTAGAATAGATAAGTGATTTTTCGAAATTAGATTCTCTAAAATTTAAAAGTGCTTTCTTAACAGTCTTATCAATTTTAGGATCTAGATTACAATTAGATTGCGCGATTGCCGAATTGGCAAAGCAATTCAGAATCAAGAGTAAAAGTAACAAAATCCGTTTTTGGGGCATCAATCGGCTAGTTTGATCAAATATACACTTTAAAATAAAAAAAAGCTGTATTTCATAAAAAAATACAGCTTTTCAAAAATTATTTTCAACAACTAAGATAAAAAAATTAAAATCTCAGTTTCTTTATTATTCTTTATTGTTTTCCCATTGTCCAACAACAGAAGTCGCTAATGCATTTCCTAATACATTTGTTGCACTTCTAAACATGTCGCAGAAGTGGTCAATTGGAAGAATTAATGCAATTCCTTCAATCGGAATATCAAACATACCACACGTCGCCGCAACGACAACCAAACTGGCACGTGGCACACCCGCAATACCTTTACTGGTAAGCATTAAAACTAAAAGCATTGCCATTTGCGTTCCTAAATCTAAATGCACATTATAGAATTGGGCAATAAAGATGCTCGCAAAAGTCATGTACATCATACTTCCGTCAAGGTTAAAGGAATATCCAAGCGGCAGCATGAAAGAAACGATTTTATCTTTTACTCCAAAACCTTCTAATTCTTCTGTTAATTTAGGAAATACGGCTTCACTACTTGTAGTTCCAAAAGCGATTGCTAGAGGCCCTGTAATACGTCTTAGCAATTCTGTCATTCTTCCTTTTAGGAAAATATATCCTATCACAATTAAAATTGCCCAAAGCGTACCGATACCAATTAAAAACGAACCGAAAAATTTGAAGTACGTAATAACCAATTCTTCTGCATCTCGAATAGCAAACACACCTGCAATGGCTCCAAAAACTCCAATTGGAGCAAACTTCATTACATAGTTTACCATTTTCAAAACAATGTGCGATAGTTTATCAAAAGCACTAATAATTGGCTTTACTGTCGACCCTAAAGAAGCTGCTGCTAATCCGAAGAAAATAGAGAAAACTACAATCTGAAGAATTTCATTGGTAGCCATCGCTTCAACAATACTTTTTGGCACGATATGCTCAACAAAATTATCAAAAGACAGATTTTGTGTTTTACCTGTAACCTCAGAAGCTGCTGCCATATCAACGTGATCTAGTTTTAGACCAACACCTGGCTGCAAAATATTTACGTAAAACAATCCAATTAAAAGAGAAATAAATGAAGCTGTAAAAAACCACCCAATAGCTTTTCCTCCAATTCTTCCTACGGTTTTAATATCACCCAATTTCGCAATTCCTACTACCAAAGTCGTAAAAACCAATGGAGAAATAATCATTTGCACCAAACGAATAAAGACGGTTGCCAGCATTTTAATTTTACTGCTAAATGCCTGCGCTGATTCTGGCGAAATGGTGTTGTGCAATATAATTCCTAAAATGGCTCCAAGAACCATTGCAATTATAATTTGCCCTGTTAATCCCGAAAGAAATGATTGTTTTTTAGTTTCTGTAACTTCTTGCATTAATTTATTTTTTAATTATTAAAATAATAAGACCCTCACTGTCTTACCTTTTATTAATATGTTTTGTTGATTAAATAAAAATCAGCCAAAACAATTGCGGCCATCGCTTCAACAATTGGCACTGCGCGAGGCACTACACATGGATCATGACGTCCTTTTCCAGTCATTGGTGTAATGTTTCCTTTATTATCTAAAGAATCTTGAGTCTGCATAATAGTTGCAACTGGCTTAAAGGCAACTCTGAAATAAATATCCATTCCGTTGCTTATACCACCTTGAATTCCGCCTGATAAATTTGTTTTTGTAGTTCCGTCAGGATTGTATAAATCGTTATGTTCGCTTCCTTTCATTTCAGATCCAGAAAAACCGCTTCCGTATTCAAAACCTTTTACTGCATTAATAGAAAGCATTGCTTTTCCTAATTCTGCATGAAGTTTATCAAATACTGGTTCTCCTAAACCAACTGGAACATTTTGAATTACACAACTCACAACACCTCCAACAGTGTCTCCCTGTTTGCGGATCTCTCGAATATATTCTTCCATAGTCGCTGCAGATTTTTCATCTGGACAACGTACTGGATTGCTTTCAATTTTTGAAAAATCTAATTCTTGGTATGGTGTTTCTAAGTGAATTGGACCAACAGAAGAAACATAGGCATTGATTTTAATTTCTGGCAACATTTGCTTTGCAATTGCACCTGCTACTACTCTACTTGCTGTTTCTCTTGCAGAACTTCTTCCGCCACCACGATAATCGCGGAAACCATATTTCTGATCGTAAACATAATCAGCATGGCTTGGTCTGTAATTATCTTTTATATGAGAGTAATCGTCTGATTTTTGATTGGTATTTGGAATAATGAAACCGATTGGAGTTCCAGTCGTTTTTCCTTCAAATATTCCTGATAGAAACTGAACCGCATCTGGCTCTTTTCTTTGTGTTACAATTGCCGACTGACCTGGCTTTCTACGAGCCATATCTAGTTCAATTGCTTCAAAATCTAATTGTATTCCCGGAGGACATCCGTCAATAATTCCGCCTAAAGCTTCACCGTGAGATTCTCCAAATGTAGTTACTTTATATAGTGTGCCGAAGCTATTTCCTGCCATTGTGTTTTGTTTTGAGCAAATGTAAGTTTTATGAATTAAATTAAAAAATTTAAAACTGGTATTATTAACGAAACATTAAATGGGATAAAAATCACAATTTGGTAAAATTACCCTCTTTTTGGTAACCTTTTAATAAAATTAAATTTCACAAATTTTCTTTCATTTGTAAAACTTCAAATCAAGAAAAATTGAAAAAAAGAAATGTCGAATTGGTCATTCTTTCTGATGTCCATTTAGGAACTTACGGAAGTCACGCTAAAGAACTAAACAACTATCTTTCAAGCATTAAACCCAAAACTTTAGTTTTAAACGGCGATATAATTGATGCTTGGCAGTTTCGTAAATCGTATTTCCCAAAAGCACATTTACGAGTGATTCAGCGCATTATAGGAATGGCTTCTAAAGGAACAAAAGTTTACTATATTACTGGAAATCACGACGAGATCCTTCGAAAATTCAGTGATATGAACATGGGAAATTTTGCTCTAGTTGATAAATTAGTTTTAGAATTAGACGACAAAAAAGCCTGGATTTTTCACGGAGACGTGTTTGACGCCTCGGTTCAGCATTCAAAATGGATTGCAAAATTAGGCGGATTGGGTTACGATTATCTAATTCTAACAAATCGATTTGCAAATTGGTGTCTGGCAAAATTAGGACGCGAACCTTATTCTTTTTCTAAAAAAATAAAAGCCAGCGTTAAAAAAGCAGTAAAATTTATTTCTGATTTTGAAACCACAGCAACCGATCTAGCCATTGAAAAGAATTACGATTATGTTATCTGCGGACATATTCATGAACCAAAAATAATGACCAAAGAAAATAAATACGGTTCTACTTTATACCTAAATTCTGGTGATTGGGTAGAAAATCTGACTGCTTTAGAATACCATAAAAAACGCTGGAAGCTTTTCTCTTACAAGGCTAGCAACTTTGCTGAAGAAGAAAATCTTTTAGAAATGGAAGATCTTATCACATCTCAGCTCATTTCTTCAATAATCCTTAAATAAAGAGCTCAGAAGCAGTTTTTTAAGAATTTTAACGGTCGGAATTCCTAAAAATGAAAATTATATAACAATTTTCAAAAATATTATACGTTCTCTATTTGACTGATATAATACATTTGAAAAAAATTAATTAACCATTTTTATGAAAAAGATACTTTTATCTGCCCTTATGCTTCTTGGTTTAGCATTTACGGCTCAATCACAAGAAATTTCGAAACACGCTTTAGGATTACGTCTGGGAGACAACAACGGATTTGGAGGAGAAATATCTTACCAATTAGGATTAAATCAAAAAAACAGACTTGAATTCGATTTAGGATGGAGAAACAGCAGTGATGTAGACGCCATAAAAGGAGTTGCCCTTTACCAATGGGTTTGGAACATCGACGGAGGTTTTAACTGGTATGCTGGTGTCGGAGGAGGACTAGCTGCTTGGGATCACGATTACTACAACAACAATTACAGATACAGCGATAGCGGAACTTATGTTTTTGCAGCTGGAGATATCGGTATAGAATATAGATTTAAAGAAGTGCCACTTACCTTATCATTAGACGCAAGACCAGAAATTGGTTCAGGTTACTACGATGATGACAATTTTGGATTTGACGTTGGTTTAGGCGTTAAATTTAGATTCTAAATTAAAATTAAAAAATAATTGTAAGAAGAAACCTGTCGTTTAAAAGCGACAGGTTTTTTTTTATTTTTTTGTTTGAGACTGTATCGAAGAGTTCTAGCCTAAAAAAAGGCTTCGACTCCGCTCAGCCTGACAAACTTTGAAATCGCTTCCTAAGAAACAATCAATGTCAGGCTGAGCGGAGTCGAAGCCCAGACCTTACATATTTTACTTAATAATAATCTCTTTTTTAGAATGAATTTTCACCACCGTATAAGGATATGAAATCACCTGCATAGTCATGGCATCTTTTGCTGGACTATTTTCTTTTACAGTGATAATGATATTTTTATCTGTTTCTTCTACTTTTTCAACATCAATAGAATAACCGCTTGTATTTTTTTCGCCCATATTTAGAATCACATAATTGTAATCCTGAATATCGGGATCCTTCATCTTATGCGCCAAAAGCGGATCATTTTCAAGCATTTTGATTTCATTTGGCTCGGTCAAAATTTCAAAAAACTTAATATTTCCACCGCCATCAGATTGAGTTGTTAAAACTTCGTACAATGCAGTATTTGAACTACCAACTTTCTTCACTCCACACGAAATCAAAACAAAAATCGCTAAAACAGAAATTACTTTTTTCATCTTATTCTTTTAAATTAGTGCTTCTCCAATTTGTAATCATCAACTGCTTTCTGATATAAAGCTTCATATTTAGGCAAAATGTTTTTAATGTCAAATTTTCTAGCCACTTCTAGAGCATTTGCCTTAAACTGACTTAAAACCGCATCGTCTTTTAAAATCTTCAATGCATTTTGTGCCATTTCCTCAACGTTTCCGACATTGCTTAAGTATCCAGAAAAACCATCAAAATTTACTTCAGGCAAACCTCCAGAATTACTTGAAATTACCGGAACACCACACGCCATTGCTTCTAATGCCGCCAAACCAAAACTTTCAGTTTCTGAAGGCAGTAAAAACAAATCGGTCATGCATAAGATTTTATCAATTTCATGGCTATTCCCAAAGAAAATCACTTTGTCTAAAATCCCCAATTCCTGACATAAAATCTCAGCTTTTTCCTTCTCAGGGCCATCTCCAACCATCATCAATTTAGCTGGAATTTCTTTCTGAACGTTATAGAAAATCTTAATAATATCTGGAATACGTTTTACTTTTCTAAAGTTACTAATATGAGTAATAATACGCTCATTCTCATTCGCCATTACATAACGGTGACAAGGCGCGTTTGGATCTTTTTTGACTTTGTCCAATTCAATAAAATTCGGAATTACCTTAATTTTATTTTTGATTTTGAACAATTTCAACGTATCATCTTTCAAACTCTGCGAAACCGAAGTCACATAATCTGATTTATTAATACTGAAAGTCACCGCAGGCTTATAAAAAGGATGATTTCCAACAAGCGTAATATCGGTACCGTGAAGTGTTGTAATCATGGGTAGATTAATCCCTTCGTTCTTAAGCATTTGTTTTGCCATATAACCTGCATAAGCATGCGGAATGGCATAATGCACGTGCAGAAGCTCAATTTTGTACAATTTCACCATATCAACCAATTTACTAGACAAAGCTAATTCGTAGGGCTGATAATGAAACAAAGGATATTCAGGAACGTTTACTTCGTGATAATGAACATTCGGATTCAAAAGTGCCAATCTCACTGGCTGACTATATGTAATAAAATGTATTTCGTGTCCTCTTCTGGCCAATTCGAGACCTAACTCAGTAGCTACTACACCACTACCTCCAAAAGTAGGATAACAGACGATTGCTATTTTCATGTATAAAATTTAATTCTACGAAAATACTCAAAAATAGCGTTTAATTAACCGTTTAAATTGTTAGATTTTTGACAAAATTAGATTAATACTGGTTGATAAATATTTTTAGGAGCAGAACAATATTATTCAAAACCACTTGCAGTCCCGCTGTCCGCTAAATTCCCGATCAACAAAAACTACGGCTGAAAAGCCTTGTTTTTCTAAATCGGGAGATACCGCTCCCATCGGGGCTAGATTAGAAGTTTTCTTTTTCATAAGAACCTTTCTTCACCAACTTTGTCAAAGTTTAAAACTTTGACAAAGTTCTTACTTACAAAGATTGCGCAACGAAACCCGACAGGTTTTAAAAACCTGTCGGGTTTAATTCGTAAACATTATTACCCCAACTTTGACAAAGTTCTTTAAACAACTAATCCTAACAGGTTTTAAAAACCTGTTAGGATTCAAACTTGAGACGTGAAACCATAAAAAAAGGCACAAAATCTAAATTTTGTGCCTTATAATATATTTTAAATATTCTTAGAAAAATCTGCTGTGCCAGCTATCGGCAGCAGGAACTTCCCAAGACTCGTTGAATTCTTCGATATTGTTTACCAAATTATTGAAAACAATTGTATTCTCAGAAACTGATTTATCTTTTACCATTTTCTTGAAATCAATTAATGGTTTATGTGCAATATGTTCTCCAATTTTAAAAGTAACATTCATTTTATCCAATAAATCAACGTTGTACTTTTTCTCTAGACTTTGAATAAATTCAACAGAACTATCAATAGAACAACCTGTAGCGGCTTGGACATCTTGATTTACTGCCAATATTATAAATCGGTTGTATTTTAATAAAAACGAAGCTTCTAGACTTGTGCCGTGTGCAGCCCATTGTTCTACAAAAGCTTTTAAATCTGTTTCGATTTCAGAAAACTCTTCCTCAGAAAATTTTCTGTTCGACTGGTAAATCCAAACTCTAGATTCACCTGGTAAATTTTCAAAAGGTATATACATTTTTAATTTTAGATTTTAGATTGTTGATTTTAGATTTTAAGATTTAGTCTTAGAACCCTAGCATCTTAGTAACTTAGAACCTCAGACTACAAATCTTGCGCATTTGCAATTAACTCAGCAACGTCCATAACTTTTACCTCACCCTCTTTATGAGCATGTTTAATTCCATCCGTTAACATTGTATTACAGAACGGACAACCCGCAGCAATAATGTCTGGTTTTACTTCTAATGCATCTTCTGTTCGAAGAACATTTACTTCTTTGTTTCCAGGTTCAGCATCTTTAAACATTTGTGCCCCACCTGCTCCACAGCATAATCCATTTGCTTTAGAACGTTTCATTTCAACTAATTCTACGTCCAATTTCTGAATTAAATCTCTCGGTGCTTCGTAAACTTTATTGGCTCTACCTAAATAACAAGGATCGTGGAACGTAATTTTTTTACCTTTAAATTGTCCGCCTTCAACAGTTAATCTTCCGTCATCAATTAATGATTTTAAGAATTCTGTGTGATGAATAACTTCGTAATTACCACCTAATTCCGGATATTCATTTTTCAATGTATTAAAACAATGCGGACAAGCTGTAACGATTTTTTTAGCTTCATAAGCATTCAAAACCTCGATATTCATCATGGCTTGCATTTGAAACAAAAATTCATTTCCAGCTCTTTTTGCAGGATCTCCAGTACAACTCTCTTCTGTACCTAAAACTGCAAAAGAAACATTGGTACGATTTAAGATTCGTACAAATGCTTTAGTAATTTTTTTTGCTCTATCATCAAAACTTCCTGCGCAACCTACCCAAAACAAAACCTCTGGCTGTTTTCCTTCGGCAAGCATTTCTGCCATTGTTGGTACTACTAAATTTTCTGACATTTCTCTCACTTTTGTTTAATCGGTTAATCGTAAAATTGTTTAATCGCTAAAAGCGAAATGACAATTCTGTAAAACCGAAATATTATTTTAAAATCCATTAAACGGTTAAAGAACTAACCGATTAAACAATAAATCTTAATTCTCGTTTTTCCAATTTAAACGGTCTTGCTGACTGTACTGCCACGGTGCACCGTTATTTTCAATATTAGTCATCATTGCATTTAATGACATTGGAGCAGCACTTTGTTCCATCACCAAATAACGACGCATATCCATAATAATAGACAACGGACTAATATTTACAGGACATTCCTCAACACAAGCATTACAAGAAGTACAAGCCCATAATTCTTCTGGCGTGATATAATCGTTTAATAATGTTTTGTTATCTGGAACAAAGACACCTTTATTAGCATCAATATTTTTACCAACTTCAGTCAAACGATCTCTTGTATCCATCATAATTTTACGTGGAGACAATTTTTTACCGGTTTGATTTGCAGGACAAGAAGAAGTACAACGTCCGCATTCTGTACAGGTATAAGCATTTAACAACTGAACCCAGTTTAAATCCTGAACGTCGCTTGCACCAAATTTACTCAGAGCAGCATTTTCATCAACCGGAGCTGCCGCAAACGGATCAGCATTTGGATCCATCATTAATTTTACCTCTTTTGTAACAGAAGCTAAATTATCAAATTGTCCTTCTGGTTTTAAGTTTGCAAAATACGTATTCGGGAAAGCCAAAAGAATATGCAAGTGTTTTGAAAAGTATAAATAGTTCATAAAAACTAAAATACCTGCAATATGCAACCACCAGAAAACTTCAAATAACAACCCAACTGTTTCATTAGATGTACCATTAAAAATTGGCGCAATAAATTGACTTATTGGGTAACTTCCTGCTTTATGAAAATGAGAATATCCGCCTGGAACATTCTGCAAATGCAAATCTGAAGCATTCATCAATAAAAACAGAATCATTAAAACTGTTTCAAAATACAGAATGTAATTGGCATCACTTTTTGGAAATCCATTCAAATCAGAATTGATAAAACGTTTCAAACGAATTACATTTCTTCTAATCCAGAATGTAACTACAGCAAAAATTACAAGTATTGCCAATATTTCAAATGCAGCAATTAAAACATCATAGACCACACCTAAATAAGGCGCAAAAACTCTATGTGTTCCAAAAAGTCCATCAATAATAATCTCTAATAATTCGATATTAATTATTATGAAACCTACATATACAAAAATATGAAGGATTCCTGCAACAGGGCGTCTCACCATTTTTGATTGCCCAAGAGCAATCAATGCCATGTTTTTCCAACGAGCTTTAGGATTATCTTTTCGATCTACATCGACTCCCAAATTAATATTTCGGATGATTTTTTTTACGCTCGCTGCAAAAAAACCGAAACCTACTATAAGAAGTACTGCGAATAAAATATTATCTAAATAACTCATTTATAATTATTTTTTATCTGTTGAGTTTGTTTCTTCTGTTGGTGCTACGTATGGTTTATTTTTCTTTCCAAAAAGAGAAACATTTACGTAACGAGTTGGATAAAGACGAAGATCTTGCAATAACAATTCAAGCTCTTTTGAAGTTTTAGTCAGGTTATTATACAAAGCCTCATCGTTAAGTATTTTTCCTGCTGTACCTTTTCCAGAATTCAAGTTGTTCATTAAAACATCAACTTTAGCTAAAGTTTGGTTCAAATTGCGAACTGTTTTACCTAAATCTGCTTTATTTAATGAATCTGAAATCTTATTGAAGTTACCAGACATTTTATTGAAGTTTGTAACCATTCCATTAATCTGTCCTTTATTTGTATCCAAGATATTGTTAAGACTTCCAGATGCTTTATGAAATTGTTGCATTGTCTGACTTAATTCAGCAATTGTTTTCTTTAGATTTTCTTGAGTATTTTTATCTAAAGTATTGTTTAATCCGGTAACCAAATTATCAATATTCAAAAGCATTTTATCAAGCTTTTGCTGAATTGGTTCAATTTTTCCTCCTAATGACTCTGTCAAACCTAATTCGACAGTAGAAGTTAATTTCTGTCCGTCTTCAGCTAATTCTTTATCAGCAAAATTCGGAATGATTTTAATTTGTTTTCCTGCAATTAAACTTGGAGAATAAATTGCCGCTGTACTGCTTTTCGTAATTGGGAAATCTGTTTTAAGCTGAAGTTCAACCAGTAATTTACCCGTTACTTCATCAATTGTAATTTTACTTACTTTACCAATTGCAAGTCCATTTAGTGTTACTGGAGCTGATGGTGATAAATCCTCAACATTATCATATTCAGCGTATAAGACAGTATAATTAGTAAAAAGATCTCTACCTTTTAAAAAACTATATCCCCAGATAAATAATAAAATAGATACGATGACTAAAATAGCCGTTTTAATTTCTCTTGTTAGTTTCAAAATTCTAAGTGTTTGTACAAAATTAATATAAATATTCGAACTTGCGCTTATTATTTAATCGCGTCCTGAATACTGATTTTTTCTCCATCTTTAGTTGCTACTAAAAATGCGGCGCCATATCCTTTACCTTTAGCTTCTTGCAGATATTTTTGAGCTGTTTCGTAACTTGGAGTTTCTTCGTAGAAATATTTGTAAATATTATTTTCGTACACCATTGTTACATTTTTCAATCCTTTAAAATTTTTAGGCTCTAAAGGTGTTTTTTTAATACTTGCAATAAGCTGTACTTTAAAAAATGTTCCTTTTGGAGCATTCTTCGCTACAGCAACTGGAGTAGTTGTTTTTGGTTTTGCAGGCGTAGTATCTCTTACTGGCCGACTCTCAGTAGCTTCCGCTCCTGTCCCAAAATATTCACGTTTATAACTTAGAATAGCTTCTGCAATTGCTCTTGCAATATCGTCTTGGCCTTCTTCAGAATTCAGGATATTACCTTCTGTTGGGTTCGATACAAATCCTGTTTCAACCAAAACTCTAGGCATATAAGCTTTATGAAGTACCATAAAAGGAGCTTGCTTCACTCCTCCGTGACGAAGTTTTTTTCCTAATTTCTCAAAATTTTCCTCGATTTTAGTCGCAAGCGTAATGCTATTGTCTAAATATTCTTCCTGCATCAAAGTCATACCAATCATCGACTCTGGAGAATTTGGGTCGAAACCTTCATATTTACGTTTATAGTCTTTCTCTAATGTAATTACAGAGTTCTCTTTTTTCGCCGCTTCAAGGTTTGATGCTACTTTACTTAAACCCATTACATAAGTTTCTGTACCGTCGGCAGCCGTATTTTTATTTGCATTACAGTGAATAGAAACAAAAATGTTTGAATTTGCACGGTTAGCAATATTAGCTCTTTCAACTAAATCTATAAAAACATCTGTTTTACGAGTATAAATTACATTAACATTAGGATTAAGCTCTAAAATCTTCCCCACTTTCAAAACAATAGCTAAAGCAATATTCTTTTCAATTCGTCCGCTATAAACCGCTCCAAAGTCATGATCTCCATGGCCCGCGTCAAGTGTTACCTTAAACACATTTGACTGACTCTGAGCATAAAAGGACGATATTATTAGAAATAAAGTAAATATTACCTTAAATTTGTTAATTCTATTCATAAATCTAAAAGTTAATTTTAATAAAATGCAGCTGTTATAATTTTTAGAATTGATTATTTTTGCCAAAAAATTATATGTAAGTTTGACATGTCAAAAAACAAGCCATAATTTTACAAAAATAGCATTTAAACCTTTGCACACAAACTTATTTAATATCGTTTTAATATCATTTTTCCTAACTATAGGTTGTGGTAATTTATACTCGCAAGAAATAAAAAACAAAAAAAAGCCTTTACCTGCTGTAAAACAAACAGATAAGGAAAATCCTGCCATTACAGACACCATAAAACTAGATACTGTTAAACCCAAAAAGACTTTTTTGGATGGAAAAGTAAGGTACAAAGCAAAAGACTATGCTAAAATTGATCAGAAAAAAAAGCTGATCACCTTATACAATGAAGCGGAATTATACTATAAAGATGTCGAATTAAAATCTGGTATAATTGTTCTTAATTATGAAAAAGACGAAGTTTACGCCGGAAGAATTAAAGATTCTGCAGGAGTATTAACTCAATATCCTAATTTCAAACAGGGATCAAGCGAAGTGCAACCAGATTCTATTCGCTTTAATTTTAAAACAAAAAAGGCTTTAATTTATAATTCAAGAACAAAACAAGGAGAATTAAACATTAAGGCTTCTGTTACTAAAAAAGAAAACGACTCTGTATACTTTTTAAAGGGTGCACGTATTACGACTGCTCAAGATATCGATCATCCTGAATACTATTTCCAAACAAGTAGAATTAAGTTTGTTCCAGGCAAAAAAATTGTCGCAGGCTTAACGCAAATGGTAATTGCCGATGTTCCTACTCCACTAGCATTACCTTACGGTTTTTTCCCTTTAAGCAAGGAAAAAAGCGTATCGGGTATTATCATTCCGAGTTACAACGATTCTAACACACGTGGATTTTCATTGCAAAATGGAGGTTATTACTTTGCTTTAAGCGACAATTACGATTTAACCGTACTTGGTGATTATTATACCAACGGAAGTTACGCCATGCGATTTGAATCTGCATATGCGACAAGATATAAGTATCGAGGAAATGTGAACATTCGTTTTGAAAATTTAATTAGCAGCGAACGTGGTTATCCAGATTATTCGAAACAAAGCATCTACAATATTCAGTGGTCGCATTCTAAAGACACAAAATCGAACCCTAATTCTACTTTCTCTGCTTCTGTCAACATGGGTAGTAGTAAGTACTTTAAACAGTCTATCAACCAAGCCAATATTGGATCGAACTTAAATAACACATTAAGCTCTTCTATTTCGTATAATAAAACATTTAATACGATCCCAGGTTCCCGTATTGCGTTATCTGCAACTCATAGTCAAAATACGCAAACAGAAGACATTATTATGACGCTTCCGTCTTTACAGGGAAGTATTGACCGTATTTATCCTTTTGTTGGAAAGAATGGCGTTAAAAAGGGATTAATCAAAAACATCAACTTACAGTACAATGTAAGCGGTAAAAACTATTTTAAAACCAAAGATTCACTGTTTTTCAAACCACAAATGTTTGATGATGCGCAATTAGGGTTGCAGCAGACTATTCCGTTAAGCACAAACTTTAAAATCTTCAAATATTTTAGTGCGGGAGCTTCTACAACTTATCAAGAAACATGGGTAAATAAAACGATTCAAAAAGTTTACGACCCTACAGAAGGACAAACAGTTAACAAAACTGTAAATGGCTTTGATTCCTTTAGAACATACAATTTCAGCACCAATTTAGGTACGACGATTTACGGAACTTTTAATTTTGGAGACGATAAAAGAATCCAATCTATTCGACACGTAATGCGTCCGAGTGTAACTTATGCCTATACTCCAAGTTTTGAAAAATACTACGATACGTATGCTGTAGATGCTTCTGGTAGAATTACTTCTGAGTATACGCGATTTGAAAGCGGAATATATGGATCGCCAGGAAAAGACAATTCAAACATTGTTGGTTTTGCTTTGAGCAATACTTTTGAAGCTAAAGTAAGAGATCGAGACAGCACAAAAACAGAACCTAAAAAAATAATGCTGTTAAACAACTTAAACTTTAGCACAAGCTACAATTTTAATGCTGACGGAAAATCAACATTTGGATGGCAGCCTGTATTAGTTAGTGGTGGAACACAGTTTTTTGACAATAAAATGAATATGAACTTTGGTGCCACATTAGATCCTTATGCGATTGATAATGGTGGTAACAAAATTGACAAATTCAACATTGACAATGGCGGAAGTTTATTCAGAATGACAAGTGCAAACGTAACTGTAAACTACTCATTCTCGAATAAAGGAAGCGGAAAAGAAAAAGAACAAAACACACAGAGTCAGCGAAACGGAGGTCGAAGCGATGACTTATTTGGTACCAATACCGACTTAAATGACAGCCGTAACAGCCAGTTTGCCAATGAACCCGAAAAAGATGATGTAATCACAGAATTCTTCAATTCGAAAGTTCCGTGGGATATGACACTTGCCTATTCGTTAACCTATTCAAACATCAAACGAGAAAGCACTATTTCTGGAAACTCGATCATGGTTTCTATTAATACCGATCTTACTCCTAAATGGAAAGCTGGAGTTTCTACAGGATACGATTTTGTGCAAAAAGGAGTTACCTTTACACAATTCCGTTTTGAAAGAGATTTATTAAGCTGGAGAATGGCCTTTAACTGGCAGCCTTTGGGTACAAATTCTAACTGGAACTTCTTCATCGGAATTAAATCTGGTATGCTTAGCGATATCAAATGGAACAAACGAAGCGTTTCAAATAGATAATATACTTTCGAATCAAAATAATTTTATTATGAAAAAGATCATTTTCACCGAGAAAGCTCCGGCTCCAATCGGGCCTTATAATCAAGCCGTATTATCTGGAAACACACTTTATGCTTCTGGACAAATTGCAATCAATCCTGAGTCAGGAGAATTGATTACAGACAACATTAATGACGAGACAAATCAGGTTATGAAAAACATTGCCGCTATTCTTGAAGCAGCAGACATGACATTTGAGAATGTTGTTAAGTCTACTATTTTCATTATGGACATGAATAACTTTGGAGCAATAAACACCATTTACGGTTCTTATTTTAACGAAAAAACCGCTCCAGCTCGTGAAACGGTTCAAGTGGCTTGTTTGCCAAAAAATGTTAATGTAGAAATTTCTATAATCGCTGTGCGATAGCATCTAATAATAATTGTGCCGTTGCTTCGTTGGTTGCCAGCGGCACATTATGGACATCGCAAACACGAATTAGCATATTAATATCTGCTTCATGCGGATGACTTGACAAAGGATCTTTAAAAAAGAAAACCATCTGAGTAATTCCTTCCGCTACTCTTCCTGCAATTTGCGCATCGCCTCCAAGAGGTTCCAGATAGCATTCTTTGAGTTTTAAACCCCGCAGCTTCTGCTTTTCCTCCCGTAGTACCAGTACCAATAAGCCTTATTTTTTCATTGTGCAAAACAGCTTCATTTTTGATTAGGAAATCAATTAAATCAGCTTTTTTTCCATCATGAGCAATAATGGCAATTTCCATAAAACCAGAACTATTGATTAGCGACATGGTAAGCAATTAATCCGTCAATAGGCCTTCTTAAAACATTACCCAATTGAAGTTCATATTTGTTAAATGTCTCTTGTAATTCGTCTTTCAAGTAAAATGCAATAGAACCAACAAAATGTACTGGAACTTCTTTGCAGTTATCAAATTGTTTGATGTAATTCTTAACGAAAGACTTCATTCCTTTGAAGATGATTTTTCTACAGAACTCAGTGTCTTTATGCTTAATTAAGAATTTAGCGTAAGTAGCTAAATAAGCATTAGGATTTGGTTCTTTATATAATTTGTTTTTAATAAAATCCGGATCAACGTCGTACTCTTTTTCAAGTTCAACAGCCAATTCTTTAGGCATTTTATTAAAATAGTATTTTCTAATTAATTCTTTTCCAAAAACATTACCACTACAATCATCCATAACAATATACCCTAATGATTGTACTTTTTGGTGCAATACTTTTCCATCAAAATAACTGCAGTTAGAACCTGTTCCTAAGATTGAAACTATTGCCTCTTCTCCTTTTGGAGTTGTTGCATAAACAGCTGCATAAGTATCTTCTTGAACGTCTACAATTGCGTTAGAAAAATATTCTTGAAAAATTCTTTTCAACCACTCTTTCATTCTATCAGTACCACATCCGGCACCGTAAAAGAATAAATGTGTAGCATTTTTTTTATTTTGTAAGATATCAAAACGGTCATTTAATCTTTCGATAATTTCTGGCTCGTCTAGAATTTCAGGATTTAATCCTAAAGTTTGTGTTGTGAATAATACTTTTCCATTATCATCTATCGCAATCCAATCGGCTTTAGTAAATCCACTGTCAACTATTAATTTCATTTGTTTCGTTTTTGGAATTAGGTTTCTCTATTCTTAATTTAAAAGTGTACTTTTTACATTAATTATAGAAGTAACAAAATAAGAAAATCCCGTTATTGTAAAGTAACGGGATTTTGCAAAAATATATATTATTATTTTAAACCTGCAATATGTACAGATAAATCGATTAATTTGCTTGAGTATCCGTACTCATTGTCATACCAAGAAACTAATTTAAAGAAAGTCGAATTTAAACCGATTCCTGCACCAGCATCAACGATAGAAGTTCTTTTATCTGAAATAAAGTCTTGAGAAACAACTGCATCTTCAGTATATCCTAAAATACCTTTCATTTCGTTTTCTGAAGCTTTTTTCAATACAGCTAAGATTTCTTCGTAAGTAGTTTCTTTAGCTACTTTTACAGTTAAATCTACAACAGAAACGTCAGCAGTAGGTACACGGAAAGACATTCCAGTTAATTTTCCATTCAAAGATGGGATAACTTTTCCAACCGCTTTAGCAGCACCTGTTGAAGAAGGAATGATGTTGATTGCAGCAGCACGTCCACCTCTCCAGTCTTTTCTAGAAGGTCCGTCAGCTGTCATTTGAGTTGAAGTAGTTGCGTGAACAGTAGTCATTAAACCTTCAACAATTTCGAAATTATCGTGGATAACTTTAGCTAATGGAGCTAAACAGTTTGTAGTACAAGAAGCGTTAGAAACAACTAAATCAGAAGCTTTAGCAGTTTCGTGGTTAACTCCCATTACAAACATTGGAGCATCAGCAGAAGGAGCAGAAATGATAACTTTCTTAGCACCACCTTTTAAGTGCTCGCTTGCAGTTTCGATAGTTGTGAAGATACCAGTACATTCAGCTACTACATCTACATCAACTTCGTTCCATTTTAAGTCAGCAGGATTTCTTTCTGCAGTGATACGGATGTTTCTTCCGTTTACATATAGTTTTCCTTCTTTAACTTCTACAGTTCCGTTGAAACGACCGTGAACTGAATCATATTTTAATAAATAAGCTAAGTGGTCTACGTCTAACAAGTCATTGATTGCAACAACTTCTACATTATCTCTATTGAAAGACTCTCTAAAAACGATTCTTCCGATACGTCCAAATCCGTTTATTCCTAATTTTACTTTTGACATTTTACTAAATTTTTTGCTTTTGTTTTTATTACACTAATTCAAAGTCTAATTTCCTCACAATAAACTTCTCTCTCTTTTTAAACTTTATATTGGTTATGTCGACATGATGTCAGACACTCTTAATAATTCTCTATCAATTTCTGATTTACCTTTGATAGCTTGCTCAAGCGGCGTTAAGATCACTTTATCTTCACGAAGTCCAACCATATAGTTAGATTTTCCTTCAATTAAAGATTCAACTGCTTTAACTCCTAAACGGCTTGCCAAAACACGATCAAAGCAAGATGGAGAACCACCACGCTGCATGTGTCCTAATACGGAAACACGTACATCATATTCTGGTAAATTAGCTTCAACATAATCTTTTAATTCAAATACGTTTTTACCAATTTTATCTCCTTCCGCAATTACAACAATACTAGATGATTTTCCTGATGCTTTACTTTTTTGAAGTGAATCTAAAAGACGATCTAAACCTAAATCTTCTTCAGGAATAAGAATTTCTTCTGCTCCTGCACCAATACCAGCGTTAAGAGCAATGTGACCCGCATCTCTACCCATAACCTCTACAAAGAAAAGACGGTTATGAGAACTTGCTGTGTCTCTAATTTTATCGATACAGTCTACAACAGTATTTAAAGCCGTGTCGTACCCTAAAGTAAAACTTGTACCATAAATATCATTATCAATTGTACCCGGAATTCCCATTATTGGGAAATCGAATTCTGAATTAAAAATTAATCCTCCAGTAAAACTACCATCACCACCAATAACAACTAAAGCATCTACACCAGCCTTAACTAGGTTTTCGTGCGCTTTCTTTCTACCTTCAGGGGTTCTAAACTCAACTGAACGAGCCGATTTTAAGATCGTTCCACCTTTGTTTACAATATTATTTACGCTTCGTGGTCCCATTTCTTTGAAGTCACCTTCAATCATTCCCTGGTACCCTCTATAAATTCCGATGCATTCTATATTATGGTATGCGCAAGTTCGAACAACTGATCGTATTGCAGCATTCATTCCAGGTGAATCTCCTCCTGAGGTAAGAACACCTACTTTTTTTATTGTTTTTGGCATTATTTAAGTATTAAAGTGTAAAATTAGCAAACATTCAGCACTTTTCGGGTTACGATTATCATAAATTAATAAAATCTGTTAAATTCAAACGTTTTCGTTAATAAGTTTTTTCTAGGAAAAAATTTCATTAAAAATAATAAAACCGTATTTTTTTAATTAAATCGTCAAAATTAACAATACCCTGATGAAGTGTTATAAAAATCAGAATTTACCGCTCACTTGGAAAATTCTATTAGAGCGCCTAAATTTAGCACAAAAAAAACCATTATCGAGAATAATGGTTTTATAAATGTCTATTTTTAACAAAGTGTTAATAATCGTTGTCTGGAATCAGCCCCTGATTGTTATTATTTGGAGTTTGTGTTTGCGACTGTTCCTTTTTCTTCTTTTCTTCTTCTTTCTTTCTTTTCTCCTCGTCTTCTTTTGCTTTCTTTTTATTTTTCTCCGAATCTTTTTTACTTGTAAAATTCATATAATCCGGATTTAAATAAGAATCCTGCATTTGATCGGCAGAAGAACCTTTTACTGCTTTTTCAATTTTATGGCTTTTAAACAGCTTATTGACAAGCTCGCTAAAGGTATCAAAATCTACTTCGTACGAAATACCGACTCCTTGCGTATAACCAATTCCTTGTCCTATATAATTAATATCATTTTCTTTATTGAATAAGCGAAGGTTCATCGTGCCATCTTCATTTACACGATACAAAATCTCAATATCTCCCACAATAGCCGATTCGTTTACACCTCCAACAGGAACTCCCAATTTACCATTAATTGTAATTCGTTCATTTACCTGAGATGATATATTGGCCACAAACTGACCGTCAACCTCCTGCCCTGTTCTTCTATCTGCTGCAATATAATTTAAGTCGATGTTTACTTTATCATTATCCGATTTGATAATTCCACCCAGTAGACTCGAAGCCGTTTCTGTTAATGTTCCAGAGAAATCTCCTTGGCTGAATCCATCGGTACTCATAAAGGAACCCGTTGACAATAAATAAAGCGCTTGTGTCTGACGAATATCTTTATCATCCAATTTATACTGTATCTCCGATTTTAAAACATTACTAACCGATGGAAACTGAATATCAAAATTAGGTTCTGGACTAGCCAAATCTCCTCTCAACCCGATAACAACTTCTACAGGAACTTTTTTATTAAATGAAGAAGTATTATCTAAAAGCACCGCTGGATTGGCCTGCGTTTTATAAACGGCTTCCAAATTCAGCTGGGCACGCATTGGATTTCCTTCCCATATAATAGAACCTCCTTTTTTAACTGTAAACTTTTTATCGATAAGTCCGCCATATTTAAAGTTATAAGTTCCTTCGTATGCCTGGAAATCCCCCCACATATTAAACTTACCCAAAGTATTAATTTTAAACAAAAGCGATCCATATCCTTTTCCTTTCATACCATGACCCGAATTTCGATCTAGAATAACTTCTACTTCGGCATCTGGCGTAATATCAAAATCAAATTCTAGCTCAAGTCCATTATAATCTCTGGTTTTTTCGACGATTCCATTGGCTAGATTGTACTTTTCTTTTGGTGTTACAAAATGAATCCAGCTGCTTTCTCCAACACTTTGAGTATTATTAATCGGAATCTTAACCTCGGTTCCTTTTTCAGATTTTGCGTCTACCTTAATAAGCAGAGCATCAACAGGACACTTTTATGCTGGCCGATCCGTTTATAAATGCCGTACCAAAATAGGCTGCATCATCACTATCCTTTGTGTCGAGCGCTACTAATCGTTTAGAAGTAATATTCAAATCTAATTTCCAATCTCCAAAATTATTATGTTCAATACTTCCGTTCAACAAACCTTTTGTGTTGTATTTAGTATCTGTCAACTGATTATTCCTAAACAAGAATTTCTCATTTGTTAAATCAATTACCGTTCTATCGCTAAGTTCGTAATCTGTATTGAGGTACGGAATGGTCATTCCTGCTTTTTCTACATACAAACGACCGTTAATTTCTGGTTTTTTCAAATTCCCAATAACAGCAGCATTTCCAGAAACAGAACCACGAACGTTCGATAAAACATCTCCACCGATAGTTCCTAATGTAGCCAAATTGAAACCTTCAAGTTTCAGGCTCATATCCATAATTGTTTCTTTATTCTCTACTGCAAAAGTTCCGTTGGCCATAAACGATTCGGTAAAACCATTTTGAATCGATGAATTAACCGTAAACTTTTTAAAGCTTTCATCTCCAGAAATATCAAAATTAAGCGTACCCAATTCTGTTTTATTCATAACCAGATGATCGATTTTTATGGATGCCGTGGGCTGATAAACATTTTTATTCTGCTTATAATTGACATTTCCATTCAAATTACCATCAAATACAAACTTGGAATTTACAGGTGTAATTTTATTAATATCAACATCTTCAAAGGTCAGTTGGAGATCTTTATAATCTGTCCCTTTAATAACTCCATTTAAATCAATTTTTTGGTTTTCGTGAGATAAAACGATATTATCAAATGTGAAATTTTTAAAAAATTGATCAATTATAATCTGATTATCTTTTTCAGCATCTTCATTTAAGTACCAGATATAATCCTTAAACTTCATTTCAGATTTCTTGATCCCGACAATGTTGTTTTTACTCTTGTCTATCGTATGGTATAAATCTAGATTAAAGTAATCCTCGCCCTTATTCCCTCCTTTAAACTCCGAACGCACATAAAGAGTATCATTTGCCGTAACATTAATCAAATTGAAATCACGTATTTTATAATAAGGTGTCTTAATACTATCTAATTCGACATAAGCATTATAAAGCGGGTTCTTATTATCTATATTAATACGGATATTATCAAAGGTGTTTTTGTCTGCGGTAATTTTTTTAGATCTGAAACGAAATTTAAATTCTTGCAAATCCGAATCTATCTTTCCGCGCACAACGGTAGAGGAATCAATATTAATTTGCGGATAAAGCATTTCAACCACTTTATCGTAAACACGGAAATTAAATCGTAAAAACTGCCCTTTTCTAACTTTATAAGGCTTGTAATTGGTATACAAACTACCGACAGAATTCATTACCAATTTATCCAATTGATCAAATCTGAATTTACCCACAATTTTTCCGTCGACCACATCATTCGAACTAATCGTGATGGTTCTCAAACGATCGGCATCAAAACTGGAGTTCAAATTCACTTGATCAAAAACATAAGTCGATTTTGGGTTTTCATATTCTGCATCATTAATAAAAATGTCTCCTTGCAGATTTTCGATAGAATTTCCAGTTAATTGAACGACAACATCTCCTTTAAAACGCGAAATCGAATCTTTGACCAACTTAAGTTTTCGCAAATCAGAATTTTCAACGTTGATATGAAAATCATAACGATTCTCTTTTTTGCTCAAATCCAGCAAACCATCAAAACTTAAATTCAGGTTTGGATCGTTTATCGCAATTTGCCCTTTATAATAAGGAAGCTTAAAGTTTCCATTTACTACTATATTATTATAGGTGTATTTATTATAATCCAGTTTCGCAATATCTCCTTTAATAACCGTATTCAAATATTTTTCGGTAAAACCAACTCCATCCACATCAAGATTCAATGTAGTTCTGCCAATATCTTTTCTACTTAAAACAGTTCCGACATCAAAATTCGTCAAAATGATATTCCCAGAATAAGAAGCTCGATCAATGAAATCCATATTATTCATATGAAGATCAACCTGTCCGTTTCCGATATCGGTAGCAATTTTAAAAGCTGTTTCTAGTTCTGTGGTCGTTACTTTTGCTTTTCCAACAATATTAAACTTACCAATTTTCTTCATTTCGATCGGAAGTTTTTTACCTAAAACTCCTGGAAGCAAAATCACTAAATCATCATAACTAGAAAGCAGTTTATCAAATTTTCCATCCATAGAAAACTTCTGCTCTTTGCTGCCTAAAAGATTTCTAAAATTGATTGTCCCGTTAATTTTTGATCCGTTTGTATCGCTCAATCTTAACTTTGTAAGTGTCATATTATTCAACGGACAGATCTAGTTTTGTTTTCAGTTTAAAATGCTGATTTTTTCCTAAACCATCATAAAAATAACGGATATCGTTTGTTGCAATAGAAGACGAATCTATCACAACATTAAATCGAACTTTATCTGTAAAATCAAGAAAATCTGACGGTTTATAATTTAAAATAGCTAAACCGTAAATAGAAGATCTTTTGGTTTTAATAGCCAAATTTTCAACCTTAATCTGTTTTTTAGTATAACTAAATTTTCCCGCAAAATTAGAAACATACAAACCGCGGTGATCCATAAAAGAAAACCGGTGAATGTTTGTATTTACATCTGGCCCATACAATTTAAACTCACTGATATAGGCATTTAGCTTTGTAAAATCCAGAAATTGAGGTGTAGATTTATTTTCATCAACAACAGAAAACCTTCCTTTTTCGATGTAAGCGTTTTTAGCAGTTAAAAGAAAATGTTTTGTTGATTTTTTCTTTGGCGTATTTTCTACCTCAAAAGCTTGAATAAACTTATTGATGTTGTTCTCGTCTTCTCCCTTGTAGGTTTTCAGATTAAAAATCAAACCTGTTAAACGCAAATCTCCAAAAATTAAATCTCCGTCTAACAATCTGCTAAAACTGGCAATATCGGTAGTAATGATATCCGAATAAATCATCGTTTTTTTATGATGATCTAAAATCGTTACATTCTTCAATTTTACTCCGCCAAAAATATTGATTGCCGTTTTTTCAACATTAATATTAACCTTGTAATCTTCGTTTAATGAGTTGGTAACATAATTGGCAATCTGTGTCTGAACGACAGGAAGAGATAATATGATAGCAAGCGCTAACAAAAGTAAAAGCAACCCCATTAGGATTCGTGATATTATTTTTTTTACTTTTTTGATAGCTTCTTTAATTTTAGTTTTCTTTTAATTTATTTTGAACAGACAAAGTACGGCTGTTTTTGATAAAAATTCTTTAATTTTGGGGCACTGCTTAAATCAAAGAAATATAATCGTTTGATTTGTCAAATATAATTCAAAATTTGTGCCTTTATATGCAAAATCCAGAGGTTTTTATTCTAGCCATCGAAAGTTCATGCGATGATACTGCTGCCGCGGTTTTACATAACGACAAAGTATTGTCAAATGTTGTTGCCAATCAATTAATTCATAATCAATACGGAGGTGTTGTTCCTGAATTGGCTTCCCGAGCACATCAGCAGAATATTGTCCCTGTAATAGATGCTGCACTTCGTAAAGCAAATGTACAAAAAGAACAGTTAAGCGCAATCGCGTTTACGCAAGGACCAGGATTAATGGGCTCTTTATTGGTGGGGACTTCCTTCAGCAAATCATTGTCATTGGCTTTAAATGTGCCGCTAATTGCTGTAAATCATATGCATGCTCATATCTTAGCTCATTTTATTGATGAAGAAGGATATGATAAACCAGAATTTCCTTTTTTAGCTTTAACCATTAGCGGAGGACATACGCAGATTGTAAAAGTGAATAGTTTTTTTGATATGGAAATTATCGGAGAAACTACCGATGATGCTGTCGGTGAAGCATTTGACAAAAGCGCTAAAATTCTTGGACTTCCCTATCCTGGCGAGCTTTTGATTGATAAATATGCGAAAGAAGGAAATCCGAAAGCTTTTCCTTTTACAAAACCTAAAGTTCCGGGATTAGATTTTAGCTTTTCTGGATTAAAAACAGCTATTTTATATTTCATTCAAAAGAACAAACAGCAGAATCCGAATTTTATTGAAGAAAATCTAAACGATATTTGTGCTTCTATTCAGCATACGATTATCGAAATCTTGATGGATAAAATAAAATTAGCTGTAAAAGAAACCGGAATTACACAAATTGCAATTGGCGGTGGAGTTTCGGCAAATTCAGGAATTAGAAATACGCTGAAAGAGACCGAAAGCAAATATGGCTGGAAAACTTTTATTCCGAAATTTGAATATACAACAGACAATGCTGCAATGATTGGAATTGTAGGATACCAAAAATACTTATCTAATCGTTTTGAAACTTCTGCTGTGGTTTCTAAAGCAAGAATCGAATTTTAAATCATGCAGTTATTTTTTAATCCGAATATAGACGAAACAACCGAAAGCTTTTCTTTTGACAAGGAAGAAAGCCGTCATATTATAAAAGTCCTTAGAAAAAAAGATGCAGATATTCTGCATGTTACCAATGGTTCTGGGCTATTGTTTGAAACTCAGATTACATTGGCTTCAGACAATAAATGTATTGTTGAAGTCCTTAACATTACGAATGCCGAAAAACCAAAATTTCATTTGCATTTGGCTGTTGCGCCAACTAAAATGAACGATCGTTTTGAATGGTTTCTGGAAAAAGCTACCGAAATTGGAATTCAGGAAATTACTCCGATTTTCTGTGATCGTTCTGAAAGAAAAGTGATTAACCGAGATCGTTTTGAAAAAATCATTCTTTCGGCAATGAAACAATGCAACGAAACATTTCTTCCGAAATTAAATGAAGCTATTTCGTTTAAAGAATTTATTAAGCAAAAGCAAAATGGCTTACGGCTAATTGCACATTGCGAAGAAACAGACAAAAAATCGCTGAAAGAGGTTTTAAAACCCAACGAAGATGTTACGATCTTAATTGGTCCTGAAGGTGATTTTTCTGAAAAAGAAATTGCATTGGCATTAGAAAACAATTACAAGCCCGTAACTTTAGGAAATACACGTTTACGAACAGAAACAGCTGCTATTGTAGCTTGCCATAGTGTTGTGTTTTTTAATGAATAATTAACCGCAAAGTTTGTCATCCTGAGGAACGAAGGATCTCACTCGATTACACAAAGATTGGCGGCAAACTATGCGGAATTTCTAGTGTGATTTCTCCTTCGCCGAAATGACAAAAAATGCGAAAACAAGATATTTAAAACTTACATGAAAAAAATATTTTACCTATTATTCCTTTTTTCAATCTCTTCTTTTTCACAAGAAATTGCTTTGCTTAAATACAGCGGCGGTGGCGACTGGTATGCAAATCCTACTTCTTTGCCTAACCTAATTAGCTTTTGCAATGCTAATATTAATACCCGCATCAAAAACAAACCTTCGACTGTAGAACCAAGCAATCCAGATTTATTTTCGTATCCGTTTGTACACATGACGGGACACGGAAATGTAGTTTTTAGTGATGCCGACGTAACAAACTTGAGAAATTATCTAACTGCTGGTGGTTTTCTGCATATTGATGACAATTACGGAATGGATCAATTTATTAGAAAAGAAATCAAAAAGATATTTCCAAATAATAGTTTAGTCGAAATTCCAGCGAATCATCCTATTTTTCAAAAACCTTTTCCTTTCCCTAACGGATTGCCGAAAATTCACGAACACGACGGAACGCGTCCGCAGGCATTTGGAATTTTTATAGACAATAAGCTGGTTTTACTTTATACTTACGAATGTGATTTAGGAGACGGATGGGAAGATCCCGAAGTTCATAATGATCCAGCAAACGTAAGAGACAAAGCCTTAAAAATGGGCGCAAACATTATCAATTATATATTTACAAATTAGTGACTAGTCACAAGTCATTAGTAACTAGTAATTATCAATTAAGAAAAAACAACGTCACTCTCAACACTATTTACTAATTACTAATCACTAATTACTAATCACTTTTCACTAACAAAAAATGCAGCTGACTCACGAAGAAAATCAATTTGAAAGAAAAACATTTCCTATAACTTTAGTTTGCGATCATATTTACTTTCAGCAGAATATTGGTTCTTTATTTAGAATTTCTGAAGCTTTCGGAGTCGAAAATATTATCTTTTTCGGAAAAGATATTCCGCTTACGCCTCGTAAAATAAATAAAACTTCACGAAGCACACATCTTCATGTAGCACATTCTGTCATTGAAGATTTTACTGAACTTCAATCTTTTCTTTTGGATAATGATTTTGAAATTATCGCTCTAGAAATCGCTTCAAATAGCAAACCTTTAAAAGAAGTTACTATTCCTAAAAATAAAAAAATAGCGCTTTTAATAGGAAGCGAAATCAACGGAATATCTGAAGAGCTTCTAAAACTTTCTCATCAAATCGTGCATATCAATATGTTTGGCAAAAACAGCAGTATGAATGTGGTTCAGGCTGCGAGTATTGCACTTTATGAGATTATTTCTTTGTAAAAAATTCTCTTTCTGTTCATTTTATTTCATTTTTAAATCAATTTACTCGTTTTAAATTATCGATAAACTACAGATAATCACGACGAAATGCATTTCAAAAACACAAAAGAAAGAAAAAACTTATTAATATTTTTTACCTAAATTTTGTAGGAATCAGCGTTTGTAAGGGTTCGTAAAATTTCTGACAAAATATTCTTTGTAATATTTTTCTACAATATTTTTTTGTTATAAAATTGCTGCAATGTTTAACTAATCAACAATTTTATAACAAAAAACCCAAATTATTATGAAAAAAGTTATTATTACCACATTTGTAGCCTTAATGCTATTTGCTTGTCAAAATGACCAATCAGCAGATTCTGCTAATCCAGATGCGAGTGTTGCTTCTAGAAGAGGATGCGCAACACAAGACGTTTTAGAAGCGCAATTAAAAGCTGATCCATCATTGGCTATTAGAATGAACGAAATTGAAACTTTTACTGCAACACATGCAGGTTCAAATTTTACAGGCCGTTTGGTAAATGGAAAAATCGAAATTCCAGTTGTAGTGAATGTTCTTTACAGAACTGCTGCGCAAAACATTTCGGACGCACAAATTCAATCACAAATTGATGTTTTAAACAAAGATTTTAATGCTTTAAACTCAGATTACAATAATGTACCAGCATTATTCTCAGGAGTTAAAGCTAACATTGGAATCACTTTTGTTTTAGACCAAGTTATTAGAAAATCTACAACTAAAACTTCTTGGGGAACAAATGATGCAATGAAAAAAACTGCTCAAGGAGGAATTGCTCCTACTTCTCCAACTACAAAATTAAACATGTGGTCTTGCAACATTGGAGGCGGAATTTTAGGCTATGCACAATTTCCTGGAGGTTCTTCTGCAACTGACGGAGTGGTAATCAATCCTCGTTATTTCGGTTTATCTGGTGCAGCAAACGCACCGTTCAACTTAGGAAGAACTGCCACACACGAAGTGGGCCACTGGATGAATTTACGTCACATTTGGGGGGATGCAACTTGCGGAAGCGATCTTGTTGCTGACACTCCTACTCACAATGAGGAAAACTATGGAGTTCCTGCATATCCACACTACAGCACTTGCTCTGGAACACCTGTAGAAATGACAATGAACTACATGGATTATGTTGACGATGCAGCAATGTACATGTTTTCAACAGGTCAGAAAAACAGAATTTCAGCTATTTTTACGACTGGAGGAGCTAGAGCCTCTTTTGCACAACCATAATAAAAAAACTTAATTAAAGGCGAGATGAAATCATCTCGCCTTTTTTTTGCCAATTATTTTAGAACTCCCGAAGATTAGAATATAAATGCTTTTCCTTATATTTATAATCTAAATTTTAAGCATGATCACGTCAAAAACTATTTCAAACGGAATTTTAAGAGCTTTAGCTACAATCTTAATAATTGGCATCATTTTATACTTTTTATATGAAATACAAACTGTTATTGTTTATTTGTGCATTTCTTTAATACTATGTTTAATTGCGAATCCGTTAGTTTTATTTTTAAAGAATAAATTAAAATTCAGCAATTCGTTGGCGGCCACCACCACCATCATCCTTTTTATATTTCTAATTGTAGGTTTCATCCTTTTGTTTGTTCCTTTAATTATTTCGCAAGCCAATAATTTAGCATTGCTAGATACTGCACATCTTCAAACTAATTTTATAGAGGCAGAAAGACATCTTGAGGAATACTTTAATATTCAGCACATTGATTTAAATAAGGTGATAAAAGACTCTAAACTTACTTCTGTTTTAGATTTCAGTTATTTTACAGGATTCATCAATTCGATAATCAATTTTATGGCCAATATGGGAATGGGATTGGTTTCTGTATTTTTTATTACTTTCTTTTTTATTAAAGATCAAGATATCTTTAAAGATCAGGCAAGAAGAATATTACCAGATTCAAATGAGGATAAAATTTTAAGTTCTATTACTAAAATAAACCATTTACTGACTCGCTATTTTGTTGGTTTATTATTGCAATTGATCGTTGTTTTTATTCTTTATTTAATTGTGTTACTGATCTTTGGAAATAAAAATGCTTTTGTAATCGCCTTCTTATGTGCCATTCTAAATATAATACCCTATTTGGGACCAATTATCGGAACCACTTTGGCAGGGCTATTAACTATGATAAGTATGATCGGGAAAGATTTTCAATCAGAAATTCTTCCTACAACCATTTATGTAATTATTGGCTTTTTAGTCGTTCAGGCCATCGACAATAATGTTAGCCAGCCTATAATTTCATCAAAAAGTGTAAATTCGCACCCATTAGAAATATTCTTGGTTATCTTAATCAGCGGTATTACATTTGGAATTGTGGGTATGATTATAGCCATTCCTGTTTTTACCATGATCAAAGTAATTTTAAAAGAATTTTTTCCTAATAATAAAATTGTCTCCGTATTAACCGAAAGAATTTAACATTGAACACTTCTATTTTGCATCAAGAAATACAGGAATTTATAATCCAAAATACTGGTGCAGATGTAACAAAATTGGCGTTGCAAAAAAATCCGTTTCCAGAGGTGGATTGGATTTTAATTTTAAATCAGATTGAAGCCCGAACAAAGGCCAAAGAAAAACTGCCGACTTGGTTTGCTACGGAAAATATAATTTACCCAAGCAAAATATCAGTAGAACAAACTTCTTCAGAAAAAACAGCGGCTTACAAAGCTTCTTTAATTTCTGGCGAATCTTTAATTGATTTAACTGGAGGTTTTGGTGTCGATGATTATTATTTTTCGAAAAATTTTAAATCAATAATACATTGCGAAATAAACGAAGAATTGTCTGCCGTTGTTTCACACAATTTTAAACAGTTAAAAGTTGAAAATTGCACTTTTCATGCTGGCGATTCTCTTCATTTATTAGAAGAAACCAATCAGAAATTTGAGTGGATTTATATTGATCCTTCCCGAAGAAATGATAGCAAAGGCAAAGTTTTTATGCTCAAAGATTGTCTTCCAAATGTTCCAGAACTGCTAGATTTTTATTTCGAAAAATCGGATCATATTTTAATTAAAACAGCGCCTTTATTAGATATTTCAGCGGGATTGTCAGAATTAAAAAACGTAAAGAACATTCATATTATAGCGCTCGAAAACGAAGTTAAGGAACTGCTTTTTGAAATCCATAAAGGTTATTCAGGCAACGTAACTTTAAAAACTGCTAATATTCTAAAAGAAAAAACAGAAGTTTTTGAGTTTGTTTTAGGCGATCAAATCTCGTATCCGTCCTTTGATTTTCCAAAGAAATATCTTTACGAACCCAATGCCGCGATTATGAAATCTGGCGGTTTTGATGAAGTAAGCGTCACTTTTCAAATGGATAAACTTCATAAACATTCTCATTTGTATACTTCTGAGGATTCAATTGATTTTCCTGGAAGAAAATTTGAGATTAAAAAAGTTATTCCATACAACAAAAATGAAATGAAGAGTGAGCTTGCAAATCAGCAGGCGAATATTACGACTCGCAATTTCCCCGAGACGGTAGAAAACATTAGGAAAAAGTGGAAAATAAAAAATGGCGGTAATTTGTATTGTTTTTTTACAACTGATGTAAAAGCTAACAAAATAGTTTTAATTTGCACCAAAATAAACTAATACAATGAAACAACTAATTACACTAACTCTTTTTTTATTGACTATTACAGCATTTGCACAAAAACCATGTGAATATAGTGTAAATGTAAATGACTCAATTGGAAGCTATAAAGTAACCAATGAGTATCTAATGAGCGAAAAATATTTTGGAGGAAACTTTGATTATATTTTCTTTTCATTAGCACAAACGGACGGATTGCCAACTTTAAATCTTCAGGCTATTCAAAAAAGTAAAGATTTTATTAAGGCAAACTGTTTTGATAAAAATTCCAAAATCTTTTTACAATTAGAAAACGGAAAAATTGTAACCTTAATGCATATCAACCAAGAAAATTGCGGCACATTAATTCGTGATGATAAAGGTTTTAACAATCGTGTAAACACAGGAATTTTTATGTTCATGAAAGACAATTACGAAGAACTAAAAAAATCTCCAATTTCTATAATGCGAATAAAATACTTGACCAACATAGAGGATTATGTTGTAAAACGAGAGTTAACATCTGAGTTAACAGGAAAGGTTACCAATCCGAATACTTATTTCATGCAAAATATTAGATGCGTTGAGTAATCAATCGCATTTCCATTTCTGGTTGGAAACTTTATCTTTTAAACCTGCTTTTAAATTATAATGCCACCACTCAGAATCAAATGAATTGAAGCCATTTTTAATCATTGTATTTTTTAAATACGCTCTTTTTGAAAGAATTTCTTCTGAAAGCTGTTTAAAATTATGACTGGCCATAATTCCAAAAAAATCAAAAGAAGTTCCCATATCCACTTCTTTTCCTGTTATATCCACCAAAGAAATATCTACGGCTCCTCCTCTATTGTGGATGGAGCCTTTTTTTGGATTTGCAACATAAGTCGGATTCGACACAATCTCCCACATTTTTTTCTGAATATCTAAAGGTCTATAACAATCAAATAATTTGATTCTGTACCCTTTCTTCAAAAAATCATTATTGGCCGCAATTAAAGCTTTTACCGTCTTTAAACGAAGCATACATTCTGCGCAGTCGTATACTTTGGTTTTTAGAAAATTATCTTCTGTAGCATATTTCATATCATAGACAAAATCATTGCTATAATCTCTTAGGTTTACAAAAGTCGTATCTGAGATTTTAGTTTCAGATGAAGATACATAGGCTTCATTTTGCGCTTGTAAAGAGCTAATTCCGAAAAGAAAAAAAACTAAAATTTTCAAAGTGTGATTCATTGCCTAATAATTTAAAAAATTGAAATTAAACAAAAAATATTAAAAATCGATTCTTATGGTTCCTCTTTAAAGCTAAAAATTAGTTTTTTGAGTCCGAAATCCATCCTAAATTACTTTTAAAACAAAAAATATTTTTAATATCTTTATGAAAATTAGACTATTATGACTTTGTATATTAAATTATTAATTCAAAAAAATCAGTTATATGAATTACAGAGCCACATACATTTCGACAGTTATTTTGAGCAGTTTACTCTTTGTTTCGTGCAAAAAAGAAAGCTTTAAAAGTATTCCCAAAACAGATTCTACTTCAATAAAAACAGAAGCTTTAAAAGAAGACAGTATCGTTTTAAATCCAAATGATTCTTTATATGCTTTAGCTGATAAAAGTGTCATCGGAACTCAGTTTTTGACCAAAAGCAAGTTGGCACCAAGATTAAAAAAACTATTAGGAACCGACTATGATCAAATGGTAGCAAACTGGAATACCGAAACTCCTTTTGAAAAACAAGATAATATATTGCACGCTTGGGGATGCAAACAGCACGACTGCAGCAATTATTCGTACGATTTGTACATTGATGTTAAAAACAATAAAATTAATGTCTACAAATTTGCCGAATCAAAACTAACGGTATTTAAAGAAGATAATTTTGTCATTGAAATTAAAGGCAACCTTTTAAAAGACTTGAACATTAAAAAGGAAAATATCATAAATAAAAAATAAGCATAACGTTAAAAAAGTATCGCTTCTCTGGAGCAAATTCAAAAAAAAAGTCTGGTTCAATAATGAACCAGACTTTTTTTATAAAATAGCTTGCAATAACTATATCTCTCCTGTTACTAAAATATTTTCTTTTACCCCTTTGTTTTTCAACATTCTAAAATGAGAACGAACGGCATGATAGAATGGGTACGAAGTATAAGGCAAATTATATTCTGCTGCATATCGTTTTATAATTGGCGTAATATAAGGATAATACGTGTGGCCAACCGCCGGGAAAAGATGGTGCGCCACGTGATGCGTAAATCCGCCATATAAAAAATTAGCCAATTTGCTTTCTGTACTAAAATCTTTAGTTACAATCATTTGATGTACCACCCAAGTATCAGAAAGATTTCCGTCTTCATCTGTACCCGGAAAATGAGCATCTTCATCAACGTGGGTCGAAACCAGCGCCACAACCCCAATGGCACTTCCGCATAAATGCATAGACAGCCAAGCAAAAAGAACGGTATACCAAGGCTGGCTTAAAAGCAACATGGGAACAAAAAGCAGGTAAGTTAAATTAATAATCTTGGCCGCAAACATTCTGTAAACTTCTTGTCTCGGAATCTTGTCGACTACTCTTTTTACATAATTATCCTTCGTGCCAAAAAAGTCTTTAAAATCTCTAATATAAAGCCAGTTTAAGCTATAAAGAGGATAAATAAACCACATGTAAATGTGCTGATACTTGTGGTAATTAAACAACGGACTATTTGGGAATATTCTAATAATATCACTTTGTTTGATATCGACATCCCAATCGGGTACGTTTGGATAAGCATGATGCAAACTTATATGGCGTCGCATCCAAAGCCAATGATTACTCCCAAAGAGTTCTAAAACATACAAAAACCATTCATTATGCTTTGGCTTTTTGAACAAAGCTCCATGTGCGGCATCATGAAAAGCATTTATAAATAAAACAATCATTGTAATACCAGCCAAAATGTAAAAAAGAAATAGTAAGGGAGTCTGGTTGCCGAAAATTAAAATACAGGCATAGAATAAAAAAAATACTGCTAAAAGTCCCAGGGACTTTACAACATTTAATACATATAAAGACGAGTTTTTTAAGACCGTTTCATTCACTTCTAAACGCATCTTTTTAAAAAAATCATCTGTTCCTGGTTTAACATAAACCGGTCGTTTTAATTTTTCCATATTGGTTACTGCTAGAAATTGTTAACCAAATTTAATAAAAAAAAACTTAACCTCTTAGAATACATTCAACTAAAAATCAAGTATTTCACAACAAAAAACCACTCTAAAAAGAGTGGTTAAATTAATACTGTAAAATCTAGAATTGTTAGATATTTTTGGGAAACCATTTACTATTCCTCAAACTTTTTGTTTGCTAATCGCAGCCTAATATCATGAATACGGCCTTCTATTTCTTGTAAATCGTTTAAAATAGTTTGCTTTTCATAAACTGCTCCAGCTTCATTAACCAAATTTTGCCCATCGGGAGCAAAAAGATCATTCAAATCTACATCTGGAAAGTTTTTACTTAAGCTAAGAATAAATTCAGAACCTATATTAGCCGTTCCATGTAAATACCTTCCAATCATTGCAGGGCTAAATCCTAAAATTGCCCCGACTTCCTTCTGCTTTAATCCTTTATCCCTAAAGAATTTACTTAGTTTCTCGTGATACATCATCATTAAAATTCAAACAAAATATAGTTAAAATATATTTTTTAACATTAAAAAGAATACAAAATATAATAATATTCTTACATTTACACAGACTAACAACCATGCCGTTAATAATTAGCAAATATATGTCAAAATTAATCAATAATAGCAATTTTAAAGAAGATAATTCTCACAATAAAAAAGCTTATGAATTTATAGATAAGCATTTACCTGTAACGTATGTTGATCTTACCATCTCTTGTATTATCAAAAAAGGGCATCCTGCTCCAAGCAAAGCATTAATTAGAAATGTACGAAACAAAACAATACTTAGAAATGATATTTTATTAGCATTGGTAGAAGTTGCATATGAAAACAAACAAGCAATTGAAAAAATAAAACTTTTAACGTCTCAATAAATTTAAGATCTGGAAAATCAAATAAATCCTAACAACAATATTATGTCTTCTACGAACAATAAAAGCAAAAAGACACTTCAGTCAAAAAAAGATATTGAAAATGGCCAATATAATCGTTCTATTAAATTATACGGAATGACTTTGGAGCAATACCATCAAGGTAAAACGATCCATTCTCAGTGTTTTGATCAGCTCAAAAAATTAAAATAAATAATTTACAGCAATTTAAAAGATGCCCATTCCTTCCGGCTTAATTGTAAAACCTATACGCACCATATTAGTATGTTCCTGATAATCTATTAGACTTTCCGTGTAACCAATAAACCATTGAAGAGTAACGTAATAATTTTCATTTTTATAAGGTCGCCAATTAAGCTGTGTCTGCAGAGATCCGTAATTAATAAGCCCACTGCCTTTCCTAAAGAGAACATCTGCGCTCCAACGTCCCGGTTTTATCTGATAAGTTGCACTGGCTTCTCCATAACCAACATATTGGGTTAATCCAGGATTATCATCTTTATCAACAATAGGAATCCAGCCTCTTATTCCAACAATCCATCTTGGCGAGACTTGAGATTTTAATGAAAAAGCGATCATATTCCATGTTCGGGAATAGATGGAGTCTCTACCATTTGACTCGTGTTCAACTGAAATCGACCCGTATGTTAATCTCCCTCCTTTTAAATAAAAAGGCCGAACAATTGCAACTCCCGGATTAAAGTTAATTTCTGAGAAAGGCTTAGAGCTCGCGTATATATCCCAAAAAGCTTTTTGAGTATACATTAAGTAAGGGAAAAATCCGCCCCATAAAGGCTTAGAATTTAATCTTAGTTTGAAACTAACTTGATACTTTACGTCTGCAGAGTTTCTGGTTATAGGCTCATCTAAAGGAATTCCTGTCAAAAAGTAATTATCTTTATGAACCGAAAAACTATTTTCTTTCAATAAAGAATCTGCTGCTCGAAAATTCTTTTTTTCTTCAACAATTTGCGAATTGGATTTAAAAGATATTAAAATCAGGAATATTGATAAATATTTAAAATGCATTAAACGTGTAAATTTGAAGTTATTTGATGTCATTTACACTAAGTTAAGCTATTTTAATAATTAAAAAAAATAATAAACCCCATCACTTAACAATAATTTTCTACGATTTTATTTTTTCCAATTACTTACAAACAAGTCATAAAGAGCTTTTTCATTCATATCAATTTCTGAAGCCGAGTACATTATATTCAATTTCGAATTTTGTTCATCAAAAGCCAGTTTCCAAAGAAACTTAGAAGCACGGCCGTCATACTTGGCTACATTATCAATTGTAACAGCAACTAAAGTATCACCGCCAACTTTCTTTAATTGCAAATCGGTAACATCTTGCCAATCTATTCTTCCAAAAGCTTTTGCCACTGGAGTCGTTCTTCCAGAAAAACCATTTGAATCTATTTGAATTAAGGGAGATTTATCTTTTATGCTTGCAAGAATTTTAAATATTAAAACAAGCATTATTAAAAGAATTGCACCAGAAGCAATGGAAAGTTTTACTTTAAATACTCCGTCAAAAGCTCCTATGCCGTATAGAAGCATAATTGCTATTAAAATACTGATTCCGCTAGCATATAAAAGTAAGTTTCTGGTTTTCTTAGCGTTCCGGTATAATTTTATTTCTTCATTCATGGGGCGTAGTAAAAATTTTTCGTTTGTTATTAGAATTAAAAAGGAACAAGCAATTTACTACAAAATAATCTAAGAACATAAGAAACTCCAGTAAACATTGGGTTTATCTAAGTGACAAAAAACAATTTGAACAAATATATTTGAAGTAAATAAACTTACAAAACATTATAAATCAATTTTCTAGACGACTGGGAATTGTATAACTTCTATCTGAAATTAAATACTTTCAAACGCAATCTCCATTTGTACCTTTATTATAAAATTAAATATTCATAAAAAAAATAAAGGTTATGGCAGAAATTAAGATTGAGAAAAAGAAGCCAATTTGGCCATGGATTGTAGCAGTCCTATTAATCTCAGCACTTGTATATTATGTCTTTTTGAGAGATGATCAAGTGCGAAATGAAAACAGAATGGAAATCGAAAACAATTCTAGTGTAGACAGCACAGCAAATTATTAAGAAACTATGGAAAATAAAGATAGAAATTTATACAGATTAGATGAGCTTTCTGATTATAAAGTTGCCTCAAACTATTCGGATGTAAGAGGTTGGAAAATTGTAGACGGAGACAACCGCACAATAGGAAAAATTGATAATCTTTGGGTTAATAAAGATATGCAACGAGTTGTTTATCTTGACGTTAATCTTGATAAAGGATTAATAGAAGACAGTCGTAATGAAGTACATGATGCAATTGCGAATGAAAACGGAAGGGAATTTATATACAAAGATGGAGACAGCCATATTATTATACCAATTGGTTCTGTCAGCATAAATAAAGACACTAAAATTGTCATGGCCAACAATATTGGATATGATACATTTAGAAAAACAAGCAGATATAACTGGCAAAATGATTTTGATAGGGAGTACGAAAGAAGAGTATTGAATTCTTACTATCCTACTGAAGAATCGCGCCTTGCTTCTGAAAGTAATGATGATACTTTTTACAAACGTAAAGAATTTGATAATTATTGATAAATGTAATTTGCATTAAAAATAAATCTTACAAACGAATAAAGACCAAGCATTCAAGAATGTTTGGTCTTTATTGATTTTATCCCTTTAACTCTTCTATTTTATTTTGAATTTGATTTAATCTTTCAGATAAATTTCCTTTCACTTTAATTACTTCTATCTCAAAATCATCGATTAATTCGCCAAGAAGATCATTTACCTCATATCTCAGTTCGGGCAAATTGGAGTCTGAACAAGAAATTCTATCAGGTTCTTCAATAGGAACCCATACAAAAAAGTCAATTTCTTTAATTGCATTTTGTATTTTAGTAAATACTGATGAAAAATTCAGTGTATTGTCAACCGCAATCGCATAAGCTAAAAGATCAATTGGAGAACGATCAAAAATAGCGTTTCTGTTACTTCTTACAGTTTGCTTTAAAGAATGCTCTAGCTGCATCATATAATCATCGGCGGTAGGTATTTCAGAAAAAGCAAAACCCATTTCCTGTAATTCAAAGTAAGGCTCTAGATAAAACTCATAATCAGGAAAAGATTCATGTAGTTTTTCTGCCAATGTTGTTTTACCAACCAAATGAGCTCCTAGTATTGCTATTCTCATGTCATTAATGTTTTTTTTATCATCAACAATTAAAAATAAATAAAATAGGATCAAAAACAAAAAAACCACTCGATTGGAGTGGCTTTTGTGATCCCAGAAGGATTCGAACCTTCGACCTACGCATTAGAAGTGCGTTGCTCTATCCAGCTGAGCTATGGAACCATTATTTTAAAATTTCTAAGAATAGAAATCAAAACTATCTACATAAAACAAAAAAGCTACTCGATTGAGTAGCTTTTTGTGATCGCAGAAGGATTCGAACCTTCGACCGCCTGCTTAGAAGGCAGGTGCTCTATCCAGCTGAGCTATGCGACCATTATTTCAATTGTAGTCGGGGTGGCAGGATTCGAACCTGCGGCCTCCTGCTCCCAAAGCAGGCGCGATAACCGGGCTACGCTACACCCCGAGGCAAAATTTAAGCGGAGAGACAGGGACTCGAACCCTGGCGACGGTTACCCGTCGACAGATTAGCAATCTGCTCCATTACCGCTCTGGCACCTCTCCTTGCTAGTGGAATTGCTTCCGTTTTGCGAGTGCAAATGTATAACAACATTCCTTTTCTCACAAGCTTTTTTTTGAGTTTTTTTAGTTTTTTTTCATCTTTTTTCAAAACCACTTAACAATCAAACAAATAGAATTAACAAAAATTTGACCTTAAATTTAAAATCAACCCTATTCAATACAAAATTTGAATTTATTCAAATAAACATTAAATTTGCTTACTAACTATTATTAAACAGAAAATGAACAAAAGAGTTGTTATCGTTTCTGCCGTTAGAACACCTATCGGAAGTTTCATGGGCGGGTTATCTAGTGTACCTGCACCAAAATTAGGAGCTGCTGCCATAAAAGGAGCGCTTTCAAAAATTAATCTTGACCCAAAATTAGTCGATGAAGTTTTCATGGGGAATGTAATCCAGGCCGGAGTTGGACAAGCACCAGCGCGCCAGGCTGCATTATTTGCCGGATTATCAGAAGAAGTTGCTGCTACAACAGTAAACAAAGTATGTGCATCTGGAATGAAAGCTGTAATGTTTGCTGCGCAAGCAATTGCATGCGGTGACGCCGAAATTGTCGTTGCGGGCGGAATGGAAAGCATGAGCTTGATTCCTCACTACGTTCAAATGCGTGCCGGAAATAAATTTGGTCCTGCAACTATGTTGGACGGAATGCAGAAAGATGGTTTAACAGATGCTTACGACAACAACGCAATGGGAGTTTGTGCTGATTTATGTGCATCTGAATACAAAATCAGCCGTGAAGAACAAGATGCATTTGCAATTCAATCTTACGAAAGAAGTGCAAAAGCGTGGGACGCTGGAAAATTCGACAATGAAGTTGTTCCTGTTGAAGTACCGCAAAGACGCGGCGAACCTGTTATATTTTCAAAAGATGAGGAATATACTAACGTGAAATTAGATAAAATTCCATCTTTAGCACCAGTTTTCACAAAAGACGGAACTGTAACTGCTGCAAACGCTTCAACAATTAATGACGGAGCTGCCGCTTTGGTTTTAATGTCTGAAGAAAAAGCAAACGCATTAGGATTAAAACCTCTAGCTTACATAAAAGGCTATGCAGATGCTGCACAAGAACCAAAATGGTTTACAACAAGTCCAGCAAAAGCATTACCAAAAGCTTTAGACAAAGCAGGAATTTCAATCTCAGATGTTGATTTCTTCGAGTTTAACGAAGCTTTCTCTGTTGTTGGATTAGCCAATGCAAAAATATTAAACCTTGATAACAATAAAGTAAACGTAAACGGTGGAGCGGTTTCATTAGGACATCCTCTTGGAGCTTCTGGAGCACGTATAATCGTAACTTTACTGAATGTTTTAGAACAAAACAATGCAAAAACTGGAGCAGCTGCAATTTGCAACGGCGGCGGTGGCGCATCGGCAATTGTTATCGAAAGAGCTTAAAACAATATCACAAAAAATCAGGAGTAAATACAACTCCTGATTTTTCAACTTATAAATTTCCTTAAATGTTTGGAATTTGCAATTTAGCCATAGTACCCGTTCGAGCTGAAGCCAGCGACAGAAGTGAAATTGTCACACAACTTTTGTTTGGCGAGCATATCGAAATTTTAGAACGCAAAAATCAATGGGCACGAATTAAGATTCAGTTTGATGACTATGAAGGCTGGGTAGATTCTAAGCAATATCAGGAAATTACCAAAGAGCAATTTGATCTTTTGAGCAAAGAGTCGATTATTTTAAATGCAGATTTAATTGATTACATCACGGCTCCCAATAATCTCCTGCTCCCAATTCCGCTTGGAGCTTCATTATCTTTTTTAAACAACAGCGAAATCAATATCTCAAACTTCGATTTCGAAGGAACCAAAACCAGTGGCATCAAACCTAAAAGCGCTTTAATAAAAACGGCTTTTATGTATTTGAATGCTCCCTATTTATGGGGAGGAAAAACCCCTTTTGGTATTGATTGTTCTGGTTTTACTCAAATGGTTTATAAATTGAACGGCTATAAAATTCATCGTGACGCTTCTCAACAAGCGCTTGAAGGAGATCCTTTAAGCTTTATTGAAGAATGCGAACCAGGCGATTTGGCTTTCTTTGATAATGACGAAGGAAACATTACCCATGTCGGAATCATTATGGACAACAATTACATCATTCACGCAAGTGGAAAAGTTCGTATTGACCGTTCTGGCACAATACTGGAATCTATAATCCAGAATTAAACAAACACACCCATAAACTACGCGTAATCAAAAAGATTATCTAACCCTCAAAAAAGCAAAATGACAAAACTTGAATTATCCAAAACAGGCTTTCAGATTAATAACCTAAACATCGAATTCCCAATTGATATCACAGTTTTAAAACAAGCTTTAGGAGATTACAGATATCTAAAAAAACAATACAATCATATCTATACTTGGGATGAACTTGGCATTATGGCGTTTTCTAAAGAAGGAAACAAAGTCGAAAGTTTGGCCATTGAATTTGAAGTTAGAGAATATGATTATTGCGCAAAAAGCATCTTTGCAGGAGAATTTATTTTTGACGGACAAGAATTATTTCAATACTACGAAGACAACAAAAATCAGCTTGTAAAGCTTTTTAAAGGAGACCGAAGCGGTGCCTTTATCCTTAACGGAATAAGTGTTTGGTTTGATAAAGAAGATGGCAAAATTACGTCTTTGAGCATTTCCGCTTCCGAAGAAAAAGAAAAGAAAATCACTGCAGCTATTGACCCCGAATTCAAATTATTTGAGCCCTTATGGCAGGAATGGATTTCGGAAATCAATAAAATTGTTTCAACAAAAAACGATTATTACAATCTTACACAAGGAATTTCTGAAGAAGATATTCAAGAACATGTGGAGCTTGAAGATAATATTACTATACCGCCAGCTCTTGTAAATTTTTATAAAGTTAAAAATGTAGATTATGACCCAGTAACGGCTGTTTTTCAGTTTGGAGTAAACAATTGGAGCTATGATTTAATTCCGTTTGAAGATATTGCAGAAGAATGGAATTCAATTCAAGATTTGCAATTTGACGAAGAAGACTTACCAGAACAAGAAATAGATTTCGAAAAAATACAAACCAATAATTATGCTAACCCAAAATGGATTCCGTTTGCTACAGGAAGAAATGGCGATTATTTGCTTTACGATACAGATCCCGCTTCAAAAGGAAAATTTGGACAGATTATAGAGCTCCAAAATGAATCTTGGGACAGAAACATCGTAGCTGATTCTTTAGAAGAATTAATCCAAAATGAAATCCGCAATCTAAGAGCAGGTAAAACGGAGCATTTTGATTTTATTATTGGAAAAGAAGATTAAAGCACTAAAGCATGCGGATAAAACTGATTCACTTTGCGAAAACACGGATTTACACGGATTTTTTTTCTCGCAGATTAAGCAGATTTATTTTAAAAATCCATTTAAAATCTGTGCGAAACAAAAAAAATCTTTTTAATCACTTTAATCTGTGGCCAAAAAAAATTAGTGCAAATTCGTGAATTCGTGGCGAACAAACATTAAGCACTCAATCTAATCGTTTTTCTAAACTCAGACGGACTATATCCTTTCTGTTTTCTAAAAAACTTATTAAAATGGCTTTCATCCGTAAAACCAAATTCATACGCAATTTCGTTAATACGCTTATCGCTAAATTGCAAACGGTGCTCAATTAGTTTTGTTTTGTAATTACTGATGTATTGTTGCATCGTTTCGCTGGCATGTTTCTTAAAATAACGCCCTAAATACGTATTCGAAATTCCGAAATAATCGCTAATAGATTCCGCTTTAATCTTTTCAGGATAGTAAATATTATTCTGAATATATTGCAGAATATCCATCGCTTTTGCTTCCGTATTTATCGTTATTTGTTCTGGAAGATATTTCGCAATATTTCTCGCCACGATAATAATCAGCGTATTCACCAACTGCTGAATCAGTTCCTGATTGTAAACGTCTTTATCCTGATGCTCACGACAAATAGCTTCAATCATAACCTTAACCAAACATTTGTCAGGATCATTTTTTAAAATACAGCCCGGCTGATGATTGGCGTTTTGAAGAATATATTCTAATCGCTGAATATTTTCATTCTGCAGACTAGAATTTTTCAAATAAATATCATTAAACCTCAAAAAGAAAAATTTCGTTTCGGTTTCAATTGTAAAATTATGACAATCCTCGGGCGTCAATAAAAACAAATGTCCCGGATCATACTCAAAAATATTCTTATTAATACACTGCCTTCCTGTTCCTTCCAAAATGTAAACCAGTTCGAAAAAATTATGACGATCTCCCACATCTGGATATTCATTCAGCGTTTCAAAAGAAACCGTAAAAGGTTCATATAAGTTTTCTTTTTTCATAATTCTATTTATTTGAAGATGCAAATATACCTAAAAAAGACAAATATATACCAAATAAGAATCATAAAAACGGTATAATTTTGCCTCATCAATTTTAAATACAAAAAATCACAATCATGGAATATAGAAAACTAGGCAACTCAGAACTTGAATTATCAGCTATTACTTATGGTGCATTTGCTATTGGCGGAACCATGTGGGGTGGAACAGAAAAGAAAGATTCAATCGATTCTATCCACGCTTCAATCGATTATGGCGTTACAACAATCGACACCGCTCCTTTTTACGGATTTGGTTTAAGCGAAGAAATGATCGGAGAAGCTATTAAAAGTCAAGATCGTTCTAAAGTTCAGTTACTTACAAAATTCGGTTTGGTTTGGGACGGAAGCAATAACGGAAAAGGAGACTTCTTTTTTGACGCAGACGATAATGGAAAAAAAGTTCCGATTTACAAATATTCATCAAAAGCAAACGTAATTAAAGAAGTTGAAGAAAGCTTAAAACGCCTTCAAACCGATTATATCGATTTACTGCAAATTCATTGGCCAGATTCAACAACTCCAATTTCTGAAACAATGGAAGCCGCAGAAAGCTTAATTCAGCAAGGAAAAATCAGAGCTTTTGGAGTAAGCAATTACAATGTTGCACAAATTCAGGAAGCACAAAAAACAATTCAAGTATCTTCAAACCAAGTAGCCTACAGCATGCTGAACCGTAAAATTGAAGAAGAATTAATTCCTTTTACAGTTGCAGAAAACATCGGAATCATTGCTTACAGTCCAATGGAAAGAGGTTTATTGACTGGAAAATATTTCACAGACAGCAAATTAAAAGAAAACGACCATAGAAACAGTTATTTCAATCAGTTTGATCTTCAAAAAGTAAAAACTTTAGTTGAAGAATTAACTTCTTTAGCACATGCAAAAGAAGCAAGCTTATCGCAATTAGTTTTACGCTGGACATCTTTACAAAAAGGAATTGCAATTGTTTTAGCGGGAGCTAGAAATGCAGAACAAGCCATTTCAAACGCCAAAACAATGAATTTCGATCTATCAGCTTCAGAATTGGAATTTATCAATCAGGCAATTGCTAAAATAAAATAATTCTCTTTTTAAACACATAGAAACCTAGTTTTACTTTGTCTATAAAGGCGTTTCACTAACATTAACACACATACCTATGTGTTAGAAACTAGTTTCTTTCCATTCTCTTTTCCAAGAAAGAAAAACCTATGTTTCTATGTGTTTAAAAAAAATCTCAAAACTTAAATAATTTAGAATTTGGGCGTGTCCCAAGGGCTGGGCTATCCGCTAAATTCCCGATAAAGAAAAACTACGGCTAAAAAGCCTTGTTTTTCTAAATCGGGAGATATCGCTCCTATCCCTCACGCATCACGTATCCATAACAACATAAAGTAAAATGAAAAAGATATTTATCATTAACGGCGGGCAAAAATTCGCTCATTCAGGAGGACAATTCAACAAAACAGTTCAAGACTGGACAGTTGAATTTCTTTCTAAAAACAACGATTACGAAATAAAAACAACTCACATTGAAGACGAAATAGATCTTCAAAAAGAAGTAGAAAAATTCGTTTGGGCAGATTTAATTATCTATCATACACCAGTTTGGTGGTTTCAAATTCCGAATCTTTTTAAAAAATACATTGACGATGTTTTCACACAAGGACACAACAACGGAATCTATAAAAGTGACGGAAGAAGTCGTGTAAACCCAGACATCAATTATGGAACGGGCGGACTTCTACACGGACGCAAATATATGCTTACTACAAGCTGGAATGCACCTGCAACCGCTTTTACACTTCCAGGAGAATTCTTCGATCAGACTTCTGTTGATGATGGAGTAATGTTTGGTTTCCACAAAATGAATAAATTCACCGGAATGGAAAAAATAAACGGCTTCCATTTTCATGATGTAGAAAAAGGCGCAACACCAGAAAATATTGTTATCTTTAAAAAACAATACACCGAACATTTAGAGCAAACTTTTAAAAACTTATAATTATGATTTCGATTACCGCAATTTTAAAAAGTAAACCAGAGCATTTAAATGAAGTTCAAAACCTGCTGACAAATTTAGTTTCTGAAACTAGAAAAGAAGCTGCTTGTATTCGTTACGATTTACACACTTCCGAAAATGTTTTTATTCTTTGGGAAGAATGGAAAGATCAGCCAGGATTAGACCTGCACAACAATCAATCTTATTTACAAGAATTCATCAAAAAAACCGAAAGTCTGGTTTCAACTCCGATTCAGGTTTACAAAACTGCTCAGATTCTATAAAGGTTTTCTGCCACGAATTCACGAATTTATTTTTTTAATCTATACGCAAAGATCTTTAAACTAATTCGTGAATTCGTGGCGAATAGAATCTTATTTAATACCGCCAAAAGCTCCGAAACACATGTTTTTATGTAAGATTTCGACTTTTGAAAAACCCACTTTTTTCATTAAATCTAACTGATAATTCATAGATCTTGGCGAATCTTCCTTTTCGATATAATCCAAAACTTTCTGACGATACTCCGCTCCTCCTATTCCTTCTAAATATTCGCCATAACGTTGCCAAGTATATTCATTTAATAATTGTGTGTCTTGCGTGATCAAATCAGAAATCATCAAACAACCGCCTGGTCTTAATAATTTAAATAATTTAACGAAAGTCGTTTCCCAATCGTTATCATCACGCAAATGATGTAAAACAGCACCAGCCAAAATAATGTCAAAACTATTTTCTTCTAAAGCTGCTTCTCGAATATCTCCTTGTTTAATTTCTACTTTTCCATTTGTTACTGCCGAAACTCTTTCAAAAGCGCGATCCAACATGGGCAAACTCAAATCGACCAAAGTACAGTTTAAATTTGGCACTTTAGATAACATCATTAACGTGTAATTTCCAGCTCCACAGCCAACATCTAAAATGGATGTAGCATTAGGAACAATTCGCTTTGAAGCTTCTGTTATTAATTCTAAAGAAATAGTAGCATCGATTGTGGCCACTTGTCCTGTTTCTAAGTTTGAAAATCGTTCGACATCATTGTCAAATCGTTCTTTGATTTCTTCAATAGTTGATTTTTTCATGGTCTTTTGTTTTTTTTAATCTCTCGCAGATCTAGCAGATTTAGTGGATCGTTTTTGCTATTATAGATCAGGATATTTTGTGATTAAGAATTATTTTAATAAATCAATTAATAATCTGCCCAATCTGCAAAATCTGCGAGAGAATTATTTTTATTCAAAACTATCTCTTTCATAAATACTTTAAAAATACTATTTTTATCAATTAATAATACTTTAGAGGTATCATGGAATTACGTCACTTAAAATATTTCTTAGCTGTCGCCGAAGAACTGAACTTTACCAAAGCCTCAGAAAAACTTTTTATTTCGCAGCCACCATTAAGCCGACAAATAGCGGAATTGGAAGACGAACTTCAGGCAAAACTTTTCATCAGAAACAATAAAAAAGTAGAACTTACCGAAGCAGGAAAGTATTTTAAGGAAGAAGTCAAAGCGCTTTTTCAGAATCTGGAACGCATCTCGATCAAAACAAAAAAGATTGCAGAGAACGTCTCAGGCGAATTTAGAATTGCATACATCAGTTCGATTTACTCTTCTGTCATTTCAGATTTGATAAAACATTTGAAAGCACAATTTCCGTATGTCAATTTCAAACTTTTCGAGATTTCCACCACAAAACAAATTGATGCTTTAGAGCAAGGAAAAATTGAAATGGGAATAATTAGATCGCCCATTCATTCTGCAAAAATAAAATCACATTTATGGTTTAAAGATGGGTTTTCGTTGGTTTATAATAAAAGTTCTTTTCAGATAAAATCAGAAAATGATATTTTAAAACTTAAAGACGAAACATTCGTCTTTTTCAATAAAGATTATGCACCGCATTACCACGAAGTCTTATTGGAGCTTTGTGCTTTTTATGGCTTTACGCCAAAAATTATTCATGAAGCAAATAACATCAACTCCATCGTACAATTGGTCAAAAACGGATTAGGAATTTCAATTGTTCCGTCAAACATTGCCAAAAACAATCAAGATCCTGAAATTGGTTTTATTGAATTGAAAAAAGTGAATTTATATACGAATGTTTCAATTATCACCGCAAAAGAAGATGAATCTGAGATTACTCGATCTGCGGTTGAGTTTTTATTGCCACAAAGGCGCTAAGACGCAATTTTTTTAATCTCGCAAAGCCGCGAAGTCGCAAAGCTTTTATTTATAAGTTGCCTCCAGCTTTAGCTGGATGGAAAAATAATTAAGTTCAAAAGACTTTAGCCAAACAACTACTGATTTGGCTAAAGCCTTTTCTAATTCAACTTTCATACCTCCAGCTAAAGCTGGAGGCAATTCAATAAATCCATTTAATCCTTTAATCTGTGGCAAAAAACTTTGCGCCTCTGCGACTTTGCGAGATTAAATCATAAGAAACTTTGTGTCTTAGCGCCCTTGTGGCTATAACAAAAAATCGTTACAATTTAGTACAGAAATCCACACCACAAAAAGAGAACTTTTAAATATCTTAGCAAATTCAAATTCTACAATAAAATTTCAATATAAAATGGCCGAGCAATCTTCAATTCAGTGTCCAAACTGCGGAACTCCTATCGATGTCAATGATGTTTTAAAACATCAGTTGGAAGATAGCATTCGTAAAGAATTCCAGCAAAAAGCAAATGTTCAAAACCGTGAATTAGAGCTTAAAAATGAACAATTGGAAAAAGCCAAGTCCGAATTTGAAGCGAAGAAAAAACAGGAAAACGAACTTTTTGCTGAACGTTTGGAGCGCGAGAAAAAAACAGCCGAAAAAGAAATTTCGGAAAAACTAAAAGCGAAACTTGAAGAAGAAAACAAAGATCGCTTGTTATTGATGGAAAAAGAACTCTCTGAAAAATCGGAAAAAATCAGGGAATTAAATAAAATGGAAGGTGAAATCGCCAAATTGCAGCGCGAAAAACTGGAAATGAAAGAAGCCATTCAGGCTGAAGCTGAAAAACAATTGAATGTACAATTAGGTTTGGAACGCGAAAAAATCAGAAAACAGGAAGACGATAAAAACGAATTAAAATTCAAAGAACTTCAGAAACAGCTTGAAGAACAAAAAAAGCTGACTGAAGAAATGAAACGTAAGCAAGAACAAGGTTCTATGCAATTGCAGGGCGAAGTAATGGAATTGGCGATTGAAGAATGGCTTGCCAACAACTTCCCTCTTGATAGTATTGATGAAATTAAGAAAGGTGCAAACGGCGCCGATTGTCTTCAAGTTGTAAACACAAGAGAACATCAAAATTGCGGTTCTATTTATTATGAAAGTAAAAGAACAAAAGCGTTTCAGCCTTCATGGATTGAGAAATTCAAAAATGATATTAGAACCAAAAGAGCCAATATTGGTGTTTTGGTTACTGAAGTTATGCCTTCGGGAATGGATCGAATGGGAATGCGTGACGGGATCTGGATTTGTACCTATGAAGAATTCAAAGGTTTAAGCGCTGTGTTACGTCAATCTTTAATTCAAATTAACCAAGCCGTTCAAGCGCAAGAAAATAAAGGCGATAAAATGTCTATGTTATATGATTTCCTTACAAGCAACGAATTCCGTTTGCAGATTGAAGGAATTGTTGAAGGTTTTACTCAAATGCAGAGCGATCTGGATTCTGAAAAAAGAGCAATGCAGAGAATTTGGAAACAGCGCGAAAAACAAATCGAAAAAGTAGTTCATAATACTTTAGGAATGTACGGTTCAATTCGTGGTATTGCTGGAAATGCGGTTCAAAGCGTAAGAGCTTTGGAATTGGATTTTATTGAAGAAGAATCAGAAAATGAAGATGATCCTAAGGAATTGTTTGAGTAACAATATTTTTATCAAAATAAAAAAGGCTTCGAAATAAATCGAAGCCTTTCTTTTTTAATTAACCCTTTTTAAAAGACATTGTAAGTCCAAATTGGTTTGAAAGGAAAAGTTTATTATCCTTAATAGAATAACCAGATGTCGTTTTTAACAACTGCGTGAATTCACCTTCTTTTTTTGCATCACATTTTTTAGTTTCTGTTGTGAAGTTTAAAAATTGAATTTTTCCATCACCTTTTGAAACTAGATTACCCTTTAAAGCATTACATCCTGTCGATCCAGAAAATGCAGAGGACGTAATTACAATTTTCGGAGAACTTGAAAATTCTTTATCAGTAATAACTTTTCCGTTTAAGTTTTCCAAAATCCAAGTTTGCTGTAATTTCTTTTCCACTAAATCTTGACTAGCAGAAGTTGTTGTTTTCGCTTCTTTAGTCGATTTACAACTGCAAACTAACACCATTGCAATTAATAACATTAAAATCCTTTTCATGTAAAATAAATATTATAAGTTTTATTTTACAAAAATATTTTAGTGCTAATATAAACAAGAGCCGAATAAGCTTTATTTTAGATACAATAGGACATTTTAAAACTCTAATCTACCTTCTTAAAAACAGCCAATTTCGCAGAAGGATTCGACAAAGTCAATTGATTATTTCCAATAGAATATGTTGTTGTGCTTTGTAAAGCTTTTAAAAACTCACCTTCTTTATTTCCTTGCGGACAAGCCATTAAAGTTGAAATTACTTTAGTGAAACGCAAAACATCTTTTTCAAAAAAGATTTGTCCCGTTATCGAATTACAGCCTCCAAAGCCGGAGAATCTATTTTCGGCAGAATTAATTTCAAGTCTCGGAAATTCTTTTTGAAAATCGGTTGCAAAAACTTTATAGCCATTCAATTCTTCCAAAACCCAAATATCGTGAAGTCTATAATCGGTGAGATATTTTCCGCAACCGCTTAATTTCTTCGTTTCTAATTCCGAATTATTTCTGATTTCGACTTTTACGCTGTAAGGAGAAATCGCTCCAGACATAGAATCCTGACAATCCAATTGCTGAATCGTAATGGTTGCCGAAGTATTTTCATTATTTACTTGATACATTTTCACATTGGCATCCATAGCCCTAATTGCATCTACTGCTGGAAAAGTGATTTTTTCCTTTCCAGGAATTAATGACGTAAAAACGATTTCTTCATTCCCCATTTTGATTCCCCAAAATGGCTCATTTCCAGTCCCTTTAAAATAATATTTTAGATCTTCTTCTGTAGAACTTACAGAAGATGTTGTGCCAGATTCTTTGTTTGCAGTCGTTTTACAGCCGATTATTAAAGCTGCTAATAACAATATTGAAAGTATTTTTTTCATAAGATCTTAGTTTAAAAAATATTCTTTTTATAAAACATCTGTAAAATTCTTATGAATTTACGATATTTTTTCGAAACGCTTATTTAGAATCCTTTCAAATTTAAAAAAACTAAGTAAGGAACAAATTGTTCAAAACCCGCACCACGTAAAAGATTAAGACAAAATACGTAGTAAACCGAACCTACTTACTACCTAAAAAATATTTTGATTACGTATTTTTATAAGTATAAATACTTATATTTGCGTAGTAATACTTAATTAAAGAAATCATGATTAGAGTAATAGTAGTTGGAAACGGCATGGTTGGTTATAAATTTTGCGAAAAGTTTGTTGCAAAATCAGGACAAGAAAAGTATCAAATCACAGTATTTGGAGAAGAACCACGACGCGCCTACGATCGCGTTCACTTAAGCGAGTACTTTGGCGGAAAGACAGCAGACGATCTATCACTTTCAACGAGCCAATGGTACGCAGAAAACAATATTATTCTAAACACATCTGAATTAATTACAGATATTAATCGTGATGCAAAAACCATACATACACACTTAAACAAAACACATACGTATGACTACTTAGTTTTAGCAACAGGTTCTTCGGCTTTTGTTCCGCCAATTGAAGGTGTAGAAAAAGAAGGTGTTTTTGTCTATAGAACCATCGAAGATCTTGATGCTATTATGGCTTACGCGAAAAAAATAAAACAAAAAGGCGCAACTGAAGCTGCTGTTTTAGGTGGAGGTTTATTAGGTCTTGAAGCTGCAAAAGCCGTTAGAGATTTAGGATTGAATCCGCATGTGGTGGAATTTGCGCCGCGTTTGATGCCGAGACAATTGGATCAAGGCGCAAGTGATATGCTTCAGTCAAAAATTGAAGAATTAAACATCGGAATTCATCTTAACAAAGCAACGCAATATATTGACGGAAAGGAAAGTATAACAGGAATGATGTTTGCAAACGACGAATTGTTAAAAGTAGACATGTTGGTTATATCTGCCGGAATTAAACCTCGCGACGAACTAGCAAGAGTTTCAGGACTTGAAGTTGGTGTACGAGGCGGAATTGTGGTAAACAATCAAATGCGAACATCAGATCCTTCTATTTTTGCGATTGGTGAAGCGGCTCTTTACAATCATAACATTTACGGACTTGTTGCGCCAGGTTACGAAATGGCCGATGTAGCCGCGGAGCAAATCTTAAATGGTGAAAAAACCATGAGAGAAACCATCGATATGTCAACACAATTAAAATTAATTGGTGTTGAAGTTGCGAGTTTTGGTGATCCTTTTATTGAAAATAATGACGTTACTGCTATTATTTATGAGAATAAATTAAGCGGTGTTTATAAAAGAATCAACGTTACCAAAGATTCTAAAAAATTATTAGGTGGAATTTTAGTCGGAGATTCCAGCGATTACAATTCGCTTTTCCAGATTTACATCAATGAAATGGCATTGCCTAAAAATCCTGAAGATTTGATTTTAGGTTCCCGTGACGGTTCTGAAGGTTCTTCTTTAGGAAGCGTAATGGATTTGCCTGATACTGCTGTAATCTGTTCTTGCGAAAATGTAACTAAAGGCGCTATCTGCTGTAAAATTTTAGACGAAAGTTGTTCTTCACTTTCAGATGTTGTCAAAGCAACAAAAGCAACTTCGGGCTGTGGAGGCTGTAAACCAATGGTTTCCGATTTGGTAAAAGCAACACAAAAATCTCTAGGGAAAGAAGTAAAAGAAGTTATTTGCGAGCACTTCAGCTACACGCGTCAGGAATTATTTGATTTGGTGAAAATCAATAAATACGAGAATTTCTATGATGTTCTCGATCATCATGGAAAAGGCGATGGCTGCGAAATTTGTAAACCTGTTGTAGCTTCTATTTTCTCTAGTATTTACAACGATACGGCAAACAAACACGTTACAACGCAAGATACAAACGATAGATTTTTAGCCAATATTCAGCGAAACGGAACTTATTCTGTTGTTCCAAGAGTTGCCGGAGGCGAAATTACTGCCGAGAAATTAATCGTAATTGGCGAAGTGGCAAAACAATTCGATTTGTACACTAAAATTACCGGAGCACAAAGAGTTGATTTATTCGGAGCGCATTTAAGTGATCTTCCAAAAATCTGGAAAATCTTAATTGATAATGGTTTTGAAAGCGGCCACGCTTACGGAAAATCACTTCGTGCTGTAAAAAGCTGTGTTGGAAATGCTTGGTGTCGTTACGGAATGGACGACAGCGCTGGATTTGCAATAGAATTAGAAAACAGATATAAAGGAATCCGTTCTCCGCATAAACTAAAAGGTGGCGTTTCAGCCTGCATTCGCGAATGCGCCGAAGCCCGCGGAAAAGATTTCGGATTAATTGCCGTTGAAGGTGGATGGAATTTATACATCGCAGGAAATGGTGGTGCCAATCCAAAACATGCGGTTTTATTAGCCGAAAAAATCGATAAAGAAACAGTAATCAAATATATGGATAGATTCTTAATGTATTACATCCGCACCGCTGGCCCGCTAATTAGAACTTCAACTTGGTTAGAAAAACTAGACGGCGGTTTAGAGTATCTAAAACAAGTAATTATCGAAGATAGCTTAGGAATCTGCGAAACATTAGAAGCTGAAATGCAAACGTTGGTAAATACTTTCGAATGCGAATGGAAACAAGTTCTTGAAAAACCAAGATTATTGAAACGTTTCAATCATTTTGTGAACTCAGACGAGAAAGATGACAACATTGCTTTTGTGCCATTAAGAGATCAAAAAATGCCTAAAGCTTGGTCGTAAAAAATGTTTTAATCTCGCAAAGACGCAAAGTCGCAAAGTCAAATTACAAAAGCTTAATGAAAAAACTTAGCGCCTTTGCGCCTTTGTGGCAAAACACCATAAAGCTCCAAAAAAAGAAAAAAAAATCATTAAACGTTTGCTGTCCTTCTTACCCTCTTTTTTACTGCGCCATCAAATCTCTCTTGATTGTAAAAAGAGGGCTAAGAAACAGGAAACAAAAACTCAATCAAAATGGAAGAAATCTTAAATCAATACGAAACGGTTCATGCAAGCGATGCTACAATTTGGTTCAAAGCAGGTAAAGTAGAAGATTTTCCAACCAACCGAGGAGGCTGCATCAAATACAAAAACAAACAAATTGCGATTTTTAATTTTACGCGTCGCAACGAATGGTACGCTTGTCAAAATGCTTGTCCGCACAAAATGGAAATGGTGCTTTCAAGAGGAATGACTGGATCTGCAGATGATATTCCGAAAATTGCCTGCCCGATGCATAAAAAGACTTTCTCATTAGTTGACGGTTCAAATTTAAACGGCGAAGAATATAGCATTGCAACTTATCCGATTAAGATTATCGAAGATGAAGTTTTTGTTGGCTTTATAGATTAAATGGATATTTTCTTCCGCCACTAATTCACGAATATTTGTGTACAATTTGTGTCATTAATTTCACTAATATAATTCGTTTTCATTCGTGAATTCGTGGCGGAAAAAAAATAAACACCAAGTTAAATCCAAAAAATCCTTTAATCTGTGGCAAAAAAACAAAAACAATAATTCGTGCTAATTCGTGAAATTCGTGACGAAAAAAAACATAATTCCGTATCTTTGAAATTCTATTATCAAACCAAAAAATGACTACACCTTTTCAAAAAGCAAGCGAATGGATTGATGCTGAAAACGCTCAGGATCCAAACATCGAATTAGACCAAAACACCGAATATCCAAAAGAATTATTGTATTCAAACAGGATGTACGAAAGACTAATGCAGTTTGAACCTAATGCATCCGAAGAAATCCAGATTGCATCAAAAGCACAGCACATCTGCCGATGGAAAGTGGCTCGTGAATCGTACCCAATGGATCGCGTAGGTTATTTAAAATGGAGAGAAGAACTGAAAAAATTCCATGCAAAAACTACTGCTGAAATTCTCGAAAAAGCTGGATATGATCAGACTTTCATCGATCGTGTTTCTTTCTTAATTGAAAAAAAACTACTTAAAAAAGATGCCGAAACCCAATTGCTAGAAGATGTAATTTGTTTGGTATTTTTAGAATATTATTTAGAACCTTTCGTCCACAAACATGATGAAGAAAAGCTAAAAAATATCATCAAGAAAACTTGGGATAAAATGTCGGACAAAGGGCATCAGGAAGCTTTAAAAATCAATTATTCTGAAGAAAATTTAAACCTAATAAAAGCTTCTTTAGGATTGTAAAAAATATGAAATGAGCTAAAGCGAATTCCATTTTCCTATAGAAAGACAAATATTATCTTCGAATGAAAAAAAGCAATCAGGAAGCTGCAGAAAAAATCACTTTCAAAAATTTACGCCGTCTGTATTTTTTTGCGCTTCTTACTATTGCCTTAACTATAATCATAAGTCAGTTTTTAGTACAATACAATCTGAATCAGCAGTTAAGCGATTCTAAGATTATCAATTTTTCTGGTAAACAAAGAATGCTAAGCCAGAAAATTGTAAAAGAAGTTCTCATTTTACATTACGTTTCTGATTCGGCTACAGCCAAAAAAACTTCGCATTTAAAAGAAGTTCTAGAAATTTGGAAAAAGAACCAAAACGCACTGAAAAACGGCAGTGACAGTTTAGCTTTTCCAAAAGAAAAATCAGAAACACTTTCTATATTATATCTTGAAATCAATCCGATTTTCAATAAAATTGCACAAACTACAGATTCTTTTTTATTAAATCTGCAACAGAAAAAATCGGCTTCTGAAAATCAAAAATTGGTTCAGATTATTTTAGAAAACGAAGGCGTTTTCCTTTCAAAAATGAATCAGATTGTAACCCAATACGATCTTGAAGCGCACGAAAAAGTAACCGAACAGCGCCGAATCGAATATTGGATTTTTGGTTTTACACTTTTAGTTCTTCTTCTAGAATTCTTCTTCATTTTCAAACCAACCAACAAGAAAATCGAAAGGTTAATTGCCCAACTTTTATCTTCTGAAAAGAAAGCTTTAAAACTGGCATACGACACCGAAATCATTAGTGAAATCAAAGAAAATTCGGTAAAAGAATTAAAATCGCTCAATTACGCGATGGAAAATACTTTGCTGTATTGCCGAATTTCACCAGACGGTTCCATCATTCACATCGGAGAAAAATTTGCCAAACTTCTTAATTACACTAAGTTTTTATCTAACAAAAAATTCTCTGAAGTACTGACTGAAGACGAAAAAGAACAGGTTAATTTTGACCGTTTAATTTTCGAAAAACAGCGCAGCGGCTGGCAAGGCGAAATCAAAATTATAAATAAAGACGAAAAAGAAATCTGGCTCGATTTGTCGATGGTTCCCGTAATGATCAAAAAAGACGAATTGGAACTTTTGATTGTTTGTTTCAACATTACCGAACGCAAAAAAGCGCAACGCGAGGTTGAACGTTTAAACCTTGAAAACACAACCGAAAAAATCAATCAGCAAAAGATTATTTCAAGCAAAATCGTTGAAAATCAAGAAAACGAACAAAACCGAATCGCCAAAGAAATTCACGACGGAATTGGTCAAATGCTTACCGGTTTAAAATTTAGTTTAGAAAGCATCAATTTAGATGACAGAGAAAAATCAGAACAAAAAATTGAGTATTTAAAAAAACTTTCATTAGACATTATAAAAGGTGTCCGCACGGCAACTTTCAACTTAATGCCACCAGAATTGAGCGATCACGGAATCGTTTCTTCTTTAGCAAAACTCACTCAAGAACTTTCAAAACTAACCGGAAAAGAAATCCTGTTTTACAACAAAACTGATTTTGACCAGCGTTTAGATTCCTTAATCGAAATCAACATTTATCGTCTCACACAGGAAGCGATCAACAACGCGATTAAATATGCTGAATCGTCACATATTATTGTACAGCTTTCGCACAGCGAAACACTTTTAAGCATCATCGTTGACGATAACGGAAAAGGTTTCGACGTGAATTCAGTCGATAAAAAACGCAACAGCGAATCTGGAATGGGACTTTTATTCATGAAAGAAAGAATCCAATACATCAACGGCCGTGTTTTTATGAACTCCATTCCTGGCGAAGGAACGAGGATTACTTTTAATATTCCGATTCTTAAATAGAAATTCCAATCTTTTTAAATTCCAAATTCCAAGCCCCATACAATAAATAAACTTGCCAAAGTTGACCACAATTTTGTCAGGCTGAGCGGAGTCGAAGCCCACGTAATCTAAATCCAATCTTTATAGAGCTACTTGTAGAGATTTCTCCTTCGTCGAAATGACAAATATTGCGCAAATAACTTTGTCAAAGTTAACCTCAATTTTGTCAGGTTGAGCGGAGTCGAAGCCCACGCAATCTAAATCCAATCTTTATAGAGCTACTTGTGGAGATTTCTCCTTCGTCGAAATGACAAAAAATGAGAATAAAAAATTGAAATTTGTTATTGCAATTGTCATTGATATTGCAATTTTTTCTAATGATTTTTTAATGTTGAAGTTTGGAATTTTAAAAAATTGGATTTTTAAATAAAAAAAGTACGTATATTAGCATCTTCTTTTTAGATGAATATACGTAAAAATAGAGAATCAAAATTAAGTAAACTATGAGCAATATCATTCGAGTAGTATTGGCAGATGACCATGTTTTTGTTAGAGACGGAATCAAATCCTTGCTGGAAAATGAAGCAAACATTGAGGTTGTAGGCGAAGCAATCGATGGTGCAGATGCTCTGGAAGTAGTTGCCGCAACGCAGCCAGATTTACTTATAGTAGATATTCGTATGCCTAACTTAACTGGTATCGAGGTAGTAGAAAAACTTAGAAGCGAGAATAACAACGTAAAAATCATTATGCTTTCTATGCATGAATCAGAAGAATATGTGTTGAAATCGATAAAAGCTGGCGCCGATGGTTATTTACTGAAAGGTTCGAGCAAAGAAGAATTCCTAAAAGCTTTACACAGTGTTGCTGGTGGAGGCAAATATTTCAGCGGTGATATTTCTTCCATTTTAATCAGTCAACTCACTAATTCATCGCCATCTTTAGAACCTAAGCAAACCTTGGGTGAAGAAATGATGATAACAAAAAGAGAAAAAGAAATCTTGACGCTTCTTTTATCAGGAAAAGGAAATAAAGAAATCGCTGAAGCGCTTGACATCAGTAAAAGAACTGCCGAAGTGCACCGTTTCAACTTGATGAAAAAACTGAAAGTAAAAAACCTAATGGAACTTTCAAACAAGGCGGCTGAGTATTCTTTAATTTAAAAATACGTATAAATACGTAATTATTTTTCAAAAACTGCGTTTTAGCAGGTTTTAACTAAGTTATAGTACTTATTTTTACATAAAAATATAAGTGCTATGAAAAATACAAACTCACTATCGCAATCACACAAAATTTTATTTTTGAACACATTGGCATTTACAGTGTGTTTTGCCTGCTGGACATTAAACGGGGTTCTGGTAACCTTCTTAGTCGATAACGGAATTTTCCATTGGGATGTTATACAAGTTGGATGGCTTTTGGGCATTCCAATTTTAACAGGTTCAATCATGCGTCTTCCTATCGGAATTTTAACTGATAAATTTGGCGGAAAATATGTTTTTTCACTTTTACTGCTTCTAAGCTCAATTCCGTTATTCCTCCTTCCCTACGCCGACAGTTTTTTCATGTTTGCCGTACTTAGTTTCTTCTTCGGAATGGTCGGAACCAGTTTTGCAGTCGGAATTGGCTACACCTCTATCTGGTATCCAAAAGAATGGCAAGGGCGCGCTTTGGGAATATTCGGAATGGGAAATGCAGGCGCAGCAATTACCACTTTTTTAGCGCCTTCTCTATTAAACCATTTCTCAATTGATGATCCGCAAAATGGCTGGAAACTTCTTCCAATTATTTACGCTATTTCCTTGGTTGTAATTGGGGTTGCGTTTTTAATTTTCGCTCAAAACAAGAAAATAGAAAGCAACGGTAAAACTATTTCACAAATGCTTACCCCGTTAAAATCGCAAAGAGTTTGGCGCTTTGGAGCCTATTACTTCTTAGTTTTCGGCTGTTTTGTGGCCTATTCTCAATGGTTATTGCCAAATTTCATGAACGTGTACCAAACCAGTTTGGTTATGGGAGGATTGTTTGCAACAATGTTCAGTTTACCATCTGGAGTAATCAGAGCTTTCGGAGGTTATTTATCTGATAAATTCGGAGCTAGAAAAGTAATGTATTGGGTTTTGGGCTCTTCAGTAATTTTGAGTGCTTTATTGTCGATTCCTAAAATGGAAATTACAACTTCTGGCCCTGGAATCTTAGCAGCAAAAAAAGGCGTTGTAAACGTAATCAGCGACAAAACCGTAAAAATTGGAGATAAAGAGTATCCAATTGTGCAAAAAAAAGCCAATGGTAATGAAAATGCTATTTTTCCCACTTCTACAAGCTGGCAAGATGTTGTAGTTACACATAATCAAAGTGTAGCTAAAAAAGAACTGATAGCCAAAGGAGTTACCGTTATTAAATTTGATGCTAATATGTGGGTGTTTTTAATTTTAGTAATTCTAATTGGAATTTCTTGGGGAATCGGAAAAGCAGCGGTTTACAAACATATTCCAGAATACTTCCCAAATGAAGTTGGTGTTGTGGGCGGAATGGTCGGAATGATTGGCGGTTTAGGCGGATTCTTTGGACCAATTATCTTCGGATACTTATTAACTGCAACAGGAATCTGGTCAAGTTCATGGATTTTTATTTTAATCTTCTCAACTGTCTGCTTAGTTTGGATGCATTACACTATTACACAACTATCTAAGGAAAAAGAAGTTAAAATAAGTAAAGCAAAATTAGAGCCTGCTTATTAGACTTAGATTAAAAAAAAATTAGAAACATGATCTTAATCATAGTTTATGACGGCATTTTCTTATAAATTTACCTTCGATATAAATACAAGAATTTTATGAAAAAACTTAAACTAATTTTAATACTTATCGTAGGATTAAGTTTTGAAATCCAAGCTCAAGAATTAGATGTAAATCTGCAAATTAGGCCACGTTTTGAATATCGTAACGGTTACAAACAACTTTTACAAGAAGGACAAAAAGGAACTTCTCAAATTTCGCAGCGTTCTCGTCTAAACTTCAATTACAAACAAGACGATTTAATTTTAAAATTAACTTTCCAAAACACAAGAACATGGGGAGATGTTGCTCCTGCTATAGTTGCTGATAAAAATGGAGTCGCTGTTTTTGAAGCTTGGGCGCAATATAATTTCACTGAAAAATGGAGCGCCAGAATGGGACGTCAGGTTCTTTCTTATGATAATCAGCGTATTCTTGGTGAAATGGATTGGGCACAGCAGGGCCAAAGCCACGATGCGTTAACGGTTTCTTTTCATGATGAAACTCAAAAATTAGATTTTGGAGGCGCTTACAATTCAACAGCAGAAAATGTTGTACAAACTCCATATACCGTTGCCAATTATAAAGCAATGCAATACGCTTGGTATCATAACCAATTTAATGAAAAATTAGGCGCAAGCTTTTTATTGCTTAACACAGGTTACGAATACGCAAATGCCGATGCAAAACTATTAGTTGATTACAAACAGACTTTTGGTCTTATTTGACTTATAAAACAAGTAAAATCGATAGTAACTTTTGGGTATACGGGCAAACAGGAAAAAGTACCGATTTGCAAGTAAGCGCTTGGAATGCTGCCGCAAATTTTAATTATAACATAACTGATTCTTTTAAAGCTGGTTTAGGTTACGAATTTTTATCTGGTAAAGATTCAAATGATGGAAGTACTGTAATCAAATCCTTCAACCCAATTTTTGGAACCAACCACGGATTCAACGGTTACATGGATTATTTTTATGTTGGAAATCACTTAAACAATGTTGGTTTGCAAGATGCTTTTATCAAATTGAATTACAATGTAAACAAGTGGCAATTTGCTTTGATTCCGCACGTATTTTTAGCTGCAGCGGATGTAGTGAATGTTCCTCTTAACGAAAAAATGGATTCTTATTTAGGAACTGAAGTTGATGCAACTTTTGGATATAATTTCAAAAAAGACATTACAGTTACAGGAGGTTATTCTCAAATGTTCGGATCTAAAACGATGGAATTTATTAAAACTGGAGATGCCGGTCATACCAACAATTGGGCATGGTTAATGGTTTCTGTGAATCCAAGAATTTTTAGCTGGAAAAAATAATTTTTCTTTAAAATTAACTCATAAAAAATCCCTTTTTCCCATTTCGAAAAAAGGGATTTTTTTTCATCCCCAAAAACTTCATTATTTGTTTTAATTATTTATATTTGAAGCGATTATGAACCCCCAATTCTATCCTAATGAAACCATTTCTAAAATTGTCATTGGTGACTTTTATTGTCACGCAAACAGGCATTGCTCAAAAGTACAATGATGCCTTAATTTCTAAAAATTCTGAAATAAATTTTGCCAAAACGCAAAAAAGAGGAATCAAGAAAAACAACATTGTTTATTATGTTGAGAACGATTTACAAACCATTTCTGCCTACAAAAGAAGCAAATTGAAATGGCAAACCAATGTAATTTCTGTTTGCGGAAAACCAAAAAAAGGAGAACCTGAAATTAGATATGTTGGTTATAATTCAGACAAACTGCTTATCGTTATCGGAAAACATAATTTTGCTGAAATTGATGTAAATAGTGGCGAAACTAAATTTGTTGGCTAATCTCATAAAAGTATACTTAAAACATAGTAAATCTTACCCTTTTTCAGTTTTGGAAAAGGGTATTTTTTTGACGAAATTATGAAAGCAACATTATGCTATAATTTGTACTTTCGTTAGCAACAAAAACTTTTCTTTATTAATCAATCTGAAAGCAAAAAACTGTGAAAAGACTAAAATATTCGTTAGTATTAGGATTAAGCACAAGTATCTTTTTAACCCTTTATATTAGTCACAAAGGAGAATATAATTTTAATGTTATACTTTTCAGTGCTGTCTTTATGTTTATTTTTATTACAATAATATCTTATTTTAAGATGTTTGCCAACATAAACAATAAAGAAATTAATTTTCAAGAATTAAAAAATATAATCTATTCTGGAAGAGCAAATCATTACTTAAATGGAATCGCAGTTGGTGGTAATCTATACTTAACAGATAATCAACTAATCTTTCAAACCAACATCCTTAATTTTATACAAAAACACGAATGTATAATTAATTTAAAGGATGTTACTTTAATAGAATTTGAAAAAACTTTAGGAATGGTCAACAACGGATTATTAATAAGAACCGAAAATGGTTTAAAAGAACAATTTGTTGTAACGAACAGAGAACAATGGAAAAATGAAATTGAAAAAAAGCAGAAAACAGGATTGTAAAATCAATTTAAATCCATTAAAATAATGAAACTCATCGCTTGGAATTGCAACATGGCATTCAGAAAAAAAGCTCAATATATTCAAGCTTTAAATCCTGATATTGCTGTAATTTCTGAGTGCGAAAGTCCTGAAAAACTCAAATTTCAAGATGGCATAAAATTACCTTCGGATATTCTTTGGTATGGCGCAAATCCAAATAAAGGAATTGGCGTTTTTTCGTTCGGAGATTATAGGTTTCAATTGCTAGAATGCCATAATCCAACTTTCAAAAACATTCTTCCAATTGCCGTAACAGACGGAAAAATTGACTTTACTCTATTTGCTATTTGGGCCAATAATCCTGCAGATAAAGAGGGCGCTTATGTAACTCAGATTTGGAAAGCAATTAATTACTACGAAGATTTAATCAAAGAAACTAAAACCATACTAATTGGCGATTTCAACAGCAATACAATTTGGGACAAACCTCGAAGAGCAGGAAATCATACAGCAGTTGTAAATAAATTGGCTGAAAAGAATATTTTTAGCACTTATCATAAATACTTCAATCAGATTCAAGGCAAAGAAGAACATCCAACTTGGTATTTGTATCGTCATGAAAATAAACCCTATCATCTTGATTATTGCTTTGCTTCAAATGATTTTATGGAAACTTTAGAAAGCGTGGAAGTTGGTTCTTATAAAGACTGGACTTTGTACAGCGACCACAAACCTTTAATCGTTAAATTTACTTTATAATTTGAGACCTTTAATTTAAAATATGTCTGAACATCAAATCAATAATACAATAATGAAGAAACTCGCAGCCTTACTATTTATTATTTCTATTATACTATTTACAAGCTGTAAAAAGGAAATTTCAGATCTGGAATTTGAAAAAAAAGTAATGACCGAAATTTTTCCGAGCTTAATTGATTCAACTTGCATGGATACAAGGCTATTTACTAACTTTCCTCCTGAGTATGGTGAATCAATATTTGATAAAACAGGGCATTATATTGGTGTTGACAGCACAAAAGCAACAAAAGAGCAAAAACAAAAATTATTGGAATGGAAAATTAATACTGAAAAAATTAAAAAGGACACTTCTAAAATCATAATAGCATTTAATCCTATAATTGAATATAGCAACGAAGATTTAAAAGAATATCTTGAAAAACACTTTAAAAATACCAAAGCATTTGTTCCAAAAGAAAAAATTTACAATGAATACATCCTTGACTTTCAAAAAATCAAACTCAATAACAGATTTGAACTACGACATATAAATCAGTTCCCAAAAGAAAGAGGCATAATTTGGCTGACTAAATACAACTTCAATTTTTCAGGTGCTATTTTCTTTTCGAGAATACAATTTGATCAAAATAAAAAATTTGGTGTTTTAAATGGTGGATTTGCATGCGGAAGGCTTTGTGGACAGGGATTTAGAATTTATATAAAAAAAACAGATCAAAAGTGGATAATAGATAAAATTGAAGAAACGTGGGTTTCTTAAAAATAAACTTTAAATTTAATTTAATAAATGAACAACACTTGGACTCAGCGTTGGGATGACCGTTATAAAAGCGAAGAATTCGCATACGGCGAAGAACCCAACAATTATTTAAAAGAACAAATTGAAAAATTAGAAACAGGCACTATTCTTTTTCCTGCTGAAGGCGAAGGAAGAAATGCCATTTTTGCAGCGAAATTAGGCTGGAAAGTTTCTGCTTTTGATATTAGCGAAGAAGGCAGAAACAAAGCGCTTCGTTTGGCAGAAAACAATAATGTTTCTCTTGATTATCAAGTTGGCGAACTGGAAACTTTAGATTTTCAGGAGGGACAATTTGATGCGATTGCTTTAATCTATGCACATTTTCCCGCTACCATAAAATCTGAAATTCATAAACAACTTGACAAACTTTTACGAAAAGATGGGATTCTAATTTTTGAAGCTTTCAGTAAAAAGCATTTAGAATACGTTACCAAAAACGAAAAAGTTGGCGAACCAAAAGATATCGAATCTTTATTTTCACTAGAAGAAATCAAAGCTGATTTCCCTAATTATGAAATCATTGAATTAGAAGAAAAAGAAATTGAACTCAACGAAGGCTTATTCCATAACGGAACTGGCTCTGTAATTCGATTTATTGGCAGAAAAAAATAAATCACACTCGACGTAGAGACGCATGCGGTAAAGACGCACTGCAGTGCGTCTCTACAAAAAAAAATCAAAATTTTTACATCAACATAAAACCTTAGCATCTTAGAATCTTAGCAACATAGATTAAAAATACTTATGCTCCATAATTTCAGATCTCAACTCTGAAACTTCTAAAATCCCAACACGTTTTCCTTCCGTTTTAATCAATGCTTCTTTTTTAAGGCTTGATAAAATACGTATTGCTTGTTCTTCTGTAGTTCCTGCAAAGTCTGCAATTTCCTTTCGCGAAAGCTCGATATCAATCAAACCATTAGTTTGTCCGAATTTGCGATGAATATAAAGCAGCAAATCAATTACACGTTCACGAACATTCATGTGTGCAATCTTGCGGATATTGTTTTCGCTTTTGTTCAATTCTTCCGCATAAAACAGCATCAAAGCATAAGTAAATTCAGGAACTTGCTGTAAAATCTCGAGCATCGTTTCATTACTAAAATTACACAAAACCGTATCTTCCAGCGCATAAGCACCAATTAAATAACGTTTACTCGTTCCAAATCCGCGGAAACCAATAATGTCACCATTTGCGGTTAAACGAACAATTTGTTCACGACCGTTAATTCCGGTTTTTACTGTTTTAGCCTTTCCTTTGCAAATAAAATAAAGACCTTGCAACGGTGCACCTTCTGTAATAAATCGATCTGTTTTTTTACAGGTAATACTTTGCTTTTTAGAAACATAACCTGCCATCTGTTCTAAATGCAGATGTTTCTTGATAAAACAATTTTCATTGACGCAGGAATAACAAACGGTTTGCTCTTCTTTCATGAGTCCTAAATTTTAACAGATTAAAAACTAATTTGTTGTTCCTCATTTATTTTCATCAAAATTAAAAAAATAAATCTAAAAAATACGTATAAATACGTAAAAATACTTATTTTTGCATAAGTACTTTTCTAAAGTCAGATCAATCAATAAAAATAGTATCTCTAAATAGAACTCTAATGCAAACTACGAAGATCAAAACTACCTGTTCCTACTGTGGCGTTGGCTGTGGTATAATTGTGACCAACGATGCAAAAAATGGAGTAATGGTAGAAGGCGACAAAGATCATCCTGTAAACAAAGGAATGCTATGCTCTAAAGGGATGAACTTGCACTACGTAGTTAATGATACCTCTGACAGAATTTTGTACCCTGAAATGCGAGGAAGTAAATCCTATCCGCTGGAACGCGTCAGTTGGGATACCGCTCTTGACCGCGCTGCTGCTGTTTTTTCTTCTATTATAAAAAAACACGGACCAGATAGCGTTGGATTTTATATTTCTGGACAATGTCTAACTGAGGAATATTACTTAGTCAATAAACTTGTAAAAGGTTTTCTAAAAACCAACAATATAGACACTAACTCGAGACTTTGTATGAGTTCTGCTGTTGTGGGTTATAAAAAAACTTTTGGAGAAGATTCTGTTCCAATTGCTTACGATGATATTGATTTGGCGGACACTTTTTTAATTACAGGAGCAAATCCTGCTTGGTGCCACCCTATTCTTTTTAGAAGATTAGAAAAACACAAAGAGAAAAATCCGAAAACCAAAATAATTTGTATCGATCCTAGAAGAACCGATACGGCTGCTTTTGCCGATTTACATTTGCAGATTATTCCAGGCTCAGATATTATTTTATATCATGCCATTGCCAAACGCATTATCGAAAAAGGTCACGTCGATCATGATTTCGTTAAAAATCACGCCGAAAATTTCAAACAATATAAAGACCTTGTTTTAGGAACTTCTCTTGAAAAAGCATCTAAACTTTGCGGAATTTCTGTAAACGATATTAAACTTGCTGCCGATATTATCGGAAAAGCAAAAGGTTTTATTTCGCTTTGGGCGATGGGATTAAATCAAAGTGCTGTTGGCGTTGATAAAAATACGGCATTGCTAAATTTATCTTTGTTAACTGGACAAGTTGGAAAACCAGGTTCTGGGCCATTTTCATTAACAGGTCAGCCTAATGCTATGGGCGGACGCGAAGTTGGCGGAATGGCAACACTTTTGGCAGCGCATAAAGACATTGCCAATCCAACACATCGTAAGGAAGTTGCTGATTTTTGGGGCGTTGACGAAATTTCAGACAAACCAGGTTTAACGGCAACAGAAATGTTTGAAGCCTTAGAATCTGGTAAAATGAAAGCTGTTTGGATTATCTGCACCAATCCGCTTGTGAGTTTACCTGACTCTAGAAGAGCCGAAAAAGCGCTTAAAAATGCAAAATTCGTAGTTGTTCAAGATATTTCGCATAATGCTGATACAGCCAAATTTGCCGATTTATTATTGCCTGCTGCGGGTTGGTTAGAAAAAGAAGGAACAATGACCAATTCGGAGCGTCGTATTTCATATCTGCCAAAAGGAATCAATGCTCCTGGAGAGGCACTTCCAGACATTGAAATCTTAATTCGTTTTGCTAAAAAAATGAATTTCAACGGATTCAATTTCAACAGCGCCGAAGAAGTTTACAAAGAACATTGTGCACTTACCAAAAACACGAATATTGATATTTCATTTTTAAATTATAATCGTTTAAAAACCGAAGGAACTTTTCAGCTGGCCCGTTCCAGATTATAATCATCCGGGAACTCCACGATTGTTTACGGATAAAAAATTCTATACGCCTTCTGGAAAAGCGATTTTTAATCTTCCCGTTTCAATCGAAAATACTTCGGTACAGCCTAACGACGAATTCCCCTTTATTTTAACCACAGGAAGAATTCGCGACCAATGGCATACGATGACAAAGACGGGAAAAGTCTCTCGTTTGTTAACGCATATTCCAAGTCCTGTTTTAGAAATAAATCCGATTGATGCTTTTAAAAACGATATTAAAAATGGAGATATTGTGGTGGTTTCAAGCAAAAACGGAGAAGTTCGCGTAAAAGCAAAAGTAACCGATTCGATCAAAGAAAAGGTCGTTTTTCTGCCGATGCATTGGGGAAAACAGCTTGAAAATGATTTGAATAGAACGAATAATTTAACGAACAACGTTGTCGATCCAATTTCAAAAGAACCTGATTTTAAGTTCACAACCGTTTCGATTAAAAAATACGTAAAACCATTTCAGAAAATTGCCATTGTTGGTGCTGGAGCGGCTTCTTTCCGATTCATTCAAAACTATCGTGAATTCAATTCAACTGATGAAATTATTGTTTTTTCGAATGAAGTAAATCCGTTTTACAATCGTGTTTTGCTTCCCGAATATATGACGGGCGAATTCAGTTGGGATCAGCTTTTAAAAGTTAAAGATGGCGAAACTTTCAATAAACTGAAAATTACCATGAAAGCTGGCGTGGCAATTGAAAAATTAGATTCAAAACAAAAAACAATTGTTGACAGTCAGGGAGAAATTCACACTTTCGATTCTTTGATTTTAGCAACAGGAAGTCGTCCGTTTATTCCAGAAAATGCACAGCTTCATCTTTCTGGACGTTTTACCGTTAGAAGAAAAGAAGATGCCGACCGTTTGAAAAAACACTTAGACAATACCAATCTTCCGCCAGAAGAACAGCATGTTGTCATTATTGGTGGAGGATTATTAGGTTTAGAATTGGCTGCGGCTTTAAAGCATAAAAAAGTAAAAACTACAATTGTTCAGAGAGCTTCACGTTTAATGGAGCGCCAATTGGATCTGATTTCAAGCAAATTATTGGCCGAAGAAGTACAGCTTCGTGACATTCAGATTTATTTTGATAATGAAGTCAGCACCGTTTTTGAAACCGATAATCCGAATGAAATTGAAATTGCTTTAAAGAGCGGAAAAATTATTACGGCAAATGCAATTGTATATACGATTGGAACTATTCCGAATATCGAAATTGCTCGCGAAAGCGGTTTAGCCTGCGGACGCGGTGTAAAGGTAAATCAGTATTTACAAACTTCAAATCCTGATATTTTTGCGATTGGAGAAATAGCAGAATTTGATAATAAGTTATTCGGAATCACTTCTGCCGCCGAAGAACAAGCTGATATTCTAGCAAATTTCCTTGCGGGCGATATTAGCAGTTATTACAAAGGCTCGATTTTAATGAATATTCTAAAATTAGAAGACATTAATCTTTGCAGTATTGGCGATCTTAACATTCCAGAAAATGATGATTCCTATGAAGAAATTGTTTTTGCAGATTTGAAAAAACGTTATTACAAAAAATGCATTGTAAAAGATGATCTTTTGGTTGGGGCGATTTTAATGGGCGATAAAAACGAGTTTGCCGAATTTAAAACGATGATTGAAAGCAAAATCGAATTATCAGACAAACGAAATACGCTTTTAAGAGGAAGCTCAAACGCAAAACCAGTTTTAGGAAAATTAGTTTGTTCCTGCAGCCAAGTTGGAGCTGGAAACATCGAAGAAACAATTAAAAACGGTGTAAGTGATTTTACGGATTTATGCAAAAACACAGGAGCAGGTTTAGGTTGCGGAAGCTGCAAAACGGAAGTAAAGGAGATATTGGCGAAGTGCAAGGTTTAGCCGCTTTTGTTATGTTGTGTTGATCTAAACGCAAAGTTCGCAAAGGTTATTCGCAAAGTTTCGCAAAGAATAATATTCTCTGCTTAAAATTGTTTTCTTTCGAAAAAAGTTCGCAAAGCTATGCGCTAAAATCTTTACCCAAAGCTTTGTGAACTTTGGCAACTTATTATAAAATAAAAAAACTTTGCGAAAAACCTTTGCGAACTTTGCGGTAAAATTTATGTTCAAAATAAAGCAACTTGAAACCAGAAACAAAGAAAACCTGAAACAAAAAGAAAAAATGGAACTAACTAGATTAATAGTAAAAGGAGGCGTTATTTCGCCAGGAGAACTTAGGGAAGTTGTAAACATCGCTTTAGAAGAAGGTTTGGATTCAATTTCGTTTGGTTCTAGACAAGATATTATTTTTCCGAAAGGATTTAAATCTTTGGATAAAACCACTTTAGGAAAACATCATTTTGTTTTTCCAGATCAAAAAAGTGGTAACAATATTGTTTCTTCTTATGTTTCGACAGACATTTTCAGAAATACCAATTGGCTTACTGGAAATAGATTTTTATATATTTTGGAAGAATTTAAAGAACAGCCAAAATTAAAAGTTAATATAACCGATCCGAAGCAGCAATTAGTCCCTTTGTTTACAGGTCATTTGAATTTCATTGCTTCAGAACATGAAGATTATTGGTATTTATACATTCGCCTTCCAAAATGGGAAAAAATAGAAGTGTATCCTGTTTTGATTTACAGTTGGGATTTGGCTAAGATTTACTACGAAATCGAAAAAATTTCAGAAGAGGATGCAATTGACATCGAACTGCTTTTCACTTTGGTCAGCGAAGCTGTAGACACTAATAACAGAACAATCGATAAACCATTAAATATTCCTTTTTACCCATTTCCTTATTACGAAGGAATGAACAGAATGGGAATTGATCAATATTGGCTGGGATTATACTGGAGAAATAATTTATACGATTTAGATTTTCTGAAAGAAATGTGCGATTTGTGTTTTGAGTGCAAAATCGGGAAAATCTGTATTACGCCTTGGAAATCTTTTATTATAAAAGGAATCCCGAAAGACCGAAAACTAGAATGGGAAAAATTCTTAGGAAAACGCGGCATCAATGTTCGACATTCGCTATTAGAATTGAACTGGCACTTACCCGTTGCGATGGAATGGGCTTTAAATCTAAAAACTTTTTTGGTTAGAACATTAGATCAATTCGACATCAGTACTTACGGATTGAACTTTGGAATTTCAGAATACAATCGTGACGGGCATTATTTTACTTCGATTGTCATCGAAAAAAATGAACTTCCTATAGCTTTAGAATCGATCAAAATCAGAGATACTTATAATGTATTGTTCGCCAAGAATTTCGATCCAAATACTCGCGAATATATCGTGCATTCACAAGATATTGATAAGCTCGAACTGCCAACTATTTTAATTGAATTAAGCCGAAAATATTTTGAAGAGCTAGGAAACACAACATCTGAAACCACCGAAAAACAACAGAAAAAAGAAAAACCACAACAGGATATTTACCAATGTCAGGAATGCTTAACGCTTTATAATTCAGAATATGGAGACGAAACTCAGGGAATTCCAAAAGGTCTTTTGTTTGAAAATCTTCCAGAAACGTATTGCTGTTCTCTTTGTGAAGCACCAAAAAGCAATTTTAGAATTTTGGAAACAGTTGAAAATTAATAAGTTCTACTATTTCTGTATTTAAAAATTGCGTATATTTAGCTTAACTAAGAATTTACGTTAAAGCATTATACTTCAAAAGCTTTAAAACCACTTGGTTAAGATCTATTTATTCAATAAAAAATACAGTTATGATAAAAAGAACAACACAATCTTCTGCTGATAAAGCTGCCGATGTTCCGGCAGAAACAGCTGTAGAAAGCACTACAGAAATACAACCAGAAACTAAGACAACAATTAAAAGAACTACTAGGACTGCAGTAAAACCAGCAACTGCAAAAACAGCTACAACAAGAACAGCTGCTGCAAAAGCACCCGCAGCGACTGTTAAAACTGCTGCAAAAACACCTGTAAGAGCAGCTTCTAAAACAGCACCAAGAGCTACGGTAAAAAAAACTGCAACAACATCTGCAAAAACAGAACCTATCGTTTCTGAGATTGTAGAAATTAAAACCAATGACGTTGCAGAAAGCAAACCTGTTGTAACTGTTGAAAAAATTGGCAAAGAGAAAAATGACATAAAATCAAAGCTAAAAGCTAAACTTAAAGCAAAAAAAGAGAAAGAAAAGAAAAGAGAAAAAGCGATTAAAGCTGTTATCAAAAAATTAGAAAAAGAGAAAAAAGCAAAACTAAAAGCAGCCGAAAAGAAAAAAGAAAAGGCTAAAAAAGCGAAAGCTAAGAAAATTGCTGATAAAAAAGCGAAAGCACAGAAAAAGACAAAAGCTAAAAAGAAAAAATAATTTTGAGAAAGGTTTGACTTTAAAAAAGTTAAACCTTTTTTTATTTTCATTAGCAATGTCACATACAGTTTGTCATTCTTGTAAAAGTTACTTATTTCGGTAACGTATTTATCATTTCAATTGGCTTTTTTCCATCAATTCCCTGATGTGGTCTTTCATGATTGTAATAATATAAATATTGCAGCAGTTCCTCTTTTAGTTCTTCTTGAGAATCAAAGTCAGTATCTCGTAATAAATCCTCTTCCAGAGTTCTCCAAAATCGCTCTACTTTACCATTTGTCTGCGGACGGTAAGGTCTGGTGTATCTGTGTACGATCCCAAGTTCCATAAGCATTCTTTCAAAAGGATGCTGATTTTTTACCTTGCTTGTTTTAATTCCAAATTCAGCTCCATTGTCAGATAATAACTCTTCAAATTTTATTTCATAATGGCTGCTTAGAATATTTAAGCATTTTAATGAAGCAAACATTACGGTTAAACTGGTTATATCGGGAACCAATTCTGCCCAGGCAATCCGGCTGTAATCATCAATTACACAGACTAAATACAGTTTTTTGTTTTCTCCGCGAATTATGCTTTTACTTAAGTAATGGCAATCAATATGACCCAGCTGTCCCATTCTTTCTTTGATTATTTTCTGATGATTCTTTTTAATCTTCGGAGTTAATCTATTTATTTTATGCCGTTTTAAAATATTATAAACTCCAGAATATGATGGTGTATGTTTTCCTAATTTGGGATTTAAGATACTAACAATTTCATATTTGTTGTTTCCTTTTTCTCTTAATTCAACTACTTTTTGCTCTATAAAAGGCAAAGGGCGCCTGGTTTTATATTTTGGACCTCGCTTTTGAGGCAATAAATCTACAGCCTTACCACTTTGCTTATAGCGGTTATAATACTTTAAAAAACTTTTTCGGCAGGTATCATTTGCTGTGTAAAAATCCATTGCTTTTTTATGCACTGGATGAGTCTTGTTTTTTACCTGCTCGTATTCTCTTATTAAAAAACGATATTTCTCTAAATAGTTTCTCTCTAATGTCGAATCCTGACTGTTATTTCTCATCGCAACAAAATTTATTAAAGTTAAATTTTGTTACCGAATTATCTAACCTTTACAATTCTGATTTCTATGATAAAAATGATAAAACTAGGAGGTTAAGGCTTCGACTTCGCTCAGCCAGACAAACCTTATGTCATCCTGAGCGAAGTCGAAGGACTTATAACGATGGGTCACTCATAACTCATAACTCACAATTCATAACTAAAAACTCCTACCCCCCAATCGCAATCATACTGCGATTGTCAAAATGTTTTTTAGGATCGTCCATTTCATCCATCGTAACCATTCCTGCGCGGACTTTCTTTTTGTTTTGAATGGATTCTGAAATTAACTCGGTAATCGATTCTCCATTTCTAAACGCCGTCAGCAAATCGGTTTCTGAATTAGAGAAAAGGCAGTTTTTTATTTTTCCGTCTGCCGTCAAGCGGATGCGGTTGCAGCTGTCACAAAACGGATTTGTAATGGAACTGATAATTCCGAAATCGCCTTGGAACCCTTTAATTTTATAATTTCTGGAAGTGAAGTTTTTTTCGTCTTCTAATTTCAGAATTTCTTCTGAAGAAAATTGAGTTTCAACTAAAGATAAAATTTCTTGTTGTGAAACCATTTTGCTTCTGTCCCACTCGTTTCCTGCAAAAGGCATAAATTCAATAAACCGAACCGAAATAGGCAGAAACTGAGTCAGTTTTACAAAATCTACAATTTCGTTATCATTAAAACCTTTCATCAAAACCACATTTACTTTTACCTGAAAATCATGATTTAAAAGCAAATGCAGATTATCAATTACCTTTTCAAACTGGTTTCTAAGCGTTATAGAAGTAAATTTAGAAGCAACTAAAGTATCTAAACTTAAATTGATTTTTTTTACTTTAAACTGCTTTAAGACATCAATATGACGATCAACTAAAATTCCGTTTGTTGTCATGGAAAGTGAAATGCCAAGCTCTGATAATTTAGAAACAATTTCAGGAAAATCCTTTCTCAGCAAAGGTTCTCCACCTGTTAATCTTATTTTGTCAACACCATTTTTCACGAAAGTTTCAGCAATTGCAAAAATCTCATCAGCTGTCATTAAACTCGCTTTTGGAGATAAGGCAATTCCATCCGCCGGCATGCAATATGTACAACGCAGGTTGCATTTTTCCAGCAGCGAAATGCGCAGATAATTATGCTTGCGCCCAAAACCATCCGTCAAAATAGTGTTAGAGGCTATCATGGTTTTTTCCTTTTAAAATATGAAAAACGTGCATTACGTGTGGAAAAACTGCATCCATAGATTCTCTTACGCCATTTGTTGAACCCGGCAAAGCCAAAACTAAACTTTTACCTAAAGTGCCCGCAACACTTCTAGAAAGCATTGCATACGGCATTCTTTGCTGACCGTAATTGCGAATGGCTTCTTCTATTCCTGGAATTCTGCTTTCTAATAATGGTTCTAAAGCTTCTGGTGTAACATCTCTTGGAGATAATCCAGTTCCGCCTGTAAAAATAACCAGCTGATTTTCTTTAGCGAAAGCTTTTGTTTTTTCCTGAATAATATCCAATTCATCTGGAATGATTTCGTAATGCGAAGTTTCAACTCCGTATGAATCCAGTTTTTCTACAATTGTTTTTCCAGAACGATCTTCTTTATCACCGGCAAAAATCGAATCAGAACAAACGAAAACTGCTGCTTTAATTACATTCGGGAATTTATTTTTGAAAGACGATTTTCCGCCTTCTTTATTAATTAATTTGATAGTCGAAATTTCGATTTCCTTGTCAATTGGTTTTAGCATATCATACATTGTAAGCGCTACAATTGATGCGCCATGCATGGCTTCAACCTCAACTCCCGTTTTATAAACGGTTTTTACTTTGAAAATAATATGAATGTCTAGACCTTCGATATTGTATTCTACAGAAGTAAATTCAATTGGAAGCGGATGACAATCTGGAATGGACAAATGGGTATTTTTGACCGCAAAAAGTCCAGCCGTTTTTGCCATTTCAAACACGTTCCCTTTTGGCACTAAATTGTTGACAACAGCATCAATTGTTTCTTGCTTGCTAACTTTTACAATTGCAGTTGCAGTTGCGACTCTTAATGTGCTTATTTTATGCGTAATATCTACCATTATAATTTTTTAGGTATTTTGTTTCCAAGTGAATGTATCGTTTTCGAACATTTCTTTACCAAAAATCGGAACATCGGTTTTAATCCAGTTTACAATGGCTTCTGTAGCTTCATAAACTTGTTTGCGACGTGTTGCCGAAACAAAAACAAATAGACAGATTTCGCCCGCTTTTACAACGCCTAAACTGTGGTAAATGTGCATGCAGGTTAAATCGAATTTAGCAAACGCTTTTTCGCGGATTGCATACAAAGCTTCATTTGCCATGTCTGTATACGCCGAATAATCTATTGCTACGACGGTATTGTCGTGAATAACATCGGCACGGACTTGTCCCAGAAAAATATTATGCGCTCCAATCGTATGTTTGGATTGATGTTTAGCGATCGATTCCGCTATAAATTCAGGAGCAATTGGCCCTTCTACAAATACATTTTTACTCATTTTTATGTTTTTTAATAAGGCCTTTAAAAGCCATTCATCAAACTTTTCAATTCCTTTGTTCTGCTAATGGTAAGCTGCATTTTACAATCTGCGTACATTTTATTTGCTATGACACCACCGTAACCTTCTGGATAGCTTTTAAATTTACAATTTGAATCTCTAAATTTTATCCAGTCTTTTTGAGAAACGACTAAAGCTGTCTGATCTTTTGTTCCTAATTTCTTTTTCAGCTGATTATAAACTTCATTCAATTCTTTATCAGCTTTATCATAAGCTTCATAAAGCTCCGTTTCGTCAGTAGCATCAATATGAGTTTGTGAAAACCCAAATTGAGAAAAACAAAAGAACAAAAACAATCCGAAAATAACTTTTTTCATAGTAGCCGTTATTAATTAGTTTTACTGGATTTTTTCATGCAATGATTGTTTCATCGCTAAAGCACCATCAGAAATACTTTTTACATTTTTAAATTGATGTTTTTGAAGCAATTCAGCTGCAATTTTACTTCTGATTCCAGATTGGCAAAAAACGTAAATAGTTTGATTTAAATTCAGTTTTTTAATTTCATTTTCTAGATTTACCAACGGAATCTGAAGGCTGTTTTTCAAATTTATTTTTGGTAGTTCGTCTTCATTTCTAACATCTAAAAAAAGAACCTCATCTTTTTCTATTTCATCCAAAATAAGCTCAAATTCTATTTCTTCAACCTGATTTTCAGATGAATTATATTTCTGTTCAAAATCTTCTTTGGTCATTTCTACTTCTGAACTTTTTTCGAAATCATATTTCTGCTGCTCATTTTTCAAAATATTATAAACCAGAATCTTTCCGCTTAAAACTTCTCCAACTCCTAGAATCATTTTTATGACTTCATTCGCTTGAAACATTCCAATAATTCCAACCGAAACTCCTATTACACCAGCATCTTCACAATTTAATGCACTATTATTTTCATCTGGATATAAGCAGCGATAGGTTGGTCGTTTTGATAATTGAAAACCGAAACTTGTCCTTGAAATCTAAAAATAGATCCGTAAACCATTGGTTTATGGGTTGCGAGACAAGCATCATTAATCAAATATTTAATTGCAATATTATCTGTTGCATCAACAATAATATCATAGTTTTCAAATAAGGAAATGGCATTTTTACTTGATAATTTCTCTGCAAAAACATTCACTTTAATAAGCGGATTCAGTTCTGAAATCATCGCTTTTGCTTCAGCCGCTTTTCTTTTTCCAACCGCTGAACTTTTGTAAATTACCTGTCTATGAAGGTTCGAAATTTCGATAAAATCATCATCAACAATTCCGATTTCACCAACTCCTGCACCTGCCAAATAAGGCAGAATTGCGGCTCCCAAACCTCCTGCACCAATAACCAAAACTTTAGCTTTCAGCAATTTGTACTGGCCATCCTCTCCTATTTCAGGAAGAATAATTTGTCTGTTATATCGTGAAGTTTCGCTCATTTAGGTTTGGTTTAGCCTCCGGCAAATGGTGGCAATAATGCTACAATATCACTAGTATGTAAAGTATAATCTGAAGTTTTAGAAACTATTTTCTGATTTACAGCAACGCTGAAAGTCAGCAAATCAAACTCGTATCTTTCGTTTAAATCCTGTAATAATTGCTGCAATGACAATTCTTCCGAAAAAGATAATTTTTCGAATTCACATTTTGTTTTTTCAGCAACAGCTCCAAAATATTTAACCTCGATCATTTTTATAAATTTAAATTCTGAAAAATAAATTCGTCTTCAAAGTGTTCTTGAAAATACGAAATCCAACTTGATGTATTTCTCACTACTTCGCCAATCACAATAATGGCAGGCGATGATATATTTTTTTCAGCCACCAATTTAGTAATTGTATTGATAGTTCCAATTACTTTTTGCTCTGAGTTTTTTGTTCCATTCTGTATAATCGCAATAGGTAGATCGTCATTTCTGTTTTCTTGATAGATCGAAATGATTTCGTCTAATTTATGCATTCCCATTAAAATAACCACCGTTGCGGCCGATTTTGATGCTAACAAAATATCTTTTGATAATTTATGATCTGAAGTCGTTCCTGTAATAACCCAAAAGCTTTCGGCAACTTTACGTTGTGTCAAACTGATTCCGACTGAAGCAGGAACTCCTAAAGCAGATGAAATTCCAGGGACAATAGCCGTCTCGATTCCGAAATCTTCTGCAAATTCGATTTCTTCACTTCCTCTTCCAAAAACAAACGGATCTCCGCCTTTTAAGCGTACAACATGTCCATAACGATTTGCCATAGAAACAATCAATTCGTTAATCTGATCTTGTGTGTAGGCATGACAGCCTAAACGTTTTCCAACAAAAACAATTTCTGCATTTGATGCATATTCCAGTAATTCTTCGTTTACTAAAGCATCGTACAAAACCACATCGGCACTTTTTAAAGCTTTAATTGCTTTTATAGTAATCAATTCAACGTCGCCAGGACCTGCGCCTACAATCGTCAATTTTGGTGTTTTTAAATTTCGCATAGTCTTTTAAGTTAAATTGATATTCAGGTCGTTTAACTCGTCGGCCGAATTAATATTGGTTAAATGAAAGTTCTCGCTTTCTTCTATGTTGATAATCTGATGCGGCAGTTTGGCTAGCAGATCCATCATTTTTAATTCATTAGAATCAATTGCTTCTTTTATAACTGGAACAATGTTTTTTGAATAAATTCCGATTAACGGATGGGTTTTACTTTCGGAAGCAAAAACTGTAATTCCTGCTTCTTGCGTATGTTTTGAAATTAATTCCTGCAATAATTCGGTTGAAATTAACGGAATATCACAGCTTAAAATCAAATTGAATTCGGTTTCAGAATGTGATAAAGCGGTGTAAATTCCTCCCAGCGGCCTTTTGTCTACAACTAAATCCTGTATTTTTTGATACGGTAAATAATCGTATTCTTTTGATCCCGTAATTAGTTTAATTTGATCTGTAATAGGCAAAATCGCCTGAATGATATGCTCAATAAAAGGTTTATCTTGAAACAAAACCAATCCTTTTTCTGACTGCATTCTGGTGCTTTTTCCTCCGCAAAGAATAAATACTGTTAGTGTTTCCATGGTCTTTTTTGTTTCAGGTTTTTAAGTTGCAATGAGTTTTTTTTACCGCAAAGTGCGCTAAGTTTTTTATTCATTTAACTTTTAAATTAAGTTCGCAAAGCTTTGCGAACTTTACTATTTTAAAAACCGCTTTTACAAAACCTTGCGTGCTTTGCGGTTAAATTCAATTTTATTTTCAAGGAAAAATCAATTTAACACTTGCCATTAAAATCACTGTTCCTAATACCATTTTTAATGTTCTGTTGGAGAAAGATCCACTTCCGTAAAAACCTCCTAACATTCCTCCTACTACAGCAATTGGAACGAGATAGAAACTTTCCATCGGAATTGTTTTTCCTCCTAAAAAGAATCCCATCATTCCCGCAAATGAATTCACAAAAATGAATAAACTCGATATTGCTGCCGATTCTTTTACTGATGCCCATCCTAAAAATAACAGAATCGGACTTAATATAATTCCGCCGCCAATTCCTAGCATTCCAGATAATAATCCGATGGCAAAACCAATTGCCAAAGCAAATGGAAGATTTATTTTTACTTCTTCTTTTTCTTTAAAATTAAATACTCCAAACAATCTCAATGCCGCAAAAACCAATACAATTCCTAAAACAATTTTATAAATCGTATTATCTAAGGTTATAAAACCGCCAATAAACGCCGCTGGAATCGATGCTATGGCAAACGGGTAAAAGAGCTTTGGTTTGAAATAATTGTTTTTATAATAAAACAAAAACGAAATACTCGAAACAAACAAATTCAACAGCAAAGCCGATGGCTTCATTACCGAAACCGGAAAAGCAAAAATGCTCATCAATGCCAAATATCCCGATGCTCCGCCGTGCCCTACACTTGAATATAAAAATGCTATTATAATTAAGGCAAAACTGAATAATAGCATATTTTCGGAAGTTAGGAGATTCATGTATTTTGTTTTATTTGTTTCAAGTTTAAAGTTTCAAGTTTATTGCTATGTGTTTTTATTTATATAGCGCTTTTCGTTTTTTATGCAAAAATCTTTATTCTTTATTCTTTATTCTTTATTCTTTATTCTTTATTCTTTATTCTTTATTCTTTATTCTTTATTCTTTATTCTTTATTCTTTATTCTTTATTCTTTATTCTTTATTCTTTATTCTATCTAAAAAACTCTAATCAATTGGTAGAATCGTCACCGACTCGCCTTTTTTGATATTTTCAACATCTTCTGGAACCATTACTAATCCGTTCGCTACAGCAAAAGAATTTAGCATTGCAGAACTTTGTCCATCTAAAATTTCAACACTTGTTTCATTGTACAATGCCTTTAAGAAAAGTGTTTTTCCTGTGTTATTTATGATATCGTTGTCTAATTTTCGAACAATCTTTGACAAATGTGTATTAGAAAATCCCATTCGGTTTTTGACTGCTGAATATACATAAATATAAAAATTTGTCAGAGACGAAGCGGGGTTTCCAGGAAGCGCAAAAATCAAAGTATCTTTTTTAGAACCAAAAAACATTGGTTTTCCAGGTTTTTGATTAATCTTGTAAAAAAGCTCTTCTACTCCATTTTTCAACAATGCTTCTTTTACAAAATCATAATCCCCAACAGAAATTCCGCCAGATATAAGCACAATATCATTCTTTTTCAGAATGGACTGCAATGCTTTTTTTGTTGCTTTTAAATTGTCTTTAACAGTATGAACTTTAATTTTATTAATTCCAATGGTCTGTAGTGCAGCTTGAAGCATTAAAGAGTTACTTTCGTAAATTTTACCTTTTGAAAGTTTTTTTCCTGGTTTTACTAACTCATTTCCTGTGACTAAAATAGCCACTTTTGGTTTCTTATAAACTGTTATTTCTGTAATTCCTAAACACGCTAAAAAACCAATTGCCGCCGGCGTAATCAACGTATTAGCTTCAAAAACAACATCATTTGCTTTAATCTGTTCGCCCTTGTTTCTTACATTGGCAAATGCTTCTGGCATTTTTGCAATCAAAATTGAATCTTCGCTTGCCATGACATGTTCCTGCATAACCACGGTATCTGCATCATTAGGAACATAAGCACCAGTAAAAATACGAACAGCTTCTGTCGGTTTCAATTTGAAATTGGAATGATCTCCAGCTTGCGAAATACCAACAATATCATATTGATGTCGAATGCCGTGCTTAAATGCGTATCCGTCCATAGCCGATTGGCGAAATGGTGGCATATTGATTGGCGAAATTACTTTTTCTGCTAAAACATATCCCAGTGCTTTGCTGACAGGAATACTTTTCAAAGGCATTTTAGTACTATTCGCTTCAATAATTGCTATGGCTTCTTCAACTTTAATCATTATCGGTATGTATTAAAAAGCAAAAAATACTTATCACAAATATAAGTACTTTTACTTAGTTTGAATTATTAATAATCTTAATTCTTTTAAAAAATATAAATTTAATGCATTTACCGTTAATTGATTTAGAAAAAACCAAAATATCTTTAAGAAATTAAGGATTTTATTTTCTTTCTTTTTTGAAATTTCCTTTAGGAAGATAATACAACCATGAAAAACCAATAAGAAACAGGATTGCCGAAGCGATAAATGCTGGTATTAAAATTTCTTTATTGTTATCTAATGCATTATTTAGAGAAGCATACAAAAGCCATATTTGTATACTGACGTTTAAAATTAAAATAAATATAAGTGTTGAAAGTATATTATTCAACTTATTTGGGTTTGAATTGTTCTGGCCTGTTCTAAAATTACTCATATCTTTATTTTTTAGCTATCCTTTTTCTCAATAAATGCTTTCACAAAAACAGCATTTTCTTTAAAAACCACTTCTAATTGTGGCAAAGCTCTTGGCGGTGGTCCTGCGATTACGTCTCCCGTCATGGCATCAAATGAACCTTCGTGACAAGGACAATGTATAATCCCAGTTCCGGGCTTGTAGAATACGGAACAAGAAAGATGTGTACACTTTTGTTCGTATGCTTTAAACTCACCATTTTCTAAGTGAATCAAAATATACGGAATCGTACTTCCTTCCAAAACAAAACCTCTTGTACCACCTACAGGAACATCTTCTTTATTGCAAATAAAATGCTCGCCCTGAACTTCTTCTTTTGGCAATAAAAATGCTTTTGCAGTTACAAAACCACTTCCAACCATTAATCCGCCAGAAACAAAAGTTAAAAATTTAGCAAAATCGCGTCGGCTGACTTGAGTTGATTCTTGTTTTTTTATTGGAAAATCTTTTTTCCAGTTTTGATTTAAGTTATCTTCTTTAGACATGACTCGATATTTAATAAATTCTTAATTCTGTACTTCCTTTTGGCATCATAATGTTGACTTTAGTCTTAACTTTCTCTTTGCCAAAAATGAAATTATTAATTGGTGCGCTATTGGGTCTCATTTCTTCTATTTCATTTCTTGTTCCGTAAAACAAAGCCCCACTTGGACAGACGGTTGCACACATTGGCTTTTTGCCCACGCTTGTTCTGTCGTAACACATTGTACATTTCATCATCAAATCGTATTCTTCGACTTTTTTTGGAACACCAAAAGGACAGGCCATTACACAATTTGAGCAGCCTATACATCTTTCTGTATTGGCGGTGTGCACGACTCCAAATTCGTCCTGAGAAATGGCATCTGCAGGACAAACATTGGCACAAACCGGATCTTCGCAATGCATACAAACCTGCACTGTGGTTTGAATTGTGGCAGCACGATCAACATAATTTACACTGATCAAAGTTTGCTGACCATTTGTTTCACATTCAGCACAGGCCATTTCACAGGCTTTACAGCCAATGCAACGTTGCATATCTACAAAAAATTCCTCGCTGGTATTAAAATTGGTTAAATTCATAAGTTCTTTTTTACAGATTAAACGCTTGCATATGCATCAGATTCGTTAGAAGGCGGAGCCATTGTTCCCAGTGGTTCCAATTGGCACGCACAAACTTTAAATTCAGGCATTTTAGAAACAGGATCTAGCGTAGCAATAGTTAATTGATTTGCTGATTTTAGTCCTGGCCAATGATACGGTACAAAAACAGTATCCTGTCTAATTGTTTCTACAATATTTGCTGGAAAAATTCCTTCTCCTCTTCTTGTTGATACCTTCACTAATTCTCTTTGTTTTATTCCGTATTTTGCTGCCAGATCTGGATGAATTTCTACAAATGGCTCAGGAAATTGATCTACTAATTTTCCAATTCTACGGGTTTGCGTTCCGCTTAAATATTGAGAAACCACTCGCCCAGTAGTCAAAGTAATCGGATATGCATTATCTGTCACTTCACTTGGCAATCTATAGGGTGCTGGGTTAAAATGCGCTTTCCCATCTGGAGTTTTAAACTTTTTATCTTCCCATAGCCTTGGAGTTCCTGGATGGTCTTCTGTCGGGCATGGCCAAAAAACTCCCATATTATCTTCTACTTTTTTATAAGAAATTCCGAAATAATCTGCTGTACCTCCTTTCGAAGCCACGCGAAGTTCATTAAAAATGGCTTCGCTATTGTCATAGGTAAATTTATCTTCCTCTCCCAGTCTTTTGGCAATTTCTAATAGTATAGAAGTATCTGTTCGTGCTTCTCCTGAAGGCGTTACAGCTTGTCTAACTCTTATAACACGCCCTTCTGCAGAAGTTGTGGTTCCTTCTTCTTCTTCCTGTAAAGAACCTGCCAAAACAATATCGGCATGGCGGGCAGTTTCATTTAAAAAGAAATCGATACAAACATAAAACTCTAACTTTTCCAGCGCTTCTCGCACATAACTATTATTTGGAAGAGAAACTAATGGATTAAAACAAATTGAAAGCAAACCTTTGATTTCTCCTCTATGAATAGCATCAATTATTTCATAAGCCGAAAGTCCTTTTCCAGGCATATCTCTCTCATCAATCCCCCATACTCCAGCAATGTATTTGCGATGTTCTGGGTTTTCTATATCTCGATTCCCTGGCAACTGGTCGCATTTATGACCGTGTTCTCTTCCTCCCTGTCCATTTCCTTGTCCGGTTATTGTTCCATATCCGCAATAAGGTCTTCCAATTCTTCCTGTAGCCAAAACTAAATTGATACACCCGACCACATTATCTACTCCTTTAGAATGCTGCTCGATGCCTCGCGCATGAAGTAAAAAACTTGTCTTAGCTTTACCCCATAATTCTGCTGCTTCCTTAATTTTGTTTTTATCAATGCCTGTTATTTCCTCTGCCCATTCTAATGTATAATCTTTCACAGCGTCTATTGTTTCCTGAAAACCTGATGTGTAATTATCTATAAAATCATGATCTAGCATGTCATGATCTACCAAGTATTTCAACATGGCACCATACAAAGCAGAATCTGTTCCGGGTCTTATATCCAAATGAATATCTGCTGTTCTGGCTAGCGGAATCATTCTTGGATCAATCACAATTAGTTTGGCACCACGGTCTCTTGCTTTCCAAATCCAGTGTGTTAATGTTGGAAAAGTTTCACTGATATTTGCTCCAGTCACAATAATAACTTCGGCATATTCGAGATCTGAATAATTATTTGAAGCACGATCTAAACCAAAAGCTTTTTTATTGCCCGCACCAGCGCTCACCATGCAAAGTCTTCCATTATAATCCAAATTCTTTGTTTTAAGGGCTACTCGGGCAAATTTTCCGACCAAATAACTTTTTTCGTTACTCAGTGATACTCCTGAAAGCATTGAAAAAGCATCTTTTCCATATTTTTCCTGAATTCGTTTTATTTCCGCAACAGTTTTATCCATTGCATCATCCCATGATATTTTTTCAAAACCTTTTCCTTCAACTCTTTGTATAGGATGTAAAAGTCGGTCAGGGTGATTGTTCTGAAGATAACGTTGTACACCTTTTGGACACAAACGACCTTCGTTAAAAGGAAATTCCATCCAAGGTTCAAAACCAACCACCTTATTTTCTTTAACTAATAATTGAATACCGCACTGCATTCCGCAAAAACAACAATGTGTTTTTACAACCTCATCTGGTTCATCTCTTCCTTCATAACCGTCAAGAGGCGCGTAATTTTTATGAGGTTCCGAAAACTTCTATTATTTTTTCTGCTGATACTGGTAATTTTGCCATTTTTTTTTAAGTTTTCAGTTTTCAGTCGCAGTTTTCAGTTCTAAACTAAAAACTATGACTGTTTACTTTTTTTTTTAATATTTTCATTTTATCACACAGTTCAGTTCTGCAAACTGAGACTGAGACTTTAAAAATTATCCAAATAACTTACCGCCCTGCGATCTGGCTTTTAAATGTGCCTGAGCTAATCGTGATCTTTTACCTTCTGGACTTAAATCGAGATGAGAAGTTCCATCTTCATGTGTAAAATCAAATCCCAACTGATTGGTCACGATTTTTAAATCATCAATATGAAGTTTTGTTGCGAACTCTTCTCCTGTATGCGGACAAACGGCCATTCCTTTTTTAATGCCTTCCTGTTTGTAAATGTGTGCACCAATTTGTGCCGGACGCTGAATAATGTGGAAGAATTTTCCAAAGGGAATCCAAATCAAAAACATGATAACCGTTACAGCATGAATTACAGCTAAGAAGTCATAAGCAAATCCTTTCATAAACTGATAAGAATACGTCAGACATAAACCCGTTACTGAAATTGCAATCAATAAAATTAGAGGTAGTAAATCGCCTTCAAAAGTTTGTGTTGCAATTAATCCCGGATTGGTTAATCTTCTTCTTAAATAATAAACCGAGCCAATAATTACAAGCCATGAAGACCAGTTTAAGGCATGAAATATTAAGAATGCAAGAAACGATCCTATTTCAAAATCCATCATTTTAAATCCAAAAAAATGTGCTTCATAAATCGAAATAGAATTAGGAGCCAATGTAAAATGGATCCATCCAAATGTAAGCGGTATTGTAATGGCAAAAGCTGACAGACAACCTAATGCAATACAAAAATGCGCAAACCAGCGATATTTACTTCTCGGATAAATAAATTTCTGAACGACAATATTCTGCACTGATTCTTTTCCTAAAAACCATAAATGAGAAAATACTTTTCCGGTAAATAGAAATTTTATACTTCGTTTAAAGTACATCCATGTTGGAGGACGCTGCAGCCAAACGGTGTATCTGTAAACGATTCCGAAGAAGGCGAATATCGTTCCAAAAAGGTATGTTACAAGTGCTGCATCAAAATTTTGTAATTCTCTCGAACCATAAAATACAAACACAACTGTAAGTATAGAAACAGCCGAAGCAACCAGTAAAGCTTTGGTATTATATGTTTTGTTATTCATCACTAACTAAAAATTTATTGATTACTTATTTAACTTGGTTTTTCGCAATTTTTACGGTTGTAGAACCACCAGTTGATAGCTGTAGCTAGAAGGGTAAAAAGACAGACACCTATAAAAAATTGATTTACAGTACCATTTGCTGAAATATTATTGCCTATTAACTTAGAGAATATAAAAGGTCCAAAAGCAGCAATAGCAGCCGTCCAGCCAATTACTCCTGCGGCCTGACGCGGGTTTTCTTTAAAAATAATTGGATATTGTCTAAATGTTCCTGCGTTTCCAATACCTGTAAAAAAGAACATACCTAAAATTACAGTTACAAAAAGCGGAAACTGATCCATACTTGTCGGCGCTACCAAACCTTGTGTTACTAAAAGTATTGATCCTGCTAAAATTCCTAAGCCTGTTATAGTCGTTAATATAGCACCTCCAACTTTGTCGGCCACAAAACCGAAAGCTATTCTGCTAGCAGAACCAATTAAGATGAACGATAAAATGCATATACCAAAGGATCTGGTGCATTGGGAAAATCTCCGTATAAAAATTTAATCATAAGAGGAAATGCTGCTGACAAACCGGCAAATGTCCCAAAAGTCATTACATAAGTAATTGTACAGTACCAGGTATGTTTATTCGAAAAAATATCTAATTGCTCTTTTACAGAAGCTTTCATTGGAATACTTCTCAAATAAAACCAGCTTACAAATGCCATAAGTATTAAAAATGGCGCAAACCAAAATGCAGCAGATTGCAGATAAATTGGTTTGTTTTTAACTGCCGAATTTTCTGGGCTTAAATCGTTCAGTACTTTTTCGGCTAATTTTGGGTTAGCGTTTGCAATTGCTTTTGCTTTAGCCTTAAGCGGAAGTGACGAAAAAATAACTGAATTATCTTGAGAATTAACTGCCGTACTAACAGAATCTACAATATTCTTTTTCACATTAGATAAGATTCGAGCCTGTACTTCAGTATCTAAAGAAGCAAAAACTTCTTTTTGTTTCTGCACTGATGAATTTTTAAATACCGTTATGGTTTCTTTTGGGTCAATACTCGTAAATACCGTTGAGGCTCCAAAAATTCCGACACTAATTACTAAAGGCGTAACAAACTGTGCAAGAGAAACTCCAAAGTTTCCAATTCCTGCCTGAATTCCAAGAGCAGTTCCTTTTAATCTTTGCGGAAAAAACAAACTTGTACTTGGCATATAAGAAGAAAAATCTCCTCCACCAAAACCTGTAGTAAATGCTAAAACTGCAAAAACCCAAAATGGCGTATTTACATTCATAATTGCAAAACCAATTCCGATTACGGGAATTAATTTAATTGCTGTCGCAAAAGATACAATATGACGAGTTCCAAATATTGGAAGCAGAAAGGTGTGAATAATTCTTAATAACCCTGCCGCTAATCCAGGAATTGCTGTTAGCCAAAAAAGCTGATCTTTAGAAAAACTAAATCCTAATCCTGGCAATTTTACTGCAATAACACTCATCATAAACCACGAAGCAAATGATAATGTTAAAGTAATTGTTGTTATAATTAAAGTTCTCCATGCTATTTTACTTCCGTCAGAATTCCAATATGCTTCATCTTCTGGGTTCCATTTTTCTAACCAAGTTTTCATCTTTATTTTATTTAAATTATTAATTATCCTCTATTTGTCTTACAAAATTTGGTGATTTTGTTCTCATAGCTTTTATGATTGTGCGGTGCATCCATACCAGACAAAGCACAGAAACTAGAAATATGAAAATCCATGAACTAGTCCAGAGTCCGGTATAATTGAGGAGATATCCAAAGATTATGGGACCTAAAAACCCTCCTAAACCTCCTATTAAACCAACCATTCCGCCTACTACACCCACTTCATTTGGAAAATACTCTGGAATGTGTTTGTAGACTGCTGCTTTACCAATTCCCCAAGAAATGCCGATCAGGATTACCAAAACGAGATAAACCCAAAGATTGGCACTGAAATTAATTTGCGTAATTCCATGAGCTAATAATTCTTTCTTTTTAACCTCCTGATTTTGCTCTACAACAATTTCTTGCCATGATTTCTTTACAGGAAAAACAGAAGATTCGCCGTTAGTTTCTAAATCTTTTTTACTGTTGATTTGATGTTTTTTTCCGTTTACAATTATTTTATTTGCAGTAATTTCTGTAACTGTTCCGTTGGTAAGAGACATAACGCCATGACCAGCAGTAATGATTTCCATCTTTGGAAACATCAACAAAAAGCTAATTACTATTGAAGATCCTAAAACCCAATACATCACTTTTCGGGCTCCGAATTTATCTGATAGATAGCCTCCTAGAGCTCTGATTACGCCAGACGGCAAACTGAACATTGTGGCAAACATTCCTCCCAAGACTAAACTTGTACCGTACACATTCACAAAGTTTGGAAGAAGCCATTGCGAATAGGCAACAAAAAATCCGAAAACTAAGAAGTAATAGGCACCGAATCTCCAGACTCTGGCTTTTTTAAGGGGCGACATTAGTTCGCCAATAGTTTTTGATACTACCTGATTGGTTTTGTTTTTAGCAAAAACAATAAACAGGATTCCTACAAGCACTAATGTTACTCCGTAAATAACAGGAAGCATTTTCCAGCCATTAGTAGGATCATCTTCTGATAAAGTATTTAATAAGGTTGGCGCTATAAAAGTAGTCACTGCAGCGCCTGCATTTCCCATTCCGAAAATCCCTAAAGCCCTGCCTTGCCATTCTTTAGGATACCAAATTGAGGTATAACCTATTCCGACAGCAAAACTTGTTCCCACTAAGCCAAAGAAAAAACTAAGAATGGCAAAAGTCCAGAAAGAATCTGCAAACGGCATTAAAAAAAGTGGAATTGAACAAAGTAATAATAAAGCAGAAAAAATAACTTTCCCTCCATATTTATCCGTTAAAATCCCGATTGGAAGTCTGAATATAGAGCCTGAAAGAATTGGAATTCCTAAAAGCCAACCAATTTCTACAACAGTGAAATTAAATATTCCCTTATCAGCCAAAAAAGTAATCAAAACGCCGTTTAAAGTCCAACAAGCAAAACAAATTGTAAAAGCAAGTGTGTTAAGGAATAAAATTCTGTGAGACTGAGATAGATTACCCATAAATAGAAAATTACTTTGATTTAGATTGAGAATACTATTCCTCAATTACAAAGCAAAACTACAGGGTTAAATTCTTACTAAAAATGACAAATATCATATTAAAGGATAAAATGGTATTTTATTAAACCAAAACATTACTTATTGAAGAATAAATATTTATAAAATAAACCAATTGCAACACAACTTTATAAAGAAAGAATATGTGCTCTATTATTTTTTTATAAATTAATATTATAAAGATGGTTTTCAGACGTTTTAAGAGCTCCATTTTACGTCTTAAGCACTCTTAAATTTATAAAAAAAGGGTATAAATACTACATTTTTATTTTATTTCTAATTTTAAATTTAACATTTCTGTGAATCAATAATTTAGCACGAAATCAATTGAAATAAGGCATTTCAAGAGAATCGATTCTTTAGGCTCTACTTTAAATGAATATTTTTTTGAAAAAAACTTTACAAACTTTTGGTTTTTATTATATAAAATTTAACTTTGTCTATAGGATTAGTAGAGTTTAAGATAATATTTCAAACTATAAAAATTATTATTGTGAAAACAACAGAAAGCATATCGCGTTACATTCTTCCTAAAAAATACACTTATAGCACTATTTGTTATATGTGTTTCTGTTGTTAATAATCTACTTTTATTTTGTTTGCCTTTAGAATACATATCAAAGCAAATCAAAAAAAACACCACCAAAAATATTTACTGAATTTTAACCAAAAGTCTCTCCGATGCATTCAATTGTGTTGGATCAGATTCTTGAAACCACACCTATTATTCAACAAATTAAATAACTAACAACTAAAAAAAACTAAAATGAAAACATTGCAAACTTGTTGCTGTAAATAAAAAAAGCCATTTCTGCGGCAACAGAAATGGCAAGGCTTAAAGAACATTTATCACTAAATCAAGAACACTTTTAGAGTGCTGTATAAACAGTGCTCAAGGCGTCTTGTTAATTACTTAAAACCAATACAAAGAAATGAAAAAAAAGTTAAACATATACATACTGCTGTTTCTACTCTTGATAACGGCAGGAATACAAGCCCAAAATACCACGCCGCTTATTCAATCAAAACTAGACGGAACTGTTGTAGATGACATTACAAATCAGCCTATTATAGGTGCTTCTGTAACTATTAAAGGAACCACTCACGGCGTTGTTACAGATGCAGAAGGAAAGTTTTATTTTCAAACGGGACAGAAATTTCCTTACACTCTGATTGTAACTTACATCGGATATAAAAAAATAGAAGTAATTGTTGAGAAAAATCCAGTAATCATTAACCTTAAAGAAGAACGCCAAGAACTAGACGAATTGGTTGTTGTGGGTTACGGAACTCAAAAAAGAAAAGACATTACGGGTTCGGTAGCATCGGTTCCAAAAGCCAATTTATCTCAGGTCACTTCATCGGCAGATAATCTTTTAAGAGGCGCTGTAGCTGGAGTTGTAGTTACACAAAGTTCTGGTCGTCCAGGCGCTTCTTCGAGCGTTCGTATTCGTGGAGGAAACTCTATTACTGCTGGTAACGAACCTTTGTATGTTGTTGATGGAATTTTAATCTACAATGATAACAGTAATAGTGGCGCTGGAGTAACTTATGCTGGAGCAAGTGTAAATGTTCTGTCAACTATTAACCCTGCTGATATTGAATCGATAGAAGTGCTGAAAGATGCATCGGCAACAGCAATTTATGGTTCTCGTGGTGCTAATGGAGTTGTCATTATTACAACCAAAAAAGGAACAAAAGGACAAGATAACATCTCGTACCAAGGTTATTTCGGTTTCCAGAATATTTCAAAGAAACTGAGATTAATGAATGCCAGCGAATGGGCAAGTTTAAGAAATGATGTTCAGGCAAGTATTGGTCAAGCTCCTTCTTTTTCTCCTGAACAAATTGAAGCTTTAAAAACTTCTGGAAATTACGATTGGCAATCGGCAGCCTTTGTAACTGCGGCACCTGTACAAAACCATAATTTATCATTTTCTGGCGGAGATGAGAAATCAAGATATGCAGTTTCTGCAGGGTATTTTGACCAAGATGGTATTGTTTTAGGATCTGATTTCAAACGTATTTCTCTTCGAGCCAACTATGAAAGAAACTATTCTCAGAAATTCAAATTTGGGGTAAATGCCAATTATACCAATTCGATTGCAAATGGCGTGGGTACAAATGGCGGCGCGGGAGCTGGAAGGAATCCAAATCCATTGGTTAGCGTTGTTTTAACTGCTCCAGTTGTTCCAATCAAAAATGCGGATGGCAGTTACAATGTAACGAACAATCCTTATGCAACTTCCGTAAATGGTTATGTTCCGAATCCGATTAACGATTTGGATAACACAACCAACGAAACCAAATTAAACAGAATTCTAACTAGTTTATTTGGCGAGTATAAATTCAATAAAGAATTAACGGCAAAAGTTGCTGTAAGCGGTGATGTTTTGAATACAAAACAAAACTATTACGCGCCTTCAAACACTACTACAGGTGCAGGAACAAAAGGTTTGGCTTCTATTGGAGAAAGGTTGGTAAGTTCTGTTCTGAATGAAAATACGCTGAATTATAATACTCATTTTGGCGCAGATCATAAGTTTTCTGCTTTGGGCGGTTATACGCTTCAATATACAAAAGGCGAAGTTGTGAATGCTGGAGCGCAGACTTTTGTTAATGATGCCAATACTTACAATGCCATTCAAGATGGTGTTCCTGTAAAACCGTATAGTGATGCTTACGAAAGTGTTCTGAAATCTTGGCTGGCGAGAGTAAATTATTCTTATAAAGGAAAATACAATTTCACTTTATCTGGACGTGCAGATGGTTCTTCAAGATTTGGTTCAGAATCGCTTTGGGGTTATTTCCCTTCTGCTGGATTTTCTTGGAATATTACTGACGAAGAATTTGCCAACAATATTAAAGGTTTAACGGAAGCAAAATTGAGAATTACAGCAGGAACTACAGGAAACCAAGAAATTGGAAATTATCTTCCGTTGGCTTCAATGGGATCTGTAAACTATTCTTTTGGAGGAACATTATACACCGGTTTAGCTCCTACCCGATTGGCAAATCCAGATTTGAAATGGGAAAAAACAAATCAGTATAACGTTGGATTGGATTTATCATTATTAGATCGAAAAATCAATTTTGTTTTTGATGTGTACTACAAAAAGACAAAGTGACCTATTAATCAATGTTCCAGTGCCATTGAGTTCAGGTTATGCAACAGTTCTTCAAAACATTGGTGGAGTTGAAAATAAAGGTTTTGAAGTTGGTTTAACAACTGAAAACATCAAAACCGAAAACTTCGCGTGGAACTCGAACATCGTATTTTCTTTAAATAGAAATAAAGTTACCGAAATCGGAAACGGTGTAAACGAATTTTTTCCTGTAGTGCCAAACGGATCTTTGCTACAACAACAGCCCGTAATTGTAAAAGTAGGGTTGCCTTTAGGAACTTTTTGGGGATATAGAACCAACGGAATTTTCCAGACTCAGGAAGAAGTTAACACACAGCCAAAAATCAACAGTTTGGCAAACACCAAAGTCGGAGATAGAAAATATGTTGATACCAACGGAGATGGTGTAATTACAGCTCTTGACAAAGGAAATTTAGGCACTTCTCAGCCAAAATTTGTGGGAAGCTTCAGCAATACAGTTTCATACAATGATTTTGATTTGAATTTCTCTTTTCAAGGAGCATACGGCGGAAAAATCTTCAATGCTTTAAATCAGCAATTAGAAATTTCTACACTTGGAACCAATGCTGCTGCGACTCTAAATGATCGCTGGACACCAACCAATCCAAGCAACGAAATCCCGAGAGCATCTAGTTCTCCTCTTGGAATTGTTTCTGAGCGCTACGTAGAAGATGCTTCTTTCTTACGATTAAAATTAATCACATTAGGATACACTTTGCCAAAAAGCGTTTCTAAAAAACTGGGAACCAAGAGTGTGAAATTTTACATCTCGGCAGAAAACCTCATCACATGGACCAAATACACTGGATATGATCCAGAAGTAAGTTCATACGAACAAAATAACTTATATCCGGGAATTGATTTTGGTTCTTACCCAAACTCTAAAACATTCATCTCGGGCTTGAACGTAACTTTCTAAGTAAAAAAATATATAATGAAAAAGATAATCATAACATTCCTTTTAAGTGCCGGTCTATTGGTATCGTGCGCTGATCTTGAGGTAACACCTACCTCGTTTGTAACCGAAGACAATTATTTTGTCACGCAAGATGATGCTACTGCAAGTGTAACTGCTGTTTACGCTTCTTTAAGCCTTGATCCGGGTGAGCAGAGTTTATTTGGAAGAAACCTTTATTTCTTGACCGATATGGCTTCAGATTATGCGTCTGCAGGCGTTTCAGCAACCAATCCGCAAGTTAGAGCTTTGAGCAGTTTAACGCATGATGCGACTTCAGATCGTGTTCAAGTGGCGTGGAGACAAATTTACAACGGGATCAACAGATCCAATGTTTCTATTGATAATATTCCGAAAGTTTCTGGTTCAGACGTAATTAAAACTAGATTAATTAATGAAGCTAAATTTATTAGAGGACTATTGTACTTTCAGGCAGTTCGTCTTTGGGGCGGAGTTCCGATTGTTTTGCACGAAGCGACTTCTATCAATTTAGGAGATTTAAAAACAAATCGTTCTACAGTTGACGAAGTGTACAATCAAATCATTAAAGATTTAACAGATGCTGAAGCTCTTCCAAAAACGTATACAGCCGCAGATGCAGGTCGTGCTACATCGGGAGCTGCAAAAGCAATTTTAGCAAAAGTATATCTGACTAGAAAAGACTGGCCAAATGCTATTGCAAAATCTAGAGAAGTAATTGATGGCGGATACGGATATGCTTTGTTTGAAGAGTTTCAAGATATTTTCACTAAAACAAAAAAGAACGGAAAAGAACATATTTTCTCAGTTCAATTTGAGCCAAATCAGGCAGGAAACGGTTCTAGCGGAAGTACTTTCCAAGCAACTTCTTTTACCGGATTTACAGCTACAGAACCAGCAGATATTATCTCAGACGTTGCTTTGTTTTATGATATTTATGCCCCTGGCGATAAAAGAAGAGATGTAAGTTACGCCAAACAGTTGTTGAATCCTGTAACGGGAACACTTTATACTTTTCCGAAACCAATCTTCAAAAAATACTTGGATTTGTCCAATTTGGCTACTCCTGGAAACGTAGCGATCAACTTTCCTGTTATTCGTTATGCAGATATCCTTTTGTCTTTAGCGGAAGCGATAAATGAACAAGGCGAACCAACGGCAGAAGCATACGAATTAATCAATCAAGTAAGAAGAAGAGCTTTTGGGAAGCCTATTACAACTCCAGACGCAGCTGTGGATTTAGTCGGATTAAATCAGACCTCTTTTAGAGCAGCGATTCAGGAAGAACGCAAAAAAGAATTTGTTCAAGAAGGGCAAAGATGGTTTGACTTAGTACGATGGGGAACATTGGTTACTGAAGTGAAAAAAGTAACGGCTAAAAACTCAGTTTCAGAACGAAATAACCTCTATCCGATTCCGCAAAGCGAAAGAAATATCAACCCTGATGGATTACCGCAAAACCCTGGGTACTAAAAAATTTAAACACATAGAGACATAGATTTTATTTAATAAAAGAATTAAAAGAGAAACATGTTTCTCACACATAGATTACTATGTGCATTTAAACAAGTGAAACACCTTTTCAACGCAAAGCAAATCTATGATTCTATGTGTTTAAAAAAACAAGAACCATTATTTAAAACCATATAACTAAAAAACTATAAAAAATGAAAAATTTAAAAAATAGCATTGCAATCAAAAGTCCGAAGAAAGGACTTTTGATTACTGCTTTCCTGATTACACAATTGGGAATAGCACAGGAAAAAACTGAATTTAAAGGAGTAATCGGAAAAACATTGGCTGATTCTAAAGAATACTGGCCAGATCCTGTAACGGCGCCAAAAGGTGCTCCGAATGTGGTTTGGATTCTTTTAGACGACGTAGGATTTGGAGCTTCAAGTACCTTTGGAGGATTGATTAATACGCCTACTTTTGATAATTTGGCAAATAATGGTTTGCGCTATACCAACTTCCATACAACAGCAATTTGCGCCCCTACCCGTGCGGCTTTATTGACTGGTAGAAACTCAGGAAGAGTTCACGTTAGTGGATTTTCTCATACTATTTTATCCGCAGGTTTCCCAGGCTGGGATGGAAGAATTCCTTCTGATAAAGGAACAATTGCAGAGATTCTTCGCGATAATGGATACAACACTTTTGCCGTTGGAAAATATGGCGTTACACCAGACGAAGAAGCATCAGATGCGGTCCGTTTGACCGTTGGCCAACTGGAAAAGGTTTCGATCATTTCTACGGATTCTTAGGTTCTCAAACCGATCAATACAATCCTGATTTGGTAGAAGATCAAGTTCATATTAAACCTGACGGACGTCATTTGAATGAATTGATTACAGACAAAGCCATCAGTTACATCCAGAAACAGCAAAAAGCAGCACCGGGAAAACCATTCTTCTTGTACTACGCGCCGGGAGCAGTTCATGCACCGCATCAGGTTGCCGAAAAATGGGTTGAACCATATAAAGGAAAATTTGACGAAGGATGGGATGTTTACCGCGAAAAGGTATTGGCAAACCAAAAGAAATTGGGAATCTTTCCTCAAAATGCAGGACTGCCAGATCGTAACGCTTTAATTACGGAATGGAAAAAATTAACTCCAGACCAAAAGAAAGTATATGCAAGATTCATGGAAGTTTACGCAGGATTCCTAACTTATACTGATTATGAAATTGGAAGAGTTGTGGATTATTTAAAACAAAGCGGACAATTGGATAATACTTTAATCTTTGTTGCTATTGGTGATAACGGAGCCAGTAAAGAAGGAACTTTACAAGGAACAATCAATCAGAGTTTGTTTGCTCAAGGAAAAACAGATGAGGAGAATTTCCAAAGCAATTTGAATAATATTGGAGAAATCGGAACAGCAAAAGGTCTAAATACCAATTATCCTTTGGGATGGGCGCAAGCAACCAATGCTCCTTTCAAAAACTGGAAACAAGATGCGCATTCAGAAGGTGGAACACGTAACCCATTGATCGTTTTTTATCCAAACGGAATTAAAGATAAAGGCGGAATCAGAAATCAATACAGCCACGTAACCGATTTGCTTCCAACTACATTGGCTATTGCAGGAATTAAAGCTCCAGAATATATCAAAGGAATCAAACAAGATATTATTCAAGGATCTTCTTTCCAAGCTTCTTTAGATAATCCGAAAGCCGAATCATTGCACAAAGTACAGTATTACTACATTTTTGGAAACAGAGCAATCTACAAAGACGGATGGAAAGCTTCTGCAGCACATTTACCAGATTCTTTTGCTGTGAAAAAATCTTTAGGAAGCAACGAAAAACCTGCTCCGAGCAACTTCGATACCGATGTTTGGGAACTGTATAACCTAAACGAAGATTTCAACGAACGTAATAATCTGGCGAAAAAATATCCTGAAAAACTAGCTGAACTTCAAAAATTATTTGACGAACAGGCAAAAGAAAACAATGTGTATCCGTTGATTGACTGGCAGGATGTTTACAACAGAAGAATCCACAACACAGGTGCCGACAAAGGAAAAACAGTTTCCGACTTAATCAAACAGGCAACTAAACCTGGAGGAACCAATAACTAATTACCGAACCTGCAAGGTTTCCAAAACCTTGTAGGTTTAAATTATATCAACTTTAAAAAATACCTACAAAGTTTGAAAAACCTTGCAGGATAAAAAACAAACGATTATGAAACGAGTAGATTATGAAATTATAGGAAAAAAGATTGTCGTGGGGATAATCTTATTTTTAGTTCCACTGGCGATTCTGGCTGGCGGATTAGCAGTAGTAAATCAATTTTTAAAGTAAGAAATCATGGCAATAGTTCAAAAAGAAAAATTAACGAGAGACTTAATGATAAGTTTTTTCATTTATTCATTGCCTGTAGTGGCAATTTATCTGTATTTTAAATTAACTGGAGGAGCTGTAAGCGAATCGCATATTACACTGCCTTCATTTTTAGAATTTGCGCAACCTGTTTTTGCCAATATCAGAACTTGGGGATTAACCGTATTTATGCTTGTTTTGGGAGTTATCGAATTTGCAGCAGGTTTATACGATGATGAATGGACTGGCGAAGAACGCAAAATAGATATCGTTTGTTTCTTAGCGCCAAAACTTCTTTTGCCTCCTGTAATTGCTTTTTTTAGTTTAACTGCTTTGCCTTATTTACTGCCAAACTTAGCAAACTCATTATCATGGGTTCCGTTTTGGGGAGGCTTTTTCTTAATTGCCATTGCAGACGATTTAACGCAATATTGGTATCATAGATTGCATCATCAAGTTCCGTTTTTATGGCGTTTTCATAGAACACATCATTCAGCTCCGTATATGGGAATGGCAATGGCTTCTAGACAAAACTTTATTTATACACTTTTCTTTTCTCAAATTTACTTGACAGCGACTTTAACTTATTTAGGTTTAGGACTTCCTGCTTTATTTGTTTTAGTAATTAAAAGTTTCATCACTTTAGGCGCGCATTCAAGCATTCCATGGGACAAACCTTTTTACAAATACAAAGTCTTGCATCCAATTGCATGGGTTTTAGAAAGACTGATTTCTACTCCTGCAACGCATCACGCGCACCATGCTGATACAAGCGGAGATGGCGTTGGTCATTTTAAAGGAAACTTCGGGAACATGTTTTTTATCTGGGATGTTATTTTCGGAACAGGGTTAATTACACGTCAATACCCTAAATCATTCGGAACAAAATCATACAAACAAGAAGAATGGTACGCACAGTTTCTTTGGCCAATTTTTAAATCTAAAAAAGAAGGCAGTTCTCTTGCCGAGGGAGTATTATCGCTTCCGCTAAAACCAAAAACGGTTACCGAAGAAACTCCATCACCTGTATTAGAACAAGTTTAATACTTCTGGATATGAAAAATCAAATCTTAAAAAACAGTATAACAGCAATTGCCTTTTTATGGGCAGTTGCTGCTTTTTCGCAAAATGAAAGCCACAGCTCATTGTCGTTAGATTCATTTTATTCGAAAATAAAAAGCCAAAAGAATCCGCAGATTGTTGATGCGAGAACTCCTGAAGAATTTGTTTTGAATCATATTGAAGGCGCTGTAAACTTTAATCTTCAATCTGAAAACTACGCGCAATCTGTTGCTAAATTAGATAAAACTAAACCCGTTTTTATTTATTCTATCGGAGCTGGCCGAAGTGTGGCTTTAGAAAAAGAATTGTTAAAAAATGGCTTTTCTGAAGCCTATAGTTTAGATGGCGGAATTGCCAACTGGATCGGAAACGGAAAACCTTTTTACTCGAATCTTAAAAGCAAATTGTCATTGGCAGAATTCAATAAAATCATTGCTGCTAATAAAACTGTTCTAGTAGATATTGGATCCAAATACTGCGCGCCTTGTAAAAAAGTAAAACCAGTTTTAGAAACCATCAGATCTGAATACGGAACCCATTTAAAAATCGTAGAAATCGAATTGGAAGACAGTCCGCAAGTTATTGCCGATTTAAAAACAGTAAAAGTTTTCCCGACTTTAATTTTATATGAGAATGGTAAAATTGTTTTTAAGAAAGAAGGTATAAATGATTTGAAAAGTGAAGTTGATGTTGCGTTGGCTTCGAAGTAAAGCTTTTAAACCATACAAAAAATGTGCGTAAAACTTTGTCAAAGTTTGAAACTTTGACAAAGTTCTATAAACGTACAGTTTGTCAGGCTGAGCGAAGTCAAAGCCCGCAATCAAAATCGCCAATCTTTGTAGAGTTTCTTGCGGAGTTACTGGCGAAGATTTCTCCTTCGTCGAAATGACAAAAAAAAATCAATTCCACTCAAACCCAACCAAAACCATATATGGCAACCTATAAAAAAATAACCAAAATTGTTACCCTTATTTTACTAGTGCTTCTCATTCTGGCAGCATTTTTATTCTGGCCTATTAACACTGACGGAACATTAGTCAAAGAAGATCAAAAACTTGCCGAAGGGAAAAAAGCCTTTTTAGCTTCAAAAGCTCCATCTGATTCAACAGTAAAAAAGACGAATATTATTATTCTCCTTGCCGATGATTTAGGCAAATATGATATTTCGCTCTACGGCGGAAAATCGACTCCTACTCCACAGATTGATTCTTTGGCGGCTTCGGGAGTTACTTTTACCGATGGATATGCATCGGCAGCAATTTGTTCGCCCTCTCGTGCGGGTTTGATTACAGGAAGATATCAGGAACGTTTTGGACATGAATATCAGCCAGGAGATCGCTATCCGAAAAACAATCTCGAATATTATGCCTTCAAATATTTGGTGAATACTAATAAGTGGAGATTAAATGATAAAATCGAATATCCAAACGATGCTTCGATTAAAACGCAAGGACTTCCAAAATCTGAAATCACATTTGCCGATTTAGCCAAAAGACAAGGCTACAGCACTGGAATTATAGGAAAATGGCATTTAGGTCATAACAAAGGATTCTTCCCTTTAGATCGTGGTTTCGATTATCATTACGGATTTTATCAGGCATTTTCGCTTTATGCACCTGAGGATAATAATCCTGATATTATCAATTATCATCATAAAGATTTTACAGACAAAACGATTTGGGGAAATGGTCGCGTTGGAATTGGACAAATTCGTAGAGACACTACCATTATTGATGAGAAAGAGTATTTAACCGAAAAATTTGCAGAAGAAGCCGAAGCTTTTATTGATAAAAATAAAAACAGACCTTTCTTGCTTTATATTCCGTTTAATGCGCCACATACGCCATTTCAGGTTCGTAAAAAATATTACGATCGTTTTCCGAATGTAAAAGATGAAAACAAACGCGTTTATTTTGCCATGATCAGCGCTTTGGACGATGCAATTGGAAGAATCCGCGAAAAAGTCAAAAAGGAAGGTCTTGAAGAAAATACCTTAATTGTTTTTGCCAGCGATAACGGTGGTGCCGATTATACTTTTGCCACAACAAACGCACCTTTAAAAGGCGGTAAATTTTCTCATTTTGAAGGCGGAATCAATGTTCCTTTTGCACTTTCTTGGAAAGGAAAAGTCAAACCTCATACTGTTTACAAAAATCCTATAAGCACTCTAGATATTTTCACAACCATTGCATCAGCGATTGGTTCTGATTTACCAAAAGATCGAGTTTATGACGGAGTTGATTTAGTAAAAACGGTAAATGAAAATAAAGTAGCGCACAAAGATTTATATTGGCGTTCGGGCGATGCAAAAGCCATTAGAAGCGGCGACTGGAAATTAGTCATCAGCGGAAGAACACATGAAAAATGGCTCTACAACCTTGCTTCTGATAAATTTGAAAAAATAGACCTCTCACAAAAAAATCCTGAAAAAGTAAAGGAATTACAAGCCGCTTTACAAAACTGGGAAAAGGGATTGATTAAGCCTCTTTGGCCTAATTTAACCTATTACGAATTTGACTTTGGCAAGCAAAAATACTTTGTCGATTTGTAACCAATCTACAAACATTACAGACTAAATAATTCTAATATCCTAACAGGTTTTAAAAACCTGTTAGGTATTTACTTTTAAGTCAGTACAGGTAAAACAGAAAACCTACACAGATTCAAAATCAACTACATAGCAGTTATTATTTAATTCCCTATAAATGATACCTAACAGGTTTTTAAAACCTGCTAGGATAACAAAATTAATTAAGAATACAATGTCAACCTCAACAAAATTTACTATCCACGAAGACTGGACCGTCGTTATTCTCGGTTTTCTAATTATCGGAATTTCTCTCTTTATTTTTCTGCCAGAAGTTCCTGTTTTTAAATGGACAAATGGAACAGACTTAATAAACAATGTTTTCGAAATTAAAAACATTCAAACAATTGTTCTACAATTCCTTTATTTTATTGCTATCGGAACAATCGGCACTTTTTTAGTTGGAAAATCAATTAAAAATTTCATTTTCGGATTTCCAATCATCTATATCCTGACCATAATCGCCATAATCATTGCAGGAAATTCTGAAGTAAAAGCGCTAAATCTAGAAGCAGTTATTTTCAGTTTAGTCATCGGATTGATTATTGGCAATTTCTTCAAACTTCCCGAATGGTTTCGTTCTGCTTTATCAACCGAACTTTTTGTCAAAATCGGATTGGTTTTATTGGGAACGAGTGTTATTTTTTCTGATATTTTAAAAGCAGGTTCCTTAGGTTTAATTCAGGCTTTAGTGGTAGTTTTATCGGTTTGGTATTTTGCCTTTTGGTTATGCAAAAAACTAAAAATCGACGACGAATTAACCATGATGATTTCGAGCGCAGTTTCTATCTGCGGTGTTTCGGCGGCGATTGCAACTTCGGGCGCTATAAAAGGAGATTCAAAAAAACTGTCTTATGTCATCACGATGGTTTTGGTTACCGCAATTCCGATGATGATTTTTATGCCGATAATTGCCAGTCATTTTAATTTTCCCGAAGAAGTTACGGGCGCTTGGCTCGGCGGAAGCATTGACACTTCTGGAGCTGTCGTCGCATCTGGAACTTTGGTGGGCGAAACGGCCTTAAAAATAAGTACGATTGTCAAATTCTCTCAAAATGTTTTATTGGGTATAGCCGCTTTTGCCATTTCGATTTATTGGACTTACACTCATAACAAAAAATCTGAAGTTCAAGAATCTAAACCAACTCTCGGCGTAATCTGGGAGCGTTTTCCAAAGTTTGTCATTGGTTTTATTGCTGCTTCTATTGTCTTTTCGTTTTTTGTTGCACCAGAAACTCGCGATGAACTAAAAGAAAGTTTAAAAAATCTCCAAGGCCTTTGGTTTGCTTTGGCTTTTACGAGCATTGGATTGGAAACCAATTTTAAAGATTTGCTTCAAAATAATAGCCGAAAACCTTTAATAGCTTTTCTCGCTGCGCAATTTTTTAATATCCTTATTACATTGATTATCGCTTTTTTGCTTTTTAAACCTTGAAATATTCCTACGGAATATCTCGTTGGTAAATAAAATCGCATTGTTTAGAATTGTGTCCTGTAAGGACACCTGATTTTACAGAAATAATATATCGCTGCATTAATGAAACGTTCCTACGGAATGAATTATTTTTTAATTTTCAATTGCCTCCAGCTTCAGCTGGAGGTTTTTGATTTAACATTCCAGAGGCTTTAGCCAAAATTAAAAGTTTGGCTAAAGCCTTTTTCTACTAGACAACATAAACCTCCAGCTGAAGCTGGAGGCAATTCATTTAATTCATATCAAATTAAAAAATAGTTCACTCTAAAAGAAGAAAAGGTTTAAAACCATTCAGTTAATAATTAAAAAAGCAAGTAAAAACTGTATAAACAAAATAGTTTAAATCTATTTTTATTTTTTAAAACAAAAACACTAAACAACTAATATATAATTACTTAGAAATATTTGAAATATATTTCACATTCTTTAAATATACTTTTCCTGGAAAAAAATTAAATAAACTTTTGGTTTTCATTATAATAAAATTAACTTTGTCTATAGGATTAGTAGAGTTTAAACAATAAAGAACTACATTTTGAAAACAACAGCTTACACATCGCATTACATTCTTCCTGAAAAATTCACTTATAACACTTTTGGTTATATATGCATGTGTTGTTAAAATCCAATCTTCGTTTTCGTTTCTTATCGAAAATAAAATCACAAACTAAATTTCACATTGACAATAAACGATTGATACCTTAAGTGTATTGAAAGAACAATTATGTCAAAACCATATTAACTAAAAAAAATAATAACTAAACAAGATTACAAAATGAAAATAATGCACTGCCCTATCCTTTCATAGTAAAAACCATTTCTGCGGCAACAGAAATGGCAAGACTCAAAGAACATTTATCACTAAAGAAAGCCTTCGGAAATTGGAAAACCAATTTTCCGTACCGCTTTATTATTTAAATCCAAAAAAGTAATGAACAAGCAATTACATGCCTTTTTGTGGCTTTTTGTATTCTTAATTTCGATCGGAATTAAAGCACAAAATACACAGCCCTTAATTAATTCGACCTTAAATGGTACCGTTGTAGATCAAGTTACCAATCAGCCCATTCCTGGCGTAACGATTCAAATTAAAGGAACAACTCATAGTTCTGTAACCGATTTAGACGGAAAATTCTATTTTCAAACGGGACAAAAATTCCCTTATACTTTAATCGTAAGCTATTTAGGTTACGTTACCGCAGAGCATATCGCAACCAAAGATTTCATTCAGATTTCGTTAAAAGAAGATGTAAAAGAATTGAACGAAATTGTAATTATTGGATACGGAAGCACTTCTAAAAAAGATTATACCGGAGCAGCCGAAACAGTAGCCCAAATGTCATTAAAAGCAACTCAAAAAACGCTTGAAAGTTCACTTCAAGGTTCTGTGGCTGGTGTTAACGTAACACAAACTTCGGGTCAGCCGGGCGCAGGAATGAGTATTCGTATTCGTGGAGGAAGTTCGATTCAGGGCGGAAATGAGCCTTTATACGTAATCGACGGCTTTCCGTTATACAATTCCGAAGTCACTTCTGGTGTTTTGAGCGGTACGCCAACCAATCCACTTTCAACCATAAATCCGTCAGACATCGAGTCGATTACGGTTTTAAAAGATGCTTCTTCAACAGCCATTTATGGTTCTAGAGGCGCAAACGGAGTTGTAATTATCACAACCAAAAAAGGTTCAAATACTGCTACAACTGTAAATTATGATTTTACAATCGGCCAGCAGTCGGTTCGTAAAAAAGTTGATGTTCTAGACGCACAAGGTTTTTCGAGATTAAGAAATGCCGCTTTGTATGATTCTAATCCAGCGGGCGGAACAAACCAATATCTGAGTGATGCACAAATTGCGCAATTAGGAAAAGGAACCGACTGGCAAGATGCGGCTTTCCAAAAAGGACTGACACAAAATCACCAATTAAGTGTTTCTGGCGGAAACAATCAGACCAAATATGCCGTTTCTGGAAACTATTACAATCAGGAAGGAATCATAAAAAACACAGGTTTCGAACGTTTTAGCGGACGTGTTAATTTAAATTCAAAAATAAGCAGCAAAGCGAGATTTGGTTTGAACTTAACGATTGCCGAAACCAAATCGAAAGTAGCGCCGAGCGGTTTGGTTACAGCTTTATTGAGCATGCCTCCAACTGCAACGATATATGAACCAGACGGAAGCTATACTTTAAGAAATCCGTTTGAGAATATTTTTGCCAATCCGATTGCGACATTAAACGAACGCAAAAATCAATCTATTACCGATCGTATTTTAGGAACTATTTATGGTGAATATGATATTTTGAAAAATCTGGTTTTGAAAGTTTCTTTTGGAACCGATATGATTTTCAACAAAGAAAAAAGCTATTTGCCTTCTAGCATTTATGAAGGTTCTATTACAAATGGAGAAGGAAAAATCGGAACTGCCGATTCTAGAAGCTGGTTAAACGAGAACACCTTAACGTATACAACAGTAATTGGAGAAAAACACCATTTGAATGCTTTGGCGGGTTATACACAGCAAAGTTCAACCAGAGAATTTAATACTTCTGGATCACAGCAATATGTAAATGATATTACAGGTTACTACAGTTTACAAAGCGGAAATGTGGCTTTAATGCCAACTTCTGGCGAAAGCACTTGGGCGTTAAATTCGTTTTTGTCGAGGGTAAATTATAATTATGATTCGAAATATTTCTTAACAGGAAGTATTAGAGCCGATGGTTCTTCACGATTTGGAAAAGACAATAAATGGGGTTATTTCCCTTCTGTTGCCGCAGCTTGGCAGATTAGTAACGAATCGTTTTTTAATCCTGTAAAAGACGTTATCAATAGTTTAAAAATCAGAACAAGCTGGGGTGCTACAGGAAATCAGGAAATTGGAGAATATCAGTCTTTATCAACTTTGACGAGTGTAAAATATCTTTTTGGAGATCAGATTTATACTGGTTTTACGCCTACGCGAATTGCAAACAACAATTTAGGATGGGAATTAACGAATCAGTTTGATGCTGGAGTTGATGTTGGCTTCTTTAATGATAAATTGAATCTGACGGTTGATGTTTATCGCAAAACAACCAAAGATTTATTGTTAGACGTTCAGCTTCCGTACACAACAGGGTTTACTTCTTCGCTTCAGAATTTTGGATCTGTTCGTAATCAGGGAATTGAATTTGGCTTGAATGCTTCTCTTGGAAACACAGCTTTTTCTTGGACATCGAACTTTAATATTGCATTTAACCAAAACAAAATTATTGCTTTAGGAAATGGTGCCGAATTCTATACTTTCGGAAACTATATTTTAAAGGTTGGCCAGTCTTTAGGAACTTTCTACGGCGCGGTTACTGACGGAATTTTACAAACAGATGAAGTGGCGACAAAAGGAGTTTATACCGGAAATGCAACACCAAAAGCTGGAGATCGTCTCTATAAAGATATTAACGGAGATGGAGCATTTACAACCGCTGCAGACAGAACCAGTATTGGCGACGCACAGCCTGATTTTGTTTTCGGATTCTCAAATAATTTCACTTATAGAGGTTTTGAATTAGCCATTTTAGTAAACGGTTCTGTTGGAAATAAAATTCTTAACGGAAACTTACAAGCTTTGGAATTGTACAACGGACAGCAAAATGCATCAACCTCAGCTTTGGATGCTTGGACACCAACCAATCCGAGTACTACAACGCCAAGAGCAAAATTAGATCCAGCTCCGGTTTTCTCTAATCGTTTTGTAGAAGATGGTTCTTTTGTGAGATTAAAAAACATTGCTTTCAGTTACAATCTGCCTAAAAAAATATCCGAAAAACTAAGCTTAACCTCCGTAAAATTTAGAGTAATTGGAGAAAACTTATTAACGTGGACCAAATACACCGGCTACGATCCTGAAGTAACAAACGGAACGACAATTTCTCCTGGAACAGATACTGGAATTTACCCAGCTTCTAAAACAATTTCAGGCGGATTAATCGTAACATTCTAAAAGACTTATCATGAAAAAAAATATAATATTCAGTTTAGCAGTACTCTTTTTAGTGAGTGCCTGCAATTCTTTAGACGAAGATCCGAAAGCTTTTATTTCGTCTACCAATTTTTATAAAACCACCGAAGATGCTGATGCTGCAGTTATTGCTATTCATAATGCTATAAACAGTTCGACGCATACATTATACAATCGTTTAATTCAGATTGCAACCGAAATGGCAACAGACGACTACGAAGCGGGACCAAGAGCCAGAAATGCACATGTTAGAGCTTTGTCGAACTTAACGCACGATGCATCAAACGACCGTATGATTGAATTATGGCGACAAAGTTATGACGGAATCAACAGAGCAAATGTGGCAATTGACAATATCGCGAAGAATCCAAATCTTAATTCACAGAAAGACAAAGATTTAATTAACGAAGCAAAGTTCTTACGAGCCCTTTTATACTTTAATTTAGTACGATGGTTTGGAGATGTTCCGCTGGTTTTACACGAAACAACAGTTTTAACGCCAGAAGCAATCAATGTCAGCAATACACCAGAAGCAGATGTTTATACTCAGATTGAAAATGATCTAATTGATGCAGAAGCACTTCCTGTAGTGCAACAAAATAAAGGCCGAGTAACGGCTGGCGCTGCAAAAAGTATTTTGGCAAAAGTATATTTAACTGAAAAGAAATGGCAGAAAGCAGCCGAAAAAAGTAAAGAAATCATTGACAGCAAAGTTTATGATTTGTTCGAAAATTATGCTGATGTATTTAATGTGGCAACCAAAAACGGAAAAGAACATATTTTCTCCGCTCAATTTAAAGGCTTAACAAATTGGAATGGAAATATGCTGGCTTCTACAGCTGCTCCAACTTCGGTTCCTGGAATTGCAGGAGATCAAGCAGATGCATTGCATAAAGAAGGTAAACTTTTTGAAGCATTCGCTGAAACAGACAAAAGAAAGTACATCACTTTTGCAGTCGAATTTGTAAGTCCGACTGATGGAAAAACGTATAAAGTTACGCCTCATTTCAACAAATATTTTGATCCCGCGACGCCAACTTCGCCGGGGCAGTCTTCTAAAAACACGCCAATTATACGTTTTGCAGAAGTATTGTTGATTTATGCAGAAGCTTTAAACGAACAAAACGGAGTGTCCAACTCCAGAAGCGTATGCCGCAGTTGACCGAGTGAGAACAAGAGCAGGTGTTGAATTATTGGCAACAACTTCTCCAGCATTAGGCCAAGACGCGTTTAGAGAAGCCGTTTTTGAAGAAAGAAGAAAAGAACTGGTTTACGAATATCAGCGCTGGTTTGATTTGGCAAGAAGAGGCCCAGATTATTTTGTAGCAAAATTAAAAGCAGCAGGAAAAACTAACGCACAGCCAAAACATGTTCACTTTCCTATTCCGCAGAGAGAATTGGATTTGAATCCGAATTTGAAGCAAGTTCCAGCTTGGAGATAAAAAATACACTAACAGTAAATTATAAATGAGATGAATAAAAGAATAAACATTTTATTTTCTGTTTTATTGACAGGAATAATAGGTTCTTATGAAACCGAAGCCCAAACCGCATCATCTAAACCCAACGTAATTTTAATTATGGTAGATGATATGGGATATTCTGATTTAGGAAATTACGGTTCTGAGATAAAAACGCCAAATTTAGACCGTTTAGCGAAAGAAGGAACGCGTCTTCGTGAATTTTACAACAATTCGATTTGTGCGCCTACGAGAGCTTCTTTATTAACTGGGCAATATCAGCACAAAGCGGGAGTTGGTTACTTTGATGTGAATTTGGGTTTACCAGCTTATCAAGGCTATTTAAACAAAGAATCTCTGACTTTAGGAGAAGTTTTCCGATCTGGCGGTTATAGCACTTTAATGTCAGGAAAATGGCACGTAGGTTCAGAAGATCAAGCGCAATGGCCAAACCAAAGAGGTTTTGATAAGTTTTACGGAATCTTAAAAGGTGCCGCGAATTATTTTGATACAAAACCGCTTCCGTTTGGGAAAACGGCTTATCCTGTGAAAATGATCCGCAATAATGAAGAACTGCATCCAAAAGACGATTCTTACTACTTCACAGATGAAATCGGAAACAATGCGGTTAATTTCTTAGACGAACAAAACAAAGAAAACAAACCTTTCTTTTTATACTTAGCCTTTACAGCGCCTCACTGGCCATTACAGGCAAAACCTGTAGATATTGCCAAATACAGAGGGAAATTTGACGAAGGCTGGGATGCTTTAAGAGAAAAAAGAATTCAGAAATTAAGAGAAAACGGCATTTTGCTTCCTAACCAAACTATTGCTCCAAGAGATCCAGAAGTTCCAGAATGGGATAAACTGACGTATGACGAAAAACAATTCTGGAAAGCTAAAATGGAGGTTTATGCCGCGATGGTAGACAACATGGATCAAAATGTTGGAAAGGTTTTAGATAAACTGAAAGCTTTAAAGAAAGATAAAAACACTTTAATCATTTTCATTGCAGATAATGGCGCTCAAGGCGGATTCAATACGTACAATCCATTAAAAAGAGGTTTAGTTCGTAACGACGGGCCAATCGGAACTTCTGGTTCTTTTGATTATCAGGAACAAAACTGGGCCTATTTATCGAATACGCCGTTGCAAGATTATAAAAATAACATGCACGAAGGCGGATTCAGTTCTCCTTTTATCGCTTGGTATCCATCTAAAATTAAAGCGGGAAGAATTGATAAAGGAACGGGACATATTATTGACCTTGCTCCTACTTTCTACGAATTGGCAGGAATTGAATATCCTAAAAATTTAAATGGCGTAACTTCTAATCCGCTTCCTGGAAAAAGTTTACTTCCGGTTTTATTTGACAATGCATCAGAAGTAAATCGTGGCGCTCCATTATTCTGGGAAAGAGCTGGAAATAGAGCGGTTAGAGAAGGAAAATGGAAATTGGTTTCTATTTATCCGTCTTACCAATGGGAACTTTACGATCTTGAAGCAGACCGTGGAGAAACTACAAACGTAGCTTCACAAAATCCTGGAATTGTAAACGATCTTTCGGCCAAATATTTTGATTGGGCAGATAAAACAGGAGTTGTAGAATACAGTAAATTCAAACAAAAAGGAGAATTGATTCCGGGCGCTGCGGCTAAGAAATAATTCAAAACTTTAAAAAAATCATCTTTTTTGAATTTTTTAAAGCATTCAAGGGTCGAAAAATGAGTTCTAAAAACTTATTCTTCGACCCTTTTTATTGTCCCAAATAAAACACAATCAACTAATAAACAACACATTAAAAACAAAATATTTTATTTATCTCTGAATAATTTCATAACGCCTCAAATAAATTTCAAAAAAGATTTGGATTTTACCATAATAAATATAACTTTGTCTACAGAATTAGTAGAATTTAAATAATTAAAGCACTACATTTTGAAAACAGCAGAAAAAATATCGTCTCACATTTTTCCTAAAAATTATACATACAATACATTTTGTTGTATGTGTTTCTGTTGTTAATTCCTTCACTATTTTCTTTTTAGCGATTTCCATTTTTAAAAAATGGGAACCAAAAAGCGATTCTCTTTATTTCCCAAACACTTTCCTACTGTAATCCTATAATCACTTTGCTGTTTTGCATCAAGAGGATTATTATGTCATCAAATACTATTTAAAAGGTTTTGATTCAGATATCAGTTATGGTAATAATTTCAATTACAAACCAAAAACCAATTGTTATGAAATCTTTTTATCACGAAATAGCGCGACAACATCAGGAATTATTAATCCTCCCTGAAAAAAAAGTTATCCATCAGTTTATTGATGATTTCTTCCTTCTGCTGTATTCAAATACAACAAAGACTTATGAAACTGAGGCATCTGTAAGGTATAAATTCAATCTTCTTGAAAAACAGTTTGATGAACTAGTCACCGATTTTTCTCCCAAAAGTGATTCGAGACAACAAACTGAAATTTTTTTTGAAGCCATTCCGCATTTACACAAAAAAGCCATAAACGATGCGCTTACCATTTTTACGAAAGATCCGGCCGCAAAATCCTTTGAAGAAGTCTTGTATTCTTACCCCGGCTTTTTTGCTATTGCGGTTTATCGATTTTCACATCAATTATGGGAACAGGATCTAAAACTTCTTGCCAGAACTATATCTGAATATGCACATATTAAAACCAGTATAGAAATTCATCCCGGCGCTCAAATCGGAGATAATTTTGCCATTGATCACGGAACCGGAATTGTAATTGGTGAAACCACAATTATTGGCAATGATGTACAAATTTATCAAGGCGTTACGCTTGGGGCTTTGAGTGTGAAAAAAGAAGACGCATTTATAAAAAGACATCCAACAATTGAAGATAGTGTGGTAATCTATGCCAACAGCTCCATCCTTGGCGGTCAGACAATCGTTGGAAAAAATTCAATTATTGGCGGTAATGTCTGGCTTACTAACAGTATTCTTCCAAATTCTATTGTGTATCATAAGAACGAAATAAAAATTAAAACACTTTCAGAAAACAAAAAGGAAACACAAAAAGACACTACAATCCTAACTTTCAATTACAACGCAGGAGAGAGATATTTATCTGTAGATGAGCTGTTTGAATAAAATTTATGAATAACTTTAAGGAATCAAAAAATAAATTATAAACCTATTAAAACTCAAAAAAAATGGCCGAAACAAAACCACAACAGACCGCATTAGGCGATGTTGCAAGCAAGACAGCTCGCAATAGCAACTCGTACCGTTCCGCAAATCGGAACTGTAACACCAAGATGGCTAACACATTTATTACATTGGACACCAGTAGAATCGGGCGTATTTCGTTTAAACAAAGTTAAAAATGCCAATCATATCGAAGTAGATTGTTCTGCTCGTGACGAAAGGGTTTTACCGAATACTTTTGTTGATTATATCGATAATCCAAGAGAATATAATCTTGCGGCAGTACAAACCATTGTTGATGTTCACACCCGTGTTTCTGACTTATACAGTAAACCTTACAACCAGATTTCAGAACAACTTCGCTTGGCAATTGAAACGATTAAAGAACGTCAGGAAAGCGAACTAATAAATAATAAAGATTATGGTTTATTGAGCAATGTTGTGCCTTCACAAATCATTAAAACACGTACAGGAGCTCCAACTCCTGATGATTTGGATGAATTGCTTACAAAGGTTTGGAAAGAACCTGGATTCTTTTTACTACATCCATTGGCAATCGCAGCTTTCGGACGCGAATGTACTCGTCGTGGCGTTCCTCCTCCTACTACATCTTTATTTGGATCTCAGTTTTTAACTTGGAGAGGAATTCCGCTTATTCCTTCGGATAAACTGCCAATTGTAAAAGGAAAATCTAAAATCATATTATTGCGTACAGGCGAAAGCCGTCAAGGCGTTATCGGATTAATTCAGCCAGGTTTGCAAGGCGAACAATCTCCAGGGTTATCAGTTCGCTTTATGGGAATTAACGAAAAAGCAATTGCTTCTTATCTGGTTTCACTTTACTGCTCTTTGGCTATTTTGGTTGACGATGCCATAGCTGTATTAGAAGATGTAGAAATAGGAAAGTATCATGAGTACAAATATTAACCACAACGGTTTACCTAACATAGACGATTTGCAGCATTTGGCAAACGAATTGTTCAAAGCCTTGCCCAACGAGTTTCCAAAAGAAATATCGTTAAGTCCGGATAAAGCCGAGCATCCGCGTGCGACAAAGATTGCAGAAACGTTCTTGCAAACAGGAAACATTGGCTCATTAGATCAAATTCCTTTAGCAGTTCGGTCGAATGTGCAACCGACTCAGCATTCGTTTAGCGGGTTTGGCGCTTCTCCTACCTTATCCAATTACGAAAACACGGGAGCTTTTGCTTTACCGCCAAATGCTGGAGCGGGATTTGATCCAAAGGGCGAAAAGAGTTCTTCTGGAGTTCAGGAAAATCATGATTTAAACATCGATGATCCGCATACTGGATTTCATGATATTAATTTGAATAATGGGAATCCGCACCTGAATGAAGAATCTGCTTTTTCGCCATTATTGCTCAACAATCAATATCTGCCATTTCAAACAGAAAATTCTTCTTTTGAAATTGAGTTGCAGGCTGCATTAGCTTTTGTTGATACACAATTTAAAAAACGAGAAGATTTTCCGTTAAACGGAAATGAAACAGCAACATCGTATTATTTTTTAGACCAGAATCCTTTTGCGTTTGATAGAAGAAGTGCCAATATCGTCGTCGGAAATTCTTTTGATGCTAAAGAAGTTAATCTTTTTAAAGGACATCATTTTAATGCCGAATTGGTCAAAAAGGATTTTCCAATTCTGAGAGAAACCGTAAACGGAAAACCTCTAGTTTGGTTTGACAACGCCGCAACGACTCAGAAACCACAATCAGTTATTGACAGAATTGCCTATTTCTACGAACATGAAAATTCAAATATTCACCGTGCGGCACACGAACTAGCTGCTCGCGCCTCTGATGCCTACGAAGCTGCCCGCGAAAAAGTAAAAACTTTTTTGAATGCCCGTTCGGTAAACGAAATTGTTTTTGTACGAGGCGCAACCGAAGGAATAAATCTAGTTGCTTCAACTTGGGGCGATCAGAATTTAAATTCGGGCGATGAAATTATTGTCAGTAATTTGGAGCACCATGCGAATATCGTTCCCTGGAAACGTCTTGCCGACAAAAAAGGTTTGAAGCTAAGAGTGATTCCTGTTGATGATGACGGTCAGATTTTATTGGATGAATATGCAAAACTGCTAAATCCAAGAACGCGTTTAGTGGCTTTTACACAAGTTTCAAATGCACTGGGAACTGTAACTCCAGCTAAAAAAATAGTTGAAATGGCACACGCTGCCGGAGCAAAAGTTTTGATTGATGGCGCACAATCCGTTTCGCATATGAAAGTAGATGTTCAAAATCTGAATCCGGATTGGCTGGTTTTCTCGGGACATAAATTATTTGGTCCGAACGGGAATTGGCGCTTTGTACGGAAAAGAAGATTTATTGAACGAAATGCAGCCTTATCAATCTGGCGGTAACATGATTCAGGATGTGACTTTTGAGGAAATAAAATACCACAAAGCACCTAATCGTTTTGAAGCTGGAACAGGAAATATTGCCGATGCCATTGGCCTTGGCGCTGCTATTGATTATGTAACGAAACTGGGAATTGAAGCGATTGGACAATACGAGCATTATTTACTAGAATATGCGACAAACCTGTTGAAAGAAATTCCAGGAGTACGATTAATAGGAACTGCCAAAGATAAAGCGAGCGTCTTGTCTTTTAACCTTCAAGGCTACTCAAACGATCAGGTCGGACAGGCCTTGAACAAAGAAGGCGTTGCGGTAAGAACAGGACATCATTGTGCACAGCCTATTTTACGCAGAATGGGAGTTGAAACTACGGTTCGTCCTTCATTAGCTTTTTACAACACAACTCAAGATGTAGATACTTTTATTAAAACCTTATGGGAACTTAAGAAAGTGAAATTCTAAAATAAAAATGAGTCAATGCTTTAAAAACATTGACTCATAAGAAATAGTTACTTTTTTTGATATTTTAAGTAATTATAAACAGAAGGCGATTGTTTCATTACAGTCGCCTTTTTATATCATTAAAGTTACGGAGAATTAATTAATTTTTAAACTCCTCCAAAGATTTCTCGATAATCTCAAGACATTCATTAATTTGCTCTTCGGTCATTACCAACGGCGGAGCCAATCTAATTTTGTTTCCGTGAGTTGGTTTTGCCAATAATCCGTTGTCTCTAAATTTTAGGCAGATTTCCCAAGCCAAATCAGAATCTTCATCTGTATTGATTACGATTGCATTCAAAAGTCCTTTTCCGCGTACCAGCGTAATTAGGTTGTTTTTTTCAGCGATTTTATTCAATCCGTCTCTTAAAATAACTCCTAAACGTTCTGCATTTTCAGCCAGCTTTTCGTCTTTAATAACTTCCAAAGCTGCAATCGCTACAGCCGCTGCAACAGGATTTCCTCCAAAAGTAGATCCGTGTTGTCCTGGTTTAATCACATTCATGATTTCGTCATTACATAAAACAGCTGAAACTGGATAAACTCCGCCAGAAATCGCTTTCCCTAAAATTAAAACATCAGGCTGCACATTTTCATGATGAACGGCTAATAGTTTTCCTGTACGTGCAATCCCTGTCTGAACTTCATCGGCGATAAAAAGAACATTGTGTTTTTCGCAAAGTGCTTTCGCTTTCGCTAAATATCCTTCAGAAGGAACATAAACTCCAGCTTCACCCTGAATTGGCTCAACCAAGAATCCAGCAATATTTTTAGATGAATTTAAAGCATTTTCAAGCGCTTCCAAATTATCATATTCAATTTTGATAAACCCATCTGTAAAAGGCCCGAAGTTTTTACGAGCTGTTTCATCATTAGAAAATGAAATGATAGTTGTCGTTCTTCCGTGAAAATTATTCTCACACACAATAATCTGTGCCTGATTTTCAGGAATTCCTTTTACTTCGTATGCCCATTTTCTTGAGATTTTCAAAGCAGTTTCAACTGCTTCTGCACCAGTATTCATTGGAAGAACTTTATCAAAACCAAAATAGTTTGTTACATATTCTTCGTAGTTTCCTAATTTATCATTGTAAAAAGCACGAGAAGTCAAAGTCAGTTTTTGCGCCTGCTCTACCATTGCATTTACAATTTTAGGATGACAATGACCTTGATTTACCGCAGAATAAGCAGATAAAAAATCATAATATTTCTTTCCGTCAACATCCCATACATATACGCCTTCTCCGCGCTCTAAAACTACAGGAAGCGGGTGGTAATTATGAGCACCATATTTGTTTTCTTTTTCAATCAAAACTTCTGATTTTGATGAAAGTGTTTTTTCTGTACTTATCATAATATGCTTTTTATTTCTACAAAAATATTAAAATTAAACAAATAACCACTTGCAAAACGATATTTTGACTTAAATATAACAAAATAAAAGTCAAAAACTCAATTTAATCACTTCTAAAAAGACATATTTATTTTTTTCGAAATGAGATTATGTGTTCGTTTATTAAAAAAAAGAATTACTTTTATAAATAACAAAGACTCAATTTTTAACCGATTTATATTGAATGGAATTATTAGACGAATTTGATATTAGCATTATCAAAGAATTGGAAAAAGATGGAAGAATGGCCTTTTCTTCTATCGCCACTAATCTTAAAATATCAAATACAATGGTGCATCAGCGTATTAACAGAATGATTGAACAAGGTGTGATTTCTGGGATAAAACCTATTATTCAGGAAAAGAAAATTGGTTACGATTGGGCTTCTTTTACTGGACTTACATTAAATAAAGATTCTGATTCTGAAAGAATTATTGAGGCTCTTAAAGAAATTCCTGAAATTACCGAATGCTATTACGTAACCGGTTCTTTTACGCTTTACATAAAAATCATAGCAACAAATCACGAACATATGCGCCGTATTCTTTACGAAAAAATCGACGGAATTCCAGGCATTGACAAAACCGACTCTATTGTAGAATTGGGTTGCGCTTTTAAACGAAACATATCCTTATAAAAAGAAAACCATTCTTTTAAAGTATTGGTTACAAACCTCACAAGAATTTACTTGTGAGGTTTTTTTGTAACATAATATTTCTGATATTTGTTAAAAATTGAAGAAATTATGAAAAACTCCATAATCATTTTATTCAGTGCAATCTTATTCTCAAATCTTATGAATGCGCAATTAAAACCATTAAAATATACAGAAGGAAGCCAGCAACTTAATGGCTTATTTATAAAATCTGCTAAAAAAAGCAGTAACAATCCAGGAATTTTACTTCTACCAGCATGGCTTGGGATTGATAATGCTTCTAAAGGAATCGCTGAAGAATTATCTAAATTGGGCTATCATGTTTTTATCGCTGATATTTATGGCGAAGGAAATTATCCTAAAAATACTGGCGAAGCAGGAAAACAAGCTGGTTTTTATAAAACAAATTTTGAAGCGTATCAAAAACGTATTGATGCCGCTTTGAAAGAATTAGTTAAATCTGGCGCAAATGCCGATAATATTGTTGCCATTGGGTATTGCTTTGGTGGAAGCGGTGTTCTTGAAGCGGCCGCGGACATTTGAATGTCAAAGGTATTGCTTCCTTTCACGGTGGTTTAGGAAAAGATGCCAGCAGAAAAAATGAACCTATTGCTACCAAAGTTCTTATTTGTCATGGAGCCGATGATCCGTTTGTTTCAAAAGACGAAATCGCTGCTTTCCAACAGGAAATGCGTGATGGCAAAGCAGACTGGGAAATGATTTATTATGCAAATGCCGTCCACTCTTTTACTAATCCTGAAGCAGGAAGTGATAATTCTAAAGGTGCGGCGTATAATGCTGTGGCTGCAAAAAGATCTTTTGACCATTTACAGCTTTTCTTAAACGAAGTCCTGAAAAAATAATTTCAAAAAACAAATACCTAAAAACTACCAAAACAAATCAATTAAAATAAACCAATGTCACATAACAAAATTAGAGAAGACAAAACTTGTCTAAATTGCAGACATGTTGTGGAGCAGAAATACTGCCCCAACTGTGGACAAGAAAATAGTGATAGCCGAAAGACTTTTCATCATTTATTTATTCACTTTTTTGAAGATTTAACCCATTATGAAAATGCTTTTTGGAAAACAATAAAAAATCTTCTTTTTAAACCATCCACGCTTACTAAAGAATACCTTTCGGGAAAACGCTTGTCTTATCTTGCGCCAGTTCGACTTTACATTTTTATAAGTTTTATTACTTTTTTATTAATTGCAATGTTTCCAAATAATGTTGGCGAAAAAATTGATAAAAGTGAAGAAGCACTTAACAAAGAACTCTCTAAGGCTACTGATAGCTTAAATATAAGCAGAAAAGACGACAAAAGATACTTTCATTTTAAAACAATGAAAGAACTTGATTCGATTCAAAAATATGGAAAAGAAAGTGAGAAGCTAAATGCTTCTTCGTATTGGTTTTCAGAAAAAGCAATACACGTTACGGAAAAATATACCAAAAAAGAGATTTATGAAAAATTCGTTGAATCGTTCTTTCATAACCTCCCTAAAATTCTCTTCATAATCATGCCGTTTTTTGCTTTTTTCTTGTGGCTTTTTCACAACAAAAAAAGATGGTATTATTTTGATCACGGAATTTTCACACTACACTATTTCTCTTTCCTATTACTGATTTTCCTCATCATGTTTGTTGTTGACAGATTGATTGGTCTTTTTGGAGAAGATAATCCGCTGTCTTTTATATCATCAATCACAACATTTGCAGGAACCATCTGGATGTGCTATTATTTTTATCCTGCACACCACCGTTTTTATGGCGAATCAAGAATAGTCTCTTTTATAAAAAGCTTTTTATTGTTTATAATAAATTCTCTTTTTATCCTATTTTTACTGACTTTATACGTTCTTTACACATTTATTAATTTACACTAACTAACTAGAATGAAAAAAATACTCATTTTATTTTTAGTTGTTACTGCGTATTCTTGTAAAACTGCGCAGTCAACAACAGCCAAAGACAATTCGGATCCGTCAAAATATGTTAAAGCTATCAGTGAAAAAGATCTTAAAAAAATGCTTTACACTATTGCTTCTGACGAAATGGAAGGTCGCGAAACGGGTTCTAAAGGACAGAAAAAAGCAGGTCTTTACATGATCGAGCAATACAAAAAAAGCGGAATTTCTTTTCCAAAAGGAGCGTCGGACTTCTATCAGCCAGTTCCTGCAGCATTTATGAATGCAAAACGCAATCAAAACCTTCCAGATTCAGAAAACATCTGGGCTTACATTGAAGGTACAGAAAAACCAAATGAAGTTTTGGTAATTTCTGCACATTACGATCACGTGGGCATCAAAGACGGCGAAGTTTACAACGGTGCAGATGATGATGGTTCTGGAACTGTAGCGGTAATCGAAATGGCTAAAGCTTTTGCTAAAGCTAAAAAACAAGGTCACGGTCCAAAACGTTCTATTTTGTTTCTTCATGTAACTGGTGAAGAGCATGGCTTACACGGATCTCGTTATTATTCTGAAAATCCATTATTTCCTATTGCCAATACAATCGCAGACATCAACATCGACATGATAGGACGTCGTGATGTTGAGCATTCAAATACAAACAACTACGTTTATGTAATTGGTGCTGACAGATTATCTTCTGATTTACACAATGCAGTTGTAGCTCAAAACGAAAAATATATCAAAATGGACTTAGATTTTAAATTTAATGATCCAAAAGATCCAAACCATTTCTATGAGCGTTCTGACCACTATAACTTTGCAAAACACGGTATTCCAGCTGTTTTCTTCTTCAACGGAGTTCACGAAGATTACCACGGAAAAGGTGACGAACCTCAAAAAATTGAATACGACGCTTTAACTAAAAGAACAAAACTGGCTTTTGTTGTAGCTTGGGATTTAGCTAATAGAGAGAATAGACCGGTAGTTGATAAGAAATAGTTTTTTTTAAGATACTAAGATTCTGAGATGCTAAGATTCTAAGTTTTATTTTAGAAACGATCATAAAAAAAAGGATGAGTTTTACTCATCCTTTTTTTGTTTTATATATTTTTTGATTTACTTTTCTCAAAGCTAAAAAACTTAGAATCTTAGCATCTCAGAATCTTAGCAACTTTAACTAGTCATTCATCGAAATCAAAAACTCTTCGTTGTTTTTTGTTTTCTTGAAACGATCGTTTACGAAGTCCATAGATTCTACTGGGTTCATATCTGAAAGATATTTACGCATAATCCACATTCTTTGTAATGTTTTTTCGTCTAATAATAAGTCATCGCGACGTGTACTTGACGATGTAAGATCGATTGCAGGGAAAATACGTTTATTCGCAATTTTACGGTCTAATTGAAGCTCCATGTTACCTGTTCCTTTAAATTCTTCGAAGATAACTTCGTCCATTTTAGAACCCGTTTCTGTTAATGCAGTTGCGATAATACTTAAAGATCCTCCGTTTTCTACATTTCTTGCCGCTCCAAAGAAACGTTTTGGCTTTTGCAATGCATTGGCATCAACACCTCCACTTAATACTTTTCCAGATGCTGGTTGAACCGTGTTGTAAGCTCTTGCTAAACGTGTAATAGAATCTAATAAAATCACAACATCGTGACCGCATTCTACTAAACGTTTTGCTTTTTCCAAAACAATGTTAGCAATTTTCACGTGTTCTTGTGGTTCTCTATCAAAAGTTGAAGCAATAACTTCACCACGAACACTTCTTTGCATATCTGTAACCTCCTCAGGACGTTCGTCAATCAGAAGAACGATTAAGTAAACTTCAGGATGGTTTGCTGCAATTGCATTTGCAATATCTTTAAGAAGCATTGTTTTACCAGTTTTAGGCTGTGCAACTATCATACCACGCTGACCTTTACCTATTGGTGAAAACAAATCTATAATTCTGGTTGAAATAGAACTGCCTTTTTCGGCTAGTTTGAATTTTTCTGAAGGGAAAACTGGTGTCAAGTGTTCGAAAGAAACTCTATCGCGAACAACTTGCGGATCGTGCCCATTAATTTTTAATACACGAACCAAAGGAAAAAACTTCTCACCTTCTTTTGGAGGGCGAACCACACCTTTTACAGTATCTCCGGTTTTTAAACCAAATAATCTGATTTGTGAAGTTGATAAATAAATATCATCTGGAGAAGCTAAATAATTATAATCTGATGAACGTAAAAATCCGTAACCGTCAGGCATCATTTCCAGAACACCTTCACTTTCAATAATTCCGTCAAATTCAAAATCTGAATCCCTGAAATTATTATTGTTCTTTTTATTTTTATGATTAGGATTTTGATTATTGTGATTTCCGTTTCCATTGCCATTCCCGCTCTGATTTTGATTCTGATTCGGGTTTTGATTTTGGTTCTGGTTTTTATTCTGATTCGGATTGATCTTTTTAACAGGAGCAGTTTGAGGAGTTTTTTCAGCTATTTCGGCTGTTGGCTCAGAAGTAGTTGGCTCAGATGGGGTTGCTTCTACATTTTCCTCTGCAGGAACTTCATTTACAGCCTCTTTCTCTTTTTTAAGAGCTACTTTTTTCTCGTATGCCGACTTGCTGAATTTTACAACTTTAGGCTCTTTTTTTGCTACTGGCTCTTTCTTATCCTGCGCTTCTACTGTCGCCGTTTCTGCAATTGGCTCAATTGTATCTGCAGCATCGTTTTTTTGAACAGTTTCCTCTACTTTATCAAATTCTAAAACGGGTGTATTTTTGGCATTTGCTGCTTTTGTTTTGGCTGGAGCAATTCTGGCACGCTTTGGTTTATCTTCTTTGGCATCAGAAACTACTTCTGTTTGAGAAGCTTGAGCTGGCGCATTAGAGCTCTCTTGGTGTGCTAAAATCTGACTAATTAAAGTCTCTTTTTTGACACCAGTAATCTTTATTGTTTTAGCTAACTTAGCTATTTCTTGAAGCTCAGAAAGCTTCATTTCTTTTAATGCAGAAATATCAAACATGAATGTTCTATGAATTTAATTATTTTAAGGAATACTGTAAAAAGAATAGGTAGATAATTAATTTGAATTGACCGCAGTATGAAGTGCTTACGGTATTATGATGCAATAATACGAATAAAATTTTATCATACAATAGTATTTTAAAAAAAGAAAATATATTTTTGTAAAACATTTTTAGACCATGATACAAAGAATTCAGACTGTATATTTATTTCTAGCTTTTGCTGCAACTGGCATTTTAATGCTTTTTGTTCCGCTTTGGACAACTAGTGCAGGAAAGCCATTCTTTTTTATGCATGACCAGCTTTATACTGTTTTATTAGGCTTAACGACTATGCTTAGTATTATCAGTATCATTTCATTCAAAAAGAGACAAAATCAGTTTGTATTAAACAGATTGAACATAATATTAAATTTAATTTTATTAGGATTATTTGTATATCGATCACTAAATTTATCTGGAGGGACTGAGGTCTCTGAGAAAGGTATTGGGATGTTCATGCCGATTGTTGCTATCGTGTTATTAGTTTTAGCTAATAAGGCCATCAAAAAGGACGAAGATCTTGTAAAATCTGTTGATCGTTTGAGGTAAACCTATAAACTTAGTTTATTTGTGCGAAGAAGAACCCGAATTTTTATTCGGGTTTTTTTTATGCCTTATTTTATCATAAATCAGACCTAAAGGGCATTATAGATATGTGATTTACATGATAAATTTGCATTTTCAAATTCAAATATAATCATGACACCAAAAATAAGGATTCATCTTGCAGATGATCATCAGGTATTAATTGATGGTCTTTCAAATCTGCTCCAAACTGTTTCAAATTTTGAAGTGGTCGGAACTTCTTTAGACGGGACTACTGTTTATGATGATGTCATGAAGGACAAAGCCGATGTTTTAATTCTTGATATAAGTATGCCAAAGAAAGACGGCATAGAGGTACTGAAAGAGTTTAATGAAAAAGAAATGCCTTGCAAAGCTATTATTTTATCCAGTTATGATGATCTGAAAATCATTAAAGAGGTTATGAAATTAGGTGCAAAAGGCTATCTGTTAAAAAATTGCGCCGGAGAAAATATCATTGAAGCTGTTGAAGCCGTTTATCAAGGTCAGGAATATTTTAGCGATAGCATTAGAGAAAAAATTTTTAATACTTTTAGAGACAATCCTAAATTAAATCAAAACGCGGTTATAGAAAACCCAATTTTAAGTCCGCGAGAGATTGAAATCATTATTTTAATTGCCTTAGAATACAGCGGTAAAGAAATTAGCAAAAAGCTTTTTATCAGCTCCCATACTGTCGAAACGCATCGAAAAAACATCATGAAAAAGCTTAATATAAAAAGCACAATAGGTCTGGTAAAATATGCTCTTAAAAACAATTTGATTAATCCTTAAAGACTGTTTTTATGTTTCGTTTCAAATTCATTCTATTTATTCTTTTACTTTTTTCTTTTGAAGGAAATAGTATCGCACAACCAAAGGATGCAACAAAAGTTTCACAAACGGCAAACAACCAAACGACCGTTAATCATCTTAGTAAATCAGAACAGCTTCGAAACAAAAAAATCTTCAGTTTAACCATTATACTTACTGTCATCATTTTTCTTTTGTTTTACTTTTTATACCAAAACAACAAGCTAAAACAGAAAATAAAAAGAAAAGACACCAAACAGAAAATCCTTCTAAATATTATTAATTCTGGAATCGATTCTCAAGAAGTAGAGCGTAAAAAAATTGCTTCTTTTCTCCATGACAATATCAATTCATTATTGTCTTCTGCAGGATTACATTTAAATACATTTACAGCTCAGAACGATGTAAAATCGGAAGAAATACGTAAAGCAAAAGCTATTCTATCAGAAGTGCATGAACTTTTACGCGATATGTCTCACGATCTTGTTCCGTCGCTTTTGGTTCGTTTTGGATTAATTTATGCTTTGGAAGATCTATGCGAGAAAAACTCAAACTCTGCGATTGAATTTGAATTTTCAAGCACTATTCCGACCAGTAGAAGATATGTTGAGAAATTTGAGATGAAAATCTATTTCATAGTCAGTGAACTGTTCAGCAATATTACCAAGCATAGCAATGCTCAAAAAGCAAAACTTTCTTTAGCAGAAAAAGAAAACCAACTTATCCTCCACATTCACGATGACGGAATTGGTTTTAAAACACAAAAATTAAAAGATGCTGAAGGCTTCGGTTTAAGTAGAATTAGAGCTAGAATCAAAAAATACAAAGGAACTTTATCGATAACTTCCAAAGAAAATCAGGGAACCAAAATAAAGATTCAGATTCCGCTGCCGCATTAATTACTTCTCTCCTATTTCTATAATTTCCAAGTCTTTGATTTTATCATCATCGATTACAAAACGCAACATGGTTCTCACTTTATGAAAACCGCTTTTTCCTGCCGCGCCTGGATTCATGTGCAATAAATTATTCTTTTTATCAAACATGACCTTCAAAATATGCGAATGCCCACAGATAAATAATTTAGGCGGATTCATAGCTAATTCTTCTCTAACATACTGATTATACTTTCCGGGATAACCACCAATATGAGTAATCCAAACCGACACATTTTCACAAGAAAAACGATTATTTAGTGGAAATTCTAATCTTGCTTTTGCATCGTCAATATTTCCGTAAACAGCTCGTAAAGGTTTTAGTTTTTTAATCGCATCTGTCACTACCAAATCTCCAATATCTCCAGCATGCCAAACTTCGTCTGCCTGAGCAACATATTTTAAAATAGTATCATCGATGTGACTGTGGGTGTCTGAGAGAAGAAGGATTTTGGTCATTTTTTTTTAAGAGGCTAAGATTCTGAGGTGCTAAGATACTAAGTTTTTCCTAGCATTTTAAATTGTAGAGACGCACTACTGTGCATCTAAAACTTGATTAGCAAATAACAAATACCAAAAACATCATAACATCCCTATAGAAAAAACTTAGAATCTTAGCATCTCAGAACCTTAGTATCTTTTTCATACCTTTACGGCTAGACGCACTGCAGTGCGTCTCTACAGATATACACAACCAAAATCTTTGTAACTCTGAATCTTTGCAACTTTGCCACTAAAGAAAAAAAAACTTAGAATCTTAGCATCTCAGAACCTTAGTATCTTTTTCATACCTTTGCAACTCTGAACCTTTGAACCTCAACAGTGAGATATTTTATTCAATTCGCTTATAACGGAACACATTATCATGGCTGGCAAATACAGCCAAACGCTTCTTCAGTTCAAGAAACTTTAAATAAAGCTTTTTCGGTTTTATTAAATGAAAACATCAGCATTATGGGGGCTGGAAGAACAGATACTGGTGTTCATGCAAGCGAAATGTACGGTCATTTTGACACAGAAAAAAACTTAGACATTCCGGTTTTAGTTCATAAACTGAATTCTTATTTACCAAAAGATATTGCGATTTTTAATATTATTCTGGTTCACGATGATGCGCATTGTAGATTTGATGCTACAAAACGAACTTACGAATATCATATCAATACAGTAAAAAATCCGTTTTTACAGGAATTGAGCTGGTATGTTACACAAAAATTGGATGTAACTTTGATGAATGAAGCAGCGCAGTTACTACTGAAGCATACCGATTTTCAATGTTTTTCAAAAGTTAACACTGATGTAAACACGTTTGATTGCACGATTTTTGAGGCGTACTGGAAACAAGAAAACGAAAAACTGATTTTTACCATTTCAGCAAATCGTTTTTTAAGAAATATGGTTCGCGCTATTGTGGGCACTTTGATCAATATTGGTTTAAAGAAAATAACTTTAGCTGATTTTGAAAATATCATTGCCAGCAAAAGCAGGGAAAAAGCAGGATTTTCGGTTCCGGCACATGGTTTATATTTGACCAATATTTATTACGATTACATTTAATAGCCCTGATTGAAGTGAAAAGCTTTTTTGAAAAAAATATAGTTTTTGTAATTTTTATGGAGCGACCAACGGAAGCTTTATAAAAATTAAACAAAAACATATTTTTGAGAAAAACTTGTAACGGAAAGCAGGAAACAGCTCCTAAAAATAAATGAAAGCAAAAGCATTCGATACAGGATTATTCAAAAGAATTTTAAAATATACACGACCTTATAAATGGCGTTATTATGGCGTAATCATATTTGCCATTTCGCTGTCTATCTTCGCTGCACTTCGCCCCTATTTACTAAAAGAAACGGTCGATGGTTACATCAAAACTCATGATAAAATGGGATTGCTGATGTATATCGTTTTGATGGGAGTCGTTTTACTGATGGAGGTCTTTTCTCAATTTTACTTTGTTTATTGGGCCAACTGGCTCGGACAAGATATTGTAAAAGATATTCGAACTAAACTTTTTAAACACATTTTGAGTTTCAGAATGAAGTATTTCGATTTGGTTCCAGTTGGCCAGCTGGTTACTCGCGCTGTTTCGGATATTGAATCGATTGCCCGTATTTTCAGTCAAGGTTTGTTTATGATTATAAGCGATTTGATGAAAATGGTCGTGGTACTTATTTTCATGTTTTATATGAACTGGAAACTAACCTGGATAGTTGTAGTTGCAATGCCTATTTTGGTTTACATTACCAGAATTTTCCAACGTAAAATGCAAGTGGCTTTTGAAGAAGTTCGAACGCAAATTGCCAATATGAACTCTTTTGTACAAGAGCGCGTGACGGGAATGAAAATTGTACAGCTTTTTAACCGCGAAAAAATCGAAGCAGAAAACTTTAAAGAAATCAACAACAAGCATAGAGTCGCTTGGATTAAAACGATTTTGTACAACTCCATCTTCTTCCCGATTGCCGATATTATTTCGTCTATTACTTTAGGTTTGGTTGTGGTTTATGGCGGATTCAGAATTTTGAATGGAGATCATTTTACGACTTTTGGTGATTTGTTTTCGTATACCATGTTCATCGGAATGCTATTTAATCCGCTGAGACAGATTGCAGATAAATTTAACGAGATGCAATTAGGAATGATTGCTGCCAATCGTGTTTTTGACATTATCGACACACAAGATCACATTCAAGATACAGGAACCATTGAAGCGCCTGTTTTTGATGGAAGAATTGATTTCAAAGACGTTCGTTTCAGCTATATTCCAGAAGAAGAAGTCATAAAAGGTATTGATCTTTCGGTTTCTGCTGGACAGACCGTGGCGATTGTAGGTTCTACAGGAGCAGGAAAATCTACTATTATTAATTTACTGAATCGTTTTTACGAAATCAATAGCGGAACAATCTGCATTGATGGAGAAAATATCGAAAACTACACTTTGGCTTCTTTAAGAAAACAAATTGCTGTTGTTTTGCAAGATGTGTTTTTGTTTGCCGATACGATTTATAATAATATTACTTTGCACAATCCAGAAATTACTCGAGACAAAGTAATTGATGCAGCAAAAAAAATTGGAGTTCATGATTTTATTATGAATCTGCCTGATAATTACGATTTTGATGTAAAAGAGCGAGGCGTTATGCTTTCTTCTGGACAGCGTCAGCTTATTGCTTTTTTACGTTCTTATGTAAGCAACCCGAGTATTTTGATTTTGGACGAAGCAACTTCTTCTATCGACACCTATTCTGAAGAAATGATTCAGCGTGCAACAGAAACGATTACAAAAGGAAGAACTTCTATTATTATTGCACACAGACTCGCAACAATTGTAAATGCAGATAAAATTGTGGTGATGGATAAAGGTTTGATTGTCGAACAAGGCACACATCACGAATTACTGAATAAAGCAGATGGATATTACAAAAACCTGTACGATTCGCAATTTTCAGTAGCTAATTAGCTTTGCGAAATTACTTACACACTTAATTTTCAAAATCTTACAAAAAATAAACATAAAAAGCACTGATATTTCCTGTATTTAGGAAAAAATGAATTTATCATAACTCCATAATTTTAATTGTATTCTTACAAATAAATAAGTAAGTTTGAGGAATAAATAATCATTTTTAAAAAATACTTATGAAAAAAAAATTACTTTTTATCGTTTTCTTTTTAACCTTTTCGGTTAGTGCATTCTCAATGCAAATTTTCATTAGAGTTGTTGGTTCTACGGAAACTATAACCCTTGAGGTAGAAAGCTCTGATACCATTGATTACATTAAGTTTAAGATAATGGACAAAACAGGGATTCTTCCTGATACCCAAAGGCTTATATTTGCAGGAAGACAACTAGAAGATGGAAGAACATTATCTGATTATAACATTCAAAAAGAAAGCTCAATACATCTGGTTGTTCGTAAGGAAAGGTAATAATTAGTCTTTTTTCTGCTATAGAAAAAAGACACTTCTAAAAAGTGTCTAAGATCAAAAAATAAAAGGGTTTGACTTTCAATTAAAGTCAAACCCTTTTATCATATAGTATTAAGAATTGATTTTTAATCTTCCTCAAGTTAAATCTGATGCAATTTTCAGCATCTAATTAGCTTTAAGAAATTACTTACGCACTTAGTTTTCAAAATCTTACAAAACTTAAAGCACCAAAAAGCATTTCATTCTTATAATTAGGGAAAAAATAATTTATCATAACTAAACAATTCCACTTGTATTCTTACAAATAAATAAGTACGTTTGAGGTATAAATAATCATTTTTAAAAATCCTATGAAAAAAAAATTACTTTTTATCGTTCTATTTTTGGCATTTTCGCTTAATGCCTTTTCAATGCAAATTTTTGTAAAAACTTTGACTGGAAAAATTATAACAATTGAGATTGAAAGTTCAGACACTATTGATAATCTTAAGGCTAAAATATTCGATAAAGAAGGAATTCCAGTTGAATGCCAAAGAATCATATTTGCAGGAAAACAACTTGAAGACGGTAGAACACTATCTGATTACAACATCCCAAAAGAAACCACAGTACATATGGTTCTTAGAACTCCTCCTTGTAATTAATTTGTTTTTAAAGAAGATAACAAATTGCTTAAAACTGGATTTTTGATACGCTTATTATTTCAAATCCAATATTAGGAAATCAAAAGACCTTCTAAAAAATATGTGAGTTTAAAAATAATTGGGTTTGACTTTAATTGAAAGTCAAACCCTTTTTTCACATTATAGAGTTTAGATTGATTCTGATGTACTTCAAATCCAATCCAACACAATTTTCATGAGCAAAAAGGAAGTTCATACTTTCAAAAATTGGCTCAATCAATAAATTAATAATTATTTAGCCATAAATTGATGTTTGTTTCTTAAATTAAAAAACTGCAATATTCATAAATTGTGATTTAAAATCCGACTAAAAACTGTCAAAAAAGCTTTAAAACGTTAAATTAGCGTTATAGAAATCATAAAATTGACCTTTCACAATCAGTTAGATAGCAGAATTTTTTTGTTTATTCTTTATCTTTGAGAATATAGAAATCAAATGTAAAAGACAATGCCACAAAATAGATTTTATCCTGATGAAAAATTCAAAGAAATAGAAATAAACGCCTCATTACAATTAAGATACGCCATTTCGAACAGAGGAAGATTAATCAGTTTTACCGACGATATTGAAAACGGACGCATTTTAAAAGGAGGTTTAAGCGACGGATATCCAACTTTCCGTTTTAAGGTTAAAAAAGACGATAAAATCGTAAATAAATATCTCTTCTTATACAAACTAGTGGCTCAGTACTTTATTCCAAAAGATTCTGAAGATCAAACCTATGTTTTGCATTTAGATTACAACAGAGCAAACGATGATGTGAGTAATCTTCGCTGGGCAACCAAACAGGAAATGATGGCGCACAGCCGTAAAAGTCCGCGTGTTATTCAAGCTAAAAAGAACTTAATTGAACATAATCTTAAAGCTGACGGACGAAAATTAACCACTACAAAAGTGATGTTAATTAAAAAAATACTAGCAAGACCTGAACAAAAAACACGTCTTAAAATGATTGCCAAACAATTTGGTGTAAGCGAAATGCAAATTAGAAGAATTGCCAGCGGAGAAAACTGGGGACACGTTAAGATTTAATTTTTAATTGTGAATGGCAAATTATTAATTCATAATTATAAGCCACAGATTATACAGATTAACACAGATTTTTTAAAATCATTTTAATCCTAATAATCTGTGGCTTATTTTTTTCATACCATTCAATAACTGTCAGGCTGAGCGAAGTCGAAGCCCGCGCAAGCTCTTCGACTTCGCTTAAAGAGACAAAATTATAATAGCCACAGATTACACAGATTAACACAGATTTTTTAAAATCATTTTAATCCTAATAATCTGTGGCTTATTTTTTATTTTTTTTAAGGCACTTGTCTCTAATTACTAAGAACTAATCACTAAATCTTAGAAATCACTTCATAATTCACAATTTACAATTCACAATTACTTCGCTTTCTGTGAAAAGACCAAAATCTATGTCTTTAAAAATAAAATTTCAAGTGTTCATATAAAATAAATCCTTAAATTCGCAAACACAAATAACAAAGAAAAAATCGAAAGATGAGTTTCGGAAATACAAACTTCATTTTCGATAGTTAATACTAAAAGCAAAAAAAATGAAATACGACGTTATTGTTTTAGGAAGTGGTCAGTGGAGGATATGTAACAGCGATTAGAGCTTCACAATTAGGCTTTAAAACTGCTGTAGTAGAAAAAGAAAATCTAGGTGGAGTTTGCCTTAACTGGGGATGTATCCCAACAAAAGCGCTTTTAAAATCTGCTCAAGTTTTTGATTACCTTAAACACGCTTCTGACTACGGATTGAAAGTTTCTGAATTTGATAAAGATTTCCCTGCAGTTATTCAACGTAGCCGTGGTGTAGCTGAAGGAATGAGCAAAGGTGTTCAATTCTTAATGAAAAAGAACAAAATTGACGTTATCGAAGGTTTTGGAAAATTAAAACCAGGAAAAAAACTTGACGTTACCGATAAAGACAATAAAGTTACAGAATACAGCGCTGATCACATTATCATCGCAACTGGTGCTCGTTCTCGTGAGTTACCAAACTTACCTCAAGATGGTGTAAAAGTAATTGGATACCGTCAGGCAATGACATTGCCAACTCAACCAAAATCTATGATTATTGTGGGTTCTGGAGCAATTGGAGTTGAGTTCGCTCACTTCTACAACTCAATGGGAACAGATGTTACTATCGTAGAATTTATGCCAAACGTAGTTCCTGTAGAAGACGAAGATATCTCAAAACAATTTGAGCGTTCTTTGAAAAAATCAGGAATTAAAGTAATGACTAACTCTTCTGTTGAGCGCATTGACACAACAGGTGCAGGAGTTAAAGCTTTTGTTAAAACGGCAAAAGGAGAAGAAGTTTTAGAAGCTGACATCGTACTTTCTGCAGTTGGAATCAAAACAAACATTGAAAACATCGGATTAGAAGAAGTTGGAATCGCTGTTGATAGAGATAAAATCTTAGTAAACGCGTACAACGAAACTAACATTCCAGGATACTACGCAATTGGAGACGTTACTCCAGGTCAAGCTTTAGCTCACGTAGCTTCTGCTGAAGGAATTAACTGTGTAGAAAAAATTAAAGGTTTACACGTAGACCCAATCGATTACGGAAACGTTCCTGGTTGTACTTACGCAACTCCAGAAATCGCTTCTGTAGGTTTAACAGAAAAACAAGCAAAAGAAAAAGGTTACGAATTAAAAATTGGTAAATTCCCATTCTCAGCTTCTGGAAAAGCAAAAGCGGCTGGAAATGCTGACGGATTCGTAAAAGTAATCTTCGATGCTAAATACGGAGAATGGTTAGGATGCCACATGATTGGTGCTGGTGTTACAGATATGATTGCTGAAGCAGTTGTAGCTCGTAAACTAGAAACTACAGGTCATGAAATCCTTAAATCTATCCACCCTCACCCAACAATGAGCGAGGCTGTTATGGAAGCTGTAGCTGATGCTTACGGCGAAGTAATTCACTTGTAAAAATATACCGTTTTACGGTTATATATAATTCTCAATTTAATAAATCCGATTTGTGAAAGCAAGTCGGATTTTTTTGTTTACTACATATAAAAATTGATAATCATTTAATTACACAATATCATTTTAACCGCATTCTATTACAAAAATAACTTCTCGTGTATTTTTTCATATTTAAGAGATTGTAGGTTTACACACTAATTAAACTTATTAAATAATGAAAAAGTACGTAATAATAATTTTCACTAGCTTGTTTTTATCATGTGCAAGCAAAAACCCTCAACTAGAATCAACAACCCTATTAAAAGATGGAACATCTGTTGAGGGATTGATGAAGGATCCTTCACACTATGTTAATCTAAATAATAATAAAAAAAAACTTTCAATTAAAACTAAAGATGGAAAAATAACATATACAAATACTGATATTGAAAAAGTAACCATATCAGGAGAAGATAAAATTCTTCTCCCAGTTTATTCTAATAAGAAAAAAGGAAAATTGAAATATCTCTGGCTTACTCCAATTGAAATAACACAAGGAAAAGCATCCTTGTATAGCCTAGAAAAAGAAGTTACAAATCCTAGAGGACATTACATGGGTATTACAACTATTTATTACATTTGGAGAAAAGGGGAAAATGCAGCTGAATTATTTACAGCTACTGACGTTGGAGCGACAATTGGCGCGGGTAGTTTTTATCGAACAACTATACATCGTTTCTTTTACGATTGTCCTGAATTAGTAAAAAAATCCAAAGATGAAAAATATAAGCCTAAAACAAATACCGCTATCGATGTTTTTAAAGAATACAATTCGATTTGTGGTAAATAAAAAGTAATCTATACATTACTTGCGTTAAAATCCGATTTGTGAAAGCAAGTCGGATTTTTTTGTGCCTTTTCTCTTTAAACCTTTATAGTTTTTGCAAATTAAGATTTTAAAATTTTAATACTATTTTCGCACCAAAATTAATCTAACCAATTACAAAAAAAACAAATACTAGTATGAAAAAATTAATCCTATTTATAATCTTAGGAATAACTATTAATGCTAAGGCTCAAGAAGCTAGCGTAGAAAAATCAATCTTTTCGGCACAAACAGGTTTTGCCGGAATTTGGCTTAACAACGAATTAAAACTTGCTAATTCAATTGCTTTAAGAAGCGAAATTGGTATCGAACATGATTTTGCAGTTGGAGATCATTATGATGAAGCTGGTTTTATATTACAACCCGTAATTACAGCAGAGCCAAAATTTTATTTCAATCTGAAAAAAAGAAACGCTAAAGGAAAAAACATTTCAAATAATAGCGGTAATTATATTTCTCTTAAAACAAGTTACCATCCAGATTGGTTTGTCATTAATTTAGATGATAATATCACTAAAAATGCAGATTTATCTATTACACCAACATGGGGAATGAAAAGAGCAATTGGAGAACATCTTACTTACGAAGCAGGCGCAGGAATAGGATACAGAATGGTATTTATTAAAGCAAATTCTAATTTTGGAAATGCACAAAGTGTAGATAATTTTGATTACACAAAGGAACAATTCTTACTTTATTTTCATTTAAGAATAGGGTATACTTTTTAAGAAATTAACTTCTAATTTTTATATAATCCGATTTGTGAAAACAAGTCGGATTTTTTTGTGCGTATAGTTTTGTCATTTCGACCGAAGGGAGAAATCTCCATAAGTAGCTCGACAAAGATTAGTAAAAATCTTTGCAAATAACTTCACTTTGCGGAGATTTCTCCCTTCGGTCGAAATGACAATACTTTGTCTAAAAAAAGGTTTACTTTTAAATTAAAACCTCAAAATAATTAAATAACATTTCTCCCAAAGTACTAAAAAGATTACTTTTATAAATCATTATAAATATCCTTTTTTATGGAAGAAACAAAAATATTCTACGCCGACGGAGAAAATCCAAAAATGATCGAAGCTTACAAAAGAGCACAAGAAACCTTTAAATACTTCTGGAGAGAACTATCTTGGAAATACAGAAGAATAGTTCCAGGATTGGATGTTGCTTGTGTAAAATTGGCTTTCACTCAAGATATAGACGACGAAACCATCGTAGAACATATGTGGATTAACGACGTAAACTTTGATGGCGAAATGATATACGGAATTTTAGTAAATGATCCTAATGATCTAACCAATGTCAATAATGGAGACGAAATTGCAATTCCGATTAATCAAATCAGCGATTGGTTATTTGCAAGTCAAGGAAAAACATACGGGGCTTTTACAATACATGCCATGCGCTCAGAAATGGACGAAGACGAAAGAAAAGACCACGACGACGCTTGGGGCTTAGAGTTTGGAGATTACAATGATATTCTGGTTGTTACAAATCAGAAAGAGAAGCCAGAAAACTTGGTAGAGCATCCGATGAGTATCAATATGAAAGAAAGTCTCATCGAATTCTTAAAAAACAATCCAGAAGAAATAGGAGCGCAAGACGATTTAGGCTACACTTTTTTGCATCGTGAAGCTATTGCTGGAAATCAAACTTCTGTAGAACTTATTTTAAAAGCAGGAGCCAATGCAAATGCAAAAACCAATAGCGGAAAAACAGCTTTAGATTTTGCCAAAGAACTCAAATGGGATCATTTAATACCTTTATTTCAATAAAAAATTTCAAAATCCGATTTACCAAAAGTAGATCGGATTTTTGTTTAATAACCTTCTTTTCGAAAAAGAATATTTTTTCATTTTAAAATCAAAACTGATCCGTTTTTTCATCTGTTTACAATAAAGAATGTGCTACTTTTGCAGCACCAAATCTAACATGCCATAGAATGAAAAAATTATTCTTTACGCTTATACTGTTATCTTCAGTTTTATCTGCCCAAACCAAAACCGACACCGATTTTGCTTCCCGTTTAAAAAGCACTTTTTCTCAATCTACAGACTGTGTCAACGACTTCGAAAAAGTATTAAAACCAGCAGAACTTCAATCGTTAAACACTACCCTTAACGCTTTCGAAAAAAAACACCTTTATAAAATTGTAGTCATAACAACACCTTCTGTTGAACCATTTAAATCTTTTGACGAATTTGCAGTAGATCTTGACAAATTTTTATCAAAAGACCCGCGATTAGATCCAACCCTTTTAATTGTTGTCAGTAAAACATTAAGGCAAATTCAGGTTTTAAGCGTCGATTTTATAAAATACAAATTAAATGCTGAAGACACACAAAATATAATCAGCACCTATTCGATACCCGAACTTAAAAAAGGAAACTATTTTAAGGCTTTAGAACAGGCTTCAAATGAATTCATGAAAAAATTGCAACAACAATAAATAGATCAAAATCCGATTTGCGAAATCAAATCGGATTTTTTTTAATGTATGGAAACTAATAGCTAGAAAAAAGACTTATTTTAGTGTAAAAATAAGTTTTATTAGAAATGGAATTAGAACAATACAAAAAAGAATTTACCGAAGATGACGCTGTTGGCTGGTTAGAAATTGATAAAGAATTTGAACGCCTTTATCCTAATCAGGAACCCAAACATTTTGCTCCAGCAATTAGTTATATGCTTGGCGGAGAACATCCGCTTGATGGTGTAAGCTATTACGAAAGCAAAAATCAAGAAGATCATTACCATTTTATTACTTACGGTTTTTCTGAATTGTATTATAATGAAGAAAAAGCAGATGGAGAATTTAGCAAATGGGGATTTGAACTTACTTTTAGATTAAAACCTTATGGAGCCGACAATCAAAATCCGAGCTGGGCTGTGGCTTTGCTTCAAAATATAGCTAAATATGTATTTGACAGTGGAAATTGGTTTGAAGAGTTTCATTACATGCCAGCAAACGGACCAATTCGTTTGGACACTGAAACCGATATTACGGCATTAATTTTTGTGAATGATCCCGAAGTCCCTAAAAAACAAACGCCACACGGTGAAGTTTCATTTTTACAAATCGTCGGAATTACTACAGAAGAATACGAAAACATTAAAGAAAACCCAGAAAAGGTTGAAGCATTAGTTCATAAATTAAAAGAAAACAATCCATTATTAATTACCGATTTAAATCGAAAAAGTTAATTTGCAAACCAGAATGATTAATTACAATAATAAAATCTTCAAACCTGTAAGCAACAGCGAAAACGGAGAAACTTCTAACGAAACTTCATTTCATTATAAACAAGAAGGAAACATTTTAACTTCTGAATATTCTGGAGGAAAAATCGTTAAAGGCCATTTAATTGGTTTGGTTGACGGCGCGGGAAATATCGAAATGAGATATCATCAAGTGAATGAAAAAGGCGAATTAATGACTGGTTTCTGCACTTCTAAACCTGAAATTTTAGCAAGCGGAAAAATTAGGCTTCACGAAACGTGGCAATGGACTTCTGGAGATTTATCTAAAGGAAATTCTATACTTGAAGAACAATAAGAAAATATAAACAGTATAATCAATGAAAAAAATTCTCTTACTATTCCTTATTTTAACCAGTGTATCATACGCGCAAACAAAAAAAGAAATCCTAGTAGGCAATTGGTTAGGAACAGATGCCAGTGGCGCAAAGAATACAATGATTTTTACTTCAGATAATTTTATTTCGATGACCGTTAATGGTGAATTAATCGACGGGAAAAATTATATCGTTAAAGGAGGAAAAAACAACGGGCAAAAAGGCCTATTAAAATATGAAATTGATGAATCTAAAACGCCTATAGCGCTAGATATCATCGCTTATGCTTTAGAAAAAGGCAAGCAAATTGAAAAAGGCAGGTTTTTAGCAATATTAGATTTTAAAAGTAATGATGAAATTAAAATCAATCTCACTTTAAACGGAGTTAGAGCCACAGAATTTAATGAATCTAATGCAGCAAGTACAATTTTGCTGAAAAGAAATTAAATACAAAAATGCATGTTAAGCATCGTAGAATCTAGAGATACCGATTTACCTCATTTAAGAGAATTATTCTTAAACGAAAGACGGCGCACATTTACAGAACAAGATATTTCAGAATTTGAATTAGACGATTTTGACAAACAAACACAAGGTGAATACATTTTAACGGCTCTTGTAAACAATATTCCAGTCGGATTTATTTCGATCTGGATGCCAAACAATTTTATTCATCATCTTTACGTTGATGTTAAACATCAAGGAAAAAACCTTGGTACAGAATTGTTAAAAGCAGCCCTCTTAAAAATCTCTTTTCCAATTACCCTAAAATGCCTTACAAGCAACATTAAAGCAATTGAGTTTTATAGAAAGAAGGGATTTGTAGAAAAAACGAGAGGAAATTCGAGCAACGGAACTTATATTCTATTTGAGTTGACCCAAGAGGTAAAATAACCCTAAAATGCTGAAGACATGAGCCAGATTCAAGATTACAACAATTCTCAGACAGTAGAAAACAAAGAAATCTGCGACCTTCTTTTGGCGATTATAAATAAAAACCTTTCTGATGCCGAAAGCAAAATCTGGCATGCGCATCCGGTTTGGTTTCTAGACGGAAATCCGATTGTGGGTTATAGCAAATTAAAAGATTCTGTTCGATTACTTTTCTGGAGCGGACAATCTTTTGACGAAGAAAAACTCCAAAACGAAGGTTCGTTCAAAGCTGCAGAAATGCGTTATACAAATGTTGATCAAATAAACGAAGAAGACTTAAAACGCTGGCTAGAAAAAAGCAGAGAAATTCAATGGGACTATAAAAACATTGTCAAACGGAAAGGCGAACTGCTTCGAATAAAACCACTTTAAAAAAGGAAAATGAATTAGCGAATAATCTAGAAAAATAAGATTCCTAATTACTGGGGCGTGTCCCTCCGGGTCAGGCTGTCCGCTATATTCCCGATTAACAAAAACTACGGCTAAAAAGCCTTGTTTTTCTAAATCGGGAGATGCCGCTCCCATCCTTCACGCATCTGGCATCCATAAGAACACTTTGTTTTTATATAATTTGTACATTAGTAAGATCAGAACTACAACCAAAAACACCTCTAAATCATGCTAAAACAAATTTTCATCCTTCTCATTTTTTGTTTCGGAATTCAAGTGCATTCACAAGAAATTGGTTTTACAACCCCAGATTATAAAGCCATCGAAAAAGAAATCAACGACAAAAATTCAAAGTTTTACTATCCTAAATTAATGGAAAGACTCACGAAAAACGATACGCTTTTATCGCATGACGAATACCGCCATTTGTATTTAGGCTATGTTTTTCAACCCAAATATGATGCCTTTTGGAAATCACCAGACGAGGAACAGCTTCGCAAATATTATGACAAGGAAGAACTCGAAGCTTCAGATTACGACCAAATAATCAAATTATCCAATCATACCTTAAGCGAATTCCCATTTGACTTAAAACAGCTCAATTTCCTTACTTACGTTTATCACTTAAAAGGAGACGAAGCATCTGCAAAAATTGCTTCTTTTAGATTTCACAGCATTATGAATGTCATACTTTCTTCTGGAGACGGAAAGAAATGCGAAACTGGTTTTCATGTCATAATGGTCGAACACGAATACATTTTGCTCAATCTTTTTGAAATTGAATCTAAAGGACAATCGCTCGTTGATAATTGCGATTATCTCAGTTTCGAAAAAGGTGTCTACAATGTAGACGGTATTTATTTTAACATCGAAAAAATGCTTGAAAACGAAAAGAAAATGCTTCGCTAACATAATTTTAAAAACAAAATACCACAGCTTCAGCAAATTTTAATGTTGAAGCTTTTTTTTGATAAAAACTATTTATTTATTGTTTATCAATAAATTTTTATTATTTTAGCAGCATAACTTCTAATCTTGAATAGTATGGAAATTAAAATTGGAACACCACAGATTCTAAAAATCCTGAATATCTTATCATGGATTATTTTTATTGGCTTATGCGTAGAAGCCGGCATGTATCTTTTTAACGGAATTTATACTATGACAATAAACTCCTACAATGCTCGGTTTCTTGATTTACTTGACTTATATAATTACAGTCCTAGTTTTTATATTCAAGAAATATCCTTTATCAGCATCGTGGCCATCTTAAAAGCCATTATGTTTTATCTGATTGTAAAAATGTTGCATGAGAAAAAATTAAACATCGAACAGCCTTTTACTGCCGAAATGGGACGCTTTATATCTTATCTTTCTTATCTCGCTTTCGGAATTGGTTTGTTTTCTTTCTAGGCCTTTAAATTCAACAATTGGTTAATTATTAAAGGCGTAAAACTTCCTTCGTTGGAATCGCTTAATCTTGAAGGACACAGCATTTGGATCTTTATGGCCATTGTAATGTTTGTGGTAGGACAGATTTTTAAAAGAGGAATCGAAATTCAATCTGAAATTGACTTAACTATTTAAACAAAAAATTATGCCCATTATAGTAAATTTAGACGTCATGATGGCAAAACGAAAAATGTCATTAAACGAACTTTCAGAAAAAGTAGATTTAACCTTGTCTAATCTTTCCATTCTAAAAACTGGCAAAGCAAAAGCAATTCGTTTCAGTACGCTCGAAGCCATCTGTAAAGTTCTAGATTGCCAGCCTGGCGATATTTTAGAATTTTCTGAAGAATAATTTCATTTCGATTTAATTTGTATTTTCGTACAAATCAGATTGGGATTTCAAAAAATTATAAATCTAAAAAACCTGAAAATGAACATTCTAATTGTTTACGCACATCCGAGCAAAAAATCGTACACTTTTCAAGTTTTAGAAAGATTGAAACTAGTCTTGAATACTGAAAAATGGAAGGTAGAAATCTCCGATTTATTTGCGTCCAATTTTGTGAGCGATATGTCTGAGGAAGAATATGAACGGGAAGGTCTTGCCAAAACAGAACTTCCTATTTCTAAAGATGTTTTAGCAGAACAAGAAAAAATAGAAAAAGCAGACTGCATTATTTTTCTATATCCTGTTTGGTGGAGCGATTGTCCTGCAAAATTAAAAGGCTGGTTTGATCGTGTTTACTCGGTTGGATATGCTTATGGACAAAACGAAACGTCTAGAAAAATGAAAACTATTCCGTACGGTCTTGTAATTTGTACAGCAGGTCATCCGAATGAATTCTTGCATGAAATTGAAATTGCACAAAGTATGGAAAAAATTATGCTCGAAGACCGACTTGGAAAACGTTTTACGCATAAAGAAATGATCATTCTAGGCGGAACACTGGAACTAGAAAAGGTTATGTCAACACATTTTGAACTCCTAAATAAAATTCCTCAAAAAATTAAAGCAATACTATAAACCTTAAATTTTACTTTTATCAAAAATGGAACTAGATAATAATGAACAAAAATCAGTTTTTGAAGAAATCCCAACAGAAAAAATATACTCAGAAAAAGCCATAAGAATAGGAACATTTTTTGCGGGTTCGATTAGTTGCTGGATATTGCATTGCAGAAAATTTCAAAGTATTTAATGATTTTGAAAAAGCCAAAAACACTTGGATCATAACCATCATATCCATGATTGCAATTATTCCGCTTATTTTTATTATTCCAGATAACTTTCCTAGTTTTCTTTTTCCGTTACTTTATTTAACGGTTTCTTCTTATTTTTTGAAAAAATTTCAAGAACAGAATATTCAAAAACATATTCAAAATGGAGGTGAAACTTTTGGAGGATGGAGAGTCACTTTGATTGGTTTGTTAAGCATTATTGTTTTTTTCGGAATCATAATTAGTGTAGTCTTATTAACAGAAAACGTCTAATAATTTTTCTGTCCGAAATACACCTTAAAATTGTCTTTTAAGCACCTTAACCAATTGATTTTTAGATTGTAAATTTACTTTACTAATTTAAAAGTCAATTGATTATGAATACTCAAGATTTTACCACAACAATACTTGTCAGTCAAACACCAGAAGAAGTCTTTAAAGCCATACAAAACGTTCGCGGCTGGTGGTCTGAAGAAATTGAAGGAAAAACAGCGAACCAAGGAGACGAATTTAAATACCATTATGAAGACGTACACCGTTGTAAAATAAAACTGATTGAAGTAATTCCGAATCAGAAAATCGTTTGGTTGATTGAGGAAAATTATTTCAGCTTCACCCAAGACGATACCGAATCAACCAATACTACTGCTGTTTTTGATATTTCGAAAGAAAATGACAAAACAAAACTAGTTTTTACCCATGTGGGTTTGGTTCCTGATTACGAATGTTTTGACGTTTGCAAAGCAGGCTGGACCAATTACATTGAGAATAGTTTGAAAAAACTAATTGAAACAGGAAAAGGTATGCCGAATGCTACTGGAAAACCACAAATTGAAACCGAAAGAAAATTATCTGAAAAATAGAATCACATTTCATACTATTATTTTAGACTACGTCAATCATAGATTTGGCTAAATCTATTTTGCTAATGCTTCGCAACTTTGTATCAACAAAAAAATAATAGTATGAAAATTATAATTACAGGTTCTCTAGGGAACATTAGCAAGCCTTTAGCGAAAGCTTTATTAAAAGAAAAACATCAAATTACAATAATTGCAAGCAGTAGCGAAAGAAAATCGGAAATTGAAAATCTTGGAGCTCAAGCCGCAATTGGATCTGTAAATGATGTCGATTTTTTGACTCAAACTTTTACGGGAGCCAATGCCGTATATTGCATGATTCCACGAGCGAATTATTTTGATCCGAATCTTGATTTAGATGCTTTTACGCGTACAATTGGAAATAATTATGCAGAAGCTATTGCAAAATCTGGCGTAAAACGAGTAGTGTTTTTAAGCAGTATTGGCGCACATTTACAACAAGGTTCTGGAATTATTCAGCGTTATAATGAAATCGAAGCGGTTCTGAACAAACTTTCAGATGTCTCGATTACCTTTATGCGTCCGACTTCTTTTTACTACAATTTGCTGGCTTACATCCCGATGATTAAAAACCAAGCCATTATAGCTGCTAATTATGGAGCCGATCAATTGATTCCGTGGGTTTCTCCAAACGATATAGCCGAAGCAATTGCAGAAGAATTTACAACTCCGCTTGACGGAAAAAAAATACGTTATGTGGCTAGCGAAGAAGTTTCTGGAGATGAAACTGCAAAAATTTTAGGCGACGCCATCGGAAATCCAGATTTAAAGTGGAAATTAATATCTGACGAAGAAACACTAAACGGATTAATTGCTGTTGGAATGCAACCTAAAATTGCACAAGGTTTGGTAGAAATGTATGCCGCACTTTACAGTGGTTTGCTAAGTGAAGATTATTACCAAAATCGTCCAGCGGTTTTAGGAAAAACAAAACTGGCAGATTATGCAAAAGAATTTGCTGCCGTTTTCAATCAAAATTAATTACTTTGTACTATGGCCAATCAGCAACCACTTCGATTTAAGACAATAAGCGAATTTCATGATTTTAGAGATTTGCCAAAACCCGAACATCCTTTAGTAAGCGTTTACAATTTTGAAGATTTAAAATATCTAAATAACGAAGAACCCAAAAGCTTAATGCTGGATTTTTATTCGATTGCTTTAAAAAGAAATGCCAACGCAAAAATGCGATATGGCCAACAGGAATACGATTTTAAAGAAGGAGTTTTAATTTTTCTTTCGCCAGGACAAGTTTTTTCTATTGAAGGAAATGCCGAAATGCAACACACAGGATGGTCATTATTGATTCATCCTGATTTTCTTTGGAATACGCCGCTTGCTCACAAAATCAAACAATACGACTACTTTGGTTATGCGGTCAATGAAGCGTTACATCTTTCTGATAAAGAAGAGAATATGCTCATTGATATTATTAAAAATATTCAGCAGGAATACCAATCCAATATCGATAAATTCAGTCAAGACGTTATTATTGCACAAATTGAATTGTTTCTCACGTATGCGGAACGATTTTACAACAGACAATTTATTACCCGAAAAATAAGCAGTCATCAGATTTTGGCACGATTAGAAAAACTTTTGGAAGACTATTTTACCGACGACACTTTAAAACAAAAAGGAATTCCAACAGTTCAATTTATTGCCGAAAACCTAAATGTTTCATCCAATTATCTTAGCGCACTATTAAAAACGCATACGGGTCAAAGCACGCAACAGCATATTCACAATAAATTGATTGAAAAGGCAAAAGAAAAGCTTTCGACTACTACTCTATCGATCAGCGAAATTGCATTTGAACTGGGTTTTGAGCACCAGCAATCCTTTAGTAAATTATTCAAAACAAAGACCAACACTTCCCCTTTAGAATTCAGGCAATCGTTTAACTAATTGCTTTATTTTTCATACATTCGTTAGGTAAAAAACGAAAATTATGAATCCATTTTTAAGAAATACTTTGGCTGTAATTGCAGGTCTTGTTATTGGCAGTATTGTCAACATGAGCATCATTTTAGTAAGCGGCTCTATAATTCCAGCGCCAAATGGTGCAGACGTTACTACTGCTGAAGGTTTAAAAGCAAACATGCATTTATTTGAGCCAAAGCATTTTCTTTTCCCATTTTTGGCGCACGCACTCGGAACTTTTGCAGGAGCATTGACAACCGCTTTTGCTGCAATTAAGCACAAAACAAAACTGGCTTTCGGCATTGGAGGTTTCTTTTTATTTGGTGGTCTTGTTACAATTTTCACTTTACCTTCTCCACTTTGGTATGGTTTAGTTGATTTAGTTTTTGCTTATATTCCGATGGCTTATTTGGCTTCTAAAGTTGCTGTAAAAAAGTAAAATAATGGAAAATCAAAAAAAGATAAAACCAGCAAAAAAATGCTATGAACATCTTGGCGGTAAATTGGGAGAATTGCTTCTAGAATCATTTGCAGACAAAAAATGGATTGCCAAAAATAATCCCGAAGAGAAGCATTTTTACATAACCGAATTGGGTGAAAAAGAGTTTTCTAAACTAGGAATAGATCTTAGCAAAATAAAATCAGAAGCCATTTAATTTTATAAATTTCCTTTTCTTTTCTACAAAATTTATAGCACTTTATTTCATAACTTAGTTTGCTTTTAAATCTTGAATCATGACTAAGAAAGAAATCGCTAAAAACTTCCTGAAATTGGCAGCAAAAGGACATTCTCACGAAGGTTTTCGATTATATGTCGGAAAGAATTTCAAACATCACAACGCGTACTTCAAAGGCGATGCAGACACCTTAATGCTTGCCATGGAAGAATCTGCCAGGACAAATCCGAATAAGATTTTTAAAATTCATCATGTTTTAGAAGATGGAAACCTTGTTGCTGTGCATTCACATCTTAAACAAACGCCTTCAGACATTGGTTTTGCCGTGGTGCATATTCTAAAATTTAAAGACGACAAAATAGTAGAATTCTGGGATTTAGGGCAGCCCGTTCCAAAAGATTCTATTAATGCAAATGGAATGTTTTAATTTTTGTTTCACGTTTCAGGTTTCAAGTTACCTACAAAACGTGAAAACTGAGAATTGAAAATTGACCATTAAAAAATTCACCACTAACAATCAAATGAACTTCATCGCCAAAATTTCCTTATTAACAATTCTAATTTTCACTTCTTGCAATTCATCGGCACAGAAAAAAGAGGATTATAAAAAAAGTATCGACAGTATACTTCAAAATTCTAATCCAAAATTTAATGGTGTGATTTTGATTTCGCAAAGCGGAAAAACAATGTATTCTAAAGCACAAGGCTTTTCTAATTTTGAAACTAGAACACCTTTGAAAATGGATACCCAATTTGAAATCATGTCCAACAGTAAATTAATTGCTGCCGTTTTTCTTTTGTTGGAAGTAGAAAAAGGAAAAGTAAATTTGAATGCTCCAATCAAAAAATACCTGCCAGAGCTTACGCAAACTTGGGCCGATTCGGTAACAGTACATCAGCTTTTAAATCACTCGCACGGAATTGTCGATTTAGAAAAACCATTGGCTTTTAAACCGGGAACCGATTTTAAATACGGAAATCTAAGTTTTAATCTGGTCGCAAAAATTGTCGAATTCAGCTCTAAAAAAAGCTATAGAGAGGTTGCTGAATCACTTTTTAAGAAATTAAAAATGAATCACACTTTTTGTTATTCAAAAGATAAAGAACAAAATTTGGCAACGGGATATTATAATGTAAAAAATCAGCTGGAAGCTGATACTTCAAGGCAGATCACAGATGAAACTTTAGGTGCAGACGGCATTATTTCAACCGTTTCTGATCTTGCCATTTGGAACACTAATCTTCATAAAGGAAAAATATTAAAACAAGAATCGTATCAGTTATTAACTAAAAACACCATTTTATCTCAGCATAATTTCTTCGGAAAAGAAAAACAACCTTATGGAGACGGAATTCGAATTGTAGAAGAAGAATCTGTAAAATATCTTGGACATACAGGTTTAGGAGACGGATTTTCTGGTGTAAATTTGTATTTCCCAGAAAGCGACGTTAGTCTGATTGTTTTAGAAAATCAAATGCCCGAAGATGCCAATTTGTTTTATGCTTCTGAATTCAAAATCAAAAACATCCTTCTAAAAAGCGATTTATTAAGTAAAAAGTAAACAAAATGGCAAAAAATAAAACTACAGAAACTCAAAACAGTGTTACTGATTTTATTAACGCTGTCGAAAATGAAGTTAAAAGAAAAGATGCTTTTGAACTTCTTAAAATAATACAGAAAACAACCGGTTTTGAACCCAAGATGTGGGAACCAAGCATTATTGGTTTTGGAAGTTATCATTATAAATATGAAAGCGGGCATGAAGGCGACGCGCCTTTAGCTGGATTTTCGCCAAGAAAAACAGCATTGACCGTTTATTTCTATTTGCCAGAAGAAAAAAGAGAAGAACTTTTATCGAAACTAGGAAAACACACCTCTTCAAAAGCTTGCATTTATATCAAAAAATTGGCTGATGTCGATATCGAAATCTTAAAAAAGATAATTTTGCTTTCTAAACAATACACTCAAAAATTATATCCCTCAAAATAAAATGATTATATTCTTAATTCTCGTATTTTTAATACTACTTGCCATTTACAAATTTCTTCAGCATCCAAAATTCGGAAAAGCTCCTTCTGGCGAAAGATTAACTTTAATTCAAAATTCGCCTCAATATAAAAACGGAAAATTTGAAAATCAATCTTTTACACCCGACCTTGCAGAAGGAGAAAGTATGGCGGGGGTTTTGTTTGAATTTTTCTTCAAAAAAGTAGAAAGAAAAACTCCAACCGATTTGATTCCGTCTATAAAAACCAATTTGCATGAACTTCCTCTTGATCAGGATATTTTAGTTTGGTTTGGACATTCGTCTTATTTTATTCAGTTGGAAGGAAAACGATTTTTAATTGATCCCGTTTTTAGCGGAAACGCCTCTCCTATTCCCGGCACAACAAAATCTTTCAAAGGTTCTGATATTTATTCTGTCGAGGATCTTCCAGAAATTGATTATTTATTGATTACACACGATCATTATGATCATCTGGATTACGATACGATTTTAAAATTAAAACCTAAAACAAAAAAGATTGTTACCGCTCTTGGAGTTGGTTCACATTTTGAGTTTTGGGGATTTCCATCAGAAAAAATTATCGAAAAAGATTGGTACAGCACCATCAAATTAGATGAAAACCTGACGATTCATACTACGCCATCAAGACATTTTTCTGGCAGAAGTTTTAAAAGATGCAATACACTTTGGACTTCTTTTGTTTTGGAAACTAAAGATTTTAAGATGTATTTGGGTGGCGACAGCGGTTACGATTCTCATTTTGCTGCAATTGGTGAAAAATACGGTTCATTTGACATCGCTTTATTGGATAATGGTCAATACAATGAGAAATGGAAATATATTCATAATATGCCTCAAGATGTAATAAAAGCAATGAAAGACCTGAAAGCAAAACGTGTATTTCCGGTGCATTCTTCTAAATTTTCGCTATCGCTTCATGCTTGGGACGAACCTTTGAAAAAAGTAACCGAATTGAATAGTTTGTCTGAAAATCCGATTCCTTTAATTACACCAATGATTGGCGAAATCGTTGAATTGAAAAATGAAAAACAAGAGTTTAAGCAATGGTGGAAAGGGGTTAATTAATTATGAATTGTGAATTGTGAATTGTAATGTCACCCTGAGCGAAGTCGAAGGGCGTTCCGATTGGCAATTGGGCTTCGACTTCGCTCAGCCTGACAACAAGCACAGCACTTGAAACGTGAAACCTGAAACTTCAAACTTGAAACCTGAAACCAAAAAATGAAACCAAAAATATACTATTTCGCAATTGCATTTCTATTAACAATAAACCTATTTTCTCAAAATACCTATGTTTTTTTAGGATCTTACAATCGTGATAAAACAGCTGAAGCTATTCAAGTTTATCAATTGGATACCTTGAGTGGTAAATTAACCAAATTTACTTCGGTTAAGAATGTTGTCAATCCGTCTTATTTAACGGTTTCACCAAACGGAAAATACATTTATGCTTGCACCGATACCAAAACTCCAAATGCAGGAAGCGTAAGCAGTTTTGAATTTAATCCGTCAGCAAAAACTTTGACTTTTTTAAACAGTCAGAGAAGCGGAGGTGAAAATCCTGTTTATGTTTCTGTTCATAAAAACGGAAAATGGCTTGCCAATGCCAACTATACCGAAGGAAGCGTTTCGGTTTATCCGATCTTGGAAAACGGCAAAATCGATTCGATTGCTCAAAATTTTCAATACATGGACGGAAGCGTAAATAAAGACAGACAAACTCGATCTCACGTTCATTCGTCCATATTTTCTCCTCAATGCGATTATTTGTTTTTACCCGATTTAGGAGCCGATAAAATTCGCTGTTATGCTTTTGATGAAAATCTAAAAAAGCCTTTAATTGAAACTAAAAATCCGTTTACGAAAACCGATTTAGAAGCTGGCCAAGACATTTTACTTTTCACCCCAATCAAAAATGGGGATATTGTATTGAAGAAATGGCGGGGCAAATAAGCGTTTACAATTACGAAAATGGTGTTTTAAATAAAATTCAGCGTATTGCGACGCATTCCGATAAAATAAAAGAGGGTTTTGAAAGCTCTGATATTCATATTTCACCTGATGGTAAATTTTTATATGCTACAAATCGTGGAAAAGAAAACAATATTGCGATTTTCTCTATTGATGAAAACGGGCATCTAAAAAACATTGGCTATCAATCTACTTTAGGAAAACATCCGAGGATTTTTGCTCTTGATGAAAGCGGAAAATTTTTAGTAGCATCAAATGTATTGACCAACAATGTTGTTGTTTTTAAAAGAGATTCTAAAACTGGATTATTAAAGAAAATAGGAAAAGAGATTAAAATGGAAAACGTTTCTTGTGTTCAGATTAAGCAGATTTAATTTTTTTGTTTCACGCAGATTTTGCTGATTATAGCAGATTTTATTTCTTGCTTTATTTTTTACATTCTGTCTAATTAGGCAAAAACTAATCATAAAAAACCAAAAATATGACAATAAATAACTTCAATCTACAGCCCGATTTCTTAGAAAATGAAATCTCACAGTTAATTCCGTTAGAAGAAAAACATTTTGAAGCATTATTTGAAGCCGCTTCCAATCCGTTAATTTGGGAACAAAATCCAGCTAAAGATCGATATAAAAGAGACGTTTTTAGAACTTATTTTGATATGATAATTACAAAAAGTCCGTTCTTAATTTTCGATAAACAAACCAACGAAATTATGGGAACAACGAGTTTCTACGATTACAATCCAGAAAAATCGAGCGTTGGAATTGGCTACACTTTTATTACCAGAAAATATTGGGGCGGGCCTTATAATAAATCGAACAAAAAATTAATGATTGATTATGCTTTTCAGCATGTTAATTCGGTACTTTTTCATATTGGAGCAGAAAATTTCCGTTCGCAAAAAGCCGTTTTAAAACTCGGAGCAGAAAAAATCAATGAGCTGACATTTACTGTTAATGGTCTTGAAGTGCCTTACTTTGAATATGAATTGAAGAAAGAATGAGAGATTCTTAAGAGAAAAGAATTTAGAGGAAAGAAACTAGAAGCAAGAAAAATGCAGAACTTCTCTTGCTTCTTACTTCTCAAAATAATAAAAAAAAAGAAAAATGAAAAGAATAACCGTTTTCTGTGCCTCTAGTTTTGGCACTGAAAAAATTTACGAAGAACAAGCAATTTTAGTTGGAAAAACTTTAGCCGAACAAGATATAGAACTAGTTTATGGTGGTGCAAATGTCGGTTTGATGGGCGCTGTAGCAGACGGCGCTTTAAACGCTGGCGGAAAAGTGATTGGTGTGCTTCCAAACTTTTTAAGATCTAAAGAAATTGCTCATTTAGGTTTAACTGAATTAGTTTTGGTAGAAAGCATGCACGAAAGAAAAACCAAAATGAACGATTTATGCGATGGCGTAATTGCACTTCCTGGAGGATTTGGAACACTTGAAGAACTTTTCGAAATGCTGACTTGGGCACAATTAGGGCTTCATAAAAAACCAATTGCTATTTTAAACATAAATGGCTTTTACGATTCGCTTATTGCATTACTGCAAACCATGACCGAAAAAGGATTGCTGAAAGAGGTCAATCAGCAAATGCTTTTAGTTAGCGATTCTATTGATGATTTATTAGAAAAAATGAGAAATTATGTTCCGCCAACAGTTGGAAAATGGATTGACAAAGCACAATCTTAGTTTTCGGCGTTACACTCTATCAACATTTTTAAACTGCTTTTTATAGTCACTTGGATTTACTCCGTTATGTTTTTTAAACAGTCGATTCAAGTGACTTGCATCGCTAAAACCAAATTCATACACAATCTCATTGATTTGCATACTGGTATATTTCAGTCGTGTTTCAATTAGTTTTATTTTGTACGCGATTGTATATTCCTGTATGCTTTGCCCTGTTTTGGTTTTAAAATACTCACTTATATATTTGGGCGAAATATTAAATGCTGACGCCATATTCGATGCCCTTAATTGATCTGGACGATAAATATTTTGATGAACATAATTCAATAAATCCAAACTTGGCACTGCATTAACTTCATTTATACTAAGAGGAGCCATAAGCGAAATATTTCTCGCTGCTATTGTTATAATCGTATTTAGAATTTGCTTTATAACTTCTTGCTGCTGCGGAAACTGGCTTTTTTCTTCTCTAATAAGTGCCTCTATCATTGCCCTTATTAAAGGTTTGTCGATTATAGTTTTTAAAATACAGCCCGGCATATGATTGTGGTTATGGAAAATAAACTCCAACTTCTGAATCCAATCGCTGTTTTGCGTTTTAAGATAACTGTCATTAAAGCGTATAAAGAAAAATTTCGTTTTCTCAGTGACTTCAAAACTATGTGTATCTTGAGGAAAAATCAAGAAAAACTTATCACTGCTATACGGTAATCGATGATCGTTGATAATTTGAGTTCCTTTTCCTTCTAGAACAAACACCATTTCAAAGAACGTATTTTTACGTTCTTTCGGTTCGTATTCTAAAACTTCTAAAAACTGAAGTTCAAAAGGACGGTGTAAGTTTCTAATTTCCATCTTCCAAAAATACAAATTATTCCAATGATTGTACAAATTTATAAAAGTCGTTATCTGCAACTTTGTACTATAAAATCACATCAATATGGAAACAACCTCATTTTTATTATTACGTCTTGCAATCGCCATCAGTATGTTTGGCCACGGATTAGTCCGTTTGCCAAAACTAGCAACTTTCAGCAATTGGATGGTTGGCAGTTTTGAAAATTCGATGCTGCCAAAAATCATCATAACACCATTTAGTTACATTCTTCCAATAGCCGAATTTGCAATTGGTCTTTTCCTATTATTAGGCATCTTTACTAAACCCTCTTTAGTTGGAGGAGCAATTGTTATGGTCATCTTATTATTTGGCACTTCGATGATTGAGAACTGGGAAGCTATTCCGTCACAATTAATTCACATCGCTTTCTTTGCTTTGCTTTTGCATTTTGCAGATTATAACAGCTGGGCAATTGATACTTTAATTAAAAAATAAATAGCATGAGTTCAAGAAGAAATTTTATTAAGCAAACTGGAATAATAGGAATGGTTGGCATGATGAATCCTATTGAAACTTTTTCGGAAGTTTCGAAAAATGCACCTCTTTTCGTCCCACAAAAAACAAAATGGGCAGATGGTTCTAGATTAGTGGTTTCGATCTCAATGCAATTTGAAGCTGGCGGACAGCCTCAAAATGCCGAAAGTCCGTTTCCTCAAAATATACAAAAAGGTTTTATTGATCTTCCTTCTGCAACCTGGTACGAATATGGATATAAAGAAGGCATTCCACGTATGTTGGACAATTGGGATAAATTGGGCGTAAAAGTAACTTCGCACATGGTTGGAACCGCCGTTTTAAAAAATCCCGAACTGGCTAAAGAAATTGTACAACGAGGCCACGAAGCTGCCGCACACGGAATGAGCTGGAGCACGCAATACACCATGCCGTATGACGAAGAAAAAAAGTTTATAAAAGACGGTGTCGATGCCATAAAAAAAGTTACAGGCTTTACTCCTGTTGGTTACAATGCCAACTGGTTACGCCGAGGACAAAATACTCTGGATATTTTACAGGAACTTGGTTTTAAATATCATATCGATGATCTTAGCCGTGATGAACCTTTTATTATTCAGATAAAAAATAAAGATTTTGCAGTGGTTCCATATACACTTCGATGCAATGATATTGTTTTGATTGAAGGGAAAAACTTTTCGGCAGATCAATTCTTTCAACAAGTTAAAATGGAATTTGACCAATTATACGCTGAAAGTGAAACACAACGCCGACAAATGTCAATTAGTTTTCATGACCGTATTGGAGGAACTCCGCAAATGGTAAAAGCAGCAAACGATCTCATCAAATATATGCAGCAACATCAAGGCGTAAGCTTTAAACGAAAAGATGAAATTGCAGAAATAGCACTACATGATAAAACTACAATAAGAGAATAAATTTAGATTGCAGATTGTAGATTGTAGATCGCAGATTGTAGATCGCAGATTGTAGATTATAAAGTCCACGCAGGTAAAAACTTGTGTGGATTTTTTTTATTAAATTTAGAGGTTCGAAAAAACGTATCAGTTTTAAACCCAATCTTGTCATTCCTAGGAACGAGGAATCTCCGCCAGTAGCTCGACAAAGATTGGCTTTTCTTTACGGAGTTTCTTGTGAAGATTCCTCGTTCCTCGGAATAACAAACTAGACTTTTTTCACATTTTACAATTCGCAAACAACATCTCACCAACAAAAAATGAAAACAGAAAACAACAAATATGCAAAGGCCGAAATGCTGATAAGAAAACCTGTTTCAGAAGTTTTTCAGGCTTTTATTGATCCTCATATTACAAGTAAATTTTGGTTTACAAAGGGATCTGGAAAATTAGAAGAAAATAAAAAAACAGAATGGACTTGGGAAATGTACGGTTTTTCGCTTTCGGTTACTACGCTTGTTTTACAGGAAAATAAAAAGATTGTAATTGAATGGGGAAATCCAGATGAAATCACTTTGGTCGAATGGGTTTTTAGTCCGTTGAATGAAAATGAAACTTTTGTAAGTATCATCAATTCAGGTTTTCATGGAGACACTGATAAAATAATCGATCAGGTTCGTAATTCGACTGAGGGTTTTACTTTGGTTTTGGCTGGAGCAAAAGCTTATTTAGAGCATAATTTACTATTGAATTTGGTATTGGATCGCTTTCCTAAAGGACTTGCTTAATTGTGATTTAACCGTAAAGTTTTTTAACGCAAAGCTCGCAAAGGTTTTACGCAAAGTACGCGAAGTTTTCTATACTGCTACGAATTAGTCTCGCAAAGACGCAAAGTCACTAAGTTTTTTTATTTATAACAAAAAACTTAATCTTTAAGATCTGTTCAAAATAACTTTGCGACTTCGCGACTTTGCGAGATTAAAAAAAAACTTAAAAATAAATTTCTCCAAATGGAAACAAAGAAACCCGAAAACATAGACGAATATATTGGAGCATTTCCTAATGATGTACAAGAAATTCTGGAAAAAGTTAGAATGACGATTCAGAAGGCGGCGCCAGATGCCAAAGAAAAAATCAGTTATTCGATGCCAGCTTTTGAACAGAACGGTATTGTAGTTTATTTTGCGGCTTTTAAAAACCATATTGGACTTTATGCATTACCAAGCGGACACGCTGCTTTTGCAGAAAAACTTTCTAAATATAAATCTGGAAAAGGATCTGTTCAATTTCCTTTAAAAGAAGCAATGCCTTATGACTTGATTACTGAAATTGTCAAATTTAGAGTCAAAGAAAATCTGGAAAAAGCAAAAAAGAAATAAACCACAATGAATTTAATCCAACATTACGATCAACTTTACAAAACATCTTCTGAAATCATTTCAGCAGGCAAATATGCTATTGATTCTGAACTTAAAAATGAATCTGATTCTCGTTTTGGAATCACGTTACTTATTCGCCCAAATGATGAAACTAAAGCTAATATTCAGACTTTCATTAATGAATTAAAAAAAGCCGAACCTGAGCAATATTTTTACCCAGATTCAGACATTCATATTACCATTATGTCGATTATTTCTTGTTCTTCAGCTTTTACCTTAGATCAGATTTCACCAAATGAATATATCGAGGTAATCTGCCGAAGTCTTGTAGATGTGGAGAAAATAAAAATTCATTACAAAGGCATAACTGCTTCTCCTTCGGCAATTATGATTCAGGGATTTCCAAGCGACGAAACGCTGAATAATTTACGAAATAGACTTCGTGAAAACTTTAAAAATTCCGGATTACAGCAAAGCATAGATAGCCGTTATTCTATATCGACAGCCCATTCAACTATAATGCGTTTTCAAGAAAAGCTTCATGACCCGAAAAAACTAATAGAAATAGCAGCAAAATTTCGTGATTATGATTTCGGAGAATTCGAAGTTAAAAATTTAGAATTGGTTTACAATGACTGGTATCAGCGTAAAAATACTACTCGTGTTTTGGGAGATTTTTGTTTGAGATAATTTACTTTAAACCAGAATAAATTTTGTTAATAAAACTTCTAATTTCGAGTTTTAAGCTTTACAAATACTTCTACCTTTGGGTTCAAAATAACCAAATTATACAAACTTACAACGGTGGATAAAAAACTTTACGGACTAGATCATTTACGTGCTTTTGCAATCTGTTTTGTTTTTTTATTTCATTATCAAGTTCCCGTTTTTGATTACCCAAAATGGCTTCCTGCAATTGCTAAATTTGGCTGGACAGGAGTCGATTTGTTTTTTGTTTTAAGTGGTTTTCTAATTTCTTCTCAGCTGTTTTTTCAAATTAAAAATGGCATCGAAATTTCGTTTAAAGACTTTTTTGTAAAACGCTTTTTTAGAATTCTGCCTGCTTTTTGGTTCGTCACAGCAATCTATTATCTTTTTCCTTTTTTTAGAGAAAGAGAAGCGCTTCCTCCTTTATGGAAGCTACTTACTTTTACTCAAAATTTTGATTTAAACCTTCAAGATTTTGGCACTTTTTCGCATGCTTGGTCACTTTGCGTAGAAGAACACTTTTATCTTCTTTTACCTCTATTTCTGTACTTTTTGCTCAACACAACATTCTTCAAAAAATCCTATTGGCTGCTGATTATCTTTGTCTTGTTAGGATTTGTTTTTCGATTCTATAGCTGGGAAAAATTATATATTCCATTAATTGAAAATGATAATTCTTGGCTTTATTGGTACAAATATATTTACTACCCAACATACAATCGCTTGGATGGACTTTTGATTGGAGTATCCATTGCTGCCCTCTATCAATTTCTTCCTGAATTATGGAATAAAATCTCGAAATACGGCAACCTTTTACTTATAATTGGACTTCTAATATTGTTTGGTGCTTATATTCTTTGCATTGAAGAAAGATCTTTTTACGCATCACTTTTCGGATTTCCGGTAATTGGGCTCGGCTATGGATTTGTAGTTATGGGCGCAATATCTCCTGAAAGCGTTTTATACAAATGGAATTCTAAAACCACTACTTTTATTGCAGGGCTTTCGTATGGAATTTATTTAACGCACAAAGGAATTATTCATATTACGCAGGAATTTCTCGCTTCTTTAAACATTGATACAAGTAGTACATTTTCAATGCTAATTTGCATTATTACTTGTGTAGGAGCCGCATATTTGCTACATCAAATAATTGAGAAGCCATTTATGAAATGGAAAACAAGGTTTTTGAGTGAGAAAAAATTATTGCTTGAATTTCCCAAAATGCCATAAAACTCCAGACGGATCGTGCAAAAAACATTCGCTTCCCCAATCCAAATATTTTATTGGAGTCAGTTTTACTCCTTCATATTTTGAGGGAAGATTTAGAGCTAAAAGTTCGCTGTAATAGCGTTCGACATTATCCACTTCCAGAAAAATCATAGTATTTTCAATCCAGTTTTTATCGTAGTAATCTTGAAGATAAAAAGCTATTACTCCCGTTTTAAAAACCGAAAAATTAGATTCTAAAACCGTTTCTTCAAATCCTAAATCGCGATAAAAACTTCTAGAGATTTCAAAGTTCTTAGCACCTATAAAAGGTCTGATTGATTTAGCTCCGTGATTCATTTACTATAAATTTATGTCGTTATAATAAATTAAAAACCATTTATTACCGATCAGTTTAAATTGTCTTTCTACTTCAAAACCACTATCTGGAATCCAAAATTTTTCTGTGATTAAAGTATCTGTTTTTACTAATGAATGCTGGTATTCTTCAATTTCTGTTTTTTCAGCAACAGGAATTACTTGAAACTGCCAATTCTTTCTTGTCCAATTGTATTGCTCAAAACCAGAAACATGTTTTCCTTCGATCGGAAAATCAACTCTTGAAACTTGAAAAAGAGAATCAGAATGGAATTTTTTATTGAACTCGTCAAAATTCTCAGGCAATTCTTTTTTTATGGGTTTTGCAATGCTATCACTTTTAATAGCAATTTCAGAATTTGATTTCGTCTCTTCTTTTACTTTATTACAATTTACAGCAATAAAAGCGAAAGCCAAAACAAGCAAAATAGTTGAGATTTTCATGAAAATCAGATTTTTAGCTTTTCTTCAAAATACTTCCCAAACCGCGTCCAATTTGTTCTATTGCTTCGATACCTTTTGCCAAAGGCGATGCGGTAAAATCTTCGTAAGCATCCATTGCACTTTCTTTCCTATCGTCTTGCGGATAAACAAGCATTACATTATTGCTGTCGAAATATTTTTCAAACTTCGTTGGTAATTTATCAAATATAGATTGATATGAAACAGAACCTTTTCGAGATAAATTGACAACCACTAAATCGGTTGGTTTTATTTCATCAGAGATGCTTTCAAAATCTTCCCAATCCGAAATGTTTTTAAAACCAAATTTGCTGTTCAGTTTTAAATTAGAAGCAATCTGCTGAATAGCCTGATAGGTTCTCTCTTCGCCGTAAATCACAATCGGAATACTTAATTCCTGTGCCAAACGGCTCACTTTTTGCATTAGCAAATGAAAACCAATTCCTCTTTCTGAAAATGGCGGACAAATAAAAACCAGTCTTTTTTCTTCAATAAAATTCTTTTGAAACCTGCAGATAAATAAAGTCTTATCTACATTATTGATAATCGAATCTACATTTTCTCCAAAGATTTTATCAATAAATCCTGTTTTCCTTGGCCAACCGACAATCACAATATCCGACATGATTTCTTTAGAAGTTCTTGCAATTCCGCTCGCAGGATTGTGATCGATTCTGGCAATAGTATTAATTTTCACTTCTGAAGCCGATCCTTGAATTACAAATTTATCGGCGGCTTTTCTGTATTTTAAAATGTTCTTTTCCGCCTGATTATTGTTTGGAACGATCGTCAATAAAGTAACCGGATTTGATGATTTTTTATCTTTGATCAAAAGCGCAAAATCCAACAAACTTGCTGCAGCAGACGATTTTGCCAACGGAATCAAAATATGTTCGTCTAAGATCTGATCTCTGTCTGCGTCTTCATGTGAAATTTCTTCTTCGCAGATGGCAATTTTTTTCGCTGCTTTTTCAGTTGCAAAAGAAGCTACAATACACGTAATCAGAATTAGGATAATGGTTCCGTTTAAAATATTTTCATCTAATATTTTTGCTTTAAATCCGACCAAAATTACAGCCAAAGTTGCCGCGGCGTGCGCACTGCTCAATCCAAAAATAAGCTGTCTTTCTGTTCGGGTATATTTAAAAACAATTTGAGTAAAAAACGCCGCAATCCATTTTCCAAATATCGCTACAACGCTCAAAGTTCCAGCCACTATTAAAGCTGTTGGTCCGCTCAAAATAACGCTTACATCCACTAGCATTCCTACAGAAATCAAGAAAAACGGAATAAATAACGAATTCCCCATAAATTCAATTCTGTTCATCAAAGCGGAAGAATGCGGAATCAGCGGATTCAAAGCCAAACCTGCAACGAAAGCTCCAATAATGGGCTCTACTCCTGCCACTTCAGCCAAAAAGGCAGCAAAGAAAACGACAGAAAGCACAAAAATATAGTGGGCGTGTTTTTCACTTTCTAACTTCTTAAAAAACCATTTTGCTACACGAGGGATAATCAAAAACATAATAGCAGAGAAAATCGCCAATGAAATGATCAATTTAACCCAAAATGCCTGATTTAGATTTCCCTGACTGCTTCCCATAATTACTGCCAGAATAATTAAAACGGCAGTATCTGTTAAAATAGTTCCTCCAACCGTAATGGCAACAGCTTGATTTTTAGCAATTCCTAATTTACTCACAATCGGATACGCGACCAAAGTGTGTGTAGCAAACATACTTGCCGTTAAGAAACTCGCATTAAAATCATATTTCAACAAATAAAAACAAACAGGAAATCCTATTGAAAGCGGAAGAATAAAGGTGAAAAAGCCAAAGAGCAAACTCTTATTTCTATTGGCTTTAAACTCGTTCATATCCAATTCTAAACCCGCAATAAACATGATGTACAAAAGCCCGATTGTAGAAAATAAATCTACCGCAGAGTTTTTAGCCAGAATATTTAATCCATGCGAACCAATGATAACCCCAGAAATAATAAGTCCGATAATTCCAGGAATGTTTATTTTTTTTAGTAAAATGGGACAAAGCAGGATTATAAATAGTATTAATGAAAAAATCAATACTGGATTGCTTAGTGGTAATTCGAATTCTTGTAATAGATGTCTGAAAAATTCTATCATAGGGTAACTTTATCTTCTTGTGGCATTATTATTTGTAAAAAGACGTTTTCAGAATTAAAACAAAATCCATGAAGTATTAATAATAAAGACTCGAGTAATACAAGTCGTTCTTTTACAAAAATACCTAAAAAACACGAACTTTTTACGGAAAGTGCATATTAAGGTTTTAAATTTATTTCGTTGCCGAATTATTAAATTTTAATATTTATTTTAACAAATACGCAAGATTAACATTAAAAAAGAAATCATCATTGCATTATTCGATTATCTTTGTCTTAACAAAAAATGAACAATGGAAGAATGTATCTCTGTTTTTGATATGCTTAAAATTGGCGTTGGCCCTTCAAGCTCACACACTTTCGGTCCTTGGCGCGCTGCTGAACGCTTTCTAGAAGAATTGAAAGAAGAAGCAATTTTAAACGATATTACAAGGGTAAAAGTCGATTTATATGGCTCGCTTTCTTTAACTGGAAAAGGCCACGCAACAGATCTTGCGGTAATGTTAGGATTAAGCGGACAAGATCCTGAATATATTCCTGTAGAGGATATTGCAGGAATTATTAAAAAAATCGAAACCACAAACGAAATCAATTTGGGCAACCAAAAAGTGATTCCATTCTTTTTTCTTCAAGACATTGTTTTTAATAAAGACTTTCTTCCGTTTCACGCAAACGGATTGAAATTTACGGCTTACAAGCCTGATGATTCAGAATACGAATCTACTTTTTATTCAATCGGAGGAGGATTTGTGGTAAAAGAAGAACGTACAAATGCCAAACTGAAAGAGGTTATAAAATGTGCCTTTCCTTATCCTATTCAAAACGCCGCAGAATTATTAAATTATACGGTTACTGAAAACAAATCGATTTCTGAAATTGTATACGAAAATGAAATTTCGATGCGTCCAGAAGCCGAAGTGCATTCTGAATTAATGCGTATTTGGAATACGATGTTGGAATGCATGTATATTGGTTGCCATTCTGAAGGAATTCTTCCAGGCGGACTTCACGTACGAAGAAGAGCTTTTGATATGCACCAAAACTTAATTGGATTATCTAATTACACTAGACCCGCAAAGCTGGTTGGAAGAAATTAGAAAAACTGAAGTTAAATTCCGTCAAATCTTAAAATGGGTGAGCTGTTTTGCCCTTGCAGTTAATGAAGTAAATGCTTCTTTAGGCCGTGTGGTTACTGCTCCTACCAACGGAAGTTCGGGTGTAATTCCTGCTGTTTTAATGTACTACATGGTTATTGAAAACCATAATGCAGGCGAAAAAGAAATCAAACAATTTTTGATGGTGGCTGGTGAAATTGGAAGTATCTTTAAAAAAGGTTCTACTATTTCTGCAGCAATGGGCGGATGTCAAGCTGAGATTGGCGTTTCGTCTTCGATGGCTGCGGCTGCTCTTTGCGAATTAATGGGCGGAACTCCTGCTCAAGTTCTTATGGCTGCTGAAATTGCCATGGAACATCATTTAGGTTTAACCTGCGATCCTATTGGCGGTTTAGTTCAAATTCCATGTATCGAAAGAAATACAATGGGTGCCATTAAAGCCATAAACGCTGCTGAATTAGCTTTAGAAACCGATTCTAAAAATGCTAAAGTTCCATTAGACAAAGTGATTAACACCATGTGGGAAACAGCAAAAGATATGAATTCAAAATATAAAGAAACTTCTGAAGGAGGTCTTGCAATTGCTGTAAACATGGCTGATTGCTAAAACTTAAAATAACTAATGCTAGAGATTAAAGGTTTTAGACTGATAAAAAATCATTCTTAAAACCTTTAGTCTTTGTCAAAAACCTCAAAAATTACTACACAATTACTCTATTGTAATAGGAAACAGTCCATTTCTATTAGGATTTAAAGACCGAAAACCATTTTCTCTCGAAATATTCTATAATTGCTAATTCCCTTTTTACAATTATTCAATACTTTTACAACATCAAAAAAACATTAAAATGTCAGTAGCAAAAAAAGATTATAAAAGAATCACAACAAAGTCATTAATTGAAATGAAAAGCAACGGAGAGAAAATCTCTATGCTTACTGCGTATGATTATACAATGGCAAAAATTGTTGATACCGCTGGTATCGATGTAATTTTAGTTGGTGATTCGGCATCAAATGTAATGGCTGGTCACGAAACGACTTTGCCAATTACTTTAGATCAAATGATATATCATGCTTCTTCTGTAGTTCGCGCTGTAGAAAGAGGTTTAGTTGTAGTTGACTTGCCTTTTGGAAGTTACCAATCTGACCCAAAAGAAGCTTTGCGTTCTTCTATCAGAATTATGAAAGAAAGTGGGGCTCATGCTGTAAAATTAGAAGGCGGAAAAGAAATTAAAGAATCTATTAAAAAAATATTACATGCTGGTATTCCTGTAATGGGGCACTTAGGTTTAACACCTCAATCGATCTACAAATTCGGAACTTACAGTGTTCGCGCTAAAGAAGAAGAAGAAGCTGAAAAATTGATTGAAGATGCTCAAATGCTTGAAAAAGTAGGATGTTTTGCTGTTGTTTTAGAAAAAATCCCAGCAGATCTAGCTAAAAAAGTAGCTGAAAGCATTTCTATTCCAGTAATCGGAATTGGAGCTGGAGGCGGTGTTGACGGTCAGGTTTTAGTAATTCACGATATGTTAGGAATGAACAATGAATTCAGCCCTCGTTTCTTACGTCGCTACTTAAATCTTTACGACGAAATGACGAAAGCAATTGGTCAATATGCTGCAGATGTTAAGGCTAGTGATTTTCCTAACGAAAAGGAACAATATTAATTTTTAAGATACTAAAGTTCTGAGTTGCTAAGGTTCTAAGTTTTTGGGCTCAAAGAGACAAAGCAACAAAGGTTCAAAGATTTTTATGAATTGCCTCCAGCTTTAGCTGGAGGTTTATTTTTAAGACATATTAAAGGCTTTAGCCAAACTTTTTCAATTTAAAATTTCACTTCAAAATGAAAATTATTTCAGACAAAAACAATCTCCAAATTCTGCACGAAGACAACCATATTATTGTGGTCAACAAACGTGTGGGCGATATTGTACAAGGTGATAAAACGGGCGACAAACCTTTGTCTGATGTTGTGAAAGAATATATCAAAGCCAAATACAATAAACCTGGAGATGTTTTCTTGGGGGTTATTCATCGTCTAGACAGACCTACAACTGGAATTGTTGTTTTTGCTAGAACTAGCAAAGCTTTATCGCGTATGAATGAATTGTTCAGTAATCGCGAAACCCAAAAAACATATTGGGCTGTTGTCAAAAATAAACCAAAAGACGAAAAAGCAAAATTGGTTCATTATTTAAAAAGGAACGAAAAAAACAACACTTCAAAAGCGCATTTAAAAGAAGTTCCAGATAGCAAATTAGCCAGTTTAGATTACACTATAATAAAAGAACTTCAGAATTATACCACTCTGGAAATCAATTTGCATACGGGTCGTCATCATCAAATTCGTGCACAATTAAGTGCAATCGGATCGCCAATTAAAGGAGATTTAAAATATGGCGCAGACCGAAGCAATCCCGATGGAGGCATCCATCTTCATGCACGAAAACTAACTTTTGTCCATCCTGTTTCAAAAGAGAATATTACAATTATTGCCCCTACTCCAGATGATCCTATTTGGAATGCTGTCTGATTTTTATGATTTAATTGTTAATTTTTTAAATTTTATCGATTAACTTGCATAGAGAAAAAACAAGCAAATCGAAAAAAATGGACTTTAAAAGCGACATCGGATATCGAAAGGAAACTCTCAAAAAGTTATTGTATAATATTCAAAAAAGCGAAGATTTAATTGTAAAAGCTTTATATGATGACTTTAAAAAACCAGAGTTCGAAGCTGTTTTAACCGAAACGAATTACGTTATTTCGGAACTTAAGGATACGATTAAAAACCTGAATAAATGGGCAAAACCAAAACGTGTTTTTCCATCTCTGCTTAATTTTCCCTCTTCCGATTATCTTTACAAAGAACCTTATGGAGATGTATTAATCATTGCTCCATGGAATTACCCTTTTCAGCTTGCTTTGAGTCCGCTCGTAGCTGCAGTTGCTGCAGGAAATAGAGTCGTTTTAAAACCATCTGAACTTACCCCTCACACCTCTGCTATAATTGCAAAAATTATAGAAAAAACGTTTCACGTTAAGCACGTAGAAGTTTTTGAAGGCGGTGTTGATGTTTCTAATAAACTATTGGCGCAGCGCTGGGATTATATCTTTTTTACAGGAAGCGTTGCTGTTGGTAAAATTGTTGCAAAAGCGGCAGCCGAAAATCTAACTCCGGTTACTCTTGAATTAGGCGGAAAAAACCCTTGCATTATTGATGAAACAGCCAATTTAAAACTAGCTGCCAAACGAATTGTCTGGGGAAAATTTATCAATGCAGGACAAACTTGCATTGCACCCGACTATATTCTAATTCAAAAAAACATGAAAGTCAATTTCATTTCTTATATGATTGAAGAAATCATAAAAGCCTACGGGAAAAAAATTGACAAATCTCTCGATTTTGCTCGAATTATAAATACAAAAAACTGGTATCGCTTGACCAATATGATTCAAGGTGAGCACATTTTGTTTGGTGGAGAAAGCAATGCTAGCCAACTTTATATTGCGCCTACTCTTCTTGAAGAACCAGATTTGGACAGTGCCGTTATGAAAGAAGAGATCTTTGGCCTATTTTGCCGATTCTTGTTTACGAAAATGAAAATGACATCGAAAATGTTGTGAGCCGTTATGAGAAACCTCTTTCATTTTACATTTTTAGCGAAAATAATTCCTTTGCAAAGAAATTAATTTCGAAATACTCTTTCGGAGGCGGATGTATCAACGATACCGTTATTCATTTCTCTAACAACAGACTGCCTTTTGGCGGTGTCGGATATAGTGGAATTGGTGCTTATCATGGTAAACGAAGCTTCGACACATTTTCTCACCATAAAGCAATTGTAAAAAAAGGCAATTGGCTTGATTTGCCTATGCGCTACGCTCCTTACAAAGACAAATTGGCCAATAAAACGAATTTTAGACTGGCTGTAACAGCAGCTAAAAACATTTTGGAATGTTTTGTAGATTTTTATACGGAATTGATTAAAAATATTATATTTACGTCAAGATACCTTTCAAATATTACAAGTCTATAAAACAATCTTACATAAAAATGAAATCTACACTTAACCAAATTGAGGACATTAAAAAAAATGGCTTTTCCCTTGATTTTGCTACAGTTTTTAATCACGCTTTCGAAAATTATAAAAAAATAGCGCTTTACTCAGGACTTATCATCCTAGTTTTTTCAATTATTGCAGCCGTCGCTTTTATGGGTATAATGATTGCCTATTTTGGTGCCGAGGCGATGACGAAAGATTTCATTCAAAATTTTGAGAATCAACAATTCACTTCAATTCAACTCGTAATTCAAACCGTTGCTGTTTCTTTGGTTGCAGGAATTACAGCTCCTTTTGGTGCTGGTTTCCTAAAAATGGCCGATTCTGCAGACAAAGATATTGAGTTCAATGTTTCTACTATTTTCACTTATTACAAAGCACCCTATTTTGCACAAATTTTTGTTGCTGCTTTTATTCCAGCAATTTTAGGAACTGCGATTGCCAATTTAATCGAAAGTTCGGGAATTGTATTTGTTGGAAACATCATTTCGTTTATGGTTTCTTACTTTATGTACCTTTCCATTCCATTAATTGTTTTTGGAAACCTTAAAGCTATAGATGCTATAAAATCTAGCCTTATTATCGTTACAAAAAATCCGCTTAACATATTTGCTTTTTTTATCATAGGTTTTCTTGGTTCAATGGTTGGATTTATTGGCTGTTGCGTCGGAATCATATTTACGGTTGTTTTTAACAGCTCTATGATTTATGCGACTTATTTTGCCATTTTCGGAACACAATCTGAAGAAGAAGATTCAATTGATTCAATCGGAAAATACAATGTAGATTAAAACCGAAAATTCTTATTTACCGAGAAATTAACCACTTCTTTTAAGAATTTTCAAAAGGCTATTTACTAAACCAACATACTCCAAATTCTATGGTCGCAAACTATAGTTTTTTCAATTCGGTTATTTCAGGAATTTCCACTATTGGGAGTACCTTAGAATCAATTATGACTGGATGGTATGTTTTTAATTCCGATATCATTTACTACAATAACCATAAACTTTTTGTTTTAGGCTTATCACTTTTTGCTTTCCTTTCGCTCTTAGTTTATCATTTTTTTAGAATTAAAGCCAAAATTGGATATTTCATCGAAAAGAAGAAAGAACAAGATGCTGTTGGAAGAGAATACCAGCTTTATATCTTATTTTTTGGTATTGCGGTAATTGTAATTGAAATCATAAATGAAATTTTCAAAATAAGACCCAAAAGCCTCTTAATTGTAAATGTTTCAATTGGGGTTTTGGTACTTATCATTTATACGATAACCGAAAAAATTAAATGGATAAGAGATAAAATCCAGCAGATTTTTATTTCCAGCTTTTTTATTTACATCAGTTACGTAGCCTACAACATTGTTACACTAAAAAATGATGTTGTACCCATTATTGTTTTCCTGATTTCTTTTTTCTTTTCGTACAACATCCTTAAACCCATAAAGATTTATTGGGCCTTTGTTGCTTTAACGTTTACCTTTCTAATTACGACATTAGCACTTCAACTTATTCCAATAAAATCTTCCATCTTACTGCTTAATTTCTGCATTCTAATTTTCATTATAAATCAAGTAAAATATGCAGTTTTATTAAACAATCGCGACAATTTTAGATTTGCAAACGAAATCGTCCATAAAGGAAATTCACTTACAATAGCATCCAATCAAAAAGGTGAAATACTTTTCTGCAGCGAAACCGTAACTCCTATTTTAGGATACCAGCCCGATCAGGTTATGGGATTGAAATTCTGGGAATTAACCCAAGATTTAGAATCAGAAGAAAAATTCAATCCTGTTAGAGACCAAGAAAACAAACTTTATATTAGAAAATTAAAAACTGAAAACGGCGAATACAAATACATTCAGTGGAAAGATAAAAAGTTTTCAGACGATTTAATTATTAGCATTGGACAAGATGTTACCGAACAAGTTATTGTTCAGGATCAATACAAAAACCTAATCGAAACGGCCACCGATATTATTTTTGAAATAGACGCAGAAGGTCATTTTACTTTTATAAATGAATTTGGTATTTCTGCTCTTGGATATTCTCAAAACGAAATAATCAAAAAGCATTATTCCAATTTTATTCATGATAATTACATCAATAGTGCTGTAGATTTTTACGAAAATTTGGTTCTTAATGAAAATAATTATCCCATTATTGAAATTCCTATTTTGAAGAAAAATGGTGACGAAATATGGATGTCTCAAAAAATTATTGTTCGTAAAAATGAATTAGGATTAACAATTGGTTTCTCTGGAATTGCAAGAGATATCACCGAGAAAAAAAACATCGAAAACGAGAAAAAAAGACGCCTTAAAAAAATTGAAGCTTATAATAATTCAACCAAAAAATTATCAACAACAGATTTTAGCAAGTACGACGAATTAAACACTGTTATCGATTTAATATTAAAAGAAGCGGCTTCTATAAGCAACACTAACCGCGTAAGCTTTTGGAAATATGACAATGATTTAATTACCTGTAAAAATCTTTTTAGTCTTGACAATCAAAGTTTAAGCGACAAAAACATTCTAAATAAAGAGTCCTATCCTATTTATTTTGAAACCTTAAACAATAAAGCAATTATTAACGCACCAGATGTATTCAACAAATTGGAAACATCTGAGTTTCAAAAGCTTTATTTTACAAAAAATAACATCAAATCAATGCTAGATGTACCTATTTTTTTAACAGGGCAATTAGCAGGTGTTGCTTGTTTTGAAAGCACAGAACAAAAGCGAGAATGGGACAATGAAGACATTAATTATGCGAGAACCATATCAGATGTAATTTCTCTTGCCATTTCTTCACAAATGCGTTTAGAGGCAGAAAGAAAATTAGAACTTAAAAGCCAGCTTTTATCCGCACTTTCTTTATGTACAGAGAAGTTTCTGCTAAGCAAAACGACTCATCAAATGTTTCAGGAAACGTTCAATATTATTGGAAAAGCAGCCAAAGTAGATCATATGTATTATTACGAAAAAGATGTAATCTATAATACTGTAAGTCAAAAATATAAATGGTCACGAGAGGGGGTTGTCCATCAAATTACCCCTTTGCATCATATGACAGAACAAAATCTTCAAGAAATATATGATGTGGCATCGCAAAGAAAAATCCTAAATATATTTACAAGAAATCTTAATGAAGGTTTTTTCAAAAAACTTCTCATTGACAATGAAATACAATCTATCTTAATCTTACCTATTTACATTAATGATCTTTTTACAGGTTTTATTGGTTTTGATGATTGTACAACCGAAAGAAAATGGACTGAAGATGAAATAAACATCTTTCAGGTATTGGCAAATAATATTTCATCGGCATTAGAAAGAAACCGAAATGAAACTAAGATTATTGAAAGCGAAGAGAAATTTAAACTGATTGCAAACAATATTCCTGGAACCGTTTATTTATCAAAATTTGATGCTTTCTCGACCAAAATATTCTTAAACGATGAAGTTTTAAATCTTACCGGATATTCAAAATCTGAATTCATTGAAAATAATTTGTCTTTTCTATCGTTAATTCATCCTGATGATAAAGAAGAAGTAATTAACAATCAAATCGATAATCTACAGCACGGAATGCCTTTACATAACGTGTATCGCATTCAGCGCAAAAGTGGCGAATTTATTTGGATAGAAGAATTTGGAGATGTAATTAAGCGAGACGATGAAATTGAATTTGTGGGCGGAATCTATTTTGACATTACAAGTAAAAAAGAAATAGAAGATGCGATAAAAGCCAAACAGCTTGCTGAAGCGGCAAACAAATCAAAATCTGACTTCTTGGCTAATATGTCGCACGAAATTAGAACTCCTCTAAACGGAATTATTGGTTTTACACACTTATTAATGAAAACGGATTTGGAGGAAATTCAAGAAAAATATATGACCACGATTAACCAATCGGCTCATTCCCTTCTTGAAATTATAAATGATATTTTGGATTTCTCAAAAATTGAAGCAGGAAAACTAGAGCTTTTTATTGATTTGTATGACATAAAAAAAATCTTAGGCCAAGTTTTCGATTTAATTGTTTATGAGTCTAATAAAAAAAATCTGGAACTCGAATTGAATATTGATCCCGATGTTCCTAAATATATCTGGACAGATATTGTTCGTCTCAAACAAATTTTGATTAACCTGCTTTCAAATGCGGTTAAATTTACAACAGAAGGTTCCATCAAACTAAACGTTTCGGTTTTAGAAAAGAACCATGGCAACCATTACGTTATCCGTTTTGCTGTAATTGATACCGGAATTGGAATTCTTGAAAAAAATCAGAAAAAAATATTCAAAGCTTTTCTGCAAGAAGACAGCTCAACAACAAGAAAATTTGGAGGAACAGGATTAGGCTTAACGATATCTAACCAATTGCTTGCTTTAATGGAAAGCCGTTTACAGCTAGAAAGTAAAATTGACGAAGGAAGTACTTTTTTCTTTGATTTAAATTTAAAAACAAGCAATCACAGCATTAATGATAAATACAATGCCGAGCTTAAAAGTTTGAATATTAACTTAGATGCCGACGAAATTGAGACAAACGACAACAATATTACCTTTTTAATTGTAGAAGATAACAAAGTAAACATGCTTCTTCTTAAAACAATTATAAAAAACCTGTATAATAATGCTTTTATTTTTGAATGTGAAAACGGATACGAAGCCATTCAACAATTTGAAAAAATTAATCCGACCATTATTTTTATGGATATCCAAATGCCAATTATGAATGGTTATGAAACTGCAAAAGCAATTAGAAATACCAAGAAGGGCCGTGATGTTCCTATAATCGCTGTTACGGCAGGCGCTGAAAAAGAGGAACGAAACAAATGTATTTCGGCCGGAATGGATGATTACATTTCTAAACCAATTATGAAAGGAAGTGTTGAAGAAGCACTAGTTAAATGGCTGGGGTGATTTTTTAGTTTTCAGTCTCGGTCGCAGTTTTCAGTTTCAGCAAACAATCTTAAACTGAAAACTGCGACCGACAACAAAACATAAACGTTTCAATTGTAAAATTTATCATAAAAAATCTATAAATTCGTACAACGTTTTAAATAACAAGTTAAAAAACAATTCAATATGAAATGGCAAGGAAGAAGGCAAAGTGATAATGTCGAAGACAGAAGATCAATTTCTGGTGGAGGAAAAGCAATAATTGGCGGAGGAGTTATTGGGATCATCGTTTTGCTTCTGAATGTTTTTGGCGGCGAAACAGGTCAGCAAATAGCGCCAATACTAGAACAAATGCAAGGCGGACAAGGCCAACAGACCGAAGCTGCAGCTCCGTTAAGCAAGGAAGACGAAGAAATGGGAAATTATGTAAGAACTTTGTTAGCGTACAATGAAGATACGTGGACTAAGATTTTTGCAGAGCATGGAATGACATACGAAAAACCAAAATTAGTTCTCTTTAAAGGCGCTGTACAAACTGCCTGCGGTGGAGCATCATCTGCTTCGGTCCTTTTTATTGTCCAGGTGACCGCAAAGTGTATATGGACTTGGATTTCTTTGAAGAATTAAAAACTAAATTTGGTGCGAAAGGAGGCGATTTTGCCATTGCTTATGTAATTGCGCATGAAATTGGACATCACATTCAAACTTTAATGGGAACATCTTCTAAGATGCGTCAGATGCAGCAAGGAAAAAGTGACGCCGAAGCTAATAAATTATCTGTAGCATTAGAATTACAAGCTGATTTTTATGCTGGAGTTTGGGCGCATGATAACCAAAAAGATCTAGATGTTGGAGATATTGATGAAGCTTTAAGTGCAGCAAATGCTGTTGGAGACGATGCAATACAAAGCAAAATGCAAGGACACGTTGTTCCAGATTCTTTTACTCACGGAACTTCAGAGCAAAGAATGTATTGGTTTAAAAAAGGTTTTAAAACTGGAGATATAAATCAAGGAAACACATTTGAAGAAATTCGATAATACATAAAACCAAATATAATAACCACCAAAAAAAGCCCAACTTAGCAGTTGGGTTTTTTTAATGAAATTCCAATAAAAAGATTCCAAATTCCAATCTTTAATTCCATTGAAGAACTAAAGAATTACAAAAAAAAATCCTTGTTCTCCTTAAATTATTCATCAGCATATAAAAACATAACCAGCGGTTGAAACCGCCGGAACGCAACGTTACCACAACGTATATCCTTATCGTTCCCGCGGTTGAAACCGAGGGCTATATTTTGAAATACTAAGTTTTTAATTTAAGCTTTCTTTAATAAAATTCCAATAAAAAAATTCCAAATTCCAAAAGTAGAACAACTTGGAATTTGGAATTTTTTTATTGGAATTTTACTTTTTTTTGTTTTCGTCAGAAAACAAAAAAAGCCTTGAATTTCTTCAAGGCTTTAAATCTGGGTGGCTGACCGGGTTCGAACCGGCGACCCGCGGCACCACAAACCGCTACTCTAACCAGCTGAGCTACAACCACCATTTTTCTGCTTAGCGAGTGCAAATATAGAACAAAGGTTGAGTTCTACAAAGAAAAAAATGAAAAATTTTCATAAAAATTAAATCAAATTATCTAAGCTATTGACTGCCAAACATCTTTCCACTGTAAAACCTTCTGCAAAATCTTTCCCAACTAACCTTCCTAAGTCCTGCGCACGATAATTTAAGCTTTCAAAAAAGTTTTTACTCGTAATTGGCGTCGAAGGTTCTTTTGAATTCGGATCGTAAAATTGAGTTTTATAGGCCATAATCGCTTCAACCTTCTTTTCTTCAAATCCTGTAATGTCTACAACAAAATCAGGTTCTAGATTTTTCCATTGAATATAATGATACACCACTTTAGGTCTCCACGCTTCTTGTTGCACTCCATCAACTGATGTTTCAATTTTCATTAACCCCGAAAGGAAACAAGAATCAGAAACCAATTTGCTTCCTTTTCCGTGATCGATATGACGATCGTCGACTGCATTGCATAATACAATCTCAGGTTTGTACTTACGGATCATTTTTATAACTTCTAATTGATGCTTTTCGTCATTAACAAAAAATCCGTCACGCATTGCTAAATTTTCGCGAACAACAACTCCTAAAATCTTTGCAGCATCTTTTGCTTCCTGATCTCTAGTTTCTGCTGTGCCGCGCGTTCCTAATTCACCACGCGTCAAATCTACAATACCTACTTTTTTCCCAAGGGAAACTTCTTTCAAAATGGTTCCAGCGCAACCTAATTCTACATCGTCTGGATGCGCCCCAAAGGCTAATATGTCTAATTTCATTATTTTTTTGTTTCAAGTTTCAAGTTTCAGGTTTCAAGTTGTCAACAGAACGTGAAACTTGAAACCTGAAACTTGAAACAATTTTATAAACTATTTTCTCAAAACCCGTTTCATCGTCATTGATTTATTGACGCTTTCCTCCCATTCTTTTTCTGGAATACTTTCTTTGGTAATACCACAGCCCATGTATAAAATCGCTTTATCTTCCTGAATCTGCATGCATCGTAAATTTACAAATAAATCAGAACTAGCATTATTTCCTTCAAAAGTACTGTTCAATTCACCTAGAAAACCAGTATAGAAAGTTCTATTATAATTTTCATTTTCTAAAATAAATGCTTTCGATTTCTTTTTTGGAAGTCCGCAAACAGCAGGTGTTGGATGCAACGTATCTATTACCTCTTCTAAAGTCGAATTATCTTTTAAAACCCCAGAAATATCTGTTTTAATATGCCAAATCGATCCTGCTTTTAAACTGTAAGGCTCATAAACCACAACAGAAGCTGTAAATTCTCGAAGTCTTTTTACAATAAAATCAGTAACAAATTGCTGTTCGTCTTTTTCTTTCTGTTGCCAAATGATTTCTGCTTCCTGATTATCTTTTTGTGTTCCCGCCAAAGCCATGGTTTCAAAAACATTTCCATTTGCTTTTAGTAGTTTTTCTGGTGTCGCCCCCATCCAAAGTCCAATTTTAGGATGAAAAAAACAATAGCAGAAAGTGGCTGGATATAGCTGAACCAAGTGCTGAAAGGTTTCAATAAAATCAAATTCAGACAACGGAACTTCTTCACTTCGTGATAAAACTACTTTCTTGAATTCTTCATTTTTAATAGCTTGAATTCCCTGCGCTACTAGATATTCATATTGAAATTTAGCTTCAGCACCAAAACTCAAATCATCAATTTCAATGGACTCAAATGAAGTCTTTTCTTTTTGAACCGTAATAATTTCCGATTCCTTTTCAGGAATTAGGATGAGCTGTTTTTCATCAAAAGAAGCAAAAACAAAACCTTTTTCACTATAATCCGAAACGGTATTTAAAATATTATTTTGCTGTAAAATCCCAACATAATTTTCTGTATTGGGTTTTGAATAAAGTACAAAGGGTAAATTTTGTTCTTTATGATTTTTAATTTTTAAGAAAAATGAATTCATATTTATTCGCTTTTCTTTCTATCCAAAACCATATTCGTCAATTTGCAAAGCGAAACCAAATTCCCTGCTTCATCGGTGATTTTGATCTCCCAAAGATGAAGACTTCTTCCTTTGTGAATAATTCGAGCTGTTCCGAAAACATAACCCTCGCGAATACTTTTTAGATGATTTGCCGAAATTTCGATACCTCTTACCTCTTGTTCTTTCGGATTGATAAAAAAGAAAGAAGCTGCACTCCCAACACTTTCTGCCAAAGCTACAGAAGCGCCTCCGTGCAATAATCCCATTGGCTGATGAACACTTGGATTTACAGGCATTTTTGCAGTTAAAAAATCTTCTCCGGCATCGATATATTCTATTTTTAACGTTTCCATCAATGTGTTTTTAGAAAACTCATTACAGCGCGCTAAAATCTGCTCTTTTGTATAATTCATTAAAATAAACTTTAAAATCGTAAAATTAAAGAAAGATAAGACATAAATCTAAAAATCGGATTCTAAAATTAAAAATCAATTATGAACTTGTCAGTTTTTTGCTATTTTTACAAAAACAATCAAAATCAATCTTTGGCTTTTTTTGCCACAGATTACACAGATTAAAAAGATTTTTTATCTACAATTTATTCGCCACGAATTCACGAATTAATTCAAATAAAAATTCGTGAATTCTTGGCTAAAAAAAACATTCAAATGCGTCAATACTTTGCACTTTCCATTATTGGTTTAATTTTAGTTTTCAGTTCTTGCCGAACTGATTTTGATACTGTTGCCAGTTCTGGAAATTTAAAGTTCTCGAAAGACACTGTTTATCTGGATACTGTTTTTAAAAACATTGGCTCAAGCACTTACCAATTGAAAATATACAATCAGAGTAAAAATGATATTTCGATTCCGATTGTACAATTCAAAAAAGGCTTAGATTCTAAATATAGAATGACTGTTGATGGAATGACAGGCAACAACGGAAAAATTTTTAAAGATGTTACGCTTTTAGCAAAAGACAGTTTGTACATTTTTATAGAAACCACGGCAGATATTACAGATGCGAATCCCGATGATTTTTTATATACCGACGAAATTCAGTTTGACAGTGGTGCAAATTTGCAAGAAGTAGCTTTGGTTACTTTAATTCAAGATGCCGTGTTTTTATATCCAAATCAAAATCCCGACGGAACCAAAGAAAAAATTAAAATTGACGGCAAAGATGTTGACGGATTTTATTTAAACGAAAATGATCCTGCAAACGGAAATGAACTTCTTTTTACAAATGAAAAACCATACGTAATTTATGGCTACGCAGGAGTTCCAGAATTTAAAACCGTAACTTTTGAAGCTGGCGCAAGAGTTCATTTTCATGCCAATTCTGGATTGTATGTTGGCGATAACGCTTCTCTACAAATTAACGGAACAACTTCTACCACTGATAAACTTGAAAATGAAGTGATTTTTGAAGGCGATCGTTTAGAATCACTTTATTCTGACATTCCTGGACAGTGGAAATCGGTTATTTTTTCTAATGGAAGTGCCAATCACACCATCAATCATTTAACTTTGAAAAATGCGGTTATTGGTTTGGATTTGCAAAGTCCTTATAATACATTCGAAATTAAAAACACTCAAATTTATAATTGTGCCGAATACGGAATTTTAGCTCGAGATACTCATGTTATTGCTAGCAATGTTGTAATAAACTATGCAGGTTTAGCTTCTCTATCCTGCGTTTATGGTGGAAATTACAACTTTACGCATTGCACCTTTAACAACAATTGGTCAAGCAGTTCTCAAGTTGCAGTAAATTTAAGTAACTCTTTAGCTGGAGCAACTCCAGAAACCAATCCTTTAACCAATGCTATTTTTAATAATTGCATTATTTATGGTTCGGCTACAAACGAATTCAATTTGGATAAAAATCCAAATGCGCCATTTGTCTATCAATTAAATAATTGTCTATTAAAATTCAGCAGTTCGACTAAAGATCCTAATTATCAATTCAAGACCGACACCGAACATTATACGAATATAATTCTGAATGAAAATCCGAAGTTTTATAATGTGCCTCAGAATAAATTTAATATTGATAAAACTTCTGCCGCTTTCGCGAAAGGAGATCCAGTCTTTATGATTCCAACCGACATTTTAGGAATTACAAGAACTTCGCCGCCAGATTTGGGTGCTTATCAGAGTCAAGATTTTCCTAAGTAACTTTTTTTTGCCACTAAGGCACTAAGGCGCAAAGTTTTTTTTGAATTTTGGTTGTGAATTTTGTTCGCAAAGACGTAAAGTCGCCAAGTTTTAGTCTGAAAACTAAAAAAAATCTTTGCGCCTTTGCGTCTTTGCGAGATTAAATTTTGACCATTCTGCAAATTTCTCGGATTTCCTTTAGAAAAATTTGTAATTAAATTTTAAGAATTCCCTTGTTCATATGAAGTAGTTTTTTGATTGAAATTTGAAAAACAACAAACGTTTACAGGCAAAAATTAAAGATGTAAAAATGTTAAATTTTGGACGCTTTAACTAGCAAAAAAATTGCATTTTCAGGGCAAAAAAGGGCAAAAATAAATAATTAAAAAGGCGTTTATTGTTGCTTTTTTTTCGGTTTAGATTGACTAAATTTGCACCTCAATACAACAAACTACACAAATGATCCATTTCTTTGAAAACCAAAGCAAAACTGTTTTTGCAGTACAAACGCAAAACGAAATTTCAGCTCAAGACATTTCAAAATTAAACTGGCTTTTTGCCGACGCGAATAAGATCGAAAAATCTGCATTGACAGGTTTCTTTGTTGGTTGCCTCGCGCTACCATGATTACACCTTGGAGTACAAATGCTGTAGAAATTACTCAAAACATGGGGATTTCTGGCATTATCAGAATCGAAGAATTTCATCCTGCAACGGAAGATTTTACTGATTTTGACCCAATGCTTTCTCAAAAATTCAACGAATTAGATCAAGAAATCTTCACTATCAACATTCAGCCAGAACCAATTTTGGAGATTGATGATATTGCAACTTACAACAAAGTAGAAGGTTTAGCTTTAAGCGAAGAAGAAGTAGAATATTTAAACAATCTTTCGACTAAATTAGGAAGAAAGTTAACTGATTCTGAAATTTTTGCTTTTTCTCAAGCCAATTCAGAACACTGCCGTCACAAAATTTTCAACGGAACTTTTGTTATTGATGGTGAAGAAAAAGAAACTTCTCTTTTTAAATTAATCAAAAAAACATCTCAGGAAAATCCTAACGATATTGTTTCTGCTTACAAAGACAACGTTGCTTTTGTAAAAGGACCAAAAGTCGCAGCAATTTGCACCAAAATCGGCAGACAAACCTGATTTTTACGAAATAAAAGAATTCGATTCTGTTATCTCATTAAAAGCCGAAACACACAATTTCCCAACAACAGTTGAGCCTTTCAACGGAGCTGCAACAGGTTCTGGAGGAGAAATTCGTGACCGTTTAGCGGGTGGACAAGGTTCATTGCCATTAGCAGGAACTGCGGTTTATATGACATCTTACTCTCGTTTGAAAGATGACAGAAAATGGGAAAATGCTGTTGAAGAAAGAAAATGGCTGTACCAAACGCCAATGGATATTTTGATCAAAGCTTCAAACGGAGCTTCAGATTTCGGAAATAAATTTGGTCAGCCGCTTATTACAGGTTCAGTTTTAACTTTCGAACATTCAGAAAACGAACGTAAAATTGGTTACGATAAAGTAATCATGCAAGCGGGTGGAATTGGATACGGAAAACTAGATCAATCTATTAAAAAGAAACCACAAGAAGGCGATAAAATCGTAATTCTTGGAGGAGAAAATTATAGAATCGGAATGGGTGGTGCTGCGGTTTCTTCTGCAGATACTGGAGCTTTCGGTTCAGGAATCGAATTAAATGCCATTCAGCGTTCAAATCCTGAGATGCAAAAACGTGCTGCAAACGCGATTCGTGGTTTAGTAGAAAGCGATAATAACCCAATTGTTTCTATTCACGATCACGGAGCTGGAGGACACTTAAACTGTCTTTCAGAATTGGTGGAAGAAACTGGAGGTTTAATCGATTTAGATAAATTACCTGTTGGAGATCCAACGCTTTCTGCAAAAGAAATTATCGGTAACGAATCTCAAGAAAGAATGGGATTGGTCATTGGTCAAAAAGATATTGATACATTACAAAGAATCGCCGACAGAGAGCGTTCGCCAATGTATCAGGTTGGAGATGTAACGGGAAATCACCGTTTTACATTCGAATCTAAATCAAATGGTTCAAAACCGATGGATTATGCTTTAGAAGATTTCTTCGGAAGTTCTCCTAAAACGGTTATGACTGACAAAACTATCGATAGAAAATATGCTGATGTTGCTTATTCAGCAAATGATTTTGAAAGTTATTTAAAAGACGTTTTACGTTTAGAAGCTGTTGCTTCAAAAGACTGGTTAACAAACAAAGTGAACCGTTGTGTTGGTGGAAAAGTAGCAAAACAACAAAATGCAGGTCCGTTACAATTACCTTTAAATAATGTTGGGGTAATGGCTCTGGATTATTTAGGAAAAGAAGGTATTGCAACTTCTATTGGACACGCTCCTATTGCTGCTTTGATTGATCCTGTTGCAGGGTCTCGAAATGCTATTGCAGAATCGTTATCAAACATTGTTTGGGCTCCAATTAAAGATGGTTTAAAAGGAATTTCATTATCTGCAAACTGGATGTGGGCTTGTAAAAACGAAGGTGAAGACGCTCGTTTGTACGCTGCTGTTGAAGGTTGTTCAGAATTTGCAATCGAATTGGGAATCAATATTCCAACAGGAAAAGATTCGCTTTCGATGAAACAAAAATATCCAAACGACGAAGTAATCGCGCCGGGAACGGTTATTATTTCGGCTGGAGGAAACTGTACAGATATTAGAAAAGTAGTTGAACCAGTTTTACAGAAAAACGGAGATTCAATTTATTATATCAATTTGTCTCAGGATGATTTCAAATTAGGAGGTTCCTCTTTTGCGCAAATCAGAAACACAATCGGAAACGAAACTTCTACTATAAAAGACGCTTCTTTCTTCAAAAATGCTTTTAATACCATTCAGGAATTAATTGGTGAAAACCAAATTTTAGCTGGACATGATATCGGAAGCGGTGGTTTAATCACTACTTTATTAGAATTGTGTTTTGCTGATGTGAATTTGGGAGCAAAAATTGATTTCAGCGCTTTCGCGGAAAAAGACTTATTGAAAATCCTTTTCGCTGAAAACATCGGAATTGTTTTCCAAGCAAAATCTGATGCAGCTGTTGAAGCTAAATTAAATGCAAACAATATCGAATTCTTCAAATTAGGTACAGTTCAAAGCATACCAAGTTTGGAATTTGGAATTTATAATTTGGATATTGCGAAGTACAGAGACATTTGGTTTGAAACTTCTTATTTATTAGATCAAAAACAATCTAAAAACGGAAGAGCTCAGGCACGTTTTGAAAACTATAAAAATCAGGTTTTAAATTATACTTTCCCTGCACATTTTACAGGAAAAGCGCCTGTCATCTCGAGCGGAGTCGAGAGACCAAAAGCGGCTATTATTCGTGAAAAAGGAAGTAATTCTGAGCGTGAAATGGCAAATGCTATGTACTTGGCAGGTTTTGATGTAAAAGACGTTCACATGACCGATTTAATTTCTGGTCGCGAAACACTTGAAGATATTCAGTTTATTGGTGCTGTTGGAGGATTCTCTAACTCTGATGTTTTAGGTTCTGCTAAAGGTTGGGCAGGAGCTTTCTTATACAATGAAAAAGCAAAAACGGCTTTAGATAATTTCTTCAAAAGAGAAGATACTTTATCTGTTGGAATATGTAACGGTTGCCAATTGTTTATGGAATTGGAAGTGATTAATCCAGAACATGAAGTTCACGGAAAAATGCACCATAACGAAAGTAACAAACACGAAAGTATCTTTACTTCTGTAAAAGTTCAGGAAAACAATTCGGTTATGTTATCGACTTTAGCTGGAAGCACTTTAGGTGTTTGGGTTTCTCACGGAGAAGGTAAATTTAAATTACCTTATGCAGAAGACCAATACAACATTGTTTCTAAATATGCTTACGAAGGTTATCCTGCAAACCCGAATGGTTCTGACTACAACACGGCTATGATGTGTGATAAAACAGGAAGACATTTGGTTATGATGCCTCACATTGAGCGTTCGACTTTCCAATGGAACTGGGCGCATTATCCAAAAGACAGAAATGACGAGGTTTCGCCTTGGCACGAAGCTTTTGTTAATGCCAGAAAATGGATTGAGAAAAACTAAGAAATATATTTTTACTAAAAGCGCCCGAATTTTATCGGGCGCTTTTTTTTATAGCCACAGATTAAAAAGATTATCACAGAATTTTTTAGCAACGCTTAAAATCATTCTAATCCTTTTAATCTGTGGCAAAAAAACATTATTTAAAACGACTCTAAGATTAATTTAATGGTATCTTAAGACAGCTTAAGCAAGCGTAAACATTCTGGTAAATATCTTTGCTACATGAAAAATATTATACGCAAAATATACCTCGCAATCCTCTTATTTACTTTAAGCCAATTTTCTTTCGCTCAAAAAACAGCAATAAAAGGAACTATCACAGACGGAAAAAATCCTATAGAGTTTGTTGATGTAATTTTAAAAAACACAGCCGATTCAACCAAAACCGCTAATTACGCCGTTACAGATATTTCTGGAAATTTTTCATTAGAAAATATAACTTCTGGAGAATATCTGCTTCAGTTTAAATTAATTGGTTTTAAAACCAATACTAAAAAAATAAAATATACTGGTACAGCTATTTCACTTGGAACGATCACTTTACAAGAAGATGCCAACCAGCTTAATACTGTAGTGGTAAACTCACAGAAAAAACAGATTCAGAAAACAAACGAAGGCTTTATTTTTAATGCTGTTTCGAATATTTCGCAAACGGGCGGAACCGCTACAGATATGCTTAAAAGTATTCCAACGGTTGCTGTCGATGCAGAAGGCGGTATTACTTTAAGAGGAAAATCGCCGATGATTTTGATAAACGGAAAAAATTCGGCCATTACCAATATGGATCAGATTGCTGCGAGCAGTATTGAAAGTATCGAAGTAATTAGCAATCCGACGGCTAAATATGATGCAAATGCCGAAAGCGGTATCATTAATATAAAACTTAAAAAGAACAATCTTAGCGGTACAAATGGTGCTGTGGCATTGGGCGCAGGTTTTGGTGCAAAAGGAAGAGTAAATAGTTCTGTTCTTTTCAATCATAAAACAGAAAAATGGAATTTTGGTTTAGGCTATGACAATCGTTTTGCTGGAAGAACAAAGAAAATAAATGCTGACCGAACCAATTATTTTATTGATGACGAACATTATATTCATCAAAATCGAAACGATGAACGAACTGAAGGCCTTCAGAATCTGAAATTAAATATTGATTTTTCTCCAAATGACAAAAATAGTTTTTCATTTGAAGCGCTTGGAAATCTAGAAAATCAAGACAATGACGAGACTTTATACACGCAGGTAAACACAAGTGCCAACGCCTTTTTCTCCAATAATAGAAGACATTCATTAGAACTGGAACGTTCAAAAGTTGGCGAACTTGCTTTTACCTATGATCGTAAATTTGATGACGAACGAAAAAGTCTGAATACCTCTATTACTTCTTCTTTTGGAAAACATAAAGAAAACACTGATATTGACACTTATAATTACGATGAATATCAGCAGCAGATTGGTGAGGCTTTACTGCAGAGAACACACAATTATGAAAATCAGAATATTTCGAATGCCATTGTAAATTACGCTTTTCCAATTTCAGAAAAATCGATTATAGAAACAGGTTACAAAGGAACTTTCCGATTTTTTAAGTCCGATTTTGAAAGTGCTGATCTAATTAATGGTGAATATATCGTGAATCCGTTAGCTAGTAATAGTTTCAAATTTAACGAACAGATAAATGCCGTTTATGGTCTAATGAATTCTTATATTGGCGATAGCGAAAACCCAAAATGGAAATACAATTTAGGTTTGCGTGCAGAAAATGTTTCCAACACTGGAGCAACACAAAATAACAGTGACCGATTCAGCAATAATTATCTAAAACTCTTTCCATCTGCTTCTTTACAATTAAATTTAAAATCGGATGAATTTATAAAATTAGGATACAGTAAACGAATTAACCGCCCTGACCTGGATGATTTAAATCCGTTTATTGACATTACCGATGCGTTAAATCCGCATGGAGGAAATCCATATTTAAAACCTGAAATCATTCATATTGCCGAAATCAGTTATAATAAAAACTGGCGTAACTACTCTTTTTCGACCAATGCTTTTTACAGAAATGCAACTGACGCAATTAGACAATATGCACAACTTTTGGACAATGGAGTGGTTTTACTTCAGCCACAAAACATTGGAAGCACGGTTACTTATGGTTTAGAAACCATTTTTACTCTTAAACCAGTTGGTTTTTATGATGCTAATATTAGTTTAACCGCTTTTCAGCAAAACATTAATACAGACAATTTGCCACAGGCCGAAGATGTTGTGAGCAATGCCTTCAGCTGGTACGGAAAAATGATTAACAACTTTGTTCCTTGGAAAGGCGGAAAACTTCAGATTATCGGAAACTATAATTCGGCCGTTGCCACTCCACAAGGAAAAAGAATTCCGATTTATAATGTTGATATGGGATTTCAACAGAAATTAGGAAAAGGAAATGCCCGTTTAGGTTTGGTTGTAACCGATATGTTTAACACCTTAGAAAGCGGTTATAAAAACAACACTCTTTTGTTTAGCAATCACCGAACAAACAAATCAGACACACGCGCTTTGATGATTACTTTTGCTTATACGTTTAGATCTGATTTTAAAGAAAAATTACTAGAAAATCAGTTTTCTACAGAGTAAAAACTTACCTAAAATAAATAAAACATAAAAATTTCATTCTTGTATTTTTAAGCTTCCATTCTATAAAAAAAATGGATTATATTCGCTCAGCAAAAATCATCCACTAGATTTTTCGACCCAAAAATATTTAAACCTACATAGAATGAAATTTTTAAAATTACTTTTTGTTTTCAGCCTATTCTTTGCTGTTACACCATCACATTCACAAGTTCACGTAGATCAGATTATCCACAATTCTAAAGAACGTTATATTACTACTACAATTGGCTATCCAGTTCCTGGAACTTACGCGCCATTAAATCAAAAAGAGCCTATTACGGTTTTAAATCCAGACGGAACAGGTTTTATTCAAGCTGAAGATTTAAGCAAACAAAAAATAAATTGGGGAATCGAATGTACTGAAGAAGGTGTTCCTGTTTTTAAAGAAGGATTCAATAGTGCTTCTTACACATTCTGGTACAGACCAAATGACAGTAATGAATGGTATTATTCTCAATTCTCTATTCATTTTGCTAAGAAAAAAATGTTTCTAATGGGCGAAAGAGTAAAAGTATACGAAGATTATAACGTACAATAGCGTTTAAAAAACGTCTTCAAATTAAATTTTTCTTGATTTTTTAGAAATTTAACGGCGAAAAAGAAAACGTTTTCGTTGATTTTTAATAGTCTTTATAAATTTTCCCATTAAATTTTATAAAACTGAAAATCATACCCAAATTTTATTTAATTTGCAATAAAATTCAATATATTAAACATGGTTTCAATCACACGCCTTTTTGATTTTCCCTATTATCAACAAGAAACTTACAACCTTCCAGTTGCTCTCGCAACCAAAAAAAATGGAGTCTGGGAAAAAACATCCAGTGAAGAATATATTGCAAAAGCAAATGCTATTTCGAGAGCATTATTGCGTATGGGCGTTCAGAAAGATGATAAAATTGCTTTAATTAGTTCAAATAACCGTACCGAGTGGAATATAATGGACATTGGAATTTTGCAGACTGGTGCGCAAAATGTTCCAATTTATCCAACTATTGCAGAAGAAGATTACGAATATATTTTAAACCACAGCGGCAGTATTTACTGTTTTGTTTCTGATGATGAAGTGTTACAAAAAGTAAATGCAATTAAAGCCAATGTACCGACATTGAAAGAAGTATATTCTTTTAATGAAATTAATGGCTGTAAACATTGGTCAGACTTATTGGTTTTAGGCGAAGATGACAGCAATCAAAGCGAAGTTGAGGCTAAAAAAGACAGTATCCAAACAGATGATTTAGCTACTATTATTTATACTTCTGGAACAACAGGAAGACCTAAAGGTGTTATGCTTTCGCACAAAAATATTGTGTCAAATGTTTTAGACAGCTCACCAAGAATCCCATTTGATCCAGGAAAAAGCACCGCATTAAGCTTCTTGCCTATCTGTCATATTTTTGAAAGAATGATTTTGTATATCTATCAATATTATGGCGTATCGGTTTATTTTGGAGAATCTATTGATAAAATCAGTGATAACTTAAAAGACGTCCGTCCAACTGTAATTACAGCTGTACCAAGACTTTTAGAAAAAGTTTACGATAAAATTTATGCTAAAGGAGCTGAGCTAACAGGAATTAAGAAAAAACTGTTTTTCTGGGCTATCGATTTAGGTTTAAGATATGAACCATACGGAGCAAATGGCGCTTGGTATGAATTCCAATTAAAAATTGCACGCAAATTAATTTTCAGTAAATGGAAAGAAGGTTTGGGTGGGAATTTAGATTTAATGGTTTCTGGAAGTGCTGCCTTACAGCCGCGTTTGACAAGGGTTTTTGCTGCTGCAGAAATTCCAGTTATGGAAGGTTACGGTTTAACGGAAACTTCTCCAGTAATTGCTGTAAACGACCAAAGAAACAAAGGATTTAAAATTGGAACTGTTGGAAAGCCGATTCGTAACCTAGAAGTAAAAATTGCCGAAGACGGAGAAATTTTATTAAAAGGGCCAAACGTAATGTTAGGCTATTATAAAGATCCTGAGAAAACGGCAGAAGCTGTAATTGACGGTTATTTTCATACGGGAGATATCGGAGAAATTGACAGCGAAGGTTTCTTAAAAATTACCGATCGTAAAAAAGAAATGTTCAAGACTTCTGGAGGTAAATATATTGCTCCGCAAATGATCGAAAATGCCATGAAACAATCTCGTTTTATTGAACAGATAATGGTTATTGGTGAAGGCGAAAAAATGCCAGGTGCTTTTATTCAGCCAAACTTTGAATTTGTAAAAGAATGGGCAAAAATCCATAAAATTACTTTAGGAAGTTCTGATGCGGAAATCAGCGCTAATGCAGATGTTATCAAACGAATCGATGAAGAAGTAGAAGGAATCAACAAAAAATTCGGACATTGGGAACAAGTAAAACGTTTTGAACTTACTCCAGATGTATGGTCAATTGACGGCGGGCAGCTTACCCCTACTCTAAAATTGAAACGTAAAATCATTAAAGAAATTTACAAAGATCTTTATGCAAAAATCTACGGAAACAATTAATAAATCAAGATAATATAACCAAAGTGAAAAGGCTGTCTCATTGAGATAGCCTTTTTTTTAGTATCAAAAAACGGGTATTTTTACTTTAAACACCCAACTATAAATCGCGTATTTTTAGGTTTTCTTTTACCTAAAACAAAACAATATGCCTTGGACAGTTCTCGAACAATTGTGGAAACGAACTTTAGATTCTAAAAATGCGAATTCAGACCATACCAATTGGGATAACCAGATTAAAACACTATATCAGTTAGGCATTGGCATGGAAGATACTTTGTATTTTCTATATTCTGAAAAACCAGATTTTGAAACTTTCAAAACATGGATTAATAATAGAAAAAGAAATACTGATCAAGAAATTGAGGATTTAACTGTAAATGTCTTGTCTGAACAGGATCTTGAATTTTGGAATCGGAACGGTTATGTTGTGGTTAAAAATGCTATTTCAAAAGAAGATTGCGAAGCCACTCAAAAAGCCATTTGGGAATATTTAAAAATGAATCCGAATGAAAAAGAAAGCTGGTACAAGCGTCACGAAGAACAAAAAGGGCTTATGCTTAATTTTTCGGATCATGAAACTTTAAATCGTAATCGCTTTTCGCCAAAAGTAAAAAAGGCTTACGAACAGCTTTATGGAACTACAAATATCTACAAAACAATAGATAAAGTAAGTTTTAATCCGCCCGAAACAGATCATTTCACCTTTCTTGGAAGTCCGCTTCATTGGGATATGAGCTTAAAAAAACCGCTTACTTATGGTCTACAAGGGTTATTTTATTTAACTGAATGCAAAGAAAATGATGGCGCTTTCCATTGCGTTCCAGGTTTTCACAATCAAATCGATGAATGGCTCGACGAACTTGAGCCACATGAAAATCCAAGAGAAAAAGCTTTAAAAACGTTGCAACCAAAACCAATTACAGGAGATGCAGGCGATTTTATAATCTGGCACAATGCATTGCCACACTGCGCAACACCTAACAGAGGAGAAAGTCCAAGAATGGTTCAATATCTTACTTATCTTCCAGATGATTACAATGCTGCTGGAGAATGGATTTGAATGATTTACAGCAATTGTAAAAACACAAAAAACTGCAAATACTTCTATTTGCAGTTTTCTACAGTTATCAGCTATCCTTTTGATAACTGCGATTAACAAATTAAATTCTAATTTTTAAGGCACCAATTCAAAATCTTTGCGATGTTTTTGGCATCGTCAATTCCGCGGTGATGTGTTCCTTCTAACGGAATATTCAGCAATGCAAGCGCACCATTCATTCCTGTTGGTTTAACCAAGCCAAACTTTTCGGCAAAATGCTCTTTTACATTGATATGCTCCTCTCCCATTGGATAAGAAACACCAAACGATTTACACTGTTTTTTCAGCATATTCAAATCGTACTGACCGTAACTTGCCCAAGTGTACAAATCGGGATTATATTCGTCGATAAGCTCATTAATAGCATCTTCAAAACTAACTCCGCTCTTATCAAGTAAATCCTGAGTAATGGTGGTCAATTCTGTACAAAACAAACTAACGGTTGAGCGTTGCGGCTTTACCAATATCCCTTTATTCTTAGAAATTGCTCCCGTTTCTGTGTTCAACACAGCCAAACCAATTTCTATAATTTCATTTTGCTGCCCGCTCGGGCAACGCGCCTTGCCAGCATGTGGCTTCTAAATCAATAATAATAATTTTATCTGTAGTTTTCATTTTTTTAATTTTTTAATAATTATTTTTTTTCTAACCGCTAAGAGCGCTAAAATTCACGCAAAGGAACGCTAAGATTAGTTTCTCCCAGATTTAGCAGATTTTTTTTAATAATCCTTTTAATCTTATTAATCTGTGGCTAAAAAACTTTGCGCCTTTGCGCCTTTGCGAGATTTTTCTAACCGCTAAGAGCGCTAAGATTTACGCAAAGGAACGCTAAGATTAGTTTCTCGCAGATTCAGCAGATTTTTTTTAATAATCTTGTTAATCTGTGTCTAAAAAACTTTGTGTCTTAGCGACTTTGTGGCAGACCTTTAGAAAAACATGCTTTTAAAATCTAGAAAGAAACTTCTTTTCTTAGACTTTTTTTCAGGCTTTTCTTTTTTTGCAGAACTCTTCTTTTCAAAAACAGCTTTAGCTTTCTCAAGCTTTTTAACTGGTTTTGTCTCTTCTTTTTTAGAAGTTTCATAAAACTTTTTGAAAGGACGTGGCTCAAAATCAACCAAAATAGCTGCCATATTTATAGCATCAATATTGGATGGATCTGTTTCTCCTTTTAAGAAAGTTTCGATAGGTCTGAATTTGTCTTTCTTTTCCTTAAACTTGTTCTTTTTCGTATGAACGAAATCTAGCCCTAATAGGTTTTTAAAAACATTCAAATCATCTTGAGTTGGGTTATTTTCGAAAATAAGCCAGCACAAATCACGAAGTTTTCCACGAGAAGGCTTGTACAAATAATCAAAGTATTTGCCGCCTTTTTCTGTCTCGTATTTATTTCTAATTGCTTTTTTATATTTTTCTAGTGTATTGTTTTGCATGATATTTTTCTTTTGCAATTCTTGGAAATCTCAGGAAATCAAAGGCTTTTCTGGGAAATCCAATATCACAAAGTTTAAAAGCACGCTTGCTTTACCAGAGAAATATCTCTAAATGATATATATGGTTTCCCGAAAATTCACCTTTTCATTCCATAGGCTAATGCATTCTAAATCTGCTCCTTTAATTGAGGCAAACGAAGATTCACTTAACTCCACTTTATCCGTTTGACCTTTTTAGCCCGACGCAAATCCTATTTCTTGATTCATCCTTAAATTTTTATTATTAAACTTAAACGATCAACATTTACTGTTAATGGCTCTTTTATTTTACGAAGATTTCTTTTAATTGACCAATTACGTTTCCACCGCCAGAAATGGTGATTTCACCAATTTTATCAGCGATTTTTTCAACGTACTCCATCTCTTTCAACTTCCACAACATTTCATTTTCTTCCATCAGCTTTGCTGTGTTTAGCAAACTTCTTGTTGCAGCAGTTTCTTCTCTTCTCATAATGCTATTGGCCTGCGCTTTTTTCTCAGCAACCAAAACCTGATTCATGATTTCTTTCATATCTCCTGGAAGAATTACATCTCTTATTCCAGCATCAGAAATTGTTAAACCTAAATCTTTGATCTTAGTTTTTGCTTCTTCTAAAATTGCATCGGCAATTGCATCCTTCTTTGACAATAATTCATCTAAAGTTAATCCGCCAACAAAAGCTCTTAAAGCCAGTTGCATTGCGACATACAATTGTTTTTCAAAATCTTTATTTTCAGTCAAAGCTTTCATAATATCAACCACTTGATATCTCACAAAAAAGTTGATTCTTAATCCTGCTTTATCTTTAGTCAACAACTCCTGACCAGAAATTTCCAATTGTTGCTGTCTAGTATCAACTGTTTTCACTTCCATTGTAATGGCGTTATTCCAGAAATAATGTGTCCCTGATTTCAATTCTTTCACAAAAGTTCCATTCACAAATAATAAAGCTTTGTCATTACTTGCTACAATAAATTTTCTTGTGAAGTATCTCATCTTAACATTTTCCAATAAGTTTACTGGAATATTTTCTGTAATTTCAATCTTAGACAAATCTGCTTTAATGAATTCATTTTTTACAACTCCTTTCCAAAAAGCATACTTTCCTGGCACCAGAACTTCTTTAAAATTTCCTTTTACAAATTGCAACACAATTTCGTTATCGGCAACTTCAACAACTTCCAAAAGAGATGCTAACACTTCATTTTGCAATAAAATATCCAACTCAAAAGGAGCCTGAAAGAATCCGTTTAGATCATAAATCATAATGTTTTTGTTTCCAAAAACCCAGTGTAATCCTTCTTCTAATACTTTTATTAATTTTCTATTTTCGAACACCAAGCCTACTTGGTAAGTCTCGATTTTAATTCTTTTTATCATAATGTTTTTTTGTTTCATGTTTCAAGTTTCATGTTCTGAAATCATTAAAACCTCTATTCTCTTTATTCTTTTCTCTATTTTCTTTCCTCTATTCTCTTCTTAATAAAAAAACCTTTTTGCCTTTCTCCTCTAAGAAAAACGGACGAATAGTTTGTTCTTTGTCTGTCTGAATTGTTTCTGATTTTATTTTATTGAGAGAATCCCCAAATTCTCTTAACAATCAAATCAAAAAGAAAACAAACTTTTCAAAACACATTTCGATTCGCACTGGCTTTATCAGAGTGTGAAACATCAGATTCTAAAATCTTAATTTCACTGACAAAGACAAATTAGTTTTTTCTAATGGTACATCTTTTTAAGAGTGATGCGCTCTACTGTTACAGGTTTTTGAGACCCGTTGACTAACCAATTCGTCCAACCGAAACGTGTTCGGTGCAGGATTCGAACCTGCATAAACATTCTATTACTCTACCAACTGAGTTACCACATTACTGCGGATGGGAATCGAACCCACGACAAATAGATCGTGTGATAATTTTTTGGAAAACCATCAAAACCTCCAAACCAAGCTGCATAGAAAAACATAATACGCTTTCGCGAAAAGTCTGCTACAATGGTGCTATACCGAAACACCCAACAAGGCTTGTTTGATATTTTTAATCAAAGTTTCCTTTGATATAATTTCATTTTATAAAAGAACTTTTTTACTTCTTAAACAAAGATTCAAATGATCCTGCGCAATTATTCTGCGCAGGATATTTTTTTAATTAATCCATTCTATAACCGTCGATAAATAAGCTTCTCTTACTTGATCAAATCGAGTTATGTTCGGAATATGATTTACTTCTAATAAATATTTAGAACCATCTTTTCCAACGATATAATCATTTCCAATCATATCCATCTTCAAAGTTTCTTTTATATAAATTGTATCTGCTAGTAAATCTTCATCAACAGGCATAAAACCTGCGTTATCAGGATGAATAGATTTTAACCAATCGTCTCCTTCTAATTTAATCTGCCAATAAACATCTCCAATCATCATGATACGAACGGCTTCCCCTTCATAATAAGGTTCAATTGTAGCCGTAAATTGGCTTTCCCATTCTCCCGTAAAACGATGTTTATTCTCGCCGCAATGCCAATTACCCCATTTGGCAACCGTATCATTTGCAATAGTTACAGAAGCTCCAGCACTTATAAACCCACGAGGTGCACTAAATTTCGAAAGAGATAATGCTTTTACCAGACACGGAATCTTAAATCGGCAATCCAACATTGCCGCCGCATTCGGATAACAGTCTCCTCGCCAAATTGCTAAACCAGTAATAAAATCGAAATCATTATCGTAAATTCCATAATAAACCACTTTATCAACCGGAAGCATTCCAACTCCATTGGCTTTTTCCATATAAAGCACTTCATCTTTTACTACGATTTTAGGAATAGACTGATGCCAAATAATATGTCCTGAATAATTGCCTTTTATAACATCATATTCTTCTTGTTCAATTCCAACAAGAGCTATTCGGTTGTATAATTCTTTCATTTTTTTAATTTTTAGCGTTATTTTCTTTTTACACAGATTCTAATTTCATTCGTTTAATACCAAAATCTGATTTTCTTAATTTACACATTCGCTCATCTGAAATGTGATGGAAAACAATACCTTCAATGTCATTCTCTGATAAGAATATTTCTAAATCCTTAAAATCAAGACTTACAAAATCAAGTATTTCACTTCCGTGTTTTACCAATGTATGTTTCTCAAAATTTTCCGGGTTTCCTTGTACTTTAGGTTCGCATAATTCGTAAGTTCCGTCAACTTTATTTTCTAATCCATCAAAACCTTCAAAGAAATGCTTATCCTCCGATTTTGAACGATCACATTTTAACCAGTGTGGATGATGTCCTGAAATTGGATCTGCTTCCTGACAAGGAATTGCTCCCAACGGAATTGTTCTTCCTTTTTTAGCATCAAACCTTTTAAATATTTCACCGTCGATAATCGCTGCAGATGTACCATCAAATTTTCTAGTTGCAATAGATTCTCCTTCAAAAACCCATTTGTTTTCAATATTAATTTTATCTATAATCCTTCCTAAATCATTAGGATCTTTGGCGAATAATGTACTTATCTTTTTCATTGTATATTTTTTTAAATCTTCATTTTTGTACAGGAAGAGAGACTCGAACTCTCAGGAAACTGATCCTAAATCAGCCGTGTTTACCATTTCACCATTCCTGCATTTTTTTTTTAGTTTCTAAGTTTCTGAGATGCTAAGGGACTAAGTTTTTTAAACTTTTAAATCTGAATCTTAGCAACTTTAAAAACCATTTCATTTGTCTGGGAAGCAGGATTCGAACCTGCGACCTCCCGCATCCAAAGCGGGTAAACAACCTCCGTTATCTTCCCAGGTTTATTTAAGTAACTTAGAATCTTAACATCTCAGAAACTTAGAAACTTTAAAAAAGCGGCTCATACGGGAGTCGAACCCGTTTCTCCCGAGAGACAGTCGGGAAGGTTAGCCAGTAACCCCAATGAGCCAGTTCCTTCTAGAGAACAAGTGATTTTGGAAGGATTCGAACCTTCGACCATCTGCTTCGTAGGCAGACGCTCTATCCAACTGAGCTACAAAATCAATTTTTTGGGCATAAAAAAAGCACCCGATCAAAGGTGCTTTACAAAATTCAACGTGATATAACTATCCTATTGCCTATATTGATGCACCTGCATTGTCAAACGTCCAAGATCGAATCTTGCGTTTAGTGGTAATCCGTATGATATTTTATTTTGTAAAGCCATTTTGTATGCTGTATTATATTTTAAATTCTTGTTATTATTTGAAACGCTGTGTTTCAATTTTGTTTGGCAAAGATAATGTCGAAAAAATCATATTTCCAAATATTTTTTAAGATTATTTTTCTGATTATCAATTAGTTACACTTAAAATTAAACCAAAGAAATCCCTGTCCGCAAACTGGTGCAGATTTCTCTTTTTATCAAATGACTGTTACTCATCAGATTACTTTTCAAGATTATATTTCGCTATTGGGTTTAATCATTAAACATTTTGTCAATTATTTTTTTAGTTTTTTTTAGTTATGGTTTAATATTCTATCATTTTTATTGTCTTTCTATTCAATTTTATTGTCACAATGAACGAAGTCGAAGTGGTTAAAAACAAAAAAAGCGCCCTACTTTGAGGACGCTTTTCTGTTTTATGATGAGTTTGACTCTAAATTTTACATTTTAATTTCATAAAAATACATATTGCATCCTGATACTCTAGCCGGAAGTTCTCCTGCTAAGTGGTCAAAATATTTTGCGATTGAAAGTGTCATATGTATTTTAGGATATTTAATTATGGCCACAAATGTAGTATATTTTGTCATAATTTAAATTGATTAATGAAATTAATTTTAACATATTTTTTTAAAAACAACTTAAACATACTGATATTCAATAGCATACAATTTAAATAAATTGAACGCATGTTTTAAGGAATTACTACCGCGAAAATGCGTATTTAAGAAAAGGTGTGCAAGGACTCGAACCTGCATCCTTCTGTTTAGCAAACAGTTGCTCTTCCAATTGAGCTAACACCTTTGTATTTTTATTTGCCACGAAGGCACTAAGACACGAAGTTTTCTTTTTAAGTTTTGAAGTAAAAAAACCTTTGTCACTTTTAAACTATGCGTCTTTGTAACTTAAAAAAGAAAGGTGTGCCTGGACTCGAACCTGCAACCTCTTACCTGCTGGGTAAACGCTCTTCCAATTGAGCTAACACCTTTATATTTTTATTTGCCACGAAGGCAGCAAGACACGAAGTTTTCTTTTTAAGTTTTGAACCTTAAATAAGCCGCAAAGTTAAAGCCCTTTGTCACTTTTAAGCTATGAACCTTTGCAACTTTAAAAAAAAAGGATGCACCTGGACTCGAACCTGTACCTTTCCCAGTGGCGGGGAACGCTCTTCCAATTGAGCTAACACCCTAGTGGATAGTTGGGACTCGAACCCAAAACTTTTCCTGTGGGGGGAATATTTTTCCAATTAAACTACTATCCTAACTTTTACCAATTGGAAACTTTGTAGTTTTTCAACAAGACCCCAAATATACTTTTTCCTTTAATACCCTGCACGATTGGATCAAAAATTCTGCTGGCTCCATCTACAGAATCCAGCGGCGGAATATATCCTTCCTCAAACTGCTTTTTTCGCAGGCTTTCTTTTGCACCGGTCGAAATCCAGCCAACATCTACACTGGTCATAAAGATAGCATCTTCTGCAAATTCTTTGGCAGAAGTAAGTGTCATCATATTTAGTGCTGCTTTTGTCATATTAGTATGAGGGTGAAAAATCGTTTTGTTAGTATAACTAAATATTCCTTCAGAAGATGTCACATTCACAATAAAACGTTCATCGAATGCTGAGTTTAAAAATAATGGTTTAAGTTCCTTTATCAGGAAATAAGGCGCAATTTGATTGATCAGATTAACCTCAACAAGTTCATACATGCTAATTTCTTCCAAAGTAGAATTCCAACTGGTTTTATCCCGATTATCAACAGGTTGTCCAAAACGCGAAAGTGCGATTTCGGTTTGTTCTTCAAAGCCATACTCTAAAGCTTTTACTTCTGATGTTACTTGAGTTTTATTGGCAATCAGATGGACATTTACCGAAAATTCTCCAAGCAGGTTTTCTTCTTTTCTAATTAATGGAACATAATATTCATCTGGATATTTTATAGTTTGAGCCGCATTATTTATTAAAATGTCCAAACTGTCAAATTTGGATTTATAAAACGATACAAATTCATTAATAGCATTTAGATTTCGTAAATCCAGACCATAGATAATCAGATTTTCTCCCCATTGATCAAAATCTTCTTCAAGTTTGAATTGTTCTAACGCAAGCGCAGGAAAACGGGTTGTAAGTACAACATTGGCATTACTTCGCAATAATTTTAAAGCTGTTGCAAAACCTACCTTTACTCGTCCGCCAGTTAAAATTACGTTTCTTCCTTTTAGATCTATATTCTGAAAACGTTTTTCATAGTTTTCTTCTGCACATTCTGGACAAAGTCTTGTGTAGAAACTATGGGCCAACTTATAAGACCGATTACAGGCATAACAATTTTTAGGCAGATTTAATTCGGTAAATTGTTGTTCTTCTGGATTTTCTTTTTCTGAAAATAATGTTTCTCCTTTTAAAGCTTTTGATACTATAGTCGAGTTTATACTAACCTGAAAATCCTGCTGCTTTTTTGAAGTATAACTGACGCTTCGGATATTTTTTTTGGCATTTTTATGAATTTTGGTAATCAAACCCGCAAATAAATCGTTGTCAGGATTCTCCAACGGATTGTCTTTTAAAGCCTGTAAAACCTTTATACAGCTTTTCCATTCTTCATCATCAAAAATATAGGTATTGTTGTTATTGTTTTCTTTCATTATTTTTAAGAATTACAGCTTTGGCCTCATTTAAAAAAGAACATTCTTTTTTTATTTATTCACTGCAAATTATAGTTTCAGTTATATTGAGATGAGTCAAAACATATTTCATCAAATTAAAATTTGCTAAAGCATGATCTAAAATCCACGCATCAGATGTTATCGCAATTTGATTACTTTCTGCCATAACTTTATCAGGATTATTGACTAGTTCGACTTTCCAATCTAAACAATTTTTCAAAGCGATTTCTTCAATTATCTGTTTTAATTTTCCGCTATTAGAAACGGGTTTATCAAACAACCAATGCGCCGTTTTTACTTTTTCGTTTCTAAAAAAATCCACTATTATGTCAATAGCCTGCGAAGTTTGATTTACCTTTCTATAAGTTCCATAAACACTTGACAAATCTCTTATATAACCATCTAATCCTGTAAAAACATAGGCTTTTGATAAGATGCTTTCCAGCAAAATTAACACATTAAAACCATCAATAACAATTTCTTTTCCTTCTAGATCCTTATTTTGAATTTCCTTTGATTTTCGGTCTTCAATCTGACTTTGAGAAGCACTCATTCCACGAACAGCTTGTTGCTGACGCGCATTTAAACGGTAGCGATTTCCAACCAAAACCAATGTTGCTTTTTCGCCATAACCTCTGCTAAGAAAGTAGTGCATATCTGCAACAGCTTCTTTTAGTTTCTGTTGCATTTTTAAAGTTCCGAAGAGCGCATCATCGCTGGCTTCTTTTCCCCGGTTTTTTAGATTTGTCATTTTTTATTGAAGTTAAAGCTTTGATAAAGTAACGTTCTTTTTTTGTTACCAACTACAACTACTTAGACTTTTTATATAAAAAAAAAGAATTTAAAAAAAGGCTGTTCTAATTGAACAGCCTTTTCTATTTTTAATTTAAGCATACGTCTTATCAATCTGACTTAAAATAGTTGGATCCTGAATTTCATTGTCTTTCGCAAACAATAAAACTTTAGACATAACCTCAGCCGATTTCGGATCGTCGTCTGCAAATGGAAGAAACAAACGTCCTCTGTGTTGCGAATGAATTGGCAATATTGACAAATATTTACCCGGAACCTGATGTACAATCGCGCTTCCTAAATGTACGCTGTATTCGGCCAATTGTCCTTTTATGATGGCATGGTTTCCAGTAATTTCTACATTTTTTATTTTAAATAAACGAAGTGTTTCTCTTAACAATACTGCTCTCATTTCGATAGAAGAATGACTCGCTTCTGGATCAACTCCGCCAACATGAGCAACGCTTACCACTAAATCAATGTCGCGCATGACTTCTGAGAAAATCCTCGGATTAATATCTTCAAAAGCAATGTTTTTATAATCTTTTAAAGAATGGAATTCGATAGTTTCTAAAGTCGGACTTTCTACATCTGCTGGCGAAAACCAATCTGCCATTGCATACATTTTTACCTGATAGCCTTCTTTATGGAAAACTTTCTGCAATCCTTCCTCATAATCTACTTTCCAGCCTCTTGTTTTCAATAAAGCCAAAGTTTGATTCGGCTGTACTTGATGCCCTGCATAACGTCTCGAAATTGATTTTTCTTTTAATTCATCTGGCGTTGGAACATATAATTCTCTGAAAATCTGTTTAAATGGCTGTTGCAGTTTATTGTCAAAACAATATTTCTGGTAATCTACCCAAACATTATTTTTATGTAAATCAAAACAATGCGCAATTCTGAAAGTCTGATTTTCGTTTAACGAAATCATTTCTCCTAAACCGGTCACTAAACTTCCATCGACATAAAAACCAATCTGATTGTCATTAGAAATAAAAACCAATTTCTCCAGATGTTTTGAAATAATCGGGTGTTCAAAAAGGTTTTGCATTTCTGCGAATAAAAACTCGTCTCCGCGAATCATACTTTCTTCCAAACCTTTTCTCGAACGTGTCCATTGCTCGCGCATCGTTTTTCTGTAATTCGTCAGTTCAACAACTCCTTTGTCTTTTTTGTATTTCGGCGGAATCGATTTTAATTCTTTTCCTGCTTTATAGGTAACTAAATCGGCTTTTCCTTCATTATTGATCACCAAACTTATCGTTACATCATCTAAAACCACTTCGGTTTCCTTTGATAATATATTCTGAACTTGCTTGGTTTCCATTGCCCAAGTCAAACGAACTGGATCTGGATAACCCGCATTTCTGGCTAAGTTTTCCAATGCCACACGAATCGCCAAAGCTTCGCTCGCCTGTTTCATCGAACCAAATTCTTTACTTTCTTTTTTAAACTGCTGCAAATATTCGTAACGCGCCAAAATATCTTTTTCTGGACTTGCTTTACTTAAAGGCACCAGACCGTAAACACGCAAATAATCCTGATCACGTTTGTCTTTTACTTTGGCTGTAACTTCCCTAATTTTCAAATCGCCTGTAATCGTGTCTGCATATAAACGCGCACGACGGTGACCGTTTCCGTCTGTTACATATTTAGCCGATTCGTACAGCATTTCCCATTTAGCTTTTCCAAGTTTTTTGTAAGCCGATGTAAACCAATCTTTATCTACGGCACCATCTTTAAAATCTTGCAAATCTAAAGTCGAAAATCTAGCCGCCTCACTTTCTAATTCTGAATTTGTAGCACTGTAAGATGCTGTTTTGGTATGCGCATGAAACCACCAAATTCCTTCATCAAGACCATTCCAATCCAAATAACTGCTGATAAACTTTTGCCATTGAGGCGCATAAATAGCAGTCTGAATCAATCTTTCTTCAGAGATTTTAGCTTTTTTAATTAAAGCATTAAAGCTTTCTTGTGTATCTGTCTCTAGCGGATAACATCTCTTTAATAAGAAACTAAATAATTTCTGTTTCGTTAAATCGGTGTAACTCCACGAATAAATATAGCCTTTGTACAAACTTGCTTTGCCAAGCGCTGTAATCAATTCGACCAAACGGTTGGCACCAAAAATCTTCTGGAAACTTTGTACCAAATGCGCTACCGAAGTATTAGAATCGCCTCTTTTAACCTCGACATCCAAAAATGTTTCGCGAATTTTATCTACCATCGAAACTAGGAATGGAAATCTAACCAATAAGTCTTCGCTTCCTTGATTTCTGTAATTTCTGTTTCCACCCGTTAAAAATGAAATTCTTTCTGGTTCCAAAATACCTTCGTACAATTCACCTTCGGTAATTAACTTTTGTTCAAATGCAGCACTATATAACTGAACAAAAGGTTTGCAGTGAGAAATATTTTTTTCCAGTCCGTTTAACTGTCTCCATCTGTACAGATTCCATATCTTAATTTCTTGTTCTGTAGTTACATTTCTTAAGTCGATTCTGTTTAGATAAACATCAAAAAAGTTCTGACTTTGCCAGCCGTTTCCGTTGTTGTTATTGTAATAATATTCATTTTTACCTGGCACGTATTCAAACTCTTTTATAGATTCTGGAAGATCTGCATACAAAGCGCTACTAGCGTCGATTAAGAAATCGACTTTTTCTTCAAAAGCATATTTTACTTGCAACGCATTCAGAATATTCAGAATCGCATTGTCCCAATCGTAACCTCTTTTGTTTGGGTGTGGCAGTAATTCTTTATAATAAAAAACATGCTTTTCTAGAAAATCTCTCCAGATTTTTCGATCGCAACTGCTTACAAACGTTAGCAAAAACAAATCTCGTTCTACTAAACCTGAATTTTTAAACCATTCTTCCCAAACTTCATATAACGGATAATTGGTTGCTGCCAATTCTGAATTCTTTTCGTCTTTTAGATTTTTTAATGGTCTAAAAGAATTCCCCAATAAAACAGTCGATTTGCTGTTATCGTAGTTTTCAATTTCGTATTCGTAATTTCTGTTTTCTTCAAACAATTTATAAAGCTTCGCAATTTCCTCTTTAATATGCGACATCGATTTGGAAAAACCGTACTGATGTTCTTTTACCGCTTTTGCATACACAGAATCTGCCTTTGGTTTTGGCAATTCGTAAACTGAAATTTCGTTTGGCGTAAAAAATCCATAACCGTTTTCTGCGCTTAAAAGATCTTGTTTTTTTGAAGGTTCTAACTGCTCAATAAATTTGGTTTCCTTCTCGGTAATTTTTGGTCTTTGCAGATAATCTTTTACCCAATCGTTAACCTTATCTGTCAGTTTATTATTTTTCTGAAGCTTGCAACATTAGGTTCAACATAGACATACGCTGTTCTAAATCGCCTTTTTCTATGGTCTGATCAACAAAATTGACTACTTTCTGATCTTCTTGCTTAATCAGAATTGCTGTTAGATTCTTTTTTAAATTAGAATTTTTACGTTTAAATAATTCCTGAAAAACAGTCAATTCCTCTTCGGTTAAACTCAAATCTTTTAAAACATTAACCGCCGAAGCCACAAGAGATTCTCCCCTATCTTTTAAAATACGTAAGGCAAAATTTCTTTGAAATTCAGTTGGTTCTGATTTGGTTTGATTGTTTTGATTACTGTAATACGAATAGCTATAAAAACTTCCCAATAAATTTCTAGTCAGTTTCTCTCTTAAATTGATCGAGAAGCCTTCAAAATGTTGCAAAACCGCTTCTAATCTTTCGTTGTTATCACCAACCAAATTAATGGCTGCGGCATAAAGCGTATCTCTTTCGAACTTTACATTTAACCACGAGAACACTTTTCCTTCAAAAGTTTTTTCTTTTTCGGTAATGCTTTGTGCAAGATTGTAAACTTTATCAAAGAAGTTCGGATAATCTGTGTTTTCGATATAAAACTTCGATTTTGTATTGGCTTCCAATAAAGCATTCATTCTCGGAACTGCAAAGGCTAAAACCTGCAGATTCTCATCTTCTAATGCTTTAAAATAAAGAGGCATTTCGATATAAGGATCGTTGGTTTCTCCTGCAAATTTCAATGCCAGCGATTTCTTTTCGACCGAACCTTTTTCTAATAATTCGTGCAGGTACGGAACTGTTTTCTCGACATCCAAAACACCTTGAACCCAAAGCGCCATGTAGACTTCGTTATTATTTTTGCTTTTTACGCCAGTTGCAATCGTTTCTGGTTTTGTAAAATAACCCGAAGCCAACTCGATAATATTTCGAACTGTAGTTTCTTTTTCAGAATCCCAACCCAAACCTGTCCACGTATCAATCGCTCTTACAACCGATGAAAAACGAGTCAGTTTATTATCAATAAGTACTTTAATCATGTATTGCAAAGCACCGATGCTTGTTTCGTCTAAAGCTTCCAGAATCGTCTGGCGCAAACCTTCCTGACGCTGAGCGGCCAGAAGAAGTTTTTCTACCAATTCCCAGTTTTCCTGCTTTTCGCTGTTTAAAAGGGCTTTGATGATATTTCTAGACACTTTTCCGTGTGAATCTTTATTGAAAATAATGTCTTCAAATAATTGAAAAAGTCCTTCTTTACCAGAATCCAATGCAGCAGACCAAACCATGAATTTGGTAATGGTATTTGAAATCTCGGTATCGTAACGAATTTCATCTTCAATACTCAAATCATAATAAAAAGTGGTGCTGTCCTGATAATTGTATTTGTAAGGTTCAGTTTAGCAAAGAACGCAGAAAATTAATCTGATTGACCAGCAAATAACTTTTATGATTTGGTGCTCTAAATGCTCTTCGCGTATAACCCGTCTGATACATTTTTTGAGGCAATCTGCTCCAAGCTTCTTTGACGTATGCGGCGTTTTCTTCGCCAAAAAAGTAAAGCAAAAGATCGTAGTAATTTTGATCTTCCCATATATCCTCTTTTACCAAAGTCGCAAACTTTTCGGCTTCTTTAGAACCAAGAGAAATATAATTGCTATAATAATTGTCCTGAAGTTTAACGAGTTCTAGACCAAACTCCGCCACTTCTTTTTTTAGTTTTGTTTTAGAAAATAATTTAGTAACCAGATTACTGTTTACAATTTCTTCCAATTCTTTTTTAAATCTCTTAATTGGATTTTCGATTACTTTACTTTTTAATAAATCTTCAATTGTCATATTGTTTATTTTAGATTTCTGATTTTAGTCCCGATAGCTATCGGGATAGATTACTTCACTTTGTCTTCCTGAGCGAAGTCGAAGGATTTCCCCAAACAGATTTTGGAATTTGGGATTTATTTTTTTTTTTGGAATTTGGAATTCGCTTTTGGAATTTGGGATTTATTTTTTGGAATTTAACTACCAGTAGCTTCCCGCCAAAAACGTAAGCCTGATAAAAGTGATGGATTTGTTTTGAGATAAATCGATTTGTTCTGTTAACGTTTCTAGCTGGTCGTCTCCGTAGAAAATAGCATACAAACCGTCTTCGAAAGCTACAATGGCATTTTCCTGCGCTTTGGCCAAATCTACTTGATTGTGATTGTACAGCGCGCCAAAACCTACTTTTCCGGTATCGGTAAGAATGGGTAAATAATGTTCTTTGGGAAGATGGATTTTGTCTTCGTCTTCAAACTCAAAGGATGAAGATCGGAACAATTGTACCTGATGGTCAACAATCGATTCTATGAGTTTTTGTGTAGTAATGACAGGATTTTCAATATCCAGAGCGATACTTTTTTCCTGAAGTAGCGGATGTTTTTTTCCTAATTGTTTAACTGAGATGCTTATATTCATCTTTATCGGCTTTTATTTTGAAAGGGTAATGTAAGAATTTTAGAGTGATTTGTTCTTAAAATAATGTCTTTTAAATGTTAAAAAATCTAGGAGTTAAAAGTACTATTTGATTGCAAAAAAATACCCTGCCAATTGGTATTGGCAGGGTTTGGGTTTTTATTCGGATAAAATATTAGATTCTTTTCTTCTTTACTTTAGAAGTACTATTTTCACTAAGCCATTTTGCTTGTGCTCTTGCTTGTTCTAAAGTGACTGGTTTCTGTTTGGCTAAAATTTTCATACCTATTTCCGCCCTTTCTTTGAATGATATTTTGCAGTTCATAATTAAAAAAATAAAAAATAAATATAAGAATTTTATCTACAAAATTAAACCCTGCAAAAACCAATTTGCAGGGTTTGGGTTTTTAGTGGAATAATTTATCTATTGCTTACACAAGCCTTCTGAATCTGCTTCTCTGAAAATGGCGATAACGTTTCTGCCAGATTTCGGCTGGTTCTTAAACAGCTCAGTATTTTTTGCCTTAAATTGATATCGTCGCCAAACTCTGTATGCATTAATAGCTCGAAGATTTCCTGTAAATACATGGGCTGTTCTTTGTAATCTCCCTCAAACAATTCGTCTGAAAGGAAATTAATTACGGATGGCACTACATCACGATGTGTTGGTTTTTGATTTTCTTTTTGCATAATAGAAAATTTTAGATACGCGAATACCTCGCTTTAGGTGTGCAAAACATTCAAAGGAATGATTTAGGACAGTTTCCTGTTCCTTCACCATGACGAGGTATTCGTTTATGTTAACTTAAAAAAAGTTTTAAGGATTTCTCCTTTGATTGTTTTGCATCGCAAAGATATACTTTTATTTCAAAAAAGAAAGAAATAACTTACTTTTTAAATTTTACATAAGTTTAAATTAAGAATAATAAAGATTTTTTACTGCATAAAATTCACTTAAAACTTCTTCATAATAATCTCCTAAAAGCTTAAACTCTTTTTTTAGAATATTTTCATATTGATTAATCAAATTTATAGGCATTCCATAAAAAGTATTTCTAAATAATTCTGAAGAATATCTATTTTTATCTTTTACTGTTATGGTATTACTTAAGTAAAGATATTTTAGAAAATTAACACATAAAATAATTACATTAGGATTATGATTTATATAATACTGCAAATTTTCCAAAACTAAAAGATAATAATTCTCTCTGCCAGTTATAAAATCAAAAAATTCATTTTTTAGAGTTTCAAGGCTAATATCAATTCCTAAATAATTACTTTTTAGTAAGTATCTGTAAAAATCTGTATTACATTTCTCTGGATAAAAAGTTGTAAAATATTTTTCAGGACTAATTATATTACCATACAAGTTTGCATTTTTTTTAAATAAAAACAAAGTATTATCGCTACTAATTAAATTATGATTTTCCCTCATAGATAAATGCATATAATCAATTAATATTTTCATAATATTAGAATCAAATCCTATTTCATTTTGCCTCAATTTTGGAACCAAATCTAATTTTTCTTCAACAAAATCAATTTCGCAATTTTCATCAATCCATTTTAATATTGAGTTTATAAACTCTTCTCTTTTTCCTTATAATTCTCAGGAATATCATATCTTGTTATACCTTCAGTCGTAATTTGAATACTCATTGAGGATTCTGGTGAATTTTTAAGTTCTAATAATTCATCCTCAATTCCTTTCTTAATCAAATGAGATATTTTAAATTTATGCTTAAACTTAAAATCCATATCTCTTTCTAAAGAAAAGAATAATAACAAAGTGCTTAAATCTAAAATGAATTCAACGTCATCATTCGAAGCAATTTTCTGGGAAAACACATTCGGTACTGTAGTAAATTTACATCCTTTGACGTTTGTCAAATGCAAATAGGCATTTAGATAATTTTCTCTAAAAACTCCCCGTACTATTTCTGTAAAACCTACTTGATAACCATAATAGTCATTTAAAAGATTATCTACTCTTTGCTTTTCTTGAGTACCAGAAATTCCAAATTGTTCAATTAGAAATTTTTTCATTTCTTCGGCATCTTTAGGTACTTGAAGCGATTCAAAACCTAACTCATTAATTGGATTATTGGCTTCTTCTGAAATATCTCTAAACAATTTCATAGCGTCATTATAAATCTCAATAATAACAATTGTATTAAGGTTATGAGACATTGAAGACTTAGTAGAAAAGGATTCTCCTTTTTTCTTACCTATAAATTCTTTATTTAATCCTTCTGCATTTATAATTTTTTTCTTTTCGATTTTTCCATTTACATTATATGCGACCCAATAACCTAATTCCACTTCTTCATACTGTTCAAAAAAATCAGTAAGCAATAATGAAGCTGTAAAATAGTTTTTTCTCGCATTAGTATTATTAATATCTAGGGCTAGATTATATAATATGCCAAATCCTTTTGAAATATTAATATTATTGCGAATCATTATAAAGCTAATATTTAGTCCTATAACTTCATCATCAAAAACGGTTTTAATATCCGTACAGATTTCATCAATTTTATCAAATGATTTCTTCCTTTCAAGAGTCGCTAAATAAAAAAATAAATATTGTTCATTATTAGGAAATTCTTTGTGCAAAAGTTCATCTATCTGTTCTAGATTATCTAGATTATCTATCTCTACATAGAAATTATGTTCAAATCCAAGTAAGAGCTCGTCTATATATGAATTATTCTCTCTCCAAAATTTCAACAATTCTAACAATTCCTTATATCTACCTCTTTCATCATCATTTTTATCATGTAATTGTTTGTGAAGAAGTATTATATACAGTCTTAAAGCACCTGATACTTTAGATTTTTCTATAAAAGTTTCCATATAATTAATAGCTTCTTTTACCTTTCCTATTAAATTTAGGCTATTAGCTATTAGAACTTTACAATTAACATCAAATAACTCATAGTCCTTTATTTGAATTATCTGCTCATAAATTTTTTCACTATCGTACTCTTTTATATATCTAATTTTTATTAAAATTTCAAAAAAAACTTTTAGTTCATCAAAGCTAAAATCCTTTTTTAAAACTTTTTCCAATTCCCTATTGTATAATTCTTTATCGTAATTTTTACTTTGAACACCAAAAAATGCATTATCAATATTCAAAATATGTTTTTCATTTAAAATATCTATAGATTGTAAATATTGGTCAAATAATTTTTCAATTTCATCATCTTTTTTCAGCAAATGAAATACAACAGACTTAAAGAGAAAATATTCACTATTTAATTCTCCTTTTAAATTTTCATAATCATTCAATAATGCAAGTGCTTCTCCATATTGCTTTTTGTGATTAAGAATTTGGCACATAAAGTATGTGTAAAACCAAAAAGGTTTTTGTAAATCTTGAAATGATTTATTAATATTTTCAAAATCACTATCGCTATATGTCTGTATATAACTTAAATAGTAATAATAAAACTTTTGGTGACTAATAGTATTTGATATTTCTGTTTTATCTAATGTATTAACAAAAATTTCAGCCAAGCTAATAGTAGGCTCAATTTCAGGAATTTCTTCTAAAAGAAATCTCTCCCCTGCAATATATTTTGTTGGATATTTGTTGAATATTTTAGTAAGAGCTAAATCTATAGCTATTAACCATGATATCTTATTATCGAATGTAACTTCCTTATATTTTTCAAAATCGATATTTAACTCAAACCCATATTCTTTTAAGTTTTCAAAGAAATCTAAATTTTCAATTCGAATAATTTGATAAATAACACTCTGTTGAAAACCATAGTTATCAAATACAATTTTAGGTACAGACTTTAGATAATTTTTAATATCACCAGAAGTTAAAACTTTTACAAACCAAGCACTTATATTATATTCATCGGTTTGAAGTATTTGATCAGACAGTTCTATCGCTTTTACATTATCTTTTAAATTTAGATATTCAACACAGGCCCTTTCTTTAAGGAGTTCATCTGTATTATTTAATTTGTATGCTTGAACAAAATCTTTTCCAGAATCTTCTTTCGAATATTCAATTAAATCACTTTTACATTGAGCTTTCAAATAAAGTAGTTTACTCTTTATTTTATCATCAATTTTAGCTTCTCCATTTTTAATTCTTTCTTCCAATCCATTAAGCAAATCAAGTGCTGTTTTAGGTTTAAAAGATAGAATAAGATTATTAATTTCTTCTAATTGTTGTTTATACTCAGTAAGCAAAAAAGATAATCCTTCAAAAATATTATTGATGTTATGTCCAAGATGAACTGGCCCCCCATTAGTATCAATATTTCCTAAATTTACATTATTAAGCTCCATAATTATCTCCTAATCTAAAATCCCCTCCTCCTGTATTTACATTACCTGTATTTACATTTTTACTATTTGTAATTGTATTTTCAACTTTTGGAAGTTTTTCTAAAATTTCCTTTAAATGAATTTTAAATTCAGGATTATCTTCAAGAGAGTTTTCAATAAGTGCTTTTGCAATATTTTGCTTTTCTATGTTTTCAGGATTTTCTTGAAGCTCTAGCAATGCCTTTTTTGGTTTATCATCTTTAAAGAATAATGATTTAATCCAATTAATTGCTCCTTCTGAAATGCTTTCAACGCCTTTCTCTTTAAATTTTTCTATTCCCTGTTTTCCTAATTCGATTAAAAAAGGTGTAATAACTGCCATTGTAATTGGTTCCATAATATTTATTTTAATGTGTTTGTTTCGATAATTTTAAATAATAACTCTCAATTTCTATTCAAATTTCTCTGCCTTCTAATATACTCTTATTATTCTGATTAAATTATCTGTTTAATTATTTTATATTGAAAACATTTTAATCAAAGATGAATAAGATTTTAAAAACTATTTTACGGTTTTCCATAATATATCATCGAGATGTAATCAAATACATACAAACAAAAAGCCCTTAAACCAAGTACAAACACCTGATTTAAAAGGCAACAAATAATCTTTATAAATTAAATTCTAAATCCCAAAAAAGCTCTTAGTATTTCTAGTCGTTTCCTCTGCCACTTTAGCCAAAGTAATTCCTTTAAACTGTGCAATTGTTCCGGCAACATACGGCAGAAAAGCAGGTTCGCAACGGCGTTCGTGGTATTTCTTTAAGAGGCTGTTCGGGACATTTTTAGGAAGCATAAACGGCGCATCGGTTTCAATCATCATTCGGTCGATGGGTACGTACTGAATGACTTCTTTTAAATGGCTGAAACGTTTAACATCAGAAATCGCTCCCGTAAAACCGAGATAAAATCCGTTATCGAGATAGGTTTTGGCTTCCTGCAATGTTCCTGTAAAACAATGCACAACGGCTTTTGGCAATTGTGGTAAATAGTCTTTGGTGATATTCATAAAAGAACTAAAAGCGCTTCTTTCGTGCAAAAACAAAGGTTTCTGTACTTCGATCGCCAATTCTAATTGGGCTTTGTAACATTCTTCCTGTTTGTTTCGGGGCGAAAAGTCACGATCAAAATCGAGTCCGCATTCACCAACCGAAACGACTTGTTTCTGCTTTAATAAATTCCGCAGTTTCGAAATGCTTTTTTCATCAAAACTCTTCGCATCATGCGGATGTATTCCTGCCGTCGAATATAATATTCCCGTATATTGTTTTGCGATTTCTAATGAAGCTTCGCTGTTTCGTACGCTTGTTCCCGTAAGTATCATTTGCGATACATCGGCGTCGAGCGCGTCTTGTACGACATCGTCTATGTCGTTTTGGAATTGTTTGTTGGTTAGGTTTATTCCTATGTCTATATAATTCATTTTTTTTTAAAGTTGCTAAGGTTCTGAGAGGCTAAGATTCTAAGTTTTTTTCTCTCTGTTGCCTTAAATTATTTTTTATTTTTTGCCACTAAGGCACTAGGACGCTAAGTTTTTTGTTTTTAATCTCGCAAAGTCGCGGAGTCGCAAAGTTTTTATTTTAGCCACAGATTATTAAGATTAAAAGGATTATTTTAAAATCTGCTGAATCTGCGTGAAAAAATCTTTGCGACCTTCACGTAATTCTTAGCGAACTTTGCGGTTAAAATCACCACAAAGCGTTAGACGCACTGCTGTGCGCCTCTAAACTGAAAACTGTGACCGCGACTGAACAATAAAAAACTGACCACTAATCCTCTTTGCTCCCATCATCCGCCATTCTCACTAATTTCGGTGTAAACTTCGCTACAACATCAACCAATTCTTTCTGCGCTTCCATAACCTGATTGATATCTTTATACGCCATTGGGGCTTCGTCCAGACCTGCACCGATAAGCGTAACACCATGATCTCTCAGGATCGATTTCATTTCGGATTGTGTGATGTTTTTGATGGCTTGGGTTCTGCTCATTTGTCTTCCTGCTCCATGCGAAGCCGAATTAATGGCGTTCTCCTCGCCTTTTCCTCTCACCAAAAATCCCGGTGCGGTCATACTTCCCGGAATTATTCCCATAACGCCTTTTCCGGCTGGAGTTGCTCCTTTTCTATGTACAATCACTTCTTCGCCGTTCCAGATTTCTTTCCAGGCAAAATTATGGTGGTTTTCGACTTTGGCTAAAATCGTCGCTCCTAGAGCGCGTTCCATTTTGTTATGGATAATCTCATGACAAGCCGAAGCGTAATCTCCCGCCAAATTCATCGCCAGCCAATATTCCTGACCTAACTGTGAGTTCATATCTAAATACGCCAAGTTTTTTGCCACTTCTGGAAGTTTACATTCGTCTTTGGCGATTTTAGTATAATGTCCCGCAATGGTTGCTCCCATTCCGCGTGAACCAGAATGCGTTAACAAAGCGACATATTTTCCTTTTGGGATATTCAAAACCGCATCGTCTTGCGCAAATTCCATGATTCCGAATTCCACAAAGTGATTTCCACCACCTGAAGATCCTAATTGCGACCAGGCTTTATCTTTCAAGTTCTTCACAAACGGATTCATATTGAAAGTCTCATTCTCCAAAACCGCATGATCAGATTTGTACTGACCGTGAAATCCGTGACCTGCTCCAAAAATAGAATTCGCAATTAATTCTCTTTTGAATTTAGCTTCGTTTTCAAAGTAAAAATCTTCTGGAATATCATAAACCGACAATGCCATTCTACACCCAATATCAACGCCAACACCATACGGAATAATAGCATTTTTTGTGGCTAAAACTCCGCCAATCGGTAATCCGTAACCTTGGTGCGCATCTGGCATTAAAGCTCCTGCAACCGTAACAGGCAATTTCATGGCAACTTCCATTTGTTTTCTGGCTCCATCTTCGATATGATCTAATCCGTAAGCCGAATACGCATTCGGATTTTCGTTTAAAGCAATAAAATCTTCTGGTTTTTCATTCGATTTTTCGATTAAAGCCACAGCTAGTTTGCTGAAGATTTTATCGTCTATATAATTCTCCGGAGTTTCTAAGACGTTTTTAAAATTGGTAATCATTTCGTCTCTTGTGAATCCGTTTCTTTTGCTGTTTATTTTTAAGGCGATTCCGATTATTTTTCCTTCTGGGAATCCTAATTCTAATATATCTGTACCGTTTATTTGTGTTTTCATTTTTCTTTCTATTTTGATAGTACAAAGGTTAAATACTACTGCGCAGTTATTTTGCGTAGTTTTATTATTTCTCGCAAAGTCGCAGAGACGCTAAGATTTTTCTTTTTTAAGCCACAGATTATGAGGATTAAAAAGGATTTTTTTTCATTTCGACGTAAGGAGAAATCACACTAGAAACTCCGCACAGAACGTCGCCAATCTTTGTCAAATCCCGCGTGTGATTTCTCCCTTCGGTCGAATTGACAAACTGTGTGGTTACAGTAATTTCAAAGATTTTTTCCCGCTCCCGATAGCTATCGGGATTGCAGATTCTGCCGATTTTTTAATAATCCTTTTAATCCTCATAATCTGTCGCTTAAAAAAACTTTGCGACTTCGCGTCTTTGCGTGATTAAATTTACCAATCTTTGCGGAGACGCACAGCAGTGCACCTCTACAAACCTTTGTTACTTTGTCACTTTGTCACTTTGCAACTTTGCAACTAATCCACCAACAATTGCGTCACAACCGCAGGATTCATCGCCCATTGCGCTGTATACACCTCATCAGCAATTTCATTTTCAGTAATCGTTAAACCTTGAGCTTCCGCTTTAAGCTGTAACAAACTACCAATATTCAATTTGCTGTTTAGTTTTGACAACAACGCCTGAACGCCTTTGAAATCTAGTCCGCCTACAACCTGACCTCCAAAAGTCATTTCTAACCAAACGATTTCTCTTTTGGCTACATCCAACACTCCAAAAACCAAACCTTTGGCAACATTCTGCGTCACACGAACCTGATGATCTACACACGACGGATCGTATGCTACACCCGTTTTCTCCGAAATTTTCATCGGGTGTTTGCTGTTCATCCAACCTACAACCAAATTTGGCGTAATACTTCCGTTGCTGTACGCGTTGCAAGTAAAAGTTACAAATTTTGCTTTCGCTTTCGCCAATTCGTCGATGTTGATGTTGATATATTCGGCTGTTCCAATTTTATTTGGAATGCTTCGGATATCTCCACTATGCTGACAACCTGTTGTGGTTAATCGGCTAAAAGAACAAATATCGGCTTTATCTTCATAAGCGATATGACAGCTCAAATCCATATCTAAATGTTGCGCTGGCAAATCTTTACCCCATTGCATAAACAATCGCACTTCGCTACCTTCAACTGGGAAACGTGTTCCCATTAAAGCAACTGGCAAATCCTGAACTGTCTCGCTTCGGTCTCCTATAGAAACCGGAATGTTAAACAATTGCGGATCGATATAGATTGTTTTGTTGGTGTTCGCCATTTTCGCAAATCGTTTTTTCATGGCTAAAAGACACAATTCTTCGATTTGATTTTTCATTGCCTCCAACTGAAAATCTTCGTACAACTTCAATAAAGCATTTGCTTCAATTCGTTTGTTGGTTCCACCCAAAGGTTTCACACTTCTCTGCATGTTTTTATCAAAATAATTTTGAGCATACATGTTTAAAGTAAACACCAATCGAGCCGGAACTTTATCGATGATTTCTTCAAAATGAGCAATCGTTTCCTCTGCTCCAAACCAAAGCATATTCGAAAATAACGAACGAGCAAACAATCCTGGGCGCTGTTTCAATAAAGCAAACGTTTTATCGGCATCAAATTTCAATCTTGACGAATCTACTTTACTTTGCCAAACATCGTACACTTGGTTGTAGAATACATCCATTAAGAAGTTCAATTTCTCGAATCCTTTTCTTTTGCTGTATTCTGCCAAACGCAGTGCACGGATAAAACGAACCCACATTCCTCTTTTTGGATGCATGGTTTCGCACATCGCTTCAACATCCATATTCATATTATTCAACCAATTTGCCACCATTAAACACTCTTTTCGGGAATATTTTAGTTTCAAATCTTTTTGAGATGCAATTCTGGCCTGAACGCTTGAATCTAAAACATTATGGAAATGCTGAGCATTTTTTGATGTTCTTTTGATAATCGTTTTTGGCTCAATAATCTGAAGCATTCCTGTGTTTTTATACCATAAGTATCGTAAGATATCGGTTGGTGTTTTCAAAAACTGAGACGCTTCGTCTTCTTTACCATTTTCGATCAATAGATCAATCACCAGCATTAAAGTTTCCTTCATTGCTACCTCGGTTTTTGGTAAAGGCAAATATTGCATCGCCATTTTTAAACTATCTACCTGAGTAGCGTCTAAAGCGGTTTTAGATTGCAATAACGATATATAGAAATCATTTAAATCTTTTTCTGTCCACAATTCCAGCATTTTCAATTTGCTTCCTTGTCCGATATTTTCCAGTTTACCGAATTCAAACGGAGTTCCGCAGAACGGACAACCGTTGTATCTTTCTAATGGAAAAGTATTATCTGGGATAATATGACCGCATTGTAAAGTTGTTCCGTTTTTAGTTTTAAAAACATTTCCGAAATACGTGATAATATGATCTACAACAGATTCGCCTGTTGGAATATTCCATTCTTTTACCAATGGCGTCCAGTTTTTATCTGTTCCTAAAACTTCTCTTAGAACTTCTAAAACTTCGATTTTATAAGTTGGGCTCACGTTGTTTAAAGCGTGAAGTAAAGTTTCAGAAAATGTAAATCCAAGTTTTGAAACATTAGCCAATAAAACGGATGTTGTTCCTGATAAATTTTTAACGTCATTCGTAATCATTTCTGATGGAATGAAAATAGCATTTTGGCGTAAACTGATTTTTAATAATTCTTTTGTTTTCATTTTTTTTAATTTTTAAAATTTAGATAATGGTGTTTCTGAGTTCTACCTAAAAGATTTTTGAAGTAAGAAACACTTGACCTGAAATTGGAGTGTAATGAATTAGCTGATTCAAATTGGTTTGCGGGTTTCCCCAAGAAGTAAGCTAATTTTGACCCTCGTTTTTTTATTAATGATGATTTTAAAACTTGCCGGACTCGAACCGGAGTACCAATTTTCTGAAGTAAGTTTTAATTGACCATTAATTGTGGAGCAGGTGGGATTCGAACCCACGACACGGACATTAAAAGTGTAAGAAGTAAATTTTGATTGACCTTTAATTGATAATTTCAAAACTACCTGCTCTACCACTGAGCTACTGCCCCAATTATGATTATAAAATAAAAAGGTAATGGTTTAAGTGTGTACATTGGAAAGTGTTTTCGAAGTAACTCAAACTTGACCTGTTTTATTCTTTTTTCTATTTCTATGAACGTTTGTTTTTATTTCTGAACAAAGATTTTAAAACTAGTGTGCAGTTATTTTGCGTAGTGAATTTTTCTTCCAATTTTTTGAATAGTGTTAGTGATTTTTTTCACTAATAAATATTTTATCATCATCAAACTCGATATAATGTCCTGTCCAACAATCTGAAAATTCAGTCGCTACTTCATGACCATTGATACAAAGTTTATTTAATCCGTTTGTACCATCACTTCCGCAACATCCATAAAATCTATTTTTATCAGCATGATTTATAAGATTATAATCATCAATAGCAACTACAATATCGTTTTTGTTTGATTCTATATTCTTTAAAAATGAAAATTTACTTTTTGCAATTATACTCTGATCATAGTCTTCCCAACGCAATGTGGATTCCAGCACTTCGTTTAACTCAGAAGTCAACTCAACTTCACATTCTCTACAATAAATTTTAATACTTCTCATAACTGTTTCGTTTTAACATTACAAAGATTTCAAAACTACTACGCAATTATTTTGCGCAGTAAAAAAAGAATTTTAAATTTGAGTAAAAAACAAGATGAATTTAAAGGAAATTTATTCTGATTTACTCTCAAATGTTGGCTTTTCAGCAAATGAAATTCAGCAAAACTGGCTGGATTTAGAAAAGGCATATTCCAAAAAATCAAGACATTATCATAATCTTACCCATTTAAAAGAAATGATTTCCAGTTTTGAAACCTATCGCGATAAACTTCAAAATCCAAACGAAATATTATTTTCTATTTTTTATCATGATTTTGTTTATTCGGCTTCCAAAAAAGACAATGAACTCAAAAGTTCCGAATATGCTTTGGCAATTTTACCTGAAAATGTCAGCCTGAATAAAGAATTGGTTTTTGATGCGATTTGTGCTACACAACAGCATCAGCAAAATGCAATTGAAGATATCAATTGGTTAATCGATTTTGATTTAAAAATCCTCGCTAAAGATTGGGATGATTATAAAATCTACTTTGAACAAATTAGAAAAGAATATCGCATTTATCCTGATTTTCTATACAAACCCGGTCGCGCAAAAGCGTTGAAGCATTTTCTGGAAAACGAATTTATTTTTCAGACCGAGGAATTTAGGAATTTATATGAGGGAAAAGCTCGGGCTAATATTGAGAAAGAAATAAAGTTATTAAGCTAAAAATTGAATCTCGCAAAGTCGCAAAGTCGCAAAGTTTTTTTGTTTCACGCAGATTTTACAGATTTGAGCAGATCTAAAAAGATTTTATTTTTAAAATAATCTGCTGAATCTGCCTAAATCATTTTTAATCTGCGTGAAACAAATCTTAATAATCATTGAATTAAAAAACTTTGCGCCTTCGCGCCTTTGTGGCAAAACAACACAAAAATGTCACAAAACAAAAACGCCCTAATTAGATACAAAACCATCGATAAATGCCTACAGAATAAATACAGACAATGGACACTCGAAGATTTAATCGAAGAATGTTCTGAAGCTTTATTTGAATATGAAGGAAGACAGAATCCAATCAGTAAGCGAACCATTCAGATGGACATTCAGCTGATGCGAAGTGAAAAACTGGGATATAACGCTCCGATCGTGGTTTACGATAAAAAGTATTATAAATATGAAGACGAAGATTTTTCGATAACCGATATTCCGCTGACGGAAACCGATATGAATGTTTTGACGGAAACGGTTTCTATGCTGAAACAGTTTAAAGATTTCTCTTTATTTAATGATGTTTCGGATATTCTACAGCGATTGGAAGATAAAATCTATTCCGAAAAATCACATACCAAACCTGTAATTTACCTGGATAAAAATGAGAAATTAAAAGGACTTCATTATCTGGACGAAATATATCAGGCGATTATCAAGAAAATGGTTCTCATTATTACTTATAAATCTTTTAAATCCAGAGAAGAAACAAAATTCCATTTTCATCCTTTTATACTAAAAGAGTTTAACAATCGCTGGTTTTTAATCGGAAAGAAAAAAGCCTCACAGCCGATTACCAATTTAGCTTTGGACAGAATCATTTCTATTGATTACGATTTTAATCATCCTTATCTAGAAGAAGATTTTGATGCTGACATTTATTACAAAGATGTCATTGGTGTTACGGTAAATTCGGGATTGAATGCAAGACGAATTGAATTGTGGGTAGATGCGTCAAATGCACCTTATGTACTCACTAAACCTTTGCACACGTCTCAGCGATTAATTAAGGAAAATGAAGACGGGAGTGTTATTATACATATATATGTAATACCAAATTATGAAATGGAAAGGCTTCTTTTGGGTTTTGGAAGCTGTCTGGAAATTTTAAGACCTGAAAGTCTGAGAAATCGTATGAAAAAGACCCTTCAAGAGGCTATTTCGCGCTACGAATCTGAAAAACCAACTGAAATAAATGCATGATTTTTTACAGAATACAGAAATAAATGCTTTTTAAAAATTAAAAAAAGATTTTTACCGCATTAAAAATGTTAAAATCTAAAAAAAGAATAGTATATTACACTTAAAATAAACCACCAAAACCCTCTAAATCAGGGATATTTTATAACTAACCAAAAAATTATTAAAAAATTATATGCATGCATAGTATTTTTTAATTATATTTGAAATCGATATAGTTACCTATGAAAGACAAAACGATAGATTATATTTTAAGAGCGACATGGCAAGCTGTTTCAAGAATGTATAATGAAGAGGCTGCAAAATATGATGCAACAATGGCGACAGGATTTGCTCTTTTAAGTATGGACAAGGAAGAAGGAACTCCATCAACGGCTCTGCATAGAATGGGTATGGAAGCCACCAGCTTAACAAGAACTTTAAAATCTATGGAAGAAAAAGGTTTAATTGTTCGCAAGAAAAACCCAAGCGACGGAAGAGGTGTTTTAATCTATCTGACCGATTTTGGGAAAGAAAAAAGAGATTTATCTAAAAATACAGTTCTGAAATTTAATGAAATGGTAAGAAAACATGTTTCGGAAGAAAAACTGAATCATTTTATCGAGGTTTCTGAAATTATCAATGAACTGATTCACGATAAAAACATATTTAATCAAACAGAAAACACAGAAAATAAATAGTTTTTAAAAAGCATTTATTTTCTCCTACAAACAAATAATAACAAGTATGAAACGCACAATTAAAAAAGTTGCTGTAATTGGATCCGGAATTATGGGTTCAGGTATAGCTTGTCATTTTGCTAACATTGGTGTCGAAGTTTTACTTCTGGACATTGTACCGCGTGAACTGACCGAAGCTGAAGCTAAAAAAGGATTAACACTTGAAAGTAAAGCCGTTCGCAACCGTGTGGTAAACGAACATTTGGCGAATTCATTAAAATCAAAACCATCTCCTATTTACAGTCAGAAATTCGCAAACAGAATTACGACTGGAAATACGACAGATGATATGGCAAAAATTGCTAATGTTGACTGGATTATCGAGGTTGTTGTGGAGCGTTTAGACATTAAGAAATTAGTTTTTGAACAAATCGAGAAATTCCGTAAACCTGGAACTTTAGTTACTTCTAATACTTCTGGTATTCCAATTCACTTTATGAGTGAAGGAAGAAGCGAAGATTTCCAACAGCACTTCTGCGGAACTCACTTTTTTAACCCTGCGCGTTACTTAAAATTATTTGAAATTATTCCTGGTCCAAAAACTTCTACTGAAGTATTGGATTTCTTAAACGAATACGGATCTAAATTCTTAGGAAAAACTTCTGTTGTTGCTAAAGATACTCCGGCGTTTATTGGAAACAGAATTGGTATTTACGGAATCCAAAGTTTATTCCACTTAGTAAAAGAAATGGGATTAACAATTGAAGAAGTTGATAAATTGACAGGACCAGTTATCGGTCGTCCAAAATCGGCTACTTTCCGTACCGTTGACGTTGTTGGATTGGATACTTTGGTACACGTTGCCAACGGTATTTACGAAAACTGCCCGAATGACGAACAACACGAATTGTTCAAACTTCCTGATTTCATCAACAAAATGATGGAAAATAATTGGTTAGGAAGTAAAACTGGACAAGGTTTCTACAAAAAAGTAGATAAAGATATTCTTTCTCTTGACTTAGATACATTAGAATACCGTGCTGCCAAAAAAGCAAATTTTGCTACGCTTGAACTAACAAAAACTATCGATAAACCTATTAATCGTTTTAAAGTTTTAGTTAAAGGAACAGACAAAGCGGGAGAATTCTACCGTAAGAGTTTCGCTGGAATGTTTGCTTATGTATCAAACAGAGTTCCTGAAATCTCAGACGAATTATACAAAATTGACGATGCCATGAAAGCTGGTTTTGGATGGGAAAATGGTCCGATTTGAAATCTGGGATGCTATTGGTGTTGCGAAAGGAATTGAAATTATGAAAGCGGAAGGTTTAGAGCCTGCTGCATGGGTTAATGAAATGTTAGCTTCTGGAAGCGAAAGTTTCTACTCTGTAAAAGAAGGAGCAACTTATTTCTATAACATTCCAACAAAATCACAAGTAAAAGTTCCTGGACAAGATTCATTCATTATTCTAAACAACATCCGCGAAAGCAAAAAAGTTTGGAGCAATAGCGGTGCAATCATTCAGGATTTAGGAGATGGAATCTTAAACTTAGAATTCCAATCTAAAATGAATACCATTGGTGGCGATGTACTGCAAGCTATCAATAAAGCAATCGACTTATCTGAAAAAGAATATCAAGGTTTAGTTATTGGAAACCAAGCAGCGAATTTCTCTGTTGGGGCTAATATCGGAATGATTTTCATGATGGCAGTTGAGCAGGAATACGACGAATTGAACATGGCAATTAAATTGTTTCAAGATACAATGATGCGTGTTCGTTACTCTTCTATTCCAGTTGTAGTAGCACCTCACGGAATGACTTTTGGTGGTGGATGCGAAATGAGCTTACATGCTGATAAAGTGGTTGCTGCTGCAGAAACGTATATGGGATTAGTTGAATTCGGTGTTGGAGTTATCCCTGGTGGTGGTGGTTCTAAAGAAATGACATTAAGAGCATCAGATTTATTCCGCAAAAACGATGTGGAATTGAATGTTCTTCAAGAGTATTTCTTGACAATCGCAATGGCTAAAGTTTCGACTTCTGGATACGAAGCTTTTGACACTGGACTTTTACAACATGGAAAAGATGTCATCGTAGTAAACAAAGATCGTCAGATTGCGGAAGCTAAAAAACATGCTTTGCTAATGGCAGAAGCTGGTTACACACAACCAATCAGAAGAAACGATATTAAAGTTTTAGGAAAACAAGCTTTGGGTATGTTCTTAGTAGGAACAGATCAAATGCAAGCTGGAAAATATATTTCTGAGCACGATAAGAAAATAGCTAACAAACTGGCTTATGTAATGGCTGGTGGTGATTTATCTGAAGCAACTTTAGTATCTGAACAATATTTATTAGATATCGAACGTGAAGCTTTCTTGAGTTTATGTACAGAGCGTAAGACTTTAGAAAGAATCCAGTACATGTTGACTAAAGGAAAACCGCTTAGAAATTAGTATTTGAGTATTAAGATTTGAGTATTAAGTATTAAGATTAAAAAGAATTATGCATCAATTTGAAAAGTTGAAAATCTGGCAAAAAGCTATGGATATAGTAGAAAACGTATACAAAGTTTGTGCAGAATTACCGTCAGATGAAAAATTTAACTTAATAAGTCAAATAAAAAGATGTGCAGTATCTATTCCTTCAAATATAGCGGAAGGCTCTGGAAGAAATTCTAACAATGAGTTTGCGCATTTTTTAGGAATTGCAAATGGTTCAACTTATGAATTAATTACTCAATTAATGATTTCAAAACGTTTGAAATTAATAGCTGAAGAAAAAATATCAACTATAATAAATGAATTAGTAGAAGTCAGCAACATGAATTTTGCGCTTCAAAGATCTCTAAAAAAATAATAACTATATCGATTGGCAGTCTTAATACTTAATACACCAATCTTAATACATTTTATAAATGAAAACAGCATATATAGTAAAAGCATATAGAACAGCAGTTGGAAAAGCTCCAAAAGGTGTTTTTAGATTTAAAAGACCCGATGAATTAGCTGCAGAAACCATTCAGTTTATGATGGATGAACTGCCTAATTTCGATAAAAAACGTATCGACGACGTTATGGTAGGAAATGCCATGCCGGAAGCAGAACAAGGTCTTAACGTTGGACGTTTGATCTCTTTGATGGGATTAAAAGTGGAAGACGTTCCTGGTGTAACTGTAAATCGTTACTGCGCTTCTGGATTAGAAACTATCGGAATGGCGACGGCTAAAATCCAATCAGGAATGGCAGATTGTATCATTGCTGGTGGTGCAGAAAGTATGAGTTATATTCCGATGGGAGGTTACAAACCAACTCCAGATTATAAAGTTGCTGCTGCAGGTCACGAAGATTATTACTGGGGAATGGGCTTAACTGCGGAAGCGGTTGCCAACCAATATAAAATTTCAAGAGAAGATCAGGATGAGTTTGCTTACAACTCTCACATGAAAGCATTAAAAGCGCAAGCAGAAGGTAAATTTGACAAACAAATCGTTCCTATTACTGTTGAGCAGACTTTCATCAATGAAAATGGTAAAAAAGAAACTAAATCATACGTTGTAAATAAAGACGAAGGCCAAGAGCTGGAACTTCTAAAGAAGCTTTGGCAGGTTTAAAACCCGTTTTTGCTGCTGACGGAAGCGTAACTGCTGGTAACTCTTCTCAAATGAGCGACGGCGCTGCATTCGTTTTAATCATGAGCGAAGAAATGGTAAAAGAATTAAACCTTGAGCCAATTGCACGTTTGGTAAACTTTGCTTCTTCTGGTGTTGAACCTAGAATTATGGGTATCGGTCCTGTAAAAGCAATTCCGAAAGCTTTGAAACAAGCTGGTCTAACATTAAACGATATTGAGTTAATTGAATTAAACGAGGCTTTTGCTTCACAAGCTTTAGCAGTTACTAGAGAATTAAATATAAACCCAGATATCGTAAACGTAAACGGTGGAGCAATCGCTTTAGGTCACCCTCTGGGATGTACAGGAGCTAAACTTTCTGTTCAGTTATTTGACGAGATGAAACGTAGAGGTAATAAATACGGAATCGTGAGTATGTGTGTGGGAACTGGGCAAGGAAGCGCTGGTATTTACGAAGTGCTGTAGTTTTTTTGAGAGGAAAGAAGCAAGAAGCAAGACTTACATTTGGAATGTAGAAATTCTAAAAGTGCGTTTTTAAAAGTAGTAAAAAACTTACTTCTATTTTTTCTTCTTATCTTGCCTCAAAAAAACATGAAACATAATTTTAAGAATTTGAAAATTTGGATTTTAGCTATGGAGATTACAAATGATATCTATAAACTAACTGCCACTTTTCCAAAATCAGAAACTTATAGTTTGTCAAATCAAATGAATAGATGTTCTGTTTCAATGCCTTCCAATATTGCCGAAGGCTCTAACAGAGGAAACAAACACTTTCAGCATTATTTGAATATTAGTTTAGGATCTTCATTTGAATTACAAACACAATTGTTAATAGCTTATCAAAACGACTATCTAACAAAAGAAAAAACAGAAAAATTAGAAAACAAAATAATTGAATTTCAAAAGATGACTACAGGCTTCATCAATAAGTTAGGTTAAAATCTTTCTTCTTGCTTCTTGCCTCTTTTTCATCCTATCAATCTAAAAAACAAAAAAGTCATGAGCGACAAAACAAGAGGAGGTCAATTCCTAGTTAAAGAAACAAAATGCGAGGATATCTTTACACCAGAAGATTTCTCGGAAGAGCAGTTAATGATGCGTGACTCTGTAAAAGAGTTCGTTGACAAAGAATTATGGGCGCATAAAGATCGTTTCGAAAAGAAAGATTACGCTTATACAGAATCTTCTATGCGTAAAGCGGGCGAACTAGGACTTCTTGGAGTTGCGGTTCCTGAAGAATACGGCGGATTAGGAATGGGATTTGTTTCTACAATGTTGGTTTGTGACTACATTTCTGGAGCAACAGGTTCTTTCTCAACTGCTTTTGGTGCTCACACAGGAATTGGAACTATGCCAATTACACTTTACGGTACTGAAGAACAAAAGAAAAAATACGTTCCGAAATTAGCTACTGGAGAATGGTTTGGAGCTTATTGCTTAACTGAACCAGGCGCAGGATCTGATGCTAACTCAGGAAAAACAAAAGCTGTTTTATCTGAAGACGGAACTCATTATTTAATTACAGGACAAAAAATGTGGATTTCGAATGCAGGTTTCTGTAGCGTTTTCATCGTTTTTGCTCGTATTGGAGATGATAAAAATATTACAGGTTTCATCGTAGAAAACGATCCTTCAAACGGAATTTCTATGAATGAAGAAGAGCATAAATTAGGAATTCGTGCTTCTTCTACTCGTCAGGTTTTCTTCAACGAAACAAAAGTTCCAGTTGAAAACATGTTATCTGAAAGAGGAAACGGTTTTAAAATTGCAATGAATGCTTTAAACGTTGGTCGTATTAAATTGGCTGCGGCTTGTTTAGATGCGCAAAGAAGAGTTACTTCTGGAGCTGTGAAATATGCTAACGAAAGAATTCAGTTCAATACTTCTATTTCATCATTTGGAGCTATCCGTTCTAAATTAGCTGAAATGGCAACGAATGCTTATGCTGGAGAAAGTGCTTCTTACCGTGCTGCAAAAGATATCGAAGACAGAATCGCTGCTCGTGAAGCTGAAGGAACTAGCCACCAAGAAGCTGAATTGAAAGGTGTTGAAGAATATGCTATCGAGTGTTCTATCTTGAAAGTAGCAGTTTCTGAAGACGTTCAATCTTGTTCTGATGAAGGAATTCAGATTTTTGGTGGAATGGGATTCTCTGAAGACACTCCAATGGAGAGTGCTTGGAGAGATGCTCGTATCGCTCGTATCTATGAAGGAACAAACGAAATCAACAGAATGCTTTCTGTAGGTATGTTGATCAAAAAAGCAATGAAAGGACACGTTGATTTACTTGAACCAGCAATGAAAGTTCAGGAAGAATTAATGGGAATTCCATCTTTTGATACGCCTGATTTCTCTGAATTATTTGCAGAAGAAAAAGTAATCGTAGCTAACTTGAAAAAAGTTTTCTTAATGGTTGCTGGTAGCGCTGTTCAAAAATATGGTCATGAATTAGATGCTCACCAACAATTATTAATGGCAGCTTCTGATATCTTAATCGAAATCTACATGGCTGAAAGTACAATTTTGAGAACTGAAAAATTAGCAAAAGCTCAAGGTGAAGATAAAGTTCAGGAGCAAATCGCTATGGCAAAATTATACTTATATAAAGCTGTAGATATCGTAAACTTAAGAGGAAAAGAAGGAATTGCTTCGTTCGCTGAAGGTGACGAACAACGTATGATGTTAATGGGACTTAAACGTTTCACTAAATATACTAATCTTCCAAACGTTGTGGCATTGAGAGAAAAAATTGCAGCGAAATTAGTAGCAGAAGATAATTACTGCTTCTAATATCAAATAGTTTTTAGCTTTTAATTTGTTTAAGCCCGCGCAAGTCCGAAACTGCGCGGGCTTATTTTTTTGTAATTTTCCATGAAAGACATCACTTACAAGACGCAATATTTTTGCAGAAATTTGCAAAATATTCGTTAAAATTAACTTTCTAGAGCATTTACGATGTAAAATATTAAATGTATTACAGTATATTTAACATTCTAAAAACTATAAAAAAACAAAATAATGAAACAAATTACTCTAATCGCATCCTTTTTGCTGTGTTTTGGTATTACAACCACTTTTGCACAGAAAAACAAAAAAATGGATATTATTGCCTACTATACTGGCGATTCTAAACTCATTGACCAATATGAGGTCAGCAAATTAAACCAGATTATCTTTAGTTTTTGCCATCTAAAAGATGGGAAATTGAGCGTTGATTCAGCTAAAGACTCTATTACTATCAAACATTTGGTTTCGCTTAAAGCAAAAAATCCGCAACTTAAAATTATCTTATCTCTTGGTGGCTGGGGAGGCTGTGAGCCATGCTCGGAAGCATTTTCAACTGCTGAAGGACGCTTAAAATTTGCAAAATCTGTCAAAGAAGTAAGCGATTATTTTAAAGTTGATGGTTTAGATTTAGATTGGGAATATCCATCAATTGAAGGACTTCCTGGACATTTATACCAAGCTGCTGATAAACCTAATTTTACAGAACTTCTTAAAATTTTACGTTCAACATTAGGAAAAAAATATGAACTAAGTTTTGCTGCGGGAGGTTTCCAAAAATGTTTAGATGAGTCTATAGACTGGAAAGCTGTAGCTCCTTATGTAAACCGCATTAATATTATGAGCTACGATTTAGTAAACGGATATTCAAAAGTTACTGGTCATCATACGCCATTATACAGCACAAATCCAAAAGAAGAATCTACAGATAGAGCTGTTGAGTTTTTACTAAAAGCAGGCGTTCCTGCTGAAAAGTTAGTAATTGGAGGTGCATTCTATACTAGACAATGGAAGAACGTAGAAAACATCAATAACGGATTGTATCAATCTGGAGAGCATTTTCAAGGTGTTGATTTTAAAAACTATGCTACAACATACACAGAGGCTAACGGCTGGAAATATTTTTATGATGAAAAAGCTCAAGCACCATATTGGTACAATGCTTCAACGAAAACTTTTGCAACATCTGATGATTTAAAATCGATCAAAGCTAAAGCTGAATATGCAAAAGCAAAAAAATTAGGTGGAATTATGTTTTGGGAACTTACTTTGGATAGTTTCCGCGACGGAATGGTAAATGAAATTTATAAAGTTAAAACTGAAAAATAAAATAAAATGGGCTGTTTCAAAATTGAGACAGCCCATTTTACTTTTATAAAAATCGTAACAATTTACATTACCTTATTCTTATCTAATTCTCCAATAAACGGAATTGCTTCTAAAATTTCGCTTCTTATTATGGTTTGAAGATATACTTCAAGCTGAATAAACTTTGTTGCATTTATAGCACCAATCGCTTTTTTTGCCTGATTATAAGTTTTAGAGTACAATTTCTCGTAATCAATATGGTTTTTCAAAGTTGCTTTAGCCAATTGATCCGCTTTTTCATCGGTTAAAGTTTCATAATTGGCCGCATAATCATTTATCAATTGAAACTTAGTCTGCCCTAAAGCTTTTCGCGACGTTTCATAGTTATCGTAAACTTTAGTAAAAGCTGTTGCCTGCGCATCAGATAAATTCATGTACTGTTTTACCAATTCAGCTTTAGATTTTCCATAAACACTTTGTACTACTTCCAAATCTTCTTTATAAGAAGATTGCGCATAAGATGAAAATGAGGCTATCGCCATGATAAGAATAAGACTTAATTTTTTCATAGTTTCAATTTTAAATTTGTTTTTAAAAATATATGCATACTCAAATATACTGATTTTAAACACATTAAACGATCAACAGGTTTTAAAAAAATGAATATTGGTAAACCGCTGAAAGAGCATAATAATTTAGTCCGTTATTGGTATAGGCTCCAATATGATATTGAAATCTAACCGACTGTCCTTTTGCAATTGGAGTAGAAAAAGTTCCGCCCACCCGCCAATTATCAATTTGGCTATCATCTGAAACTCCATCAGCAATAGTTCTACCTCCAAAAAACCAAGTCGTATTAAAACCAACCCACATTTGGTTTTTAAAATAATAGCTTGCATGCGCCTGAAGGCTATAGGTTGGTTTTTGCTCTAATTTTTTCCCTAGATAATCATTATTATCCGTATAAAACCACACCCCGCCATAGGCCTCAGCATAAATGTGAGCAAACCTTTTCGATACCCCTATTTCGGGCTTAAAAGCCCAACGGTTTGTTCCAATGTTTACTTGTTTATCGCCATAATACCTTCCTGTTGGGATTGAAGTAACCAAACTGACTCCAAGAATTGTTTTTTGCTCAAAACTTCTGAATTCAGATTTATCAAGTGCAGGAGAACCTAGCAAATTAATTCCTAAACGCACTTTCATATCTGCAAAACCAGTTCTAGAGCCAGTAACCAACTGATCACTAATTACAGCAGATCCATCCATAAACGTAAAAGGCAGCGCTACCTGTATACGAGCCAGTTTATCTGCCAACCCAAAAGTTCTGATATAATTTACAGCCATATTGTGGCTTTGAAGTGTAAAATCTTTTATGGGCAGAGAAGGATTTGTCAGCACATTTCCATTCATAAAAACATACCCCGCCGCAATTACGTTTAGACCTTTAGGAACATTAGCATAAGCTCTGGGTTCCAAATCCTGACCAAATACGCTGAACACACCAAAAAAGAAAAACAAAACCGAAAACTGCCACTTTACTAACCATAAAAAGATTCTTACCATATATTCAGACGAATTTGTGACAAGTTTAGTATTGAATTACATCATTGTTTCTCTGCTGTTTTTGGAGCATATATTACTCCATCATAACTAATTGGACCTCGATTATTACTGCTTACAGAAAGTGTTGTGTTTCCGTTATAAAAGATAGAAAACGTCAAATCATATACATCATTAGCACCTCTTACTGTTGCTTTTAGAATAGTATTATTTTTTTTATTTTCGACTTTAATGTTCTCAGGCTTGCCTTCAAATTTTATTCCGCCATCACCATTATAACCAACATTATAACCGCGTCCGAAGAAAGGAAGATCGCAAGTTGCACTATCGGCCTTAAACTTTAAAAAATAAGTATTATAGTCCAATTGAAGTAATCGGCCACCTTGAGGCGTTGCTTTTTGAGCCTCAAAAACAAAGTTTTGAGCATCTATAAGCGCTTTAATTTCGTTTTGTTTCTTTAATTCTCTTTCTTGCTTGAGTTCTTTTTTTGTCTTTTCTTGTGCAGAAGCTGAAAAATTGAAAACAATCAGAAACAGGAAGATACATAATCTAGTTTCCATAAGACTATTTTTTAGTAAAACGCATCATTGCAATATCTCCAGAAATGAAATTCAAAGTTTTACCATCATCTGTAATATCGTAAGAAGTTATTTTCTGAAGCGTACTCAAATAAGTTTGCTCACCTTGCAATCCATCCAAACACATCATTTTCGTTACTGCCATTGGCTGAGTAAAATCAATTTTGTTGCCATCAACAAGCAATTTCCCTGTGTATGAATTACAGCTTGCGTTACCAGAAACCTGATTTGTTTTGGTATCAAATTGTATGGTTGGTTTTTTATTTGGGTATAATCCTTCAAAAGTAATTCGTGGTCCAGAAATATAATTCAATTCCCAAGTTCCATCAAGCTTAGAAACTGCATCCGTTTTTGCGCATTTGCAAGAAATTAAAAACGAACTAAAAAAAACGAGGGTAAAAATCTTTTTCATCATAACATTAAGGATTAAATGTGAGCGAATTAGATAAATGGTTTTCAGAAATTATTCGTTAAAAACCTACACGAATTTAAACAATATTTTTGGGTTTTAACTCAATCAACATCAAATTATAACGTATAGTTTGACTTTTTTTTAACTTTTAGAGTCAATCAATTCCGTTATTTTATGTTAAATTTACTTAATCTTTAATTAAAAATGCCCGTAGATATGAAAAAACTAATTGTTTCTTTCGCTATAATTACTGCCTTAATCATTGGCTGTAAAACAAATAACAAATCAAATGATGCTAAAACTCTAACTGTTGCGTTAGAGCCAAAAAGCAACAGTAAAGTTGCCGGAACTGCTACTTTTGTTGAAAAAAATGGTAAAGTAACTTTTACAGCAAAAATAACAGGATTAGAACCTGGAGTGCACGCTATCCATATTCATGAAAAAGCAGATTGTAGTTCTGCCGACGGAAGTTCTGCTGGAGGACACTGGAATCCGACTTTTAAAAAACATGGAAAATGGGGAGTTGCAGAATATCATAAGGGTGATATTGGAAACTTTACCGCAGATGCAAAAGGGAACGGATCTATCACTTTAACAACTGACGAATGGTGTATTGGATGTGGAGATAGTAATAAAGATGTTCTAGGAAAAGGCTTAATCGTACACGCAGGAACAGATGATTTTACCACTCAGCCAACTGGAAATGCAGGAGGAAGAGTTGCTTGTGCAGGAATCATTAAATAAGAAAAATTTGAATAACCGCTATTTTTAACAAAATCTAGCGGTTATTTAATTTTAAAATGAATCCTAAAACAAGAAAAAGACATAGCTTTGCATCAGCAAAATTAAGTCCATGATTAACCCATCAGCACCAGGCTGGATTGATAAATTTTTTAGTGAACAGAAGTTTTCAGAAGCAATTCCTTTTGAAACTGTGGATTTCTTTTACTATAAAGTGAGAGAAACAGGGTTTATTTACGGACATATTATTGCCATAGATTCTCAAGTCCCAATTCCGATAAAGGGCTGGTTTAAAACCGAAATTTCAAAAGTTGCCTTACTTAACACACTCTATCATGTTTTTTGTTTAGAGAAAAGAAATTCGGAACCTATACATTTTATTGCTGAAGTTTTAAAGTTTTATAAACAAATGAATCCAGAAGGATTTAATTTGTTTAAAATTTTATTGCCAAAAGACACTCCTTCTCTATCTCTGGAAAACATTATTGACCAAAGAGTTCAAACGAATGACAGCATCATTAGCAAAAACTTCTCGCATTTGGTGACAAACGCTTTATTGTTTATTGATGTTCTGGCCTTTAGACAATATTTAGAGCATGGAGAAATTCCTGAAAAATATTTAAAAAGAATTGAAGAAACGGTTCTTGGAATTGTTGGTTTGGCTTTAAAAACCAAAACAGTAAAATCTCAGCACGACGATCTTTTAATTAAACTTTTTGAAGCTTCTATACGTTATTCAAAGTTTTCGAAAGTTACAGTTGAGACTTTGGAAACTTTAAATCTAGAATACTTTAAAAATAGACTTGAACAGTACTATTTAATCGATATGGCCGGAATGGCTTTGTGGAGTGATGGAGTTGTAGAAAATGAGGAGTCGTATTTCCTATATTCTTTAGGCTCAACAATGGGAGTTCCTGATGATTTTGTAACGCAAAGCATGGATACAACCAATACTTTTATTACAACCCACAAAAAGAAAATTCCGTACTTTAATTATTCAAATCCTGTTAAACATTTTTATGACCAAATGACGCACAGTGTAGTCAAACTAATCATACGAAACAAAAATAGGCTAATTAAAGAAATTGTTCAAAGTAAGGAATTGATGGTGCTACTCGCCTATTCTACAACAAGAGATTTGGATGCGAAGGAAAAGAAAAAGGTAAAAAAACAGCTTTTGGACATTTGTAAAACCATTCCGTCGCTAACCATATTTTTACTTCCAGGAGGAAGTTTATTATTACCAATCTTGATAAAGTTTATCCCAACAATGCTTCCATCGGCATTTAATGAGAATTTAGACGAAAACGAATAAAAAAAATCGCCCTTTTGAGGGCGATTTCTATTTGTATCTATTAAAGATCTAATTGGTAAACTTCGTCTAGCTCATCATTTGAAGCGATATTTACATCTAAGTCAGTTACAAAACCTGAGTTTAATCCGTAAACCCACCCATGAAGCATTAAGTCTTGGCCATTTTTCCAAGCATTTTGCACAATGGATGTTTTTGCTAAGTTGTAAACTTGTTCTTTAGTATTGATTTCAACAAAAGCATTAAAACGCTCTGTTTCATCTTCAATAGAGTTTAAGTATTTATCATGTAAACGATATTCATCTTTAATATGACGAAGCCAGTTATCAATAATTCCAACAGACTGATGTCCCATTGCAGCTTTTACACCACCGCATCCGTAATGTCCACATACAATAACATGTTTTACTTTCAAAACGTTTACAGCATAATCCAGAACACTAAGCATATTCATATCAGAGTGCACTACCATATTGGCAATATTACGGTGAACAAAAACTTCACCTGGTTTAGCACCAACAATTTCGTTCGCAGGAACACGGCTATCAGAACATCCAATCCATAATAATGGCGGTTGTTGTCCTTTTGCCAAATCAGCAAAATAATTAGGATCTTTTGCCAATGAAGTTTCAACCCACTTCTTATTGTTTTCTAATAACTGCTCATAAAATTTTCTCATTTTTTTATTTTTTGTGTGGTAATTTCTAATTCTACGAATGTCTCAAAAAAGAACTTGAATGTAAAGTTACCTAAAATTTGACATTTCTACGGCTTTAAAAATACCATTTTTTAATTATTCTTCTCTAACAACTTCTTTTTTAACCACTTCCCTTTTTGCCACATCATAGTAATGTTCTATCGTAACATGATTATGGTTTTCGGGTGTATTTTCTAATTCGTAAGCTTCTTTAAATCCTTTAAGCTTCACTTTAATGTTTTCATCTATTGCGCGGGTTTCTTTAAATTCACGAATTAAATCTAAAACATCATGCGAAATATACTCCGTATCATGCGCATTAATAATTACTTTAGAATTTTCTGGAATTTCTGCCAATGTTTGTTTGATTGCCGCTTTATTCAAGAATGAAACTTCCTGAGCCAAATCTATATGAATAATATCGCCATCTTCATATTCTTCTTTCTTGAAAACATAGGCTCTTTTCAGATTTCCTCTCAACACAAAAATGATACTGATCACAATTCCCAGCGCAACACCTTTTAGCAAATCTGTCGCAACGACAAAGACCAAAGTTGCAATAAAAGGGACAAACTGGTATTTCCCTTTTTTCCAGAAATGCATAAAGGTTGCTGGTTTTGCTAGTTTATATCCAACCAAAATCAAAACTGTTGCCAATGTCGCCAAAGGAATTTTGTTTAAAATCGCTGGTATAGACAATACGCTTATTAATAAAAGAACGCCATGAATTATGGCAGACAATTTAGATTTTGCTCCTGCATTATTGTTGGCAGAAGATCTTACTACTACAGAAGTCATTGGTAGACCTCCCAAAAGAGAACTTACAACATTACCTATGCCTTGCGCTCTTAGCTCTACATTGGTATTGGTGTAACGTTTTTGTACATCCATTCTGTCTGTAGCTTCAATACATAAAAGCGTTTCAATAGAAGCGACTATGGCAATCGTAATAGCAACTACCCAAACTTGCGGATTTGTAACAGCGGTGAAGTCTGGCGTAATTATAATTGATTTAAAGTCATCAAAAGATTTTGGAACTGGCAAAGAAACCAAATGTTCTTTTGCAATTGCCAAAGTGCTTCCTGTAGATATAAATATTTCGTTTAAAACAACTCCAGCAATAACTGCGATCAAAGCTCCAGGAACTAGTTTTATTCTTTTTAAGAAAGGAACCTTATCCCAAGCTAACAAAATCACCAATGAAACTGCAGAAACTACCACAGCTCCTAAATGAATATGATTTAAAACATCAAATAGAAATGAAAAAGAATTACTTCCATCATTTTGAATAAAAGCCTGATCTCCTTCAAAATCCGCATCATAACCAAAAGCGTGAGGTATTTGTTTTAAAATAATAATAATTCCGATACCCGCTAGCATTCCCTCAATTACGTTTGTCGGAAAATAGTTCGATATACTTCCAGCCTTTAAAAATCCTAATGCTAATTGAATTAATCCAGCAATAAAAACAGACATTAAAAATACATCGAAAGCTCCTAAATCGGTAATTGCGGTTAAAATGATAGCCGTTAACCCAGCAGCTGGACCTGATACGCTAATATGTGACTGGCTTAGATATCCTACAATGATACCACCCACAACACCTGCGATAATTCCAGAAAATAATGGTGCTCCAGAAGCCATTGCAATACCTAAACACAACGGAAGAGCCACCAAGAAAACCACTAAACCTGACGCAAAATCAGATTTGAGGTTGGCAAAAAGATTGATTTTTTTTGTCATAATATAATACTAAAAAAATTATTCATTAAAGATTTACCCCATCTCGATGGAAATGCGGCTAAAGTTCGAAATAATCGGAAGTATTATGCTACGTTAGGTGGTGGAGCAAAGATGCTCGGAGATATGTTGTCTAGTTTGACAATATTTTCAGAAATGATTGTTTTTTTCTCGATGCAAACCGGAATCAAAACTTCATGCTCAAGAATAGTGGGATGCATAACGTTTTTAAGTTCCTTATGCACTTCTTCCTCAGAGATACTAAAAGATATAGCCGTATTATTCCCTTTCTTAATCGCCTGAACAATTGTCGGGGTCGATAAGAAGGCAATAAATATGAATAATAATATGCGGGCTATAAATTTCATCAGAACAAAAATAGCGTTAAACAAATAAAATCAAAGAAAATTCATAGAAATTTAACACAAACAAAAAAGCAGAATGCAATTTTTATTCCATTCTGCTTTTAATTATTTAAAAAACAATTATTTACAAAGTTTCTTCTAACCAAGCATTCATCATCCAAATCGTTTTTTCCTGCTCAGCAATGAAGTCACTCATCATAGAATTGGTTCCTTCATCATTAATTTCGTCAGATTTGTTCAAGATTTCTCTCTCGATTTTTAATAAATCTGATAAAGAATGAACAATTAACTGAACTGCTTTTTCATCATTAGAAATATTCTTTCCAACTGTTAATTTATTGTTTTTAATATAATCTTCAAAAGTATGCAGAGGAGTTCCTCCAATGGTCAAAACTCTTTCTGCAATCATATCTATTTTCAACTGTGCATCTGTATATAACTCTTCAAATTTTACATGCAAATCAAAGAAACGCTTTCCGCGAATGTTCCAGTGAATTCCTCTCAAATTTTGATAGTACACTTGAAAATTTGACAATAGCACATTCAATTCTTTTACTAATAATTCTGATTCTTTTACTGGTAATCCTAAAATATTCGTCTTCATAATCTATTTTTTTTACACTAATTTACTACAAATTTAGAGTAACTTTACTAAAATAAACATAAATAAAAATTATATTTTCTTATTTTTGCATCACAAATTACTATCAACATGACTATAACTCAATTGCAATATGTGTTAGCGGTGGCTGAGCATAAAAATTTCACTCTTGCTGCTGAAAAATGCTTCGTAACACAGCCAACTTTAAGTATGCAAATACAAAAAATCGAAGAAGAACTTAATATTTTAATTTTCGATAGAAGTAAAAAACCAATTCAGCTGACTGATATAGGACAGAAAATTGTAAATCAAGCTAAAAATATCGTAAACGAGGCGGATCGTATTAAAGATATTGTAGAACAGCAGAAAGGTTTTATTGGCGGAGAATTTCGTTTAGGTATTATTCCAACGATTATGCCTACGCTTTTGCCAATGTTTTTGAATAACTTCATTAAAAAATATCCGAAAGTAAAACTCTTAATCGAAGAGTTGAATACAGAGGAAATTATTCTAAAGCTAAAAAATGGACATTTGGATGCTGCGATTGCCGCAACTCCGTTAGAAGACGAAAAAATCAAAGAAATTGTTTTGTATTTTGAGCCATTCGTAGCCTATATACCGGAACACCACGCAAGTTTCCAGAAAGAAGAAATTGAAGTTTCTGACTTAAACCTAAATGAAATTCTTTTATTGCAAGACGGACATTGTTTTAGGGATGGTATTTTAAATTTATGCAAAAATGTCTCAGACGTCGACCAAAACAATTTCCAGATTCAAAGCGGTAGTTTTGAAACCTTAATTAAATTGGCAGACGAAGGCCTTGGTACAACGTTACTTCCGTACTTGCACACTTTAGACTTAAAAGAATCCGACAAACTGAAGCTCCGTAATTTTAAGGAGCCAAAACCTGCTCGAGAGGTAAGTTTGATCTACCCAAAGAGCGAATTAAAAATGCAAATCATTGACGCATTAAGATCTACAATTGCTGGCGTTGTAAAAGGTGCAATAGTTTTTCAGAATGTTCAAATCATTAGTCCATTACAAAAGAAAGCGTAATAAAAAAGGAGCCAATTTGGCTCCTTTCTTTTATACTTTAATTAGTTGTAGACTTTGTTTTAATTCTGGTTTTCCAACAACGAAATTAAGTAACCACTCTTGCAATTGTTCCATTTCGTAAGGTAACAGTGTTTTGATAGCTTTTTCTAACTCTTTGCAGAAAAGTATCGGATCGAAACTAACTCTTTCAAGTATTGATTTCGTGTAATCAAACATCATTTTTGACATAATAAAATAAGATTTTCGGGGGTTATCTATTTTTTTAAACTCGAGCCAAATTTAAACAAATAACTAACATAATTTCTACTTTTAACTTATTTTTTTAAAAAATTTAGCAACGAATACGTTTTCTTAAAACATATAAATCAATGTAGAATTATTCTAAATAACTCATTTAAACGTTTTTAAAGGCTCTAAACATTTCTCTTTTCCCTGGAGGCTCATGCCAATTTTTCTACAGTAAATCCAACTTCAATCATGCTTCTTTTAACAACTCCTCTGGCTGCGTAAGTTACAAGAACTCCGTTTGGCTTTAAACTGTTGTACATTTTCTGAAAAATTTCTGTACTCCAAAGTTCTGGCTGCACTCGATAACCAAAGGCATCAAAATAAATCAAATCAAAAATTTCAAAATCGTTTATTTCGTGAAAAAATTGTTTTCTTTTGGTTAACGAGAACTGATCGCAAATTTCTATTTTTTCATCCCATTCCGATTTATGCATTTTTTCAAAAATGTTATAAAATTCCGACGCTTCTAATTCTTCCGCATAATTCATTTCCAAAATCTCATCTGCATCAACTGGATAGGCTTCTACTCCAACATAATCGATAGCCTGCTTTTTTCTAACAGATTCTAAAAAAGTTATAAAAGCATTCAAACCAGTCCCAAAACCTATTTCTAATATACTTATCGGATTTTCAAATAACGAAAGACCATTTTTAATAAAAACGTGCTTCGCTTCCTGAATGGCACCATGTTTAGAATGATAGCATTCATCCCATTCTGGTAAACGAATTGTAGTTGAGCCATCTAGCGTTTTAATTATTTCTCTTTTCACTTTTTTTAGAATTTTACAATAGCTTTTTATTGGTTTTCAAGCCATTTTAATAATCAAATTTAATCAAAACTAATGCGTAAAGCCTTAAAAAACCATACTTTTTTCATAAAATCTTTATAAAAATCAATTAAATATTTGAGTTTATTATAGGATAAATAAATCTCAGTCAAAACCATCAAATAATGAATTTTCGCTAAGCATTTTACATATTTTTACGTAATTTTGCATTCAATAAATTCCATTTTAAATGATATCGTCACTTTAGATTTCTGATAGTGAAGAGTATCTCACAAAAAACTTACATAACTATGAGTACAACTCAAACAAGCAAAATTGAAATCATTAAAGCTACTTCTACAAAAATAAACGAAGTAGATTTTGACAACTTAAGTTTTGGTGCTGTATTTACAGACCATTTATTCGAATGCGATTTTAAAAACGGACAGTGGCAAAATCCTGTCATTAAGCCTTATGCTCCAATTTTAATGGATCCATCTTCAAAAGTCTTCCATTATGGACAAGCAATTTTCGAAGGAATGAAAGCTTATAAAGATGACAATAATGATGTTTGGTTGTTTAGACCAGATGAAAACTTTAACCGTTTTAATAAATCGGCTGTAAGAATGGCAATGCCAGAAGTTCCGGAAGCTATTTTTATGGATGGTTTAAATGAATTATTGAAATTAGACAAAGACTGGATTCAAAGAGGAAACGGAGCTAGTATGTACATTCGTCCGTTTATGATTGCTACAGGTCCTGGAGTTATCGCAAATCCTTCTGACGAATATAAATTTATGATTTTACTTTCTCCTGCAAAAGCATATTATGGAGGTGAAGTAAAAGTAATCATCGCTGAGCATTTCAGTAGAGCTGCAAATGGTGGTATTGGTGCTGCGAAAGCTGCCGGAAACTATGCTGCTCAATTTTACCCAACTAACTTGGCAAACAAAGACGGTTTCCAACAAGTGATCTGGACTGATGATGCAACGCACACAAAATTAGAAGAAGCGGGAACAATGAACGTTTTCTTCAGAATCAACGATACTTTATTGACAGCTCCAACAAGCGAAAGAATTTTAGATGGTGTTACCAGAAAAAGTTTGATTGCAATGGCCGAAAAAGAAGGATTAAAAGTTGATGTTCGTCCAGTAATTGTTTCAGAATTGGTTGAAGCGGCTAAAAACGGATCTCTAAAAGAAATCTTTGGAGCAGGAACTGCTGCAGTTATTAGCGTTATCAAAGGATTCTCTTATAAAGATGAATATTTTGAAATGGCTCCAATTGAGAATTCTTATGCTTCTTTCTTAAAAGAAAAATTAACAAGTCTTCAAAACAAACTTTCTGAAGATACTTTTGGATGGACAGTTAAAGTTCAATAATCCAAAACCATATAAAAAAGAAACCCGATAAATTTAGTTTTATCGGGTTTTTCATTTTTCTTTATTTTTAAATTTTATCTTAGAGATAAGACTAAACTCAAATAACGTAAAACTTTGCGAACTTTGCGTTCTTATCAGAACCACAGAAAAAAAACTTAGCGTTCTTTGCGTTTAATCCTCTTTATAATAATTTCGAAAAATCAGGTTTAAAATAATTTGGGCCTTTCATCACTTTTCCGTCTTCGCGATAAATGGGTTTTCCATCTTCACCTAATTTACTCATATTACTGCGTTGAATTTCATCAAAAACAGCCTCAATTTTATCTTGAAGTCCGTGCTCGATAATTGTTCCGCACAAAATATACATCATATCTCCAAGTGCATCTGCAATTTCAACCAAATCATTATTTTGAACCGCCTCGTAATACTCTTCATTCTCTTCCTTCATTAAATTATAACGGAGTAGTTTTTTCTCTGCTCCTACATCGGCAATTGGAGTTGCGCTGTGGCCAATTTTAAAAGCAGTGTGAAATTCAGTTACGGCGTCAAGTTGTTTTTTCATATAGTCGTTTTCTTTTTTTTGCTAATTTAAGTCACTTTCTTATAAATCTGAAATTTATTGAAGGAAATAAAAGGCAATTTAGCAGCAAATCGTTTACAAATCTTTAAATTTGCCAAAAATTTTTATAACTATGTTTAGTCAAGGTCAAATACAATTTGGAATATGTTTTTTTATCGTTTTTGTAATCATCATGATATTTGCTTATCGAAAAGATTTAAAATTACACAAAGTCTTTTATAAAGGAAATTACAAAGTACTCCTTGCCTTTCTGCTTTTCATTGTCCTTTTGTTCGTAATTAAAATCTTTTTGAAACGATAAATTATTCTGCTCGCAATAAAATAAAACCTAATCATTATGGGTTATTAGTAAGAGTCATGATAAATTTATAACTTTACCGAAACCAAACAGCCTACCATGAAAATTCTAAAGTATTTATTTCTTTTTGCACTTTTAAGCTTTGTTGCTCTTACTGTTTTTGTTGCTACTCAAAAAGGAGATTTTTCTGTAGAAAGAAGTAAAGTCATCAATTCTCCTCGTACAACGGTTTATAACTACCTAAACGACTTTAGAAATTACGAAGATTTTGAATCATGGTCGGTTGAAGATCCTTCTATAAAAATGACATACACTAATAAAACTAGCGGAAATGGTGCGACATTTTATTGGGATGGTGCTGATGGAAAAGGAAATTCTATTATTCTTAAAACAAAAGATGGCGAAAGCATTGACCAAAAAATGCAGTTTGACGGTACTGAAGCTGATGTAAACTGGACTTTGAAAGATACTTTGAACGGTAAAACAAAAGTTACCTGGAAAGGAAAAGGAACAATGAGCTTTCTGTTTAAAATTTATACCGCATTACATGGAGGTTCAGACAGAGTTATCGGAACTATCTACGAAAAAAGTTTGGCTAATATTGACAAAAATTTAGATTACGAAACCAAAACTTACGCCGTTACAGTAGACGGAGTGGTTAAGAAAACAGAAACGCCTTATATAAAACAGACTTTTACTAGCGAAATTGCCAAAGTAAATAAAAATGCTAGGATTGTAATTCCGAAGCTTATTCACTTTAGTGAAACAAATGGTTTAGCAGCAAGCGGAAAACCATTCATTATTTATCATACCTACGACACTAAAACAGGTTTGGCAAAGATTTCAATCTGTCTACCTATTAATAAAGAAATTTCAACTAGTTCAGGAAGTGATATTTTAGCAGGAAAATTAAATGGTTTTGATGCTGTAAAAACAACTCTTAACGGAGATTACTCTCATAGAAACGAAGCAATTGCAAAAACAACGGCTTACATTAACAACCAAAAAATTATTCCAGATTTGAGCTGGTCTCATCTTGAAATCTTAACGTTGAGTAAATTGGATGTAAAAGCTTCATCCAAATTGGTGACTGAAATTTATTTGCCAATAAAACCAAAAGTAGTTCCTGTTACTGCTGAGCCGACTTATACTCCAGAAAGCACTAGCGAAACTACAAGCGAGCCACATACAGAACAACCACGTACAGAGCCTGTAAAACGCAAGCCAGCAGCACCAACTCCTGCTCCAGCGCAAACACCTGTACAAGAAGAAGACTCAGAATTTTAAATAATTTCAAAGGCGCATTAAACCTTTTACATTAAATTCTGTCTAACTTCTATTAAAGAAAGTTTACAAAACAAAAAGTTTGATAGACGAGAAAGAATTTATAAAAGAATTATTAAATCCCGAAACGCAAAATACTGCGTTTCAAAAACTCTTGTCTGATTATCAGAGACCTTTGTATTCTCATATTCGAAACATTGTTTTGAATCATGATGATGCCGACGATGTTTTACAGAACACTTTTGTAAAAGTCTTTCAAAATCTTAAAAACTTTAAAGGAGAAAGTAAACTTTTTTCCTGGATGTATCGCATTGCTACCAATGAAGCTTTGACTTTTTTATCGCAAAAAGCAAAATTAAGCGGAATTTCATCTGAAGATCTGCAGAATAAAACGATCGATAATTTAAAAGCAGATCTTTATTTTGATGGAGATGAAATTCAAATCAAACTTCAAAAAGCAATTGTAACTCTTCCAGAAAAACAACAATTAGTTTTCAAAATGAAATATTTTGAGGAATTGAAGTATGAAGAAATCGCAGAAATCTTAGGAACATCTGTTGGAGCTCTAAAAGCATCTTATCATCACGCAGTAAAAAAAATTGAATTATATGTTACATCAAATTAAACCTTTTGTAACAAAAACTATCTTATAAGTATCATGAAAACATTTAAATTAGAAAACGAACCCAAAATAAAATCTGGTTTTAAAACCCCGGACAATTATTTTGATCATTTTTCAGAGAAGGTTTTACAGCAATTAGACAAAAAAGAAGTTAAAGTAATTCCTTTTTACAAACGCAACAAAACCATTTCGCTAGCGGCCGCAGCAGTAATTGGTTTTGCATTATTAATACCGATCGTAAATAATTACAAAGCTAACTCAAACGAACTTGATGAAGCTACTTTAGAAACTTATTTATCTTATCACTCCAATATCAGCCAATACGATTTAATTCAAACCTTAGACGACAGTGATATAGAAAAATTAGGCAACAATGTCACTTTAGAAGACGAAACACTAGAAGACATTTTAGTCACAAGTCCGAACTTAGAACACTTAATTTCAGAACAAAATTAAATCAAACTTAACTCAACAACTTAGCTTAACAATGAAAATAAAAAACATTTTACCACTCCTGCTATTTCTGACAAGTTTTTCAATTTTTGCCCAAAGCGGAAAAATTGATGAAAAGCGAGAAAAAATTAAAGCTTTTAAAGTGTCATTTTTAACAACAGAATTGGAATTAACTTCGACTGAAGCAGAAAAATTCTGGCCTATTTATAATGCTTATGATGATAAGCAATATGAATTAAAGTATTTAAAAATGAAGACTTATCTGAAACAACTAAAAGATGATAATCTTAAAAATCTTTCAGATAAAGAAGCAGCAACGTTATTATCTCAAATTGAAAGTACTGATAAAGAAATATATCAGCTTCGTGAAAAATATATGAGCAGTCTGAAAAAAGTACTTCCTGCAAAGAAGATACTTTTACTTAAAAAATCGGAAGACGATTTTAATCGAAAACTATTGCAGCAATATCGAGATAAAGGCAATAAAGACTAGACTTAAAGAAACAACAGCGATAAGAACCCTATATAATAATACTTACTTTATTATTTAGGGTTCTTATTTTTTTATTTAAAATTCAATCGAACTACCTTATTATGTCCCGCTGCGATTGCAGTATTTCTGTTTACAAAACGAATGGTGAAGAATTTGGTATCTGTAGAAAGCTGCATCCAGTTTTCTCCTCCATTTTGAGAATATTGTATTCCTTCTGAGCCTACACAAACAATTTCTCTTCCATTGCCTCCTGGAACATATTGTATACATGACGCATAACCAAATCCCATATTCTGACCAATTAATTGCCAAGTCTTCCCGCCATCTTTTGTAAAAGCCTTATTATTGGCTTTATTATTAGGAAGATCATAATCTCCTCCTGCAATAAAACCTTGTTTAGAATCGTAGAAATCGGCAGTAAAAATTCCTGTCATTTGTTTTCCTTGTACAATAGGAGTTTCTACAACTTTCCACGTTTTTGCTTTATCTGGAGAATAAAAAACACGTGCTTTTTTTCCGCCCGAAACCAACCATGTATCATTTCCTTTTATAACAATATTGGTATTACTGGCTGCAAAAGCTGCTTCTCCAGTGCTATTTGTTGGTAATTTATCAGAAAGCAGTTTCGTCCAAGTTTCTCCGCCATCTCGAGTAACTATAATAGAAAAAGTATCCTCTGTTGGATCACCAATTGCAATTCCTTCCTTATCGTTCCAAAACTGCATGCTATCGTAAAATACTTTCGGATTAATTTCTTTATAAACCAATTTAACTTTTCGGTCATTTTTAGAAACTGAATAAAGAAGTGCCGGATTTGCCACGCTCAACAAAAAAATGTCTTTTGAAGTTTGTGCTATACTTCTAAATTCTAATTTAAGTGTATCACGATAAATATGTTCTTCAAATTTTTCTTTTTTATCCAAATCATAATAACCAAAACGAGAATTATCTGCCCCGTACCAAACTTTATTTTTATCAATAAGAATTGCCCTAATACTAATTCTGTCTTTGAATAATGTATCTATCGTCATTGATGTAAATCCACCGTTAAATGGAATTTCAGTTTTAAAATTAAATGTTGTAAAAGACATCAATAAAATAAAGATACCGCAAAATAAAGCAAGTTTTCTCATAGGAAATTTAAAATTTGGTTAACGCTAAAATACGATTATTTATAAAATTTCAAAATCATTCTATATTCTTTTCTGGCACAGTAATTGCTTTCCTACAAATAATATTTAACAAGTAAAATATGAAAAATATACTATCTATAGCTTTTTTTATACTATTAATAAATTCCATTAATGCACAAAAAGTAAATGTTTATGCTAAAAATTCTTATGTAGAAGATAATTTAGACCTAAATGCCGTTTCGATGATATTCTCTCAATCTGTAGATGCGGCAGATTTTGAAACAAGACTAAATTATCCTGATGAACGAATCTCAAACTTAGATTTAAATCATGATGGAAAAGTTGACTATTTAAGAGTTTCAGAAAAAATTCAAAACAATATTAAAATCATCATCATTCAATCAGAAATACAAACCAACATATTCGAAGATGTGGCTACCATTAATATTATCATGAATTCTAGAAATACAGGATACAATACCAATCCCGGAATTCGACCAAAAGATATTATTGTTCCATTTATATTTACAGTTTTGGACGTATTTCTCCACAGACGATAATAAAAAAATGCTGATAATCAATAAACTAAACCCATAATTATATTGAATAAATTTTATGGCACAGTAATTGGATATCTCAGAATATTAATCTTCAATATGATTTTATCATGAAAGCGAAAATACTTTTACTAGCCCTATTTGCATTAGGAATTAGTTCTTGCCAAGCCCAAGCTGGAGCTACTGTTTATGCAAAAAACTCAGATATAAGCGATAACTTAGATTTAAGAGCTGTTGCTTCGATGTTTGGAGAATCAGCTAACCTTCAAGATTTTGAAAGACGTTTAAATGATCCTAAATATCAAATATCAAACTTAGACCTTAATGGCGATAACGAAGTAGATTACCTTCGCGTTATTGAGAGTGTAGAGAACAGAACACACGTTGTGATTATTCAAGCCGTTTTAGATCGTGATGTTTATCAAGACATTGCAACTATCGATGTGGAGAGAGACAATTACAACAAAGTAAGTGTTCAGATTGTAGGAAACACTTATTTATACGGAGCAAATTATATTTATGAGCCCGTTTATAGCGTGGTTCCTGTTATCTATACTTCGTTTTGGGTAACAAATTACAGACCATATTATTCAACTTGGTACTGGGGTTATTATCCAACGTATTACACGGCGTGGACACCTTACCCTGTTTATAGATACAGAAACAACGTAAATGTATGCATCAATGTACACAATACCTACAATTATGTAAATGTGAGAAGAAGCTACAGAGCTCCTGCTATTTATGAAACAAGACGTACTTATGGTTACGAAAGAATGCGTCCGAATTATAGTTTTGCGGAAAGACATGCTAACACAACAAACCGATACGAATTAGATCAAAGACGTGTTGTAAGCAGAGAAAATAATAGAAATACGTACAATACAAACAGAAATTACAGTGGCAGATCAACATCTAACAATGGAGTTTCTAACAGAACATATGCTGATAACAGAAGCACTACAAATAGATCTTCTGTCGACAAAAGCAATAATGGCAATGGAAACAGCAACAGAGGCTACAATTCTACAGGTAGAAGCACTGAAAATGTAAATACTCAAAGAAGCGCAACTCGCGATTATTCTAATAGTACGAATAATACTCCAAGAGCTGAAAGCACTCCTAGAACACAAAATTCTCAGAGAGTAGATTACGGCAGCAACAATTCTTCTAGCGCATCAAGAGGTAGCTCAAGCCGTGAAGCATCTGCTCCAAGAGCTGAAAGAAGTTCAAGAAGTTACTCAGAAAATCAATCTAGCAGTTCAAATAGAGATTATTCAGCTAGACCGCAGCAAAGCCAACGTTCAGAATCTCCTAGAATGAGCCAGGAATCTTCTAGAGTAAGCCAAGAATCTAGAGGCGGACAAAGCCAAAGAGAAAGCGGCTCGAATTCTAGAGGAAACGGAAGACGAGGTTAATTTTCCAAATAAATAATATTCAAAAACAGAAGCACAATTTAACGATTGTGCTTTTTTTTATCTTTTTAATTTTAAATGCCTCTAATTTGTTTTAAAACAGTAAATTTGCAACCGTCTTTTTATAAAATTAACATGAGCGCATCGCATAAAAACTTACACAGTAAGTTGTCTATTGGGGGTTTATTAATTACTTTAGGGATTATTTATGGAGATATTGGAACCTCTCCATTGTATGTAATGAAGGCTATATTAGGCGATCACACGATAAATGCTGATATTGTTCTAGGCGGTATCTCTTGTGTGTTCTGAACCTTAACATTACAAACTACAATTAAATATGTACTTATTACTTTAAGTGCAGACAACCACGGTGAAGGAGGAATTTTTGCCCTATATGCATTAGTCAAAAAAACAAAAATTCAATGGCTCATAGTACCCGCCATTATTGGAGGTAGCGCCCTGCTCGCTGACGGAATTATAACTCCGCCTATTTCGATTTCATCTGCTGTAGAAGGAATTAGAGCGTTCTACCCGACGATGGAAACACAAACCATTGTGTATATCGTAATTACAATTTTATTCGTTTTATTCACCATTCAGCAGTTCGGAACTAAATTGGTTGGTAAATTCTTTGCCCCAATGATGCTGATCTGGTTTGCTATGCTAGGTACTTTAGGAACCATTCAGGTTCTGAATTATCCAGAGGTAATTAAAGCGATTAATCCTTACTATGCCTATCATTTATTATCGATACACCCTGATGGTTTCTTCGTTCTTGGTTTTGTATTCTTATGTACAACTGGAGCCGAGGCTTTATATTCTGACATGGGACACTGTGGAAGAAAAAACATCAGAATTAGCTGGATTTTTGTAAAAACTACTTTGGTTTTAAACTATTTCGGACAAGCAGCTTATTTGATTCACCATGAAGGAAGCACATTACAGCAATTAGGAGGCGAAAACGGAAATCCGTTTTACTTAATTATGCCACATTGGTTTTTACCATTCGGAATTGTAGTTGCAACTCTTGCTGCTGTAATCGCATCTCAGGCCTTATCTCTGGTTCGTTCACTTTAATTAACGAAGCAATGCGTCTGAATTTCTGGCCAAAAGTAAAAATCAAATATCCTACAGAGGTAAAAGGACAATTATATATTCCGTCAATTAACTGGTTATTGTTTTTTGGCTGTGTTGGAATCGTTTTACATTTCGAGAAATCAGGAAACATGGAACACGCCTATGGTCTTGCGATTATTTTGTGCATGATCATGACAACGATCCTCTTAAACTACTACTTAATCATGAAACGTGTAAAACTGTACTTCATGGTTCCGTTGATTACGATTTACTTATTGATTGAGTTCAGCTTCCTTTTCGCTAATATTACCAAATTTGCAGAAGGTGGTTACGTAACACTAATCATTGCCAGTATGCTAATTTCCGTAATGACAATTTGGTATTTGGCTAAGAAAATCAACAAAAACTATACAAAAGTCGTTAAGGTCGATGATTACAAACAAGTTTTGGTAGAGTTAAGCCAAGATTTATCTATTCCGAAATATGCTACGCATTTGGTTTATATGACAAATGCTAATCGTGTGGATGAACTAGAGGAAAAAATCATCTATTCTATCTTGCAAAAACGTCCAAAAAGAGCCGATATTTATTGGTTTGTTCACGTTAATATTTTGACTGAACCCTATAAAACGCAATATAAAGTAACCGAAATTGCTAAAGATGACATCTACAGAATTGACTTCAATTTAGGTTTTAGAGAGCCAACCAAAATCAATTTGATGTTTAGAGAAGTTATCAAAGACATGGTAAAACGTGGAGAAGTAGATATTACGAGCCGTTATGAATCTTTGAACAAAAACAATATTATTGGAGACTTTAAATTTGTATTGTCTGAGAAATTCTTATCAAACGATAATGATTTAAGATGGCATGAAAACATTATCATGAATTCTTACTTCTTTATCAAAAAACTGAGTTTGTCTGAAGAAAGAGCTTTCGGCTTGGACAGCAGCTCTGTTAAGATAGAAAAATTCCCAATGGTGCTTCATGCTCCAGAAAATATTGGATTAACGCGTATTATTTCGAAAGAATAAAAAGCTTAACAATAATTTCAAAAAACACTCTAATTTAGAGTGTTTTTTTCATTTAGTGAAAGTCTGAAGTAAGATTCAGTATTAAAAATTTAACTTTCAATCAATTAATAGTACCTTTGCAACTCAAATTATAGAAATGAGATTACACAGAAATTTAGTTTATACTACCATTGACTCTTTAAATGCAATTTTCAACGAAGGAGAATATGCTGATAAAGTGGTAGCAAGAGCATTAAAAAAAGACAAACGTTGGGGAAGTTCTGACAGGAAGTTTGTTGCTGAAACCATATACGAAATTGTTCGCTGGAAACGATTATACGCTGAAATTGCCGAAGTAAAAGAACCTTACGACAGAGACAATCTATGGAGAATGTTTGCCGTTTGGGCTGTTTTACGCGGTTATCCAATTCCAGATTGGAGACAATTGGAAGGAACTCCTGAAAGAAAAATAAAAGGACGTTTTGACGAATTATCTAAGACCAGAGCTATCAAAGAATCTATTCCAGATTGGATGGATGAATTGGGCGTGAAAGAACTTGGAGAAAAAGCTTGGGCAAAAGAAATTGCAGCGCAAAATCAGCCTGCAAAAGTTATTCTTAGAACCAATACTTTAAAAGGCACTAAAGAAAACCTTCGAAATACTTTAATGGATTTAAATATTGAAACAGAATATTTAAAAGATCAGCCAGAAGCTCTTGTTTTGAAAGAAAGAGCCAATGTATTTTTGACAGATGCTTTTAAGCAAGGACTTTTTGAAGTTCAGGATGCCAACTCTCAATTAGTTGCAGGATTTTTGGATGTAAAACCAGGAATGCGTGTAGTTGATACTTGCGCTGGCGCTGGAGGAAAAACATTGCACATGGCTTCTTTAATGGAAAATAAAGGGCAATTGATTGCAATGGACTTGTACGAAAGTAAATTAAAGCAATTGAAATTAAGAGCAAAAAGAAATGGTGCTTTTAATATCGAATACCGCATTATTGACAGCACAAAAGTGATCAAAAAATTACACGAAAAAGCAGATCGTGTTTTAATTGACGCACCTTGTAGCGGATTAGGAGTCTTAAAAAGAAACCCAGATTCTAAATGGAAATTACAACCTGAATTTATCGATAATATCCGTAAAGTTCAGAGCGAAGTTTTGGAAAGCTATTCTAAAATTGTAAAACCAGGCGGAAAATTGGTTTATGCAACTTGTTCTGTTCTCCCATCAGAAAATCAAGAGCAAGTAGAGAAGTTCTTAAAAACAGAAATCGGACAGCAATTTACTTTTATTGAAGATCGTAAAATGTTAGCCTCAGAATCTGGTTTTGACGGATTTTATATGGCGCTTTTGGAAAGAAAAAAATAAAAAGATAAATTCCAACCTTGGAATTACTTAATATTTAAAATCCCAAAATTTCAATCTTAGTTATTGAAATTTGGGATTTTTTATTTTCAGAGTTTTTCTATTACTAAAACAATGTTCTCACTTTTTTGTCATTTCGACGTAAGGAGAAATCTCCGCAAGTAGCTCCGTTCCAATAGGCAAATCTTTGTGGAGTTTCTAGCGAAGATTTCTCCTTACGTCGAAATGATAAGATTGCGAAAAGTTGGAATTTGGATTTTTTTTATATTAGCATAACACTTGAAGCTTTGGAATTTGGACTCGAGCGTTAGCGAACAGACGAAGCAATTTAAAAAATTGTAATTTCAATCCTGCAAGGTAGGTTTTCGTAACAACTTACCATTTTCGTTTTCTTTAAATTTTGAAACAAAAACTATTTCTTTTGGTTTTTCATATTTACCTAAAACATCAAAAAATTCAGGTTCAAAATCTTGTTTTTCTCCTTCGATAACCAAAACTAATTTTTCTCCTAAAGTGGTATCTGGAAGTCCTGTAACAAAAAACCTGCTGTTTATTTTTCCGATTAATTTCGCTTCAATCTGTTCTGGAATCAGCTTCACTCCTCCACTATTGATTACGTTGTCAATTCTGCCTAAAAATTTAAACTGCTGTTCATTCAACAATTCAACCAAATCATTAGTCACAATTGGTTCATCAGAAATCGTCGCAACATTAATTACCAAACATTGGCGATCGTCTTGAGAAATTTTCACATTTGGAAGAATCGAAAAAACAGAATCACCTAAACGTTTCGCTGCAATATGCGTAATAGTTTCAGTCATTCCGTATGTTTCATAGATTTCCGTTTTAAGTGGCAACAATTTCTCTTCTAAAGCCGAATCTAATTTAGCACCTCCAATAATCAACTTACGAACTTTTGAAAGTCCAGCAATAGAATTTTGAACTTGAAGCGGAACCATTGCTACAAAATCATAAGTCGTTGTATTTAATTCCAACGGATGAAGACTTGGCGAAACAACATCCAATTCTAAACCTAAAATTAAACTTCTTACCAGCATCATCTTTCCCGCAACAAACTGCGTCGGAAGACACAACAACGCTTTATCCCCTGGTTTTAAATCGAAAAAATCTCCCGTTGCAAGCGCCGACTGTATCATGGCTTGTTTTTTCAGCCTAACTAATTTTGGCAGGCCTGTTGTACCAGAAGTAGTCATTTCTATATAATCTTTTTTATCAAACCAATCCAAAAAGAACTCTCCTATTGATTGTTCGTAGGCATCTCCTTCTTTGATAAAACTATAAGCGATACGACACAGATCTTTTGCATTTAAATGATATCCATTTAATTTAAAATAATTGTGAACGTTATTTTGAGTTAAGTTTTGCATATTCTTAAGCTTTTAATTCGACATGTTTAATATTTCCCGTTAGCTTTTCTTTCCAATTTGTCCAACCGTATTTTTTACTAAAAATAAAAAGTAGAAGAGGATAAATAACCACAACTGGCAGAATAACATCGATTCCCGCCGAAGGTTCTGAAAGATCTTTAAATATAGAATTCGTTTGAAAAACAGTCCAATCTGATGTAACCAACAAAGCTCCCACAAGATTGTTTGCCTGCATGAAATCCAAGTGCAAGCTCCATTCCTTCATCCATCAAAGTTATCACTCCTAAAAACAATCCAGTTCCGATATAATAAATCATTATAATATTTCCCATTTTGCCAACTTCTGGATTGGTTACAGTGCATTGAACCGAATATAACAGAAGTCATCAGGAGCGGAAACCATCTGTTCTGCGCTAAATTGGCAAATCCTTGCATTAAATATCCTCTAAAAACATATTCTTCTGTAGTGGTTTGAATCGGAATTAAAATGCAACCTAAAATTACTAATATTAAAAAAGGAACCAATTTAAATTGCAATACAAATTGTTCTGGCGCTCTTAAATAGACAAATAAAAAACTAAGCAGTGAAAAAAATGTCCATACAAAAAAAGAAAACCAAATTCGTTTCCAATCTACTTTAGATCTAGAAGTGGTAACTGATAATAAGGTTTGATGATGAATAAATTTTACAACAAAATAAATTCCTGCAAACGCAAAAACAAACGAAATCATAACCAGAAAAAGTGTCGTATTCGACTCGAACATGTTCATAACACCCTCGTTAGTTGTTGGAAAAGCAATGTGCTCGGTAAATGTTTTATAAAACACAGCTGCTGTAATTGGAAGTTGGCCAACAAAAGACGCAGAAATAATAAAGACAAATCCTAAAAGATATTTCCAAAATTTATTTTCAGGTTTAATCCCTTGCTCTAAAAACATAAATTTAAAATTTTAAAAAATGAGAATTCAAATTCGATAAGTTAATCTTACTTTTGATATTGCTAAAATACCCCTTTTTTATTGTAAGAATATTTGAAACGTTTAAATATAACAAAATGATACAAATTTACCATAATCCGAGATGCGGAAAATCAAGAAACTGCCTAGCTTTTATCGAAAAATCGAACCAAGATTTTGAAATCATTCCTTACTTAACCGAAACTCCAACTTTTGATCAGTTAAAAACACTATTAGTACAGTTAAATCTTGAACCAATTCAGCTTATCAGAACCAAAGAAAAAATCTGGATTGAAAATTTTAAAGGTAAGACCTTGAGCAATGATGAGATCATTAATGCAATGGTAGAAAACCCTATCTTAATTGAACGTCCGATTGTTGTAAAAGACGGAAAAGCTATAATTGGCCGTGACCCAGAATTGGTTGCTTCTTTTTTAGATTGATTCTAAAATATCCTATTAACATTTTTTTGTGATTTCTCTCTTTAAACCAAAAACTACATTTGCCGTCTAAAGGAATAAAGAAAACCAGAAAATGAAAAAAATCAAATTTGCAGTATTACTTGTATTCTTGTTTACAAGTTTTTACAATTACTCTCAACAAGGAGGCCCAGGTGGCAAGAATAAAGTAAAAGTCACCGGGAAAGTTTTCGAGAAAGTAAGCAAACAGCCCTTAGAATATGCTACTATTTCAATTACTGCTCCAAACGATACAAAAGTTGTCGCTGGAGGCATCACAAATCCAAAAGGAGAGTTTGAGGTTGCTGTTGCGCCAGGAACTTACGATATTAAGGTTGAATTTATTTCGTTTAAATCAACTGAAATTAAGGGGAAAAGTATTCAGGATGACACCAATTTAGGCATAGTAAACCTATCTGAAGATGCGGCGCAGTTAAATGAGGTTGTTGTTCGTGCTGAAAAATCAACAGTTGAAATTAAACTAGACAAAAAAGTTTACAATGTTGGTCAAGATATGATTGTAAAAGGTGGAAGCGTGAGCGATGTATTAGACAACGTTCCATCTGTTTCTGTTGATACAGAAGGAAATGTAAGTTTAAGAGGAAGTGACAATATTCGCATTTTAATTGACGGAAGACCTTCCCAGGCTATAAACATGGCAGAAGCTTTAAGACAACTGCCTGCAGATGCAATTGATAAAGTAGAAGTTATTACCAATCCATCAGCACGTTATGATGCAGAAGGTGGTTCTGGAATTATCAATATTATTCTTAAAAAAGGTAAAAACCAAGGCTTCAACGGAACTTTTATTGCTTCAACAGGTTTACCAGAAACTTACGGTTTAAGTGCTAATTTGAACTATAAAACAGAAAAGTTAAACTATTTTACCACAGCTGGTTACAATTACAGAACTACAGAAGGTGCCGGACAAACAAATTCTGAATATTTAAATCCAGATGGCACAACAAAAAGTTTCTTAGACGAAGACCGCGATACACAACGTATTAGAAAAGGTTTTAACGGAAGAGCTGGCGTAGAATCGAGCAATTACCCCATCAACATTTTGGACGAATGCTATCAATTACCAAAAAAATTCTGGTGACGATAGAGATTTGATCAACTATTACAACTATGATGCTGCTCATAATTTTACAGGAACAACCTATCGTTTAAATAATGCCGATACTGGAAGTGAAAACTTTGAGTATACTTCAAACTTAATTAAAAATTTCAACGATAAAGGACATAAACTTACAGCAGATCTTTCTATTTCTAGAAATACAGATGATAGCCAAAGTACTATTGAAGATTCTCCTAGATTTGACACTACTTTAAACGATCAAATCCAGAAACAAGTTCTTTTTCAAACAGACTACGTATTGCCTTTAGGAAAAGGCGGTCAATTTGAAGCGGGCTATAAAGGAAGTTTTGGAGATCTAAATAACGTGTACTATGTAAAAGACGATACTGGTGCAGTAAATCCTAATTTATCAAATACATTAGAGTATAAAGAAAACATCAATGCACTTTATACACAATATGGTTTCAAAGTAAATAAATTCTCTTATTTATTTGGTTTAAGATGGGAAGACACAAACATCCAAGTTAACTTATTAGACAACAGCGATTTCAATACTAAAAAATACAACAACTTATTTCCAAGTGCTTTTGTTAGTTACGAAATCTCAGATCAGAGCAATTTCTCAGCTAGCTACAGTAAACGTTTAACTAGACCTAGAGGTCGTTTCATGAATCCTGCTGTAAACTATGCAAGTAACATTAATATCTTTCAAGGAAATCCAGACTTGGATCCTTCTTTAACTGATAAATATGACATAGGCTATATTAAAAAATGGAGTAAAGTAACTTTTAACACATCTGCCTATTTTGAAGACACAAAAGACGTTTTCAGCTTTGTACGATCTCCTACAGGTGATGAAGTTAATGGAATCCCAGTTATCAAAAGCCAGCCTATTAACTTAGGAAAAGAACAAAAATTTGGTTTCGAATTTACATTCAATTATACTCCATACAAATGGTGGAAACTAAACAGTAACTTCAACTTTTTTAACGTAAAAACAACTGGAGAACACAGTTACACAGACACACAAGGAAACGAGATTGTTCAAAATTTAGACAATCAGGCTAATTCTTGGTTTGCAAGAGTAAACTCTAAAGTAACGTTACCATACAAAATTGACTGGCAGTTAACAGCAATGTACAACGGAGAGCAAAAAACAGCTCAAGGTAAAAACTTAGGTCAATTCGGAATGAATACAGCTTTCAGTAAAGATGTTATGAAAGACAAAGGAACTATCGCATTCAATATTAGCGATGTTTTTAATTCAAGAAAAATGAGATCTTACACGTACTTAGACAATGTAAATTCTTATAGCGAATTCCAATTCCGTAAACGTCAGTTCAATTTATCATTCACTTACCGTTTTAACAAACCAAAAAGTGAAAGAGATAAAAACGCACAGCCAAGAAACGATGGTGGCGGAGAAGGCGGCGGAGAATTTCCGGGCTAACATCTGTTAAATTCCAATACAAAAAATTCCAAATTCCAATTATAATTGGGATTTGGAATTTTTTATTTTAAGCCTACTTCTTAGCTGTCTAACTTTGTCAAAGTTTAAAACTTTGACAAAGTTCTAAACGCAGAGTATTGGAATTTGGAATTTAGCCCTAATGGATGGTGAACACGAGAAATAAATCTCCATAAGAAACTCCTCAAAAAAGCCCAATCTTTGTCGAGCTACTTGCGAAGATTTCTCCCTTTGATCGAAATGACAAAAATGGGCAAACTAGATTTAGCTTAAAATTTTGGCAAAGTTCTAAACGCAAAATATTGGAATTTGAAATTTTCAGGATTGTAATTTCCTTTTTTTTTGCACAAAAAAAAAGAACCCTAGTGGGTTCTTTTCTTATGACATCAATCTAATATTTAATAGATTGTTCTTCTTGTCTTTTTCTGGCTCTTTTTTCTTTAATCATTTCCCAGCTTGCTCCCGTAACCCAATAAGATACGAAACCAACTAAGAAAAACATTAACCAAAACCCTATAGTTAGTATGGTTAAGAAAAGTAAAAAGCCTAAGTACTGTGAAAATTCAAACATGTTTTCCGGAATTTTTGAATGTTACGACAAATGTAGGGTATATATTTTTTCTCAGCAATAAAATCTAAATCAATTTTCGTTAAATAACATTTATACGTATATTTATACTCATTTTAAATAAGCTTTTTTTGAACTTGAAGTCCTTTGAAATAAAGAGCTCAGACAATTGTAATAATTTTCAGGAGCTATTCCTGCTGTCCGCTGTATTCCCGATAAACAAAAACTACGGCTAAAAAGCCTTGTTTTTCTAAATCGGGAGATGCCGCTACCATCAGGGCTAAAAGACTCATTTTCAAAAGAAACTTTTCATTTCACCTTTAGACATTTCACATTTTACAGAATAACATTTTTACAAACAACATAATGAAATACAGAATAGAAAAAGACACCATGGGCGAAGTTCAAGTCCCAGCCGATAAGTATTGGGGTGCACAAACAGAACGTTCCAGAAACAATTTCAAAATCTGACCATCGGCATCTATGCCTAAAGAAATCATTGAAGGTTTTGCTTACTTAAAAAAGAGCTGCTTACGCTAATTACGATTTAGGCGTTTTACCAATCGAAAAAAGAGATGCAATCGCTGCTGTTTGCGATGAAATTCTGGAAGGCAAACTAGATGATCAGTTTCCATTAGTAATTTGGCAAACAGGCTCGGGAACGCAAAGCAATATGAATGTGAACGAAGTAATTGCCAATCGCGCTCAAGTTCTTAAAGGTTTTGAAATTGGCGAAGGCGAACAATTCATTAAAGCCAATGACGATGTAAACAAATCACAATCATCAAACGATACTTTTCCAACCGGAATGCACATTGCGGCTTATAAAATGGTGGTCGAAACTACCATTCCTGGTGTAGAAAAACTTCACGCTACATTAGCAAAAAAAGCAGCTGAATACAAAGACGTAGTCAAAATCGGGCGTACACACTTAATGGATGCAACGCCATTAACTTTAGGTCAAGAAATTTCGGGTTATGCTGCTCAATTAGCCTTCGGATTAAAAGCATTAAAAAACACTTTAGCACATTTATCTGAAATAGCACTTGGAGGAACAGCTGTTGGAACTGGATTAAACACACCAAAAGGCTATGATGTAAAAGTAGCCGAGTATATTGCCCAATTTACAAATCATCCTTTTATAACGGCTGAAAACAAGTTTGAAGCACTTGCTGCACACGATGCTATTGTAGAAACACACGGAGCATTAAAACAATTGGCCGTTTCTTTAAATAAAATTGCTAATGATGTTAGAATGCTCGCTTCTGGTCCGCGTTCTGGAATTGGTGAAATTCATATTCCTGAAAATGAACCAGGTTCTTCAATCATGCCAGGAAAAGTAAACCCAACGCAATGCGAAGCTTTAACCATGGTTTGCGCTCAAGTTATTGGAAACGATATGGCAATTGCAGTTGGAGGCATGCAAGGTCATTATGAATTGAATGTTTTCAAACCTGTAATGGCAGCCAACTTTTTACAATCGGCACAATTATTAGGAGATGCTTGTGTTTCTTTTGATGAGCATTGCGCACAAGGAATCGAACCTAATCATAAAAGAATAAAAGAATTGGTAGATAATTCATTAATGCTAGTTACCGCTTTAAATACTAAAATCGGATATTACAAAGCGGCAGAAATTGCGCAAACCGCACACAAAAACGGAACTACTCTTAAAGAAGAAGCTGTTCGTTTAGGGTATGTAACTCCAGAAGATTTTGATGCTTGGGTGAAACCTGAGGAGATGGTTTAGTTTTTTTGTTTCATGTTTCATGTTTTGAAATACTTGACGAATAAAACCTAACTTAATTAAAAAAGGGAGAAAATTTAAAATTTTCTCCCTTTTTTAATAACGTGAAACCTGAAACTTGAAACAAAAAAAACTTATTTCCCGTCTACATAGTCTTGCAAATAACTAAATCTCTCCGTCAATTTTCCATTTTCTGTGATTTTGGCGCGTTTTAAGATTCCGTCTTTATCTCCGTTGAAGAAAGCTGGAATTACATGTTCCATAAACTGTTCTCCAAAACCTTCGCTCGCATCTTTCGGAATTTCGCATGGCAAATTATCTACCGCCATTACCGCAACTGCAGCAGGATGAAAAAAATCTACTTCACGATCTTCCAATGGAAAATATCCGTACAAGGGTTCTTCAATTGTCGAAGAGCGAATTGTACAAGCAATTGGTCCATTAACATCGCAAGAAATATCAGCTACAACTTTCAATTTGCAGTCGCTTGCATTCAGCATTTCTTTTGTTAAAATCATTGGCGCATTACTTGCATAAAAATGTCCGGCAAAATAAATATCAGAAACCTTCGTGAATCTTTCAAAATCAGATTCGTATTCCTCGGGATGATTCACAAAATCTGTAAAATCTAAAACCTGACCGTCTTTTCTTTTGTTATATTCCAAAACATCCAACTGCACATAAACCGCTTGAGCGTATTTTTTAGTCAGATAATTATCAATCGTAATTTCTTTTACTTTTATCGCATCCAAAATTTCTTTTGCTCCGCTCCCCACCTTTCCAGTTCCAGTAACTACAAATTTAAGAGCTGGCATTGTGATGCGTTTTAAATGCTTAATCAAATCTTCTTTTCCTGAAAGCGTCTCTGCTTTAGGAAGTTTGAACAATTCGAATTTAATTCCGAAAGCACGAATTCCGTTATAAACGCCAACCATTCCAGCGTATCTTCCAAAACCAATTAAACGACGATCATGTTCGTCTACAATTGTTTCGTGATCGTATAAATCGATATTCTTTTCTAAAATTGCCTGAAGCAATTTTCTGTTATGAGGCTGTTTTTTAATTGTATGAGAAAAAAAGAAATAGGCTTTATTAGGAATCAAATCGGCTACGGGAACTTCTTTTACTCCAAATAATACATCGCAGTCAGATACATCATCGGCAACGGTAATTCCCATATTTTTATAATCATCATCAGAAAATATTCTTATATCAGAACTCTCTACTTTTACAGAAGCATCGTGATAAAGCTGTTTTAACCTTGTCAATTCATTTGGAGAAAAAACGACTCTTCTATCTGGCGGATTTTTTCTCTCTTTTATGATTCCAAATTTCATTTAAACTGATTTTTTAATATTAAATAATATAACTTTTCGCAATGTATTTGTTTCAAATATAACAAATTTAGTTAAAATTTTGTTTCTAAAATTCAATTTAAAATGTTTTAAAACCGTTAAAAGCTGAAAAACAATCGACTAAAATTTACTTTTCTTAAAATTATGTTAAAAAAACAAATTAAAGCCTCAGAACTAAGAATACAACAAAATTGAATTCGATATATTTGTTTTTAAAGAACGATGCAAATGATTTTCCTTAAAAAGACAAAGATACCACAATTACTTTTTTCTATACTTGTTTTAAGTTCATGTGGTCAAAACAAAAAAACAACAACAGATACTACTCAAACAGTCGAAGATACTTTACCTAAAATGAAACCGTTAGGTTCAGAGCCGAAAGTTTCTCAAGCATATAAAAATTCGGTTGTAGGCAGAATAAATCACTTTTACAATAAAAATTGGCCCAATAATAACATGAACGGGAGTTTCTTGGTTGCCAAAAACGGACAGATTTTATTTGAAAGATATAATGGTTTTGCCAATAAAAATGAAGGAACCAAAATAACGCCCGAAACACCTGTACAAATTGCTTCGGTAAGTAAAGTTTTGACGGCTACAGCAGTTTTAAAATTGGTTAATGCAGGTAAAATTGAATTGGACCAAAAGGTAAATACGATCTTAAAAACTTTTCCATACGAAGAATGTACCATAAGAATGTTACTGGATCATCGTACCGGAATGCGCAACTATGCTTATTTCACAGATCGTGATAAATCGATTTGGAACCGACATAATCAATTAACCAATAAAGATATTCTGGATATTTTAGCAACAAAAGATATTGGTTTAGAATCTAGAACAGGAACTCGTTTTAGCTACTGTAATACTAACTATGCAATGTTGGCACTTATTATCGAAAAAATTACTGGTTTAAGCTACAAAGAAGCAATGTCTGAAATGATTTTTAAGCCACTAGGAATGAAAAACACCTACGTTTTTGACGATGATAAAGACAGAAAAAAAATTGTCCCATCCTATAAAGGTAACGGCGTTGAAATTGGTTTTGATTATCTAGACAATGTTTACGGCGACAAAAACATTTTCTCTACCGCTAGAGATCTTTTAAAGTTTGATAGAGCAAGACAATCACCAGATTTCTTAAAACCTGAGTTATTGAAACAAGTATACACAGGTTACAGCAACGAACGTAAAGGAACTAAAAATTATGGTCTTGGAATTAGAATGATTAACTGGGAAACAGGTCAGAATTTCTATTTTCATAATGGCTGGTGGCACGGAAACACCTCATCTTACATTACTTTGATGAACGAAGGCGTAACCATTATTGCGTTATCAAATAAGATGACCAGAAACACTTATGCAGTTCGTAAACTAGCCCCAGTCTTCGGAGATTACCCTTTTAATTTTAAAGACGAAGAATAACAAAATTTTTCTGAAATTTTTAGCAGAAAGTAATTTCAAATACTCTAAATTTGCAGACTTATTTTTGGGGTCGACTGGTTTTGACAGCGAGTCGAATTGAACAGTAAGCACGTCGAGCATTGAGACCTTGCTCGTAAATATAAGATCTCGAACTTTTACACGGCGAAAATAATTACGCTTTAGCTGCATAATCCGAATCATAGTAAGATTGCGCCACGTCTCTACAAGGTAGAGAAGCTGGATTCTCCTGGAAAGCCTTGGTTTGTGGCGTTCCGTTCAGGGGAACCGTAAAAATAAACCTAGATTTCCATGAGCTTCGGGTGGATTTCGAAAATTAAGAAGATAAGTGTTGGGTGGTTGTTTCTGGCCTAGCTCAACATCGAAAATTCAATCAGGAAATAAACGTGTAGAAAGCTCTTTAGTTGCTCGTTTGGACCGGGTTCGATTCCCGGCGACTCCACAAAAAAGCCTGTAAACTTATTGTTTACAGGCTTTTTGATTTTTAATTGACAATTTAGTTGATATTTTTATTGTTGATAAATACTTTTTTTTCTAAGTAATAGATTGCATACTTAAAACGCATTATACCACTAGTTTCTTTTTTTTTCAAAAACTACAATTTAAATTTTCAATTATAACTTATCAACTTAACTATTATTTATTTTTTTATGCAAATAATTTATGTTTTTTCTCAAAAAACTCAAACATTTCTGAAATAGCTGATTGTGGAGAATTAATATCAAAATCACCTAATGCTTTTGAATGCTCAATAGCATTCTTTTGATTAGAAAGCAATTTTAAATATATATCATTATCTTTTTTTGTAAAATATTTTTGAGTTTTTTCATAATCTTTTAGATGTTTCTTCAATTGCTTTGAAGCACCTTCACAAGAATCAAAGAAACGACCAGTTTTTTCAAAATGCAATAAAAACCAAAATTCCAGACAAGGATTATTTACTATTATTTTTACATTATCTACTTTAGATAACTTTATTTGATATTCTTTAAATTCTTGCACAGTTGATTTTTGTCCTTTTGATTTTGTTCTATCCTCTTCATTTATTTTATCAAAATCAACAATCCAAAATACACTGTCAAAATGTTTCGCTGATTCAACTATTTCATTATACTGCTCAGATAATCTCTTTTTTTGAGGTAATTTTGGCTTAAGGCTTACATTTAAAGTTGACTCATTTCTTTTCATCATTTCAAAGTACCAAAACTCACATTCTCCATCAACAATTATTGCTATTTGCTTCCTACTTTTAAATTTTAAGTCTTTCTTCTTTCTCATTTTATTCCTCGTCGTTATTAATATCTAAAAAATAATCGCCTAATTGAGGAATACCCCCTAATTTTCCTATTTTATAAGCATTAAATATATTACTTGTATCTCTAACTGTTTTACTGTCAAAATCTGATAATGAATATAATTCTGTTGAATTTTGATCATCTTTATTAGTAAACCAAATAGAATCGTTCCTAAAAATATCTTTATTAATTAATATTTCTCTGTTATGAGTAGTTGCAATAATTTGAGATTCTTTTGAATTTATTAAATATGTTAAAAGAAAATGGATATATAAATCTGGATGTAAGGATGCTTCTAATTCATCAATAGGAATGATCATAGAATTGTGAAGTAGTAAATCTAATAATCCAGCAAAACCATAATAACGTTGCGTTCCTTGTGACTGTTTTTCGAAAGGAAGTTTATATTTTGAATTATTTACAGTATGTTCAAACTCTAAATTAATTGTTGTAAATTTTGAATTAGCCTTTAATTCAGCTACTCTATCTTTAGAATTTTTATCATTCCTTTCTAAAAATTCAATAAAGCTTTTGGGGATTTCTTTTTCTTCTTCATTAAAGACTATATCTGAAATATTGAAATCAGCTTTTTGTAAAATATTTATAACATTTTCTTTTATAATATTTCCATCATTAATTTCATTTGTAACAAAACTCTCAAGATCAGTTTTAGTATATACAAGAGGCTTTAAAGATTCATAAAACCAATCTGTAACTTCTTTCAATTCTTGAAGTTCAATATTAGTTTTCAGAAATCCACCTAGTACGGTATTGTTCCATAAAGTATTTCCCTCTAATGATTTTTCAAAAGATTTACTTCTAGAAATTTTGCTTCCAAATTTTATATTGGTTAATTGTTTATTAATATCTGTTGTCCTTTTAAAAACATTTGCTTTATTTGGATTATAAAAATTTAATTCCTCTCTGATTATAGCATTCCTATTAAGTTCAACTTCATACCCATATTTTATTTTATTATGAATAAATTCTAAAGATAAGATTGTATTTTCTTGTGGGGTTAGTTCATCAAATAAAAAAGGATGCAAATCAAATTTTTCCGTTTTTTTATCATGTGGATTTAGAACTATATCTTTAAGAAATTCTAAGGCCTTAAGAACAGTAGTTTTACCTGATGCATTAGCTCCGTATATTAAAATTAGCTTTAACAAACGAATACCTTTAATAGGTTCAAATACATAATGATTCTCTAAATCTGTTGAATTTGTGGCTTCAAATGATAATTCTTGTTTATCTTTTATAGAACCAAAGTTTTGAATAGTAAAATTTACAATCATTTTTACCCTTTATTTTGTAGATTAATTACAAATATAGATATAAAAACTAGTTTATCAGCTTTTTTTAAGTCTAATTTAGCAATCTTATATTGGTACAAAAACTTAATACGACAATTCACAAGTAAACATATTTATTATTGAGCCAAGAATGATGATGATAAAATAGTTTTTGATAAGAAGTTGTAAATATCCATTAATATAAAAGCAATAGTTGAATATATAAGTCCTGAGCCACCAAAAACAATTGCCAATCCAGCTTGGATTACAGGAGTTTTTTCCCTGTTAAAAAAAATATTATAATTGTTCTATAAACTAAAATTCTCGGATGCATCATGCCTAATATTATTAAAATATCTTTTAAGAGATAAAGCTATAATCCATGGCAATAATAATATTATGCATTTAAACTAGAATAATAAATATTACATTATAAAAAAGCCTACGAAAAAAAATCATAGGCTTTTTATAGTGATATTAATTATATTTCTTTAATTAGTCAATCTAAAAATCAATTAAAATTATTTAGGAAAATTTTAGCCACACCTTCAATGTAATTTCCCTTTAAGCCTTTTATAATCTCTATCCTTAATTTTTCACTCTTCTTAAATGCTTTCTTATAAAAATCTGTTTTATAGTAAAGTAACCAATATAGGTTGAATTTAGAATAATCAAATCCTTCCATATCCATTAACCAATCATAATAATCCTTATCAACTGCTTTAGAAGAAAGTAATCTAACTTCCCCTGTAAACTCAATATCAAATTTGAACATTAAATTTATAACTTTATCCAAGTGATAATTTTTCGTTTCTTTTCTTCCACTCAAAAACTCATGTCCAGTTTTTAGATTTGTATAATCTGGAGTTAGTTTTAAATACTTATCAAAAAACTCTACTTTATGATCCAATACACTATAAATAGAAAAAAGATAATACAACTCCTCATCAAAATCTTTTTCAAGTTTAGAGTTCAGCTGTTCTTTTAATATTGTAACAGTCTCAACAGTTAGATGTTTTATAATAAATATTAGATTTGCAAATCGCTCCCTCTTACAGAATTCCTCAATAGAAAATTCTGAAATCTGCAATATCTTTTTAAGTGAATTCTCTATTAGAACTGAGGCTTTATTATTTTTTTCGATATATAACTTAATGGCCAACGAAAACACATTACTAGATTGTAAATTATCCAAAGTAAGTAATGAGATTATCTTTTCGAGATTAGATACAGAAACTTCATTACTACTGTTTAAAAAATTATAAAGGAAATCATAATTTCTAAAATAAGTTTCTCCTAATATTTCTAATAAGAGTAAATATTTTTCAAGTAGTGCATTTTTTTGATCAATAGAAATATTAATTACTTCCAAAATCATCAAATAACTCTGAGTTATCTGCAAGATTTTTCTATTGTGCTTATAATTTTCATTTTTAAAATTATCAATAATTATTCCTGTTGAATTAACCAAATTATCTATATAATTATTAAGACGGTCATAAGTAATATCAGTAAATTGAATATCTAATGATTTCAATTTATACTTATTTAGTAAATATCGTATTTGTTTTGGTTCGGCATGAAAAAGCCACATATCGATAATTGTATAACCAAAATGATCATATTTATCAGAAGCTGGATTATTAATTGAATAAAGAGCAAAAATACCTTCAAGAGCTTTATTTACTAATACTTCAAATTCTAGATAATCACTGTATATTAATAAATTATATTCAATAAAACCGTATGCTCTTAAAAAATCTACTATTAAAGCTCTGGAATATCCATTTCGTGAGCTACCACCAAATTGATCATTAAACCAAAACTTTTGAATTTCAGACAATTTACTATCAATCTCCCATAAAGCACCATCAATAAATCTTCTATCCTTTATTAACTTAAAAATATCAATAAAATGCTCAGGTATTAGTATTTCGTCAAGATCAAATGTCAATTCATCTAAATCATTAAGTATTTCATTCCTATTTACTCCAAAATAATCCCATGAAATCATTTTTTTTAACTGAATCAAGTTAAACTTTACAATAATGAAAAAACCAGGATACTTACTGATAGTGATATCAGTAAGTATATTTTTATGTTCTCTGTAAGACTTCTCAAAATCAGCAATTAGGTAGTATGTATAAGCCTTTCGTAATCTAAATGCTATATTTGTAGAATCTAAGTCAATTTGCAGTAATTCGTTTGTTCTTTTAAAATTTAATTCGCCATAAGAACATCTTTCACAACTGCAATCACTTGAAAAATACAGATTATGAACGCAAATTCTATGTTCAATTCTTTTTGCTTTACCACACCAATTTAAATGTGTAATCCAATTCACTGAGAAAAACAATAAGATTTTTTTAAGTTTTTCTTGTAAATCTTTGACGTGCGAGTAATCAATATCTAAATTATTAAAATAATATACATTATCCTTAAGTTCTAAACTACTAAACAAATCAAATATTGCTTCATTATCAGTTGAAAGATTCTCTCCAAGTAAACTTCCATTTTTACCAATAAGGATATCTAATCCATTAATTACAGGGATAGGCAAAACATCAATTCCTTCAAATTTATCAATTACCTTACAAAGCCCATCTATAATGTTTAGTTTGCTTACCTCATGATTAATTTGCTTGTAATTAGGCCTCAAAAAAATCTTTGATTTTCTTTTATGTAATTGATGTTTTTGAGACTCTTCTATATCTGAAAAAAATCTCTCAAAATTTTCTTCATTTAAAATATTTTTCTGCGGTATTTTAACTTGTAAAGATTTTTTCCCTTTTTGAGCTTGCTCAATAATTTGATCTTCCAATTTGCTATCAAGTTGAACAGCATACCAATAAATCATATCATTTGATATGTCACATACCATAAAAATTAATGGTTCCGATAATTCATAGTAAAAATAATTAGCATGTCGAAGAGACATCTGGAATGAAAAAGAATCCTCATTTTTCAGAATTTTAGGTTTTTTGTTAATGCCTTTAGATTGTACTAGAAAAAGTATTTCTCTTTTATTATGCTTAGACTTATTTAGAACTTCAATATAGATATCTGTTCCCCAATCCTGACTAGGGTTGGTTTCATTTTCAAGAATTTCTAAATCTTTTAAAAAAAATAAGTTTCTTAACTTACTTCGAATCTTGCTAAGAGCTTCTTTTTCAATAAAATTTGTACTGGGTTGGCTTTTCGCAATCTTTACTGTCATAATTTACATTATCTGTATTATCAAAAAAATGGAGAAGTTTTTTTTAAAAATTGATATAATTATTTATTAAAAAAATTATCTAACCTTTCATCTCTAGCAAAAAAATATAAACTAAGCATTGCAAAAATCCACAAAGCCCACTGCTCCCAATACGGAAGATCATAGTTTTTACAAAACAATTTATATGCCCAATAATATCCATAAATTGAATAAAACTTCACATATATCCATTTTATTTTTGGATAACACTTCATTTCTAATTGCTTTCTGGAAGAAAGCTTTTCAAAATCAATTTCTTCAAATTTCTTCATACAATGGTGTTTACTATACTTTGAAATTAATTATTATCATTAATTCCAGGGAAGTCTTTCTACTTTTCCACTTGTAAAACGATGATCAGAGCACCGATTACAATAATTACCTTTAAAATTTAGCACTTTTAACAACGTCAACTCAATATACCAAATGCAAAGCTCCAAAGCTTCTTGTTTAGCCCTATCTTCTATCTTACTTAGTTTTATTCTTTTTTCCTCCTGCGAATGCACAATTGCATTTCTTATCTGTACAACAGCTTCAGGAGCATCACTTAATTTTTCGGACTTTAAAAAATTCTGCAATGACGTAAATCTTTTTGGAACATCGTAATTAATATTCAATTGAGAAATTAGTAAACGTATTTTATTAGAGGCATTTATATTTTCAGAATCTTTACCAATTAATAGTTTCTTATTTTCTACGATATACCAATTATATAATAATTCCAAGGCTGTTTGAGCCATTATTATTGAACCTTCAATAAATCCGCTCCCTTTATTACATTCCATGTACCAATGAATTACACTATTTAGTACATCTTTATGATTTTCATCTTTCCATTTATTACTAAAAACTTGCCAAAGCTCATTAAAACCTTCAATAGAATGAGAATTAGTCCAACTTGTTAATTTATCATAAGAATCAGCATGGTAATTAGAATAATCTAACCAAAGAACATTATCTTTATAAATACCATGTATAAATAATGCCGAAGTTCGTTTTCCATTTAAAAAACTCAGAAAAACACTTAAACAGTGAAGAATTTCTTTAGAACTTTGAAATGTTAAAGTACCTTTTTTTACTTTTAATTCACCTGAATATAAAATTAAATACCCTCCACTTTCATTTAGCAAATCAACTGACATTTTGTAGTTTAGACATTTATCAATGACAATAGAGTATTTATCATTATCTAAAATTATTCTGCTTTTAAATGAACCACTAAATGTGTTATCTATTTTTTTAACTATACCTCCTGAAAACTCTCGAAAATTTGGTACACAAAATTTTATTTTATCAACAGCTATTGTTTTATCTCCGAATATTGCTTCAAAGTGAAATACCCCTTTTATTGTAATTTGATCATCAATATTAAAATTAGATATAAAGCCTTTTCCTAAATTATGCTCATCACAAATAACATCAAAATATCCAATTGTATTTATGAGCTTCATTATCTTTTCAGATTTTTCTATTGATTTCCCGTAAAAAATTACTCCTTTGTGCGGAAGCCATCGATATTCGATCTTGCCAATAAGTTTGATTTCATCTGTGTCATCTTTTAAAGTAAATTCTCCTTCATACACATTTATTGGTTGATTAGTCATTTCCATACTAATAGGAGACTCTAAAATATCATCATATTCGCTCAATAATTCTGAAATGCGATTATTCATAATTAAATATTTACTATTTTTTATCTTGTTGATCTATACATTCTTTTTTATTATTTTAAAATCATAAGTTACTTTTTTCAATTCCTGATTAAAAAAAGAATCATACAAATTATTAGATCTATAATTTGTCAAACATTCATGTTCCAATTCATCCTCAAATTCAAAAGTAATTTTTTGCAAAACAATGAATGTATTCGTTTTTTTTGTTTTTCATAAATATATACAAAAAGTAAAAACTATTGCGATTTAGACATAATATCTTACAAAAGATATTGTATAGAATATTTTTTTATCTTTGAAATTCAAATGTTTTTAATCGAAATGGCTTTATCTTTGAGCATTCAGAAAATCAAGACTCATTTATGGAACAGAAAATTCATCAAGGAAGAAATGTAAAACGATTCAGGGAAATGCTTGGTATTAAACAAGAAGCATTGGCTTATGACCTAGGCGAAGACTGGAACCAAAAGAAAATTTCTATGTTGGAGCAGAAAGATGTTATTGAAGATTCTCTTCTTAAACAAATTTCGAATTCTTTGAGAATTCCTGTTGAAGCATTTCAGAATTTTGATGAAGAACAGGCGATAAATATTATTTCAAATAAATTTGATAACGGTTCAATTGGCTATCAAAAGAATGATACTTGTACATTTAATCCTATTGATAAAATTGTACAATTGTATGATGATAAAATAGCTTTATATGAGCGTATGTTGAAAGAGAAAGATGAAATGATGGCAAGGCTTGAAAAGCTAATCAATAAATAAATCATTTATAAAGTATACAAAAAAAGCCTTTTCTACTTAAAGAAAAGGCTCTTTCGTTTCAAATCAAAAATTCGCTCAAAAAAATGTATATTTCATAAACGACAAATACGGCTTCCCTACAAAGAATACCGCATTCATCAAACTAATTCAAAATTAAAAAAATTATAAACTTGCTTTTACTTCACCACAAGTTAGCATGTTTTTTGGGTAGTACGGATTTTTGATTTCCTTACTATCACTTGTCCAAACCGCACCTGTCATTGGGCAAATTTGTAAATACAATGTCTCATCAGCAGGTTTAAATTTTGGAGCCTGATCCCAATATTTTACCGAGAGTGTTTCAAAAATCTTACGCTGTTTGTTGATGTTTTTTGTTGTCGTTAATGCCGTTGCCAATTCGATAATTTCTTTTCTCGAAGTCGTAGCCGCATTCATGTTTTCTAAATTTAACTTTTTAAACTTGAAGTTTTTTAAGGCACTTTTTAAAGCTTCTGCATTTTTAACAACCGCTAAACTGTCTGATGTTAAAAAGCTATTTTTTAAAGCCAAATAACTTTTTGTGATTTCTTTTTTCTCTGCTTCACGCTTGGCAACCAATTCAGGAGTTACTTCTTCTTTTGATGTAAGTTGCGCCTGAGCTAAAAAGCTACAGAAAATAAATGCTATAACTAATAAATTTTTCATGATGTAGGTTTATCTAATTTGGTAATGATTTTATCGATGTCAATCAAAATGCTTTCATAATGATCTTTATTGATTCCTGTTACTGAAGTTTTTAATTTTTCAATATCCGTTTTCAATTTTAAAAGATGCTGTTTTGCGTATAATTTCACATCACTTCGCTGTGCTGCATTTGCTGCTTTTCCAGGTTCTAATTCTTTCGGCAATAAAAGCATGCCTAATTTTTCGATATAACCGCGCTGAAAACCTCTTCTGTAAAAATCTTGTTTTTCGTCTCCGCTAAATTTAACCCAAACCGTTTGTTGCACATCGTTCAAAAATTCTGGAACCGTATAAGCTCCTTCCGACTGCATTGATTTGAGGTTAATATTGTAAAGCATTCCTGAACTCAACAGCATATTTAAAACTTGATTCTGCTGATCAGAGATTTGATCTTCTCTCTTTAAAGCAATCAGATCATCAATTTCTTGCGGATACATCCAAAGTGGAGAAACAAACAATTGTCTTCCCAAATAATCTATCGCTGCCTTTACTTTTGCTTTAGGAACTGGTTTGTAAACTACCCCTTTTTCATCAACTGTTCGTTTTGTAACGTAATTGTTTCCGATATTTTTCAGAACATGATACAAATACAATCCGTATTGTCTTACTACTGCTTTGTGCATTTCTGCTAAATTATCATACGGATCGTTTGGCTGATAAGTCCATTCGATAAGATGAGGCACAACACGCTTCAGGTTTTTAATTCCGTAATCGCTGGCAAGTACCGCATCGTCTCCAAGATCTTCTGATTGACTACGCGGATCTTCGTCTTTTCCTTCTCCACCAAACCATAATTTCGGGTTCGCCGTTAAGCTATCAGTGGTTAATTTGGCCAATAATTTCTCTTCTTCAAACTCATCTTTCGTGTTTGGGTAATATTTATATCCCCATTCAACAGCCCATTTATCATAACTCCCAATACGCGGATAAAGACCTATTGGACTAATATTATCTTCTGGCTGTGCTACATAATTAAAACGGGCATAATCCATAATAGAAACCGTATGTCCATTTGCTTCTACCCATTTTTTATCACGAAGTTTTTCAACCGGAGTTGCACTGCTCGCTCCCATGTTATGACGTAAGCCAATGGTATGTCCGATTTCGTGAGAAGAGACAAAACGGATTAATTGCCCCATTAATTCATCATCTAAATGCATTTTTCTTGCTCTTGGATCTAAAAGCTCGGCCTGAATCATGTACCATCGCTGCACCAATTTCATTACGTTATGATACCAGCCAACGTGGCTTTCCATAATTTCGCCACTTCTTGGATCACTAATTCTTGGCCCGTAAGCATTTGGCGTTTCTGATGCTAAATATCGCACTACAGAATATCTTGCATCTTCCAAACTCATGGTTTTATCGTCTTCTGGCCATTCTTTACCTACAATGGCATTCTTGAAACCTGCTGCTTCAAAAGCTTTTTGCCAATCGTTGATACCTGCAATTAAATAAGGCCTCCATTTTTTTGGCGTTGCCGGATCGATATAATAAACAATCTGTTTCTTTGGTTCTACCAATTCACCTCTCAAGTATTTTTTAATATCCTTGTCTTTTGGTTCTAAACGATAGCGTTGCACAATGAATTTCTTTTGAGCACGCTGTTCATCATCATCAAACAAAACATATTTATTGGCAAAATAACCCACTCTTTCATCGAAGAAACGTTTGCGCATTGGCGTTTTCGGAAGCAATACAATCGAAGTATTCAATCGTAATGTTATGCTTCCACTACTTGATGTAGAACTGGTATACGTTTTTGTTGTTTTAGTCTCAATATTAATTGGATATGCATCAATGCTTTCAACAAAAGATTTGTCATCGGCAAGAGACGTTAATTTTTTCTCTGTTTTGTCCTGACTTCCGATAGAGAACATCGCATTATCTTTCTTGAAAACATCTGTTACTTCAATAACCACATCTTTGGTGTCTGGATTGGTTGTTTTTATTGGAAACGCAGCCACAATCGGATTTTCATTGCTTCCTTCTAATGCTTTTGCAAGCATAGAATCTGAAGAACGAACATCTTGTCTGTATTGCAGCGATCTTAAATAAACTGTATTATTGGAACCTTTTTCAAAATAAATAGTCTGCTCGTTCGCTTTTTCTCCGCCAAAATTCCCAAAACCTTCGGGTGTTGAAAGATATCTCGTTACAACAAGCATGTATCGATTAAATAAACTATCTGGAATTTGAAAGTAATATTTAGTATCAACTTGGCTAACTGTAAAAAGACCTGATTTGTTTTTAGCTTTATCGGTAATTATTTTATTGTAAGCCTGCATACCTTTTGGCTGTGTACTGGTACTATCGGCTTTCTTTTCGGGAGTCTGAGCAAAACCATGCTGCCAACACGACAGCATGATTAGAGATATAATTAACTTTTTCATCTAAATTAAAATGGGACTTTTTCGTCTGTGTTTAATGTCAGTTTCGGGTTTTTCTGCAAAACCGATAAGGGAAACGGGATAATATACAATCTAGAGTTTGGCTGTAACGTATATGTTTTTTGAGGAACAGTTTTGTTTACCAAAGGAAATACTCTTGTAATGGTTTTAGCAAATTCGGTTTCTGTATTCAATCTCTTTAAATCAAAGAAACGGTTAAAGCCTAAAAGCAATTCTTTTCTTCTTTCATTAATAACAAGTTCCATTGTTTCTTTTCTTGTAGCTGGAACTTCTAAGTTTACTGTACCTGATAAAATACGTTTTGCTCTCAATGTATTTAAAACCGTAACGGCTTCATTAAATTTATTATCTCTGGCATAACATTCTGCCAGAATTAGATATACTTCTGTCGTTTTCATCCCCACAGTAGGGTAGAAAAATCTGGTGTATTGTGTTGCCCAATATGCTGTATTTGAACCCTGATCTAAATTGGTTGCGCTTGTAGAATTAAAAAACAAATTGAAGCGGGCATCGTTAGTACCAAATAAAGTTCTTAATTCCGGACTGATGACATAAAGCTGACCAAAGTTCATTTCGTTATAACCTGTCATGTACATATAGCTCAATACTTCTATATTATTGGCTGCTGGTACTGCAACTGCAGTTGGTTCGTCCTTGTTTGCTGTAGGCTACCATATCAAAAATTTGGTTGTTGTAGCTTAACGACTTTTCTGCTGCTGCTTGAGCTTGTGCAATTTCTCTTTTAAACAAATGCACTTTAGCTTTAAAGGCATAAGCAAATGCTAAAGACGGATGATAAACATCAAGCGGTTTTTCCTGAAGATAAGGCAACGCTTGTTCAATATCCTTTTGAATAAAATCATAAACCTGCGCCACTGTAGATTTTGAAGGCTGTGCTTCTAAATCAAATTTATCCATGATACAGATTCCACCATCTGTTGCTGCAGTATTTGGATCGTAGCCTTTTGCGTAAGTGTTTACTAATAAAAAGTGATCGTAGGCTCTGTAAATCTGAGCTTCGGCTTTTGCTAATTGTTTTGTATTTGCATCGCCTTTACTATTGTCTACTAATGAAATAATGGTATTCCATCTGTTGATATAATTATAAGCCTGATTATAAAAGCTTGACCCACTTAATAACGAAACTCTGTCTACGCTTTCATCAAAAGTAAAATTAAGAATATCAATGTTTGGCGTTCTTCCGATTACGTTGGCTTCTCTCATCCATTGATCGTCAGATAAATATTGAAAGTTATTGATTGGATAACCGCGCCCCGGAAGTGAAACCATTTCGTGAAACTGATCGGCTGTTTCAACTACTAAAGATCCTTTTGGTGTTATGTCTGTATATTCTTCGCAAGATGTTACTGAAAACATCATTACGGACAGAATTGAAATATATAAATGTTTCATAATTTAAAGAGTAAGATTAAAGCCAAACAAATATGTTTTTGGCAATGGTAAATTACGTGTAGCTGAATTGGCAGAATAAACCTCAGGATCAATATGGTTTCCTGCTGCACTCCAATACCAGATATTATTCATCTGAAAAGTAAACCTAGCCGATGAAATATTCATTTTACCAGCAAAAGCTTTTGGTAAATTATAAGCTAATGAAATGTTTCTAAGTTTGATGTAATCGCCATCTACAACATTTACATCTGAATTTCTCCATAAACTGCTCATTGTTACAGCATAGTTTCTAACACTTTCATCATAATCGACATACAAACGTGTATTTCCATTTGGATTTGCATCTGTATAACGATCTGCAATACCCGAAAGGTTTACCGCATCAGAACCTGTATCCAGAACTTCTTTTCTCATTACATTTCCGCCTGAGAAAACAAATAAGAAATTCAAATCAAATTGTTTATATGAAAATCGCTGCGATAACGAACCGGAGTAAGTTGGCGTCAAACTTCCCATATTTACCAAAGCTTTTGGGGAGTTAACTGTTTTAATAGAACTTGATACAGGAACACCATTTGCATCAAAAGTAACTGCTGGATTTCCGTTTTCATCTAAAACATAAGGATATCCATTAACCGTTCCGCCGTATTTGTAAGCGTACAAACTATTGTAGGTTTCTCCTATTAAGAAATAATTTAAAGGCGAACTAACATAAGAAGCTGCTGACGATTCTGCTCTTGTAATTTTATCAACTGTTGTTCTGTTAAAAGCTAAAATCACATTAGAACCAATACGGAAACTTCCGTTATTGTACCAATCTGAACCAACACTGAACTCAATTCCTTTGTTTAATAAAGCTCCTGCATTAATTCTTCTGTTTAATGCCCCAACAGTTGGATCTAAATCGGTCGTAGCCAATAAATCACTGCTATATTTACGATAGATATCAATACTACCGTTTAATTTTGCTCTAAACAAACTGTAATCTACCCCTAAATTGGTACTTTGTGTTTTTTCCCATCTTAACATTGGGTTGGGCTGTCCGCTAATATTAGTGTATTGTAATGACTGATATAAATTATCATTTCTTCTCGTAGCCGTTACGTAAGGTGTTGTACTTTGATCTATATTTCCGTTAACGCCATAAGTTGCTCTCACTTTAAGCGCCGTAACCCATTTTATTTCTTTCATGAATTCTTCATTACTCGCATTCCATCCAAAACCTGTTGACCACAAAGGACGGTTTTTATATTTTGGATCAACTCCAAATAAATCTGCTCGGTCTACTCGATAACTTCCTGTTATGTTATATTTTGATAAGAAAGTGTAACCCAAACTGCTAAAAACCGAAAAGTAACGGTGAAGAATCTCAGTTTGTGTTCGTGACAATGCAGATAAAGTTCGGTTGTTTCCGTACATATAACTTGGCGTTCCAGTCTGGCTTAATGCAAGATTATTGATTACAGCCGAAGAAAGCGTTACAGGATCGTAACCATATCGTAACTGTTCAATCGTTCTTGGAAGAAAAGTTTCACGCATTTCAAAACCAGCCAGTGCGTTAATAGAATGTTTTCCTTCACTGAAATCCTGAGTATAGTCTAATTGGTTTCTAAAAGAATAATTAGTTGACTGGTTGCTTATTTGTTTGTATCTGCCTCCAGTAGAAAAACCTTCTAAATAAGTGTACGCATTTGTTGCAGGATTATAAGCTGTTAAAGCATTGATGGCGTAACGCATTTTATATGAGTTAACATCATAAAACTGTTCGTTATCATTTCTTCTAACTTCGTATTGAAATTGCGTACTAAGGCTTAAACCTCTCCATAATTTCGCTTTAAGATTTCCAAATGCTCTTAAGCTTAATGATTTTTCTTTTAAAATTCCTTCCTGAAGTGCATCCAGAACATTAAAAGTCATAGGTTTAAATCCGCTTAAAGCGGCCAATTTTTCTGCAGCAGCAGGATTAATAACACCACTTGAAGTAAACCCGTCTTTAATTCCAACAAAAGGTGATACTACTAAATTACCATTATCGTCTGTAATGCGTTCGTATCTTTTTTGAATATCATAATTATTGAAATCATTATCTGTAACATTATCATTACTGTACGTTCCATTAATTCCAAATGTAGCATTTAACCAGTTGTTTACCTGAAAACTGCTTTTGGCATACAAATTAAATGATCTGCTGTCATTGAATTTTATACGATTTTTTGCCTCGTCATAATTCAATGACACGTATGTATTTTGTCTGCTTGTACTTCCAGAAAACGACACATTGTAACGCTGTCTAAATTCATTCTGCCACACATTATCGCGGTAATCTTTGGCATAATCATTCTTTCTCCACTGGGCAATAGTACTTTCGTAATCTGCACTGTTGATTTTCCCTTCTTCTAAATTTCTGTTCAACTGATAAAGCGGACTGTAATATTTCATACTACTGTTCCCAATATCTCCATAATTGCTAAACATGGTAGCTGTATCTGCAAATCTGCCTCTTTCTCTGTTATAAACTGCCTGTTCAAAATCGATTAAATCGCTTGTTGAAGCGTAATTCATATCTCTTAAATTGGGCTTGGTAGAAACAAAGAAATCCGAGTTGATGTTTACTTTTAATTTACCGTTTCCTTTTTTAGTAACGATAACGATAATTCCGTTTGCCGCTCTAGAGCCATAAATAGAAGCCGCCGCCGCATCTTTAAGAACATTTATACTTTCAACATCGTACGGATTAATATCTTCCAGAGTCAATTCAGTCGGAAGACCATCCACTACTAAAAGCGGACTGAATCCAACTTCTGATACCGAAAAAGTTCCCATACCTCTTAATATAGGTGTATCTGCACCGCCTCCTGTTGGATTTTTTTGAAATACTAAACCTGCCACACGACCTTCTAGAGCACTTGCTAAATCAGTATTGATATTTTCATTTAAAGTTTTCTCGCTTACTGTTGAAATAGAACCGGTTGAATGGCTTCTTTCTAAAGTCTGATACCCTGTAATTACCACTTCTTTCATTGCGGCAACTTTGTCTTCCACAATAAGACTTAACTGCGTTCTGCCGCCAATGCCAAAAGTTTTTTTCTCGATCGTTAATCCTGTACATTCAATAATACCATCAGCAGGAACACCGTCAAAAGAAAAACCACCATCAAAATCAGTAATGCTAACTCTGTTGGTTCCAGAAAGAGAAACCGTTACTCCCGGAAAAGGTTCGTTTTTATTGTTTAGTACTTTTCCGCGAATGTTGATTAATTCGTTTCCCAAGCTCTCCCCTTTTTCTTTTGTAGCAGTTACTACAATGGTCTGATTGGTAATATTGTATTTTAAATTTTGAGTTTTAAAAATTTGATTTAAAGTTTCATTCAAACTCGCATTCTTAACATTAATGCTTACAGGTTTAGAATCTTTCAGCATTTTTTGAGTGTATAAAACTTCATGATTAGCCTGTTTGGCTACTTCTTTTAAAACTGTTTCAAGCGATGCACCTTTAAAATTAATGGTGATGTTTTGGGCTTGTCCAGTAAAACTGCACAACACCATAAAAACAGCGCATAACGCCCATAAATGGGGAGAAAAATGAACTTTGGGAATCTTTTTTTTAAGTTTTTTGTAAGGTTTTTTTGGTTGTAAATTTAATTTCATACATTTACATTGGTTATAGTTAAACAATAGTGGACAACTTATATTGGCTATAAACTTTTTAAACAACCAGAAGCATCGCAACTGCCTCTGGTTTTTTAGTTTATAGACTCAATATAATCGGTTAAATAAGGTCTTATGGATAGACAATAATCGTTTTTCCTTCAACCTTAAATTTTATATTACTAAGCTCAAGTACTTTTAATACCTCAGACAAATTTTTATTTCTAAATGTACCTCCGTTAAATCTCACATCCGAGACATCACCGCGGTATTCCACTTTAATTCCGTACCAGCGCTCCAACTGTTTCATTACTGATTTTAAATCGGCATTATCAAATTTGAATCGGCCGTTTTTCCAAGCGATTGCAGCTTCGGTATCGACTTCTTTAACGGCAATCTTACTAGAACTTTCAGATATATTGGATTGTTGGCCCGGCTTTAAAATCGCTTTCTGATTTTTAGAAGAAACGGCAACACTACCTTCTAGTAATGTAGTTTTTACTACAGATTCATTATTGTAAGCATGGACATTAAAATGTGTCCCTAAAACTTCGATTGTTTGGTTAGCTGATTTTACTAAGAAAGGCTTGCTTTTATTTTTAGCAACCTCAAAATAAGCTTCTCCTTCTAATTCAACAATTCTTTGATCACCATTAAACTGAGTGGGATATTTGATAGATGAAACAGCATTCAAGAATACTTTTGTTCCATCTGCCAAAACAATATTATATTGTCCGCCCGTTGGGGTCGAAAGTGTATTAAATGAATTTGCATCTTCTTCTGAAGCATCAGCATTTGGGTTTATTACATAAGTAATCACTCCATTGGCATCCATTTTAATGGTTACCTCATCTTGATCTTCTTTAGCAATAATATCTTTTGAAGAAATATCAGAAAGTACAATCTGCTTTCCGTTCGAAAGCGTTAAAATTCCTCTATTTCCGCCTGGGGCAATTTCTTTTGGTTTTTCGACAACCTGAATATTTTCTTGTTCTACTCCTACTTCCGATTTTGTAAAATAGAATATTCCAACGCCAAAAAGTAACGCAATAGATGCGGCGGCGGCAACACGCGGCCAAAGAGTAATCACTTTTGGTTGCTTTACTAAAGGAAGTCTCGATTTCAAATGTTCGTAACTATCTGCTAGTTCGTATTCGCTAAGCTGTTTAGTATTATTTGCCGCTTTATGCAAATACCACGCATCAAGTTTGTCTTTATCTTCACCAGATAAAGTGCCATTTTGATGTCTTTTAAGCAGTTCTAAAAATTCAGTTTCATTCATAATTACAACACGAAATTTTGTCTTGTTTTATAATAAGACAGTTAGAAAGGGGTTTTGTCATAGATGAAAATCAAAAAAATATTAATTTATCATTAATAAATTCATTGAAACGTTAGTTTCTCTTTATTAATGAGGCTTTTATGGATAGTTTTTATTTGAAAATTTAACAAAAAGAACAAGAAAAATTTACCACACAAAAACATTCAACGCCGATTTTAGCTTTCCACGAAGAATTTTTAGCGAATTATAAACTTGCTGTTTAGCCGTTTTATCTGTTATGTTCAATTGAAGTGCAATTTCGTCGTATGACAGTTCTTCTACTTTTCTTAAAAGAAAAACTTCACGCATTTTTTCTGGAAGCAAAGCAATTTCGCTTTCAATAATAGCTTCCAATTCTTTTTCTCTGAGTTTAGAATCTGCAAAAACATAATCATTTTCAATAAAGTTCGAAAAAGAATCTGCGTAACGAGAAACCACTTTTTCGTGAGCAATATGATTTAAGATTCTGTTTTTGGTTGCTTTGTATAAATAAGAAGATAATGATCCTGTGATTTCCAATTCCCGACGCTTGTTCCAGATAAATAAGAAAACTTCTTGAACAACATCATTGGCCTCATCATGATTTCCCGTCATTTTGTAGGCATGATTTACTAAAAGTCTAGAATATCTTTCGAAAATTTCTGTATAGGCCAATTGATCATCATCCTTAAGGAGATTTAATAAGATATGATCAGCATATTTGCTATAAACAGACATTAATTAATAAAAAGTGAGGATCAAAAACGCAATATTAAACAATTTTAATGTTAAAAGCCAAAAGATTATTAAGTTAAAAAAAGCGCAAAGGATTTCGTAAACATTTTTGAATAAAATTCAATATGATTAATCTTAATAATATTGAACAGCAGTATTATAGTTTAAAAAAGTACTCGTATTTTCAAACTTTTGCTTTTTTATGGTTAAATTTAAGGGTAAATGAAAATTTGACAATACTATAAAAAAATTATATAAAACAGTTAGCAGATTAAGACAGTAATTTTAGAATAATCTAAAAATAGAGATAATTATTATTCATCCTTTAAAACCGATTATTATGAGATATGAAAATTACGCATCTGAAGAATTTGAAATGAATTCTTATGAAGAACAACTACTACTAAATTATGACGACTTTTTAGAGGGTGATTACAATAATAGACTGACAGCCTCTAATCACTACAATCTAGAGCTTGGAGAACTGGAAGACAATCTTGAATATGATTTCGATTCAGAGTATGATGAAAATGATTGGGAAGAAGAAGAGTTAAATGATATTGACGGAGAATACGATAAGAATGAAGAAAAACCTGGAAGTTTTGAAATGGTAAGCTAAAAAATACTGATATGAAAAGTTGTTTTCTACTTTTAATCTCGGTTTTCTTTTTCTCATGTCAGCAAAAGGAAAACAAAAAACCTGCTGCTGAAGCACCGACACCCGTTGTTCAACAAGAGAAAAAACAAGAAAATGAACAAATAGGCGACACTATTGCTATGAATTTTAAGAATGAAGAAAATGTGTTTTCAGCAGAAGGCCATTTAGATTCTATAAATTCAAAAGTTTATGTCCAATTTAAAAATGAAGATTTGGGAGAATTAAACGCTCAAATTGTTCCAGATGCAGGAAAAGGAAACATTCGTTTTAATCAAATTATTTTTCCGGATAAAACCTCAGACGGCCCTTTTGGAATGGATACCAAAATACCGCTTCAACAAAAAGGGACTCATATTTTAGTCATCGGACATTCGTTAATGGCCGACAATCCGTATTATGGTAATTTTAAAGTGCAGTTAGCGATTCAAAAAGAATAATATTAACCATTTTAAATTAAAACCATTCCTATAACACGATTCAAAACATTGAAAAACAGGTATTTACACTCTTTTATAATGAATTAATATATTATATTTTTGATTCTTAACCCAAAAATATAGTATTATGAAATTATCCGCAAAAGAAAAAGAAACGTTTACGGAAAACTCCTTAAATGTTAGTAATGCAATTCATTTAGCAAATTTCATTGAAAAGGATTTAACAATCGGAGGAGTATTTCCAAATGGAAAATCAGGAGATTTTAAAAATCCAGACACAAAAAAGTTTGCAACTAAATGGTGCTCTATTTGGGCAATAATAAAACCTTTGTGCATTGTAGCAAAAGTCTTTACTGGCGATAAAGCAGATGCAGCAATTGATGCTTTTATTGCTTTAGGTGACACGGCTTGTAAACCTGAATAGGAAAAAGACAACTAATCGAAATAAAAAATCGGTTAGTTGTCTCCCGCTCCACAAAATCTTCTTCATTATTACTACTTAAATTTCTTCTACTTTATCCAAGGCGTTATAAAATTATGCTTTGATTTTCCTTTTATTTCTTGCCCAATAAGTAAGATATACAATCCCAAGAATTAGCACCAAGATATCAAATCTAATGATTTGCGGTATACGGTTGATTTGATCATTATAATAAGTTCCTCCTAAAAGAGCTCCTAAACCGATTCCGAGTTCCATCGAAATATACATCGTTGCGACCGCTTTTCCTCTATGCTCAGGATTACTCATATCTATAGTCCATGCGCTAATGGCTGGTGATAAAATACCGGTGCCGACTCCGTAAATTCCGGCTCCGATTAATAACATATTGATATCTCTTCCTGCACTTATTACAAAAAGAGCAATCGAAGTGATGATTAATCCAGCCATGATCACTTTTGGACGGCCGTGCCTATCGGAAACTTTTCCCGCGCCAAAACGAACCATAACTGAAGCTACCGTAAAAGCAGTAAAAAATATCCCCTTATTTGTTGCTCCCAAATGCTCACTCCAATCTGGAATTAAAGTTAAAATAAGTCCGAAAGCTGTATACGAAAGAAAAGTGATAATTCCTGCTGGAAATACGTTTCTATCTACAATATCGTTTTTGCCTATAATGAACATTGATCGGTTCAATTTTTCTTTTGCAACAAGAGTTTCTTTCATGTTCAAAACAATAATAATGGAAAAGAAAGCCAAAAACGACGAAGTATAAAACATGACATTGATTCCGTACAAATTCACAATCATACTGCCCAGCGCTGGCTCAGCGCCCCACCAATACTAAAACATAATCCGTGCATTCCGAGTGCTTCTCCCCATCTATGTTGCGGAATAATATCTGCCACATAAGCCGAAGTTGACGTAGGTTTAAATCCTGTTGAAAAACCATGCACCAGACGCAAAAGCAAAAATCCTGAAACCGAACTCAAAATGGGATAGAGAAATCCGCAGATCACACATACCGAAGAGCCTATTGCCATAACTGGAACACGTCCCCATTTATCGGTAAGTTTACCGCTGAAAGGCCTCGAAATTGCTGCCGTCAAGGTAAACAACGAAATAATAAGTCCTTTATACTCTGCTCCTCCCAAACTGCTTAAATAATTGGGAAGTTCGGGTATCATCATATTAAAACTTGATGAAAATAATAGAGAACTCAAACAAAGCAAAATGAATTGTAAGGTATAAATTGATTTTTCGTTTTGTGACATTATTAGATTTTTATATAACTAAAGGCAGGTAGACAATTATGATTCTTTAAAATAATTCCAGCTGATTGTTTGGGTTTATAGGTTTCTTTTTTGGAGGTTTCGCATCGCCAAAAACGGTTCTTCCTCCATATTTGTGCGATTCTTCTCTTTCTCTTTGAACAAGAGCATCAAAATTGGAATTTGGCGTAAAACTTTCTTCTGCTTTTCTTGAAATTTCAGATAGTTTTTGAATAGCGCTCAATTTATCACTATTCCCAATTTTAGCACGATTAATAGCTCTTTGCAACGTGTCTATTGTTTCATCGTAGATTTTAACGGGAACAGGAAACGGATGTCCATCCTTTCCGCCATGAGCAAAAGAAAAACGGGCGGGATCATCAAATCGTGTTGGAGTTCCGTAGATTATTTCGCTTACCAACGCCAACGACTGCAAAGCTCTTGTGCCCCATTCCTTTTAAAAGCAGTAATTCTTCAAAATCTTCGGGTTTATTTTCATGAGTAGCCCAAAGCATAGCGCCCAGTCTTTTCATATTCACATCTTCCATTCTCACGTCGTGATGCGCAGGCATAGAAAGATGCTGCATTTCTTTTATGATTTTGACTGGTGATTCTTTTACCAATTCTAAAATACCTTCGCGAGATTTGGTTGCAGCATTTGCTGTAAGATTTAAAATGGCGCCTTGATTTTCGCCATAAATAAAAGTATGCGGTTCGTTTATAAAAGACTTTAAATCTTGCGAATGCCAATGATATCTTCTGGCAGTTCTAGAATTCGGATTCATTCCCTGCTGAATTACAGCCCACTGCCCTTTATTATCAACAATAAAATTATGCTGATACAATTGAAATCCGTCCTGAATGGCAGTATTGTCTACTTTGGCGGTAAGTCTGCTGCAGTTGGCCAAATTATTTCCGTCGAGACCTGTTTTTTCACCTACAAATAAAAGTTCTTGCGGCGTTGCCATCGAGTGTTTTCCTTTGCCTCCGCAGATATAAATTCCGAGTTCTTTGGAGTGCGGATTAACCGATTTTTTTAATGCTCCAAGTACCGAAGTGGTAATTCCAGACGAATGCCAATCCATTCCCATAACAGCTCCAAAACTCTGAAACCAGAAAGGATTACTTAATTTGCTTATAACTTCGGCAGTCGAAAATTCCATTGCAATCGTTTCTACAATGGCAAGGCCAAGTTTAGACATTCGCTCAGCAAGCCATAATGGAACATGTCCATAATGTAAAGGAAGATCTGCTGTACCGGAACGTTTCATTTGCTAGAATTATAATCCTGCAAAAATACTTTATTTAATTGTGAATTATAAATTGTTAATTGTTAATTAAGGTGTGAAATGTTAATTGTGAAATGTGAAAAAAGTACAAAGTGAGAATCACAAAGTGAAAAATAAAAAACTACTTAAGTAACACTTCTAACTTCTAACTTCTCACAATTAACAATTAACTAATTTCAATATCTTCTACAGGTTCTTCAATGGGTTCTGAATTATCATCCAGCCAAGCAACAAAGAGTTTGTAGCCTATTGAAAACACAATGGGTCCAACAAACAATCCGATAAAACCCGACATGATAAATCCGCCAATTACACCTAGAAAAATCACGAGCATAGGCACAAGAGCGCCTTTTCCTAGCAATAATGGTTTTAGAACATTATCTGATAATCCGCTAATAATGAAAAACACCGTCCAAAAAATAGCATAACCAGAATCTCCTGTTGAGAAAAGATAAATAATAACGCCAATATTAATTATAATGGAGCCAATCTGTAAAATAGAAAATATCAGACAGATCAACGTCAAAATTCCAGCATACGGAATATCGGCCTAAAACAATCCAATTGCCTGAATAATGGTCTGAATAACAGCAACTCCCAAAATACCTTTAACCACTTGATAAATAGTTGAAACCGAAATGGTCATAATTCCTTCGGCCTCATTTCCGGCAATTTTTCTAAGGAATTTCATAAAGAAAGTTTTACCACCTGGCGATACTAATAAAACTCCCGCAATAATAACCGATAAAATAAACTGAAGAAATGCCGCACCGGAGCTCAAAATACTGGCCATAATTTTAGACGACAATTCTCTTATCTGATCTTGGTACTTCACAACGCTCTGTTCCAAATCTGTTGATAACGAAAGTAAAAATTCGTAGAGCGGTTTACCAATTATCGGCCACTCTTTTATAGAAGCTCCTGGTGGAGTAATTTTTAATGTTCCAGCTTCAAAACTGTTTTTCAGTTCTAAAAAATTTCCCGTTGCCGCTTTCAGAAAATAAATAAGAGGAACCACCATAATAGCAATAAGCAAAATAGTGATAACAACCGATGCTAGTGCTTTGCGTCCTTTTAGTATTCGCTGCAGCGAATTAAATAAAGGATAAAACACAACTGAAAGTATTACCGCCCAAAGAATAGGCATAAAAAAAGGCAGCAACAATTTAAGACAAAATCCCACAAGGAGAAAAATGAAAAATAACTGCAAAATAGTATCGAAGAGTTCTTTCTTTTTATTCGAATTGGTTGTTTTCATGGTTATTGTTTTTAATGGTGAATGGTAATTGTGAGTTGTGAGTTGTAAATGATAAATCAATTCTCCTCTATAAATCTTAACTCTTGTGTCTTTATTCTATATTCTTTATTCTATATTCTTTACTCTTTATTCTTCCCCATCTTATTAACAGCAAAATTGGCATCTGAAACCAGTCTTCCAATTAAGATTACGGGATACAGAACACCTGTAAGCACCTCAGTCTGAACTAGCGAACGAGCCAAAGGATGTAGAGGTACGATTTCGCCAAAACCCGTTGATGTGATACAGACATAACTGAAATACATAAAACTAGCCAGATCGCTATTACTTGAAAATTTAGATTCGGTTATTTGGAAAGCGCCTTCAATATGCTGAAATAAAAATAAATAAAGTGTAGACCAAAAGTGAACCAAAAGCATATAAACGACTATTGACCCTACAATGCGATAAGTAGTTACGCAGGTTCTAAAACTTTTATTAAAACCAAAGTAATGAGAAGCAACATTATGGCAACAGAAAGAATTAGATCCGCAAAAAGGATGAAAATATTATGTTCGAAATAATTAATCCATTGTGTTATAATAAATAAAAAGGGAATTATGGAAATGAGAAAAGCCTGTTTTTTATGTTTGGATAAAGCTATAATTCCGGCAAAAAGAAATAGCATCCAAAATATATTAACCGCCACCATAAAACGCGTATAACCGCCAAAAAACGGAATGACAATAAAATGCATGATAAACAGAAGTATCAGCATACCGCTGAGGCCTTTCTCTTGAGTCCAAAAGCGATATAAAAAACGGTCTTTTTTTGCTATCATAATATAAATTCCAAATATTAAATTCCAAAGCCTAAGGATAAATTCCAAAAACTAAATTCCAAATTCCAATCCTGAAGCCTAAGCCTAAGGACAAATCCCAAAAACTAAATTCTAAATTCCAATATCAAAGCCTAAGGACAAATTCTATATTCTATATTCTTTCCTCTTGCTTCTTGCTTCTTGCTTCTTTCCTCTCCACCCTCAAATCGGTATCGGCTCCACTTCTACCCTTCCAATTGGTCTTCGCCAAAGTTTAAAAAGCAGAATAATAAAAATGGGCAGAAAACACACTGCCGACATTACGAGATAAATATCTTTGTACGCCAATAACATAGAAGTTTGAGAAGTCTGATTCGAAAGGCTCTTCTCGGCTTTTTTCTGCGCTTCGGCATCTGATAATCCCATAAATAAAAATTGTCTTTTTGAGTTTTCCAGCTGTTGTTCAGCTTGTTTGTTTATTGGACTCAATTGCTGACTCAGACCTGTTTTATGCTGTACATTCATGTTCGAAATAAAAGTTCCTAAAACAGCGCCTCCAAGTAAAGAAGCAAAAACAGCCTGAGCAATAATTCCAGTCATCATGCGCGATGTGCTCAAAAACAGCGGAATTCCCTCTGAAATGTAAAGAAGCGAAACAGGAAAAAGAAACCCCATTCCTAACCCTTTAAAAATTAAAGGCAGATAAAAATCAGACGCATCGATTTCGGGATAAAATCTGAAAAAAAGTATAATATGATAGATCCCGTAACAAGCAAAACCAATTACCCAAATCGTAGCCATATAAATGCGCTTGTATAAAAGATAAGTCGAAAGCGGAATCGAAATGCATAATCCGATTAATAACGAAAGATGTGTTACCGCTCCCAAAACAGGATCAAATCCTAAAATATTAGTCATATAGCCTGTTACGACACTTCCGGTTCCGTTTATTAATCCGATATAAAACATCAAAAAGGCACCTGCGATGACATTTTTAAATTTATAAACATCCGGATTAATTAATGGTTCTACTGTAAAACGAACATGAAGCAGATAGATTCCCGCCACAATAAATAAAACTGCAAAAGCCAAAGTTATTTTAGGATCGCTAAACCAATTTCTGGTCTGCCCTTCGGCACATACAAAAAGAATAATCGCAAAAAATAAAATCAGGATAATCCAGCCTCTCCAATCAAATTGGAATTTGGTTTTTAGAGGTGCAACATCGGCTTTATAGAAATACCAAGCGAGAATAATACAGATTAAAAAGTTGACATTTAAGAAATAAATTCCAAACGTCCAGTTATGAAAACTCACAAAATGCGCTCCTAAATATTGATACAAATGCTGGCTTCCTTTCTGGATAAACTGAAAAATGCCGTAAAGCAAAGCCATATTGAGAGCGGGATTGTATTTTAATAAAATAGGCACCATCGAAGCAAATATTCCGATGACTGAAACCATTGCTAAAAGAGAACGGCATAAAACAAACCAAGCTATTGTGGGTGCAAACAATGAAGCAGTATTGAAGATTAAGGATAAAAATGAAACCGATAAAATCATGGTTCTAACCTTGATTTGCTTCCCTAATTTTAAACCTAAAGGCAGAAAAGCCAACATGACAAAAATCGGAACGTAAACCGCATAACTAAAAGCAGTCGTAGAAGGTGCCGAAATGTCCTAATATCTGCGAATTATCATAAGTCGTAACATTGAGTCCGTTAAAAAAAGGAATCGTCAGGATATACAATCCTGTCAGTGTAAAAACGCTTCCTTTTTTTCCTGCAAACATCTCTTATTTTTTTACATCAACTGTTACATTCATTCCGGGTCTAACTTCCTGTAGCTCTTTTGTCGGAGTTTCAAATTCAATTTTAACTGGGATTCGCTGGGTGATTTTGACAAAATTTCCAGTCGAATTATCGGGTTCTAACATTGAGAATTTAGCTCCAGTCGCGGGAGAAAAACCAGCCACTTTTCCTTTAAATTCTTTTCCGTCCAAGGCATCAATCGTGATGGTTACTTCTTGTCCCTGTTTTATTTTCTCTATCTGAGTTTCCTTAAAATTGGCCGTAATCCATAATTTTTCATTCAATACAATTGTCGCAATGGTTTGATTGGCATTGATTAATTCGCCAATAGACAAATTTCGTTCTCCCACAAAACCACTCGTTGGAGCCGTAATAACGGTATAGGACAATTGAAGTTTTGCCGCATCAAGATCTGCTTTCTTTCTAGCGACAGTTGCTGTGGCGGCTTCAAGATTAATTGAACTTTGTTTAGTAATCGAGCTGCTGGCATCCAAACCTTTTTTACCTGCTTTTACATACGCTTCTTCTGATTTTAATTTGGAAATAACTTGATCGTACTGATTTCGCGTTACGGCCGAATCGGCATACATATTTTTGAACCGCTGATAATCTTTTTGCGCTTTTTCTAAACTCGCCAAATCTCCCGCCAACCTTTCTTTTCCCGAAGCTTGATTGGAAATCGAAGTCGTAATGTTTTGCTGCAGCGAATGCAGATTTCCTTCGGCTATAGCCAAATCCGCTTCGGCTTGTTTGACTTTAATGACATATTCAGAATCGTCTAAAACAACCAATGTATCTCCTTTCTGCACTTTCTGATTGGCTTCAAATCGTATTTCTTTTATATGTCCAGTCGCTCTTGCCACTACATTATTGATGTAAGATTCAACCTGAGCATTATTGGTGGTTTCATAAGAACTAAAATCAAAGAACAAACTTAAAATCCACAATCCGCCCGCAATCAAAAAAACAAATGACAATACCGTTAGAATTGTGTTTCTTCTTTTTTCATTTTTTTGAACTGCTCCGTTTTGTGTATCTGTTTCGCTCATAACAAGATATATTAAAGTTTGCCCATTGCATATTGAAGTGAATAATATTGAATGATTAAATCTAAATTGGCGTTTACAAGTGAAATTCGAGAGTTGTTCAGCTGTAATTCTGCATCAACAATCTCGCTGATTAAAGCAAAATCGTTGTCATAACGGCTTTTCACAATTTTATAATTGCTCATAGACAACTCTACATCTTTTTTATAGGTTTTGATATTTTCTTTGCTTTCCGCATATCTCACATAAGCATTTTTAACTTCGTGCTAATCTGGTCTTTGGTCACTTCTAAGGCAATATTACTTTTATCGATTTCCAGTTTATCGCCACTTATACGATGTTTCAGATTATAGAAACTCGAAATATCCCAATTCAAAGAAAGTCCCGCCGCCCAGTAATTGAGAATATTGACATAATTGGGCCACTGCGCTGGATATTCGGTATTCAGAATAACATTTGCATTTAGGTTTGGCTTAAATCCGCTTTTGGTAAGACTTAATGAAGATTCTGACAGCTTGATTCTTATGTCTGCCCGTTTGATTTCTTCCCTATTCTGAAAAGCTTCTTCCAAACTTTGCTGCAGATTCATATTTTCTGTCGGAATCATGCTTTCTGTCACTTCTGGTTTCAGAATCGTATTGGTTGGAAAACCGATTAAAATATCCAGATAATTGCTGATCAGTTCAATCGTATTAGTGCTTCTAAAAACAGAAACCTTAAAATTAGATTGCTGCAATTCGGTTCTCAAAAGGTCGCTCGTAAGATTCTGACCATTTTTCACTCGTGATTTTAATTGATTTATTCGAATATCGGTATTGATAATATTCTGTTTCGTAACCTCGATCTGACGGTATAATTTCTCGAGTGTAAAATATTGCTCTGTAATCGCATTCTTGACATCGGCTTCTGTCATTTTCACCGCAGATTCCTGCATTTCACTAATTAATTCCTGCTGATTAATTCTAGTGTTAATGGCATTTCCAGCGTAAATTGGGAGTGAGGAAACAATATTGGCAAAACCTTGATGATCGTAATAATCTACCGTAACATTTCTGGCATAAAATCCTTCATAGATTTTAGGATCGCCAATATAATTGTAGCCACCATTTAAGCTTATTCTTGGCGCTTTTGCAATTTTGGCCTGACTGACATTTTCATTTGCAATAGCGAGATCTGCATTGGCCAATTTTAATTGACGGTTGTTTTTAATGCCTAATAAAATGGCTTCGTCCAATCTTATTTTTTTAGCAGACGCCAGACTGATCGTATCCTGTTGCGCAAAACTTACATTGAGGCTGCAGCTCAATAAAAAAGAGCTAAATGCTTTAAACGAAAAACTTTAAACCGCCAATAGCTCATGAGATGATATGGATTTAATTTTGCATTTTTTCGAAATTTGTAATCAACATTATGTAATATTTAGCAGAAGTTTCGATGAAAATTAAATTTTAGCTAGGCGGAAAAACTACGATAGGTTTATTTGGATCTGCTTATCCAATCATTATTATTTCGCATAAATTTAAACAATTATTATTCAACACTTTAATACACAAACAATCAAAATTGTTTCATTTTATAAAATGGAACAATTTTGAGAAATTCCGTGCATATTTAAAAACAAAAAAAAATTGCAACAATCAAATGAGATTATTGCAATTTTACAAATAAATCAAAAATGTAATTATCGGCGTATAATTGATATTATTCTGCTTTTACTGCGTCCAGTAAGATTGCCAATTGAATACAGGGCGAATCCGATCGGTTGCTCCAAGCGTGATTGGTTCCGCGCTGTATTACAATATCTCCAGCTTGCACTAAAGTTTCTTCTTCGTCTACAATCAGGTAAATTTCACCCGAAATAATGATAATGTAATCTAAGGTATCGGTCTGATGCATTAACGGATGTGGCTCTCCTTCGGGAGCAACAATTCCTAAATCTTTATCGGGCGGAATCTGGACATAACGAAAATAACTTCCGTTCTTAGGTGTATTTGGAAAAGCGGTATTCTCAATAACTTTTTCTTCAAATTTTGCCGGTATCGAATCTGTCGACCAGATGTCTGAAATAATTAATCCTGGAAAATGTTCCGACACATTCGAAACGATTTCATCTTGTTCTATAATCGATTTTCCGTTTCGTATACCTGTTACAATTCTTCGTGGTATTGTTCTCATTTAATTGATCTGCATTATTAATTTTCTGCCACTGGTTTTGTTTTCTCTCAAAATAGTAAGCGCTTTATCTACTGTTTCTTTATTCAGTCCGCCAATTACATTAATATTTGGCGGTGTAATTATTTCATTTTCTAATAAATCACTTAATTCTGTCAATCCGTTTTTATAGTAATCGTATTGTTTTTCAACACCATACGCATAATTTGAAATATTATGAATTGTAGCGCCTCTCGAAAAAAGAATACCACGCGATTCTGGAGTAGAAAAATTTGTGACATCAATATACCTTCCGTTTATTTTCAACAATTTTGCCGCAATTTCTGCAACATGATTTCCAACTAAATCAACCGCGATATCAAATTTTTTATTTCCGTTTAAAGAAAAAGCGGCTTCGTAAATATCTTCTTTTTTATAATTGATAATCTGTTTTGGTTTTACGCCAAGATTCACCAAAGAAGTGATACTTTCTTCGTTTCCAGCTGTCACCACAAAATTGGAAAAACCTTTAGCAATAAGCAGTTTCATAAACACATTCCCTACTCCGCCAGCACCGCCCGTAATTAGTATCGAATCGGTTAAAGAAGCATTCATTCGTTTAAAAGATTGCAAAGCCGTAAGTCCAGCTGATGGAATTCCGGCCGCTTCTTCAAAAGAAATATTCTGTGGTTTCTTTATTGCAATTCCTGCTGGGACACAAATATATTCGGCATAAGTACCATTTGATCCCATACTTCCAGAACCGCAAAAAACAGCATCTCCAATTTTAAAATCCGTTACCTCAGCACCAATTGCTGTTATGATTCCCGAAAATTCTCTTCCTAAAATTGGTGAATGTATCAGCTTTCTTTCAGAACCGTTTTCGGTCATTTGATAATCAATCGGATTAAATCCTGAAGCCATAATCTTTACCTGAATCTGATGCGATTCTGGTTGCGGAATTGCTACTGTTTCCAGTTTAAATTCGCAGTTTTCCTGTAATACAATTGCTTTCATTTTTATCATTTTAGTTTACAAAAGTATCGCCGTAATGCCTTATTTTTGTTATGGGTTAACCCAAGGTAACCGGTTACCAAAGAGAAACTAGTATGGCAAAAATTAACGATAACGGAGTACTTCGCGAGGCCAATTGTTCTGAAGAACTTATGGCAATGCGTGACAGTCTTGATGTTTTGGGCGGTAAATGGAAATTGATGATTCTAAGGTTTTTAACCAATAGAACGCATCAGGTGATTCATTTTAAAAAAATGCAACGTGAAATTGATGGTATTTCGGCTAAAATGCTCAGCAAAGAACTTAAAGAACTGGAAACCAATTTACTTATTACCAGAGCCGAACAAAATACCAAACCGGCAACTGTCGTTTATGCTATTACCGAATATGGAAAATCGGTGCTTCCGGTTACTGAAACTTTAGTCAACTGGGGATTGGCGCATAGAGAGAAGATTATCGAATCGCTTAAATAATTCTAATTTTTGTACCGATGAGATATTCCCACGGAATATTATCCCATTGGAAACCTAACAGGTTTTCAAAACCTGTTAGGTTGACTACTAACTAATCTAACTTAAACCATTCGTTTACTTCTCTTGCGATGGTATCTTTAATTTCCGGATTCTCAAATTCATTTGAAACCGGATTATATTCATAATCTTTTTTCCACTTTTTATAATTCAGAGCTACTTTTTCAATTGCATCACAGATATAAAAAAGCTCTTCATTGCTCATAATCGGATGCAGTGACAAACGCACCCAACCTGGTTTATTGGTTTGATTTCGTTGCAATAATTCATTGGTAATTTCTGCCGATTTCTTTTCGTTAATATTAAACAGATAATGCGCATAAGTACTCGCACACGACCAGCCGCCACGTACTTGAATTCCGAAACGGTCATTTAAAAGCCTTACGATTAAATTATAATGAATGTCTTCAATAACAAAAGAAACACAACCAATTCTTTCTGTAGTTAAATCTCCTAAAATAGATAAACCTTCTATTTTTTGAAGTCTTGAAAAACAAAGATCAAGCAGTTCTTTTTCTCTTTCTTTGATTTTCTCCACGCCCATTTGCTCTTTTAATTCTAAAGCCAATGCCGTTCTAATAACCTGTAAAAATCCCGGCGTTCCTCCATCTTCTCTAACTTCTATTACATCGCTGTAACAATATTTGCCCAACGGATTAGTCCATTTTACATTTCCTCCGCCAGGATTATCTGGAAAATCAGATTGATATAATTTTTCATTGAAAACCAAAATACCACAAGTTCCAGTTCGTCCTAAAAATTTATGAGGAGAAAAGAAAATAGCGTCCAATTGTTCTTCTGGATCTTTTGGATGCATATCGATTTTGACATACGGCGCCGAAGCTGCAAAATCTACAAAACAAAGTCCGCCGTTTTGGTGCATGATTTTGGCTAATTCGTGATAAGGCGTAATAATTCCTGTAACATTCGAACAAGCCGTAAACGAACCTATTTTTAAGCTTCTGTTTGCATATTTTTTAATCGTTTCAGCAAGAACATTTGGGTCGACTAAATTGTTCTCATCAGGCGGAAGAATAATTACCTCAGCATTGGTCTCATACCACGAAACCTGATTAGAATGATGTTCCATGTGCGTAATAAAAACCACTGGTCTATCTTCTTCCGATTTTGTTCGAAGTGCCATAATACGTTGCAGTTTTGACAAAGCTGCTGTCATACCACTTCCAGTCGTTACCAAAACATCCGAATCATTGGCATTAACCGATTTTTTAATAATATCCCTTGCATGCTGATAGGCATAAGTAGAGGTTTTTCCTGTCTGACTTGAAAGTGAATGCGTATTGGCAATCATTGGACCAATTTTATTGAGCATTATATCTTCGATCGGATGGTATAATCTTCCGCTGGCAACCCAGTCTGCGTACACTAAATTTTGTTCTCCGTAAACCGATTCGAAAGTATGATCAATTCCTACTGTATTTTCTCTAAATTTAGAAAAGTAACATTCAGGCTCTGTTGGTTTTGTTGTTGGCTCAATCGCATTCATTTCCTTATCATTTTAAATTAACTAATATGTATTCTTTCTCAATTTTTGTCATTTCGAGGAATGACAAGATTGCGTGTTCTTTATTAAATTTTATTTTCTAAAAGCGTTTTTAGTGTAGCTTGTAATTCTTCTCCGTGCAGGTTTTTCGCAACGATTATTCCTTTAGAATCCACTAAATAATTTCCTGGAATAGCTCTTACACCATATAATTTAGCAACAGCACTGTTCCAGAAAAGCAAATCAGAAACGTGTGTCCAGGTTAAATTATCATCTTGAATTCCTTTAACCCAGTTTTCTTTCTTTTTATCTAGAGAAATCCCTACGATGTTGAATCCTTTATCATGAAATTCTTTGTAAGCTGCTACAATATTTGGGTTCTCTCTTCGGCATGCGTCCGCACCATGAAGCCCAAAAATCAACTAGAGTATATCCGCCCTTTAAATTATCATAAAGTCGAACTGGCTTTCCGTCAGGATCATTGGCTGTAAAATCAGGGGCTTTTTTACCTACCGCTAATCCGTCTAAAACAATAGCCAGTTCTTTTAATTCTTTCACGTAAGTGGTATTTTGAAGACTTTTATCCAACAAAGCAATATTTTGTGTAATCTGCTCTGGCGTTAATCTATAAGACCAGTTTCTGTACAACACATAAGCTGAAACAATAGATTTTGGATGTTCGGTTATGAATTTACTGATTTCTACATCTTTGCTCTTTTTATAGATTTCGAACAAATCTTGAGAAGCTGAACCTTCAACTACAGAAGCGGTATAATATTTCTTCGGACTCAGTTTTACTGTAATTGGGTCTTTTTCAAGAAAAACATACAAGGGCGAACTTTCTGTATTGACGCTCAATCCATATAATTCTGGTGTTTTTACTTTTGTTTTAAAACTAAAATTTCCATCTTTTACTTTTGCCGAATCAATTGTAGTAAACATTTTATTGTGAAACTTTTGCAGGTAAACATATTGCGCCACTGTATCGACAACAGTCCCTTTTAATTGTAAATTATTTTCCTGCGCTTGAGTTTGAAAAGCTCCAAAAAGCAAAGCAAAACCTAATAGTATTTTTTTCATTTTATTTTTAGTTTTAAGATTAGACAAAAGAATTTTAGGCCAATGAAAAAAGTCATTAGCGTTAGTATTGTTTATAAAAGAAATTGGAGAGAAACTAGTCTTTAAGCCTTCAGAAAAAAGCAAAACTGTTTTCTTCAAAAATGGAATTCAAGAGTTCATAACTGGCGTACAAAATGGATTCTGCTTTCATAATAAAGATTTTAAATTGGATGATCTTAAACAGATTTACGGAGAAATCTTTCTTATCTACCCGCACACAGCGGAAGGATTTAGCACCTTATTCGGCAACAGGTTGCTAAGACTTCAATGGGCCTATTCCCTCAGTCTTTCTGGATAAGTATCATTATATAAATTTTCTGTGATACAAATATATATTAATTCTACCGAATTAGTCAAGTTTAAAATACTTTTTTTTACTTTTTTTATTAAAAAGATCATTTAGTACAATTTAAAATTTTAAAAATCAATACATTAAAAATAAAAACACTTTTGGGCAAGCACTTTTTTTATAAAAGGAATTCATACGTTTTACTTTTCAAAAAAAGAAAAAACAGTTTCATTCTGCAAGAAAGACATGCAGATATTTATTCTTTTCAAGATTTGAAAAAGTTTCTTTTAATCCATTTTCAAGGTTTGAAGTAATTAATCTCAAGACCTGTTTTAAGTCGTCAAAATTATTTGGTTTTACAAAATAGCAGACTGCTCCAAGATTGGCAGCCGTATCCATATCATTTCTGTACGAAGAAGTAGAAATCATAATTACAGGAATATCTTTATATCGTTCTTCTGATTTTAATTGCTTCAGACATTCCCAGCCGTTCATAACTGGCATATTTAAATCTAGAAAAACAATTTCTGGAATCTTCTCCTGATTTTTAAGCGTATTTAGCACACCGCTACCATTTTCTGAACAATGACAAACAATACTTTCATCTATTTCTGCCAATGCTTCGCAAAACATTTCTGCATCATCCTGATCGTCATCAGCCAATAAAATCATCTTTTCTTGCATATTAAATGTGTTTTACTTTTTGCTCAATTGGCAATGTTATAATAAAAATGGCTCCTTTATTAGCAATTCCTGTGGCCGTAATACTTCCGCCGTGACGTTCGGCTATTTTTTTACAAAGCGACAAACCTAACCCCGTTCCTTCATAACGATCCTTAGAATTTAAACGTGTAAAAGTTTCAAAAATTCGTCTTGTTTGATCAAGATCAAAACCAATTCCGTTATCTTCTACTGTAATTATCGCAATTCTGTTGCCTTCTTCAATTTGTTCTGTTGCTGTAATACGTATTTCTGGCGGAGTATCTTCTTTAGCAAATTTAATAGAATTATTAATAAGATTGTAAAACATCTGATACAACAATACAGAAGCGCCTTCTATAACGGGAAGTTCTTCAAAATATATCGTACCATTTGTATTTTGAAGCGCAATTTCAAGATCGGTTTCTATATTTTTAATAACTTCATTTAAATCGACTATGGTTGTTTTTTGCGAATCGGCATTCATTTTCGAATAGGCTAATACACCATCAATCATATTAAACATACGATCTGCCGCAACATGAATTCGTTCAATATATTTTGTTGAAGATTCATCAAACTGTCCTGACATATGATCTTCTAGACGGCTTAAAAAAGTTTTTATCTTTCGAACCGGTTCTTTTAAATCATGCGAAGCAACATGTGCAAACTGCTGTAAATCGTCGTTAGATCTTTGCAGTTCTTTAGTACGATCTTTTACCAAAATCTCAAGTTTTTCAGTAATCGACTTTTGTTCGTGAATATCTGTACAGGTACCAAACCAATTGGTAATGATACCTTCTTTATCTCTAATAGGAAGCGCTTTACTTAAAAACCAGCGGTATTCTCCCGTACTGGCATTTTTTAAGCGAAATTCAGTCTGATAAGGAACTCCGGCATGAACACTTTCGTACCACATTTTTGACACTAGATAAACATCGTCTGCATGTAATTTTGAAATCCAGCTTGGATCTCCAAATTCATCTTCTATGTAACCCGTGTATTCGTACCAGCGGCTATTGTAATAATCAACAAAACCTTCTGAATTGGCAGTCCAAATAATTTGAGGAACCAAATCTGCAAGCTGTCTAAATCGTTCTCCACTTTCTGCAATAACATTTTGAAGTTCTTTCTGCGAAGTAATATCGCTCGATGCTCCAAACCATTCAATAATCTTTTCTTGATCGTCTAATATCGGGACCACTCTAGAGAAAACCCATCTAACAGAATCGTCTTTATTTATAACCCTATGCTCCATTTCAAAAATGGATTTTTCTACTATCGATTTAGAAATAAGATGTACAGCCATCTGCAAATCGCTAGCATGAATAAATTTATCCAACCAATTGACACCACGTTCTCTTTGATTGGCCAAACGTCCGTCTCCTTCTAAATCCTGCATAATCATCCAATCGGCATCCATTCGATAAACCAAATCGGATGATGCGTTGACTAAAGCACGGAAGCGGCTTTCACTCTCTTCCATTTTTTGACGCGCCACAACTTGTTGCGTAACCTCAACTGCTACTTGTATCATTCCGGTTATCTCTCCATCTTCAATTAACGGACGATAAGCCAAATTATAATAATAGTCTTTTAATTCGCCTGTACGATTGTGCGGCACCAAAACTTCACTTTGATCAAAAGGAATTCCTTCATTATAAACCTTTAAAACTTGCTCCCAAACATATTGCCCTTCCAGTTCTGGCAAAACATCAATCAGTCGCATGCCGATAATTTCTGCGCCGCGACCAATCATTTGCAGCATATGCCTATTGATCTGCTCAATAATAAGATCATCTCCTTTAAGGACTAAAGTCGGAGCTGGCGTTTGATGAATCATTTTGCGAAAACGATTCTCACTTTGCTGCAATTTTTCTTGTGCTTGCTTGCTTTCTGTAATATCTCGTGTTGTTCCAGCAACAAACTCTACTTCTCCATTTTCATTAAAAACGGGAACAAAAATATAATCGTAAATTCTTCTTCCCAGTTCTGCGTGCGGAAAAGAAACTGTTCCTCGAACTGGTTTTTTCGTAGCTACTACAGTATCTATTTCTTCTTCATGCATTTCGGCATGCCAATCTTCATAACCATTTTCAATTAATCTGCGTCCGATGGAGTCTTCTGCAGACTTGCCCCACATCGTCAATAAAGCTTTGTTGGCGTAAGTAAATTTATAATCGAGACTAAATACGTAAACTAGATCAGGAGTACCGTTTAGTATAGAATTGTATAGCCTTTTTTGTTTTTCTGCATCAAGCAATGCATTACGAAGCGCTGTTTCGGCATGTTTCTTTTCTGTGATATCTTCCATGGTTACCACCAAAACATCGTCTTGTTTTACAGCAGTAAATCTGAAACATTGTTTGTTGGCTTCGTCTCCATACCATTGCTCAAAATTGGCTGTAACTCCAGTTTCTGCCGTCTCAATAAACTGTTCTAAAATATTGGTTTTATTTATTTTAGAGAAAACTTTACTGAATAGTTTTTCTTTGTATTCTTTATCATCAATCCAGTTGATGATATAAGTATTAAACAATAATATTGAAAAATCTTCTATTTTGCCTTTATTATCGTACAAAGACTTTAAAACTGCTATTCCATTTGGCGCAGAATTAAAGACGGTTTGAAAAAGGTCTAAATTATTTATTAGCTCCATTATCGTACTAAATAAAGGTAATTTCTAAAGTTGCTCAATAGTCAAAAAGGCATTTAAAAGATTATATTCTTTCTCAAATATAGAGAAAAACGTTTTTACTTTTAACATTTGTTGAATTCTTTTATGTGATTCTAAAATCAAAAAAGCTGAATCATTAAGATTCAGCTTTCTACTATTTTTTTGCCGAATAATTATTTCTTAATCGTATCGGCTTTAACTGTTACTGTTGTATCCATATTAATTGTATCCACTTCCGGTTGCAACGGTATCAATCGTGTTTTGAATAGAATCATTCTCGGATGAATCTATTGTAGTGCTTTCGTTCTTTTTACAAGAAAATGCTAGTCCCATAAGAAGAATTAAGAAAGCAAGTTTCATTTTTATTTGCCTTTTCATAATCCTATATTTTTAAATAAATATTTTCTCCTTTTAATATTATAAAAATACTCCTTTTCGACTTTACGTTTTTTACACAATTTCACTAACTTTTTATATAAAAAACTTTTCATTTTTCAACCAATTTGATATAAGTATAAAAAAAAGAGCAGAAAATTTCTGCTCTTTCTTTATTCTTTAGTCTGTTTTTGTTGCTTCATTTTCAGCAATATCTCTATTTAAATTATTTTTATGCCTAAGTTCTTCGTAATCGGCATCATCTCCCCAATCTCCCGTATTTTGCTGGTGCACAGGGGTATCTGCTTCGTTTAGGTGTTCCTGCTTATTTTCATCATTCGGAAAATACATCTGATATCCTAAAATAGGATCCCAATTGGTTTCTTGCGTACGATCAATTCCATCTTGGAATAAATCGTTTTTTTCATCTCGTGTATCCATTTCTAATTCTTTTTATACCATCAAAAACTGAAAGTATGATTATTACTTTGTTTTCATAGACTCGTAAAATTGAAAAAAATAGCTCGAAAATTTGTTACATGATTTTGGAGAAAATTTATATGATTCTATTTAACAGCTCATTAAAATTTTAGAAAATATGATGTTTCAAATTGTAAATAAAAAATCTGCAAAAATTATGCTCATAGGTTTTTAAAATCATTATTACACTTACCAATTGTCTAATAATTCGATTGCAAGTTTTGCAACAACTTGTTCATCGCTATTTAAAAATGATTTAATTTCATTTCGTGCTTTTTCTCCTTTAATCATTGCTAATGCCTGTAGGTATGTTCTCGAATTTAGATCGCTTTCTTTTCTGGTTTCTTCGCAAACTTGAATAAGTAAATCAACAGAATCAACATCTTTTAATCTTCCTAATCCCAATGCAGCATCATATCTAACGGAAAAATCGGATTGTTTATTCATTAAAATTTTTCTAAAAAATTCTGCATGCCTTTCTAAAGGAAAACTTGCTAAATATTCTATTGCCCCTCTTTCCCAATCGGAATCTTTGGTATTATTTTTATATATTTTCTCAAATATAATTTGCTGATCATTAATCCTATTTTCAACAAATAAATTTACCAAAGCTACTGTTCTGTATTTTTCATCATTTATTAAACTTGGTAAAAGGTCAATTAATTTTTGACTTTTATTTCCTTTCAATGCATCTGCACTCCAATATCTTATCGTTCTGTTTTTGTGTTTTAAAAAGTCTAACAAAATAGTTGTACTTTCCACATCATTTCTACTTTTTAACGCACTAACTAATTGTTCAATTATTTTTTCGTTATTGCACTCTTTTAAAGCATTTTGGATATTGGGCAATAATTCCTCAGAATAAAGAATTTTATTTCGCTGAACTAAAAAGTAATAATCATTTGAAATCTTTTTTGATGTCAGTAATTCTAACCAATATTTTACATTTTCAATTTTTTTCGATTCAAGAAAACAATTTAATAAATCATCTGGAACAGTCTCTTTTTGATTTATTAATGATTTTAAATACTCATTGTCGCTACTTGTCGGACTATTTGCTAAAGCTTGTAAAGTAATTTTTCTTGTATTATCATTATCTAAAAATGGCTTAACAGTCTCTAGCAAATTCCCTATTTGAAGTTCTTTTACCGTATAAATTGCATATCCTTTAATGTTTATATCCCAATTTTTAACAGCATCTAAAACAATTTTCTCCGTTTCAGTATTATTTCCAGTTTTTGATAAAATCTGAATCGCTAAAATTCTAGCTTTTATATTGTCAATATTATATCTTTGATAAGCTGTTTCTTGTAAATTATTTTTATCTAGTTTTAAAAATAATGGAAGCATATGAGCATCTCCAAAATTTTCATTTTCTACTAAAAAATCAAACAATTCAGTAGTATGCTTTGTTTTTAAATTAAGAAGTGCCATTCCGCACCAAATCAAATTTCCTTTATCCTTTTCTGTTTTTAGTTTATTTAACAATTGTCCTTCTCTTGCTAGATCATTGGAAGCGCCAATTATTAAATAGGAAAATAAACGTTGAAAAGAGTTTTCTGAATTCAACATTTTATCAATGTTGTCAATATACAAATCGTCATTTTTGAAATCGCTTAAAGGAAAATTCACCAAAGTTTCGCCCTTCAAACCAGAACTTAATTGTGTAATATCGCTTTGCGGAGTTAAAAGATTTGAATATTTCGAAAATAAATCATTTAGTTGGTCTTCATTAAACGTCTCGTTCAAAGACATTTTAAAATCAGCTTTAAAGTTTATTACATACTGACATTGAGCCTTTGTGAAAAAAGTTAAAAGAACAATTGTAATGATTAATTTTATTTTCATTTCTATTTTTTTATCATTTCGAATAAGACAATTTTTTACCTCTTTTGCAAATCAACAAAACGTTTTTTGTTTAATACTTAAAAATATCTTCTAGCGAATATAAGAATATTTATACAACAATTTCTTTAACTTAATTGGAAGGACATTCAATCTTATTGTGTTTTTTTGATTTCAAAAAATTTTAAAAATAATAATTACCTTTAAAATTCTATAAAAATTGATTTATGACTGAGATTTTTAAAATGTTTAAAATTACAACTGCCGAATCTGAAAAAATTATGCAATCGGTAAACGAACCCCATACGCATGATTTTGAAGAACTTATTATTGGAAATAAAGGTCAGCTGGAACATTTTATAGATTTTCAATCCAAATTAATAGAAGCGCCTTTTATCAGTTTTGTCACTCAAGGAAAAATTCATCGCGCAAAACCTCTTGTAAAAGATGGGGATTGTGATATGTGGGTTTTGCGATTCAAAAGTGAATTTATTGCCGAAACTACTTTTAGCCTTTATGCTTCCTTTCATGACAAGGCAAATATTAGTTTGCAGAGCAATCAGTGTTTTGAAAAACTGGATACGATCTGCAAAATTATTTTTGACGAATACCAACAAGAAGCTCCTGATCTTGCCGTTATCAAACAATTATTAAGCGCGCTTTTTACCATTATCGAATCAGAAAGACGAAAATTGAATTTGAATAATGATGAATCGAAAAAAATTCAAAGTTCTACTTTTAAAAACTTTCTGAGATTGTTAGAAGAGCATTATAAAGAATCTAAAGATGTTAATTTCTATGCAGAAAAACTCTTTATGACTTCGCGCAACTTAAATAATATCTGCCAGAATATTCTACAGCAAAGCGTTTCGGAAATTATTGAAACCAGAAAATTGACTGAAGCCAAAAACTTATTGATGACCACAGATAAAAACATTGCCGAAATAGGTTACGAACTCGGTTTTAATGAAAAAACCTATTTTACACACGCTTTCAAACGAAAAGCAGGAATAACTCCAACCGAATTTAGAGAAGAAATGAAGAAGCTTCTTTCTTAAAAACACAACCTTTCTTCCGAAAATCGTTACCTCTTTGGTTATAATTAAATGCAACTTTGTATCACAAATAAAAGATACTTTTTAAGCAATTAATTATAAAAAATGAATCGTAAAGATTTTCTAAAAACCATGGCAATTTTACCTATCGGAGCTGCAGCAATGAAACTCAGCTCACTCAAAACGGCCGTAGATACTTTTGGCCCAACAGAACGAATGCCAGTTCTTTTTCTTGGACACGGAAATCCGATGAATGCATTGGCAGATAATAATTTCACACAAGGTTTTCAGCAAGTAGCCAAAACATTGCCAAAGCCAAGAGCCATACTTTGTATTTCGGCACATTGGGAAACCAAAGGAACTTTTGTAACCGCAATGCAAAAACCGCCCACTATTCATGATTTTGGAGGTTTTCCGCAAGCACTTTTCGACGTGCAATATCCTGCGCCTGGAAGTCCAGAATTGGCTTTGGAAACACAAAAACTGATTACTTCAACTTCGGTTGGTTTAGACAATACCTGGGGATTGGCACGATGGATGCTGGACGGTTGTAAAATTTCTTTATCCAAACGCCGATATTCCGATTATCGAAATGAGTATCGATTATACGCAACCTGCTTCTTATCATTATGAATTAGGAAAAGAATTGGCTGCTTTACGCCGAAAAGGCGTTCTTATTGTCGGAAGCGGAAATACGGTTCACAACTTACGTCTTGCGGCATGGGACAAAATGATGGTTCCTGGTTATGCCTTCGAATGGGCGCATATTGCAAATGAAAAAATGAAAAGCATGATTTTGGACAATGACCATAAATCGCTTATTCAGTTTGATAAACAGGGTAGAGAATTTGAATTGGCGGTTCCAACGCCAGAACATTATCTTCCATTATTGTACATTTTATCGCTTCAAGAAAAAGACGAAAAAGCAACTGTTTTCAATGACGAACTTGTTGCAGGATCACTCAATATGATGTCTGTAAAAATAGACAAAGCATGAGTATAAAAAGGCCTTTTGGGATAGCATTTGCTGTCCTTATTACCCTATCAATTTTCAGTTTTACAATTATGAATTCAACCAAAGAAAAAACTAAACTGCATTATTTAATTAGAGAACCAAAAATAAAAACGGCAAATCCGCCTTTGGTAATTTTGCTTCATGGCGTTGGCGGAAACGAACAAAATCTCTTTTCGTTTGCTCCCGAATTGCCAGATAACTTTGTCGTAGTTTCTGCGCGCGGCCCGTTAACTTTGGCCCAAATAGTTTTGCTTGGTTTCAGGTAGATTTTTCTACTGGAAAACCTCAAATAAATGCTGAACAAGCAGAAAATTCAAGATTAATGCTGATTGATTTTATTAGTGATTTAAAATCTGAAATTAACTTTAATCCAGATGAAGTTTATTTAATGGGATTTAGCCAAGGCGGAATTATGAGTTACAGTGTTGCGCTTACTGCTCCAGAAAAAGTAAAAGGAATTGCTGTAATGAGCGGAAGACTTTTGCCCGAAATAAAACCGTTTATGGCCGATGAAAAATGTCTTGACAATCTTAAAATCTTCATTTCGCACGGAAAACAAGATGCCGTTTTAAATTATCAATATGCCGTCGACGCTTCTGATTTTCTAAAAACAAAAAACTTAAACCCAAATTTTCATTCGTACGAAGAAGGCCATACCGTAAGTAAACAGATGTTTGATGATGTCAATCTTTGGTTAAAGAAGAATAGCCTGTAAACGTAATATTTACAGGCTTTTTACAAAAATCTAATTTCCTAAATCAAGTAATTTAAAAAGTAACTAATTTCACTCCCAATGTAAACCATCTAGAAGGCAGCGGCACTGCTCCTACTTCATAATACGTTGCATTAAAGATATTTTGTCCATCTAAGAAAATGGTGAATTTATTAATTGACTGACTTACTCTAAAATCATTTACCCAGTAAGAAGGTCCTGTAATTCTTTCGTTAAAACGAGTTGCAAACATCACAGATAAGTTTTTAAACTGATAATCTATGGTGTTGGTAATTTGATGCTTTAATGAAGAAATGGAATATTTTGAATACGTTTCTGTACGCGCTGTTTTAAATTCAGAATCTAAATAAGTGTATCCTAAAAGGATGTTCAATCTAGAATCTTTAGAGAAATCGAATCTATAAGTTCCACGCAAATTGATACCGTTGGTGTTCAAATCTCCTGTGTTTTGACTTTGCCACGGCTGCGTTGTAAGATTACGCATCCAGTCGATATAGTTGTCTATTTTTCTGTAGAAATAATTCGCATTAAAGCTCAAAGCTCTTTTGTTGTACTTGAATCCTACTTCACTTTGAAAAGCATTTTCTGAATCCAAATCTGGGTTTCCAACATTTCCTGTCTGTTTCAAGTATAAATCGGTAAACGAAGGAATTCTTTGGCTTGTTCCCAAATTTCCAATAATTTTAAATGCATCTGTAATGGCATAACTTGCATCGATTCCTGGATAAATCTGCCATTTGTAATCTGAATTATAGTTTAAATATGTTCCGATATTTACATCAAGTTTTTCAGTAAAATTCGTTCTGTATTCGGCATACAATCCAACATTTTCGCGATCGTGATCTCCAATGTTTGAAGAGTGAATGTTTTCGTTTCTAAACTCAGCTCCAAAACCAATTTCTCCTTTAGATAATTTAACGGTGGAGTTCAACTCTCCCGCAATAGAATTGGTATAATGCTGACTTCTTCCAACAGCCAAATTCGAGTTTCCTAAATAACGGTAATCATCATAATTGTATCTGTAAGTAACTCTCGGCATTAGTTTCCAACTGTCCGTAATTTGATGATTGGACTGAATGTTGGCAAATGTAGTCTGAACAATTTCGGTTGAATTTTTATCTCCAGGCGCTGCGTAAAATCCGTTTGCACCAAATCCGTTATTGATATAACCTGCAGAACCTAAAATTTCGTTTTTATCATTGATTTGCACATTTCCTTGATAGAAAATTTTGTTGTTTTCGAATGCGGTATTGTAACGGTAACCGTTGCTTTTATCATGCGAAGCGAAGATTAAATGCTGTTGTTTTTCTTTACCTAAAACAGCTCCAGCCTGAATTCCTGTACCGTAAAAAGTATCTCCTGTATCTTGCGTATCTTTTTCGAAATTAGAACCTGCATAAGTGCTTACCATAAAACCAGAATCGGTTGGTTTTTTGGTAATAATATTAATTGCTCCAGTTAAACTGTTAATTCCGTAAATTCTCGCAGCTGAACCACGAACTACTTCTATTCTTTCAATTGCTTCAACCGGAAGAGGAAGATTCAACATATTATGGGCAGTTTGCGAGTCGATTACTTTTGCTCCGTTTAGCAAAACAACAGTTTGCTCAAAACTTCCACCGTCAACACTAATGTCGGCTTGAGTTCCAAATGGTCTCTTTGTCTGATGTCTACACCGTTGGCATATTGCAACACTTCTTGCAATGTTCTTCCTGGCAGTTTTTTAATGGTTTCGCTCGAGATAACATATACATTTCTGTTTTGTTTAGAAATGGGTGTATTAAAACGGCCTTCATTAATAATAACTTCATCCATTTGGTTGATGGAATCGTTCTTTGTCTGTGCGTAAAAATTGGTACAAATTACTGTAAAGACAGCAAAATAGATCTTTTTCATTTTGGTTTACTATTTTTTTGGCAAAAGTAGTTTCTTACCGTACCAATAAAGCATACCAGTTTTATAATTATAACTAGTCCGGATGAATAAATGATCTATTTTACAAAAATCTAAGTAAATCTGAGAGATATTACTTATAAATCAAATATTTAGCACGCATTTTTTTAAATGCTGCCACACCTTCTTTCCAGCTGTTTCTAATTTCTTCTTCCGAAATTCCGGCTTCGATCTGCTGTTGCAATTTTTCATTTCCAGCACGAATGGCAAATTTTCTTTTGTCAAAAAACTTCGATTTATCAGAAGTGGTCTGATAGGCTTTAATAAGCCATTTTATTTCTAATCGGTTTATTTTTGGAATTGCAGATAAATCTTCTCCGTTACATTCCACGCCTTTATACAAAGGATCTTTATCGCCAAAATTAGGTTTTGGAGTAAAAGCAAAATCACTTTTTGGAAGATAAGGTGAACCGTAAATCTGAAATTGCTTTTCAGTTCCGCGTCCCATGCTCACATTGGTTCCTTCAAAAAGGCATAAACTCACATATAAATTAATCGATTGATCGTTTGGTAAATTTGGCGAAGGTCGTACTGGAAGACTATAGGTACTTTTTCTGGTATAATTCGAACACGGAATTATGGTCAACTTACATTGAATTCCGTCTTTCAGCCATTTCTGTCCGTTGATCATTTTGGCTTCTTCGCCCAAAGTCATTCCGTGCAATAAAGGCGTTGGATGCATTCCGATACCGCTTTTAAAAGCAATGTCCAAAACCGGACCGTCGACAATCGCGATATTCGGATTGGGACGATCCAGTACAATCAGTGGAACATTGTTCTCAGCGCAGGCTTCCATAATGCGGTGCATTGTAGAAACATACGTGTATAATCGCGTTCCAACATCCTGCAAATCAAAAATAATAATATCGATTCCTTTTAATTGCTCTGGTGTCGGCTTATTGTTTTTTCCGTATAATGAAGTAATGGATAACCCTGTTTTAGAATCTATTTCGTCCGATACATGTTCGCCCGCATCTGCCGTTCCTCTAAAACCGTGTTCTGGCGCAAAAATGGTTTTGATTTTTACTTTTTGTTCTACTAAAAAATCGACTAAGTGTTTTTCTTTATTGATAATTCCCGTTTGATTGGTTACGATTCCAACGGTTTTGCCTTTTAATAATGGCAAATATTTTTCAGAATTCTCAGCTCCTGTTTTTATTTGCTGCGCAAAAGAAACTGCTGAAATTAGTATGCAAATTATTATATTTTTCATGGTAATTATTCTTTTATTTTGCCACAGATTAAAAGGATTAAAATGATTTTTGACTCTCGCAGATTCCGCAGATTTAGCAGATAATTTTAATAATAAAATCTCCTAAATCTGCGGAATCTGCGAGAAAAAATTTTAGATTTTGTGTCAAAACACAAAAATCATTTTAATCCTTTTAATCTGTGGCTAAAAAACTTTTTAATATTTATTAATCTGTCTCCAGATTTTCGTACTAAAATCGTCTTTATACATTAATCGGTTTGTTCTTGTTGGGTTAACTCGATTGGTTAGAATGATTAAAAATCTATTAGTATTTCTATTCATAAAGAAAAAAGTTCCTGTGAAACCCGTATGTCCAAAATCGTCTTTTGTAAAAAACTCGTCTGTTTTTCTTTTATCAAAACCTAAACCTCTATAAATTCCCTCTTTCGCAAGTGGCGAATCTGTAAACTCTTTTACGACATTTGCTTTTAGAATCTGTTTGCCTTTGTAATTTCCGTTGTTCATTAACATTTTGCAGATAACGGCAATCGATTCTGCGTTGGCAAATAAACCTGCATTTCCAGAAACGCCTCCAAAAATCGCTGCCGATTCATCGTGCACATAACCTTTTACAGTATCTTTTCTGAAGAAATTATCTACTTCAGTCGGCATTACGTTTTCGATCGAAGTCCATTTTAAAGGATTATATCCAATTTTTGAAATGCCTAATTCGGTATAAATTTCATTTGTGAACTGATCGAGTTTTTTTCCCGTTTTGGTTTCTATCATTTGTTTCACCAAAAGCAAATTTAAATCGCTGTAAAGATATTTCCCTCTCGGATTTGTATTGGCCTTCGCAATCCTTTCATAAACCGACGGATAAAATTCTGGATTGAGCCACATGTTTTTATAAATCTGAACCCAATTTTCTTTTGGTTCAAAAACCAAATATTTAGAATCGTAAACAATGTTTTTGTTCACATACATATTATCAAAAGGTTCAACATATTGCTCTGATTTTTGATTGCTCAAAAAAGGCGAATTATCTGGTGTAGAAAGCAATGCTTGATAAAAAGTGATACTTGGTGTTAATCCAGAAGTATGCGTTAACAACTCAAAAAGTGTTAAATCTGAAATTGCTGTATTTTTATAAAACGGAACAATTTCGCCAACTTGATCTGTCAATTTAATTTTTCCATCTCCAACCAAACGCATCGTTACCAATGTCGCTCCTAAAACTTTAGACATCGAAGCCAGATCAAAAACGTCATCTGATTTTACTAATTGCTTTTTAGTATAATCATGATAACCATAATTTTTGGAAATCAGATTAAAATCTCCAGTACCTACGATAATTTGTGCTCCTGGGAAAAAGCCTTTTTCCAGAGCATTTGTCATCATTGAATCAATGTAAACTTTATTTCGTTCTAAACCATCTGGTTGTTTTGAGTTTTCCTGAGAATAGCCATTTATTCCTAAGAAAATCAAGGAAACAATTATAATTTTGATACCAATATTTTTCATAGTCTATGGATTAATTTTTAAGTCCTGGCCTGCCATCAAAGGCTCGTTATTGGTTCCTGTAATTTGTATTCTAACCGCTTTTACAGGCTGTTTCGGATAAATGGATGCGTTTCCGTAATCAAAATTATCGCCTTTTATAAAATCAGTTCCATTATATGAAAACTCCACAAAACCATTATTAATGATAAATCTCGGATGATGTGGAATTCCAGTTAAAACATCAATTTTAGAAGATGTTACAGGATTGGTAAAAGTATATAAAATCCAGTCGCCCTCTTTACATGCGACATCGGTACGCAAATACGATTCTTCATTATAATCTTGCAGATTCGAAATTGGAAACTTCGGATTTTCTTCCATCGAAGAAGTTACTTTCACTCCTGGTTCCTGATAAGGCGAACAATTGAATTTTACATTTGCAGCAGACTTTTTCTCCTCTTTATTTTCTACCGTAAAATCTAATCTATAGGTATTTTTTTCATTATAATTTTCAATCAGAAATCTCAAACGAGGTTTTGATTTTAACCCTTTTTCGTCTGCATACGTCTGCACTAATTTATCATTTTCAAAAAGCGAAACATTTTTGATTGTTCCGTTTGCTCCGTCATCAGTTGGATTAAATGTCAGATACCAAATGCCTTTTTTATCAACATGTTCCGAAATGTTTTCAGAAATAGTCAAAACTTCAGCTTTTGAAGTATTCCAAGTTGCAACAGGCAATTTCTCCACTTTTACAACTGGACTTGCCGAAGTTTCATTGAAGAAAACTCTAAACATATAATGCTCATAATCTTTGGTTTGAATTGATCCTGTGTACAAAGGCGATTGTCTCGTTGGCTCATTTCCGTCTTTATCAAATCGTACAATAGCACCTTCATAAGGCGACGTTACGGTAATCGTTCCGTTTTTATAAATTGCCGTTGGAGGAAAATCTCTAAATGCAATTCCCATATCTGCCAATCTTTTTAAATGGCTATTGGTTAATCTTCCATAAAAATCATCCCAGTTTTTATCTTCTTTTTTAGACCATCCAATTTCAGACAACGCACTGATTCTCGGATAACTTTGGTATTCCATAATTCTTGCAGGACGATCCAAATATTCGCTCCACAAAGCACCTTGAACTCCAATTATATTTTTTTGTTCTTCTGGTGTTAAATCAGCATCAGGAATTGGTTCGAATGAATACGCTCTTTTTGTATCAGTAATTGCAGCCCAGCGATGACCTCGTTCCGTTTCAGATTGCGCCATATCAAAATACAGAAATTGTCCCGGCATCATGATGGTTTTGTATCCTTTTTTAGCCGATTCAATTCCGTAACTAATTCCCTGCCAAGCAGAAATCAGCGTATTTGGATTGATTTCTCCTCCTTTCAGGATTTCATTCCATCCATCCGTTTTTTTATGGTATTTATCTACAATTTTTTGAACTCTTCTAAAGAAATAATTCTGAAGTTGAAAACTGTCCGTAAATCCTTCTTTTGCCATCAAAGCTTGACATTTTGGACAATGTTCCCAATTCGCGCGATTCACTTCGTCTCCCGCAATATGAATATATTCAAAAGGAAACAATCCAGATACTTCTCTAATAATCGAATCCAGAAGATCATAATTTTCTTCGCGTCCTACACACCAAACATTTTTTACTTCGCCCTGAACACTTTTTAGTTCCTGCGTTATCGCGCAGCCCACTTCTGGATACGAAGCCGTTACAGCACGTGAATGTCCCGGAATTTCGATTTCTGGCATTACAGAAATACCGCGATTTGCTGCATAAGCCACGACTTCTTTAATATCTTCTTGTGTATAAAAACCTCCGTAACGTTTGTCTCCAGAACCATAAGATGGAAGCAAAACTTCGCCTGGACAGCTCTCCAAGCTCCTTTTAGAGTTAAATCGGGCATCGATTTTATTTCGATTCTCCAGCCGTTATCATCAGTTAAATGCCAGTGAAAAACATTCATTTTATGAGCAGCCAACCAATCGATATAATTTTTTACGGTTTGTTTATCGAAGAATTGTCGTGAACAATCGAGCATCATTCCGCGCCAGTCAAAACGAGGATAATCTTCAATTTTCACAAACGGAAGAGCTCCTTTTTTGACTTCTTTTGCAGAGCAAATTTGCAGTAAAGTCTGGAATCCGTTTAAAACACCTTTATCCGTTTTTCCTTTTACGAAAATTCCTTTTTCGTTTATTTCTAATTGATAACCTTCATTTGGAAGATCCAATTTCTTATCTACTAAAAATGAAATATTATTTTTTCCGTGTTTTTTTCCAATGGAAACAATTGGGGTAATTCCAGTATTTTTTGAAAAATCTGCAGTGATATAATCGACGCTATTTTTTAGTTTTTTGTCTACAACCATTTTTAATGGTGAAGGAAAAACAAACTGTCCCGCACTTTGCTGAACGGATACAGGTTTTGGTATTATGTCTAATTTTTGGGCTTGTACAAAACTAAGTGAACTTACAAATATGGCTAGTAGAAGAATACTTTTTCTCATTTCTTTTTATATTTTATTTTATTGAAAATTCAATCGGACTGCTTTCTGTCTGGGTCTGACTCAAAGCGGTGAGCGCATAAACGTAGTTTTCCAAATCTGGGTTTGGCACTTCTAGTTTTAGAGCCGTTGTCACATAATAAATATTCTGAGGATTTGAGAAATCAGTAATTTTCCCTTTTGGAAATCTGTAGATCACATATTTTTTGTCGTTTAATGTCGCTTTCCAAGTTAAAACTGCTTTGTCACCTTTTTTAGCAATTACTGCATTTGTTGGCACTTCAGGTTTTAATCTGGTAATTCTGTTTGCTTCTGGCGTTAAAGCAATGTATTTGTATTCTTTTTGAAGAAGAGGCTGTCTAAGCGTATCTCCCTTTTTTAGGAAAGTAGAAGCAGTAAAATGCATCGAACCCTCAATTTGAGGCATTTTACGAATCATTTCAATCTGTTTTACAATTTGATCTGGACTTCTCCATTCTGGTTCTTTAGCAGTAGTTGAAATTTTGTAATCGCCATGACCCACATAAACATTTGCTCCATATTTATGTTCTGCCCACCATTTTGCCAAAACTTCAAAATTGGCTCTGTCAAAACCAATGTGCCAATAGATTTGAGGTGTTACATAATCAATCCAGTTTTCTTTTTGCCATTTTAAGATATTCGCATACAAATCATCATAATTGGTTGCTCCTGCTTTTGTATTAGAACCTTGTGAATCTTTGGCTATATTTCTCCAAACTCCAAATGGCGAAATTCCGAATTCGACTTCTGGTTTATTAGCGATAATGGTATCTCTAATTTGTTTGATGATTAAATCGACATTGTCTCTTCTCCAATCGTCTTTGTCTTTAAACTGGCGCGGTTCTTTGGCAAATGCTTTTTCATCTGGAAACTCCTGCCCTTCAATTTTATACGGATAAAAATAATCATCCATATGCACGGCCTGAATATCATATTTACGAACAATTTCGCCCACAACAGAAGCCACAAAATCTCTGGTTTCTTTTAAACCCGGATTAAAATATCTCGTTTTTCCGTACGTCAGGAAAAGGTCTGGTCTTTTAAAATATAAATGATTTTTTGAAAGCACATCTCTTACCGTATCTTTTTGAACACGATACGGATTAAGCCACACATGAACGTTCATTCCGCGTTTTCCTGCTTCGTCAATCATCATCTGCAACGGATCAAAACCTGGCGCAACGCCTTGAGTTCCGGTTATCCAATGCGACGCTGGTTCTTTGGTCGATTTGTAATACGCATCGGCCGTTGGGCGAATTTGAAAAATTACAGTATTCATATTGTAAGAACGTAGATTATCCAAAATGGCAATCATTTCGTTCTTCATTTCTTTATCTGATAATCCTGGTTTAGAAGGCCAGTCGATATTTTCTACGGTAGAAATCCAAGTGGCTCGCATTTCTCTTTTTGGAGACTGCTGACTGAATATTTTGGTCTGAATCAGCAATACCAAAATCATAATTTTTAGGCTTTTCATAAATTATTATTTTAGGTAGTTAGTATAATATTGTTGGCAGAAAATTTTAACCGCAAAGGGCGCAGTGGTTTACGCTATGTTCGCAAAAGTTTCTTTTCAATCATTATTTTTTAATCTCGCAAAGTCGCAAAAGCGCAAAATTTTTCTTTTTTTAAGTCTTTTGAATATTCTTTGCGCCTCTGCGACTTTGCGAGCAATCTCATAGAGTAAAGAAGAAAACTTAAAAAAATCTTTCTAATTTAGATTGGCAAAAAAATACCTAACAGGTTTTGAAAACCTGTTAGGATAACCAACCAAAATTTATGCATTACAAATTATCGGTAGTTCGCAATGCACTTAACGTTACTTTGTTTTTATGTTTTCGTTGAAGAAATCATGAAAAAACAGCAGCTGATATTTTAAAGAATTCTCCCAGTATTTAAGATTATGTTCGCCTGGGCGTTCGATATAATCGTGATTTATTTTTAGATCCAACATTTTTGCATGCAGTTCTCTGTTTACTTTCATAAAGAAATCATCAACTCCGCAATCAATAATCAGTTTTAGTTTATTGTCTTTTACCAAGTCCAGCATATTGGTCACGGTATTCTGATTCCAGTTTTCTGGGAATTCTGTAATTGGAACCTAATCGTTTTTTGATATCCCAATTTTCAGGAAACGGACGAAAATCTACCCCTCCGCTCATACTTCCTGCAGCGCCAAATACATCTTGATGTTTGAATGACAAATACAAAGCGCCATGTCCGCCCATACTTAAACCTGAAATGGCTCTTGCTTTACGGTCTGCAATTGTTCTGTACTGTTTATCAATAAACGGGACTAGTTCTTTTACCACATAAGTTTCATATTTAAAACTCGGATCGATCGGACTGTCAAAATACCAGCTTGAATAATTTCCATCTACACCAACCACTATAAATCCGTATTGATCTACTTGTTTTCCTAGTTCTTTAAAATCTTTCGCCCAAGAACCATAATTTCCGCTATAGCCATGAAGCAAGTAAACCACAGGAAATGATTTTTTGCTCTTTTTATAATTCTCTGGAACCACAACACAAGTTTTAATGTTCTTCTGCATCGAAGGACTAAAAATTTGCAAAGTGTCAACCTTCGCCGCTTGGACTGCAAAGGCTATAAAAAGAAGAAAGAAAGTGTAAATTGTTTTTTTCATAATCGATGTTTTTATAAAATAATATTTTTGAAAAGCACTGGGAAAATACAAAAAATTATTTCAAACAATCTTTTAAAATGGTTACGGGATGCACGGCCTTTCTGCTCGTTCCGTCAAAAATCTGATGGCGGCAGCTGGTTCCCGCGGCTGCAATTTCTGTTGAAGGTTCTGTTGCCCTGATTTTCGGAAACAAAGTATCTTCACCCATCTTCATACTGATTTCGTAATGTTCTTTTTCATATCCAAATGAACCCGCCATTCCGCAACAGCCAGAATTATAAATCGTAACCGTGTTATTTTTTGGAATATTCAGCATCGCAAAAGAAGCTTCTACACTACTCAATGATTTTTGATGGCAATGCCCATGAATTTTGATATTTTTCTCTTTCTCAGAAAATTGATCAGCGTGAATTTTTCCGTTTCCAATTTCTCTTTTGAAAAACTCTTCGACCGTAAAAGTATTTTTAGCTAATTTCTCCGCACTTTCTTTGTCTGCAGCCAATCGGAGATATTCGTCTCTGAAAGTCAATATGGCCGAAGGTTCAATCCCGATTAAAGGCGTGTTTTCAGAAATTATATTTTTAAAGGTATTGATGTTTTTATTGGCAATTTCCTGCGCTTCTTCCAGAAAACCTTTTGAGATAAAGGCTCTTCCGCTTTCTTCATGATCGATTATAATTACGTTGTAACCTAACTCTGTTAAGAGTTCGTACGCATCGATTCCGACTGAAACATCGTAATAATTGGTAAATTCATCACAAAAAAGATAAACGCTTCCATTCTCAAAAGAGCTGTTTGTATTACCCTTTTTGTTCTTTTCGTACCATTTTCTAAATGTCTTTGGAGCCAGTAACGGCACTTGTCTTTCAGGCGCAATTCCCATACGTTTTTTAACGAAAGAAAGGTTGGATGCCCAATTGGTAACGGAGGGCGCAATACTTCCCAATTCATTCAATTTTGAATTGAAAGCAAAGATTTTATTTCGAAAAGAAAAACCATTTGCTTTTTGGTATTGGTATAAAAATTCAGCTTTTAATGTCGCTACGTCTACGTTACTCGGACATTCGCTCGCGCAGGCTTTACAGCTTACACACAATTCAAAAACCTTATACAATTCTTCGTAGTCAAATTTATTTTCTTTTTCCGAATTCGTTAGATATTCTCGTAAAGCGTTGGCACGTGCACGCGTTGTATCTTTTTCGTTTCTTGTGGCACGATAACTCGGACATAAAGTTCCGCCCGCTGATGGCATTTTTCGGCAATCACCCGAACCGTTACATTTTTCGGCAGCACGTAAAACCCCTAAGCTATCCGAGAAATCCTGAATCGTTTTTATTTCCGGTTCTTCTCTTCCTGCTTCAAAACGAAGGTTCTCATCCATTTTAGAAGCATTTACAATTTTCCCAACATTCAAAATCGTATTGGGATCAAATGCTTTTTTAACTCGTTTTAGCAGTTCGTAGTTTTTATCGCCAATCATAAAAGGCAGAAACTCGCCTCTTAAGATTCCGTCGCCATGTTCACCGCTTAACGAACCTCTATATTTTTTTACCAGATGCGCTACTTCAGTAGATAAATTTCTGAATTGATGCAATCCTTCTTTTGTCTTCAAGTTTATCTTCGGACGCAAATGCAGCTCTCCCGCTCCAGCATGCGCATAATAAATGGCACTTTGTCCGTGTCTTTCCATCATCGCTGCAAAATCGGCAATATAATTTGGGAGATCACTTAGTTCAACCGCTGTATCTTCAATAGAATCGGCAGCTTTATCATCTCCAACAATACTTCCTAAAAGTCCGAGACCTGCTTTTCTTACCTCGTTTACTTTGTCAATATCGGTTCCGTAAATTTTGGGCAAGGCATATCCGAAACCATTAATTTGAAGATCTTTAATCAAAGCATCGGCCTGCATTTCGGCATCTTCCATACTAATGTGCGATCCAACTTCGAGCATAATCACTGCTTTTGGTTCGCCTACAATAAAAAATCGGTTTTTAGCCTGTTCTCTATTGGTTTTGGTGCAATCTAAAATCGTGTCATCCATCATTTCGCAAGTGTACAAATGATGTTTCATGGCAGTGACAACGGCTTCCAAGCTTTCTTGAATGGTATGAAAATGTGCCACAACCATAATATTGTTTACTGGTGGCAGATCGTCTACTTTTAAAGTGATTTCTGTCGTAAAGGCCAACGTTCCTTCACTTCCGCAAAGGAGTTTTCCTAAATTGATGGTATCTTCTGTTCCCGAAAAAAGCTTCGATTTCAGCAAAACATCAATTGCATAACCTGTATTTCGTCTGTGAATTTCTGGTTTTGGAAATTCTTTTAAGATTTCTTCCTGATTTTCTTTATTCGAAAGTTCTTCGTAAATCGTTTTATAAATTTTATTTTCTAAAGAATCTCCTTTTGTTTTCTCAATAAATTCTTCAGAAGTTAAATCTTTAAATACCGCTGTAGTTCCGTCACTTAAAACGGCTTTTATTTCTACAATTTTATCTCGGGTAACACCATAACGAATTGAAGTTGTTCCCGACGAATTATTTCCAACCATTCCGCCAATCATACATCGATTGGTTGTGGATGTTGTTGGTGAAAAAAATAATCCGTGTGGTTTTAGATATAAATTCAGTTCATCACGAATTACTCCGGGCTGAACCGTTATGGTTTTCTTTTTAGGATCAAAAGAAACAATTTTATTAAAATGTTTCGAAACATCGACAATGATTCCGCTTCCAATAGTTTGTCCCGCCAAAGAGGTTCCTGCTGTTCTGGGCGTTATTGAAATTTTATTTTTGGAAGCAAACCGAATAATATTTACAATATCATTTTCTGATTTCGGAATCGCCACGGCAAGAGGCATAATTCGATAAGCAGAGGCATCTGTGGCATATATTTTTTTATGAAGGTCATCATAAAAAAGAGTTCCTTCTAGTGAAGTTTCTAATTCTTGTAGTTGGAGAGAATCGGACATTTAATTGGTTCTGTTGCTTTTGGTTCTTTAATAGATGTTTTATTCCTGCACTTCGCTAAAAAAGCTATTCGCAAAAACAATACATTCTAAATTTTATTAGAATTCAATATTTATTAAAGTTCCTATTTAGAAGCTTCTAACTTCCTCAAATACAGCACAGAAATGGTAAGCAAACGAAGGAATGATTTTCATAAATATATTTGACTAATAAAATTAGTTTTAACAAATATAGATACAAAAAGCATATAAATACATTATTTTGCGTTTTTTAACATAATAAATTTCAAATAACGCAACAAAACGCAAAAACTATCTTATATAAGTTTAACATTATAAGATAAAGACTCCAGATTTTCTATATTCATCTAATTTTTCATCTTCTGGATCTAATTCTGTTACAATAGTATCCAGCTGGGTAAGATCGCAAACGCCATGAGGCATTTTGGTATTTAATTTATTGGAAGCAAACATCGAAACCACTCTATCAGAAGCTTCTATCATTGCTTTTTTTACAATTGAGATTTCGTAACCTACTTCTGTAAGTCCTTGTTTGATATTAATACTGCTGGCACCAATGAAACAAATATCGGCTTTAATTTTAGAAACCACCTGAATCACATCCATACCTATTGTTACCATTGCGTTTTTCTGCATTTTTCCGCCAATAAAAATCAAATCGATATTAGGATGCTGAGACAACTGCATGGCTATTGGTAAACTATACGTATATATTGTAGCTTTCAAATCGGCCGGAATTAACTTTGCAAAAACCAAATTAGTGCTTCCTCCACTCATTATAATAACCTGATCGTCATGAAGAAGAGACAATGCTTTTGTTACGATTTGCTTTTTCTGTTCTTCTGCAGTTATGGCAATATCAAATACATTTGCTGGTTTCTCTTTAACTTGAACGGCGCCGCCGTATACTTTCTCTAACTGCTTTCTGCTATCCAATTCGTTCAAATCTCTTCTTATGGTATCTTCAGACAAATCGAGAGCCAAAGCTAAATCTGTTGTAACAACTTTTTGGTCTTCAATAAGTTTAGTCATTATGTATTTATGTCTCTCGGCTTTCAGCATTTTTTTTATAAAAGTTAAAATTCATCACAAATATATCAAATATTTCATTCTATATCAGAAAAGAGCCCAAAAACTGCAAAATCATGCATTAGTAAGATTTTAAAAACAAAATCAATAGTTATTTTTTATCAAAACTTGCGTTATTTTGCGTTTTTTAAATTATTTTTAGAAAAAAAATTCAAAATAACGCATTTATATGCAATAAATAAATATATTTGCTCAACAACAACCATAAAAAACCAGATTAATCATGAAAAAGTTACTCTTTATTTCAGTGTTGTTTTTGTGCATTCAAGCAGCATTTGGACAAGCAAAAACAGTTACTGGAACAGTAAAAAGCAAAGCAGACGGAATTCCAATTCCAGGAGTCAGCGTCGTTATTCAAGGAACAAATAATGGCACAACCACTGACTTTGATGGAAACTACAGCATTTCTGTAGCGCCGGGACGAACTCTAAGCTTTAGTTATATGGGTTATGAAACTCAATCAATTAAAGTGGAAAGCCAACAGAAAATAAATGTTGGTCTTATAGAAAGCACTTCGAAATTAGACGAAGTTGTTGTTGTAGGTTTTGCTTCTCAGAAAAAAACGAACTTAACAGGAGCTGTTGCCAATATTGATGTTGCTAAAACAATTGGAAGCAGACCTTTAACTGATGTTAGTAGAGCTTTACAAGGTACTACTCCGGGTGTAAACATTAATTTTAACTCAGGAAATATTAACCGTGCCGCAAAAATCAACATTCGTGGAGCGGGTACAATTAATGGTTCAGACGATCCTTTAATATTAGTTGACGGTGTTCCTACCGACTTATCATTGATTAACCCAAATGATATCGCAACGATGTCTGTACTTAAAGATGCGGCTTCTGCATCTATTTATGGTGCTCGTGCTGCGTTTGGTGTTGTTCTTATTACTACAAAAAGCGGAAAAACAGGCGAAGGAAAAGTGAGATTTTCGTATTCAGCAAATACTGCTTTTGTAAATCCAATTTCTACACTTAAATTCTTAGATCCAACAGAAGAAATTCCAGGATTGATCGCTGCAGGAACAAGAACGGATGGTTCTACTCCAGAGATTTTTGGTCAGAACTACAGCATTTTATTAGACGGAATTAAAAACTGGAAACAAAAATATGCAAACAATCGTACCAGTAATGAGATGGTTTATGGAGAAGATTGGGAAATAAAAAATGGTGTTCCTTATTTTTATAGAGTTTGGGATGCAAATAAAGAATTGTATGCCAGTAATGCGTTACAAACAACGCACAATGTTTCTGCTCAAGGAAATTTAGGTGATAAAAGTTCATTCTTTGCTTCGTTCGGATTGACCAACCAAGATGGTATGTTAAGAGTAAATCAGGAAAAAAGACAAAGAATCAACATCAACTTAGGTTTCACGACAAAACTAGCAGATTGGCTTACTGGAGATTTCAAAGTAATGACAATCAACAGTTCTTACGATCAGCCTTTTAACTATTATGGAGGTTCTGGAACCGATGACACAGGTTACGGAGGTTACTTTGGTTATGCGCTACGTTGGGGGCAATATTTCCCGAATTTTGGAACTTACAGAGGATACAATTTCCGTACAGCTGGAGGATATTTATCTAATGCTTCTAGAAACGAAAACAATAAACGCAATACAAGGTTAAGCGCTAGATTTACAGCGGATATTACAAAAGATTTAAACCTTATCACTGAGGTAAGCAGTGTAAACGATTACTACAACAGAAAACAAAATGGTGGTAAATTCTTAGCATGGGATAGCTGGTCTGCAATGCCATACGATGCTACTACAATTCAGACTGCTACTCCTGCAACTCTTGAAACAGGAAATGATTTTGTTGGACAATCAAAACAAGAGTCAACTACAAATGTGGTAAACATTTATGGTAACTATAAAAAACAATTTGACAAGCATAATTTCAAATTCTTAGCTGGTTTCAACTCAGAATGGCAAAATTTATCTCGCAACTATGCAAGAAGAAATACGCTTTTGGACAAATCTAAACCAGAATTTAACCTTGCAGTAGGAGAACAATTTGTTTCTGGAGCTGCAAACACAGATTTAAACCCAACAGAAACAGAATACTCAATTGCAGGTTTCTTTGGACGTGTGAATTATGATTACAACGGAATTTATTTAGTAGAGCTTAATGCTCGTTATGATGGTTCATCAAGATTTCCAACTAACGAACAATGGGGATTCTTCCCTTCTGCTTCTGTAGGATACAAAATTGTGAACGAGAAATTTATGGAAGGAACTCGCGGATGGTTAAACGATCTTAAATTGCGTGGTTCTATCGGATCAATCGGTAACCAAAATGTTGGAAACAATGCTTTCTTATCGATCATGACAGCTAAAAATCCTTCTTGGGTAAATAGTGGTGCTACTCTTCCACCTTCTACAAACTTACCAACAAACGTAGATCCTGCATTAACTTGGGAAAAAGTAATGACAAAAGATGTGGGTATCGATGTTAAAATATTTGATATGCTTGGTGCTTCTTTTGACTGGTACCAGCGTGATACAAAAGGAATGCTTGCTCCAGGTATAACACTTCCGGGTTCATTTGGACAGACTTCTGCACAAACTAACTCTGGAAACATGAGAACTCAAGGTTGGGAGCTTTCATTAAACTTTAATAAAAATTTAAGCGAAACGGCTTCTGTTTTTGTTGATCTTGCTTTATCTGATTCTAAATCGGTTATTACAAAATGGAATAACACTTCTAAACTATTAGCTTTAGTTACTCCAGATACAAAACCTTATTATGATGGTTACGAAATTGGCCAAATCTGGGGATTAACTAGTGACAGACTTTTACAGGCTGATGACGTAATTACGAATAACGGAAAAACGGTAAATGGTGTTGACTACTCTAAAACAATGGGTGGAAACTTTAAATATGGGGCTGGAGACGTTCACTACGTAGATATAGATGGAGATGGCGCTATTACTCGTGGAGCTGGAACTGCTGATGATCATGGAGATTTGAAAAAAATTGGTAACTCAACTCCTCGTTACAGATACGGTATTACATTAGGTGGTAAATTCCGCGGATTTGATATTTCTACTTTCTTCCAAGGAGTTGGAAAACGTGATTACTGGGCTGCTTCAGATGCTGTATTGCCTTTCTTCCGTGCGCCTCAGCAAATGTACGCCAACCAAGCAGATTACTGGACTCCAGAAAACACAGATGCTTATTTCCCAAATCCATACTATGGTAACGAAGCAAATACTTTTGGGTCAGGTACTCAAGGTCAGAACAACTTTGTTACTTCGACAAGATATTTGTTAGACATGTCTTATTTCCGTCTAAAAAACTTTACTATCGGATATAATTTGCCAGTAGCTCTTGTGAAAAAAGCAGGATTAGAAAAAGTAAGATTATATACTTCTGGTGAAAATATTGCGACTTGGGCAGACAAACGTCTTCCTGTAGATCCTGAAATCGACGAAACAGAAGTTTTCTGGGGAAGAGCTTATCCTTACACAAAAACATGGTCAGTTGGTGTTGATATCTCTTTCTAATCTCTAACTATTCAAAACTCTTACAATGAAAAAATATAATATAAAATCTAAGTTTCTGCTAATGTTTGCTACTGCTTTACTTGCAGGAAGCGCAGTTAGCTGTTCAGATTATCTTACTGATGATCCTGCAGATAAATTTACAAACGATAACTTTTGGCAGTCAGAAGATAACGTAAAAACCTTTTCATGGCTTAATTATGATACTTTTTATGGTTATGGAAACGGAACTACAATTGGACTTTCTTTCTTTTACTATCATGGAAGTGATTATAGAGTAGATGATAACTTGTCTGCCTTTACTTTCTATCAAATGCCGGTTACAGCTGCAACTACGAATCTTTATTCTTGGAATGAATATTACACGCTTATCCGTCGTTGTAACTTGATGCTGGAAAAAGTACCAACAGTAAGTATGTCTACGGAGAAAAAGAACCACTATATTGGAGTTGCTAAATTTTTTAGAGCTTATACGTATTTCCGTTTAGTGCAAAAATTTGGTGATGTGCCGTATACTGATCAATATTTAGCTCAAGGTGACGCAGAAGTTTATGCTCCTGCAAAACCAAGAGCCGAAATTATGGACAAAGTAATTGCAGAATTGCAAGAAGCTGCAGACTTAATGTTGGTTAGCGATGATAAAAACGTTACAGCAAATAAATACACTGCTTACGCAGCTTTAAGCAATGCTTGTCTTTACGAAGGGACATACAGAAAATACCATTTAGGACAAGATGGAAGCGCTTACTTAAACAAAGCAAAAGCAGCTTCATTGATGATCATGAACAATCCAAGCTACAAATTGAATGCAGATTGGAAAGGACTTTACAATTCAGTTGAATTACTTGGAAATACTGAAGTGATATTGGCAAAACGTTACTTAACAAACGTATTAATGCACTCTCTTCAAAACTATACGAATACTTCAACCATTCAGTATGGTTTAACAAAATGGGCAGCTGATAGCTACGTAACGACAAACGGATTACCTATTCAGCAAGCTGGAAACAGCCAATATACTGGTGACGATACGGCTGCTAAAACATTTGCTAACAGAGATCCTCGTTTTGGTAAAACGGTTAATCCTGCTAACTACGGCTACAAAGGAAAACCTTTTGGTACAACTGCTTTGGTTTCTATGTCTGGTTATGTATTTGAATTGTACAACAACCCTGCTACAACAGGTCCAGATGTAACTACTGGAGGACGTAACTACACAGACGCTCCGTTATTTACTTTAAGCGAAGTATACTTAAATTATGCTGAGGCTTGCGCTGAGTTAGGAACAGCAACCAACAGCGATCTTGATTTATCGATCAATAAAGTTCGTGCACGTGCAGGAATTGCTCCATTAACTACTGACGGAGTAAATGCTTCCGCAAATGGTGTTCAGATTAACGACCCAAGAAGAACTTCTTCTTTAGAGCAATTAACTGGTGTTGTAAATCCGTTAATCTGGGAAGTTCGTCGTGAACGTCAAATTGAGTTCATGAGTTGGACTACTTTAAGACAAGCTGATATTTACCGTTGGAAAAAAGGAGATTACCTAGACACTAGCAAAAACCCTGACGTGAACTTAGGAGCTAGAATTGGAACTCCAGTTGGATCGCAAACTGTTGTGGACGGAAATGGATATGTGAAAATATACCCAGCAAGCACAAGAACTTTCGAACCTAAGCACTATTTAATGAACATTCCAACGAATGACATTGATTTGTACAAAGCGCAAGGTGTCGATTTAAAACAAAATCCAGGCTGGTAATTCGGTAAAACTGAAAAACCGCATCTAATACAACTGCCTCCGACGTGAGACTTTTCGGAGGCAGTATTTTAAAACACTCTTTTTAAACACATTGTGACCAATAAAAAAGCCAAATAAAAAATTACTCCTGATTCATGCAGGTTATATCTTGTTAGTTTTTAGATTCCCCAAATCTGCATAAAACATTCATATACTCCGATAAAATCTTAATTTTATTAGTCCATTTTGTCTCTAACTAATAACTGTATTAAAATGATAAAATTTATAGCAAAAAGTGCTTTTGTTACAGCATTTCTGTTTTATAGCCCGTCATATTCTGCAACCATTCAGCCAGATAAAAACGTTATTTCAGCAGAAATTAACAACGCTGTTATAAAAACAGGTGCAGACAATTACGAAAAATATTTACCGCTTTTAAAAGATAAAAAAGTTGGAATTGTAACCAACCAAACCGGAATTTTATCTGATAAAACGCATGTGGTTGATTTTCTATTGGAGAAAAAAATTACTGTTCAGACTATTTTTGCTCCCGAGCACGGATTTAGAGGAACAGCCGATGCCGGTGAACATATCGTTGATGGAAAAGATCCGAAAACAGGTCTTCCGATTATTTCACTTTATGGCGACAACAAAAAACCAAAACCAGCGCAGTTATCTGGAATTGATGTCATGATTTTTGACCTGCAAGATGTAGGAGCACGATTCTATACCTACATTTCTTCTTTGCATTATGTAATGGAAGCTTGTGCAGAAAACAATATTCAACTTATTATTTTTGATCGTCCAAATCCAAATGGTTCAATTGTAGACGGACCACTTTTAGAAAAAGAATTTACGAGTTTTGTCGGTATGCACCCTATTCCGCTCCTTCACGGAATGACAATTGGTGAATATGCGCAAATGGTAAATGGAGAAAAATGGCTCAAAGAGGGCGCTCAATGTAAACTAACCGTTATTCCTTGTGTAGATTACAGCAGAACAATGCCATATAGTTTATTGGTAAAACCATCTCCGAATTTACCAAATGACCAGTCTATAAATTTATACGCAAGTCTATGTCTTTTTGAAGGAACAAACGTAAGTATGGGACGCGGAACTGAGAAACAATTTCAAATCTACGGTTCTCCATATTTAACCAAAACCAATTTCAGTTTTACTCCGAAACCCAATTTTGGCGCAAAAGATCCTTTATACAATGGAAAAGAATGTTTTGGAGAAGATTTAACTCAATATCCAAAATTAAAACAATTAGAATTGAAATGGCTTATTAAAGCGTACCAGAATACCAGCGACAAAACAAAATTCTTCAACGCATTTTTTACCAAACTGGCTGGAACAAAAAAACTACAGCAGCAAATTGAAAGCGGTGTTTCTGAAGCTCAGATAAGAAAGACTTGGCAGAAAGATCTAGAAGCTTTCAAAAAAATGCGAACAAAATACCTGATTTATAAATAATATTTCTAATTCAGTTCCTTTAGACTTAATTTTTTAAACAATAGAAACATAGACTTTGATAGACTTACACAAAAGCGTTTCATTAGCATAAACACACACATATATATTGCTATGCAGAAATGTAGTTCTCTTTGGTTTGCTTTTTAAAGATTGGTTACCTTTTTAAACAAAAATCAAAACCTGTGTTTCTATGTTTTAAAAATTAAATTCTATTCTAATAAAAATATCAAACTATTAATGTAAAATAGAGAAGCCTGATAGTAGAAAAATCTCGGTTTCAACAATCAAAAAAAAAGAAAAATGAAAAATAAAAATCCTGAAACTGAACAAGAATCTTTGTACAAAGACTTGGATCAAATGAGCGTGAAAGAACTTCTTACAAACATTAATACAGAAGACAAAAAAGTTCCGCATATTATTGAAGAGCAGATTCCTAAAATAGAAAAACTGGTTAAGGCCATTGTAAAAAAAATGCAATTGGGCGGAAGATTATTTTATATCGGAGCTGGAACTTCTGGGAGAATCGGAATTTTAGATGCATCTGAATGTCCGCCAACTTTTGGTGTTCCGCATGATATGATTATCGGAATCATTGCCGGTGGAGACACTGCCATTAGAAAAGCGGTAGAAAATGCAGAAGATGACACCGAACAAGCATGGAAAGATTTGGCTAAGTTTGAAATTTCAAGTTTAGATATGATTATCGGAATTGCTGCTTCTGGTAATACGCCATACGTTTTAGGAGCGCTTAAAAAAGCTAAAGAACACAACATTAAAACAGGAAGTATTTCTTGCATCAGTAACGGACTTATTGCTCAAGAAGCTGATTATCCGATCGAGTTAATTGTAGGCCTGAATTCTTAACAGGAAGTACAAGAATGAAAGCAGGAACGGCTCAAAAACTTACTTTGAATATGATTTCAACTTCGGTAATGATCAAATTAGGAAAAGTAAAAGGCAATAAAATGGTTGATATGCAGCTGTCTAACGAAAAATTGGTTAAACGCGGTATCAAGATGATTATGGAAGAACTTGGCATTGAATATGATGTTGCCGAAGAATTACTGCACACACATAAAAGCGTTAGAGCTGTACTTTCAGCTCACAACAAAAATCAGGAAAACTAAAACCACACTATCAAAATCTTTTTATAGATTTATACAAATTCAAAAGCTGAATAAATTCATTTTTTGGAGTTTTTAACACCGACCTAACAGAATAAAATCTGTTAGGTCAATTAAAAAATCTTCTCGATTTGAATTATTTATAAAAACCAAAAAAACACCAAAACTATAAAATGACACCAAGTACCATCCTTCTCCTTATTATCATTTATTTCGGAACATTATTCTATATATCGCACAGAGTCAGCAGAAAAGACAGCGGAAATGAAGCCTTTTTTACTGCCAATAAAAATTCAAAATGGTATTTAGTTGCTTTCGGAATGATCGGAACAGCGCTTTCTGGAGTAACCTTTATTTCTGTTCCTGGAGAAGTTGGCGCACCAAGCGGTGAACAATTTAAATATTTTCAGTTTGTATTAGGAAATGCACTTGGTTTTATTGTCATTACAAAGCTTTTACTGCCTTTATATTATAGAATGAATCTGACTTCTATTTATGGATATATTGAGCAAAGAATGGGCTTTTTCAGCTATAAAACAGCAGCTTCTATTTTCTTAATTAGCCGCACAATAAGTTCTGCTTTCAGATTGTATTTGGTTGTAATTGTTTTACAGCGTTTTGTATTCGATTTTTATCATGTTCCTTTTGCGTTTACGGTTTTAATTTCATTACTACTAATCTTTTCTTACACTTACAGAGGCGGACTAAAAACGATTATTATTACCGATACTTTACAAACCTTTTTCCTTGTAACTTCTGTTTTTCTTACTATTTATTTCATTTGCGACCGAATGGATTTAAGTGCGATAACTGCTTTTGAAGAAGTGAAAAACAGTAATTATTCTAAGATCTTTTTCTTCGATGATTTCTTTGGAAGTAAATTTCATTTTGTAAAACAAATTCTGGGCGGAATGTTCGTAACCATTGCCATGACAGGTTTGGATCAAGATTTAATGCAAAAAAACTTGAGCTGTAAAAACATTGGCGAAGCACAAAAAAACATGTTCACTTTTACAGGAATCTTTGTTGTAATCAATATTTTCTTTTTGAGCGTTGGAGCACTTTTATACATCTATGCAAACAAAAACGGAATTGCAGTTCCAACCGATTTAGTTACCGGAAAACCAAGAACCGATTTGCTTTTCCCTGAAATTGCATTAAATCATTTAGCACTTATTCCTGCAATTGTATTTTTACTAGGAATTATTGCTGCCACTTTTGCTACTACAGATTCTGCCCTAACAGCCTTAACAACTTCATTTTGCGTTGACTTTTTAGGAATGGACAAAGCAGAAAACAGCCATAAGAAAAACACCGTAAAAATTAGACATTTAGTGCATATCAGTTTTTCCATTTTAATCTTTTTTATCATCCTAATTTTCAACTCAATCAATGATAGTTCAGTCGTAGGAATGATCTTTAAAGTTGCTTCGTACACTTACGGTTCGATTATTAGGATTATACGCTTTTGGGTTATTCCAAAAATCAAGACATGTAAACGACAAACTGGTTCCGTTTATCTGTTTGCTTTCTCCATTGTTTACTTATTTTATCAATGAATATTCTAAAGTTTTATTTGCAGGATATGTTTTTGATAATGAATTAATTATACTAAACGGATTAATTACTTATTTAGGATTATTTATAACCAGTTCACGCAGTGAGAAAGAAATAAGTTTCTAATTCAGCTTAATACTATTGATGAATCAATTTGAATTTAAATGCATTAAACTCAAACTGATTCTTAAAAAAATGATATGAAAAATCCATTTATAAAAATCAGTCTATACGCCGCTTTTATATTTTTAATTACCAATTGCGCATCCAAAAAAAATAATGGTGCAGCAGATGATAAAAAGGATATTCCTTTACAAGACACTGTTGTTTACGTACCAAAAAACACTTCAGAGAAAAAAAACTTCTTTAAAGATTCTGATAAAGAAACCGCTTGGGTTGACAGCATTTACAGTAAAATGACCGTACAGGAAAAAATCGGGCAATTGTTTATGGTTTCTGCCTATTCCAATAAAGATTCTGTACATGTTAACCAGATCAGTAAAATGATTGAAGATTATAAAATAGGAAACGTTATTTTCTTTCAAGGCGGACCAGTTCGTCAAGCGAAATTAACCAACTTATATCAGTCAAAAGCAAAAGTACCTTTAATGATCGGAATCGATGCCGAATGGGGATTAGCCATGAGATTAGATTCAACGTATCGTTATCCTTGGAATATGACTTTGGGCGCTATTCAGGATTTAAGTTTAATTGAAAATGTGGGAAGAAATATGGCTGCCGAAAACAAACGAATCGGCGTTCATTTCAATTTTGCCCCTGTTTTAGATATTAATACCAATCCGAAAAACCCAATTATCGGAAACCGTTCTTTTGGCGAAGATAAAGTTAATGTAACCGAAAAAGCTCTTGCCTTAATGAAAGGAATACAAGGAAATGGCGTTTTCTGTACCGGAAAACACTTTCCCGGACATGGCGATACTTCAACCGATTCGCACCACGCCTTGCCTACCGTTAATTTTTCTAAAGAACGAATGGAATTAGTTGAACTCTATCCGTACAAAAAACTGTTTGACGAAGGTTTGGCTTCTGTTATGGTGGCGCATCTTAATATTCCGAGTTTAGAATCGCAGCCAAATTGTCCTTCTTCGGCTTCTTATAATGTGGTTACCAATTTGCTTCAAAAAGAATTAGGTTTTAATGGCTTAATTTTCACAGATGGTCTGGCGATGAAAGGAGCTGCCAATTTTAAAGGTTCGTGGAGATCTAGAAATCGCTGTTATTTTAGCAGGAAACGATATTTTACTTTGTCCAGAAAATGTACCAGTTGCTTTTCAGAAATTGGAAGCCGCTTACAATGAAAAAGTGATTACTGAAGAAAGATTAGCACATTCTGTTAAAAAAATTCTTCATTTTAAATACAAAGCAGGACTGAACAAATACAAGCCGATTGATTTAAACAATTTATACAATGATTTGAATCCGTCGCAAAATGATGCTTTGCATTATAAGTTGTATGAAAATGCTATTACGGTTCTAAAAAACGAAAAAGAAATTCTACCAATAAAAGATTTAAGCGAAAAAATCGCCTATATAAAATTGGGTGAAGATACCAATAGCTCTTTCGTTTCTACGCTAAAAAAATATACTGAAATTACAGAAGTCAGAGACACCAATCTTGACAGTCTGAATAAAGAATTGAAAAAATTTGACAAGGTTATTATCAGCTATCATAAAGTAAACAAAGCTTGGGAAAAACAAGAATTCACATTACAAGAAATGCTTTGGTTGAAAGAAATTGCAAAACACAACAAATTGATTTTGGACATTTTTGCAAAACCATACTCGCTATTATCAATCAACAATTTTGATGATATTGAAGGATTGGTGGTTTCGTATCAAAACTCAGATATTAGTCAGGTTGTTTCGGCAGGATTGCTTTTTGGTGCTATTGAAGCCAAAGGAAAATTGCCTGTTTCTATAAATGATGCTTTCCATGTAAATGATGGTTTAACGACCGAAAAACTAAATCGTCTGGCTTTTACAGCTCCAGAAAATGTAAATATGAATCCGGCGATTCTATCCAAAATTGACGTTGTGGCACAAAAAGCAATTGATGGTAAAATGGCACCGGGAATGCAGGTTTTAGTTGCCCGAAAAGGAAATGTTATTTTTCAGAAATCGTACGGAGCGCAAACTTATGATAACGGCAAGAAAGTAACCGATTCAGATTTATACGATGTAGCTTCAATTTCAAAAATGATTTCAACATTGCCAAATGTGATGCAATTGTATGATAAAAACAAAGTAGAGCTAGACACCAAACTGAAAGATATGTTGCCTTTTTTTGCCAAAACAAACAAAGAAAACATCACTTTCAAAGATCTATTAAATCATTATGCAGGACTTCAAGCATGGATTCCGTTTTACAAAGCAACTTTAGACAGCAACAATCAACCTTCTGAAAAATACTATCGAAAAGCAGCTGAAAATGGTTTTACAACAAAAGTTGCCGAGAATCTTTACATTCGAAATGATTATCATGATACAATTATGAAAATTATTGCGGAAAGTCCAGTGGCTCTGAAAAAAGAATACAAATACAGCGACTTTACTTTTATCATTTTAAAAGAATATTTAGAAAGAAAAACACATAAAAAACTAGAAGAGTTGAGTCAGGAAAATTTCTACAGTACACTAGGAATGACGCATACGCTTTATAATCCGTTGGATAAATTTGATAAAAGCAATATTGCTCCAACTGAAATTGATAACTATTTCAGACATCAAGTTATTCAAGGGTATGTACACGACATGGCCGCGGCAATGGAAGGCGGAGTTGCAGGTCACGCAGGAATATTTTCTAATGCGATGGATGTAGCCAAAATGATGCAGCTTTATCTGCAGAAAGGAAATTATGGCGGTATTCAATATTTTTCTCCACAGACTTTTGATGCTTTTAATACGTGCTATTACAAAGATCAAGGCGTTCTGCGCGGACTAGGATTTGATAAAAGAGTGCACAAAGGCGGGCCAACCTGCGACTGTGTTTCTGAAGCAAGTTTCGGCCACACAGGATTTACAGGAAACATGGCTTGGGCAGATCCAGAAACCGAAATTGTGTATGTTTTTCTATCCAATAGAACGTATCCAGAAGTAGTAAATGACGAAAATAAATTAGCCAAAGGAAAAATCAGAGAAGAAATCCAACAGATCATTCAAGACGCGATAATGAAATAAAAATTCCAAATTTTAAATCCCAAATTCCAAACTCAAAGAGCATAAAAAATCTTTCCTCTTGCTTCTTTCTTCTTTAAAAAAAATCTAACATCTAAAATACAAACCCAATGACAAAAGAACGTTTAACCTCACTCGATGTCTTTAGAGGATTTACCATTCTCTTAATGACGATTGTCAATAATCCGGGAAGCTGGTCATCTATTTATCCGCCCCTAGAACACGCCGAATGGCATGGTTGCACGCCTACTGATCTAGTTTTCCCGTTTTTTGTTTTTATTATGGGAACGGCTATTCCGTTTGCAATGCCTGTAAAACATTTTGACGGAAGTGTTTTCAATAAAATTTTAGTTCGATCGCTTCGTATTTTCTGTTTAGGATTGTTTTTAAGTGTTTTCAGCAGAATTCATTTATTTGGTTTAGAAGGAATTCCGTTATTAGGATTGCGATTAATAATTGCTTTTGCGGTTGCGTATGCCCTTTTAGGAAACTTTTCAATGAAAGTCAAAACCATTCTTGCCATTGGTGTGTTTCTAATCCTTATTTCATTATCATTTAGCGGACTTGAACATTTTGAAGACACCAGAATTCCAGGCGTTTTACAGCGAATTGCGATTGTGTATTTCTTTACTTCCATTTTGTATTTAAAGACTAATTTAAAGACACAGCTTTTGGTTTTAGCAGCGCTTTTAGTTGGATATTGGCTTGTAATGGCATTTGTTCCCGTTCCTGGATTTGGTCATGCCAATTTTGATAAAGGAACCAATCTTGCCGCTTGGATAGACGATACCCTTTTAAACGGACATTTATGGGCTTCATCTAAGACTTGGGATCCAGAAGGAATCTTGAGCACTCTACCAGCCATTGGAACTGGAATTCTAGGCATGTACATTGGTCAGCTCTTAAATTTATCTGTGGATAAAATGGAAATCGTAAAAAAGACCGCCATTGCAGGAACTGCTTTAGTAATTGGAGGATTAATTTGGAACATCTTCTTCCCTATTAACAAATCGCTTTGGACAAGTTCTTACGTTTTGTACACAGCCGGAATTGCAACGCTATGTTTAACACTTTTGTATTATATCATTGATATTAAAGGACATAAAAAATGGACGAAATTATTCCTAATCTGGGGTGTAAACCCGATGATTGTATTTTTCTTTTCTGGAATAATTCCGAGAGTTTTAAGTGGCATAAAAGTAGCCGATCCTGAAAAAGCCGGCGAAGAAATTGGGCTTCAAGCCTACATCTATAATCACGGAATAGTTCCTTGTTTTGAGAACCCATTAAATGCGTCACTTGCTTATGCTTTATCGTATGCTGTTTTCTGGTCGTTCATTTTATGGATTTTCTACAAAAAGAAACTGATTTTTAAAGTGTAATTAAGATTATAATGAATTACCACAACGAGTTACCATTTAATATTCCGTAGGAATATCTGGTCGGTAGAAAAAGAATATGTCATTTTGCATGGTGTTCCAGAGGAACACCTGATTTTATATAACAGCGTTCTGTTTTAGCAACCAAACGTTCCTACGGAACGTATAACCGCAATTCAAATTTAATTCTACCGATGAAACATTCCTACGGAATGAATTGTTTTTGAGGATATATAATCGCCGTAATTAGCATAAACTTCGCAAAAGAAAGTGACGCACTTAAATGCTTGATTAATTTCAGCCAATGGGTTAATTCCATTTTATTCATTAAAATAAAAATATTTCAGCCGGACTTAATAGTTTGATTTGGTCATCGTTCTAGCACTTATTTAGGTAAGATCCCTTTTCTTTTTTTCTAAAAATTTTTAGAAAAGCAGTATCTTGCCGTACTAATAAAAAGTGTCAGTTTATAAATTATGGATAGTCCGGTTGAAATTCCTTTTAAAAGCTTTATTCAGCTTAAACCAGAAGAAAGCACTGCTATTTATCTGCAGCTTGTTTTTGAGTTTATCAAAGCCATACAAACGGGTTTTCTTCCCGAAGGCACCAAACTTCCCGGTACCAGAATTTTATGTAAAGTACTTTCTGTTAACCGAAACACTTTAATCAAAGCCTTTCAGGATTTAGAATCGCAAGGCTGGATTGAAACACTTCCGAATAAAGGAACTTTTATTTTATCACAGCAAAAACAAAAAAACAAGGTTGATTTTATTCTTTCGAAAGAACAAAATGTATCTCAAGATAATATTGGCTTTAGTTTTCAGCGTTCGACTATTCTTGAAAGTCCGATTGAAATTAGCAATTTGCCTTATCAATTTAATGACGGAATGCCCGATTTACGATTGGTTCAAACCGATGTTCTGGCGAGATTATACGTTTCAAAACTAAAAAGACGAAAAACCTCTAAAACCTACGAACAGATAGAATTGCGTTCGCATTCGAATTTTAAAACTCATTTTTCTAATTATCTGAATCTTACCCGAGGCATTCGTATTTCGACCTCAAATCTTCTTACGACAAGCAGTCACGAAATTGCTTTGTATTTGGTTACAAAAGTGCTTATTGCTCCAGGCGATAAAGTCGTCGTAGCTTCGCCGGGATATTATATGTCAAACATGACGCTAACTAATACTGGAGCACAAATAATTTCTATTCCCGTAAATGAAGACGGAATTGACACCAAACGTTTAAAAGAAATTTGCGAAACAACAAAAATCAGGGTTTTATACTTAACATCCAATTATCATTATCCGACGACTATTTCGCTTAGTGCCAAAAAAAGAATCGAAGTTTTAGAATTGGCCAATCAATACGGATTTGTGATTTTGGAAGACGATTACGATTTTGAGTTTCATTACGATAACAATCCTGTCTTGCCTTTGGCCGCTTTTGATTCCAATCAGAAAGTGGTTTATATTGGTTCTTTCGGAAAATCATTGCCATCAGGATTCAGTTACGGTTTTGTGGCTGCGCCTGCGGAATTTATCAAAGAACTCGAAAAGCATCAAAACATTCTTGAACCACGAATTGATGTTATAAAAGAACAGGTTCTTACCGAATGGATTACCGAAGGCGAAGTGCACCGCCTTTCTAAAAAAAATAAAAAAATCTACAAAGAACGACGCGATTATTTTGTCTCAATTCTAAATGAAAAACTCAAAGGCAAAATCAAGTTCAAAGTGCCACCAAGAGGATTGGCAATTTGGGTAGAATGGCTCGATCATTTTAATCTGGTTCAGTTTCAAAAAGAATGTTCTAAACAGGGTTTATTTCTGCCAAAGACCATTTTATATCAGACCAAAAATCTTACTGCGACCCGTTTAGGATTTGGGAATTTGGAAAAGGAAGAAATGGAAAAAGCAGTTTCTATTTTGAGCGAATGTCTTGAAATAATCACACATTAAACTAGGTATAGAACACTGATAATTATATAATTACGAATTTTAATCCTATAACAGGAAAAACCTTTTTAAAAGTAACTTTGAAATAGAGTTTAATTCAAAAAGGTTTTTATGATCTACATCACTATACAATTACTAATAATTACTATTGTGGCAACATCAGCTATGACTTGGTTTAGTTATGTTATGTCAAAAAACTTTAGAGAATTGTATAAAGAACCTGTTTTATTGAGTTTTGCTTTAAAAAAAACAAATATCAATCTCTCCGAAAAATCTAGAAAAATTTTAGGATGGCTGATACATTACATTATTGGTTTTCTATTTGTTATGGGATATTATATAGTATGGGTGAAGGATATTTTACCAATTTCTCCACTAAGTGCTCTTATATTAGGAGTTATCAGTGGTGTAATTGGCATACTCAGCTGGATTATTATATTTAAAATGACCAATCATCAACCCCCAATTGATTTTAAAGGTTATTATATTCAGCTGTTCTTTGCCCATATTATTTTTGCCTTCACAGCAACGGCGCTTTACTATATTTTGTTTACCATTTAATACTTCGGAAAGCTTATGTCACTGTCTAAATACAATCAAAAAAGAGATTTTAAACAAACCCGCGAACCAAAAGGAAAAGTGGAAAAATCGGTAAACGAACTGATTTTTGTCGTGCAGAAACATGCCGCATCGCATCTTCATTACGATTTTAGGTTAGAAATGGATGGCGTTTTAAAAAGCTGGGCAGTGCCCAAAGGTCCGTCAATGGATCCTGAAGTAAAACGCCTGGCGATGATGGTAGAAGATCATCCCTACAGTTATAAAGATTTTGAAGGTACAATTCCAGAAGGAAACTACGGCGCAGGAAATGTGATTGTTTGGGATAATGGAACGTATACTTCAGATGAAAAAACAGCTTCGGACGAAAAACAATTATTAAGCGATTTAGAAAAAGGACGTTTGAGTTTTGTTTTAAAAGGAAAAAAACTCAAAGGCGAATTTTCGTTGGTTAAGCTTCACGGCAAACAAGAAAATGCCTGGCTTTTAATCAAGAAAAATGACAAGTATGCTTCTACTGCAGATATTTTAGAAAAAAATAAATCGGTTATTTCTAAAAGAAGTTTGGAACAGCTGATAGCAAAATCTGAAAAACTTTCTTCAAAAACAGAAGAAAAAACAGTTGAGAAGAAAACAGCAAAAAAAAAGTCTAATCCGAAAGTTGAAATAGCTGAGTTTATAAAACCCATGCTTGCCAGTGTAAACGAAAAACCATTTGATGATGATGAATGGGTTTTCGAAAATAAATACGATGGCTATAGGACGATTGCCGTTATTAATGCACAACAAGTCGATTTGTACAGCAGAAACGAACTTTCTTTTACTGATAATTTTAAACCCATTGCTGACGAATTACAACAAATAGATCATAACGTAGTTTTGGATGGCGAAGTTGTGGTGGAAAATGATGCAGGAAAAGCCGATTTCCAACTGCTTCAAAATTACATGAAAACCGGAATTGGGAATCTCAAATATTACGTCTTTGATTTATTGAATTTGGATGGAAATCTGATTACCGAATTATCGCTTTTGGAACGAAAAGAACTGCTGAAAATTCTCTTCAATAAATATCCTTTTTCGAATGTTTTTTATTCTGAACATACCGTTGGCGACGGAATAAAACAATTTGAGAAAGCGGTTAAAAATAAAACGGAAGGTATAATTGCCAAAAGAGCCGATAGCACTTATACAGCAAACAGAAGAAGTACAAACTGGCTCAAAATAAAAACAGCAAACGAAGAAGAAGCCATAATTATCGGAATCACCGAACCTAAAAATTCGAGAAAGTATTTTGGCGCGCTTCTTCTAGGTCAATATAATGGTAAAAAACTGCAATATATTGGCAAATGCGGAACGGGTTTTACCGAAGCTGTACTGAAAGATTTATATACTCAACTCGAGCCTTACTTCATAGAAAAATCTCCGCTTGACGAAAAAATCTCTTTGCGCGATCCCATTCAATGGGCAAAACCAAAAGTCGTTTGTCAGGTAAAATTTTCCGAATGGACGCAGGATCAGCATTTGCGACATCCTGTTTATCTAGGATTAAGGGTTGATAAAAAAGCTGGGGAAGTTAATTTTAATGGCAATGGCAATGGCAATATCAATGAAAATGGCAAAATCAATTTGAGAGACGATGTTAATGGGAGTTCTAATTTAATTGAAATGGAAAAATCAAATAAACACAAAACTGAGAACGATTACGATTTAAAAATTGGTAAAACGACCTTACATCTCACCAATCAGAATAAAGTTTACTTTCCAAAAGATGGCATTACTAAAGGTGATATTGTGCAATATTATAATGAGGTTTCAGAATTGATTTTGCCGTATTTAAAAGATCGGCCAGAATCGATGAACCGTTTCCCAAACGGAATTGATTCTCCTAGTTTTTATCAGAAAGATGTTGATGTCGATAAAATTCCGAAATGGCTTAAAACCAAGAAAATCTTCTCAGAATCCAACAATGCCAACATTGATTATCTTATTTGCAATAATAAAGAAACACTACTCTATATGGCCAATTTAGGCTGTATCGAAATGAATCCGTGGAATTCTACCATCAAACATATTCAGAATCCAGATTGGCTCGTAATTGATTTAGATCCCGCAAAAGACGACTTTAAACTAGTGGTTCAAACTGCTTTGGTTGTAAAAGAAGTTTTAGACGAATTGGAAACCGAATGTTTATGCAAAACTTCGGGTGCTTCTGGGCTTCATATCTACATTCCGCTTGGCGCGCAATACGATTATGATTCTATTAAAATTTTAGCCGAATTAATTGCTAAAGAAGTACATTCCAGACTGCCCGATATTACTTCGATTGACAGAAGCATCAAAAAAAGGAAAAATAAACTGTATATCGATTTTTTACAAAACCGACGAGGACAAACCTTGGCAGCGCCGTATTCTGTTCGTCCAAAACCTGATGCAACAGTTTCTACACCTTTAGAATGGAGTGAAGTGACTGAAAAACTGCATCCGTCGCAATTTACCATTAAAAATGTATTGAAAAGATTTGAGAAAAAAGGCGATTTATGGAAACCTGTTTTATCGAAAGGTGCCAATATTAAAAAGATTATTCACAAACTAGAAAATAGTCAAAACGTTTAAGAAGATTTTTTCTTTTTGTTTTCCAGACTTGCTTTCAGCATTTCCATTAAATCGTCGCTTTGTTTGTGCACGACTTTTAGTTTTGGAGCCGCTTTTTGTGGTTTTCCTTTGGCTTTCTTTTTAATGATATCCAAAAGCTTGGCGGTATATTCGTCTTTAAAGCCAGAAATATCAAATTTCTCCGTTAGCTGATCGATTAGTTTTTCGGCCATGTCCATTTCTTTTGTCGATTTTTTAGACATTGGAGGCAATTTTAATTCTGCTGTACTTCTAATCTCCTGTTCAAATCGAATTCGGTTTAAAACAATCACATTTTTGTACGGTTTTAAAATTGCCAAACTTTCTTTGTTTCGCAGTACAAATCTTGTAATACCCACTTTTCCTGAAGCTTCAAGTGCATCGCGAAGCAATCCGTAGGCATTCATGGCGCCTTTATCGGGTTCTAGATAATACGGCTGTTCGTAATAAATACTTTGGATTTCTTTTTCGAAAGCAAAACTTTCAATATCGATTGTTTTGGTTTTAATGGCGTCTGCGGCTTCAAAATCAGAATCTTCCAGAATAATATATTTGCCATCCAAATTATATCCTTTTACTATATTGGCGTAATCTACTTCTTTGCCCGTATTTTCATTAACACGTTTAAATTTGATATTGGCATGATCTTTTGCATCCAACATATCCATATCTAGACTGCTTTCCTCTACAGCCGAAAACATTTTTATCGGAATGTTAATCAATCCAAAACTTACCGAACCTGTCCAAATCGATCTCATAATTTTTGTTTTAAAAATTGAACTCTAATTTAATTCAATAAAAAAACGTAAGCATTACAAAATCAACAGATTGTTTTATATAATTGTTAAGGGTTAAGGGTTAAGGGTTAAGGGTTAAGGGTTAAGGGTTATACTAACCGCGTATTCCCGTGGTTGAAACCACGGGCTATGTTTGAATAAATGTACGTATAGTACAAAAAAAATGAGTTATGAATTATAAGTTAGGCAACACTCCTAAATTATAACTCCTAACTCATAACTTTTAACTTTTAACTTTTAACTTTTAACTTTTAACTTAAAAAAATTACCAGCCTTTAACTGCTCCTCCTTTAAATTCTTGTTCAGCAGCTTTTTCTACTTCTGGAGATTGAAAAGCCTGTAAAAACTGTTTTACTTTTTCTTCTTTTTTATTGTCTTCGCGGCTTACCACCAAATTTACATAAGGAGAATCTTTGTCTTCAACAAACAAAGCATCACGAGATGGAACCAATCCTGCTGTAGAAGCAAAAGTATTGTTGATGATCGCAATAGACACATTTTGGTCGTCTAAGGCACGAGGCAATTGAGGTGCTTCTAATTCTAAGATTTTTAAGTTTTTAGGATTACTCACAATGTCTGTTACTTTTGGCAATAAACCAACACCATCTTTCAACTTCAATAATCCGTTTTTCTGTAAAAGCAACAAAGAACGTCCACCGTTTGTTGGATCATTTGGGATAATAATTGTGCTTTCGTTTTTCAATTCAGAAAGGCTTTTTATTTTTTTAGAATACCCAGCAATTGGATACACAAATGTATTTCCGATAATGGCTAATTTGTAACCTCTTTGTTTCGATTGCTCGTCTAAATAAGGTTTGTGCTGAAATGCATTTGCATCGATATCACCTTGGCTTAAAGCTTCATTTGGAATCACGTAATCGTTGAAAGAAACTAGTTCTACTTCCAATCCGTATTTTTCTTTAGCTACTTTTTTAGCCGCTTCCGCCACTTTTAGTTCTGGACCAGAAGCTACACCTACTTTTATAAAATGAGGATCGTTATTTTTTTTGTTTCCGCAATTGGATAAAACAAGCGCCAAAGCCAAAATTCCAGCCGTTTTTAAAATATTAAGTTTCATATATTTCTAATTGTAAATTGTTAATTGTTAATTGAGGATTATCTATGATCGAATCGTTTTGATAATCTGTCTCCAGCAAACTGAATTACGAATACCAAAATAACCAATAAAGCCAAAACCGAGTTCATTGTTACGGCATCATAACCAATATATCCGTATTGATACCCAACTTGTCCTAAACCACCTGCTCCAACAGCTCCTCCCATTGCAGAATATCCGACAAGGGTAATTAAAGTTATTGATGCTGCATTGATTAAAGAAGGCAAAGCTTCTGGCAATAATACTTTGTATACAATTTGCAAAGGAGTCGCACCCAATGCTCTCGCTGCTTCGATTAATCCTGATGGTAGACCTAGCAAACTATTTTCTACCAAACGGGCAATAAACGGCGCTGCACCAATACTTAACGGAACCAAAGCGGCACTCACACCAATAGAAGTTCCGACAATAGCACGTGTAAACGGAATCATCCAAACGATTAAAATAATGAATGGAATAGAACGAAAAACGTTTACCACAACCGATAATGTTCTGTTTAAAACTGGCTGTTCCAGAATCTGGTTTTTACGAGTTAAGAATAATAAAATTCCTGTTGGAAGTCCTAACAAAAAACCGAAAAAGCCCGATACAAAAGTCATAACAATGGTTTCCCATGTTCCTTTTAACAATAAATCTATAAGAGAATCAGACATAACCTATAATTTCTGTTTTAATATGTTTTGAATTAAAATATTGAATTGCTGCGTCGTAATTTTCGCGTTTCCCTGAAAGTTCAATCAGCATTACACCAAAATTTACTTCGCCAGCCTGATCCATTTGCGCGCTAACGATTTTGAAATCGGTATCAAAAAGTCTTGAAACTTCTGAGATAACAGGCTCGTTAACCGATTTTCCTGTCATTTCCAGTTTTAATAACGGATTCAGATTTCCGTTGTCTTCTTTCTGTAATTTTTCCTGATAAACAGACGGAACTTCGATATGAAGCGAAGAAGAAATAAATTCTCTTGTTAGTTCATGTTTTGGGTCTGCAAAGATTTCGCCCACACTTCCCTGCTCGATTAATTTTCCGTGACTGATTACCGCTACTTCATCGCAAATCGATTTTACCACTTCCATTTGGTGTGTGATCAGCAGAACCGTAATGTTAAGACGTTTGTTAATGTCCTTCAGTAAATTTAAAATCGATCTCGTTGTTGCAGGATCCAATGCGCTTGTCGCTTCATCGCACAGTAAAACTTTCGGATTATTAGCCAAAGTTCTTGCAATGGCAACTCTTTGTTTTTGTCCTCCCGAAAGACTTGCTGGATAATCATTGGCTTTTTCTGCCAATCCAACCAATTGCAATAATTCTAAAACGCGTGTTTTGATTTCCGTTTTTGGCGTTCCAGCCAATTCTAGCGGAAAAGCCACATTTTCAAAAACCGTTCTCGAAGAAAGTAAATTGAAATGCTGAAAAATCATTCCGATTTGTCTTCTTTCAATCGCCAATTCAGCATTTGACAACTGCATCAAAGCTTTTCCGTCAACGATAATTTCGCCAGAAGTTGGTCTTTCCAACAAATTCACACAGCGAATCAAAGTACTTTTTCCTGCTCCGGAAGTTCCAATTACCCCAAAAATTTTCCCCTGAGGAACCCTTAGAGAAACATCAGACAAAGCAGCTACAATTCTGTCTTTCTGATGAAAAGTTTTGGTTACATTTTTTAATTCAATCATTCTTTACAGTTTAAAAAACAAAAAAGCCTTCCATTAATGAGTTGAAAGGCGTTTTCGAAATAAATTTTATCATTTTATATATTAAGCCAGATCAATAAACACCATAACAGCACCACAGCACATCATACTGCGACGATAATAATTATTCATTTTCTGGTTCTGTTTCTTCATAGCGAGTGCAAATTTAAATAGTTATTTTCAATTTTAAGCTATAAATTGTTAAAACTTTTATTACCCTATCAATCTAGTAGGCTTTTTTTTAAAATTCCAATATTTCAAATTCCAAATTCCAATCTTGAGAATCGAAATTCCAAAATCTAAATTCAAAATCCAAATTTTATTTCAATTCAAAAAAAATCCAAATTCCAATTTGCCCGAGACTTCGAGATTGGAATTTGGAATTTTTATTCTTTGGAATTTGAAATTTCAAGTATTGGAATTTAAAAAAAACTAGTTGTTCTGTTCTGCAATTACCGACTTATTCAATTTTATTACTCTGATTTTTTTATTGGTATTATCAGATAAGAAAATACGATCGTCAAGTTGTGCTGTTCCAACAATAGTTCCAAAAGCATTTTGCCCTAGAATATCAGAAACGCTTAAAGCCGCTTTATAATTCTTTTTAATGAATTCGTCTTTTGGATATAATTTTAAATAAGAGGCACTTCCAACATTTTCTGAAGTAACTGCCCAATCTTTGCTAAAAGATACTGCAACTGGTTTAATGTCTACAAATTGCACTTTTTCTGGCTCAATAGGAGTGGTTAACGAAGCTGCGGCATTGGCTTTAATATTGGCAATATTATAGTATAAATAGCTTTTGGCATCTCTTCCTCCTACAACCAAATTTCCATCAAAAACATCCAATGAATATACTTCTGTATATCCGTTTAGCGTATTCAATTTTGCAATAGGCTTTAAATTCCAATCGCTTGTTTCTGTAATTTGAGTAGCGTCAAGAACTTTTATGCTCTTTTCTTTTTCTTTTACAAACACCAATCCGTCTTTTGCTACTACGCCAAAAACGTGAACAAAAGTCTGCCACCACTGACCATTTCCAACAGTACTAATTCCAGCATTTGTAATCTCATCAAAAACAAATAATCTCGATTCTGTACTGCCAACATAAATGCGGCCAGCATCAACAGAAACCGATGTTAAACTTGTTAGCGCAATAGTCGTATTTCCTTTTTTATATTCTTTTATTGTTTTAATATGTTCTAAAGTCAGAGCATTAAAAATCTCTAGTACATTTCCGTTAATCACATACAATTTCTCATTTGCAATAGTAATTCCTTTTGGATCAAATGCTTCTGTGCTTCCTGGAATATTTTCGTTTGTAATAGAAGCTTCATCAGTCGGATAATAATAGGTATAATCTTTAGATGCTGGATCGTCTTTACTGCAACTTGTAAACAAACAAATTGCTAAAATTAGGGGCAGAATATGTTTCATGTGTAGTTTATATTTTAGTTCCATTTTCCTTCGCCTTTATATTTGAGCAAAAATGGATTTTTAGGATTAACAGTAAATACTGGTTTCTTATAAGTTCCTTTTACGTAAGCCGTTTTTGAATACGTTTTTAAAACGTCTGGATCCGTAAACGGAAGATCATTTAAGTAAATTAAGTATTTATAAAAATGAGTAAGCATTTCCTGCTGACCGCCGCCTTCGCCGCTATTCGCCAAATTACTGCTGTGGTTAAAACCAATATGATGCGAATATTCGTGAGACCAAACCGACATTTCTCCAACCCAATGTCCAGTTACATAACCCGATTCCCATTGCGATGCCAGATTTCCTCCGCCCCAAGCAGAATCTCCTCCAACCATTGCCATCCAAACGGTTCTTTTATCTAGATAATTCCAATATATTTTTTCGATTTCTTCTTTAGAATAATAATCGTAAACACCCTCTACATCATCAGCATTTCCATGCCAGTTTAATGCGCCGTTTATAGCGGTTCCTGCTGTCGCTGCCTGTTCTTGTTTGTATTTGTCAAAATTGGTAAAAGTGTCATAATACATAGGATGGCTTAAAGCATAAGAATAATTAATAATCATGGTAATTGCTTCTTTTGCCAATGCAGGATTCATCGGAAGAAATTTACCCAGCTCATTAATATGGTATCCGTCATGAAACTGAACTAAATGATTTGATTTTATTTTTTTGAATTTTTTAAACAAAGGATCATCTGATTCTACAGAAAATTCGATCGCTCCAGATGAAAATCCTTCAATTTTATCGATTGTTACGGTGTTTCCAGTTTCTAGCAAATAATCGTTTTTTTGCTCTGTCAAAGGAATTTTATGAAAAGAGCGGTGAAAAGCAGGAACTTTAGAAAAACTATAAAGCAAAAACTTTTTATCGTAATTAGGTAATTTAGCATACACTTTTACGTCCGTCAATCCAACTGGAGAATAAAGCGAAATTTGTGCAGAATCTTTTCCTTTTTGAATAATTTGAAACGGTTCGTTTACTCTAAACCAGCGATCTGCTTTATTGTACATAATAGAAGGATCTTCGTTATCCTCAAACATGGTCATTGGTTTATTTTCTGCTGGTAAAGCCGAAGCATCTATGCTCGGTAGGTAATTTGGCTTGTAGTTTTCGCCATCGTCACTACATCCAAAAATAATACTTGCCAATAGGGCAAATACGAAAAAGTGAGTGTTTTTTCTCATCAGTAAGTAAGTAGGTTTGGGGTTAAATATGGTGCAAAACTATCAATATACTTTGTATAAGCAAGTTAAATGCAAGAAAAATATGAATATAAAATATACTAATAGTAAGTTTTTATAAACGACTACTATACTTAAAGGTCAGGTTTTAAAGTTTCTATTCCCTAAAATCTAAAGTCTTGATTACAGTTAAATCAGAATTGAACTCAACAAAGCTTGCCGGAAAATCTGCACGTATTTTTCCTATTTTATTTTGCATGCCAATTGCAGCAGCCACTCTTGTAGTCGCCATTTTTATAGCTTCATCTGCCGAAACATTCAAATGATTATAGGCATTTTGCACTGCTTCTGTCATTGAGATTGAAGCACCAGCAAGATTGCCATCATCATTTCTATAGAAACCATCAACCAAATGAGCGTCAAAGTTATCCCATTTAAAATTGGCTACTTTACGCCCTAAAAAGGTAGCATCACTAATTAAGAAGAATTTATCCTGTTTTAGTTTGTACGCTATTTTTGCTGCTGCATAATCACAATGCACTCCATCGAGAATAACAGGAGCGTAGACTTCTTCGTTTTCAAAAACAGCTCCAACCAAACCCGGTTCGCGATGTCCGAATTGTGTCATGGCATTAAACAAGTGTGTAACTAGATTAATTCCTTTTGCAAAATAAGGCTGGGCTTCTTTATGCGTAATAGTAGAATGTCCGATCGAAATTGTAATACCGCTTTCGATCAGCATAGTAAGCTGTTTTTCTGTAAAACATTCTGGAGCTATGGTAATGACTTTTATAACGTCTTTTCCTTTGCTGATAATTTCTTGAAGTTCTTCGTCAGTTGGTTTTCGAACCTGATCGATACTATGTGCTCCACGCCTTTGCGGATTTAAAAATCGGTCCTTCCAAATGCATTCCGATCACACCATTCTGATGCTTTTTCATGTAATTGCGAACCGCTTCAATTCCTTCTAAAATAGTTTCTTTTGATGAAGATATTAAACAAGGTAAAACATGCGTTGTGCCATATTTCATACTGGCATCGTAAATATCCTGAATGGTTTCTTCGTTTGGTGTCTGGCTGAAATAATACTTTTCTCCGCCATTGATCTGGATATCTATAAATCCTGCCGCAAGGTGATTTCCTTTTAAATCAATTGTCTTGATATCGTTTGGAATTTCTTTTTGTACTGAAATAATAGTTCCGTTTTCTACAATTACAACTCCGTTTTCTATTATTTCTTCTCCTGTGTGTACGACAGCATTTATAATCGCTTGTTTCATTTTGTTTATTCTTATAACGTTCCAAAGTTAAATATTATAAGTTTTAAGCAAAATAAACTCTTTTAAAATCTGCAGAAATAATTTGGTTAATCTGCACCCCCATCAACACTATCAAATGTTTCGCGTTCTTTTGGTTTTACGCTATATTTTAATGAAACCATTGGCCCGTAGTAAACGTCAAACTGAGTTCCGTTTGCACGCAACTGCATTTGTCCTATTACGCCTGCCAAAAAATGAATATTCGGGGTAATTCCAGCAGTATAATAAACCGATAGTCTGAAAATATCAAAATGTTCGTCGGCATAATCTTTAGAAGCAAACTTTAGCATGAGTTCTGTGTAATACCCAATATTTGGTGCCAAAAAAATTGGTTTTTCCTTACTTTGTCTCAAATAATGATTAACTCCAAAACGTGCTCTTATTCTGGGAACTGTTTGATGATTGCCATTTCTGTCATCAAAAAACTTGGTTTCAAAACGCACTTGCTCAAAAAGAGACCCTTTAGGCATTTCCTGTGTATAGGTTCCCATTACGATAAGTCTATTTTCTAAAGTTTTGTAATTCCCCGCTTCTTCTATCGCATATTTCTGATTGTGTGCATATCCTAACCAAAGCTTCATATTTTTAAAACCAGAATAAATAATCCAAGGTCGTATTACTTTTCGTTGTGTGTATTCAAAAGGATTTCCGTTTGTATAAGCGCCTTGTGTAACGAGCTGCATATCTGCCTGGCCGCTCAAATTCCATTTTTCTATTAAAGGAAAAGCAACATCAACTTCACTTATAGATGCTGGGATAAATCCCATTGTGTAAGGAGCGTCTTGGGCTTTTAAAACTTGAGAAAGAATGATGCAACAGAATAAAAGGAAACTCTTTTTTAATAAACTCATAATTCGTCAGTTTAAATTACACGGCTTCAAAATAAGAAAGTCTATCAAATTTAAATAAAGAAGTTTTTAACTTTTTTAAAAAGCGGTTTCATGTTATAATTTGAAACCGCTTTTTTAAAAGATTTCTGCCAAATAAAAAAAGCTTTAGAAAATATCTAAAGCTTTTTTAACTCAAATTCTGAAAAAATTAATATAATGCAGACAGGTACAAAGCTGACTGTTATTTTTGTGTACATACAATATCTTTCGCCCTTACAGGGCTATTTTATAAATCAAAAATACATTCCTATAAATATTTCGTCCCGCTGGGACATTTTACAGCTCTGGAAGAGCGAAATATTTATAACTAAATCTACGTCCCTAAATTCAAAAGCTCCGGCGGAACGACATATTAAATCACTGCCATTTCAACTATTCGATTATACATCGAAAATTATTAATCTGGATTTGCTAATATTTTGTACAATTCGGCATTCGACAGATAAAACTGATTCTCTAAACTTATTTGCGACAATTTTGCGCTTACGAGATTATTTTCTCTCGAATTGATTAAGAAAATCGAACTCTCGCCAAATGAGAATAATTTTTCTTCTGAATTCAGCATCGTCATATAATCTTGTACAAGATTGTCGATTACGATTTTCTGTTTTCTTAACGAAGCAATTTCTGTCTGCTGCGCTTTGATTTTATTTTTAAGTTCCAATCGCTGCTGTCCAATATCATATTGCATATCCTGAATTTTCAGTTTAGCCATTTTTAAACTTCCACGTTCTTTTCTTAAGAAAATCGGGAAACTGAAATCGATATTAAACTTATAATCATCGGCGTTGAAATTATTCCAGTAATTGGGTTCTGAAATGTAGTTATAGCCCACATTTATTTTCGGAAGCAACGAATTGGCTTTCAGCTGGCGGTTGACTTCCAAAATATCCATTTTAGTTTCTAAAGATTGAATTTTTGGATGAGAGTCTAATGATTCAACATCGACCATCATGGCATCCGTTTTTAAAGTTTCCTCAATCGTCTGAATTAGGTTTTGTTCTGGTTTTACCAAATCTCCCAATTCAACCGGAACATTTTCAATCCATAAAAAATTGGCCAATTTCAGTTTCGCTTTCGCTAATTTCAAATTTCCATTTTCAACATTCAATTCTCTGTTTCGAACGGTTATTTTAGCTTCAACGCTGTCAATTGCTGGCGCATCTCCTGCTGCAATTAGTTTTTTAACCCCTTCAAAACGAGTGCTCGCAAAGCCTAAATAGTTTTTATACAATTCTGCTTCGTTATAACTTCTTCTCCATTCAAAATAAGCTTCACTTGCTTGATATAAAACTTCAATTGCTCTTAGTTTTCGCTGTGCATCGCTCAGTTTTACTTGAAGTTTTCCTTCGCGAACATCGGCCATTCTTTGGTTAATAAACATTCCCTGTCCTAGAGCAACATTAATTCCGAGCGAAGTTAAACCTGCTTCTGGAGTTTTGTTCTGCGGATTGTAATATTCTCCACTTGTATCGTCAAAACCTGCTTTTACTTCAATTCCATACCAAGTCGGAATTTTGAAACTGCTGTTTAACAACGAATAATATTCTGTGCCTTTAAATTCTTTCTTATTGTAATCTACTTCCAATTTTGGATCAAATCCGCCTCGAGCCATCATCAATTTTGCCTGAGCATTTGTCACTTCAAGATTGGCTTGTTTTACCAACGGATGATATTTTTTCACATATCCCAAGTACTCGATAAAAGTAAGTTCCTCTTGATTAAAATTCTGGCTATGAAGTGTAGAAAAACAAAATAGTATTAAGAAAGAAAACAATTTTACAAGATTTCTCATTTTACTTTTTCTCCTTTCCTTTATCTTCTTTTTCTCCTGAATTATAATAGTTTGGCGGAAAACCATTCAAGTTTCGCCAAATCTCGTACCATACCGAAACGGTTTCTAGCAATGCAATACTTTGCGCACCTGCACCAATACTCAATTCTTTTGGCCAGTGGCGATCTTCTCCATCTGGTGAGACCAAAATTCTGTATTTCCCGTTCGGACTTATAAAGTTTTCTATCGCTACAACTTTACCTCCGTAAGTTCCATAAGACAATCCAGGCCATCCAGAAAATACGATTCTAGGCCATCCGTCAAACCAAACACGAACTTTTGCACCTCGATGCACCAGCGGCAAATCGATTGGATCTACGTAAGTTTCTACCGCAATATCATATTTAGACGGCATAATGCTCACAACAGGAGTTCCTTCTTTAATCGTTTCTCCAAGACCAGCCAGTAAAGCTCGGTTTACATAACCGCTCTGTGGCGCTGTAATATAATACAAACCGTTTCTAAGTCTGTAATTAGTATATTGGTTCTCTAATTTATTTACCTGAGCTTCTGTATCGTATTGCGTACTTAAAGCCGTAAATTTATCGCTTCTTGATTTTGATATTTTTTCAGCATATTCAGCAGTAATTCTATTGATTTCTACTTTTGCATTTATCAATTCGTTTTTGCTGCTTAACAATTTATTTTCCTGCGTAATCACATACGCTTCTGACTCTTGCAGTTTTAATCTTTTCTGCTCGACATCAGTCAGCGGTTTAAGACCTTCTTTGTTTAAAGCTGTCGAACGGTCAAATTGTGTTTTTGCAATTCGAAGCTGAGTTTTTACTGCTACAAGATCCATACTGTCGCTTTTTATTTTCAATTGTGACTGACGAATTTTGTTTTGCGCTTGCTGCAATTTCAATTGTCTTTCCGTGTTAAGCGACTGCGCCTGCACGTCAAGAGAGTTTACTTTATCGCCATACGATTCTACTGCCATTTTTTTGGCATCTACTTGCTGTTTGGTATTATTAACCAAATTAGGATCTAGATAATCTTCTTTGATCTCCGAAATAAAAAGAATTGTATCTCCTTTTTTTACGTAATCTCCTTCTTTTACAAACCATTTTTCTATACGTCCTGCAATGGCATTATGAACAGTCTGTGGTCTTTGATCTGGTTTTAAAGTAGTTACAGAACCTGTTCCTGAAATATTCTGTGTCCAAGGCAAGAAAAGGCATAAGACAGCAAAAATCAAAAATCCGATTATGACTTTATTTAAAATTGCGTAATGTGGTCTACGAGCAACACTTGTAATCGATTTGTATTTGCCCGGCGTTATAAGTACGTTGTTATCTTTAGATAGGTTGAGCATGATTAAAGCTTTATGTCGTTAATAATTTTTCCGTCATCAATCGTAATCATACGACTGCATTTGCTTTTCCAAATATCATTTTTAGAAGTCACAATAACAGTCCAGTCATTTTCTTCAGAAAGTAAAAAATCTACAATTTTACTCGAAGTCAAATCGTCCATTTTGTCAACTGGATCTTCTAAGAATAAGATATTCGGTTTACCCACAATACTTCTTGCCAAAAGAATTTTTTGAACATCAGAAGCAGATAGTTCACGACCTCCAGGATGAATTTGATTCTCCAACCCGTTTTCAAAAGTTTTAATATATGGAGTAAGGCCAACATTATCTAAAGCCCATTTTAAATCATCGCTGTTTAATTCTTCATTTCCAAAAACAATATTCTCGCGAATTGTTCCTGCAAAAAGTGTATCGCCTTGCAAGAATGTCCCTGCCTGCGCTCTATATGTATCTTCGTTAAGACGATTCATATAATTGTCAGTTACGTACATCGCTCCGCTTTCTGGTTCTAAAACACCCGAAAGCAATCTTAGCAAAGTACTTTTTCCTGCACCATTTGTTCCTGTAAGAATAATTTTTTCTCCTTGAGAGATTTTTAAATTGATATTCTTCAGTGATTTTTTGTTGTGTTCTGGATAATGGTAATTGATGCTTTCGGTCTCAATATTGATTCCTTTTTCCGTTTTATCTGAAGTTTGAGGAATGCATGAAATTTCCATGTCAGTCACCTGACCAATTTTTTCAACAGAAGTCAATACATCGTAGAAAGACTCTAATCCGAAGATGATTTTTTCTACCGAGTTGATTAATAATACAATTACGATTTCAGCTGCTACAAACTGCCCTATGTTCATTTGGTGGTGAATTACCAGAAAACCACCGATCGATAATAAGGCAGCAGTAACAATTACTTTAAAAATAGTCAGCTGAATATATTGTTTCTTCATTACCTGAAAGTGCTTTTCACGGTAATTTACGTAGCTGGTTGCGTATTGGTCATTTCTTTCCAAAGCATATTCAAAAGCTCCTTTTCTGCGGAAACTTTCTCTATTTCTAGCAATTTCCTGAAGCCATGCTGCCACTTTATATTTAAATTTTGATTCGTTCAAACTGGTTTCGAGACCGTCTTTATACGAAAATTTAAAAATGACATATAAAATGACGATAAATAAAAGTCCAATTACCATAAAGAAAGAATGATAAAGAACCAATAGAATAATCCCCAGACCAACCTGAAGGAATGCGGTGCAGAAATCAAGCAATAGTTTTGCAGTGCCTTTTTGTACCATTAAAGTATCAAAAAAACGATTGGCTTTTTCGGGAGCATACTCCGAGTACATTTCTTTAAATTTTATTAAAGGCATTCTGTACGCAAACTCAAAAGAAGAGCGTACAAAAATTCGCTGCTGCAGATTCTCTACAATTCGCAACTGCAAAATCGTTAGAACTCCGCCAAAACCAACACCAACCGTCACTAGAATCACGAGAATAATCCATGAGACGCTCAGCTGTCCGCTTTGAATAAAATTAATAATAGCTTGGATTCCCAAAGGCAGAGAAAGATTGACTAACCCTGCAAATGCAGCATAGAAGATAATTTGATACACATCGCGCTTATCGAGCTGCAATAAGTTATAAAAACGTTTAAATGGTGTCATGAATTTAAGTATAAATACAGGATTATTACATAGAATAAATATACGGCAAAAACCGCAATTCTGGATTAAGATTTTTTATCCCAATCCTTAAAAAACAAGTATTTATGAATTCACCCTTGGAGGCGGTATGTCTATTTTACCATGAAAACCAAACGAAAAGATCGTATTATCAATATATTTTTTCCCTTCTGATTCTATTAGAAAACAAAAATTAGGCATCAAAGATTCTGATGAAATCAAATATTCCATTAAAGGAATGCCTTTTGCTAATTTGGCCGTTTTAGTGTCTTTCGTTTTGTAGTCGTCCAGTTCTTCTGGGATTCCATCACACTTGAAGATTTTTTTCAGAAAGTTGCAGGTAATGCCTTTTACTGTGTAGGTTTCAGCGTTATCGCTTAAGATTCTTCCAACACTATTAGAAATATTTAAACTGCTAATTAGAAAATAGCCGACAAGCAATGCCTGAAGGCATTTACATAAAAAGCTATTTTTAATTTTGTTCAACATACTTTAAAAAAAGGCTAAAAGTTTAATTGCATCACATCGTTTTGATTCAAAACCCCAGTGATTTAAGGCGTTTATTATAATTTTTCTGAGCGCGCAATTTAGAGCCATTTTTTTTGTAGAACATTAAAATAACATTAGAATTTAGAATCATTCAAAACTTTAAAATTATATTAACAAGGCATTCTTACAGGCCTATCGGAATTATGTAAAGACCGACTACAATTCTATAACTCAAAAGGCTATCAGCATTCTAATTTTGATGTTCGAAAAATTTAATACAATTCTTTAAAAAAATATATTACAAGTGTTACCGATTAAACAAATTAGATTTACTAACCATTTAATACAGAATCAAGAGATGACTTACGCAAAAAATGATTTGACCCGATTTTTAGATGCGCAAAATAAACTTTATCTGACAGCATTATCTGAAATAAAAAAAGGTAAAAAAGAAACCCATTGGATGTGGTTCATTTTTCCGCAGATCAAAGGACTTGGCAAAAGTGCTCTTTCTGAATATTATGCCGTTGCAGATCTTAAAGAAGCTACTGAATTTTTAAAGCATCCGATTTTATCGAAACATTTAATTGAGATCTCTAAATTGCTGTTGACCTTAAAAAAGAAGTCTGCCGAAGGAATTTTAGGAGAACTTGGCGCAAGAAAACTGCATTCTTCTATGAGTTTATTTGTTCAGGTAGAAAATGCACATCCTGTTTTTCAGGAAATTCTAGATACTTTTTTCTTCGGACATCTGGATCAGCTGACTTTAAATTTTACACAAAAAACTAGTGTCCTGCCAGACACAGTACTTTCTTAATATTCTTAGGACAAAAAAGGGAATAGCTCGTAAACTATTCCCTTTTTGATTAACAACATAATTATAAATAAAGTACAAATCCTGAACTTTAGCTTTTTTCAAAATTAGAAACCCCTTTTTTAAGCCAGTTCAAATATTCTTCGATATCTGGATTATAAGCAGACGTTTCATTTAGCGTTTCTCCATTATGATCTACCAAAACATAAAATGGTTGCGCATTGGTTTTGTAAGTCAGTGTTTGAAATTCGCTCCATTTCTGACCAATGTATTTTAGTTTTTTCCCTGTCAGTTTAGAGGTAATCTGTTCGTGCGGATTCAGTTCTCGTTTATCGTCTACATAAAGTGAAATTAAAACCAAATCGCCTTTTAAGATCTTCTGCACTTTTTCATCAGACCAAACATTGTCCTCCATTTTACGGCAATTTACGCACGCGTGACCTGTGAAATCTATCATAACTGGTTTTCCGATTTTTTTGGCATATTGCATTCCTAAATCATAGTCAGTAAAAGCCATAATGTTATGAGGACAAGTTCTGCTCCTTCTGGCAGATTTTGCGTTATTTCTTTTGAACTGGAATTATTCAATCCATTTGGAATTTCGCTGTAATGCATCGGCGGAGGAAAACCGCTGATCATTTTAAGTGGTGCGCCCCAAATACCAGGAATCAGATAAATGGTAAAAGCCAAAACCAAAACCCCTAATCCTAATCTTCCAACGCTTATATTTGAAACCGGACTGTCATGCGGCAACTGAATTTTTCCGAACAAATAAAAAGCCAGCGTTCCAAAAATGGCAATCCAAATTGCTAAAAAAGTTTCTCTTTCCAGCCAATGCAATTGCAGAACCAAATCGGCATTGGAAAGGAATTTGAAAGCAAGAGCCATTTCAAGAAATCCCAAAAATACTTTAACCGAATTTAACCATCCTCCCGATTTTGGAAGCGAATTGAGCCAACCCGGAAAAGCGGCAAATAAAGTAAAGGGCAAAGCCAAAGCCAGAGAAAAACCAAACATTCCGACAAAGGGCGCAATTCCGCCTCGTGAAGCAGCTTCGACCAATAAAGTGCCAACAATTGGCCCGTACAAGAAAAGGAAACAATTGCAAGCGCCAAAGCCATAAATAATATTCCGACAATTCCACCTCTATCAGCCTGCGAATCGACTTTGTTTGCCCATGCATTGGGAAGCATGATTTCGAATGCGCCCAAAAATGAAAACGCAAAAATCATTAAAAGGACAAAAAACACCAGATTGAACCAAACATTTGTAGAAAGCGCATTAAGCGAATCTGCTCCAAAAATCCAAGTTACAACAGCTCCCAAAAAGATATAAATGGCAATAATCGCAATTCCGTAAAAAACGGCTTTTCGTATTCCCTGCGATTTGGTTTTGCTTTGTTTGGTAAAAAAACTCACCGTCATTGGAATCATCGGAAAAACGCAAGGTGTTAATAATGCTGCAAATCCAGAGAAAAAAGACAATAGAAAAATTGTCCATAAACTTCTAGATTCGGTTTTTGGTTCTCTTTTTTTGATTTCTTTCTGAGGTGTTTTTACAGCTTCAGCAGGAACAATTTCTTCTGTTTTTTCTTTTATTTCGGTAACCGAAGAATCTATTTCAACAGTTTTAGCTTCTGTTTTAGCTGCCGTTTCTATTAAAGTTTTCGCTTTCGCGGAAGAGCTAACGGCAAACTCCAATTCGTCTGAACTTGGTGGAAGGCAGTTTTCATCATTACAAACCATAAATTCAACTTCAGCCTTGATTTTAAAAGGTTTAGATGAAAGTATTTTAACACGCTGTCTAAAAGTAGTCTCTTTTTCAAAAAACTTAATCTGCATTTTAAAGACAGGATCATTAACCGTTTTTCCTTTTTCTTCTTTTACAGCATCAGTCAACTGAAAATCTGCGCTTTTTATAAAATTAAAACGCGTTGGAATCGGCTCTCCGTCTGCAACTTCTTGGCTGTACAAATGCCAACCTGACTCTATAATGGCTTTTGCCTGCAATTCGTATTCAGTATCAGAAATTTTCTCGACACTGGTTTTCCATTTTATGGGATTGTATATCTGAGCCTTTACGAATATGGAAAACAGCAGGAAAAAGCCCAGTAAAAAAATATTCTTTTTCATGGGTGAAAATCTTTAAAAAGAGGGTTGAATAGCAAAAAACAACCCTCTAAGTAATCCGCTATACAAACTAAATTGCTTACTAATTCAAAATAACTATTTGATAGGGAAATACAAATTAAACTCTAGTAAATAAAGGGGTCAGATTATTTTAATGGTTTAAAAACTACTTCATAAGAATCTGCTTTGTTCAAAAATGAATTAGCAAATTCCTGAATATCTTTGGCTGTGATGCTTTTTACAATATCAACATAAGTTGCAGGGTCATTCATATCGTAAGCATTCTCAAAATAATTATAAATCAAGTTCATGCTATAACTATTGAAGTTTTTGCTGTCTTCTCTAGATTTCAAATAGTTTGTTCTTGTTTTTTCAATGTCTTCAGCAGCGATTTCTCCTTTTTTGATTTTATCAATTTCCTGATACACAATTGGCAGTAAATGTTCCACTTTATCAGCATCGCAATCAAAATTAATCTGAAGATTTGCTTTAGAAATCGGAAGTTTATCAATAGTTCCTCTTACTTGTGCACCGTAAGTTCCGCCTTCTTTTTCGCGAAGACTTTCAGTATAACGCAAAGTCAGCACATCGCTTAAATACGAAACCAAGATTCTGTTTCTTTGAGAAAAAGCAATATCTTTTAAAAAGGCAATACGAACAGAACTTTTTGGTGTTTCCATTTTGATAAAAACATCTCTATCAATTTTATTTGATGTCCATTTCGGAATCTCTGTTTTAAACTTTTCTTTACGTTTAATTCCGTTTATACTCGCAATATATTTTTCTAACAAAGGTTTTAAAACTTCTGGCGTAACATCTCCAACAATATAAAATTCAAAGTTTGAAACATCTGCAAAACGATCCAAATAGAAAGCTTTCATTTTATCAAAAGATAAACCGTCGATAAATTTTTGATTCAATGGCTGTATTCTTGGGTTGTTTTTTCCATAAACGACATCTGTTAAACTGTCTCCCATTTTTGCATTGATATCATTTGCTCTGTTTTTAAGTGAATTTTCTAATCTTTGCTTCATAAGTGCATACATCTGATTATCAAATCTTGGCTGCACAAAACGCAAATGAACCAATTGCATCATTGTTTCGAGATCTTTTGCATTTGCCCATGCCGTAACTGTCTCTTTCAACGAGCCTACATCTACAGAAGAGCCAGCAATTTTTCCTTTTAAAACTTTTGTCAAATCAACATTTGACAACTCACCCACCCCAGACATTAGTGCTAATTCGGTTGCGCGACTAACTGATGGTAAATCTTGAGGTTCATACAGAGAAGATCCTCCAAAACTTTCACCTTTCAGATCTACTTGCTTCTTATTTTTATCGGCAAATTTATAATGCACTTTTACGCCATTGCTCAATACAAAAGTGGTAGCATCAATTGCTGTTTCTTTTTTCTCTGAAATAATTTTTCCTGAATTGATTTTCAGATTTCCTAAAAGTGTTTTTCCTTCAAAAGTATCCACATAAGGTTGTAACGAAGCATCGTTTTCGGCTTTCTGAATAATATCAAAAGCTTTTTCCTGAGTTAAATTATTCTCGTTTTGTACACCTGTAACCGCTACAACACGATTTTGTGCTGTATATAATTTACCGATTTGCTCTTGAAGAATTTTAGTGTCAACATTTTTCAAAATGCTTTTTACCATTTCAAATTCAGCTTTTGGATCGGAAATAACTTCGTGATTTAGGTAATCATCTTTCACCATTCCAATAACATCCTTATGCGAAATCTCATTTAGTTTTTCTAAATAATTTTCGTAACCCGAAATGTTTTCTGCAACAGCCCTTTCAATTTCTCCTTTAGAAAAACCAAATTTATAAGCTCTAACCCATTCATTCATCACCATTGCAAAAGCTTCGGCTTGTTTTTCTGGTTTTGGAGAAACGTTCAAAATCCAGATATCATTCAAACGAGTATAGTTTTGATAACCAATTGAGGCACTTTTAAATGGGCATTCTTGTTTCTGCGCCATTTCTACCAAACGATTATTTAAGATAGAAAAAGCAAGGCTTCTTTGGGTAGATTTTTCTAATTCGGCATAGGTATTAGTTGATTTTTCAGCCGTATGGCGAATCATATAACTAATATTTGAAGCCGAAATTTCTTTATCTAAAGCCAGTTTAAAAATTGGTTCTGTTCTTTCTGGAATGGCAATTTCAAAACGTTTTTTAGGATTTACTGGTGTCGGAATATCAGCAAAAAGTTTTTTGATTTTGGCTTCAATTTCATCTGCGTTAATATCTCCTACAATTGCGATTGCCTGCAAATCTGGACGATACCAATCTTTATAAAAATCTTTTAAAACCTGATATTTAAAGTTTTTAACGATTTCCATATCACCAATCGGCATGCGGTCTGCATAAAGCGAATTGTTGTAATAATAAGGCGCCAACTGATTGTAAATTCTAGCTCTAGCATTTTGTCGCGTACGCCATTCTTCGGTAATTACACCACGTTCGGCATCGATTTCTTCATTCGTCAGAGATAAAAAATTAGACCAATCGTGCAAAACCAGTAAACAGGTATCTACTACTCCGCCATCTTTTGACGGAATATTATCTAAGTTGTAAACCGTTTCGTCTGTGCTTGTATACGCGTTGATATTTCTGCCGAAAACAGCACCTTGTTTTTGAAGCGTATTCAGGATTCCTTTTCCTTCAAAATTTTTCGTTCCGTTAAACGCCATGTGCTCCAGAAAATGCGCCAGACCTTTCTGCTGGTCGTTTTCTAAAATTGAACCAACGTTTTGAATGATATAATAACTTGCCGTATTTTTATTGACATCTGTCGGATAAATGTAATATGTCATTCCGTTTGGCAGCACTCCTTTTTTTATTTTTTGGTTGACTGCAATTGGATCTGTTGCTTTAAAGTTTTGCGCTTGCGCGAAAGTTAAACTTCCGATAAAAAGGAGTAAAACTGATATTTTTTTGCTGTATTTCATAAAGCTATTAATTAACCTTTCAATAATTTATCCAATTGCACTCGCAACTCTGGATTTGAAGGACGAAGTGCATCTGCATTGATAATGTTTCCTTTTGTATCAAACAATAAAAATCTCGGAATGGCATTTACATCATAATTTTTTGCCACATCAGAACCAAAATCTTTATCGGCCATTAACTGAATTCCTTTTAATTGTTCTTTGGTAACATAATCTTTCCATTTTTGAGCATCTTTTGGTTTATCTAACGAAAGGCTTACAAAAACAATATTTTTTCCGTGATAATCTTCTTCGATTTTTTTCATGTGAGGAATCTCTGCTTTACAAGGTTCGCACCAAGTTGCCCATAAATCGATGTAAACAAATTTACCTTTAAAATCTGAAAACGAAACCGCTTTATCGTTAATGTCTTTATATGTAAAATCTAATCCTTTCTGACCAACGTTTTTATGCAATACTTTTTCATATTCTAACAAAAATGCTTTGCTATTATCAGAAATCATAAACGGTTTTATGCTTGGTGCGATTTTTTCGTATTCTTCAATTTTCATTCTTGAATTTGCAACTGCATCACGTAAATAAACATCTTTTAAAGCAGGATCTGTAATATGGGTAATTGCTTCAGTTAAATCTAAACGTTTTGGCGCATCACCAGAATTCATAGTTACATAAAAGAAATAATTTGACATTAAAGAAACGCCGTTTTGCAATTTTAGTAAATCTGGATCTGTAAACTTTTTGTCTGTCTGCCATGTTTTGATTACTGCTGGACGATCGTCTTTGTCTGGAAATGCTGTTCTTGGCATTCTAAAAAAAGTATAAGTCAATTCTTCAACATCTGTTGCAACGGCCAATTTTAATAACTTATTAAAGTTAGCATCTTTCGTTTTTATTGATTTCGAAAATTCTTCTGCTTTGGCCACACCTTTATCAATGAAGGGATAAAATTCTACATAGGTTTCATTTCCTCCCAATCTTGCGAAAGGCGCAAAATCGTTGTATATTTCATTTGCTTTTTGTACCAAAGCGTTCTGTCCGACATTCTTCCCGCTCAAAACATAATTCGTTTTATTGATTACAAGATTGATGTCTAATTTTGGTTCTAAATACAAACGGATTAATTGGTTTCTACTTTTAAATTGTCCGTAATCGATATAATAAAAGCCAGCAGCTGAAACTGGTGTCATAAAGCCGAATTCCCCCAGCGAATTGACTTTTGCGGTAGCGGCAACGGCTGGCTTTCCTTCTTCGACACTATAAAGCGTAACTTCTTTTGCCTTGAAATCTGGAATTGAAATTGTCCCTTTAATTACTGCATATTCTGAAAGGTTTGCAGCAAAACTCATTTGAACCGTGATAAAGGTCAAAATGAAATAAAAAATGTGTTTTTTCATTGTTTCTTTGTTTTTGGATTGATATTTTAAATTGAAATTCGCATCGATTGATCGCCTTGTTCTATAATAAAATCTTTGCTTTCTTTGGTTTCTTTCAGCTTTTTAAGATTTTCAGAATTCAATAAATCTTTGGCTTCAAAATCATTGATTTGCGTGACTTTTGCGCCAACTTTCACTTTCTTCAAATCTTCATTCTGCTGATCGATAATTCTTTTTATTAGAAGATTCTGGTTTTCGTCAAAATCTAAAATAAGTCCGCCTAAATAGATAGAAGAAGCTTTTTTGAAACTTTTATTTGGTTCGAGATAAACGGTTTTATCCAATAAATTAATTGTAAAATTGAATCGTCTGATCAAGTCAATTCCGAGAGAACCATCGGCGAAAGCCCAGTTTTTATTAGCTTCGTCATATTCCTGCAAAGCAATTGTTACGTTTGGAAAACTATTCCCATTTATAGCAACATTTGGAATGGCTCCTCCTACAATTTTAGTTTGTTTTCCCAGACTGTAATTCACAGACGTATATTCGGTTTTTAAGCTTGCCTCTAGATTATTTTTATGATTGAAAGGTTCATAAGCAATTAAATCATAACCCGCTCCAGTATCAAAAGTGAAACTGCCTTCGACTGTTTTTTTATCTTCAAAAGTCAGATTCATTTTTACTACCGGAAGTCCCGATTTATAATCAAAAACCAATGGCTTTGCTTTTCCCCAATACGTAAAATTTCCAAAATTGTACAAGTCAATCGTCATCGTATCAAAATTGACAGAAGTGATAAAATTGCGAAGCAAATTCGCACCAAACAATCCGTCGTAAACGCCATGTTTCGGAAAAATAACCAAGCCTTGATTTTTTAGAACCTGATCGCCAATATAAATCGTATTATCTGCCGAATACTGCACTTGCTGACTTCCACCAACTACAGAAGCCGATTTACTTTTGGTAACCACAACTCCCGCTTTGTACGCGCTGTCTGGATTGAGCGCCATTCCGTCGGCGCCAGTATCAAAAAGCATTAAAAACTCGCGATCGGCTTTATTTAATTTTATTTTAATGGCGATTCCGTTTTCGATAATTTCAAATGGAATACTTGCTACTTCTTTTACTTGCGCGTGTCGATCCACTTTATACAAACCATCAAAAAAAGTCACGTATAGCATTTTATTTTCTGAATTGAAAACAATTTGAGACGGCTTTTTCTCCTTTCCTTTAAAACAGAAATCTACCAAGACGAAAGTTTCATTTTTAATCGCCACAGATTTTCCAATCTGAATGGAATCTAAAGCTGGAAATGCTTTAAAAATACCATTCAGATAAAATTCGTTTGAAGAAGAATCTCCAACGCCCACAGTAAACTGCGGCGCTAGAAGATCTTTCATTTCAACATAACTTTTATTCTGAAAGGCTTTTTCGAAAGTTTTAATAGATTTCTGAATACTGTTTTGAGCATAAATTGAGCTTCCAAAAATCAATATTAAAAACAGGATTATCTTTTTCATTTCGGTTTACTTTTGTGCCGTATTTGGTTTCACTACCACTTTTTCTACTCCGAAATCTTTCAATAAAATACCTGAATATTTTGTAAATTCTTCTGGCGTGTACAGTTCTTTTGAATCATTTACTAATGCTGTAAATCCTTTTAAATCATTCTTTTTTTCAAACTCTTTTTTCTTACGCTGTAATATGGTAAATACATGGCTGTTAACGCTCCATTTTCCGTAATCTGTCGCTAATTTTTTACTGGCAAAAAGAAATGGATCGTCATATTGTTTCCCTACTCTTAATCCGGTAATGATTACAAAAGAAACCTCTTCAGAAGCGGCTGCAGATTTCAAATACGTATCGATAACTTCAAATGGTACGTTTCTTTTTCCGTCTAAATAGGCTTGTTTGTAAAAATCAGGATACTCTTTTTCTTGAATTTCTGGACTGTACTTTTTGAAGATTCCTTTTTTAGCCGCTGCTTTTGCATTTTGAAGCAAGGTTGTAAATTGCTCTACGTCATGAAAACCACCTGCAATGTCAATTATTTTTCCATCAGAATTCATCAATAAAAAAGTTGGAAAACCAGTAACGCCATATTTCATGCATAGCTTTTTACCAATTTCTTCTTTTAAAATATCTGATTTGAAAGTGACAAAATCAGTATTTAAAACTGTAGCAACTTTGGGATCTGGGAATACTTCTTTATCCATTTGTGCACACGGCATGCAACCTGTAAAATACAAGTCTACAAAAATTAATTTTTTCTCTGTTTTAGCCTGTTTTTTAGCTTGTTCCCAACTTTCTTGAGTGGATTGCGCTTGTGCTTTTAAGGCAATAGATGGACAGGCAAGCAGCAAAACTGCGCTTGCGATTTTAATAAATCGTTTCATAAAATGTGGTTTTTAGAAACCGAATGAAGAATGAGATTTATACTTCATTCGGTTTTATTTTTAGATTTTTAACTTCCTATCATTATCGAACACGATAAGCAACATCGACAATTTTGCATAAGCCTGAATAACTGCTTTCTAAAATTAAATTACCATTTACAGGAGGCACAGTATACAATTCTAATTTTCCTGTTGTGCTATAAGAACCCACAATTAATTTGCTGATAATCTCCTTTTTCCCTCTTTTGCTGAAACCTATATAGGTAATTTCTTCATTTCCTTTATCTAACATTAATTTTGCAGATTGCGTTCCGCTGTCATATTCATACACTTTGTTTCCAACAGTATAAAATAAATAACCAGCATCTGGACTTACGGCAAATTTTGTAGCTTTATCTAAATCAGGCGCATTCAGCATCTCTTTATAATACGTTTGTACGGTACTTGCATTAAAACGAAGCAGAAAAAATTTACCTGTTGAAATATTTTTTAATACAGCAAAACTTTCGTTCAAATTGAAATTTGATGTGGTCATATAGACCAGTTCACAGTTGGTATTGTTCCAATCTAATACTGTTGCAGAAGGGGTAACCGGAGGCATTGCCGAACAACTTCCTTTTGAAGTACTATAACGCAGAAAACGATGTTTTTCGACATCAAAAAAGACAGGAGTTCCTGCTGACGAACCTTCTGCGATAAAAGGAGCTGCATAGAAAGTTTTAGTTTCGAGATCTACTTTATTTTGTGGCAACCCATATCTAATTTGCAGTGCTCTATTATAATAATAAACATCACCATCTTTATACAGTAAATTTTCTGACCCAATAGGGCATTTCATAAAATCTACTGCAAAATTGGTTGGAAAACTTCCACCAACAGTTTCGTATGCAATATTCATGGTCTGATTCCATTCAAAAGAATCGGGTTCTAATCTTGCCGTTCCAGATTCTGATGCTGTTACATAGATTCCATAAATAATACTTCCTGGTAAAGGCCCGCTAAAAGTTTCTACATCTACAGCTTTTCCTTTTAATTTCAATGCAGACCCAGCAGCATCTAACACATCATTTATAATACGCGGCTGCGGAATTCCTGGAATTATAGAAACCATATCTAGTCGAGCTTTTCCATCTACATCTCCTACAACCAGCCATCCTTCATAAATAGAAGAAACTACATTTAAGGTAATAATGGGCTGCTGCCAGTTGACTCCCGTTACTTTATCCTTGATAAAATAATAAAGACTATATTTTGCCGGCGGTAATTTTAAAATACCATCTAAATTTTTTGTGGTCGCAATAGTTGTCCTCGCCTCGTTAACCAATTTTAAAGGATTTACCGCAACCCATTTATATTCATATCGGTCAGGATCTTTGCCGTCATCTAAAGTTGGATTTAATTCGGGTGTAATCTTAAAATAATCTCCCGTATAAACCGTATATTCTTCTTGAATTCCTGTTACATTAAATTCATTGATCTTCTCATAATTGTAATTTCCTTCATCGCTTACACATCCGTATGCCAAAAAGAGAAGTGCTATTATGGCTGTCTGTATTTTTATATTTTTAAACATCGCTTTATATTTTTAAATTAAAGAATGGTTTTAAGGAAATAACATTTCTTTTCCGTCTTCCTCATAAATAGTATTGCCATTCGCTTTCTGATCAGCCAGATAACGTTTCATAAAACTTGCATAATAGAGCGTTTCAGGAATTGAGAGTCCTGGTGAACCTTGAGCCTGATTAAACATTTCTGGATCCAAATTCATGAGCTCGCACATTAAAAAGATTTTTTTTGCGGTAAATACACCAAATACAGCCTGCCACCCTATTGGCTGCATGAGCTTGTCTGTAAATGTCAACTTAAAACGCGTATAATGAATCTTTTTCTGTGTCAAAACATTTGTTATTCTGTCTTTCATATTGACAGTAAAAAATTCGTTTTCTTCCAGATTCAAAACTAATGTTACGGACTTATCTTTTAAATCTAAAGTTCTGTTAACTCTTACAGGAATAGAATCTATTTCTCTACCTGCGTGCAACACAATATTTTCGGGCAAAGAAAAATGTGTGCCTAAAATAGCTGTACTTGAAGGATCAACCGAAACTTTAATTTGACGGTCAACATCACTTACAGCTCCTTGAACTTGTACGGGAATGCTATAAATTCTTCCAGTAACATTAGCTTTATCAAAACTAAAACTGAATCCTGTACTGTCTATAAGCGGTGCGTTGTTGTATGCCGGAAATACAGCAAGCGGAAAATAAATGTTATTGGTAGCTTTATAAGTTTCAATTTCTTCTTTATCGCAAGATGTTAAGCCAAACAGAGAAAAAAGAAGAATGCTTAAAATCAATATTTTTTTCATGATCACTTTTTTTAGTTTTGAAAATTAACTTCCGATTCTGGTAATGGCACTACATATTTAACTGCATTCATGGTAACATTTCCTGAAGAAGCAGAACCATTTGGAATTGCAGTCGAATTGATTCTTTTGTAGTAGAAAAATAATTGTCCTTCACCAATAAATTCTTTTCTATACTCTTTTGTAATTTCTGTAGCCAATACTGCAGTAGCTGCTAAATTGGTCAGACCTCGATTAAATCGAAGTGTATTTAAAAAAGCAATACCATCTGCTGAAACTGGTGCTGTTTCTGCCGCAATAAGATACAGTTCTGAAAGTTTAAACATCGGAATCTGAAAACGGAAAAGTTTCGTTTTGTCTGTTACATCTTCATATTTAAAAAATGTCTTCTGAGTTTTTCCTCCCGAAATTGGAATTTTCCAGCTTGGCAAACTTCTGTAATCATTATCATTAGATTCAAAAACAGCATTTATTCTGCTCAACATTGGAGCATAAATATTAAAATCATCTAAACTTGAATCAAAAAGTGCTTTTTGTTTTAAGTATAAAGTCTGATCGCTAAGAGCAAAGAAGTTTTCTGAAGAAAAAATACGATCTGGATTAGAAGTGTTAGTAGCTTCTAAGAATGGAGTCCAAGTAATAACAGGCTGTCCTTTTACAAAATTAATAACTTCTGTTGCCGTAGCAAAAGCTCCAGTTTTATCTCCAGCATATAAAAGGACTCTGGCTTTTAAACATTTTACAGCCAAAATATTCATTCTTTGTCCGCGATTTACAGAATAATACGGATTCGAATCAAATTCAGTAGAACCCGTATATTTTCCTGTAGTCAATATGGGATCTTTTGCTAAAAGTACAATTGCAGCATCTAAATCGGCTATGATTTTGGCAATAACATCTTGAGCGGGCAAAAGCGGTTTATTTACAGTTACGGCAGCATCGTAATAAGGTATTGATGGATTTGCTGGCGCTACTTTGTAAATTGGTCCGTACATTCTTAACATGTCAAAATGTATCATTGCACGAATGGCGATTGCTTCTCCTTTTAAAATAGCTGTTTTTTCGGCTGAAATAACTTCAGGATGTTCCTCAATACTCTCTAAAAACTTATTTGCAGACAAAACAGTTGTAAAAGCACTTTGCCAAATTCCAGCAAAAGTATTCTTAGAAAGCGTTTCTTCATACGAATACGTCGATATTTTGTTTTTAACATGCGATCCAGACATATTATACTGCTGCCCTAAAATTTCCACTGCATCCATAGTCAGCTGTCTGCCGTAAAGATTATTTACAGCTAGCTGAAGATAAAGTCCGTTATGTACATTTTGCACACCCGCTTCAGAGCTATATGCCTGATCTTCTAAAATTTTATCTTGTGGCACAACATCCAAAAAATCACTGCAGCTTACTGCAACAAAAGAAGCAAGCAAAAGGAATGTAATTTTATATAAATACTTGTTCATAATCTCTTTATTAAAATGATAAATTAAGACTCAAAGAATATATTCTTGAGAAAGGATAATCAATACCACGTTCTGCTTTTATGGTTGAAACACGGAAGAATTCGTTTGCAAAAACATTAAATCCTAAAGCAGTTAATCCGTTTCTTTTTAACCAAGCTCTATCTGTTAATCTGTAGCCTAAGCGAATAGATTCTCCAGAGATGTAATCATCTTTTTGGATAAAACGGGATGAAATTGGGGTATTATTGGTTAGTCCGATCGCTTTAAATTGTGCCATCTGTCCAGGAGTTGTCCAACGGTCTGTAAAAGCTCTCACATCTTGATTATCAAAAATATTATCTCTTGATATATTTTCTACTTTGTTGTACAAGGCAGAGTTAAATCTTTCTGCACCAAAACTATAGCGCACAAACAATCCAAAACTAAAACCTTTGTAGTTTAAGTTTGTAGAAACTACTCCTGTAGCGGTTTCTCTAGAATTCCCCATTACTACTTCATCTTTTTTATCCAAAATAAAAGTAGTCTGACCATCTTTCTTTAAGAAAATTTCTCTTCCGGTTGCTGGGTCAATTCCTAATGAAGGTACAGCCCAAAGGTCATTGCTGCTTGCTCCATCATAATATCTCGTTAAACTGGTTGTTTTTTGTGCCTCAGAATTTAAAGAAGCCAATGCATTACCAAAACCTCCAAGTTCATTATCTCCTGTCGTTCCCATTAAACCTATTCCCCAAACAAAATTTCTGCTCAAATCATAGATAAAATTGTAGTTCATTTTTAACTCTAATCCTTGAGTAGTTAAATACCCAACATTTAAAGGATAACCGTTAAGTCCTGTTGAAGCGGCAAGATCGATCGCTACAATCTGTGGAGACGTTTTACGTTTGTAAGCTCCTAGAGTCATCGTAAATCTGTTTCTAAACATAGCCAGATCTAATCCTAAAGACAAATCTTTGGTTCTTTGCGCTTCTAAATTGGGGTTTGCAATTTGAGAGACTCCTAATCCATGACCAAAAACGTTTGTATTTGGGTTATAAGCATATACATCATAAGAAGCAAAACCCACTAAGTTTTGATTTCCGGTCTGACCGATATTGGCACGAATTTTAAAAATATTGACAATATCTTCATTCATTTTAAACTCATTGTTCAAATTCCATCCAAAACCAATTCCCCAATAAGGCGAATATTTTTTGTTGGTTCCAAAATTGGTAGCTCCAGAAATTGTCTGAGTAAAATCGAATAAAAATCTGCGGTCGTAAGCGTAGTTAATCTGATTGGTTAAATCGACACTTCTTATCAATTCTGTATAAACTTCTGGCTTCCCATTTGGCTCATATCCAAAAGCAAATGTTGGATTTCCACCAACACCAAGAGGAAATCCTCTTAAAGATGTTTTATAAGAATTGTTTTTTGTCTCTAAAGCCGAAGCTCTAATCGTATAGTTAAAAGAATGAACGTTCTTAAAAACATTTGAGTACGTTGCACCAAGATTTGCATTCCATTTATCGGTAATGGCATCATACCTGTTATACGTTCCTTTTTCTGTCGCAATGTTATTTACAAAACGAGTATCGTCTGGAGAAACAAAAACGACATTGTAGTTATCCAATCTTGAAACAGATAAAGCTCCTGTTGCCTTGATATGCGAGTTTACATCATAATTAATAGCGAAGTTATTCGTGAAATTAAAGTCCTTTCCTTTGTCATAACTTCCTAAAAAGACATTGTAAAGCGGGTTAGCCGGATGGTTTACAATGGTTTGTAAACTAGTTAAAGGCAATGACGACCCGTCCATATAACGTGTTATCACTCCATTTTCGTTATACTTTGGATAATACGGACTTGCTTTTGCCCAAGTTTCAAATGAACCGTATGGAGATTCCTGATTCGTTCCTCCTGAAACAAAAAACTGGTTGTTAAGACTTAACTTGTTTTTTCTATAAGTCAAAGTCGTATTGTAACCCCAAGTATCGTGCTCAGAACCTTTCATTGTTCCTGTTAGTGTTTTGTAATTTCCGGCAATGTTAAATCTAAACTCATCAGAACCTCCGCCAAAATTCAAACTGTGTCCCGATGTAATTCCCATCTGGATCGGTTCGTTTAACCAATACGTATCTACACCGCTGCGTACTGCAGCCAGACGTCTGTTATATTCTTTATCCCAAGTTAATGGAGTAGATTCGGCAGTTCCATCCTTAACAATAAATGCGCCTGAAAGTCTTTCAAATTCTAATTTTTGCGCTGCATTCATTAAATGATAAACACTTAAGTCTGCTAATTCATAAGAAGAATTATACACATAATTAAACTGCAGTTTTCCAGGAAGAGGTTTATTGGTTTCAATAACCACAACTCCATTTGCAGATCGAGAACCGTACAATGCAGTTGAAGCCGCATCTTTTAATAAAGTGATGCTTGCAATTCTATTAATATCCAAATCGACAACTTGCTGTAAAGTAGTTGGAAATCCGTCCAGAATAAACAAAGGCTGATTTGGATCATCTCTAAACTGACTGTCAACCTGATTGGCCGTTAAACTTGTCTGTCCTCTCACCTCGATTGTTGGCAGAATATTAGGGTTTGAACCTGCAATATTATTATTAACCACAATAAAAGACGGATCTAATGACTTTAAAGCCTGTACCGCATTTTGCGTAGAAATCTGTCTTAGTTCCTCACCTCTAAAAACAGTAACTGCACCAGTAATTAATTCTTTCTTACGCACCGTAACCCCTGTATTTACTACAACTCCAACAAGTTCTTTAGTTTCTTGTGCTAGTGTAATATTAATTACTTTTCTTTTGTTTATCTCCACTACCTGCGCTTTGTGACCGATATAGGTAAACAAAATTTGCCCATTTTCTGGTGCACTAATTGTATATTTTCCGTCAAAATCGGTTTGCACAGCAACATTTGTACCTCTTACTTTAATGTTAACTCCTGGCAGTGGCTCTTTGGCGTCATTGGTAACTGTTCCTTTAATTTCGATTATTTTAGATTGAACGACAACTTTCTCTGCTTTTCTTTCTTTTACAATAATCGTATTTCCAGCAGAAAAACTAAAATCAAAATCTTTATCAGAGAAACTGGCTTCTAATAAATCATTGACCTTAATTTTTCCTTTTTTTAAATGTACTTTAGGCAATTTTTTAAATAAATCTTCCTGATAAATAAAAGTATAATTGGTCTGTTTTGTAATGATGTCAAAAACTTCGTCAACAGATACTGTTTTATCAGCTGTAATTACAACTTTCGTGTTTTGTGAAAATAGATTTACGGGAGAAAAACCAAAAATTGTAGTACAAAACAAGAAGATAAAAGTTCTCATAATGTTAATAATTAGCCGCTTTCTAAAATAGAAATAGGCACTGGTTAATTTAAATTTCATAAATTTACATGTTAATTGGTTGGTTGGTTAATAAAACTGACTTACTGGTTGATACACAGAAAGGGATAAAGCGCAGTACGGTGAGAGGTCTAAACTTTAATCCCTTTTCTTTTTTATTTGATTATAATTTTATTGTCTTTTTTCTCATAGGCATTAATAAAATTAATATTCTTGATCGTGGTTAATATGTCTTCTAATTTCTGATTCTTATTTAAAACCCCATTAAACTTGACATTGCCAAGCGCTGGATCTGCAAAGACAATATCAACATCGTACCATCTCGACAATACTCTCGCAATATCTTTTAGAGGCATTCCTTTAAACACGAACAAACCTTTTCTCCAGGAAATTTCATTATAGACATCAACTTCAGAAACATTAATATTTCCGTTATATTCTGTTATTTTAGATTGCTGGTTTGGGGTCAGAATTTGTTTTTTACTAGTATTGCTAACTGCTACAACTCCTTTGACCAAAGTGGTATAAATAGCCGATTCGTCTCTATAAGCTTTAATATTAAATTCGGTTCCAATTACTTCTACATTCTGATTTTCAGTTTTTACTTTAAATCTCGAACCTTTATGTTTGGTACTTGGAGATACTTCAAAATAAGCTTCTCCATAAACCAATTCTACTTGTCTGGTTTGGCCATCAACAAAAGCAACAGGATATTTTAATTGTGATTCCGAATTCAGCCAGACTTTGGTACTGTCTGCCAGCTGTACAAAAAACTGCCCGCCCCTCGGAATCGTTAAAAGATTATTCGCAATTGCTTGCAGATTTTCCGTTTGAATTGTAAACTAACTTTTCTCCATTACTGGAAGCATTTCCTTTGGTATATGATTTTCCTTTTTCTAAGGCTATAACAGAACCGTCTTCCAGAGTCAGAGTTGCTTTATCGCTTCCAATTAAGATTTCTTTGTGCGCCACTTGCGGAGTCTCAATCTTAAGCGGATTTGTTTTATTAATGATTAATGAAATTGAAATCAGCAATAATAATGATGCCGCCATAACAGTCAATTTGAAAGCTGTCTTAGTATAAAATGGCTGTATTGATCTTATTGGAGTTTCTTCAGATTGAATGGCATTTTGAAGACGGTTTCTCATTCTAAATTCTAATTCTTCTTTAGACCCCAAAGCTTCGTCCCAATCCTTATCTGTCTGGAAACTTTCATAATAATTCAATAATTTATTATTCTCCTCGAGATTGGTATCACCGGAAAGATATCTATTTAGTAACAGTAAGAAATCCTCTTTTTTCATTTTTTATTGTATTATTTCGGGAGTATATAGAGTAAGTAACCTAAAAGGCATATACCCCCTAGTCCTAATTGCATTTTTTTTGATTTTTTTTGAAAAAGAATTAAAAAAGAAGAAAAACCACACATCCTCAGCCCAAACACTTCATTTATTTTTTTGCTAAAAGATATTTTTTGTGAGCCATAAAATCATGGCCATACTCATACTTTCGCCCATAGAAGATCGAATCGTATGCAACGCTTTTGTAATATGATTTTCGACTGTTTTTGTAGAAATGTTGAGTCGTTCGGCAATTTCTTTATGAGTTAGCTGTTCTTCTCTGCTCAACTTATAAACAGCTTGACATTTTTCGGGAAGTCCTGCAATGATTAAATTAAGCTGCTGCACCAATTCGTCGTGCATTAATTGTGTTTCTGGGGTTGTAGATAAAAAACGCTTTTCTACATCATCAAAAAGTTCGACGTGAACTTTGTCTTTATTTTTTCTCAAATGATTAAAAACTTGATATCTCGCACAAGCATACATATAGCCTTTTAGCGAAATATGAATTTCGATTTTTTCACGGTTGTGCCAAATATTCATGAAAATATCCTGAATAATATCTTCGCACAATTCTTTGTCTTTAATCACATTGTAAGCAGACATAAAAAGAGCCTGCCAAAATTTATTATACAATTCTGTCAATGCCAATTCATCGCCGTCGCGAAGACGATCGATTAAAATCTGATCCTGATTTAAGATGGAATTTGGCAATGATTGGTTGTTTATGGAGATTGAATAATTCGCAACAAACTTAATAAATTCCGTTAATAATCCTAATTTGTTCTCATCAACGCATCTTTATTTTTGCAAGAAAACATAATTTTATAAATAAAAAAACTTTATAAATTTTTCAATTCTACCCATAAAACCTTCATGTTTTTTAAGTTTAAGTAAGATTCAGGATTAAAATAAAATGAATATTTTAAAATAATAGATTTAAAACGCTGTTGCGTTAATATTGTATTTTTATTAAAATTCAAAAAAATACCGTAGCCAATTTCTTTAAATATAAAATTGAGTCTTTTCAGGCTATCTTTTTTAACTCAAAATTTCTAAAATAAAAAAGAAATATAAAATTAGACACGGACAAAACAGATTCGCTATAGCGAAGACACACATAAAAACTAATTTTTAAAAATCTCTGTTAATCTGCGCTTTCGAAATAGCGAATATGTTTCTGCATTCAAATCTAGTTTCCGTTAAAAAACAATTCTTTCTAATTAATAATAAATATTCAGGATAATATTCGACTTCGAATTATCAATTATTTTTTCGAGTCTTTTAAAAAACACCTCACTAACCATGGGACAACCTTGGCTAAGGGCAATATAATGATCCTGTTCTCCTTCTGGAACTGCCGAATATGAATGCAATACAATCATTCTTTTAACGGCATTATTATTCGTTTGGTCCAGCCCTTTTAAAACATAAGCTTTTCCAAACATTCCTCTATACGATTTTCCGATTGCGTAACATCCAAGCGAAGTGCATTTAGAATTCGGTTCGTTGCTAAATTTCAATTCTCCTTTTACACCCGTTTCAGAACCTGCGCCATTTGCTACTAATCCTTCATCAATTACTTTGTCGTTTTCAAGATCATAAACAAAGAATCTATTTTTACCCGATTTAATTCTCATATCAATAAAAAATGCGATTTTAGAATTATAAACTCCAGAAGCGCTCATTTTTTTTACATTTTCAATCTGTTGATTAAAACGTTCTATATCAGAATCCTCTATCGTATTTTCTTCTTTTGGTTTTGGGTTGCCAAAAACACACGCTGTTATTAGGATTATTATACTTACTATTTTCATAAACCTTTCATTTTTAAAACATTAAAAATCAATTATTTGACGATGCAAAATTAAAATGAGAGTTCCGAAAAAATGTTTCCTAAAAGTCTAAAAAACAACAGAATAAGGTATTTCTTTTAGCATAAATATCACTATTATTCCATCAAAAAAGGTTAATTTTGGACTACTGAATAAACTTAATTTAGCAACAACAAACAGTCCAGATGCTTCGACCTTGGCCATTACAAATTCATTTAGATAAAAAATCAGATAAAGCGATTTACCTGCAGATTGCCGATGCTGTAATTGACGCTATCAAAACAGGAAAACTGGTCAACGGAAATGCATTGCCCGGTAGCAGACAATTGGCTGAATTACTGAAAGTAAACCGAAATACTGTTGTAGAAGCTTTAGATGTTTTAACTGCTGAAGGCTGGCTGGTAACCATTGACCGAAAAGGAACTTTTGTAACAGAATCGTTGCCTAAAATCAGTCATTCGTCAGAAAATGAAAAAGAGCAAAAAGTTCAAATTGAAGATTCTAAAAGTTTTTTAGTTTTTGACGACGGACTTCCTGATAGCCGATTGGCACCAATGAATGATTTGGCTAGAGCGTATCGCGAATTATTTAGCCGAAAATCACGTTGGCAGATTATGGGTTACAGCAGCGAATTGGGAAATCTAGAATTCAGAAAATCAATTGCACAAATGCTCAATTTTAAACGCGGCATGAGTATTTCTCAGGATCAAATCTGTATTACACGCGGAAGCCAAATGGCGATGTATCTTGCCTCTCATTGTATTTTAAAATCAGGCGATTTTGTTTTGGTTGAAAATCCTGGGTACAAACCCGCTTGGGAAGCTTTTGAAAATGCAGGTGCAACTCTACTTCCTGTAAATATAGAATCGGATGGATTGGATATCGATCAAGTCGAAAAATATGTACAGCATAAAAATATAAAGGCCATTTATGTTACACCCCATCATCAATTTCCAACTACTGTTACCTTGTCTCTAAAAAAGAGATTAAAATTGATCGAACTTTCCAATCAATATCATTTTACGATTATTGAAGACGATTACGATAACGAATTTCATTTCGGACTAAGACCAATACTTCCTATTTCGAGTTATTCGGGTCTGAAAAACTATATTTATATTGGCACTTTCAGCAAAATTGTTGCTCCTGCGCTTCGTATTGGATATTTAGTCAGTTCACATGAGAACGTTTTAAAGATTGGAAATCATAGAAAAATCATCGATGTCCAAGGTGACAATATTATGGAAGAAGCAATTTTAAGCCTTATTAATGAAGGCAAAATAAAGCGCCACCTTAAAAAGGCTAATTTGGTTTATAAAAGCAAACGAGATTTCTTCGAAAGCTTGTTAAATCAATATCTTCAAAATAAAATTACGTTCACCAAACCCGAAGGCGGACTTGCGTTTTGGATTGTTCCAAAAGAAGATTGTAATGTTTTAGAAATATTTGAAAAGCTAAAATCGCAAGGCATTCAAATCATGAGCCCAAACCGATTTAGTTTTGATGAAACCATTAAAGGTTTTCGTCTGGGTTATGCTTCTCTTTCTGAAAAACAAATGGAAGAAGGAATTATAGCGCTTTCTAAATTGTTATAAAAAGCCTTTCAACTTCGCTCAGGGTGACATAAATCGCTGTCTGGCTGAGCGGAGTCGAAGACTTTCTAGTCATCAGTTTCTTTTAAAAACTAATTACAGTTTTCCATTTCAATAATAGAAAAACCATTTTCTCGAATCTGATTTTCTACTTCAATCGGCGCTTTATCAATATGGCAAAAACGACATTCTTTAGAAGACAAAGTCTGTCCTTCTTGCGCAACACTTTTCAGGTACTTTTTTCCATATTCGTATACTTGCTCTGCATCGTTAACATTTTCGTCTACCAAAATATCAAAGTGCATAATTTTTCCGTCTTTGCGGGTTACATAGGTATCCCAAACTGCTATTTTCATTTCCTAAGTTTCTAAGTTACTAAGCCGCTAAGGGACTAAGTTTTATTGTTTTATGATGCAAATTTACATTGGATTTAAAAGTTGAAAATCATCCAGTTTTTTCATTTTTTGAGATGTACTGGTTCAGTAGAATTTTGTGGTTTCCATTTAATTTTGCAATATGAAAAACGATATTATTTTTAATTTAATTAAAGTGCATCAGCGTATTGAAAATGCTTGCAAGATTGCTGGAAGAAATCCTGAAGATGTTCAGCTTTTATTGGCAACCAAAACTGTTCCTGCCGAAAAAATACGAATTGCGATAGAAGCTGGCGAAACTTTAATGGGCGAAAACAAAATGCAGGAATTGCGAGATAAAAATGATGTTTTGAAAAACTTACCTATTGAAAGGCATTTTATTGGACATCTCCAAACGAACAAAATAAAAGATGTATTGAAATATGTTACTTGCATTCAATCTTTGGATAGAATCAATTTGGCTGATGAATTGCACAAGCAGCTTCAGAACCAAAACAGAAAATTGGATGTTTTTGTTCAAGTCAATACTTCCTACGAAGAAAGCAAATTCGGATTGGCACCAGAAGACGTTTTATCTTTCATTAAAAAGATAAAAACGTACGAAACCTTGAATATTAAAGGTTTAATGAGCATTGGGCTTTTGGATGTTGAAAAAGAAAAAATGATTCCGTCGTTACGACTTCTAAGAACCATACGAGATGAGATTTATTCAGAAAGGATCGAAGGCTTACAAGACTTAAAACTTTCTATGGGAATGTCTCAAGATTTGGAACTTGCCATTGCAGAAGGTTCTAATATGGTAAGAATTGGCACGTCAATTTTTGGAAACCGTTTTTTAGGAAAAGAAATCTGGAACGAAAACATTGCAGAATAAAACTTAATTTTGCAGCAAATTAAAAGTAGATGAACCTGAATGATCTTACCGTAATTGATACTGAAAAAATTGCTTTAGACGATTTATTTTTTAGTGATGAAAATAAAGCCGCTTTGCTTCAGATTATCAAAGAACATCAATATATCGAAGAATTAAAAAAATACAATCTTAAAGTCGATAATAAAATTTTACTGCACGGTAGTTCTGGCTGCGGTAAAACGACAACCGCAAAAGCGATTGCCCATACTTTAAACAAAAAGATTATCATAGTCAACCTCAGCACTGTTGTCGATTCTAGGATAGGCGAAACTTCTAAAAACTTAAAAGCTATTTTTGATAAAGCTATTCGCGAAAGAGCCGTTTTATTCTTGGATGAATTTGACCAAATTGGAAAAAGCCGCGACAGCGACGACAAAGATGTGGGCGAAATGAGACGTTTGGTCAACACAATTATTCAGCTTTTTGATTATTTCCCTTCAGATAGTTTATTGATCTGCGCAACCAATCATTACGAAATAATAGATAGCGCTTTACTGCGAAGATTTCAACTTCGCTTGAAATATGAAATGCCTTCAGAAAAACAGTTGGATATTTATTACGATAAGATTTTAGGCACGTTTCCAGAACATTTTCAAAACATAGACAGAAAATATTCTGTTTCTTATGCCGAAGCTCTGGATTATACCAATACCACAATGAAAAGGCAGATTATTGCTGCCTTGGATTCTAAACAAAACGCATAAAAATTCTCGTTTTTTATATGTTCCATAGGAACATTTCATTTTATTTTTTTTACCGACGAAACGTTCCTACGGAACGTATAACCGCAATCTAAATTTTAATTCTACTACCAACCAGACGTTCCTACGGAACGTATAATTGCTGAGGGAATTTCAATTTTAGCATTCCTGAGGAATGAAAATGCTATTAATAAAAAAACCCGCTGACACTACAGCGGGTTTTCATTGGGCGGAGTTTTATATAATAGAATGAATAGTGTACTAAATTTATAGTCCTCTTGTCAACCAGCCTTTTTTGTTGGCTGTTGCAATGGCATAAGGCGCAATCCAGAATAAACTGAAAGTGTAAAAAACACTGTAAGAATAGGCCCAGAAAGATTCTGAAAGCGTGTATCTTTTTGCGTAAAACAACATTGAAAAACTTGAAAATATTAAGATTGCCATTAATGTTGAACTTAAAAATAACACGGGGTGAACCGCGATAAAGTAAAACATAAACAATAGAAATGGATACGTCATTGCAATTTTAAAAAACTGATTTAAAAACAGCATTCTTGGTCCAAATTTTGAATCTTTTCTAAAATCTTTGAAAACAAATTTTGCCATCATAAGATTTTCACGAACGTTACTTCTCGCCCATCTAATGAACATTTTGTATAATCCTTTGTATTCTTCTGGAACATTGGTTAATACCACTGCATTTCTTTGAAATTTCACTTCAAAACCTTGTTTTAAAATCATATTGGTAAGAGCGCGATCTTCTCCAATATCTGATGGCTGCCCCATAAAAGTTTGGTTGATCCATTCTGGAAGACAGTTGAAAACGGCATCTCTTTTGTACGCTGCCAAAGCACCTGGTGTACATAATACAGAACCTAATTCACTTTCTGCAGAACGTTGGAATTCGAAACTCATTACGAAACTTACATTAAGCATTTTTGGTAAAATTGCTTTTTTGTTGTTCAAAACCTGAACGTTTCCTGCAACGGCACCACATTTTTTGTTTACTACAAATGGGCTAACTAGGTTTCTTAGAGTATCTTTTTTTACAATAGAATCACTATCTACAGTTACAAAAATTTCTCCTGTTCCTAATTTAAATCCTCTGTATAACGCTTGGCGTTTTCCTTGGTTTTTAGGCTGCTGAAAAATCGTTACACGATCTCCTAATTTTGCTTTTGCTTCTTGCATCCAATACCAAGTATCATCTTTACTTCCATCGTCAATAGCCAAAAGCTGTAGTTTTTCTGCTGGATAATCGCTTTCTGCAAGGCTCAATAAAGTATCCCAAACTAGTTTTCCTTCATTGTATGCAGGAACGATAATCGTACAAGTTGGCAATAAATCGTCTGAAACCGACGGAATTGCTTTGTATCTTAAGTACAAATAAGAGCTATACAAGAAAACTCCTGTTTGGTAGAAAAACAATATTGTTGTGATTATTAAAAATGGCAATCCCCAAGTCGAAGCAATTCTTTCAAAATGAAATTGTTCGAAATCATCTTGCAATTGAATTACCATAAAGACACCTGCAATTAATAATAAGAAGGTTGCAATAAGAACCGCTAATCCGAAAGGACTTGTTGGTCTTTCTACATGTACTTTTTGTGATTTTTCGTTGGTTCTAAAAAAAGAACCGTTTAATGTTTTTTCGCTGATAGCTGAACTGCTGTTCGCATAAAATTGTTCTGAGATAATTGTTTCGCTTTTCATGCTTATACTCCTTTTTTAATTTCCTTAATTGGGCTTTTAGCAAAATCTTCTTCCTTTCAAAAACGGATACATTAGAAATTTTGACATTAACACAATTTGCAAGCGGCATGCCAATACGGTTTTAAACTGGTATAGAGCCGTTTAGAAAAATAAGATCAAAAAAGAGTGTGTAATTATTTTACACTTTTTGGATACGGGTATACACTAAAAAGATGATTTTTTAAATGAAAGAAGCGAGATTCCAGAAGGGTTTACAGTATTTTCTGTTCTATTTGGTAAAGAAATAAGAATCTCAAAAAGCGTGTCTTAAAAACATAAAATAACAAGAATGAATAAAACGTAATTACTAAACTAAAATTGCATAAAAGAAAGAAAACAATCTAATTTTACGTTTATTTACGTCTTTTAAAAAACATTCTTCATAAAAAAACAAGAAGTTTTACTGAAAAAAGTTAAATTTATCCTAGTAAAATTCAAACACTAAATTTTAAGGAGACTAAAAAATGACCAAAGAGCATTATTATCTTTTATTGGCTGATGATGACGAAGATGACTGCCTTTTCTTTAAAGAAGCTCTCGACGAAATAACAATTAGCACAACTCTATCAGTGGTACACGACGGCGTGCAATTGATGAATTATTTAAAAACTAATAGTACCAATCTTCCTGATGTCCTTTTTTTAGACTTAAACATGCCACTAAAAAATGGTTTGGAATGTCTGGCTGAAATAAAAGACAACGAAAACTTAAAAAATCTGCCGATTATTATATTTTCTACTTCGCTAGACAGCGAAATCGTTGATAAATTATATCTAAAAGGCGCTTCATTTTATATTCGAAAGCCTGGAGAATTTTCTAAACTCAAAAATGTAATAGAAAAAGCCCTAACCATTGCACCCGAAAATAGTTTCAAACAGCCCGAAAGAGCTAATTTCATTTTGCAACCTTAATCCTCTCTGAAAATGAACCGCAAACAAAAGGAACATTATTTTCTTTCCGAAGGTGGAGAAATGGGAGAATTAATTCGTTCCGCAGATTGGAGTAAAACCCCTTTGGGTAATCCTGAAAAGTGGCCTCAAAGTTTAAAAACAATGACTGCAATGATGCTGGGCAATCCGTTTGGAATGTACATTGCATGGGGAAAAAATTATACTCAAATCTATAATGATGCTTTTCGTCCTATTTTGGGCGCTTCTAAACATCCAGAAGCTTTAGGCGGAAGTTCTAAAGATACATTTGCAGAAATCTGGGATACCATAGGGCCTTTATTTACCGATGTCATGAAAGGACATGCAGTAAGTTTCCCTGATTTCAAAGTGCCACTTAATAGAAATGGCTATACAGAAGATTGCTTTTTTGATTTTTCGTACAGTCCCATAAAAATAGAAGATGGATCTGTTGGAGGCATTTTGGTTACTGTTATTGAAACCACAGAAAAGAAAATCGTTGCAGACGCTTTGCATGAAAGTAATGCACGATTCATCAATAATATTATGCAAGCTCCGGTGGCAATGTCCATTTTTAGAGGTGAAAATCATATCGTTGAAATCGCTAACGACCAAATGCTGAGGCTTTGGGATGCAAAAGCAGAAAACATTATTAATAAACCTATTTTTGAAGTTCTTCCCGAATTAAAAAAACAAGGCCTTGATGAAATTCTGCAAAACGTTTTTATCTCTGGGAAAAAAGTCATCACAGAAGAACTTTTTATTCCTTTAAATCGAAACGGTCAAACCGAAAATACTTATATCAATTTTGTTTACGAAGCTTTACGCGAAAAAGACGGAAGTATTTCTGGCGTTGCAGCAATTGCTACAGAAGTTACCGCTCAAGTTTTGGCTCGTGCTAAAGTGGAAGAAAGCGAACAAAAAATAAGACAACTGGTTGAAAACGCCCCTTTCCCGATTGGTGTTTATGTCGGAAAAGAAATGCGTATTGAACTCGCAAATGAATCTATTATAAAAATCTGGGGAAAAGGCCCAGATGTAATTGGAAAAACCTACAGAGAAATTCTCCCCGAACTACAAAACCAGTCGGTATTTGAACAAGTTGAGTCGGTTTTTGAAACTGGACAATCTTTTCATTCGAGAAATTCTCGTATTGATCTTATGATCGATAATAAATTGCAATCTTTTTATTTCAATTACAGCTTTACGCCTTTATATGATTTGACTGGTAAAATTTACGGTGTAATGAATACCGCTGTAGAAATTACAGACTTGTACTTGGCAAAACAAAAAATTGAAGAAAGCGACAAACGTTTCCGTAATACCGTAAAACAAGCTCCTGTTGGCATCACAATTCTTCGAGGCCCAGAATATATTGTGGAAATGGCCAATGAAGCTTATCTTAAACTTGTAGCTCGAGAAGAGGAACCTTTTGTCGGAAGACCATTGTATGATTCTCTTCCAGAAGTAAAAGAAACCGTTAGCGATTTATTAGACAATGTATTAAAAACTGGAATTCCGTTTCACGGCATTGAAGTTCCTGTTCCTTTAAACCGATACGGAAAAATCGAAACTGCTTATTTTGATTTTCTTTATCATCCCTTAAAAGAAGAAAACGGAACAATCTCGGGAATCTTGGTTACGGTTACCGAAGTAAGCGAAAAAGTGGAAGCCCGAAAAAAAATCGAACTTAACGAAGATCGTCTTAAAATTGTTGTAGAAGCCAGCGAATTGGGAACTTGGGAATTGAATGTAAAGACCCGAATTCCCACTTACTCTAAAAGATATCTTGAAATTCTTGGCGGCTATACCGAAGATGTAATGCTTTCTCACGAAGAATTATTGGAGCATCTTCACCCCGATGATCTGCATGTTAGAAATAGAGGCTTTAAGGAAGCTTTAAATTCTGGTTTTCTAAACTACGAAGTTCGCGTTATCTGGAAAGATAAATCGATTCATTGGATTGAAGGCAAAGGAAAAGTTTTCTATGATGAAAATAATGAGCCTGCAAAACTAATAGGAACTATTCGCGACATTACCGAAGAAAAAAAATACCAGCAGAAAATAGAAGAAAGCGAAAAGAAACTGCGCAATCTTATTATGCAATCGCCTGTTCCAAAAGCCATTTTACGCGGAAATGATTTTGTAATCGAAATGGCCAATTTTGTATTACTGCATAATATTTGGAAAAGAGAAGCATCTGAAGTTGAAGGAAAAAAAATACTCGAATTATTTCCCGAACTCAACAAACAAAAATATGCCCAGTTATTAAGTAAAGTTTACGAATCTGGCGAAGTGTATTCAGAATCTGAATCTTTACTTTTTATTGCTAATAAAAATGGCAACAGTCAATTTTATGTTGATTTTGAATTTGCCCCGCTGCGCGAAAGTGACAATTCGATTTCTGGAATTAGAATGACATTAATTGACGTTTCTGAAAAAGTCGAAGCCCGAAAAAAAATCGAAGAAAGTGAGAAGAGATTCCGTTCGCTTACCGAAAGTATTCCGCAGCTAATCTGGGAAACCGACGCAGAAGGAAATGCACTTTTTACCTCAGGAAAATGGTTTGAATATACCGGAATAGAACCTGGAGCCGAAGGTTCTTGGCAGAAAATGATTCATCCTGATGATTTTGACGAAAATGTAAAAATCTGGCAGCATGCTCTTGCAACAGGAGAAATGTATCGCTGCGATGTACGTATGCATAGAAAAGACGGTTCGTACAGATGGCATACCGTTATTGGAGAACCTGTTTTGGGTCCTGATAATAAAATTTTAAAATGGGTTGGTGCATTTACCGACATTCATACCGAAAAAGCTTTTACTCACGAACTCGAACAGCAGGTTACTGCTCGTACCAAAGAACTCATACAGATCAACGAATCACTCCGAAAAAGTGAAGAACGTTATCATTTAATGGTCGAAGAAATTCAGGAATATGCCATTTTGTACCTCAACCGTGAAGGTATTATTGAGAATTGGAACGCTGGTGCCGAAAAAATAAAAGGCTATAAAGCTGAGGAAATTGTCGGCAAATATTTGTCTATTTTTTATACCGAAGAAGATCAAAAAAATAATCTGCCTCAAAAACTTTTGCAAATTGCAAGAGAAAAAGGAAAAGTGATTCATGAAGGATGGCGCGTACGTAAAAATGGCAGCTTGTTTTGGGCAAGCGTAGTGATAACGGCTGTTCATAATAAAAAAGGCGATGTTATTGGCTTTTCTAAAGTGACGCACGATTTAAATGAAAGAAAAAAAGCCGATGATAAATTAAAAATGAATGCACTCGAGCTAGAGCAGAAAAACAATGAATTGGAAGAAATGAACAAAGAGCTTCAGTCCTTTGCTTATATCTCCAGTCATGATTTGCAGGAACCGCTTCGAAAAATACAGACTTTTGCTTCGCAGATTATCGAAAAAGAATCGGAAAATTTATCTGAAAACGGAAAAGATAAATTTAAACGAATGCAGAATGCTGCACAGCGAATGCAGACCTTAATTAATGATTTATTGGCTTATTCTAGAACAAATAGTCAAGAACGCATTTTTATAAAAACAGATCTGAGCCAAATTATTAAGGAGGTTAAAGAAGATTTAACGGAAGAATTAGAACAGAAAAGTGCCGTAATTGAAATTGGAGAAACCTCTGAAGTTGACGTTATTCCTTTTCAGTTCAAGCAATTACTATATAATTTAATCAGTAATTCATTGAAATTCTCAAATCCTGAAATTCCGATTTTAATTAAAATTACAAGCACAATTGCTTTTGGTCAAGATTTAGAAGAAGAAAAACTTATTCCGTCCAAAAAATATTGCCACATTAAAGTTTCCGATAACGGAATTGGTTTTGAAGCGCAATACAACAAAAAAATATTCGAAGTCTTTCAACGTCTTCATGGCAGAGATCGTTACAACGGCACAGGAATCGGACTTGCCATTGTAAAAAAAATTGTAGAAAACCACAACGGAATTATAACCGCTTCTGGCATTCACAACGAAGGAGCTTCTTTTGACATTTATATCCCAGTCAATTAATTTTACTCTATAAAAAAAACGGAAACTTCTTAATTGGAGTTTCCGTTTTCCATTTCAAAACAAATTGAAATTATCTCAAAACAATTTTATTATCTAGTATAAACAGTAATAATACCAGTTGTTTTGTCTTTAATTTTTAGTTCTTTGTTAGTAAGGTTCATAATATCGCTTGTTGAACTTAAATTTCCAACAGTAATAGTCAAATCGTTATGAGATCTTACATAAGTTCCTGTAGTTTCTGTTAAAGCACAATCAGATCCACTATAATCACCAATAACTGCTGCATTACTTAATCTTAAATCTAAATAATCTCTATTACATCCTGCTGCATTTTCTGGTGCGTCAACCAATACTTCTTTTCCATCTACAATTGTTCCTCTTTGGCTTAGATTATATTTACCTTGAATTGGAACAATTGTTTCTCCTTCATTATCGTCGCTACTACAAGAGGTTACGAACATTCCCGCGCTTAAGGCTAATACGAATAATATGCTTCTTTTTTTCATGATTTGTTTGTTTTTTAATTATTTAATTCAATAATGCTAAATTAAAAGTATATACTTACAAATAATTCCATGATTTTAGGAATATTTTACATAAATCGCATTTTAGGAATTTTTAAAATTAATTGCATTTTGGTCTATTTGACAAATACTTATTAATAATATGTTGCGTAATTGGTTTTAAGAATCGTTGTGTGTTTTCTGGATAAGGGGCATGTTGGTTATAGCATTCTACAGAATTTCCAATCTTAATATACCAAACTTTTGCTCTTCCACTATCATCAAAAAATTCAGTCGTATCACATACTTCAATTTTCTTTAAATCAAAATATCTGGCATCATAATAAGTATTGCAATAACCATCGTCAGACCTTTCTATTTTTTCATAATGATCGCCCATCCATTGCATGCAATCTTTTTTTGACATGTTTAAGTAAACGATTAAAGCTAGACCTAAGAGAAAAGCTTGCAATTATTAAAGATCTTTTTAATCTAGAACTTCCCCCATCTCCTCCTCCTTTCTTAATAGGAGTAAATATACCCGTTGGATTTTTTTCCAAATCCTCATTTTCATCTTGTACTTCTTCAGCTTCATCTTGTCCTGTTTCTTCATTTTTATCTTTTTCTACCTCATCATTTTTTAACTCAGGAAATTTTTCGGTTTCCACCTTATCAGGCAAAATATCAGAAAAAAATCTATTCTTATCATGATTAGTATCTCTTAACTCTTCTATCAATTTCACTTCATCTGGATCAAGTTGTTTTTGAAACTCTTTAAAAGGTCTAGGCTGAAGATCTACTAATATTGCGGCTAATTGAACAGTATCTTCCGCAGGACTTTCAGTCACATTCAAAAGAAATCTACGAACTGCTGTTAATTTATTTAACTCAATTTCTCCATAAAGATTTCTATTATCCCTATCAAATGGAAAATCAAAAAAAGATTTAAAAGTAATTAGGTCATCTTTACTATTATTTGTTTCAAATCTTTTTATACACAAATTTCTAAGATTTGCGGATGTAGGAGAATTCAAATTATTAGAATATTCTCCATTTTTTTCTTCTTCATATTTAGCTTTAATCGCTTTTTTATAATCTTCAAAAGTAATGGTTGGCATAGGCATTTGAACTTTTTAAAACTTTATCTAAAGTACTTTATTCGACTTTTTATGACTTTCTGGAACTTCTCCTGACTTTTAAAAAAAACATTCGACTTTCCTGACTTTCTGCTCAACACAGGCTCAAAACGGTTGTTACTTTGCCTCAACAAAATTAGTTAGCGCTTTGATCTGCAGGTCAAAAACAAATGTACAAAACTAGTTTATGTACCAAGTGCGGAAAACCGTAAGACGGATTTTATTCCGGGAAGTATAGATGAAAATCTTACTGTTCTACGCACTTCACTTCCCAAACAAAATTGGTATTGCCATTTAAAAACCAACCTGAAAAAGATTTCAGGCAGCAATACCCCTGTTCAACTTTTAAATTTTAAAAAAATGAAAACATTATATTTATGGGGAGCGTGCATCCTATTGTCAACTACATTATTTTCTTGTACTGCTGATGAATTAGAATCTTCAGAACAAAAAACTGAAATAAAAAAAGAAACTCCATCAGAAGGGCAAGCAAGTGAACCAGATGGCCCTGGTGACAATCCTACTAACATTAATCCACCAAAAAAATAACAAATAAAATTTGTTGTTTTCAATAAATTGCTAAATTCGGGGAAAGTACGATTTATGTTACAATCCCCGTTTTTTTGTTTCTTTATTTTTTTTCTTTTCTTTTCCTGCGAAGAGAAAACTAGCATATTAGTCCAACCAGAAAAATCAAGCAAAGAAGCAAAACTTATACAAGAAAAAGCTACAGATCAATTCCTGAAGAACAATTACAATAATGCTTTTTACCTTTTTAACAAATCAAAAATTGCCTTTGAAGCTTCTAAAGACAGTTTAAATATTGTTTACAATTTAATTCGGATGGCAAATATCCAGCAAATAAATGGTGATTATTATGGTAGTAAAGAAACATTAACAGAAGCATTACCTTATGCTGAAATTGACAAAACTTACAAATCTGCAATCCATAATTTTTTCGGAATTGCCGATAAAGAACTTTCTATTTATGATGATGCCATCTTTTATTATAACGAAGCGATAAAAGTAGCAAACGATCAGGTTGCGAAACAATCTCCTTTAAATAATATTGCTGTGGTTTATATTAAAAAGAAAAACTACGACGAGGCAATTAAAATTTTAGAGTCCATTTTAAAAACAAAAGCGTTAGATAATTTTGTAAAAAGTAAATCAAGAGTTATCGATAACTTAGGTTTTGCCTATTTCAAAAAAGGATCAAATGAAAAAGGACTTGAACTAATGAATGAAGCTCTACAATTAAGAACAAAAGCTGATGATCTATATGGAAGCATTGAAAGCTACTTACATTTAGCCGAGTATTATTCCAAAAACAATTTGCAAAAAACAAACGAATATGCCAAGAAAGCTTATGATATTGCAACTAAATTTAATAGCATAGACGAGCGACTAAGAGCATTATCTTTTCTTATTTCTAATGGATCTGACGCAAAATATGGCAAAAAATATATTTCTTTAAATGATAGCATAATCAAAGTCAGAAACAATTTTAAAAACAAATTTGCTAAAATTAAATACGATTCTAAAAAAGAAAAAGACGAAAATCAGAAACTGCGATTAGAGAAAGCAGAAAATTTACTTGCGCTACAAAAAGCGCAATACCAAAAGATATTGTTTATAATTGGTATTACATCACTTTTTCTATTATTGCTTTATTTGAGAAAATATTACCAGAACCGAAATCGAATTGAAAAAATAGAAACGGCGTATAATACCGAAACCCGAATTGCGAAAGATATTCATGATGAGCTGGCAAATGACGTTTTCAATGCCATTGCTTTTACACAGACACAACCTTTAGAAAATGAAAGTATAAAAGAAACTTTGGTTCAAAAACTCGATACGATCTATTCGCGAGTTAGAGGAATTTCTAGGGAAAATAATGATATTGATACAGGCATAAATTATCCAAACAATTTAAAAGAAATGCTCTCGACTTATAACAGCAGTCAAACAAACGTTATTATTAATGGTTTCGATAAAATAAATTGGGATTCGGTTGAGGATTTAAAAAAGATTGCCATTCAGAGAGTTTTGCATGAATTAATGGTTAATATGAAAAAGCATAGCGAAGCTTCTGTAGTATCCATAAAATTTAATTCCAACTCCAATTCGCTCTTTATTGATTACAGCGATATTGGCAAAGGCTGCGAAAAATCAAAAATTATAAAAAATGGTCTGCAAAATATGGAAAACCGTATTTTGGCCTTAAAAGGAACTATTACTTTTGACACTGAACCGAATAAAGGTTTCAAAGTAAAAATAACAATACCTAAATAAGAGCCCATGTTTAAAAAAGTAATTATTGCCGAAGATTTTGAAGAATTCAATTTAGCCGTAAAACAAACTTTGAGTGACCTCAACATTGTCAATTTTCAACATGCAAAATATTGTGATGATGCCTTGCTAAAAATAAGAAAAGCCATTCAGGATAATGAACCTTTTGATTTATTGATTAGTGATCTTTCGTTTAAAAAAGACCATCGTGAAGTAAAAATTGGAAGTGGCGACGAATTAATTCAAAAAGTTCGCGAATTGCAACCCAATATTAAGATTATAGCTTATTCGGTTGAAGATAAAAATGTTCGTATAAAATCACTTTTTGAAGATTCAGACATTAATGCCTTTGTGCTAAAAGGCAGAAATAGTATTGAAGATCTCAGAAAAGCTCTTTCAATCATTTCAACTTCTGACCAAAAATTTATTTCTCCCGAAGTGGCTTCTGCATTACAGGAAAAAGGCAACTACGAAATAGACGATGTCGATATTAAAATTTTAAAGTATTTGTCTGCGGGAACATCTCAGGATGACATTATCGAAATTTTTAAAACCAGCGATATTAAACCTAATAGTAAAAGTGCGATGGAAAAAAGGTTATCAAAACTGAAAGATTTTTTCAAGGCAAACAATACTGTTCATTTGGTTTCAATTACAAAAGATATGGGAATTATTTAAATTTCTTATTACTCCATTTTCAAAGCTCCTTCGGGAGCTTTTTTTATTCTTTCTTCTAAAAATTTATGAATTATGGATTTCCGTAAAATACTGGTTTTGATTGGTTTTACTTTTGGATTATTAATCAATCTAAAATTAAAAACATGAAAAAATTAGCAATTTTATTTAGTTTATTCTTCTTGGTATTAGGAGGCAGTATTGAAGCTCAAAGCGGTCACTATAAAGGAGGAAAAGGTAGTTCTCATAAAGGTGGAAAATACAAAAACTCAAGTACGAATAATCACTACAAAAAAAGAAAATAATCATTTTAAACTTCGATTGACATAAAGAGAGGGTTAAGTCAAAAGAAGTTTCATCTATCAACTAAACCTAAAAAATCATGGGCTTTCGATTTCAAAAAAGAATCAAACTAGGAGGCGGACTAGGATTAAACATAAGTAATTCTGGCATTTCTCCAAGTTTTAGAACGAAAATGGGAACTTTTAGCAGAAATGGATATTCTACAAAAACAGGCATTCCGGGAGTACGATATCAAAACAGCGGATGTTTAGTACTTTTTGTCTTCTCAGGATTTCTTGCATTTCTAATTTATCATCTTAAATAATCTAATCATGAAACATAAAAAAATCATAGCAATTTCTATTTCCTTATTAATACTAACGGGCATTATAATTTCTTGCTCAGATTCAGGAGATTCAGGAGAAATAACTTCAGGCTCTAGTTCTAGTTCTAGTTCAAACTGTCCAACAAAAACCTGTGGCGATTTTGCAACTAGAGCGCAAGCACAGGCTGCCTATAATAGTAACAAAAGCTGTTACAAAAATCTCGATGCAGATGGAGACGGAATTGCATGCGAATCTTTAAAATAAACAAACCCAAAACTATGATAACACTAGAACTAAAAAGTCATTTTTTAAGATTATACCAAATGGCATTATCAGATGATCAATTTGATGTATTAGAACTTCAAATGCTGTATCATTTTGCAGACGAAAGAGGAATTCCAAAAGAAGAACTCGATAAACTTTTTCTAAATCCTGTGAATACTGAATTTATTGTTCCAGAATCTTTAAATACAAAAATTGAATATCTGTATGATCTTACCAGAATTATCTGGGCCGATGGAAAAATTACTGATGATGAAATAAATATGCTGAGAAAATATTGCAGGAAATTTGATTTCATCGAAGAAAACATCAATGATTTATCTGATTATTTAATTGATTGTGTTCAGAAAAACATTGGAAAAGAAGAAATTATTAGTCAACTAAACGCTTAAGATATGAAACCACTTTCACAATTATTTAGTTTAAAAAAATCTGAAGATGCTTCTTTTAAAGTTTTGGAAGAAAATGAAGAAGACAGAGAACAAATTAGAATTACGTATTATCAAAGCGGTTTTGCTGCTTCGGTAAAAGCAACTGGAAAACCAATTGTTTTAAAAGCATGTCTTCAAAATTTGTACATGAGTTTTGAAGATCAATGCCGAAAACAAAAAATGGAGCAAGACAGACTGAAGCAGCCTTACCGCGAAGAACAGGAAAAAAACAGAACAGAACTTAAAAAATCTGAAACAGCTATTGGTATTTTTGAGAAAAAAGAACAAGATATCAATGAAAATATTGATCAGATAAAAAATGAAATTATCGAAGTTAAACGTAATCCAGACAAATACGGAATTGAAGAAGGAAAAGGTCTAAAAGCGCAATTTTACATCGGTCTGATTCTTTTGCTTCCAATTACTTTGTATGTTTTGGTTTTCTATATTTCTGCTTCTTATTCTGCTTTTTTCAAAGAATTTTCAAATGATAGCTTAACTGCCGCAATCTTCGATGCAGATGCTTTCACAAATGCATTTAAGGCAAGCTGGCTAGAAGGTGTTTTGGTTACCACAATTCCATTTGTTTTTATGGGATTAGGTTATGTGATTCACATGGTTCAAAAAGGAAAGGGAATTAAAAATATTTTTAGGCTCGCTGCGCTTTTTGCTATTACGTTTTTATTTGATTCACTTTTGGCTTATATCATCGAGAAAAAAATATACGAGTTTAATAAAACAACAGAATCATCTCCGTATAATTTAAATATTGCCTTGGGTGAACCAGAATTCTGGATGATCATTTTTGCAGGTTTTGTAGTGTATATCATTTGGGGACTTGTATTTGATTTTGTAATGAAAGAATTTGAAAACATTGATAAGATCAGAGCTTTTATAAGAGGTAAAAAAGAAAATTTACTCAACTTAGAAAAATTAAAAAATGATTACATAAACAAAATCAATGACTTCAAACAACAAACTGTTACTATTAATGGTAAAATCTCTGAATTGCAAGCCAAAATTGACGGTTTTGTTTTTCCTGTAAAAGAATATCTTCATTATCATCATCAATACAAAGAAGGCTGGTTTCAAGCAATTGGTACCGAATTGGCTTTACCATATAAAGAAAAAGAAGAGCTTCTCCAAAGTTGTGAGCTTTACTCTGAAGAACATCTTGGAAAATTAAACTTAATTGATCCTGATTTTCAACACCTGATATATTCTAAAATTAATTAAGATGAAAAATACTTTACTCAAAATTTCAATGTCATTATTATTGGTATTATTTTTTTCATGCAAAGAAGAAAACAAGAATGAAGAAAAAGAAACTGCCATTAAAAATTCGGTTTCAGAAAATTACAACATTAGTATTCTTGTTGATTTATCAGATCGAATAAGTCTCAAAAAAAATCCAAATCCGACAATGGAAATATATCAAAGAGATTTAGGATACATAAAATCGGTTTCTGAAGCTTTTACACAGCATTTAAAATCCAAAAGAATGAGACAGATTAATGATAAAATGCAGTTATTCTTTAATCCCGAACCTGAAAATTCTGAAATTAATTCTATATCAAAAGATTTAAGAATTAATGTAACTAAAGATAACGCTTCAAAAAAATTCCTCAATTCCATTAATGATACTTATTCTTTAAAAACGGCAACTATTTATGAATCTGCAATTAAAGATGATAAATACATTGGTTCAGATATTTGGAACTTTTTTGACAGTAAAGTACAAGATCAATGCATTGATAAGGATTTCAGAAACATCTTGGTTATTTTAACAGACGGATACATGTTTTATGCTGGAACTCAAATAAAAGACGGAAATTTATCCAGTTATTTAACACCTCAACTAATTAAAAAAAATGGTTTAAATACAAACGATTGGGAGAAAAAATTTGAAAAAGAAAATTTCGGTTTCATTAAAATTAATACGGACTTATCTGATCTTGAAGTCTTAGTTTTAGGAATAAATCCAAGCAAAAATAATCCTTTCGAAGAAAAAATTATAAAAGCTTATTGGACTAAATGGCTTTCTGAAATGAAAATAAAACATTTCGAAATCAAAAATGCCGACTTGCCTTCTAACATGGATAAAATCATTAAAGATTTTATTTTAGAAAAAGAATAAAACATCAAACCAATATGTTTTAAAGAGGAACTTCATTGTCCTCTTTTTTCTGTTTAAAAAACTTCTTCTTTTAAAATTCTGTTTTATTACGGTTTTCCGTAAAATACTGGTTTTGATTGGTTTTACTTTTGGATTATTAATCTAAATTCTAAACCTATGGAAATGAACATTCAACTAAAATCGTTGGCAGATAAAATAAATCAGCTGAAAAGTAAAATTGAAACAGAAGAATCTACTAAGCATGCTTTTGTATTGCCTTTTATACATATTTTGGGATACGATGCATTTAATCCGCTTGAAGTAGTTCCCGAATTTACCGCAGATCTTGGATTAAAGAAAGGTGAAAAAGTAGATTATGCGATCTTCCAAAATGGAGAACCGATAATAATTGTGGAATGCAAAAGCTGGAAAGAAAAGCTTACCATTCATAACTCTCAGTTATTCCGTTACTTTCACGTCACAAAAACCCGATTTGCTCTTTTAACAAACGGAATAAATTATCAATTCTTTACCGATTTGGATGATCAAAATAAAATGGATGAAAAGCCTTTTCTGGAATTTGATATTTGTAATCTAAAAGAAAATACAATAAACGAAATTGCGAAATTTCACAAAGCAAATTTTGACGTTGATAATATTGTGAGCAATGCCAGTTCTCTAAAATACATTAAAGAAATTAAGAAACTGATCAACGCTGAATTAGAGAATCCTTCGAATGATTTTACAAAATTATTTGCAAGTAAAATATACACAGGCAGATTAACTGAAAAAGTTGTAGATGAATTTAAAGATTTAGTTCAGAAATCAGTTAGTCAATTCATTAACGACAAGATTAATGATCGTTTGAATGCCGCTTTAAGTAAAGAAACGATTAAGCAACAAGATGAAGAAATTAGTTCTGTTGAAGATGACAATAAAGTCGTAACAACCGAAGAAGAATTAGATGGTTACCGTATTGTAGTTGCCATTTTACGCCGAAAATTGCCAATTAGCAGAATAGTATATCGCGATACACAGTCTTATTTCGGAATATTATTAGACGATAATAATCGTAAACCTTTATGCAGACTTCACTTAAATGGCGGAAAAAAACATATAAGTCTTTTCAATAATAACAAAAGCGAAGCTAAAATCGCAATATCTTCAATTGATGACATTTATCAATACGAAAAAGAATTATTAGAAACTGTAGCTCTTTACGAAACAGAATTAAATCCCGTATAAGTACTCATTATCAAAAACTTAATTCTAATTAGATTTATCGCAACCAAATAAGCTTTTAACTCTAACTAAAACCACATCGCCTATGCAAAAAAACTACCTCATCTTACTTTTAATATTTGCTTTTTATTCCTGCCAAAAAGCTAGTGCTCCGCCTCCATTACCGCAAGTAAATTCATTTTACAAAAGCGCTATTAGCGCTGACGACCGCAAAACTATTACAGCAGAAGAAGCCAAAACATATCATGTAAATCCTGTATATAAATACGAATACAGAACTGGACATCCCGGACATTACAAGTACAACTATCATGTAAAGGGAATAAACATACTAGGCGATTCGGTTTTTGGAAACATTAATACAGAAGGAAAATACGGCGCGGGAATTTTAATAACAGATAGCATTCCAGAATTAGAAATTAATACAGAATGGGTTTCTCACGGAAAACTAAAAGCTATTGATAAAAAAGGAAACGAATATAATCTAGTTGTCAAATAAAACAAACTAATGAAATATACTTTACTCTTATTTTTTATTTTTTGCACTTCGTTCCGCCCTGTAGAAGACAACGTTTTTATCTGCGGCCTACTGGGGCTAAAAAATATCATTATAATGAAAATTGTCGTGGCTTAAGCTCTTGTAGTCATGGTACGGTAAAAACTACTTTAAAACAAGCTAAAGGTTTAGGCTTAACACTTTGCGGATGGGAAGATTAAAGATCTTCCCATTTTAATATTTAATCATTTGATAATAATGCCTTTACAATAATTTCACATTTGTTTTTTTAATTTGATATAAAACTAATCGTCATGAAATTATTCAATCTAAATTTTCTAGTTTCTTTCAAAGAATGGCTTTTCTTAAGAGCTATGCAATCTTCTTTCCTACATTAATAAATAGTTTATAAATAAAGGAAAGTACGATTGAATGAATAAAATTGAAAGCTCATTTCTGAACAAAAACCAATTTGGTAAAGATTTCTTGTGGGGTGTATCAACTGCCGCTTTCCAAATTGAAGGTGCGCATGATTCTGACGGAAAAGGTTCTTCTATCTGGGATGTTTTTACTTCTCAAAAAGGGAAAATTAAAAACGGTCATCATGCCATAACTGCTTGCGATTTCTACAACAATTATCAGGACGATATTGGTCTCATTAAGGAATTGAATATTCCTAATTTTAGATTTTCTATCAGCTGGCCGAGAATTATGCCTACAGGCGTTCATCCTATTAATCAAGCAGGAATCGATTATTACAACAAAATAATAGATTCGCTTCTAGCTTCTGGAATCGAACCTTGGATAACACTTTATCATTGGGATTTACCACACGATCTAGAAGTAAAAGGAGGTTGGACAAACCGAGAGTCTGTTTCTTGGTTTAAAGATTATGTTGAAGTCTGCGTACAGTATTTTGGCGATCGTGTTAAAAATTGGATGGTAATCAATGAACCTTCTGTCTTTACAGGCGCAGGTTATTTTTTAGGCATTCACGCGCCAGGTAAAAAAGGAATTTCGAATTACCTAAAAGCCATGCATCATGTTACGCTTGCAACTGCTGCTGGAGCCAAAATAATTCGAGAACGAATTTCGAATGCGAATATCGGAACCACTTTTTCGTGCACGCATATTGAACCTGCTACAGAAAGCTCAAAAGATGTCGAAGCCGCAAAACGTGTCGATACTTTATTAAACCGAACTTTTATAGAACCCATTTTAGGATTAGGTTATCCGCAGAAAGATCTTCCGGTTCTTAAAAAACTCAATAATTACATTTTAGAAGACGATTTAAAGAATCTCGATTTCGATTTCGATTTCATTGGTTTGCAATGTTATACTCGTGAAGTGGTAAAATCGTCCATGTTGATTCCGTATATCGGTGCCGAATTAGTAAGTGCCGAAAAGCGAAATGTAATTGCTACCGATATGGGCTGGGAAGTTTATCCGCCGGCAATGTATCATATTCTCAAAAAGTTTAATGAATATGACGGAATCAGAAAAATCATTGTAACTGAAAACGGCGCTGCTTTTCCTGACACCGTTCAAAACGGAAAAGTGCACGATATAAAACGAACTCATTTTATTCAGGACAATTTAGAACAGATTTTAAAAGCAAAACAAGACGGTTTAAATGTCGATGGTTATTTTGTCTGGACTCTAACCGATAATTTTGAATAGGCCGAAGGATATAATGCTCGATTCGGATTAATTCATGTTGATTTTGAAACGCAAAAAAGAACGATAAAAAACTCTGGATTGTGGTTTAAGGATTTTTTATCTTGATTTTTTTTAACCGCAAAGCACGCAAAGAATAAACGCAAAGTTCGCAAAGCTATTTAAAGATAGAGCTTTGCGAACTTTGCGTTTATCTATATGCTCTTTGCTTTTAAACTAGACCTAAATAGTATTAAGACTTATACTTATAATTCTGTTTTAAGATTCCAACATGGATTTTCCCATTAGGTTTTAAATTCGTTATAATCCTAATAAATTTCTCCTCGGGATATTTTACATCAAAACTAAAGGTTGTATCTTTTACTTTAACTTGAAGCAAATGTTTTCCTTCACCAGAAACTGATAGTCCAACCGTTTCGTAAGTTGGTAATGCTTCTGTAGCTTTTAAATTAATGTCTTGAACTTTTTCTTTATCTATATACACTTCTAGTTTTATGTTGTCCAATTTCATATTGGTTGGCTGTTCAAATGAGACAACATATTTTTTACAGCTGACGGTGCATAAAACGATTAGGAGTAATAGAAGCTTTTTCATAAAATGATGTTTTTGTAACTGATACTGGTAGATTCGAAATCTATTTTAATTTTATAAATATAGATAATTTTATTGCAATTCGGCTGCTCGAAAAAGCGACTTTTTCTGTCTTCTCAATGACCAATAAGTGGGTTTCAAATTATCGAAAAAAAAACACGTTTTTCAGACAAAAAAAACGCTATTTCATTGATTTTTATTAGGTTTAACGGGATTTTTTTCTTATCTTTATAGTGTAAATAACAGTAAATATATGCCGAAAAACGTACTTTTTAACTACCCAAATCACACCTCAAAAAATTATTTTTTTTATCGCTTCACGCATTTTATTTTCCAAAATGCAATTAAAAATCGGTTAGAATTTATTTCTACTCTTTTTTCTTCACCAAGTTTACACACGCAGACGATACAATTACGACTGCACCAACCGCAACCATAATTATTTTTTCTGGTTGTATTTTCTGAACTATTTTTTTAGAAAATTCATCTGCTAAATCAAATAAAGAATTTCTCTTTTTAGGAACTTCTTTCGACTCTTCATGTTCATTTTCCACCAAAACTCTTTTCTCTATGCCACTATTTTCAATTTCAACTGTTACCTCTTTAACGACACTTTTCATTTGTTTCGCTTCTTCAATTCTACATTTTTCATTGAACTTTTTAAAAGGGCGCGGCTGAAAATCGACTATCACTGCGGCAAGATTTATCGCATCAATATTTGATGGATTTGTTTCTCCTTTAAAGAAAGTTTCAATAGGCCTAAACTTGTCTTTCTGATCTTTAAACTTATTCTTTTGAGTATGGTCAAAATCTAAGCACAATAAATTTTTAAAAACATTTAAATCGTCTTGGGTCGGATTATCTTCAAAAATAAGCCAACACAAATCGCGGAGTTTTCCGCGCGACGGGCTGTACAGAAAATCAAAGTATTCTCCCTCCTTTTCGATTTCGTATTTAATTTTAATCGCCTTTTTATATGCTTCTAATGTATTATTCATCTTGCCTTTTTTAGGAACTTGTTTAGACTCTTTAATTTCATTTTTCACCAAAACTTTCTTCTATGCCTTTATTTTCGACTTCTACTATTAAACCCTATCCAACACTTTCAATTTTTGTTCCAATTCTATATTATTTATATATTTTTTTTTACTGTTCGCAACCAACTTTTGACGGACTTATTGCATCTATAATAATAGAGATTTGTTTAGAATTAAATAACAATTAATTTAAAAAAATAGGCCTTTTCTATCCTTTTATTGGGAATTCTCGGGAATCTCAGGAAAACGCAGGAATTCCGGGAATCCCTTATCAACAGTGATCTAGAAGCGCCTTTACTTTGCATCAGAAATTAGTTCAAGTTTTGTCTGCAGACTAAAACAAAAATATAAAACTAGTTCTAATTAACATTGTGGAAAACCGTAAGACCGAGTTTATTCGGGAAGTATAAATTACGTCTTACAGGTCTACACGATCTACTTCCCCAAAAAACAATTTTGGTATCGCAATTCCAAGATCTGGTTAAATCCGGACAGCCATACCTATGTCTAATTTCTAAATTAAATTAAAATGAAAAAACTAATACTATTTATAGCTTTCACGCTATTGTTCACGATATTTTCTTGTACTCCTGATGAGTATGAGACTCAACCAAAAAAGAAAGTTGAAAAGAGTGCTAATCTATCTATTGGTGGTGATGGAGAAGATCCAGATGGGCCTGGTGACGGTCGAAATAGACCAGGAAAACCATAAAATTGCTAATTATATATTTTTTAGTATCTAATTTATTATTGTTATTTTCGGGGAAAGTAAATTTGTATGTTACGGTCCCCGTTTTTTTATTTTATTATATTTCTTTTTCTCTTTTCCTGCGAGGAAAAAAAGACTGTTTATTCTAATACGGAAACTTTACGACAAAAAGCCCTTGATTTACGAGAAAAGGCAGATGAAAATTATATAAAACAAAATTTCAATACTGCTTTTTATGAGTTTAATAAATCAAAAGTTCTCTTTGAAAATTTAAAAGATAGTGCCAATATTTCATATATATTAATTCAAATGGCTGCTATTCAACAAATCAACGGAGACTATTATGGTAGTAAAGAAACCGTTACAGAGGCATTACCTTATGCTAAAAAAAGTAAGGATTATATTAGCTGTATAAATAATACATTAGGCATTGCAGATAAAGAACTTTCTCTTTACGACGATGCTATTTTTTACTATAAAGAATCTGTCAAAGATTCCAAAGATCTTGAAGATAAACACATCCCATTAAGCAATATTGCAGCGGTTTATATCCATCAAAAAAAATATGATAAGGCAATTATCATTCTAGAATTCATTTTAAATCAGAAATTTTTAGAAAAGAAATCTAAAGCACGTTCTAAAGCCAGAACACAAGACAATTTAGGATATGCCTATTTTAAAATTGGATTGCACGAAAAGGGACTTTACTTAATGATTGAAGGTCTAAAATTAAGAAATGAAATCAAAGATACTTATGGCAGCATTGAAAGTTATCTCCACCTTGCAGACTATTACTCTAAAAAAAATCTTCAAAAATCAGATGAAAATGCTCTCTTAGCTTACAAAATTTCTACAAAATTGAATAGTGTGGATGAAAGATTAGAAGCGCTTCAAATACTTGTTTCAAATGACCACAGCCCAAATACTAGTAAATACGTACAACAATATTTTACCTTAAACGACAGTATTATTAAGGTTCGAAATAATTTTAAAAATAAATCTGCTAAAATTAAATACGATGCGAAGAAAGAAAAAGACGAAAATGAAAAACTTCGTTTAGAGAAAGCAGAAAATCAATTATCACTTCAAAAGGCCAAATATCTTCGAATTGTATTCGTAATTGTATTTTTCTTTTTAGTCATTCTAATTGCAATTTTGATCCGCTATTATAAAAACAAAAACAAGGCTATCGAGTTTAAAAGTTCGTACGATACTGAAACCAGAATTTCTAAAAAAATCCATGACGAATTGGCCAATGATGTGTTCCAAGTAATTGCTTTTGCCGAATCTCAGCCATTGGCTGTAGAAAACACCAAAGAGAATCTTCTACAAAAATTAGATGATATTTATGGTCGTGTGAGAGGAATTTCAAAAGAAAACAATAAGATTGAAACGGGCAAAGACTTTACCAAAAGCATAAAAGAAATGCTTTCTACCTACAATACGGTGGAGAGAAACATTATTGCCACTAATTTAGAAAGTGTAAATTGGGAAGATGTAGATGAGATAAAGAAAATCACGATTGGAAGAGTGCTGCAGGAATTAATGGTGAACATGAAAAAGCATAGCAAAGCAAGCCTGGTCGTGATAAAATTTGACAGCGATCAGAAATCAATTCTTATAAACTACACCGATAACGGAATTGGCTGTGAGAAAACGAAGATTTCTAAAAATGGGCTTCAAAATATGGAGCATCGAATTCAGACCGTTAAAGGGACCATCGAATTTGAAACAGAACCCCAAAACGGATTTAAAGCTAAAATAGCAATACCTAAGTAAACAAAAGCCTTTCAGAAGATTCCTGAAAGGCTTTTTCTTCAAAAAACAAGTAATTTTTAAAATTACCTTGCGTTAAACTGCTTCTTTCAAAACAGCAACAGCTTCTTTCCAATTATTTACTCTCAAATAATTCTCTTTTTTGGCGTTATGAAATGCTGTAAACATAATGGGCTTACCCATGCAAAAATCTAAATTCTTTGGATGATCATCGATTAAATAATCGGTATTGATAATGCTTTTGCTTCCGCATAAAACAATGTTCTGCCAATTGATAAAAGGAAAATGTTCTGCAAGCCATTCTATTTTTTCGTTCAACGAAAGCGGAAATTCGGTCGCCGCAGAAACAATATAAACCTCAAATTCCTCCTGTAATAGTTTTAAACTTTCTACAGCATCTTCTATTACGGGCAATGTCCTAAAAAAATCTTTAGAGTTTAAAACGCTCATTACCTTCTCACGACCGTGAAAAGCTTCTTCTTCTGTCAAACCTTGAATATCTTCTCTTAAAATTGTTATTCCGAAATCTCTTTCGAAGTAAGTGATTAGATGTGCCTCTACATCAGCAAGCACGCCATCCATGTCGATTGCGATTGATTTCTTTTTCATTTGTAATTTTATTTTGCTGCTAAATTATGCAAAAATTGCAATAAACAGCAAAAAGTTGTAATTTTTTATTTATTTTTGCAACATAAAACCGCAAAACAAATGAGAAAGGAAGAGCGCCAACAGACCATTTTAGAATATTTATCTAAAGAACATCGTGTAACTTCGGCAGAATTAAGCGAGTATTTGAGTGTTTCTGAAGATACGATCAGACGTGATTTGAAAGAGCTTTCAGATCAAGGACTTTTAAAAGCAGTTCGCGGTGGGGCGGTCGCTCCTTCTCCGATTCCGCTTCATTATAGAAAAAGAGAAAAACACGATATCGAAAACAAAAAAATTATCGCTCAAAAAGCTATTTCGTATTTAAAAGACGGACAAGTTGTTTTTATTGACGGCGGAACCACTTCTCTAGCATTGGTAGCAAGCTTTCCTTATGATTTAAAATTGACGGTTATTACCAATAGTTTTCCCATAGCTTCGTTGGTTGAAGATTTACCCAATATTGATTTAATTTTTGCAGGCGGTAAAATGTGTAAAACTTCTTTTGCCACTTCGAGTATTGAAACAATTGATTTCTTTAGGAATTTTAGAGCAGATATCTTCATTTTAGGAATCTGCAGTATTCATCATGAAAGAGGAATTACAGGAATTTTATACGACGATTCTATGCTGAAAAAAAATATGATTAAGAACTCCAACTTTGTTATTGCTTTAAGCTCTATCGAAAAAGTAGAAACCGCAGAACCTTATTTTGTCTGCCCAATAAAAGATATCGATGTCTTGGTAACCAATGTTACTCCAGATGAGGAAATTTTAAAGCCGTATAAAAATACTAGTTTGACTATTTTATAAATAATATAAAAGCCTTTTAAGAGTGATCTTAAAAGGCTTTTTCTCTACAAATTAATTGGCAATATTATTTCCATCCGCCGCCCAAGTCTTTATAGACATGAATTCTAATCAAAATTAGGACGCAACTCAACCACAAATAATATTTTCTATCTTTGTTTTAAGCCTAGATTCAGAAGTAAAATCCAAAAAAACAAAAAGTAAGTTTTTTCTTTCTTTTTAAAATAAAAACATATCTTTGTAAAGTCAAAATACTATACAAGGAGAAATCCGAAACTTAAATTTTAAGTTAACATAACGAGCCCTCATTCACGTTGCTGGAGCTAGTGATAGCCCTAATTCCACTCCTTGTAGTGTTTTGACACAACCGAAGATGAGGGCTTCGTGCGTTTAAATATTTTCGAAAATGTCAAAAGAAAATCAAAAACCAACACATCGTGATGTAATGCCATCCGTAATTAATTTCCTTTCAGACGAATTGTTTGAGGGAGATTACAAAGAACAGCCCATGTATTTGCAGGAAATCTTCGAGCTCCTCATGCATACAGAATTTGGCGACGATATTAATTTAAGGCAAAAAATACTGAGCTGTTTAAGAACGAGCCGAAATCTCGCCGAAGCCTTATCGCCATTTTCAGAAAAGCAGATTTATAAGGCTTGTAGTAGTAATAGATAAATTATTCCAATAAAAAATGAAAACCCTGCGAATTGAGATTTGCAGGGTTTTAGTTTTTTGCAGTATATGTTATTATTTACAAATGCAAGGAGCTTTTTTTACTATTTTTCTTGTCTCTTGGCTAAATTTAGGAATATTCAATTGTTTACCATTTTGCTCTAGAAATACATAAGCAGTTGAATCATTGTCAATTTTTAATCCTATTGTGGTAGATATTTCACTTTTATTTTTAAACTGATTTATCATAAAACCTTTATCAAAGTTTAAGGGTAATCCTTCTTTTGTGAAAGCATTATCTTTTTGCCAATATTCATTATCTTCTGAAAAAGCTATTTTTGTTATAAAATCCTGATTTTTGTTGTCTTTCCATTTTACAATAAAAAGATAAGGAATAGCTTTTTTTTCACTTGGATTAAAAATTGATTTGCCAACGAGAAACTGACATTCACCATTACACATTCTTGCTTTTACACTTATTATTTGTCCCCCTTCAGGAACAGTGATATCTTGATTCCAAATATATTTTTGTCTATATAAATTATAAACATTGGGAGCTGGATACCCATGTTTATTTATGTTTTCCCTTGTTTCATTTGAGAGAAATTTTGGATCAGATAATTTTTTCTTTGAGAACCCTTTTTCAAACATGAATTTTGCACTGTCATACACATCATCTTTATTTAATATTGTCTCAGAAGCTTGGAATCTGCCAATTTCGATTTGTGCATCATCATCTCCTATCAACCATACTATAACCATTCCTTTTGGAGCAAGACCAAGTTGAATTGTTTTACAATTGAATTTATCATTCTTATTCTTCTCTTCTTGATTGAGATATCTTTCAATTATATTTTCTGGTAATTGCCATTTACCTTTATAAAATTTTTGTTCAACTAAAGAAAGCCAAGTTATTTCAAAAGTTTCAGGAAGTGTATAAAATTCTTTTTTAGCAACTTCTACACCAATTCCCCAACTTGAATTTATACAAGATGGCCAAAAAAAGATTTGCCTACAAAACCTCGCTGTATTGCAACAGGGTATTCTTTTGGAACAGAAATACGAACAGACCATTCTTGTTTTTTTTCTACACATGAACTTACCGTAATTGCCAATAACAATAATGTAACTATTTTTTTTATCATTACTTTTTTATATGTTTTTATCTTTTAATTAATAAGGATTTGGCTTTGTAAACGATTCCTGAGAAACAATTGCTTCCTGCATACTAATCTCCCTAGATGACGTTTTTAGTTTTATCGAAACCCCTTTCGTTTCCCTAGGTTTAGTATTTCTGTCAATATCTATTACAAAAGTTATAGCCTCACCTTCTTTTAAGTTCTCAAAAATGGCTTTAGATTTTTTTTCATCAAAGTAGACATCACTTTCCATACGTCTGTCGTTTATATCATGCCAAACGACATTTACTTTTCTTGGAATAGCACGTTTTTTAATAGGCATCACATTTCCGTTTAAACTCATGAAAATAGATTCAAATTCTCCATTTATATAATTTATAAGAATTGTTTCCACTTTATCTTCTGCCTTAACTTGAGGAGTTAAATTATATTCTCTAAAGAGTGTTTCCCAATATCCGAATGGAATTGTGCCATTTTTAATCTGGTCTAATATTTCTTGTGGCAGATCTTCATTCATGTAATTAACATAATCCTTAATACCTACTTTTCCTTTCATAGATGGATGCGCCATTTCCCAATTAACATTATTATCTTCATGTGCTTGATATTTCCCTACAATGGTCATATTAGATTGACTAAATACATATAGAACAACCATTCCTCCAGGAAACAAGCCTGCATTAATTACAAAACGCCTGTCGATAAAAATTTCACTTTTTTTAGTTTCTCTGTTCCAGTATGGTCTTTTACTGCCATTGATCATTAGAGATTCTATTTTATCTGAATCGAGTTTAAAAATTCCAGAATAGCTTTTGCTTTCAGTATAAGACAACCATGTAATATCTAGTGTTTTTGGTGAAATTCCTGTAGCTTCTCCTGATGAAGATCCGTCATTGTCTCCTAAATCCTCACTATTGATTACACGATCAAATGGCATATACACATACCCACTTTTAGGATTATCTCCTACAATTAAATGGCCTGAAAAAATTTCAGCAGGGTAATTTTTGGGTGTGCATACTGCCGCACCCCAGGAATATTGTTCTTCTTTCATAGTACTTTGACATGAGATCAAACTCAAGAAAGCAGCTAAAGTCATAAATAGAAAAATTCTTCTCATAACATTTTTACAAATTACATCATACTATGTTAATAAGGATTTGGCTTTGTAAACGATTCCTGAGAAACAATTGCTTCCTGCATATTAATCTCCCTAGATGACGTTTTTAGTTTTATCGAAATCCCTTTCGTTTCTCTAGGTTTAGTATTTCTGTCAATATCTATTACAAAAGTTATAACCTCACCATCATTTAAGTTCTCAAAAATGGCTTTAGATTTTTTTTCATCAAAGTAGACATCACTTTCCATACGTCTGTCGTTTATATCATGCCAAACGATATTTACTTTTCTTGGAATAGCACGTTTTTTAATAGGCATCACATTTCCGTTCAAACTCAAGAAAATAGATTCAAATTCTCCATTTATATAATTTATAAGAATTGTTTCTACTTTATCTTCTGCCTTAACTTGAGGGGTTAAATTATATTCTCTAAAGAGTGTTTCCCAATATCCAAATGGAATCGTGTTGTTCTTAATCTGGTCTATTATTTCTTGTGGTAAATTTTTAGTAATAACCCTAATAACTTCATCATATCCCTCTTGGGTTTTCATAATTTCATGTGCAATTCCCCAATCGACTGTTTTATCTTCATGAGCCTGATATTTGCCTACAATGTTCATATTTGAAGGGCTCCAAACGTATAATACAACCATTCCTCCTGGAAATAGTCCTGCATTAATTGAAAAATCAAAATCTTTTACAATCCCTATTTTCTTTGTTTCTTTATCCCAGTAGGGTCTTTCACTGCCATTTATCATTAAGGCTTCTATCTTATGTGAATCTAATTTAAAAATGCCCGAATAACTTTTGTTTTCTGTATAAGACAGCCAGGTAATATCTAAAGTTTTAGGGAATATCCCTTCTGCTTGGCCTGATGAAGAACCGTCATTATCACCGAGATATCGGCTATTAATAATTCTATTAAAAGGCATATACACATAACCGCTCTTGGGATTATCTCCTAAAATTAAATGGCCTGAAAAAATTTCAGCCGGATAATTTTTTGGAGTACAGACTGAAGCATCCCAGGAATATTGTTTTTCTTTCATAGTATTTTGACATGAGGTAAAGGTGATATTCAATACAATTAAAGCTATAAGCAAAAAGTACATTTTTTTTTCATCGTTATCCCTTTATTATTGTTCGTTTCCAGATTATATTACTTTGATTATCTTGCGTGGGTTCCATCCCAGCTCCGTCCATATTAGCAGAACAGTGTAAATATTTATTTCGCAAGTCAACAAGCATATTATGTTCTCCTATTAAAACATTAAAAGCCTCTATTTCCTTATTGTTTTCCCATTGTTTTTTTCGTTTTGCCTCAATCTCACTTTTTGTGTAGTATTGTAATTTGGGTTTATTTTTAAAGGCATATTCATCAATTCTTTTTTTTACTTCATCTAATTTTTTAGGAATCTTGTATCGTAAATTTAATTCTTCTTCATAATTCCATGGAACTTTACATTTTAGGTTCCCAAATTCAGCCATTAAATGCAAAATCACAAAAGTGTAGCCGTTACTTAAGTTTTTTCTGTTTCCCTCTAAATAATACGGTGAAATACTTGGTAATTCTTTAAGTTCATGAGGGAAAAACCATCCTTGTTCCAGTACATATTTTTTTTCTTCGGCAATTTTTGATCCCGTTTCTGTGAGTATAACGGTTTCCGGACCGCTTTTATATCCGCCACCAATATCTGAGTGCGATCCGGGTAAAGTCAATTCAATGCTATTTTCTCCTGCACTGGCAATAGTGGTTAAGGGGAAATTTTTACGGTGCTCATCTTCTGCGGTTAAATGTACTGTAAAACCAACCTTAGGTATTGTTAGCGGTACTCTGTCTTTCTCTACATCATCAAAAACATTACTTCCGTAAGATGACACGGTATCAAAAAGACCTAAAAACCTCACTTTAATTCGTTGTGGTTCTGTTTTATAATCCAGCTCTTTAAAGGCTTTGCCTAAATAACCCCATTTGTAACTATTTTTTTTACCAGCAGTTTTATTTTTATTCAATTCATTTACAAAAATTCTAGCAGCCGCCGCTCCACGACTAAAACCAAAAACGTCTAAATACAACGTGCTGATACTGGTTTCCGTTTCTTTTTTTAATTTTTTAGTTACATCAAAACACCCTTTTTCTACTTTTTCAAAAAGTCCAGTTTCGCCTTCCCCATATCCCTGTCCCCGAATAAAATCACCATAATAATCTAATGTCCCATCTTTCTTTTTTTTCGGGTTTTTAGTGCCGATACCTTCAACATAAACAGAATAATAATGTGATTCTGGAATATTCAGATATGCATTTTCTAATCGATCGACATTGGTATTATCATTGCCATAGCTGGTATTGGAGCCATCCTTATTTGATATATAATCATTTTTTAAACTGGAATCTTTTCGTCTTCCTTCAATATTTTCTCTATTGTTTGAAGTTCCGTCAAAAAAAACTCCCATGTAAACATCGTTTGTTTCTTTATAATCTTCTTTAGGAGGTACAAAACGTGGTTCTCCAAATATTATATTCGACATATTTTTTATGATTTGTTACCTATAATGTTAATTTTTTTATTTGATGTCAGTGTCAAATTTTCTTTGGTGGCAACAATCTCAATTTTTCCACTTTCTTCATGAATAGTTTTGGCTAAAGAGGTATAGCTGTTTTTAATTTTTATATTTAGGTTTCGGGCGGTTTTATTAATAGCCATAAATTATTTTTAAAAGAGATTAGATTTTTCGGCACTATTTATTTCTACTGTTTTTTGAGAACTTTCTAACAACATGTTTTCCTGAGTACTAAAAATTTTAACCTCATCGGCAAACTGAGTTGATTCATGAGAACTTCGTTTATAGTTTTCAGTTATATTTTCAGTTTTATTGTCTCCAAATTCATTAATATCACCCTGTGCTCTTATCCCAATATTATTTCCTGCATCCTGATTTATATTATTTCCTGCCTCAATATCAATATTCTCTTTTGCATCTACGTTGACATTTCTCCCAGCTTTCATAACAATATCCTCACCAGCCTCAAATTCAATATTTTTTGGAGCTTTAAACCTGATGTTTCCATCTCCATGAATTACGGCTATAGTTTCGCCTTTTTGGCTTTCTATTGTAATGTCGCCCGTAGCATCATCATTTATAATTCTGTTTCCGCTTCGGCTATGCATTATTGCCTTTATATCATTATTCGGCGTACTATAACCGCTTTTTTCCTTTCTGCTCGTCATAGTTCCCAATACAATAGGCAGTTCCGCATTATTGCCCTGAAAGTCTACAAAAACCGTATCGCCAATTTCAGGTATGATATGAGCGCCTCTGGCATCGCCTCCGTAATTCTGCATTAAAGGAATATAAGGTGTGGTTTCGCCTTTGGCTGCCTGCCATGGCATCTGTACCTGTATACCGCTGAGTCCGTCAGGATCTGCGTTAGCGGTTACAATGGCCGTCTGGCTTTTGCAGAATGGAACTAAATCTGGATCTGTTTCGGGAGAAAACACAGAACCGTTAAAATTTACGGCTGTAAAATGGTTTTCGTAACCACCTCCGTCATCGCAAATATGTGTTATCTGAGTAACGCGGTAAGAACTTTCTAACTGCATGTCGACACCCGTTACTCTTACTTCGTTTCCTATAGTAATTCCTGGAACTTCGCTTGAAGCTTTTATTTCTACTAGACCGCTTAAAATAGATCGCATTTTGTTTTTGGCATATTCTTCTGAAGATCGCCTTCCGGATCCGCCAACAGGGGTCTGGTTTAATTGTATAATGGTTTCTTTATTAAAAACTTCATTAGACCTGTTTAAAAAGTTTTGATGGAAACCGTCGGCTTCTTTTCTATATTTTAAAGTTTCATCGGTTTTATACTGGCCGTCATTGTTATCGTTTTCTATTACTTTAAACAGTGCAGGGAGAAGTTTTAGGGTATAATCAAAATCCTGCATGTTTATTCCATACATTAATTTTGGCGTTGCACCCACACCGCCTGGACTTCCAAAAATGGCTGTTCTTCCGTTATAATAGAACCAATGCCCATTTCTTTTGGCCAAACGATTTAGAAAAGCAAAATTGCTTTCATTATACTGCACAGTGTAAGGCAGGTTGTCTAAATAAAACGGTCTTACATCGATATCAATATCACAGTCTGATTTTACTTTTTTTACAATATCATTCAGAGACATGTTGGTGAACGAATTGCATTCGGTCCGTTTTCTAAAAGTATTGTAGTACTCTTTCCTTTTATTACGATGGTTTCTTCTACGTCTTTAATACGGGATTTTTGCAGTTTAACTTCGGTTACTATGCCGTAAAACTGCATGATGTAATCTTTAGAATCTGCTCCAATAATAAGATCTTCCAGACCCTCTATAGGTTTTATTTCTATGCTTATTTTTTCTCCGTATAACTTTTGGGAAAAAGGCATAACACTTTTAAATTCTTCTACTAATAAATCTTGTCTTACTTCGAAGGAAAAAGTGTGGTGGTCATGAATCGTCTGAAAAACTTCTAATTTGTTGAAATTAGCAATTCTTATTTCGCCAATTTTAATATTCGTAATTGTTTGCAATGCCATACTAGTTGTTTTTTAAAAGAGTTATGAGTTTTTCCAATTGTTTTCAAAAATTGTATTCCCAATTTTTACTTCGTTAGATGAAATCAAAATCTCAGTGACCATAGGAACTGATCCTTCACTTCTAAAACTTTTATGAAACGATATGCAGAAGGCCTTTTTAAAGGTTACATTTTTCATGGTGCTCATAGCGTCTCTGCGATAAAAAATGACTTTTCCGTCTTTTACACTGGTCTGAGATACCATCCAGTCTGAAAACAGATCTGTCTGTGTGGTTTCTATTACAAGTTTTATCTGTCCGCCCTTTGTCTTGTTGGCCGGTTTTCCGTTGTTATCGACATTCTGGGTAAAATGAACATCAAATTCTAAAACATTAAACACTTCATTGTCTAATTCTAATTTTGCTAAAAAACTCATATCTAAAAGGTTATTGATTATTTTACAGGCTTTTGTAGATTTTATAACCTTAATCAATAAATGAGAAGTGGTATTTAAGTAAATAAAATATTACATAATTATATTGTAAATATAATAAGACCGTTTATATAAGTAAGAAAAATATTAAAATTTAACAATGGGTAAAAATTTAAAAAGCATAAAAAAACCCCGAAAACTAAATAATAGCTTCCGAGGTTTATGGTCACTTTTTTTCAGAACAGTGAAATGCAAATATAAGATAATTTTCTTACAAAAAAGCCTTTCGGGATTTTATTCCCAAAAGGCTTTCTTTCTACAAATTAATTGGCAATATTATTTCCATCCGCCGCCCAAGTCTCTATAGACATGAACTGCAGCATTCAACTGTTCTTTTTTAGTATCAATTAATTCTAATTTCGCTTCTAATGCGTCTCTCTGCGTCATCAAAACCTCAAAATAATCTACTCGAGCCGATTTAAACAAATCGTTTGAAACATCAATCGAAGTATTTAAAGCATCAACTTGTTTCGATTTAAGATCGTATCCTTTTTGAAGATTCTCAATCTTAGACATTTGGTTTGAAACTTCTAGATAAGCATTTAAAACTGTACGATCGTAATTGTACAATGCCTGAATCTGTTTGGCATTGGCACTTGCAAACTCTGCTTTAATTGCATTTCTGTTAATCAAAGGAGCAACAAGATCTCCAGCCAAAGAATACAATAACGATTCTGGCATAGTAAACAAATAAGAAGGTTTGAAAGCCTGTACTCCTATCGCTGCCGTAATATCCAAAGACGGGTAAAACTCGGCACGAGCCACTTTTACATCTAATTTTGCCGCTACTAATTCCAATTCTGCTTGTTTAACATCTGGACGATTTTGTAACAATTGAGACGGAATTCCAGAACTTACAGAAGCTGGCAATAAACTTAAGAAATTAGTGCTGCTTGTTCTTTTTACTTCTTGAGGATATCTACCCAACAAAAAGTTGATTTTATTCTCAGTTTCTTTTATCTGCTGCAAAATGTCAAACTCCATACTTTGCGAAGTTAAAACCTCAGCCTCGAATTTCTTAACTCCCAATTCTGTTGCTCTTGCGGCTTGTTTTTGAACTTTTACAATTTCTAAAGCATTAGTCTGCAATTTGATTGTTTGTTTTACAATATCTAACTGATTGTCTAAAGCTAGTAATTCATAATACGAATCAGCAACTTCGGCGATGAGGTTTGTAATTACAAAGTTTTTACCTTCTACTGTAGCCAAATATCTGTTTAAAGCTGCTTTTTTAGAATTACGCAGTTTTTTCCAGATATCTACTTCCCAGTTTGCATAAGCCGAAATTGTAAAATCTCCAAGCGGATCTGGAGTTTCTACCCCTGGTTTAATCTCTGTAGTAGCATCACCCGCACCTTGACTGGTATATCTACCCACTTTTTCTACTCCAGCTCCGGCACGTAAGCCTGCAGTTGGCAATAAAAGTCCTTTTTTAACTCGAATATCATTTTTTGCAATTTCAATTTCCTGCAAAGTGATATTTAATTCCTGATTGTTTTTAAGAGCAGTATCTATTAAATCAACTAGATTCTGATCTTTAAAATAATCTTTCCAGTTTAATGCTGCCGTATTGCTGTTTGCATCCTGAGTCTGAACTGTTGAGCCAAACGATTCTGGAACTGGTGTACTGGTAGTAACTGCTGCCTCAGGTGCAGGGGTTTTACACCCTGCAACTGCTAGACATACAGCCAAAGCAATACTATATTGATATGATTTAACTTTATACATGATTGTTGTCAATTTCTTCTGTTAATGGATTTTCTTCTTCATGTTTTACCAGTTTGTGTTTCTCTGCAATTTTGGCAAAAATGAAATACAAGCCCGGAATTACAAATACACCACAAATGGTTCCGATAAGCATACCTCCAGCTGCTGCAGTACCAATGGTTCTGTTTCCAATTTTACCAGGACCAGTTGCAAAAGCAAGCGGTAATAAACCTGCGATAAAAGCAAACGAAGTCATCAAAATCGGACGGAACCTTGCTTTTGCCCCTTCCATTGCAGCATCTAAAACAGATTTTCCTGCGGCATGCCTTTGTATCGCAAACTCTACAATCAACACGGCATTCTTACCTAATAATCCGATAAGCATTACCATGGCAACCTGTGCATAAATATTGTTTTCTAATCCTGTTAATTTCAATAAAAGGAAAGCTCCAAAAATACCCGCTGGCAAAGAAAGAATTACTGACAATGGCAGAATAAAACTTTCGTACTGTGCCGCTAATACCAAGTAAACGAATCCTAAACAGATTAAGAATACCCAAATTGCCTGATTACCCTGAGCCACCTCATCGGCAGAAATACCTGCCCAGTCAATGTCATATCCTCTTGGTAATTTTTCTGCAGCTACTCTCTGAATTACTTTAATCGCTGTACCAGAACTATAACCCGCAGCTGGCGAACCACTGATTTGTGTTGAGGTATACATATTATGACGTGTGATTTCTGAAAGTCCGTACACTTTTTCTAATTTCATAAAAGCAGAAAAAGGCACCATTTCATCACGATCATTTTTTACATACAATTTTAAGATATCATCTGGCTGTGCACGATATTCTGGCGAAGCCTGAACAATTACTTTATAGTTGATACCGAATTTGATAAAACTGATTTCGTAGTTACTTCCCACAAGAGTTGACAAAGTATTCATCGCGTTTTCGATAGAAACTCCTTTTTGCTGTGCCAAATCATTGTCGACTTTCATCATGTATTGAGGGAAACTAGAGCTATAGAAACTAAATACGTTTGATAGTTCCGGCTGTTTGTTCAATTCAGCCACAAAATCGTTGTTTACCTGTTCCATTCTCTTATAATCAACAGAACCAGTTTTATCTAACAAACGAAGCTCAAATCCTCCGGCAGCACCATAACCAGGTACAGCAGGTGGTTGGAAAAACTCGATATTTGCCCCCGCAATATCTTTACATTTTTCCTCCATTTCGTGCATGATCTCCAAAACAGATTCTTTTCTATCGCTCCAGTCTTTCAAGTTAACCAAACACGTACCTGAGTTAGCTCCAGTACCTTCAGACAGAATTTCATAACCTGCCAATGAAGAAACCGATTTTACTCCGTCAATATCCTCAGCAATTTTCTGAACTCGTTCTGCAATATTATTTGTTCTTTCTAAAGAAGATCCTGGCGGTGTCTGGATTACCGCGTAAAACATTCCCTGATCCTCATTCGGAATAAATCCTGATGGAACATTACTACTGATGATCCATGTTCCAGCACAGAAACCAAGAAGCGCTACAATAGTAACTACTCTTCTGTCAACAATTTTGCCTAGTAAGTTCTGATATTTACCTTGCGCTAAATTGAATTTTTCGTTGAAAGCATCAATAAATCTATTGGCTGGTGTTTTCTTTTTAGGCACGCCATGATTGTTTTTTAACATCATTGCACAAAGTGCCGGTGTCAATGTTAAAGCCACAATACCCGAAAGGATAATCGCAGTTGCCATAGTTACAGAGAACTGTCTGTAGAATACTCCCACAGGACCAGACATAAATGCAACAGGAATAAATACCGCGGCCATCAAGAAAGTAATTGCAATAATTGCCCCCGCAATTTCGTGCATTGCTTTTTTAGTCGCTTTAAATGGCGAGAGATGCTCCTCTTCCATCTTGGCGTGAACGGCTTCAATAACCACAATCGCATCATCGACGACGACCCCAATTGCTAATACTAAAGCGAATAACGTAATCAAGTTCAATGATATATCAAAGAATGTCATGAATACAAAAGTTCCTACTAAAGATACTGGTACTGCAATTGCAGGAATAACCGTAGAACGCCAGTCTCCTAAGAAAAGGAATACTACTAAACCTACCAGAATAAAGGCTTCAACCAAAGTATGAATTACTTTCTCGATAGAAGCATCAAGGAATTTAGAAACGTCATACGAAATTTCATAATCCATTCCTTTAGGGAATCTCTGTTTGATTTTTTCCAGTTTTGCTTTTACTTCTTCAATAACCTGATTCGCGTTACTTCCAAAAGATTGTTTTAATACAATCGCCGCAGATGGTCTTCCATTCAAATTAGAATAGATATCATACATCGAGCTACCAAATTCAACTTTAGCAACATCTTTCAATCTTAAAAGTTCTCCGTTTGGATTTGCTTTTACTACAATGTTCTCGTATTGTTCTTTTGTTGTAAAACGTCCAGAATATTTCAATACATACTCAAATGCTTGAGAACGTTTACCAGAACTTTCTCCCGTTTTACCTGGAGAAGCCTCCAAACTCTGACTAGATAATGCTTCCATTACCTCATCTGCAGAAATTTTATAAGCCAACATACGGTCTGGTTTCAGCCAGATACGCATTGCATATTCACGTGTTCCTAAGATATCTCCAGAACCAATACCATTTACCCTTTTCAATTCAGAAAGAACGTTGATATCGGCATAGTTGTATAAGAACTTCATGTCCGTATTTTTGTCTGTACTGTAAAGATTCACGTACATCAACATACTTGGCACCTCACGAGTGATTTTAATACCCTCACGAATTACCAAAGGAGGAAGTTTATTGGTAACCGAAGCTACACGGTTTTGAACGTTAATTGCTGCCTGATTAGGATCTGTTCCTAAGTTAAAGACCACTTTTATCGTAGCTTCACCATCGTTTCCGGCATCTGAAGCCATATACTTCATTCCTGGAACTCCGTTTAAGGCTCTTTCCAAAGGAATAACAACAGCCTTAACCATCAATTCACCGTTAGATCCAGGATAATCTGCAGTAACATTCACCATTGGAGGTGAAATTGTAGGGAATTGTGTAATTGGTAAATTTAAAACCGACAATACCCCCAAAAAGACAATAATCAACGATATTACTATCGACAGAACAGGTCTTTGAATAAATTTATTAAACATTTTTATATTTTTTAAATGATTAAACTTATTGAAGTTTAAAATGTTTCAAGTTTCAGGTTTCAAGTTTCAGGTTCAGTATGCAACTTGAAACCTGAAACTTGAAACTATTAAAACAAAAAACTATTCTGCTTTTAAGCGTAAATGATTGATTACTTCTTTAGGAGATTCGTAATCGAATTTAATTTTGTCGTTTTCTTTTACTTTCTGAACACCTTCAAGCAAGATCCTATCATTTTCTGTAAGACCACTTTTGATTACATATAAATCAGGGATTTCGCCAGTGATAGTGATTTCTCTAGAACTTACTTTATTGTCTTTTCCAACTACAAAAACATATTTTTTATCTTGAATTTCGTAAGTCGCTTTTTGCGGAATCACAATAGCATTTTTAAGAGGAACATTCATTTGAACTTGGCCTGTTTCTCCATTTCTAAGTAATTTTCCAGAATTAGGGAATCTTGCTCTAAAAGCAATGTTTCCAGTTTCGTTGTTGAATTCACTTTCGATTACCTCAACATTTCCTTTATCTTTAAAAATATCTCCGTTAGCCAAAACCAAATTCACTTTGTTATCTGCACGGTCTTTAATATTCGTTTCGTAACTAATGTATTCTGGCTCAGAAACATTGAAATAAGCAAACATCTGACTGTTGTCTGAAAGACTTGTCAACAATTCTCCCTCGTCGATTAAACTTCCTAGTTTTAAAGGAATACGGTCGATTGTTCCGTCAAACGGAGCTCTAATTTCTGTGAATGATAAATGAAGTTTTGCCAACGCAACCTCAGCTTTTGCAGATTGCAATTTTGCTTGAGCGACACTTAATTCGTTTTTAGAAACGATATTTTTATCTGCCAGTAATTTTGAATTTTGCAATTCAATTTCTACAGATTTTTGTTCTGACTGTGCTTTTAATAACTCTGCCTGATACATGTTTGGCATAATTTTAAACAACAGCTGTCCTTTTTTTACAAACTGTCCTTCGTCAACATATATATTTTGTAAAAACCCTTTTTCTTGGGCGCGAAGTTCGATATTACGAACCGATTTTATTTGTGAAACGTATTCTTTGGTAAATGAAGTATCAATTCTTACCGGATTAGTAACAGTAAATTTTTCTACTTCTTCTTTTTCTTCTTTTTTAGATGTACAGCTCGTCAAGCACACCAAGGCCATTAAGCCTGTGAACACAATGATTTTTTTCATGATTTAGTTTGGAAATTAAGCGATTGAATGCTTTGGAATGAAAATTCCTTTTGGATGTTAAAATGCATCAGTCAGCCTTAGCCCAGACCTTAACTTTATATAAGCAGAAGTAGAAAAAATATACAACAGCAAGATACGCAGAGATCAAAACTCAGGTAACCGATGTATACTGTAAAATCAAATTCTTAATACTCGTTGAGTAATGTAGATAGGATTTGAATGCCCGAATATAGGCGTAGAAAATTTTAAACGATTAGAATCATTCGCTGCAGACTGATCTGAAAGTGCCAGATACAAAGTGTCTACCAAACTATACGTAGCAGCAAAATACTTGCTCGTAAGTAAATCAACATCATCACCTCCTACTAGATCTTCTTCTAAATCAACATCTACAGCATCTTCAATTATTGAAGTTCCGCGATCTTGATTAGTAAACTTAACTCTATGTTTCTGTAGGTGATGGTGAGTATGAGCGCCAAAAGTATTTGCATTCAAATATTGGCCTCCGCCAAACAGAAGCATATTCATGAATACTAAAAATACTATTAACTTTCTCATTTCGGTGCGAAAGTAGTAAAAGAATTAAAACAAAAAAAGAATTTTTAACAAGGTTTAACAGTTCCATAAAACGAAAACGTTTTCATTCTCTTAATTTTTATTAATCACTTTACTTCAAAATTAAAACCCTTATTTACAACATTAAAAATCAATAACTTAAACTTTACAATTAAGAAAGCAAAATTTCCATAATCGTAAATTCTTGTCCTGATTTTACAAAAGTTTTAAAAGTATCATTCATTCCGAACTTCTCATAAAATGATTTTTTATTGGTTCTGGCGTTGCACCATACTTTTTCTACACCTTTTTCTTTTGCAAATTCTAGAATATATTTTAAAAGATGAGACGCAATTCCTTTACCTTGATGCTCTTCTAAAGTAGCCAATTTTCTAAACTGCATTTCTTTTTCTTCCATAAAACAAGAGACTATAGAAACCAATTTATCTTCTTCAAAAACTCCAAAATGAATTCCTAAATTATCTTCTTCAAGCTGTACAAACTCAAAAGGCTGGTCTGGCCACATTACTTCATGTCTTATTTGCCAAGTATCACTTGCGTTTATTTTTTTAACGTCCATTTGAATTTATTTAAGCGTCTCAAAATTAATTCATTTTGATTTAATCGAAAAAAGCAAACCAGAAATCTTGATCTGATTAATTATCAAAACTTTACAGAAAAATAAATCAGACAAATCATTCAATTCTAATGTATTATGATTATTTTTATAGTACCAAAATCAAATAAATTCCGTTATGAGAAAATTCCTTTTAGCAACATTTTTATGTATTTGTGCCAATGGATTTGCGCAATTAATACAAATCGGCCGCAGTTTTCTACAAGCATTACTTCTGTCAATGCCAAAAATTTCAGCTCCGATCATACGAATACAGGAATTGGATTTGCCGCATTTGGTCGATTAAACCTTGCACTTTTTTATGCTCAGGGCGAGTTTGGATATGGTCAAACTAATTTTAGCGTATACCAAAACGGTGTTGGAGAAACTGAATTTAAACTATCAGGAACAGATGCCTCATTAATTGCAGGACTTAAAATTATTCCGCTTGGAAAACTCGGAAATGTGAGGCTTTTTGTGGGATACAACTGGAAAAATTATTCAGACATAAGTACCAGCAATAATCTCAATTCTATAGCTATAGAAAAAAATAATCATAGCATTCTTGGAGGTGTCGGAGTCGATGTCTGGAGACTAACTTTTGATGTTAGATATCTTGCTGGACTTAGTGATATAGATGCTTCTAGCAGTGAAATTAAAACTGGAGTTACCAATCTCTCCATTGGATTTAAATTTCTATAAAACTCATAAAAAAAGGGAATCAATCGATTCCCTTTTTTTATATATCATTTACATTTTAACGTAATAATTTTCCTCATTATCACTTTCTATCTTTTTTATTCCCTCTTCTGTTTTAACAGCTACATTAACAACATGTAATACGTCTGAATTTTCATTAATACTACAGTTCCAAACTGTTCCATCAGAAAGAATAATTTCTGAAAATAATGAGACCGTGCTTTTTGCATCATTATAAACTAAATTTTCAGTTCTGAGAAGTTTCTTTACTTTTGTTTTTTTGTCGACCTCGTAAAACAAGATCTCATTTTCTTTAATTTCGACCACTTCGTCAAAAGTAGATTGACTGGCAGTAACTGCTGTTGCCGCAGACCAAACTGGCTGACTTCCTGTCCTTTTCCAAGTTCCAATTGCTTGATTTAAAATTTCTTTTCTTAAAAGTTCGCGTAAGGTGTCTACCTTTTTAATAGCTTCTTTTCCTATTTCATTTTCAGGTTTAATCTTTGCAGCTAAAGAAAACAAATCAATAGCTTTTACAAAATCGGCTTTTTTGTAGTAAGAATTAGCCAATTCATATTTGTTTTTTTGAAATGCAGTCTTTTGATCGTTCTGCGCAAAAAACTGGAGACTGCTTAGCAAAGCAATCAGAACAAAAGTATTCTTCATTAGATTTGGTGGTATGTTTAGTATTTGGCAAACGTAATATTTTTCCCAGAAATATTTATACTGTTTTTTTGCATCTTGAATATTTTTAATTATTTTAAACAAAAAGCGTCACTTTGCTAAAACAAAGTGACGCTTTAATTTATTTAGTTAAATTTAATTCAATTATTTAACATTTAAAACATTGTTCTCTGGTGTTGCATCCATAAATATCCCACCATCAATCTCAATTTTTTCGATTTTTTTTGCGCTTTTCAAAATTATTTTAGCTGTTTTTTGATTTTTATCCCAAATCGCTGGCGTTTGATGCAAAGTTGTTTTTGACTTATCTGCATAAGTAATTACAACATCAAAAGGAATTGCAAAACCTCCAATGTTTTCTATTGTTATCGTTTTCTTATCTGCAGAAAGACCTTTTACAGCAATATCTATGTAATTGTTAGTAAAGAACCAATTATTAAAAAACCAATTTAAATTCTTTCCTGTTGCTGTATTAAATGAATTAAAATAATCCCACGGAATAGGATGTTTTCCGTTCCAAGTATCCATATAAAAATGAAGCGCTTTTTTGAACAATTCATCTCCTAACATATCTTTTAAAGCCAAATAAGAAAGAGAAGCTTTACCATAAGAATTATTTCCATAACCTGCGCCAGAAACCTGTGTAGACATTGTTATAATAGGCTGATCTTGTTCTGAAGATCGATCGCTTATATAATGTTTCACTCTAAATTCTTTGTAAAACTTATCTGCAGCTTCTTTACCATGTTCAGCAATTCCGATTAAATATTCAAAAGTAGTTGCCCAACCTTCGTCCATAAAGGCATAACGCGTTTCATTGATTCCCATATAAAAAGGAAAATAAGTATGCGCCACTTCGTGATCTTGAACTAACTGTGCAAAAATAGGATCTCCCATTTCAGAATCGTTACACATCATTGGATATTCCATATCGGCAAAACCTTGGAAAGCCGTCATTTTAGAAAACGGATACGGAACTCCTGGCCAATTGTTAGAAAACCAATCTAAAGCATATTGATTGTTTTTTACCGAATTCACAAAATCGGTTCCCTTTACGTTGTAAGCCGCCTGAACGCTCGCACGACGATTTGTTTTCTTATCCACTACAACGCTACTAGCATCCCATAAATAATGATCACTTAAACCAAAGCAAACATCTGTTATGTTTTTAGCTTCAAATTTCCAGACATTCCAATCGTATTGTTTTGTTACGATTCCGCTTTTCATTTCCTGCTCGTTTGCAATATGCAGAATTTCATCTGTTGTGTATGATTTTTTTAAGCGTGAAGCAAATTCAGGTTGCAAAACCTCATCTGGATTTAATAAATCTCCAGTTGCATACACCACGTAGTTTTTTGGTGCTTTTACAGAAAAAACATAATCGTTGAAGTCATTGTAAAATTCTTGACGATCTGTATGCGGTAATCTATCCCATCCATTGTAATCGTCAAAAACTGAAACACGAGGATAACTATACGCTACAAAAAATGTCGTTTCGTCAATCTGGCCTTCTCTACCACTTTCTTTGGACAAAGGATAATTCCATTGAATATTTATAGTGGTCTTTGAATTAGGTAAAATTGGTTTTTGCAATTTTACATTTCCAACAGTTCCCCAGTTTTTAGCATCTTCTTTATACACTTCATTTTCTACTTTCAATGAAGTAATCGTTAATCCGTCGCTTAAAAAATCGTTGCTTACTTCACTTCCTCTTGGAGAAGAAGGCTTGTGAAGGTTGTTTACAAAACGGATAACTAAGTTTCTTAAAGTATCCTTGCTATTGTTTTCGTAAATAATGGTTTCAGTTCCGCTGACCAATCTCGTTTTCGGATCAACTGAAATTTCCATATTATATTTTCCACGGTTCTGCCAATAGTTTGAGCCTGGTTTTCCGTCTTTAGAGCGGGTTCCGTTTTCGTAGGCTTTTTTTATATTTCGAGGCATGTAAAGCTCTTGAGCAATAGTATCTTGGGCAAAAAGAACGAATGCTATTAATGCAAATTGCAAAAATCTCTTTTTCATAAATAATTCTTATGTCTTTAAATTGTTTTGATATATAAGACTGCTGTTTTAAAACAATGTTACAAATTTAATTATTAATTGTTAATGTGAATAGTAAAAGGTAAATAGTGAAATGTGAGATGTAGAAAACTTTATTTTATATTTTACATCAAACTTTTACAAAAAAACTTAGAAACTTAGCATCTTTAAAAAAGAACCTTAGCATCTTTAAAAAGAAAAACCGTCTATCACTAAAAGCGACAGACGGCATCTACAATTAATATATAACCTTGATGACTACAAAATATAATCTGTATTAATAAAATTCGATTCTTTGCTGTTAAGCAATTCCTGCAGAATCTCATTATTATAATCGATATCTTTTGAAGCTACAAACGTACGAATTGAGAAAGAACGCAAAGCATCTGGAATACTCAAAGTTCCTACGGCAGAATCTTTTCTTCCTGTAAAAGGGAAAGCATCTGGTCATCTTTGGCAAGAACTGTTAAGGTTTACTCTACAAACTAAGTTAACCAAAGCATCAATTAGCGGCGCAAGAGTTTTTATATCTTTACCAAACAAACTTACTTGCTGTCCGTAATTTGATTCTGCCATATCTTTCAATGGTTCTTTAATATCTTTGAAAGAAAGTACAGGAACAACTGGCCCAAACTGTTCTTCGTGATACACACGCATTTCTTTGTTTACTGGATATAAAACTGCTGGAAAAATATAGTTATCAGTATGTTTTCCTCCCTTTTCATTGATGACTTTAGCTCCTTTGTGAACAGCATCATCAATTAATCCTTGAATATATTTTGGTTTGTCGGTTTCTGGAAGCGGTGTTAAAGCAACTCCCTTTTCCCACGGATTTCCAAAAAGCAAACTGTCTACTTTTTCAGAAAAACGTTTATTGAATTCTTCAGCAATCGATTCGTGGACATATAACACTTTCAAAGCAGTACAACGTTGTCCGTTAAAAGACAAACTTCCGGTAATACATTCTTGAATAGCCAAATCTAAATCGGCATCTGGAAGAATAATTGCTGGATTTTTAGCTTCTAAACCTAAAATCAAACGCAATCTATTTTTGTTTGGATGCTGATCTTGTAAAGCAATCGCCGATTTACTGTTTCCAATTAAGGCTAAAACATCAATTTTTCCAGATTTCATAATCGGAGAAGCCACTTCGCGTCCTCTTCCGTAAACAATATTGATTACTCCTTTAGGAAAACTGCTTCTGAATGCTTCCAACAATGGCGAAATACATAAAACACCATGTTTAGCAGGTTTGAAGATTACGGTATTTCCCATAATCAAAGCTGGAATCAACAATGAAAAAGTTTCGTTTAAAGGATAATTATATGGTCCAAGGCATAAAACCACTCCAAGAGGTTCACGACGAATCATGGCGTTTACTCCTTGCACTTTTTCAAAATGCGAACTGCGTCCGTTTAATTCTTTGTAGCTGGCAATAGTATCGTAAATATATTCTACAGTTCTATCAAATTCTTTTTGCGAATCTCCTAATGACTTTCCAATTTCCCACATTAAGTATTTCACTACTTCTTCGCGGGTTTCTTTCATTTGTTTCACAAATTTTTCCATGCATTTAATACGATCAACCACTTTCATAGTCGGCCATAAGCCTTGTCCCATATCGTATGCATTGGTAGCAGCTTCGACAACTTCTGCTGCTTCTTTTTCTCCATAAAAGGGATAAATCCTAATAAAGTCGGCGAATACTTTTCTGTTGAAGAAATAGTAGAAAACACAGGTGTGGTTTGCCCTGTCCATTGTTTCAATTCTCCATTTACAAGATAGGTATCTTGATTTATCAGACTATTAATCTGATATTCTTCTGGTATAAAACTCATAATTTGGTTTGTTTAATGGTCTGGTAATTTTATTTTCAAAAGAAAAAAGAGGCTTTTTTATTGCCTCTTCTTCATTTATGGTTGTACTGTTTCACCTTCCCAATCTAGGATTCCTCCAAGCAGATTGTAGGCGTTTTCGATACCCAACTCGTTCATAATCTGGCATGCTTTTGCGCTTCTAGCCCCAGAACGACAGTATACGTAATAGTTTTTATTTTTGTCTAGTTCTTCGATTTCATAGATAAATGCCTGCCCTTTATTGATATCAATATTTAGAGCATTCTCAATGTAGCCATCATTAAATTCGTCCTCAGTTCTTACGTCAAGTATAACTGCATTTTCGTCAGCTTCTAACTGAGCAACCCAATCTTCTTGTGATAAATTCATAATAAAATGTGTTTTTGTAAAATTACGACGTTTCTCTATATAAAAAACGTACCAAATGCGATTTCGATTATTATTCTCAGAAAACGTTTTAGAGAAAGTATTATAATCAGTGAATTACAAATTTAGTTACTATTTTTAAAAATTCAGCCTACAAAATCGATAGAAAATAGGATTTTTTCATTTACATAAAATTAATCTTAAATCTAGTTTTCTGATAATTATTCCCATTCCAAACCCTTATCTTTGCAAACAATCCTATATTTTTATCCGATTTTGATAAAAATATTCGCCACCAATTACACGAATTCTCAATAATTAATTGTTTTGATTAATGCAATTGATGGCAAAAAAATCTACAATATGCAACATTCATTAAAAACCATCTTTCCTAATTTCTCGAACGAACTCATTGCTACGATAGAAGAAAACGGAAGCCTTCAAGATTTTGAAGCCGGAACCATTTTAATGCGTACCGGTCAGTATATTAAAAATACAGTTTTGATAACTAAAGGTAAAATCAAAATCTATCGCGAAGGTGAAGACGGCGGAGAGTTTTTAATGTATTACTTGCAGCCTGGACAAGCTTGTGCGATATCAATGATTTGTACAGCAAAAAGCGAAAAAAGCCAGATTATGGCAAAAGTAGTCGAAGATGTAACCGTGATGATGATTCCGTTGCAATTGATGGACAAATGGATGATGGAACATAGAAGCTGGTACGAATTTGTAATTGAAACCTACCGAAGCCGTTTTGAAGAAGTTCTCGAAGTGGTAGACAATATCGCTTTCCGTTCTATGGATGAAAGATTAGAGTTTTACTTAAAAAGACATTCTGATACTTGTGGGTGTTCTGAGGTAAATTTATCGCATCAGGAAATTGCAACCGAATTAAATACTTCACGCGAAGTTGTTTCCAGATTACTCAAAAAAATGGAACAGCGCGGTCTGGTCAAACTCAACCGAAACCAGATTGAATTGCTAAATTTTAACCATTAAGATATTAAGTTAATTAAGTTGGATCGCTTAATATTACTTAACCTTTAAAAGTTTCATTAAGAAAGCATAGCTTAATTTCCTTAATATCTTAATGGTAAAATTATTTTAGGTCTGTGATAAATGTTACTGTAAGATTCTAATTTCCGAGGCAACTTTGCATCAAAACATATGCAATGGAATATTTAGGATTTTTTGCCTCAATCATAATCGGAATTTCGCTTGGCTTAATTGGCGGCGGAGGCTCTATTCTTACTATTCCTATTCTAGTTTATTTATTTAAAGTAAATCCAGATCAGGCCACTTCTTATTCTTTATTTATTGTCGGATTAACCGCTTTATTTGGAAGTTATAGCCATTATAAAATGGGAAACCTAAAACTGAAATCGGCTTTGTATTTTGCTGTTCCCTCAGTTATTTCGATTTTAATAATTCGTGAAGTCATATTTCCGCAAATTGCATCGACTTTGTTTTCTGTTGCTTCCTATACCGTTTCAAAAGATTTTCTAATTATGATCATCTTTTCTATCCTAATGATTACAGCAGCTATTTCTATGATTAAAAAAAATCAGTCCGAAATTAAATCAACAGATACTAATTATTCGCAATTGAGTTTTATAGGTTTTTTGGTCGGCATCGTAACCGGATTTCTAGGTGCAGGCGGCGGATTCTTAATTATTCCTGCCTTGCTTTTTTTTGCCAATTTACCCATGAAACAAGCCGTGGGAACTTCATTATTAATCATCACTATTAATTCGTCAATAGGTTTTGCTGGCGATCTATACATTGGGACACCAATAAACTATAGTTTCTTATTAAGCGTTTCTGCAATGGCTTTAATCGGAATGTTTATTGGAAGCCAGCTTTCAAAAAAAATGGACGGCACAAAATTAAAACCTCTTTTTGGGTGGTTTGTGCTCGTAATGGGATTTTATATCATTGCCAAAGAAGTTTTATTCTAAAAAGAATTTCAACGCTTTATTTAGTTTCACTTGTAGAGTAATCTTTGTCAAAGTTTTAAACTTTGACAAAGATGAAACTAAAACCTTCAGATTTCTCCAAATTTATCTTTATATCTTTCAAGCTCGATTTCAGTTCTCGAAAGCAGTTTTTCAAGCAATTGAATTTTATCTTCATAAAGCTCCTTCAAAACCGAAGAATTATCGGCATTAATCAAAATACTGCCGTTATTGTTTCCTGTTATTTTGTTGTAATTATTAAAGTATTTATCATAATCAAAACTAATTATATCCTCTACGCTTACATCCAAAATTCTTCCTATTTCAACCAATTTTTCGTAACTCAAAGAAGTCTTTCCTTTTTCAATTTTACTATAACCAGCTTGGGTTACGCCTAATCTTTCTGCCATGTATTCCTGAGTATAATTTTTTAACTCTCTAATATTTTTGATTTTACTTTTAATTGTTGTGGCCATATTATTTCTGATTTGTGGTCATGTATAGTCAAAACAGCCAGCCGTTAGAATGTAACGGCAAGACTATACTATTATTTTTATTGGGAAATCATAAAACTACTTCATAACTAAATACTTATGTCGCAGCGTTTTGTTAATTTTTTCTTTGTGTAATGATAAAATAACCGTACATCAAAGCTGCCATTATGAAAAATGCAATCATAACGGGAAATACTGAATATAAACATCTCTGATTTTTTTTAGGCAGTTCTTTTTACACTTCTTTCAAACTGAAGATCTATGTAAGAATCGATCTGCTTGCCAACCAATATGCGGTCTTTGGTGGCAATTTTAGTCCTTATTTTGTTCTGGTAAATATCTTTTACAAAAACAAAATAGGCAAATTCGGCCTTGTTCCAGAATCTCATAGCTAAAATAAACGAATAGCACAAAATTGCAGGAATAATGTAATACAAGTCTATTAAGTTGGAAAATAGCATGCAATAATATGTCGCAGCGGTTACGGCCAAAAAAGCACCGTTTTCAAGAAAATATTTTTTCTTTTTTTTAAGCAGTCCAATTTCTTTAATTTCATCAAAGTGATACTGCCAATTCTTAGATTTGTAACGAAATCTAACCTTGTCGGAAAAAACTGTTAAAGGCATAATAATTTAGTAGGTAAAAATAGATTTAAGCTTCTAGTGAAAAATCAATTTCTAAAAATTCTTAGGGGGAAAAAATTCTTAGATACGCAATATTAAGCATTAACACTTTTTTTTTCTTACAATTAACATTATAGAATATAACTATCCGTTGTAATTAAATCTTTCGTAAAAGTTATCTTATACTTTATTTATAAAAAAATCTCAAGTAAGAAGATTCTTTTGGGCGTTGCCTCCGGCCGGGCTATCCGCTTTATTCCCGATTAACAAAAACTACGGCTAAAAAGCCTTGTTTTTCTAAATCGGGAGATACCGCTCCTATCCCTAACGCAGACTCAGGTAAAATGACGTTTGGTCTTTAATATTTTCAATCAATTGCCTCAAGCTTTAGCTGGAGGTAAACAAATCTATATAAAAAAAAGCTTTAGCCAAAATCGTAAAGTTTGGCTAAAGCCCTAATTCAAATCTAAACAAAAAAACCTCCAGTTAAAACTGGAGGCAATTCATTTTATATTGAAACTAAAATTCGTGTAATCTATAGCTATAAAATTAATTAATCAAAATAAAATTCGTGAATTCGTGGCTATAAAAAAATCAATGTTCTCCATACCCAATATCATCCATTTTACCACTAAATACGCGATATTGAATAATAAAATAAATAATTACGAGAAACAAAGCGATAAAAAACCAGCTCAAACCAGCGTTTAATCCGTATTCGTGAGCTGCAGTGTTATAAATCGTTAAAGACGGATTTACTTTATTAGTGGATGGCAAAACATTCGGAAAAATCGAAACCGCTGTAGACGCAAATCCGCCAACTAAAAATAAGGTCGAAAAAATAAATCCTTGACCATCTTTTTTGAAAGAACGAACTTTGAATAATCCCGCAATTCCAACAAAAGTCATTAAAGGAAAAAACCAAAGAATCGGATTTTCAATAAAATTATGAAATGGTCTTGGTTCGATAAAATGCCAAATTCCTAAAGAAATAAAGACCAAAATCAGCAAAACAAAGTTCAGTTTAAAAACTACATTTTTCAATTTCGGATTTAAAGCTGAATTCGTTTTATAAATAATCCAGTTTGCACCGTGAATCGTCAATGCCACAACACTCACAATTCCTAAGAAAAGCGTAAACCAGTCAATAATTCCCAATTCATTTGCTTGCGGACTAAAAGTTGGATTCCACAAAGGCAAAAAGAAATAATGTGCTTCTTGTGTAGAAACTCCGTTTTGAACCATTCCGAGATTCACACCTCGAACAATATTCCCTAAAGCAATTCCGAAAAACAAAGCCAAAAGCAAACTCGCAATTCCGAAAGCTTTATCCCAAATACTTTCCCACATGTGATTATGAATCTGTCCACGCATTTCTAATCCGATAGCGCGGAAAATCAAAAGCCATAAAATCATAATCAGAGGCAGATAAAATCCGCTAAAAGAAGAAGCATATAAAGTTGGAAAAGCAAAAAACAAAACCCCTCCTGCCGCAATTAGCCAAACTTCATTGGCATCCCAAAACGGACCAATGGCATTTGTAATTGCCTTTTTATCTTTTTCTGTATCGGCAAAAAATAAATGAATAATTCCTGCACCAAAATCATAGCCATCTAAAACCAGATAAACAGCCAAAATTCCCATTAAAACTACGTACCAAAAAAATTCCATACTTATATTTTTTCTGATGAAAGGTTCACATTATGATGGCCTTTATTAATAATTTTTCCAACCAAAAGTAAAAACAGCATTCCCAGCAAAAGGTATAGACCAATAAAACCAAGCAATGTAAACAAGGTATTTCCCGATGAAACCGTTGGTGAAGCTCCCTCTGCAGTTCGTAATAAATTATAAACCAACCAAGGCTGTCTTCCTAATTCTGCCGTGTACCAGCCTGTTGTATTGGCAATGTACGGAAACGGCATCATGAACATCAAAGACCATAATATCCATTTGGTTTCAAATAATTTTCCTCTTACTAATTGGAAAAGCGAAAGCACCATTAATCCGATAAACACGGTTCCGAGTCCAACCATGATGTGGTATGCATAATACAAACCAGAAATATTAGTTGGATGCAAATCTTCTTCAAACTGATCTAAACCTTTTATTTCCTGATCCCAATTTCCATAAGTCAAAAAACTCAAAATATTAGGAACGGCAATTTTGTTGTCCAATTTTTTGTCTTTCACATCGGGCTGTCCGATTAAAACAATTTCGGAACCTTTTTTCTCGGTATGAAAAATCCCTTCCATAGCCGCAAAAGTTACCGGTTGATATTTTACTACATTTTTAGCCAATAAATCTCCTGTTGGAACAGCCACAATTACACTCGAAATCAATCCGAAAATAACACCTGTTTTTAAGAACAATTTCCCAAAAGAAACATTTTTATTACTTAAAATATAAAAAGCTCCAATTCCAGCTACAACAAAAGAACTGGTTACCAAAGAAGCCGCTTGATTGTGTAAATAAGACGGCCAAAGCCAAGGATTTAAGAATAAGGCTTGAAAATTATTCAGAACAAATTTTCCGTTTTCTAAGATTTCGTAACCCACAGGATTCTGCATCCAAGAATGTGTCGCAATAATTAAGTAACCGCTCGCCCACGAACCAATCATGATTAATAATCCCGTTACAAAATGCCATTTATGCCCGAGTAGTTTTTCTCCAAATAAAAATAATCCGAGGAAAGAAGATTCAAGAAAGAAAGAAAACATTCCTTCCATTGCCAATGTCTGCCCAATAATTCCGCCCGTTAATTCGGAGAATTTAGCCCAGTTGGTTCCAAACTGAAACTCCATAGGGATTCCCGTTACAACGCCCATTGCAAAATTGAGAGCGAAGATTTTCATCCAGAAATGGGTGGCGTGATTGTATTGTTCGTCTTTAGTTTTGAGATATTTCCACTTAAAGTACACAATGATCAAAGAAAGACCCATTGTAAGTTGCGGAAAAAGATAATGAAAAGTGATCGTGAAGGCAAATTGCATTCGATCATAAAAGAGCATTTCTTCCATAATGGTAATTTGTTTATGAAGTTCCACAAATTTAACCATTAGAACCCGAATTAACGTCCTTTAAAAAAAGTTTATCGCCCGATATTTGTTAAACTTTTCAACAATTTAAAGGGTAGAAATGACACTTGTCATTACAACTTTGTCAAAGTTTTGAACTTTGACAAAGTTTCTTAGTATATATTTTTTGCGTATTGTTTTGTCATTTCTGTAAAAGTTACTTATTTCGGTAACGTATTTATCATTTCAATTGGCTTTTTTCCATCAATTCCCTGATGTGGTCTTTCATGATTGTAATAATATAAATATTGCAGCAGTTCCTCTTTTAGTTCTTCTTGAGAATCAAAGTCAGTATCTCGTAATAAATCCTCTTCCAGAGTTCTCCAAAATCGCTCTACTTTACCATTTGTCTGCGGACGGTAAGGTCTGGTGTATCTGTGTACAATCCCAAGTTCCATAAGCATTCTTTCAAAAGGATGCTGATTTTTTACCTTGCTTGTTTTAATTCCAAATTCAGCTCCATTGTCAGATAATAACTCTTCAAATTTTATTTCATAATGGCTGCTTAGAATATTTAAGCATTTTAATGAAGCAAACATTACGGTTAAACTGGTTATATCGGGAACCAATTCTGCCCAGGCAATCCGGCTGTAATCATCAATTACACAGACTAAATACAGTTTTTTGTTTTCTCCGCGAATTATGCTTTTACTTAAGTAATGGCAATCAATATGACCCAGCTGTCCCATTCTTTCTTTGATTATTTTCTGATGATTCTTTTTAATCTTCGGAGTTAATCTATTTATTTTATGCCGTTTTAAAATATTATAAACTCCAGAATATGATGGTGTATGTTTTCCTAATTTGGGATTTAAGATACTAACAATTTCATATTTGTTGTTTCCTTTTTCTCTTAATTCAACTACTTTTTGCTCTATAAAAGGCAAAGGGCGCCTGGTTTTATATTTTGGACCTCGCTTTTGAGGCAATAAATCTACAGCCTTACCACTTTGCTTATAGCGGTTATAATACTTTAAAAAACTTTTTCGGCAGGTATCATTTGCTGTGTAAAAATCCATTGCTTTTTTATGCACTGGATGAGTCTTGTTTTTTACCTGCTCGTATTCTCTTATTAAAAAACGATATTTCTCTAAATAGTTTCTCTCTAATGTCGAATCCTGACTGTTATTTCTCATCGCAACAAAATTTATTAAAGTTAAATTTTGTTACCGAATTATCTAACCTTTACAATTTCGACGAAGGAGAAATCTCCGCAAGTAACTCCGCAACGAGAAGCCATTCTTTGTCGAGCTTCTTACGAAGATTTCTCCCTTCGGTCGAAATGACAATATTGTGTATAGATATCGTATGAAACATAGCCCGCGGTTTCAACCGCAGGAACGCAATTCATAATCCACAATCCTAAATACGTTTCCTGCGGTTGAAACCGCAGGCTATATTTGATTTTGATTACTTGGGTTCTGTTTTATTATTTTTCTAAAATCCCTTTTTCAACACTTTCATTAATCAAACCTTCAGCGTAATTCCATAAAGATGCTGAACCATTTTTAATGACGCTTTTCTTCTCATAAACTTTATCGTACTTCACTCCAAACTCTTTCCAAGTTCCGCCATTGTTTGATGTGTTCTGCAATAAAGGCTCTAATCTGTCCATTGATTTTGCAAATTTGGCTTCATTGGTTTCTCCGGCTTCAAATTCTTCCCAAATGGCAATTAATTCTTCCGCTTGACTTTTTGGCAATAAACCAAAGATTCTATTTGCCGCCAAACGTTCTTCATCTGTATTATCATGACTTTTCACAGTATCATAAATAAAAACATCTCCTGCGTCAATCTCTACGATATCGTGTATCAAAACCATTTTCACCACTTTCAAAACATCAATCGGTTCATTGGAATGTTCTGCCAAAACAATTGCCATTAAAGCCAAATGCCAACTGTGTTCTGCATCATTTTCACATCTGTCGCTGTTGAATAATTTTGTCTTGCGCTGAATGTATTTTACTTTGTCAATTTCTTTTATAAAAGCAATTTGATCCAATAAGTCTTGTGTGTTCATTTTATTTTTTGTTTTAAAATGACATTCGTCATATGCAAAATTAAAGCTTAAAGCGTAATTGCTCAACTTTAAATTTAATTTATCTCAACCGAATATGACAAACACCACTTTTTTTTACACAAAAACCTAATTTCTGTAACATTAGTCACCTATTTTTTTAAAAAACAAAGTTACCTTTGTAACCCATCATTTTACAATACCTATCATGAAAATAGAACAAATTTACACCGGATGCCTTGCTCAAGGTGCATATTATATCACTTCAAATGGCGAAGCGGCCATTATTGATCCGCTTAGAGAAATTCAGCCTTATCTGGATCGTTTAGAGCGTGATGGCGTTAAACTGAAATATATTTTTGAAACGCATTTCCACGCCGATTTCGTTTCAGGTCATGTTGATTTAAGCAAAGAAACCGGAGCTCCAATCGTTTACGGTCGAAATGCTGCTTGCGAATTTGACTGCATTTCTGCCAAAGACGGTCAGGAATTCAAAATCGGAAAAATAACAATTAAAGCACTACATACTCCAGGTCATACCATGGAAAGTACTACTTTTTTACTGATTGATGAAAACGGAAAAGATCACGCTATTTTTTCTGGTGATACTTTATTTATCGGAGATGTTGGCCGCCCTGATTTGGCTCAAAAAGCAGCTGGAATGACACAAGATCAATTGGCTGGAATTTTATATCATTCGTTAAGAGATAAAATCATGACTTTGGCTGATGACGTAATTGTATATCCTGCGCACGGTGCGGGAAGCGCTTGCGGAAAAAACATGAGCAAAGAAACGGTTTCAACAATCGGAAATCAAAAAGCAACAAATTATGCTTTGCGTGCTAACATGACCGAAGAAGAATTCATCAAAGAAGTAACGGATGGATTATTGCCTCCTCCAGCCTACTTCAGCATGAACGTTGCCATGAATAAACAAGGTTACGAAAGCTTTGAAACGGTTTTACACAACGGAATGAAAGCGATAAATGTAAAAGAATTTGAAGCAGTTGCTGAAGAAACTGGCGCTCTAATTCTAGACACAAGAAGCGCAGCAGATTTCAGCAAAGGATTTATTCCGCAATCTATCAATATCGGAATCAATGGTGATTTTGCGCCGTGGGTTGGAACTTTAATTGCCGATGTAAAACAGCCAATTATTCTGGTTACTGCGGCTGGCATGGAAGAAGAAACTGTAACGCGTTTAAGCCGTGTAGGTTTTGATACAATTATTGGGCATTTGGAAGGCGGTTTTGAAGCTTGGCAAAATGAAGGTTTTGAGATTGATACTGTTAACAGAATTACTGCTGAGCAATTTGCTAACGAGTTTAAATTTGGCGAAGATAAAGTCGTAGATATCCGTAAAGAAACAGAATACGCAGCAGAACATATTGATGACGCTTACAGCAAACCTTTGGCTTATATTAATGACTGGGTAAAAGACATTGATCCAAACGAGCATTTTTATTTGCATTGCGCAGGAGGCTACAGGAGTATGATTGCAGCTTCTATCCTTCAAGCAAGAGGTTTCAGAAATTTCTCTGAAGTTGAAGGCGGTTTTGGATCGATTTCTAAAACCAATGTTCCAAAATCGGATTTTGTTTGTCAAAGCAAAACACTATAACGTGTAATTTTTTCACCATTAAGATATTAAGTTAATTAAGTTTTTGAGCTTAATGAAACTTTTCAAAGAAGGCTAAGAAAAATTAAGCATTCCAACTTAATTAACTTAATATCTTAATGGTGAAAATAAAAAAAATCTAAATTTTAAAAGTAAATGAGTATACTTGAAATCATTAAAGAACCTTGGCCTTGGTATGTTGCTGGCCCGCTGATTGGATTAACAGTTCCAATTTTATTAATTATCGGAAACAAATCTTTCGGGATTAGTTCTTCGCTTCGTCATATTTGTGCAGCTTGTATTCCTGCAAACATTTCGTTTTTTAAATACGACTGGAAAAAAGAAAGCTGGAATTTATTCTTCGTTCTTGGAATATTTTTCGGTGGTTTTATTGCGGCTCACTTTTTATCAAATCCAAATCCTGTAGAAATTGCTCCTGAATTATCGGAGAAATTAGCGACTTACGGAATTACTGACCACACTGGTTTAGTTCCATCGCAATTATTTTCTTGGGAAAGTTTATTAACGCTTCGTGGATTTATCATGATTGTGGTGGGCGGATTTTTAGTAGGTTTCGGAACACGTTACGCTGGCGGATGCACAAGCGGACACGCGATTATGGGATTATCAAACTTACAATGGCCATCATTGGTAGCAACAATCTGTTTTATGATTGGCGGTTTTGTAATGGCACTTTTGATTTTACCTTATATTCTTTCACTTTAAAATTTCAAAAATGAGTTTAGAAAATAAAAATATAGACGGCGAAGGAATCAACGCAAGCCAGAAAAAAGAAACAGGATTTGCAAACCTAAAATATCTAATTGTTGGAATCTTTTTCGGAATTGTATTCGTAAAAGCAGAAATCATAAGTTGGTTTCGTATTCAAGAAATGTTCAATCTGGAATCGTTCCATATGTATGGCGTAATTGGATGTGCTGTTGCTGTTGGATTAATTTCAGTACAATTGATTAAAAAATTTAATATCAAAACTCTTGATGGCGAAAAAATCGAAATCCAGCCAAAGACTTTCAACAAAGGACAAATCTATGGCGGATTATTATTCGGTTTCGGATGGGCAATTACTGGAGCTTGTCCTGGTTCGCTTTTTGCTCAAATCGGTACGGGTGCAACTGTAATTGTTGTGACTTTAATAAGCGCAATTGCGGGAACTTGGGTTTATGGTTTGATTAAGGATAAACTGCCTCATTAAAATTTGTTTCAGGTTTAATTTGTTTCAAGTTTCAGGTTGATTTAACCGCAAAGCACGCTAAGATATACGCAAAGTTCGCAAAGTTTTATTTACAAAGCTTTGCGAACTTTGAGCTTTATAAAAGTCTTGTTCCTAAAAAAACCTTGCGTACTTTGCGGTTAGATATGTTCAATGTTAATCAACTTGAAACCTGAAACTTGAAACAAAGAAAAACCAGAAACCTTTTCTTTATCAATTTTTATTATTCACAAAGCACACTAAAATATACGCAAAGTTCGCAAAGTTTTATTTACAAAGCTTTGCGAACTTTGCACTTTATAAAAGTCTTGTTCCTAAAAAAACCTTGCGCACTTTGCGGTTAGATATGTTCAATGTTAATCAACTTGAAACTTGAAACCTGAAACAAAACCAAACAAACCAAAAACTTTTTCTTCATCAATTTTTAATTTCATTTCGTTAAGTTTGCTTTCAACAACATTTCCCTAAAAATAAATTTTTAAAGCCAAAACATGAATCGTTCCGAACAATTAGCCAAACTTAAAAATACTGAAAAATGGGACGTAATAATTATAGGTGGTGGAGCAAGCGGACTCGGAACTGCAATTGATGCTGCAAGTCGCGGTTACAAAACAATATTATTTGAAGCTGTAGATTTTGCAAAAGGAACTTCTAGCAGAAGTACCAAATTGGTTCATGGCGGTGTAAGATATTTGGCTCAAGGCGATGTTCATTTAGTTAGAGAAGCATTAAAAGAAAGAGGATTATTAGCGCAAAATGCAAATCATTTAGTTAAAAACCAATCCTTTGTTATTCCAAATTATCATTGGTTTAGCGGTTATTTTTATACCATCGGATTAAAGATTTACGATTTATTGTCCGGTTGCCTTAGTTTAGGAAGTTCTAAATATCTTTCGAAAAAGAAAACTATTGAAATGCTTCCAAACGTAGAAGAAAATGGATTGGTGAATGGCGTTATTTATCATGATGGACAATTTGATGATTCTCGTTTAGCAATTAACCTTGCTCAAACGGCTGTAGAAAACGGAGCTTGTGTTTTGAATTATGTAAAAGTTGTCAATTTGCTAAAAGACGACAAAAACCAAGTTATTGGTGTTCAAATTCAAGATCAGGAAAGCGGAATTAAGCAGGATGTAAAAGGTACTGCCATAATTAACGCGACAGGTGTTTTTACAAATGCTATTATGAAGCTCAATGATAATGTTTATAAAAAATACATTGTTCCTAGTCAGGGAATACATTTGGTATTTGACAAATCTTTTTTGCCTGGAGATCATGCTTTAATGATTCCAAAAACAAAAGACGGAAGAGTTTTATTTGCTGTTCCGTGGCATAATCGTGTTGTAGTTGGAACGACCGATACTTTAATTAAAAAACAAAGTTTAGAACCCATTGCTTTAGAAAGCGAAATTCAATTTGTTCTCGAAACAGCGCAACGTTTTCTAACCAAGAAACCCACAAGAACAGATGTTCTTTCTGTTTTTGCAGGATTGCGCCCATTGGCTGCTCCCAAAGAAGAAGGTAAAAGCACCAAAGAAGTTTCTAGAAGTCATAAAATTATAGTTTCAGAAACGGGGCTAATTACCATTACAGGAGGAAAATGGACAACGTACAGAAAAATTGCTGAAGATATTATGGATAAAGCAATCAAAACCAGAAAATTATCTCCAAAGGAATGTTGCACAGAACATCTTCCCATTCATGGAAATAAATCTACGAATTCTTTAGATAGAGAAAATCACCTTTATATATATGGTACTGATATTCCTAAAATAATTGAATTACAAGAAAGCAAACAAGAGTTAAAAGAAAAACTGCATCCTGATCACGAATTTACGATGGCAGAAATTGTTTGGGCTATCCGTTATGAAATGGCAAGAACGGTAGATGATATTTTAGCAAGAAGAGTTCGTTTATTGTTCTTAGATGCAAGAGCTGCAATTGAAGTTTCTGAGAAAACAGCAAGAGTACTAGCTAAAGAATTAAAACATGATGAAGCTTGGATTAACACAGAAATTGCCAATTTCAGACAAATTGCAAACGGTTTTCTTCTCTCGGAATTCCAATAAACGGTAAATTCAGCCTATCTTCAATAACTTTTGTTTTAAAGTCTTCTTACAAAAAGCCATTTAAAAAATAGTATAAATCAAAATTGCTTCTTGATTTTAAAAAATCATTAATTCGCAATATATCAGATCGTTATATTGAAAAATTAGATTAATTTTAGTATCAAAAAACGAGTCTATTAGTTCTTGCAAAAAGCGCAATTAAACATGTTAACAAATAATTAACACAATATTTGTATATACAACTATTAAAAGCTATACATTTGTATATACAAATTATACACTTACGACTATGACAATTGAAGAGGTTATTAAGAGTACGGTTAAGATGGATAATGCGAAAAAAGTTATTCTGAATATCATGTACACGCAAAATGTGATTCAGGATCATTTCAACGAGTTGATTAAACCGTATGATTTATCTGGAGAGCAGTATAATGTGTTGCGTATATTAAGAGGACAAAAAGGAAAACCTGCTAATATGTGCGTGATACAAGAGCGAATGCTTGCTAAAACAAGCAACACAACACGTTTGGTAGACAAGTTATTACTGAAGGATTTTGTAACTCGAAATGTCTGTCCTGATAATCGAAGAAAAATTGAAGTTTCGATTACAGAAAAAGGATTAGATGTTTTAAAAGAATTAGATCCGAAAGTAGATGAGCATGAACAAACGTTTGCTAACAATTTACAACCAGAAGAATTAGTTTTCTTAAATCAATTATTAGAAAAATATAGAACCAACAAATAAAATAATAAAAACTATGAGCAATTTCTTAGAAAATCAAAATTGGAGATACGCAGTCAAACAATATGATGCTTCAAAAAAGATATCAGATGCTGATTTAAATACATTAAAAGAAGCAGTAAGATTAAGTGCTTCTTCATACGGATTACAACCTTATAAAGTAGTTATTGTTGAAAATCCAGAATTAAGAGAAAAATTAAAAGGAGCAGCTTGGGGACAAACTCAAATTACAGATGCTTCTCACCTATTCATTTTTGCAAATGATTTAAGCCTTGACGGAGGTTCTGTTGACAAATACATCAACAATATTAGCGAAGTAAGAGGCGTTCCTGCTGAAGCTTTAGGTGGATTTAGCGATATGATGAAAGGTGTAATTTCAAATTTATCTGAAGACGCAAAACACATCTGGACGGCAAAACAAACTTATTTAGCTTTAGGAAACTTATTAAATGCAGCTGCCGAATTAAAAATTGATGCTACTCCAATGGAAGGTTTCAGCGCAGCTTCTTTCAACGAAATTTTAGGTTTTGACAAATTAGGTCTAAATGCTTCTGTAATTGCAACTGTAGGTTACAGACATGATGAGGATAAATCTCAACACCAGAAAAAAGTTAGAAAATCACACGAAGAATTATTTATCACTCTATAATTATTTATTAATCAAATTCAAATTTTAATTTTAAAAAACATGAAAAATTTAAAAACTATTGCAATAGCATTATTCGTAGCAGCAGCTAGTATCTCAGTAAATGCTCAAACTAAAAAAATCGACGTAAAAGCATCTACTATTAAATGGGTAGGTAAAAAAGTAACTGGAGAGCACTCTGGAACAGTAAACTTCAAAGAAGGTTCTGTAGTTTTCAAAGGAAAAAAATTAACTGGAGGAAGCTTTACAGTTGATATGACTTCATTAACTTCTACAGATTTAACTGGAGAATACCAAGGAAAATTAAACGGTCACTTAAAAGCTGACGATTTCTTCGGAACTGACAAATTCCCAACTTCAAAATTAGTTTTCAAAACTATCGGTGCAAAATCTGCTGACGTTTATACTGTAACTGCAGACTTAACTATCAAAGGAATCACTAAACCAGTAACTTTCGATATCACTGTAAAAGGAAACACTGCTACAACTGCTTTCAAAGTTGACAGAACTAAATACGATATTAAATACGGTTCAGGTAGCTTCTTCGACGGCTTAGGAGACAAAACTATCAATGACGAATTCGAATTGGCTGTAGCTTTAAAATTCTAATATTTCAAGCTTACTAATTCAGAAATACAATAAACCCCAACAGTTTTTTTACTGTTGGGGTTTGCTTATTTATGTACTTCTATTAATTTTTATTGGGTTTTGTTTTGTATCAAATACATCTAAAATTTCAATTGAATTTTTCTTTAAATTAATCCAATAAATAATTTTATAATTTTATAAACCAAATATCGTATCTCTTCAGAGTAACTTTCTAAAAGTTCTTCTTTTTGTCCTATCGCATTTGTTGAGTGTGGTTTTAATTTCAGAGTCTCTCTGGTAATTCCGACTACAAGTTTTTTTGCAACAGTTAAACTAGCTTCCTTCTTATAATAATCAAAAATCTTTTTTAATTCAGCTTTAGCAAAATCAGTCCAATAAATTTTCAACTCCATTTCTCAATTTCAGAAATTAATTCATCAACATCTGTAATTCTTCCATTTTTTGAATCGTCTATAGAAGCATCTATTCGTTTATGAAATTCAGCAATAGACATTGGCTTTAATTCTAAATCTGCTTTAATTTCCTTTTTTAACAGTTTCTCAAATTGAGAAATTGCTTTCTCACTTTCAAGTTTAAGAAAGTCTCTAATAAAAATCACTTTTCGAGTATCTAAATCCATTTCTTTTATTTTTATCAAAGTTACAAATTATCTTCAAATGAAAATTCAATTGCAAATAATTTTGAAATAGGCATTTATGACCAAAAATACTTTAACTCTTTCCAAAATCTTAACATTCTTAATAATATAGTAACTCTTTCGTAATAAGCATCAGGACTTTGATTAACATACGGCTTCTATTTTTGGGACAATTAAAAAAATCAAAAACTAGAAATTAAAATCATAGTTATGAAAACAAAATTACATTTTGCATCTATAATCTTCATTATCAGCTTTTTCGCACAAGCTCAACAACAACCAAAAGGAATCGTTGGAACTTCTAACTGGATGACTAACTGGACGAGCTTTAAACCAGCTGCTAATGATTATGGCGAAGCAACCAATATAATTGCGGGAACAATCGACAAAGATACTCGATTGTCAAAGCGTAATATTTACCATCTAGTTGGTGTTGTGTACGTTACAAATAATGCAACTTTAACAATCGAGCCTGGTACTGTAATACGAGGAGACGATAAAACCTGCGGAACTCTTGTAATTACAAATGGAGCTAAAATTATAGCTGAAGGATTAGAAACCGATCCGATTATTTTTACTTCTGAAAATGAAATAAACAATAGAAAACCAGGTGACTGGGGCGGAATTATTGTTTTAGGAAAAGCTCCAATAAACTCTCTTGGAGGTATACATACATTGCCTTTCGATTTAAATCCAACCTTAAATCACTATGGAGGCCAAGATCCAGAAGATAACTCGGGAATTATTAAATACGTGAGAATCGAATATGCTGGAAGAAAATTAAGCGCTTCTAAAGAATTAAATGGTCTTTCTCTTGCTGGCGTTGGAAGAAAAACAATTGTTAGTCATGTTCAAGTTAGCTTTTCGAATGATGATTCTTTCGAATGTTATGGTGGAGATTTAAATCTGAGCAATTTGGTTTCATTTAGAACAACAGATGATGATTTTGATTTTACCCAAGGTGCTCAAATTAACATTAGTAATAGTATTGCCGTTCGCCATCCGTTTTCTTCAGATATTTCAGGTTCAAGATGTTTTGAGGTAGATTCATACGAAAAAGTTGCTGCTACAGACATGACTAAAAAAATGACTAAAATAAATGCCAACAATATCACATTGGTTAATTTAGAAGAAAACAATCAAGGTTTGGTTAGAGAATCTGCTTACATTAAAGAAAATACCTATTTCAATTTAACCAATAGTGTTGTTTCTGGATTTGCTCCTTTTATTTTATTGGAAGGAAATATCGGAAATGGTGAAGCTAATCTATCAAAAATCACTTTTAAAAATGTAATTGCAAACAATTGTCAAGGAGAAATTGAAAGTGAATCTGGAAGCAATATTCCTGGCATAAAAAATTATTATGGTAACCCAGCTTACGGAATAGAGTATACAAAAATGAAACTTAGCGAGCTATTTGCTATTCCAAATATTAAAGGAAATCCAGATTTTAGACTAAATGTAAATAACACGGTAGCAAGTGGTAACTAAGGAGTTATAGAGATCCTTTGAATTAAAATTTAACAAATTTCACAAATACGAAAAGATTTTTTTCAAATTTTATGTACTCTAATTAAAATTACATTTATATCTTTGTGACATCAAAATAAAGAAATGAGAACAATTTTAAACAATACTTGGTGGTGGAGCAATTTACGTCAGACGTCGTGAACGAAGCTTCCTATGGTATTGTTAAAACTATAAAATATAAAGGGCTTGTCATCACGACAAGCCCTTTTTTTTGGATCAAATTGAAAATAAATTAACAGAACAACATAAAACTATATATTTTGAAACCTTTTATTCTTAATACACATTACAAACAAATTCTGGCAGATACTGTAACGCCAGTAAGTATTTATTTCAAAATCAGAGATAAATTCCCAAATAGTTTATTACTAGAAAGTAGTGATTATCATGGAAATGACAACAGTTTTTCTTATATCTGCTGCAATCCGATTGCTACAATCAAAATAGAAAATGAAGTTATTTCTAAAACTTTCCCTGACGGAACTTCAGAAAAAATCAATATTGATGCTTCAACAAATATTCCTCAGGTAATTCAGGAATTTTCAAGTCAGTTTAAATCAGAAAAAAACGATTTTAAATTCATCAATAACGGTTTATTCGGATACATTTCTTACGATGCTGTTCGTTATTTCGAAAAAATATCTATTGCAAAAAAAGACAACGCGACTTCTATTCCAGATATTTTTTATGCCGTTTATCAGAACATTATTGCAATCAATCACTTTAAAAATGAAGCTTATATTTTTTGCCATAGTCTAGACGGAAAAAACAATATTTCAGAAATCGAGCAATTATTACAATCTAGAAATATAGCTTCTTATAAATTTTCTAAAGAAGGCGAAGGTTTCTCTAACTTAACCGATGAGGAATTTAAAACCAATGTGGCTTTAGCCAAAAAACATTGCTACCGTGGAGATGTTTTCCAATTAGTTCTTTCTCGCCGATTTACTCAAGGCTTCAAAGGAGATGAATTTAATGTTTATAGAGCTTTAAGAAGCATCAACCCTTCTCCGTATTTATTTTTCTTTGATTATGGAGATTTCAAAATATTCGGTTCTTCGCCAGAAGCACAAATTATCGTAAAAGATAGAAAAGCCGAAATTCACCCAATTGCAGGAACTTTTAAAAGAACTGGAAATGACGAACGCGATGCTCTTTTAGCAAAAGAACTTTCAGAAGATAAAAAAGAAAATAGCGAGCATGTTATGCTTGTTGATTTGGCAAGAAACGATTTAAGCAGAAATGGTCACGATGTCAATGTAGAAAAATATAGAGAAGTACAGTTTTTCTCTCACGTAATACACTTAGTTTCAAAAGTTACGGGACATTTGCACGACAAAGCAACTACAATGCAAGTTGTAGCAGACACTTTCCCAGCAGGAACTTTGAGCGGTGCGCCTAAACACAGAGCAATGCAGTTAATTGAAGATTGCGAAAAAACAAATCGTAATTTTTATGGAGGCGCAATTGGAGTTATGGATTTTGAAGGAAACTTTAATCACGCCATTATGATTCGAACTTTCCTTTCTAAAAATCATCAATTGCATTGTCAAGCTGGAGCCGGAATTGTAGCAAGTTCTGACGAAGAAAGCGAAATGCAGGAAGTTTATAATAAATTAAGAGCACTAAATACAGCACTAGAAATGGCAGAGAAAATTTAGTCATCAGTGTTCAGTTTTCAGAGTTTTAGTGTTCAGTCGCAGAAAACTTGAAACTTGAAACCTGAAACAATTAACCATAAAATATAAAACCACAAAATATAAAACCATGAAAAAAGCAGTATCAATTTTAGTTTTAATCATTACGATGACATCTTGTAATTCAGAAAAAAAGCACAATCCGATTGAAGGAACCTGGCGTCTTATATCAGCTGAAACAACTGAGAAAGATTCGACTTTTTCAACTTTCAATACTAAAACAAAAATGATTAAGATTATTAACGATACACATTTTGCTTTTTTTAATCATGATTTGAAAAATGGAAAAGATTCAACAGTAGCATTGTTCTTTGGAGGCGGCGGAAAATATACTTTAAAAGACAGTATATATACAGAAAACTTAGAGTTCTTTAACAACCGCGATTGGGAAAACAACAAATTTGAATTTGTTGTGAAAGTTCAAAACGACACTTTAATTCAGAAAGGTGTAGAAAAAATAGAAAAATTAGGAGTAGATCGTGTTATTATAGAAAAATACGTTCGAGAAAAATAGAAATTTAGTTTCAGGTTTTCTTTGTTTCAAGTTTCAAGTTAGGAAACTTAGAACCTTAGAATCTTAGCAACTTAGTACCTTAAAAAAAATGAAAAAGATTTTAGTTATAGACAATTACGATAGTTTCACTTACAATTTAGTGCACTATTTAGAAGATTTAAACTGCGAAGTTACCGTTTACAGAAACGACGAATTTGATATTGATGAAATTGCATCTTTTGATAAAATTTTACTTTCTCCAGGGCCTGGAATTCCAGATGAAGCAGGTTTGTTAAAAGCAGTAATCGAAAAATATAGTCCGACAAAAAGTATTCTTGGGGTTTGTTTAGGGCAACAAGCCATTGGAGAAGTTTTTGGAGGAACGCTTTCTAACCTTGATAAAGTGTACCACGGAGTTGCTACAAATGTAAAAACTTTAGTAGACGACGAAATTTTGTTTGAAGGTTTAGGAAAAGAATTTGAAGTGGGAAGATATCACTCATGGGTTGTCGACAGCAATTTACCTGAAGATTTAGAAGCAACTTCGGTAGACGAAAACGGACAAATTATGTCTTTAAGACACAAAACTTATGACGTGAGAGGCGTTCAGTTTCACCCAGAAAGCGTTCTTACACCAAACGGAAAAAGGATTTTGGAGAATTGGATTAAGAGTTAGTGATCAGTGTTCAGTAATTAGTGATCAGTGTTCAGAGTTTTAGTGTTCAGTCGCAGAAAACTTGAAACCTTAAACTTGAAACAAAAAACATAATATCTCAGAACCTTAGCAACTTGAAACCTTAAAAAATGGAAATAACAATTTTAGAAACCCGAGATATCAATATTGAAGATGTTTTGGTTTTATATAAAGCAAATGAATGGAGTTCTGCTAGCAAACCAAACGAATTGTACAACGGATTATTAAATTCGGAAACATTAGTAACGGCTTGGGAAGGCAAAAAACTTGTTGGACTTGGGAATGCGATTTCTGATGGATTCTTGACTGTTTATTATCTACATTTGCTAGTACTTCCTGAATATCAAGGGAAAGGAATTGGAAAATTGATTTTGGATAAAATGCAAGAGAAATACAGTCACTTTCATATGCAAATGCTAACGGCAGATGGGAAATCGGTTGATTTTTATAAAAAAAATGGTTTCGAAAGAGCTGGAAAAACAGAACCCATGTGGATTTATCAAGGAAACGAACATTAAAAACAGCATTCAATTTCAGTAACAGTAAAAAACTTAGTAGCTCAGAAGCTTAGCAACTTAGAATCTTAAAAAAATGAAAACTATATTAAACAAATTAATCAACCACGAAGTTCTTACTAAAGAAGAAGCAAAAAACGTATTGATTAATATTTCAAGCGGTCAATACAATCCAAGTCAGATTTCGGCATTTTTGACTGTTTTTATGATGCGAAGCATTACAATTGATGAACTTTCTGGCTTTCGCGAAGCTTTATTAGATCTTTGCATTCGTGTTGATTTATCAGCTTACAATACCATCGATTTATGCGGAACGGGTGGCGACGGAAAAGACACTTTCAACATTTCGACTTTGGCTTCTTTTGTATCAGCAGGAGCTGGAATAAAAGTTGCAAAACATGGAAATTACGGAGTTTCATCTATTTCTGGATCTAGCAACGTGATGGAAAAAATGGGAATTAAATTCAGTAATGATCCTTCCTTTTTAGAAAAATGTATTGATCAGGCTGGAATTTGCGTTTTGCATGCTCCCCTATTTCACCCAGCAATGAAAAATGTTGGACCAATTAGAAAAGAATTGGCAGTAAAAACATTCTTTAATATGTTAGGACCAATGGTAAATCCTGCATTTCCACAAAATCAATTGGTTGGAGTTTTCAACTTAGAATTGGCAAGAATGTATGCTTATTTATATCAAAATACAGATACCAATTTTACGATCTTACATTCGCTTGACGGATATGATGAAATTTCATTAACTGGTCCAACCAAAACAATTTCCAACCATATGGAGGGAATGTTGAATCCAGAAGATTTTGGTGTTCGTCTTCTTTCTCAAACCGAAATTGAAGGAGGAAAAACAATTGAAGAGTCTGCAGAAATTTTCACGAATATCATTTCTGGAAAAGGAAATGAAGCACAGAATAATGTGGTTTGCGCCAATGCTGCAATGGCAATTTCGACCGTTACGAAATGCTCTCCAAAAGAAGGATTTGAACTGGCTAAAGAAAGTTTATTGTCTGGAAGAGGGTTAAAAGCATTACAGAAATTACAAGAATTAAGCAGGTAAAAAATTGTTTCAAGTTTCAGGTTTCAAGTTTCAAGTTGTTGGAACGAACCTGAAACTTGAAACCTGAAACAAACAAAATAATGAATATTTTAGATAAAATAATAATAGACAAAAAACAAGAAGTGATTTTGAAGAAATCGATCATTCCGGTTTCTCAGTTAGAAGCTTCAGTCTTTTTTGGAAAACAGACGATTTCTCTTAGTCAGAAATTAAAAGAAAGCAATTCTGGAATTATTACAGAACACAAACGCCGTTCTCCTTCAAAATCAATCATCAACAATAATTTTACAGTTGAAGAAGTAGTTAAAGGTTATGAGAATGCCGGCGCATGCGGAATTTCAGTTTTAACCGACGGTAAATATTTTGGCGGATCTCTTGACGATTTACTTTTGGCTAGAGCTTCGGTAAATATTCCGCTTTTGCGAAAAGAATTTATTGTAGACGAATACCAGATCTTAGAAGCAAAAGCTCATGGTGCCGATTTGATTTTGTTAATCGCAGCAGTTTTAACTCTTGAAGAAATCAAATCTTTATCTGAATTTGCAAAAAGCTTAGGTTTAGAAGTTTTGTTGGAAGTTCATAATCAGGAAGAACTGGAAAAATCAATTATGCCGACTTTAGATATGATTGGCGTAAATAACAGAAACTTAAAAACATTCGAAGTAAGCTTAGATTTCAGTAAAGAATTGGCTTCACAAATTCCGAATGATTTTGTAAAAGTATCCGAAAGCGGTATTTCATCAATTGAAGCCATTCAAGAACTTAAACCTTACGGTTACAAAGGTTTCTTAATTGGAGAAAACTTCATGAAAACCGATAATGCTGGTCAAGCGGCAACAGAATTTATTAACAAGCTAGGCCTATAAACGTTTGCCACAAAGTCACAAAGGCGCAAATTTAATTTGTGCTCATTTGTAAAAAAACTTAGTGTCTTAGCGCCTTCGCGGCAAAAAAAATAAAAAAATGAAACTCAAAATATGCGGCATGAAATATCCAGAAAATATCCTCGAAGTAGGTGCACTCCTACCCGATTATATGGGATTTATTTTCTGGGAAAAATCCGCTAGATATTGCAATGAGAATGTTCCCGAATTGATAAAAACAATCAAAAAAGTGGGCGTTTTTGTTAATCAAAGTCAGGAAGAAATTCTGGAAAAAGTCGAAAAATACAACTTACAAGCAGTTCAATTACATGGGGAAGAATCAGTTGAATTTTGCTCAGTATTAAAAGAAAAACTTCCAAAAAAAATTGAAATTATTAAAGTCTTTTCGGCCGATGAGAATTTCGATTTTGAAATCATAAAACCTTTTGAAAATGTCTGCGATTATTTTCTATTTGACACCAAAGGAAAATTACCAGGCGGAAATGGAACAACTTTCGACTGGAGCATATTAAAAAAATACAATTCGAAAAAGCCTTTCTTTTTAAGTGGCGGAATTGGAATGAATGAATTAAAAGCTATTGAAGAAATTTCAAAAACCAAATTACCTATTTATGCTGTCGATGTAAATAGTAAATTTGAAATCGAACCAGGGCTGAAAAATAAAAATTTATTAAGCATCTTCAAACGAAAATTTGATGTTGCCAACTTTTAAAATTTAAATAAAATGAGTTTTAACGTTAACGAAAAAGGATATTACGGAGAATTTGGTGGTGCTTACATCCCAGAAATGCTGTATCCAAATGTAGAAGAACTACGTCTGAAATACTTAAGTATAATGGATGAACCTGATTTTAAAGCAGAGTTCAACCAATTGTTGAAAGATTACGTTGGACGCCCTAGTCCGTTGTATTTTGCAAAACGTCTATCTGAGAAATACAATACCAAAGTTTATCTAAAAAGAGAAGACTTAAACCATACTGGAGCTCACAAAGTAAACAATACAATTGGACAAATCCTGCTAGCAAAACGTTTGGGTAAAAAAAGAATTATTGCCGAAACTGGAGCTGGGCAACACGGTGTAGCAACAGCAACAGTTTGTGCTTTAATGGGAATTGAATGTATCGTTTATATGGGCGAAATAGACATCGCCCGTCAGGCACCAAACGTGGCGCGTATGAAAATGTTAGGCGCAGAAGTTCGTCCGGCGCTTTCAGGTTCAAGAACTTTAAAAGATGCTACAAACGAAGCCATTCGTGACTGGATTAACAATCCTGTAGATACACATTATATTATCGGATCTGCCATTGGGCCTCATCCTTATCCAGACATGGTAACACGTTTTCAAAGCATTATTTCTGAGGAAATCAAATGGCAGTTAAAAGAAAAAGAAGGTCGTGAAAATCCTGATTATGTAGTAGCTTGTATTGGCGGAGGAAGTAACGCTGCAGGAACTTATTACCACTTTTTACACGAACCACAAGTTGGAATTATTGCGGTTGAAGCTGCTGGAAAAGGTGTTGACAGCGGACACAGTGCCGCAACTAGTAAACTAGGAAAAGTTGGTGTTATTCATGGTTGTAAAACACTTTTAATGCAAACTCCAGATGGGCAAATTACAGAACCTTATTCTATTTCTGCAGGTCTAGATTATCCAGGGGTTGGGCCTTTGCACGCCCATTTAGCACAAACAGGAAGGGGAGAATTTTTCTCAGTTACCGATGATGATGCGATGAATGCCGGTCTACAATTAACAAAATTAGAAGGAATTATTCCAGCAATTGAAAGTGCACACGCTTTTGCAGTTTTAGATCAGAAGAAATTCAAGCCTACAGATGTTGTTGTAGTAAGTCTTTCTGGTCGTGGCGATAAAGATTTAGATAATTATATAGATTACTTTAAATTGTAATAAAAATTGTAATTTGGGCATTCAAATCCCGAAAGTTATCGGGAGTCTGTACGCTAACAAATAAAGAGAAAATCATAATTATGGAACTATTATTCTCCTACGGAACATTAAGATCGAAACAAATTCAGATGCAGATTTTTAATAAAGTTTTAAGCGGCAGTCCAGATCAAATACTGGGCTTCAAACTTAAAAGTTTACAAATTGAAGAAGAGTTTGGAATGGCAGATTATGTTGTGGCTGTACCAAGTGAAAGCTTGGAAGACATTATACACGGTGTTGCTTTTGAAGTTTCTAATCAAGAATTGTTAAAAGTAGATCAATTCGAGTCTAATTCATACAAAAGAGTTCAGGTCAAACTTCAATCAGGAAGAGTAGCTTGGGTTTATACAGAAAATAAATAATATAAAATGATTTTAGCGGCTGCGCAGACCAAACCAAAACGTGGAGATATATCTTCTAATTTACTAAATCATTATCATCTTATTGAATTGGCTGCTCAAAATGGCGCTAATTTAATTGCGTTTCCTGAATTATCTATTACGGGTTACGAAAGAGAAAATGCAGAAGCTTTAGTTTTTACAGAAGATGATTATAGAATTGATCACTTAAAAGAATTGTCGGTTAGAAATAACATTGTCATTATAGCTGGAGCGCCAATTCGAATAGATTCAAAACTATTTATTGGCGAATTTATTATAGCTCCAGATGATTCTGTTTCTATTTATACGAAACAATTTTTACATGAAGGCGAAGGTGATTTTTTCGATTCTTAGTTTGATTACAACCCTATGTTAACGATTGAGGATCAAAATATTTCTTTTGCAATTTGCGCTGACATTGACAATCCGCTACATCCAGAAAACGCAGCTAAAAATGATACCGATATTTATATCGCAAGTATTTTCTTTTCGCCAAACGGAATTCCGAATGCGTACAGCCATTTGCAAAATTATGCTGAAAAACATAAAATGAATGTTTTGATGTCGAATTTCAGCGGAGAATCTTGGGGATCGCCATCAGCAGGCCAAAGTGCTTTTTGGAATAATAAAGGAGAATTAGTCGCCCAAATGAATGATTCGTATTCTGGATTGTTGTTGGTTGAAAAAAAAGGTAATGATTGGGAAAGCCAAATCATAAAATTTTAAAATATATTGCCACAGATTTCACAGATTAGAAAAGATTTTCTCTCTCAGATCTAGCAGATTAATAGAGATTTTATTAAAAGCATCTAAAAAAATCTGCGAAGATCAGCTTAAATCAATATAAATCTGCGTGAAATAAGCTTTTAATCTTTGGCAAAAAAGAAAATATAAACATACCTACAAGGTTTTGAAAACCTTGCAGGAGAAAAAATATAAAAATGAACAGAATAACTCAAAAATTACAAGAAGATAAAAAGATCCTTTCGATCTATTTTTCTGCGGGATATCCGAACTTAAATGATACCGTACAGATTATTCAGGATTTAGAAAAAAACGGAGTGGATTTAATTGAAATTGGACTCCCTTTTAGTGATCCTTTGGCAGACGGGCCGACTATTCAGGCTAGTTCGACAACAGCGCTTCATAACGGAATGACAACGCAAATTCTTTTTGATCAACTGAAGAACATCCGCGAAAGCGTAAAAATTCCGTTGATTATGATGGGATACTTTAATCCGATGTTACAATACGGAGTTGAAGCTTTTTGCCAGAAATGTGCTGAAATCGGAATTGACGGTTTAATTATTCCAGATCTTCCAGTTGATGTTTATGCAGATGAATACAAAGCGATTTTTGAAAAATATGGTTTGATAAATGTTTTCTTAATTACGCCTCAAACTTCAGACGAACGTATTCGTTTTATTGATAGCGTTTCAAACGGATTTATCTACATGGTAAGTTCTGCAAGTGTTACGGGATCTCAATCTGGTTTTGGAGATGTTCAAGAAAGCTATTTTGAAAGAATCGCTAATCTAAATTTAAAAAATCCTCAAATAGTTGGTTTCGGAATTTCGAATAAAGAAACTTTTAATCAGGCAACAAAGTATGCAAAAGGCGCTATTATTGGAAGTGCCTTTATCAAACATTTGAGTGAAAAAGGAAGCGGAAAAATTGAAGAATTTGTTGGAGAGATTCGATAAATACATCTTTCATGACTAAGAAAACTAAACAGCTAATAAACTCAATTACTGCGGGATTATTTTCTATATTATTTTTCTTTTTAGCTTATATAGGTTACGAAAAAAGAAATATTGACTTATCAAAGCAAGATAAGTTTGAAAGTATAATAATCGACAAAGGGATTAATATTCATTATGGAAGTAAAGGACAAAAATCAGATGTCTTTTTTATATCTTTAAAAAATCTAGATAAAGATTTAGGGGTTTACAGGATGTCCCAAAACTATAATGATTTACTGCAAAAAGTAAATATTGGAGACAAGGTTAAAGTCTACTATCAAGCAAATTCTAATAAAGATGAAAATATAAATATTAATCTAATTCAACTTGAGAAAGATGGAAAGATTATAATTAATAAAAGTGAATACGAACAGAAAGAAGGCAGTCTTTTATATATTGGATTAATTGCCGGATTTTTTATTCTTTATCTCTCATATCGAAATTACAAAAGATAATTTGAGAGCATAAAAACTAGATAAAAGCTGAAATACTAAGGTGTTTCAGCTTTTTTATTTTAACTAATTAATGCCCGATTTAACATAAATTATCGAAAACGCTTTATGTTAATATTGTGTTAAAATAAAATTAAACAAGTGTTTAAATTAAACAAGTGTTTAATTTTGCATCCGATTAGAAACAATACCATGTCACACATCGAATTGAACGATAAAAAAATTCAGATTCTTAATGTTGCAGAAAGGCTATTTTCTGAGAAAGGATTTGAGGGTACATCGATACGGGATATCTCCAAAGAGGCCAAAATTAACATTGCTATGGTCTCTTATTATTTTGGTTCAAAAGAGAGATTACTGGAAGCTCTTATTTTTCACAAGACCGTTGATTTAAAACTACAACTCGAAAATTTATTACAAGAAGATCTAGAACCTCTTGAAAAAGTCAATAAATTAATCGAAATTTACATCAACAGAATTTGCCTTAACAAAGGGATTTACAGGGTTTTACATTTTGAACTTTACAACAAAAGAGAGAAAAAAGCCTTCAGGCTTTTACTGAGCTCAAAAAAGGAAATTTAAAATCGGTTGAAAGCATTATTAAGCAAGGCCAGGCTCTGGGGGTTTTTAGAAAAGATGTAAATATCCAGCTCATTACACCAACAATTATCGGAACCTTTTTTCACTTTCACATGAATCGCTCTTTCTTCGAAGAAATATTTGATTTAAAAACCGAAGAAATGTTTAACAATTACATTAAAAACGATCTTACAAAGCACATTCAACAAACTATAAAAGCGCTACTTGTTTATGAAAATTAGTCAATTAATGCTCTTTGGAGTTTTCTTTATTGGAATATCTTCAGTAGAAGCACAAGAAAAAACAAGTTTAACCTTAGGCGAAGCCGTGAAAATGGCATGGGAAAAGAGTGACGAAGTTACGCTTGCCAACACTAAGGTAAACACAAAAAAATACGAATTACAGACGGTTAAGAATAACCAATATCCTGATTTAAAAATATCTGGTCAGTATCAACGTCTTACAAAGGCTTCTATTGATCTACCAAATCAGGGTCAAAGTGCTTCTCTAGCTTCTCCAGACCGAGCAATGCTTGGTATGGCCAATTTAAGTTTACCAATTTTTGCAGGATTTAAAATACAAAGCAGTATTGATGCTTACGACAGTATGTATGAAGCTGAAACTGCAAACGCTGCAAAAACAAAGGAAGATGTTGCTTTAAGAGTAATCACTTATTACACCGCTTTATACAAAGCACAAAAAACTTTAGATGCTCTAAACGAAAATCAAAAAAGCGCTAAACAACGTGTTACTGATTTTACAGAGTTGGAGAAAAACGGAATTATTCCGAGAAATGATTTATTGAAAGCGCAATTGTTAGTTTCAAAAACACAATTATCAATCGATGAAGCTAATAACAATATCAATAACATCAATTTCTATTTGACAACATTGCTTAAATTAAACCCAACTGTAAAAATACAGGTAAATGAGGATGATTTTTTCAATTTGAAAACGACTGGTGCACCTACAACAGATGCAATGGCTCTTGAAAACAGAAAAGATTTAGAAGCAATTCGTTTACAACAAAAAGCTTCTGAGGCAAGTGTTAAGATTGCAAAAGCAGGATACTACCCAACGCTTTCATTACTTGGAGGCTATACTGCTCTAGATCTTAAAGATATTATTACTGTAAAATATGCAATGAATTTTGGTTTAGGTTTATCTTATGATTTATCTGGAATTCTAAAAAACAGTGCACACGTAAGAGAGGCTGAAAGTAAAGCTCTTGAAGTAAAAAATACAGAATCAATCATGACAGACCGCATTAAAGTTGAAGTTCAAAAATCTATTGAAGATTATGATTTGGCTATAAATCAAAGTGTGGTTTACGAAGAAGCGCTTCAACAGGCTGCAGAAAATTACCGATTGGTAAAAGATAAATTTGACAACGGTCTTGCTGACACCAATGATTTGGTTGAAGCTGATGTTGAACAATTAAGTGCCAAAATCAACACTGCTGTAGCCAAAGCAACCATTATTCAAAAATATTACGAATTACTTTCAGTATCAGGACAATTATCACAATCATTCAATCTTTCTAAAATATAATCGATAGCTCTCATGGAAAAGAAAAAAACAAATAAAAAATTCATCATCATACTTGCAGTTCTGATTTTAGGAGGCGGAACTTACGGAATATCTAAATACCTACACGGTCAAGCTCACGAAGAAACAGATGATGCTCAAATCGAGAAAAAAATGAACCCGATTATCCCGAGAGTTTCAGGATATATCAGCAAAGTTTATGTGAAAGATAATGATTATGTAAAAAAAGGAGATACTTTATTTACTATTGACAAGAGAGATTATCAATTAAAGATTGATGAAGCTAATGCAGCTTTATTAGGTGCTGAAGGTCAGTACGAAGCTGCAAAAGCTGATATCGGAAGTGCTTATGCAAGCATCTCAGTATCTGATGCTCAAATGAGATCTGCAACCGGTTCTATCGAAAGTGCAAGAATTAGATTGAGACAGCTTACAAACGATTACAACCGTTACAACAACTTGTACAAAACTCATACTATTACAAAACAACAATATGAGCAAGCTTTAACGGCAAAAGAAGAAGCAGAAAACCAAGTACGTGTTTTAGAGCAACAACAAAAAGCTACTTCTTACCAAAAATCTGTTATTCAGTCAAAATCTAAAGTTTCAGACAAACAAACAGAAGTTGCTGCAGCAAACATCAAAAAAGCAAAAACAATGCTAGATGTGGCTCACTTAAACCTTTCTTATACCGTAGTAACTGCTGCAATTGATGGTCAGGTTTCTAAAGTTGATATTCAGCCAGGACAGTTGGTTCAGCCAGGACAATCTTTATTCTACATCATTAACAACAACGAAGCTTGGGTTGTAGCAAACTTTAAAGAAACACAATTAAACAAAATGGTTGTGGGACAAAAAGTAAGTTTAAAAGTAGATGCGTATCCAAACTATGAGTTTAAAGGTACCGTAACTTCTTTCTCTCCTGCTACAGGATCTCGTTTTTCATTATTACCTCCTGACAATGCAACAGGAAACTTCGTAAAAACAATTCAGAGATTACCAGTAAAAATTAGTATAGATGAATCAAACGATCCTGAGAAAGTAAAACTTTTAAGACCAGGAATGAATGTTGATGTAGATGTACATTTGAAATAAAATAAATGGCAACAGCAGTACAAGATGACGATTTAGTAGAATACGGTTTCAGACGTGTTGTCATTACGATTACAGCAGTACTTTGTGCACTGCTGGAAATTGTAGATACTACGATTGTAAACGTAGCGCTAACTGACATGCGCGGAAGTCTTGGTGCTACCTTGACCGATGTGGCATGGGTAATTACAGCATACGCTATTGCGAATGTTATTGTAATTCCGATGACGAGCTGGCTATCGCAGCAATTTGGAAGACGTAACTATTTTGTGGCTTCCATTATAATATTTACAGTCTGTTCTTTTTTGTGTGGTAATGCCACAAATATTTGGGAGCTTGTAGCTTTCCGTTTCGTACAAGGTATGGGTGGAGGAGCTTTACTAGTAACAGCCCAAACGATTATTACAGAAAGTTACCCAGTAGCAAAACGTGGAATGGCACAGGCTATTTACGGTATGGGTGTAATTGTTGGTTCAACTCTAAGCTCGCCTTTGGGAGGATATTTAGTAGATAATTATTCTTGGCCTTATATTTTCTATATCAATATTCCGTTGGGAATTATTGCAACTATTTTGGCTTTAACATTCGTAAGAAGTCCTAAATATGGAGAAAAACTAAAAGCCAATCAGGTTGACTGGTGGGGAATCATTCTGTTGAGTGCCTTTATTGGTTCTTTACAATTCGTATTAGAGCACGGACAGCAAGACGACTGGTTTAACGATTCACTTATTGTAACCTTAAGTGTTGTGACAGTTTTAGGATTGGTTCTTTTTATTTGGAGAGAGCTTACCTACAAACATCCGATCGTAAACTTAAGCGTTTTAAAAGATGGTAACCTTAGAATTGGAACTATAATGTGTTTTATTCTTGGTTTTGGTCTTTATGGTTCAACATTAATCATTCCGATTTACACGCAGTCTATTTTAGGATCTGACCGCAACTGATGCAGGATTATTATTGATTCCTGGATCTATTACAACGGCGATCATGATGCCATTTGTGGGAAATATGATTCAGAAAGGTGTACCGCAAGGTTATATGGTTGGAGTAGGATTTTTAGTTTTCTTCTTCTTTACTTTTATGATGTATAGCCGAATGACACCAGATACAGGAGTTGAACATATGTATTGGCCTTTAATTTTAAGAGGAATTGGTTTAGGACTACTTTTCGTACCTATTACAACACTTTCTCTTTCAACTTTAAAAGGAAAACAAATTGGTGAAGGAGCAGCATTTACAGGAATGATGCGTCAGTTAGGCGGGTCTTTTGGTATCGCGATCATTACTACTTTCATCACACGTTTCAGCCAGTCGCACCGCGTAGATTTAATTAATAACCTAGATCCTGCCAAGTTTGAAGTACAGCAGCGAATTGCAGGAATGCAGCACGCATTCATGGCAAAAGGATATAGCGCAGATGTTGCTTTGAAAAAAGCGTATCAGGCTATTGAAATGTCAGTAATGAAGCAAAGTACTGTAATGGCTTATATGGATATTTTCCTTTATTTAGGAATTATGTTTTTATGTTGCATACCGATTATTCTCTTTATTAAAAAAGGGAAGAACAAAATTAGTGCAGCCGACGCAATGCATTAATGATAATAATAATTTTATAATACGCATAAACGCCGAATTCTTAATTGAATTCGGCGTTGTTTTTTATAATAGTCACAGTTTTCAGTGGCAGTATTCAGTTCATGAACTTCGCTTAAAACTTTGCGCCTTTCGGTAAAAAACTTAGAATCTTAGCATCTCAGAACCTTAGTATCTTTAAAAAATCATCTTGTAAAAACTAAATGATTCCCTTTAGAAAGATTCGCATCAAACTGATATCCATCGTAATTGAAACCTTTTAAATCGTCAATAGTTTCAGCGTTTGTATCGATAATATAACGAACCATCATACCTCTGGCCTTTTTCGCAAAGAAACTGATCATTTTTAGCTTTCCATCTTTATAATCCTTGAAATCTGGAGTGATTACAGGAACTTTCAAAGCTTTTACATCAACCGCCGAAAAATATTCATTGCTCGCTAAATTCACAAACAATTCGTCTTTTTTCAATTCTTTATTCAAAGCTTTAGTCACAGTTGGTTTCCAGAATTCATGCAGATTTTTAGATTCACCAACCGGCATTTTTGTTCCCATTTCCAAACGGTAAGCCTGCATTAAATCAAGCGGTTTCAAAAGACCGTAAAGACCTGATAGAATTCGAAGTTTATCTTGTAAATCATCTAGTTTTTCTAACGGAATTGTATAAGCATCTAAACCTGTATAAACGTCGCCATCGAAAGTATAAACTGCCGGACGAGCATTTTCTGATGTGAAAGGCGTTTTCCACTCCTGATTTCTCTTCCAGTTTAAATCGGCTAGTTTGTCTGAGATAGACATTAATTCTGATAATTCAGAAGGCTTTTTTTCTTTTACTACTTTATGAACCACTCTTGCTTCTTTTAAGAATGAAGGTTCTGTATATTGAGATGTTGGTAATTCTTTTTCGAAATTCAATGATTTCGCTGGAGATATAACAATTTTCATGTGTGCATTTTTCTGTGATTCAAAAATACAAATTGCATTTCTAAAAACAGATTATCGTAATTGATTTGTTCTATGAGCGTATATTTTTTTTTATGCCACGAATTCACGAATTTATTTTTTACAATCTTTGAGTTTAATTTCGAATGAATTCGGGTAATTCATTACTCTAATTTATTCGAAATGGATTAAAATTAATTCGTGAATTCGTGGCGGAAAATTTAGATTAATTCGTATAGTTCGCCACCAGTGTTTTTTATTTCTTAAAATTTAATTGAAAAATTGTGAATTTACTCAAAAAATTAGGCTGTAGATTATAAAAGGCATTTTCTATGTTGTAAATTTGCAACCATAAAATTCCAAAAACATTTTCAATACAAAAATTGAAAGTTGTATTCTAAATAATAGCCACAAATTCACGAATTAACTTTTTAAAAAATTAATTAGAAAAATTCGTGAATTCGTGGCGGAAAAAATTTAGACTATGTCAAAAATATTGTATCAGCAGGAAAGCTATCAGGTAATGGGAATTTTATTTGATGTTCATAGAAATTTAGGTGGAGGCTTTTCTGAGATCGTATATAAAGATGCTTTAGAATACGAATTCAAGAAAGCAAATATTCCATTTGAAAGAGAAAAAGAATATTTAGTAAATTATAAAGACATAATTTTAGATCACAAGTTTTATGCTGATTTTGTTTTGTTTGATAAAATTATACTTGAAATAAAATCAAGTGATTTTCTGCATCCAAAATATATTTCGCAATGTCTTAATTATTTAAAAGTATCCAAAAACAATTTAGCGATTTTGGCAAATTTTAATTCTACCTCACTTGAACACAAACGTATTATTTTATAAAAATTAAGGAATTCGTGGCGATACAAACAAATTACAAAACTGCTTTACAAAACAAAATCTTCGATATTATTTCGAAAGCTTCTCAGGAATTAAAAATCGACTCTTATGTGATAGGAGGATTTGTTCGTGATTTGCTTTTAAATCGAGGTTCTAAAAAAGATATTGATGTAGTTGCTGTTGGAAGCGGCATCGAATTAGCGCTTAAAGTTTCCGATTTACTTCCGAATAAACCAAAAGTTCAGGTTTTTAAAACTTACGGAACTGCCATGCTTCGTTTTGAAGATACGGATATTGAATTTGTTGGTGCCCGAAAAGAATCATATAATCGTGATAGCCGAAATCCGATTGTGGAAAACGGAACTTTGCAGGACGATCAAAACCGTCGTGATTTTACAATCAATGCTTTTGCTTTATCTTTAAATAAAAACAATTTTGGAGATCTTTTAGACCCTTTTGATGGTTTAACCGATTTAGAAAATAAAACCATAAAAACGCCTTTGGATCCAGATATTACTTATTCTGATGATCCTTTGCGAATGCTTCGTGCGATTCGTTTTGCGACTCAATTGAATTTTGAAATCGAAGAAAATTCTTTGAATGCGATCACAAAAAATGCAGATCGCATTAAAATTATTTCTGGCGAAAGAATCGTTGATGAATTAAACAAAATTCTTATGACGGATAAACCTTCAACAGGGTTTTTACTTTTATACAAAACAGGGCTTCTAGATCTAATCTTACCTGAATTGACCGCGTTGAATCAGGTTGAAGAAATTGAAGGTCATACACATAAAAACAATTTTTACCATACGCTGGAAGTTGTCGACAATATTTGTCCAAACACAGATGATGTTTGGTTACGCTGGTCAGCTTTATTGCATGATATTGGGAAAGCGCCCACTAAACGTTTCACTAAAAAACAAGGCTGGACTTTTCACGGACACGAATTCTTGGGCGGAAAAATGGCTAAGAAAATCTTTGAACGTTTGCATATGCCTTTGAACCATAAAATGAAATTCGTTCAGAAAATGGTTATTATGAGTTCACGTCCGATTGTTTTGGCTCAGGATATTGTAACGGATAGCGCGGTTCGCCGTTTGGTTTTTGATGCTGGTGAAGATGTCGAAAATTTAATGACTTTGTGCGAGGCAGATATCACAACCAAAAATCCATCAAAATTCAAGAAATATCATAAAAATTTCGAACTCGTACGCAAGAAGATCGTTGAAGTAGAAGAACGCGATCATGTACGTAATTTTCAACCGCCAATTACGGGAGAAGAAATTATGGAGATATTCGATTTGAAGCCTTCACGCGAAATAGGAGTTTTAAAAGAAGCGGTGAAAGAGGCTATTTTAGAAGGTATTATTCCAAATGAATATCAGGCTGCTTATGATTTTGTAATTAAAAGAGCGGAGAAATTGGGCTTAAAAAAAGTTGAGAAATAAGTATTATTTAATAAAATGAAAAAAGAGAATAAATCAGTAATCATTTGGTTACTATCAGGCTGTGTTTTATTGTTTTTAATGGTTGTCGTGGGAGGAATTACCCGTTTGACCAATTCAGGTTTATCTATGACCGACTGGCATTTGGTAACCGATACCTTCCCGCCTTTAACAGATGCTAAATGGCAAGCCGCTTTTGACGAATATAAAAAATTTCCAGAGTATCAGAAAATCAACATTCATAACGATTTTCAATTGGCTGATTATAAATTTATCTATTTCTGGGAATGGTTTCACCGTTTTATTGGACGCATTATTGGTTTGGTTTTCTTTGTTCCATTTGTTTACTTTTTAGCCAAAAAGAAATTAGATACAGATACGATTAAAAAATGTATCGTTCTTTTGGCAATGGGAGCTTTTCAAGGATTTTTAGGTTGGTTTATGGTAAGAAGCGGATTAATTGACAATCCAGATGTGAGCCACTTCAGACTTTCCTTACACTTAACTTTTGCATTCATTACTTTCGCATACACACTTTGGGTTGCCTTAGATTTAATTTATCCGGAAAGAAATATCAACAAGATTTTACCGCTTAGAAATATTGCTCGCTATGCTTTGGCTGCCTTATTAATCCAAATTATTTACGGCGGATTTGTAGCAGGTCTAAATGCTGGACTAATTCATAATCACTGGCCTTTAATGAGCGATGGAGAATTTATTCACGAATCGGTTTTTATTGAGCAATCTTCTTTAGTAAAAAACTTAATTGAAGGAAAAAGCGGTGTTCAGTTTGTACACAGAACTTTTGCTTATGTAGTAGTTGCGATTATTCTTTTCCTTTTCTTCAAAAGCAAAAAATATACGCTTACTCACACTCAATCAAACGGAATCAAAACTTTAGTCGTTTTTGTTTTTATTCAGTTTTTATTGGGAGTTTTCACTTTATTATATAGCGTGCCATTGGCTTTAGGATTAATTCACCAAATTATGGCATTTTTCCTTTTGAGTGCAATGACGTATACATTGCATAGATTGAGCAAATAAGCTAACTTTCATAAAAAATATTGATGAAAAAAGTCTGTTTTTTATTTACAATTCTTTTTACTTGCCTTGTTTCTGGGCAAACCAAAAATAATCCATTAGTCATTTTGAATTCTAAAAGTATTGGATATATGAATCAGGCAGAAAATACCTTAAAAAATATCAATCAGAATGATCTGTTGACATTTATTTATAAGGGAAATGCTGAAGAAGTTGAGCAAAAGTTCGGTTCTAAATCGGGAGTTCTAATCTTTGCTACCAAAAAATATATTCTTAATACGTTTTATCAAAACAATATTGAAAACTCTCCATTAAAAAAAGACATTCCAACAACGGATTGTTTATCTAAAATTGGGATAATAGGAAGTATTGCTAGTAATATAAATCAACCTTATGATCAGCTTGTAAATTATATCAGCATTACTCCAAACAATGAAGCAGTAAAAAAAATTGTGTCAATAACTTTTATAAAGCCTACTGACGCTCAAATAATAAATCCTGATTGGAAGTTTGGAGCGATAGAAATTATGTCGACTATCGACAACTAATTATCCCAACCAAGTCTTAAAATCTTGTACTTTTTCTCGGCTTACAATGACCTCATCTTCCTTATAAGTTGGAAGAATCACTTTAAGTCGAGAATTAGTATAAACCTGAATTTCTTTAATTGCTTTTAACGGAACAATAAATTTTCTGCTTACGCGAAAGAAATCCTTCTTATCGAGTTCTTGTTCTAAAATCTCCAAAGTCGAATCGATCAAATAATCGCGATTGTCGTAGGTATGAATGTAAGTTCCTTTGTTTTCACTAAAAAAACATTCTATTTCTTCTGTAGTAATGACTTTTAAATGTTGGCCAATTTTAACCGTAAACCTCTTTTTGTATGTCTTTTCAAAAGGATTAGATAACATCTGTCGAATCTGCTCAAAGTCCAATTGCAAATTTGAAGTTTCTGCTGTTTTTGGAAGGCGAGATTTATATTTTGAAACCGCTGTTTCTAGATCGTCTTCATCAATAGGTTTGAGAAGATAATCTATGCTATTTAATTTAAAAGCTTTTAAAGCGTACTCATCATACGCCGTTGTAAAAATGATAGCGCTTTTGATGTCTATTTTTTCAAAAATCTCAAATGACAAACCATCAGACAGTTGAATATCCAAAAAAATCAAATCTGGATGTGGATTATTTTCAAACCAATGAACCGATTCTTCAACAGAGTGAAGCATTGTTTCTACGGTTACATCTAACTTTTCAAGTTTTCTTTGCAACAATCTCGCAGCTGGTTTTTCGTCTTCTATAATTAATGTGATCATTTCCTATAATGTGAAATTTGAAAAAATTATGAAGTCAAAGTTACTCCCATTTATTTTTATTTGCGGTATCTTTTTCCATGTATTTTTGGATTTTTCTTTTCTCCCAATCTGATCCAAAAAACCAATCAGTTCCAAATACAGATAATCCGTGAGCTAGTAAACCAATTCCCCAGAAAAGTGCAGTAGAGTACGTGTGCCATTCCGTCAAACCGCTAAAGTCCAATCCTACATTAGAATTATCTCGGGTTAAACTGGATACAATGATGATGATATTGACAATAATGTAAACTTTAAGGTGTGAGTAAAATCCTTTCAGTTTTTTTACTCTTATATAAGCGGCATTATAATTTTCATCCTGACTATACTCTTTCCCATAATGCTTTTCATATTCTCTTCCTAATTCATCATAGAATTGTCTTCTTAAACGTCCCATAACTATATTTTAATTATTTCCACTTGTTTTTATTCTGTTTTTCCTTCTCCATAAACTCTCTGATTTTTCTTTCTTCCCATTCCTTACCCATTCCTGGAAAAACCTCAAATACTTTTAATCCGTGAAAAACTACTCCAACTCCCCACCACAATAATGGCCAAAAAAACCATAGATATTGAGGTGATGTATAAAGATTTATAAAAATCAAAATTGCATTTACCAAGATATAAGCAACTAGATTGCCATAAAATCCTTTTAAGTTTTCGACTTTTTTTCTTGCCTGAATATATCTTTCTTCCTCGCTTAAATTCGTTTCCATGATTACTCCCATTTTTGTTTTTTATATTTTTTTTCTAAAATGCTTCTCAATTTTCGTTCTTCCCATTCGTGTCCAAAAATCTTATAGGAAGCAAACAAATCGATTGCAGAACCCACTATAACAGCCGACCAAATAATTACAACTACCCAATTGAGATATTTTATCGGAAAAAATTGCAATGGCAGATTGGTGTATTCTTTTAAAAGAAAAACAATCAGTGCAAGAGTGTAAATGAACAAATGCTTGTAAAAAGATTTCAGCTGAATTACTTTTTTACTTGCTAATTCTTGCAGTATTATTTCTTCTTGATCGTTACTCAAATTTGTTTCCATGACTATTTTCTAATCGTTGTTTATTTTCTTTTTCTAGAATTTCCTGAATCTTTTTCTGTTCCCATTTCTTATTAAAGAAAGGCGGAAGACCAAAAACTTTCAGTCCGTGCAAGATTATAGCTATTCCCCACCCCATTACAGACCAAATCCACCAAAGGTATTCTGGAGAAGTCATATAATTTACAACAATTACAATTGGATTGCATAAAACGTAGACAGTCAAATGCTCGTAAAATCCTCTTATCTCTTTTACTTTTTTCTGAGCATCATAATAGCGAACTGTTTCTGTGAAATTATTTTCCATTATTTCCACGTTTTTTGTTTGTTATCTTTCTCTAAAATCTCGCGAATTTTTCTTTCTTCCCAATCTGAGCTGTATCCAAAAACTTTAAAAGCATGCATTGCAACTCCAAATCCCCAGCCTAAAGCTGAAAACCAAAACCATTGAAATCCTGGTGAAAATTTTAGATTAATAAAAACCAAGAACGGAATCACACAACAATATGAAATTAAATTTCCGTAAAAACCTTTCAGTTCCTCTACTCTTTTTTTGGCTCTATAGTAAGCTTTTGCTTCGTCGGTATATTCTGCACTCATTTCCATAACCGCAATTTGTTTGGTTAAAATTGGAATTCTAACAGTGAAATTTTTCTCATCCTGATCAACTTTCACTTTTCTATCTGTTATAATTCCGTATCTGTTTACAATATTTTGCAATCCGACTCCTTGCCTGTCCTGCAAAACTTCTTTTTTCTGAAGATCATTCTGAATCGCCAGATAATCTTTATCAATAAAAATTCTGATATGAAGCGGTTTTTGCTCGCTTACTACATTGTGTTTTACAGTATTCTCCAGCAATAGCTGTAAAGAAAGCGGCACCACTTTGGCTTCTGGATTGATATTTTCTGTTGGCAATTCGTAAAACAAACTATTTTCGAAACGCATTTTCAACAGATTCATATAGGTTTTTGCAAATGACAATTCGTCTTCAACCGAAACCAATTCTTTGTCTTTCTGTTCTAAAACATATCTATAAATTTTAGAAAGAGAAGTTGTAAATCGCTGCGCATTATCTGGATTTTCTTCTATTAAAGAACTCAGAACATTTAAGCTGTTAAAAAGAAAATGCGGATCGATCTGATTTTTTAAGCTTTCGAATTTGGCATTTGCCGTTCCTGCAATAATTTTCTGCTGAGTTACTTTATTTTCCTGATAGAGTTTATAAAAATTAAGTCCATGAAAAAACAAAAGCACAATAAAAGTCATTACCGCAGATTCGATATAATTTTCTGCTTTTTCATTGGCAAGAAAACCTATAATTGTTTTATTCTCGATTATTACACTTGTAAACAAACGCAATACTCCAATTACAATCATCGATATTAAAAACGAACTTGCAAAACCAATTAAAATTCTCTTTAGCGAATATGGATTTTCTCTGAAAACCCTATCTAAAAACTCAAAAAGAACAACGTTTACGATATACAAAACCACACTGTAAAGCATGCAGTACAAGAAATAAATGTAAAGATTCTTGGTAAAAACTGCTGTCCCTAAAGAGGCGAACCGAATTAGAAAAGAAAATAAAAATACTATTCCTCCAACGAAGCATGCTTTTAACAAATTAGGTTTTAATATCATAATGTTTTATAAACTATTGAATTATTTACAAGTTTTTTGAATTTCTAAAGCTCTATCCAATCCCCATTTTGGAGCGTAAGGTGTAGCTGGTTTAAAAGTATTAAAAAGTTCAATAGATTTATCAACTTGCGCGCATAAAGGTTTTGTGTCTACTCCTGTCCATTTTGCTCCTCCTAATTGGTAATCTGCTTCACCAAAAACAGCTCTCGGATTGTTTGGGTCTAGCGCTTTTGCTTTCGCGTAAGCTTCCATCACTTTGCCAGAATATTTCATCCCGTTTGTCATTGGATCGGCTACAACATATCCTGTATAAATTAAAGCCTGCATTACGTATAGCTCTGAGTTTGCTTGATCCTTTATCAATTCAATATCTAATGCATCTTGCGCTTTTGTCAATAATAAATCGATTTTAGTTTTGTCTTTTTCTGTAAATACAGCTGTCGCATTGATCAAAGCTACATAATAATTGGGCAGATAACTGTTTTTTTCAGCCGCCGCAATTCTTTCAAATAAAGCAGAAGCTTCTGTATTTTTTCCTTCTTTCCAAAGTCCGAATGCTTTATTCATTCCTTGTTCAAATTGTGTCTGGGCTGAACTTATTACTACTACAAATAGTGCGATTAAAGTGATGATTTTTTTCATTTTATAAATTATTAATGGTTTTGTTTATATAGATTATTTATTTTTTAGAATACAATTTCAATTTTTGAATCTTTACTGACATTAAATTTAGCATCTTGATAGGAAGGAGGCCCATAAATCCTTTTGCATTGTTTGAAGCTGCATATTCTTCTACTGGCATTCCCATTGCGTTTCTATCCAGCTTTCGGTTACTGTTTTCATCATGATACGTAGAAATTGCATATTCTCCCGCAGGAAGATTATCAAAAGTTACAACTGCTTTATTGTCTTTAATTTCCGAAGCCAAACTTTTGTAAGTTGTTTTAAGGAAAGTTCCGTCTGAATTGTATAATCCTATTTTTACAACTCCTGTATCATTTTTTAAGCCTGAAACAGCAACAGTTAATTTTGCATTTTGTGCAGACATTAAGCTGCAGATAAATAAGATGGTTATTGTGATAATTTTGGTCATGATTTTTTTTTAGTTACTAAGTTTTTTTTAAAGATTCTGAGATTCTGAGTTGCTAAGATTCTAAGCTTTTTTACTTAGCCTCTTAGCGACTTTTTTAATTTACACTTCAAAAGTATGCTGGTTTTTAGTCTTTTAAAATTAAATGCTACTGAGTTGTTGATTTTAGTTACTGAATTGTTTTTTTTAAGTTTCTGAGATTCTGAGTTGCTAAGATTCTAAGTTTTTCTCTTAGTATCTTAGAATCTTAGCAACTTAGCATCTATACCAAAAACTACAAGTTTTTCAACTGATTCTCATTTTTATTCTGGCTGATTGTCCAGAAGAAACCTACGAAGAAGAATCTATCTGCTGTTGGAACCACGGCTTGTCTTTGATACACGCCGCTTGGGTCTGGATTTTTAGCATAATCGTATCCGAAAACATTTTGTGTTCCTAACACATTTGAAACCGAGAAATAAAGGATTTTTTGTGTTGTTAATAAATACGCCCAGTTAAAACTCAAACTATTATATGATTTTGTTTTTCCGTTCATAAATTGCGTCTGGTTCGGATCATTGTACGGACGTCCTGTACTGAAACTGTTTGTAAAACCAACTTGCGATTTCCAATCTGTAATAAAATATTTCGTTACAACAGATAAATTATGATTTGCAATAAAACTTGGAGTTGCCATGTAAGGAAAGTTTTTATATTGTCTTTCTGAATCGATATAAGAGTAGGAAATCCAATATTCTAAGTTTTTGTACAAATTGCTATCTCTCCAAAAAATATCCAATCCTTTTGCATAACCCGATCCGTTGTTATTGAAAACCGAATTGTATTGAATATCTCTTGTATCATACTGCACCAAATTGCTATAATCTTTGTAATAAGCCTCTGCTCTAAGGGTTTGCCCAGGTCTTGTAAACGTATAATTCAAAATATAATGACTTGCCTTTTCGCTTTCAAACTGATGGTATTTAGAAAACTTAATATAATCTACAACTGGCGTCTGAGTAAAATCTCCGTAAGCAAAAGAAAACTGACTGCTTTTTGAAGCTTTATATCCTAATGAGGCTCTTGGCGCAATATGGTTTTCGTTTAGCAAACTGTTATTAGAAAATCTCAAACCTACTTTTAAAGCTAGTTTTTTAGAAAACATAACATCCCCTTCTGTATATGCTGCAAAAATGTTCGAATCGTAACCATTTGTAACATCAAGCGCAATATTATCGGCTACATTTTCATTGTATTTTGTAATAAAATAATCCGTTCCGAAAGACAATTTAAAATAGTTTGAAAATTTCTTGCTTAATTTCAATTTCAACTGAGCTGCATTTTCCTGACTATCAACTCCCGTGATATCATATTTAAGTTTGTTTTTGCTGTAACCGTAACTAACCCCAGAAGTAATCTGCCATCCTGTTCCAAAACTTCCTTTGTATGAAGAATTCAAATAGAAGTTGTTATTGTTCATGTCGGTTCGAATCGGGTTTTCGAAATTGACGTTTTTCTGATTTAAATCGAATTTTTCAGAATCGAATGAAGCATACAATTTAAAAATTCCATTTGTAAAATTGTATCTGTAAACCGTTTCGCCTCCAAGCGATTGATACGGATTATTCCAATCTACATTTTGCGGAATCACAGCCTGATAAGGAGCCAAGTTGATATAAGCCATATTTACGCTTAAAGAACTTTTTTTGAATTTCTGTGTATTACCCAAACTCAAACCAACCGTCATTAATCCTATATCTGTTTTTTCATGATCTTCCTCATCTTGAGTATTTAAAAGCAAAACACTCGATAAAGCTTCTCCATATTCTGCAGAATAACCACCCGTAGAAAATGCGATTCCGCTAAACAAGAAAGGAGAAAAACGGCTTCTTGTTGGCAAATTGTTTGTTGTTGCACCGTAAGGCTGTGCTACACGAATTCCATCAACAAAAGTCTGAGTTTCGCTTGCCTCACCTCCACGTACAAATAAACGTCCGTCTTCCCCAACTGACTGCGTTCCTGGCAAAGTCTGTAATGCCGCCACGATATTTCCGGCAGATCCGGCTGTTGTAACAATATCTAGAGGTTTTAAAACAGAAATTCTTGCCTTGTCTCCAGATTCTAAAGTTCCTGCTGTAATCACAACCGCATCTAGAGCATTAACATTTTCTCTTAATTTTACCGTTTGGTCTTTATAATTGGCAACATCAATTTCTTGTTTGAAAGTTTCAAAAAGCAAAAAGCTCACTACTAAAAATTTGTTTCCTGTTTCTGTCGTTTCAAAAGAGAAATCTCCAGTTTCAGAACTTGTTGCTCCATCGTAAGTTCCGTCAATATATATGTTTGCACCTGCAACTGGTTTTCCTTTTTGATCTACTACTTTTCCTGAAATTGTATTTTGAGCAAAAATTACTGCAGTAAAAAATAAAAAACTAAGGGTAAAAAATAATTTGGTTTTCATGTCATCTTTGGTTTTTGATGAAGCAAATGTATTTTAACATTAAACGTTAAAAAATATATAATAACCCAATTGTAGATTTTCGAGGATGAGTTGTAAAATACTAATTTGTATCTTAGCTAGGAAAACCAAAATCATCATTTTATGTCAGAAAGTAAACGAATTTCAAATCTATATCAGTCTATTTATAATGGAAATCCATGGCTTGAAGTTAATTTAGACAATACTTTAAAAAATGTTACAGCTGAGCAAGCTTACAGAAAAATAAACCCAAACCTGAATACCATCTGGGAAATTGTAAATCATTTGATTCAATGGAGAAGAAATATTTTAGAACGCATGCAGGGCGAAGTAATTATTACTCCAGATCATAATTATTTTGTTCCTGTTTTAGATCCTTCTGAAGCTGCATGGGAACAATCTCTTCAAACCTTAGCAAAATCTCAAGACTCTTGGAATGCTTTTTTTGACGATTTTAATGACGAAGATTTATCGAAGATTTATGTTAATAACGGTCATACGTATTACGAACACATTCACGGGATTATTCAGCATGATGTTTATCATTTGGGACAAATTGTTATTTTGAAGAAATTGCTTTAATACGTTGCGATGTCATTCCGAGGAACGAGGAATCTCCGTTAGTAGCTCAACATAGATTGGAATTTCGTTGTAGAGTTTCTAGCGCGATTTCTCCTTCGTCGAAATGACAAGATGAGACCAATTTTAAAAAATATCTCTTTTAAACTTAAATTATTTAGATGAAAAATTCACTAATTGTTCTCGCATTTTTGGTTTTTAATGCAATCGGTTTTTCGCAAGAAACTGAAGTGAAATATGATGAAAACCTCGCGAAATCTCTCCATGCCGACGAATACGGAATGAAGAAATATGTTTTTTGTCTTTTAAAATCGGGAAGCAATACAACCGCTTCTAAAGAAGAAACCAAAAAACTTTTTGAAGGTCACATGGAAAACATTGGTAAATTAGCCAAAGAAGGAAAACTGGTTGTTGCATGAACCATTCATGAAAAATGACAGAAATTATCGTGGTATTTACATCTTTAATGTAGAAACCATAGAAGAAGCCAAAGCTCTTGTTGCCACTGATCCAGCCATAAAGGCCAATTTACTCGAAGCCGAATTAACGCCTTGGTACTGCACCGCAGCTTTGCAGGAAACTGTAAAAATACACGACAAAATTGCCAAGACGAAAATGTAAAATATGAAAACAGAAAAAGAAAAAATGATCTCTGGCGAATATTATAATGCCTTTGATCCAGAATTACTAAAAGGCCGTCGCGCCGCAAAAAACCTTTTACACAGCTTAAATGTAAAAGAATATAGAGTTACTAAAAAAGCAAAAGAGATTTTAAACGAACTGATTCCAAATGCTGGAGCAGGTTTATATATTGAACCGCCATTTCATTGCGATTATGGCTATAATATTTTTGCTGGAGAAAATGTTTATTTTAACGTGAATTGTGTTGTTTTGGACTGCGCACCGGTAAACATTGGTTCTAATGTATTTATTGCGCCAAATGTTCAAATTTATACCGCTTCACATCCGCTTGACGCTGAATTAAGAAAAACATTAGAAAATGCTTATCCTGTTACAATTGGAGACGATTGCTGGATTGGCGGAAATTCTGTTATCTGCCCAGGCGTAACAATAGGAAAAGGCTGTGTTATTGGCGCTGGATCTGTGGTTACAAAAGATATTCCAGACAATTCGCTGGCTGTTGGAAATCCTGCTAAAGTGATCCGAAAATTAAATCAAGAACCTGAATCAAAAAAATAATGCTTACCCTTAATAAAGTTCATCATATTGCTATTTTATGTTCCGATTACGAAAAATCGAAACACTTCTATACACAGATTTTAGGTTTAACCATAATTAGAGAAATCTATCGCGAAGAACGCCAGTCTTATAAATTAGATTTAGCTTTAAATGGTTCGTATGTTGTTGAATTATTTTCATTTCCAGATCCACCGAAAAGACCTTCTAGACCTGAGGCTGTTGGTTTAAGACATTTGGCTTTTGAAGTTATTAATCTGGAAGAAACAATTGCTTTTTTAACTTCTAAAAACATAGAATCAGAACCAATCAGAATTGATGAAACGACTGAAAAACGTTTTACTTTTATTGCAGATCCTGATTTATTGCCGATTGAGTTTTATGAACGTTAGGCTTTTTTTCTGCCGCGAAGGCGCTAATACGCTAAGTTTTTTTTAAGCATTTAAAATTGAATTGCGTCCAGCTTTAGCTGGATGATTACAAGAATCGTACTGAAGAGGCTTTAGCCAAATAAGCGAATTGTTTGGCTAAAGCCTTTTGTTTTTCAAATTTTATACCTCCAGCTAAAGCTGGAGGCAATTCTATTCGCTGTACAAGAAAACTTAAAAAAACTTTATGCCTTAGCGCCTTTGTGGCAAAATCACATATCGAAAGAATTTTCCTGTTTATATCGATTTTAACACACTAAAATGAATATTTCCTAGAAAAAACCGAATTTGATGCTTAATTTTGTAATCCGCAGAAAAAAATGCGGAATTCTCAAACTTATAATGATGAACAAAACGGCGCAAATCAAAAAAAATCATCAATTAATTAAACTCCGAAAATTAGTTATTGTTTCTATCTTAATTGGCTTTCTTTCTGCCTTTCTCGGAATTTCATTAAAAAAAATAACAGAATACTACGAAGAAATCTTCTTTCACGAAGTATCGGTACACCCTATTTTTTATATCGTATTTCCAGTTTTCGGATTATCGGTAATTTATTTTTTAAGGCAATATCTTTTTAAGAAAAAAGAAAATAAAGGAATCAAAGAAGTTTTTGAAAGCACAGCATCAAAATCTAAAAATCTTCCATCTTATAAAATTCCGTCGCATTTCATAAACGGATTACTAACTGTTATTTTTGGAGGTTCAACAGGAATCGAAGTTTCTACCGTTGTCGCTACAGCAACTATTGGATCTGTTGCGCATGAAAAAGAAAATGTTTTCCGTCAATACAAAACAGAATTAATATGTGCGGGAGTTGCAGCAGGAGTTACGGCACTTTTCAGCAGTCCGATTGCGGGAGTTTTATTTGCTTTCGAAGTAATTTCTAGAAAAGTAAGCCGTGCATTTATCATTTCAAATTTAATCGCGGTTTCTATTGCATTTGGTTTATTAACGATTTTAAAAGAAGAACCTTTATTTGCCGTTTCAATTGCAACTTGGAATTTAAAAGCAATTCCGTACTTCATTCTTTTAGGAATTTTAGCTGGAATGAATTCGGTTTACCTAACACGTTGTGTCTTATTCTTCAAATCACAATTTGGTAAAATCGACACCCATTATTACAAAATCATTTTAGGTTCAGCGGTGTTAAGTATTTCCTTATTCTTTTTCCCTCAATTATATGGAGAAGGTTATCACGCCATTAAAGGAATTTTTGGAAACGCACCTCAAACCCAATTGACTATAACTTTGGCTTTAACATTTATCGGAATTTTAATTCTAAAACCAATTGTAACCTCAATAACATTGGCTTCTGGAGGTGATGGCGGTGTTTTTGCTCCAAGTTTATTCATCGGAGCATTTTTAGGATTATTATTGGCTTCGATCTTAAACAGCTTTTTCCATGTAAATGTAATTCCGGTTAACTTTATGATTATCGGAATGGCTGCGGTTCTTAGTGCAAGTATTCATGCGCCTTTTACAGCAATATTCTTGGTTTGCGGATTAACAAACGATTATACTTTGTTTTTCCCAATTCTTGTAGTTTGTTTAATTTCAAAATACACTGCAAAAACAATTTATCCGTATACCGTTTATAGTTATTCTCCAAGTTTAGTTAAATAATTTCAGATTAATAATAATCTGGAATTAAAAACGTACAGCAAAGTATATTTAAAAGCATAACGAGTAAAATATAATACCACAATAATGCCAACTGAAAAAATAAAAAGAAGCTATCGCAAAACACGTTACATTCTTTACAAAGAAACTTTAATAGATTATAAGGAACACTTTTGGTCATTTTTAGGTTCTTTCGTTGGAATCGGAATTTTAGCTTATGTACAATCCATACATTTTTCTAGGCCTGATGCCGTTTATTTAATTGGTTCTTTTGGAGCATCGAGTGTTTTGGTTTACGGAATTATTCAGAGTCCGTTCTCTCAGCCGCGAAATTTAGTTGGCGGACACGTAATTTCTGCTCTTGTAGGCGTTACGGTTCATAAACTAGTTCCAGACATTATGTGGATTGCAGCACCTTTAGCGGTTTCAATAGCCATTATTTTAATGCAGATTACCAAAACGCTTCACCCGCCTGGAGGAGCAACAGCTTTAATTGCAGTTATCGGAACAGAAAAAGTAAAAGCCTTAGGTTATATGTATGTGCTTTCTCCCGTTTTTACAGGAGTTATGATATTGCTTTTCACGGCTTTGATTTTTAATAATATGACTTCAAGCAGAAGTTATCCAAGCCACAGCACCTATCACAAACATTATCATAAAATTAGAAAAAGACTGGCGAGAAAATAGTTTTATGCTATTGTATGTCACCCTGAGCGAAGTCGAAGGGCGTTCCAATTGGGAAAGAGCTTCGACTTCGCTCAGCCTGACAAACTATTGACAATCAATTTTCTAAAATCTTTTCAACAAATCGTAATTCACAATTCGTATTTCGTTTTTTATATTTTACCTTTGACCTCTCAATAAAAACAAAGATTATGGTTTATAAATTTAGAGTTATTCTAGACGCCGAAGAAGATATTTTTAGAGACATTGCTATTCTTGAGGAAGATACTCTTGAGGATTTACACAATGCAATCTTCAACTCTTTTGGCTTTGACGGATCAGAAGTGGCTTCATTTTATACTTGTGACGATACTTGGAATCAAGAAGATGAAATTCCGCTTTTCGATACAGGAGATGTTCCTGGCGAAATAAGAACCATGAACGATTATCCGTTATCTAGTATTTTAGACAAAGAAAATACTAAAATTATCTACGTTTATGACTTCATCAGTATGTGGACTTTCTTAGTTGAATTGGCTGCCGTTGAAGATGAACAAGTTGGAGTTACTTACCCAGAAACTTTGTTTTCTCACGGTGAAATGCCAGCAGATGCTATCGAAAAAAACTTTGAAGCCGATGACATGCATGATGACATCTACGGAGAATTTGAAGACGACCTAGACGAAGACGATCTTGACATGTTCGAAGGCGATGACAGCTTCGAAGATTATGGATTTGAGGAAAATTGGAACTAATTTAAGGTTCTGAGGTTCTAAGTTGCTAAGTTACTAAGGTTTTATTTTTTGAAAGTTTTTTCTTATTTTTAATTCTTTGAATTAAAAATATTAAACATGAGCAATTTTAGAACTTTATTGGTTTGGCAGAAATCCATGACCTTAATTACCAAAATTTATTCCTTAACAAACAAATTTCCTAAAGAAGAAGTCTTTGGACTAACTTCACAGATTAGACGTAGCTCGATCTCTATTCCTAGCAATATTGCCGAAGGATATGGAAGAGAAACTGACAAAGAACTTTTACGTTTTTTAACTATTTCTATTGGCTCTCTATTTGAAATGCAAACACAATTAGAGATCGCTAAAAATATATTTTATTTAAAAGAAGACGATTTTAACAAATTATACGAGGACAGCCGCGAAGTAGAAAGAATGTTAGTTTCTTTTATTAAAAAAATAAAAGATAGAACCAAACCTTAGTACCTTAGCAACTTAGAACCTCAGCACCTTAAAGATGATAAACTTATTCAATACCCACATCGACACCCTTTCCATACACCGCGTTGGAAACAAAAGTCGTAATGAAGCTATTTTTTTATCAGAGCAACCATTCAACTTAAATGATGAAATTGTTCCTTTGATTAAAGAATTCTTTTTTAAGCCTTTTAGAGAAAAAGAAGAAAACTATTATCAGTTTGCACACGAAGTGGACTTGGACTACAACGACATGTTTAAGTATGCAACTGAGATTTTTGCAAATCCGTCAAATGTTCATGAAGTTTCTAAAAACATCACAAAACATTTATACGAGCAGTCAAATCACCCGCACATTAAAAACGGAGAGGTTTATGTAACTTATTTGACAAACTTAAGTATTGACAACAATGTTGTTGATGCAATCGGAATTTTTAAAAGTGAGTTACAAGCAGACTTTTTACAGTTTGAAGAAAATAACAGTAACCTTGAGATGATTTTACAACAGGGAATCAACTTGAATAAATTAGACAAAGGATGTTTGATCTTCAACTACAAAAAAGAAGAAGGATACAAAATCCTGACTGTAGACAGCAACCGTTATGATGCACGTTACTGGTTAGAGCACTTTTTATCTGTAGATGCTTTTGAAGATGAAAATTTCATCACTAAAAAATATTTGAAATTCTGTCAAAACTTCGCAAAAGACGTGGTTTTGCCAGCAGAAGACAAGAAAGAGGAAGTAATGTTTATGAACCGATCTGTGAATTATTTCGCTAAAAATGATCAGTTTGAAGAACAGAATTTCTTGAATGAAGTAATTGATAATCCTGATTTGATCCCTGAATTTAAAAACTATAAAGTTGATAAAGGAGAAAAATACAGCATCGAAGATGTTACCTCATTCCCAATTGCCAACGCAGCAGTTTCTGACGCTAGAAAATCGATTAAAAATGTAATTAATTTGGATACTCATATTCAGATTAAAATGGATTTTATTAATCCTGAAAGCGCAGAAAAATTTGTTGAAAAAGGCTGGGATGAAGAAAAACAAATGTATTACTACTTAGTTTACTTCAACAAAGAAGAAAAAAGCTAAGAAGTTTTCATTTTCTATTACTTACTTATTAATACAGAAAACGGCAGTTACAAATGTAACTGCCGTTTTTTTATTGTCTTAAATTTTAATGTTATAAAACCGAAAATACGGCTTTTACAATATCATCGTAAACTTGTTTGTTTCTTTCTCCAGCGCGAGCCAAGACTCGAATTCCAGAATAATTATTAAAGATAAATCGAGCCAAAACTTTTGCATCCAGCTGTTTGGAAATATGTCCAGCTTCCTGCCCTTTTTTAACGGCATTTGTAAAAACTTCTTCCATCGTTTGGCTGTTGCTTTTTACAATATTGGCAATTTCTTCATCGTGCATAGCCAATTCTACAGATGAGTTAACCATAAAACAGCCTTTTGTAATTCGGTCTTCCAAACTTTCGATTACAGCTTGCTTAAAAATAGCCTGTAATGTTTCTTTAACATTTTCAGATTTTTCTAAAAGCTCTTTGACAGTATCTTGCGATTGTTGCTGATAACGCTGTAAAGACTTTGTAAACAATTGCGGCTTATCGCCAAAAGTATCATACAAACTAGAACGGCTCAAACCTAAGTGAGTTACCAAATCTTGAGCTGAAGTTCCGTTGTAACCTTTGTGCCAAAAAATTTCTATTGCTTTATCTAAAGCCTGATCTTCATTAAATTCTTTCGTTCTAGCCATGACATCAAATTAAATTCATTTACAAAGATATAAAAATACGGAACAATCGTTCCTGAATTAGTCAAAAAAATTATAATACGCTATTTACGATAAGTCCACCATCAACAACAATTTCAGATCCAGTTATAAAAGAAGCATCGTCTGAAGCTAAGAAACTAACTGTTTTTGCAACTTCTGCAGCTTGTCCAAAACGTTTTAATAAAATTTTCTCCCCTAAAGCAGCTCCTAATCCTTCTACTTCTTCTTTTTCTAAACCAACTTTTCCGTACAATGGTGTTTCAATTGGACCAGGAGAAACTGCGTTTACTCTAATTTTTCTTGAAGCCAATTCTACAGCAAAAACTTTATTTAAAGATAATACGGCTGCTTTACTTGCGGCATAAACACTAGAATTTGGCATTCCAACATGAGCATTTACAGAAGTATTAAAGATAATTGAACCTCCATCGTTTAAAATTGGCAATACTTTTTGAACGGTAAAATAAACTCCTTTCACGTTCACATTCATGATACTATCATAGTGATCTTCTGAAGCTGAATCTAGAGGCGCAAAAGCTGCTATTCCTGCATTCAAGAACAAAATATCCACTTTTCCGAATTTTGCTTTTACTTCATCAACCAAATTATCAATTGATTTTAAATCAGATTGATCGGCTACAATTCCTGTAACTTTCAATTCTGTTTCCGCTTTCGCTAAAGCTTCTTTGTTTCTTCCCGTTACAATTACTTTTGCTCCTTTTGATACAAAATCGGCTGCAGCTGCATATCCAATTCCGCTATTACCACCTGTCACGATTGCTACTTTGTTTTCTAAACTTTTCATTTTTATTTGTTTTTAAGTTATTGATTATTCAATTATTACAGTACAAAGATATAATAACGGAACGATCGTTCCGTTATTAATAATGTTAATTTTTAGTTAAAATAGAAAAGAGCTTCTTGAAACCCTTTAATTCTAAGGGAAACAACTATTTAACTATAGAGGAAAGAAATCGAAAAATGTCGAGTATTCTTAATTTATCCTTAATTTTGCATTAAAAAATTACTCAGATGGATATTCAATTTTTTAAAGAAAGTCCTTTTACCACTATAATATCATTTCATAAGCTAATTGAATCTTTTGAAGAAATTGCACAATCAGACATTGATTACAGATCAAACTATGCCAAAGCAATTTTAGAACAGATTGAATTAATTCCGGAACTTAGGACTGGAATCCAGGATTATTCGGTTATCAAAAACAATGAAGCTTTAATTAAAAATATATTAGCCGATTTATTTCCGACTGCATTGACGCACAACGAAATAAAAGCGGTAACGATTCCATTTCAAAATATCTCTTTCAATTATACGGAGCGTTTCAAGAAAATTTTGAAAAATGCGGGAGACGAATTTTATATGGAAATTCGTGATTTTAGCGAACATCAATTTTACATCAATAACTGCTGTTTAATTTTAAGCAATTATTACAAACAGCATATCGATTTCAATCAGCCCTTTTTTTATGACATTCCAGATGAAAATGGTATTGAAAAGCATTATAGAATTTTGTACAATGCTGATTTCATGGAAATTATTCCAACTGAAAATTCTATACCATTAACTCAAGAAGATATCGATCAATTGATTGATAATTATAATGATATTAATTTGTGGAAATCTAAGTTCCCGAAAGGAAGTTGGATTTTAAGAGGTTTCGGAATTGTTTCTTTGTTTGATGCCACAACAGAAAGTGCTATTTCTATTTTGAAAAGTAATTTGCTAAAGCCTGAACCAAAAACAGTTGCTACAGATCAGGAAGTTTCTAATATTTTTCAGTCCATTTTTAATCTTTCTAATTTAAAAGTCGGATTTATTATTTACAACCCAGAGGAAGAGAAATTTATCAGACCAGCAAAATACGAAAATCAAATGAAAAGCTTCTTACTTTCTTCTGATCAGGAAGTAGATTGCAAAAATGCTTTTTTTGGATGTTCTTTTGAAAATTTACTGGACAATAGAGAGCCTTTCGTTATTTCTAATGTCAGCAAATTCACTGAAGAACAAACCAATAAAAGACTTGGCGAACATTTACTACAACAAGGAATTCAGAGTTGCATATTTGCTCCCGTTATCAAAAGCGGACATTTATTGGGTGTTGTCGAATTGGTTTCTGAAAATCCGAGAGATTTAAACAGCGTAAATGCTACAAAACTAGACTTGGTTCTTCCCTATTTAACTGACACAATTGATCGCTACAATACTGATATGCAACATCAGATCGAGGCGATAATTCAGCGAGAATATACTACAATTCACCCTAGCGTTTATTGGAAATTTAAAAGGGAATCGCAGAATTACTTTCAGAATATGAACCATACTAAAGATTATATTTTTAAAGAAATTGTCTTTAAAAATGTATATCCGCTGTATGGCCAAATAGATATTAAAGGTTCGTCTGAACACCGAAATGAAACGGTAAAAATTGATTTAAAAAGTCAGCTTACAGCTCTTTTGGAGATCTTTGATAATCAAGAATCTAATTCGAATCTTGTTCTTTTGGAACAGAGAAAATTTGAACTGGAATCACTTAGAAGCGAATTGGATTTTCCGTTAAAAGCAGATACAGAACAACATGTTCAGCGTTATATTGAAGAAGAAATTCATCCGATCTTAAAAAATACCAAAAGCAATGCAAAAAGCGAAAAACTGGAAAAATTGTACTTTGAAAAACTGGATGAAAAAACCGGAATGTTTTACCACGAAAGAAAAAAGTTCGACAATGCAATGTCAATTATCAATAAAAGATTGGCAACTGTTTTAGACAGAAAACAAGTTGAAGCGCAACAGATTTATCCGCATTATTACGAACGTTTTAAAACAGATGGTGTAGAACATAATTTATATATTGGAGCTTCAATTTCGCCAACAAAACCATTCGATATCATGTATCTGCACAATCTTCGATTATGGCAATTGCAGACTTTATGCGAAATGGAATTAGAGCATCATGATCTTAAAGAATCTCTGCCTTACGAATTGGATGTTACTTCGTTGATTTTGGTTTTCAGTTCTGCCCTTTCAATCCGTTTTAGAATGGATGAAAAACGTTTTGACGTTGATGGAACTTATAATGCAAGATATGAAGTCGTTAAAAAACGAATTGACAAATCGCATATTAAAGGAACAAACGAAAGAATTACGGAGAAAGAAAAAATCACAATTGTATATTCTCAAAATAGCGAAGAAGCAGAATACTTAAAATACATTAAATATTTACAGCACAAGAAAATTCTTGAACCTTCTATTGAACAATTTGAAGTTGAAGATCTTCAGGGAGTTTCAGGTTTAAGAGCGATTCGTGTTAAAGTAATCAATAATAATGTAGACCCAGGAATTAAAAAAATAACTTATCAGGATTTATTAGATGAGCTCAACTAAATAGTTGAGCTTTTTTTGTTGGCGATGATGTATTGAACACGGATAAAACGGATTCGCTATCGCGAAAATGCGGATGAACACAGATTTTTTTATTTGTTTTTAGATTAAAAATCCGTTTTTTTTCCGCGTTTTCGCGATAGCGAATCCGTAAAATCTGCGTCTAATTTTAAATGGATTTAAAAGCAATCACAAATGCGATTACGGTTATGATGATTCCGAACATAAAAAAGTTATAGGCAATTCGGAGTAAATTATATTTTCGCTGTAAAACCAATCCTAGATAATACAAATCTTTGATCATGGTTGAGTACAAATAATCACGGTCTTTCATCATTTCATTCATTGCCCAATCGTAATCTTCAAGAGGCATTTTATAGAAATTTCCAAAAAACATTAAATTCACTTTTTTAGCTTCCACATCGTCTCTTGTAAAAAATCCAGAAGTTACTTTTGGACGCGTAGAAAGAATCGCAAAAATAATGGTGATTACACTAGACATCAGCATAATAAAAGTAGGAACAACTAAATGTGCATTTTTTGGACTGTCTAATTTTGGAATAATAGAAGATAAGGCAATCGAAATAATAATCGCATTTACCGACAATAATATATTGGCTTTACTATCTGCAATACCGCTTAGACGAGTATGATTTCCGAGAGTGACACGAAACAGAGTATCAATTCCGCGGTCTGGTTTTTCAGCTTTTTCAGCTTTTTCTTTCTTTTTATTTTCTTCCTCAAGTGCAGCAGCGGCTTTCAATTCCTGCTTATTGATTTTTTTCTGAATCATTAAGAGATTTTTTTCCTTCAAAGGTTGCCATTTTCTTAAAGCGTAATCGGTATAAAACCTATGTTTATTCAACAAGAAATTCAAATTTTCTCTTGTCCATTCGGCATTAGAAAAACTAACTATTCCTGCATTTTTCAATTCCAGACGCAATAATTCACAAGTTGTAGCATATTCCGCTCCCATTAAATGCGCATAATCGGCATCTCTTATAATTTTTTCAAGATGCGTTTTAGGTTCATATTCTTTAACTGTCGCTAAAATTAAACTTGAAACAAGCGCAATAAATTCTTCCGACTTTCCTTTTTCGCGCAAAAAGTCAGCAGCAATTTCAGTGCTTTTCTGCTCATGATTTTCATATCCTTCTATATATCCAGTGTCGTGAAACCATGCAGCAACCAAAAGTGCCTCTTTGTCCTCGCCTTCTACATCCTCTTTTTTACAAAGTTCTTTTACCGCTGTAACCACCGTAAAAGTATGATTAAAATTATGGTAAGAATATAGATTAGAAAGTTTATCTTTGAGTAAATTACCGACAAAATCTTCGGATTGTTCTATTAGATTCATAAAGAATATTTTTATACCACTAAATTATGAAATTGTTTTTGGATAATCATTTTATTGCCAAGATTAAAAACTTTTCTTTGGCAATTATGGCCCTATTCATCGTTTACTCTTGTTCTACGCGCAAACCGCAGTACGGGAAAAACGTTAGTGCCAACGAAACAGAAAACGCAACTGACACTATAAAAATTGCACATACATTTTTTCTTGTTGGAGATGCTGGAAATGCCGACGAAGAACAAGCGCAACAAACGCTAGAACTTTTGCACCAAAAGCTGAAAAAAGCAAATAAAAAATCGACACTTCTTTTCTTGGGAGATAACATTTACCCTAAAGGTTTTCCAGGCAACAAAAAACCTGAAGACAAGGCTTTAGCAGAAACTAAACTGACGAATCAATTAAAATTAACGGAAGGTTTTAAAGGAAGAACCATTGTAATTCCCGGAAATCATGATTGGTACAGCGGAATTAAAGGTTTAGAACGTCAAGCCGATTTTGTAACGAAATATTTGAACGACAAAAAAGGATTTCTTCCGAGAAAATCATGCCCGATTGAAGATGTAAAAATTGATAGCGTTACTACTTTGATAGCTGTTGATAGTGAATGGTTTTTGGAGGATTGGAACGATCATCCAACTATAAATGATAATTGTGAAATAAAAACTAGAGAAGCTTTTTTTGAAGAATTAGAAAGCCTTTTAAACAAAAATCAAGAAAAGACAGTTGTCTTAGCTATTCATCATCCATTATTAAGCAATGGAACCCACGGTGGACAATTTTCGTTAGAAAAACAATTATTCCCTCTAGAACAGAAAATTCCGCTTCCGGTAATTGGCTCTTTTATTAATTTAGTTCGAAAAACATCTGGAGTTAGTCCGCAGGATATTCAAAATAAGCAATATACTATTTATGCTAAAAGAATAAAAACACTTTTACAAAAGCAGAAAAATGTCATTGTAGTTTCTGGACACGATCACAATCTGCAATATATCAGTAAAGAAAACATTCAGCAGATCATTAGTGGTGCAGGATCAAAATCTGAAGCCGCAAGAGCCATTAATCCTTATGATTTTTCATATGGCGGAAATGGTTATGCTGTCTTAACAATGTTTAAAAGCGGTGATGCTAAAGTTTCGTACTATGGAAATGAAAACAACAAAGAGAAGCTTCTTTTTGAACGTGAAATTATAAAAGCTAAAGAGATTAACTGGGCTTCAGATATTCCGAATAAATTTCCTTCTACAGTGACCACTTCTATTTATTCTCCAAAAATGACTCAAAAAGGTGCGTTTCACAGATTTTTATTTGGGCAACATTACAGAAAATATTACAGTATGCCAATTGAAGCTACAACAGCAACGGTTGATACTTTAAAAGGTGGCTTGAAACCAATTCGCGAAGGCGGCGGACATCAATCGGTTTCCTTAAGAATGTCTGATCCTCAAGGACGTGAATATGTAATGCGTGCAATGAAAAAAAGTGCCACTGTATTTTTACAATCAGTAGCTTTTAAAGATCAATATGTGGTAAATGATTTTCAAAAAACATATGCAGAAGATTTCTTATTTGATTTTTATACGACTTCTCACCCCTATTCTTCTTTTGCAATTGGGAGCATGTCTGATCAAATTGGTTTGAGACATACCAATCCGATTTTATATTATATTCCGAAACAAAATGGTTTGGGCGAATTTAATGCCAGTTTTGGAGATCAACTATATATGGTAGAAGAAAGACCGGCTGATAATCATTTGGATGGTAAAAATTTCGGTAAGCCAAGCAACATCATCGGAACTGATGATATGATGCTAAATCTTCATAAAGATGAGAAATATGGGGTTGATGAAAAAGAATATATAAAAGCACGTTTATTTGATATCCTTCTAGGAGATTGGGACAGACACAGCGATCAATGGCGTTGGGCTGAATACAAAGAAGATGGAAAAGTAATTTATAGACCAATTCCGAGAGATCGTGATCAGGCTTTTGTAAAATACGATGGTGCTTTGCTTTCCCTTTTAATGAATATGCCTCCGCTTCGTCATATGCGTTCTTTTAAAGGCGACAGAATCAATGTGAAATGGCTTGGAAGAGAACCTTACCCGATGGATTTGGCATTTTTAAAAACTGCTCAAGAAAAAGATTGGGTTGAACAGGCTAAATATATTCAGGAAAGCTTGACAGATGCTGATATTGATGAGGCTTTCAAAAATATGCCTAAAGAAGTTCAGGATGAAACGGTCGATGAAATAAAAGCAAAACTAAAAAGCAGAAAAAGAGATCTTCAAAAGTATGCTCGCAGATATTCTGATGTTTTAAGCAAAACCATTATGATTGCTGGAACAGACAAAAAAGACAAATTTGTTTTAAACCATAATGTAAAAAAAGGAATTGAAATTCAGGTTTTCAGAATTAAAAAAGAAGGAGATGAATTGCTTTACACTAAAAATGTAACGGATGATAAAACCAAAAATCTTTGGATTTACGGACTAGACGATAATGATGTTTTTGAAGTAAAAGGGGAAGAAAAATCAAGCATTAAAATTCGTTTGATTGGAGGTCAAAACAATGACACTTATAACATTGAAAACGGAAGAAAAGTGATTGTTTACGACTTCAAATCAAAAGAAAACACTTATAACTTAGATTCAAAGGCACAAACGCAACTGACAGATGACTATGATGTTAATTTGTATAACTACGAAAAACCTAAATACAACGTAATTGCTGGACTTCCGAACATTGGATATAATCCTGATGATGGTGTAAAAATGGGCGTTAACTTAAATTATACCGTTAATAATTTTAAACAAAATCCTTACACGCAAAGACATATTTTTAATGCTTTTTACTATTTCGCTACCGGTGGTTTAGAATTTAATTATGCAGCACATTTCCCAGGCTTATTAGGAAAATGGGTTATTGATGTGGAATCTTTATATACGACTCCAAACTTTGCCATGAACTATTTTGGTTATGGAAATGAATCGCAGTATGATGATGATTTAGGATTGGATTATAATCGTGTTCGTATTAGAAAATTTAATGCCTCGGGTGCTGTGAGACACGTTGGAAGATATGGAAGTGAATTTAGCATACAGCCTATTTTTCAGAGAATGACAGTTGAAGAAACCGAAAACCGATATATTAATATTCCTGGAATCGTAAATCCTGATGTATTTAATAGCCAGAATTTTGGAAGTCTAAAGATAAAATATCTCTTTAAAAATTCAGATTTCGCTGCAAAACCAACTTTAGGTATGGCTTTTATGGTTGCTGCCACTTGGACAACGAATTTGGATGATACTAAGAAAAATTTCCCTACTCTGGAGAGTTTCTTAGGTTTTACACACAAGATTGATCATAACGGAAAATTGATATTGGCTACTTACGTAAAAGGAAAGGCTATTTTCAACAATAATTACGAATTCTATCAAGGTGCTTCTCTTGGTGGTGATACCGATTTACGAGGTTTTAGAAATGAGCGTTTCTTAGGAAGTTCGTATTTCTCTCAAAGTTCAGATTTACGCTTAAGTATTGGAAAAATCCGCAAAACGATTGTTCCTTTTACATACGGAATTTTAGGTGGTTTCGACTACGGAAGAGTTTGGCTTGATGGCGAAGATTCTAAAAAATGGCATCACGATTACGGTGGCGGACTTTGGTTGAATGCCATAAATGTTATCACAGCCAGAATTTCTTATTTTAAATCTCCTGACGAAATTGGAAGGGTGATTTTTGGAGCGGCATATAGCTTTTAAAAAAGTTGCTAAGGTTCTGAGATGCTGAGATTCTAAGTTTTTTAGCTCTGAGTTTAAAAAAACAGCCACGAATTCACGAATTTTAATTAAATTATTCGTGAATTCGTGGCTACTTTTTTTGCTTTAAGACTTAGAACCTTAGCATCTCAGAATCTTAGAATCTTAGAGTCTAAACTCATAAACCTTTCCTCCAATTTTATTTGTTTTTTCGTCGGCGATTAATAAAGTATTGTTGTCTTTAAAAACGATGGCTTCTTTTTGTGAGAAGTGATTTAGATTTAGTTCTGTATGCGTTCCTTTATGGAATAAATCTCCTTTAAAATCTTTAAATAAAAGTACTTTATCATGACTTAATAAAGCCACTTTTTTCCCGTCTGGACTTATTGTTGCACTTGTTAATACGCAATGGTTGTAATTGTTGCACGTTTTAAATTCGCCTATTTTCACTGCTTTGTGAGTTCCAGCAGCATTTTTTATTTTGTAGATAAAAGCAGTTCCGTCAAAACCTTTGCTTCTGTTTTTGGTGAAAAGATAGAAATACCCATTTTGCTCAAAGAAACCTTCAACGTCGTAGAACATTTCTTTTTTCTTAGGCGGAAATTCTTTTTGTTCTGGATACGAAAATGAAATTTTATATTCGGCTTTGGCCAAATCATTATTCAATTGATTTTTTGCAACTTTATAAATGCACAAATCTCTTCTTTCGTTATCATTGTTTCCGAAATCTCCGATATAAATATTTCCAGATTTGTCTTTTGTAATATCTTCCCAATCGACATTTGTAGCATTAGAAATTGTGATTGTTTTAGCTAATTTTCCTTTAGAATCAAGGGCGTAAATAGCATTTTTATTTCCGCTATCTTCTAAAGTGTAAAGCAAATTCGTTTCAGGAAAATAGGCAATTCCCGAAACTTCTTTTAATTTTTTCGGAAGGGAATAAAGTTCTTTTAATTTGCTATCTGACTGCTGTTGACACGCCAATAAAACTATAGAAACGGCTACTAAAAAAGATTTTTTCATAATATTATTTTTTATTTTGCCACAGATTAAAAGGATTATAATGATTTCAAAATTCTTTTAATCTGTGAAATCTGTGGCTAAAACTTTAAACTAAGTTAGTGTTTTTAAAATTACGTGTAATAAATTCAAACGCGGCTTGCATAACGTGCCCCATTGATTTTGCATTTTTAAATTTCATATCGTTCGTGTAACGATACAATTCCATTTTTAACTGCGTCAGATGTTCATGAGTAGAAATGGTATCGTGACACATTATACTCAGTAATTTTTTTATTCTGGTTTCGGCAGAATGAATACGTTTTGCCAAAATTGCTCTTTCTTCATCTTTATACTGAATAATGGAACGTTCTTCTAATTTCTCTTTGATCAACTGAATCATTGGGAAATTTTCTTTAAAAAACTGCGGGCGATAAACTTTAAAATTCCCTTCGTAACATTGCTGGTCAAAATCGATTGGACGAATTTTATAAACAACCTGATCAAAATCGTGAATTGGAACAATTACATAATTGTAAGCGCGCATATCTCCCAAAAGACGAATCATACAGCGTTCGTTAAATTTTACAAATTCTTTTGCAATCTGCGCTTTCTCCATTTCGCTGCATTTATCCAGAAGTGTGTCCATAAAAACATCCCCTGGAATTCCGATAATATGCTCTTCGATCAAGGTATCTTTATAAACCAAAAAGTTGATTTTATCTGGCGAAAGAATATCTTCCAATTCTAATCCGTAAATACGGGAAGCATCTGCTTTTTTAATGTAAAAATGAACATAGTTGTCATTGAGAATATTTCGAACTTTGATTCTAAAAGGCTTCGAATTTCCGAAAGTACAATAATCAATAGCATCAACATTCAGAAATTGAATGATTTCGCTATTTCCATCAGAATGCAGAAGCGAATATATTTTTTTTAGATTTAAATCAATTTCATTGCGCTCAAATTCACCGTAATATACCCGAATCCAGAGTGTATCGTTATCATATTTGTCATAAACATTTATAGAACCCGTAAAACGAAGCAAGTCATCATAAAACACAGAAACTTTAGAAATACGTTCGTATCGTTCTAAATAGCTTAAAAGTGGCTGTGTTAAAGGGTAAGACGGTTTTTTTAAAACCATTAAAGGCTCGCTCATTTTGAATATCTTTATTACAAATTTACATCAATACGATTTAAAGTTAGAATTTAAAGTAACAAAAATCAACTTGGCTCGTCATACTAAAAACTAAAACCAGAAAAATTTGGAAACCATATTAACCATTGAGAATTTAAGTAAAAGATACGGCCGAATTCAGGCTTTGAAAAATGTATCTTTTCAAATACAAAAAGGTCGCGTTTATGGCATTCTATGGCCGAAACGGCAGCGGAAAATCGACTACATTAGGAATTGTTTTAAATGTTGTTAATAAATCGTCTGGCAATTATCGCTGGTTTGATGGCAATGTAGAAACGCACGATGCCTTAAAAAAAGTGGGCGCCATTATAGAAAGGCCCAATTTCTATCCGTACATGACAGCCGAGCAAAACCTCCAATTGGTTTGTAAAATCAAAAATATAAACTATTCTAAAGTTAATGAAAAACTGGAATTAGTAGGTTTAATCGAAAGAAAAGATAGCAAATTCAGCACTTTCTCTTTAGGGATGAAACAGCGTCTGGCAATAGCATCGGCACTTTTAAACGATCCTGAAATTTTAATTTTAGACGAACCAACCAACGGATTAGATCCACAGGGAATTCATCAGATTCGAGATATCATTAAAAAAATTGCATCGCAAGGAACTACTATTTTATTGGCTTCCCATTTATTGGATGAAGTAGAAAAAGTTTGCTCGCAAGTAATTGTTTTAAGAAAAGGCGAAGTTTTGCATTCTGGTCATGTTGACGGAATGTCTTCTAACGAAGGTTTCTTTGAGTTGCAAGCCGAAGATAATTTAGTTTTAAAAACAGTTTTATCAGAACATCCTGCTGTTGATAGAATTGCTGAAGAAGATGGAAAAGTTTTAGTTTACCTAAATTCCGACTTATCTGCCTCAGAGTTAAACCAATTTTTATTTTCTAAAAATATTGTTTTAAGCCATTTAGTAAAACGTAAAAACAGTTTAGAAGCTCAATTTTTAGAATTAACCAAAAACGCCATCGCTCAAAAAAACTAAACCATGAAAAGACTTCTCTCTATAGAATTACAAAAAATTTGGATGAACAAAGCCAGCCGTATATTAACCCTAACTTATTTTGTATTACTTTCTTTTATAGCCTTAATCGCTGCAATAAAATTTGATATAGGCAGCTTTCAAATTTCATTTGGCAGAAATGGGAATCTTCAATTTTCCTTTTATCTGGCATTTCAATACATATGTTGCTGCTTGGCTTAAATTCTTTTTGGCTATTGTAATTGTTTCTATGATGGCGAATGAATACAGCTACGGAACTTTAAAACAGAACTTAATTGATGGTTTAAGCAAAAAAGAATTTATTCTATCTAAATTCTTAACTGTAGTTTTATTTGCTTTTGGATCTACTGTTTTTGTTTTTATCATGAGCTTGCTTCTAGGATTGTCTTTTTCATCTTATACCGAGTTTGGAATTATTTTTTCTGACTTAGATTATCTTTTAGCCTTTTTTGTAAAGTTAACAGGATTCTTTTCGTTCTGTTTGTTTTTAGGAATTTTAGTAAAACGTTCTGCCTTTGCGCTTGGTTTTCTTTTAGTTTGGAGCATTATTGAAGCAATCATAAGAGGTACTTTGGCTTTTAAAATTTTCCCAAATAGCGATACTGAGGAAAAAATCACACAGTTTTTACCTTTAGAATCAATGTCAAATCTAATTGCTAATCCTGGACCAAGATTATCGGTAATTAAAAATATTGGCACTCAAATGGGAATCGAAACAGAAGGCAATTTCAGTGTAGATTATACTGCTGTATTAATCGTTTTAGCTTGGACTTTTGTGTTTATATATTTTTCTTACAAACTATTAAAAAATAGAGATTTGTAGTATATTTGCTACTATGAGTCAAATAAGAACATTTCTAATTCTAATTTTGTGCTGTTTTTTCCATAAAATCAGTGCGCAAAATATTTCTGTTACCGACACAGCAACACCAACAGATTTAATTCAAAATGTTTTAATAAACAGTTCTTGTATTGATGTACAAAGTGTAACGGCATCAGGAAACCCGAATCTAAGTGGACAGAGTTACGGTTCCTTTACAGCTGGTGCCAATTTTCCTTTTTCAGGAGGAATTGTTTTAGCTACTTCGCCTAGCAAAAATGCAGAAGGACCGTTTTACAAACAAGATTCCAAAGGAGTAAGGATTTTAGGTTGGAATGGTGACGCAGATCTTAATAAAGCTTTAGGAATTACGAATAGCACGCAAGCAACACTTATAGAATTTGATTTTACAGCGCAGACCAATTCAATAAGCTTCAATTATATTTTTGCTTCGAATGAATATCAAACTAATTTTCCTTGCACTTATTCAGATGGATTTGCTTTCTTAATTAAAGAAGTCGGAAGTTCTGAAGAATATAAAAATCTTGCCGTTCTACCTAATTCAACTACGGCAGTTTCAGCTACAACGGTTCATCCTAAAATTGAAACCGTAAATGACAATTATGGCCAGCCTTTAGAAGGATGTGAAGCTTTAAACGAAAACTATTTTAATGGTTATAATGCAAATGGAAGCCCGATCTATTATGCAGGGCAAACTATTGTAATGAATGCCTCTACAAGTGTGATTCCGAACAGAACATACCATCTAAAATTGGTCGTTGCCGATGATGCAACCAGACAATACAACTCTGCTGTTTTTATAGAAGCGGGCAGTTTTGTAACTAAAATAAATTTTGGAGAAAACAGAACTGTAGCCAACAACAATCCAGTTTGTTATGGCCAAACTTATGCTTTAAACACCAACTTGAGTGCTACAGGTTATACTTTTAAATGGTTTAAAAAAGATGCGTCTAACACTTATTCTGAACTTCCAGGTGTTACATCTCCTTCTTACAACGTAACATCATCGGGAACGTATAAAGTGGAGGCAACCTTGGGCAATACAACTTGTGTTTCTGTTGGAGAAATCACTGTTGAATTTGCTCCCGAAATTCCATCTACAAATACTTCTTTACTGCAATGTGATGATGATACTGATGGTATTTCAATTTTTGATTTGACTAAATCTGGCAATTTCATCAAAAACAATGATTCTCAATTTGTTAATCAGGGATATTATGAAACTTTGGCTGATGCTCAGGCAAAAACAAATCCAATTTTAAATCCGGAACGATACACCAATAAAGGTGCAGATCAAATTATTTTTGCCCGAATTGAAAACACCTTTGGCTGTTATAAAATAGCTGAAATTACACTAAACATCTCTAATTCTGCGATCCCAAACCAATCTCCCGTAGCAACTTGCGATGGAGACGATATACAAGACGGTTTGTATCAATTTGATTTAAATGCAGAAGTGACTCCTCAAATTTTAACAGGTCTGCCTGCAGGTTTAGCAATCAATTATTTTTTAACCGCTACTGATGCCCTTACCGAAACCAATCAGCTACCTAATATTTTCAAAAATACAACTCCAAACAGCCAAACGATTTATGCTCGCGTTGTAAATGGTCCAAGTTGTTATGATATTACTTCAATAGAATTAATTGTACACACATTTGATCCTCCTAATTTTGAAGACGAAACGCATTATTTATGTAAAGGAGACGAAATGATGCTAACCGTTGCAACTGGCTTTAGCAGTTATGCATGGTCTAATGGAAGCAGTACAAATTCTACCGTAATTAACAGCGCTGGTGATTACTCCGTAACTGTAAAAGATGCAAATGGTTGCGAAAAAACTAAAAATTTTAAAATAATTTTATCCGAACCAGCTACAATTACCGGAGCAGATGTAAAAGATTTTTCTGGAACTGACAATACAATTCAAGTTCAGTACACGGGTGTTGGAAATTATGAATTTTCTCTGGACGGAACTGTTTTTCAAGACAGTACTACTTTTACACAAGTAAGCCCAGGCGTATATAATGTAAAAGCTCGAGACAAAAATGGGTGTGGTTTATCTAATTCGTTTTTAGTATATGTTTTGGATTATCCGCGTTTCTTTACTCCAAACGGAGACGGATTCAATGATTTATGGGTTATTAAAAATATTGATCAAATGCCAGATTACACCATTTCTATTTTTGATCGCTACGGAAATCTGCTAAAACAAATGAATCAAAATGGAGCAGGTTGGAACGGGATTTTTAACGGGAGACAAATGCCTTCAGACGATTATTGGTTTACGCTCTTTTTTGCTAATGGAAAAAATGTCAAAGGGCACTTTAGTTTAAAAAGATAACTTTTAATAAATCCCATTTTTTTTAAATTCCAAATTCCAATAAAAACATTATACATAAAAAAGAATCCCAAACTCCAGAATTGGAATTTGGGATTTTTTATATTGAAAATTAAATCGAATTAGATTTTATATCTTTTTCTATCTGTTTCGCTTAAGTAGATTTTTCTTAAACGTAAAGATTTTGGAGTAACTTCAACATACTCATCTTTTTGGATGTACTCTAAAGCTTCTTCTAATGAGAATTTGATAGCTGGAATAATTCTAGCTTTATCATCAGCTCCAGAAGAACGTACGTTAGAAAGTTTTTTCGTTTTAGTAACGTTAACAGTCATATCGTCGCTACGAGTGTTTTCTCCAATTACCTGACCTTCATAGATATCCTCGTTAGGATCAACGAAGAATTTACCACGATCTTGTAATTTATCGATAGAGTAAGGAATAGCTTTTCCGTTTTCCATAGAGATTAATGAACCGTTGTTACGTCCAGGAATTTCTCCTTTGTATGGTTCGTACCCGATGAAACGGTGTGCCATAATAGCTTCACCAGCAGTAGCAGTAAGCAATTGATTTCTTAAACCAATGATTCCACGAGATGGAATATTAAATTTAACAATCATACGCTCTCCTTTACCTTCCATAGAAAGCATTTCTCCTTTACGGATTGTTACGAACTCAACCGCTCTACCTGAAAGGTTTTCTGGTAAGTCAATAGTTAATTCCTCAATTGGCTCACATTTCACACCATCAACTTCTTTGATGATAACTTGTGGCTGACCAATTTGAAGCTCGTACCCTTCTCTTCTCATTGTTTCAATAAGAACAGATAAGTGAAGTACACCACGACCAAAAACCATGAATTTATCAGCAGAATCAGTTTCTCCAACCTTCATCGCTAAGTTTTTCTCAAGCTCTTTTGTTAATCTCTCACGAATATGTCTAGAAGTAACAAATTTACCTTCTTTACCAAAGAAAGGAGAATCGTTAATTGTAAACAACATACTCATAGTCGGCTCGTCGATAGCGATTGTTTGTAAAGCTTCTGGATTTTCAAAATCAGCAATAGTATCACCAATTTCGAAACCTTCAATACCTACAACAGCACAAATATCTCCAGCAACAACCTCTTCTACTTTTCTACGGCCTAAACCTTCAAAAGTGTGTAATTCTTTAATTCTAGATTTGATGATTTTACCATCTCTTTTTACCAAAGAAATTGGCATTCCTTCTTTTAAAGTTCCTCTTTCAAGACGTCCGATAGCGATACGACCTGTAAATGAAGAGAAGTCTAAAGATGTGATCAACATTTGAGGAGTTCCTTCAGAAACTTTAGGAGCTGGAACATTAGCAATAACCATGTCTAATAATGGCTCTATGTTTTCTGTTTGATTTTTCCAATCATCAGACATCCAGTTGTTTTTAGCAGAACCGTAAACCGCTGGGAAATCCAACTGCTCTTCAGTAGCACCTAATTCAAACATTAAATCAAAAACTTTCTCGTGAACTTCTTCTGGAGTACAGTTTTCTTTATCTACTTTATTGATAACTACACAAGGTTTCAATCCTAAATCGATCGCTTTTTGCAAAACGAAACGAGTTTGAGGCATTGGACAGCTTCGAAAGCATCAACTAGCAAACAAACACCATCGGCCATGTTCAATACACGTTCTACTTCACCTCCAAAATCGGCGTGGCCAGGAGTGTCGATAATATTGATTTTTGTTCCTTTATATTGAACCGATACGTTTTTAGAAGTAATTGTAATACCTCTCTCACGCTCTAAATCATTATTATCTAAGATTAAATCACCTGTGTTCTCGTTCTCACGAAATAACTGACAGTGATACATAATTTTATCAACCAAAGTTGTTTTACCGTGATCGACGTGGGCAATAATTGCAATGTTTCTAATAGATTCCATCTGTGATTTTTAATGGGCGCAAAGGTACACTTTATTTTTTAAAAAAAAATGTTTCTGCCATAGTTTGCGTATATACAATCAATTAGTTAATATAAATCCTAAAAATATCGGTTCCAAAATGACATTAACATACGTTTAGTTATAGTTAAATTAACTATATTTGAAGTGATGAAAAGTAAAACTCTCCAAATTACTCTTATTTATACCATCATCTCGATAATTATGGCGGTCGCTATGTCATAAATTACTCATAATCTACTTTTCCTCATCAGAATATCTATATCTATCCTTAGTAAAAGATGTTATATTTATTCTAATTACAGTATTGGTTTTTAGCTTTATCCTTTCAAAAAACGAAAAAAGAAACATAACCATTTTTGAAAAGTTAAACAAAACCAACGAAGAAATAAAAGAATCTAATGAGAAATATGACATTGTAGCAAAAGCGACAAGCGATACTATTTGGGATTGGAAAATTCAAGAGGATAGTATTAATTGGAACAAAGGAATTGAAAGTGTTTTTGGTTATGACCCCAAAGAAGTAGGAAAAACTTCTAAATGGTGGTTTGACAAAATTCACCCGGAAGACAGTATCCGAATGTCAATAAAACTATATTCTTTTATAGAGCAAAAAACTGAAAAATGGCAAGATCAATACCGTTTTAGGTGTGCAGACGGATCGTACAAATATGTTCTGGATCGAGGTTTTTTATTAAAAGATGAAAACGGAAGGGCCATCAGAATGATTGGAGCCATTCAAGATATTACAAAGCAAAAAGAAGAAGAACAGCGATTAAAACTTTTAGAAACCGTAATTACACAATCTAAAGATTCTATTTTAATTACCGAAGCCAATTCTTCTGAAAGAAAAATACCGAAAATAGTTTATGTAAACCCTGCATTTTCTCAAATGTCAGGCTATCAGTCAAACGAAATCATCGGCAAATCGCCAAACATTTTCAAAGGACCAAAATCGGATTCTGATGAATTAAAAAAACTTCTGAGAGCCATAAAAAATGAAGAGGAATGCTTAATTGAAACCATTACATACACTAAAAGCAAAGAAGAATATTGGGTACGCTTTTCTATGATTCCTATTTTTAATAACGAAGGCGTTATCTCGCATTGGATTTCGATACAAAGAGATATTACAGATGAGAAAAAACTAGAAACAGAAAAAGAACATCTTATTCGAGAATTAACACAAAACAATAAAGACTTAAAGCAGTTTTCTTACATCACATCGCACAACCTTAGAGCTCCACTTTCTAACTTAATCGGACTATTAAATTTAATAGAAGATATTCCGATCGAAAATGAAGAGCTAGAAGAAATATTAGCTGGATTTACAAAATCGACTCATTTACTAAACGAAACCATAAATGATTTAGTAAAGGTTATTATTATAAAAGACAATCCTTCAATGCAAAAAGAGGAAGTGTCTCTAAAAGAAGTTTTTGAAAATGTATTCAGCCAGCTTTCATTTCAGATTGAATTACACAAACCTATAATTAAGCTTAAATTTGATAAAGTCCCAGAACTTATTACAAACAAAGCCTACATAGAAAGCATTCTATTAAATCTGCTTACTAATTCTATAAAATACAAATCGGAAAATAGAAAATTAAAAATATCAATAACGGCAGAACAAATAGAACAAAAAACAATCTTAACCTTTAAAGACAACGGAATCGGAATTGACTTAGAAAGAAATCGCGACAAAGTATTTGGACTTTATCAAAGATTCCACAATTATCCCGACAGCAAAGGTTTAGGGTTATACCTTGTAAAATCGCAGGTAGAAACCATGGGAGGAACAATCTCTATCGAAAGCGAAGTCAATAAAGGAACCACATTTACAATAACATTTAAAAATTAATTATTATGCTTGAGCAGATTTTATGCATCGATGATGACCCTATCACACTGATGCTATGCAAAAAGGTAATTTCAAAATCCTCATTTTCACATGAAGTTATTACAGCTCAAAATGGCGAAGAAGCTCTTCATCACTTCAATACCTTAAAATATACCAACGATCAAGCTAAGAAAAGACCAGAATTAATTTTTTTAGATTTAAACATGCCAATTATGGGAGGATGGGAATTTCTGGATCATTTCACTTCTTCAGATTACAAAGAATTTAATACCGTTCCAGTAATCGTATTATCTTCTACAATTGACCCCGAAGATCTTGCTAAAGCAAAAAAATATCCCATTATAATAGATTTCCTTTCCAAACCTATTACACAGCCAATGCTGGAATATCTTAAAAAGAAGATTGATTTAGAGTGAAAAATTCCAAAAATTAAATTCCAAATACCAAAACCTTCAGTACAAAATTAGATTAAGGTTTATAAAATTCTGAATCTCACAAATAACAAAATTCCAAATTCCAACTATTCATAAAGATTGGAATTTGGAATTTATTTTTCTATTGGAATTTCATTTACTTTGGAGTTAAAACAAAAAAAGTCCTCTAAGAAGAGGACTTTTATATATCTTACAAATTGTATTTAATTACAATTTAGCAACGTGTTTCGTTAATTTAGACTTCAAGTTAGAAGCTTTATTATCGTGAATGATGTTCTTTTTAGCTAATTTATCAATCATAGAGATTACAGTTGATAATTTTGCAGTAGCATCAGCTTTATCAGTAGCTAATCTTAACGCTTTAATAGCATTACGAGTAGTTTTATGCTGGTATCTGTTAAGAACTCTTCTTTTTTCGTTACTTCTGATTCTTTTTAATGCTGACTTATGATTTGCCATTTTCTTTTAATTTTAGATGTAATAATTATTATAAATACTAGTTAAAAAAGAAAAACCTCCCACAATTGCAAAACAATCACTTTGGTTTTAACTAATAAAACAAAAACCGAGACACCAATTTTTGTTTTACAAAACTTATTTACAACTAATTTGTAGTCCGTAGGGGAATCGAACCCCTGTTACCAGGATGAAAACCTGGCGTCCTAACCCCTAGACGAACGGACCAATATTCTCCTAAGTTGGAAACTTTTCAATATGTAATATAACTTGTAGTCCGTGGGGGAATCGAACCCCCCTTACCAGGATGAAAACCTGGCGTCCTAACCGATAGACGAACGGACCGCGCTTCTGTATTGCGGATGCAAAGATACATCTATTTTTTATTTGCGCAATACCTAATGCAAAAAAATCTATATTTTTTTAATACGCCTTAGCAAAAAGCACTCTTTTAGAAGAAGGTTTCCCAGTAAACACGCAGGTTCCCGCCTCTTCTACAGCATCCAAAGGAATGCAACGAATCGTCGCTTTTGTCAATTCTTTTATCTTCTCTTCTGTCTCAGCAGTTCCATCCCAATGAGCAGATAAAAAGCCTCCTTTTCCTTCTAAAACTTCCTTAAATTCCTCAAAATTATTTACTTCCGTAATATGAGTATTACGATAATCTAATGCTCTTGTAAATAAGTCCGTTTGAATCTGTTCTAAAAGATCATTTACGTGTTCAACGATTTTTTCGTTAGAAACAACTTCTTTTGTCAAATTATCACGTCTTGCCACCTCAAAAGTTCCGTTCTCCAAATCTTTTCGGACCAACCGCAATTCTAACAGGCACTCCTTTAAGTTCCCATTCTGCAAATTTAAATCCTGGCTTTTGCGTTGTTCTATCGTCAAATTTGACAGTGATTTTCAATTTTCTCAATTTAGCAGTCAAATCCTTAACTGCCTCTGTAATTTGAGCCAATTGTTCGTCTGTCTTATATATAGGAACAATTACTACTTGAATTGGAGCCAAATTAGGAGGCAACACCAATCCTTGATCGTCAGAATGCGTCATAATTAACGCCCCCATTAAACGAGTAGACACTCCCCAAGAAGTTCCCCAAACATGCCCTTGCTTTCCTTCAGCATTAGCAAACTTAACATCAAATGCTTTTGCAAAGTTCTGCCCTAAGAAGTGGGATGTTCCTGCTTGTAATGCTTTTCCGTCTTGCATTAATGCTTCAATACAGTACGTTTCATCTGCTCCAGCAAAACGCTCTGTTTCAGTTTTAAAACCTTTTACAACCGGAATTGCCATGAAGTTTTCTGCAAAATCAGCATAAACATTCATCATTTTCTCTGATTCCTCAATTGCCTCATCTTTTGTAGCGTGAGCAGTATGCCCTTCTTGCCATAAAAACTCAGCAGTTCTTAGAAATAAACGTGTACGCATTTCCCATCGAACCACATTAGCCCATTGATTAATTAACAAAGGTAAATCTCTATAAGATTGCACCCATCCTTTATATGTAGACCAAATAATAGCTTCACTTGTAGGTCGAACAATAAGTTCTTCCTCTAATTTTGCATTTGGATCAACCATTAGTTTCCCAGGTCTATCCTCATCATTTTTCAACCTATAATGCGTTACAACAGCGCATTCTTTCGCAAATCCCTCAGCATTTTTCTCCTCTGCCTCAAACATGCTTTTCGGTACAAACAAAGGAAAATATGCATTTTGATGTCCAGTTTCCTTGAACATACGATCCAACTCAGCTTGCATTTTTTCCCAAATAGCATATCCGTATGGTTTTATTACCATACATCCTCTAACTCCTGAATTTTCAGCTAGATCTGCTTTTACAACCAGTTCGTTATACCATTTCGAATAATCTTCTGATCTTGTAGTAAGGTTCTTACTCATATTATATTTTTTGGCACAAATTTTGTTTTATACAATTTTAACTAAATAGTTTGACAAAACTAACTAATTTTGTAATGTGCAACAATAAAAAACACCACAGATATGAAAACTTACCTTTCACTCCGCCAAAACTCTAATCATTTTTACTTAATCGGATTACTGAGTTTACTGCTTGCATCATGTGGTTCTTACCAAAATTCATCTTATTATGATAATGATGGAGTATATGGTGGTTCATCAGTTAAATATGTACAAATAGGTACAAACAATCAATACAAAGAATATTTCAGATCATTACAAGATGACAATCAGCCGACTGAGATATTTACAGACGTTGACAATTACACTAATTATTCAGACAGCACACAAACTGCCTCTGTAGGTTATCCTGCATGGGGAAGCAGCAGCTCTGATGTTTCTGTAAATTTTTACTCTAGTCCATCATGGTCATTCGGATTTGGATGGGGCTACCCTTATTATGGATACGGTTATGGATATGGATGGGGCTACCCTTATTACGGATGGGGATATCCAGGATGGGGCTACCCGGGCTGGGGATATCCGGGATGGGGTTACCCAGGTTGGGGCTATTCATACTATGGAAACTATTCTTACAACTATGGAAGAAGAGGCTCTGCAGGTTATTATGGCGATAGAAACTATGCTTATAACAGAAATTACAGCACCAATAGAGGCTATAACACTAGCAGAAACTACACTACAAATAGAGGAAACTACACAACAAATAGAAATTATACCACAAACAGATCAAACGGATACACTGACTTTAGACGTTCTAATATGAACGGAAGAACAAGCAGTCCTACGTTTACAAACAGAAGATCTTACGACAATAGCTCAAACTACAACAATAGCAATTACAGCAACAGAAGATCTTATAATAATAGCGGAAATACCACGACAAATAGAACTTACGCACCTAGCAACAACAGTGGCTCATCAAGAACCTATGCTCCTAGCAATAGTGGTTCATCAAGAAGCTACGCCCCTAGCAATAGCGGTGGAGGTTCTAGATCATACAGCGGCGGCGGTGGCGGCGGTGGCGGAATGAGATCTGGTGGCGGTGGCGGTGGAGGCAGAAGATAATTCTTCCTCAACCCTCTCAATTTCTAACTTAAACTTATCAAAATGAAAAAAATATTTTTCCTATTTATAACAGGACTAACTGTCAGCGCGTCATATTCACAAGAAGTTTCAGATGCTTTACGTTATTCTCAAGAGAACCTTACCGGAACTGCACGCTATAGAGCCATGAGCGGTGCCTTTGGAGCAGTTGGAGGAGACATTTCTTCTTTAAGTGTTAACCCAGCTGGATCTGCAATTTTTAACAGCAATCAAGTTGGAGTAACATTTAGCAATCAGAATATTAAAAACAATTCTAATTACTTCGGAACTGAAACATCAGATAAAGAGAACTCTTTTATCTTAAATCAAGCAGGAGGTGTTTTTGTATTTAAAAACAATAATCCAAATGTTGGATGGAACAAGATTGCGATTGGTGCAACTTATGAAAACACCAATAATTTCAATAATGAAGTTTTTTCTGCAGGAACAAATCCAACAAATTCAATAGATGGCTATTTTTTAGACTATGCAAACGGACTTGAATTGGGCAATATCACTAAAATCCCATTCAGAAACCTTACATATTCTGAACAACAAGCTTTTTTTGGTCTTGAAGGATACGTGATCAACCCAGTTACAGGCAATGACAACAATACACAATACTACACAAATGTGCCTGCCGGAGGAAATTATCACCAAGAAAATGATGTTTATACTAGAGGATATAATAGCAAAATAAGCTTTAACATTGCAACTTCATACAAAGACAGACTCTATTTTGGAGCCAATTTAAATGCTCACATAACCGACTACAGAAGATCTTCAAGCTTTTACGAATACAATAACAACCCTTTAGAAACATACGAAACAATATCTAATGTGCGTTTCAACAACGAACTTTACACATATGGAAATGGTTTTTCTTTCCAGCTTGGAGCAATTGGAAAAGTAACAGACAATTTCAGACTGGGGATAGCTTACGAATCAAATACATGGTACGAACTTTACGATGAACTTTCACAAAGTTTATATTCCACTACCGAAACTAGCTCAGGTGAAACTTTTAGTAACCCAGTAAACCCAAACATCATAAACGTATACGAATCGTACACTTTACAAACTCCAGACAAATGGACTTTTAGTGCTGCTTATGTTTTTGGCAAATCTGGTTTATTAAGCGTTGATTACGGCATAAGAAATTATGGCAACAGCAAATTTAAACCTACAAATGATCCTGGTTTTAGAGGAATCAACAATGACATCAGCAATACTTTAACTAGCACTGGCGAACTTCGTATTGGTGCAGAATATAAAATCAAACAGTTAAGCCTAAGAGGCGGATATCGTTATGAAGGAAGCCCTTATAAAAACGGAATTACAGTTGGTGAATTAAACAGCTATTCTGCCGGTTTAGGTTATAATTTCGGATCTACAAAACTTGACTTAGCTTACTCTTATTTAGAAAGAGAGTCAAATCAAGGTTTCTTTACAAGAGGATTCACAGATGGAGCTAACATTACATCAAAACTGAACAATGTTACTATGACTTTATTATTTGAATTGTAATTAAAAATCAAAATAGATGATTGAAATTTCCGTCAGGTTTTTATCTGGCGGATTTTTTTTATCCTTTTAAAAACCCTTTAATTTAAATCTAACTCAAAAAGCACAAGCAACCAGAAGAGTTAACTTCATAAAAAACAGCTAAAAACAAACTGGAAACTAGTGTTGTTTGAATAAAAAAAGTGTAATTTTGCACTCCAATTTATAAAAGTATGAGAACCAAGTCTTTAAAAAAGAACAAAATTAACGTAATCACTCTTGGGTGTTCAAAAAATGTTTATGACAGTGAAGTCCTTATGGGACAGCTGCGTGCAAATGGAAAAGAAGTTGAACATGAAGCTCCTGCAGAAAAAGAAGGAAACATTATTGTAATCAATACTTGCGGATTTATTGATAATGCAAAAGCAGAATCGGTAAATATGATTTTGGAATATGCAGACAAAAAAGATAGAGGACTTGTAGACAAAGTTTTCGTAACAGGATGTTTATCTGAGCGTTATAGACCAGATTTAGAAAAAGAAATTCCGAACGTTGACCAGTATTTTGGAACAACAGAATTACCTCAATTGCTAAAAGCTTTAGGTGCAGATTATAAACATGAATTACTTGGAGAGCGTTTAACTACAACTCCTAAAAATTACGCTTATTTAAAAATTGCTGAAGGATGCGACAGACCTTGTAGTTTTTGTGCAATTCCGTTAATGAGAGGCTCTCATGTTTCCCAACCAATTGAAAAATTAGTAAAAGAAGCTCAAGGTCTTGCTAAAAATGGCGTTAAAGAATTAATATTAATTGCTCAAGATTTAACTTATTACGGACTTGATCTTTATAAAAAAAGAAATTTAGCAGAACTATTAGAAGCTTTAGCAGCTGTTGAAGGAATCGAATGGATTCGTTTACACTATGCTTACCCTACTGGTTTCCCTATGGACGTTTTAGAATTAATGAAACGTGAGCCAAAAATCTGTAACTATATAGATATCCCATTGCAACACATTTCAGATTCTATTCTAAAATCGATGCGACGTGGTACAACTCAAGCTAAAACTACTCAGTTATTAAAAGATTTCCGTGCAGCAGTTCCTGGAATGGCAATTAGAACTACTCTTATTGTTGGTTATCCAGGTGAAACTCAAGAAGATTTTGAAATTTTGAAAGATTTCGTTCAGGAAGTGAAATTTGACAGAATGGGATGTTTTGCTTATTCTCACGAAGAAAATACTCATGCTTATTTACTCGAAGACAATGTTCCAGATGATGTAAAACAAGCTAGAGCAAACGAAATTATGGAACTTCAATCTCAAATTTCTTGGGATTTGAATCAGGAGAAAGTTGGTCAAGTTTTCAGATGTATTATTGACAGAAAAGAAGGCGCTCATTTTGTGGGACGTACAGAGTTTGACAGTCCAGATGTTGATAACGAAGTTCTAATTGATGCTTCTAAACATTATGTAAAAACTGGAGAATTTGTTAATATCAAGATAATTGAAGCAACAGAATTTGATTTATACGGAGAACCTGCTTAAATTTACACATAACTATTGCTAACATTAGACAAAATACTTTTATGAAACCTACTCTCAACTTAATTATTTTCGTTTTCACTTTATTCTGTTTCAGCACTGTTTCTGCTCAATACGGAAACGGATACTACAATAATGGCTATGGTAACGGTTATGGACGAGGTGGTGGAATGGGCATGGATAGAAGTATGATGGCTGGTTCACAAAGCACGCCAAGTAAACCTAAAGAAACTCCTCCTGAGCAAACTGCAGCATTGATTGTAGATCAGATGAAACAGCAGATCAATTTAGATGAGTTGCAGTCAATTGCAATTTCGAATGTTTTGGCTGACAGTATACGTGAGCAAGGTATTTTATTAAAAAACGAAAGCAGTAATCAAGATCAAAAAATTGAGCAGATAAAAGCTTTACGCGAAAGTACCGATAAAAAAATTAGCGCTTTTTTAAATCCAGACCAAGTTGAAAAATATAAAACTTTTATGGATTCTTTAAAAGAAGTAAAAAAGACCAAATCAAAAAAGAAAAAAGATAAAGATTCTAAAGAAGACACCAAAGAAGTAAAAGACGCACCAGATACGAAAATTTCAGAATAATCGTTATTAACTATAAAACAACGAATTATGACAAAAAAGCATTTTTGTTATCTCATTTTAGCTATTATAATTAGTTCTTGCTCTACAAATCCGTACAAGACTACTGAAAAAGCTTATGATCAGCAACTGAAAACTTTAGAAAACCAGATTACAAGCAAAGAATCCAAAACAATTCCTGCGGTTCCACCTTTGGCAATTGACACTTCTTATGCACAACAACTGGGAATCGTAAAAGACACTTTATCTAAAACTGGCTCTACTTATTTGGTAAACGGAATAAATACGGAATGGGTTGGTACTGTAAATTTTAATTTAAGAAAACCAAGTTTTGTTATTATTCATCATACTGCACAAGATTCGCTGCAACAGACGATTAATACTTTTACAAAAACCAAAACTCAGGTAAGCGCTCATTATATCATTTCTGAAAACGGAAAAGTGGTACAGATGCTTAATGATTATCTAAGAGCTTGGCATGCTGGAAATTCTACTTGGGGAAAAACAACAGATTTAAACTCTTGTTCGATTGGTATTGAATTAGACAATAATGGTTTTAAACCTTTTACCGAGGCGCAAATTAACAGCTTACTGGCTTTATTAACTAAACTAAAAAAGGATTACAACATTCCGACGCAAAACTTTTTAGGCCATGCCGATATTGCACCAGGAAGAAAACAAAATCCGAGCGCATTATTTCCATGGAAAATTTTAGCAGAAAAGGGATTCGGAATTTGGCCAGACGAAGTCTTAGAACCTGCTCCTTTTGATTTTAAAATTGAACCCGCACTTAGAATAATAGGTTATAATACTAAAAATTTAAGTGCCGCAATTCAAGCATTTAAATTACATTATATACAAACTGATGCAACCTCAGTTTTAGACAGAAAAACAATAGACACTATTTATTCGATTTACAAAAAACAAGTCCAATAAATAAAAATTAATTTTTAAAAATATACAACGCATTTCTAGATTTTAGAAATGCGTTTTTTATTCCATAATAATATACTCATAATACAGTTAACGATTCATATTATCAAAAAAAATGTGCTGCGGCGCGTCTCTACAATCATATTAATGCATTCACTATTTAAGATTCTGAAAAAGACATCCTGTGAGGCATTTCCACAATATAAACCATATTATTGATCAATTCATCATTTACGATTCGCGAAAATATGCACTGCGGTGCGTCTTTACAATCATATAAATAAAACACACAGCAATTTTAAACAATGATTAAACAGCATTCATAACCAATAACTCATAACTTAAAACTCATCACAATGTGAAAAACTTCCAAAACATTAGAATGTTTCGACAGCTCCAAAAAAAAAAAAATATCAATCTTTATCTCTAGAAAGAGTATGTTGTTGCAATTAAACCATAGAAGCTTCCACCTGTTGGTAATGCATTTTTGTCTAAAAATATATCCTCAGAAGCCGCATCGTATCTTAACTCAGGAATTATGGTAAGTTTACCAACTTTGTAATTTAAAGAAACTGTGTTAGCAAATACACTTGATCCAGCTAAAGTTCCTAAACTTGGAGCGGCATCTTTAGCATCAAAATATTCTATTCTGTAAGCCAAAAGTAATGCTGGATTGAAAGTATAATTAGCATAACCCACTACAGAAAACCAATCTCCATCTAAATTACTATCAAAATCATTTGTTGTTTTAGCATAAGTTGCATTTAATCCAAGAGCGAAACTATCACTAATCGTTTTAGATGCGGTTAAATCAAACTGCGTTTTATTTTCGTCTGAAACTGGAATTGTACTTCCTGGAATTGGATTACTACTTCCTGTTGTAAAATTCAAATAAGCACTTCCTGTATCTCCTATATACCCTACTTGTCCAATGAACGTCTTTTGGTAAGAACCTGCGTCCATAGCCGATTTAAAGTCTGTCGGGTTGGTTAATCCTAACATCGCAGTAAAGTGACCTGAAGTATATTGCGCCTTAACCCCAGTATTAAAAAATGGCCCATAAGAAAACGCATACGACATACTGTAATTTTTATTATCTACTGCATCTAACACTTCATATCCGATATGGGTTCCGAAACTACCCGCCACTACCTTAAACTCTTCAGTTAAATTGTATGTAAAAAATAATTGTTTAATCATAAATTTTGCGCTTGCATCTTTATCTGGCGTTTCATTATATGAAAATTCTGCTGCTCTTTTTCCGAAACCTAAGTCTACAAAAACAGAAGCTTTTCCAAAAGTATGACCTGCTTCAATCGACGCCATTCCTAATTCGAATGAATTCTGTGAGTTGGTAAAGCTCGTTAATCCATTCATTTGTTTTGAAAAATCATATTTATAGTACGCATCTGCAGAACCTCCCCATGTGGTTGCTGGAGCGGTAGCGGCTGCTTCCTCTTCTTGGGCAAAGGCAAAAGAACTTGTTAACATCGCGGCTAAAATGTGAAATGCTTTTTTCATGTTTTAATTTGGTTTTTAGTTATTAATTGATTCTGGTTAGTTAATCTTTTATATATCTATTTTAATAGTATAAGTCATTTCTAAAACCTTTCATGCGCCCTTCAAATCATCATCATTTTCATTAGCGAATTTATTAACTTTTGTATGAGTAGAATAATTCGAAACTGCTTTTTTGACGTTTTAGGCGAAGAATTACGGATTACAAAAATTAATTCCACAATAATCAATATTTGATATTTATAGATATTTGTTTTTAAAAATTCAACAACATAATTTAGACGTAATTTTAATTTTTAAAGGGGTATTTTAAAAATAAAACAGATAAAAACTACAAAATACCATCAATAAAAAGAATAAAAAATAGCATAACCCCTAAAATTTTAGGGGTTATATTTAAAAACAAAACAAACAAGATTTCAAAAACACAAATAACCAAACTCAAAAACATAATTACAATCATGAAAATTATTCCTACAAAAACAACATCAAATTATATTACCTTTTAGACACTAATTACCTCTGTATTTTTAGCACAAAACAGAAGTTTAAAAAACAAAAAAGTCTGCTCTAACACGAGCAGACTTTCTTTATTTAAACTATAAAAAAAAAGATTATTCTTCTTTATTGTATTTCTTTAAATATTCTCGGACTTTGATTCCTGAATCTTTCAAATCTTCATCTTTCCACTTTCCTTCCGATTTTGCCGATTTTTTCAAAATAGAACACGTTTCATCTTTATCTGAAACAGACCACGTAATCCAGCTTAATTTTCGAGCTTCCATCCAATCAATATAATCTTGCCAAGCAGTATAGTTTAGAGGTCCAGTCGCCAGAAGCTTCCATTCCTGCCGATTCCGAAATAAAAACTGGTAAACCACTTTTTATCGCCCTATCTGTTCTATCCCTTAATTCCTTACCGTGCGTTGCCGCGTAGAAGTGCATAGTATACATTAAATTAGTGTAACCTCTTATCGGATCTTCTGCAGGAAGATCGATATCCTGATCCCAATGCGGGCAGCCTACTAATATTATATTATTAGGATCGTTCTCCCTAATAACTTTAATAACTTCTTCCGCATAGCTTTTCACTTCCCACCAAGTCTCATAATCCGGTTCGTTAAATACTTCATATATTATATTGGGATACTTGGCATACTTTTTTGATATCTCTGCAAAAAATTCTTTTGCTTCTTTCAAATTTACATTATGACTGTGCCAATCTATAATGACATATATATCCGATTTTATAGCTCCATTTATAACAGCCTCTATTTTCTCTTTAGAAAATTGCGGATCTTTTATATAGGAGTAGTCTCCTAATTCGATTCCCATTGCAGCGCGGACCACATTACAATTAAAATCTTTTTTTAACCAACTTACTGCTTTTTCGTTATAAAATCTCGGCCACATACTATGCCATCCAAAACTTAAGCCGCGTAGCACAATTGGATTATTTTCCTTATCCACAAGCTGAGCACCTAGAACACTCAATTGCCCGTGTTTTTTCACAAATTGTGCTTTTGAAAGATTTACAAATAATAAAAGAAAAAAAGCAGCATACCAAACCTTCGATTTCATACTATATAATTTTAAGGAATTAACTTTAAAGTAATTACGTCATGAGAAGCTACTTCAGCAACAAAAGCCTTTTTCGTATTTCCAATTTCTTTGTTTTTCCAAAGATCTTTTATTTTGAAGATTGTCTTGCTAAAATCGGCTTCATAACCAAAATCAGCATCTTTTATATTGTTTTTCTTCCAATCGAAATTCACTTTTTTTGAAGTTTCGGTTCTATTGACAAAGCTTACTGCCCAAGCTCCATCTGAAAGCGGTTTTACCCATACTTCTACTCCATCTAAAATTACATATTTAAAACCTTGAATTCCTAGTTTATCTTGATTTACTGAAAGTAATTCTTTGTTGGTTAAAATTGCCAAAGTTTCTTTTGACATTTTACGATAATCGTTTCCTGTAAATAAAGGAGAAGAAAGCATGCACCACATTGCAAAATGCGTTTTATCTTCGGTATCGTTCATTTCATTTCCAACCTCCATCATATCAAAATCGTTCCAATGATCTGGACCTGAATATTTACGAATATCTTTTCGCATATCGGCAATTTTCATGAATCCCCAAGATGACCAATTTTCTGGGTGTTTGAATTCGCAGTCAAAACAAGGATAAATATCTCCAGATATTCTCCAAAGATTTCCAATAGGTTTCCCCCACTCCCACGGCTGATTATCTCCCCATTCGCAAAGACTAAAAACAATTGGTCTGCCAGCAGTTTTTAATGCATTACTCATTGTAGTATAAGCTTCTTTTGCTGTGATCCCTTCTGTATTGCACCAATCGTATTTCAAAAAATCGATTCCGAGTTTTGCATAAAATCTCGCATCTTGATATTCGTAACCCCTAGTTCCGGGATAACCTGCGCAAGTTTTTGTTCCTGCACAATTATACAATCCGAACTTTAAACCTTTATTATGCACATAATCTATAAGTGCTTTCATTCCGCTTGGAAATTTTTCTGGATCAGGCACTAAATCGCCGTTTGCGTCACGCTCGTGCGTCATCCAGCCATCATCTAGAACTATATAATTATAACCCGCAGCAGCCAAACCGGAAGAAACCATGATATCTGCCGTTTCTTTTACTAACTTTTCGTCAATATTAGTTGCAAACGTATTCCATGAATTCCATCCCATTGGCGGTGTCATTGCCAATCCTTCAAATTTTCCGCCTTGTTGTTTATGAGTATTTCCTTGGCTGAAAGCAAAACTCGAAATACTAAGAAGAAACCCTAAAATTATTTTTTTCATTCTTTATCTATTTAAAAAAGATATTCCCTAATTTCTCAATTAGGGAACACCTCAAACTAACTCATAACATATTATTTTTTATAAAAATCCGATATCGTCTATATAAAATACACTAGACGGAGTAATTGTTCCTCCAGAAAATTCTTGAATAAACACACTATCAAAATTTCCATCAGTTAAAAGCTCAGGATGTAACGCTGAAATAGGAATTGAAATATTATTCCATTGTCCTGGCACTAAAGTTACAGTTGTACCTTTAGCAGAATCGCCCGTATCACTATTTATGGTCACCATTATTTTAGTGCTTTCTGTTGGGAATATAGACATTTTGACAAATTGATAATCTGTCGCTTTTAGAAGAAGATCTGAGTGCATGAAAAGTCCGCTCCAAGCTTCTGCAACTTTTTTGATTGCATGTGTACCTCTGCTCACTTTTTCTGTGCTTTCCCAGGTAATGTCTCCTCCCCAGCCCCAGCCCCATCCTTTCAATGAGTCTTCGTATAATAAATATTTAAGTCCGATTCCGCTTGGAGCAGATACTCCAAACTCCGTTTCTACAACAATAAGCGCATACGAATCAAAATCGGCTGGAACGGTTGCTTTTATTTCTGTTTTAGAAACCGCAGTAAATGTCGCTTCAGTAGATCCGAATTTTACACTTTTAACTTTTACAAAATTTTGTCCCGTAATTGTAATAACATCTCCCGCAGAAGCTAACACTTGCGATAACCCTGAAATTACTGGAGCTGGCGGAGTTAACTCAATAACATTGCTCAAAACATTCACAAAACCATTTGTTCCGTAATAATCTAATCCTGGCGCTTCTTTATCGGATCCGTTTACCTTTAAAACACCGTTGGTTACGTTAATGCTTAACAAGTATAAATCTGAATTTACAGCGTTTGCCATTGTAGCATAATCTCCCGTTTCTAAATAATCGGCTTCAACCCCTGCAAGTTTGCCCACTCTTTTTTTGACACCTTTAATAACATGACTTAAAACAAGTTGTTTTAAATCTTCTACAGGAACCAGTGTTATATCTGGATATCCCAGATCATTTACATATCCATTGGCTACCAAATAAGCATCAAAAGTGGCATCGTTAGGAACAAAATACGTGTAATTATCAGCTGTATTTAATGTCGATTCTAAACCCGCTAATTTTATTGCTTTTGTAAACGAAGTTAAATTACTATTTGCCTGAATTAGGCCATATGCTGTATTATAATTTTGCTCTGCTCCACCAATATCTTCAATTTCGTTATCGCAGGAAGAAGCTGCAACAACCAAAAAGACACTTAGAGCAATATGTTTTATTTTACTATATATATTTTTCATAAATTCTCTTTTAGTTTTTTAATTATGGATTCTGATTAATAGACCGAACTTTGTCGAAATCTCTATTTGAATCCTAACAATTATTTTAACACCAATCCGATATCATCTAGATAGATCACATTTCCTCCGAAACCTCCAAATTCTTGATATCCAATTTGAGATAATTCAGTTGGATTACCTAGCGAAGTATAAGGCACCTCAACATAAGTCCAAGAAGTTCTGACATCAACGATCACGATATTTTTCTCAGTATCTCCATTAGCAAAAAACTTCACTTTTCCTGCTTTTTCACCTTTAACCCAAAATCTTACCGCTTTGAATTTATCTGTATCATGATAAGACCAGTTGTTAATCCCAATAACATATCCGTCCCATTCACCCGCTTTCCATTGAACACACTTAGTTCCTTGATAAACATCTTTAGCGTAGGCTGCATCAAACTCATTTGTTCCATCCCACAGAGATTGCCAGCCCCAAATATTAGTGAAAGCATCGTCATATATTTCAGAACCTATTACTTGTGGAGCTACTGTTGTTCCAGACACATTTGTTACCGATAAACTTTTCAAGTAACTTCCTTCAGGAACTTTAACTACGATCTCAGTTAATGTAGAAGATATTGGCTCAACTTGGATGTCTCCAAAATTAACTACAGGACGCAAGAAATATTCTCCTGTAATGGTAATGACATCTCCTGGATTTGCATTGACAGGAAACCCTTTAATATTAGGACTTGGGGGTCTAATCGCCACTTTATAGTTCAGAGTACCTAAGTTGGTTACGATCTTCATTTCGTCCATTTCATTATAGTATGGCGTTTTTGAATCTACCATAACCACAATTGCATTGTCTGTTACGAATGTCGGATTAAAATAAGACTCTAATCCGTTAAACGAAATGGATTGCAATGTCGCAAAACCAGATCCTCTAATGATATAGTAATTTCCTGCATTAATAACATCTGTAGGCACATCTACTTTTCTATCTCCTTCAACCAAAGGATCATCAACAACAGATCTGCTAATTCCAGTTACTTCAAGCTTTCCAGATGAACCACCTGCCGAATCATCATTGGAACAAGAAGCGAACAGCAAAATTGAAATCGAAGCCAAAAAATACAACTTCAATAACATTCTATTTTTTATATTTTTCATAGTGATTTACTTTTAAAAAATTATTTGAAAGTGTAAGGAACTGGTGCCTCTTTCAATTTTGGATTTTTTCTAACTTCAACATCTGGTTTTGGATAAATAAAATCAGTTGGCGTTGGCGTATAATGTATTACCCCTTGCGAATCGAAACCTCTATCTTGCTGAGAAATAATATTGATTGCTTCCTGACGTGGCAACCTTCCTAAATCGAACCAAAATTCTCCTTCAAAAGCAAATTCAACTCTACGCTCACGAAACAAAGCCGCTTTTGTTAAAGGCACATTATTCCCTAAAGTTGCAAGACCCGCTCTAAGTCTCACTTTGTTATATGATTCTTTTGCCGCTGCATTAGTAGTTTCATCCGCTCCAGCCATAGTTGCCTCAGCATGTATTAATAAAAGATCGGCATAACGCATAATATAATTACAGTTATTCATTCCGCCCCATCCATCAGCTGGGCATGTCTCGCTAGTAACTTGCCCTACAACATATTTCTTAACAGCTGCTCCTGTATTGGCTAATACATCTGGATATTTCGTTTTATCCATAACAAAACCTACAACACCATCTCCTTTAATGTTAGGATAAGAATCTCCATAAATCATAAAAGATTCTTTTCTTCTTAAATCTCCAATTTCAAAAGCATCTTGAACGTCATTACTTGGCACATAAGTAGCACCGTATGAAGCATTATCATTCAAAATATCCAAACCATATTGAATATTAGAGAAATTTCCTCCTCCATAAGTATTGATAGCGCCAGACCATTGCCAAGAATAAATAGATTCTTCGTTGTTATTTTTACTTGTCAAAAACAAATCTGCAAAATTTGGCAGTAATCCAAATTCTCCTGAATTAATCACTTTTTCTGCCATTAATTTAGAATCTGCATATTTCTTCTCATATAAATATACTTTGGCTAAAAATGCTTCAGCAGAACCTTGCGTCACAAAAATATTCTCGCCGCCAGGAGTTCTAGATCTAATTTTTGATTTTAGATTGGCTGCAGCGAATTTTAAGTCGTTTTCGATGAATGTGTAAACATCTTCAATTCTATTGGTATTCACCATCGGATCTTTGGCCAAAGCCAAATTATCTTCAATAATAGGCACTGGCCCATATAAACGAACCAAATAAAAATAAGCTATCGATCTAAAAAAGTGCGCTTCTGCAATAGTGTTTTTAATAACTGCCTTATTCACCTCTGCAGTAGCATTTTTTTCAATATTATTAATCAAGTTATTAGCTTGTGCTATGATTGCAAAACAAGCCCTCCAGGGATCTAATAATATTGGACTATCAGAAGTCAATTTAAACTGAATCAGCTCTGGTTCATCAGCATAAGCCAAACAATTTCCAGATGATAATTCAGACAATGCATAAAAATTCTTTGTATAATAAGGAGCCCACATGGCACCATACATTCCGTAAGTAGTTCTTGCTACCTGCTCATCGGTATTATAAAACTGATCACTGCTGTAACTATCTTCAGAAGGTCGATCTAAGAAATCTTCACTGCAAGAAGTAGTTGCCAAACCTAGCGTTAAGAATAAAACTAAGGTCTTTATATTGATATATTTTTTCATAAGAGTAGTAATTAAAATTCTAAATTCATTCCAAAAGTGAAACTACGATTGGTTGGGTAACGCCCTGAATCGATTCCTGATAATAATGGATCTTGGTTATATGATCCGATTTCAGGATCATAGCCTGTATATTTGGTAAATGTGTAAAGATTTTGAATACCAAAATAAAATCTTAATTTACTAATGCTCGCTTTTGAGAGCACATCTGAAGGCATATTATACCCTAAAGTAACTTGCTGAATTCTTAAATACGAACCATCTTCTACATAACGATCTGAGATTGCAATATTTGGATGTCCGTCTCCGCCATCAGGTCTTGGATATTTTGCATCCGTATTTTCTGGTGTCCAAAAATCCGCAGCTTCTGCCAATTGATTTTCATACAAACGTTGGTTTTTAGTACCTGCACGTCTTGTTAAGTTCATTACTTTGTTACCATATGATCCTTGCAAAAAGACTCCTAGATCAATATTTTTATATTTAAAAGTATTGTTGAAACCGTAAGTGAATTTTGGTGCTGGATTGCCAATGTAGGTTAAGTCCTTATCATCAATCAAACCGTCTTTGTTTTGATCTACATACTCAACATCTCCCAACTGGCTTTTTACAGCTTTATTTCCTGTAAATGGAATTGGTGCATTGGCCAACTGTTCGTTCGTTCTGATAATACCAACTGCTTGATATCCGTAAAATTGACCTACTGGCTGACCAACTATAGTTTTGGTTACTGCTTTTGTCGTATAATCATTAAGCAATACATCTTTCGTCAAATCAAAATTATCCTGCAGGCTCAACAATTTATTTTTGTTTGTAGAGAAAATTACTTTTGAATTCCATGAAAAATCTTTTCCAAACTTCTCATTATAATCTAAAGTCATCTCAAAACCTTGATTTCTTAAGCTTCCTAAATTTACACTTGGCGCTCCTAAACCTCCTTGATACGCATCTGTACCTGTAACGTAGTAAGGCAATGGCAACACAAATAAAAATCCTTCAGATTCTTTTCTGTATACATCAAATGTTGCTTGAAGTTTTGATTTGAAAAGTGTAAAATCTAAACCTAAATTGGTTTGTTTAGAAGTTTCCCAAGTTAAATCAGGATTTGCAATATTGTTAACCGTAAAGAAGTTCCCCATTGCCGATTTGATTGCACGAACCGTGCTCATGTAACCTCCACCACCAATATTTTGGTTTCCAGTCTCTCCATATCCACCTCTAAACTTGATATTATCAATATATTCTCTAGTTCCTTCCATAAACTTTTCGTTCGAAAGTTTCCAATAACCAGAAACTGAAGGAAAGTAACCCCACTTTTCACCTGAACCAAAATTAGAACTTCCGTCTGCTCTCATGGTTGCCTGCAAACCATATCGATTATCATAGTCATAATTAAAAGATCCGAAGAAAGAATATAAAGCAGAACTTCCTTTATACTCTGAAGCTACAACTGAATCGGGATCTCCTAAACTAATAGAATGAATATCATTACTTAATAACCCAGAAACAGATTGCGAATTACCAAACCAATGACTATCATTAGCCTCTTGACCAGCCAAAACATTAAAATGGTGATTTCCAGCATCAACTTTATACGTTAAAACGTTTTTAACGTTAAGTCCATACCAATTGTTTGCTCTCTCTGTCAGCATATTGGTTTCTCTAACCGCTGAACCCCATTTATAAGTAGGCTGAAAACCTTCAAAATTATCTATATTAGTAGATCCACCAAAGTCAAAACGATACTCCAATCCTTTGGCAATTCTAAAGTTAGCATAAAAATTTCCTATAAAATTTTTCTTAATCAACTTATTAGTATTCATCAATGCAGAAGCTACTGGATTGATCCAAACCCCAATTGATCCATCTGCTGGCGGACCAGCATAGTTGCCATTCGTATCTTTTACCGCAACATCTGGCGTAGACAAAATAGAAGTACTGATAATACCATTGCTAGCACCATTGATTGTAATATCTTCATTGGTTACACCTGCTCCAACAGACACTCCAACAGTAAGCCAATCTTTTAGTTTGCTGTCAACATTTGTTTTAAAACTATATCTTTTGAAACCAGAACCGATAACAATACCCTCCTGATTAGTATAACCTCCTGAAATATAATAGTTAGTACCATCTTTTGCTCCCGAAAATGAAATCTGGTGATTGTTCATTATCGCAGTTTTATAAATCTCATCTTGCCAATTTGTTCCTTTACCTAAAACAGATGGAACAGCAAATTCATCTCTTGGTGCTACACCATAAACTGCAGCCAAAGCATTTTGCTGTTCTGCGTATTGGCTCAAAGTCATAGTGTCTAATAAACGAGTAACATTTTGAATAGAAAAATAGGTGTCATAAGTAATTTTTCCTGCCCCTTTTTTTCCTCTTTTTGTAGTAATAATTACAACTCCGTTCGACGCTCTAGAACCATAGATAGCAGTTGCAGAAGCATCTTTCAAAATATCCATTGTTTCGATATCGTTAGGATTTAAAAAAGCTATCGGACTAGAAGTTACGTTTCCTGTATTCGATCCTAAATAACCTGTAACAATTGAACCTCCAGTTGCAGTATTGGCAGCATCTCCAGAAATCGGAATACCATCTATAATATACAATGGCTCATTGGTTCCAGAGATAGAGGTAGTTCCACGTATTTTAACCGATACACTACTTCCTGGCTGTCCAGAATTGTTCGTTACTGTTACCCCAGCAGCACGTCCTTGTAACAATTGATCTACAGATACTTGTGGAGAGTCTGCAATATCCTTAGTAGTAACAGTAGAAATAGCTCCTGTCAAATCCTTTTTCTTTACGCTTCTATAACCTACGTTTACCAAAACTTCACGCAAATCTTCTGCGCTAAGTTTCAAGACAACGTTTACTGTTCCGCCATTTTTAACATTGATAGTTTGCGAAACATATCCAATAAATGAAACAGAAATAGTAGAGTTTGCAGGTGCTTCGATAGAATATTTACCATCAAAATCTGTTGAAGCCGTCTTCTTTGTAGCTGTAACTATGATATTGGCACCTGGTATAGATAACCCTTTTTCATCAGATACAGTTCCCGAAACCTTTACCTGAGCCGTAATAAAATTACTAGTCAGTAACAAAAATAATATCAAAGGAATGGCTTTGTGGTCAGCCCTCCAATGAATGAAGCTAGTCAATAGTTTTTTCATAATAAGTGTTTGGTTAGTTAAATTTGTTTATTGCATAATCCAAAAGTAAATGCCTGGGTAATTTTTACTTTTAAATTATTTAACAAATCTATAACAGAGAGGATTATCAAATCGATAGTATTATATCATTTAATGATAATATTTTTACTATAAGCCCTTAAAAAAACACATATAAAAATAAAAGCGTATAAATTTTAAATTATTCGCAATCATACCTCTCTCTAGAACACAAACGATGCAAAAAAACCAATGAAATCTTAAAAATCAAACGTTTTCGTTAAAAATAATATTTATTTGTGATAAAAAAGTATCACTATAAAATTCGTTTTAAACCAGAAAACTCTTCACGATATTGGCTTGGTGTACAATTTTTTGTAGCTTTAAAACTACGATTGAAATTTGCTATATTATTAAAACCAGATTTAAAAGCAACTTCAGAAACACTCATATCTTTTTCTACCAGCCAACGCGCCGCATAACCAATACGAATGTCATTTATATAATTCACAAAAGTTTTTCCAGTCCTCTTTTTAATGAATCGGTTAAAAGAAATTATCGACATACTCGCTACATTTGCCACGTCTTCTAAAGTAATTTTTTCAGCAAAATGTTTTTGCACATATTCGTAAACCAATTTCATTTTATCATAATCATCAAAAGTATCATAGTCTACTGTATAAGTCGAAAGCAAACGCTGATTTCTAGAATTGGCCAGATCATACAGCAAGGAAGTAATCTCTAAAAAATAATCCATACCATCCAGCTTAGAAAGCCTTACGAGTCTTGGCATCAATTCTTCGGCTGTTTTTTTAGAAAAAAGAATTCCGTGAATTGATCTATTAAACATATCGCGAATCGGATTCATGATACGTCGCGCAAGCAAAGATTCATGAAATAAATCGTTATGAAATTGAATCGTAATTTCGTGTATCTTTTTATTTGTACATTTATTCAATTCCCAACCGTGATATAAATTGGGACCAATCAAAACTAGCTCGACATTATCAATTTCTTCAATATTATCTCCTACAACCCTTTTAACCCCTTTTCCATTCTGAATAAAATTGATCTCAAATTCCGGATGATAATGAACTGGAAAATCAAAACTATCTTTTACACGATCAAAAACCAAAAAGCTGTCACTCGCAGCAAGCGGTGCTATTTCTCTATAAAAATTCTTCGTATTACTCATCTTAAAAACTATTTCAGGAAAACAAATGTTCTTTTTTTGATGCAATAATATGATATATAATTGATAAAATAATATTAATTACACTATAATCATCCGTTTATCTTTGAAAAAATTAATTTATCATTTCTTTAAAAAGAACATTAATAATAAACATTAATCATTTTTTATTAAATAACTTTTTATAGTTTTAATAATTTTAACGCTAATAGCATAGAGAATTTTCGACAGAAGAAATGCTATTATTTAAAAAACGTAAACCCTTGTTTAGTTAGCATTTAGCTAAACAGCCAACTCTTATTTTTCGATGAAAAAACATTTTTTAACGCTTTTAACTGTAACTGCACTAAGCAGTTCGTGTTGGTCTCAAAAAAGCACTAGTAATACTAATTTGTCACTTTCAGATAAAAAAGCAACAATAGAAACTAAAACTTTATATAAAGAACTTAATACTTTAACTCAAAAAGGTTTCTTATTCGGACATCAAGACGATTTGGCTTATGGAGTAAAATGGAAATACGAAGACGGACGCAGTGACATAAAAGATGTCGTTGGAGATTATCCTGCGGTTTATGGCTGGGATATTGCGGGATTAGAAAATGACAGTCCGAATAATATTGATGGAGTTCCTTTTGCTAAAATGAAACAATATATTATTGAAGCAGATTCTAGAGGCGGAATTTCGACTATCAGCTGGCATTTTGACAATCCTGCAACAGGAAAAAATGCTTGGGATAATGTTCCAAATTCTTTAAAAACGATTTTGCCTGGAGCCGAAAATCATAAAAAATTTACTTCTTGGTTAGATAAAGCAGCTGTTTTCTTTTTGTCTTTAAAAGATAAAAATGGTAAAAACATTCCGATACTTTTCAGACCTTTTCACGAACTTACTGGCGGATGGTTTTGGTGGGGAAAAGGAAACTGCACTCCAGAGGAATTCAAAACCGCTTGGAAATTCACTTTTGATTACCTTCAGAAAAAAGGGGTTCACAACTTGATTTATGTTTATAACACAGGAAGTTTTGGAAGCGAAAACGACTTTCTAGCCAATTATCCTGGAGATAATTATACCGACATGTTGAGTTTTGACACCTACCAAAACAGTAATGATCCAAATGGCGAAAAATTCGTTGCTGAAGTTCAAAATCAGTTTAAAATATTAAACAAAATCAGCTCAAAAAAACACAAATTAATGGCACTCGCTGAAGCTGGTTATGAAGCCGTTCCAGACCCAAAATGGTGGACGAGAACTCTATTAAAAGCAATTGGAGATTATAAAATTTCTTATGTATTGCTTTGGAGAAACCACGGATGGCAGGAAAAAGAGCAAAAAATGCATTATTATGCGCCATTTTCAGGCCAAGTAAGCGAAAAAGATTTTATCGATTTTTACAATCTTGACCAGACTATCTTTGAAAAAGACATTCAGAAAAAATTAAAATAATTGCCCCGAATTAAATTACAACCTTAAAAAATAACCAATGCACGACAAAATTAGTTTAAAAGAAAAAATCGGTTACGGACTTGGAGACGCTGCTTCTTCTATGTTCTGGAAAATTTTCAGTATGTATTTACTGTTTTTCTACACCGACGTTTTCGGATTGGCGCCTGCTGTAGTAGGAACTATGTTTTTAATTACTAGAATCTGGGACTCATGTTTTGACCCAATTGTTGGAATTCTGGCTGACAGAACCAAAAGCAAATGGGGAAAATTTAGACCTTATTTACTTTGGGTTGCCATACCTTTTGCCGTGATTGGAGTTTTAACTTTTTACACTCCAGATTTTGATGAAAAAGGAAAAATCATTTATGCTTATGTGACCTATTCCTTAATGATGATGATTTATTCTTTAATCAACGTTCCTTACGCATCGCTTTTGGGCGTAATGTCATCTGATAGAAAAGAAAGAAATACACTTTCGTCTTACCGAATGGTTTTTGCTTTTGGAGGAAGTCTTTTAGCGCTTTGGTTAATTGAACCTTTGGTAAATTATTTTGGCGGAAATCTAAATTCTAAAACAGGCTGGTTGGCAACAATTGCCGTTTTTGGGTTAATTACAACTGTCTTTTTCTGGGCTTGTTTTGCCTTCACTAAAGAAAGAATCAAACCTATTGCAGATGAACAGAATAACTTGAAAGAAGATCTAAAAGATCTTTGGAAAAATAAACCTTGGTGGATTTTATTGGGAGCCGGAATTGGAGCTTTGGTATTCAATTCAATTCGTGATGGGGCTGCCGTTTACTACTTCAAATATTATGTAAGCAGTTCTGTAAATTTTGATTTTTCGCTTTTCGGAACCGATTTCCATATGACACCAACTTCAATTTATTTGGTTTTAGGACAAGCAGCAAACATTATCGGAGTAATTATTGCAACACCAATTGCCAATAAAATTGGTAAAAAGAAAACCTTTTTTGGTGCAATGGCTTTGGCAGCCATTTTAAGTCTGATTTTCTATTTATTCGGAAAAGAAGATGTTTTCTTAATTATGAGTTTTCAAGTTTTAATCAGCATTTGTGCGGGCTGTATTTTTCCTTTAATCTGGTCCATGTACGCCGACAGTGCCGATTATTCTGAATGGAAACAAGGACGTAGAGCAACAGGATTAGTTTTCTCTGCTTCATCTATGTCGCAAAAATTTGGATGGACGATTGGTGGCGCAGGAGCTGGATGGCTTTTAGGATATTACGGCTTTCAGGCCAATGTTGAGCAGACAGCAACAGCACAAAACGGAATTCAGCTAATGTTAAGCATATTACCAGCAATTGCGGCAGCAATTTCAGTAGCTTTTATAGCATTTTACCCTTTATCAGAAGAGAAATTACAGATTATAGAACAAGATTTAAACGAAAAAAGAGATCAAAATCATTAAAAACAAAAGACATAGAAATCAATTGATATGACAACGATAACATCTTCAGCCACTTTTCAAGAAAGAAAATCGGCATTAGAAAAACAACATAAAACACTGCTTGAGCAAAAAAACGAACCTCAAGAAATAGTTGGAAACGGCATATATGAACGTTACAAAAGCCCTGTCGTTACTGCGGCACATATCCCATTAAACTGGCGTTTTGATTTTAACGAAAATACAAATCCGTTTTTACAAGAAAGAATTGGCGTGAATGCCGCTTTCAACGCTGGAGCAATAAAATGGAATGGAAAATATTTATTGGCTGTTCGAGTAGAAGGAATTGACCGAAAATCTTTTTTTGCTATCGCCGAAAGTCCAAACGGAATTGACAATTTCAAATTTTGGGATAAACCATGCGTGATTCCACAAACTGAAGAACCCGATACAAACGTGTACGATATGCGTCTTATTAATCACGAAGACGGTTACGTTTACGGAATTTTCTGTACCGAAAGAAAAGATCCAAAAGCCCCAAAAGGCGACACAAGTTCAGCTTTAGCCAATGCGGGAATTGTGCGTTCTAAAGATTTAGTAAACTGGGAAAGATTGCCAGATTTGATTTCGAACACAGGGCAACAGCGAAATGTTGTTTTACACCCAGAATTTGTAAACGGAAAATACGCTTTATATACACGTCCACAAGATGGTTTTATTGATGTTGGAAGCGGTGGAGGAATTGGTTTAGGTTACGTTGAAGACATGACCAATCCTGTTGTAAAAGACGAAAAAATCATTTTTGGAAAACAATATCATACGATTTACGAACTGAAAAACGGTTTGGGTCCAGCTCCAATTAAAACATCAAAAGGCTGGTTGCATTTAGCGCACGGAGTTCGAAATACTGCTGCAGGATTACGCTATACTTTGTATATGTTCATGACCGATTTGAATGATATTACAAAAGTAACACACGTTCCTGCCGGACATTTTATGGGACCTGAAGGAATTGAAAGAGTTGGAGACGTATCGAATGTTTTGTTTTCTAACGGATGGATCGAAGACGAAGATGGAACGGTTTACGTTTATTACGCTTCTTCAGATACTAGAATGCACGTGGCGGTTTCATCTGTAGATAAACTTGTTGATTATGTAATAAATACTCCAGCAGATACTTTTATTTCGGCAGGTTCAGTGCAAACCATCATTAATCAAATCGAAAAAAATAACGCAATTTAAAATATCGTGTCATTACAAAGAAAGCTTTTAAAATCGGAACTAACCGTAGAACTGGATTCTATCCTAAATTATTGGTCGGAGCGTACTATTGACGATCAAAATGGAGGTTATGTTGGCCAAATCGATTTTAACGATCATCAAATTGCTCATGCAGAAAAAGGTTCGGTTCTGAATGCCCGAATTCTTTGGACGTTCTCTGCCAGTTATCAAACCACTAGAAACGAAAACCACAAAAAACTGGCAAAAAGAGCATTCGAATTTCTTGCTTCTTATTTTTATGACACACAGTTTGGAGGTCTTTTTTGGAGTATAAATGAGGATAAAACTCCAAAAGACACCAAAAACCAGATTTACGCATTGGCTTTTGCGATTTATGGATTGTCTGAATATTATGCCATTTCAAAAGAAGAAAGAGCTTTAGAAATTGCTAAAAACTTATATGCAAAAATTCAAGAACATAGCTATGATAAGATAAACAAAGGCTATTTTGAAGCTTTTACCAGAGATTGGCAACCCATTGATGATTTGCGTTTAAGCGAAAAAGATGCCAACGAAAAGAAAACCATGAATACGCATCTTCATATTATTGAAGGTTATGCGAATTTATATAAAGTCTGGAAAGATGAGAAACTGCTTGCCACTATTATCGAATTATTAGAAACCATCGAGAAGTATTTTATCAATACCGAAACGGGACATTTACGCTTGTTTTTTGACGAAAACTGGAAAGAAAAACCAGATGTTATCTCGTACGGACACGATATTGAAGCAGCTTGGCTTTTACAGCAATGTGCCGAAATTTCGGGAAATGAAACTTTGATTGCCAATTATAAAAAACATGCCATTCAAATTGCAGAAGTAACCAAAAAAGGTTTAGATGCTGATGGCGGTTTATGGTACGAATATGATCCTGAAAAAAATGAGTTGATTGCAGAAAAACATTGGTGGCCACAAGCTGAGGCTTTAATTGGTTTTTACAACGCCTATCAATTAACCGGAAAAGAAGAATATCTGGATATCGTTTACAGAAACTGGAAATTCATAAAAAAATACATGATCGATCAGCAAAATGGAGAATGGCATTGGGGAGTTTATGACGATTATAGCTTAATTAAAAAAGACAAAGCCGGATTCTGGAAATGTCCTTATCATAACAGCCGTGCCTGTCTGGAGCTTATTCATCGAATTGAAAATTAAGGTTTCAAATAAAAATCAGAACGTCTTACAGAACGTAAAGTTTTAGCCCCGATAGAAGCGGCATCCTTTTATGGTGGGGTTCACCATAAAAGATACAGCGGATAGCGGGATTAGCTCCTTAAAATATAAATTATGAAAAACAGATTTTTTAAAACCCTTTCATTGGCCTTGATTTTTACCGCAATTGCTTGTCAGGCGCAGGAAAAAATCACCGTAAAAGGAAATGAATTTTACAAAGGCGATAAACCGTACGCTTATATTGGAACCAATTATTGGTATGGAAGTATGTTGGCTTCTAAAAAAATAGGCGATCGTAAAAGGCTTTTGCGCGAGTTGGATTTAATGAAAAAAAACGGAATCGACAATTTACGTGTTTTAGTGGGTGCCGATGGTGGAAAATATGATTTTACCGTTCGTCCAGCACTGCAATATGAACAGGGAAAATATGATGAAGATTTATTGGACGGATTGGATTTCTTGATTAACGAAATGAGCAAACGAAACATGTATGCCGTTTTGTACTTAACCAACAACTGGGAATGGTCGGGCGGAATGTCGCAATACTTGGAATGGAATGGCAAAGGAGCAATTCCGGTTCCGAATATTCCGCCGAATACTTGGCCTCAGTTTATGTCGTATACAGAACAGTTTCATAGTTGTGAACCTTGCATGGAAGCTTTAAATAATCATGTGAAGTTTATTATTGGCAGAACTAATGCGTATTCTAAAAAGAAATACAACGAAGACAACACGATTATGTCGTGGCAGGTAGGAAATGAACCGAGACTTTTTACGGTAGAAAATGAAGTTAAATTCACGAAATGGCTCAATAACATTGTTGATTTAATTGACAGTTTAGATAAAAATCATTTAGTTTCTACAGGTTCTGAAGGGAAAAATAGTTCGAACGATAGCATGGAAATTTTCGAAAGAACGCATCAAAATCCGAATATCGATTATTTGACGATGCACATCTGGCCCAAAAACTGGAATTGGTTTAAAGCCGATAATGCCGAAGCGACAATGCCTACAACAATCGAAAACGCTGGAAAATATATTGACGATCACATCAAGGTTGCCAACAATCTGAAAAGACCTATTATCATTGAAGAATTTGGACTTCCGAGAGAAAATGAAAACCTGAATGCGGGAGCATCTTCTATTTATAGAAATCAATTTTACAGTTATATTTTTGGAAGAGTTGTAGAAAGCGTTAAAAATAATAGTTCCGTTACGAGCGGCCAATTTCTGGGGTTATGGCGGCGAAGGAAAAGCAATTCATCAAGACGGAAAATGGAATCCTGGAGAGCCTTTGACTACAGATCCTCCGCAAGAACCGCAAGGTTTAAATTCTGTTTTTAACGGAGATAAATCGACATTAGAAATTGTAAAAAAATACAATTCAGAATTAAAGAAATAAAAGAATCATTCATTCCCATTTTCTGTAGAGACGCACCGCAGTGCGTCTACACAACGAATATTCACAATACGTTAGACGCACTGCGGTGCGTCTCTACAGGACAACAAAATCGAAATTTGATAAAAAATACAGCATGAAAAATACATTTATTCTTTTTTGTTTTTTATTTCTTAACCTCTCTTTTTCTCAAAAGAAACAAGATTTCATTCTAAACTCTCCCGACGGAAAAATCGAAGTCAAAATTGCTGTAAATGATAAAATATCTTGGTCAATCTCGCATGAAAAAGATTTGATTTTGGCTCCGTCTGAAATGTCTTTGACTTTAGATCAAAATGAAATTTTAGGAAAAAATCCAGCAGTTTTAAATTCAAAAAAAGAAAGCAAAAATACTTCTTTCGAAACGCCCTTATACAAAAAGAAAGCGGTTAAAGATCAATACAACAAACTGATTCTAAATTTTAAAAATGATTTTGCTCTCGAATTTCGTGTTTTTGATGATGGTGCCGCGTATCGTTTCGTCACAAAAAAGAAAAAAGAGATTACGGTTAAAGACGAAGAAGTCGTTTTGAATTTCGATCAGGATTATAATACTTTGATGCCGTATGTACGTGATTTAAGAAACCCGAAAGATCAGTTTATTTCTTCGTTTGAATCGCATTATGAAAACAAAAAAATAAGCGAATTTACTAAAGATACTTTGGCGTTTTTACCTTTTCTAATTGATTACAAAAACCATAAAAAAGCCGTTTTTCTAGAAGCTGATCTCGAAAATTATGCGGGATTATTTGTCACAAATAATAAAAACAAAACAGGTTTTGAATCTCGTTTTTCTAAATATCCAACCCAAGAAACCAACGGCGGATTTAATTACCTCAACAAACTAATTACCGAAAGAGCTAATTATTTGGTAAAAACAAAAGGAACGAGAACTTTTCCGTGGAGAGCGATTGTCATTTCTGAAAATGATGCTGCTTTAGCCAATAACGATATGGTTCAGAAATTAGCCGAGCCTTCCAAAATAAAAGACATTTCATGGATAAAACCTGGAAAAGTAGCTTGGGATTGGTGGAACGATTGGAATATTTACAATGTAGATTTTAAAGCTGGAATTAATACACAGACGTATAAATACTATATTGATTTTGCTTCTAAAAACAAGGTCGAATATGTCGTTTTAGACGAAGGATGGAGCGTAGAAACCGACATTATGAAACACAATCCGAATGTGGATCTGGAAGCTTTAATCGCTTACGCGAAAGAACGAAACGTGGGCATTATTTTGTGGGCTTCATGGATGGCAATAAATGATAAAACAGAAGCCGTTTTTGACAATTATGCAAAACTTGGCGTAAAAGGTTTTAAAGTAGATTTTATTGACCGTGACGATGCTAAAATGGTCAATTCGGTTTATGATATTGCCCAAAAAGCAGCCAATCATAAATTGATTATTGATTTTCACGGAATGTACAAACCAACTGGAATCCAGAGAACCTTCCCTAACATTTTAAATTTTGAAGGCGTAAAAGGTTTAGAAAATAATAAATGGACACCAAATGATGATGTTCCGCTTTACGATACCACAATTCCATTTATCAGGATGATCGCTGAACCAATGGACTACACACCCGGCGCCATGCGAAATGCTACCAAAAGCGAATTCAAACCAAGTCATTCTACTCCAATGAGTCAAGGTACAAGATGTCATCAATTGGCACTTTACACGATTTTTGAAGCGCCTTTGCAGATGATGGCCGACAGTCCAACCGCTTTTATGAAGGAACAAGAAAGCACAGATTTTATAGCTAAAGTTCCAACGGTTTTTGATGAAACTGTTGCTCTTGATGGTGAAGTTGGAAAATTCGTTTCTATCGCTAGAAGAAAAGGAAATACTTGGTACTTAGGCGCGATTACAAACTGGGATTCTAGAGATATTACAATTGATTTTTCTTTCCTTGAAAAAGGCAAAAAATTTCAAGCAGAAGTTTTCTCAGACGGTGTCAATGCCGACAAAGCTGCAACCGATTATAAAAAAGAAATAATTACTGTTGATTCGACAACTAAGTTAAAATATCATTTGGCTAGCGGAGGCGGATTGGCGATAATTATAAAATAATTGATGATTTAGAAACCTAACAGGTTTTTAAAACCTGTTAGGTTTGAATATTAAGATAAAATACTCTCAATCGCATTCAATTCATCATGAGAAAACTCTGTATTCTGCAAACAGTCAATATTATTACACAATTGCTTTACAGAACTCGCCCCAATTAAAACAGAAGTAATTCGTTTATCTTTTTGCAGCCAAGCCAAAGCCATTTGTGCCAAAGACTGATTTCTGTTTTGAGCAATTTCATTCAACTGAATTAATTTCTGAATACGCTCCTGCGTCACCTCATCTTCTTTCAAATGCCCGTTTGGATTATGGGCACGTGAATTTTCAGGAATTCCGTTTAAATATTTATCGGTCAAAAGTCCTTGTGCCAAAGGTGAAAACGCAATACAGCCAACTCCTTTTTCTTCCAAAACATTCAATAAACCATTTTCGACCCAGCGTTCCAACATCGAGTATTTTGCTTGATGAATCAAACAAGGCGTTCCCAATTGTTTTAAAACATCAACAGCAATTCGAGTCTGTTCTGCAGAATAATTACTGATTCCGACATACAAAGCTTTTCCGCTTCTAACAGCATGATCCAAAGCCATCATCGTTTCTTCAATAGGAGTTTCTGGATCTGGACGATGTGAATAAAAAATATCGACATAATCAATGCTCATTCGTTTTAAACTTTGGTCTAAACTAGATAAAAGATATTTTCTAGAGCCCCAATCTCCATAAGGCCCTTTCCACATCGTATAACCAGCTTTTGTAGAAATCACGATTTCATCACGCAGATTTCCCTGAAAATTATGCCATAAGATTTTACCAAAATTCTCTTCGGCAGAACCTGGAACCGGACCATAATTATTCGCCAAATCAAAATGAGTAATTCCTTTATCAAAAGCTTCAATGGCAATACTTTCGGCATTTTCAAAATTATCAACCGAACCGAAATTATGCCATAATCCTAAAGAAATTTCAGGAAGCAGCAATCCACTTTTTCCGCATCTGTTATATTTCATTATTTTAATTTAAAAGTTGGAGTTTTAATAGATTTTAAAGGTAAAAAACAAACGTCAATAATTAAAAATCTAATTCATTTTTAATTTTGTAAATTTGTTTAAATTTTAAAATTATGAATAATAATTGGCAAACTTTAATTTCAATAAATCCTGATATCAGATTTGGCAAACCTGTAATAACAGGAACAAGAATTTGTGTTTCAGATATTCTTTCGTGGCTTTCCACAGGAATGTCTTTTGAAGAAATTATCGAAGATTTTCCAGAATTAAATAAGGAACATATTCTTGCTGCTTTAGCTTTTGCCGCCAATAGAGAAAACATTACCAAAATAATTGCGGCATAATGAAACTTCTTTTAGATGCCAATATATCTTGGAGAATAATCAAACTTATCGAGAATGATTTTCCTGATTGTTTTCATTCCAAAGATATTCTCGTAAATCAACCTGCAAAAGATTTAGAAATTTGGGAGTATGCTAGAAAAAGTAGCTTTACTATTCTCACGCATGATGATGATTTTGAAAAATTGTTACTGCTTAAAGGAGTTCCTCCAAAAGTGATTATTTTAAAAACCTTTAATAAAAACACAAAACAAATAGCTGAACTTTTAATTTCAAAAAAAGAAATTATTGAATCATTTGTATTGAATGATGAATTAATGATTTTAGAGATTTATTAATTTATAATTTCGCTTTTTTAATCTCGCAAAGACTCAGAGTCGCAAAGTTTCTTTTAAATAGCCCTTAGCTTCAGCTAGGGGAATAAGATTTGAATAAGAAAGGGCTTTAGCCAAACCTACAAGTTTGGCTAAAGCCCTTTCGATTGTGTTTATATTTTCATCCAGCTAAAGCTGGACGCTATTCAATCCTATTTTTAAAAACTAAACTTTGCGACTCTGCGTCTTTGCGAGATTAAAACTTTTACTCTTTAATTTCAAACCCACTTTGCAAACCTTTATCAGAGCTTCCTCCAACCATGATTTTAAAAGTTCCCGGTTCTACTAAATAATCTCCTTCATTACTATAAAAACCAAGCTCCTTATCTGTCAAAGTAAACTTTACCGTTTTAGTTTCTCCTTTTTTCAGATTAACCAATTCAAAACCTTTCAATTCTTTTATTGGGCGAATGATACTTGCAAATTCATCATGAATATATAACTGAACTACTTCTTTTCCGTCGTAATTTCCTGAATTCGTTACCTCAACACTTACCTCAACTTTTTCTCCTTTTGCAAAAGCAGTTTTATTTACTTTCAGGTTTTTGTAATCGAATTTAGTATAACTCAAACCAAAACCAAACGGAAACTGAGGAGTTTTCTCTACATCCATGTAATGCGACCAAAAAACATTTTTATCACTGTCTATTGGTCTTCCTGTACTGTATTTGTTGTAATAAATTGGCACTTGACCTACATTTCTAGGAAACGACATTGGCAATTTTCCACTCGGATTATAATCTCCGTATAAAACCTGAGCAACTGCATTTCCAGTCTGAGTTCCTAAATGCCAAGCCTCAACAATTGCCGGAACATTTTCTGCTGCCCACGGAATACTCAACGGACGACCATTATTTAAAACCAAAACCACATTCGGATTCACTTTATAAATTTCTTCTAGCAATTCTTGTTGCAAACCTGGCAAGTTCAAATCCGTTCTACTTCTTCCCTCACCGCTTTGGAAACCGTATTCACCTAAAACCATTACCACGACATCAGCATTTTTTGCTGCTTTTTAGCTGCTTCAAAGCCGCTTTTGTCTGTTGTATTGAAAACTGTTTCAGTTAAGAAAGTTGCTTTTTGTTTCAGTAAATCAACCCCTTTTTCAAAAGTTAGCTGATTGTCTTTGTATTGTTGCATTCCTTCTAAAACCGAAACCGCTGTATCATCAGAAGCAGCAATTCTCCAACTTCCTAGCGGACTGTTTTTGTCATTTGCCAAAGCTCCAATTAAAGCAATTTTCTGCCCAGATTTCTTTAGCGGAAGCAAATTCTTTTCATTTTTCAATAAAACGATCGATTTCTTTGCCATATCCAAAACACCATCGTTATTGGCTTTACTTCCAACCACTTCTTTTTCGCGTTTTTCATCACAATATCTGTACGGATCATCAAATAATCCCAATTCAAATTTTACACGAAGAATTCTGCGGACAGCATCATCAATCAAAGCTTCTTTTACTTTTCCCGATTTTACCAAATCAACCAGTTTCGCTACATATAAATACGACTCCATATCCATATCAGAACCTGCAATAACTGCTTTTGCTGTTGCATCAGCTTCGTCTTTTGCATAACCATGTGCAATCATTTCGCGAATCGAAGCGTAATCAGAAATTACAAATCCGTCAAACTTCCATTTTCCTTTTAAAATATCTCTCTGTAAAAAAGCATTTCCAGTTGCTGGAACACCATTCAAAGTATTAAACGAATTCATAAATGTACGAACTCCAGCTTCAACCGTTGCTTCAAAAGGGGGTAAAACCGAATTGTACAATTTCGAATTACTGATATCTACAATATTATATTCTAATCCTGCTTCAACATAACCATAAGCAGCAAAGTGTTTCGCACAAGCCGCAATCGTATTTACTTTGGCCAAATCTGCAATGGTTTCTCCTTGAAAACCTTTCACACGAGCATAACCCACTTTACTTCCCAAATACGGATCTTCACCCGCACCTTCCATCACACGACCCCAGCGCGCATCGTTTGCCACGTCAACATTTGGTCCAAAAGTCCAGTTAATTCCAGATGCCGAAGCTTCATCTGCCGCAATCGCCGCCGATTTTTTAATCGCTTCTAAATCCCAACTAGCAGCTTCTGCCAACGGAATCGGACTTAACGTTTTATAACCATGTATTACGTCAAAACCGATAATTAACGGAATTCCCAAACGTGTTTCTTCCACCGCAATTTTCTGCACCGCACGAACTTCCTTTACGCCACGAACGGTCAGCATCGAACCGACCAATCCTTTTCTTAAATGTTCGTATTTTAATTCGGCTGTTCCACCTTTTGGCGCAGGTCCAGTAACATCCCAAAACCCATTATATTGGTTCATCTGTCCCACTTTTTCTTCCAGCGTCATTAATGGCAGAAGCAAATCTATACGTTGCTCAACAGTTTTATTTTTATCCAGATACGGCTTTTTTTGTGCACTCATATTTCCAACAGTAAACAGGGAAAATACCCCAATAATTAGTATTTGTTTATTTTTCATATGTGGTTTAGTTAGTTTTTCTTTAAGATTCTAAGGTTCTGAGACGCTGAGATTCTAAGTTTTTGTTGGGCGTGGTTTCGCCGCGGCGAATCGGGCTATTCGTTTCAAGTCCTCGCACTTCCTTCGTCAGGCTGTGGGCTTTCCACTGCTATCCCTCACGCAAATCGTTTTCAAAAGAGCGTTTTGGTCATTTTGTCATCCTGAGGAACGAAGGATCACACAAGAAACTCCGTACAGAACTTCACCAAACTTTGTCGAGTTACGTGTGTGATCCTTCGTTCCTCAGGATGACAAACTTTTATGTCTCACTTTGCGGGGCTTCGACTTCGCTCAGCCTGACAAAGCAGATCAATAACCTAAAAATCTATATTCTATATTCTATATTCTATATTCTATATTCTAAAATCTAAAATTCAGTCGTAAAACAAGAAGCCGGCAGATTCGCTTTATTAAACAAATCTGATTGCGTTGTATTTCCCCATGCAAACCTCACTTTTGCAGGATTTACAACTTTTTTACTTGTCAAAATCACTTCGTTATTTTTAATCGAAGCTTCGGCTGGATAGAAAACACCATCCGTTCCAGCTACTTCAAATTGATTCGATTTTTTATCTTTAAAATAAAGTCGGTCAGCATAATCAAAAGAAACAATTGCCTTGTTTTTTTCAATCTTAACCTCTTTAAACAAGGGACCATTTACCAAATTAGAATTGGTTTTATACGTTTCCTTCAAAGCCAGATTCGCTAAACGAATTCCAACTGATTTTTTGTTTTTGGGATGAATATCAATCGTATCCGAAATATCGCTAATCACAACCATTCCTGTCTTTGGAACTTCTTTTAATAATTTTCGTTGCGAATCTCTAACTGTGACATTTGAGAAATTATTTGAACCCGTTTTAAACGGCGCAATCTGAACATAATAAAACGGAAAATTATCATTCCATTCCTTTCTCCAAGAAGTAATTAAAGCTCCCAGAGTTTTATCATAAACCAAAGAACCCACATTTGATTCTCCCTGATACCAAAGCGTTCCTGCAATCTTAAATCCCACAATCGGGTAAATCATGGCATTGTAAGCACGTCCTGGCTGTCTTGTCCGTATTCCTGTTCGTTTAGTTTTTTAGCATTTTCTAATAAAAGCGGATCATTATTTACCACCTCTTCTGGCATCCAGATTTCTGCAGGAGTTCCTCCCCAGTTGGAAGAAATTAATCCGATCGGAACATTTTTTAAATCTTCGCGAAGGCGTTTGGCAAAAAAGTAACCAATAGCGCTAAAATATTTCATGGTCTCTGGAGTCGATTCTGTCCAATTTCCCAACAAATTATTCTGCGGACTTGTAGCAGTTAATTTCGGAACCGTAAAAAAACGAATGTTTGGATTTGTGGCATTTTTCATTTCCTCTTCGCCATCGTCAATCCCCCAGCTTACCGACATTTCCATATTCGATTGTCCAGAGCAAAGCCAGACTTCACCAATTAGAATATTTTTTAAAATAACTTCATTGTAGCCTTTTATCGAAATAGTAAAAGGCTCGCCAGCTTCTGGAGTTTTAATCGTTAATTCCCATTTTGCCTGATTACTGGCCACGGTTTTATACTCCTGATTGTTCCAACTCGAAACCAGTTTAATTTCTTCTTTCGGATTTGCCCAACCCCAAATTTTCACTTCAGAGTTACGCTGTAAAACCATATTATCACTAAAAATATTCGGAAGCGAAACGTTTGCCATCATAGTACTGGAAATCAATAAAAAGAAAACAAACTTATAGATATTATTTTTCATTTAGTAACTTCTTTAAAAATGGAGCATATTCATCGGCCAAAACCTTATGATCTGCCACATCTGGATGTCCTGTACATCCATTTGGAGTCATCGGTTTGAATTTAAAAATCTGAATGGGCTTATGCGCTTTATCATTTGCGAAAGCGGTTTTAACTTTATTTAGGCAATCTTCAAAAACAGCTCCTCTTTCTCCTCCAACCATTGGACTATTCGTAATTACAATCTGCACTTTCGGATTATGCTTATAAAGCATTTTGATGAAGTCAACATAATTCGAAACATACTTTTCAGCGTTAAATGGAAGACGTTCTTTTTTACCATCTCCGCCAGAAAAATCATTTGTTCCTAAAGCAATGCTGATAATATGGGGCTGAAAAGCGAAATCATATTTAGGTTTTGAAGCGTCTTTCGTCAGATATAAATTTGGATAAGCATCAGGCATTATAACTTCGTCTTTATTCTCATCATTCCAATTTCTGTACATTCCAATTCCAGAAACGCAACTCATTAAATAATCGACACCAATTTCTCTTGAAAGTGTTGGACCGTAAGCATAATAACTATTATGGTGATCGTAATATTCTCCTTTATCACAAGGAATTTCAGAACCGTCGCTTGCTGCACCGCAAGTAATCGAATCTCCGATAAACTCGATTTTCTTTTTCTTTTTAAACGAAATTAACGTCAGCTTTGCCGTTGTTCCAGCGAACAAAACTCCGCCTGTATGGGCTTCTGTGTTTTTATAAATTTCTAAACGATGTTCTTTCTGATTTGAAGTGATTTTTACTGGAAAAGATTGAACCGCACCTTTTTCAATTCTAATTTTCCCAATATATTTTCCATCCAAAACCAATTGAACATAATTATGATGTTCGTAAGCATCTACACTTTGAAGTAAAATCGAGCATTCGTTTCCCGTAAAATTGAATGAAACCGAAGAAGCTGTTCCAATTAAAATGACAGTATCCTGCTGCAATTTTTCTATGCGACCTTGATACAAGAAAGTTTTATTTGAATTTAGTGTTTGTGAGTTCGAAATGATCGAAATCAGCAAAAACGAAATTAAAAGTGCTATTTTTTTGGGAAACATAATTTATTTGTTAAAATCTAAATACGATTCACAAATATATTGGAAAGAGATTATCTAAAAAGATACTAAAATGTCAAAAAGTAATAAAAAAACACCACATAAACACATCAACATTTGTCGATAGAACGTTAATTCTTACAATTGAAACAAAGGTATTCTATTGAAATTCTAGATTTAAGGCTTATCTTTACCGTTTAACGCTTTTTGTATACAAAATGAGATCACATTTTTTTATTTTTCTATCAGCCTTTATTCTATTTTCCTCTTTTAATTTTAAAAAGAAGGAAAAGGAAAACCTGCCTCAAACTCCAACCGAAATTAATCGTGATTCTCTAATTGTTTATGCAAAAAAATATTTAGGAACGCCTTATGTATACGCAAGCAGTAATCCGCAAAAAGGTTTTGACTGTTCGGGTTTTGTGAGTTATGTGTTTAAAAATTTTGGAATGACGCTTCCTAGAAGTTCAAGCGGCTATAAAAACATCGGTAAAACTTTAAAACCAGAAGAATTTAAAGTTGGAGATATTTTAGTTTTCTACGGATATAAAGACAAAACGATTATTGGACATCTCGGAATAATTTGTGAAGCCAACGGAATGCAGTCGAAATTTATTCACGCTTCATCTGGAAAAGCGCAGCAAGTAACTATAACATCACTTGATACAGAACACTACACCAAACGTTTTTATAAATGTGTTGATGTTTTGTCTAAATAGTTTTTATCATTATTTTTTCACGCAGATTTTGCAGATTAGAGCAGATTTAATTGGATTTTTCTAGTTTAAAATCTGCGAGCATCAGCTTAAATCTTTTTAAATCTGCGTGAAAATTATTTTTATTCCTCTGTTAAGAGTTTAATCAAACTTTCATCTCTTCCGTAAATATCTTTATAGAAGTTTAGATTTCCTTCGCGATCTACCCAAGCGGTAAAATAACCAATATAAACTGGAACTTTTTTCTTTAAAGTGTACCAGCTTTCTTTTCCGGCGTGCATTGCTTTATCAATTCTTGCAGGATTCCATTGCGGATCGACTTTTAATAATTCTATTGCCAATTCTCGAGGTTTTGCTACACGTACACACCCATGACTAAAAGCTCGGCTTTCTCTTTCGAACAAACTTTTTGAAGGTGTATCATGCAAGTAAATATTGCTTGAATTTGGAAATAAAAACTTCACCAAACCTAAAGAATTATTTTTTCCGGGAAGCTGACGAACTGCGCCGTTATTCCATTCTAGATTTTTTTTCTGCAAATAGTTTTTATCTTTTGCCATTCCAGGTTTAATCTCCGATTTGATAATACTTGGCGGCACATTCCAATACGGACTGAACACAATATTGCTCATCATTCCGCTAAAAATAACCGTTTTTGTCATCGCTCGTCCCACCACAACTGGCGACACAAAAGCGATTTTTCCGTCTTCAACTATATATAATTTAAATTCAGGAATATTAACTTCAATGTATTTTTGACCTTTTTCTAATTCAGGATCAATCCAACGGCAACGCTCCATATTAGCAATAATCGTTTTAATGCGTTCCGAAACTGGAATATTCAAGTCATTAATATGTTCTAATAAAATGGTGTTTTTGGGAGTATAGCCATGACGAACTTCATAGTTTTTCATTGCTTTCATTAAAGTCGTATCGCAAACCGCACTTTTATTGTCTTCTTTAAGATCTTTGGTAACAAAAAGCCTTTCTCTTATCTGAGCCACAACATTTGATGAATCGTCAACTTTTAGAGCTTTATAGTCTTCATCTGCTTCGATCGTTTTCCAACCTCCATTTTTTTCAATTTCTCTATACTCTTTTAAAGCATCACGAAGTTTGTAATATTGGCTGAACATCTTTTTTTCTTATCATCCAAAATGGTTGATTTTTTAAAGATAGAATCAGAAAGCACTTGGTAATTGAACTTTTTGCGAGGTAAAAGCCATTCTAAAGAGATACTAGTTTTTTCATCAAAACCTGCATATACTTTTTCTGCATAGTAGTAATACAAATTTGACAGCAGTAAATCTGTATCTTCTTTGGATAATTTCTTAGTTGGATTATTTTCGAAAACAGAATTTAGTTCTTCTTTATAAGGATAATTAGCTTTCAATCCTTCTTGATCTAAATTTTTGTATTGATTGAACAGTGTATTTCCAAACTCCACTACTCCTTTATTATCCTGCCATAATTGAGTCGATTTGTTTTTTTGATACAAAGAAGTTACATCGCCTTTAAATTTCTCCAGTTTCGGATAATTTTCATAAAACTTTGCGATTCGGGCAGTATCAATAGTAAGTTTTAATTCTGGAATTTTTTCAACTGTTTTTATCGCTTTTTCCTCATTTTTATCCGCTTTCGAATTACACGAAAAAACAACAAAAAAAACAACTGCAACTATAGGCGTATACCAAATTTTCATAGCTTAAAATTTTTGAATAAAAGTAAAAAAAATTCTATTAAAAAAAAGTTCTCGGCAATAATTCTTAATCCTTATTTTTTGAAGTTTAAACGGTTAATAAAAAATAAAAGCTCCAAACCATTTGCATGTCTGGAGCTTTCGCCATATAACCAACCTATTAAAAATCTTAGATAACTGTACCTTTTAAAGTAAGCACTTTTGGTGTTGTTTCTGCACTAGTTGTTACCGTAACTGTTTTTGTAAAAGCACCTTTGTTTGCAGCATTGTAAGTTGCAGTAACTTTTGCAGATTTACCTGGCTGAATTGGTTCTTTTGTGTAATCTGTCGCTGTACATCCGCAAGATCCTTGAACGTTTGTAATAACTACAGCTGTTTTTCCTGTATTTTTAAATTCATAAACAATTGCTTTTGGAGTTCCCTGCGGAATTTGTCCAACATCTATTGTTTCTGCTTTCCAAACAATTGTAGAAGCAGCAGTAGTTTCTGAAATTTCATTCTCTGAAACTAAAGATTGTACTGGTGCAATTGCCGAAAAAGACATAAGGCCTAAAGCCAAAGCTAACATCGAAATTTTGATAATTTTCATAACTGATATATTTAAAATGGTTTATAGTTCATTTTGATATTACAAAGGTAATTCAGACAAAATCAAAACGCTGTTAACCGCTTTCAAACGTTTGTTAATGACTTGTTAATCGCTTATTTTCAGGCTAAAATTGATTAATATTACACTCTCAAAATTTGTTATTCTTGAAAATTAATAAACTCAACAGCATCATTCTCTTAGGATTGGTAGCCATCATTAGTATTTTGGTTGCACAATTGTTATGGACAAAAGAAGCTTTTACAATTGAACAAAAAAAGCTTAGCCAAAAAGCTCATATTGCTTTGTTGGAAGTAGCTAAAAAATTATACGAAGGAACCAACCACGAACTGCCTTTTCAAAATCCGGTTCAGAAAATTGCCAACGACTATTATATAGTAAATGTCGATAACGAGTTTGAACCTGATATTTTAGAATTTTATCTAAAGACAGAATTCAAAAAAATGAACATCACGACCGATTTCGAATACGCGATGTACAATTGTCAAAGCGACGAAATGATTTATGGTGATTACATTTCACTTTATAAGAAAAAAGCAGAATGCAAAAAGACTGTTTATTTCCCTAAACATAAAAATCTAGTCTATTATTTTGCCGTTCGTTTTCCAAATGAAACTACTTATTTATTTAGTTCGATGCGATTTTGGTTTATACTTTCAACGGCATTGATTCTGATTTTACTGATTTACGTTTATTCGATTTTTAAGCTTTTACAGCATAAAAAATATTCGGAACTGCAGCGTGATTTCATTAATAATATGACGCATGAATTTAAAACACCTCTGGCTTCAATTCTTATCGCTTCTAAATATTTAATTGAACAAAAACCAATTAAAGAAGACAAAAAACTGTATACTTACACCGATATTATTATCAATCAAGGAAATAAATTAAACGGCCATATCGAAAAGATTTTAAACATCGCAAAATCCGATTATGCTCCTTTAGAACTTAAAAAAGAAAGTATTTTAATTGTGCCTATAATTGAAGAAGCAATTGAGAACATCCAATTAAAATATCCTGAAGCTTCTATTAAAATCGAAACTTCTTCAAAAGAATATTTGCTGGAAACCGATATTTTTCATTTTGGCAATTTAGTTTATAATTTACTGGATAATGCAGTGAAATATTGTAATGAAAAACCAGAAATTACGATTAAATTCACAGAAGAAAACAATTGTTTAAAACTAGAATTTATAGATAACGGAATTGGAATTAATCCTAAAAAAATATCTTTTATCTTTGATAAGTTTTATAGAGTTCAAAATGAAAAGAGCAATGAAGTTAACGGATTTGGACTCGGTTTATATTATGTAAAAGAAATCTGCAGTCTGCAAAACTGGAAAATAAAAGCCGAAAATAATAAAGAAAAAGGTGTTACTATAACTTTATCAATTCCTAACAAAAAATGAGAAACTTCAAAATACTATATGCCGAAGACGACGAAACTCTTGCGTTTTTAACCAAAGATAATTTGGAGCAAAATAATTATGAAGTTATTCATTGTTCTGATGGAAAATCTGCGCTTAAAATTTTTGAAGAAGAAGAGTTTGATGTTTGCATTTTTGATATTATGATGCCAAAAATGGATGGTTTTGAGCTTGCTGAAGCAGTTAGAAAAATTGACGTCGATGTTCCGATTATTTTCCTTTCGGCTAAAACTTTAAAAGAAGACCGCATAAAAGGTCTTCGTATCGGTGCAGATGATTATTTGGTAAAACCTTTCAGCATAGAAGAATTATTGCTTAAAATTGAAATTTTCTTGAAACGTTCACAGAAAAATATTTCTCCTGCAAAAACAATTTATGAAGTAGGAAAATATCATTTTGATACTAAAAATTTCATTCTTTTTAATGATGAAGAAAAGGTTGGTTTAACTCAGCGTGAAGCCGAATTATTAAAACTTTTTCTAGATCATAAAAATTCTGTTTTGAAAAGAGAACAAATTTTAACGTCTTTATGGGGAACCGACGACTATTTTATGGGAAGAAGTTTGGATGTTTTCATTTCGCGTCTTCGTAAAATCCTTGCCAATGAAGAAGGAATTTCGATTGAAAACCTTCATGGAATTGGGTTTAGGTTTTCAATAGGATAAATCACAATTCTGTTAAAAACAAAGAAAAATCTGTAAGTAGTTTCTCGAAAAACTTTGTATTTTTAATATCTAATTTTCTCGGATATGAAATTACATCATTTGCGAAATGCCTCTTTGGTAATTGAAACAGAAAAGCATGTCATTTTAGTTGACCCAATGTTAGGTAAAAGAAAAACAATTCCGCCTTTTACTATTTTCAGATACAAACCGAAACGAAATCCGCTCGTGGCTTTGCCAAAAAACAGTCGTGACATTTTAAGTCGAGTGACGCATTGTTTGATCACTCATTTGCATCCTGATCATATAGACAAAGCTGGTGAAGTTTTTTTAAGAAGAAAAAGCATTCCTGTAATTTGCAGTTCTAAAGATGAAAAAGCTCTTGTGCAAAGAGGTCTTAGTGTAATTCAGACTCTTGAATATTGGGAACCTCAAAAATTTCTGGATGGAAAAATTACCGGAATTCCAGCCATTCACGGTTATGGTTTCATTGCCAAATTAATGGGAAATGTAATGGGATTTCTTATTGAACTGGCAGATCAAAAATCGATTTACATCAGTTCTGATACTATTTTTACAGAACATGTAAATAAAGTTTTAACGCAATTTAAACCCGACATTTCGATTGTGGCCTGTGGTACAGCAAGATTAGATATCGGCCAACCTTTGTTAATGCGAATGGACGATATTTTAAAGTTCGTAACATTAGCACCAGGAAAAGTGCTTGCCAATCATTTAGAAGCTTTAAATCATTGTCCAACAACACGATTACAGTTAAGAACTGCTCTTTCAGATCATGGTCTTTTAAACAAAACTTCTATTCCGAATGACGGAGAATGTATTGAATATTAAAGTACCAATAACCCAAATTCACGCAAAGTGTTTATAGGTTTAGAATACCAAAACAACTCGAAATCTTCTAAAGAAGTTTCAAAATCATTTTTGACTTCTTGAAAAGTATAATTTTTAGAACCTGAAACGCCTATTTTCGATAAAATGGAAACTAGCCACTCGCCTTCTTCTTTACTAGTTTGTATATCGAAACTTTCTTTTTTATCATGAAAGGTTAGCGACATCATTTCCCAGCTTCTTCCTTTTTTTGATTTTACGAAGATTTCTGCAGTAGGTTTTCCTCCAAGCCAAACTACTTTTGCATTTGGTTTCGTATTGAAATCATTTTGTTCTTCTAAAGCATTAAAAATAAAATCAGGGTGAATTTTGGTTTTCGGAATTTTAAAATCGAACCAATCCTGAAGTTCATAATCGAAACAGATTCCGTGCATGAAATTGAAAAGCGATTTCTTTAATCCGAAACTAAATTTATCGTGATTAATTCCTGTTGAATCAGTATATTCAATATCATTATTTGCAAAAGTTCCAATCGCTTCGGTCTTTTTTGTCACACCAAATTGCTCCGGATACAATCCAACCGGACTATGAGCCGTCAACGCAAATTGATGCCAAAATCCTGACTGTAAAACTCCAGCTTCAAACAATTGGCGAACCATTTCTAGACTATCGACCGTTTCTTGAATGGTTTGGGTGGGATATCCGTACATTAAATACGCATGAACCATGATTCCTGCTTCGGTAAAATTACGAGTCACTTTTGCGACTTGCTCAACAGTTACTCCTTTGTCTATCAGTTTCAATAATCGATCTGAAGCAACTTCTAAACCGCCAGAAACGGCAATACAACCTGAAGCTTTCAGCAATAAACATAAATCTTTTGAAAAACTTTTTTCAAAACGAATATTGGTTCACCAAGTTACGGCTAGCTTTCTTTTTAGAATTTCAAGCGCCAAAGCACGCATTAAAGCTGGCGGTGCGGCTTCATCAACAAAATGAAATCCGTTCTGACCTGTTTTTTCGATCAATTCTTCTATTCGGTCGCATAGCAAACTTGCCGCAACGGGCTCATATACTTTGATGTAATCTAAAGAAATATCGCAGAAAGTACATTTTCCCCAATAACAGCCATGTGCCATGGTGAGCTTATTCCATCTTCCGTCGCTCCACATTCTATGCATCGGATTAACAATTTCGATCACCGAAATATATTTATCCAAAGGCAGATCTGAATAATCAGGAGTTCCTACATAAGCTTGTTTATAATCGTGTTTTAAAGAATTGTTTTTATAGACTACTTCTCCATTTTCTAATAAAAATGTTCTTTTGAAAGAATTCGAATCTGGGTTTTCTAAATGAAAAATTAATTCTTCGATTGGAACTTCTCCATCATCTAAAGTGATAAAATCGAAAAATTCAAAAACACGTTTATCAGAAAGCGAACGCAATTCGGTATTAGGAAAACCTCCTCCCATTGAAATTTTAATTTCTGGATGATTTTCTTTTACCCATTGCGCACATCTAAATGCGCTATATAAATTCCCTGGAAAAGGAACAGAAATTAGAAATAAAGTTGGTCTTACCGCTTCGATTTTAGTTTTTAAAAGCGAAATTAAAATCGAATCGATATAAGTTGGTTCTTGCTGTAAGGCTTCGTACAATTCATCAAAAGAATTGGCGCTTCGCCCTAAACGTTCGGCATAGCGGCTGAAACCAAAATTCTCATCAACACATTCTACAATAAAATCTGAAATATCTTCGAGATATAAAGTTGCCAAATGTTTTGCTTTGTCTTGCGTTCCCATTGTCCCAAAAGCCCAATCAAGTTCTTCTAATTGTGCAAAACGAGAAGCTTCTGGCAGAAAATCTTCCTGGCAAATCTGTAGAGCCAAAGTTGGATTTTTCCCTTGCAAAAACTGAATTACAGAATCAATGGTTTTGATGTATTCGTCTTGAAGAGCAAAAATTCTTTTAGAGTTATCAGAGACATCAGAACCTGAAACCTGAAACTCTGAAACCTGAAACAAATTTAAAAGTCCTTTCTTCGAAAACAATTCTAAAATCACATCAATACCCAAATCAGCCTGAACTGATTCTATATTTTTGGTGTTTAGAAAACCTTTTATATACGCCGTTGCCGGATACGGGGTATTCAGTTGTGTAAATGGCGGCGTAATTACGAAAAGTTTTGTTTTCAAAAGGGAATTATTTTTTTGCAAAAATACGGGATATTTTGAGACTTTTTAGCGTTTCAATTTTCGATTTGAATTTGTAAACATTTAATTACATTTGTCACAATCCAAATTACTCTAATGAAACATAGATTACTTTTACTTTTTTTCTTATTAACGCTACAATTGTTTTCACAAAACAAAAATCAATCAATTGGTTTTAAAGAAAATAAAGGTCAAATTATCGATCAGAATGGCAAACCTAATACCGACGTTAAGTATTTACTGAATTCGGGAGGTTTAAATGTTCAGTTAAAGAAAAATGGATTTTCTTATGATATTTATGAAGTAAAAAAAACGCCAATTGTTCGTTCGTCAACAGCAAAACTATTTACCGAAAAAGATAATACAGAAAAAGACGATTTTAAGCTAGAATACATTTTTCATAGGGTAGACATTGATTTTGTCAATTCAAATTCTAAAGTTGAATTAATTACGGAACAAAAATCAGCTGATTTTGACAATTATTATAACGTTCCAAATCAACCAAAAGGCGTTCTGGGAGTTCATCAGTATAAACAGATTACCTACAAAAACATCTATCCTAATATAGATGTCGTTTTTACAATTCCCGAAGATCCCAAAAAAGCTGTTGAATATAATTTTGTTATTCATCCAAAGGGAAAAATCTCTGATATTCAATTAAAATTTAACGGCGCCAAAACCGATTTAGTCGATAATAAAATCCGAATGAATGTTCGTTTTGGAAAAATGGAAGAAACAATTCCTGCTAGCTGGATTGAAGAAAAAGGACGTAAAAAAGAAATAATTATTGGATATCAAAAGCTAAAAAAAGATGTTTATGGCTTTCGTTCTGCAAACTTCTTAGCGGGTAAAACAGTTGTTATTGATCCCACTCCGGTAAGATTGTGGGGAACTTATTATGGTGAAGGCGAATCAAATTACTTTGGAGATATAGACACTGACAGTTTTGGCAATATCTATTTTACGGGCTACACGAGCAGTACATCAGGAATTTATGCTACATCTGGAGCCCATCAGACCACTGCTTTCGATTCGAGAAATATGCAATCTGACGCAATAATTGTAAAATTTGATCCTTCAGGAAAAAGAGTTTGGGGTACTTTTTATGGTGGAGAAAGTTGGGATTGAGCATTTGGCCTAAAGATTGACAAGCAAAATAATGTTGTAATTACTGGAACTACAGATAGTAAAAGAAACATATCTACAGCTGGAGCTTATTTACAAACTGTCACAAGTAATACTAGTTTTGCATTTCTTGCAAAATTTAACTCCTCTGGAACGAGATTATGGGCAACATACATGGGTAATACTGGTACAGATTCTGCCGAAGATGTAGATATTGATAGTAATGACAATATCTATATTGTAGGAAGCACAAACAGTTACATTGGATTTTCTACAAACAATAATTTTCAGCCTTTATTAAATCACTCTGGTATGCCTGGAAATAGTTCGTTCGATGGTTTTTTGTCTAAGTTCAACCCTAGTGGCGATCTTGTTTGGAGTACCTATGTAGGCGGGGAAAGCAATGATTATTTACATACTATAAAAGTCGCATCTGACTATCTTATTTTAGGAGGAAAAACTTTTAGTTTAAATTATATTTCTACCTCTGGAACATTTCAAGAAACCAATTATAAAAATGGTGTAAATGGTACGGTTTATAAATTCAGTTTGGATGGAAATAGAATTTGGAGCACTTATTATGGTTCTGGCAATAGAATAAAAGCTGTTGTAAATGATGACGAAAACAATGTTTACATTGGAGGAGATTTATTCGGAAGTGACAATGATGATAATATTGCCTCGCCAGGAAGTTTTGATGACTACAATAAATGGTCTCAAACTGGTTTTTTAGCAAAACTAAATAAAGACGGCCAGCGAATTTGGGGAACCTATCTAGGAACATCATCGGCTGTATATTCATTAATTTTTAAAAACAATCACATTTACATTGGTGGCGAAGGTGGCGATCAATCGATAACTACTCCATGCGCCTATAAAAGAAAAGGATTTGCAGAGGGTTATATCGGAAAATTTACTAAATCTGGTAGTTTAGTTTTTGGAACTTATGTTAATGGATTCGATCAGTATTCTGAAAACAAAATTTGTTTTGAAAATAATAATATTGTTATTGGAGGAACTACAGCCCAAGATGCTGTCTTTGCAGATACACCTATTGAAAATAACAAAATAACAGATTCGAATTCTTATCAGCAAAATCTTAACGGAAGAAAGAATTTTTATTTAATCAATTTTTCTGAAGAAAAAAGCTGTAACATTGATGTGCATCCGTCAACAAATTCACCTGTATGTCTTGGCGAAACATTATCTTTTAAAGCTGATTCTAATTCTGGATATAATTATTTATGGACTGGACCAAATGGTTTTACAAGTACTCTGTCTAATCCAATCATTACAAATCCATCAAGTGTAAATAATGGACAATACCATTTAGTGGTAAGCGATGATTGCAACTGTGAAAAAACATACACTTTTGATGTTGTAATTGGAGATATACAAGCTCCAGTTGCAAACATTCCGGATCTTCCAACTATATCGGGAGATTGTCATACTGAAGTAAAAATATTTCCAACAGCCACAGATAAATGTGCTGGAACAATTACTGCCACAACCGCGGATCCTTTATCTTATTCTGTTCCTGGAACTTATACCATAAAATGGGATTATGATGATGGAAACGGAAATGTATCATCTCAGAATCAAACCGTTATTATTACAAATGAACTTCCTGAAGTAAATTCTTCACATACATTTTGCGTACAGCAAAACGCAACTTTAAGTGATATTCCGATTATTGGGCAAAATATAAAATGGTTTGATACTTTTTTTTCAGCATCTGTTCTGCCAGAAACAACTTTATTGGAAAGTCGTATTTATTATGTTTCGCAAGCACAAAACGATTGCGAAAGTGAAAGATTACCAATTACAGTAAAAATACAAGACACACCGAGTCCAATTGCAAATTCTCCACAGGAATTCTGTATTCAAAAAAATGTAAAAATTAGTGATATCATAATTGATGGTCAAAACGTCAAATGGTATGAAAGTTATTCTTCTACAAGTAGTTTAGCAGAATCAACTGCACTTGAAAACGGAATTACCTATTATACTTCTCAAACCATAAGTGGTTGTGAAAGCGATAGAATTCCTGTAGCAATAGTCATTCTAGAAGCAAAAAGTAGAGATTGCGTCAATTTGACTGAGGAGCTTCCTTTCCCAAAATTCTTTACTCCAAACGGAGATGGTTATAATGACACGTGGACAATTGATCCTGCTTATTTAGCTCCTAATTCGTCTATTAGAATATTTGATCGGTACGGAAGATTAGTTAAAGAATTGGCATTAAACACTTCTTGGAACGGAACTTATCTCGGAAATCAACTGCCTGCATCAGACTATTGGTTTACGGTTACGAGAATGAATGGGACAGAATATAGAGGTCATTTTTCTTTAAAACGTTAAAAAAAATCGCAAAGATTTATACTGAAAAGAAGCTCTTTGAACTGTATACATCTTTGCGATTACATGGTTTTATTTCGTTTGCATTAAAACCCAACTCGAAATTTCTTCCAAAGCTAATGGCGAAAAGGTTTGTTCAATAGTGGCATATTCAGTTGGAGAACCTGTCTTACATTCTTGAAATAAGTGATTTAAATTTGGTAATTCTTTAATGGTTACTTTCTTATTTCCTGCTTCTGTCAAGGCTTTTTTAATGTTTTCAAGATTAACTTGAGCTGGAACCTGCAAATCTTTACTTCCGTTAAGTGCCAAAACTGGACATTTTACTTTTTCTAAAAAAGGCTTTGGATCAAGTTTTAAAAGAGTATAATACCACGGACTTGTAATTTGATCTGTAGTGGTTTTAGCCATATCATCATTCCCTAATTTTGATTTAAAATACGAATTGACTTTGGCTTTCAAATCATCATCATTAACAGTGCTTTGAATAATAAGATCATAAGCACCTTTAAAATTTTCTTTACTCTGCTCTACCACCGCATCTGGAACTCCCATTTGTTTTTCTAATAACTCTCTTTGCAGTAGTAGCAATTTATCGCCACGAATTCCTGGTCCGTGCAAGTAGAACTATAAATTTAACATCTTTAGAATTTCCAGCTATCATTGGAGCAATTATACCGCCTTCGCTATGTCCGATCAAACCAATCTTATTTTTATCGATTTCTTTTCTCGTTTTCAAATAGTCTACCCCAGCTTGTACATCTTTTGCAAAATCCATAGTAGTTGCTTTTTTAAAATCGCCTGTAGATTGACCAAAACCACGATCATCAAAACGTAAAACAGCTATTCCTTTTTTGGTAAGATAATCTGCTAAAACTAAAAATGGTTTGTGCCCTAGCATTTCTTCATCTCGATTTTGCGCGCCACTTCCAGAAATCAAAATAACTACAGGAAAATTACCTTCTTTTTTAGGCATTGATAACGTCCCTGCTAGAGTCACTTTATCTGTTTTATTTTCAAATTTCACCTCTTCTGTATAATAAGGAAATGGCTGTTTAGATTCCTGAGGTCTTATAATTTCAGCATTCCCTTTTGATAAATTAAGATCTAATGTATGTCCGTTTTGAATCAATTTTCCAACAAAAACATTATCAGACCCCAATCTTCCTTCGTATACACCCCCGATAGCTGCAATATCTAATTTTAATACCGAATTTTCAAAAGTAGTAGAGGCAACAGGAATACCTTTTGCATTTTGATCTGGACTATCCACTATAGAACTATACCCTTTTTCTGTTTTGGTAATATTAAAGAGAACCCTAAGTTCATTATTTTGAATTTTTAAGATACCATTCCATTGTCCTGAAATATCCTGCGCAAATGAATTAAAAAAGCTAAAAATTAGAAGTGCAAAAAGTATTTTCTTTTTCATTTTAGTAATTAGTTAGTTAAAGATTCTCTTCTTTTTTATCGAGACTTCTAAATTTTAAAAAAGAATAGATTAATGGTACAAATGCAATAACAAAAACAATAGTTAAAAAGAATGTAGAAAAAGTAGCGCTTTCAAAAATCAAACTTCCTAAAATTATAATCAGACCTCCAATAAACCAAAGTTTACCAGCAAATGCATGAGTTTTTTTCCATACTCCTTCATGTTGCAAAGTCCACGGTGTTCTGATTCCGATAAAATAATTAGGCTGTATTACTTTAAAATAATTGCCCAAAACCACAAATAAAGCACCAATTAAAGCAAAAATAAAACTAGGACTAGAAGTACTTTGACTTTTTGTGCTGTAGATAATAAACAAAGCTAAAATTGACATAAAAAGAACCAAAACAAATTTGAGCTGGTACAATTTCCCTCCCATTAAAGACATTCTTTTCTTAGGATCAATCTTAGTAATCGTCGACATAATGACATAAGTCAAAACAGGAAGAATAAAAAGCATTCCAATCAAAGTAAATTTACTTCCCCATCCGTCAATTTCCCCTTTAATGTTCCAATGAATAGGAACTATTTCAGGTAGTTTGTTCCAAACTGTTGCCAAATAAATAAAAGGAATCGAAACAATTCCAATTATAGGGAGTTCTTTTCTTAATTCTAAATTCATATTATTATTGTTTAAAGGTTAGTATCCATTGTAAAACATCTTCCATTATGGTGGTATTGATGGAATAAATGATGAATTGTCCGTTTTTTTCAGATGTAATTAAATCGGCTCGTTTTAAAATATCCAAATGATGTGAAATACTCGGTTTAGAAATATTAAAAGCGTCTGCAATCTCTCCTGCAGATAAATCCTTCTCCTTTAAAAGATCCAGAATCTCTCTTCTAGTGGCATCATTTAATGCTTTAAAAATATCATTCATTACATTTATATATTTAGACAAATATCTAAATACTTTTCTAACAAACAAAAAAAAGCAGTAATTTTTTACATTACTGCTTTTGAAATATTTAAAATCTATAATCTAAAACTTATGTTCGTCTTTACTAATGACCAAAAATGAAACTAAAGATATAAGTGCAGCGGTTACCAAATAGAAACCTACATAACTCACATCATAGGTCTTAGCCAACCAAATTGCTATCATTGGTGCAAAGGCAGCACCTAAAATTCCCGCCATATTAAAAGTCAAAGAGGCTCCAGAATAACGAACATTTGTTGGGAATAATTCAGACAGAAAAGTTCCCAAAGGTCCGTAAGTAAAACCCATTAATGACATTCCGATGCAGGCAAAAATAGTAACCAAAACGATATTTCCAGAGCTTAAAAAGTAAGAAAAGAAAAATCCGAAAACGGCAATAGCCGCAGTTGCGACGATAAGCATTTTGCGGCGACCAATTTTGTCAGCCACAACCGCAGAAACCGGAATAAAAAGCGCAAAAAACAATACTGAGAATAATTGAATCAATAATCCGTCTCTTTTTACAATTCCTAAATCTGAAGTAGCCCAGCTAAGTGTAAATACGGTCATTAAATAGAAAACCAAAAATGTTGTTATTGCCGCGAATGTTCCAAAAATCAACTGATTTTTGTATGATTTTACTAATTCCAGAAAAGGAACTTTTACCTCTTCTTCCTCTTTTTTGGCATTTTCAAACGAAGGCGTTTCTGTAATTTTAGTCCTAATATAAAAACCAACTATCACTAAAAATGCACTGGCAATAAAAGGAATTCTCCAACCATAATTCATAAAATCTTCATTACTCATAGAATCTGTCAATAACAAGAAAGTTCCACCAGAAAGCAATAATCCTATTGGAGCGCCTAATTGTGGAAACATTCCGTACCAAGCACGTTTATTTGGTGGTGCATTTTCTATCGCCAATAAAACAGCACCTCCCCATTCGCCTCCTAAACCAACACCTTGTCCGAATCGGCAAAGCATTAATAATAACGGAGCAGCTACACCAATACTCGCATAGCTTGGCAAAAATCCTATTGTTACTGTAGAAATTCCCATTGTCAATAAAGCTGCAACAAGGGTAAACTTACGTCCGATCTTATCACCATAATGGCCAAAAAATGCCGAACCTAAAGGGCGCGACAAAAAGGCAATAGAAAAAGTGGCTAAAGATTCCAGAGTCGCCATTGTTGAATCTGAACTAGGAAAAAATAATTGAGGAAAGACCAACACTGCTGCATTGGCATAAATATAAAAATCAAAAAATTCAATTGTGGTACCAATAAGGCTTCCAAAAAGAACATGTTTTAGAGAGTTCTTTTTATTCTCGTTAGTTTTCATGTAAAATAGATATAACTTTTTTTTGATTACAAAAATATAGTTTCATTATTAATAATTCATATTTCAAAGAATTAGTTTTAAAACATCATACGTTTTTTAACAAATATGATGTTTTTTCCATTTTAAAAACACGAATTTTATTTCAATTTAAAAACTTGATTTAAGGTACTTTAAAACAAAAATTAAAAATCAAATCTTAAGCATTCGTTAAAAGCGTTTTTACCTGTATATTTTCATTAAATTTACAGCTGTCAAAAATAAATTTAAAATTATGCCAACCGACTGTATCAGCTTTCAATCTTCTGGATATTTCTCTAAATTAATGCAAGATTACTTAGATCAGAAACCAGAGTTAAAACCGCTGTACAACCATTTTCCAAGCCTAGAAAATTTTGGAAAACAAATAGCTGAAAAATCAGCCAATTTTGATCATAACAATAGAACTGCATTGGTTGAAACACTGGAAAAACAATATCAAAATATTGAAATTTCGGAATCCACTCAACATAATATTGCGCTTTTAAAACTCGAAAATACATTTACCATTACAACTGGACATCAGTTAAATCTATTTAGCGGACCGTTATATTTTTTATATAAAATCATCTCTACGATTAATTTAACTAAAGAATTAAAATCGAAATATCCTTCATACAATTTTGTTCCAGTTTATTGGATGGCGACTGAAGATCACGATTTTGAAGAAATTAATTATTTTAATTTTAAAGGAAAAAAAATCCGTTGGAATGCAGAAAGTACCGGTCCCGTTGGAAGGCTTTCAACTGAAGGCTTAGAAAATTTGTTTGAAATTTACTCTCAAGAATTAGGTTCAAGCACCAATGCAAACGCACTTAAGAAGCTTTTTGAAAATGCGTATTTAAAACACGAAAATCTAGCCGATGCAACTCGCTTTTTGGCCAATGCGCTTTTTTCAAGCTATGGCTTAGTAATTATAGATGCAGACGACACCAATTTAAAACGTGCTTTTATTCCGTTTGTAAAAGAAGAATTAGAAAATCAGACTTCATTTAAAGCCGTTCAAAAATCAATTGAAGCACTTTCTGCCTATACTGTTCAAGTAAATCCTCGTGAAATAAATTTATTTTACATTGAAGATAAACTGCGAGAAAGAATCATTTTTGAAAATGATAAATACCTGGTTAACAACACTAGAATTTCATTTTCGAAAGAAGAAATTCTAAAACTATTAGAAAGCAATCCTGAAAAATTCAGTCCCAATGTAATTATGCGTCCGCTATATCAGGAAATTATTCTTCCTAATCTTTGCTACATTGGCGGAGGCGGGGAAATTGCTTATTGGTTAGAATTAAAAGCTTTCTTTGAGGCAGCAAACATTACTTTCCCAATATTATTAGTTCGAAATTCAGTTCTTTTAGCAACCGAAAAACAAGTTAAAAAAGCCGATAATTTAAATTTAACTTGGAAAGATTTATTCAGTAAATCAGAGAATTTAGTCAATGAAATTACGCATAAACTTTCTCCATTTCCAATAGATTTAACTCCTCAAAAAGAAGCGCTTGAAAAACAGTTTGCTTATCTTTTTGAATTGGCCGAAAAGACCGACAAATCTTTTTCTGGAGCAGTTAAAGCTCAAGAAGTAAAACAAAAGAAAGGTATAGAAAATTTAGAAAAACGTTTGTTAAAAGCACAAAAAAGAAAACTAGCCGACCAATTGGAGCGTGTAACCGATTTGCAATGCGAATTATTTCCAAACAATAGCCTTCAAGAACGCCAAGCCAATTTTTCTGAATTTTATTTAGAAAAAGGAGAACAATTGATTCCGCTTATAATTCAGAAATTAAAACCTTTAGAACATAATTTTGACATCATAATAATCTAAAATAATTATCTTTAGAAATTAAAAAGTACAGATTTAGGAACAAATAACCAGCACATTTTCTAAATCTTTACTCTCTCAAACCAAATAGAATTATATTTTATAACCTATTAACTAACTAACCTAATGGTAAGAGAACGATTAATTTCGCTTGATGTCTTTCGCGGACTGACAATTCTATTAATGACTATTGTAAACAATCCTGGTGATTGGGGAAATGTTTACCCTCCGCTTTTACACGCGCACTGGAATGGCTGTACACCAACCGATCTTGTATTCCCGTTTTTTATTTTTATAATGGGAGTTGCTGTACCGCTTGCAATGCCAGAGAAAGCATATGACGAAACAACATTTAACAAAATCCTGATTCGTTCTTTAAGAATGTTCTGTTTAGGGATTTTCTTTAATTTCTTCGGAAAAATTCAGCTTTTTGGATTGGATGGAATTCCGCTTCTAATTGGAAGATTGGTCATTACTTTTGCAGTTGGTTATGCTTTGATGGGAAGTTTTAGCACGCGTCTAAAAAACATTTTTGCATTTGGCATATTGGCTATTTATCTCATTTTAGCCTACGGCGGATTTGAAAATTATCAAGATGTTCGACTTCCTGGAGTTTTACAGCGTATTGCAGTAGTCTATTTTGTCGTTTCGCTTTTATATTTAAAGACATCTCGAAAAACTCAAATTATTACGGGAGCAATTTTACTTCTAGGATATTGGGCGGTTATGACCTTAATTCCTGTTCCGGGTTTTGGAGAAGCAAATTTAGAAAGAGGCACTAATTTAGCCGCTTGGGTTGACAGCATTTTCTTGAAAGGACATATGTACCATGAAACCAATACTTGGGATCCAGAAGGAATCTTAAGCACTTTGCCATCAATTGTAAACGGCATTATTGGTTTATTCATCGGACAAATTCTATTGCTTAATGTAACTAAAATCCAAAAAGCCCAAAGAATGGGAATGATCGGCACTGCGTTAATTTTTTTCGGTTTAATCTGGGATTTAGTTTTTCCAATAAACAAATCAATCTGGACAAGCAGTTACGTTTTATATACAACAGGATTGGCAACAATTTGTCTTACAGCACTATATTATATAATTGACATAAAAGAATTCAAAAAAGGCTTTAAACTATTTGTTATTTGGGGAGTAAACCCAATGATTGTTTTCTTTGCCTCACAGATTATTCCTCAAGCTTTGGTACTCATTCGTTTTCAACATCCATCGCTTGCTGGCGAACAAATTAACCTCTTAGATTATCTATATCGTTTCGGAATTGCACCATTTTTCAGCAATCCTATGACTGCTTCTTTGGCAGGCGCATTAACATACGTTGCAATCTGGACATTTATTTTGTGGGTATTCTACAGAAACAAATTAATCTTTAAAGTCTAATTTTTACACGATATATAGACAGAAACACAATTGTAGAGACGCACAGCAGTGCGTCTTTTTTCATTAAATATTTACTTTGTGCTAAATGCACTGCAGTGCATCTCTACATAATGACTCAAAAAAAACCTATTCTTGGTTAAAACATTATTCTACTATGTTTTAATTACGAATTAATTAAAATCAATTCATAAAAAAAGTATACTTTTGCACAAAATTTAATAAAATATAAAATGGCAACAAATAGAACTTTTACAATGATTAAACCAGATGCTGTTGCAAACGGACACATCGGGAATATCTTAGCAATGATTACTAATGGTGGTTTCAAAATCGTTTCATTAAAATTAACTCAATTAACTGTAGCAGATGCAAAAGCATTTTACGCAGTTCACGCAGAAAGACCTTTCTACGGAGAATTAGTTGAATTCATGTCTCGTGACCAATTGTTGCTGCTATTTTAGAGAAAGATAACGCAGTAGAAGATTTCAGAACTTTAATTGGAGCTACAAATCCAGCTGAAGCTGCTGAAGGGACTATTCGTAAAGCATACGCTACTTCAATTGGAGAAAATGCAGTTCACGGATCTGACAGCGACGAAAACGCTGCTATCGAAAGCGCATTCCACTTTGCAGGAAGAGAGCAATTCTAATAAGAATTACAAATCAAACAAAAAAACCCGCTTCCAAATTGAAGCGGGTTTTTTATTCTTATTACGAACTGATCATAGAGTATTAGCAGTCTTTTTTACCATTTTCTCGATTCTTCCATCCAAATCTTTCAAAAGCTCATCTAATGCACTCTCACACATTGGTAATACTTTATCAAAAGATAAAACAGGAATACCTCCTACAATTGTTCCAGTTTTCTTAGATGTTGCTCCTTCATTGAAAGCAAATAATTTTTTTCCATTTTTGTCATACAAAGCAATTCTTGCATAAGCTTTCATTTTAATAGTTCCTGTTCCACCCACAGCAAATCCTTTTACTACAGCAAAATGAATTTCAGTAAACAAAACACCATCAGCATTATCTTTAAACATAGTCGCTGTTGCTACTTCGTTTGCAGAACCATTTATTCCTTCATAAATATATTTGTATCCAGGATAGTTGATAATATATTTTCCAGCATCTCCTTCTTTATCAAAATGAGGAACGTAATCAATATATTCTTGTTTTTGAGTTACCTCCGTCTCAGGAATTAAATCAAATGGGAATTTTTTAGAATAATCATTGAAAAATGCATTATGATACTTCTCCAAAATTGGCAATAAATTAAAATTCGGATTACTTCCTAAATCTGTCACTGCAGCCAGACCATTTAAACCAAGCTCAGAAAGATCTATTGTTTTATCTGTATAAAAAGAGACAACAGCAACTTTTTTCTTTTGTGCAGAGCTAGTAAAAGCAAATAATACGGTTAAAATAAGTAAAATTTTTTTCATTGTTTTTTTAATTGTTTTTGGGTTACTAAAAGATGCTACTTACAAAAAATAACGCTCAAATGTATCGCAAAAAAAAAACACTTCACAATAGAAGTGTTAATTATTTTTAAAGTTAATCTTATTAAAAAAAACCTAATGAAATCAGCGTAAAACCACATCCTTCACTACCTCACGTCCCAATTCTTCATTAATCATTTTAACAATTTTATATTTTCCATGAGTTAATTCTTCGCGCAGAACAGACGAACCTAATTCTACATAAAGTGTACTGCCTTTCAGTACAACATTTCGAGTATAAGTATTGACCCCGCTCCCCATAAGATTTTTCCAAGCGTCACGAACATCAATTTGATCCATACCTGGCTGTAATTTATTCACTTGAATAATTTGCTGTAATACAGCACTAATAGTACTTTCGTTATTTAGTCTTTTCGCCATCGTTTAATAAATTTACTGGTTCAGCTTTTTTATAATGATATTCAATTTTTTGTGGATTTTTAACCACTAATTTGTCATCGGAGAGCGAAATAATTTCCTCACTCCATTTTGCATAATCCGTTTTATAATCTAAGAAAACTTGTTCTCCAGTAAAACGAACCGAAACATTCTCAAAAGTGTCTGTTGTCAAAAATGTACCATCAAATTGTGGCATCACTTTCGTTCGAACTCCTTTATTGTTTTTAATTTGAAAAAAATCAAAAGTCTCGTTCATTTTATATTCCTTCTCCTCGCCTTTCTCAAAAACCACTTTTTCAATTTCCCAATAACCATTTAATTTGGCGAGGTCTGCAGGTTTTATTTCCTGTTTACAGCTCACAAATAAAAGTGAACAAAACAAAACTATAAAAGTGTTTTTCATAAATAAAAATATTAAAATTTATTCTTTTTTAATCTGAATGAAGTCGAAGAATTAGAAGCTATTTCCTGCTGTCCGCTGTATCTTTTGCGCCGAACCCCGGCACAAAAGGATGCCGCTCCCATCAGGGCTAGGGCTCCCGTTTTCAAAAGAGAATTTCTCAGACTACAAAGATAACCTTATAATCATCAAAAGAAATAAAAATCGAAAACACATTCAACTATTTTTCAAAACAGGCATTACCAATAAAAAAGAGTCTTTAAATAGAAACGCCTAAACGAATCCTATTTAAAGACTCAATAAATTTTCAATTATATTTATCGATTAGAACGTATTCTTTTAAGAACTCCCAAAAAGAATAAAACAATTCCTAGAACTAGTAAAATATAATATATCGAAAGATTTTTATCTTTTAAAACATTTGCCAAAACAAAAGATATTACACTAGCAAAATAAAAAGTTAAAGCTGATATATTTTTCATTGTAAATTATTTAAAGAAACTGTCAACGAATTCATATTTATTGAAGACTTGCAAATCTTCAATTCCTTCACCAACACCAATATATTTTACAGGAATTTGAAATTGATCTGAAATTCCAATTACCACTCCACCTTTTGCTGTTCCATCCAATTTTGTAACAGCCAATGAAGTAACCTCTGTAGCTGCCGTAAATTGTTTAGCTTGTTCAAAAGCATTTTGACCTGTAGAGCCATCCAAAACCAAAAGTACATCATGAGGTGCATCAGCAACCACTTTCTGCATTACACGTTTTACTTTTGTCAGCTCGTTCATTAAGTTGATTTTATTATGAAGACGTCCAGCTGTGTCGATAATTACAACATCAGCATTTTGAGCAACTGCAGATTGTAAAGTATCAAAAGCTACAGAAGCAGGATCGCTTCCCATTTGCTGTCTTACAATAGGCACATTTACACGATCTGCCCAAACTTGCAATTGATCGATCGCAGCAGCACGAAATGTATCTGCAGCACCTAAAACAACATTATGACCCGCTTTTTTAAATTGATAAGCCAATTTACCAATTGTTGTAGTTTTTCCAACTCCATTTACTCCAACAACCATTAAAACGTAAGGCTTTTTATCTTTCGGAATTTCAAATTCTGTTGCCTCACCTGTATTCGTTTCAGATAATAAAGCACCAATTTCATCACGAAGAATTTGATTCAATTCTTCTGTTCCTAGATATTTATCTTCAGCAACACGCTTTTCAATTCTTGTAATAATTTTCAAAGTAGTATCTACCCCAACATCAGAAGCTACAAGAACTTCCTCCAGATTATCTAAAACATCATCATCAACTTTAGATTTCCCTGCAACGGCTTTACTTAACTTCGAGAAAAAAGTAGTTTTCGTTTTTTCAAGACCTTTGTCTAAAGTCTCTTTTTTTTCGGTAGAGAATAATTTTTTAAAAAAACTCATTTTTTGTAGATTATTTAGATTTACTAGATTTCTTGATTTTCACGCAAGAAATCAAAATCTTTAAAGAAAGCGCAATTGTTTTCCCAAAAAAGGCCAATTGTTACGATTCTTTAAATTTTTAGACAAATATAGGTAATAAAAAAGCTACTTCCGAAAGAAAGTAGCTTTTCTATATAATGTAATTGTAATTATTTCTTTTTCAAGAACTCATCAACTTCTTCAGGAGCCATAATAGATTCTACGAATGTATATGCACCAGTTTTAGGAGATTTTACCATTTTGATGGCTTTTGATAATCTCTTAGAAGATGTTTGTAACGATGCTACGGTTTTCTTTGCCATGATTCAAATGTTATTTGAAATTCATTAAATCTTCAAATGAAAAACCATTTGAGATTTAATCAAAATCTCTAATTATTACTTAATTTCTTTGTGAACAGTTACTCTTTTTAAAACTGGATTAAATTTTTTAATCTCTAATCTGTCTGGAGTATTTTTTTTGTTCTTAGTTGTAATATATCTAGAAGTTCCTGCAACACCAGAAGCTTTGTGTTCAGTACATTCTAAAATTACTTGGATTCTATTACCTTTCTTTGCCATCTTGCTATATATTTATTTAGGAAAAGATTATTTGATAAATCCTTCTGACTGTGCTTTTTTCAAAACAGCAGTGATTCCATTTTTATTAATTGTTTTTATCGTAGATGCTGCTACTCTAAGAGTAATCCATCTATCTTCTTCTGGAAGATAAAAACGCTTTTTAACTAAGTTTACAGAAAACTTTCTCTTAGTTTTGTTCATAGCGTGAGAAACGTTATTTCCTACCATCGCTCTTTTACCTGTAAGGTCACAAACTCTTGACATTATACTTATCTTTTATCGTTATTCAAAATCAGGGTGCAAAGAAAAGAAAAATAAACCATTGTAGCAAAAAATTATTGCACAAATTTTAAAATTTCTTTCTGTAATATTTCCAAACTCTTGACAGACGCCCTATCTATCACTTTTTCACGAGGTTGTCCGAAGTTAAATTCCTCGACAATTACCCCGTCTGGCGTTGCTAAAGCAATAAAAACAGTGCCTATTTCAACATCAGAATCGCCTTTTGATGGGCCTGCATTACCCGTCGTTGCTAACGCATAGTCGGTTTTCAGCAAATCTTTAGCACTCAAAGCCATAGCCGATGCAACCTCAGCACTAACTACCGAAAATTGATCAATTAAATTTTTCGGTATTCCCAAAACATTTATTTTGACTTCTGTGGCATAAGAAACAATACTTCCTTTAAAATAGCTTGACGAACCTGGAACAGATGACAATAATGATGCAATTCTCCCACCTGTGCAACTTTCTACTGTTGAGATGGTTTTATTTTGCTTCAAAAGCAGCTTACCAATTACTGTTTCAATTGTTTCATTCTCTTCGTAACCTACAATTATATCGTGAATGATGGCATCCAAGGACTGAACGTTGCTTTCTATAGCTTCTTCTAATTCCTCTTTATTAGTCCCACGAGCAGTTAAACGCAGACGAACTCGCCCTGGATTGGGCAAATAAGCCAGTTTTATAAATTCAGGAAGGTTGTTTTCCCATTGCTCAATACGTTCTGCAACTAAACTTTCTCCTTGCCCATACGTCAAAATGGTTTTATGAATAATGTAAGGACGTTTATATTCGCGGACAATTTTCGGGATTATTTCTTCTTCTACCAAATATTTCATTTCGTACGGAACTCCCGGAAGCGAAATAAATACGGTATTTTCTTTCTTCATCCACATTCCTGGCGCAGTTCCAACTTTATTATGCAAAACAGTACAGGTTGACGGAACAAGAGCTTGATCTTTGTTCAATTGAGAAATGGGTCTTTTATAAAACCCTTCAATTAATTCCGTCACATGCGCCAAAACTTTTTGATCTACAATTAATTCATCATCAAAGTATTCACAGAAAGTTTTCCTTGTTACATCATCTTTGGTTGGCCTAATCCGCCTGTCACAATCACAACATCTACTTTGTTTTGTAGTTGCGCAAAAGTGCCTAAAATATGTTTTTTGTCATCGCTTATTGACAGCATTTCTGCCACCTCAACTCCAATTCTATCGAGTGATTTGGCAATAAAAGCCGAATTTGTATCTACGATTTGACCAATTAAGATTTCATCTCCAATAGTAATAATTGCTGCTTTCATAATCAGTGAAATATTTGTGTCGCTTAAATAAATAAGCTAAAATTTATAAGTAGAAAATTAAATTTTGTCTAGGAGGAAGGTATTAACGGCTTTTACAAACTATAAGCCCGTTTACAAAATTTAAAAAATATTTTGACTTATTCCTTTTATAAAAACAGGAATAAGTCAAATTTTATATTAAAGATCAAAATCTTTTTTAATTTCTTTAATCGCTTCTTTTACTTGTACTTTAATACTTTTAAAAGTTTCGATAATATCTTTTTTCTTGCCTTCAGCTTTTGTCCAAGCTTCTACCTGCAAAATTTCTTCAAAAGCCACATTTAACCCCATCAAATCAAGTGTAGGCTTTATTTTATGAGCATAGGAATAGGCGTATTTATGATCCTTCTTTTTTATTCCTTCTTTAATTTGTTTTAAATCTTCTGGAACTTCTGTAACAAATAAGGTTAAAATTTGATTTACAAATTCAGGGTCATTATCTGAAAGCGCATAAACTTTCGAAAGGTTGTACTTTAAAGCCATTATTTTACTTGTATTCTGAATAATTTTTTATCTTCTAAAAAGCCTTCTAAAACATCATTTGGTTTTACAGCCGCAACACCTGCAGGCGTTCCTGTAAAAATAATATCTCCAATTTTTAAGGTAAAAAACTGAGACACGTGAGAAATCAATTCATCGATCTTCCAAAGCATCATACTTGAGTTTCCTTTTTGAACTGTTTCCGAATTGCTTCTTAATTCAAAATTAAGATTTTCCATAGAAACAAAATCAGTTTTTGGCAAAAAATCTCCAATAACTGCAGAACCGTCAAAGGCCTTGGCTTTTTCCCACGGAAGTCCTTTTTCTTTCAATTTACTTTGCAGATCTCGCGCTGTAAAATCTATTCCCACACTTATTTCATCATAATATTTATGAGCAAATTTTGGCTCAATATATTTCCCGACCTTATTAATCTTTACGATTATTTCGACTTCATGATGAACATCTTCAGAAAACTCTGGAATAACAAAAGGATGCTGTTTCAACAAAACCGCTGAATCTGGCTTCATAAAAACAACCGGCTCGCTTGGGCGTTCGTTTTTCAACTCTTCTATATGATTGGCATAATTCCTGCCGACACAGATAATTTTCATTCTTTTTTAAGTTACTGAGATACTGAGATGCTAAGATACTAAGAATCTAAAAAACTTAGAATCTCAGAATCTTAGCATCTTAGAAACTTATTTAGTATTTAATTTTCTTAATTTAATTGCTGTCAAAACTTTTTTGGTGTACAACGGAAAATCAGCATTTTGAATCCAGCTGAAATACCCTGGTTCTGTTTCTAGAACCTTCTCCACTTTAGCACCTTTATGTTTTCCAAAAGTAAAAATTTCTTCGTCATCTTTATCAAAAGCAATCATTCCTGCAAAATCGGCGATTTTTTTACGTGTCGTAAATTCAGACAAAGATTTCATGTCGTTCTCTAATTCTGGATAACGATCTAATTGTGCTTTCAAGATTTCGTATGTTGCCATTGTATCTGCTTCTGCCGAATGCGCATTGTCTAAACTTTTTCCACAATAAAATTTCAAAGCAGCACTTAAAGTACGCTCTTCCATTTTATGAAAAATAGTCTGCACATCTACAGAAACTTTGTTTTTCATATCAAAATCAACTCCTGCGCGAAGTAATTCTTCTGCTAACAGCGGAATATCGAAACGATCTGAATTAAATCCGCCAAGATCACTGTCTTTTATCATATTATGAATATGCGGAGCAAGTTCTGCAAAAGTGGGTTCATTGGCAACTTTTTCGTCTGTTATACCATGAACTGCAGTTGTTTGTGGAGGAATTGGAATTGTTGGATTAACCAACCAGGTTTTACTTTCTTTGTTTCCGTTTGGAAAAACTTTGAATATTGAAATTTCTACGATTCTATCTTTACCGATATCAATTCCCGTTGTTTCGAGATCAAAAAAGCAAATTGGCTTGTTAAGTTTTAATTCCATTTCTAATTTTTATAAGTTTACAAATGTAATTTTTAAAGCGGAATATCTCTCTTTATTCTGATTTTTTTTGTCGAAAAATGCTTTCAATTACTCAATTTTAACTTTTCAAAAACAAGCTTTTAATAAGTCTGCGTAGTACTGCTTAATTCTTTTCTTACAAAACAAAAAATCCGACAGGTTTTAAACCTATCGGATTTTGAGTTTATTTATATTTTATTTTTAGAAATCTCTATCTACATCAAAAGCTTCTAAATATTCTGCTACTCGTTTCACAAAACTTCCTCCTAATGCACCATCTACGACTCTATGATCGTAAGAGTGCGATAAGAACATTTTCTGACGAATTCCGATAAAGTCACCTTCTGGAGTTTCAATAACTGCAGGCACTTTACGAATTGCGCCAAGCGCTAGAATTCCAACTTGAGGCTGATTGATAATCGGAGTTCCAAAAACGCTTCCAAAAGTACCAACATTGGTTACCGTGTAAGTTCCGCCTTGAGTATCGTCTGGTTTTAGTTTTCCAGCTTTTGCACGGTTTCCTAAATCGTTAACCGCTTTTGCCATTCCAACAAGATTTAACTGATCTGCATTTTTGATTACAGGAACAATTAAATTTCCGTTTGGCAATGCTGCTGCCATTCCTAAATTGATATTTTTCTTTTTAATGATATAATCTCCGTCAACAGAAATATTCATTCCTGGGAAATCTTTTAAAGCTTTTGCAACTGCTTCCATCATAATTGGAGTAAAAGTCAGTTTCTCGCCTTCTCTTTTTTCGAAAGCGGCTTTTACTTTATCTCTCCATTTTACAATATTCGTTACATCTACTTCAATGAAAGATTGCACGTGAGCCGAAGTCTGAACCGATGCTACCATGTAACCCGAAATCAGTTTACGCATTCTGTCCATTTCAACAATTTCGTCACCACCATTTACAGAAACTGGTACTGCCTGCTGGCTTTTTTGAACAACTGGCTCAACTGCCTTTGGAGCTTCAGCTTTTGGAGTTTCTGCAACAACTTTTGGAGCAACTTCAACTGTTTGCGGAGCTTTAATAGAACCCGATTTACGAGCTTCTACATATTTTAGAATATCCTCTTTAGTCACACGTCCATCTTTTCCAGAACCTGGAATGTTTTCGAGTTCGTTTAAAGAAAGACCTTCTTCTTTTGCAATATTTTTTACTAATGGAGAAAAGAATTTATCTGATCCTGAGAAATCTTGAGAAGTTACCGTTTCTTTAACCGATTCGATTGTTTTTTCGATTTCTGCAGCTTCTGCAGGAGCGGCAGTTTCTTGAACTGTATTTGCAGCTTCTGGAGTTGCTGTTTCTCCGCCTTCAGTTTCAATAATAGCAATAGTCTGCCCTACCTGCACTAAATCATCTTTACCAAACAATTGCTCAACTAAAATTCCTGATACTTCGCTAGGCACTTCGCTGTCAACTTTATCTGTTGCAATTTCGAGTACAGCTTCATCAGCCTCAATTTTGTCTCCAACTTCTTTCAACCAATTTGTAATAGTTGCTTCAGCGACACTTTCTCCCATTTTAGGAAGCTTTAATTCAAATCTTGCCATATTGTTAATCTAAAAGATGTTTTTGATTTTCAGATTGCGAAATTAATGAATATTTTAAACATAAATTTCATTTAATATAATTTTTTACTCGATTTTTATAATTTGCCCTCTGTCATTTCTGGAATTACTTCCAATAATAAAATGGGTATTTTTAGGCAAAACTTTAAAAGTAATACTCTTATCTTTAATAGTTTCTATGATTTCGATACATTTTTTGAATGAAATGTACTGATTATCCAAAATTATTTCGACGTTTTTTCCCTTAAAAATCAGGCACGAATTTACCATTTTTTCTTTCGGGATTTTTAAAAACTGGACTTTATTTTTTAAAATTAGGGCTATTTTGTGAGACAAATCTTCGTTTAAAGAATAAAAAACATGCAATTCTGGATTTGGTTTTATTCTTGTTTTGCCTTGAAACATTTTTACAAAAGAGAAAAACCAAGTTCCGATTTGGATGAAGAAACTAAAAAACAGTGATTTCTTAAAATGCTTCTGATAAAAGAAATTCATAGCTTCCTGAAAACGTTTCATATATTTTTCGTCTTTTATGGTGCTTTCTCCTTTATAGTGCAAAACTGTAGTTTCGTGAAAGTAAAAATTTGACTTTTGTTTTTGCAATGCTCTATACGATAAATCGATATCATCAGCATACATGAAACAATCTTCATCAAAACCTTTTAAATCTTCATAAAGCTCTTTTTTCAAAAGCATAAAAGCGCCAACAAGAATATCTACTTCCCCCGTTTTATTTTCATCTAAATGCTGTGCGTAATATTGATTGAAGAGTTTGGATTTGGGAAAAACTTTATACAATCCGAAAATTTTGGTGAAAGCAACCCAAGGCGAAGGAATTCCGCGTTTGCTTTCTGGAAGAAACTCCCCTGTTCCATCAATTAATTTACAGCCAACAATTCCGAGATTTTTTTGCCTTTCGGCGAAAGCCAAAATCTTCGTAAAAGTATCTTCTGCAACAACGGTATCTGGGTTTAAAATGCAAATATACTTTCCTTTCGCTTGACGAACACCAATATTATTACCTTTTGGGAATCCAAAATTTTCTTTGTTTTCGATCAGTTTTACGTCTGGAAATTTTTCCTTCATCATCAAAACACTTTCGTCTAATGAGTTATTGTCAATCACAATAATTTCTGCATCGATTGCCGCAATTGCCTCCTGAACACTTAAAACGCATTGTTCTAGAAAGTAACGCACATTATAATTTAAAATGACAACCGATAACTGCATGAAAATTGAATCTGTAGATTTTGGCCGAAGTTAGAAATTTTCTGATAACCCCAAACGCAGTGACCAATCGTTTTTACTAATTCCGTAATCTAATGCCAAATTACTGCCATTACGTTTATTCCATTTAATACGAATTCCTGTTCCAACCGCAGGATTCCATTTTTTAAATTGATAGGTATCTAACTTAGAAACCGAAGAAATATTAGTAAAAAAAACAGCCCCAAAAAATCCGTTTCGGCTTATGTCTGTTCTGTATTCGGTTTCAAAATAAATAAGGGCATTGCTTCGGTATCTATTTTTAGTAAATCCTCGTCCTGTTTTTCCTTCACGATCCCAACCAATACTTGGTAAATCTAAGTAATGGGGTTTTCCGCCAAACGTTGACCAGTAAAAAGCTCTTGAAGCCCAAACCCGATGTTTAGTTTTACTGAAAGAATGATATTTTCGAGCATCAAAATACAAAGATTGCCATTTGTCTCCTTCTACACCGCTAGTATTTATTCTAAAATCGGCTTCGACATACAAACCTTTTTCGGGATTAATAATGTTTTCCCTCGAATCGTAAAGTCCTTGCAAGGCAAAACCAAACGAAGTCTCATCAGAATAATCACCATTCATATATTGGTAATAATCGGTTTCTCCATCTATATAAGATTCTTCCGAAATATTATTATAATTATCTAAAAGAAAGCCAACTCCTAAACGATAATTTCCAATAACCTGTCTGGTAATAAACTGATAAAAACGCCATTGCTGGTAATCGAGCGTTGACATTTCTTTATCTGAATTGTCTTCGCCCAAACCGTAAGTATCTTGGGGATAAATCATGTATCGATAATCTCCAATAAGACTCCATTTATTATCTTTTGAATAGATGTAAGACTGGATTGGAAATACAAATTGCTTACTAAAACTAAAATAAGGCGAAAAAGTAACCTGAGACATTCTGGTTGTTTTGGGATCTCCTAAATAAAATGTAGTCAGAAAAGAAACCACCAAACCTGTACTGGAATTAACGCCAACTGGAACTGGCAATAAGGAAAAAGCCAGTTTTTTATTTCTTTCTGGGCGAATGGTGTCCTGCTTATCAAAAACTCGATGTATAACATCCAAAATATCTCGTGTACCCACATTTGTGCTATCATTTTGAGCTTGACAAAACGATCCAATTAAAAATAAAACTACAATGTATTTATTCTTTAAACCATTCACACACAATATTTTAAAAACACCCTCTTACAAATTTAGAATTTTATTAAGAATATCAATCATTTTTTTATGCTAATCTAAATTACACATCAATAAGGTACCGGTTGTGTGTAAGGAGGCTCGCATCCAAAAGTTTCTATACCTGCTTCTCCTAAACGCTTTTCTACAATAAAAATTCCATGGTCAGGTTTCAAGTTTCAAGTTCTGCATAAAACTTGAAACATTAAAGATGCAGCTGAATCTTATATCTATTCAAGATTTTCATTACGAAAAGCATAATGATAGAAAATACTAGAGACCAAATAATTCCAGGAACTCCTTCTCTAAAATATCCGGGAATAATATGGAGATTAAACGCTTTACAGAAATAATAAATTACACCTGGCAAAATATAAATCAATAACGGATTTGCCGCTGCAGGCATAAAAAATTCACTCCATTTGGTTTGTTTTTTAACTTCCATCAGCCAATACAACAAATAGAACAAAACGGTACATATCGCTGCCGAAAACATCGTCCACGATGGTGTTCCTTTAATTTTTGAAATTCCAAAGTAAGGACGAAGCAAAATAGCCGTGATTGTAAATAGCGCAACAAAACCAATTACTGGCCAGTTGAATTTGGAACTAATTTTTCGATCAAAAAACAATAACGAAACTATTATTCCAGCCGAAGCTAAAGAAGCATGCGTTAAATGTCCAGCTATAAAACTTAACCAAGAAGTATTTTGTACAAAAGAGTTTTCAGTTAGATTAAGCGAATTCATTGCAACAGAAAAAGCTAAAAATGCAATCATTGCCCATAAATTTCCAGAAACTAGCCAATAATAAACTACTGTAAAAAGATACGCCCAACCGATTAACCCAAGTATTCCCCACCATTTTGGAGTCATTCCTCGATCTCCGGTTTCTTGAACATATAAAAAATACAGTGCTATTAGAACTAAAATCCCTCCGTATTGAAGTATATTTTTTAACCATAGGGGAAAATCTTTTGGATATTTATTCCAAATCGGAATTGGCATCGCATAGGCTAAAAGCCCCCAAAACGCAGGTGCGATTATCATTTTTGTAGCATCATAACCATATTCGGCATTGACCATAAAAACGCCAATTACAATAAGAGCAATCGCTCTTTTAAGAGTATGCGTCCAAATTGTTTTTGGGCTGTCACCTTTTATCAATCTGGCATTAAAAGCAAACGGAATAGACATTCCAACAATGAATAAAAAAGCAGGGAAAACTAAATCAACAAAAGTCATTGCATCGGCATCTGCAGGCATATGTTTTAACCATTGTGGCACGTTTTGAATGCTCGCAAGCTCATTTACAAAAATCATTACAAAAATGGTAATTCCACGCAAAGCATCAATAGAAATAATACGCTGATTAAACAAATTCTCTTTTATTTTCATAATTTTTTACTTTTTTACTAAAAATCAAATATAACATAAATCTAAAATGTCTTGTTACAAATTCTAGATTAATTTTGCAACACAATGAATTGAGCTATACCTTTTTTATATTATGTTATCATTTTTTAAATCGAAACCTCTTTTACGAGATCTGCTGGGCGGTAACTTTGTAGATATTCACTCTCACCTGTTACCAGGAATTGACGATGGCGCAAAAACTATTGATAATACTAAAATGCTCATTAAATCTTTACAGGAATTGGGAGTCTCTCAATTTATTACTACTCCACATATTAGCCACTATCTTTGGGATAACTCTCCTTCGACTATTATCAATTCTTGTCTAGAAACTAAACAGATTATAACAAAGGAAAATATAAATGCTCCTCTTAAAGCAGCTGCAGAATATTTCATGGACGACTGGTTTGAGAATCACTTTAAAAATGAAAAGCTTTTAACTTTAAAAGACAATTACGTATTGGTAGAAATGTCTTACATGAATGCTCCAATACAACTTTATAAAACACTTTTTGACTTACAAGTAGCAGGATATATTCCTGTTCTGGCTCACCCTGAAAGATATTTATTTTATCATAAAAACTTTAATGAATACGATAAATTAAAAAAAGCGGGATGCAGATTTCAGCTAAACTTACTTTCAGTTGTTGGCTATTATGGAAGTGAAATTAACAAAATAGCCGAACAGATTCTCAAAAAAGGAATGTATGATTTTACAGGAACTGATGTACATCACAATAAGCATGTTAAATCTTTTGAGCAGAAGGTAAATATTAGCGATGTTTCCATTTTGAAAGAAGTAATTGCAAATAATTCCTTTTTCAAATTTTAAAAAAATCTAAAACTTACTAATAAGCATTTTCTTCTCCCTGAATAATATTCATAATTGTTCTAATTATAATCTTAATATCCAATAGCAAACTCCAATTTTCTATATACCAAATATCACATTCTATTCTATTTTGCATATCAGAAAGCTTTTTTGTTTCTCCTCGATAACCATTTACTTGTGCCCAACCCGTAATTCCTGGTTTAGCATAATGACGAACTGAATAATTATCTATAAGTTCCCCATATTCTTTGGCTAAATTGACCATATGGGGTCGTGGAACCTACTACAGACATGTTTCCGAAAAGGACATTAAAAAATTGAGGCAACTCGTCAATACTTGTTTTACGCATAAAGGCTCCAAATTTTGTTATACGTAAATCTCCTTTTTTTGCTTGTTTATTATGTGCCAAATCATTTAGGTGCATGCTTCTAAATTTAAAACATGAAAATGATTTATTGTCGCGACCAGAACGATCTTGCCTAAAAAATACAGGTTCAGTTGATTCCAATTTTATAATTATCATGACTATTGGAAAGAGCCAAGGAAAGATCGAAATTATAACAAGTGTAGAAAAACAAAGATCAAATATTTTTTTTAAAAGTCGGTTTATTGCTAATTCTAAAGGTTCAGGACGTAGCATTAACACAGGTGTATTTTCATAAAAAGCTACCTCAACCTTACTGGATTTTGTATACAACTGAAAATCAGGAACAAACTTAATTCTGACCAAGTTTTGCTCACATACTTTTGTTAACTCATTTATTACTTTAATATTATCTATATGCAAAGCGACATACACTTCTTCTATTTCTTCTCTAATAATAAACTCCTGTACATCATCAAATCCTCCTATAACTGGAATATATTGATTTTCGATTTCATTCTTTTGATCAAAAAAACCTAAAAATTTATATCCATATGTTAAATCTTTAGCTAATATTTTCCGCATCTTTTCTCCTGTTTCATTAGCACCTACAATAATAATTTTTTTAAAATTATAACCTTTAGCTCTAATATATTTTAAGAGTTTCATTAGTATATATCGGGATATCATCAGTAAAGTGAAAAAAAGCAGGTAAAAATATAACAACCTGAGCCTTGAAATGTCTGTATACTTTAAAAAAACCACAAAAAAGACTATTAATGCGACATGGATAAGAATCTTTTTAATTGTTCTTTTTAAAATTGATTCGATATATTCTATCCTTATAATTCTATGAGAATCTTTTTGCATTAGTAAAACAATCCAGATCAAATTCGCTAATAATGAAATCGTTTTTTCGTCTTTCAAAAAAAGCTTGTCTGTATCTCCAAATCTTGTCATAGCAGACAGATATACAGCAAAATTTAATAATAAAAGATCCCAGCACACAAATAATATTTTAGAGTAACGCGAAAAACGATATCGTGATAGGTTTTGTAAAAAATTCATTTTCAAGCTTTTTGTCTGAGTAAGATTTGTTTTTAGTCTAAATGACGAAAATAGTATTTTAATTATTGCTATATACTATTTTTAAGTCAATTCTTGTGAAACATTAAATTAACAATACAGATCAATTGTTTGCAAAAAAAAACGGTTCAAAATATTTTGAACCGTTTTCTTATTTTAGCCGATAATTTTTTTAATCCATCCTCTTTTCTCCAATTTCTCTCCATAACCATAACTATACTTTCCTTTCGAATTTGTATCATTAAGAACAATACACATATTAGGAAGCTTTTTATCTCTAAAAAATCTGTTTGCAATAGATATCATTCTTTTTTCTAAAAATCTGGCACGCATTACATAAACAAACGTGTCAGCATTTTTTGCTATAAGCAATGTATCTGTTACAAGACTAGCTGGAGCAGTATCTGCTATAATATAATCATATTCTGCTTTTAATTTTTCAAATAACTGATCTACTTTTTTATTCGTCAACAATTCAGGCGGATTTGGGGGGACTATTCCTCCCGGCAAAATATAAAAATTCTCATATTTATCATGCTTTACAATATAATCCTCAATTTCTTTATTGTTTGAAGACAAATAATTTGTAAGCCCTTCAGGAGGAAGATTAATATATTCATTCAGTTTTGGACTTCTAATATCCATACCAATGAGTAAAACCTTTTTTTCTAGTAATGCAAAACTGGCTGCTAAATTTGTCGAAATAAATGTTTTTCCTTCGGAAGCTAAAGTTGAAGTTACAAATATCGTTTTTGCTTTACCTTCTTCACCTTTATTCAGCATAAATCCAAGATTGGTTCTAACAATACGAAGCGCTTCTGCAGAACTACTCCTGCTATTAGGTTTGATTAATTCTGATACATGCTCGCAATGAGGCACATCTCCTATAAACGGAATTTGCGTTTTCCCTTCTAAATCATCTCTGCTTTTAATTTTAGTATTTAATAAATCATCCGCATAAATAATACTCAATGGGATCAATATCCCAAATAAAATTCCTGCTAAATAAATTATCTTTTTCTTTGGACTTACTGGATTTTTTTCTGCTTTTGCCGTATCAATTATTCGAGCATTAGGTTCAGTTGCAGCTAATGAAATTGCAGTTTCTTCTCTCTTTTGCAATAAGTATAAATACAGTTCTTCTTTTACTTTTTGCTGTCTTGCTATTACTCTAAATTGACGTTCTTGAACTGGAATTTTTTCAATTTTACTATTCAAAACTCCTTCTTTAGTTTTTAGATCGCGATTTTGAATTTGTAAATTAGACTGCATCCTATTTAAAGTTTCTGCTACATTAAGTTTTAACGAACTTATTTGCTGGTCTAATTTTACAACTGTTGGATTCTCATTTGTTGCCGATTTCAAAACTCGATTACGATCTAAAACCAATTGATTATAGGAATTAATCAAATTAGATGCATCTCCTTTATCTAAAATTAGATTAGAAGGTAACAAATCTGAATTTGAACTTTTTTTAATAAAATCAAGCAACGAATAAACTACGTTTAACTGAATTTCAGTTTCAATCCCTTTTTTATCATATTCATTTGAACTTTCAACATACAGCTTTGCATCAGATTCAATATCAGTTAGTCGATTTGATTTTTTGAAACTTTCAACATTTTGTTCTACACCATCAAGTTCTTTAGTAATTAGAGCAAGCCTGTTGGAAATAAAATTAGAGGTGTTTTCTGAAATGAAATTTTTATCTTGTTTTGCACTCTCATTATAAATCTCAACCATGTTATTTAAAAACTCCTCTGCCTTTTTTGCAACTGGATCTGAAATTGAAATACTAACCACACTACTGGTTTTACTAATAGGCTCTACTTTGAGTTTTTTTCTAAAATCTTCTGTCAAATCATCTAATGGTTTTATCAAAATACAGATAGATTTCTCTCCATTTGAATAAAAATCAGAAAAAAAAGCTGTTTTGTTTACCACTAAAGTTCCTATTTTCGTGAAAATTTTTTCTCCAAATCTAAACCCTTTCTTAGGCGATACTATAGAGCTTTCCTTATTTTCAGTTTTCTCTACCAATGAAAAAGTTTCAGCAGTTATTAATTCGCAATTAAGATTAATACTTGCCTCTTTAAATGATGGCATTTTGTTTACAAAATGAATTTTTATCGGAGCTTCGCCATATATATCACGTTCTATAAAATTTTCCTCATGAAACAAAGCAACATTTAAATTAAGTTTCAAAATTGTACTTTCTACCAAAGTTCTTGATTTTAAAATTTCAATTTCATTGTCAATATTACTCTTCACACTTGCCCCCAAACCCAAATCTGAAAAAGCGGAAAGTTCTGAAAGCATTCCTCCTTTTTTCTCATCCTTAACAAGTATTGTAGTTGAAGCCTCATAAAAAGCTGTTGAAAATCTTAAATATAAGAAAGCCAACAACAGGCCTATTATAATACTCAATAAAAACCAACGCCAATGAACTAAATATTTTTCTAATTGTTGTTTAAGACCAAGATCTTCGATATCATCATCATCAACATCATTATAAAACTCTTTCATTATAATTTATTATTTCGATTTTATTTAAAAATTAGAACTGAAAGCGAAACTAAAATAGAGATCGCAGAAATGATTACAGAAGTATTTGGACCAACGGCCGAAGAATTCACTCTTGTTTTATTAGGTTCAACATACACTACATCATTTTGAGCCAAATAGTAAAAAGGGGAATTAATAAAGTCTGATTTTGTTATATCAACTCTATTATAAGTTTTTTGTCCGTTGTTTTCTCTAATAACCAGAATATTATTTCTCTTACCATAAATAGTTAAATCTTTGCCCATACTTAAAGCTTCTATCAAAGTAATTCTCTCTGAAACAACTGAATAAGTTCCAGGTAAATTAACCTCACCCTGTAATGAAATTTTAAAATTTGTTATACGAAGATTTATGATTGGATTTTTAATATACTTAGCGATTTTACTTTGCATGAACTGAAGTGCTTCTGTACGAGTAAGTCCACCTATTTTAATATTTCCCAATACCGGAAATTCTATATTTCCATTTTGATCAACCAGATACGTCTGTACCGTTTCCTGAGCACGGGCAATATCTGCTTTATTATTGTTCGAAATACTGTAAGTCTTTAAGTTAAAAGGTACAGCTGCTTCGGGATCATCAGAAGAAACGAGAATCATTAACAAATCATCAGGTTGTATTTTAATTTCGTAAGAACTCAGATTTTGTTCTTTTGATAACGAATCAATATCTTGATAATAGACTATATTTTTTCTTGAAGCACAAGAAAAAAACACAAACAAAAGAGATAAAAAAACAATTTTTTTCATCAAAAAAATACAATAAAATTTCATTTGTTTTATTTTTTTTAATCGTAAACATCAATAACAAAATAAAAAAGTCTATTCTGCTAGCGTATTACATTATAAGGAATCTTATTTTTTAATTATAGAAGTAAAATTAGTAGGCATTTTTTTCTCCATGAAAAGCATTGAGAACTGTCTTTATTATGATTTTTATATCTAAGAGCAAACTCCAATTTTCAATGTACCAAATATCAAACTCTACTCTGTTTTCCATATCGATAAGTTCTTTGGTTTCACCGCGATATCCATTAACTTGAGCCCAACCTGTTATACCTGGTTTTGCATAATGACGAACCAAATAATTATTGATTAATTCTTTATATTCTTCTGTATGGTATAACATGTGAGGTCTTGGTCAGAACAACTGACATATGCCCAAACAGAACATTAAAAAATTGCGGGAGTTCATCGATACTTGTCTTTCTCATAAAAGCGCCAAATCTTGTAACACGCTTATCTCCTTTCTGAGCTTGTTTTTTATTCGAAACATCATTTACATGCATGCTTCTAAATTTTAAACATAAAAATGTTTTATTATCTCTTCCTGATCTCTCTTGTTTAAAAAAAACTGGTCCTGGAGATTCAATTTTAATAATAGCCATGAGAACAGGAAACAGCCAAGGAAATATTAATATTATAATTAAGAAAGAAAAACAAATATCAAAAATCTTTTTTAAAACTCTATTTGATGTGTTTTCTAATGGCTCTCTTCTAGACATTAGAACAGGCGTATTTTCATAAAAAGAAATTTCAACTCTACTAGACTTAGTATATAATTGAAAGTCTGGAATAAATTTAATTCGTACCATCTGTTGTTCACATATTTCAATTAGCTTATTGATGACATCAATATCATCAATATGAAGCGTTATATACATTTCATCAACATGATTTTTTTTTATAAAATCTTGAATATCATCAAATCCTCCTAAAAAATTTGCTAATACTGAATTTGACATGTTTTCTGGTTTGTCAAAAAAACCCAGAAATCTGTAACCATAAGTCAAATTTTTAGCTAAAATTTTACGAATACGTTTTCCTGCGTCATTTGCACCTACAATAATAACATTGCGAAAATTATAGCCCCTCGCTCTAACATATTTCAGAAGTTTCATCGAAAAAATTCGTGAAAAAATTAAAAATGAAAAGAAAAAAATATAGAAATAAAACAATTGTAATCTTGAAATATCCGAATAATCTAAAAAGACAACAAAAATGGCTACAATAGCACTATGGATAATAACTTTTTTTATGGTTCTGGACAATATAGACTCTATGGTTTCTACCCTTATAATTCTATAGGAGTCTTTATATAAAAGAAGACCAAGCCAAATTAAATTCCCTAATAAAGATATCGTTTGTACCTCCTTCAAAAAAAACTTGTCTAAACTTTCAAACTTAAGTAATCCAGAAATGAGAATTGAAATATTTATTAATACAATATCCCAAAGGATAAATATAATCTGGAAATATCTTGAAAAACTATATTGCGATAATTTTTGTAAAATTTTCATAAAGATTTCTACTAAAATTTATTTTACAATAGAGGTGAAATGATTAACATATTGATCAATAATAATCTCCCAATCATACATCTCGTTTATCTTCTTTGTGTTTTCAATTAGCATGGACTGAATCCCAGAATCTTCATATTTTGCATTCATTAAATGCTGTGCCACATCATCATCATTTGTAAAATAAAGAGCATGCTCTTCTAAAATATATCTATTAAAATCATTATTGTGTGCGCAAATCAGACTATTAGACGCCATTGCTTCTAATAAAGAAGGATTTGTCCCGCCTACAGTATGTCCGTGAAAATAAATATTAGAGTAATATCGAAGATTATTTAGAATTTCTATATTGTAAATGCCTCCTAAGAACTGAATGTACTCAAATGAAGAATACTTCATTTTTAAATAATTTCCATATTTAGTATTATGATTTCCAATAACTAAAAAAGGTCTTGAAGGATTTGATTTTGTAACTCCATCAAGGATTATCTCTATACTATTTTCTGGTTCTAACCTGGCAATTAGCATATCATATTTATAAGGCTTTAAACCATAACGTTCTATAACTATATCATTACTATTAACAAAGAGACTGGCTCCATAAGCAATATAAGTTGATGTCACTTTGTATTTCTTTTCTAAATAATTTTTAATACCGATTGAATCAGAAATTAAGTAGTCGCTATGTTTTATTACCAGTGATTCTGAGTAATGAAGAAATTTTCTAATTATTTTAGAGTATTTGCTTCTTTTCCATTCTAGGCCATCCATATTAGTTGTAACAATAGATTTTCTTGGCATTAACCAATTCCAAACTGCACTGCTTGTATACCCTAATTGCAGAATAATATCGCAGTCGCGTTTTCTAACATCGAGAATACAATTTAAGTCATAAATGAACTGTCCTGCAGTTCCTAATTTATCTTCAGGATCATAACAGTGTACAATTTTGACACCTTTCCACTGTTTTTCTTTATAAGGATGATTGTGAGAGTTGTAAACAATAACTTCAAAACCTCTTTTTATTAATCCTAAAGCTAAATATTCGGCACATTGCTCAAAGCCTCCGTAATAATTAGGAATTCCTCTTGTTCCTATAATTGCGATTTTCATTTAAATTACTAATTAATTTATAAAATATACTTGACTAAAAAGTTGATTAAACTGTCTAGAACAAGTAGTTATTTGCATAAAAGAAAATGTGACTTTTAATTTTGAGTTATTTTGAAAGAATTAGATCATAAAATTTTTTAGTCAATTGTCCTATTCTAATCCAGTTATAATTATCTCGAATTATAAGATCTGCATTATTTTTAACTTTCATTAGATTAGACTTATTAGAAATTATTTCTCGAATTTTATGAGCTAAATCTTGAGCGTTTTCAGTTTGAAATAAGAAACCGTTTTCATTATGATTAATAATTTCTTTAAAAGGATCTAAGTCAGAACAAAGTACAGGCTTTCCATAACTTAGAGTTAGAAGCAATACCCCGCTTTGATAAATATTGCGGTAGGGCAAAACAACTAAGTCTGCTTTTTGATAAAATGTAACGACTTCGTTGTCTGGAATATATCTAAAATCCGTTATAATTCTATCCTCTATTTCAAGTGTCTTTATTATTTCTTGATATTTTCCCAGTTCATCTTTCCAGACCTTACCTGCTATGGTTAACTCAACGTAGCATTTTTTTTTTCAAAATACTTATTGCCTTAAGTAAAACATCTAACCCTTTTACTTTTTTTATTTGTCCGAAAAACAAGAGTGAAAACTTGTCTTTGTCTATAGATTCAACATTTGGCAAATTATTAATAAATGGTAAATAATTACCATGTGGAATTATCGCTTTTGGAATAGGTAATTTAAATTTACTATCTAAAGCTTTTAACGAACTTTTATTATGAACAATTATACCATCGATATACTTAAAACATCTTTTCTCAATAATTCTGTTTGCTTTTTTATAAAAAGAATTGATATCATGAAGTGTAATTATCATTTTAAAATTATTCATTCGAGCATACCAAAGAATAAACAGATCAATGCTTCTAAATGAAAAAAAATGCAAATGAATAATTTTTATATTTCTTTTTTTTAAATCTGAAATTGCCAAACAGTGGCCAATTAGATACTTAAAAACTTTAATAAAAAAGTTTCTTTTCCACATTTTTTTAAAACAAATGAAAGTTTGTACATTATCATATTTTCTTTCATTGGTTTCACTACACGTATAATAAACTACTTTTACATTATTCTCAGCTAATCCCATTGCCAAGCCATAATCATAATAATCCATTCCTCCATGCCCTCCTACTGGTTCAATTAAACCAATTGAAAAATCCTTTACCCTCATGATCATTATTTACTATATTTTGCAAGTACATTCAGAATACTTTGTCTCTTATTTTCAAGATTACCTATTTTAGGCTTTTGAAAATCTGGAATATATTCTTCGAAATTATTCCTGCCAATCAACCTTGAATTTTCGTTTGTATCTTCTACAAATTTTTTGTTCTTATCTGAATAGTTAAACAATGCATACGGAACACTCAGATTTTGCGCTATAACCGCAGGGTGCAAACGTGAACTAATTACAAATTTTGAATTTTTAATAGCTATAAGAGAATCTTCAACTTCGTATCCAAAAACATTATTTACAACAATTCCATTTTGCACAAATAATTCATTCGCTATTCGGCTTTGTTTATCATCTACTTCCAAATCGCAAATTAAATTGACAATTCTTTTTATACTTAAATGTTTACAAACAGCAATAGCAAGACCAGTTAAATAATTGTTTACTTTTTCATTATTTACGTATTCATAACTCGATAAATCACGGCAACAAAAAACAATATAATCACTAGAATCAGACTTGTTTTGAATTGTATTGATATGCGCTATATCAGGCACATGTTTAATCTTATGTTTAAATAAATTAAACGTTAAATTATTAGCTCTCAGTAAAGATTTTTCATCTCTAAAATATAATGCCTTAGATAATAAAACAGCTGTAAAAACTATAAGTTTAGTTTTTGCTTTATGATCTGAATCAATTCCGACTCCTAAATACAATATTGAAACTTTAGCAAAATATGCTTCGATCATATATTTTAGTCCTCCTGTTCCTCCTTAATCCATAAAACAAGTCCCACCGCCCCAGATAATATATTTAGAACCTTTTACTGTTTTAAAAAAATTACTATAGCTAACTTTCTTATCTCCCGTTAGACCAAAAATTTGAATTTTATTTCTATGAGCATTCAATAAAAGTGAATCACACAAATTATCCTCATTCCCATATGTATAAATATTTATTTGATTATAATGCTGACCATAATAATCAATAAGTGAAGTAAGCATTAATAAATCTCCAAAATTACTTCCGTAATAGCCTATAAACGAAATCTTCATTTTTAACTTATTGCCTTATTGTTAAAATATTTTAAAAAAATTATCGTGTAAATAACAGCCGTAAGAACCTCACTTAAAACAAAAGATATTGATAAAGATTCTTCTCCTATATTTCGGAGAGAAAGCATCAAAAAAACCTGGAATATAAGTCCTAAAAATGATGCTGAAACTTTGCGTTTTATGCATTTTTCATTTAAAAGAGCTGCGCCAATTCCTGTTGAGTAAAAACGAAATGGTAAACTAATAGCCAAAATATTTAATAAATGGGCTGAATTTTTAAAGGTAGCGGGATACAATAATTTTATAACTATTTCTGAAGATGCATAAACCACAATAAAAAACAATATACCCAATACAAATGCGACAATGGAATGTTGCAGACTTGTGATTTTTAATACGGTTTTTTCTAACTTATGATATTGAGGAAGAAGATATGTTCCAAATATTATATTAGGAAGTATATAACATGCGGTAAGTAATACAATAGCAGAAGAATAAATCCCTGAAGTATTAAATCCAAAAAGATACATTGCCATAATAATGGATAATTGGATCTGGACAACATTTATAGTTCCATTAAAAGAATACAAAAATGATTCTTTAAAAAAAGAAAAGAATACACTTTTAGATTGCTTAAAAAATAAAAGTTGAAATATTTTATTTTGATCGATAAGTTTCAAAAGGACTACAAAGGAGCCTAGATTTGCAAAAAACAGTAAAATAGTTGTATTGGTTAAAGTTGGTGATAGAAGGAATAGAAATAAAATTGTAGCAACTCGTAATAAGGGATTAATGATCTGTGCTATCGAAACCTTGGCAAAATTTTCTGAAACCTGAGCATAAGAAATAACAAAATATTGAAATGCAATTGGCAAATAAAAAGAGGCCAAACAAAGTGCCTGAATAATATCTAATCCTGTATTAAAAAAAATAAACTGACTAACAATGATTGCAATGATTATGTTTATGAAAACGCATTTTAGAGCTACGGAAAAATATTCATCGTATCTATTTTCATCAACACATGCTTTACGTAAGAACAAACCTCCAACACCCATTCCTGCAAAAGCTGCCAATCATCGTAAGTGAAGAATTTGCCGCTGCATAAATACCAAATTGATGCATTGGCAATTTATGACTTAACAAAACCTGCAAGAGAAAAGTTGCTCCAGCTGCGCCAACTCCAGAACATAGTATTCTTACTAACTTTAACATTTATTAAATAATAATGAAGATCTTTTATAAAAGAATGGTCGTTTGGCATTTATCATCGAGTGGCAGAATTTATGAATAGATATGAATACAAACAGCCATACAATACTAACAGACTGTGCAGAAATACCCGAGGTAATAATCTTTGATCCAATTTCTAAACACACTATATACAAGAATATATCAAATAGTGTTTTCTTTTCTATAATAAACCTGTTATACAATCTCCTAATTATATATCCAAATAAAAAACATCCAATTATAATTCCGGGATATCCAAAATTGACATAAAAATCTCCCATAATTGTGGGAGGAATTCCAAATCCTTCAAATTCTAACTCTGTAACCTCTTTGAGCCATGATTGATAATCTATTTGTTTACCTGGAAGAGCAGTCAACAAGTCCATGAAAAAAGTTCCTCCATATTCAAAACTATCTTTTTTTATAAAAGCAGATAATACTTTTTCTAAATTTGATATATAGATCAAGAACCTATAAAGAAATGTTGTTTTCAAATCAACAGTAGTCATGCTGTCAGGATTTCTAAACATTTCAAATAAATTAACAAAAAGTAATCCCGCTATCGTAAAAATCGTCATTTTTTTTATTGGAATAAACGAGTATAGAAAATGTCTAGCCATAAATACGTACAAACAGAGACATAGAAAATATCTTCGCGAACCAGTTCCTGTCATGACAGCTCCAACGAGAATGGTTAAGACAAATAAGAAGGCTTGTTTATTATCATATAAGTAGGTATACAATGCCAATAATAAAATTCCATACATACTCAACGTCATCAAATAAAGAAAATACCCATTACCGCCCACACCCAGCGCCATTACTCTTGCGACTTCTTTATTAGGAGCAAGAATAGGTATACTGCCAGCTCTCATAAAAAAGATAACTGCAGCTACTAAGCCTATTATGATAAATAAATATCCTGTTGATTTAAATTTCCAGCTTCTGCGTTGCTTTCTAATTTTACAAATAACAAATTCTGTCTTATTATTAAAAACCAATTTTCCAGATGCAGCTGCGTAATATCCTAAATTAATAGATGAGTATCCTAATAATATTATAAAAGATACAAGCTGATAGTTTGCTGTGTTAAAAAGTTCTGCTGAAAAGAAATAAAGTGCTATAGGACCAATTCCTATTAGAATAATAAAGTATAAATTAAGAAAAATTTCAGGCTGAAAAAAGTCCTTATTATTTTTATTATAAATTGAAAAAAAATAAACGACAAAACTTATAAAAAATAAAATCATTTATCTCGGGTTTAAAAATCCTGCAATAACATCTTCGCTCCAAATTTCTAACCATGCAGGTCCAATTTTATCTGCTTTTAACAACATATTGTAAAAATCTTGGTTTGTATTACTTATATTAGAATATATACGTATTGCTTGTAACATTATACTTTGAGTATGCAATTGCAGAACAAGATCTGCATATTGATTCCCTTTATTAAACCATTGCTCTTCAGTAAAAGCAAAAGCTGCAATTTTTATTCTTTTCCTGTATTTTAAAGTACAATATCTAATCAGTTCCTTAGAAACTAAATCGGTTCTTTCAGAGCCATAGGTATCATGGATGGCTAATGTTAAAACTGTATGAGGAAACAGCTCTATAAACTCATCAATAATTTTCTTCCAATTTTCAGTGTATTTGAAATAACTAAAGCTAACTCTACTTAATTCTTTATTAGAGCAAATTAAATTAGTTTCAATACCATTAGTATTGCTTCCTCCAGTAATTTCAATTGCATTAAAAATATTTTGATTTTGATCTACGATAACTTTTAGTTGTAATAAAAAAAACTTAAAGAAATCATTACAAGTTTTGTCCCAAGGCAATGGTGACTTTGCTTGACAAACTTTTCCTTTTTCAACATAATTATCGGAATGTTCCCAATACAAATATTTTACATGCTTGTTTTCTAACCAATCAGGAGACCATCGGCCAGTTAGAACTCCTAAGTTTATTTTTTTGTTATATTGTTTAGTTATAGTCAAAATTCTCTCCAAAGAAGCAAAATCATATATATTCTCCTCAGGATTTAACTTAGACCAACCGACATAATATGTTATACCCGCTACTTGAGGATTTTCTAATACCTTAATTAAATTCGCATCAGAGGTATTACTTCTCACAATAGCATAAATAGGAGTTTTGAATTCATTATGATTGCCTTTAACGTTAATACATAAAAGGGAAATTAAAATAATATAATAGCTGTTTATTCTCACAAAAGTTATTTTGTTTTTATTAACTCTTTAACAGCAATTTCTTTTCTCAACCCACTACTAGAAAAACGGTGATCACGTTTGTTAAAATATAGCTCTATTCCTTTTTCAGCGCAATAATTTTTCCCTGTAAAGTTTTTATTCTGATATTCTTCACCAATAATACGAACATCAATTTTATGGGAACGCAGAATATCTTCTAAATCTCGCTCTGTTGTGTAAGGAATAATTTCATCAACAAATTTGCATCCTTTAAGTTGGATATATCTTTCAACGACTGTTTGTGTAGGACTATTTTTTTCAGGACGATCTAAAGCAGGATCTATCTGTAATCCAACAATTAAATAGTCGCATTGGTTTTTAGCCTCTTCTAACATTTTAACATGACCAGCATGCAGTAAATCAAAAGCACTAAACGTAATTCCTATCTTCATATCTAGTAATAATTAGCAAAAAAATAAAAAAGCATAGCTCCGCTCTTCCAACTCACATGAATCAGACTCAAATCCTAGTTTTTAAATAAAAAACCTTAAAAAAATCGTAATTTTAAATGAGGTAAACTTTTTTATTTTATGCAAAAGTAATTTAGACAAGGTATATTTAAAAGTCAAAATGAAAGAAATGTCTTATTTTAATACAAAAAAAACGTACTCTTCCTCTTTCAAAAAAAAGCAATACTCAAAATATTTTAAAATCTATGACAACTCGTCTTAGTTTTAAAAGCTATTTTTACAGAGGAATTAAACCAAATCTTTAAATGAAAAAAACGCTATTATTTTTTTTATTATTTTTCACGTCAGCCCATAGTCAAATTCCTAGCTGTACCAATCCGCAAGCAGAAAATTACAGTTCATCATCTCTACAAAACAATGGAAGTTGCAATTACAAAAAACTAAAAATCAGACCTATATATTCTCATCATCTTAGCGATTCTATACGAGAAACCTCTGGCTTAATTGCTTTTCAAAATTTACTCTGGACACATAATGACGATCATGATACCGCAATTTATGGCTTGGATACTTTAGGAAAAATCAAAAAGAAAATTATTCTTCCCGAAACTATCAATCACGATTGGGAAGAAATCTCGCAAGACAGCACACATCTTTATATCGGCGATTTTGGTAATAATTATTCTGGAAATAGAACCGATTTGAAAATTCTTAAAATTGAAAAAAGATCTTTTTTAGAGGAAAATCCGAAAATTGAAACTATTGTATTTTCTTATTCTGACCAAACTGATTTTTCTCCATCAAAACCAAACAAAACCGATTTTGATTGTGAGGCATTTATTGTTTCTAAAGACAGTATCTATCTGTTTACCAAACAATGGAAATCGTCTAAGACCAATATTTACGCTTTATCAAAGCAAGAAGGGACACAAATTGCAAAACTTAAAGCAACACTTGACACCAAGGGTCTGGTTACTGGTGCCACTTATTTAGAAAACAAAAAACTAATTACTTTGTGCGGCTATACTAAAGTGGGAAAACCTTTTTTATATCTGCTTTACGATTTTAAAGATCAAGATTTTTTATCTGGAAATAAAAAGCGAATCGATTTAAAACTTCCTTTTCATCAAATTGAAGGAATTGCGACGAAAGATGGTTTACATTATTTCTTAACGAATGAATCTCTTGTTCGAAAACCAGTTATAAATGTTCTTCAGCAAATTCATTATTTCGATTTAAGTTCCGTTCTAAGGTTGTATCTCCATAAATAATTCGCAAATGCAAGATAATAGTTTACTTTTGCAGAAAGTTATGTTTTAGAAAACATTCATAACTCATAATTTATAACTTATAATTACAAAGTGAATTACTTATCAGTCGAAAATATATCAAAGTCATTTGGAGAAAGAGTCCTTTTTGACAACATTTCTTTTGGAATTAATAAAGATCAAAAAATCGCTTTTATTGCAAAAAATGGTTCTGGAAAAACAACCATAATGAGCATTATTAATGGTTTGGAAGAACCAGATACGGGACAAGTTGTTTTAAGAAAAGGAATCAGAATGGCATTTTTGTCACAAGACAATAATCTTCAAGATGAACTTACGATCGAAGAAAGTATTTTTGCCTCAGATAATGAAGCACTTAAAGTTATTGAAGCTTATGAAAAGGCTTTAGAAAATCCTGCTGACGAAGAAGCTTACCAAAAAGCTTTTGACGCTATGGATCAGCATAATGCATGGGATTTTGAAACGCAATACAAACAGATTTTATTCAAATTAAAGCTGGAAGATTTTAAACTTAAAGTTAAAAATCTTTCTGGAGGACAGAAAAAACGTCTTTCGCTAGCCATAATTCTAATCAATCGTCCCGATTTATTGATTCTAGATGAGCCAACCAACCATTTAGATCTAGAAATGATCGAATGGCTTGAAAGTTATTTTGCTAAAGAAAACATCACTCTGTTTATGGTAACGCACGACCGTTTCTTTTTGGAGCGCGTTTGTAACGAAATTATAGAACTAGACAACGGAAAACTATACCAATACAAAGGAAATTATTCTTACTACTTACAGAAAAAAGAAGAAAGAATCACTTCTGAAAACGCTAGTGTTGACAAGGCTAAAAACTTGTTTGTAAAAGAATTAGAATGGATGCGCCGCCAGCCAAAAGCGAGAACAACCAAATCTAAATCACGTCAGGATGACTTTTACATTATTAAAGAAAAAGCGCAAAGCCGACGAAAAGAAAATAAAGTTGAGCTTGAAATTAATATGGAAAGAATGGGAAGCAAAATCATTGAGCTTCATAAACTTTCTAAAAAATTCAAAGACCGCGTTATTCTTGACAATTTCAGTTTTGATTTTCAACGTGGAGAAAGAATCGGAATTATTGGTAAAAACGGAACTGGAAAATCGACCTTCTTAAATCTTTTGACAGGAACAATTCCTCCAGACAGCGGACGTGTTGTTAAAGGAGATACTATAAAAATTGGATATTATACACAGTCTGGAATTAACCCAAAACCAGGTCAGCGTGTTATTGATATTATAAAAGAGTACGGAGAGTATATTCCGTTGACAAAAGGAAAAATTATTTCGGCTTCGCAATTATTGGAGCGTTTTCTTTTTGATGCCAAAAAACAATATGATTATGTTGAGAAATTAAGTGGTGGAGAATTAAAGCGTTTATACTTGTGTACGGTTTTAATTCAGAATCCGAACTTCTTGATTCTAGATGAGCCTACAAACGATTTGGACATTGTAACACTAAACGTTCTAGAAAGTTTCCTTTTGGATTATCCTGGATGTTTATTGGTAGTTTCTCACGACCGTTATTTCATGGATAAAATTGTCGATCATTTATTTGTCTTTAGAGGTCAAGGCGAAATAGAAAATTTCCCAGGAAACTATTCTGATTTCCGTGCTTACGAAGACAGTGCTGATGTTGCTCAAAAAGAAGAAAACAAAGCAGAAAAGAAAGAATGGAAACAAAATAATCCAACCGGAAATCTAAGTTTTAACGAACAAAAAGAATATCAGAAAATCGAAAGAGAAATTAAAGATTTAGAAGCTGAAAAAGCCAAAATCGAACAATTATTCTCTGACGGAAAAATTGCAGATGCCGATATCGAGAAAAAAGCAAACGAACTTCAAAACATAATCAATAAAATCGAAGCAAAAGAAGAACGCTGGTTTGAACTTTCTGCTAAACTTGAAGGATAAGTTTAGTTTTCAGTCGCAGTAACAGTTTTCAGTTTTTTAAATAATGAAAGAAAAATCTTAATTTAGTATAAAAATTAAATTATGGATTTTAAAGAATTATTAGCTTATAAGAAGTCATTTGAGCTTGCAATGGAAATTTTTGAATTGTCAAAAACATTTCCAAAAGAAGAAAAGTTTTCATTAACTGATCAAATACGTCGATCTTCGAGAAGTGTTAGTGCAAATATTGCTGAATCATACAGAAAAAGAAGATACCCAAATCATTTTATAAGTAAATTAACTGATAGCGATGCTGAAAACTCAGAAACAAATACTTGGCTTGAATTTTCATTAGAATGCCAATATATTACAAAAGAAACATTTGAAAAACTAAATATTAAAAGTCTCGAAATAGGAAGATTGATAAATTATATGATTAACAATCCAAATAAGTTTGGTTGCGAAAAAAACTAAAGACTGCAACAAACTGAAAACTGAGACCGTGACTGAGACTAAAAACTAATTTTACTATATTAAATATTTTAAAAAAAATCCACAATGAAAAAACTATTAGCCGCAGTATTTACTTTAACCTTATTTATTTCTTGCAACAGTACGGAAAAAGACACATCTGAACCAGCAAAAGATTTCACAGAACAAAACGAACAGGATATTAAAGATTACTTAGCCAAAAATAATTTAACTGCAACCAGAACCGATTCAGGTCTTTATTATATCATTACAGAACCAGGTAATGGCGCTCAACCAACTTCTACTTCTAATGTAACAGTTGCTTATAAAGGTTATTATACAAACGGAAAAGTTTTTGATCAAAGCAAAGATACAGGTATTTCATTTGGTTTGAATCAAGTAATTAAAGGTTGGACAGAAGGTATTCCTTATTTTAAAGAAGGAGGATTCTGGAGTTCTATTAATACCATCTCGCTTAGGTTACGGAAGTTATGATTATATGACAATACCAAGAGGTTCTGTACTTATTTTCGACGTAAAATTGATTAAAGTAAATTAATCTTTCATTCTAAATTTCTAAATGCTTTTTCAAATAAAATCTTATCTAAGCTTTCTTTGGCATTCTAAGAACGAACATGCCGTTCACTCGCCGTTTGTTTTTAATTTACTGACAAAATGTTTTTATGATAAGAAAACAAAACCTGAATATGCAATTCTAAAAAAATATAGAAAATCACTTTTAGGAAACAAAAACTTCATTGAAGTAACCGATTTTGGGGCAGGTTCGAGAGTTTTTAAATCAAATCGAAGACAAATTTCTAAAATTGCACAAACAGCAGGAATTTCACCAAAACGAGCAGAATTGCTGTTTCGTGTTACCAATTATTTTAAGCCAGAGAATATTTTAGAAATTGGAACTTCTTTGGGTTTGGCTACTTCTGCCCTAGCTTTAGGAAACCCGAAAGCAAAAGTCGTTACTATTGAAGGCTGTCCAAATACTGCAAATGTTGCCCAAAATCAATTGGCTGAATTTGATTGTAATAATGTTGAAAATGTAATTTCTGAATTTGAATCTTTTTTAATTTCTGAGAACATTCAAGCAACAAATTACAACCTCATATATTTTGACGGAAATCATTCTAAAAAAGCAACTCTAGCTTATTTTGATCTTTTACTACCAACAATCGACAATGATTCTGTATGGATTTTCGACGATATTCATTGGTCAGAAGACATGGAAGAAGCTTGGGAAATCATCAAAAATCATCCTCAAGTAAAAGTTACGATTGATACTTTTCAATGGGGATTTGCATTCTTTAGACGAGAACAACCTAAAGAGCATTTTATTATTCGAGCATAAAAAAAGACGATCATTTCTGATCGTCTTTTTTATTTTCTAATTCAAAATTTTAAAATCTTATTTTTTAGCGTCTTTGTTTTCTTCAGACTTAGCTCCCATTCTATTTACAGTATACATTGGTGCAAATTTAACTTTCAAACCAGCAATTTTACGATTATCTTCAGCTGTTAAACCTTCTTTTTCAACTGTATTTTTACGGCTGTCAAGAGCTTCATACATTAATTTGATTTCATCCCAGTCTTCTCTAGAATATTTATCTTTATTATTTTCTACAGTATGAACAAACTGCTGATAAACGCTATGAATGTTTTGGGCATTAACCCAGTTGAAACTCATATCATCACCAATTTTTCCTGCACCAAACAAAGCATCTCTTAACTGTTGTTTCGGACTAGGAGCTGGAGGGGCAAATTGGGCGGTCATTTCATTTTTAAATTCCTCGTACTTAATTTTGCTTGCATTTATTTTTTCTGTTGCGGCAGAATTGTCTTTAATATCAGCTAACGCAGCTTGCGCTTCCTGAGATCTTCTATCATATTCTGCTTCTACACTTTTCCAATTCTCTTTTAAGTCAGTAGCTGCAACATTTTTCACAGAGTCAACATAGATTACATAGTTGTCTACTGTTTTTTGAGCTCTTTCTTGTTTTTCATCTTTACACGATGTTAACCCTAATACTAATAAAGCAATTCCTGTAGCTATTTTGATATTTTTCATAATCTTGATTATTTAATTAATTGATTAATCAAATTTACCAAATGCTTTTCTTAATAAATTACATTATTATCATGTTTTTAAAATAAAAAACATCTTAAAACTATAAAACATTTAAAATAATGATAATATTACAATATAATTCTAAAAAGATATAACATTTTTTTTTATAACATTTTATACAAAACTGTATTTACGAAAGAGCATTTGTAACAAAAACCAATTCTCAACTACTTATCCTTTTTATTGAAAAGTGTTTTGTACTTTTAAATCCAAAATTGTAAAACAAAATGGCTGAACCATTAATTAAAATAACCGACATCAAACGAAATTTTACTTTAGGAAATGAAATCGTTTATGTTTTAAAAGGAATAGATCTAGAAATACAAAAAGGTGAATATGTCGCTTTAATGGGGCCTTCCGGATCAGGAAAATCTACATTAATGAATTTATTAGGCTGTTTAGATACTCCAACTTCGGGTCGTTATATTTTAAATGGAAAAGACGTGAGTAAAATGAAAGATGATGAATTGGCAGAAATCAGGAATAAAGAAATTGGTTTCGTGTTTCAGACTTTCAATCTTTTGCCAAGAACTACGGCTTTAGATAATGTTGCCTTACCAATGATTTATGCCGGTTACGGAAAATCTGAAAGAATTGCTCGCGCCACAGAAGTTTTAAAACAGGTTAATCTTGCCGACAGAATGGATCACCAGCCAAATCAGCTTTCTGGAGGACAGCGTCAGCGTGTTGCGGTTGCAAGAGCATTAGTCAACAGACCCTCTATTATTCTAGCCGATGAGCCAACAGGAAACTTAGACAGTAAAACCTCTGTAGAAATCATGAAACTTTTTGGAGATATTCACGCACAAGGAAATACCGTAATTCTAGTAACACACGAAGAAGATATTGCAGCTTATGCGCACAGAATTATCCGTTTAAGAGATGGTCTAATTGAAAGCGACACGAGAAAAACTGTTTAATCGTTTATTTGGTTAATCGTTTAATCGGAAAAAGAAAAACTTATAATTTCAGTTCAATCCAGATAAATTCTAGGGATAGAATCTAGAAAAATAAGCTCAAAGAAGAGAAAACTTAGCATCTCAGAATCTCAGAACCTTAGCATCTTTAAAAAAATGAAAGTATATACCAAAACAGGCGATAAAGGGACAACAGCTCTTTTTGGAGGAACGCGTGTACCAAAAGACCATATCAGAATTGACAGTTATGGAACTGTTGACGAATTGAATTCTTATATCGGATTGATTCGCGATCAGGAAATGGATTCTCATTATAAAACTATTTTAATAGAGATTCAAGACCGCCTTTTTACTGTTGGTGCCATTTTGGCAACTCCACAAGAAAAAGAAGTTTTGAAAAACGGAAAACTTCGCTTAGAAAATCTTGGCATAATTGACTCAGATATCGAATTACTGGAAAACGAAATAGATAAAATGGACGAAAGCCTTCCGCAAATGACTCATTTTGTTTTACCAGGCGGCCATCCTACCGTGTCACATTGTCATATAGCGCGCTGTATTTGTCGTCGCGCAGAACGTTTAGCAGTACATTTAAGTCATAATGAACACGTTCCTGAAATAGCAATCACGTACTTAAACCGACTTTCTGACTACCTTTTTGTCTTGGCACGAAAGTTGTCCTCAGACTTAAAAGCGGAGGAAGTGAAATGGATACCCAGAAAATGAATTTTCTGAAAATTCCAAATTTTTGAAATCCCAAATTCCAAGAGAGAAATTTAAATTCTTTTGAATTTATAAAAAACAAAAAAGCCTTCCAACATTGGGATTTGGAATTTAAATATTGGTTTTTAAACTTCTTTTTTGAAGTTTGGAATTTAAAAATTGGAATTTAATAATCGACGTTCTTAAATTTTATTAAAATAAATCAAAATTTACTTGTCTTTTTCAGTAAAAAATTTATTTTTGCACAAACTAAACAGATAACAGATGTATTGGACATTAGAATTAGCATCTTATTTAAGTGATGCGCCATGGCCTGCTAACAAAGATGAACTTATAGACTACGCTATCAGAGCAGGTGCTCCATTAGAAGTAGTAGAAAACCTTCAATCAATCGAAGACGAGGGTGAGATATATGAATCAATGGAAGAAATTTGGCCTGATTATCCAACAGACGAAGATTATCTTTGGAATGAGGATGAATATTAAAAAATAAACCAAAGGAAAAAGTCTCTCATCATAGAGACTTTTTTTTTGGTTCAAATACATATATATAATAAAGAAATACAATAAATCATGAGTTTCATAAACAGTATTATTAAAGTCTTTGTCGGCGATAAGTCGCAGAAAGATGTCAAAGCTTTACAACCTTACTTAAACAAAATTAAAACATTCGAAGCTCCTTTAATGAGTCTATCAAACGACGAATTAAGAGGAAGAACCGTTTATTTTAAAGACAGAATAAAAGAAGCTAGAGCTGATAAAGATGCTAAAATTGCTTCGCTTAAAGCAGAAGTAGAAAACATCGAAGACATCGATAAAAGAGAAGACATTTATGATGCAATAGACGCTCTTGAAAAAGAGGCTTATGAAATCTCTGAAAAAACTTTATTGGAAATTCTTCCAGAAGCGTTTTCTGTAGTAAAAGAAACGGCTCGTCGTTTTAAGGAAAACTCTCATATTGAAGTTACTGCAACTCCAAAAGACCGCGAATTCTCAGCAACAAAATCATACATTACTATTGATGGCGAAAAAGCGATCTGGGCAAACAAATGGAATGCTGCTGGAAAAGACATCACGTGGGACATGATTCACTACGATGTTCAGTTAATTGGTGGTATGGTATTGCACGAAGGTAAAGTTGCTGAAATGCAAACGGGAGAAGGTAAAACTTTGGTTGCTACTCTTCCACTTTATTTAAATGCTTTGACTGGAAATGGAGTTCACTTAGTAACAGTGAATGACTACTTGGCAAAACGTGATAGTACTTGGAAAGCTCCTTTATTCGAATTCCACGGCTTATCTGTTGATTGTATCGATAATCACCAGCCGAGCACAGAGCAAAGAAAAAAAGCTTACGATGCTGATATTACTTACGGAACGAACAATGAGTTTGGTTTCGATTACTTAAGAGATAATATGGCGCACTCTCCAAGCGATTTAGTGCAGAGAAAACACAATTTTGCAATTGTCGACGAGGTTGACTCTGTATTAATTGATGACGCTAGAACACCTCTTATTATTTCTGGACCAGTTCCGCAAGGAGATCGTCACGAATTCAACGAATTGAAACCAAAAATCGAAAACTTAGTTGCACAACAACGTCAGTTAGCGAATGGTTTCTTAGCTGAAGCTAAAAAATTAATTAAAGAAGGTAATACTAAAGATGGAGGTTTCCAATTATTAAGAGCTTACAGAAGTTTACCTAAAAATAAAGCATTAATTAAATTTTTAAGTGAAGAAGGAATTAAACAATTACTTCAAAAAACTGAAAATCAATACATGCAAGATAACAATCGCGAAATGCACAAAGTAGACGAAGCTTTGTATTTTGTGATTGAAGAGAAAAACAATCAAGTAGAATTAACAGACAATGGTATTAAATACCTTTCTGGAGATACTGATGCTGATTTCTTCGTTTTACCAGACATTGGAACAGAAATCGCTGCAATTGAAAAACAAAAATTAGATAAAGACGCTGAAGCTGAAGCTAAAGAAAGATTATTCCAAGATTTTGGAGTAAAAAGCGAGCGTATTCACACTCTTACTCAGCTTTTAAAAGCGTATGCTTTATTCGAAAAAGATGTAGAGTACGTGATCATGGACAACAAAATTATGATTGTCGATGAGCAAACAGGTCGTATCATGGACGGGCGTCGTTACTCAGACGGTCTTCACCAAGCGATCGAAGCAAAAGAAAACGTAAAAATCGAAGCTGCAACTCAAACTTTTGCAACTGTTACATTACAGAATTACTTCAGAATGTACAACAAACTGGCTGGTATGACCGGTACAGCTGTTACAGAAGCAGGAGAGTTATGGCAGATTTATAAATTGGATGTTGTTGAAATTCCAACAAACCGTGGAATTGCAAGAATTGACAAGGAAGATTACATCTACAAAACAACACGTGAGAAATTCAACGCTGTAATCGAAGATGTTACGGAACTATCTCAAGCTGGAAGACCAGTTTTGATTGGAACAACTTCTGTAGAGATTTCAGAATTATTAAGCCGTATGCTTAAAATGAGAGGAATCACACACAACGTATTGAACGCTAAAATGCACAAGCAAGAGGCACAAATCGTTGAAGAAGCAGGTAAAGCTGGAGTTGTAACTATTGCAACAAACATGGCTGGTCGTGGTACCGATATTAAATTATCTCCAGAAGTAAAAGCTGCAGGAGGTTTAGCAATTGTTGGTACAGAGCGTCATGATTCTCGTCGTGTAGACAGACAGTTACGTGGTCGTTCTGGTCGTCAAGGAGATCCAGGAAGTTCTCAATTCTATGTTTCTCTTGAAGATAACTTAATGCGTTTATTCGGTTCTGAAAGAGTTGCGAAAGTAATGGACAGAATGGGATTGAAAGAAGGTGAAGTTATTCAGCATTCTATGATGACTAAATCTATCGAACGTGCTCAGAAAAAAGTAGAAGAAAACAACTTTGGTGTTCGTAAACGTTTATTAGAATATGATGACGTAATGAACTCGCAACGTGAAGTAGTTTACAAACGTCGTCGTCATGCATTGTTCGGAGAGCGTTTGAAACTGGATATTGCAAATATGCTTTATGATACTTGCGAATTAATCGTAAGCAACAGTAAAGTAACAAATGATTTTAAAGGATTTGAGTTTGATTTAATTCGTTATTTCGGAATCACTTCTCCAATTTCTGAAGCAGATTTCTTAAAATTATCTGATATTGAAGTTACTGGAAAAGTGTACAAAGAAGCTTTAGCTTTCTATACTGAAAAAACAGAAAGAAGCGCTAGAGAAGCTTTCCCAATTATCAAAGGAGTTTACGAAGAGCCAAATAACCATTTCGAACGAATTGTAGTTCCATTTACAGACGGAATCAAAACTTTGAATGTGGTAACTGACTTGAAAAAAGCTTATGATAGCCAAGGCGCTCAATTAATCGCTGATTTCGAAAAGAACATCACACTTTCTATTGTGGATGAAGCTTGGAAAAAACACTTGCGTAAAATGGACGAATTGAAACAATCTGTTCAATTGGCTGTTCACGAACAAAAAGATCCATTGCTTATCTATAAATTAGAAGCTTTCAACTTGTTTAGAGGAATGTTGGACAACGTTAACAAAGAAGTTATTTCATTCTTATTCAAAGGTGATTTACCAGCTCAAAACGCTCCTGAAATTCACGAAGCAAGAGAAGTAGCTCGTCCAAAAGAAAATTTACAATTAAGTAAAGACGAAATTCCAAATAGCGAAAGCATCAACCGTGAGGCTGGAGAAACTCAACAACGTCAAGTTACTGAAACTATCGTTAGAGATATGCCAAAAATCAACAGAAATGATACGGTTGTAGTTCAAGAAGTTGCTACTGGTAAAACAGAAACAATGAAATACAAAAAAGCTGAAGCTTTAATCGCAGCTGGAACTTGGGTTTTAATTAACTAATACTATTTTAAGTATTCAGTCGCAGTATTCAATCACAGTTTACCAACTGATATTTTAAATCCATAAAAAAGACCGATAGTTTAAACTATCGGTCTTTTATTTTTTAGAAAATTATCTTTATTTCCAATTCACTCCCTCGTCCTAGAACTGAGACTGATCACTAAATACTGAACACTAATCTCTCGGGTTATCCTGATAATAACGTTCTTCAATTCGTTTTATATCTTTGATAGAGTTTTTTGCCCAAAGTAAACGTTTTACTAAAATTTCTTCCTCTGTCAATTTCCAATTAATATCAGATCTGCGAAGTCTATTGGTTAAACTTTGAATGATAATGGCAGCCGACACAGAAATATTCAAACTTTCTGTAAAACCAACCATTGGTATTTTTAAGAAACCATCGGCGTTGTCCATAATTTCTTGTGACAATCCTTCTTTTTCTGTTCCAAAGAATAAAGCACTTGGTTTTGTAATATCGAAATCTTCCAACATGCAATCTTTCTCATGTGGAGTAGTCGCAATAATTTGATATCCTTTACTTTTTAAATCAGAAAGGCATCCTGAAACCGAATCAAATCGATTAATGTCAACCCATTTTTGCGCACCCAAAGCAATTTCTTTGTCGATTCTTTTTCCAAAACGCTGTTCAATTACATTTAATTCCTGAATTCCAAAAACTTCACAGCTTCGCATTACTGCGCTTGTATTATGCATTTGATAAACATCTTCTACTGCAACTGTAAAATGCTTTGTTCTATTTTCTAGTACTTTTAAAAAATTTGCTTTTCTGTTTTCTGTCAATATATTTTCTAAGAATGCGAGGTAATCTAAATCAATCATTTTATTTATGTTTGGCGCAAAAATAATAAATAAATGAGAAAGAAGACTTCACCTTATTTTTCAACCTGCTAAATCTTCAATAAAATTGGCATTAAGTTTTTCGTGCAAAGCATGAAGCTGAGTCAAATTCACAGACAAAATATCGTCTTTATACGAATCTCCCGTAAAAACTGCTTTTTCATTTTTAGAATGTTTTTTAAGACGTTCCAGCATCGCGTTCAATTCACTTTCAGAAAAATCAGCATTAATAAAAGCTATAAATCGCTCTATTACATTCTTCATTCCATCATTGTAATTAAGCATTATTATATTTTGGTCTCTTTCATAAAAATCTAGAAAACTTTGAAAATATTTTTCTAAAACCAAAACTTGATATTGCTGAAAACTTATTTCTTCAATTTCTCTAGAAGTGATTCCGAAAACACTTGAAGGAATTAAATTTGGAATCATGTGCATGCCTGCCTTTTTTTGGTGCGATCTCAAAACTTCTCCTGGATTTCGGTACAATAATGCAAACGGAATTTCAGGAAAAACAGATCTTAAATAAGAAGCTTTAAAAATACTCCAAGCATCTAGTTTTATAATTAAATGTTTTTGCTCAGAAAATCTTTTTTGCCCCAAGAATCTCAAAACCGATTTCAGCAAAGTGGTTTTGATTGCGCAATCAAAAGCATTACTTCTTAAAATCTGATCGATAATAGGAGCTTCAGAAACCATTATATTTTCAGATGAAGTGGCAAGAGACTGACTCAACATGGTAAATCCGCATCTTGACACATGAAAAACCAATCCTTTTAATTCTACAAAATCGAGTTCTTTAGACCAGTCAATAATATTCTCTGCTGTACTTATTAATTTAAACGGTTTTGAATTATAGCTGCGACTTCTACATTTTGCAATTGTTTCATCAAAAAAAGGATCTGTAAAAGGTATATCCGAAAGATAAATCCATTCAAAATAGACTTCATTTTCTTTTTCAATCAATTTAATCGGAATCCAATTTGAAATAAGTTTTTCTACATTTTCCATTTTTATAAATTCATTTGTGATTGAATTTCGGCAATAATCTTAGCACTAGTTTCAGATGGATTTCTTGAAAGCTCTGCAATAATCTGTTGTTTTACCTCATCTGAATATTTTCTCTTGGGTATAAAATTCAAATCAAAACCCATTTTAGAAAACAATTCATCAGACCAATCATTTCTTATGCAATCGAGCGTTAAGTGAATTCTAGGTTCTGAACTTTTATTCTGAACACTATGCGGTAATTGAAAATTAGCATACCAGCACTCTCCCATTTTCATTGGAACCTGATCATGATTGACATAAAAATAAACTTCCGAGTTTGTAATAATTGGAACATGAATTCTAAAAAATCCATCTTCATACGAAGTATCATTATCAACATGCTCTTTAATTTCACTATTAGGCCCAAGTCTTAATAATCTTACGGCTTCTTTTTCGCATTCAAACCAATCCATTATTTCTTTAAAATTAGAGCAACTGTCAAGCAAAGGCGTATTTTTATACTCTTTGTCTGGAAAAGAAAAAATATCATTCTCTAAACCCGATTGCGATCGTAAAGAAACACTTGTCCAATTTCCTTCATATCGATTGGTATTAAAATGTGGTGTCCATAAATTGGTTTCGCAAATCAATAAATCATTTTGCAGTTTTTCTATTGAGAAAGAAATGGGAAGCTGACAGGATGAAGGATTCATAACCTTAAAAATTTAAATTGCTAAGTATAAAATGGTAGAGTTTATGGGTAGAAGCTGAAACGGTTTCAGAATCTGTTTTCAATACTAAATCGGCTTTTTTCGGAATTTCAAAAACATCGCTTATTCCTGTAAAACTTTTAATTTTATTTTGATCACTGTCTGGCAACAAGGCTCTTTTGTACAATCCTTTTGGATCTCTTTCGATCAAATTAGAAATGGCGCAATCCAGAAATACCGTTTTTACAAATTCAAAAGACCTTAATTCATTTCTAAGATTTTCATATGGATTAATAACCGACATGAGAACTATTTTCTTTTCCTCAATTAGATTTCGCCCAACATTAAAAAGACGTCTTACATTCTCGCAACGGTCATCTTTAGAAAACCCTAAATCTTTACAAATCGTTTGTCGGTACACATCACCATCTACAATTTCGGCTTCAAAATTATTTTGAAGCAAAAGATGTCTGACATTTTCTGCCAATGTCGTTTTTCCCGAACCAGATAATCCTGTAAATTGAATTAAAATCATTTTAGCATCACTTTTATAAAACGTGACATTAAAACTAAATAATTTAGAACGAGAGACAAAGAGTATAAATACCCTTTATTTACTAGCCATTTGAACAAAGAAATCACTATTTTTATCTTTTAATTAAACTAAAAATGAAAAAGAAACTTGTTGTTTTAACAGGAGCAGGAATAAGTGCTGAGAGCGGAATTAAAACTTTTCGAGACAGTGATGGTCTTTGGGAAGGGCATGATGTGATGGAAGTTGCAACTCCGGAAGGCTGGCATAAAAATCAAGAATTGGTTCTCGATTTTTACAACAAAAGACGCCAGCAGTTAAAAGAAGTCAATCCGAATCTTGGGCATATCATTTTGGCTGAATTGGAAAAAGATTTTGATGTACAAATTATCACTCAAAATGTTGACGATCTCCATGAACGTGCAGGAAGCACAAATGTTTTGCATTTGCATGGCGAATTATTAAAAGTACGCAGCACACAAAATAAAAATCTAATTTTAGACTGAACCGAAGATTTACTTACTGGAGATTTTGATGCAAACGGGCATCAATTACGTCCGCATATTGTTTGGTTTGGCGAAGAAGTTCCTGCACTCGAAGAAGCTATTGACATTACAGAAACCGCAGATTATTTTGCCGTAATTGGAACTTCGCTTCAGGTTTATCCAGCTGCTGGGTTAATTGCTTATACTCCAAGTACAACACTGGTTTTCTATATTGATCCGAAACCCATTTCGATTCCGAACCTTCGAAATAAAGTCGAAACTATTGCCAAATTTGCTTCTGAAGGAGTCGCAGATTTAAGAGAAAAATTACTGACCTTAGAAAAAACAACATGATTTTTCAAAGCTGGTTACAACAGTTATTTCCGTTTAATATATTTTGGCTCTTTGTTTTCTTTTTAATAGAAAATGCTACGTTAGTAGGTTTATCTGTTTTAATTGGAAAAGTAATCGAATCTGAGAACACCGTTTTAAAGAATAAAGATCGAAAATGGGTATTTTCTACACTGCTTTGTAACACATTCATCACTTTAATAGGTTTTGAATTATATCGCTACGGAATACTGAAAGTAGATTTTTCTGGATCCTTAAAACTTATCATTTTTGACATACTATTATTGATTCTTTTAATGGATCTTTTTATGTTTATTTTTCATTTTCTGGTTCATTATTTAAAATGGCTTTACCCCATTCATAAACTGCATCATACACATGTTGAAACGAATGTTTATAGTTTATATGTGCTTCATCCGATAGAAACTCTAGGTTTCGGTTTTATATGGCTGTTTTTAATTACGATTTTTAATTTTAATTATTTGAGTATCATTATTTATTTGATTCTCAATCTTTCTTATGGAATATTTGGACATTTAAAAAAAGACATATTTCCATCTTTCTGGTACAACAATTACTTCACAAAATGGATTTCGACTACTAAATTTCATAATGATCATCACAAAAATGAATCTCGCAATTATGGTTTTTACTTTACAATCTGGGATAAAATTTTCAAAACCATAATTTAAGCTATAATATAGCTTTCAGAAGTTTTAACAATACCTTATATTTGCACCTTTCGAAAAACAACATAACAATGACTACTCTAAACGAATTGAATGCTATATCACCAATTGATGGAAGATATAGAAATAAAACTCAAAATCTAGCACCTTTCTTCTCTGAAGAAGCTTTAATAAAATACCGCGTTTTGGTTGAAGTGGAATACTTCATTGCTTTATGCCAAATTCCATTACCTCAGTTACAAGGTATTGACTCTAGTTTATTTGAAAGCTTGAGAAATATCTACAAAAACTTCTCAACAGAAGATGCGCTTTGGATTAAAGAAACAGAAAAAGTAACCAACCACGACGTAAAAGCAGTTGAGTACTTTATTAAAGATGCTTTTGAGAAATTAGGTTTATCTCAGTACAAAGAGTTCATTCACTTCGGATTAACATCTCAAGATATTAACAACACTGCTATTCCGCTTTCTACAAAAGAAGCGTTTGAGCAAGTTTATATGCCAACCTTAATCGCGTTAATTGCAAAATTAAAAGAATTAAGTGTTGAATGGAAAGACATCCCGATGTTGGCACGTACACACGGACAACCAGCCTCTCCTACTCGTTTAGGAAAAGAGATTTTGGTTTTCGTAGAACGTTTAGAAGAACAAATGCGTTTGTTATTCAATATTCCGTTTGCTGCTAAATTTGGAGGAGCAACAGGAAACTTTAATGCGCATCACGTAGCATATCCGCAAATTGACTGGAAACAGTTTGGAAATAAATTTGTTGAAACCGATCTTGGTTTAAAGCATTCTTTCCCAACAACTCAAATTGAGCATTACGATCATTTTGCCGCTTTCTTCGATGCTTTAAAAAGAATCAATACGATCATCATTGATTTAGATCGTGATATTTGGACATATGTATCAATGGATTACTTTAAGCAAAAAATTAAAGCTGGAGAAATTGGTTCGTCTGCAATGCCTCATAAAGTAAATCCAATTGATTTTGAAAACTCTGAAGGAAACTTAGGAATTGCCAATGCAATTTTCGAACACTTGGCTGCAAAACTTCCTATTTCAAGATTACAGCGTGACTTAACTGACAGCACTGTTTTGCGTAATGTTGGTGTTCCTTTCGGACATACTATTATTGCTTTTGAAGCTACTTTGAAAGGTTTAAACAAATTACTTTTAAACGAAAACAAATTTGCTGAAGATTTAGAGAGAAACTGGGCAGTTGTGGCTGAAGCTATTCAGACAATTTTACGTCGTGAAGCTTATCCAAACCCGTATGAAGCTTTAAAAGGTCTAACAAGAACGAATGAAGCAATTGACAAAAATGCGATTCATAACTTCATTGCAACCTTGGAAGTTTCAGATGCAGTTAGAGCAGAATTATTAGCGATAACACCTAGTAACTACACAGGAATTTAAGAAAAATACCAAATATTTTATCAAAAAAAGCTATCTTTATCGAGATAGCTTTTTTTATTTAACCCGGGGTAGTCCAGATTACTTCACTTAACTTTATTTTAGTTGGAGTTCAGTGAATTACATTAAAAAAGTCTTTTGTTCAGAAAGCCAGAGTTTGAACAAAAAACTTTAAATAAAAAGCTGGATCAAGCTCACTGAAAACTAAAATACCACCTATGATTGCACTAAGCGCCACTGCTGAAACTACACACCACTTACAACCTTTAATTAGTGATTTAGGTTTAATCCTAATGACTGCCGCAATTGCCGTTCTATTATTTAGAAGATTGAAACAACCTTTGGTTTTAGGCTACCTGATTGCAGGTTTTTTGGCTGGAAACCATTTTGATTTTTTCCCATCCATAACCGACATGAAGAGTGTTGAAGTCTGGCCGAAATCGGGGTTATATTTTTACTTTTCAGTTTAGGACTCGAATTCAGCTTTAAGAAACTAATGAAGGTTGGAGGGACTTCATCTGTCACCGCCATAACCCAGATTCTATTTATGACCGTAATTGGTTATTGCGTTGGGCAATGGATGGGCTGGGGAAAAATGGATAGTATTTTCTTAGGAGCCACACTTTCTATTTCATCCACAACTATTATCATTAGAGCTTTTGACGAATTGGGAGTTAAAGGAAAAAAATTCGTCGGGATTGTTTTCGGAGCTTTAATTGTAGAAGATATCGTCGCTATCTTGATGCTTGTTTTATTATCAACTATTGCCGTAAGCGATCAGGTTTCTGGAACTGCATTATTGCAATCTGTTTTAAAACTTGTATTCTTTTTAATTATCTGGTTCTTAGGAGGAATCTTTATTATTCCCACTATTTTCAAAAAAGCAAAACATCTCTTAACAGACGAAATGCTCTTGATAATCTCATTAGCCTTATGTTTAATGATGGTCATTTTCGCTTCAAATGTTGGTTTCTCTCCAGCGTTAGGCGCTTTCATTATGGGATCTATTATTGCTGAAACTACAATGGCAGAAAAAATCGAACATTTAATTCAGCCCGTAAAAGATTTCTTTGGTGCTGTTTTCTTTGTATCGGTAGGAATGCTAATCAATCCGATTACCTTGGTAAATTATGCTCTTCCTGTGGCTATAATCACTTTATTGACCATCTTCGGAAAAGCATTCAGTTCTTCTATCGGAGCTTTAATTTCTGGCCAACCTTTAAAACAATCTGTCCAAACCGGAATGAGTTTGGCTCAAATTGGAGAGTTCTCTTTTATTATTGCAACTCTTGGAATGACTTTAAAAGTTACCAGCGATTTCTTATATCCTATTATCGTGGCAGTATCTGCAATTACTACATTTACTACTCCTTTCTTAATTAAATATTCAGAGCGGTTTGCTTTCTTTTTAGAAGCAAAAATGCCTAAAAGATGGGTTAAAAATATTAACCGTTATAGTGTGAATGCGCAAGCGATTAAATCTGTCAGTACTTGGCAGATTGTTCTTCGTTCTTCCATTACTCAAATTGTTCTTCATACGATCATTATTACTGCCATCATATTATTGTCATCTAAATTTGTAGCGCCTTTAGTAGCCGATACACGATTCGGAAATACTTTGGCGGCTTTACTAACTTTGGTTGTAATTGCACCGTTTTTATGGGCACTTTCGCTTCGTCGTGTAAAAGTAGATGAAGTTGAAGCTCTTTGGGAAGAACGCAAATATCGTGGTGCACTGTTAATGCTTATTTTAATTAGAATGAGCCTTGGTTTATTCTTTGTCGGGTTTTTATTGAATATTTTCTTCTCTCCTTTGGTTGCTTTCGTCGCGCTGATTATTGCAATTGGAGCTTATCAACTTTTCCCTAAAAAATTAAACGAGCAATACCACAGAATTGAAAGTCACTTTTTAAAGAATCTTAACGATCGTGAAAACAAAAAGATCGACAGAAGATATGCTAATTTAATGCCATGGGACGGACACATGTCTTTCTTCGAAATTAAAAAGGAATCTAATCTGGTCGGACAAACTTTACAAGAACTTAAAATTCGTGAGCAATTAGGAATTAATATCGCTTACATTAAACGAGGAGAAGTCACAATTCCGATTCCTACTAAAACCGAACGCTTATTTCCAGGCGACGAAATTTGCGTAATCGGAACTGATGCCCAAATTACAGAATTCACCAAATTCTTAACTCAAAACGAAACAGAACCGCCTGCAAAAGTAGAAGAAACCGATATTGTTTTACGTCAGCTTGAAGTTTCTCAAGACGAATTTATTCAAAAAAGCATCGGACAATTCAGAGCCAAAACAGATGGAATGGTTGTAGGAATTGAACGAAACGGAAATCGTATCTTAAATCCTGAATCTAGTTTGCTCTTGGAGAAAAATGACATTCTGTGGGTTGTAGGAGACAAGAAAAGAATGAATGCTTTGTTGGCAGCCAAGTAAGTCCCTAAGTTTCTGAGATGCTGAGATTCTAAGTTTTTATTTTGCCTCTTTTTAAACTTTCGTAAAAAATAAAGCGCTAAGATTTCATTATGAAATTTTAGCGCTTTAATATTTATTATTTTGAAAAATCTTAGAATCTCAGCATCTCAGCATCTCAGAAACTTAGAAACTTAGAAACTCAGAATATTATTTATTCGGCTGCGGTGTCAAACGCAAATAAGGTTTGATAGGCGTATGTCCTTTCGGGAATTTTGCTGGAATGTCACTATCTGGAATTGCCGGTGCTATTACCACATCTTCTCCATCTTTCCAGTTTGCTGGTGTTGCAACGCTGTAATTTGCTGTCAATTGCAAGCTGTCAATTACACGAAGCAATTCATCAAAATTTCTTCCTGTAGAAGCTGGATATGTTAAAGTCAATTTGATTTTTTTATCTGAACCGATAACAAAAACAGAACGTACTGTAAATTTATCACTTGCATTTGGATGAAGCATATCATATAGATTTGCTACTTTTTTATCCTCATCTGCAATGATTGGGAAATTTACTTCTGTATTTTGAGTTTCGTTAATATCTTTAATCCACTCTTTATGCGAGTCTAAACCGTCTACACTCAAAGCAATAACCTTAGTATTTCTTTTTTGAAATTCTGGAACATAGTTCGCTACAGTTCCTAATTCAGTAGTACAAACAGGAGTAAAATCTGCTGGATGAGAAAATAAAACACCCCAAGAATCACCTAACCATTCGTGAAAATTAATTGGCCCTTGTGTGGTTTCTGCCTGAAAATCTGGAGCTATATCGCCTAATCTTAATGTTGACATAATTTATATTTTTTTAGTTCATCTAAAATTAACTAAAAAATGCATTTAGAAAACATTCAAAAGGTAAAAAAAAGTTAAAATTCTACATTCTCTATCTAGTTAGTGTTTTAATCTGATTTTAACACATAAAAACATAGATTTTGTAATGTTTACTGAATTATTTTATAAGCCTCTTTTTCATAGTAAAATTGCTCGCAAAGTCGCAAAGACGCAAAGTTTTATAAAAAACTAAAAAAAAGAAAAACTTAAAAAGAAAAGACTTAGCGACTTGGCGTCTTTGCGAGATTAAAAAACAAATAAGAGATTAAATAAAACTTACCACAAAGTACCAAACAGCAAGCGTTACAAAGGAAATTGGAATTCCGAAACCAATCATCATACTGCTTAATTTTGGCTTTAATCCGTATGTTGAGGCTAAAATTGCACCGGTTATCATTGGGGCCATAGCAGTTTCCATTATAGTGATTTTTATAACTTCAGAATGCTGGTCAAAAATAAATACATAAAGCACAAAAATCACAAAAGGAATTAAAAGCAGTTTAAAGAAAAGCCCCAGTTGTAAAAATTTCCAATGCTGACTTTTTCTATCAAAAGTTAACTGCAAACCAACCGAAAGCAAAGCTAAAGGCGTTACCAGACTTCCAATTTTTAATAATAAAGATTGGAAATTTTCATTTAAATCAACTTGAAAAATATTCATTAAACAAGCGATAACAAACATTATGAAAGGAGGAAACAAAATAATCTTTTTGAAAATCCCTAAAGCATCTGGACTTCCTTTAGAATAAAAAGCGGCTGTAAAAACACCAAGTGTTGAAACCACAACAAAAGTTCCGGGCTGATCTACCAAAACTGCCGTTTCTAGGCCTTTTTTACCAAACAAGGCTTCAATAATTGGGTATCCGAGAAATGAACTGTTACTTAATCCTGCCGTCAAAATCAAACATCCAATCAGTTTATTCGACCAGCCATTTCTTCTTCCCAAAAAATGAAAAAAAATAAAAGCTAGAATATAAGTAATCCATCCTGCTCCTATCGGAAACAATAATTCGCTACTCCATTTTATCTTCGGAATATGGTATAAAGTAATCGCCGGAAGACAAAAATAAATAACAATTTTATTGAGCGTTTTGTAAATATGAGTCGGGAATTGTTTTACCCGCTGTAAAATCAATCCCAGTGAAAGAAAGAGAAATATGAGAATGAAGTTGTTCATATAGTAAGATCAAGACAAAAATAAGTATTTAAAATTTGAGGTAAAGAATTAATTTTTAGTTAAATTAGTATTTTGTGTTACAAAAAAGATGTAAATTTGTAACATATTTTATTACAGTATGATTTCAGGTAAATTTGCCATAACAATTCACATTCTTACTCTGCTGCATAAATTCCCTAATGATTATTTATCATCGGAGTTTATTGCGGGAAGTATTAATTTAAATCCTGTTTTGGTTCGAAAAGAAATTGCCAACCTAAAAGCGCATCATGTTGTAGAAAGTAAAGAAGGAAAAAATGGCGGTACAAAATTGGCTGTTAATGCTGCCGAACTGACTTTAAAACAAATATTCGAAATGACCTTCGAAACTATTGGTTTAGGTTTTGCTAAAAATCAACCCAATCCTGATTGTCCTGTTGGAAAAAACATCAATCAGCATTTGGAGAATTTATACAGCGAAATGAATCAGAAAGTTAGCTTACAGCTGGAAGGTATTTCATTGGAAGATTTTTCGAATCAATTTTAAAACTATTTTTTTGACCTAAACTGTAACATTTTTTATTACTAAATAAATTTATATATTATGAAAATCGCACTTATTGGAGCTACAGGATTTGTTGGCTCAGCAATTTTAAACGAATTAGCAGATAGAAAACACGAAATCACTGCTATTGCAAGAACTCCAAAAGACACAGCAAATGCTACTTGGGTTGCTGCGGATATCTTTAATGTTGATGCTTTGGCAGAGATCTTAAAAGGTCATGATGCTGTGGTTAATGCTTATAATCCGGGATGGACTAACCCAAACATTTACGATGACTTTTTAGCTGGTTCTAAAGCTATTCAAGAAGCGGTTAAAAAATCGGGTGTTAAACGTTTTATCACCATCGGTGGTGCAGGAAGCTTATATGTTGCTCCAGATTTACAAGCAGTTGACACTCCAGATTTTCCAAAAGAAATTTTCCCAGGTGCAAATGCTGCAAGACATTATTTAAATATCATAAAAGAAGAAAAAGATTTAGACTGGGCATTTTTTAGTCCTGCTTTCGAAATGCATGCTGGAACTAAAACTGGAAGAACTGGAAAATACCGTTTAGGTTTAGAAAATCCGGTTTTCAATGATGAGCAAAGAAGTATTCTTTCTGTAGAAGATTTAGCAGTTGTTATTGCTGATGAAGTAGAAACTCCAAAACATCATCAAGTTAGGTTTACTGCTGGGTATTAATTTTCTTCAGCCACGAATTCACGAATTTTATTTTTAAAATCTTTGAGATTATTTTTTCGAATTAATTTGAATAATACTAGATAAAGATTTTAAAAAGAAAATTCGTGAATTCGTGGCAAACTTTTTTTTACTCCTTTTGAGAATAACAAATTAGCGGAAATTCGTGTAATTGGTAGCAAACTAACTTTTTGAAACTGCTTTTGTTTTCTGTACTTTTACATTTCTAAAAAGTGCGTTTTGTCAAATTCAAATAAACAAAGTGGTAGCATATCTAAAAAAGCTGGAATTTCACCTCCCGAAATCACCAATATTTCGGCTATCAATCAAATTAAAAATAAACGCAGACAACAACCCTCTTCTGAAGAATTAATTAAGGGTATTTTAGAAGGAAACAGAACTTCTTTAAGCCGTGCCATTACTTTAATTGAAAGCACCAATCCAGATCATTTTGAAAAAGCTGGCGAAGTCATTCAAGGCTGTTTGGCTTATGCCAATAAATCAGTTAGAATTGGAATTACAGGTGTTCCTGGTGTTGGAAAAAGTACTTTTATTGAAGCTTTTGGAAAACATCTCACTCAACTAGGAAAAAAAGTAGCTGTTTTGGCCGTTGATCCAAGCAGTTCGCTTTCACACGGAAGTATTTTGGGCGACAAAACAAGAATGGAAGAATTGGTTAAAGATGAAAATGCTTTTATTAGACCAAGTGCTTCTGGAGAAACTTTAGGTGGAGTGGCTCGAAAAACCCGAGAAACGATTATTCTTTGTGAAGCGGCAGGTTTTGACACTATAATTATCGAAACAGTTGGTGTTGGCCAAAGTGAAACTGCTGTTCATGGTATGGTAGATTTCTTTTTACTTTTAAAAATTTCTGGTGCAGGCGATGAACTCCAAGGCATCAAACGAGGTATTATGGAAATGGCTGATGCAATTGTAATCAACAAAGCAGACGGCGACAATGTAAAAAAAGCCAATCAGGCGAAATTAGAGTTTAATCGTGCTTTACATTTATTTCCTCCAAAAAAATCAAATTGGCAGCCTAAAGTAACCACTTGCAGTTCGCTAACAAAAGATGGAATTCCCGAAGTTTGGAGTACGATTTCTAATTATTTAGAATTGACAAAAGAATCAGGATTTTTCCAAGACAAAAGAAACGAACAAAACCATTTCTGGATGATGGAAACCATCAATGAGCAATTGAAACAGAATTTTTATAACCGCCCTGAAATTATTTCATTATTGGAAGAAAACAAAAAAGCAGTGCAAAACAATGAAATTTCATCTTTTGCAGCTGCTTCTGTGTTATTAAAATTTTATTTTAATAAAGGTTCTAAGTAACTAAGATACTAAGGTTCTGAGTTTTTTTCTCAGTCTTTAATTATTAAGTTATTCAAATAAGCTCTCCGCATTGTAAAATCTGTTACAAATTGATTTGAATTATTCCCAGTTTTTTCCATCTCTTCATAAACTCGTTTCGCATTATTTCTTAACTTTTGCTTTTCCAAATAATTGTCAAAAGCTTTTTGTGCTATATCAATATTTCCATAATAAATCAAAAAATCTATCGGTAAATTTTGATGCTTTGTATCAAAATGTTCATTAAGTGCTAATGAATTTGTAGAAATGTCCTCTAACAGATTATCTATATTTTCAAATCTTTCGAAAACAGGAATTGCATGTTTTTCAATTAGTTCACATAACCTAGGAATTATATTTTCCTGATTGTTTTGAGCAATATTCCAATCAGTATTTTTATTTTTTAATGGTGTCAAATTTTCTAATCTAGTTGAAAAAATCAATCCACTTTCTTCATCAGAATTATACTTTTCTATCTGCCATTTTTTTAGTGAATTTGAACTGACAGAAATATGAGGCCAAATAGAAATACTTCCACTCCAATTTCGTAAACTTGACTGAAAATATATTTCATAAATAAATTCACCATCGCTTGATTTTTTTTTAAGCAATTGACCTTTCTTAACAGATTTAAAACCAAAATTAACTAGATGATCATAAATCTTTTTACAACCTATTTCAAATGTTCCCCTAGTATTCATTTTCTAGTTAATCAAGTTATAATTATTTTTTTCTTAATTTATACTTACTCTCTTTATACAAATTCCCTGCTGTAATAACATGCGCTAAGGCATCTTTTGCTAAATCTTCGTTTAATTTAACTGGAATTAAAGTTGTATCATTTTTGATTTCAAATTGTAATGGTTTCAAATTGGGTTGCATGATTACAACTTGATTCTCAACTCTAAATGCATTAATGTCGTTGAACTGCATGATAGATCTTCCTTGTACTTTTGAATCTAACTTTGTCAAGTTGCGTCCTACCATTGGGGTTTCAAAAGGCATTCCTAAATACCCTAACAGTGTTGGCGGAATATCAATTTGACTTGCCAATCTGTCATAAACTGCTCCTTTTGGAACTCCTGGCCCCATAATAAATGCTGGAATATGGAATTTATTTATTGGAACTAAATTTTTGCCGTATGTTCTCGTATTATGATCTGCGATTACAATGAAAATTGTATTTTTAAAATAAGCCTCCTTTTTGGCCATTTCAAAGAATTTTCCAATAGAGAAATCAGCATATTTCATGGCATTATTTACCGTGTTAGGCTTTTTATCATAAGGTTTAATTCTTCCCGCAGGATATTCAAAAGGTTCGTGATTGGAAGTCGAGAACATTAAGGAAAAGAACGGTTTGTCTCCTTTTGATTTAAAATACTGATTGGCTTTGGTTACTAAATCTTCATCAGAATATCCCCAAGTTCCTTTAAAGGCATATTTATTTCCATCGGATTCAAAATCGGTTTGATCAACAATATCTTGAAAACCATTTCCATTAAAAAATGAAGCCATATTATCAAAATTGGCCATTCCTCCGTAAATGAAACTGGTGTCGTACCCCTTTTGTTTTAAAGCATCTGCTAAGGTAAAAAAGCCTTGCTGTGAATTTCCTAATCTTACGACACTTTCAGATGGCGAAGGCAAAAACCCAGTCACTACTGCTTCAATTCCGCGAACACTTCTGGTTCCTGTGCAATACAAATTAGTAAATAATGTTCCTTCTTTAGATAATTTATCAAATTCTGGCGTTAATGGTTTTCCGCCTAAAATTCCAACGTACTCTGCGCCTAAACTTTCTTGCAAAAAGATTACTAAATTGTAAGGTTTCTTTAATAAAGAATCTGGTTGCTGGACATGCAAAAACGGAATTTCAGTATCGGTAAAATCCTTCGGCCCTGCGATCATGTATTTTTTTACACGAGCAATAGCTTCTGCTTCATCCATTTTTCCATACATTTTTGTATTTCCTTCATTTTTGATTGAATAGGCAGCAAAAGCAACCGTATAAAATGAATTTAATCCAAGAGCGTTTGTTAATTGATCGGTAGAAAAAACAGCATTACTCGCATTAATAGGACGTTTTGAAGTTAGACTAGAACGTGCTCCAAAAAACAATAAAAAAGCTACTAATGGAAATATCATTAACTTGAATTTGTATTCTGCACTTGAAGTATAGAATAATTGTTTTCCTTTTTTGACAGCAAAATAAAGCGCAACTCCTAAAATTAAAAATGTTACGATTATAGAAGTCAGATAACTTTTTAAAAGCATTCCTACTACTTCCTTTGGATAAATAAGATAATCTAAGAAAATCTTATTGGGACGTGTATCATATTGTTTTACAAAATCTGGCGAAGCTAATTCTACAAAAAGAATTAAAAACAGAAACAGAAAACTATATACTACCAGAAACTTATTGGTAAATTTTAGCCATTTATTCGGCAAAAATGTAATTAGTAATGCTGGAAGAAACGACAAATAACAAAGTAATATCAAATCCATTCGAAGACCGATTGGAAAAATATACCAGAAATCTGGCGTTTGAACTACTCTTTCTTTAAAAAGAAAAAATAAAAATATTCGACTTAGAGTGGTAATCAATAATCCGATTGCGATGAAACTAAAAATCGGTTTTAAGAAACGTAAGTTTTTCATTAAGATAGTTATAAGAACGTAAAATTAGAGAAACAAATTACTCTTCGTAACGGTTTATTTCTCTGTCATAAAACTCATTTGCTTTTTCAATTAAATCTTCCATTTCGGCATTTAATTCTGCTTCGTCAAGATCTTCAGCTTCTTCTAAAAACTCCACCTCATCATCTTTCAAATTGATTATAAATCTTGGATAATCTAAGTGAATGATAAAAATATCGTCTGGAAAATCTGTGTTATCTCCAAGTAAAAATTTAGGTAATTCCATATTTGTTTATTTTTTTAGTAATTGATTATTATTTTTTAAAACCGATTTCTCTTGTTTTAACCTTCAAAATCAGTGAAATATATTTTTCAAATTTAATTATTCTATATCTGATTTCGCAATTAATCTCTTTGTCAAGTAATGAAAACGAATATAAAGACAAATTGCCGCTGCAGTCAATCCGGCCAAAAGTCCAACCCAAACTCCCTGTGCTTTCAATTCTGTGTGTTCTCCTAAATAATAGGAAATCGGAAAACCAATAACCCAATAGGCTACAAAAGTAATGTACATTGGAACTTTTACGTCTTGTAATCCGCGTAAAGCGCCCAAAACCACAACTTGAATTCCGTCAGAAATCTGGAAAACAGCTGCAATTAAAAGCAGTTTTGAAGCAATGCGAATAACTTCTTCGTTATCTAAAATCTGCCCTGTATTTTCCATATTTAAGAAAATATATGGAAGATAATCGTGGAAAATAATAAAGAAAATTGCAAAAACAGTCTCTAAGATTATAGCAAGCAAAAAGATAGAACGCGCAACAACAATCAGCTTTTTATAATCCATCAATCCCCTTTGGTTACTTACACGCACCATAGATGTCACGCTTAATCCCATTGCAAACATAAAAGTCATCGAAGCCAAACTCAAAGCAATCTGATTGGCAGCCTGACTTGTTTTTCCGATGTTCCCGCAAAGCCAGATCGAAGCGGTAAACAAAACCACTTCAAAAAGCATCTGCATTGCAGAAGGAAATCCGATACTGATAATTTTTTTGATCATAGTTTTTTTGATTTCATTAAAACTAAAACCTTTAAAAAATCGCTTTAAATCGTCTCTTCGCGAAAGCATAATATGCATGAACATTACCAAAAATATTCTCGAAATTACGGTTCCTAATGCTGCGCCAATAATTCCCATTTTTGGAAAAATCCAGATTCCGTAAATCAAAACATAGTTTATACCTACGTGAAGCACATTTGCCATTACCATAGCATACATCGAATATTTTGTCAAAGACATTCCGTCTGCAAATTGCTTATACCCCTGATACATTACAAGCGGAATCAAAGAAAAAGCGACCCATCCTAAATAAGGTTTTGCAAGTACAATAACATCTTCTGGCTGTTTTAACAATTCCATAATTGGTTTAGCAAACATGATAACCGTAAAAAGTACCAGTCCTAGAATCGTACATAGAAATAATCCATGATGAAAAGCAGAACGAATTTTGGTATCGTTTTTCTCTGCATCACCTTCGGCAACGATTGGCGTAATGGCTGTAGAAAATCCAATTCCTAAAGACATGGCTATAAAAATCATACTGTTACCAAGTGAAACTGCCGCCAATTCTGTACTTCCAATTTTACCAACCATTATATTATCGACAATACCAATTAAAGTATGTCCGACCATACCCAAAATTACGGGATAGGCTAGTCTCAAATTATACGAAAACTCTTTGGTGTACTGCTTTAAATTCACTTTTATTCTATTTTGTGCGCAAAGATAGTCAGAAGCTTCGAATTCTATCCTATCAATAAAAATATATGCCAATTTTAAGACAAAAATAAGACGAACTCAATATTATGTAACGATTTTTAAAAATTGTATAACAAACTCCAAACGCCTCCAATATAATTTTACATCATAGAAATTTCAAAAATATAAGCCATGAAAAAATTACAGATGTTATGCCTAGCTGCGTTCGCGTTTTTATTTGCCAACACAACTTTTGCTCAAGAGAGCGGAGTAGAAAATTACGATCAGGGTTTTAGATTAGGAGTCGGATTAAATGGAGGATTACCGACCGACGGTGATTACGACTGGGCTCTTGGGGGAGACGTTCGTTTACAATATGATCTTTCTAAGAAAACATCTTTGACTTTAACAACGGGATTTACAAACCTATTTATGGGAAAAGATGACCTTGGAAACAACATAAAAGATCTTGGATTTATTCCGGCCAAAGCAGGTTTTAAAGCTTTTGTCTTAAAAGATCAATTTTATGTTTTAGGAGAACTGGGTGCTGGTTTTGCAGTAACAAATGGTTACGATAAAACAACTTTTTTATGGGCTCCAGGAATTGGTTATGCCAACAAGTACATCGACTTAAGTGTTCGTTACGAAGATTATCACGATTTTAGAACCAATCAAGTAGCATTACGTGTTGCTTATGGTTTTAAACTATAAAAAATAGGTTTAATTTATTATTTTGTTTTTGGTAAAAACCCGACAGCCTGAATGGTCTGTCGGGTTTTTTATTATTGTGTCTTGTCCTAAAAAAATTATCAAATTGACTAATTATCTCAATTGTTCCATTATTTTTCTCCTAATTCTTTCTTATACAATTCAATATTGGCAGCCGTTTTTTTGTCTAACTCAGGTTCTTTAATATCGGTATGTTTTTTCATTTCTTCCCAAATAATTTTTGCTACAATATAGCGTGACATTTCTTTATCATCTGCAGGGATAATATACCATGGTGCATGCGAAGTCGATGTTTTATTGATTGCTTCTTCATAATACTTCATGTATTCATCCCAATAGCCACGTTCTTTTAAATCTCCAGGCGAAAATTTCCAATTGTGTTTTTCTTCCTCCAAACGACGCAATAAACGCTGGCGCTGTTCTTCTTTGCTCAAATGCAGATAGAATTTCATTACGATTGTTCCGTTTTGAGAAATATGCTTTTCAAAATTATTAATCTGTTCAATTCTATTTTTCCAAAAATCAGGCGTAATATCGTCTACAGAATTAATTTCAGGTAAGTTTTCAGCCAAGACATATTCAGGATGCACACGGGTTACCAAAACATTTTCATAATGGGTTCTATTAAAAATGGCAAACTTTCCTTTTTCTGGAAGCGCAATATAATGGCGCCATAAATAATCATGCTCCAGTTCTGTTGAAGTGGGCGTTTTAAAACTATGCACCACTACTCCACGCGGATTAAACTCCTTAAAAACTTCTCGAATCAAACTATCTTTCCCCGAAGTATCCATTCCTTGCAGACAAATCAAAACACTGTATTTGTTGTGCGCGTACATTACGTCTTGCAAATCACTTAATTTGGCTTGTACCCTATCTAATTTTTCTTCTTTTTCCTCGTCATCTGCTTTAACATCCAAAACAGTTGGAATTTCTTTAAGCTTTATTTTATCTACAACTTTAAAATCTTTCGGATCTATTGATTTCATATCTTTTTCATTTTTTGTCTTATAAATATAGTAATTTTACGAAGCATATTCCTGCTATTCATTGCAATACTTTTCAATAAACTGCTTTTTTCCAAAGCCATAACAAGAGCTTCCGTTGGTCGCTTTCTTATGTCAGGAAAAAATGCAATTTCTTTTCAAAGTATTTCCATTACTATCAGGGCTAGGCATTCGTTTTCAAAAGAACAATTCAAATATTTCAAATTCATAATGACAAAAAGAATTATCATTTTCATTCTGTTCTTACCATTTATTATAAATGCGCAAACTAATCTAAAAATTAACCTTAATGACTTAGTTTCAGACTTTATCAAAACCCAAAAAACAGATACTTTGTTTACCTACGAAACTTACTCAACTGGAAGTATTCCCATTGTTGAACTTTCTGAAAACGAAGGCGAGATTTGTATTGCCGATTTAACAAATCATCCCATATATGTTTTTTGGAAAGAAAAAGACAAAACCTACTTTTCTAAACTTGGTTATTGTGATGAATATTCAAAAATCATACTTCAAGACGATTCTTTTTGGGAAACTTATTTCTCTAATAAAACTTTAATTGAACATGAAATAATCAAACCTTTTGAATATGTGACCATACAAAAATCAAAAAAAATAAAACACACGATGGCCAGAAGTCATTCAAGTTTTCAAAACTTAAGAATTATTATAAAAGGAAATATAACAGAAAAACGATTTGATGATTTTGATTTACAAAAAGAAGATGGAAACTTTATAAATATAAATTACAAAAACAACATCAATCTAAAAAGTAAACTAATCGTTGATATTCTTGAAAAAATAACTTCAGAAGCCGAAAAAAACAATATATTTAAAAAGATAAAGTCAAGATAAACTAAAGGCTTCAAAATAAAACTTCATGGAAAAATTCACATTAGAAATATTATTTCAAATTATCGGAATCGGCTCGGCATCGGGATTATTTTACAATAATGACGCACTTTATGTAATTGGCGACAACAGCGGATTTCTTTACGAATACAATATGCAGAATCAGCAATTAAATCAACACGCTTTAATTGATAATCCGACGCAAAATATTCCTAAAAATCTAAAACCTGATTTTGAATCTCTAACGCATCATAACGACACATTGTATGTTTTTGGTTCTGGTTCAACCGAAAACCGAAATAAAATGATCGAATTTGATATTAAATCCAAAACGGTTTTACAAAAGAATAATTTAGTCGATTTGTATGCAGTAATGCAGAGCTTTGGAGAAATAAAACCCGAAGATTTTAATCTGGAAGGCGCTATTTTTGATGGAGAAAATTGGTATTTATTCAATCGAGGAAATGGCGCTACCAACAAAAACACCATTTTTACCATTCACGCCAAAAACCTCGGAGAAGAATTTGCGCTGATTTCGGTCAATTACAAACTGCCAAAAATAAAAGGCGTTCGTTCCAGTTTTACCGATGCTGTGTTGGTCGATGATAAAATTTATTTCCTTTCAACTGCTGAAGATACCAAATCAACTTATGATGACGGAGAAATCTTAGGAAGTTTCATTGGAAGAATAGACGTTAAAACGATGAAAATAGATTTCACTCAAAAAATTACGGCAACCAATAAATTTGAAGGTCTAACTTTATACAAAAAAGAAAATAATAAAATCGAGTTTTTGCTTTGCGAAGACAATGACACAGAGCTTTTAGAAACAAAAATTTATAAATTGACATTACCGATTAAATAATATTTTGCGAATCTTTGCGAAAGAGCTATTACACAGAGATTCGCAAAGATTTTCGCAGAGAAACACAAAATATTTTGATTACAATATTAACGTAGAGACGCACTGCAGTGCGTCTAAAATGAGAGAACCCATAATTTGATATTCTTTCCGTAGACGCACTGCAGTTCGCCTCTACAATAAAACCTTCGTAACTTTGTAACTTTGAACCCAAAAAAAATATTTTAATATTTTTTTCACCCCCATCCCAACCTTTTTATCTTTTTATCTCTCTATACAAGAAAGACAACAATTGTGATAAACGAGACTCAAATAGCAAACTGTAAAAAAATGCACCGCGACGCCCAGCGTGAGGTGTACGAATACATGGCGCCTAAGTTGTACCGCCTTTGCAAAAGATATTTAAAAAAGGAAGAAGAAATTGAAGAAGCATTAGCCGATTCTTTCTTTACTATTTTCACCAAACTGGATCAATTAAAAGAAGCGTATGCTTTTGAAGCTTGGGCTAGACGAATAACTGTAAATCATTGTTTGGCAAGTATTAGAAAAGCAACCAACTTCAACATGTATTTAGACGACATAAAGCTGATTTCTCAGCCTTCTGTCGATGAACTGAATACGTTGGAAGAAGAAGATCTACTTAATTTATTAAACCACATTCCTGACGGCTGTAAAACTGTTTTTAACCTTTTTGTTATTGAAGGTTACTCTCATAAAGAAATAGCCGAAATGCTAAAGATTTCTGAAGGCACCTCAAAATCACAATTGAATGCCGCTAAGACCAAACTGAAAGAACTGGTTAATAAACTGTATTATCAAAAAGCAAAATAGTCATGGACAATCAAGATAAATTATTCGATAAAATAAAAGAAGCTTCGCAAAAAGCCGAGTTTCAAGACTTTCCAGGAATGGAAAAAGTCTGGTCGCGTGTTGAAGAAAAACTGGACAAAAAAGAAGATAAAAAAACAATTGCTTTATGGAAGAAAATTGCAATTGCGGCTTCTCTTCTTTTACTTATTTCTTTAGGTTATCAATTTTTACATTCAGATAAAGAAACTGTAACAGAAACACCAAAAGTGGTTTTTGATGCAAAAGAAATCAAACAATTTGAAAAACCAATTTTAGATAAAAAAGTGGCAACTCCATCTTCAGATTCAGAAATAGTTTCTAATGAAGAAGCGGTTAAAATTTTAGAAAATCAAACTAAAAATAAAGAACGAGTTGCGATTCAAGAAACAATGATTCCTAAAGCAGAACCAATTCAAGCTGTTGCAACACCAAAAATTGATGCAGAAGCTACTATTCCTGCAAAATTCGCAATAAGTGAAAGTTTTGATGAAGAAGATGCTAGTTCTTCAAAAAAAGATGCTTTCGAAGAAAGAAGTTATCTAGACAGACAATCTGCAAAAGTTGCTTACGCAGCCGCACCCGCTCAAAAAGCTAAGAAAAATGCTCCTTTGGTAATTCTTAACGGAAATGCTATGGCACACAGTGACGATGCTAAAAGAGACAAAATGATGCAAGCAGAAATGTCTAATTTACAGCCTGAAAATGTGGAGTCTCTAGTAGTTCTAGACAATCCTTTGTACATTATCGATGGCATCTATTACTCTGAAGAAGATTTATTTGGCAAAAACCCAACAAGTCCTTATGCACCTTTAGACAAACAGGAAATTAAAACCATAACTATTTTGCAGGCACCTCGAAGCTACTTCTAAATACGGCGAACGAGGGAAAAAAGGAGTTCTTATTATCACTACTAAAAACGGAAAACCAGCTCCGAAAAAATAATCTTATGCTTTGTCAAAGTCTGCAGCTTTGACAAAGCAAAATCAAAACATTAATCTTAAAACTTATTATCATGAAAAGTCTAAAACTTATTTCATCAGCCATTGCTATGCTTATATGTTTCGTAAGCATGGCACAAGAAAGAACAATTACGGGAATCATTTCAGATGAAACAAAACAGCCGCTTCCAGGCGTAACCGTTATAAATCAGACCACAAAAGCTAATACTTACACCAATTTTGATGGTCAATACAGCATTCAAGCCAAAACTGGCGATATGCTGGTTTTCAGCTTCATTGGATACAAAAGCCAAAGCCAAAAGATTCAGAACTCAAATATTATTAATATAAAACTTCTTCCAGATAATCAGACTTTAAGCGAAGTTGTAGTTGTTGGCTATGGAACTGCCCATTCTGAATATGAAGACCGAAGTTATGCTCGTGCCGAAAGAAAGAGAGAGAAAAAAGACGCTAAGCAGGCACTTAAAGGAAAAGTTGCAGGAATTCAAACTCAAAATTCTATCGCATATTCTGCTATGCCAGCTCCAATTGCTATTCGCGGAAATGCTACAATTTCTCCAAAAAACGAACCGATGTATATTGTTGACGGAGTTAAAGTGAAAGCCAATCAAATGGCAAAAATTAATCCGAATGATATTGATAATGTTTCGGTTTTAAAAGACCAAGCGGCAACTTCGATTTATGGAAACAAAGCTTCAAATGGTGTTGTAGTAATTTCAACCAAAAATGAAATCTACAAAAACCTTTCAGAAAAAGAATTGGACAAAAAATTAAACATTATGCCAATTCCGACTGAACCAACTCAGGAAGATTATGATGCTTTTGTTGAGAATGCTTTCGAAAGCCCTAAAACAGCACCACTTTCAACTTTTTCTATAGATGTCGATAATGCTTCTTATACGAATATCAGACGTTTTTTAAACAACGGACAGAAAGTACCAAAAGATGCCGTTCGTGTAGAAGAAATGGTTAATTTCTTTAAATATACGTACCCGCAGCCCAAAAACGAGCATCCGTTTTCGATCAATACCGAAGTGAGCGATTCGCCTTGGAACTCCAATAGCAAAATATTGAAAATTGGTTTACAAGGAAAAAACATTCCAACTGAAGATTTACCCGCTTCAAATCTTGTTTTCTTGATTGATGTTTCTGGATCTATGGAAGACATGAACAAATTGCCTTTATTAAAACAATCATTAAAAATTTTGGTTAACGAATTAAGATCAAAAGATAAAGTAGCAATTGTAGTTTACGCGGGTGCTGCGGGAATGGTTTTACCGCCAACTTCTGGAGATGAGAAAAAAACAATTATTAATGCATTGGATAATTTGCAAGCTGGAGGAAGTACGGCCGGCGGAGCAGGAATTGAATTGGCTTATAAGATTGCAACTGAAAATTTCATTAAAAGCGGAAACAACAGAGTAATCTTGGCTACCGACGGAGATTTTAACGTTGGAAGTTCTTCTAATTCTGATATGGAAAAATTAATTGAAGAAAAAAGAAAAACAGGCGTTTTCTTAACTTGTTTAGGTTACGGAATGGGAAATTACAAGGACAGCAAAATGGAAATTTTGGCTGATAAAGGAAACGGAAATTATGCTTACATCGATAACATTCAAGAAGCCAATCGTTTTTTAGGAAAAGAATTCAAAGGTTCGATGTTTGCTATCGCGAAAGATGTAAAAATTCAGATTGAATTTAATCCAAAACAAGTTCAGGCGTATAGATTAATTGGTTACGAAAACAGAAAATTGCGTCCAGAAGATTTTAAAAACGACGCCATTGATGCAGGAGAATTGGGCAGCAATCATACGGTTACAGCTTTGTATGAAATTATTCCAACTGGAGTAAAAAGTGATTATTTAGCCGAACAGCCTGATGCTCTAAAATATACTAAAACAGAAAATAGTTCTACTAATTACAGCAATGAATTGGCTACAATAAAATTCCGTTACAAAAAGCCTGATGGTGATGAAAGCATCGAAATGGTTCAGGTAATCGAAAACAAATCGGTGATTTTAGAAAAAGCAAGTGATGATATGAAATTTAGTTCTGCCGTAGCTTGGTTCGGATTGAAACTGCGAGATTCAAAATTAATCGCTGACAAATCTTCGAAAGAAATTATAAAATTAGCCAAACAAGGAAATTCAAATGATGGCGAAGGTTATAAAGCCGAATTTATTCGTTTGGTTGAAACTTCTAAATAGTATAATTAATAAATATTATATTACATTTGCCGCTTCATTTTTAAAACTTATTTTACACACGTATGAATCCTATTTTAAGCCAAAATCTATTTTTAGTAAAAGAACATGTTGGAATGTTCAAAGCTGCAAACAATTACGATATTTATCACCCAGAAACCAATCAAATTATAATGAACTGCCGAGAAAACAATCTTGGTTTTTTCACCAAAGTATTTCGTTTTACAGATTATAAAAGAGCCACTCCATTTAATGTTGAAATTACAACTGCTTCTGGAGAAAAATTAATAACAGTAAGAAGAGGTGTTGCCATCTTTAGATCGACCGTTGAAGTTTTGGACGAAAAAGATCGTTTGGTTGGAACTTTCAAACAAAAATTCTTTTCTATTGGAGGAAAGTTTGATATCCTGGATAAAAACGAAAAACCAATTGCAACGCTTCAAGGAAAATGGACGGGTTGGGATTTTAAATTCTCTCATGAAGGCAAACAATTAGCGCAAGTAAATAAAAAATGGGCTGGATTAGGAAAAGAGTTTTTTACAAGTGCTGATAATTATGCACTTCAAATTGAAGAGACAGTAGCAGCCGATAGTCCGTTGAGACAGTTAATTTTAGGAGCCGTAATGTGTATAGACATGGTTCTGAAAGAATAACAGAAAGTTGTTAAACTTAGATTAAGAATATCTTTTAAAGCATCATTTTAGTTTTCAAAACCTTATTTTTGTAAGACTTAAAATGATGCTTTTTGCATTTCTAAAAATACAATCATGACCGACTTAAAAAATAAAAATGCCTTTATTACGGGCGCAGGAAAAGGAATTGGAAAAGCTGTAGCAATTGCTTTGGCTAAAGAAGGCGTAAATCTAATTTTAGTTTCGAGAACAAAAAGTGATATCGATCAACTGGCAGAAGAAACGGCTAAACTGGGTGTAAAAACTTTGGCTTTGTCTGCCGATGTTTCTGACATCAGCTCTATCAATTCTGCTGTTGAAAAAGCTATCGCAGAATTTAAAAGCATTGACATTTTAATCAATAGCGCTGGAATTGCTTCTTTTGGAAAATTCTTAGAATTAGAGCCAGAAGCATGGGAAAGAATTATTCAGGTGAATTTAATGGGAACGTATTACACTACTCGTGCCATTATCCCAAATATGATCGAAAGACAAACTGGAGACATTATCAATATTTCTTCGACTGCTGGATTAAACGGAAACGCTTTGACAAGTGCTTACAGTGCTTCTAAATTTGCAGTTTTAGGTTTAACTGATTCTTTGATGCAGGAAATGAGAAAACACAATATTCGTGTTACGGCGCTAACACCAAGTACCGTTGCAACTGACATGGCAAAAGATTTAAACTTAACTGACGGAAATCCAGAAAAAGTAATGCAGTCTGAAGATATGGCAGATTTAATCATTGCTCAATTAAAATTAAACCGAAGGGTGTTTATTAAAAATAGCAGCATCTGGTCTACTAACCCATAAAGAATAAATTCTAAATTTTTGAAATTCCAAATTCCAATCTCAAAGTAATTGGAGTTTGGAATTTAAATATTGGAATTTGAAACTAAATTATTGGAATTTAAAAAAACATGATGGAACAATATTTAAGACAATTGGTCGAAATAGAATTTCAGGATAAAAAACAGATTTTCTCCGGATTTCTTATTGATTATTCTGATGAATGGATTTTGCTTCGAAATAATCCTGTAGATTTTATTTTGGATGGTTTTGTTATTTTGAGAAATAAAAACATTGAAGCTGTTAACCGAGATCACTATTTGGCTTTTACAGAAAAAGTAATTCGGATGAAAGGATTAAAAATTAATTCGGATGATATTATCCCGATTAAAGATTTGGCTTCGATTATTAAATTTATTTCTGAAAAATATGGCATTTTTCAGATTGCAAAAAAATCATCTAAATCTGCTTATCTAGGAAAATTAATCGAATTAAATGAGGAAGAATTGACTATCGATTTTTTAGATACGCAAGGTCAGTTTGGAGGAGAATTAAGTTTTAATCCCGAAAAAATTCGAGTTATAGAATTTGATACCGATTATATTAATTCTTTGAAATTGGTTGTTCAGGAAAATGAATAATTTATAAAAACAGAAAAGCCTCTAATAAGAGGCTTTTTTTGTCATTCCGAGGAACGAGGAATCACACTAGTAATTCCGTATGCTATAATTGTCAATCTTTGTAGAGTTTCGAGTGTGATTCCTCGTTCCTCGGAATGACAAATACTTTGAGTATATTTTTTACGCTTCTGCCAATTTATTCAAAAACTCCAAACGTACACTTCCGTCTTCGTCTATTTTTGTCAAATTGATTTCTTGCAAAGTATTTACTAATTCTGGATTCCAAGGTGTTTTTACTTTTACGTAGTTTTCAGTAAACCCATGAATGTATCCTTCTTTATTTTCGCTTTCAAAAAGTACCGTTCTGTTTGTGCCTAACTGGCTTTCGTAAAAAGCACGACGTTTTTTAACTGACAAACCACGAAGCATTTTACTGCGTTTTGCTCTAACATTTGAAGGAACTACGCCTTCCATATCAACAGCTTCGGTATTATCTCTTTCAGAATACGTAAATACGTGTAAATACGAAATATCCAATTCATTTAAGAAATGATACGTTTCTAAAAAGTGTTCGTCTGTTTCTCCAGGAAAACCAACAATCACATCTACACCAATACAAGCATGTGGCATTACTTCGCGAATTTTATTGACACGGTCAATATAAACTTCACGTAAATAACGGCGTTTCATCAATTTCAAAATATCATTGCTTCCTGATTGCAACGGAATATGAAAATGCGGTACAAAAGTTCTGCTTTTAGAAACAAATTCGATCGTTTCGTTTTTCAATAAATTCGGTTCGATAGACGAAATTCTCAAACGCTCAATTCCTTCTACTTTATCTAAAGCCTGAACTAAATCTAGAAAAGTATGTTCGTGTTTTTTGTTTCCGAACTCCCCTTTTCCGTAATCACCAATATTTACACCCGTTAAAACAATTTCACGGATATTTTGAGCCGAAATTTCTTTGGCATTTTTTAAAACATTTTCTAAAGCATCACTTCTAGAAATTCCTCTTGCCAACGGAATTGTGCAATAGGTACATTTATAATCGCAACCGTCTTGAACTTTTAAGAATGCTCTGGTACGATCTCCAATAGAATAACTTCCTACATAGAAATCGGCTTCAGCAATTTCGCATGAGTGAACTTCGCCCATATCGTTTTTGCTCAAATCATGGATATAGTCCGTGATTTTGAATTTTTCTGTTGCACCCAACACCAAATCAACACCGTCTACTGCCGCTAATTCTTCAGGTTTTAATTGTGCATAACATCCAACAGCAGCAACAAAAGCTTTTTCATTCAGCTTCATTGCTTTTCTAACTACCTGCTTAAACTGCTTATCTGCATTTTCTGTTACAGAGCAAGTATTAATGACATAAATATCTGCTATTTCTTCAAAATCGACGCGGTCAAAACCTTCGTCATTAAAATTTCTGGCAATTGTAGAAGTCTCTGAAAAATTCAGTTTACAACCCAGTGTATAAAAGGCAACTTTTTTTCTGTTTTCCATAATCTGCTTAAATTAATGAAATCGTTGTCAAAAAATTTAAGGCTGCAAATTTACAAACAATATTCATCAAAAGAAAGCAATTAATCTACTTCGAATCAATAATTTGACACTAATATTAATTTAGAAACATTTGAAAGCTAATTTTTTCTATTTTTATTAAAAAAAAATGTGAGTGTGCTATTATTGAAATTTTAACACTCTGATAAGAATTAAATGACAAAATAATCGATTAAATGCAAATTTTATCGATTAAATACATTTTTTTCGGTTTTAAATTCTAAATTTCTTACATTTACCATTGTTATGAATGTAATTCAAAATTGAGCTACATTAAAGAATTTTGATAAGCTTTAATTAATTTAATAATAATTCGGGCATAACAATTTTGAATTTTACTCGTTATGTTGTTGTTTTGTGTTACAAAATGAAATGGGAAAGCCGAAAACCAAAGAGAGTAGGCAAAATTAAAATACAAATACCACGCTTTATGAAAGCATTTTTACCCACAATCTGCTTGATGTTCTTAACCGTATTTAGTTCGCAAGCGCAAACTAGTGCTCCAGCCGCAAATGCAAATCCATTTCCTACTATTAGCACATTGACGACTTGGGCAAGCTTTAACTCACAACAGCAATTTGATGTTGCTATTCGTGCAGTTGGGTTTAAGTTTGAAGTTAAAGAACCTGGTGAAGGATCTACAGCTTATACCTACATTCGTAAAGTAACAGTTAACGAAGTAAATTATACCGATAGAATTGTATACAGAATTACAAACAACAATTCTGCAAGTATCATTTCTTTAGTAACCGCTTCTACCGACTTGGTTAGTTTATACACTCCGCAATTAGCAAGCTTTAAAAACAACAACTGTAAAACAGAAATGTCCAAAGACAAAAATACGACTTGCAGCTGCTACGAAAGTGCCAATTTTGCAATCGATCTTTGCGACGAGCGTGTAAAATTAACTATGGGTGACGGAAATAAATATTTTGTTTCTGTAGCTAAAAAATAATATTTACAAATATTACTTCTTAATTAATTCCAAATCTTTACTGACTTTTAAGTATGTAAAGATTTGGAATTCGTTTTTTATTTAAATTCTGTTTGGATTCTTAAGTTCGTACCAAACTTCTAATTCTTCATCGTATTCAAAAGAATTCACAAAATGAAAGCCTAATTTCTCCAGAATTTTTCTTGAGTTTTCGTTTCCTGCATCTGCGTAAGCATAAAGCACTTCTACTTTCATTTCGTTAAAAGCATGATCAATAAAAGCTCTTCCTGCTTCGGTTGCATAACCTTTTCCCCAATGCTTTTCGATAAAACGATATCCTAGCTCATAAAAGTTTTTATGATTATTGATCTCGTCTGTAATAAATTTGATTCCAGACCAGCCAATAAATTCATTGGTTTCCTTAAGAACAACAGCCCATCTTCTTGTGCCAAGATCTTTATATTGTTTATGAACAAATTTGATATATTCAATGCTTTCGTCAATATGTTTTACAGGTCTATTTCCGACAAATAAATGCACATTTGGATTAGAATCCAATTCAAACATTCCTTCTGCATCAGAAAGTTCTAATTCTCGTAAAAGCAAACGCTCTGTTTCAATTGGATTTTTCATCTTTTATTTAATTTAAAATATATTTTTGCACCACTTCAGCAACACCATCATCATTATTTGAAGCTACGATTAAATCTGCTCGATCACGCAATTCAGGATTCACATTATCTACCCAAACTCCTAAACCTGCATATTCTATCATTGTCAAGTCATTCCCCGCGTTTCCAACGGCGATAATCTCACTTTGATGAATACCCAGCTTTTCTGCCAAAAGTTTTAAACTCGCTGCTTTATCAATGCCTTGCTGTGCCGCTTCTAAGAAAAATGGTTTAGACATCGAAACACTTAAATGTGGCATAGCCTCCATTAAATCTTTTTCCAAGGTTTTTAAATAAGCTGGATCTTGTAGCAAAATACATTTAACCGCTGGTCTGTCTACATAATCTTTAAAGCTTGAAACTTTAAGATCGGCCATTCCCGTGATTTCTTTTTCTACCTCAATATATTCAGAATCTGTTTCGCTAATGATTTGGTCGTCTAAATACGTAATGATATGCGCATTCTTTTTTACACTATAATCGTATAACGCATGAATTTGCTCTACAGTTAACTTCTGTTCAAACAAAATTAGATCATCTTTCACACGGCTGATTATTGCGCCGTTAAACGAAATCATATACGAATCGTTTTTATCTAATTCCAACTCCTTTGCATAAGCTGTCATTGCGGTAGTTGGTCTTCCAGAAGCCAAAACAACGTAAACGCCTTTTGCTTGTGCTTCTAATATTACTTTTTTATTTAAATCTGATATTCTGTGATCGTCTGTCAACAAGGTGTCATCCATGTCGAGCACTAACATTTTGTATTGCATTTTTTTTAGTTTTCAGTCGCAGTTTTCAGTCGCAGTCTCAGTAACAACTGAAAACTACGACTGAAAACTGAAAACTTTTAAAGACTCATTCTAAACTCTTCTATAACCGGATTTGCTTTTGCAAAATCTGTTTCTTGTATAAATACTTCAATTGCCAAATCTGTCTGGCCAAAACCTCCTAAACGTGCAGATTGAATATTGTCTTTTTTTACTGTTTCTACTCCAGCTTCTTCTAATCTTTCCTGCAAAGCAATTGCTAAAACTTCACTTCCAGAAAATACTTTCATTAATCCCATAACGTTTTATTTTTTTATTCTAATATTCTTTTTAATTGTTTTTGAAAATCTTCATTTTCATTTACTCCAATATGTTCTTGATTTTTCAGCGGATAAAAATAGACATTTGCTTTTAATAACTTCTTTAGCCTGACTGAATTATCAATTGGAATTAACTGATCTTTAGTTCCATGAAAAATATAAATTGGTCTTTTTATTCTTGGAAGATAAAGATTTGTTTCCAAGCTAAATTTCTTCATAAAGTCAGGAAAAAATGGCGCTCTAGAGCTAGATAATTCTAGAAAATTATAATACGGCGCTTGAAGAATCAAAGCTTTCGGTTTATTCTCTAATGCCAATTTTGTGGCAAAACCAGAACCAATTGAATATCCTGCAATAATAATTTTATCTTCAGCGTATCTCTCAGCCACTTTCTTATATACGATAGAAATATCTTTACTCAATTGCTCTTCATTCTCTATTTCGCCTTCACTTTTTCCGAAACTTCTGTAATCCAAGATAAAGATATCATAATCTAATGAGGTGTATATTTTTGCAATTTTACCCCAAGTTTCAAGTGTTCCAGCATTTCCATGCAGATAAAAAACAAGTCCTTTTGAGTTTTCAGCTTTAAACAATAATCCATTCAACACAAATCCATCAAAAGAAGAAATATTGATTTCTTCAAATTTTTGCTGATAATCAAATTTATAGTCTTTAGGCAATTTTGAACGATAGAAAACTAAATCAACCTGATTAAAATAAAAATAGGATATCATCAAAACATAAATAATCAGAAAAAAGCACAAAAGCACAATTCCCAAAAATTTAAACGTTTTTAAAATCTCCATATCTAAATTAGTTTTGAGTCGCAGTTTTCATTTTTAGTGTTTATTAAAACTGAAAACTAAATGTAACAGATAATTAATAAAAAATCCCGCTTTTCAGTTACTGAGACTGAAAACCGGGACTGAAAACTTTATTATAAATTATTCTTCTTCAATATCGTCTTCGTCTTCATCAAGCTCTTCTCCGTCTTCATCCATATCAAACAAATAAGGCTCAACCATGATTTTATCTGCCAAAATTTCAATACGCTCTGTCAGAGTTTCAGAAAAGATAATTCGTTGCACTTTGGCGATACTATTAGAAATACGTGTGATTTTTGGATCATGGCGTAATTTCAAGATCGGATCTGCATCATCCAAAATAAACATTTTTAAACGATTTACATTGTAACCCGCTGTACTAAACATGTCGTTTAATTTAGTTGGCGTACCAATTAGAACGTCGATTCCAGTAGAAACGTAGTTTTTATCATAATCCATGTCGCCTTTTTCGTTTACACCATAAATTTCCAAATTGGTGTATTTCCCATATTTCTCAAAAAGCTCAACCATCTCCAAAACTTTTGCTTTGTCTTCTACAATGATTAAAGCACGTGGCGATTCTTCGGTTTTACCAGCCAATTGCTGAATAACATTTAAAACAATCGTTGTTGTTTTTCCACTTCCTTTTGGAGAAATAATTACACAATCAGCTCCGCTTTTTATGGTTGAAAAAGTTTCCAACTGCAAAGCATTCGCTTCCGTTAAACCATTTTCAACTAGTCCGTCTTGTAATTTCTCGTTTATTTTTTTTAGTTTCATTTCTAAATTTTAGATTTATGATTTTAGAATTTAGATTCCAAATCATTATTTGCTTGCGAACATTTTCACATCTGATTCTGAGATTTCGTTTCCTCCCAAAATAATCAATCTTTCTACTACATTTCGAAGTTCACGAATATTTCCTGTCCAATCGTATTCTTGCAATAATTTTATGGCTTGCGCCGAAAATGACTTAACTGCATTTCCTTGCTCTAAAGCTATTTTTTCTGCAAAATGCGAAATCAAAGCTGGAATATCATCACGTCTTTCATTCAATGCCGGAACTTTAATTAAAATCACTGCCAAACGATGGTATAAATCTTCACGGAAACGGCCTTCTGCGATTTCTGTTTTCAGATCTTTATTCGTAGCTGCAACAACACGAACATCAACTTTAATATCTTTATCAGCACCAACTCTCGTAATCATACTTTCTTGCAAAGCACGCAAAACTTTGGCTTGCGCCGAAAGACTCATATCTCCAATTTCATCCAAGAAAATAGTTCCTTTGTCTGCTGCTTCAAACTTTCCTGCACGATCTTTCACAGCCGATGTGAAAGCACCTTTTACGTGTCCGAACAATTCGCTTTCAATCAATTCGCTTGGAATTGCCGCACAGTTTACTTCAATTAACGGAAAACTAGAACGCTCGCTTTTTTCATGTAACTGATGCGCCACTAATTCTTTTCCCGTTCCATTTGGTCCAGTAATCAAAACTCTCGCTTCTGTTTGCGCCACTTTATCAATCATCACTTTGATATGATTAATCGATTCGCTGTCGCCAATCATTTCGTAGTTTTTGCTAACTTTTTTCTTTAGGATTTTATTTTCAACTACTAATTGTTTTTTATCCAAAGCATTACGAACCGTATTCAATAAACGGTTCAAATCTGGCGGTTTCGAAATATAATCGAATGCGCCCAAACGCATGGTCTGAATCGCAGTTTCCATATCGCCATGACCTGAAATCATAACCATCGGAATCTCTGGTTTTATCTTTTTTACTTCTTCCAAAACCTCAACACCGTCCATTTTTGGCATTTTGATATCGCACAAAACCAAATCATAGTCGTTGTTTTTTATTTTTTCAAGTCCCGCAACACCATCTTCAGCTTCATCAACCTGATACGCATCATTTTCTTCTGATAAAATTTTTACCAAAACTCTTCTGATCGCTGCTTCGTCTTCAATAATTAGTATTTTACTCATTTTTTTCTAAGGTTCAAAGACGCTAAGATACTAAGGTTCTGAGTTTTTTTTTAGAAGCTAAAAAACTTAGCATCTTAGAACCTTAGTATCTTAGCATCTTTAAAATTAATATTTTAGCCACTTATACAATTCCTTCCAAGTCGGTTTTTTGCCGTACATTAAAATACCTACACGGTAAATTTTGGCAGCGAACCATACCACAAGGAAAAATGTAGCAAACAATAATGATACCGAAATTGCGATTTGCCACCACGGCACGCCAAACGGAATACGCATTAGCATTACAATTGGCGAAGTTAACGGAATCATTGAAAAGATAACCGCAACACTTCCGTGCGGATCGTTTACAACTGTAAAAAATCCGATATAGACGCTCAAAATAAGAGGCATTAAAATTGGCAGCAAAAATTGCTGAGAATCGGTTTGATTGTCAACTGCCGCTCCAATTGCTGCGTAAAATGAGCTATATAAAAAATATCCTCCAATAAAATAAATTACAAATCCGATTATGATACTTGCAATTGGCAAATTCCATAACTCAGCAATATACATTTGGGCCGATCCAGCAAATTCATGCTGCGCACTTTGCATTAATTCTGGAGAAATTCTGGCTGTCGGACACGAACATTCACGCCGAAAAATGCCGAAGCTGCAAACATCAATCCTAATCCAATTATCGCCCAAATCATAAATTGTAAAATCCCAGCCAATGATGTTCCTACAATTTTACCAATCATCAACTGAAATGGTTTTACAGATGAAATAATGATTTCGATAATTCTGTTTGTTTTTTCTTCGATTACGCTTCGCATTACCATATTCCCGTAAATGATAATAAACATCATGATCAAGTAACCAAATGCGCCTCCGATTCCGATTTTAATTTCATTTAAACCTTTCAGACTTTCTTCTCCTGAAGCTTTAACCAAATGAATATTTACATCTGACTGCGCTTTCTGGATGGCCAAAGTGTCTAGTTTTGCTTCTTCCAGATTTAGTTTTGTAATTTTATTTCCAATGATATCTTGAGTGTTTTCAACAAAAGAAATGCTCGGGCTATTATTAGAAATAAATTCAATTTTACTTTCTAAATCTTTTATATCTTTTGTTTTCGGAATAACGATTAATCCGTTGAAATTTTCTTTTGTAATGCTATCTTTTAAAGCCTTTACATCAATTTCAGATAAATTTAAATATTTGAATTCGGCTCCTTTTTTATTTTCTTTTAAAAAATCAGACGCAAAAAGTCCGGTTTCGTCATGAATTGCAATTCTTTTTGTTTCTGCTTTCATCGAACTTAAATAGCCAATAAAAACAGCAATCGCCACAAATAAAAGCGGACTCAAAAATGTCATGACAACAAAAGATTTATTGCGGACTTTGGCAATAAATTCTCTTTTTATAATCAACGAGATGATGCTCATAAATATTTTTAATTTTCAAATCTAAAATCCCAAATTCCAACTCTCGAAGTTCCAAACTTGGATTTTGGAATTTAATTATTGGAATTTAATTTTTTGTTTTCCGTTACCGTTTGGATAAAAATATCGTTTATGCTCGGAATTTTTTCTACGAAATGTGTTACTTGTCCACGTTGTGTTAAAATATTCAATAATTCGTTTGGACTTGCATTTCCAATCTGAATATTTAATTTCAAATCATCATTTAAAGATTTAAAACTAGCAGGCGAAACCGTGAACTTTTGAGTGATATCGTACATCAAACCTTCAACATTATTCGTCAAAATTCCAACTTCAAAACTATTGGTTCTAAACTGACGTTTCACATCAGCCACTTTCCCTTCGATCAATTTATTGGATTTGTGAATTAAAGCAATGTTTTCACAAAGCTCTTCTACACTTTCCATTCGGTGCGTCGAAAAAATAATAGTAGAACCTTGTTCTTTCAATGCCAGAATTTCATCTTTAATAACATTCGCATTTACAGGATCAAATCCAGAGAAAGGCTCATCTAAAATTAGCAATTTTGGTTTATGCAAAACACAAACCACAAACTGAATTTTCTGTGCCATTCCTTTAGAAAGTTCCTGAATTTTCTTGTTCCACCAGCCTTGAATTCCTAATCGGTCAAACCAATAATCCAATTGTTTCTTGGCTTCAGCCTTAGAAAGGCCTTTCATTTGAGCCAGATATAAACATTGCTCTCCCACTTTCATCGAACTATACAAACCTCTTTCTTCTGGAAGGTATCCGATAGTTTGCACATGTTTGGGTTGCAATCTTTCTCCATCCAAAATTACTTCGCCACTATCTGGCAATGTAATTTGGTTTATGATTCTGATAAGGGAAGTTTTTCCGGCTCCATTCGGACCTAAAAGTCCATATATACTGCCTTTTGGCACATTTAATGAAACTTCGTTAAGTGCTACATAATTGCCGTATTTTTTTACGACTTTATGTACTTCAAGTAAGTTACTCATGCTATTTTTAAGGATTTACTGCGTCACTTTGCCTGTTACGGTTCAGCGACTGTAAAAGTAAATAATTCGAAGCGAAATTGTGGCATATTACGCAAAAAACCCATTCTAATTTATGCTAGAATGGGTTTTTAATTTTTATAACTTTAAAAAAGTTCAGATTATGAGAACATATCTTTTACTTTTTCAAAAAACGACTTCTCTGATTTCTCTGGACTTGGAACAAAATGTTCGTCTGCTAAAGCATTTTCAAAGAATTGTTTTTGCTCTTTATTTAATGTTTTTGGAGTCCAAACATTTACGTGAACCAATAAATCTCCGCTTCCGTAACCATTTAAACTTGGAATTCCTTTTCCTTTCAATCTTAAGATTTTTCCAGACTGAATTCCTTCTTCCAATTTAATACGAACTTTTCCGTTGATTGCTTCAATATCTTTAGAAGCTCCCAAAACTGCTTCAGGAAAACTGATGTATAAATCGAAATGGATGTTTTCTCCTTCACGCTTCAAGAATTCGTGTTCAACTTCTTCAATCGCTACAATTAAATCTCCTGGAATACTGTTTCCTGGAGCATCGTTACCTTTGTTGGCAACTTTTAACTGCATACCATCAACAACTCCCGCAGGAATTTTAATTGATACTGTTTCGTCTTCTTGAACCATTCCTTGAGCATCTGCCTCAGAAGGTTTTTTATCTAAAATCTGACCAGAACCACCACAAGCAGGACAAGTAGATGCAGATTGCATTCTTCCTAAAATGGTATTGGTTACACGCATTACTTGTCCTTGACCGTTACAAGTCGTACAAGTTTTATACGTTACGCCTTTTGCTTGAACTTTACGTTTTACTTTTACTTTTTTCTCCACTCCATTTGCAATTTCTTCTAAAGTTAATTTTACTTTAATTCGAAGATTGCTTCCTTTCGCACGACGATGGCCTCCGCCTCCGCCTCCGAAACCGCCAAATCCGCCACCAAAAATATCACCAAACTGGCTGAAAATGTCATCCATATTCATACCGCCGTGGCCACCGCCAAATCCGCCAGAGCCATCAAATGCTTGATGACCATATTGATCGTATTTCGCTTTTTTCTGTGGATCACTTAAAACTTCATAAGCTTCTGCCGCCAATTTGAAGTTTTCTTCTGCCTCTTTGTCGCCTGGATTTTTATCAGGGTGGTATTTAAGCGCACTTTTTCGGTATGCTTTTTTTATTTCGGCAGCATCAGCATTTTTTGAAATGCCTAGTATTTCGTAAAAATCTTTTTTCATAATTAGATTAAGTTCCAAATCTTAAAAATTCCAAAATCCAAAAATGCATTTGAAATTCTTATTGCATTTTTAGTTTCCTACAACAACTTTAGGGTAACGAATAATTTTGTCTCCTAATTTGTATCCTTTTTCAATAACATCAACAATTTTCCCTTTTAATTTATCAGACGGCGCTGGAATTTGGGTAATTGCTTCAGCAATATCAGCATTGAAAGCATCTCCTGCTTGAATTTCAACTTGCTCTAAACCTTTAGAAACTAAAGTATTTCTCAGTTTTTCGTGAATCAACTCAACACCTTTTTTCAAATTCTCATCCTCAGACTTGTTGATCTCTACTGCCGCTCTGTCAAAATCATCTAAAACCGGAAGCATTGCCAATAAAACCTCTTGATTTGCTGTTTTAAATAAATCAAGACGCTCTTTTGAAGTTCTTTTTTTGTAATTTTCAAATTCAGCAAATAATCTCAAAAACTTATCTTTTTCGTGAGCCAAGTCTTTAGCTAATTGCTCCTCAACACTTAATTCTTCAACAATTAACTGTTCTCCGTTGGCATTGTTCTCTAACGTTACATCGTCTAATTCCTGATCGAATTCTGTATTTTCCGTAGTCATATTACTTTTATTTTTAAAAATATTCTTAAACTTCATTTTATTTCTTTCTGTTGGATTGCAAAAGTACTGCCAAATCTTATAAAATGTCAAATTGTCACTTTATTAATTATGAGACCTTTAAAAAAAGTATCTGCTCAGAAAAAATTTATTATAATTTTAAGACTATTACGTTTTAGTTTATATTATCTTTGAGACCAATAAACATAAATTATTACCGCCAAAAATTGAATTTAAGGGTTGGCTTCGGCCTCTAAATAATTATTAATTCAAGTTTACCTTATATTAAAAAAAGCTTCGCCTATAGAGACGAAGCTTTTTTTATGTTTAAGCTTTACATGACAAAGTTGTCATTTATTGTTTTTGCACGGGCGGAGGGATTCGAACCCCCATCAACGGTTTTGGAGACCGCTATTCTACCCTTGAACTACGCCCGTAACTTAAGGTTGGCAAATTAAAAGTTTTTTTTCTTCTCTGGCAACTATTTCAGGAAGAGATTTCAAAAGAAAACCCTTTAAATCTGCGGAATCTAAAGCAAAAACTTTTGTTCCAGATAGTTAACTTGACAAAGCTTTTTTTTAATGCTTCGAAATTTATTTGCTTTTTAGAAAGAAAAACTATTTCATGCAGATTTTAAAAAAGATTTAGGCCGATTTCTACAGATTTTTTAAACAAAAAAATAAAATAAATCTCCTCTAATCTGAAAAATCTGCGTGAAACAAAATTTTATTAGGCCTGTAAAGCATTTTTTAATCCGTCGTAATCTACAGAAACCTGCTCTCCTGACACTAAATTTTTAAGCGTATAAGAATTTGAAGCAATTTCCTGATCTCCAACCAATACTGCAAACGGAATTAAACGTTTGTCTGCATATTGAAATTGTTTTCCAACTTTTACACTATCAGGATATAATTCTACTTTTATATTTTCCTGTCTCAATTTCTGAATCGCTTTTGAAGCGTAAAGCGCTTCTTTATCTCCAAAATTCAAGAACATTGCTTTTGAAGTAGTTGCAACAGTTTCTGGGAATAATTGCAATTTTTCTAAAACTAAGTATATTCTATCTAACCCAAAAGAGATTCCGACACCACTCATATTTTGCAAACCAAAAATACCAGTTAAATCGTCATATCTTCCGCCTCCACCGATAGACCCCATAGCAACTGTTTTTGGCGCTGCAACTTCAAAAATAGCTCCGGTATAGTAATTTAAACCACGTGCTAATGTTACATCCAAATCTAAAGTTGCTGTTGACAAACCTAAATCGGCAACATTGTCACATATAAACTTTAATTCTTCAACACCTTTCATTCCTTCTTCAGAAGAAGACAATAAGTCCGAAAGTTGCGCAATTTTGTCTGCAAAAGTTCCTGAGAAACTAAAAAGCGGCTGTACTTTTACCAAAGCCTCTTCAGAAATTCCTTTTTCAATCATTTCTTTTTTAACGCCGTCTTCTCCAATTTTATCCAATTTATCAAGAGCAACTGTAAAATCAATCAATTTATCTGAAGCGCCAATTACCTCAGCAATTCCCGATAAAATTTTTCGGTTGTTGATTTTAATTGTAACGCCTTCTAAACCTAAAGAAGTAAAAACAGTATCGTACAATTGAACCAATTCTACTTCCTGCCAAAGTGATTTTGAACCAACAACATCAGCATCACATTGATAAAACTCTCTATAACGCCCATTTTGCGGATTATCAGCTCTCCAAACTGGTTGAATTTGATACCTTTTAAAAGGAAATACTATTTCACTTTGGTGCTGCACTACATATCTCGCAAATGGAACAGTCAAATCATAACGCAATGCTTTCTCAGAAATCTTTCCTGTGAATTTATTTAATTCGATTCTTTGCTCTAAGCTTATTTTTTCAGCAGAATTCACAAGTAATTCTTCAATTGATTGTGGCAGTTCAATTTTATTTTTATCATAAAAGAAATTACCAGAATTCAATATTTTAAATATCAGACGATCTCCTTCTTCTCCATATTTCCCCATCAAAGTATCCGAATTTTCAAACGAAGGCGTTTCTATAGGCTGAAAACCAAATTTTTCAAAATTACTTTTTATGGTTTGCATAATATATTCGCGTTTTGACACCTCGGCTGGTGAAAAATCTCTTGTCCCTTTTGGCACACTTGGTTTTGAAGCCATCTTCTTTTCTTTTAGATTATTGATTTTAGATTTTAGATTTCTTTTGAAACTTAAATTCAAAAAATCTTTAAAATTAATTTATTTCTATTTTTTTTGATTGCTGGCACTTTAGACTTTCGACTTTATAACTTTCCAACTTTCGACTTAATTTAAGTCTGCAAATATCTTACTTTTTAAAATAAATAATAACACTTCGAAAACAAACTTGTAACAAAAACCGTATTTTCGTGACAAATTGGTCATGATGCTAAAATTATTTAAAGAAAATATCCGAATTGCATTTGGTTCTATCAAAACACAATTGCTGCGAACTATTCTTACTGTATTAATTATTGCCATCGGTATTACCGCTTTGGTTGGAATCCTTACTGTAGTTTCTGCTTTAGAAAACACTATTTCCAGCGATTTTGCTTCTATGGGAGCCAATACTTTTAACATCAATCAATACGAAAATAAAGTTCGAAACCGTGGCGGAAACGAACGCGAAATCATCAATCCTATTATTTCCTATCCAGAAGCTGTGGCTTTCAAAAGCAAATACAAATACCCATTTACAGAAACCTCTCTATCTTTTACCGCAACTTCAACTGCTGAAGTAAAATACTTGAGCGAAAAAACAGATCCAGAAATTACAATTGTAGGCGTAGACGAACATTTTATTACCAATTCTGGGCTAGAAACTAGTTTAGGAAGAAGTTTTAACCAATTTGATATTGAAAATAATACTTACTCTTGTATTGTTGGTTCTGATTTTGAAAAAGGGCTCTTGAAAGACGTTAATCCAATTGATAAAATCATTTCTATTCGAGGCGCAAGATTTAAAGTAATTGGTGTTTTAAAAGAGAAAGGTTCTACGTTTGGCAACAGTCAGGATTTAAGAGTTCTAATTCCAATTCAAGTTGCGAGATCTTTATTTACTGCACCAAATATCAACTATACCATTAGTGTGATGGTTTCTAAAAAAGAAGTTTTAGACGAAGCCATAGATAACGCTACAAGTACCATGCGAAGAGTTCGTAAATTAAGTCCGGTTCGTGACAATAATTTTGGCATAGTTCGAAGCGATGATTTGATTAATCGCATACTAAGCATTACTCAATATCTAGGATTGGCAGCGTGGACTATTTCTGTAATTACCATTTTAGGATCGTCTATTGCTTTAATGAATATTATGATTGTTTCAGTAACAGAACGCACACGCGAAATTGGTGTTCGTAAAGCATTAGGAGCAAAAAGATCAACAGTTGCTTTTCAGTTTTTTATTGAAACTTTATTAATCGGACAAATTGGTGGTTTAGTTGGAATCTTTCTTGGAATTCTTCTGGGTTTCGGAATAGCCACCGCTATGAGTTTTTCTTTTGTGATTCCGTGGATGGCCATTTTTGCGGCTTTTGCTACTAGCTTTATGGTTGCTATAGTTTCCGGCTTATATCCGGCCATTAAAGCATCGAAATTAGATCCTATTGAAGCGTTGCGTTACGAATAGTTTTTTAGTATTCATTTTTCAGTTAATAATCACTTTCACTTTTTAAACGATTCTTTCTAATATTTTCCAAGATAATGGGAAAATCTTTTTTACGACATATTCCTAATTGAAGACAACCAATTGGTGCATTGGGATGATATTCGCTTTCTTCATAAAGTTCATGCAGCATTTCAGGGATCTGCCTTTCAAACCTTACAGCTACAATATGATTATTTCCTATTGAAGTGCTTTCTGCTGGAATCCACCCATTCACTAAAGAATGAACAAGTTTAAATTCCTGATAAACAAATTTTTCTGGGTTACGAAAATCAAAAACACATCCTAAATCCGTAAGTAAAGGCCAAGCGGCAGAGGCTCTAAACGTTCCTAACAAAATTTCATTTTCAGCTTTAGACCAATTTATAAAATCATTATAGAAATCTGTTTTTAATCGATTTTCAAAACGCTTTTCTACAACATCTTTAACAGATTTAATTCCATTTCCTGAAAAATAACCATCAATTACAATAAACTCATCTTTAGGGTGAATTTGGTCTTCCATAAGATTTTAAACGAATTATTAAATTACAAGCCTTTCAAAACCTTACCAGAAATCATTCTGTCATTATCATAAATATCTTTTCGAAGCTCTACACTTTTAAAATCCATACTTTCTAATAAATCGGTCATTTCTTTTCCAAGATATTGATTGATTTCGAAATATAATTTTCCTTTTTCCACAAGGGCATTTTTTGCCAGCGAGGCAATTTTTCTATAAAAAATCAAGGCATCATGATCTTCAACAAAAAGCGCTAAATGCGGTTCGTAGTCCAAAACATTTTTTTTGATTTCTGCTTTTTCTAAATTTCGTACGTAAGGCGGATTAGAAACAATAACATCAAATTGACATCTCAGCTCCTCTTCCTTTAAGATATCCTGCATAACAAAAGTTACATCAACATTATTCCTAACCGCATTTCTTTTCGCAGTTTCAATTGCTTTTTTAGAAACATCTATAGCAACAACCTCGGCATTTGGAAGATTTTTAGCCAAAGAAATAGCAATACAGCCACTTCCTGTTCCAATATCCAGTATTTTTATTTTCTTAGATTTCTCTGGACTTGCATTTTCATTAATAATCCATTCTACCAATTCCTCAGTTTCTGGTCTTGGAATTAAAACATTCTCATTAACTTCAAAGTCCAAACCATAAAAATGTGTTTTTCCTAATAGATATTGAATAGGGACTTCTTTCTTCAAATGTTGCAAGATTTCATCCCATATCACAAAATCATTCTCATCAAATACCAACTCATGATTTAAAGCTAAATCAATCTGGCGAAGCTGGTGTTTATCTTCTAAAATCAAATAAAAAAAACTCTCTGCTTCGTACGCATCGTAAAAAGGAGATAATTCTTTAATAAACTGAGTACGATATTGTTTAATTTTCATTTTTATTTTTTGGGCATTTACATCAGTCCAAAACTGATATTTTATCTTTCAATAAGTCTTGACACTTTAAATTTGTTACATTAAAATCATAAAACTTTCAGCATCCATACCGGACAAGAATTGTGCCCAGTACACCCCATTGGGGCATCTAAATACTCAAAACCGGATTTTTTATACAGTTTCTGCGCTGCATGCATAAATGGCATGGTTTCAATATAACATTTTTTAAAACCAAATGCTCTTGCTTGTTCCAAACATTTGTCCATCATTTTAGTTCCAATTCCCAATCCTCTCGTTTTGGGAAGGAAATACATTTTCTGCAATTCACAAATTTCAGGATCTCCATTTTCTAAAGGCGCGATTCCAGCACAGCCCACAATTTCCCCATCATTTTCCACAACAAAATAGGCCGATTTCGTTTTACTATATTCCTCAAACATCAAATCTAAGTAAGGATCTTCGTATGCTGTTCCTACTTTTGGAATTTCCAATTCATCAAAAACAGATCTTATCAAACTTGCAACCGCCTGATTGTCTTCCTTTTTAATTGTCCTTATAAGCCAATTTACCATTTTTTTATTCTAAATCATTACAAATACAAAAGTAAATATACTTTTTTGATACTATTATAACTATCTGGATTGTTTCACAACTTAATCTTTTCGAGTTAGTGATAATCTTAAAATTAACTACTTTTGCAGTGTGAATATACATGAAAAATACATAAAACGCTGCATCGAACTGGCACAAAATGGACTTGGAACAACGTATCCGAATCCAATGGTTGGCAGTGTAATTGTTTATGAAGATAAGATTATTGGCGAAGGTTGGCATAAAAAAGCAGGTGAACCCCATGCCGAGGTAAATGCCGTTAAATCTGTAAAAGACAAATCACTGTTGAAAAAAGCTACAATTTATGTAAGCTTAGAGCCTTGCAGTCATTTTGGAAAAACTCCTCCTTGCTGTGATTTGATTATTGCAAATGAAATTCCGAATGTTGTGGTCGGCACAGTTGATCCTAACGAAAAAGTAGCTGGAAGGGGTATTTTAAAATTAATTGAAGCTGGAGCGAATGTTACTGTTGGAGTCTTAGAAGAGGAATGCAACGAACTGAATAAACGCTTTTTTACTTTCCATCAAAAAAAGAGACCGTATATCATTTTAAAATGGGCAGAAAGCCAAGACAGCTTTTTAGCGCCAGAAAAAGAAATCAATCAAGAACGCAAACCAATTTGGATTACGAATCAATATTCAAGACAATTGGTTCACAAATGGCGAACTGAAGAACAGGCCATTTTAGTTGGAACCCAAACCGTTGTTGATGACAATCCAAAATTAAATGCTCGAGATTGGAACGGTAACAATCCCGTTCGAGTTGTTATAGATCAAAATAATAGAATTGATGAAAACAGTTTTATTTTTGATAACTCTGTAAAAACTTTTGTTTTTTCTAAAGATTCAAAACCATCAAGAGAAAATACTCAATTTGAAGTAATTGATTTTGATAAAAATAGTATCCCTCAGGTTTTGGATGTTTTATATCAAAATCAAATTCAATCTATAATAATTGAAGGCGGAAGACAAACAATCCAATCTTTTATTGATGAAAATCTTTGGGATGAAGCGAGAATTTTTGTTGGAAAAACAAGTTTTCTAAACGGAACAAAAGCTCCAATTATTACAAGAAAAAACACCACAAAGACCAACATATTAAGTGACGAACTAATACAAATTAGAAATCATGATTAATGCGATAATTTTTGACTTTGGAGATATTTTCATCAATTTAGATAAACCTGCCACCATTTCTGGTTTACAAAAATTAGGAATGAAAGAATGGAATAATGAATTGGATCAATTAAATCTTTCTTTTGAAGTTGGTGCTATTTCTTCAGAAGATTTTATTGGCGGTTTTCAAAAACAACTGCCAAATGCTTCTAAAGAAGACATTTTGAGAGCATGGAATGCAGTTTTGGCAGATTTTCCTTTTTATCGTTTAGAGTTTCTCCAGGAGTTATCAAAAAAATACCGCTTGTTTTTGTTGAGCAATACCGACTCTATTCACATTAATACATTTGAAGAAAAAAGCGGAATTTCTTTTTACAAAGACTTTTATGCTTGTTTCGAAAAAGTCTATTTTTCGTTTGATATAGGAATGAGAAAACCAGACCCGAAAATCTATCAATTTGTTTTGGACCAAAATAATCTAGTTGCAGCAAACACTTTATTTGTTGACGATAAAACAGAAAATACCGACAGCGCTGCGTCTCTAGGAATTAAAGTTTGGAATCTTCAAGTTGGCAAAGAAGATGTTGTTGATCTATTTACCAAAGGATTATTGTAACACACTTTCTAGTAAAAAATATTTAGCCACAGATTAAAAGGATTAAAAAGATTTCTTTTTTGCTTTTTTAAAAGAAAATCTGTGAGAATCTTTTTAATCTGTGGCTAAAAAAAACTTAAACCCTTACAATTGGAAATTAACGATACTTATCAAACTATTGCATCTGCATCTGAAGAAATACTGTTTAAAGAAAAAGGCAGTAAATTCTTTGGCTATGCTTTTCCGATAGATCATGAAGATGAAGTAAAACCTATTATCGAGGAACTTAAAAAGCAACATCCACACGCAGTACACTATTGCTACGCTTACCAAATTGGTGTTGGAAATAAAATCTCGTATCGTGCCAACGACGATGGAGAACCAAGCAATACAGCCGGAGCCCCAATATACGGACAAATACAATCTTTTGGATTAACAAACGTTCTAGTTGTAGTCGTTCGTATTTTTGGCGGAGTAAAATTAGGCGTTGGCGGTTTAATTTCTGCATATCGAACAACTGCACAACAGACTTTGGAAGTTTGTGAAATCGTTGAAAAGACAATTGATGTCGAATTTTTAATTTCTTTTGATTACAAAAACATGAATAAAGTAATGCGAGTTATCAAAGAAAAGAAATTAGAAATCACTTCTCAGGAAATGGAAATGGATGAAATTTCTGAACTGCCAATTGGCAAAATTGTGACAAAAACACGAAAAAAAAATGCCGAAACAGTGTTCAGCATTTTTGATTTAATGTTCGAAATTGATATTAAAATTATATAATTTAACATCAAAATGAAGGCTGTTTTAACAGTTTTCATCAAGTGATTTGAATATGTCTAAAATGTATTCTGGAGGAGCTGTTGGACGACCCGTTTTTAACGCTACAAATACCAAAATAAATGTCGCAGTTGTTAATAACTCATTAGCCTCATTGTAAATTGCACAGTCAAATTCGATCTTCACCGAAGAGTGACTTTTGAAAGTCGTGTGAATTGTCAAAAGTTCGTCGTATCTCGCCGATTTTTTGTAATTGATGTTCATGTTGACAATTGGAAGACCAATACCGCTTTCTTCCATGCTTTTATACGAAACCCCTTTATTTCTAAGCCATTCCACGCGTCCAATTTCAAAATAAGGAACATAATTACCGTGATAAACGACTCCCATTTGGTCAGTTTCTGAGTAACGAACTCGTACTTGAGTCTGATGATTTTTCATTTATAAAATATTAAAAAAATTCGAATTTAAAAAGCCGTATTACAACTTTTTTTTATAAAATTAGATACCAAAATATTTTTTTTTACAGAAATTTGTTCACATATTTGTTATCCCGAAATACGGAATAAAATTGCTCCTATTTTATTAGGAGAATCTTTATAACAATAATAAAAATTTATCTGAATCTATGACTAAAACTGCTCAATCGGTATGGGAAAACTGTTTGTCCTTTATAAAGGATAATATTCAAGACCAAGCATATAAAACTTGGTTCGAACCAATCAAATCAGTTGAGCTAACCGATAACGCATTATACATTCAGGTTCCAAGTAAATTTTTCTACGAATGGCTCGAAGAGCATTACGTAAAATTATTGAAAGTTGCGCTTACCAAAGAACTGGGAAAAAACGCAAAGTTACTCTATAAAATTAAAATGGAGAACACTTATGGCAATAAACAGCCGTTTACCGAGCAGCTGCCAAGTGCCAACAGAGTGCCAATGAAACCGCAAGAGGTTGATGCTCCGTTTAAAAACTTAAATCCCGAACTAAAAAATCCGTTTGTAATTCCTGGAATTAGAAATTTAAAAATTGAGTCTCAGTTAAATCCGAACTATAGTTTTGATAATTTCTTAGAAGGAGATTCCAACCGTTTGGCTCGTTCTGCTGGTATGGCTGTTGCCAACAAACCTGGAGGAACTTCATTTAATCCGTTATTGATTTTTGGAGGAGTTGGTCTAGGAAAAACACACTTAGCGCATGCTATAGGTGTAGAAGTAAAAGATAAATATCCAGAAAAGACCGTTTTATATATTTCTGCTGAGATTTTTACACAGCAATACATTGATTCTGTAAAAAAGAATAATCGAAATGATTTTATTCACTTTTACCAATTAATTGATGTTTTAATTATTGATGACGTTCAGTTCTTGTCTGGAAAATCAGGAACACAAGATGTATTCTTCCATATTTTCAACTATTTACACCAAAACGGAAAACAAGTAATCTTAACTTCAGATAAAGCTCCTGTTGATATGCAGGATATCGAACAAAGATTATTGTCTCGTTTTAAATGGGGATTATCTGCAGAATTACATCAGCCTGATTACGAAACTCGTATCTCGATCTTAAAAAACATTTTATATCGTGATGGTGTTGAGATGCCTGAAGATATTTTAGAATATGTTGCTCGAAACATCAAATCTAATGTTAGAGAATTGGAAGGCGCCATTATTTCATTAATCGCTCAGTCTTCTTTCAACAAAAAAGAAGTTACGATTGAACTGGCAAAAAGTGTTGTAGAGAAATTTGTTAAAAACGTAAAGAGAGAAATCTCAATCGATTATATTCAAAAAATCGTTTCAGACTATTTCCAATTAGATATTGAAACACTTCAGTCTAAAACTCGAAAGAGGCACGTTGTACAAGCAAGACAACTAGCGATGTTCTTTGCTAAAAAATTCACAAAAGCTTCTTTGGCAAATATTGGTTCACAAATTGGAGACCGCGATCACGCAACTGTTCTTCATGCTTGCAAAACAGTCGATAATTTAGTTTCTACAGACAAACAATTTAAAAAGTTTGTTGAAGACATCAATAAAAAACTAACGCTTTAAGACGCACCATGCCTGTAAAGATCTTAATGGTTTGTTTAGGGAATATCTGCAGATCTCCTTTAGCCGAAGGAATTCTTGCTTCTAAACTACCCGAAGATAAATTCTTTGTTGATTCTGCTGGTACAGGTTCTTGGCATATTGGCCATTGTCCTGACAAACGTTCTATCGAAGTGGCCAAAAAAAACGGAATCCATATCGGCGAGCAAAAAGGGAGACAAATTCAAGTTTCTGATTTTGATGAATTCGATTATATATATGTAATGGATAATTCTAATTTTCGCGATGTACTTCATTTAGCTAAAACTCCAGAACACAGAAACAAAGTTCGTTTGATTTTAAACGATTTATTTCCAAACGAAAATGTCGATGTTCCAGATCCATATTACGGTTCAGTAAATGGCTTTGACAATGTTTACCAAATGCTAGACGAAGTAACCGATCTTATTGCAGATCAATTACTTAAAAAACACTCCTAATTCGATTCAATTGTTTCTAAAAAAGAAATAATTGAATTTTTTAATTTTAAAGAAAAAACACATGAAACTTCTCGGAAAATTATATTTAATTCCAACTACAATGGGCGAAAGCAATCCGATGGATGTTTTACCACAAACAGTAAGAAGAACGATAGAAGTTATTGACCATTATATTGTAGAAAACGACAAAACGGCAAGAAAATCTATAAAAGCAGTTTATCCCGAAAAAAAACAATCTGAATTGGTTCTTTTTACTTTAAACAAAAGAACAGAAACTAGCGAACATAATGATTTCATTAAACCTTTATTAGAAGGAAAAAGCATGGGTTTAATGAGCGAAGCAGGTTGTCCAGGCGTTGCCAATCCAGGTGCTGCAATTGTAAAATTGGCGCATGAAAAAGGAATTCAAGTTGTACCTTTAGTTGGTCCTTCTTCTATCCTATTGGCGATGATGGCTTCAGGAATGAACGGACAAAGTTTTACTTTCAACGGATATTTACCAATTGACAAAGACGAAAAAAAATCGGCAATTCGTCATTTTGAGAAACTATCTTATGACAAAAATCAATCGCAACTATTCATTGAGACTCCATACAGAAACAACAAACTGATTGAAGACCTTCTACAGATTTTAAGTCCTGCAACTCATCTTTGTATTGCGGCAGATATAACGCTTCCAACAGAATTCATAAAAACCATGAAAATTTCTGATTGGAAAAAGTTAAAAGTTGATTTAGATAAACGTCCTGCGATTTTTATTATTCATAAAATGTAAACTAACTTAAACCATCATGATGAAAAAACTTCTTCCGTTAATTTTGATTTGTTTTGTACAAAATAGTTTTTCTCAACACAAAGAACCAACTATTAAATCAGAATCCTGATGCAGTAGCCAACAGCAGTACAAATAATTTACGTGTAGATTCACAACCTGAATTCCCTGGCGGACCAGAAGCTTTATATAACGATTTTATAAAAAATAATTATAGAATGCCGATTGTGAAAAACTTAAAAGGAAAAGTGTATGTATCCTTTATGGTTGAAACAAATGGAACTTTAAGTGATATAAAAATTTTAAGAGACATTGGATATGGAACAGGTGAAGAAGCAATTAGGGTATTAAAATTATCTCCTAGATGGACTCCTGCAAAAAGAGACAACAAATATGTGAGATGGAACTATTCATTTCCTATAACTGTAAACGGTGTTGAACTAGATGAAGCCAAAGAATTTTATGATCGTAATAACACCAACCCAATTTCAGAAGTTATTGAGGATAAAAACGATGTTTATAATACTGCAGGCATAGAAGTTAAACCTGAATTTCCAGGAGGTCAAGAAGCATTGGAACGTTTTTTAAAAGATAATTTTAAAAACCCAAAAAAAGATCTAAAAGGTAAAGTATATGCCACTTTTATTATTGAAAAAGATGGATTGCTTAGTGATATAAAAACTATTCGAGATTTAGGATTTGGGACTAAAGAAGAAGCTATTCGGGTTTTAAAATTATCTCCTAAATGGAATCCTGGAAAACAAAATGAGAAGGTCGTTAGAGTTTTATACGCTATGCCTATAGTAGTAGATTAAATTTAACCACCTCTTCTTTTTCCAAAATCAAACTTCGCCATGAGCAAACTCCCAAACGTAACCACAAGCATATTCACGGTAATGTCAAAAATGGCGGCCGAGTACAATGCAATCAATCTTTCGCAGGGATTTCCAAATTTTCCTGTAGATGAAAGATTAACAGATATTATTGCCCGATTAGCAAAGGAAAACGTTCACCAATATACACCAATGGCAGGTTATCCGCCGTTGATGAACAAAATTGTGGCGTTAACCCAGAGTTCTTATAACAGAACAATTAATCCTGACACAGAACTTTTGGTTACCGCTGGAGCTACACAGGGAATTTTCACTACTATTTTGGCTTTAGTAAAAGAAAATGACGAAGTAATTATTCTCGATCCGAGTTATGATTCTTATGAGTCTCCAGTTTTACTTTGCAAAGCAAAACCCGTTCGAGTTGCACTAAATGACGATTACACACCAAATTGGGAAAGAATTGAAAAAGCTTGTTCTGCAAAAACCAGAATGATGATTATCAATAATCCACATAATCCAACAGGAAAAATTCTGACCGAAAATGATTTCGTTCAATTAAAAAATCTTCTTGAAAAATATCCGGATATTATCATTTTATCTGATGAAGTTTACGAATATATTACTTTCGAAGAAAAACATATTTCTGCACATACAAAAGATTTCCTTTTAGATCGTTGTGTGATGGTTTCTTCTTTTGGAAAATCATTTCATATAACAGGATGGAAAATTGGTTATACCATTGCTCCAGAACATTTAATGAAAGAAATTAAAAAAGTGCATCAATTTTTAGTTTTTAGTGTAAACAGCATTTCCCAGTTTGCTATAAGCGAATATTTAGATGTTGTTGACGTTAATCTTCTTGGAAAATTCTATCAAGAAAAAGAGATTACTTTCAGAAACTGCTTCAGAATAGCCGTTTTGAACTGAAAGCTTGTGAAGGAACTTATTTTCAAGTTGCTTCTTATGCTAACATTTCAGACGAAGACGATGTTACTTTCTGCAAAAATCTTATTACTAAACACGGAGTTGCTGCAATTCCTATTTCAACCTTCTATTCAGATCATAAAGATCAAAAATTAATTCGTTTTTGTTTCGCAAAGGATAACTTCACATTAGAGTCTGCAAGCAAAAAAATTATCTGAAATATAATTTTTTTCAAAATTTTATAACATTATTATGCATGCATCCTATTTTATTTAACTAATATTGCAAAAAAAGAAAAAAGTATGAGCTACACAGATAAGATGTTACGTGATGATGCTTTACAAGGCAAAGTCATTGTCGTTACAGGCGGCGGAAGCGGTTTAGGTAAAGCTATGACCAAATATTTTCTCGAATTAGGAGCTCAAGTAGCCATAACTTCTAGAGATCTAGAAAAGTTAAAAACTACAGCTGCTGAACTGGAAAGTCAAACGGGAGGTAAATGTCTTCCTCTTCAATGTGATGTTCGTCATTACGAAGAAGTAGAAAATATGCTTCAAGAGACTTTAAAAGCTTTCGGAAAAGTAGATGTTCTTTTAAATAATGCAGCAGGGAATTTCATTTCTCCAACAGAAAGACTATCTGCAAATGCATTTGACACTGTGATAGATATCGTACTTAAAGGTTCTAAAAACTGTACGTTGGCTTTTGGAAAACACTGGATCGATACGAAACAAACTTCTGCTACGATTTTAAATATTGTTACAACTTACGCTTGGACAGGATCTGCTTATGTTGTTCCTAGTGCTACAGCAAAAGCGGGAGTTTTGGCCATGACAAGAAGTCTTGCTGTAGAATGGGCTAAATATGGAATCCGTTCTAACGCCATTGCTCCAGGCACCATTTCCAACTAAAGGAGCTTGGGACAGATTATTACCAGGAGATCTTTCAGAGAAATTTGACATGGCGAAAAAAGTGCCTTTAAAGAGAGTTGGAGATCATCAAGAATTGGCCAATTTAGCTGCTTATTTAGTTTCCGATTTCTCTTCATACATCAATGGAGATGTAATTACAATTGATGGAGGCGAATGGTTAAAAGGCGCTGGACAATTCAACTTGTTAGAAGCAATTCCAGAAGAACTTTGGGATCAGCTTGAAATGATGATTAAAGCAAAAAAGAATAAATAATTACAAGTGCTTACTAAATTCAGAATATTTTTTTAAACTATACTGATTGCACGAAATCCCGAAGGTTTACTTTCGGGATTTTTTTTATATTTTTTGCCATATAAGTAATATAATTTCAGTTAAGTAACATTTTGTTTAAACATTTTCTAGCTTAATTTTACTTACAGTACTTATATGGTTAAATTACATTAAATGTTTAGCGATTCAGTTAAATTATTATTTTTGCGAAACAAATATCAAACAAAAATTTTATGCTCATTATAGGAATTGCAGGAGGAACAGGAAGTGGAAAAACAACAGTAGTACACCAAATCATGAACGAATTGCCACATACAGAAGTTGGGGTAATTTCTCAAGATTCTTATTATAAACAAACTGATAATTTATCGTTTGACGAAAGAGCATTAATCAACTTTGATCACCCAAGAGCAATTGATTTCGAATTATTGGTTAAGCATTTAAAAGCGCTAAAAGCAGGTGAAACAATTGACCAACCTGTTTATTCTTTTATTCAGCACAACAGAACAGACGATACCGTTTCGACACATCCTAGAAAAGTAATGATTGTAGAAGGAATTTTAATTCTAACAAATCCAGAATTGAGAGATATGTTTGATATTAAAGTTTTTGTTCACGCCGATTCTGATGAAAGATTAATTCGCCGTTTAAAAAGAGATATTTCAGAAAGAGGACGCGATATTGATGAAGTTTTAAACCGTTACCAAACGACTTTAAAACCTATGCATGAGCAATTTATAGAACCTTCTAAAGCTTTTGCAGACATCATTATCCCGAATGACAAATACAATACGGTAGCAATAGATGTAGTTCGCGCTGTAATTAATCAGAGAATTTCATAATTTTTATCGTAAATTTAAACCATAATAATTAGAAGCTGATTCCCGCTATTCGTTACAAATGGAGTTTACTGAACTCCAATAAAAATAAAAATTAAGTGAAGTAATCTTTTGTGCCGAACCCCGGCACAAAAGGATTTTCACTACTATCGGGGCTAAAGACAACACTCAAATTCAAAAGAAATATTCGTTTAAAAATGAAATTTAAAATTCCATACAAAGACAGAAAATGGTTCAAATACCTAGGAAACAAATACGTTTGGGTTTTGCTATTTTTTATTGTTTGGATGTTATTTCTAGACAATTACTCCTATTTTGATCATCGCTTTTTAGATGAGCAAATTCATGAACTTGAGGATAATAAAAAGTATTATCAGGACGAGATCAAAAAAGATCAAGAGCAGATCAAACAGCTCAAAAATCCTGAACAAATTGAGAAATACGCTCGCGAAAAGTATTTCATGAAAAAAGACAGTGAGGATATTTATATCATTCAATTTGAAGGAGACACGATTCAAGAAAAAGAATAATCAAACAAAATACAATGGCCACTAACCTATTCGACGATTTTAATCCGATTTCATCCAAACAATGGAAACAAAAAATTCAGTTTGAATTAGATGGAGCCGATTACAATCAAACTGTTATTTGGAATTCTCCAGAAGATATTCAGGTAAAACCTTTTTATCACAGCGATGAATTTACAAAAGCAGCAAATGTAAATACTCAAGCCTCAGATTTTAAGATCTGCCAGAATATCTTTGTTTTCGATGTAGAAAAATCTATCGAACGTGCTTTAAACACTTTAGAAAGAGGTGCAGAAAGCCTTCGTTTTACAATTGAAAACGATAAAATTGACGTTCAAAAACTATTGGGAAATCTTCCTTTAGAAAACAAAACGGTTTACTTTAATTTCAATTTTATCTCAATCGATTTCGTTAAAAAATTAGATACTATTTCAATCCAGAAAAAAGCTAAATTCTATTGCAATTTTGATCCAATCGGACAATTAGCAAGAGAAGGAAATTGGTTTACAACTTCTGAGAAAAATAATTTCGACACTGTAGATCTACTCTTTAAAAACACGACCCATTTAAATCTGCTAAGTGTAGATTTAGGATTGTATCAAAATTCTGGAGCTAATATTACGCAACAAATTGCATATAGTTTAGCGCATGCAAACGAATATTTAAATCGTTTCTCTGATACTGCAAAATCTATTGTTTTTCAGGTTTCTGTTGGAACAAATTATTTCTTTGAAATTGCCAAACTTCGTGCGCTTCGACTGCTTTTCGATTTAATTGCTAAAGAATACAATTCAAAAATCCAATGTCATTTATTGGTAACACCAACAAAACGTAATAAAACAATTTACGATTATAACGTCAATATGCTTCGCACCACAACCGAATGCATGTCTGCAATTTTGGGAGGAGCCGATGCAATTGCCAATTTACCTTATGATGCATTGTACCATAAAGACAACGAATTTGGAGATCGAATTTCCAGAAACCAGCTTTTGATTTTAAAACACGAAAGTTATTTTGACAAAGTAGACAATCCAGCCGATGGAAGTTATTATATCGAAAGTTTAACCATGCAGTTGGCTGAAAAAAGTTTGACTTTGTTTAAAGATATCGAAACCAATGGAGGTTTCTTGAAACTTTTAAATGATGGAACAATCAAAAAGAAAATTCAGGAAAGTGCTAATAAAGAGCAGGAATTATTCGATTCTAAAAAAGAAATTCTTTTAGGAACGAATAAATATCCCAACAAAGAAGACCGAATGAAACAGGATTTAGAATTGTTCCCTTTTGTCAAAATAAAACCAAGAAAAACATTAATTACGCCAATTATCGAAAAGAGATTGGCTGAGAAAATGGAGCAAGAAAGATTGGAGCTTGAATAAAATTGTGAAATAAATTATTGAATTTAAACTAAAGTATTATGAAAAGAACTAATGAAATAATATCAGTTGAAAACGATTCAATAGCTGAATTTCAATACAAAATTCCTGAGTGGCAAATTGATCAAGTTAGAAAAAGAACAAAAGATTATTTAAAAAATCCAAATGATGTCTCTAACATCGATGACTTTTTAGAAGAAATCAAAAGAGATTTAATCGCACTTAAATAACCATATTTAAATTGAGAAAAGACCTTAAACATATAAAGCTAGAAGTTAAAAGTCAGGAACCAGAAGTTAATTCTAGTTCTGACAACTTTACGACTGCCGAAGGAATCGAAATCAAAAAAAACTATTCGGAGAAAGACATTGAAGAATTTGAATTTCTTGATTTCGGAGCTGGTTTTGCACCAAACTTACGCGAACCATACGCTACAATGTATGTGAGACGCCCTTGAGCCATTCGCCAATATGCAGGATTTTCTACGGCAGAAGAAAGCAATGTTTTTTATAGAAAAAATTTAGCTGCAGGACAAAAGGGACTTTCCATTGCTTTTGACTTGCCAACGCATCGCGGTTACGATTCTGATCACGAAAGAGTTGTTGGCGATGTTGGTAAAGCGGGTGTTGCAATTGATTCTGTTGAAGACATGAAAGTACTCTTCGATCAGATTCCGTTAGACGAAATGTCGGTTTCTATGACCATGAACGGAGCTGTTTTACCTATTATGGCTTTTTACATTGTTGCTGCAGAAGAACAAGGTGTTAGTCCAGAAAAACTGGCAGGAACAATTCAAAACGATATTTTAAAGGAGTTTATGGTTAGAAATACCTATATCTACCCTCCTACTCCTTCAATGAAAATAATTGCAGATATTTTTGAATTTACGAGCAAAAAAATGCCAAAGTTCAATTCTATCTCTATTTCTGGTTATCATATGCAAGAAGCTGGTGCAACTGCAGATATTGAATTGGCTTATACTTTGGCCGATGGTTTAGAATACATCAGAACTGGATTATCAACTGGAATGACGATTGATGATTTTGCTCCAAGATTATCTTTCTTCTGGGCGATCGGAATGAATCATTTTATGGAAATTGCCAAAATGAGAGCTGGCCGCATGATCTGGGCTAAATTATTAAAACAGTTCAATCCAAAAAGCGATAAATCTTTAGCCTTAAGAACACATTGCCAAACTAGCGGATGGAGCTTAACAGAACAAGATCCGTTTAATAATGTGGCGAGAACTTGTATAGAAGCTTCTGCCGCGGTTTTTGGAGGAACACAATCTTTGCATACCAATGCTTTAGATGAAGCTATCGCGCTTCCAACAGATTTTTCTGCGAGAATTGCTAGAAATACTCAAATATTTCTTCAAGAAGAAACCAAAATTACTAAAACAGTAAATCCTTGGGCTGGAAGTTATTATGTTGAAAGTCTGACAAACGATATTGTTGAAAAAACGTGGAAGCTAATTGAAGAAGTTGAAGAACTTGGCGGAATGACCAAAGCAATTGAAGCTGGAATTCCGAAACTTCGAATTGAAGAAGCAGCTGCGAGAAAACAAGCAAGAATTGACAGCGGACAAGATATTATTGTTGGCGTAAATAAATATCGTTTAGAAAAAGAAGATCCCTTAGATATTCTAGATGTAGACAATCAATTGGTTCGCAAACAACAAATTGAACGTCTGGAAGAAATAAAAAGAACCAGAGATTCTGAAAAAGTAAATCAATCACTAGAAAAATTAATCCTTTGTGCACAAACCGGACAAGGCAACTTACTGGAAATTGCCGTTGAAGCTGCGAGAAACAGAGCAACATTAGGCGAAATTAGTAATGCATTGGAAACCATTTTTGGCCGTTTTAAAGCACAAATCAAATCTTTTAGCGGAGTGTATAGTGCAGCAATAAAAAATGACGAAAATTTTGAGCGAGCAAAACAACTAGCAGATGTTTTTGCTAAACAAGAAGGTAGACGTCCTAGAATTATGATTGCCAAAATGGGACAAGACGGTCACGACCGAGGTGCAAAAGTAGTTGCAACAGGATATGCCGATGTAGGTTTTGATGTTGATATTGGCCCATTATTTCAAACTCCTGCAGAAGCCGCAAAACAGGCGGTAGAAAATGATGTTCATATTTTGGGAGTTTCATCACTTGCTGCTGGTCATAAAACATTAGTTCCACAAGTTATAGAAGAACTAAAAAAACATGGACGCGAAGATATAATGGTAATTGTAGGTGGTGTTATTCCGTCTCAGGACTATCAATTCTTGTTCGATGCCGGAGCATCAGCTGTTTTTGGAACCTGGAACTAAAATAAGCGAAGCAGCTATAAAAATCTTAGAAGCTTTAATAGATTAAGTTTACAGTCTCAGTCACAGTTCTCAGCTGCTTTGGAAATAAATAAAGATTTCGAGACAAAAGAAATTAAATAGAAAAAGAGGTTGTTTCACAAATGTGAAACAACCTCTTTTAATTTAGTCGTTTACTGTTGCGTTACTATCTGCTTCTATAAAAGAAAGATCGTAACCTGCAAAATCTCTCATGTAGCTTTTCAAAGAAGTCCCGAAAGCATCTCTAAAATGTCTGCTTCCTTTGTTTTTGAAAAAATTCTTTACAGAACCTGCACCACCTAAATGCGCTGCAGCTAAAATTCCAGATTCGGTAATTTCAATACCACTGATGATTTTACCTTGATACTTTTCGATTTCGTAACGTAAAATCCATTTGTTTTTGGCTAACAAAGCTATAAAAGCTTTTTCTTGTAGAGCAGGATCTTTTAAAAAGGCTTTATTATCATTAATTCCGATTGCTCTTAAAGCTTTAGAACCAAATTGATATTTACCCATATACCCAAGAGAATTTACTAGTCTGTATTGCCCTTGTGATTCTTTAAAAGCTACTGCCTCTTTAAATCCTATTAGATGATTTCCTGTGTATGGGACGTTGGTGTTCGGATAATCATCCTTTTCTTTTGATGGAAAAATGTATTCTGATCCATCTGTTTTTTCAATTAAAAACCAAGGTTTGGTTTCTTTTTCTGAGGGAATAAATCCCAAACTTAAAAATGTAATAATAACGACTAAACTCGCATAAAAATACCATTTCTTTATCATAAATTGTTTTTCTTCAAGACGCCGTCACCCTCTTGAAATTTCTACGGTGCAAAGATAAGTTATTTCAAAAATATACTAAAAACCAATACTTTAGCGTTTTTTACGTAAAAACGTAAATCGCGATAATCCCAGTTATGATAGTAGTTTCCGATAGATTTGAAGCTTATTTTTTTTGGCCTCAAAAACTGAAAAATGAGGTCAAAAAAAATCGCATTTTATATAAATTTTAAGCTTTTTTAGCAAAAAAGAAAGAATTATCTTATGATTAAATCGTGATTTTTTATGCAAATCTTGAAAAGCAATTTTCGAATTTTATAAAATTCCTCATTAATAAATGTTTATTTTTTTATTACGATAAACTATAAAATCGTTAAAATAGCAATTTGATAAATTTTAGTTCTAAAGAACATTTTCACCTCAAAAAGAAAACAAAAAAACCGAAGCAAAATTGGCTTCGGTTTTTTTAATATTATTTAGATAACAAAATTATCTTGTGACGCCCTGACTAGCGATCCAGTCTGAATATTTTTTCGCGTTTACATTGTGTTCTGCCAATGTCGCCGCAAACTCGTGATATCCGAAACGGTCAACACTTGCACAGAAATAAATATAATCGTTCTTTTCTGGGTTTAAAACTGCTTCTAAAGCTGTAATATCTGGCATTGCGATCGGCCTGGAGGAATTCCTTTGTTTACGTAAGTATTATATGGAGATCTCATAACTAAATCATTATAAAAAACTCTTTTAATAACTTGATCAAAGTCGTTATCTCTCAATTTTAAAGCATAAATAACTGTTGGATCTGCTTGTAATGGCATTTCTAAACGCAAACGGTTTAAATAAACACCAGCAATACGAGGTCTTTCGTCTTTTTTAACAGACTCTTTATGTACAATTGATGCTAAAATTGTGGCTTGAACAGGAGTTAATCCTTGCGCTTTTGCTTTAGCGATTCTATCAGCTGTCCAGAAATTATTATATTCTTTAATCATTTTATCACGGAACTTCTCTGCCGATGTATTCCAATAAATTTCATACGTATTTGGAATAAACATTGCAAAGACGTTTTCTTCATTAAATCCGTTAGCGGCTAAGAATGTCGAATCTTTGATAGCTTTCATTAAGGATAAACTGTCAGCTTCGATTTCTTTTCCAATTCTTCCAGCAAAGTTTTCTAAACGTTCTTGGTTATTAAAAACTAGCTTAACCGGAATATTAGAACGCATTGCACGAACTAGATCGATGTTGTTCATATCCTTCTTTAAAAGAAAACGACCCGATTTTACATTTTGCGGATAATCTCTTTTTTCAGCAACCATTTCAAAGTTGTCAAAATTCTTAATATAAGGTGATAATATTTTCTTTACATCGGCATAACTAGCGTCTGTAGGCACGTAAACATATACTTCTTTCTCTTCAAATTTAGTATTAGAACTAAAAATTTTACTTACTAAAATAAAACCATATATCAATAGAACTGAAATAATGGCTACGGCACTTATTGTGATTATTTTCTTTAGACTCAAAGCTTAAAATTTAAATTTGTTTATTAATTAACTGATAAATTGCTTCATCATGATAGTGGTTATGATACAAAATCCAGTCTTTTTTGATTCCGATTTTCTTAAAACCAAATTTAGTAAAAAGTGCAAGACTTGCTACATTTTGAACACCAATATTTGCATACAATTGATGGAGATTTAAATTGTAAAAAGAATACTTTATTAAAAGCTCTAAAGCCTCAGAACCAATGTTTTTCCCTTGATTTTCTTCCTTCTGAATCACAATACCAATTCCAGCTCTATTATTTCTAGGATCAAAATCAAACAAATCAATCAATCCGATAGCAGGAAAATCTTCGTCTTGACAGATTGCCAAACGAAGTTGTTTTGCCTCATAAATATCTTGATGAGCATTTTCTAAATATTGTTTAATCAAAAAACGGCTATAAGGAGTTTGCGTATTGCTAACTTCCCAGATATTCTCGTCATTTTCTATAGAGTAAATAAACTCGAGATCTTGAGGTTCAAGAGCACGTAGATAAATGGAATCGCCTTTTAATGTTATCATTTTACAATTTTAGATTTTTGATTGTAGATTTTAGATTTTAAAATCTCAATTGGAATTTGGGATTTTAAAAATTGGTATTTATAAATTAAATCTCAATTGTACCTTTGAATACAAATTTTGCAGGTCACTGTTAAGAAAACATTGGTATAACCATCATTATCTTTATCAAAAGAAACGACAAGTTTTCCACCTTCAACATTTAAGTTTATTGAAGTTTTATCTGTTTCTCCAATTGCATTCATAGCAATTGCAACTGCAGTTGCGCCAGTTCCACAGGCAAGAGTTTCATTTTCAACGCCTCTTTCGTATGTTCTTAAAGAAAAAGTATCGTTATCTACTTTTTTTACAAAATTGACATTACTGCCTTTTTCTCCGTACAATTCACCATAACGAATCGCGGCTCCGTTCTCCTTTACATTATAATGTTCCAAATCATCCACAATCTGAACATGATGAGGAGAACCTGTATTTAGGAACGTATAAGAATCTTTTTTCTGGATTTCATTAACATCTATCATTTGTAAGGAAACAATCGAATCATTATTTACTGAAGCATGATGCAAACCATCTGTTGCGATAAAAGTGGTTTTATCATCAATTACTCCCAATTGATTAGCGAAAGCAACAAGACAACGACCTCCATTTCCACACATCGAACTTTGGTTTCCATCCGAGTTATAATACACCATTCTAAAATCGGTTTCGGTATCATTTTCTAAAAGGATTAATCCGTCAGCTCCAATTCCGAAACGTCTGTCACACAGACGCTCAATAAGTTTAACATCATCTTTTGGAAAGAAATTGGATCGGTTATCAATCATTACAAAATCATTTCCTGTGCCTTGATATTTATAAAATTCTACTTGCATTTTTTAGTTGTTAGAAATACAAAAGTACGAACTATTAATTAATGAAATGTTAATCATTGTTAAAGAGCGTTAAACCGTTTTTCCAAATAATTTTTTGAAGTAATTTTACGTTAAATAAAACATGAACTTAAATTCTAATAACTTAATTACAAATTCTAATATGAAAAGATTTTCAGCCTTATTTTTAGTATCATTATTAAGTGGTGCTATTACTCTTGGTGCTTACAAGTTATTATTTGAAAGCAACAATTCTTTTTTTGGAAAAGGAAATTCTGTTGTAACTCTTGCCCCTAACTCTTATGGAAAAAATGTTGGTTTAGGTGCTGAAATACTAGATTTTACCGAAGCCGCAGAAAAAACTGTCCACACTGTTGTTCACGTAAAAAATGTTTCGAGAAGAACCGTAAGTAATCCGATGCTTGAGTTTTTCTACGGATACGGCGGACAGCAACAACAAGAACAAGTAGGAACTGGTTCTGGTGTAATTATTTCTGAAGACGGGTACATTGTGACTAATAATCACGTAATTAAAGACGCTACAGAAATTGAAATTACTTTAAACAATAAAAAATCATACAAAGCGAAGTTAATTGGTACCGACTCTAAAATGGACATTGCCCTTTTAAAAATCAATGCCGATGAGAAACTTCCTTATACTGCTTTTGCAAATTCTGATAATGTGAAAGTAGGAGAATGGGTATTGGCAGTTGGAAATCCTTATAACTTAACTTCAACTGTAACTGCTGGAATTGTTTCGGCGAAAGCCAGAAATTTAGACCAAAGCGGAATCCAATCTTTCATTCAAACTGATGCTGCGGTAAACCCAGGTAATAGTGGTGGAGCGTTAGTAAATGCAAGAGGAGAATTAATTGGAATTAATACCATGATTTCTTCTATGACAGGTTCTTATGTTGGATATTCTTTCGCGGTTCCTTCTAATATTGCTCGTAAAATTATTGAGGATATTATGGAATACGGAAATGTTCAAAGAGGTATTCTTGGTGTTGAAGGAGGCGAATTAAATGCAACGGCTTCTAAAGAATTGGGAGTAACAGAAACACAAGGATTCTATATTAATAGAGTTTCTAAAAACTCAGGTGCAGAAAAAGCTGGTTTAACCAAAGGTGACATTATCGTAAAATTGGATGACCAAAATATTGCAACTTATGCAGATTTATCAGGTTATATCAATACAAAACGTCCAAACGATGTTGTAAAAGTAACTTATATTAAAGAAGGAAAAACCAAAACAGTTCCCGTAACTTTAAGCAAAAATGAGTTTTACAGCGCTGAATTTAAAGGAATTGAATTAGAAAACATTGATGCCGCTGACAAGAAAAAATTCAGAATTGATTATGGTGTTAAAATTAAAAACATCAGCAATGAAAATTTAATGCAATATCAAAACGAACTACTAGGAAATATTATTCTAAGTATTGATAATGTAAAAGCAACCAACGTTGAAACTGTTTCAAAACTTTTAAGTAAAAAAGACGAAGGACAAAGCGTACGAATTGAAATGATCAACAGAAACGGAGAGATTTTCAGAATTATAATTTAAGTCTCTGTTTTCGGTTACAGTTTTCGGTTACTAAAAACTGCAAACTGTGACTGCGACTGAAAACTTCAAAAAAGTCATCTTAAGAAAATTAAGGTGACTTTTTTATTTTCAAAAATAAATGATAAAATAGTTTACGAAATCGATTGAAATGGATACTTTTGCGCCAAATTTTAAAATAGTGAGCATTTTATTTTTTCAATTATGAGTAACAAATCATTGTACCAAAAAGAGGTATCCTTACAAGTCGACCGAAGAAAAGCAGGTGTCGAATTAATTAAAGTCATAAGCGATTTATGGTATGACAAATCAATCGAGATGGTTTTATTTAAAAATCAATTATTGGATAAAAACGTCAGCGATATTATCAATCTTCATCAATATGCTGGTGAATTTGTTGGAAAACCAATTACAATATTCGATTCTGTCGAGATTGCAAAAGTGGTTTTATCATTAGATCTTCCGCCAGCAAAGATAGATCTAGGAAAACTAACTTACGAGTATCGTTTAGAAGATGAAAAATATCCCGATGCAAGATATTTTGTTATTGATAAACTGAAAAAAGCAAAATCATCAAAAGAAATCAAACCAAAAGACGTTGTTTTATATGGCTTTGGAAGAATCGGACGTTTATTAGCAAGAGAGCTAATGTCGAAAACAGGTAAAGGAAATCAGTTGCGATTAAGAGCAATTGTTACCCGTGATAAAAATGACGCATCAAGCTTAGAGAAACGAGCTTCTCTATTACGATACGACTCCATTCACGGAGATTTCCAAGGATCAGTAATAGCCGACGCTAAAAATAATGCCTTAATTATAAACGGAACAACCGTTCATATCATTACTGCCAATTCGCCAGAAGAAATTGATTATACCACATACGGAATTAATGACGCTTTAGTTATTGATAATACTGGCGCATTTACAACAGAAGAAGCATTAAAAAGACATTTAACCTCAAACGGAGCAAATAAAGTTTTGTTAACTGCTCCAGGAAAAGGTGTTCCAAATATTGTACATGGTGTGAATCATAACGATTTTAATCCTGATGAAATAAATATTTTCTCTGCCGCTTCTTGTACAACAAACGCCATAACTCCAATTTTAAAAGTAGTTGAAGAAACTCTTGGAGTTGTAAAAGGACATTTAGAAACCATTCATGCCTACACAAACGACCAGAATCTGGTTGATAATATGCACAAAAAATACCGTCGCGGAAGAGCTGCAGCTTTAAACATGGTAATTACCGAAACTGGAGCAGGAAGCGCTGTAGCAAAAGCTTTACCATCTTTGGAAGGCAAATTAACTTCGAATGCGATTCGTGTTCCTGTTCCTAATGGATCACTTGTGGTTTTAAACTTAGAAGTTAAGAAGCCTACCTCTATTACGGCAATCAATAAAATCATGAAGAAGTATGCTCTTGAAGGAGAACTGGTAGAGCAGATAAAATACTCATTAAACAACGAATTAGTTTCTTCTGATATTGTTGGAACTTCAGCACCATCAATTTATGATAGCAATGCAACAATTGTTTCAAAAGATGGAAAAAACATTGTACTGTATATTTGGTATGATAACGAATATGGTTACAGTCATCAAGTAATTCGCTTAGCAAAATATATTGCCAAAGTAAGACGTTATACTTATTATTAATTCAACCAAACTAACTTTTTTTCTTAAAACCATCAGGATTTTCTTGATGGTTTTTTGTTTTGGTTTAAATAGGAAGAACAGTAGTACTCTTTACTTCTGAAATTACAAAAACGGTATTTATTAGTGAAACCTCAGGCAATATTGATAATTTTTTCTGGTGAAAATGATGGTAACTTTCCATGTCTGGAATTATGATTTTCAGCATATAATCGAAGTTTCCTGAAACATAATTGCATTCTACAACCTCGGGCAAATTCAAAATCGACTGATTAAATCCTTCTGAAGTATCATAAGTCTGTTTTGTCAGTGTAACTTGACAATAAACCGTCAAATTATTTCCAAGTTTTTTTTTATCTAAAAGCGTCACATATTTTTCTATAATTCCATCTTTTTCAAGACGTTTCACCCGATCATGAACAGGCGTTAAAGACAAATTTATTTTGTTTGCGATGTCTTTTAAAGTGTAGTGCGCATCTTCCTGTAACAGACGTAGGATTTTTTTGTCAATTTCATCTAAAGCCATAACGAAAACGTTTTATTAAAATTAGTCCGATTTAGTCTTTTTTTCTTTTTAAAGAATAAAATCCGCTCCTAAACAGAATATTTTTCTGTAAAAGTAAAAAATAAAATAATATTTTCTTATTTATTATGCATTAAACCATAATTTATTCTCTATCTGTAGATTTGTAAAACAATTTCAATAAAAACAAAAAAATATAACAAAATGATAATAGGTGTTCCTAAAGAAATAAAAAATAATGAAAACAGAGTTGCCTTAACTCCTGCAGGTGTTTCTGAAATGAAAAAACACGGACATACAGTTTATGTTCAATCTACTGCTGGATTAGGAAGCGGTTTCGCTGATGCAGAATATGCTGAAGCTGGTGCAGTTGTTTTACCAACTATTGAAGAAGTTTACGCTATCGCTGAAATGATCATCAAAGTAAAAGAGCCAATTGCTTCTGAATATCCATTGATCAAAAAAGATCAATTATTATTTACTTACTTCCACTTTGCTTCTTCTGAAGAATTGACGCATGCAATGTTAGAAAAAGGAGCTGTATGTTTAGCTTATGAAACTGTAGAAAAAACAGACAGAAGCTTACCATTATTAGTTCCAATGTCTGAAGTTGCTGGTCGTATGGCAATCCAACAAGGAGCAAAATACCTTGAAAAACCATTAAAAGGAAGAGGAATTCTTTTAGGAGGTGTTCCAGGTGTTCCGCCAGCAAAAGTATTAGTTTTAGGTGGAGGAATCGTAGGAACTCAAGCTGCTAAAATGGCTGCCGGATTAGGTGCTCAAGTTACTATTATGGACTTAAGCTTACCACGTTTACGTCAATTAGATGACATCATGCCAGCAAACGTAAACACAGAAATGTCTAATCACTACAATATCACAAGAGCAATTAAAGATGCTGACTTAATTGTGGGAGCAGTTTTAATTCCAGGAGCAAAAGCACCTCACTTAATTACTCGTGATATGCTTAAATTAATGCGTCCAGGAACTGTTGTTGTTGACGTAGCGGTAGACCAAGGAGGATGTATTGAAACTTGTACTCCAACAACTCACGAAAACCCAACTTTCATTATCGACGATATCGTTCACTATTGTGTAGCTAATATGCCAGGAGCCGTACCTTACACTTCTACTTTAGCTTTAACAAATGCAACTTTACCATATGCTGTACAATTAGCAAACAAAGGATGGGAAAAAGCTTGTGCTGAAAATGAAGAATTAAATAAAGGATTAAACGTAGCAAATGGAAAAATCCTTTACAAAGGAGTTGCAGAAGCTTGGAATTTACCTTTTAACGAAGAAATAGTATTAGCAAACGCATAGGCTAATACTTAAACAAGTGCTTACTAAGTCACTATTACAAAAGGCTTTTCTTAATTGAAAAGCCTTTTTTTATGCCATAAAAAAACCTGTCATGAAGACAGGTTTTTCTAAACATTATATTTTTTTATTTTTTATTATCTAAAACTTCAGTCATAACTTTCGCTTCTGTACCATTTGGAAACGTAACTTTAATTTTCTGCGCTATTGTCGGAGCAATCTCTGTAATAGCTTTTTTATCGTAGGATTCTCCTTTTTTGATGTGCCAACCATAAAAAATAGCAGGTACATGTGTATCGTAGCTATAAATTGTTCCGTGTGATGTTCCTGTTGGTGTATATTCTATCATTCCAGGTTTATCTATAATAACTAAATCACCATTTTGTGTAACATCATATCCTTTTGCTACAAAATTAAGAGCATAATCATTTCCAGCATTAGCTAAAATTTCCTCTTCCGTATAAACTTTTTTAACTTGCGGCTGAGTAATTAAAAACTTTTTAAAAGCATCTTTAACTTTATCAAGATCCAATTTCTTATCCTTAATAATTTGCTTATTGAAGAACACATTAAAATTTGAATAATTTTGAACTAAATCTACTCCAAAAGTCTTAGTCGAAAATTCCTGTAAGCTTTTCTTAACCTCTTTAGATGGATAATTATCTACATTATACTTACGATCTTTAAGATAAATTACATTCTCCGCACCAGCATGGTCAGCTGTCAAGAAGAGCAAATAATTTCCTTTACCAACCGTTTTATCAAGATATGCTAAAAAATCAGCAATGGTTTGATCCAATCTCAAGTAAGTATCTTGAAGTTCCATAGATCTTGGCCCTAACAAGTGCCCGACGTAATCTGTAGAAGAAAAACTAACGGTCAAAAAGTCTGTAACATTGTCTTTACCCAATTCTTCTTTCTCAATAGCTCTTTTTGCAAATTCAGCTAACAAATCGTTTCCGAAAGGCGTCGCTCTAATAACACCAGCGTCATTTTTCTCATACATTGATTTTAAATCGTATGGAAAAACTGGTGCAGCACTTCCATATAACTTCCCTTCATACGGATTATTATCAGGAAGGCTTTCATTATAAACAGAAGCTGGTTTGTATAAATCCCAACCTTTATTAATATATTTTAAGTAGTTTTTCTCATTATTGAATTCGGTAACCCACTCAGGTAATTTCTCCCCATAAAAAGTACTAGAAATAAAAGAACCCGTTTTACTGTACCAAAATGCCCAGTTCGCAAAATGACCAGCTGGTAATATAGCACCACGATCCTTTAAACTCATTCCGATAACTTTTCCAGTAAAATTAGTAGCCATTCTAACTTCATCAGTAATTGTAGTGCTTTGAAGGTTTTTTGGAGACATAGCACCTTCTTCTGCCGTACCATCACCTACTGTTTTAACACCAGCATCGTCAGTACAGTACGTTTCTTTACCAAGCGTTCTGCTAAACCATTCGTTACCTACAATTCCGTGAGTCGCTGGAGTTGTACCTGTGTAGATTGAAGCATGTCCAGGAGCAGTATAAGTTGGCATATAATTGTAATGCATATTCTGGAAAGTAAATCCATCATTCATTAGTCTTTTAAAGCCATTTGGAGAAAAATCATCTGAAAAACGATATAAATATTCCATTTTCATTTGATCTACAACTATACCCACCACTAACTTTGGACGTTGTTGCGCACTTAAGCCTGTTACAGCAAGAAGCGCTAACAATAAAATATTTTTCTTCATGTTTAAAAAGTAATTTGAACACAAAAATACTCATTCAAATCCAAAAAGTCTAAAGTATCAATATTTAACCGCCTATAATTGTCTATAATTTAACACTTATACACACAAGGTTTCTAATGCCAATGGCGTTTCCCTCCGGGCCGTGCTGTCCGCTGTATCTTTTGCGGATGGATGTTTATGGGAAAAAGAAGCCCTTCGTGCCCCGCAAAAGGATGCCGCTCCCATCACTAACGCGGCACCTGCTTAATCTGAGGCTATTATTCCATCATGTTCGGTCAGATCAAAACTTCTTAAAAACAGAAAACCCCATCCGATTCGGATAGGGTTTTCAAAAGAAAGGCGACGACATACTCTCCCACAAAACTGCAGTACCATCTGCGCAGGCGGGCTTAACTTCTCTGTTCGGGATGGGAAGAGGTGAGCCCCGCCGCAATAACCACCTTAAGGCTATTCGCTGCAAGCAGCTTTTAATCATTAATTGCCATTATAAATTGGCCATTATCGATTAAACAATATCTTAACATACTGAGATAAAGAAACAAATATGATTTTTTAGAAAGTTTCCTCCCCCGATTGCTCGGGGGGAAAAGTTTGTGCATAAGCTTACGGATTATTAGTACTACTCGACTATGACATTACTGCCTTTACATCTGTAGCCTATCAACGTGGTCATCTTCCACGATCCTTAAAAGAAATCTCATCTTGTGGTGGGTTTCGCGCTTATATGCTTTCAGCGCTTATCCCTTCCAAACGTAGCTACTCTGCGGTGCCCCTGGCGGGACAACAGATACACTAGAGGTTTGTCCAATTCGGTCCTCTCGTACTAGAATCAGATCCACTCAAATTTCTAACGCCCGCAGTAGATAGAGACCGAACTGTCTCACGACGTTCTGAACCCAGCTCGCGTGCCACTTTAATGGGCGAACAGCCCAACCCTTGGGACCTTCTCCAGCCCCAGGATGTGACGAGCCGACATCGAGGTGCCAAACCCCCCCGTCGATATGAGCTCTTGGGGGAGATCAGCCTGTTATCCCCGGCGTACCTTTTATCCTTTGAGCGATGGCCCTTCCATGCGGAACCACCGGATCACTATGCTCTACTTTCGTACCTGATCGACCTGTATGTCTCTCAGTCAAGCTCCCTTATGCCATTGCACTCTACGCACGGTTACCAAGCGTACTGAGGGAACCTTTAGAAGCCTCCGTTACTCTTTTGGAGGCGACCACCCCAGTCAAACTACCCACCAAGCACTGTCCCCCACATTGCGGGGTTAGGCCTCAGATAAACAAAGGGTTGTATTTCAACAATGACTCCACAACGCCTGGCGACGCCGCTTCATAGTCTCCAACCTATCCTACACATCATTTATCCAAGGTCAATACTAAGCTATAGTAAAGGTGCACAGGGTCTTTTCGTCCCACTGCGGGTAAACGGCATCTTCACCGTTACTACAATTTCACCGAGCTCATGGCTGAGACAGTGTCCAGATCGTTACACCATTCGTGCAGGTCGGAACTTACCCGACAAGGAATTTCGCTACCTTACAGCCGTTATAGTTACGGCCGCCGTTTACTGGGGCTTCAATTCAATGCTTCTCCGAAGATAACATCTCCTCTTAACCTTCCAGCACCGGGCAGGTGTCAGGCCCTATACTTCATCTTACGATTTTGCAGAGCCCTGTGTTTTTGATAAACAGTCGCCTGGGCAGCTCTTCACTGCGGCCCGATTGCTCGGGGCGACCTTTCTCCCGAAGTTACAGGTCTATTTTGCCTAATTCCTTAGCCATGAATCTCTCGAGCACCTTAGGATTCTCTCCTCAACTACCTGTGTCGGTTTACGGTACTGGTTCTTACTGCCTGAAGTTTAGAGGTTTTTCTTGGAAGCCCTTAGGCGCACTATCTCTTTGTCCGAAGACTCCGAGTACTATCGCATTTCACCAAGATCTCCGGATTTGCCTAGAGACCCTATAGCTAGGTGCTTTAACGAACTATTCCGTCAGTTCGCGGCGCTTTCATCACTCCGTCACCCCATCACAGCAATAAGAAGTACGGGAATATTAACCCGTTGGCCATCGACTGTCCCTTTCGGGTTCGCCTTAGGTTCAGACTAACCCACAGCTGATTAGCATAGCTGTGGAAACCTTAGTTTTTCGGTGTGCGGGTTTCTCGCCCGCATTATCGTTACTTATGCCTACATTTTCTTTTCTGACCGGTTCAGCATACCTTACGATACACCTTCAGCCCTGTCAGAATGCTCCCCTACCACTTGTATTTACATACAAATCCATAGCTTCGGTAATATGCTTATGCCCGATTATTATCCATGCTCGTCCGCTCGACTAGTGAGCTGTTACGCACTCTTTAAATGAATGGCTGCTTCCAAGCCAACATCCTAGCTGTCTGGGCAGACAAACCTCGTTCTTTCAACTTAGCATATATTTGGGGCACTTAGCTGATGGTCTGGGTTCTTTCCCTCTCGGACTTGGCAGCTTAGCACCCAAGCCCTCACTGTTATCAATCATTATATAGCATTCGGAGTTTGTCAGGAATTGGTAGGCGGTGAAGCCCCCGCATCCAATCAGTAGCTCTACCTCTATATAACTAAAATAACGCTGCACCTAAATGCATTTCGGGGAGTACGAGCTATTTCCGAGTTTGATTGGCCTTTCACCCCTACCCACAGGTCATCCGAAGACTTTTCAACGTCAACCGGTTCGGTTCATCCACTGTGTGTTACCACAGCTTCAACCTGCCCATGGGTAGATCACACGGTTTCGCGTCTAACACTACTGACTAAAGCGCCCTATTCAGACTCGCTTTCGCTGCGGATCCATGGCTTAACCACTTATCCTTGCCAGCAGCGTTAACTCGTAGGCTCATTATGCAAAAGGCACGCCGTCACCCCACGAAAGGGCTCCGACCGCTTGTAAGCGCATGGTTTCAGGATCTATTTCACTCCGTTATTCACGGTTCTTTTCACCTTTCCCTCACGGTACTGGTTCACTATCGGTCTCTCAGGAGTATTTAGCCTTAGCGGATGGTCCCGCCAAATTCAGACAGGGTTTCACGTGCCCCGCCCTACTCAGGATACCGCTATCCATTATGCTCGTTACCCATACGGGGCTGTCACCCTCTATGGCGCTCCTTTCCAGAAGCTTCCGGTTCCTTGCACATGAAATGTCGCGGTCGTACAACCCCACCTATGCCGTAACATAAATGGTTTGGGCTAATCCGCGTTCGCTCGCCACTACTTACGGAATCACTTTTGTTTTCTTCTCCTCCGCCTACTTAGATGTTTCAGTTCAGCGGGTTTGCCCACCTATCGGTGTGCTATGTCTTCAACATAGCGGGTTGCCCCATTCGGATATCTGCGGATCAATCGGTGTGTGCCCGTCCCCGCAGCTTTTCGCAGCTTATCACGTCCTTCATCGCCTCTGAGAGCCTAGGCATTCCCCATGCGCCCTTATTTTGCTTATTGCACCAATCTTGTCAATTAAAACAAGACCGTTTTGTTTTGTCTTTTGCAATAAATTGCAAAAAACGCTTTCTACTTTCTTATTATTTTCTTATCTCAATATGTCAATGAACTTTTTCCCGATTCATCGGGATTGTGGAGAATAACGGAGTCGAACCGTTGACCTCCTGCGTGCAAGGCAGGCGCTCTAGCCAGCTGAGCTAATCCCCCATTTTTAAATCTTAGATTTTAGAATTCAGATTTTAGATTTCTTAATTCTTCTCTAATTTCCTTTGGTGAATCCCAGCTTCCAGAATTTCCTTTAAAATCAAGCTTTTCAGTTTCACTTCTTAAATCTAAAATCTACAATCTTAAATCTGAAGTTTTAGTAGTCCCGGGCAGACTCGAACTGCCGACCCCTACATTATCAGTGTAGTACTCTAACCAGCTGAGCTACGAGACTCTGTTTTACTTAATTTTTATCATTTTTTTAAATTAACAGCAAGAGCAATACAATCTCAGATTCCAAACCTCTAGTCCGGCATCTTATTTCCCAAGCGTGCCTTTCGGCTAACACTTTGGGCTCTAGAAAGGAGGTGTTCCAGCCGCACCTTCCGGTACGGCTACCTTGTTACGACTTAGCCCTAGTTACCAGTTTTACCCTAGGCAGCTCCTTGCGGTCACCGACTTCAGGCACCCCCAGCTTCCATGGCTTGACGGGCGGTGTGTACAAGGCCCGGGAACGTATTCACCGGATCATGGCTGATATCCGATTACTAGCGATTCCAGCTTCACGGAGTCGAGTTGCAGACTCCGATCCGAACTGTGACCGGCTTTATAGATTCGCTCCTGGTCACCCAGTGGCTGCTCTCTGTACCGGCCATTGTAGCACGTGTGTAGCCCAAGGCGTAAGGGCCGTGATGATTTGACGTCATCCCCACCTTCCTCACAGTTTGCACTGGCAGTCTTGTTAGAGTTCCCGACTTGACTCGCTGGCAACTAACAACAGGGGTTGCGCTCGTTATAGGACTTAACCTGACACCTCACGGCACGAGCTGACGACAACCATGCAGCACCTTGTAAACTGTCTTGCGAAAGATCTGTTTCCAAATCGGTCAGTCTGCATTTAAGCCTTGGTAAGGTTCCTCGCGTATCATCGAATTAAACCACATGCTCCACCGCTTGTGCGCCCGTCAATTCCTTTGAGTTTCAAACTTGCGTTCGTACTCCCCAGGTGGGATACTTATCACTTTCGCTTAGCCACTGAGATTGCTCCCAACAGCTAGTATCCATCGTTTACGGCGTGGACTACCAGGGTATCTAATCCTGTTCGCTACCCACGCTTTCGTCCATCAGCGTCAATCCATTGGTAGTAACCTGCCTTCGCAATTGGTATTCCATGTAATCTCTAAGCATTTCACCGCTACACTACATATTCTAGTTACTTCCCAATAATTCAAGTCCTGCAGTATCAATGGCCGTTCCACCGTTGAGCGATGGGCTTTCACCACTGACTTACAAGACCGCCTACGGGCACCTTTAAACCCAATGATTCCGGATAACGCTTGGATCCTCCGTATTACCGCGGCTGCTGGCACGGAGTTAGCCGATCCTTATTCTCACAGTACCGTCAAGCTCCGACACGTCGGAGTGTTTCTTCCTGTGCAAAAGCAGTTTACAATCCATAGCGACCGTCATCCTGCACGCGGCATGGCTGGTTCAGGCTTGCGCCCATTGACCAATATTCCTCACTGCTGCCTCCCGTAGGAGTCTGGTCCGTGTCTCAGTACCAGTGTGGGGGATCTCCCTCTCAGGCCCCTACCCATCGTCGCCTTGGTAAGCCGTTACCTTACCAACTAGCTAATGGGACGCATGCTCATCTTTCACCGTTGTGACTTTAATAACCAAACCATGCGGTCTGGTTATGCTATGAGGTATTAATCCAAATTTCTCTGGGCTATCCCTCTGTGAAAGGCAGATTGCATACGCGTTACGCACCCGTGCGCCGGTCTCAAAATCCGAAGACTTCTACCCCTCGACTTGCATGTGTTAAGCCTGCCGCTAGCGTTCATCCTGAGCCAGGATCAAACTCTTCATCGTATATTTTAATATTATATAATCGATGCTCTTCCTATCGGTTCTTTTCGAATCTTCCGATTCTACTGCTCTTATTCTTTTTGTTTTAAGACCTCTCTTAAAACGGCTGTCAATTCAATATGTCTACGAACGTGTCTTCTTTTTGTGTTTCGCTTATTTCTCAAAGCGGGTGCAAAACTAAAACTTCTTTTTGTTTCCTGCAAGAAAAATTTAAAGTTTTTTTTTTGAGATTTTTCCAACCCCCTTTTCTCTAATTTTTCTCCCAGTATCTCAATGAACTTTCCGTGTTTTGCGGGGTGCAAATGTAGAAAGCATTTTCAAATCTCGCAAGCTTTTTCGAATCTTTTTTTTGAAAATTTCTTTCCGTCTGATTCTCCTTTCCTGCCAGTATTTCGATGAACGCCTTCGCTGTTGCGGGTGCAAAAGTAGAACCTTTATTTACATTTCCAAGCCTTTTTTTTATATAATTTCAATCTTTTTTTGCTTTATTTCTTAACTCACTCATAACAGACTGTTTACATTTTAAACTTTTTTGAATAATTGTGAGTTTTTTCTGCATACCTTCATTATTTTGGCATTTTCCGCCAGTTTCAGCATTCTCTTTTTATGGAGTTTTCAGCCTTTAAGCCCGTTTTTGAAGAAATTCCATATTTCTAAAAGCCGCTCTCTTCCCTTTTTTATCCCGAAAAGGCGCCGAGACGCCAAGTTTTCCCTTCCCTACCTTCCAAAATCCGCTCCTTTCCCCTTTAAGCCGCCTCTGAAAACCGGCGCCCTAGCCCCGATAGAAGCGGAAATCCTTTTTATGGCGGGGTTCGCCATGAAAAGATTGAAGCGGATAGCGGGATCAGGCTCCCAATAAATTCTAAATTCCAATTTTTTAAAATTCCAAATGCCGCCACTAAAAGGGCTTCGACTTCGCTCAGCCTGACAACCTAGATTTTCCTCTTATATATATGCATAAAAAAACAAACCCGACTCGTTTGGAAAACTGTCGGATTTTCGATGACTCTAAAAAAGGCTTCGGCTTCGCTCAGACGGACAGCGTATAGTTTCTCCTTATATATACATGCAATTAGAATTATCTTATATATAGCATAACAAAAACTATACTTATATATAATGAGTAAACTTGTACTTATATATTGTATGTATTTTTGTAATCATGTATATTTGCATTCACAAAATTATAAACAATGATCAAGATTACTTTACCCGATGGGTCAATTAGAGAGTTCGCTCAAGGCGTAACTCCAATGGAGGTCGCTAAAAACATTAGCGAAGGTTTTGCTAGAAACGTGATTTCTGCATCTTTTAATGGTACAACTATTGAAACCGAAACTCCATTAACGACCGACGGTAATCTTATTTTATATACTTGGAATGATACTGAAGGTAAAAAAGCTTTCTGGCATTCTACTTCGCACGTAATGGCGCAAGCTCTTGAGGAATTGTACCCTGGAATTAAATTAACTCTTGGGCCTGCAATTGCTAATGGTTTCTATTATGATGTGGATTTTGAAGATCAGAAAATTTCCGAAGCTGATTTCAAAAAGATTGAAGATCGTATTCTTGAAATTGCAAGAGGGAAGTTCGATTTTAAAATGCGCCCTGTAACTAAAGCGGAAGCGCTGGAAATGTACAAAGACAATATTTACAAGACTGAATTGATTTCAAATCTTGAAGACGGAACTATTACATTCTGCGACCACTCGACTTTTACTGATTTATGCCGTGGTGGACATATTCCAAATACTGGAATTATCAAAGCTGTAAAAATCATGAGTGTTGCTGGTGCTTACTGGAGAGGTGATGAGAAAAACAAACAGTTAACTCGTGTTTATGGAACTTCGTTCCCAAAACAAAAAGATTTGACTGAGTATCTTGAACTTCTTGAGGAAGCGAAACGTCGCGATCACCGTAAACTTGGAAAAGAGCTTGAATTATTTGCTTTTTCTCAGAAAGTTGGTCAGGGTTTACCTTTATGGCTACCTAAAGGGGCTGCTTTAAGAGAACGTTTGGAGCAATTTTTAAAGAAAGCACAAAAGAAAGCTGGATACGAGCAAGTAGTTAGTCCGCATATTGGTCAAAAGGAACTTTATGTTACTTCTGGTCACTACGCTAAATATGGAGCTGATAGTTTTCAACCGATTCACACACCAGCTGAAGGAGAAGAGTTTTTATTGAAACCAATGAACTGTCCTCACCACTGTGAGATTTACAATGTAAGACCTTGGTCTTATAAAGATTTACCTAAACGCTATGCTGAATTTGGTACTGTATATAGATATGAGCAATCTGGAGAATTACATGGTTTAACTCGCGTTAGAGGGTTTACTCAAGATGATGCGCATATTTTCTGTACTCCAGAACAATTAGATGAAGAGTTCAAAAAAGTAATTGACCTTGTATTGTATGTATTTGGTTCATTAGGTTTTGAAAACTTTACCGCTCAGATTTCATTAAGAGATCAAGAAGACAGAGAAAAATACATTGGTACTGATGAGAACTGGGAAAAGGCAGAAAATGCTATCATCAATGCGGCAAAAGACAAAGGTCTTAATACTGTTGTAGAATATGGTGAAGCTGCATTTTATGGTCCGAAATTAGATTTCATGGTAAAAGATGCATTGGGAAGACAATGGCAATTAGGAACAATTCAGGTAGATTACAACTTACCTGAGCGTTTTGAGTTGACTTACAAAGGCGCTGATAATGAATTACATCGCCCTGTTATGATTCACAGAGCTCCTTTTGGATTTATGGAACGTTTTATAGCAATTTTGCTAGAGCATACAGCAGGAAATTTCCCACTTTGGCTAATGCCTGAACAAGCTATTATCTTGTCTTTGAGCGAGAAATACGAAAATTATGCTAAAAAAGTTTTAGATTTGCTAGAAAATCACGAAATTCGCGCCCTAATTGACAACCGAAATGAAACTATCGGTAAGAAAATTAGAGATGCAGAGATGCAGAAAATTCCATTTATGCTTATCGTTGGTGAGGAAGAAGAGAAAAACGGAACGATTTCTATTCGTCGTCACGGACAAGAAGGGAAAGGTAATATCACAGTTTCTATCGAAGAATTTGCTTCGATTGTAGACGAAGAAATAAAAAAGACATTAAAAGTATTTACAGTTTAACTTAAATTAGAAAGTCATAGCAATAAAAAGTAACAGAGGTTTTCAACCTCGAGTAGAGAAAAAAGATGCGCACAGAATAAACAATCTTATTCGTGTTCCTGAAGTACGTCTTGTAGGTGAAAACATTGAACCAGGGGTTTTTAAAATTGCCGATGCGCTACGTTTAGCTGACCAATTTGAATTGGATTTGGTTGAAATTTCGCCAAACGCTGAACCACCGGTTTGTAAAATCATGGACTACAAGAAATTTGTTTACGAACAAAAGAAAAGAGATAAAGCGTTAAAAGCTAAATCTTCTCAGGTTGTTGTAAAGGAAATACGATTTGGTCAGTCAAACTGACGAGCATGATTATGAATTTAAAAGAAAGAACGCGGAGAAATTCTTAAAAGAAGGAGCTAAATTAAAAGCTTTTGTTTTCTTCAAAGGTCGTTCTATCATTTATAAAGATCAAGGTCAAATTCTATTATTACGTCTTGCTCAAGATTTAGAGGAACATGGCAAAGTTGAAGCTATGCCTGTTTTGGAAGGAAAGAGAATGATTATGTTCATTGCTCCGAAGAAAAAGAAATAGTGTTCAGTTTTCAGTCTCAGTGTTCAGCATTGAACTTGAAACTTTAAACCTGAAACAAAAAATATAAGTAAGTAAGAATAAATTAAAACACTAGGAAAAATGCCTAAAATGAAAACAAAATCTAGCGCTAAGAAACGTTTTAAAGTTACTGGCTCTGGAAAGATTAAAAGAAAGCATGCTTTTAAAAGTCACATCTTGACTAAAAAATCTAAAAAACGTAAATTAGCTTTGACTCACTCAGCGCTAGTTCACAAAACAGATATGAAAAGCATCAAACAACAATTAAGAATTATATAATTGTTAATCGTTAAAAGTTATTTGTTATGAGTAAAACTCCTAACCTCTAACTTCTAACCTCTAACTTTTTTTATTCTTTAGGTTAAAAAAATTATTTATATAACCTTGGAGTATGGCTTTAAGTTCCTTTGATTCAATTCAGGACGCCTGCTACAAAAACACATTAAAATTATGCCAAGATCGGTAAATTCAGTTGCTAAAAGAGCAAGAAGAAAAAAAATAATGAAGCAAGCCAAAGGTTTCTTTGGAAGACGTAAAAACGTTTGGACAGTTGCTAAGAATGCAGTAGAGAAAGCAATGTGCTACGCTTACCGCGATAGAAAACAAAACAAAAGAAATTTCCGTGCTTTATGGATTCAACGTATCAACGCTGGAGCTAGATTGGAAGGAATGTCTTATTCTCAATTCATGGGGAAAGTTAAAGCTAACGGAATCGAATTGAACCGTAAAGTTCTTGCAGATTTAGCTATGAACCACCCAGAAGCTTTCAAAGCTATTCTTAATAAAGTAAAATAAACGTTTTATAAACTCAATTTAAGATTACTTACTTATTATAAAAAAACCATTCGTTTATTCGAATGGTTTTTTGTTTTTATTATCTTTCGATGTAAACACAATAAAGAAATGAAGAAACTCTTTGTAATTTTATCCCTTACACAAATGCTTTTGATAAAAGCTCAAGAGAGTAATTTCGATAAAAACTCCATACAAACCATCGTTGGTATAATTGACAAACGTGATATTGGATGTCTCTCGGAAATTAAGAGAGCTAAATTAGATTTTAAATCTAGAGAAGTCTTTTATAATATTATTCCCGAAGGATATCTTGACAGCGATTACAATAGACATTATCCTTATTTAATAAATTTACTTAAAGAAAAGGGAATTGATTATTCTGAATCTTTTGAACCTGAGTTCTCATCAATTTGGAGTTCAGATGGTGCGGATGGATACCCATTAGTAACAAATTGCTACTGCAAAGCATCTAATGAATTGTTGAATGCAAAATATGGCCAAAACTTCATTAAAAACATAGAGAAGACCGCTGACAGTTTATATGTGATGAGTAGAATACACATCCCTTGAATATCCTTATGGGGTAGATGATTACTGTATGATATATCCAAAAGCTGGAGACTTTCTAGAGCAAAAAATTCAAATCCAAAAAGATTTTTTCTCTTCGTTTGTATTCCCTAAAAAATTTATTCAAAGCAACGAAAAAAGAGATTTTTTTGCCAAAGTTAAATTTACAATTAACAAAGACAATTCAATATCTGACATTATTGTAAAGATTGAATTTAAGAATCAAAAAAATGAAAAGTGCTACAATTTGATAGCCGACCAAATCACTGAATTTATTGAACATGCAGAGTGGACTGCTGCGGTTAGCAATGGCATAAAAGTAAATAGTAACTTTGATATTAATTTCTACAATTAATCATCTATATAAATTTCAAAGTAATGCAAAATTCACTTATCCTGCATATCAAAAAATTCATTTCTCTTGAACCTTCAGATATTGATAAATTAGAATCATGTCTAGAACTTTCGAAAATAAAAAAGAAAGAGCATGTACTTCAAGAAGGCCAAATTTGCAATACCATGTACTTTATTACTAAAGGCTGTATTCGGCAATATATCATCAACTCTAAAGGAGCTGAACAAACTTTGCAATTTGGCATCGAAAATTGGTGGATTACGGATTATCTAAGTTACCATAATCATGTTCCTTCAAGCTTCTATTTACAGGCTATAGAGAATTCAGAAGTTATTGCCATTGACAAAACAATTTTAGAATCACTGTTGATTGAAATACCAAATCTAGAAAAGTATTTCAGAATAGTGATGCAAAAAAGTTTTGGCGCTATGCAAATGCGCATCAAGTTCTTGTTTACAATGTCGGCAGAAGAAAGATACCATCATTTTAATGACCATTTCCCAGAATTTGTTCAACGCGTTCCTCAATATATGCTTGCCTCCTATTTAGATTTCTCTGCAGAATTTATGAGTAAAATACGAGCTGGAAAAGTCTGATTGGAATTTCTTGAAGTAGTTCAAGATTTTAAAAGCAAACATTGCTGACCTTTGTAATGAACTTTTAAAACATATAAAAATGAAACCAAGAATTGTTATTCCGAATGTTGCTCCAGAAGCTTATCAAGCATTAATGAACTTAGAGAAATATATTTCTACAACTTCATTAACTCCTGTTCATAAAGAATTAATCAAAATCCGAGCTTCTCAAATTAATGGTTGTGCATTTTGTATTAATATGCATACTGCTGATGCTAGAAAACATGGCATTTCTGAACAAAGAATTTACTTAATTAGTGCTTGGCGCGATGCTGATTTTTACACCGAAGAAGAAAAAGCAATTTTAGCTTTAACAGAACAAGTAACCTTAATTGGCAATCATGTTTCTGATGAAGTTTACGAAAATGCTGCTAAATTATTTGACGAAAAATACCTTGCAGAAATACTTTTGGCTATCATCACAATTAACTCTTGGAATAGATTAGCAATTACTACTGGAATGCGTGCATCATAATTTATAAAGAGAATATTTACAAGCAATTAGAACTTAAAAGCCCTTATCGATAAAGGGCTTTTCGTATTTATTTAGAAATCAGAATAAAAAAAAGCGTAAATTGAAAATATTTTAAAATACCGTATTTATACTCTTTCATGATTTCTAGATTTTTTTATTTTTGGCGCATGATACCACCTAGAATACAAATAATTACTTTTTTAACAACTACTTTATTACTGCTTTTTTCTTGTGAAAATCAAAATACAGATAACTCAAAAAAAACAAAAAGAGAGAACGAAATTCATAAGCTGATAAGCAAAGCAGACCAATTTTACAAGAATCACAACAACACTGACAGCGCATTTTTTTATTACAATAAGGCTAGAGCAGCTTGCGATCTTAAAGAAGATATTAAAAATTATGTTTCCTGCATGTATTACATGGCCGAAATTCAACAGGAACATGAGGATTTTATGGGAAGCATTAAAACATCAATGGAAACAATTCCGTTTTTACACCGAATAAAAAATCAAGATTATGTATGGAATATCTATAGTGTTTTAGGAAGAAATTATTATTACACTTATGACTATCCAACTGCTATATACTATTATTCTAAAGCTTTTACTTTAAATACCAGTAGAATTAACAAACTTGAAGCTAAAAATAATATCGCAGTTATTTACCTAAAGCAACAAAAGTTTGAGAAAACATTACCCATTTTTCTTTCTATAAGTAATGAGAAAATTGTACAGCAAAGCCCTGAAAACTATTCTAAAATATTAGATTATATAGGTTATTGCTATTATAAACTTAAGGATCCAAAAGCATTGTCTTTTTTTGAAATGAGTTTAAAAATAAAGTTAAAAGCAAATTATACCGATGGTTTGGGCAGAACTTACTCCAATCTTGCCGAATACTATCAAAACAACAAAGCTGATTTAGCTATGAAATATGCTCAATTAAGCTATAAAAATTACACATTATCAGGCAACACCGATGACCGCTTAGTTGCTTTAAAGTTTATTATAGAAAATAGTTCTGATATTGATTCAAAAAAAAATGCACTTATTTATACAAAAGTGATCGACAGTATCTATGAAGTAAGGCAAAAAGCTAAAAATCAATTTGCAAAAATCAAATACGACTCTAAAAAAGAAAAAGAGGAAAACTTGAAATTAAGAGCACAGAAAATTAAAAATGAGCTCCAAATAACAAAACAGGAAAGCAGAAATATTGTTTCATATGTCATAATTATATTTGCCTCATGTCTGATTGTTTTTCTATATTTTTTTCTTACTGTACGAGCTAATCGCCAAAAAATTGAAGCAACTTATCAAAGCGAAATCAGAATTTCAAAAAAATTACATGATGAGCTAGCGAACGATATTTACCATACAATGGCATTTGCCGAAAACAGAAATCTTTCTTCTGAAGAAAACAGAAATCATTTATTAAAAAGTCTTGACAATATTTATTCTCGAACAAGAAATATTTCGAAGGATAATACTCCTATTATTAGTAATCAAAATTATATAGTCTCTCTGAAAGAGATGATCTCAGGATTTGGCACGCCACATATTAATCTATTAATAAATGGTTTGAATACTATTTCTTGGGATAAAATTGATAAAAATAAAAAAATATCAATTTATCGAACTATACAGGAATTACTTGTAAACATGAAAAAACATAGCGATGCAACTCTAGCAGCATTAACCTTTAAAGAACTGGAGAATACAATAATAATCAATTACACCGATAACGGAAAAGGAATTGATACAAACAAAATGGTTTTAAGAAATGGTTTGCATAATATTGAGAACCGAATTCATGCTGCCAAAGGCCAGATTGAAATTCATTCAGAAGCAGGAAAGGGTTTCAAAGTTTTAATTAAACTTCCAGTATAATGATTAAAGACCTATTTTTCTTTATTCAAAAAAAGCATCTTGTTTTTTATTTGCTAATCTTTGCTCTAATTTTAGGACTATTTTTTTCTATACAGTCTTCTGAAACAAATGAAGACCGAGTAAATTATAATAAAACTGACCATTCAGCCGAAATAAAACAAATGATGCAAAAAGCAAATGCTTTTTGGGATTTAGAAAAAAATGACAGTGCTCTTTTTTATTTCAACAAAACACAATTATTATGCGTTCCAAAAGCTGATTATGCAGATGATTATGTAGGTGCATTAAACAGTATGGTAGAAATCTTTCAGCAATATGGCAATTATTCCGAAGCAGAAACTACCCTTATAAAAGCATTCCCTTATTTAGAAAAAACTACCAATGTAAAGTATGCCGTTAATGCTTACACCTTCATGGCCTATAACTATTTGTATACGTACGACTATGAAAAGGCGCTATATTATCATAGAAAAGCATTAAAAAAGGCAATCTCAACTTTTAGAAAAGCACGGATATTATCTGAAATTGCATTTGCATATATGCACCAGAAAAAATATCAAGAGGCAATAGATCTATTAGAACCAATTTCTAGATACAGAATTGAAGATAAAATCACACCTTCAAACACAAATATTCAGCGTGCAGCGATATTGTATAATTTAGGTCTTTGCTATTTACGACTTGGAGGCCATAAAGACGCTTCATTCAAATGCTTTAGCGAAAGTTTAGAATTGACTCTTACACTTGATGACGATTATGAACTAATTGGCAATTACTATGCTTTTTATTTATATTACTCGAAATACAATAATCCAGAGCTAAGAAAAATTAATGCAGAGAAAGCCTACTATTACTCTAAAAAAGCAAAATCGGCAACAAATGAAATTAACATGTTAGCCCATCTACTGGAAGCGGATAATGCTGGAAATTCAAAAAAACACTGGAAAGTTTATAGTAAAAAAATTGACAGTCTCCTTATTAGCAGGAAAAAAGCAAAAAATCAATTTGCCGATATTATATATACTTCAAAGAAAGATAAAGAAGAAAATTTAGAACTCAAAAATCAAAAAGCAGAAAACGAATTAGAGCTTCAAAGGCAAAAAAATAGAAGTTTTATTTCCTACATAGTAATTTCTATCAGTACTTTCGCTTTGTTTTTTATTGCTTATTATATTACTCATAAAGGGCGAAAGGAAAAAAATGATGCAGTTTTTGAAAGCGAAATACGCATATCAAACAAATTGCATAATGAACTGACAACAGATATCTATGATACATTAGTTTTTGCAAAAAATCACAAATTAGAAAACCCTGAAAACAAGGAAAAATTTCTTTATAACTTGACCAATATTTATTCAAAAACAAGAAATATTTCAAGAGAAAATAGTGCAATCATAGTTAATAAAGATTACGAAAAAGTCCTAAAAGAAATGATTTCAGGATATACAACTTCTAATTTAAATATTATTATAAATGGTTTAAACTCATTATCCTGGTCTAAAATTGATCGTGTAAAAAAAATAACTATTTTCCGTGTTGTTCAAGAAATTTTTGATCAGGCAAAAATTATCAGTGATGCTTCGCTGGCAAGTATCACATTTAAGAAGAATGAGAGAACTATAGTAATTACCTATGCTGACAACTCTACCAAAATTCAGGATGATGTTAATTTAAACAAGAGATTTGCTACTATCGAAAATCGCCTTAAACCAGCACGAGGAACCTTTAATGTTGCTTTAAATCCAAATCAGGGATTTAAGGTTTTTGTAAAACTTCCAATATAAATAATGCTTTAACCATAAGGTTCATCAAATGAAAATATCTGCTTTTGTTCCAATTTTAGTTTCCGTTCTTTTTCTGCTGGTCATTCCGACTTCTTGCGAAAAAGAAATTCCGGCAGTTATAAAAAAAACTGACAATACCGCAGAAATAAAAAGGTTGACCATAATAGCTGACAATGATTTTGACCAAAATGAATATTTGAAAGCCTATAAAAATTATCTAACCATAATTCACCTTTCAGACCCTGAAAAAAACAGAATAGATTATGTCGACGCATTAATTTCTATAGCGCTAATTCAGCATTATGAAGGCAATTATCTGGAAAGTGAGGCTACTGCTACTAAAGTATTACCCCAACTTAAATACCTAAAAAAACCAAGGTTTGCTTGGGAAACATACAAAATTATTTCAGAAAATTATTCTGCAACAAAGGATTATGACAATGCGCTCATATATGCTAAAAAAGCATACAATCTCAATGCAAGTCCAAGAAGGGAAGCAAATGCATTAGCTAATATTGCATTAGTTTACATGTATCAGGGCGATTATAAAAAAGCGATTAAAATCTATACACAACTAACCACTACTGGTTATTATGGCAATAGGAAAAAAACAAATTCTTTAAAAGATTATGAAGCATTAGATTATGCTGTAATGAGGAACAATATAGGTATTTCTTATGCCAATTTAAATAATTCTAGAGCACTACCCTACTACCAAGAAGCTCTCAAAATTAGACTTAAATTAAATGATAGGCAAAACTTACCCGATAGTTATTCAAATCTTTCTGATTATTACTTAAGTTCAAATCCTGCTTTGGCAAAAAAATATGCCGAAACAGCTTATAAACATGCGTGCGTTGTAAATACCTATAAGCAAAAAAAGTATGCTCTCGAAACTTTAATAAGAACCAGTACGGGAAATGATACAAAAAAATATTCTAAGATTTATATTCGTTTTAGAGACAGTATTAATAAAATTCGTTTAACACAAAAAAATCAATTTGCCAATATAAAATATAATTTCACCAAGGATAAAGAAGAAAACTTAGAGCTTAAAATTCAAAGAGCAGAGCATAAATTGGAAATGCAAAGACAAAAGAACAGGAGTTTTATCTCTTATATTGCATTATCTATAACCATTTTTATATTCATTTTTCTAGTTTTTTACCTGACTTTAAAAGGCAAAAGAGAGAAAAATGATGCTGTTTTTAAAAACGAAATTCGAATTTCTGATAAATTAGAAAACGACCTTGAAAAAGATATTCATGAAACTTTATCATTTGCCGAAAACAACAACCTTGAAAACATCAGTAATAAAGAACAATTTCTTAATTACCTGAGCCGCATTTATTCCAAAACACGAAGTATTTCGAGAGAAAATAATGCCATCCAAACCAATGAAAATTTTGCAAGTGAGCTTAAAGAAATGATTTCTGGATATACCGGCCAAAAGCTAAGTATTATTATAAATGGCTTAAATACTTTTTCTTGGTCAAAAATTGATCGCGTCAAGAAAATAACCGTTTTTCGCGTGCTTCAAGAAATTCTCGATCAGATGAAAACACTCAACAATGCCTCTCTAGCAAGCATAACGTTTAAAAAAGAAGGGAAAAACATCCTGATTATGTATACTGATAATGGTAGCAAAATCGACCCAAAAGATATTATTTTAGAAAAAAGACTACAAAATGTGGAAAACCGTATTAAAACAATAAAAGGAACTCTTAATTTTGACCCATATTCAGAAAATGGTTTTAAAGTAAATTTCAAATTTCCAATATAAGAAAATATATGTTTAAAAAAGTTTTAGTTGCCGAAGATCTAGATAGTATCAGCATTGCCGTTGTTCAAGTACTTGAAGAATTACAAGTTCCCGTAATTCATCACGTGAAATATTGCGACGAAGGATTACTTAAAGTAAAAAAGGCATTGGCTGAAAAAGAACCTTACGATTTAATGATTACAGACTTATCGTTTAAATCTGATCATAGAAAAGTAACTTTAAATAGTGGCGATGAACTTGTTGAAGCTGTAAATAAAGTGCAGCCAGAACTAAAAAAAATAGTTTTTTCTATAGAAGATAAAAGTTATAGAATTAAAACTCTTTTTAATGAACTTGGCATTAATGCTTATGTTACAAAAGGAAGAAATAGTATTTCTGAATTAAGAAATGCTATCGAAAGCACTTTTAATAACGAAGAAAAAATTCTTTCTTCTGATTTGTCTTTTAATTTTAATGATAAAGCTTTAATTGAAATTGAATCTTACGATATCTCAATTTTAAAACTTTTATCTCAGGGACATATTTTAGAAAGTATTTCTAGAGAATTCAAAGATTCATCTATAACTCCTAACGGAACAAGTAGTATAGAAAAAAGAATCAATAAGTTGAAAATTTATTTTAAAGCTAATAATAATGTGCATTTAATTGCGATTGCAAAAGATTTTGGACTAGTATAATTTTTTATACGCTTTACGGTTTCCCGTAAGGATAACACTTTTTATACTCCTAAATTTGTGATGACCTATTAACCTATCAATGAAACCAAAAAGTAAAGCGAGTATTATATTCTCTAGACTTAATACTACACAAAATAGAATCCTTATGAAAACAATGCTACTTTGCCTCTTTTTATCAATAAGCTTTGCAGTTATTTCTGAAAAAACTGGATGGCTAGAAATTGATTGGAAAATAATATTTATTCCAGCATTATTAGTTTTACAAATTATAATTATCGGGACAGCTCTAAAAAATCGATATAAAAAACATTAATTAATTTTAAGAAAGGCTTAATTATTGCTGGAAGAGAAGACTTGTATCTTAGTTCCATTAAATTTTTCATGAAAAAAACGCTCAGCCTCGTCTTATTATTATTTGTATTTATATCTTTTGCACAAACCAAAGTGATATCATGGAATATCGAAAACTTTGGAAAATCAAAATCTGATTCTCATTTAAATTATATCGCCAAAATAATTTCTAATTATGATATAATCGCAATTCAAGAAGTGGTTGCCGGAAACGGAGGTGCTCAAACTGTTGCAAAACTTGCCGCAGTGCTCAATCAAAAAGGAAATAAATGGGATTACAGCATAAGTGATCCTACTTCTGGAAGCAGTTACAAAAAGGAACGGTATGCTTTTATTTGGAAAACTAATAAAGCCAAATTGAAAAGCAAACCTTGGTTAGAAAGAAAATATAGCGTAGAAATTGATCGCGAACCCTATTTCGCCACGTTTGAAATTAATAAAAAGACGATCACTCTCGTTAATTTTCATGCCATAACCCAAAAAAAACAACCCGAAACCGAAATCAAATACTTCAAGTTTTTACCAAACGAATATCCTGATTTAAATCTTGTTTTCTTAGGCGATTTTAACTGCCCAGAAAAGCACACTGTTTTTAATCCGTTGAAAAAAAATGGATATGCTTCTGTATTAAAAAATCAAAAAACTACTCTAAAACAGCAATGCAAAAACAATATTTGTCTTGCATCTGAATTTGACAATATCTTTTATAAAACATCGAATCTACAGGTTAGTAATTCTGGAATTATTAAATTCTACGAAGATTTTGATTCTTTACAAAATGCAAGAAAAATTTCCGATCATATTCCGATCTGGTTTGAGTTTTCTCTCAACTAATCTAAGTTTTAAGTTTCTTTTTTCTAGCTGCTGGAAATAGAACATTATTCAAAATCAATCTATATCCAGGCGAATTAGGGTGCAAATCTAAAACCGTTGGCGGATCTCCAACCTGATGTTGAAAATCTTCTGGGTCATGTCCTCCAAAAAAAGTAAACATTCCCTTGCCTTTTTCTCCATGAATGTATCTTGACTCGCCATTTAATTCGCATGTTCCCATAATCAAGATATTCGATTTTATTAAAGACGTATCAAAAGAAGTCGTCTGTCCCATAAAACCTTTTACTAATTGTGTATGGTTTTGACATAACATACTTGGAATCGGATCCCATTTTGCAGAAAATTCCATTAACGTAAAATAATCTTTATCCATCACAATGCGTCTTTTTGTCGTCATGTCGATATCCGAAAACTCGTAAACTTCTGGTCTTCTTTCTAAAGTAAAGTTTTTGAAAGCAAAAGAATTATTATAATTTAATTTTGACTGATAATTAGATTCGCTAGGATCTCCGTCAAACATAGCTTCGCAAATATCCACCCCATCTGCTGCCAGAGCAATATCAAAACTATCTGTTGCAGAACACATGGCAAACATAAAACCGCCACCAATTACAAAATCTCTAATTTTTTTTGCAACCGCTCCTTTTTCCTGCGACACCTTTGCATAACCTAATTTTGTCGCCAAAGCTTCTGCATCTCTTTTTTGATCAATATACCAAGGTGTATTTTTGTAGGCAGCATAAAACTTCCCGTATTGTCCGGTAAAATCTTCATGATGCAAATGAAGCCAATCGTACATTAATAACTGATCGCTTAAAACTTCTTCATCATAAATGGGAGTAAAAGGAATTTCGGCATAAGTTAAAACCAAAGTTACGGCATCATCCCAAGGTTGCTTTCCTTTTGGAGTATAAACAGCAATTTTAGGTGCTTTCTCTAAAATTACCGATTCCATATTTTGAGAGGGGCTCGAAATTTCGTTTAAAATAGAAGCCTGTTCACTATCTGAAATCACTTCAAAACTAACTCCTCTTATTTTACATTCTTTTCTAATTTCATCAGCATCAGGAAGTAAGAAAGAACCGCCACGATAATTTAAAAGCCAACTTGCTTTATAATCCCTACTCAAACACCAGTAAGTAATTCCGTATGCTTTTAAATGATTTTGCTGCGTCGTTTCATCCATCGGAAGTAAGATAAACGAAGCTTTTGCATTAAATGACATTAATAGTATAAAAAGGTAGAATAAACTTTTATTCATCAGAAAATTATTTTAGTAAAGATATAAAAGCCATGAGCAAAAAAGGAATACTTAGAATCTTTTCTTACTTATAAAGAATGTTAAATAAAAAGCTCGAAGAAAACTTCATTTATAAACCATAAAAAAACAGGTAAAAACACCTGTAATTAGGAAGAATATTCTCTATACATTTGCTATCCCAGGTTCATAAAACTAATCGCTGTAAAAAAAATAACCAACTATGAAGTTTAATGAAAGTAATAACCAACAAAAGGGTCTGAATATAATTCAGAAAATAGGACTATGCGTTCTAGTCATAACAATCATATTATATTATGTGCTGTCAATTCAATTTTTGACAGCATAATATTTTAGATTGTTAAAACTGCCAATTCATTCTGAATAGCATAAACAACTAAGCCAGCTATATTTCGCGATTCTGTTTTAAGCAATAAATTATTTCTGTGTCCTTCTATAGTTCTGGGACTTAAAAAAAGATGTTCTGCAATTTCTGCTGTAGTTTTCTGCTGGCAAATTAATTGCAGAATTTCTATTTCGCGCGGCGAAAGGAAATTGGTTTCTAAACCGCCTCTTGCATTTTTAGGCGATACTATGGTTTCTTGAATTGTTTTTAAAACATTTTCGTTGTAATAGAATCCTTTTTTTGCTACTTCGTTGATGGTATGAATTAAATCTTTTGGAGTTGTATTCTTTATTAAGTAAGCTACTGCTCCAACTTGAATCATATTTGCTACAAACGATTTGGTATCGTAGCTAGTCAATGCAATAATTTTAATATCGGGAAACGTTTTTCTAATAATTTTTGTGGCTTCGACTCCGTTTAAGACCGGCATCTTTAAGTCCATTATTATTATATCGGGCGTTATTTCTCTTTCGTTCAGTTGCGTAATAAGCTCGTCACCATTTGAGGCTTCAAAGAGAATATCTATATTTTCTTCTCTCTGTAGTAAAAAAGAAATTCCTTTTCTAAACAAAATTTCATCATCGACTAGAGCAATTTTAATAGAAGCATTCATCGTATTTTGGTTTTGGTCGTTTAATTTGGTTTGTCGAAATTACAAAATATGAATTAGAAAAAATCTAAATACCTTTATTTTATTGACCAAAAACCTTAATAAAACGCATAATTTGCCTTAAAAAGTAAAATTTACAACAATCCCTTTATTAATTTCAGAGTTAATTTCGATTGTTCCCTGCAAAAATGATATTCGGCTATCGATATTTTTCATACCTAAACCTTTTTGGTTTTCGGTATTTGAACAATTAAAACCAATGCCGTTGTCTATATAGTCACAAGTATTTATTCCGTCTTTATTGGCGAAAGAAATCCATATCTCTGACGCTTTTCCGTGACGAATCGAATTATTCATTAATTCTTGCAGAATCCTAAAAACATGCAAATGCCTGTCTATGTCTTTCTCATCAAAATCGATGTCATTTTTATAATACGTTTTTACCGATTTGCTCGATTCAAATTCTTCGCATAATTCTTCAATACCTGCGCTTAAACCAAATTTTTCAAAAACCGGCGGAAGTAAATTATGCGCAATTTTTCTAGAATTGTCTAATGCCTTCGTTGTTAAAGCAATTATATTTCCAGTGATTTCTGCAGTTTCTGCTTCAGTAAGATTAGGAGATGTAAGCAGATGCGTGTTCAGCGATACTATATTTAATTTAGAACTGATATCATCATGTAAATCTTGCGCAATTCTCTTACGTTCCTCTTCCTGCGTAAAAATTATGGCATGAAGCTGCTCTTTTTGATATTGTAATATTAAATCTAATTTTTCGAGCTCTTGTTGAATTATTTTTTTTCTGGAGAAATAAAAGAAAACGATTAACACTACGGCAACCACTATAAAAAAAAGAGAAATGTATAATATAATTGCAACAAGTTCTTTTTCCGAAATTGCATGAGTCTTCATCATTATATAATTTTAAATAAATCAATATTGATCATAAAATCAAAGATATAATTATTTATTTTGAATGTTATCAGTTCTTCAAAATTGCTATCAAAAAAGATCTCTATCAAAAATAAATTTCTGATAGAGATTAATTTAACTCTATTAATAAAAAAGTCGCCCTTAAATTAATCTCATCTTTACGTGCCGTTAGATTTTGACACGAAACTAAAACTACTACTGCTGCAAAAAAACATTTTTTTCAAAGTAAAGTTTTATGAAGGTTAATAAATATTCAATTCTAAAAAACTGTTTTTTTCGAGAAGTTTTTTATCCAATCATATAAAATAAAAAATTGCAAACCAAGAATCAGGAAATTGTTTATCATCCATGTCAAGAGCTTCAAATCATCACTTAATCCAATAGAAAGATTTCCAATTAAATAAAACACAGTACTTGCTAATAGATAGAAGACTAAACCTATAGTGGTATAATAATATATCTTGTCTCCTGTGAGCATATTGTAGACATGGAACAAAGCAAAAATAACGATGAGCAAATTTGTTATAGTAATTTCAAACAAATTAAATTTAAGAAATTCGCTTGGAGTCCTATAAAATTGTATTGCTAAAACTAATAATGCGATTGCTAAGCTGGTTTTAATAAATATTTTTTGGCTTCTTACTTTTATCAATGAGTTGTAAAAAATTCCTAATAATATCATCTGACCAATAAAATAAATATTGACAATGATTAAATTAGTCATTCCTAACTGATACAACAACTCCATTGAATACTGCATTAGGCAACAAAATGCTAAGTAAGAGACAAAAAAAACATTAGCTTCCCCCTTTCGGAAAAAGCTAAATGAGTAGGCTACTAAATTTAGTAATAAAACCAAATAAGTACCATATATTAAAAAATTATTCATTTTATTTTACTATGTATGCTTTATATTAATACGGTGGACTAGGACGTATTCCATCATACACTACATCATCAGCAGCACCTTCACCACCTTCTACTCCATCTCCTTTACCGTAAACATTAATCCATTTTTTAGTTTCCGGATCATATTTGGCACCTACGAAAAGTAATGTTTTTTCTTTTTGGTCGTTTATACCCAAATAAGCCCAAACAGCCTCCGTTTTAAGTTCTAACACTTTTTCTAAGCTTTCACGAGGTATTAAGAAAGCTTTTACTTTGTTCTTAGAGTCTTCGACTGAGTTATCGTCATCGTACCTCTTTTCCCACTCATTTGCAGTTTTTACAGGAATCTGAATAGGCCCTGGAAAGGTTTCTTCATTCATAATTTAAATTTGTTATTGGTTAATAATTTATAAAAAACTAATAGTTTGTAATTGGTTTAGCTAAACTACTGATTTTTATTAAACGATTAACATAAAAACATAAAAAAAGCCTTAATAATAAGGCTTTTTAACTTTTAAAATGGAACATCGCTGTCGTCATCATCATCATTTAAATTACTTCCGAAAGCTTCGTTAGCAGATGGTAAATTTTTCGTTATGAAAGGATTATCATCGTGATTCATTTTAGATGGCAAATCATCGTAACCTCCAGTAAATTCTTCAAGGTTATCAAACTTACCTAAATGTCCTAAGAATTTAAGACGAATATTTTCAAGACCACCGTTACGGTGTTTGGCTATAATAAACTCTGCCTGACCTTGTGTCGAAGATGCTTCGTCATCATCCCATTCTTCAATTTTATAATATTCAGGACGATAGATAAACGATACGATATCGGCATCCTGCTCGATCGCTCCAGATTCACGAAGATCCGAAAGAAGCGGACGTTTACTAAATCCACGGGTCTCAACGGCACGCGATAACTGAGAAAGTGCAATTACAGGAACGTTCAACTCTTTTGCCAAAGCTTTTAAGTTTCGAGAAATTGTCGAGATCTCCTGCTCACGGTTTCCTCCTCCTTTTCCGCTTCCCCCTGCAGTCATCAGCTGCAAGTAGTCAATAATAATTAACTTAATTCCGTGCTGTGAAGCCAAACGACGACATTTTGCACGTAAATCGAAAATTGAAAGCGACGGTGTATCATCAATAAATAATGGCGCTTTTTCTAAGTTTTTCACTTTAGTACTTAGCTGTTCCCATTCGTGTTTTTCTAATTTACCTGTTCTTAGTTTTTCTGAAGACAATCCTGTTTCAGAAGAAATAAGCCTTGTAATTAACTGAACCGACGCCATCTCCAGAGAGAAAATCGCAACTGCATGTCCGAACTGAATACTTACGTTTCTCGCCATCGAAAGTACGAAAGCCGTTTTACCCATCCCGGGACGAGCCGCAATAATAATTAAATCGGAAGGTTGCCATCCAGAAGTTACTTCATCTAGTTTCTCAAATCCTGTTGCCACACCACTCAAACCTTCTTTACCCGCGATTTCTTCAATACGTTTTTTCGCCTGAAGAACCAAACTCTGAGCGGTTTCAGAACTACGCTTGATATTTCCTTGCGTTACCTCATATAATTTAGATTCGGCTTTATCCAGCAAATCGAATACGTCTGTAGTTTCATCATACGATTCTTCGATAATTTCAGATGAAATACGAATTAAACTTCTTTGAATAAATTTTTGAAGAATAATACGCGAGTGAAACTCGATGTGGCCGAAGAGGCAATTTTTTGCGTAAGCTGAATCAGATAAAAATCGCCTCCAGCCAAATCTAACTTTCCGTTTTTCTTTAACTGTGTCGAAACCGTTAAAATATCAATTGGCTGTGTTTCGGTAAAAAGCTGTAAAATCGCTTCAAAAATATGTTTGTGCGCGTCTTTGTAAAAAGCATCTGGCTGTAAAATATCAATTACATCATCTACCCCTTTTTTATCAATCATCATCGCACCCAAAACAGCCTCTTCTAAGTCTATAACTTGAGGAGGAAGCTTACCTTTTTCTAGATTGATAATTGTGGTTTTGTCGACCTTAACAGGGTTTACATTTTTGAAATTTTCCATATAGCGAAAGTAGCAAAATTTAAAAAAAATCTGCTATCGAGTTATAACTAATAATTGTTTATAAATAATATTGATTTGTTCATAACCAAAAAAAAATCCGAAACCGCAGGGCTTCGGATTTTTAATCGTTAAATATGAATTTACTCTTTATACTCGCCCATATTACTGTATTTGTCCATTCTCTGGGCAATTAGATCGGCTGTTGATAAGTCTTTCAATTCGTTATATCCTTTTGTAATATATTCCGCTACTGTTTTAAAAGTAGTTTCTCTGTCATAATGCGCTCCGCCTAGTGGCTCTGGAATTACATCATCAACCAATTTTTGTTTTTTCATATCAGAAGAAGTCAGTTTTAATGCTTCTGCTGCACGCTCTTTGTACTCCCAGCTTTTCCATAAAATAGAAGAGCAAGATTCTGGAGAAATTACAGAGTACCAAGTGTTTTCTAACATATAAACACGGTCTCCAACACCAATTCCTAAAGCTCCACCTGAAGCACCTTCACCAACAATAATTGTGATGATTGGCACTTGCAAACGAACCATTTCAAAAATGTTTCTAGCGATAGCTTCTCCTTGTCCTCTCTCCTCAGCTTCAAGTCCTGGATATGCACCTGGAGTATCTACCAAAGTAAGAACTGGGATTCCGAATTTCTCTGCCATTTTCATCAAACGCAAAGCTTTACGGTATCCTTCTGGATTAGCCATACCGAAATTACGGTACTGACGTGTTTTTGTATTGTAACCTTTTTGCTGTCCAACAATCATAAACGACTGACCGTTTATTTTTCCAAGACCACCAACCATTGCTTTATCATCTTTAAAACCTCTGTCTCCATGAAGTTCTAAGAAAGTATCTCCACAGATTGCTCTAATGTAGTCTAAAGTATAAGGTCTATTTGGGTGTCTTGACAATTGTACCCTCTGCCAAGCGGTAAGGTTTTTATATATTTCTTTTTTAGTCTCTACTAATTTTTTGTTGATTTCCTTGCACGTCGGCGTTACGTCAACGTCAGATTCTTTTCCAATAATAACGCACTTTTCTAACTGTTCTTCAAGTTCTTTAATTGGAAGCTCAAAATCTAAATATTCCATGGATTTTTGAATTTTGTTTGTAAATCGAACCGCAAATATAAAAATATTATATCATTGGCGAAGTTAATTGTTATTTAAAGTATAAAAATGCAATTTAAAAATAAGTAAACTATTACAAGTTTTCTTTCTTGTTCTGATAATGTTTGAAAACACCGTTTAGAATAACTGTTATGATAATTATAACGGCTCCGATGTAAAATTCGACACTCATTTTTTCTTTTCCTCCCAAGATAAAATAAGCCAAAACTATCCCATAAACTGGCTCCAGATTAGTCGTTAACATTACGGTATAAGGCGTTAATCGCTGCATTACTTTTACCGAAGCGGTAAAGGCATAAGCCGTACAAATTGAGGCTAAAATCAATAATAAAACCCAATTATTTAAAGACATTTCGAAAAAATCTGCTGTAAATTTTCCTTGAAATAAAAAGTAAATGGTGATGAAGAAAACGCCCGCTCCAAATTCATAAAATGTAATTACTGAAGGTTCGTGATCTGAAATTAATTTTCCATTCATTAAGGTAAATAAAACCCCTAAAATGATGGCTGCCAAAGCGTAATAAACTCCCGTAAGATATTTTATTTCAACTTGAAGAATCAATCCTAAACCAGCTATAATTATTAGTCCGAAGAAGACTTCATACCAAAGCACTTTTCTTCCATAAAATAAAGGTTCTAATAAAGAAGCAAAAAAAGCTCCTAAAGAAAATATGGAAAGCGTAATGGAGACATTGGATACATGAATTGCTTTAAAAAAGAAAATCCAGTGCAATGCTATCAATAACCCAACAAAAATCAATTTAAAAAATTCTTTTATCGGAACTTGAAAAGATTGTTTTTTAAATGCAATAAATCCGCCAAGAAAAATCATAGCAATCAACATTCTGTACCAAACCAGATTATCGGCATCAATTGTAATTAAAGCGCCTAGAATAGCTGTAAAACCCCAGATAAAAACAATTAAGTGTAGATTTAAATAACTTTTTAAATTATCGTTTCGCATTACGTAATAAGTAAACTGCCAAAATTCCGAAAACAATATTCGGGAACCAAACAGCTAATAAAGGTGAGAATGTAGATTTTTCGGCAAGTGTACCAAATATTTTATCAAAGAATACAAATGAAAATGCAATTGCAATTCCAATAGCAAGGTTCATTCCCATTCCGCCACGGCGTTTCATAGAAGAAACTGAAACCGCAATAATCGTCAAAATAAATGCTGAAACCGGAATACTGTACTTTTTATAAAGAACAACCAAATAGGTATTAATGTTTCCTGAACCTCTTTTTCTTTCTTTTTCAATAAAATCGATCAGTTTACCCAAAGTTAGCGTTTCGGCAATATAAACTACTGGAGTTAAATCTGCCAATTCAAATTTGAAGGCAACATTTTTTTCTGGAGATTTTTCAATTACGTCATTTAATTCTCCTACAGTTCTTTTAGTATAGTCGTATAAAACGTAAATCTTCTTTTTAGGATCCCATTTTATGCGGCTTGCAGTGATTTTATACGTCAGTTTTTCTTTTTCAAAATGTTCTAAAGAAAAGTTGAAGGCCGTTTTTGATTCTTCGTTAAAACTGTTTACAAAAATAAAATCGTGATCGTTAATTTGTCTGAAAACATTGGTGTTTTCACCACGCATGAGTTCCTTTCCATTCCCTTTCAGATACGTGTATCTAAAATTGTTATAGCCTTCACTGGCAGCTGGAACGATAAAAAATCCCATTAGCAAAACAAAAATAGAAACGATAGTTGCACCTATAATATAAGGACGCAAGAAACGTGTATATGAAATTCCAGAACTTAAAATCGCAATAATTTCTGTATTGTTGGCCAGCTTTGAAGTAAACCAAATTACCGATAAAAACAAGAATATCGGAAACAGTGAATTAATAAAATAAATTGTGAAATTGTAATAATAGAAGGCAATATCTCCAAACGGAATCTTGTTCTCAAGCATTTTATTTACCTTTTCAGAAACATCAATTACGATTCCGATTGGCGCAAATAAAAGAAGCATCACAGAAAATGTCCCGAGGTACCTTTTTAAGATGTATTTATCTATTATTGAAAGCATATAGTTTTATTGTTTCAAGTTTTTTTAGTTTCAGGTTTCAAGTTGTAGGATTTCGTCCTGTAGAGAACCTGAAACCTGAAACTTGAAACTTTAAATTCTTAAAGACGCTGACTCATATTTTTAACCATCATTTCTTTCCATGGTCTAAAATCTCCAGCTAAGATATGTTTTCTTGCCTCACGAACCAACCACATATAGAAACCAAGATTATGAATGGTAGCAATTTGCTTTCCTAAATATTCGTTGGCCGCAAACAAGTGACGTAAATAGGCTTTTGTATATTCTGTATCTACAAAAGTATGTCCCATTTCATCAATTGGAGAAAAATCTGCTTCCCACTTTTTATTTTTGATATTGATTGTTCCGTTTGCTGTAAACAACATACCATTTCTTGCATTACGAGTTGGCATAACGCAATCGAACATATCAATTCCTAACGCAATATTTTCTAAAATATTAATTGGAGTTCCAACCCCCATTAAATAACGAGGTTTATCTTCAGGAAGAATTTCGCAAACCACCTCAGTCATGGCATACATTTCTTCAGCTGGCTCCCCAACAGAAAGTCCACCAATTGCATTTCCTTGCTGTCCTGCATTAGCAATATATTCTGCCGACTGGCGACGTAAATCTTTATAAGTACTTCCTTGAACAATCGGGAAAAACGTTTGTTCATAGCCATATTTATAAGGTACTTTTTCCAAATGATTGATACATCTGTCCAACCAACGATGTGTCATGTGCATAGAACGCTGTGCATAACGGTAATCGCAAGGATAAGGCGTACATTCATCAAAAGCCATAATGATATCGGCACCAATGGTACGCTGAATTTCCATTACATTTTCTGGCGTAAAAAAGTGATAAGAACCGTCAATGTGCGACTTAAATTTTACCCCTTCTTCTTTAATTTTTCTATTTGAAGAAAGAGAATATACTTGATATCCTCCAGAATCAGTCAAAATATTACGATCCCAGTTCATGAATTTATGAAGTCCTCCGGCTTTCTCTAAAATTTCTGTCTGCGGACGCAGATACAAATGATAGGTGTTTCCAAGAATAATATCCGGATTAATATCGTCTTTCAATTCACGCTGATGCACTCCTTTTACAGAAGCAACAGTACCAACTGGCATAAAAATAGGAGTTTCTATAACTCCGTGATCTGTAGTAATACTACCCGCTCTTGCTTTTGACTGCGGATCTTTTTGTAATAAATCAAACTTCATAAATTCGTTTTTCAGTCGGCAAAGATAGTTTAATTTCAGGGAAATATTATGAATTAGAAAAATTGTCAATTAGAAATTTAGCTAATATTTTCTTAATTTCAGATTCTATTTTATAAGATTTGAACTTATCCTGATTTAGGCGTTCCCTAACGGTCGGGCTATCCGCTATATCTTTTGCTCAAGAACATATCATTTTAATTAAGACGAGACATTTATCGCAAAAGGATGCCGCTCCTATCCCTAACGCAAACGGTTCCAAAAGAAATTTCATCGGTAAAATCGGAATGTAAAAACTGCAACAATCCTATTATTAAAGTATAACAAACTCATTTCTTTCTTTTTGTAATTTTAATATTCAACTAAAATATTAGAAATCATGATAAATTCAGAAGATAAATTAGACGAAATCAAGGATGAACAAATTGAGAAAAACCTTGAAAACATGGATTATCCAGCAAACGAAGATATTTATAATCAAGAAGAAAGATTAGAAGAAAGATTAGAAGATATCGATCCTCAAGATATTTCTGGAGAAAGAATAATTAATAATGACAATCACGAATGGAAGCAGAACAGTGATAAAATCGGAAACGATTTGGATGTTCCAGGTGCTGAGCTAGACGACGCACAAGAAGATGTTGGCTCTGAAGATGAAGAGAATAATTATTATAGCGAAAGCGATACCAATTAGACACCTTACTAAATTCTAGATTTTTTTTGCCGCAAATTAAACAGATTCAGCTGATTTTTAAAATCATTCTAATCCGTTTAATCTGTGGCAAAACTTTTATATACAATTATCAATTTCTTTGATTTTATTCAAATCTGATAAAAAAAGAGCAAAAAAATTTAACAATTGAAACAAACTAAAGCAGAAAATCATTTGTCTCCCCACAAAATATCCGTTACTTTTGCTACAGTTTAAAATTTTACATATAAATGAAGCCTAACACACAACAATTAAGCGATTTAACGATCCAAGTAAGAAGAGATATTCTTAGAATGGTACATGCTGTAAACTCTGGACACCCAGGTGGTTCATTAGGTTGTACTGAATTTTTGGTAACATTATATCAAAACATAATGGCAACGCAAAGAAGGTTTTGATATGGACGGAATTGGAGAAGATTTATTTTTCCTTTCAAACGGACACATTTCACCTGTCTTTTATAGCGTTCTAGCACGCAGTGGTTATTTTCCAGTTTCAGAATTAGCAACTTTCAGATTATTAGATTCTCGCTTACAAGGACACCCAACAACTCACGAAGGTTTACCTGGAGTTCGCATTGCATCTGGTTCATTAGGACAAGGTTTATCTGTAGCTTTGGGAGCAGCTCAAGCTAAAAAATTAAACAAAGACAATCATATCGTATATAGCTTACACGGAGACGGAGAATTGCAAGAAGGTCAGAACTGGGAGGCGATTATGTACGCTTCTGCTAAAAAAGTAGACAACATTATTGCAACAATCGACCTTAATGGTAAACAAATTGACGGAACAACTGATGAAGTTCTGCCAATGGGAAGTATTCGCGCTAAATTTGAAGCTTTTGACTGGGATGTTTTAGAAATCAAAGAAGGAAACAGCATTGATGCTATCATCGCTGGCTTAACTGATGCTAAATCAAGAACAGGAAAAGGAAAACCAGTTTGCATTTTATTACATACAGAAATGGGTAATGGTGTAGATTTCATGATGCACACTCATGCTTGGCATGGTAAAGCACCAAACAATGATCAATTGGCTAGTGCTTTAGCTCAAAACATTTCAACTTTAGCAGATTATTAAAAAGTGCTCAGTCTAAGCAGACAGTTTTCAGCTTAGAAACTTAGCATCTCAAAAAATAAAAAATGAAAAAATACGAAAATACAGGAAGTAAAGATACTCGTTCTGGTTTTGGAGCGGGAATGACTGAATTAGGTCAAAAAAATGAAAATGTTGTTGCATTATGTGCTGACTTAATTGGATCATTAAAATTTGATGATTTCAAGAAAAACCACCCAGAGCGTTTTTTCCAAATCGGAATCGCTGAAGCTAACATGATTGGAATCGCTGCAGGTTTAACAATTGGAGGAAAAATTCCTTTTACTGGAACTTTCGCAAACTTTTCTACAGGTAGAGTTTACGATCAAATTCGTCAATCTGTTGCTTATTCAGATAAAAATGTAAAAATCTGTGCTTCTCACGCTGGTTTAACTTTAGGAGAAGATGGAGCAACGCACCAAATCTTAGAAGATATTGGTTTAATGAAAATGTTGCCTGGAATGACTGTAATCAATACTTGCGATTACAACCAAACTAAAGCGGCAACTTTAGCATTAGCAGATCACCATGGTCCAGCTTATTTACGTTTCGGACGTCCAGTTGTACCTAACTTTACTCCTGCTGATGAGCCTTTCGTAATCGGAAAAGCAATTTTATTAAACGAAGGAACAGATGTTACAATCATTGCTACTGGACACTTAGTTTGGGAAGCTCTTATTGCTGCTGAAGCTCTTGAAGCAAAAGGAATTTCTGCTGAAGTAATCAACATCCATACAATCAAGCCTCTTGATGAAGAAGCTATTTTAAAATCTGTTGCTAAAACTAAATGTGTAGTTACTGCTGAAGAGCACAATTACCTTGGAGGTCTTGGAGAAAGTGTTTCTGGCGTATTAGCTTTAAACAATCCAACTCCACAAGAATTTGTAGCTGTTAAAGATAGTTTTGGAGAATCTGGAACTCCAGAGCAGTTAATGGAAAAATACAAATTAAACAATCAAGCAATTGTTGAAGCTGTAGAAAGAGTTATCAAAAGAAAATAATTTAAGTTTTCTTACTTATAAAAAACCTCGGAATTTGCATTCCGAGGTTTTTTTTAGTTTTATTAGTACCAAGAGATATGTCAATAGATTTTTTGGGCATTGGTATTACTCCATCAATACCGCAAGTAATAATGAAATTTTCATTTGATGGTAAAGGAGCCATAAATCTCTAAGATCTATTCTACTTCATAAATATTCTAACGTTGCTCTTTACTATTGGTAAAATGCGTAAAATAAAAAAACACAGCATCAATAATCAATACCAATAAAACCCAATAAAAAAGCCTCGAAATATTAATTTCGAGGCTTCCTATTTAAATTCTATATTTTAGTTCTTTTGATAAGGATACGTTTTATCCAAATGAATTCTTAATCTTCCTGGCGCTGTATAATCCTCAGGAACATACTTACGAGGATTTGTGATTGACTCTGGCTTTGCAGGATCAGTAAGTTCTCCTGTTGGCCTTCTAGGAATAGCCCACAATTCGCTTTCATCTACATTTGGAGTAGCAGGATTATCCAAAATAGGATCGTAAGGATAATATTTGCTTAATCCTGAAAAAGGAGCATCTGTAGGTTTTGTAAGTTCAAATCTTGTAGTATAACCATCCCCATCATCATCATGATCTAGAAAATCTGGAATACCATCACCATCTGTATCATCTGGATTAGCAGGTGGATTAGGATATGTAGTTGTATCTCTATAATCGCGAACAAAACCATCACCATTAAGATCTTCCTGATAATCAAACACACCATCTGGATTTTCTAATAAAACACCATTAGAATAACCATTATTTTCATGATCCATTCTTCTGATATCATAAAGCTTAAAGCTAAAGATTAAAGGTGAATATGCTGGAATGGTACTTGAAGAAGGTGGCGCAGCATAGTATCCTAATCCTGAAGGTATGAATAAAACACCAGCACCAAAATCTTGGTAATTTGGGGTTCCATCGTCATTATAAGTCGTTGTTCCTGTTTTAAACAGAGGAAAGATTTCACTCCATCCTTTTATAACATTACCTACATACATATCAATAATACTCTTTGGATATATAACCTGATCAAAGAAAGTAGTTGTTAAGTGTTCTGGCTCTGTATCTGTCTTTTCTACACGTTTTAAATATTCTCCTCTATAAGCAGTAAAAACACCATCCGTATTCATTGGAGCAACACCACTACCTTCTCTTAAAATCAAATAATACATTTTATAAGTTATTCCATGTATGTATGGAATTTCTCTTGAAACCAACTTTGGATAAGTAGCACTGTCTAAGTAAGACATTATTGAGGGTTGTGAAGCAGCATCGGTTATAGGCGCAATTGTTACATCCATATTGGCTGTCACAGTAATATAATTGGTCTTTAAATACTCTTCAATATCTGCATTATCAGTATTAAATTGCTCTTGATAATCCCTCAAAGGAACAACTTCTGTTTTATCATCGTCATTTTTATTACAAGAAACGATGGCAAGACCAGCAAGTAACAAAACAAAATAATATTTAAATTTATTCATTATTATCATTTTTTTAGGTGCGCAAGATACAATATTGATTTATTTTTGTAAAGAATTTAACTTGGATTTTAGAAAAATTATGAGAATAGATAAATACTTGTGGTGCGTTCGATATTACAAGACTAGAAACATGGTAACCGAAGCTTGCAAAAAGAATCAGATCACTGTAAATGGGCAAGTTGCAAAACCTTCAAAAGAAGTTTTTCCCACAGACCGAATTACATTTAGAAAAGATCAAATTACACAAATTATAACGGTTTTAGACATTCCGCAAAATCGAGTTGGAGCTAAGTTGGTAGATATTTATCAAAAAAACGAAACGCCTCCAGAAGCTTTTGCACATTTAGAGTTGTTAAAATTATCTAAAGAACATTCGAGAAGAACTGGCGCAGGACGTCCGACCAAGAAAGACCGAAGAGACATTGACGATTACGGAGACGATATTTATGATGAAGAGGAAGAAATAGAATAAATCTTCAATCTTGAAATTCCAAATTCCAAAAAAAAGCAATCAAATTCCAAATCCTAAAAATAAACTTATCTCAAAACTTGGAATTTGGAATTTAAAAAATTGAAATTTGGATTATCTATATTGGATTTTAAATTAATTACCTTAGCAAAAAAATACACTATGAGCAGCAATATAATCTTGACCAATCAAGAAATCGAACATAAAATAAAACGTATCGCTTACCAAATTTACGAGACTTTTGTAGACGAAGAAGAAGTTGTAATTGCCGGAATTGCTTCTAACGGATTTCTTTTTGCCGAAAAAATCGCAACGGCGCTTAGCAATATTTCAACCTTAAAAGTTTCGATCTGCGAAGTCAAAATAAACAAACAAAATCCGCAACAAGCAATACAAACTTCATTAACCGCCGAAGAATACAAAAACAAAGGATTAGTTCTAGTTGATGATGTCTTGAACTCTGGAACTACATTAATCTATGCTGTTCGTCATTTCTTAGATGTTCCGCTTAAAAAATTCAAAACAGCAGTACTTGTTGACCGAAATCATAAAAAATATCCTGTAAAGGCAGATTTCAAAGGCATTTCACTTTCAACTTCTTTACTAGAGCATGTTCAAGTTGTTTTCAATTCAGAAAACGGCGACTACGCTTCTTTAAGCTAATATTTCTAAAATATCCTGAACCGTTTCTTCGACAGATTTATCATCAACCGAAACTTTATGTTTTGCTTGATTGTAATAATAACTTCTGTCGAATAAATGTTTCGCGATAAACTCTTTCATTTCTTCCTCATTCATATTGGCAATCAAAGGGCGTTTGCTTTTATTATGCACCAATCTATTATATAAGGTATCAATTGATGCTTTTAAATATACAGACACTACATCATCTCCTTTTAATAATTCATGATTATTGGCATAACATGGAGTTCCTCCTCCAAGACCAATAATAGTATTTTCTGAAGATTGCGAGCAATTCGACGAACATTTCATGCTCTAATTTTCGAAAATATACTTCTCCATGCTTCTCAAAAATCTCATTTATGGATAAATTCACTCTTTCTTCGATACATTTATCTAAATCTAAGAACGGAATATTTGTAATTTTTGACAAATTTTGGGCAATTGTAGACTTTCCGCAGCCCATATAACCTAACAACACAATTTTTTTCATATTAATAAAACCTTATAAACTAAGCATTTGAGAATTTTTCCAAAAAAAAGACAAATTTATGATAAAATAGCTTGGAAACTTCAAAAAAAACTCCTTATATTTGCACCCGCATTCAAGAAATTAAATGACTCGATAGCTCAGTCGGTAGAGCACATCACTTTTAATGATGGGTCCTGGGTTCGAGCCCCAGTCGGGTCACAAATTTTGTGATTAACAAATTAAATTTCTTGAAAGCAATGACTCGATAGCTCAGTCGGTAGAGCACATCACTTTTAATGATGGGTCCTGGGTTCGAGCCCCAGTCGGGTCACAAAAGGTCGGGTAATTTATTTTACTCGACCTTTTTTCTTTTTAGGCCATGTGGAGAAACGGTAGACTCGCCATCTTGAGGGGGTGGTGCTCGTAAGGGCGTGAGGGTTCAAATCCCTCCATGGTCACTAGAAAAGCCTATTTCGTTTTGAAATAGGCTTTTTTATGTTTTGTCTCGTCCTAAAATAAGTTGACGCATTGGTGTTAGAACAATTTTTAAATAAAGAGAGCTAAACAAAGTTGTCTTATTTTCCTACAAAACTTAATACAGCTGTTTTATTTTTCCATCTTTTACAATATACAATCCATTTTCACACATGATATATACATTAAATTTGGTTTTTTTAATATTTGTGAACCAGCCAGGAAGTTTATATTGTTTCAATGTTTCATCATGGATTAACTGCCCATAATACCCATATTGCTTACCTGTTTTCCTATCTGTTCCTGTTCCTGAAATATGCACAATGTTATCTTTTTGAAGAATTTCTCTAGCTTCACTGCATAAATCTAAGTATACCAACGTGTCCGTTTTATTCTTACTTTTTTTATAAAGCTTCACGTTATCACTTTCATCATTTATTCCGTATGGATAATCAACTACATCTCTTGTATATTCCGTTTCTGGTATCGTTTTTACATACACCCAATCTTTCTTATAATCAGTCCCTTGGAATTTATAGACTTTATTTTCAGCTGTACGAACACAAAGTTGCTCCTTTGGATTTGAAATTATTTCCATTGGAAAAAATTTTCTGGTATCAAAAGTTATTGTTTCCCAAGAATTTCCAAAATCTTTTGAAATATGTATTCGAGAATAATCCGATTCGTGAATTCCTTCCCAACTATCAATGCCAACAAGAATCTTTTTATCAGTAAAAGTTACATCTTTAAACATCAATGATGTTTTAATATTTTTCCAAGTTTTTGCGCCATTTGTCGAATACATTAATTCAAAATACCTACAGGCAATAACTGAGTCTTTTGAAATATCAGCAATATTATTAACATACCTATTTCTCTTTTTTGAAATTTCAGCAGTTGTATCACCTATAGTTTTCACTATATCAGTTGTACTTTTAAAAGTTTCATTTTTAACTTCCAGCTTATCTATTGCGTTCTTTTTACAACCAATTGCAAAAAACAAAATAACAAAATATACCCTGTATTGTCTTTTCATAAAAAAGCAATTAACTTGATTTGTATAGCTAATATATCATTATTTTTAAAAGATAAAACTAATAAACATCATTCAAGATTTTTTAATTCTTCTCGTAAATGGTTCGAATTCTACCCGACAATTTTATTTACAATACACAAAACAGATATAATATCTGACAAAAAAATAATTTGCAGGATATTTTTTTATCTTTGGCAATCAGATTTTTTCAACCTGCATGGCTTTATCTTTAAGCTTTTAGAAAACAATACTCATTATGGAACAAAAAATACATCAAGGAAGAAACGTGAAACGTTTTAGAGAAATGCTTAACATAAAACAAGAAGCATTGGCTTATGATCTAGGAGAAGACTGGAGTCAAAAGAAAATTTCTTTATTGGAGCAGAAAGATGTAATTGAGGAAAATCTTCTAAAACAAATTGCAGCAATATTAAAAATCCCTGTAGAAGCATTTCAGAATTTTAACGAAGAACAGGCAATAAATATTATTTCTAGTACTTTTCACGACACTCAAGGTTTAATAAATTACAGCCCAACTTTCAACAACAATCCAATCGACAAATTGATTCAGTTGCATGAAGAAAAAATAGCCTTATACGAGCGTATGTTGAGAGAAAAAGAAGAGATGATGCAAAGACTTGAAAAGCTTATCAAATAAATAATTCAGAAAAATCAGCAGTTTTTTATTCTGCACCTTTATTATCACAGAAAAAAAACAAAATATATACCACTGCAAAGTAAGCACTTACAATAACAATTTAAATTAATTTCAAAATTCCTTTCCAAAAAGGCTTTGCAAACTAAATAAAGTACTTATATTTGCACCCTCATTGAAGAAATGAAGACTCGATAGCTCAGTCGGTAGAGCACATCACTTTTAATGATGGGTCGTGGGTTCGAGCCCCAGTCGGGTCACAAAAGGTCAGGTAATTTATTTTACTTGACCTTTTTCTTTTTAAGGACTATCAAGTCTTAAAAATATACCTTTAGAAAAACCTCCTTTAATTTTCTCTTACTATTTCTTCATTTACCAAAAGAAATTTTCTCACAAGATAAAAACTTTCTTAAATTCGTTGGGAAATAATTAAATCACTAATCCCAAATTAGTTTTATGAAAAACCTACTATTAGCATCATTTATAATGGTGTCATGCTCGACTTGGGCGCAATCTGCAACAGGCTATTTTGACAAAGCCATGAAAAAAGCTGAAGCTGGAAATACAAAAGGCGCAATCGCCGATTACACCAAAGCTATCAGCATGAATTCTAAATTTGTTGAAGCTTATCAGAACCGTGGTGTAGCAAAATTCAAGCTAAACGATTTAAAAGGTGCTCAGGCTGACTTTAGCAAGACAATCGAATTGGACGACATGAATGCAGACGCTTTTACTGGCAGAGCCAATGTCAATTACAAACTGCAGAATTACGAAGGAACAATTGAAGATTGCACCGCTTCTTTAGGCTTAAACCCGAAAGATTATGTCGCCTACAATTTAAGAGGATTGGCCTATAACAAAATTGGCGATAAGAAAAATTGCTGTAAGGATTTTACAAAAGCAATTGAGTTAGGAAGCCAAAGCGCCGCAAAAAACAGAGCTACTTTCTGTAAATAATACATAAAGCAAAAAAAACAAGAACAGTCTGTCAAGATTTTAATCTGACAGGCTGTTTTCTTTTTTATCAAAGTAATATATTTCTTAAGAAATAAATACCTGATTTTAGGTAAAAAATATATTATGAATACGTAAACCTCTAATTCTCTATCTTTTTAATTTAGTTTTAATGTCGAATCTAAGATTTTATTTTACATTTGTTGACTTAATCGCGAAAAATGATAAACAATATTAAAACTGTTTTCAGCATTAAAGATCTTGAGAACTTATCTGGAATAAAAGCGCATACCATACGCATCTGGGAAAAGAGATACAATATCCTTGAACCTATGCGAACCGACACTAATATTAGATTTTACAATCTTCATAACCTGCAGAAACTTTTAAACATTACGTTACTGCATGAATACGGCTATAAGATTTCTAAAATTGCAACCTATCCTGAAGAAAAAATACCACAACTGGTACGCGAAATAATTTCGAAGAAAAATTCTCAAAACTACGCCATCACTTCTTTTAAAATGGCGATGATGAACTTTGATCAAGAATTATTCTTCAACACATTTGATTGGCTTATTACCGAAAAAACATTTAAAGAAGTTTTTAAAGAACATTTTTTGCCTCTTTTAAAAGAGTTGGGATTATTATGGCAGTCTGAAACGATTACTCCTGCAAATGAACATTTCATGAGTCATTTAATCAAGCAGAAAATATTGATTTATACAGAAAGCCTTCAAATTAGAAAACCAATCAAAACCGATCGAATTTTTGTTTTATCACTTCCGTTAAACGAAATTCACCAAATAGGATTGTTATACCTGCAATACGAAATTCTTGATAAAGGCTACAAAACCATTTATCTAGGAGAAAGCATGCCAATTGAAAACTTGCAGGATTTAACCAAACATTTTGAAAACATTACGTTTATTTCCTTTATGACTGTTCAGCCAGACCGAAGCGTAATTAATCAATATGTAAAATCTATGGGGCAGAAATTATTGCAGAAAAACAACGAAATCTGGCTTATGGGTAAAATGGTGGAATACATTGATGAGAAAGTCCTAACAGACAGAATTCGAGTTTTTGATTCGATGGAAGAAACTATTAACATGCTTTAATTTATTTTTGTTTAAGTTTTTCCTATATTTGTTAAACAAATGAGAAAAACTATCCAAATAATAGGCTCAGGCTTCTCTTCTTTGGCAGCCGCATGTTACCTTGCACAGCAGGGAAACAAAGTTACTGTCTACGAGAAAAACAGCACAATTGGCGGTCGCGCCAGACAATTTAAAGAAGACGGTTTTACTTTTGACATGGGACCAAGCTGGTATTGGATGCCAGATGTTTTTGAACGCTTTTTTCAAGACTTCAATAAAAAACCTTCTGATTATTATGAACTGATAAAATTAAATCCGGCCTATCGTGTTTATTTCGGAATGGATGATTTCATCAGCATTTACGATAATCTAGAAGAGATCAAATATACTTTTGAGACCATCGAAAAAGGAAGCGGTCAAAAACTGCAAAGCTTTATTGACCAAGCCAAAAGCAATTATGACATTGCAATCAAAGATTTGGTTTATCGTCCTGGAGTTTCTCCTCTTGAATTAATTACCAAAGAAACGGCATTAAAGCTCAATCAGTTTTTTAAAAACGTAAGCACCGATATTCGGAAAAATTTCAAGAATGAAAGATTAATTCAAATTCTCGAATTTCCAGTTTTATTTCTTGGAGCAAAACCAACTAAAACGCCTTCTTTTTATAATTTTATGAATTATGCCGATTTCGGTTTAGGAACTTGGCATCCTAAAACTGGAATGTTTGATGTTATTCGAGGAATCGAAAAATTGGCATTAGAACTTGGCGTCACCATTAAAACCAATTCGCCAATTGATAAAATAATTGTCGAAAATAAAATAGCTAAAGGAATTGTAATTAATGGCGAAATCCTAAAGGCTGATATTGTTTTGAGTGGTGCCGATTATCATCATTCGGAAATTTTACTCGAAAAAGAACACAGAATGTATTCTGAAAAATATTGGGAAAGCAGAGTTTTCGCTCCCTCTTCTCTCCTATTTTTTGTTGGCTTCAATAAAAAAATAGAAAACATTTCGCATCACGCTTTATTTTTTGATGTCGATTTCAACCAGCATGCTGCAGATATTTACGATAATCCAAAATGGCCCGATGCCCCTTTATTCTACGCCAACTTCCCATCCAAAACAGATTTGACCGCGGCGCCAAACGGAATGGAATCTGGATTTTTCTTAATTCCGCTAGCTCCCGGAATCGAAGATAACGAAGCGCTACGAGAAGAATATTTCGAAAAGATAATCGCTCGTTTTGAAGAACTTACGCAACAAAAAATAAAAAATAATATTATCTTTAAGAGATCATTTTGTAAAAATGATTTTGTAAGCGATTATAACGCCTACAAAGGAAATGCTTACGGAATGGCCAATACCCTCTTGCAAACCGCTTTTTTAAGACCAAAATTAAAAAGCAAAAAAGTCAAGAATTTATATTTTACAGGACAATTAACCGTTCCTGGGCCAGGTGTTCCGCCTGCTTTAATTTCAGGAAAACTCGCAGCTGAATTAATTCAAAAATCTTTTAGATCTTAAAAAAATGAAATCACTATTCGACGCCGTTTCTTTCAAATGCAGCAAACTGGTAACCAAAAATTACAGTACTTCATTTTCGCTAGCCGTAAAAATGCTTTCGCCAAGCATTCGAGATGCCATTTACAGTATTTACGGATTTGTTCGTTTTGCTGACGAAATCGTGGATTCATTTCACGATTATGAAAAAGAATATCTTATTGAAGATTTCGAAAAAGAATATTACAAAGCAATGCAATTGGGCATTAGCTTAAATCCGATTTTGAATTCATTTCAACATACTGTAAAAGAATACAATATTAGTGATGATCTCGTTCAGGCTTTTCTAAAAAGCATGAAAATGGATCTTATAAAGTCAAATTACCAAACACAAACCGAATACATAGATTACATTTATGGTTCTGCAGATGTTGTCGGATTAATGTGTTTGAAAGTTTTTGTATCTGGAAAAGAACATAAATACGAACAGCTGAAAAACGAAGCTATGCGTTTAGGTTCTGCTTTTCAGAAAGTAAATTTCTTGAGAGATCTAAAAGACGATAATACGATCTTGAATCGCACTTATTTCCCAGGCGTGAATCTGAATAATTTCAACGAAGATTCGAAAAATCAAATCATCAAAGAAATCGAAGAAGATTTTAGAATTGCCTATCAAGGAATTGTAAAATTACCAATAGAAGCCAAATTTGGGGTTTATACCGCTTATGTTTATTATAAAAAACTACTTCAAAAGCTAAAACACACACCTTACTATGAGATTGGAAATTCGAGAATTCGTGTTTCTAATTATACCAAAGCGGGACTTTTGGCGCAGTCTTTTGTGACCTACAAATTGAAGCTGGTATAAATTTAAACACATAGAAACATAGAATGCTAGATCTATAAAAGACGTTTCACTTGCATAAAAAAACATAGCTATGTGTTAGAAACTAGTTTCTTTCAACAATCTTTTCAAGAAAACAAAAATCTATGTCTCTATGTGTTTAAAAATATAAACCAAAACCTTTTGAGTCAATATTTTATAATCCAAAGCTAAACTCAAAATCAATAAAACGATAATTTTAAAACCTCAACATTTATAAAATGATTTCTTTTTTAATCTTTTTAGGCGTTTTTCTTTTCATGGAATGTGTTACGTGGCTCACGCATAAATACATAATGCATGGATTTATGTGGTATTTTCATGCGGATCATCATCAGCCGAAATACGAAAACACCTTTGAGCGCAACGATATTTTCTTCGTCATTTTTGCTACCCCAAGTATTATTTTATTCTACTTTGGCGTTCAAGGCGGATTTAATTATTTGTTTTTCATTGCCTGCGGAATTACACTTTACGGCATTTGCTATTTTCTAATTCACGATGTCTTGATTCATCAGCGTTTTAAATGGTTTAAAAACACCAAAAACAAATACCTCATCGGTCTCCGTAAAGCCCATAAAATACACCACAAACATTTACAAAAAGAAAAAGGAGAATGTTTCGGAATGTTGTTTGTGCCATTCAAATACTATAAAATGTAGCATTATTTGGGCGCTCCCTTTCCTTTTATGTCTGCCCTTGTTGCAAGAAAAATTTGTGATTATGAAATTATATAAAATAGTTACCGTACAGCATATTAATGCAAGTGTAGAAGATTGCTGGGATTTTTTCTCAAGTCCGAAAAACCTGCAGACTATTACTCTCGATAATATGAATTTTCAAATTCAGGATTACGACGGCAAGCGCATGTATCACGGACAAATAATTTCATACACCTTAAGACCTCTTTTCGGAATTAAAACTTCTTGGGTTACCGAAATTACGGCTTGTAAAGAAAAAGAGTATTTTGTAGATATTCAGCAATTTGGACCTTATAAACTTTGGCATCACAAACATTTCTTTGAACCAACACCAGACGGAGGAACCAAAATGACCGACATTGTTCACTACGCTCTCCCATTCGGAATCTTAGGTCGAATCATGAATCGTTTAATCGTAAAAAACAAACTGAAAAGTATTTTCGATTACAGATTTAATAAAATCGAAGAATTGTTTAATTCTAAAAAAGCTTAAAAAAATAAACACATAGAAACATAGAATACTAAACCTATAAAAGGCGTTTCACTTGCATAAAAACACATAGCTATATGTGAGAAACTAGTTTCTTTCTAAAATTCTTAAATGAAAAATAAAAAATCTATGTTTCTATGTGTTTAAAAATTACATATAATGACAAAACAAAAAGTTACCTTATTCTGGTTTAGACGTGATTTGCGTTTAGAAGACAATACCGGATTATTTCATGCTTTACAATCCAATTTTCCTGTTGTACCTCTTTTTATTTTTGATGATGATATTTTAGAACATCTCCCAAAAGACGATGCAAGAGTAACTTTCATTTATGATTCATTAAAAAAAATAAACTCAGAATTAAACCCATTTGATTCTTCCATTTTAATCAAAAAAGGAAAAACAAAAGACGTTTGGAAATCGCTTGTCGAAGAATTTGATATTCAAAATGTTTTCTTTAATAAAGATTATGAACCATTCGCTATTAAACGTGACAGTTTAATTTCATCTTTATTAAAAGAAAATAATATTGAAACGATATCTTTTAAAGATCATGTAATTTTTGAAGAAAAAGAAATAACCAAAGCAGACGGACTTCCTTATACTGTTTACACGCCTTACAAAAACAAATGGCTGGAAAAATATCATCTCTTTGGATCTGCTCCAGAATATGATTCGACGCCATATCAATCTAATTTTGCTGAAAATAAATTCAAGTTTCCAGATTTAGCTGAAATAGGTTTTAAAAGAAGCTCTATAAAAGTTCTTCCACACAACTTAACGCAAATTGCCCATTATAAAGAAACCAGAGATTTTCCAGCTCTGGATAGCACTTCTTATCTGTCTCCGCATTTACGCTTTGGAACTGTAAGCATTCGAAAATTAGTAAACTGGGCCAACCGAAAAAATCAGACTTTTTTGAGCGAATTAATCTGGAGAGAATTCTTTATTCAGATTCTATTTAGTTTTCCAAATTGCGTTAATCATAATTTTAAATCCAATTACGACGGAATTCAATGGCGAAATAACGAAGAGGATTTCAAACGCTGGTGTTCTGGAACAACAGGATATCCGATGGTCGATGCTGGAATGCGACAATTAAACGAAACAGGTTATATGCACAATCGCGTACGTATGGTTGTAGCCAGTTTTCTTTGCAAACATTTACTGATTAACTGGCAGTGGGGCGAAGCGTATTTTGCAGAAAAACTTTTAGATTTTGAATTGGCTTCAAACGTAGGAAACTGGCAATGGGCAGCAGGAACAGGCTGTGATGCTGCTCCTTATTTCAGAGTTTTTAATCCCGAAATCCAACAAAAGAAATTTGACGAAAAAGGAGAATATATTAGAAAATGGATTCCCGAGTTTGATTTTGGCTACGCAGAACCTATGGTTGATCATGCTTTTGCGAGAGATCGCGCGATTGCTACTTATAAGGCGGGGATTTTGAAATAAAGTTTTTTTTGTTTCAGGTTTCAGGTTTCAAGTTTATACTGCATGCTTAAATTTGTTTCACGCAGATTTTGCAGATTAAGCAGATTTATATTCATTTTTGTCATCCTGAGGAACGAAGGATCACACTAGAAACTCCGCACAGAATGTCGCCAAACTTTGTCGATTTACGAGTGTGATCCTTCGTTCCTCAGGATGACAACTAAATAAAAAAAACTTTGTCAAAGTTTTAAACTTGACAAAGTTCTATAGATAAAGTTCAGCCAACTTGAAACCTGAAACTTGAAACCTCAAACAAAAAAAACTTAATACTTCAAATAATTATCCACTACAATTTTAGCTTTCAGATCAAACATTAAATTGTATAAACCAAAGAAAGTACGATTCATATAAATAAAGTGCTTAGAGCCACGATTTCCGTTCATTTTTTTCAAGTTTGTATCTTCTGAGAAACGTTTTCCTAATTCGGCAATTGCATTAAAGAATTTTTCATCGGAAAAATCGAAAGTTTCGTTTTGAAAAGGTTTTGTAAAAAGCGACAATAAATCATGAAACATTTCGGTGAAATATTCCACTTCTGCGGGTGTATCATCTTTGCGCAGAATTTCTAATTCGAATAATTTCTCATTAAAAAGCTTCTGGTCTGTAATCACATTTTTATTGATCAATTCGAAATAGGGCGTATAAAAATCTTCTGGAATTTGTTTCATACAACCAAAATCTAAAGCGATCAATTGCTTTTGATCGTTAACCAAAAAATTCCCTGGATGCGGATCTGCATGCACTTTTCGTAAAACATGAATCTGATACATGTAAAAATCCCAAAGTGCCTGTCCTAACTTATTGCCCGCTTCTTGATCTTCATTTATGGCTGTAAATTCAGAAAGATGAATTCCCGTCATCCAATCCATTGTAATAATTTTCTCTGACGAAAATTCTGGATAGTAATTCGGAAAAGTAATATTTTCGATTTTACTGCAAGCATCAACAACTTCCTGACTTTGTTGTAATTCCAACAAATAGTTGGTTTCTTCAATTAGTTTGTCTTCAACTTCTTTAAAGTATTTATCAGAATCTTTTCCTTGAAGATTAAACATTCTAATCGCAATTGGTTTTACCAAAGCCAAATCTGACGAAATACTATTGGCAACTCCAGGATATTGAATTTTAACCGCCAGTTTTTTATCGTTTTTCTTTGCCAAATGAACCTGACCAATACTTGCCGCATTTACAGAATTCGGATTGAACTCATCGAAAATTTCGTAAGGTGTTTTTCCAAAATTGCTTTTAAACGTTTTTAAAACCAAAGGAGCTGAAAGTGGCGGAACAGAAAATTGCGATAAAGAAAATTTCTCCACATAAGCTTGAGGCAGAAAGTTCTTATCCATACTCAGCATCTGAGCTACTTTTAAGGCGCTTCCTTTTAAGCTTTTTAGTCCGTCATAAATATCTTCTGCATTGTTCTCATTTAGCTTATCACGGGTTAAATCTGGGTTTACCATTTTTTCAGCATAATGCTTTACATAGTTTACACCAATCTTAGCACCAGTCTGAACCAATTTTCCCGCTCGCTCAATTTTAGAAGTTGGGATATAATCAATTGTTTTCATTATCTGCTGTGTACTTTTTCTTTAAACAAAAATTTTCCAAAATCAATCAGATGATTCATTGGTGCAACATTCATTAACTCAAATGAAGCGTTAACAGACTTTTCAATAAAAATATCCGTTTTCTCAAAAGCAGGAGATTCATCTTCCATCCAAAATTTAATGGTCATCATCAATTGTAACCAAGAAGATTCTTGAATGGCTTTTTCTTGAAATTTCTGGAATCTTTCTTGCTCTAATCTGTAATCATCTGTTAAAATCTCAGCAACATAGTCTTTGAAACTATTTCGAAGTGTTGTTAACTGAACTAAATTTTTGATTGGATTTCGATCTATTTTAAGGGATTGCAAAACATAACTTCTGTTGGCTGTCAGGATTTCGAAGAAAGTAAAATAAAAACTCAGCATTTTATTCTTCATATCATATCCCTGATATTCTTCATTCTTGTGAAGAAGATTAACCGTGTTTTCAAAAAACAGTCGAAATATTTCTTTTTCTAAACCTTCTAATGTTCCGAAGAAAGTATAAAACTCAGCTTCAGTAAAATCATTTTCTTTGGCAAAATGATAAACCGATTTTGGTTTTTGACCTTTTTCTAAAACCTCTTCCATATATTTTGAAACGATATCATCTTTGGTAATTACCTTTTTTTAGTCGCCATTTTATTAAAATTTAGAATTTGCCATAAAGGTAAACATTGTTTAAGTACCTTTACTAATCCTTAAACACGATACACTGTTAAATATATTATAAACTATTATGGCTCAAAATGTTCTATTAACAGGCGGAACTGGTTTCGTCGGTAAATATTTGACAGATGTTCTGATCGAAGCAGGTTTTTCCGTATCCATTTTGAGTCGTTCTGATAGAGAAAGTAATCCAAGAGTGACCTATTATAAATGGGATCTAAAGAAAAACTACATTGACAAAAATGCAGTTTTAAATGCCGATTATATTATTCACCTTGCTGGAGAAGGAATTGTCGAAAAGAGATGGACTAAAAGACGCAAAAGAGCCATTATTGAAAGTCGCGTAAGACCGGTTGAAATGATCTATTCTATTTTGGAAATGAACAATAAAAAACTGGAAGGATTTATTTCTGCTTCAGGCATTGGAATTTATGGTGCCATTACTAGTCATAAAATCTGTACTGAAAATACCCCTCCAGCCAATGATTTTCTTGGCATTACTTGTCAGAAATGGGAAAATGCCGCCGATAAAATTGGTTCTTTAAATATTCGAACAATCAAAATTCGAACTGGAATTGTTTTTGGTAAAAATGAAGGTTTCTTAAAAAAAATGGTTCCCACATTTAAATCTGGTTTTGGTGCTGTTTTGGGTTCTGGCAAGCAATATCTTCCTTGGATTCATATTGAAGATTTGTGCCAGATTTATTTAAAAAGCATTGAAGACACCAAACTCGAAGGTGCCTACAATGCATGTGTAACCGACAATACAACAAATTCTAGATTTTCTAAAACTATGGCCAAACTATACGATTATAGTATATGGATTCCTAAAGTTCCGGCATTTGTATTAAAAATTCTGTTGGGACAAATGAGTGAGGCCATCTTAACAGGACAGCGTGTTTCTTCAGAAAAAATTCAGAAAACAGGTTTCGAGTTTCAATTTACAGATTTAGAAAAGACACTTATTAATTGTATAAAGTAATTCTTATTTCAAAGTCAGCATGGTCTCATCGCTACGAATAATACCCGTTAGTTCTGTATTGGCTGTTTTTGCAATTTTCGATGCTATAGGAGTTGGAATATTAATATTAAAATCGGATACTGCGATTGGAAAATCTGAAATTATCTGAATTCCCTCTGGAACTCTTTTAATCAAAGCATTTACAATAATCTCCTTCGATTTTCCGCGTAGATTAAGTTTCCCTTTTATATGATATTCTTTTTCTACTTCATTAATATCTTTCAAATCAAATTTTTCAATCTTTCCTTTAAACACCGCTTTAGGATAACGATTGCTTTGCATGTAATTTTCATTGAAATGCTCTTGCATTAAATCCAATTTGAAACGAAAGTCTTTGATGATAACAGTACAAATAAAAGTACTTGTTTTAGGTTCTAAAAGTATAGCAACTTGTCTATTTACAGCTCTCACTTCTTCAAATAAAGGAACAGACGCCTCAAAGTTTATTGTTCCCGTATTAGTGAAAAATTTGTCTTGGGCAATGACTGAAAAGGCCGTAAAAAATAAAAATAATAAAGTAGTTGTTTTCATAATCGTCTGCATTTAAACAATTATGTCATTCAATTTATCTGGACTAAGAGAAAAATAAAAAAATCAGATTCTTAATAATCTGAAAAATCGAACGGCAATACTCAGTGAAAAAATTCCGTAACCCAATAATTATACTTAAAGTTACGGAATTTATGCATGCAAAGTTTTGGTACTTATGCTAAATATTTGTGAATATTTTTTGTTGTGAAATGGGAATTGTGTGATGTGAAATGTTCTCAAAATTACATTTTAACTTCTGTACAAATCTCGATTAAAAATCCATTTAAATCTCTTGCGTACGCTACAACTTGTCCCCATGGTTTTTCTACAGGTTCTGAAACCATAACTGCTCCAAAAGAAGTGACTTTCTGTAAAACTTCTGGTACATTCTCTACTATAAAACCAATTTCTATTGCAAAAGGTTTGTCTTCTAAACTGCTTTCGATAAAACCATCGGGCAAATTCTTTGAAGCTAGTTTTTTTGAAGCGAATGAAAGTGTTGTTTCTCCTGTAATTAATTCGCCATAATCACCATCTGGTGTGACAAATTTTCTCGAAAAACCAAATGCATTTTCGTAAAATGCAATAGATTCTTCGACATTTTCAACATATAAAATTGTATATCCAAACTTGATCATATTTTCTAGTATTTAATGTATATCAAATAAATATAAGAAAATTTAGCTGATTTCTAATAGAACATTATATTTTTCTAAGCTTGCTAGATCTTCGATAGAATTTATATTGGCTAATTTTTCATGTTCTTCAACTTCTTTTCGAACTTCAATATGTTTTATTGCTTTTCTAAAACGACGTACTTCTTGCAAATTAGACAGAATCAATCCTGGAACCTGAACGCTTTTTCCTTCTTTATCTTTGGCAACCATTGTAAAATAAGACGAATTACAATGTTTAATAACTCCTGTCTGAATATTTTCTGCTTCTACTCGAATCCCTACGACCATAGAACTTCTTCCGACATAATTTACAGAAGCCTTCATGGTAACCAATTCTCCAACTTCAATTGGCTTAAGAAAGTTTACAGTATCTACAGAAGCGGTTACACAATAATTCCCGCTAAATTTTGATGCCGATGCAAAAGCAATTTGATCTAATAACTGTAAAATATATCCCCCGTGAATTTTTCCGCTAAAATTAGTATGCGAAGGCAACATTAATTCTGATATACTAACTTTTGATGATGAAACGGGCTTAAAATCTGTACTCATGTTTTTGTTTTTGGTATTGTTGATTAGTTGTATTCTATATTCTATATTCTATATTCTATATTCTATATTCTATATTCTATATTCTTTTTCTCTTGCTTCTTTTCCCTCGCTTCTTTTCCCTCGCTTCTTTCCTCTTCTCTAATTCAATAATTCATTTTCATCTGAATTGATCGCTCTTGCAATAATATTTTCTGGAAGTGCTTTTTTTGCCTTTGCTCCCATTTTTTTCAATCTTTCCACGCTCGAAATTAAGTTTCCTTTTCCGTCAACCAATTTATTCATGGCGCTTTCGTATTCTGTTTTAGTATCTTTAATTTTATTTCCTATTCGAACCAAGTCAGAAACAAAACCTTCAAATTTATCATACAACGCTCCGGCTTGTCTTGCAATCTCCAAGGCATTTTCCTGCTGTTTTTGATTGGTCCACATGCTGTCAATTGTTCTTAACGTTGCCAAAAGTGTACTTGGCGTTACAATTACAATATTTCGGTCAAATGCTTTTGTGTACAAAGAAGGATCTTCGTTTAAAGCAATGGCAAAAGCAGGTTCCATCGGAATGAACAGCAGTACAAAATCTGGGCTTTCCATGTGGTACAAATCGTGATAGTTTTTACTGCCCAACTGTTCCACATGTCTTTTTATAGAGATTACGTGTTCTTTAAGAAATTCTATTTTTAAAAGTTCAGATTCTTCATTAACCCATTTTTCGTAAGCAGAAAGCGAGACTTTAGAATCGACAATCATTTTTTTACCGTCAGGAAGATTAATGACAACATCTGGCAAAACGCGATTTCCTTCACTATTTGTAAAACTTTGCTGTACCTCGTATTCTCTTCCTTTCTCTAATCCCGATTTTTCTAAAACACGTTCTAGAACCAATTCGCCCCAATTTCCCTGCATTTTACTATCGCCTTTTAATGCTTTGGTTAGGTTTAAAGTTTCCTTGCTCATTTGCGCATTCATTTCGCTCAAACCAATAATCTGCTGACGAAGCGCTGCATGATAGTCGATACTCTCTTTATGGGTCTGCTCTACTTTTTGTTCAAAAACCAGAATCTTATCCTGCAAAGGCGTCAGGATGTTTTTCATGTTCACGGTATTTTGTTCTGTAAACTTTGCCGATTTTTCTTCTAGAATTTTGTTGGCAAGGTTTTCAAATTCTTTGGTGAATTTTTCCTGAAGTTCGTTGATTTCACTTTTTTGCTCTTTATGGCGTTCCCATAAATTTTCAAAATCTACTTCTTTTTTAGAAAGCTGAATGGCCAAACTATCTTTTTCTGTTCGAATGTTTTCTTTCTCATTAATACTCAGCTGCAATTGTTTCTGCAAATTATTTTTTTCATTTTCAAACTGCTCTTTCTGCATTTGCAATTGACCGTTTATGGCATTTAATCTTTCCTCAGAAATAGCTTTTTCCGACTGAAATTTTGACGCAGAAAGCATCCTGCCTAAGTATATGCCTATAAAAAGCGCAATAACAAATCCTAACAAAAACGGTATATAATCGGTCATAACTAAGTCTATTTTACGTAAAAGTACGCAATAATACGTAGTGCTTAGTTTTTAAAATAGAAATTTCACTAATTCATTCCCAATCCAAACTAAACCAACATTTTATTTTAAAAATTTTTTTTTTACCTCAACGCAACCTTTTTTTGAAACCCCTATCTACTAAAATATAAACCTATTAAAATAATTATGAAAAAATTAATGCTTGGCTTATTTGTAGCCTTCGGATTCAGCGCCTGTTCTCTCAATGACGGAAATAACTATGTAGATTGCGGTACAAATACAGTTGTAAATTTTACTGGTTTTCCTTTCTCTTGTAATTATACTGAAAAAACATTGCAAAATAATCCGGCAGCAATTGTTGTGGGATCTCAAGAAAAAATGAATGAGTATTTCACAAAACATGCGAACAGCTGTCCCGTTGCAAGTGATCCTAATATTGATTTTACAAAAGAATATTTAGTTGGAATTTTTGCTGGCGCTAAACCTACAAGCGGTTATGAAATTGTAATTAGCTCTATTGTAGAAAACAATTGTGAAATCGTGGTAAACTATTACGAAAGAACTCCTGCTGTAGGTGAAAACGTAACTCAAACTCCTACATACCCAACTGATTTTGTTTTGATTCCGAAAACATCAAAAGGAATGATCTTCAATAAAACTACAGAAAATGCAGATAATATTATTATTGGAAGCTTCAATAACCAATGTTTAAGCTCAGACTGTCAAAAATTCTATCAAATTAATGATTACAACACTTTAAAATTCTTAAATGTTGGAGCAAAACAATATGATTTTGGACAGTATAGATATACTCCAACAATCAAAAGAGGCGAATATACTTTACTATTAAAAGATGTTCCTGCAGAGATTTTGGCTTTAAAAGGACAAACTAAAACATATGGTACTCCAGATGCTGGAGATCAAGGCGGAATTTATTTTGAACTGCGTCAAGGAGCAAACCTTACTAAGGTTTATATCGACAACAACGACACTGCAGACCAAAGTGCCGAAATAAAAATTTTCAAAAAAACGATTCAAGAAAAAATTACAAGCTTAAAATAATGCAATCATGAAGAAACTCTTTTTATCTTTTATTGTCTGTTTTCTTTTTACATCAATGATTTCTGTAAATGCTTCTAGAGAAGAAGCGGCAGGATCAATAATAAATACTTGGATTTGGGAAAAATCTATAGGAGGTTCTAACAATCCTTATGTGGCAACCCCAAAATCAATTGGGTTTAATAAAAAAATCATCTTTACTCAAGATGGAAGGGTTATTACTTATAAAGACAATGTGGAGATAAGAAACAGCACTTATCAGATAGAGAAAGGCAAAGGATATTTTGACCAGTCGGAACATGATCTAATTACGTTTGAAGGCAAAACTTACGTAATAGAAAACCTTGACAATCAAAACCTAACAATTGTAAGCAACAGTCAAGACGGCACTCGAACTATTTTTAAAAGATAGTTTTGTAAGCTATTTAAAACTATTTTTGCAAAATCAAATTTGAACCATTTCTTGAAAGACGAGTTAGAAAAATATATCAAACTGTGCATGAAAAATGACAGGGAGGGACAACTGAAAATTTATCAGTTGTTCTCTCCTGTTTTGTATGGTATCTGTTTGAAATATATGAAGAACGAAGATGACGCAAAAGATGTTTTTCAAGAGGCCTTTGTAATTGCGTTTCAGAAAATAAGCCAATATAAATTTGAAGGAAGTTTTGAAGGCTGGCTGAAACGGATTTTTATAAACAAGCTTATCGAGACTTTAAACAAAAAGAAAAAAGAGAGTTTCTTTTTGGATGTTTTTGATCCCGATACCGATTTTGTAGAAGAAGAGGAACTGGAAGCTATTCCGATAGAACAGGAAAAACTGCTGGAGTACATTCGGGATTTACCAGATCAATATCGGACGGTTTTTAACTTGTATGTATTTGAAAAAATGAAACACAGAGAAATCGCCGAACTCTTAAAAATTTCCGAAGGGACATCAAAATCAAATTTAAATCGCGCCAAACATATATTACAAAAGCGAATTTTGAGCATAAAAAATTTTAAAACAGCATGAAGAAGCAAAAAATAGAAGATATTTTTTCATCAATGGAAGACTTTTCGAGTGTTCCGCCTCCAGAGTTATGGAGTCAGATTGAAGAAAGACTAGACAAACCTAAAAAGAAGAAGAGAGTTGTTCTTTGGTGGTCGGCTGCTGCATGCTTATTATTAGGGTTGCTTCTGCCTTCAATATTACATTTTACTGCTTCGCCTGAAAATATAAAAATCAACAATGGCGGTTTAGAAAACAGCAATAATAGTGTTGTTTTGGATAAAAAAACAAATGATAATTCTAACAACAGAAATTTAGATCAAAATAAAAATCTTGGAAAAACAGCAGATTCTTTAAACCACAATACGACAAGAAAAAATCAATTTAATACAGAATCAGGAATTCCAGTTCAAGAAACTTCTGTAGCCGAAACAAATTCTAAAAACAACACCAATAAAAAAGATTCTAAACACATTGCACCAACTCCTGCCAATGTTCCGAATCAATCTGTTGCTTATCAAAACTCGGGTTTATCAGAAGAAAAAGCAATTGCAAAATCTTCTAAAAAATCTAGTACAGGGGTTCCAGCAAATGATCCGAACCAATCTGTCGCGTTTCAAAACTCTGGTTCAGCAGAAAATAAATCTATTTTGAAATCTTCTAAAAAATCTTTTTTGGAGAATAATGCAAAATCTTCTAATAAAGGAATTTCTGAAGAAAGAGTTGCATTTGGCAAACAAAACAAATTTAATTCGACAGCAAAAAAACAGCTTTCCAATTCTATTTTTGATGAACAGCTGAAAGTTAAGAACAATAAGAATCTTGCTTACAACAGTCAAAACTATTCTGTTAACAACAGTTCTTCAGCGAATAAGAATGCTTACAAATCGAATGCTTCAGTTGCAGGAAAAAATGAAAACATCCGTACAGATAAAGCTGTTATTATTAAAGACGATTTAAAGCTTAACAATAGTTTAAGCAAAATAGATTCTTTACAGCTAGCGGAACTTCAGAATTTAGAAAAAGGAATCTTAACTCCAGAAAAGCAAAAAGAAGAAAAAGAGAAAAAAGACAATCTTATCAATAAAAAAGAAAGATGGGCTGTTGCCGTTTTTGCTGGTGTTGCAAGTTCTGAAAACACCAAGAACGAAAAAACATTGGGTAACGTAAACGATTCTAAACAATCCAATTCTTATGGTGTAAAAACAAAATACAGCATTAACAAAAAATGGGCTGTTGGTTCTGGTTTAAAAATTAGCGAATTAGGACAAAGCGTTGCCAATGTATCTTACGTGAGCGCCAAAAACAATGCTTTTTTTGCTCCTGCAGCTACCTATGCCGACAGTAGTCCAGTTGCGTCATCAGATGCAACAAGGCAAGAATATTTTTTGGTTTCAAATAGCACAAAAGAAGCTATGAAAAATGAAAATGTCCAAACAGGTAAATTGGATCAAAACTTAAGATATGTAGAAATGCCTCTTGAGGTTTCTTACTCTATTTTTAATAAAAATAAAGCCAGCATTAATTTAAATACAGGTGGTTTTGTGGGTAAATTAATTTCTAATAATGTGAATTTGGACGGGCATTCTATAGGAGAAAACATGAATGCGAATGATTATGTTTATGGTTCTACTTTGAGCAGTACGGTTCAATATCGTGTGTATAAAAAAACCAATGTTTTCGTTGAGCCTGCTATGAATTATTATATCAATCCGTTAAACAGTCAGTCTTTCAACCAATTCCAATGGGGATTAAATTTTGGTTTGAATGTTTCTTTCTAAAAAAAATACAGTAAATTTCAAGAATACTTGAGAATTGAATTTTATGAATTTTACAACAGCTCCTGCTGATTTATCATTAAGCAAAGAAATTATTTATGATAAGGCTGAATTATTAATGACTTCTGTTGAAAAAGAAAGCGAAAGTGACGAATACAGTGCCTATCGTTTCCTGCTAAACCATAAAAATATTTGCTATAGAGAAGCCAAAATAACTCCAACCAAAACGGGACAGTTTGTTACTTTGTGGAAACGAAATCAAACCGGAACTATAGAACCTTTTGATTATTCTGATGCTATTGATTTTGTAATTGTCAATGTTCGAAAAGATCAGAATTGGGGACAATTTATTTTTCCGAAGAAAACGCTACTTGAAAAAGGCATTTTTTCTACCCAAAATAAAGAAGGCATTAGAGCTACAAGAGTTTACCCACCTTGGGATGAAACCAAGAGCAAACAAGCTCAGAAAACGCAGAAATGGCAATTGGATTATTTCTTTTCTTTTAGCGATATAGATCAAATTGATTTAAAAGAAATCAGAAAAATATTTGCATAAAAAAAGGCAGTCACTAAAATGACTGCCTTTTCTGTTCTATTAAAGTTCCTTATTTCTTAATTACTTTATCTTTAAAAATTACTTTATTGTTTTCTGAAACCGTGTAGAAATAAACTCCAGAAACTAGATTTCCAACTGCAACAACAGCTGTACTAACTTCAGACTCATTTTTAACGCTAATTGGATTTCCAATTGCACGGCCATTAAAATCGTATAATCTAATTTTCAAATCTCTTCCTTGCGTTGTTTTAATATCAAAATTTAAAACATCTGTTGCAGGATTTGGATATGCTTTTACGAAATATTTATTTTTTCCAAAATCAGGTGTCGAAAGCACGTCTTTTTTCAATTCGAAACGAGCAATTACTGGTCCGTGATCTGAAGTTGTTGTTGTATAATTTGCGATATCATTTCTTGGATCGTAAACTGCAATTGAGTTGGCGATATAATCTTCATTCAATTCGTTTGAAATTAAGATATGATCTAAAAATCCTTGCGAACTTAAGAAACTATATGCTCCAGCCTTACTAATACCTAATGTTAAAGCATTATAATTAGTAGTATCATCTACAAATTTCTTATAAGACGAAGCTGTATTTGCATTTCCAACCCACTGTTTAACATCATCATTAAAGTCTCCTAAAAGAATCAAATTTGCATCTGGATATTCTGCATCTAATGCATCTTTTAGATAGTCAATATCATACTTACGCTGATTGTATTTTGAAATATCAGTTCCGCTGTTTGCACGTGCGTGAAGATCAATCAAGTTAATTTCTTTTTTAACTCCGCCAACATTAGCTTCAACCTGAACCAAATAAGGAAGACGTCCTGATGAGAAAAAACTATCATCGTTTTTTTCTGGAGTATCTGTTCCTGGATAACCAGGTAAAACTACCGTGTTAAAACGAACTTGATCGTACAAATCTTTAAACAATACTTTTGTGCTTTTTACAGTAGTTGTTTGGGTATTGTAAATCACAACCAATTTTTGAGGTGGAAAATAAGGATCTAAAGCTTGGAATGAGTAAGACCAAGAAGTTGAAATTGTTTTATCGAATGTTTTTCCGTTAACACTAATTTTTTGAATTAAAACATCTAGTGCCGGTTCATCTGAAACTTCTTGAACGACATACACGTCTGCATTTAATTTGTTCATTACTTTGGCCACGTTTTCTATTTGCAACGCATCATTTGTTGGTTCAAATTCTTTACCCGTTTTATCTTTAACATCAGTTCCAAAAAACTCTAAATTATAAGACACCACATCATAAGTATCTTCCTTTAGTATAGAAGATCCTGTAAGTGAACCAATTTCTTTATTAAGAGAGGTTCCTGTAATAGTTAAAACACCAGAAATAGTTGGTTCTTTTGCTGTTGGAGCAAATCTCGCATAAACTGTTTTCCCTATTAAGGCATCTGCAGAAGAAACAATAATGCTTGATGAGAATGAGATGTTATCTCCTGATAATTCATAAGAAGCTGGAGCAGCAATAGTAATATCGCCATAACCTGCTGCATTAAAAACAAAAGATTGACTAGCGGAAATTGAATTCGGGCTTACATCTGCAAAATCTAAACGTGGGTTAGAATCTACATATTTCGATTCGTCGATAATAGCAAAGTCATCAAAAGACCATTCTGCAGCATTATCAAGTCCGCCAGAAGTGGTTTCGTAAACCCAAGCCAAATAAGTGTGATCTGTTTTATAAGCTGATAAATTTATATATTCAGATTTTACATAACTTCCTGTATCTTGTGGAAATCTTCCGTTTATCGGTGTCCATGTTGCAGTATTTGGGTCGCTAACTCCATCATAATTGGTTGAAACCATTAATTTTAAAGATGGTTCGATCATAAAATTGACGAGAATAAAAAGATAATAACGGAATTTGAGTAAAGCCATCTAAACGTAATCTTGGAGAAATTAACCAATCTTTACTTGCTCCACTGTCTGAATATCCATTCATTAAAACCGCTCCAGTTCCAGAATTAACATTTCGAGATTGCGTAGTGTGAGTCCATTGGTTTAAAGGTCATGCCTCATTGTATTGTGACCATTTACTGTTTACAAAAACATTTGGATCGTCAAAATTTTGCACATAAGGATTTACTCCAAAAGCAGTCAAATTAACTGTTTTAGTTGTACCGCCTGTTGTTTCATGAGTTATAGAACCCGTGAAACTGCCAACAGAAGTTGGAGTAAATTTTACATAAACCGTTGGCGTCGCATTAGAATCAAAATCAGTAGGAACAAATGATAAAGATGTTGTGAATGTCGTATTATCTTTTGAAATAGTAAAACTTCCTGATGCCGTAACTACTACATTCGCAGTAAGATCAGAAGCTCCTATTTGATAGCTTTTTGTTAAAGGATCAAAATTTGGTTCAGTACCACCTAAATTCAATACAGCAACAGATGGAGATATCGCAGGAGGCATTACACTTAAAGTTGTCACATCTATTTTATTAACCGATGCCTGAACATTTCCTACAACATCTTCTGAAATAGAAAAAACAGAATATGCCGTGTTTAAAGGCAATCCAGTAAAACTTTTTACATATTCTTGAGTAGAACTTGTTACATCAAAAATTCCTGATTGTAGTGCTGCAGTTCCATTTGAATCCTGACCCGCTTTTATCTGTGCAATTGTTGGTTCAGCGCTTCCACCTGGCAACAATACATAAGATGTTTTTCCAACTTCATCTATTTTATTAATAAAATCAAAACTATCTCCTAAAACATTAGCAGTTTTTGGATAGCCTAAAACATTCGTTGGTGCATAAACATCTTTTTCGATTTTTATATCATTAATTGCAAAAGATGGACGCCCCCCACTTCCCGAAACTTGTCTTGAAGCCCAACGTATTTGCACTACAGGCTGATTGTCACATTCTGAAGGTAACGTAATTTTTCTCAACTGAGGATTCTGTGGAAGATTTACATTGGTACCTGTTTGATTATTAGAATTATTTCTATATGCAGTTCCTAAAAGTGAAATAAAATTCCCCGTAGTTCCAACTCTATATTGCAAAATCACCTCATTAATTCTCGTGTTTGAGGCATCATAGGGATTCCTAATTGTCATAACATTATACACGACTTGTACATTTGTCGTTCCTACACTTGAGAATGCGAAACCAATTGTAAGATTGACATTGTTTGTATTTAAAAATCCTAATTTGCCAACATAATTATAAAAACCGCCTGAATTAGTATTTGCTCCTTTACCAATCAGTATAGTATTATAATCTGTAAATGTTGGAGAAGTTAAGTATTGAGTTACTCCAGGATCATTAGTTCCTAAAGTCCAGCCCTGAAATCCTGCAGGGAATTGTGCATCAGTGGCTAGCCATGTATCCAATTTTTGATTGACAGGCAATGTTTGGGGCGTTGGGTTGGTCTGAGCAAAAAGATTCCCAGAAATGCAACTAAAAAAACATAAAAGAGCCAAAAGGCGCGAAAAGTAAAGTTTTTTCATACGTTAAAGAATAGAGTTTTTAGAGTTCAAATTTATTGTCTTTAAAATTAAGCTAATGTTACAAAAATATAAATTTAATGTTTGGTCATTTATCAATATAATTCAATAAAACTTAACACAATCTTAAAGATAATAAAATAAAATCAATAAAAAACACCTAACACAAAACATTATTCAAAATAACAATCACATCAAAAAAACTCATAAACTCCCGTATTTCCTACAAATTCAGCCTATTTTAAACAAAAAAAGCAGTAAACTTTCGCTTACTGCTTTTTTCAATTGTCTTGTTATTTACTCTAAAAAATAATTAGACTGCTGTATAACCACCATCGGCTATAATATAACTTCCTGTTGTGAAAGAAGATTTTTCAGAACTTAAAAAAGTTACCAATTCGGCAATTTCTTCTGCTGTTCCTAAACGATTCATTGCAGATTTTGCCGCAACGGCCTGCATCATTTCTTTATTTAAATTGTCTTTTAAAAGTGCTGTTTCAATATAACCTGGCCCAACAGCATTACATCGAATATTTTTTTGCGCATATTCTACCGCTATATTCTTTGTCAATCCAACCACGGCATGTTTAGAAGCAGTGTAAGCTGGACTAAGCGGAGCCGCAACTTGCCCGTGAATCGAAGCGATGTTGACGATACTTCCTCCTCCGTTTTTTTCCATTTGTTCCAATTGGTAACGACAGGCATAAAAAACACCATTTAAGTTTAATCCTATTACCTTATCCCAAGCCTCAGGCTCATATTCTCCTGTTGGTTTGGCTGGCTCATCCCATACCTGCATTATTGCACGCGATATCCAGACGACCGTATTTAGAAACTGTCACCTCAACCATATGTTTATTATCAGCTGCACTCGACGAATCTCCTTTTACGAAAAAAGCTTCTCCACCCTTTTCTTTTATATTATTTACGGTTTCTTCACCGTGTTCTACATTTATATCCGATACTACTACTTTTGCTCCTTCTCGAGCGTAGGCTTCTGCAACTGCGCGTCCGATTCCTGATCCTCCGCCAGATACAAAAGCTACTTTATTTTCTAAAAGTGCCATTTTAAATATGTTTTTAAATTGATACCTCTAATTTACGAAGATCTCAGCCGATACCGAAGCTTTAAAATGAGTTTACAATAACATTAACGCGAACCGCTAATCTTATGTTATTTGACATTAATTTGACTCCTTTTTGCTTAAAATTTCGTATTGTCTTATTCCTCTTCATCCAGTTTCATATTTCCGCGATCTTTATGATTATCGGGATGTGAGTTTGGATATCTATTGGGTGTTATATCAGAATTTCGGTCTTTATTCTCAACCGTTTTTTTTGCCTCATCCTCTGTTTCCACTCCCCGATTTGCATTTGCATTATCAGGATTTACTTGATGAAGCGTTTTATTAATATCTTCATTTTCGTTTCGGGCTCTTTCCACAATTTTTTTATCCCCATCGGTATCGGTCACCAATTCTTTATTCAATTTGGCATCTTTTAGTTCTTTATCGTGCGAAACGTTTTTTCCTTTAGATTCATCAATATCCTTTTGCGTTCCGTTTATCTTTTTTGTTCCTAAATTATTCGTTTCCATAACAATATCATTTTTAGATTTAAATGATAATATTACGAATTCTAACTCCAAAAAAATTATGACTTATGATTGCATTTCTTTTATAATTGCCATCCGCTTTTTTATTTATTACCTTTATTGAAAGCAACTTAACAACCTTATCGCTATGAATTTCTTCAAAATCAAAACCAGTTGGTCTAATGCCGAATTTATCCCAATAAAATTATGCATGGCTTCGATTTATATTATAGTCGGAAGTTATTTTCATACTTTCTTCGAAAACTATTATTCCATTTTAATAGTCCTTTTTATTGTTACCGTAATTTGGTTTGTGTACCAATGGCTGAAAAAAATGAAATCTCAAAAGCCGTAATTGGTTTTAATTTTAAGAAAGGAACTATCTTTGCAAAAAATTAAAAATGCACCAACACTTCATTCTTTTTAAACCTTACGGCTACTTAAGCCAATTTATTTATGAATTAAAAAGAAAGAAAAAGCTTTTGGGCGAATTGCACGATTTCCCTGAAGGAACAATGGCAATTGGAAGATTGGATGAAGATTCTGAAGGTCTACTTTTATTGACAACTGATGGAATGGTAAGCGAACAAGTAAGAAGCAAAAAAGTAGACAAAGAATACTACGTTCAAGTTGACGGTGTCATCACTCCCGATGCAATCGAGCAATTGCAAAAAGGCGTCGAAATTGGTCTTGATGGAGGAAAATACAAAACAAAACCCTGTTCTGCTTTTATCGTTACTGAAATTCCAGATTTTGGACCGAGAGCCAAAAAAATTAGAGACGAACGACATGGCCCAACTTCTTGGGCTTGTATTACCATAAACGAAGGAAAGTTTCGTCAGGTTCGAAAAATGACTGCAGCAGTTGGTTTTCCAACGCTTCGTCTGGTTCGTGTTCGAATAGGAAACGTATATTTGCAAAACCTAAAAGCAGGAGAAGTTTTAGAAGTTTCCGATTTTCAATTAGATAATTAGATAATGTGACAATTAGATAATTCCAAAAAACTCATAACTCATAATTCATAACTCAAAAAGATGTTAAACGTTGTTCTTGTAGAACCAGAAATACCAAATAATACTGGAAATATCGGCCGCTTGTGTGTGGGTACAGAAAGTCGTCTTCATTTAATTCATCCTTTCGGATTTGTAATAAACGACAAGAATCTAAAACGTTCGGGATTGGATTATTGGGTTCATCTTGATGTTACCGAATATCAAAATGTAGAGGAATGGATTGCACAGATTCCAGATCAATCTCGTGTTTTTTTGATGAGTTCGCATTCTGATAAATCCTATTTAGAAAACGAATTTCAAGATGGTGACTGGCTCGTTTTCGGAAAAGAAAGCGTTGGTTTGAGCGCAGCATTTATGGCAAGATTCGAAAATCATTTAACGATTCCAATGTCACCGCTTATTCGCAGTTTTAATATCGCAAATTCTGTTGCTTTTGTGGTTGGTGAAGCGAAGAGGCAAATTGGGCTGAAGAAATAATCTCGATTTCCTGCAAGGTTTTCAAAACCTTGCAGGACAGCCGAAATCTTAACTCACAATAAACTTCCCTTTTTCAGCATCAAAAACAATATTTTCATCTTTGAACAAATTGCTGAAACTTCCGTTTGAAATTAAATTACACGGCTGATCTTGCACTATATTTTCTTGCGTCATGATAATCATTTCATCACTTAATTGAATGGCCAAATCGATATCATGTGTCGAAAACAGAATGCATTTTTGGGTTTCTTCTGTAAGTTTTTTTAATAATTTGAATAAAGAAACTTTATGAAGCAAGTCAAGATGTGTTGTGGGTTCATCTAGAATGATTAACGGTGTATCTTGTGCCAAAGCTCTTGCAATTAAGACTTTCTGTAATTGTCCGTCACTAATTTGGAAATGTTTTTTTGAAGCCAAATGCTCGATTTGCGTCAATTGCATTGCTTCCTGAACTTTTAGAATATCTTCGTCACACAATTTATCAACCCAATTGGTATAAGGCTGGCGACCCAAAGCAACTAATTCAAAAACAGAAAGATTACTTGGTGGTAGCTTTTCGGTTAAAACCAAACTAAGATTTTGTGCCAATTCTAAAGGCTGATAGTCTAAAATATTTCTTTCGTTCAAATAAACATTTCCCGATAAAGGCTTTTGAATTCCAGTAATCGTTCGGAGTAAAGTTGATTTTCCAATTCCGTTTGCCCCTATCAAAGTGATTAATTTACCTGCTTCAAGATTAAGATTAAGATTCTCAGCAATAGTCGTCACTCCTTTCTTGGACTTGTATCCAATGTTTAAATCCGATGTTTTTAAGATATTTTTCATTTTTGAGATTCTAAGTTACTAAGATGCTGAGGTTCTAGTTTTTTTTTCTAAAAACAAAATCCTTTTTAATCTTTTTAATCTGTGGCTAAATAGTATTAAAAATTTCTTTTTCGAACTAAAAGCCAAATAACAACAGGCGCACCAATTATAGACGTAACAGCATTTATTGGAAGTGTGACATCAAAGCCTGGCATTTGCGAAACAATATCACAAAATAGCATTATTATCGAACCAAAAAATAAAGTGCTCCAAAACAAAATAGTATGATTACTAGTCTGAAAAGTCAGCTTTGCAATATGTGGAACTGCTAAACCCACAAAAGCAATTGGTCCTGCAAATGCTGTAATCGCTCCAGACAAAATACTCGTTGCAAAAATGATAACTAATCTTGCCTGCTTAAAATTCAATCCCATGCTTTTCGCATAATTTTCTCCAAGAAGCAATGCGTTTAATGGTTTGATACTTTTGGCGCTTAAAAGCAATCCAATTCCAACACAGAAAGTTAAAATTGTGATGGTTGTCCAAGAGAGATTTCCAAGATTTCCCATTGACCAAAAAGTAAATTTCTGAAGCTGTTCTGCCGTACTAAAATAAGTTAGGACACTTACGATTGCTGTGGTAAAACTTCCGAACATTAAACCCACAATCAAGATTGCCATTGTATCACGCAATCGCTGAGAAACAACTAAAACTAAAAAAAGAACCAAAGTGCTTCCTAAAGTCGATGCTAAAACAATTCCGTAAGAAGACAATGCAATTACACTTAAAAAAGAAGGAAGAAACCCTGCTCCTAAAATGACAAAAGCCACACCAAGACTTGCACCAGAACTTAATCCTAAAACATAAGGTTCAGCAAGCGGATTTCGGAACAAAGTCTGCATTAAAAGTCCGCTTATTGAAAGTCCAGTTCCAACTAAAACTGCCGTAATCGCTTTTGGCAGACGATAATTAATGATAATATATTCCCAAGTTGATTTTGTAGCATGACCGCCCGTTAAACTGGCAAAAACATCTTTTAACGGAATTGTAACCGATCCTAAACTAATGCTAGCAAAAAACATTAATAAAAGACCTAAAGCCAGAAAGACAAATAAAATGGTATTTCGTTTTTTATTCGCCAATTTAATTCAGTTTTGATGCAAAAGTAAACTCGTAGCTCGCCAGTAAATCGGGATGAAAGATCTTAATGTAGTCTTTCAAAACCAAATCTGGGCGGCTTGGCGCCAATTCGTAATAAACCGTTCCGCCTGTCGCTCCCACTTTTCCTTCAAAATTATAAACACTTTTATTTTTAAAGGCATCAAATTCAGCATAATGCGGATTTGCTTTTTGCAATTCATCTAAACTTTTTAAAGATCCAGAAGCAATCCAAACATTAGCATCTTTGGCTTTGTCCAAAACTTTTTCAAAAGACAAACCTTCGCTTCCAGTTCCTTTCAAATCAGCCCATAAATAATTAGATTTTGCATCTTTCATAAACTCTGCCACCCAACTATTTCCTTTGGCAACATACCAAACATCTTCGTACATAGAACCGTATAGCACTTTTGAAGTTGCTGGTTTATCGCTAACTAATTTTTTTGCCTGATTGTAGCTTTCTACAATTTTATCAAACAATTCTTTTGCTTTTTCTTCCTTTCCGAATAAAGCGCCGTAAAGTTTAATCCATTCTGCTTTTCCCAGTGGAGATTGTTCCATCCAATCACCTTGAATCAAAACATTTAAGCCGCTTTTCTTAAGATTATCCAACATCGGATTATTGTTATCTACACCAAACGTCACAATTAAATCCGGGGATAATTCTATTAATTGTTCGATATTCAGTTTTTCATTTTGTCCAACGTTTTTTACAGAACCTTTATCAATTAATGCTCTTGTTTTTTCTGAAGAAATATAATCAGTATGCGGAAATCCGACCAATTTATTCTCAACTTCCAGCATTTCTAAAAAAGGAATATTTGTTGTTGAAGTCACAACGACCGATTCTAATGGAACTTTTATAGCAGGATATTTTTTTAAACTGTCTGGAATCTGTACATCTTTTTCAGCTAAAATGTAAGTAAATTTCGTCTTAGCATTTGGCCACGGATTACTCACATTTACAATCGAATAGCCTTCGTTTTTCACAATCGAAAGTCCAGAAGCAAATTCGATACTTTCTTTGGCAGTAGTAGATTTTACAACATCTTGCGCTTTATTTTTTTTACATCCGATTAGGATAAGTAGTACAAAAACGACAGGTAATTTATGGAAAAAATATTTCATATTTTATGTTTTGTGTAGCCACAAAGGTAAATTAATTTCTATTTTTTTTGTTTACCTTTATTCGTACAAATTTAAACAAATAGCCTTTTATTTGATGAATGCACCAAAAACAAAAATCTGCTCCAGTTGTGAAAACGCTTTTTCATGTGGAGACACTTCACCCGAAAATAAGTGCTGGTGTAATGATTATCCACCTATTTTCAATCTTTCTGATGGAGGCGATTGCCTTTGTCCTGCATGTTTTAAGGAAGCTTGCGAAGATAAAATTGATGCTTACATCGAAACTGTTACTCCAAAAAAGGCTCTTAATAATAAGGCTATGCTACTGCCCAAAAATGACAATTTAATTGAAGGAATTGACTATTATATTGAAAATGGGAATTACGTTTTTAAAGCTTGGTTTCACTTAAAAAGAGGAACTTGCTGCGGAAACAACTGCCGCCATTGCCCTTATTAAGAGTTATGAGTTATAAATTATGAGTTATGAGTGAATAGCTCATATTTAAATTATAAATTGCCAAACAAAACTCATAACTCATAACTCATAACTCATAATTAATAAAAATGATTTACTTGATAACTGGTGGCGAGCGTTCTGGAAAAAGTGGGTATGCTCAGAAACTAGCTTTAGAACTTTCAGACTCTCCTTTATATGTAGCGACTGCTCGAAAATGGGATGCAGATTTTCAAACTCGAATTGATCGTCATCAGCAGGAAAGAGACGAACACTGGACGAATATTGAAAAGGAGAAATATTTAAGCGAAATTGATTTTTCTGGAAAAACGGCCTTAATTGACTGTGTAACGCTTTGGCTGACTAATTTTTTTATCGATACTAAAAACGATGTGGAGCTAAGTTTGGAAGAAGCGAAAAAAGAATTTCTTGCCATTGCCAAACATGAAAATGCCAATATCATTATTGTAACAAACGAAATCGGAATGGGCGTTCATGCAGAAACTCACATAGGGAGGAAATTTGTTGAACTTCAAGGCTGGATGAATCAATTTCTTGCCGCTAATTCCGATCAAGTTGTACTGATGGTTTCGGGAATTCCGGTTAAAATAAAAGGATAAATCTCAAATTTAAAAATTCCAAATTCCAATAAATCGAAACGAAATTCCAAGTTTTAAATTCCAAATTCCAAAGCTTATGATAAGTTTTGCAATTTGGAATTTTCTTTTTTGGTGCTTAACGCTTGGAATTTGGAATTTAAAAATTGTAATTTTATAACATGAGTAATTTAGACGATATATTAAAATCCCGCCGAGACACCCGACATTTTACAACAGATGAAGTTCCAGACGAAGTAATTCAGAAAGCGTTACAAGCTGGCCATTGGGCACCTTCTGTCGGATTAACCGATGCTACAAGATATTTTCTGATTAAGTCAGACGAGGTTAAAACGTCTATTAAAAAGCTTTTTTTAGATTATAATAAAAAAGCCGAAGAGCTTACTGACAATCCTGAACAGAAAGAACTTTACAGATCACTAAAACTCGAAGCAATTGAAGAAGCACCAATCGGACTTATAATTGCTTATGACCGTTCGGTTCTAAATCAGTTTACGATTGGTACAATTGGCAGTAACGAAGCCGTAAAATTCAGCTCAGTTTGTGCCGCGCAAAACATTTGGCTTTCGCTGACAGAACAAGGTTATGGAATGGGTTGGGTTTCGATTCTCAATTATTATCAGTTTAAAAAAATTCTTGATTTACCCGAAAACATAGAACCTCTGGGATATTTCTGCATCGGAAAACCAGCCACCAATTACAACAATCAGCCAATGCTGCAACAATTGCATTGGAAACAAAAATCGGAAGCGCCTATTTGTACCGAAATCAAAGAAATTCATCAAATAAATGTTCCAGATTTTGATTTGAAATCAGAAAACGAAATACAAAACAAATCTGATTTCCATACACTTTTACAAGAAAAAATAGATTCAAAAACAAAACCTGTGGGTTCTTTAGGAACGTTAGAATCTTTGGCCTTTCAAATGGCAACAGTTTTTGAAACTTTAAATCCAAAAATCGTAAAACCAAATATTATCGTTTTTGCAGCCGATCACGGAATTGCAAATCATGGCGTAAGTGATTATCCGCAGGATGTTACTCGACAAATGGTCAATAATTTTCTGGATGGTGGCGCGGCAATAAACGTTTTCTGCAAACAAAATAATATTGAATTGTCGATTGTAGATTCAGGCGTCAACTATGATTTTCCAACTAATGCCAAATTAATCGATGCTAAAATTGCAAAAGGAACTCAATCTTTTTTACACGTTCCCGCAATGAGCGAATCGGAAGTTCATTTCTGTTTTGAGAAAGGAAAATCGATTGTTGAAAATATTGCAAAATCCGGCTCAAACTGCATTGGTTTTGGCGAAATGGGAATTGGAAATACTTCAACCGCTTCTGTTTTAATGAGCCTTTTAACCGGTTTTCCTATTCAAGAATGTATCGGAAAAGGAACTGGAGTTGAAAACGAAAAACTGCTTTTAAAGCAAAATTTACTTAAAAAAGCATTAGATAATTATTCCGGTCAAACCGAATTAATCTCGCAACTTTCCTATTTTGGCGGTTTTGAGATTCTTCAAATGGCTGGCGGAATGTTGGCTGCTTTTGATCATAAAATGCTAATTCTCGTTGATGGTTTCATTTGTACTGTGGCCTATTTAATTGCTTCCAATATAAATCCGAATATCAAACAAAATGCTGTTTTTTGCCATTGCTCTGCTGAAAAAGCGCATTCGGAAATGCTAAATTATTTAGAAGCAAAACCTATTTTAAATCTCGATTTACGTTTGGGAGAAGGAACTGGCTGTGCTGTCGCGTTTCCTATTTTAAAATCGGCTGAAGCTTTTTTGAATGAAATGGCGAGTTTTGAAAGCGCGAGCATAAGTAGGAAATAACTTTCTTTTAAGATTTAAAGTTCATAACTTTGAATTTCTAATTAAAGTTATTTATTACATGCCTTTTACAAAAATTTATATTCATTGTGTTTGGAGTACCAAAAACAGATTTCCTTTTTTAAATTCAGCTGATCTTCGTCAAAAAGTGTGGCATCACATGAAAGAAAATGCATTAAATAAAGAAATTTATCTTCATTTCATTAGTGGATATTCTGATCATTGCCATTGTTTAATTTCATTAGGTAATAATCAGACTCTTCAGAAAACAATACAGCTATTAAAAGGTGAATCTTCATATTGGATTAATAAAAATCAATTGACTAGAGATAAATTTGAATGGCAGGATGAATATTTTGCAGTTTCAGTTTCAGAATCTATTGTAGATAAAGTTCGGGATTATATTAAAAATCAAGAAGAGCATCATAAAAAGAAAACATTTCAAGAAGAATATGAAGAATTTATGACCAAATTTGGATTTAAACAATCTTAAGAAAAATTTGGCTAAAGCCAATCTTTGTCCTTATAAATAAACCAACATCTAAAGATGTTGGCAATTCATAGAAATTATTCTTTTAAAATTTTACTTTTAAATTGCCTCCAGATTTATCTGGAGGTTATAAATTTGCTCCTAAAGAGGGCTTTAGCCAAACAATCATAATCAAATGAAATGTGAAGAATTTTAGTCAATTTTGGATGTAAGCAATCTCAATAAAATTTGGCTAAAGCCAATCTTTGTGCCTTAAATAAACCAACATCTAAAGATGTTGGCAATTCATAGAAATCATTTTTTTAAAATTTTATTTTTGATTTGCCTCCAGATTTATCTGGAGGTTATAAATTTGCTCCTAAAGAGGGCTTTAGCCAAACAATCATAATCAAATGAAAAAAGAACTACATATTTTCTTCACCTGTTTAATGTTTTACACCAGAATTCCGTGTCCAAAAAACATTACACATCATCCAGATTATTTAAATAAAGCCACAAGATATTTCCCTTTTATTGGTTGGATTGTTGGGAGTATTTCCTTTCTGGCTTTTTATCTTTTTTCATTTTTTCTTTCAACGGAAATTGCTATTATATTGTCAATGATTACTTCTATTTTAACAACCGGAGCTTTTCACGAAGACGGATTTGCCGATGTCTGTGATGGTTTTGGCGGAGGCTGAGCCAAAGAAAAAATCTTAATGATTATGAAAGACAGCGCTATTGGTGTTTATGGAGCAATCGGATTGGTTTTGCTTTTTCTCTTAAAATTCAAACTTCTTTCAGAATCCATTCTACTTTTCACCAATAACATTTTATTAATTTTTCTTTTGTTCATTTCTGCTCATTCACTAAGTCGTCTGGCAGCAATAAGCATTATTTTTACACACGAATATTCTCGTGATGATGCTTCAAGCAAAAGCAAACCAATCGCTAAACAATATACTTGGAAAGAAGTTTTTGGATCATTCTTTTTTGGATTAATTCCGCTGCTTGTATTTTCTTATTTTGATTTAAAATTTCTTCTGGCTATAATTCCCGTTTTTATAACTCGATATTTTTTAGCTCGATATTTTCAGAAATGGATTGACGGTTATACAGGAGATTGTCTTGGCGCTACACAACAGGTTTGCGAAGTGATATTTTATTTAAGCATTTTATTTTTATGGAAATTTATCTAGTTCGCCATACCGAAACCATCTGCGAAAAAGGAATCTGTTATGGACAATCAGATGTTGATATTGCAACGCCATTTGATGAAATTTTCGGCAGAATTATTTCTGAGCTTCCTTCAGAGGCCATTATCTTCTCTAGTCCTTTAAAGCGCTGTGTTATTTTAGCAAAACACATTCAAGAAAATATTAAAAGTATTTCTTATCACGAAGACGAACGCTTAAAAGAAATGAATTTTGGCGATTGGGAATTGAAAAGCTGGAACGAAATTCCGTCTGAAGAACTCAACCCGTGGATGGAAGATTTTGTGAATATCAAAGTTTCAAACGGAGAATCTTTTGTTGAATTACATGAAAGAGTTGGTAATTTTTTATCTGATACCATTTCAAAAACAAACCAGCCAATTGTAATTGTTGCTCATGCCGGAATCATCAGAAGTATTTTATGCTATCAGAGTTCATTGCCGTTAAAAGAAGCTTTCAATAATAAAGTTGATTTCGGAGAAGTTATAAAAATCGATTTTTAATGCAAATAATTTATAATTTTTCATTAAACATAAAACAAATTTGAATAATCAGTATTTTTAACTTTATCTTTGCAGCAAATTAAGGTTGTGTTTTTAATTCAAAAACACATTAAAAGGGAATCAAGTAATTTCTTGAGCTGTACCCGCAACTGTAAGCTAAGTTCACAAAAATGAATGCTTGCTGTAACTACATCACCACTGTCACGCCCCGCGTGATGGGAAGGTAAACAGCAAGACGCAAGCCAGGAGACCTGCCTTTGTAACAATTTATCGAGCTCTCGGGAAAAAGAGTGAAGGAATTATGACTTTAAAACGACTTCTTGCTTTTTGTTCATTTGTAATGTGCCAGATTCTTTCGGCGCAGAGTGATTCTATTACCAGCTTGAAAGAAGTATTGGTTTCAGACAAAAATTTAAAAAACTATTCGGTTTCACAATCTGTTTTAAAATTAAACGATTCTGTTATTGGCAAAAACGAAGCTCTTCTAACCGATTTATTAAACTTTAATTCTACGATTTACTTTAAAGAATACGGTCGCGGAATGTTATCTACCGTCGCTTTTAGAGGAACAACTTCTTCTCAGACCGCAGTAATATGGAACGGAATTAACATTAATTCCCAAATGAACGGAAGCACCGATTTTAATACCATTTCAGGTTCCGATTACAATTCGATAAGCGTAAAAGCGGGTGGCGGAAGCGTGATTTACGGAAGCGGTGCAGTTGGAGGAACAGTGCATTTAAACAACGATTTGTTGTTTTCTAATCGTTTTGAGAATAATTTAAGACTAGATTACGGTAGTTTTAATACGATTGGGATTAATTATAAAACTTCTATTTCAAACAAAAAATGGAGTGCCCAAATTGGATTATCAAAAAACAGCTCAACAAACGATTATAAATATCTGAATCAGTACAACTGGAAAGGCGAACAGCGCTGGAACCAAAATGGCCAATATGATATTATTACGGTAAGCGCCAATGCGGGTTATAAAATTAATGCCAAAAACATTCTAAAATTATATACCCAAACCTCAAATACAGATAGAAATACTTCTTTAGTTTCCGAATCGGAAATGAAAAGTAAGTATGTTAATGGTTTTAATAGAAACTTACTAGAATATGACGGTAACTTTGGGAAGTTTACTACCAATTTAAAAACTGCTTATATTTTCGAGAACTATCAATATTATGCCGATAATTCGAGTAATATTTATACTTACGGAAAAACAGAGAGCTTTATTACAAAAGCAGACTTAGGATATCAATTATTCAAATCATTGCAAGTAAACGGAATTTTGGACTATAATCGAACTAAAGGATATGGTTCTGGTTTTGGTGATAATGTGAGAGAAATAAGTTCTGCCGCTTTGCTTGTTAAACAAGACGCTTCAGTTAATTGGAAAAACGAATTTGGCATTCGAAAAGAATTCACAGACAACTACCAATCTCCTGTCCTATTTTCAGTTGGTTCTTCTTATCAGTTTGGGAAATTATATAATTTGAAATTAAATGCATCACGAAATTTCAGAATACCAACCTTCAATGATTTGTACTGGGAAGAAGGCGGAAATCCAGACTTAAAACCTGAAAGCTCCTATCAAGCAGAAATAGGCAATGTTTTTACTTTTCAAAATTTTAATATAACGCAGACCTTTTATTACATGAAAATAAAAGATTTGTTGAGATGGGTTCCTGGAACAAATGGAATTTGGATGCCACAAAATACAGACAAAGTAAATAGCTATGGAGCAGAAACATTGTTGAGTTGGAAAAAAAATTATGGCAAAAACAACTTGACTGCAAATGCAACTTATGCTTATACCATCTCAGAAAATGTTGAAACCAAAAAACAATTATTTTTTGTTCCTTTTAATAAAGTCACAGCTTCTGTTGCTTACTCAAGAAAAAACATTTCTGCCTATTATCAATTTCTTTATAATGGCTTTGTCTATACGCAATCTGACAACAATCCTGATAAAATTGTTGATGCCTACAATGTATCAAATATTGGAATTGATTACGATTTTAAACTTTTGTCTTCTTTTAAAGTAGGATTTCAAGTTCTAAATCTTTGGAATACATTTTATCAAAGTTTAGAATATAGACCAATGCCAGGAAGGAATTTTAATTTGTACTTAAACCTTAAATTTTAATATAATGAAACTAACTAGATTATTTTTAGTAGCACTTAGCGTTTCGCTTTTTGTTTCTTGTTCTAATGACGATGACTCCAATGATCCAAAAGGAGTTTATGATGATGGAATTTTCATCTTAAATGAGGGAAATTTTACTGATGGAGGTTCTGTTTCTTTTGTTAGTGACGATTTAAATACTTTCACAAAAGATGTATACAGTACTGTAAATGGTTCTGATTTTGTTGGAAAATATCTTCAGAATATCTTTTTTGATGGAGATAAAGCATACATCATTGCTGGAGGTTCTAATGTTATAAATGTAGTAAATCGTTATACATTTAAACTTGAAGCAAAAATTGAGACTGGATTAATTACTCCTAGATACGGTGTTGTAAAAGACGGAAAAGCTTATGTAACTAATGCTAATACTTATGCATCGAACACAAACCCAGCTGGTAATACAGATGATTTTATAGCTGTTATCAATTTAGCTACAAACAAAGTAGAATCTACAATTGCTTTAAACGCAACGGCTAACCATATTGAAGTTTACAACAATAAGCTATATGTAACTGAACCTTACAATAACGATAAATTACTTGTAGTAAATCCAGCAACAAACAAGCTTGAAACTTCTTTAGCTATTGGTTTAGGAGCAGATACAATGGAAATTAAAGATGGTGTTTTATACACTATTAGAAGCTCATACGGAGAAAGAAGTGAAATTATAAAAGTAAAATTATCTGACAATTCTATCAGCAAAATTACTTTTCCAGAATCTCTTGATGGAGTTAGAAACCTAGACATTTACAACAATAAAATATACTACACTCTAGAAACTGCAGTTTACGCTATGGATTACACCGCAACATCAGCTTCTACAACTCCAATTTTCGAATACAGCTCAACTTCTGAGTACGGAAAAATGTATGGTTTTGCTGTAAAAGATGATAGAATCTTTATTGCAGATGGTGGTGATTTTGCTTCAAGCAGTAAAGCTTATATTTATAATTTAAGCGGAAGCTTATTAAAAGAATTAACTGTTGGTTTAGGTCCAAATGGATTCTACTTTAACGATTAATTTTACCCTTAGAATTAGTTTTTGTTTTTTTATGGAAAAGGCTTTCATCATGCACTGCCCCCAAAAAGTTAGACGCTATTTGGGGGCATTTTTATGGAAAGAAAAGTCAAGCACAGCTATGAATTCAAACTTGAGTGTGTAGAATTAGTAGTTGTTAAACATTATTCATTTGCATTAGCATCTAGCGAGAAAGGAACCAGCAAATCTAATATACGCAAATGGGTCAGTTTTTACAGGGAATATGGAAGGGCAGGTTTAATGTCACGAAAAAATCAGGTTTATCCGATTGGTTTTAAATTAAAGGTTTTAAAGTCAATTTGCAGGGATTCATTATCTTTAAGAGAAGCTCGTTTGCGATTTAACATTCCTTCGGATTCAATTATCATTAAATGGAAAAAAGATTTTGCTAATTTTGGTTTAGAAGGATTAAAACTAAAACCAAAAGGGAGACCAAAATCTATGAGTGATTTTAAAGATAAAAAAAGTAAATCTGAAAAACCTTTAACCAGGGAAGAAGAACTTCTGTTGGAGAATGAAGCATTACGCTGTGAAATTGATTATCTAAAAAAGTTACAAGCCTTAATTCAAGCCGAAGAAAAAGCCAAAAATCGCAAGTCATAATGGAATTAAGGCATCGCTATGATTTAAAATTACTTTTAAATTGCAGTAATGTGGCGCGCAGCAGTTTTTATTATTATCAAAAACAGAGTAAAACAGCTGATAAATACAAAAAAGTAAAAGAACTTATAAAATCAATTTATTCTAAGCATAAGGGGCGTTACGGATACAGGAGGATCACTAGTGAGTTAAAGCTTCAAGGGATAATCATCAATCATAAAACAGTTTTAAGGCTAATGAAATCGTTGGGATTAAAAAGCCTGATCAGAGTTAAAAAATATAAATCCTATAAAGGAGAACAAGGCAGGATTGCCCCAAATATTCTGAGCAGAAACTTTAAAGCATCAGTGCCTAATCAAAAATGGGCGACCGATATAACTGAATTTAACGTCTCAGGAAAAAAATTATATTTATCACCAATAATTGATTTGTTTAATGGAGAAATAGTTAGTTATGAACTGGCTGAAAGACCTGTATTTAATCAGGTAGCCGTGATGCTTGAAAAAGCATTTAAGAAAATACCCGACAATACTAATTTAACGCTGCACTCTGATCAAGGATGGCAGTATCAAATGAAACAGTACCAATGCTTATTAAAAGAAAAAGGAATTAAACAGAGTATGTCCAGAAAAGGAAATTGTCTTGACAATGCAATTATTGAAAACTTCTTTGGAACATTAAAATCAGAGTTGTTTTATCTTAAAAAATACAGTTCCATTGGTCAATTAAAACAGGAGATTATTGAGTATATTAATTATTATAATAATGACAGAATAAAACTTAATCTAAAAGCAATGAGCCCGATACAATATCGAGCTCATTATTATAAAACTTAATTATTAATTTGTCTAAACTTTTGGGTGCAGTCTATCACTGAAAGCCTTTTCTATTTATTACAAGATTTTTTAAAAATTCTTTGGAGCATTTTGAAAATACATTCCGTGTCTTAATCCGTTTATAATTTTTGAATCGGTCAAATAAGGATGTTCTGGTTCAGAATCGTTTAGAACTCTTCTAGCAGAAACACCTGTAATTTTTGAAATAGCTAGATTAAGCAAAGGTTCAGACGTTTCTCCTAAAACTCCATAAGTATCCAAATATTCTCTTTGTACATAAGTAGGCTGCAAACCTTGAGTATAATCTCCAAAACCTGCAGAATTTGAAATTTTAAATACTAAAGGTTGCATTGCATATTTATGATTTGGATTAATTCCTTTTTTAGTAAATAAAGTTTCTGAATCATAAATGGTATACGATCCCACATTTTTACCTGTCGTAGTTTCTCCAATCTGAACGACATTAATATAAGGCGTTAATCCGTTAACAACCAATTCGCTGGCAGATGCTGTACTAGCCGTTGTGATAATATAAACTGTAGTTAGGTTTAAGCTATTTAGCGCTTTTCCTTCAATATTATTTACAAATCTGTAATTCAAACTTTCCAAATCATCAGCAGTCATATCTTTCATCCACTTTGTATTGAACTGCGTTTTAGCAAAAATCTGATTGTCAAACTGTCCTGTAATCATACTAGAAAGTCTAATAGAAGATGTAACAGATCCTCCTCCATTATATCGAAGATCTAAAACTAAATCTGTTATTCCTTGCGATTTGAATTCGCCAAAGGCCTGATTTAATTTATCGTCATATCCAGGATAAAAACCATTATACAATAAATAACCAATTTTATGGCTACCAGAAGGAATCACTTTACTGATTAAAATAGGATTTTCTTCTAAAACAGTTTTCGTCAAATCAACCGATTTTCCATTCAAAACATAACTGCTTCCATTATAATCTGCCAAGTTTAGCGTATAACTATCCTTATTCAATAATAATTCTTGATAATTTGAAACCGTAAGTTTCACACCATTTACACTCGTAAATAAATCACCACGCTTAATTGCTTTAGTAGAAGCATCAGAATTTGGAATAATATATCGTACAAAACCTACTACATCATTCGATCCTGAAGATACGCGACTCAATCTAAAATCGACACCATTATTTTTTGTAACACCGCTTAACTCCTGTTCTAAAACAGTATAATCTTCAACAATCCAACTGAAACGGTCAATGGCATCGCCGTTTGGATATTTGCTCACTGGCTTGTTCAATAAATCTTCAAACAAATCCTCTGGATGAGAATATCCTCTTAAAAACTGATTAAAATTGGGTTGCAAATTACGTCCATCTGCTAGATTGGGCACATCGGCCTGCCATAAGTAGACTTCATTTAGTCCTCTCCAAATAAAATTATTAATCTGCAAGTCTGCTGGAGCTGCAACATCATCTTGATCTTCACATGACTGTAAAGAAAATGCGAATAAAAAGAGAAGAAGAATACTCTTTAAATTTGTTTTCATATCGTGTAGGTTATCTATATTCTGAATAAACGTAAAAGTAGTATCTTTAGTTTTAGCTTTATCCTTAAAGCAGTATTTTTTTTACATAAAAAATATTTTCTTTTTTGTTGTAACAAATATAATTGTATCTCGTCTTGAATATATAAGCTAACGATTAACCATCAGATTAATGAACCAAATTGTATTTATAGAATTAATAAATCCTTTTAAAGACAAAGTTTTTCGTCTGGCAAAAAGATTGCTTACTAGCACCGAAGAAGCAGAAGATGCAACTCAGGAAGTAATGGTAAAATTATGGAACAAAAAAGACAATCTGCAAAGCTATAATAGCGTAGAAGCATTGGCGATGACTATGACCAAAAATTATTGTCTCGATCAGCTAAAATCTAAAAGAGCTAGCAATCTGCAAATTGTCCACAACAACTTTACCGATCGGCAGCCTCAATTGGATAAAAAACTGGAAGATCAAGACAGTTTAGAATGGGTTGAAAAAATTATAAATGAGATGCCCGAACAAATGCAATTATTAATTCAGCTACGAGATGTGGAGCAATATGAATTTGAAGAAATAGCCAAAATCGTAAATATGAACGAAACAGCAATACGAGTGGCACTTTCTAGAGCGAGAAAAAAAATTAGAGAATCAATGACAAATACACACCTTTATGGAACTAAATAAAATAGAAAATATATTAGAAAAATACTTTCAGGGAGAAACTTCTATTGCTGAGGAAAATCAATTAAAAGAATATTTCTCTTCACCAAATGTTGCGCAGCATTTGGAGCAATACAAACCTATGTTTGGATATTTCTCTCAAGCAAAAGAACAGAAATCAACGTATGAAATTCCACTACAATCTAAAAAACGTAACGTAGCGTGGTTATCGATTGCGGCATCAGCTGTTGTTTTGCTGGGAATTGGAACCTATTATTTTGCGAGCGAACAAAAAAACACTACTGCAGTAGCTTCGAAAACAGAATTAGGAACCTACGATGATCCCGAAGAAGCTTTAAAAGCAACTCAAAAGGCCTTGGCTTTATTATCAAACAATGTTAATGTAGGTATAGAAAGTGTACAGTACATTAATGAATTCGAACAATCAAAAAACAAAATTTTTAAACAGTAATTAAACACAAAAATAGTCATGAAATCAACGATTCACGAATACCAAAAAAGCAATAAACTAAGTATGAGTAAAAATTTCATTATAACTTTAGTATTCGCATTAGTAAGCACAACATTCTACGCCCAAGGCGCTTTTGACAAATTTGATGGTCAAGATGAAGTAACCTCGGTAATTGTAAACAAAAAAATGTTTGATTTAATGAGCAAAGTAAAAGTTGATGCTTCTGATAAAGAAACACAGCAGTATATTGCTCTAATTAAAAAACTGGATTATTTAAAAGTGTTTACCACTAAAAATCCAAAAATCGAAGCAGACATGAAAGCTACTGCCGACAAATATGTAAAAACTGCCGGACTAGAAGAATTAATGCGTGTAAATGATGGTGGAAAAAATGTTAGAATAATGGTAAAATCTGGCGCTACAGATACTCAAATAAGAGAATTATTAATGTATGTTGATGGTGCAAAAAACGATGAAACTGTTTTATTATCTTTAACTGGTAATTTTGATCTAAACGAAATCTCAGTATTAACAGATAAAATGCAACTTCCTGGGGGTACAGACTTAAAGAAAGCTTCTAAAGGTAAAAAATAACAATGAGAACAAATATTTTCATCCTAGCACTTACAGCTCTTCTTACTCTAGGAAGCTGTAATTCTGAACCAACATTGCAAAAGTACTTTGTTGAAAATTCGGAGAAAAAAGATTTCATAGCATTAGATGTTTCACCAAACATCCTGAATGTGGATAAAACAAAATTATCTGCAGAGCAAAGCGAAGCTTTAAATTCGTTTGACAAAATGAATATTCTAGCTTTCAAAGCTGATCAAAACAACCAGGCACAGTTTGAGACAGAACGAAACAAAGTAAAAGCCATATTAAAAGATCCGAAATATCAAGAGTTAATGAAAATTGGTTCTGGCAAAGACGGTGCTTCTGTTAGCTATGTTGGAAGTGATGATAATATTAAAGAGTTTATCATTTTTGCCAATAGAAAAGAAAATGGGTTTGCTGTAGTTAGGGTTTTAGGCGAAAACATGAATCCAAACAACATTATGACTTTAATGTCTGTTTTACAGAAATCTAAAATAGATATGGAGCAGTTAAAACCTTTAGAACAATTACTTAAAAAATAATACAATCTTACTTTTTAAAATTAAGAAAGCTCCAATATATTGGAGCTTTTTTTATAACATCTTCTAAGATTATACTTATTAATTTATTTGCATTTTCATTTTGCCATTAATCAAATTTAATTACATTTACGAACTGAGATTATAAAAAAAAAACTCAAAAATCTAATTTAACCAGAATTAATATGATACAAAAAACTTCAAATGCCTTTATTGCGGCATCTTGGGTAGCTCTTGGAGCTGGAACTGTCGGTTTTATCGTTGGACTAGCAAGAGCTGAAATGCTATTGAATGAAAAAGGATACTATTTTACTGTTCTAATGTTCGGTCTTTTTGCCGTAGTTTCTTTGCAAAAGAGCGTAAGAGACAGACTTGAGAAACTTCCTGTAACAGATATTTATTACGGAATCTGCTGGTTCGGAACATTACTTTCAATCGTTCTTTTGATTGTTGGATTATGGAATGCAACAATTCTTCCTAGCGAAAAAGGTTTCTATGCTTTTGCTTTTTTACTAGCATTGTTTGGTGCTATTTCAGTTCAAAAAAATACTAGAGATAATATGAGCTTTAATCAGGTTGAGTAAAGTTTAAATCAATAAAAAAATAGTATTAGGCTTCATTTAAAAAAATGAGGCTTTTTTTATGTGAAATTTCAATTGTTAGCATTAAAATCAGACTTCTTTTTAACTAAACAAAAGTGTCTCAATAGTATAGTAAATTAAAAATACAATCTTCAAAATATATTTTCTTACAAAAAAAATAATTTATTCACTTAAAATTATATCTTTGACCAAACCCTAAATATACTATATGAAAAAAATTTTACTCTTTACATTATTATCAGCATTTGGCGCAAATGCACAAACTCCAACCGATTACGTAACTACAGGATTTAACACTCCAACCGGGATTGCTTTTGATGCTTCTGGAAATTTATTTGTTGCTGACTTCTACACTTACAAAGTAACAAAAGTTACACCTCAATTAGTACAAAGCAATTTTGCAACAGTAAATGGTACACCACAACAAATTGCTTTTGACAAGAGTGGAAATCTTTGGATGGCAGGATTTGGTTTCATTCAGGAAATAGAAAAAATTACGCCATCAGGAGTAGTTACGGCGTATCCAGCAAGTGGAAGCCCTTACGGGATTGCCATCGATGCAGACGACAATGTATTTTACTCTGAATCAAATTCAGGAAACATCAAAAAAAGAACTGCTGCAGGAGTAACTTCAACTTTTGCTACAGATTTTTCCCAGCCTAATGGTTTAGCATTTGACAAATCAGGTAATTTACTTGTTGCTGACAAACTAGATGGTGTAGTTAAAAAAATCACACCAGCAGGTGTCGTAAGTACATTAATTTCAGGAATTAGTAACCCGACGAACTTAGTTGTCGCAGGAAATGGCGATTTGTATATTTCTACAGGTTCACTAAGAAATATTTACCGTTTCCCTGCCGGAGGAGTAGACGGAGACGAAGAACTATTTATCAAATTGAGTATCAACGACAATGCAGCTCAAATGGCAATTTATGATGGAGCTCTTTACGTTAGTACAAGCTCTAGCACTAAAAAAGTTATTAAAATCACATCTCCAACTTTAGGTTTAGGTGATATCAAAAAAACTGAAAAAGGTCTTGCAATATATCCAAACCCAGCAACAGATTTTGTACACATTGAAAATGGTAGCGATGTTACAATCGAAACTATTGACTTGTATGATGTGACAGGAAGAAACGTTAAAAGCTACAAGTCTACAGATGTCAAAGACAATGTTATTTCTGTATCGAATGTAGTTCCAGGAAATTATATTTTAAAAATAAACAATACTTCTAAGAAGATTATTGTGAAGTAATAAAATGTTCTAAAACAAAAAGCTCCAATTTACATTGGAGCTTTTCTTTTATAATAGAATCTGAGATTATTTACTCAAATACATTTTTCTTCTAGAGTACAATTCGTAGAATTGATCGTCTTTTAAGTCATCAATAAACAAGATGCTTTCTCCTGTTGATTTCATTTCTGGTCCGTAATGCTTTATTTACATTTGGGAATTTACTGAAAGAGAAAACTGGTTGTTTGATTGCGTATCCTTTTAATTGTGGATTGAAATCAAAGTCAGTTACTTTATTGTGACCTAACATTACTTTTGTAGCGTAGTTTACATAAGGTTCTCCGTAAGCTTTTGCAATAAACGGAACCGTTCTTGAAGCTCTAGGATTTGCCTCGATGATGTATACTGTATCATCTTTAATCGCAAACTGAATATTGATTAAACCTACAGTTTTTAAAGCTCTCGCAATTTTATGCGTATGATCTTTAATTTGTTGCATTACAAACTCTCCTAAGTTGAAAGGAGGCAATGTTGCATTACTATCTCCAGAGTGAACTCCACAAGGCTCGATATGCTCCATAATTCCGATGATGTAAACATTTCCGTCAGCATCACAAATTGCATCAGCCTCAGCTTCGATTGCTCCCGCTAAATAGTGATCTAAAAGTAATTTGTTTCCTGGAATTGCTTTCAACAAATCAATAACGTGCTCTTCAAGCTCTTTTTTGTTGATTACAATTTTCATTCCCTGACCTCCTAATACATAAGAAGGACGAATTAAAAGTGGGAAATCTAAAGTATCTGCCAATTTTGAAGCTTCGTCAGCCGTTTCAGCGATTCCGAATCTTGGGAAAGGAATATGCAATTCAGTCAATAAATCTGAGAATCTTCCTCTATCTTCTGCTAAGTCAAGTGCATCAAAACTAGTTCCGATGATTTTTACTCCGTATTTAGACAATTTATCTGCTAATTTAAGAGCTGTCTGACCTCCCAACTGCACGATTACACCTTCTGGTTTTTCGTGTTGGATGATGTCATAAATATGCTCCCAGAAAACTGGTTCGAAGTATAATTTATCGGCCGTATCAAAATCTGTAGAAACTGTTTCAGGATTACAGTTAATCATGATCGTTTCATAACCACATTCTTTAGCTGCTAAAACTCCGTGTACACAAGAATAATCAAATTCGATTCCTTGACCAATTCTGTTTTGGTCCAGAACCTAGAACGATTACTTTCTTTTTATCTGTAAGAACACTTTCGTTATCTACATAACGTTCTCCGTTAGCTTTTTCAATTTCAGCTTCAAAAGTTGAGTAGTAATAAGGTGTTTTAGCTTTAAATTCAGCCGCACAAGTATCAACCAATTTGAACACACGGTTAATGTTCATGTTCATACGTAAAGTGTGCACTTCACTTTCTAAACAACTCATCATGTGAGCGATTTGTCTATCTGCAAAACCTTTTTGTTTTGCCTCAAGCAATAACTCTTTTGGAAGATTTGAAACTTTGTAGTTTGAGATTTCTTTTTCTAAAGTATAAAGCTCTTCGTATTGCTTTAAGAACCACATGTCGATTCTTGTAATTTCGTGAATGGTACTTAATGGAATTCCCATTGCAATTGCATCGTAGATTACGAATACGCGATCCCAACTTGCATAAGTTAGTTTTTCGATAATTTGTTCGTAATTTTTATATCCTTTTCCGTCAGCACCTAAACCATTTCTTTTAATCTCTAAAGATTGAGTAGCTTTGTGAAGTGCTTCTTGGAAAGAACGCCCGATTCCCATAACCTCACCTACAGATTTCATCTGAAGCCCTAAAGTTCTGTCTGAACCTTCAAATTTATCGAAGTTCCAACGTGGGATTTTTACGATTACATAATCTAAAGTTGGTTCGAAAAGAGCCGAAGTCGATTTTGTAATTTGGTTTTGCAATTCATCTAAGTTGTATCCTAAAGCTAGTTTAGAAGCGATTTTTGCAATTGGATATCCAGTTGCTTTTGATGCTAAAGCAGAAGAACGAGATACACGAGGGTTAATCTCGATGGCTACGATATCTTCTTTTTCGTCTGGCGAAACTGCAAATTGTACGTTACATCCCCCAGCAAAATTTCCGATACTTCTCATCATTAAGATAGCGTAGTCACGTAATTTTTGAAAAGTTGTGTCAGACAATGTCATTGCCGGAGCAACTGTTATAGAATCTCCAGTATGAATTCCCATTGGATCCATATTTTCGATAGAACAGATAATTACAACGTTATCATTTTTATCTCTTAAAAGTTCTAACTCGTACTCTTTCCATCCCATCAAAGCTTTATCAATTAAAACTTCGTGAATTGGAGAAGCTTCAAGTCCGCGAGTTAAAAGCTCATCAAAATCTTCTTTTTTGTAAACCACAGCTGCTCCAGTTCCTCCTAGTGTAAACGATGGACGAATAACAAGCGGGAAACCAAATTCTTGAGCGATTTCTTTTCCTTCAAGGTAAGAAGTAGCTGTTTTTGCAGGCGCAGTTGGCACATTAATTCTTTCTAAAAGCTGCTTAAACTGCTCTCTGTCTTCTGTAATATTAATAGCATTTACATCAACACCGATTAATCTCACTCCGAAATCTTGCCAGATTCCTTTTTCTTCAGCTTCCAAACACAAGTTTAAGGCTGTTTGTCCTCCCATTGTTGGTAAAACAGCATCAATTTGCGGATGTTCCTTAAGAATTTCAATAATCGATTTTGTCGTTAAAGGTTTCAAATAAATATGATCGGCCATAGATGGGTCGGTCATAATCGTCGCTGGATTCGAGTTAATCAAGATAACCTCAATTCCTTCTTCACGAATCGAGCGTGCAGATTGAGATCCCGCATAATCGAATTCGCAAGCTTGGCCAATAACAATAGGCCCTGAACCTATTATTAAAACTGATTTTATTGATGTGTCTTTAGGCATTTTTGTATGTATTGTGTAGTTGTTTACGATTTAAAAAAACTTTTCTAGTGCACTATAAACTAGAAAGTTGAGAGATTTTTTACCGACAAGGTATAAAAAAAGGCGATACTAAAAAAGTAATCGCCTTATGTATGTTTATACAAACATTATTTTTTGTGTCTAGGCTCGCTAGAAACAGTTAATTTATGTCTTCCTTTTGCTCTTCTACGCGCTAGAACTTTTCTTCCATTCGCAGAAGCCATTCTGTCCATAAATCCGTGCTTATTTCTTCTTTTTCTTTTCGATGGTTGAAACGTTCTTTTGCTCATTGCTTTGTATCTTTAAAAATGGTATCTATTAACTCGTTTATTTGGTTTTGGATATCGTTGTTCAAAAACCGAGTGCAAATATACAAAGACTTTTTTTTCTGGCAAGTACTTTTATAAAAATATTTTTAATTCCTTTTACTATCTTTGCAATCACAAATTTACAATAATTATGTTTCACAAGAATATTAAACTTATTTTGGCCGGACTTCTTGTAGTGGCGGGCGTTTGGCAATTTACAGAAAGTAATATTGGGAATGGTATATTCCTTATCTTATTGACTGCAATTCCAATTTTTCTTTATTTTAAAAACGAATTTATCCTTTTAGCCTTCCTTAAATTAAGAAAACAAGACTTCGAAGGTGCTAATAAATGGTTATCATATATCAAAAATCCAGAAGGAGCATTAGTAAGAAAACAACAAGGATACTTAAATTATTTACAAGGTATCATGTTATCTCAAACCAATATCAACCAAGCGGAGAAACATTTCAAAAAAGCAATCGAACTTGGACTATCAATGGACATGGATTTGGCTGTGGCTAAATTAAACCTTGCTGGAGTTGCAATGTCTCGTAGAAGAAAATTGGAAGCGACTAATTTATTAAACGAAGCTAAAAAATTAGACAAACAAGGTATGCTGAAAGAGCAAATCACGATGATGAAAGAACAAATGAAGAAAATCTAATTTTCTAAATTACAATATTTAAAATCCCAAATTCCAAAAGAGTTTGGGATTTTTTTATTTTAGATTGTTGAGTTTAGATTTTAAATTTTGCTCATTTTATGTCTTCCTGAGCGAAGTCGAAGGACACGCAAAGTAAAGAAAACATTGAATGGATTTAGCATGCGATCCTTCGACTTCGCTCAGGAGGACAAGCGTGATGTTTACTTTACGCACACCTTTGTCTTTTTTCTATTTTAGATTGCTGATTTAGATCTTTCTATTTTGACGATTTTCCGTATAGTATGTCATCCCGAGGAACGAGGGATTTCCGCAAGAAACTCCCCAAAGTAAATTACCAATCTTTGTCGAGCTACTTGCGGAGATTTCTCCCTACGGTCGAAATGACAAGATTATGTACAGATGTGCTTAGATACATCTTTGCCAAAGTTTAAAACTTTGACAAAGATTACAAATCCTCAAAGTATTGGAATTTGGAATTTTTAAAATTGGAATTTCACTCAAGTATAATAGAAGGCAGATTCTCATTCAGCCATTTATACTTATTCAAGATCATAATATGAGTTCCGCCCTTTACTAAAATGCATTTATCAATATATTTAATGGGAAAAACATCATCTTTATCTCCGTGGATATGCACTACATTTTCATCAATTTTATCGCGATCCCATAAGATTACACTTTCTACCGCCCATTGTAGATATCCTAAATCACGGACAGATAAAAATTTCTCATACAATTTAATTCGCTTATTGACTTTTTCGCCAAATGAAAATTTAGCCAATTTCTCAACATTCAAAATTAACTGCATCGGAATTAGTTTGTAAGCTTTTGTCCTCTTCCCTATTTTCATTCTTCTCGGGAACTCCAAATTACTTCTTACACTCGATATAATAATAACTTTTCGTGCTTTTATATGTTTCGAAATTTCCTGAACTAGAATTCCGCCAAAAGAAACTCCGACTAAAACAGGATTTTCGTGTTTTATATTTTTACTAATTCGAAGTGCATAATCTGACAAAGATTCTTTCGGATGTGGAATTTCCCATTCCAAAAGATGCATTTCAAAAGTATCTTCATCCAATTTTATTCTTTCAAAAATAGATGAACTCGCAGCCAAACCTGGCATAAAATAAACTGGAATTTTACTCATAACATTAAAATGAAATTACCATTAAGATATTTATTCTAAAAAATAAAGTTACTTTTTTTAATGTCATGATAATCAAATTTCAGACCTATTTTATGTCAATTCAAAAAAAATCCAAGTTGAAAACAAAAACTTAAAGTTTATAGCTGCAAAAAATAATTTAATATTGAAAATCAAATGATTACCTTTGCAATTCGAAATATTTCTTGAAATTAAAACTTATAAAGAATTTTCTTTCATTAAAATTTCGAATCCCAAATTCACTATTTACCAATAACCTAACAAGAAATTACTATGGAATCTTCTGTAACTATGGAAATCAAAGACAACACTTTTGCACGCCAATTTGAAACTGTCATCCCTGAAGGAATGTTAGCAGTTGAGTATTCATTTCAAGAAAAAAAATCTTTTTAACCAAGATCAATAAACCAGATTCATACGAGAACGAAGAAACGATCAATATGCTGCTTAAAAATATATTAGATTTAAGTTCTGAAAAAAATTACAGAGTAGTTCCTATTCACCCAAAGATTGTTTCGTTTTTCAAAAAAAACCCTAGATACAAAGAACTACTTCCTCCAGGAATTAGAATCTAAAAATATCCAATTACTCGGAGCCACAATCCTCCTATTACCATATAAATAAAGAGCATAACCAAACCAGTTACAAGCCCTTTGACCCACCAGCTCTTTAGGTCAACGTAACCGCTCCCAAAAAATACGGGTGCCGGACGATGACCATAGTGCGTTAAAGTTCCGTAAAGAGATCCGACAAAACCAAGCATAAATGCCAGTAATAATCCCGGAATTCCGAGCGAAACACCAACACCAAGCAAGGCTGCGTACATTGCTGCAACGTGCGCAGTTGCACTTGCAAAAAGATAATGACTAAAGAAGTATACCAATATAATGATCGGAAAAGCCATCTGCCAGCTTAATCCGCCAATTTCTGCTTTTACTAAATCGCTAAACCACGCGATAAAGCCTAATTCATTAAGTGAACTGGCCATCATTACTAAAACAGAAAACCACACAATGGTATCCCAAGCACCTTTTTCAGCTTTTACATCATCCCATGTCAAAACTGAAGTTAAAAGTAAAATTACCAATCCGATAAAAGCTGTTGTTGTTGCATCAATAGAAAGCAGATCTCCTGTCATCCAAAGAAAAAGCAGAATAAAAAAGGTCAGCAGCATCATCCATTCATCTCTAGTTATTGCCCCCATTTCTTTCAATTTCTGTGTTGCAATCTGCGGCGCATCTCCAGTCTTTTTTAATTCTGGAGGATAAATTTTATAAAGAACGAACGGAATTACAATAAAAGCACACAACCCCGGAACAATTGCAGCCGCCGCCCACGACATCCAGCTAATTTTTATTCCTAAATTAAGCGCAAACTTCTGACACATCGGATTACTCGCTGTTCCTGTTAAAAACATCGAAGAAGCAATCAGGTTCATATTATAACTATTTAAAGTTAAATAAGCCCCTAATTTCCTATGTGTTTCAGGTTTGTCTGGCATTGAACCAAAACTCATCGACATTGATTTCATGATCGGATAAACAATTCCTCCTCCTCTAGCCGTATTACTTGGAACAGCTGGCGCTAAAACCAAATCTGCCAATCCTAAACCATACGCGAGTCCTAAAGAACTTTTTCCGAATATTTTTATGAATAAAAAAGCAATTCTATTTCCCAGACCTGTTTTTATAAATCCTCTCGCTATAAAAAATGAAATTCCGATCAGCCAGATTACCTTATCACCAAATCCTTTTAATGCTAATGTGATCGATTTTCCAGGATCTCCTGGAGCCAAAACCTGAGACATCGCCGTTAAAGCAATTGCAATCATACACATTGTTCCCATCGGAGCCGCTTTTAAGATAATTCCTAAAATAGTAGCCACGAAAATGGCAAACAAATGCCAAGCTTCTGTTACAACTCCTTCTGGAGCCGGAACAAACCAAATGGCAACCAAAACTGCCAGTGTAATTAGGGTCTGTGGAATTTTTACTTCTTTCATAAAAACAAAGATTAAGTGAATTAAATTCTGAGCTGTAACTGAATTAAAAATAAATTATCGTTGTAGGTTGATGTATCTGGAATGCTTTTATCAAATCTGTCAATTTCAAATCCCATCTCGATACGTCCTGTATACGATTTTCCGAATTCCAAACTGACCATTGGCGTGTAAGTGGTGCGTACATTTGAATCGATTTTGTAGCTCGGATCAAAAGTTTCGTAGCGACAAGAAATTTCAAATGCTGTGAGTTTTTTATAATCTACTGCATATCTAAAATTTGGCAGAAAATAAATCCCACGCATTTGATAATCTGCAACATTCTCTGTACGGCTAGCAACTGGCAAAGAATAATATAAATTATGATTTGTTCCTTGCTTATATTCTATCTGCAAATCAAAACTTAGCTTATCGGTTATTCTAAAATCACTGGTAATATCTGCTCCTAGTGCAAAAACATCTTCCTTAAAGACTTTCCCGAAACCTCCGTTTAACCCCAGATTAATTTTATACTCTTTTGACAATCCAAAAACCCATCTTGAAGAATATTGCTTTCCGTTATCTTTATCCATTTCTACATTTTTCCCATTTCCGTTTAAAATAGAAACCGCATAATTCACTGGGATTTTCCCAATATCAAAACCTCCTGTCGCTGATGCTCCGATTTGAAAACTTGTCCATCCATTTTTTCCAAATTCATAATACTGATTCGAAAAATCAAAAGATTTAATAATATCTACCGGAACAAGCTCCTCAAGACCAAATGCTGGACGAAATTGCCCTCCTGTTAAAGCTATATATTTATTAAAAGTATATTTCCCGTAGGCATTTTCAAGAACTTTTCCCTTTGGATCAGATTTAAAATCGGCTAAATTGACCAGAATTACAATTTCTGTAGTCTCGCTTAACTTTGTATTTAAACCCACACGCATTCTTTTTATGTCAAAAGAACTTTGAACTGCATCTCCCGTTGAATGATGCGTTCCTAAAACGTCTACATTATCTCCAAAACTCTCTAGATATCTTGCTTGAAGAAGCCCTTTTAATTGAAATTGCGGATATTTTACTTCTTCACTTTCTTTTTTATCAGCTCCTTGATTCACATCTCCTTGGGCATATAAAAAAAATGGGGTTATAAAAAAAGGAAAAAAAATGGCGATAGTAGACTTTTACTCATAGGCTTAAATTAAATGAAACAGTAATGCTTATATAGTGATTTAAAAATCAGCGTTCTATTCTTGATCAAAAAACTTAATTACTTATAGTCAACACGAAATGAGAACACTAAAGTAACAAAAAAAGACATTTTATGTAAAAAAAATTGCATTAAAATACTGTTACGAATATTGCAACAAAGAAAAAGGGCATAAGAATAAACTTATGCCCTTTGAAAATTATATTGAAAAAATACTATTTCTCGATCTCTCTCATAGAATCCATTTTCTTATGAGCTAAGAAACCAGCAACATCTTCAAAGTGTTCTTTAACTCTTTTATTTCCGAATTCAAAAACTTTAGTCGCTAATCCGTCAAGGAAATCACGGTCGTGAGAAACCAGAATCAAAGTTCCGTCGAAATCGCGTAAAGCATCTTTAATGATGTCTTTGGTTTTCATATCCAAGTGATTCGAAGGCTCATCTAGAATTAATAAGTTAACTGGCTCCAACAACAATTTAATCATTGCCAAACGAGTTTTCTCTCCTCCAGAAAGCACTTTTACTTTTTTAGTAATATCATCACCTTGGAACATGAAAGCTCCTAAAATATTTTTGATTTGCGTTCTGATATCACCAACTGCAATGCTATCGATTGTTTCAAAAATGGTAGCATTTTCATCTAATAAAGCCGCTTGATTTTGAGCAAAATATCCGATTTGTGCGTTATGACCAATTTCTACGCTTCCAGAATCAACGCCGATTTCTTTCATAATCGCTTTAATCATTGTCGATTTTCCTTCACCATTTTTTCCAACGAAAGCTACTTTCTGACCGCGTTCAATTACAATGTTTGCATCTTTAAACACTACATGATCTCCGTAAGCTTTAGACATTTCTTTTACAATAACAGGATATTGTCCAGAACGTGCTGCTGGCGGAAATTTTAATCGTAAAGCCGATGTATCAACTTCATCAACCTGAACAATTTCCAATTTCTCAAGCATTTTTACACGAGACTGAACGGCATCTGTTTTAGAGAATGTTCCTTTGAAACGGTCAATAAAAGCACGATTTTCTGCAATCATTTTTTGTTGCTCATCATATGCTTTTTGCTGGTGAATTCTACGATCTTTTCTTAATTCTAAGTAATGAGTATATTTTGCTTTATAATCATAAATCCTTCCCATTGTAACCTCAATAGTACGATTGGTGATATTATCAACAAAAGCTCTATCGTGCGAGATTACCACTACAGCTTTAGCTTGGTTTAGCAAAAATTCCTCTAACCACTGAATACTTTCAATATCCATATGATTCGTTGGCTCATCTAGCAAAATCAAATCAGGTTTTCTCAATAGAATTTTAGCCAATTCGATACGCATTCTCCATCCTCCTGAAAATTCAGAAGTTTGACGTCCAAAATCTTCACGTTCAAAACCTAAACCAACCAAAATTTTCTCAACTTCAGCTTCGTAGTTTACTTCTTCAATTGCATAAAATTTTTCACTTAAGTCAGAAACTCTTTCGATCAATTTCATATATTCATCACTTTCATAATCTGTACGAACTGTCAATTGCTCATTAATAGCATCGATTTCAGCTTTCATTGTAAAAATCTCACTGAAAGCTTTTGATGCTTCTTCCATAACCGTTGCACCATCTTCGGTAAGCAAATGCTGTGGCAAGTAAGCGATTACAGCTTCTTTTGGAGCAGAGATACTTCCGGTTGAAGGTTTGTTTGCACCTGCAATTATCTTTAAAAGTGTAGATTTTCCCGCACCATTTTTACCCATCAGGGCAATTTTGTCATTTTCATTAATAGCAAAAGAAACATCGCTAAAAAGTGTAGTTCCACCAAACTGAACCGAAATATCGTTAACTGTAATCATTTGTGTTTGTTAATTTGTTTAATCGGTTAATCGTTTATTTGACTACCCATTTTTTTTCGTGCTGCAAAGATAGATTTAATTAGATAATGTCCCAATTTGATAATTAGATAATTTTGGAAATGTGTTAATTAGATATTTTTTTTTGCCACAGATTAAAGAATTTTTACTGATTATTTTTTTTAAAGAATCCATATTCTAAAAAAAAAATCTTTTTAATCTTTAATCTGTGGCAAAAAAAAGAAGCTTGATTCATTTTTAAGCCTGACCAGATTTTCCAATTTCAAAATTTTAGTCTTAACTTGTACTATAATTTTAAAAATCAGCGAAATATGAGAACGAAATTAAAACTGACGATCTGCTTAATTACGGGATTACTATTTGGACTTTCTTCAAATGCACAAAAAACCGTAATTAAAAAAGAAGCTTTACCAGGCAATGCACAAACATTCTTAAAAACGCATTTTGGATCTAAGAAACCGAGCTATATACTAGAAGACAAAGAAATTCTTTCTACAGAATACAAAGTGCAATTTAGCAATCAAATCGAAATTGAATTTGACAAAAAAGGAAACTGGAAAGAAGTGGATGCTAAAACTGGAAAAGTTCCAAAATCTATTATCCCAAAAAAAATTGCTTCTTATATAAAAGAAAATTTTCCTAAAGAAGACGTAACCAAAATAGAAATTGGTTCTTCTGGATATGAAACAAAATTAACCAATGGTTTAGAATTAAAATTCAATTTAAAAGGGAATTTCACTAAGATTGATAAATAATTTTTAGCCACAGATTACAAGGATTAAACTGATTTTTTTGCCAAGATAAAAAAAAAATATTCTGTGTAAATCCTATTAATCTGTGGCTAAAAAAAACAAAACCCGACAGGTTTTAAAAACCTATCGGGTTTGCTATAATTATCTAATTTTCAAATTGACTAATTATCTAATTAAATTAGTCTTTTCTCCATTTTTTAGTTTCTTCGAAAATATGCTCCATAATTGCAACTTCCGTTGCATCGAATTCTATATTTCTTCGGCTCATCACTAACCTCGCTGTTTCAAAAGCTTTTTTAGTTACATAAGTTGTAAATCCTGCAGCGCCGCCCCAAGAAAAACTTGGAACAAAATTGCGAGGAAATCCAGACCCGAAAATATTAGCGCTTACACCAACAACAGTTCCTGTATTAAACATCGTATTGATTCCGCATTTACTGTGATCTCCCATCATCAAACCACAAAACTGAAGTCCTGTTTTAGCAAAACCTTCTGTTTCGTAGCTCCATAATTTTACTTCTTCGTAATTGTTTTTTAGGTTTGAGTTATTAGAATCTGCTCCAATATTACACCATTCGCCTAAAACAGAATCGCCTAAAAATCCTTCATGCCCTTTATTTGAATTGGCAAAAAGAACTGAGTTCTTAACTTCTCCGCCTATTCTCGATCCTGGCCCAACAGTCGTTGCACCATAAACCTTCGCCGACATTTTTACAATTGCATTTTCACATAAAGCAAAAGGGCCACGAATAACCGTGCCTTCCATGATTTCGGTATTTTTACCTATATATATAGGACCGTTTGAAGCATTTAGAGTTACAAACTCTAATTTTGCACCTTCTTCAATAAAAATATTTTCCGGAGCAATTACATTAACGCTTTTAGGAATGGGTTGCGAAGTACGATCTTCTGTCAAGTATTTAAAATCTTGACGAATCGCTGCATCGTTTTTTGAGAAAATATCCCAAGTATGCTCTATAGTAATACAATCTTCATTGTACCGAATAATTTCATAAGAATCAAAATCGACTTCTTCTTGGTTTTCGTTTGCAAAAAATGCAATTACATCTTCACCTTTAAAGATTGCTTGGTTTTCTGTTAAATTAGAAACCATCTCTGCAAGAGTATCATTTGGCAAATACGCTGCATTGATCATTACATTTTCCTCCATTTCAACCATTGGGAATTTCTCCGATAAATATTCCTCTGTTATAGTCGTGATTGTCGAACCAAGATATTTTTCCCATTTCTGGCGAATTGTCATGATTCCTACCAAAATATCAGCTACTGGACGTGTAAAAGTAAAGGGTAATAAAGCATTCCGAACGGGACCGTCGAAAAGAATGTAGTTCATAAAAATTGAGTGTTTGTTAAAATTTGATTTGGTTACCTGACAACAAAGTTACAAATATTTTACCGGTTTAGTAAAAAACCATTTTAACGAAAAGTAATATTTAACGCATAAAAAAAGCCTCCCAGAATATGGAAGGCTTTTGTATAATATAAAACAGCTATTATTTTTTAGCGTGTTTAGCGTATTTAGTTTTGAATTTATCAATACGTCCTGCAGTATCGATAAGTTTAGATTTACCAGTATAAAAAGGGTGAGATGTTCTAGAAATCTCCATTTTTACAACTGGATACTCAACTCCGTCAACTTCAATTGTTTCTTTTGTATCTGCAGTAGATTTAGTAATAAAAACGTCATCATTAGACATGTCTTTAAATGCAACTAATCTGTAATTTTCTGGGTGAACTCCTTTTTTCATCTTGTCTTTTTATTTATTGTTAATAGAGCATCTTCATTTTGAAGCTTTTTCATGGTTAGAAAAAGGTATAAACAAACAATACTCTTTTTTGTTTAAAAATTTAATTATTTTTGAGTGTGCAAATTTACAATTCTTTTTTAATAAACAAACAGTTAGCTTACTTTTTTTTAGTTTATTTCGAAAAGCTTTTTTTATATCCGATTATAGGGGGAATTACTATATTTGTGGATTAATTTTAAAACTATCACAATATGATTAATGAAGTTATAAAAAAGAACGGCGTTACTTACGGAATCATCTTAGGAATTATTCTGGCATTAATTACAGCAACTATCTATGCGGTAGATTTAAAATTATTTGTTTCAGGCTGGATTGGCGGTCTAAGTTTTGTCATTTATGTAGTAATTGGAATCTTATTGCTTACTAAAACAAAAAAAGACATCAATGGTTTTTTCTCTTTTAAAGATGCTTTTACAACCTTCTTTATAACTACAATAATTGCTCTCGCAATTTCTACTTTGTTCAGCATCGTATTGTTTAATGTAATTGATCCTGAAGCAAAAACAACTATAAGCGAATTATTGGTTAAATACATGGCCGAAACATTGCAGAAATTTGGAACTCCAGCCGCTAAAATAAACGAAGCTTTAGCTAAAATGAAAGAAAACAATCCTTTCTCAACTGTTGAACAATTAAAAGCTCTTATTTTCAGTATTATTGGCTATTCAATCTTAGGATTAATTTTAGCAGCATTTTTTAAAAGCAAATCTACACAAGAATAAAAATATAAATGAATTTATCTATACTTATACCGCTTCTAAACGAGGAGGAATCACTTAAAGAACTCTACACATGGATCATTAAAGTGATGCAGTCTAACAATTACTCTTATGAAATCATTTTTGTAGATGATGGTAGTACAGATAATTCTTGGCAGATTATTGAAGGTTTCTCTAACGAAAATCCTAGTGTAAAAGGGATTCGTTTCATGAAAAACTTCGGAAAATCTCAAGCTTTACATGCTGGTTTTGCAAAAGCAAAAGGTGATGTTATTATTACCATGGATGCTGACTTACAAGACAGTCCAGACGAAATTCCCGAATTGTATGAAATGATTATAAATCAGAAATATGATTTGGTTTCTGGATGGAAAAAGAAACGTTACGATTCCGTTGTGGCCAAAAATCTTCCTTCAAAATTATTTAACTGGGCGGCTAGAAAAACTTCTGGCGTTGAGCTAAACGATTTTAACTGCGGATTGAAAGCCTACAAAAATGTCGTGGTAAAAAACATCGAAGTTTCTGGCGAAATGCACCGTTATATTCCTGTTTTGGCTAAAAATGCTGGATTTGGAAAAATTGGCGAAAAAGTAGTCATTCACCAAGCTAGAAAATATGGTGAAACAAAATTCGGAATGGAACGTTTTATAAACGGTTTCTTGGATTTGATTACGATTTGGTTTTTATCAAGATTCGGAAAAAGACCTATGCACTTATTTGGCGCGATGGGTTCGTTAATGTTTATTATCGGATTTTTGTCTGCAGGATACATTGGCGTTTCCAAACTATACCATATGTATACTGGAATGAAATACACTTTGGTTACCAACAATCCGTGGTTTTACATTGCTTTAACCACTATGATTCTTGGTACTCAATTATTTTTAGCAGGTTTCTTAGGCGAAATTATTCTAAGAACTAAAAGCAATGAAGCACGTTACAAAGTAGCTCGAGAGGTTAATTTTTAACGAAAAGCCCTAGCCCTGATGGGAACGGCATCCTTTTGTGGTGGGGTTCACCACAAAAGATATAGTGGACAGCAGGATTAGCTCCTGAAAAAGGCCTTATCTTTAATTAAAACTTAAAAAAAATATACAATGAACATCGCACCAAATATATTAAATGCTGTAAACGAATGGTTGACACCAACATTCGATCAAGAAACGCAAGCTGCTGTTAAGGAATTAATGACAACTTCTCCTAAAGAACTGGAAGAGAGTTTTTACAAAAACTTAGAATTCGGAACTGGAGGAATGCGTGGTGTTATGGGGGTTGGTGATAATAGAATCAACAAATATACGCTTGGAAAAAACACTCAGGGATTATCTGACTACCTGCACAAAGTTTTTCCAAACGAGCCTTTAAAAGTGGTTATTGCTTACGATTGTCGCCATAACAGTAATACTTTAGCAAAAGTTGTTGCTGATGTTTTCTCAGCAAACGGAATTCAAGTGTATTTGTTCTCTGATTTGAGACCAACACCAGAATTATCTTTTGCACTTAAATATTTAAAATGCCAGTGTGGAATTGTTTTAACAGCTTCTCATAATCCACCAGAATACAACGGATACAAAGTTTACTGGCAAGACGGTGGACAGATTGTTCCGCCTCAAGACAAAGAAATTGTCAATGTAATCGAAAGTTTGGGTTATGATAAAATCAAATTCAATGCAAACGAAAGTTTGATTGAGTACATTGATACCGAAATAGACAAAGCTTTTATAAAATCGTCTATTGAAAATGCAAGTTTTAATACTCCAGCTGAAGCCAAAGACAATCTTCACATTGTGTTTACTTCACTGCATGGAACTTCTATAAAATCAATTCCAGATGTTTTATCGCAAGCTGGATATAAAAATGTTCATATTGTTCCTGAGCAAGCTGTTCCAGACGGAGATTTCCCTACAGTAAAATCTCCGAACCCTGAAGAACCAGAAGCTTTGACTATGGCTTTGGCTTTGGCAGACAAAACAAATTCTGACATTGTAGTAGGAACAGATCCTGACTGCGACCGATTGGGAGTTGCCGTTCGTAACAACGATGGCAAAATGATTTTATTGAACGGAAATCAGACGATGGTTTTAATGACTTCTTTCTTATTGAAACAATGGAAAAAAGCAGGTAAACTTAACGGAAAACAATTCGTGGGTTCAACAATTGTTTCTACTCCAATGATGATGGAATTGGCGTCAAGTTATGGTGTTGAATGCAAAGTTGGATTGACTGGTTTTAAATGGATCGCAAAAATGATCAAAGATTTTCCTGAGCTTGAATTTATCGGTGGTGGTGAAGAAAGTTTCGGATTTATGGTTGGCGATGCCGTTAGAGACAAAGATGCTGTTGCTGCTACTTTATTAATATGCGAAGTTGCCGCTCAAGCTAAAGCTGCAGGAAGCTCAGTTTACAAAGAACTTTTACAGCTTTATGTTGAAAATGGTTTCTACAAAGAATTCTTAGTTTCGCTGACTAAAAAAGGAATGGAAGGTTTACAAGAAATCAACCAAATGATGGTTGATTTACGCGAAAATCCTTTAAAAGAAATCAACGGACAAAGAGTTATTATGGTTGAGGATTACCAATCGTCTATTGCTTTGAATTTATTAGACGGTTCAGAATCGACAATGGAAATCCCAAAATCGAATGTATTGATTTATTATACAGAAGACGGATCAAAAATTTGCGCTAGACCAAGTGGAACGGAACCTAAAATTAAATTCTATATCAGTGTAAATGCTGCAATTGAATCGGTTTCTGATTTTGATGAAGCAGAGAAATTCTTAGACAACAAAATTAAAAATATCATTGCAGACATGCAGTTAAATTAAACCTGCATTTCTCAATTAATACAATTTTGCAAATTGCATGCAGAATTACAAGTTCGATATCTTTGAACTCTGGTTTACAATCTTGAAAGTAAATCAGAGTTTTTTTTATAAAAAAAACTAAAAAGAAATTGAAAACACCTCAATTGGATTAATTTTGTGCATTGAAAATTACATGCTCAAAATAAATACTAAAACCCAAAAGAGCTGACCCAACCAAAAGAAAATAACATCAAGAAAAATAAATGAGTAATTTCAAAAAAATAGTTCCTTTTATATATCCGTATAAAAAATACGCATTCTTAAATATCTTTTTCAATGTTTTGTATGCACTTTTCAGCACACTTTCGTTTGTGGCTTTAATTCCTATGCTTCAGGTATTATTTGAAAAAGGAAAAAGAGTAGAAATAGAGCCAGTTTACGAAGGCATTTTTAAAATAAAAGAATATGCCGAAGACTATTTGGCTTACTACATTACCACTGCACAAAAAAACCACGAACCTGGTTATGTTTTGTCGGTAATGGTTGCCATTATTATTTCAATCTTTTTACTTAAAAACTTAGCCGATTATTTGGCGATGTTTTTTATCAATTTCCTTAGAAACGGAGTATTAAAGGATATGCGAAATGCATTGTACAAAAAAACACTAGAACTCCCTTTGGCATTTTATTCTGAAAAAAGAAAAGGAGACGTAATTTCTAGAATTTCAGCTGACGTAAACGAGGTTCAAAACTCTTTCTTGGCCATCTTGGAGCTTATTGTAAAAGAACCTTTAACGATTATCTTTACCATAACCACGATGCTTATCATTAGTGCTAAGCTGACGTTGTTTGTTTTCATTTTTATTCCTGTTTCTGGATATATTATTTCATTGATTGGAAAGCAACTTAAAAAACAATCAACCAAAGCCCAAGAAGAACAAGGAAGATTCCTTTCTACTATCGAAGAGACAATTGGTGGATTGAAAGTTGTAAAAGGATATAATTCAGAAAATTACTTTAATAAAGTTTTTCAAAACTCGACAGAGCGCTTTTTCACTTTATCAAATAGTATTGGAAACCGCCAAAACTTAGCTTCTCCAGCAAGTGAATTTATGGGAATTACCGTAATTGCTATTTTACTTTGGTACGGCGGTCAAATGGTTTTGATTGACAAAACACTACAAGGCGCTGCGTTTATTGCTTACATGGGATTAGCTTACAACATTCTAACTCCTGCAAAAGCAATTTCTAAAGCTTCTTATGGAGTAAAAAGAGGAAATGCAGCAGCAGAACGTGTTCTTGAAATTTTAGAACAAGAAAACACTATCGTTTCTAAAGAAAATGCTGTTGAAAAAACAACTTTTGATGACAATATCAGCGTTCAAAATGTAAACTTTAAGTACGAAGAAGAAACAGTTTTAAAAGACTTTTCTCTTCAAATAAAAAAAGGACAAACTGTTGCTCTTGTAGGACAATCTGGAAGCGGAAAAAGTACAATTGCAAATTTATTGACTCGCTTTTACGATGTTAACGATGGTTCTATTTCTATTGACGGAATTAACATTAAAGACATGAATCTGCAATCTCTTCGAAGCTTGATGGGATTGGTAACGCAAGACAGCATTTTATTTAACGATACTATTAAAGCAAATATCGCTTTAGGAAAATTAGATGCTACTGATGACGAAATTATCGAAGCGCTTAAAATTGCGAATGCTTATGAGTTTGTAAAGGATCTTCCGCAAGGAATCTACACGAATATAGGTGATAGCGGAAACAAGCTTTCTGGAGGACAAAAACAGCGTCTATCTATTGCCCGTGCCGTATTGAAAAATCCGCCGATTATGATTTTAGATGAAGCTACATCGGCATTGGATACAGAAAGCGAAAAATTTGTTCAGGTAGCATTAGAAAACATGATGCAGAACAGAACGTCAATTGTAATCGCACACCGACTTTCGACTATTCAGAAAGCAGATGTGATTGTCGTAATGCAAAAAGGAAAAATCGTTGAACAAGGAACTCATGAAGAATTAATTGCCCACAACGGAACTTACAATAAACTGGTAACCATGCAGTCTTTCGAATCGTAAGAACAAATCAAACACCAGATTAATTTACACAGATTAAGGAAATATTAAAACTCAGTTTAATTTCTTTAATCTGTGTTTATTTTTATAACTTTAGGATAGTTAAAGATTGAAATTTAATTCTTTCAGAAAATGTATCTTAACAACCCCAACATAAAACTTCCAGACGATCCCGATACTATAGTTTGGAAATATCTAGACCTATCCAAATTTCTTGATTTATTGCTTTCGAAGAAACTTTTTATGTCACGTTCAGACAAGTTTGAAGATCAATACGAGGGAACTTTCAGTGAACCGACTTACGAAGAAATTAAAAAGCTAGCAGCAGATAACCCTGAATTTTTAAATTACTACAAAACCCATCGCGAAAAAGTAGCCATAAGCAGCTGGCATATTAATGAATATGAATCTTTTGCCATGTGGCAGATTTTTACCAAAAACAACGAAGGCTTAGCTATTCAATCTACAATTGGAAGACTGCAAAAAGCAGTAAAACCAGAAAACAATTTCGACCAGTTTATCGGCGAAGTAAATTACATCGATTATAAAAAAGAATATATTCCGTTTGATGATTTATTCTTTCCGTTTTTATTTAAAAGAAAAAGTTTTCAATATGAAAGAGAAGTCCGTATTCTGAGCGACACTTCCAAAAGTGACATCAAATTAAACGACGGATTAAAGATCAACGTCGACATCAACCAATTAATCGAAAAAATATATATTCACCCAAAATCTGAAAATTGGTACAAAAAACTGGTAATAGAATTGGTTGAACGTTTAGGATTTGGTTTCGAAATTGAGAAATCGGATCTCGAAAGCGATATATTGATTTAAAGATGCTAAGGTGCTGAGATACTAAGATTCTGAGATGCTAAGATTCTAAGTTTTTTTTGCCACAGATTAAAGGATTAGAAAGATTTTTTTCCCGTTTCTGATTTGATTATGTTCCGTAGGAACATTTCATCGGTAGAAAAAATTATATTGTTTTGGTTAATTACGTTCCGTAGGAACGTTTGATTTAGACATTTTTTTGACAATCCAACACATCAAATGTTCCTACGGAACGTAAATTGATTTATCATCATTTTTTTCTACCGACCAGAAATTCCTACGGAATGACGGCTTGATGTATAAAAATAAAAAACGCTGTTTTCATTAATAAAAGCAATTTAAAAAAGAGAGGCTGTTTCAACTTATTGAAACAGCCTCTCTTTTTATAAATCTTTTTAATCCTTTAATCTGTGGCAAGAAAAAAACTTAGAATCTTAGCATCTCAGAACCTTAGCACCTTAGATAGGCTTATAACTCTTCACTTCCCATTTTTTAGAAGCCAAATCTATATAGTTGTAGTGCAACACATCATTTTTATCAAACTGTCCGTTTTGGTTCGTGTCTTCGATTGTTCTAAAATACAGACGGTTTTTAGATTCTATCAAACTCCAATCTACCAATTCTTCCAAATCGGCTGAAACTTTTGTAAAATTTTCGCCGCTGATATCACTTAAGTACAAAGTTTTAATATCGCTTGTATCAATTTTCCCGTCTTTATTAGTATCTGAATCTGTTAATGTATAAACCATAACATTATTATGCGTTTTATCTGCAACGGTTTTCAGAAAAGTAGCCGTTAAAATTAGAACTGGCTTATCTGACAAAGGTCGGATAGAATCTGAATCTACTTTTTGGAATTTTAAATTCTGAAGATATCCTGTAATTTCATATTCTCCTAAATTAGAAATCGTAAAACTTACATCATTAACGCTCGAAGAACCAAATCTTGCCTTAGATCCTCTTTCAAAAACTCTTAAATCTCCAACTGGATGAATTAAATAATTGGTTCCTTCCATTTGAATTGGCAAATCGGCGATTTCAATCTGGGTTGTATCGGTTTTAGTAATGCTCACTTTATTTGAAGCACCGTAACTTACTTTTGGTTTTTGAACTTCTTCTCGGCAGCTTATGACTGTTCCGATAAGTATAAGGGCGATATATTTAAAATACTTTTTCATCTACAATGATTATATACGATTATCAAATATACTATTTTTGATTGTATTTTTTGTTTTTATTGAATTTTATAACCGATCACGGAGCAGATTAAAGCCTCGCATTAATCTTAACGTTAAAAACTCTCGAAGTCATATAATTTGGAATCGCATATTGATTTTTTGAATACACATCACGAACCCAAGTATTTGTAATCGCATTTTGATTATTAAAGAGATTAAAAATTTCTAACCCCAAAGACAATTCTTTAAAGTTTTTTAGCCAGCCTGTTTTTGTGTTCTTCGTACTACTGTCTACAAAGACTTTTGCAAAACCAATATCTGCCCTTCTATAATCATTTAATCTATTTTGATACAAGTATGGATCTGTGTAAGCTGGCGCACCACCTGGCAAGCCTGTATTGTAGACTAAATTTAAATACACTTTCACACTTGGAATGTTCGGCATATAATCCTGAAACAACATCGCAAATTTTAATCTCTGATCTGTCGGACGGGCAATATATCCTTTGTTTTCGTAATTTTCTTCCGTTTTCATGTATCCAAAACTTATCCAAGATTCGGTTCCTGGTACAAATTCGCCGTTTAATCTAAAATCAAAACCTTGCGCATATGCTTTTGCATTGTTATTGGCAACATAACGAATACGAACATTATCAATAGAATACACATTTACATCTGAAAGTGATTTATAATAAAGTTCCGTCACCCATTTAAAGGGGCGATTCCACATTTTAAAATTATAATCGTTACCCAAAACAACATGAATCGCTTCTTGTGCTTTTACATTCGGATTTACGACGCCGTCCAGATCTCGAAGTTCCCTATAAAATGGCGGTTGGTGGTACAATCCTCCAGAAATTCTAAAAACCATATCGCGATTCCAATCTGGTTTTATTGCAAATTGTGCACGCGGACTTACCACAAATTGTGTTTTTCCTTCTTCTATTGCTCCCGAAACATTCCATCCTTGAAAACGAGCTCCTAAATGATACCAAATCTGACTTGAACCAATTTCCGATTGTTTATTCCACTGCGCATAACCAGAAAATCTATTTATGGTATTAAAATTTGTAGCACGAATATCTTGATACGGCAAAAGTGGCCCAGTGTAAGGAGCATAGGGCTGATTATTTTTTGGAAGAATAAGCAACGGCGGATTTATAGAAAATCCAGCAGAATCGATTACCTCCCATTCTACTACTCGATCTCGAATGGATTCTCTAGTATATTTTAAACCAAATTCTAACTGGCTTTCTTTCCAGTTCTGAATTCCTTTCAGTTCAATATTTGCAATTAAAGCATCCAAATCGTTACGGGCATGATTTAGCTGAGAACCAATTCCGCGCGTAAAATCAATAGCAGAAGCATTTTCTGGATCTTCAGCGTTTACGCTTCCTAAACGATATTGCGCCAAAATATCAAAATGCTCCTTTTCTGTAGTATGAAATAAAGAACCAATTAATTTTAAAGTAAGTGTAGAAGATGCTTTATAAGTAGTTTTAAGAGCCCCAAAATAAGTATCGTATTGATCTTTTTCTTGCCCGTCATAATATACTGAAAGCGCCATTGGCTGGTCTGCTGTACCAAAATTAGTTTGACGCACCAAAGGTTCATACGAATATTTATTTTGAGAAATATTTCCTAAAAAGCTCATTTGCCACTTTTCAGAAATATCGTAATTGATATTCGTTTGAATGTCGGCAAAAGTCGGTTTGTAATTAGTCTCTGTATCTTGGCTGTTTACCAAAAGGCTATTATTTCTATAACGCACTCCAGTTACCGCTGACCATTTTTTGTTTTTTGAAACTAAATCGACCGCGGCACTTCCTCCTAGAAAACTGGCTTCAAAAGCAGCACCAAATTGCGTTGGCTTTCGATAAGTAATATCTAAAACAGAAGACAATTTATCTCCAAACTTGGCTTGAAATCCACCAGCAGAAAATTCAACATTCTGAACCAAATCTGTATTCGTAAAACTTAAGCCTTCTTGTTGTCCCGAACGAATTAAAAACGGACGATAAACTTCTACTTCATTCACATAAACTAGATTTTCATCATAATTTCCGCCTCGCACCATATATTGCGAACTCAACTCGTTATTGGAATTAACACCAGGAAGCGTTTTCAAAATATTTTCGATTCCGGCATTTGCGCCTGGAATTTTCTTTATGGTTTCTGCATCAACAGAGGTAATTCCTTGAACTCGCTTTCTATTTCCAGAAGAAACAAAAACCTCTCCCATTTGCTCCTCAGAATTATTCATAATCGGATTAAAAACAAAAACTTCATTTGTTTTCAAACTAACGGTTAGACTCATCATTTTTAATGAAACGTGAGTAAAAATCAAGGAAACTTTTTTGTTTGAAGGAATTAAGATTTCATAAAACCCATTCGAATCTGACTGAACAAAAGTATTCTGCCAGGAGACATTCACGCCCGAAACAGGATGTTTCTCTGCATCTAAAATCAGCCCTTTAATACGAGCGTTTTGAGCTAATGCAATACAGCTGAAAAATAAAAAGAGAAAAGCGAATGTAAACCTATTTTGACTCAAAGATTTTGGGTTTTATTTTTTTTGACTTCTAAAAAAACGAGTTTCAAAGATAGTAGTATTTCCTACATTATCAACTACCTCAATTTTTAAAACGTTTTCTCCTTCTGCCAAATACTGATCATCAAAAGTATGAGTAATTCTTCTGGCTTTATTCTCATATTCAAACAAAACCCAACTTCCGTTTAAATATCCATTGTAAGACTTAATTCCCGACAAAGCATCGCCTATTGTAAAGTCAATTTTCTTTTGATCGCTAATCCATTTTCCTTCAACTGGTTTTGCAATTTTTATCACTGGCCCAATTGTATCCAAAACCAAACCATATGCACCTAATATTTTTGCCTTGGCAGTAAAAACGTCTCCTTTTCTAATGGTTCCATTATAACTTGTTCCTTTGCCAATATACAGCTTGTCTCGCAATGATTCTGGATAAGTATCGTCTTTTATCGTAATTGTAAAATTAGAATGCACCGGAACCGTATCGTCATGAATAAAAACTTTGTTATTTCTAACATCAAAATTCATATTAAAATCATCATAGAAAGTTCCTGCTGGAAAGAAAACCGACATATTATCTTTCTCAAAGTTGGCATCTCTGTTATACTTAATAAAATATTTTCCGTTAACTGGCTCCGCTTCTACAAGTGGCGTCGCGGTATCAAACTCAATTGGAATGGTCACCGAATTCATGTTTCCAAAATAATCTGAGACTTCGATTTTGTAATTTGAAGTTAAATTAGGTTCTGCTTTTACAATACCACGAAGAGAATCTGTTTTTATAATGCTTAAAGCAAAAGGCGTTTTCATAAAAAGCTTTTGCACGCGCTGTCCAGATTTTTTATAACGAGAATAATCTATCAGAGCATTGATGTAACGCATTTCATCAAAAGAATAGGTATTAAATTGATAATTATAATTCTGATTTCCGTTTAAAAAAGTCGAAACATTAAAAACGCCATTTTTGTTATGCGAGACATCATCGGTATCTACCGCATTAATTCCGAAACCTATTTTTCCATTAGCTTTTACTTTAGAAGCTAAATAAGTTCCATCTTTTTGAAGCACCATATTAACCAACAAAGGCTGTTTTGAAAGATTTACTGTACCATTATCCAAAGGATAGGCATATAAACTTGACAAAGTAGGCTTTTTGGTATCTTTTAAATTTTGGTCAAAGCCAAAGAATATCGGATTGATGACAAACTCCGTTTTAGTATCTCTTATTTCAAAATGAAGATGCGGACCTTCAGAGGAACCTGTATTTCCAGAAAGGCCAATTATGTCTCCTTTTGCAACCGGAAGTTCATCTGGTTTTGGAAACATTTCAATTTCATACGCCTTTTCTTTATAATGTGTTTTTGTTACATAATCTAAAATGGCACCCGTTGGCGTTTGCAAATGCCCATAAACAGAAGTATAACCATTTGGATGCGTGATGTAAATACATTTTCCGTTTCCAAAAGTTGAAATTTTGATTCTCGAAACATATCCATCGGCAATAGCATGCACAGTTAATCCTTCTCTCTGATTGGTTTTCAAATCAAAACCAGCATGAAAATGATTAGGCCTTAACTCTCCAAAATTGCCAGAAAGCTGCATCGGAATATCTAATGGAGGACGAAAATAGTCTTTAGGATATTGCGTTTGAGCAAATATAAAATTACAAATCAAAAGGGTAAAGGCAGAAAATCTCATAAGCAACATTTTTGCTAAGATAAAGAAAAATAGACTAATAAAAGCAAGAAAAAACCTATAATTTCACAATTAATTGAATTACATATATTTATCTATTTTAATGTAAAAAAATCGATAAAAAATTGCATTAATAAAAAGGAATATTAACTTTGTAGGATTAAGTAATGAATAGGATGTATAATGAGTGTAATTGCAGAAATAATTGATACTCTTGAATATAAAGCCCAAAAGCTTTTTGAGAAATCAAAAGGTTTGGAGCAAAACAATCAAGTATTACGATTAGAATTAGCCAAAGCTGCGCAAATTATCCAGAAACAATCTGAGGAAATGGAAGCTTTGAAAAAGCAAAATGAAACACTTAAAATAGCCAATTCGTTACTTGGCAGCGACAATAACAAGAGAGAGACAAAGCTTAAAATAAATTCATTAATTCGCGAAATTGATTACTGTATAGCACAACTATCAGATTAATAATATGGACGGAAAGCTTAGAATTAAAATATCAATTGCAGACCGCGTTTATCCGCTTACGGTTGAACCTAGTCAGGAAGAAGGGCTTAGAAGTGCTTCTAAAAAAATTGATGCTATGATAAAGCAGTTCGAAGAAAATTACGCGGTTCGTGACAAACAAGATGTTCTAGCCATGTGTGCATTACAATTTGCATCGCAAGTAGAACAAAAACAAATTGACAACGCAATCGATGGAGAAGAGACTATCGAAAGAATTAAAAGATTAAATTCGCTTTTAGATCAATATCTCGAAAAATAAACGTTCTTTACAGAAACTAAGATACTGCCTACATTAGTTCACAATTGGTAAACTCAACACTAACAATTTAGAATGAGCAAATCGTCGCTACTATAGTATGCCCTCCATTTGGCTGGGAAACTTGAACAGTGAGTTAGCTCAAAACTTGTCTTTACGAGTTTATACAAGCAATTAATGTAGGCTTTTTTTATATATAAACCCTAACAAACATGGACATCATAACGATCATCATTGGTATTGTAGGTATTGCAGCAGGATTTGCAATAGCTAAAATTATCGAGAAAAGTAATATTTCAAACCTAATTAAAAACGCTAAAAAGAAGCAGCTTCAATATTAAAAGACGCTAATTTAGAAGCCGAAAATATCAAAAAAGATAAAATTCTTCAAGCAAAAGAACGTTTTATCGAATTGAAATCAGAACACGAACAAGTTATTTTAGCAAGAGACAAAAAAGTTGCTGAAGTAGAAAAACGTGTACGCGATAAAGAATCTCAAGTTTCTAACGAACTTTCTAAAGCTAAAAAAGTTAACGACGACTTTGAGGCTAAAACTGCCGAATACAATAATAAAATTGAGGTTTTAGACAAAAAACAAGCTGAAGTTGACAAACTTCATAAAAGTCAATTACAGCAATTAGAAGTAATTTCTGGTCTTTCTGCTGAAGAAGCAAAAGAACAATTGGTAGAAGGTTTAAAAGCTGAAGCTAAAACGAAAGCAATGTCTCATATTCAAGAAACTATTGAAGAGGCAAAATTGACTGCACAGCAAGAAGCTAAAAAAATTATCATCAACACTATTCAAAGAGTTGGAACTGAAGAAGCGGTAGAAAACTGTGTTTCTGTTTTCAACATTGAATCTGACGATGTAAAAGGACGTATTATTGGTCGTGAAGGACGTAACATTAGAGCTCTTGAAGCTGCAACTGGAGTTGAAATCATTGTTGATGATACACCAGAAGCTATCATTCTTTCTTGTTTTGATCCTGTTCGTAGAGAAATTGCTCGTTTGTCTTTACATAAATTGGTAACTGATGGACGTATTCACCCAGCACGTATCGAAGAAGTTGTAGCTAAAACAGCCAAACAAATTGATGACGAAATTATTGAAGTTGGAAAACGTACCGTAATCGACTTAGGAATTCACGGTTTACACCCAGAATTAATTAAAGTGGTGGGTAGAATGAAATACCGTTCTTCTTACGGACAAAACTTATTACAACACTCGAGAGAGGTTTCTAAACTTTGTGGTATCATGGCTGCAGAATTAGGATTAAACGTAAAACTAGCTAAAAGAGCTGGTTTATTACACGATATCGGAAAAGTGCCAGATACAGAAAGTGATTTACCACACGCACTTTTAGGTATGCAGTGGGCTGAGAAATACGGCGAGAAAGAAGAAGTATGCAACGCGATTGGAGCGCACCACGATGAGATTGAAATGAAATCTTTGTTATCTCCAATTATTCAAGTTTGTGATGCTATTTCTGGAGCTAGACCAGGTGCAAGACGTCAGGTTTTAGATTCTTACATTCAGCGTCTTAAAGATCTTGAAGATGTAGCTTACGGATTCAGCGGAGTTAAAAATGCTTATGCAATTCAAGCTGGTAGAGAACTTCGTGTAATTGTAGAAAGTGAAAAAGTTTCTGATGACAATGCAGCAAACTTATCTTTCGAGATTTCACAAAAAATCCAAACTGAAATGACTTATCCTGGACAAGTAAAAGTTACAGTTATTAGAGAAACAAGAGCTGTAAATATTGCTAAATAATCTTAGGAACATATATAAAAATAAAGGCTGTCAATTGACAGCCTTTATTTTTTATCCCTATTTAAGTTTTACATATCATTAAAAACGATTTTAAAACTGGTACCTACTCCTACTTCACTTTCTACTTCAACCGTTCCTTTCATAGCCTCAATTTGATTTCTTGTAATATACAATCCGATACCACGAGCTTCTTCGTGTTTATGAAAGGTTTTATACATACCGAATATTAAATCGCCGTAAACCTTCAAATCGATTCCGAGACCATTATCTGAAATCTTAAGCGATTTAAAACCTTCTGGCTCTATTGCAAAATCAAAAGTAATTATCGGATCACGATCAGGATGCGCATATTTAATTGCATTTGTTGTAAAATTCAGCAAAACACTTTCCATATACGCCGGATTAAAATTAATCGTAAGATACTTCGGAACGTTGTTTATAATCGTTACTTTTCGCTGTTTATCATAACCTTTAATAGTCGAAATTGTCTTCTCGATATACTCACAAAGCTTTAACGGAACGACTGCAATATTAATATTGCTTTGCGTTTTTACAATTTGGGTAAGATTTGAAATAGTCTCATTGAGATCGTTAGAAACGGCTCGCAAATATTCCAGCATTTCAGCTACAGTTTGCTTACTAACATCAGCATCGATAAGATCTAAAATCGATTTTATGTTCCCGGCCTGTGTATTTAAATTGTGCGAAACAATATGCGAAAAATTCAATAAACGACTGTTTTGATCACTATACAATTTCATCGTTTTTAAAAGTTCCAGCTCTTTTTCTTTTTGCGCCGATACATCTGTATGGGTTCCAATTACACGTAAAGGCTTTCCATTTTCATCCCGTTTAATCACTTTTCCCCGATCCAAAATCCATTTGTAATTTCCACTGGAAGTCATTACACGATGATAATTTTCGTAAAACGGAATCTTATTATCAAAATGCTCATGAATGTCGGAATAATATTTTGGAAGATCATCAGGATGAACGATTTTATCCCAACGTTCTGGATCATCAAAAATATCGGTAGATTCCAGTTCTAAAATTTTAAGAGACAGAGATGAATAAAAAACACTATTGGTAACCATATCCCAGTCCCAAATTCCAACCGTAGAAGCATCAAGAGCAAATTGAAAACGTTCTTCAGAAATCTTAAGTTTCTCTTCTTTATCTTTCAGTTCCGTAATGTCTGAAACATGTCCATAGAAAATTACATTTCCATTTGAAGAAGATTCTGTTTTAGAGGAAACCCTAAACCAGCGCATTCCTTTTTTTGGAAGAACAGCTCTAAACTCAATTTCCCAAGGTTTTATTTCTTTTCTAGCTTTGACTAAAGACTGAAAAAAAAGCTCACGATCCTGTGGTAGAATTCGATCGTAAACTATAAACTTTATATCATTATTAAAATCCACTGCTGAAAGTTCAAATATTTCATCGGCCGATTTACTTACAAGTGGAAAGGTGTAATTGTTATCAGCATCAATAACAAACTGAAAAAGCAGGTCGGGCATTTCGGCCAACAATTTTTTATAAAAATTATTTACCTCCAAGCAATCGTCATTTCCATATAAATCAAAAACCATATACTACTTTTTTATGTAAATAAGATATTGAGAACTTATGCGAGAGAAACAAAACATCACATTTTACTGTATTTAACTCACTTTAACGCAAATTTTTAACACAATATATAAATTTTCAAAACAAAAAACGCACAATGCAATAAAAAATTATTTTCTCGGATGAAAACTATGCATAACCTCTTTTAAAAAACTGCGATCCAGATGAACATAAATTTCTGTTGTTGTAATAGATTCATGCCCTAACATTAATTGAATTGATCTCAAATCTGCACCATTTTCAAGCAGATGCGTAGCAAAAGAATGGCGTAAGGTATGCGGACTTATATTCTTCTTCAACCCCATTTTTTGTGCAAGATCTTTAATGATAGTAAAAACCATCGCGCGTGTTAACTGATTTCCTCTTCGATTCAAAAATAAAGTGTCTTCTGCTCCTTTTTTAATATTGAGATTACAACGAATTGCATTTCTATAAATATCAATATATTTCTGAGTTAGTGATCCTATCGGAACAAACCTTTCCTTGTTTCCTTTACCCGTAATTTTAATAAAGCCTTCATCAAAAAATAGATCTGATATTTTTAGCGAGATCAACTCAGAAACACGAAGTCCGCAGCCATAAAGAGTTTCCAACATGGCGCGATTTCGCTCGCCTTCGTTGGTGCTTAAATCGATGTTTCCAATCAAAGCGTCAATTTCCTGAAGCGATAAAGTATCGGGTAATTTACGGCCTGTTTTTGGGGCTTCAATTAATTCTAAAGGATTATCATTTCGATAATCTTCAAAAACCAGATAATTGAAGAAACTTTTGAGACCAGAAATTATCCTTGCCTGCGATCTCGGATTTACTTCTTTAGCGACCGAATAAATAAATTGCTGTAATGTTTCATCCGAAATTTTTATTGGCGAAACATCTATTTGATTCGTTTCTAAAAAAAGGCACAAACGTTCGATATCGAAGCCGTAGTTTTCAATCGTATTTTTAGACAAACCTCTCTCAATCCTCAAATACGACTGATAATCTTTTATGTATCTGCTCCAATTCATATTTACAAAGTAAGTAATTTTTTGGCATAAAAAAACCTTCCGTTATTGGGAAGGTTTTTAAAACATTTTAAAATTCAGATTAGAATTTATAAGCTAAAGAAAGCTGTAAGTTGCTATTTTTTGCGCTATCATAATATTCTTCTGAATCATCAATATCCCTATCAGAAATAGGAGACAAACCGATAGTATAACGAAGTCCCACAGAGAAGTTATCAGTGAAGCTATATCCGGCTCCTAAATTAAAACCAAAATCTGTTGATCTTGTATAATCCTTAAAGTCTTCACCATCTGCCTTAGCTGATACTAAAATACCTAGTTGAGGCCCCGCTTCTACATTAAATTTTTTATCTACAATGTAGTATTTTGCTAGCACAGGAATGTTTATATAGTTTAATTTGATATCTCCATCACTTCCAAAAGGTCCATCAAATTTAGCTCCTTGTGTAGAGAATAAAAGCTCTGGCTGAATATAAAACTTTTCAACTATGTGAATCTCAGCTAAACCTCCAACGTGAAATCCAACTAATGTTTTATTATCGTCTATATCTCCACCAACGATATTTGAAAGATTAAGACCTCCTTTTATTCCAAATCTTGTTTCCTGAGCATTTGAGAATGCAAAAGCCATAATTGCAATGGCAGATAAAATAATTTTTTTCATTCTAATTTGTTTTGGGTTAAATTAATTACATCAAATATAAAAATATTCTTCATAAATCTATATTAGGTTTTTAACAAATAAAATAGTAAATATTAGAGTAATTGTTAATTTTGAATTAAGCCAATTTAAAAATTAGAATTTCCATAATACAAAAAGCCTCTTCATTTTAGCGAAGAGGCTTTTAAAAAACACTTGATTAACTAAATACTTAGAAGTGTAAAGCGAAACCAACGTTGAATTGGAATGCACTCTTATAATAGTCGTCATTTAGAGACACATTGTAACGAATTCCAGGCTCAACTGAAACATTTTTCCCTACAAACCACGCATATCCTCCTTGTAAGCCTAAATAAGATGGGTTTTCATCAGCTCCTTTGTAGCTAACGCCATTATAAGAAACTTCTAATGGAAATTTGTTAGCTAAATAATATTTAGCGCCAACTTTATAAGCAAAAGTACTTGAATCATTTCCTGCGTCTCCATATCCTAAACCAACTTTCACTGCTAGATTATCAGCTACAAAATAACCACCTTCAGCTCCAACATTCCAAGCGGTATTACCATCTGATGACCATAAACCAAAAGATGTGCTTCCTACACTGTTACCAAAACCAGTATTAGCTTCAATTAACCATTTTCCTTTTGCTGTTTGTTCTTGAGCATTTGCCCATCCGAAAGTCATTACTGCAATAGCAGCTAAAACAATTTTTTTCATAATTTTTAAAATACTATTTAATTAATATTCGACAAAACTAAGATTAGACTTACAAAAAACACTCCACTATAAGTTTAAAAAGTATTAGAATAAGACAAAAATAAAATCAAGATATACCAATTGAAAATCAAAGCTTTGAAAGAAGAAAAAAGGTTTTTCTAAATTGAAAAATCAGTTTGAGTGGGAATTTTAGTAATTATTTAATCAAAATTATAATGCAATAAAATGCTAAATATGTAGTTTTGAACTTTAAATAACATTTTAAAATACCAATTTTTAAAAACCTTTTTATGAAGAAAATACTTTTAGTAGCTGTCATGTTTCTTGCAACATCAGCAGCAGTAAACGCACAATTTGTACAAATCGGGGTAAAAGCAGGAGCGAACTTTGCTAACCAAACTGGAGGATCTGATTTTAATGGAATCTCTGTTGATAAAGAAGGTATTACAAGTTACCATGCAGGTCTTGTAGCAGAACTTAAATTATTAGAAAAATTCTCAATTCAGCCAGAGCTTTTATATTCTACTCAAGGAGCTACGTATAAAAACGCTCTTACTGAATTTAAAAACGAAATGGGATATATTGCTATTCCTGTAATGGCAAAAATCTATATGACTAAGTCTCTTAGCTTAGAACTTGGCCCACAAGCATCTTTCCTTGTTAGCAATAAAAAAGAATTTGATGCTGCAAATCCAAAAACATTTGACTTTTCTCTTAACGCAGGTTTAGGATTAAAAGTTGTTGGAGGTCTTTTTGTTCAAGCTCGTTACGGAATTGGTCTTACTGAGATTTCAGAAGAAGCTGATTTTAAAAACTCTGTATTCCAACTTTCTGCTGGATACATGTTCTAAAAAAAAATATATCACATACTTTTACAAAAACCGCTCTATTTATTAGTGCGGTTTTTTTTATTTTTACACAGCTCAATGACAATTGCAAAAATCAATAGCAATGTCAATATCTCAAAACAAAACATACACATATGAAAATCTGCATTATCAACGGAACCAACTTGAATCTTTTAGGAAAAAGAGAACCTGAAGTTTATGGAAGCCAAACCTTTGAAGATTATTTTGAAACGTTGAAACAAAAATTCCCAAACATCGAACTTTCGTATTATCAAAGTAATATTGAAGGCGAACTGATTGGTAAAATTCAAGAATGCGGTTTTAGTTATGATGGAATTATTCTAAATGCAGGCGCATATACGCATACTTCTATTGGTTTGGGAGATGCAATGAAAGCCGTTACAACTCCTGTAATAGAAGTTCATATTTCTAATACTTACGCTAGAGAAAGTTTTAGACATCAGTCTTATCTATCTGGAAATGCCAAAGGTGTTATTCTAGGATTTGGTTTAAAAAGTTACGAATTAGCGATTCAGTCGTTTTTGTAATTTTTTAAACAAATGTCATCCTAAGCAAAGTCGAAAGCTAATAGAAACCCGATGAGGCTTCGGCTTCGCTCAGTCTAACAAACAGCCAGTGGTTTCTTATCGAATTTAACAAATTATTAGTAACCTCATTTTCAACTTCTTTTATTTTTGTGAGAGAAACCACTTTCATGAGAAACTATACTTTACTCGCTTTTTTTTTATTTTCTATTTCTAATTTCGCTCAAATCAAAGGAACTGTAACCGATGAAAAGGGAAATCCGTTGCCATTTGTTTCTATTTTTCAAGAAGGCACCTATCACGGCACCACTTCTAACGAACAAGGAAAATATCAGCTTAATGTAAAAGAAATTGCGGGAAGCACCATAATTTTTCAATATTTAGGCTATAAAACTCAAAAGAAAATTGTTCTCGCAGCAACAACAACAGTCATTTTGGATGTTCAGCTTCAAGAAGAAAGCTTCGCATTAAATGAAGTTGTAATTGATCCTAAAAATAATCCCGCAAATGCAATTATAAAAAGTGCCATTGCCAATAAAAAAGAAAACTCAGATAAAACAGGAAGATATACTGCCGACTTTTATTCGAAAGGAATGCTTAAAGTAAAAGATCTTCCTAAAAAAATTCTAGGCAAAAAAGTAGAATTAGGTAGCGATATGGGGGCTAATTTAGATTCGACAGGAACAGGAATTTTATATCTATCTGAAACAATATCTAAAGTTAGTCTAGAAAAGCCAAACAAGTTTAAAGAAAACATTATAGCTTCTAAAATTTCTGGAAATAACCGCGGTTACAGCTACAATACAGCAGCATTATCCAATTATGATTTTTATGATAATGCCTTAGATTTTGATGTTAAACTCATCTCTCCTATCGCAGACAATGCTTTTAATTACTACAAATACAAATTAGAAAGCACTTTTTACGACGATAACAATCAGCAGATTAATAAAATTAAAGTCATTCCGAAACGCGATAAAGAACCCGTTTTTGAGGGTTACATTTATATTGTAGACGATAGTTTTGCCATTTATGCTATCGATTTAGAGATCAAAGGGTATAGAATGAAAAATGAGTTCACTGAAATAATGAATCTCAAACAGAGTTTCAGTTATAACTCAAAAAATAAAATATGGTTCGAAAAACGCGCAGACACTTTCTTTTAACGCGGGTATTTTTGGCGTGAAGTTTTCTGGGAATTTCAATTATGTTTATTCGAATTATGAATTTCCAGCGTCGTTTGAAAAGAAAACTTTCGGAAATGAACTCGTGGCTTTTGACCTCAATGCGAATAAAAAAGATGATGCTTTCTGGAATGAAATTCGTCCGATTCCGTTAACTATGGAGGAAAGTAATGATTACACAAAAAAAGACAGTCTGCAAACCATTAGAAAATCAAAAAAATACACCGATTCTATAGACGCAAAAAACAATAAATTTAAAGTCTGGGATGTTTTAATGGGTTACGATTATAAAAACACTTTCAAGAAATATTCTTTTGATTATAAAGGTTTACTCAATATTTCTTCTTTAAGTTTTAATACCGTTCAGGGTTTTAATCTGGATTCTGGTTTCTCTTTTAAAAAATGGAATGAGGAAAAAGGAACAAACACTTCAATAAGCACCACTTTTAATTATGGCTTTTCGGATCAACGTTTTCGTGCAATTGGCGAATTCAGCCATCGATTCAACACGATCAATTATGCTACAATTTGGGGTTCTGGAGGAACGAAAACAGCACAATTAAATAGTGCAGAACCTATTTCTAAATTGATCAACTCTATAAGTTCTTTGTTTTTTAAAGACAATTACATGAAGCTGTATAACTTAGAATTTGTTGAAATTAACTACGGTCAAGATATTGCAAATGGTGTAAACCTTACTGGGAAAATTGGCTACGAACAGCGCAAACCACTTTTTAACACCACCGATTATTCGTTCTTTAAAAAAGAGGATCTTTATTCTTCCAATAATCCGTTGGCTCCAGACGATTTTACAACTCCCGCTTTTGATCAGCATCATTTGTTTAAAGCGCTTGTGACAACGAGAATTAACTTTGGCAACAAATACATTTCGAGACCAGACGGAAGATTTAATTTTAAAGATGATAAATATCCGACCATTTATTTAGCATTCGAAAAAGCATTCGAGGCAAGCGAAAAAAAGTACGAATACGAAAGAATAGGCGCATCTGTTCAATATGATTTATCTCTTGGAAATAAAGGTCTTTTAGGAACTAATTTTAGAGGAGGCAAGTTTTTTAATGCAGAAAATATTTCGTTTATCGATTACAGACATTTCAACGGAAACCAAACCCATATTGGAACAAGCGAACGTTATTTGAATGTTTTTAATATGATGCCATACTATTCTAACAGTACAAACGACAGTTATTTTGAAATGCATACCGAATACAATGATACTGGTTTTATTATGAATAAAATTCCGTTATTGAATCTTTTAAAATCGACTATGAATATTGGTTTTCATGCTTTAGCGATTCCAGACAAAAAACCATATTCTGAATTCACTGTTGGTCTAGACAATTTAGGTTTCGGAAAATTTAAATTATTCCGAGTGGATTATGTGCATTCTTATCAAGGAGGGATTCAACAAAATGGTGTTGTGTTTGGGTTGAAGATTTTGAATGCATTAGATTAGAAGATGCTAAGGTTCTGAGATTCTAAGATTCTAAGATTCTGAGATTCTAAGATTCTAAGTTTTTTCCTTTAGCAACCTATTTACTAATTTTTGTCAGGCTAAGCGAAGTCGAAGCCCACGCAAAGATTTTCAATCTTAAAAAAAAATCTGCTTAATTTACAATCTAGTTTCAAGTAGATGGTAAATTAAGCAGATTTTTAAATTAATCTTTGTCAAAGTTTTAAACTTTGACAAAGAAAAAACTTAGAATCTTAGAACCTTAGCATCTTTAACAATGATAATCATCTGGTTCAATATGTATTAAGACATTTCCTAACTGTGGAATTTGTTCTTTTAAAGTATCTTGCAATTTATGAGACAAATCATGTCCTTCTTTTACTGAAATTTTTGCCGAAACTATGGCGTGAAGATCAACATGATAACGCATTCCTGCTTTACGAATAAAACATTTTTCGGTTCCAAGAATTCCTGGAACAGTTAAAGCGACAACACGAATTTCTTCTACTAAATCGTCGTTTAAGTTTTCATCCATGATTTCGCCAAGCGCTGGTCTGAAAATTTTATAACTGTTATATAAGATAAAAAAAGCGGCAAAAAGCGCAGCCCAATCATCTGCAGATTCGTAGCCTTTGCCCATAATTAAGGCAATTGAAATTCCGATAAAAGCAGCTACAGACGTTATAGCATCACTTCTATGATGCCAAGCATCGGCTGCTAAAGACGAACTATTTGTTTGTTTGCTTCGTTTCATTACCAAACGAAAAGAATATTCTTTCCAAATAATAATTGCGCCTAAAACATATAGAGTCCACGATTTCGGTAAATCGTGTGAAGTCCCAATATTAGCAATACTTTCGTAACCAATAATTGTTGCTGAAGTAATTAAAAATCCAACAACCAAAAACGTAATAAGAGGTTCTGCACGACCATGACCGTAAGGATGATTTTCGTCTGCCGGTTTATTCGAATATTTGATTCCAAACAGCACCAAGAAGGATGCAAATATATCTGTCGTCGATTCAATCGCATCTGCAATCAAGGCATAAGAATTGCCAAAAAAACCTGCAAGACCTTTTACAAGGGCCAAGCAGGTGTTTCCAACTATACTAAAGATAGTAGCTTTTATAGCTTTTTGTTCGTTTGTCATTTAGACTATTTTTTTTCGCCACGAATTCACGAATTACTTTTTATAATCTTTGAAAATAAAAATTCGTGAATTCGTAGCTATAAACTTTTTAAGCTCTCACGATTTTTGCGCCGATTGCTCTCAAACGCTCGTCGATACGCTCGTATCCACGGTCGATTTGCTCGATATTTTGAATTGTGCTGGTTCCTTTTGCAGAAAGCGCCGCAATCAATAATGAGATTCCTGCGCGAATATCAGGAGAAGACATTGTAGTTGCTTTCAATTGAGATTCGAAATTATGTCCCATAACCACAGCTCTGTGCGGATCACATAACATAATTTTTGCTCCCATATCAATTAGTTTATCTACGAAGAACAAACGGCTTTCGAACATTTTTTGGTGAATTAAAACGTCTCCTTTTGCTTGTGTTGCCACAACTAAAACGATACTTAATAAGTCAGGTGTAAATCCTGGCCATGGAGCATCAGCAATAGTTAAGATAGAACCGTCGATATCTGTTTTTACTTCATATCCGTCTTTGTGAGCAGGAATGTAAATATCGTCGTTACGTTTTTCGATTGTGATACCCAATTTTCTGAAAGTATTCGGAATCAAACCTAAATTTTCCCAGCTTACATTTTTGATTGTGATTTCGCTCTTTGTCATAGCCGCAAGACCAATCCAAGAACCAATTTCGATCATATCTGGTAAAATTCTGTGCTCGCAACCTCCAAGGCTTTCAACACCTTCGATAGTCAATAAGTTAGACCCAACTCCAGTGATTTTTGCTCCCATAGAGTTTAGCATTTTACACAATTGCTGTAAGTATGGCTCACAAGCAGCGTTGTAAACTGTAGTTGTTCCTTTTGCCAAAACTGCTGCCATTACAATGTTTGCAGTTCCAGTTACAGAAGCTTCGTCTAAAAGCATATCTGTTCCAGTTAAGCCCTCTTTTGGAGATTCTACTCCATAAAAATGATCTTCTCTGTTATATCTAAATTTTGCTCCAAGGTTAATAAAACCTTCAAAGTGTGTATCTAATCTACGGCGACCGATTTTATCTCCTCCTGGTTTTGGAATATATCCTTTTCCGAAACGAGCCAAAAGCGAACCAACAATCATAATAGAACCACGAAGCGCTCCTCCTTCTTTTTTGAAAGCTTCAGTTTCTAAATATCCAACATTAACTTCGTCAGCTTGAAAAGTAATCGAACCTGGTTCGTTACGTTGAATTTTTACCCCTAAATTACCCAACAAAGTGATTAATTTATTGATGTCTATAATGTCAGGAATGTTATTAATTTTTACTTTCTCTCCTGTTAGAAGCACGGCACATAAAATTTGTAATGCCTCATTCTTTGCTCCTTGCGGAGTGATTTCTCCTTTTAAAGGAGTTCCTCCTTCGATTTTAAAAATTCCCATAGATTTCTTTTAGGTTCTTTCAAAGTTTCTAAGATTCTGAGTTTCTAAGATTCTAAGTAAAAAAACTCAGCAACTTAGTAGCTTAGTAGCTTAGCAGCTTTTTTATTTTTGTTTTTGTTTGTTTTAAGCATCTAAGTAAAAAACCTTAGTAACTTAGAAGCTTAGCCTCTTAGCACCTTTTTTACTTTTGATTATTATTTTTTTGAAATGTCTTTTTTTGACCGCCTTTATTATTGTTTTTGTTATTCTGAGTTTTCGGCTGTATACCAGAAGCTGTTTTATTAGACATGCGTTTATTGGTACGCATTAAATCTGTAGTGTTTAACAATTCTTCAGTACTGTGCAATAAGTTGATTTTGCCTCCCGATAACTCAAATAAATGTTCAAAAATCACATCGTCTTTTACGGTATCTTTGTTCCAGCTTAGGAACGATTTTTTCATGTGATTCGCAATTACCATCACCAAAGCAGTTTTCATTTCGCCTTCTTCCCATTTATTAGCAACATCAATCATGTATTTAATGTTGTTTCCGTAAAATCTATATTTCGGGAAATTCTGAGGATATTGTAAAATCTCAGGTTTCAGTTGCAAAACATCTCTTGACGGAATCGGATATGGTGATTCTACATTAAGTTTAAAATCAGACATAATAAAAAGCTGATCCCAAAGTTTATGTTGAAAATCTGGAACATCACGCAAATGCGGATTCAGACTTCCCATAACCTGAATGATATATTTTGCGGCTTTATTGCGCGTTTCATCATCTTCGATTGCAGTTGCCTGATCAATCAATTTTTGCAAATGACGACCGTACTCCGGAATAATTAAACGCTGTCTTTCAGAATTGTATTCTAAATTGAAAACAACGTCACTTGCGGCTTCTCTTTTATATTTTTCGATCATAAGTTTATAATGAAACTATACCTTCTATTGTAGAAACTTCTTTGTATTTACTGATTACATCATCTGAGCTGTGCATAGTAACATCTACAGAAACGCTGGTAAATTTACCAGTTTTTGATTTTGTTGTTTTAATCACCGCTCCCATTCTATCGAAAGCTTTTTCAACACGCTCTACATTATCTGCTACAGAAGGCACAATAAATTTGTACAAATATTCTGCTGGCCAAGTGTTTGCGTTATCAAGCTCCACTTTTAATCTTTCGTAAAATTCGGCTGTATTTTTTTCTTTATCGTTCTCCATTCGTAATTAAAAATAAACGCAAATATACGGTTTTTGATTTTAGATTTTTTATATTTTTTCTTCGAAAAAAGGTTCAAAGTTACAAAGTTACAAAGGTGCAGAGAAAAAAGCTTTGGAAGATTATTTCATTGTAAATTTTACGCTTATATTTGAGAAAATAATCCGCAGAAATCTCTCGAAAAGTAGCAGAGTCGCAAAGTTTTTTTTACTAATTAAGCTTTTAAGAAATTACTTTGCGTCTCTGCGACTTTGCGAGATTAAAAAATACTATAATGAAAAAACTCCTTTTACTTTTTATCGCTTTAACAATAAATTCAATTCAAGCACAAGAAGTCAAAACCTTAACCTATTTCCAAAATGACACTTTAAAACTGGATTTAGATTTATATCTGCCTAAGAAAAAAGCTGGCGAAAAAATTCCGTTAATTATGTTCGCTTTCGGTGGCGGATTTTCTGGCGGAGAACGAACAAGCGAAAAAGAATTCGGAAAATTTATGGCTCAAAACGGTTATGCCGTTGCCAGCATTTCGTACAGTTTATATATGAAAGGAAAAGATTTTGGTTGCAAAGGAACTTTAACCGAAAAAATAAAAGCAATACAAATTGGCGTAAGCGATATGTGGCAGGCAACAGCTTTCTTAGTTGAAAATGCTTATAAATATAATCTTGACACTTCAAAAATCTTTATTTCTGGAATTAGTGCTGGAGCAGAAATTGGTTTTCATGCTTCGTTCTGGGATTATAAATTAATGAATTTATACAAAAGCAATCTGCCTGAAAACTTTAAATACAAAGGTTTCATTGGAGGTTCGGGAGCGATTCAGGATATTAATTTGATTACAAAAGAAAAAGCAATTCCGATGTTATTGGCGCACGGAAGCAATGATGATACTGTTCCGTACGCAGCAGGTTCGCATCGTTCTTGCCCAACAAATGCTTCTGGCTGGTTGATTCTTTTTGGTTCTTATGCCGTTTATAATCAAATGAACGATTTGCATAAAGACATCGAACTGATTACTTTTTGCGGTGGCGGACATGAATTCTCTGGTTATCTTTTTCATGAAGGACAACAATATGTTTTAGATTTTGTGAATGATGTTCTGAAGGGGAAAAAGTTCCAATCGCATTTGATTATTCCTTCTAAAAGTGGAAAAAGTTCTGGGAAGTATTTGTTTTGTGAGTAATTCTTAAAATAAAGACAATGAATGTTTCTTATAAAAATTTTGAAATTGAAGTTATTGACGATAAAAATTATATTTTAAATTCAAGCAATAATTTACATCAATATCAAAAAGTTTATTGTGAAGAAAATGAATTTCGCTCTAGTAGTAAGCACGCTGTCATTATTAAAGAACATGGAACTAAGATTTCAAGTGCGATAATTTGTGAAACTGAGGGCGCAACAGGAATACATGAAAACTCATGCACTATTGAAGATGATAAAATATGGATTCTAGTTTCGAATAAAATTTACTGTTTAAAGATTCCTTCATTAGAAATTATATGGCAAAAAGAGTTTGATCAATTCACCAACTTTTGTCTTTACAAACTTGAAGAAGATTTCCTTATTCATGGAGAATTGGAAATTTTCAGAATAACAAAATATGGAGAGATTATTTGGAGTTTTGGAGGAAGAGATATTTGGGTAAATCCTGAAGGCAGTGAAGAGCTTACTATTAAAGATAATGTTATACTTTTAGTAGATTTTGAATCTAATAGATATATTCTTGATTTTTATGGAAAATTATTAGAAGACATCCCAAAACAATAACAAAGAAATAGATACAGTTATTTAGTAAAAGCCAAGATCTACAAATCATTCAACCTGTTGGTTAAAACCAGCTGCAATTCAAATAAAAACCGCTCCAGAGGAGCAAAATATCTATAGCAAATTTCAATTTCCCGCATATCAAAAGCTCCAGCGGAGCGGCATATAAATTATTCAAAATGTGTCGCCCCGCTGGTTTTTTTTATAAATAATCAATTCTGTTTTCTATAAACATGTAGCTCCTCCAGAGCTTTTTAACCTATGACATCCCTATTTTCTCTATAAATATGTCGTCCCTCTGGGACTTTTTTGTTTCGTAAAATTATATTCATAAAATAATTCCAAAAACAAAACCATCTCTCCTTTTTAGCCCTGATGGAAGCGGAAATCCTTTTGCTTTTTTCTTTAAAAAGCAAAAGATTGCAGCGGACAGCAGGAACCCATGACTACAAAAAATGCCAAATCTTTCGCTTAAAGCAAATATTCTTTTTAATTATAAATAAGTTTAGGTAAATTTGCGCTTTATTTTTAGAATAGTGCAAAAAGAAATTATAGTCTTGCTTGGCGTAACTGGTACTGGAAAATCAACACTTATTAACGAATTGGTAGCTCGTGGCTTTTGCTGCTATCCAGAAATCTCTAGACAGGTTACCATGAAAGCGCAAGAACAAGGCATTGAGCAGTTGTTTCTAGAACAGCCGCTTTTGTTTAGCGAAATGCTATTGGAAGGTCGTATCGATCAATATAAAAATGCTCTTGAAGAACCTGATAATGTGGTTTTTATTGACAGAGGAATTCCAGATGTGGTAGCTTATATGGATTATATTGGTGATGAATATCCGGAAAGTTTCGTTAAAGCATGCGAAGATTATAAATATTCTAAAACTTTTATTTTACCGCCTTGGGAAGAAATTTACCAAAGTGATTCTGAACGTTATGAAAATTTTGATCAGGCAGTAAAAATCCAAGAGCACCTTGTTGAAACTTACAAAAAATATGGTTACGAACTGATTGAAGTTCCTAAAGATACAGTTGAAAACAGAATTCTTTATATCTTAGACAAAATTTAGCGGCATGGTTTAAAGTTGCAAAACTAGAAACTGTTTTCTAAATTTTTAACTTTAAAACCAAAGCAATGCTCGGAGCACAGGATATTCTTCTAAAATACTGGAAACACGACAGTTTTAGACCGTTGCAAAAAGAAATTATCGATTCGGTTCTGGAAGGACAGGATACTTTTGCCGTACTTCCTACGGGCGGCGGAAAATCAATTTGTTTTCAGGTTCCAGCCATGATGCAAGAAGGAATCTGTCTCGTTATTTCGCCTTTGATTGCCTTAATGAAAGATCAGGTGATGAATCTTCAGAAAAGAGACATCAAAGCGATTGCGCTTACTGGCGGAATTCATACCGAAGAACTGATTGATCTTTTGGATAATTGCCAGTACGGAAATTATAAATTTCTCTACTTATCGCCTGAGCGTTTGCAATCGGATTGGATTCTGGAACGTATTAAAAACTTGCCTATCAATTTAATTGCTATCGACGAAGCGCATTGTGTTTCGCAATGGGGTCATGATTTTAGGCCTGCGTATCTTAAAATTTCGGAATTGAAAAAGTTCTTTCCGAAAATTCCGTTTTTAGCTTTGACAGCGACAGCAACTCCGAGAGTTATTGAAGATATTAGAACGCAATTAGAATTAAAAAATCCAAGACATTTTCAGCAGTCGTTTGAGCGAAAAAATATCGCTTATATGGTTTTTGAAGTTGAAGATAAACTATATAGAACCGAACAAATTCTTAAAAAGAATCCACAGCCTTCTATTATATATGTGCGAAATCGCAAAGGGTGTTTAAACATGTCTTCGCAATTGCAATCGTTAGGTTTTACATCAACTTACTATCACGGCGGACTTTCATCTAAAGAAAAAGACAAAAACATGCAGTTGTGGATGTCTGAGCAGGCGCAAGTTATTGTTGCTACGAATGCTTTCGGAATGGGAATCGACAAAGACAATGTTAAAACAGTTATTCATACTCAACTTCCAGAAAACTTAGAAAATTATTATCAAGAATCTGGGCGCGCAGGACGAAATGGTGCAAAAGCTTTTTCGGTTCTTTTGTATAATAATTCAGACTCTATTCAGACGGAGCAGCAATTTTTAAATATTTTGCCAGACAAAAAGTTTCTGAAAACGATGTACAACAAACTGTGCAACTACTTTCAGATTGCTTATGGAGAAGGTTTAGACGAAACTTTTTCTTTCAAACTGAATCATTTTTGCAATAAATACGACTTCCCTACTCTTAAAACCTATAATGCTTTACAGTTTCTGAATCAGCAGGGAATTATTACCATGTCCCAAGAGTTTTCAGAAAAAATCAATATTCAGTTTTTGATCGAATCTAAAGAAGTGATTCGATACATGAGCTTAAACCCAAATGACGAAGAAATCATTTTGGCCATTCTAAGAACGTATCCAGGAGTTTACGATGTAAAATCTAATTTAAACTTGGGATTGATTGCTAAAAAATCAAATCGTTCGGAAGAACAGATTCTTGTTGTTTTAGAAAAATTAAAGGAAAAAGAAATTATTGAATATAAATCTAAAAATAACGACGCCACAATTTTATTTAATGAAGTCCGAGAAGATGACCACACTATAAATAGAGTTTCGAAATATTTAGAAAAACAGAATGAAGTAAAAAAAGAACAGCTTTTATCGGTTCTTCATTATATAAAAGACAATAAAACCTGCAAAAACAGATTGGTTTTGGATTATTTTGGAGAAGAAACAAAAGAAAACTGTGGTATCTGTTCGTACTGCATTACACTAAAAGGAAAAATTACCGAAGCCGATTCCATTGCAGATAAGATTTTATCTTTACTCAGAACCGCTTCTCTGACTTCGAGAGAAATAGAAAATCAGATAAAAATGGACACAAAAGACATTTTATCGGTTCTTCAGGAATTGCTCGAAAACAATCATATCATTATACAAGCGAATAATAAATACACTTTAAAATCATAATGGAGAAATTGAAAATTATATTTATGGGAACACCAGAATTTGCCGTTGGCATTTTGGACACCATTATTAAAAATAACTATGATGTTGTTGGCGTAATTACCGCTGCAGATAAACCAGCAGGACGCGGACAAAAAATAAAATATTCGGCTGTAAAAGAATATGCACTTGCCAACAACCTTACTTTATTACAGCCAACCAATTTAAAAGACGAGAGTTTCTTAGCCGAATTAAAAGCTTTAAATGCCAATTTACAAATCGTTGTTGCTTTTAGAATGCTGCCAAAAGTGGTTTGGGAGATGCCAAGTTTAGGAACTTTTAATCTTCATGCTTCTTTATTGCCAAATTACCGCGGTGCCGCTCCTATTAACTGGGCTATTATTAATGGAGAAACTAAAACTGGTGTTACAACATTCTTTATTGATGATAAAATTGATACTGGCGCCATGATTTTAAATTCTGAAATCAATATTGAACCAGAAGAAACGGCAGGTCAATTGCACGATCGTTTAATGCATTTAGGAAGCACAACTGTAATTGACACTTTAAAAGTTATTGAAAGCGGAAATGTTACCACAACAATCCAAGAAGACAACGACGATATTAAAACCGCTTATAAATTAAACAAAGAAAACTGCAAAATCGATTGGACCAAATCTGGCGTAGAAATTAATAACTTAATCCGAGGATTAAGTCCGTATCCTGCATCTTGGTGTTATTTAAAAGACCAAAATGAAGAATTAAACATCAAAATTTACGAAGCCAAACTAGTCTCAGAATCACACTCTTATGAGATTGGAAAGCTAATTAGCACTAAAAAAGAAATCAAGATTGCAATAAAAGAGGGCTTTATTCAGTTATTAAGTCTACAATTTCCAGGAAAAAAGAGAATGCTTGCTTCAGAATTATTAAATGGAGTGAGTTTTTCAGAAGTTGCAAAAGTGTATTAAGGTCAGTAAAACAGGGGTTTGTACCTGTTTTTCATCGATGAACAACACTCTTTATGAACAAAAAAAGCAAGTTATTAACAATTTTTGCTAAAAATAAAGAAAACACTTGCACGCAACGGATTTCCTACTAAATTTGTGTATTAACAATTTTTTTTAACCAACAATTAATAACTAATTATTATGAACAAGTCAGAATTAATCGATGCTATCGCTGCTGATGCAGGAATTACAAAAGCTGCGGCGAAATTAGCTTTAGAGTCTTTTTTAGGTAATGTAGGAACTACTTTGAAAAAAGGTGGAAGAGTTTCATTAGTAGGTTTCGGATCATGGTCAGTATCTTCAAGAGCTGCTAGAGACGGTAGAAACCCTCAAACAGGAAAAACTATCAAAATCGCAGCTAAAAACGTTGTAAAATTTAAAGCTGGTGCTGAATTAGAAGGTGCAGTGAACTAAGTAAGAAAGTTCTCTAAACTTATAATATAATTAAAACCTTCCTTCTGGAAGGTTTTTTTATGCGGTTTAACGATTTTTTTTGTGATTTTAATTTTTTTATGATTAAATTTAATAAAAATTGTAACCGTATGATTTCAGAAAAATTAAAAAAAGGACACCTGCTTATTGCCGAGCCTTCAATAATTGGAGATTTATCTTTTAATAGATCGGTAATTTTATTAGCAGACCATAACAAAGAAGGATCAATAGGTTTTATAATTAACAAGCCATTAAAATATACGATTAATGACTTGATTCCTGAAATTGATGCTAACTTTAAGATATATAACGGCGGCCCTGTAGAACAAGACAACCTTTATTTTATTCACAATATTCCTGAGTTAATCCCAAATAGTGTTGAGATTTCAAACGGGATTTATTGGGGTGGCGATTTTGAGTCAACCAAAGACTTAATAAACAACGGATCTATTAGTAAAAATAATATTCGTTTTTTCTTAGGCTACACTGGTTGGGAAGAAAATCAGCTTGAGAATGAAATGCAGGGAAACTCTTGGATTATTGCTGATAATAATTACAAAAATAAAATTATCGGAAAATCTACTACCCATTTTTGGAAAGAGCAGATTATTGAGCTTGGCGGCGATTATCTTATTTGGTCTAACGCACCAGAAAATCCATATCTGAATTAATTTTCAGAGATGGATTCATTTAGTCGCTGCACTAATAAATGAGCCAGATTTGCTGTAAACTCTTTTTTTCGATATTTGGTTATCGGCTGTATTCCCGTGATTACATTAGTTAGAAATAATTCGTCTGCTTTTTGAAGATCAAACGGCGAAATTATTTCTTCTGATACTTCTATACCTTCTATTTTTTTAGCTAGAGCTAAAATCTGCTTACGCATAATTCCGTTTAAAGCACCTTCTGAAACTGGAGGCGTAATAAGCTTGTTACCCATTACCATAAAAATATTTCCCTGAAGCGCTTCTACAACATTTTTACTGTCATTCAGTAAAATGCAATTAGCCAAGTCATTTTCACTAGCATAAATACTTCCCGTTATATTAATTATCTTATTTGTCGTTTTAAGAGACGATAACAATTGTTTTGTCACATAGAAGTCCTTATACAAATCTACTTCATATTCGTTTGTATTTATACTGTACGCTTTATTTCCAAGAGAAATGGCGTTGATTAAGAATGAAATATCATTGCTTTTTGGAAGATATAAACCACCATCGTTTCTAAAAACGGTAATTCTTGCTCGTGCTGAAGCCTCAATTCCTTGTTCTTTTACCAAATTAAGAATCTGTTCTTCAAAATATTCCATAGTAAAATCCATCGGAATCATCATTCTAACCACACGCATTGAAGCCATTAATCTAAAATAATGATCTTCAAGGAACAAGATCTTCCCATTGACAATTTTTACTGTTTCGAATATTCCGTCACCATACAAAAAAGCGCGATTTAGAGTTAACATATTGTCTTCCTGCGCTATATTTCCGTTAAAATTAATCATAAAAAAACCCTGAATTTTGTTCAGGGCAAATATAAGGTATAAAATAGACTTTTACTAAACAGAACCTATAAGATGTTTTAGATCTGAGATCTGATTCTCCCACAATTGTTTAGCTTCGCCTAATTCATCTTTATCGGCAAAATCGACTACCATAAGCGATACATCTTTAGTCAATTCATCGACTAAAATATGAAGTTCAAAAAAGTACTCAGTATCTTTACTGCTATCATCAACCCATTTGAATTTTACTTTTTCTCCAGATTTTTTTGAAGCCAGACGCGCTTTTTCTTGTGAATCATTCCACATAAAGGTAAAAAATTCACCTCTTGAATTAACATTGTCAGCAAACCATTCTTGTAAACCTGATGGAGTTGATATATATTGATACAATAATTGCGGCGAAGAATTGATCGGAAACTCTATTTCGTAACGTATTTTTGAATCCATGTGCTACTTTAATTTTTTTCGAAATATAAGAATATATGTCCAAAAACAATGCATTTTTAAAAATATTTTTTTTTCTTCATTTTATGCTTGTATGCTTTAATAATATTTATATCTTTGCACCCGCAATCAGGAATTCATGATAGCAGTCCAGGCGAGGTAGCTCAGTTGGTTAGAGCGCAGGATTCATAACCCTGAGGTCACGGGTTCAACTCCCGTCCTCGCTACTTAGAAGGTAAAACCCTTAAACAGAAATGTTTAAGGGTTTTTTATTATTTTTAAATAAAAAACAGTCCTAATTTTATGGAAGGCGAAATAAATTTAAATACTATTTTGGAGAATCTTAATCCTATTCTTAATGAAGGGAAATATGTTTTTACAAAAGTAGATTCTCTAGAACAAGTTCCTTTTTCAAAAATTTTGTTTCTATTTAAAGAAAAAGAAGGGATTACTGTAGTATTAGAAAAACATTTTGCAGAAGAGCTTAATCTTCATTTCTCTTATATTGCTTCTTGGATTACTTTAGAAGTTCATTCTTCTTTAGCCGCTGTGGGTTTAACCGCTGCATTTTCTCAAGCACTAGGAAATGCCAATATTAGTTGCAATGTAGTTGCCGCCTATTTACACGACCATATATTTGTTGATGAAAATGACGCTCTGAAAGCAATGGATGTACTTCTGAAATTGAAAGAAGAAAATAAAAATTCTTTGTAATTAAAAAATCAAAAAATAAGCATAAAAACTGCCATTAAAATAGTTATTTTGCAGAGGTAATTTATAACATATGGACATAGTAAAATTTAAGATCACATCTAAAACTATAAAAGTAGAAGTACGTAATTCTAATAATTATGTTTTTAATTTCAATACTGCTTTAGATATTGCCAAAGAAGACAAAGATGTTTTATTAAAACTTTACAATGCGCTTGATCTACTTTTTAAGAAAGAGCAAATTAGCGAAAATAAAAACTACATTTCGCCAAATCAAACCAACATCTTAGATCAGATTTCTGCTGCAGATTTGGAAAAGGAGGATAATTAATTTTATCTACAGACCATCTTTTGTAAATTAAAAACCATTTCTAGTTAATTCTTTTAACCAATATCAAATGGATAACAAAATCATTTCCGAAAGAATAATTGAGTTGAAAAATGCTGATCTCAAATTGAGAAACAAGCTTATTGAAAACAAAAAACTTTTTGAAGGATATGATGAAGAAATGGAAAAGCTGCATAAACAAAATGCAATAATCTTAAATGAAATCATAAACACAATCGGTTATCCGACGATTGATAAAGTTGGGAAAGAAGCAAGCGAAGCTGCTTGGCTAATCATACAACATTCTATTGGATCTCCAGATTTCATGAAACGATGTGCGGAGCAATTGCAAAATGCAGTCAAAGAAAATCAAGCAGACCCTATTAATCTTGCCTATTTAACAGACAGAATAGCCGTCTTGGAAGGAAATCCACAACTTTACGGAACCCAATTTGATTGGGATGAAGAAGGAAATTTAAGTCCAAATTTATTCGATGACCTACAAATGGTAAATCAAAGAAGACAATCTATCGGACTCAACTCTCTGGAAGAGCAAACCGAACTTATTCGAAATCAAATAATACAAGAAAATCAATTACCTCCTGAAGATTTCGAAAAACGAAAACAAGAAGCACTTGAATGGAGGAGAAAAACAGGATGGATAAAATAACTTCAAATCCAACTGTAATTCCCAATTAATTCCTCCTACTATAAAAAGTCTTCCTCAGTTTTTACCGACTCAAATAAAAACATTACTTTTAATCTGTACCCCTAAAAAAAGTATTTTCTGTATCTGTACCCAAATCTTTAAGAGCGATAATTTTGCTAAAAAAAGATATGGAATCTAAAGCAACAACACAGGAAAAAAGAACTTTTAGAGAGGTATATATATTTGACATGGAGATTTTACAAAATATCTTCAATAAAAATAGTAATGTGAAAGCTAAAGATAAAATGCTTTTTGGAATACCTTTTCTTCTTTGCGAAAAAGACAATAAAATTAATTCGTTTGCAAGTTTAATATTAGATGACAAAAACGAAATTATATTTCAAATATATGATGACGGAAGTTTGACTAATGAAGACAGAACAATATTTAATGAATACATTCAGAATTTTTTAAAGAAAAAGAGAAATGCCAATTTCAATAACGCTAAACAATTGAGACAAAGTACAGAGCATTTTGTTCATTGTCTGAGCTTTTAGTCGCTTAACGGAAAAGAAAAAATGAAAAATCGAGAAACATTATATTTAAAAATTGCCAAAATTATTGAGGATCAAATTCACAATGAAACTCTTTCGCTTGGCGACAAACTTCCTTCCGTTAGAAGTGCACAAAAGCTGTATAATGTTAGTTTAAACACCATTAAACAAGCGTATTTAGAACTGGAGAGCCGTTCATTAATAGAATCTCGCCCCAAAACGGGATATTATGTGAGTAAAAGTTCGCAACGCACAACGGCACTTCCTACAATCGCAAGTATAGATAACCACGAAAAAGAGAATACACCAGAAGATTTAATTGATAAAGTTTTCGGCACCATCAATCAAACCGATGTAACACAATTTGCACTCGGATTACCTGGAAAGAATTTCCTTCCGGTTGCCAAACTTAACAAAGGAATCATCCATGCTGTACGAAATAGAGGCGATGCCGGCACAGCCTACGAACCTGTTCAAGGATCTGAAGAGCTTCGACGCGCCATTGCCAAATGGGCATTGGTCATGGAGGGAAAAATTACGGAAGATGATCTTGTAATTACCTCCGGCGCTATGCATGCCATGTACAATGCCCTTATGGCCGTGACATCTCCTGGAGATAGCGTCGCTGTAGAAAGTCCTGCATATTTTGGAATACTTCAAGCAATTAAGGTATTGGGTCTGAAAGCGGTTGAAATTCCGACCCATCCTTTGTCTGGATTAGATCTTGATGCCTTAAAAAAAATGCTTCCTGAAATTAAGGCCTGCTGTTTTATTACCAATTTCAATAATCCGATGGGATTTCAAATGCCTGACGAAAACAAAAAGGAATTGGTTAAACTGATCACGCAATATAATGTCCCATTGATTGAAGATGATATTTATGGTAATCTATACTTTGGTTCAGAGCGCCCTAAACCTTGCAAGTTTTATGACGAAGCTGGTTTGGTTTTGTGGATCGGATCTGTTTCTAAAACTCTTGCGCCCGGCTATCGTGTTGGTTGGATTGCTCCAGGAAAATTTAAAGACAAAATCATCCGTCAGAAACTGGTTCAGACCGTTTGCAATTCTTCCTTGTATTCGGATGTGATTACCGATTTCTTAGAACATGGCCGTTACGATCATCATCTAAGAACATTTAGAAATAAACTTTACGCCAATTATCTCCAAATGAATCGCGCCGTAGAAAACTATTTTCCAGATAACACCAAAATTGCACAGCCTAAAGGCGGTTTTATGCTCTGGCTGGAATTGGATGAAAGAATATCAACCACAGAATTATTCAATACTGCCCTAACCCAGAAAATCAATTTTGCTCCTGGAAGAATTTTTTCGCAGTACAATCAATACAACAACTGTATGCGATTAAATTATGCTTTGGAATGGAATGAACGCGTAGAATCTGATTTGGAAAAATTGGGCAAAATAATAAAAAATAGTATTTAATAGCATTATGAAGAACAAAGACCAAGTAGAAATAACAACTTATAATCCGAAGTATCAAAAAAGCTTCAAGGATTTAAACATAGAATGGATTTCAACTTATTTTGAGGTTGAACCCAATGACGTAAAAGTTCTCGATCATGCCGAAGAATATATTATAAATAAAGGCGGAGAAATTTTTTCTGCTATTTTAAATGATGAAGTTTTAGGCGTTTGCGCCTTAATCAAAAGTGACGAAAAAGATTATGACTACGAATTAGCAAAAATGGCTGTAAGTCCAAAAGCCCAAGGAAAAGGCATTGGATTATTATTGGCTGAATCGGCAATAAGATGGGCCACAGACAAAGGTGCTTCTAAAATTTATCTGGAAAGCAACACCAAACTGAAACCTGCTATTAAACTGTATGAAAAATTAGGTTTTAAAGAAATAACCGGAATTTCTTCATCTTATAATAGAGTTGATATTCAAATGGTGCTCAGCATTTAATAATCCTATTTAAAAAAAAATAAACCCTTGGCATTTCAATTCAAGGGTTTTTTATTTGATTATACTGTAACATTTCTCCAACAAAAGCGTCAAATCTTAAATTAAATTACGGTTCTTTGTAACTTATTACATTCTCACTTGGGATTACTCAATTTCTGAATACAATAATATTGACTCCAATGAGTTTAGAACTAGGAAGCTAGTCACGATATTTTCGTTATGGACAATAAAAAAATTATTTTAAGTTTAAAAAAAGGTAATGAAGCAGCTTTCAAAGAAGTCTACTTCAACTATTACGATAAACTTATAAATATTGCCAAACGATTCCATTCTTCTGTACTTACTCCCGAAGACTTTGTTCAGGAAACTTTCATAAGATTATATAATAAAAGAGAACTCCTTAACGAAGAGGTGTTATTCGACAAACAAATCTTTACTATCTGCAAGAACATTATTATCAATCATGTTAACAGGGAAAACAAAATAGTACAGCTTGATCCTTCTCAAGTTGAAATGCTAGATGAAGAAACTGACACTGGCATTTTTGAAGAAAGACAAGAAAAACTACAAAATTTCATAAATCAGCTTCCAGAGCAGCAGCAAAAAATATTTACTTTACACAAACTGGAAAACCTTAGCTATAAGGAGATTGCAGAAATAACGGATCTTTCTGAAAAGACCATTGCCAATCATATTTATCTCGCCAGTAAATTTATTCGAAAAAAAATCGAAAACCATTAGGAACTTTTTAGTTCTCGTTTGTTATACTAAAAAACAAGAACTAAAAATGCATATCGAAGCGTATAAAACTAATGTAAAAACAATGAAAGACGCAAGTTTACTTGTAGCTTATTTACATTTTATTATTTCTGATTGTATCATAAATTTTGATCGTCAAGGACAAGAAAACATCCTTAAAATCGAAACTAATCGAGACATAAAAGAAATGGTTTACGGTGTTTTTAACAAACAAGGATTTCATTGTCAAATCATTTACACCTAAAAAAATGGATCAGGAAAAATTTGACGAGGAATTTAAAAAGTTATGGGAAGAGTCTCCCCTTTCTCATTCAGACAGCGAAAAAGAAGCTTCGTGGGAACAATTCCATGCTAAAACATTTTCTGAGAAGAAAAGAAAATTTAAACCTTGGCATCTTTATGCGGCGGCTTCGGTTTTACTTTTTACACTTATTGGAACTGGAATTTATTTCAACCAGGAAACTGCTGCTGAAAATATAGTTTTGGCCGAAAATGTAATCGAAAATACAACCTCAGCAATAAAGTACATTGTTTTACCAGACAGCTCAAAAGTAGAACTAGGTCCAAATTCTAAAATTATTTACGGAAACAATTTTGCTTTAAACAGAAAAATAGAAATTGATGGTGAGGCTTATTTTAAAGTTAAAAAAGACAAACAGCATCCTTTTCAGGTTTTTTGCGATGAAACAACAACTACCGTTTTAGGAACTTCTTTTACAGTTAAAGAATCTAAAAATGAAGAAGTGACCGTTGAACTTTTTGAAGGAAGCGTTCAAATGAATGTAAAAGGCCAAAACCAAAAATGGATTTTGAAACCTGGTGATAAATTTACCTACGGAAACCAAACGGCTTCAGTAACAGAATTCAGCAGATTTATAGATTTTGATAACGAAAAACTGTCGGTTATCAGTCAATACATTGAAGAAAAATATGGTTACAAAGTCAATATTCCGAAAGAAAATCTTGATCAGAAAATTACAATTCGCATCAATAAAAAGGAAGATTTAAAAACAATTTTACAATTAATATCAGAAATGTATAACCTAAATTTTGAAATAAATGAAGATTTAAAACAGATCACTTTTCAATAAAAACAAGAAAGGATGTAAGCCGCGAAACTCCACATCCTCCTAATTTTCAGGATAACACGAGGTTATTCCATTTAATAATATTCAAAAATACAAAATTTCATGAAGCATATAATTTCAGCATGCTTTTTTTTATTCAGTTTATGTATGTCAGCTCAGAGCGTTACCATAACTGTAGATCAAAATACGACATTAAAAGAGTTCTTCAAGCAGATTGAAAATCAAACCGATTTTAAATTTGCTTTTACAGACCAAATTGATACGAATAAAAAATATTTTACGAAAAAAAGCACTTTTAAGACTATCGAAATCGAGAACCTTATTTCTGAATTAAATCAAACTTCGATTGTACAGTTTTCTATTTCGGGCAATAATATTTTTGTCAAACAGAAATCTCAAACTCAAAAAACAGTTAAAAAAAAAATAAGCTGACAGGTCGCATTTTTGATGATGAAAGACAACCCGTTATTGGCGCCAACGTTTTTATTAAAGAATTGGAAACAGGAGTTGTAACAGATGTTAATGGAAATTATAGTATTGAAGTTCCTGACGGAAATTATACGGTTCAAGTAAGTTATGTTGGATTTAAAAATGAGGAAAAACGAGTTTCTGTTACAGATGACAATAAAATCAATTTCAATATAGATCCAGATAGCCAGCAATTGGGAGAAGTTATTGTAATGAACAATAAAGCTGCCGATATTAAAGCAACTCAAATGAGTGTTAATAAGCTTTCGATGCAGGAAATTAAAAAAATTCCTGTTGCTATGGGCGAGCCAGATCCTTTAAAATCAATTTTAACTCTTCCTGGAGTTACTAATGCGGGAGAAGCTTCATCAGGTTTTAATGTTCGAGGTGGTGCTGCCGATCAGAATTTAATTCTTTTGGATGGTGCTCCGGTTTATGCAGATTCGCATATGTTTGGATTCTTCTCTATTTTTAATGCCGATATCGTTAACGGTTTAGATTTATACAAAGGGGGAATTCCTTCAAAATTTGGAGGACGTGTTTCTTCTGTTTTAGATGTAACACAACAAACTGGGGATTTTGAAGAATATAAAGTAAATGGAGGAATTGGAATTATCTCCAGCCGTCTTTTAGTTCAAGGTTGCGGTTAGAAAAAGAAAAAGGTTCTTTTATTGTTTCTGGGCGTGCTTCTTATGCGCATTTATTTATGAAATTGGCAGATAATAATAACTCAGCGATGTTTTATGATTTGAATGCTAAATTAAATTATCGTTTTAATGCCAAGAATACGCTTTCGTTTTCGGGTTATTTCGGAAATGATTTATTCGATATTAATGATCGTTTTGCAAGTACGTACGGAAGCACAATGGGGATTTTAAACTGGAAACATAAATTTACTGATCGCTTGAACAGCAATTTATCGGTTTTCTATAGTGATTACAGATTCAATCTAGAAATTCCAATTGAAAGTTTTAAATGGGATAGCAATATTGCGAGCTACGGATTGAAATACAATTGGAATTTCCAACAATCTGAGAAGTTTAAAATCAATTATGGAATTGATGGATTGTATTATAATTTCAATCCTGGCGTTGTAAAACCGACTTCTTCAGATTCGCAGTTCAATTATATGCAACTGGATAAAAAATATGCTTTAGAAACTTCTGCTTTTGTCGATTTTGAAAATCAGATTTCAGAAAAACTGACTTTCCGCTATGGACTTCGTTACAGCATGTTTTACCGTTTAGGAGACGAAACCATCAGCACTTACGAAAACAATCAGGCTGTCGTTTATAATCCTTTATACAATATTTATGAGGAAGGAACTCCAAACGGAAGCATTTCTTATGGAAAAGGAAAAAAAATCAGCAGCTTCAATAATTTTGAACCGAGAGCTGCATTGTCTTATGCTTTTAACGACGAAACTTCTGTAAAAGCAAGTTACAATAGAATGGCACAGTACATTCATATTTTATCAAATACACAGTCACCGTTGCCAATGAGCATCTGGACACCAAGCGGACCTTTCACAAAACCTCAGCTTTTGGATCAATATGCGATGGGTTATTTCAGAAATTTCAAAGACGGAGATTACTCTTTAGAAACCGAATTATTCTATAAAAATGTTCAAAATCGTATTGACTATATTGACGGCGCTGATGTTTTGGCTAACAACAATATTGAGCAAGTTATTCTAAACGGAAAAGCCAGATCTTATGGTTTAGAATTGTTATTCAGAAAAAATACAGGCGTTTTCACAGGATGGGTTTCTTATACTTTATCTAGAGCAGAACAAAAAACACCTGGAAGAACTCCAGAAGAACCAGGAATTGCAAATGGCGACTGGTATTTGTCTGGTTACGACAAACTGCATAATTTGAGTATTGTGGGAAGTTATGAACTAAACCCGAAATGGTCTTTTAATGGAAATTTCACATTACAATCTGGACAGCCGGTAACGTATGCCAATGGTTATTATGAAATGGGAGGCATTCATATTCCGAATTATTCTTTGAGAAACGAAAATAGATTACCTCTTTTCCATCACTTAGATGTTGCGGCTACATACACGCCAAAACCAGACAAAAAGAAAGGATGGCAGAGCTATTGGGTATTCAGCCTTTATAATATATACAACAGAAAAAATGCGGCTTCTATGAGTTTTACAACCAATGAAGATACAGGAGCAAATGAAACCAGAAGGCTTTCTATTTTCGGAATTGTACCTGGAGTTTCTTATAATTTTAAATTTTAATGCTATGAATAAATTGAAAAAATATACGATAATGAACAGAGCATTGGCATTAATAAGTCTTCTTTTTGTTTTTTCTTTTGCTTCTTGCGAAGATGTAGTCAATCTGGATCTGGAAACTGGCGAAACGAAACTGGTTATCGATGCTGAAATAATCTGGAAAAAAGGAACTGACGGAAAAGAACAAACTATAAAAATTAGTAAAACGGCTCCTTATTACAACAATTCTACGCCAAAAGTTTCTGGCGCGCAAGTACGAATAGAAAACAGTAACGGAGATGTTTTTACCTTTAACGAAACTGAGGCAGGAGTTTACAAATGCACCAATTTTATTCCTGTAATTGATGCCGATTATAAATTATTCATCAATGCTGAAGGGCAAAGTTTTACCGCAACAGAAAAGTTAACTTCTACAACTCCAATCAATAAAATTGAACAAAAGATTGTTCCTGATTTTGACGGAACAGATATCATTGAATTGACTTTTTATTACAACGACCCAGCAGATCAGATCAATTATTATGTAACCGATTATCAAGCTTCATTTTTGATTTATCCCGAATATGAAATTACAAATGATGAATTTTATAACGGAAACGAAATCAGTACAAGATATTCTAATGAAGACAAAATGAAACCTGGAAATACGGTTACAATTACGCACAGAGGCGTTTCTAAAAACTTCTATAATTACTGGAAATTAATTTTGGAAGCTTCCAGTTCAAATCCTTTTTCTGTTCCTCCAGGAAATATTAGAGGAAATATTGTAAACACTTCCGATGCTAATAATTTCGCTTTTGGTTATTTCAGACTTTGCGAAGCCGATCAAATTGATTATTTAGTGAAATAAAAAATCAATTGTATAAAAAGAGAAAAGCCTTAAACAAGATGTTTAAGGCTTTTCTCTTTTCCAATCCTCTTTATCTATTTGATACACAAAATTCCATTTTGGATTTTCTCCAAAATAAGCCACCTCCTCTTCAGCCACTTTTTCTGCTCCTACTCTTGAAATTGCAATTTGTGATCGGATATTTTCTGAACCAATATGAAATTTCACTTTCGAGACATATTGAAAAAGATAATCCAGCATGGTCTTTTTCACACTTTGATTTACGCCTTTTCCCCAGCACGAAACAGCATAAAAAGTATAACCTATAAAAATGCTGTCGTCTTCTTTATCAAAATCGTAAAATCGTGTACTTCCAAGAACCTCTCCTGTTTCCTTATTTATAATTTTAAAAGCGCCTTTACTTTTCATGGCACCTTCAAAAAAGTTTTCAAAGACTTCTTTTTTCCATCGGTCTTTGTTTGGATGCTGTTCCCAAATTTTTGGATCGGAAGCCACTTTGTATAATGCATCAAAATCTTTTTCTTCTAAAGGAGATAGAACACAAAGATCATTTTCTAAAACGGGTTGTAAATTAAAATTCATTATTCTTATTTTTATAAAACTAATTCCTCAAAAATTGGATCTTGCAAAAGCGAAGCATACAAAGATTCTATAGCATGTTTAGAACCGTGTATCTGCCACTCTAAAATAATATGATCTACAGTACGATGTTGCACTAACAGTTTAGCTTTTATGCCGTAAGTCGAAAAAAGCTCTTTACATCTTGCATGGCCAGCATCTGAGCGTCTAAAGGTTATTCGAAGCGTTTTATGTTCGTTGATGAGGTCAATTTTATCCTGAAGAAAAGTTAGCATCGTTAGAATTATAAGAATCATAAGTGCTGCACAAGCCGAAGCAAAGTAATAACCCGCTCCTACTCCCATACTAACTGCCGCAACCGACCATATTGTCGCTGCCGTTGTAATTCCCGAAACATGATTGTCTGATCTAAAGATTACTCCCGCACATAGAAAACCTAAACCGGTTACAATATTAGAAGCTATACGGTCTGGATTTCCAGCTCCTCCGATCCATTGGGACATTAAGGTAAAAAAACAAGCTCCGACAGAAATCATTATTGTGGTGCGGAGACCCGCGGCTTTTCCTCTATATTCTCTTTCAGCTCCAATTAAAGCTCCCCAAAATGCGGCTAAAAGCAATCTTATGATAATTTCTACTTCCATTTAAGTCTTGTAATTTTTCAAATTAAAATTAAGGAAAAAACACAAAAAAACCTCCAAAATCAAAATGACTTTGAAGGTTTTACATTTACTATTTTATACTAAGGACTATTTTTCTTTCAATAGCTTTTCTAAATATTCAATTTTATCTTTTTCAGCTTGTAGAAGGCGTTCGTAAAGCTTTTTATTTTCTTCAACAGATTCTATTAATTTATCTAATGGATTAAATGTGCATACATTATTACTTCCAAAATTAGTTCCTTGACTATGGCTAAAATCATTTTCTGTGAAAGTATTAAAATAATTAATTACTCCTTCCTCAGAAAAATTCTTAATAGCTTCAACACTTACGCCTAAAGCTTTAGCAACTTGAATTAGTTTCTCTTCATCAATAGTCTCACTATTTTCCATAATAGAAACAGCTTGCTGGTTTGTTCCTAGCGCCTGTGCCAATGCTTCTTGTTTCATGTCTTTCAGTTCACGAATACGGCTTATTTTTCTACCGATGTGATTTGGTCTGGTTAATGTACTCATAGTTCAAAGATAATAATTACGACTTTAAAAATAAGAAATATGTATCTTACATAATTTGTTCTGTATGATACCGAAAAACAGTAAATAGAAACTTATTTTTGCATCATGACAAAAATACAACTTTTCAGACAAAAATAAATTTTAAAAATCCAGTTTACTTATATTCTTTTTCTTTTTGTGCATACCAATCTTTCATAACATAAAAAGCTTTCTTTTTAATTCCTTGATCAGAAACTAAACCTTTGCGATTAAAGAAATCCTGAATATTGGGCAATTGTCTTCTTGGCGATCTAAAATCAACTAGAATCCAAGGCGAAACTCCTGCTAAACCTTCAATTCTGTTGAACATTTGTGTATTTTGAATGTACAATTCTTCCTGATATTCTTCATTCCAGCGTTCTTTTTTGTCGCCGTGCAAACCTTGTAACGCTTCGCCTCCAAATTCGCTGACAATAACGGGTTTGTTGTACGGAATTACCCATTGCATGTCTTTGCAAGATTCATTAGTTCCTCTATACCAACCTAAGTATTGATTGAAACTTACGATATCTACATATTCATTCATATTGTCGTGAAGCGTATTGATATTATTGGAGCTCGAAGTAACTTCCATCGCCATACTAATCAAACGAGAATTATCCTGCGTACGCGCATATTTTGCCAGTTTACTTAAGAAAATATCACGATCATCGCCATGAGGCGTTTCATTGGCAATTGACCAAATTACGATTCCGCAACGGTTTTTATCTCTGTAAATCATGTCATGCAATTGGTGTTCGGCATTGGCATACGTATCTGGATTTGTCCACGAAATCGTCCGAATAAACCGGAACTTCAGACCAAATCATTAATCCCATTTTTTCGGCTTGTTTGACCATATTTTCGTTGTGCGGATAATGCGCCAAACGAACATAATTACAGCCTAATTCTTTTGCCCAAGTCAATAACGTAATGGCATCGTCTTGAGACCAAGCTCTTCCAGATCTAAAAGGCGCTTCTTCATGAATGCTGATTCCGCGTAAAAAGACTTTTTTTCCATTTAACAGAATTTCCTTGCCTTTGGCTTCAATGATTCTAAAACCAATTTGGTCAGCGATATTTTCATCTGCTTTAGAAATGGTTACATCATATAATTTTGGTTTTTCAGGTGTCCATAAAACAGGATTGGCTTTGATTTCAAAAGAGGCAATTCCTTTAGCATCGGTCGTAACGCTTTTTTTAATTTTCAATTCTGGAATGGAAACCGAAACCGTTTGATTTGCCAATTCGCTGTTTAGTTTTATCCAGCCCGAAATTTTTCCTTTTTCTTTTTTATCCAATTGAACCAAATAATCTTCGATATACGTATTCGGAACTTGAGCCAAAGTTACGTCTCTGGTAATACCGCCGTAATTCCACCAATCCATATTTACCGTTGGAACATTGTCTTTGTGGCGTTTGTTGTCGACTTTTACTACGACGAAATTATTTCCGTCGACTAATAAATTGGTTACATCAAAATTAAAAGGTGTATAACCTCCAATGTGCGTTCCTGCCAGTTTTCCGTTTACGTAGACTTTCGCATCATAATTGACAGCTCCAAAATGAAGAATTCCTTTGGTCTTGGCATCTTTTTTATAATTGAAATCTTTCTGAAACCAAACCGTTCCTTCGTAAAAAAACAATCTTTGATCTTTCGAATTCCAATCAGACGGAATATCCATAACTGATGAGGTTGCGAAATTATATTCGCTCAACTCTGTGGTATTCCATTTTTTATTTTCGAAAAAGCCATTGTCTTTAAAAGGCTCTAAACGATAATTATAATATCCGTTTTCGAGAGGATCTACAATATATCTCCATTTTCCGTTTAACGTAATATTGTTTCGAGATGAAATGTTAGATACCAACGGAATTTCCTGTGCTATTGTTTTTCCAATTAGGAGAAAAGTACAACACAACATCATTATCTTTTTCATAGTTAAAATCATTTTGGTTTTGAGGATCTTTAGTTAGTAAAATATGAAGATTATAAAGTTAAAAAGTTTCTTTAAAGCTGTATTAAATCAAACTCATTCATTTCCATAAAATACCCCATCAAATACTTATCAGTTTTGTGTTATGAGGCGTATTTACTTTGTTTGTCTTAAAACGATATATTACCAATAAGAATTTATATGTCGCTCCGCTGGAGCTTTTTGAATCTGAGGATTTAAATTATGCTATAAATATTTTGCTCCGCTGGAGCAATTCATAAAGGCTCAGAATTTCTAGATAATAATTTTTAGTCTATATTTAATCCAAAAAGATTTATCCTTTTTTCATTTAACATGGAACAATTAGAAAACATAATAAAACAAGTTTCAACTAAAAATAAAAGAAACCTATTTACCTTTTTAACGGGCGCTGGAATTTCTTCTGAAAGTGGAATTCCGACCTATAGAGGTGTTGATGGTATTTGGATCAAGGGAACTAAATTTCATAAACCTGAAGAATTTGGGACTTTTAAATACTTCAAAGAAAATCCTGAGGAAGTTTGGCAATATTCATTATTTCGAAAAAAAATGTTCGAAAATGCAAAACCAAACGCGAGCCATTACGAATTGGTCGAAATTGAAAACATTTTAAAAGACAGATTTCATCTGATTACTCAAAATATAGACAACTTACACCGATTAAGCGGAACAGAAAGAATTTTTGAAATTCATGGAAATAATAGACAAATAAAGTGTTCAAACGGCTGCAGAGAAATCATAGATCTACCTGAAGAAGTAAAAGGAAAAGAGATTGATGAAGATTTAACCGAAAGAGAAATAGAGCTTTTAAAATGTAAAAGTTGCGGAAGTTGGATGAGACCAAATATTCTGTGGTTTGACGAATATTATGACGAACAAACAAATAAAAAGTTCAGTTCTTTGAAAATTGCCAAAAATTCTGGAATACTTTTTATTCTAGGAACTTCTGGAGCAACAAACTTGCCTGTTGCAATTGCAGAAACTACTTTAAAATATGGCGGAACTATCGTTGATATTAATATAGAAGACAATCAGTTCACGGCTTTAATAAAAGACAAAAAGAATAAAATCATTATTCGTAAAACGTCTACTGAGGCTTTAAAATTGATTAAAGAAATGATTAAACATATGCATACTATAGTTAAAACTCCAATATGAGAACAATTCTGATACTAACATTCATCTTCCTTACAAACAATATTTTTTCACAAAATTATTTTGACTACAAAAAAGAGAGAAATCTTTTTAATTTAAAGCTCATAAGTAAAAATCAGAAAATATTATCTTATAAAAAAATAAATGATTCTGAAAGATTTCAAGGTAGATACTTAGGAGAAGTAAAGACTAATCAAGGAAAATATTATATTGTTATTTCATCATTTATTTTTAATTTAAAAAATAGTCCAAGTGCTGAAAATCATATTTTTATATATACTGATAAAAAGCAATTTTTTGGATATTATTATTTAAGCCATATTAATGAACTCCCCACTATATTGAAGAAATGTAAACTATATTTCGGCAACAAAGATTGCAAGGAAAAGAATATCATTAATCTTGATAATGGTTTTCCTAAAGCAATAAATTTAAAATGTAATGGAGAAAACAATTATTATGAACTTAATAAGTAAATCAAAAAATATAGTTAGATGAAACTATCTTAATTCAAAATTAAATTAAACTTTGAGCCTTTATAAAAAGTGTCCTTTATAAAAAACTGTACAAGTTAGAGACATTTTGCATAGCGCTTCAGTGAAGACTAAAGAGAGTAGAAAACAGATTTATTAACAAGGTAATAATCCATTTCAACTAAGAAATGGCTTCTTTATTTTCTTCAATCAATCCCAAAATTTTACCATAAGCAATAGCCGCTTTATGAACTTGAATCGTCCAATCTTCTGCAGCATTATCATCGGCTCCATCAGAAATATATTTTAAACTTAAAAACGGAATATTTTCTTTCATGGCAATCATGGCTAAGGCGTAGGCTTCCATATCAACCACATTGTAAGCGTCTGAACAATGTCCCATTTCAAAATTATCTCCAGTTCCGCAGATGCCTTCTTGAAGATTATCCATTAACAAACCATATTCTAAAAGTGGCGGCAAACCAGAAAGTGGCGTTTCGTATAATGCAAAACCCAAACCGCGAACATCCATATCTCTTTGTACAAATTTGGTACAGCAAATTACATCTCCTTTTTGAAAACAGCTACTTCCCGCCGAACCTAGATTTATGATTACAGACGGCCTTTTCTTTTGAATGGCTTTTGTCAATTCGTAAGCTGCATTTACTTTTCCGATTCCGGTAATTAAGACATTGTGATCTTTAAAAACTTCTGCGGCTTCAGATTCGAGCGCAAAACAGAATAATATCTCTTCAACCGCAAATGATGCCGTTTGATTAATTTGTATCATGTGTAATTTATTTTCGGTTTACAAAAATACGTTTAAAATTTTACGATGCTCTAACCTAAATTTAAAATCCAAAAAAGACGTTAAAGTCTGTTTTCGCTATTGGATTTTATGATATAAAAAATACATTTGCGAGAACCAGTAAAAAATTTAAAACCAGAAAGAATAACTGCATGGATAGTGAAAAATTTATTTTCTGCCTTGAAGGCGTTAAAGATATAGACGATCATACACAGACCAATGTGGTAAAATGTTTGGAAGAATTGGCCATAGACCAAGGTATTTCGAGCATTCATAAAACTTGCGATACGATCGAAGGTTTAGAAGAAAGTCTGAATATTTTGCTTTACGAAGATCACAATTTCAAAGATTATGAAATCATTTATTTAGCCATGCCTGGTCAGGAAAATAATATCTGTCTTCACGATTATTATTACAGCATTGAAGAAATTGCCGAATTGTTTGAAGGAAAAATGAAGGGTAAAATTATTCATTTTGCCAATCTTAAGGTTTTAGATTTAAATGAAGAAGAAGCGCAATATTTCTTAGACATAACTGGAGCGAGAGCCATTTCTGGCTACGGCTCTACGTATAATAAAATTGCTAGTTGCAGTACAATTGACAAAGCTTTTTTTAGCTTGTATCAAGAAAACGACAATATAATAGAAGTTGTTGAAGATCTGTATGCTAAACATTACAATCTCTGCAAACTGCTTGATTTTAGATTATATTATTAAAATGAAAAAGCAGGCGGAGAAAATAAAAACCTATAATCCAAAAGGGTTTCGAGAAAAGTTTTTAGGAGAAGACAATCCTATTCATGTGCTTTTCAAATCGAATTCTGATCATTTTTTCTGTTTGGAAATCGAAGAAATGATGCAGATGCAACATCCTGTTCCGCCTTCAAAACATTCTTGCCATACTTTGATTTTTATTTCGTCAGGTCAGCATGTTATGAAATTGGGGTATCAGGAATATGCCACGACCGATAACGAAATGATTATGGTTCCTGCTGGTCAGATTTTTTCGCTTGATAATGTCAACAACATTCATAAAGGTTATATCTGCCAATTTCATCCCGATATATTGATTCGGAAATATGGCAGCCGTGAACTGCTCAATGATTTTGACTTTCTAAAAATTTCAGGAGATCCCAAAATTAAACTTGCTCCCGAAGATATTACTCCAATTACCAATATTTTGGAACGATTGAAAAAGGAATATTCTGAAAAAACGGTTACAGATTTAAATATTGTTCAGTCGTATCTGATTACTTTGTTTTATGAAATGAATAAAAATGCGGTAAAAACTTCTAAAAGCATCTCGGCGGCAGAAGCAATTACGGGGAAATTTAAAGAATTGATTCATGACCATATTAAAACCCAACATCAGGTCAATTACTATTCCTCGATGCTAAATGTTACTCCCAATCATTTAAACAAATGTGTCAAAAATGTAACAGGAAAATCTGCTGTAAAATGGATTGACGAAAACATATTGCTAGAGGCCAAATATTTATTGTTCCAAACCACACTTTCTGTAGGTGAAATCGCAACGCAAGTAGGCTTTGAAGATCAATCTTACTTTAGTCGATTTTTTAAAAAAGCAGAAGGAATCTCTCCTATTCGGTATCGAAAAATGATTGATAAGTCCTAATTATTGATTATAGAATCCTAACAAATATGCGGGTGCTTTTCAGAAATTTGCTTCCTCAAAAATGCAAATTATGATTTATGTTTTTAAAACTTCCGTTGACAGCCCATCCAAATTTGAATCGGCCTCTGTACTTCTAAATGAATTATTACCTAATTCTTTGTGGAATTTTGACCTCGAAGATTGCGATAACATTCTGAGAGTTGACAGCGAGCTGAATGTAACCGCATTACTTCAAAACAATAGTATTTTCGATTGTATCGAATTAGAATAAAACTTTACAAGCCTTTTAAATTTATATGGAATCAAAATTATACCAAAACCGAACTTTTGAAACGATTGATTATTCGGATCAGAGTTTAGCCAATGTCGAATTTGTAAACTGCGAATTCATTAATTGCAATTTTTCTAAAAGTGATTTAAGTCATAACGACTTTCTAGATTGCACTTTTAAAAATTGCAATCTTTCTTTGGCTACTTTGAGAAATACGGGATTAAAAAACATCAAATTTATTGGCTGTAAATTAATGGGATTGGATTTTAGCGCTTGTAATAGTTTTTTATTTTCGATGAATTTTCAAGATTGTGTATTAGATTATTCTACTTTCATTTATAAAAAATTGAAGAAAACCAATTTTATAGACTGCCTCCTAAAAGAAGCTGATTTTTCGAATACCGATTTATCTTTGGCCGTTTTTAAAAATTGTGATCTTTCTGGTGCCACTTTTGTGGAAAGCATTTTAGAAAAAACCGACTTCAGAAGTTCCAAAAACTATGCTTTTGATCCATCCGAAAATAAAATTAAAGGGACAAAAGTTTCCCATACGGCACTTGCGGGTTTGCTTCAAAAATTTGATTTATCCATAGAGTGATTTTTAGTTTTCAGTCGCAGTCACAGTTTTTAGCAACTGAAAACTTTGACTGAAACTGAGACTGAAAACTTAAAAAGCGGGACTACAAACTAAATTGCATCCCGCTTTTCTCTATTTAATCAACCACGATTTTTATTTTATCCAACGTGGATCTCCCACTTTTCTATCAATTAATGTTTGATTTTTGACCGTAAAGTCACCATTTACAGCATTCGTAAATTGAGGATCTAATACAGTTGCAGCAGCATCTGGTCTATTATTACCTGTTGTTACCTGTAAATTAGGCGAATTGAAATTATTATTATTCGCAAACCCTGGAGCAGCCGTTGCTGTAGAATTGGTGTAAACTGCAGATCCAACTGCTAATAATGTATTACGTACTGTAGATAAATTAGAAACAAAACGTATATACAAAATTCTACTTGCTGCCGGTAAAGTAGGTGCATAGATTGTACATCCATCGATTAACACATTACTAGTTAATCCAGTTCCTGTTAATCCTGCAGCAGCATCCAAACGGATGAAATCACGTGATGAACAAGTGTCAAATGTACTTTTTGTTAAAGAAACACTTGCCACATAAGTAGTTCTGAAGTCAATAAAATCAGCACCTGCATTAACGTTTACATTTTCAATAATACTATTATCCACAGAGAATGATTTCAATCTTGCTGAGGCATTTCCGTAGATTAATTGAGAAGGATAATCATGAACATAACATCCGCTTATTAAAACATCTCCTAAACCTGTAGCCGCTGCTGTCGCAATTGCTATTGCTCCACCAGTTGTACCAGTTCCGTTTAAGTCTAAATCGATTAATGAAAGGTTAACCACTTCACTTGAATTAGCCGGATTATTAGCCAACGTGAAATTAACTTTTAGTTTTGGTTTGTTTTCTGGTCTTAAACCTCTTAACGTTATTGTTTTATTTATTGCAATTGTTCCTGTTTGAGCTGTATAATCTCCTGGCATGAAAACTAAAACAGATCCTGAAGGCGCATCAATAATTTTCTGAAGGAAATTATCTCCTTCTTTAACTAATATTCCTGTTCCAATGTCTATCCCCGTAGTAAAAGTTGCATTACCCCTTTTCTTTGTTCCATTTAATAAAATTGCAGTATAAGCAGTTTCTGGTGTTAATCCTGTAAGTGTAGCTACTCCCGCAGTTTTTTCAGCTGCTGTAATGGTGTGCGCAATATTTCCAGGCATAGCCGTAATTTGTGTTACAGCGCTATTTGGAGTCCATCTCAATGTAACCTGAGTTGCTTGAATATCTGCATCTTGAACTGGGAACATGATCTGCTCTGATAATGTTGTAGCAGTTATAACCGACCATTTAGAATCTGCTAAGCCAGAAGTAACTGCTTTTACTCTAATAGAATAAACCGTTTCTCCTTCTAATGCTACTTTTACAGGAAGTTCTGTAGGAGCAACATTTATCGTTTTATAAATTGTAGCGAAACTAGGATCATCGGCACTAAATTCAACTACATAATGATCTGCATTTTCATCTGCTTTAACCGTCCAATCTAACTCAACCGTGGTTGAGTTTCTGATGGTAGCTTTAAGTCCGATGGGAGAAAATTCTCTTGTATTTCCTATACCGTCTAATAACGCTTCATTATAACTTTCACAGCTAGAAACTGCAACTGAAAGAAGTAATACGGTTATTAATCCTTTAAATATATTTATTGTTTTCATCATAATAACTTATAATTTATTATTAGTTTTTTGAAAGATTTTAATAACCGTAATCATTTTTTAACTGACCATTACTTGCATCAAGAAATACTTGCCATATTGGCCAGAATTGTCTCTCATCAGGATTTACTCCTGCTTTATACAATGAAGCTATCTTAGCATCTGCAGCAGTTCCTGTCCATGTCCAAGCAGTAGAAGAATACAATGCTCCTGGATTTGTAGTTTCTCCACGGTTAAGTCCATAAATATCTAAACTTACATTATCTGACTGATATTTATAGTACAAAGTCGCTGGCACATCTGCATATTGTCCTGTACGAGTAGATAATTCAGCCATTTTTTGCTTTGCTTTATCTAAGTTTGCTTTAAGCAAGTTCCAACGGATAAGCGCTTGTTTACGTTCCATCTCTCCTGTAAACTCATATTTATTTTCTTCAACCAGAGCATTAAACATTGCATCTTTGCTCGTTAAGGCATTTACATAAGATTCAACCTTAGTCGCTTGATCTGCTGTAGAAAATGATCTTCTACGAATTTCTTTCAAATAGGGCATTGCTGCACTTGGGCCTTCTAATTCGTTTGCTGTTTCAGCAGCAATTAAAAGCACCTCAGCATAACGCATGTACATTTTATTAACCCCGTCATCATTAGTTGAAGTTACATAACGTTTCATCCATTCGTAACGATATTTACCAAAATACCATGTATCTAGAGTACCCAATTCTTGTTTTGCAATACCATTTACTGCTGCACCATATTTGTAAGGTACACAAGTAACATTTCTACGTGTATCTGCTTGATCATAATCATAGAAAACAAATGGCAACGGCTCTGCTACACCTCCACGGTTAGCTCCGTTAGCTTGAAATTGATCAGCTGCTGCAGTGTGTTTTACTGCAAAAGTGAATAACATTCTACCACGCCCATCAGAAAAAGGAAGTTCCCAAAGAGATTCTCCTCCAGCGGCAGTATTTTCTTCATTGTATTTTCTCCATAATCCTTCAAAAGTAGATTCTAAACGAGCAGAACCACTTTGGATCACTTCGCGAGATTCTTTTAATGCCAATGCATACATGTTGGCAACTGAAAGTTCTGGATCGCTACTTCTTCTTACTCCATCAGGATATTGCTGATAACCACTTGCTGCCAAAGCCAAACGTGCTCTAAATGCTTTTACAAAAGCTTTATTTACATGTTCTACTGTACTTGTATAAGCAGTTTCGTTAGGCCATGCCACCAATGTTGCTGCTTCACCTAAATCTGCAATTAATTGTTTGTAAATAACATCTCTACTCGCTTTAGGCAAATATAATGTCGCAGTAGTGATAGGCTCAAAACGAGCTGGAACATCACCCCAAGACTTAAGCAAATCGGCATAATAGATCGCTCTTAATGTTAAAGCCTCTCCTAGTAGTTGTCCCATTTCTGAGCCTGGTGTAGGATTTCCATATTGACGTAGACCCTTAATGCAGATATTTGCACGCTCAATACCTGAATACATCATTGAATAGGCATTGTTGGTAGTATTCATCTCCGTATTAGTTGGCTTTGCATCATATACACACAAATCTGCTTTATCTCCTGCTGTTTGCGAAGTGTTGTACCATTCTACGTCTGTATTTAATCCATAATATGGTAAAAATCTTCCTCTATAAGAATTGGTCTCTGCGAATGGCACTTTTATTCCGTCAATAGCTCCTTTTGCAAGTGCTACTTCAGAAAATATCAAAGATGGTTCTAATGTTGACTTTGCATCTGTTTCTAAATAGTCATCTTCAAATTGCTGGCAAGAACTAAATAAAGCCGCAATAATCAATCCCGCTATTATTATTTTATGTTTCATTTTGTGATCGTTTAAAATTAGAAATTAAGATTCATTCCAAAAATCATCTGTCTGCTTCTTGGATAAGGACTTGAATCAACCCCAGGAGTAAGTGGAGTTTTTCTTTTTGTTGAAACTTCCGGATCTGAACCCGAATAATTAGTCCAAACAAAAACATTGCTTCCTGTCAAGTAAAATCTCAATTTAGAAACTCCAAGTTTAGATGTAAACATCTCAGGCATTGAATACCCTAATGTTAAAGTATTCAATCTTAAAAAAGATGCATCTTCAACTGCCCAATCAGTAAAGATAGCTTGTCTCATATATGGAGACCACATCGTTGTATTAGCGTTAAGCGCCGCTAAAGCTTCAGGATTATCTGTTACTAATTGACCTGTTGCTGGATCTAAATTAGTCCATCTTTGACCATCAGCCATAGTAGAATTTAAATTTTTATATCTTCCTGAAGCTGTAGCTGTAGAAAATTCAATTTTATCGGCATTATATACCTCATTACCAATACTCCAGTTAAAAGCTGCCATTAAATCGAAACCATAAGCATTACCATTAATCACAAAACCTCCTGTACTTTTAGGATTAACATTACCAATAACGGTTTTATCGTTTATATCTACTTTACCATCTCCGTTAATATCTTTTAATTTCATATCTCCAGGCTTAAGACCACTTCCGTCTCCTACTAGAGAAGTAGAAGTATTAACTACTCCAGTTTTCAAAACATACTTTCCTGCAACATAATCAAAGTCTGAAACTTCATATCTTCCATCATTTTTGTAGCCGTACATACTTCCTAACGAAGAACCAACTGCGATAAGATAATCATCTCCAATTTGAGAAGAAGCCCATCCTGTAGGTTGTCCAAAGTCATTCATAATACCCAATGAGTTAACACGATTTTTGTTTACTGCCATATTGAATGAAAAATTCAATCCATATTTCGCTTTTTCAATTGCAACAACGTTTATAGTAGCCTCGAAACCTTTATTTTGATTTTGTCCCATGTTACGATATTGAAAATCATATCCAACTCCTGAAACTGGAAAATTAAGCAATAAGTCGTTCGTTAGATTTTTATAGATATCAAAATTACCACTTAAGCGATTTTTGAAAAATGCAAAATCTAAACCAATATTTTGAGTAACTGTTGTTTCCCATTTCAAGTCAGGATTAGGCATTGTTTTAGAAGGTGCCCAAACACTAGTAACGCCGTTAATCCATGTTGTTGGTGTTGATTGAAAAATTTGAATTTGCTGCCCAACAGGTATATTGTTATTACCTGCCTCACCATAACTTGCTCTTAATTTTAAAAGGCTTAACCAAGTTTTATTTTTTAGCCAATTTTCTTCTGACATTTTCCATCCTGCTGCAAAAGCTGGGAAATATCCCCAACGGTTCGCCCCTAAAAATTTACTAAATCCATCTGCACGAAATGTAGCCGATAGGATATAACGGTTTTTATAATCATAATTTGCACGTCCGAAGAAAGATAATAATCTGTCATCAGGGCTATAATAATTATCTACCGCTTGAGGAGTACCTTGTGTAGTTAGAGTTTTTGCTTTTTCAAAATCAAAAAAGCTAGGATATCCATGTATCGTACTCGTTACAGTATTGGTGCTATATGTAATACTTTCCTCCCCTATAAGAGCTGTCAAATGATGATCTTCTCCCATTATTTTTTTGAAGTCGTAATTTAACGTATTAGCATTTCTAAAGCGTTTCTGTTTACCATCTGACATAATCATTGCAGGCAAACCTTGTAATACAGCTGTTGGCGAATTATTTACATAATAAGTTGATTGACCATAAAAACGATAATCTGTGTTATTAGAATTATCTAGACCTAAATCTACTTTCAGTTTTAAATTATCTACGATCTCCCATCCAAAACTTCCTAACATATTAAAGTTTTTACGAAACTGCTGAGCATTATTATCCGAAATAGAAGTAAAAGGATTTATTAACATATCTGTTCCATCTCCACTCACATCTTCTGAAGTTAGACCTGGTACTGGAAGTGGTGCATAACCCACAACAGTACGCATACGAGAATCTGACGAAGATTTCTCATTTTGCTCATTTACCCCGCCACCATCAATCTCTGTATCTGAATAACGCATTGTAAAAGCAACATCAATTTTATCATTTAGTTTACTTTTTAAAGCTAATGCTAAGTTATTTCTTTTGTAGTTTGAGCCTACCATGATAGCTTTTTCATCGTAATGAGCATAATTAAAATTATAATTAAGCTTATCCGTTCCACCTCTAATTCCCAAATCACGACTTTGAACTTCTCCTGTGCGTCCAAAAATTTGCTCTTGCCAATCATCCCCTTTTAAACCTTGGTACATATCGTGATCTTGCCAATTTCCAAAATACTTTGTATAGCTATCTGGATTAGAAGGTACTTTAGTTCCGCTTTGCGAAAGCAAGGCATATTCATATTGCCATTTCGTATAATCCTCTGGAGATAAAACATCAATTTTATTCGCCATCGTTTTCATACCATAAAACATATTAAAGTTTACGGCCATTTTTCCATCTTTTCCGCTTTTTGTCGTAATAAGAATTACCCCATTTGCACCACGTGATCCGTAGATTGCAGTTGAAGCCGCATCTTTTAAAACGGTCATTGTTTCAATATCAGATGAAGAAATATCATTCATATTATTGATAGGGAATCCATCTACAATAATTAAAGGCGAAGCGTCTTGAGTAAGTGAACCTCCTCCACGAACTCTAATTTTAATATCAGCATCTGGAGAACCCTCTGCTGCAGTTACCTGCACACCGGCAATTCTACCCGTTAAAGCTTCAGCAACATTGGCTACCGGCACTTTTTTCAAATCTGCACCAGAAATAGTAGAAACTGCACCAGTTAAATCAGATTTCTTAGCTGTTCCGTATCCGATTACAACAACTTCATTTAAGTTGTTAGAATCTTCAGACATCGTTGCGTTAACTTTCGTTTTTCCCTCAGCAGAAATGTCAATGTTTTTGAATCCTATAAAAGAAAAACTTAATACTGCTTTCGGATTGGTTAGTTTTATTTTGTAATGCCCGTCAAAATCGGTAGAAGTTCCGTTCTTAGTTCCTTTTTCTAAGACGTTTACCCCAGGAAGAGAAAGTCCCGCAGCATCCTTCACGGTTCCCTCTATCGTTGTGCCCTGCGCGTGTACTTGACTACCGATCAATAAGCACAGTAAGAAAACAAGTTTAAAGCAAAAATTTGCTCCTTTGTTTAATAGTTCTTTAAAGTTCATGGTTGATTGTTTAAGTTATTAAAAGTTTTTTCTTTTTGGTTTAAGTGGTTTTTTGTGGTTACTTTCAATTCATTTTATAGTTAATTTTTGTGGTTTTATTTTAACAGTAATTTATCTACCTCCTCACTAAAGCTTTGTTTCTGCTCTATTTCCCATCTTTTTACTTAATCGATTTCGAACAATCAAAAAAAAGTTGTAATCGATTACACAAACATAGATATTTTTTTCAAACGAAAAATAAAATTTCCCAAAAATTTCATAAAAAAAATTACATTTTAAAAATTTTATTGCTTTTTTATGTGGGATGTATAATTTATACCAACTTAAAATATTAAAAATATTATTATTAATCGTTTATTTGATTCTATTTTTGCAAAAAAAACAATCGATTACATGAATATTAATTACGAAATTATTAGGTGTTAATTTTACACTTAAAAAGTTAAAGAGATCCTAAAAAAAATTAGAACAGCGAGAAAGAAGAGCTATATTTTAAAGTGTATTTTCTGACTAGAAGCGTCTAATGAATAAACCCGAAGAAGAGTTTAAGCTTTAATCAATTCGTTTAAGGCACAAAAAAAGCCCTTAAACAAAAGTTAAGGGCTAAGAAAAATGAATATTTTAAAGTTATACAGGCTGTAACTGAACTTGTTTCTGATGTAATCTCATCAATATGAATGTAATAATCATTCCGATTACCGACATAACAACTCCAATAAGATTTGGAGACGAATAACTGAATCCCGCAGCCAAAGGTAATCCACCAAGGAAAGCGCCTAAAGCATTACCAATATTAAAACTTCCTTGAAGTGATGCCGAAGCAATCATTTCTGCTCCTTTTGCTGTACGAATCATAAGCATTTGAATTGGCGCAATAACCGAGAATGAAATAGCTCCGGTCAAAAAAGTAAGAAACAGCGATACATATTGATTGAATGAGAAAAAGTAAACTAGAGTTAAATCTAAAGACATTACTAATAATAAAGCTAATGTCGTTGGTGCTGGCGAAAAACGATCTGCCAATTTACCTCCCACAAAATTACCAACTACCATTCCTAGTCCTGCTAAAATCAGGATAGACGAAACATCTTCTGGTGAAAATTTAGACACATTAATTAATAAAGGAGCAATATAACTGATCCAAGCAAACAAGCCTCCAAAACCAATTGCGGTAATTCCGATAATTAGCCAAGCTTCTGTTTTCTTAAAGAACTGAAGTTGTGTTTTCATATTTACACTTTCTCCTTTTTCAAGATTTGGCATCCAAAGATAAATTGCCAAAAAAGTCAATAATCCAACAATAGCAATTAATACAAAAGTATAACGCCAAATAAAATGATGACCTATATAAGTTCCAATTGGCACACCTATTAAGTTGGCAATAGTTAAACCAGCAAACATTATAGAGATTGCCTGCGCTTCTTTTCCTTTATCTGCCAAACGGCTTGCGACTACTGCTCCCACTCCAAAAAATGCTCCATGCGGTAATCCAGATAAAAATCTAGATGCAAATAAAATATTATAATCGGGAGCAATAATGGACAATGCGTTAAAAACGGCCAACATTAAAGCTAAAATTAAAAGCATTTTTTTAGGTGCATAATTTCTTCCTGCGATTACTAACAAAGGCGCTCCAATAACAACTCCAAGTGCATAAGATGAAATTAAATATCCGGCAACTGGGATTGAAACTTTCATATCTGAAGCAATATCTGGGAGCAATCCCATCATTACAAATTCTGTAATACCAATAGTTAACCCTCCTAAAGAGAGCGCAATAAGACTTTTTTTCATTTTGATTTACTGTAGAAAGGAATAGATTTCTACGAGGCAAAATTAACACCGTTAGCCTTAAAAAAAATTGTAAATTTGTGACATAAAATTGTATATTTAAGTTATGCCTAAATTAAATCAGTTTAAAACGCTTGTTCTGGATGAATTTGAAGAAGAGAAGTTTCATCTCCCTCCACATACGCATACGTATTATGAAATCATCTATATAAAGAAAGGAAGCGGAATTCATCACCTCAATAACAATCTGCTTCCGTATAAAGCTGGAGATCTATTTGTTATTTCGCCAGACGACGAACATTATTTTGATATAAAGAAAAGTACCCGATTCATTTTTATCAAATTCACTGATAATTATTTCAACTCCAAACAAAATCTTACTTGCGATGAATTTTTAGTAAATACTCCCGAAAGATTCATGCGGGATAAAATCCTAAAAGAAACGGTTTTGAAATTTGATGAACCTTGCAAAACGATTCTAAAAAACACAGTTGAAAACATTGTAACATATGGGCATTATATAGATGTTACCTCATCTCCTATTGTTTTCTATCAGATTCTTTCTCTCTTTGGTTTAATTAAAGAAACAATTCGAGGCATGAATTTACAGATGAAATCGACTCATTTGGATAGCGAACAAATTGCGAATTACATTCATCAGAATATTTATCAGCCCAAACTGGTTCAAGTAAAAGTAATTGCGGATCATTTTAATATTGCTCAAACCTATTTTAGTGCTTATTTCAAAAGAACTTTCAGCATCAGTTATCGCGAATACATTCATAATTTAAGAACTACTTTAATCGAAAAAAGATTTCATAACAATCAATTGCCAATAAAACAGATTGCCTACGAATTTGGTTTTACAGATGAAAGTCATTTGACGAATTATTTTAAAAAGCGAAAAAACATGAAACCAACCGATTTTAAGAAACTGTAGTTATCGAAATCTTAAAAAGTAATTTCTGCACACATTTTTAACTAAATTTGTATTTCTAAAAAACAATTTCTTTGAAAAAGAAAATCCATATAATAATGCTTTTTATTACACTCAGTTTCTTTTTGAACCCGAGTTATACCTACGCATGCAATATGGTGCATCATAAAGAAATGACTTCTAAAGAAGAAAACAGCTGTTCTAAAAAATGCTGCGAAAAGAAAACTTCAAAACAGGAAAAACACAATTGTGACGGAAAATGCCGTCATTCTGGCTGTACAACTTCTGCATTGCAATTTGTTATTTTAACTTCAAATGATCTTGATTTACAAAATGATGTTTTCAATTTTTCTTTAAAAAACACTATTTCATCTTACAGTAAGTCTACCATTTCTTCTGGATTTACTTCTATTTGGCTCAAGCCGAAAATATAATTATCGTATTGATGACAGCCCATATTGGGTCTTTTTTAAAACTAAATTTTTAATTAATTTTAAAGGAAATAAAATCCTTTACCTAAATATTATATACAATGAAAAAATCAATCATAGCTTTAGCAACAGTACTTACCGTATTATTTAGTGCCAATAACATTCAAGCAAATACAGCAAAAGTAGAATCGGGAACAACAGAAATCGTTGATGCGAGTCAGCTTCAATCTGTTTACGATGCTTATTTTACTGTAAAAGATGCACTTATTAAAAGTGACAGCAAATTAACTTCGGCAAAAGCCAAAGACTTACTGACAGCGATTACTGCGGTAAAAATGGACAAACTAAAGAGCAACGAACATACGGTTTGGATGAAAGTGGTTAAAAAACTAACTGCCGATGCTAAAAGTATTTCAGCAACAACAGATCTTAAAAAACAACGTGAGACTTTTAAATCTTTATCTAAAAGCACTTACGACCTTATAAAAGTTTCTAATCCAGAACAAACAATCTACAAACAATATTGCCCAATGGCAGATGCTGATTGGTTGAGCAAAGAAAAAGCAGTTAAAAATCCGTATTACGGTTCTTCTATGTTGACTTGCGGAAATGTGGTAGAAACGATCAAATAAATATGAAGCTTTACATCAAAAATATGGTGTGCAGCCGATGCAAAATGGTAGTGAAGTCTGAGTTCGAAAAACTCGGACTTCCTACTATTTCTGTTGAGTTGGGTGAAGTCGAACTGGAAAAAGAAATCAGCGACGAGCAAAAAGAAGTTCTATTAGAAAATCTTCAAGTTTTAGGTTTTGATTTAATTGACGATAAAAAAACAAAAACCGTCGAAAGAATAAAAAATCTGATTGTCGATTTAGTGCATCATAAAAACAACGAACTTAAAATTAACTTATCTGATTATTTGGCAGAAAACTTAAATCAGGATTATAATTCGCTTAGCAATTTGTTTTCAGAAATTGAAAATACCACGATTGAAAAGTATTTCATCAGCCAGAAAATTGAAAAAGTAAAAGAATTATTGATTTACAATGAGCTTTCGTTAAGCGAAATCGCCGATATTCTCAACTACAGTAATGTAGCTCATTTGAGTAATCAATTTAAAAAAATTACAGGCTTTACTCCTACTTCTTTCAAGCAATCAAAAGATAAAATGCGTATTCAGATCGAGAATATATAGTTGATTTAAACGCAAAGAACGCAGAGATTTACGCAAAGCACACAAATTTTTTAGCCACAGATTAAAAGGATTAGAAGGATTTTAAAATCTGTGTTAATCTTTTTAATCTGTGGCTAACTTTTTATGCGTAAAGCTTTGCGAACTTTGCGTTTTTATATAAAATCCAGCATAGCAAAAATCCTTGCGCTCTTTGCGTTTAAATAAAATTTAGTAAATCTTACAAATCATTCCCAAAATTATACAAATCGAACTCATAGATACTTCGGAAATTTGCATTGTAATACTTAAAAACCAATAGAATGACTCATCAATATATAATTTCAGGAATGTCTTGCAACGGATGCCGAACCAAAGTAGAAAAAACTTTAAATGAAGTTGAAGGCGTTCAGGCGGAAGTAACTTTAAATCCTCCAACGGCTACCATAACGATGGATAAGCACGTTCCTACTGAAAAGTTTCAGGAAGTTTTATCTGCAGCTGGAAAATATACTATTGAAATGGATTCTCCAAAAAATCATGGAGAAACTACCGTTAAATCTTGCTGTTCTAGTCACAAAAAAGAGCATCACGATCACAATCATCATAAAACAGAAACTAAAAAAGTACACCAGCACAGTGCAAATGGCGTTTATTATTGTCCAATGCATTGCGAAGGTGACAAAACATACAACAAACCCGGAGACTGCCCAGTCTGCGGAATGGATTTAGTACCGCAAGTTGCCATAACCGCAACACAATTTACTTGTCCAATGCATCCCGAAATCATTTCAAGCGAACCTGGCGATTGTCCGATCTGCGGAATGGATTTAGTTCCGATGCAAGCTTCAGAAAGTGAAGAAAACAAAACCTATTCTGATTTATTGAAGAAGATGAAAATCGCGATTCTGTTTACGCTTCCTATTTTCATCATCTCGATGTCAGAAATGATTCCGAATAATCCGCTTTACAATATAATGTCTATCGAAAAATGGAATTGGGTTCAGCTTTTATTTTCGATTCCCGTTTTATTTTACTCAGGATGGATGTTTTTTGTTCGTGCTTACAAATCTATTGTGACTTGGAATTTAAACATGTTTACTTTGATTGGAATCGGAACCAGTGTTGCGTTCCTATTTAGTATTGTCGGAATGTTTTTCCCAGATATTTTTCCATCGGAATTCAAATCACATCACGGAACCATTCATTTATATTTTGAAGCTGCGACCGTAATTATCACTTTAGTTTTATTAGGACAATTGTTGGAAGCTAAAGCTCATGGACAAACAAATGGAGCAATAAAAGAATTATTAAAATTAGCACCAACTGAAGCCACTTTGGTTGAGAACGGAGTAGATAAAGTAATCTCTATTCATAATATTAAAAAAGGAGATTTACTTCGTGTAAAACCAGGAGAGAAAATTCCGGTTGACGGAAAAATAACTTCTGGCGAAAGTAGCATCGACGAATCTATGATTACGGGAGAACCAATTCCGGTTGATAAAAAAATGGGCGATGCCGTTATTTCTGGGACTATAAACGGTACCAAATCATTTGTGATGATTGCTGAAAAAGTAGGATCAGAAACCATGTTGTCGCAAATTATTCAAATGGTAAATGATGCCAGCAGATCTCGTGCCCCAATTCAGAAATTAGCCGATCGCGTTTCTAAATATTTTGTGCCGACAGTTGTGATCATTTCAATTTTAACATTCTTTCTTTGGGCAAAATTTGGTCCAGAACCCGCTTACGTTTACGGATTAATTAATGCGATTGCCGTTTTAATTATTGCTTGCCCTTGCGCACTCGGATTAGCAACGCCAATGTCGGTTATGGTTGGGGTTGGAAAAGGAGCACAAAACGGAATCCTGATTAAAAATGCCGAAGCATTGGAAAACATGAATAAAATTGATGTTTTGATAACCGATAAAACAGGAACAATTACCGAAGGAAAACCATCTGTCGAAAAAATATATTCAATTAATAATGAGGAAGATTTTCTGCTTCAAAACATTGCCTCTTTAAATCAGCATAGTGAACATCCTTTGGCGCAAGCTGTCGTTAATTTCGCGAAAGCAAAAAATAGTTCATTTAAAGAAGTTCAGGGTTTTGAAACTATTGCAGGAAAAGGAGTTACAGGAACTATCGAAGGCAAAAAAGTAGCTCTAGGAAATAAAAAATTAATGGGAGAAATAGGCTCTTCTGTTTCTGATGATTTAGAACAAAAAGTTATTGCCGAACAAAATTTAGGAAAAACTATTTCATACATCGCACTTGAAAATGTTGTTTTAGGTTATGTTGCCATTACTGATGCTATCAAAGAAAACAGTGCAAAAGCCATTAAAGAATTAATCGCTCAAGGTGTTGAGGTTATCATGATGACGGGCGATAATCATAATACCGCAAAAGCTGTTGCTGAACATTTGCATCTGAGTTCCTTTAAAGCAGATTGTCTTCCAGAAGATAAACTAAAAGAAATCGAACGTCTTCAAGCACAAGGAAAAATTGTAGCAATGGCAGGTGACGGAATCAATGATGCGCCAGCTTTGGCGCAATCGAATATCGGAATTGCAATGGGAACTGGAACCGATGTGGCGATAGAAAGTGCTAAAATAACTTTGGTAAAAGGCGATTTAAACGGAATTGTAAAAGCTAAAAACCTCAGCCATGCCGTAATGTCAAATATTAAACAGAATTTATTTTTTGCTTTTATCTACAATACTTTGGGCGTGCCAATTGCAGCGGGGATTTTATATCCGTTTTTAGGAATCTTGCTTTCGCCGATGTTGGCTGCTGTTGCCATGAGTTTGAGTTCTGTCTCAGTAATTGTAAACGCTTTGCGATTGAGAAATCTAAAATTATAATTTATGACTAATATCAAATATATACTTGTACTTTTTTTAATTGTTTTTCAACTAAGCGCACAAAAAGTAGTGCGTTACGATTTACATGTTCGTGATACGATTGTCAATTTTTCGGGTAAAGAAAAACGCGCGATTTCCGTTAATGGACAAATTCCGATGCCGACTCTAACTTTTACCGAAGGTGATATTGCAGAAATTTACGTTCATAACGAATTAAAAAAAGAAACAACTTCAATGCATTGGCACGGATTGTTTTTACCTAATAAAGAAGATGGTGTTCCGTATTTAACCCAAATGCCGATTGAACCTGGAACTACTCATAAATATACCTTTCCGATTATTCAGAACGGAACGTATTGGTATCATAGTCATTCTGGTTTACAGGAACAAATTGGTTTATACGGCCTTTTTATCATCAATAAGAAAAAAGACGATTCAACGATCAGAAAGGGAATTGACGATTTACCAACAATTCCAGTTATTTTAAGCGAATGGTCGGATTTGAAACCAGAGAATATTCAGCGAATGTTACACAATGCCAACGATTGGTTCGCAATTAAAAAAGGAACGACTCAAAGTTATGCCGAAGCTCTAAAACAAGGACATTTTTCTACCAAAGTGACCAACGAATGGAAAAGAATGAACGCGATGGATGTCAGCGATGTCTATTATGAAAAGTTTCTCATTAATGGTCAAAATGAACAACAGTTTTCTGATCTTAAACCAGGTTCAAAAGTAAGATTGCGAATTGCAAACGGAGGTGCTTCCAGTTATTTCTGGCTGACTTATGGTGGAGGAAAAATCACCGTTGTAGCTAGTGACGGAAATGATGTTGAACCTGTAGAAGTCGATCGTTTGATTATTGCCGTTTCTGAAACGTATGATGTTGTAGTGACCATTCCAGAAAATAATAAATCTTTTGCTTTTTTGGCTACAGCCGAAGACAGAACGGGATCTGCATCTTTGTTTTTAGGAAATGGAGAAAAACAGCCCGTTCATCATCTTTCGAAATTAAAATATTTTGAAGGGATGAAAATGATGAACGACATGATGAAAATGAATGGCGAAATGAACGATATGGGCATGAATATGTCTCTGAACAAAATGGACATGAATGCCGTAATGTATCCTGAAATTTCGGGTGAAGATGAAAGTGCAAAACCAAAAATGGATCATTCGAATCATAATATGGAAGAAATGAAAATGGAAAGTGATAGTACTGAAACTTCTGAAATCGTGACTTTGAATTATGGAATGCTAAAATCGCCATTCAAAACCAATCTTCCGAAAGAGGCGCCTGTAAAAGAATTGCGTTTCACTTTATCTGGAAATATGAATCGTTATGTTTGGAGTTTGGATAATAAAGTGGTTTCCGAAACCGATAAAATTTTAATTAAAAAGGGAGAAAACGTTCGCATCGTTTTATACAATGGTTCGATGATGCGACACCCAATGCATTTACACGGACATGATTTTAGAATTTTAAACGAACACGGCGATTATGCTCCATTGAAAAATGTCATTGATATTATGCCAATGGAAACCGACACCATCGAATTTCAGGCAAATGCCGACGGCGACTGGTTTTTTCACTGTCATATTTTATACCACATGATGGCTGGAATGGGAAGAATTTTTAGTTACGAAAATTCAGCTCCAAATCCATTGATTCATCATCCAGAAATGGCTTACAAAATGCTAAAAATGGACGATCGCATGTTTCATTTTATGGCTGAAAATGATTTTGCTACTAATGGAAATGATGGTGAAGCCATGTTTAGCAACACACGCTGGAGCGTTGGAACCGAATGGAGATTGGGTTATAATGACAAACACGGTTATGAAACTGAAACTCATATTGGACGTTATATTGGAAAAAATCAGTGGCTAATGCCTTTTATTGGTTTTGACTGGCGATACCGAAAAATGGGAATGGACGAACAGGAACAAAATCTTTTCGGGCAGAAAAATACCAAAGACAATCGTTCGGTTTTTAGTGCAGGTCTTGAATATACTTTACCAATGCTTATAAAAGCACAAGTTGAAGTTTATACGGATGGAAATGTTCGTTTACAATTTGAACGAAAAGATATTCCGCTTTCGCAAAGACTTCGAATGAATTTAATGTGGAATACGGATAAAGAATATATGGCGGGATTGAAATATATCGTTGCCAGAAACTTCGGAATTACGACGCATTATGACAGCGACATGGGAATTGGATTTGGGGTTAATTTGAATTATTAATTTAATTTTTCACAATGTAAGTGATTTAAGTTCATTGAAAAGAATTCTAAGTAATGAAATAAATTTTATCTTAGTTTTCTTAAAATCAATAATCATGAGGAAAACATCTTTTTTGCTTCTCCTAATCCTTGGAATAACTTTAACAAGCTGTGATCCATCACAGGGTATTTTGTTTACTAATAACGGAGAAAGTAATGTCAAAGTAAAATTGATAATAAATCCGAAAATGAAAAACGATCAATTGGATGAAATGAAAAAAGGAGATTCAATTGTTTTTAATTTAGTCCCTCATAATCCTGAAGAAAAAGAAGGCTATATTTATTTTGGAAGAGGACGATGGAACGATGAAAATATTAGTGAAATTAGCAAATCTATTAAAAGCATTGAAATTGAAAATGATAACTATAAGATCGTTTTCAAATCACAACAAACAATGCATAAATTACTAAAAGAAAATTATAAAGGCATGATTATGAAATCTTTAAACATTGAAATTGACGACAATTTTTTTAACTAAAATATGAGAAAAATCTATTTTACATTACTTTTTATTTCACTAATAATCTTAGCAGGTTGTAATAATAGAGAATCTAATTTGAAATTTGAAAAAGACGTAATGTATAAAGTTTATCCTGCACTAATTGATTCTATTTGGGTAAATGCTGTGCTAACTTATGTCCCGCCTCCACCGCCAGGAGTAGATCCATCAGAATATAAACTGAATCGACGAAATGAATCAAACAAGCGATTCAATAAAGAGCTAGCAGAATTTAAAAAAAAGAAATTTCCAGTTGATCTTGTTTTTTTGGATAAAACAGTTGTAAGAAACAATTCTAAAAAACTTCAAGACCACTTTAAAGATGCCGTAATTTCAGAAAACAATACTTTAGATACTCTCAATTATAAGTTTAATAGAAAAAGATTAGATTCATATCAAGCTTTTAAGCTTCATTACGTTCCAAGAATACCACGTGGAAATGACCGAAGATTTTACAATGAATGCTGTTATTCTATAAGAGGAGTTATTAGTTTAAGCAGAATTCAATTTGATGATGAAAAAAAATATGGCATTCTCACTGCAGGAATTGAATGTGGCGGTATGTGCGGATATGGTTATCGAATTTTCATTAAAAAAGTAAAAAACAAATGGGTCGTGGATACAATAGAAGATGCTTGGATTGTCTAAAAAATGATTTTAAAAACAAATGAAATTTATACAACTTACCCTTATATTATTAATTGGTTACACTTCCTTTGCCCAATTTGCTGTAATAAAAGATAACGATGGATATGTAAATATTAGAACAGAAGCTTCAAAAGGAAATAACATTTCAGATAAGCTAAACAATGATTTTGTTGTCTATTGCTTTGAACCAGTAAACAATTGGATCAATATAGATTATTCTAAAAACAACAAAGATTTAAGTGGTTATTTATACAAAGATAGAGTTAAGTATTTATCAGATTTCGAGAAAATTCCGTTAGTAAAGGAAACTAAAACGAAAGTTGTTTTCCAAAAAGCTGATATTACTATTAGTATTGAAAGTAAAAATTTCCAATCAAACACTGCAAAACTCAGCTATTTTAAAGACAGCAAATCGATCGTAGAAAAGATTAACGGGAAGCATTTTTGGGGAACTGACGGCGGAATTCCTAAAACAACTTTTAAATCCATAACGATAACCATAGGATCTCAAACTATTGAACTTCCTAAAAATGCTTTCGAGGATTTATTTGAACCGAATCTTTTTAGAACTCAAATAAATTATGACAAAGACTCTAACATTTTATATATTTCTTCAAGCAATAGCGATGGTGCCGGAAGTTATGAATTGGCTTGGGTTATAGAAAAAGGTCAATATAAAGAGCGTAAAGTTGCTTATGGCTTTTAATGTTTTAATCCACTTTTATCAAAAAATTAACAATCAAACTATTCTTACAGATATAAAATCAATTTACATTTGATTTACCAATTATAATCTCTAACACTAAAAAACATTTAAAAATGACAAAAGTTATCACGGTAGTAACAGTGCTTTATTTTCGATCGGTGTAATGGCTCAGGAAACAAAACCTGCAACAAAAAAAAAAGCAAAAAAGGAATCTTGTTGCAAAAAAACCTCAACTGAGAAAAAAGATAAAAAGTCTTGTTGCGTTAAAAAATAATTGAAATGCTAATTTTATAAGAAAGGCCTCAAAAATATTTGAGGCCTTTTTTTATACTGTTGCGAAACTTTGTCACAGTTTAAAACTTTGACAAAGTTCTTAAATTGTAATTCGTGAATTCGCGGCAAAAAAACTATTTAACTCGAATACTCCATTCAAAATCCATTTCAGAAACCTGAACTCCTTCTTCGTTTGTTCCAATAGATTTCATCCAGAACGTCTGCCCTTCTCCAGTTTCAATAGTTCTTTGAATCGCTTCAGCAATTAAATGTCCGTCGTTGCAAACAAATGTGATTCTTCCCGTTGCTTTTTTAGTGAAGTTTCCTTTATTATTGGCAACCAACATAGAGATTTTTCGACCGCTTTCCTGAATTTGAGAAATAACCAAAGCCCCTGTTGTCAACTCTGCCGCCATTGCCTGAACAGCAAAATACATGGAGTTAAACGGATTCTGATTGATCCAGCGATGCTTGACACTTACAATGCAACTATCACTATCAATTGCTTTTACACGCACACCACAAAAGTATGCAGAAGGTAATTTGAATAAGACGAATTTGTTAAGTTTTGAGACCGAAAGTGCCATATGATTTGTTTTTTCTTGTAAAAATACAAAAAAACTATGCATGCACAATAAATTATTCACATATCAAAAGGAACCCAATAAAGACGCGGATTTTCGATGATTTTCAGTCTTTTAAAGGTTATTTCTGGATTTTAAATTTGTTAATTTTTTGTTAATATTTGGTACTATGCAAAACAAGATACTTTCTTTTAGACATATATTTGCATAAGAAATTACTATATACTTTTAATCATGGAAACAACAACACCACTCATCATGGAAAAAACATCAGAAAAGAATACCGCATCATTTACTCATTTGAGTACTTTAAGCCAATATATAATTCCGTTTGGGAACTATATTTTTCCGCTAATCATTTGGACAAACTATAAAGACAAGTCTGAATTTGCAGATCATCACGGAAAACAAGCTTTAAATTTTCAGTTAAGCATTTTGCTTTACAGTTTGATCTTAGCACTTATTGCTATTCCGATTTTCGTTACTGTTTTTTTGCAGAATCTTCCGTTAGAAGCTGTTTTTAATGACGACGATTTTGTAATTAGAAACTTTAACTTTCAAGCAAACATTGGACTTTTAAGTGTTGGAATTACCGCTGTGGTCAGTTTTTGGAGTTTTAAAATTCGTTGAATTCTTTTTAGTGATCTATGCTTCAATAAAAGCTTCAAACGGAGAATTATACAAATATCCGCTTACGATTCCTTTTATAAAGTGACACTAAAAAATTAAAAGTTATAGTCGAAACATCAATCAAATCAAATAAGTTTCGCAATCAATCATCAATCAAATTATCATCAATCAAAAAACGAATTGTTCAATCAAAAAAAAACAAAATGAAATTATGAACATTGAAAACACAAAAGCACAGATGCGCAAAGGTGTTCTTGAGTTTTGCATCTTATCAGTTCTAAAAGAAAAAGACGCATATACATCTGAAATATTAGACACTTTAAAAAACGCAAAATTACTAGTTGTAGAAGGAACCGTTTACCCGTTGTTAACTAGATTAAAAAATGACGGTTTACTTAATTATCGCTGGGAAGAATCGACCTCTGGGCCACCACGAAAATATTATGGGTTAACTGAGATAGGACAAACTTTTTTAAACGAACTTAGCGGCACCTGGACAGAATTATCTGACGCCGTAAATCTAATCACCAATCAAAATCAATAAGTCATGAACAAAACAGTAAATATTAACTTAGGCGGGATGTTTTTTCACATCGATGAAGATGCATACTTAAAATTGACACGCTACTTTGACGCTATAAAACGATCACTTAACAACTCATCTGGACAAGACGAAATTATTAAAGATATCGAAATGCGTGTTTCTGAATTGTTGACAGAAAAACAAAAAAGCGAAAAACATGTTGTTGGACTGAAAGATGTTGACGAAGTGATTGCGGTAATGGGTCAACCAGAAGATTATAGAATTGAAGACGAAGAAAATGCAAATCAATCTTTTAATAACTACAGTGCAAGAAAACACAAAAAATTATATCGTGACAAAGAAAATGGTATGATTGGCGGTGTAGCGACAGGTTTAGGACATTATTTCGGAATTGACGCCGTTTGGATCAAAATCATATTCTTAATCTTTGTTTTTGCAGGTTTTGGAACTGGAATTTTAGCTTATTTCGTTCTATGGATTGTAACTCCAGAAGCTGTTACAACATCTGAAAAATTAGAAATGACGGGAGAGCCAGTAACCATTTCTAATATCGAAAAAAAAGTTCGAGAAGAAATTGATTCGCTTTCTGAGAAATTCAAAAATGCGGATTATGATAAAATGGGAAACCAGGTAAAGTCGGGAGCTGGGAGAATAAGTAGTTCATTTGGAGACTTTGTCATGACGGTTTTTAAAATCTTTGCTAAATTTTTAGGCGTAATTCTAATTATCTCAGGGATTTCTACCTTAATCATGTTATTAATTGGAGTTTTTACTTTAGGAACCAATATTTTCATCGATTTCCCTTGGCAGAATTTTATTGAAGCTGGAAACTTTACAGAATACCCACTTTGGTCATTCGGATTGTTAATGTTCTTTGCAGTTGGAATTCCGTTTTTCTTCTTGACTCTTTTAGGATTTAAACTGTTATCTCCAAATTTAAAATCAATCGGAAACATCACAAAATATACGCTTTTAGCTCTTTGGATTATTTCTATCGCAATTCTTACTAGTATTGGAATCAAACAGGCAACTGAAATTTCATACGATAATAAAGTAGTAGAGAAAAAAGCTCTGGCAATCAAACCTACTGATACTTTATATATTAAGTTCAAGTACAATGATTATTACACAAAAAGCTTGAACCACTATAGAGAATTTGAGTTTGTACAAGATTCTGCAAATAAAGAACTGATTTATTCTAATGATGTACGTATACACGTATTACACACAGACGAATCAGCTCCGTTTATGCAGATTGAAAAAAGTGCAAGAGGAAACTCTTTTACAAATGCTAAAAAAAGAGCAGAAAAAATCGATTATAAGTTTCAAGTTAACGGAAATCATTTAATTTTGGATAACTATTTTCTGACAGATGTAAAAAATAAATTTAGAGGTCAAGAAGTTGACATCTATCTTTACTTACCAGAAGGGCAATTAGTTAAACCAGATTCTTCTATAAGAGATTACTATAACTCAGATGACAATTTCTTTGAATTAAATTACAACGGAGATTACAATTACAAAGTTATCGGGTCTAAAGTAAAATGTTTAAACTGTCCTGCTGATGAGGATAATGACAATGATGAAACGGACTACGAGAATATAAACGAAGAAGTTAATAATGCCATTAATGATGCTCAAATTGAAGCCAATGATACGGTAAGAGAAGTTTCGGTTAAAATTAACGGAAAAGAAGTTATTAACGGAAAGAAAACTAAAGGAAGACTAACCACTGATAAAAACGGAGTAATAATCAAAATTAACTAAACCATGATAAAAATAATCATTCATATTACGAAATTTATAATCATAACTATAACTGCTTTATTGTTTGCTTCGTGTAATTTTAACATGAATGCAATTGAAGGAAGCGGTAATGTTACAACAGAAAAAAGAACCGTTCAAGGAGAGTTTAAAAACATCTCTGTAAGCAATACTATCGATTTGGTTATTGTACAGTCTGATGCTACAGAAATTACCGTTGAAGCTGATGATAATCTTCAAAAAGAAATTGTTACTAAAGTAGAAAACGGAACACTTATTATAGAATGCAAATACAGCTCTTTCCGCAACATTACATCAAAAAAAGTAACGGTAAAAATGCCTGTTGTTCATAAAATTGAAGCTTCAAGTGCTTCAAGTGTTGAAACTGAAGGACTTGTTCAGGGCGAAGACATTACTTTAGAAGCTTCAAGCGCAGCTTCGATGGATGTTAAAATCGAATCGGATAGAATTGCAATAGATGCTGGAAGCGGAAGTTCTGTAGATATTGAAGGTAAAGCATTAAGCCTTACTACTTCTGTTTCAAGCGGAGGAAGTATTGATGCCGAAAAGTTAATGGCTAATGAGGTTCAGGCAGATGCTTCTAGCGGAGGAACAGTTTCTGTAAAACCAATCTTAAGCTTAAAAGCAGATGCTTCTAGTGGAGGAAATATTAACTATAGCGGCACTCCAAAAACTATTGAAAAATCTGCAACATCTGGAGGGAGTGTAAATAAAAGCTAAAAAAGCAACTGTTAAATATAAACGAAATCATTCATCAAAAGTGGATGATTTTTTTATATTTGTCAAAATCAAATCTAGAATTAATGAAAAAAAGTACAGCCCTGCTCCTATTATTATTTGTTACGACACTGACTTTCGCTCAAAAAAGAGAAAAAATTAAAGGTTCTAAAATTGTGACAACCTCAGTAAAAGAAGTTGGAAGTTTTGATGCCCTTGAAGTCGATGATAATATTGAAGTTTATTTGGAACAAGGAGAAAAAAACGAAATTAAAATTGAAGCCGATGACAATCTTCACGATATCATTGGAATGGATTTAAGAGAAAAAACACTTCGATTATATACCAATAAAGAATCTTCTATATTCAAGAAATTATCTGTTAAGGTTACTTATACTAAATCATTAAATAAAGTAATCACAAAAAATGAAGCTATTGTTTATGCTATTCAGGAATTGCAATTAGATGATATTACGATGAATTGCGTTGATTATTCTAAATTGTATCTGAATGTAAATGCAAAGAGATTTACTCTAATTGCCGATGATAAATCTAAAACAGAGTTAAACTTAAAAGCCGAAGACGGAAATTTACAATTGAGTAAAAATGCCGTGGTTAAAACATTGGTTTCTGCTGTAAAATTTAAATGTGATTTGTATCAAAGAGCAACTGCTGCAATTGAAGGCATTGCCGAAAAAGCAACTATTAGATTAGACAATAATTCTGTTTTTACAGGAACAAAATTTACTTTGAAAGATGCAAATGTTACCACTGAAGGTTCTGCCGTTGCTACTATTTTAGCAGATACTACTATTGCAATAGCAGCTGGAGACAAATCTGAAATCTCATTATATGGCAATCCAAAAATAGACCTTACGCGCTTTAGCGAAGAAGCAAAACTGATTAAAAAGCCAGGCGCAACAAAAGCAAAATCAACGACATTGTAAACTCTTTAAAGTTTAAAATATAATGAAAAAGAAAAATCCCAGTCTAAAATTTTAGACTGGGATTTTTTATTACAAAAATTTCAAAGTTCCAACAACTTGAAACCTGAAACTTGAAACTTTTTTAACTTACTCCTTTGAAGCCAAATATCTTTCAGCATCCAAAGCAGCCATACAACCTGTACCCGCAGCCGTAATTGCCTGACGGTATACATTATCTGCAGCATCACCAGCTACGAAAACACCATCTACATTTGTTCTAGATGTTCCTGGTGTATTTACGATATAACCAGTTTCGTCAAGAGTGATATAATCTTTAAAAATATCTGTATTTGGTTTATGTCCTATTGCTACGAAGAAACCAGTTGCAGGAATTTCGATTGTTTCGCCAGTTGTTTTGTTTAAAGCTTTAATAGCATGAACAACATTGTTGTCTCCTAAAACTTCAACTGTATCATGATTCATTAAAATCTCGATATTTTCAGTTTTACGAACACGCTCTTCCATGATTTTAGAAGCTCTGAATTTCTCGCTTCTAACCAACATCGTTACTTTTTTACAAAGTTTAGATAAGTAATGTGCTTCTTCGCAAGCAGAATCTCCTGCTCCAACAATAACAACATCTTGGTTTCTGTAGAAGAATCCGTCGCAAACTGCACAAGCAGAAACTCCACCACCCATATTTAAATAGTGCTGTTCTGATGGCAATCCTAAATATTTAGCCGAAGCACCTGTAGAAATAATTACGGTTTCACAGTGCAATTCGATTGTATCGTTAATCCAAACTTTATGAATATCTCCAGAAAAATCAACTTTTGTTGCCCATCCGTCACGAATGTCTGCACCAAAACGTTTTGCTTGATCTTGTAACTGAATCATCATTTCAGGTCACTGTTACTCCATCAACATAACCAGGAAAGTTTTCAACCTCATTAGTCGTTGTCAATTGACCACCAGGCTGCATTCCTTGATATAATACTGGATTCATGTTAGCTCTAGCCGCATAAATAGCCGCAGTGTAACCTGCATGACCAGAACCTATAATAAGGCATTTAATTTTTTCGATTGTATTTGACATAGTAATAGTATTTTTGAGTTGCAAATGTAAACTTTATTATAAAAAATAACGTCTAAAATAAATCTGAAATAGCTATGTGGAAATAAGTTTTATTTATTTTCATTTTTTTCTTTTACAAATCAAATTTATTTATATCTTTGCATCCGCTTTCGGGCACTACAACAAAATTACATCTTCGGGGTGTAGCGTAGCCCGGTTATCGCGCCTGCTTTGGGAGCAGGAGGCCGCAGGTTCGAATCCTGCCACCCCGACAAAAGCCGAACAGAAATGTTCGGCTTTTTGTTTTTCTTAAAATTTTACACTTTATGTTTTTCGTTTATATTCTTTACAGCGCTAAAAAAGAAAAGTTCTACATTGGTCAAACTAATGATATAGAAGACAGACTTAAAAGACACAATAACGGACAATCCTTGTCTACAAAAAACGGCGTCCCTTGGAAAATCATTTATACAATTCAACTTGACTCAAGATCTGAAGCGATGATTTTAGAAACTAAAATAAAAAAACGTGGTGCAAAAAGATACCTACAAGACATAGATTTCATATATCATTTGTAGCGTAGCCCGGTTATCGCGTCCCGCCTTAAAGCGGGAAGGCCGCAGGTTCGAATCCTGCCACCCCGACAAAAGCCGAACAGAAATGTTCGGCTTTTTGTTTTTCTTAAAATTTTACACTTTATGTTTTTCGTTTATATTCTTTACAGCGCTAAAAAAGAAAAGTTCTACATTGGTCAAACTAATGATATAGAAGACAGACTTAAAAGACACAATAACGGACAATCCTTGTCTACAAAAAACGGCGTCCCTTGGAAAATCATTTATACAATTCAACTTGACTCAAGATCTGAAGCGATGATTTTAGAAACTAAAATAAAAAAACGTGGTGCAAAAAGATACCTACAAGACATAGATTTCATATATCATTTGTAGCGTAGCCCGGTTATCGCGTCCCGCCTTAAAGCGGGAAGGCCACAGGTTCGAATCCTGCCACCCCGACAAAAGCCGAACAGAAATGTTCGGCTTTTTTGTTTTTCTTAAAATTTTAAACTTTATGTTTTTCGTTTATATTCTTTACAGCACTAAAAAAGAAAAGTTCTACATTGGTCAAACTAATGATATAGAAGACAGACTTAAAAGACACAATAACGGACAATCCTTGTCTACAAAAAACGGCGTCCCTTGGAAAATCATTTATACAATTCAACTTGACTCAAGATCTGAAGCGATGATTTTAGAAACTAAAATAAAAAAACGTGGTGCAAAAAGACACCTACAAGACATAGATTTCATATATCATTTGTAGCGTAGCCCGGTTATCGCGTCCCGCCTTAAAGCGGGAAGGCCGCAGGTTCGAATCCTGCCACCCCGACAAAAGTCTTTTCAAATTGAAAAGACTTTTTTTTGCAATAAACTCAAATAAAAAACTTTGCGCCTTTATCAGCTATTTCCTAAACATACTAGAAACGAAATAAATAGTATTGGCCACGAATTCACGAATTTTCTTTTTAAATACTTTATCTAATATTATTCGAATTAATTCGAATAAATAATCGCGAAGATTTGAAAAAATAATTCGTGAATTCGTGGCGAAAAAAAAATCGTTCTTACTATTTCTCCATACTTATATAAGAAGGATAAGATTCTTTACTAGGCAAAGTAAATTCTTCATCAAAAGGCTGTACGCCTTCTCCATTATTATATGATGCCACACGTTTTACACCAGTTGCCGTGCTTCTGCCAGTACCATTAATAACATTCTGAATATTTCCTGAACCTGCAAAACGAGTAATACACATTTTCTCCAATTTCACATTTGGATTATTAGGCGCTTCAAAACCATTCTTCTTATTCACATTTCCATCTGTTCCCGTAAAAACCGCATAAGATCCCATTCCGATAGTGTGATGTTCTTTTACCGAATTTGCTACTTTAAACGCAGCATAACCATCGACTCTTCCTCCTTGACTGCTCCAACTTGCTTGATTTGGTGCATCGTATGGCGGTTCGTTTTGAAAGAAGAAAGTTCTACCACGCTCTCCTAACCAAAAAACTTCATATTCCTGATAATGTTCTACAAACAAGGCATAAAGCGTCACATCATTTCCCGCTACAATAAGTCCGTTTTTACATCTGTCTCTTTTCCAACGTGCGTCACCACCTTTCTGCGAACCATGATCGGCACGCCACAACCAGAAATGATCTCCTACAACATTGTTACTATTTAACTGCATAGAAGCCTGAATCTGAATATTTTTTGACTGAACCCCGCCCACTCGGCAAGTAATATCACTAAGTAAAATAGGATCTGCACTATGGTTTGCATTTGACCCTTCATTACCAACTCTAACTTGGTATGTCGTACTATTTGATGAATCCATTAAGAGTCCAGCAATGATAATTCCGTCTTTATCATCAGCATAAATACATCCCCAGCTATTTTTTTCTGTTGGCTCTAGTGTCACAGAAGCAATACCAGCCCCCAGAAGTATGGCATCTTTTCTGTTTACCTGAATCGGAGCATTTAAAGCATAATGTCCTGGAGTGAAAAATATATTTTTCCCCGCTTTCAATGCAGCATTAATTTCTACATCGGTATCTCCTTCTTTAGCCACATACCAATTTGCAATCAAATCTTGAATTTCACCTTTTCCTATATCTGTTGCCGACCAAGAAACTCCTACTCTATCCCTTTGCCATGCCGGAACAAATACTTTGTATTCCCCATCACTATCAATAAAAAGAAAAGGTTTTTCTCGTATAATAGGAGTTGTCGAAATTGGAGAATTACTATCATCTGCTTTTGGAGGATTTACACAACCCTGCCAAACCATATTATACGATCCTCCCATAGCCTCAGAACCGGAAGGAAAAACTGTATTTCTAGTATACCACTGTTGCTGTCCACCCCAGTTTGGTCTTGAAGTTGTATAATGAGCATCTGCAATAAAACCTCCGCTGCCCCAAAAATTAGTGTCTCCTATATCCGAAATATACTTTGAAGTATTTTCAATCAGCAATCTTCTGGCGCTAGTTGACTGAGAAACCGTCCATGAAAAATCACGCATTACTTGTACATTTTCAACGGAACGCCAAAATGTACAAGTCGCATTTGCTCCACCCGAAAGATGAGGTCTTGTAAATATTGCTCCCAATTTAACGTCTGAAGGCACTTTTCCTAAACCTCCAATATGAGAATAAAACCCTAATTCGATAGCATTAGATGTTGCAGACGATGCAGAACCCGATCCGCCAACATCGTAGGTTTGTCCATTCACATTTGGTTTAAAATAATAAGCTTGTCGTTTTGTTGTCCACTCTCCATTGGCACCGCCTAAACCGATACTGCTAAATTGTGCATTAATTTCATTTCGGGCTGTTTCAGCTTTTTCATGTTTTCTATCATAGAAATATACATTATCTCCGAAAATCTGATTTTCGAGTGAAATTATAATGGTAACATCATTTCGAGTAACTTTATAGTAATTCTCATATTTAGCTACATTAGGCTTAATATCGGTAAATGTCAATTTAGAAGTTGATCCTACTGAAACAAAATCAGATGCCAAACGGCTGCCTCCTCTAGTAATTATATAATTTCCAGAAGAACCAAAAGCCGACCATGATAATGTAATACTATGTTTCTTTTTGCTGTAAACAATTTTGCGTCCAATTTTTTTATTTCCTTCTGTTTTTTCGTTATTCGAAAATGACGAAGTAAAACTGCATAATAGCAGCATAAATGCAAATGCTGTAAATAATGAAATTGCTTTTTTACTCATAAGAATGTTCATTTTGTGGTTTGATAGATTGTAATAATTGTAATTTTAAGAAAGCCCAAAATAGCAATAATCCTCAACCTTCGAGTCCGTTTTTGAACGCAATTTTCTTATCAAAAACACTACAAAACCTGCAAATTTTGTCTTTTTATAACACAAATATGCCCTATCCAAGACATCTCTTTTTCTTTAATAGCTTTTTTTTGCCCCCAAATAAAAAAAGAAAACAAAATGAAAAAGATTCTATTATTTATTGCTTTAGTTTTTTCTACTGCTATAATCGCGCAAGAAAAAAACATCATTTCAATAGATTCATGTTCATTAGCAAAAGAAAGTGTCTTATATAAAAAAAATGCCCACGCTTCTTATTATCATGATAAATTTAATGGAAGAAAAACAGCGAGCGGAAAAAGATTCAATAACAATGAGCTAACTGCTGCACATAAAAAATTCCCTTTTGGCACAATACTAAAAATAACAAACGAGGCAAACAATAAATTCACAATCGTAGAAATTACAGATCGAGGAACTTTTTGTTAACGGAAGAGAAATTGATCTCAGCAAAAGAGCTTTTATGGATATTGCATCTAATAAAAAAAGTGGCTTAGTTTATGTCACTATCGAGATTTTAAAATAAAAAGATTTTCTCACACCAAAATTAGATTCTTGTCTTTTTGAGGCAAGAATAGCACTAAATTATCCTAAAAACTTATTAATAATTTTATTTATAACTAAAATTATTTTGTGTCAAACACCCATGAAACCCCGATTAGGCAGACTTTCACAAATGTTAACAAAATAGATTTTCAGAAACCATAAATAATTGTATTTTTACGGTTCAAAATTCAGAAAATAAATGGGCAAAATCATTGCTATTGCTAATCAAAAAGGAGGCGTTGGAAAGACTACTACATCAGTAAATCTTGCTGCCTCATTAGGTGTTTTAGAAAAAAAAGTATTATTAATCGACGCTGATCCTCAAGCCAATGCAACATCTGGCCTTGGAATTGACGTAGAAACAGTTGAAGTTGGAACTTATCAAATACTTGAACATACTGTAACACCAAAAGAAGCCGTTTTAAAATGTACAGCTCCAAACGTTGACGTGATCCCTGCTCACATTGACCTTGTTGCTATCGAAATTGAATTGGTTGACAAAGAAAACCGCGAATACATGCTTAAAAAAGCATTGGAAGAAGCAAAAGAAGAATATGATTATATCATTATCGACTGTGCACCTTCTTTAGGTTTGTTAACCTTGAATGCTTTAACAGCAGCAGATTCTGTTGTTATTCCTATCCAATGTGAATATTTTGCACTTGAAGGATTAGGAAAATTATTGAACACTATTAAGAGTATTCAAAAAATCCACAACCCAGATCTTGACATTGAAGGTTTATTATTAACAATGTACGATTCAAGATTACGTTTATCAAATCAGGTTGTAGAAGAAGTTCAAAAACACTTTAACGATATGGTTTTTGATACTGTAATTCAGCGAAATGTAAAACTAAGTGAGGCTCCAAGTTTTGGAGAAAGCATCATTAATTATGATGCGACAAGCAAAGGTGCCGTAAACTATATTCATTTAGCACAGGAAATTATAAAGAAAAACAGTAAATAGTTTTTATGACAAAAGTAATTAAAAAACAAGCCTTAGGAAGAGGATTATCTGCCTTATTAAAAGATCCGGAAAACGACATCAAATCAGTAGAAGACAAAAATGCTGACAAAGTTGTTGGAAACATCATTGAGCTTGAAATAAGTGCGATTGAGATAAATCCGTTTCAGCCTAGAAGCAATTTTAATGAAGAATCATTACGCGAGTTAGCCACTTCTATTAAAGAACTTGGTGTAATTCAACCTATTACTGTTCGTAAATTAGATTTTAATAAATACCAGTTAATCTCTGGAGAGCGTCGTCTTCGCGCGTCTAAACTAGTAGGCTTAACTCACGTTCCTGCTTATATTCGTATTGCAAATGACAACGAATCATTGGTTATGGCTTTGGTTGAAAACATCCAACGTCATGATTTAGATCCAATTGAGATTGCTTTATCATACCAACGTTTAATCGACGAAATTCAATTAACTCAAGAACAAATGAGTGAAAGAGTGGGTAAAAAACGTTCGACAATTGCCAACTATTTGCGTCTTTTAAAATTAGATCCGATTATCCAGACTGGTATTCGTGATGGTTTTATTAGCATGGGACACGGTAGAGCAATTATCAACATTGAAGATTTAGACGTTCAAACCGATATTTACCAAAAAATCGTTAGCCAAAATCTATCTGTTCGCGAAACAGAAGCTTTAGTTAAAAATTACCACGAAGGTTTACAGCCAAAAGCAGATGGAAAGCCAAAAGCAGATGCTGCATTCGTAGTTAGAGAAACTCAAAAAAATTCTTTCAACGATTATTTTGGATCAAAAGTTGATATAAAAGTCGCTGGTAACGGAAAAGGAAAAATTACAATTCCATTTAATTCTGAAGCTGACTTTAACAGAATTATGAAATTAATAAACGGATAGTGAATAAAATTGTCCCCATTGGTCTATTGTTCTTTCTAACAGGAACCGTTTCTCTTTTTGCCCAGGTAAAAGAAGACACGGTTTTGGTCGTAAAAGACACCACATCATTAGAAGAAATAGATCCGCTTACACCAGCAAAAGCAGCTTTTTACTCTGCAGTTTTACCTGGTTTAGGTCAAGCATACAACAAAAAATACTGGAAAATTCCATTGGTTTACGGAGCAATCGGAACAAGTTTGTATTTCTACATAGACAACAATAAAAAATACCATGACTATCGTGACGCCTACAAACGAAGATTAGAAGGTTATAACGATGACAATTACAAATATCTGGATGATAGCCGACTTATTGCTGGACAAAAATTCTACCAAAGAAATAGAGATTTATCTGCTTTATTTGTTGTCGGATTCTATGTTTTAAACATAATCGACGCCAATGTTGACGCTGCGTTGATACAATTTAACGTAAACGAGAGACTTTCAATGCGTCCAGAAATTTATCCTGCCGATGTAACATTCAAACCAAACGTGGGTCTAACTTTTAATTATAAGTTCTAATAGATTGAATTCTATTTAAAAAATCAAAAAACAAATCATAATGAAAATTGCGCTTTTAGGATACGGAAAAATGGGTAAAGTAATCGAAAGAATTGCTTTAGAAAGAGGTCATGAAATAGTTTTAAGAAAAGATGAATTTAACACCTATGACGGGCTTTCAACAGCCGATGTTGCCATCGATTTCAGCGTTCCATCAGCAGCAGTGAGCAACATTTCTGCATCTTTTAACGCTAATGTCCCTGTGGTATCAGGAACTACTGGTTGGTTAGAACATTATGACGAAATGATTGCACTTTGTAATGAGAAAAAAGGAGGATTTATTTCAAGTTCGAACTTCAGTTTGGGAGTAAATATTTTCTTCGGACTAAATGAATATTTAGCTAAAATCATGAAGCAATTCGATTCTTATAAAGTTTCGATGGAAGAAATTCACCATATCCACAAACTTGATGCTCCTAGCGGAACAGCTATTTCTTTAGCTCAAGGCGTTATCCAAAACAGCGACTATGCAAATTGGACTATGGATGAAGCAAAAAAGAATGAAATTCATATTGAAGCAAAAAGAATTGGAGAAGTACCCGGAACACACACTGTAAATTACGATTCTGCTATTGACAGCATCGAAATTAAACATACTGCTCATAACCGCGAAGGTTTTGCCCTTGGAGCTGTCGTTGCAGCAGAATGGCTAGCAGGAAAACAGGGAATTTTCTCTATGAAAGATGTACTAAACTTACAATAATTGACCAAAATTCAGGATTATTAAATACTTGAATTTGAAACTTAAAATACAATATTATGACACTTTACTCTTGGTTCGTATTTTTCTTAGCCGTTCAAATTATTCATTTTCTTGGAACATGGAAATTGTATCTGGCAGCAGGAAGAAAAAGCTGGGAAGCAGCAATTCCGGTATACAATTCTATCGTCTTAATGAAGATTATCGGACGCCCAACATGGTGGACATTACTACTTTTCATCCCGATTATCAACTTGATTATGTTTCCAGTTATTTGGGTGGAAACACTAAGAACCTTTGGCAAAAAATCAACCTTAGACACTATTTTAGGACTTTTCACATTCGGTTTTTACATCTATGTTGTTAATTATACTCAAAAGTTAGAGTACCATAAAGACCGCAAATTAACTCCTGAAAATAAAGCAGCAGATACTGTTAGCTCTTTATTGTTCGCCATTATAGTCGCAACTTTAGTCCATACTTATGTTGTACAGCCTTACACAATTCCAACATCATCTTTAGAAAAATCTTTATTGATTGGTGATTTCTTATTTGTAAGCAAATTAAACTACGGCCCTCGAGTTCCAATGACAACTGTTGCATTACCAATGGTTCACGACTCTATTCCTTTAACTAAAAGTAAATCATATTTAAGCTGGCCACAATTACCTTATTTTAGATTGCCAGCTATTCAGAAAATAAACCGATGCGACATTGTCGTCTTCAATTGGCCTGTCGATACAGTTCACTATTTCTTTGAACCAAAAGGAAGACCGGGTGTTATCAAGCCAATTGACAAAAAATCAAACTATGTAAAAAGATGCGTTGGTATTCCTGGAGACAGCTTATCAATAAAAGACGGTTATGTTTTTATTAACGGAAAAAAACTAGTTTTACCTGAAAGAGCAAAACCTCAGTACTCATACGCTGTAGCATTAGACGGAAAAACACCTATTGACTTTGAAACCATTTTCAAAGAATTAGATATTACGGATCCAGCTGGTTTTAGAACTGAAAAAAGAGACACTCTTTATTTAGGCGCATTAACAGAAGCTGGAGCAGAAAGATTTAAACACACTCCAGGAGTTACTGCTGTAATTAGAAAAGTTGACACAGGAGACAACAACGACATTTTCCCTCACATCAACAAATGGAACCAAGACAATATGGGACCTATTTACATTCCTGAGGCAGGAAAAACAGTTGCTCTAACCAATGAGTCTCTTCCATTCTACAAAGAGATCATCACCAATTATGAAGGAAATACATTAGAATTGCAAGGTTCAAAATTTATAATTAACGGAAAACCTGCAACAACATATACCTTCAAACAAAACTATTACTGGATGATGGGAGACAACCGTCATAACTCAGAAGATAGCCGCTATTGGGGTTATGTTCCAGAAGATCACATTGTAGGAAAACCAGTTTTCATTTGGATGAGCTGGGATACTAACGGAAAAGGCATCAATAAAGTTCGCTGGAGCCGAGTGTTTACAACTGTAGATGGTGAAGGCCAGCCTCAATCTTACTTCAAATACTTCTTAATTCTTCTAGCTATCTATTTTGTAGGAGATTTTATTTGGAAAAAAAGAAGAGAGAATAAAGCATAATTAAAAAAAAGTTATTTTTGTATCAGGTTTCAAGTTTCACGTTTTTACGTCAACTTGAAACCTGATACTTTTAAACTTGAAACAAAACGAAATGAATTCCTTAATACTTCCAACTTATTTTCCATCTATCAGTCATTTTGCCGTAATTGCACAATCTGAAAACATTACTTTTGAAATGGAAGATAATTTTCAGAAACAAACTAATAGAAATAGAACCTACATCTATAGTCCAAATGGAATTCAATTATTAAACATTCCTGTTAAGCATTCTAAAGCGACACATCAGAAAACAAAAGACGTTTTGATCGAAAATGAATTTGATTGGCAGAAACAGCATTTTAAATCGCTTGAAGCGGCATATAGAAGCTCTCCGTTCTTCGAGTACTTTGAAGACGATATTGCTCCTATTTTTGAGAAAAAACACCAATTTTTGATGGATTTAAACTTCGAAGTTTTAGACATTGTTACGAAATGTCTTAGAATGAAATTAGAATTTGGAAAAACAACAGAATATTTTCATGAAGTAAATGATTTTACCGATTTCAGATATTTGGCAAATGGTAAAAAAGATGCAAATTCTTTCGAAAAATACACTCAGGTTTTTGACGACAAACATGGCTTCATCAACAATTTAAGTGTTTTGGATTTACTTTTTAATGAAGGTAAGTTTGCAATGGATTATCTAAAAACACAGAAAATCATATAAGCTATGAATTATGAGTTATGAGTTATGAGTTAAAAGTAATGAGCTATGAATTCTCATATCGTCTTAACTTTTTACTTTTCACTTTCTGATAATAAATCATTCCACCAAAAGTCTTGTCATTATGGGATAATGATCTGAGTTTTCGAAATCAGAGAAACTTTCAAATTGCTTTACTTTCATTTTACTGTCTGTAAAAATATAGTCAATTCTTGCAGGATAATATTTGAATTTATAAGTAGCTCCAAAACCTTCTCCGGCTTCTTCAAAAGCATCTTTTAGCTTGCCTTTAATACTTCTATAAACATAAGAAAACGGACTGTTATTCATGTCTCCACAAATAATAATCGGATAATTGCATTTCTTAATATGCTCTTTAAAAATTTCAGCCTGTTCTTGCTGCTGTGTAAATCCTTTACTGATTCTAGCATAAATACGCTGTGATTTTTTCTGATTTACATTATCAATATCATCAGAAATCTCGCTTACATCTGGAGATATCTTAATGGATTGCAAGTGCATATTATAGACACGAATAATATCTTTTCCGCGCTTAATATCAGCATAAACAACATTATTATCTGATTTCGGAAAAACAATCTTTCCTTCGTCTATAATAGGAAATTTAGAAAAAATAGCCTGTCCCGTTTTAATTTTTTTACCATCAATAAAAATATAACGGTGCGGATATACTTTTAAATCTAAATGTGCAGAATTTGAATACTCTTGAATACATAGAATATCAGGATCTTTTTCGTCGATAAAAGATTTAATATTGGACGGAATATCATCACGATCCAGCCACTTAAAGACATTAAACAGACGAACATTATAACTCATTACAGAGAAATCCTTTTCGTCTTTCACATACTCTTTTCCAGAAAACTTATAAAACTTACTAATAAATGTAATTCCTGTTAGCAAAACCAAACCAGACAAAATAAGACGTTTTTTAAACTGAATTCCCCAATAGATAAAAAACAATATATTGGCCACAAAAAAGGCCGGCATAAACAAAGTAAGCACCGATAAAAGCGGAAAACTTTTAGGTGCTAAAAAAGGTAAAACATAGACGCTAAATGTAAGCACAGTTAGCACTATGTTCAAAAAGAACATTATTTTATTAAACCAAGAAAGGTTTTTCATATTTATCTCCTACAAGTTTATTTTCCAGCTTTAAATAAAAACTCTTTTTCTTCTTTTGTTAAGCAGTCGTATCCTGACTGGCTTATTTTGTCTAAAATTTCATCAATCTGTTGTTGCGTTTTATCTTTAGTAACAATTCTTGATGTGGTTTTTTCTGTAGGTTTTCTGTAATTTTTATGAACTTTTGTAAATGGGGTCGTAGGAGATTTTTTAAAAAGATTCGCAAAGAAATCTAAAGTTTTAGAAACGATAGCACTTAAATCGGTACCGTTTTGTAGCAATTTAATATAAACAAATCCGAAGAAGGCACCAGCTAGATGAGAAATATGCCCGCCCATGTTTCCAAGACGAAACTGCATCAAATCTAAAATTATAATAACAGCAGTAATATGCCAAAGCTTCACATTTCCAAATAGAAACAAGCGAACATTCATTAGCGGAGAATAAGTTGTTGTAGCAACCAAAATTGCCATGATGGCAGCAGATGCTCCAACAATGGAACCACCAATATTAGACAGATAAAAACTCAGCGCAAAAGCCACTCCTGCAAAAAGAGCACTTAAAAGATACAATCCTAAATATTGCTTTTGAGTAAAATACGTGAGAAACAAAGAGCTGGCAAAATTAAGCACCATCATATTAAACAACAAATGCAAAAATCCATCATGAAAGAAAGCGTACGTTAAAAAAGTCCAAGGTTTAAACATAAAAACCTGAGGATCTGAAGACAAAGCAATCCAACTTGGAAAATTAAAAAAACCATTTGAATAGTTATAGAAGAAAATAAGCGATACAATAAAACATGCTATATTCCAGTACATGACACGCATGGCAATACCTCCTAATCTATATTGTAATTTTAAATCGTCTAAAATATTCATAGAAACTCTTTTGTTTTAGAATTTGTACTTTAAAGTTAAAAATTAATTCCAACGGTTGTTATTAAACTGATTTTTTTTCCAGTACCACATCATTAAAAAACCAGTAATTGCACCTCCAACGTGGGCAAAATGCGCTATACCTGTACCGCCACCGCCAAACAAAGAAGTACCTTTAACACCTAAAAACAAATCCATTAATAAAAGCCCAGGAACAAAGTATTTAGCTTTGATTGGAACTGGGATAAACAAAAGTGCCAATTCTGCATTAGGAAACATAAAAGCAAAAGCAGTCAGCAAACCATAAATAGCACCAGAAGCTCCAACGACTGTTCCAATGTAAGCACTTGTAAATCCATCAAATTGAGCTGAACTTACTAAGCTTTGCCATCTCGTATCGATTTTTCCCTGACTTAAAATATTTAAGATATCCGCTTTATGAAATCCGTTTGCTGTCAATGTATTAATTGTATCCTCAAAAAAGTAATAATTTACCGCTGTATGAAGCAATGCTGAACCTAAACCACAAGAGATGTAAAAAAATAAAAACTTTTTACCTCCCCAAAAATGCTCTAAAGCAGATCCAAAAGAAACCAATGCAAACATGTTAAACGCAATATGCATAATTCCGCCATGCATAAACATATGCGTAATAGGCTGCCATACTCGGAAACTTGGATTTTCTGGAAAGAACATCGCAAAATACTCGTAAGACATTGGTACTAACTGAGAACCAATAAAAAATATAATATTAATAATAAGTAGTTGTTTAACTACTGGAGTCATATTCATCATAAAGCAAACTTTTTATCTATATCTTCAACACGCATGGTAATGAAGGTAGGTTTTTGAAAAGGTGAAATATTAGGATCTTTACAAGCAAACAATCCGTTTACCAAATTATCTTGTTCTTTTTCGGTTAAATAAGATCCAGTTTTAACCGCTAAACTTTTGGCCATTGACTTGGCAATTGTATCGTTCTGACTGTAACTATTTGCTGGAATTCCGTCTTGCAAATCACTTAATAATTGTTCGATTACCTGCGAGACTTCACTTTCTGTAATATTTACAGGGATTCCAGAAATTACAACATGATCGGTTTTGCTTTCGTCAAAAACAAATCCGGTAGTTTCTAAAGAAGGTTTTAATTCTTCTATTAATTCCATTTCAGATGCTGAATAAAACAAATCTAAAGGGAAAAGTAACTGCTGGCTCGAAGCTTGATTAACGGTCATATTCAGCAAAAATTGTTCGTACAAAATTCGCTGATGCGCGCGCTGCTGATCCACAATAATCATTCCTGATTTTATTGGCGAAACGATATATTTTTTATGAATTTGATACGTTTTCTGTGTTGCTTGTTCTACATCTTCATCATTAAACAAAGAAGAAGTCACTTCTTCATTTTCGAATGTGAATGGCGAGCTTTCTATGCTTTCTGGATTTTCGACATCTAAACCAACATATAAACTTTCCCAGCTTGTCGTTGGTTCTACCCTTTTGGAATAACCCGAATACGACATCCCAGAAGAAGATGATCCCGACGAAGATGAAAAAGAGCCCCGAACTATATCCTGATGATCCCGAAGCAGCTTTACTATAATGCTGATTGGTTTTATCATCAGTAAACGGATTAAAAGTCCCATCTACCTGAATCGTAGGCACTTCTGCCTCCATGTTTTTATAATGATACGGTGTATCCAAATTAGCATCCCGATCAAAATCTAAAACCGGAGCAACATTAAACTGCCCTAAACTATGTTTGATAGACGCTCTTAAAATAGCATACAATGCTTGCTCGTCATCAAACTTAATTTCCGTTTTAGTTGGATGTATATTGATATCAATTGTATTTGGCGGAACCTGCAGATACAAGAAATAACTTGGCTGAGAACCATCTTTCAGCAATCCGTCGTATGCAGACATTACTGCATGATGCAAGAAACTGCTTTTTATAAATCGATCGTTTACAAAAAAGAACTGTTCTCCTCTATTTTTCTTAGCAAATTCAGGTTTACATACAAAACCTTGAACGTTTATAATTTCGGTATCTTCATTTACGGGAACCAATTTTTCATTAGTTTTTCCAGACATAATACCAACAATTCGCTGACGATATCCTGCTGCCGGAAGATTGTACATCTCACTTCCGTTATGGTAAAAACTAAAATGAATATTTGGATGTGCCAATGCTACACGCTGGAACTCATCCATCACGTGACGAAATTCAACCGTATCGGACTTTAAGAAATTACGGCGAGCGGGAATATTAAAAAATAAGTTTTTAACCGCAAATGAAGTTCCTTTAGGCAAAACAGCCACTTCTTGCGAAACAAATTTACTTCCCTCAATTACAATGTGCGTTCCCAGTTCATCCTGATCCTGTTTGGTTTTCATTTCCATGTGCGCAATCGCCGCGATAGAAGCCAAAGCCTCTCCACGGAAACCTTTTGTTCCAAGCGAAAACAAGTCTTCTGCCTGGCGGATTTTGGAAGTAGCATGACGGGCAAAACACAAACGGGCATCTGTAACGGTCATTCCAACACCATTATCAATTACCTGAACTAGCGATTTACCAGCATCTTTTATAATTAATTTGATATCAGTTGCTTTGGCGTCAACAGCATTTTCTAACAATTCTTTTACAACTGAAGCTGGTCTTTGAACCACTTCTCCAGCAGCAATTTGGTTAGCAACGTGATCAGGAAGCAATTGAATAATACTCGACATTAAGCAAAAATAATTTTAAAGTTTAGATTAGGTTTTTTATAAACCAAGAAGTACAAATTTAGTGAATTTTGATTGGCTTTTAGAATAAGAATAATCATAAAAAAAACAAAAACTACAACAGTCTACAAAACAGAAGAATTGCAATTTATATTAATTCATTTTTGCAATTTCATCAAGTGTATAAACTTTATATTCAATCCCCATTCTCTTTGCATTTTCCTCAACTGTTGTAGTAAAACCAGCTTCTTTTCGCAGTTTATTAACTTTTTTTGGATTTTGAATTGGAGAAACGTAATTAAAAAATTCTTTCTTTCCGGTCTGTTTATTTGTAATTAATTTCCCTTGTCCTTGAGTTCCATAAATCTGCTCTTTACCTTGCTGAGTCAGATAACGATCTTCCATCATTGCAAAACGAGTAAACGCAATTTCTCCTTTTTTAGCAGCAGCTTCAATCAACGGCAAATATTTTGATATTTCTTTACTATGCTGAATAACATACCAGGCAGATTCATTTGTTGGTTCGCCTACTAAGCTTTTCCCGGGATAACCATACTCCAAAATAATTTTTTCAATCTTCTTCATATTGACAGAATCCTGCGCATTCATATGCATCCATATATTATTTTTGAAATTATTGTCGTCCTGCCTACCGAGTTCCTTTAAAATTTCTTTTTTTCTAATTTCTGTTGTTTCAGAATCGAGATATTCTCTAAGAATCTGATCTGATTTCATAATCGAATCCAATTCTATTTTTAAACTTTGATTGATTTTATTTTGAGCCAAAATAACTTCAGAAAATAACAACAATAAAATAAGAAGTAAAGGTCTTTTCATAATTCCAAAATTTGATATCAACTCAAATATAATATAATTCCAAATCCGATGCGACTTAACACAATCACAAAAAAAGCATAAAAAAACCTATACTTTAACAGTATAGGTTTTAATATTTTTTAAAACAAACGTGCTTATTCGTTTTCTATTTTTTTCGGAGAATCTTCAATTTGAATGGCTCCCGAAGCTAACAATGGCTGATTATAAACGTGAGCTATTGAAGCCTGCTGACGAATATAAGCCATTTTTATTGCTGCAATTGCCGCTTCAGTTCCTTTGTTTCCGTGAACTCCTCCACTTCTGTCAATAGATTGTTGCATATTATTATCTGTTAAAACACAGAAAATAACTGGAACATCAGTTTGAACATTCAAATCTTTAATTCCTTGTGTAACGCCTTCACAAACAAAATCAAAATGTTTAGTTTCTCCTTGAATTACGCATCCAATTACAATAACCGCATCCACATTTTGCGTCTGAAGCATTTTTTTAGCGCCGTAGATTAGCTCAAAACTTCCTGGAACATTCCAACGGATAATTTGTTGGGCAGGAACATCGCAATCAACCAAAGCATCAAAAGCACCATTGTAAAGTCCTTCTGTTATAGTGTCATTCCATTCAGAAACAACAATCCCAAACCGAAAGTCTTTCGCGTTTGGGATTGTGTTTTTATCGTATTCTGATAGATTTTTATTTTCAGTAGCCATCTGTAATATTTTAAATTTTTGATTTTAGAATTTAGATTCGTAACTACAAATCTACAATCTTAAATCTAAAGTCTAAAATTTTTATTGTGCTAATCCAATCAAAGCATCAACAGAAGCTGCTTCTGGAGTATTATCGTAATTATCTTTAATATCATTAAAGTATTTCAAAGCATCTTCTTTTTGCCCTAAAGCTAAAGCAGTTTTTCCAGCTTTTAACAAGAAACGAGGTGTTGTAAAATCGTTTTTGTTAGACTCAGCAGCTTTCACATAAAAATCTAAAGCTTCTTTTTGCTGATTTTTTTGAGAGTAAGCATCTCCTGTAGCACCTTTAGCTAAAGCGCTTAAAACTACATCTTCTGATTTAAATTCACCTAAATATTTAATTGCCTCATCAAATTTACCAGTATTTAAGTAAGCAATACCAGCATAGTAATTTGCTAAATTTCCAGCGTCAGTTCCAGAATATTCGTCAGCGATTTTAATAAATCCGAATTTACCTTCTGAACCGTTTAATGATAATTTAAATAATGAATCGCTAGAAACACCGTTTACAGCTTTTTCAAAGTTTTGTTGCGCAACAAACATTTCACTTGCAGCCTCTTCTTGTTTCGGAGTTGCTATAAATTTTTGGTAAGCCAAATATCCAATTGTAGCAACCGCGATACCAGCAACTAAACCAATAATGATTTTTTGATTTTTAGCCACCCAATCCTCAGTTCTTGAAGCTGTTTCGTCTAATTTTGAGAAAACTCCAGCTGTTGTGCTGTCTTTTTCGTCAATAACTACTTGTTGCTCTTCAGTAACCACTTCTTTTACTTCCTTTTCTTTTGGTGTCTTATATCCTCTTTTATTGTAAGTTGCCATTTAAAATTTATTTAGTGAACGGCAAAAATAAAATTTTTATTGAAACTGAGGTAAAAAATTTCAATTTTATCACTATTTTAAAAGAAATATTTTCACGATTCAGTTATGCTTTCGCAAAAGCGGTAAAATAAATAAGCCTAAGAAAGGGCTAAAGCCAATTATATCGATAATTTTCGGTAATTTGCAGCCTCAAATTTTTACTGCTCAAAAGCAGTAAATATTACACTTGGAGTCTTTACAAATGCATTTAAACAAAATCTCATTATTTAATTACAAGAACTTTTCTGAAGCAAGTTTTGATTTCGATATCAAAATAAACTGTTTTGTTGGAAAAAATGGCATTGGAAAAACTAATGTGCTCGATGCTATTTATCATTTGGCATACGGGAAAAGTTATTTTAATCCGCTTGCTGTTCAAAACATCAAACATGGCGAAGAGTTTTTTGTGATAGATGCCGAACTCGAAAAAAATGAGAGAACCGAGCAGATTATTTGCAGTTTAAAAAAAGGACAGAAAAAAGTTCTAAAGCGAAATGGAAAACCTTACGACAAATTCTCAGATCATATTGGTTTTATTCCGTTAGTTATTATTTCGCCGGCAGATAGAGATTTGATCGTTGAAGGAAGCGAAACGCGCCGTAAATTTATGGACAGTGTGATTTCCCAATTAGATGCTACTTATCTGCACGAATTAATACAATATCAAAAGGTAATCACACAGCGAAATGCACTTTTAAAATATTTTGCTTTGAATCATGTTTTTGACAATGATACCTTATCTATATATAACGAACAGTTGCAAGGCTACGGAAAATCGATTTTTGAAAAACGAAAAGATTTTCTAGAACAGTTTATACCTATATTTAATAGACACCATCAGGCAATAACGGGATCTGAAGAAAGTGTGCAATTGGTTTACGAAAGTCATTTGTTCGAAAAAGACCTTTTAACACTTTTGCAGGAAAACATCAATAAAGATCGCGCGCTACATTATACCTCTGTTGGAATCCATAAAGATGATTTGTCTTTTGAAATTGATTTGCATCCGATAAAAAAATTCGGATCTCAAGGTCAGCAGAAATCTTTTCTAATTGCTTTAAAATTGGCGCAATTCGAGTTTTTGAAAAAACAAAGCGGTGTAAAACCTATTCTTTTGTTTGATGATGTTTTTGATAAACTCGACGAAACGCGTGTAGCCAAAATTGTAGAAATGGTAAACAGCGAAACGTTTGGACAGCTTTTTATTTCGGATACGCATCCAGAAAGAACCGAAGCGATTGTAAAATCGACACATCAGACTTATAAGATATTCAATTTGTAATTCGGGAAATTTGGTACAATTTGTATCAGTTTTCAGAATTAATCACAAAATAGAAATCAGTAAATTAGCCTGAACAAAAAAACTTAAAAACAACTGCAATAAAATATATAAGTATTATGCTAACGAAAGAATCATTGCAATTTTTAGACGATTTAAAAAAGAACAATAACCGCGAATGGTTTCAGGAAAATAAAAAGCGATATGAAGTTTTTAAGAAAGATTACCATCAATTGGTAAGTGATTTTCTGGATGCCATGAAACCGCTTGATCCTTCATTGGAATTATTGGAAGTTAAAAACTGCACTTTCAGAATAAACCGTGACATTCGTTTTTCTAAAGACAAATCTCCTTATAAAGCACATTTGGGCGTTTGGATGTCAGCTGGTGCAAAAGGCGCAAATAGTGCCGGATATTATGTTCATATAGAAAAAGGTGCGAGTTTTATTGCTGGCGGATTTTATTCGCCTGAAGCGGAAGACTTAAAGAAAGTCCGTAAAGAAATTGCTTTTTTCTACGAAGATTTACAGGAAATTTTAAACGACAAAAACTTCAAGAAAGAATTTGGAAGTTTAGACATCAACGAAAACAATTCACTTAAAAGCATGCCTCGCGGTTACGAAAAAGACCATCCCGCAATTGAGTTTTTAAAATTAAAAAGTTTCACCGCAACTCAGGTTTATAATGTTTCTGAGGTGACGGAAAAAGATTTCGTAAAGAAAATGAGCCAAAAATTGATTGCTTTAAAACCACTAAACGAATTCATCAACCGCGCTTTGGATACTGAAGAATTTTAGTTTTATTTGCCACAGATTTCACAGATTCTTCACAGATTAATTTTTCGCAATTGCAAAATCATTTTAATCTTTTTAATCTGTGGCAAAAAACAACAACAGAATGAAAAGGAAAATACTTTTTCTTGGAGAATCTTATCGTGCTGATGCCATCACTTGGATGAAAGGTCTGAAAGAATTTGGTGATTTTGAAATTATTACTTGGGAACTTCAAACTTCTAACAACCATAGATTCAAACGTATTTTAGAGTATTTCTTCTCTCCTCTTTCTATTCGAAAAACAATCCAGAAAGAAAAACCAGACATGGTAATTGCTGAAAGAACCACTAGTTATGGTTTTCTTGCAGCAATTTCTGGCTCTAAAACCATTGCAATCGCACAGCAAGGACGAACCGATTTATGGCCTGAAGAATCTAAATTGTATCCTTTTAAGAGATTCATCCAAAAATATGCTTTCAAAAAAGCACATTTAATTCATGCTTGGGGACCTGTCATGGCAATTCACATGAAAGCTTCTGGAGTTGACATGAACAAAGTTCTGGTTCTTCCAAAAGGAATTGACTTGTCGCTTTTTACTCCATCAACAAATAATTCAAACAAAATTGAAGCAATTGTTACGCGCTCGCTTCAGCCAGAATACCGACACGATTCTATTTTAAAAGCTTTCGGAATCTTAAGCCAAAAAGGAATTGATTTTTCTTTGACGATTGTTGGCGATGGAACAAGACTGCAATATTTAAAAGATTTGGCGAGAGAGCTGCAAATCGAAAATAAAGTGATTTTTACAGGAAGAATCCCGAATACAGAACTTCCAAAATTACTGCAGCAATCCAATGTTTACATCAGCATGCCTACTACTGAAGGCGTTTCTGCCTCTTTATTTGAAGCAATGGCATGCAATTGTTATCCTATAGTATCAGATATTCCAGGAAACCAAAGCTGGATTACGCATCGAGAAAACGGGCAATTAATTACAATTGACGACACTGAAATGTTAGCCAATGAATTAATCTTGTCTTTTGAAAATCCCGAATTGCGAAACGAAGCGATTACTCGAAATAGAAAATTTGTGGAGGAAAATGCAAATTATTATATTAATATGAAGGTTATTTCGCAGAAGTATCATGAATTGATTAATCTGCGTGATATTTAAACGCAAAGTTCGCTAAGATTTACGCCAAGAACGCAAAGCTTAGCGAACTTTGCGTAAACTTTGTGCCTTTGCGGTAAAATACAACCACAAATAAATTATAATCCTTACTTTTGACTCATATTAAAAAGCCTTTTATTTATGGAAATCCAATCCAATTTTTCTTTAAAAAAATATAATACTTTCGGCATTGAAGCCAATGCCAAACAATTTGTTGCCGTTCACTCTATTGCTGAATTAAAAACAGTTTTAGAAGCAAACAAAAACGAGAAAAAATTCATTTTAGGAGGCGGAAGCAATATGCTTTTGACAAAAGATATTGACGCTTTGGTGATTCATATCGATTTAAAAGGCAAAAAAACAATTAAAGAAGACGGCGATTTTGTTTGGGTTGAAAGTCAGGCTGGAGAAACTTGGCACGATTTCGTACTTTATACAATTGATAATAATTTTGGCGGATTAGAAAATATGTCGCTTATCCCTGGAAATGTCGGTACAACGCCAGTTCAGAATATTGGCGCTTATGGAACGGAAATTAAAGACACTTTCGTTTCTTGCGAAGCCATGAATATTGAAACTCAGGAAATGAGAACTTTCAACAATGCTGAATGTAATTTTGGCTACCGCGAAAGCATTTTCAAACATGAAGTAAAAGACCAATATATTATTACTTCGGTTATTTTTAAATTGACCAAACGCAATCATAAAATCAACACCTCTTACGGAGATATTTTGGCTGAATTAGCCAAAAATAACATTACAGAACCAACATTAAAAGATGTGAGTAATGCTGTAATCGCTATTAGACAGAGTAAATTGCCAGATCCAAAAGAACTAGGAAACAGCGGAAGTTTCTTCAAAAATCCGATTTTATTGAAATCTGATTTTGAGAAAATCCACCAAAAATTCCCAGAAATGAAATTTTACGAAGTTTCAGAAACCGAAGTAAAAGTTCCTGCAGGTTGGCTGATTGAACAAGCTGGTTTTAAAGGAAAACGTTTTGGAGATGCTGGAGTTCATAAAAACCAAGCTTTAGTTTTAGTAAATTACGGAAACGCAACAGGACAGGAAATTTTAGCTGTTTCAAAAGAAGTTCAGAAAACCGTTTTTGAAAAATTCGGCATTCAAATTGAGGCAGAAGTAAATGTGATTTAAAACACAAATTTCACTAATTGCCACAAATTTAACACACTGTCAGACTGAGCGGAGTCGAAGTCTTTGCTATAAAGCATTTCGACTCCGCTCAATGTGACAAATTGTATAAACAACAAGATCATGTATACACCCAATTTATACAAAAATGAAAATCCTGAGGAAATCAGAGCTTTTTTGAAAGAAAACAGTTTTGGAATCCTGATTAATCAGACCAACGGAAAATTATGCGCAACTCATATTCCGATAGAATTGGAAATGAATGCTGACGGAAAAGAAATCTTGCAAGGACATATTTCAAAACTGAATCCGCAAGCCGAAGGCTTCAGAGAAAACGATCAGATTTTGGCCATTTTTACAGGTCCGCACAGTTACATTTCTTCTTCTTGGTACGATCACGAAAATGTGCCAACTTGGAATTACATAGCTGTACATGTTTACGGAAGAATCAAAATTGTAGATTACGAAACTTCTGTAGAACAACTGAAAAAACTTGTAGATAAATACGAAGCAAATTCTAAAAATCCAGTACGAGTTGAAGATTTATCTGAAAAAACAATGCGCGAAGCCAGAGGGATTTTTGGTTTTGAAATCGAAATTGACGAAATTCAAGCCACAAAAAAACTCTCCCAAAACCGCGACGATCATAATTACAAAAACATAATTTCGGAATTGGAAAAAACCGAAAACCCTCAGTCTATTGCTGTTGCAAAAGAAATGTCAAAATGCCGAAAGTAAATCTGCTTTAGCTATTGAAATTATCGAATTGATAAGTACATTTGCAGTCGCAGAACGTGAAAATTAATAGAATCAAATAAATCAGATGCTTATATACATATTTTACTTTTTTATTGCTATTGTCGTAGTTCAATTATTTTATTATTTAGGAGTCTTTGGGAAATTTGCTTTTGCTAAGCCACAGCAAATTAAGCCTAAAAATCTTCCAGTTTCTGTAATCGTTTGTGCTAAAAACGAAGAAGAGAATGTAAAAAAATACGTTCCGATTTTGGCACAGCAAGATTATCCAGATTTTGAAATTGTCTTAATCGACGATGCCTCTAGCGATGAAACTCTTGAAGTTTTTGAAGAATTTGAAAAAGAATTCTCTAATATCCGTTTGGTAAAAGTCGAAAATAATGAGGCTTTCTGGGGAAATAAAAAATACGCTTTAACGCTTGGAATAAAAGCGGCAAAGAAAGATTATTTGCTTTTTACAGATGCAGATTGTTTCCCAAGTTCAAAAGACTGGATTACCTCTATGACTTCTCATTTTACGATGAACAAAACAATCGTTTTAGGATATGGAGGTTATGAAAAAGTAGAGCGTTCGTTTTTAAACAAAATTATTCGCTTTGAAACAGTTTTAACTGCTATACAATATTTTTCTTGGGCAAAAATGGGACTTCCTTATATGGGAGTTGGCAGAAATCTTGCTTATAAGAAAGAAGAGTTTTTTAATGTAAATGGTTTTATTGACCACATTCAGATTCGTTCTGGCGATGATGATCTATTCATTAATCAGGCCGCAAATAAAACAAACACTACTATTTCTTATACGCCTGAAAGTTTTACCTATTCAAAACCTAAGACTACTTACAAGGAATGGTTTACTCAGAAAAGAAGACATATTTCTACCGCAGAACATTATAAGTTCTTTGACAAAATGCAGTTAGGCTTATTCTTCATTTCACAATTATTTTTCTTTTTATTAGTTATTGTATTATTAGCATTTCAATTCCAATGGATTGCCGTATTAGCAATTTTAGCAACACGCTATACGGTTGTATGGACCGTAATTGGATTTTCAGCAGGAAAATTAAAAGAAAAAGATATTAAAATTTGGTTTCCAGTTGTTGAGATAGCGCTTATATTAACGCAAATTAATATCTTTATAACTAATATCTTTTCAAAACCCGTATATTGGAAATAAATTCTAAAATAGAAAAAGCAAAAAAAGGCGATCAGATCGCCTTTACTTTTTTATTAGATCATTATTGGAATGAGGTGTATTCGTTTATGCTCAAACGAACCGAAAACGAAACCACCGCAGAAGATATTACGATAGAAACTTTCTCCAAAGCTTTTGACAAAATAGCTTCTTATAATTCAGAGTTTCAGTTTAACACCTGGCTTATTGCAATTGCAAAAAATGTCTATATTGATTTGCTTCGAAAAAAGAAAACCAATCTTTTTATAGAAATCACAGACAATGAAGACCAACAGGCATATAATATTGCCGACCCTACTCCATCTGCAGAAGATGCTTTAATTAAAGAACAGAATCTTTCTCGTCTGCTTCTATGCATCAAAGAACTTAAACCACACTACCAAGAAGTAATTCAGCTTCGTTATTTTCAGGAAATGTCTTATCAGGAAATTGCGGTTAAGATAAACGAACCCCTAAGCAGCGTTAAAGTAAAGCTTTTACGAGCTAAAAAATTATTAGCCGAAATTATCGAACGTAACAGATAATTTATTATCTTTAAATAAAGAATAAACAATTACTCGTTTTATTCTTAAAATAAACAGATTTCCATAATACTAAAACTACAACTTTTACGTTGTTAGCTCAAACCTAAACCTTTTTTGCGTATGATTTAAAGTTACTTAACCTTAAAACCCAAAAATTATGTCTAAATTAAGCATTTATGAAAACAAGTGGACCGATCTTGTTTTCGAGAACAAAAACAAAGAATACGGCGCTTATCAGCTACGTCAGGAGAATTCCAAAAACTCTGTTACAGCTCTCTTTATGGGTTTATTGTTAATAACAGCTTTAGGAAGTGCACCGGTACTTATTAGCAAAATTACGACTTCAACTGTCGAAGTTGAGCCAGAACCTAAGATCTACGAACCAACGATTGTACATGTTGATCCAATTGTTGTGCCGCCACCGCCAGCTCCGCCTGCACCTGTGGTTGAACATAGTACAGCTCCAAAAACAGATGCGGTACAGTTAACAAATCCTGTAGTTACGAGAACACAAGAGGCAGTTGAAAATATTGCAGCAAATACAGAAAATGTACCTGCTACAGATAATAATACAACTGGAAATGGGCCTGCAATTAATGCAATGCCTTCTTCTGCAGGAAATGGAGATGTTGCTTCGGTTGCACCGCCAACCAACGATCCTGTTTCAGTTGCGGTTCTGGATAAGCTTCCAGAATTCCCAGGTGGAATCGCGCAGTTTTACAAGTATGTTGGAAACAATTTCCGCAGACCAGAACTTGATGTAGAAAAAACATTAAGAGTGTATGTATCGTTTGTAGTTGAAAAAGATGGATCGCTTACTGACATTATGGTAAAAAATGATCCTGGTTACGGAGTGGGAAAAGAAGCGATTAGAGTTCTTAAATCATTGAAAACAAAATGGGTTCCAGGAATTCTAGACGGAAAACCAGTGAGAACTGCATACAACCTTCCTATCACAATAAAAACAGAAGTCGAATAATATAAATATTTTGAAAAGTGAAAAAGCAGAACTTAGGTTCTGCTTTTTTGTTTACATTTAATTCATCAATCAAACCCTAGCTAATTAAAATTCAACTTTAATGCCTTTTACATTTTCGCATCCTGCAATAATTCTTCCGTTAAGATATTTACCAAAATCATGGTTTTCTATAACAGCATTAGTAATCGGAAGCCTTACTCCTGATTTCGAATATTTTCTCCGCATGAAAGTTAAAAGTGATTACAGCCATACTCTAAATGGTATTTTCTGGTTTGATTTACCTTTTGCTCTTTTACTAACTTTTCTCTTTCATAATTTAACTAAAAATCTCTTGTTTCAAAATCTTCCATTTTTTATAAAAAACAGAATTCTAATTTTTGCAGATTTTGACTGGAATGTTTATTTTAAAAGAAATTGGCTTATTGTTCTAATCTCTTTGTTAATCGGAATATTTTCTCATCTTTTCTGGGATGCCTTTACACATAAACATGGTTATTTTGTCAATCAATTTGATGCTTTTCAAAACACCGTATCAATATTCAGAGTAGAAATTCCGTTTTGGAAAATAGCGCAGCATTCAAGTACTCTTTTTGGAATTATTGTTATACTATATGCGTTCTCTAAACTCCCAAAAGTTTCTTATCCGCAAACCGCTATTAATAAACTGTATTGGAGTGCTGTTGTTTTATTTACCGTTACGATTATATCAATGAGATTTGCATTAAATCCAAAAGCTTTAAATATTGGAAATTTAATTGTGACTTTTATAGCGTCCTTTCTAATTGCCATAACAATAGTCCCGTTAATAATTAAATTTAAATCCAATCAAAAACAATAACAAAATCGACTACATTTACTACTTCAAAACGGAAATCATTTTAACTAAATTAAAACAGAATAATGGGAATATTTTCAGCAATTCTTGGCAATGCGGGTTCAGTAAGTCAAGAAGATTTAATTAAAAAATACGGACAGCTTTTGACAGCAAATGAAGAAATCGAAATGGGTTTTAAACTTATTCGCGATACTTTTATTTTCACCAACAAAAGATTAATCTTGGTTGATGTACAAGGAATTACAGGAAGTAAAACAGAATACAAATCTATTGGCTATAAAAGCATTACTCGTTTTAGTGTAGAAACAGCTGGAACTTTTGATTTGGATGCCGAATTAAAAATCTGGATTTCAAGCGAACAACATCCGAGTATTGTAAAACAATTTAATAAATCGGTTAATGTCTATGAAGTGCAAAAGATTCTTGCTTTTCATGTATTAGGATAAAAAAACAAACCCGGCAAAATGCCGGGTTTGTTTTTTATGATTACACACAACTCTTATTTCTTTTTGGTTGTAGTTTTCTTAGTGGTTGTTGCTTTTTTAGTTGTAGTGGCTGCTGGAACTGTATTTACAATCTTTTGTTGCACATAAGGTTTGTACAAACCGTCTTTTTCTGCTCTTTTCTTAGCTTCATCTGCTCTTTTCTGAGAATCTGGATGCGAGCTCATCATTTGATCAATAAACGAAGCTTGTGACCCTTCACTCATTTTTGCCAAAATTCTAAAAGCAGATTCTTCAGCATTGACATCGTAACCATTTTTTTTCATGAAATTGTAAGCAAATAAATCTGCCTCAGATTCTTGTTTACGGCTATATTTACTATCAATAATTGCGCTTCCAATTTTTCCAAGCTGACTATCGGTAACTGTCGCCACTGTTGCAGATTGAGAAGCTGCTCCATCCATTAAAGCTTCTTTTTGATAAGCCGCGCGAATAGCATCTCTCGAATCATTGTTTGCTACGTGTCCGATTTCATGCCCAATTACAGCAATTAATTCATTGTCATCCATAATATCCATTAAACCTGAATATACACGAACGCTTCCGTCTGCAGTTGCAAAAGCATTTACTTCTTTTAACTTATATACTTTATAATTTAAAGTAAATCCGTCACCAGAAGCATGTTTTCCAAAAACACGATTTAATCTTAAAGTGTAACCGTCAGTTGGTCCAGCAATTTCATGTTCGGCATCTAATTTATCTACCGCTTCTTTAGATAATTTTGCAGCATCGGCATTACTAAAAGTAAAACCTGTAACACCTTTTTGAACTGCTCCAATCGCCTTATCTCCAAAATTAATCTGAGCATTCATTTTAGTTAAACCAAATGCTGCAAATAAAAGTCCCGCTATTATAAATTTCTTTTTCATATTTTTTTTATAATTACAATTTAACAACAAATGTAGCATAACAAAATGCTATTTTAATTTCATACAAAACTTGTTTTTCAACAAATAAAGATATAACATTTTTATGAGCTGATAATCAATAGACAGTCGATTTTGCTACTATTCTAAAAAGAAAAAAACCGGCAAACTCTTTAGATTTACCAGTTTTGAATAATGCATAACTTATTTCTTTTTTGCTGCACTTGTTTTTTTTGTTGCTGTGGTTGTCTTTTTTGTAGCAGTTACTGGAGCTGTATTGACAATTTTCTGTTGCTCATAAACATGATATAAACCATCTTTTATTGCTCTTTTTTTGGCTTCATCAGCCCTTTTTCCTGGATTTGGATGAGAACTCTGCATTCTTGAAATAAAAGATGAGTCTGCTCCTTCACTTATTTTTTGTAGAATTCTAAAAGATGACTCCACAGCGTTAACATCGTAACCATTTTTTTTCATAAAATCGTAAGCAAAAGAATCTGCTTTAGACTCTTGTTTTCTATTATGCCCACTATCAATCATTGCACTTCCTAATTTTCCATATTCAGATTTTGAAATAGTAGATACAATATCCGACTGTGATGCCGCTGCATGCAATAAAGCTTCTTTTTTATAAAATGCTTTAATCCCATTTTTACTATCATGATTTACCACATGGCCAATTTCATGCCCAATAATTGCCAGTAATTCATTATCGTCCATAATATTCATTAAACCTGCAAATACACGAACACTTCCATCCGCACAAGCAAAAGCATTTATGTCTTTTACTAAATAAACTTTATAATTCAAAGTAACGCCCTCACTAGAAGAATGTTTTCCAAATAAGCGATTTAATCGAATTGCATAACCATCTGTCGCTTCAGCCACCGGATTATTTGCATCTAGTTCTGTAATCCCTTTTTGAGCCATAGCTACTGCATCGGCGTCACTAAAAGTAAAGCCTAACATAGTTTTATCTAAAAGCGATAATTCTTTCTTATCTGAGCCCTCCTGTGCATTCATTTTAGTAAGACCTAAGATTGCAACTAAAACTCCTAATACAACAAATTTCTTTTTCATGTTCTTAATCTTTTAAAATATAGGGTAAAATTATCCCCCGTTTTTTCTTTATAGTATCCCAAAAAGACAAATTTGCAATAGATTAAGGCATAAGCATAAAATTTTGAAAAAGCATATTCGAAAAAGCAAAGGAAAAGCAAATAAACATCTCAAAATAAACTACATTCCGTATCTTTGCACTTTGAACATTGATATATGGAAACAGTCACTGAAAATATACAAACCACAAAACCAAAGTGGTTAAAAGTAAAATTACCTATCGGACAAAAATATACTGAACTTAGAGGTTTAGTTGATAAATATAGTTTAAATACCATTTGTACTTCTGGAAGCTGTCCCAACATGGGAGAGTGCTGGGGCGAAGGAACAGCAACTTTCATGATTTTAGGAAATGTTTGTACGCGTTCTTGCGGTTTTTGCGGTGTAAAAACAGGCAGACCAGAAACGGTAGATTGGGATGAGCCTGAAAAAGTAGCTCGTTCTATTAAAATCATGAATATCAAACATGCTGTAATCACAAGCGTTGATAGAGACGATATTAAAGACGGTGGTTCTATTATTTGGATGGAAACCGTGAGAGCCATTAGAAGAATGAATCCTCAAACTACTCTTGAAACTTTGATCCCAGATTTTCAAGGAATTGAAAGAAACCTTGATCGTATTGTAGAAGCAAATCCTGAAGTTGTTTCTCATAACATGGAAACTGTACGACGTTTGACTCGCGAAGTTCGTATTCAAGCTAAATATGACAGAAGTTTAGAAGTGCTTCGTTATCTGAAAGAAAAAGGAATCAACAGAACAAAATCTGGAATTATGCTTGGTCTTGGAGAAACTGAAGAAGAAGTTTTCCAGACTATGACCGATTTGAGAAATGCAAATGTTGATGTGGTTACAATTGGACAGTATTTACAGCCAAGTAAAAAACATCTTCCTGTAAAAGAATTTATTACACCCGAACAATTTGCCAGATATGAAAAATTTGGTCTTGAATTAGGTTTCAGACATGTCGAGAGCGGACCTCTTGTTCGTTCTTCCTATAAAGCGCAAAAACATATTTTATAAAAAAGTTTAATCGTTTAATCGTTTAATTGTAAAACCGATTAAACGATTAAACAGTTAAACGAATAAATAAAAAATTGAAAACAAGAATTGCTATTAATGGATTTGGAAGAATTGGAAGAAATTTATTCCGATTGCTTTTAAATCACCCCGAAATCGAAGTCGTTGCTATAAATGACATTGCAGACAACAAAACCATGTCGCATTTAATTAAATATGACAGTATTCACGGTGTTTTGAAATCCGAAGTAATTCATGACGAAAATAGTATCATTGTAGACGGAAGGCATTTTTTCTTTTTTCATGAAAAAAACATTTCAAACATAGACTGGAAGTCGCATTCGATTGATATTGTGATTGAATCGACAGGTAAATATAAAACGCATGAAGAATTAAATGCGCATCTGGAAGCTGGAGCAAAAAAAGTAATTCTTTCGGCTCCATCAGAAGTTGACACGATCAAAACGGTAGTTCTTGGTGTAAACGAACATATTTTGGATGGAAACGAAGATATAGTTTCTAATGCAAGCTGTACAACAAACAATGCAGCTCCGATGATCAAAATTATCGAAGAATTGTGCGGAATTGAGCAAGCTTACATTACCACTATACATTCTTTCACGACAGACCAAAGTCTTCATGACCAGCCACATAAGGATTTACGCCGTGCGAGAGGTGCCAGCCAGTCGATTGTTCCAACAACTACAGGTGCAGCTAAGGCATTAACAAAAATTTTTCCTAAATTGCACAATAAAATGGGTGGCTGTGGTATTAGAGTCCCAGTTCCAGACGGTTCATTAACAGACATAACCTTCAATGTAAAACGTGCCGTGAGCATTGAAGAAATAAATAAAGCATTCCAACAAGCCTCAAAGACAAATTTAAAAGGAATATTAGATTATACCGAAGATCCGATTGTTTCGGTTGATGTAATTGGCAATACACATTCTTGTTTATTTGATGCACAGCTAACTTCGGTTATCGATAAAATGGTAAAAGTTGTAGGCTGGTACGATAACGAAATTGGCTATTCATCAAGATTGATCGATTTAATTTTACTGATAAGAAAAAAATAAGATTCATTGTAATAGCGTTGCCATACATGATGAAATACTATCTTTTTATTGTTGTTTGTTTTTTAAACTCATTTTTGTATTCTCAAGCTAAAAAGAATACGGATAGTGTTACCTATTATAACAAGCTGGCTAATTCTAACCTTAACAATAAAAAGTTTGATCAGGCGGTTTATTACACCGAAAAGTCGATTAATTTCTGTGAGGAAAATGGCAAAAAAGAGAATTTGGCCAATCAGACTTTTAAGCTCGGAAAAATCTATTACAATCAGAGAAAATTTGAAGACGCTTTAAAAAACTTCCATAAAACGGTTTCTTTATTTGATACTTTAAAACCAAGCTGCACAAAAGTTTTGGCATTGCATTATATTGGCGTAACCAATACTGCAAAAGGCGATTACAAAACGGCTAATGTTTATTATACAAAAGCCAAAGATTTACTAAAAAATCTGAATATCAATGATAACGCAGAAATATTAAATTATCAGAAAGCTTTAGCATTTAAAACCAATAACGATCTTAAATCGGCTATAAAGACTTTTAAAGCGATTACTAAAAAACCAGACAACAATGCAATTATAAAAACCAAAGTAGATACCTATTATCAGCTTGGTTTAATTGAAGGGCAACTTAAAAGAAACGATTCGGCAATTATATATTTTAATAAAGCCTTAGATTACAATGACAAAATCAATGATTTTCCGAAGAAATCGAAAATCGTTTTAGCCATAAGCCAATACTACAAACAAAATAAAAACTATGATTTGGCATATTCCTACCTAGACGAGCATTATCAGCTGGAAAATTATATGCTAAAACTAAAAAATGCCAAAATTGATTTGGATGAATTTCAAAAGTTCAAAAAAAATCAATCTTTAAGCAACACAATTAAGAAAGAAAGCGAAGAAAAATTTCAACTCAAAACATATCGCTATTCTAAATTGGTTAGTATTTTGGCAATTGCTTTGATTTCGATTTTATCCCTTTTGAGTTTAGCTCTATACAAAAACAACATCATCAGAAATCAGAACAATTTATTGCTTCGGGAAAAGAATAAAGAATTGATTCTGGCCAAAAACAAAGCAGAAAAAGCATCAAAAGCAAGATCTGAATTTTTATCTACAGTAAGCCATGAACTCCGGACACCTTTGAATGCAATTAACGGAATTACCCATATTCTACTGGAAGACAAACCGAAGAAAAAACAATTAAAGTACTTAGAATCTTTAAAATTCTCTGGGAATTATTTGACCACTTTTATCAACGAAATTTTAGAGATCAACAAAATTGATTCGACTAAAGTCGAAATTGAAAATATCAGTTTTAATCTCAAAGAACTGCTTTTCAACATTCAAAGTTCATTAAAAGAATTGGCAACCGCCAATAAGAATTACTTCAACCTAGAAATAGATAAAACCATTCCTGACAATCTAATTGGAGATCCAACCAAATTATCTCAGATTATATTAAACTTAATCAACAATGCTTTAAAATTTACTCAGAACGGCCACGTAAATGTTATCGCAAAACTTTATTCTCAGGAAGAAGAAAATGCAACCGTTTATTTTGAAATTGTCGACACTGGAATCGGAATTCCAGAAGACAAGCTTCAATCTGTTTTTGAGAGCTTTTCTCAAGGTTCTATTGAGGTAAACAGAAAATATGGAGGAACAGGTCTTGGTCTTACAATTGTAAAAAAATTAATAGAACTTTTAGGAGGCGAAATAAAATTAAAAAGTGAAGTAGGTAAAGGTTCTACATTTACCTTCAAGTTAAACTTCAAAATCAATAATGAACCATTGGAAGTAATCGAAGAAGTAAAACCTTATAATGACAAACAATTGAAAAACAAATCTATTTTATTGATTGAGGACAACAAGATCAATCAAATGATCACTCGCAAAATGTTGGAAAACAAAAATATCACTTGCGAAATTGTTGACAATGGAGAAGATGCTGTCGAACTTTTAAAAGTTAAACGCTTTGACATGATTTTAATGGATGTTCATCTTCCAGGAATTAACGGAACGACGGCTACTAAATTGATTCGCGAATTTGACAAAGCGACTCCAATTATTGCCTTAACAGCTATTTCGCTTGACGAAAACCGAGATATGCTTCTTTCTTTCGGAATGGATGACGTAATTACAAAACCTTTTGTACCAGACGATTTCTATACTACTATTGCTAAGTTTTTTGATTAACCGAGACACTAAGTTTCTGAGATGCTAAGATTTTGTGTTTTCTTTTACATACGCTAAAATCGTTGCATCAAAATCTTGCTGATGATTGATGAAAGAGCTTTTTATTGGCAAATAATACAATTGATCTACTAACTCTGAGTCTTTCAATCTCACATAATCTTTTTCGGTGGTGATTATTTTTCTTCCGTTTGCTTTATTTCGAATTGAATCTAAATCTGTATCAGAAAAATGATGATGATCTGGAAAAGTCAAGCATTCATCACTTTCATTTTTTAAATAATCAAAAAATGGTTTTGGTTTTGCAATTCCAGCCAGCAGCAATTTTGGTTCAGATTTGATTTCGCTAACGGCAATTTTTTCATTTTTTCCATAAATGACCATATCGTAATCTATAAAAGTAAAAAAGACTTTCTGACTGCTTTTCAACTTCAACTTTAATCTAATCTCAATTTGTTCTTCTTCTGTTAAAATTTTAGGACATTTTGTAACAACTACTATACTCGCTCTTTCTGCTCCGCTCCTGCTTTCACGCAAATTCCCTGTTGGCAGCATAAAATCGTCTGCATATAAATCACCATAAGAAGTCAGTAAAATATAAAAACCAGCTTTTACTTTTCGGTGCTGATAGGCATCATCTAACAGCACAATTTCTGGCTTTTCGTTTTGAGAAAGTAATTGCTGAATTCCGTTTGTACGATTGGCATCAACAGCTACCATTATATTTGGAAATTTTTGATAAAACTGAAAAGGTTCATCTCCCAAAATTTCGGCATTCGAATTTTCATTAGCCAAAACAAACCCCTCTGACTTTCGTTTATAACCGCGGCTTAAAGTGGCAACTTTATATTTATCAGATAATAAACGAATCAAATATTCTATTTGAGGTGTTTTACCAGTTCCGCCAACACTTAAATTTCCAACAGCAATTACTGGAATATCAAACGAAGTGGATTTTAGAATTCCTTTATCAAAAAGAAAATTACGGATTGAAGTAATGAATCCGTATAAAATGGCGAAAGGGAAAAGTATTTTTCGAAGTAAGTTCATAGAATTATTTATCTGAGTAATGACCCATTGCAGAAACTATAATAACAGTGACAATCTCTTCTTCTACCCGATAAATCATTCTATCTTTTTGATTAATTCTTCTAGCCCAATATCCATTAAGGCTATACTTCAACTCTTCTGGTTGTCCTTCTCCAAAAAAAGGGGTTTCAGTTAGTTCTAAAAGTATTTTTTCAATCTTTTTTATGGTAGCTTTATTTCCTGATTTATAGTGATTTTTCAAATCTTTACGAGCAATATCGTCAAATTCTACAAAATACTTCCCCATATATCATCTGGATTTAATCTTGTCGTTTTTCCTTGTTTAATATTCTCTTCTGCTTTTTTAATTTTTTCAATAAATTCGGCACTATAAATACTTGATTCCTCATTAACCTGTCCATAACTATCCGTTTCAATAATCTCAATACCATCAAGACCTTTAAAAAAAGCTTCGAACATTTCCATAAATGCTTTTCCCGTCTTCGTGCGTTCGTTAATTTTTATAGTTGTCATAACTTATAAATTTTATATTACAAATGTACTAAATTTGTACTTTTAGTATCAACTATTATTACCATTAGTATAAATAGTTGTTACCAACAAAAATTTGGAAAAAACTGAAAATGAAAATCAAAAATATTATATCGGCTCTTGAAGAAATGGCTCCTTTGGCTTACGCCGAGGATTTTGACAATGTTGGACTTTTAGTCGGAGATTCTGAAACCGAATCTACTGGAGTTTTAGTCTGTCATGATGCCTTAGAAAGTGTTATTGATGAAGCTGTTGCTAAAAACTGTAATCTAGTCGTTTGTTTTCACCCGATATTATTTTCTGGAATTAAAAAAATTACAGGCAAAAATTATGTGGAACGCGCTATTTTAAAAGCGATCAAAAACGATATTGCTATTTATGCCGTTCATACCGCGCTTGACAATCATTCGCAAGGCGTAAATAAAATTTTCTGCGATACATTAGGATTGACAAACGCTAAGGTTTTGATTCCGAAACAAAATTTCATTCAAAAATTAGTCACATTTACCGTTCCAGATAATGCAGATAAAGTTCGAAATGCCATGTTTGAAGCTGGAGCTGGAACAATTGGAAACTATGACAATTGCAGTTTCAACACACAAGGCTTTTTTACTTTTCAAGGAAATGAAGACAGCAATCCTGTAATTGGAGAAAAAGGAAAACTGCATACAGGAGAAGAAATTAAAATTGAAGTGGTTTTTGAAAAACATCTTCAATCCAGGATTTTAAAAGTGCTTTTTGCGAATCATATTTACGAAGAGGTCGCTTATGAGATTTACGATTTAAAGAATTCTCACCAAACTATTGGTTTAGGAATGATTGGCGAGCTGGAAAACGAAATGGATGAAAAAGATTTCCTTGTTTGTGTAAAAGAAAAAATGATTGCCGACGGAATTCGTCATTCTGCTTTTTTAGGCAAAAAAATAAAAAAAGTAGCTGTTTTGGGAGGATCTGGAAGTTTTGCCATAAAAAATGCAATTCAGGCTGGAGCCGACGCTTTTTTGACTGCCGATTTGAAGTATCACCAGTTTTATGAAGCTGAAAACAAGCTACTTTTGGCAGATATTGGTCATTTTGAGAGCGAACGCTATACAAAAAATTATATTGTTGATTATCTTCGAAAAAAAATTCTTAATTTTGCAATCATTTTATCGGAAGAAAATACAAATCCAGTTAAGTACTTATAGAATATGACGAATACGAAAGAATTAAGTGTTGAGGACAAGTTAAGAGCAATATACGATTTACAGCTTATTGACTCTAGAATTGACGAAATCAGAAACGTTAGAGGAGAACTTCCTTTAGAGGTTGAAGATTTAGAAGATGAAGTTGCAGGTTTGAGCACTCGTTCAGAAAAACTGAAAGGTGAACTTGAAGTGATTGAGGAGCAAATCAAAGCAAAGAAAATTGCTATTGAGGAGCATAAAGAGGTTATCAAGAAGTACACTAAACAACAAGAATCAGTACGTAACAACAGAGAATTTAATTCTTTGACAAAAGAAGTTGAATTTCAAGAATTAGAAATTCAATTGGCTGAAAAGCAAATCAAAGAAATGAAAGCTTCTATCGAGCACAAAAAAGAAGTTATTTCTAATTTAAAAGAAAAACTTGATGCTAAAAGCTCTCATTTAAAACATAAAAAATCTGAGTTAGATGCTATCATGGCTGAAACTCAGAAAGAAGAAACTTTCTTAACTGAAAAATCTGCTGAATTTGCTTCACAAATCGAAGACAGATTATTAGCAGCTTACAACAGAATCAGAAGCAGTGTTCGTAACGGATTAGCTGTAGTTTCTATCGAAAGAGGAGCTTCTGCTGGATCTTTCTTTACAATTCCACCACAAACTCAGGTTGAAATTGCTTCAAGAAAGAAAATCATCACTGATGAGCACTCTGGAAGAATTTTAGTTGATACTCAATTAGCTGAAGAAGAAAAAGAAAAAATGGAACAATTGTTCGCAAAATTCTAATATCAAGTCCCGATTAAATCGGGACTTTTTTTTTACTTATTTTTTTTGCCACAGATTAAAAGGATTAACGCAGATTAAATTATTCTTATGCTGAATAAAATCTTTTTTAATCCTTTTAATCTGTGGCAAAACATTTTTTACCTTTAGAAAAAAAAATTAAGTTTTGGGAATTAAAAAAGGCATTCGTTTTATTACATTAAAATCAGTTGGATCTTATATTAATTTTTTGAGCTATGTGCGTCCGCAAAAAGCAATGGAGCTTTCTTATGCTCTTTTTAGCCAACCGCGAATTGGCCGATTGAAAAAAGAAGAACTTCCGAAAGTTTTGCGACATACAGAAACAGAAACGTTTCATCATAACGAACATCATTTTCAAACCTACATCTGGAAAGGAAATGAAACCAAAATTCTATTGGTTCACGGTTGGGAAAGCAATGCTGCGCGATGGAAAAAAACATTACCTCACCTTCAAAAATCCGGAAGCACTATTATTGCCATCGATGCTCCTGCTCATGGACAAAGCAGCGGAAAAGAATTTAATGTGCCGCTTTATGCTGAGTTTATCAATAAAGCAGTAGAAAAATACCAGCCAGAAATTATTATAGGACATTCTATTGGCGGTGCAGCCTGCGTTTATCATCAGTATTTGTTTCCGAATACCAGCATTAAAAAAATGGTTGTTCTTGGTGCACCTTCTGATTTAAAGACTTTGATCGACAATTATATTGCGATGCTTAGTTTGAACAGAAAAATGCTGCCTCTTCTAGAAACCAAATTTGTAAATCGTTTCAACTTTAAACTAGACGATTTTTCAGGACAAAAATTTGCTTCCCAATTTACTCTTCCAGGTTTTATTGCTCATGATACTTCAGATAAAATCGTTGCTTTTGAAGAAGGAAAAAAAATAGCCAACAGCTGGAAAAACAGTCAGTTTATTGAAACCTCTGGTTTAGGCCACGGAATGCATGATGATGAATTGTATGACAAAGTGATTGAGTTTCTTTTTTCTGAAGGTTCTGAGCCACTAAGTCGCTAAGACACTAAGTTTTCCCCTTAAAAACGGCAGTATTGCCATTCGCCAAAGGAGACTCGAGCGATAGCGAACAGGCGGAGCAAATCTTCGCAAGTAACTCCGTAACGAAAACCCAATCTTTGTCGAGCTTCTCACGAAGATTTCTCCTTAGTCGATATGACAAGATTGCGTAAAATCTATTAATCTGAAATCTAAAATTTTCAAACAACAATCTTAAAATACTTCAGCAATTCCTTCTCTCCTTTTCCAGTAACAGTAATAGCTCTCGAATTTTCAGTTTTTCTTAGCCAGTCTTCTTTCAGCATTTTATTAAAAAGCAATGTTCCAATTGAACCGGCAATATGATTTCTGCGTTCGCTCCAATCTAAGCACGGTTTTAAGAAAATTCGTTTTTGTTTTTGTGCTTCTTCCAAATTAATTCCAAAATCTGAAAACCACTTTTTCCCATCTGAACTTATTTCAAAAGTGTTATTTTGATTGACGATTATTTTTTGTTCCAATAAACTATCCGTTAAAGCCACGCCAATCTTTCCCGCTAGATGATCATAGCAAGTTCTGCAGAATTTTATTGGTGGATAAGTTTCAGTTTTATTTTTCGAAGCAACTTCAGGTTTCGGAATTAAACTTGCCATTGCTTCAAGCGCATAAGCGACTTCTTTATTTGAAAATCGGTAATATTTATGACGCCCTTGTTTTTCTACACAAAGCAAATCGGCATCGAGAAGCTTCCCTAAATGCATACTAATATTTTGCGGAGATGTGTTGACGCTTACTGCCAGTTCTGTAGCTGTAAAAGCCCTTCCGTCCATTAAAGTCCACAAAATTGAAGCGCGCGTAGGATCGCCAATTAAGGATGCTGTTTTTATAAATTGATCTTCCATTTAGATGTTCATAGTTAAGTGCAGAATGAACTATTGCCTTGTAAAGTTAAATAACTTTGCTAAAAACATTCCACATGAAGTCAACTTTATTCCTTCAATCTGACAGCAGCGATCCTTATTTGATCTATAAAACCATGTTGCAAAACAATCCTGTGTATTGGGATGAAACCAATAAAATATGGGCAATATATTCTTATGAAGATTGTGTTTCTATTTTAAAAAATCCTAAAGCTGAGATTCCGGCTTTAAATCCAGACAACAAACAAAAACTGAACAAAACGGCATTAGAAATTTTAAATAACTTAACAAGATTATCAAACGGGATACAGCATGAAATTTCAAAAGAAATCGCAATGTTGTTGTTTTCAAAAATGAAATCTGTAGATATCAATCGGATTATTTCCCAATTAATAAAAAGCAATTTAGTTGAAAATAAAATGGATTGGGTAAATTCGGTTTGCAAAAAACTGCCAGTTCTAGTCGTTCTGAAAAGTTTTAATTTTGAAGAAAAAGATTGTGAGTTTATTGCAAACCAAATAGAATCTTTGGTTAAAATAATGCTTCCGCAGAAAACAGAAGAACAAGTAAAATCTATAAATGAAGTTTCAGCAACAATATTTTCAATCGTAGAAAAACAGCTTTTTCAATTAAACTTTTACGAATCTTTATCAGCCAAAATTTCGGAATCAAATTCTCTTTCGCTTGACGAAATTAAAACAATAAGCATTAGCAATTTAATTGGATTGTTTATTCAGAGTTTTGATGCGGGAAGAGGAATTTTGAGCAATTCTCTCTTGCAGATTCTGAATAATAAAACTTTTTCTAGTAAAACAGAAATTGAAAAATCGGTAATAGAAACTTTGCGCTTTGATCCTCCAATTCAAAACACTAGACGAATTGCCGTTGGAGATATTATCATCGGCGAAAGCCTAATTAGAAAAAACGATTCCATTTTAGTTGTACTTGCGTCGGCAAATCGAGACCCGAAGAAATTTGAAAATGAATCAAAATTTGATATTGAAAGAAATAATAATACTGAGAATCTGACTTTTGGAATTGGCGGTCATATGTGTCTGGCGAAACATTTCTCTATTCATTTAACTACTGAAACTTTATGGTTTCTGTTTAATGAATTCAAAACCATTACCATTTTAGAAAATAATATTCAATACGAACCCATGATCAATGCCAGATTACCGAAGAATATCTGGATTTCATTACAATAAAAAAAATAAAAATATGATAGCTGTAATTTTTGAAGTAATTCCGAACGAAGGAAAAAAAGAAGAATATCTGGACATCGCTGCAAGTCTGCGTCCAGAATTAGACCATATTGAAGGATTCATTTCTATAGAACGATTTCAAAGTTTTACCGATCCTTCAAAAGTGTTGTCTTTATCATTTTGGAAAGATGAAGAAAGTATTCAGCAATGGAGAAATCTGGAAATGCATCGTCACGCGCAGGCAAAAGGTCGAAATGAAGTTTTTAAAGATTATCATTTACGAATTGCGACTGTGGTTCGTGATTATGGAATGTTTGATCGAAAAGAAACGCCGAGTGATAGTTCAGTTTTTCATGATTCGTAGAAAAGGTGCTAAGATTCTAAGCTACTAAGGTTCTAAGTTTTTTCTCAAAAATCTAAAGTCTAAATTCTAAAATTCTAAGATATCTAAACTTTTGCCTACTTTTGCAGTATGGAAGAAAATTTGAAACGTCTCAATAAATTTATAGGAGAAACTGGTTATTGTTCTCGTCGTGAAGCCGATAAATTAATCGAAGAAGGACGCGTTACAATAAATGGCGCTGTGGCTGAAATGGGAACTAAAGTTTCGCCAGATGATGAAGTACGTATTGACGGAAAATTAATCGTTGAAAAAAACGAGAAACTGGTTTATCTGGCTTTCAATAAACCAGTCGGAATCGAATGTACTACCAACTTAGAGGTTAAAAATAACATTGTTGATTATATCAATTATCCAAAACGTATTTTCCCAATTGGAAGATTGGATAAAGCCAGCGAAGGATTAATTTTTATGACCAATGATGGTGATATCGTAAACAAGATTCTTCGTGCCAGAAACAATCACGAAAAAGAATATACCGTTACCGTTGACAGACCCATTACAGATCGTTTTATTCAGAGAATGGGAAATGGTGTGCCGATTTTGGATACGGTTACTAAAAAATGTAAAGTAGAGCAAATTAGCAAATACACTTTCAAGATCATTTTAACGCAAGGATTAAACCGTCAGATTAGAAGAATGTCTGAATACCTGGGTTATGAAGTTACGGCGTTAAAACGTATCAGAATCATTAATATTTCTTTGGATGTTCCTGTTGGAAGATATAGAGATTTAACAGATGCTGAAATAAAAGAATTAAATCAGTTGATTGAGCCTTCGAGTAAAACGGAAGAAGCAAGTTTTCCTAAAGTTGAAACTTCGGATTCAAGTGCAACTCCAACTAGAAGAAAAAATTTCATCTCAAAACACAATCCTCGATTTAAAAAAAGAGGAGATAATAAATAAAACAGAAATCCCATTCACTAACGGAATGGGATTTTTTATTTTATTCTATTTCTTTTCTTTATTCAAAAAATCATAATACAAAGCTTTAGATAAAAAGCTAGCGTCTTGATAATTCCATATCATTTCTTCTCTAACTGATTCTGCATATTTTCCGTCTAAATTGTTCTTTTTAAAATATTCTCGTCGAGCTTCATCATTAAAATTTAATCCGCTAAGGAAAACTGGCTCTACTCCTTTGTTTACAGAAATATTGTAATTCGTAATTAAACCGCCCCAATTTACATAACTGCACAAAAGAATTGTTCCGTAGAAATACCAAAGCATTTGATTGAAAAGAAAAGCATTTGTTTTCTGTTTGCTGATTTTTTGAAATGAAACTACTAATCCGATAATAGCTAAAATTAAAAAAGCATACACTCCTAACCTTTTATAAGTTAGACCATAAAAAGAAACATATTCTGAATTTTTAATAATCGCACTTATAATTAAAATCACATTTAGCCCAAGCCATACTTTAGCCAGCATTTTTAAAGAAGAAGCTTTTTCATCAAAATTAAACCCTCCTTTAAAATAAAATAAGATTACGCCCACTGCCATTAAGATTGAAAAAATTACGGCGTTTACGCGTTCATGCGTATCAGAACTTAGATTTGTTTTTTCTACTGCTTCAAAAAATTGCTCGTAATTGTAAGTTGCGATAAAAACTAACAACATAATATTTAAAAGAAACAAAGTAATTGCGCCACTTTTCCTTTCAAAATCAAGATCTAAAAACGAAAAAGTACTTTGATTTTTTATTTCAGAAATATTGCTGAAATCATTATTTAATTTCGGATTATACTCATAACAAGTGTCTGGAACCCAATAATTCCAAAAACTGAACGAGATGTAAAATCCCAAAATGCACATTGCAATTAATTGTGGAAGATTAATGTCTAATTCATAATCTGTAAATAATGAAGAGAAATGATCACTTCCGAAAGAATACACGATAAAAAACAATCCGAGAAAAATAATTGGAATAAGAACAAAGGCAATTAATTTTTTAGCAAAATCATTGTGGATTTTACGCTCTGGAAGCCATTGCTTAAAAATAAATATTCTACCCACAGAAGTAAATCCGTTTAAGACTATTAGCGGGAAAACCTGAATCATTTTAAGTTCTCCATCTTGTGTTTTAAATTGTAGAAATAAAATGGATAAAGCTAAAGCAAAAAATGATGCTGCATCTCCATACCATGCAAAGGCGAAACAAGACAAGATTGACGTCACTACAAGAACTAAATGTGATCTGTCGACAAACTTCTCCTGAAAGAAATAACTAATCAAGAGTGTAAGAACTACACCGAAAATAGAAATATTGATTCCCACAGATTGGTTGTAAAAAAGCAGTATAAAAACCGCTGTACAGGCTAAGATAATTTGATGTTTTTTCATGATTGATAAATTTAAAAGTACTTTGTAATTCAAAGTTTTTGAGTAAAAAAATAGCGTTATTTATGATTTCATTAATTTTTCAAGGTACGATAAGTGCTCTTTAAAAGCTGCACGCCCCAAATCGGTTACCTGATAAGAGGTTTTTGGCTTTTTGCCCACAAATTCTTTCTTTACTTCGATATAAGCTGCTTTCTCAAGCGCAGAGGAATGACTCGCTAAATTACCGTCGGTGATATTTAAAAGCGCTTTCATCTCGGTAAAATCTACCCAGTCGTTAACCATCAGAACGGACATTATACCCAGTCTGACACGGCTTTCAAAATCTTTATTTAGTTTATCAATAATTCCCATTGGGTTATTTGTATTTTTTGAACATCACTAATCCGTATACAATATGTAGGATTCCGAATCCGATAATCCAGAAAATCAAACCATATCCTATATTAAAAAGTGCAATACATCCTAAAATCAGTTCCGAAAAACCTAGATATTTAATATCCGAAAATGTATATTTTTCTGCGTTTATAACGGCTAATCCGTAAAATATTAATGTCGATGGCGCCACTAAACCAAAGTAACCGTGGTACATCATTGCCAAGCAAAACACTCCACCAGCTAAAAGCGGAACGGCTAGATTGAACAACATCTTTTTTGTTGCTGAAGTCCAGATTGGCAAATTGTATTTTCGGCTTTTTCTAATGGTGAAAAAGATTCCGAATGCAAATGCAAATACTAAAATTGTGATTCCGATCCAGAATAATTCTGAAACGAGATTGGCAGAATATAATCTATGCTCATCATTTAGATAATCCATTCCGTTTGCTTTAAAAAGCTGGTAAACATAGATTCCACCAATTAAAGCCGAAAGACCTGCGAAAACTCCCGAAAGTCCGCTTAATGATATAAATCGTGAAGAGCGCTCCATCATGGAACGAATATGTGCTAAATCTTCTTGGTGCTTTTGATTCATAATTAAAGTACTTTGCGATACAAAGTTATTATTTATTTTGAATTGGCAAATAAAAAAAGTGAAAATTATTTTTCAAAAATAATATAGATGCTTACAAAGCTTTGAAAACCCTGTAGATTCGAGGAAATATATAAATGAAAACTGAAATTCAGATTTTAATTTAAGCCTCAAAAATACCTACAAGGTTTTGGAAACCTTGCAGGAAAGCGAGTTTATTTATTACCGTAAAGTTGCGTGAGGGATAGGAGCATGCTACCGAAGTAGCGCGGATAGCCCGACCGTCCCGATATAAGAAGGCGTATTTACATAAAGTATATTGGCCTTCTTATATCGGGACGGTCACGCCCAAATTATAAAAGCGAAAAAGCCCATTCTTAACGAACAGGCTTTTACTATTTTGAAATTTTGAATTAAAACCATCTTCTTCTTTTGAATAGAAGAACTCCGAAAGTAGATAGAATTATAGAGACTAAAAGCAGAATCCAGATTCCATACTTACTTTCTTCTAAACCGTTTGGCACGTTCATTCCGTATAAACTGGCGATTAGGGTTGGAATCATTAAGATGATCGAAATCGACGTCATCTGTTTCATGATTGTATTCATATTATTTGAAATTACAGAAGCGTAGGCGTCCATCATTCCTGTTAAGATGTTGTTATAAATATTGGCTGTGTCTTGTGCCTGATTTAATTCGATTTCGACATCTTCTAATAATTCTGGGTCGTAATTGGCTTTGTGTGCTTTTAAATTTTTAATTCTTTGAAATAAAACGTCATTTGCCTTTAATGAAGTGATGAAGAATACAAAACATTTTTCGATTTGAAGCAAGGCTTGCAATTCTTCATTTTTGATCGATTTCTCTAAGTTGTCTTCGGCGAGTTTTATTTTATGATTGATTTGTTTTAGATATTTCAAATACCAAACGCTTGATGACAAAAGCAATCTTAGTACAAGGTTGAAATTGTCTTCAATTTCGATGTTTTTACGTTGTGAATACGACACAAAATCGGCAATGATTTCTGTTTTATAAAAACTGATGGTCACACAGATATCATCTTTAAAAATGATTCCGAGAGGAACGGTATGAAAAGGAATTTTAATATCACCACTTTTAACTGGAATACGCATAATAATAAGTGTCCAGCCGTCTTCGATTTCGATACGGGGTCTTTCGTCGATATCCTCGATATCATTATAAAAGGCTTCAGGAATTTGAAGTTCTTCTACTAAATAGTTTTTGTCTGATTCTGTTGGAGATTCGATATGAATCCAGCAATTTGAAGTCCATTTTTGGATTTCTACCAATCCGTTGTTGTTTGTGTAAAAGGCTTTCATTTCAAAATACAGGTTTTTAGCGCAGCATTTTGAAATTTCAAAAGCTGCTTTAATTAAATACTAACGAATAATAATCGTCCATTTGGAGAAGTGTTTTTTAAGTGGTGCAAAAGTATCCTTTATTTTTAAGAACCAAAACTTTAAACTATTAATTATATATTAAAATGATATTTTTAAATTCCAAATTTAAAATTCCAAATTCCAATTTTTCAACGGCAAAGAACGCAAGGCCTTTCTTTAATTCTTTACATGTTTTGAGTTAGCAGAGCTTCGACTTAAATCAATCATAGCCAGAGTCAATCTTGTTCTATGTGTTATTTTTTTTTAGTTGTATTATACAAGAAAGCCCGTTCAACAGAACAGGCTTTGTAATATATTCTTAGAAAGAGAATTATTTTCTTGCGCTTCTCATTTTTCTTGCTAAAAGTGTATTTTTAAGCAACATTGCAATTGTCATTGGCTCGTACTCCACCAGGAACTGGCGTAATAAACGACGCTTTTTTACTTACTCCGTCAAAGTCAACATCTCCTTTGATCACGTATCCTTTTGCGTTTGAAGCATCTTCTACGCGTGTAATTCCAACGTCGATAACTGTTACTCCTTCTTTTACCATATCGGCTTTTAAGAATTCTGGAACTCCTAAAGCTGTAATAATGATATCGGCGTTTTTAGTAAATTCTGCTAAGTCTTTTGTACGGCTGTGAGTTAACGTAACTGTAGAATCACCTGGATTTCCTTTACGGCTCATTAAGATACTCATTGGACGCCCTACGATATGGCTTCTTCCAATTACGACTGTATGTTTTCCTGCAGTTTCTACTTTGTAACGCTCTAACAATTCCATAATTCCAAATGGAGTTGCTGGAATAAAACTTTCCATTTCAAGAGCCATTCTTCCAAAGTTAGTTGGGTGGAATCCGTCAACGTCTTTGTCTGGATCAATTGCTAATAAAATTTTCTGCTCGTCGATATGTTTTGGCAAAGGCAACTGAACGATGTATCCGTCTAGATTATCGTCTTCGTTCAATTCTTTAATTTTAGCCAATAATTCGTCTTCTGTAATGGTTTCTGGTAAAGCAACCAAAGTTGAATCGAAACCAATCTCTTGGCATGATTTTACTTTACTTCCTACGTAAGTTAAACTTGCTCCGTTATTACCCACTAAAACCGCTGCTAAATGAGGCACTTTTCCTCCAGCTGCTTTTATGGATTGAACTTCGGCTGCAATTTCGTTTTTAATGTCGTTAGATGTTTTTTTACCGTCTAGTAGTTGCATTGTGTGTTGTTTCAGGTTTTAATTTTTGTTTCAAGTTTCATGTTATTGTTGAAACTTACTATTTATTGAATTAAAAAAGTTTCAAGTTTTGGTTTCTTAACTTGAAACCTTAAACTTGAAACTCTTTTTATTATTTCGGCATTCCTCCTGGCATACCACCCGGCATCCCTTTCATACCTCCCATCATTTTCATCAGATTTTTTCCGCCTGGGCCTTGCATCATCTTCATCATCTTGCTCATTTGGTCAAACTGTTTCATCAGCTGATTTACTTGCTCGACTTTAGTTCCCGAACCTTTTGCAATTCTGGCTTTTCTTTTTACGTCGATAATCGCTGGTTTGCTTCTTTCTCCTGGAGTCATCGAATAAATGATCGCTTCGATATGTTTGAAAGCGTCATCTTCGATCTCAACATCTTTCATGGCTTTTGAAGCACCTGGTATCATTCCAACCAAGTCTTTCATGTTACCCATTTTCTTTACTTGTTGAATCTGCGTTAAGAAGTCGTCAAATCCGAATTCGTTTTTAGCGATTTTCTTTTGAAGTTTTCTTGCTTCTTCTTCGTCAAATTGTTCTTGAGCTCTTTCAACAAGAGACACAACGTCTCCCATTCCTAAGATACGCTCTGCCATACGTTCTGGATAGAAAACATCAATTGCTTCCATTTTCTCACCAGTACCGACAAATTTAATTGGCTTGTTTACAATCGATTTGATTGAAAGTGCAGCTCCACCACGAGTATCACCATCTAATTTCGTTAAGATAACTCCATCAAAGTTTAAGATATCGTTGAAAGCTTTTGCTGTGTTTACAGCGTCTTGTCCTGTCATAGAGTCGACAACGAACAATGTTTCTTGTGGCTGAATTGCTTTATGAACACGAGCAATTTCGTCCATCATTTCCTGATCTACGGCTAAACGTCCTGCTGTATCGACGATAACAACATTGAATCCGTTTGCTTTTGCATGTTTAATTGCGTTTTGAGCAATTTCTACAGGATTTTTATTTTCTGGTTCTGAGTAAACCTCAACACCTATTTGATCTCCCACAACATGCAACTGGTTAATCGCCGCTGGACGGTAGATATCACACGCTACAAGAAGTGGTTTCTTGTTTTTCTTTGTTTTTAAGAAGTTAGCTAATTTTCCAGAGAAAGTCGTTTTACCAGAACCTTGAAGTCCTGACATCAAAATCACTGTTGGATTTCCTGAAAGGTTCACACCAGCAACGTCTCCACCCATTAATTCAGTAAGTTCGTCTTTTACTAACTTAACCAATAATTGTCCTGGCTGTAATGTTGTTAATACATCCTGACCAATTGCTTTGTCTTTTACTCTTGCAGTAAAATCTTTAGCAATTTTAAAGTTAACATCGGCATCAAGTAATGCACGACGAACTTCTTTTAAGGTATCGGCAACGTTTACTTCTGTAATTTTACCGTGTCCTTTTAATATATGGAACGCTTTATCTAACTTATCACTTAAATTATCAAACATATCATTTTCTTTATATGAAGTGCAAAGATAATCTAATTAGATATTTCAGGCAATTTTTATTTGAATGCAATTTTGCCACGAAGGCACTAAGACACAAAGTTTTTGTTTCTCGCAGATTTAAAAAGATTTTAGCAGATTTTTAAAAATCTTTTCAATCCTTTTAATCTGTGGCAAAAAACAAAAAAGGCGCAAAGAATAAAAACCTTTGCGCCTTTGTGCCTTTGCGGCCATATCTTTTTAGAATTGAAAGTAAATGAAAGGCTGTGAACCGGCTACTGCTGTTGCGTAAACAATCCAATAAACAAATCCTAAGATTATTGCTTTTACTAATAATGGCGTTTTATCGAAAACAGATTTCATTCCGTTTGTAAATGAATCTGGCAAGAAATGCCAAACATAACCGAACAGCATCAATCCGAAAACATTTTTATAACCTAATACAATTGTTTTCCAAAGTTCTGGTTCGAATGTTAATTGACCAATATTATTAATTACCTGCAAGGCTGTTTCGAAATCTCTAGCTCGGAAGAAAATCCAACAGAAAACTACAAAATGGAATGTGATTAGGATTGAGAAAAATCTCCACAAAAAATTTGGACTTTTGTCTTTCTTCGAAGGAAAAAATTCCATAAATATTTTATGAACTGCCAATGCTAATCCGTGAAGCGCTCCCCAAACAATAAACTGTGCTCCTGCTCCGTGCCACAAACCTCCTAAAAGCATCGTGGTAAACAAATTGAAATTGGTTACTAAGGTTTGTTTTATTTTGCTTGACAATAAAAATGACAAAGCGAAAATTAAAATACTGACTCCTGCAATGATAAGTGGAATTATACTTTCATTATAACAAGACATTCCCCAAAGCAATAATCCGAAGAAAAATAAACTTGGGAATAAATATCCTGCGAAAGAACCTTCTCTGTTTCCTCCAATCGAAATGTATAAAAAGTCTTTTAACCAAGTCGAAAGCGAAATGTGCCATCTTCTCCAGAAATCGGTAATCGAAGTCGATTTGTATGGAGTTCTAAAGTTGACTGGCAATTTAAATCCAAGCAATAATGCAATACCAATTGCCATGTCTGAATATCCAGAGAAATCACAGTAAATCTGAATAGCATATCCGTACGAAGCCATTAAATTTTCGAACGAAGTATAACTCATTGGCGTATCAAAAACACGGTCAACAAAGTTTACTGATATATAATTTGAGATAACTGTTTTTTTGATTAAACCTCCAATAATTAAAAACAAAGCGTTGTTTACATCTTGTTTGGTCAGGTTTAATTTTTGATAAATCTGAGGCAAAAAGTCTTTCGCGCGTACAATTGGTCCAGCAACTAATTGCGGGAAAAACGAAACGAAGAATAAATATTCGATGTAATTTTTTGTCGGTTTAATTTCTTCTCTATAAATCTCAATAATATAACTCATAGATTGGAAAGTATAAAACGAAATTCCAACAGGAAGAAAAACATTGTGAAGTGCAAAATTACCATGAAACATATCATTGTAAGTCACAATCAAAAAGTTCATGTATTTAAAATAGCCTAAAAGCGCTAAGTTCAAAATAACACTTATAACCAAGTAAAATTTCTTAACACTATCTCTGCTTTCTCTATAAATAATCTGGCTCAAACCATAATCTACAACCGATGAAAGCAATAGCAGTAGAAAGTAAATTCCGCTTGATTTATAGTAAAAGAATAGTGAAAAGAGAATAACATACGTTAATCTCAAATAAAATGTTTTGCGTAAAAAACCATACACAAAATAGAAAACCAGAAATAAACCTAAGAATAAACCGGTATTGAATAAAAGTTTTTCGTCTTCATTATAAACGAACCAACTTTTAACTTGCTCTATTGTAATTGCACCAAAATTTTGAATAAACCAATTATTAATGCTCTCTATTGTTGTCAACTTACTTCTTTGATTTAAAATTATCGTATGATCTTAAAAACGCCTGAGTAAACAAATCTCCTTGTTTCTCGTATCCTCTTTTTGAATAATGAACCCAATCTGGTCCTATTAATCCTTGTACTTTTAATTGTCTGATGCCGCTCATTCCTCCAAACTCCTCGTATAAATCCCAAACGGCAAGATTTTCTTTCTGCGCTATATTAAGAATTTGTTTAGCATAATCATCAACATAAGTGTTTGGTTTTCTTCTTAGCAAAGATGGCGGCGGTGTCATTACAATGATCGGCGCATCTATTTTCTGTGCTCTTATATTGCTTATAAATTCTTTTAGCTCCCGAATGTATTTTTCTGGATCTAAATGATCATAGCTTTCATTTGTTCCTAAAGAGAAAACCAGTAAATCTGGATGCAACGATTTTAATTGCTCAAAGAATAAAGGATACTTATTGTAATCTGAATATTTAGCTCCATTTACTCCAATTCCACTGTAAATAATTCCAGGAGTGTCTTTTTCTAAAACAATTCCGTTTAACTCAAAATCCTTTGCTTCTTTGTTCGGAATCAAGAAAATTCGGCTCAAAGCATTTTCAGAATTATAATAGTGCGAATACGAATCTGATTTTACTGCTAAGGGAACAAATTCTGACATTGAAATCGTCTTTTGTCTCGTTTCCTTTGTGGCAATTTTTAAGGTTCTTCCCGCTCTGATATTATTAGACTTTAAATGGTTGTCTCTTTTAATTTCTGTAATCGAAACATTGTATTTGTCTGCAATTGTACCCAGCACTTCGCCTTTTTTAATTTTGTGTGTAATAACTTTTGGCTCTGTTGTCTGGATAGAATTGATTTTTGACGAAATTGCCAAATCAAACATATCCTGATTCTGAGGCGTAATAATTTTTATTGTATTGAATTTATAAGCCAAATCTTTTACATCCATTTCCATCACAAATCCGCCAGAATCTCTCCAAAGTCCTATTCCGCTTAACCCAATCGGACAATTCTTAACTGGGTGAATGTTTCTATAACTTTCCCAAGTTCTGTTCGATTTGAAACGTTCGTTATAAGAACCATTTGTTTTAGCTAATTGATACGGAAATACTAAACCGCGTCCTGCATTACCAAATTTCTGCTGCAGTTTTTTTCTGATCTCATTAGTCATCAAATCACCTTGAATGTGCGAATCTCCGATATGCACAATATTGATTTTTTGACTCTTCTGATCTTCGTTCTTTTCCAGTTTCTGAAAAAAATCATTTAACGCTTTTGCATTATAAATTTGACCATCAGAAGGAGCATCAATTATTGCTTTATCTGCTTTTTGAATCATACTTTTGGGTGTTGGATGTACATCTGTTTTTGGAGTTTTTTCATTTGTTGCAAAAAAAAGACAACAAAAGAAAAAAATAAGTTTGTTTATCATACACTATCTTTTGTTACTGAAACGGAATCGGGTCTGGCTTTTCTTACTGGTTTTGGCTTAGTTCCTTCAGCATCTCTTTTTTCTCTGAGCACTTTATATTCTTCGTATCCTTTATTCAATTGTCCGTATAGCAAATTACCAATTGCTTTTGCACCACGTTGATTAAAGTGGGTATAATCTTTATTTGCTTTTGCAGGAGTTTCGTCAACCCATTTAATCATAAATCCATCTCCTCCCATCAAAGTATATAAATTCACAAATCCTGCTTGCGCTTCCAATGCATAGTGTTTTTGCGCTTTCATTAATGGAACTACAGCAGAATCGGTCTTCATTTCTAAATCATATTTTGTTGATTTATCGGCAGTAGAAACAATCAGGATTGAAACTCCTGGAAAGGATTCTTTAATTTTATTTACGGTTTTAGTCATTCCTTTTTCATACCAAGAATAATTTTTTGTTCCATAATTTAAAACGTTCGTTCCGTAATGCAGAATAATTAAATCGTATTTCAGACTATTATTAAAAGCTCTCATTACATCTGCATTGAACATCGAAATTGGAAGTCCAGAATTTCCTCTCTGCGAGAAATTATCAACATGAACTCCACTTCCATTATCAAAATTAAATCCGTAAATCGGAATAGAATCTGCCTGAACAAAGTTTGCCTTGAAAGCTTTTAAACTTCCTGATGAAACTTTTAGTGTGTTCACTAAACTATTTGGCGAAAGACTTTTCTTGATAGTGTCTTTTCCGATAATGAAATTAACTTTTCCTGTTTTAGAGGAGCGACCGTAAAATAAGGTTGCATTATCTAAAGAAGTAGAATACTTATTAAGCCCAGCTTCGTACTGAACCCAAGTTGAATTGGATTTATCATTTGCAAAAAACACATGTCCGTTAACTCCAAAAGGACTTGTTGGTCTTTTTACATTTAAATAAGATTGTGTCTTCCAGTTTTTAGAATAGGTTGATTTTACAGAACCTCTTGATGCAGCAGACTCTGAAGTAATAGAAACAAATCCTACTCCATTTCCTCCAAAACGTTCTTGATAATTAGTACGAACGTCTTGTACAATTAAATCTCCATCGGTCATGGAATCTCCATAATAAGCAATTCTGACCTTATTCTGAGGATTTTTTTCTAACTGATACAATTTCTCATAAAAGGAAATCAGGTATTGATAACCTTTGTAGTTTTCAAATGTTTCGGCTGGAAACTCGATTCCTTCGGTTTCATCAAAAACAATTTTCTGGCCGTTTAGTGCTCGCTCACTTTTTGCAATACTGTCTTTGTCTACCGATAGTGAATCTTCGGCAACAGATTCTAAAAGCAGACTGTCTATCAATATATTTTTAGAATCTAATTTAGTCTCAGAAAATATTTTGTCTGGAAGAATTTGCTTAAACCCAATAAAAGCAACCAGCGCTAACGCCACGATCGCAAAAGATTGAAAAAAATAAGATTTTGTATTCACCTAAATAATTATAAAATATGAAGAACTGCATTCAAAAATTAAACCAATTAAATAATGGTTAACTTATTGCAGAAAAAATTTGTGCAAAGATAGAATAACATTTTGTTTCTAATTCATTTTAACAAGAAAGTAGAACAAAAAAAGAGGTTAGAAATTCTAACCTCTTGAATCAAAAAAAAATAAAAAAAACAAAGCTAATGATTAACTAAATTTTAATGCCGAAGCATTTTTTAAGTTAAAATGAAATATTCTTTATAATCTTTAGATTTTTTCATTTATGAATTTATTTTAAGATAGCATATTGGAAAGTAGGATAACCTCTTTCTCCAGCAGCATTTACACCTGCGGTAAATCTCACTTTATAAACGTTTCCTGCTGGATCTTTAACAACATAGAAACGATCTGATCTTGCTGCAAATCCAGAAGTTGGATTGCCATTTGCATCTGTTCCTCCCACTGTTCCTCTCCAGTTCGAACCAATATTTCTTTGATCGTCTGTGAATTTTGCACTTTCAACATTTGCCAATGTAAAAGCATCATATGCGAAAGCTGTTGTAAGTACTTGGTAAGCTCTTGCACCACCTTTAACATTATTTAAAATGAAATCCGCAAAATTATAAGGAGCTATACCTCCTGACTGTGTACCTGTTGTATTAGTAAAACTTGTGAAACTAATATCCCATTGTGCTTTTTGAGGCTCAACACTAACTGTTTTTTTGTCTAATAAACTTAAGAAAGTAAAATTATAAGCTGCATTTTTAGTAACAATGATTTCGTCGTGAGTAGTAGCGGCAATATCAGCATATTGTACTTTATAATCATTTCCGCTTCTTAAAATTCTAACTTTTTTCCATCCTCTAGAAGGTCCAGTACCTGTACCCTCAGATCCAACTTTAGGAGCTACTGTTCCAGGATTACTTCCCATATTTATTACGTATACTTTATTATCAGCATCTGTTGCAGAGATTACTGCAATAGCGGTTTTAGTAATATCTCCAGTAGGATCATCAATTTGAGTAGTGCTTCCTTCACCATTAACAAGCATAGTTGCATCTTCCGCTTGAACTTCGTCAATATTCACACTATTCGTTTGTTTAGCAGTCATTTTTACAGTATGATTTATTATAACTCTAAAATCTGTACCAGAATAGAATCCTAAATCCCATGAAACTCTTGGAACAGCAGTCATTTTTCCACTACTCAAATCAACAAAAACTTGATTCGGTTCTGTTGGTTCACCAACTTCCGGAGCTAATGCATTCCCTAAAGAAGCTGTTTCGTTAAAGTTTACCTGAATAGACTTATTTTCAGAAATCACAGCATTGATAGAAGCACTACTAATAGTGAAAACTACATTTTTAACTTCGCCTTCAATAGCTTCTTTTAATTTCTTAAAAGTAAATGTCACAGAAGAAACATTTTGATCAAAAGGAACGATTAGTTTACCAGCAGCGATTGCTGGCGTAGTACTATAATCTGTGCCACTTGCAACTGCTGTTTCAGTGTAAGTTAAAGTTAAAGAACCTGCCGATGCAGTTGGAGAAGCAAATTTAATTTCGATTGGAGTCGTTTCAGCAGATAAATTTACTGAAGTCGCTGCAAAAGCTACAACATTGGCTTGAACTGCTTCATCATCACTACTACAAGCACCAATGGCAAGCAATACAAAAGATAATATTAAAATAAAGTTTTTTTTCATGGTATTGATTTATTAATTAAAATTTAGATTATATGAAAGTTTTAAGAAGTAAGATCGGCCGTAGCCAAGCATCATATCGCTAGAAGTTCCTCCTCCATGCGCGCCGCCACTTGCATCGCCACCGCCGCCATTTTGCACAGATTGCAAATTGGTTACGTTAAATAAGTTTCGAGCTCCGAGTGTAACTTCAAATTGATTTTTAAAAAATGCTTTTCGGATAGAAGCATCCATCCAACTGTAAGATTCTAATGTACTTAAGAAGAACCCCGATTTCCCGTCTGTACCAGTACCTGCAACATATTGTTGCTGTTGTCCATTATATTTATAAAAAACAGCTAACAAAGTATTCCATTTCGGAATGTTATAAGAAATACTTGAATTTAATCTGAACGAGTAGAAAAACTTATCATCAGAAACCAAATTTTCAGCTGCCAAATCCAATTTTCTAGAAATACCTACTACAGCTGCTCCCAACATTATATTCCAGTTTTTATAAGTATATTGTTCAACTGTAGAAATGTTCCACATTTTATATTTGTTGATGTTCATATATCTATAATTCCAAGTGGGAGTTACCTGTGTAACCACCATATCAATTCTGTCATCAACATCTAAATACGTAACAGCTAAATTGTTAGATATTTGAGCGCCCGAATTAAAAGAGCAAGCTCTTTTAAAACTAACTTCATACGATGTACTGTTTTCAGGAATCAGATTTGGATTTCCTTGCATATTATGGTTTGAATCAACAAAATAAGTATACAGCTCATCAAAGTTTGGAGTACGATAGGATTTACCTAAAGAAGCTCTTGCTTCTAATCCTTTATCAAAAAGATATCTTAAACCTAATGAACTTGCATATTGATTGTTAAAAGCACTTTGAAATGAAAATCGAAGCCCTGGACGAATGGAGAATTTCTCGTTTACGCCAATTTCTGCAACTGAATAAATATCATAATTTTCAAGTCTCTTTCTAATATCTACGCCTTGCTGATTATCATCTCTAAATGCCCCAACTGAAGAGTCATAGAAACCATTCTCGTTAGTGATTTCGTAGCCAAGCTGAAAGTCTACACTTTTATTATCAAAGAAATTGCTAAGTGTACCTGTCGAATAAAAGACCTCTTTTGATTGATAAGTGGCTCTTTGATTATCTACCTCCTGTTTTGTATCTATGTGGTAGACAAAATTTTCCAAATCACGTTCTTGTTTCTGTTGAGAAACGGAAACATTATATTTTAGTTTCGAGAAAAGATTTCCATTGGCATTTAAATGGTGGTAATAACGATTGGTGATATATCTTTTATCTCTTGAAAAATAAGTATCTGGAAAAGGATAATTATCCTGTATATTTACTTGTGGATTGTAATAGTGAACATCTTCACCATAATAATCAAATTTGTAAAAAATTCTAAAACCATCTTTTTGGTAGCCTAAAATTGCATTCCCTACCAATTGTTCTTTCGGAAGCTGGGTATAACCTCTAAGCCCATCATTTTTATCATAATCTTTTCCCTTCTTATCGTCATAATAACCGGCCATCGCATTTCGATTTCCTCCAATATTGACAAACCAATTTTCATTAAAATTGTAACCAATTTTAGCCGATTGAATATGACGACCTTTATCAAAAAATGCAAACTCTTTACCTACTGTTTCTTCTTGAACGGTCGCATTAATCTGCCACTTATAACCGCCTCCTTTTTTTGTAATAATATTTAAAATACCAGTAACTGCATTTGCTCCATGGGTTACTCCCATTGATCCTTCGATAATTTCGATTCGCTCAACGTCGTCTAAGTTTACTTGGGTTAAATCTACATTTGTTCCCATTCCTGTATCGCTTACTAAAGGTATATTATCAACCAAAATTTTAAAATATTGAGAATCTAATCCAAACATTGAGACTTTAGAACGTCCGTCATCTCCATTAGATGTCACTGTAATATTTAAATACTGATTTAAAACATCAGCCAAATTATTTGCTGCCAGCTGTTTTATGTTTTCTTTAGAAATCACTCTAACATTAAAAACAGACTTTTTTATAGATTGTGGCTCAAACTGTCCCGTAACAACAACCTCAGAAAGCTTTTCCTTAGAAGCAATACTATCTTTCTGCTGAGCAAAAGAATATGTACAAAATAGAAATCCAGCAAAAAGGGTAATTTTAATTTTCATTATTTTTATTCAGTCTTAATAATCGATGCAAATATATAACTATTTTTAATTGTTCTAAATAAAATTTATATATTTGCGAAAAATTTAAAAACAAAACAATAAGTTATGATTTCAAAAAGCCTTTTTATGTCAGCCGCTTTGGCCTTAACATGCAGTCTTGGTTTTAGTCAGGACAAAAAACAACAAGACATTAAGTCAATTAAATCAATGTGTGGTTGTTACGAAGTGAAATTTAATTTTACAGAAACATTTTCATATCCAAAAGACACTCTTACTTATAAGCCGTCTGAAACAAAACACGAATCTGCATTAGAATGGGTAGAGTTATTAGAAGATACTCCAAACAAAATTGTAATGCAGCACTTATTGATTGTAAGTGACGATATGATCATCAAGCACTGGAGACAAGATTGGCTATACGAAAACACAGACTTATACTCTTTTGATAAAGGCAATACTTGGAAATACAAAAAGTTAGACAAAAAAGCGGTTAAAGGCCAATGGACTCAAAAAGTATATCAAGTTGATGATAGTCCAAGATATGAAGGTTCTTCAACATGGGTTCACGTTGACGGGCAAGATTATTGGGCAAACGTTGCTGATGCACCGCTTCCAAGAAGAGAGCAAACAAAACGTAACGATTACAATGTATTAAAAAGAAGAAACATTCATGAAATTACTTCTACAGGGTGGAATCATGAACAAGACAATGACAAATTGGTTCGTGACGATGCTGGAAAAGATGTTTTGTTAGCACAAGAAAAAGGATTTGACGTTTATACTAAAGTTCCAGATGTTAAATGTCTGGCTGCTCAAAAATGGTGGAAAGAAAATAATGTACTTTGGAAAAATGTTCGTGACAAATGGCAGACTCTTTTTGACAGACACAAAGATTTAAACCTAGAGGCAAAAGTTGACAGAAAAGCACTTTACTCTCTTTTATTTGATTTAAAACCAGATACTGCAAAAGCAGAAACAGATAAAATCATTGACAAATTTGTTAAGTAATTAGAATTAGTTGTTAATAAAAAATCCGGAAGTTTTTAAAGCTTCCGGATTTTTTTGTTTGTTCTAGTAATTACTGAGCACACTCAGAATAAGTAACAGCGTGTCTTGATAAATCTGTCCATTTTGGATCTGCTGCAGATGCTGTGATTAATTTGTCACATCCGCTCCACAATGTTGCAAACTCTTTTTTGTATTCTTTTTTCTTTAATAAAAATGCAGGTGCATCTTTTTTAGCAACATAGTAAGATTTAGCATCTCCACCTACAAATTTAATACCTCCAACTCCTAAAGAAGTAGTTTCTTTTGCATGTGGATCACAGTATATTTTAAATTCTTTACTAAACGCAGGGTTTAAAAGTTGCATTAATAATTTTGATTTTTTCTTTTTGATTTGCACATCAGCAGTTTCAAAATATGCGTAACCTTCCTTTAAGTACTCTTGGTTCAGTTTATCATCGTTCCATTTTTGAAAATCTGTACCAAAATCAATTTTTTTAGTCAAATTATCAAGTCCACTAGGTGGTAAGTACATATACTTAATATCCTCCGGTTTTAATTTGTGCTTTTTTCCAGCTGCGTCTTGTAATTTAATAAATTCAATTAACCCTTTGTCTCTATCAATATCACGAATAGTTCCGCTAATTTCTGTTCCGTCTGCTAGCGTAATGTAAGCTGTTTTACTGTGCGAAAATCCATAAGATGGGTTAATTAAATCTTGAGCTTTAGTTGCTGTAAATGCAAAAAGAAGCATCATTAAAAGTAAAGGTTTTTTAATCATTTGTTTTTGGGTTTAAATTTTGCCTACTCTCACGATTTTCGGCTTCCTCGTATTTATTTTATAGTATCGTAAGCCGATTTTTCTCCTTTGTTTATTGGCCCTTTTAGCTGTAAAATAACCAATTATTTCCTCCTGTAAACATACTTATAAAAACAACATACACAAATCTCGTTAATACTTTTTTACACGAAAATTCATTTAAAAAAAATCCAGAAGTTTTTAAAGCTTCCGGATTTTTTTTAAATTACTATAAAGGATTTTGAACAATTAATGGATTGGCATTAATTTCTGCTTTAGGAATTAGCCACTGCCATCTTTTATCTGTAGCGTCTACAGTTAAAACTCCATTTACAATACTTGAATCATGATTTGCACCAGTTCTATCTAATGATGAGCTTGTTCTCTTCAAATCATAGAATCTAAATCCTTCACCCCATAATTCAATTCTTCTTTGTAAAAGTATTTCCTCAACTAAAGCTTGACCAGTGTTACTAGACAAAACATAAGCAGGATCTCTCATTATTTCAAAATCAAAAAGCACATTTGCTGCAGTAGCATCTCCAAGTCTCGCTTTAGCTTCAGCCTCTATCAGATACATTTCGGCAACTCGCATATATGGGACATCACATCTACTATCTCCTGTACTTATTGCTAAAAATTTCTGGCTAGTATAAGGAAATTTAGCATAATTCGACGGCAATGAAAGAGCTGTATGGTTTCCTGTTTTATCAAATATTTTAGAACGAACATCCGTTTGTGGAATTATGTTATACAATTTACTATTAATTGCTTTTGGGCAAGAACGTATAACAGTTGAGTTGTAATTTCTTGACATATATGCTCCAAAGTTTCCAAAATAATCAGTTTGAACTTCATTTATATGACTTCCCCACATCCATTCTTTATTAGAGTAATCATTAAATCCCGCAACATAATCTGATGCAGACATTAGCGTTTTTCCCGTTCTCGCTTTGTTCGCATAATTTGCTGCCACTGCCCAATTCCCTTGAGTTAAAGCAACTCTTGCTTTCAGACCTTGCGCTACTTTTAAATCAAGATGTGAATTGTTGGGTTTTGTGTAATCAGCTAGCAAAACATTTGCTTCATCTATATCCTTATTAATTTGCACATATACTTCTTCTACTGTTGAACGAGGAAATTTATCATTGCCAACAGTCAAAATAATAGGAACACCAAGCTGAGAATTATTAATTCCGCTTATATATCTTTCTCCAAAAAGCTGAACCAATTGATAATGACAAAAAGCTCTATAAAGCAAAGCTTGTCCTTTTACAATTTTCTTATCTGCATCAGAACCGATAGACACATCTGCTGCATTTATAATAGTATTTGCATTTCTAATTATTCTATAATAAGTTCTAAACTGGAATCTTAAATCCTGAGAATTCTCATTAGAGAATGCTGCCCAGTTATAAACTTGCAAATACCAGCCATTAGTAACAGGGAAAACTATGTCATCACCAGCAATATCTATCTGCTGCATCAAACTGCCTAATCCATTTTCATTTTGATTTCCTTCATATCTTATATATAAAGATCTGTGAATACCATTCAAAAGAGTCATTAGGTTGTCAGTTGTTTTTGTTGCTCCTTCATAATCCACAAATTCTGTTGGCTTTTTATCTAGAAAATCATCCGAGCAAGATCCAAAAATAATTATGCATACAAATGCAAATATCAATTTTATATAATTTGATTTCATAATGTTAAAAATTTAAATTCAGACCTAATGTTATTACTCTAGATGGTATATATCTATTCTGCGTTGTACCGTTAAAAGTTTGTGTAGGATCCATTCCCTGACGTTTTGTAAACAACAATAAGTTTTCTCCATTAACATAAACAGAAGCATTATCTATCTCTAACTTTGAAATAAACTCTTTTGGCATTTTATAAGATAAATTAATCTGTCTTAATGATAAATAATCAGAACCTTTTAACCATCTGTCTGAAGCGGCAGATGATTGAGTATTTCTATTTACATCTAATCGCGGAACGTCTGTAATATCCCCAGGTTTTTGCCACCTATTCAATATATCAGTACTAAATGCTGATCCGTAACTATTCCCAGTGTGCATTAAAACAGCATAATTTGTATCATACATTTGCCCTCCTATTTGGTAAGTACAAACAACATCTAATTGAAGACCTTTGTATTTAAATGTATTCCCAAAACTTCCAAATAAATCTGGAATTGCTGAACCAGCATAATGGTATAAAGCTTTATTCTGATCGGTAGTTACATTTACTCCATTTACAACTCTTATCGTACTATCTCCAGAGTTCACAAATTGTGGATCAGCTACATATAAAGCATATCCATCTGCTGGATCCACACCATACCAATCTCTTAGCCAATAATCGTAAATTGAATGCCCCACTGAAAGTTTTTTAGTCCCATCAATAATTTCCCCTTGAGGCAACTTTGTAATTTTATTATTGATAGTTGATGCATTAATATTTAGGTTCCAAGAAAAATCATTTGTTTTGATAATTGCACCATCTAATGAAATCTCAATTCCTTTATTTACCATTGAACCTATATTTTCCATTCTGTTATCCAAACCAGATGATAATGGATTTGGAACTGCAAAAATTAACCCGTCAGTATTTCTATTGTAATATTCAATACTACCTTTTAATCTATTTTTAAATAATCCAAACTCTACTGCAATATCTTTCTGAGTATTGACTTCCCATTTTAGATTAGGAGCTCCTGCAGCGTAAATTAACACACCGCCTTCTGTTCCGTTATCAGATCCTAAACTATAAGTATTCTGACTAACGTAATAATTCAAGCCATTAATTTGCGAACCTGCATCATTTGTGTCACTAATAGTATGTGAGTCATTTCCAACTTCTCCAATAGATGCTCTTAATTTTAAGTCATTAATCCATGTTTTTTCTTTTAAAAAATTCTCTTTAGAGATTACCCAAGCTCCTCCAAAAGACCAAAAATTTCCCCATCGATTATCTTTAGCAAATTTTGAAGATCCATCTCTTCGTAACGATGCTGAAAAAATATATTTATCATCATAGTCATACCCAATTCTAGAAAAATATGATTCGGTAGCGTAATTTCTCGTATAAGAATTCAAACCTGTTGTAGTCGCATAATTAACAAACTCTATAATCTCTGGAGCTACCTGACCGGTTTTAGTGCCCGTACTCCAATTTCTTTCATAATCGAAACTTTCATGACCTAAAAGTGCCGTAAAATTATGATTGCCAACTTTTTTAGAATAATTAAGCAACTGATTATACGTAACTCCTGTTAAAATTTTATCATCCTTTCCAATAAATCCTGTTGGCGCCCCATCTCCAATTAAAGTATTATAAGAATAGGTTCTATTCGAATATGTTTTATCGATTGAGGCATTTGTGGTGAACTTAAAATCTTTGAGGAAAGTTATTTCAAAAAATGTTCTTGCAGAAAGCGCTAATCCTTTTACTACATCAGTATCATTTAAAGTTTCATAAACAACATTTCGTCCATTAGAAGCACCCGACCCCCTAGTTGTTGAATAAACTCTATCTCCATTATCATCAAAGACATAATCTCCATTGGCGGTATGATCAAAAACTGGGTAAATAGGCCCCATCGTTCTTATTGTTCTAAATGGGTTTTTGAAAGAACTTGTATTTTCTACACCATCAGTTCCTAATTTAGAGTTAGTTAAAGCTCCTGAAATGTTTACTCCTGTTTTGAACCAATCTTTTAGACTTGTATTAAGATTTAATCTTCCTGTAGTTCTTTCGAAACCTGACTTTTGTATATATCCTTCTTCATTCAAATAACCGAGAGAAGCAAAATAATTTGATTTTTCCGATTTTCCTTGATAAGAAAAATCTACATTTTGGCGAACTCCAGCTCTTTCCAATTGTTTTTCCCAATTCAAATCTTGTGGATAAAGCAATTGAGCATTTGGATTTAATTTTCCATCTGTTCCAACAATACTATTTGCAGGAACATTGAATGGATTTGTAACTAGAACAACTGGTACTCTTGTAGAAGCATAAGCATTAGCTGCATCAATTTGAGATTGGTTTGCCATAGGACGACTATTTCTAATCGCCTCCCATTCTAGAGGATAATAATCAAAAGCATTCACTCTTTCGTAATCCTTAATTGAACGAGAAGTCATTCCCGTACTCATATTTAATGAAAACTTATCTTTTGATGACTTTCCTGTTTTTGTGGTGATTATAATAACTCCATTTGCAGCTTTTGAACCATAAAGAGAAGTTGAAGAAGCATCTTTTAAAACAGTTAGACTTTCAATATCACTTGAATTTAAGCTGCTTATATCTCCTGCGTAAGGAACTCCATCAACAATATAAAGTGGAGTATTTGATCCATTTATAGAACTGAATCCACGTATTCTCACTTCTGGTGCGGCCCAGGTTGACCAGCCGAACTTTGAATTTGTACTCCCGAAGTACTACCTTCTAAAACAGATAAAGCATTCGTTAAAGGTCTACTCTCAAGCTGTTCTGATTTAATTTGAGTTGCTGATCCTGTGTAAGAACTTTTTTTTGCTTTTCCATAAGCCACCTGAACCACAACTTCTTCTAATTGTTCTCCACCTTCCTGCATTTTAATATTTACAGAAGATGAATTTCCAACGGTAACCGACTGATCTTTCATCCCCATGTAAGAAAAAACCAGAACATCTCCTGTTTTTGCTTTAATCTTGTATTTCCCGTCAAAATCGGTTTGAACTCCATTGCTAGTTCCTTTTACCACAACATTCGCACCTGGAATTGGTCCGCTGCCATCTGATACAATTCCTGAAATTGTTTTTTCCTGCGCAAAAAACAATTGAGCAGTCAACAAAAACACAAGAATTGCAAATCCTTTAAATTTTCTTTTCATTATAGTTTGTTTGAATTAAGGGGCGCAACTTATAAAATTAAATTAATTTTAACAAGATTTTACACTTATTTAACATCAATAAACATAATAATAAACTTACAAATAATTAAAACAAAAAAAACCATCTATTGCTAGATGGTTTTAATCCTTTATCATTTATACTAAAGCTTACTAATTCAAAATAGTTAAAAAACGAATATTAGGAGATATCTTAATGACTATGCAATTAAATACTGTGAAATATGCCACAAAACTAATAAAGAGTCAAACTGCAAATATTACCGGATAAGCCAAAAAAGCAATAAAAAAAGCCAATAGTTCAAAAACTATTGGCTTTAAAATTTCTTAAGCTTTAATTCTTACATTCTCTCTGGAACTTCAATTCCTAATAGTTGGAATGCAGATTTGATTACTTCAGCAACTTTTTGAGAAAGCTGCACTCTGAATATTTTTTTAGTTAAATCAACCTCTCCTAAAATATGAACTGATTGGTAAAAAGAGTTATATTCTTTTACTAAATCGTACGTATAATTAGCAATTAATGCTGGACTATGATTCTGAGCCGCATTCTGAATTACTTCTGGGAAAAGTTGGATTTGTTTTACCAATTCTTTCTCTTTTTCATGCAATTCTTCGATTTCGATTTTATTAGAAAAATCAAAATCAGCCTTACGGATTATGGACTGAATTCTAGCGTATGTGTATTGAATAAAAGGTCTAGTATTTCCAGCAAAATCGACAGATTCTTCTGGATTAAATAAAATACGTTTTTTAGGATCTATCTTTAAAATGTAATATTTCAAAGCTCCCAAACCGATTGTTTTGTACAACTTTGCTTTTTCTTCGGCAGAATAGCTATCCAATTTCCCTAAATCTTCTGAGATTTGTTTGGCTGTATCGGTCATATCTTGCATCAAATCATCAGCGTCTACAACGGTTCCTTCACGGCTTTTCATTTTTCCAGATGGCAAATCAACCATTCCGTATGACAAATGATATAAAGTTGAAGACCAATCAAAACCTAATTTTTTCAAGATTAAGAATAAAACTTTGAAATGATGATCTTGCTCGTTTCCAACTGTGTAAACCATTCCCCCAACATCTGGCATGTCTTTAACTCGTTGAATTGCGGTTCCGATATCTTGTGTCATATAAACCGCTGTTCCATCAGAACGTAAAACAATTTTTCTGTCAAGACCTTCGTCTGTCAAATCAATCCAAACAGAACCATCTGGATCTTTTTCGAAAACGCCTTTATCCAAACCTACCTGAACAACATCTTTTCCTAAAAGATAGGTATTACTTTCGTAGTAATATTTATCAAAATTAACTCCAAGATTTGTGTAAGTTGTTGCGAAACCTTCATAAACCCATTCGTTCATTTTTTTCCAAAGCTCAATTACTTTTTCGTCACCAGCTTCCCATTTCTTAAGCATATCTTGCGCTTCGATAATGATCGGCGCTTGCTTTTTGGCTTCTTCTTCTGTTTTTCCAGCTTCTATTAAACCGTTAATTTCATTTTTGTAAGCTTTATCAAACTCAACGTAATATTTACCTACTAGTTTGTCCCCTTTTAAACCAGATGCTTCAGGCGTTTCTCCGTTTCCGAATTTCTCCCAAGCCAGCATTGATTTACAAATATGAATTCCTCTATCGTTGATAATTTGAGTTTTATACACTTTTTTACCAGAAGCTTTTAAAATCTCTGCAACAGAATATCCTAACAAATTGTTACGAACGTGTCCTAAGTGCAATGGTTTGTTGGTGTTTGGAGAAGAATATTCTACCATAATTGCTTTCTCTGCCGGATTTGGAGCTACAAAACCAAACTGTTTTTGATCTTTTATTCCGTTAAAGAAATTCACATAATAACTGTCTGAGATAACAATATTCAAGAAACCAGAAACTACATTAAAGCGAGCAACCTCAGAAACATTCTCAACTAGATAATTTCCAATTTTATTTCCTAATTCAACTGGATTACTTTTAATCACTTTTAGCAAAGGGAAAATTACCATTGTAATATCTCCCTCAAACTCTTTTCTAGTAGTCTGAAACTCGATTTTATCAACAGTAACATCAAATAATGCTTGTATTGCTTTTTGTATAGAAGGTGTAAGAATTTGTGATAATGACATGTAAACTTATTTTAAAGTGAGCAAAGATACTGCTTATTCATCAATTAGAGAAAATCAAAAACATATTAAATTCAGAAAAAGAGTTTCAATTTGACAAAAAAGCGCATTTTTTAATTGTTAAAATTATCAAAAAATCAAAACCGTAATCTCTTACAAAACAGCCAACGAGAAAAAAAACACACTTTTTTATTTAATTTCTTGTAACATATCAACTGTAAAAGAGTCTTAATAGAGACTCTAATTTTTTAAGGTCAAGAAAAAGAAAAAAAGAAAAAACTAACAAAACGAAATCATCATCATCAATCAAATCAAAAATAATCAGTAAAAAAATCATGAAATTAAAATTCTTTCTGTTTGCGTTATTAGGTATAATCGCAACTGCACAGGCCTAGAATACTGGAAGTATTACTGGAAAAATTACAGAAAAGTCGAACAATGCGCCGATTTCTTATGCAACTGTTTCGCTTAAAGAAAATGGAAAAGTGGTTTCTGGAGTAAATACAGACGATAACGGAGACTATTCATTTAAAAACATTGCTTTAAAAAGTTACACGATCGAAATTCAATATATTGGATTTAGAAAATATATCGGTTCTGTTCTTTTGAGCGAAAACAAAAAAAATGCTACTGTAAATGTAGCTCTTGAAGAAGAAGCAACGCAATTAAAAGGGGTTAACATTATCGCAGAACGTTCTACAATCGAACAAAAAATTGACAGAAAAGTAGTTAACGTTGGTAAAGATTTGACAACTGCAGGAGCTTCGGCATCTGACATCATGAACAATATTCCTTCTGTAAACGTAGATCAGGACGGAAAGCTTTCGCTTCGCGGAAATGATAATGTTCGTGTATTAATTGATGGGCGTCCAACGAATATTGATCCTGCTCAATTGTTAAAACAAATTCCTTCAACTTCTATCAAGAAAATTGAATTGATTACGAACCCAAGTGCAAAATACAATCCTGAAGGAATGTCTGGAATCATTAATATCATCTTGCACAAAAATGCAAACACTGGTTTTAACGGAAGCTACAGTGGCGGTATTACTTTTGGTAAAACGGCAAAATACAATCAATCTTTAGATTTAAATTACAAAACCGGGAAAGTAAATTTCTTTGGAAACGTGGGGCAAAACTTTGGTACTTACCAAAACACAGGATTCATCCAAAGATTTGATCAAGATATAGTTCAAAATATAGCTGTTTTGAATGATAATGATTCTTACTTATACAAAATCGGAATGGATTATTTAATTGATGATCATAACACTTTGTCTTTCTACACCAATCAAAACAAATCTAACGGAAAAGGTTTTGTAGACACTGATATTGATTACAATAATGTAACGGGTTCTGACATTTCTAATATCTTTCAAAAATCAAGCTATTGGGGACCTGACAGAGTTGGAACATACAATTTGGCCTACAAACACATCTTTAAAAAAGAAGGTCACACTTTAGATTTTGAAGCAAATTATAGTGATAATAAAAAAACTCAAAATGCTGCTTTTGATACTAAGACGACCAAAATTGACAATACTGCTTCGGGTATTATATACAATGATTTTCTGCAAGGAACTAGAAATTTAAGTACTGTAAACGTAGATTATGTTAATCCGTTAAACGAAAAAACAACCCTTGAAGCTGGAGCTGAGGCAAGAATCACGAGAACAGATAACGATTATGTGACTGGAAACCCTTTGTTACCAGTAGCAGATCAAACGTCTCATTATACTTATGACACAGATATTTATTCTGCTTATGTAACATTTGGACAGAAATACAAAAAGTTTAGCTATCAATTGGGTGCACGTTTTGAAAGCTATAAAGTACAGGCTAACTTAAATTACGGTCAGACTAAATTTGATGATGATTATATTACATTATATCCATCAGCATATTTAACGTATAATTTGAATGAGAAAAACACGTTGCAGTTTAGCTACAGCCGTCGTGTAGACCGTCCGAGTTTAGAACAGACAAAACCTATTCGTGAATTTGCTACTCCGTTAGTTACTTCATTAGGAAATCCTGAATTAAGACCTCAGTTTACCAACTCAGTTGAAGTAAATTATACTAAAACTCTTGAAAAAGGAAGTTTTACAACTGGAGTTTTTGTGAGAAGCATTAATGACCAAATCAGCAGAATTTTATATCCTGATCCAGCAGATCCGAGCATGGAAAAACAAATCATGAGTTTTACCAACTACGATCACAATACAGCTTACGGATTTGAAGTTTCTTTCAATTACAAAATCACAAAATGGTGGGATATCCAACCATCGATTGATTTCTCAAGTATTAATCAGCAAGGTATTGTATTCCAATACAATCCTGCAACAAATACAAGTAATCCAATCGATAGAAAAATTACTGTTGCTGCTTTCAACGGACGTATGAACTCTAATTTTAAAGTAAACAAACGTTTAAGTTTCTTAGCTTTCGGATTCTATAGAGGTGCTACAGACGGGCTTCAAAACAACAGCCACGAAATGTATAAAATGGATATTGGTACACGTTATACCTTATTGGATAACAAAATGAATTTAAGTGTTCGTTTCAATGACGTTTTCAATACAATGAAATATGCTTTTGATACCATGTACCCTTATCCTCAAGCAGGTCAGTTTAAATGGGAAAGCCAAACGGTTTACTTTGGTTTGACTTATAACTTTGGAGGCGGAAAAATCAAAAATTTACAACGTAAACAAAGAGACGACAATACTAACAAAGGCGGGGGTGGAATGTTCTAATCTTGTCTGAGAAAATTTTTTGAATAATTTTTTGAATAATTTCTTGTAGAAAAAAAGTCTGGAGATTGCCACCTCCAGACTTTTTTTGTTTTATTCTATTCTATAAAAAGTTACGCAACTCCTTTATTTCTTCTGGATTTGCAGTTTCAGAACCGTCTGTAATTGCTGAAGAATGATAAAAAGTGAGATCTAATTTTTCTTGCAACAGTTTGATATTTGAAGATCTTAAACCTCCTCCTGGCATAATTTCAATTCTGTCTCCCGCTAGTTCTTGAAGTCTTTCTAAAGCCAAAATTCCTTCTTCTACATTTACACCTTGACCTGAAGTCAAAATGGTTTTGAAGCCACAATCAATCACATCTTCAAGTGCTTTTTCAGGATTTTTAACTACATCAAAAGCACGGTGAAAAGTACACGATAATGGATGCGCCAAATGCACTAATTCCTTATTCTGCTTTTTATTTACTTTTCCGTTTTCTTTTAAAATTCCGAAAACGAAACCGTCCACACCTAGTTTTTTATATTGCTTGATATCTTGTTTCATTTCGGTAAGCTCTTCGTCAGAATAGACAAAATCACCACCTCGAGGCCTTATAATAACATGCATTTTTATATTTATACTTTCGCGAACCTTTACTACCAAAATAGAGTTTGGCGTAGTTCCTCCCAGTTTCATATTTTCACATAGCTCAATTCTATCTGCGCCGTTTGCTTGAGCAATTAATGCCGATTCATAATTAAAACAAGCTATTTCTAGTTGATTTTTTTTCATTTGTATTGTATTAAAATGGCTTCGACTCCGCTCAGCCTGACAAGCTGCAAAAAAATTATGTTCAATCTTTGTCTCCCTGAGCGGAGTCGAAGGGCGCTCCTATTGGAACGTGGGCTTCGACTCCGCTCAGCCTGACAAAGTATGTCCTGACGAAACCGACGGCTAATTTAATACTAAACATCCTTTTTATTAAAATTTTTATGAGTTGTTTTATTCAAACATTGAGAAAGTTTTTTCAAATCCTCCCATTTATCTTTTATTATAGCTTCTTTCTTTTTTCTGCTCCAGCCTTTTACTTGCTTTTCAAATGCAATGGCTTGGATAACATCATTAAACTCTGTACAAAACACCAACTCCAAAGGCCTTTTATTAAATGTATAGCTTTCTTTATTTAAACCATAATTATGTTCACTTAGTCTTCTATTTATATCATTTGTCATTCCTGTGTAATAACTTCCATCAGAGCATTTTAAAATATAGACGTAATATCTTTTCATAATTTTTTACTTCAAAAACAATAAAAGTAAGAAATTTAATTCAAAAAATATTAAAAAGAGCGTGATAATAGAAACGTGGCTTCGACTTCGCTCAGCCTGACAAATAGAAATCAAACACATACAATCGTCAAAGCTTTGTCACCCTGAGCGGAGTCGAAGGGCGAGCCTATTGGAACGTGGGCTTCGACTTCGCTCAGCCTGACAAATAGAAATCAAACACATACAGCCATCAAAGTTTTGTCACCCTGAGCGGAGTCGAAGGGCGATCCTATTGGAACGTGGGCTTCGACTTCGCTCAGCCTGACAAATAGAAATCAAACACATACAGCCATCAAAGTTTTGTCTCCCTGAGCGAAGTCGAAGGGCGCTACTATTGGAACGGGAGCTTCGCCTTCGCTCAGCTCAAATGGCTATAAAAAAAACCTACTCCCAATAAGAAGCAGGTTTTAAAAAAATATAATGTAAGATGATTATTTTACCATTTAATAATAGCACTTGCCCAAGTAAATCCACTTCCGAAGGCTGCTAAGACTACAGTATCTCCAGATTTGATCTTTCCTTGTTCCCAAGCCTCAGTCAAAGCAATCGGAATAGATGCTGCGGTTGTGTTTCCGTATTTCTGAATATTGTTATGAACTTGGTCGTCTGTCAATTTGAATTTATTTTGAATGAATTGCGAAATTCTCAAATTCGCCTGATGCGGAATCAACATATCAATATCTGAAACCTGAAGACCATTTGCCTCCAATCCTTCATTGATTACTTCAGCAAAACGAACTACAGCATTTTTAAACACGAATTGTCCGTTCATATACGGGTAATAACTTTCATCATTCGGATCATTATCTGCAATAATATCTGTTACCCAACGCGCTCCCATTCCTGGCGCTTGCAAAGCCAATTCTTCTGCATGTTCTCCTTCAGAATGCAAATGCGTAGATAAAATTCCTTTGCTTAAATCTTCTTCACGGCTTAAAACTGCAGCTCCTGCTCCATCTCCGAAAATTACAGAAACTCCACGTCCGCGAGTTGTCATGTCTAATCCTGTAGAGTGAACCTCAGAACCAATAACCAAAATATTTTTATACATTCCGGTCTTAATATATTGATCTGCAACAGAAATTGCATAAACAAAACCAGAACATTGATTTCTAACATCTAATGCTCCAACTGTTCTTAAACCTAAATCTCTTTGAACCAGAACTCCAGGTCCTGGAAAATAATAATCTGGACTTAATGTAGCAAAAACTACAAAGTCAATATCTTCTTTGGCAACACCAGAACGCTCTATTGCAATTTTAGCTGCTTTTACTCCCATTGAAGTAGTAGTGTCTTCTCCACGGATAATGTGTCTTCTTTCCTGAATCCCGGTTCTTTCCTGAATCCATTCGTCATTGGTATCCATTATCTTAGACAAATCATCGTTAGTCACCACATTAGAAGGAACATAATATCCTAAACCAGCTATTTTTGAATGATACATATATCTATTATTATTTATTAAAAAATTGGATTGCAAATTTACGCATACTTTAAAATATACGTACACAAAATACTATTTTTTTCGTTATTAGCAATTTAATATACTCTAATTATGTGCTAACTTATCATCATTTACTTCTTGAAAAGACAATTTTGGAACGCAAACATTGAAAAAAATTAAAAATCAGGCTCAAGATGTAACAAGACAAAACTATCTTAGACAAACATTTTGAATACCAATTACAAACCCATAAAATTCAAACTATGAAATTAAAGGTTACACTGTTTTTATTTTTAAATATAAGCTTTTTCTCTTTTGCACAGGAGAATCTAACTTATCAAAAACCTTCAAAATCTATTTTAGATTTGGCAGACTATCAAAGAGCTCCTTCCGTATCAATGGATACAAAAAAAGAGAACATGCTCTTGATGTACCGCAACACCTATAAAACGCTCGACGATTTAAACCAAGACGAAGTTCGTCTAGCTGGTTTGAGAATTAATCCGATTACTAATATTTCAAGCACGGTAACGTATTTAATCAATCTTAAACTAAGAAAAATAAACGGAAAGGAAGAAATTCAGGTAAAAGGACTCCCTGATAATCCGAAAATATCAAACATTCTTTGGTCGCCAAACGACAAAAAAATCCTATTCTCGCACACTACCAATTCTGGTGTAGAACTTTGGGTTTTAGATGTTGCAAGCGCACAAGCAACAAAACTCACGGAGGCTAGAGTAAATGCCAATCTTGGAAATCCGTTTAACTGGTTTTTAGACAGCGAAACTATCCTAGTAAAAATGCTTCCTAAAAACAGACCGCCTCTTTTAGATTCTAAAAAAGATCTGCCTACTGGGCCGATTATTTCAAATACTTCAGGAGAAAAATCTCAAAACAGAACGTATCCTGATATGCTGAAAAACAAAAACGACGAAGCTAATTTTGAAAACTGCATAACTTCTGAATTGTATAAAGTAAAACTAAATGGAGATGCTGTTTTATACAAAGACGCTGCTATGTTTGCCGGAGAAAAAATCTCTCCAGATGGTCAGTACATTATGCTGACAACAATTCAAAAACCCTTTTCTTATGTAGTTCCATTAAACAGATTTCCATCTAAAACGATTGTTTATGACTTAAGCGGAAGAGAAATTAAAACGGTAAACGAGGTTCCTTTAAATGAAATTATGCCAAAAGGTTTTATGGCTGTTCGAAAAGGAAAAAGAGAAATGGCTTGGAGAAACGACAAACCTGCAACTTTATCTTATGTTGTAGCTTTAGACGAAGGAGATCCTGCAAACAAAGTTGATTTTAGAGATGAAGTTTTTCTTTGGGATGCGCCTTTCGACAAAGAAGCTTCTTCATTAGCAAAAACTCCACAGCGTTTTAGTGATATTATATGGGGGAATGACAATTTAGCGGTTCTTTCTGAAGAATGGTACGACACGAGAAACACCAAAACATTTTTGATTAATCCATCAAACCCAAATCAGCAACCAAAATTGATTACGGATAGAAATTCGCAAGATGTTTATTCTGATCCTGGAGTTTTTGAAACAAAAAAGAATGTTTACAATAAATATGTTTTAGCTGTTGAAAAAAACAACTTGTATAGAATTGGTGAAGGTTATACTAAAAACGGACAATTTCCTTTTGTAGATGAATTCAATATAGAGACTTTAAAATCAAAACGCATTTACACTTCTCCGTACAAAGATAAAAAAGAGGATATTTTAGAAATTGAAGATTTCAAGTCTGGAAAAATCTTAGTTCAGATTCAGTCAAAAACAGAATACCCTAATTACTATTTCAGAAATATAAAAAAACAAAATAGCCTAACACAAGTTACTGATTTCAAAAATCCGTTTGAAAGCATTAAAGACGTTAGCAAAGAAGTTATTAAATACAAACGTAAAGACGGATTAGAACTTTCGGGAACTTTATATCTTCCTGTTGGTTATGATAAAACTAAAAAAGAAAAGCTTCCTTTGTTGATCTGGGCATATCCAGCAGAATATAAAGATAGAAATAGCGCTTCTCAATCGACTCAAAATTCAAACGAATTCACTTTCCCCTATTATGGTTCATTTGTTTATTGGGTAACAAAAGGTTATGTAGTTTTAGATGATGCTGCTTTTCCAATTATTGGTGAAGGAACTACGGAACCAAACGACAATTTTATTTCACAATTAGTAGATAATGCTGCTGCGGCAATTGATGCAGTAGATGCTTTAGGCTATATTAACCGTAAAAAAGTGGCTGTTGGAGGACATTCTTATGGAGCTTTTATGACTGCCAACTTACTAACCCATTCGGATCTTTTTGCCTGCGGAATTGCGAGAAGCGGTGCATACAACAGAACATTAACTCCATTTGGATTCCAATCTGAACAAAGAAATTACTGGGAAGCGCCAGAAGTTTACAACGCAATGTCCCCATTTATGAATGCAGAAAAAATGAAAACGCCAATTTTGTTAGTTCATGGAGAAGCAGACAGTAATCCAGGAACTTTTACCTTGCAGACAGAACGTTATTTTCAAGCATTAAAAGGATTAGGAGCCCCAGCAAGAATGGTTATTCTGCCAAAAGAATCTCACGGTTATGTAGCAAAAGAAAATATTTTGCACCTGCTTTGGGAACAAGATCAGTTCTTAGAAAAGTATCTGAAAAACTAAATTCATAATTTGATTCTAAAAGTAAACCCGACAAGTTTTTGAAAACTGTCGGGTTTATTATTTTAACAATTAGAAATTATCTAATTTTCTAATTGACATATTCCCTAATTACAAATAATTTAAAGCCAGAAAAACTTCTTGTTCAAGCGGCAAATCTATTTCGCTTTCAAAGAAAATCAATTGCCTTTTATAAACTGTTTCAATTAAATAATGGCTTCCTCTAAAATAAGTTCTTCTAATTTTTACCATCAATTTTGATTCTGAAACCATTTTAAATTGATGCGGATAAACCAATGTTTTATGTGTTTCATCCTCGTAAGACAATAATAAATGAGTCGGGATTTCATTTACTTCTCCAAACAAAGATGCCACATATTTAACCTTTGGATCTTCATATATTTTTGAAGGATCGTCTTTTACCAACACTTCTCCGTTTCTCATCACGATTGCCTGATCGGCAAAAGACAAAGCATCTGTACTATCATGTGTTGCAATAATACACGTAATTCCTTTTTGTTTTAGATAACGAAATAAATTACGACGCAGAGCATTTTTTCTAAAAGCATCTATCTGACTAAATGGCTCGTCTAACAATATCACTTCTGGTTCTAAAGCCAAAACTCTAACCAGCGCCACTCTTTGCTGTTGTCCTCCACTTAGAAATTTGGTCTTAACATTCGCAAACTGATCCATTTCTACCATCTCCAGCAATTCCTGAACACGAAGCTTTTTCATGTTTGCAAAACCGTTCGAGAGAAACTTACCTACGTTTTCTGCCACTGTTTCGTATGGAGACAAATCAAAATCCTGTGCCAGATATTTCATATAAGGCATTCCAGGAATCAGATTGAACTTTGGCCCCAAGATCGGTTTATCGCCATAAAAAATCTTCCCTTCATCCAGATCGTATAATCCGTATATAAGCTTGAGTAGCGTACTTTTTCCACAGCCACTCTCACCAATAATCGCAATATTCTGGCCTTTTTCAATAGAAAAAGAAATGTTTTTTATAACGGGGTTTTCGGTGTACGAAAAAGATATATTTTGAATGTCAAGCATGAGTTGTAATATGAGTCGTCAAATTTACAATGTTTAATTTCTAAAGTCAAAAAAAGCTGCTTCAATTATTTGAAACAGCTTTTTTGATAATTTATTTTATTAGAAACTATTTTCCAGCTTCTGCTTTAGCGTCATTTACCATTTTGTCGTTTGCTGTAATTGAGAATTCAACACGACGGTTTTGAGCTCTTCCTTCTGGAGTATCATTTGTTGCAATTGGATCTGCAATTCCTAAACCTGAAGTTTTGAAACGGCTTGATTTTAATCCTTTTGAAACTAAATAAGCTTGCACAGAAGCAGCTCTTTGCCCAGAAAGTGTCAAGTTATATTCTGGTTTTCCAGTATTATCTGTGTAACCAAAAATTTGAATATCTGTATCTCCATACTCATTAAATACAGGAACTAATTTATCTAAATTAGCTTTTGCTTGAGTTGTCAAAGTAGATTTATTAGTATCAAAACGAACTGCATTTTCGTTTAATGTCAAGTGAATACCTTCACCAACTCTTTCAACAGAAGCACCTGGTAAAGCTTGATCAATTTCACGAGCTTGTTTATCCATTTTATTTCCAATCAAAGCTCCAGTTCCTCCACCTACAGCAGCTCCAATTGCAGCTCCTAAAGCAGCGTTTCCGCCTCGTCCGATATTATTTCCTAAAATACCACCAATAACACCACCTGCAACTACACCAATTCCGGCTCCTTTTTGCGTATTATTTGCGTTTTTTACTGAATCACAGCTTGTAAAAAAACTAGCTATAACCATTAAACTACTTAAACCTAAAACCGTTATCTTTCTCATTTTCTATATCTTTAAAATATTAATTAGCTCTTTGAAATTGGTAAACTACATCTTTTACCTGACCACCTACATTGATATTATCAATTAACTGAAAAGAACTTTCAGTTACACCTGCAACTTTAAGCAAATAACCATCTCTTACTTTCTTCGCTTTTTCACCTGCATTAAGAATTTTCAACACAAACAAACCTTGGTTGTTGATACTCCATACAATTGGCGAAGAAAATCCAGTACAACTTGGCGAAGTCAAAGCCATTGTTCCTTTATTGTTATTCGAAATAAAGCTCCAAGTACTTCCAATAAAACATTTTGAATCTGCAAGATCAAATGAATTTACTTTGATATAATCAGAACCTGGGTAAGAAACATTGGTAAGTACCCAATTCCCTTTTAACGCTACTTGAGTCGATTTGTCAAGTTTTGTCGAAAGCGTAGTTGCTTCAGAAGATGAAGCTGTTGACGAAGCTGACTTACACGCAAAAAACATAGCGGCAATCAAGCATATAAAAATACTCTTCTTCATTTTGTACAATTTTTTTTAGATTAATACTTGCCTTTTTAACAATTATTGTACCACAAATATACGATTCATAAAGATATTTTTCGTTTTAGAATCTATTTATTTTCTTTCAGAATTAACATTTCCGACATTTTGTCACCCAAAATACAATTGGTATTTTATTTGAACGAATGAAAATCATCAAATTAAATCAAAAATTAAAAAATATGGCAACAGGTAAAATTAATGTTTCAGTAGAAAACATTTTTCCTTTAATTAAAAAGTTCTTATACAGCGACCACGAAATTTTCTTACGCGAGCTTGTTTCTAATGGTACTGATGCTACTTTAAAATTAAAACATCTTATTAGCATTGGTGAAGCTAAAGTAGAATACGGAAACCCAATTATTGAAGTAAAAGTCGATAAAGAAGGTAAAAAAATCCACATTATCGATCAAGGTTTAGGGATGACTGCTGATGAAGTTGAAAAATACATCAATCAGGTAGCTTTTTCTGGAGCTGAGGAATTTTTGGACAAATACAAAGACTCTGCTAAAGATTCTGGAATTATCGGACATTTTGGACTTGGTTTCTACTCTGCTTTTATGGTAGCCGAAAAAGTTGAAATCATTACAAAATCATACAAAGATGAGCCAGCGGCACATTGGACATGTGACGGAAGTCCTGAATTTACTTTAGAGCCAGCTGACAAAACTTCACGCGGAACAGAAATCATTCTTCATATTGCTGAAGATTCTCTTGAATTTTTAGATGATTCTAAAATTAGCGGTTTATTAAACAAATACAACAAGTTCATGCCTATTCCGATTAAATTCGGAACAAGAACTGAAACGCTTCCAAAACCAGAAGATGCTCCAGAAGATTACGTTAATGAAACAGTTGAAACTGACAACATCATTAACAATCCAAATCCAGCTTGGACAAAACAGCCTTCTGAATTATCTGATGAAGATTATAAAAACTTCTACAGAGAATTGTATCCAATGCAGTTTGAAGAGCCATTATTCCACATTCATTTAAATGTAGATTATCCTTTTAACTTAACTGGTATTTTGTATTTCCCAAAATTGGGTAATGATATGCAAATCCAGAAAGACAAAATTCAGTTGTACCAAAACCAAGTTTACGTTACTGACAACGTAGAAGGAATTGTTCCTGAATTCTTGACAATGTTAAAAGGTGTTATCGATTCTCCAGATATTCCATTGAACGTTTCTCGCTCTGGTTTACAGGCAGATGGAGCTGTTAAGAAAATCTCAAACTACATTACTCGTAAAGTAGCAGATAAATTGAAAGCTCTATTTAACGAAAACCGTGCTGATTTTGAAGCAAAATGGAACGATATTAAAATCGTTTTAGAATACGGAATGCTTTCTGAAGAGAAATTCTACGAAAAAGCAGGTGCATTTGTTTTATATCCAACTGTAGATGACACTTACTTTACTTTAGAAGAATTAAAAGAAAAACTAAAAGAAAACCAAACTGATAAAGACGGCAAATTAGTAGTTCTTTACGCTGGAAATAAAGATGCTCAACACTCTTACATTGAGGCAGCAAAAGACAAAGGCTATGAAGTATTGCTTTTAGATTCTCCTATTATTTCGCATTTAATCCAAAAAATCGAAAACGATAACAGCGGATTAACTTTTGTACGTGTTGACTCTGATCACATTGACAATTTAATCAAAAAAGAAGAAAACACTATTTCTAAACTTTCTGATGACGAAAAGGAGCTTTAAAAACTTCTTTAGAAGCTTATATTCCAAAAGCATACAGCGTTCAATTGGAAGCTATGGATTCTCAAGCAGCTCCATTCATCATCACGCAACCAGAATTTATGCGTAGAATGAAAGAAATGAGCCAAACAGGTGGCGGCGGAATGTTCGGAATGGGTAATATGCCAGAAATGTATAATTTGGTTGTAAACACCAATTCTGATTTAGCTTCAAGTATTTTAAATACAGAAGACAAAACGCACCAAGAGCATTTAGTTAAGCAAGCTTTAGATTTAGCTAAATTATCTCAAAACCTATTAAAAGGAGAAGCGCTTACGGCTTTCGTAAAAAGAAGTTTCGAAATGATCAAATAAGCATTTAGATGCTATCTTAGTAAAAGCTGCCCAGTTTAGGCAAGTTTTTTGTTTCTCATCCCTTCGACCATAATTTTTTCTTCAAAAATTCGTTATAAAGCTCTATAGATTACCACTAAATGATCTTTATTGCAATTCAAATTTTTTATTACATTTGACTGCCTTATTAATCTAACCCAAAACAAAAAGACCCTATGAAAAAAACTGCTATTTTACTAACAACCATTTGTGCCACAGCACTTTTATATGTTTCTTGCTCAAGCGACAATAACGACCCAGCCGTTTCAACAGACTTAACCAGCATTGGAGCATCAGTTGCTGTTGATACAGCAAACGAAATGGATCTTAACACCAGTCTCTTAATCAGCACAAGCACCTCAACTTCTGGAAAAACTGCCGAAACACCTCCTGGAATTTGTGCAACAATCACCATTACAACACCAAATGGAGGAAATTACCCTAAAGTCTTTTTAGCCGATTTTGGAACAGCAGGATGCAAAGACGCAAATAATCTTACGCGTAAAGGGAAACTAGAAGTAACACTTTCAGGACCAATTACAGAAACTGGAAGCAAAATGACAATTAAAAGAATTGACTATTCTATAAAAGACATCAAACTAGAAGGAACTATTGAATATACAAACACTACAACTGTTGCTTCTACACCGCAATGGACTAGAAAAGTTACGAATGGAAAATTAACCGATTTACAAGGAGGAGTTTACACCAATTCAGGAACTTACACTACTAAACAGACTGCAGGCGCAGACACACCTTTGATTTTATCTGACAATGTTTATGAAATTATCGATGGCACGCATACCGTAACATCTTCAAATGGTGTAGCACTTACTTTGACAGTAAAAGAACCGCTAATTAAAAAATATTCTTGCTTATTTATCTCCAAAGGACAATTAAAAGTACAAGGTGGTATTTTAAACGGAATTATAGATTACGGAAACAATGACTGCGACTCAAATTACACGTATACGCACGAAAATGGCACTTCATTTATTTTGTCGATGTAAACCCTTTTCATGCATTACTTTAGAATCCCAATTTAGAAATAAATTGGGATTTATTTTTTTTATAAAAATAAAACATCACCCCCTATTTACATTTAAACTATTTTCTTTATTTTGCACCAAAATCTCAAAAACTAATGAAAAAAACACTAATTGCTTTTGTTACTCTTGCAGTATTAGCATCTTGCAGCAAAAAAGAATCAGCTGCTGATAACCTACACATCACAGGAAACATTAAAGGTTTAAAAACCGGAACTTTATATATCCAAAGAATTGTCGACACTTCCCTTGTTGCTATTGACAGCATCAAAATTGATGGAAACTCAGCTTTTGAAAGAGATATTAAATTAGAATCTCCAGAAATGCTCTATTTATATTTGGATCGAGGCGTAACAAACTCATTAGACAATAACATTTTATTCTTTGCCGAGCCAGGAACTATCAATATCGATACTAATCTGGACAACTTCATTGCTGGTGCAAAAATTACTGGATCTAAAAACCAGGAATTATATGAGGAATACCAAAAAATAAACACACGTTTTAGAGACGAAAACTTGTCTATGGTAGAATCAAAATTCAAAGCTTTAAAAAGACAAGATCAAAAAGCAGTTGACAGTATTGACGCGAAACAACAGTCAAACATCAAAAGAAAATATTTATACGCTACAAACTTTGCCATCAACAATAAAGATCACGAAGTAGCGCCTTATATTGCTTTAGCAGAAATTTACGATATCAACCTTAAGTTTCTTGATACGATTCAAAAATCAATGACTCCAAAAGTGGCTCAATCACTTTACGGAAAGAAACTAACTAAGTATGTGGCTGAAGTTAAAAAAGCAGAACAAAATGCTCCAGCAGCTGCAACAACTCCAGCTCCAGCTGAATAAAACATAAAAGCAATAATGAAAAACGTCCTGAATTATCAGGACGTTTTTTTTATGCTTAAATCCAACAATAATAGCAATCGCAGATTAACTACCACATCCAACGTTTCTAAGCGTTAGAACGCAATTATATAATCATTATGTAATTATCATTATATAATATGGTTTCCGTGATTAAAATCGTAGTTTATATTTAAAAAACTTCCGCAACAAAAATCACCCATCTTTGTTCAATTCCCCAATATATTTTCTTCTTCGTCGAAAAATTGGGATTTGGAATTTTTATTATTGGAATTTTCACTTTTGGGCATAAAAAAACCACCACATTTCTGTGATGGTTTTTGAGCCGATAGAGGGACTCGAACCCACGACCTGCTGATTACAAATCAGCTGCTCTAGCCAGCTGAGCTACATCGGCCTATTTTGCGAGTGCAAAGATATAAATGTTTTTTAATATTCCAAAAAAAAATTTCACACCTCTCTCTATAATTAAAAAAACCATTCGCCGAGGCGAATGGTTTCCGTTTTTTGAGCCGATAGAGGGACTCGAACCCACGACCTGCTGATTACAAATCAGCTGCTCTAGCCAGCTGAGCTACATCGGCGTCATTACGGGTGCAAATATAAAGCGGTTTTTCAATTTCCCAAAATAAATTTGCACTTTTTTACACTTTTTTTTGCTTATAATGCGTTGATTTTTTCAATCAATTGATTAGCAGCTTGTTCTAATTCAACATTAATTTGCTTGAAGTGTGCTTTTTTATTTTCAACGTTCTTTGCGTTCACTTTTGTAATCAAAGTATCGAATGCAGCGATAGCTTCATCGACCAAAGCATTCGTTTCTGGAGTAGGATTTCCTGTTGTTGACATCTCAAACAAGTAAACTGCCTCAATAATATCTCCTAATACGAAGTTGATGTCTTTCTTTAAATTCTTAACGTTTGCCATTTTTCTTATTATTTTAATTTGCGTCTGCAAAAGTACATATTATCTTTAAATTTAATGCTAAGAAATGTAAATTTCTAAAATTGAAGCTTTTCCGCTCAAATTAAATGCATTTATCGCAGCTGGAACCAATACAGTATCTCCTTTAATATAAGTATGCTTAAATCCGTCATATTCGATTTCGAAACTTCCTTCAATACACATATAAACCGTAAATGTTTCTCCGTTCTTAACCACTTCCGCTTTGTCTTCTAACGGAATAAAATTAGTTGTAAAATAAGGACAGTCAACAACAGTATTTGAAGTATTTACTTTAGACTCGTATTTTTTCTGCGTATCAACTTTATTATAGTTAATGGCATCTAATGCAAGATCTACATGCAATTCTCTTTTATTTCCTTGTACATCTACACGATCAAAATCGTATAAACGATATGTAATATCAGAAGTCTGCTGAATTTCGGCAACTACTAATCCAGCTCCAATTGCGTGAACTGTTCCGGTTTCTAAGAAGAAAACATCTCCCGATTTTGCCTTCACATCATCTAAGATCGAAACCAAAGTATTATCATGCAAATGTTTCAAATATTCTTCTTTACTAGAATCTTCTTTAAAACCAACAATAATTCTAGCATCAGCATCGGCCTGCATTACGTACCACATTTCAGTCTTTCCAAATGAATTGTGACGTTCTTTAGCCAATTTATCGTTTGGATGTACCTGAATAGAAAGATCTTCTCTTGCATCTAGGTATTTAAAAAGCAACGGAAATTGTTTTCCGAATCTTTCATAAACTTTAGTTCCTAAAATCGCATCTGGCGTTTCATCAATCAAATCCATTAACGATTTTCCTTTTAAGACTCCATTTGCAACTACACTAACATCGCCTTGTACAGTAGATAATTCCCAGCTTTCGCCAGTAATTTTAGAAACGATTGGTTTATTTAAAATAGTTTTTAATTTTTCTCCTCCCCAGATTCTTTCTTTTAAAATCGGTTCAAATTGCAAAGGGTATAGATTTTGACTCATGTTTTTAGGCTAATATGTTTGTTTAATTAATTCTAATTTGATACTATTTTGGTAACCTACGATACTAATTCTTGAACGATTTCTAAGGCTTTCGGTATATGTTTTGCAGCATTTGCACTGTCAAATATCGAAATTAGCAAACCATTTTTATCAATTATATAAGTAACGCGTCCTGGCAGAAGTCCGAACAAATTATTGCGGACACCAAAAAGTTTTCTTAATCTTTTATCCTGATCAGAAAGCAAAATAAAAGGCAATTTGTGTTTAGCTGCAAATTTATGATGTGATTTTACACTATCGCTGCTAATACCAATTACCTCAGCTCCTAAATCTTTAAAATCTTCGTATTGATCCCGAAAACTGCAAGCTTCAGTTGTACAACCAGGCGTATTATCTTTTGGATAAAAGTAAATGACCACTGGCTTTCTTCCTAAAACGCTTTGGCTTTCAAAAAGTTCTCCATTGTTGTCTTTCGCAGTAAAATTCGGAACTATATCTCCTATTTTTAATGACATTTTTTATTCTCCTTTATAAGTTACAAAATTTCGTTCCGTTTCGTTCAGTACCACTTCAAGATCAAAGTCGGCATGAATTCGTTGTCTAATTTTATTCCATATCACAACAGCAATATTCTCTGCGGTCGGATTCAAATCTGCAAATTCAGGAACATCCAAATTCAGATTTTTGTGATCAAACGGAATTTCTACTTCTTCTCGTATAATATCCGCCAATACTTTCACATCTAAAACAAAACCAGTTTCCGGGTCAATTTTTCCTGTAACACTTACTGTTAAACCATAATTATGACCATGAAAGTTCGGGTTATTGCATTTTCCAAAAACGGCATCGTTTTTTTCAAATGACCAATCCTTTCGATGCAATCGATGTGCCGCATTAAAATGCGCTTTTCTTGATATGGTTACTCTCATTTATGTTTCTGGTTAGTTGGCTATAATTTATGGTCTTCTAGATAATGATCAAATTCATCAAAAATTATCTTAAACCATACGGTATAAATTTCGGGCTGTTTTTCAATATCTGCTTTAACATCTTCAATACTCATCCATTTCCAGTCTTCTACTTCGTCTGGATTTATGTTTGGTTCCTCGTTATAATAACCAATCATAACATGGTTCAGTTCATGTTCTGTCAAACCGTTATCAAAAGGCGCTTTGTATATAAAGTGAAACAACTCTTTCAATTCGGCTTTAAAACCCATTTCTTCAAACAATCTGCGGGTTCCCGCTTCGATGTTGGTTTCTCCTTCTCTCTGATGACTGCAGCAAGTGTTTGTCCAAAGCAACGGAGAATGATATTTATGATGAGCACGCTGTTGCAACATAATTTCGTTTTTACTATTCAAAATAAAAACCGAAAAGGCACGGTGCAAAAGCGCTTTTTCATGTGCTTCTAATTTTGGCATTAAGCCAATCTGTTCATCGTTTTGATTAACTAGTATTACGTTTTCTTCTGTCATAAGGCTTCTTAAGCAAACAAAAATACGAAAAAAGAAATGGCTTAAAAATGCTAATTCAGCTTGTCTAAAAGCAAGCCTCTGACCAAATTTCTATTTTACTGATTTACAATATTATAATTTATCCTAAAAATTTAAAAGCTGTTAAAATTAAGACATAAAAACTACATTGTCTTCTTTTACGTAACTAATAAAAAGTTAAAACACACTTAAAAAAATCTCAATAATAATAAACACTGTAATTTGAAGCTAATTCTCAACGTATCTTTGATATACAGATTAATCTACTAAGAACTTATGAAATCTAAAAACCTAATTTTCAGCCTTTGTTTTTTGATTCCGCTATTTATTTTTCAAGCATGCGGACAAAACACAAAAAAACAAACTGCAAAAACAGCCGTTATGGAAAATAAAATCAGTAAACCCGGAAATCCTTATTATTCAAATACCGACACCACAAAACTTAACGTAAGCAACGCCGAATGGAAAAAGGTTCTTCCAGCAGATGTGTATGCCGTAATGCGTGAAGCCGATACCGAAAGACCTTTTACAGGTAAATATTGGAATACTGACGAAAAAGGAACCTATTACTGTGCTTCATGCGGTAACTTGCTTTTTAGATCGACCGCTAAATTTTCGAGCACTTGCGGATGGCCGAGTTTCTTTGAACAGGAAAACAAAAAAAGCATTGTTTTTAAAGAAGATAATTCACTTGGAATGGAAAGAACCGAAACTCTTTGCGGACGCTGCGGCGGACATTTAGGACACATCTTTGACGATCGTGCCCGAACCAACCGGAAAACGATACTGCATGAATTCGATTGCTCTTGATTTTATTCCAGATACTAAATAAACTACAAATGAAAAATATACTTTTAATATGTCTTTTTGCGCTTTCGCTGAATGGCATTTCGCAAAATAAAAAGTCGAATCTGGAAACCATCACACTTGGCGGAGGCTGTTACTGGTGCGTCGAGGCTGTTTATGAAAATCTGAACGGAGTAAAATCTGTTGTTTCTGGATTTTCAGGAGGAAAAGTCGCAAATCCGACTTACGAAGAAGTTTCCACAGGAGAGACAGGTCACGCCGAAGTAGTTCAAATAACATACGACAAAAACATAACTGATATTAATGAAATCTTCAAAGTCTTTTTTACCGTTCACGATCCGACAACTTTAAATCGTCAAGGAGCAGATGTTGGAACGCAATATCGTTCTGTTATTTTCTACAAAAACGAAGAACAGAAAAAGCTGCTCAAAGTATTATTGCAGACCTCAACAAAGCAAAAGTGTACAACAATCCAATTGTGACAAAAGTAGAACCTTTCAAAGCTTTTTATAAAGCCGAAGATTATCATCAAAATTATTATGCAAACAATAAAAATCAGCCGTATTGCAAAATGGTCATTCAGCCTAAAATAGAAAAGTTTGAAAAGGTTTTTAAAGACAAACTCAAAAAGAAATAAAGCTTAAAATGATATTATTCTAAAACCGTCCAAAAAAATGGACGGTTTTTTTTATTTCATAAACCCGCATAAAAACAGGCATTTCTCTTAATCGAAAAATAATTCTATTTTTTTTCATCTTTTTTGTCCAATCCCGAAAGTTCGATTGTTATTAGGGTATAAACAATTAAAAAACATACATTATGGAAACTAGACTTAATTTATTCGAACAAGGTCAAAAAGCAGTTAGCACATTATTTGGAATCAGCGGTTATTTGAAAAAAGCGACAATCGAAGCATCTCTTATGGAATTAATCAATTTCAGAATCTCTCAAATCAACAACTGCGGTTATTGTTTAGACATGCATTCTAAAGAAGCTTTAGCTGCTGGAGAAACAACACAGCGTTTATTTGGATTAAGCGTTTGGAGAGAAGCTCCCTATTATACAAAAAGAGAAAGAGTTGCTTTGGCTCTTGCAGAAGCTGTAAATGCCTGCGATGTTCCAGACGAAATCTACGAAATTGCAAAAGCTGAATTTACAGAACAAGAATTAATCGATCTTACGCTTGCCGTTGCTGCAATCAATGCTTGGAATCGCCTAAACATTACTTTTGCGAATACCCCAGGAACTTACAGAGTGGGACAATTCGGGTAAGTCGTAATTGATTTATTCTCTAAAAACAATTAACTTTATAAAACTTAAAAGCAGATTATTCAATTATAAAACATAAAAAAATGAATGAGTTTTTATTGATTTTCAGAAGAGATTTTAAAACAAAAGAAACCCAGCCGTCTCCAGAAGAATTGCAACAGCATTTACAGCAATGGCAAAACTGGTTTGGAAGTTTGGCTGCTCAGGATAAACTAGCAAGACCCTTACAGCGCTGGGACGGACAAGGAAAACTTGTAAACTCGAATAAAGGGATTACCGACGGACCTTTTGTTGAAATTAAAGAATCAATTGGCGGTTTAATCATTATTAAAGCCAAAGATTACGACGAAGCTGCTGAAATTGCACAAGGATGTCCCGTTTTAAATTTTGGCGGAAATGTCGAAATTAGAATGGCGGTTTAGATTTTTGAACTAACTTATATAAAAATGCCTTTGTATCTTTACTTAGGCATTTTTCCTTAAAATATGGAGCACAAAGAACTTATTCCCAATTTATTCAGAACCGAATATCAAAAAATAGTTTCAGTTCTCTGCAGCTTATTCGGAATTCAGCATATCGAAATTGCAGAAGATATTGTAAGCGAGACTTTTTTGACCGCTTCAGAAACTTGGGCCATTAAAGGAATACCAGAAAATCCAAGCGCGTGGCTGTACACGGTTGCCAAAAACAAAACCAAAAACTACCTGAAAAGAAATAACGTTTTTGAAACCAAAATAGTTACCGAAATAAAATACAATACTCCATTAAACAATCCTGAAATCGACCTTGATTTATCTGATCAAAATATTGCTGATAGTCAGCTGGCAATGATTTTTACGGTTTGCAATCCCTGCAATTCTGAAGAAGCTCAAATTGCCATTGCTTTAAATCTATTATGCGGTTTTGGAATTAATGAAATCTCTGATGCATTTTTATCTAATAAAGAAGTTATTTACAAAAGGATAAATCGCGCCAAAGAAAAACTGAAGGAAGAAAATATAAAAATTCAGCATCCGAATAACGCTGAAATAAAAGACAGGACACAAACCGTTCTCAAAACTATTTACCTGCTTTATTCTGAAGGCTACTACTCTATTTCGCAAAATACCACTTTACAAAAAGACCTTTGCACCGAGGCCATGCGTCTGACTTATTTATTGATTCAGAACGAAAGCACAAATCTCCCGCAAACCAATGCTTTAATGGCTTTAATGTGTTTTCACTCGTCAAGATTTGATGCCCGAACGGGTTTAAATGGAGAAATTATTTTATATGAAGATCAGGATCAATCGCTTTGGAATCAGGAATTAATAGATAGAGGAGCTTATTTTCTAAGTCAGTCTTCAACTGGAAATTCACTTTCCAAATACCACTTAGAAGCTGGAATTGCGTATTGGCATACTATTAAAAAAGAAACAATAGAGAAATGGGAAAATATTCTGGAGCTCTACAACAATCTGATCATTTTAGAATATTCACCAATTGTGGCTTTAAACAGAACTTACGCCTTATCTAAAGTAAAAGGCCAAGAAGAAGCCATCAAAGAAGCCGAAAAACTAAATTTAACCGATAATCACTTTTATTATTCCTTACTTGGAAATCTTTATTCCGAAGTTGATACAAAAAAATCGTTACAGCATTTCGAAACCGCATTTGGTTTAGCAAAAACGACATCCGACAAAAACATTATCAGCAAAAACATCGAACAGTTGAAGTGGAAAACAATTTAGCTTTTTAAGCTCCAGAGGAACAAAATATTTAAAGAAAAGAATAAGCTCTGGAAGAGCGAAATATTTATAGCAAAAATATAAATGTCTACAGCATAAAGCTCCGGAGGAGCGACATATTTATATCAAAAAAATGAATTTTATAACATTTCATCCAACAAAAAAGCTGTCCTTTTGAGACAGCTTTTTTTATTTTGATTTTGAATACTATTGCTTTGCTACTTTTTTAAATCTCATCATTGGCACATCGCCTTGAATTAAATTTAATTTGCCATCTTTATCAATAGAATAACTTGTAATTAGCCTGATTTGTTTTAAAAACTGCTGTTCTCCACCACCTTCACAAAACATCATTGTAGTTGGCTCTCTTCTCCAAAAGTCAAAGACTTTCCTTTTAGGGTATAAGATGCGCTGTAACCATTACATCCGTTATTTCCATACACTTTTGTTTCTTTTTGATCGAAAGTAAGCTGTGGTTTTTTATTCGGATATAATCCTTCAAAAGCAATTCTTGGTCCAGAGATATATTCTAACTCCCACGTCGTGCCAAATAAATCACCTTCATTAGAAGCAGATTTTGATGCTGTACATGAAGCAAATAATAGCGTTAAAACTGAAAGGACGGCAAATGTGTATTTTTTCATAAAAATGTTTTTTTTTAGATTTATAATTTGTTTTGTTTTTTGAACTAAAATAATTCTATAAAATCCTATTCTCAATATTCATGCCCAGTTACAGCTTTTCTTAAGTTTAAATTTTATCCGAAGCCGTTATTTTCTGTCTCTAAGTTACTACAAATTATTTAAAGTTTTATAGCCCAGATGTTTAAAATAAAACAAGTGACACTATTTTTTTTGTAATTTGCATCAATCAAAAAGACCAAAATCATCAATAAAAAACCAAAAAATGAAACAATTCCTATTTTTGTTTGTATTTGCATTGACCACTTCGTTTGTTCAATCGCAAGAAAACCTCCCAACAGATTATCTCACAAAAGAATTTCATCAAGGACGACGCGAAGCTTTTAGAGCTTTAATGCCTGCCAATTCTGTCGCAGTTGTTTTTTCTTATCCCGAAAGAGTTTTTTCTAGAGATATCGATTATAATTACCACGCAAATCCTGACATGTATTATTTATCAGGATACAAAGAACCAGATGCTATTTTATTAATTTTTAAAGAAGCACAAGGCACCGAAAAGTATAATGAAGTTCTTTTTGTTAGAGAAAAAAATGCAAATCGCGAAATGTGGACAGGAAGACGTTTAGGAATTGAAGGCGCCAAATCAAAGCTTGGCTTTACAACTGTTTACAACGGAAGAGATTTTAACGCGTTTGCTATTGATTTCTCAAAATTCGATAAAGTTATCTACGATGAATTCCCGACAGATGCAAAAGAAAGCGACCATCCGGACAATCTATATGCATTGCTGAAATCATTTAAATCTAAAGCAGGAATTACAAAAGCAAATGAAGATTCAACAAATTTATTCTCTAAAATTACCAGTTCTCTTCGCGAAATAAAAACGCCAGAAGAACTTGTCTTGATGCGCAAAACGGTAAAACTTTCGTGCATTGCACACAACGAAGTTATGAAAGCCGTGGGTCCAGATATGAGCGAAAACGAAGTTGATGGAATTCATGCTTACATTCATAAACATTATGGTGCAGAGGCCGAAGGTTATGGCCCAATTGTGGGAGCTGGAGCAAACGGATGCATCTTACATTATTGGGAAAACAACGCCACAAAAATTGACAATCAATTATTACTAATGGATGTTGGCTCTGAGTATCACGGTTATTCTGCAGACGTTACTAGAACAATTCCGGCAAACGGAAAATTTACTGAGGAACAAAAAGCGATTTATCAAATCGTATATGACGCTCAAGAAGCTGTTTTTAAAATCTGCAAAGAAGGAACTCCGCTAGTGGCTTTAAACGAAACCGCAAAAGACGTCATAGCCAAAGGTTTGATTAAATTGGGAATTATTACAGATCCAAAAGATGTAAGATTATATTATCCTCACAGCTGTTCACACTTTCTTGGTTTAGATGTTCATGACAAAGGAACTTACAACGGCCGCAGACTCTTATAAAAGAAAACATGATTCTTACTGTTGAACCTGGAATTTATATTCCAGCAAACAGCAAATGCGATAAAAAATGGTGGAATATCGGCGTTCGTATCGAAGATGATATTTTAATGCTTAAAGATTCGTACGAAAACCTATCTGCAGATTCTCCTAGAAAATGGCAAGATATAGAAGCTTTAGCCAAACAAAAAAGCACTTTTAATGATATGAAGTTTCCTAAGATCTAATTAGTTTTTAGCCACAGACTACAAGGATTATTAAGATTTTTAAATTAAAAACAAAAAAAATCTGTGTAAATCTTTTTAATCTGTGGCGAATAAAAAATAAACCAAAGCCTCAATTATTTTGAGGCTTTTTCTTTTGATTTTTCCCGAACTTTACATTCTTAAATTACTCAAAAATGAAAGCACTTACCTTTTCTTCTTTTGGAGAATCAGATGTTTTAGAATATATAGAAATCCCTAATCCGCAATTAAAAAAAGATGAAATCTTAGTCGAGATGAAAGCCATCGGACTAAATTTTGCCGATGTTTACCGCAGAAAAGGAAATTATCATTTAAAAGGAAATCCGCCTTTTATTGCAGGTTATGAGGGCGCAGGAATTGTGGTCGATGCCAACAATCATCCAGAATACAAAGTTGGTGATCGTGTGGCTTTTGCCGATGCTCCATTTGCCAATGCAGAATTGGTTGCCGTAAATGTAAATCACATTATTCCATTATCTGAGAATATTTCTTTTGAAACTGCCGCTTCTGTTTTGCTTCAAGGTTTAACCGCTCACTATCTTGCTACAGACAGTCACAAAACCCAAAAGGGAGAAACTGTTTTAATACATGCGGTTGCTGGTGGAGTTGGGCAGCTATTAACTCAAATCAGTAAACTTTTAGGTGCAACGGTTATTGGTTTAACCTCATCTGCAGAAAAAGCAAAGATCGGATTTGAACAAGGCGCAGATCACGTTTTTCTTTACAATGAAGACTGGAAATCACAAGTTTTTAAAGTTGTTCCAAAAGGTGTCGATGCCGTTTATGACAGCATTGGAAGCACTTTAATGGATAGCTTTGAAATCACCAAAGAATGCGGACAAGTCGTTTTCTTCGGAATGGCGGGCGGAGATCCAGCACCTGTAGATCCTAGAATGCTTATGGACGGTTCTAAAACTTTAACTGGAGGCGACTTGTGGAGTTATTTAAATTCTAAAGAAGAACGAATTAAGCGAGCAACTCAGTTATTCGATTGGATTACAGAAGGAAAGATCAAACTTTCTGAACCAACTTCTTTTAAATTATCAGAAGGAAAACTGGCTCATGATTTTCTAGAAAGCAGAAAAAGCACTGGAAAAATTATTTTGATCCCATAGCGGATCGTCTTTTCTGTCATCCTGACGGAGGAAGGATCACAAACGAAGCTTCACAAAGAATATCTCCAATCTTTGCCGAATTACTAGTGTGATCCTTCCTCCGTCAGGATGACAAACGATACGTTAACAAACCTACAATTGATCAATTTCAATTTTAGTAATTTCAGATAATTCTAAAATTCTGCTAACATCTTCTTTATTGGCCACAAAAAACAAATAATTATCTCCATTTGTATTGTAACTCATTAATTCGAAACCGCGTTTTTCTAGAGCTGATTGAATATAAGGAAACAAATCATGACTATAGGTTTCTTCCGGATATTCGAAATTAAGATCTTCGCCAATCATTTCAGAAATGAAATACTCAGCATCTTCAGGATCAAATTTCCAGTCGCTGTTCCAGGCATCAATACTCTCAAAGAAATCAAAATGACCATCAACAATATCGTGATATTCATTTGTTCCTTTTTGATAGTCTTTAAAGAGCTTTTTAGATTGTTTTTTTAATTGTTTTTCTTCGATATTTTCTCTTGAAACTAATTTGATAAATTCTTCAAAAGTTTCTATAGTAGCTTGTTCACTTTCTACTAAATTTTCAGACGAAGGAAGTTCGACCGTTTCTGGAATTTCAATATTTAAATATTGACAGATTCCCTGTAAAACCAATTTAAAATCTCTAATTCCAATTGCTTCACTTTCATTCTTCGGATTATTTACATCCAAGAGTTCGCTTTCCAACAATCCCTTTGTATAATCGAAGAAATGTCTTCCTGAATACAATATTTTAAAATCGTTTACTTCTAAACTATTGGTGCAGCAAAAAAAGATAACAAAGTTTTTTATCGAACGTTTAAAAAACTTTTTCTCCTCTGCGGTTGGTTCCGAATAAAACTGAATGTGTATAAAATCATATTCTAAACCTTCTTGTATGGCTTCGTCTGAAAGAACTCCAATATTTACTTTTTTATAAAGCTCATTTAAAACTTCATACGAATTTTTGAAACCAGCTTTTTTAATTTCTTCTTTTCCCTCTTCATGGTCGAAAGAACTCGGAAAGAAAAACAAATTTACCATAACATCTTCTTGAATTCCTTTTACTTTAAATTCAAGGCTAGATTCTTGGTTATATAAATACGAATAAATGGGATCGACAACATCAAAAGAAATGATTGATTTTGGATCATTATTTCTGTTAAATAGATTGGAGAAAAAGCTCATAAAAATATCTTGTATAAAAACTAATCGTTTGAATATTTAAAACTCTGATTCATTTTATCAAAAGGAATCACTTCATTGACAATCGATTCTAGTTCGAAATCTGTTAATAATCCTCTAGCCGATTCTACGATTTTTGGAGAAACATGTATTTCATAATCAATAATATCGCGTTCTAAAATAGCAGACAGAATTGTATTTTGCTGTTCTGTCAAATACTTTTTGTGCGATTTAAAAACAGATTCAATGTCGTTTCTAAATTCTTCATCAGTAAGTTCATTGTAAACATCTTGTTTCGACATATCGATCAATAAAACTTTGAAGATAAAATCCTGAAGATTTTTTGCCAGATAATTCACTTCGTTCATGTCATGCCAAACAAAAACGATCGGCACATCGCCATTATTTTCTTCGTTTAAAAAGAAACAATAATGATCGCCACCGCCACTTTTAGCGAACGGAATAAATTTAAATTCTGGATTTATATTGCGATAATCTTCTGGATCTTGAAGTTCTTCTATTTCTTCGGCAACCGATTTTAAATTCAATGATTCAAAATCATACGAATGTAGAAGCAAAGGCGGATTCTCTTTTAAAGTAGGATAAACCTCTGTATACCAATTTGGACCATATTCACCGACATCAAGCATGCCGTCTGCGTCTAACTGTTTGTATAAGAGCGGAAATTCAAATCCGTATTTTTTTTCGATTTCTTGTATTGTCATCTTTGGGGGAATATTCTATTAAAATCAGAATACTAAGATAACAATCTTTTCCTACATGAAAAGTGCAAAGCCAATTATTTCAAGGATTCCGCAATCATTAGGGCACATTTTTCGCCATCAATTGCTGCAGAAATAATTCCACCCGCATAACCTGCACCTTCTCCGCAAGGATACAAACCTTTGATTTGCAAATGTTCTAAAGTCATTGGATCTCTCGGAATTCTAACTGGCGATGACGTTCTGCTTTCTGGCGCATGTAAAATAGCTTCATTGGTTAAATAACCTCGCATTGATTTTCCAAAATCCTGAAATCCCTGACGCATAATCTGAGTTAGAAATCCTGGAAAAACCTGTCCCAATTCAACCGAAGTAGTTCCAGGCACATAAGATGTTTTCGGAATATCTACAGAAACTTTACTTTGTGTAAAATCAATCATTCTTTGCGCTGGTACTTTTTGAGTTTGTCCAGCCAAATGCCAAGCTTTTTGTTCGATACTTTTTTGAAATTCCATTCCAGCCAAAGCGCCGAATTTGGCAAAAGGTTTGAAATCTTCTAATTTCAATTCGACTACAATTCCAGAATTTGCTGTTGACTGATCCCGTTTTGATGGTGACCAACCATTTGTAACTACCTCTCCAGGACTTGTAGCACATGGTGCAATTACACCTCCTGGACACATACAGAATGAGTACATTCCGCGACCGTTAACTTGTTTTACAATAGAATATGGCGCTGGCGGCAAATGTTCGCCACGGAAATCACAGCTGTATTGAATACTGTCAATTAATTCTTGCGCATGTTCTGCACGAACTCCCAAAGCAAAAGGTTTTGCTTCTATTAAAATTTTCTTTTTGTCTAATAATTCAAAAATATCACGCGCCGAATGTCCTGTTGCCAAGATTAATTTATTGGCATGAATTTTATCTCCGTTTTGCGTTACGATTCCTTCAACTTCATTGTTCTTTACTAAAATATCGCTTACACGAGTTTCGAATAAAACCTGACCACCAAATTCTCTAATTTTATTTCGAATATCTTCAATAATTTTAGGCAATTTATTAGTTCCAATGTGCGGATGCGCTTCTACCAAAATGTCTTCAGAAGCTCCAAAAGCTACTAAAAGTTCTAAAATTCTAGTTACATCACCACGTTTTTTAGAACGCGTATATAATTTTCCATCAGAATACGTTCCTGCTCCGCCTTCGCCAAAACAATAATTAGAATCTTCGTTAACGATGTGTTCGCGATTTATCGCTTTTAAGTCGCGACGACGGCCTCGAACGTCTTTTCCGCGTTCCAATACAATTGGCTTTAAACCTAATTCAATTAATTGCAGTGCCGCAAAAAGTCCAGCCGGACCAGCGCCAACCACAATAACTTCTTGTGCATTCGAAACATCCTTATATATAGGAAGCTGAATTTTAGTTTCCTGAAAAGGTTCGCCTTTTAAATAAATAAGAACTTTCAAATTAATTTTAATCGCTTTCTGACGAGCATCAATAGAGCGTTTTAAAATTGAAACGTGCTGAATTTCTAGAGCAGAAACTTTAATCTGCTTAGACAAATGGTCTTTTAGCAATGATTCGTTTGCAGCAATTTCTGGTGTTACTTGAAGTAAAAGTTCTTTAGGCATTTTTATAAAAAGGTAATTAATATTATTAAAAGAATTTAGACATTAAAAAATACAAGCCAACATATGCAAGTATTCCAATTCCTAAAGCCATATAATGCATTTTTAAATATCTAAACGAAATTTCTAATGCTTCTGAATCATCATCTCTAAATGCTATTTTGACATTTAAAGAAAATTTATATAAATAATAAAGTGGAAAAAGAATTATCAAAAAGGCTATGATAAAAATAGGCAATAAACTCATAATCATTATATACCCAACTCCTCCTCCTGTTGGAACATCATCCCAATTAGATAACGACATATAATCATAAAGTAAACGAAGAATAAAAAAAGCTATTATTAACAATCCAAAGCTAGACATTACATAAACCCATTTTCCTGCTGTCTGTAAATGCGCTTTTGCTGCTTCACTTAAAAACAACTCCTCTGAAACTGAATCATACTTCATTTATAATTATTTTTTTTTTTATGATTTGATAAACCGAAATTATTCTGCAAAAATAGCACTTTGAAATGAGATATTATCAATTGTAAATTTTATCCAATTCCAAATCCCGTTTTGTCACAGTAAGCGAATTCGAAATACATACCTGGTTCTCGACTCCGCTCGAACTGACAATTGAGAAAAAGATAAAAATCAATTTTCAAAAGAGACTTTGTACCTTTGCTACTCTGAACCTTTGCACCTTTAAATAAAATGTCTAGAAAAATAAAACTGATTTGGGATTTCCGTGGTCCTGCTTCTGCAAAAACAGCAGAACATCACGAGATTCATTTGAAAGAATATATAGCAATTGAAAAGCTACCTTTAAATATTACAGGATTTAAAATCATAGACGATATGTACGCCATAGCTTTTATGGTTGTAACCGACGAAAATATGATCAAAGTAAGAGATGCTTTGAAACCACATCGTGGGGAAGTTTATAGTGAATAAAATTCCAAAAAAGAAAATTCCAAATCCCAATTACTTAGAAAAATCTAAAATAAAAAATTCCAAATCCTAATGCTTTAGATTGCTTGGAATTTGGAATTTGTTTTTTTTAATGTTTTATTATTTTTGGAATTTGGAATTTCTAAAATTGGAATTTAATTAGCCACCTCGCTAATAAACTTAATACGCATTAAACGTAACTCGTCAATATCGTAATCGCCATCAAATTCTTTTAAGGCATCTTCGATTTTATCAGATTCAGATTCCATGAAATAATCGTGGATTTCTTCCTGCTGATCATCATCAAGCATATCATCAATCCAATATTTAATATTTAGTTTGGTTCCAGAATAAACGATTTGCTCCATTTCTTTAATCAGCGCATCCATCGAAAGTCCTTTCGCGGAAGCGATATCACTTAATGGAAGTTTTCTATCGATATTCTGAATAATATATAATTTGTTTGCAGAATTTACTCCAGTAGATTTTACTACCAAATCGTCTGGGCGAATAATATCATTGTCCTCAACATAACGGCTGATTAAAGCAACAAATTCGCTTCCATATTTTTTAGCTTTTCCTTCACCAACACCATGAATATTATATAATTCTTGAATTGTTATCGGATATTTTAAAGCCATATCTTCAATCGAAGGATCTTGGAAAACTACAAATGGAGGAACTCCAAGTTTTTTGGCTACTTTTTTACGAAGTTCACGAAGCATCCCTGTTAAAACCTCATCGGCAGTTCCAGAAGATTTTGATGATGTTACTATTGCTTCATCATCTGCTTCGCTGTATTCATGATCTTCAGACATCATAAATGAAACTGGCTTTTTGATAAAGTCAAGACCTTCCTGCGTAATTTTTATTACGCCATAAGTTTCAATATCTTTTGACAAAAGTCCTGTTACCAAAACTTGTCTCAATAAAGCCATCCAATATTTTTCGTCGTGGCCTGAACCAGAACCAAAATAAGGTTGTGTATCTGTTTTGTGCGCTTTAATAACAGCATTAATACGCCCTATTAAAGTAAAGACAATTTCTTTTGACTTGTAAATATGTTTCGTATCGCGAACAACTTCCAGCAGCTTAACCACTTCTTCTTTGGCTTCTACTTTATGTTTTGGATTACGAACGTTGTCGTCCATATCGGCACCTTCACCTGTTTCGCTATCAAATTCTTCACCGAAATAATGGAGAAGGAATTTTCTACGCGACATTGAGGTTTCGGCATAAGCCACAACTTCCTGTAAAAGTGCAAAACCAATCTCTTGTTCAGCAACTGGTTTTCCAGACATAAATTTTTCCAGCTTTTCTACATCCTTATATGAGTAGTAAGCCAAACAATGTCCTTCTCCTCCATCACGTCCAGCACGACCCGTTTCCTGATAGTAGCTTTCTAATGATTTTGGAATGTCGTGGTGAATTACAAAACGAACATCTGGTTTATCAATTCCCATTCCGAATGCGATTGTTGCTACAACGACATCGACATCTTCCATCAAGAACATATCCTGATGTTTAGCCCGCGTTTTTGCATCCAAACCTGCATGATAAGGAACCGCACTGATTCCGTTTACTTGTAAAACTTCGGCAATCGATTCTACTTTTTTACGGCTTAAGCAGTAAATAATTCCAGATTTGCCTTTATGCTGTTTGATAAATCGAATAATATCCGATTCGATATTTTTTGTTTTTGTGCGAACTTCATAATATAAGTTCGGTCTGTTGAAAGACGCTTTAAAAGTATTGGCGTCTGACATATCAAGGTTTTTCAGAATATCTTCCTGAACCTTTGGTGTTGCAGTTGCAGTAAGTCCAATAATAGGCACTTTCCCTAGCTGCTTAATTATATTTCTCAGATTTCTGTACTCTGGCCTAAAGTCATGTCCCCATTCTGAGATACAGTGTGCTTCATCAATAGCAACAAAAGAAATAGGTACACTTTGTAAAAAGGCTACATATTCTTCTTTTGTTAATGATTCGGGGGCGACATACAAAAGTTTGGTCAATCCAGACGTAATATCTTTTTTGACTTGAGCAATTTCTGTTTTAGTTAGGGAAGAATTTAATACATGTGCAATTCCATTCTCAGACGAAAGACTTCGAATTGCGTCAACCTGATTTTTCATCAAAGCAATTAAAGGAGAAACAACAATTGCTGTTCCTTCTTGAATTAAAGCTGGCAGTTGATAGCAAAGAGACTTTCCACCACCAGTCGGCATTATTACGAACGTATTCTTTCTGTCTAGGATACTCGTAATGACTTGCTCTTGCAAGCCTTTAAATTGGCTAAAGCCGAAATACTTCTTTAATTCTTTATGTATTTCAATTTCATTTGAATTCATTCTCTATATTAATGGTATTTTGTATAAATTTGCAACACATAAAGATACAACTTTCTTTTATACATACAAATTTTAAATATTCTGTTTTGATCACAAAAGAAAATATATTGGCGATTGCCAAGAAAACAATACTCTCTGAAAGTGAAGCAATTACAAAACTAATTGATTTTTTGGACGAAAATTTTTACGAAGCTGTCCAACGCATATACGAAACCAAAGGCCGTTTGATCGTGACGGGGATTGGAAAAAGCGCGATCATTGCACAAAAAATGGTGGCTACTTTTAATTCAACCGGAACTCCTTCTATGTTTTTACATGCCGCAGAAGCAATTCACGGCGATTTAGGAATGATTCAAAACGATGACATCATTATTTGCATTTCTAAAAGCGGAAATAGTCCAGAAATCAAAGTCCTCGTCCCTTTATTAAAAAGATTTGGAAACACCTTAATTGCTATTACAGGAAACACAACTTCATTTTTGGCAAAAGGTTCAGATTTGGTTTTAAACACAACTATTGACACAGAGGCCTGCCCTATCAATTTAGCTCCGACAAATAGCACAACAGCACAGCTTGTAATGGGTGATGCTTTAGCCGTTTGTTTAATGGAGATGCGTGATTTTAAACCAGAAGATTTTGCAGTTTATCATCCAGGAGGTGCTTTAGGAAAAAAACTATTGCTTCGCGTAAAAGATATGATAGAAAACTCACTAAAACCAGCTGTAGCTCCTGATACATCTGTCAAAAAAGTGATTTTTGAAATCTCTGAAAAAAGATTAGGAGTTACTGCAGTAATTGAAGACAATAAAATTGTTGGAATTATTACCGATGGAGACATCCGAAGAATGCTAAACGACGTAGATACTATTGCGGACTTAACTGCAAGGGATATTATGTCTAAAAATCCAAAAGTAGTTTCGTCTGAAACTATGGCTGTCGATGCTTTAAATATTTTAGAAGACTACTCTATTACACAGCTAATTGTTTCTGACGAAGGAACGTACAAAGGCGTTTTACATTTACATGACATTTTAAAAGAAGGAATCGTATAATGGCAAAAAAAAATCTTGGCGAAATGTCATTTTTGGATCATCTTGAAGAACTAAGATGGTTATTGGTTAGAAGTACACTTGCAACATGCATCATGGCATTTGTTACTTATTTTATTAGTGATTATTTATTTGATCAAATTATTTTAGGTTCCGATAAGACCAACATTCTTTACCTATGTTTGGTTTTGCGACTTATCGCATCAGCTAGGTTTTGCTGACAGCATTTGCATCACAGAACTGAATTTTATTATTCAGAATACCGAAATGGAAGGTCAGGTTAACATCTTTGTATGGATGTGTCTTCTGGCTGGTTTCATCTTGAGTTTCCCTTATATTTTATGGGAAATCTGGAAGTTCATCAGTCCGGCTCTTTATGAGAAAGAAAGAAAAAATGCAAAATTATTCATTTTTGTCTCTTCACTACTTTTCTTTTTAGGAGTATTATTTGGGTATTTTGTTGTAATTCCGATGTCTGTAAACTTCGTTGCTACTTTCTCCATAAGTGATGTGGTAAAAAACCAATTTACTCTAGAATCTTATATGGGAATGGTTAAAACGAGTATTCTTGGAAGCGCAATCTTTTTTGAACTTCCAATTGCTATTTATTTCTTAACAAAATTAGGATTAGTAACTCCTGAATTCTTAAGAAAGTATTGGAAATATGCTGTAGTCCTTATTTTGGTTATCGCAGCTATTGTTACACCTCCAGATGTAGTAAGTCAAACCATTGTAGCAATTCCGATGTTGATTATTTACGAAGTAAGTATTTTGATTTCGAAAGTTGTTTACAGAAATAAATTAAAAGAAAATGTCTGATATCATCCAAGAATTTAACGATTATCGTTCTAAAATGAACGAAAAACTGCTTGCCGACAATAATAAAATTGTAAAGCGAATTTTTAATCTTGACACTAACGCTTATGCTGAAGGCGCTCTTGATGTAAAAACAAAAGAACTTTTGGGTCTAGTAGCATCAACCGTTTTAAGATGTGACGACTGCGTAAAATACCATTTAGAAACCAGCTATAAAGAAGGCGTTTCTAAAGAAGAAATGATGGAAGCAATGGGAATCGCAACTCTAGTTGGAGGAACAATCGTAATTCCTCATTTAAGAAGAGCTTACGAATTCTGGGAAGCTCTTGAAGAGCAAGGCAAATAATTAGAGAATGGAATAATTAGTCCATTAGATAATTTTCATACGATATGTTAATTCGTTTAATTGATTAATTTATTTTATCTTATTTTGCCAACAGAGATAATAATTATCTCATTATCAAATTGACACATTATCTAATTAAGATATTATCTAATTAAAAAAAATGAAGCTAAGAGCCGATAATTTAATCAAAACCTATAAAGGACGAAGCGTTGTAAAAGGGATCTCTGTTGAAGTAAATCAAGGAGAAATCGTTGGACTTTTGGGCCAAATGGAGCTGGAAAAACAACGTCTTTTTATATGATTGTTGGATTGGTAAAACCAAATCAAGGAAATATTTTTCTTGATGATTTAAATATTACTGATTACCCAATGTACAAACGTGCACAACAAGGAATTGGTTATTTGGCACAAGAAGCTTCTGTTTTTAGAAAACTAAGTATTGAAGACAATATCTTGAGCGTTTTACAATTGACTAAACTTTCTAAAGAAGAGCAAATTGCCAAAATGGAAAGTTTAATCGAAGAATTCAGTTTAGAGCACATTCGCACCAACCGAGGCGATTTACTTTCTGGAGGTGAGCGTCGTCGTACAGAGATTGCCCGTGCATTGGCAACCGATCCTAAATTTATTTTATTGGATGAGCCTTTTGCAGGAGTTGACCCAGTTGCAGTTGAAGATATTCAGCGAATTGTGGCGCAATTGAAAAATAAAAACATTGGAATCTTAATTACCGATCACAACGTTCAGGAAACATTAGCGATTACCGACAAAACATACTTAATGTTTGAAGGAGGAATTCTTAAAGCAGGAGTTCCAGAAGAATTGGTAGAAGATGAAATGGTTCGCCGTGTTTATCTTGGACAAAACTTCGAGCTTCGTAAAAAGAAACTGGAATTTTAAGAAAGTTATATCTGAATGGTAAAAAGTAAAATGCAAATTTCTTTTTACCATTTTTTTTTTAATCTAAGCTTCTTAAAAAAGTTACGAATGAAATCAGAAAAACCAACTCAGGAAGATTACGATAATTGGCATAAAGATCCAAAGAATTGGCATTTTTTCAACACCTGTTATTATAATCCGAAAGACAAAAGATTGCTTCCCCCAAAAAAAATTCAATGGATGGGCTATACTATAAATTTTGCCAATCCATATTCTGTAATGCTTCTATTACCTTTTATAATAATTGTTATTTTAGTTTTATTGAAATAAATTTAAAAAAGTATTCAGTGGTCAGTTTTTTAGTAGTCAGTTTTGGGCTGAGACTAAAAAAACTGATTTTTTTGATAAAATACTGAAAACTAAAAATCTAAAAACTGATCACTATTACTCAACCGTAATAAAATGCAATTGTTCTAAATCGCCATTGTAGATATTAACATCAACTCGGTGTTTGATTCCTGGCAGAGAAGCTTTTTCTGTAAACTGCCAAAACAGCCAATCATCTTCGATTTTCTCTCTGTAGAAATTATAATTGGCAATCCAGAAAAGATATTCGCTAAACTCTTCTTTTAAAAAATCAGAATAATATCGTTCACCAGAATAAATTATTGGACGAACCTGATAGTGTTTTTCGACTTTATTCAACCAACGTTTCAGCCCTTTTTTCAAACTATCTAAAGGCTGATTTTTAGGTAATTTTTCGATATCTAAAACTGGCGGAAGATCTCCCTTTTGTAATTTTACTGTTTTGATAAAAAGATCTGCTTGCTCTATAGAATTTTCGTTAGGACGATAATAATGATAAGCCCCACGCATGATTTTATTTTCTTTTGCGCCTTCCCAATTTCTTTTGAATTGTCTATCTACACGATCATTCCCAGCAGTTGCACGAATAAAAACAAATTGAACCGGATATTTTTCATCTAAAATTTCGACTTCTTCCCAATCGACTTTTCCCTGAAATTCAGACACATCGATTCCAATTACTTTTCCTTTATGATTTTCAAGAACTCTAATATTTCGAACATCAGAAAGGTGCTTGTCAACCGCATCTTCATCTAAAACCTTTTCTGTTTTAAAACCTAAATAATAAGCAAGCCCTTTGCGATAATGATAAATTATCCCAATGAATAAAAGTCCGAAAAAAATCAATAAAAGTCCTCGAAAAAGTCTGCTCAGAAAAGATCTTCCAGCTGGTTTTCTTGAATATGTTTTACGATAAGTCGTTTTTCTTGCCATTAAACAGAATTACTTTTTCAGAAATAGATTATTGATAATAGACAGTAAAACGTAGAAAACAATAATCAATGGAATTGCAATGTAATGAAGTAATACCCCTAACAATACTGAAACACTCAAAAACACGATTTGAAGTGCATTGTCTTTTAAGCTGAATTTTTTAATTTTTAAAGAAAATAATGGAATTTCAGCATTCATAATGTAAGCGCTTCCCAAAGTAACAAGTAATAAAACCCACTGATTTGTTAATAATTCAAGAATTACAAGAGACGAATCTGCATACATATCCAGAACTATTTGCAAACTAATAATAAAAATGGCATTTGCAGGAGTTGGCAAGCCAATAAACGAATCTGTCTGACGCGTGTCGATATTAAAGTTGGCTAATCTGTAACAGGCGCCTAAAGTTATAATAAATCCTAAAAAGGGAACAATTGCTTGATTTCCTAGTTGATCACCGCCTCTAGCAAACATACTGTACATGACGTAACCTGGTACAACGCCACTTGTCACCATATCTGCTAAAGAATCCAACTGTAACCCAAGCGGACTTGAAACTTTAAATAATCTGGCAAAAAAACCATCGAAGAAATCAAAAAAGATCCCTAAGCAAACCATGTAAAAAGCCATTAAAAAATCTCCTTTAGAGACAAAAACAACTGCGACACAACCGCAAAAAAGATTAATTAATGTGATTAGATTTGGAATATGCTTTTTAATATTCATAGCTTAAAATTTTGATTATGGCAGAGAACAAATTTAGCATAATAACTCGATGCAAAACGAGTTTTTTCGAGAGTTTTTTATTTCAAAGTGTGACTTTCGGAATATTTAACTAAAGGAGCTTATTAGATGAGTAAAATATTATATTTTTGATAAAAATTTAAAAACAGGCCTCGATCTGCAAAAACATATACGTTGAAGAAATATTTAGTGTTTTTATTACTTTGGAGTTGTACTTTTCAGTATGCACAAACTGTTCGAAAATATTCGAATGAATTTATGAATATTGGTGTCGATGCCGCGGCTCTTGGAATGGCAAGTGCTGTAACTGCTTCTAGCAATGATGTAAATGCTGTTTACTGGAATCCTGCAGGTTTAACGCATCTTGAAGATCATCAAATTGCTTTAATGCACGCCAGCTACTTTGCTAATATTGCGCAATACGATTATATAGGCTACGCAAGCCCCATTGACGACAGAAGTGCTTGGGGAATTTCGATGATTCGTTTTGGAGTCGACGATATCATGGATACCACACAATTAATCGATAATCAAGGAAACATAGATTATAATAGAATCAGCCTTTTCTCTACTGCAGATTATGGTTTTACTTTTTCTTATGCTCGAAAACTGCCTGTTGACGGATTTCAATATGGTGTAAACGCAAAAGTAATTCGAAGAGTAATTGGAAAATTTGCTAATTCTTGGGGATTTGGATTTGATATTGGACTTCAGTTTGAGAGAAACGATTGGAAATTTGGTTTAATGCTTCGAGACATTACCACAACTTACAACATTTGGAATATTGATGAAGAAGAATATGCTAAAATCGCTAATGCAATTCCAGGAGAAAATAACGAATTGCCAGAAAGCACAGAAATAACACTTCCAAAAGCACAATTGGGAGTTTCAAAAAGATTTGATTTTCATAACGAATGCAGTCTTGTGACTTCTGCGAATTTAAATATGCGATTTGAACAGACAAATGATATCATTTCTTCAAAACCTATAAGTATAGACCCAGCTCTAGGGTTTGAATTTGGGTATACCGATTTGGTTTTCGTTCGAGCCGGTGCAGGAAATTTCCAGAATGTAACGCAATTGGACAATACTGAAAAAGTAAACTTCCAGCCTAATATCGGTTTAGGATTTCGATATAAAGGCATACAAATTGATTATGCCTTAACCGATTTAGGAAATCAAAGCACTGCATTGTATTCTAATATTTTTTCGCTGAAAGTAGATTTAGGTATCTTTAGATAATAATTAGAAACCAAAAAACATTAAAATTTTAAATCATGAAAACTGTCATGTCCAAAAAAGCACTTTTTATTTTATTATTCTTATCCAGTTTTATTGGTTTTAGCCAAAGTTTAGCTTTATCTAAAGACGCTAAAATTAGCATTCTGACTTGTGGCCTTGGAAACGAAACGTATTCTTATTTCGGACATACAGGAATTAGAGTTTTGGATCCTGGAAACAATTTTGACGTTGTTTACAATTACGGAACTTTTGATTTTAGAACTCCAAATTTTGTTTTAAAGTTTGCAAAAGGAGATCTTCAATATTTTGCAACAGTACACTCTTATGCAGATTTTTTTAATGAATACACTTATGAAAAAAGAAGTATTTATGAGCAGGAATTACTGATTTCTCAAGATTTAAAACAAAAACTTTTCGACCAATTAAATGCAGTTTTAGCTTCTGACGAGCGTTATTATACTTACAAATTTATCGATAAAAATTGCACTTCGATGGTCGTTGATGTGGTAAATAAAACTTTAGGCGGAAATGTAATTGCTAAAACAGAAGACACAGACAAAACCTATCGCTCTATTCTGTTCCCTTACTTTGATGGTCATTTCTACGATCAGTTGGGAACAAGTATTATTTTTGGAACAAAAGTAGATCAAATGGGAACAAGAATTTTTCTTCCATTTGAATTGAAAAACAGTTTGGACAAAACTACTTTCCAAAATAAGCCTCTCGCTGCCAAAAGCAAAACGTTATTAGAATTTACAAAAGAAACTCCAAAATCGTTGTGGAATAATATTTATACCTATCTTTTTATCTTACTTTTTGTAATCTTCGCCAGAAACAAAACAGTCGATAAAATCTACTTTTTGATTTTATCTCTTATTGGAATATTCTTTGTTATTATGGGATTTTATTCTTTTCACCAAGAACTAGCAATGAATTATAATGTATTATTATTCAGTCCGCTTTTATTGCTTTTAGTATTCTTTTCAATTTTCAAAAACAAATTATGGACGTATCGATTTTCGTTAATCAATTTTGTCCTTTTAGTAATTTACTTTTTGTTTTTGATTAACAAAGCGCATTTCTTCATCACTTTACCGTTGATCGTTACAAGCGGAGTGGTTTTAGTGCGAACAGCTATTCGCAACAAAAAACCAATTCCGATTATAATCTAAAAATATTATTGACCTCTGTAGAACAAAACCGTAGTAATGGTTTTGAAAGTGATACTCAAATCAAGAAAAACACTTCTGTGCTTGATGTAGTATAGATCATATTGAAGTTTAATCAAACTCTCATCTATAGATTCTCCATAAGAATAATTAACCTGTGCCCATCCTGTAAGTCCAGGCTTAATTACATGACGCGTTTCATAAAATGGCATTACAGCCGCGATTTCTTCAACGAAAAAAGGACGCTCAGGTCTAGGGCCAATTACGCCCATGTCTCCTTTTAAAACGTTAATAAATTGAGGCAGTTCATCAATTCTTGACTTTCGCATAAATTTACCAAACGGAGTAACCCTTTTATCATTATGAACAGCAAAAACAGCTCCATTGGTTTCTGAATTCTCTGCCATAGTTCTAAACTTATAAATCTTAAAAATATCTCCATTTTTCCCTACTCTTTCTTGAGTATAAAAAAGGCTTCCTTTATTTGCAAAGATGTTGCAAAGAAAAATTATTGGTATAAAAACTAGGGAGATTAATAGCCCCAAAATAGAGAACATGATTTCTATAAGCCGAACAAAAGACAAATAAAGTTTATTGCTATTACTTCTGCTGAAGGGAAAAAATCTATAAAAATCTCTTTCTATATGATGAACGGGGATGCGTTGTGTTTTACTTTCGTAAACCTGAGTATATTCTCGTATAATAGCTCCTTTTTCTAATAAATGAAGTAATTGCTGATATAAATCTGGAGTGATACCATCTGTATTTTGAGAAGCAATAATGATTTCCGAAACATAATTTGTCAATACAAAATGTTCTAGGGCATCCTTCTTTATTTCTTTTACGTAATGAAAATCTAGATTTTCATCTGCAACAGAATCGGAGTTTACAAAACCAATAATTTTATAATGTGGATTGACATTTTCTAATCCTAAAACTAATTCTTCAACTTCGCTTTGGTCACAAATCAAAACTACACTTTGAGAGAAACGATGAGAGGCTAGAAAATAGCAGTAAAATAAACGCCATAGCAACAGGGTAATTAATATTGTAAAGTAAAATATTAGTATGACGAGCCTCTGTTTAGGCAATACAGGAGAAAGAATTGGCGTAAACAAATAAGCCAGAACGGTAGCACTTACAGTAAAAACGACATTCTGCAGAATCTGAAGCTGATTGCTTGCCACTTGTAAGTTATAGATTTCAAAAATTACTCCGAAAATATAAATATAGGCAATTAGCAAAAGAATGCTCAGCACACTGTGAATATCAAATTCAAAATAATGATAGTCAAATACTGAGCTTAATAGATATAACGCGGATAAAATAAAAATAGCATCGAAAGAAAGGAGCAATATTTTCCTTTCTGAAATTTCGAAATGCATTTTCTTTTTTGAGAACATCATTTGTAGGTTTTAATTGGGTTAGGGCAAAGCAAATGTATCGCAAAAAAAACAACTAATCTATTAATTTTCTGTTTCTTCTGGAATTTTAACCTGAACAGAAAGTAAGCATAATGCATATACAAAAGCTGGGGCTGCCGTTCGCATTGCCGCATGATTAATTGTTAGCAACCAAAAAAAATAAAAGGAGAAAAAATACAGATGATGCTTATTATTTATATAAAAAATAAATGGACTAATAAAAAGTATTAAGAGTCCGAAAATACCAAATAAACCATGCTCACTTAACATACGTGTGATTTCATTATGAGAAGCTGCCTCTATACCAAACGATTCTTTTCTCATTTGTTTTCCCATTCCAGCACCAGCGCCAAAAATAGGATTTTCAAGAAAAAGCTTTATCTCAGTCCCCATAATCTCTTCTCTACCTCCTAAACGGTCTTTTTTAACTCTTCCCCTTACGTCTTCATTTGCGTATCTTTTATTAATTAAACCTCTTGTTTGTAAAGAACTATAAGTCCAAATTGCAAATGCCAATAAAGCTGTCAAAATAAAAACCAAGCTAAACTTACTTTTACCTTTTTCATTAGAAAAATAATACAGTAAAAACAGCAGAAGAAGAATCATAACTACTCCAGTAATAACTCCTCCTCTTGAGAAAGTAACAATTGCTCGATAGCTCACAAACGTTAACAAAAAAGCATTCATCAAAATCTCTTTCTTTGATTTTGAGAATAAAATTAATTGGGTAAAGAAAACAAACATTCCTAGCCCTAAAATAGTTGAAACCTGATTAGGTCCCAAAACCTCCTGATGTTTCAAAACTAGATTGCGTGCCGGTTATAACGTCTTTTACGCTTGGATTGTATAAAAACAAATAAACCGTGGTTGTAAGAATGGGCAGTCCTATTAAGGTAAGCACTTTTTGCAAATCTGAAAATAAAATCCTTCGATTAAGCATATAAATAGCAGAAATTGCAAGACATAAAGGTCCTGACAAATTAAAAACTAATAATTTTTTAATATCTTGATCATAGTCTGCAGCAACAGTTGTTATTAAAATCCCCGGAATTAATAAGATCAAAAAGAAAACATAAATCACTGAATTTGAAGAAAGACTACTATAAATCATACCAATAAACATAAAAACAATCACCGAAAGTTTGACATATTCATTATTTAAATTCCCTCCTGTCATTCTCAAAAAAACCTCAGCACCCACCATATAAGCAGCGACCAAAAGCACTTCATTACCTTTATTTTTTGTTGTGTAAACAATATAAAAACCCACTATGGGCATTAAAAGAGCATAAATTTTAGATAAAAATGGAACTGCAAAAACTGCAAAAGCAATTAACGCGTGGATTATTAAGATCTTAGTATAAGATAACTGCAAGTTTTTCATCTAAATATTATAGCGTGTTTTTTGTAACAATATTAATCAAGGAACTCAACCATAAAGCATATTTATCAACAATCGCTTTTTGGCTAAAATTTATTTGTATATGAGCGTTTAATCGCAATCCCATTTCTATTCTCTCATTTTCATTTTCGATTAATCTATGAATTGACTTTTCAAATTGATTTAAGTCATTAGAATTCACCATTAAGCCAAGTCTGTCAGATGCAATTATTTTGGAAATTTCGCCAACATCCGTAACCACAACCGGTAATTTATGCAAACCGTATTCTAAAATAGCTAACGGAAGCCCTTCTGAAAGTGATGGAAGAACTGCTATGTCACATTGTTCCAGAGCCGAACTAACATTATAAGTTGTTCCATAAAAATAGACAACATTCTGAAGTTTTAAATCTTTTACTTTTTCCCTTAAAGTATCAGAATATGCGTCATTAAAATCCTTCCCAAACAAATGAAAACTCCAATCTGGGAACTTATTTTTTATGGATTTTGCTGCATTTATCAGTAATTCATGATTTTTCTGAGGTCGTAAATTTGCCACACAAATAATTCTTTTCCCTTCAGCCCCTTCTAAAAATATTTTTTCATCTGACTTTTTATAATCATCTATAAAATTTGGAAAATAAGAGATCTTTGAACACCATAAATACGATTCTGCCCAGTTTTTTAACGCTGAATTTACTGCAATTGCGCCAGCAAAAAAAAGCGATCCAAATTTAAGTCCTAAATTTTTCCTTATCGATAAATCCTGCGAGACTCCATAGTGATCATGCCAAATAATTTTTATTTCAGGTAAAATCACCTTTACTAAAACTGCCATAAAAAAAGATGAACTATGGGCATGAATGACATTAACCTTATATTTTTTAATATATTTTCTTAATCTGAAAATTGCATTAAAATCAATTTTTCTCTTTTTATCCAAATATAAATATTGGACTTTTTTATCCACCTGATCTAAAAGTATTCCTTCTTTACGAGTTGCAATTAAACCTGAGAATTCTATTCTGCGTGCTAATGCATTGGCATAATTTACTGCCATACGCTCAGCTCCGCCAGCTTCTAAGGAATCTATAATTTGGACAATTCTCATTTATCCTTTTTTTTCAAAAGTATATTTATACTTCCTGCCATCAATTCCTGATCACTAAAACTGCTGAAATCTTCGTGGATATTTAATTTCTTAAATTTTTTATAACTCTCAGAATCTTCGTTAATTTTATCATGTTCAAAGTATAATATTTCGAAATTATTACTTAGAATCTCCAAATATTGTGGCAATCTAAGTCTGTTATGGTAATCAAATTTTGTCTGAATCTGATTCCATTCCTCTTCACTATATTTTAAAAAATCCTGCAGTGAAAGAGATGAATCTGTGTAAGCTCGATGATCACTTGGGGAAATTAGATGCAAGACTAATGCTCCCGGTTTCATATTTGAATACAGAAAATCATGGATTTCGAATAAATCTTTTGGTGTTACATGTTCTAAAACAAATCGGGACAAAACCAAATCAATATCCTCAAGATCTCCATCGCAAATGTTTGTATTTGGAAAATAAGAAACTTCTTTGAGTAAATTATATTTTCCTTTTTTCTCAAATACAAGATCATGATTATTTGAAGAAAAAGAATTTAACTGCTCTATTTCCTTTATATTAAAATGTTCGTTGATATCATAAGTGTCAACTTTATTGGCTTTTCCGTCAATTATTAATTGATATGGAAAAATTGGAACCCAACCTGACCCCAATTCTGCAATTTTCTTATCTAAAAGATTTATGCTGTTTTTGCTTAAAATCTGTACTACCGTTTCATAAGTATTTTTGGTAGATTTCACTTTAGACTCAAAAGATTGATTTCCTCCAATGTTTTGCAAAAGATGATAAATACTAAATCCTAATTTATTTGGTAAGACAGATAATCCTTTAAAAATTTTTGTTTTGGCGGTATGCTTCATTCTCTTAATAATTTTTTTATTTCTTCTTCAAAAACATTCAAAGTATATTTTTGCGACCATTCTGACGCTTTTATTCCCTTATCATCAAAAAACATTTCGCTGTTTAAAATGGCTTCTAATTGTTTAATATCTAATTCCAAATCCATTTCTAATAAAACTCCTCTTTTTCCGTAATCCAGCATAAATGGCACACAGGAAACACAAGTAGCAATTGGAATGCATCCCCAAAACATCCCTTCGGCAACTACTTTTGGCCAGCCTTCACTTTTTGAAGGCAAAACAACAAAGTGACTGTTTTGATATGCTTCAGTAACAACTTCTTGATTTTGATTTCCTTTTAATACTACATAATTTTCTAAATTATTGGTAACAATATAATCCTCTAACAACTTGCGATCTGCAACCTTCGCCATATAATTGTAATGTGACGTTGTATCCCTTTTTTATTAGCGCTTCAACTAATTGTACGCTATACAAAGGTCTTTTTCCAGAAACCAATGTTCCGACAAAAATAAATTTTATTTCCCCTTTCAGGTCATTTTTTTTCATTGGTGTCTTATCCGATTCTGAATAGGTTGCTGTAAAAAAAGGCTTAATATTCTTAGAACTATTCTCCCATTCACCATAAACTAAAACCTGCATATTTCTTGTCATGAACGTGTTGCTCAAAATCCATTTTTGTAAACGATAGCTCCAAGGTTGTTTTGCTTTTGGCTCCAATTTCCAGCATATTTGGCGGTTTTTGGTTTATTTGGAAACAAAATTTGTACTAAACAGCCTAATAAACCAATATTACCGGGACAACGCAAATGAATGTGGTCAGCTTGCTGCATTGCTTTATAAATTCTCAAGCCAATTTTTGAACCTTTTAAAATTGCATTTAAAATAGCTTTCCATCCCAATAAATTAATAGCATTAATCTCAAAAAAAACAATTTTCTCGTGATTATAAGGGATATCTATTGTCGTTTTTTCTGTTTGAATAATGGGAGCAACAATTATAAACTCATCAACATATTTTCCCCAAACGTTCATCTCTTTTACATAAGCTGTCCATAAGCAAAATATCGATCATACAATTGAATATGTGCAACGTGAGTAATAATAGCAAATTTCATGAAAGTTTATTTATGACAACTTTTGGTTCATTTTGAGACATTATAAATGCAAAAGTCAAATGGTTAAATTCTGGAAATCTTGAAATATTGTATTCTATTTCAGAGAAAATCTATCTTATGCGTTGTATATAATTAGAAATCATAAAAAACATTATATAATGCATAAGTGTAATTTTCTGTATTTCTCATTTTCTCTTTTTGGGTTTATTTAAAATCAAACTCCACCATCCTGCTGTTCTTCCTACTGTCTCTGTAAAAGCTTCTTTGCGTTTTGCTGTGGTAAATGTATTACTAAACCTTATTATTATCAAAAGCATTGTGATTATATGCCATTTCAAAAAATCTACTACTTTAGGTTCTGGATTTTTTACATGCCACACATACCAGCCGTTTCTAACCACCATTTTACCATAGGAATACTGATTTGGTCTTCCCGAAGCTTCATGATAATGATTTAATTTTGCCTTTGTGTTGAGAAACAGCTTTCCTGTTTTTGCAACTCTTAACGAAAAATCAGCATCTTCATACAAACCATATCCTTCAAAATAAGTAGAGAATTGAAACTTATCAAATACCGATTTTCTAAACGAAGAAACGCCTCCCATCAATTGCTCAACTTCGTATATTTTATCACTTGGTGGCAAAAAGCCAACGCTTCTTCCATGAGAAAACAAAGGCGAAAATCCAGGTAAACAATCACTATCTAATCCTACTTTTTTTCTTAAGACAAAGCGGCTTCCTTCTTTTCTTTTCCAACCATCAAAACAAAATTCATTTATTTTAGATTGATAATTGACTCCAACAGGCTCCCATTTTATTTCGTTAGAAATGTACCCGCCCACTCCTAATGCTTCCGGGTAAACCTCATAGGTATGTAGCAATTGTTCAAAATAATCTTTTTCTAAAACTGTATCATCATCCAAAAAGCAAACGATTTCACAATCCTGAGATACTTTTGAAATTCCAAAATTACGCTGTTTTGTCAAACCGCGATGCTCTTTTTCAACTAGAAAATAATTTAAATCCTGAAAGGAATTATTCTCCAAAACCTTTTGTGTTTCTGTACTTGTAGAACCATCAACAATCAAAATTTGATCTGGATAAAGGGATTGATTAGTAACCGACTGCAACAATTTCAGCAGTGCATCAGGACGCATATAAGTACAGACTATTAGTGAAAACTTCATAGATCAATTCTTTAAAAAAACAGCGTATATTTCATTAAAATAAGCTTCTCTACTTAAGTGTTTTACCCACAAATCTCTATTACTTATTTGCATTTTTTCAAAATCATAATCGCTTATTTTTTCATGAAAATCAATTAATTTCTGTGTGAAGTTATTTGAAGTAGCGATAATACAGTGATTCTTCCAATTAATCAGATGACTTAGGGGTAATCTAAAATCAGTATCAATTACCAGAGGAATTCTTCCCATTGCTAAAGTTTCATAGAAACGAACTGAAAAATTACCCGCCCCTCTTAAACAAAAAGTATAAGCATTGGCATTAATATTTTCAAAAAAATCCTTCGAAGTTATTTCTCTTAATTCTTTATTATTTGCTCCAGCTCTGTATTGGTTTCTAAAAATAAAATTTGTTTTGATTTGTATATTTTTTTGAAGTGCTGTCAAAAATTGGTATCGTTTCCTACTCGATGGATAAAACGATTGATAATCTGAAAAACTCTTTTTTATTATTCTTTTTAAGTTAAAGTGACAGTAAATAAAAAATTCTTTGCACAATTTAACATAAGAACCATTCGCATGACCCACAAAACCAATGTTAGCAATGTCAAGTTTATTTAATGGCATGAATTCTTTCTTTAATCCTATATACGGATTGATAATAAAAGAAGGTAATATAAATGTCTTTTCGTCAAATTTACTATTAAAACCGCCAAGTCTAAATGTGTAAACATCTTTATTCAGCGTAATCCCGAAATCACCTGCAGTATATATCCAAACTTTCCTATCTAGTCTATTGGCTTTATCAATAAAATTATAAAGCCATTTTTTTTTATTATTTTTAAAAAACCACGAAATATCTACAGGAACAATAACTATATCCGACTCCTGAATGGTATCCACTAAAACATACTTTTTCAAAAGATTTTCATTCATTATATAACACAAATCAAATAATAATGGAAAAATAATCCTTCTGTTTGCCGGAGTAATAAAAGTATTGTCTGTATATATCTTAAGCATAATTCTCTATTGAATCTTTTTTAATAAAAATAGTATTAAATTTATTTTTATTATAGCTAGGTAAAATTTTAATCTGTTTCGTGACAGTATCATATTCTATTGGAACAAAATCATGCAATGACAATAATTCAAAGATTTTTTCATTAGTATGTCCATACTTTGACGTTGAAAAATTCAGTTCTATAATGATAAACTTAAGACTTTTGCTTGAAAGAACTTCTGAAGCACCTTGCAATACAAAATATTCATATCCTTCTACATCAATTTTTAGAAAAACAGGAAATTTGTTTTTTAAAACATCATCAAGTTTTTTTACTTGAATTTCTATCACTTGTGCCTCATTTCCTGATGCAACACTATTCATCACGCCTCGGTTTGTGGTAAAATTCAGGATAGCATCCTCTTTTCCTATTCCAATATTTACTGTTTCAATTATATTGCTTAAATTATTTAAACTCACATTTCTATTCAATTTTTCGAATGTTTGAGGAATTGGTTCAAAAGCAATCACATTAGCCTTGCACATACCTGCGGCCAAAAGAGAAAAATGTCCCACATTTGCACCAATATCTACAAATAAGTCATTCTCTTTCAAATTATTTATTACAAAAATAGATTCTTCATAATCAAAAAGTTTGTAATAAATATTTGCAACAATACCGGCCTCTCCTTTTTGAGCATAAAATTTCATTCCTCCTATGAAATTATAAATTCGTTCTTTCGGATAAACCCTTTGTATGAGGTTAAAAGAAAGATATCTGTAAAGAGCTGATCCAACTTCATCCTTCGTCATAGGATGCTTTTTAAATGCTTTAACTCTATGGCTAATTTTAGATATTATTTTATTAATCATAACAATTTAATTTTTTTGCCCAATATAGGCTTCTTTCCCATTTTTTATTAAAAGATGATATAAGCGAACGCAATTTGAAAATAGATTGCCCATTAAGCATTTTTAAAAAGAACACTAATTTATACCCTAATAATTGCTCTTCCGTATAATGTTTAAGTTTTACGTACATAATATGGGGAGAAGGTTTGGGTTGCATTGTTTCAGCAGACCATGGAAAAGTAGGCTTTATTCTAAATCCTCCATTTGGTGCTTTTAAATGTAATATACTCGGATCTGGAAAATAAATTATATCGATTCCTAAATTCCTTATCTGCAAGCCATAATCAGTGTCTTCCCCATACCCAAATTCTAAAGCTTTATCAAAAGACAGCTTTGATAATAAATCAGAACACACAAAACTATTACCTGAACCAAATATCCCCGATTGTTGGATAATTAAAAACTTGAGAACTTCTCGTTGCTGTAAATAAGATGTTGTCACACTTTTAGCACCATATTTTTTTATACTTCCGAAAATTTTTTCGATTAATTCTGGTTCAAATCGATTATCATCATCGTTTAAAAATACCCATTTGCTTTCTACCTGGCTTAAAGCCAAATTTCTGGCATTACATGCTCCTGTCTGATGCGTAAAAGTATGTTTTATTATAAAGGGCCAAGTTTCATTTTGCAAATAATCTAAATCAGAAGCACTATTTTCCAGGGGATTCTGCTCGACAATAATCACATTTACCGGTAAATGTGTCTGCTGAGATAAATCTTTCAGGACATCATACAAATATTCTTTTCTCCCGATAGTAGGAATTATAACATCGATTGTAGCATTTTGCATCACTGATCGATTAGATTGAACAGGAATACTATCCAATGAAATCCCTAAACTATTTCTGTTTTTAAAAAATAGTGCATCTATAAATGCTAAAAATGGCAATCGAAACTCATAAATCAGCAAATTCAGCAGCAACAAGATAGTCCAACGTGTTTTATAATGCTGTTTTACAAATTTAAAAAGTACAAATACCGAAGCATTTGATCTTGTTGTTTGAATTGAACTTTGAGCCAATAGTTTAGGTTCTGAATAACAAAATAGTCCCAATGGCATACCAACTTTGGCAATTGAATTTAGATAATAATCAAAATCACTGTCTAACTTGATTTTATCTTTAAAAACTATTAAAACAGATGCATGAATAACACCTGCTAAACTACTCATTTGCCAAGTGGGATAACTCACTTTTTTATTTACATTGATAAATGGAGATTCTTCAATATAACCAATTCTTTTCCCAAAATAATCAGAAGAACCTGGATTGTAAGAAAGCATCAATTTATGGTGATGCATCAATTCTGGAATTGCAGTTAAATTAATTTGCTCTTGATTACTTTCGTGGCACCAGACTAATTTTGATTCGGGAAACTGAATCGCCAATTGCATTAATCCGAATGCAATAGACTTCTTTCGATCAAAGATTATTGCATTTTTTTCTTTAGATTCAATTCTGGAAATACAGTTGTTATTATGATAAATTACAATCAAAATTAACTAATTATGGTTTTATAAAAATCAATATTTTGCTCTACTATTTTTTCAATATTAAAAATAGTTTCAACTCTTGTTCTTGCCGCACTACTCATTATACTACACAAATCTTCATCCTTTAACAGGCTTACTATTTTATCGGAAAACTCATTATGATTTTTGGGATGAACAAGATAACCACTTTCTCCATCAACAATCAATTCCTGAGCCCATCCAATATTACTATTTACCACTGGTTTTTGCAAAGCCATGGCTTCAATCGTCACCATTCCTAGAGTCTCTGCAAAAGTTGGAAAAACACAAATATGTCCCTTTTTAATATATTCCTGAATTTCTTGATAAGGGATTTTTCCTAAATAGGAAACAGCAGAATGTAAATTATAATCTATACATTTTTGCTGCACCAATCTCCAAGTCGATTCAGATTTTGTTTCAATATCATAAGAATCATTGCCAATTAAAACCAGTTTTGCATTAGGATATTGTTTTCTAACATTATTAAAAATCGAAGGTAATTCTAAGGCTCCTTTTTTCTAATAATTGTTCCAATATATAAAATCAGTCCTTCTTCATATATTGAAGGATCGGTATTAACAAATTGATCTAAATCTAATCCGTGATGAATTGTCCTGATTGTTTTGTTTTTAATACTAAAGAGTTTTTTTGATAATTCTCCTGCAAAATGTGTTGGTGCAATAAAAGCCTGAGCTTTGCCAATTGCTAATTTTTCGAACCAAAAATTCTTAAACTTTTGTTTTCTCTTTTCTAAATGACAAAAATAAGTATCACTTCCATGAAAACGAATAACTACTGGCGCTTTTAGATTCATAAAAGCCGTTATTCCACTCCAATCCGGAGCTTCAACCAAATCAATTCCTTCTGACAAAATGCATTTATTAAGATACTTTTCGATATGTTTTCGATATAAAAACCAACCTAAAACTTTATATTTTTGAGATTTTATTAAGTGGATTTTAATATTATCTTCTATAAAAACAGCATCTTCATTTTGTCTGTATACAAAAACTGAAACAGTCACACCTTTTTTGGCTAAAGCCTGAACCAAATTCTTGATACTCGTGCCAATTCCTGCTGCATGCTGAACACGTTGGTGAGGATATTCTGGGGTTACAAAAGCTAGTTTCAACATAATTATAGTATTGAAATAATGCTTTTAACATTAAACAATGTTATCAATAAAAGAGAAATCACTATAACGCTTTGAATTTTAGAAGACTCTACAGAGATTTTAAATTTATCGATGGCATACAAAATTGAAATTGGTATCAAAATCTCATATCCATAAAACCATCTAAACTCCATAAAAGTGAAACATACGGAGGAAAGAATAACTATAAAACTAAAAAATAAAATTGCCGGAAGTTTATATTTATTAAAAAAAACTCCCTTAAATAATACCATGAATGGAATAAAAAATAGGAGACCCCAAAATCGAAAAAACCTACCAAAACAAGTTATTATATTTAAAAAAGCGATTTTGGCAACTAATATTGGATCTTTAATAACAGCTTGAGTAAAAGTTTTTGGAAGACTATTTTCTCCGTGTATTTTAAGATATTCCTGAACTTTTTCGAACTTTGTATTGATCCAAATGGCATCGCGATTCATTTTTTCCTGACCTGACTCTATCTTTTTCAATCCCAGATAATTTCTTTGGATCCAATTTAAATCTTTTGAAGGATTTTTATCTTCATAACTTAGGGAATGCTTTTCTTTTATCGCAGGATAATGAAGGATTAATATTGTCAAAAAGAACATTAATGAACACATTAAAATTAATTGCACTCTTTTGGAAAAAGAAATTTCTGTATTTTTTATCCAATAAAAGAAAGCTATAAAAATAAGCGGAAGCAATAATATTGCCGTAATTCGAACAGAAAGGCAGATCGCGAAAACAAAACCAATACTAGAAAAAGTCAATCTTTCATTTGTTGCTTTAAACAATTTAATTGTTATCAGATACAACAAAATCATTACAAAAACACCCAGAAATGAGTCGTTTGAAGCTGACAGATAAGATCTCATGTCCCAAACATAGAGAATATAAATACACGAAATAATGTAAAAAAAACTTTTTTTTGCAGTATCTGTTTTACTACAAAAATAGTAACCAAAAAACAGCAAAAATAAATTACTGAAGAGATTTAAAACAAAAAAACTGACATCGACACTTTTAGTAATTGCAAAAATAGAACTTAAAAAAAAATTATACACTATTGATGTTCCTTGTGCAACTGCATCATAATATCCTAATTCATGAAACTTTACAAATAAATCTTTATAGTTATCATTATTATTAACTTGTAATCCGGAATTAGATATTGAAATTACACCTAAAACTAAATAAACTAAGACAAATAAAACAAATGCAATATTGATGTTTTTTTTACTGCCTAAAAGTTGGTACACTCTATTCATATTTAACAATTTTTTTTACCACATTTTCGACATCTAACTCGTAGAACATTGGTAATCTAAGTAATCTATCAGTAAACAAATCACTGTTTATTAATTCTCTTGCGTCATGTTTGTCTTTATAATAAGGACTGGAATGCAAACTTATATAATGAAAAACAGCTAAGACAGATTCCTTTTTAAGATATTCTATTAAGTTTGATCTTTGCTCAAATGACTTACATACCAAATAAAACATATGTCCATTATTAGTTGCATTGTCAGGAATGGACATGGTTTTTATATTATTCTTTTGCGCCCAGGTTTTCAAACCATTATGGTAATAATTCCAGTGTGATATTCTTTTTTTCTGTATAAATTGAAGATTTTCAATTTGTGCCCACAAAAAAGCGGCAATTACTTCAGAGGGCAAAAAAGAAGATCCGGTATCTACCCAACCATATTTATTAACTTCTCCTCTAAAAAATTCGGCACGGTTAGTTCCTTTTTCCCAGATTATCTCTGCACGATTAATAAACCTTTCATCATTGATAGCAATCATTCCGCCTTCTCCGGCGATTATATTTTTAGTCTCATGGAATGAAAAAGCCGCCATATGACCGATACTTCCCAATGCTTTACCTTTATAAAAAGAATCGATAGCTTGGGCTGCATCTTCGATAACCAATAAATTATATTTGTCTGCCAATGCCATAATCGAATCCATATCGCAGGCTATACCAGCATAATGAACTGGAACAATTGCCTTTGTTTTAGAAGTTATCAATGGCTCTATTTTAGATATATCAATATTAGGATTGTCTGGTAAAGAATCTGCAAATACAATTTTGGCGCCTTGTCTAACAAAAGCAATAGCGGTTGATACAAACGTAAAACTTGGCATAATCACTTCATCGCCTACCTGAATATTGGCTAAAATAGCACACATTTCCAGGGCATCTGTACAAGATGTTGTAAGCAGTACTTTCTTAAAGCCGTATTGCTCTTCAAAAAAGTTCTGACACTTTTGTGTAAACAGTCCGTTTCCAGAAATCTTACCTGTCTTTACAGCTTCCTCAATGTATTGAGTTTCTTTACCGGTTAGATAAGGTTTGTTAAATGGGATCATTTTTCCAATAGTGTTTTATAATTATCTTTTCTTTTATAGTGTATCCTAACTTGGTGTAAAAACTACATGCGCTCTTATTTTGAAGTTGAGTAGGAATTCGCAACTCATTTATCATTACATTTGTCAATCTCTCTTCGGCTGCTTTGAGAAGAATTGTTCCTATTCCCTTACCTTGCATTTTCGGATCTGTAGCCAATAGACCAATCGTAGCATAATTATCTGAAATTTTATAAGTAATAAAACCTAATACTGTGTCTCTTTCCTTATAAATTAATACATCGTCGGCTATTTTTTTTGCTAATGAATTATCAATCCAGATTTTATATAATTTTTCAAATTCATCCTGACTGAATTTTTCATCAAGCTTAAATCGGCTAAACTTACCACTCTCAAAAGCCAATTTGTAAATATGGTCTATATTAATATCGGTATTCAAAGCTGAAGCAATAGCGCTATTTACCAGATTTTTACTATTCTCAATATTTTTAGAAAAAATGACTTTTGTTTCAGTGTAGGTATGTTCAAAATCATCAATTACAAAAATTGCTTCTTCTTGCTGTTTACTATAAATTAAATCAAATTCATTTAAACCTGAGGAAGATTGATTTATGTTCTCAAACTCTACCTCTCCAATTTTTTTATTAAAAAAAAGAGAGTCCCATTCACAAACTTTTATCTTCATTTTATCTCATCTATAATAAATATTGGTCTGTTCTTTGTCTGGTCAAAAATTTTACCTACATAAATTCCTGTAATACCAATTGTCGTTATTATTATTCCGGATAAAAACCAAATGGAGACAATAATTGAACTGTATCCTAAAACTTCAATTTGATTGGTCAAAGCTAAATAAATATTATACAACCCAAATAGAAAAGAAATTCCAGAAATGGTAAGACCAAACTTAACGAAAAGCTTTAAGGGTTTATTCGAAAAGGAAATTATAGAATTAAAAGCTAAACTAACTAATTTAAAAAAACTATAACTTGAACTTCCTTCTTCTCTTTGAGCATGTTCAACAGGAATTGAGATAGAATTATAACCAACAAATGACACAAATAGAGGGAAGAACTTTATTGAATCAGAAATCTTTAAAATTGATTTAATTACTTTATTATGATAGATACCAAAATTAGCAACTTGATTATCATAATTGGTATCTGTAAAAAATCCATAAATCTTTGAAAAAACAAAAGATGACATTTTTTTTAGAAAAGTATCTTGTCTGTTTTTTCTTTTAGCCAAAACAATATCAAATCCTTCTTTGGTTTTATTATATAATTTAACTACTTCTTTGGGCTGATCCTGTAAATCACAATCCATGACTACAACCCATTCTCCATTGGCTTGAGATAAACCAGCCATGATAGCTGGATGTTGTCCAAAATTTCGACTTAGCCTTATACTTTTAACTTCTGAAAAATCCTGAGATAATTTTTTCATGACATTCCAGCTTTTATCAGGACTTCTGTCATCAACTAAAATAATTTCATAGTCTGTTCCAATAATCGACATCGCTTTTTGAATCTCACTAACCAATTTTTCGAGTATCTTTTCAGCCTTATATACCGGACTTACAAAAGATATCATAGGTTTCAATTCTTCCATTTATTAAACAGTATTATATTATTAAGCATTGCATAAGTCAAGTAAACTAATTCTAGTATTATTATTTTTTTAAAGAAATTCGCTGTGCATTGAATAACAATAATTACAAATCACTTCTTGGATTATTATCCCTTTTTTCATTGTTCCTAATATTTAACGGTAACAATGGTTCCCAAAAGTATCAATAATAATCCAACTACTTTACCAATAGTAAAAGACTCTCCTAAAAAAAGAATTCCAATTATAAAAACTAATGCAGGAGCCAAACTCATAAAAGGATATGCTTTTGTTATTTCGAAATGTGTCATAGCTGCCATCCAACAAAGTGACGCTAAAAAGGCTGAACAAAAACCAGAAAAGATGAAAGGATCTAAAAGCGCTTTTAATAAAAAAAATAATTTTTCTTTTATTCCGTCCGGTAAACTTCCTAATTGGTTCAATCGCCATTTAAGAACTATTTGTCCATAAACGGTAAAAAACAATGTTCCGAAAATATAAAAATAAGGATTCATAAAATTGACTTATATGCTTTAAACAAACCTATTAAGTTCATTATTTATTAAAAAAGTCCTTTAAAATTCTAGCTGTAAACATTCTTGCTCCTGTATCATTCATATGCCCGCAAGACGAAAAATATTTATCCTCAATTACCACATTTTCATAATTATGAATTTCCGGATATAGCTTTTTTACTTTTTCAAAATAGTTAATCCCTTTAGTGTTTTCACACATTGGTGTCATTACGGCAATAAAATTGATATTGTTTGCTTTACAGATTTGCTTAATTTCTTCATAATATTGATTATGAACCAATGGTTTTAAATTGACAATATTATTTTTCATGTTCCCTTTTTTATTGACCAAGGGATAATATCCTTTATTGTCCAGAGTATTTGTTTTCTTTTTAAGTAACGTATTCCAAAATTCTCTAAAGCCTATTCGTTCATCAAATTTTATATAACGATAAAAAGGAATATAATACAATTCTAAAAAATCGTCTTCGTGTGAAAAATGTTTTTTTACAATTTCTGACTGATGTAAATACGGCAAAAATTTACTGGAAATACCATTATCTCTATGCGAATTAGACAAATTCAAATCGGCTTCGAGGATAACATTCTTGATTTTATAATTTCTCTCAACCATCATTTTCAAAAGTAATGATGCTTCGAATAAATGGCCTCCACTCATACCGTAATTAAATGTTTTCAAACCTTTATCTTCAAACATCTGGGCAACAAAATGGTTATTGGCTCTTGAAGAACCTAAAATAACTACGTCGTAATTTTCATTTTTTGAGTTATAAATGTGATCTATTTTTCCTCGATTACTCGATTTTAAATAAACTGCGGTATATATAAAATCTAAAGCAACAGCAATTACTATTGTCAGGATTAGTATTTTTAAACTGAATAATAAAAACTTTTTCATTAGAATTGAAAATATATAAATTCCTTATAATCTGAGTAAGTTCCGAAAGCGATAATAGCCATTATAGCCAAAGCAAGTTTAACGGTATTGTATTTCCCCGAAATAGGTTCGACTTTGGTTCTATTATTCCATTCAACTAAAACAAATAATCCAATCATCAAGAGCAACTCATAATTGTAGCGCTCATTATCCAGATATTGTGACGTAAACTCCCCATTAACGACCATCCTTTTTAAGTACAAACAAGCATCGGTTATTGTTTTGGCTCTAAAAAATACCCAGGCAATAGTACTCAGACAGAAAGTCATTACAATACTGGCTATTGTGCGTACTGAATCCCAATTCCAATTCAGTTGAATTGCGTCTATATTGCTTCGGTTTCTATTCAATAATAAAAGTGGTAAAAAATAGATTGCGTTTAGAAAGCCCCAAGCCAAATATGTCCAATTGGCACCATGCCAAAAGCCGCTTACAACAAAAATAATGAAGACATTCCGAACCTGCATCGCTTTTGAACCTTTGCTTCCGCCTAAAGGAATATACAGGTAATCTCGAAACCATGAAGAAAGCGAAATGTGCCAACGTCGCCAAAACTCGGCTATATCTCTTGAAAAATAAGGGTAATTGAAATTACGCAATAACTCAAGTCCAAATAGTTTTGACATTCCCAGTGCCATATCTGAATATCCTGAGAAATCGCCATAAATTTGGAATGCAAAATATACTCCACCCAATATAAGTGAGAAAGAATTCATTGAAGCATAATTGTCAAAAATAGCATTTGCATAAGTTGCGCAAGTATCGGCAATGACTACTTTTTTAACTAATCCCCAAACTATCTGACAAATTCCTTCTTTTGCTTGCTGAAAATTAAAAGTTCTTTTCACCTTTACTTCTGGCAATAAATGGGTTGCCCGTTCAATTGGGCCTGCCACCAAAAGCGGAAAATAACTCACAAAAAGCGAATAATCTACAAAATTATATTCGGCTTTAATTCGTTTAAAGTAAATATCAATAACATACGATAAGCCATGAAACGTATAAAAAGAAATTCCAACCGGCAAAACGACATTTAACAAAATTGGACTTGCTTTGAAACCAACGGTTGTCAACATTTGTGCAAACGATTCTGAGAAGAAATTATAGTATTTAAAAATTCCCAGAAAGCCTAAATTGACACTGACACTTAGCCAAAACCAAAACTTTCGTCCTTTATCATTGGTACTTTTTTCAATTCTGATTCCGGTATAATAATCTAAAAAAGTGGAAAAAACCAACAGAAATAAAAAACGCCAATCCCAACAAGAATAAAAATAATAACTGGCAATAATAAGAAGCGCATTTTGCGTACTTTTTGTTTTGTTAAAAACAAACCAATACAAAAAAAACACGAGGGGCAAAAAAACAGCAAAAGCCAGAGAATTGAAAAACATAATTTATTTTAAAAATGGTAGTGCAATAAAAACGCAAAGAAAACAATTATTCTTTATAAATGATGACTTTAATTCCTTCCCAAATTCTCTTGGAGGCTTCTTGTGGAGAATGTTGATTGATAATTTTAAACCATTCTTGTGCTCCTTCAATAACAGACGATTTTTTATCAATGCCGCTCTCAATTATTGAAACAATATCATCCGGATTATTTATCCATAAGACTGTTTCTAAATTTGGAATTGAGCGAAAATGAACATAATTGTATATTTTTTTAACGGACCAATCTGAGATTTTTTTATCAGTAACATCATAATTAATAAATGCACAGGCTTTATCGTGCGCAACATAATCAAAAACCATAGAAGAGCCTAGATTGACAACCATTTCAGTATTTGCTATGGTATTCATTTGCAAATCAATATCTATCTGAGTTGGTAAAATTGTATTCCAACCTTCTCCTATTTTTTGCCATAATGGTTCAATTGGCACAATTACATCCTGATAATCCTTAAGCACTTTGTCATATCGATCTGAAAAATCAACTGGACAGCGTCTAAAAATAATCCCTAATGCATTTCCGTTTTTGTTTAATTCTCTAACTGCAACGGCTACATCTTCCAAATATTTGGAATCGTCAGGACAAGTGGTAACATCGTCTCCTGAATAACAGATATATTTTTTATGGAGATCTAGATTATTTTGTTCAAAAAAGTCTTCTCTCGAAATTAGTTTGCTTTTATCAAAGTGAGATTCAAATTGAGGTGTTCCGGTTACCACAACCTGTGATTCTAGAATATATGGATAATAAAAAAGTAATTCCTTTTTCATCAAGTCGCTCCAGACAAAATAGTAATCTGTTTCGACAACCATTGTAGCTTTTGGCAGATTATCCCACGAAAAAATAAAAGTCGCGGTAGGAATTCCCAAATCTTGTGCAGCCAACAAAGGTGCAATGGCAGACATTGGTCTTTGATTGGTACAAAAAACCATTGCTGGTTTTTCTTTTTGAAGTGTTTCTAAACTTTTATGATAATACAGCGTTCTTCGTTCCTTGTTTTTAATTTTTTCTCGAATGCGATTTAAACCATATTTAGAAGAATGGGTAAATGATACCATTTGAGTAAACAAACTTTTTCCAGCTTTAAGAACAGTTGCATATGAAAAAGGAAATCTATATGTATCGTAAACACGGTCTTGTGTTTTTCGGATATTAAGATTCAACTCAATTTGTTTGCGGGCATTTTTATAGCTTTCTGTAAATGGATTTGATTTAGAATTATGAATTCTTATCTCTTTAAAACCTAATTCTGTTAAATCAAACGGAGTGTTATTCCAGAAAATAACGTCGAAATTTTCCTTTAATCCAATAGCTTGAAAATCTGAGTATGCAAAGTTGCGTAAGCCAATACCGTCGGGTAAAAGGATAAATATTTTCTTGTTTTGCATTATCTATTACTAATTTTTTCTAATAATTCGTTTTCCAAATTTTGATTCTTTTTAGGCAAACTCATTATTAATTTATTCCCAAAATCAATACCACCAATTTCTACATATTTGTACGTTACTTTGGAAAGAAAATAAGTTATTACAATTATTAATACATAAAAACAGAAGAACATAAAATCATTATGTAAAATTACTTCAGGCAGGTGTAAAATAGCTGTGATTTTTTTACAAATTCCTCTAAAAAAATATCCAAATATAGATATAATTAAAAAATGGTTTAAATACATACTAAAACTCACAACTCCTATTTTTTGAATAAAATCGTTAACCAAAAACTTCATATTAGTTGTATATGTTCCTATCGCAAATAATAAAAATATAGCTGCGCATATATATTCTCTTTTAATAAAATAATACGCATATTCTTCATCAAATTTGAAAAAGCAAAAACCTAAATATAATAAAAGAGAAGTTACTATCATTTTTTGTCCAGACTTAAATGAAAAAACAATATTCTTATTAACATGATACAAGACTATTCCTAAAATAAATACTGGCAATTGGTTTGGCAACCAAAAATATAAGGCCCATTTATTAAAACTTCCAAAAATGGAATTTAAAAAGAACATGGTATTCTCTACAAAGTAATGATTTATGATTACAGATACTAGCATTGAAATTATTAGTAATAGAATCGCCTTTTTTAAAGAATTAAAGTATTTAAATAACACAGGAACCAACAAATAAAAAAGCATTTCTATTCCAATTGACCAACCTCCAGGCGGAATATCATTTATTCCTGGCAAATAAATACCATTTGTAAAAGTATAATTTGCTATTAAATTTTCAATATTAATCTCATTATGCTTAATGACACTTTTATAAAAAACATATACTATTCCAGCAAGATAATAGTAGGGTGCAATTCTAAAAAAACGACGAATAAAAAAATTACGATTTGTAAATTCTTTTTCGATTAATATTCTTTTAGAGTAAGAATTGAATAATGTGAAACTACTTAAAATAAAAAAGAGTTGAACTCCTAAATCTCCAGTACTACAAATTTTTTGAACAAAATCTGATACAATAAATGATTGCGAAGAATGAATAAGAATAACTAGTAATATAGCATATCCCCTTAAGGCATTTACCCATTTATATTTATCACTATCTACCATTATTTAAATTTATTCCCTACTTTATTTACCACCTTTTTTATTTGTTTTTCAATAGCCACAGAAATAGGATAGTTGTCAAAATAATCGTTTCCTCCTTTAAAGTGAACCTCTGTTTTTTTTAATGATAAATTATCCCCTTTTCTTAATTCTAAATCTTTAATTTGATTGTATAAAAAAGGAAATAATTGATATTTATTCAATATTAATTCTCTTGCTTCTGAAATAGCTCCTAGATTATCTTCCCATTTAGCAGAATTAACTATCTCTTTTAAAAACAAATCGATATGCTTGTCATTGGGATCAATCTGAATGAAGGAATTTTTAGGAAAAAAATTTTCTATCACATTACATCCAAAATACAATGGCATTGTAAAACTTAAAAAGCAATCTATAATTTTTTCTGTCCAATAATAATCACTTTGAAAATTTTCATAAGCAATTGCGTATTTAGATTTATCCAGAACATCCCATTTATCATCGATAGGTTTTATGCCTCTGCCATAAAGATTCACAAAAGGCAAGTTTTGAATATTCCCCAAGAAATCCATTCTTGTGTTATGTCCTTTAGATGTTCTTTGATTACTCGTAATCCAAACAATTGTATTTTCTTTTTCTAGGCTTTCAACTTTAAGCTCACTCAAAAAATCATAATCTTTATTGACATGCCATGGCAATGCACCATGCGAAAGAATATTATTTTTCTTAATATCTAACTGATTATAAATAAGCTTTGTCTTTTTATTAGCATATTGTCTATACTTAGAAATCTCGTTTGGTGGTTCTAAGCATAAATGTAAAATATTATTCTCGTTAACTTTAATTGAAAAATCTTCCTTAGGATATTCTAAGATTACTAAATAATCACATTCATCAATATCATCTTCTGTAAAAGTAAAATCCTTCCACTTCATTGAATTATTTGGCGTTTGCCTTTTTAAGTCGGGATAACTGAAGTAACGTTCTAATTTAATTATCATATTATCTGTCTCTAAATTGTTTTTGATGATTCATTTGCCAAATTTTATCACCTTGAAGAGATTCTAAAAATAATTCAGCGCTATTTCCAGTGCCAAAATCGGCATCACTTTGTTTTACCTTATGAGAGTCTATAGTACTTAATGCTTTTGAAATATTCTCTTTTTCATAATCGACATTTACAATATCGGCATGCACGGCTCTATTTTGTTGACGAGTACCAATATTAATAATCGGAATTCCATAATAAGGAGCTTCGCGAATTCCTGCGCTGCTATTACCTATAATGAATTGAGAGTTTTTTAATAATGTTAAAAAATATTCAAATCGCAACGACGGAAAAATCCTGAAACGAGAATTGCCGCTTAGTCTTTTGTACGCATCCAGAATTATTTGACTTCCTAAATCATTATTAGGAAAAACAACAACATAATTATGAATATCATTCAATAATGCTTCAACAAAATTGGTTGCGTAGTCTTCCATCGAATCGATTTCAGTCGTTATGGGATGAAACATTACGATAGCAAACGAATTAAAATCAATTTGATAATATTGTTTTGCAATTTCTAAATCCGGAAGTTTATCAGAAAACATAATATCAATATCTGGAGAGCCAATAGTAAAAATAGATTCTTTTATTTCACCCATTTGCTTCAATCGCTTTGCAGCTTCGGCATTGGAAACAAAATGAATATGACTCAATTTACTCACGCTATGTCGAATCAATTCATCAACGGTTCCTGATATTTCTCCGCCCTCAATGTGGGCTACCAAAATATTATTTAATGATCCTACAATAGCTCCAGCCAGAGTTTCTACTCTATCTCCATGAACCAGAATCAAATCTGGTTCTACTATTTTGACATAATTTGAGAGTCCTTCAATGGTCTTGGCAAGTGTCAAATCCATGGTAGTTTCATGGGTGTGATTCTTAAATGTATGTATGTTTTGGTAACCGCAACGCTGAATTTCAAGCAATGTATATCCGTATTCGTCTTGTAAGTGCATACCTGTAACTGCCACAAAAACTTCAAATGTGGGTTGAGATTCCAGAATTGAAATCAACGATTTTATTTTACCAAAATCAGCACGTGTTCCGGTAAGAAAAAGGATTTTTTTATTCACTTACTTAACCTTTTTTTGTCTTAATTTCTATTTTATTCTAAATTATTTCTTGTAAAAAGACGAAAAAATAGGCTTAACTATTCTCTTTTTCAACTTATAAAAAAATAAATTAGTATTATTTATTTCTCTTTGATTCATTTTGAAAACACTTTTATTTACTTCGCTCTTTTCGCTATTGTTTAATAAGTTTTTATTCTGGATTTCTACCATCCAGTCCTCCACTTTATTTCCCATATGAAAAGCAAAATTATTAAAAGTGGATAATCTCATTTTATTGGCTAAATCAACAGGCAAATCAATATAATTGTGCTCAGAGTTATTTCCTACCAAAGTAAGTGATGGTAATGTTGGAACAAATTCAAAAAGCAAAGATCTTTTAATAGTCACCACTTGATGATTACTTCCTACAATTGCTTTCGTTCCATTTTTTTCAATTACTGGCCAAGCAATATTTGGATCAGTTTCTTTATCCCAATTAGTACTTTCTAGAAACTTATTATAGGACTCAAAATTTTCTGGTATGGCCTCATATTTAAACTTAACTTTTTGCAAAAAGATTTTACTCCAAGTTGAAAAAGAAGCGTATGTAGGTTCCGTTCTCGAAGAAATAGGAGACACTAAACCAACATCTGGAATTGAATTAAATATCTTCTCAACAGCTTGCTGCCATCCTTCAACAAATAAAACATCGACATCAGAAAGTGTTACAAATTCTTCTCTGGCACCTCTTGCTGCTCCAATCAAAGCATCCATTTTTCCAATATTTTGTCTGTAATGTATTAAACAATTAATTTTATCTTCTGAGTAAATTTTATTCAAGTAATCCGTAGCCTCAATACAGCTGCCGTTATTGACAACTGTGATTTCACATGATACGTTTTTTGTAACAGAAACAGATTCTAAACAGAGTTTCATTACATCAAAAACATTAGCATAATATCCGCTCATCTCGGGAATATAGACTACAATTACAACTCTGTGATTAGATTGTAAATCGATTGTATTCGCTTGTTTCTGAGGATTCATTCCTACTCTCATCGCTTAGTCTTTAAAATCACTAAAATCCAATTGATCATCTATTTCAATATCGCGTGTAGCAATTTTTCCAATCAAATCATCAAAATGTTCCGCTAAGATTTTCCCTGTTCCCGGGCGTTTTACCCAAATATTTTCTTTTGTAAATATTTCTCCTTTTTTTATGCTGGCAATCGTACAAACAGTTGCAAAAGCAAAATCAATTGTAACTTGTTCTTCTTTTGCCGGTTCTTTGATTCCGCCACGCATTTGCCAGATTTCATTCGAACTTATAATTAATTCTTTAGTTGCCTGCTCATCCATACTGCAAACAATATCCGGACCTGTACGTTGCATGTGGTCTGTAAAATGACGTTCCAAAATACTGGCACCCAAAGCCACTGCACCCAAGCACGCATTGTTATTCAAAGTATGATCGCTCAACCCAAAAACTTTATCCGAAAAAGCGTTATGCATTTCCATCATCGCTCCAAAGCGAACTAAATGTATGGGTGTTGGATATAAATTTGTGGTGTGCAATAAAGCTACTGGAACTTTGTATTTATCAAAAATAGCAACTGCTTTACGAATACTTTCAATAGTATTCATACCAGTACTCAAAATAACTGGTTTCCCAAAAGATGCAATATGTTCTAGTAAAGGGTAATTATTACATTCTCCTGAACCTATTTTATAAGCTGGTATATCAAATTTTTTCAATCTTTCGGCAGCTGCACGAGAAAAAGGAGTTGATATAAAAATCATGCCTTTACTCTCAACATAGTTCTTTAATTCCAACTCATCGCTTTCATTAAGCGAACAACGTTCCATAATTTCATAAATGGACACATCTGCGTTACCTGGAATTACTTTTTTTGCCGCTCCTGACATTTCATCTTCAACAATGTGGGTTTGGTGTTTCACTACTTCAACTCCTGCACGATGAGCTGCATCGACCATTTCTTTGGCGACTTGTAACAATCCTTCGTGATTAATTCCTATTTCAGCAATTACTAACGGTGGATAATCAGGTGCTATTTTCCTTCCGGATATTTCTATATATGGGTTCATAAGATGAGTTACGATTTATAATTTATGTCTTTGAAACAGATATTCTGCATAATCCATGTCTTGTGGAGTATCAATATCAATATTGGCAAAAATATGATTTACATTTAATGGATAAGCATTTTTTGAAATAATAGTATCTTCTAAAATTAAAGTCGCTTTGCTAATGTACAATAATCCATTTTCGAAAAATAATGGCTCCAAATCCTGGCTACGTTGTCCAATACTATAATTAAAGGGATGAAATTTGTTATCTTTTATTTTACCAAATTTTTGGTGATTTCTTGTCACTGTAAATAAGCTATCACAATTTTCTTTTTGATAAATTTCAAAAGATTCTTTTAACAAATTATCTGGTCTTAATGGATTTGTCGCTTGTAACAAAACTACATTTTCTACATTCTCCTCAAGAGATTCTAAAACATGTCTCATTGCAGAAACTGTAGGCTCTAAATCTCCGGATAACGCTTCTGGTCTATCAATTACTTTAGCGCCATAAGATAAGGCGATCCTTTTTATGCTTTCATCATCAGTTGAAACGTATAATTCATCAATAATTTCGCTATTAGCTAAAGCATATTGTATAGAATGTGCCAACAAAGGCAATCCTCCAAATAACTGTATATTTTTTTCAGGAATTCGTTTAGATCCTCCTCTGGCAGGAATTATGGCTATTGTTTTCACTCGAAATTTTTCTTTGCATTCAAAATAATCTCATTCATTCCTAAGTTCCAATTCGTAATAGAATATAAATTTCTTGGAATTGGTTCATATTCTATTGGGTTCTCCATAAACTCGATCATCGCTTTTTCCCATTCTGAAACAAAATGAGGTTTTTCTATCAGTTTTCCCAGTTTTCCATATTGCATAACTTCTGGAACTCCCCCAATGGCAGAGGCAATACAATAATTTCCACAATGCAGGGCTTCTATCAAACTTAATCCAAATCCTTCATGCCAAAGAGTAGGGAACAAATAACAATCTGTCATTTGCAAATAAGTAGCGACTTCATTGTTAAGGACTTTCCCTAAATACTCTACTCCATTTTGAGGCGTTTTAGGTTCACATCCAATAATCCACAAAACGACATCTTGTCTATTAGAATAAAATCTTCTCCATGCATCGAGCAAAAGGTTTAATCCTTTTTTGGGACGATCTTGCGAACACCAAACAAATACGGTTTTATTTCCAACTCCTTTACTTTCCTTTAAAACTTGTTTCTCTTTTTTCGAAAGCGGAAAAAACTTGTTAGTGTCAATTCCATTATGTAAAACCGAAAATCGAGTGGGTAAAATCGTATAATAATTTTTGTGCGCCAAATAAGAATCATTTGTTAACAAAATCATCTCATCTATTGCTTCATAAAACCATCTTCCGTGATAATTTTCATGAAAAGGTGGAAATCCATGATAAAAAAACTGTAAGTAACATTGCTTTCTTAATCCTGTATTTTCAAGCATTGTTATCAATGGTTTCACCAGACCATAGTTATCGATTATCTGAATGATATACTTTTCATCTCGCTTAATAATTTTTTTTAATTGCTCCAGATAGGCGTAGTATCGATTTTTATGCCATCGTTCCAGAAGCTTTATCTTGATATCTCTATTTACAGTTCCATAAAGTACCGAAGGCTCCGGACGCTCTGATGGCTTGCAAACGATATAATCTATTTGATGTGGTGTAGACAGATAATTGTTATATAAGTTAGTCCAACTACCTGTAAGAGAAAAAGGTAACGGAAACTCTGAAATCAATATAACTTTTGACATGGTATAATTATAATTGCAACGTTAAGGTAATGCTCTTCAAATCTTCTCCTACAACATATTTATAAGCTGCATGTGAGTAAAAAGACGTCAAATGTAACAAAAGAACATCATTTATTTCTTTCAAGCTGTAATATTTAGGGATGTTTTTACCCAAAAGTTTTTTTGTATAATATTTTAAAGTTTTAGCAGATGTGTCTTCCTGAATCACAACTTCTAAAACCTTATTATTCAATTTAGGTAAAACCGAAAACAAAAAATTATCAATGACTTCTTTTTTATTCTGCAGCTCTAGAAAAATATCTGGTTTAGCAAGAAGTTCAAACTGATTTTCTGTGATGACATTTCCCCAATTTTCATTATTTACAACGCTATTTTTCAATAGAGCATTCATTTTGAAATGTTCCTGGTTTATTTTCGAAATCGTATTGTGCTGTAAAGTAGTTGTTATTCCTTTTTTTAAAGAATTTCTATAAGTTGGATGCCATTGATGAAGCATTAAAACTTTTTTATCAAAAAATTCAACTTTTAGTCCGCTCAATTTCAGTCGGGCATGAACGTCTTCGTCTTCGCCTCCCCAGAAATTAAAAAATTCATCAAATCCTCTTATCGAAAGTAAAGCTTGCGTTGGAAACAAAGAAAGACCCTGAGCGCCAACTGAACTTGTAAAAGCAATGGAGTAATCGTCAAAATCGTTGTTGATTTTAGTTTCTTGTTCACTCAAAAAACCAACTTTAAAATAATGAGAACTTTCAGGAGATTTGATTTCATTTAATGTCCCTACAAATTCTTTATGAAACAACATATCTATATCTGCGACAAAAACATAAGGCGTACTAATATTTCGCAAACCTATATTAATTGCTTTTGCTCTTGACCAAGGCTGGTATAAATGATTGGAATAAATATAGTCTACGAACGAATATTGCTTCAAAACATTTTGAAGTTCGGTTCTATTATTTATTCCTGAGCCAAAATCTACAAACAATACTTTAAATTCATTGACAGTTTGAGACAGCAAACTATCCAATGATCTTTTTACTCTTTCAACTTCTTTATCTTTATATATATAAAGTATTGTTATCATTGTTTTAGTTTCTTGTTTACGTTTTCTGAATCAAAATCAGCAGTTTAATATAACCAACAAATATATCAGGATTCCAATTATACAACACTCTTTTGATCTGAGATGTTTTGAAATAATTACCTTCAATAGGAATCTTGCGAATATTCTTTTTTATAATTGCAATTGTCTTTTTTGTGTATTCCGTTTGATCTTGTCTCAAGCAAAGTTCAAGAAAATATAAAGCATACTCCGCATAAACTCTTTTTTTATAACTCAGAAAATTATGATTGGTTTGGTTTGCTTTTATCTGAGAAACGTATTGAAACAATTTTATTTTTGAAAGACATTTTTCATACAGTGATTTGCTGTCTTTTAATGAAGTTTTATTTTCTTCTTCTCTTCTTCTGTATAGATATAACGGAAGATTTGTATTCAAAAAATTGAAGCTGTAATTTGTGTAGAGTTTTAAATTAAAAAACTCATCTTCAAATACATTATCTTGTTCAAATCTTAAATTTTTATCTAATAAAAAGCTTCTGTTATAAATACTAAAACAGACGTTTGAAGGCATACCATCGATTGAATTTTCAGTGTTTTTGACTAAAGCATTTATTCTTTCGGGAAAACCAATTGTTAAGGTCTTTAATTCAGGATCTTTAAAATCAATTTTGGTAAAATTTAGAATCGAAATGTTTTCATATTCCTTTAGTAGTTTTTCTAAATCAAATAGTGCGTTTTCTGTTATTAAATCATCACTGTCTACAAACCATAAATACCTTCCTTCTGCAATTTCTAAACCCGTATTTCTAGCTGATGCTGTACCTGAATTTATTTTATGAACTATTTTAATGCACGCATTATCTACAGCATAATTATTGCAAATTTCTCCAGAATTATCTGTTGATCCGTCGTTTACTAAAATAACTTCAAAATCCTGAAGCGATTGAATTAAAATACTGTCTAAGCAATCTTTAATGTATTTATCCACATTATAAACCGGTATAATAATGCTGAAAAAAGGAGGGTTATGGGGAGCTTTTTTCATTTTTTCTTAAACGTATAGAACAAAATCAATCTAATAAATTTACTGAAACCTATGATCGAAAGGTTTTTTATATATAGCCAGGAAATCTTAAAAAAAAACGGAATTCTTTTTTTATCGTTTATATAACAGTTTGCAATTTTTAAAAACAATTCCTCTTGTTGTTCTTTTGAAAAAAAACGCTTCTTATTTGACAAGAGGTAATAATAAAAATCAAATCTGGAATTATTCTTTTTCTTTGAATAAATGATGTTTCCGGATATACTTATAGAAGAAACTCTAATTTTGATCACTGATTCATTTATTGTAAAAACAGTACCAAAATCTGAAAATTCCAAAACGCCTAAAACATCGGAATACCATGCTAATGGGAAATCAACGAATCCAATTTTCAACACTTTTTCTTTCAAAAAAATGTATTCGCTTAAAGAACTTCTGCTCCTTCGAAATAAAAAATCTGTAGATTTCTCTTTTGTTGGATGATAATAAATTTCGGAATTAGTGTTGCTCTTTTCATTAAAAATCTGAGTTGCATATCTAATTACATTAATTCCTTCGCTTTTTATTTCAGGTAATTTTTTATAAAACTCTTCGATAGTATTTTCTTCCAAAACATCGTCGTCACCTAAAATCATGATCCATTCTTCTTTCTCTGTCAAGGTAATGCAACGATGCCATTGTTGGGTAAGTGAATTTCCTCCAAGATTAGTCTCAAAACGATGGTATAGAAAATTAAATTTGTCTTTAAACTTTTTTAGTAAATCAAGAGGATTTTCCGGACTGTCATCATCACCTATGTAAACTTTAAATCGTTTATCAGTTTGATTTGCCAGAGATTGCAGTGCTTCTTCAAAAAAACTTAGTTTATAATATGGAATAACTATAGCAATCATTTATTTTTTTTATACAAACCAAAGATTGAGAAATGAAAAAAAGTAGTGCAAAACAAATCAATCACAAACTTTTTACTCTGTAATTTATTTTTAAATTCTGATTTTGTGCTTTTAATAACGGAATCTAAATGCTTAAAAGTTCCCAATTGCTTCACAAAGAAATCAGCGTGTTTAATGCTCATATATTCAAAAAGACTTTTGCGATTATCATTGGTTAAATCGGTTTGTCTTGAACTCTTTTTTATTCTATAATAAAATTCTACTTCTTTAATTTGAACTACTTCTCCGCCATTTTTTAATAACGAAATCCAAAATTCCCAATCTTCTAAACCTGATTTCATTTGCTCATCGTATCCACCAATGAAATACCAATCTGTCTTTTTATAAAGTGCTGAACAAAATATTAAATTATCTTTTGATAAATTTTCTAAGGAGAAAACCGGTAAATTCCATTCTCCATTTTCATCACCAAATTTCATTGCCAGGCAGTATACTAATTTTAAAGAAGGATTCTCCTGAAACAATTCACTTCCTTTTTTTATATAATTCTGACCAATTTTATCGTCAGCGTCTAATGGTAAAATTAATTCTCCTTTTGCTATAGCTATTCCTAAATTTCTGGCATGACTAACACCTTTATTTTTAGAATAAACATATTTAAATCTTGTATCTTTTAAAATCCATTTTTTCGCTTCCTCTTCGGTATTATCCGGACTACCGTCATTTACAATAATACACTCCCAATTTTCATAAGTCTGCTCCAAAATCGATTGTAAAGCTTCATCTAAATATTGGCCTTGATTGTAACACGGAACGACTATAGATACTAATGGATTATTCATTTAAAATCTTTTTAATAAACCCAATTTGATTAATAATTTGATTTTTTTTGATTTTCTAAGATTCTTCAAAACCGCTTTGGATTCAAACAAATCAATACTATCATCTATGAAAGCACTGAATTCTGAATTTAAAACATTCTTTTTTTCTTCAGCAATAAACGCTTTATTATCTAAATATGAACTCAAACCATCTAAATAAAAGGTTGATAAGGTTTGATTGATTCTCTCATAAGAGCAGTTGAATTTACAAACGCTTTCTATAAAAAATTTCCAATCAGATACAATTCTTAAGTTTTCATCGTACAAACCAACAGTACTGAATAAAGCAGCTTTAATAAACGCTGCAGGATGTGGCAAAGTATCTTTTACAAAATAAGAAAAAGGCAATTCTTCTGGATATGTTTTTATAAACTTTTCGTTTTTATCAACTACCTGAAGATTAAAATAAATTATATCTTTTTCTTTTAAAAACTTATTGTTTTCTGCCAATATGTTATCATCAAAAAAATGATCTCCACTATTTAAGAATATTAAATAATCGCCTTTTGCTTTCGCAATTCCTTTGTTCATTGCATTATAGATACCTTTGTCAGGTTCGCTTACCCAGTAATCAATATGTTTAGTTTGGCTTTCTAAATACGCAACACTATTATCTAGAGAACCGCCATCGATAACGATATACTCAAAATCCTTCCAGGTTTGATTGACTACACTCTCAACAGTTCGCTTTAAACCGTCGAGATTGTTGTAGTTGATTGTTATTATAGATATTTTGGGCATTGCTTATAAATCTTAAGTGTTTTTAAAGGAAATGACATTTTATAACATCGATTTTATAATATCAATCTCTCTTGCTGTATATTCTTTATACTTTTTGCTTTTAATCTTTCTTAGGAAATGAGTTCTCGTAAAACCTTTTCCATATAATAATTGTAAAATTCGAAAAGCTATTTTTTCTCCAAAGCTAAAAGTAAAACCCTCATTTATTATATGCTCATATAAATTCGCGTATCTGCGATTATAAAGCTTATAAATTTTCAATAACTCTTCCTGTCGTTTTCTTCCTCCGACGCCACTTTTATGTTCTTCATGAATGCGATACAATGATATAGATTTATTTAAAGGGTAAAAAGGAATATTATTTTTCTTGGCACGAAGAAACCATTCCCAATCAAAGCCAAAATTTAAATCAATATTTAAAATTCCCGTTTCTAGCCAGACTTTTCTACTCCAAAAAGAAGAGGGTTGAATTATAGTATCGGCCAATTCTAATGGAATTGAATTGAAAGATGCTACTACATTACTACCACGTGCAGATAAAGCCCCATTGCTTTTCTCCTCAAAATGCAGGCAATTTCCAAAATAAATTCCATCTCCATTCTCATTGTATTTAGCGGCAACAAAATTCAAAATATTTGGCACTAAAACATCATCACTATTCAACCACATTAAAATTTCGCCTGTTGCTCTGGCAAAACCTTTATTAATTGCATCTGCCTGTCCTTTATCTTTTTCAGAAACCCAATAACTTAATTCCTTCTCGTATTTTTTGATTATTTTAACTGAATCATCTGTGCTTGATGCATCGTAAATCAAATATTCTAAATTAGGATAACGTTGCCCTAAAACGGACAAAATAGTATCCTCAAGAAATTGACCTTGATTGTAAGATGGTGTTACTATTGATATTTTGGGATAATTCATTATGAATTATGGTATATATTTTTAATTATAATATTATGAACTCGAAATTTCAATTAATTACTTAAATACTTCACAAGTTTAATAATGAAAGGTGGTACGATATTATATATTAAAACTTTTAAGAGGCTCTTTTTTTTAACTACTACTTTTACCTCTTCTTTAGAGTAAAAGCATTTAATTTTTGAAAAAAAATCAATTTTATTTTGAATTAATTTATCATGGTATTGGCTATACAATTTATAAACTTCTTTTGACAGTGTTACAGAATTATATCTATCATAATGTTTAGAAAACACTTCAGGTTTTGTATAATTATATGAACTAAAATGATAAAATACTAATTTAGAATTGTCAGTCATAATAAATTCGTCATTAGTCTTAACAATTAAATTTCTTTCATGTAGATTCCATGGCGCAGCATTAAAACCATATTCATATAAAACTTTAACCTTATTGAAAAAAATTGGCACCAAATTAATCCATAATTGATCTACAAATAACCCATTAGAAACTCGGCTAAAACCAATTTTCAAAGTTTTATCTTCCCACCAATCAAGTAAATCTCTCACATTTTGGCTTTTCGGATTGAGGGCTAAAAATCCTAAATTATATATGCCGTAATTTAAAAATGAACTTTCTGCAGGAGAAAAATCATCTACACCTATTGGATTTAGAATATGCGGAGTTAATAAAACATCATCTTCTTCTAAATATTTTTCTAATAAACTTAACTTATTAAAAATTTGAATATCAGGATCAAAATAAATAATTGTCTCAAGATTTTCATATTTACTTATTAAATACTTAAAAAAAGAAGCTTTAATTGAAGTGTTTAATTCTACAATGTCGTATTTTTCTATTATTTCATCAAAACAATAAATACCAAATTGAGAGGCAGGAATAATTTCTGTATTCTCAAAAAAAGAGTAGTCAATATCCTCTGAAATTTCATCACACAAACCAATTATAAATTTATAATCAGAATTTTTATCTAACAATGAATCTCCCAATATCTTAGCTTGTGCCAGATAGTTATTCGAGCAAATAGTGAATGCAATTTTCATTATAATCTGTATCCAAATATGTTTAATTGCAAATCAAAATAAGGGCCTTTTTTTTCTTTATATGGATTTTTCATGTTTTCCCAGGCTTCTTTTATATATACTTTGAAACCAGCAGTTTTTAATATTATTAACAATTCACCTATCATCTGAGGATTTTCGGCAAAACTATGATATTCAACAAAAATATTTTCTACGTTTTTTAATGAATCACCACAATCTTTCAAAATATCATATTCTGGCACCTTCAATGTCAATTTTTAAAAAATCAATTTTTTCGTGCAAAAGATTTTTTAACCTCACAGTTTCAATCTCTATTGTATTCTCTGCTTTCTCTTCAACTATATGTCCTCCTAAAGAACCTCTTTTAGCAAAAATCAAAGGTTCTTCATTAATCCAAACTGCTTTTTGATAAAGTTTTACATCACAAATATTAAACTGATTTAAATTATATTCAGAAATATTAAAGATATCATTATCAGGTTCAAACGCAATTATTTCAGATTCTGGAAAAAGCCTTTTAAAATAAATAATACTTAAACCAATATTTGAACCACAGTCAATAATTTTAGGTTTATTGTTATTTGCAGTAAATTTATAAACCTCTTCAATGAATAACTCATTAAGACTGTGCAAATACCAAAATGAGTCCGTAATCTTTACTTCTTTGTCAAATAATATAGATGTTTTTTTAATAGATCCTTTTTTCAATGCAGAAAACTCATTGTATGAAAGACCTAAAAATTTATACCTTCTAAATTCAAGAATTTTTTTTATATTCTTTTTAATTAATTTCATTTTTCCAACATCTACTATTAAAATCAAAAGTTTTTATTAATCTTGCTGGAGACCCAGCTATCATTGAATAATCAGGAAAAGATTTAGTCACTACTGAATGTGCTCCTACCACACAATTCTTCCCTAGTTTAACTCCCGATAGAATAGTTACTCTGTAACCAATAAAAGTATTTTCGCCAATTTCAATTTTCCCTTTCGAGAAAAGAGGCTGATCCTTAAGAGGCAAATCTATTGTGGGATCAAATCCGTGATAATGATCTGATATATAAACATATTCACTAAGCAAACATCCGTCATTAATTACTATTTCATCTATTGCAGTAATACATGCATAATTACCTATTCTTACATTATTTGAAATAATTATTTTAGGCCTAAATGATTGATTTAAATACTTATCAAATGCCCCAAGCCACGCGGTATGCCCTATACTGGAATTATCTTTTATTTCTATATATTCTGCCCCATTCAAAATTTTAGGTTTTTCAAAAAAAGAATTTACGCCTACTTTAATTCCTAAAGAATTATTTTGATTATAATATTTAGGTTCTATTTTCTGAAAAAATGATGACAGGTAGTTAACCATTTTTCTTTTAAGAAAGTTCATCATAGCTAAAAGATGTTTTTAAATTTAACTCTCCTCTCCATTTCCTATCAAGCACGGATTCAAATTTGTTTTTAACAATTAAATTCGTTTCTGACACCCATTGATCTATTATAGTATTATTACTTACCAATGCAATATCAATTTCATACTTTCCATCTATAACTGGCAAGATTAACTCAAACTTAAAAACATGATTTCCTTTTTTGATATTAAAATAATCTCCTTCATAATCACGACTATTACATCCAAGCATAATTTTTCCTTCAAAATTTCTAATAACAAGTCCTAATTCACAATTAGTAAAATCCTCATTTGAAGTAAATTCAAAACAAATATTTTCCTTTTCATCTGAAGAAATGCTGAATAAATCAGAATCTCTTACAAACCATCTTGTAAAAAAGCCTACAGAATCATTACTGATTTCAGTTCTTTTTCCATCATTAGCTAACTGATCTTCATTGAAATACTCATCGATAACAGCATCGATACTTCCTTCAAAGACTACTCTTCCGTTCTCCATCACAATTCCTTTAGTACACAACTGCTTAACCGCAGCCATATTATGACTTACGAACAAAACCGTTCGGCCTCCTTCACGAGAGATATCTTGCATCTTTCCAATTGCTTTTTTCTGAAATTCAGCATCTCCAACGGCCAAAACCTCATCAATTACCAAAATTTCTGGCTCTAGAAAAGCTGCGACTGCAAATGCTAAACGTACGGTCATTCCGCTACTATATCTTTTTACTGGAGTATCGATATAACGTTCGCATCCCGAGAATTCAATTATTTCATCCAGTTTTGAAGTTATTTCCTTTTTGGTCATTCCCAAAATGGCACCGTTTAAGTAAATATTTTCGCGTCCTGTCATTTCACCATGAAAACCTGTACCTACTTCTAATAAAGAGGCTATTCTTCCGCGAGATTTTATGCTTCCGGTTGTCGGTGCTGTTACTTTAGATAATATTTTTAAAAGTGTTGATTTTCCTGCCCCATTTTTACCAATGATTCCTAAAACTTCTCCACGCTCTACTTCAAAGTTAATATCCTGCAATGCCCAAACATAATCGGAAGTTCCTTTTGTGGAACGATCATTTACATCACCAATTTTTAAGTACGGATTTTCCTTTCCACGTATCTGATGCCACCATCGATTTAAATCGTGGCTCAACGTACCTGTACCGACTTGTCCTAAACGATATTGCTTAGAAATATTTTCGGCTTTTAAAATTATATCTTTTTCCAATTATTAAAGTATAGATTATAAACTGTGCTGTTGGTCTAAAAAATTGGCTAAACCGTGTCAATAAAGCTTTTTTCTGTTTTATTGAAAACTAAAAGGCCAATAAAAAATATCATAATTGTTACTCCAAAAGTATAAGCTAATCCTAAAATAGAAATATTCCCTACATTTAAAAGCATATATCTACTAGTTTCGATTACATATGCCAAAGGATTATAATCAACAATCCAACCGTACTTTGGGATCTTTTCTTTGATTAATTCCATAGGATACATAACTGCCGATAAATACATTAACAATTGTATACCAAAACCAATTAAATTACTAAAATCTCTATATTTTGTTACCATCGAAGAAATTAACATTCCAAGTCCTAAACCAAAAATTCCCATTATAACAATCAAAATGGGGAAAAACAAAATCGAACTATTAATTGACAAATTCGCACCACTAAAATAATAGTAAATATAAAAGATTATAAAAATCAGGAATTGGATTCCGAATTTTATCAAAGTCGAAATCACTACTGATAGAGGAGTTATAATTCTAGGAAAATAAACTTTACCAAATATTGCGGCATTAGCTTTAAACGTATCTGAAGTACCATTAAGGCAAGCTGTAAAATAATTCCAGACTGTAATACCCGCTAAATTGAATAGAAATGGAGGAACAGATCCTGTATCAATTCCTGCTACATTATTAAATATTATAGTAAATGTTACAGAAGTAAACAAAGGTTGAATTAAGTACCAGAGTGGTCCCAAAACAGTTTGTTTATACACTGTTATCACATCTCGCTTAACAAAAAGGAGTAGTAAATCTCTATATTGCCAAACTTCTCTAAGATTTAAAGAGAAAAACTTGTTTTTGGGTGTTATTTCAAACAGCCAATCATTTGTATTTTTAGAATCCATTTAAAAGAACTAAAAAAAAACCTTATCATAAAAATTAACAAGATTTTTAATATTTTAGAGTTTGTTTAAAAATGCCAAAAGGTGTTTACAAAAAACACCTTTTGATTATACTGAATTTATATTTTTGTCTTTATACTATTTGTCTAAAACTTCGAAAGTAGAATTCATACTTTTAAACTCTGGAACTATCTTTTTCATTTTTGAAACAATATCATCATTTTCGTAAAAATCAGCAATTCCGATCAATTCATCAACCTCATTATGAAGATTTTCATACTCATCTTGAATTTCTTGCGCAATCATAATCTTATTATGATGTGTTGGAAGAGTCTTAGATGTATCATTTAATAATTCTTCGTAAAGTTTTTCTCCTGGTCTTAATCCAACAATTTTAATTTTAATTTCTTTGTCTGGAATGAAACCAGCCAACTTAATCATTTTTCGTGCTAAATCAATAATTCTAACTGGTTTACCCATATCAAAAATATAGATTTCTCCACCATTACCCATAGCTCCAGCCTCTAATACCAGTTGACATGCCTCAGGTATTGTCATAAAATAACGAATTATATCCTGATGTGTAATTGTTACTGGTCATCCTTCTGCTATTTGTTTAGTAAATAAGGGAACAACAAATCCATTTGACCCTAGAACGTTTCCAAAACGAGTAGTAATAAATTTTGTACCGCCTTCAACCTTTTCCTTTTGGTTTTTTAAGAATAGAGACTGCACATATTTTTCTGCAATACGTTTACTAGCCCCCATTACATTACTTGGGTTAACAGCTTTATCGGTAGAAACCATTACAAATTTCTTTACCTGATATTTACAAGCTAAATCTGCAAGGTTTTTAGTTCCTTTAATATTAGTTTGAATTGCTTGAGACGGATTCTCTTCCATCAAAGGCACATGCTTGTAAGCTGCCGCATGAAAAACAACATGAGGATTATAATTTTTAAAAACTTTTTCTAAAGCTTTTTTACTTCTCACATCAGCAATTACTGCAACAATTTTCGTATTGAAATTCATTCCCTGAGTTTCTAAGCATAAATTGTGTAATGGTGTCTCTGCATGATCCAAAACGATTACATTTTTTGGATTAAAATTCAGAACCTGCCTAACAATCTCGCTTCCAATTGAACCAGCCGCACCTGTTATTAAGATTGTTTTATCTTTTAATTGTTTCGAAATTGATTTACTATCTAAGACTATCGGTTTTCTTTCTAATAAATCTTCAATCTGTATATTTTTTACTTTCTGAGAAATTTCTTTTTGATTTTCCCAATCTGAAATCAATGGTACAGTATATACTCTGTAATTAAATTCTAAACATTGGTCAACAATAATAAGTTGCTCATCTTTAGTCAAACTTTTATCTGCAATAATTACTCCTTCTGCTGCAACAGATCTCATTAATGCAGGAAGTTTTTTTCTTAAAATTAAGATTGGCAGATCTAGCATTCGCTTAGATGCGTTCTGATTATTCTTATCAACAAATCCAACAATTTTAAATCTAGAAGGTGTTTCAAATTTTAAAGCATTTGCAACAGAAATGGCATTTGCATCAGTACCATAAATAACTGTTCTAACAAGCTTGGTTGTAGTTTTCTCTGAAAAATACATTTCAAAAGTCTGTTTTACAATTACACGATACAAAAACAAACCGCAAAACGACAAAACTAAATTTATAAAAAGAGCTGTATTTAAAAATGCTTTATGCCCAGTATATAATTCAAATATTAGATTTATAAATAGAAAGAAAACCAAAACTGACATTTGAGAGAAAAGCAGTTTAATTGCATCAATATATGAGGAGTGCCTAATAATTCCTGAATATGTTCTAAAGAGCCAAAAGAAAAATATATTAACTGTTATTAATCCCGCTACAAAATAAAAATCATGAGAAGTTATAATGTATCCGATTGCAGTTCCATCAAAAAGCAAATAAGTAAAGGAAAATGAAAAAAATAAAACCATTACATCAATAGCAACAATAATCCATCTGGGCAAATAACTCAAATTGTTGATATTTGCTCTAAGATTTCTTGGAGAAAAGGTTTTATACAGCAAAGAGCTTATGTTATTTGGTTTTTCTGTATTCAATTTAGCATTTTTTAAGTCAGTAAAATTTGAACTTTATACAAAAATACAAATTAAAGGTTTTAAATAATTACTTATTGGTGCAAATTAAATTTTAACACCTTTTTTCTTTTGCTTTAAAAATTCCAAAAGATAAGTTCCATAACCAGATTTAAGTAATGGCTGAGCTAATTCTTCCAGTCTTGCATCGTCAATAAAACCTTGCCTCCATGCAATTTCTTCAATGCAGCCTACCTTTAATCCTTGTCTTTCTTCTAGAACTTGCACAAATTGCCCTGCTTGCATTAAACTATTAAAAGTTCCCGTATCCAACCAAGCAGTTCCTCTACTTAATATACCAACTTTTAATTTCCCATTTGCAAGATAAACTTTATTCACATCTGTAATTTCATATTCACCACGGGCGCTTGGCTTAATATTTTTGGCAATTTCAACAACAGAATTATCGTAGAAATATAGTCCTGGAACTGCGTAATTAGATTTTGGTTCCAATGGTTTCTCTTCAATAGAAATAGCATTTTTATTTTCATCGAATTCAACCACTCCATATCTTTCAGGATCCGAAACATGGTAAGCAAAAACAACACCTCCTTCAGGATCTGCATTGTCTTTTAAAAGTTGTTGCATATTGGTACCGAAGAAAATATTATCTCCTAAAACTAAAGCTACTTTGTCATTACCTATAAACTCAGCTCCAATTACAAAAGCCTGAGCCAATCCATTTGGATTGGGTTGTTCAGCATAACTAAACTTACAACCAATTGTACTCCCGTCTCCTAAAAGTTTTTTAAAATGTGGTAAATCGTGAGGAGTTGATATAATTAAAATTTCATTAATTCCTGCCATCATTAATGTTGATAACGGATAATAAATCATAGGTTTATCGTAAACTGGCATTAGCTGTTTACTTACAGCTAATGTCAATGGATGCAATCTTGTGCCAGAACCTCCAGCTAATATAATTCCTTTCATATATTTTGATTTTAGATTTTAGATTTTAGATTTTAGATTTCTTTTGAAATTCTGTCGTATAAATCTTTAAATCATTTTTAATTTAAACAAACATTTTTCTTAAACTGTCTTTATAATTTGGAACTTTTAAATTATAAACTATTTTTATCTTTTTCTTATCTAATAGTGAGAAACTTGGCCTTTTTGCTGGAGTTGGATAAGATGACGATGGAATCCCTCCAACTTTACAGCTGTAGCCACCAACCTCCTTAATGCTTAACGCAAATTCATACCAGCTAATTTCGCCTTCGTTCGAATAATTATAAATTCCTGGAACCCAATTTGAAGATTCGATGATATCAATCATTGCTTGCGCCAAATCAGGAGCATAAGTTGGTGACCCTATTTGATCATTTACAACATTAATTTCATCTCTTTCCTGCATCAATCGCTGCATTGTTTTGACAAAATTATTTCCAAACTTACTATAGACCCAAGAAGTTCTAATAATAATTGACTCCGGATTTTCTTGCAAACATGCAGTTTCTCCAGCTAATTTACTTTTTCCATAAACATTTTTAGGATTTGTTTCTGCTTTTTCATCTAAAGCAACTGAAGAAGATCCATCAAATACATAATCTGTTGAAATTTGAATTAATTTAACATTATTTTCTCTGGCATATTTTGCAATTAACCCTACGGATAGATGATTTACTGTAAAAGCTAAATCTTTTTCTGATTCAGCTTTATCAACAGCAGTATAAGCTCCACAATTAAATATAATATCAGGGAGAATTGCCTCTAATTGAGATTGAAGCATTTCTAAGTTATTTAATGTAATTTGAGTTCTATCTGCAAATACCCATTCATATTGAGGATAAGAAGGTGCTAAAACTGAAAGTTCCGATCCTAATTGTCCTGTTGCACCAGTTACTAAAATTTTTTTCATTAAAATAAACTATTACAATTTTCAATAAAAGGAAGAATTTGATCTTTTTCTGAAACTATTGCTTCATCCAGATTCATTCCCCAATCAATATTTAAAGACGGATCATCGTACTTAATTCCGCCCTCAGAGGCTTTGTTATAAAATTGATCGCATTTATACATTACTGAAGCTGTTTCGCTTATAACAGAAAATCCGTGTGCAAATCCTTGCGGAACTAATAACTGTTTTTTATTCTCTGCTGATAGTAAAACACTGAATGCTTTTCCATACGTAGGAGAATCTTTTCTCAAATCCACTGCAACATCAATAATTTCGCCTTCCAAAACACGAACTAGTTTTGTCTGTGCAAAAGGAGGATTTTGATAATGCAAGCCTCTTAAAGTGCCTTTCTTTGAAAATGACTGATTATCTTGAACAAATTCAATATTAATTCCTAAATCTTCAAATTTAGTTCTACTATAAGATTCAAAAAAGTAACCTCTTTCGTCTCCAAATACTGTTGGTTCTACAATTACCAAATCTTTTATGAATGTTTCTTCGATTTTCATTTTTTAATTTTAAATTCATTAAAGAAATTAACAATAACCTCTTTTATTCTAATTTTATCTGTATTAGCTAAATTTGATCCTGATGGCAAACATAATCCTCTATCAAATAACTCTTCAGCAATTTTACCTCCATAATATGGATATTTTTCAAAAACTGGCTGCAGATGCATTGGCTTCCACAACGGTCTACTCTCTATATTTGCTTTGTTAAAAGCAAGTCTCAAACTTTCCTTTTCTTCTTTTGTTTCCAAAAGTATTGTATTAAGCCAATAGTTAGAAATGAAGTCATTGCTAGAATTATCAAAGAGTTTTGCATTTTCAACTTCTTTAAAAATCTCTCTGTAAAATAAATGATTCGCTTGTCTTAAACTGATATTCTTTTCTAAAATTTTCATCTGTCCAAGACCAATTCCTGCGCAAATATTACTCATTCTATAATTGTAGCCTATTTCACTATGCTGATAATGTACCTCTGCATCTTTTGATTGAGTAGCATAAAAAATTGCTTTTTCCTTTTGTTCTTTATGCCTAGCTATTAATGCACCACCGCTAGAAGTGGTAATAATTTTATTTCCATTAAATGATAAAATACCAAAAGCTCCAAAACTACCACATTTTTTTCCTTTATAACTGCTTCCTAGTGCTTCAGCGCTATCTTCAATAATTGGAATCTTATATTTATCAGCAATAGCAGTTATTTCATCTACTTTATATGGCATACCATATAAATGAACGGCTATAATTGCTTTTGGTTTTTTCCCCTTTTTTATTCGGTCTTTTATAGCAGTTTCTAGATATTCTGGACAAATATTCCATGTATCAACTTCACTATCTACAAATATAGGAGATGCATTCTGATATAAAATTGGATTTGCTGAAGCTGAAAAAGTCATACTTTGGCAAATTACCTCATCGCCAGCTTTAACACCTAATAAGATTAGAGCTAAATGAATAGCTGATGTTCCAGAGTTTGAAGCAGCAACAAAGTTTTCATTTCCAAAGTACCCCTCAAGTCTATTTTCAAACTCCTCTACATTTGGTCACCAGAAGTAATCCAATTTGACTTTAAAGCATTCTGAATATACTCTTGCTCAAATCCGCTTTCTTGAGATAATGACAAATAAATTCTCTTATTGTCCATTATTAATATGCCAATAATCTAACGGATAACGAACGTCGTCCTCGCTAACATTACTTAACGGCAATGTAGAAAAAGATATTAATTTAGAATTTTCATCCAACGATTCTACTGCATTTGCGTAACCCGCAGGTATGTGAACAATTTTACTATCAGATTCAGAAACAAAAACGGTTTCAATGGTTAAATCCTTTGAAGGATTTTCCCAATTATCAATTTTTATAAAATGAATATTAAAAGAACCAGAAAGACAATAAAAATTTTTAGTATCTAATTTATGCCCCTGCCAAGCTCGGATTGGATTTTCCTTCGAATTACTTATAATATAAAACCTTTCAATATCAGTAAAGCTAAAATCATTTACATACGATATACTTCCTCTTTGATCTGAAAATTTTCCTCCCTGAATTATTTTAGGCTTCATGATTTAATCGTAAATTACTTTTGTTTAACAAATAAAATTTTGAAGAGTAAAGTAACAATAATGGCGAAATGACAATTAAGAATACTAGTGAATCTTGAACTTTTTGATAAAGAAAAATAACTAAAAAAGAAATCCCTGTCTGTACAACTGCATAAAGTGCCGAAACTACTCTATGTTGCATCTTATATTCATTACTTAATACTTGATATAGATGCAAACGATGGGCTTCAAAAATATTCTGTTTAAGGTAAAGTCTGTGAAGAATTGTACAGACAGCATCTACTCCATACACTGCTAAAAACAATAACCAAATAAGAGTTTCTGTTTTAAGGATTAATTTTAAAACCAAATAAATTATCCAGAAAGCAATAGCAATGCTTCCAACATCTCCTGCAAAACATTTTGCTTTTTTTCTATAATTAAAAAACAGAAAAACCAAGCTCGCAATCATTGCATATATTATAAAAACACCATCAGTAAAAAGCTGGATTTTTGTATTTACATACAACAGTGACCCCATTACTACTAAAGTATAAAGCCCCGTAATACCATTAATTCCATCCATGAAATTATAGGCATTAATGAGCCCTATTGCTAATACGTAACTTACTAAAACTGTCCAAATTGGGACGAAAGTAAATAAGTTTAAATCAAAAAAAATTAACGTGATGGAAAGGAAATGAATTGAAATTCGGATTTTATTTGATAAACTTTGAATATCGTCCCAAAAACTGACTAAACTGACTAAAGTAATTCCTGTAAAGAAAAAGAAACTACCTTCAATATTTTGAGCAAAATATAACAATGCTGCAAACCAAAAAATGATTCCACCTCCCCGCAAAGTAATTTCTGTATGTGAACTTCTTTGGTTTGGTTTGTCAATTATATTAAAATGATCTGCTACTTTAAAATAGAGCAACATAATAATCATTAAAACAATTCCTAAAATTGTGTACTCCATTTTATGACCTTACTCCCAATTAGTATCTTTTATTTCTTGATATACTTTCTTAATCCCCTCTTCTAGACTAGTCTTAGCTTTCCATCCAAAACTATTTAATTTTGAAACATCCATTAGTTTACGAGGCGTACCATCTGGCTTGGAGGTATCCGTCAAAATTTCTCCTTCAAAACCAACTATTTTTTTTACCAAAATAGCCAGATCTAAAATCGAAATATCTTCTCCTACTCCAATATTTACTAATCCTTGTTCATTATAGTTTTCCATTAAATATAGACAGGCTTCGGCAAGATCATCTGCATACAAAAATTCTCTTTTTGGGTGTCCTGTTCCCCAAATAGTAACAGAAGAGTCATTATTACGTTTTGCAGTAATAAATTTTCTTAACATTGCAGGAAGAACATGAGAATTCTTTAAATCGTAATTATCATTATGCCCATACAAATTTGTTGGCATAACAGAGATAAAATTACATCCAAATTGATCTCTATACGCATCACACATTTTAATTCCAGCAATTTTTGCAATGGCATAAGGCTCGTTAGTAGACTCTAGTTCTCCTGTAAGCATATACTCTTCTTTTAATGGCTGAGGCGCCATCTTAGGATAAATACAAGAAGATCCTAAAAACATCAACTTTTTTACATTGTTTAAATAAGATTGATGAATAATGTTATTTTGAATCATTAGATTTTCATAGATAAAATCCCCTTTATAAGTGTTATTGGCAATAATACCTCCAACCTTTGCTGCTGCTAAAAAAACATAATCAGGCTTTTCTTCAGCAAAAAAATCTTCTACTGCTTGCTGATTTCTCAAATCTAATTCTGAAGAAGTTTTCAATACGAAATTTGTATATCCTTTTTCTTTTAATTGACGTAAAATTGCCGAACCTACCATACCTCTATGTCCAGCTACGTATATTTTATCTTGTAAATTCATAGTGTTACTCTTCGATCTTGAATATGAAGTATTCTAATATATCTAAATTAATATCTAATAGCTGATCTTACTTCATTTAACATCTTTTCTTTCTTAACATAATTAAGATCAGATATCATCATTTCTTTAACTAGTCCTGCCAAATCATATTTAGGAACCCATCCTAATTTTGTTTTTGATTTAGTAGGATCTCCAATAAGCAAATCTACTTCTGTTGGACGGAAATATTGTGGATTAACAGAAATTACTTGTTTACCTATTTCAATTTGATACTCAGCATTACTACAAGAAGCAACATATCCTTTTTCTTCTACCCCTTCACCTCTAAATTCGATATCTATCCCTACTTCTGCAAATGACATTTTAACAAAATCACGAACATATGTAGTTTCTCCCATAGCAATAACATAGTCTTCAGCAACATCCTGTTGTAAAATACGCCACATTGCTTCTACATAATCTTTTGCATGTCCCCAATCACGTTGTGCATCTAGATTTCCTAAATACAAACAATCTTGCTCTCCTAAAGCAATAGCGGCCGTAGCCATAGTAATTTTACGAGTTACGAAAGTTTCTCCTCGACGTGGTGATTCATGGTTAAACAAAATACCGTTACAAGCAAATATATCGTAAGCTTCTCTATAATTTTTGGTAATCCAAAAACCGTAAATTTTAGCTACACCATAAGGCGAACGCGGATAAAATGGTGAATTCTCATCATAAAAGCCTTTTTCATTTTTATTCTCAGCTAAGCCACCATATAATTCGGATGTTGATGCTTGATAAATACGAGTTTTCTTTTCTAACCCTAAAATACGAACTGCCTCTAGAATTCTTAAAGTTCCTATACCATCTACATTTGCAACATATTCTGGAGAATCAAAAGAGACCTTAACATGGCTCATAGCTCCAAGATTATATATTTCATCTGGTTGCACCTCTTGAATAATTCTTATAACATTCGTAGAATCTGTCAAATCTCCATAATGTAGCTTAAAATTTACGTTAGCTTCGTGCTGATCTTGATATATATGATCAATACGTTGAGTGTTAAAAGAAGAAGCTCTTCTTTTAACGCCATGAACCACATATCCTTTTTCCAGCAATAATTCTGCTAAATATAATCCATCTTGTCCTGTAATTCCTGTTATAAGTGCTACTTTCATTTATTTATTTTTTATTTTTTTTTATTATTTATCTTAAAAGATTCAAATGTTTTCATTAACCCAACTTCAGCAACAATCGGTAATGATTTTCCGAGAACACTAATCATTTTTTTATTACTGACTACGTAGTTTTCCGTTAACTTTTGCAAACGTTCTGAATTTAATGGCATATGAAAATAATCTCCAAATTTAGCCAGAAATTTAATAAAAGATGAATTAATATTCCATATTAAACTTTTCTTTCCTAAGGTAGAACCTAAAACTTTAATTAATTCATTAGTTGACAAAACTTCATTATCCGCTATATTATAAATACCAGAAGGAATCATTTTGTTCTCTAACAACTCCTTAATGACAAAACAAAGATTTTCAATGCTCAAAAATGAACGTTGATTTTTAAAAGCCCCTAAGGGCCAAGGTAAACCTTTAGAAACCAATTGATATAAAAGATTGAGATTACCTTTATTTCCTGGTCCATGAATCATGCAGGGTCTTAAGATATAAACGCGTTTACCATAAGGAATTTTTTGGCTTATAATATAATCTTCTGCCATTTTCTTTGCTATGCCATAGTGAGTTTTAGGATTACATTGAGCTTCTTCTGTTAAAATTCCGTCAACCTCATCAGCACATGCTTTAACCGTACTCATAAAAATAAAAATCTTAGCGTCCGAAACCAAAAAACCATCAAAAAGTTGTTTAGTTAACTCAAAATTGGCATCATAATATTCATTTGGTTGTGATACATTTTTCAGGTCATGTGCCTTTCCCGCTAGATGAATTATTGCATCTGTTTTAAGATCAAACTCCTGATTGGGAACATATCTGATACTCTTTGACTCAATTTCGTTCGAAGTTCCTAAATCTTTTTTAAGATTGCCCCCCACAAAACCACTAGCTCCAGTTATGGTTATTTTCATTCTAATTTATATCTTTAATCCAATACTTTGATTCATTTTCAACAAAGATACATTTTAACCAGCCTTCTATTGAAGCTTTGTAATATAATTCTTTATCAACTTCTACATAAGGCAATTCAAAAAAGTTTTTATCCATAACAATGCTGTTTCTATCTATTACATATATATTATTAGCATTGTAAAAAGGATATTTTTTAATTTCAGAGTTAGTAGTAATCATTTTTTTACCTGCTCCAATAGTCTCAAACGTCCTCATTGTTAATCCTTTCTGGCCTGGGTGATTAATATCTAAAATAACTTTTGAATCTTTATATAATTCTAATATTTGATTCGTTGTTAAGCTTTTGAAGCTTAATTTCTTATAATCAAACAATTGAAAAGTCTTATCAAATTTCTTTTTATAAAAATAAACTAAACGACCATGAATAAAATAATAACAATATGAAGCCAAATTATTTAAATCGCACCATTCTTTTACTTTACTACTTATTGTATATCTATCTGAATGGGCTGTGCCAAGAAAAAGCAAATCATATTTAGATTTTTCATTAATGTCCTTATATATGTTTTTAAAAGAGTCTAAATAAAACAAAGGTCGAAAATTCAAATTAAATTTTACTGCATCATCAGGATCAAAAGTAAACTTCTTATCAAAGTATTTTAATATCTGAGTAGGGTGACTGTGATTTGTAAATGAATCCCAAGTATAAAAAATACATTCGCACTCCGGATGATCTTTCTTAAAATTTTGAAGAAAAAATCCTGGAACTACCTCACCTCTATTTACAAACAAATAATTATAAATTTCATTTTTAGTTTTAAGCAAGATCCCCTTGTAATAACTATCTATTTTTTTCTGATAAAAATTCCTTTTAACCCTTATAATTCCTTTAACAAAACTATTATTTGAAGGTCTTTCATCATAGTAATCAACTTGCGCACCAAGCTCCTCTAACTTTTTTATAATCTCTTTCTCTAGATTAAAGGTCTGAACGGAAAAGAAAAGTATTTTTTTATTATCCAGCTTATCTTTTAATATCATTTTAGCAGACCTTTCTTCTTCATTTCTTCAAGTGAAATACTTAACTTATCTTCTTGAATTTCTTGCTGCAAAACCCACTTAGAAAATTTCTCAATTCCCTCTTTAAAGTAAACTTTTGGCTCAAATCCTAATAAATTTTTAATTTTATTTAAATCCGCATAGTTGTGACGTATATCACCTAATCTAAATTTACCTGTTATTGTGACAGGAACATCTATTTCATAAGCTTTAATTAAGGAATTTGCCACCTCGAGAACATCTGTAGCTACACCAGTTCCTACATTAAAAACTTGCCCATTAGCTTCACTTTTTTCAATTCCAAGAATTGTCGCTGATACTACATCATCAATAAAAACAAAATCCCTTGTTTCTTTTCCGTCTTCAAAAATTTGAATCGGATTATTATTTCTAATTTGTGTAGAAAAAATAGATAAAATTCCTGTATAAGGATTTGACAATGATTGTCCATGACCGTAGACATTTTGATATCTAAAAGCAACAGGGGCAATACCTATTGTTGGGCAAACAGTCATAATCATCTGTTCTTGATTCTGCTTTGTGATTCCATAAACCGAAGATGGATGTATTTTTGAATCTTCATCAGTTGCCAATAATTCCAGTTTTTGGTTGTCTGCATATGTAAGATCAAAATTTCCAGCTAACATATTTTCTTCTCCCCTATGTTTTGGATAAACAATTCCTAATTCTGGATGTCTATATTTTCCTTCTCCATAAATAGATCGCGAAGATGCTATTACAATTTTCTCGACAGAATTCTGATTATTTGCCAATATATCAAGCATAATTGCAGTACCTTGAATATTTACTTCAGTATACTTTTCAATACAATACATCGATTGTCCAGTACCTGTTTCAGCAGCAAAGTGCACAATTATATTTTGTCCTTCAAGAGCCAGTTCCCAGTCCTTTCTAGAGGTTACGGTTCCTCTAATAAACGTTACTTTATCTTTAATACTTTTATATAAGGGAGATGTTAACTCTGGAGTATCTCCATGAATTTGAGGAGATAAATTATCCAAGACTGTTATATTATATCCTTTATCAATCAATTCTAATGATAAATTACTTCCTATAAATCCGGCTCCTCCGGTAATTAATACATTTTTCATATTTTACTGAATTTTAACCCATTTCTGAGTTTCAAAATTAAATTCCTTAATTGGTTTTGCAGGTGAACCGACAGCAATAACATACGGCGGAAGGCTTTTAGATACGACTGAATTCGCTCCGACTATTGTTCCCTTTCCAATTACAACCCCTGGTAATACGGAAACAAATTCCCCTAGCCAAACATTATCATTAATTATAACTGGTTTAGCAATTAATGCTCTTTTATTCGGTATTATATTAGGGTTACTATCAAATTCATCACCATTATAGCTACCATGCGAACAATCTGATATATATATTTTACTTGCTAAAAGTACATTACTTCCAATTATTACACTTTTCATGGCCGTTATATGAACATAATCATTCATTTGAACGTTTTCTCCAAAAAACATTGTTTGTTCGCGGTTCATTGGATAGGCTTCTAATCGACATCCAACTCCTGTGGTAAACCCCTTCGAAACTTTAATATATTTTGCTCCTCGAAGATCAATTGGAAACCTTACAAGTCTTGCTTCCTTAAAAACAAAAAAACCTCGTAATTTACAATAAATTAAATATAAAACTTGAGCAATACTATAATTATTCATTTTTTTCTAAGAAACACTATTACAATTCTTCTGAAATACTTAAGAACAGAAAAAGTAACAGCTATTATATATGTACCAATACTTATCCAATTATTTTTAAAGGCAAATTTAAGATTTTTAAGTTCCCCTTTTTCCATTTCTTTTAGATTAGCACTCAGTCCACTTTCACCAAAACCAGTTTTTCCATCACCATAAATTATTAGTTTTTTATTATAAAAAAAACAGTTGAATTCCTGAGACACCCTAAAAAAGAAGTTTCCCTCTTCGGCATATTTTTGATTTTCATCAAATAATCCAATTTTATCGACAATAGCTTTTTTCATTAAAACAGTTGAAGGTTGGAAAAAATTTTTAAATATTAAATTTATAAATTTCACATTTATCAACTCTCCTTCTAATCTATTTTTCATGTAAAACCCTTCAAAAGCTGTTGCTAAAAAATCAACATTTGGTTTCTCTTCAAAAATTTTTGTTTGTCGACTAAGTTTATCTGGGAACCAAGCATCATCAGAATCTAAAAAAGCAATATAATTACCCTTCGCATTTTTTAAACCCGTATTTCTAGCTTTTGAAACTCCTCCATTTTCTTGTGAAATTAAGCTAATACCTATGTGATTATTACATTCAATAAATGCTTTTACTATTTTAACAGAATCATCTTTTGAACCATCATTCACGACAATAACCTCTATCAAGCCATCATAATCTTGATTAATAACAGACTCTAACGCCCTTTCAATGGAACCTGCTGAATTATACATTGGAATAATTACAGAAATCATAATCAATTATTTTATTTAATTATTCGCTCCAAACTACACGTTTAATATAGTCGGTATAACTCAAAATAATTCTGACCATTTTTTCAGACACATTTGGCATAGAATAATCGGCCACCGGTCTGAAATTACGATCTTTCCCTCTCTTTTGTGTTTGTAATTGTACAAGGGCTTGCATAATTCTTTCTGGATTTAGACCAACCATCATAACTGAAGTTTCTTCCATCGCCTCTGGTCGCTCATGAGCATCTCTAATATTTAAAGCTGGAAAATTCAGTGTAGAAGATTCTTCTGAAATTGTACCACTATCAGATAAGACTGCAAAAGATTTCATTTGCAAAGCATTATAATCATTAAATCCCATCGGTTTTAAAAACTGGACTTCAGGTCTCATTGCAATCTGTTTCGCATCAATCATTTTTTGTGTTCTAGGATGCGTACTAACAATAATTGGAAATTTATATTTATCCGCAATTAAGTTTAGAGTATCCATTAGTCCTTTGAAGTTTTTCTCGCTATTTATATTTTCTTCTCTGTGAGCCGACACAACAAAAAATTTCTCGTTTTCAAGATTAAGTTTTTCAAGAATATTTGATGAATTAATATCATTCATGTAATGATTTAAAACTTCAAACATTGGCGAACCAGTTTTAATAATTCTATCCGCAGATAAGCCCTCCCTTAATAGATATTCTCGTGCAATATCACTGTAAGTAAGATTAATATCTGAAATATGATCTACAATTTTACGATTAGTTTCTTCTGGAACCCTTTGATCGAAACAACGATTTCCAGCTTCCATATGAAAAATAGGAATATGTCTTTTTTTAGCAGGTATTGCACATAAACAACTGTTTGTATCTCCTAAAACTAAAAAAGCATCTGGTTTTTCAGCTTCGAGAAGAGGATCAATTTTTATTAAAATTTGGCCTACTGTTTCAGTAGCAGTTACTCCAGCTGCATTTAAAAAATGATCCGGTTTTCTTATATTTAAATCTTCAAAAAAAATCTGATTTAATTCATAATCATAATTTTGCCCCGTGTGTACAATTATATGCTCAATCGCTTGTGAATCATCTAAAGCTGCCATAACACGTGAAAGTCTGATGATTTCAGGACGGGTTCCAACCACCGTCATAACTTTTAACTTCTTCATATATAATCTTTCTCTATCCTAAAGTGATAGTATTTTTCAATAATTAGTTAATATTTTTATAAAATAATTAGAAAAGCCACTTATTCATTATACATCTAAGAAATAGGTATCTGGATCATTTGGATCAAAAAATTCGTTTATCCAAAAGTTCGTATACAATACTTCATCACCAATATTTTTAATATTATGGGTGTACCATATTGGCATATCGACGTACGCAGGCTCATTGCCATCTAAATAAAAATCGATTACTTCATCACTATCTATACGGCGTAGCTGAATTAGTGCTTTACCTTTTATTACAGCAAAACGTTCTATTTTTCTGGTATGAAAATGATTTCCTCTTGTAATTCCTGGAACAGTAGTAGAAAATGAAACTTGTCCTCCTACACCTAAACGAATAATTTCTACAAAACTACCTCTAGTATCTGTATGTTGCGTAAATTTTACTGGAAAATATTTTTTTACATCAATATAACTACGATAAGTATTAAACAAATTAAGTTCAAATACATTATTTATAACTGGAATTATACCTTTATCCTGATATTCTTCTTTATATGATGTTAATAAAGCTAGAAGATGAGAAACTTTACATTGCGAAGTATGCTCTATCATTACTTTCTCATTTCCATTTACTGATTTTATTTCTTTTAAAATAAAATCAACCAATTCTCCTACATAAATTAATTTTAAATCAGCATCAATATCAATGGATGGGCTTTCATTTCTAGATATCTTATGACTAAAAGTTGCTATTACTGAATTATAATTAGGATGGCCAAAAGGTCACAAAAACATTTGGTATAATCAAACCTGTAAATTTTCCCGAAGATTTTTCTGCCCATGCAGACATCATTTCACGGCCTTCTTTTTTAGATTTTCCATAAAGATTATCCCTTTCTTCTTGAGTAGACGACGAAAAAATAACATGCGCTTTACTGTTCGAAATTTCAAGGGAATGAATTAATTTTTTAACTAACCCAATATTAGAATCGTAGATTACCTGTGGATCATGATGACGATTCATTGCAGCAAGGTGAATTATTACATCACACTTTGCTACAAATTCATTTAATAGATCATCATCATCAAAATAATCTTTCTGAAATTCTATTCTCTGAAATTCTTCCGGGTGAAGTCCTAATGTATTATATAAATGTGTACCAACAAACCCTGCCTGCCCAGTTATCCCTACTTTTAACATATTTATGTTTATTCTTTAAAATATTATTTATCAAATTAATTTTAAAGCAACTTACTATCCTGGCATTTGAATTACATCTTCTCCAAACACTTCTTTTCTTATAAGAGGTAATTTTGATAATAATGTTTTCATTCCTTCAACACCTTGCTGTTCGGTATTATGAGAATGATAATCCTCAATAAATGAAATATCTTTTTCACCTTCTGAAAAATATTGCGCGTAATTCAAATCTCTATTGTCAGCTGGAATCCTATAAAAATCTCCCATATCTTCTGCTTTTAACATTTCCTCACGTGTACACAAGGTTTCATAAAGTTTTTCCCCGTGACGCGTTCCTATAATTTTAATTTCGTTATTCGAATTACAAAGCTCCTTTAATGCTTGTGCCAAATCCCCAATCGTACCTGCTGGAGCCTTGTTTACAAACAAATCTCCTGGATTTCCATGTTCAAATGCAAATAAAACTAAATCTACAGCTTCATCTAATGACATTAAGAAACGAGTCATATTAGGATCTGTAATTGTAATCTGACTACCCTCTTTTATTTGTTTCAAAAATAAAGGGATAACAAATCCTCTTGAAGCCATAACGTTCCCGTATCTTGTTAAACAAACGGTGGTATCTTTAGAGTTTCTAGATGCAGCTACAGCAACTTTCTCCATTAATGCTTTAGATATCCCCATAGCATTAATTGGATAAGCGGCCTTATCTGTACTCAAACAAATAACCTTTGCTACTTTATTTGCAACAGCCGCATCGATAACATTTTGCGTTCCTATTACATTTGTCTTAGTTGCTTCTAATGGGAAAAACTCACATGAAGGCACTTGTTTTAAAGCTGCAGCATGAAAAACGTAATCAACATTCCGTATAGCTCTTTCTACACTATTATAATCTCTTACATCACCAATATAAAATTTCAGTTTATCACTTTTTAATTGATTACGCATATCGTCTTGTTTTTTTTCATCTCGTGAAAAAATACGAATTTCTTTAAAGTGGTCTGTAGTAAGAAATTTATTTAAAACTGCATTACCAAATGAGCCTGTACCTCCTGTTATAAGTAATATTTTATCTTTGAACATATTATATTTTCTTCCTTTAATTTAAACGATGAAACCCTATTGTTTCCTTTCTGATATAAAACTTAGATATTTATTCGCGACATTTTCGAATAGATAGTCTTTTAAAATACTTTTCAAAGATTCTTCATCAATGATAGCATCTTTTTGAAAAAAATCTACCATTTTTTCAACAGATTCCATACGATCTATCTCATCTGAAAAAATACTTAAGCTTAGCGGATATATCTTTAATAACTCAGCTGAAGTATCATTCATAATAGAACAAATATTAAGTATCTTTTTTCCTGAATACATATATTCTATAAGTTTACTTGGCTCTTGATATTCATTATTGTTACCAATATTCAATAGGACATCAGCATTTTTTATAACTAAGTTCAATTGAGTTCTATCGATAAATCCATTCAACTTGATATGATCATTTAATAATTGTGGATATTGCTGAAAAAGTATAACAGTATCAGTAAGATCTCCATAAAAATCAAAAGTAAAGTTCAGATCTGGATATCTAATCACTAATTTTTTTAATAAAATAAGCAAATTTTCTGGGGATCTAGTACTAGTACTTAAGGTTCCTAAAAAAACTATTTTTATTTTTTTCTCTTCCAAACTTTTTTCATTCGAATAGTTGTAATCAGTAGGAATAAAAACATTGTTATTTACAACTATTTTATTTTCTAAATTTGGAAATAGTGATACATATTTTTTTCTTATTCTATCTGTCAATACACAATTTAAATCTGCCTTTTCAAATATTTTTTTCTCGAATGCCCTGTTTAATTTACCATAGAGAAATGTATTATTGACCTTTGCGTTGTAACTAAATGGGTCTATAGTATCTGCAAGCCAGTAAAGATTTTTATGTTTGTTCGCTAACTTATAACCAATTCGATGGGCAGAAAATGTCCATGATACAGTAATTAACTTATCAATTTTATTTTCATCAATAATTTTTGAGGCCATAGGAACGGCAGAAAATTGCCATAGAAAAGAATGATCAGGCCAATATAAATTTGACCATGTCAAATCATAAATTTTTCTAAACATTTTTTTTACTGCAACTTTAAAAGTTATTCTCTGTTTATTCATGTCCAGAGAATTGATTTGAAGATTCCCCCTAAATTTATATTTGAGATTCCCTAAAAAATACTCCGTTGTCCTATAAATTTTAACTCCTTCAATTTCCTCAAATTCTAGATAAGCATTTTTATTAGCGGTAATAACATGTACTTCTATACCTTCGTCAACCCATTTTTTTGCGATATTAAACCAACGGTAAGTATTAGGCTTAGCTTCAGGATAAAAATCATACGATACTATTAAAATCTTCACAATAAACTTATTTTAATTTTCTACTTTTTTTCTACTAAGTAACCCCCACATTAAAAATGTTGCCGACATTAAAGAGTATCTTAATTCTTCATTACTATATAACATAATCAAAACCAAAAATATAAAAGTTCTAACAATGATTGAATTAGATGTTTTTTTTGCGAAACTAATCAGCATATAAATAAATAAAAAACCAAATAAAAATCCATAAACAGCTAATATTGTCGTAATTGTATTGGTGTTATTTCCTACATCCAATCCAAAACCAATAAGGGCACGAGTGTATTTTTCAAAGAACAATGGATAATTTTTAATTCCTACACCAAAGAAAATATTATCCAAAAAAATATTGAAATTAGCTAGAACGGACATCGCTCTAGCGAGTGAGCTACCATCTCCAATGTTATCTTTTCCCATTTTTTCAAAAATCATGCTATACAGTTCTCCCGACAAAAGAACAACTATAAAACCAATCGACAGTAATCCAACAATTAAACTTTTATTTTTTATTGAGGCTTTACTTTTGTTATTTGTAAACAAGAATGAGATAAAGATAATACCTACTGTAATAAATGCGGCTGTAGAAAATGTGCTAAATAAGGCCAATATGAAAACAAAAAGATATTTTTTATTGATTTCACTTTTAAAAAACAACTCAAATAATATTGCTATATTTAAATAAATCATAAAAACACCTGGTTCCCTAAAAATGCTAGTATTCCTTACATAGCTACCGTCAGCAAAAACAATAGCAACTCCTAAATTATACATTGTTGCTCCAGCCGAATTATATTGGACTGGGAATATTTCAAAAAAAGATAAGGAAATTGACGCAATTACAAATATGATTAATGAAATCAAACTTAAAATATAAATTAGTTTCAAATAAACATCTATAAAATTTTTATATGAATAAAAATTTACAATTATCAAAGCTAAAAAAAACAACCATATTTGATAAACATAGCCCCCAGAAAAGTCATAATTCAAAAAAACGGTGATAAAAACGGAAAAGACTATAAAATAAAAGACTAAACTACTCTTAGTTAAAATCGTCAAAAACTTTAAGTTAGAAATCGTCAGTAGATATACTGTTAACAAAAGGTATATTAGGTATTTTACTGCAATATAAACTAGATTCTCGTTGGTACCAAAGTTAAAAGTATCATCAGAAACAAATATTACTATAAAAAATATAAGATAATGCATCCAATTAGTTTGATCATCTGATTCTTTATTTTTTATATTTATCATTAATTTTTTATTTATTATAATATTATAAAATCCTAAAATAAAAGTATCTTACCAAATTCTTAGAAGTAATTTGGATCTTTTAATTAATATATTAAAACCTTACTATATAATAATATTTTTGATACTACTTTTTATGAGCTTATTAAATTGATAAAAAATGCTTATCAATGATAGATTGTACAGATTGATTTTGCCCTAATATTTCAACAAACTTATTCTTTGCATTATTACACATATTCAAATATTCAGAATTATTTAAAGTTGACATTTTATTTATTGCGTTTGCCAATTCTTCGCCACTTCCATTTTTAAAAAACAATCCATTATTTAAATCAACTAATTCATCCATACCCATAATATCAGAAACAACTACTGGTTTCCCCACTGAAAATGATTCTAAAATAGGAAGCGCTGCATGAGGTTTTGAAAATGGAGAGATTAAAGATATAGAATTAGCATAGTAATCAAATATATTATCAACTAACCCAATTTTAATAATATGTTTAGACTTATTTAAACTCTTAATTAGTGAATTAATTCTCCACATATAGGGATCAAAAAATAAAATAAATCTTTTTAGTTTGTTATCTGGAAATCTGAAATCCCCTCCTAAGAAATAAATCCTAACATTTTCATTTAAAAAAGGTAAAGCTTGAACAAATTGCTCAAAACCTTTTATTCGTTGCATTCCTCCCATATACAAGAAATGTTTAAAATTTTGATTTTGATTTACTTCATGCGAAGTGCTTCTGCCCTTAACTACTACTGGATCATATACAATATTAGTTTTGTCTTCTAAACCAACTCTTAAAGCATTATCTCTAGATATTGCAATAATTTGATCACAATATTTATTTATGCCACTTTTTATTATACTTTTTCTAATTCCAAAAACACCTCTAGCAAGGGGCTCTCTAATATGAATAAAAGTTTCTTTTTTATTCCTTTTTGCTGCCAGCGCCCAATCAGATATAAAAGTAGAATTCAGATAAATTATATCAGATTCTATGTTTAAGTTTGATAATTCTTTTTTGGCGAATATATATTTACTTAAAAAAAAACTAATTATATTTTTTAAATTCCTAGAAAAATCAATTATATCAAAATAAGATGCTTCGCTATGAATAAAAATTCCATAAAATTTTGAATAAAATTTTGACTTTGCAATAGTTACCGTGACACCTAATTTCTCAATATATTGAACTGCTTCACTATCAAAGACACATAAAACTTGAACCTTATTTTTAAATTTAAGTTCTTCAATAAGTCCTAACAAAGCAATTAGACCTCCCCCAACACCCCTTCCGTGGTGAATTATAAGAATATTTTTCAAACTAGTTTTTAAAAAAATTTAAGATAGTAGCTCTATTAAATGGAAGCAGCATTTTAACAAATTTATAATTAAACCAAACTTTATTCTTAAATCCTTTATGGGAATTAGATAAAATTAAAAATCGTTCTTTAATATATTTTTTACTAGTTCCAGAAGAAATTCCACCATATTCAAATATTGAGATGGCACTTTTTATGTAATGAAAATTATAGCCTTTGATAAATAAATTTAAAAACAAATTATAATCTGAAGATATTTTATAATTTAAAGAAAAAGGATATTTAACCAATATTTCTCTTCTTACAAAAGAACTTTGATGACAAAAATTAAGAGAATAGTTCAACTGATATATCTCTCTTGCTTTATCAAGACTTAAAACTCCATTTTTTTTTATAAAAACATCACCATAAATGACATCATGATTTTTATCTACCAGGGCGTCATTTAACAACTTAGAAATGTTATTTGCAAACAAATCTCCGGCATTCATAAAATTAACCCATTCACCTTTTGCTAATAGAACTCCTTTGTTCATTGCATCATAAATCCCTTTATCTGCTTCTGATATCCAAAGAGTAATTTTATCTTCATATTTTTTAATAATCTCTAAAGTTCCATCCTTACTGCCTCCATCAATTATGATGTATTCGTAATTATCAAATCCCTGATTAATTACACTCAGTATTGTTTGTTCAATAGTATTAACCACATTATATGAAACTGTTATGATAGAAATAAGAGGTAATTGTGTATTCATTTTTGTTTACTAATAATAAAACTTATGCATTAACAACTTCTTTTTGATCTAAAAAATCTAGTTCTTCTTTTATTAAAACATCTAAAACCTGATAAAAATCGAGATCATACTGCCAACCCAATTTCGTTTTTGCAGGCGTGTTGTCCCCATAAATATCTTCTATGTCAGTTGGTCTCATAAAATCGTTATCAATTACTAATTTATTTATTGAAACATCGAGTTTCTTAAAGACATACTCAATAATAGATCTCAACGTTATGCTTTTTCCTGAACAAATAATAAAATCATCTGCCTTTTCAGCTTGTAACATTAACCACATTGCTTCTACATAACTTGGTGAATATCCAAAATCTCTTTTAATATCAATACTACCGACCTTCAAAACCCAATTAGCATTATTCTGGTTTCTAACCGTTTCTTGCAAAACTTTTTTAACAAAAAAACCATTAGATCTCAGAAAAGATTCATGATTAAATAAGACACCATTACAAGCATATACCCCATAAGACTCTCTATAATTAACTACTATCCAATGTGCTGATGCTTTTGAAATAGCATACGGACTCAATGGATGCATCGGAGTATTTACGGTAACAGGTAAGTTTGTTACTTTTCCATACATTTCACTACTCGATGCTTGATAAAATCTAACATCCGGTTTAATAATACGAATGGCTTCTAACAAATTTAGTACCGAAACAATATTGAAATTTATTGTACCTATAGGTTGTGTAAATGACAATCCAACAGAACTCTGTGCCGCCAAATTATAAATTTCATCGGGTTTGTATTTATTAATCATGTTGATTATACTTGATATATCAAGTAAATCACATTCCTCCATAATTATATCACTATCAACACCAAGTCTTTTAAGTTTACTTAAATTATCTTCATGATGACTTCTTGTTACTCCAATGATTTTATAATTTTTACTTAATAATAATTTAGAGAGATAAGCCCCATCTTGTCCGCTAATCCCTGTAATAAGAGCCGTTTTTGTATATATTTCCCCCATTATATTCCTTATATCACTGATTTATAAACTTCTAAAGTCTCTAAGAAGGTGGCATCCCAGGAAAATTGTTTCAATCTTTCAAAACCTTTTTCACTCAAATTTTGTCTTAAAACCTGATTATTAATCAATTCATGTGCAGATTTTCTCAAAGATTCTGCATTACGCGGGTCAAAATAAAGTGCAGCCTCACCTCCTACTTCAGGCAACGAACCTCCACTACTCAAGAGTGCTGGACAACCACAAGCAAATGATTCTAATACTGGAATTCCAAATCCTTCGTATAAACTTGGGAAACAAAAAAATAAGGCATGGGCATAATAATTGGCCAATACATCATCATTAATTATTTTTCTTAAAACAACACGATTTTCTAAATTCAAGGTTTGTATTAAAACTACTTCTTGTGGAGAAAAATCACCACCACCTGCACAAATCAATTTCAAATTAGTATCAATTAATAATTGAGCTATAGCTGAAATAAAAAAATTAAAATTTTTATAATTTTCTCTGTTACCTACAAACAAAATATAATCTTCTTCAATCAAAGGTTTATTTTCAATATCAAAATTCTGAAGCGAATTTCCCAAATAGACAACATCTATTTTTGAAGGATCAACATCAAAAAATTCAATAATATCCTTTTTTGTTGTTTCAGATATTGCAATTACTTTACTCGAATTTTCTAACAAACGTCTCTTATTGTCAAAAATCTTAATATCTGATTTAAAACTTTCATATTGATTTGAAAATTTCTCGTGTATCATGTCATAAAAAGTAACCACAAAAGGCTTCCCTTTTAATCTATCAAGAAAATAATCATCATAATAAGTGGGGTGAAACAGATCAAAATTTCCTTTCTGAACTTCTCTTATCGATTTCCTTTCATTAAGATAATTTGTTATTCTTTTCTTTCCCTTAAAATGAGAATCAGGCAAAAACCTATTCAGTTTAGGGTTAAATCGTTTGTTATAATAAGCATTATCAGTAAAAAGAGTTGCTACCTCACAACTATTTTCTATTTCATCAAATCTTTTAATCAATTCAAAAAAATATCTGGAAATACCTCCATATTTTTGCTGAGTGAATATCTGTTCGTCGAATAGTATCTTCATTTTTTCCTTAAACTTTCTGGTAATATTTTTATAACTTTTGCAGGATTACCTCCTACGACTGTCCAATCTGGCACATCTTTAGATACAACGCTTCCCGCTCCAACTATAGCTCCCTCACCAATGGTAACACCTTTCAAAATAATGCAATTCATACCTATCCAAGCGTTAGCTTTTATTAAAATTGGTTTTGATTGAACAACATCCCAATTTTTATTAGCAATAAAATTTTGACCTAGTCTATAATCACTCAACTGCTGAATAATGTCATTCTCTCTGTCTTTATAATCTAAAGAATGTGAATTATGATCATATACATAACTTCCCCAAGCTATAAACACATTGTCCTCAATAGTAATCTTATTCCTACATATAAGATTACTCCCTCCTATAAAAGTATTATTACCAATTAATACTTCCCCTTTTTCAGATTCGAAAGTAATTTGACAATTTAAAATTGTATCATTTCCAACCGAAAGATAGATTTTCTCTTTCAAAGGATTGTTTAAATTAATTCTAAAAGCATCTAAAAGATGAGAGCTTCCAATTTTAATATAATCTTTAAAAGAATTATACCTCGATTTCGATTGGTATTTTCTTCTAATATTCAACAAAAACTCGATCATAATTTATTTAAATTATTTAATACAATTATTAGATCTATACAAAACATAAAACATTTTTAGAATTATTAAAATAGCCGATGCTAAGCGAGCAGAGTCAATTCCAATATTCAAATAAAAAAACTTTGCTAAAGCAATTATAATAAAACTTCAATATCTTACCTGTCTTTCCAAATCTTCAAAATATCTAGAAAAACAGCAGTAGAATAAGCAAAAAAATGAATACAAAACTAATACTTGCAAATAAACACAACTGATTTGAATTGACACCTATCACACTTTTTAACAATGGTTAATATAAAAAAAAGAAAGCTATAAAAATAGTTTATAAAAAAGAATAAAACTGAAGTAAACCTACCTTTTCGTTAGTAAAGACAGAAGACGCTTACAACGGTATTTCAAAATTTTTAAAAACGGATTTTCTGGATTCCTCAAATTATTTTTCCCTTTTTTTAGATTTTGAATTGTACTTAAAGAAAACCAATTAGAATTAATTAATATATCATAAACATTCAAAACTATGTTTCTATTTCTAATTTGGTCTTGCATTCCCCATGTACTTTCAACATATAAATGCCTAACGCTCATAACTTGCGGAATATAATAATAATTTCCTTTTCTTAAATTCAATAAATGTAATGGCCAATCACCAATGGGTAAATTTACAAAGGCATTACTAAAAACTTCTTTGGGCACAGGGGTTCTAAAAACAATAGAGGCTGTAGGTGCTATATTGTTCATAGTCATATCTTGCAGACTAACTTCTCTTGCTCCCCCAATATTTAAATATAGCGAAGAAGCTTTAGTATAATCATTCCAATATCGTTCTTCAGAATTATGAAAACATCCCGTCAATTTAGGATTATTCTCCAAAACATCAACTTGTTTTTGCAATTTTAAAGAATCTGTCCAATAATCATCGCCTTCGCAAATTGCAATATATTTGCCTTTAGACTGTTCTAAAGCCCAAACAAAATTGGACATCACCCCTTTGTTTTCTTTGTGAGAAGTGTATTTAATCCAATTCCCTCGCGGGTGCTCCTCCATTATTCGTTCAACGACGCTATTTGTCTTATCGGGAGAACAGTCATTCGCAATAATCAATTCTATATCAAAATCGAATTTCTGCATTAAAACTCCTTCGATAGCCTGAGTAATATATTTTTCATGTCCATAAGTCATCATTACTACAGAAACCATGGGATCATTCATGTGTTTTTTTTTTAAAATTCGATTTTTTTTTATAATTTTTACTGTTGCGCCCTGAGCACACAAAACAGTTTTACCAGAAATTATCAGCAAATATACTACCTCTAAAACTTGAGTAAATTTTCGAAATAACAATTTACTAATCCAATAATTTAATAACAAGTACTCTTATTAAAAATGCCATTTTTGAAAAACTAATAGTTAAACAGACATAACTTAATTTAGCTCAAAAGCGCAATTATTTTCCTAATAAGTAGAGCATCTCGAATAGTGCAGTTTTCTAAGTATTTTGGTTATATCTTTTTTTCTGCAAATAATAATTTATACATTCTTCAGGGAATTTTTTTATTTTCATTTCATTAATAACCAAATCGACATCGTATATCAACTTTTTCATTTCAATACGTCCATTGGAATTATCGTATACCAAATAATTTATTAAATTAATAAATTTTCGATTTTGCCCTACACTGCCAGAATTGTAAAGCGTAAAATTATTATTTTCATATTTAAACTGATGATGGGAATGACCGATTATATAATTATTATCTAAAATTATTTCGGTATCTGGATATATATATTTGTCAAATATTGTATGTTGACATATATAGTTTCCTACTCTACAGTCTTTGATGTATTTTTTTATAGCATCAAATTGCATGAAATCATCAAAATTTTGGGAAAAAAATCGTTGGACCAAACTGTTTTCACCCGGATAGAAGCCATTAATAAAAGCTTCCTCATGATTTCCAATTAATAGTGTAACATTAGATAGTGAAGCTGCTAAATCAACACACTCATTACTCCAAGGAGCATAATTTACTAAATCCCCCAAACAAATAAATTCTTCACAATCGGCTTCAGTTTTTAACATTTTTTCAAATGCTGGAAGATTACCATGCACATCACTAAATATTAATGTTTTCATTGATCTCTAAGGCATATTTTTCGAATAATTCATCTATATTAAAATCTATTTCTCCCAACTCAGCTATTCCACTTTTTGAAAACTCAGAAAGGATTTTCGGTGTCTCAATTTCAATATTGAAGATTTCTATTTCTGGATTTAATTCAACTAACTTATTTACAAAATATTTAAAACTTGTTTCTCTACCTGAAACAATATTAATAATTTTGGGTAATGTTTTCAAGTTTGTTAATTTGTACAAATACTGAACTGCTATTTCTATTGGAATAAAATCTCTTATTGCTTCTCCGTTATTATAAATTGTTATTTTTTTTTCAAAAAAACAATCATAAACAATTTTTGACAATCCATCTCTCCTAAAATCGCCATAAAAAATGGTAGAAAATCTTACATTTGATATATTTTCAATTGGGTACTTTAAACAAAAAAGTTCATTTAAATATTTAGAAAAAGCATAATTGCTCATTTCTTTAGAATTTAGATACTGATTTTCATCCTTCAAAAAACTCATTGAGCTTAAATTAATAAACTTTATTTTGGGTTTTATAGTACTTATAATTTCTAAAATACGCTTTGTAAGAATAAAATTAGCGTCCACAAACTCCGACAAGTCATTACTATTTATAAGTGCAGCATTATGAATAATAACATCTGCTACTTTAATTTTATTCGCTAAAGTATCATCATCCATACTTCTTGCAGAAATAATTTCACAATCGTAATATTTTGCGAAAGTATTTGCGATTGCACCTGAACCTGTAAATAGTATCATAAACTGCTATAATTTCTTAAACCTAGATGAGTATCTTTTTTCAAATTCTCAACATCCTTATTGTCAACTACCAATTCTTTCCAATATCTAAGTACTGTCAACTCTTTTATCTCATATTCTGGCTGTATATTTTTTAGCAAAAAATCAGCAATCATTTTCGGTTCATTAAAACCACAAAGTGTTCTAGATGCAGTAGTTCCCGAACATCTGGCATTAATTTCAAATACATATGGAATATTATCTCTCATTCTCAACTGAATATTACAAGCTCCAAATGGTTTAATTGCCTCAACAACATTTCTGACAGCTTTTTCAATAATAGGATTTATTACAGAAAAACATTTATGTGTATCACCGTCTCGCAAAATTCTTCTCATTACAATCACACCTTTACAACTGCCATCCAAATTTACAGTTCCACAAGTATATTCATCTCCCTCAATATATTCCATAACAATAAAATCAGATATATTGTTTCCAATTTTATCACTTATTATTTCAAATTCAGCTTTATTTCTTGCTAAAAAAATATTTTTAGATCGAGCACCACCTACTTTTTGCTTTATAATTACAGGAAAACTCTCTTCAGTTGGAGTAAAATCTTCCATAGAAACAGTTAGAGGTACAACTACTCCTGCTTCTATTAGTTGATTGTATGTTTCCTGCTTATTATCTGAAATATCAACTACTTCTGGTCGACTAACTACAACAGTAGTTCCAATCTTAGCAAAAGCTTCTCTATTTAAAGATAACGGCATCAGCTCTGCATCCAGACCAGGAAATAACAATGAAATTTTTTCCCTTTTACAAATTTCTAATAATTCTTCTATATACTTCGGACTATTTGCATAGGGTATTAAATAAGAATTATTCGTCGCATATAATCCTGCTGCTAATAATTCCCCATCTAAGGCTATAACATTATATCCAGTTCCTTCTAAGGATTTAAGAATACTTTGTCCTACACCTCCTCCTACTCCTGTTACTGCTATATTATACATATTTTATTAATTATTTTGAACTCTTAACATTAAACGGCAAATCAAATCAACTTCTTCCAATGTCAAATCATAATACAAAGGAAGGCATAGAACACGTTTCGAAACAGTATCTGTCACCTCCAAATCTTGGGGCTCCAAATAAGGTAAAGTATTGGCCAAAGACGGATAAAAATAACGACGGGTAAAAATCTCATGACCATCTAGAAACTTTTTAATATTCTGTAGCAATTCCTCGCTTTCTATCACTATAGGGTAATAAGAATAATTTTCACTGGACTCACTATGCCAAAGAGGACGATAGGCTTTCAATCCTTTTAATTTTGCATTATAATGCATTGTTAACTCTTTTCTCTTCTCATATATTTCTTGTATATACTTCAGATTTACCAATCCCATGGCCGCATGAAACTCCGAATTTTTTCCGTTTATACCCAATTCGGCAAAAGAATCAAAACCAGAAATTCCGAAATTACGGATATAGGCCAGTTTTTTCAATAACTCTGCATCTTTAGTAATAATTAACCCCCCTTCAATAGAATGATAGAGCTTCGTCGCATGCAAAGAACAGGTTGAAATATCACCATATTCAAATATAGATTTCCCATCTACTTTTACACCAAAAGCATGAGCTCCGTCATAAATCACTTTCAGATTGTGCTTTTTGGCAATTTTATCAATCACCTGAACATCACAAGGATTCCCGTAAACATGCGTTGCAAGTATCGCTTCAGTCTTTTCTGTGATGGCAGCCTCTATTTTGGTAACATCTATATTTAAACTCTTCTCCTCTATATCGACAAAAACCGGTGTGCATCCCTCCCAAACAATAGTAGAAGTGGTTGCAACAAAGGAAAAAGGTGTCGTAATAATTTCGCCTGTTATATTCAAAGCTTTGATTGCCATCTGCAAAGCCACCGTACCGTTAGTCACATACAATAAATGATTAACTCTTAAATAATCCTTCAGATTCATTTCCAAATCGCTTGCCAAAGGTCCCATATTGGTTAGCCATTTGCGTTTCCAGATACCATCGACTAATTGTTGGTATTCTTCTTGAGGAGGCAAAAAAGGTTTTGTTACTGGTATCATATTTTTAAAATTAGATTTTTAATATCCTGTATGCTTTCAAATTTAAACAGATAAGCAACTAATAAATAAGTCAAACTACCAGATAAACTTCCTAAAATTAATCTTACAATATCAATTTGACTAGTCAACATTCTATCAACTATAAAAGTAATTGCCGCCATTATTACAGCAAAAATGAAGATTGGCAAGATATCTCTCATTTGTTGCCACATACTGTACTCCAATATCTTTCCCGCATAATGTGTATTAATGAATAATGCTAATATAGAAAAGATTAATTGTCCCCATAACAAAGCATAAAATCCATAAAAAAAACTTATAATTAAAATAATTGTTAATAATATTTTTTTAAATACTTCTAATTTTAAAAACAAGTCACTTCTTCCCTTAACTTCCAGGACGATCAAATTATACAAATGAATTGGGTAAAGTATTCCTGTAAAGCATATAATTTTAAAAATTGGTACAACAGCAAGCCATTTATCAGTGAACAACAAAACAATCAAAGGTTTAGCTAACAATCCCATTAATACAATAATTGGAGTAATTATAAATAGGACCATTTGCATAATTTGTTTATAAGAATTTCTAAACCTAGGAAGATCATCCTGAACTTTAGAAAACAGAGGAAAAACCACTTTATTAAGTGCCCCAGAAATATTCCCTACAGGGAGCATCATTAAGGTATTGGCACGAGTATAGTATCCTACTAGTGTGGGAGAATAAAACCTACCAATAACAATGTGATAAATATTTGTAAAAATAGTATCTAAAATGGCAGATATTGTTAATTTATAACCATAATAAAAATGTTGGATAAATTTATCTTTGCTAAAAATTAATTTCGGGTACCATTTTGCATTAAACCACAAAAAAAAACTTACAAAAAACACATTGACTAAAGTTGAAACAATTAAGCTCCATACACCATAATTCAAATATGCCATTAAAATCCCAACTACACTACTAATAACTAAAGCAGGTAAACTTATAATTGCCAACTTTTTAAATTTTAATTCTCTAGTCAGAATTGTATTTTGTACAGTACCAAAAGCTGAAAGTATAAAGGTCAAACCATAGACTCTAGTTATACTTGTTAAACTAGGTTGGTGATAGAATTTAGCTATCCAAGGTGCCACCATAAAAAGAATTCCATAAATTAGAATACTCCCTGCAAAATTAAAGTAAAATACAGTGGAATAGTCTTCTTGTGTACATTCTTGAGTTCTTATGAGTGAACTCGTTAATCCACCATTAAATAGAGCGGATCCAATTCCCATAAAAATGGTTAACATACCAATAAGTCCAAACTCTTCTGGCAATAAAAGTCTGGCTAGTACCAGTGATACTACGAAAGATATTAATTGACTTCCAAACTGCTGTAAGAAAGTCCAAATCATTCCAGATACTGCTTGTTTTCTAAGTGACATTTTTTTATATATTCTCTATAAATGAAGCTAATGTATAGTTACATCCTTCTTAAAACCTTATTTATTTTTTCTTTTTATCTAAAGAATAAAAAGTATCAAAAAATGTTAAAGAATTGTTGGTTCAAGATAGCAAACGTAACATCCTTGAAATATTAAATCTTTTTACATAAATTAAAATTACTTTACCGCATAATTTTAATAAGTACTAGTTTTACTGCTTAAATTCGTAACTTTATTTTTTACTTTAGTTAGATTAATCTATTTACTTACATTGTTATAATTTCTATATGCTTACTTATATTGAAATCACATTATTCAAAGTAACATATCCAATCTATTTATGCTTTCCAATTCACTAGCTAGTATTTCTTTAACTAATGCAACTAAATCAGATTTAAGCTTCCCATCTAATTTTTTTAATTTGGCAGAATCTCCAATTAACATACAAACTTGTGTTGGACGGTAGTATTCAGGACTTACAGGAATGATTATTTTAACCTATTTCTTTGTGAGAAGTGAATTATATGTATAACTTTGGTTATTTATTTCTAATTTTCTGAACTTTGAAAGTATAATTCTTCATTGTTTTTTAAGTACAAAATTACTTAACTAAATCTCTAAAAATTTTCGAAAATAGCAAATAAAACAACATTAAAAACACTCCTATAAAACCACCCATTACAATTCCTTTTGCTTTACCAAATCTTTCTTTAGCTAATGGCAAAATTGGTCTATCTATAACTTGAATTAACGGCGTTTCTTTACGTAGTGTTACTTTAGCTAATTCTGATTGCTTAACCAGTTCTGTTAATATAGCAGTATTTGCCTGAACATCAACCTGTCGTCTCGAAGATATTGATTTACGTACATTCATTGCTGGATTTAGATTAAAAGTATTATCAGTGGCTACTGCTACACCTGTAATAGCTCCATTCAGCTCTTTCCGAATTGAATCGACTTGACGCTCTAAGATATCCATATTCATTCTAGCTTTCTTACTTTTTGTTGTAACATAAAACATTCCAACTTGTTTAGCCAAAGCTTCACAAAAATATTTAGCAAACAACTCATCTCCTGACATTACATCAATACTCGTTATTGCTATTTTTTTATCTTTCTGACCAACCGATAATCCTCCTTTTAATAAATTTGAATAGATACTCCCTATTATACTATCTTGTACGCGGGTAAACCTTTCTCTATCTGAATTCGGCAAAAATTTAATTGACTCCAATTTTGGTTTATCCGACCAGCTCTCCCTCCATTTATTATTTTGGATAAACATCTCTGCTAAAGAAATTACTTTTCCGTCAACCTTAACTGGTGTAAGTAATGTTTTCTCAACCATTGATCTTGATTTGAATAACTCAGTCAAATTTGAACCAGCAAAAATACCTCCTCCGCTTCCTCCAATATCTAAACCAAATGAACTAGCAAAGCCTAGTGCTCCACCCAGACCTCCTGATTTTTCATCCTCTAATGCAAATGTTAACGTTGCAGTATAAACAGGCTTTTTAGTGAATGAGTATAATAAACCTAGAGATCCACCTATTATTCCAGCCAAAACTATAACTTTCCAATTTGACAATAAATACAGATACCAATCTCTTAATTTTTGTATTAAATCTTTTAATGATACTTCATCATTTTCAATATTTGCATTCATCAAATGTCTATTTAAAAGCAGTTACAATTAATAATGCTAAGCTAGCAAATGCTGTTCCAAGACCAGCCCATTCTCCCGCACTCATCTTTTTCTTTTCAGGCTTCTCAGGTACAACAATCTGTGAATCTGGTTCTACTCTTGGATAAGATCTAAAAAATAAAAATGAACTTGTTACGGCTGCTTTTCCATTGGGATAAATTATATAAGCCTTTCTCTTCCACCCTTTATTATCTACACCACCAACAGAATTAATATAATATTTAAATCCTTTTCCATTTCTATATGGAATTTCGGAAGTAAGCAAAACGTTACCTGTAACTTTTACCCCTTCGTTATACACTGCAACCTCAATTTCATCTCCAGGAAATAAGGTAACATTAGAATAATGATTTTTGTCTTTTACAATTTTTTCCCAATTGACAGGAATAGTCGTATATTTTAGTTCGTCTCTTAATTTTTTTGATAATTTAGATTTAAGTGTATCATTAGTTTTAAGATCTGATTCTTCTATAATTCCTTCTTTCTTTTCTGAAGTTTCTTTCTTTTCCAAGTTAAGATTTATGCTTTCTAATTGCTCAATCTGTTCCTCTTTGATTGGTCGTTTAATCTTCATCCCATCTAAATTAGCTATAGATGTAAGTCCTCCAGCTCTCATTACCACATTGTAAACTTTTTCTTTCTTATTTGCTAGAACATATTTTCCTGGATAAGTAACTGCTCCACTTACTTTAACCATCTCTGGTTTCTCATAAACTGCCATTCTACGAATATTAATAACATCAAAAGGTCTTAAAACAAAGTTTTTAATCTGCTCGTTATTATCTGCGGTTATCTCCAACTCAACCAATTCTATACGTTTAGGATCTGCATCATCAATAGCATCAGATTTAATCATTCTAGCAATTTCAACTCTTTTTGAAGCAGAACCAGTTAATCCACCTACTTGAATAACTAAATCATTTAAAGTTAAATTTTCAAAATATTCATACTCTCCTGGATTTTTTACTTCCCCGTCTATAGTTACTTTATATTCTTCTCTAAATTCTAATATAGAATATACCGTCACTATATCTTCTCTTTTTAGTTCAATATCTGCATTTAAATCTCCTGACAAAGCAGCTCCTAAATCTACGTTAACAATTTCTGTTGTTAAATCTGTTTTTAAACGGATGATTCTTGCTCTTTTACTATAAGCATCTTCTTTTAATCCTTCTGCTCTTGTGACAAGATCTGAAATCCTCATGCCTTCTGTAAAAGAATAATAATCTGGTCTAAAAACAGCCCCTTCAATCTTGATACGATTTTCAAATCGATTTAGAATCTTAGTAATTCTAAAAACATCTCCGGATTGAGGTTGATAGGAATTATATTCACTTTCGTTTATATCGTGGACTTTAAATTCTTTTCCTGTCTTTTGTAAAACATTTACCGAAGCTGTATAAGCAAATTCGTTAAATCCAGACGCGAAATTTAACAAATCAGAAAACTTCTCACCTTTTTTCATTTCAAAAATACCTGGACGCTTAACTTCTCCCTCAACGGTAACTCTTTGACTATAGGCAGGAATTCTAATAACATCATTTTCTTTTAAGGCAACATTATCAGATTGATCTCCTTTAACTAAGAATCTATAAATATCAATATTCTTATAAACTTTATTATTTCTTATCAATTCGATGTTTCTATAGCTACCATTTTTTCCAGGCCCACCTGCTAAATGCAAAGCATTATAAACAGTTGCTAATGAAGAAATCGAATAATTTCCTGGTTGCTTACCTCCTACGATTGTTACTTTTATAGTACGTATTTTTCCTAAACTAATGCTCACTTGAGATTGTCCCGAGCGAACTGTACTGTAAACTCTAGCAATAGCCGCTTTTATTTTTTGAGTAGCAGCCTCAATAGACATTCCAGAAACAGAGATTTGTCCTACATAGTCTATACTTATTTTTCCTTCTACACTTACAGATATATTGGCATTATATTCTTGAACTCCATAAACACTAACTTGTAATTCATCACCAGGGCCAAGAACATAGTTCATAGGAGTAGCCAAATTTAAATCAGGCTCAAAATTTAAAGTGGGATTATCAAATAGTTCCGAACCAAAAATTAGTGCATTTAAAGAATCTTTTACTTTCTCATTTTTTATTTCACTTTGTTTCCTTCCAAATTCTGAAGTTTTTTCTACGTTTTTTGATTTTCCCTCTTTACTTTTATCTTTTCCTCCATCTTTTGCATTTTTTCTTTCATAATCATTAAGCTTAACCTTAAGTTTGTTAAACTCAGTTTGACTCATCCCCTTTGAAAGCACCATTGATTCAACCTGATCAATAGTGGCATTGTTACTTTTTAGCTGAGCACTAATTTTTGCTAAATCATCATCAGATAAGTAATCAACTTTTACTGTACTTAAATCTTTAGATTTCATAATATCTTGTGCTGTTGCATTAAAAGTAATGAATGCAAAAAATAGGGTAAGAACGTATATTATTTTTTTCATGTTTATGAGAAAATTATTTAAAAGAAATTTATTAATTATTTTCCTTTTATGAGTATTGTTTTTGATAATAATCTTTGTAAGACCCTGAAGTAACATTTTGGAGCCATTCTTGATTATCCAAATACCAATTTATAGTTTTTTCTAATCCTTCTTCAAAAGTCACTGAAGGTTTCCAGTTTAATTCTTTTTTAATTTTCGAAGCATCAATAGCGTAACGCAAATCATGACCTGGCCTATCTTTTACATATGTAATTAATCCTTCAGAAGTACCTTCTACTCGTCCTAATTTAACATCCATTATTTTACATAGTAACTTAACCAAATCTATATTTTTCCATTCATTAAACCCGCCAATATTATATGTTTCATGATTTTTCCCTTCATGAAAAACTAAATCTATCGCAATTGCATGATCTTCCACAAAAAGCCAATCCCGCGTGTAATTTCCATCTCCATAAACAGGTAATGACTTATTATTTATAATATTATTAATAAAAAGAGGAATAAGTTTTTCAGGAAAGTGATAGGATCCGTAATTGTTCGAACAGTTAGTCAAAACATATGGAAGTCCGTAGGTTTCTCCGTAGGCTCTAACAAAATGGTCAGAACTGGCTTTTGAAGCAGAATAAGGTGAGTTTGGATCATAAGACGTGGACTCTGTAAACAATCCCTCAGGTCCAAGTGAACCATACACTTCATCCGTGCTTATGTGATAAAATCTTTTCCCTTCAAAATCTCCCTTCCATTGATTCTTTGCAGCATTTAATAAATTCATTGTCCCAATAACATTGGTTTTCACAAATGCCAATGGATCTTCAATTGAACGATCTACGTGAGATTCAGCCGCTAAATGAAGAATGCCCTCAAAAACATGTTTTTTAAAAAGTTCATTTATAAAGATTTCATCCACAATATCACCTTTAACAAAGGTATAATTTGATTTATCTTCAATATCTTTTATATTTTCTAGATTACCAGCATAGGTTAAAGCATCTAAATTAAAAATTTGATATTCTGGATATTTGTTCACAAAATGTCGTACTACATGAGAACCTATAAAACCAGCGCCGCCAGTTATTAGAATTTTTTTCATTTTTAAATGCTTTATTAATTTAATAAATCTGAATTTTGTTTTTCTAATTCGCTATAGATATCTTTCACATCTTGCGAGTTTTCTTTCTGTAAAATTAGATTAGCAGTTTCTGTATAAACAAAAATGGTGTTTTTCAGCCCAAGGAAAGTCGTGTGCTTATCACAGCCGATGACCATATTTCCGTTTGAGTCCGTAGAATGCCCTTTTGAATTTAAATAATCGTATACGGATTCAAAAGAACCTAAGTCTGACCAAGAAAACGAAGCTGGGACAACCTTAATTTTTTTACTGCGTTCCATTACGGCATAATCAATACTTATAGAAGGAATCTCCATAGATAAAGCTAAATCAAGAAAACCATTTTGACTAGACTCCCAAACTAATTTTGATTTTTCGTAAACATCCGGTTGAAATTGTTTGAGTTCTTGCAATAAAACATTCGCTTTAAAACAAAACATACCACTATTCCACAAAAAATTTCCTTTTGCAATAAACTCTTTTGCTGTAGTCTCATTTGGTTTTTCTCGAAATGAAATTACATTGTCTCCTTCAGCTTCTATATAACCATATCCCGTTTCTGGTTTGGTAGGAATAATACCAAAAGTTACTATGAATCCTTCATGGGCTTTGGAAACAGCTTCAGAAATAGCTTGATTATAATTCTCCATTTGATCAATTATATGATCTGATGGAGTAACAATTAAGATATCTTCTGGATTTGATGCAAACGCTGCAAAAGCAATTGCCGCCGCCGTATTTCGTGGTGTTGCTTCCACAATATTTATATACGAAGTACTAGTTTTATGCATTACTTGTCCGCTTAATTGATGATTATCAATATTTCCAACCACCATTATTTTATTAGCTAAATGACTATTCCGCTCAACTGTCATTTCAAATAAAGACTTGCCATCAAATATTTCAAGGTATTGTTTTGGTCTACTTTTACGCGAAAGTGGCCATAAACGACTTCCAACTCCTCCAGTAAGGATTACATGTGTAATATATTTATCTGAATTCATATATTTTTAAATAAAAAAGGAAATCTAAAGCCTATTGTCTGCCAAAGATCCTAAAACTCCTTTTACATCATAAATTAAACTTTTTTCTTTTTGCAAACTTGAAAAATCTATTTTTAGAAACTCTGAATGAGCTACTCCTAATACTAATGCATCAAATTTTTTTTCAGGCAGAGAGTTAATAGTCTCCAGCTTATATTCTTTATTAACTTCGTCATTATTAGCTAAAGGGTCAAAAATGGTAACGACTATTCCGTAATCTTTTAGTGCTTTTATAACATCTACAATTTTTGTATTTCTAACGTCTGGGCAATTTTCTTTGAAAGTAATACCTAACATTAACAGCTCGGCCCCATTGACCGAAATACCTTTTTTAATCATTAACTTCACTATTTGTGAAGCTACATATTCACCCATGCTATCATTTAAACGTCTTCCTGCTAAAATTATTTCAGGGTGATAACCAAACTCTTGTGCTCTTTGCGCTAAGTAGTAAGGATCCACACCAATACAATGTCCACCGACAAGACCTGGTTTAAATGGCAAAAAATTCCATTTTGTAGATGCCGCTGTTAATACTTCTTGAGTATCGATATTCATTAAGTTGAATATCTTAGCCAATTCGTTAACAAAAGCGATATTAATGTCTCGCTGAGAGTTTTCAATAACTTTGGCCGCTTCCGCTACTTTTATTGTTGGAGCTAAATGGGTTCCAGCAGTAATTACAGACTTATATAAAGCATCAACTTTTAAACCTATTTCTGGTGTTGAGCCTGATGTTACTTTTAGAATTTTTTCAACTGTATGCTCTTTATCACCTGGGTTAATCCTTTCTGGCGAATATCCTGCGAAAAAATCTTCATTAAATTTCAATCCTGAAACCTGCTCTAGAACCGGCACACATTGTTCTTCCGTCACTCCAGGATAAACCGTAGATTCGTAGATAACTATATCCCCTCTTTTTAAAACTTTACCAACAGTTTCACTAGATTTATAAAGAGGTGTTAAATCTGGCCTGTTATTTTTGTCTACTGGCGTAGGAACTGTGACTATATAATAATTACACTCAGCAATGTCCACTATAGAGGTAGTACAATATAATCCTTCTTTTCCATCGATTTTATCTACTAAAACGTTTTGTAAAACATCATCCTCTACTTCTAAAGTAGTGTCTGTTCCTGATTTCAGAGAACTAACTCTCGATTCATTTACATCAAAACCAATTACAGAATATTTTGTTGCAAACAGTCGTGCTAATGGCAATCCGACATAACCTAAACCAATAACTGCAATTTTAATATTTTTTTTTAACTTCATCTGCTTAATTTCTTTAGGCTTTTAAAAATTCACGGCTTCGCCGTTCCAAGTCACAATATCTGACTCAGATGCCTAAATTAATCATTTTCGCGCAAATATAGTATAATAACTCTAGTTAATCAATACGGTTTCCCGTAATACTCAAAAACAAATTGTTAATAAAAAAACGTTTGACCACAATACGTTATTAATCAGGCTGTAAATAATTACTTTATAAAAAAAACAGAAGAAAAAAATCTAAAAAAAGACTTCTCTTCTGCTAATTTTTTATTGGATAACGCTGTTATTTATATTTTATTTTCAAGACACACCCTAAAGCTTCAAGCACCAGCACATAATAATTATTAGAAACCTCCTGAACAATTGCATTTTGATTGATAAACACACCAGACTCTAGTTTTATTTTATCTCCCACCTGAATACTAGAAACTGAAACATCCTTTAGATTTGGGGATTTTAAACTTGTTCTAATAATTTCAATTTCTTGATTTTTTACAATTGCTGGCTTTCCTAACCAAAACAAATACCTAACTACTCCTTGTGCTTGAAAAACTAAGTTACGATCTGAATCGGATAACTGAACAAAAACGTAGGAATTAAAAAGAGGCGTTTCAATTTTCTTCTTCCTGTCTGACCACTGTTTTATTTGAGTAATCAATGGACAATAACATTCTATTCCAAGCTGATTAAGTTTATCTGCTACTTTCTTTTCCCATTTCGGTTTTGTATAAACAACGTACCAATTCATTTTTTTTATTTAAGGATGAAGCAACATATCCCACTCCATTTAATTCTACAAATACAAAAGCAATTTATGCTCCAATACCATTATAAACGAATCCGATTGATTCTAATTGTTTGGCATTTAAAATATTTCTTCCATCAAAGACAAAAGCTGGCTTATGCATAGAATCATAAATCCTTTTCCAATCGTAAGTTGTAAACTCATCCCATTCTGTTAAGATTGCAATCGCATGTGCATCTTTACATGCCTCATAAGCATTATCAAAAACACTTAGTGAGTCAAGATTATTATCACTTGCTCTCGTTTCTAGATAATCTAAATCACTTAGCATTTTAGTTTTAGAAACCTTCGGATCAAAAACTGAGATTTTGGCCTGTTCATTTATTAAATCATCAGCAACATAAATTGCAGCAGACTCTCTTGTATCATTTGTATCTTTTTTAAAAGCCCAGCCTAAGAAAGTAATTTTTTTATCGGCTACTGTATTATATAAAGTCTGAACAATTTTATTTGAAAATCTTCTTTTTTGATGATCATTCATAATAATCACTTGCTCCCAATAATCTGCAACCTCATTTAATCCGTATGATTTTGCTATATATACTAAATTCAATATGTCTTTTTGGAAACAAGAACCGCCAAATCCTACAGAAGCTTTCAAGAATTTAGGGCCAATTCTACTATCCATACCGATCGCTTTAGCCACTTCATTTACATTTGCGCCAGTTTTCTCGCAAAGCTCTGACATCGCGTTTATTGAAGAAATACGTTGTGCTAAAAATGCATTTGCAGTTAGTTTAGACAATTCAGACGACCAAACATTTGTTGTCAAAATTCGATCTTTGCTTACCCAATTTGAATAAACTTCTACTAAGGAATTAATTGCCTCTTCACCTTCTTGAGTTGTATCTCCACCAATCAAAATTCGATCAGGGTTTAATAAATCTGTAACTGCAGTTCCTTCTGCTAAAAACTCTGGATTAGATAAAATTTGAAATTGAACACCATTTCCTGTATTATCCAATATACTTTTAATGGCCTCAGCAGTTCTCACTGGCAAAGTTGACTTCTCGACTACAATTTTATTTTGCTTTGCAACCCTTGCAATTTGTCTAGCACATAATTCGATATATTTTAAATCTGCTGCCATTCCTTTTCCTTTTCCATAAGTCTTGGTAGGTGTATTTACAGAAATAAATATCATTTCAGCTTCATCTATTGCTTTATCAACATCAGTAGAAAAAAACAAATTCCTGCCCCTTGCTTCTGCTACAATTTCAGAAAGTCCAGGTTCATATATTGGAATATTTTCAGGATTCGGATCATTCCAATCTGCTATTCTTTGTTCATTTAAATCAACAACCGTAACCTGAATATGAGGACATTTTTGAGCAATCACTGCCATTGTTGGCCATCCAACATATCCTGCACCAATGCAGCAAATTTTTGTAATTTTCATTTGATCTATTTTATCTTGATCTTAAATTTATTTTAAATTATTCCAATACCACTCAACAGCTTCTTTTAACCCGTCTTGCAAAGAATACTTTGGATTATAACCGAGATTTCTTTTTGCTTTTTCGATACTTGCTAGAGAATGCGGAATGTCTCCTGCTCGATTTTCACCATAAATAACTGGAACATCCTTTATTTTTGGATCAAAGTCTGACAAATATTCTTTTAAATATCCAACTAAGTCATTTAAAGTATTTCTGTCTCCAAATGCAGTATTATAAATAGTATTAATTGCTTCTAAATTTTGACAAGTCATAGCCAACTCATTCATTTGAATTACATTGTCTATATATGTAAAATCACGAGAATAATTTCCGTCTCCATTAATTATTGGACTCTCGTGGCTCATAAATTGCTTTACAAACTTTGGAATTACAGCCGCATAAGCTCCATTAGGGTCTTGCTTTCTTCCAAAAACATTAAAATAACGAAGCCCGATTGTTTCTAATCCATATGTCTTGCTAAAAATTTCAGCATAAAGTTCATTCACATATTTTGTAATTGCATAAGGAGACAATGGTTTTCCGATAACATCTTCTACTTTTGGCAATCCTTGAGAATCTCCATAAGTAGAAGAACTCGCAGCATAAACAAATCGTTTTACTTTAGCATCGCGTGCTGCTGTAAGCATATTTAAAAAACCCGAAACATTTACATCATTTGTCGTAATTGGATCTTTTATTGATCTAGGAACAGAACCTAAAGCGGCCTGATGTAAAACATAATCTACTCCTGCAACAGCTAAATTACAATCAGTTAAATTTCGAATATCACCTTCAATCAACTTAAAATCAGGGTTATTTAAAAAATCTTTTAAATTATAACGGTGGCCTGTAGAAAAATTATCCAAACAAACGACTTTATGGCCTAAGCCTAAAAAATACCCAGTCAAATTTGAACCTATAAACCCAGCCCCCCCAGTAATCAAAATTGTATTCTTTACCCTAATTTCCATTTATCAAAGTTTATTTTTTTCTAATTCGATTTAAAAATGCTTTCCAAAATCCATCTTTAACTTCCTCCTCATGATAACCATTCGAATAAGCTCCGTAGCCGTAACCATATCCATAACCACTACCGTATTTTGCTTTATTTTCATAACCATTTAATACAATACTCACGTTGCTCAACTCTCCACGTTTGAGTCTAGTATTCAACAACGTTATCATATCTTTCTTAGTATAATTTTGTCTTACAATGTACAATATTACATCTGCAAACTGAACTAATTCTAACGAATCTGCCACTAAACCAACTGGTGGAGTATCCAAAACTATATAATCATATTTTTGCTTCAATTCATCAATCAATTCTTTCATTGAATCACTTAAAATTAACTCAGAAGGATTTGGGGGAATTGGCACTGAAAGTATTACATCTAAATTAGGAATTGGTGTCCGATTCGTAATTTCTTCTAAATTATTTTGTCTTATTAAATAATTGACAACTCCTAAAGATGATTTTAATTGAAATTCATCTGCTAATCTTGGTTTTCTTAAATCCAAACCAACAATTACTGTTTTTTTCTCGCTTAAAGCAAAAACTGTAGCGATATTTATAGAACAGAATGTTTTTCCTTCTCCACTAATTGAAGAAGTAATCATTAAGGTTTTTGATCCGTCAACTTTTTGTTTTTTATATAAAAACTGAAGTGAAGAACGTAAGCCCCTAAATGATTCTGAAAGAGCAGATTTTGGTTTATCAAAAACCGCTAAGCTTCCTGAGTCTTTATTAATACCAATCACTCCAAGCAATGGAATTTGAGTTAGTTTACTAATATCATCACTATTCTGAATTGAATTATTAATAAAGAAGATTAATAAAACAAATAAGAAGGGAATTAAAAACCCTAAGAACAAAGCCATTACATAGTTTACAGAAGTCTTAGGCCCTATTAAACCTCCACCAATATCTTTTGCCGGATCAATAAAATGAATATCTGATAGGTTAGATGCTCTTACAATTTCTGCTTCATTTCTCTTTTGAAGGAACTCTGTATAGATATTATCATTCAGATCGTATTTTCTTTTAATCTTCAGTAATTCTTGTTGTTCAGCAGGAAGTTTTTTAACAGTACTTTCTGCTTGTCCAATTTTGGCATTTAACAAAGATAAATCATAAACTAAAGAAGACTTTGCAGTATTAATATTCTCTTGAAGAACATTTTTTACTGCGGCCATTTGATTGTCAAAATCTTTAAATATTTTTTCACTCTTTACAGCATAAGCCATTTCAGATCTTTGAGTAGACAGCGCAATAAGCCTACCCACATTGGCAACAATATTTGGATCTTCAATTCCTGCAACAGAAGGGGCAGGTAATCTAGAATAATCAACGCTACTATTTAGATATGCTTTTAAAGAATTATAATAAGCAATTTTTCTAGCTACTTGATCCTTTTCAGCATCAAAACTCATTATTTTCTCTGAAACTTTAGAACCTCCGTCTTCTATTTCGTAAATATTTTTGTCTTTTTGAAAAGACTTTAATTCGTTACCTGTCTCTTTAAGCTGAGATTCCATTGCAACAAGAGTACTATCTATGAATCTAATAGTGTTTGTTGCAAATTGGTTTTTACCATCTAATTGCAATTTCATAAGCATCCTTACAGTAGCATTCAGATAGTCAACCATTCTCGCTTTATTTGTTCCTTGCATTGACAAAGTCAACAACGACCCCCCACTTCTTCCAGCATCTACATTTATGCCTTTGTATTGAGATACAGTTCCATCAAAATCATTAAATCTTACAAAGTATTCTTTCCCTTTATAAAAACCTGGATTATCTACTATTTGAAGTTTCCAATCTAAAAAAGGAAGACTAACACGTTCTCCTACTTTGTATTTTTTAATAAAAGTTGTAGGTTGTACTGACGTATTGCTGTAAGAATTATTGCTATAAGTAATTAACGAAACAGAATTAACTTCAAATGGTATCTGAATTTGATACTCATTTTCGCTTAAAAATTTTATACTAATTAATGTATTTGCAAGCTGTCCCTTTGTTTTGTCAATATCGACATAAAATGGTACCGCTCCGTAAGAATCAATTAAATTGTATTTCCCTTGCTCTAAATAGTTAATATAAAATTGAAGTTTCTCTACTACTAGTTCATTATGAGATCTCGATTGCAAAATCGTAGAAATACCGTTTACCTGATCCGAAACTCCTCCCCAATTGAATACCAAACTGGTATTTGATGTAAAAAAAGGATTACTTTCTTCTTTAATAGAAATCATGGTTTGCATTCCGTAAATTTTTTCTTTACGAATATTTATCTGGTAAGCAATAGTGAATGTAATAATCAAACTTACAAGAAACCATTTCCAGTAACTTACAATTTTCAACAGAAACCCTTTAAAATCAAAATGAGAATGATTTTCAAAAATGGCGAAATCTTTAATATCTAACATTTTAAAAATCTATTTTTTACTTTATAATTAAATAAACTGTTGTTGCCAAAGATAACAATGTAATTATTGTTCCTATAGACTGTATACCCGTTTGCCCAGTTCCCCAAGTTTTTTGTCTCAATGGCTTTACGTATATATAATCATTCGGTTGCAAATAATAGTATGGTGATTTCATTACGTTCACATCTGTAAGATCAATATCATGCATTTGAACACCAGTTGGACTCTGACGAATTATGGTTACTTCTTTTCTATTACCAACTGTTGTAATATCTCCTGCATTTGCAACAGCTTCTAAAATATTTACATTGTCTTTAAATAATACTTTTGTACCTGTACTTCCAACTTCTCCATTTATGGTATATCTAAATCCAGCTAATTTTACTGTTACAAAAATATTTGCTTCGCTTTTAAAATATTCTTCCAGTAATTTCTTTTCAATTTTTATTCTTGTCTCTTCGAGAGTATATCCAATTACATTAATTTCTCCAAGAATTGGCATTCTTATATTTCCATGATCGTCAACTGTAAATCCATCAAAGTATAAACCAGACTCACTTTTCCCAGCCTGACCAGCTTCTCCTTCTGTTGTATTAAAAATAGATACTAATTTTGAGTCTATTGCTTTTATATTAATCCTTAAAACATCATGTACTTGCAATCTATATGGTTTTGATTCTACTGCTACAATCGCTGCTTGTTCTCCTGAATCATTTTTATCCTGAAGGTAAACCAAATCTTTGATTGGAATGCACGATGTAAGTAATGTTGAGATTAATAAAAATAGAAGAAAACTGTTTTTTGTCATTCGTTCAATGTTTTCGCAAAGATCTTTTCCTTTAATATCAAGAAAAACATAATTGCTATTTGGGGTTTAGCTAATTGTTCTTAAATGTTTTTTCGAAAGGCACTCTATGCAAGATACTGCGCCCAAGTGTTATTTCGTCTGCATACTCTAATTCATCTCCAACTGATATTCCTCTCGCAATTGTCGAAATTATAATCTCAGAATCTGCAATTTGTTTATAGATATAAAAATTTGTCGTATCTCCTTCCATAGTTGAGCTTAAAGCAAAAATAATCTCTGCTACATTTCCAGATTTTACTTTTGCTACTAAACTAGAAATATTTAACTGATTGGGCCAACTCCTTCAATAGGTGAAATTTTCCCTCCAAGCACATGATATATTCCTCTAAATTGTCCTGTGTTTTCTATCGCCATAACATCTCTAATATCTTCTACAACACATATTGTTTCATGATTTCTAACTGTATTAGCGCAAATCTCGCACATTTTAGTATCAGAAATATTATGGCAACTTTCACAAAACTTAATATCCTCACGCATTTTCAATAATGCTTGAGACAAAAAAGCTGTTTGTTCTTTAGGTTGCTTTAACAAATGAAGAACTAATCGAAGTGCCGTACGCTTACCTATACCAGGTAATTGCGACATTTCGTTTACCGCTTTTTCAATTAATTTTGATGAAAATTCCATGACGACAAAAGTAATACTTTTAATGGTTTAGCCTACATTACAGCCATTAAATTCAAAGCTTAATGCTAACGATAATTTATTACGAAACCCCTTTCTTTTCTTGGCTCAAATGAAGATGACAAACAATGTTTTAGTATTGATTTGTAGCCAACAAAACTAACGTACAAGCCACCTCTACTTGAATATCATTTAATTCTAGTAATTGGTACAACTCTGGATTTTCGGTTCCTGGATTAAAAATTACTCGTTTAGGATGTGACTCAATAATATAATTATAATAATCTCTCTGACGAATAGGATTTAAATACAAAGTGATAGTATCAATATTTTTAACTGGTATCGCTTTAGTTTGAATTTTTACTCCAGCAACTTCTCCAGCTTTTTGTCCGATTGCTAAAACAGAATGTCCTTTTCCTATCAGCATATTTACTGCTTTATAAGAATAACGTTCTGGATTTGTAGACGCTCCTATAACTAATGTTTTTTTATTTTTCATTTTTTTTGTTTAGAATGCAAAAGTAATCAAAAAGAACGATTTAACTTTATCTCTTTGACCCAGAATAAACAGCAATAAAAAACATTATTATAACATAATTCTACATAAAAACATCAAAAAATAACTACATTTACTTCAACCAACCAATACAATATGGAATTATTTATTTACTTATTTGCCGCCTTGTTCTCCGTGCTTAACCCAATTGGAACCGTACCTATTTTTGTCGGATTAACACAACACGACTCTCAAAAAGAAAGATCCCGAATCTCTCTTTGGACCGCAATCAATGTTTTCATCATATTATTGGTTTCTTATTTCATTGGCCAATATGTTCTAACTTTTTTCGGAATCAGCATAGACGCCTTAAGAATTGCGGGCGGAATTGTAATTGTAAATTCTGGCTTTTCTTTACTTTCTGGAAAATTCAACAAGAAACGAGGAATCAATAAAAAAATTGAAAATGAAGCACAACACAGAAATGATATCGCATTAACACCTTTAGCAATACCAATGCTTGCTGGCCCTGGATCGATGTCTCTTTTAATTGCTTTTTATCAAGAGCATCATGAAATAAATGAAATTATAATTTCGTCATTGGCGATTCTTGCAATTGCTATAGCGATTTTTGCTATTTTAAAAAGTGCTCATTATCTAGCTAGAATTTTAGGAGCATCTGGAATTGTCGCTATTTCAAGAATTGTTGGTTTTATCGTTATTTCTATCGGAATTCAATACATAGTAAGTGCTATAGTAAATATTATAAAAGGAAATTTTTAACTCCAAAATGTTCTTAAAAAGAAAGGGATAAAATCAAGTATGATTTTATCCCTTTCTTTTATTTTAACTTCTCGGCAAGAAAACTTCAGCCATCATACATCTTGCGCTTCCTCCACCACAAGCTTCAATTGTATCAAGGCTTGAGCTTAAGATTTCTGCATGATTTTCCAATTGAGCAATCTGTTTTGGAGTTAAGATCTGGTGTGCAGAAGCACTCATAACAATATATCTCTTATCCTCTTTTCCGCGAACTTCTAGCATATTTCCTGCAAAATTATTCACTTGGTCTTCTGTTATTAAAATAACTTCCTTTTGATCTTGTTTAAGATTATCTAGAACCATTTTTCGTTCTTTCTTATCATCGATAGAATCTGCACAAATAACAGCAAAAGTTTCACCTAAACACATCATTACATTAGTATGATAAATTAGTTTACGCTCGCCATCAACCGTTTGAAAAGCTTCAAAAATAACAGGAGCATAATCAAAATCTTCGCAGAATTCTATAAAAAGCTCTTCATCTGCTCTTGGAGATAGTGCGCAATATGCTTTTCCATTAGCTCTATCTAATAACAAACTCCCCGTTCCTTCTAAGAAAATGCCATCTTCTTCTGCTGAAGTATAATCCATGATATTAGCAATTTCGAATCCTTTTTCTTCCAAAGTATCTAAAATATCTTCACGACGTTCTTGACGACGATTTTCAGCAAACATCGGATAAAGTGCCACATCTCCATTTTCATGAAATGAAACCCAATTGTTTGGAAAAATACTATCAGGAGTATCAGTCTCTAAATTGTCATCAACAACAGTAACATCTACTCCGACCGCTCTTAATTTTTCAACAAAAGCATCAAATTCCTGTTGCGCTTTAGCATTAACGGTACTGGGTAAAAGTCCGTCTAATACTTTTTGATAATAATTATTTACAGCCGTCTGTTCATTCATTCTGAAAGCAACTGGTCGAATCATTACTATTGCGTTTGTTGTTTGTCTCATTTTTTATATTTTTTTTGTTTCACGTTTAAAGCTTCAGGTTTCACGTCTTGCAAAAAACTTGAAACGTGAAACTTGAAACAAAAAACTATTTTTAGTCTCTAATTAATGGAAGCGTTGAACATCTCAACAAACCTTCTTGCTTTGAAATTTCAGCATATGGAATTTCTTCAACAATAAAACCATTTTCACGAAGCCAATTATTCAATCTTGTAAAATTCTTTTCAGAAACCACCACATTTTCATCAATTGAAAATACATTCGAAAACATATTATACATTTCGTTTCTTTCAATATGAAATAGATTTTCTTTTCCGAAAAGCTTCACTAAATAAAGATAATCTGCCTCCTCACGGAAACCTCTTTTATAAATAATACCTTTATTTTTTCCAACGGGCTGGAAACAACAATCCAAATGTAACGCATTATCTCTTGCTTCTAATTTAGATTTTACCAAATCAAATTCTTTTACAATCTTATTAGGAAATAGCGATTTGATATAGTTTACACCATGCATATTGGTTCTTGCTGTAATGTAGTCTTTATAATCACTTCCTTTATAAGTTCCAATAAAAATATGATCATTCCAAAGCATCACATCTCCTCCTTCGATATGAACTTCTTCTGGAGGACGAACCACTTTTAATGGATCAATCTGATCAATTACATATTGAATAGCATCTAATTCGCGTTCTCTATCTGGAAGAATATTCGATTTCACAAAGATATCATCAATTACGAACCCAATATCTCGTGCAAAAATCTGATTGTAGTTTTCAATCATTTCCGGACGATAAACTGTTACTTCATATTTCTGAAAAACAGCATTAAAAGCATCCATTTCAGCAACCATATCTTTTTCTAAAGGATAAGTTCCCGCCTTAATATGTTCCAATGATTTAGGATCATAAGCCTCTTCTATAGTTGGAGTTCTGTCCATTATGAACAGCAGAACCCAAAACTACAGCACGAAGTCGAGACGTTTCGTTCTTTACATTTAATTGCAACATAACTCTATTGTATTTTGAGCAAATATAAAAAAAGCTTCACAGTTAAGTGAAGCTTTCGTTTTTTATTTATTAGACTTAAACTCTCGTAAAGGATGTCCTGTATAAATTTGTCTTGGTCTTCCAATTGGTTCTTTGTTTTCACGCATTTCTTTCCATTGCGCAATCCAACCTGGCAGTCTTCCAATTGCAAACATAACAGTAAACATATCAGTTGGAATTCCTAAAGCTCTGTAGATAATTCCAGAGTAGAAATCAACGTTTGGATATAAGTTTCTTGCTTTGAAGTATTCATCTTCAAGAGCAGCTTTTTCTAATTTTCTTGCGATATCTAAAATCGGATCTTCAACACCTAAAGTCTCTAATACTTCTGTTGCTGCTTTTTTGATAATTTTAGCTCTTGGATCAAAGTTTTTATAAACTCTGTGTCCGAATCCCATTAAACGGAAAGGATCATTTTTGTCTTTTGCTTTTGCTAAAAATTTATCTGTATCTCCTCCATCTTTATTAATCTCTTCAAGCATTTCAAGTACAGCTTGGTTTGCTCCACCGTGAAGTGGCCCCATAAAGCAGAAACTCCTGCAGAAACTGAAGCAAATAAACCTGCGTGAGAAGAACCTACCATTCTAACAGTAGATGTAGAACAGTTTTGCTCATGATCTGCGTGAAGAATAAATAATTTATCTAAAGCATTTACGATTACTGGATTTGCAGCATAAGTGACCAGTAGGCAATTTAAACATTAATTGCATAAAGCTTTCTACATATCCTTTTGTATTATCGTAGTAGTTTAAAGGATAACCCATAGATTTTCTATAAGTCCATGTAGCAATTACAAGAAATTTTGCCATTGTTTTGCAAATAGCCTCATACATTTCTTTTTCATTATCAACATTAACTGCTTTAGGGTTAAATGCCGTTAAAGCACTAGTCAAAGCAGATAGCACTCCCATTGGGTGAGCCGTTTTAGGAAAACCGTCAATAATATTTTTCATTTCTTCGTTTACCAAAGAATGCTTTTTTATACCATTTTCAAAGTCTTCTAATTGTGAAGCTGTAGGCAATTCACCAAAAATCAAAAGATAAGATACTTCTAAGAAATTAGCTTTTTCCGCAAGATCTTCGATTGAGTATCCTCTGTAACGTAAAATTCCTTCTTCTCCATCTAGGAAAGTGATTTCGCTTGTACAAGACCCTGAATTTTTATAACCTGGATCAAGTGTAATAAAACCTGTTAAATCACGTAATTTGTTAATATCGATAGCTGATTCGTTTTCGCTTCCTGTGATTACTGGAAGCTCAATCTTTTTACCATCTATTTCTAATGTAGCTATTTTTGACATAATATACTGGAAATAATTCTTTAAATAATAATTTATCAAATCTAATGAATTTAAGACTAATTAAAAAAAGAATACTGCTATGAATTTGTTAAAACTCCAAAAAAAACCATTCATTAAAAAATGAATGGTTTATCTTAATATATCTCTTATGATTATTTAATCTTGAAAGCATTTAAACCTGGGAAATAAGCAGTGCTTCCTAATTCTTCTTCAATTCTTAATAATTGATTGTATTTTGCCATACGATCTGAACGAGAAGCAGAACCAGTTTTAATTTGACCACAGTTTAAAGCTACAGCTAAATCTGCAATTGTATTGTCTTCAGTTTCTCCAGAACGGTGAGACATTACAGATGTGTAACCAGCGTTTTTCGCCATGTTTACAGCTGCAATAGTTTCAGTTAAAGTTCCAATTTGGTTTACTTTTACCAAGATCGAGTTAGCAATTCCTTTTTGGATTCCTGTAGACAAACGCTCAACATTAGTAACAAACAAATCATCACCAACTAATTGGACTTTATCACCAATTTTTTCAGTCAAATATTTCCATCCATTCCAATCATCTTCGTACATACCATCTTCGATAGAAATAATTGGATATTTAGCAGCAAGTTCAGCTAAGTAATCAGCCTGCTCCTCAGAAGTTCTGATTTTTCCAGTTTCACCTTCAAATTTAGTATAATCGTATTTACCGTTTACATAAAACTCAGAAGCTGCACAGTCAAGAGCGATCATAATTTCGTCACCGAAAGAATAACCAGCTTTTTCAACAGCCAATTTAATTGTATCTAATGCATCTTCAGTACCACCAGCTAAGTTTGGAGCAAAACCTCCTTCGTCACCTACAGCAGTACTCAAACCTCTATCGTGTAAAACTTTTTTCAAACTGTGGAAAATTTCAGTTCCCATTTGCATAGAATGCGTAAAAGAAGTTGCTTTTACTGGGAAAATCATAAACTCTTGGAACGCGATAGGCGCATCAGAGTGAGAACCACCGTTGATGATGTTCATCATTGGAACTGGTAACGTATTAGCAGAAACACCACCTACGTATCTGTATAATGGTAATCCAAGTTCGTTAGCAGCAGCTTTTGCAGCCGCTAAAGAAACCCCTAAAATAGCATTAGCTCCTAATTTAGATTTATTTGGAGTTCCATCTAAATCAATCATCAATTGGTCAATTGTGTTTTGTTCGAAAACAGAAGTTCCCACTAATTCTTCAGCAATAACAGTATTTACATTGTTCACTGCATTCAAAACACCTTTACCTAGATAAGCTTTACCTCCATCACGTAATTCAACAGCTTCGTGTTCTCCAGTTGATGCTCCAGATGGAACAGCAGCTCTACCTAAAACTCCATTTTCAGTTACTACATCTACTTCAATAGTAGGATTACCTCTAGAATCAAGAATTTGTCTTGCGTGAACTTTAATTATAATACTCATTATTTTTGTTTTTTATTAATAAATTATATTTTTTTTTCGAAATTATAAAAATATTTAATACTATAAACGCATTGTAGTCATTAAACACCTTTATTTATTAACTACATCGTTTTAGGCTTTGCCACTTTTAATATTCTCTACAAATTGATCAAACAAATATGACGAATCGTGTCGGTCCCGGACTAGCCTCTGGGTGATACTGAACTGAGAAACAATTTTTATTCTTCATTCTCATTCCTGCAACAGTACCATCATTCAAGTGAACATGCGTAATTTCTAATTCTGGATGATTTTCCAATTGTTCTCTCTTAACAGCAAAACCGTGGTTTTGAGATGTTATTTCACCTTTACCTGTAAGGATGTTTTTTACTGGATGGTTAATTCCTCTGTGTCCATTAAACATCTTATAAGTTTCAACACCATTAGCCAAACCAATTACTTGATGTCCTAAACAGATTCCGAACAATGGCTTATTATCTGCCAAAATCTCCTTAGCAACCTGAATTGCTCCAAACAACGGATTTGGATCTCCATGGCCGTTTGATAAGAAATATCCATCAGGATTAAACTCAGACATATCTTTATAAGTTGAATCAAACGGATACACTTTAATGTAACAATCTCTTTTAGCAAGATTTCTCAAAATATTCTTTTTGATACCAAGATCTAAAGCTGATATTTTATAAGTAGCATTTTCGTCGCCAAAGAAATATGGCTCTTTAGTTGAAACTTTAGAAGCCAATTCCAAACCTTCCATATTAGGAACATTAGCCAACTCTTTTTTCAAATCCTCTATTGAAGTTCCATCTGTACAAATTACTGCATTCATAGCACCATTATCTCGAATGTAGCTTACAAGTGCACGCGTATCAACATCAGAAATACAGATTAAATTTTGTTTAGCAAAATAATCCTCTAAACTTCCCGAAGCATTTTCTCTAGAATAATTAAAACTAAAGTTTTTACAAACTAAACCGGCAATTTTAATACTATCAGATTCAACCTCAGAATCATTAACACCATAGTTTCCGATATGTGTATTTGTAGCAACCATTATTTGCCCAAAATAAGAAGGATCAGTAAAAATTTCCTGATACCCAGTCATCCCTGTGTTAAAACAAACTTCACCAAAAGTTTTACCGCTAATCCCGATAGATTTTCCGTGAAAGATTGTTCCGTCACTAAGTAATAAAATGGCGCTTTGTCGTGTTGTGTATTTCATTATTTAATTTGTATTGTTTTTTAATCAAGTTATAAAACCAAAATATAGGTTTTAAGTGTAATTAGAATTTTGCAAATTTACTTCTTTAAAATAGCCCCTCCAAGATTTTTTAAAACTTTCATCCGTAAAAATAAAACCTATCATTTTAAATAAGTTACATTTTTATGGTTTCAAAAAAATCAAAAAAAAGGATAAACTAAAAATTAGTTTATCCTTGATTTCTATAGAATGATTACTTTCATAATTATTCAGAAGCTTCAGTAGTCGTTTCTGTTTCAGCAGCAGGAGCTTCTGGAGCAGCAGTTTCAGCTTTTTTAGCTTTACCACCACGACGGCTTTTCGCTTTTTTAACTTCTTTTTTACCTCCGTTGTAAAGTTCATTGAAATCTACAAGTTCGATCATTGCCATATCAGCATTATCTCCCAAACGATTTCCAACTTTAATGATACGAGTGTATCCACCTGGACGGTCACCAACTTTAGCAGCTACATCTCTGAACAAGTCAGTTACAGCATATTTGCTACGTAGGTAAGCAAAAACAATACGACGATTGTGAGTCGTATCTTCTTTTGATTTAGTGATTAAAGGCTCAACGAATTGTTTAAGCGCTTTAGCTTTAGCAACAGTAGTGTTAATACGTTTGTGCTCAATAAGAGAACAAGCCATATTAGCCAACATAGCTTTTCTATGTCCAGTCTGTCTGCTTAAGTGGTTGAATTTTTTTCCGTGTCTCATGACGTGTTTTTTTTATCTTCATCTTGCTACAATCCGCTATGGAGAGCAAAATATGAAGTAAATTATTCTTTATCTAATTTGTATTTAGCTAAATCCATTCCGAAAGTTAAATTCTTCACTGCAACAAGTTCATCAAGTTCAGTTAAAGATTTTTTACCAAAATTACGGAATTTCATTAGGTCATTTTTATTGAACGATACTAAATCACCAAGTGTATCAACTTCAGCCGCTTTCAAGCAATTTAATGCTCTCACAGATAAATCCATATCAACAAGCTTAGTTTTAAGCAATTGTCTCATATGCAATGACTCTTCATCATACGATTCTGTTTGTGCAATTTCGTCAGCCTCAAGTGTAATTCTTTCATCAGAAAACAACATGAAATGGTGAATTAAAACTTTAGCAGCTTCAGTAAGAGCATCTTTTGGATTAATAAATCCATCAGTTTTAATTTCAAAAACTAATTTTTCGTAATCTGTTTTTTGCTCTACACGGAAGTTTTCGATTGCATATTTTACATTTTTTACCGGAGTAAAAATAGAATCTGTAAAAATTGTTCCAATTGCAGCATTCTGTTTTTTGTTCTCTTCAGCAGGAACGTATCCTCTACCTTTCTCGATTGTTAAATCGAAGTTCAATTTGATTTTAGAATCTAAATTACAGATAACAAGGTCTGGATTCAAAACTTGAAAACCTGAGATAAATTTTTGAAAATCACCTGCTGTTAATTGATCTTTACCAGAAACAGAAATAGTAACTGATTCATTATCGATATCTTCAATCTGACGTTTGAAACGTACTTGCTTAAGATTAAGGATAATTTCGGTAACATCCTCAACAACACCTGAAATAGTAGAAAACTCATGATCTACACCTTCGATACGAACAGATGTAATTGCATAACCTTCTAACGCTGAAAGCAAAACTCTTCTAAGTGCATTACCAACTGTCAATCCGTAACCAGGTTCTAAAGGTCTAAACTCAAATTTACCTTCAAAATCGGTTGAATCGATCATGATAACTTTATCGGGCTTTTGAAAATTAAATATTGCCATAAATTTCGACTAAGTCAATTATTATTTGTTGTACAACTCTACGATTAATTGTTCTTTAATGTTTTCTGGAATTTGAAGTCTCGCAGGTACAGAAACGAAAGTTCCTTCTTTAAGATCATTGTTCCAAGTAATCCATTCATAAACATGACTTGAATTTGATAAAGAACGTTCGATAGCTTCTAAAGATTTAGATTTTTCACGAACTGCAACTTTATCACCAGGCTTAAGGTGGTAAGAAGGAATATTAACAACCTCTCCATTTACAGTAATGTGTCTGTGAGAAACGATTTGACGCGCACCTCTTCTAGATGGAGCAATTCCCATTCTAAAAACAACATTATCTAATCTTGCTTCGCATAATTGTAATAAAACTTCACCAGTTACTCCTTTAGTCGCTGATGCTTTTTCGAATAAATTTCTGAATTGTTTTTCTAAAATTCCATAAGAATATTTAGCTTTTTGCTTTTCCATTAACTGAACAGCGTACTCAGATTTTTTTCCTCTTTTTTTAGCCATCCCGTGTTGTCCAGGTGGGTAATTTCTTTTTTCGAAAGATTTATCATCTCCGAAGATTGCCTCGCCAAATTTACGAGCGATTTTGGTTTTCAGCCAGGTATATCTTGCCATTTTAAAAAAAATTTAAGGTAGAAATTATGAATTCAGGTCTAATCCTTCGATAATCTATGTTCTACCTTGTTTATACTATAAAAATAAAAAATTAAACTCTACGTCTTTTTGGAGGACGACATCCGTTGTGTGGCATTGGAGTAACATCGATAATCTCTGTAACTTCAATTCCACCGTTATGAATAGAACGGATAGCAGACTCACGTCCGTTACCTGGTCCTTTTACATAAACTTTCACTTTTTTAAGTCCTGCCTCAAGTGCTACTTTAGCGCAATCTTCCGCTGCCATTTGAGCTGCATAAGGAGTGTTCTTTTTAGAACCTCTGAAACCCATTTTACCAGCTGAAGACCAAGAGATAACTTCACCTTTCTTATTAGTCAAAGAAATAATAATGTTATTAAAAGTGGCAGAAATATGAGCCTCACCCGTTGATTCAACGATAACTTTACGTTTTTTTGCAGTTGCTTTAGCCATATTACTTATTATTTAGTTGCTTTTTTCTTGTTAGCAACAGTTTTTCTTTTACCTTTTCTTGTTCTTGAGTTGTTTTTAGTTCTTTGCCCTCTTAATGGAAGACCAGATCTATGACGAATACCTCTGTAACATCCGATATCCATTAAACGTTTAATGTTTAAAGATATTTCAGAACGTAATTCTCCTTCAATTTTGTAAAATGAAACAGCTTCACGAATTGCTCCGATTTCATCATCATTCCAATCTTGAACTTTTTTATCTTGGCTAACTTGAGCTTTTTCCAAAATCTCGATAGCTCTACTTTTTCCTAATCCGAAGATGTAGGTAAGTGCAATAACACCTCTTTTGTTTTTTGGGATATCTACCCCTGCTATTCTTGCCATAATTATCCTTGTCTTTGTTTAAATCTAGGATTCTTTTTGTTTATTACGTACAGTCTCCCTTTTCTACGCACGATAATGCACTCGGCACTTCTCTTTTTTACTGATGCTCTAACTTTCATAGTGAATATCCTTTAATATCGATAAGTAATTCTTGCTTTTGACAAATCGTATGGACTCATTTCTAGTTTCACTTTATCACCAGGTAATAATTTGATGTAATGCATACGCATTTTTCCAGAAATATGAGCAATTACGATATGTCCATTTTCTAACTCTACACGGAACATCGCATTTGATAATGCTTCAATGATTGATCCGTCTTGTTCTATTGCTGATTGTTTTGCCATAAATATATTAAGCTACCGCTTTTCTATTTTTACCAGTCTTCATTAAACCATCATAATGTTTGTTTAACAAGTATGAATTGATTTGTTGAATAGTATCTATTGCAACACCAACCATAATTATTAATGAGGTACCTCCAAAAAACATCGCCCAAGATTGTTGTACATCCATAATACTTACAACAATAGCTGGGAACACAGCAATCAAAGCAAGGAATAAAGATCCTGGGAAAGTTATTAAAGACATCACTTTATCAAGGAAATCAGAAGTTTCTGCTCCAGGACGAACTCCAGGAATAAAACCGCCGCTTCTCTTTAAATCATCAGCCATTTTGTTAGTAGGTACAGTGATCGCAGTATAAAAGAATGTAAATACAATAATTAAAGTTGCAAAAACAAAATTATACCAGAAACCAAACATATTACTAAATGCACCAACAATAGATTGTGATGTATCTGATTTAGACAATCCAGCTACAGCCGCAGGAATAAACATAATTGCCTGAGCAAAAATAATTGGCATAACTCCAGAAGCATTAAGCTTAAGGGGAATCCATTGTCTATTACCTCCTGCCAAATCTTGCTCGTAATCTCCTGTAGTTGTACGACGAGCATACTGAACAGGGATTCTACGTACTGCCATTGTAAGCAATACACAAGAGATGATAACTAATAACCACACAATAATTTCAATAACTAATAACATTGGACCTCCATTGTTATTGGTAACACGAGTTGTAAACTCTTGGATAAAAGCTTGCGGTAAACGAGCTAAAATACCAACCATAATTAACAATGAAATACCATTTCCAATACCTTTATCCGTAATTTTCTCACCCAGCCACATAGCAAAAATTGTACCAGTAACCAAAATGATAACAGACGAGAACAAAAATTCAGGAGAATTAAAGCCTAGCAAAAATGCATTACTAGGCAATGTTCTGTATAAATTATAGATATAAGTTGAACCTTGAACCAATGTGATAGCGATTGTCAACCAACGAGTGATTTGATTAATCTTTTTTCTACCACTTTCCCCATCATTTTGAAGTTTTTGTAAATATGGAATCGCAATCCCCATCAACTGAACAACAATAGACGCAGAAATATAAGGCATGATACCTAAAGCAAAAACTGAAGCCTTAGAGAAAGCACCCCCGGTGAACATGTCTAGGATAGATCCTAAACCATTTTTAGTTTGTCCCGCTAAACCAGTCAATTGCGTTGCGTCAATTCCAGGAAGCGTAACGTGTGCTCCAAAACGATATACTAAAAGCAATCCTAATGTAATTAAGATTCTATTCTTTAGTTCTTCGATTTTCCAAACATTACTTATTGATTCAATAAATTTCTTCATCTTAATAGATAAGTTATATAGTTACAGCTTCTCCACCAGCAGCTTCAATAGCAGCTTTTGCAGTAGCAGTAAATTTGTGGGCAGTTACTTTTAATTTTGCTTTCAATTCTCCTCTACCTAAAATCTTAACGATCTCATTTTTAGTAGCTAGACGATTTGCCACGAACTCTGTCATAGATACAGAATCAGTAATTGCACCGTTATCAACTAATAATTGAAGAGTATCTAAATTAACACCTTCGTATTCTTTACGATTGATGTTTTTGAAACCAAACTTAGGTACACGTCTTTGAAGTGGCATCTGCCCTCCTTCAAAACCAATCTTCTTAGAATAACCAGAACGAGATTTTGCTCCTTTGTGTCCACGTGCAGCGGTACCACCTTTTCCAGAACCTTCTCCTCTACCTAATCTTTTATTTTGATTGTGTGTAGATCCCTCAGCAGGTTGTAAGTTACTTAAATTCATAACAGTATTTGTTATTTAGCTTCTTCAACAGAAACTAAGTGTTTAACTTTGTTTATCATCCCAAGGATAGCAGGATTTGACTCATGCTCCACAACTTGTCCAATTTTACGTAGACCTAAAGCTTCCAACCCTCTCTTTTGAGAAAGAGGACAGTTGATTTTGCTTCTTACTTGTTTTACTAATAATTTAGCCATAATTTCCTGAATTAACCTTTAAAAACTTTCTCTAAAGAAACACCTCTTTGTTTTGCAACAGTATGAGCGCTTCTCATTTGCAATAAAGCATCAAAAGTTGCTTTTACTACGTTATGTGGATTTGATGATCCTTGAGATTTAGACAATACATCGTGAATACCTACTGACTCAAGAACTGAACGAACAGCTCCACCAGCAATAACTCCAGTACCATGAGACGCTGGAATTAAGAATACGCGTGCACCACCAAATTTACCTTTTTGTTCGTGAGGAACAGATTGTCCATTCAAAGGAATTCTAACTAAATTTTTCTTAGCATCTTCTACTGCTTTCGCAATTGCTTCAGAAACGTCTTTAGATTTTCCTAATCCATGACCAACTACTCCATTTTCATCACCTACAACTACAATAGCAGAAAAACCGAAAGCTCTACCACCTTTTGTAACTTTAGTAACACGATTAACACTAACTAGACGATCTTTTAATTCAAGACCACTAGGTTTTACCAATTCTACATTTTTGTATTTAGACATAATATATTAGAATTTAAGTCCAGCGGCTCTTGCGCCTTCTGCTAATGATTTAATACGCCCGTGATATAAATATCCACCTCTATCAAAAGTGATGGTATCAATCCCAGCTTTTAACGCTTTCTCCGCAACTAGTTTTCCAACAGCAGCAGCTACTTCAACGTTAGTACCTTTTCCTATTTCTTTTTCTCTAGAAGATGCAGCTAAGATAGTAACTCCATTTACATCATCAATAATTTGAGCGTAAATTTCTTTATTACTTCTAAAAACAGAAAGTCTAGGTCTTGCAGCAGAACCACTAACCGATTTTCTAATTCTGAATTTAATTCTCTGTCTTCTTTCAGATTTTGTTAATGACATAATCTTATATTTTAAGCTGATTTACCTGCTTTTCTTCTTAATACTTCACCCACAAATTTAACACCTTTTCCTTTGTATGGCTCAGGCTTACGGAAACCTCTGATTTTCGCAGCTACTTGACCTAAAAGTTGTTTATCAAACGATGTTAATTTTACGATAGGGTTCTTACCTTTTTCAGATACTGTTTCTAAAGATACTTCTGGAGCAATTTCTAAAACAATATTGTGAGAATATCCAAGAGCTAAATCTAATTTTTGACCTTGGTTTGAAGCTCTATAACCTACTCCAACTAATTCTAGTTCTTTTGTGAAACCTTCAGATACACCAACAATCATATTATTGATCAAAGATCTAAATAATCCGTGTTTTGCTCTATGGTCTTTATGATCAGACGATCTTTCAACTAAAACTTGATCGCCTTCAACAGTTACATTTACGTCCGAAAACTCTTGTACTAGTTGACCTCTTTTTCCTTTTACTGTAATAATACCGTCTTTAACTTCAACAGTTACACCAGCAGGGATTACAATTGGGCTTTTACCTATTCTTGACATCTTTATCTAGTGTTTAAAATTAGTATACGTAACAAATTACTTCACCACCTACATTTAATTGCTTAGCTTGTTTTCCTGTCATCAAACCTTTTGATGTAGAAACAATAGCAATTCCTAATCCGTTAAGGATTCTAGGTAATTTGGCAGCACCTGCGTACTTACGTAAACCAGGTTTACTAATTCTTTGGATATCTTTGATTACAGGCTCTTTAGTATCTTTATCATACTTCAAAGCAATTTTGATAGAACCTTGAACTGTGTTCTGCTCAAATTTGTAACTTAAGATATAACCTTGATCAAATAAGATCTTAGTTATCTCTTTTTTAAGATTAGATGCTGGAATTTCAACAACTTTGTGGTTTGCAGCCACAGCGTTACGAACTCTAGTCAAATAATCTGCAATAGGATCTGTATACATATGTATTTGATTGCGATTATGGTTTTCGGGAGATACTCATCTCCCGAACCTTTAATCAATTAAAAATTATTTTTTGGTTTGCAAAAGTAATAACTTATTGCCAGATTACCAAGATGCTTTTTTAACACCAGGAATTAATCCATTGTTAGCCATTTCACGGAAAGTTACACGTGAAATACCGAATTGACGGATGTAACCTCTAGGTCTACCTGTTAACTTACAACGGTTGTGTAAACGAACTGGTGAAGCATTTTTAGGTAATCTTTGTAAACCTTCATAGTCTCCAGCTTCTAATAAAGCTTTTCTCTTTTCAGCGTACTTAGCTACCGTTTTCTCTCTTTTCACCTCGCGGGCTTTCATTGATTCTTTAGCCATGTCTTAATTCTTTTTAAAAGGTAATCCTAATTCAGCCAATAATGACTTTGCTTCCTTGTCTGTTTTTGCAGTAGTAACAAAAGTAATATCCATTCCTGAAATTTTGTTTACTTTGTCAATATCAATTTCTGGGAAAATGATTTGCTCTAAAACTCCAAGATTGTAGTTACCTCTTCCGTCGAATCCAGTAGCTTTAATACCACCAAAATCTCTAACACGTGGTAAAGCAGAAGTGATAAGTCTATCTAAAAACTCATACATTCTTTCTCCACGTAAAGTAACTTTTGCTCCAATAGGCATTCCTTTTCTCAATTTGAAAGACGCAACGTCTTTCTTAGAGATTGTAGAAACTGCTTTTTGTCCAGTGATCTTTGTTAACTCATCAACTGCATAGTCAATAAGTTTTTTATCAGATACAGCTGCACCAACTCCACGGCTCAAAACGATTTTCTCAAGTTTAGGAACTTGCATCACGTTTGTATATCCGAACTCTTCTTTAAGAGCAGAGATTACTCTACTCTTATATTCTTCTTTTAGTCTAGGTGTATATGCCATTACTATAGTACTTGATTAGATTTTTTTGAAAATCTTACTTTCTTATCTCCTTCTACTCTAATACCTACTCTAGTTGTCTCCTTAGTTTTAGGATCAATTAAAGCAATGTTAGAAATTTGAATAGAAGCTTCTTTCTTAACGATACCACCTTGAGGGTTTTTAGCACTTGGTTTAGTATGTTTAGAAACCATGTTTACACCTTCAACGATCGCTTTGTTTTTTTCACGGTAAACACGTAAAACTTTACCTTCAGCCCCTTTATGGTCTCCAGCAATAACTCTTACGATATCTCCTGATTTTATTTTTAGCTTTATCATCTTAAAACGAATTAAAGCACTTCTGGTGCTAATGATACAATTTTCATGAATTGTTTTTCACGAAGTTCTCTTGCTACCGGACCAAAAACACGAGTTCCTCTCATTTCCCCTGCAGCGTTCAAAAGAACACATGCATTGTCATCGAAACGGATATAAGAACCATCAGCTCTTCTCACTTCTTTTTTAGTACGCACAACAACTGCAGTTGAAACAGCTCCTTTTTTCACGTTTCCGTTTGGAGTTGCATCTTTGATAGAAACTACAATTTTGTCACCAACAGAGGCATATCTTCTTTTAGTACCTCCTAAAACACGAATAGTTAAAACTTCTTTAGCTCCCGTGTTATCTGCTACTTTTAGTCTTGATTCTTGTTGTACCATAATTATTTAGCTCTTTCTAAGATTTCAACTAATCTCCAACATTTTGTTTTACTTAAAGGACGCGTTTCGCTAATTCTTACAGTATCTCCAATGTTACAGTCGTTTGTTTCGTCGTGTGCAACATATTTCTTAGTTTTCAACACGAACTTACCGTATAATGGGTGTTTTACTTTTCTTACTTCCGAAATAACGATAGATTTATCCATCTTATTTGAAGTAACAACACCTATTCTTTCTTTTCTTAAATTTCTTTTTTCTTCCATCTTTCAGCAGAATACAATTATTGTAACTCTCTTTTAGTTAACTCTGTAGCTAATCTTGCAACTGTTCTTCTAACGCTTCTAATTTGAAGTGGGTTAGCAATTGGAGAGATTGCGTGAGCCATTTTTAGGTCAGCATATACTTTCTTAGTTTGACTAAGCTTTTCTTGCAACTCCGCTGCAGAAAGATCTTTTATTTCTGATTGTTTCATAATAAATATAAATTATGCTTCGAAATCTCTAGCAACGACGAACTTAGTTTTTACTGGAAGTTTTTGAGCTGCAAGACGTAAAGCCTCTTTTGCAACTGACAATGGAACTCCTCCAACTTCAAACATAATTCTTCCTGGTTTAACAACAGCAGCCCAATACTCAACTGCTCCTTTACCTTTACCCATACGTACTTCAAGAGGTTTCTTAGTAATAGGTTTGTCTGGGAAAATTTTAATCCATAATTGTCCCTCTCTTTTCATGTAACGAGTTGCAGCGATACGTGCAGCTTCGATTTGACGAGAAGTTAAGAACATTCCATCTTCATGTACAGATTTAATACCAAACATTCCATTTGAAAGTTCATGCCCTCTTTGAGAGTTACCTTTCATTCTACCTTTTTGTACCTTACGGTATTTTGTTCTTTTAGGCTGTAACATTTTTCTTTAGTTTAAAAATTTACTTTCTTTTACGAGCGTCTGGTTTTCCACCTTTGTTAAAGTTAGATTTGCCTCTAGGAGCATCTCCACCTTTTCCACCACCTGTACCAGATTGTTTTTTATCCATTCCAGCAAGTGGAGAAAGTTCTCTCTTACCGTAAACTTCACCTTTCATGATCCACACTTTGATCCCCATTCTACCGTAAGTAGTGTGAGCTTCAGCAAGTGCATAATCAATGTCAGCTCTGAAAGTTGATAGAGGAATTCTACCTTCTTTGAAACCTTCCGAACGCGCCATCTCAGCACCATTCAAACGACCAGAAATCAAAACTTTGATACCTTCAGCGTTCATACGCATAGAAGCAGCAATAGCCATTTTGATTGCACGTCTGTAAGAAATACGGCTTTCGATTTGACGAGCGATGCTTGTCGCCACAAGATAAGCATCTAACTCAGGTCTTTTAATTTCAAAGATGTTGATTTGAACCTCTTTGTCAGTAACTTTCTTAAGTTCTTCTTTTAACTTGTCTACCTCTTGTCCACCTTTTCCGATAATGATACCAGGTCTAGCAGTAGTGATAGTAACGGTTACAAGTTTCAAAGTTCTCTCGATGATTACTTTAGATACACTAGCTTTTGATAAACGAGCGTGGATATACTTTCTGATTTTGTGATCTTCGGCAAGTTTATCACCGTAATCATTTCCACCATACCAGTTTGAGTCCCATCCTCTGATGATACCAAGTCTATTTCCAATTGGATTTGTCTTTTGTCCCATGCTGCTTAAGAATTGCTTTGTGTGTTATTGATAGCTCCAAGCACGATTGTTACGTGATTAGAACGTTTTCTTATTCTGTGTGCACGACCTTGTGGAGCTGGACGAAGTCTTTTTAACATCATTCCACCATCTACTCTGATCTCTTTAACAAATAATCCAGCCTCTTCTAAATTACCTTCACTATTTTTTTGCTCCCAGTTATTGATTGCAGATAATAATAGTTTTTCTAATTTTCTTGAAGCTTCTTTAGAACTGAATCTTAAAATGTTAAGTGCTCTTTCTACCTTCTGACCTCTTACCAAGTCCGCTACTAAGCGCATTTTTCTAGGTGAAGTAGGGCAGTTATTCAATTTTGCGAAAGCGATAGACTTATTAGCCTCTTTTCTCGCATCTGCTGTTTCTCTTTTACGAACTCCCATTGCTTCTTTTATTTTTTACCTTTATTTTTTGCTCCAGCATGACCTCTAAAAGATCTAGTTGGCGAAAACTCTCCTAATTTGTGACCTACCATGTTTTCTGTTACGTAAACTGGTACAAATTGACGACCGTTATGAACTGCGATAGTTTGTCCAACGAAATCTGGAGTAATCATTGAAGCTCTAGACCAAGTCTTAACAACTGCATTTTTACCACTTTCTACGTTTTCTTGAACTTTCTTGTCTAATTTATAATGAACGAAAAGCTGCCTTTTTTTAATGAACGTGCCATATCTTATTATTTCTTTCTACGTTCTACGATATACTTGTTACTCGGGTTTTTCTTAGAACGAGTTCTGTAACCTTTAGCTGGCAATCCGTTTCTTGAACGTGGGTGCCCTCCAGAAGAACGTCCTTCACCACCTCCCATAGGGTGATCAACTGGGTTCATCGCTACTGGTCTAGTTCTAGGTCTTCTTCCTAACCATCTTGTTCTACCTGCTTTTCCAGACACAACTAATTGGTGGTCAGAGTTAGAAACAGCTCCAATTGTAGCCGAACAAGTTAACAAGATTAATCTTGTCTCACCAGAAGGCATTTTAATTGTTGCATATTTCCCGTCTCTTGCCATTAACTGAGCAAAAGTTCCAGCTGAACGAGCGATAACCGCTCCTTGTCCTGGACGTAACTCAATACAAGATATAACAGTTCCAAGAGGAATTCTGCTTAAAGGTAATGTATTACCGATTTCTGGTTGAGACTCTGGTCCAGAAACTAATTTCTGACCAACTTTCAATCCATTTTGTGCGATAATATAAGTTTTCTCTCCATCAGCGTAAGCTAATAAAGCGATAAATGCAGTACGATTTGGATCATATTCAATTGATTTCACTGTAGCTGGAATTCCATCTTTAGTTCTTTTGAAATCAATAATACGATATCTCTGCTTGTGACCACCACCCGTATAACGCATGGTCATCTTTCCTTGACTATTTCTACCTCCTGAGTTTTTTATCGGCGCTATCAATGAGCGTTCCGGCTTATCAGTTGTAATAGCGTCATAACCATTCACAACTCTAAATCGCTGACCCGGGGTAATAGGTTTTAATTTTCTTACTGACATTTTTCTATCTTAGATATTGTTGTAAAAATCAATTGTTTCTCCTTCTTGTACTTGTACAATTGCTTTTTTATAAGCATTTGTCTTTCCACTGATTAAACCACTTTTAGTGTATTTAGTAGATCTATCTGGTCTCACATTCATTGTGTTAACAGAAACGATAGTTACTCCATAAGCAGCTTCAACAGCTTTCTTAATCTCAACTTTGTTTGCTTTTTTGTTAACAACGAATCCGAAGCGGTTTAGAACTTCACTTTCTTTGGTTACTTTTTCCGTTACTATAGGTCTAATAATAATGCTCATATTCCTATTATTTACTTAAATTTTCTTCAATTAACTCTAAAGAACCTTCCAAAAGCACTAAATTATTAGCGTTTAATATTGCGTAAGTGCTTAATTCTGAGCTAGTTACGACGTTTGAAGCCTTTAAATTACGTGACGACAAATATACATTTTTATTTGACTCACCCAACACAAATAAAGATTTTTTATTCTCTAACCCTAAAGCTTTCAAAACGTTAATGAAATTTTTAGTGTTTGGTGCTTCAAAATTAAAATCTTCTAAAACTACGATATTTGACTCTTTTGCTTTGATTGAGAAAGCTGATTTTCTAGCTAATCTCTTTAAGCCTTTATTCAATTTGAATGAATAACTTCTTGGTCTTGGTCCGAAAACTGTTCCACCACCTTTAAACAATGGATTCTTAACACTTCCTGCACGCGCAGTACCAGTTCCTTTTTGTTTTTTAATCTTACGCGTACTTCCAGTTACTTCAGCTCTTTCTTTAGCTTTGTGAGTACCTTGTCTTTGATTAGCAAGATATTGCTTAACATCAAGATATACTGCGTGATTGTTTGGCTCAATTGCGAATACTGAATCAGAAAGTTGAACTTTTCTACCAGTATCTTTTCCGTTGAAATCTAATACTTTTACTTCCATTACTTCTGAATGATTACATAAGAGTTTTTGTGCCCAGGAACGCATCCTTTAACAACAAGTAGATTCTTATCAGCAACTACTTTTAAAACTCTAAGGTTTTGAATTTTTACATTTTCTCCTCCCATTCTTCCAGCCATACGCATTCCTTTGAATACTCTAGATGGATAAGAAGAAGCTCCTACAGAACCTGGCGCTCTTAAACGGTTGTGCTGACCATGAGTAGCTTGTCCAACACCACCAAAACCGTGACGTTTAACAACACCCTGGAAACCTTTACCTTTAGACACACCTTGTACATCCACAAATTCTCCTTCTGCAAAAATAGTAACATCTACAAGATCTCCTAATTTTTGTTCAGTTGCAAAATCCTGAAATTCAACGACTTTTTTCTTAGCAACAGTTCCAGCTTTTTTAAAGTGCCCTAAAGCAGCTTTAGTAGAATGTTTCTCGTTTTTGTCATCGAAACCAAGTTGCAACGCTTCATACCCGTCAACCTCTTTGGTTCTGACTTGGGTAACAACGCATGGACCAGCTTCGATTACTGTACAAGGAATGTTTTTCCCGTTTTCATCAAAGATACTAGTCATGCCGATTTTCTTACCAATTAACCCAGACATAAATATTAATTATTAATTACTAAAATTCCCTTCAATTTGAAAATAACAGAAATTTCCAAACAGGGAGTGCAAAAGTAGACATTAAAAACGAATATACCAAACAGTTGTAAAAATTAAATCGCTCATAATCAAAATCCAAGCACCAAAACAACACCAAAACCAACTTTAATCACAATAAAATTTGAGTCTGTTTTTTCAATCTTCAAGCAACCCAATCATAACAATTAATTAATAAAATCACAACAAAAAAAACTCGCACCCCTTTAAAACAAAGGCTTTTACAAAAAAGTAAAAATTTTTATAAAATAAAAAAAAATTAAATTTCACAAACTAAAAACAACTTTTTAAAACAAAAAAAGCGAGACAAAAAATGCCTCGCTTTTTATATAAAAAAATATAAAAAAATTATACTTTAATCTCAACTTCAACTCCACTTGGCAATTCAAGTTTCATTAAAGCATCAATAGTTTTAGATGAAGATGAATAAATATCAATCAATCTCTTGTATGACATTACCTCAAATTGCTCTCTCGCTTTTTTGTTAACGTGCGGAGAACGTAATACAGTGAAAAGTTTTTTGTGAGTTGGCAACGGAATTGGACCTGTTACAACCGCTCCAGTAGTTTTTACTGTTTTTACGATCTTTTCAGCAGATTTATCCACCAACATGTGATCGTAAGATTTTAGTTTTATTCTGATTTTTTGACTCATTTTCTTAAAATTAAGCGTTACCTTTTGCTTTTTTGATTACCTCTTCTGAAATATTAGAAGGTGTTTCTGCATAGTGAGAAAACTCCATTGTTGAAGTTGCTCTACCAGAAGATAATGTTCTTAATGTAGTTACATAACCAAACATTTCTGATAAAGGCACGTCAGCTTTGATAGTCTTAGCACCATTTCTATCACCCATGTCATTAACTTGACCTCTACGACGGTTCAAATCACCTACGATATCACCCATGTTTTCTTCTGGAGTAATAACCTCGATTTTCATGATTGGCTCAAGAATAACAGCCCCAGCAGCACGTCCTGACTCTTTATAACCCATTCTAGCAGCTAATTCAAAAGAAAGAGCATCAGAATCCACAGGGTGGAAAGATCCGTCTAATAAAGTTACCTTCAAACTATCAACAGCGTATCCAGCTAATGGGAACTGTTTTCATAGCCTCACGGAAACCTTTTTCAACAGCAGGGATATATTCTTTAGGAACGTTACCACCTTTTACCTCATTAACAAACTGCAATCCTACAGGAACTTTACCATCAACTTCATCAGCAGGCTCGATTCTAAATACGATATCACCGAATTTACCACGACCTCCAGATTGTTTTTTGTAAGTTTCTCTATGCTGAGCAGATTTAGTAAACGCCTCTTTATATTCTACTTGTGGCTCACCTTGGTTAACCTCTACTTTAAACTCACGTTTCATACGATCAACTAAGATATCTAAGTGAAGCTCACCCATACCAGAAATAATAGTTTGACCAGAAGCCTCATCAGTTCTTACTGTAAACGTTGGATCTTCCTCAGCTAATTTAGCCAAAGCCATACCCATTTTATCAACGTCAGCTTTAGTTTTAGGCTCAATAGCAATACCAATTACCGGCTCTGGGAATTTCATAGATTCCAAGATAATTGGACTCTTTTCATCACACAAAGTATCTCCTGTTTTGATATCTTTAAATCCTACAGCAGCTCCAATATCTCCAGCCTCAATAAATTCGATTGGATTTTGTTTGTTAGCGTGCATTTGGTAAATACGAGAAATTCTCTCTTTGTTACCAGAACGAGTATTTAAAACATAAGAACCAGCATCTAAACGCCCAGAGTAAGCACGGAAGAAAGCTAAACGACCTACGAATGGATCTGTAGCAATTTTAAATGCCAAAGCAGCAAACGGCTCTTTTACATCTGGACGACGTAAGATTTTAGTTTGATCTTCTTCTAATAATTCAGCATCGTCAGGGTGAATTCCTTCAATACCTTCTTTATCTAATGGAGATGGTAAATACTTACAAACAGCATCTAACATAAATTGAACTCCTTTGTTTTTGAAAGAAGAACCAGCAAGCATAGGAATGATTGCCATATCGATAGTTGCAGCTCTTAAAGCATTGTTGATTTCTTCCTCTGTAATAGAGTTTTCATCTTCCATGTATTTATCCAAAAGATTTTCATCATAAGTTGCAATCTCTTCGATAAGGATAGAACGGTAGTGCTTTACATCATCAACCATATCAGCTGGAATATCAACGATATCAAAAGTAGCTCCTTGAGTTTCATCATGCCATACAATAGCTTGATTTTTAACTAAGTCAACAATCCCTTTGAAATCTGCTTCATCACCAATAGGCAAAGTAATTGCAACCGCATTCGATTTCAACATATCTTTAACCTGTCCGCATACAGCTAAGAAGTTAGCACCTTGACAGTCCATTTTATTTACGAATCCCATACGAGGAACTCTATATTGATCAGCAAGCCTCCAGTTAGTTTCTGATTGAGGCTCAACACCATCAACAGCACTAAATAAGAAAACCAAACCATCAAGTACACGTAAAGAACGGTTTACCTCTACAGTAAAGTCAACGTGCCCAGGAGTATCAATAATATTAAAGTGGTACGGTAATGATTCTGGAATAACCTTACCTTGTACAGTTGGAAAATTCCAAGTACAAGTTGTAGCAGCAGAAGTAATTGTAATACCTCTTTCTTGCTCTTGAGCCATCCAGTCCATTGTTGCAGCACCATCGTGTACCTCACCAATTTTGTGTGACTTTCCAGTATAAAAAAGAATACGCTCAGTTGTTGTTGTTTTACCAGCATCAATGTGAGCAGCGATTCCGATATTTCTTGTATATTTTAAATCTCTAGCCATTTCTTACGAATTAAAATCTAAAGTGAGAGAATGCTTTATTAGCTTCTGCCATTTTGTGAGTATCCATTCTTTTCTTAACCGCAGCACCTTCTTCTTTAGCAGCAGCTAAACACTCAGAAGCTAAACGTTGTGCCATAGATTTTTCATTTCTTCTTCTAGAATAAAGTATTAACCACTTCATTGCCATAGAAATTTTTCTGTCTGGACGAATCTGCATTGGAATTTGGAATGTAGCTCCACCAACTCTACGGCTACGTACTTCTACGTGAGGCATAACGTTAGTTAAAGCATCTTTCCAGATCTCTAATGAAGTTTTCTCATCATTTTGCTTTTTAGTTTCTATGATATCAATTGCATCATAAAATACTTTAAAAGCTGTAGATTTCTTACCATCCCACATTAAGTTGTTCACAAAACGTGTAACTAATTGGTCATTAAACCTTGGATCCGGTAAAAGTGGTCTTTTCTTTGCCGCTCTTTTTCTCATGTCTTTTTCTTAAAAGTTTTTAAATTACTTTTTTGCTTCTTTTGGGCGTTTAGCACCGTACTTAGATCTTCTTTGCGTTCTTCCTGCAACACCTGACGTATCAAGAGCTCCACGAACGATATGATATCTAACACCTGGTAAATCTTTTACCCTTCCACCTCGCACTAATACTATCGAGTGCTCTTGTAGATTATGTCCTTCACCTGGGATGTAAGCATTCACCTCATTACCATTTGTCAAACGTACACGCGCAACTTTACGCATTGCAGAGTTTGGTTTTTTTGGTGTAGTAGTGTAAACACGCGTACAAACCCCTCTTCTTTGAGGACAAGAATCTAAAGCAACCGATTTACTCTTCTTAGTGATCTGAGTTCTTCCTGTTCTTACTAATTGTTGAATTGTTGGCATAATTAATACTAAAAATTATTATGTTTATTAAATTCCCGCTTTTTACGGGGTTGCAAATGTATAAAATAATTTTCACTATACAAACGTTAAATCATTAATTTTCAACAACATTATTTATATCTATGATTTCACAAAGAAACATTAGATATTTGCTTTACATTTAACTAACAAAACAATTGCTTTTGAAACAATTACATTACATACTCATTTTACTTCTATCATCAAATTGTTTTGCGCAATCTTTCTACCTTAATATAACTGGAATAAACAAAAAACAAGATCAAACTATTGACTCCATTTTTTACATAAAAAAACATCCAAACATAAAATCACTAAACAATGAAATTTCAACAGTAACAAACAAACTAGCAAAACAAGGCTATATAGACGCTAAAACATTAGAAAACAAAAAGGCAAACGACAGCACTTATACTATTTTAATAGACTTGCAAACTAGAATAAAAGAGATACATATATATATAGGTATAAATAGTTTTTTTTACCACTCAAAAACAACAACAAAAGACAGCATAATAATACCCTATACAGAACTTGAAAATTTCTTAAATCAAAAAATATCAGACAACGAAAAAGCAGGATTTGCATTTTCTAAAATCAAACTTGAAAACATTAAAAAAAAGAATTCAATAATTTACGCTGATTTAAATTTCGATTCCGAAAAAAAAAGAACCTTAAATTCAATTATTGTAAATTATACAAACCCTTCTCTGAAAGACTATTTTCCAAAAGGAGCGCTTAAACAATTAAACAAAAAATACCTAAACAAAACTTTTAATCAAGAAACTGTCAAAAAACTTTATGACGATATTAATAGTTTTGAATTTGTTTCACAGCCCAAGTATCCCGAAATCTTATTCACTTCAGATTCGACCAAAATCTACACTTATCTTGACAAAAGAAAAGCGAACAATTTTGATGGATATATTGGTTTTTCAAATGACGAAAACAAAAAGTTAATTCTAAATGGTTATTTGGACATTTCATTAACAAACATATTACGAGCTGGCGAAAAATTTTCTCTTTATTGGAAAAGCGACGGAAACCAACAAAAAACCTTCAACACAAAACTTGAAATCCCCTATCTGTTTCAATCTCCACTTGGAATAAAAGCACAATTAAATATCTTCAAACAAGACAGCACATTTCAGAACACTAAAACAGACATCAATCTTGGCTACTATTTAAATTACAATTCCAAGATCTACCTTGGTTACCAATCTACCGAATCAAGCGATATTCAAAACATCAATAATTCTACTATTAGTGATTTCAACAATTCCTACTTTACTTCAACATACGAATACAAAAAAACAGACTCCAACAATAGCCTCATGCCTGGAAAAGCATTTTTAAGTTCGATAATAGGCCTTGGAAAAAGAGAAACAAATAATGATCTTGAAACAGCAGATCCTAGCAAACAATTTTATATAAATGTAAATGCCGCGTACAATTTCGAACTTAATAACAAGAATTTCATTAACATAAATTCTCAAAGTTGCTATTTAGACAGCAAAAATTATATTACCAATGAATTATTTCGATTTGGAGGTATGAATTCAATCAGAGGATTTTCAGAAAACAGTCTACAGGCAAATTTTTATTCTGCATTTCTTACAGAATACAGATATATGTTTTCAAAAAGCGCTTACATCCATTCTATAGCCGATTATGCTATATATCAAGACTTAACCAATATTTCAAATCCTAAAAAAATTAAGAATTTAATAGGAATCGGCATAGGTGTGGGAATAGAAACAAAAAACGGAATTTTACGAATTATTCTCACGAATGGACAGCAAAATCAACAGGAAATACAATTATATAACACTATCGTAAACATATGTTATAATGTTAAATTTTAGGGTTTACCAAAAAAAATATTTTTTTTATTAGGAAAGTTAACAAATTATTAAGAGTTTTGCGATACTAATTCAAAATATTTAAAAATGAAACTAAAGTTCAATGGATTCTTAGTGCTTTTATTAGTACTAGTTGCGCAATTGACATTTGCGCAAGAAAGAGCTGTTTCAGGAACAGTTTCCGATAATACAGGTATGCCTTTACCGGGGGTAAGTGTATTAGTGAAAGGAAGCAAAACTGGAACACAAACTGATTTTGATGGAAAATTTTCTATTAAAGCATCTTCAAGCCAAGTTTTGGTATTTAGCTACATTGGAATGAAAACCCAAGAAGTAGCTGCAAGCTCATCTGTAGTTAATGTTAAATTATCAGGTGACGCACAAGAACTTGAAGCAGTTGTAGTAACAACAGCTTTAGGTATCAAAAGAGAGAAAAAATCTTTAGGTTACTCATCACAAAAACTTGATGAAAAAACAGTTAACTCAACACCAACAAACAACTTCCTAAACAACTTATCAGGTAAAGTTGCAGGTTTAGAGGTTAAAACTAACTCTAACTTTGGTGGATCTACAAACATCGTACTACGTGGATCAAAAAGTTTAACTGGAAACAACCAAGCATTAATGGTTGTTGATGGTGTTGCTATTAGCAATGATAACTTAAACTCAGCATCAGCAAAAAGCGGAAGACAAGGTTTTGACTTTGGTAACTCTGCTTCTGATATTGACCCAAACAACATTGAATCTATTACAGTACTTAAAGGTGCTGCTGCAACTGCATTATATGGTAGCCAGGCTGCGAATGGTGCGATTATGATTACTACTAAAAAAGGCAAGAAAAACAGCGCTTTAGGAGTAAGTTTCAGTTCTACAACTTCTATGGGTTCTTATGATAAAGATACTTTCATTAAGTACCAAAAAGGTTACGGAGCTAATGGTTATTCATGACCAAACGATAGTTTCTACACAGCAGATGCTAACGGAGATGGTATTCCTGATCAAGTTGTTGATATGACTGCCGATTCATCTTTCGGTAATGCTTTCAACCCAAGTTTAAACGTATTCCAATGGACTGCTTTTGCTCCAGGTAACGCTAATTATGGTAAAGCTACTCCATGGGTTGCTGCTGCTAATGATCCTGGTAAATTCTTCCAAAAATCTTTCAGCACAGTTAACAACGTTGGATTAAGCGGTGGAGACGAAAAAGGATCTTACAACTTTAGCTACACTAACAACAATGAATCTGGAATTTTACCAAACAGTAGATTAAACAGAAACATTCTTAATGGTAGTTTCACAAGAAACTTATCAGACAAAATTAAAACGTCTGCATTCTTTACATTCTCTGATCAATCTACAGTAGGTAGAAACAGTACAGGTTATGGAGATAACATCTTAACTGGTTTCAGACAATGGTGGCAAACTAACGTTGATGTTAGAGAATTAAAAGACGCATACAATGTAAACGGACAAAACGTTACTTGGAACATGAATGATCCATTAAATGGAAATTTTGCTCCAGCTTACTGGAACAACCCATACTTTGACCGTTACAAAAACTTCTCTTCTGATGACAGAACTAGAGTTCTTGCAGGTGCGAATATCTCTTATGATATAACAAAAAACTTTAATGTTTTAGGACGTGTTACTGTAGATACTTCTAACGACAGACAAGAATTAAGAAAAGAAAAAGGAAGCCACGCTGAAGAGTTTGGTTTACAAGCTCTTGACGAAACTTCTGGATATTCATTATATACAAGAAGCTTCTTACAGACAACTTACGATTTCATCGCAACTTACGACTTAAAAATCTCTGAAAAAATTTCAGCTAAACTTTTAGGTGGATCAACTTTCATTAAATCTCACGTAGATTCTTTCGACGGATCAACAACTGGAGGTTTAGTAGCTCCTGGATTATTTACATTAGCTAACTCTATGTCATTTGTTGCTCCTATCGAGCAAGAGATCAACTACAACAAATTAGGTCTTTACACTCAAGGCTCTATTGACTACAACAGAATCGTTTTCGTTGAAGGTTCATACAGAAGAGATCAATCTACTGCTTTACCACAAAACAACAACAAATATGATTACTGGTCGCTTGGAACAAGTTTCATTGTATCTGAATTAATCAAACAAGATTGGTTAAACAACTTAAAGCTTAGAGCTAACTACGCAGTTGTAGGTAATGACCCTGCTGCTGGTTTAATTGGATCAAAAGTTAACAATGGATTAATTGGCGGAAACTTAATGTTTGCTAACAGCTCTACTTTCGTTGACTTTAAAAACTTAAGATCTGAAAAATTAAAAAGCTGGGAGTTTGGTGTTGAGGCAGCTATGTTCAAAAACAGATTAAGTTTTGACGTATCTGTATACCAATCTAACACTACAGATCAAATTTTCAACGTACCACAATCTACATCTACAGGATTTGCAACTTCACAAATTAATGCTGGAGAAATGCAAAACAAAGGTATCGAGGTATCTTTATTCGGATCACCAGTTAAAACTAAAGATTTCGAATGGCAAGTTGGTGTAAACTGGTCTAGAAACAGAAACGAAGTTGTTTCTTTGAACCAAGGAAGAGATAACTTACAATTAGCTTCATGGCAAAATGGAGTTTCTTTAAATGCTACTGTTGGTCAACCTTACGGTACAATGAGAGGAACAGACTATGTATATGATGCAAACGGAAACAAAACAGTTGACGAAGATGGTTACTACCTACTTGCTACTGATAAAGTAATTGGAAACATCCAAGCTGACTGGATCGGTGGTCTTTCTAACAGATTTAACTACAAAGATTTCTCTTTGAACTTCTTAATCGATATGAAAAAAGGAGGAAGTGTTTACTCTCTAGATCAAGCTTACGGACAATACACAGGTCTTTACCCAGAAACTGCTGGTCTTAACGACTTAGGAAACCCATTAAGAAACTCTATCGCTAATGGTGGTGGTATTATCCTTGACGGTGTTTACGAAGATGGTACTCCAAACCAATCTAGAATCCCTGCAAACATGGTAGGAGCTGGTTTTGGTGTTGAAGTTGAACCAAACAAAAAATTCATCTACGATGCATCTTACGTAAAATTAAGAGAAGTTGGTTTCACATACAATGTACCGTCTAGATTCTTAGACAAAACAATGGCTAAATCAATCTCATTTAGTTTATTAGGAAATAATCTTTGGATTATTCACAAAAATTTACCGTATGCTGACCCAGAAGCTGGACAATCATCTGGAAACGTTCAAGGTTTTCAATCAGGTGTAATGCCAACAACAAAAGTATACTCATTTAATATTAAAGCGACTTTCTAAGATGAAAAAATTAATCCTCTCAATAACAGCATTGTCATTATTTATGACAAGCTGTGTAAGCGATGATCCTACATACAACAATGACCAGGACAAATCTTACGACGTACCTTCTGAGACGCTTTTCACGAATGCTGAAAAAGAACTTACAGATCAACTAGTAACTCCAAGTGTCAACCTAAGTATATTAAGATATACATCTCAATATTGGGCTGCAACTCAGTACAACACTGAAGCAAGATTCAATATTACTACAAGAAGAATTGGAGACGGACACTGGAATGCACTATACAGAAGTACATTAGGTAATTTACAAACTTCAAAAGAAGTAATTTTAACTGAAGGTGGCGATGCTACAGTACAAAAGAATAAAATTGCTTTAATTGAGATCCTTCAAGTTTACACTTTCCAAGTTTTAGTGGATACTTACGGAGATGTTCCTTACACTGACGCATTAAAAGTAAAAGAAGTAATTTTACCTAAATACGAAGATGATGCAGCTATTTACCCTAAATTAATCACTAGATTAGACGCAGCTATTGCTCAATTAAATACTAGTGCTGATTCTTTTGGTTCTGCTGACTTTATTTATGGAGGTGATGTAGCAAAATGGAAACTTTTTGCTAACACTTTGAAATTAAAAATTGGTTTGAATTTAGCTGATGCTGATGCTGCACTTTCTAAAAGTACAGTTGAAAGTGCTTACAATGCTGGAGTTATCTTAAACAATACTCAAAATGCAACTTTCGACTATCCAGGAGCTGCTCCAATGTACAACCCTATTTTTGCTAACTTAGTAGCTAGTAACCGTAATGACTTCGTTGCTTCTGAAACTATTGTTAATGCAATGAATACTTTACAAGATCCAAGAAGAGCTATTTATTTCAATGCAATGCCTGATGGATCTTATAAAGGAGGTCTTAACGGCCTAACTAACATTTACCAAAATTTCTCTGCTATTGGAGACAAGTTAAAAGCTGCTGATTTCCCAGGTTTATTAGCTGAGGCTACTGAATCTAACTTCTACTTAGCTGAAGCTGCTGCAAGAGGATATGCTGTTGGAAATACTGCTGAGTACTACTATAACAGAGCTATCACTGCTTCTTTCGAAAATTGGGGAATTGCAAGTGAAGCTGCTGCTTACTTAGCTAAACCAGAAGTAGCTTATGCTACTGCTGCAGGAGCAACTTACAAAGAAAAAATCGGTAAACAAGCTTGGATTGCTTTCTTCAACAGACCATTCGAAGCTTGGAACTCTTACAGAAGATTAGATTTCCCTGCTTTAGTTGCACCTGCTAACGCTGTTGCTGCTGCTGAAGGAGAAATTCCAAAACGTTACACTTATCCAATCAACGAGCAAACAGTAAACAATGCAAATTGGGCTGCTGCTTCTACTGCAATTGGAGGAAACAAACTTAAAGTTCACGTTTTCTGGGATAAATTCTAATTTATTCTCAAAACAATTATATCAAACCGCTCTGTTAATTCAGGGCGGTTTTTTTATATAAACATATTACCTATATTTGTCCAATGGAAAAAGAACATCAAATATTTGGCATTAGAGCCATCATAGAGGCAATTCAAGCAGGAAAAGAAGTAGATAAAGTTTTCATACAGAAAGACATTTCTGGTGAGCTTATGAAGGATTTAATGAAGGTAATGAAACGTGCAAACGTTAACTTCTCTTATGTACCTGTAGAAAAACTAAACCGCCTTACTCCAAATAATCATCAAGGTGCAGTAGCAACCATCTCTCCTATTGGTTTTATTGATTTAGAACATTTAGTTGAATCTACAATTGAGTCAGGTCAAAAGCCTCTTTTTCTAATATTAGATCAGGTATCAGACGCTAGAAATTTTGGTGCTATTATTAGAACAGCTGAATGTACTGGTGTAAACGGAATTATTATACAAAAAGCAGGTTCGGCTCCCGTTAATGGAGATACAGTTAAGACTTCTGCTGGAGCGGTATTCAATGTGCCTATTTGCAAAGTTGAACATATAAAAGATGCGATCTTTTACTTGCAAGGTTCTGGAGTAAAAACAGTTGCTGCAACTGAAAAAACAGATCAAAACATATACGACATATCACTAACAGAACCATTGGCTATTATTATGGGATCTGAAGATCGAGGAATAAACCCTTCTGTTTTAAAAATAGTTGACGAAAAAGCCAAATTGCCAATGTTCGGTACAATTGGATCACTAAACGTATCTGTAGCCTGCGGCGCTTTTCTATACGAAGCTGTTCGCCAAAGAACCTAAAAACACATTGAGAGATTAAGATGCGAATGAAATAATTAAATACCTTTAATTAATGCTTTCAAAATCTAATTCAAAATCAAAAGTTACAATATTCCGCTGCCTGTTTGTAATTTTACTAATTACAAACAGCTACGGACAAAATACTACGTACAATCAATTTTGGAATGAAATTCAGTTCAACCAAACTTTAAGCAAAAAATGGGCGACAGAAATAGATTTCGCCGCAGCTTACAGCAGTAAAGAATCATCTCCAAATTTATTTGAAAACACAATTCAAAGATCCATTAGAGGCTGGGGACATTACTATTTTTCTCCAAGATGGAAATTCTCTGCTTTTATAGCCTATTTTAATAATAGAGATGTACCCGAAATTGGTCAGTTCGAATCTCCAGAAACACGATTTGCTCTTCAAGGTATTTATTACTTTCATAAAACCGGATATACTTTAAGCACAAGAATGCGTGCTGAATTCCGTCATATGAGAAATGAAGATGATGATTATGAAGATGTTTTTCGATATAGACAGCAAATTAAATATATACAACCAATCAATAGTAAAATATTAAGAAGCGGTGTTGTATATGCAATTGCATCAGATGAGCTTTATTTCAAATCTGGAGCAAAAGTTACTGGCGAAAGTTTCTTTGATCGGAATCGTTTAAATATTGGAGCTGGATATTTATTTTCGGATGATATTCAGGTTGAACTAACCTATTGCAATGAATATCTTCCCCGAAACAGCGGGAATCAAACAACCAATGCAGCCTCGCTTACTCTAACATTCAATAATCTTATTCGAAACCTTAAGAAGAAAATCGAAGCCAAAAAGCATCCTGAAATGAAGGATGAAGAATAATTAATTTTCTTCTTTCTTTAAAAAACATTTAAGCTGTTCGATGATAGCATCTTTATGAAGCTTAAAGTTATAGCTTCTCACAAATTCAGTTCCTTCCATATTGATTTCAGCAGTAATAGCTTCGTAATTAGAAAACGCATAAAGATCTTTATTGTCTATCAAATAGAGAACTTGCATTATAGAATCGTTACGTCGATATTGTGTATCGTAATGCGCTAAATTATATGTTTTATTATCCGCCAGATGAATTATTAAATCGTCTTTGATCTTTTTCCCAACTTTCTTTTCAGGAAATGGTGTCGGCTGCAGTGCAACAAAATAATTCTCTTTATCTGTAACAATATTAATTTTCAACGATTTTGATTTTGTAGTATAAAATACTGCAGGCTCAAAATAGTAAATCATACTACCATCTGCCTGTACCCTATTTTTTATTTCACATTGAGCAATTCCTTTCCCAGTAAAAACAAAACTAAAAAACAAAAGTAGAAACTTCATTTTCATAATGCTCAAGATTAAATTGTTACTCTAACAAATTTACTTTTTTTATTTCAAAGAAAATTATTCCTCGGTTTCTTCTTGATCTGCTTTTTTAACTACAATATAATTTACTGGATGACTTGACGAAAAATACTCTATCTGATCCTCTTCCTCCTCATAGGAAAAAGTAACGAAATTTCCATTCTCATCAAAATGCTTCATAAAAGAATCACTGCTCGGATCAAAATCTGGACGCTGCCAATCGTAAACAATTGGTTTTGCATATTCGGGTGCTTTGTAAAACAATGTCAAAACAAAACCTGTAATAAGTCCTGCCAAATGCCCTTCCCAAGAAATAGATTGATCAACATCTGGGAAAACATACCATATCATTCCGCCATAAAGCAAAATCACAGTTAAAGATAATGCCACCAATCTATAATATTTAGTTTGAATACCCTTAAAGAAAATAAAACTAACTAAAACATAAATTAATCCGCTGGCGCCGATATGAAAATTTTCTCTTCCGACAACCCAAGTGATTAATCCCGAAAATAGAATCCCGTAGCCTATAACACCTAATGTTTGTTTTGGATAAAAAAACTGCATCGCCGCCAATAGTATTACAAGCGGAATACTATTGTTATACAAATGATCTAAATTTTCATGAATAAATCGGACCGAACAAAACACCACGTAAACCAATCAAGTCTCGAGGATAAATTCCGTATCGATAAAAATCAAAATCAAAACGGATCTGAAGCCAATATACTATCCATAAAAAGAGGACAAAAAACATCGGAAGTCCAATAACCGAATTTGAAAACCTAAAATTAGTGTCGTTCATATTTTTAGAAAATAACAAATAACAAGACTCAAAAAACTATCCAAAAATATTTTACTGATAATTTGTCATATTCCAAAATAAAAAATTGTCTCAAATCAGAACAATCGTTCTCTCTACAAACTGTTTTAACTTTTGAATGAATGAAATTTAAATCTTAAAATAGTAATTTTGTATTTATGGAAGCACCTTTAGCAGAGCGTATTCGTCCGCAGAAATTAGAAGATTATATAAGCCAACACCATTTGGTTGGGCACGAACTGGTTCATTAACACAGCAAATTTCAAAAGGAATCATTCCTTCATTAATTTTCTGGGGCACTCCTGGTACAGGTAAAACAACATTGGCTCAAATTATTGCTCAGGAATCCAAAAGACCTTTTTATATTTTGAGCGCTATAAATTCTGGCGTAAAAGATATTCGCGATGTTATAGAAAAAGCAAAACAAAGTGGCGGACTTTTTACTGCTAAAAACCCTATTCTATTTATCGATGAGATTCATCGATTTAGCAAATCACAGCAAGATTCGCTTTTAGCTGCTGTAGAAAAAGGCTGGATAACCTTGGTCGGTGCGACAACCGAAAACCCAAGTTTTGAAGTGATTCCTGCATTATTGTCACGTTGCCAGGTTTACATACTAAATGCATTTACAAAAGCCGATTTAGAAGCTCTTTTGCAGCGTGCAATGAAAACAGATTCCTATTTGCTGACAAAAAAAATAAATCTAAAAGAAACAGAAGCTTTGTTGCGTATATCTGGTGGTGATGGAAGAAAACTCTTAAATGTATTTGAACTAGTCGTTAATGCTTCATCTGGTGATGAAATTACCATTACCAACGATCGTGTTTTTGAACTCGTACAGCAAAATACCGTTCTTTATGACAAAACTGGCGAACAGCACTACGACATTGTTTCTGCGTTTATTAAATCTATTCGCGGTAGCGACCCTAACGGAGCCGTTTATTGGTTGGCACGAATGATTGAAGGCGGAGAAGAGGTAAAATTTATTGCCCGAAGAATGCTTATTTTGGCAAGTGAAGATATTGGCAATGCTAACCCAACTGCTCTTATAATGGCCAATAATACTTTTCAGGCTGTTACAACAATTGGATACCCAGAAAGCCGTATCATTTTAAGTCAATGTGCAATTTATTTGGCCGCTTCGCCAAAAAGCAATGCTTCTTATATGGCAATTGGTAATGCGCAACAGCTGGTAAAACAGACTGGCGATTTGCCTGTTCCAATTCATTTGCGAAATGCTCCTACTAAACTGATGAAGGAATTAGGATACGGAGATGAATACAAGTATTCGCACGATTACGCCAATAATTTTGCCGAACAAGAATTCCTTCCAGATGCTATAAAAGAAACGGTTCTTTACAATCCTGGAAACAATTCTAGAGAGAATAGTACCCGCGAATTTTTAAAGAACCGTTGGAAAGATAAATACGGTTATTAAGCCGTATTTTGTATTTAGAATTTAACTACAATTTTTTCTGAAACTAATTTATCATTCTGATAAGATTCAAAGTACCATTGTCCATCTTCTTTTAAGATTAAAGAACCCTGAACGTTATCTTTTATAGCGATATAAACATTTGGCTGAGAAGTTTTAAGAAGCTTCATAACTACCTTTGGTGTTTTATCAATTAATTGGTAACCAGATTCTGTTGGTTGCGCATATAATAAATTTGGATCTTTCAAATCTGGCGAAGATGCAGTAGCAACTGGAGTTGCAACCACAGTTGTTGCCACAGCAGCTTTTACAGGAGCAGATGTTTTTGAATTTGTAACTGGATTTCCACTATATTTATAATGCAAAGCATAAACTGACTTAAAGGCATTGTCTAACGCTTCTTTATAAGCTATTTCATATTCTTTCTCTCTACTTTTTCCAGCTTCTGAAGTAAAAACTACTTGTCCAAAACAATCCTTGAATTGTATAATAAGTTTAGTTACCAAGAAAGCATTATCTCTTATTACATCCATATATAAAACCTGGCAACGGTCTGTATATCCCTCAGGAAGTTGTTCATTTGAATAAAAAGCTTCGAAACCACCTTTAGTCAAATTTTGTTTACTTAAAGTTGCCAAACGATATTGATTATCAGTCTTCATAAACTCATATTTCAGAGGAATAATTACAGCTTTGAAATCATTAATAGACTGTGCAAATCCAACAACTGAACATAAAATTGCAGTAAGTAAAATTTTAATTCTCATCATTATAAATATTTTTTTAGTTCTAATAAATGGTTAATTTGTTTATAATTTTCGGAAACGTCTACTCGCTTTTCATTAAAGAAAATAGCATCTATACCAGCATTTAAAGCACCATTTACATCAGCCTCAAAATCATCTCCGATCATGATACTGCTTTCTTTAGATGTATTGGCTAATTTTAATGCATAGTCAAATATAATACTATTTGGCTTTTTAACTCCAGCTAATTCCGAATTTGTAATGGTACTGAAATATCCGCCAAGTGAAGCATTATTAATTTTCTTCTCCTGAACATGAGCAAATCCGTTTGTTATAATATGAAGTTTGTACTTAGGCTTTAAATATTCCAAAACTTCAATTGCCCCATCAAAAAGATAATTGTTGTCGGTAAGAAACTCGATATAGTCATTGGCAATTTCCAAAATATTCTCTTCTGAAATTACATAATTCAAAGCATCAAATGAAAACTTCAAACGATTATAACGAAGCTCCTGATGTGTAATTTTATCATTCTGATACAATCTCCAACATTCTTGATTGATCGGAATATATTCTTTAATAAAATCTTGAGTAACGATTTCTTGATACTTAGTTTTGAAAATTCGATCAAAAGCCATTTCTGAATTTTTATCAAAATCCCAAAGCGTATGATCTAAATCAAAAAAGATGTCGGTAATATTGGTGTTCATGTATTAAAAAATTCCTTCATCTACAAAACTATAATATTTTGATTCAGTTATAATAACATGATCTAAAACTTTAACATCTAATATTTCTCCAGCAGTTTTAATTTTCTTGGTAATTTGTTTGTCGGCATTACTCGGATCCAAACCACCTGAAGGATGATTATGACACAAAATCAAGGCTGTAGCGCCATTTTCTAGCGCTAATTTAAAAACCAATCGTATATCTACAACTGTCCCAGCAATACCTCCTTTACTTAATTGCGATTTATAAATCACTTTATTTGAATTATTAAGAAAAAGTACCCAAAATTCTTCATGCGGAAGTTCTCCGATAATGGGCTGCATAATATCAAAAACAGCTTTACTAGAAGTTATTTTTTTTAATTTTAAAACATCTTCTATTCTTTGTCTCCTACCCAATTCTAAAGCCGATACAATTGAAACGGCTTTTGCTTCACCTATGCCTTTAAATTGCATCAACTGAGAAATAGTCATTTTACCTAAGGCAGTTAGATTTTTGGCAACCGCTAAAATACGCTTACATAAAGCAACCGCAGATTCATTACGACTTCCAGAACCAATTAGAATAGCTAATAATTCGGCATCACTTAAAGCATCTTTTCCTTTGAGCATTAATTTTTCGCGAGGTTTGTCATCATCAGACCAATTTTTAATAGCAAAATGTCCCACTTCCATAATTATAATTTTAAGAAGCGAAGATATTTAAAAAAGAAGAAAAATCTCTCAATTAATGTCGGACGTTTTTAAATTTTAGTATCTTTAAAAACTAAATTATCTGAAAATGAAATCATTAATCTCCAGCTTTATTTTATTGTTTTTTCTATCATGCCAACAAAAAGAAAACAAAAGTGTAGCTGTTTCAAATTATACCGAACCTAAAACTTTTGGCGAAAAATTATCACAAGCAGCAATTTCAATAATTGATCCATCAATAGATTATGACCCATCTTACTTCAAAATTGATTATCCAAATGGCGATGTTCCAAAAGACAAGGGAGTTTGTACAGATGTCGTAATACGCTCATATCGAGTTCTAAATATCGATTTGCAAAAAGAAGTTCATGAAGATATGATCGAAAATTTTTCACTCTATCCAAATCTTCAAAAATGGGGAATGACAAAAACAGATACTAATATTGATCATAGAAGAGTTCCGAATCTAGAGGTGTTTTTTGAAAGAAAAGGCACAAAATTACCCGTTACACAAAATGCAAAAGACTATAAAACTGGTGAATTAGTAACCTGGACAATTAACGATAAACTTCCGCACATTGGTATTGTAACTAATAAAAAGTCAGCTGATGGAAAACGCAATTTAATAGTTCATAATGTAGGAGGCGGACAAGTTTTGGAAGATTGTTTGTTTAAATATAAAATTGTAGGACATTATAAATACGAAGAAATTTCTAATTAGAAAATCAGAAAATTTATCAATTAGATAAATCAAAAAAAAATGTGCCAATTGTATAGCAATTGACACATTATCTAATTTCCTAATTGACTAATTATCTAATTAACCAACTCTTTTACTTCATCAAAATTCAAACCTCCATAATTTCCTGAACTCATTAATAAAAGTGCAGAATTATCTAAATTTAAATTGAATAAGTATTCTTTAAACTCAGCTGGATTGGTATAAATAATTAAATCTTTTCTATTGAATGCAGTCGCTATTTGCTCATAAGTTACTTCTTCCAATTGCTTAATTTTCACCGCATCTGGCGAATAGAAAACAACCGCAACATCGGCATATTCTAAAGCACCTTCGTACTCTTTTAAAAACTCAGCATTTAAACTGCTATAAGTATGCAATTCTAAACAAGCTACTAAAGTTCTATTTGGATATTGCTCTTTTACCGCTTTTGTTGTCGCAGCCACTTTACTTGGCGAATGCGCAAAATCTTTATAAGCTACTTTTCCTTTTCCTTCGGCAATTTTTTCTAAACGCTTAGAAGCGCCTTTAAAGCTTGCAATTGCTTCGTAGAAATCCGCTTCATCAACACCTATGTTTTGGCAAATCCATTTTGCTCCTGCCAAGTTATTTAAATTATGCGCACCAAAAACTTCAATCGGCATATCGCCCTCTGGAGTTTTTAATAAAGTCACTCCATCACTCACAGCATATTCTGGAGTTGAGTAAGCGATTTTTCTAATCGGATTTGTTGCTGCTTCAGAAACGCGTTTTACTTCTGGATCATTTTCGTTGTAAACTAAAATTCCACCATTTGTAATTTTTTCGATGAAGATCTCAAACTGCTCGACATAGTTTTCATACGTTGGAAAAACATTAATATGATCCCAAGCAATTCCAGAAATCAAAGCAATGTTTGGCTGATATAAATGAAATTTCGGACGTCTGTCAATTGGAGAAGATAAATATTCATCTCCTTCCAAAACAACAAAATCATTTTCTTCAGTCAAATGTACCATGGTGTCAAAACCTTCCAATTGTGCTCCCACCATATAATCAACCGCAATATTATGATAATGCATTACATGAAGAATCATCGAAGTAATCGTTGTTTTACCATGAGAACCACCAATTACAACACGCGTTTTATTTTTAGATTGCTCGTATAAAAATTCAGGATAAGAATAGATTTTCAATCCTAATTCCTGCGCTTTTAATAATTCAGGATTATCCGCTTTTGCGTGCATTCCTAAAATAATCGCATCAATATCTGAAGTGATTTTTTCTGGAAACCAGCCCAATTCTGCAGGAAGAATTCCTTTTTTCTCTAATCTTGATTTTGAAGGTTCAAAAATAGCATCGTCACTTCCCGTAACTTGATATCCTTTATTATGTAATGCTAATGCCAGATTGTGCATTGCGCTTCCGCCAATGGCGATGAAATGTGTTTTCATTTAAAATGTTTAATCGTTAATCTGTTTCATCGGTTAATCGAAATAGCAAATAACTAATAAAACGCTGTAATTATTCTTCAAAAATAAGGAATTATAGATTCCATCATTTGGTTTTAAAGATAAATTAATTAGAAGACAACAAAAAACCCGACAAGCTTTTAAAACTTGTCGGGTTTAATTTTATATTGTCTCGTCCTGAAAAAAGTTGACTATAATTAATCTAATTATGTCATTACCAAGAGAAGAATTTAAAAGAGTTATGCCTATATGCACTTACAGTGAGGCAGTCAAAAAACAGGTTGTAAAAGAATTTGAATTGGGATTATTTTGTAAAGCAGATCTACGTCGTCGCTATCAAATCAGAAGCCATAGCTGTATTGATAGTTGGTTAAGAAAATATGGTAAATTTACATATCTGGAAAAACTAACACTGGGACGTCCTATGAAAAATCCTCAATCTCAACGCATCAAAGAACTCGAAGCTCAATTAGCTAAGAAAGAGCAGGAATTACTGGTCTTTAAAAAGTTTATAGAAATAGCCGAACGCGAACTAAAAATCGAGATTGTAAAAAAGTCTGGTTCCAAGCAGTCCAAGAAATAAATCGTATGCACAAGGTTAGTCCTTGTGAAATATGTCGATTGTTTGGATATAGTAAACAGGCTTATTACAAACGAACATCACATCAATTAAAGTTAGGTCATGACAAAGAATATCTCAAATCTTTGGTAATGTCGGTTCGTCAAAAACTACCAAAAACTGGCGGCAGGAAACTGTATTATATGCTGAAAGATGATTTAAAAAGATATCAAATAAAGATTGGCAGAGATAAATTATTTGATTTTTTACGTGATGAATATTTATTGATTCCTAAAGTTAGAAGATATTATAAAACAACAAATTCAAGGCATTGGATGCGTAAATATCCCAATTTAATAAAAGAAATTAAGCTCAATGAGCCGGAGCAGGTTTGGGTTGCTGATATTACTTATCTAAGAATAAAAGAAAAAACGTACTACCTTCATTTAATAACTGATGCTTATTCAAAGAAGATTGTAGGCTATAATTTATCGGATAATTTAATGGCTTGTTCTACATTAGAAGCTTTAAAGATGGCTGTTAGCAATAGAAAATACAACAGAAATCTTATACATCATTCCGATAGAGGTCTTCAATATTGCAGCAAAGAGTATACTCAGTATTTATCTCAAAGTAAGATCCTTATAAGTATGACACAAAACTATGATCCATATGAAAATGCAATTGCAGAAAGAGTAAATGGCATTTTAAAAGAGGAGTTCGGATTATCGGAAATCTTTGAAGATTTTGAGAACTTAAAAAAGCAAGTCCAGCAATCCATTTTATTTTACAATCAAATCAGAGTGCATTTATCAATAAATATGCTAACTCCAAATCAAGCACATTTACAAAATCAAATTAAACTCAAAACATGGAAAAAAATAAATCGGAACAAAAGTAATTCTGTTCCGATTTAACTAATTTTATATTACTAATCGAGTCAACTTTTTTCAGGACGACTCATATAAAGAACTAAAGATTATTTAGCAATCGTCAATTCGTCAATAATGTTTTTAGCACCAGCGTACTTGTCAATAATCCAAAGTACGTAACGAATATCAACGTTGATAGTTCTTTGTAATTTAGAATCAAAAATTACGTCTCCAGCCATAGCTTCGATGTTTCCGTCAAAAGCAATTCCGATTAATTCTCCTTTTCCGTTAAGAACAGGTGAACCAGAATTTCCTCCAGTAATATCATTATCAGTTAAGAAGTTTACTGGCATATAACCAGCTTTATCTGCATACTGTCCGAAATCTTTTTTCTTGTTCAATTCTAATAAACGAGCTGGCAAGTCAAATTCCTGATCTCCTGCTTTGTATTTTTTAACCATACTTTCCATTGTAGTATAGTTATTAATTTTTGCATCGTTACGAGGATCTGCAGGTAAAGCACGAACTTTTCCGTAAGTTAATCTCAACGTAGAGTTTGCATCTGGATATTTAATTGCGTTTAATTTAGATTCTCTTAAACCTTCAACCAATTTACGGTAAGCAGTTGCAAAACCATCATCTGCTTTTGCTTGATCGTCTGTTTTAGAACGGTATTTTGTCAATAAATCATTAGAAATAATATACAATGGATCGTGCACAATTGCTAATGGTTTTGGATCAGCTAAAAATGCTAATACTTTTTCTTTATTAGTAAAATAACTAATCTCAGTTGCTTTTGCTACATCTGCAGTAAAGTCACCATTATTAGCTGTTTTCATTTTTGCAATTTCTGAAGCAATACCATATTCAGCACCTTTTGAAGCGTATAAATTCAATTGAGCAGCTAAAATATCTTTTTCTAACGGAGCATTAAACTCACCATAGATACTTTCAACCATTGCATTGATTTTAGGAAGCATTTCTGCTTTCTTAGCATCATTTTCTTTATAGTAAGCAATTAATGCATTTCCTAAATTAGCAGGTTCAGTTGCATAACTAGAAGTACGTAAAAGTTGCATCAAATAATTATCGTGACGTGCTTTTAAGTTTGTTTCTCTGTAATAATCGTTTATAGTTGGAATTACATTTTCGTATTTCTCTTTGTTTGCAGGTTTACTTGCCCACTCGTAGAATTTATCTTCTTGTTCTGCTTTTGTATCAACCGTTCCAGCTTTTGTTAAAGCATCGATCATACCTTGACGGTTTTTCCAGTAGTTTGCAGTTGAAGCATATTTAGAAGCATACTGTAAGCGAACAGTTGCATCTTTATCCATATACTTTTTCATTACATCCATTCCGGTTTTTGCACCTTCAACCCATGCAGGATAAGCATATTTAATGTTTTGCTCAATTCCTCCAGCTGGCATCCAACGGTTTGTTCTTCCTGGATAACCTAAGATCATTGCAAAATCATTTTCTTTTACTCCTTTTAAACTGACAGGCAAATGGTGTTTAGGTTGCAATGGCACATTGTCTTTAGAATATGCTGCAGGATTTCCATCTTTATCTGCATAAACTCTAAACATAGAGAAATCTCCAGTTTGACGAGGCCATTCCCAGTTGTCTGTATCTCCACCAAATTTACCAACACTTTCAGGAGGAGTTCCAACTAAACGTACATCTGTGTAATCTTGATAAACAAAATAGTAATATTCATTTCCTTGAAAGAAAGGACGAACAGAAACAGTGTATTTTCCGTTTTCGCTGTTTTCTTTTTCAATTAAAGCGATTTCTTGCTGAATGATTTTGTTTCTTTCAGTTTCTGTCATAGTATCATTTACTTTAGACAAGATTCTTTTTGAAACATCATCCATACGAACAAAGAAACGAACGTATAAAGATTTAGGCTTTAGTTCTTCTGAACGATTTTTTGCCCAAAAACCATTTTTCAAATGATTTTGCTCTGCAGTTGAAAGTTCTGCAATCGCGCTATATCCACAGTGGTGATTAGTCAATACCAATCCGCTGTTTGAAACGATTTCAGCTGTACAGCCTCCATTGAATTGTACAATCGCATCTTTTAAGCTATGATTGTTGATACTGTAAATTTCTTCGGCTGTCAATTGCAAGCCCATTTTTTCCATATCTCTATGGTTCAATCTTTCGATAAACATCAAAAACCACATTCCTTCATCGGCTCTCATTGGGAAAGCCATAAGGCACATGGTCAAGAATAAAATTACTTTTTTCATGTTATTTTGTTTAAGTGATGCGAATATAACTCATTTTCGCAAAAAAAATAAGCCAAACAATCATAAACTAAACATAATAAACAAAACAAAAAGGTGATTTTGCGAAATTCACAATTTTAGCAAAACAAAAATAACCTTTAAATTTTAAAAGTTACTTCACAAAAAATAATAAAAAGATTAGATAAAATGATTTTAAACTTTAATTAAAACCATTATTTATAAAAATAAACTTTCAAAATTAAAATTATAATTTAAATTTTTTCTTACAAATTGTTTTCTACTACATTTGCCACCCAAACAAAAATTAAATTAAAATGAAAAAATTATTAGTAGCAGTTGTAATATTATTTACAACTATGGCAAGTGCACAAAAAAACTCTATCCTATTAGGCGGAAATGTTGGATTCTCTTCTGATAAAATTGGAGATTCTAAATTGGAGAATTTTGAATTCTCCCCTAAAGTAGGGTATCAATTTGCCGATAAATGGACAGCTGGAGTTGAAGGTTCTATTATGAATGTAAAAACAACAGGAATGGACAAAACAGAAAAATATAAAATTGGTGGTTTTGTACGTTACTCGACTCCGCTTTCTGAACTATTCTCTGTTTATGTAGACTTAGGTGCAGGATATCAAAACACTTCACTAAACAATGCAAAAGGAATGTATGCAAGTTTTGATCCAGGATTATTTATTAATATGAAAAATGGTTTTGGTTTAAATTTCTCTATTGGAGGAATCAATTACGATAATCTTGACGGAAAAAATAATCCAAGACAAGAACGTTTTGGTTTTAACTTTGGAAAAACTCTAAACATCGGAATTTCTAAAAACTTCCGATTATAATTAAAAGTAAAGATTTAGCCATCTTAATACTTTTTGTTTTTTCGTGCAAAAAGTAAAAACCCGACAATAAATAATATTGTCGGGTTTTATATTTTTAGTAAAATACTTTTACTCGTTAAGCATTTTCCAAAGTCTGTCTTTCAAATCTGTTAAACCTTGCTGGGCAACAGACGAAATAAACATATAAGGAACTCCGTTGAACGAAACATCTAATTCTGCTTTCAGCTCTGCTTTCAATTCGTCATCCAACATATCGCATTTTGAAATAACAACAAGACGTTCTTTATCTAACATTTCGGGATTGTATTTAGTCAATTCATTCACCAAAATATCATATTCTGCCTTGATATCAGCGGTATCAACTGGAATTAAAAATAATAATGTTGAGTTACGCTCAATATGACGCAAAAAATAATGACCAAGACCTTTTCCTTCGGCAGCACCTTCAATAATTCCAGGAATATCGGCAATTACAAAAGATTGAAAATCTCTGTAAGCTACGATTCCTAAATTAGGTTTTAAAGTCGTAAACGGATAATCTGCAATTTTTGGTTTTGCTGAAGTTAATACAGACAATAATGTAGATTTTCCAGCATTTGGGAAACCAACTAAACCAACATCGGCCAAAACTTTAAGTTCTAGAATAACATCCATTTCTATTCCAAGCAAACCTGGCTGTGCATAACGAGGTGTTTGGTTTGTCGAACTTCTAAAATGCCAGTTTCCTAAACCTCCCTTTCCTCCTCTTGCAAGAATCTGTTTTTCTCCGTGTTCCGTAATTTCAAAAAGTGTCTCTCCAGTTTCTTTGTCTTTTACAACAGTTCCTAGTGGCACTTCAATGATTTTATCTTCTCCATCTGCACCTGTACTACGATCGCCACCTCCATCTCCACCGTGACCAGCTTTAATGTGACGTGCAAACTTTAAATGAAATAATGTCCAGAGTCCTTTATTTCCAACTAAATACACATGTCCTCCACGGCCTCCATCTCCTCCGTCGGGACACTCCTTTTTCAATAAATTTCTCTCTATGTAAATGCGTAGATCCTTTTCCTCCTTTTCCGGAAGAAACATATATCTTAACGTAGTCTACAAAATTTCCTTCTGTCATTTTCTTTGTTTATGTAAAGTTTCAAGTTTCAAGTTTCAAGTTTCAAGTTGCGTAATGCATAATCTGAAACTTGAAACATGAAACCTGAAACAAATTTTCTCTCTACTCTTTCAATGCTCTCACAAGCACTTTATCAATCTTAACACCGTCCATATCGATTACCTCTAGGACGAATTTCTGCCAAACTAGTTTTTCGCCTTCTTTTGGAATATGAGAAAGCTCAGTCATGATCATTCCGCTTACAGTATTTACTTCGTAATCGTTTGTTAGTTCGTCTAACTCGAAATAAGTTAAGAAATCGTGTAACGAATAATGTCCATCAACCAGCCAAGAACCGTCTTCTCTTTCTATAAGCTGGAATTCATCTTTATAAAACTCAGATGCATCTCCAACCAAAGCTTCCAGAATATCATTCAAAGTAATTAAACCTTGAAAAACCCCATATTCATCTGAAACTAAAGCGTAATGAACACCTGTTTTTTTGAAATTTTCTAAAGCTTTGTATGCTGTAGTTTGCTCCATTAAATAAGGTGCATCAGAAACTATTGCTGACAAATCAAAATTATCGTTTTCGATGTTAGCAAAAATATTTTTAAGCGTCACAACTCCAACAATATCATCGTAATTATCATTATAAACTGGATAAACAGTATGCAGATCTTGAACTACCAATTCTTTAATCTTTTCTCTGTCTGCTTTTAGTGGAAGCATATCAACAGATTTTCTGTGTGTCATTAACGAACTTACTTTTCTATCTCCGATATGAAAAACACGTTCCACGATATCTTGCTCTATTTCTTGAACCTCTCCTACTTCTGTACCTTCTTTAATAATGGCTTTAATTTCTTCTTCTGTAACTTTTCCGTCAGCAGTTGGTTTTATCTGAAAAACATTCAGCAAAAAATCTGTTGATGAAGTTAAAAGCCAAATAAATGGTGCAGTAATAATCGAAATCACTTTCATTGGCATTGCAACCATTTTAGCAATAGCTTCTGGATAATTTAATCCGATTCGTTTTGGAAGTAATTCTCCCAAAACCAATGAGAAAAAAGTTAAAACTACTACTACAATTCCAACTGCGATTGAATGTGCATAAGGTTTAAGAGCTGCAAAACCTGCTACAAAAAGTTCTACATCGGCAGTGATTTTGTCACCAGAATAAATACCCGTCAAAATTCCGATTAAGGTAATTCCGATTTGTACAGTAGATAAAAACTTATTCGGGGAATTGGCTAAATCGAGTGCCGTTTTAGCGCTTTTGTTGCCTTTTTTCGAGCAGTTTCCAGCCTGTTTTTACTGGCCGAAATCAATGCGATTTCAGACATGGAGAAAACTCCGTTTAATAGAATTAGAAAAAATATAATTAGTATTTCCAATTGATAGGGGATTCGTTATAAAATGGTCTCATTAAATGTAATTTGTATTCAATTTATTAAGGCTGTCAATTAAAAAACTAATTTTTCTAACCCAAAAACTTTGATTGTCAAAAACATTTGAAAAGCCCGTTTTAGAGTTAGAAAAATAGTTTTTTTGAGCCCGATAATTATCGGGAGTAACGTACAGCTTAAAAAAGCTTTCTACAAATTATCTATAACTGACGTTAAGCGCTCTGTAATTTGTTCTACAGTTCCGATACCATCTACGGCATGAAACTTATTTTGTTCTTTGTAATATCCAATAAGCGGAGCTGTTTTCTCATTATATTCTTGATATCTTACACGAATTTTTTCTTCGTCTTGATCATCAGCTCTTCCGCTTGTTTTTCCTCTTTCAAGTAAACGTTTTACCAAAATTTCGTCATCAGCTTCTAAAGCGATTGTTGCTGTTACGCTTGATCCAATTGTTGGTAAAAATTTATCTAAAGCCTCTGCCTGATTGATTGTTCTTGGATAACCGTCAAACAAAAATCCTGCAGTATCTGGATGTTTTTTAACCTCATCAATTAACATTGCAGTTGTTACTTCGCAAGGAACCAATTCTCCATTGTCCATAAAAACTCTTGCTTTTTTTCCTAGTTCAGTATCATTTTTTAAATTAAAACGAAAAATATCTCCAGTTGAAAGGTGTGTTAAATTGTATTTTTCTTTTAAAAATTCTGCCTGAGTTCCTTTTCCTGCACCAGGCTTTCCAAATAAAACGATGTTAATCATAATTGAAATGAGTGTTGTTACCTCTGTCTTTCAGAAGTCTTTAAATGAATATATAGTTGTGTTTTGTTATTCTGCTAATTTGTAAACTTCAGTTAGGTTTCTTCCTAGACCATCGTAGTCTAAACCGTAACCTACAATAAATTTGTTCGGAATTCTAATTCCGATATAATCTATTTTTATATCTTTTTTATAAGCTTCTGGTTTAAAAAACAATGTTGCAATTTTAAAATGCTTTACATTCTGCGCTTTAAACAAATGCTTTAATTCTTCAATTGTGTTTCCAGTATCAATAATGTCTTCAATAATAATTACTGTTCTTCCAGACAAATCTTGGTTAATTCCAATTAGTTCTTTAACCGAATTTGTTGTTTCAGTTCCTTCATACGATGCCATTTTGATAAACGAAACCTCGCACGGTTTTTTATACTTTTTCAAAAAATCTGACACTACCATAAAAGCGCCATTCAAAACTCCAATAAAAATTGGCGTATCATCTCCAAAATCATCTTCGACCTGAGCCACTATTTTAGTTAAAGCAAAATCAATTTCTTTAGCCGAAATAAACGGAACAAATTGTTTATCGTGAAGTTGTATCATTATTTTTCATTTTAAAATAATGGACAAAGATAAAGAATTAGAACTTAACTGCTTCTATCAAAATGGAGTGTATCGCGATATTTTTTAAGAATGTTAAATATCAGTTAATGTTTACAAATTATTCTTTGAGACTACCTGAATTTTAAGTAAATTGTTGTACTATAATTATTTAACTCCAAAAAACTAATGAAAAAATCCTTAACCTTATTTTCAATCCCGTTATTAGCCTTAATGACTGCCTGCAATGGGCAAGTAAAAAAAGAAGAAAAAGAAGCTTTGGCAAAACAGCCGGGCAATGTTGTAAAAACTGCCATTGGAGATATAACGCTTCCTCCGCCCTATGCGACCGAATCAAAAAGCAACAATAGTAAAGTGATTGGCTGGCCCGCTGGCAAAACTCCAAAAGCTCCTGAAGGCTTTACCGTAACTAAATTTGCTGACGGATTTGAGAATCCGCGTTGGACTTACATTGCGCCAAACCAAGATATTTTTGTGGTGGAAAGCGGAACTCGCAATAGTAAAAATCAGATTACAGTTTTACGAGATAAAGATAAGGACGGAAAATTTGAAACTAGAGAAGTTTTTATTTCTGGACTAAACAAACCTTTCGGAATGCTAGTCTTAAAAGACTTTTTCTACATTGCCAATACCGACGGATTATACCGTTACCCATATAAAAACAATCCGCTTAAATTGGAAACTAAAGGAGAAAAAATTCTTGAACTTCCTGCGGGTGGCTACAACAATCACTGGACAAGAAATTTATTGGCAAGTCCAGACGGAAGCAAAATTTACGTTTCTGTTGGTTCCGGAAGTAATGTTGGCGAAAACGGGATGGACAAAGAAGTGCGTCGCGCAGCAATTTTAGAAATTAATCCTGACGGAACTGGAGAAAAAATCTTCGCCTCGGGTCTTAGAAATCCAGTTGGAATGGACTGGAATCCTGCCAACAAAGAACTGTGGACTGCAGTAAACGAACGCGACGAGTTGGGCGACGACCTAGTTCCAGATTATATTACAAGTGTAAAAAGAGACGGTTTCTACGGATGGCCCTATTCTTATTTTGGAAATATTCCTGATCCGAGAATGAAAGGCGAAAGAAAAGACTTAGTCGAAAAAGCAATTGTTCCAGATGTTCCCGTTGGTTCGCATACTGCTTCGTTGGGATTGGCTTTTTATACTAAAGATGCTTTTCCTGCAAAATATAAAAACGGCGCTTTTGTAGGTCAGCATGGTTCTTGGAACCGTTCTAAAATTTCTGGCTATAAAGTGTTGTTTGTTCCTTTTAAAGATGGAAAACCTTCAGGAAAACCAGAAGATTTTTTAACTGGCTTTATTTCTGATGCAAACAAAGCCGAAGTTTACGGACGCCCTGTTGCCGTTACCGTGATGAATGACGGATCGCTTTTGGTAAATGACGACAGTAGTAATACCATTTGGAAGGTTAAGGCGAAGAAATAAAAAATTAAATTCCAAACTAAAAATTCCAAATTCCAACTATAAAAAAAATTTAAACACATAGAGACATAGATTTTTGTTTAAAAAGATGTTATTAAGAAAACTCGTTTTCACACATAGTTTTTTATGTGATTTTTGATAAGTGAAACGCCTTTTTTGCCTCAATCAATGCTATGTTTCTATGTGTTAAAAATAAATCCCAATAGTAATCTGTTCAGATAAAATTCCAAATCACAAGAATTGCTACATAAAATATATGTTTTTAAAAAAGTACTATTTTCTAATTATTGTTTTTTCGATTTTACAAAATCTAATTGCACAAGAAAGAGAAATCCAAAATATTGATTCTGTCCAAACTCAAAAACTAAACGAAGTTTTAATAAGTCCGCTTCATATTAATCGTGATTTACAGAATAGTCCTTCATCGATTGGCATTTTATCCGAAAAAGAATTACTTCGAAATAACACTACAGACATTAGCAATGTCATTAATACAATTCCTGGCGTTTTTATGCAATCGTCAAATATCACGACAACCCGAATTTCAATTCGGGGAATTGGCGCTAGAACTCCATACGGAACTAATAAAATTAGAGCTTTCTATGGAAGCATTCCGTTGACATCTGGAAACAGCGAAACGGTAATTGACGATATCGATCTTCAAAACATCAATCAACTTGAAGTCATAAAAGGGCCACTTTCGAGTATTTATGGAGCAGGTTTGGGCGGAGCGATTCTCATTTCGCCTCAAACATTAAAAAAAGGCAATTATCAAACTGAAATAAGTTCTATTTTTGGTTCTTTTGGATTATTGAAGAATAGAGTCAGTTTTGATTTGAACGAAAAAAGTTCGTCTTTAAATCTTAGTTATCATAATTTAAAAACAGACGGATGGCGCCAAAATAGCGCTTACAATCGGGAAGGAATTACACTTTCGGGAGAATTATTCCGAAAGAAAAACAGCAAACTGACATACTTCTCTAATTATACTTATTTGAAAGCTTTTATTCCGAGTTCCATCAATAAAACTACTTTAGAAAATAATCCGCAGGCGGGCGCGCCAACTTGGGTTGCTTCACAGGGTTTTAAAGAATACAAATCGACTTTGGGCGGATTGGCTTATGATTTCCATATAAACGATCACCTCAACAATTCCACTTCGGTTTTCATCAATTATAAAGACAGCAACGAACCGCGACCTTTTGATATTTTACGCCAATATACTTTTGCCTCAGGCGCAAGAACACAATTTTCTGGTGATTTTACAATCGGAAAAATCAAAAATCAATTTATTGCAGGGTTGGAATATTTCAGAGATAATTACAGCGGCAATACTTTTGAAAATCTCTATCAGCAAAATAACGGAAACGGAAGTTTGCAAGGCGATCAACTTACAGCAACTGATCAAAAAAGACATTTTTATAATGTTTTTTCGCAAATTAGAACTTTACTTTCTGATCGATTTGAAATTCAGGCAGGATTAAATTACAACAAAACCAAATTTGAATTGCAGAATGATTTTCCCGCTTCCGCGAATAATCCGAAGGAGAAATATAGTTATGATGGGATTTTTTCGCCACAACTTTCTTTTCTATTTAAGCCAAATGAAATTCAAACTTTTTACTTTTCTGTAAGCCGAGGATTTTCTCTTCCAGCAACCGAAGAAACTTTAACCTCAACAGGAAACATCAATCAAAATATTAAACCCGAAACAGGTTATAATTTTGAGTTGGGAGGGAAACTACATTTCTTCAATAAAAAACTCTATACCGAAATCGCTATTTACCGAATGGAAATTAAAGATTTATTAGTTGCCAAAAGAATTGGCGACGATCAATACGAAGGCGTAAATGCGGGAAAAACTTTTCATGAAGGAATTGAAATTTCATTAAACCACAATTGGCCAATCAATCAAACTTTTAATTTAAATTCTTATGTCGGAACATCTATCGGAAATTATGAATTCAAAGAATTTGTCGACAACGGAAATGATTATTCAGGAAAATAAATTAACTGGAGTTCCCGCCAATACAGCAAGTGCTGGTTTTATTCTAAACACCAATTCAGGGTTTTATGTTTCAGCCGATTTTCAGTTCACAGATAAAATCCCAATGAATGATTCAAATGCCAATTTTTCAGATTCTTATTCTCTTTTGAATTTAAAAACCGGTTATCAATTTGAAATTTTATCTGGTTTAAAAGCACGTTTAGACGCTGGAATCAATAATGTAACAAATGAAAAATATGCTTCTATGATTTTAACCAATGCAACAGGAGTTGGAAATGCGCAACCGAGATTTTATTATCCTGGATTACCCATAAATTATTACGGAATTATCTCATTAAATTACTTATTTTAGCGTTGTATTAAATACCAAAAACAATGCTATCCGAATTGCAAAAAAAACTGGATTACGTAAATGCATATAGAGAAAACCGTCTCAAAGCTGCTCAAGATGTTCTAGAAAACCCCACGCTTTTTAGTGAATTGGTTTCAATTTGCTTTTCGCCCGAAGATAAAAACAATCATAAAGCCTGCTGGATTTTAGAATTTGTTTCGTACGAAGAATTGCTTTGGCTCCAGCCTCATCTTGATTTTTTCTGTTCGAATTTGAAAGTTTTAAAAGACGAAAGTTCCATGCGCCCCATTGCAAAAGTGACACAACTTTTAGTTAAATCGCATTATAAGAAAAACGAAAACTGCATAAAACTTTCTGAAGAAAATCTTCAAGATTGCATTGAAGCATCTTTCGATTGGTTAATTAATGACACGAAAGTGGCCACAAAAGCCTACTCCATTCGCACTTTATATATTCTAGGAAATTATTACGATTGGATTCATCCTGAATTAAAAGTAATAATTGATAAAGATTTCGGAGATCATTCTGCCGCTTACAAAGCCGTAGCCAAAGAAGTATTAAAGAAAATAAAATAAGTTTTTAATAGCCACGACCCGAGCGATAGCGAACAGGCGAAGCAATTCACGAATTATTTTTTTATACATAATGCAAGGAAAAAAAATTCGTGAATTCGTGGCGGAAAAAACTTGTATACAACGAAATTTTGGCTAAAAAAAGATTAAAAAGTATCTTTGCAAAAACACAACACAAAATGAATTATTTTTCTTCTGATTTTAAATTGGGAATATTAGGCGGCGGACAATTAGGTAAAATGCTTTTGTTTGACACCAGAAAATTTGATATACAAACTTACGTTCTAGATCCGAGCGACGAAGCGCCTAGTAAAATCGCCTGCAATAAATTCTTTCAAGGCGATTTAATGGATTACGAAACCGTCTACAACTTCGGGAAACAAGTCGATGTTTTGACCTTCGAAATCGAATTGGTAAACCTTGAAGCTTTAACGCAATTAGAAAACGAAGGCCTAAAAGTATATCCATCTCCAAAAACTTTAAAAGGAATTCAGAATAAAGGTGTTCAAAAAGATTTTTATGCTAAAAATAATATCCCAACTGCACCATTTGAAAGATTCGAAAATTTAGATCAACTAAAATTTAAAATCAACGATTTGCAATTGCCATTTGTATGGAAATGCACTGAATTTGGTTATGATGGAAATGGCGTAAAAATAGTTCGTCAAGCTTCAGATTTAGATACGCTTCCAAATGTAGAATGTATTGCAGAAACTATGGTTCCGTTCAAAAATGAATTGGCAGTTATTGTGGTCAGAAATCCGTCAGGAGAAATGAAAACGTATCCAGTTGTAGAAATGGAATTTCACCCAGAAGCAAACCAAGTTGAATATGTAATCTGCCCAGCAAGAATCGATGATAAAGTAGCCGAAAAAGCGAGAGCAGTTGCCTTAAAAGTTTCAGAGAACTTCAATCACGTTGGTCTTTTGGCTGTTGAAATGTTCCAAACTCAGGACGATGAAATTTTAGTCAATGAAGTTGCTCCTCGCCCACACAATTCTGGACATTATTCTATTGAAGCCAGTTATACATCACAATTCGAGAATCATTTACGCGCTATTTTAGATCTTCCGTTAGGAAATACCGATAGTAAAGTTGCCGGAATTATGGTAAATTTAGTGGGTGCCGAAGGTCATTCTGGAAATGTAATTTATGAAAACATTGAAACCATTTTAGCATGGGACGGCGTTACACCACATATTTACGGTAAAAAACAAACTCGTCCTTTTAGAAAAATGGGTCACGTAACAATCGTAAACGAAAATATGGCTGAAGCTAGGAGAATTGCACAGGAAGTGAAGGAAACTATTAAAGTGATTAGCGCTTAATAATGAAATGAAAAAAGCATTAAAAATCTCTGGATTAACAATCTTAATTTATTTCGCAATACAATTAATAACTATACCTATAACTAAACATGGTAGAGGTTTTTCTATAGGTTTTCCATTTCAGGCATATAGAAGAGTTGATGCGGAATGTTACGTTAATGACTATTTTTATCCAGAATTTTTGATTATAAATTTCATTACAGTTACAATTATTTTACTTGTAATTTATTTTTTGGGTAACATAATCAAAAACAGATTAAAAAAATCCTATAAGTAGGAAAGTTTAAAATAATGAAACTAATGACAATTTTCAGTCTCAACAAAACTTGAAACTTTAAACCTGACCCGAGGCTTTAGCCGAACAGACGAAGTAAACAAATACAACAAAAAACATGAGCAAAGTAGCTATTATAATGGGAAGCATCTCCGACATGCCAGTTATGCAGGATGCAATCGACATATTAAAACAATTTAATATAGAAGTTGAAGTAGATATCGTTTCGGCACACAGAACGCCGGAGAAATTATTCGATTTCAGTAAAAATGCACATACTCGAGGAATCTCGGTAATTATTGCCGGTGCGGGCGGTGCGGCGCATTTACCTGGAATGGTGGCTTCAATGTCTCCGCTTCCTGTAATTGGAGTTCCTGTTAAGTCAAGTAATTCTATTGATGGATGGGATTCTGTTTTATCAATTCTGCAAATGCCAGGCGGAGTTCCTGTTGCAACTGTTGCTTTAAACGGAGCAAAAAATGCTGGAATTTTAGCAGCACAAATCATCGGAAGTCACGATAAAAAAGTTTTAGATACTATTATTTCTTACAAAGAAGAATTGAAAGCGGCGGTTAATAAAGCTGCTGAAGGTTTAAAAAAGTAATTCCACAGAGATACACAAAAAGAATACAGAGGCCCACAAAATTTTTGTGAATCTCTGTGTTTTTTCTTTGAGCTTCTTTGTGAAACTAAATCTACAATTTTATCTCTTTTTTGAATTAAGCCGCATCTTCAACTTCTTCCAAAACAGATTCAAATTCAGATTCGTTTATATCTTCTTTATTTATCCAATTCTCTGAAGTAACCAAATCATAATTTATATTGTCCTCTGTCGTCAATTCCCAAATAATACTTTCAGCTTCTGGAAATGGAATGTTTTGCGAGATTTGATTTTCAAACAATCTCTTGATAAGATTTCTATCAGACAATCCTTTATTCAATAATTTCAATACATTTTCGGCTGTCAGTTTTTGTGCTTCTCCATCAGTTGATGTCATAGAAAAATGAACTATAGAAGCTTTTGCATTTGGAAATTTTCCGTTATATGCTTTAAAAAGTAATTGATTAATATGAAATAAAGTCCCTTGCATGTGAATTTCTGGATATTCTTCACAAACCTTATCAATTAACATATTGTTTGATATTTGCTCCACTTGTCCTTCCGTTAATTCCTCTCCCAATTTATATTCTAAAACTATTGCAGCGGCTTCATTAGCTTCGTAATCAGAAATAGCCATTTCTAGTAATTCTGGCAAACTGCTTTTCTCAGCTGTCGCACCGTCGGGATAATTAAATTTTCCTAATAACTGAATAAAATCTTCATCAGACCAATATCCTTCTACTTCATTCACCGTATCAATATTCTTAATTACTACTTGATAATTCATCATTTCAGTTTTTATAATTTATGATTAGAATTTTGTATTCTAAGCTTTTTCTCAATTTACGCCTTTTCAAACCACCTTCAACAATAAATAACATATCTCTAACACAATTTAAGAGAGTTTTATGCCCAGAATGAATTCTTTATATCCAATTAGATTTTTATAAATTGTTATCTTTGGAATTCAAAAATTTCGAGTTCAATTAATAAAAAATTTTATATCATAATGAGCGTCTTACTTTCAAAATTTATAACTAAACATAATACAGCCCCTTTTTCTCAAATTAAAATAGAAGATTACGTTCCGGCTTTTCAAGAAGGAATTGCTTTGGCTAAAGCCGAAATTGATGCAATCGTAAATAATCCAGATGTGCCAACTTTTGAAAACATAATTGTGGCGATGGATTTTTCGGGCGATATTTTAGATCGTCTTTCTAGTATTTTCTTCAATTTAAATTCGGCAGAAACGAATGATGAAATGCAGAAAATTGCGCAGGAAGTTTCGCCTTTACTTTCAGAATTTGGAAATGATATTCGATTGAATGCTGATTTATTTGCACGAGTAAAAGCCGTATACGATCAAAAAGAAAGTTTAAATCTTAATCCTGAACAAACAACTTTATTAGATAAAAAATACAAAAGCTTTTCGAGAAACGGTGCCAATTTGCCCGAAGACAAGAAAAACCAATTAAGAGAAATTGACAAAGAATTATCTAAATTGAGTTTACAGTTTGGTGAAAATGTTTTGGCAGAAACCAACAATTTCGAATTGCATTTAACGGATGAAAAGGATTTATCAGGTTTACCAGAAGGAACAATCGAAGCTGCAAGATTATTAGCTAAAAACCAAGAAAAAGAAGGCTGGATTTTCACTTTAGACCATCCAAGTTATGTTCCGTTTTTGACTTATGCAGATAATCGTGAATTGCGTAAAAAAATGGCAATTGCATTTGGTGCAAAAGCATTTCAAAATAACGAATTCAACAACGAGGAAAACGTTTTAAAAATTGCTAAACTTCGTCATGAAAGAGCAAATTTATTAGGTTACAAAACACACGCACATTTTGTTCTCGAAGAAAGAATGGCCGAAAGTCCAGAGAAAGTTTTCTCTTTCCTGAATGATTTATTAGCAAAAGCAAAACCAGCAGCTCAAAAAGAATTTGCTGAATTAACTGCTTTTGCAAAAGAGTTAGACGGAATTGAACAATTAGAAAAATGGGACGGTGCGTATTATTCTGAAAAATTAAAACAACAACTTTTTAATTTAGACGATGAAAAACTAAAACCTTATTTTCAGTTAGAAAAAGTATTAGATGGCGCTTTTACCGTTGCCAAAAAATTATACGGCTTAACTTTTACCGAGGTTTTTGATATCGATAAATACCACGAAGAAGTTACGACTTACGAAGTAAAAGATGCTAACGGAAATTTAGTTTCGATTTTCTACGCTGATTTCTTCCCACGAAAAGGAAAAAGAAACGGTGCTTGGATGACTTCATTTAAATCACAATATGTGAAAGACGGTATAAACGAAAGACCGCATATTTCTAACGTTTGTAATTTCACCAAACCAACCGAAACAAAACCGTCTTTATTAACTTTTAATGAAGTAACCACTTTATTCCACGAATTCGGTCACGGTTTACACGGAATGCTGGCTGATACAGTTTATCCAAGTTTATCGGGAACTTCTGTTTACTGGGATTTTGTAGAATTACCAAGTCAGATTATGGAAAACTGGTGTTACGAACCAGAAGCTTTGGCTTTGTTTGCGAATCACTACGAAACGGGAGAAATCATTCCGATTGAATACGTTCAGAAAATTAAAGAAAGTGCCAGTTTTCAAGAAGGTTTAGCAACATTACGTCAGTTAAGTTTTGGATTATTAGACATGGCTTGGCACGGACAAGATCCAACCAATATTACAAATCTAAAAGCTTTCGAAACGGAACAATTTGCTAATACACAATTATATCCAGATGTAAAAGAAAATGCTATGAGTACAGCGTTTTCTCATATTTTTCAAGGTGGATATTCTTCTGGATATTACAGCTACAAATGGGCAGAAGTTTTGGATGCAGATGCTTTTGAATATTTCCAAGAAAATGGAATCTTCAACGAAGAAATTGCAAAGAAATTCAAAGACAATGTTCTTTCTAAAGGAGGAACAGAACATCCTATGACTTTGTACAAACGTTTTAGAGGACAAGAACCAAAGCCTGAAGCTTTGTTGAAAAGAGCGGGATTATTATAGAGTTTCTAAGATACTAAGCTCCTAAGTTGCTAACTTTCCTACAGAATTAAATTTTGAAACCGAAGTAGAAATACTTCGGTTTTTTATTTGGTTTTACTTTAACTATCTTCGTGTTTTAAATCTTAATCTTACAAATACCAGCCGTGAAAAAATATTTTAAAATAGTGCTTTATCTTGCAATTATCGGATTGATTGCTGTCGTTTCAGTAAATTACTATGTAAAATCTTCTACTAAGAGATACATTCACTATTCCATTAAAAAATTTCCTAAAAATGATGTCGGAATTATTTTTGGCGCAGGAATCAACGGAAATCAGCCAAGCAAATATCTAAAAGATCGTTTAGATGCTGGAATTATGCTTTGGAAAGCTAAACGCATCAATAAAATTCTGCTTTCTGGAGATAACGGCCGTGATGAATATGATGAATTGACAGTAATGAAAAATTATTGCTACAATCATGGCGTCGACACTACAAAGATATTTATTGATTATGCAGGTTTCGATACCTATTCAACAATGTATCGGGCAAAACATATTTTTAAGATTAAAAAAGCGACTTTAATTTCGCAGGAATATCATTTAAATCGCGCTATTTATATCGGACAAAAACTCGGAATTAAATCAGCTGGATATTCTGCAAACCATGGAGAATATCTTGGATATAATTATGTTCGCTTTAGAGAATATGGCTCAGTTTTTAAATCCTTTTTTGATGTTTTGAGAAATCGGGAACCTCGTTTTTTAGGCGGAGAAATTAATATTAATGGAGAATCTAATTATTCTAAAGAAGATAAACGATAAACAAAACCCGAAACATTTTTGTTTCGGGTTTCTAATTTAAAATTTCTTCATGTTTGACAACGTAAGACAATGCTTCTTTTACAACTTCATTTAAATTCAATCCCTTTCTGGAAGCTAAAAGTGCTATTTTTTGATGTAACTCTTGAGACACCCTCACATTAAAAGAACCTTTATAAGTTTTATCCGGGGATTTATTTAACAATTTACATGTCTCTAAATAATCTTCAATAGCTTCTTTAAAAGATGCTTCCAATTCGGCAACCGAAGATCCTTCAAAGGTTACTAAATCATTTATACCTTGAATTTTTCCAAAGAATATTTTATCATCCGAAGAAAATTCTAAAGTCCCAATGTAGCCGTTATATTCTAAATAGTTTTTCATATTACAATTCCAAATATTCAATAATAATATCAATCTGATATCCTTTCAAAACTTTTTGCGGATGTGGTTCGTGTAGACTTATAATCTGTTTATTTTCATTCACAAATTTTCTTCTTGAACCACCAGTTTTTCCTTGTGAGATTTGTTTATAACCAAAGTGATTTAAAACTTTCAGCATTTCATCCCAAGAAAAATCTTTTGGTTTTGATTTTAATCTTTCAATAAGTTTATCAATCTTACTCATACAAATTTATAATTAAATCTTTAATCTGCAACTACAATTTAGTTACAAATTAAACCAGAAAGTAAAATTAAGAAAAATCTTTCAATTTGTATCCGTATTTTTAAAACCAGAAATATCTAATCGAAAAACAAATCAAAAAAAAGACCTGCAAATATTTTTGCAAGTCCTTTATTAAATGATTTTAAAATAAAATCTTTACTCTATCATCTATTTTCTTTACTCTTTACTCTTTATTCTATATTCTTTTTACTCTTTCTCCAAAACTCTTTTAGCCAATTTCCCAACAGTAAGTCCTTGCACTACAATTGAAAATAAAACTACTATATAAGTTACTTCAAGTAAAAGGTTTTTGTATTCTCCTTCAGGCATAGAAAGTACCAAAGCAATAGAAACCCCACCACGAATTCCACCCCAAACTAAAACCATCAGAGATCCTTTGTTATAAGCAGACCTGATTCCGAAGAATTTGAAGATATCAAAGAATTTCCAAGGTAAAACGATAGAAGTTAATCTTGAAAAAAGAACAATAAAAATGGCTACAAAACCTGTTATCAATTGTTTATTTAAATCTGGCAGTAACAACAATTCAAAACCAATAAATAAGAATAAAATAGCATTTAATATTTCGTCGATAAGTTCCCAAAATTTCCCTAGATAATCTTGGGTAACTTCGCTCATTGCTACTTTTTTACCATAATTACCAATAATCAATCCGGCAACAACCATTGCCAGCGGACTAGAAACGTGTAAGCTTTGAGCAATCAAAAATCCCCCCATTACAATAGAAAGCGTGATTAAAACTGAGACTTTATAATCGTCTATTTTCTTCATAACGTTTGATGCCGAAATCCCAAGAACAGCACCTAATAAAAGTCCGCCGATTCCTTCTTTTGCAAATAACCAAGCAATAGAACCAAAAGTCATATCAAATGTTGGGTCGGTTGCCATTTTCAAAACAACAGCAAACATCACTACGGCTACTCCATCATTAAATAGAGATTCACCAACAATTTTGGTTTCGATTCTCTTAGGAACTTTCGCTTCTTTTAGAACGCCTAAAACTACAATTGGATCGGTTGGTGAAATTAAGGTTCCAAAAACTAAACAAAATATATAAGGGATATTTATTCCTAAAAGTGGTGCGATGTAAAAAAGTAAACCAGAAATTATTAGAGCTGACAATACTACACTTACTGTAGAATAAATCATAATGGGAACTTTTTGCTCTTTAAGATCTGCCATATTTACGTGAAGTGCGCCGGCGAACAAAAGAAAGTTCAACATTGCTCCCATTAGGATTTCGTTGAAATCGAATTCTTTTATTAAATCAAAAAAATGTTTGGTGGTTGCAGGAAAATAAGAATCTCCCAAAAGACGAATTCCAACGGAAACCAGCATCGCAATAATCATAATTCCGATCGTCCCTGGAAGTTTTAAAAATCTTAAATTTAAATAGGCGAAGAAAGAAGCCAGTACAATAAGTACCGAAAATGTGTAGTATAATTCCATAAATGTGATTTTTACAAAAATAGCTGTATCATTATTTAATCAAAAATTTCAAGGTTTGAATTAACATAACTTTATAATTCGTTAAATATGTTTCAATTATTTTTGAAAGTTTAAAAACTTTTACTTACATTTGATTCATGGAATTCAAAGAAGCAAAAAATAAGTTTGTACAAACCTGGGGAGCATTAGGTACTCAATGGGGTATTAATAAAACGATGGCACAGATCCACGCTTTATTAATGGTTTCGAATGAACCTGTTTCTATGGAAGACATTATGGAAGAATTGCAAATTTCCCGTGGAAATGCCAGCATGAACTTAAGAGGTTTAATGGATTGGGGAATTGTTTATAAAGAATACAAAGCTGGAGAAAGAAAAGAATTCTTTACGGCAGAAAAAGATTTAGACGAATTAGCAGTTAAAATTTCCAGAGAAAGAAGCAAAAGAGAAATCAAGCCAACGCTGAAAATCTTAAAAGAAGTTTCGACTATTGAAGCAAAAGATTCGGCAGAAGAAAAACACTTTGTAGATCAAACTACCAAATTGTATGATTTCGTTTTAAAAGCAGACAATATGTTGGACAAAATGACTGAATTTAATGATAACTGGCTAGGAAAACTGGTTATAAAAATGATGAAATAAAAAAATTTAATACAAACTTTCATTTTTTTCTGAAACTTAAAAAACTTAAAAACAACTTATCATGAACTTCTTAAAAGCAGAATGGAAAAATTTAGCACTTTTCAATTATGGAATTGATGCTACAATTCTAGAAAAATATCTTCCTGCAGGAACTCAAATTGACATTTGGAACAACAAATGTTACGTAAGCTTGGTTGGATTTATGTTTAAAAATACCAAAGTTTTAGGATTGAAAGTTCCGTTTCACATCAATTTTGAAGAAGTGAATCTACGTTTTTATGTAAAGCGTTTTGAAAATGGTGAATGGAAACGCGGTGTCGTTTTCATCAAAGAAATTGTTCCTAAAAAAGCGATCACTTTTATTGCGAATACTTTGTATCAAGAACATTATGAAACTCAGAAAATGAAACATGAAATCATTGAAAATAAAAATAGCAATACTTTCATTTATCAATGGAAAAATGAAAAAGAATGGAACACAATTGAAATTGAAACCAAAAAAGATTTGAGTAAAATCGAAATCGATTCTGAAGCAGAATTTATTACAGAACATTATTTCGGATATACTAAAATCGACAAAGAAACGACTTTTGAATATGAAGTTCAGCATCCGAGATGGGAACAATTTGAAGTTTTAAATCACCGAATTGATGTTGATTTCGAAAAAAATTACGGAACTGATTTTGGATTTCTTCAAACGCAAAAACCAACCTCAATTTTCTTGGCTGAAGGTTCAAGAATTACGGTTAAAAACAAAAGAAAAATTGAGCTGACTCCTGTCAAAGAAGAGTTATACGCATAAAACTATTCATCTTTAAAACCAAAAATCATGAAAATGTTAGAAAACCAAACCTTACTTTATGATGAAGATTGTCCGCTTTGCAGTTTGTACACAACTGGATTTGTAAAAAGCGGAATGCTTGATGAAAACGGAAGAAAATCGTATTGCCAATTATCTGCAGAAGAACAAAATTTTGTAGACTTAAAACGTGCTCCAAACGAAATTGCTTTGATCAACAATAAAACAAAAACAGTCACTTACGGAATTGACAGTTTGATAAAAGTTATTGGATTTTCTTTTCCTTTAATTGAAAAAATTGCGACTATAAAACCCATTCATTTCATCTTAAAAAAAATGTATTCTTTTGTTTCTTACAATAGAAAAGTAATTATTCCTGGAAATGTAAAAGAAGAAAATAAATTGCAATGTACACCAGATTTTAATTATAAATACAGATTTCTATTTATTGCGTTTGCATTGACAATAACGAGTTTTGTTTTATTTAGATATTCTAATTTGATTCCGAATTTGCCAAAATCTAATATTACCAGAGAAATTATTTTGGCTTGTGGACAAATTGTTTTTCAAAGTTTACTGCTGCTGAAATTTCACAAACAAACGATTCTCAATTACGCAGGAAATTTAATGACGGTTTCTTTAATGGGAAGTTTAATTTTGATGCCGATTTTTATTTCAAGTCAGTTTTTCCAGCTTCCACAAACGATTATTTTAGGTTGGTTTGGAATGACGGTTTTGATTATGTTTTTGGAACATTTTAGAAGGGTGAAAATTTTAAAACTCCCTTTTTATTTATCTTTCACTTGGATTTTTTATCGAATTCTCGCTTTACTTTTAATTTTAAATTAATCATTAGCCACGAATTCACAAATTTATTTTTATAATTTTTGCCACAGATTAAAGTGATTATTCGGATTTATTAATTGCGTAAAAATCATTAAAATCCTTTAATCTGTGGCAAAAATAATTCGTGTAAATTCGTGTAATTCGTGGCAACCAAACATACAAACCAATGGAAAAACTTATTATCGCAGCAGGAACAGGTTTTCTGGGACAAGTTTTAGTCAATAATTTCAAAGATAAATTTGAAGAGATTGTAATTCTAACAAGAGGGAAATCTCAAACAATTGACGGAATCAAATATGTAAATTGGAACGCCAGAACTTTTTCGGGTTGGGAAAAGGAATTGGAGAATGCAACGGTTTTAATTAATCTCGCAGGAAAATCTGTTGATTGCCGTTACACGAAAGAGAACAAAAAAGAGATTCTATTATCTCGAATTGAAAGCACCAAAATTCTAAATAAAGCAGTTTTAAATTGTCAAAATCCGCCAAAACATTGGCTGAATTCATCTACCTCAACCATTTATCGATTTTCATTAGATAAACAAATGGATGAAGTTGATGGCGAAATCGGAAATGACTTTTCTATAAATGTCGCTTTGTCTTGGGAAAAAGCATTCTTTAAAACTGAAACCCCAAAGACTTTAAAAACAGCTTTGCGAACTTCGATCGTTTTAGGAAAAAATGGCGGTGCTTTTATTCCGTTAAAGACTTTGGCTAAAATTGGTTTTGGAGGAAAACAAGGAAAAGGGAATCAGTTTATAAGTTGGATTCATGAAGAAGATTTTGCAAATGCAATTGATTTTATTATTCAAAAAGAAATTACTGGCGTTATTAATATTGTTTCTCCGGAACCAATTCGAAATGTTGACTTTATGCAGAAACTTCGAAAAGCAGTTGGTTTTCCTTTTGGAATTTCAATGAATAAATTTTTTCTTGAAATTGGATCTTTTTTTATTCGAACAGAAACAGAATTGGTTTTGAAAAGTAGAAACGTAGTTCCGAAACGACTTTTGGATAATGGGTTTGGGTTTAAGTTTGGGGATATTGATGAGGCTTTTAAAAATTTATTGCGTTAAAAACTACGCATTTTTTGTCATCCTGACGGAGGAAGGATCACACACGAAGCTCGACAAAGAATTGTCGATATGTATTGTGGAGTCTCTAGTGTGATCCCTCGTTCCTCGGGATGACAAAAATGCGGAAAACTAAACTTAAATCATGACAACAATAAACCTCACAACCAAAATAAAAGCCGCAAAACAAATCGTTTTTGATGCTTCAAGAAATATTGATATTCATCAGCAATCGGCAAGTCCGTCAAAAGAAAAAGCAATTGCTGGTGTAACGTCTAGTTTAATTAATTTAAACGAAACCGTAACTTGGCGTGGCAAACATTTTGGGCTTTACCTTACTCACAAAAGCCGTATCACTGCAATGAATTTCTATGATTATTTTGTGGATGAAATGGAACGCGGTAAATTCAAATCGTTTAAACATGAACATTTTTTTGAAGAAGAAAATGGAATTACAATCATGAAAGACAAATTACAATATGAAATTCCGTTTGGAATATTCGGTGAACTTTTTAATGTTTTGTTTTTGGAAAAGCATCTTACTAATTTTCTTTTAGAAAGAAATAAGGTTTTGAAAGCCGTTTCTGAAAAAGTCGTTTAATATAAATTGCTTACTTTTATAAGTATTATCCTTAAAATGAATAATTAGAAATCAAAAAAGTATACTTATGAAATTAAAAACGATATTAACTGTAGTTTTCTTTACCATTTCTTTTATCGGATTTTCTCAAAGTAATTGTACAACTCTAAAAGGATGTGAAAGAAAGCTTTGTGAATTAAACACAAAATTGGTTGCTGCGAAAAAAGCGGGAAATCAAAATCAGATTAAAGGTGTTGAAGAAGCGATTGCACAAACCAAGAAAAACTGCACTACCAAAACAGTCAACAAAGATCTTGACAAAAAGGTAAAAGAAAAACAGCAAAAAGTAAACGAAAGAACTGCCGATTTGAACGAAGCGATTAAAGACAAGGAAAGCAAAGAAAAAATCGACAAGAAAAGAAAAAAACTAAATGAGGCTAAAGCAGATTTGAATAAAGCTTTGGCGGAGCAGAAAACGAAATAGTTTTTTCTCGCAGATTTAGCAGATTGGGCAGATTTTATAATATTAATTTCAGTTGCCTCCAACTTTAGCTGGAGGATAAATTAGGATAGAATATCTGGCTTTAGCCAAAAACCAAAGTTTGGCTAAAGCCGTTATTGAAGGCTTTTTTTTACCTCCAGCTAAAGCTGGAGGCAATTCAGAGACAAATTCGATTAAAATTTATTTTCTAATTCTAATTTCAAACATAGCCCGCGGTTTCAACCGCGGGAAACGTTTTGTAAGGAATCCGCTGCGAAGGACTGAAATCATTGGCAATATTTATCTATGCTGAAAATGCTAAATTTTGAAAACGAATTTTCTCGTTTTACAGTTTGCGTGAGGGATAGAGGCGGTATCCTTTTATGGAGCGAAGCGGAGTAAAGATATAGCCGAAAGCCCGGTTCGCCGCGGCGAAACATGCCCAAATTATTCTAGATATAAGATTTATTTATAAAAACACAATCATAAGCCACCAAAAAATCGGAACACTTTCGACCCAAAAGGAAGTGTAATATTTGGAACGATTCGGATTGGCGAAAGCAATAAACAACATCAGCATGATGACCATAATAAGATTTATAATCGCGTCATGAATATTGAATGTCGAAATAAAAACTTCTAAAAACCAAAACGGAATCAATAACAAAAATCCTAAAAACTTGGTTTTCTTTACTCCAATTGTCTGCGGAACGGTTTGTAAATGCGGATCGTCATTGGCTAAATCTAAAATTTCAAAAACTAGAATCAGTACAAAAACCAATACGAATCTTTGAATGCATTTAATAAAGAAATCTATAGTAACTGGAATCTCTGCATTTATTAAAGGTAAAACCAAAGTAGCACCAACCCAACAAAGCGCTACAATGTAGATTTTTACTCCTGCCCAATTTCTGGCATTTCTTCGATTTGGAAAAAAAGGTAAAGTGTAAAGTGCGGTTATGGCAAAAATTCCAACGGAGACTATTTGTGTTATTCTCTTTAAATGAAAAAAATAATAGCCAACTAAAATCACCGAAATAAAACTTAAAACAGCAATAATTTTTAGTTGAGTTCCAATAGGATTTTTCTTTACACGGACTAGCGCATCATATTTTACGAAATTATATCCTACAATTGTTCCAAAAAAAACAAACAATGCCATTGGCTCATCGTACTGAATATGAAACACATGAAATGTAATTCGGACCAAAGCATAACACGATAAAGCCACGTGAATACTGCTGTTTAAATAAAAATCGAAAATTTGTTTTAAAAGTTTCATATCTCAAATCTAATCAATTAGTAACAAATCAACTCTTTAGTTATAAATTTGATAAAAATTGAAGTTAAAAATACCTATTAAATTATTAATAATACTTAATTTTGCGCCACAAAAAAACAACACATTTACTTTTAAATGTGATTCGTATGTCAAAATGGTGTACGAACACATCAATTTAAAAAAATAGATAGCTACAAATGAAAACAGATGCTTTTGCTTTAAGACACATTGGTCAAGAGAAACTGATCTTCAGCACATGCTGAAAACTATTGGAGTTGACTCAATTGAGCAACTTGTTTATGAAACCCTTCCGGACGATATTCGTTTAAAAGCACCTTTGAACTTAGATCCTGCGATGACAGAATATGAATTCGCAAATCACATTCAAGAATTAGGGAAGAAAAATAAAGTATTCAAATCTTATATTGGTTTGGGTTATCATCCAACTATCGTTCCTGCGCCAATTCAGAGAAATATCTTCGAAAACCCAGGATGGTATACTGCTTACACGCCTTACCAAGCAGAAATTGCTCAAGGTCGTTTGGAAGCAATTTTAAATTTCCAGACTACTGTTATCGAATTAACAGGAATGGAAATTGCAAACGCTTCTTTATTGGACGAAGGTACAGCTGCTGCCGAAGCTATGGCTTTACTTTTTGATGTTCGTACTCGTGATCAAAAGAAAAACAATACACACAAATTCTTCGTTTCTGAAGAAATTTTACCTCAAACTTTATCAGTACTTCAAACACGTTCAACTCCAATTGGAATTGAATTAGTTGTTGGAAACCACGAAACTTTTGATTTTTCGACTGAGTTTTTTGGAGCTATTTTACAATACCCAGGAAAATACGGTCAGGTAAACGATTACAGCGCTTTTGTTGCTAAAGCAAAAGAAAACGAAATCAAAGTTGCCTTTGCTGCCGATATTTTATCACTTGCTACTTTAACTTCTCCGGGAGAAATGGGAGCTGCAGTTGTGGTTGGAACTTCACAACGTTTTGGTGTACCAATGGGTTATGGTGGTCCGCACGCTGCATTTTTTGCAACTAAAGACGAATACAAAAGATCTATGCCAGGCCGTATTATCGGAGTTTCTATTGACGTAAATGGAAACCGCGCTTTACGTATGGCTTTAGGAACTCGTGAACAACATATTAAACGTGAAAAAGCAACTTCTAACATTTGTACCGCTCAAGTTTTACTAGCAGTTATGGCTGGAATGTATGCAGTTTACCACGGTCCAGAGGGATTAAAATATATTGCAAACAAAGTTCACGCATCTGCAGTTACTACTGCTGAGGCTTTAAATAAATTAGGAGTTTTCCAAACTAACACAGCTTTCTTTGATACTATTTTAGTAAAAGCAGACGCTCAAAAAGTAAAAGCTGTAGCAGAGAAAAACGAAGTAAACTTCTTCTATCCTGATGCTGAATCAATTTCTATTTCGTTAAACGAAACGACTTCAATTAACGATATCAACCAAATCGTTGCTATTTTTGCTGAAGCTTTAGGAAAAGAAACGATTTCTGTTTCTGAATTAACTGAAGCTAGTCAATTACCTGCTTCATTAGAAAGAACATCTTCTTTCTTAACACATGATGTTTTCAACAATCATCATTCAGAAAGTCAGTTGATGCGTTACATCAAAAAATTAGAGCGTAAAGATTTATCATTGAATCACTCCATGATTTCATTAGGTTCTTGTACAATGAAGTTAAACGCAGCTTCTGAAATGTTGCCTCTTTCAATGCCAAACTGGAACAGCATTCACCCGTTTGCACCAGTTGAGCAAGCAGAAGGTTACATAACAATGCTTAAAAAATTAGAGCAACAATTAAATGTAATTACTGGATTTGCTGGAACAACTTTACAGCCAAACTCAGGTGCTCAAGGAGAATATGCTGGATTAATGGCAATTCGTGCTTACCACATGTCAAGAAACGAAGGTCATCGTAATGTATGTTTGATTCCTTCATCAGCTCACGGAACCAATCCTGCTTCTGCAGCGATGGCTGGAATGAAAATCATTGTTACGAAAACTACTCCAGAAGGAAATATTGATGTAGATGATTTAAGAGAAAAAGCAATTGAGCACAAAGATGATTTATCTTGCTTAATGGTTACGTATCCTTCTACTCACGGAGTTTTCGAATCTTCAATTATTGAAATCACAAAATTAATCCACGATAACGGCGGATTAGTATATATGGATGGTGCAAACATGAACGCGCAAGTTGGATTAACAAATCCTGCTACAATTGGTGCTGACGTTTGTCACTTAAACTTACACAAAACATTTGCTATTCCTCACGGTGGTGGTGAACCTGGTGTTGGACCAATTTGTGTGAACGAGAAATTAGTTCCTTTCTTGCCAACCAACCCAATCTTAAAAGTAGGTGGTGAACAAGCTATTACAGCAATTTCATCTGCGCCTTACGGATCTGCTTTAGTATGTTTAATCTCTTACGGCTACATCACAATGATGGGTGCTGAAGGATTAAAAAGCGCTACAGAGCACGCTATTTTGAATGCTAATTACATGAAATCTCGTTTCGAAGGACACTACCCAATTCTTTATACTGGAGAATGTGGAAGAGCAGCTCACGAAATGATTTTAGATTGCCGTGCATTCAAAGAAAACGGAATCGAGGTTGGTGATATTGCTAAACGTTTAATGGATTACGGTTTCCACGCTCCTACGGTTTCTTTCCCTGTAGCAGGAACTTTAATGATCGAACCTACAGAATCTGAAGATTTAGCAGAACTAGATCGTTTTTGTGATGCTCTTATCTCAATTAGAAAAGAAATTGAAGTTGCAACAGCTGATGATAAAAACAATGTATTGAAAAATGCACCTCACACATTGGCAATGTTAACTACAGACAATTGGGATTTCCCTTATACTAGAGAAAAAGCGGCTTACCCATTAGAGTATATTGCTGACAATAAATTCTGGCCATCTGTTCGTCGCGTTGACGATGCTTATGGTGACAGAAATTTAGTTTGTAGCTGTGCTCCTATTGAAGCTTACATGGAAAGCTAAAATTTAGTTTTCTTATAATGTCCAAACCCGACAGGTTTTAAAAACTTGTCGGGTTTATTTTTTTGTTTCAGGTTTCAAGCTCCAGCATAACTTGAAACCTGAAACCTGAAACTTGAAACTTTCTAACTCAAGCAACAAAGAAGAAATCTGATTTAAAGAAACATAACTTTCTGCTAATCTTTTGTGAAATTAATTCAGTAAAATCAAGGTAATAGCAAAAAAAGATTAGTCTGCAAATCTCCTTCAATCGTTTGAAATCTAGGAAATATTAAAAAATCATTAGAAAAAAGACAATATATTTACAGAAAAATAGTTATTTCATAATTATATGCATGCATACTATTTTTTATGATAGTTATCATAATATTATTTATACATTAGCACTAAATTTATCGGATAATTAAAGGGAAATGAAAATAAAAATTATTGGTATTGGGAGTTATATTCCTAATTTAGAAGTAAAAAACACAGATTTTGATAAACATGTTTTTTTAAATGAGGACGGAACTCCTTTTGGTTATCCTAATGAAGTTGTAATTAAAAAATTTAAAGGTATTACGGGAATCGAGAATCGCCGTTATGCCGAACCACAATATAATTCTTCTGATTTAGCTTTCTTTGCGGCTGAAAAAGCAATTGCAAATGCGGGAATCGATCCAGAAACTTTAGACTACATTATTTTTGCGCATAATTTCGGTGACGTAAAAACAGGAACGCATCAAACTGATGTTTTACCAAGTTTAGCAACAAGAGTTAAAAATAAATTAGGAATTAAAAATCCTAAATGTGTGGCTTACGATATTCTTTTTGGATGTCCAGGATGGATTGAAGGCGTTTTACAAGCAAATGCTTTTATCAAATCTGGAATGGCAAAAAGAGTAATGGTAATTGGTGCCGAGACTTTATCTAGAGTTGTAGATGATCACGACCGTGATTCTATGATTTATTCTGATGGAGCTGGGGTTTCAATTTTAGAAGCATCCACAGATGATGCTGGATTGTTGTCTTACGAAAGTGCTACTTATGCCAATGATGAAGCGAATTATCTTTTCTTCGGAAAATCGTATAATCCAGATTTAGATCCAGACATTAAATACATTAAAATGTATGGGCGTAAAATCTACGAATTTGCTTTAAGCAATGTTCCATGCGCTATGAAAAGCTGTTTAGATAAAAGCGGAATTGGAATTGATGAAGTGAAAAAAATCCTGATTCACCAAGCAAACGAAAAAATGGACGAAGCGATTATCGAACGTTTCTACAAACTTTACGATAAAACGGCTCCAAAAGATATTATGCCAATGAGTATTCATGATCTAGGAAATAGCAGTGTTGCAACTGTGCCTACTCTATTCGATTTGATTTTACAAGGAAAAATAGAAAACCATGAAATCAACAAAGGAGATGTTCTTATTTTTGCTTCAGTAGGAGCTGGAATGAATATTAATGCTTTTGTTTATAGATATTAAAATTTAAAGTCGAGTAAATATCTCGCAAAGACACGAAGTCACTAAGTTTTCAACCATATAAGTAATATAAGTTCAATTAAGTTTTCTTTTAATTGAACTTATATTACTTATATGGTTTATTTTTTTTAATCAAAACTTTGCGACTTCGCGTCTTTGCGAGAAATTCATTTTAAAACTTAGCACCGCAACTGAATACTAAAAACTGAACACTGAATACTTTTTTAGTATATTTGCGACCTAATTAAAATCAAGAACGAGAGATTAATTCGTTCGCAATAACTATGTACGAAAAAACGTTTCCGAATAAAAGATTCAAACTTACCTTAGAGTTTTTAAAAAAGCACGTTAGCACATCTGAAACCATTTTTGATTTTGGTGTACCCAATCCGTTTTCTAAGATAATGGAAGAAAATGGTTATACCGTAAAAAACACAAAAGGCGAAGATTTAGACAACGACCATACGGCGCTACAAACGGAAGAATATACTGTTTTTACTGCATTTGAGATTTTCGAACATTTACTAAATCCATACACAGTTTTACAAAACGTAAAATGTGACAAACTATTAATTTCAATTCCATTACGCTTATGGTTTTCACCAGCATATCGTTCTAAAACCGATATGTGGGACAGACATTACCATGAATTTGAAGATTGGCAATTGGATTGGCTTTTAGAAAAAACGGGCTGGAAAATTACCGATCGATTACAATTTACACATCCAGTAAAAAAAATCGGATTCAGACCCTTATTAAGATATTTCATTCCGAGATATTATATTGTTGTGGCTGAAAAAGTTAAGAACTAAGATTGCAGATTAACGATTTTTGATTTTTGATTTTTAGATGATTTCCATACAATCTAAAATCTAAAATCTAAAATCTAAAATTCTTAAAATGAAATACTACATCGTCATTCCCGCACACAACGAACAAGATTTAATAGGCTTGACTTTAGAATCTTTGGTTTCTCAAACTGTTTTGCCATCAAAAGTTGTGGTGGTAAATGACAATTCTACAGATAATACTGAAGAAGTCGTGTTGGGTTTTGCAACAAACAATCCGTATATTTCTGTTGTAAATAAAACTTCAGATGCAATTCATATGCCTGGAAGCAAAGTGATTCAGGCTTTTCAAAAAGGTTTTGAAACTTTAGATTCCAATTATGATATCATTGTAAAAATAGACGGCGATTTAATTTTCCCTCCAAACTATTTTGAGACCATTATTAAACATTTCGAATCAGATGAAAGAGTTGGAATGGCTGGAGGATTCTGTTACATTGATAAAAATGGCGAATGGGTTTTAGAAAATCTTACCGATAAAGATCATATTCGCGGAGCTTTAAAAGCGTATAGAAAAGAAACCTATCAGCAAATTGGTGGTTTACGTCCTGCAATGGGTTGGGATACTGTTGATGAATTGCTTTGCAAATATTACGATTGGAAAATTGTAACCGACCAATCTTTACATGTAAAACATTTAAAACCAACGGGAGCAAATTACAACAAAACAGCTCGTTACAAACAAGGCGAAGCGTTTTACACATTAGGTTATGGATTTTGGATCACCGCAATTGCTTCGGCAAAATTGGCGATGATGAAGAAAAAACCATTTCTGTTTTTAGATTATATAAGAGGTTTTTGGAAAGCCAAAAAAGCCAATACTCCTTTATTAGTTACCCCCGAACAGGCTAAATTTATTAGAAATTATCGTTTTGCAAAAATGAAACAAAAGCTTTTTTAATCTTAAAAAAATTAAAAAACTGCCCAGCTGAAACGGTAAACTGTAAACTAATCCTTAATTTAGCCAATATTTAAAAATTATGATGCTAATCCGTTATTTATCCCAAGTAGGGAAATATTTTTTAATGCTGAAAGAAATTTTCAACAAACAGACTAAATGGCCTGTTATGAAAAATCTAATTCTAAAAGAAATTGATGATCTTATTATTGACTCACTAGGAATTGTTTGCTTTATCTCTTTTTTCATCGGAGGAGTTGTTGCCATTCAAACAGCATTAAACTTAACCAATCCTTTAATTCCAAAATATTTAATTGGTTTTGCTACGCGTCAATCTGTAGTTTTAGAGTTTGCCCCTACTTTTATTTCGGTAATTATGGCCGGAAAAATGGGGTCTTACATTACTTCAAGTATAGGAACAATGCGAGTTACAGAACAGATTGATGCGTTAGAAGTTATGGGAGTTAACTCTGTAAACTATCTTGTTTTTCCAAAAATAATCGCTTTATTAATGTATCCTTTCGTAATCGGGATTAGTATGTTTTTAGGAATTTTTGGTGGATGGATAGCTTGTGCTTACGGAGGATTTTCAACTGGTGCAGATTTTATTATGGGAGCTCAAAAAGATTTCATACCGTTCCATATTACTTATGCCTTTATTAAAACTTTAATCTTTGCCATGCTATTGGCAACAATCCCATCTTTTCACGGATATTATATGAAAGGTGGTGCATTAGAAGTTGGTAAAGCAAGTACAACATCATTCGTATGGACTTCTGTTTGTATCATTCTTTTTAATTATATATTAACTCAATTATTATTAGGATAATGATAGAAGTAAAAAATATAGAAAAATCATTTGGGGATAGCAAAGTTTTAAAAGGCGTTTCGACGGTATTTGAAACTGGAAAAACCAACTTGATTATTGGACAAAGTGGATCTGGAAAAACAGTTTTATTAAAAACGTTATTAGGAATTCATACACCCGACTCAGGAACAATTGAATTTGACGGAAGGGTTTATTCTGATTTAGACAAAGATGAAAAACGTGACTTGAGAACCGAAATCGGAATGGTATTTCAGGGAAGTGCCTTATTTGATTCGATGACTGTTGAAGAAAATGTAGCTTTCCCGCTAAAAATGTTTACTAATAATAACAAAGCGCAAATTAAAGAACGAGTTGATTTTGTTTTAGAAAGAGTAAATCTAATCGATGCACACAAGAAACTGCCTTCTGAAATTTCTGGAGGAATGCAGAAACGTGTTGCTATTGCTCGCGCAATTGTAAACAATCCGAAATATTTGTTTTGTGATGAACCTAACTCTGGTTTATATCCAAATACTTCGACTTTGATTGATAATTTGATTCAGGAAATTACCCGAGAATATAACATTACAACGGTAATCAATACTCACGATATGAACTCTGTAATGGAAATCGGTGAGAATATTGTTTTCTTAAAGAAAGGCCTGAAAGCTTGGCAAGGAACAAAAGAAGAAATCTTTACGACCGACAATGAGGCAGTAGTTAAATTTGTTTATTCTTCAAACCTTTTCAAAAAAGTAAGAGAAGCCTATTTGAAAGGCTAGTCCTTTTAAAAATTCCAATATCAAAAATCCCAAATTCCAATTGTAGTAAACTTTGGAATTTGGGATTTTCTATTCATTCTTACTTTGGAATTTAATTGATCAATTCCACTTCCGCATTTGGGTTAAAAAGATAAGTCTTTCCAGAGCTGATTTCTAAACACTCAAAACGTTTTGTCCTAACGGCTATTTTCTTAAAAACCTTACCATTTTTAATCCTAAAGACACTACCGTAAGGAATTTCAAAAACGTAATTTTTATCATTTTCCTTGTCATATTGTTTTAAAGCCAAAGACAAAGTGGTATCGGTATCACTACTTGCTGAAGGATTTTTGAAATGTCTTGCCAAAAGCGGCAATATTTGTCCTGGAAATATTTCTGGCCGAATAAACGGAACCATTAAACGCTGAAAAGTATATTTCCATTCATTCCCATGTGGTTTTATATTTCGTCCGAATTTCTCAAAAGCAACCAAATGTGCAATTTCATGAATCAGCGTAATTAAAAAACGATACTTATTCAAACTTGCGTTAACCGTAATTTCATGCTTTCCACTTGGTCCTCTCCTATAATCTCCGTGACGCGTCTGACGCTCATTTACAATTTTCAAGTGAACCTGATTGGCCACTATCAAATCGAAAACAGGTTTTACCGCGTGTTCAGGGATATATTTAGCTAAAGTTTCGCTCAATTTAAAGTTAAATGTTATTTGTTAGATGTTAGACGTTTTGAAATTGGAATTTGGATTTTTTATTTTGGAATTTAATTTACGGATTTGTTGAAGAAACTTCTAAAACTTTTCCGTTAAAATATTTATTTCCATTTAATGTAAAATCATAAATATAAGTTGCCATTCCTTCAGCAGAAATTGGAGCTTGATAACCAGGGAAAGCTTCATTAAGCATTTCAGTTTGAACAGAACCCAAAGCCAAAACATTAAATGAAATTCCTTTTTCTTTATATTCTTCAGCCAATAATTCAGTTAAAGTAATTACGGCTCCTTTACTCGAACTGTAAGCCGCTAATCCAGCAAACTTTAAACTTCCGCGAACTCCACCAATTGAACTAATTGTTACAACATGACTTCCCTTTTCTAAATACGGAATACAGATACGAGTTAAATTGGCAACAGCAAAAACATTCACTTTATAAATATTTTCAAAATCTGCCTGCGTAGTTTGCTCAAAAGGTTTTAAAAGCAAAGCGCCCGCATTATGAACCACTGCATCTACTTTTTTCCACGTTGAAGAAAGAAAATTGTCAACCTGATCCAAAGCCGTTTCATCTGCCAAATCAACAGACAGACAAGTTACATTTTGATGTTCTAAAAGTGCTTGCGGTATTTTTCTGGAAATGGCCAAAACCTGATGACCTGCTTCGGCAAATTTCAAGGCTAATTCGTAACCAATTCCTCTGCTTGTTCCTGTAACGATAATATTTTTCATGTAGCAAAAATAATCAAATGCTGTAAAACAGCCTCTTATTTGTTCATCGTTATTTCTTGCGTTGGCGAAACCGCAATTTTGGTTACTGCAGGCAATAATTCTTGTGTGAATGCTGTGATATGAGGAATATCCATTAATTTAAATTCATCTGAAACATGGTGATAATAATCAAAATTTTCAAAATCGAAAGTACTTAGGGATTGGCATGGTTTTCCAAAAGCTTGAAAAAACGAATAATTATCAGAACGATAGAATAATTGATACTCTGCTTCTTTAGGTAAAAATCCGATGGTGTTTTTTCCTGTGTATTCGTTTATTTTTTGCGCCATATTCGATTTATCAAAACCTGTTATGTAAGCCAAATAATCTCGTTTCATTGGAACGCCAATCATTTCTATGTTTAATTGTGTATAAAGATTGAAATTTTGTTTTTTCAATTTCTCTACTAAACTTTTTGAGCCTAGTAATCCTTTTTCTTCTCCCGCAAAAAACACAATTAAGATGCTTCGTTTATTCGCTTTAGTTTCGCTAAAATATTTTGCCATCGCAGCTACAGAAGTTACGCCCGAAGCATCATCGTTTGCGCCATTATTTATTTTATCGGCCTGTTCTTTTTTCTCTAAACCAATATGATCATAATGTGCGCTTAATACAACAAATTCTTTTTTTAATTGAGGATCTGTTCCTTCAATAACCCCAACAATGTTGAAAGCTGGCAAATCAAAATTGGTCAAAGTATCGCGATAGGTTTTAAAATACGGTTTGATTTTATTTTTCTTTAAAAAGTCTTCCAAGAAAACCGCAGCTTTTTCAATTCCTTTTGTTCCTGTTTCACGTCCTTCCAATTCATCAGAAGAAAGGTATTTTAGAAAATCTGAAATTTCAGATTCTTTTACTTTATAGCTAATTTCTATTGGCTTTGAATCTGTTTTTCCTCCACTTTCATTTGAAGTTGAAGTTCCCGATTTACATGCTAAAAAAATAAATGGAAGCAAAAAGTATAGCTTTCTCATGGTTTTCTGTTTTTATTGATGATTGATAATAAATTTTATTGGACTATAAACTTATGAAAAGTAATAGAATATTCATAAAAAAACCCTTTCAACTAAAAGCCGAAAGGGTTTAAAATATATTCTTACGATTATTTATCCAGCAATAACTGCTCTCGAAATTACGATTTTCTGAATTTCAGAAGTTCCTTCGTAAATCTGAGTAATTTTAGCATCACGCATAAAACGCTCTACATGATATTCTTTTACATACCCGTTTCCTCCGTGAATTTGAACAGCTTCAATTGAAGTATCCATTGCAACTTGCGAAGCAAATAATTTTGCCATTGCACCACTCACGTCGTAATTTTTATTATTGTCTTTATCCCAAGCTGCTTTCATACACAAATGGCGCGCTGCTTCAATATTTACTGCCATATCTGCCAATTTAAAAGCAATTGCCTGATGGTTGCAAATTTCAGTTCCAAAAGCTTTACGCTCTTTAGAATATTTTAAAGCCAATTCATAAGCTCCAGAAGCAATTCCTAATGCTTGCGAAGCGATTCCAATTCTACCGCCTGCAAGGGTTTTCATTGCAAATTTAAACCCGAAACCATCTTCACCAATTCTGTTTTCTTTTGGAACTTTAACATCAGAAAACATTAATGAATGTGTATCAGAACCACGGATTCCCATTTTCTGTTCTTTCGGACCAACTGAAAAACCTGGCATATCTTTAGTCATAATCAAAGCATTGATTCCTTTGTGCTTTAATTCTGGATGTGTTTGTGCAATTACTAAATATACAGATGCTGTATTTCCGTTTGTGATCCAATTTTTAGTTCCGTTAACCAAATAATGATCTCCCATATCAACCGCAGTTGTTTTTTGAGAAGTTGCGTCACTTCCTGCTTCAGGTTCACTTAAGCAAAAAGCACCGTGAATTTCTCCAGAAGCCAAACCTGGAAGGTATTTTTGTTTTTGCTCTTCAGTACCATATTCTTGTAATCCCCAACAAACTAATGAATTGTTTACAGACATTACAACAGATGCAGAAGCATCTACTTTAGAAATTTCTTCCATTGCAATAACATAAGAAATAGCGTCTAAACCACTTCCTCCATATTTAGGATCAACCATCATTCCCATAAATCCAAGCTCACCCATTTTTTTGATTTGCTCAGTTGGAAAAGTCTGGTTTTCGTCACGTTCAATAACTCCCGGCAATAATTCATTTTGAGCAAAATCTCTTGCAGCCTGCTGAATCATTAAATGTTCTTCGGTAAGATTAAAATCCATAGTAGTATTCTTTAAAGTTTTTTCAACTCAATTTCAAAAAGAAATTTTAGTTGATGGTTTTTTATGTTTTTGTTTTTTTGAGCTCCTAAAACTTTTCAGTTCAAAGGCTTCCAAAGATACTTTTTAAAAGTGTAATTTACAATGCGCGCATATAAAATTAATAGATCAGCAAAGATTACGATAACGTTTTCGTGATTATTTAGCTTTTTCTTCAAATCAGCATTAATCTCGCAACAATTCTTTTAAAATTTAAAAGTCAATTTTTCTTTTTAAAGCATAAAAAAACGAACATTTTTGATAGATTTTTAGCGAGCAATGCTTAAACAATTCTTAAAGCACGTAAATCTACGTAAAACTAGTCTTACTAATTTGATTTTTAATGTAATAGAAAAATTAAATGTATTTTTTACATAAAAAAAACATAACAAAAATGAACCAAATATTAATAAATTACTATTATTTTTGCCTTAAAAATAAAAATTTGATAGAATATGAAAAAGATTTTACTTTTACTGATAGTCCTTTTAAGCTTACCATTTTCTACTGTTTCGGCACAAACTCAAATCGAAGTTAACGGTGTAACAGTTCCTAGAAAAATAGAATTTCAAGGCAAGTCATTACAGTTAAACGGAGCAGGCGGAAGATCAAAAATGTGGCTGGAAGTATATGTTCAGGCATTGTATTTATCTCAATTAGCACAGGATCCGCAATTCATTATCGATAGTGATACTGAAATGGCTGTTAGAATCGAAATTACTTCTTCTATGGTTTCTTCAAGCAAACTGACAAAAGCAATGAACGCAGGTTTTGAAAAATCTGCAGGAGCAAATCTTGAACAATTACGCCCTAGAATCGAACAGCTGAAAAGCTTTTTAAGTGACGCAATTACAGAAAAAGATGTATTTGTTTTAGCTTACAACCCTTTTGACCAAAATGTTTACGTTTCTAAAAATGAAGTTTTGAAAGGAAAAATTCCTGGATTTGATTTCAAAAAAGCATTATTCGGAATCTGGCTTTCTGACAAACCAGTTGACGAAACTTTGAAAAAACACTTATTAGGACAATAGTTCTTAATTTTCTAAATATTCAAAAAGCCGAAAACCTAATAGTTTTCGGCTTTTCTTTTTTGTTTGCTAAATTTGCTGCAAAATACATTATTCGCATTATTCTATTTTATACATTTACGCAAAATAAACATATCACAACAAAATGAAAGATTTATTACAACAATTTGAAAACAAAGCACCTGAAATTGTTTTCAATTGGAAAGATTCTGAAACAGAAGCCGAAGGGTGGACTGTTATTAATTCACTTCGTGGAGGAGCTGCGGGTGGAGGAACAAGAATGAGAAAAGGCTTAGACATGAACGAAGTTTTGTCATTGGCAAAAACTATGGAAGTTAAATTCTCAGTTTCTGGTCATGCAATTGGAGGAGCTAAATCTGGAATTAACTTTGACCCAAACAATCCTCGCAAAAAAGGTGTTTTGCAACGTTGGTACAAAGCCGTTTCTCCGTTATTGAAAAGCTATTATGGAACTGGAGGAGATTTGAATGTTGATGAGATTCACGAAGTTATTCCAATGACAGAAGAATGTGGTGTTTGGCATCCGCAGGAAGGTGTTTTCAATGGACACTTTAAACCAACAGAAGCTGACAAAATTAATAGAATTGGTCAATTGCGTCAGGGTGTAATTAAGGTTATCGAAAACCCTAAATTCTCTCCAGACGTAACTAGAAAATATACAGTTGCCGATATGATTACGGGTTATGGCGTTGCCGAAGCGGTTCGTCATTTTTATGCAACTTACGGCGGAGACATAAAAGGCAAAAAAGCAATCGTACAAGGTTTTGGAAACGTGGGTTCTGCAGCTGCTTTTTATTTAGCTGAAATGGGTGCGAAAGTTATCGGAATTATTGATCGCGACGGTGGATTAATAAAAGAAGAAGGTCTTTCTTTTGAAGAAATCAGAACTTTGTTTTTAAATAAGGACGGAAATAAATTGGTTGCTGATAATATGATTCCGTTTGATGAAATCAATTCTAAAATCTGGACTATTGGTGCTGAAATTTTCACACCTTGCGCTGCTTCAAGATTGGTGACTCAAACACAAATTGACAGCTTAATCGCAAACGGATTGGAAGTTATTTCTTGCGGCGCAAATGTTCCTTTTGCTGACAAGGAAATTTTCTTTGGTTCTATTATGGAAGAAGTAGACCGTAAAGTGAGTTTGATTCCAGACTTTATTTCAAATTGCGGAATGGCACGAGTTTTTGCTTACTTCATGGAGAAAAAAGTTCAAATGACAGATGAGGCTATTTTTAACGATACTTCAGACACAATTAAAAATGCGATTGTAAAAGCTCATACTTTAAGTCAATCAAAAACAAATATCAGCGCAACTGCTTTTGAAATTGCATTGAAACAGTTAGTATAGATTTATTTATATCTCAATCTAAACGAGCCGCATTATTGTTGGCTCGTTTTTTTTTAACCGCAAGACGCGCAAAGGTTTATGCAAAGAGCGCTAATTTATTTCTCGCAAAGTCGCGAAGTCGCAAAGTTTTTCTTTTTAAGTTTCTTTGCTTCTCCGAGACTTTGCGAGATTTAAAAACAAACCGTTTTGCGAACTTTGCGTAAACCTTTGCGAACTTAGCGGTTAAATTCTCTCTTTCATTCTAAACAATTTTTACTACTTTTAAACGTTTTTAAAATAATACATTTCAAAATTCAGAATTTAAATGAGTTCCTCTATTTCTACAGATCAAAAGAAATCATTGCTATTCACAACAGCTATATATGCGGCAATAATTCTATTGTTGCTTTTTATACGTTTCTGGCCTCCTTATAATCCAGAAAACAATGTTGCCCTTGCTGATGGCGGCGGAGGTGGCGGAGGCGTGACTGTAAATTTCGGAGACAGCGATTTAGGCTCTGGTGCCAATTATAAAAGCGAAGTTCTGGATGTAAAAAACAATGTAAAACAAGCTCCCGCAAAAGCAACTCCTGAAGAAGAAGCTATAATTAGTCAAGAAAATACAACTGCTGATAATGATGTTGTTATTCCGACCAAAGAGAAGCCGAAAAAACCTGTTCCTGTTGAAAAACCGATACAAAAACCTGTGCCAGAAAAACCAAAAGTTTCTAACTCAACAAATGATGCTTTAGCCAGCATCATGAAAGGTTCTAATAAAGGTGGCGATGGAGATGATAAAGCAGCAGGAAATAAAGGAAAAGCGAACGGAAGTTTAAACTCAAACGGATATTACGGATCTGGTGGCTCTGGCGGAGGAACTGGAGGCGGTAACGGAACCGGAAATGGTATTGGAACCGGAAGCGGTTACGGAGCTGGAACTGGTGGTGGTTCTGGCGGAGGATCTGGATATTCTCTAGGAAACAGAAAAGCCCTTTCTAAACCTGCACCAAAATATACTTGCAACGAAGAAGGAAAAGTCGTTGTTGAAGTAAGCGTTGACCAAAACGGTAAAACAATAAGTGCGACTGCAGGAATTAAAGGAACAACCAATACTGCAAAATGTTTACTAGATCAAGCAAGAATTGCAGCCATGAATACCAAATGGGAATCTGATAGTGATGCTCCTGCAAAACAGGTTGGGAAAATTATTTATAATTTTAGTTTGGATTAAAAAACACGAATTACACAGATTTACACTAAATCTGTTTTCATAGAAAAAGGCTTTCAGAATTCTGAAAGCCTTTTTTATTTCCGCCCAGTTTTTCATTTCGACGAAGGAGAAATCTTCGCGAGAAGCTCTACAAAGATTGGATTCTCGTTGCGGAGTTACTTGTAGAGATTTCTCCTTCGTCGAAATAACAAAATTGCGTTTTTTGCTTCTCCTATTAGACCTAAAAGGTTTTTAAAACCTGTCAGGTCAAGATTACCAATTTGTTCGCGTGAGGGATAGAAGCAAGCTACCGAAGTAGCGCGGATAGCCCGACCGTACCGAGATAAAAAGGCAAATATACTTTGCGTATATACGCCTTTTTATCTCGGTATGGTCACGCCCTAATATTAAATCTATTTTGGACTTGTTGCAATTACAAACTTCAGATTGTTCTTTACTCCTATCTGTAAAACATCTACTAAGTCTTGAACTTGTAGGTTAAACGGAATTCGAACCACAACGGTTTGCTCTTTATCTGTTCCTATTTTAGACATTAAACTCGTTTCTAGATTTTCAAAATCTACTTCCTGTTTGTCAATATAGAACTTTTTATCTTCGGTAACCGATAAACTAATTAATTGTTTATTGGTCTTTTCATTCGCTTTAGCTTTTGGCAATGTCATCTTAATCACATTCGGATTTGCCAGTGTTGAGATAATTAAGAAAAACAACAGCAGGAAAAACATGATATCGCTCAAAGATGAAGTCGCAACTTCGGCGTGAAATCTTCTTTTTCTTTTAATAGACATGACTTATGCTCTTTGAATTATATTGACAAATTCTAAAATCTGTTTCTGAATTTTTAAAGCAAAATTATCAATCTTTCCGTTCAACAAGTGGTAAGCGCTATATGCAATAATACCGACAATTAATCCAGAACCAGAACTGATCATTTTTTCGTATAAACCTCCAGAAATGTTTCCGATGCTAATGTTTTCTGTAACCGAAATGCTATAGAAAATTTTAATAACCCCAGAAATCGTTCCAATGAAACCTAAGGTTGGCGCAATACCAGCAATAAGTCCAAGATGACCTAAATGTCTTTCCATTTCGCCAATTTCGATATCGGCAGCGCGGTCCATGTTGGCTTCAATTTCTGAAATTGGTCTTCCGATTATCAAAACACCTTCTTTTAAAATATTTCCGGCCGCAGTATTGTTTCTTTCTACAATTGTTCTTGCTAATTCAATATTTCCAGAATGCAATTTTTCACCAACATCTTGCATCAATCTGCTATCAATTTTAGATGCTCGGCTAATGTACATATAACGTTCAAAAATCAAGTAAATAGTGTAAAACAATAAAATCGCAATCGGAATTAGGAACACTCCCCCTTTCATGATGAAACCAAACATTGAAATTTCATTTTGTGGTGCTGCAATCTTCTCGATCACTACATTTGAAGCATTTGCGATTGTATCTGTTTGTAACTGAATAAAACTAAACATATATTAATTCTGGTTTTTAATAATTAATTCTAAAAAATATTTGAAATTTGCAATAAAGATAATTTTCGCTGTAATATTAAACTACAAAAATCGAAATTTATTTCAATCAACAACCATTTTATCTAAACAAATGAACTATCAAGAGACCACCAATTGGATGTTTAATCAACTTCCAATGTACCAATTGCAAGGTGCTTCGGCGTATAAAGAAGATTTAACGAATATCAAATTGTTGGCGGCTCATCTTGATAATCCGCAAAACGAGCTAAAATGTATTCACGTTGCTGGGACAAACGGAAAAGGTTCTAGCTCGCATATGCTTTCGTCTGTTTTACAAGAAGCGGGTTATAAAGTGGGGTTATACACTTCTCCGCACTTTAAAGATTTTAGGGAAAGAATAAAAATAGACGGTAGAGAAATCTCAGAAGAATTTGTGATTGAATTTATCGCAAAACACAAAGATTTTTTTGAAGCAAATGATATGAGTTTCTTCGAAATGTCGGTCGGTTTGGCTTTTGATTATTTTGCTTCAGAAAAAGTAGATATTGCGATTATCGAAGTGGGTTTGGGCGGAAGATTGGATGCTACTAATATTATTACGCCTTTGGTTTCGGTAATTACCAATATTGGTTTAGATCATACTCAGTTTTTAGGAAATACATTGGAAGCGATTGCAGGCGAAAAAGCGGGAATTATAAAACCAAATATTCCTGTTGTTATAGGCGAATATACCGATGAAACGAAACCGGTATTTTTGGCTAAAGCCGAAGAAAACAACGCACCGATTTCTTTTGCTTCAGATTTGATTGATCAGATTTATTTGTCTGACTTGATTGGAGATTATCAGTTTCATAATAAAAAAACGGTTCAGCAGACGATTTCTATTTTGAATAATGAAACCAATTTTAAAATTTCTATCGAACAGTTGAAAGAAGGTTTATTGCATGTTGTAAAAAATACGGGGTTGCAAGGCAGATGGCAGCAATTGGGAGAAAACCCAAAAATTATTTGCGACACTGCGCACAACAAACACGGATTATTAGTGGTGATGAATCAGCTGAAGAATGAAAAATACGAGAAACTTCATATTGTTTTAGGAGTTGTAAATGATAAAGATTTGGATTCTATTTTGCCGCTTTTTCCAAAAGAAGCTATATATTATTTCTGCAATCCAGATTCGTCACGAGCTTTGCCAGCCGAAACTTTACAAAGCGAAGCAAAAAAATATAATTTGATTGGAGAAAAATACGATTCTGTTGCCATCGCTTTCGCGGAAGCGAAGAAAAATGCTTCAGAAAATGATTTTATTTACGTTGGCGGAAGCACTTTTGTTGTTGCCGAATTGCCTTTGAACTAAAATATACTTTTGGTTTAGAAAAAACTTTAAAAAATTCATTTTAATAACAAATTCATAAACAAATAGATATGAGTTATTTTTAAAAAAGTTTTATTTTTTATTCTTTTTTCTTTGCAGGACTCGAAAACAAGCGTATATTTGCACTCGCAATCACAAACGATAGCAACCTAGTAAAATAGGGCGATTAGCTCAGCTGGTTCAGAGCACCTCGTTTACACCGAGGGGGTCGGGGGTTCGAACCCCTCATCGCCCACAAAAAAACTCCTTAAGAAATTAAGGAGTTTTGTTTTAAATAAGAGGACTGAAAAGAATATTTAAAAATTCATAAAAGTTAAAAATTGTTTGCAGAACTCAAAAACAAACGTATATTTGCACTCGCAATCACAAACGATAGCAACCTAGTAAAATAGGGCGATTAGCTCAGCTGGTTCAGAGCACCTCGTTTACACCGAGGGGGTCGGGGGTTCGAACCCCTCATCGCCCACAGAATTCCAAAAACTCCAAAGTCATTTGATTTTGGAGTTTTTTTTATGCTGTATATTTTATCCCAGGTATTAATTATAAATATTTTGAAATGGAAAAGCACATTACATCAAAAACAATAGGAAAACTCAATCAGAATAGTGATTTTTCAGATTGGTGGGAAAGCACTGAAATAAAAATTCCTTTCCTAGATAATCGAAAGCTAAAAATTACATTTATGGATTTTGAACCAGAGTATGACAAAAAATTCATTGAAGAAGCAGATCAGGCTTTGACAAATTTTCTTAAAATGAATATTGAAGACCGAAATTTAATATCTGAATTAGCATATCAAAACTGTATGGATTTTCTTGATTTGATTGAATATGATGAAGCAGATGATTCACTTAGAAAAATACAGAGTACAGATGAAATTTGGGATTTCATTTATCCAGAAAAAATTTATATTTCAAGAAGATATAAAAACGATAAGGATGTTTATATAAGTATTGCCTGCAATTGTGATTGGGAACAAGAACATGGACTCCAATTAGTATTTAGACAAGGGAAAAAGTTAACCAGAATTAGTAGTCAAGACGGTCATTTAACTGAAGCAGATGCTTATGCAAAACCAGATTCTCAGGATAAACTATTGAGTGAGTTTTAATTTTAAAAAAAACATTAAAAAAAAGCCAAAAAACTTCTTAAGAAAGAAATTAAGGAGTTTTTTATATCTTTTTTCAGCATTGTCATTTCTAGGAACGAGAAATCACACTGTAAATAACAACCATTTTGTAAGCACAAATAACAACTGCACTTTTAATACACTTGATAAAGTTGTAGAACCTTATGAACGCTTAATCCAAGCCGAAAAAGATAAAGTTGAATATCTCGAAAAAATAGCAAAAGGAAAATAATCTTTTTAAAGCATAAAAAAACTCCATTATTTCTAATGGAGTTTTTTTATGCTTTAACTTTTTTTATTTGCCCAACTCTTTGTCAATTTCTTTAATAAGCTCAACTGCGAGTGGTTTTGTATTTTCTTTATAAACCCTTATGTTATTTCTACCTAATTTAACAAGATATGAAAGTGTCTTTTTATATTTCGGATCTGAATATAATTCTTTTTCTGGCTTATCTGCATTTTCTATTTCTTTATCAAAACACTTAAACAAAAATTCAGTATACATTTTATCTACTTCATTAGCCGCTGGCACATATATCTGGTAATAGTTTAAGATTTTCTGTTTCAATTTTTCGTCTTCAATGTAGCCAAGTTTACCACTTGATTTAAAACTTTCGTAATTACCTATAGTCAATGTTTGTCCATGTGAATGAATTGGAAAATTAACTCTACTTTTAGATCTATAAATACTGTCCAGTTGAGAAGTCGTTAATGCCAAAATTTTTTCGTATTCTGCGTTTGTCTTTTGGTATGCGTGTATTTCTCTATCGATACTTTCAATATCATTCTTTAAATCGTTCTTTAAATTAGCCAGAAACACAGATACTTCTTCTTGTTGGTGTCTATGCTCGCTCCAACTGTGCAACCATATCGAAAGCGTCACAGCAAAAACGATTATAAATATTTCTATAATGATCTCTTTTACTTTCTCACCTACTGTGTGTTCTGGTTTTTTCACAGCTTTGTAAATTTTGTTTGAATGCTTGGTTATTTCTTCTTGCATAATTTAGTTTTGTAATTTTAATTCTAGTTGTTATTTGTAGTTTATTTTAGTCTGCTATTTAATTCTACAAGTTCAAAAGCGAATATAATACTATTTGCAAAATCTCTTATTAATTTCTTAAATTCCGCATAAAACTTTTCTTAAAGAGTTAAAATAAGAACCACAAAAAAACTCCTCAATTTCTTAAGGAGTTTTTCTACGCTTTTAGACTTTAACAATCTACCATTATTGCTTTTGTATTTTCTCACATACTTTTTCAAGAAGATTCTTAGTCTGTTTGAAATATCTCATTTTATCATCAATCTCTTTTATTTTAGCTTGAAAAAGCTCGAGCGTTTCGGGTTTTGAGTCAGTTGTTTCGAACCAGCTAATCAATATTTTTTTTATTTCTGCTAAAGTAAATCCGACTTCTCTTGCTTCTATAATAATTTCTAAACGCTCAATAGTATTAGCATCGTAATGTTTATAGTTATTAGATGTCACCTTTTCATCAGTCAATCCTTTGATCATTCCTAAATTCTCGTAATATCTAATAGTATGAATCGACAATCCTGTCTTTTTTGATAGTTCGTTTACAAGCATAACATTTTTTTTTATAAAAAACAATAAAGTATAGAGTATAGTCTATACTATTTGGTTACAAATATACTAATTGTTTTTAGTTTTAAAGCTTTTAAACATAATAAATGAGATGCAAAACAATTTCAACAACAATTAAAACATACAGAATTACAAAACATGTAATAAGAAGCCAATACTTCTAATGAAGTTTTTGTTTACTTTTATCAAAACTTCGAAAATGAGCACCGTCATTAAAAAAATCAAAATTGCAGCTTTTATTATCGCATTAACAATGTGTAACTATTTTTACGCTCAAACAAATAAACCAGGAATCGAACTAGATGTTTTATTTCAAAAAGCACTTCAATCGAAAACTTTTAACGGAAATGTTTTAGTTGCTAGTAAAGGGAAGATCATATACGAAAAGGCTCTCGGTCAAGCCGATGCGAGCAACACAATACCATTAAATAAAAATTACCGTTTTCATATTGGTTCAATTGCTAAAGAGTTTAACGCTGTTGGAATTATGATGTTAAAAGAGCAAGGGAAATTAAAACTAAACGACTCGATTTCTAAATTTCTTCCTGAACTTCCATCTTGGGCTAATAGGATTAAGATTATCCATTTGCTTCAGTACACCAGCGGACTTCCTCAAATAAAGTGGAATGAAGTCAATCAAGATTCAGACAATATGGCTTTTCTGCAAAAGACCTTAAATTTAGATTTTGAACCGGGAACTCAATACGATTACAACAACAATAATGTGTTTTTACAAAGACGTATTATTGAAAAAATTACCAACATGAGTTTTAATTCTTTTGTGATGAAGAAAATCTTAAAACCTATCGGAATTAAAAATGCAGTTGTAGATCCTGACGACAAAGAACCTCTTTTTGCAAAATCTTTTAATAAAGAAGGTAAACAAGATCTTCTAAAATATAACATTTCGGGTTGGACTGCTTTAAATCTAACGGATTTTTACAAATGGTCTGAAGCTATTAATTCTTTTAAAATTATTAATAAGCAATCTACACATGAACTTTTTGAACCTTTTTCTAAAGACAATCAAACAGGCCTTGGGAGTGGAACTATCGAAAACGGAAAAGTAACGAGTCATATACACGACGGTGCCGCTTTTAATTATCAGGCTTTATTAATTAGTAATCCTAATTGGACGATTATTCTGATGACCAATAATAAACAAAATAATTTGGAGGAAATTAGTAATTCAATAGAATCCATACTAAATAAATAGCATTCCTTTCTCAATAATAAAAAAGCTCCATTATTTCTAATGGAGCTTTTTGATAAAAATCATACTAAAGTCTTTATTTCAATTTTGTCAATGCTGTAGAATTTCTCAGCAAAAACACATATTGAAAATAATCAGTGACAGAAGCATCTTCTAGAGGCACAATATTTTCTCCAAAAACTCTAGATTTAACTGTTATTAAATTTTGCGACTTCAAGTAAGGTGAATTTTTCGCGTTAAGCTTAAAAAGCGTAATTGCTTCTGGTTTGTTCAATTCTTTTAGATCGTTAATTCCTTTTACGAGCATTAATTGGCTGTCAGCATTTAGCCAATCTACTTTTTCATTTTCAGGAGTTGGAAACTGCGGGTTTTTAGGAAGATACATTTCACTGTCAATTGTATAGCTTACCAAACTTGTCACTTTTACTCCCGAATCTTTTAATCCTGCAGCGAAAGTTGCTCTGCCCGATTCTGTTTTCTTTTGCAGTGTATGAAAATATCCAAAAAGTCCATAGAATTTTTCATTTTCAAGATGCCTTTTTTTAATTGAATTTTCAAAATTCACCACCATTGCTTCATCTCTTGAACCTTTTGATTCGTCATCAAAGTTTTTATCGATTCCGATCACGGTAATTTTTAGAGAATCTGCTAGTTTTTGATTGTAATCGTAAATAGCATTCCATTTATCAAATAATTCTTGGCTAGCTTGTTGCGGAATTCGTTTCTTCACAGATTCAACAACTTCTTTTAAAATCGATTTATCCTTTTGCTTTTCTAACAAAAAGGCATTCAATTTTTTAGCCGTCAAACTATCCATTTCAGCAATATAATATTTGATTCCCACTTTTTTATTCAAGAAAAAAAGCATTTCCTGATCTATCTTCTGATTGTCAGCATAACCATGAATTTCTCCTAGTAAGAAAACATGTGATTTAAAAAACTCATCATCAAACAACTTTTCATCGATAGAAGTCCCAATCTGAACTTTATTTTTTGACAAATAACTTATATTATCATCATCTTTCGATTCTAAAAATAATTTGTTACTGATATACAAATAGGCAATAAAAAGTAAAATAATACTTAAAAGGCTAATAAACGTGATTTTGATAAATTTTAAAATTTTCTTCATGGTTATGGATTATGGTTGTTTTGATTTTGATGTAAAAATATTTTTATTCGGCAGAAGATTCAATTTTTATTGACCGAATTGTCGTTTCTAGAAGATGAATTGTTCCAGTCTTCTACGATTTATTTATCCATATCTCAGTTAATGAAGTTTTAGCTGATTTTACAAAGAAGATGTTTTTTCCTTATAAATAAAGATTCCTTGTTAGGCCAGAATAAATCATTCGTACCTTTAAAGAATCAAAAAAATAAAAACTTCACAACTTAAAATGGAAATATTAATAATTACTGGTTCGTCCTTATTCTGGAAAAGGTACGCAATGCGAAATTTTAAAAGACGAACTTAAATTTGAGCATATTTCAACTGGAGACAGATGCCGTTTGGAAAAACAAAACGAAACGGAAATTGGAAAAATAATGTCTCAATATGAAGAAAAAGGAGATTTGGTTCCTGATTCTATAATGAAAGATCTTTTCAGTAAAATATTGGATGAAAATAGAAATGCAAACGGAATTATCTTAGATGGCTACCCGAGAACCGAACCACAAGTAAATGATTTATTAGAACTTGTTAAATCTAAAAATCTGGAAATTGGAAAAGTAATTAATATTGATGTTCCGAAGGAAGAACTTTTAAAAAGAGCACAAAAAAGAGCCGAAACTTCTAACAGAAAAGACGATAAAGATGCCAACATTCATATTAAAAGAATTGAAGTTTTTGAAAGTTCAACCAGACCAGCGATTGAATATATGAAGTCAAAAATTAAAGTCCTTACTTTTGACGGAATGGGTACAATCGAAGAAATAACAAAGCGTATTAAAGACAATTTGTAAAACAATGCAATAGCTCATTGAATTACAACCTTATTAAATCCAATAAAAAAACTCCATTATTTCTAATGGAGTTTTTTTTATTATACTAATTGTTATTTTACTCTTACTAAATCTAAGTCCTGAAAATCAAAACTAAAATCAATGTTTGGAGAGATGCCTTTCATTTTAATAGATTGAGCTTTGCCATTTTCATCCAGAGAAAACATGGCCATTGCATCACAATTCATCGCTTGATATTCCCATTTTATGGCAAATGTATTAGCATTATAAAAAGCCATTGGACCATTTAATTTTGGCGAACGGTACGATTTAAACCATAACTTTTTATTTTTTTCAAATACTTCAATTTCACCAAACCATTTATCAGCATAAACACCTATAAAATCTTCATTTTTTATTTTTACATTTTTTGCCAGTTTTACTTTTTCCCAGACTTTTTTGGTTATATCATCACCCGAATTTCTGTCTTCACCCATCCATTGTACCAATTTATCAGTCCATCCAAAATCATCTAAACCTAAATAACTATCAGAAATGGTATTGCTAACTGCTGTAAAAAGTCCTCCACCTCCATTTTCAGTATTAGTTAAAATTACAATCCCTAAATTCAAATCTGGATACATAGTTACAATAGAAAGCATTCCAGGCAAACCTCCAGTATGCGATACTTTTAAATTTCCTTTTTCGTCTGATAATTGCCAACCTAAACCATAACCATTAAAATGAGAATTGTATCTTGGGTTTTGATCTGTTTCCTGAACAGTATGTATTCTCCACATTTCATTGTGGTTTTTTAAGGAAAAAAGCGTCGTTTTCAAATCTGTCCGTACTGGCCTTTATTCAAACGAACTATCATCCATTTCGCCATATCTTGAGCATTAGAAAAAATACCACCCGCAGCGGCATTAATTTGATCATTGAACCCTTCGATTTTCTTTATCGTTCCAGATTCAGACGAATGCGAAACTGCAAAATTAGATGTATCTTTTATTAAACTACTTCCAACAAAAGTGTTATTCATTTGTAAAGGGACAATGATTCTTTTTTGTACAAATTCCTCATAACTCATACCGCTTACTCTTGCAATTATTTCGCCGGCTACGACATAAAGCAAATTATCATAATCCCATTTCGTTCGGAAAGCTGAAACAGGCTTAAAATGCTGAAAACTTGTCAAGACATCTTTAATGGTAAAATTAGTACCGTCAGGAAAAAACATCAAATCACCTACTCCCAATCCTAGTCCGCTGCGATGAGTCAGCAAATCCTGTATATTAAAATTCTCCGTCACATAATCATTATACATTTTAAATTCAGGAGCGTAATCTTTTACCTTATCAGTCCATTTTAATTTTCCTTCATCTTCCAAAATAGAAAGTGCTGCCGTTGTAAATGCTTTGCTATTTGAGGCAATTTGAAAATTAGTATTTTCATTTACAGCTTTTTTTGTTTCTATAGAACTAACTCCATAACCTTTTAAATGAATTATTTTTCCATCTTTAACAACTGCAATTGATGCTCCTGCTACTTTAAATTTTGCCAAGGCAGATTCCATCAATACATCAATATTTTGTGATGTTATTTGCCCAAAGGCCGTTGCTGACGAAAAGCAGATACAAATAACTAATACTAAATAACTATTTACTTTTTTCATTTATAGATTTAATTAATGTTTCCAATTCCGTTTTTTTCTGGTTCACAATTATCAATTGACTTTTATCTTCTAAAAGAATCATCTCTGCAAATTCTTTATCAGGATTTGCTTTCCAGTCCTTCAATTCTTTAAACTTATTCTTTAGGAGTTTAATTTTTTCCTTACTGTCTTTTGAAATAATCACCATTTTAGTCAGCGGTGTATGCTTCATTTTTTCAAAACTGCTCTCCGTAATTTGATCTTCATATTCTGTTCTGGAACGATAACGAAACATTTTATTTATAACCTTAAAATCTTTTTCATTTTCTGTAATCACATAACGGTACGTCATGATATTATCAAGCTCATTAATCCAATTTGGAAAATTGGCTTCGTAAAGCTGAATATAACTATCTATAAAATTCTTATCAATTGGTTTCTTTTGATCGATGTATTCTTTAGCTAATGGATAAATCTGCTTTGCCATCAAATTGATGTATTTATTACTATACCAATCTCCAGAATCTACTTTACCCTCTAATTCTGCATAAACATAACCATTACCCAATACCGTCGCCAGAACTTCATTCAATAATTGATAAGCGTAATTACTGCACGTTGATTTATTCTCTTTAAAATAAGTGTCAATTTCAGTTTTTACTTCCAACGATTGTTCGTCGTAAATGATATGATAGGTCTCATGCATCATTACACTAAATAAATCTTTATGTGATTTTAAGTCGGTTTGAATAGCACTAACGAAATTATTACAAAATGCAGAAGCTGTAAATCCTTTAGAATTAGGTAAAGGATAAAAAGCCGCCACAAAAGGAATTGAATTATCCCAACTGGAATTATAAAATACTAATCCTGTTTTAAAATAATTTTCGATCTCATGATCATTAGAATATTTTTGAATTTCATCTAACTGCTTTTCAAACTTTTCTTTATTCGGATTATAGATCAATTCATTGTAAATAGGAGTAAATTCTGAAATACATTCTCCTAAATCACTTAGCGTTTTATTGGGAATCATTCCTGCAGAACGAATTTTGAAATCATTTAAATTGTCGGTTTCAATCAAATTCTTTTTCAATATATCCTGCGTTTGCATTGTTTTCTTTGATCCGTACGGAAAATCTTCAAATCGAAAACTATAAGAAATAGATAATTGCTCAAATTTTGAGATTACATTTTTATACTTATCAATATTGTATTTTGATTTTTGAAACTCTGTTTTAAAAACATTGTCTGGATAATAATCAGATAAATTCTCTAAGAACACAAAAACCGCAAGTTGTTCAGAATATTTGATTTTAAAAGAAGGATTTTGCCCAAATGAAAGTGAACTTAATAATAAAAAAATCAGCAAAAGTGTATTTTTCATGCAATTTCTATTAGCAGTAAAAGTTTAGATTTCGAATAACGTTTTATAAATATAAGATATTTTACAAGCGCCTGTTTCGTTTCTTTTTAGATGTTACAACTTCTTTAATCAAACCTCGTTCTAAAAGCATTTTGTTGTAAAAACCTTCGCGAAGTTTTTCAAATTCTTCTTTCAAAAGAAAAAGTAACTTTTCTGATTCGTTTGGATTTTCGAGTTTTTTCAACATAATTCCAATTCCTGAATTATGCGAAATTCCGTCACGATTAATAACAAAATGAAGTCTGCTGGAATCTTCCATAAAAAAATCGGAATAGTACTTTTTTAATTGCAATTCTTTCTGATTCATTAAAAGATCTATTAGTTTTTTGATTTCAGTAGGCAATTCAAACCCCAATAAACTTTCAATTTCTTTACTATCTTTTTCTCTTGTATAAAAGCCAATTTCTCCCCTGCATTCATAATAAATATCAACGAAAATTTCAAATCTTAAGAGACGTTCTGTCCAGCCATCTGAGTAAATATAGGAAAGAAGATATTCTTCATCTAAAACATAATAGCCCGATTCATCAGGTTTTTGAATTTCTAATCGGTTAAAGCCCATTTACTTTTATTTTGTTGTTTTTAAATGATGCCGTTCCTAAAATTTCACTAATCCTTTTTTTAGACATCTTTTTCTCGGCTCCAACATCTCCGAATTGGTTCTGTATTTTGAACAACGAAATTATTTTTTTGTATTATATTCTTCTGCAATATCACTCCAATCATCATTCCATGTAGTCTCAAAATAAATATCTGCCTTCTCCCAATCTTTTGCGTCCCAATCTTCTCTTTCATCAACTAGTTTCAATTTTTTAGACTTAATTTTTTCAATTATCAAATTTAGAAAATCTTCAAAGTTGTCTGCGATTACCGAAACTGGTTCAGGATCTCCGCATGGAAGATAGATAATCTGGCCTAAAATACCGTCTGTATTTGGAATAAAATCTATACAAAGAAAATTTCCCGAGCCATCATGGGCAAATGGAATTCTTTTAGTGGAATACAAAATATCGGTAATTTTTTTAACCTGATTAATAGCTTCAGGTTTTGTATCGGGAGCATTTTTAAAAAATAGCCATTCTCTTTTAACTTCTTCAATACCTAAATATCCAAATCCTCCCAAGAAACCCAAACTTCTTTTTTCTCCGTTATAAGTTTTCAATAATTGAATATAAGATGCAGGCAATTTTTGACCTGTAAATTTTTCCAGTTCCTGTATTTCAACATCGGTTGCTCCTTTATTCATAAAACGATCAAAAATATCAAGCTTACTTTTACAAACATTAATTAAACTAACTGTTACTTCTGTTTTCATTTTAGATTGATTTTTTTTGATTTGTGCTTTTGAATAATTAAAAAACAATGTAAGTATTAAAATTAAGTAATATTTTTTCATCTTAAATTTTATGATATTGAAAGATTATCCTTTTAACAATCATTTTTTTCTCCTGTCTGTCAAATATTTTCTGAATGGTTTATCATAAACATTCATTACTAAATAAGCAAAACCAACTAAAAGTATTACACTCGCTGTTACGATACATGTAAGCTGCATTGTGTTTGGTTTATAATTGACAAAGTAATTTCCGAACATCCATAGTACAGCATAATGTGTCATATATAACGGATATGAAATGTTACCCGAAAATGTGCATATCTTTTTCAAACAAGGTTTTAAATGAGCGCCAGCACCCAAAGAAATTAATAACGGAAAGTAAAATAAAACCACAAAAGGTTCAGTCAGCCAATTCCACCCTGAAAAAGGCATTACAAAAGCCAAAAGCAATAAGATAGTCAATCCGGCAAATCCCAATTTATTTTTGATAATCCAATTGGATCGGTAAATAAGCAATCCGGCCAAAAAAGAGTACGATATTCTGGCGCAGCCGTCCCAAAAAGTTCTGTCCACTCCATCCGCCTATTAAATTTCCAGAACTATATCCAACATAACAAATTGCAAATGCAGAAATTAAAGTAAGAACAACTAAAAAGTTTTTGCGAATTTTATAAAGTACAAGTGCATAAACGATATTAGCAATATATTCCCAAAAAAGAGACCATGCGGGAGCATTAAAACTAAATAAATTGAAACCACGATCTGCAATAACTGGAAACGGAATAAGAAACAGAGAACAAATAAATGTCAAAATAATTTTTCCAGTACTATATAATTCCAAATGTCCTCCAAACGGATCAAACAAGAAAGCCAACAATCCTAATATTGACCCAGCAATAACCAACGGATGTAATCTTATAATTCTTGAGATAAAAAAGTTACGAAGTCCCATTTTTGCGATACGATCATCGTAAGCATATCCTATTACAAATCCCGAAAGACAAAAGAAAAAATCGACAGCCAAAAATCCGTGTCCTATAAAATTCTGACTTGGATCGGTAAAAATCCATTCCATAAAATGAAAAACAACAACGGCAAAAGCTGCGATTCCTCTTAATCCGTCTAAAATTTCAAAATGTTGTTTAATTTCAAGAATTGCTGTCGCTGGCTGGCCTGTATTCATTAGATTGTGATAAACTTATAATTTAGGTAATTTGGTATCGTTGCAAGTTCTACAAATAAATATTCAAATCAAAATCAGATCTATTTAATTCAATTGTTAAATTTTTGAAGTTTCACATTTAAATAACTTTTTACACTTTTTCAGGGAATGCTTTTTTCTTAATTTTACCGAAAATTAAATTTTATCATGAGTTTTAAAGGTTGTCTTCCTCCTCCAGTAAATTAATAATGCTTCTTTAGTATTGACACTTGACTGAATCTTCAGTCCTATTAGTTGTGTCTTTACCTCAATCACATTATTAATATTCAAAAAACATCCTTCAAAAAAAGGATAGACAACTCTTATGAAAAAATCTTATTTGATACTGCATTCTGCAGTTTTACTTGCTGGTTTTACTGGCGTTTTCGGAAAACTTATTTCTCTTAACGAAATTACTTTAGTTTGGTATAGAGTATTATTTGCTTCTATTATTCTCTTTTTCATTTTAAAAATTTACAATCTTAAAATGCTAAAGTCATTTTCTGAAGCAGTAAAAATTTCTAAAGCTGGAGTTTTGATCACCATTCATTGGGTTTTCTTTTATGCCAGCATTAAATATTCTAATATATCAATTGGCGTTGTTTGCTATTGTCTTACCAGTTTTTTTACAGCTTTCTTTGAACCTATTCTCAATAAAAAAAGATTCAATCTAACTCAGGTTTTATTAAGCATGTTAACCTTATTAGGAATAAGCTTGATTTTTCATTTTGATTCTTCTTATCAGCTTGGAATTTTACTCGGAGTAATTTCATCAGCATTTGCTGCCTTGTACACTATTTACAACGAAAGACTTGTACAATTTTATGACAGCAAGCTCATTAATTTTTATCAGATGCTTGGAGGAACTTTAGTTTTAGGGCTTACTCTTCCGTTTTATTTTTACAATTTTCCAAAACAGGTTTTTATTCCAAACTTAAAAGACATTTTCTATTTATTAATTTTAGCTTCATGCTGTACAGTTGCTCTTTATGTAATGTTTGCAGAATCCCTTAAAAAAATCCCTGCGTTTACCATAAATCTAACATTCAACTTAGAGCCAATTTATTCGATAATATTAGCCTTTTTGTTTTTTAATGAAGGCCAGTCGGTCAATTTCTCTTTTTATATAGGAATAAGTTTGGTTATGACTTCCGTTCTTTTCCAATCTTTAATTTCTATTCGAAAGAAAAATACCATCACAGAGTAAATCTCTTAGAATAATAAAAACAAAAAACTCCTTTGTATAAAAGGAGTTTTTTGTTTTTATTTATTTTTTTTAATCATTCAATCCTTTTCCGTCTAAAATACGCGGAATATTTTTTTCTACTCTAGCTTCTCTAGTTTTAGATTGTTTAGGTTGAGAAAAATGGAGCAAATACGCTCGCTGTCTTCCAGGAGTTAAAGCATAGAAAGCTTTTTTAAAATCAGCATCTGAATCAAATTTATGCTGAAGCTCTTCTGCAATTTCAAAATCAGAAACTTTTTTCAGTTCTACTTTTTGTCCCGATTTCTCAATTTCGGCCGCTTCAAAAATATACTTTTTTAGAATTTCTTTATTGGCTAAAATATCTTCTACATTCGTAAATCGAACTTGACGAGCCACCTGTACATTATCTGATTGTTGGATCAAGATATTATCAGGATCTTTCATTAAAGCACCCTTGAAAAACAAAAAAGCACAATATTCCTTAAAATAATGAATTAATACAATATTTGCTTTTTCGAAAGTATAACAAGGAGATCCCCATTTCAATTCTTCAGACAAATGACAGTCTAAAACAATTTCTCTCATTTGTTCAATTTCGGCTCTCCATTTTTCAGCTTTTTCGAAATAAAAATCAACTTTAGAGTTTGTACTATGTTTTGTCATTACGAGTTAATTTATAAATATAAATTTAGCATTTTTATATATTTAAATTTCAAAACCTTTAATAATTCCTCTTTTAGATTGACGAACGAAATTTAGAATTTTATCTCGTTCAACCGTTTGCTCAAATTCTTCATTGATTATATCCACAGCAAATTTTGTATTTCTCTTCTCTTGAAGTATAATTCTATAAATTGACCGAATCTCGTCAATTTTTCGAGAATTAAATCCTCTTCTTTTTAATCCAACAGAATTTACACCCGCAAACCTCAAAGGTTCATGTGCAGCAACCACATATGGAGGAACATCTTTTACTACTCGGCTTAAACCACTAATCATAGCATGTTCACCAATAACAGAAAATTGATGTATAGCAGTTAATCCACTTATATTTACCCAATCCTGAACAATTACTTCACCCGCCATTCCGACACTAAATCCAATAATAGAATTATTACCTATTACACAATCGTGACCAATATGCGCATTAGACATAATCAGATTGGAATTACCAATACAGGTTTTACCTTTTGAGATTGTTCCCCTATTAATAGTCACAAACTCCCTAATTATATTATTATCTCCAATTTCAAGAAGAGTATATTCTCCCTTAAATTTCAAATCCTGAGGTACGCCGCCCAAGACAGCATTAGAATGGATTTGACAATTTTCTCCTATTCTTGATCCACTTAAAATCGTTACATTGTTACCTATCTGCGTATTATTTCCAATTATGACATCTTTCTCAATAGTCACACCATTTCCTATGAAAATGTTATTACCTAGAATAGCATTTTTATCAATAAAAGTTTCTTTCAATTTTTGCATCTTTAGTTAGCTACAAAAGTTGAAAAACCCTAAATATTTTTTATTGATGTAATATCAAATAATTGATGCACGAATTCTGCTCAAAGTTTCCTGACTTACGCCAATTAATGACGCAATGTGCTTCAATTTGGCTTTTTTAATAATTTGTGGAAATGACTCTAAAAGAAATAAGTATTTTTTCTCTGCAGTCATTAAACGAAATAAATGATTAAACTCATTTATATTTGAAAGGTAGTATCGAAGTTGCTTAATATGAAATTTTATAAATATGGGATATTCCAATAAAGTCTGTTCATCCGAATAAGATAATGAATATACTAATGTTTCTTCACAGGTTTGAAAATTTTCAAATGAAGGTTTCTGTTCAAAAAAACTACTCATTGAAGTTACAAATTGATTATCGGTATAAATCCACTTCGTAACTTCTATCCCGTCTTCAATACAAAATCTTCTAATCGCGCCTGATTTAATGAAATAAATTTTATTGCAAACTTTACCCTCTTCAACAATAAACTCGCCTTTTTTGAAAGTTTCTTCGAAAAAACTTTCCTTAATAGCAAGCTCTGTCTCCAAATCTAATTTCTCAAAACTATTTATAATCT
>NZ_CP190016.1:2137500-5571131 GCF_050320125.1 Flavobacterium sp. MMS24-S5
ACCCGTTGGCCATCGACTGTCCCTTTCGGGTTCGCCTTAGGTTCAGACTAACCCACAGCTGATTAGCATAGCTGTGGAAACCTTAGTTTTTCGGTGTGCGGGTTTCTCGCCCGCATTATCGTTACTTATGCCTACATTTTCTTTTCTGACCGGTCCAGCATACCTTACGATACACCTTCAGCCCTGTCAGAATGCTCCCCTACCACTTGTATTTACATACAAATCCATAGCTTCGGTAATATGCTTATGCCCGATTATTATCCATGCTCGTCCGCTCGACTAGTGAGCTGTTACGCACTCTTTAAATGAATGGCTGCTTCCAAGCCAACATCCTAGCTGTCTGGGCAGACAAACCTCGTTCTTTCAACTTAGCATATATTTGGGGACCTTAGCTGATGGTCTGGGTTCTTTCCCTCTCGGACTTGGCAGCTTAGCACCCAAGCCCTCACTGTTATCAATCATTATATAGCATTCGGAGTTTGTCAGGAATTGGTAGGCGGTGAAGCCCCCGCATCCAATCAGTAGCTCTACCTCTATATAACTAAAATAACGCTGCACCTAAATGCATTTCGGGGAGTACGAGCTATTTCCGAGTTTGATTGGCCTTTCACCCCTACCCACAGGTCATCCGAAGACTTTTCAACGTCAACCGGTTCGGCTCATCCACTGTGTGTTACCACAGCTTCAACCTGCCCATGGGTAGATCACACGGTTTCGCGTCTAACACTACTGACTAAAGCGCCCTATTCAGACTCGCTTTCGCTGCGGATCCATGGCTTAACCACTTATCCTTGCCAGCAGCGTTAACTCGTAGGCTCATTATGCAAAAGGCACGCCGTCACCCCACGAAAGGGCTCCGACCGCTTGTAAGCGCATGGTTTCAGGATCTATTTCACTCCGTTATTCACGGTTCTTTTCACCTTTCCCTCACGGTACTGGTTCACTATCGGTCTCTCAGGAGTATTTAGCCTTAGCGGATGGTCCCGCCAAATTCAGACAGGGTTTCACGTGCCCCGCCCTACTCAGGATACCGCTATCCATTATGCTCGTTACCCATACGGGGCTGTCACCCTCTATGGCGCTCCTTTCCAGAAGCTTCCGGTTCCTTGCACATGAAATGTCGCGGCTGCTACAACCCCACCTATGCCGTAACATAAATGGTTTGGGCTAATCCGCGTTCGCTCGCCACTACTTACGGAATCACTTTTGTTTTCTTCTCCTCCGCCTACTTAGATGTTTCAGTTCAGCGGGTTTGCCCACCTATCGGTGTGCTATGTCTTCAACATAGCGGGTTGCCCCATTCGGATATCTGCGGATCAATCGGTGTGTGCCCGTCCCCGCAGCTTTTCGCAGCTTATCACGTCCTTCATCGCCTCTGAGAGCCTAGGCATTCCCCATGCGCCCTTATTTTGCTTATTGCACCAATCTTGTCAATTAAAACAAGACCGTTTTGTTTTGTCTTTTGCAATAAATTGCAAAAAACGCTTTCTACTTTCTTATTATTTTCTTATCTCAATATGTCAATGAACTTTTTCCCGATTCATCGGGATTGTGGAGAATAACGGAGTCGAACCGTTGACCTCCTGCGTGCAAGGCAGGCGCTCTAGCCAGCTGAGCTAATCCCCCATTTTTAAATCTTAGATTTTAGAATTCAGATTTTAGATTTCTTAATTCTTCTCTAATTTCCTTTGGTGAATCCCAGCTTCCAGAATTTCCTTTAAAATCAAGCTTTTCAGTTTCACTTCTTAAATCTAAAATCTACAATCTTAAATCTGAAGTTTTAGTAGTCCCGGGCAGACTCGAACTGCCGACCCCTACATTATCAGTGTAGTACTCTAACCAGCTGAGCTACGAGACTCTGTTTTACTTAATTTTTATCATTTTTTTAAATTAACAGCAAGAGCAATACAATCTCAGATTCCAAACCTCTAGTCCGGCATCTTATTTCCCCAGCGTGCGTTTCCGCTAACACTTGAGGCTCTAGAAAGGAGGTGTTCCAGCCGCACCTTCCGGTACGGCTACCTTGTTACGACTTAGCCCTAGTTACCAGTTTTACCCTAGGCAGCTCCTTGCGGTCACCGACTTCAGGCACCCCCAGCTTCCATGGCTTGACGGGCGGTGTGTACAAGGCCCGGGAACGTATTCACCGGATCATGGCTGATATCCGATTACTAGCGATTCCAGCTTCACGGAGTCGAGTTGCAGACTCCGATCCGAACTGTGACCGGCTTTATAGATTCGCTCCTGGTCGCCCAGTGGCTGCTCTCTGTACCGGCCATTGTAGCACGTGTGTAGCCCAAGGCGTAAGGGCCGTGATGATTTGACGTCATCCCCACCTTCCTCACAGTTTGCACTGGCAGTCTTGTTAGAGTTCCCGACTTGACTCGCTGGCAACTAACAACAGGGGTTGCGCTCGTTATAGGACTTAACCTGACACCTCACGGCACGAGCTGACGACAACCATGCAGCACCTTGTAAACTGTCTTGCGAAAGATCTGTTTCCAAATCGGTCAGTCTGCATTTAAGCCTTGGTAAGGTTCCTCGCGTATCATCGAATTAAACCACATGCTCCACCGCTTGTGCCGCCGTCAATTCCTTTGAGTTTCAAACTTGCGTTCGTACTCCCCAGGTGGGATACTTATCACTTTCGCTTAGCCACTGAGATTGCTCCCAACAGCTAGTATCCATCGTTTACGGCGTGGACTACCAGGGTATCTAATCCTGTTCGCTACCCACGCTTTCGTCCATCAGCGTCAATCCATTGGTAGTAACCTGCCTTCGCAATTGGTATTCCATGTAATCTCTAAGCATTTCACCGCTACACTACATATTCTAGTTACTTCCCAATAATTCAAGTCCTGCAGTATCAATGGCCGTTCCACCGTTGAGCGATGGGCTTTCACCACTGACTTACAAGACCGCCTACGGGCACCTTTAAACCCAATGATTCCGGATAACGCTTGGATCCTCCGTATTACCGCGGCTGCTGGCACGGAGTTAGCCGATCCTTATTCTCACAGTACCGTCAAGCTCCGACACGTCGGAGTGTTTCTTCCTGTGCAAAAGCAGTTTACAATCCATAGGACCGTCATCCTGCACGCGGCATGGCTGGTTCAGGCTTGCGCCCATTGACCAATATTCCTCACTGCTGCCTCCCGTAGGAGTCTGGTCCGTGTCTCAGTACCAGTGTGGGGGATCTCCCTCTCAGGCCCTACCCATCGTCGCCTTGGTAAGCCGTTACCTTACCAACTAGCTAATGGGACGCATGCTCATCTTTCACCGTTGTGACTTTAATTACAAAATGATGCCATCCTATAATGCTATGAGGTATTAATCCAAATTTCTCTGGGCTATCCCTCTGTGAAAGGCAGATTGCATACGCGTTACGCACCCGTGCGCCGGTCTCAAGGCCGAAAGCCTCTACCCCTCGACTTGCATGTGTTAAGCCTGCCGCTAGCGTTCATCCTGAGCCAGGATCAAACTCTTCATCGTATATTTTAATATTATATAGTCGATGCTTTTCCTATCGGTTCTTTTCGAATCTTCCGATTCTACTGCTCTTATTCTTTTTGTTTTAAGATCTCTCTTAAAACGGCTGTCAATTCAATATGTCTACGAACGTGTCTTCTTTTTGTGTTTCGCCTGTGTTTCAAAGCGGGTGCAAAACTAAAACTTCTTTTTGTTTCCTGCAAGAAAAATTTAAAGTTTTTTTTTTGAGATTTTTTCAATCCAGTTTTCTCTAATTTCCCTTCCAGTCTCTCAATGAACTTTCCGTGTTTTGCGGGGTGCAAATGTAGAAAGCATTTTCAAATCTCGCAAGCTTTTTCGAATCTTTTTTTTTGAAAATTTCTTTCCGTCTGATTCTACTTTCCTGCCAGTATTTCGATGAACGCCTTCGCTGTTGCGGGTGCAAAAGTAGAACCTTTTTCCGCTTGCGCAAGCTTTTTCACAGAGTTTTTTTGATATTTTTTCCATGTTTTTCTTAACATTCTAATAACTCGCCGTTTACAGACCGAACTTTTTTATCGGTTTATAAGTTTTTTCTTAGTAGTGTTATTCTTTTCATAATAAGTCCCGCTGAAAAACCCCAAGTTTTAGAGACTTCGCATATTTTTTCAGACTTTAAAAATTACTTTCTAATAAACATTTAAACTTTTACTAAATAACAAACTTCTAAAAAAGCAATGTTTAAACCGCTTTTAATATTTTACATGAAATCAAAAAGCCACTAAATGCAAGCATTTACTCTATTATCCAACTTTACACAAACTCAACAAAAACAAAAAAAAACTCTTATCAGCATTCAAAAAGATAAAATCGTATAAAAAGAATTTAACTAATCCCTCTAAAAGAAAACTCTATTAGCCAGAACTAAACACAAAGACTTGAAAGCAGAAATAAAAAACATTCAACTTAAAATCCTAGTATAAAAGCAATAATTAAACTTTCGACAAAGAATTATAAAAAATCAATCGCTCCATAAAATTTATCCCAATAAAAAATTTACTACCTGAGCCTTTTATTTCACACACAACAACCTCCTCAATCTCTATTATTTTAATGCACATTAACAAACTACGCTTCGCAATGTCTAGTCCATAAAAAATACTCACCTATTTCAAACATTAAAACATATCCAAACTAAAACACATTTCTATCCAAAAATTTAAATTAACATCTACCTATAAAGAAATTACTTGTATATTTTTTTCAGACCAAAATACAAGTAGCTACCCAATATCCAAAACATCTTTACAGAAATAAAAAGACTAACTTTTTCACTTCATAATTAAATCTAAAAAGCAAAGATGAACAATGCAGGAAGATCTTCGTCAAAAATTGATTGCAAAAATTAAACAGAATTAATTTGAAAACTTCACACCTGATCAGACCATAAGTTTTTTTTCTAGAAAAGTTTACCCAGGTTTTTCGGAAATATAAGCACACAAAAAGTACACTCCCTCCATTTAGAAGAATACCGCATAAATAAAAGACTATTAACCAAAACAAATTCAACCTAGAAATATCGAAATAAAATCCTAACAATTCAAAAAATCGGATACACATTGTTTTCAAAAAACAACAAATAGTAAATATTGAGGATAATAATTTGAGGATTTCCTTTCAGGCCGAGCTGCGCGTTATTTTTTTTTTGTGAAAAAGGTTTTAGAGCAAGGCTCGACCAAAAGTTTAGCATTTCGCAAAATGACACCGCTTCTATCCCTTGCACGATCCCGAGTAAATAAGACATCTCTTTTCAAAGGAAATTCCAATTCTAAAACTTAAGGATAAAATTTCAAACTCCAAAGATTAAAAACTTTGCAAACTTTATACTTCGCAAAGACAATAAAATAAAATTCACTATGCTCTTTGTTGCTAAATCCCAATACACATCTCAAGACAGCTTTACATTCTTCATAATCGCAAGCAGAATCATTCCGTTCTTTACAGCTAAATTCACTAAAGAAAAACCCTTTAAAAAGCAGAAAATCCCTGCCGAGGGATTGGGAGGGATTCTTAAAGGAAAGGCGGCAGCTCCCGATAAGCATGGGAGTCCCGCACAGTTTCCCTATTTTCCTAAAAACAGAAAACCCTATCCGATTTGGATAGGGTTTTCAAAAGAAAGGCGACGACATACTCTCCCACAAAACTGCAGTACCATCTGCGCAGGCGGGCTTAACTTCTCTGTTCGGGATGGGAAGAGGTGAGCCCCGCCGCAATAACCACCTTAAGAAGTTACAATTGCTTTGGGCAATCTTTCCAATTAATAATTAGCTTCGCTCCGTTCGGCTATCGCCTCGGGTGGAAATCTGCAATTAATAATTAAAATAATATTTTAACATACTGAGATAAAGAAACAAACAAGCTTTTTTTAGAAAGTTTCCTCCCGATTGCTCGGGGGGAAAAGTTTGTGCATAAGCTTACGGATTATTAGTACTACTCGACTATGACATTACTGCCTTTACATCTGTAGCCTATCAACGTGGTCATCTTCCACGATCCTTAAAAGAAATCTCATCTTGTGGTGGGTTTCGCGCTTATATGCTTTCAGCGCTTATCCCTTCCAAACGTAGCTACTCTGCGGTGCCCCTGGCGGGACAACAGATACACTAGAGGTTTGTCCAATTCGGTCCTCTCGTACTAGAATCAGATCCACTCAAATTTCTAACGCCCGCAGTAGATAGAGACCGAACTGTCTCACGACGTTCTGAACCCAGCTCGCGTGCCACTTTAATGGGCGAACAGCCCAACCCTTGGGACCTTCTCCAGCCCCAGGATGTGACGAGCCGACATCGAGGTGCCAAACCCCCCCGTCGATATGAGCTCTTGGGGGAGATCAGCCTGTTATCCCCGGCGTACCTTTTATCCTTTGAGCGATGGCCCTTCCATGCGGAACCACCGGATCACTATGCTCTACTTTCGTACCTGATCGACCTGTATGTCTCTCAGTCAAGCTCCCTTATGCCATTGCACTCTACGCACGGTTACCAAGCGTACTGAGGGAACCTTTAGAAGCCTCCGTTACTCTTTTGGAGGCGACCACCCCAGTCAAACTACCCACCAAGCACTGTCCCCCACATTGCGGGGTTAGGCCTCAGATAAACAAAGGGTTGTATTTCAACAATGACTCCACAACGCCTGGCGACGCCGCTTCATAGTCTCCAACCTATCCTACACATCATTTATCCAAGGTCAATACTAAGCTATAGTAAAGGTGCACAGGGTCTTTTCGTCCCACTGCGGGTAAACGGCATCTTCACCGTTACTACAATTTCACCGAGCTCATGGCTGAGACAGTGTCCAGATCGTTACACCATTCGTGCAGGTCGGAACTTACCCGACAAGGAATTTCGCTACCTTAGGACCGTTATAGTTACGGCCGCCGTTTACTGGGGCTTCAATTCAATGCTTCTCCGAAGATAACATCTCCTCTTAACCTTCCAGCACCGGGCAGGTGTCAGGCCCTATACTTCATCTTACGATTTTGCAGAGCCCTGTGTTTTTGATAAACAGTCGCCTGGACCTCTTCACTGCGGCCCGATTGCTCGGGGCGACCTTTCTCCCGAAGTTACAGGTCTATTTTGCCTAATTCCTTAGCCATGAATCTCTCGAGCACCTTAGGATTCTCTCCTCAACTACCTGTGTCGGTTTACGGTACTGGTTCTTACTGCCTGAAGTTTAGAGGTTTTTCTTGGAAGCCCTTAGGCGCACTATCTCTTTGTCCGAAGACTCCGAGTACTATCGCATTTCACCAAGATCTCCGGATTTGCCTAGAGACCCTATAGCTAGGTGCTTTAACGAACTATTCCGTCAGTTCGCGGCGCTTTCATCACTCCGTCACCCCATCACAGCAATAAGAAGTACGGGAATATTAACCCGTTGGCCATCGACTGTCCCTTTCGGGTTCGCCTTAGGTTACAGACTAACCCACAGCTGATTAGCATAGCTGTGGAAACCTTAGTTTTTCGGTGTGCGGGTTTCTCGCCCGCATTATCGTTACTTATGCCTACATTTTCTTTTCTGACCGGTCCAGCATACCTTACGATACACCTTCAGCCCTGTCAGAATGCTCCCCTACCACTTGTATTTACATACAAATCCATAGCTTCGGTAATATGCTTATGCCCGATTATTATCCATGCTCGTCCGCTCGACTAGTGAGCTGTTACGCACTCTTTAAATGAATGGCTGCTTCCAAGCCAACATCCTAGCTGTCTGGGCAGACAAACCTCGTTCTTTCAACTTAGCATATATTTGGGGACCTTAGCTGATGGTCTGGGTTCTTTCCCTCTCGGACTTGCAGCTTAGCACCCAAGCCCTCACTGTTATCAATCATTATATAGCATTCGGAGTTTGTCAGGAATTGGTAGGCGGTGAAGCCCCCGCATCCAATCAGTAGCTCTACCTCTATATAACTAAAATAACGCTGCACCTAAATGCATTTCGGGGAGTACGAGCTATTTCCGAGTTTGATTGGCCTTTCACCCCTACCCACAGGTCATCCGAAGACTTTTCAACGTCAACCGGTTCGGCTCATCCACTGTGTGTTACCACAGCTTCAACCTGCCCATGGGTAGATCACACGGTTTCGCGTCTAACACTACTGACTAAAGCGCCCTATTCAGACTCGCTTTCGCTGCGGATCCATGGCTTAACCACTTATCCTTGCCAGCAGCGTTAACTCGTAGGCTCATTATGCAAAAGGCACGCCGTCACCCCACGAAAGGGCTCCGACCGCTTGTAAGCGCATGGTTTCAGGATCTATTTCACTCCGTTATTCACGGTTCTTTTCACCTTTCCCTCACGGTACTGGTTCACTATCGGTCTCTCAGGAGTATTTAGCCTTAGCGGATGGTCCCGCCAAATTCAGACAGGGTTTCACGTGCCCCGCCCTACTCAGGATACCGCTATCCATTATGCTCGTTACCCATACGGGGCTGTCACCCTCTATGGCGCTCCTTTCCAGAAGCTTCCGGTTCCTTGCACATGAAATGTCGCGGTCGTACAACCCCACCTATGCCGTAACATAAATGGTTTGGGCTAATCCGCGTTCGCTCGCCACTACTTACGGAATCACTTTTGTTTTCTTCTCCTCCGCCTACTTAGATGTTTCAGTTCAGCGGGTTTGCCCACCTATCGGTGTGCTATGTCTTCAACATAGCGGGTTGCCCCATTCGGATATCTGCGGATCAATCTGTGTGTGCCAGTCCCCGCAGCTTTTCGCAGCTTATCACGTCCTTCATCGCCTCTGAGAGCCTAGGCATTCCCCATGCGCCCTTATTTTGCTTATTGCACCAATCTTGCCAATTAAAACAAGACCGTTTTGTTTTGTCTTTTGCAATAAATTGCAAAAAACGCTTTCTACTTTCTTATTATTTTCTTATCTCAATATGTCAATGAACTTTTTCCCGATTCATCGGGATTGTGGAGAATAACGGAGTCGAACCGTTGACCTCCTGCGTGCAAGGCAGGCGCTCTAGCCAGCTGAGCTAATCCCCCATTTTTAAATCTTAGATTTTAGAATTCAGATTTTAGATTTCTTAATTCTTCTCTAATTTCCTTTGGTGAATCCCAGCTTCCAGAATTTCCTTTAAAATCAAGCTTTTCAGTTTCACTTCTTAAATCTAAAATCTACAATCTTAAATCTGAAGTTTTAGTAGTCCCGGGCAGACTCGAACTGCCGACCCCTACATTATCAGTGTAGTACTCTAACCAGCTGAGCTACGAGACTCTGTTTTACTTAATTTTTATCATTTTTTTAAATTAACAGCAAGAGCAATACAATCTCAGATTCCAAACCTCTAGTCCGGCATCTTATTTCCCCAGCGTGCTTTTCAGCTAACACTTGGGGCTCTAGAAAGGAGGTGTTCCAGCCGCACCTTCCGGTACGGCTACCTTGTTACGACTTAGCCCTAGTTACCAGTTTTACCCTAGGCAGCTCCTTGCGGTCACCGACTTCAGGCACCCCCAGCTTCCATGGCTTGACGGGCGGTGTGTACAAGGCCCGGGAACGTATTCACCGGATCATGGCTGATATCCGATTACTAGCGATTCCAGCTTCACGGAGTCGAGTTGCAGACTCCGATCCGAACTGTGACCGGCTTTATAGATTCGCTCCCCCTCGCGAGGTGGCTGCTCTCTGTACCGGCCATTGTAGCACGTGTGTAGCCCAAGGCGTAAGGGCCGTGATGATTTGACGTCATCCCCACCTTCCTCACAGTTTGCACTGGCAGTCTTGTTAGAGTTCCCGACTTGACTCGCTGGCAACTAACAACAGGGGTTGCGCTCGTTATAGGACTTAACCTGACACCTCACGGCACGAGCTGACGACAACCATGCAGCACCTTGTAAACTGTCTTGCGAAAGATCTGTTTCCAAATCGGTCAGTCTGCATTTAAGCCTTGGTAAGGTTCCTCGCGTATCATCGAATTAAACCACATGCTCCACCGCTTGTGCAGCCCGTCAATTCCTTTGAGTTTCAAACTTGCGTTCGTACTCCCCAGGTGGGATACTTATCACTTTCGCTTAGCCACTGAGATTGCTCCCAACAGCTAGTATCCATCGTTTACGGCGTGGACTACCAGGGTATCTAATCCTGTTCGCTACCCACGCTTTCGTCCATCAGCGTCAATCCATTGGTAGTAACCTGCCTTCGCAATTGGTATTCCATGTAATCTCTAAGCATTTCACCGCTACACTACATATTCTAGTTACTTCCCAATAATTCAAGTCCTGCAGTATCAATGGCCGTTCCACCGTTGAGCGATGGGCTTTCACCACTGACTTACAAGACCGCCTACGGGCACCTTTAAACCCAATGATTCCGGATAACGCTTGGATCCTCCGTATTACCGCGGCTGCTGGCACGGAGTTAGCCGATCCTTATTCTCACAGTACCGTCAAGCTCCGACACGTCGGAGTGTTTCTTCCTGTGCAAAAGCAGTTTACAATCCATAGGACCGTCATCCTGCACGCGGCATGGCTGGTTCAGGCTTGCGCCCATTGACCAATATTCCTCACTGCTGCCTCCCGTAGGAGTCTGGTCCGTGTCTCAGTACCAGTGTGGGGGATCTCCCTCTCAGGCCCTACCCATCGTCGCCTTGGTAAGCCGTTACCTTACCAACTAGCTAATGGGACGCATGCTCATCTTTCACCGTTGTGACTTTAATTACAAAATGATGCCATCCTATAATGCTATGAGGTATTAATCCAAATTTCTCTGGGCTATCCCTCTGTGAAAGGCAGATTGCATACGCGTTACGCACCCGTGCGCCGGTCTCAAGGCCCAAAGCCTCTACCCCTCGACTTGCATGTGTTAAGCCTGCCGCTAGCGTTCATCCTGAGCCAGGATCAAACTCTTCATCGTATATTTTAATATTATATAGTCGATGCTTTTCCTATCGGTTCTTTTCGAATCTTCCGATTCTACTGCTCTTATTCTTTTTGTTTTAAGATCTCTCTTAAAACGGCTGTCAATTCAATATGTCTACGAACGTGTCTTCTTTTTGTGTTTCGCCTGTGTTTCAAAGCGGGTGCAAAACTAAAACTTCTTTTTGTTTCCTGCAAGAAAAATTTAAAAAATTTTGAAACTTTTTTTTCGTTTCCTTTTCTTTATTTTTCCTCCCAGTATCTCAATGAACTTTCCGTGTTTTGCGGGGTGCAAATGTAGAAAGCATTTTCAAATCTCGCAAGCTTTTTCGAATCTTTTTTTTGAAAATTTCTTTTCGCCAGATTCTCCTTTCCTGCCAGTATTTCGATGAACGCCTTCGCTGTTGCGGGTGCAAAAGTAGAACCTTTATTTACATTTCCAACACTTTCTTTTACATTTTTCCCATCTTTTTTTGCTTTATTTCTTAACTCACTCATAACAGCCTGTTTACATTTTAAACTTTTTTGAATAATTGTGAGTTTTTTCTGCACACCTTCAATGTTTTGGCATTTTCCGCTCCTTTCGGCATTCCCTTTTTACGGAGTTTTCAGCCTTTAAGCCCATTTTTTGAAGAGATTCCATATTTTCAAAAGGCGCTCTCTTCCCTTTTTTATCCCGAAAAGGCGCTGAGGCGCCAAGCTTTTCCCTCTCTTGCTTCCAAAACCAGCCCTTTTCCCCTTTAAGCCGCCTCTGAAAACCGGTGTACTAGCCCCGATAGAAGCGGAAATCCTTTTGTGCCGGGGTTCGGCACAAAAGATTGGAGCGGATAGCGGGAAACAGCTTCTAATAAATAACAAAATTTCAATTTTCAAATTCCAAATGCTGCCGCTAAAAGGGCTTCGGATTCGCTCAGACGGACAATCGAGATTTTCCCCTTATATATATGTATAAACAATAAACCCGACAGGTTTTGGAAAACTGTCGGGTTAGATATTGTGCTTTACTTTTTACTTAGTCGAAACGGATCGCTTTTACAGGTGATATTTTTGTTATTATATAAGAAGGAATTAATAGCACCAAGAAACAAACACCAACCGTAAGCAGGTTTAATAATAGTATATACATCCAATTTAGATAAACTGGCGCTTGATTTACATAATAGTTTTCTGGATTGAGCTTAATTATGCCGAATTGCTGCTGTATTAATAGAATTGAAATTCCGATCAAATTTCCCCAGAATAGTCCACGTAGAATTAAGTAAAAGGCATTATATAAAAATATCTTACGTACTGACCAGTTATTTGCGCCCATAGATTTTAAAATTCCAATCATTTGAGTTCTTTCCAAAATGAGAACCAGCAATGCCACTACCATGTTAATTGTTGCCACGAGAATCATGACCCCTAAAATGATTACTATATTAAAATCAAAGAGCTTAAGCCAGTCAAAAATATAACTGTATTTTTCTACAATGGTTTGTGTATCTAGATTAGAAGAGGTTTTTTCGTAAATTTTATTTCCTGTGGATTTAATTTCATTAAAATCCTTTACAAAAACCTCAAATGCTCCAACTTGACTCTCTGTCCACTTATTGATTCTTTGAATATGGCGGATATCTCCGATAATATATGTTGCATCAAAATCTTGGAATCCGGAATTAAATATTCCGACAATCTTAAATCTACGGCTATTTGGAAGTTTACCTTGCTCTTCTTTTATAAAAAAAGTATTGAATTGGTCTCCAATTTTTAAATTTAAACGATCTGCAAGAAATCTTGAAATAATAACATCTTCATTCAATGCTTTTGCAAAATCTGGAATTTTCCCTTCAACAATATATTCTTTAATATTATTCCAATCGTAATCTGCTCCTACGCCTTTAAATATAATTCCTTCAAAAGCATTTTCTGTTCTAATTATTCCAGCTTTACTGGCCACTGCTTGGATATGGCTTACTTCTGGAACCGATTTAAAATTAGGATAAAAATCTTGTTCCTTTGAAATTGGAACTGTTGTAACTTCTGAATTATTATTGTCATAATTAGAAATTATGATTTGGCCATTAAAAGCAGAAACTTTATCGCGAATTTTTTTCTGCAAGCCTATTCCTGTGGCAACAGAAACCATCATCATGATTATTCCGATTGCAATTGCAGAAATCGCAATTTTTATAATGGGCGCCGAGATACTGCTTTTATAATCTTTTGCAGTAATAAGTCTTTTGGCTATGAAATATTCTAAATTCAAATTATGAGTTTTCTTTATGTTGTTTAATTATTTCCTTTCTCAAAAATACATCTTAAAAAAGGAAATCAAGATATTCTTAGAAACAATTGCCTGTATATTCAATCATAACGGCAGCTTCTTTTTCATTTCCTCGACGATGTTGAATGCTGCTGGACAAATTTCGACGTTTTTCAAAGTTAAATTAGAAATCTGATAAAATTTGTTTCGATCTGTATGAGGAAACTCTCTACAGGCTTTCGGACGAACATCATAAATCATACAATAATTTTCATTATCTAAAAACGTACATGGAACGCTTTGCAAAACATAATCTTTGTCTTCATCAATTCGCAAGTACTGATCAATAAATTGCTGAGGCTTTTGTCTAAAGTGTTTAGAAATTCGTTCTATATCTGCCAAAGTAAACAATGGCCCAGTCGTTTTACAGCAATTAGCACACTTCAAGCAATCCGTCCTTTTGAATTCGGCATTATGCAAATCCTGCATAATGTAATCTAAATTCTTTGGCGGTTTCTTTTTAAGCTTATCGAAATACTTTTTATTCTCGTTATGCTTATCTTTGGCTAACTTACTTAAATTATTTAAAATCTGTTTCAAGTTTAGTATTTAAAGTTGATTTGCAAAATTAAACAACTTTGAACTTGAAACCTTAAACTTTGAACTAAAACAATGAAAGATCTTTTTGGGAAAGCAATATTTGATTTTTACACCAAAAATTCACCTGAAGACATTATTACTGAAACTTCTATTTCTGAAGAAGATGAAATGAGTGTCGAATATCTTTTCCGCTCTTATAACGAAATGCCGAAAATTGAGCAAAAGGCTTTGCAATTGGCAAAAGGAAAAATATTGGATGTAGGGTGCGGAGCTGGAAGTCATGCTTTATCCCTGCAAAATGAACGCAGTTTAAATGTAACCGCTATTGATATTTCTGAAAAAGCAATTGAGACTTGCCGTCTTCGAGGAATAAAAAACGCTAAAGTTGAAAATATTCTCGATTTTGATGGAGAAAAATTCGATACAATTTTACTTCTAATGAACGGAACAGGGATTTTTGGCCAGTTAAAAAACTGCAATTCCTATCTAACTAAACTAAAATCTCTTTTAAATCCTGGCGGACAAATTTTAATTGACAGTTCGGATATCATTTATATGTTTGATGAGGATGAAGATGGCGGAAAATGGATTCCGTCTGAAAATGATTACTATGGAGAGCTCGTTTTTAATATTAGCTATAAAGGAGAAAAAGAAGAACCTTTTGATTGGTTGTATTTGGATTATAACACGCTTCAAAATGCAGCGATTGCCAATAATTTAAATTGCGAACTTGTTCTAGAGGGCGAGCATTATGATTATTTAGCTAGACTTACCATTTAAAAACAAACCATAAAAAACCTATGAAAGAACTAGATTTAGAGAAATTAAAATATCCTATTGGAAAATTTATTGCTCCAGAAATTTTTTCAGCAGAATATCTTTCTGAAAAAATTAAAGAAATTGAAACTCTTCCAGAAAGATTAGCAAAAGAAACAATTCATTTAACAGATGAACAATTAGACACGCCCTATCGTCCTGACGGATGGACTGTAAGACAAGTCATTCATCATTGCGCCGAAAGCCATATGCATTGTTTTATCAGAATTAAATGGGCATTAACAGAGAACAATCCAGTTATCAAAGCTTACGACGAAGTTCTTTGGTCTGAATTAAATGATAGTTTAACAATGCCTATTCAACCAACTTTGGAATTATTGAAAGGACTTCATTTCAGACTAGGTTATCTTATGAGAAAATTATCTGAATCTGATTTAGAAAAAACATTTATACATCCTTCAGATAATTCAGAAAACAAACTCAAAAAAATTATCGGAATGTATGCCTGGCATGGAAACCATCATCTTGCACACATTACTGCCTTGAAAAATTATAAAAAGTGGAAATAAGGAGTTGTTTACTTTTTACACAAACTGTATACTTGTATAAAACAAAAAGTCTCTTCTACTGAAGAGATTTTTTGTTTTATGGAATATTAAGATACTTATGTGTCTGTAATGAAACTCTCCATTTTGGATTGTTCATAACATAATCAACAATAAGCGGAGTCATTTCTTCTTTTTTGCTCCATTCTGGCTGAAGGAATAAAATTGCATTATCGTTTACTAATTCTGCCTGCTCTTCTGCAAAAATAAAATCGTGTTTATTATAAATAATCACTTTTAACTCATGAGCATTATCATACACGGTTTGTGTTGGCAATTTGTTCTTTTTTGGCGAAAGACAAATCCAATCCCAAGTTCCTGATAATGGAAAAGCTCCAGAAGTTTCAATATGAACTTTTAGATTCTTTTCTTTTAATCGTTTTGTTAAAAATGTCATATCCCAAGATAAAGGCTCTCCACCAGTCACTACAACTGTATCAGCATATTTTGCAGCATTTTCAACAATTAAATCCACACTTGTTGGCGGATGAAGCTCGGCGTTCCAACTTTCTTTCACATCACACCAATGACATCCTACATCGCATCCACCAATTCTAATAAAATAAGCAGCTCGTCCTGTATGTGAACCTTCTCCTTGGATGGTATAAAATTCTTCCATCAAAGGAAGCATTGCTCCTTTATTTACTTCTAATTGTATTTCTTTTGGTAACATTTTAATATTTTAAGAGTGCAAAGATAGTCAATAATATACGGAACAAAAAAAACCGATAGTTATTTGAACTATCGGTTTTTTATATTCTCTTTAAACTTATAATTATTTTAAAGCTTTTATAGATTGTGTAGCATATGAATTTGCAGGATCTAAAACTAAAGTTTTATTAAAATATTCAATAGCTTTAGCTTTATCTGTATTAGCATAAGCCGCACCAATACCATTGTAAGCTTCAATAAATTTCTTAGCTACAGCTGGCTTAGCCACTTCTTCTGCTCCTTTTGCTGAAATTTTAGTAACGTATTCTTCGTAGTTTTTAATGATCAAATCATCTTTATCTAATAAAGAATTAATTCTTGCTTTGTACAAGTACGCTTCATCATAGCTCGGAGCAGTTACTAAAATTTTATCAAAAGCTGCATCAGCTTTCCCTAAAGCAACAGCATCACGGCTTTCTTTTGGTTTACTAGCATTACCATAGTACAAAGAAATTCCATAATAAACGCTGTCATCTAAGTAATTTTTAGACTCAGAATTAGCTGCTCCAAGTTCAAAAATAGCAGCAGCTTGTGCATATTGTTTTTTACCAAATAACTCTTTTCCGAAATCAGCGAATTCTTCTACTACTAAAGGCTCTAATTCAACTGCTTTTTTGATGTCAGCTAAACCTGCATCAAAAGCTGCTTGATCTACTGTCCCATCAGCTGCAGTTCCTTTTTTAATTTTAGCTAGACCTAAATAGTAGTAATCTCTACCGATAACTTTGTTTCCTGGAGCTTTGATATAATCTTCAATAGATTTAATAGCTACATCAACATTTCCATTTTCGTAAGCAGCATATCCTAAATATCTGTAAATTCTAGGATTTACTTTATCCTGAGCAATCATTTTGTTTGCAACAGTCTCTAATTGTTTGTAATCTTTAACCAAGATTAAGAAATCTGCATGACGCATTTTAGAATCAAGAGAGTAATCTGTCAAACTTAAGTACTTTTCATAGTTTGTAATTGCATTTTGCAAGTTAACTTTAGCAGTAGAAGGTTTGTTTCTTGCCCATTTGTAGTATGTTTCAGCAAGTTCTCTGTAAACTGGTCCGTAATTAGCATCTAACGCGATAACTTCATTAAAAGATTTAATTGCTTCATCGTAAGATTTAGCACCTTTTAATAAAACTCCTAATTGCATTTTCGCTCTTAACAAAGTATTATCAGCTGTAAAAGCATCACGATATGCTTTGTAAGCATCGTTTTGGTTGTTTGCTCCGTAGTAAGCATCTCCAATTGCCAAAAGTGCTTGTGCATTTTGTGGATCTACTAATAAAGCTCTTTTCAAGACGTCAGTAGCGCTTTTATAATCTGGATTCTCAGAATTCATGTAAGCTCTAGCGATGTAAATAAATTCATTTACATCTTTTTTCTTCATGTCTTTGGTTGCTAAGGTAAAATTAGCTTGAGCAGCAGCAGTATTCTTTGCATCAAGATCTAATTGTCCTAAACCAATGTAGCTTAAATTTTTCTTATCTGAAGCTTGTAATCCATTATTGTAATAGATTTTTGCAGAATCGACAACTGATTGATTTAAATAAACATTTCCTAAAACAAAATTTGCTTCCCCGTCTGAAGGTTTAGCTTTGATGATTGATTTAAGGATCGTTTTTGCTTTATCAAATTGTTCAGCATCAATTGCCTTCTTTGCTTGGTTGATATCTTGCGCACTTGCCGCGGTAGCCGAGGCAACTAATGCAAGACTTAAAATTTTAAATTTATTCATCTTTATTGTAATTAATTTATTCTTTATCTTTTATAATTTCATTTCTAATTTTTAGCTTTCGCCCTGGAGTTTTGTATGGTAACAGTCCCGATTTTAAAACTATTCTTTGGCCGATGTCACCTGCTATGAATGAAGCAAACCCCATTCCTAGCCCAGAATAACCTTGACAATTGATAATAAACAAATCACGTGCCAAAGGATATTTTCCAATTTCCAAGTCATTTTGAGTTGGACTATAATATTCATTACTGTTCAAACCTTTAACATAAAGAACATTAATTTTATTAATAGTCTCTGTCATGTCAGGAGTTGGCTGATAAAACCAATTAATACCAATAACACCAATCATTCCTTCATTTTCTGAAACAAATTTGATTACCTCATTATTTGTTTTAAATGAGAAAACTCCCGATTTAGGTATTTCATTCACTTTTGCTAATTCTTTCATGTAACGAACCGTACTTGAATTAGGATTATCGAAAACAAGGCCTTTAATTTTGCCATCTGTTTTGCCCTGCATGAAATCAATCACAGTTTTCAACGCGATTAATGTATCATTATTGCTTTTGCTTGAAATAAAAGCAATAGCGTCATGAGCAAAAGGAGTTACTCTTGGATTAATTTTACTTTTGTCAAAACGAGCTTTTTCTTCTACAGTTAGATCGCGAGTTGTAATTGCGACCTTAGCCTTTTGATTTAACAAATCATTAATTACTTCAGCTTCTGATTCTGGTTTTACCTTAATTTTTGCATCATAGTAAGTACCTTCAAAAACAGCAACCTGATCGTCCACAATTTGTTTTACTGTTTCGTCAACCGCAAGATCAAGTGACCCTTTCAAAATGGTCTCTTTTTCAGTTTCATTCTTGCTTTTTTGGTTGCACATGGCAAACAAAAAGACAAAAACAACCAAACCTAAAGGCTTACTATATTTCAACATAATTATTATTCTTTTGAATTAATTAATCTTAAAAATCTTATTGCAGAGTACACAATTAGTAATCCACCAAAAGCATATCTGTATTTTGGTTCCATGTTAAGTGGGAGTTTTTCCCAAAACATAATCATTAAACCGAGCACAAGATAAATTAAAAAAAACAGTATTCCTAAAACAAGAAGAAATCGCTCTTTGAGCGATTTCTTCTGAATATTATTAAGCATATCTTTTAACATTATTCTGCAGATTGAATAGTAATAGGAAGAGAGTATAATACCCTAACTTTTTTACCATTTTGCTCGCCGGGAGTCCATTTTGGACATTTCTTAAGAACACGAATTGCTTCTGCTCCTGTACCATAACCGATATCTCTTAAAACTTTAATATCTGTTAATGACCCGTCTTTTTCAACTACAAACGTAACGTAAACTTTACCTTTTAAGCCTTCTTCTTCTGGAGTTTTGTAGTTGTTTCCTACGAATTTGTAGAATTTCTCAATACCTCCTGGGAAGTCTGGTTTTACTTCGATACCAGCTGTGTTATATACAGTGTTATCTTCTTGTACCACCTCTGCTACTGGTCCTTTTCCAACTGGTTCATCAACAGTTAAAACTGCATCTGGATCTCCTTTGATAGTCTCAGCACCAACTTTTTTGTCTTTTAACTCAACAATTTTTGGTGGGTCTTCAGTTACCTCTTCCGCTTTTGCAACCACAGGTTTAACGAATTTAACCTGATCCACTTTTGGTGGTGGCGGCGGTGGCGGTGGCATGTTAGGCTTAACTTCCTCTTTTTTAGGAGGTAATTTTACCGCAGCCATCTTAACCTCTTTTACCTCTTCTTCTTCTGTTGAGTCTGGCAACAAACTCGCAATAAGAGGAGCAGCAATAGCAGCACTAAAGATAAGAGAACCAATAACAAGTGCTTTCACAGTTGTTTTTCCGTTTGATTTTCTCAGCTCGTATGCTCCATATATCTTATTACGTCCTTCGAATACGATATCAAGCCACTGATTTTTTATAATATCTAATTTCATACTTCTTGATTTTTAAGTCGATAAAACTAAGATTGCTCTTATTTTTTATCTATCACTTTTGTTTCTTCTGGTGTAAACTCAGGAACAATTGCATACGTCTCAACTCCAGTGATAGCCATTTCATCCAAGATATCAACCAAATTGCGGTAATTTGATTTTTTTGTTGGTTTAATGATCACAATGATTCCGTTTTTAGGTTTCCCTAAAGCTGCAGAATATGCTAAAACATTTTTCTTTTGTTTCAACAATTCTCTACGGATTCCATCTTTACCATATGCAATATCTTTTGGCCCCACTTTTGGTGATGCCAATAACCCCATATAGTAAACCATTTTATTATCGCCACCTAACATTACTGTCATAGTTCGATTCTCGTCTACCTTAGTATTATCTGTTGGTTTATCATCTGGCTCTTTATTAGGCAATGACAAATCCATTGATTGAGGTTTTGACAACGAAGTAGTTAACATAAAGAATGTAATCAATAAGAATGCCAAATCCACCATCGCTGTTAAATCGACTTTCGAATTCTGCTTTTTACTTCTTACTTTACCACCTTTACCACCACCGCCGTCGCCGGTATTTAATTCAGCCATCTTAGTGTATATTTTTTAATTAAAAGTCTCTTCCTCTCTTACCAGTAACTAAGTTAAAGGAATTGATTTTCTGATCTTGCAAAATATCCATAATTTTTCTAATTCTTGGATATTCTTCTTTAGCATCTCCTTTAATCGCAATCTGCAATTCTTTGTCATCCAAATCAATTGTCGCTCTTCTAGAAATTAGAAGCCATTCTTTCAATTGATTATCTAATGAGTCCAAAGGAATTCCAGGCTGGTTTGCTTTGGTTCTGTCAGCCGCTTTCATATCAATGATTTGCTTCAAACCTGTAATTGGCACACCAAAATCATCCATAAGAGCAAATTTGGTTTTATCTTCTTCTGAAAATTCAATACCATATTTTGCACCCATTCCTTCAAGAGTTCTTTTACGAACTTCTCTTCCTTTGATGTCAAAAAATACTTTCCCTTTTCCTATTGTAATAATAGCCAAATCAGTATCTGGCAGTTTACTTATTGCAACAGAAGCAGGCATATCCACAGGCAATGCCTCAGGCACTTTAGCAGTAGCGGTCAAAATAAAGAACGTTAGCAAAAGGAACGCTACATCACACATCGCAGTCATATCTGTCGATGTAGACTTTTTTTTCATTTTTATTTTAGCCATTATCTTTTATTTTATTTTTTTGATATAAAATCAAAAATTAATTATTGTCTTAAACTTCCTCTGAATTTTCTGTAAGTATTAACGATTGTAGTACCAGCCTCATCGATAGAGTAAGTTAAATCGTCAATTTTAGCAGTAAAGAAGTTGTAAGAAACAATTGCTAAGATAGAAGTAGAGATACCTGTAGCAGTGTTGATAAGTGCCTCAGAAATACCTGTTGCAAGAGCAGCTTGGTCAGGAGTACCAGCAGAAGCTAACGCACCAAACGCTTTAATCATACCAGATACAGTTCCTAATAATCCTCCTAATGTACCTAAAGATACTAAAGTAGAGATAATAGTCATGTTTTTCTCTAACATTGGCATTTCTAATGAAGTTGCCTCTTCAATTTCTTTGTGGATTACTTCAGAAGCTTCTTCACTGTTGAATCCTTCTTTTTTAACATCTTGATATTTTACCAAAGCAGATTTAATTGCGTTTGCAACTGAACCTTGTTGTTTATCGCAAGAAGCGATAGCAGCTTCGATGTTTCCTTCTTTAATACTTCCTTGAACGCTTTTCATGAATTTGTCAAGGTTAGTTTTTCCAGCAGCTTTACCAATAACAATAAATCTTTCGATAGAAAAAACAACAACCATTAAAAACATACCTAATAATACTGGTACGATGAAACCTCCTTTATATACTTGTCCTAATGTATTGATTGGATGTCCTGTTTCTGGATTACCTCCTTCGAAGTTAGCAGAATCCCCCATGATTACTTTCCAAATAAACACCCCTACTAAGATACACGCTACAATAATGATTCCTGTGATCATTCCTCCGCCATTTGAAGTGCTTTCTTTTTTAACTTTAACGTTTGCCATTTTTTTTAATTTTAATAGTTTTAAATAATTTTTATTTTTTAGTTATATTTAACTTGTAGAGGAGCAAATTTATACGTTTAGTTTAAATAAAAAAACTTTTTTTAATTTAATTGACCGAAATTTAACTTCGATTTAAAAAATATCTCATTAAATTGGCGGCGTCATTTTTTAAATAAAACAAAAAAAAGGACGATAATTAGAAAAATTACAACGTTTTAGTAAATATTCAAAGATTCCTTTGATATCTTCTTAAAAAGCTGCGAATTTTTTTTTTATTAATTTTTCAATCAAAAAAAGCTTTTTCTTACTAAAAAAAACCATATAAAAAGTATCCAAAAACAAAGCAATACTCATATAACAATCTAAATTACAAATAAAAACATGAATAAAAAAGAGAATTTTATTGCAGATATAAATACGGGGTATTCTTCAAAGGGAGACAGCATCATACTTGGAGGCGCAATGCTTGACGGTGAACCAATTGCGGAAGCACATGTCAAAATTCCGCTTAAAACTTTAAATCGCCATGGATTAATTGCTGGTGCAACTGGAACAGGAAAAACCAAAACAATCCAGGTTTTTTCGGAGCAACTTTCTAATGCCGGAATTCCTGTATTAATGATGGACATTAAAGGAGATTTTAGCGGTATAGCCAAAGAAGGCAAAGAAGAGGGTTTTATTACAGAACGCCATGCTAAAATAAATGTACCTTATAATGTAGCTGCATTTCCTGTTGAATTAATGTCTTTGTCTAAACAGAATGGAGTTCGTCTACGTGCTACAGTTTCTGAATTTGGCCCTGTACTGTTTTCTCGAATTTTAGACCTAAATGATACACAGGCTGGAGTTGTAGCGGTTATCTTCAAATATTGCGATGATAATCAAATGCCTTTATTGGATTTGAAGGATATCAAGAAAGTAATTAATTATATTACTGAGGAAGGCAAAGACGAAATTGCTGCTAGTTACGGTAAAATCTCAACTGCTACAACAGGAACCATTCTTCGGAAAATTATAGAACTGGAACAGCAAGGCGGTGATTTATTTTTTGGAGAATTGTCTTTTGAAACCGATGATTTAATGCGAATTGATGAAAATGGAAAAGGCTACGTTAATATCATCCGCTTGACGGATATTCAAGATAAACCAAAATTGTTTTCGACTTTCATGTTAAGTCTTTTGGCTGAAATTTATCAGAAAATGCCCGAAAAAGGAGATGCAGAGCAACCAGAATTAGTCATCTTTATTGACGAAGCGCATTTAATTTTTAATGAGGCGAGTAAAGCACTATTAGAGCAAATCGAAACAATCGTAAAATTAATTCGTTCTAAAGGTGTTGGAATTTATTTTGTTACCCAAAACCCCATGGATGTTCCGAGCGGGGTTTTGGCTCAATTAGGATTAAAGATTCAGCATGCGCTAAGAGCTTTTACAGCAAATGACCGTCAGGCGATTAAAAAAACAGCCGACAACTACCCTACTTCTCCTTATTATAAGACTGATGAATTGTTAACGAGTTTAGGAATTGGAGAGGCTTTAGTTACGGCGCTTAACGAAAAAGGTATTCCGACTCCGCTTGTTGCGACCATGATGCGTGCGCCAATGAGCAGAATGGATGTTTTATCTCAATCTGAAATTGATGAAATAAACGGCAAATCGAAACTAGTTAAAAAATATGCCGAAGAAATTGACCGCGAAAGTGCTTTTGAAATTTTAAACAAAAAACTGGCAGAAGCGACAGAAGCTGCAGCACAACAAGAAGCACAAGCTCCTACTAAATCTTCAAAAACAGACCAAGCACTACAGAAGTTGTTACAAAGTCTGTTTTAAAAGTCGTAACTAGCGCTACTTTTATAAGAGGTGTGTTTGGAGTTTTGACTAAAATCTTTAAAAAATAAAAGAACTTAACCAACCTAAAATATAAAACCCGACAAATTCTTGAAAATCTGTCGGGTTTATTATTATGTGTAAAGATTATATTTACTTATATAAATAGGTATAAAACTTAAGCCTGCTCTAATAATGCTAAAATCTTGTTTTCAACTTCTGGGCTGTCCCAGATGTTTTCTATATTTTGCATTCTAAGAACCTCTTCCATAATTCCGTTTTGATAATCTCCAATTGCCAAAGCTTCAGCATACGGTCGATCACTGAAAGTAACGCGGCTATAAAGCGGAATCCATTTGTCTGGATGTTTGTCTGAAAAGACTTTTTCTATTTTCTTTTGCAGTAGGAACTTTTCATCTGCTGTTTTGGTACTCATTTCTAAGAAATTTCGATACGAAAGTTCTGCAATAGCATCTGCATTTGGTTTTCTTGAGATCTGATATTCTGAAAATATTTTTTTCCAATCGTCTTGGTACTTTTCAATCATTTCGCTCAAAACGGTGATATCTTCAAAACCAGCATTCATACCTTGTCCGTAAAATGGAACTATGGCATGGCAAGCGTCACCAATTAAGGCAATTTTATTTTCGTAAGTCCACGGAAAACATTTCATGGTAACCAAAGTACTGGTTGGATTTTTAAAGAAATCATTTGCCAATTCTGGAATAACTTCAATCGAGTCTGGGAAATTTTTCTCGAAGAAATCTTCGACCATTTTACGGTCTGTCAATGATTCAAATGAGTTTTCGCCTTCAAAAGGCATAAATAAAGTACAAGTAAAACTTCCGTCAAGATTAGGAAGTGCAATTAACATGTACTCGCCTCTAGGCCAAATATGAAATGAGTTTTTATCTAATTTATGTGTCCCGTCTGGATTTGCTGGAATATTTAGTTCTTTATATCCCATATTCAAAAATTCTTGAGAATAATTGAACATGCTCTGGCGCTGCATTCTGTGACGGATTCTAGAAAAGGCACCATCGGCACCAAAAACCATATCGAACTTTCTTTCTTCCCACTCGCCTCTTTCGCTTTCGCCAATATGAAGCGTAGCATCGTTCAACGTAACGTCCCAAACTTTCTGTTCAAAATGAAATTCAGCTCCAGCTTCTTCGGCAAGATCGATCATTTTTCTGTTTAGTTTTCCTCTTGAAATAGAATATATCGATTCTCCTTCTTGACCGTAATTCTGAAAATTTAGTTTGTCTACCAAGTGAATGGCACGTTTATCCATCGGAATTGCAATTTCTCGAACCGAATCGCCAACACCAACTGCATCCAAAGCTTTCCAGCCACGGTTGGACATTGCTAAATTAATAGAACGTCCAGAAAAATTTATTTTTCGGATATCTGGACTACGGTCATAGACATGAACAGAGTGACCAGCTTTTTTAAGATAAATTGCCAGTAACGATCCTACAAGTCCAGAACCAACAACAGCAATTTTTAAAGATGTTTGCATCGAGGGAAAATCTAATATTGGGTCGTAAAAATAACTAATAATTGTACATGAGCCTTAAAATAAATGAACAAATTGTTTGTAAATAGTGATTCACAAAGATTATCCTGTTTTTTGATGTTTTAAAAATACAACAAATTGTTATTTTATTTGGTTTATTCGCAGAAATTAAACAACTAATTTTGCTTTCGATTTAATTCATTCCATAAAAAACAAAATTCATGAACAGCGAAATTATCCAATCGGAGATTATTTTAGAAAACGAGAAAGTGCTTTTGATTCCTTTTGAAAACGAAAGAAATATAGAACTCAAAGAAATCATATTTGACGATGAAATCTGGAAATATATGGGAATGTATGTTCGAAACGATCAAGATTTCGAAAACTATATAAAAAGTACATTAAAACAGAAAGCAGACGGGATTTGTTATCCTTTTTTAATAATTGACAAAGCAACTAACAAAGTTGCTGGAAGTACGCGCTACGGTTACTTAAATCACGCAAGTCAAAAATGCGAAATTGGCTGGACTTGGTACGGAAAAGCTTTTCAAGGAACAGGATTAAATCAAGCTTGTAAATTTGAATTGCTAAATTTTGGTTTCGAACAAATTCAATTTAGAAGAATACAATTTAGTGCAGATCTTGAAAATATAAGATCGCAAAAAGCTATTGAAAAACTAGGCGCTGTAAAAGAAGGCGTTTTCAGAAATAATTATGTGGATTCTGAAGGAAAAAGTAAAGATGACGTTTATTTTAGTATTATTTCTGAAGAATGGGAAAATACTAAACAGGATTATTTTATAGAATATAGTAAAAATATATTTTAGGAAACTAAAATCACTATTTTTGACTTTTAACATAACTAAATCCCAATGACTTTTAGAAAATTAATGCTTGGATTATTCATATTCTTTTTTTCCATTTCTATAAACTCTCAAAACACGCTCAAAAGCGTATATGATATAGAAGACAATTTTCCTGCGGAGATGAAAAGAGCTAAAATGTTTATTGACAAATTATGTTCTGACATCCTTATTTATGATTTGATTGTTGGCGGCAATAATACTTACAGTTCGAATTATCAATTTAAATTAAAGTCTACATCAGATTTAAATTATGAATTGCCATATACAAATGGATTATCGCTTTATTTTCTAGATTTTAAAACTAAAAAAACTTTAAAAGAGCACACATTATATGTTGATTATTCTTTTGATTATTTAAAATATAAACCTGAGTTTATTTTAGACAAAAATACCTTTTCTGCTTTCTCTTATTTTAATCTAGCGACTGAAATCAATGAGTATTCGGATAAGGAAATCGTAAAGCAGATTTTGACTAATTTATTTGTTGAGCCTTCTTTTGAAAAAAGATTTTCGCTCTTTCTAAAAAAAATAAACGGTAAATATAAACTTGATAATCCTTCGCCTAAAGAGGTTTTTGGAGAAGAGGAAGAACTAAATACTGATGAAAAAATTGAAAAAATAACTGAATCTTTAAAAGACCAATTTGACGAAGAGTTTCACCAAGTGCTCTTTAATACTTTTGTACTAGAGAAAACTGATGACAAAAAGACTTTTGAAAATTTAAGTAAATTATTTTCTAAAAATATTACAGAATCTGTTGATGACGTTTTGCAACAAAAAATTCTTATCAATACAAACAAAAGTTGCTTTCTAAAAGTGCCTAATCAATATCTAAATATTCTAAATGAAGAACATTCATTTCCAGTTAATTCGATTGAAATTAAATTAGATTTTAAGAATAAAAATCTAATACTAAATTTTTCTAATGAAGGTACTAAACTAGTTTTAAAAAACAGTAAATCGGTCAGCACTAATAAAATTTTAAACGAAGTAAACGTAACTACAAATAGTTTACAAATAACGATTTCTGAGTTAGACACAAAATTAATTGTTAGCGACAAATACAATAAAGACAATTACACCATTACATTATTAAAGTAGCACACGATTATTTAAAGAATAAAAAACATACCCCAGCCATAAAGCTGGGGTTTTTAATTGAATTGAACTTTTACTAATCATCATTCTCTTTCCAATTAGATTGTATTAAAATGAAACAAATTGAACAATTGCGCGTCTTACTTTTTAATCCATTTCACACTAATCAATCAAAACCATGAAAAAATCAATTCTTTTACTATTAATGGCCTTTTTATCTGCAGCAGCTATTTATGCTCAAACAGAACCAATAAAATATGGCAACAGCAAGGAAGCTGGAAATTATAAAGAAATTAACGGCTTTAAAATGTACTACGAAATTTATGGAACCGGAAAACCTTTGGTTTTACTTCATGGCAATGGCGGTTCTATTAAAGGCCACAGCAAAAGAATTGAATATTTTAAAAAGCAATTTCAGGTTATTGCTATTGACAGCAGAGGGCACGGAAAATCTATTGATCCTTCTAACAAGCAATTGAATTATAACGAAATGGCAGATGATGTGAGCGCTTTACTTGATTCGTTAAAAATAAAAAATGCTTACATCTGGGGACAAAGCGATGGTGGAATCTTAGGTTTATTACTTGCTATCCATCATCCGGACAAAACAGAAAAAGTTGCTGTTTTTGGAGCTAATTTATATCCTGGAAAAAAAGCAGTTTACAGCGAAATTGATCAATTGGTTTTAGACACCTTAAAAGCCACGAAAGATCCTCACACAAAAAACTTATATACTTTATTGGCAAAACAGCCTAATATTTCTAAGAAGGATCTACAGAAAATAACATGCCCTGTGTTGATAATGTCAGGAGATCGAGATGCTATTAGACTAGAACATTCTATAGAAATATTTGATAATATTCCAAATTCGAACTTTTTTGTAATGCCAGGCGCAACACATTTTGGAGCTTATGAAAAACCAGAATTATTCAATTTAATTGTTACGAGTTTTTTTAATGACCCGTTTAAGAAAACATCAACGGTTAATATATTTACAGGAAAGAAATAAACTAAAAACCCAGCCATAAAAGCTGGGTTTCTTGTTGAATTAATTAACCTTTTCTATTCTTTTGGCAGTTCTAATTAGGTTTTACTTTATAAAATGAAAAACCTTTTATTGACATTACATTTTGAAGCTTACAAAAAAGCATCATATTTCGATTTTCTTTTAAATCTAATTAAACTGTTTAATAGAAAAAATAATACATTCGCTTACACTAAATCTATCATTCGTTTAAAAATCATGAAAGGCAAAATCTACATAATTCTATTCTTTATTCTAACTTCTTTCAATATTTCTGCACAAACAAAAATGTTGACCGGTTATAAACATTTAGTAATTCTCAATATTCCTAAAAACTGGCTTCAGGTAGAAACCAATGAAATTCCATTTTTAATAAAACCTGATGAAAAAAATGTCAGCGACAATACGTATATGTATGTTTACGGATTGGATTACGAAACTTCTCCTGATTTAAATTTATGGATTGAAGGGAATAATGGAAGTCTAAAAAGTGAGATTCCAGAAATAAAAATTAGCGAATTAGAACTTAAATTCGAAAATTTAAAAAAAGATAATTTTCTAACTGGACGCTATAAAGCTGTAAGTTATGTATATCCAGATTCTAAAGAAGAAGTTTTGCTCGTTATTGAATCTAAAACGACCATTATAACAGCTGTTTTGTCTGCAAAAGATAATACTGAATTTAAACAATATCTCGATTCTTTTAAAGAATTAGTAAACTCTTTAAAGATAAATGCAGCAAATTTGACATTTAAAGAGGAATAATTTCGATCTTTCAAATTCTTTAAAAAAACAACATAATTAATTTAATCGATGAATCTTTACTCCGAACATTACGTCAGCCAAAAATCCGAAAGGTTTGTCAATAAAATTTGGTGTCTCGATAATAGCATCGGCGAAAGCCTGATTGAAAATAAACTGGTTTTGCCAAATGGCTGTTTTAATCTGGCAATTGTGAGCGGAAATGCAATCGAAGTTCATACGAGTAAAAACAAATACGAAATGAACGAAGGTATTTATTTCTGCTCTCAAATGACTAATAAAGTGCTCGTTAATATTCAGCCGAAAGCAAAAGTTACCATAATCCAGCTTCATACCTGGACGCTTTCTCTGTTACCAAAATACGATTTGAGCAATTTTACAGATTCGATTATTAAAATTAATTCAGCCGAATTGCCTTTTAAAGTAGAGATTCAATTTGATATTGAAATACTATTAAAAACAATTAATACTTACTTTGAAGCATTAGCAGATTCGCATCAAAATATAATTGAAAAAATCTGCGAGATTATAAGACTTCGCGAAGATGAAATTTCGGTTTCTGAAATAGGAAAGTTGCTGCATTCTTCGCAGCGTTTACTTCAAATAAAATTTAAAACCGCGACTGGACTTACGATTAAAAAATACATTCAGATTTTAAAATTCAGAAAATCGGTCGATCAAATGCTGAACGCCGATTTAGAGAAAATGAGTTTAACCGAAATTGCACTTTATAATAAATATTTCGATCAATCGCATTTTATCAGAAAGTTTAAAGATGTGACCAAAACAACTCCAAAAATGTTCAATCCTGATTTGTATTTTCTTTCGCAAAAAAGATAAAATTTCGCTTTTATACAATTTTGGTACTTTTGATTGAAGTATTCTTGCAGAATCAATAATCATCAATCAATCATCAAAATGAAAATCATCAATCCCCTTTTGTTTCAATTAAAAACTATTTTAGTTGGAATTTTACTCTTTCAAATACAAATGGTTTTTTCTCAAGAAGAAAAAACCTCTACTTTGTATAAAACTATTATGTCAAAAGACAGTCTTTTATTTGATATAGGTTTTAATACTTGCGATGTGAAACAATTCGAAAATTTATATACTGAAGATTTTGAGTTTTATCATGACAAAGACAGTGTTTCGGATAAAGCGAGATTTCTGAAGACTTTTAAAAGTGGCATTTGTTCTCCAACTAGAAAATATAATTATCGCAGAGAATTAATTTCTGGAAGTACAGAAATTTATCCGTTATTTAAAAATGGCATTTTATACGGCGCAATTCAAATGGGAACGCATCGCTTTTATGAAACTTCTGCTGGCAATGCTGAACAAGCAGGAAGCTTCGCTAAATTCACGCATCTTTGGCTCTTAAAAAATAAAGAGTGGAAATTGGCAAGATCGTTAAGCTATAATCATCAAATGACTAGTTCTACGGCGGGCTTATCTGATCTTTTTGACAATGATCAAGTAACAGAAAAATGGCTAAAAGAAAATAATGTTCCTACTTTAGGAATAGGAATTATTTCGGATGGAAAACTCAAGCAAATAAAAACTTTTGGTAATCTGAAACGCGATGTTCCCGCGCCTTATAACACGATTTGGAATGTTGCTTCGCTAACCAAACCAGTAACTGCAATTGTTGCTTTGAAATTGGTTTCGCAAGGAAAATGGAATTTAGACGAACCGCTTGATCAATATTGGATTGATCCAGATATTGCTAAAGATCCAAATCATAAATTATTGACGACTAGAATTATTTTAAGCCATCAAACTGGCTTTCCGAATTGGAGGGATTTTAATGAATCTAAAAAATTAGATTTCAAATTTAAACCTGGAACGCAATACCAATATTCTGGAGAAGGTTTTGAATATCTACGAAAAGCACTAGAGAAAAAATTTCACAAAACATTAGATCAATTGGCTTCAGAATTAGTTTTTGATCCTTTAAAGATGAACGATTCTCAATTTATATGGAATGACAAAGTTGATCTTTCGAGATATGCCGTTAATTATGACAAAGACGGAAATGCTTATGACCCAACTAAAAATAAAACCGCAAGCGCTGCAGACGATCTTTTGACTACAGTTGAAGATTACGGCAAATTTTTATCTATTGTAATGAACAGCGAAGGATTAAGCAAAAAGGTTTTTGACGATATGATTTCGCATCAAGTCCAGACGAAAAAAAACAAATATTTTGGCTTGGGTTTTGAAATCTATGATTTAGGAAACGAAAATTATGCGCTTTCGCACGGCGGAGCGGATAAAGGTGTTCAGACTATTTTTATTCTGCTTCCAAAAACGAAACAAGGTTTAATCATTTTTACCAATGTTGACGATGGCTACAAAGTTTATGAAAATATAGTTGTTCATTATCTAGGAGAAAACGGCAGAAAAATAGTCGATATCGAAACCAAATAATTGCTATCACCCATCAGATATTAACTTTAATCTGAGTAACATGTTCAAATTATTTATCCTTTTATTAGTATACATAAGTAAAATTTTAACTGCTTAATAGCACTAAAAATATTTGTTAGTTATGAGCATAGGCCTACTTTTTAAGTAAAAGGTCTGTGCTCTACTTTTTTATATCCGAAAAAAAATAAAAATTTTGGATTAATCTTGAAACCAAATCGTAAATCAATCGTCTAACCTTTTAGAACATCTGTTTATTTCATTCAAGAAGTTTCAATCATCAATCAAAAACAAATTTCATTAATCTAAACCATAATCAATCCACTATGAAAAAATCAATCAAACTTATTGTGCTTTTTGTCGCTTTTCAGCTTTCGTCATTTAGCACATTTGCTCAAGATAAAGCACAGCAAATCGAACAGCTTTTAAACAAATACAACGAATACGGACAATTTAACGGTTCGGCTTTGGTGGCGGAAAACGGAAAAGTAATTTTCAAAAAAGGTTTTGGTTCTGCCAACATGGAATGGAATATTCATAATCAACCTGATACCAAATTCAGATTGGGTTCTATCAGCAAACAGTTTACTGCTCTTTTGATCGTAAAATTGGCAGAAGAGGGAAAAATAAAACTAGATGTGCCTATTACCACTTATCTTCCTGACTATCCAAAAGAAAACGGTGATAAAATCACCATTCATCATTTATTGACTCATACTTCTGGAATTCCAAATTATACCAGCGCGCCAAACTTCTTTAAAGATAAAGCAAGAAATCCTTATGCTCCAGAAGCTTTTGTAAAGACATTTTCTAGTTTGCCACTTGAATTTACTCCAGGCGAAAAATTCAACTACAGTAATTCGGGTTATTTTTTATTGGGGTATATTATCGAAAAAATTACAGGCAAAACATATGAGCAGAATTTACAAGAAACTATTTTCACTCCTTTAAAAATGGTTAACTCTGGTTACGATCACAGTGACATAATTCTAAAAAACAGAGCTGCTGGTTATGAAAAACAAGGGAAGAAAATTGTAAATGCGGCCTATATTGATATGAGTATTCCTTACGCTGCAGGATCTTTGTATTCTACTGTAGAAGATTTGTATTTGTGGGATCAGGCGCTTTATACCAATAAATTGCTTTCTGAAAAATCTATGGAATCTTTGTTCAAACCTTACATTAAAGCATGGAATGGTTTTTATGGATACGGATGGTCAACTTACGAAGTGCCAAACGGAAATGATAAACTAACTGTTATTGAACATGGCGGCGGTATCAACGGATTTAATACTATTATTTCTCGTATTCCGAAAGACAAAAATCTTGTGGTTTTATTGAATAATACTGGAGGAACTGTTTTGGGAGAAATGAATACTGCAATACGTTCAATATTATACAATCAGCCTTTTAATCAGCCAAAGAAATCCCTAGCTCTTGATCTATTGGATGTCTATAACGAAAAAGGTGCAGTAGCAGGAACAGAAACTTACAAAAAGCTAAAAAACGATCCAACTTATGCCATTAAAGAAGGCGATATGAACAGAGTTGGATATCAATTGCTTCAAACTGGAAAAAAGAAAGAAGCTATCGAAGTTTTCAAAATCAACGTTGAGACTTTTCCAAAATCTGGAAATGTTTATGATAGTTTAGGTGAAGCTTATTTGGCTGATGGAGATAAAAAACTGGCCATTGCGAACTACAAGAAATCGGTGGAATTGGATCCTACAAATGAAGGTGGAAAAAAAGTTTTAGAAGAACTTTCTAAAAAATAAAGTCAGCATATTCTAGATTAAATTCTTAAAATGGCTCCGATACAATAGCTCTAGCAGTTGTTTTATCGGAGTTTTTTGTTACAACTTGGGACATTCAAAATTGGGAAATTATTTTTTAAAAATAGTATTTTAGCCTTACCCAAAAATTGAATAACCTATGAAAAATTTAAACCAACACCATTTTCTGGTTGCGTTCCTGTGTCTTTTTATTTCTTCTAAATCTTTATCTCAAAGCAATCAGCCGTTGATGCCAAGTCAGCAGAACAAAATCATAATCGATAAAATTGTTGAAGCAACTCGGTATAAAAATTATGTTATCGATTTTTGCCTTTCAAAAATAAATGAGGCTTCTGCAAAAGAAGGTTGGAATGACCAAAAGGCAATGGAAATTACTCAAACCATTAATTACAAAAATTTTAGAGATGCGATTTATAACAGTTTTGTTGTATTTGACGAAGTTGAACTAGAAACTTTATTAAAAGCCTATGAAAAAGACCCAGCTTATCAAACCCAAAATGTGATGACCAACAATAAAGTTCTAATTAATAATTTGAACATTTTTGCAAATGATATTGTGCTTGGGAAGTATATTTCTAAGTAAGGTGCAGAGTTAAAGTTACAAAGGGACAAAGGTTCAAAGTGTTTTGATTCACAACATCTTTTTCATTTTTTACATGCAAATTAATTAAACATAGCCCGTGGTTTCAACCACGGGGATGCAATATTATCATGCTTCGTATTGTGTTCCCGTGGTTGAAACCACTGGCTCTATTTGAAGATAGGAATTAAATTAACTTATCGTTTGTCATTTCTCAAATCACAAAAATGCACAAACCAACTTCATTATATTTTTTTTATCAAAGTTCCTTACACTTAAGCTCTATACTTTGACAAAGGTGCAACTTGAAACCTGAAACTTGAAACTTAAAACCTAAAACAAAAAAGCTACTTCTTAGGTTTCAAAATCAGTTTCGTCGAAGTCTTTATAATCTCTTCTTTGTTCAATTTCATTTTTCTGAACTTTCCTGCGTTGTACATTTCGGCTTGATCGTCGTAATGTTTACTGAAAGGATTTCCAGATTGTCCTGTTGGCAAAATACTCCAGCTGTTTTCTATATCTGCAAAATCGACAATTCTTCTTGTTGAAGGTTCGCCTTTCGTGTAATACTTTCCTTCATCATTAAATCCGAAGAATAAATTATTGATTACTTCATTTGAACCTGGAGAATTAAAAGGCCCAACATTAAACAATCCGCGAAGCGCTTTGACTTTTCCTAATGGATGCTCGTGTTCTACCGTATGTACTTTTCCCCAATTCCATTCTGACACATTTTCTCCTAACTGATTCTGCAAGGCAACAACAGCATCATGAAAAGATTTTGAAACAACGTCTGTTCTGGTTTCTTTTACATTTTTTGTTTTGATATTATCCCACCAAACCGAATTTTCATTTTTTATCTGATTGGCAATAACTTGTTTTCCTAAAGAAATTCCCAAAAACAAATTGAAGTTATCCTTGCCCATTTCGTCTTCAAACGTATTTTTCAAATACAAATAAATCCATTTGTTGTAAATAGTTGGCGCAACATCTTCAATATTTGTTGTTCCTTTCCAAGATTTTAAAACGTTTAAAACTTCTTTTTCATTATTAGAAAGTGACTTATTATTTAAACTTGCTATTAAATTTTTCGAAACTTCAACTGCAACATCCGAAGTATTATCATAAATCATTTTACTGATAGCTTCTTTATCCCAATCTGATTTTGCATCTAAAATCCCAGAAATTCTTTTGGCGCGATCTTCTGGCAAATAATATCCAGGATATAAATAATCATTATCTATAGCTTCTGGCTGATTATTGGCAGAATACACATATCCCCATTCTGGATTTTCAGCCGACGGGTTTTCTTCAAAATCTAAAAATTTGGCGATATCATCTTTTCCGCTTGAACCGTCTAAAATTAAATGCGTGTTAACGCCTTCATTATGTCGGTATAATTTCCCGCTCGCCCACCAAGCCACATTTCCTTTAGCATCGCCATACATAACGTTTAATCCTGGCGCTGCAATTAAAGAAACTGCTTTTTTAAAGTCAGTAGTGTTTTTGGCATGCGAAAGTCCATAAGCCGCGTCTAGAATCTGGATTGGCTCTCTGGTATAAGTCCAAGACATTGCAATTGGATTTTTCTTTTCTAAACGATCTATAAAATCATTCATAACTGAACCATGACGTGTAATCTTAACTGTCAAGACAACATCTGAAGAATCTTTTACTTTTATTGTCTTTTTTCTGATTTCGTATTTACTGAAACCTGCTGGAGTCTGGTATTGAGAAGCATCGTCTGCTTTATTTTTTTCTTGGTAAAAATCGATATCATCATTTTCAAACATCGTTAAACCATAGGCATAATTTCTATTGTGTGCCAAAAGTGGAAATGGAGTTCCAGCCAAATAACACCCATATAATTCCTGTTGTGGCGTTACAATATGTGCTTCGTACCAAGTTGCCGGTTGTGAAAATCCGATATGCGGATCATTTGCAAAAATAACCTTTCCTGTTTTCGATTTATGTGGCCCAACAACCCAACTGTTACTTCCAACAAATGGAGGAATCGGAGACTGATCTAGCATTGCTGTTATAGATTTTGAAATCTCGGTATATTCTTCAGTCTTCTCTTTTGAAATTTTGATTTTCGTATTATTGAATTCTCCTTCAATGCCTAAATCTTTCAAATAAGTGGCTCCATATTTATTTTTAATATCAGTTACTAAAGGATCTGTTTTCTGCGCCATGGCAAAACTGAAAGACATGTAGCCAAAAATATTATAAACGTCTTTTATGGTGAACTTTTGTTTTTTTACACCAACCAAAGTAAATTCTATAGGCGTAGCGCCCTCCTCCAGATATTGATTAATTCCATCCAGATAAGCTTGAGTGAGTTTATAACTTTCGCTGTTTTTATCCAATTTGGCAATGGCTTTCGCCGAAGCTTCTTCGATTCCAATTCCAGCAAAAAATTTATCATTTTTAAGCGCAACACCTCCAAAGATTTCAGACAAACGTCCAGGCGCAATTCGGCGTAACAATTCCATCTGCCATAATCTTTCCTGCGCGTGTACATAACCAAGCGCAGTCATGGCATCTTTTTCAGAATCTGCATAAATATGTGGCACTCCAAAATCATCAAAATAGACTGTGGTTTCCTTTTCCAGATTATTTAATTGTACTGAGCCTTCATATTTTGGTTTTAGATGAAAAATATAAGCGCACAAACCAATCGCAAGAATTACAATAAGCACTAATAATGCCAGCAGGATTTTTTTAATTATTCTCATATTCTAAAAAAGTAAAAAAAGATGAAATTCGTAATAATATAACTTTTCTTCAAAATCTTATAAGAGACAAAAGTCTTTAAAAGTCTAAATTTATGTATTTAAAATTAATCCTATAAATGTCTGTATATAAAAAAATAGCGATTGTCGTAATTTCTCTTCTTGCACTTGTAATTCTTGCCAACATCGGGCTGAATTACTGGATCAAAAAACAGCTTCCAATCATTATTCACGAAAAAAATAAAACCGCATATAATATTAATTATGAAAAAATTGAAGTTTCTCTTTTTTCCAGAAATATTAATGCACAGACTTTGCTTGTAAGTCCGAAGAACGAACCTAAAGACAGTAAAAATGGGCTTTTTGCTAAAATTGAATCTATTACCATCAAACATTTTAATATCTGGGATTTGGCGTTTCGCGATATTATTCAAGCAGAAAGTATCATTATCAATAAACCTCGTGTTATTTTATACAAAAAAGGAGAGAAGCTTATAAATAATAGCAAAAGTATTAAAACCGAAATTGTAGATCCATTCCGTAAAATTATAGCCGTTTCCAATATTTACCTGAACGACGGAACGGTCGATGTGGTTTCTCTAGATACGGAAAAGCCGATTTTCAGCATTAAAAAAATCCTTTTAAAACTGGAAGGCATTTTAATTACTGATGCTACATTAAAAGAAAAAATTCCGCTTCAATATAAAAGCTATGCTTTGGTTTGTGACAGTTTATTTTACAGACCAAATGGTTTCTATCATATCAACATTGGAAAAATAAGTACCGAAAAGAATTTCTTAAAGATTAATAATTTCTCTAATCTTCCTCAGTTTAGCCGAAGAGAATTTACAAAACGTCTTGAAAAAGAAAAGGATATTTACAATTTAAAATTTGACTCGGCGCAGGTTGAAAAAATGGATTGGGGTTTTAAAAACGACCGTTTTTATTTTAAAGCCAATTCGCTGGTGATTAATCATTTTGATGCTAATATTTACCGCGGAAAAATGGTAAAAGACGATCCAAGCAAAAAATATCTTTATAATCATTTATTGCGAAATCTAAAATTCCCACTTCAAATTGATACACTGCAGGTTTTAAAATCAAAATTGGTTTATGAAGAAGAACTTGATTTTGCCAAAGGGCCAGGAATGCTAACTTTTGACAAATTCAATTTACAAGCAACAAATTTGCGAAGCGGTTTTGGTTTGAAAAAAACGGATGATGTAAAAATTAAAGTCAAATGTATTTTCATGAAGAATTCTCCGCTTGATGTCGATTGGCGTTTTAATGTTCTGGACAAAAGTGACGGATTTCATATTCAAGGCGTGATTTCAAATTTTGATGTTGGAGCTATGACAAGATTCACTAAACCCTACATCAACAGTACTTTTACCGGAACTTTCAATAAATACCGTTTTAATTTCTACGGAAACGACAACGGATCGAAAGGAAATGCTTCATTGGATTATGAAGATCTGAAAGTAAAATTATACCAAAAGAAAAATCCTGAAAAAGAATCCAAACTCAAAACAGCAGTTGCTAATTTATTAGTCAAAAACGATTCGAAAGAAAAACCCAAAACCGCCGAAGTCGAAGTTGAACGCCTTCAAGATCGATCGTTCTACAATCTTTTGTGGAGAAGCATTGCAGAATCCTTGAAGAAGATTTTGATTTAGTTTTTTATGCCACGACTCGAGCGACACCGAATAGGCGAAGCAATTCACTAATTATTTTTTCAATCTTTCTGGCAACATAGCCTGCAGTTTCAACCGCAGGAACGCAACGAATTTCTACAAAAATTTTCCTCAACGCATTTCTATAACACATTCTCACAATACATTCCCCGCGGTTGAAACCGCGGGCTATATTTTTTTACAATTCGTAGAAATATTTTTAATCTAATCATTTTAAATAAAAACCGTGAATTGCTTCGCCTGTTAGCTGTCGCTAGAGTCGTGGCGCAAAAACTTTACTTTCAAACCTGACAATTATCAGGTTTTAGGAAAATTTATTTTTCTTCATTTGTTCCTATTTTAATCCGAATACAAATGACAAAAAATAATCTGCATACTTTTCATATTCCAGTAATGGGATTGGCTTATACCATAGACAGTCCGATTCGAGTAGCGCAGTACGGAATTTCATCTGTTGTTGCTTTGGCAGACGATGATCTGATTGAGAAGATGCGTAATTTTTACAGCACAAAATTCAATATTCCTTACGAAGAAATCACTCAAAAATTTCACGACTACCGCGCTGAAAGAATTACCTCTTATTTAAATTTAGTCGATAAAATTGTAAAAGAGAAATTCGAAAATTTTAAAACAGAATTGGCAGAAAGTAAAACGGCTTTAGAAAACTTTATGTCAATGCTGCCGAATACTTCTGATATTAAAAAAGGATTTCAGAATTTATTGGATGACGGAATTGCTTTTAAAGAGAACATCCAAAATTATATTGAAACCAATCTTTTTCCAGGAGAAATCGACGTTAACATTATGACCAAATTGGACAAAGATAATTTTGTCAAAAACGAACAGCTTCCAATTGAGTTTAATGACGCACATGCCGCTTTAAGAGGTTTTGCCAAAAGTAATCTAGAATCTTCTGTAGTGCTTTCTGCTGGAATGAATCCGAGATTGTTTGGCTACTTCGAAAACTTCAAAGATTTTTTTCCAAATGAAAATAACGAACTGAAAAAGAAAATTATCTTAAAAGTAAGTGATTTTAGATCGGCTATGATACAAGGAAATTTCTTGGCTAAAAAAGGGCTTTGGGTTTCAGAATACCGAATAGAATCGGGATTAAACTGCGGCGGACATGCCTTTGCAACCGACGGACTCTTATTGGGCACGATTTTAGAAGAATTCAAGCAGAAAAAAGAACAATTGGTACAATCGGCCCACGATTTAATGATTAAGGCCTTACAGGCAAAAAATCAACCTATTCCTGAAAATCCGTTAGAATTAAAAATTACCGTTCAAGGCGGCGTTGGAACTGCAGCAGAACATGAGTTTTTATTAGACGAATATAATGTTGATTCTGTAGGTTGGGGTTCGCCATTTTTATTAGTTCCAGAAGCGACATCTGTCGATAAAGAAACTCGTAATCTACTGATGAATGCCAAAGAAGATGATTTTTATTTAAGCAATATTTCTCCTTTGGGAGTTCCTTTTAATACTTTGAAAGGAACTACAAATGAATTTTTAAAGCAAAAGCGAATTCAGGAAAACAAAGCAGGAAGTTCTTGTCCGAAGAAATTTTTAGCTTTAAGCAAAGAATACGACCCACATGGAATTTGCACGGCTTCAAAAAAATATCAGGATATTAAACTGGAAGAATTAGAAGCAAAAAAAGATACGATATCTATTGATGAATTTAAGAAAAGCAAAATCAAAATCACCGAAAAATCATGTCTTTGTGTCGGTTTGGCCAATGCTTCTTATCTAGAAAATGACATTAAAATAAAAGGTCAGGCACAAGGGGTAGTAATTTGCCCTGAACCAAACTTAGCTTATTTTGATCAGGAAGTTTCTTTAAAAGATATGATTCAGCATATTTATCAAGGAAAATCGATCATTAGAACTGAGCGCCCAAACTTGTTTATAAAAGAGCTTAAAATGTATATTACTTATTTTAGAAATGAAATTCAATCTATTTCTGGAGAACTTACAGCAGCTCAGCTTAAAAAATGGAATTCTTTTAAATCTAATCTGTTAGATGGAATTGAGTATTATAAAAATTTATTTGAATCGACGTCAGTCTTTAAGGGTCATCTTGATCAACTCGATTCTTGTAAATCAGAATTAGTTGGTATTAAAATTCCCGTTTCAGAGTTGGTTTAAAATTGAAAACCCCAAATTAGATACTAATTTGGGGTTTGTTTTCATTTTTCAATAAAAATATAGAAAATAAAATTCAATTCGTTTTTTTATAAATCAGAATTAAATGTCATTTAAATTCCAACATACAAACTTAACTTGAAATTATTATATTGATAAAACATCAAGAACCATGTTTAAAAAAACTATAACCGCTAGTTTAACATTTGTATTATTCTCTCTGATGAGTTGTTTTGCTAAAGATAATTTAAAGATTAAAGATTTTTGTAAAATTAATATTGGAACAAAACGTGCCGATATAGAAAAATTTATTGGCAAACCGCAAGAAAAATCAAAATCAAATTTTATCTACAATTTAGATTATGAATGCAAAATGAAACTAATCTATAAAAACGACAAACTGAATAAAATACTTTTTATTGATCCTTGTAAAAGAGAATATCAATTAAAATCGAATCAAACCTCTATTCCATCTACTGCAAAAACAGGTATTCTTCCTAGTGAACCAAACCAAAAAAATAGAACAATATCTATAAATGACTTCTGTAAAGTAAAAGAAGGAATGACATATAACAAAGTAGTAAATTTAATTGGCCCTAATACAGGCTCAATAGGTTTTGGAATGGTATGGGATGTTTATGAATTCCCTGACAGCTCTTATATGAAATTGTGTTATAACAATAATAATTTAGCTTTTTTTAATTTTGTTGATTGTTGCAATAGGGAATATGAATCGGTAAATTAAAACTTTAAAATTCTTTAATAAACTAAAAATGGCAAACAAATAAATTGTTCGCCATTTTTTATATCTAGTTATACAAATGATAACTATTCTTTCTTTTTGTTTTTACTGTCAATAACAGCTCCTGTTCCAGTTCCTAATGCTGCTCCAGCTAAACCACCAATAACAGCTCCTTCGCCTTTTTTCTTACTGACAATTGCGCCAGTTGCTGCTCCTACTCCAGCACCAATTACAGCACCCTTAGCAGTTGCACTCCAACCTTTCTTTTTTGCTGGTGCAGCAGCTGTTGTTGTAGCAGCGGCTTGTTGATGCACTACGACAACTTTCTCCTTTTGAGCTTCGATCTTTTCCTCGTTTAATTTTGCCATTTCAGTCTTCATCGAATCGATAACACGCTGTTTGTTAATCTCAACTTTCATTGAATCAATGCTGGCTTGTTTAGCTTTATTTATATCTTCTTTGTTTTGTTGTTGACAAGAAGTTAAAAATAATACGGTCAATAAAATATATAAGCCTTTCATGATTATAAGTTTTAAAAAAATTATACATCACAAAGTACTTAATATCTGCTATAATAATTATTACAGAATTTTTTGAAAAGTTTATAAGATTTGAAGATTTGATGTTTGTTTCTCGCTGTTTTTTATTTTTCAAGCTGAATGATTGATGCTCGCAAAGTCGCGAAGGCGCAAAGTTTTTATTTTTAAGTTTAATAGCATTCAGCTAAAACTTGGATGAAAAAGTCATCAAAAGAAAAAGGCTTTAACCAAAATTGCACTGCCCCCAAAAAGTTAGACGCTATTTGGGGGCATTTTTATGGAAAGAAAAGTCAAGCACAGCTATGAATTCAAACTTGAGTGTGTAGAATTAGTAGTTGTTAAACATTATTCATTTGCATTAGCATCTAGCGAGAAAGGAACCAGCAAATCTAATATACGCAAATGGGTCAGTTTTTACAGGGAATATGGAAGGGCAGGTTTAATGTCACGAAAAAATCAGGTTTATCCGATTGGTTTTAAATTAAAGGTTTTAAAGTCAATTTGCAGGGATTCATTATCTTTAAGAGAAGCTCGTTTGCGATTTAACATTCCTTCGGATTCAATTATCATTAAATGGAAAAAAGATTTTGCTAATTTTGGTTTAGAAGGATTAAAACTAAAACCAAAAGGGAGACCAAAATCTATGAGTGATTTTAAAGATAAAAAAAGTAAATCTGAAAAACCTTTAACCAGGGAAGAAGAACTTCTGTTGGAGAATGAAGCATTACGCTGTGAAATTGATTATCTAAAAAAGTTACAAGCCTTAATTCAAGCCGAAGAAAAAGCCAAAAATCGCAAGTCATAATGGAATTAAGGCATCGCTATGATTTAAAATTACTTTTAAATTGCAGTAATGTGGCGCGCAGCAGTTTTTATTATTATCAAAAACAGAGTAAAACAGCTGATAAATACAAAAAAGTAAAAGAACTTATAAAATCAATTTATTCTAAGCATAAGGGGCGTTACGGATACAGGAGGATCACTAGTGAGTTAAAGCTTCAAGGGATAATCATCAATCATAAAACAGTTTTAAGGCTAATGAAATCGTTGGGATTAAAAAGCCTGATCAGAGTTAAAAAATATAAATCCTATAAAGGAGAACAAGGCAGGATTGCCCCAAATATTCTGAGCAGAAACTTTAAAGCATCAGTGCCTAATCAAAAATGGGCGACCGATATAACTGAATTTAACGTCTCAGGAAAAAAATTATATTTATCACCAATAATTGATTTGTTTAATGGAGAAATAGTTAGTTATGAACTGGCTGAAAGACCTGTATTTAATCAGGTAGCCGTGATGCTTGAAAAAGCATTTAAGAAAATACCCGACAATACTAATTTAACGCTGCACTCTGATCAAGGATGGCAGTATCAAATGAAACAGTACCAATGCTTATTAAAAGAAAAAGGAATTAAACAGAGTATGTCCAGAAAAGGAAATTGTCTTGACAATGCAATTATTGAAAACTTCTTTGGAACATTAAAATCAGAGTTGTTTTATCTTAAAAAATACAGTTCCATTGGTCAATTAAAACAGGAGATTATTGAGTATATTAATTATTATAATAATGACAGAATAAAACTTAATCTAAAAGCAATGAGCCCGATACAATATCGAGCTCATTATTATAAAACTTAATTATTAATTTGTCTAAACTTTTGGGTGCAGTCTAAATATACTTGTTTGGCTAGCCCTCTTAACTTCATCTTTAACACCTCCAGCTAAAGCCGGAGGCTATTTAAAAAAATCTTTTTAATCCTTTTAATCTGTGGCTTAAAAAAAACTTTGCGACTTTGCGACTTTGCGAGACTTTACTTCCCTAAAATTCCTTTTTTCAGAATTTGTCCGAAATCATACATATCTTCATAAGAGCAATATAACGGAACTGGTGCTAAACGAATAACGTTTGGTTCGCGCCAATCTGTAATGACACCATTTTTCATTAAATAATCAAACAATGCTCTTCCTTCTCCGTGAAGAAAAACAGATAATTGCGAGGCTCTTTCTTTTGGGTTAGAAGGTGTGATAATTTCGAAGGTACTTTCTACTTCTTTATCAATTTCATGAAGAATAAATTCCAAGTAAGAAGTAATATGATCGCGTTTTGCAATTAAAGTATCCATTCCAACCTCAGCAAACATTTCTACTGAAGCCAAATATGGCGCTAAAGATAAAACCGGAAGATTACTAATCTGCCATCCATCTGCACCGTGAACCGGATCAAAATTAGGTTCCATTTTAAAACGGCGCTCTTTGTTGTGTCCCCACCATCCTGCAAATCTTGGCAAGTCTGAATTATGATGTTTTTCGTGAACAAAACAACCCGAAGCATTTCCTGGGCCTGAATTCATATATTTATAACTGCACCAAGCAGCAAAATCTACATTCCAATCATGAAGTTCTAATTTGATATTTCCTGCAGCGTGCGCCAAATCCCATCCTACTTTGGCTCCAGCTTTTTGTCCTGCGGCGGTGATGGTTTTAATATCAAAAACTTGTCCGGTATAATAATTAACTCCACCAATTAAAACTAATGCCAGCTCATCGCCAACTTCTTCAATTTTTGCTAAAACATCTTCTAAGCGAATATTGTGTTCTCCTTCTCTTCGTTTAATTTCTACAATCGCATCTTCAGGTTTATAACCATGAAAATTGACCTGACTTTGAAACATATATTGATCTGACGGGAAAGCTTTTTCTTCGCAGATAATTTTATAACGCTTCCCTTTTGGCTGGTAAAAAGAAACCATCAGTAAGTGAAGATTTACAGTCAAAGTATTCATCACCGTAACTTCAGATGGAAGCGCACCCACAATTTTACTCAACGGTTCTGCAAATCTTTCTTGATAATCCCACCAAGGTTTTTCAGCATAAAAATGACCTTCAACTGCCAAATTTGCCCAATCATCCATTATTTCATCAACATAAGCTTTGGTTCGTTTTGGCTGTAATCCTAGTGAATTTCCTGTAAAATAAATTACTCGTTTGTCGTTTACTTTTGGAAAAATAAATTGTTCCTGATAGTGGTTTAGTGTGTCTTTCGAATCTAAATCTCGTGCAAATTCGCGTGTATTTTGAAAAGTCATTGTGTTTTTGTTTTGTCTGCTAAAATAACAAAAATTGTTTGTTTTGTTTCAGGTTTAAGGTTTCAAGTTAATAGGTGGTGTGTCTTTTAACCGCAAAGTTCGCAAAGGTTTTCTTTACTCAGTTTGTGTTTGCCGAATGTAAAAGAACGCAAAGCTTTGCGAACTTTGCGATTTTAAACGCAAAGGTCACAAGGTTTTTTTACTCAGTTTGTGTTTGCCACGTGCAAAAGAACGCAAAGCTTTGCGAACTTAGCGTTTGTAAACGTTAGCTTAGATAAAAATCCTTGCGAACTTTGCGTTTAAATTTCACAACGAAACTCAAGCTTGAAACCTGAAACTTGAAACCATTAAAAAACAAAAACCCGACAGCTTCTAAAAAACTGTCGGGTCTTCTTTATAATATAAATTCTAATTAAAGAATTAACATCGCGTCTCCGTAAGAATAGAATTTGTATCCTTCTTTGATCGCTTCATCGTATGCTTTTTTCATTAAATCATGTCCACAGAAAGCAGAAATCATCATTAACAATGTCGATTTTGGTGTGTGGAAATTTGTAATCATACAGTTTGCAATACTGAAATCGTGAGGAGGGAAAATAAATTTATTTGTCCATCCTTCGTAAGGATTCAAAGTATTAGCAGAAGAAACAGAACTTTCAATTGCACGCATAGAAGTTGTTCCGACTGCGCAAATACGTTTTTTCTTTGCTTTTCCTTCGTTTACAATATCACACGCTTTTTGAGTGATAATCAATTCCTCAGAATCCATTTTGTGTTTAGATAAATCTTCTACCTCAACTGGGTTAAAAGTCCCTAAACCAACGTGTAAAGTTACCTCAGCAAAATTTACTCCTTTGATTTCTAATTTTTTCAAAAGGTGTTTTGAGAAGTGTAAACCAGCAGTTGGTGCCGCTACAGCTCCTTCTTCTTTTGCGTAGATTGTTTGGTATCTTTCAGCATCTTCAGCAGTAACTTCTCTGTTGATGTATTTAGGAATTGGAGTTTCTCCAAGTTCTGTCAATTTGTTTCGGAATTCTTCGTAAGACCCATCGTATAAGAAACGCAATGTTCTACCACGAGAAGTTGTATTGTCGATTACCTCAGCAACTAACGAATCGTCATCACCAAAATAAAGTTTGTTACCAATACGGATTTTTCTAGCTGGATCAACCAAAACATCCCAGAGGCGTTGCTCAGAATTTAATTCTCTTAATAAGAAAACTTCAATTCTAGCTCCAGTTTTTTCTTTGTTTCCGTACAAACGTGCAGGGAAAACTTTTGTATTATTAAGAATTAAAACGTCTCCGTCATCAAAATAGTTGATCACGTCTTTAAACATTTTATGTTCGATAGTGTTTTTTTTACGGTCAATTACCATTAAACGAGATTCATCTCTATTTTCTGCTGGGAATTCAGCCAAAAGTTCTTTCGGTAAATTGAAATTGAAGTGTGATAATTTCATATTTGAATTGTTGATTTTAGAGTGTAGCTTTTAGATTTGTTTATCTAAAAATTTAAATCGGTTGCAAATATACGATTGTGAGATAGGCGTTGTCAAGTCTTTTGACGTTTATTTTCAAAAGTCCTTGATTTACTGAGGTTTCACATTGACTTAAAAAGCTATTCTTTAAGTCAATTTTAACTTTTTCGAACCATATAAGAAATATAAGTTCATTCTAGCTGAAATTTTAAATAGCGCCAAATCAACATTATAAACCCGACAGATTTTTAAAACCTGTCGGGTTAGCTATTTAAATACGCATAAAAAAACCTCTGATTAAAACCAGAGGCCTTGTTTTATTGATCTTTAATTTAATTGAACTGATATACTTATATGGTTCAAAAAAGTTTACAATTCTGTTATTTGAAAGTTTAAAGCTTTTAAATCGTTCCAGAAATCTGGGTAAGATTTGGAAACTACTTCGGCATCGTCAATAATAATCGGGACTTTTATTGCCAATGGTGCAAATGCCATTGCCATACGGTGATCGTTGTATGTTGCAATATGCACATCATGATTAATATCGCCAGAACGCAATAAAGTCAAGCTATCATTAGTAACAGAAATATTAGCTCCTAATTTTGTAAGCTCAATTCTTAAAGCTTCTAGTCGGTCTGTTTCTTTAATTTTTAAAGTATGAAGTCCTGTTAGATGACATCCAATTCCTAAACCTAAACAAGTAACTACGATAGTTTGAGCGATATCTGGCGTATTGTTCAATTCAAAATTTACATCTTCGTAATTGAATCCAGAAACCTTTTCCAAAGTCATTTTGTTGTTTTGGAAAGTTGTTTTCACCCCCATTTTTTCATAAAGAGAAACCAATTCAGAATCTCCCTGAAGACTGTTTTCTTTATAACTACTTAAAGTAATTTTTGCTGCATCGGCCAAAGCCACAAGGCTAAAGAAATAAGAAGCCGAACTCCAGTCTGACTCTACCACCATTTCTTTAGTTTCAACTGATTCTTTAGGGAATACCTTAATCACATTTCCTTCAAAACTCGTTTTAATATCTAAATCAGCTAACAAAGCCAAAGTCATTTTGATATACGGTATCGAAGTAATTTCTCCTTCTAAAGTCAGTTCTAAACCATTGTCTAATTTTGAAGCGACTAATAAAAGTGCCGAAATATATTGGCTGCTTACATTTGCTGCCAAAGTTACTTTTGAATCTGTAACTTTTTTTCCTTTAATTCGAATTGGCGGATATCCTACTTCTTTCTCATATGAAATCTCAACACCCAATTGTGCCAAAGCTTCCACTAAAATTTTAATCGGACGTTCTTGCATTCTGCTAGAACCTGTCAAAACCACTTCTCTACCTTCGTTAACCGAAAAATAAGCCGTAAGAAAACGCATTGCTGTTCCTGCGTGATGAATATCTACAATTTCATCATTTCCTGCTAATGCCTTCTGCATTACTTCGCTGTCGTCTGAGTTGGAAGTATTGGCTAAAGTAATATTTGGAAATAATGCTTTTAATAACAATAAGCGGTTCGTTTCACTTTTAGAACCAGTGATATTTAGTTGCGAATCATCAATAGTGAATATTGAATTCGTGCTTAATTTTAAATTCATTTTTTTAATTGTAAGTTGTGCATTATGAATTAGGAATGATTTAGAAACATAATTCAGCCCCGCAATTTACCACTCCACATTCATAATTCAAAATTCAAAACTCATAATTCAAAGCTTATGAGTGATATTTCACAATTATTTCAATTTATCATTGTTTTTGTGACGATCTTTATCTCTAACCGATTTTAGATCCATTTTTTTATCGAAAGATGCTTGTAAATCAATTCCTGTTTGGTTGGCTAAACACAGCACGACAAAAACAACATCTGCCAATTCTTCTCCTAAATCTTTGTTTTTATCGCTTTCTTTTTCAGATTGTTCTCCATAACGGCGCGCAATGATTCTTGCAACTTCGCCAACTTCTTCTGTCAGCTGTGCCATATTGGTCAATTCGTTAAAGTAGCGAACACCATGTTCTTTTATCCAAGTATCAACAGCTAATTGTGCATTTTTTAAATCCATCTTTTTATATCTTTTTAAGAATTATTTTTTCATTTTGGCTTACGATCATCTTCTGAAAAAACTCTTTTATCATTCCGTAATCCTCCGCTGCAAAAATACTACTGTTGATTTCTTTTTGACTCACAATTTGAATTTTGTTTTCAGAAACCGAAAAATTTAAAATAAAAGAGATCAGCTTGTCCTCTGAAGATATTCTGAATGGTTTAGGAAGTGATTCTACAGTATATCCCTGCGGAATTTCAATATTCAAATTAAATTTTTCTATGTTTTTATATCCAAAATAAACAGGCATTTGCCTTTTTTCTTGATTGAACGGATTTTTACTTTGGGTAAAAAATAATAAAGGATTTACAAAAATCTTCCCATCAATAATATCCGAACGGTTGCTTGAAGCAAAAGAAAAAGTTTCTATGACCGACTGATCTAAGTTTGATTTCTGATTTTCGATTGCATAATTTGAAATCTCTAAACCTCCCAATCTATTCTCTAATTTTTCAAGATAAGCATCTTCCGTTTTAGTATTGTTTTCTTCTCTAAAACTGTACGCATCATAATCTGTTCTTTGAACTCGAGCCTGACCATTCATTTTTCCGTCAGGATTTATTTTAACTATAAGACTGTAAATTTCTTTAGACTGCTGTGTTGGATCTAATTGAATTTCTTCAGAATTGCCATCTTTTTTGATTAATCTTCCGTTCCAATTTAAAACGTTTAATGGTAAAATGTTTGGCGCTGTGAGTTTATGACTTGCATCCAAAAGAGTTTTTTTACCATCAATTTCGGCCGCAACTATGACATAATTAAATCCCGTTCTTGTTGGATACACTGGAAGTCCGTTTTGTATTGTGCTTACCAAAACAGGATTGGCTTCTATACCAGCCGCACGAAGCATATTTATCAGAATAAAATTGATTTCTGCGACATTACCAGTTTGGTCTTTATAAGCTTTTTCGACTCCTTTTTCTGTATAGCAGCTATTAATCTCATTCCAATTCATTCGATTTTTAACATACGTAAAAATCAGATTTAATCTTTCCTTTTTGTCTTCTACATTAGACAATAATTTATTCAGATCGTCTGTAAACAAACTGCCTTGATTTAATTGTTTCCCAAAGCTGTCATCTTTAAAAATAGTTTTTGCAACACCTTCCCAAGTTAAACTGTAATCTTTTACAGGCTGATCCGGAAGACGCACTCTTTCTAATTCTTGCTGAATGCTTCCGCGATAATTTTCAAGATTATTAATGTAAGGTTCCTCTTTTAATGCCGGAACATCTTTTCCTTTATAAAAGGTTTCAATCTGTTTATAATTAAATGAGCTTGTCTGACTGTAAGCATTATCAAAACTCTGACTAGCGCTTGTAAATTTAGATTCTGTTTCTAACGGAATTCCTCCAATTAAAATGGGTTTATAGATATAAAATTCTGGAATCTGTGTTTTGTAATAAAAATAGTCAACAGGAATACTGAACTGAACATCAAAGTCGGGAAACTTTACCAGATTTTCAGATCTTAAAACATATTTGTATTCAATAATAGAACCTACTTTTACATTGGGCAAAGTAATCGTCTTTTCTTTCCAATATTGATTGATTTTGTTTTTAAACTCACCTTGATTATTTAATTTAGTTTTTACGATGTTGCCATTTTCTAAATTATAGGTCACAGCATCTGAAAATTCCAAACGGTCTTCATTTAACTTGTCATAACCGATATAAAAACGCACTTTCTGGTCGGCCCAGCTTAAACCTTCTTTTTTATAAATTTTGATTTTCACTTCGCAGACATGGTTCGCATAAAATCCAACATCTTTATTATAGCCAAAATAAGTTCTTCCTTTTTTAAACAAGATAGCAGCGGGTGCGCTGCTATCTTTAGGATGAACTTTTTCATTTAACTCTGCAATAGTTACTTTTCCCAAGTCATAATTTTGAGCTTGAATAGTTATTGTACTTCCCAAAAGGGCAATACAAATTAGAAGGAATCTTGGCATAATTAAATACGTTTCAGAACGATTTTTTCCGTTTCTTTTTCTACCATTGTTTTATAATACTCTTTCAGCATCTCATATTTTTCAGCAGATACGATAGCTTCATTTATTTGATGCAAAATAGACAACTGAAGTTTATTGTCGTTTGCCGCAATGTTAAATTTAAAAACGCCCAAATTATCTTCCATTGTTACAGCAGCTGGGGCTGGCAATGTTTCAACCACAAAGCCTTCTGGAATTTCAATATTAATACTGTACTTATCTGTAAATGGAAAACTAAAATCTACTGGATATTCTCTTGTTTCCTGCTTAAACGGATTATTATTTGTTGCAAAAAACAACATTGGATTCAAATAAATTTTACCTCCAATAACTTCGCACAAATCGTTTCCAGTAAAAGAATAAGTTTCTATAATTGGAAGAAGGATATCCTTTTCGTTTGTTTTTGAATAATCGCTAATTTCTATTTTTTTATTCTTGTTTTCGAGCTTTTCTAAATATTCTTCTTCTTTTAAACCTTCAATATTGCCACGCGTAATCATGGCGTTATAATCCATGTATTGTCTTCTTGTTTTTCCTGTAACTTTTCCAGCGCTATCGATACTGTAATTCATAAAAACATTATCAACAGAAGTTTTTTCTGGCATTAAATTAATTTCTTCTGATGAACCGTCTTTTCTAATCAATCTTCCTGACCAATTTAAAACTCTTAATGGCAAAACATTCGGAACCGTAAATTTTTCTGACGCATCTAGTAAAACATATCCGTTTGGAGTTTCTACTGCAGCAATTACATAATTGAATGCCGTTCTGTTAGGAAACAACGCTATTCCGTTTGAACGTGTACTTACCAAAACTGGATTTGCTGTTAATCCTGAATAACGAAGCATCGCTGTAAGCATTAAATTTATATCGGCAATATTTCCCGTTTTTTCTTTGTACGCCTTTTTAACTCCATTATCACAGCCGTAACCGTAATATTTATTCCATTTTACGTTTGATTTTACGTGATTTAAAATCACTAAGATTTTCTCCTCCGGTGTATTAATTCCTGAAAGTATTTTTTTCAAATCATCTTCAAAATAGCCTGTTTTATTAAGTTCAGGACCAAAATCATCATAATCATAAATTGTTCTTACAACCGAAGCCCAATCTGCAGAATATTCTTTAAGCACCTGATTTGGAAATTTAGTCATTGACAATTCGTGAGCAACAGACGATGTGTAATTATCAATATTGTTAACATATGCCTCATCTTTCATTGCTGGAAAATCTACCGCTTTGTACGTAACCTGATCTTCCATATAAGTTAAGTAATCAGTAGAGAAATTAGTCGATGTCACACGTCCACCCGATCTTTCCTTGCTATTAAAAGTGATACTTTTGGCAACCCTTGCTGTTGTTGCCTTTGGAAAAAAATAACCTTTTTGTCTTGGACTGAAAGTGTAATATTCGGGAATGAATGTTGAAAATTCAGAATAGTTCACTGGAATACTCGTTTGAAAATCCCAATCTCTTATTATTTCCTGTGGACATTTAATACTATATTTAAATTCAATAACAGAACCTTCTTTTACATTAGGCATTGTTATTTTTTTTAAGCTTTTATATTTATTTAATACTTCTTCAAAAACGCCATCACTTTTAAGCTTCGTTTTTTCAATTTTACCTCCAACTATGTTGTAAGTTACAGCATCTGAAAAAGACACTTTCTCTCTCAGACTAGGATAATTATAGTACCACACATCCTGATTAGCCCAATCTAGGCCTTCTTTCTTGTAAATTTTAATTCTGGTTTCTACATCTGTCACTGTAACAAAACCATCATTAGCATCATATTCAATTCTTGCTGTTCCTTTTTTATACAAAATAGCGGCTATCGCTGCCGAATCTTTCGGATGCGACTTTTGTTCTAATTCTGCAATGGATACTTTTCCTAATTTAAATTCCTGCGACATCGCTTTTGAAGCGATCAATAAAAGCACAGTGAGACTAAATAATTTAATAATTTTCATTGGTAATTTTTGGTTTACTTTGGTTACACTTGTTAGTTTTTGGTTAATATTATTTTGGCGTTATCGTTTCTCGAGACTTGTTCCATAAATAGGCGATACTCGTCATATTCTTTGTTCGAATATTTTCCTTTATTTAAAAACATCGATCTTTTATAAGTCAGTTTATTATTGTCTTTTTTAATGATTTCGGTTTTGTATTCACCAAATTTGCCTTTTAGTTCATAATTGGAAGGCAGGAATTCGATACTGAAACCTTCTGGAAGATTGATTTCAATTTCATCGGTATCTAAAAAACCACGTTGAATTTGAAAAGGATTTTTTCGGTTTCTAATTCGTTTTACACTTCCTGTATATTGATTGAAAGCATCGACCACAAAAATCATTTTGTTAGCCGTAATAGCTCCATAATTTACAGCGCTTATCTGAACATCCTCGGTAAAACGAATATTTTCTTTATCATTCGTAAAAGTAATTTTACCTAGTTTCAAGTTGTTGATATTATCCCAATACTCTTTGTAATGTTCCTCTTTTTCATTTGGTTGCATGGTTTCTACTCGAGATTTAGAAGCATACACACTTCCTTGAGAGGCTATTTTTAAAGTGCCAGAAAAATTCCCAGTTGGATCAATTGTGTAAACTCCTTTACCTACTTGCGTGTTTCCTTTATCATCATAGATTTTAGTTCTTACAATTTGGCCTCCTTCAGGTTTTACAACCAAAACATCGCGATCGTCAGTAAAAGTTCCTTGATATCCAAACGGATCGTCTTGACTCGTACATTCTAACCAGATATAATTATCTTTATTAGGAATCGCCAAAATCATATGATTCCCTTGCATCGAAACAAAATCAGATTGAATATTTTCTTTGTAACGATCGCCATATAAAATAGTATTATAAGATGGGACATCTACAACCTGTAAAAGTGCTTTTGTATAGTTTGACAATGCTTTGCAATCTCCATATCCTAAACGATCAACATCGTTGGCTAACATGGGTTTCCAACCGCCAATGCCAATTGCAATGTTTACATATCGCGATTTTTTTTGTACATAATCGTAAATGATTTTAGCTTTCTTGATAGGATCTTTTTCATCTCCAACCAATGCTTTAATTTTTGCTTTGGTCTCTTCTGTCAAAACAGTCGTACCGGTTAAGATTTTATCTTCATACCATTTTCCAAATGCTTCCCAAGTAGTAGCATTTCCGTCCACTCCTTCTAAGTGAAAGTTTTCTAATCCCATCATGACTTTAGGAAAAAGATCTGAAGGAGAAGGGCTAAGATCTTCTTGTTTCTGAGCCGTGATATTTGTTGCTGTATAACTCAGATTTGTATCTGTATCGGCTGTTTTGGTTATGTTGAAGTTATCAAATTGGAACTCTTTTTTCTTAAAGCCCAATCCTTTCGGGAAAGTTACATTCAAAACGCATTTTTCTACGCTCAAATAATAACTTCCAATAAAATACCATTTTGGTATAAATGCAGTATTCGAAGTTTCGACTTCGCTGGTGTAAGCAATTGTAAAAGGATATGAAATGGGTGTATAATTTAAATAAAGCACTCGATTATCGGAAAAAAGAGTACTTCCACCTACAGCGCTCTGATCTTTAAAATCTTTTCTTTTGATTTTTTTAATTTCATTCCCCAATGCATCATAAACTACAGCTTCGATATTTTTTATTGAAGTTGTTTTATCGTAATGACAGAATGCATCAATATTATTTAAACCTTTTTCATTTAAAACAGAAACCACTCTTTGGGTCTTAATATTCATACTTCTTTGCGAAGCAATAACAATATCCATTTGGTCTAAACGGAGAACAGCATTGGCGTTCTGTTTTAAACTATCTGGAATAGAAAGAATAGGATAATTGCTCTTTTGGGCGAATGAATTAAGGGTTGTTAAGAATAAAGATAAAGCAAAAAAAAGGTTTTTCATTAGTAGGGATTTTCGTCAAATATATATTTTTTTCAGAAATCCTTAACAAATGTTTAATAATATTTTTACTCTCTGTTTTTGCTATCCATTACAATGGTAACGGCCAGTCATTGAGAAGACTGACTTTCATATCGGCGCCAAAAATTCCTGTTTGCACTTTCTTGCCCAACTCTTTTTCTATTGCTTGAACAAAATTCTCATACGTCGGAATTGCAAAATCTGGTTTTGAGGCTTTTATATAAGAAGGACGGTTTCCTTTCTTAGTGGATGCATGAAGTGTAAACTGACTTACAACAATAATATCGCCGTCAATATCCTGCACCGAACAATTCATAACATCATTTTCGTCTCCAAAAATTCTCATTTTAATGATTTTCCCAGCCAACCAATCAATATCTTCTTGTGTATCGGCATCTTCTATTCCGACTAAAACCAATAAACCTTTTTGAATGTCGGCTGTTATTTGATTTTCAACAGTTACTGATGCTTGGGAAACTCTTTGGATAACTACTCTCATTCTTTATTTTTATTTTTAGCCACAGATTACACGGATTAAAAAGATTTTAAAATCAATACGTTAGATGCACTGCAGTGCATCTCTACAATAAAATCATTCTCGTATTCTGCTTTGGAATTTGGAATTTTAAAATTGGAATTTTAATTACTTACGTGTTTCATCACTCGCAGCACGGTCTTCACCATACGTATCGGTGCGGTAATGCTCTTCGTCACCTTCAAGAATTTTAAGGTAACTATTATATCGTGACCATGCGATTTCATCTTTTTCTAACGCTGCTTTTATAGCACAATGCGGTTCTTCTTTGTGTAAACAGTTGTTAAACTTACATTGATCTTTCAGTTTGAAGAATTCCGGAAAATAACCACTGATTTCCGAAGGCTCCATGTCAACAATTCCGAAACCTTTAATTCCCGGCGTATCAATAATTCGAGCATCAAAAGACAAATCATACATTTCGGCAAAAGTTGTGGTGTGTTGCCCTTGCTTGCTTTGTTCTGAAATTACCGAAGTTTTTAAATGAAGACTCGGTTCTAGTGCGTTAACCAAAGTTGATTTTCCAACACCAGAATGTCCAGAAAACATACTTACTTTACCAATCATCATTTCTTTTAGCTTGTCAACACCTTTGTTTTCTGTCGAAGAAATACGAAGACATTTATATCCAATTTCAGCATAAATATGCTGCAGATAAAGCTGATCGTCTAAAGTCTGCTCTGTTAAAGTATCAATTTTATTAAAAACAAGAATGGCTTCGATTCCATATGCTTCTGCAGTAACCAAAAAACGATCAATAAAACTTGTCGTTGTTGGCGGATTATCAATTGTGATCAATAAAAAAACCTGATCGATATTAGAAGCAATAATGTGAATCTGTTTTGATAAGTTAACCGATTTACGAACGATATAGTTTTTTCTTTCGTGAATAGTATGAATTGTTCCTGTTATGGCATCTGAAGTTTCATCCAACTCATAATCAACAATATCACCTACAGCAATAGGATTGGTACTTTTAATAGCTTTTATTCTGAATTTCCCTTTCATACGGCATTCCACAAAATCTCCATTTTGAGATTTTACGGTGTACCAGCTTCCTGTAGATTTGTATACGGTTCCTGTCATTCTTTAATTTTAGATTGTAAATTTTAGATTTTAGATTACGCTTTAAAACCTAAAAAATAAAAGGCAAAATTACGTTTTTAGAATGGAACAACGCAATTTCGCCTTTTAAATTTGAAAGACATATCCTTAATTTGCAGACTTTACCAAACTATTTCGGCTAAAGTTTCATTCTCTTTTACTTTTCCTAGCTGAATTGTTTTTAAAGTTCTCGATACTTTGCCCGCTTTTGTGGTATAAATTTCAACCATAATTGTTGCTGGACCACTTTCGGTTAATTCGCTTTCCCCAAAATAATTAGTCTTGATTTGATATTTCCCTTTCACCGCATTTCTGATGATATATTGCTCTGGGCCGTAACCTTCTGTGAAATCTTTTGAAAATCTTCCTCCAATTTGTGTTGAAGTATGGCTGTAATAACATTCTTCATTTGTTGGCTCAATTACATGTAAATCTAAATCAATATCCATTTGGTTCCAGTTCATAATAATTCTGATATCAACCGGCATTTTAGCAAGGTATTTTTTGTCTAGTTTTCCCGTTTTTAAACCAGAATGCTCAGACATTAAACGATTAACATCCATCAAAACAATATCTTCAATACCTTCGTATTGTCCGCTCATTTCTCCATAATAATTCACTTCAAGCGATTTTACCAATTCATCAAATGCTTCTTGATATTTTCCGGCATCTTCAAGCGCCAAAGCATAATCTCTTAAGCTCTGAGGTTCGTGAGATCTCCATTTTACAACTTGTTTTGCAGTAAAAACGGCATCCTGATAATCTTTCCATTGTCTCAAAGTATAAGTCAATGTTTTATAAAGCTGATAATTTTCTAAACCTAAATCGGCAATATTGCTGATGATTTGCAATGCTTTCTTAACATCTCCTTGATTGTAGAAAAAGTGCGCCACATCAAAATAAAAGCTTGGATTTCTCTCTTGCGCTTTTCTCAAATCAAGATACAAATCGTATTGTTTCTCTTTTGGCGCCGATGCCAACGCTTTTAAATATAATCGATCTGGATTCCAACTTTTTGTTTGAACGACTCCATTATTTGAAGACTTCTTTTTTGTTGTTATAATAATAACTCCATTTGCTCCTTTGCTGCCATAAGTAGCAATTCTCGCGGCATCTTTCAAAACATCCACCGCTTCAATATCTTCTGATTTTAAATCGGTTAATTCACCTTCATAAAACTGACCATCAACTATAATTAAAGGCTTTTTTGAATCTCCAGATAAATAACCTCTACTGAAATTTAAATCTTGCAAAAGATCTTTGTTTTTTGAAGTACCTTCACCTATAGCATCAACAACATCAGATTTTTTTTGTGCTGCGTATCCTACAGCTATTGTGTCTTGTAATTTAGTAAAATCTGAATCTTCCTTAATTAATTCACTACCAACTTTTTTATCTTTTAATTCAACAATTTTTGGTACGTCATCAGTAACCTCTTCTGCTTTTGCAACAACTGGCGAAACAAATTTTACCTGATCCACTTTTACCGCAGATGACGGAGGAGGCGTATTATATACAGCATTATCTCCTTCAATTACTGTTGCAACTGGCCCTTTTCCAATAGGCTCATCAACTGTCAGTACTGCATCAGGATCTCCTTTTATAGTTTCAGAGGCTACTCTTCTTTCCATATTTCTAGCTCTATTTCTACCATTTGGAGGTGGCGGTGGCGGTGGAACTTGTCTATTGTACTTATATTTAGATGCGATTTTCTGCCCTGCGTATTTGACGTCTTTTTTCCACCAAGCGTTTATACTGGCAAAATAACTTTCAATACTCTCCCAATTATTTTTTTGCTGTGCCAATGTAACATCATGTTCCTGTTTTTTGATTAAATCAAATTCAGCACGTAATTCTGCTGGCGGCAAAATATCGTACATAATATAATCCCGAACATTTTCGAGAACAATCAATGATGTGTTTTTGGTTACAATTCCGAATTTCTTCCCAAAAAGCTCAATTTCATCTGCGTTTTTAGTGTATTGCAATTCAAGATTGGCAATTTTTTTCTGCGCCCATAGTTTTTCAACATTTACGTCATTAGAATTTTGAACCGCTACATCAAGCATAATTTTCTTTTCTAAAGTAACTTCATTATCATAGCCAAATAACAACGTGATTTCATTTTTTGGATTCAAAGAAATACCAGAAAAACTAAAATTCCCTGAAACCGAAGTTCCTTCCATAGGAAATAAATCGGTTACGGTTAAATTCTCTTTTATGCCTAGAAACTTCAAATTTGTATTTGTCAATTTATCCAAAGCCGTTTCAGCATTTATCTGATTTAAATTGATAAAATTACCTCCCGTTTTCATTGAAGAAAAATTCAAAAAAGCAAAATCTGCAGAAACAGAAGAGGTAATGGTATAAACAGGTTTTTTAGTTTTTGGAAGAAGATTTTCACTCAAAGAAGATAATCCGTCAGAGAAAAATAAATATTCATCTTGATTTTCAAAGTTAATTTGAGAGAAACGAGTTCCGCCATCGTATTTTGTTTTTTCTAAAATCGCTTTTAATTCGGACCAATTACCGTTCGAGATCACGAACTCTTTTTGTTTTTCGAAAGTATAATTCAGAAAATACAAAGTCACTTTTGTATTTTTTATTTTCTGAAAATAAGCTTCCAGCAAATCCAATTCTTTCTTTAGATCACGATTCTGACAACTTAAAGAATTATCCCAAATCATACCAATTGAAGCTGGAGTTTTTTTAGCAGTTTTGTTTCCTTCAACAAAATTATTTCCATAAAAATAATATTGCCCACCAGCATTCTGCATTACAACACTCGGAATATCTTGCTGAATTGGAATTTTAAAAAGTAATTTTTCAGCAGGCTGATAGTTTTCTTTCTTTTCAGAAGCTTCAAAAGATTGATTCCATTTTGAGAAAACAATTTCTTTTTCAGAATCTCCCGTCACAACAGGTTTTGCAGCAACACCTAAAACCGAAACATTAATTTCGAATTTATCTAGCTTTTTAGGATAACGGCTCAAAAGCTGATACGCCAGATTATCTTTATCTGAAGCCGAAAGTTCTTCTTCGTAACCAATAACAACAATTCGTTCGCCATTTGGCATTAACGGATAAATTCTAGTTTTAAAATTGTTCCCATCGACTTTTTCCAACAATCCTGGATCGACACGACGATGTTCGATGGCTTCAAAAACTTGTTTCCCTTTATTTTTATTTACCGGAACAGCTTCTCGCAATTTTCCATTAATATCAATCGCATATCTAGAAACCGAAACATTTTCAGGCAACGGAAAAATAAGTTCTGCTTCCATTTGACGGTTTCCCGAATTAAAAAAATGCATTTCGGCTGTAGTGTAAGCAATATTGCCAACGATTTTCACATTGACTTTCAATTGACTCATTCTTACTTTCTCAGCTTCCTCTCCTTTAACGGTAAGCTCCGGACTTTGTGCAAAAGTTTTTGTGCCCGTAAAAATGAGAAAGAAAAACAATACATTCAAATTCATTTGAAAAATGCGTGGCATAGATGAAAACAATTTTAATTTCATGATACAAAAATTAAGGTTCATATTGTTATAGAGAACAAAAAACGATAAAAGGTTGGGAAGATATTACTTATTTTCAAAAAAAAAATCTCCAAAACCCGAAAGCAATGGAGATTTAATATAAAAAACAATCTAATTTTAAATGTGTGATATAATTGAACCCAATAACAAGTTTTTTTTAAAACTTAAATTAACTTATATCACTTATATGGTTTGAAAGAAAATTATGCGTTGAAAATTTTCTCTTGGTGACCGATACTTTCTTGGTGAATTGCTTTGAACATTCTCAAAACAAATTCTTCTGTAAGACCTTTTTTCTCACCTTCCAAAATCATTTTTCCTAAAATTTCGTTCCAACGGTTGTTTTGAAGAATCGCAACGTTTGCATCTTTTTTTACCTGACCAATTTCGTCAGCCACTTTCATACGTTTTCCTAACAATTCTAATAAGTTAGCATCCAAAACGTCGATATTAGCTCTTAACTTAGTCATTTTTTGGCTGTACTCATCTGTAGTATCATCCGTTTTTCTAATCGTCAAATCTTTAATGATTTGTTTCAAAGAATCTGGAGTTACTTGTTGCGCAGCATCAGACCAAGCGTTGTCTGGATCGTAGTGCGTTTCGATAATCATACCATCGTAGTTCAAATCTAAAGCCTCTTGTGTTACTTCGAAAATCATTTTACGATCTCCAGTAATGTGAGATGGATCGATGATTAATGGTAAATCAGGGAATTTATTTTGTAATTCGATAGCAATCTGCCATTCTGGAATGTTTCTGTATTTTGTTTTTTCGTAAGTAGAGAAACCTCTGTGAATAACACCTAATTTCTCGATTCCAGCCATGTGTAAACGCTCAACACCACCTAACCATAAAGCTAAATCCGGGTTTACAGGATTTTTAACCAAAACGATTTTATCAGTTCCTTTCAATGTATCAGCAATTTCTTGAACTGCGAATGGGTTTGCAGTTGTACGTGCACCAACCCATAAAACGTCGATATCATGTTCTAAAGCTAGTTTACAGTGAGCTGCAGTTGCAACCTCAGTTCCCATTAATAAACCAGTTTCAGCTTTTGCTTTTTGCAACCATTTTAATCCGATTTCACCAACACCTTCAAATCCTCCTGGACGAGTTCTTGGTTTCCAGATTCCGGCTCTGAAAACGCTAACTTTTGAATCTTTTAATTCGTGAGCGATTTTCAAAACCTGATCTTCAGTTTCTGCACTACAAGGTTCAGCTATCACAAGTGGGTGATTTAAATTGAAATCTTCTAACCACTTTCTCATTTCTTTCTTATTTTCCATCTTAATTCTAATTTACTTTTTAGTTGTTGTTAATCCGTTTAGTATTTCTTTTATTTTATTTGTGCTTTCCATTTCTTCAAAAATGGCGTTGTAATCTTCTTCTTTTAGCAAATCTCTAAACCGACTCAGGTTTGATATATAAGCTTCTAAAGTTTCGAGAACGTATTCTTTATTTTGTTTAAAGATTGGTGTCCACATTGCGGGCGAACTTTTTGCCAAACGAACAGTGCTTTCAAATCCACTCCCCGCCATATCAAAAATATCCTGTTCGTCTTTTTCTTTATTCATTACCGTTTTACCGAGCATAAACGAACTAATATGCGATAAATGCGAAACGTAAGCAATGTGTTTATCGTGAGAAATGGGATCCATATATCGAATTCTCATTCCGATCGAAGTAAAAAGATTCAGTGCTTTCTCTTGTAATTTAAAAGCAGTCTTTTCTACTTCGCAAATAATGTTTGTTTTTCCTTGAAACAAGCCTCTTATTGCTGCTGATGGTCCCGAGAACTCTGTTCCGGCAATTGGGTGCGTTGCAATAAAATTTCTTCTTTTCGGGTGATTGGCTACTGCTTCACAAATTGGCTTTTTAGTCGATCCTACTTCAAAAACAATCGTTTTATCTCCTACAGCGTCCAAAACTTTAGGCAAAACCGTTAGCGCCACATCTACCGGAACCGAAACAATTACAAAATCTGCTTTTTGCAAATCTTCAAAACTTCCTGCTTCGTCAATAACTCCTAAATCAATTGCTTCCTGCAAATGCTTTTCGTTGCTGTCAATTCCAAAAATTGTCGAATCAGGATGTTGGTCTTTGATGTCCAGCACCATCGAACCGCCTATTAATCCTATTCCTATTACGTATACTTTCATATTCTTTTTTATTAGAAGCTATTTCCTGCTATCCGTTTCAATCTTTTCCGCCGAACCCCGGCGCAAAAGGATTTTCACTTCTATCAGGGCTAAGGCTTCTCGTTTTTTCAAGACCTTTTTATTTTTTTTGTCTCCCTGAGCGAAGTCGAAGGGCGCTCCAATTGGAACGGGGCTTCGACTTCGCTCAGCCTGACAATGTAGATAAAATCTTGGCTCTTGGTTCTATAATCTTAATACTAAAATCGATCTATCGCTTCTTGTACTTTTTCTTCTTTTACACACAATGAGAATCTGATATAACCTTCGCCGTTGCTTCCAAAAATGGTTCCCGGCGTAATGAAGATATGTTTCTCATATAATATTTCGTCAATGAACTTTTCTGCTGATTCGATTCCTTCTGGTAATTTCGCCCAGACAAAAAGACCAACTCCTTCTTTATACACTTTGCAGTTTAATTTTTCTGCTAGTTTCTCCGTCAATTCTCTACGGCGTCTGTAAATTTTGTTTTGATCTTCGAACCAGGATTTATCACATTTTAAAGCGGCGATTGCACCTTTTTGAATTCCGTAGAACATTCCGCTGTCCATGTTGCTTTTTACTTTTAGAACTGCATCGATAATTTCAGGATTTCCTAAAACCATCCCGACTCTCCAGCCTGCCATGTTGAATGTTTTACTAAGTGAATTCAATTCTAAAGCCACTTCTTTAGCTCCTTCAACCTGCAATAAACTCATCGGATTATCATTCAAAACAAAACTATACGGATTGTCATTGATCAATAATATATTGTGTTTTTTAGCAAAAGCAACCAATTTTTCAAATAACGCTAAACTTCCTCTCGCCCCTGTTGGCATATGCGGATAACCTAGCCACATAATTTTTACTTTCGAAAGATCTAATTTTTCAAGAGCTTCAAAATCTGGTTCCCAAGCATTTTCTTCTTTCAAATCATAATAAACTGGAACTGCTTCTACCAAATTGGTTACCGAAGTATAAGTTGGATAACCTGGATTCGGAATTAAGACGTGATCGCCTTCATTTAAAAATGCTAACGAAATGTGCATAATTCCTTCTTTCGAACCCATAAGAGGTAAAATCTCATTATTCGGATTCACTTCAACACCAAACTGATCACGATAAAAATCTGCCATCGCCTGTCTCATTTCTGGTAATCCCTGATAGCTTTGATAGCCATGCCCGTTTTCGTCTTGAATTGCTGCAGCGACTGCTTCAATTACTGCTTTTGACGGACTCAAATCAGGGCTTCCAATTCCCATATTGATGATCGATTTTCCTTCAGACATCAACTGACGAACTTCTCTTAATTTTGATGAGAAGTAGTATTCTTCAACTGTGTCTAATCGTTTTGCTGTTGTAATCATTGTTTTTAATTTTTGCTATATGCTTTAAGCTTAACGCTATATGCTTTTTCTTTTTTGATTTGTCACCCTGAGCGAAGTCGAAGGGCTTTCCAATTGGAGCGGGCTTCGACTTCGCTCAGCCTGACAAAACTTTTAACTTTTAACCTATAACTTTTAACTTCTTATGGTCTCGTATTCTTATATTCTCCCAGTACTTTAAAATACTCTGCCATTATGTTTAATAAGGCTTTGGCTTTTGCAAAATCTTCGTATTTCTCGAATGTCACATCTACGAAGAATGAATATTTCCAAGGTGTTTCAATTTTTGGAAGCGACTGGATTTTTGTCAAATTCAGTTTGCAGTCACTCATTACATTTAAAACCGCCGCTAAACTTCCTCTTTTATGATCTAATTCAAATTTTACAGAGGCTCTGTTGATTTCGCTTTCTGGCAAAAATGAATTTTGTTTTTTGATGATTACGAAACGGGTCATATTGTTTTTGATCGTTTGAATCGATGACGCAATAATATCCAAATCATACATTTCAGAAGCTGTTACGCTTGCAATTGCTGCAATACCAGTCAATTGTTTTTCTTGAATTCTTCTTGCTGTTTCAGCTGTATCTTTATCCTCAACCAATTTGATATTTGGATATTGTTTCAGGAAATCCATACACTGCAAAAGTGCCATTGGGTGCGAATGAACTTCTCTAATATCTTCAATTTTCTGACCTTTTAAAGCCATTAAATTCTGCTGAATGTTTAAATAATGCTCTCCGATTATGTGTAAATTATTCTTGTCAATCAATGCATAATTCGGGATAATTGGCCCCGCAATTGAATTTTCGATCGCCATTACAGCCTGATCAGATTTTCCGGCAATAAGGCTATCGATCAATTCTTCAAAAGACAGACATTCATCAATATCCACATTTTCAGAGAAATACTCTTTTACAACCTGATGATGAAATGATCCTTTAATACCTTGTATTGCAATTTTCGTTGTCATATAGTCAAAAAAAAATCCTGATTTGCATCAGGATTGTATATTAGTTTTATTTGTCTTAAAATTTGATCTCAAATAACCATAGCACAATCCTCACTTCTACTAAAGAAGAAATAAAAAGAGTTGCTAAAATAAAAACGGTTACTTGCCATTTTGTTTGTGTTTTGTTTTAAATTCTCTGCGAATGTATAAATTATTTTTAGTGCACCAAAAAAAAGATTGCATTTTATGAAACAAAAAAGGATTTCTTAACAAATTTAGCAGGTTTTGTATGATAATATAAAAATATGGGCTTAAAATGAGATATATACAATAGCTTTTTTGAAGGTTTTAAGATTCTGAGATGCTAAGATCCTTAGTTTTTTTCGCCACGAATTCACGAATTAGTACAAATCTTTGTGGTTATTTAATTCAATAGTCAATATTTATCCGTCAGTTTTGTCATTTCGATTTCTATGATAAAACCAAATCTTTTTCATAAAAGGTTTGGTTTTTTATTACTGCAAAAACTCTATGGATTATTTTGTTTCTCACAGCATTTAAAACACTCATTTTGTTTTTTCCTTCATCAACTTTTCTAATGTAATATCTTCTCAGATCATTATCGAATCTAATTGCACTCATTGCTGCCAAATGCAGAATGGTTTTTAGGTTTTTATCTGCAAGCATTGATACTCCGGGTCTTCTTTTTAATGATGTTCCAGATTGAAAATCAAAAGGCACGACTCCGCTGTAGCATGCCATTTTTCTTGGATCAGTTATAACTGTAAAACCTTCTGTTTTTGATAATAATGTCCATGATAGAACTTGGCCACTCCAGGAACAGATCTTATCAGTTTCTGTTGCTGGCTTAAACTTTGGTCATTATGTATTACTTTTTCAATATCATTTTCAATAATCTTAATCTGTGCATCAATGCTTTTAATAAGTTTGATGTTTAAGCTTTTCAATTCTTCATCCATTGCAATGCCTTTCATTAATTTGTAGTCATGCTGCTGAACCATAAGCTGTTTTTTGATTTTTATTCTTAAAGCTCTTTCGGTTAATAATATTTTTATCTTTTTAATGGAGCAGGAACTTGGTTTCCATTCCCTATTTTCCTGATAATTTTTTTTCAATAAAACTACAAATTCGCAACGCATCAATTTTATCATTTTTGCCTCTGACAAGACCTATGCTTTTCTTGATATGCAAAGCAGATATTACATAAACCTTAAAGTTGAATTTTTCAAGTGCTTCAAACAGATTCCAATTGTATCTGCCAGTATTTTCCATAGCGATCATTACATTTTCACCTGAATATTTTTTGAAAAAATGCTTTATTGCCTGAATCTTATTCTCAATAGAAAAATAATTTACTGATTCCTCTTTAACACAAATATCTAAAGTCTTGCTGCTGATATCAATGCCGATAATAATGTTTTTCATAACTTTGCTTTTACGATTCAACAAATGATTTGAGAAATTCATCATAAGCTCAACTCCTTAATAACGGGTCACTAGCCCAAATTTCTATCTGAGTCTTTGATGAAAAGGAAGCTAAAGTCTTAATCGAAATATGAGTCACAAGCTCGGAGGAACGAACAGTTTACTTTTGCTTCCTTTCTCAATCATAAATCTACTTAAAATTTCAAAAAACAAATCTAAAGGAGGAACGAGAAATCTTCGCAAGCGGCTCGACAAAGATTGGCGATTTTGATTGTAGAGTTACTCGCGAAGATTTCTCGTTCCTCGAAATGACAAGATTGCGGTTATCCAAACAACCCCGAAACTGGTTTATTCAAAATTCCAATTTTTGAATAATCGAAGTTCATTTTTTCTTTTAATAAAGAGGCATAGACACTTCTGAAATCTATCTCATATTTTAAATCACCATTATCTAAGTCTGCTAAATTTGGATTTTTTCCTAAAATCGTTCCTTTATTATTTCCTCCGATGATAAACATTGGCGCTGCAGTTCCGTGATCGGTTCCATTTCCGTTGTCTTTTACTCTCCTTCCAAATTCGGAAAAAACTACTATTGTGACATTCTGCAATAATTGAGATTGTTTTAAATCGGAATAAAAACTATATAAGGAATCATTTAAATCTGTCAATTTTCTTTCGTGAATGGAGAGCTGATTATCGTGTGTATCAAATCCGTTCAACGATGTATAATATACCTTTGAATTAAGATTTCCTTTTATCAATCTCGCAATCCATTCGAGATTTTTAGATAATTCTGTTTTCGGATAACTGATTTCCGTTTTAGACTTCACTAAAGCTTTCTGGATTTCATCTGAACCTTCCGTAACCGAATTGGCAATTTTTCGAACAAAATCCAAATGAGGATTTTTAGACAATGTCACATTCTCTTCTTTGGATTTTACCTTAAATCGATCTGGATCTTTTACCGTTATAAAATTCGGCTCGACTCCTTTTAAAGCCAGATTATCAATTGAATCTAAATTTATTCCCGCCGTTGCCTGATGGCCGTTGCATTGCAGATCTAAAAACCTTCCGAGCCAACCTTCATTTATATATTTATTAGAATCAGTAGCCGTCTGCCAAATTTCCTGACTTCTAAAATGCGAACGAATGGGTTCTGGATAACCCACATTCTGAATTACTGCCAAATCTCCATTTTGCTGCATTTGAGCAAAATCTTTTAATGAAGGATGAAATGCCATTCCTTTATTCTTTCCGACAACCAAATCTTTGTTTAAAGCAATTTTAGTTCGTAAATCGTAATACAACGGATCATCGTACGGAATGAAAGTATTTAAACCATCGTTTCCACCATTTAACTGAACAAAAACAATGCATTGTTCTCCCACAATCAAATTGTTTTGAGAACCAAAAGCGTGTAAAAAATCAGGAAGTACAAGCAGTCCACCTGTAAAAGTTCCGGTCAGTGTTAGAAAATTTCTTCTGTTCATGATTACTGCTTTTTAGATTAATTGATATTCTGGAAGTTTTGTGATGTAATTAAAAAGTCGTACCACAGCAAAATCGGCGTGCGGGTCTTTGGGATCAAAATCGTATTTCAGCAGATTCTCCATATCCTTTTGTTCCGAATCATTAACGGCAAATAATAATCGATCTGACAATTCAGAAATAATCGTTTTATTATTTCCACCAGAATCAAAAGCGACTTTTACAGCAGTTTTTTCGTATTCTGACTTTTCTTTTTCAACTCCATTTACCATTGTTTTTAAAACTCTTCGGTTTAGGCTTTTTCCACTGCATAATAAATCGGCTGTATTATTTCTTTGAAGATAAATCTGCGAAGTCAGCCAAGAATTCCCGCCATCCCAGCCTTTTACATTTACTTGATTGTACAAATCCATTCCTTGCTGTTTTATAAATGCCATAATTGCAGTGTCGTTAACATTCTCCATTTGCAATTCGTCGCAAAGCTGTAAAATATAAACCAGCGGGTTTTTGATCTTATTTCCTGAATTCTCTTTTTTAAATTCTTCCGTAAAAATTTTAGTCAACAAAGATTCGATTTCGAACTTTTGCTTTCGGAAATAATCACCATAATAAACTACCAACTCTTCTGGTGGATTATCATACACAAACCATTTCAAAATTTTTCGGGTAATGAGATACGGAATGTTTTTTTGTTCGAAAATAATATCAACTAAATCGTCTGCTTTCCAGTTTCCGGTTTTTCCGAAATAGATTTTATCGCTGTTATCTTCTATATTTTTTCTATAAACTGCACCTTCATCGCCAACATTTAAACCTGCCAAAGCTTTTGAACCGTTTTTAATGTCGTCTTCGGTATAATTTCCAATTCCGATTGTGAATAGTTCCAGTAATTCACGGCTTAGGTTTTCGTTTACTTTCCCTTTTTTGTTATCGCCATTATCTAAATACCTAACCATTGCATTCGATTTTAGAATCTGCTTGGTTAATTCTTTAAAATTACCAAAGGCATTTTCGCGCAAAATCATATTATGCTGATAAATCCAGTAATTGATTTTTACTTTTTGAGAAGTCGAAACAAAGTGATTGTGCCAGAAACAAACCATGTTTTCGCGAAGCGGGAATTCGTCATTACGCATTTTCGCAATCCACCATCTTTTAAATTCGGCAGTTGCTTGATTTTCTTTTTTCTGAATTTCTTTTTTGGTTTCGGGATCTGAAGTTTTAATTATTTCCCGAATTTGCTTCAACTCTAAAGTCGTTTTAGGCTGATCTTGCAGAAAGCCTGGAAGTGTTGTATCAAATTTTGAATTATAAGATTGCTTTAAAAATTTTTCTAAGCCGAGTTTTTCAATTTTTGAAGTTTGTTTTCCTGAAAAACCTAATCGTAAGGACCAAAGACTGCTTTTTTTCATTGTTCAGAAATTATTACAATAAGACTTGAGTTTCTTTTAAAGGTTTAATTCTTTTAAAGATGCTAAGTCGCTGAGATTCTAAGGTGCTGAGTTTTGAAAAGTCTTTGGTAATAATTAGAACGGGGAATTTTTGGGGATATTGTTTAATTATATTCGGCAATCATAATCAAACTTAGCCCGTGGTTGAAACCACGGGTTATATTATTAAAAATTCATCTATGAATTCTTTGTTATCATTAACATAAAGAAAATAATTCCCATTCTTTTTTTCATCTTTATAAAGTTTTAATTTGATTTCAATACAAGGAGTCGGAATAAAATCGTAATCAACTAAAAGTGAAATAGATTTTGGAATAATTTCATCATAGTCAATATTTTCATGTTCTTGGGAATTTATATTATGAAAATATTCCAAAGCAAGACTGTAAAACTCTTTTTTATAATGAAATATTCTTTCTAGCAAATCCATTTATTTCAAATTATAATTTAATTGATAGCTCTAAATGACCTCCTAATCCAAGTTCTACAATTTTCTGCAGTGTCGAAAATTTAACTTCTTTTATATTATTCTCAATCTTAGAAATATATGATTTTGTTGTTCCTGCTTTTACAGCAAGTTCTTCTTGAGTCATTCCTTTTTGAAGTCTCGCTTCTTGAAGCAACACCCCAATTTTAAAAATTTCATAACCCGCTTCTAGTTCGTCACGTTTTGGTGTTCCAGTTTTTCCATAATGTTGTTCTACAAAATCTTCTAAGCTAACCAAATTTTTATTTTTCGCTTTCATATTCTTTCTTAATTTTCAACGCTTTTTTAATTTCTTTCTTTGGTGTTTTCTGAGTTTTCTTTTGGAATCCATTAGCCAGAACAACTAAGCTTCCTTCATCAAAAAAACAAAACACCCTAAATATATTACTTCCTACCTGGATTCGAATTTCAAAAAGTCCATCTGTATTTTCAATATGTTTTAAGTATGCTGATGGGATTTTTTCAACATATTCAATCACTCTTATTATCCAGATTATTTTTGCTTTAACTTTTTCCTCTTGATTATCAAAAAACTTTTTAAAATAATCTTTAAAGAAAAAAACAGACCTAATCTTTTCATTATTATTCATAAATATACAAATATATTAAAGTTGTACCGAAGTGCAACTTATAAATTCAAAAAACATTTGAAACAGTTAAACCTCCTCTCTATTTGAAATATTTCGCAAAGCATCAGTAATAGTTACTGAATTACTTCCTTCATAACCTAATGCAATAGCTATTGCTTCTAACGCACTTGGATGTTTATCTGATGAACTAACTACTAATCCATTTTCTAAAATTTGATTTCTCTGTATTTGAATCGCTAATGATAAAATTTCAAAATCTGATAGTTTTGAATATTCATCTTTTAATTGTTTTGCAATTCTATTGTAATTTTCAATTTGTAATTTCATTATTTGTATTATTTTTACTATTAAAAAAACAAATATAAAATAAAAAAGCAGCTATCATTATAATAACTGCTTTTCATATTTTAAAAATCTAAAATCTCAGATCTACAATCTAAAATCAATTAAGACCCACACATCTCACAATCTTCAGGATCTGCAGCTTGTGCCTTTAAAAGCATTGCTTTATAATCCTCAACACTGATTGCTTCAGTTTCTGCAACTAAAGATGGAGCCGTTTCTTCTTTTTTATCGTTGTTTAATGTGAATTTAATCGCATCTACAGCCGCTTTTGTTCTTAAGTAATACATTCCTGTTTTTAAACCAGACTGCCAAGCGTAGAAGTGCATTGACGTCAATTTAGAATAGTTTGCATCCTGCATGAACAAGTTCAAAGATTGAGACTGGTCAATAAAATATCCTCTTTGGCGTGACATATCGATAATATCTTTCATCGACATTTCCCAAACTGTTTTATAAAGATCTTTTAAGTCTTGCGGAATTCTATCAATGTTTTGAACAGATCCGTTATGACGCATAATTTCTTGTTTCAAATCTTCGTTCCACAAACCAAGTTTTACCAAATCTTCTAGTAAATGTTTGTTAACCACGATGAACTCTCCAGACAATACACGACGTGTGTAAATGTTTGATGTGTAAGGTTCAAAAGCTTCGTTGTTTCCTAGAATTTGTGAAGTTGATGCAGTTGGCATTGGCGCCACTAACAATGAGTTACGAACTCCGTGTTCAACCACTTCTTTTCTTAATGAAGCCCAGTCCCAACGGCCTGATAATTCTTCATCTTTCATTCCCCACATATTGTATTGGAATTCTCCTTGTGACATTGGAGAACCTTCAAAAGTTGAATATGGTCCTTCTTCTTTTGCCATTTCCATAGAAGCAGTTACAGCAGCGAAGTATAAAGTTTCGAAAATCTCTTGGTTTAATTTTTTAGCTTCATCACTTGTAAACGGCATACGTAACATAATGAAAGCATCTGCTAACCCTTGAACACCTAGACCAACAGGGCGGTGACGCATGTTAGAGTTTTCAGCTTCTTGAACTGGGTAATAGTTTCTGTCGATTACTTTGTTCAAGTTACGAGTTACACGTTTTGTAACATTGTAAAGTGCTTGGTGATCAAATTGTCCATTTTCGATGAACATTGGTAATGAGATAGAAGCTAAGTTACAAACTGCGATTTCGTCTTTAGATGTAAACTCCATAATCTCTGTACACAAGTTAGAAGAACGGATAGTTCCTAAATTCTTGTGGTTCGATTTACGGTTTGCTGCATCTTTGTACAACATATAAGGTGTTCCAGTCTCGATTTGAGATTCTAGGATTTTCTCCCATAACTCACGAGCACGGATTGTTTTTCTTCCTTTTCCTCTAAATTCGTAGTCGGTATATAATGCTTCGAATTCATCTCCGTAAACATCATATAATCCTGGACATTCGTTTGGACACATTAAAGTCCAAGTTGAATCTTCCTGAACACGTTTCATGAATAAATCTGAAGTCCACATCGCGAAGAATAAATCTCTTGCACGCATTTCTTCTTTTCCCGTATTTTTCTTCAAATCCAAGAAATCGAAAATATCAGCATGCCAAGTTTCGATATAAATCGCAAAACTTCCTTTACGTTTTCCGCCACCTTGATCTACATAACGAGCAGTATCGTTGAAAACTCTCAACATCGGAACAATTCCGTTTGAAGTTCCGTTTGTACCACGAATGTAAGATCCAGTTGCACGAACGTTATGAATAGAAAGTCCGATTCCTCCCGCAGATTGCGAGATTTTTGCTGTTTGTTTTAATGTATCGTAAATACCATCAATACTATCATCCTGCATTGCCAAAAGAAAACAAGAAGACATTTGAGGTTTTGGAGTTCCTGCATTAAACAACGTTGGCGTTGCATGCGTAAAGAACTTTTTAGACATTAAATCGTAAGTTTCAATAACCGATTTTAAATCGTCTAAGTGAATACCAACAGAAACACGCATTAACATGTGCTGCGGACGCTCCACGATTTTTCCGTTTATTTTAAGAAGATAAGAACGCTCTAAAGTTTTAAAACCAAAGTAGTCGTAATTAAAATCTCTTGTATAAATAATATGAGAATCTAAAAGAGAGCATTTTCTTGAATCACTTTGTACACATCGTCAGCAATTAATGGAGCATCTTGTCCATTTCTTGGATTCACATAGTTATACATATCTTTCATCGTTTCAGAGAAAGATTTTTTAGTATTTGAATGTAGATTAGAAATAGCTATACGAGCTGCCAATTGAGCATAATCTGGATGCGCAATTGTCATAGAAGCCGCCGTTTCTGCTGCAAGATTATCCAACTCAGAAGTCGAAACCCCATCATACAATCCTTCGATAACTCTCATCGCTACCTTAACTGGATCTACAAGCTCATTTAAGCCGTAACACAATTTTTTGATTCTTTCTGTAATCTTATCAAACATTACGGGCTCTCTGTGGCCATCTCTTTTTACTACATACATAAGCTTACCTTTTTAGTTATTGAAAAAATGAAAGTACCTAGAGAACGAGCCCTAGTACTTAAACATTGCGTGTTTTTAAATTAATTTTGGAGAATTACCAAATTCTCAATAGTTACTCATTTCAAATTCGAAATTCGAATTTAAATGCGTCAAAAATTGCTATTGAATCTGCGACTTGGGGAAAGAGATTCAACCTTTAAAATATTCCTGTAATCTTTTTTTTAGCGTCTCTAGAAGATAGACGCTAAAAGTATTTTTTGTTGTCTAAAAATCTGCATCGAATGAAATTTTTTGAGCATCACTGTCATTGTTCATAACACCTGACTTTTGATACTCTGCAACACGTTTTTCAAAGAAATTAGTTTTTCCTTGAAGAGAAATCATGTCCATGAAATCAAATGGATTCGCTGATCCGTAAACACGCTCGCATCCTAATTCAACCAAAAGTCTATCGGCAACAAACTCTAAATACTGTGTCATTAAACCAGCATTCATACCAATTAAACTTACCGGAAGAGATTCTGTAACAAACTGTCTTTCGATATCTAAGGCATCGACAATAATTTCTTTAATTCTTTCTTTTGGCACTTTGTTTACCAAGTGATGATTATGCAGGTGAACTGCAAAATCACAATGTACGCCTTCGTCACGAGAAATCAACTCATTAGAGAAAGTTAAACCTGGCATTAAACCACGTTTTTTCAACCAATAAATAGAACAGAAGGCTCCTGAGAAAAAGATTCCTTCAACAGCAGCAAAAGCAATAAGTCTTTCTGCAAATGAATCAGACTCGATCCATTTTAAAGCCCATTCTGCTTTTTTACCAATTGCTGGGAATACTTCCAAAGCATTAAATAATTCTGCTTTTTCTGCTTCGTCTTTCACATAAGTGTCAATCAATAAAGAATACGTTTCACTATGAATGTTTTCCATCATAATTTGGAAACCATAGAAAAACTTCGCTTCAGCATATTGAACTTCGTTTACAAAGTTCTCAGCCAAGTTTTCGTTTACGATTCCGTCAGAAGCAGCAAAGAATGCTAAGATATGTTTAATAAAATATCTTTCGTCGTCATTCAATTTATTATTCCAGTCTGTCAAATCTTGGTGCAAATCGATTTCTTCTGCAGTCCAAAAACTTGCTTCCATCTTTTTATACCACTCCCAAATATCATGATGTTTAATCGGAAAAATAACGAAACGATTTTTATTTTCTTGTAATATTGGTTCGATTTGTGACATGACAGATTCTGTTAATTTTTTTATTGAATTTTTACACATTCAGTGCACTACAAAGATTGTCAATTAACGGCAAAAATAAAAGCCAAACTTATTCACAATCGGACGTAGTTTTTAACAAAGCCTAAAATTTGAAAAACTTTTCAGACAATAATTAATTTACTGCAAATGAATGATTTAAAAGCTATTTCACACTTCAAAAGCCCCGTAAAATATAGACTTTTTCGAATAAAAAGCAAGAAATTTTAAATAGTTTTAAAAAGTTTTTTTTGAGTCAAAACTTTATTTTTTTGAGTCAAAAGATGTAGTCAAAAAGACTATAATTTTGACTGCAGATTTTTACGAATTTTTAAGTTCTTCGGCTACTTTTTCCAGCTCCAAATACCAATCTTCGCCAAAGCGTCTAATGAGCGCTTCTTTTACAAATTTGTAAACCGGAACTTCTAATGCTGCACCTAACGAACAAGCATCATCGCAAATATCCCATTTATCATAATTGACCGCAGCAAATTCTGTGAAGTCTTTTACACGAATTGGATATAAATGACAAGAAACTGGTTTTTTCCAATCAACTACTCCTTGATTATAAGCTTGCTCGATTCCGCAAAGAGCTGTTTTTCCGTCAAAAATTACGTAAGCACAATCTTTATTATCGATAAGTGGAGTTTCGAGATCTCCATCGGTTCCTTTTACCCAGGTACCCTGAGCTTCGATTGCTTCGATTCCTTCTTTTCTTAAAAAAGGCTTTACTTTTGGATAAATTTCTTCTAAGATTTTAGTTTCAGCCTCATTTAAAGGCGCGCCCGCATCTCCATCAACACAACAAGCTCCTTTACAAGCAGACAAGTTGCACACAAATTCTTTTTCCAGAATGTCTTCTGAAATAATAGTTTTACCTAACTGAAACATGATATTAAATACTGTAAATTTTAAAATGCAAAGATAGTCAAAGAAAACAGATAAAACACTGTAAATATTTAACCGCAAAGTGCGCAGGGAATTACGCAAAGTTCGCAAAGTATTATTAATTTTTAGCCCTGCGAACTTTGCGTAATTCTTTGCGAATCTTTGCGGTTAAATTATTAATTGTTACAAATATCACTTTCTTAACCAATAAAACATGTTTTTATAACAAAAATACATAGTAACGAAAAAACACCTAACTTTATTAACTACTTTTGCAGCAGTTTTTTAAACCCTAAAAATCAAAGCGATATGTTAGAAATCGATTTTAAAGAAATCATTACCGTTAGTATGGTGCTTTTTGCCGTAATTGATATTGTTGGTTCAATTCCGATTATTGTGAATTTAAGAGCTAAGGTTGGACACATCGAATCTGAAAAAGCTTCTATTGTTGCAGGAGCTATTATGATTGTTTTTCTTTTTGTTGGAGAAGGTTTACTAAATTTAATTGGTATTGACGTTCACTCGTTTGCCGTTGCCGGATCTTTCGTTTTATTCTTTTTGGCGCTAGAAATGATTTTAGGAATCAGAATCTACCGAGACGAAGAACCAGGATCTGCCTCTATCGTTCCTTTGGCTTTCCCGCTAATTGCTGGAGCAGGAACAATGACAACTTTATTATCGCTTCGATCTCAATTTCATACCATTAATATCATCATCGCGATTGTTCTAAATATTATCTTAGTTTACATCGTTTTGAAATCTTCTAAAAAAATCGAAAATCTATTGGGAGAAAACGGACTTGGAGTAGTTCGCAAGACATTTGGAGTAATACTTTTGGCGATTGCTGTTAAATTATTCGCTGCTAATGTTAAAGGTTTGTTTGTCTAAATTTTATTTTTATAAATTTACCCCGTAAAATTTCTAAAATACAACTTTAAGACATTTTCCCCATTAAAGTTCTACTTTATTATTTTAGGCAAAAACAAAACAACCTTATGAAAATTTTCACTTCAATCTTAGTGCTTTTGGCACTAGCTTTAATTGTTTTTAATATTACGCTATTAGACTTTCAGAACCCTTTTCAAGGAGATAGTATGGTAGCTTTTATTGGAATCGCCGCTTCATTTTGCGCTGTTTTGATTCTTTTGATTTTTAGAATTTCAAAAAGAATTGAAGAAAAAATGAATGACAACAGATAATATGTTTGATGTTTTAATTATCGGAGGAGGAGTATCAGGAATGTCATGTGCTCTTGTCTTAGGGTCCGCAAAAAACAAAACTTTTGTTACTGATAAAAAAATCGGAATTTTTACCCACCAGAAAAATTCTTCTTTACAAGAAGCAATATTTTATAACGCTTACGGAATTACACCAGGAAAATTAGGTTCTGAACTTTTAACTGAAAGCACACAGGATCTAGCCACAACTTACCCACACATTACTCAGATTCCAAATGAAAAAGTAATAAAAATCGAGGGCAGCTATCCTGAATTTACTGTTGTAACCAACAAGAATTCATACCAAACAAAAAATATCGTAGTCGGAATTGGTTCTGCCAATACTTTCGACATTGAAGGTTTAATGCAATACATTGAACCACATAAAAAAGCACTACCAGAAAAACAGCGTATTCAGCTTAAAAACGAAGACCACAAAGTTGCTGACGGCATTTATGTAATCGGAACTTTAGCGGGTTGGAGAAGTCAATTGGCAATTGCTGCCGGAAGCGGCGCTGCAGTAGCAACAGATATTCTTACTTTATGGAATAATGGCGTGCAAACTCACGCTCACGATAGTATTCGATAATTTTTTTGTTTTTACCATTAAGAGATTAAGAAAAATTAAGTTTTATTCGGATGCAAACTTCATCAAGTTTCATTAAGAAAAAGCTCCAAACAAAAAACCATTAAGAGATTAAGAAAACAAGCCATAAAGCTTAATAAACTTAATCTCTTAATGGTTTAATTATTTTGTTGATTTATTTAACCGAAACGATTTCTGTTACTTTAATATGATTTTCGTCTTCGCTTTTCCATTTTTCTCCTTTTACAGACACAACATCTCCAATTTTTAATTGTTTGTAGTTTTGCGACTGCCAACATTTACGATACTAATTGTTGCAAAATAAACTTCTTTGGCGTCTGTAGTAATTTTTGCTGTGTACCCGTCTTTTCCTGCCTCAATAGAATCTACTTTTCCAGAAACTGCAGTATTGGGATCGTTTTTCATTGTTTTACAAGAGATTACAAAAGTCATTAAAATCACTAATAAACTTATTCTTTTTAGATTTTTCATATAATTTAATTTTACCGCAAATTAAGCTCTTATTTATACTCAGATTGCCTAATTATGTTTTAAGTTAATATTATTTCTCCAGCTTCAAACTTTATGCCAGCTGAACGCAGCTTCCTGCAATAACTTTTAGATTTTTTCCTATTTTTTTCCAAACTCTTATGTATTTGAAAACGCCATTAATCGGGGTGTTATCATAAGTCCCATTTAAAGCGACTGTAACAGTAACTACCGCCGAATCTCCAATTATATTAACGATTTGATCAGAACCCTCCAAAGAATCAATTTTAATCTTCCCAGAACGGTATGTCTGCAAATCAAAATCTTTAGTGATGGTTTGTCCGTCTGGCATGTTGAATAATAAATCATCATGAAGGATGGTATCCAAAGCCAAAACATCCGATTTTTTAATGGCAGTTAGAAGTTCGATTTCTGCATTAACAACGGTTTCTATTTTCATGATATAAAGATTGAAGTTATTTCTTCGAAGTCAGAATTGTTTTTATCATGGCGTCTTCTTTTAAGATTACATCATAATAGTACAATTCTCCATAAAGCTGTCGGGCAAATTCAGCCGTAATATAACGATTGACAAGTGCTTTTGTTTTATCCATTTTTAAATCCAGACCCGTCATCAAGATATAATTCTTGAATTTTTTGAAATATAGGTCTGAGCTTTTCATTTTAGCTAAAAATTCAGCAAAACTATCCCCTGCAAAAGCATTTCTGTTTTTATCTAATTCTTCAAAAACAAAATGCCCCACAATTCCTGTTTGCAGCAAATAAGCAACATTTTCATTCCCGTGCTCTGCTTCTAAGGGCACAAAAACATCTGGAACAATTCCGCCACCGCCGTAAACTATTTTACCCTTTGGAGTTTTGAATTTTAAAGAATCTGCCACTTTTATGCTGTCTTTTGCATAAAATTCTCCAGTAGCAATTCTAGATTCTGATTCTTTAAAATATTCTTCGTTTCCTTTTTTATATGGTTTCTGAATTGATCTTCCTGTTGGCGTATAATAACGCGCTACGGTCAATCTAACGGCAGATCCGTCGTTAAAATCCATTTCTCTTTGAACTAACCCTTTTCCGAAAGAACGGCGACCAACGATAGTACCGCGATCATTATCTTGAATAGAACCTGCTAAAATTTCGCTCGCAGAAGCACTATTCTCATTAATTAGAACATAAACCTTTCCAGTTTCAAAACTTCCTGCTTTTGTAGCGTATGTTTTCTCTGTAGAGCCATTTTTGCTTTTTGTGAAAACGATCAGCTGTTTATCTTTTAAAAATTCATCGGCAATAGCAATTGCTTCTTCCATATAACCACCGCCATTATCACGAAGATCAATTACAAGCGACTGGATTCCTTTTTGTTTTAATCTTGTTAAACCCGTTTTGAATTCATTAAAAGTAGTTTCTGCAAAACGGTTAATTTTGATATAACCTACATTGTTGCCAATTAGCAAAGACGCGTCTACGCTTTTAATTGGAATAATATCTCTTTTTACTTTAAACTTGAGTTTCTTTTGTTCTGATTTTCTAAAAACAGTCAGCTCAATTTCTGAACCCTGAAGCCCTTTTAATTTAGAAAACAAACTATCTGAAGGCAGTTTTCTACCGTATAATTTCGTTTTTCCAGCAAATAAAATACGATCGCCAGATTTTATTCCCGCTTTTGCCGAAGGTCAGATTTTCAACTGGTTTTATAATCGCAACCGAATCTTTATACATATAAAAATTGATTCCGATTCCGACAAAATCACCTTTCATGCTTTCCGCAACCTCAGCTTGTTCGCTTGGCGGAATATAAACCGAATGCGGATCTAGTTTGGAAAGAATATTATCGACCGTAAGATTTACAATCGAATCGGTATTGACACTATCAACATATTCTGTATTAATAAAATCAATAAGTTTATTCAATTTGGTTTTAGAGTAATTTTTAGCCAAAAGCTGGTCGCTTGCGGGAGCATTCATGACGCTTCCGGCAATTGTTCCAAGAGCAAAAGTAGCTCCTATTACTATGGGTAAATATTTTGAGTTAAATTTCATTACTCTTCTAAAACAGGAATATGCTCTACTTCTATGCCTGCTTTTATTAAAAATTGAATTCCAGAATCATCACGATATCCATCTTTATACACCACTCTTTTTATTCCAGATTGATGTATTAATTTACTGCATTCCTTGCAAGGCGAAAGCGTAATATACAATGTTGCACCTTCGCAAGACTGCGTTGATCTGGCTACTTTCAGGATCGCATTTGCTTCGGCGTGTAAAACATCCCAGCGTGTTAATCCGTCTTCGTCTTCACAACAATTTTCAAATCCAGACGGCGTTCCGTTGTAGCCATCAGAAATGATCATTCTGTCTTTTACGATAATTGCACCAACTTGTTTACGTTTACAGTAAGAAAGCAGGCTCCACTCTTTTGCAATTCGCAGATATGCTTTATCGTATTTATTCAGCTTTTTTACTTCCATTTAATTTATCTGTTCCAAATTGGACTTTCAATAATCATCGGAATTACAACTCCAATAATGAAAGCCGACATTACAAGCGCCCAGTCGCGTTTTGAAAAACGAAAAACCGTCTGCACTATATATGAAATTACCAGAACAACAAAAACCACTACTAATTGAGCAGCTTCTATCCCTAAGGCAAACTCTCCCAAAGGTAACAATTTTGAGGTTGCAGAACCGCCTAAAATTGTTTTGAAATAATTAGAAAAACCTAGTCCGTGAATAATTCCAAAGAATAAAGTTATGAAAAATACCAAATTTACGCCATCATTTTTTGAGGTCTTTCCGGCCGTAAACAAATGATAAAGAGCGGTTACGAGAATTGTAATCGGAATCAGGAATTCTACAACATCTACTTTTATGGCAATGATACCGTAAACAGAAAGCACTAGAGCCAAAGTATGACCAATTGTAAAAATAGAAACCAGAAGAAAAATCTTTTTCCAGTCTTTAAAAAGATACGGAACGGTTAAGGCGATTAAAAAAAGAACGTGATCGTAAGCATTGATATCTAAAACGTGTTTTAATCCTATTTGAAAATAAATCCAAAATTGTGACATAGGTATATTGTAATTAAATAATTAGGGGTTGTAAACTTACGATTAATTTTCAAAATTAAAGATTCAAGTTTCCAATTCCTGCAATAAAAATAAGTTAAATTTTATGAGAAATTTAAAATCGTTAATGTAAAATAAAATTTATATTTGTGATATAAAAACTTAATAATTATGTCATTTTCAGAATTATTTGATAGCGAATTCAAGCAAAGAAACAAAGGACACTTTTCTGCTATCGTACGTGTAGCATTAGCAGATGGAGTTGTATATCCAGAGGAAAAAGCCTTTTTGGACAAACTTGCTTCTCGTTTAGAAATTACAGAATCGGAATACGAAGAAATTCTTAGCGATCCATTAAAATATCCTATCAATCCACCTTATTCATATGTTCAACGTTTAGAGCGTTTATATGATTTAACAAGAATGGTTCATGTTGATCATCATCTTGAAGATAAACAAGAAGTATTATTGAAAAAAATAAGTGTTGCACTAGGATTCACACCAAGCAACGTAGATTACATTATTGCAAAAGCATTGTCATTGGTTGACAAAAAAGTGGATGCAGATACTTTTATCTATGAAATGCAGCACATGCATAAATAGTTTTCAGTTTCAGTTTACAGTTTATTTTGATGCCGAAAAAAGAAACTAAAACTCGCATTAAATTATAAACCCGACAAGTTTTTAAAAACTGTCGGGTTTGTTTTTTTAAGTCTTTTATTTTGATTGGGTGACATTTATATTATCAAAATAGTTTCCTGACTGTAATCCTATATTAAGAATCCTTTCTGTACCCGTTGTATTTTTACTCATCGTAATAATCAAAGTGTTTCCGTTTTTCTTTTCCACCTCAAAAACATCATTTTTAAAGATAAAATTTTCAGAAGACAAATTTACATTTCCTTTATCAATTCTTACTTTGTCTAATGCAAAGCCATTTACCCACCATCCTTTATATTCTGTAGTAATCGTAACTGTATTGGCCTCTGCCGTAAAAGAAGCTTCTTTCTTGGAAAGCTTAATATCATCCTCAGATCGTCCAATTGGAGGATCCTTAATCTCGTCACTACTACAGGCAACAAACAAAACTGAAAATATTCCGAACAGAATCATCAATAGTTTTTTCTTCATAATAATTCACTTTTTGGTTTTTGATTAGTTTTAAGGCGCTTACAAAAAATTAATCCATAATTTCTCATAAACATTTGGTTCTTTTTAAAGATTGACAAAACTAAAAATGGTTGCGTCTTTTTTTAATTATCTTAAAAATAAAACCCGACAGGTTTTTAAAACCTGTCAGGCTTACTATTTATAATCCAGACTGAAAACTGCGACTGTGACTGAACACTAAAAACTGATCACTCACTCAGCCGCCATAAATTCCTCTGCTTTTTCTACCATATTATAGCTTCCGCAGAAAAAAGGAACTCTTTGATGCAGTTCGGTTGGCTGGATTTCCATGATTCTTCCAAAACCATCTGTTGCTTTTCCTCCTGCTTGTTCTGCTAAAAACGCCATCGGATTACATTCGTACAGTAAACGTAATTTTCCTTTTGGAGCTTTTGAACTTGTTGGATAGATATAAACTCCACCTTTAATCATATTTCGGTGAAAATCGGCTACCAAACTTCCAATGTATCTTGAAGTGTACGGCCTGTCTCCCTCTTCTCGCTGGCAGTATTTAATGTAATTTTTTACCCCCTGCGGAAAATGAACATAATTCCCCTCGTTTACCGAATAAATATTTCCATTTTTTGGAAATTTCATGTTTGGGTGCGAAAGGTAAAATGTACCTATCGCAGGATTTAGTGTAAAACCATTCACCCCATGTCCAGTTGTATAAACCAGCATTGTTGAAGTTCCATAAATTACGTAGCCTGCTGCAACTTGATTGATTCCCGGCTGTAAAAAATCCTCGCTAGTTACCGGGGTTCCTATTGGAGTAATTCTTCTGAAAACAGAAAAAATAGTTCCCACAGAAACATTCACATCAATGTTTGAAGATCCGTCGAGCGGATCCATTAAGATCACGTACTTATTATTATGACAGTTGTCGCTCCCCTGAACTGTAATAAAATCGTCGTTTTCTTCAGAAGCAATACCACAGACAATCTCACGGTTTATTAACGTCTGGATAAATACTTCGTTTGCATAGACATCTAATTTTTGCTGGTCTTCGCCTTGGATATTCTGTTCGCCTGCCGCGCCCACAATATCTACTAAACCCGCTTGGTTTACTTTATGATTGACCACTTTTGCCGCCAATCGAATAGAGTTGATAATTCGCGAGAGTTCTCCCGACGAATACTGAAATGCTTTTTGGTTCTCAATAATAAACTCTCCCAGTGTTTTATTGCGTTCTTCCATTTCTAAATCGTTATAGTTTTATTTTTAAGTCACAAATATCGTCTATTTTGTGAGAATGATTTAAAAATTATTTTGTTAGTTTGTTACTATTGTATATTTGCTAATAATCTGCAAAAAGCGACCAATAAAATGAAGCTTTTTTAGATATTAAATAGTTAAAAATAGGAATATATGAATATTAGAAAAGGAAATCCTGAAGACATGAAATCGGTGTTAGAGCTTATTCAGGAGCTGGCTATATTCGAAAAAGAGCCTGATGCGGTTGTCATTACTGAGGAAGATTTAATACGTGATGGTTTTGGTGAAAAGCCATTATTTCACGTTTTTGTAGCAGAAATCGAAAACGAAGAAAAACAGAAAGAAATTGTTGGAATTGCATTGTATTATTATCGCTATTCTACCTGGAAAGGAAAGACGATTCATCTTGAAGATTTGATTGTAAAAGAAAAGATGCGTGGGACAGGTTTAGGTTCTGCTCTTTATGCTGAAATCATGAAGCAAGGAAAAAAAGATAATGTGAGAAGAGTTGAGTGGAATGTTTTGGCATGGAACACACCTGCAGTTAATTTTTACAAAAATTCTGGCGCCAGAATTCTAGAAGACTGGCAAGTAGTTCAAATGGATGAAGCAGGCGTTAATTCGTTCTTAGAAAAATTATAAAAAAATAGTTTGCCACAGATTATAAGGATTAAAAAGATTTTAAAGTCTTTGGCAATTCGCCACGAATTCACGAATTTTCATTCGTAAAGAATTAGAAAAAATAATTCGTGAATTCGTGGCGGAAAAAAAATCTAAAAATCTATTAATTAAAAAATGAGAGTATTTAAATTTGGAGGAGCATCGGTAAAAGATGCAGATGGAATTAAAAACGTATACGACGTTTTACAAAAAGTAGGTTACGAAGACGTAATTCTTGTAGTTTCGGCTATGGGAAAAACAACAAATGCTCTTGAAGTAGTAATCAAGAATTACTTTGAAAAATCGACAGAATTGAATTCTTCTGTTCAGGAAATCAAAAAATACCACAATCAGATCTTATTGGATCTGTTTGAAGATGAAAATCATGCCGTTTTTGCAGCTGTAAATGCTCAGTTTGCTGAACTAGAATATTTCTTAGCACATAATAAATCTCCAAATTACAACTTTGTTTACGATCAGGTTGTTAGTTTTGGTGAGTTGATTTCGACTAATATTTTAAGTCATTTTATGAATTTCATGGGAATTCAGACGCAATGGCTTGACGTTCGCAATTTCATCAAAACCAATGCAAACTACAGAGATGCAGAGGTTGATTGGGAAACAACGCAACAAAACATCAGCAAAAATGTACCTAGAAAACAATTAAATATTACACAAGGATTCTTAGGTGCCGACGAAAACAACTTCACTACCACTCTTGGCCGTGAAGGTTCTGATTATACTGCCGGAATTTTTGCTTACTGCCTAAATGCTGAAAGTGTAACGATCTGGAAAGACGTTCCAGGAGTTATGAATGCCGATCCGCGTTATTTTAAAAATGCAAGTTTATTGAACCAGATTTCATATCGTGAAGCTATCGAATTAGCATTTTACGGAGCAACGGTTATTCACCCAAAAACATTACAGCCGTTACAGAAAAAAGAAATTCCATTATACGTAAAATCATTTATCAATCCGTTATTAAAAGGAACTTGTGTTTCTAAAGGAGTTGACTTGGAACCGCAATATCCATGTTTTATCGTAAAAAGAGAACAGCTTTTAATTTCGCTTTCATCAATTGATTTCTCTTTTATTATGGAGGAAAACATCAGTGAGATTTTCGGTTTATTCCACGAATTCAAAATCAAAGTAAACTTAATTCAAAACTCTGCGATTAGTTTCTCTGTTTGCGTGGAAGATAAATTTGGAAATTTCCCAGAATTGAATTCGATTCTTTCTAAAAAATTCAAAGTAGAATACAGCGAAAATGTAACCTTATATACCATTCGTCACTTTACAGAAGAAGCTGCTCAGACTGTTGAAGCTAACAAAGAAGTTTTATTGAAACAAGTTAGCCGCGAAACCATGCAGATTGTGACGAAAGAATTAATCTAATATTGCTTTATAAAAGGTAATTATTTAATTCAAAAATTATTGAAAAGGCTTCACAATTAAGTGAAGCCTTTTTTATTTCGAAAGAATTTTCTTCACTTAACTTGTTTTTGATTATATTTACTTTCTTTCTAAAGAACTTAAAATGAGCAAAAAGAGCTTTTTATTCGTTTTCATTATCCTTGGTTTATTATACATCAGTATATCTTTAAGTCCGTTGCTTACAAAAGACATTAAAGATATTTCATACTCCGATTTTAGATTAGTGATTGCTCCTTTTCTTTCTACAGTTGCAATCCTCATTACCTATACACAACTGAAAAGAAGAAAAAATTAATTATTTACCTTGCCCTATTATTCTCCGACTGCTCAACTTCCGATTTTTTATAAGTGATCTTTTTTGAATCTCCAAAACTATACGTTGCAATTAATTTAAAATAATTAGTGCTATACGTTCGATGATAGTAAATTTGAGTCTGTCCTACGTTATAATCACCAGAAACCATAAACTTATGAAAGATGTCATTGGCTGTGAAATTGATTTTTAGTGCATCTTTGAAAAAGTTTCTTTCTATTCCTAAAGTTACTGTCGAACGACCGTTTTCGCTTCCTAACCCATAGCTTCTATCACTTAAATACCAAGCCAAAAGCTGCAATTTGAAAAGTTTAGGGATTGTAAATGTATTATTAGTATATAAATAAATTTGAGGTTCTACTGGACTAAAAGCAAATTCATAATAATTGTCTACCGATTTCTGCCAGGTAATGCTTGCTGTGTTAACAGAATTCCACCATTTGACATTGAAAGCTCTGGATAGTGAAGTAAAAAAAGTATGTCCTTTTTCTAGATTTAGTGCTCTTAAAATGTAGCTGTTTGGCGTATCTCCGCGCAAAGCGGCCGCAGAAATGAGATCGATTTTATAAGTATAGCCAACTTTAAAATCGAACTTTTTATACATCGTTCCTATTTCAAAAGCGTGTGTTTTTTCTGGAAGCAGATTCGGATTTCCTTCAATCGTAGTAAATGGATCTTGATAAATCACATACGGATTTAAAGCCTGATATCTCGGTCTTGTAATTCTGGAAACATAAGAAAAATGCGCTTTCCAATCATCTGAAAGATTAAAGTTTAAAAGTGCATTGGGGAAAAAATTGCCGTACGATTTATCAAATTTCTGAGTTCCGTTGGCATTTGTAAATAAATCATAACTTGTTTTTTCGCCTCTTACGCCAAGAGAAAAATTAAACTTTTCGCTCCATGTTCCGATATAATTAAAGTAAGCCGCAACAATTTTTTCATTGTATTCAAAATCACTTGAAAGTTCGTCATCCAGCTCAAAATTGATTTCATCATCAGAAATCAAAAAATCTGTTCCTGAATTTATTATAACGTGGCTTAGCTTCGCTCCTATTTCTAGTTTTGCCTTTTCATTTATTTTCTTCGAATAATCGGCTTGAACTGCGATTATATTAATCCGGCTTCCCACATTATTCTTTAAAAATCTTTCGGAATCTGTTTCGTCGACCAAGCTATTTTCGCCAATAAAATCTCTTATGGTTTGATTATAATTTGAAAATTGCGATCCTATAAACAATGTCGAACCTTTAGCCGTTGTCCAATTATAATTCAAATTAACAAACTGATTTAACAAAACATCGTTTCGATCAACATCTGTGGCATAAAAACTTTTTCCAAAACTATTCGTTATCGAGTTTCTGCTTTCTGTAATTCCGCCCAGATCATTTACGTTTCCGCTGTAAGCCAATGAAATATAATTGCTTGGAGAAAAACTATACTGAAGTCCGAATCCGAAATTAGAATAATTATTAAATCTCCTTTTCCAGTCGGTTGTCAATTCAGATTTCATAAAATCATCAGGATCGGGGCGTGTTCTTGTGGTGTACAGCAACTCGCGGTTTCGTCCTAACTGCAAACCGTAGTTGGTTACAAACGAAAATTTCCCTTTGGAATAATTAAAGTCTAAAAGCGTATTATAGATTGTTCCGCCAAATTTAGAAACGGTTACATGCTGATTGACAGTTCCCGTTACACCGCTTTCTATGTTTTTTTTGGTTATAATATTAATGACCGCTTTTCCTTCGGCATCGTATCTCGCAGAAGGATTAGAAATGATTTCAATCTTTTGAATTTGCGAAACGGGAATTGCAGCAAAGCGTTCATAATTAATCAAAACTCCGTTGAGATAAATAACGGCTTCACCTTTTCCGACAACGTTTATTTCTCCGTCGGCAACCACAACATTGGGCACTCTTCCTAGCAATTCATTTACCGAACTGCTCGTTGCCAGAACAGTTCCGTTTACATTGACATCAATATTGCCGTTTGCTCCATATTTTAATAATGATGGTTGGCTTTTTATAACCACTTCATTTAGCTCATTGTGCTCTTTCTCTTTTTCTTTTTCTTTTTCTTTCTCTTTAACAATTAAAGTATCTTGAACAGACTTAAATATCTTTCCGAAGAGTACATCATCATTATAATAACTTTTATCTGCATTTTTTTTTATGCGTTGCGCTTTTATTTCTATTGATGAAAAAATCAGAAGAAAAACATAAAGGATAACCAATTTTAGAAATCTCATAAACTTTAACAATTAGCAGTTTGACTTTTATTTGAAACAAAAGTCATCTGAAAATTGATGAATGAGATTGCAAAAAGCGAAATCAGGAGTACGAATTTATAAATTGATACTCCATTAGGATTGTAAAGCCTGAAGCTGATAGTTAAGCGGAGTTGTTCCTGTATGTTTTTTGAATGCGGCAAAAAAGGTTGATTTAGAATTAAAACCAACATCATAACCCACAGATTCTAATGTCAATTTATCTGAAGAAGTGATAATTTTACACGCTTCGTTAATTCTAAATTCGTTGACATAACTGGTAAAATTCTTTCCTAGATTATTATTCAGAAACTGCGATAATTGATGGCTTGATATATTAATTTCTTGAGAAAGATCTTGAAGTGTCAGGTTTGGATTTTTATATAAACTTTTTTCAAACATGGCGTTCTCCAATTTTTCTGACCACATTCTTGCATCTGCTGATTCTATTTTTTTATTCGAAATCTTTCCGTTCAATAAAAACAAATCGTCTGTTTTTTTTCGGTACAAAAGAATCGAAATTCCCAAGTATAAAATAAATGAAAAAACAACCGCTCCGCTTATATAGGTTGCTCCTGGAGCTCCCATGATGGATAGAAAATAAAATAGAAACAAGAGAAAATTACCTAAAAAAAGCATTCCAAACCACATTTCGGCTGGAGTTGTTTTTTCTTTCGGGGTGAGGATTTTTTTCAAAACGCCATGAAGTTCAAAACCAGCAAAAACAATATAAATAAACCATTGAAAATAAATGATTCTTATAAAATAGCCACCCCAAAGTTTTGGATACGCTTCGTACGGATATAAAATACCTACAGCAATAATTAAAGTTGCCCAAAATGCCAGAATAAATTTCCATGATTTGGGCATTATCTGCACTTCTTCAACTGCGGATTTGATGAAATAATACAAAAATGGTCCGATAAAAAAACAAGCCGTAAGCCCAAACTGAAGATACATTTTTGGAAGTTCGGGATGAAAATAAACAAATACAGATTTTCCAATACGGATGCTTAAGGCAAACAAAAGTGCGCCTAGAAAATAATTCGTCAGGTGCTTTTTCTTGGTAAAAAAGAAGAAATAAATGCCGAGAATAATTCCGTTGAAAGCTCCTAAAGCACTAAAAAAGAATAAAAGTTCTTTGCTAGTATCCATAATTTAAATTTGTCATATCGTTAACAAAGCTAAAAAGATTATTCCTAAATGAAAATGAATTAACTTTATAATAGCCAACTAATACAAAAAATTATGAAAAACTTTAACGAACCAAGTGAAGAAACAAAAAATAGATGGCATAATGATCCTGAGAATTGGGTTTGGGGAATGTTTTATTATAATCCAGAGGACCAAGGCTCTTTCCTCCCAAAAAAATTAAAGAATTTGGATGGACTACGAACTTTGCAAATCCAAATTCGGTAACTGTGATGATAATTTTAATTTTAGTATTGTTAATCTTCATACTGTTTCTTCGCTAATAGGTCACAAATTAGAGTTATTTAAGAACTTAAAACTAAAGTTAGACAAACCACAATTCCCAATTATAAATACTACTTTTGACTTTTTAGAGTTAAAGTATTTATGTTGAAAAAATTACTGTTTTTGACGGTTTTCTTCTGGTTTTCTGCGCTTCAGGCTCAGGAAACTGAATCACTGTACAAAACCAAAAAAGTAATCGTTTCAAAAGACACTATTCGTTTGGAAAAAGTCTCTATAAATTCTGGATTTTTTCAAATTCTAAATACTAAAAACCAGCCGATTGATTCGACATCTTATAAAGTCGACTTTCAAAAAGGATATTTGCTTTTAAATGAAAATTTCCAATCGGTTTCAGATACTTTAATTGTCAATTATCTTAATTATCCCGATCTCTTAACCAAAGAATACAGTCTTTACAAATCGGAACAAATTGTAAGCGGCGATGTTGGAACAGAAAAACTTTACCGAATAGACAACAATTCAAACGCTAAAAAAGTAACACCATTTGATGGTCTGGAAACTTCTGGAAGCATTACTCGAGGCATTACGGTTGGTAATAATCAAAGTACGGTTTTGAACTCCAATTTAGATTTACAGATTACAGGAAAACTTTCGGACAAAGTAAGTTTGAGAGCTTCACTTCAAGACAATAATATTCCGTTACAAGATGGCGGTTATTCGCAAAAACTTGATCAGTTTGACAATATTTTCATCGAACTTTTTAGTGATGATTGGAACATTCGCGCCGGCGATGTATTTTTAGAAAACAGAAAAACTCAATTTTTGGGTTTTAATAAAAAGGTTCAGGGACTGTCTGCCAACTTTGATTTTGATACCGGAAAAAGCAAGACCAATGTTTTTGCTTCGGTTGCTTTTGTAAAAGGCCAATATGCCAAAAGTACTTTTACGGGTCAGGAAGGAAACCAAGGTCCGTATAAACTAAAAGGCCAGAATGGCGAATTGTATGTTCTCGTTATTTCGGGTTCAGAACGCGTTTATGTAAACGGGGTTTTATTAAAAAGAGGCGAAAACAACGATTATGTGATTGATTACAATGCAGGAGAAATTGTCTTTACTTCGCTTTTTACCATTACTTCAGAAATGCGTATTAATGTGGAATACCAATATTCGGAACGAAATTATAATCGTCTTGTAACATACGCAGGCGCGACTCACGAAAACAAAAACTGGAGTTTTGGCGGTTATTTGTATTCTGAAAATGATATGAAAAATCAGCCTTTGCAGCAAAATCTTTCTTCAGAACAAGTTCAGATATTAAGTCAGGCGGGTGATGACATCAATTTAATGAAAGCGCCTTCTGCTTACGAAGATACTTATGCCGAAAATAAAATTTTGTATCGAAAAATACTCGTCAATTCTGTTGAAGTTTATGAATATTCGAATAATTCTGCCGATGTTTTGTACAATGTAAGATTTAGCCAAGTTGGTGCAAATGCCGGAAATTATATCATTCAAAACAATAATTCTGTCGAACGAATTTATCAATATATCGAACCTGTTAACGGAATCTTGCAAGGAAATTACGAACCAATTGTACAGCTTGTCGCGCCAATGAAACTTCAAGTCGCAACGTTTTTAGGTAAATACAATCCTGATGAAAAAACGTTGGTTGATTTTGAATTGGCGGTCAGTAATAATGACCAGAATTTATTTTCTACAATTGATGATGCTAATAATGAAGGAGTCGCTTTTAAAACCAATCTTAAAAAACGTCTTTTTTCTAGAGACTGGAGTTTAGACGCTTTCGCAAATTATCAATATGTGCAGCAGAATTTTAAATCGGTTGAGCGTTTATACAATATTGAGTTTAATCGCGATTGGAATTTAACTGGTACACTTTATGGCAATCAGAGCCTTTTGGTTACGGGATTAAATTTTGATTTATTTTCTAAAAATAAGACTTCCAATATAGGTTTGCTAACGTATCAATTTGAGAAATTAGATTTTAGCGAAAGCTACACAGGTGTTCGACATACCACAAATGCTTTGTTCAAATTGAAAAATTGGACAATAGAGAACAACGGAAGTTTCTTGAATTCTGACGCTACAGCTTCGACTTCAAAATTTATTAGAAACCAGACTAGAACCAAATATCATTTTGGAAAAAACTGGGTTGGTGGTACTATGCAACTAGAAGATAATCAAGAAAAAGACAAAGTCACCAATCAGTTTTCGGCTTTAAGCCAAAGATTTACAGAATATGGCGTATTTACGGGACGTGGTGACAGCACCAAAGTTTTCGTTGAACTTGGTTTTCTGCAAAGACGCAACGATAGTTTGCAAAACGGATTATTGCAGCATGTAAACAATTCGCAGACGTATTATTTAAAGTCGAAATTAATTCAGACCAAAAAGACCGATTTAGCAGTTTATGCAAGTTATCGTAATCTAGATTTTACCGATAAATCCAGACAGAATGAACCTTCCTTAAATTCGAGAGTTTTATACAATGATCGTTTTTTCAATCAGTTCATGCAGATTGGAACAGCTTACGAAACGAGTTCTGGAACTATTGCCCAACAAGAATTTACATACGTAGAAGTTCCAACAGGCCAAGGAGTTTACACTTGGAACGATTATAACGGAAACGGAATTCAGGAATTGGAAGAATTTGAAGTTGCAGTTTACCAAGATCAGGCGAGATATGTTAGAGTCTTTTTACCGAATCAGGTTTATATAAAAACCAACCAAAATAAATTTTCGCAATCTTTAACTTTGAATCCGCTGCAATGGCAGAATGAAAAAGGCTTCAAAAAACTGCTGTCTTACTTCTATAACCAGACCTCTTTTATAATGGATCGAAAGGTAAAAAGCGAGGGCGAAAAATTAGAACTCAATCCGTTTGATTCCTCAGAAGAAAATATTTTAGGCTTGAATTCTAGTTTTAGAAACAGTTTGTTTTACAATCGAGGCAAACAAAAACATTCTGTAACCTATTCCTATTTGGTCAATAAAGGTAAAAGTCTGCTTTCTATTGGTTCGCAAAACGTACAGAATTATTCGCATCAAATTCAATATACCCATTTGTACCAAAAAAGCTGGCTATTTAATCTCTTTACCAAAACCATTAAAACCGATTTGGTTTCTAAAGATTTTACAGAGAAAAATTATGATATTCAAGGCTGGCAGCTGGCGCCAAAAATCAGTTATTTATTTTCTAAAAACACCAAATTGGATTTCTTTTACGAACTTCAAAACAAAAAAAATCAAATTGGAAATCTGGAAACTTTAGACCAAAACAGGCTTGGAACTTCTTTTTCTTATGCAGGCGAAAAGAAAGTTACGATTAATGGAGAATTCTCTTTTTATGAAAATAAATTTAGCGGAAATGAATTTTCATCAGTAGGTTTTCAGATGCTAGAAGGACTTCAGGCGGGATCAAATTTGGTTTGGAAACTGCTTCTGCAAAAGAACATTACGTCTTTTTTGGATGTTAATTTAAATTATCAAGGAAGAAAAAGTGAAACCGGAAATACGATTCATACAGGAAACGTTCAGCTTCGTGCATATTTTTAATGTAACACGAAAAAGATGACAATAAATTGTTTAATTTTAATTGAAATTTAAACTTTTAGCCTTATGAAAAAATTAGTATTGTTCTGTTTAATGGTTGCTTTCTCTTCTAATTTTTATGCTCAGGAAACAACTACAAAGACTGCAAAAAGTAAAACAGAAACTTCGGCAAAAAAAGCCAAAGCAAGTGCGGACAAAGCTTCGGCTGACGCAAAAAAAGAAGCCACAAAATCGAAAAAGGCCGCTGATGATGCAAAAGCTGCCTCAACAAAAGCCAAGAAAGAATCTGCTGACGCTGCAAAAAAAACCGCTGATAAGGAAGCTGCAAAAGCTAAAGCCGATGCAAAAAAAGCTACTGTAGAATCTGATAAAGCCAAAACTACTGCTGACAAAGCCAAAGCCGACGCCAAGAAATCGACCGCAAAAGCTGACGCTGCAAAAAAAGATGCGACTGCTGCTAAAAAATCGGCCACAAAAACTTTAAAAGAAACTAACGAAAAAGCACCATCTGTTCCAGACAAAGTAACCGGCGAATACAATGGTAAAAAAGTATATACTGGACGAAGAGGCGGTAAATACTACATTAACAAAAATGGAAATAAAACTTATATTCAAGACTAAGGTGCTGAGGGACTAAGGTTCTGAGGTGCTAAGATTTAATACGAGACTTTGAAGAAGCTGTCCTTTTGGACAGCTTCTTTTTTTGTAAGCTTCGGAGAAGCGAAATGTTTATAGCTAAAAATATTCTGTTAACTCAAAATGAATGTATTATTGACACAACCTCTTTTTTTATTCAATCCAATAACCTTAGAACCTTAGTACCTCAGCACCTTAGAACCTTGATCTTAGAACCTTAAATTAATAATTTAGTAATACCCTCGAAATAACACAGAAAACATATTTGTCTATCTTCGTTTTTAAAACGTGTTAAAAATGAGCATAGATTATTCTGCGAATAAAACTATTTTAGTAGCTCCATTAAATTGGGGACTTGGGCATGCCACTCGCTGCATTCCAATTATCAAAGCGCTTCAAGAGAATAATTACATTCCGATTATCGCCTCAGATGGTGTTGCGCTGGCTCTATTACGAAAAGAATTTCCTTATATACAAACCTTAGAATTGCCTTCTTATCATATTGAATATGCAAAGAATGGTAAGAACTTTAAATGGAAACTGATTAAGAATCTTCCGAAAATGATTACTGCCATTCTGGATGAGAAAAAAATGGTTAATCATTGGATCAAAAAACATGGCATTGATGGCATAATCTCAGATAATAGATTGGGGGTTTTTAGCAAAAAAGTGCCTTCGGTTTTTATGACGCATCAATTGAATGTAATGACAGGAAATACGACTTGGTTTACGAGTAAATGTCACCAGCATATTATTAAAAAATACAATGAATGCTGGGTTCCTGATACAGACGGAAAAGTTAACTTAACGGGAGATTTAGGTCATTTAAAATCGAATGAACTCAATCTAAAATATATTGGTCCGTTGAGCCGCATGAAGAAAAAGGATACTCCAAAAATATATGATTTGATGATTATCTTGTCTGGCCATGAACCTCAGCGTACTTTCTTGGATGAAAAATTACAGAAAGAAGCGGCAAACTACCCAGGAAAAGTGGTGTTTGTACAAGGAATTGTAGAAAAATCGCAAGAAAAATGGCAAGCCGGAAATGTTACCTATTATAATTTCATGAACTCGAAACAGTTGGAGCAGACTTTTAATGAAAGTGAATTTGTATTGTGCCGATCTGGTTATACGACTGTAATGGATTTGGCAAAGTTGGGTAAAAAAGCCTTTTTTATTCCGACACCTGGTCAATATGAACAGGAATATTTGGCCATAAAACTTCAGGAAGAAAATCTTGTACCTTATGCCATGCAGGATGACTTTAGCATTGAAGATTTATCAAAAGTAAAATCGTTTCAAGGATTGTCTCAATTTGAAAATAATATCGACTGGGATTCTTTATTTAAGGTTTTTGAAGACAAAACAGCATAATTGCAACAAACTAATTTGGCTGCAACCTTATTACTACAATAAAAAAACCTCCAGTTAAAGCTGGAGGCTTGAATTTTTTCTCAAATAAAAAATCAGTTTTTATCTACGTCTTCGCGAAAGCGAATCTGTTTTATCTGCGTACTCATTTTAGAAATTAAACTGTACCTGCATTCTAAGAACATTTCCTTGCTGTCGGTTTACTGGCAAGACGCTGTCTTCAAAAGTTCGGTCTGCTACTACATATTCTGCAGTTAGTTCTAAGGCTTTAATTGGCTGCCATTCTACACCAAATTCAAAATCTCTTACTACATAACTTCTAGCATCTTTTTCGTATTTTTTTCCTCCATCATAATATTGAAATTTAGCGAAAGGATAAATATGCTGTTTTTTAATATCCCATTTATAGTTTAACAAAACATAACCTCCGTTCAAATCGGTTTGGTCAATTGTATTGGTAAGTGTGTTATATCGAGGTTCAGTTCCGATGTTGTATTCGGTTTGGATTCCGAATGGTCTTGGATATAAAACGAAAGTCGCTCCAACTCTCTGATCTTTTACATATTGAGGATCGTTAACTGTAACTCCTGGCGAAACTTCTCCTGTAAAAGCCCATTTACCAGTGTAAGCCTGAATTCCCGGTTCTATAATTTGGCTTCCAATAACAAAAGGATAAGTTACTCTAGCCACCACATTTAAGTCTCTGTTTCCATCTAATTTATTTGCGATTTGACCATTGTAAACTCCTAAAGCAAAAACACCAAAATCTCCAGAACCTTTGTAACCATCTCTAACCAGCATTTCAAAACGCTTTCTGATTTCGGCTGGAGCCCAATAAAAGAATATTCCTAAATCACGTTCATTTAAAATTGAAGAGTTGATTCCATCTGCACGATCTAGAGTCAAACGCTGTGAACTTGACTGCATATTCTCAAATCCGTATGGAATTTTACTTTGTCCTACACGCACACGATATTCTCTTTTTTTATCAAAAGAAAGATCAAAATACAAATCACGAATCTGTACGAAATTATTAATTCCACTAGAAGGTGAACTTGCAAAATCGGGCTGAAAATAGAAAAATACATTTGGATGAACTTGTCCAGAAAATACTAAACGAGCACGGCGAATAAAAAGTCCATTGTTTGCTTTTGCATCTGGAGCTGTAGAAGTTGTTCCCCAAGATCTATCACATTGTTCGCAAGACACTTTATCGTTTGTAGAAAGCAAGCCATTGTATCTAATTTGTGCGTAACCTCTTAAGGAGATTCTATCGTACCAATGTTCTTCAACTCCTCCTCCAGATTTTGTCTCTGGAAGTTTAGCTTTGTTTATAGAATCTAAAATACGCATTACTTCGTTTTTTACATCCTGTTTATTTAATTCTTGCTTATTTGTTTCCTGCGCATTTGCTGCACAAGCTAACAGTAATAAAACGGCTAAAAGTTTTCTTTTTATCATTAGTTCTGTAATTCCCTTAATTTCAGGATGCAAAGATGGAGCACCTATGTTAAGAAATCATTAACCAGATGTTACTATAATAAAAATTTAATGTTATGACCTAAATCACTATGTTTATTTATTGTTAAACACCTTTGTTTTAGGACTTTCAGCAAAACCGACGTTACGATTTTTTAACGTCGATTTTTGATGCTTTATTTGCTTTTTCGAGCGTAAAAGAGAATTCAGAACCAATTCCGAACTCACTTTCTACATAAACTTTCTCTTTATGCGCTTCAATAATATGCTTTACAATTGCTAATCCTAAACCAGAACCACCTTCCGATCTTGTTCCGCTTTTATCCACTCGATAAAAACGTTCAAAAAGCCTTGGAATATTTTGCTTTTCGACACCTTCTCCGTTATCACTAATACGAATTAAGACTTTTTTCTTCGTTAAATTAACTACGCCAACTTCTGTCAGACCGCCTTCTTTTCCGTACTTAATAGAATTTACAATCAGATTTTCCAGCACTTGCTGTATTCTGTCCTGATCTCCTCTAATTATTACCGATTGTATATTTTTACTTTCAAAAGCCAATTTAATTTTCTTTTTATCAGCTTTCATTTCAAGCAATTCAAAGACATTCTGAATTAATTCGACAACATCAAAATCGGTCATATTCAAATCTAAATCGCCCGATTCTAATTTGGTAATCATATCCAAATCTTCTACTATATAGATAAGACGCTCCACTCCTTTTTCGGCGCGTTTTAAATATTTCTTTCTGATATTTTTATCATCCATTGCTCCATCAAGCAAAGTTGAAACATAACCTTGAACCGTAAATAAAGGGGTTTTTAGTTCGTGCGAAACGTTTCCTAAAAACTCTCTTCTATATTGTTCACGAATTTCGAGCATTTCGATTTCGAGTTTTTTATCGGTCGCAAACTTTTTCACTTCACGCGAAAGCGTTTCCATATCGGTATTAATCGGCTGATTGATTAATGTTGTTGATTCTAATAGCGAAACCTCATCGTAAATTTTCTTTACTCTTCGGTAAATAAATCGTTCTACACGATATTGTAAAACCAGAAAAGAGAAAATATAGATTACGATAATGAAAATTATTCCAAACGCAACTTGATGTTTTAATTGATTTTTATAAAATAATGACATTAACATCAATACAAATGCTGTTGTAAAGAGACTGATATACAATGCCGATTTTATGGCGAATTTGTATGTTTTTTTAAAATTAATTTTCATTGAAAAAATTGAACCATTAAGAAATTAAGAAAATTAAGTTTTGCTTTTAAGTTATTTTCTTTTGAATAAATCAAAAAACAAAAAAGGAATAACTCAAAAACCATATAAGAAAATGAAGATTGTACAGCTTCAATTCTTATATGGTTTAAATGTATTGAATATTTTTAAAAGAATTTGAAAGGGCTTAAATCTTTACCAAAATTCTAAAATCACTTAGCAACTTAGTATCTTAGAACCTTAGCATCTTAAAATCTAAACTTCAAATTTATAACCAACACCTTTTATAGTTTTAAAAAGGTCTTCGCCTATTTTTTCGCGCAGTTTTCTGATGTGAACGTCGATTGTTCTTCCTCCAACCACAACTTCGTTACCCCAAACTTTATCCAAGATTTCGTCTCTTTTAAAAACTTTACCTGGTTTTGAAGCCAATAGATAAAATAATTCGAATTCTTTTCTTGGCAAAGCAATTTCTACATTGCCTTTTATGATTTTGTATTCTTCACGATTAATCTCGATTCCGCCTACATTTAAAGTATCTGTAACAACTTCTTGTTCTTTTAACCTTCTTAACAGCGCCTTTACTTTTGAGACCAATAATTTTGGTTTAATTGGCTTAGTAATATAGTCATCAGCACCTGCATCAAAACCAGCTACTTGAGAATAATCTTCGCTTCTTGCTGTAAGAAATGTTATGATAACATTATTTAATTCAGGAATTTTTCTAATATGCTCGCAAGCCTCCATTCCGTCCATTTCTGCCATCATCACGTCCATAATGATTAATTCTGGCAGCTCTTTCTGTGCTTTTGCTATAGCATCTTTTCCATTAGAAGCTGTAACAATCTGGTAGCCTTCCTGAGCAAGGTTATAGCCAACGATTTCTAAGATATCTGGTTCGTCGTCAACTAATAAAATCTTAGTTTGTGTTTTTTTCATAAATAGCAAAAATTGAGATTTTTATATCGAAACTTCTTCATTAAACATTCGATATTTCTTATTTCACAGGGTAAATATACTAACAAAAGAACCTTTAAAAAATGGTGTTAACCGTAATTTAATCTCGTAACAATTTGATAATCTTAACAACACAAAAACATAACAAGTCGGTAACATGGACTTCACAGAGCGGTTCTTTCTTTGCACAAAAATAATAAGACACAAACACAACACTGAAAAAAAATGAAATTCAATTTAAGATTTCTCTTTATTGCATTATTTATCTGTACGATTTCGATCGCGCAAAACAAAGGTACGATTTCTGGAGTTCTGACTGACAAAGATATGAACAACGCATCGTTACCATTTGCTAATGTTTTAGTTAAAGGTACAAATATTAGCGTAAATACGGACGTAGATGGAAAATATTCCTTAAGCGTAAATCCTGGAAATTATACTTTAATTTTTAGTTTTTTAGGATATGAATCTGTAGAAGCTCCTGTAGCTGTAAAAGCAAACGAAACCGTAACGGTTAATCAAGGGCTTTCAGCAGGAAGTTATACTCTTAAAGATGTAGTGGTTCAAGCAAGTGCAGTAAGCAAACAAAAAGAAACTGCATTACTTTTGGAACAAAAAAATGCTGTAGATATTAAACAAACTATTGGCGCGCAGGAACTTTCTAGAAAAGGTGTGGGCGATGTAGCTGCAGCTGTTGCAAAAACATCTGGAGTTTCTAAACAAGAAGGAAGCAACAGCGTTTACGTAAGAGGATTGGGTGACCGTTACAACTCGACTTCGATGAACGGATTGCCAATTCCATCCAATGATCCACAAAGAAAAAACATTGCTCTAGATCTTTTCTCAACTGACATTGTTGAGTACATTTCAATTGACAAATCATACGGCGCAAAAATGTATGGAGATTTTGCTGGAGGAAATGTAGATATAGTATCTAAAGATTACCGCGGAAAAGGAATGTTCGAAATCTCATTAGGATCAAAAGTTAACACTAATGCAGTATCAAATTCTAGCAATTTCTTATTACAACAAGGCCCAAACAAATCTGGTTTTGTTTCTTACGGAGTTCCAAACAATCCTTTAACCAGTTTTAGTTTTGAAAACAGTTTAAATCCTAAAAAAGAATCTCCTTTTGGCGGAAACTTCAATCTAAAAGCAGGTAAAACTTTCAACATTGGTGAAGAAGGAAAATTAAGCCTTTTTGCTACTGCAGGTTTTGGAAATGGTTACGAGTATAGAGAAGGGCTTAGCCAAAGTGTAAATGCTCAGGGTGCTTCATTAAAATCTTTCCAACAAGAAAAATTCACGTACAACACCAATACTACTGGAATGTTCAATGCTAACTACCGTTTGAACAAAAACCATAAAATTGGATACAACTTCTTGTATGTTAACTCATCTGAGCAAACCAGAGATACTTATTTTGGAAGTGATCGTGATTTTGACAATGCTGATGCAAGTCTTTTAGTTCAAAGAGGTACGTTTACACAAAACACTGTAATGATCAATCAGCTTTTAGGAAATGACAAAATAACTGATAAAATTGATTTGGATTGGGGTGTTTCATACAATACTGTGAAAGGTAATATGCCAGATAGAACCCAAAACAAAATGTTCTACAATCCAACAACTGACATTTATACACTTGCTCAAAGAACCACTACCGATAACCAAAGGTATTTCCAAGATCTTACAGAAAATGAAGCAGCAGCCAATCTTGCCTTCTCATACAAGTTACAAGATCAAGATGGGGCTTCTAAAGGAAAAATCACTGCAGGTTATAACGGAAGATTTAAAAAACGTGATTTTGAAGCTATTCAATTCAACTTCAACATTAGCCAAACTGGTCAAAACACAAGTGTAGATCCAAACAATTTAGATGCTTTTTTTAACCAAGCAAATTACGAAAGTGGTTTATTCTCAACTGCATCTTTTGCAGGAATGGCTCCTCAAACTTATGATGGAAAACAAGATATACACGCAGGTTTTGGTAATTTCGAATATAAATTCACTGACAAATTAAGCTCTGTTATTGGCGTAAGATACGAAAGAATCTCTCAAACAGTTAACTGGAGAACACAGCTTGATGCAGGTGGAGGAACAAATACTTTTGAAAGAAATGAATTTTTACCAAGTGCTGTTTTAAAATATGAATTAAACGAAAAACAAAATCTTCGTTTAGCAGCTAGTAAAACCTACACATTGCCACAGTTTAAAGAACGTGCTTTGTTTATCTATGAAGATGTAATGGAATCTGTAATTGGTAATCCAAGCTTATATCCTTCACAAAACTACAATTTGGATTTAAAATGGGAAATGTTCCCAAAAAGCGATGAGTTATTATCTGTTACTGCTTTTGGAAAATATATCATGGACCAATCAACCAAATCATTATTGCTTCTTCTACAAATGATATTTCTTTTGTTAATATTGGAGATACAGGTTACGCATATGGAGTTGAGTTAGAAGCAAGAAAGAATATTTTTGAAATTGAAGGAGAATACACTAACAAACTTTCTGTTGGATTTAATGCTTCTTTAATGAAAACACATCAAGACATTGATGCGGAAAAAGTTAGAAATGAAACAGATGGAAGATTAAACATCAACACTACAGATAGTAGTTCAGGATTTACAGGAGCTTCAGATTTGATTTTAAATGCTGATTTATCGTATACTAAAAACTTCAAAAACGACTCTGGAATTATGGCAACTCTTGCTTACAACCATTATTCTGATAAGCTTTACGCAATTGGAAACGAAGGAAAAGGAAATTTAGTTGACAAAGCAATGGGATCTTTAGACCTTATTTTAAAAACAAAATTGACTAAAAGCTTTGGAATTGATTTTGGAGCAAGAAACTTATTGAATCCAGAATTCAAAAGAGTTCAAGAAAATGCAGGTGGAGACGTATTGGTTTTCAACTACAAAAAAGGTCTGACATTCGGATTGGGAATGAACTACCAATTCTAAGAAACATACTGGAAATATTGAGTTATCAATTCCTTAACGTTAGAATAAAAAACACATAACAAATAGATGACAACGGCTTAACGTTGATTAAAGCTTAAGTTCTAATCTTTGCATAAACACAAACTAATTAAAAAAGTAATGAAAAAAACAATTTCAACAATTTTCGGTTTAGCTGCATTATCGCTTGCAACACTTACAACTTCTTGCTCAAGTGATGACAACAAAAACGAGGAGACCAAAATCTGATTTCGTAGTAGTTAGAGATAACTTACAAGGAGAAATCAACAGCGGAGAGGTAGTATTAGAATCTGGAACTTATAAACTAACAGGGAAATTAGTAGTTAAAAACACTGCTAAACTTACAATCAAACCTGGAGTTATCATTGAAGCAACTGCAGTAGCAGCTGACCAATTACAAGCAGTAAGATATATTGCTGTAGCACAAGGAGGACAAATCGACGTTCAAGGAACTGCTGCTAGTCCAGTTATTATGACTTCAGAAACTAAAAAACCAGCTGCTTGGGGTGGTTTAGTAATCTGTGGAAAAGCACCTATCAACAAAGGAACTACTGCTAGTGCTGAAGTTTCTGAGTTAACTTACGGTGGAACTGTAGCTAACGACAACTCTGGATCAATTAAATATTTAAGAATTGAGTACCCAGGTTTCTCTTACAGCAGTGACAAAGAATTCAACGGACTTTCTTTATTTGGAGTTGGAAACGGAACTGTTATTGATTATGTACAAATTTACGAAAGCTCTGACGACGGATTCGAGTGGTTTGGTGGAACTGTAAATGCATCTCACTTAGTAGTTTCTAATAAAGACAATACAGCTGTAGGTGATGATTTATTTGACTGGACTGAAGGATGGAGTGGAACAGGAGAAAACTTCTACGGAATCAGAACTAACGCTGGTAACAGAGGTATCGAAGCTGATAACAACTCTAACAACCACTTAGCTACACCAATTTCTTTCCCAACTATCAAAAACCTTACTTTAATTGGTTTCGGATCTACTGACACAAGTGCAGAGTCTCAAGCTTTCAAATTAAGAGTTGGTACAAAAGGTAAATTTGATAACGTTGTATTAAAAGGTTGGAAAACTGGATTTGACGTAGAACATGACGAAACTATCTCATATGTTGGAGCTGACTTATTAGCTACTAACGTTAAATTTGAAGACGTTCCTACTAAATCAAAAGGTACAACTACAGGAAAACTTACTGCTGATGTATCTAAAGTTTATACAGAATCTACAACTGCAACTGGAGCAGGAAACGGATCAGGAGTTCCAACTTGGGCTGCTGGATGGACAAAAGGTCTATAATAAGAAAACAAAAAATAGTAAAAACACTCTAATTTTATTAGGGTGTTTTTTTTTTGCTTTTTAGCAATGTAAATTGCCTCTAAAGTAATGCAATCTCTTAATCGCTTCGAAAACATAATGTTAAAAACATCCTAATTCTTTAGGATGTTTTTTTTTGGCGTACTTTTTGTAATTTTTTTTGTATATTTACATTAATCAAATACACGCGATGGCAAAAAACTACTTTTATATTACTTTCTTATTGGCATTTTTCTTCACTGTAAGCGTTTCGGCTCAGGACAGCAAGCAATTACCAAAAACTCAAGAATCTACTTCTATCGAGGGTCTTAGCTTGTATCCTAATCCAGTTACAAACGGAAAAGTCTATATCTCATCTAAAAACGATTTAGAGAAAGAAATTATTGTGTTTGACATCTTAGGCAAAAAAGTATTGCAAGCTCATTTAGTATCAAGAGAGCTAAGTGTTGCAGAATTACCGCCAGGTGTTTATATCATCAAAATAAGCGAACAAAATGCATCGGCAACCCGAAAACTCATTATAAGATAAAAGCTCCTTTGGAGCTTTTTTTAGTTTTCAGTAGCAGTTTTCAGTTTACATACTTTGCTGAAAACTGTGACTGAATACTGCAACTGAACACTAAAAAACAATATCTTTGCAAAAAAAAGTTTTGATCACAGCCAACGATATCTTTACCATTTCAAGTCAGAAACAATTTGAAAAAATAGCATTAAAAGTGTTTCGTTTTCAGCACGAGAACAACAAAGTTTATCGTGATTTTTGTGATTTTTTAAATGTTAATCCGCAACAAGTAAAATCACTGCAGCAAATTCCTTTTTTACCCATTCAGTTTTTCAAAAGTCATGATGTTGTTTCTAATACAGATCCGACACAAGTAACTTTTACCAGCAGTGGAACAACTGGAATGATTACAAGCAAACATTTAGTGACCGATATTTCCCTATATGAGGAAAGTTACCGCAAAGGATTTTCGCAATTTTACGGCAATATCGAAGATTACGTTGTTTTAGCCCTTTTGCCATCTTATTTAGAACGCAAAGGCTCTTCTTTAATTTACATGGTAGAAGATTTAATAAAACTCTCTAATCAGCCTGAAAGTGGGTTTTATTTGCACAACCACGACGACTTAATCAAAAAACTTCTTGAATTGGACGAAGCGGGTCAAAATGTAATTCTAATTGGGGTGACTTACGCTTTATTAGATTTGATCGAAAAACACCAATTCAACCTTCAAAATACCATTATTATGGAAACTGGAGGAATGAAAGGAAAACGTAAAGAAATGATTCGTGAAGAATTACATGAAATACTTTGTAAAGGTTTCGGCGTTTCTTCTATTCATTCAGAATACGGAATGACCGAGCTTTTAGCGCAAGCCTATTCTTTAGGCGAAGGTGTCTTTGAATGCCCTTCTTGGATGCATATTTTGGTTCGAGATCCCGAAGATGCTCTCACTTACGTGAAAGACGGAAAAACTGGTGGAATCAATGTAATTGATTTAGCCAATATCAATTCCTGTTCTTTTATTGCTACGCAGGATTTAGGCAAAAAAAATCCCAACAACTCTTTTGAAGTATTGGGACGTTTTGATAATTCTGATATTCGTGGCTGTAATTTGATGGTTTTGTAAAAAAAGTCTAATCGTTGACTTGTTTAATCGCAAAAAAAATCGATTAAACAGTTAAACAAAATTAATTCTCCTCTATTACACCGATACTTTCAATCCCTTCTCTTTTTTGAAGCGCTTTTTCTTTTTCACCTTTGCTTTCTAATAGTTTGTAAACTCCATAGCAAGCCAAAGCGCCAAAAAGCACAAAAAGTATATTCCATCCTGGATTGCTAAAACTGTCATCGTTTACATTTTCAACACCGCTGATAAGAACGGATAAAAGTCCAACAACAAATCCAGAAACAAGAGTGCCTCCATAATAAGACGCTATTCCAATTCCGAAATAACCCCATTTGTTCTTATCATATTCAAGAGCCAAATTGGTATACCCTTTCCAAATCCAATAAATAAGTAAAATTCCAATCATAATCGTTTTGTTAGTTTTTAGGGAATAAACTTAATAAAAAAAGTTTTATATTTTCATTGTCAGCGAATTAAAATAAAAAATCCCAACATCCTTTCCGAACATTGGGATTTATATATTTAATTTACAAGATTCTTAGAGATTGATTAAAACAATTGATCAATTAAAGAGTTAAACGTTTTAAACAACGCGGATTACAAAATAATTTTTCTTTCCGCTTTGCAACAAAACAAACTGATCGTTAATTAAATCATTTGCTGTTAAAACAAAATCTTCTTTGATTTTTTCTCTATTTACAGAAATTGAGTTTGCTGTCAAAGCACGTCTCGCTTCTCCATTTGATTTAAAGAAACCTGTTTTTTCGTTTAAAACCGTGATGATATCCAATCCGTTTTCTAAATCAGCTTTTGCGATTTCAGCTTGCGGAACTCCATCAAAAACTTCTAAAAAAGTCGCTTCATCCAATTTCTTCAAATCTTCGGCAGTTGAATTTCCGAATAAAATATTTGAAGCCTGAATTGCTTTTTCTAATTCTTCACGATTATGAACAAAAACGGTGATTTCTTCTGCCAATCTCTTTTGTAAAACTCTCAAATGAGGAGCCGCTTTGTGTTCTTCAATTAATCCATCGATAGCTTCTTTATCTAAGAAAGTAAAGATTTTAATGTATTTCTCTGCATCAACATCTGTTGTGTTTACCCAAAATTGGTAAAATTTGTATACAGTAGTTTTATCAGCATCCAACCAAACATTTCCACCTTCAGATTTTCCAAATTTAGATCCGTCTGCTTTTGTAATTAGAGGCGTTGTTAAAGCATACGCTTTTGCATTCTCTCCTCCCATTCTGCGCACTAATTCTGTTCCTGTGGTAATATTACCCCATTGGTCAGAACCTCCCATTTGCAGAATGCAATTGTTGTTTTTATATAAATGATAAAAATCGTAACCTTGAATTAATTGGTATGTAAACTCTGTAAAAGACATTCCCTCACCTTCTCCGCTAAATCTCTTTTTTACAGAATCTTTAGCCATCATATAATTTACAGTGATTCTTTTTCCAACTTCACGTGCAAAATCAATAAAAGAGAATTCTTTCATCCAATCGTAGTTATTCACCATCACTGGCGCATTTGCTTCGGCTGAATTAAAATCCAAGAAACGAGACAAAACACTTTTGATTCCAGCTACATTTTTAGCCAAAGCTACTTCATCAAGCAAGTTTCTTTCATCAGATTTACCAGAAGGGTCACCAATCATTCCTGTTGCTCCACCTACTAAAGCAATCGGTCTGTGACCAAAATTCTTTAAGTGAACCAATAAAATAATCTGAACCATACTTCCGATGTGCAGTGAATCTGCCGTTGGATCAAAACCGATATAGGCAGTGGTTGCTTCTTTTAGCAATTGTTCTTCCGTTCCAGGCATACTATCATGGTATAACCCGCGCCATTTTAATTCTTCAACTAGATTCTTCATTTTTTTAAATAATTTGCGCAAATGTAATCAATGTCAATGGCAATATCAAAAAAGTCTGCCACGAAGACACTAAGGCACAAAGTTTTTTATTTTTATAAAATTTAAGCAAAGTGTTTGTTAAATGCATTATTTAGACACTTTGTTTTCTAAAAAGCAGACTGGAGTATATTAAACAAATCAATTTACGGAAACACGTAAAAAAGTATTTTGTTTTTTCTTTAGTTTCGCCTCCCAAAAAAACTACCCATAATGAAAAAAACTTATTTACTTATTCTTTTACTTTGTTGCACTTTCATCAATGCACAGGTTACTTTTGAAAAAGGATACTTTATTTCCAACAACGGAAATCGAACAGAATGTTTAATCCGAAACTTAGACTGGAAAGACAACCCAACCGATTTTAGATACAAAATAAATCCAAACGACAAGGACTATGTAACCGAAACTATTGCAAACGTTTCTGAATTTGGAATTGGAGACAATATTACTTTCAAAAGAGCAAAAGTAAAGATAGATCGTTCCACTGATGATTTATCCAAAATATCACAAACAGGAAAACCAGTTTGGGAAGAAAGCACTCTTTTTCTTCGTGTTTTAGTTACGGGCGAAGCCTCATTATATTCTTATAGAGAAGCCAATCTTTTCAGATACTTTTATAAAACAAAAGAAGTGCCTCTTGAACAGCTTGTGTACCTTAGATACATTGAAACACAAAATGAAAACGCTAGCAAAAATATTAAGGAGAACACATATTATAAGCAACAGCTAAACCTAAATGTAAGATCGTCAAACATTACTGATAACGATATTAAAAACTTGTCTTACACAAAATCTGATTTGACGAAATATTTTATAAAATTCAACAATATTTCTCCTGCTACGGAAACTAAAAAAACATCGGCTGATGGAGAGAAAAACATTTTCCATATTAAAATTACTCCTGGAATAAGCTTAATTTCTTTATCCATGGACAGTAAAAGTCTTCCGTACCGCAATATAAAATTAGACAATAAAACGAATTTTAAAATCGGTATTGAAGCAGAATATATTCTTCCATTCAACAAAAATAAATGGAGCGTATTTTTAAATCCGACATACCAGAAATACAAAAATCAAAAAAGCTACAGCCTTCCTGGTCTTTTCCCTACATCTCCTTTAGAGGAACATGACGTAGATGTAGAATACAGCGGAATACAGATTCCGATGGGAATTCGCCACTACCTTTTCTTGAACAAAAATTCAAAATTCTTTATCAACGCAGGATTTACCTTCGATGCGGGCAAAAGTAAAGTTGTCTATGATAAAGATAGAGTTAGCGAAAGTACAGCGGGATCTAATCTAGCCTTTGGTTTTGGATATAATTTTAGAGATAAATTTGGTGTGGAAGCAAGACTAAATACCAAAAAAGATTTAATGAGCGAGTATAGCGATCTTGCTGCAAACTATGGCTCTGTTGATTTTATCTTTTCATACACGATATTTTAAGCCAATTTTTTTCACGACTTAATAATTAAACAGTTTACAGAAATTAATGATTTCTCTAAACTGTTTTTTTATCTAATTTTATCAACAACTCCCTTTGTAACCAGACCTCATTTATACAAAAGTACTATCTTTACAACATGATATTAGTAACTGGAGGAACTGGTTTAGTTGGCGCACATTTATTGCTTCATTTAATAGAAAATGGAGAAAATGTTCGGGCTATTTACAGAAGTGAAAACAAAATTGAAAAAACAAAATCGGTTTTTGATTTTTATAAAAAAGCAGATTTGTTTGAAAAAATTAATTGGCTTGAAGCCGATATTCTAGATGTACCTTCACTCGAAACTGCTTTTATCGATATTAAACAAGTATATCATTGCGCAGCTTTTATTTCGTTTGAACCAAAAGACGAAGAAATCCTTAGAAAAACCAATATCGAAGGAACGGCCAACATGGTCAATTTTGCCATTGCCAAAGAAGTAGAAAAATTTTGCTATATCAGTTCGATTGCCGCTTTAGGCGATATTGCTCCTCACGAAACACACATTACCGAAGAAACCGATTGGAATCCGGAGAAACCACACAGCGATTACGCCATTTCTAAATATGGTGCCGAAATGGAAGTTTGGCGAGGGCATCAAGAAGGCTTAAATGTTATTATTGTAAATCCGGGAGTTATTTTATGCACGCCAAAAATGATGGATATTTTTGATGAAGGCAGTAGTGAAATTTATCGAAAAGTTTCAAAAGGACTTCCATTCTACACACTTGGAAGCACTGGTTTTATCTCGGTTGACGATGTTGCAAAAATAAGTTTTGAATTGATGAAAAGCGAAATAAAAAACGAACGTTTCACACTTATCTCAGACAATATTGTTTTTAAAGATCTTTTAGACACCGTTTCTGATGCTTTAAAAGCAAAAAGACCTCACACTCATGCAAAGCCTCTCTTAATGAATTTCTTATGGATTACTGATGGAATATTTTCTACTTTATTTTTCAGAAAAAGAAGCATTACAAAAGCAACAGCAAAAGCTTCGTACTCAAAAAATCTGTATAGTAATGAAAAAATAAAAACCGCTCTAGGAACGGTTTTTACTAATATTCATCAATATATTAAGGACAGTTCTAAACTATAATCGTTTTTTTCTTCTGTCTTGCATTTGCATGTGAGCTCTTTTTATAGAATCGATATTAACCTTAGGAGTTACTTTCTTCACCGAATCTTTTGAAACTTCTTGAGCTTTCTTTTTAATTTCCTTAGCTGCTTTTTCTCATCAATTTTAGCTAAAGAATCTGCCGCTCGCTGGTTTACAGAAATCCTTTTGTTCACTTGATCAAACATGTCTTTATAATTCTCATAATCTGAAGCATAATACATGTTGTTTTGAGCAAATTGAAGACTGTCTACTTTGTATTTTTTCAAAATAAACTTCGTCGGATCATTTTCTATAGAATCCAAAGACAACGGTTTCTGATATCTCATTGCTTCCAAAAGAGATAAATCATACATAATATCAATCATTTTATCTTTCTCGATAAGCTTTGCAGGCTGTTTTACAACATCCTTTTTACAGCTTATAGAAAGAAATATAACCAATATTATTACTATAAAATTCTTCATAGTTGCTTTTTATCTGTCAAACAATAATCTTTTACCCGCTCTGGTATCTTTTACTTTAAAGTTAGTATAAACCAATTCACCGTTTACAAAAGTATGTGTGATTCTAGATTTAAAAGTAAAACCTTCAAATGGAGACCATCCGCATTTGTATAAAATGTTTTCTGGTTTCACGCTCCAAGGTAAACTTGGATTTACGATTACCAAATCGGCATGGTATCCTTCTTTAATAAAACCTCTTTTTTCTATTTTAAAAATCTTAGCCGGATTGTGGCACATTTTCTCCACAATTTTCTCCACGCTAATTTTCCCTTGATGATGCGCTTCGAACATTGCTACAACTGCATGCTGAACAAGCGGACCTCCAGAAGGCGCATTCAAGTAAGACTGCTGTTTTTCTTCTTTTGTATGAGGAGCGTGATCTGTTGCAATCACATCAATTCTTCCGTCGTTTAAGGCTTTCCAAAGTTCTGCACGATCTTCGGCAGTTTTAACCGCAGGATTCCATTTAATGAAATTTCCCTTTGTTTTATAGTCTTCGTCTGTAAACCAAAGATGGTGCACGCAAACCTCAGCGGTGATTTTTTTATCTTCTAATGGAATTTTATTCGTAAACAATTCCATTTCTTTTGCAGTTGAAAGATGGAAAATATGCAATCTTGCTCCAGTTCTTTTAGCCAAAGCAACTGCTTTTGAAGAAGAAATGTAACAAGCCTCTGCACTTCTAATTAAATTGTGTGCCGTAACTGGAACATCGTCTCCATATTGCTCTTTAAAAGCTGCTAAATTATTTTTAATCGTAGTCTCATCCTCACAGTGAACTGCAATTAACATTGGAGTGCTTGAAAAAATTTTTTCCAAAACAGCTTCATTATCAACCAACATATTCCCTGTAGATGAACCTAAGAAAATTTTAATTCCAGCAACATTTTTTGGATTTGTTTTTAAAACCTCTTCCAAGTTATCATTTGTTGCTCCCATCATAAACGAGTAATTCGCAAATGATTTTTGAGAAGCAATTTGGTATTTATCTTCTAAAATTTCCTGAGTAACCGCATTCGGAACTGTATTCGGCTGTTCGATAAAAGAAGTAATTCCTCCCGCAACCGCTGCACGAGACTCAGATTCAATATCGCCTTTATGTGTTAATCCTGGTTCTCTAAAATGCACTTGATCGTCTATCGCGCCAGGCATTAAATAATTTCCTTCAGCATCAATTACAATACAATCTGAAGTTTTTAATGAAATGCTGTCTGCAATTTCAACAATCAGATCATTTTCAATTAAAACATCACCTTCAACAATTGTCCCTTCGTTTACAATTTTGGCATTCTTTATTAAAATCCTGTTCATTTTGGTTGGTTTATAATGAATTGACTAATTTTCTTATTCTAAGTGAAATTACTCCAAGTATCGCTTCTTTAATAATGGCATTGCTCATTTTAGAAACTCCTTTTGTTCGGTCTGTAAAAATAATTGGGACTTCGGTAATTTGAAATTTAGCACAATAGGTTCTGTACTTCATCTCGATTTGAAACGCATATCCGACAAATTTTATTTTGTTCAGATTGATTTTTTCCAAAACCTCTCTTTTATAGCACACAAAACCTGCAGTAGCATCATGAATTTTCATTCCGGTGATAAATTTCACATAAACAGATGCAAAGTAAGACATCAAAACTCGGCTAAGAGGCCAGTTTACCACATTTACACCCGTTACATAACGAGATCCTATTGCAAGATCTGCTCCGCCAAAATGACAAGCATCATATAATTTTTCTAAATCATTTGGGTTATGCGAAAAATCGGCATCCATCTCAAAAATAAATTGATAGTCGCGCTCCAAAGCCCATTTAAAGCCATGAACATACGCAGTACCTAATCCAGACTTTTTTGTTCTTTGCTCTAAAAAAAGTTTTCCTGGAAATTCTTCCTGTAAAGCGATCACTTTTTTAGCAGTATGATCTGGAGAATTATCATCAATAATCAGCAGATGAAAAGATTTATGTTGCGAAAGTACAGCTCTTACTATACTTTCTATGTTTTCAATTTCGTTATAAGTGGGAATTATGACAATACTATCATTCATTTTTTTCTCGGTAATTTCATCGCAAAAGTAAACTTTTTATAGCATTTGATTCATAATAAATATATAATAAAAGTATTGCATCAAAAAATTACTAATTTTGTATCGCTATGATTGAACAACTTCATCCTCGAATAATCGAAAACAAGGACTGGGCAACACTTTTATTTGTGGTGACCTTTGCCGTTGTTGCCATGACAAAATCTGCTTACGAAACAAGATTTAGTGAGTTTAGTAAACTTATTTTTTCTGATAAATACGCTAAAATTTATCGAGACAACAGCCACATGAAAAACAGCTTTACGGTTGGTTTATTTTTTGTACAAATTGTATCGTTTGCCTTTTTTATTCTGCTTACCATGAATAGTTTTGGTTACGCTTCAAAAACCGACTGGGTTCTATTTATTCAGATTGCCACTTTTTTGCTTTATTTCATTTTAGGAAAGTATTTAATCGAAAAAATTGTAGCAGCTTCATTCAATATTGACGATTTTGTAGAGCTATTTAATCTACAAAAAGTAACTTACAGGACTTATATTGGCGTTTTAATCCTTCCAATCAATGCTATTTTGTTCTATTACAACAATATTCCGCAGATTATTCCGCTAGCAATCATAGGTATTTCCCTGTGTATTAGTGTATACTCTTACTTTATTTCAATTAAAACGTATCAAAACGTAATTATCGGTAAGTTATTTTATTTTATTTTGTATCTTTGCGCTCTTGAAATAGCCCCTTATTATTTTCTCTATTATTGGATAGCAAAAGGGAGTGCTTAGTAAATATTTATAATATGAAAGTGAAAACAATTTTGGTGTCACAGCCTGAACCTAAAGTGGAGAATTCTCCTTACTTTGAGCTCCAACAAAAACACAAAATAAAAATTGATTTCAGACCATTTATTCATGTAGAAGGGGTTAGCGCAAAAGAGATTCGATTACAAAAAATCGATCTTAATCATTACACTGCGATCATTTTAACAAGTCGAAATGCTGTAGATCATTTTTTTAGAGTGGCTGATGAAATGCGTTACAAAGTTCCTGAAGGATTGAAGTATTTTTGTCAATCTGAGGCTGTTGCGTTCTACCTTCAAAAGTATGTTGTGTACAGAAAACGTAAAATTTACGTTGGAGCAAAAGATTTTGCAGATTTATCTCCGCTAATTAAGAAGTACAAAGACGAGAAGTTTTTACTTCCTGCATCTGACCAATTAAATGCAGATGCTCCTGTTACCTTAAACAGTTTAAAAGTAGATTGGGCACAAGCTATTTTCTACAGAACTGTAATGAGCGATTTATCTGATCTAGCTGACGTTTATTATGATGTTTTAGCTTTTTTCAGCCCAACAGGAATCAAATCGTTGTTTAAAAATTTCCCAGATTTTAAACAAAATGATACCCGAATTGCTGTATTTGGAAGCACTACTCAGAAAGAAGCCTTAGATCATGGTTTAAGAATTGATATTCTTGCTCCAACTCCTGAAACTCCTTCTATGACAATGGCTTTAGAAAAATACGTAGCAGAAGCCAACAAAGGAAAATAACCTAAGAATAAAAATATACAAATTTTAAAAATCCAAATTCCAACTAATCACTGGGATTTGGATTTTTTGTTTTTAGGATTTTCACGATTTGTCCTGTGGCTGAAACCAAGGATTATATTTTAAATTTTGGGATTTGGGATTTGAGATCTATGCTATACGTCTCCCATGGTTGAAACCACGGGTTATATTTGAATTTTGAAATTTGGACTCGAGCGGTAATGAACAGGTGAAGCAATTTGGAATTTGGAATTTGATTTTTTGGAGTTTGCTTTTTAGTTTTTGGAATTTAAAAAAATTGGAATTTTCTTTTTGTTCTGCATTTTAATTACATTTGATTTCTATTCAAAACCCAAATCACAAAAATAGTTTCAAATTGTAAGTTATGAAAATCAACTCCCTCTTAATTGAAATTGACGGAATCGACAAAGAGATTCTTCGATACCTAATGGAAGATGCTCGAAAACCGATTTTGCAAATCGCCAATAAAATCGGAATTTCTGGAGCCGCGATTCATCAGAGATTAAAAAAACTGGAACAATCGGGCGTAATTTCTGGTTCTAAGTTTACTGTAAACCCAAAAGTTCTGGGTTACAATACCATGGCATTTGTTGGAGTTTATTTGGATAAAGCTTCCAGAAACTCAGAAGCCGTAAAAGAACTTAGAAAAATACCCGAAGTTTTAGAATGTCATTATACCACAGGAAACTGGTCGGTTCTGATCAAAATTATCTGTCGAGACAACGAACATTTAATGCAGCTTTTGAACAACAAAATCCAAGCAATTGAAGGAGTTTCGAGAACTGAAACCTTTATCTCACTGGATCAGCAGATTGATAGACAGATACAATTATAAATGTACCAATAAGAAAATTTGATAATTAAATAATTTTTTAGAAATATAAATGACCAATATTCGACCTGAATTTAAAACAATTCTATTTTTCTTACTATACTTTATACTTTTTATACTTATAAAAACATTTCAGCCGACTCGCAGTCCGCATATACCAAATGTAAGTGATCTTTTTTTCTTGTTATCTATTCCTGCAAGCATAGTCTACACCTTATTTCTACTTTACAAATATTTCAGATCTGGAAATAAAAGCTACATAAATGCCATATTTATAACAACTGCATTATGGATGATATTTTATAATGCATTAAAATACGTAATCTATTAATCAAAAAACCCGACAGATTTTTAAAATCTGTCGGGTTGCTATAAATTATCTAATTGACTAATTATCTCAATTAACTAATTAATTTCTTCTACTTCCAGAATAAATCGATATATAGTACAACAACGTTGCTATAGAACCAATTGCCGCGACTACATACGTTCTTGCCGCCCATTTTAAGGCATCTTTTGCTCCAGCCTGCTCTTCTTGCGTAAGCATGTGTTTGTTTTCTAACCAAGCCAAAGCACGATTACTCGCATCATATTCTACAGGAAGCGTAATAACCGAGAACAAAGTCGTTGCAGCAAAAATGATGATTCCTATTAATAATAATCCAGGAAAAACTTTAATCATAAGAATTCCTGCAATTAAAATCCATTGTACATAATTTGAAGCAACGCTAACAATAGGCACTAATTTAGAACGCATTGTAAGCCATTCGTAACCAATTGCATGCTGAACCGCGTGACCGCATTCGTGCGCTGCAACGGCAGCCGCAGCCGCATTGCGATGGTTATAAACAGCTTCACTTAAATTTACTGTTTTATCTGAAGGATTATAATGATCTGTTAACTGACCTGGTGTCGAAATAACACGAACATCTGTGATTCCGTTATCGGCAAGCATTTTTTCAGCAATTTCTCTTCCGCTCATTCCGTTTCTCAATTGCAACTTCGAATACAATTCGAATTTACTTTTCAGCTGCGAGCTTACCAGCCAGCTGAACAGCATGATAGCTCCAGCAATAATTAAATATCCTGATCCCATTTTTTTGTGTTTTTAGATTGATTTTTAAATTTACAAAACAAACTGCAAATTGCGAACCATTTTAACAAAATGTCATTTTGACATTATTTTACCACTTTTGACTTAATTCAACATGTTGTTTTTAAGTAGAAAAGCAATTAATTCTGCCACATTTTTCATTTTATATTTCTGAAGAATATTGCGTCGATGTGTTTGAACAGTTAAAAAACTCAAAAATAAATCATCAGCAATTTCCTGAGTCGATTTTCCTTGCGAAAGCAACAAAGCAATATCACGTTCTCTTCGGCTCAAACCTGGAATTCGTTCCAAATCTTCAGACAAAGGCTGACTGATTATCGTTTTTACTTCTTCACTAAAAACAATTTCGCCGTCAATTGCTTTGTAAATACAATTTTTAAATTCATCGAAAGAAGCATTTTTAAGAATATATCCGTTTCCTCCATTCTGGATAAACTGCATAACCAAACTTCTTTCAGACTGGCTACTCATCCCTATAATTACAATTTTAGGATGCTTTTGCTTGATTGTTTTGCACAGATCTACTCCATTTATTACAGGCAGAAAAATATCCATTAAAATCAAATCCACTTTATTGTCTTCTATATAATCTAAAAGCGCAATTCCCGATTCGAATTTTTCTACAATTTCTATATTATCTAACTCTGAAAGTAAGCCCGCAATTCCAGAAATCACAATTGGATGGTCGTCTACTATTACCGTTTTATACTTCATAATCATGATTTGGGTTATATTTTAATTCGATATAAGTTGAAGTCCCTTTATCAAGGACAGAATCAATTTCTAATTTTCCGTTTAAAAAAGCCACGCGGTTTTTAATATTTCGCAATCCCATTCCGTCTCTTTTTTCTGCATACTCCACATTAAAACCAACTCCATTATCTTCAACTGTTATAAAAAACACGTCTTTATTTTGAGAGCAGGAAACTAAAATCTGAGAAGCTTTTGCATATTTTAAAGCATTATTTAAAAGTTCTTGAATAATCCTGAAAATCATTATTTTAAAATGCTGCGGTAAAGTTGTTTTTTTAATCAAATACTGAAATTCGATTGCTGTCTCTGGTGTTGAATGCGATGCACACAAATCTCTCAGCGCATGTTCGAGCCCTAATTTCATTAAACTTTCAGGCATTAAATTCTGAGAAATATTGCGAAGTTCTTTTATCGAATCGTTCAGCATTCCGTTTATATTGGAAACATTTTCACTGTTTTCACGTTCCGCAAGATTCAAATGAATTTTCAATCCAGAAAGCATACTTCCTAGTCCGTCATGCAAATCTCTGGCAATTCTTTTACGTTCGATTTCTTCCCCTTCAATCAAGGCATTTGAAACAGATAATTTCTGCTGATTCTCTAATGCTTCAAGTTCTTGTTTATGATTGACTTCTTTTTGAAAACTTATCTTTTTCTGATAATTATTCCAACTCCACAAAAACAAAACAGTCAAAAACAATACAAACGAAAGCACTGCAAAAAGCATCATATTCAAGCGATTATTATTAACCTGCAAAACCGCTTTTTCATTTTCAGATTGCAACAAACCAATTTTCTTTTCGCTTTCTGCTTTTTTATATTTGGCTTCAAGCTCTACAATTTCATTTTTCAGTTTCGCATCGTTTAGACTATCATTAATGACATTGTATTTATTCGAATAATAATAGGCTTTCGGATATTCTTTGGTCGCGTTATAAACTTTTGACAACTCTTTATAATAGTTTTTCTTGTCTACAATAAAAGGAGTATTTTTTATTAAATATTCTAAATTGCTTTTGGCCTTATCATAATTTTTAAGTTTAAAGAGCACTTCATATTCTGCAAACTTCAATCTGTTTACCGCTATAGCATTATGATGCTTTTCTGCCGATTTAATTCCTTTATCAAAACTTTGCAATGCCTCATTATGCTTATTTTGTTTCGCATAATAAAGTCCTTCCGAATAAAAATAAGAATCATTTAGATTAGATTCTGGGTATTTTTCTAATGTCGCATAAGCTTTCTCCAGAATTTCTTTAGCATCATAAAAATGCTTCAGCTCAACTAAATTTTCCGCATTTATAATATACGTCTCCATCTTAGACTCGGCTAAAGTTGCCGATTTTTTCGTAGCACTTTCAATATATTTCTGCGCCTGATCTAGATATTCTGCCGCTTTTTCGCGTTCATCATTATTCATAAAAATAATGGCAACTGCTTTATTTAAAGCACTTATCAATTCATAGTCACCACTTTTTTTCGCAATAGGAATCGCTTCGTTCACTAGCAATTTCATATAAGCGTTTTCATTATTCTTCCTTTGCTGCATAATGCCGTAGTTCTGAAGTATCACGGCACGAAGTTTATAGGCTTCCTTATTACGATACTTTTTAAGTTTCGCGTTTGCATCTAGTAAAGCTTTTTCAAAACCTTCCAAATCACCTTTTTCTATAAAGCTGTACGCATTATAAAAAATAGAAGCGTCTTTTAAAAAAGGAAATTTAACTTTTAGACGATTCGCTTGATCCAAGTATTCCTTTGATTTTTCTGCATCTTGGCCATTAAAAATAGTTTTGACAATCTGAAACTATTCAAACTTTTGACACTGTCGGATTTTGTGTTTTTTGTGATTTTAACAATACTGTCAATATAAACCGTATCATCATCTAATGAAAGAATTACTTGCGAACTGGAAATTGCAGTGAAAAATAAAAAAAAGAATAAGGCGTAGAGTTTCTTCATAAATGTGGCATTTACTCAAAGTTATTAAAGCTTAACGACTTTCAAAAAAAAATCGCTTGCTTTTACCTGATATCAGGTAATAAAAAATACATTTTATCAGGTATTGCCGTCCGTAGGATAAGCGTCTAACTTTGTTAAGTTATGAATTTTAATTAAAGAATTTTATTATGAAATCAATTTTGAAAACCTTAGCAATTGTAATGACTCTTGCTTTTACAGCAGTTTCTTGCAGCAGCGATAATGATGATAATGGTTCAGGAAGTGCATCAAGAGATGTTAAATATGAAATAACTGGAAATTATACAGGAACAGCTTCAGTTACTTATTTTGAAAAAGGAGGTAATGCATTAAATGAAGATATGACCAAACTTCCTTGGACTAAAGAATTTACTGCTGAAGCAAAATCTATGGGAGCATCATTGAGCGCAAGTGGATACGGTGGAGTTGCTGGACAAACCTTAACTGGAAAACTTTACATTGGAGGAAAATTAGAGAATGAATTGACTGCAACAGCAAATAGCGACGGAATAATTGTATTATCTCTTACACCGTACGTTTTTCCTCTTTAAAAATTAGTTTAGAATTTAGATTTAAGTTTTTGGTAAAAAGAAAGCTTCGTAAGATTTTACGAAGCTTCTTTTTTTATGCGTTTAATTGATTATTGACTTCTTCAAACTTTTCAATTAAAGTATTTATTTTTTCCTGTTGTTTTTTAACTTGTTTTGGGCGAATATAAAACCAATTGAACAACATCCAAAGCAGAGTGATTCCGTATGTTAAACTCGCTCCTAAAGCACTCATTCTACTAGCGTATTCGTACATATACAAACAAATTCCAAGTGTTAGTACTATAAAGTAAAAACTCATCATTTTGGTTTGCAAAAACTGCTGCTTCTTTTTTATCGAAATCAGTTTTTGAAGGTATTCCTGATTGGGCTGTGTAGCATCTATGTTTTTATAATCGCCCATTAACTTATTATAGACAAATACATAAACGACCATAGCCAGAATGGTAAGCACAATTCCGATTTTAGTTGAAACAAATTGTGGCTGATAATATATCCAAATAAAAACAATAAAGACACTTGTTACCGAAAGCAAAATATTGATCATCCATAAACTGCGTAAAGCCGCTTTTTTAAATTTGCTTAATCGCGCCAGCAAATCGGTTAGGTCTGGCTGACTTACGGATTGTTTTTTCCATAAATCTTTAAAATCTATATTATTATCGTTGTTCATTTTCTTTAAATTTTTGAGTCAGTTTTTCTTTTATTCTATGGATTTTCACTCTAACATTGGCTTCAGAAAGTCCGACAATTTTTGCGATTTCATTTTGTTTGATATCTTCCAATTCTAATGAAATAATAATACGATCGGTTTCGGGAAGCTCAGCAATACATTTATACAAGAATTGAATCTGAGGTTCTATAGAATGTTGTTTTTCTTCTGAAAGATGAATAGGAAGTTCTGATTTCGGAAAACGTTTTTGTTTTTCTATCTGCCTTAGACAGTTATTGGAAGCTATTCTAAAAATCCAAGTTCCAATAGCCGATTCGTTTCTAAAGGTTTCCAGCTTTTGCCAAACAATTATAAAAGTTTCCTGGGTCAAATCCTGAGCGGCATCATAATCATTCACGAAACCCATACAGAGCCTGAAAATTCTATCCCAATACATTTTGTAGATTTGTTCAAATTCCATTCTTTCTATTTTAAAAAAGTGCTTAATTGCTCTAAGTACCAAGCTGTATCATCGTACATAATAAAATGCAGTCCATTAGTGGCGTACTGAAAATTGGCCGTTTTCAAATTTTTATACTGATCTTCTATAGCTGGTTTTAAATTTATAAAATAAGATTCTAATAAAATTAAAGCGGGGCATTTAATCTGTGCAATTCTTTCTCTTAAATCAATATTATAAAAGTCACAATACATTTGCCCAAAAGTTGTTCTGTCCGATTTTACACTCCAATCTACAACCATGTCCAACTTAGACGCATCAGCCAAAAGTCTTGGCATTGTCTTTTTTTGCATATCATAAAACTGATCATTGGTCATTCCTGTCATCTGATTTACAGTTGAAGAACAATCGTTATTTATTTTTGATTTAAAAGCAGGATCACTTAACGCCGCCAAACAAGGAAGCGCATCTACTACTACAATTTTACTGATCAAATCTGGATAATCTGCCGCAATGGCAAGCGCTAACCCTCCACCCATGCTGTGGCCAATTAAGATTGGTTTTTCAATATTATTTTCTTTGATATAATTGGCAATTCCATTCTTCCAGTTTTCGAACGAAGCATTCGGCTGTGGTTTTCTTCCAGCAAAACCAGCCATTGTAAGTGTATAACAGGTAAATTGATTTTCGAATGTAGCTCTGGTTTCATTCCAAACATCTCCAGACGATGCAAAACCAGGAATAAATATAATAGACTGATTTCCATTTCCGGTTTTTAAAACTTCAAACGGAAATTGTTTCGTTTGCGCAAAAACATTTAAACATAATGCTGAGAATAAGAATGCGATAATTAAGATGATATACTTTTTCATTTTTAATAGTTTTAAGTTGCTAATTAAATCGGATCCATGCTTTTGATACGACAACTATTAAAATGTTACAACGAAAATGAAAATTTCAATAAAAAAAATCCAAATTCCAGTGCTGGTGTGGGTTTTGTAACGCAAAGTTCACAAAGGTTTTTCGCAAAGTTTGGAAGTTTTTTGTTTATAGTGCCGATATTATCGAAGGAAGAGCTCAAAGTTTTTTCCTCATTTTTGTCATTGCGAGAAACGAAGCAACCTCACTAAAAAAAGACACAAAAATTGATGCAGCAAATGAGATTGCTTCGTTCCTCGCAAAGACAAATTGTACGCATTGTCAGTCTGAGCGAAGTCGAAGACCACGCAAGAAGCTCCGTAAAGAAAATCGCCAATCTTTGTAGAGTTACTTATGCGGTCTTCGACTTCGCTCAGACTGACAAAACAAGCACAAAAAAAATCCCAAACCCCAATCGTAAAATTGGAATTTGGAATTTGGAATTTTTATATTGAAAATTAATTTGGTTATCCTACCAAATTGATGATTTTTCCAGGAACAATAATCACTTTGTTTGGCGTTTTTCCGTCTAAGTGTTTTTGTGTTCTTTCGTCTTTCATTACGATTTCTTCGATTTGTTCTTTGGTTAAATCCAAAGGCAATTCGATTGTGAAACGCATTTTTCCGTTGAAAGAAACTGGATATTCTTTATTGGTTTCAATTAAATGTTTCTCATCAAAAATCGGGAAAGCAACTTCAGAAATCGAAGTTGTATGTCCTAACTGTGCCCATAATTCTTCTGCGATATGCGGTGCATAAGGCGAAACCAAAATTGCCAACGGTTCTAAAATCGCTCTAGAATGACAGTTTTGAGAAGACAATTCATTTACACAAATCATAAACTGAGAAACCGAAGTATTGAAAGAAAAATTCTCGATATCTTCGGCTACTTTTTTGATCGTTTTATGCAACGATTTTAAGTTGTCTTTTGTTGGCTCGTCGTTGTTTACGATTAAGCCATTATCATCAAAATACAATCTCCATAATTTTTTCAAGAAACCAAATACTCCAGAAATACCAGCAGTATTCCAAGGTTTTGCCTGCTCTAATGGCCCTAAGAACATTTCGTATAAACGTAAAGTATCCGCGCCGTATTCATCACAGATATCATCTGGTGTTACAACATTGTATTTTGATTTAGACATTTTTTCGACTTCGCGGCCTACAATAAATTTACCATTTGCATCCTTGATAAAATCTGCAGTAGCATATTCTTCTCTCCATGATTTAAATTTGTCAAGCTCTAATTCATCTGAAGAATTTACTAAATTAACATCTGTATGTAATTTTACTGCTGAACATCTATAATTGAAGTACTCCTCATCTCCTTTTACCTCTAAACCTCTAAAATGTAGTTCGGGAAACCTATTTCTAATTAAGTTATCTAAAACTATATTATCTACAGTACCATATTCATCAGCTTTGAATTCACTTGTCTCGAAAATATTTTTCGAAATACCTACAAAGAAAGGACGTGGACATTCAACAGCAATAAGATTTAAATCATCATTAAAAGTATCTTTCGCAGAATGAGAATGGCTAATTTCTACCCAAACTCCATAAACAAAAGCACTAGTCCCTAAAATCATTCCCTGATTGATCAGTTTTTTGAATGGTTCTTCGGTTGGAGCAAAACCTTTGTCTTTTAAGAATTTGTTCCAAAAACGAGAATACAATAAGTGACCCGTTGCGTGCTCACTTCCACCAATGTATAAATCTACATTTTCCCAGTAAGCCAAAGCTTCTTTACTTGCAAATTCATTTTCGTTGTGTGCATCCATATAACGCATCCAATACCATGAACTTCCTGCCCAACCTGGCATAGTGTTCAATTCTAAAGGAAAAACAGAAACATTGTCAACTAAATCTGTATTAACAACTTTATTTTGTTTTGTATCCCAAGCCCAAACTGCTGCATTTCCTAATGGTGGCAATCCGTCTTCTGTTGGTAAATATTTCTCTACTTCTGGTAAAATAATTGGCAAATGCTGCGTATCGATCATTTTAGGCAATCCATTCACGTAATAAACTGGGAATGGTTCGCCCCAATAACGCTGACGAGAGAAAACAGCATCACGCAAACGGTAATTTGTTTTTCCTTTTCCTTGTCCGATTTCTTCTAACTTATAAATTGCTTTTGCTGTGGCGTCTTTGTAATTTAATCCGTTTAAGAAATCAGAAGCTGCGATTTCAACATTGTCTTTTGATCCAAAAGCAGCTTCAGAAATATCAACATTAGCGAAGATATTTTTGATTTCCTGCATTCCGTTCTGACCTTTAAAGAAATTAGCAAAAGCATAATCTCTTTCGTCTCCGCAAGGAACCGCCATTACAGCACCAGTTCCGTAACCTGCCAAAACATAATCACCAATCCAAACCGGAATAGCTTCTTTTGTAAAAGGATGTTCAGCATAAGCTCCAGTGAAAACTCCTGAAATCGTTTTTACATCGGCCATACGCTCACGCTCCGAACGTTTTGCTGTTTTTTCGATATACGCTTCAACCGCTTCCTTTTGTTCTGGAGTTGTAATTTTAGCAACCAAATCATGTTCTGGTGCTAAAGTCATAAAAGTAACTCCGAAAATAGTATCAGGTCTTGTTGTAAACACTTCGATTACTTCATCGTGATTTTTCACATTAAAAGTTACCAAAGCCCCAACCGATTTCCCGATCCAGTTTCTTTGAGATTCTTTAATTGACTCGCTCCAGTCAATATCATTTAAACCTTGAAGTAAGCGTTCGGCATAAGCAGAAATTCGCATACTCCATTGTGTCATTTTTTTTCTTATAACAGGAAAACCTCCACGTTCTGAAACTCCGTTTACAATTTCGTCGTTTGCCAAAACAGTTCCTAAGCCTGGACACCAGTTTACTTCGGTTTCTGCCAAATACGTCATTCTGTATTGCAACAAGATTTTTTCTTTTTGATCGTCAGAGTAAGATTTCCATTCGTCTGCAGTAAAAATCGCAACGTTATCGTCGCAAACTGCTTCAACCAATGCATTTCCGCTTTCTTCAAAAACAGTTACAAGCTCAGAAATATCAAAAGCCTGACCTTGTTTTCTGCAATACCAAGAGTTGAACAATTGAATAAAAATCCATTGTGTATGTTTGTAATAATCAGGATTTGATGTACGCACTTCACGCGCCCAGTCAAATGAGAATCCGATTTTATCTAATTGTTTTCTGTAACCCGCAATTTGTTTTCCTTCTTTGTCTACTCCACCGTCAATATTTACACGCGTTGTATCTTCTGGACGTTGTCCGGTCTGAATCGCATATTGTTCTGCTGGCAATCCGAAACTATCGTATCCCATTGGGTGCAAAACATTGAAACCTTGATGTCTTTTGAAACGAGAATATACATCTGAAGCTATATAACCCAGCGGGTGCCCAACATGCAGTCCTGCTCCAGATGGATAAGGAAACATATCGAGAACATAATGTTTCGGTTTTTCAGAGTTATTTTTTGCTGCAAAAGTTTGATTTTCTGCCCAATATTTTTGCCATTTGGCTTCAATTTCGTTTGGATTGTACTTCATTTCTAAGTGACTAAGATTCTAAGTTACTAAGGTTCTAAGCTTTTCACTAAATTAATTTAGCCGCAAATTTACATTTATTGCGCATTGTAGCAAAGCTATTTCACTGACAAACAAATAAAATAACAAAATACGTATTTTTAATTACGTAAAAATACTTATTTTTGCATTTTTATACTTAGAAAATATATTGCCTTGACAGAATATTTTTATCAGAAAAGAATTATTTTTGAATAGCATTTAAAAAATTAAAATGGCCGACAGTAAAAAATACAATGTTGAAGTTCGTGTTTGGATTGAGGAAGCTGAAGGCGCATTTCTTGGCATTGGCAAAATCTGGCTTCTTGAAAACATCAAGAAAACGGGATTGATTACCAATGCTGCAAAAGAAATGAAAATGGCATATCGTCAAGCTTGGCAATTGGTCGAAGAAATGAATCAGCGTGCCGAAAGTCCATTAGTTGAAAAACTTCTTGGAGGAAAAGGTGGCGGAGGTGCACGATTAACAGAAGCTGGAGAAAGAGCTATTGCTGTTTTTTATGAAGTTGAAAAACGCATTAAAGAGTTTGCTCAAAAAGAAACTCAGAATTTGAAGTTTTGATTTTAAAGAAACCAACTCGCAAAGTTTATGTTTTTAATCTCGCAAAGGCGCTAAGTCGCAAAGAGAATAATTTTAAAACTTAAAAAAAGAAAAAAACTTTGCGCCTTTGCGAGATTAATAAAACCCCAAAGCAGATTAAGCATTTAAACCAAAACCTTTTTTTTAAACTATCAGTATTCATTTTAAAACATACTGAATTTAACAGCCAAAAACCCATGAACCAAAAAATATATTTATTCTTTGTTTTTATAAGCCTGAAAAGTTTTTCTCAAGTCCAAAATTCGAAAACGCAAGACAGCATTAAAAAAGAAGAACTGAATGAAATTGTCATAACAGCTTCTCGCCGTTCCGAAAGATTAATGCATTCTCCCATCAGTATCGAGCAATTAAAATCGGCGGAAGCCAAAACAATGGGATCGCCAAGTATTTACGAAGCGCTAGAAAATGTAAAAGGCGTTCAGATTATAACGCCAAGTTTAGGTTTTAAAGTCATCAATACAAGAGGTTTTGCCAATTCTACCAATGTAAGATTTGCGCAATTGGTAGACGGAATCGATAATCAGGCTCCGCATTTGGGCGCTCCAATTGCAAACGCTTTGGGCGCAAATGATTTGGATATTGATAAAATCGAAATCATCCCCGGAACGGCAGCCGCTTTGTATGGAATGAATGCGATTAATGGTTTAGCCAATATTCAGACCAAAAATCCTTTTGAATATCAGGGAATCGCCATTCAACAATTAACTGGCGTAAATCATGTAGGGAATATTGATCGGTTTTCACCGAAAGTATATTCGCAGTTTAATTTAAGATTGGCCAAAGCTTTCAATGAAAAATTAGCGTTTAAAATCAATGCATCAACTACAGGCGGAACAGACTGGATTGCAGATGACAGAACAGATTTAGCTCCAAATGCTAATGCTTCGACAGGTTTGTTTGGCGCAGATAACCCGGCTTACGACGAAGTAAACGGTTACGGAAATGAATCGGCGAACAGAAAAACATTAAACTTAAACGGCAAAAATTATGTTGTTGCCAGAACAGGTTATCGCGAAACTGACATTTCTGACTACGAAATCAAAAATTATAAAGCCGATTTCGGATTGTATTTTCGACCAAAAAAAGATCATGAACTTTCTCTGACTTATAAAACTGCTCTTATCAATACGATTTATCAGCGTTCCAACCGATTTAGATTAGACAATTATACTTTAAATCAATTTTCTGCCGATTATCACACTCCTGTTTTTCAGGTAAAAGCTTATGCAACAACCGAAAATACTGGCGATTCATACAATATGCGTTCGCTGGCAGAAAATATGGATCGCGCTTACAAATCGGATGATAGATGGTTTGCCGATTACAGCACAGCTTATAAAAATGCTTTTACAGGCGGAGCAAGCGTTGCTGACGCACACAGGATTGCCAGAACGCAATCTGATGCAGGAAGATTTTTGCCCGGAACTGAAGCTTACGAACAAAAGAAAAACGAATTGATCGATATTAATAATTGGGATATTGGCGCAGCTCTGAGAGTTAAATCGACTTTGGTTCATGGCGAAGGATTGATAAATTGGGATAAAGCTTTTGTTTCTTTTTTCGAAAAAATTGATGCGAAACTTTTGAGCGGTGTCGATTACAGAAATTACATTATTGTTCCCGACGGAAACTATTTTATTAATCCCGTTCATGCTGATGAAAATCTGACGTATCAAAAAACTGGTGCTTTCACGCAAGTCACAAAAGATTTTTTCTCAGATAAATTAAGATTGGGTGCAACTATTAGAATGGACAAAGCGGATTATTTTGATGCGAAATTTACGCCTCAATTTACAGCTGTTTATTCACCAAAACAAAGTTTAAACTTTAGAGCTTCTTACCAAAACGGTTATCGTTTTCCGAGTATTTTTGAAGGATTTTCGAATGTAAATTCAGGCGGTGTAAAACGTGTTGGCGGATTACGAATTATGTCTGATGGAATTTTCGAAAATTCGTATACGAAAGCTTCAATTGATAAATTTCAGGCGCAGGTAAATACCGATGTTAATACAAATGGTTTGACTCAAGCGCAGGCGATCGAAAAAAATAAAAATACGATTCAGAAAAATCCGTACACGTATTTAGAACCTGAATTTGTAAAATCGTTTGAAGTTGGTTTCAGAGGAATGGCTTTAAACAGAAATCTTTTTATTGACGCCGATTTCTATTACAACTCGTATAAAAATTTCATTGCTCAGGTCGAAGCCAGTATTCCGAATACTGCAGATCCAAACTTGATTCCGACTGCTTTATACTCAAAAAACACACAAAATCGCTACAGACTTTGGACCAATTCTAAAAGTAAAATTTACAATTACGGAGGAAGTTTAGGTTTGAAATACCGTTTTGATAACACTTTTAGCGCACTTACCAATTTAACTTATACCAAACTAGACAGAACAGATGATAAAGATGGTTTAGAAGATGGTTTCAACACGCCAGAATTTAATGTGAACGGAACTCTAATTGCTCAAAATATCTGGAAAAATCTAGGCGCGAGTGTTACGGCACGTTATCAAAATAATTTTGATTATGTTTCTTTTCTAGTCAGCGGAACGGTTCCTGCATATTGGTCAATGGATGCACAGGTTAATTATGCTTTCAAAAAAGGAATTTCGGCTAAATTAGGCGGAACCAATATTCTCAACAAACCCTACACTTCAATTCTCGGCGGCCCATCAATTGGCGGATTATACTATTTGTCATTGGTTTGGGAAAGCAGTAAAATTTAAATCACAACTCTTATGAAAACACAAAATTACATTCTCGTTCTTTTAATTGCATTTTCATGCTCCATGTGCAATTCATCTAAAAAAGAAGAAAAAAAATCAACTGAAAAAACTTCTGAAACCAAAAAACACGAACACGCAACTCTTTCTTCTGAAGACAGTTTAAAGCTAGCCAATCATACCATTGAAGTAAAAGGCGATGTCGAGTTTCCTCTACAATTAACTGTTGATTCTTTAAAGAAAATGAAAGTCACAACAATTGACAATTTCAAAATTTTAGGTAAAAATGGAGAAGTAAAGCGAGAAGTAAAAACCTGCAAAGGCGTTTTACTAAGAGACATTTTAGAAAAGGCCAAAATTAAACAGGAAGATCATAAAGACCGAAATTTCTATATTGTAGAAAGAGCTTCAGATGATTACAAAGCAACTTATTCATGGGCAGAACTTTTCAATAATCCGACGGGAGAAAATACTTATATCCTTTTTGAAGAAAATGGAAAACCAGTTAAAAACGGAGAGATGATTGCGATTTGCAAAAATGATATTAAAACTGGACCGCGTCATGTTTATTGGTTAAAAAGCATCGAAGTTTATAAGGTTAAGTAAAGGCTCTGAGATTCTGAGATGCTAAGATTCTAAGGTACTAAGTTTTTTGCTCGCAAAGTCGCGGAATTGCAAAGTTTTTGTTCAACCAATTTAATATCTTATTGTCAAACATAGCCCATGGTTGAAACCACGGGAAACGTTTTTATATATTTTTCGTCCCGTGATCGAATCGACTGAAATACGGATCGTGCCCATGATTGTGTCTCCGTGGTTGAAACCACGGGCTATATTTGAAAAACAATACGTGCAAAATGCAAAGCTTTGTTTTTTTGCCACAGATTAAAGAACTTACACAGATTTTAAAAATCATTTTAATCCTTTTAATCTGTGGCTATACTTTTTACTTTGCGAACCTTGCAAAAGGCTTATGCAATTTTCTGCCACAGATTAGAAGATTTACACAGATTTTAAAAATCATTTTAATCCTTTTAATCTGTGGCTATACTTTTTACTTTGCGAACCTTGCAAAAGGCTTTACGCAATTTTCTGCCACAGATTAGAGGATTTACACAGATTTAAAAAATCATTTGAATCCTTTTAATCTGTGGCTATACTTTTTACTTCGCGACTCTGCGACTTTGCGAGATTAAATAAGCTTGTTTTAAAAACTTCACATAAAACCTTGCACAATTTGGGATTAAATAAAAACTTCATTCAAGATTTAAATTGTACTTTTAAGTATAAAAGTTTGTTATTAACTTTAAATAAAGAAATTCTTTATTATTTTTACCACATAATTTAAGCAAACTATGAGTTCTAACTTTGATAAATTTCAAAAACGCAGGTTAATTTCCTCTTATTTTTCGGTAGTTTTAAGTGTATTCTTAGTATTATTCCTTTTGGGAGTACTAGGATTATTCATTATTAATTCTAAACAGCTGGCGGACGATTTTAAAGAAAAAATCGCTATGACGGTTTTCTTTAAAAATGAAGCAAACGACAGTGTTATCAAAGCATTTAATACCGAACTTAAAAGAGCTCCTTTTGCGAGATCTTTTGTTTATGTAACCAAAGAAAAAGCGGCAAAAGACCATACTGACATCATTGGAGAAGACTTTTTAACCTTTTTGGGAGAAAATCCATTATTGAATTCATACGATATTCACTTAAAAGCAGATTACGTAGAAAGAGACAGCATCGTTAAGATCGAAAGTAATTTTCGCAAAAATACTATGATTTCAGATATTGTTTACGACAAACAATTAGTAAATCTGGTAAATGATAACATCAGAAAAGTAAGTATGTGGATTTTGATTATCAGCGGTTTCTTGACTGTAATTGCTGTTTTATTAATCAACAGTTCGCTACGTTTATCTATACATTCAAATCGTTTTATCATCAAAACCATGCAGATGGTTGGAGCGACAAAAGCGTTTATCCGTAAACCTTTTGTAATGCGAAGCGTAAAACTTGGAATGCTTGGCGCTGGTTTAGCCATTATTGCTTTAATCGCGCTTTTATTATATGTAGACACTAATTTTCCTGGTTTAGGAATTCTAGAAGACAAAGCTTTAACTGGTTTAGTATTGGTTGCCGTTTTCGGATTAGGAGTTTTAATTACTTGGGTTAGCACGCATTTTGCAACACAACGTTTCTTGAATTTAAGAACTGACGATCTTTATTAATTTTTGATTTTAGATTGCAGACTGTAGATTTTAGATTATAACGCCTTCGTTTTTGCTCAGGCTACAAATAAACAAACTTAGCTTTGCTGGTTTAACAAAAGATAAAAATGAAAAACAACAATAATAAAGAAGAACAACAAGTTCAAAAACAAGAATTCCTTTTTGACAGCATCAATTATAAAATTTTATTGATTGGTATTGCTGTAATTGCGCTAGGATTCATTTTAATGTCTGGCGGAGGAAGTAAAGATCCAAATGTTTTTAACGAAGATATTTTTAACTTTAGACGTATTCGTTTAGCACCGACAACTGTTTTAATCGGTTTCGGAATCACGATTTATTCTATATTCAAAAAATCTAAATAATAAAGATTTATAGATTTTAGACACTGAGCAAAGCGAAGTAATCAATCTGAAATCTAAAATCTGAAATCTAAAATTTTAAATGAATACACTACAAGCTATTGTTCTTGCTATTATTGAAGGAATTACAGAGTTTTTGCCTGTTTCTTCTACAGGCCACATGATTATTGCCTCTTCTTTTTTTGGAATCGCGCATGACGATTTCACTAAACTTTTTACTATTGTAATTCAGCTTGGCGCAATACTTTCTGTTGTTATTTTATATTTCAAACGTTTCTTTCAAACTTTTGATTTTTACTTTAAACTTCTTGTTGCTTTTATTCCAGCAGTTGTTTTAGGATTATTATTAAGCGATTTTATTGATGGCTTATTAGAAAATCCCATTACAGTTGCTATTTCGCTTTTAATCGGTGGAATTATTTTATTGAAAGTTGACGAATGGTTCAATAATCCAAATACAGCTGAAACTTCTCAAGAAATAAGTTATTTACAAGCTTTCAAAATTGGATTATTTCAATGTATCGCTATGATTCCTGGAGTTTCTCGAAGCGGAGCTAGCATCGTTGGGGGAATGTCTCAAAAATTATCAAGAACGACAGCCGCAGAATTTTCATTTTTCTTAGCCGTTCCTACTATGTTGGGAGCAACTGCAAAAAAATGCTACGATTATTACAAAGCTGGTTTTGAATTATCTCACGACCAAGTAAACATGTTGGTTATTGGGAATATTGTTGCTTTTGTTGTAGCATTATTAGCAATTAAAACTTTCATCGGATTTTTGACTAAAAACGGATTCAAAGTTTTTGGTTACTACCGAATCATTGCCGGAATCATTTTATTATTGATTCACTTTTTTATTCATCCGCTTACGATTATATAATGACACCTGAAGAATATTTAGAAGGACAAGTTTTATTGATTGACAAACCTTTAAAATGGAGTTCATTTCAAGCTGTCAATAAATTAAAATACCTTTTAATTAATAAAGTTGGACTTCCAAAGAAGTTCAAAATTGGTCATGCAGGAACTTTAGATCCTTTAGCAACTGGACTTTTATTAATCTGCACGGGAAAATTCACTAAAAGAATTTCAGAGCTTCAAGGTCAGGCAAAAGAATATACGGGTACGTTTTATATAGGCGCCACTACTCCATCTTATGATTTAGAAACAGAAATCGATCAGACTTTTCCAACCGATCATATCGATGAAGCTTTGATTCATGAAACTGTAAAACAATTTTTGGGCGAAATCGATCAGAAACCGCCTATTTTCTCGGCTATTAAAAAAGACGGCGTTCGTTTGTACGAACACGCTCGTGCTGGAGAATCTATAGAAATCGAAAGCAGAAAAACTACAATTCACGAATTTGAAATTACAAGAATTGCATTGCCTGAAATAGATTTTAGAATAGTTTGCTCTAAAGGAACTTACATTCGCTCTTTGGCTTATGATTTTGGAAAAGCAATGAATTCAGGTTCGCATTTAACTGTTTTACGCCGAACTAAAATTGGCGATTATGACGTAAAAAATGCGATTGATATTACTTTATTTGAAGAAAGCTTTAAATAATTAAAACAAAAAAAGCACATTACAATTTGAAAAGTAATGTGCCAAGCTCCTAAAATAAGTAAAAATTATTTCATACTTATCTCTGTTTAATAGTGAGGCACATTCTTCCCTCCAAATAGAAATTTAGAAAAGAAATCATAAAACCTTTCGAATAACTTTTTCATAATAGTGTATTTTAATTGTTGAACAATAAATAAAACACCAATAAAAAGAGTAAATCTAAAAGTTATAATAGAAGTGGGTTACTTTCACTAAGTTACAAAAATCTATTGAAGTCAAAAAGACTTTAAGATAATTTTATCAACTAAATCATCTGCTTATCAACACATTAATCCGATTAAAGGCGATTATATTTGATGTTTTCCATAATTTCAACCAATTCTTCCTGAACCGAAATTCCTTTATCTGCTAAATACCATAACTGCAAATCTGTTTTAATTTTTTCATCAATAGCACCAACTTCTCTTTTATGTTTGGCCATTAATTCGGTCGCTCCTTTTGGTCTTCGCACCCAATCTGCACGTACAATTCCGGCTTCTTTACAAATAACGATTACTTTAGGAATTGCTCTTCCTCCATTGGTTAGATAATGGCTCATCAAATCGTCATTTTCATCGCGAAATGCAATTCTCAAATCAATCTTTTTATGAGAAACCAAAGCCATTTTATTTAAAATTGGAAGAATTTGTGCTGCATCTCCACACCAACCTTCTGAAAGAACCAGCCAAATATAATGATTGTCCAAATTTTGAAGTTTCTCTGCAATCGAATCTGAAATAGTAATCGTTTTGTCTAGCCTATTCATTCTGGCTTCATTCAACTTGGAATAATTGGTAAGACTTTCAGATTGTTCATTTCCTGTAGATTTTCCTTCAGTCAATAAGTCGGTTACTATTTTTCTATATTCAGCATAAGAATGACTATTGAATAATGCTTTGGCTACGATGCTTTTCATATTTTTCCATTTTTAGGTTACAATAAAAATACGAAATTTAGGAAGACGTAGAAAATGACATTTGTCACATCTCTGAATTTAAAATTTCATCATACATATTTCCTGTTTCTATAGAATTCCAATTCTCATCATACTTCTCAAAAACCTCAACTAATGCAAGAAGAGACAAAGGGTTAAAAGCAGAAACGGTTACATTATTATTTTTTGCTACCCAAAAAAGTATTTCATCTTTTGAATCATTCATTTCTAATGAAATTTCAAATTCTTTATTTTTAATTGTGAATAATGCAATGTCATATGTATTCATTGTCTCTGTAATTTTCATTGATTATATTTTAAATTAAACTATCAATAATCTCATTTGCCAAAAAAAAAGTTCAATATTCATTTACTTAAATACTAGTTTACCAAGAAGCTGACTTATCCAAATACTTTTTTGCTTCTGTCTTTATCCAACCTTTTTCAGAATTTATAATGATTTTCATTTTTTCATCAAAACCTTTCATTCGCAATTTCCTCAAAGAAACAATTAAATGACCATAAACTTCTTTATCTTCTAATAACGTTTGAACCTGTTTTTCGGATAAATGAAATTTAAACTCCCCAACCAATAATGCAAAAGTCTCTCTCCCTTTACCATATCTATTATTCATAAGAACTTCAATAATTGCTTTTTCAACTCGTGCAGATTTTTTGAAATTCTTTTTCTTGATAATATTTCTTAGATTTTCTCCTAATCGCCAAATATCATATTCAAAAGAATACCATACTCTAAATGAAAATTTTGATTCCCCTTTTTTTTTATTGTTCTCAAACCAATATTCACATAACTCATCGATTAAATTCGACAAACTTTCTTCAGTAAGACTATTAATAAATTCTTCGTCTTCGATCTTTCTATATTTATCTAAAATTTTCATCTTTCATTTACTTAAATATTAATTTACCAAGAAGCTGACTTATCCAAATACTTTTTTGCTTCTGACTTTATCCAACCTTTTTCAGAATTCATAATGGTTTTTATTTTTTCATCAAAACCTTTAATCTTCAATTTTCTTAAAGAAATAATTAAATGACCATAAACATCTTTATCATTTAAAAACATTCTAATATCATCTTTCGTTAAATCACATTTTAATTCGCCAATCAACAATGCAAAAGTTTGCCTTCCCTTGCCATATTTATCATTTTTGAGAATCCCAATAATTGTATTTTGAATTAATGTCGATTTTTTAAAGCTCTTTTTCTTCTTTAAAAGAAGCCTCAAATCTTCTCCTAATCTCCAAATATCATCTTCAAAACAATACCATGGTACAAATGAAAATTCAGATTCTTCAATTCCTTTATTATTCTCAAACCAATATTCACATAAATCATCGATTAAATTCGATAAGCTTTCTTCTGTAAGACTATTAATAAATTCGTCTTCTTCGATCTTACTATATTTATTTATTAAATCCATTTATTGACATTTAGACACCAACAGCATTAAACAAAATAATTTTCCTACAAAAATAAAAAATTTAATTAATCGACGCTTCTCAAAATAATTTTGCAAACATTATTTTTAAAAATCAGAATATGTCTATATTTGCACAAATTAACGCAACACACACATGAAATATAAAAGAATTCTTCTTAAACTTAGCGGCGAGGCCTTAATGGGTGATTTACAATACGGTATAGACCCGAAAAGATTAGCCGAATATGCAGATGAAATCAAGCAGATTCACGCAAAGGGAGTAGAAATTGCTATTGTTATTGGAGGAGGAAATATTTTTAGAGGCGTTGCCGGAGCAAGTGCTGGAATGGATAGAGTACAAGGCGATTACATGGGAATGCTTGCGACTGTTATTAACGGAATGGCTTTGCAGGGCGCTCTTGAAGATAAAGGAATGAAAACGCGTTTGCAGACTGCTTTGAAAATGGAATCTATTGCAGAACCATATATTAAAAGAAGAGCAGATCGCCACCTTGAAAAAGGCAGAATTGTAATTTTTGGTGCTGGAACTGGAAATCCATATTTTACAACTGATACAGCTGCTGTTTTAAGAGGTATCGAAATCAATGCAGATGTTATCCTTAAAGGTACTCGTGTTGATGGTGTTTACGATTCTGATCCAGAAAAAAATGCTTCTGCAGTAAAATTTGATTTTATCTCATTTGATGACGTAATCAAAAAAGGATTAAATGTAATGGACACAACTGCATTTACATTAAGCCAAGAAAACAAATTACCAATCGTTGTTTTTGATATGAACAAAATCGGAAACCTATTGAAAATTTGCGAAGGCGAAAACATTGGAACTGTAGTAAATATATAGTCATCAGTAACAGTTTTACAGTCGCGCAAGACTTTAACTGAAAACTGAGAATGAAAACTGAAAACTAAAAAAAAATGACTGAAGAAATAGACTTTATTTTAGAAAGTACTGAGGAATCAATGAACGGTACTATTGCACACTTAGAGAAAGAATTTCTTAATATTCGTGCAGGGAAAGCTTCTCCAGCTATGCTTGGAGGTGTTTTTGTAGATTATTACGGATTTGCAACTCCGCTTTCTCAAGTATCTAAAATCAGTGTTCCAGATGCTAGAACAATTACATTACAGCCATTTGAAAAAAATATGCTGCAAGCAATTGAAAAAGCAATCTTGATCGCTAACATTGGTTTCAACCCAATGAATAATGGAGATATGATCATCATTAGCGTACCACCATTAACAGAAGAGCGTCGTCGCGATTTAGCGAAACAAGCAAAATCTGAGGCGGAAGATGCTAAAATTGGTATTCGTAACTCTCGTAAAGATGCTAATACTGATATCAAAAAGTTAGAAAAAGAAGGAACTTCTGAAGATATCTGCAAATCTGCTGAAGAAGAAGTACAGAACTTAACAAACGCTTACATCAAAAAAATTGATGAGTTATTGGTTGCAAAAGAAGCCGAAATCATGAAGGTGTAATCTTTAGATTGAGATAAAATAAAAAATCCGTTTGGTTTATTGTACCAGACGGATTTTTTTATTGCTATTTTTGCATACGAAAATTATTTATTTTTCGTTTTTGAAACTATATCATTCTGTATGAAGCTATTTTGTTTTTTGACTTTGTTTTTTACGCTTACTCTTCAAGCGCAAATTCAAATAAACGGAATCGTAACCGATTCAAACAACAAACCTCTTCCGTTTGCCACCATTACCACCTCAGAAAGCAATAACACTATTACAGATGTTGATGGAAAATTTATTTTTAAAATTAGCAGTTCGGCTACATCACTTACGGTTTCTTATGTAGGCTTCCAAACTAAAACTATTGCGTTAATTAATAATAAAACCTTTTATTCGGTAGCGCTTTTACAGCAGACAGACGATCTAAAAGAAGTTGTGGTTTCTAATGAAAACCCTGCGCTTACCATAATTAGAAAAGTTATTGCCAATAAAGCCATAAACAATCCGCAGAAAAAACTCAATAATTTTGAATACAAAACCTATAACAAACTTATTGTTACTGCTAATCCCGATTCGATTGATGGACGTATCGATACTTTGGCGGCATATAAAGACTTAAGTAAAAAAGTTATCAATATCGATTCTTCCGACTATAAGTTTAAAGAAATTGTAAGCAAACAGCATTTGTTTCAGACCGAGAAAGTTTCTCAATATCAGTTTGGAGATCACAAGCTAAAAGAAACCGTTTTGGGAACCAAAATTGCAGGTTTCAAACAGCCTATTTATGAAGTTCTGGCTTTCAATCTTCAATCTATCTCGATTTATGATTCTAAGTACGAATTATTCGAAACCAAATATGAAAATCCGATTTCGAAAAATGCGCCTTCTAACTACAATTATAAACTCTTAGATACTGTTAGCATTAAAGGTCGTGACGCGTATATGATTTATTTTAGAAATAAATCAAAACACAGAACTTCTGGATTAGAAGGTGTTTTATATATCGATAAAGAAAATTACGCTGTCGCGAAAGCTGTAATGCGTATTAAGGGTGTTTTGGATATTAGTGGAATTCACGAATTTGAATATATTCCGAAAGAGAAAATATGGTTTCAAAGCAACACCACTTTTAAAATCGTAAAAGGTAAAAATGATGATGATATTCGAATTTTGGGCGGTACAATTCAATTTGACGGAGATGTTGAAGAGAATTTCGAACCCAGAAAAAAAGTGGCTTCAGATTTTACCTATCTCCTTTCTGAAAGTAATAGTTTTGATATTCGTGTAAACACCGACGGCCCAATAAAAAACCCTTCGCTTTATATCGAAATTAAAGACGATGCGGCCAAAAAACCGGAAAGTTTCTGGGAAGCTTACCGAAAGGAAAATTTGGATTTAAAAAGCCAAAAAACTTATTTGCTATTAGATAGTCTTTCAATTCGAAATCGAATCGAAAAACGCTTAGGAATTGGCCGAAAAATCATTAATGGCTTCTACCCGATTGGCCCTGTCGATTTAGATTTGAAAAAAATCATAAGTTATAACAATTACGAAGGTTTTCGTATTGGCGTAGGCGGGATCACAAACGATCGTTTATCTAAAAACTTCCGTCTAGAAGGCTACACCGCATACGGAACAAAAGATGGTGTTTTTAAATACAGTGTTGGAGGTGGCGTTTTATTAGACAAATACACCAATACTTGGTTTAATGGTTATTATACTGATGATGTGCGAGAAATTGCAAGTACCGTTTTTTCTGTTGATAAACGTGTTTTTAAAATTTACGACCCGCGTCCGATAAACATTAGTACATTTTATGAATATATAGGATGGCGTGCCAATGTTCAAACCAAATTTATTCCGAAAACTGAAGCCGTTTTGGAATTTTCGCGAAATTATATCGAGCCAAAATTTGATTATCTTTTTAATCTAAACGGGAATTTATATTCAAATTATATCATGACCACAGCAATGCTTTCGATTGTGTAGCCTTTCAGCAATTATATGCAGACTCCAACAGGAAGAACTGAAAGCGATAAAAAGTTTCCGAGATTTACTTTTCAATACACACAATCTTTACCGAATGTTTTTGAAAATGATTTTACTTTTAGCAAAATAGATTTTAAAGCCGAATACGAAAAACAGTATTTAAACCGCCAAAAAACAAGTTTGCTTTTACAGGCTGGTTATGCAATGGGAGATGTTCCTATTACACATTTATACAATACCTCTCCGAATAACTTAACGAAGGAAACCGTTATTCAGCGTATCACTTTTGCCGGAAGAAATGCTTTTGAAACCATGTATTTTAACGAGTTCTTCTCGAGCCAATATTTGATGTTTCAAATTAAGCACGGTTTTGACCGAATTAGAATTATGAGAAAAGTTCGCCCATCGTTGGTTTTAGTTACTAGAATGGCTTGGGGAAGTATGGAAAATCCAGAACAACATGTTGGCCCAGATTATAAAACTTTAGATAAAGGTTATTTTGAATCAGGAATCGAATTGAACAGAATTTTTAAAGGTGTTGGTTTAGGCGGATTCTATAGATATGGACCAAATCAGTTATTGAAGTTTGAAGACAATATCGCGGTTAAGATTTCTTATGTTCTTGATCTTGGGCTTTAATTTAAAATTCATTTTTTCGCCACGAATTCACAAATTTATGCACTTAAACTTTGCGAAAATTTTACCGATGAATTTCACGAATTTCCGGTAGTAATCTGCGCAAATTTGTGCAATTTATCAACAAGTACCACGTAAAGAAATTCAATAAAATTCGTGAATTCGTGGCTAAAAAAAATCCCAAACCCCAATATTAAAATTGGAATTTGGAATTTTAAAATTTTGGAATTTCAGCAAGTTTAAGGTTTCAAAATCAAAACCGATGGTGAATTATTCAGCCAAATACTTTGAGATTCTATTAATTTTTTCCAGCTATCTAAACTGATAATCATTAGATTTTGGCTTTCTAAAAATTCTTTCTTCAGTGTTCTATCATTCATAATCATGATATGATTTGGCGCAATCTGCTCGATAGAACGAATTGTTTCCTGAATTTCTCTTGTATTTTTAACTTCTCCACCAGCATCTAAAACTGTAATCTGAGAACCATTATTATTGATTAGCTTTTTAGCATAATCAATTAAAAAAGCATCTTCTTTACTAAAAACGGGCATAAAAATCTGGTTTACTTCTTCTAGATTCTTATCAATAAAAATACCAACTGGCATTTTCGCTTTAGTAATAATATGTCGTGTTCTCTCATCAAACGGATTGTTTTCAAACAAACCTTCTTTTCCTGTGAACTTATCGATCAAACGATCTGGGTTTACAATTCTGGTTGTGAATCCGAGAATTTTCCCCAACAAAGTTCCATCAAAAATAGATTGTCCTAAACCAACCAATAATAAATCATATTCTCCATGGTTTGCCGTATCAATAATATCTGAATCAATATCACTCGAAACTTTAAACAAGCTCTCTAAATTTTGATCTAACAATTGCGATTCTTCCACCACTGGCCCGATCATTTTACGTTCATGTTCTTTAACATCAAAAGAATGTATTTCTGTACTTAAAGAAATATGCATTGCTGTTACAACCGAATTATCCGTTTGCTTTTTAACAAGGCTGTTGGCAATTTTGAGTAATTTTTTTCCTTTTTCTGGAGTAGCAAACGAAAGTAAAATCTTGTACTTACTTTTAGTCCCAATTTCCTCTGGAACGGCTGTGATTTTATCTTTAAAAATAAATCCAATAAAATCTAAAGCCGGGCCTGTCATAAAAGTAGTCACCAATGCCATAATTACCATCATAGTAAAGATTTCTGTTGACAATACCCCTAGATCGTAACCAATGTTTAGAACCACTAGTTCCATCAAACCCCTTGTATTCATCAAGGCTCCAATGGCTAGACTGTCTTTCCAGTTCTGTCCCATAAATTTCGCTGCCAAAGCACTCCCGAAGAATTTCCCAACGACAGCAACCAAAATGATCAAACCGGTAAGTTTCCATAATTCAGGATCATTCAACAATCCGATTTGTGTACGCAAACCTGTGAACACGAAAAACAATGGCAATAAAACAATGATGGCAACGTCTTCTACTTTTTCGATAAATATATTTCTAAACTTATTGTTTTCTGGCATAATCGCTCCAGCCAAAAAAGCACCGAACAAAGCATGAATTCCAATTAACTCAGACGCATAAGCCGAAATTAAAAGTGTTATAAAGAAAATGGCAACAACTGGTTTATTCAAACTCTCTCTCGTTGCATTTAAATCTCCTACTCTTTTTAAGAACGGACGAACTATTTTTAGCATGATAATTACGTACAAAATCGCCATTCCGATTACATATAATGAACTTGAAAGCGAACCCGCTTTTACAATCGCAATAACAACTGCCAAAATACACCAAGCCGTAATATCGTCTGCAGCCGCGCAAGTAATAGCAATGGTTCCTAATCTTGTTTTCTGCATGCCACGTTCTTGAACTATTCTAGCCAAAACCGGGAAAGCAGTAATACTCATGGCGATTCCCATAAATAAACCGAAAGAAGAAAACTCAACTCCCAATGGAGCATAGGTTTCATAAATAAAAAATGCCAATGATAAACCTAAAGCAAACGGAATTACAATACTGGCGTGACTGATTACAACTGCATCATGCGCTTTGTTTTTCAGCACTTTTAAATCCAATTCCATTCCGATAACAAACATAAAAAGGATTAAACCGATTTGGCTTAAGAACTGCAGATTACCTAAAGATTCTTTTGGAAATAAAGCAGCCGAAAACTCTGGAAAATACATTCCGACCAAAGATGGTCAGTAACACAATTCCCGCAATCATTTCTCCAATTACAGACGGCTGTCCTATTTTTCTAAAAAACCATCCAAACAAACGGGCAACTAAAATAATGGTTACGATCTGCGCTAATAAAATAGCCAAAGGGTGTTGCAGATTTTCGACCATCGAATGAAGAAAGTCTTTCCAATGATTGCTTTCAACACTTTTCTTTACAATATTGCGCCCAACTTCCAATGAAGCGCCTTTTGAAATTACCCAATATATTAGCGCTGTAAAACCACCAATAACTGTTATGTAGAATAGAGAGTTCTTAACGTTATTCATAAACTCGTTCTTTAGATTTAATTAACGCAAATATCAGCACTGTGAATTTAGTGAAAAAGTAATTCACTTGTTAATTTCAATCACATGTAACAAGTCAGGAAAAAATTGTAATAAGTTTTAGAAATGATTGTCATCCTTAGCGAAGTTGAAGACTTAACGCTCCGCATTGGGCTTCGACTTCGCTCAGCCTGACAAAAAATAGATTAGAGATGGCTATAATTTCACCTTTTTCAAAAAATCAGCTCGATAAGTTTCGCTTAAGATTAGCGTTGTGTTTTTGCTGTTTTCTTCAACATGGTGCAGCACAATTTCGTTATGATTAAAGAACTTAATTGCTTTTACTGCCACGATTTCTTTTTTATTAACTCGACAGAAATCAGCATCTGGCAATTCGTTTAAAAGGGTATCGAATTTTACATTTTTCAAATTCAAAAAACTTCCATCGGTAAGCAGTACCGTTTTGTCACGACTATCACTTGCAGCAGTTTTTATGTACTGAATTTTATTAAAATACAACAGCGTTTTTCCTTTGTCTGTATTGAGCTGAATGAATTTTTTATCTGAATTTGATTTCTCAAAACGCTCCAAAGCTTTTGTGACTGCTTTTTGCAAACGTTCCAATTTTACAGGCTTTGTAATATAATCTACGGCGTCGATATTAAATGCTTCGGCCGCATATTCTTTATACGCTGTACAAAAAATCACCAATTTATCTTGCAGTTTTTCAGCCAGATGTAGCCCATCAATTCCGGGCATTTCAATATCCGAAATGAGCAGGTCAAAATCTAAATTAGGTATATCAGACAAAAGTTTTTCAGGATTATTGAATGTCTTCACGATTTCTAATTCTGGAATTTGTTCGCAAAGCATTTTTAGGTAAGTCAATCCTGGAAGTTCATCGTCCAGAAGCAAGCATTTCAGTTTTGTATTCAAGTAAATCAATTTTTAGATGGGCAATATAAACATCGTTTTCTATAAACCTATCGAGTTTGAAATTATTCTTATAAATAATGCGAAGACGGTGTTCGAGCGTTGTGTGGCCAAAACCGCTTCGTTCTTTTTTCAGTACTTTTTTATCTGATATTTTATTCGAAACCGTCATAAAAAAAGCATTGTTTTTAAATTCAAAAACTACTGAAATAAAAGCATCTGCACTTTGGAGATCGGCATGTTTAAATGCGTTTTCAATTAGATCAATCGAAATTAAAGGCGCTAGCAAAGGCTGTTCATATAATTTGTCTTCCTGATTAATATTGGTTTTAACCTTAAGTTCAAAAAGCGGACTGATTTTGATTTTGTTGATTTCGATTAAATTCAGTGCAAAATCTATTTCTTCTTTGGCCGTTACAAATTTCTTTTTGCTTTCGTATAAAATATAATCCAGAACATTAGCCAATTTATCCAGAGCAAAATAGGTTTGATAAGCATGCGATTGAATTGAATTTAAGATATTCTTAAACAAATGCGGATTTAGCTTGGATTCTAAATTCTCCAACTGCAAATCGTTTACCTTAGATTCTAAAGCATAAAAACTTTTTTCAGCATCTTCTTTTGCTTTTTTGGTTTGCATTAATTGATAAATCATAAAGCAAATAATAACAATTAAAAGCAAAAGAATGGTTAGAAAAATGAAAGTTGTAGTATTATTTTGTTGCATTGTTGCTGATCTATTTTTTAGTGCAAAATTACAATAACAGTATTTTTTACTGTAAAACTAATTGCAAATATGGCAAAAGCTAACGACTAATTGGCAAAAAGCATATAAATTATCCCATTTTTAAAAATCTTGCATTTTGTGTTAACATAAAGTAAAATAGAATCGAATATTTATGATTTCGAGCACTTTTCACTACATTTGCATCCATTTTTAAAGATTTTATGAAAAACGCTATCCAAGTTGGATTTTGGGAAAAGTTAGCCCGAATCATACTTAAAAACCGAATTACGATTCTGGTTATACTTTCTGCTTTAACTATTTTCTTTGGTTATCAGTGGAAGAATCTTTCTATGACTTATACCGAAGCTAACCTGCTTCCAAAAGATCATATTGCAAATAAAGATTATCAAAAATTCTTAGACAAATTTGGCGAAGAAGGAAACTTAATTGTTATTGGTTTCAAAGATCCTAAATTCTTTACACCAAAAAATTATGCGGCTTGAGCCGAATTAATGAACGGTTTGAAAAAAGCCAAAGAAGTTGATTTGGTAATTTCTTTAAATGATCTAAAGAAACTTGAAAAAGATACCGTAAACCAAAAATTTGTTTTAGCACCGTTTATTGACGAAAGTAAAGTATTGGATGCTGCTTATTTAAAAAGCGTACAATACGATTTGTTTCACAATCTTCCTTTTTACGAAGGATTGCTGTTTAACAAAGAAAGCGGAAGCGTTCGTTCTGCCATTTACATGAATAAAGCGCTGGTAAATACAGCAGAAAGAAAGGTTTTTATCTTAAAAGATTTAGTTCCGAAAATCGATAAATTCGAAAAAGAAACGGGAATCGACCTTAAAGTTTCAGGAATGCCGTACATCCGTACAATCAATGCGGATAATATGAAAGGCGAAATCGGACTTTTCATTGGAGCGTCTTTATTGACCGTTTCTTTGATTTTCTTTTTCTTCTTCCGTTCGTTCAGAGCTACGTTTATTTCAATCTGCATTTTAATTGTCGGAGTAACTTGGTCGTTTGGAACGCTTGGATTATTTGGTTATAAAATCACGATTTTAACAGCTATTATTCCGCCGCTAATTATCGTAATCGGAATTACAAACTGTATTTTCCTGATCAACAAATATCAGCAGGAAATCAAAATACACAACAATCAGGCAAAAGCTTTACAGCGTGTTATTTCAAAAATTGGGCATTCAACTTTCATGACCAACTTAACGGCTGCAATTGGTTTTGCAACCTTAATGATTACAGGAAACGAACTGCTTTTTGAGTTTGGATTGGTCACTTCTATCAACGTGATTTCTGTTTATACTTTGACACTTTTTATCGTGCCAATTATTTACAGTTTTATGCCATTGCCAAAAGCAAAACACTTATATCATTTAGATAAAACTTATATTTCAACGCTTTTAAATACAGTTACAACTATCGTAAAAGGCAAAAAGACAATTGTTTATTGCATTTACGCTGTTCTGTTTCTTGTGAGTTTGAATGGAGTTAGACAAATGAAAGTTTCGGGAAGTTTGATTGGCGAAATGCCAAAAAGCGCTTCTTTCTTTAAAGATATTTTATTTTACGAAAAAGAATTTAATGGTGTAATGCCTCTGGAAATCATGATTGACACCAAAAAGAAAAAAGGTGTTATGAAACCGGCAACCATTCGTAAAATGGATGAATTACAAAACACCATTTCTGAAATTCCTGAATTAGCAAAACCTGTTTCGGTTGTAAACTTGGTTAAATATGCAAAACAGGCTTTTTACAACGGAAATCCTGAATATTACCAACTGCCAACTTCTCAGGAACAGACTTTTATTTTAGGTTATGCTAAAAATGCAACCAAAAACAGTAAAGAAAACTTAATGAAAGCCTATGTCGATTCTACTGGACAATACGCGCGAATCACTACTTTCATGAAAGATATTGGGACAGATGAAATGGCAAAAGTAGAAGGAAAACTTCGCAAGAAAATTGACGAAATTTTCCCGAAAGACCGTTACGAAGTTACAATTACAGGAAAAGCTTTAGTTTTCCAGAAAGGAACAACTTATTTGGCGCATAACTTAATTGAGTCATTATTGTTTGCGATTTTAACTATTGCAATCTTAATGCTGTATTTATTCCGCTCGTTCAAAATGGTAGCAGCTTCTTTGATTACGAATATTTTACCGCTTTGCATTACCTCTGGATTAATGGGTTATTTCGGAATTCCGTTAAAACCTTCGACGATTTTGGTATTCAGTATCGCTTTCGGAATCTCGGTTGATAATGCGATTCAGTTTATGGCGAAATACAAAGATGAATTGACTCAAAACAAAGGAAAAGTAAAAAAATCTGTTTTCAGCGCTTTAAGAGAAACCGGAGTAAGTACATTCTACACTTCAATCGTGTTGATCCTAGGTTTTGCCACTTTTACATTATCAAGCTTCAGCGGAACAATTGCTTTAGGAGGATTAATTTCTTGTACTTTGGTTTTTGCAATGTTTGCTAACTTGGTTGTATTGCCTTCGTTGGTTTTGACTTTTGAGAAGAAGAAAACAAGAAAAGAGGAATTGGAGGGATTGGAGAAGTAAAACACTAATTTCACTAATTGGCACGAATTAAAAATAAATGGAGAGAATAGAAATTTATTCAAGTAGAAAAAAGGCGTCTTTATTGTTGATTATTGGTGTACTGTTCACTGCTTTAGGTTTCGAATTATTTATTAATGCTGAACATTATCTTTCCTATAAATTTAAAAGTCTAATATTTATAAAAGGAATAGGAATTATTTGGATCCTATTTTGTGGCTTAGGTGTTTACATAGCTATTAGGCAATTAATAAAAAACAAACTTTTTCTTATTATTGATAAAAATGGAATCAATGTTAATCCGGAAAAGAATTCATCAGAATTTATAAAATGGAACAATATTGAAGGATTTTCAGAACTAAAAATTCAAAGCCAAAAAATGGTGCTTATTAAAATTAATAATCCCGATTATTGGATTGAAAATGAAAAGAATCTAATACGGAAAAAATTAACGCAATTTAATTTTACCAATTACGGTTCACCATTTTGCCTTTCAGCAGTTTCAATGCAAATAAATCATGCTGAACTTATGAAAGTATTAAATCAAAATTTGAAGAAATACAAGAATTAAACTAGGAAGTCAAACATAGTTTGTCATTCCGAGGAACGAGGAATCTCCGCAAGAAACTCCGCTCCAATGATCGCTAATCTTTGTAGAGCTACTTACGGAGATTCCTCGTTCCTCGGAATGACAAAAATGAGAATAAATCATATATTCATATAAAAGATTGGTCTCTCATGAAACCAAATGCCCTAGCCCCGATCGAAGCGGCATCCTTTCTATTTTTTCTTTAAAAATAGAAAGATATAGCGAAGAGCGGGAAACAGCTTCAAAATTTAATTATTATCGATTATATTTGCAGTTGTTCAAAACGAATATTATTTAATATCAATTATATATAAAAATGAAACACACAAAAGTTAGAGACTTATTAAACAGTACGACGACGTTACAGGAAGTGAATGCAAAAGGTTGGGTGAGAACTTTTAGAAATAATCAGTTCATCGCTTTAAATGACGGTTCTACCATTAATAATATTCAATGTGTTGTTGATTTTGAAAATACACCAGAAGAGACTTTAAAAAGAATCACAACTGGAGCAGCGGTTTCTGTAATTGGAACTTTGGTTGAAAGTAAAGGTGCGGGTCAGAAATATGAAATTCAGGTGAACAAACTTGAAATTCTTGGAGATTCAGATGCTGAGAAATTCCCAATGCAACCTAAAAAACACTCTTTAGAATTTTTACGTGAAAACGCTCACTTGCGCGTTCGTACAAATGCTTTTGGTGCGATTATGCGTGTGCGTTCGGTTTTATCTTATGCTGTTCACAAATATTTTCAGGATAAAGGTTTCGTTTATGTAAACACGCCAATTATTACTGGAGCTGATGCTGAAGGTGCTGGAGAAATGTTCCAAGTGACTTCATTGCCATTGGATAATCTTCCTAAAAATGAAGAAGGTAACATTGATTTCAAAAAAGATTTCTTTGGAAAACATACGAACTTGACGGTTTCTGGACAGTTAGAAGGTGAAACTTTTGCTATGGCTTTGGGTCAGATTTATACTTTTGGGCACAACTTTTAGAGCAGAAAACTCAAACACTTCTCGTCACTTGGCAGAATTCTGGATGATCGAGCCTGAGGTTGCCTTCAACGACTTGGATGACAACATGGATTTGGCTGAAGATTTTATTCAGTACGTAATCAAATATGCTTTAGACAACTGTAAAGATGATTTAGCTTTCTTAGAAGGAAGACTTCTGGAAGAAGAAAAATCAAAACCACAGGCAGAAAGAAGCGAAATGGCGTTGTTAGAAAAACTAAACTTTGTTTTAGAAAACAACTTCAAACGTGTTTCTTATACAGAAGCAATTGACATTTTAAGAGATTCAACTCCAAATAAAAAGAAAAAATTCCAATACCTAATCAACGAATGGGGAGCTGATTTACAATCAGAACACGAGCGCTTCTTGGTTGAAAAACACTTTAAATGTCCAGTAATTTTATACGATTACCCAGCAAACATTAAAGCGTTTTACATGCGTTTAAACGACAACACTGAACCAGGAAGAGAAACAGTTCGTGCAATGGATATCCTTTTCCCTGGAATTGGAGAAATCGTGGGTGGTTCTGAAAGAGAAGAGCGCTACGATGTCTTGGTTGAGAAAATGGAAAAACTTGGAATTGATAAAGAAGAATTATACTGGTACTTAGACACCAGAAGATTCGGATCGGCAACTCACGCAGGTTTCGGTTTAGGATTTGAGCGTTTGGTATTGTTTGTAACAGGAATGACAAACATTAGAGACGTAATTCCTTTCCCAAGAACTCCTGGAAGTGCGGAATTCTAAGAAATAAAGTTTTTGCCACAAAGGCACAAGGACGCTAAGTTTATTTTTAAACTAACTGAGTTAAAGGCTCAAAAAAAATTAAAATAATACCACGAAGACACAAATTCACAAGTATTATTTTAATTTTTACTAAAGATTTAAAAACTTAAAAAAAACTTTGTGCCTTAGCGTCTTCGTGGAAAAACCATAAAAAATATGCTCTCTGAAAGAACGGAAGAAATTGGAAAAATAATTGTAAACGCAGCATTTAAAGTTCACAAACAACTTGGGCCTGGATTATTAGAAAGAGTTTATGAAGTTTGTTTGGCTCATGAAATCACTAAAGCTGGTCTTGATGTAAAACGCCAAGTTGATATTCCAATATTTTACGACGGAATAGAATTTAGCGAAGGATTAAGATTAGATTTACTGGTTGAAGATTCTATAATTATAGAAATAAAAGCAGTTGAACAAATAAATCCCGTTTGGGAAGCACAAATTATAAGTCAATTAAAACTATTGAATAAAGATTTAGGCTTTTTAATTAATTTCAATGTTCCTTTAATAAAGAGCGGAATCAAAAGATTTATAAATACCAAAAGAGTATTTTAAGTTTTTGCAGAAATATAAGAAAGCAAAAAACTTTGTGGCTTATTGCCTTTGTGGCAAAAAACAAGAAACAAAAAAATAAAAAAAACTTTGTGCCTTCGCGCCTTAGTGGCAAAAAATAGCGCCTTAACTATGCTAAAGCAATTTTTAAATTTAAAATTATCCCAAAAATTATCTCCACAGCAAATTCAGCTGATGAAGTTAATTCAATTGCCTACGCAAGCTTTTGAACAGCGTTTATTAGAAGAAATGAACGAAAATCCGGCTCTTGAAGCTGGAAAAGAAGACGATTACGAAGCTGATGAATACGCCAATGAAGACTACGACGATTATGATGACGCAGAATCTGACAGAATCGAAGCAGACGACATTAACATTGACGAATATCTAAGCGACGACGATATGCCTGATTACAAAACTCAGGTAAACAATTACAGTGACGACGAAGAACGCGAAACGCCTTTTGCAGCTCCAATCAGTTTTCATCAAGACTTAATCAATCAGTTGAATACTTTTATTTTGAATGATGAAGAGCGCGAAATCGCTGAATTCCTTGTTGGAAGTATTGATGATATGGGTTATATCCGTAGAAGTATTCCAGATATTGTAGACGATATGGCTTTTACTCAGGGAATTTATACTGATGAAGCAATGGTCGAAAAAATGATGACAGTAATTCATGAGCTTGAACCTTCAGGTGTTGGTGCTCGTGATTTACAAGAATGTTTATTGCTTCAGTTAAAACATAAAACTCCAACTGAATATGTTGATTTAGCAATTGACATTATCGAAAATCAGTTTGATGCTTTTACGAAGAAACATTATGATAAATTATTACAGAAATACAGCATTTCTAACGAACAGCTTAAAAAAGCAATTCACGAAATTGAACGTTTGAACCCAAAACCAGGCGGTTCTTTTACCGGAAACAATAAAGTTACAGAAAACATTGTTCCCGATTTTGCCATCAGAATTGTAGATGGCGAATTAGAATTGACCCTAAACGGAAGAAATGCTCCTTCTTTGCACGTTTCTAAAGATTATCAGGAAATGATGCAGACATACAAAGAATCCCGTGATAAATCGACTGCACAGAAAGATGCCGTTCAGTTTATCAAACAAAAACTGGATTCTGCTAAATGGTTTATCGATGCCATCAGACAACGTCAGGAAACTCTTTTTGTAACCATGAATGCCATTATGCATTATCAGGAAGAATATTTCTTAGACGGCGATGAAACGAAACTAAAACCAATGATCTTAAAAGATATTGCAGATATGGTTGGTTTGGATATTTCGACGATTTCACGCGTTGCCAATAGTAAATATGTTGAAACACCTTATGGAACAAAACTGATTAAGGAATTCTTCTCTGAAGCTATGAAAAACGATCAGGGAGAAGACGTTTCAACTCTTGAAATTAAAAAGATTCTTCAGAATACAATTGAAGAAGAAGATAAGAGAAAACCGCTTCCAGACGATCAATTGGCAGAAATCTTAAAAGAAAAAGGATATCCGATTGCGAGAAGAACTATTGCAAAATACCGTGAACAATTGGATATTCCAGTGGCGAGAATGAGAAAGAAAATTTAGTTTTTTCTAACCTCATAAGAAATATAAGTCCATTTAAATAGCAACCCGACAGGTTTTTAAAACCTGTCGGGTTTATTTTATACTAATTTTTGATAAATTCTAAACGCTTACCTTTTGTCAGGCTGAGCGAAGTCGAAGCTCATTTACGTTAGATAGAACTTCGACTCCGCTCAGTCTGACAATTGTTTTCAAAAACAACAAACCCGACAGGTTTTGGAAATCTGTCGGGTTTTATATATCTTTTTCTTAGAATTATTTATACTCGTCTGGTAATATTTTTACATCAAACAAAAACACTTTCTTTTTATCAGAGTAACTATACACCAAAGTGTAATCGTTTTCTCTAAAAACCTGCAGTCCAGGATTTGCTTTCGCAGTGCTTAAAAGACTTTTTCTGATTTCTTCCTGAATTACGCTGATCTCTGCAGTTTCTTTAACCACCTTTATCAAGGTTAAATTATACTGAACTGTTCTTTCTTGAGGTAAAGTGACACTGTCTAAACGAATTCCTTCTTGAATATTTAGCGGACAGCTTTTATTGTATTTCACAACTAGTTCTTTAACTTCAGTATTTACTTCATCTTCCTTTTCGCCAAGATAAAATTGAAAATAAGCTACAAAAGCAACTGCAATTCCAATTAATAATAACAATAAACCAGTCGATTTTCTCATATTTTATATTGTTTTGTTAAGGCTTGTACAAGGAAAATAGATCTATTTTTCCTGATTTTTTTTCATGGCGTTAAAATACGCTGCACGGCTAAGTGGCTCATATTCTTCGGTTTCACCCAACATTACCAATTTATCATTAGCTGTTTTTCTAAAACTATAATTTGCTAAGTTACCAGTTCTCGTGCAAACAGCATGAACTTTCGTTACATATTCTGCAGTTGCCATAAGTCCTGGCATTGGTCCAAACGGATTTCCTTTAAAATCCATATCCAATCCAGCCACAATTACACGAATTCCTTGATTTGCCAAATCGTTACAAACGGTAATAATTTCGTCATCAAAAAACTGAGCTTCATCAATACCGATCACATCGCATCCTTGGGCCAAAATTAAAATATTAGCCGCCGCAGGAACTGGCGTAGAACGAATTTCGTTGGCATCATGCGACACAACCATTTCGTCATGATAACGGGTATCAATAGCGGGTTTAAAAATTTCGACTCTTTGTTTGGCAAATTGGGCGCGCTTTAATCTTCGGATCAGCTCTTCGGTTTTACCCGAAAACATTGATCCACAAATAACTTCAATCCAACCAAATTGTTCTTTGTGATTTACTGTATTTTCGAGAAACATTTTGTATTTTTCTACCTTTAAAAATGAATAGTTTTTATTACTTTGTACTGGCAATAAATTGATGTAAAAATGTACTGTTTTACATTTTTTCAAAAGTAGAAAATTTTTATCAAACCTTAAATTCGCGACAGCGTATTAACAGAAATAAAAAATTATCTTTTGAATTTCCTTGAGAATAGAAACATTCAGACATCAAATACACTAAAATACCTTATTCACTATAATTTTCAACAGTTATGAAAAAAAAATTGGAAGCTGATTTAATTAGCATTGCACATCGAATTTTAAAACTTAAAAATAAATCCGATATCAATCAATTGTACCTTGAAACTCAGAAATTATACGAGAAATTAGCGGTATTAAAATTTGTAGAAGAGAATTTCGATAGCTGCAAAACCAACAATCGGGCAAAGCGATATTACTTCTGAATTGGAAACTATTTTCGAAAAAGAAGATGCAGTTCCAACAATAATTGAACTTGAAGCTCCTGCTGAAGAAAAAGTTATTGCACTTGAAGAATCTTACGAAAATGAAATTCCAGAAGAAGAACCAGCTGAAATTGCCGAAACCATTGAACCTGCGGTTGAAATCGAAGAACCCGTAATTGAAGAAACTATTGAACCAATTGCCGCCGAAATTGAAGAAGCAGTTATTGAAGAGCCAATTGTCGAAGAAATTGTTGAGCCAATTGCTGAAAAAGTAGAAGAAACTGAAAAACCTATCGATGATCTTTCGTTTACGACTGTTAATGAGTTAAAGCCTATTCCTGATTTTAAACCTGCTTTTGAATTAGAAACCGAGCCGATTAAGGAAGAAATCAAAGAAGAAATTATAGAAGAGCCAAAAGCAGAAACTCCTGCACAGCCAACTATTCAATTTGAAGATTTCGGCATTAATTACGCCGATGCACAGTTTGTAAAAGTGGAAAGTTTTGAAGCTGTTCCACCAACACAAGCTCCTTCAATCAGTGATTTTAAGGAAACTAAAAAAGTGGAAACGGCTATTCTTGAAACTCCTGCACAGCCAAAATCGGTAAGTTTGAACGAAAAACTGGCAAGAGGTTTTCATATTGATTTGAATGACAGAATTGCTTTTACTAAAAATCTTTTTGGCAACAGCACAGAAGATTACAGCCGTGTTTTAAATCAGCTTTTAACTTTTGATTCCTATGTGGAAGCAAACGAGTTTATCGAAAACATGGTAAAACCTGATTATAACAACTGGGAAGGAAAAGACGATTACGCAGAGCGTTTTATGGGAATTATCGAGAAAAAATTCTCTTAAAAACACAAATTTCACCAATTCACACGAATTTTGCTGGGTACAGTTTTTAGAGAAATTAGAATTTGTGCCAATTCGTGCAATTCGTGCTCAAACTTTAAAATAAATTATGTCAAAATTATATATCGTTCCAACGCCAATTGGCAATCTTGAAGACATGACTTTTAGAGCCATTCGGGTTTTGAAAGAAGTCGATTTGATTTTGGCGGAAGATACACGTACAAGCGGAAAACTCCTAAAGCATTTTGAAATTGGCACGCACATGCACAGCCATCATATGCACAACGAACACAAAACTACCGAAAACTTAATTGCACGTTTGAAAGCGGGCGAAACTATCGCTTTGATTTCAGATGCTGGAACTCCAGCGATTTCTGATCCAGGATTTTTATTGACAAGAGCCTGTGTAGAAAATAAAATTGAAGTAGAATGTCTTCCTGGAGCAACTGCTTTTGTTCCTGCATTGGTAAACAGCGGACTTCCAAATGATAAATTTGTTTTTGAAGGTTTCCTACCTGATAAAAAAGGACGTCAGACTCGTTTTTTGGCTTTAGCCGAAGAAACTCGAACGATGATCTTATACGTTTCTCCGCATAAACTCGTTAAAACTTTAGCAGAATTTGTGCAATATTTTGGAGAAGACAGACAAGTTTGCGTTTCACGCGAATTATCAAAATTACACGAAGAAAATGTACGCGGAACTGCAAAAGAAGTTTTAGCGCATTTTGAAAAAACAGCACCACGCGGCGAAATCGTAGTTGTTGTTGCAGGGAAGACAATAGAAAAAGAAGCGAAAAAAAGTAAGTATTCTAAGGACGAAGAAGAATAGAAACAATATTAAAAATTGACATAGATTAATGTTGGGATTTACCGCAAATTACACAAATTAGCACAAATTTAATTAGCGGTAATTTGTGTTTAAAAAATCACATAAAAAAAATCCTTTTTAATCCTTTTAATCTGTGGCAAAAAAAACAACACATAACAACATGAGCATTCAAGCCTTTTTAGAAAAAGTAAAACAAACTCCAACACAAATCACATTTCCTGAAACGATTGCAGTAATCGAAGAAAATTACAACTTTACTCCAACAGCTTTTCAAAACGGAACACAGCATAATGCAGCTGGCGAAAATTCAGGTTCTTGCAAATTGTTTTCTTTCGCGAAATTGCAAAACTTAAGCAAAGAAGAAACTTTAGCGTGTTTTGGAGCTTTTTATTTTGAAGAAGTTTTAGGAGATCCAAACGGAACAAATCACCAGAATATTAGAAATTTCATCAACTTAGGTTGGGACGGAATTCAGTTTGAAGGCAATGCTTTAGAAGCAAAATAGCATTGTCAGGCTGAGCGAAGTCGAAGCCCTTCTAAATACAAGATATTTTGCCACAGATTAAAATGATTAACACAGATTAAAAAATCATTATAATCCTTTTAATCTGTGGCAAAAAAATTACAATCAGATTAAACGATTTCACAAATCTGAAGTCTAAAATCTAAAATCTAAAATCAACCCATGCGTTCGGCAGCTTAAAACCAAAACCTTCTGAAGAAAAAGTCAAACATTTGGCGCAAGCCTTAAATGTAGAAGATTTTGTTGCAACGCTTTTGATTCAGCGTGGCATTGAAACTTTTGATGAGGCGAAGAATTTCTTTCGTCCTTCTTTAGAACATTTACATGATCCGTATTTGATGAAAGATATGGATAAAGCTGTTGCCCGAATTGAACAAGCCATTCAGAACGAAGAAAACATCTTAGTTTTTGGCGATTACGACGTTGACGGAACAACAGCCGTTTCTTTGGTTTCTTCGTATCTAAAATCGCATTATCCCAACATTGCCACTTACATTCCCGATCGCTATGCCGAAGGTTATGGCGTTTCTTATAAAGGAATTGATTACGCAGATGACAACGGAATTTCTTTAATTATCGCTCTAGACTGCGGAATCAAATCGATTGATCATATCGCCTACGCGAAAGCAAAAAACATTGACTTTATTGTTTGCGATCACCACCGCCCCGGAGAATTTCTTCCAGATGCCATTGCTGTTTTAGATCCAAAAAGAGAAGACTGCTCCTACCCTTACGATGAATTGTGCGGTTGTGGAGTTGGTTTTAAATTAATTCAAGCTTTAGGACAAAATCGAAATGAAACGATTGAAGATTTAGTTCCATACCTTGATTTGGTAGCTACTGCAATTGCTGCTGATATTGTTCCTATTACGGGAGAAAATCGAGTTCTAGCACATTTCGGATTGAAAGTTATTAATAGCGAACCAAGACCTGGAATTAAAGCTTTAACACATCAGGTAAAAAAGAAAGTTCTCGATATTACCGATGTCGTTTTTATTATTTCGCCAAGAATTAACGCTGCCGGAAGAATCAAACACGGAAATCACGCTGTTGAATTGTTAACTGAATTCAATTTTGAACAAGCACAACAATTTGCTTCGGAAATTGAGCAATACAACGCAGATCGAAAAGATTTAGATAAAAAAATCACCAAAGAAGCTTTTCAGCAGATTATAGAAAACAACGAAGAAGAACGTTTTTCAACAGTCGTTTTTCAAGAAGATTGGCACAAAGGCGTAATCGGAATTGTAGCTTCAAGATTAATTGAAACGTATTATCGTCCGACTTTGGTTTTTACTAAAAGCGGTGACAAATATGCAGCCTCTGCCCGATCTGTAAAAGGTTTTGATGTTTACAATGCTTTAGACGCTTGCGCCGAACATCTGGAACAATTTGGAGGCCACATGTACGCTGCAGGAATGACTTTGAAAGCAGAAAACTATCAAACTTTTAAAGATGCTTTCGAAAAACAGGTTTCTGAAACTATTTTACCCGAAATGCTTACTCCAGAAATTGAGATAGATGCCGAAATCAATTTCTCTGATATAACACCCAAATTAATTCGAATTCTAAAACAATTCGAACCTTTCGGACCTCAGAATATGACGCCTGTTTTTATGACTGAAAATGCTATTGATACAGGTTACGCTAAAACTTTAGGTGCAGAAGAAGAACATTTAAGGCTTTTTGCCAAACAAAACAACTCAGACGGAATCGCCGCAATTGGTTTCGGATTAGGAAAAAAACTAAATATTGTAAAAAATCAAAATCCGTTTCAATTAGCATATTGCATTGCCGAAAACGAATGGAACGGAACTGTTTCAACACAGCTTATGCTGAAAGACATTAGAACAAATGGAAGAAATTAAATCCAACAAACCCGATCCTTATCAGGCGCTTCGATATAAAGAATTCAACGTATTTTTATTATTGCGCTTTGCCATGGTTTTTGCTTGGTCTATGCAGTTTATTGTTATTGAATGGGAAGTGTATAGTCTAACCAAAAACCCGCTTTCTTTAGGAATTATTGGTTTAATGGAAATTATTCCTGCCGTTTCAATGTCTTTGTTTGCAGGACACATTGTCGATCAAAGAGAAAAGAAAGGCTTATTGGTAAAGTGTATTTTAGGATTTTCAGTAATTAGCTTTGGGCTTTTCTTATTGACTTGGCCAAAAGTTGTTGGAAGCTGGTCTACACATGTTATTTTGTATTCTATTTACGCTTTAGTCTTTTTTGGCGGAATCGTTCGTTCTTTTATGGGACCAACTATTTTCTCTCTTTTATCGTTGATCATTCCTAAAAAAGTATATCCAAATGCGGCAACTTGGAGTAGTTCGGTTTGGCAGATTGGAGCCGTTATGGGACCTGCATTAGCTGGATTTTCTATTAATTGGATTGGTGTTCACTGGTCCGATGTGTTTGGTTTTTGGATTTTCAATTCTTTCGTTATTTGCCTTATCACAAATTGGCCAAAAACCGATTGTAAATCCGAAAATGGGAGAATCTATAAAAGATAGCCTTATGGAAGGTTTGACATTTGTATTCAGGAACAAAATTGTTCTTGGCGCATTATCACTTGATATGATTGCTGTCCTTTTTGGAGGTGCCGTTGCCTTATTGCCTGTGTTTGCACAAGACATCTTGAAAGTGGGTTCTGAAGGTTTCGGAATTTTAAGAGCCGCTCCTGCTGTAGGTGCTTTTATCACGATGCTCATTTCGGCTTACGTACCTTTGTATGAAAATGCAGGAAAGAAACTTTTAATTGCCATTTTTGTTTTTGGTTTATCCATCATCTTGTTTGGATTATCTACTTATTTCTGGCTTTCTGTTTTCGCTTTATTTTTAAGCGGATTGGCTGATGGAATTTCAGTGGTAATCCGTCAGACTATTCTACAGCTTAAAACTCCAGATCACATGCGCGGACGCGTCGGTGCCGTAAACTCAATTTTTGTTGGATCTTCAAATGAATTAGGTGCTTTTGAAAGTGGTGCAACTGCCAAATTGATGGGAGCTGTAACTTCGGTTGTTTTTGGAGGAAGTGTTACGCTTTTAACTGTAATTTTCACTGCATTGAAATCTCCAACTTTTAGAAATTTAGATTTGAAAAAAGATATGGACGATCATCATAAGTTAGAATAGATGAAGTCATTTTTTCTTTCTTTATTTCTAATATTTTCCTTTTTCGCAAAAGGGAAAAATCTCTATATCAAAACTTACGGAAATGAAAATAACAAACCCATAATTTTCATTCATGGCGACCAAGTGGCAACGCAACTTTATTTGAAGGAACAACGGCTCAAAAACTGGCCGATCAAGGCTTCTATGTGATTGCTTATGACCGAAGAGGAGAAGGAAGATCTGCAGACCCAAATGCAAAATTTACTTATGAAGAAGCTTTTCAGGATCTGAACTCAATTTATTCAAAATATCACTTAAAGAAAGCCGTTATACTAGGTCATAGTTTTGGCGGTTTAGTTGCGACACTTTATACCCATAAATATCCGAAAAATGTAAGTGGATTGGTTTTGGCTGGCGCTTTATTTTCTCAACAGGAAACTTACGATCACATTTTAAATACGCTGAAGAAAAAGTACAGCAACGATTCTGAACAATTAAAAAAAATCAGCATTGTTGAGAATCTTAATAAAAACTCAGCCGCATACAGAAAAGGATGTTATGACCTTGCTGGTGAAAATGGCTTTTTTAAAATGCCAAATCCGACAGCAGAATCTAAAAAGCTTTATTCTGATTATGAAGCTGGAGAATTTTATAAAACGAATATTAGAAATAAAAATGCTCCACTTCTTTTTTATCAAAATGAAAAACAAAATAACATCGATACGCGCGCGATTTTAAAGAAAATCAAATCTGCTGGAGTTCCTATTTATGAAATCTACGGAAAAGATGACGGTATTTTTTCATCGGCACAAATTAATTCTCTTAAGGCAATTACTGGAGAAAATCACTTTGCTTTCCTTGATAATTGCTCGCATTATTTATTTGTTGACCAACAGACAGCATTTCTTTCTAAGCTAAAAAATTGGTTGAAATAATCTTATTATGAGATAGAATTTCATAAAAAAGCAAAATCACAAATACTTTATAAACAGCTAAAAATCAAATAGTCATGTTGGTTTTTAGCTTTTTTTTATGCTTTTCTTAGTCAAGTATTAATACAAACAGTTCGTATCTTTGTGGCCTAAAAAAATTGCCATGAAAGACATCGAGCAGATATACCGAAACGATTTTGGAATTTCATTTTATTGGAAAGAAGGCAACGAAATTATATCAGATAAAATCCAATTGCTTTTTAAACAAATGGGATTTTATTTTTCGGTTCAAGAATTAAATGAATTTCACGATTTAATTGAAGACTGCGTAACAGACCATAATAATTATGACACGCATGGTGTAAAACGCGCCTTCGATAAATTTTTATTGAAGACTCCTTATGTTGCGTTGGATTTAGAAATATCTCCAATGGAGTTAAATTCTATAAAAGACTTAGTTGATGGTTCTTTATTTCGACTTAATCTCAATGAATATATCTACGGTTCGGGTATGAACTAAAGCCAGCTGGAAAGATTTTTTTTCAAACTTTTATGATTTTTTTATTTAGAATTAATATAAATAATATTTATATTTGTTGAAATAAAAGGATTTACGATGAGAGAAATTGAGCAGATATATCATAACAACTTTGGAATAGCTTTTTACTGGAAAGATCATAACACTACAATTTCCGACAAAGTGCAATTGGTTTTTAAAGAAACTGGCTTTTATTTTACGGTTCAAGAATTAAATCATTTTTGCGATTTGATTGAAGACAGCATGATAGAAAATGCTTGTTGCGAAGCATGCGAAATGAAATATTCTTGCCATAAGTTTTTATTGAAAACACCTTGCAATTCTATAGATTTGGCTGTAAACATGACCGAATTAAAATCGATTAAAGATTTGGTTGAAGGCTCTTTATTTAAAATCGAACTGGATGAGTATGTTTATGGAGTTGGCATGAATTAAGAAGCATTCTAAATATTTTAACAGCATTTTTTCATTATTGAAATATATTTCGATTCAATTCAAAAAAAAGTATATTTACAGCAATGAAAAAAGCTGTATTTCGACTAACTCTAACACTTCTGGCAATTCTCGTTGTCGGTTGCAATAACAAATCTGAAGAATATATTGATCCGCGCGGAACTGATTATGCGGGATCTGAGAGTTGTATACAATGTCATAAAGTAGAATCTGATATGGCATTCAAAAGTTCGCACTTTAAAGCAACTTCTCCAGCAATTTTAGGAAACGTTTTAGGCGATTTCGATTCTAAAAATCACACCTTCATTTACGATAAAGACACCAAACTGGTCATGGAAAAACGTGGCGACAGTTTGTATCAAGTTGTTTATAAAAACGGTAAAGAAACAGCTAAATACAAATTTGAAATTGTATTTGGAACCAAACATGCTCAAACTTCAGTTTACTGGAAAGACAACAATACATACGAATTGCCAGTTTCTTTTTATCACTCCATAAACAATTGGGCAACAAGTCCTGGTTTTCCTGCAGACAAACCCTATTTTGATCGAATGGTGGTTAAAGACTGCTATTCGTGCCACGCCTCAAATGCCAGCAGCCGAAGCGTGAATCAAAATTCTGAACAAAGAAATATGATGTCTATGGATGTTGAAGATATCATCCGAAAAGAAACAATTGTTTACGGAATTGACTGCGAGCGCTGTCACGGTCCTGCTAAAAAACATGTGAACTTTCATTTAAAAAATTCAAACGTAAAAGTTGCCAATAGCATTACAAGTTTTAAAAACTTAAACAGACAGCAAAAACTTGATGCCTGCGCTTTATGCCACGCAGGAAACGATGGTATGAAACTAAAATCTCGTTTTGAGTTTAAACCTGGAGATAATTTATCGGAGTTCTTTCGCGAAACCAAAAGCATTAATGACACAACAAATTTTGATGTGCATGGCAATCAGTATCGATTGATGGCGCAGAGCAAATGCTTTATAAAAAGCGACAAAATGGATTGTATTACCTGCCATAATCCTCATGAAAATGCCTCTAAAAACTTGGCTTCCTATTCTAAAATCTGTATGAGCTGTCATCAAGGCTTAAAGCACAAAGAAACCACTTTAAAAACAATGCCAGAGCAATTATTAGCGAGCAATTGTGTAGAATGCCACATGCCGAAAAAAGCATCTGGAGCAATTAAGTTTCAGCTTTCAAACAGCAAACAGCTTTCAGAATATATTTTGCGAACGCATAAAATCGGAATTTATCCGAATGCGAAGTAATTATTTTTCGAATTTTTTAAGTTCGAATTTTTCGCCGTCAAAAACACCGTAAGTAAAATATCCGATCCAATCGCCAAGATTGACATATTCGGAGTTTTCTCCAACAGGAATAATCATTGGTAAATGGCGGTGTCCGAAAATGAAATAATTGTAATGTTTGGTTTCTAGTTTTCGTTTGGCATATAAAACCAGCCATTCGTTTTCTTCTCCTAAAAACTTCACGTCTTCGTCACCAGAAATCAGTTTGTTTTTTACTGATAAATATTGAGCCAAACTTACGCCAACATCTGGATGAAGCCAGCGGAAAAGCCATTTTGAAAACGGATTGGTAAAAACCTTTTTCATTCTTTTATAACCTTTATCACCAGGACCTTTTCCGTCACCGTGACCAATTAAAAAGGTTTTTCCGTTAAAGGTAAATTCTTTATTATCGTGATAAACCGGAATATTCAATTCGGTTTCAAAATAATCATTCATCCAAAGATCATGATTACCGACAAAAAAGTAAATCGGAATTCCGCTGTCGCGAATTTCAGCCAGTTTGCCTAATATGCGTACAAAACCTTTTGGAACAACGGTTTTATATTCAAACCAAAAATCGAATAAATCTCCCAATAAAAAAATTGCTTCGGCATCTTCTTTAACCTCATCAAGCCAAGCCACGAATTTCTTTTCACGCGGTAAACTCAATTCTGGAGTTGGCGCACCAAAATGCTGATCTGAAGCAAAATATATTTTTTTCATTTAGAGTTTTAGATTACTAGACTTCTTAGAATTTTAGACTTTTGTCTCTCTGAGCGAAGTCGAAGAGTTTGGAATTTAAAAAAATTGGAGTTTTAGATATTATCCGATGCGTACCATTCTGCAAAAGACGATTCTGTTTCCTGAAGTTTTAATGAGAAAAGAGAAATTCCTTCTGGAAGTCTTGCCACGATTCTCTCTGCAAAATCGACCACCATATTTTCGCTTGTTGGCTGATAATCTACCAAAATAACGTGATGTCCACGGTTTTTCAATTCATTTGCCAATTCGATATGCGGAGTTGTCTGATTGAAAACTGTAGCATGATCAAACTGATCGACGATTTCTTCTTTTACAATTTTCTTTAGATCAGAAAAGTCAATAACCATTCCGAACTTTACATTCGATCGATCTGTAATTGGCGAACCAATAACTGTTACCGATAATTTATAACTGTGTCCGTGAACGTTCTTGCATTTTCCGTCGTAACCGTACAAAGCGTGACCGGTTTCGAAACTAAATTGTTTTGTAATTCTGATATTACTCATCGATTTTTAATTTTAAGCTTGCAAATTTACAAATTAATTGCCGTTTTTAGCTCTTTTTTTAGCACGAGTATACATCCACAAAGCAATTCCGCCCAAAACTAGAAACGGAATGAAAGATCCAATGACAACGCCAATTTGATAACCGTTGTCTGGAGCATCTTTAATTTTCTCTGCAATGTCAACTTTTTGCATTAACGAAATAATAGTCATGTTCAATAATTTATATAGTGAAAATTTGATTTTAAAATATTTTTCAAAGCTATGCTCCCATTTTTCTAAAATCAATGACTTATATCATACCTATTTTTTAAATTGCAACAAAGCGTTTTTAGTGAAATCAGACAAAACGAGTTTACCTGTAATGGCAGCACGCTCAAATAAAAGAGATTCCCATTGTTCTGTTCCTTCCCAAATAATCTTTTTCATTTCATAAAGCGCTTCAGGATTATAAGAACTTAGTTTTTGAGCAAAACTTTCAACCTCAGCATCCAAATTTTCAGCGTCACATAAAACCGAAAAAAGTCCTTTTTCAAAAGCCCAATTTGCCGATTTCCATTCGTGAGCCGCTAATGTCATTTGTGTCATTGCTGTTTTTCCTATTTTCCTAGAAACTGCAGGTTCAATTACGAATCGTTCAATTCCGATTGCTAATTCTGATAATTTAATATCACTTCGAGAAGTTGCAAAAACATAATCGCAAGCCGAAATAATTCCGACACCACCACCCACTGCTTTTCCCTGAACACGTCCAATTATAATTTTGTTGCAATTTCGCATGGCATTGAGCAGATGTGCAAAACCTGAAAAAAACTCTAGACCTTGTTCTTCGTTTTCAACTTTCAAAAGTTCATCAAAAGAAGCGCCAGAGCAAAACGTCTTTTCTCCTTCACTTTTCAGAACAATTACCGAAACTTCTTCATTTCTGCTTAAAGAATTAATTTCAGCTGTAAGTCTGTTTAACAATTCACGCGGAAAAGAATTACTTGCTGGATGACCAAATTGCACAGTCGCAATCGTATTTTGAAAAGAAGTTTCTAAGCTTCCGTTTGTATTTTCTAGGCTCATAAAAATTACATTTAAAGGTAAAGTTACGCTTTTGAAAATAATTGATACGAAACTTCTGGAAATTTGTTTTTTGAGAATTAATTGACTTAATTTGTTAACGCATTTGGGGGATTAGCTCATTTGGCTAGAGCGTCCCGATGAAAAATCGGGAGGGTGACAGTCCGAATCTGGTATTTTTCAAAAACCAACGGGGATTAGCTCATTTGGCTAGAGTATCCCGATGAAAAATCGGGAAGGTGACAGTTCGAATTCTATTTCTCAACAAACGGGGGATTAGCTCATTTGGCTAGAGCGTCCCGATGAAAAATCGGGAAGGTGACAGTTCGAATTCTATTTCTCAACAAACGGGGGATTAGCTCATTTGGCTAGAGCGTCCCGATGAAAAATCGGGAAGGTGACAGTTCGAATTCTATTTCTCAACAAACGGGGGATTAGCTCATTTGGCTAGAGCGTCCCGATGAAAAATCGGGAAGGTGACAGTTTGAATTCTATTTCTCAACAAACGGGGGATTAGCTCATTTGGCTAGAGCGCTACGCTGGCAGCGTAGAGGCGATCGGTTCGAATCCGATATTCTCCACAAATAATTTAAAAATACCCAAACAGATACTGTTGTTTGGGTATTTTTTTTTAGCACACATTTTATGTTTTATATCTACATCATATATTCAAAAACCTTAGACAAATACTATGTTGGTTCCTGCCAAAATATTGAACAGCGTTTAAAAGATCATTTAAATAGCAGAAGTAAATTCACAAAAATTGTGAAAGACTGGGTATTAAAATATTCAGAAACATTTGCTACCAGAAGTGAAGCTTATCAAAGAGAATTACAAATAAAAAAAATGAAAAGTCGGAAATACATTGAAACCCTAATAGAAACAAAAGGCTAGAGTATCCCGATGCATCGGGAAGGTAACCGGTTCGAATCCGGTATTCTCCACAATAAACATAAAACCCTTGTAAAGCTTTATTTTACAAGGGTTTTGTCTTTTCTATAATTTTGTCATAGAAATCGAAATGAAAAATCTATCGCTATGAATAGAATTTTAAAGATTATAAAATCAACTATTTCTCATCCGCCGAATCATCAGCATCAACCCTGTCTTTCTCAGCTTTTTTAAAATCGTTGTTCAGCAAATTTTCCAATTTCTTTTTCTCCCGAAGATTTTTTCTGATTGTTATCACAACAAGAATAACTACCAATATTGCTACAACCGCTATTATGTTCCAATTGATATCCATAATTAAATTTTTAATTAAAAGTAAATAATTAAAAATATCTTTCATGTTATCAAACAGTTAAGTGTTTTATTTTTTAATAAAACCTATTTTAATGCAATTATATCCTTTGAAAGATATTTCTTTAAAAAACTGTTTTCTATTTTTGCATGAGACAAAATTCAAAACACGCTATTTTTAATAGTTTATCAAACATTTCCAAATGGATCAAACCTTAAAACACAAAATATTCTCATTCACAAAGAAACCTCTTATAATTGCAGTTTTACTTTTCGTTTTTACTTTAATTGAAATATATTGGGCAATGGGAAGCTTTTCTGATAAAATATCAAGTGGCTGTTTAGATTGTTCTTTTTTTGACGATGCTTATTTAATGACTTTATTTTCTACTGTTTTCTTATCCATAGTTTTACTGGCTCTTTCATTCATTAAAAACAGTAATCTAAAAGCTATACTTCAATTACTAATCTTAATTACTGTTTGGTTTTTCTGGAATTACACCATTTTTGTAGATCGAGAATCTGCTTGGAGTACCTATCTCTTTAAAGAAGAAATAATGTATACTTTTAAATTCTCCTTCCTTCCTATTTCAATTTTATCTATTGTTACAGTATTTAGTTTAAACTATATCTCAAGAAAATTATGAGTTCGGGTAAAAAAACACTTTTACGAATCTATTTCATCATCTGGACACTTTTTGTAATGGACTGCCTTTTATATTACTTTAAAGAAATTAGTCTTCGTGGTTATTATAGCGATGTAGTTTTATCATGGCTCTGGCTGATAAGCAACTTTGTAATAATTATTGTTTTTTGGAAAAAACTCTTGGCAAAACTTCTTTTGGCAGCGATAATCGTAACATTTGCAATTAGCATTATTGCCATGATGCTTCCGTTTTATACTTTACTGCTTTCAAGCACATCTTTAGGTTTGTACCAAAATAAAGACTTAAATGAAAATTATAGAGTACAAATTGTGGGTTACGGTGTGATGGTTCATCCGTGGTTGGAGGTAATTGAGAAGAAAGGATTATTTGAAAAACGAATTATCAAATGCACCGACTCTCAGCTTATGAATGATAATTTGGACATTAAAATCAGGACGGCAAAAGATATTATTTTTAGAAGTGAAACCGATAGCACGCTGACTTTGACTCTCTTTTACGGCGAACCAAACAAAACTATTACTTTCGATAAAAACACAGGAAATAGTATTGCAATAAAAAACAATTAAAGTACTTTCGTACATAGCGAACCCCAAAATCAAATTTAAATAATGACAACAAAATCGTTTTTATTATTAGCCACTTTTTTAATTCTATTATCTGCCTGCAATAAAAAAGAAAACACCACAACAACTGCACTTCCTGAAGTGACAGAAAACGCAGAAACTGAAACGGATACTCTTCAAACCGAAGATGCTACAAGAAAAGAAAGCATCAATTTATTTACAATTACTCCAAAAGACAGCAGCGATGTTGCTTTTGTTTCTCTTTCGGATATTTATCCTGTAAACGACGAAAAAGATACTCTTGCTTTACCAAACATCCAAAAAATAGGAAAGTACAATGCGGTGTATTTCACGTTTGACAAAAACTATAGAAAAAGGTTTTTGTCTAAAACCAACATATCTGAAACCGATTCTGTTTTCATAATCGATTATGCTAAAAACAAACACGTTTCTTTTGCTGTAAAAAACCTAAAAACTGCTGCAATGTTAAATGGTTATTCTTCTGAAGAAGATTGGCCATACCAAAATTATGATTTTATGATTGGGTTTGAAATCAGCAAAAAATATTTAAATGGATTCAGCGAATATTATAGAGATGCTTTGGTATATGTAGGTAAAGAAAATCCGTTCTCGAAGGAACGTTTGAAGCCTATTACATGGGAAAAAATTGCAAAAAAGGATTATCCATCAAGAGCAATGAAAAATAACGACCGTACTTTGTTAAAGAACACAGTAACAGGGAATACGTATTTTTACAAAACAGAAAGCTATGAGTATTTTTTACAAGACTATCTAGATAGCAATAAAATAATTTATGGCAGACGTCTTTTGGTTGTCGATTCTAAAACGAAAAATGTTATAATCGAAAAACTTTTTAGCCAAAGCGAAGGCACATCTCCTGCTCCATTAAATTATGAAAATGGAGACGATTCTATTGATCAATGGATAGGAAAACTTTTTAAAAATAAACCTGAAGTTGTTTTTGGTTTCGAATATATGTCTTTTGGCTGCCCAAATATTTCAATTATTGACAAATCTAATGAGGAGATTTTTCTGCAATGCGATAATCGTCATTAATAATCATTTGCAACAACATCAATTCTAAGAAAACCATGGAACAAATAAAAATACGCATTATCGAATGTGAACTTGAATACGATGAAATCAAAGAATCGTCTCCGGCTTCAGACGAAGAAATACAAGAATTGACTTCTTATTTCTCTCTTCCTTTACCAAAAGAATTAATCGAATTTTATAAAACTATTGGCGGTATCGAATCTGATGAGATTTTTTGTATTTCTTCTGCTCAAAATCTAACCCAATACATGAAACAGAGAGCCGATTTTGCCCATAATTCTACAGGTATTATCGATATGATTATTGCTTATTGGGGAAATGACAGACCAGAACTTCAGAAATACAAATTGCTTACTCTAGAAGAAACTGAAAAAATAAATTCAAACTTTCAATGTATTGGCTGGATGACATCTGAAGAAGATATAGAGGAAAGTAGCGAATATGTTATTTTTGATCAAAACGGAAACTTTACCAACATTTATTGTCATCAGGATAATATTAAAGCTACTACAGATCAATTACTGGATTTTTTAGAATCTGGTCTTCCCGAAAGATCTTTGGAAAATGTTTTGGAAGAATTATTTGAACGTGCCGAAGGAAATTTAAGCCGTTGGGATTAAAGGGCAATCTATTCATTATAACAAAAAGCCATTTCTGGAAATTAACAGAAGTGGCTTTTTTTACATTATGCCCTATTGTGTCATAAATAAAACTTTTAAGATCCAAATTCTCTATTTACTTATACAATATTTGCATTTCAAATCGTTCATCTTACGGCTTAAAATTCATAAAATGTAATAACAAAAGAGAAAAACATGCCACAATCATTATACAAAGTATATGTGCATCTAGTCTTTAGCACAAAAAGGCGTTATCCATTTATTGATGACAATCTGAAAGAAAAATTATGGGCATATCTTGGAGGGATTTGCAAAGGTTTAGAATGCAATCCTATTCAAATAGGAGGACATGATGACCATGTTCATATTTTATGTCTGCTGTCTAAAAAAATTACGCAAATGAAATTGGTTGAAGAAGTAAAAAAACAATCATCAAAATGGGTAAAAACAGTAGATTCGCGTTATGCAAACTTTTACTGGCAGGACGGTTATGGTATTTTTTCTGTTAATCCTTCTCAATTAGATATAGTGATAAAGTATATTAAAAACCAAGAGGAACATCATAGAAAAAAGACATTCAAAAAAGAACTTTTAGCCTTTCTAAACAAATATAATGTTGAATATGACGAACGTTATCTTTGGGATTAGGCTTTCGCCCTTTCAGGGCTAACTCTCTATATTCACATTCATAACATTCACATTCATATCGGGTTACGCCTATTGTCAATAGCGCGTTGCACTATTCTGTTGGTTTTGCTCTTTCAGAGCTACTATTAGGGATTTAGGCTGAAAGCCTAAAATACATCAAGATAGTGCAACGCACTATTTCATAGCACTATCTCGCACCACTATCTCACATAACTTCCTAACATAACTTCCTCACATAACTATCGCAACAAAAACCCCATCCTTATCGAACCATAAAAATATCCCGAATTAGTATCAATTCCAGGGTCATTCAGTTCTCTTCCTCGATAAAGAAAAGAATACGAAATATTGAAATTGTTGTGTCGGTATTTTAAACCAGCTTCGGCATTAAAACGAAGTGGCTCCAATTCAAAAGTAATCGGACTTGTATCGTTAAACATGCTTCCTTCGATTGTAGCATCATAAAACTGATAGTTGACACTTGGCGCTGCGTAGAAATAAAATTCTCTAATGTTTGGTTGAATTTGTGTACTTATCGAAGCATCATGCATATTAGAGTCATAAATTGGCAGTAATTTTTTAAATCCGAATCTAGCCATAAATCCTGTTGAAACTCCTGAAAAAATCGTTCCCAGATTTCCTTCTGACTGCCAATGAAGATCTATAAAATCATTATGTTTTGAAGGAAACATTTTTTTAGAATAAATAGCGTGAGCCTGAACCCCTAAAGCATTATGAATCTGATTTTGCCAGCCATATACTTTTTTGTAGCCAATTATTTTATGAAAACCTTCCTGTAATTCCTCACCCAAAGCATTCGGTCCAAGAAAACCAATTTGAAAATCGGTCTTTAAAACCGATTCGCTCTGATAAAAAAAGCTTTTTCCTACTTCAGCAAAAAGATAACCTGCAAAAGGACGATCGTTTACCGTAACTGCTTCTTTGTTTAAAAATCTCGGATTGTAAAGATACTGCCCAATTCTAAATTCGGTCATTTCTTTATTAATTTTCGGATTGTCATTTTTTGATAAAAAACGATAAAAAAGCTCCAAACCATTGGTATAATACATATCGTATTTAGACGATGTATATAAATCGTTATCAGATATAAAACCTATTTCTGCAGTTTTTCCTTGTCCAAAAGCGAGCGTTACGGTCAATATTAGAAAAGCAAAAAGCGATTTTTTACTTTTTCTTTTCTTCTTTTCCATTATAACTGATTTTTCCAACGTAATGCATCTCACGTACAATTCGTTCTTTTCTTCTATTGATATAACTTGAAGATCCTGTAGCTTTAAACTTTCTTGGATTTGGAAGAATCGCTGCAATTCCTGCTGCCTGCATTGGCGTTAAACTCGAAGCATCTCTACGGTACCAATGTTCTGTTGCTGCGTAAGCACCATAAACTCCATCACCCATTTCGATACTGTTCAAATAAACTTCCATAATGCGCTCTTTGCCCCATACAATTTCAATCAAAATCGTAAAATACGCTTCTAAACCTTTACGGAAATAACTTTTTCCTTGCCATAAAAAGACATTTTTGGCTGTTTGCTGGGAGATCGTACTTCCGCCTCGAATTCGGCGTCCGCGTTCGTTGCTTTTATATGCTTTTTGCAATGCTTTAAAATCGAAACCATTATGTGTAAGGAAAGTTCCGTCTTCACTGGCAATAACTGCTTTTTGCAAATTCATTGAGATTTTTTCAATCGGTTCCCAATCGTGGTCAAAGTAAACTTCTTTTCCTGCCATTTTATTTTCGATTGCACGAATGAGCATTAATGGCGTAAATGGTACAGGAACATATTTAAAAAATATAACCGACCCGATAGAAATTCCAAAAAACCATAAAGCGGCTTTAATAAAAAACCATTTCACTTTTTCTCCAAAAGAACGATTCGATTTTTTTGAAGCCGAAGTTTTAGGTTTTGGTTTGTTTGTAGTTGTTTTTGGTGCCGGTTTTTTGGTTACTTTCATTCTATTAAATCTGCTAATTCTGTTCCTATTAAACTGCCTATCGCGACTCCCATTCCGCCTAAACGCACTCCACAGAATACATTTTCAGAAAGTTGGGTTACGACGGGATTCTTACTATTTCCGATTCCCATGATCCCACTCCATCGGTGCGCAATCTGAAAATCCTGATTTGGTAAAATTACATTTTTCAGTAAATCTTCCAATCTATTTTGAATAATTTTCGTCTGTCCAAATTCAGTAGTTGTTTCTCCTTCAAAATCAAGATTTCTTCCTCCGCCTAATAAAATACGGTCATTAATATTTCTGAAATAATAATAGCCTCGATCTAAATGAAACGTTCCTTTGATGTCTAAATTGCGAATGGGCTCTGTAATAAGTACTTGCGCTCTCGCCGGTTTTACAGCACCTTTTGTTAGTTCGCCCGCAAAGCCGTTGGTCGCAAAAAGCAGTTTTTGGGTTTTAAAACTAAAATCGTTTACTACAACTTCAACCTGATTTCCTGCATCGATATACGATTTTACCGTTTGCTGATTTAAGATTAAAATATCTTCCGAAATTGCTTGTTTCAACAATTCCTGCATCATATTTCCAGTATCGATCTGTCCTTCAAATGGATTAAAAATTAAATACTCGTTACTATTTCCAAATCCAAAACGGTCTACTTCTTTCGAAAAAACATCAGCTTTAAAAAGTGGTTTTAAAATTTCATTGATAAACGGAATTTTCGAAATACATTCATTAAATCCAAATTCATCTTCTTTCAAAAATAATTCGTATCCCCCGTGAGGTTTAAAATCGATTGCCACGTCTCCTAATCTTTTTCGGAGCAATTGCAATCCTTTCCATCGTTTTTCAATAAGTGCCACAACATCTTCTTCTGAATTTGTTTTTAAATCATCCATAATTTCAGACAGGCTTCCAAAACAGGCAAAACCAGCATTTTTGGTACTTGCTCCTTGAGGCAGCATTCCGCGTTCAAGAACCAGAATTTTTGCAGCAGGAAATCTTTCGCGTAAGCGTAATGCGGTATGAAGACCAACTATTCCGCTTCCTACAATAGTATAATCTATATTCGTAAACCAGTTTTTAAGTTCCCAATAGCTTAGTTCCATAAATTTTTTATTTTAAAAAATAAATTTCAATTCTTTACACTCCAAATTCCAATCTTGGGTTAAATTACAATTTTTTAAAATCCAAAACTAAATGAAATTCCAAATTCCAAAAACTTGATTGCTTACAATTTTACTCGAACTGTCAGGCTGAGCGAAGTCGAAGCCACATCTCGATAAGCCCTTCGACTTCGCTCAGGGTGACAAATAGGAATTTCTTCACATTGGAATTTTAACATTTTTTGGGATTTGGATTTTAACAACTTGGCCTTTAAATGTTGTATTTTTAGCACACAAAAAAAAGAATAATTTGATTATGAAAAAAGTAGTAGTAACAACCTTAATAATGATGAGTTTAAATGCTATCGGACAGAATGTAATGTCTCCGGAATTGTTATGGAAATTAGGACGAGTAACTCCACTCGGACTTTCGAAAGATGAAAAAAATATTGTTTACAAGGTTTCAACACCTTCTGTTGCCGATAACAAATCGACTTCTAAACTTTATATTATTCCAGTAAACGGAGGTAATGCCACTGAAATCAAAGACACAAAAGACGTTTTAAAAGACAAAAATATTTCTCCTGACGGAAAATTTGTTGTTTATAATGATGAAGTAAAAATCGACAAAGTTTTAGGTAAAGATTTCTACCCAAGTCTTGATAAATCTGATGCTCAAATCTATGATGGATTGGATTACCGTCATTGGGATACTTGGAACGAAGGAAAGTTTAATCACGTTTTTTATAAAGAAAACAAAGACGGAGCAAAAGGAATCGACATCTTGAAAGGTGAAACTTTCGATTCTCCGCAAAAGCCTTTTGGTGGTGACGAAGATTACATCTGGTCTCCAGACAGCAAAAGCATTTTTTATGTATGCAAGAAAAAAGCAGGAACTGCCTACGCGATTTCTACCAACACAGACATTTATGAGTACAATTTAGAAACTCAAAAAACAACGAATAAAACTGAAGGTAATTTAGGTTACGATACGGCTCCACAATTTTCACCAACAGGAAATTTGTCTTGGCTACAAATGAAACGCGACGGTTACGAGTCTGATAAAAACGATATTATTGTTGAATTTAAAGGAATTAAAACAAACTTAACGGCAAACTGGGACGGAACTGTAGATAATTTTATCTGGAACAAAGACGGGAAAACAGTATTTTTTGTTGCACCAATTGATGGAACAAAACAACTTTTCTCTGTTAATTTCCCTGGTTTAACTAAAATCGCAATCAACGTTCGTCAATTGACAAACGGAGATTTTGATGTGAATGATTTAATTGGCTTTTCTGGAGACGATATCATCGTAACAAGAACTGATATGAATCATGCGGGAGAAATTTATTCTTTCAATTTGAAGAAAAATACTTGGAAACAATTATCAAACATCAATACTGAAACGTATAAAACTTTAGCTTTAAGCAAAACGGAAAAACGTTATGTTACAACAACTGACGGTAAAAAAATGCTGGTTTGGGTAATTCTTCCTCCAAATTTTGACGCTTCAAAAAAATATCCTACTTTGTTATTTTGCCAAGGCGAACCACAAAGTGCGTTAACACAATCGTATTCTTTCCGATGGAATTTTTCTTTAATGGCCGCTAAAGGTTATGTGGTTGTAGCTCCAAACCGTCGCGGTATGCCAGGACACGGAGTTGAATGGAACGAGCAAATTAGTAAAGATTGGGGTGGACAAGTTATGGACGATTATCTTTCTGCAATTGACGATGTGGCAAAAGAAAGTTATGTTGACAAAAGCCGTTTAGGTTGTGTTGGCGCTAGTTATGGAGGATATTCTGTATTTTATTTAGCTGGAATTCACAAAAATCGTTTCAAAACTTTTATCGCTCATGATGGTGTTTTCAATACCGTTTCTATGTTAGGAACAACTGAAGAAGTTTTCTTTAATAACTGGGATTTTGGCGAACGATACTGGGAAAAAGATAATGCTGTAGCGCAAAAAGCCTACACAACTTTTAATCCTGCAACTTTGGTTCAAAACTGGAATAAGCCAATTTTGATTTTTCAAGGAGGAAAAGATTTCCGTGTGCCGATCGGGCAAGGCCAGGAAGCTTTTCAAGCTGCTCAGTTAAGAGGAATCAAAAGCCGTTTTGTGTATTTCCCAGACGAAAACCACTGGGTATTAAAACCACAAAATGCACAGGTTTGGCAAGGTGAATTTTTCAAATGGTTAGATGAAACTTTGTAACACCTAAAAAGAATATTTTACAGCCGTAGATTTACATAATCTACGGCTGTTTTCATTTTCAAACCTTACAATTATATAACATATTGGATAGATTTACTCTTCCGAAAACAGATTTTTTTAGATAAATTGCAATGTTTTAATCCCGAGGCTTCGGGACCTAATTCCCAAATCTTTTAAGCAAAATATGGAGACCAAAAGAAGTTACACCGCAATCAAAGTTTTATTCAGCTATGTTGCATTATTGGCTTTGGTTGTAACGGTTGGATGGTTTCTATATTCTGAAAATGTCGTTTATAACAAACTGGAAGATAAAATTGCTTTAGAAAAAACCAAAATTCTTAGAGTTAGTAAATTATATTCAAATGTCTATAAAACTGAAAGTTTAGCAAGGCAAACCATTCAAAATAACTCCGAAAAAGATTTCAAAAATTATCTTATCGAAACCGATTCTCTCCGAAAACGAATTGATACTTTAAAACAAATTGTTACTACCGAGTATCAGAAAACGCTTTTAGATAGTGTGAATTATTTTTTGGCTGAAAAGACAGAAAACATTAAACAATTAAGAGAAATCAAGAATAAAGCAGACGACGAAACTTCGGTAAATACAGCAATTGATGAAATCACGAAAATGGAGTTTAATCTAAGAAAACTCGAACTTCAGGATTTCACCAAAAACCCAAATCAGTTAGGAAGTTACCAGCGAAGTGTTTTGCAACAATATGTAGATTATTTAAACTCGAATATTCCTGACGACAGCACAAACACATTAAGTAAAAAAGCTTCTGATTCGATTTTAGCCAATTCTAAAAAGCTTTTGAGTTCTGTAAAATTAAAAGCTGAAAAAAAGAAAGAATCTCTGAATTTTGAAGAAAACAAACTACTTCAAAATGAGATTGCAATTTCTGATCAGCTTCGAAAAATACTACGAATTATCGAACGAGAAATCATCATTAATTCGATAAAAAACAATTCATTAAAAGAAAAATCATTAAAAAGAGTCAACGAAATTGTCACAGCATCTGCCGTAATTGGTTTATTGCTAACGCTCTTTTTCTCGATTCTAATTGTAAGCGATTATTCTAAATCTCAATTGTATAAAAAACAGTTGGAAATCGCCAATTTCAAAACAAAGAATCTGCTGAAAAGTCGGGAACAATTAATTTCGACCGTAAGTCACGATTTGAAAACGCCTTTGAGTACCATTGTTGGTTATTCTGAACTTTTAGGAAATTCAGATGTCAACACCAAGCAATCGTATTTCATTAAAAACATAAAAAATTCGTCTGAATATATTACGCAGCTTGTTCAGGATTTATTGGATTTCTCTCAGATCGAAGCAGGAAAAATTTCTATAGAAAAAGTTCCGTTTTCACTGCCAGAAATTATCGAAGATGTTGCGAGAAATATCCAAACGGTGTACAAACAAAAAGATATTGATCTTATAATTAATGTGGATGAAAAATTTCAGAAACGTATTGTTGGAGATCCATTTCGTTTAAAACAAATTTTGACAAATATTGTTGGTAACGCCTATAAATTTACAGAAGAAGGTCATATTCGAATTGCCGCTTACGCGAATGACGAGCAGTCTTTTACAATTTCAATTCAAGACACTGGAATTGGAATTGAAAAAGCGAATCAGAAATTGGTTTTCGAAGAATTTGCACAAGCAAATGAAGGCATTGAAAAAAAATACGGCGGAACTGGTTTAGGATTATCAATCTGCCAAAAGATTATTTCTATTTTGGGCGGACGCTTAAGTTTGGACAGTATTTTTGGAAAAGGAAGCACATTCACCATTCAATTGCCATTATTGTTTGATAACAGTCAGACTGCACCAATTGTTTCAAATGAGATTAAAAGCAAACCATCAAAAAACACTAAGAAACAAACTTTCATTGTAGTTGATGACGATATTAATCTTCTGAATCTAACTACTGGAGTTTTAAAACAAGAACAACATCATGTATTTTCGTTTACGAATCCTGCTAAGGCTTTAGAAACGATTAAAAACACGCGTTTTGATTTTGTTATCACTGATATTCAAATGCCGGAAATTGATGGTTTCTTGTTTTTAGAAAAACTTCGTGAACTTCCAGAAACTATCTTTAAAAATCAGCCTGTAATTGCACTTACTGGCCGGACAGATCTGGATATTTCGGTTTATAAAAATGCTGGTTTTACAACAGTTGTAAAGAAACCATATTCTCCAAAAATTTTATTGGAAACGATTCAGCATATTTTAGATCACGAAGAAGTTCCTGCAACCGAATTTCTAGAAACTGAAAGCAATAATTCTTCTCAAATGTATTCTTTAGATACTTTAAAAGATTTCCTAGGACAAGACGAATCGGCTTTAAAAGAAGTTTTAAACTCTTTTATAGAAACATCTATAGAAAATTTAGGCTTTTTGAAAACAGCTGTTCAAGAGAAAAATCATGAAGAAATAAAATCGATCGCACATCGTATTGCGCCAATGTTTAAGCAAATTCAGGCAAATGAAATTGGCGAAATTTTAAAAAATTTAGAAAAAGAAGATTTAAATACAATCGATATAAAAGCAATCTACGCCGATTTATCTGAAAAAATAGAAATCCTTTTTGAGGAATTAAAACAAGAAATTTAATGAAGCAATAAAAAAGCAGTCTCTTTAAGACTGCTTTTTTTATTCAATATTATATTGTTTCAATTTATTGTAAAGTGTTTTTCTAGTAATCTTCAGCAGTTTTGCTGCTTCAGATTTATTATTTTGCGTTTTTGACAAAGCACTAATAATAGTTTCTTTTTCGTTTTCAGACAATGAGAAAACTTCGGCCGTTGCAGCAGGCTGATTTTGAATCTGGAAAAATTCTGCTGGAAGCACATCACTTTCGATAAAATCACCACGAGTTAAAAGAGTCGCACGTTTTACACAGTTTTGCAATTCTCGTAAATTTCCTGGCCAAGAGTAGTTCTGAAAAATAGAAACCACTTCTGGAGAAAACCCGATCACATCTTTATGCAATTGCTGATTGGCTTTTTCTAAAAAATAATCTGCAAAAACCATTAAATCTTCGCCTCGATCTTTTAAAGATGGTGACTGGATTGAAAATTCATTGATTCTATGGTATAAATCTTCTCTAAAATCGCCATTTTTTACTGCCTCACGTAAATCCTCATTCGTTGCCGTAATAATGCGTATATCGACGTTTATTTCTTTATTGCTTCCTACCGGTTTAATTTTTCTTTCTTGAAGCGCTCTTAACAACTGGATTTGATTTTCGTATGAAAGATTTCCTATTTCATCCAAAAATAAAGTTCCACCATTGGCAGCTTCAAAATATCCTTTTTTATCATTAATTGCTCCAGTAAAAGATCCTTTTAGATGTCCAAAAAATTCGCTCGCAGCCAATTCTTTTGGGATCGCTCCGCAATCTACTGCAATAAAATTATTGTCTTTTCTTCTGCTTTGCTGATGAATACTTTTTGCAATGATTTCTTTTCCTGTTCCACTTTCACCAATTATTAAAACTGACATATCTGTCGGACTTACCAATTGAATGTGATCTAGAAGTTTTTTGGATGCAACAGAAATTCCTTTCACGAATTCATTTTCTCCTGATGAAGACTGTTTTTTTACCGTCTTTTTTTCTTTTACAGGAGCCTGTTCTTCTTCCTCTTTTGGTGCTTGTAGTGCATTGGTAATTACAAGAAGAACTTCGTCTGGATTAAATGGTTTAGAAATATAATCTGCCGCTCCATTTTTTATGGCTTTAACAGCAGTGTTTACATCAGAATATCCTGTCATTAAAATAACTGGAATATGTGGGTGAGAATTTTTAAATTCAGACATAAGTCCGATACCATCAGAATCAGGCAAGCGAAGGTCGGTCAAAATCAAATCGAATGATTCATTTTTAACTGCTTCACGCGCTTCTGTTGCTGAGAAAGTAGTGGTTACCTCATAGGCTTTTTTGATTAGAAATTTCTCTAATAATTTACAGAACGCAATATCATCTTCTATCAGTAATATCTTCGGCATTTGTTTGTAGGGTCTTTTTGCTAAAATAATATTATTAAACTTGTTATTTCATAAAATTATGCAAAATATGTAAAAAAAAGAGATTGCACAATGCAATCTCTTTTTCACCAAAAACATAAATCTAAATTCACCTAATTATATCTTCAACCAGTTACCATTGACATCTGAGTAAACAGTAGCCTTTTGGTCTCCAACTGATATTTCTAGTTTGTACTCTTTTTTGTCATTGACAAATGCTTTATCCAGTTTTGCTCCTGGATAAGCTGTCTGCAAAGCTGTTTTCACAGGTGCAGGCACAGCATCTACTGTAACCTCTTTGTATTCTGATTGAATAGCTACAGTTGCTTTAGTGTTTGGAGAAACAGACAATACATTTGCATGCATTGACAGAGTTCCTAGAACCACTATTGCTGATAAGATTAGTTTTTTCATGATGCTGATTTTAATTATTTCTTAATGATATTTCCAGAAGCATCTGTAAAAATAGTATACTTCTTTTCTCCACTTGAAATCTCAAGTTTGTACTCATTTTTCTCGTTTTTATAAGCTTTTTCTAGCTTAGTATTCGGGAAAGATTTTTCAAGTGTAGACTTTACAGCGACCGGAACGGCATCTATAGCTACTTCAGTAAACTCACTTTGAACGAATACTGATTGAGAAATCGAAACTGTTGGAAGAACCGTAGCATTTACTGTAAAACTTCCTAACACAATCGCTGCTGATAAGATTAACTTTTTCATAATATTTAGTGGTTTAAATTATTTTTTAAGAATGTTACCAGAAGCGTCTGTATAAACGATCGATTTTTCACCTCGAACGGTTATCTCAATTTTGTACTCCTTTTTATCATTTACCCATGCTTTCTCAAGCACTACACCAGGATAAGCTTCATCTAAGCCTTTTTTTACGGCTGCGGGAACTCCATCTACTTCTTTGTATCCATCCTGATCATTTACTGTCTGCACCATTAAATTGGTTGCAACAGGGGTTTCTGCGTTCATCGACAAACTGCCTAAAACAATTGCTGCCGATAAGATTAACTTTTTCATAGTAATAGTTTTTAAGGGTTAGACTTAATTATTTTTTAATCCAAGTTCCATCTGCGTTAGCAAAAAGATTCCCTGATTTATCTCCAACAGTTACTTCAAGCTTGTATTCAGATTTTGTATTTTTAAATGCTTTAGAAAGCACAGCATCTGGATATGCTTTTTTAAGAGCATCTGTAATTGCTGCTGGAACTTCTTCCAGTTTAATTTCTGTATAATCATCTTGGATAGAGATTGTTTTTACGATTGTATTTGAGATTGGCGAAGTTGAAGCAAATGATGTTAAACCTCCCAAAACGATTGCGGCTGATAAAAATAAATTTTTCATGATAGTTGTTTTTTAATATAGTTAATTTGATCTTAGTATTCTTGATCCGGATTTTCACAAAACCTTATTTTTAGATTATTGTGCAATCCAAGTTCCGTCTGCATTAGCAAATAAGTTTCCTACTTTGTCGCCAACAGTTACATCAAGTTTATACTGCTCTTTTTCGTTTTTATATGCTTTAGTAATTACTGCTTCTGGATATGCTTTTTTCAAAGCGTCTTTAATCGCAGCTGGTAATTCTTCTAATTTGATTTCTGTATAATCGTCTGCGATAGAAACTACTTTTACATTAGTATGAGTAATTGGAGTAGTTGAAGCAAATGAAGTTAAACTTCCTAAAACAATTGCGGCTGATAAAAATAAATTTTTCATAACGTATATATTTAAATTAATAGTTGTTTACGCTTTAAGTAATGAAATTATTATGCCGTAAAAGAAAAGAGCCATGCCAAAGACCTTAAAAACCTGTATTAAAAGACTTTACATCAAATATAGCAAAAAAAGACAAAACGCGAAAGGTGTGTAAATGAGAAAAAAGGTGTGTAATAAGTAAACACTTTTAGTGTAACCTTTCGAAAGAAGTTCCAAATTTTAAAATCACAAATTCCAAGATTGAGGAGTAGAAGTTCTAAAATTTGGAATTTATCCTGAAACTTCGGGATTGGAATTTTATAAAAACTTTACAAAAGAAAAAAGGCTTCCAAATTTGGAAGCCTTTATAATTATTCTGGACTATTCATTTTAAATGTATCCATAAATGCAGTTGTATAATCACCTGCAATATATTTTGGATCATCCATTAATTGTCTATGGAAAGGTATTGTAGTTTTCACACCCTCGATTACGAATTCATCCAAAGCTCTACGCATTTTGCTGATAGCTTCTTCACGAGACTGCGCAGTTGTAATTAACTTAGCAATCATAGAATCGTAGTTTGGTGGAATGCTATATCCCGAATATACGTGAGTATCTAAACGAACTCCGTGTCCTCCTGGCATATGAAGCGTAGTAATTTTTCCTGGTGAAGGACGAAAATCGTTGTAAGGATCTTCAGCATTAATACGAACTTCAATAGCGTGTAATTGTGGAAGATAGTTTTTACCAGAAATTGGAATTCCGGCAGCAACCATAATTTGCTCACGGATCAAATCATAATCAATAACTTGTTCTGTGATTGGGTGCTCAACCTGAATACGAGTATTCATTTCCATGAAATAGAAGTTTCTGTGTTTATCTACAAGAAACTCTACAGTTCCAGCTCCTTCATATTTAATGAATTCAGCAGCCTTTACAGCAGCTTCTCCCATTCTTGCGCGAAGGTCATCTGTCATGAAAGGCGAAGGTGTTTCTTCAGTTAGTTTTTGGTGACGACGTTGTACCGAACAGTCTCTTTCAGAAAGGTGACATGCTTTTCCGTAAGAATCTCCAACAACTTGAATTTCGATATGACGTGGCTCTTCAATAAGTTTCTCCATGTACATTCCGTCATTTCCAAATGCTGCAGCAGCTTCTTGACGAGCACTTTCCCAAGCTTTTAAAAGCTCTTCTTCTTTCCAGATTGCACGCATTCCTTTTCCACCACCACCTGCAGTAGCTTTCATCATAACTGGGTAACCAATTTCTTTAGCTACTTTTTGTGCATGTTCGTAAGATTCTAACAATCCATCTGAACCTGGCACACAAGGTACTCCTGCCGCTTTCATTGTAGCTTTAGCAGAAGCTTTATCTCCCATTCGGTCGATCATTTCTGGAGCAGCACCGATAAATTTAATTCCATGCTCTTGACAGATTTTTGAGAATTTAGCATTCTCAGAAAGAAATCCATAACCTGGATGTATTGCGTCTGCATTTGTAATTTCTGCAGCAGCAATGATATTTGACATTTTCAAATACGATAAGTTACTTGGAGGATGGCCAATACAAACCGCTTCATCAGCAAATTTAACATGTAAACTTTCTGCATCGGCTGTAGAGTAAACTGCAACAGTTTTGATTCCCATTTCCTTACATGTACGAATTACACGTAGTGCAATTTCTCCTCTATTCGCAATTAATATTTTTTTAAACATCTTATTTTAATTAGATAATTAGACAATTTGATAATTAGATAATTTTAGATGATTAACAAAACTTTTTTTGAACCATTCTAAAATCTAAAATCTAAAATCTAAATTTATTTATGATGGATTTACTAAGAATAAAGGTTGATCAAATTCTACTGGAGACATATCGTCTACAAGAATTTTTACAATTTTACCAGAAACTTCAGATTCGATTTCGTTGAATAATTTCATTGCTTCAATTACACAAAGAACATCACCTTTAGAAACAGTGCTTCCAACTTCTGTAAAAACTGGTTTATCTGGAGATGGTTTTCTATAGAATGTACCAATGATTGGAGATTTTATAGTAATATATTTAGAATCGTTAGCAGCTGGTGCTTCTGGAGTTACACTTACAACTGTTGGAGCCGTAACTTGTGGAACTGCCGCTTGAGGTAAAGCTGCCTGAGCAGGTAATTGCTGTACGTAAGTTGCTTCAGTTACATTTGTTTCTAAAGTTGTTCTGATCGTGATTTTTACATCATCCATTTCTAACTTCACTTCTGCAACGCCCGAATTTGCAACAAATTTGATTAGGTTTTGAATTTCTTTTAAATCCATAATGATTCGTTTTTAGTTTTAATTTATTTTTTATCGTAAGCCCATTTTAAATAGATAAATCCCCAAGTGAATCCACCACCAAAAGCGGCAAAGATAATGTTATCTCCTTTTTTAAGCTTATCTTCAAAATCAGCCAATACTAATGGTAAAGTTCCAGAAGTAGTATTTCCGTATTTCTCGATATTTACAAGAACTTTAGAATCTTCCAATTCCAATCTTCCTGCAGTAGCATCAATAATACGTTTATTAGCTTGGTGTGGCACTAACCAGTCAACATCTTGATTTGTCAAATTATTTCTTTGCAAAATCAATTCACTGGCATCTGCCATATTAGTTACAGCATATTTGAAAACAGTTTTACCGTCTTGCATAATATTGTGCTGTCTGTTTTTTACAGTATCTTCAGAAGGTGGAATCAAAGAACCTCCTGCAGGTATTTTAAGGAAGTCACGCCCTACACCATCACTTCTTAAATATTCATCCTGCAAACCTAAGCCTTCATAATTTGGTTCGAAAAGAACTGCTCCAGCTCCATCTCCAAAAATAATACAAGTTGCTCTATCAGTATAATCTACAATAGATGACATTTTATCGGCACCAATTAAAAGTACTTTTTTGTAACGTCCAGACTGAACATATGCTGCAGCTGTAGACATTCCGTATAAGAAACTTGAACATGCCGCTTGCAAATCGTATGCAAATGCATTTGTTGCTCCAATTTCTGTTGCAACAAATACTCCTGTAGAAGCCACCATCATATCTGGTGTCGCAGTTGCCATTATAATCATATCAATCTCAAGCGGATCAATATTTGCTTTTGCAATTAAATCCTTTGCTGCTTGTATAGCAAGGTAAGATGTACCTTTATCAGCATCTTTAAGAATTCTTCTTTCTTTAATTCCTGTTCGAGCGGTAATCCACTCATCATTGGTATCAACCATTGTTTCTAATACTTGGTTCGAAAGAACGAAGTCAGGAACATAAGCTCCAACAGCGGTAATTGCGGCTGTGATTGTATTCATTATATTCTATTATTTATTTTCAAATTACGATTAATTTGAAAAATTTTTAAAAGACCCGAAAATTACAAAAAAAAACGTAACGAATTTGTCTATATTTTCCTAAAAAACGAAAATTATAATCAACAAAAAAAACTCTCACTATGTGAGAGTTCTAGTATAATTTACAAAAACGTATTAAGCAACCGCTTCAGATTTATCGATAACAACTTGCCCTCTGTAATACATTTTACCTTCATGCCAGTAAGCTCTGTGGTATAAATGCGCCTCACCTGTAATAGGACATGTAGCGATTTGAGCTACAGTAGCTTTGTAATGTGTTCTTCTCTTATCTCTTCTTGTTTTCGAGGTTTTTCTCTTAGGATGTGCCATTTTACTATATTATTTATCCGTTAATAGTTTCTTTAATTTTTCCCAACGCGGGTCAATATCTTCTTCTTTGTTACTCTCTTCCTTTTGTTCTTTTACACTCAACTCATTCAGTTTCGTCAAAGCTTCTGTTTGCAGACTTCCGTCTTTAACACCTGGATGAATTCTTTTGTGAGGTACAGAAAGCGCGATCATTTCATAAATATATTGCGCTACATCTACCTCATGTTCACCATGTGGCAAAATCAACAATTCTTCATTATCATCATTAAATTCGTCTCCAAAGCGAACAATTAACTTCATTTTCCCTTTTATAGGCAAATCAAAATCTTCGCCTGTTAGATCACAAGGCACATTAACTGTTCCTTTGTGTTTGAATTCTAACTCTAACATGGTACTTTTCTTTTCGAAAAGTAAATTAACTTTAATATCCGAATTTTGAAACTCATCGTATTCAAAATTCTTAAAGAACTCGTTATTTATTTGATACTCAAAATGGTGTTTTCCTAGTTTTAATCCTACGAAAGGAATTAAAAATTCTTTTGTTTTGCTCATTTCAACATCAATTTGATCAATTCGATTCTAAAACTAGATATCTGAATTGGGGTGCAAAGATATAAAATTATTACAAATCTAATAATCTTATTGACCTTTTTTTGTTTATAACTGTTTTTCTTTTATTTTAAGAGGTTTTTGGCTAATCTCCTCATACTGATTACGCGAGCGAAAAATATCAATCGCAAGATAGACTGCTTCTTTAAAAGAATTGTAATCTGCCATATCTTTTCCAGCAATATCATAAGCTGTACCGTGGTCTGGAGAGGTTCTAACTTTATTCAAACCTGCTGTATAATTCACGCCTTTTCCAAAAGACAATGTCTTAAACGGAATTAATCCTTGATCGTGATACATTGCCACGATAGCATCATATTTTTCATATTGACTGCTTCCAAAAAAACCATCTGCAGGAAATCGAACCAAAAACCATTGTTCCCGAATCGAAGATTTTCTTTAAAGTTGGCTTCAAAATCAAATCATCTTCTTTTCCAATCACACCGCCATCACCAGCATGCGGATTGAGTCCTAAAACTGCAATTTTTGGCTTCACTATACTAAAATCCTGAATCAAAGATTTTCTAATAGTTTCTATTTTTTTAGTTATCAATTCTTCTGTCAAATTAGAAGCGACTTCGTTTAACGGCACATGATCTGTAATTAAACCTACTCGTAAATTATCTTGAACCATCATCATTAGCGCATCGCCATCTAATTCCTGATTCAAATAATCGGTATGCCCAGGAAATTTAAAATCCTCAGACTGTATATTGTATTTATTAATAGGAGCCGTTACTAAAACATCTATTTCACCATCTTTCAAAGCTTTCGTTGCTGCTGTAAAAGACTTAATAGCATATTCTCCTATTTTAGGATCATTTACTCCAAAATTTATATCAACTCCTTCTCTCCAAAGATTCAGAACATTTACTTTACCCGGAATGATTTGATCTAATTTATCAACTCCATGAAATTGAATCGTCGACGTAAAGTTTTTTCTAACGAATGAGAGAATTTTAGCATTTGCAAAAATAACCGGCGTACACAATTCCAACATACGAGAATCTTCGAATGTTTTCAGTATAACTTCGCTTCCAATACCGTTTAAATCTCCAACTGAAATTCCAACAATTATATTTTCTGCTTTTTTATTCATGAGCTCAGTTTATTTATTACTAATTTTGATGTGCAAATTTAGTAAAATAAAACCACAATGTTTACAGGAATTATAGAAACACTCGGAAGGATTCACGAAATTCAAAAAGATCAAAACAATCTTCATATAACAGTTGACTCATCAATAACCCACGAATTAAAAATAGACCAAAGCGTTTCGCACAACGGAATATGCCTTACAGTAGTAGCTATTAAAGATTCTCTTTATACCGTAACAGCAATCGACGAAACTATTCTAAAAACCAATATTGGCGATTGGAAAACTGGCGATATTGTAAATCTAGAGAGGGGAATGAAACTTGGCGACCGCTTAGACGGACATATTGTACAAGGCCACGTAGACCAAACTGGAACCTGTGTTAAAATTGAAGAAGCAAACGGAAGTTGGAATTATACTTTTGAATACGATAAAAACCTAAACAATATTACAATCGAAAAAGGTTCGATTACAGTAAACGGAGTCAGCCTGACCGTTGTAAATTCTAAAACGAATGAATTTAGTGTTTCAATTATTCCGTATACTTATGAACACACTAATTTTAAAGATTTCAAAGTTGGAACAAAAATCAACCTTGAATTTGATGTAGTTGGAAAATACATCTCTAGACTTTACTCCATAAACAAATAACGCTTAAATTTTCCATAAAAAAAGCTTCAATTAAATTGAAGCTTTTTTTATTTGATTTTTATATATGACCGTAAGACCTAAAGCCAAACCTCCGATTGCTAGAAATATAATATTTTGATTTATTGGAAAAGCATCATCACAGTCAGGATACAATGGAGGACACTCTTCCTCAGCCGTTGTAGTCATACTTCTGGCAGTACTCGCACTAGGAGCAGGCGGATGCGAAGAAGTTTCTGCAGACACTAATAAAACATTCAAAAATAAGGCAATTACTAAAAATGGGGCTTTTAGATTTTTCATAAATTCAAGCTATTGCAAACAGCAATTCTAGATAATTATTGATAAATATTCTTTAATAGAAATTTCGCACAAACGCATTTCCATCTCCAAAATCTTGGACAAAAGTATAAGTTTTTTACTCAAAACCAACTTTTAAAACCAAAAATCCAGAACAAATTTTAACATTTTTCTTAAAAATACCTCTAATCCGTTTCAGAAAACGTTCTAGAAGAACAACGTTCATTTTCAGCACTATTCGCAAGACTTAAAAGGATATAAGAATTTACTTATTTTAGTGGCGATAGTTTTTTGTTCTCTCAAAAAATGTCTTTTACCAAATATACGCCAAAAAAAGTAGTTTGGATTCAACTTAAATTACATTCAAGAGAATATTCTCAAATTGATATATTTGTAAAATCAAACACACATACAATCCAATTCTAAAAGATTTAAAACTTCAAATTCAAATCTATTTTTAATTTTAATTAATCAAATGAAAAAACCATATACAGTCGGAAGTTTATACGCAGGCGTTGGCGGTATTTGTTTAGGTTTTGAAAATGCAGGTTTTAAATTAGAGTGGGCAAATGAATTTGACAAAAAAGCCTGTGTTACATACAGAAACAATTTCAAGCACACTCTTATTGAAGGAGATGTAATGCAGCTCGACGTAAAAGATCTTAATAAAATTGACATTCTTACAGCTGGATTTCCATGCCAACCCTTTTCTTTAGCTGGCCACCGAAAAGGTTTTAAAGACAGCAGAGGAAATCATTTTTTCAAAATACTGGATTTTATTGATGAGATGCGCCCTAAAGTAGTGTTTCTTGAAAATGTCAAAAACTTAAAAGGACATGATAAAGGAAACACGATGAAAGTAATTCAGCGCGAGATCAAAAAACGGGACTATACTTTTGACAGCGCTATCCTGAACACTAGAGATTTCGGAAATATTCCGCACAATCGAGAGCGAATTTTCATGGTTGCTTTCGATAAAAAATTCGTAAAAAAAGGCTTCAAATTTAATTTTCCAGAGAAAGAAGAATTAACCAAAAAGGTCACCGACTTAATTACCAAAGAAAAAGTCGATAAAAAATTCTATTACACCGAAGACAAATACATGTACAACATGTTAAAGGAAGCCGTTGTGAGAGAAGATAGAATTTATCAATTTAGGAGGCAGTATGTTCGAGAAAACAAAAAAGAAGTTTGCCCTACTTTAACCGCAAATATGGGAACTGGCGGCCACAATGTTCCAATTATTACAACCGAATTTGGTTTTAGAAAATTAACCCCAAGAGAATGTTTTCGTTTTCAAGGATTTCCAGATCATTACAAATTACCCAAAATTTCAAATTCCAGCCTTTACAAACAAGCCGGAAACTCTGTAAGCATGCCTGTTATAGAAAGGCTCGCTTCTGAAATATTCAAATGCATTGAGAAAGCAGAAGCTAGACAACTAAAAGCTGAAAAAGTTTAAATACTTAAAAGCATAATTGTTCCTTCAATTTTTGCCAGACAAACTTCCAGATTTTTTTCAATCTCTTTACTCCAGAACCTCAAAATTGTCCAGTTTTCAGAAATTAGAAAAGCATTCACTTCTTCATCTCGCTGTATATTTCTTTCAATTTTCGGAATCCAATATTCTCGATTGGTTTTAATTCTTAGTTGCTCCGTTTCCCAATCTTTTCCGTGAAAAAATTCGCTATCAACAAAAATGGCAATTTTATATTTGGCAAAAGTAAGATCAGGCCTTCCAAATACCTTTTTGTTGTTTTTTCGGTATCTGTGGCCCAATTTCCATAACGCTTTTGCAAGCCTTACTTCGCCTTTTGTAGCAGTGCTTTTTATCGCCTGCATAGTTTTCCTCCTCTGTTCGGGAGTTAATCTATCCATCTGAAAATTAAATTTGTTTTTGGATGGATAAAGTTAAAACATTTTAAAGGATTAAAGCTTCAATTATGGAGTACCAAAATTTCAATTTTCACATTTCAAAAAATACTAAAAACAAAAAAGCCATTACATTTCTGTAAAGGCTTTGTGAATAAGGATTATCCCTAAATTATTTATTTGATTAGCTTTTCAAGCTTTTGCATCATTTCATCTTTCTCCTTAAGCATACGCTCATATAGAGCAATTTTTTCTTCGTGAAGTTTTAAAATTTCTTGTAATGGATTAACATTATAAGTACCACCAGAATTACCAATGAATGCTTCATTGTGAAAAGTATTAGAAATAACATTTATCGCTTGCTCTTCATCAAAATTCTGAAAAGCTTCAACAGGAATCTTTAATACGGCAGAAATTTGTTTCAGCAGATTATCTTCGATTACATCTTTCTGCTCCAGCATAGAAATTTTCTTTTGATTCCAGTCTTCTCCCAAATCATAAGCCAATGCCTCCTGTTTTATATTAAGCATTTCTCTGAAACGTTTTACGTTTCTTCCCTGATGTATTTTTTGTTCCATAATGAATATTAATTTTTCTAAAGCCCTAAATACAAAGCCTCACGAATTAAAAATCTGATTTTCAAAGATAGAAAAATATCCTTTAAAAAATTCTCTTGTAAGATATTATTGATATTCTCAAAAAGCTTCTTTTTCAAAGAATTGGATGCTGTATTGAAAGAATTTGAAGTAAAAGACAAAATAGCTAAGCCCCCAAGTTCCTCCACATCTTTGGCTGCAACTTACAAATTTTTTCCAATTGATTTTTCTATATATTTGAAGTAGCATAAAATTAAAAAGCCATACTACTTCAAATACAAACAATTAACAACTTTGAAAATGGAAATAAATCTTTCAGACATAAAGGATATAACAACCATCGCCAAGCCATTTATTGATCCATTAATCAACACCATAATTACCCCTAAGGTAAAGCAGCTTGAACAATGGTTAAAAAAAAGAAAAAATGAAAATGCTTTAATCGAAAATTATTTTGAAAACAAATTCACCGAGTATTTAAACAGGTCTTATGAAAAGTTTAGTATATTAAATATACTCGTATTTCCTAATCAACAAATAAGCACAAAGGCAATTTACTTGCCCCTCTCAATTTCATCGACTAAAGACAATAAAAATTTTAAAATTGATATTTTTAAAAAAGAGTTTATTGAATCTTATCAAAGAATAGTAATTAGTGACACTGCCGGAATGGGAAAATCCACTTTAATGAAGTGGATTGGCCTCTCTATAATTGAGCAAAAAATATCAATTCCAATATTAATAGAGTTAAAAAAACTAAACAATACGCATTCCATTCTAGACGAAATTTTCGTTCAGTTAGACCCAATTGATAAATCTTTTGACAAGGAATTAATCCTAAAGTTTCTAGAACTAGGAGAATTCACAATTCTATTAGATGGTTTTGATGAAATTCAATATGATTACAGGGAACATGTAATTCATGATTTGAAAGATTTTATCTCAAAAGCAAGGAAAAATTGGTACATTCTTACATCAAGACCCGATTCTTCACTGTCATCATTTGGCGACTTTCAGATGTTTCACATCAAGCCCCTTAATATTCATGAATCTTTTGAGCTTATTAAAAAGTATGATTCAATAAACAAAAACAAAGTAAGTGAACAATTAATAAAAAACATACAAGAGAAAGACACCCAAGTCCGTGAATTCCTTGTTAATCCTTTTCTAGTTTCTTTACTATATAAAACATATACCTACAATAAAGATATTCCATCTAAAAAGTCCACCTTCTATGATGATGTATATGGCGCACTATACAAACATCATGATTTATCTAAAGATGGTTTCAAAAGAAACAAAGCTTCTGGTTTAGACATTCAAGACTTTAGATTGATATTAAGACAATTGGCATTTGACACTGCAAAAATTGTAAAAGTTGAATATAATAATCAAGAGTTAATAAACCATATAAAAGAAGCCAAAAACAAATGTGCTGGTTTGGACTTCAAAGAATCAGACTTTATTGAAGATATAGAGTCAAATGTACCTTTATTTGTTAGAGATGGAATTATTTTAAAATGGGCGCACAAATCTCTTCAAGATTATTTTGCGGCTGAATTTATAAGTACCTCGAAAGACAAGGAAAAAATTATTGAATTAATATATCAATCAAAAAAAGATAATTATTTAAATATTTTGGATTTTCTTTATGAAGTTGAAAAAAAATATTTTAGAAAAATAATTATTAAGGATCTTCTAAAAAATTTTATTTTTCACTGCAATAATTCTTACAAAGAAATTAACGGAATAACCAAATCAACAATAAGAGAAAGACAATCAGCATCCTACGGAATCTCATATGGAATATATAACACTAATAAACGTATAACTGATTTTAAAGAAATTGACCAAATGTTTCAAGAAATACTAGCACCTGTTGGCAGAAAAGTTTTGAGTAACACCGATTTTGGCAAGTGGCATTTATGCCAAATTTTCAGTTCAACTTACAATTTGCAAATTTTAGATATATTAGGTCTAAAAAATGAGCCTATATTTAGAAAAAACAATTTTGATTCAGAAACTCAATACAAAAAAACTCTTGAGAGTCTTCCGAAGGATGTAGCACTCTGTTTGGATGATAATCCGTTAAACATTATAAATTCTCCAGAATATTTTCAATTATTCAATAATGGCATTATAGCTGAACGATTAGCTAGAAAAAATAACCATAATTTATATTTACTTGACTATGACAAGAGCAAAAAACTTTTAAATAAAATTGAACTAGAAGAAAGTTTTGATGAAAGAAAAGATAACCTAGATGGAATATAAAAAATAACTTCTTCTATATTTTCAGAATTAAGGTATTTAATGCTTTTTAACCCAAATTCAACAGGTAAAATTCGTCCCTTAGAAAAAAGAAAGCCTTACAAACACAATGTTTATAAGGCTTTACAAGATTTCTCTGTGGTCCCACCTGGGCTCGAACCAGGGACCACCTGATTATGAGAAAGATCTAGCAAGTTTTTAGAATCACTTATAATAAGCCATTATAACTGAATATCAGTGCTTTATGATTTTTTAAATAAAAAATAAATCATTATTTCTTATTATAATTGTACTTTTGTTCGTCAAATGTTCGTCAAATGTTCGTCAAATGTTCGTCGGATTTTTTAATTAAAATTTCAATAATGGTATCACATAAATTCACATTAAAGGCAGCAGGAAATAAACAAGGCGATTATTTTATTAATCTTGTTTTAATTAAAGACAGAACAAATACTAGTTTATCAATTAAGAAAAAATGTAAATATGAAGATTGGTCATTTGAAACAGACCGTCTTAAAAAATCACACAAAGAATACAAACAAATAAATGATCTTATTGAAAAATATGCCAGTCGAGTTAATAGCATTATTCATGAATTTGAACTAGATGAAACTCCATTTACCTTACAGGATGTTGTAAACAAGTTTAAAAAAAAATCAGGAAAGCAGCAAGCTCTTAGCTATACCACTTTTCATGAAAACTTAATAGAAGAAATTAAAAATGCGGGGAAATTATCAACTTACAACATTGAGAAAGATACCTTAAGATCCATTCAAAGATTTTTTAACAGAAGTGAAATTACATTTAAAGATTTATCAGTAGATACAATTTATAAATATCAATCTTTTTTAAATGGGAATAATAATAGCCAAAGTACAATTGGAATTAGGATCCGTTCTTTAAGAGCAGTCTTTAATAAAGCTATCAATCGCGAGATAATTCCCGCAACAATGTATCCCTTTAACAAATTTAAGGTCTCCAAAATCAAGGAAAGCGGTAAAAAAGAATATTTATCCGAAGAGGAAATTGCATTATTGAAAAATGCAACTTTACTCAAAAAAAATGACAATTTTGCAAGAGATATGTTTTTGTTGAGCTTTTACGGAAGAGGAATTAATTTCATCGATTTAATACAATTAAAGAAAACAGATCTATATAAAGGAACAATTACATATAAAAGAAGTAAAACTGAAGTAATCGTAAATTTCAAAGTAAACGATTTCTGGAAAGACAAAATTGCGAAATATAGTTCCTCAGCTGACTCATTCTATTTATTCAACATAATTCATAATAATAACAATTCTGGAACTTATATAAATAACAAGAAAGAAAAATATCTCAAAGTTTATATAAACGCACCTCTGAAAAGAATTATGATTGATTTAGACATTAAAAAGAAAATTACTTATTATTGTGCAAGGCATTCATTTGCAACCATTTTAAAATTTAACAATATCTCAATTGATATAATCAAAGAAGCCTTAGGTCATAAAGACATTAAATCTACCATGTCTTATTTAAACACACTTCCAAGCAACACTTTAGACAAAATGATTGATGATATTATTTTTTGATAGTAAATCCCATCTTAATATAATCAATTAAAAATTAAGGCATTATCCCTCGAAAAACATAAAAATTATAAATCTCCTTCACCCTGATCTACCGCATTTTTTTTCCTTTTAAATGGCTTACTTAAATGGTAAAATAAATTATTAAAAATTCCTTTGACTTGAAACGCATTTACTACTTTATCTGTTCCACTGCGTGGCATGATTTCATTTGCATATGCAGCTTCAATTTTGATATCATCTGAAAAAGCAAACCCGCAGCCTATCATTGCCCGGTTACGATCAAATGCTTCTGGGCCGCTAACCTGGCTTTTTGTTTTAAAAAATACTTCGTCTGAAACAAAAACATACATTTTTTTTACTTTTACGCCTAAGCTTGAAAGCGGGCACACAGCCTTAATCTGAAATCGCAGGCGCTCGACGGCTTCCATATAATTTTCATCAGTTTCAATATGCCGGTCTTCCAGTCTTGCCCGCAGGTTAATTTTAACTGCCGGGGATTGATGTAGGTTATATGTAGCCTGCAGTGCCGTTCTGAATTCCCGTCCGTGTTTTTGATTTAATTCAGGAACGTTTTTGTTTGAATAATTGGCAAGGAAAACGGAAAATTTCCATTTTTCAAATGCATAATAGTGAACCCATGCCCTAAGATAAATCTGCGTTACATTGTGAAGTGCATTATTATCAGTCGGGGTGCTGCTAGAAGTGAGGCCGGCGTCGGCCTGCAATACCCATTTCTCGCTCAGATCTCTTGTAAAATCGTATTGATTCCAAAACTGATACAAATCATCTGTCTGAGCAAGCGAATTTGCAGCCATAAAATAAAGGCAGGTGAGATAAATATATTTTCGCATAGTATTATAATACATACCACTATAAAGAAGATGTTTTTAAAGGTTATGCACTTGATGCTGTACAGAAATGGATATTATTTTAAAGCTGTATATCTATTAACGTACAGATTCGAGAATACAAAATTTTTAAAAAAAAAGTAAAAAAATATAAAATGGAGCACCTTAAGGGCTTATTTTACTTATATATAATTTATTTTTTTTTCACAATAATGAGATAGAATCTACTTAATGCCATAAAAAAAGAATGATACTGATTACTATCTTTGAAATAATGAAGGATCAATATCAATACATAAAAGATGAAGAAGAATTAAAACTAAACCAAAGATTGGATAAAAATAATCGTCGGCAAAATCGAATTATTTTCATTTTGTTCATCGCTCTGATTATCATTCTTGCTGCTATGCTGTGCGTTACTTTGCTCACATCCGGAATTATCTTTTTAGATCCAAAAATTTAATCCTACTGACATTTTTCAAGGCATAAAATATAAATATCAGTTTTTTTTTATATCTGCGAATTCACCTATTATGACCGATTTAATTTTAAATAATCTGATGGGGTCATTTCAATATGCCTTATAAATGCTCTATAAGCTGTCGTGCGGGACTTAAATCCACACGCCGCAGTCATTTTTTTAACTGTTAAATCTTTCCATTCCATATCATTGATTTTTTCTTTAAAATATTGAATTCTCATCAAGTTTACATAATCATTAAAATGAGAATTAGTTTGCGAATTCACTACATGTGAAATAATGTAAAGTTGAATCCCTGTCTCCTCAGCCAGTTTGGGTAGAGAAAAATCATTTTTCAGAAAAAGTTTTCTAGAAATTAAAATACTTTGTAATTTTTCAAAATATTTTTTTTTCTCCTTCGATGATAATGTTTTAAATACCATAACTGTTGATTAAATAAATAAAATTAGTACAGGCCTATTTCAATCACTTAGGAAAAAGAAAAATAACCAAAGCCCTCCAACCTCAATCGGCTCTCATTCTCTCAGTAGCAATAAGTTGAACGCGCCGGTCCGATAGCTAATGAAACTTTTTGCTTACCGACGCTTGTCACCCCACTGATATTGGGGATCAGCCTTACAGAAGTGGTCCGGGCTTCCCAGTTCTGTGTCCATTCACCAACAAGTCCTATACCGGCTCCACTTTTCCAGTTGTGCGTTATAAAAGGCTGTACAAACATTTGGCTTACATCAGCACGCTCATCACTTCCCGCCACACTCCACAATTGATTCACCAGTGCGCCAAAGGTCCGATCCGTTGGTTTGCTTTAAAGCCACAGCAGTGGGGCCTGCACCGAATTTTTCACTGGTAAGGAAATCATCTGTTCCCGTGGGTATAAGAAAAGCGGCAGGCTCCCCATGTGAATCCGTTTTTTGTGTTTTTTGTACTGAAAAAACCACTAACTACCGCATCGCTTAATCCGCTCTGTTTTTCGGAGACTCCTGTAATATTATTTTGGGTAACTATAGGTAGTACAACCCTTCCGATCATATTTAAGTTTTCGTTTATGCTTATAGGTATCACTGGCTGAAAGTTAAGCGTATTGCGACTTCCTTTTAAATCCCCAATACCATAATCGCTGTTGTTCTGAAAAGGCACGCTAATCAAGCTGGCAATCGGATTGGCAAGCTTCTTTGCCAGTTCAGCAGCATCATCCTGCGCATGAAGACTGATAATGGAGAAAAATAAAATGCAGACTAAAAATTTTGTGTTTGGTATCTTACTCATAATTTTAGTATTAATTGCAACTTTAAGGTGTTTGGCTGCAGATCATAATCTGCAGCCATAAACCACACCTCAGCATTACAAAAGCAAGAGCTCATTGCCAAATGATATCAAAGATGCTTTGTTTAAAATATTGTAAAAATATTTTTAAATTATCCAATGGCCCTTATACAGGCTCATAAGTAATCATACCTTACTTGAATGCCCTTTTAATTTAAACAAACTTTTTAAATTTTAAGCAGGTATTCATCATTGGCAGCGCCAAACTGCATCTGTTTACTTATAATGTTAGGGTTCAACAATATTAAACCAGAAATTAAAACTATCTATTTTTCCAAGGAATGTTGTAAAAGCATTTTGGTCCCCGTCAATTTTTATTGCTTTTGATTTCAGTAAATCAGCAAAAGAAGCTTCTTTCAAACTAACTTTATTCAGGTCACTTCTATTAATTGTGATCGTCGCTGTAACATTGTCTTTTACACTTCCTCCAATTCGTGGATTTACAACTCCGTTTGCTACTATTAGCGCTACTTTTTCTTTTACATCCGGAAGAACAATATTAAAATTGTATTTCATAGCGGCGGCATCAGCTTCTGTTCCTTTAAATTTCATGGCAAGGAAATTAAAGAATAAATCAGTACTCATACCTCTAACCATGTCAGGCCTGCGGTGTCTGGTGATGGCAACACCTTAACCCCATTTCTTAACTCTGTTGCTCCTGATAAATAAAAGTTTCTCCAAGGCCCAGATTCAGCAACATAACCAAGCTGTTCGTAAGCGTCTGCCAACAGATTTCTTCCATCCTGATTTTTTGGGTCTGCAAAAACTAAGTGACTTACAACTTCAGCCACCCAGCGGTATTCACCTTTATCATATGATTTTTTGGCATTAGAGAGCAGATTATCAGCCCCGCCCATAAATTCGACATATTTTTTCCCGGCATCTACCGGTGTTAGTTTATTTAAGTTTGAAGGATTTCCATCAAACCAGCCAAAATATAATTGATATTGTGCACGTACATCATGGCTTAAAGTTCCATAATACCCACGGCTATAAAATTCCTTGTCTAATGATTCGGGAAGCTTGAGCATCTCGGCAATCTCAATTGGAGTATAGCCTTCATTGGCCAATCTTAGCGTTTGGTCATGGATAAAACGGTATAAATCGCGTTGTTTTTCCCAGTAAGGCTTAATGTTTTTATTATCCCAGGTTGGCCAGTGATGAGAAGCAAAAGAAAACTGTACATCGTCTCCCCATTTGGCAAGTGCCAAATCAATATAGGCACTCCATTTTTGACCGTTACGCACCTGCGCCCCTCTCAAAGTATAAAGATTGTGAAGGGTATGTGTTATATCCTCAGACTGGCAAAATGCTTTGAGTTCAGGAAAATAGAACATCATCTCTGCAGGCGCCTCAGATTCGGGAGTATAAATGAACTCCACTTTCAGTCCATCTACAATTTTTTCCTCACCAGAAAGTTTATTAATTTTAAATGTACCATCTATAATACCAGACAAACCTGTTGAAGTTGTTTGTCCCAAACCTGTCCCTAAAGTTCCTTTTGCATCTTTTGGAAGTAAATTTCCATACATATAAGAAGCTCTTCTCCCCATTGTATTTCCTCCCATTACGTTTTCACTTATAGCATGATCGAAAAAACCTTCTGGAACATAAATTGGAACTTTGCCGCTTTTCACATCTTTTTCATCCACCACTCCTCTTATTCCTCCAAAGTGATCAATGTGGCTGTGTGTAATAATAATTGCAGCAACAGGCTTTTTACCAATCTTTTCGTTTGCTAATGCTAATCCAGCCTTGGCTGTTTCGGGAGACATAAGAGGATCAATTATAATCCAGCCTGTTTTACCTACGATTAAAGTCATGTTAGCAAGATCTAAACCTCTGATTTGATAAATTGAACCTTTTTTTACCTCAAACAAACCATTGATACTGTTGAGTTCACTCTGACGCCATAAACTAGGATTTGTAGTTGCAGGTGCAGTACCTTTAATAAAATCATACTGCTTCATATCGTAGACAACATTTCCTTTTTCATCCTTTATAATTCCTTCGGGAATTGTAGCGATAAAACCTCTTTTTGCGTTCTCATAATCTGTTTTGTCAGCAAAAGGCAAATACGATAGTAAATCATTATTTGTTTTCTGAGTAAAACTAGTTGCTTCTTTTTGATTTTTGTCTGTTTGAATTTTCTGGGAATACGTTTTTGTCACTGCAAATAAGCTAATAAGTGATAAAAACCTGACTGTTGTTTTTGATACTCTTTTCATCTTTTTATAGTTTTTTAGTTAATTCCATCACAAAATTGTAAACCTACTTGTTTATAATTTTATCTAAAATTAACTGTAAAAAGAAAAGAGAGAAAATTCGCAAAACTAAAATGTGTTTCAAATTATAATTTGCAACCTAATATCTGATTTGCAACATCTTTCTTCTAACATCGCCCGCAGACTTAAATTGTACTTTAAAAATATTTGTCCTGATCTTAAAACGTTATTTACTCTCTACTGCAATTTATATAGGCTTTTTGCATAAGAACCTTAACTTCTCTATCATTATTTTGATACATATATTGCCATGCCTTATTTATCCTATCATTTCGAACTTGCTGCATTTCAATTTCTTTGATATTGTTGCTGTAATGTATGCCCCAGCTGTAAAGATTAGTTATGGCTACCATTATAACAAGCCATAAAAACCACCTTCCAAAAACAATTTTGTAAAACAGTTTTGCATCCTGTTCCGGAAATAACAAAATCTGAAATTTCCTAACGATACTTTTTGGCTGCCTGCCAATCATAAATTTAATATCCAGGAAGCTTTTTTGCAGGATAGCCTCTATTGGTTTAATATCCAATGGTTCCAAAACATTTTTGCCGGATTTATGCTCCTTTATAGATACGATTTTATTCCCTATGTTATTTATGGCAATAATAAGCTCCTCAATATGCTGATTATTTATCTTCTGTTCCTGTGTAAATTCCTCCAGTACTAATTGTAATGTCTCTCGTTCTATATGCTCTTGGTTTGCATCTGTTTCCATACTACTATTTTTTAAAATATTATTTCCTTAATGATGGTCTCTTTTTTTTCTTTTGGAGTTTTCTCGTTCTTTCAGGATCAATATAATCCGGTTCATATTCAGAATTCATTAGCTGACCTGTAAACCCTAAAATCTCTTTAACAACTTCTTCTCCTATCCGACCTGAGTTGCAGCTTTGCTTTTCTTCGTTGTGCTTTCCAGTATTGAAAGAATTAGATATTGACCGACTATCTCTGTCATGATTTTTTTCTTCACCAACATTTTTCCCGGCATACTGTTGTTTCTGATGTAATATCTTTTCAATTTTCATCAATGAAAAACCAACTTCGCTTCCTTTTATTTTTACTTTTTTATCATCTATAAAAGAAATTCCCCTGCCCTTAAGAACTTTATAACCCAACTCTCGCATATGTCTTTCAAATGCTAAATAGGAACTGGCATACTTAAATGTCTGTTGAATATCTTCTTTAAGTTTTTCTTTTCTACTGTCATGGCGAGGCAATAACCTGTCTTTAGGAGAGAGGAATGCTCTTGGACTTAATACTTCTTGAAGATCATATTTCTTTTCAAGACGACGACAAAGTTCAGCCATGCATTTATAGTTATTGCTGTCATTGGCAACCTTACCATCAAAGCCAACTCGATTGGCTGCAATATGAATATGCTGTTCTTTGGTATCCTTATGTAGTACACAAATGTATTGGTGGTCTGCAATACCAAACTCCTTGGCGCATTCTCTGCCAACTTCTCTCAATTGTTCTTTGGTCAATATTTCTTCTGGAGCTAAACGTAGGGTAAGATGCAACATTGGTTTTTCAACACGCCTGCTTAATTTCCTTACATCTTTAAACTGCTGAGTAAGCTCATACTTGTTACCGAAGCAATTATTATATTCTAATACTTCTGCTCGGTCTTTATACTGCAAACGGTCTTGCATTGCAAGTGCAAGTTTTTTCTCTTCAGACAATTCTCTTTTATCTTCCAGACAGTAGCTAATGCAATGGTAAAAAGAGCTGCCTATACTTACATGACCTATCATGACATACAGTTTTTAATTTGGACGGCAAGATCTTTAACCTGACCTGACTGTACTTTTAATTCTGCTCGTTCAAGTGGACTCAATTCGTCATTGCTATTTCTCTTTTTGGCTATCTGATTAAGGTTGGCTGCCATGTGATTAAGCACTCCGGTAAAGCTTAGAATTTCTTTCGGAAGGGCTTTATTCCTATAATCAATCTTTGCTTTGAGTCCAATTTCACGAAGATATTCGGAAACAGTAAGATTTACTTTTTTAGCTTTGGATTCAATTATTTTACGCTCATAGAGTGTACATTTAATTGCCATTAGTTGGTCTCTCTTTATCGCTTTTTTGGGTCTGCCTCCTCTATTTTTTTTAGTTTCATTCTGTTGTTCCATAATCTTTCATCATTTATTTTTTGAATGCGGCAGCATGAAAAAAATTCTCTCAACGAATGCCATAGCATGAGAGGAGCCAGCGTTTTGGTTTTACCAAAACATAGCTGGCTACCACTCGGATGTTATATAGATCGCCTAAAACTATGACCTCTTTTAACGTGCTGTTCCTGATTTAACCATTCGCTTAAATCTTTCTTTTGTTCGTATAGAAAACTTTGGTCGGTATATTTTATAGAATCTCTTTTCAGGGCTTCGTTAGTAAATCTTATACCTCCTGTATCTCTGTCTAAATAGAGATCTACTCGCTCGTGTTTATCCATCAACTGTAGTGACTTGTTAAAAAAAGACAATGAATTTAATATCAGGAAATTTGTTTGTAGGTTATCCGATTTTTGATTCATCATTTTATAAGAGAGGTAGTCAAAAAAGCCCTCCAAAACAACAACTGATTTTGCTTGGTTATCTATGAAAGTGATATCTTTTGGTGAGCTGCTACCTTTAAAATTTTCATTTCGGAGTTCGTACCCTCCTGAAATATTCTGAAATCCAATTGCAGTGTGTTTTCTGCCTTTCAATGAAAAATCAATTTCTTTGCAGTGTTCTTTTGCCATTTCCTCCGGAATGCTCCTGTTTTCTAAATAATGGAGAAGGGATTTATTTTCCAATGTTCGTATATCAACAATGACAATTTTATCAGCAAGATTATCTTTCTTTTCATTTGCAATTCTTGAATTTGAAGACTGTCGATTGTTATTCTTAGATGACAAACTTAAACCGGAGGAAAAACTGTTACCATTTAAAAGCTGTAAAAATTCAGAAACAGTGCATCTAAAATATTCAATCCCAAAATCGACTACATTTCCTCCTTTGCCCGTTCCATGGTCATACCATAAATTCAACTTTTGATTCACTTTGAAAGAGGGTGTGTTTTCACATCTCAGTGGCGATAGATACCAATAATCCTGATTTTTTATTTTTAATGGCTCATGCCCTAATGTTTTAAGATAATTGACTAAATCAATTTGATTTGCAATTTTACAATTGAACTTTTCCATAATTGTTTTTTTTACTCTTCTATTTTATTTAGCACAAGTCTGTTCTTTTGCTAATGAAAAAAAGAACTATAATTTTTTATTTTTTTTGATATTTTGATGCAAATTACACGTAATCAATTGATTATATTAAGATTACACTGCATCAATAGCTGCATCAGTGCATCACTTTATTTTTGTCCTGCATCAGTTTTGCATCAAAAAAGATTGTTTTTTAGTTTGATGCAAGCTTTGATGCAGATCCCTTTAGTTCAATTACAAGACTTTATACTAATTTTGCATCAAAGCATCAAAAATTTTATAAAACAAAATCTTTTTAATGGTATAAAAACGTCCTCTTCGATCTACTTTTACATATTCACCATGAGACAATAATTCAATTCCACAATAAGACTTCGTATTGTCTTCGGGTGTAAAACCCCATCGCTTCAGAATATTTCTTATTTCACTAGCAGAAATATTTATTCTGTTATTTTGCTTTCTCAGTAAAATGAAAATATCATTAGGAGCTAATTTCAACTCATTCTCTTCCATTTTTTCAAAACACTCATGTATCAATTCAAGCATTAGAATTTCTTCTTTATTTCGATTTACAAGCTTTAACAAGGAAGCAGTCATAATCTGTTCGGGTTTAAACCACATTCTCGTTTTTTGTTGTGAAAAATAATTTCTCATTTGCAGGTACTTTAAGAAGTACGGAATTTCTTTGTTCAGTTTTTTAAGAAAGAATACATCTTCTGTATTTATAGTGCGAATTTTACGAATCCAAAAACGGATTTCCTCCTCGTCTATTTGAATAAAATTATCTTCATTATTAGAACAAAGAATAAATTTTGCAAAGAATTCAATTTCTTGTCGATCCTTTCCTTTTGCTTCTACTTTATCTTTATCAGTCGTAGAAAGGTACTTTAAACGTTCTGTAATTTCTTTTTTATCAAAAAACACTTCATCAATGGCTACAAGTAACATACTCGCCCAATCAGAATTAAACTGCGACCCAAATGAATCGCCTTTTATGTAAGTCATATTCATTCCAAAAATTGCTTTCAACCACTTTATAAAAGAGCTTTTTCCTGTCGATCGCTCTTTGCTTACCAAACAAAGAATTGGCAATGTTTGCGTAGGTTTTTCATATAAAAGTTTTATATAGTCTAAGCCTAATTGCTTTTGGTCTCCAAAAATATGTTGAATAAATTGCAATGAATTTGGAATCAATTTTTCGAGTTCATGAATTGAAAAATCCTTCGCTATTGGTTGGTTAGGCAGTTCATGATAGGTATTATAGAAATCATCTACAATTTGCTGGTAACCAAAATGATTCGGAATACAGCAAAAACCATCTAATTTGGATATATCGTTTAAAAACGATTTTCCATGATCTGAAATGATTGTTTCACGATTCCACCGAACCATCACTTTTACTTTATCGCCAGATATTAAAGGTTTATCAATAATTTTGAAATAGGAAGTTCCTACTCTGATATAAGGAATATCTAAGTCCATAAGATTCAAATTATAATCCTTACGATCTTGTCATAAGAATTTGATTAAAAATATAAGGGATTTTTATGCGTTAAAGAGATTCACGCATTATTTTTTCCACAAAGCGGCATTTGTGTTCTCAAGATCTTCGGTAGTATTAATAATCTCTCCGTTTAAATAATCAAGCAGATCAGCCTTTCTAAAATAGATTTTCTTCTGGCCTTTTTTCTTAGAATATCTGATCTTTCGCTGGTGGGTAAGCTGGTAAATATATTTGACCTCTATAGACAAAAACTCTGCAGCTTCTTCAGAGGAATAAACATCTTTGCTATTTAAAGATAGTTTCATTAATGCCTTTTTTATAAACGCATCTTGTTTCTTCGCTAGTTCCATTACGATCAATTCCAATCGATCAATTTTGGAAGTAAAATTATTTGTATCCATGTTTCTAATTTTAAATTATGAAACAAGTTTACGGAGGTTTGGTTATGTAAAAAATCGTGTAAAAACAATTTACACATTTAAAATAATTGAGAATAAGAAATTATCAGAAGGAATAAATCACTTTACTTTATTTTATCTTTTAAAAACATATTTGAGTAATCGAATTTTACATAGCGATCAAGACAGTTTTTCAAATAATCGGGTAAAATCATTGATGTGTAGAGATTTATCTCCATCATTTATTGTAATATATTTATTCAAAAAATCAATTATTTTGGTGTTTGTTTTATCTTTAATCTGAGAATTCCAATTTTTTTGAATATTGAAAAGGGACGTCAAGATCTCAATTATGTTCTGTTTTGAATGTCTTTTATTGTCTATCTTTATAGAAATCGATCTGTCTTTTATTTCCATACCATTGCTTAACTTATAAAGATTTTCGATTGAGGAATTATCTCGAAAGACTTTACGGTATTTCTCTATGACCAGATCGAATTCTCTTCGATTAATCTGTTTAATAATATCTCCATTTGTCAAATTTACGGCATCCTTAAAATTCACGCCATTTGTATTTATTGATCCCATTACTTTACTTTCTTCAAAAACGACTTCTCTTTGCTTAAATATTTCCTTAGGGTTTTCAATACAATCTCGTACTATTTTAAATATACTTCTTGGAGTTTTCACCTCAAACATATAAAACAAGACAAATTGGGTAAGAACAAGTAAGAAAATATAAAGTATGATTTTGTAAGTATTTGAAAAACTCAAAACTTCTTTACCTAGAAAGGTTCCAATAAAAAATGATAAAAAACAAAGCAGTAATAAAATTAATAATCTGTTTTTGCTTATTCCTTTATAATAATTAAATTTCTCCTCAAAATATAGATTTACAAATAAAGGTTTAATTATGAAAAACAATCTAAAAAGAAGATACAGAGGTACAACAATTTTTGCAAAAATTAGAATACATGACAAAATGTAGATATAAATAGTCATATTACAATCAATTAATTCCTATAAAAGTAAACAAAACTAATTGATTATAAAACATTTGATGTTCGTCAAATGTTCGTCAGAAAAAATAAAAAAGCCTTTGCATTTCTGCAAAGGCTTGATTTTACTAGTGGTCCCACCTGGGCTCGAACCAGGGACCACCTGATTATGAGTCAGGTGCTCTAACCAGCTGAGCTATAGGACAGGTTTAGAGGATGCAATATTACTACTATTTTTCATTCACTCCAAATATTTTAAGACATCATTTTCAATTTAATTTTAAATCTTTGTTCGAAACTCAAAAACGAAATTGATTTTCAACATCTTATTCAAAAATTAAAATGACATTTTTTTATTTAATTTCTTGGCAAAGCTCAACCAAAACGCCATTTGTGTTCTTCGGATGAAGAAAAACAACCAATTTATTGTCTGCCCCTTTCTTCGGAACTTCATTGATTAAGACAAAACCTTCATTTTTCAAACGTGCAATTTCGGCTTCGATATCATCAACATCAAAAGCGATATGATGAATTCCTTCTCCTTTTTTCTCTAAGAATTTAGCAATAGGACTTTCGGGATTTGTTGCTACCAAAAGTTCGATTTTATTATTTCCCGTCTGAAAAAAGGACGTTAACACTCCTTCGCTTTCTACTGCTTCCATTTTATAAGACGGAACACCCAGCATTTTTTCAAACAAAACATTAGCATCGTCCATATTTTTTACCGCAATCCCAATATGTTCTATTTTATTTACCATCTTTTCGGAATTATTGATTTACATATCTTCTAAAATAACCACATTCTGCAATTACATCCTGATAATATTTCGTATCCGAATAGTCTTTTCTTAAAGCTTTGAACGAGTTCCAAGCGATAAAATTAACTTTATCATCTTGAATTTCCCAATAGCTGTTTATCTTATTGTATTTTTTATTGTAATAATCATTTCGTTCGCATTTCGAAATCAGATACAAACATTTTGCTTTTTGTTCCTTATTCGAAGCTGCTTCAAAAGCTTTCTGATAATACATTTTAGAAACCGAATTATTCGTAATCATTTCTTTCATCGAATCTCTAAACGAATACGGACTTGATCCGTAACCCACAATACTCATTTCGTAAAAAGTTCTTCCGTTTCCAAAATGAGAAATATTATAAAATGCATTTCCTAACAAAAGGCTGTTGGTGTAAACATCTTCTTTCTGAGCCAATTTATCCTGCATTTCTTTTATAGTGGTCAAGAAATCCATAAAAGTATATTTTCTTTTCTGATACGCCGCGTGCTCACAATCGTGGCAATCTTTTATATTTCCGTTAAACGGATTTCCTAAGAATTTATAATATTGAACAGAATCTGTTTGTTGCATAAAAGCAATTGCTTCTGGAATTTTGTTTTTGAAAGTGGACTGAATCGCTTGAAAATTATTAATATCCTTCAGTTTTAAACTATAAATTCCAGCACCAATTTTCTCGATTTCAGATTTATTCGATTTTTCCAAAAAGCTTTTTATTCCCAGCAAATTCTTTTCATTGTCATAATATGCATTTCCATCATTCCAATAACTATAGCGTGATTCTCCGTAAATCTCGGCCATAACCAAATTGCCTTGTTCTTTATACAAACGCGATAAATAGCTTCTGCTCCATGAAGAAGCATTTTGATAACGAAACGTATCTCCTTTATAATTTTTAGGAAGTTCTGTGTATAACCAATTTAAATCGGCTAGAATGGTTTTCTCATTTTTATCTGTCAACTTATCAATCTTACTTAAATTATTTACAAAACGCAATAAACGAAGCTGCATTCCCGCCAATTCTGTTTTCGGAAGTGTTTTTTCAGCTTTGCTGTAATTTTTGTCTGCATTGGCATAATCGCCTTTTAGCGTTTGAAGATATCCAAGTGAAATATCCCATAAATAAGGCTTATCGGTATTTCCTGCAGCAGAAATTTTTGCAATTAAATCGACAGCGCTATTATCCACTTTCGTCTTATTTTCTGTTTTATTTTCAGCAACAGTTTGTGGTTTTGGTTTCTGATTTTCTCCTTGCCCGTCCGTCTGAAACGAATTGTTTATTTTTTGCTCTAGCGAATTAACCAATCTTGTTCCGAGATAATTTAAATGTTCGCTTTTAGGATCTAATTCGTAGATTTTTTCAATCGCCTGTTTTTCGTCTTTATAATATCCGTGAATTGCCCAAAGCGCCGCTTTTTCTTTATTATCTTTTGCCAACGCTAAAGCCTTTGTCCAATCTGATTCGTTTTTTGGTTTGAAGCTATACGCTGTAACCACTCTTAATTCTGGACATTTATCAAAAACCTGAGCGTATAAATAGTTAGAAGTCGCATATTTTTTTTGTTTATAATTAATTCCTGCAACATACGCTAAAGCGCGATAATACAAAGTATTTCTGGCAACAGAACTTTCTGTTTTATTAAAAAAATCAATTGCTTTTTGTTTGTCGTTACTATAAAAACGTGCTTTCATGGTCAAGAACCAATATCTGTTTTTCAAAAACGGATCTGATAAAGTATTGTATACATTTTCTATCGACTGAATCATTTTGGCATCGTTGAACGTTTTTGCCACAACGGGATCGTAGCTCCAATAATCATCTCCAATAGATACTGTTTCTATTTTTTGAGCCAAATACAGAAACTCAACAAAGTTTTTTACTTTCTCGTCTTTCAGATTCAGCTTTTTGCCCCATTTTTGCGTGCTTTTATTTTCTTTTTTCGTTTTATAATAAACATGCAAACCTTCAATTTCTTCTTTATTTTTGATGGTATTTTTGTCATCAGAATAATATCTAGGCTTTTCATCACCAATCAAAAAATAATTGACAGTTGTGGTATCGACTTTTCCTTTTAGATAATCTGCCCAATCTGATTTTATATTTTTATTAAAACGAGAATTATGCTGGGTATCAAAACCAATTCCGTAAAAAATACCACCAGATAAAAACAAAGGAGAATACGAATTATCAGCAAAAGTTTCTGGAGTAAAATTTGAATTATAAGATCCTAAATAATCCCAGTCTCCATCTGCGCAGGCATATATAATTCCGAATGCAGAAAGCAAAACGGCACTAGAAGCAAGAAATAATCTGCTTAAAAGTATTTTTTTCATAATTGTTTAAATTGAATTCGTCTAAATCGTAAAATATAATTTCGTTGGGCTTTTCTACAAGATTATCCTGCAAATCTTCTGCCATTTCTTTTAAATCTTTTGGTTTTATTTCTTCTATTTTCAAGAAATCATTTTCTTCATAAAAAACACCATTTTTATAATTGGAATTTTTTACCCTGAAAAAAATCGAGCTTGTTTTTTCAAAATTGGAATCTTTCTCTAGTTCTCTACTACTCATTTTAGAACGAAGTCCGATCACTTTATTATTTCTAATATGAACTCCCCACGAATAAATTGGAAAAGCAAAATCGAGATGTAGCGGATATCTTTTTAAACTTTTAAGATATCGTTCTGCCACTTTCTTATCGTAAATAGAATTTAGAGAATCTGGCGCAATCGATCCCATATTATAATACATCAAAACTCCAGAATCAACATTCGGAATTTTTGTTTTTTTGAAATATTTCACCTGATGCAATCGAATCGTGGCTGAAAGTTTCTTATTCGAAAGCTTTTTAAAAACTTCTATAAATTTGAGATAATTCTCTTTACTTTTTAAGGTTCCAATCGCAATCAATTTGAATTTCTTGACATGCAATTTTATTTTTAGAATTGATTTGTTCGATAAAATCAAAGGTTTTTTGCGCCAAATTCTTCACATCAAGATTAGGTTGGAGCATTACTTTGTTCTGAATAAAAACAACTGGAACAATAGCATATTCCTTTGGATTTTCTTCAAATCGAATTGGGCTAATCGGAATTGGAAAATTAGATTCTGGATGAATTCCAATGTCAAAATACCGTACATAAAGTTTCTGTACATTGTTTTCTTTCAATGCTTCTTTTTCCGTTTCAGAAAACTTGAAGATTGTTTTCCAGTAATAAAAGGAGATTACGGGCTTTTCACTTTTAGTGCATGACAGCATTAAAAAGAGAAACAAAACTGGGAAAAATCGTTTGAACAAAACTTAGGAAAATTACATTTTAATTCAAAAGTAAGAAATTATAGCATTTTAAACACTAAAATTTTGGAAGATTTCCAAAAGTCCCAAATCCTAATAAATGGATAAAAAATTTCAATTAAAGCAAATATAATCGTTATTTTGTGCAATCAAATTGAAAAACCGTTATGTTGAAAGACACCCTAAAATACATTGCATTTGTAATTCTAATATCGATGATAAGCTGCGCCAAAAGAGGCAGCATTACCGGCGGTTTAAAAGATACGTTACCTCCTGTTTTGGTATCTAGTTTTCCTAAAAACTTTACAACCGATTTTAAAGGAAACACTATTACTTTAAATTTTGACGAATATGTCAAAATTAAAAACACCAATAAACAGCTTATTATTTCTCCGCCTTTAAAAAATGAGCCGTTAATTACGCCTACAAATGTCAGCAAATTTATAAAGATCGAGCTTCGAGATACTTTACAGCCTAACACAACTTATAGTTTAAATTTTGGACAGGCAATTACAGACAACAATGAAGGAAACGCACTAAACCAGTTTAAATATGTGTTTTCGACTGGATTGCATATTGATTCACTTAAACTGAACGGAAAAATTAAAGATGCGTACGGAAAGTATGTTGACAATTTTGTTTCTGTAATGTTATATGAAGTAAATGATAAATTTAAAGATTCTACCATTTACAAAGAGTTTCCGCGCTACATTACCAACACTTTGGACAGTATGCGAACTTTTCAGTTTGAAAATTTAAGAGAAGGAAAATATCTTTTGGTAGCATTAAAAGATAAAGGTTCAAATAATAAATTTAATCCAAAAGATGATAAAATCGGATTTTTGAAAAGCTATATCACAATTCCGACAGACACGGTTTATGAGGTGGAATTATTTAAAGAAACCTTGCCATTAAAAGCTTTCAAACCTATTCAAGCTTCAGGAAACCGTTTGTATCTTCCTTATGAAGGAAAACAGGATTTCAAAAATTCAAAACCAAAAATTACACTTAAAAATGGCGACGAAGTTCTTGAAACTATCGTAACGCAGTTTCCTAAAAAAGATTCGCTTCAAGTTTGGTACAAACCAATTAAAGCCGATTCGTTATCAATGGAAGTTGAAAAAGGAGATTATAAAAAAAGATTTTCGTTCAAGATTAAAGCCTTGAAAAAAGATACTTTAAATATTAAAGCGGTACAAAACGGTCAGATTAATTTTAGAGAACGCTTTACTTTGGAAACCGAAACTCCGTTGGTAAAATTTGACAAATCTAAAATCGCTTTGGTCAATAAAGATTCTGTTGCTGTTCCTTATACAACAGAATATGATGAATTTGAACAGAAATTATATTTCGATTTCCAAAAAGAACCATTGGACAAATATAGTTTTACTTTTTTACCAGGTGCTTTGACCGATTTTTATGAAAAGACAAATGATACTTTATCTTATAAACTCAGCACTAAAGAACATGCCGATTACGGAAATCTGATATTGACTCTTAAAAATGTCAAACGTTTTCCTATAATTGTTGAATTGACCAATAAAAAAGGAGATGTAGTTTTAGCCGAAGGGTATTCTGAAGGCGCAACTACTTTAGAATTCAATCTACTGCAACCTGATATTTTTACTGTACGCATTATTTATGACGACAATAAAAACAAACAATACGACACTGGTAATTTCTTAGAAAAGAAATACGCAGAAGAAGTATTTTATAATCAGGAAGAATTTGATGTGCGCGCCAATTGGGATCGGAACGAAACAATTGACTTGAGCATTCCTTTTAATCCAGAAGTCGAGAAGAAACAAGACGATAAAAAGAAAAAAGAAGCAGAAAAGAAACGAAAAGCCTTTTAAAACTTAATTTCAAACTGATCTCTATCGCTTAAAAAGTCTAATTTTTTACGCGTTTCATACATGGTGTTTTTGTCTAATTCTACGACAAAGACACCATTTTTTTCTTGTGGCTCTAAAATATAATTGCCCAAAAAATCTATTGCTTGAGAATGGCCAATATGTTCATAATCGTGAGCATCATTACCAATTCTGTTTACTCCGACCACATACGAAAGATTTTCTATGGCACGTGCTTTTAGCAAAGCATCCCAAGCATTGGTGCGTACTTTTGGCCAATTTGCGACATACAAAATAAGGTCGTAGTTTTCTACATTACGTACAAAAACCGGAAATCTCAAATCGTAACAAACCTGCAGACATATTTTCCAATCTAGATAATCTATAATTACCTTTTTATTTCCGCAGGTGTACACTTTGTCTTCACCGGCGAGAGAAAAAGAATGTCTTTTATCGTAATACTGAAATTCTCCTGACGGAAAAACAAAAAACATCCTATTATAAAACTTCTCGTTTTCTGTGATAACAACACTTCCTGTTACGGCAGCATTTTTTTGTTTTGCTTTCAATTTCATCCATTCAATCGTTTCTCCTTGCATCGTTTCGGCAACCTCAGAAGCGTTCATTGTAAATCCGGTCGAAAACATTTCTGGAAGCACAATCAAATTTACTTCCGAATCGATTTCATTGATTTTTGAATCGAAATTTTCTCGGTTTTTACTGGCATCTTGCCAAAAAAGATCGGTTTGGATTAAAGCAATTTTCATCAGATTTTAGAGATAAGTAGAAAAATTGGTTTTGAAATTAAATCACAGTCAATTCAGGAAAATTCTCTTTGTATGACTTCAATTTTTCATGAGCTGGTTCTTCCTCGGTTATAACATAATTCAGTTCAGACAAACTAGCAATTTTCATTTTAAGAACTGTATTTAGTTTCTCCGTAATAGTCAAAACTGCCGTTTTTTTAGAAGCCTGAATCATTGCTTTTTTTACTTGAACAGTTTCCCAATCAGAATCTGAATAACCGCCATCTACGTCTAAAGCATTTGTCCCTAAAACTAAAAGATCTGCTTTTATATTGGCCAATTGATGAAAAGCTTCTCCACTCACACACATCTGACTGTAAGAAGAAATGCTACCGCCAATCATGATCGTTTTAATATTGGGTTTATCTAAAAGCTGAACCGCAGTTAAAGCCGTAATCGTAAAAACAGTTAAATTAAGATCGTTTGGAATTAATCGGATGAACTCTCGAATAGTAGTTCCGCCATCAACAATTAAAACCATTCCGTCATGAAGAAGACCGACTGCTTTTTGCGCAATAACTTGTTTGGCTTCAACAGCATAAGTCTGGTTAGATGAAGAATAGTGATATCCTTTGGTCATGGCGCCACCTTTTACTTTAATTAAAAGTGCGTCAGCGTCCAGTTCATTAATATCACGACGAACAGTATCTTCAGAAACACCAAGTTTAGCCGAAAGAGTTTCAAAACTCACACGCGTGTGCAAATTGATCTCTTTTAGAATATGATTTTTACGTTCTTCTTTACTGTAATTTAAAACTTCATTTTCAGTGCTCATGCCGATTGTTTTTTCTAATTACAAAAATAAACATTTCATTAAATAATTCATCGAAACAAAAAACCAAATTAAAGCACTACATCAATTTAAAATAAAACAGAACCAGTTTACACCAAAAGCCTAAAATCATTTATTTTAAACTCTCTTACACAACAAATCGAAGCTTTTAAGAGATATTGATTCAGTTTTAGATATTATGCTGTAAATAGAAACAAAAAACGCTTCCGTCGTAACGGAAGCGTTTTTTAAAATATACTAAATTGCGTATTATCCTTTCAAGCTTGCTGCTAAATACTCACGGTTCATACGTGCAATATTTTCAAGCGAAATTCCTTTTGGACATTCGATTTCGCAAGCTCCTGTATTTGTACAGTTACCAAAACCTTCTAAATCCATTTGGTGAACCATGTGTAAAACACGATCCGTTGCTTCAACTTTACCTTGTGGCAATAATGCATATTGAGAAACTTTTGCAGAAACGAATAACATTGCTGAAGAGTTTTTACATGTTGCAACACAAGCTCCACAACCAATACAAGCAGCAGCATCAAATGATTTATCTGCATCGTCTTTGTTAACTGGAATAGTATTCGCGTCGATTGTATTTCCTGAAGTATTTACAGAAATGAATCCTCCTGCGTGCTGAATTCTGTCAAAAGAACTTCTGTCAACCACTAAATCCTTAATTACAGGGAAAGCTTTTGCTCTAAATGGCTCGATAAAAATCGTATCTCCATCTTTAAACATACGCATGTGCAACTGACAAGTTGTAACTCCTCTGTCTGGTCCGTGTGCTTCACCGTTAATAAATAAAGAACACATTCCGCAGATTCCCTCACGACAATCGTGGTCAAATGCAACTGGTTCTTCTCCTTTGTTGATTAAACCTTCGTTAAGAACGTCTAACATTTCAAGGAAAGACATGTCTGGTTCGATTCCATCGATAGGATATTCTACAATCCCTCCTTTATCTTGAGCGTTTTTTTGACGCCATATTTTTAATGTAAGTTTCATTTTGTATAAGTATTAAGTATTAAGAAAAAAGTATTAAGACTTTTCTAAATACTATTTATAGCTTCTTTGAACTAATTTAATGTTTTCGTAGTTAAGAGGTTCTTTGTGTAATACTGCATCACTTGGTTTTCCTTTGTATTCCCAAGCAGCAACATATGCAAAGTTTTCGTCGTCACGAAGTGCTTCCCCTTCTTCTGTTTGGTATTCCTCACGGAAGTGACCTCCACAAGATTCGTTACGGTGTAAAGCATCTTTCGCGAACAATTCTCCTAATTCTAAGAAATCGGCAACACGAGTTGCTTTTTCTAATTCCTGATTAAATTCGTAAGCGCCTCCAGGAACTTTTACATCTTTATAAAACTCTTCACGTAAAGCAGCAATTTCTTCGATCGCTTCAGTTAAACCTTTAGCGTTACGAGCCATACCTACTTTATTCCACATAATTTTTCCCAATTTTTTATGGAAATAATCTACAGAATGTTTACCGTTGTTATTGATAAATTTATTGATTTGATCTACAACCGCTTTTTCAGCTTCAACGAATTCTGGTAAATCTGTAGAAATTTCACCCATTTTAATATCTGGAGCTAAATAATCTCCGATAGTATAAGGCAATACAAAATATCCATCAGCTAAACCTTGCATTAAAGCAGAAGCTCCAAGTCTGTTTGCTCCGTGGTCAGAGAAGTTAGACTCTCCAATAGAGAAACATCCAGGTATTGTAGTCATCAAGTTATAATCAACCCAAGTTCCACCCATTGTGTAGTGAACTGCTGGGTAAATCATCATTGGTGTTGTATAAGGATCTTCGTCGACGATTTTGTAATACATCTGGAATAAGTTTCCGTATTTACTTTTCACGATTGCAGCTCCTAATTTAGTTACCAAAGCAGCATCTTTATCATCTAAACCTTTTACATAAGCATCTTCAGTTCCGTAACGTTTGATAGCTGCTGCAAAATCTAAGTAAACTGCTTCACCCGTTTTGTTAACTCCAAAACCAGCATCACATCTTTCTTTAGCTGCACGAGACGCAACGTCACGAGGTACTAAGTTACCAAAAGCGGGATATCTTCTCTCTAAGAAATAATCTCTTTCGTCTTCAGATAAATCTGTTGCTTTTTTCTTTCCTTCACGGATTGCCTGAGCATCTTCTAATTTTTTAGGTACCCAAATACGACCATCATTACGTAAAGACTCAGACATCAAAGTCAATTTAGACTGGTGATCTCCTGAAACTGGAATACAAGTTGGGTGAATTTGTGTGTAGCAAGGATTTGCGAAAAACGCTCCTTTTTTATGAATTTTCCAAGCTGCTGTTGCGTTACTTCCCATAGCATTTGTTGAAAGGAAAAATACGTTTCCGTATCCTCCAGAACCAACTACTACCGCGTGAGCAGAATGTCTTTCTATTTTTCCTGTAATTAAGTCACGAGCGATAATACCTCTCGCTTTTCCGTTCACGATTACAATGTCAAGCATTTCGTGACGGTTGTACATTTTAATTTTTCCACGACCAATCTGACGGTTCATCGCAGAATAAGCTCCTAACAATAATTGTTGTCCAGTTTGTCCTTGTGCATAAAATGTACGAGAAACCAAAGTTCCTCCAAAAGAACGGTTATCCAAAAGTCCGCCATATTCACGAGCCAATGGCACCCCTTGAGCCACACATTGGTCAATAATATTACCAGAAACTTCAGCCAAACGATAAACGTTTGCCTCTCGAGCACGGTAATCACCACCTTTTACAGTATCGTAAAACAATCTGTAAATCGAGTCACCGTCACCTTTATAGTTTTTTGCTGCGTTGATACCACCTTGTGCTGCAATAGAGTGCGCACGACGTGGAGAATCTTGGAAGCAAAATGCTTTTACGTTATATCCTAACTCCGCTAAAGTAGCCGCAGCCGAACCTCCAGCTAAACCTGTACCAACTACAATAATATCAAGATTACGTTTGTTAGCAGGGTTTACTAAATTAATATGATCTTTATAATTTGTCCATTTGTCCGCTATAGGCACCATTTGGAATTTTTGAATCTAATGCCATTATAATTGATATTAATTATTGAAATGATGAAATAAAGCGATAATCACAAAAAGCGCTGGAACTACAACTGCGAACCAGTAACCTACTTTTGATAAAAATCTAGAGTACTTGTTGTGCATCCCTACAGATTGAAGAGAAGATGCAAACCCATGCCACAAGTGGAATCCTAAAAGGATAAATGACACGCAGTACAATGCCGTACGAATTGGGTCGTGAAATTTGTGAACTAACTCACCATAATACCTCGTAGCATCTGGTGCCGTACCAGCTATATATTTATAGCTAACTTCAGGAAACCAGAAATCATAAAAGTGCAATCCTAAGAAAGCCAAAATAACCAATCCAGAAATAATCATATTTCTAGAACTCCATGAAGCGTTTGCCGCTCCGTTGTATTTAGCGTACGCAATTGGTCGTGCCGCGCTATTTTGAGCAGTAAGAATAAATCCCATTACGAAATGGAAAATTACTCCGAATGCCAAAACTGGCTGCATTACATATTGTATCAGCGGATTGTATCCCATAAAGTGAGAAGCTTCGTTGAAAACATCTTCACTCAAAATAGAAATAAAATTTAAGGAAACATGCAGCGCTAAAAACGTGATTAAGAATATTCCCGAAAGAGCCATAGCTACTTTCTTTAAGATGGAAGCATTCAATAGTGCAGATTGTGCCATAAGTGTTAAGTAGTTTGTTTTAAAAAATTAGACAAAAATAACTCAATTACAAAAGAACTACAACCATTTCGCTGTTATTTATAATGATTTTAAAATAGCGCAATTCTACGTATTTTTACGTACAAAATTAAAACTGATAAAAAATAATTCACTATAGAAAACCTCAAATCATTGCTTTGTAAAACAGAATCAAGGATTTCGACTCTAAGTAGATTACTAAAAATTTATGATATTGTTATTTTATTCGAAGTTTTAATTTGTTTTCTTCAAAAGTGTAGGGTCATCAAAATTTTGTCTAAGTAAAAAATTGCCATTCCGCAACATAGTTTTACCTTTAGCGGCTCAAAAAAATAAGAATGAAAACAGGAATTGATGCTATTTCATTTGACGTAGCAAACATACATTTACCCATAAAAACTTTGGCTATTGCCAGAAATATTGAACCCGAGAAATTAGAAAAAGGTCTTGGTCTAATAAAAATGACTTTCCCAGACGTTCATCAGGATGCGGTTGTTTTTGGAGCAAATGCTTTAACAAAACTTATCATTGATAATAAAATTGACTTAAAAGAAATCAGCCGAATCTATGTTGGTACCGAAAGCGGTATTGACAGTTCTAAACCCATTGCTTCTTATCTAATTAGTTTAATGGAGCAGAAATTTGGCGAAGATTCATTAGCAGAATGCGATGTTGTAGATTTTACTTTCGCTTGTATTGGCGGTGTAGACGCTTTGCAAAACTGTCTTGATTTTGTAAAATTAAATCCGACTAAAAAAGCCATTGTAGTTACGTCTGATTTTGCAAAATACGATTTAAATTCTGGAGGAGAATACACGCAAGGAGCTGGAGCGGTTGCAATGCTGATCACTGCAGATCCGAAAATCATTGCTTTTGATGACAATTGGGCGACGAGCACAAAAGGTGTTTTTGACTTCTTTAAACCATACAGAACGATTGCTAAAGAAGAAATTACTCAAAACGCAAACAACGATTCTTGGTTTGATAATTTAGAAGCTGAAATCGAAATTCATAAAGATCAGCCAGTTTTTGACGGACAATATTCTAATCAATGTTATATGGATCGTACGCGAAATGCTTACTTTTCATTCAAAAAATTAAAAAACACTACTGAAACTTTATATAACACTTGGCATAGTATTGTAATGCACTTGCCATATTCTTTCCAAGGAAGAAGAATGTTATCTGAAATCTATGCTTTAGATAGTGCAGAAAAAATTATCGCCGATGATATTGCTCCAGCAGATTATCAGACAAAAATTAAAGAAGTAGCAAAATCTGATGATTATAGAAGTTTTGTAACCGAGAAATTACAACCTGCCGAATTGGCTTCATCATTAATTGGAAATCTTTACACTGGTTCTATTTTCATGGGACTATTATCGACTTTGGCTCATTTTTATGATACAAGCAAAGAAGTTGCTGGAACTAAATTCGGTTTCTTAGCTTACGGAAGCGGATCGAAATCGAAAGTTTTTGAAGGAACGATCCAGCCAGAATGGAAATCAGCTTTGGAGAATGTAAAACTTTTTGAAAATTTAGCTGAAAGCGTTGAAATTGATTTCAATACTTACGAAAGTCTTCATAAAAAAGAACAAAAACAAAGCGTAAGAACTCCTAAAAACGAATGGGTTTTAGATAGGATTGAAAAAGAGATTCCTGTTTTGATTGGAGCGAGATATTATAAATGGGTGGATTAAATTCCAAATTTTGAAATCCCAAATTCCAAAACCGAAGCTTGATGTTTCGGTTTTTTTTATGTTTTTTGAAATTTAACCGCAAAGTTCGCAAAGGATTACGCAAAGTTCGCAAAGCTTTTCATGAATACAAAGCTTTGCGAACTTTGCGTTTATTTAGATATCACAAAAAAACCTTTGCGTCCTTTGCGGTTAAATAAAAGGTAATCAATCCTTCTTATGCTGTTCGGTATAATTTTGATTTCCTTTAATTCGGGTATCTTCGGTGTGCATTCCGTTTGCCATTCCTAGCATAAAGGCTGTAATTACGATTATAAATTTTCTTTTTATCCAATGAAGAAGTGGTCGCTTAGATAGCTCCAAGCGAGATTTTTTATTTTGTTTATACATTTTGAAAATGATAAATGATTAGACATTATTGAATCATCTATGCTCAGAAATAAATTTCTTAAGCGCTGTATAAACTTTTAGCGAAGTCTTTTGAAGTGATTATTTCATTTATAAAAACAGATTGTTTTATAAATGAAGTTAGGTTTTGATAAAGCAGGTTTTGAAGTTTCAGCAATTTCTTGATTTGGAAAGTAAAAACATTTTCGGTTTTGAGAAAATTCAAAACAATTGAAAATCTTATTTCATTCCAAGAAACAGCTTGTCCGAATTTATAAAAACGAGAGCTTTTAAAATTTAATTCTCTTTTTAAAACTACAAACGAAGACTCGTAATACTCTGCCGATTTAGATTGAGAATATAAAGCACCATCGCCCGCAATTACGACAAAAGTCAGAAAAAGTGCAATTAGGTATTTTATATGTTTTTTCAATCTTTGAGTTTTAGATTCTGGAACGAAAATACGAATTTCAAATAAAAAAAACGAAGTAAATGCTTCCGTTTTCTATTCTTTTACTTCACGAAGTTGTCCTCCTGAGCGAAGTCGAAGGACACACAAGTAGCTCCGCAACAATATTCCAATCTTTGTCGAGCAACTAACGCTTCCTTCGACTTCGCTCAGGATGACAAGATTGTGTTTAAAACTTTGGCAAAGGTCTTGGCACATAAAGCAACAACCCCAATCCCAAAACAAAAATTGCACAACTCAAAAACATACAAACTCCGTTTTTCAAAACAAAAAATGAAAATCCAACAGCAACCGAACCCACAATTACCATTAAAGACTTTACAGTTTCGGTTTTTATAAAAGCAAATGCATGCAAAGCCAAACCAAGAAAAAGTAAAGACGGCCCAACAACAACAAATGGATAAAAAATCAATGGCGAATTACTGATTTGCTGACTTAATGCTTCTTTTGCCATTTCATTATTTCCATAACTCGACATAATAAAATCAATTGTGCAAAGTCCGATATGGGCAATAACGCCTAAAGTTGTCAAAATCGAAGCGACTTTATTAGTTTTTGTTTTAGAAAATGCGTCATTAAACGATAATAAAAAACAAGCTCCAATTAAATTAAACCAATGCGCAAAATCTATCGACGTATTGAAACTTGGCAAAATGTTAGAAAATAATAAATAGCTGGCTAAGAAAAATAGCAATCCGATCGCGCAAAAATGTTTTGTTTTCATAATTTGTTTTAAAAATTGATGAAGCAAAACTAAAATCAAAATTTACCTAAAACCCCTATTTTACTGACTTAGGTACGAAATGCATTATTTTAGGTATGAAATTTACAATGCCGCTAAAACATCTTTATAATTTCTCGAAACTGGAAGTTCTATTTGTGTCAAAATAATGGTGTTTGAATTTCTCCAAGATTTAAAATGCGACGGATTTATTAAATGCGAACGATGAATTTGCACTAAAAAACCAAAATCGTCCTGAACTTTTTTGAGCGAAGATCGAATAAGTTTCGAATGGAGTTTATCATTTTCGATATAAAAAATCTCAACATAATTCTGAGCATTCGAAATGCAAACCAAGTCGGCTTTGTTGATTTTTAAGACATCTAATTTGTTTTCTCCTTTAAATATTAAAACATCATCTTTTATTGGAATGAGTTTGATTAAATATCTTCTTGCTAGAATAATTACAGGAGTTATGATTAGAGCGACTTTTATAAAGATTACAGAAAAGAATTCTGAAAAAGTATATCCGCCATTTAAAATTGGGCTTTTATAAAAGGCAAAAACTCCAATTAAATACAGTACATGAAACAGAAAAATGGCTGTTATTTCTAAACTGATACTCCACTTTCCTGTTCTTTCGTAAAAGTTTTTTTGAATAACAGCTAAAAGACCATAACATAAAAAAGCCATTACACTAAACCCAAAACTGATTAAAAACCACGCTCTGAAATTTATAGTTCCGTCGTCAAAGGGCCTTATCACGAAAGCAAAAACGAAAAGCCATAAACTAATAAGAATGGCAATTACTAAATGATGCTTTATTGATAGATTTAGTTTATACATATTAGCTGAAAATTTTACCGCAAAGCACGCAAAGTTTTTCTGTTTAAGTTATTTAAATAAACGCAAAGTTCACAAAGCTTTAAACGCAAAACTTTGCGAACTTTGCGTAAGCCTTAGCGGACTTTGCGGTTAAAAAACCTCTTTATTTATAAATCGTAAACTTATTATGACTCAAAGTAAAACCTAGATTCTCATAAATCGCCACGTTTTCTACTCGTTTCTTATTTGTCGTAACTTCAATACTTTTCAAACTATTTTTCTGAGCAAAATCTAAAATCTCATTTATTAATAATCTTCCAACACCTTGACCACGATATTTTTGATGAATGAAAAACTCCTGAATCTCACCAACCAATCCGCAATGATGTAGAAGATTCTGAGTATGAAAACTAATAAAACCTAAACCTCCTGTTACGTTTTCGGCAATGAGATAAAGATTTTTTTGGTTTGAAATATTTTCATTGAATATCATTTCGAAAACTTCAAAATCTAAAACTTCATTTTCGAGTTCGCAGATTGATTTATAGACGAAGTCTAGGTCGTGATTTTCTACTTTTCTGATGTTTACTTTTAGATTCATATCTCTAACTAATATCAGTCAGTTTTACAATTTTATCGTCCAAGAATTGAAAAATCGATTTTCCTTTCATATTTAATTCTTGACCAGCTTTTAATCCGTTTGGAAAATCTATTGCTAGAACAGCATAATAATCAATGTCAATTATTGCTGTAATTTCATCTTGCTTAATTGATGTAATAGTTTGTTTTCGTGCTGAGAAATATTCTTTTCCTTTTTCGGCTTGGGCAGAAAATTCTTTTATTCCATTCAAAGTCAGGTTGATTTCGCCATTTTGAATGTTTTCAAAAATAACGGATTCGTCAAAATCAGCAATCATTTTATTGATATCAAATTGATTATATCCTTCGATATAATTTTGAATTATTTTTTCTTTGTTGTTCATATCACTCCTAATTTATAAATTACCGTAAACCACAATGTAGTCCGCATAAAACATTTTATCATTTAGCCAATTAATAATTTCTTTTAAAAACATTTTGACTTTTTCATCATCAGTCTCAATCTGATTTATTTTTTTGACAATTTCTGTACAGGTTATATTATCAAAAAAATTATGTCCTAAAACATCAAATTTATTTTCAACTAAATTATTCCAAGGATTTTTTAGCGGATAAACTGATTTAAATGTCTCTATAACAATATTAAAATCCTCTGTTTGAATAAAAACATCACTTCTTTTTGCAGTTTTATAAAATTCTCCTTTTGCAGTTTCTGGCCATAAAATAAAACCGATTTTTGAAACAGGATTATTTCCTGTGGCTATGACAACTGGCTTTTGATTAATTCTTCAGTTTTCTCACAAATCTCTCTAATGTTTTCATTATGAAAATCTTGTTCGGAGAGCGCAACATCATTATTGTTCTTTTTAAGAAGCTGAATTGCTTTGACTAAAGGAATTGAGATTTTACTTCTTAATATTTTTACACTTTCATCCATTATTCATTACAAATATTCATTCAACCCAAGTCGTTCAAATTTCTGTTTATACTTTTGAACATATTTATTCCACTCCTCTTGATTTTTATAAATCGAAAAAGCATATTCAACTGTTTCTTTACTAAAATGATTCCCAAAAATATTCTCCAAATATTCTATTCCTGAATCGATTACTTGTTTCAAAACCTGTAGTTTATCAATTCCAGTTGCTTTACAGGCTTTATCCAGCCACAATCCTTTTCCAATTTTCACATATTCTACAAGAAAGTTTTCTGTTATAAATTGAGGAGGAACATCGTTGATATCTGGTTCATGTCTTCCGTTTTTAAAAACTAACAAAATTAATTCTTCCGAATAATATTCCTCTGGGATTAATCTCAGCATTGTACCACTTTCCGCTGCTTTAAAACAGAGTTCTTTCGTTATAAACCCATCAGGAATTACCTGAATCGCAAAACCATCTTTGTTGACTAATTTCTCACACAGCTCATAAGTTATTAAATCCTGATCGATAAATGGCAAAGCATGAAAAGTAATATTTAATGCCAGATTGCAAAGTTCTTCAGTTTTAAATTGCTTCGGAACGAGTTTAAGATCTCTGTAATTTGCCAAAACACGATCACGCCAATATTCATAAGTTTTAGCGGGCGGATTATTTTGTTTTAAAACCAATTCTCCTCTTGCCAAATCACGTTCCAATTCTTCAAAAGTTTCAATTAACGGATTATCGAGTAATTTTCGAAGTTCATTTGAAATAATTTCTTCGTCAGTTTCATCGTCATATTCGCATTCGTTTTTTGGATCAATTTCATCTCTATCATTATAATAAAACAAATCATTTTTTCTTTCTGCAAATACTGTATTATGATCTGTAACAATAAAAACTGGAGAATTTATAGAACCCGAACAATTAAAACTTCCGTGATTGTAATACGTCATCACGACTTCTTTTGCTGTAACATTTCTCTTTATTTCAACATTCGCTCCGCCAAGCAAAAGACTTTGACAATTTACGCTTCCGCTAATGAAAACATACGGACCATAATCGCCTTCGGCATTAATAATTGAACCGCTTGCAGAAATATCTCCGTTTATAAAAATGCCTTCAATTCTTATTTCTTCGATCTTTTTAACTGGAAGATTTAGCAAATTGGTCAACCATTTTTTCTCTTTATCCTCATAAAGATCTAAATAAAAATTCCCTACAAAATTGACATCTTCATCTGCGGTAAGAAAAAAATCTTCGTCTTCCCAATCACCAAAACAATCGAAATTTTCATCTTCTATTAAAAAAGGATATTTGGTTTTGATTTCGGCTATTGTAATTAATTTAAAATTGGAAGTCTGCATTTTATTGTAGTATTCGAAGTTGATTTTTTGAACATCAAGATTACACAATTCTAAATTCAAAACCAATTCGATAGTCAGAAAAATTGTATTTTTACTCCACAAAAAAGAACCTACAACTGCAAACTTGTTTTCTGCATAAACCAAAAAAGGTAAAAGAATTTTAAATATCTTTGAATCATGAGCACAGCAACAAAACCAAAACATATCGGCAGAAACATTAGCCGAATTAGAGAACTGAGAGATATGAAGCAGGAAGCGCTTGCTATTGCACTTGGTGTTAGTCAGCAGACCATCTCTATTATTGAAGGAACTGAAAACGTTGATGAAGAAAAACTAAAGAAAATTGCTGAAGTTTTAGGTGTTCCAGCTGATGTAATCAGGAACTTTTCTGAAGAAGCTGTTTTTAATATTATGGGGAATAGTTATGACAATGGATCTTCATCAATAAATCATAATAATTGTACATTTAATCCACTTGATAAACTTTTGGAAGTTATTGAAAAGAATGAAAAACTTTATGAAAGGTTGGTTGAAGCTGAAAAAGAGAAAGTGGCACTTTTGGAGAAGTTACTTGATAATAAATAGAAATTTATTTTTATAAAAGAAAAAACCGAAGTTTTGAAAATTCAAAGCTTTGGTTTTTTATCAATTTAACTTATAAAGCATATCCTAAATATTTATATTAAGAAGTCTATTTTTTTTAAATCTCATTCAACCAAACAATCCATTTTTCTTGAAGAATATGTAAATCTTTCGGAGTTGATTTCATCGAAACTGAACCAAAATTTTCTCCTGTTACAACTGTTAGCAATCTGTTTGCTCTTCCAGCAATTGTGAATAAATCATCGTTTACTATGAATCCATGTCCATAGGCTTTTAGATCTCCATTTTCTATTCTTTCAAATATCATCAAATCGGCACTATTCCCAAGACCAACTTCTTTTTTATTTGTTATCCGATCTATTAATTGTGGAATTATCTTTTCGTAATTAAAAGCTATCCAATATTCAGCTTCGAACAAATACCCATATTCCCGATTATTATCAATTTTATCTAAAATAAATTCCATCGTATAATTTTTGATCTCTTCTTTATTGCTTTCATCAATCCAATTGAATTGATTTTTTTGTTCATCTATTGCATTTTGAAACTTCTGAGAAATCTTTGGATCTTTTGGAAATTTCAATTTTAAAACAGCGGTCTGCGCAAATGAAATATTGGAGATAAATATTAAAATAAGGAGATATTTCATTCTGTTGTTAGGTTTAGAATATTATTAGCCAATATACAAAATCGTTTAAAAGATAATTAAATGTAAATCTGCAAAATCTGCATGAAACAAAAAATCGCCAATCTTTGTAGAGTTACTTGCGGAGATTTCTCCTTGCGTCGAAATGACAAGATTGTGGTTCACTTCGACTTTGAAAAGAAAAAATCTGCTAAATCTGCTAAATCTGCGTGAAACAAAAATCACCAATCTTTGTAGAGTTACTCGCGAAGATTTCTCCTTCGTCGAAATGACAAGATTGGGTAAATACTTTGCGCTTTAGCGACTTTGCGAGATTATTTCGTTACTGTTTAAAGAAATACTTTGCGCAAATCCTTCGACTTCGCTCAGGAAGACAAAACAGAACTTAAACTTTGTGTTCTTCGCAACAAAAAAACTTTGCGACTTCGCGTCTTTGCGAGCAAAAATCTCCTGCGCACTTTGCGCAAACCTTAGCGTTCTTTGCGGTTAAAAAACTTCATGCCTTAGCGCCTTCGTGGCAAAAACAATAAATAAGAAAACTTTAATAAATCTATTATACGCCACTTCTTCAAAAATCATTAATTTTGAGATTCGAAGTTCAAAAACGAAATAATTATGAAATATCATCAAATAAACAGCGCTCTTTTTGTAAAAAATCGCAGAAAGTTCATGGCTGAAATGAAACCTAATTCTGTTGCAGTATTCAACTCAAACGACATTTACCCAGTTAGTGCAGACAGTACTTTACCTTTTGCGCAACACAGAGATATTTTTTATCTAAGTGGTGTTGATCAAGAAGAAAGCGTTTTACTTTTGTTTCCAGATGCGCCTTATGAGCACCAAAGAGAAATTCTTTTCTTGAGAGAAACAAACGATCATATCGCAGTTTGGGAAGGTGAAAAATTGACTAAAGAACGTGCTTTTCAAGTTTCAGGAATTAGAACGGTTTATTGGTTACAGGATTTTCATAAAGTTTTGAACGAGATGATGACGTATGCCGATACGATGTACATTAATACAAACGAACATTATCGCGCAACTGTTGAAACAGAAACTCGTGAAGCTCGTTTTGTAAAATGGTGGAAAGAGCGTTATCCAGCACACAATGTTGCAAAAAGCAACCCAATTTTACAAAGACTTCGTTCTGTAAAAGAAAGCGAAGAAATCGATTTGATTCAGCACGCTTGCGATATTACAGAAAAAGGTTTCCGTAGATTATTAGGATTCGTAAAACCAAACGTTACAGAATACGAAATCGAAGCAGAATTAGCGCACGAATTCATCCGCAATCGTTCTAAAGGTTTTGCTTATACGCCAATTATTGCTTCTGGAAACAATGCAAATGTTTTACATTATATCGAAAACAACCAGCAATGTAAAGATGGAGATTTGATTTTGTTGGATGTTGCGGCTGAATATGCAAATTACTCAAGCGACATGACGAGAACAATTCCAGTTTCTGGACGTTTTACAGATCGTCAGAAAGCGGTTTATAATGCTGTTTTGAGAGTTAAAAACGAAGCAACAAAAATGCTTACACCTGGAACACTTTGGAAACAATACCATGTTGAAGTAGGTAAAATTATGACTTCTGAATTACTTGGTTTAGGCTTAATTGACAAAGCCGATGTTCAGAATGAAAATCCAGAATGGCCTGCTTACAAAAAATATTTCATGCACGGAACGTCTCACCACTTAGGTCTTGACACGCACGATTACGGATTGCTTCACGAACCAATGAAAGCAAATATGGTTTTCACGGTTGAGCCAGGAATTTACATTCCAGCTGAAAAATTCGGAATCCGTTTAGAAGACAACGTTGTGGTTCAGGAAAAAGGAGAACCTTTCAACTTAATGCGTAACATTCCTGTTGAAGCAGATGAGATTGAGACTTTGATGAATTCATAAATAAAAAAAGAGGCTGTCTAATATTTTTGGACAGCCTTTGTTTTATAAGTGTTTCTTTTTTAAGCCCCAGTGGGGCGAAATATTTATAGCCATTCAATCGTATTGATGTAAAAGAGCTCCAGCGGAGCGACACATAATGTAAAAAAAACATATGTCGCTCCGCTGGAGCTATTGTTTTGGCAATACATAAATTTCTATAAATATTTCGCTTCTCCGAAGCTGATCTTCCAAAACAAAAGAAACTAAAAATTCTCTAATCTTTGGGAAGTGACATCTAAAACCAATAAAAAAGCCCTTAATAAAATATTAAGGGCTTTTTAAATTATATAAATCGGTTAATTATCCGATTTTTGAGATTTGTACATCCAATTGGAATTTACCGTCAGCTTCATTTCCATTGATTAGATCAAAAAGCTCTAATGCTCTTCTTGCATTTTTCTCTTCTTCTCTTTGTTCTGCTACATACCACATCATGAAATCTTCTGTAGCGTAGTCATTTTCAGCTCTACATTTTGCAATCACTTTATTAATTGCCTGAGTAACTGCAATTTCGTTTTGCAAAGCAATTTCGAATACTTCTTTAAAAGAAGCAAATTCTTGCTGTACTTCTGGAACCGATGGCGTAATTGCAATCCCTCCCATATCTGTAATGAATTTGAAAATTTTTAGAAAATGCTCTCTTTCTTCTTCTGCTTGCTTATACAAATACGATGCTGTATTAGCATAACCATTTCTATCCAACCATGCAGCCATAGCTAAATATTTGTTCGAAGCGTCACTTTCTAATTTTGCTTGTAAATTCAATATATTTTCTACACCTTCAACTAATGAAGTACGTGTTCTTAGTAAATCTTTCATAACCTTTAATTTTTATACGTGTAAAATTACAAAAATTAAAGAAGCAGATCGTAACCCCTTGAAAATTTGGATTTAATCTAAGTAAGAATCTAAATAAGCTCGACGTTTACCATATTGCAAAGCAAAGAATGCAGGTTGAGGGTAAATTTTGTTCCGTTTAATAAATCCCTTAACTGCACTATTTCGCAGATAGTAAGATTTCTAGAAAAGTTTCTTTTGGTAGTTTCAATCAGCTGTGCATCTGAATGGTCAGATAAGTCATAAAGCATGTTAAGAATATCAACACTATTAACCTTTCTTTGAAAAATCAAAAAATCTTGAATCTTATAACTTGACACAGTATCAACAAAATTGATAATTATACTATTGGTCAAATCACATTGGTAACTGTATCCTTTTTCGGTCTCAAATAATACTTTGGTGGTCAAATCGCTAACTAATGACATTCTGATAAAATTATAACGATGCAAAAATATATAATTTAAGGCAAATAAACACGTAATTAAGACTAATTTAAAATAACAAAATCATTTAAAGTTCTTAAAAACAGCCGAAGTGCGTTAAACACTGTAACATTCGACAGTATTTTTTGTCTAATTTTAAAAACAAATACCTAAGAAATTATGCAGGCACACGAAATAGATTATCAGATTTTTGGTGAAGAAATGCAGTATGTGGAAATAGAATTGGATCCACAGGAAATTGTAATTGCCGAAGCAGGCAGTTTTATGATGATGGAAAACAATATCCAGATGGAAACTATATTTGGAGACGGTTCGCAACAACAAGGTTCGGGTTTGTTTGGCAAACTTTTAAATGCAGGCAAAAGAGTTCTTACTGGCGAAAGCTTGTTTATGACGGCATTTTTAAATCAAGGTAACACCAAAAGCAAAGTTTCATTTGCATCACCATATCCTGGAAAAATTCTTCCAATTGATTTAACCCAATTTCAAGGTAAATTTATCTGTCAAAAAAGTTCTTTTTTATGCGCTGCCAAAGGCGTTTCTGTCGGAATTGAATTTTCTCAGAAACTAGGTCGCGGCTTATTTGGCGGTGAAGGTTTTATCATGCAGAAAATTGAAGGAGACGGAATGGCATTTGTACATTCTGGAGGAACAATGGCTAAAAAAGAGTTAGCTCTTGGCGAAGTCTTAAAAGTAGATACGGGATGCATTATTGGTTTTACCAAAGATGTAGATTATGATATTGAATTTATTGGTGGCATTAAAAATTCCATTTTTGGAGGCGAAGGTTTATTTTATGCCACTTTAAAAGGTCCAGGAACAGTCTTTATACAATCGTTACCATTCTCAAGATTGGCTGACCGTATTATTGCATCGGCACCACGATCTGGCGGAAATAGTCGTGATGAAGGAAGCCTACTTGGCGGGCTAGGAAATCTTTTGGATGGTGATAACCGATTTTAATTTATAGAAATGGCTTTCAGAAATGGAAGCCATTTTTTATTATTTCACAAACTAAACAATGTTATAAATAATTTTATAACTCTTTTAAAGATTTCCCAATTAAATCAAGACATCATGATATTTTACTTCAGCTTTCTTAACTTTGTGCTTTCACAAAAAAAATGTTCATTTTGAAAACGATTTTATATAAAAATACTAAAATATCATACTCAGATTCTGGAATTGGAAACACAATAGTTTTACTTCACGGCTTTCTTGAAAACAAAAAAATGTGGTCAGAATATATCGATCTATTTTCAGAAAAATACCGCGTTGTAGCAATCGACTTATTAGGTCATGGTGAATCTGATTGCTTAGGATATGTCCATAAAATGGAAGACAATGCAGGTGCTGTAAATGAAGTTTTAGAGCATTTGAATATTGAAAAAGCTACAATTGTCGGGCATTCAATGGGAGGTTATGTTGGTTTGGCTTTCGCCGAATTATATCCAGAAAAAATTCAGAAATTAGTTTTACTAAACTCCACTTCAAAAGAAGACAGCGCGGAGAAAAAATTAAACAGAGCCCGAGCCATTAAAGCTGTAAAACAAAATTATGTCAATTTTGTAAGTTTAGCGATTGCAAATTTATTCAGTGAAAACAACAGAATTCGATTAGCAGAAGAAATCGAAAAAGTAAAAACGGAAGCTTTAAAAACGCCTTTGCAGGGAATTATCGCTTCTCAGGAAGGAATGAAAATTAGAAAAGACAGAGAAGAACTGGTTCGCAAAAATTTATTTCCGATTTTATTGATATTAGGAAAAAAAGATCCTGTTTTAAATTACGAAGAAAGTCTTTCACAAATCGAAGATACGACAGCAGAATTGGTTTCTTTTGAAGACGGGCATATGAGCCAAATTGAAAACAAAGAAGCTCTGAAAACTATTTTACTAGATTTCTTCGAATAAAAAAGAAACTATCAAAATCAAAAAAGGCCATTTCTAACCTAGGGTTGAAATAGCCTTTTTCTCATTCTTGGGGGCAAATATCGTTATAACTTTGAAGTAATGTCTTTCTTGTATTTAGATAAAGTCGCTCTTGTTAATCCAAGATTTGCTTTAGTAGAATCTACCGCCAAGTAGATAAAATATCTTCCATCTTCAGAAACATCAATAATATGAATCTGATCTGTAAGGGTAATTAAAATATCATTAATTTTTTGATTTAATCCTAAAGCTCTAAGTGCATTTAATTTAGCTTTTACAACTTCTAAATTATAAGCCGAAGCCAATTCTGGATCAAAATCAGATTTTACTGTTAGAGAGCAGTACGACATTCCTGTTTCAACTTCTGTAACCGAAACAGCGATAAATCCGTTAACATTCTCTTTTAAATCGTTTTGAAAATTTTGCAAAAAATCTGACATGTGTATTAAATTTTTGGTTTTAAATTAGTTGTTAAAAATAGAATCCATTTTTCTCAGCAATAGACCCATTTTACTTAAATCTTTAGAAAGCAACGCGATGCAATTATCATCTTGATTTTTGCTTGCTACAACAATTCCGTCGTTATTTTTTATCATAACTTGTTTAAGATCTCCATTATTAACGTCTTCAGACATTTCTAGGCACATCTTTAAAATCATTCCGATCATTGCTGCAACATTCCCGTCGTACTCTAAATTAACAGACTCATTCAAGATTCCATCAATATTAAAACTTAGTCCAGACTCTGCGCCAGTCTCTTCTACTAGTGTTTGTAAATCAATCATTTTCTTATTTGTCATGTTTTTGGAAGCGCCAAAGATATTTTAATATTGGCAATTGCGCGATAAACACTTGTTAAAAAAAGATGTAGTATAACGTACTGACGCACTTTTATTTATCACTTAATTAATCCTATTTTTTTGCAAAAAATCTGCAAAAAAAATTAACATAAAAAGCAAATAATACTAAAAACATAACAATTCACTTAACAAAACTCATTTCTAAAATTAACATTTGCAGATTATTGCATTTGACAAAAGTTTTTCTATAGCTTTGCAAAAAAATTTAACAAAATGAAAACTGTTGACGAATTACGTTTTGACTTAAATGTAAAATTGGAGAAGTTTAGAAGATTTCGTATTGAAAACGGACACATTAACAACTCTACTTCTGGAGAAAAATCTAAAAAAGGTTTTTTCAAGAAAATATTCAGCTAAAAGCATCTAAAAAATTGCCGAATTTATCAGATAACCTTTCTGCATAAGTTCGGCTTTTTCATTGATTACATGCAACTTACCATCACTTAATATTCTTAAATCTGTTGCAATTTCTACAACATTTCTATAATTGTGATCTGTAACAATTATTCCTTTTTCTTGAGAATTTTCTTTAATTAATAAAGCGACATTATCTGCCATTTTAGGCGATAAACCGCTAAACGGCTCATCTAATAATGTAAATTTTGATTGATTAGAAAGTATCAATTTAACCTGAAGATATCGCAATTCTCCAAAAGACAAATCCCTAATTTTTTGATTTAAAAGAGATTTTAAAAAATCATCTTCACAAACGAAACGTGCTTTTTGTTTATCGACAGATAACAAAATGGTTTGCAAAACCGAAAAATGATTTGGAATAAATTGGTTTTGATGCAGATAACCAATTTCATTTAACAAAGTAGAGTCGTTATTTTTTGAAATTCCGTTAACAAAAATACTTTTATTCAAAGCGGGCACTATTCCAAATATAATTTTTAACAATGTAGATTTTCCAGAGCCATTTCTACCAAACAAGCCCATTATTTGACCTGTTTCCAATTTCAAATAAATATCCGAAAGCAATAATTTATTATTAAAGCTTTTTTGAATTCCGCTTACTTCAAGGATATGTTTTTTCAAGCTATTTTGTGAATTAAAACCCAAATGGTCGCAGACAGAAATACAAAACCAAAATTTAGCAGAAAAGTACAAAACAAAAGCCTCCTTTTTGAAAGACCATTGTTCCTATAAAACAAATATTCGTTTTGGCGATATATTTCTTTAAATCCAATACTTGAAACAAAACCTAGTGTAGCTATCATCAATAAAAAATGATTAAATCCGCCAAAAAGAAATGCAATGGCAGAAACGGCTAAATTCACGATCAAAGTCGTCTTATAAAACTCAAATATGTTTCTAAATTTCCTGATAAGATCTTTTAGATTTTTTCCTCAAAAGGAATATTAATATCCAAAATCTCCACTAGCAAATTAGCAATTTCTTCCAAATAAGAATTCAAGATTTGAGGTGACACTATAACATCTAAATCCTTTTCTTCTTTAAAGCCAAAAGGCAAAAAACCCGATTTTAAATTTTTAAAGGATATAATTCCAACTTCTATCGGAAGTCCGCCTGCATGCTTTTCGAACATGAATGCATAAGCCAAAACCTGAATGATTTTATCATTTTTAAGCTCTTGTGTCAATCCATTCCAGGATTTCAACACAACATTAGACTTTTCTACTTTTCCGGTCTTATAATCGATAATTCGGATTTTCCCATCTCGACGTTCAATTCGATCGACATTTCCTTTAATCAAAACAGGAAATGGCAATTTTGGATGAACAAACTCGCGTTCAAAAGTCTGCTCTAAAGCAATTATCTGAATCGCTTCATCGTTTTTTACCGATTCTAATTCCATTCTCAAGAAATTAGCCACATTTCGTTTTGCGACTTCAAAAGCCAAAAGATTTCTCCCTTTCTTGATTTCACCTTCTTTGTAAACTAACTTAAACTGCTTGAGCACTTCATCATCCAGTAATTTAAAACAATTTAAAAGATCGTTCTCAGAAATAAATTTTCCAATAAAAGGTTCATAAAGTGTTTTTAATGTTTCATGAATAATTGTTCCTAAAGTATTCAAAGCAATATTTTCTTCCACTTCTTCCACCTCCCGAATTCTCAATATCTTCTGAAAATAAAACTCAATCGGATTTCGAATATAGCTAGTCAACGCTGAGGGCGAAAAACCATTTACAGCAATCTCCTTCAATCGCTCCATTACCAACTCAGACTTAGGGACAGAAATAGGCTCGTAAGCTGTATTTGGAAGATCAGGATTATAAATATCAAAAGTAATATTATGCTGCGGTTTCTTTTCGACTTCTAGTTGCGTAATAAAACGGCTTCGTTCTCCAGCATCCAATCCGTCATTTTCAGTATTATAAATCAAATAAATATTTTTAGCCCTCTGTAATAAGTGATAAAAATGATAAGTATAAATAGCATCCTTTTCCTTGAAAGTTGGAAGTCCAAGCTCTCTTTTTACATCATAAGGAATAAATGAATTCTGCGATTTTCCAGCTGGAAATTTACCTTCATTCATAGAAGTTATAATGACAGTATCGAAGTCCAAAACACGACTTTCCAAAACCCCCATGATCTGTAAACCTCGTAATGGCTCACCCTCAAAAGATACTTCCGCTAAATCTATAATCTGTTTGTAAATCGAATGCAGTGTATCTATATTATCGATATGATGATGTTTAGAATAATAATTTATAAGCTTATTAATTACCTTAAAAACACCATAAACAAAAGCCTTTGCAATTTTTTCCTCTTCATTATCATTGCTAAAATGATCTTTAATTGCGATCAACAAAGCCGAAATATTCTTTAAAACTGCAATTGAACCATTTTCCCATTTTTCAAATAGTAAATTAAAAAAACTAGAAGACTCAGGATGTAGTTCTAAAATTTTCTGATGCGTAATAAAAGTATAATTATTCTCTTTTATAATTCGTACCAATCTGTGTGAATTCGCATACGGCTCCACCAAAGGATGCGTCAAAATATCAAGCACGTCTTTATAATAAAAAACATAACTACCTCCTTTTCTGGAAAGTGCATTGGTGTGCATTTTAAACAATTTGGCAACAAATATCTGCGACGGATTATTTTTTCCAGAATATCCCATCGTAATATTTAATGCCCCAACAGATGAAGGAAGTGAGTATAAAACGGGAACCAATAAGTTTTCCTCACCTAGCACAACTGCAACTTTATCCAATGAAGCATCAGGATTTTGATCTATTAAATTTTCAATAATACTTCCTGCTAGTTTAGCCTGCCCAATTGTCTTTGGAGTTCCTATTATTTGAATGTTTTTTGACTGTGAAAAATCATCAACAATCCATTCAAAAATATTGGACTTATAATGTTTCCAACTTTCTTTAAATCTTCTTAAAAAAAGTCCCGCATCATGATATGGATCATTTAGAAAAGCCTGATCAGCATCCCAATAAATTCTAGCTTGATCCAAAGCAAGTAAATGCTGTACTATTTTTTCTTCGGCAGCATTCAAAGCATTGAATCCGGCAAAAATAAATGTGCGGTTTCCAATAGTATTCGAAAAATGATTAAGATTATTTACAGCTTCTCTATAAATCAAACCTTGGTATCCAATTGACTTAAAAAGCAAATGATTGTACAACGACTCATAATACAACGGGAGCAACTTCCAGAAATCTATGTAGTTTTCAAGAAGCTTTGTTTTTTGATCTACTTCCAACCCCCATCTTTTTATATCTTCAATATCTTTCAGATAAGACAGAACATGCGAAGGATCCAGAAGGTATCTGTCAATTTCATTAAAGTCCTGTAGGAGCGTTTTTGCCCAGTTTGCAAACAGCTCAAAAGATTGTTGTTGTTTTTGTTCTGTAATAGATAAATAAACTTCATAAAATTCAAACAAAAGCTCTATCGAATCAACAGAACGAATTGAAGCTACATCTTGAACAAAATCTTCTATACTTGTAATCTCTGGAGCAATAATAGTTTTTGAAGTCTCTTTTTTAAGAGCTTCGATCAAAAAAACTTTTGCCCTTTTATTAGGAAGTATTATTGTTATTTCAGAAAGTTTGTCTGCAAAGTCCTCAATTACAACAGAGGCAATTTTTTGAAGAAAAGAAGTATTTACCATAGGATAAAAATAAAAAAAGCCATTCAATTAAGAATGGCTTTTCCTGTTTATTTAGAAAACTAATTATAGTTTACCTTGGTATTTAGAACCAATGTGTCTAATTTCAGTTCTTCTGTTTTGTGCTTTACCTGCAGCAGTTTTGTTACTTGCAACTGGTTGGCTAAATCCAAATCCTTTAGACTCTAAGTTCTCTGGGTTAACACCTCTTTGAACTAATGCATCTAACACAGCTTTAGCTCTGTCTTCAGAAAGTTTTTGGTTGATTTTAGCAGAACCTGTACTATCTGTGTGTCCTTCGATAGAGAATTTCGCGTTTGGATAGTTTTTAAGGATTTCTTTAATAGCATCTAATCTAGCTTGAGTTTCTTTATCTCCAGTTTTGAAAGTAGCTTTTCCTGAGTTGAAGTATACCGCTCTAGCTTGAACTTTAAGATCTTCTAACGCCTCAGAAGTTACTTCTGGACATCCTCTATTACTAGCTGAACCAGCAACTGTAGGACAATCGTCATCTTTATCAGCTACACCGTCTTTATCAGCATCTAAGAATGGGCAACCACCGTTTTCTTTACTAGCCAGCAACTGTAGGACATTTGTCATCTTTATCAGCGATTCCGTCACCGTCAGTATCAGGACAACCTTTTAAAGCAGCTAAACCAGCAACATCTGGACAAGCGTCATCTTTATCAGCAATTCCGTCTCCGTCTGTATCAGGACATCCGTTTAATGCAGCTAAACCAAATACATCTGGACAAGCATCAGAAGCATCAACGATTCCGTCACCGTCAGTATCAGGACATCCGTTGAATTGTTTTAAACCAGCAACATCTGGACAAGCATCGTCTTTGTCATAGATTCCGTCTCCGTCAGTATCTTTACCTCCGAATTTGAAAATTAAACCTGCAGTGTGTTGGAAGTGAGATGGAGTATCAATTTCTCCATTGTAATCATTTCTTCCAGGATTATCTCCTGAACCTGAAGCAACAGCCCATTTATATCTTGTAGCAAGCTCAAGACCAATAGCATCTGTAAACCAGAAAGTGATTCCAGCACCTGGGTTAACAGTTCCAAAACTGTCATCTCCTAAGAAAGTATAACCTCCACCAATAGATAACGAAGGATCAACCACTTTAGATTTGATTAATTCTTGGAAGCTGTATTTGATAGTAGCATCAATTCCGTAGTACATTAAGTCACCAGGATTAGTTACAACGTTACCTCTTCCATCATGTCCTGGAGCAGTTGGTCTAAAATAAACAGCTTTATCAATTTTGTTTACAAATCCTTGTAAACCAACTGAGAAACCGTGCCCAACATATCTATTTACTCCAATGTAAGATAGAGAAGGAAGAATATTCCAGTTGTCTTTTACAGCGAATGGCTGAGAGAAGTGTTGGTCAAAGAAACCACTACCACCTCCTGAACTTGTTCTAGTATCCACAGCATTAACCCCGAAAGAGATCGCCCATGGATTGTTACTGTCTTGCGCGTGAGAACTTAAACCCATCGCCATCAATACAGCAACTAAAAGTTTGTTAAGATGTTTCATACTTAATTTTTTTAATTACAATTTAGTTAATTACAAGCAAAAGTAACACCAAATTTTTTAAATACAAAATGAAATGTTAAAAAAAACCTACAAAAATTTAACTGAAGTGGTAATTATATAACTTTTAACATTTTACCGACAACTGCGAAGGCATTTATGGCTTTATCTAAGTGCTCTTTTTCATGCGCTGCAGATAATTGTACTCGTATTCTTGCTTTGTCTTTTGGAACCACAGGGAAGAAAAATCCAATAACATATATTCCTTGTTTCAACAGTTCGTTTGCCATTGTTTGAGACAATTTTGCATCGTACAGCATAACTGGAACAATTGCAGAATCTCCATCAATAATATCAAAACCTGCTTTTTTCATACCTTCTTTAAAATAGTTGGTATTCCATTCTAGCTTATCACGAAGTGTAGTGTCTTTTTCTAACAACTCAAATACCTTTATAGAAGCCCCAACAATTGCAGGTGCTAATGAATTTGAAAACAAATAAGGTCTAGATCTCTGACGCAATAATTCGATTATTTCTTTTTTCGCAGTAGTATATCCTCCCATTGCTCCTCCTAAGGCTTTACCCAGAGTTCCCGTAATAATATCTACTCTTCCCATTACTCTCTTTGCCTCAAGAGTTCCTTTTCCTGTTGCTCCAATAAAACCAGCCGCGTGACATTCATCTACCATAACCATTGCATCATATTTATCAGCAAGGTCACAGATTTTATCAAGTGGCGCTACAAGACCATCCATAGAAAAAACTCCATCAGTAACAATTAATTTAAAACGAGCTCCCGCTTCATTTGCTTTTATTAATTGCTGCTCCAAATCTTCCATGTTATTATTTTCATAACGATAGCGAGCTGCTTTACACAAACGAACACCATCTATAATAGAAGCGTGATTTAAGCTGTCTGAAATAATTGCGTCATTTTCTCCTAATAAAGGTTCGAACACCCCTCCATTTGCATCAAAAGCAGCTGCATACAAAATAGTATCTTCTGTACCATAAAAATCAGCAATTTTTTTCTCTAATGTTTTATGAATATCTTGTGTTCCACAAATGAAACGAACAGAAGACATTCCGAAACCATGTGTATCCATTGCATCTTTAGCAGCCTGTACAACTTCTGGATGAGAAGAAAGCCCTAAATAATTATTAGCACAAAAGTTCAACACTGTTTCACCTGTCGAAATTGTAATTTCTGCACCTTGAGGAGACGTTATAATACGTTCCTTTTTAAAAATTCCATTTTCCTCAATGGTCTGCAATTCCTTTTGCAGATGTTCTTTTATTTTACCGTACATTTTATATTTATTTAAAACGTTAAAAATTAACAGCTTAACAAAAATAAAGCTTCGTTTTTCTTTAACATCTGATTAATTTTTTCACAAATTTACCACTTCAATTTCGGTTCCTATATACACTAATGCCTTTTTTAGAACCGTGTATCCTAAATCTTCAATTGCATCTTGATACTCCTGAATTTGCTGCTGATATTTTGCATTAACAGCTCCAGTTTTATAATCCAATAAATAGGCTTGTTTATTTTCTAAAAACACAACTCTATCTGGCTTTAAAATCCTTCCTTCTTTCTGCACAATGGTCTGTTCATTCAGAACCCTATCTTTTCCATCAAAACAAATATTCAATTCGGGGTGATCGACAATTTCTTTTAGAGTTTTCAAAACCTGATCTACTTGGTCGTACGTTATCAAACCATTCTCGATAGATTTTGTTACGGCCAAATCAACATCTGATTTATCTTTCACATAAGCCAGAATCTCGTGAACAATATTCCCATATGAAATAGCTTCCTGCTGATGCGTTCCCCACATTAAAGCTTCGCGTTGCGCGATTTTAATATTTTTCGGATTTAAAACCTCTCTCACAATAGGAATCGACTTGACTGTATCTACCGTTTCTGTATTTTTTGACAATCTGGTTTTATTTCCAAACTCGTAATTCAATTTTTCTTCTTCATAAACCCCTTCATTGATCAAGAATTTAATAAAAAAAGAAGCCATATTATTCGGATATTCGCCATCGCTTTTAGCTTTTAACGATTGAGAAATCACATACAACTGTTCTTCAGCACGAGTTAACGCAACATATAGTACATTTATATTATCTAAAAGCTCTTCTTGTTTTTTCAAATTGAAAACTGCCGAAGCGCTTTCGCCAAAACCCTCAACAGCACTACTATTATCAACCAAAGCTTTTGGAACTCCCAAATCGATTTCTTCCGTATCTAACCACAATTTATCTTTTGGTTTTCTATTATAATCTTCATCTGCAAAAGGCATAATTACAACCGGAAACTCTAATCCTTTAGATTTATGAATGGTCATAATACGAACTGCATTATTTCCTTCTGGAGACGGGATACTAAATTTCTCGGAATTTTTATCCCAGAAAATCAAAAAGTCTGCAACTCCAGATTGATTTCGAATGTCTCTTTCTAAAACAATATCTAGAAAAAACTGTACATAAGCATTTCCTTCCGATGGAAGAATAAATTTAGAAATGATGATTTCTACCGCTTCATACAAAGATTTCTTTCGCACATCTTCAAATGAAAAAGAAACATCAAAAGTCATAAGCCATTCTTCAAATTCTTTTTCAAATCTTTGACTCATTCCCAATGCAATGAAATCATGCACAGGCATTGACAAATCTTTTGTCGAAGAAAGAAAATGCAAAAAGTTGGCTTTCGACTCTAAATCAGCACTATTGTTTAAATATCTCAAAAGATGAATTATCAAACGAACTTCTGATGCATTTTGAATCATTAATGTCTCTGAAGAAAGAAGCGGAACACCTTGTTCTGTCAAATAATTTGCGACCGCAATTCCTTGATCTCTTTTTCTGGTCAGGATTACAATATCTTTATATTCAAAACCTTGTTTAACAACTTCTCGAATTGTATTTAAAGTTGCCAAAACATACAAATCAGATTTCTCCAAAACCTCTTCTTCATCTACAGATTCATTTTTCTCAGCAATCGGAAGAAAAGAAATATTTACATAACCGCCTTTTTTTGAATTCGTATTTTGAAAACTGTGATTTTCATATAAATCCTTATAATCTTCATTTGTAAATTCAGCCGAAATCAATTTAAAAAAAGCATTATTGAATTCAATAACTTCACTATAGCTTCTATAGTTGGTATCTAAATGCTTTACTATTTTTTCATGATGAAAAAAAGCGACCTCTTCTTTACTTAATTCGATAAATTGTTCCGCTTTTCCTCCGCGCCAGCGATAAATAGACTGTTTCGGATCTCCAACAATCATCAAAGTTCCTTTATTTCCGTAATCATCTAGACCAGAAAGCGAATTATCAATAAGCGGAATCAAGTTCTGCCATTGCATTTCTGAAGTATCCTGAAATTCATCGATAAAGAAATTGCGATAGCGCTCACCCAAACGTTCATAGATAAAAGGCGCTGGCTGATTCTGAATTTCGCGATGAATGATCGCATTGAATTCTGAAATCGATAAGATATTTTGTTCTGACTGAATTTTTGCAAGCTCGTTACTCACAGTATTCAGCAAAGAAAGTGGAGTAATATTTTTTAGAAAAGCTTTATAGAAATCTCTCTTTTCAAAGTTTTGATAAACCTCTTTTAATATTTGAAGCAATTCTGGAATAATATTTTCAATTAACGCTCGGTCTTTTGCCGTTTTGTTAATTGCAATATCATCAAACTCATGAAAGGTTTTATTTTTTGGATTGAATTTTCCATCTCGAATACTTTGCAAATGATTTGGAAAAGTCCCTCTTGAAAATGATTTTGGATCAATTCCGTTTTTATCAATCAATTCAATTGCTTTCGTTGCAAGACCTTCATTTACATCTTCCAGATCTTTGCAGAGCCCTTGCATCTTCTTTTTAATCTCAACAAACTCTTCAATTGTTTTATCTTGAAAATGAAGAATCTCATTTCGATTGTTTTCATTCAAGACCAACCTTCCTGTTTCCAGAATTTCACGAGAAACATCCCAGCTTTTATCATCATCGGTTTTTTCCATTGTAAAATCGATGAGCAGTTTGGTCAATGTTTCGTCTTCTCCAGCTTGTGCGATAATCGCATCAACAGCTTCAACTAATAAGTTTTCGGTATCCAAAGTAACTTCAAAAGTCATCGGAAGATTCAAATCATGAGCAAAAGCACGAATAACTTTATGGGTAAATTTATCAATTGTAGAAATATCAAAAGCGGCATAATTATGAATTAAGTGCTTAATGATTTGCTGCGATTTGGTTTTAATTTTAATAATCGAAAGTCCAGTATCGCGCGATAAGTCTTCCATCAAATCGGCAGCTTTGGGAGACGGGTCGTCTTTTGCAAATTCAGAGAGATTTCCAACAATACGGCTTTTCATTTCATGAACCGCTTTGTTGGTAAAAGTAATGGCTAAAATATTTCGGTACGCATCGTTTTTTGGAGAAGAAAGAATAATCTTTAAATATTCTTTTACCAAAGTATACGTCTTTCCTGATCCCGCAGAAGCATCATAAATGGAAAAAGACGGACTTTGCATAAGTTTAGTTTTAGTATTGTAAAAATAGCACAATTAAATATTAAATCCCAATAATGAAAAATTCCAAATTCCAATTTTTGAAGCACTAATTGCGAACAAAAATTGGAATTTGGAATTTTTTATATTGTATTTTTAAAAATAATTAGTGTTTTGGAAACGCTCTTTTATTGAAAACCAAAAGTATACCTACACCTGTAGAAATTGCCACATCGGCTACATTAAAAATCGCATTAAAGAAAGCAAAATGTTTTCCGCCAAATATTGGAAGCCAACTCGGAAGTTCTCCTTCCCAAATTGGAAAGTAAAACATATCTACAACCAGACCGTGAAACCATGTTCCGTATGGAACTGGAGAAAAAATAGTCGCTAAGTTATGTGTACTATCATCAAAAATAACCCCGTAGAAAACAGAATCGATAATGTTTCCTGCCGCTCCAGCAAAGATTAATGCAATAGCTGCTATTAAGTAATTTGAATGACGCTTTTTTACTGAATCAGAAAGCCACCAGCCAATTCCAACGACAGCAAAGATTCTGAAAACCGTCAAAATTAGTTTTCCGTATTCTCCTGGTATTTTTGTTCCCCAAGCCATTCCTTCATTTTCAATAAAATGAATTTTGAACCACTCAGCGCCCATCACTTTTACTTCTTCGCCTAAAACGAAATTTGTTTTGACATAAATTTTAGAAAGCTGATCAACAATTAAAACTAAGAATATAAGGAAATACGCTTTTCGTAATGACATTTTATTATTTTTTGATGGGCAAAAATAGCAATTTAATCAAAAAAAACGCTCCTAAAGGAGCGTTAATTCTTTTCTAACAAACTAAACAAGTTTATCTGCTAATCTAAACCTAGTAAAGTTTACTTCTTTACAGCAGCTTTTGCTGGCGTTTTTGGGCTGTCGGAGAAAAATTCTGAAATAGACTTGAATATTCCCTTGCTTTCTTTTCCGGCCGCCAATTTCTTAGCTTCTCCCTTTTTTACATCAGCTTTAAACTTAACACGCAGTTTTTCAAATTCCTTCATTCTGCGCTCTACATCAGAGTTTACTTCCTTGAATTTCAATACTTTAGTCATAATGTAAGTTTTTTGTAGTAAATAATTTAAATTATTACTGATTTGGTACTACAATGATACATAATTTAATTTATATTTGTTAACAAAAATTAACACTTGTTTAGCATAACTTGAGTTAATTTTTGAAAACGGATACCAACACAAACTAAATTTAACATTCCTCCAAAAATCCTACAAAATCATGAATGAAATCACAACTACACTAAACGACTTTCTTGTTAGCACAAAATCTACTGCTGCATTAATTTTAAATGGAAAAGGAAAACTTATCACTTCCTTAAATCTTGATTACGGCGACAGTATTGCCGCAATGAGTGCAGCTATTTTATCTATGAGCGAAAAATTCTTAATCGATTTGGAAAAAGGCTCCTTAAAACAACTATACCTAAAAAGTGCCGAAGGCGTTATTGTTGGAAACAAAATAAGCGGCTCTAATTTTATCGTTGCTTTTTCTAAAGAAGGAAGCAACTTAGCATTATTAATGCGCTCTACTGAAGAAGTTTCTGCAGAATTAAGCAAAAATTCACTATTGAAATAACATAAAATTCTATTAACAAATAACCCAAATGAACTATGAGCAATGATTTTTTAAACGTGTTTTTGAACGAAATGAAAAGCAACGTAAACGGCTTTATCGCTGTAGCAGTAACAGAAATTGAATCTGGATTAAGCTTTGGAAATTTAACTGTCGATCCAAGTTTTGATCCTGAACTTGCAGCAGCCTATAACTTAGAAGTTGTAAAAGCTAAATTGAGCGCTGTAAAAGCACTAAACCTAAACCAGGACATCGAAGATATTTTGATTACTCTTTCTAATCAAATTCACATTATCGATATTTCTCCAAACAAAAAATTCATGATCTATCTTGCTGCTGATGCTTCAAAAGCGAATTTAGGCATGACAAGAGCTATTTTAAGAAAACACAAAGCTGATGTTGAAAAAAATCTAGCATAACTTTCTTAAACATATACACTGAAAAAACCGTCCTTAAAGGCGGTTTTTTTTATTTAAAAAGCAGACGAAAAACCAAAAAGAATCCAAACAAAATAGTTCTTACAAAAACGAACACCTTCTCTTTGAAATTATTTTGAATAATTATAAATAATTTCTTTCAAAGAACAAACTAAGCAGCAAACACACTCATAGCTAAATGTTAAACAAAAAAAAGCACCCCTAAAAGGAGCGCTTTTTCTCTTACGTAGTTGTACGCAATCTTATCTTTGCAAGTTTTTAGCTTCGATACTCATTGTTGCATGAGGAACGATTTTAAGCCTTTCTTTGCTAATTAATTTACCTGTTACTTTGCAGATACCGTAAGTTTTGTTTTCTACACGGAATAAAGCATTTTTTAAGTCACGAATGAATTTCTCTTGTCTGATAGCCAACTGAGAGTTTGCTTCTTTAGACATGGTCTCACTTCCTTCTTCAAAAGCTTTAAAAGTTGGAGAAGTATCGTCAGTACCGTTATTCAAATCGTTCATATAGGCACTTTTGATCAAATCAAGATCTTCTTGTGCTTTTTTAATTTTTGCTTGGATTATTTCTTTGAACTCTGCTAAATCTGCATCAGAGTATCTTGTAATTTCATCTATCATTTTCTAACTATTTTGAAATTAATATAATGGTTCTAATATCATCAAACTCAATTTCTGTGCCGTTTTCTAAAGCGTCCACAAAAACCAGTTCGTCTGTTAATGTTTCAGACTTAATATAGTCTTCGTTTTTTGAAACCGCATCTTCTAAAATACCGTTTCTTTTTATTTGTACTTTAATCTTATCCGTAACCTCAAATCCTGAGTCTTTACGAATGTTTTGTATTCTATTTACTAACTCTCTAGCGATACCTTCATTTTTTAATTCTTCGGTAAGAGTAATATCAAGCGCAACTGTTATTCCGTTTGAATTAGCAACTAACCATCCTTCGATATCTTGTGATGTAATTTCCACATCTTCTAATGATAAAGTTACACTATTTCCTGCAATAACAACATCTAGCGTTCCTTGCTTGTCCAGCTGATTGATCTGATCTGCAGAAAAACCTTGTATCTCCTTAGAAATCAAGCCCATGTCTTTACCAAAACGTGGTCCAAGAGCTTTAAAATTAGGCTTAATTTGCTTAACCAAAATACCAGAAGCATCGTCTAAAAGTTCGATTTCTTTAACATTTACCTCAGCTTTTACAAGGTCAGAAATTGCTTCAATTTCAGCACGCTGATTCTCGTCAAGTACTGGAATCATTACCTTTTGCAAAGGTTGGCGAACTTTAATCATCTCTTTTTTACGTAGTGACAATACCAAAGATGAGATCGTTTGCGCCTTCTGCATTTTGCTTTCCAACGTTTTATTAACAAAGTTTTCGACAAATTTTGGGAATTCAGCCAAGTGAACACTAGCAAAATCCTCGGTTCCCGTCGAAGTTGTTAAATCACGGTATAATTTATCCATAAAAAATGGAGCTACTGGAGCGCTTAGTTTACTGATTGTAAGCAAACAAGTATAAAGCGTTTGGTAGGCTGCAATTTTATCTTTTGCATATTCTCCTTTCCAGAAACGACGACGGCATAAACGAACGTACCAGTTACTTAAGTTTTCCTGAACGAAGTCAGAAATTGCTCTTGTCGCTTTTGTTGGCTCGTAATCTTCGTAGCATTCGTCTACAAATTTGATTAATGAATGTAATTCAGAAATAATCCATTGATCGATTTCTGGTCTTTCGTTTAACGGAATTTCGGCTTCTTCATATTTAAATCCGTCGATGTTTGCATATAACGAGAAGAATGAATAGGTATTGTAAAGTGTTCCGAAGAATTTACGTTTAACCTCAGCAATTCCTTCAAGGTCAAACTTCAAGTTATCCCAAGGATTTGCATTCATAATCATATACCAGCGTGTAGCATCTGGACCGTTTTCTGCAATGGTTTTAAATGGGTCTATAGTATTTCCTTTACTCTTAGACATTTTAATTCCATTCTTATCCAAAACCAAACCGTTTGAAACTACATTTTTGTAGGCTATTTTATCAAAAACCAAAGTTCCGATTGCATGCAAAGTATAAAACCATCCACGAGTCTGATCTACTCCTTCCGCAATGAAATTTGCTGGAAAATCTTTGTTGCCATCAATTTTTTCTTTGTTTTCAAAAGGATAATGCCATTGCGCATACGGCATTGCTCCAGAATCGAACCAAACGTCGATTAGATCACTTTCGCGCTTCATTGGTTTTCCAGAAGCTGAAACTAAAGTAAGCCCATCAACAACATTTTTGTGTAAATCGATTAAATCATAATTTGACTCAGACATGTTTCCGATTTCAAATCCTTTAAACGGATTTTCTTTTTGGAAACCTGCTTCGATTGATTTTTCGATTGCATTGTACAATTCTTCAACAGAACCGATAATAACTTCTTCTGTTTTATCTTCTGTTCTCCAAATTGGCAACGGAATTCCCCAATATCTAGAACGAGATAAGTTCCAATCGTTGGCATTTTTAAGCCAATTTCCAAAACGTCCTTCACCAGTAGATTTAGGTTTCCAATTGATAGTTTCGTTCAGGTCGAACATTCTATCTTTCACATCGGTTACTTTGATGAACCATGAATCTAGAGGATAGTATAATAACGGCTCGTCTGTTCTCCAGCTGTGTGGATAACTGTGCACGTATTTTTCAACTTTAAAAGCTTTGTTTTCTTCTTTTAAACGAATAGCGATTTCAACATCTACAGATTTCTCTGGAGCTTGTCCTGCATCGTAATATTCATTTTTAACATATTTACCAGCCAAATCACCTACATGAGAAGTAAATCTTCCTTGTAAATCTACTAATGGAACTGGAGTTCCGTTTTCGTCTAAAACCAACATTGGCGGAACTTCTGGTTTTGCTTCTTTTGCTACTTTAGCATCATCTGCACCAAAAGTTGGAGCTGTATGCACAATTCCGGTTCCATCTTCAGTTGTAACGAAATCTCCAGCAATTACTCTAAATGCGTTTTCAGCATTTTCATAAGGCAATACGTAAGGCAATAATTGTTCGTAACGGATTTCTACTAAATCTGCTCCTTTTGCTTCTGCTAAAATTTTGTACGGCAATTTTTTGTCACCGTTTTTCACATTGTCAAAATCAGCGTCATCTTCACTTAAGAAAAACCCTTTCCCGAATTGTTTTCCAACTAAGTTTTTAGCTAAAATAACATTGATTGGCTCAAAAGTATATTGATTGAATGTTTTTACTAAAACATAATCGATTTTTGGCCCAACTGTCAACGCTGTATTTGATGGAAGTGTCCAAGGAGTTGTCGTCCAAGCTAAAATGTGAATATCTCCAAAACCTTGCAAGAATGAAGGTAATGTTTCTGGCAATGTTTTAAACTGCGCTACAATTGTAGTATCAGTAACATCACGGTAAGCTCCTGGCTGGTTTACCTCGTGAGAAGACAATCCTGTTCCTGCTTTTGGAGAATACGGCTGAATTGTGTATCCTTTGTACAACAAACCTTTATCGTAGATTTGTTTCAAAAGCCACCAAACCGACTCCATATATTTTGGTTTATAAGTCACATACGGATCTTCCATATCAACCCAATACCCCATTTTTTCAGTCAAATCATTCCATACGTCTGTATAACGCATAACGGTTTTTTTACACGCTTCGTTATATTCTTCGATCGAAATGGTTTTACCAATATCTTCTTTTGTAATTCCTAATTCTTTTTCGGTACCCAATTCAACAGGCAAACCGTGAGTATCCCATCCAGCTTTTCTTTTTACTTGAAAACCTTTTTGAGTTTTATATCTGCAAAAAATATCTTTAATCGCACGTGCCATTACGTGGTGAATACCAGGCAATCCGTTTGCTGAAGGCGAACCTTCAAAAAATACGAAAGGCTCAGCACCTTCGCGAGTTGTTACACTCTTTTCAAATATATTTTCTTTCTTCCAAAAATCAAGAACTTCAGACGCTACAGTTGGCAAGTCAAGTCCTTTGTATTCAGTAAATTTTGTACTCATTTTATCCTTTTCTTAAACGAGGTGCGAAAGTAGTAAATTTAAGTCAGAAGTAGAATATCTAAAGCCAAAAGTTGGCACTTTTAAGACAATTTTTAAGAGTAAAAAAGAAATCATTATCAAAATAAGAAATTAAGAGCTCTTTTTTTCAAAAATTCTTAATTCAAATACGCATTTATAAAAGATTAACAGCATTACAGTTTACAGTGATGATTTTTTGTTAAATTTTAACATATCGAAATCTATTATTAGGAATTGTAAGATTAATAATTGTAGTTTTATACCCAACTTTAAAAAATGTGTATGAGAACAAAATTACTTATCTTATGCTTACTTACAGTAAGTTTTGCAAAAAGCCAGAATCTTCTACAAAACGGTAGTTTTGAACAATTTACCGCTAATGCTCCTGATTCATGGACTTTTATTTACGGAGCTACATCAAAAGAAGAAACAATTAAAAATGGTGGATCTTCAAGCTTAAAGGGTTTACCAGTATCAGACTTAGAAAATGGTCTGATGCCAACTTTACAATTCAAACAAGAGTTTACTTTATCAGATCTTGACGAATACACTTTAAAGTTTGACTATTATATTCCAAATGATGTTCCTTCTTTCATGAACATTAGCAATCTATCTTATGAAATCATAAAAGTAACTTCAGGAGGAGCCTCTTTTATTGCTCAACCCGATTTTCTTACTAGAGAATTTGGCGTTTGGAAGACAGTAACTTTTGACTTTAAAATAACAGCATTTTTAGCACCAACAACATCAGTAACAATGGCTGCTTTTTTACAGCTGGATGTCAATTTGATGCTGCCTGCAATCTATTTTGACAATGTTAGCATCGTTAAAAAATCTTCTTTAGGCACTGTTGATTTTAATAAAAAAAACAACCCTATTGCATCTATGTCTAAAGATGAAATAAAATTAAACAGTGATTTTAAAAATTCTTCTTATGTAATTTACTCTATAGATGGTAAAGCAGTAAAAAGAGTCAACAATAACTCATCTGAAACTATTGCAATTTCTGGATTACCAAACGGAGTTTATTTATTAAAATTAAACGACTTAGGCACTTCAGTTAAGTTCATCAAATAATAAGGTTAAGCAACCTCAAACAAAAAAGGATTGAGTTAAACTTGATCCTTTTTTGTTTTTATACAATTTAAAGAAAATATACTCTCACGAAAAAACCTCTTTTAAAATATCCAAAGATTTGGGCCTTTTAAAACCTTCCAAGTGCAGACTGTAATAATCGATTAGAATTTTTAGGAGAATCTGCCTTTCTAAAACATGAAAGACTTTTTGATCGTTATCGAATTTTAATTCCAATAACTTTTTAAACAAGTTGGTCTCGTGTTCTGAAAGCAAATTTCCATTTTGAAAAAGTGTAAAGACACCTTCATTCATTTCAAAAAAAGGCAAATCAATTTCAGAAATATCAGGATAAAAACCGAGATATTTTGTGATTTCTAAAAGGAGAATTAAATGAAAATTAGAAATCTCATCATGATGATCCAGCCACGTCAGCGCAGCTTCTAAAAAAAGGAAAAGCTGTTCGTTTTTCTCTTCTTCTTGAATAGAATAATGAAGCATTTCAGACAAAAACATCACCATGGTACTTTTGACAATATCAGTATGGATAGTCTGAAACGGAACAGCACTTTTTATTTCTTTAAAATTCTCTAAAGTTCCTTTATTCTTATGCACAGCTTCAATTTCTAAAATAGAAAATGGTTGAAAATAAGCAATTTTCTGACTTGCTTTCCTACTCGAAAAAGCGTCACGCACAAAATAAGATTTCAGTCCGCTAGAAAGTGTAAAGCATTTTACAATCAAGCTTTTCTCCTGAAATTTTAAAGATGAAATTACTATGGCTTTTGTTTTGACTAGCACAAATTTTTGTTTTTTTTTGTTTCAATTTTAAGTTTCGAGTTTGAGACTGAAAACTGAGACCGATACTTATTACTTTAACGTATAATCATCACTTTCTTAACTTTAGTTTCTCCTCCATCTTCTGCAGAGATAAAAACCATGTAAACACCAGATGCTACTTTATACTTCCCAAAAGCAGTTGTGTCCCATTCGATTGTTCCGCCAGAAGAAGTCACTTCATAAACTAAATTTCCTTCTATATCTGTGATTTTCACATTAGCCTTATCAATTAATCCGGCCACTTTAACGGTTCCCGAATAAGTCGGACGTACAGGATTTGGATAAACATATACATTGCTTAAATCGTCATTTGCCCCTGTTGCAATTCCGCCAAACGAAACCAATCCTTTGTCGGTTGCAATAAAAACTTCTCCCGTTTTAGCATTTATCTTAACATCATTTATATAATTACTTGGCAAAGGCGAATTGTTTATTGTAAAATGATATTTTGTTTCTTGGCCATTTGGCGAAACCATAAATATTCCAGAATCTGCCGTTCCAATCCATTTATTATTTGCGCCATCGACTGCTATGGAAGTTACAAACTGTTCGTATAACAACTCTTGAGCCAAATCGTCTTCGGTTATAATAATTGAATTTGCTTTTAACTGACTATCTGTTTGAAAACTAGAAACATTAGAGAGAACTCTCAAACCTTTTGTTGTTCCTATCCAAAGCTGGTTTTTTGTATCTAAAGCTATTGCTCTAACATCGGCAATTGGCAGATTTCCAGCATCGGTTCCAAAAGTCATTTTTTTGAAGGTATTTGTAGCTTCATTAAATCCTACAACTCCACTTTTATAAGTCCCAATCCATTTTACATTGTTGCGATCTACCACTATACTTGAATAGTTATCTTCTCCCACATCGTCTGATATCGAAGTCATCGAATAACTTCCCCATTGACCATTTGTTTTTAAAACTTTCAATCCATTATTGATTCGGCTGTTGGTCACCCAAAGATTTCCAGATTTATCAAAAGCCGTTGCATTGATTCGGACATCTACATAATCTGGCGATGCTGTTTTAAGTGACTCTAAACCACTATTTTTTTCATTATATAAATGAGTTGGAATATCGTTTTCAATTTTCAATAATCCAGAGAAAAAAGAACCGGCATAAACCTGTTTTTCGTTATTAGGATTTATATAGATTCTCGTTATTGATTTGGCATCATAAACATCAGAATATGGAATGTTTAACCATCCCGAAGCATTAAATCGACTAATACCGTAGCTATCCAAAGGGTATGGATTATACACCGCATCATAATCTCCATAAACCGCCCACAAAACATTTGAACCGGCATCTATAGAAAAAATATCATTACGCACGGGACCGCTAGGCGTACTGTTTTCGAAAGCTGTTGCATTATTTAAAGCAGAAGCAAACAATCCTTTTTCTTTTGTTCCAATAAAAATCTGATTTCCAACTGCAGTTGCACAACTAAAATTCAAGGTATTATCTAAAACTTGAGAATTTGTAATTTGTCGACTCAGCGCCATTTGATTATTATAAACGTATACTGTATTGGCAGTTGTTACAAATAAATTATGGTTTTTCGCTCGTGTATCAACAGACGCTTGAGGCAGCTGCAAAAAGCCCACAAAAGTATTGGAGTTAAATCTATGAATATACCCCGTACTATTTATGGCAATAAGTTCTGAATCCAAAGCCTCAACACTTGACCAATCTCCCCCATTCACTAGTGACCATTGGCTGTAATCTATAAGATTAGCATTTGTAATGTCCGCTTTTCTAATACCGCTTGATGTTGCCGCAAAAATAAATCCGTTAAACATTGTGGTTTGCTTTACGCTTATTTCTGCTCCATTATCTCCAATAAAATAAGTGTCGCCAAATTGAGACGTTTTAAGATTAAATTGAACAATTCCAAAATCGCAAGAAACATATATCAATCCATTATTTTCCATAAAATGATTGATTTTTTTAGTATTTGCTGGCAATTGCTTATTGATTATATCTACAACTTTTAGAATACTTCCGTCTACTTCGTTAATCAAGATCATCAAACCATTTTCATAACCGATGATTGTTTTTTTAGAAGCTTCGCTGTAATAAACTGCCGAAATGGTCTGGCCGGAAAGTCCATCAACAGTCGTCGTCGTTTTAAGAACATTTGTTGTTGTATTTTTTGAAAACAGTGCGTTTTCGGAAGCCGCAAAAACAGTTGTTCCAGATTCTGAAATGTCTTTTACTTCATTAAATGAAAAATATCCCTGCCAAGACAATTTGCTCTGCGCTTCGCAAAACTGAATTAGAAGTAAAAACAAACCGCAGAAAAATACTTTTTTCATCATATAATGTATTCGAATAGACAAATATAATACAATCGGGTTTTTATTTAATTTTTAGCACAAATAAAATACCCCCGATATCTTATTAAGATAACGAGGGTAATTTTAAATATTGCAATTAAATCTTAAACTACACCTTGTGCAAGCATAGCGTCGGCAACTTTTACAAATCCAGCAATATTAGCTCCTTTTACGTAGTTAACATATCCGTCTTCTTCTGCACCGTATTTTTTACATTGGTTATGAATTCCGATCATGATTTCTTTCAATCTCAAGTCTACCTCTTCACTAGTCCAGTTTAAACGAATTGAGTTTTGAGTCATTTCTAATCCAGAAGCAGCAACACCTCCAGCATTTGCAGCTTTTCCAGGAGCGAATAACACCTTACTATCTAAGAAAAGTTTAATAGCATCTAAAGTAGAAGGCATATTGGCAGCTTCCGTAACACATAAAACGCCATTATCTATTAATTTCTTAGCATCGTCACCATTCAATTCATTTTGAGTAGCACATGGAATAGCAATATCTACTTTTACTTCCCAAGGGCTCTTTCCTTTGTGGAAAATAGCATTTGGATATTTCTCTAAATATCTTTCTGCTCTATTATCTCCAGTAGCTCTCATCTCAACCATATGTTCGATTTTTTCTCCAGAGATACCTTCTTCATCATAAATATAACCATCAGGTTCCAGAAATAGTAACTACTTTACCTCCTAGTTCATTTACTTTTAAAGCAACACCCCAAGCCACATTTCCGAATCCAGAAATAGCAACTCTTTTTCCTTTAATTTCGTGACCAATTGTACGAAGCATTTGATCTGTAAAATAAACTACTCCATATCCTGTAGCTTCTGGTCTGATTAATGAACCTCCATAAGCCAAACCTTTTCCAGTTAAAACTCCTGTAAATTCATTTCTAATTCTTTTGTATTGACCAAACAAGTAACCGATTTCACGTGCGCCAACACCAATATCTCCAGCTGGAACGTCAAGATCTGGACCAATATGACGGCATAATTCTGTCATGAATGACTGGCAGAAACGCATAATTTCAGCATCAGATTTTCCTTCTGGATCAAAATCAGAACCTCCTTTTCCACCTCCCATCGGAAGTGTTGTCAAACTGTTTTTAAATACTTGTTCAAATGCCAAGAATTTTAAAACTGATAAGTTTACCGAATGATGAAATCTAATTCCTCCTTTGTAAGGTCCAATTGCAGAGTTCATTTGAATTCTGAAACCTCTATTTACGATAATTTCTCCTTTATCATCTACCCACGGAACTCTGAATATTATTGATCTTTCTGGTTCAGCGATTCTTAAAAGGATATTCTTTCCGTCATATTTTTTACGCTCAGATATAAACGGAATTACAGTTTCTGCGAATTCTCTAACTGCTTGAAGAAATTCTGGCTCGTTTGGATTTTTTGACTCAACAAGAGCCATAAATTCATTTATTTTTTGTTCCATCTTTAAAATAAATTTTCAGATAATTTAGATTTAATTTTTACTCTTATAAAAAAATAAGAAACTACGTTTAAGAAAACGTTTTCGTTTTAACGGACAAAGATATATCAAATAATGATTCGATGTTACATTTTTCACTTTTTTGAAGCGATTTGTGTTTTTTTCAAACAATAGAAAAAAACGCATTTTACCTGTAGGTGTTTACACGCAAAACACCTTTTAAAAGTTAGTAAATTAAGTATTTTGCTAGTTATTTTTCAATACAGCAATTTAATATTTTGAATCGATTATGTTTTTTATATATTTGCCGAGATTTGTAAGCCCCTAAAAAATGCCTAAGCACCTATTTATCACATTATTTGCCTTATTGGGCATCTCAACTGCTGTATCAGCACAAGGATTAGCCCAAGAGATCGGAATCTACGCAGTGACCAGTAACTTTACAGTCCGATTTTGGAGAAAGAAACAACTTTGATAATAATGTCGGAAACACAGGTTTTGGCATTGGAATCATGCACTTTATAAACTTTTCTGCCAATAACAATAGAGAAAATTTTTTCACAGAACATTTTAAAGTAAGATCTGATCTGTCTTATAGCAGAACCACTTTAAAACACCACGGCCAATGGGTTGAATACAAACCTAACGGAGTATTTGCAACACAATTAAGAAACATGCATGCAAGTTCTAGCATAGTAAGCTTGGGAGCACAGATGGAATTTTCTCCTTTTATGAAAATCCACGATTTCGAAAACACAGTTGGTAGCTTCAGTCCGTATGGAGCTGTAGGGTTTCAAGTGAGCTACTATTCAGCAAAAGTTGGGTCACATTTAGGAGACATTACACTTCCTGCTAATACCCCAGGAAAATACTTAACTCCATCTGACGGACGTGCACATGGTTTTTCTACAGAAACTGGTGTAGCTTTAGCGGCAACAGCAGCAGTAGGTGTACATTATAAACTAACTGAAATGAGTGATTTAATGTTTGAAACTCGTTTTCATATGTACAGCTCAGACTGGATTGACGGATTAAACCCAAACAAAGATATTTACAAAGAAAACAAATCTAACGATTGGCAGGTTTGGTTTAACTTTGGATACATCTACTATTTAGAATTCTAAAAAAAATTAAATCTCAAAATATAAAAAATCCCAAATTCCAATTTTAAGATTGTGAATTTGGGATTTTTCATTAGACACTTTAGTATCTTCTATTCTAAGAAATTTTAAAATAAGAAATCCCAAACTCCGAAAGAAAAATTGGAATTTGGGATTTTCTTATTGGAATTTATATTAAGCTAAAGCTTGCTCTAAATCGGCAATTAAATCTTCTGCATCTTCAATACCAACACTCAATCGAACTAAATCATCTGTAATACCAACTTCTGCTCTTTTATCTGCAGGAATAGAAGCGTGCGTCATTAAAGCTGGGTGGTTAGCCAATGATTCAACTCCACCAAGAGATTCTGCCAAAGTAAACACTTTCAATTTTTCTAAAAATGTGATAGAATCTTCTTTCTTTCCTGATTTAAAATCAAAAGAAACCATTCCTCCAAAAGCTTTCATTTGCTTCTTAGCAATTTCGTGAAACGGATGATTTTTTAAACCTGGATAATAAACCGTTTTAATTTTAGGATGGTTGTTCAAATATTCAACTACTTTTTCTCCATTTTCACAATGCCTCTGAACTCTTAAAGCTAACGTTTTGATTCCTCTTAAAACCAAGAAACTATCCATTGGCCAAGAGTCGCTCCTGTTGCAAATTGCTGAAAATGCAATTGTTCTCCAAGGGCTGCGTCTTTTACAATTAATGCTCCAGCAATAACATCAGAATGACCTCCTAAATATTTCGTAGCAGAGTGCATTACAATGTCTGCTCCTAAATCTAAAGGCTTTTGTAGATAAGGCGTTGCAAAAGTATTATCAACCGCAAGAAGAATATTTTTCTCTTTAGTAATTTTTGCAATTTCTTGAATATCTGCCAATTTCATCAACGGATTTGTTGGTGTTTCTACCCAAATTAACTTCGTATTTTCGTTAATTAAACTTTTCAGTTTTTCGATATTCGTCATATCAACAAAATGAAATTTAATTCCCGAATCTTTATAAACACGAGAAAACATTCTGTAAGTTCCGCCATACAAATCATCCATTGCAATGATTTCGTCTCCAGCTTTAAAAGATCTTAAAACACAATCTGTAGCTGCAAGACCAGACGAAAATGCTAATCCGCGAGTTCCGTTTTCAATACTAGCCAGCGCCTCTTCTAAAGCCGTACGTGTTGGGTTTGAAGCTCTACTATATTCGTAATCTGCCAAAGGTTTCCCTGGACTTGTTTGTACAAATGTTGAAGTTTGGTACACTGGCGGCATAACAGCGCCTGTACTTGGATCATGATGCTGTCCTCCGTGAATAACTTTTGTATTGAATTTCATATAGTTATAAATTTTAAATCCTTAATTCTTTTACAAATTTACCGCTTAATTTATTTTATCGCGACACAACTTCTTACCTTTGTAGATAATTAACACTTTTTGATATGAAAAATTCATTATTTATACTCTTTTTGTGTTTGATTTTTACAAGTTGCAAAAAAGAGCTTTCATTTGAGAATGAAACATTTGAAGAGAAATCTACTGTCCCATGCAAAAATGATTGCCCAAAAATCACCATAGAAGTTCCAATTGCTAAAAATGTTAAAGTAACCTCAGACAGCATTAATAAAAAAGTATTTGCCGTCATTAAAGAGATTGTGTTTTTTGAAGACGATTCGGTAAAAGTTGATGGCTACAAAGCATTGGCAAAATCTTTTATTGCCTCCTATCAAGAAATGCATCAAAAATTTCCAAACGATACCTTTGGCTGGGAAGCAAAAATCATTGGAAATGTCGAATTTGAATCGGACCAGATTTTAAATCTTAAAATTGACCATTATACTTTTACTGGCGGCGCTCACGGTTATCAAGGTTATCGCTCTTTATTATTCGATAAAAAAACAGGAAAAACCATTTTCAATAATCAGTTATTTAAAAACGAAAACGAGTTTAAAACTTTCGCTGAAAAAACATTCAGATCAAAATATAAAATTCCAGAAAAAGCCAATATCAACGCTACAGGTTTAATGTTTGAAAATGATAAATTTCAACTACCTCAAAATATTTTTTACACTTCCGAAGGCTTGCTTTTATATTACAACTCATACGAAGCGGCATCCTACGCAGATGGTCCAAAAGAACTTATATTTCCGTATGAAGAAATAAAGAAATATTTGAATTTTCAATAATAAAAAAGAAAGAATATTCTTTCTTTAAAGATATGTTGACTACATTTGCGCCTGCACATTTTCTAAATAAGAATTAGCACATGGATTCAAAACAACTCTTTAGATTATATAAAAGTAAATTTTACTTATCAAATTGGCTTAACGAAGAAGGACAATTAGCTAAAAATGAAGAAAATTTAAAATGGTTTTATTGTGGAGTTAACAAAGATTTTAATTCTGAAATAGTTAATCAGTCACTAAATAGCTTTTTTTTAGAAGACGAACTCTATCTGTGTATTTCGTCAAATAAAAGTTCGTTAGTTAAAAAGTCAAATATTATCGAAGAAATTAGTAAAATTCTTCATCGAAAGGAAGTCGGAATAATAAATAAATCATTCACTAAAATTATGGATTTTAGTTCGATTGGGGTATTTAAAATGGGCGTAATTCGGGAATTTCCAAAAGAACGTATAAAACCATCTGAAGAACCTCTGAGAGTATCATTTAATGCAAACATCACAGATGCTGATTACAAAAGTAAAATTGTCGATGTAATCAACAAGCATATCAGCGGTATTGAAAATGAATTACATAAGGATTATGGCGGTTGTATGGAACATCTCTGGATAGATTTTCAACTAATTGAAAGTCACAAAACCTACCCATTTCGATTTCAAAAAAGAGTGGAAATTCCTTCTTCATTCACAGAATTTTACTCCTATAATGTTGGTCATTACACTGTTAAACCCGATTTTGTAAAGTTGCAAATGTTATCATCAGAAGAAGAAATTTGTTCCTATGTGTTTGAACTATTATATAAATCAACTCAAATACTACAGGAAAAACAGAAGAAACTAGAAGACTTTAATGTAAACGCATTTCGATTGGATTTACTGTCTGCTTGTAAAAAACTAGGATGCATAATTTGACAACGACTTATTTTGAAGTACATCTTATACATACGCCCCAAAAGAACCTCTATTTCCGCATGAAGAAGTAAAGAAATATTTGAATTTTCAATAAGAATTTCAGCGTGAGCTAGACGCATTGCAGTGTATCTTTATAGAAAAAACCTTAGATTCTTAGCATCTCAGCAACTTAGAGCCTTTTCTACTGAACATCATATTTCATCTTACGTAAAACCCTCAAAGCTTCTTTAAATGAAGAGTACACATTTTTATACGGTTTTAAAAGCAATTTTGCATCTATTAATTTTTGTCTGGCATCCTCAAAACCATTCAAATGACAAATCATAAAAGTAGAAGGAAGATTTTCCAGATCTTTCATTTCACGATCCGATAATGCAATTTCTTTTTGAAGTTTTCCGAGCAAAGCCATATTTGAATTATAAATATGATACAACATTTTTCGGTTGAACTCTGGTGGCTGAAAAAGCATTTGGCGATCTATTTTATAATAACCATTATCAAAGAAATGAATCGTTTGTTCTTCTAACGGATAATAACTCGTTTTGTCATTTAATCCCAGCGGAACATATTCTGTAATGGTAAAAGTATCATCATTATATTGTATTGTAACAACATCTTGTGCCGAATAAAAAAGCTTAATTTGTTCGTTTATCAATTCGATATCTACGCGAGACAAATACGTTTTATCACGTAATTTTTTCGGAACTCCAGCCCAACAAATCACGAATAATTCTTTAAAAACACGGTATTTTGGCGACATATCTTTATGTCTGAAATTCATAAAATCGATAACGCCGTCTAAAGTATATTGAATACTGTTTCGAGAGCTATTTTCTATTCCAATTACCGTTTCTGTGTTTTGATTGCTCTTTTCGATTACCTCATGTTCTCCTAGTGGAATTGAATTACTGCCACGTCTCACAAAAACGCTATTGGCTAGAATAGTATGGATTCCTTTTTTAAAATAAGAGATTTTACTTTTAGGTTTTATGGTAACCAGACCGATTACTTTGTCTTTTGGAAGATTGGGAAAAGGGACGTTTTCGTATTGAATTTTTGGAGGATTTTCTAAAAATGCATTTACCAGATTCTGAATTCGGCTATCATCGAAGAAATCATCGCCTACAATCTCATTATCTTGATCTTCTACCCCAACAACGATATAAGAATTATTGTTTGGGTTGGAATTGGATAACGCGCAAATGTGCTTTAGAAACTTGCCCTTCCCTTCGCGCGAATGAAGATTCAACTGCCTTTTCTTATCATAAAAACTGCTTTCGTCATTATGAGCGAGGAGATTTTTAATTAAAAGGCGCTTATTAATCATTCTTTTTAGATTATTAGACTGACTTAGATTTTTAGACTTCTCAGATTGATTTTCAGTTTCCTAAGTTAAACTAAAGATCCGACTTTCTAAGAAGTCTAATAATCTAGTTTTAAATATTCTTTTTAACAATCGTCGAAGAGGCCTGTGCTGTACTCATAACAACCAAATCGGCAATATTTACATGATAAGGTCGTGAAACTACAAAGTGAATAATATCGGCAATATCTTCTGCCTGTAACGGATCAAATCCTTTATAAACATTTGCGGCTCTTTCCACATCTCCTTTAAATCGAACTTCGCTAAATTCTGTTGCAACCATACCTGGGTGAATGCCTCCAACTCGAATTCCAAACGGATTTAAATCGATTCTCATTCCAGCCGTAATTGCATCAACTGCATGTTTAGAACCACAATATACATTTCCGTTTGGATAAACCTCTTTTGCCGCTGTTGAACCGATATTAATGATGTGCCCAGATTGTCTTTCAACCATCTGCGGAATTATCGCTTTTGAGACATACAAAAGTCCTTTTACATTAATGTCAATCATCGCATCCCAATCGTCTAAATTTCCATTTTGAATCGGATCTAAACCATGGGCATTTCCTGCATTATTAATTAAAACGTCAATCGCAGAAAAATCGTTTGGCAAAGCACCTATTTTTTCTAAAACTTCTTCTTTATTACGAACATCAAATTCTAAAGAATGTACTTCTGTAAAAGCCGAAAGTTCTTTCTCGAGTTCTTCTAAACGGTCTTTACGCCTTCCGCAAAGGATAACTTTATAATTGTTTTTTGCCAGAATCTGAGCGGTTGCTTTTCCAATTCCGCTTGTAGCACCAGTAATTAAAACTGTTTTTTTCATTTTGTTGATTTCATTTTGCCACAGATTAAAAGGATTTAAATGATTTTTCAATCTGTGAAAATTCTTTTAATCTGTGGCTACTATTTTTTACGCGTTTAACTGAATACTGTCACTGCGACTGAATACTTAAAAATTAAGGCACATCGTCGCCCATACTTTCAGTCCAGATCGCAAACCAATCTTCTTTATCCATTTCTAATTCAACTGCTTTTGACAGAGATTGAATTCTGGCAACGTTAACAGTTCCTGCAATAGGAATAACTCTTGCTGGATGTTTTAAAATCCATGCTAATAAAAGTGTATCTGCACCTAAATGATATTTCTCTAATAAAGTAGAAAACAGTTTTTTCAAACGGCGAGTTTGTTTTGTATCTTCTCTAAAAACCGTTCCTAGCGGATTCCATGATAAAGGTCGAATTCCGTTAGTCTGCATATAATCTAAACTTCCGTCAGTCATTGCTTCATAATGCGTAGCAGAAAACTGAACTTGATTATAGCTTACTTCTGTTTTCTGACGAATCAATTCAGTTTGTGAACTTGTAAAGTTTGAAAGTCCAAAATCAATAATTTTTCCTTCTCCTTTTAATTTCTCAACCGCTTCTGCAATTTCATCAGCTTGCATTAACGGACTTGGTCTGTGAAGTAAAAAAACATCTACATAATCTGTTTTTAAATTCTTCAAAGATGTTTCTACAGACTTAATAATATAGTCTTTGGAATAATCGTAATGTTTGATTTTGTTTTCGGGGCGTTTATCAGCAATCATCTGAATTCCGCACTTGGTAATTAATTGTAATTTTTCACGGGCAATCTTACTTGCGTGAAAGGCTTTTCCAAAATCGGCTTCGGTCGTATACGAACCGTAAATATCCGCGTGATCAAAAGTCGTAATTTTGTTTTCGATACTCACCTGTATCATGTTTTCCATTTCTTTAGTTGTAAGGTTTTTATCCCAAACTCCCCAATTCATAGTGCCCGAAATTATAGGCGATAAGACTGTTTTGCTCATAATAATTATGCGTTATTTTTGGTAATAATTATGCTTTACTAAAACATAATCATCAAAGTTCTTAAAAATATAAAAATAGATTCACAATTAGTCCTTAAAATTAGGTCTTTGGTCGAAGTTTTAACCATTCTTTAACATCTTACTTCTTAAAAAATATTCAATTTGCACTCTCAAAAATTAGGCGTTAAAATCAAGGTTTTAAAAATATTTATATGGAAGAAAATACAACGACTTTAGACATTAGAGCGATAAATGAAAAAATTGAGAGAGAAAGTGCTTTTATAGACCTTCTTACAATGGAAATGAACAAAGTTATTGTGGGTCAGAAACATATGGTCGAGCGTCTATTGATCGGATTACTTGGACAAGGGCATATTTTATTGGAAGGAGTTCCTGGTCTGGCAAAAACTTTAGCCATCAACACGCTTTCTCAAGCAGTTCAAGGATCTTTCAGCCGTATCCAGTTTACGCCAGATTTATTACCTGCCGATGTTATCGGAACCATGATTTACAATATTAAAGCAAATGAGTTCTCAATTAAAAAAGGACCAATTTTCGCCAATTTCGTACTTGCCGATGAGATTAACCGTGCTCCAGCAAAGGTTCAATCTGCTTTATTAGAGGCGATGCAGGAGAAACAAGTTACTATTGGTGACACTACATTTAAATTAGACCGTCCGTTTTTAGTATTAGCAACACAAAACCCAGTTGAGCAAGAAGGAACGTATGCACTTCCTGAAGCACAAGTTGACCGTTTTATGTTGAAAACTGTTATTGATTATCCAAAAATTGATGAAGAGCGTTTTGTAATTCGTCAAAACTTAAAAGGAACTTACGAAAAAGTAAATCCGGTAGTTTCTGTAGATCAGATTTTACGTGCTCAGGAAGCTGTTCGTGAAGTTTATATGGATGAAAAAATCGAGAAATATATTCTTGATATTATTTTCGCTACACGTTACCCAGAAAAATACAAATTAGCCGATTTAAAACCGCTTATCAGTTTTGGAGCTTCTCCTCGTGGAAGTATCAACTTGGCTAATGCTGCTAAATGTTATGCTTTCATCAAACGTCGTGGTTATGTAATTCCAGAAGACGTTCGTGCAGTTGTTCACGATGTATTACGTCACAGAGTTGGAATCACTTACGAAGCAGAAGCAGAAAACATCACTTCTGTAGACATTATCAACAAAATCGTTAACGAGATTGAAGTACCTTAAAAATTTGTTTCAGGTTTCAGGTTTCAAGTTGTTGCAAAACGAACTTGAAACTTTTAAACTTTAAACTTTAAACAAATAGAATGGATACAAAAGAGCTTTTAAAAAAAGTACGGAAAATAGAAATCAAAACGAAAAGACTGAGTAATCATATCTTTTCGGGAGAATACCACTCTTCATTCAAAGGACGAGGAATGACGTTTAGCGAGGTGCGTCAATACCAATACGGAGATGATATTCGTAACATCGATTGGAATGTAACCGCACGCTACAATGAAGCTCACGTTAAAGTATTTGAAGAAGAACGCGAATTAACCATGGTTTTAATGGTCGATATTTCGGGTTCGGAATCTTTTGGTTCTAAAAATCAATTCAAGAAAGACATCGTCACCGAAATTGCGGCAACGATGGCTTTTTCGGCTACACAGAATAATGACAAAATTGGTTTAATATTATTCTCTGATACTGTAGAATTGTATATTCCGCCTAAAAAAGGACGTTCTCACGTACTTCGCATCATTCGTGAATTGATTGAATTTGAACCAAAAAGTCATAAAACAGACATTGCTCAAGCCTTGAAATTCTTATCTGGAACCCAGAAAAAGAAAGCTATTATTTTTATGATTTCTGATTTTATGTCTGATTCTTATGAGCATACATTAAAGATTGCTTCAAAAAAACATGACATTACAGGTGTTCGTGTATACGATATTCGCGAAGAAAGAATACCAAATTTAGGAATGGTAAGCATGCTGGATGCCGAAACCGGAAAAATACAATTGGTTGATACAAGTTCTAAAGCTGTTCGAATGAATTATGAAAAACATTATCAAGAAAAGCTGAACTACTTTAAAGACACATTCCGTAAATCTGGAGCAGGAATTGTAAATACCAGAGTAGACGAAAATTACGTTACTAAACTATTAGGCTATTTTAAATCACGATAAAATTTGGCAGTTTTGATTAACCATCAAAAATCGTTAATCTAAAATCTTCAATCGTTAATCAAATGAAATTTAAACTTTATATATTTTTATTGCTTTTTTCTACCATGATTTTTGCTCAGCAAAAACAAGTAGAAACAAGTATTGATACCACCAAAAATAAAATTGGTGCCGAGTTCAAACTGACCCTGAAAACAGTTGTGACTTCAACATCAAAAGTTGAATTTCCCAAACTTAAAAATATCGGTTCGGTTAGAAGTTATCCAGTCTTATCCAATTGATACGGTTAAGAAAGATGCCACCAATTACGAACTTATAAAAAAATATGGTTTAACGCAGTTTGATTCTGGCCGTTACACGATTCCGAGCATCAAAATTTTAATTGATAAAAAACCTTTTTACTCTGATTCTATTAAAGTTGAAGTTGCCGCTGTAAAGGTTGATACCTTACAGCAGAAAATGTACGACATTAAAGATATTTCTTCTGTTGATGAAGGAATGGGAAATTGGTGGATTTACACTTTAATAGTTCTAGCCATTTTAGGAATTGGTGCTTTTGTTTACTGGTATGTAAAAAAACGCCAGTTGAAAAAAATCGAAGAGGAAGTTTATAAAACTCCTATCGAAAAAGCGACTAGTTTATTAAATAATCTAGAACAAAAAGAACTGGTTCAAAAAGGAGAAATTAAAGAATACTATAGCGAACTGACCGATATTGCTAGAAATTATATTGAAGAAGCCATTCATATTCCTGCAATGGAGAGCACAACTTCTGAGTTAATTGCTGCGATTAGAGAAGCTTCGACCAAAAAGAAAATGACCCTTACACCAGAAACGGTTGAAAATTTAGAACGCGTTTTACGTCAGGCCGATTTGGTAAAATTTGCGAAATCTAAACCGCTTGATTTTGAAATTACCGATGATAGAAATAAAATTCAGAAAGTAATTTTAACCCTTGATAATGCAATTCCAACTGAAGTTCCAGAAGAAATTGAAGATCAGTTATTAAACGAAGCGCAAAGACAAAAACAAATTCAGGCACAGCTTAAAAAACAGCGTAATGCAAGAATTGGTTATTCCGTTGCCGCTATCATACTTTTATTGTTTGCTACCACAACTTTCTTTGTGGTTACCAAAGGGTTCAATTATGTAAAAGACAATGTAATTGGTCACCCTTCTAAAGAATTATTAGAAGGCGAGTGGGTAAAAAGTGCTTACGGAAGTCCTGCTGTTATTATTGAAACGCCAAAGGTTTTAAAAAGAATGGACGCGCAAAAAGCACTTCCAAAAGAAGCAATGGCACTTATCAAAGAAATGCAGCTTTTTGCATACGGAAGTATGATTGATAATTTTTACGTAACGGTTTCAACATCTAAATTCAAACAGCCAACAGATATTGATTTAAGTAAAACTCTCGAAGGCACTTTAAAAATTATTGAGGCTCAAGGCGGACAAAATATTATAGTAAAACAAGAAGATTTTCAAACTAATGAAGGTATTCAGGGAGTAAAAGGTTACGGAACAATGACTGTTTTGAATCCAGCAACTAAAACGAGTACAAAAGCATATTATGAATTGTTACTTTTCAAACAAGATCAAGGTTTACAGCAAATCCTGATTTTACATGAAGAAGGCGATACTTATGCAAATGAAATCACGACCCGAATATTAAATTCTGTTGAACTTCAAAGAGCAAACAACTAATGAGCAAGATCACTTTTTTAAATCCAGAGTTCCTTTGGTTGTTTCTATTAATTCCGATTGCAGTAATCTGGTTTTTCTGGAAACGCAACCAGCAGTCGGCTACCTTAAAAATGAGTTCGACAGCAGGATTTCAAAATAATCAATCGTTTTGGATCAAGTTCAAACCTGCTTTATACGTCTTCAGAATTCTCGCTTTAAGCTCATTAATTATAGCATTGGCACGCCCAAGAACTGTAGATATTAGCAACCAGACTAAAACAACAAAAGGAATTGATATTGTAATGGCAATTGACGTTTCTGGATCTATGCTGGCAAAAGATTTAAAGCCAAATCGTATGGAAGCTTTAAAAAGAGTTGCTGCCGATTTCGTTGAAGAAAGACCAAATGACAGAATCGGATTGGTTTTGTACGCTTCTGAAGCATACACCAAAACGCCTGTTACAAGCGATAAAGCTATTATTCTTGAAGCTATAAAAGGAATTAAATACGATACGGTTTTACAAGACGGAACTGGAATTGGAATGGGATTGGCAACTGCTGTAAATCGTTTGAAAGATAGCAAAGCAAAAAGCCGTGTAATTATTTTACTTACTGACGGTGTTAACAATGCTGGTTTTATCGAACCAGAAACTGCCGCTGATATTGCAAAACAATACGGAATAAAAGTTTATACAATTGGTCTTGGAACAAACGGAATGGCAGAATCTCCATACGCATACGCACCAAACGGAGGTTTCTTATTCAAAATGCAAAAAGTTGAAATCGATGAAAGGCTGATGAAAAGTATTGCCCAAAAAACAGACGGAACATACTTTAGAGCAACAAGCAATGATAAATTAGCAGAAATATACAAATCGATCAATAAACTGGAAACGACAGAAATTCAGGAACTGAAATTCTACGATTACGACGAAAAATATAGGTTTTTTGTCTTATTTGCAGGTTTAATGTTATTGCTTGAAGTTGGATTAAGAAATACGGTTTATAGAAGCTTCATTTAATTTTGAAAAAATTAAAAAATTCCAATTCTAAAAATTCCAAACAACAAATTGGAATTTGGAATTTTTAGAATTGGAGCTTAAAACAAGTTTGGAATTTGGAATTTATCTCAGCATTATTTGAGATTGGAATTTTAAAAATATTTATGGAATTAGACGAAAAAAAATATTTATATCTCTTATTACTTATCCCAATTGTGGTATGTATTTTTCTTTTCAATATGTATTGGAAAAGAAGAACGCAACGTGAATTTGGTGATCTGGAAATGGTAAAAAGATTGAGCCCTGAGAAATCGGTTTTTAAACCTGTTTTAAAAATTGTTGTAATTCTTTTGGCACTTACTTGTTTGATTATTGGCTTGGTAAATCCGAAAATCGGAACCAAAATGGAAACCGTAAAACGAGAAGGTATTGATATTGTTTTTGCTGTCGACGTTTCTAAAAGTATGTTGGCAGAAGACGTTGTTCCTAGCCGTTTGGATAAAAGTAAGCAGTTGGTTTCTCAAATCATTAACAATTTAGGAAGCGATAGAATCGGAATTGTAGCGTATGCAGGAAGTGCTTTCCCAGTTTTACCCATTACATCAGATTACAGCGTTGCAAAAATGTTCTTGCAGAGTATGAATCCAGGAATGGTTTCTTCTCAAGGAACCTCTTTGGATGAAGCGATTAAATTATCCTCTACTTATTTTGATGAAAAGAGTAAGACCAGTAAATTATTAATTCTGATTTCTGACGGTGAAGATCATTCTGAAGGTGCAACTGCCGCGGCAGAAGAAGCCAATAAATTAGGAATGAAAATCATCACAATTGGTGTTGGAACAGAAAGAGGAGGAACAATTCCGTTAAAAGAAAATGGCGTTGTAAGAGGCTATCAAAAAGACCAAAATGGAGAAATAGTTATTACCAAATTAAATCAAGAAGGTTTAAAAACAATTGCAAAAGCAACAAAAGGTGGTTATGTTTACGGCGGAAGCACGAAAGAAGTTTTAGAATATGTCAAAAATGCTTTAAACAATATTCAGAAAACAGAATTTGAAGCTACACAAATGGCAGAATTTCAATCGCAGTTCCAATGGTTTATCGGATTTGCATTTTTACTGCTTTTCCTAGACATTTTCTTATTAGAAAGAAAAACAAGCTGGATCAAAGAGTTGGATTTATTTAATGAAAAGAAATAAATGTTCAGAGTGAAATTCAGAACAGAAAACAAAATTAGAATGAAAAATTTAATCCTTTATATTTTACTAACGGTTTCTTTTGCAGCTGCTGCACAAGAAAAGGACAAATCATTGCCTGCTGGTAATGAAGAATATAAACAGAATAAATTTACTGATGCTGAGGTAAACTATAGAATTTCGGAATCAAAATTTCCTAAAAAATCAGCAGCTCCATATAATTTAGGAAATACCATTTATAGACAAAATCAGATTTCGGAAGCTAAATTTGCTTACGCGAAAGCGATAAAAAATGCCAAAACGAGACCTGAAAAACACAAGGCTTATCATAATCTTGGAAATACTTTCATGAAAGAGAAAGATTATTCTCAAGCCGTTGAAGCTTACAAACAAGCACTTCGTAACGACCCGACTGATGATGAAACACGTTACAATTATGCTTACGCAAAACAAAAATTAAAAGAGAATCCTCCTAAAAACGATCAGAAAGATAAAAACAAGGACAAAGACAAGGATAAGGATAAGGATAAAAACAAAGATAAAGACAAGGACAAAAATAAAGATAAAGACAAGGATAAAAAAGACGACAAAGGCGACCAAGATAAAGACAAAAAAGACGGTAAAAACGATCCTAAGAAAGATGACAAATCTGATAATCAAGGAGAGCCAAAACCACAGCCTGGAGGAATATCAAAAGAACGTGTTCAGAATTTGCTTGACGCTGTAAATAATGAGGAAAAGAAAATTCAGGACAAAGTAAATGCTCAAAAAGTAAAAACTAATCCTAAGAAAACAGAAAAAGACTGGTAAAATTTGGTTAATCGTTTAACCGTTAATTTGTTTATTTGATCCAAACAATACGATTAAACAAAATAACGTTTAAACGATTAAGCATTAAAAACAACGATTAAACAAGTAATGAAAAGATATTTAATTCTATTTCTACTCACTTTTCAAGGACTTATGGCTCAAGTACAGTTTGAAGCCAGAGTCAGCAAAAACTCGCTTGGAATAAATGAAAGACTTCGCATCGACTTCATCATGAATGTTGACGGAGATAATTTCGAGCAACCTTCTTTTGAGGGGTTTAAAATGGTCGCAGCTAACCAAGCCAACAGATTAGTCAGTCTTGGATAAATGGGCGAAGCTCTTTTCAGAAAATATATTCTTATATCTTGCAGCCTGAGAGAAAAGGAGTTGTCACCATTAAGCAGGCCGCAATAGAATTCAACGGTCAGGTTTACAAAACCAATCCGATAAAGGTTACAGTAACCAATGCTGTGGCTCAGGAAAGAGATCCAAATGACAGACCACAAGGGTCTGGAAATGAATTATTGGAACTTGTTGCTGAAATCTCAAAAACAAATCCATACTTAAACGAACCTATTACGGTTGTTTATAAACTGTATTTTAATAACATTGGCGTTACTGGTTTTAAAGAATTAGCAAAACCGAAATACAATGATTTCTGGAATCAGAACATTGATGTCAAACAACTTTCTGTACAACAAGGATCTTATCAAGGTCAGCAGGCGTACTATGTAATCTTAAAAAAGACCATTTTATATCCTCAAAAATCAGGAAGACTTACTATTGAACCTCTTTCATTAGATATTGGCGTGCAATTGCCAACAAATCGTCGTGATATGTTTGGTCAGATGATCATTACAGAAGACAATAAAGTGGTTTCTGCTGGTGCCAAAACTATCAATGTGCGACCGCTTCCTGAAGCCAATAAACCTGAAGGCTTTACTGGTGCTGTCGGAAGATTCAATTTTACTGTCACGCCTTCAAAAACAACGCTTAAAAATGGTGAAGGTCTTGACTTAATAGTAAGTGCTCAGGGAACTGGAAACATGAAGTTATTTACACTTCCAAAACCAGTTGTACCGAACGCATTAGAAATGTATGATCCTGTTCATGATGAAAACGTGACCACTTCTTTGACAGGTATGTCTGGAAGAATTACAGATAAATATACTATTGTACCACAATACAGAGGAAAATATGCCATCAAGCCAATGCAGTTTTCTTATTTTGATTTGAGTACGGGTACTTATAAAACCATCACTTCAAAAGAAATTATGATTGATGTGTTAGACTGACCAACACCTGCAGAAGCAAATACAGGAGCCGCTAAAAATGTTGTGGCCAAAGCAGATCAATTCAAAAATATTAAATCTAGAACAGCATTAATTCCTATTGAGAAAAAAGATTTTTATGATTCGAATCTGTATTTAGGATTATTGTTTGCTCCATTTATCATTATCCCGATAATCATTCTGGCTAGAAAGAAGAAAGAAGCTATGGATAGTGATGTTACTGGAAATAGAATTAGAATGAATAATAAGCTGGCTAAAAAATATTTATCGCAAGCGAAGAAACATCTTAACAACAAGGAGCCTTTCTATATTGCACTTGAAAAAGCAATGCATAATTTCTTGAAAGCAAAACTACATATCGAAACTTCAGAAATGAGCAAAGACAATATAAGAGAATTGCTGTTATCTAGAAATGCAAATCCAGAAACGGTTCAGAATTTTATTGCTTTGACTGAAAACTGCGAATTTGCCCGTTATGCACCAGCATCGAGCGCTTCAATTCAGCAGGATTATGATAAGGCTGTATTGATTATTTCTGAATTAGAAAAACAGATTGTTTAATTTTTTTTACCGCAAAGTTCGCTAAGAAAATTGATTTAGATTGAGTCGAATTTAAGTTCGCAAAGTTGATAATCTTTATTATAATAGAAAATGAAAAACATACTATATCTCTTTTTATTCATCTCGCAGGTTTTCTTTGCGCAAGGTCGCTTTGAATCGGCCAATGCATTGTACCAAAAAGGGCAATATAAAGAAGCTGCGCAGGTTTATGAAAATATCATAAAAGAAGATAAATTACATTCTGCCGAAGTGTATTTTAATCTTGGAAATTGTTATTACAAACTAAATCAAGTTGCTCCTTCGATTTATAATTATGAAAAGGCTTTGGTTCTTAAACCAAACGACCCGGAGACGTTAAACAACTTAAAATTTGCCAAAAAACTAACGATTGATGAAATCAAAGAAGTTCCAAAAGTAGGTTTTGCCAAACTGATTCAGAACTTTACTTCTATTTTTGATTATAATACTTGGGCTAAAATTTCTGTTGCGCTCGGTTTTGTGTTTTTGTTGAGTTTTATTGGATATTATTTTTCGAACGCTACACTTGCAAAAAGAATTTATTTTGTCGGAATGTTTATTATTTTGGTCGCTTTTGCTTTAAGCATCTCAGCGGGAATGTCTGAAAAAAATCATTTTGAAAACGACCGTGTAGCCATTGTTTTTTCTGAATTAAGCCAAGTTAGACATGAGCCTAAAAAATCTTCAACTGGAATTATTTTATTGCATGAAGGAGCAAAAGTTTATGTTTTAGAAAGTATTGCAGGCTGGAAAAAAATCGAATTGACAGACGGAACTCAAGGCTGGATTGATTCTTCAACCATAAAAGAAGTAAAATAAGGTTTTAAAAATATTTAAATAAAAAATTCCAAATTCCAATTTTAAGTTGGAGTTTGGAATTTTTCTTTTTTTGGAATTAAATGATTAATTCACAGCATCAACCAATCGTATAAACTCAGATCTGTAACCTTCTTCGTCGTTTGACAAACCCAATTTTGCCAATCTTTTAATATCAGAACTTGAACTGTTTGCTATATATTTTGAATCGCGTAATTTTAATCCAAACCAAGAAACCGCAGTTGTAAATTTGAAATCTTGAGAACTGTTTTCTAAGTCCGTTTTTTGGTCTGCAATTACATTTACGATTTCAATACTTTTGTTGCCATCAGGTTTTTTATATCTAAATTTTACTGTAGCTAATTCATCACTATGATTTCCAGCCACTTTCTGCGTTTTAGTATATTTTAAATCTGAAGGAACATAATCACTTTCTACACCAATCGGAACAATCTCATACAAAGCCGTAACCGAGTGTCCGCTGCCTAATTCGCCTGCATCAATTTTATCATTTTTAAAATCTTCAGCATTTAATTTTCGGTTTTCATAACCAATCAATCGATACGCCTGAACGTGATTCGGATTAAACTCGATTTGGATTTTTACATCTTTCGCGATAGCAAACATAGAACCTTTAAATTCTTTTCCAAGAAAACGATTTGCCTCTTGAATGTTATCAATGTAAGCGTAATTTCCGTTTCCTTTATCGGCAAGAATTTCCATTTTACTGTCTTTGTAATTTCCCATTCCAAATCCAAGAACGGTTAAGAAAACTCCAGATTCTCTTTTTTGTTCAATCAATTTCAGCATATCATCATCTGAAGAAGCGCCAACATTAAAATCACCATCTGTAGCTATTACCACTCTATTATTGCCCTCTTTAATAAAATTCTGCTGTGCCAATTTGTAAGCTAATTCGATTCCTTCTCCTCCTGCTGTACTTCCACCTGCATATAAATCATCAAAAGCATCCATAATTTCGTCTTTATTATCTCCTGAAGTTGGTTCTAAAACCACTCCCGCAGATCCTGCATAAACTACAATCGAAACTTTATCAATGCTTCTCAGTTCTTTTACCAAAACTTTCATCGATTCTTTCAACAATGGCAATTTATTCTGTTCATCCATTGAACCCGAAACATCAACCAAAAAAACTAAATTAGTAGCGGGCAGGTTCGCCATCGGAATGTCTTTTCCTTGCAAACCAATCTTTAGTAATCGGCTGTTTTTATTCCAAGGACAATCACTGTATTCTGTATTAATAGAAAACGGATGCTGACCCTCTGGCTGTGGATATTTGTATTTAAAGAAGTTAATCATCTCTTCCACACGAACGGCATCTTTAGGAACTTTTTGCCCTTCGTTTATAAATCGGCGGATATTGGTATAGGATGCATTATCAACATCAATAGAAAAAGTAGAAAGAGGCTCTTTTAGGGGAGATTCAAAAGGATTTTCTTCCAATCCTGCGTAGCTTTCTGTATTTGGTTCAATGTACATTTCCTCTGGAATTGCATCTGTTACAGCCGCAGCAGAATCAACTGTCTCGTAACTTTGATCTGGTGCATACGCTTTCTTACAGCTGAAAATAGTAAGTACAAGGAATGCCATCATAAAGAAATTAAGATTTCTCATAAAGTAAATTTTTAAAAATTAATAAAAGGTTATAGGCTTCAAATAAGGACTAGCATTCCGGATGTACTAGAGGCGATTATTTGCATTTTTTCGAGTAAGCAAAATCGTGCCAAAAAATTTAAAAATCCTTTTCTTACGTAAAAATAAAATGAGAAACCTTGATTTTAAAGGGATTTGGTGTAGAATATTTTTTTTGTGAAATGCGAATATTTTTTTTGCCACTGATTAAATAGATTAAATAGATTAATCTTTTTGAATCCTCTAATCTGTGGCATTATTTTTTTGCATCCAATTAATCAGCAAACATTGTGTTAGACGCACTGCGGTGCGTCTCTACAATAAAATGGGTGTAAAAAATTAAATGTGTGTTTTTTTGCCATAGATTAAAATGATTAAATAGATTAATCTTTTTGAATCCTCTAATCTGTGGCATTATTTTTTTGCATCCAATTAATCAGCAAACATTGTGTTAGACGCACTGCGGTGCGTCTCTACAATAAAATGAGGTATAAAAAATTAAATGTGTGTTCTTTTGCCACAGATCAAAATGATTAAATGGATTAATCTTTTATAATCCTTTAATCTGTGGCATTATTTTTTTTGCAATTAAATTAAAACTGATAAATCTTTTCTGGCGTTACGCAATAATCCAACTTGATATCCGATTCAAAAACATCATCAATCTGGTTTACGGCTTCAAAAAATGAAAGTCCAATTTTTAAAGTTTCGGGTTTGCATTCGGCAAGGAATTTATCGTAAAAACCTTTTCCGTAACCAATTCTATTTCCAAAAACATCAAAAGCTAAAAGTGGTACAAAAACAACTTCAACTTTAGAAGATGGAACTTCAATTCCATCAACAGGTTCAGGAATGTTGTATTCGTTCTTTTTGATTTTAGTATTATCCGTTAAAAGAAAATGAGTCATTTTTCTGGTTTCGAAATCACTTTTAGAAATCAGGATTTCTTTGTCTTTTCCAGAAAGCAAATGTAGAACAAATTCGGTATTGACTTCTTTATGCTCTTCAATCGGAAGAAAAACATGATAATAAATTTTATCCCAAATTGGCATTTGAATCAATTGGTTTGCAATTGCCAAGCTCTTCTCTTCTACTTCATCAAAAGAAAGTGCTTTACGGAAATTTTTATATTCTATTCGAAGTTCTTTTTTACTCGTCGGCATTGTCTGGAGTTTTAGATAAATGATAAATAGCATCGCCTTCATAAACAATTGGCGAATGATTCGCATTGATTACATAACCATCGTGCGGCGCTTTGATTTTTTGTTCAAACTTCCCAAACGGATCTGTAATAATAGCCAAGATAGTGCCTTTGGTTACAAATTTTCCGATCAAGTTAAAATCATGAAGCAAACCCGAACATTTTGCTCGAAGCCAAACCGATTGTTTAATGTAAATTGAGGGTGTTAAGGCAGGTTCCATAATTTGCTTAGAATCTAACATTCCCAGATAATGGAGCAAACGTTTTGTTCCTAAAACACCTTGATTTGCAATTTCATTATTGATATCTAAAGATTTTCCACCTTCAAAAAGAAGCATTTTTACATTGGCACTTTCAGAGGTTTTTCTAAAAGAACCATTTATATTTTTAGAATAAAGTGTAAATGGCGCATTAAAAATATCGGCCAAAACTTTAAGTTCAGGATTGTTTTCTGTGATTCTAATTTGTGGCGCGTTAAATCGGCTTGCTCCTCCCGCATGAAAATCGACTGCATAATCCAAAATTGGTAAAATTTCTTCGACAATATGATAGGCAAATCTGCTGGCAAGCGAACCTTTTTTACTTCCTGGAAAAACACGATTCAAGTCGCGCCCGTCTGGAAACTCGCGAGATTTATTCACAAAACCATACATATTAATCACCGGAATGCAGATTATTGTACCGCGTGCAGGTCTGTTGATTTTTTTACTGATAATCTGACGAACAATTTCAACACCGTTAATTTCGTCTCCGTGTATTCCGGCAGAAAATAAAACAGTCGGACCTTCGTTCTTGGAACGACGAACAATAACAGGAATATTTAGTTTTGTTGTAGTATGAAGCCGAGCAATTTCGACGTTTATCGTTCTGTGTTCTCCCGGCAAAATCGATTCGCCAAAAATAACCAATGGAGTACTATTTTTCATGTAGAATTATAAAATCTAAATATAGAAATTATTCTTTTGATTTTGTAAATTTGAAACTAATTCAATGTTAAGCTTCATTTGGAAATCGGAATGGTTTTTGAAAAAGCTTTTCGAGTATCTTCACACATAAAAAAGAATGCAAAAACCAGCCTTAGATCTTCAAATTTTAACTTTACCAGACAATCCTGGCGTCTATCAGTATTATGATAAAGACGGGAAAATCTTGTATGTCGGCAAAGCTAAAAATTTAAAAAAAAGGGTTTCTTCTTATTTCAATAAAATTCACGATACTGCCAAGACAAATGTACTGGTAAAAAAAATCGTAACGATAAAACACATCGTAGTTCCAACCGAAACCGATGCGCTTTTATTAGAAAACAATTTAATTAAAACACTTCAGCCGAGATACAATGTTTTGCTTCGTGATGACAAAACGTATCCGTGGATTTGTATCAAAAAAGAACCTTTTTCGAGAATATTTTCAACTCGAAACATGGTCAAGGACGGCTCTGAATATTTTGGTTCCTACACCAGTTTCAAAACAGTACATACTATTTTAGATTTAATCAAAGAATTATATCCGCTACGAACTTGCAATTATGATTTGAGCGCATCTAATATTAATTCGGGAAAATTTAAAGTTTGTCTGGAATATCATATTGGCAATTGCAAAGGCCATTGCGAAGGTTTGGAACCTTTGGAAGAATACCAAAGACAAGTCAATGCAATTCGTGAAATCCTGAAAGGAAATTTTAAAGAAAGTTTAAAGGATTTCAAGAAACTGATGAACACTTATGCGCAGAATTTACAGTTTGAAGAAGCGCAAAAAATAAAAGAAAAGATTGAAGTTTTAGAGAATTATCAATCCAGATCTACTATTATCAATCCGAAGATTACCAATATTGATGTTTTCTCTATTATTTCTGACGAAAGTGCGGCTTATGTCAACTTCCTTCAGATTTCTCATGGTTCAATTATTCGTTCGCACACTTTAGAAATGAAGAAAAAGCTGGATGAAAGTGATGAAGAATTATTAGAATTGGCGATTATAGAACTTCGCGAGCGTTTTCAGCTATTATCAAAAGAAATCATTGTTCCTTTTGAAATGGATTTGGGCGAAAACATTAAAATAACTGTTCCTCAGCTTGGAGACAAAAAACAGATTTTAGATTTGTCAATTCGAAATGCTAAATTTTATCGAATCGAACAATTAAAGCAATTACAGATTGTAGATCCAGATCGTCATGTGAACAGAATTATGGCGCAGATGCAGAAAGATTTACGTCTTCCTGTTGAACCAAGACATATAGAATGTTTTGATAACTCGAACATTCAGGGAACAAATCCTGTTGCGGCCTGCGTTGTTTTTAAAGACGGAAAACCAAGCAAAAAAGATTATCGCCATTTTAACGTTAAAACTGTTGAAGGCCCCGACGATTTTGCTTCGATGACCGAAATTGTTTATCGCCGTTACAAAAGATTATTAGACGAAAATCAGCCTTTGCCTCAGCTAATAATCATTGACGGTGGAAAAGGACAATTATCATCGGCTTTGAAAAGTATTGATGAATTAGGTTTGCGCGGTAAAATTGCCATTATCGGAATTGCAAAACGTTTGGAAGAACTTTTTTATCCAGGCGATTCGATTCCATTATATTTAGACAAAAAATCAGAAACCTTAAAAGTGATTCAACAGTTACGAAACGAAGCGCACCGATTTGGAATTACTTTTCACAGAGACAAGCGAAGCAAATCGGCACTTAATTCTTCTGTTGAAAGCATTCCTGGAATTGGCGAAAAAACTATGCTTGCTTTAATTCAGCATTTTAAAAGTGTTAAAAGATTAAAATTGGCTACAGAAAAAGAAATTTCAGACGTTATAGGTGTTTCTAAAGCCAAAAAAATTGTCGACTTTTACAAAACCAATTAAAGTTTTTATGCGTTCATTCCAACTGTACATTTCAAAAATTTGTTTCAAAGGAGCTTCTTCGTGCGCATTCTCATTTGTTTTATTGCTGACCTTTTTGTTTTCGTCAAAATCATTTTCGCAGGAAACAAAAAAAGATAGTGTCAAAAGACCCAAAATAGGATTAGTTTTAAGTGGCGGCGGCGCTAAAGGTTTTGCACATATTGGAGTTTTGAAAGTTTTGGAAGAAGCTGGAATCAAAATTGACTACATTGGCGGAACCAGTATGGGCTCTGTAATTGGCGGACTTTATGCTTCTGGTTACAATGCTTCTCAAATTGATTCTATTTTCAAACAAACCAATTTTGACGAATTAATAAACGATTATATTCCGCGTTCTTCTAAGAATTTTTATGGCAAGAAGAATGACGAGTTATATGCGATTGTCTTGCCTTTCAGTAATTTCAGAGTCGGCATTCCAGAAGCACTTTCAAAAGGAATGTACAATTATAATTTATTAAGCAGTTTAACTAGAAATGTACGTCACGTTCGCGATTTCAACAAACTGCCAACTCCTTTTTTATGTATTGGAACTAACATTGAAACAGGTGAAGAAGTTTTGCTAAATAAAGGAAATCTGGTTCAGGCCATGATGGCGAGTTCGGCTTTCCCTTCCCTATTTACACCAGTTGAAATTGACGGAAATTTGTTGGTTGATGGTGGCGTAGTCAATAATTATCCCATACAAGAAGTTCGCAATCTCGGCGCTGATATTATTATTGGCGTAGATGTTCAAGATGATTTGCTGAAAAGAAAAAACCTGAAAAACGCCACACGAATCTTGGTTCAGATTACAAATCTGCAATCCATCGAAAAAATGAAAAGCAAGATAAAGGACACAGATGTTTACATCAGACCCGATATTCGTGATTTTGGAGTTATCTCGTTTGACCGAGGAGAAGAAATCATTAGAAAAGGAGAAGAAGCCGCTTTTGCAGTTTATGAAAAAATCAAGACTCTGAGTGATGAAAATCACTTTTACAAAAAGCCAAAATTAAAAGTTGAAACAGACACACTTCATATTCAAGACATAAATACTGATAAATTAGATAATTACACCAAAGAATATATTCGCGGTAAACTTCGTTTTAAACCAGGAAGCACCATAACTTATGATGGACTTAAAGCTGGGATAAACAACTTAAATGCAACACAAAACTTTAGCACTATCTCCTATTGCCTTCAGCCAGATGGAGATAAGGACGATTTGGATTTGGTTTTAAGAGAAAATCCAACTCAGACGTATCTAAAACTTGGACTTCATTATGATGGTCTTTACAAAAGTGCAGTTTTATTAAACCTAACTCATAAAAAAACTTTTTTAAAAAACGACGTTACTTCTTTAGATATAATTTTGGGTGATAATTTCAGATATGATTTTAATTATTATGTCGAAAATGGTTTTAACATCAGTTTTGGCTTCCGTTCGAGACTAAATCAATTTAATAGAAATGTAACAACTAGTTTGAGTGGTGTTCTTAAAGAGAATCCAAATTTCAACCTTATTAATGTTGACTTCATGGATATAACCAATCAGGCTTATTTTCAGACTATTTTTGTCCAGAAATTTTTAATGGGCGGTGGATTAGAATATAAGTATCTAAAAATTAATTCCCCAACACTTACCAACGAAGATAACATAATTGAAAAAAGCAATTATTTTAGTGCTTTTGCCTATTTAAAGTACGATTCGCTAGATGAAAAATATTACCCGAGTTCTGGATTATATTTTTCTACAGATCTGCAAACCTATATGGCATCATCAGATTATACAAAGCAATTTAAACCTTTCTCGATTGCGAAAGCCGAAATATCAGTTGTTAGACCGCTATTTAGAAAAGCAACTATAAAATTTGGAGCCGATGCTGGTTTTAATATTGGCAGCGACAGTGTTCCGTTTTTTGATTTTATATTTGGTGGTTATGGCTACAACAAAATAAACAATTTCAATTATTTCTACGGATACGATTTTCTAAGCATTGCCGGCAACAGTTACATTAAAACTGATATTAATATTGATTACGAAATCTTCAAAAAAAACCACATCAATGTATCTGCAAATTTTGCCAACTTAGGAGATGATATTTTTTCTTCTGTAGATTGGGTCTCTATGCCAAAGTATACAGGATATGCCATTGGTTATGGTTTAGAAACCATCATTGGGCCTATAGAAGTAAAACAATCTTGGTCTCCAGAAATGTCAAAAAGCTTTACGTGGTTTAGTATCGGGTTTCAATTTTAGTATTATAACCGAGAATACTTCAATAAAAACAGTGTATTTTTTTACATCATAAAAATTAAATCAAAAAAACTAAGTTATTTTATAGTTATAAATAATATAATTTTTATTTTTACTCCGAAAAAATTACGACATTTGTTATAATGAAAACAAATTGGACAGGTTTATTAGAGTATCTTCAATTTCTTATTAAGAGAAATCCAGAATAATGCTTCTATCGAATTGATATAGTTAGTCAATTGAAAAAAATTAGACTAATTATTCACTCTGCAATTCAAATTTTCGAATTATCTAATTTACTAATTATCTAATTGAAAAGCCATGCCATTATATCACAAACTCGGAGAATTTCCGCAAAAGCGACACACCCAATTTGAAAAACCAAACGGAGGTTTTTACTATGAACAATTGTTCGGAACCGAAGGTTTTCACGGGCATTCGTCGCTATCTTATCACGTACACAGACCAACTCAGGTTAAAGAAATTTTAAACTCTTATTCGGTTGAACCTAAAATTGCAATCGGAAAAAATATAAAATCGCTTCTTTTTAAAGGTTTTGAATTGAAACCTGAAAACGACTTTTTAGACAGCCGAAAAGCAATGCTTGTCAATAAAGACTGCATTATTGGTTTGGCTGCGCCGAAAGAATCGCTTCGTAATTATTTTTATAAAAATGCCGATGCTGATGAAATGCTTTTCATTCATAGAGGAAAAGGAAAGTTAAGAACCATGTTAGGAAATATTCCGTTTGAATATGGCGACTATTTAATTATTCCGCGCGGTATTATTTATCAGATCGATTTCGAAACAGAAGATAACCGATTATTTTATGTAGAATCTTATTCTCCTTTTTATACTCCAAAACGTTATAAAAACCAATCTGGACAGCATCTAGAACATTCTCCGTTTTGTGAGCGTGATTTTATTTTGCCAAGCGAATTGGAAACTCATGACGAAAATGGCGATTTTTTAATTAAAATCAAAAAGGAAGGAATGATTCATGAAGTGGTTTACGCCACACATCCGTTTGACGTTGTAGGCTGGGACGGCTACAATTTTCCATACGGATTTTCAATTCATAACTTTGAACCTATAACTGGACGCGTACACCAACCACCTCCAGTACATCAAACTTTTGAAACGGCAACTTTTGTCGTTTGTTCATTCTGCCCAAGACTTTACGATTATCATCCGAAAGCAATTCCGGCGCCATACAATCACAGTAATATAGATTCTGACGAAGTTCTATATTATGTAGACGGCGATTTTATGAGCCGTAATAATATTGAGCAAGGCCATATTACTTTACACCCAAAAGGAATTCCGCATGGACCAGCGCCAGGCGCAATGGAACGAAGTATTGGCCATAAAGAAACTCAGGAATTAGCCGTTATGGTGGATACTTTCCGTCCATTAATGGTTACTGAAGAAGCTATGGGGCTTGATGATGGACAGTACTATAAATCTTGGGTTGAATAAATTTCACTTTCGATCTAACCGCAAAGTTCGCAAGGATTTTACGCAAAGATCGCTATAAAAAACTTTGCGAACCTTGCGATTTACTTAGTGCCTTTGCGGTAAAAAAACAAATTTTAAACACAACATTTCGGAAAAATCAATTAAACGATTAACCGATTAAACAAATAAACATCATGTCAAAAGAAGTAAAATCAGTAGAATACGGATTAGAGAAAATATTTGAAGGAGCGCAAGATTTCCTTCCATTATTAGGAACAGATTATGTAGAATTTTATGTGGGGAATGCCAAACAAGCTGCACATTATTATAAATCTGCATTTGGATATCAATCTTTGGCTTACGCAGGATTAGAAACTGGAGTAAGAGATAGAGCGTCTTATGTTTTAAAACAAGATAAAATCAGAATTGTTTTGACAACGCCTTTAACAGCTGATTCTCCAATAAACGAGCATTTAAAAAAACATGGTGACGGTGTAAAAGTGGCTGCTCTTTGGGTTGAAGACGCTACAAAATCGTATGAAGAAACCATGAAACGTGGTGCGCGTTCTTTTATGGAACCAACTGTTGAAGAAGATGAATTTGGACAAGTGGTTCGTTCTGGAATTTATACTTACGGAGAGACAGTTCACATTTTTGTAGAAAGAAAAAATTATAATGGTGTTTTCTTGCCAGGTTATAAAGAATGGAAATCTGACTTTAACCCAGAATCAACTGGATTAAAATACATCGACCACATGGTTGGAAATGTAGGTTGGAACGAAATGAATACTTGGGTAAAATTCTACGAAGAAGTTATGGGATTCGTGAATTTCCTATCTTTTGACGACAAACAAATTACTACAGAATATTCTGCTTTGATGAGTAAAGTAATGTCTAATGGAAACGGAAGAATTAAATTTCCAATCAACGAACCGGCAGAAGGAAAGAAAAAATCGCAGATCGAAGAATATTTAGATTTTTACGGCGAACCTGGAATTCAGCATATCGCCATTGCCACAGACGATATTATTAAAACAGTTTCACAACTTAGAGCACGTGGTGTTGAATTTTTATCAGCTCCGCCACACGCATATTACGAAGCAATTCCTGAAAGATTGGGGGTTCATATGGACATGATGAAAGAGGATTTGAACGAAATCGAAAAATTAGCAATCATGGTCGATGCCGACGAAGATGGTTACCTTTTACAAATTTTTACAAAGCCAGTTCAAGACAGACCGACGCTTTTCTTCGAAATTATTCAAAGAATGGGTGCAAAAGGGTTCGGTGCAGGTAACTTTAAAGCCCTTTTTGAGTCTATCGAAAGAGAGCAAGAATTGAGAGGAACGCTATAAAATGTTAATTTTTATGCACAAAATCACATAATTCGCCAAAAAACGATGCTTTTTTTGCAAATGTTATGTTAAACTTGACTTTTGCTATTTTATTTTTGAACTTTCTATCTATCTTTGCACCGCAAATCAGGAAGGGGTGGTTTCCTTCCGAATTGATATAAATTTCATAATTTATAGTTTTTTGGTTAGTTAATAGCATAAAAACTCAGTCATTTTTGACTGAGTTTTTTTGTTTTGGTACATTTGGAATAGAATTTGCATTTGTCTATCTTTATAATAAAATGTAAAGAATGTACTATGAAAAAGCTCATCCTCACTATATTAGCACTAACAACACTCTCATTTGCGCCTCAAAAAGAAGATGCCTTCGATACTGGAGAATATTTCAAATTTAGAATACATTACGGAATTGTAAATGCGGGCTATGCTACACTTGAAGTTAAAGATGCCACGATAAACAACAAAAAGGTATATCACTCTGTTGGAAAGGGTTACACAACTGGAATGTCTAAATTTTTCTTTAAAGTAGAAGATTTATACGAAAGTTATTTCGACAAAGAAACAGGAAAACCCTATCGTTATGTTAGAAAAATTGACGAAGGTGGCTACACCAAAAATCAAGAAGGTTTTTTCAATCAAGCAGAAAATAGAGTTTTAGTAAAAGACTATAAAAGAAAATCAGAAAAAACGATTCTAGTATCAGAAGATGTGCAAGATATTGTTTCGGCCTTTTACTTTTTGAGAAACCATCCCAATATCGATAAACTTAAATCAGGCGAAGCCATTACAATCGATATGTTTTTTGATGAAGAAATCACAAAATTTAAGTTAAAATTTGTAGGCCGTCAAGATATTACGACTAAATTTGGAACCGTTTCTACAATGGTCTTTAAGCCATTGGTACAAACAGGTAGAGTATTTAAAGAAAAAGAGAGCTTAACACTCTGGATAACAGATGATGTAAACAAAGTTCCCATAAGAATTAAAGCAGATTTGGCCGTCGGATCGCTTAAGGCAGATCTTGATGATTATAAAGGATTAAAAAGTCCACTTAAAGTAAAAAAATAATGAACCCTACAGATAATTCTGAAGCACTTTTAAAAGAAATTGATCTTAAATTTCAAGCCATAAATCAAAAAACTGATGTTCAATTAGAAGGATTGCTTTGGGCTAAACCTATCACATATTGGGATTATATTCAGACCGATGCCCTTTTAAATCTGCAAATTCAACGCACCACACTTCCTGACGAAATGGTATTTATAATGTACCATCAGGTAAACGAATTGATTTTTAAAATGATTCTGTGGGAGATTGATCAGATTGCCGAAACAGAAAATATTCAAGTTGATTTTTTTAGCGAAAGACTATCAAGAATCACAAGATATTTTGACATGCTTACCAACTCTTTCAGTATTATGGAAAATGGTATGGAAGTAGATCAATACATGAAATTTAGAAATACGCTTACTCCTGCCAGCGGATTCCAAAGCGCTCAATATAGAATGATCGAATTTGCTTCTACTGATGTGATCAATTTGACAGACCGCAGATACAAAGCAAACTTTGACGAAAATACCGATTTAGAAACTAGCTTTGAACATCTTTATTGGCAAGCTGCCGGAAAAGATTATCATACTGGCGAAAAATCATATTTGCTAAATGAGTTTGAGAAAAAGTACAAAGAGCAGTTTTTAAGACAAATGGCTTCTTTTAAAACTAAAAACCTTTGGCAAAAATTCATCCAATTACCTATTGAAGACCAACAAAATACAGAACTAATTGCAGCAATGCGCCATTATGACAAAACGGTAAACATTACTTGGGTAATGCAGCACCTTAATACGGCTAGAAAATACATTTTGGAGAGCGGAAAAGGTAACGGAGAAGCTACTGGAGGAAGTGATTGGCAAAAATATATGCACCCAAAATACCAAAGACGCATCTTTTTTCCTAAATTGTGAACCGAAGAAGAATTGTCCAATTGGGGAAATGAAACCGAAGTTTAATTTCACCACAAAAAAATATTAAAAGTTTGAAAAAAGCAGTCGTAATTTTAATTGTCTTGTTTTCTATTTTTTCATGTAAAAAAGCAGAAGAAAAAGTAGAAACAAAAATTACTAAACCAGCAACCAAAAAAATAGAATTCGGTTTTAATTACGCAGACTTTAATGTTGTTAATGATACTATTTCAAAAGGAGATTCTTTTGGCTCCATACTCCAAAGTCAAAATATTGGAGATAAAAAAGTACATGATATTGTAGAACAGGTAAAAGATTCGTTCAATGTCAGAAGCATTCGTTATGGCAAACCCTTTACTTTACTTCGTTCTAAAAACAAAACGAATAATCTTCAAGTTTTTGTTTATCAGCCAGACGCCTTAAGTTATTATGTTATTGACTTAAGAGATAGCATTGCAAAAGCATACAAAAAAGTAAAACCTGTTTCTTTAAAAAGAAAAATGATTGGTGGCGTTCTTAAAAGTTCATTATCAGAAACTTTAGGAAACGAAAGTGTTGAAACAGCTTTGGCCAGCAGAATCACAAAAGTATTTTCTTGGTCTATTGACTTTTTTAAACTTAAAAAAGGAGATCGCTACGGATTAATTTTCACAGAACGTTTTATCAACGGAAAAACATATGATGGCGTTGAAGATCTTGAGGCTGCATTTTTTGAATATAAAGGCAAAATAATTTATGCCTTCCCTTTTGCAAGAGACACCACTTCTGGTAAAGTTGAATATTATGATGATGAAGGAAAAACACTTAAAAACTTCTTCTTAAAAACTCCAATTAAATTCAGCCGAATCACTTCAAGATTCACTATGAATAGATATCATCCGGTACAGCACACTTGGAAAGCGCATAAAGGAACAGATTACGCCGCTCCAACAGGAACGCCAATTTCTACAACTGCTTCTGGTGTTGTTGAAGCTACAGGATATACTGCAGGAAACGGAAACTTTGTAAAAGTAAAACACAACGGAACCTATTCTACCCAATATTTACATATGTCTAAAATCTTGGTTCGCCGCGGACAGCGCGTTACTCAAGGTCAGACAATTGGTTTGGTAGGAAGTACAGGTCTAGCTTCTGGTCATCACGTTTGTTACCGTTTTTGGAAAAATGGAATACAAGTAGATGCTCTTAGACTGAATCTTCCAACTGGAGAATCTTTGACAGGAAACGACAGAACTCGTTTCATGAAACAGATTGAGCCTTTAAAAAGAGAATTGGATAGTATTGGGAATTTGTAATAACCCATTTTATAATCTTTTTGATTTAAAGCCATGAAAAATGAACGCCTTAAAGCCATGTATCATGAAACTTTTTCTGGTTTAAAATTATTTTACAGAGACACAAATCTTCCTGAAAATATAATTTTAAATTATAAAGTCGGACAGATTATTCAAGAAAAAGGTTTTACTGATATGAGTTCGATTGGCGGAGGACTTTCGAGCAATCTTAGATATTTGATTGCCAGTTCGCATGCAAAAGATTTATCAAAATTTAATCCTGATTCAGCAAAAATTGGACATTTTCTATTAGATTCTATTTCTTATTTTAAAGTTTTGGATATTCAGAAAATTGGCGATAAAACTCAAATTTTTCTTTTGAATATTCCAGACAATTCAATTTCGCTTTTTAAAAATTCATCTTCAAACTTAGAGGAAGAAATTATAGAAAAAGCTCAAAAACGCTTTCGCGAAAAAATCGATTTACCTTTCGTTTTAGAATTGCAAACCGAAGAATGGAAAGAAAGAACAAAATCTCCTCTCGGAATGGACGAAAGCGGAAAATTATTTTTTGACGATTCTAAAATTAAAACCGAATCTCCAAAAAGAATAGATGTTGATGTCTCGAAGAAAATTATAGAAATTAATAAAAAGCCTTGGTGGAAATTCTGGTAAAAAATATCTCTTAAACTCTTATTTATTCATGCAAAAATCCTTTCTGATATTTTTATCATTATTAGCCGTAGGATGCTCCAATCCAAAAGTTTTTATTTTAAATGAAAAAGAAGAAAGCATATATTTTGTACAGCAACTAGTTAGCACTGCCTTCGAAAAAGATTTAATTGGAGAATCGCCTTTGATTGTAATAAACGGAATTCCATTTAAATACAACAAAAAACAAGACACCATCTTCTTGCCATTTAAAAAACTGGACATTATTACTTTAGAATTTATAAACAAAAACAGCAGCCGTATAATTTATAATGAAAAGGAAAACGATGGAGCAATCATTATAATTTCTAAAAATCAAAAGTGATAATTCATAAAACGTTTTCGTAACTAATTGTTATATAATCGCAAACCGTTCCCCTTTTAAAAGTTATTTCAGTATTTTTGTGTTTCAGAAAACAAACTCAATTATAGATAAAATGGCTTTAAACACAACAAACCCAACTGGGACTGAAGCGTGGAAAAATCTACAAAACCACTATAACGCAATTCACGAAACCACAATACAAGAATTGTTTCAACAAGATAGTGCCCGTGCTGAAAAATTCAATTTACAATGGAATGATTTTTTAGTAGATTACTCAAAGAACAATATTAGTCAGGAAACTGTTTCTCTTTTATTAGAATTGGCAAACTCGATCGGACTGAAAGATGCAATCGCACAATATTTTGGAGGAGAATTAATCAATCAGACAGAAAATCGCGCTGTTTTACATACGGCATTACGTGCTCCAGAATCGGCAGTCATTAAGGTTGATGGAGAAAATGTAATTCCAGAAGTTTACGAAGTAAAAAATAAAATCAAAAACTTTACAGAAGAAGTAATCTCTGGACAAAGAAAAGGATATACAGGAAAAGCTTTTACCGATGTTGTAAATATTGGTATTGGAGGTTCAGACCTTGGTCCAGTTATGGCGGTTGAAGCTTTACAATTTTATAAAAATCACCTAAACACACATTTCGTTTCAAATGTTGACGGCGACCACGTAAATGAAGTTATCAAAAAACTAAATCCTGAAACGACACTTTTCGTGATTGTTTCTAAAACTTTTACTACTCAGGAAACGCTTTCGAATTCAGAAACTATTAAGGAATGGTTTTTGAAATCGGCTACTCAGGAAGATATTGCGAAACACTTTGCAGCGGTTTCTACAAACATTAAAAATGTAACAGAATTCGGAATTAATCCGGACAACGTTTTCCCAATGTGGGACTGGGTTGGAGGAAGATTTTCTCTTTGGAGCGCTGTTGGATTGAGCATTGCTTTGGCAATTGGTTTTGACAATTACAATCAATTGTTAGTTGGAGCAAATGAAATGGACGAGCATTTCAAATCGGCAGAATTCGACGAAAACATTCCAGTTATTTTGGCTTTATTAAGCGTTTGGTACAATAATTTTTATGGTGCTGAAAGCGAAGCTTTGATTCCATACACACAATATTTACATAAACTTGCTCCTTATTTACAGCAAGCTTTTATGGAAAGCAACGGAAAAAGTGTTGGTCGTGATGGCAAACCTGTTAATTACCAAACCGGAACAATTATTTGGGGAGAGCCAGGAACAAACTCTCAACACGCTTTTTTCCAATTAATTCACCAAGGAACAAAAAGAATTCCAACAGACTTTATCGGATTTGTAAAACCTCTTTATGGCAATGAAGATCACCACGATAAATTGATGTCTAATTTCTTTGCTCAAACAGAAGCTTTAATGAATGGTAAAACTCCAGCTCAAGTTCAAGCAGAATTTGACAAACAAGGACTTGCAGCTGAAAAAGCATCATATTTGTTACCATTTAAAGTTTTTACAGGAAACAAACCAACTAATACAATTTTAATTCAGAAACTTACCCCAAAAAGCTTAGGATCTTTAATCGCATTATATGAGCACAAAATATTTGTTCAAGGTGTGATCTGGAACATCTTTAGTTTTGATCAATGGGGAGTTGAATTAGGCAAGCAATTAGCAAACTCAATCTTAGACGAGATCAATTCTAAGACTGTTAAAAATCACGACAGTTCGACTTCATTTTTGTTAAATCATTTCTTAAAAAACAAATAGAAACATTGTCTTAAGTATTCTATAACTTTTGAAACGTCCTAATTACTAGTAAAATTAGGACGTTTTTTGTATAAAATTCCGACAAAAGACAGAAAAATCCGCTAATTTACATTTTTAACATTGCTTAACTATAGAAATAATTACAGTTTTAACAAAAAAGCATTGCATAAATTCAACAAATCAATATTTTTTTTAATAAAAAGAGAAAAATTCATTTTAATGCGCAGCACAAAAAGCAAAACTTGTTTTTCTTAACATTTCGATAACATTATCTGAGTTATTTGTTATAATTTTGCCAAAAACAATAAACTCAATAACAAAATGAAGAAAATGAAAAATTGGTTACTGACCGGACTATTCTTTATGATAGTTTCAACCGTATTTTCTCAAGGAAAAGTTACTGGTAAAATTACCGACGGAACAGGTGGATTACCAGGAGCAAATGTAGTGATCAAAGGATCTACTACAGCAACTTCAACAGATTTTGATGGTAAATTTACTCTTACTTCAACATCAAGCACAGGAGAGATTGTTATCTCTTTCTTAGGTTATGACAACCAAACTGTGAAATTTAATGTGTCTAACGGCGCAACTACAAACTTAGGAACTATCACTTTGGTTTCTAACTCAAACGAATTGAGCGAGATCGTAGTTAAAAGTAGCACAGTAGATATTGCAAAAGACAGAAAAACTCCTGTTGCAGTATCAACAATTAAAGCTGCTGAAATTCAGGCAAAACTAGGAAACCAAGAACTTCCTGAAATGTTAAAAAGCACTCCATCTGTTTATGTAACTAAATCTGGTGGTGGATTTGGAGATTCTAGAATCACAATTCGTGGATTTAGCCAAAACAACATTGCGGTAATGGTTAACGGTATGCCAGTTAACGACATGGAAAACGGTGCTGTTTACTGGAGTAACTGGGCTGGTTTATCTGACGTTACTTCTTTCATTCAAGTACAAAGAGGTTTAGGTTCTTCTAAATTAGCTATTGCTTCTGTTGGAGGTACTATGAACTACGTAACCAAAGCTTCAGATTTAAAACAAGGTGGTACAGTTGGTACTTCTTTTGGTAACGATAATTTCTTCAAATCTAACGTTGCTTACAACACAGGAAAATTAGATAGCGGATTCTCTGCTTCTGTATTATACAGCCACACTCAAGGTGACGGATATGTAGATGGAACTCAATTTAACGGAGATAACTACTATGTAGCTCTTGGTTATACTACAAAAAACAACAAACACGATTTCCAATTTACAGTTACTGGTGCTCCACAATGGCACGATCAAAGATCTACATTCATCACTATAGCACAGTATCAACAATATGGTTCAGTATCTGATCCAAACATTAGATATAACTCTGATTGGGGATACAAAGATGGTCAGGCTTTCAACATGGTAAGAAACTACTACCACAAACCTGTTACTTCATTAAACTATGATTTCCAAATTAATGAAACATCTAAATTATCTGCTGTTGCTTACGCTTCTTTCGGACGTGGAGGAGGATCTAGAGGAACTGGATTTATTAAAGGATTAAATTATGCTAACGCTGCATTTAGAACTGCAAACGGTTTAGTTGATTATGACAAAATCGTAGCTTATAATTCAGGTGAAACGGTAATGATCAATGGAGCTGCTTCTACTCGTACAACAACAGGTACGACTGGTCAATACCAAAATACTTCACTTACTGGAAACAATACTACAAATGGTATTTCTCAAATTTCATCTGTTAACTCTCACAACTGGTATGGAGCAATTGTTAACTTCAACAAAAAATTCACAGAAAATTTAACTTGGGATTTAGGAGTTGACGTAAGAGGATACAAAGGTCTTCACTACCAAAACGTAAACAACCTTCTAGGAGCAGATGCATTCGCTGACAATTTTGATGTAAACAACCCAAATAGAGTTTTATACGGTACATATTCTACATACCCAGCTTGGAATGTATTCAAAAGCACTGACAAAGAAGAAAAAATCAACTTCAACAATGACGGTGACGTAAGATGGTACGGAGGATTTACTCAATTAGAGTATACTTCTGATAAATTTACTGCATTCGTTCAAGGTGCGCTTTCTCAACAAGGATTCAAAAGAGTTGACTATTTCAAATATGCAGCTGGAACTCCATTAGCAAGTACAGATTACGAAAACATCTTAGGTGGTAACGTAAAAGGTGGTGTTAACTACAACATCAACGAGCACCATAATGTTTTTGTTAACTCAGGATACTACTCAAAACAACCATTCTTTAATGCAGTTTACCCAAACAACAGTTCAATTGTAGCTGGTAACTTAACAAACGAAAAAATCTTTGCTGTTGAAGCTGGATATGGTTTACGTACAAGTAAATTTACTGCAAATGTTAACTTATACAGAACTTCTTGGAAAGACAGATACCAAAGATCTAATGATGGTGCTGCTGATAATCCAGGTGGTTACTTTGATTTCGCTGGAATTACAGAAATCCACTCAGGTATTGAGATTGATGGTACTGCTAAAGTGCTTGACAAACTTACTATTACAGGTATGCTATCTCTTGGAGATTGGAAATATGAAGGAACAAGTACAAGTAACCGTTACGATTCAGCTAACAATCAAATCGGAACTGGTTCAACATTATTCCTTGACGGTGTAAGAGTTGGTGATGCTGCTCAAACAACTGCTGCTTTAGGAGCAACTTATGAAATCTTACCTCGTTTTACTGTAGATGCAAACTACAACTATGTTGACAAATTGTATGCTGCTATCTCTCCAGGAAACTTTACTAAAGAAGATAACAGAGGTGCATTACAATTACCATCTTACGGTACTGCTGATGCTGGTTTATCATACAAATTGTTAGTAGGTAGAAACAAAAGCAACTCAGTAGGTTTCAGATTAAATGTAAACAACCTTTTTGATTACACTTACATTGCTGAAGCAAAAACAAATATATTTGCTGCTGATGTTCCTACTGTTACAACTTACAAAGGTATTGCTACTACAAACCAAGTATACTTTGGTTTCGGTAGAACTTGGAACTTCGCATTACGTTACGATTTCTAAGAATTTAGAATCTAAATAAATAATAAAAACGGCATTGACTTTTAAGTTTAATGCCGTTTTTTTATAGCCTTTTTTGTTATATTTGTTTTTGAACAAAAAACACAGTTTATGTATAATTTTCTACAAAAATTTCACTCTGGCTGGGCGTACTTAGCATTGCTTCTTTTAGTAATTGCAGTTGTTAACGCTATTATCGGAGTAACTTCAAAAAAAGAATTTACTGGTAAGGATCGTAAAATCGCTTTATTTGCTTTAATTGGCACACACACTCAATTATTGATTGGTTTAATCTTATATTTTGTTTCTGCGAGAGGCTTTGCTGTATTAGGTCAAATGTCAAATGCAGAATTAAGATTAACATCATTAGAACATCCTCTTATTAATATTATTGCTATCATCTTGATTACTATCGGATGGTCTAAACATAAAAAATTAATCAATAGCGAAGCTAAATTTAAAACCTTTGCTATTTTTTACGGATTAGGATTATTGCTTATTTTAAGTAGAATTCCATGGAACCTTTGGTTCTAAAAAATACCAATTAAAAGCCCTTAATGAGGGCTTTTTTTATCTCGGCATATTATTTGTACAAACTCCCCCCAAGTCTGAAAAAGAATAACCCATGAGAAATAAAAAGAACATTTTATTCGCCACAATCGCTTTAACCTTAATTAGCGGCTTTACGTATGTCATAAGCCAAACCAAACCTACAACAGAACCTAAAATCATTCAAGATACTGTTAAAAATGTAAAACCAGCTATTATTCCGTTGCCGGATTCTGTTTTTACTGACAAAGGTTTAAAACTGAGACCATACAAGAAAAACGCTCATGCCTCCTACTATGCAGATCGTTTTAATGGAAAAAGAACCGCTAATGGAAGTAGATTCAACAACAACAGTTATACTGCAGCTCACAAAAAACTTCCTTTTGGAACAAGAGTTAAAGTAACCAATGAAGCCAATGGCAAATTCGTTATTGTAAAAATTACAGATCGCGGACCTTTTGTAAAAACCCGCGAAATCGATTTGTCTAAACGAGCTTTTATGGACATTACAAAACACAAAGGTGCCGGAGCCATGAAGGTTACCATTGAAACCATAATTGAATAAAAAAAGTCCCGCTGAATGCGGGACTTTTTTTAAACCAATTTTCTTAATGCCATTGCAATTCCACTATGAAGCCCTTCGTGGTAATTATTAAAATCTAAGGCTCCTTGAACATGACGAAGCGTGAAACCGATACTAGTAGTATACTCGTGGTAATCAACAAAAAGTCCGCTCTCAAAATCATTTTTTGTTTTTTCTAATGTTGTAGAAAGCAATGTTCGAATCTCATCAACTTCAGCTTGAGAAACATCCCCTTCTGGTTTGGTTCCTTTTCTGTATTTGTTAATGAAATCTTCAGAAACCATTGTTGGAAGGCCCGATAATTTATAAACCAAAACCTGCTGCGACGAAATACAATGACCTATATTCCAAATAATATTGTTGCTAAAACCATCTGGAACTTTGTTTAATTGTTCTAACGAATGACTGTCTAAGATTTTCAAGAGAATTTCTCTAATCGTTTTCTGTACATCAAAAACTGAACTCATAATTTTATTTTTTTTTCTAAAATTAATCATTTTTAAGCTTCAAATGGATTTTCTTTGTATTCTAACAAATTCATAAAATAATGGACAAAATATATTACTTAGCCTCCTGCGATACTTGCCGCAAAATCATTAAAAGTCTTCCAGAAAATAATCTAGTTTTTCAAGACATTAGACAAGATCCAATTACAGAAGAACAACTAGAAGAAATGTATAAACTTTCTGGAAGTTATGAAGCGTTATTTAGCAAAAAGGCTCAATTGTACAAGTCAATGGGATTAAAAGAAAAATCTTTAACTGAAGCTGATTTTAAAAAATACATCTTAGAGCATTATACTTTCTTAAGCCGTCCAGTTTTTATTATTGACGGAAAAATTTACATCGGTAACAGCCAAAAAAATGTAGCCGAAGTTATAAATGCACTAACGTAAGAATAACCGCAAATTTTGATCTATAAAACTGATTCACAATTTACAACGTAACACATCAAACTTTTATTTATCTTTGCGCCTTTATACTCAATTATATGATACAATCTATGACAGGGTTTGGCAAAGCTTCTTTGCAATTGCCTACAAAAAAAATCACCGTTGAAGTAAAATCTCTAAACTCTAAAGGTTTAGATTTAAATGTAAGAATGCCATCGGTTTACCGTGAGATGGAACTTGGATTGCGAACTCTTATTTCGACTAAATTGGAAAGAGGAAAAATTGATTTTGCAATCTATGTAGAAAGTACTGCAGAACAAACTTCAACTAAAGTAAATGTGCCTGTCGTAAAAAATTATATTGCGCAGTTAAAAGAAGTAAATCCAGATGCTGATGAAACTGAATTAATGAAAATGGCGGTTCGTATGCCTGACACATTAAAAACAGAACGCGAAGAAATTGACGAGAATGACTGGGAGCAGATTCAAGTTATCATTGATGAGGCACTTCAAAACATTTTAAACTTCCGTAAAGACGAAGGTGAATCTCTTGAAAAAGAATTCAATTTAAGAATTGGAAACATTCGTCAATTCATGAATGATACCTTGGCACTTGATCCAGAACGTGTACAAGCAATTAAAGATCGTTTGCAGACTGCAATTTCAGAATTACAGGTGAATGTTGATGAAAACCGTTTTGAGCAGGAATTAATCTATTATTTAGAGAAATTAGACATTACTGAAGAAAAAGTCCGTTTAGGCAATCATTTAGATTACTTTATAGAAACTCTTAATGGAACTGAAGCTAATGGTAGAAAACTGGGTTTTATCACTCAGGAAATGGGACGCGAAATTAATACAATGGGATCTAAATCAAATCATGCTCAAATGCAGAAATTGGTTGTGATGATGAAAGATGAATTGGAGAAGATTAAAGAGCAAGTATTGAATGTGCTTTAAAGCTTAGAGCATAAATACCACACAAATATCAAGCTTAGAGCATATTGCTTAAAGCCTAAAGCATACACAATGAACAAAGGAAAATTAATTGTTTTTTCGGCACCGTCTGGATCAGGAAAAACAACTATCGTAAAACATTTATTAGGTCAGGAAGATTTAAATCTTGAATTTTCGATTTCGGCAGCGTCACGTGCGCCACGTGGTGAAGAAGTAGACGGAAAGGATTATTATTTTATTTCGTTGGAAGAATTCAAAAAACACATTAAAGCTGAAGATTTCTTGGAATGGGAAGAAGTATATCGCGACAACTTCTACGGCACTTTAAAATCGGAAATTGAAAGAATCTGGGCTTTAGGAAAAAATGTCATTTTTGATATTGACGTGGTTGGTGGCCTTCGTATTAAACACAAATTTCCAGAAGAAACTTTGGCTGTTTTTGTTAAACCTCCAAGTGTTGACGAATTAAAACGTCGATTAAAACAACGTTCTACAGAAAGCGAAGATAAAATCAATATGCGTATCGCAAAAGCTTCTGTAGAATTGGCAACAGCGCCTCAGTTCGACGTGATTATCAAAAACTATGATTTATCAGTTGCTCTTGAAGAAGCACATCAACTGGTAAAAGATTTCATAAACAAGTAATTTTATTCCACAGAGATACACAAAGAAAAAACACGGAGATTCGCAAAAGTATTATTTTAAACTTTGCGAATCTTTGTGCTATCTTAGCGACTCTCTGTGAAACTATAAAAAATGAAAATAGGTCTTTACTTCGGAACATATAACCCCATACATGTTGGTCATTTAATCATTGCGAATCACATGGCCGAGTTTGCAGATTTAGATCAGATTTGGATGGTTGTTACGCCTCACAATCCGTTAAAAAAGAAATCGACTTTATTAGACGACCAACAGCGTCTGCAAATGGTTTTTCTGGCCACAGAAGATTACACAAAGATAAAACCGTCTGATATCGAATTTAAATTACCTCAGCCGAGTTATACCGTTATCACGCTCGCTCATTTACAAGAGAAATATCCAACCCATGAGTTTTCATTAATTATGGGCGAAGACAATCTGAAAACGCTTCATAAATGGAAAAACTATGAAGTGATACTGGAAAATCATGATATTTATGTATATCCAAGAATTTCTGATGAACCTGAAAATGTTGAGCTAAAATCGCATCCCAAAATTCATGTAATCGATGCGCCAATTGTAGAGATTTCTTCGACTTTTATTAGAAACAGCATTAAAGAAGGTAAAAACATTCAACCTTTATTGCCTCCAAAGGTTTGGGAATATATTGATCATAATAATTTTTATAAGAAGTAATTCCCCGAACAGTTTACACAATCTTGTCATTTCGACCAAAGGGAGAAATCACACAAGAAACTCCGCAAAAGGCATCCCATCTTTGTCGATTTACGAGTGTGATTTCTCCCTTTGGTCGAAATGACAACAGAGCGCAATAAAAAAGCCTGAATTTTAAATTCAGGCTTTCTATTTATAATTAAGCTTCGATAATTACTTCACTTTTTACTCTCGTTCTGATTTCACTCAGCGATTGATCAACCAAAAGTTTTCCATCTCTAAAAACTTCTTTCAATTCACCCTGTTTTTCTTCGTCCCAAGAAACATTATCTGTTAAATGATATTTGCCATCGATTAAATCGATTTTCATTAATCCTTTAGCCGATTTTTTAGTTCCGTCGTCTGTAATCGGATCTTTGAAGATGGCTCTTCCCTCTCCGTTTACTTCTCCGTAAGTTGCTTTCATTGCAAATCCGAAAGTATCTCTGGTATTGTATTGATATGTGAAAGAACCAATTCCTAAAACAACATTTGTAGAAGCAAATCCTTTTTCTTTTAATCTTTCGCAGATTTGAGTTGCTCTTGCTACTGTAATACTGTCTCCGTAAATAGCTCCGATTTGCGGAACCAATTCTTTAAATCCTTTAGCATTTGTGGTTCCTCCAAAAACATCCCAAAGCAATTCGATAACACCTTTTTTCTCTTGTTCTGTTTTTCCGTTCGGATTTCCGCAGATAATATCAACTGGATCACCGCTGTCAGGACGAATTACGACTTTACCTTCTCTTGAAACGATTTCTTCTTTTAATCTTGGAAGATAATCCGTTAAAACTTTCCATAAATCCCAAGTATCAGAAACGATAGAAACGATTCCTTTTGGATATACTTCTGTAATTAATCTTTTGAAAGTTTCGTACTCGCCTTCTGTTGTTCCCATACACATAACAGAATGTTCTGTTGCGGCTACTGAACCTGCAACCAATTCTAGATCTGAATTGGCGTTGTAATATTCTTCTAAGAAATCTATTGCAGGAATCGTGTCAGATCCTGTAAAACTCAATAAATGTCCAGCTGCAGAAGTTAGAGCTGCTTCTATTCCGCCCATTCCTCTCATTGAGAAATCATGTGCCTGCCAGTCTACAAATTCTGGAACAGAAGAAGTTTCTGCCGCATATTTGTCTAATACTTTTCTGTATTCTTTTGCAATGGTTGCTGAGTTACAAGGCAGCCAAACTACTGCAGAAAGTAACGTTTCGAAATAATTCGTCAACCAGAAAAATTCTGGAATTGTATTGTACATCGTAAACATTGGAACTCTCAACGGAACGCTTGCGCCTTCTGGCAAAGCTTTGAATACCATCGGAATATAGCCTAAATCATGTAAATCTTCTATATGTTTAGTTCCAACTAAATTTTCGCCTAAATAATTATTGATTCTGCGAGAATATTTTTTAATCACTTCTTCTTTTGGCTTTTTGAAGAAATCCTCTTCGAAGTCATGAATGATATATTTTTTAATGAAATACTGCAATCCAAAAAAGATTACCTCATCAACTGTTTCAATTCTTGATTTTCTTGGTGTCCAGTTAGAATATACGATTGTGGTTCCGTCTGGGTATTGTCTTCTGTGGTCAACTTTGTAACCGTCAGTTAATAGTAGTGGGTTCATATATAAGTTATTTTATTTTATTTGATAAGCGTTCTGCTAAATCTTTTATATCGTTTGTTCTTACTAAATTCTCAATCCATTTTTGCGGAATATTCTCGATTCCGTAATAAATTCCTGCCAAACCTCCTGCAATAGCACCGGTTGTATCTGTATCTTGTCCTAAATTGACTGCTTTTAAAACAGTTTCTTCATAAGAATTCGAATTTAGAAAACACCAGATACTCGCTTCTAAACTTTGAAGCACATAACCCGAAGAATGAATTTCGTTTTCATTGTATTTTGAAATATCATTTTTCAAAATTCTATCAAATAATCCGATTTCAACAGGATTAAAACTTTTATCTTCCAAAAATTTAGAAAGAACAAGTTGGGTATTTTTATAAGCTTCGAATTTATCTTTATCTTTTAAGATTTCCAAACAATAAACCACGTAAATAAAACAAGCAAATACAGATCTGAAATGCGCGTGTGTTATAGATGAAACTTCTTTTACTTTTTGATAAATAACTTCAATATTATTTTCTTTTTGAAGATAAAAAACCAATGGCAAAATACGCATTAAGGAGCCATTTCCGTTATCGCTTTCAGAAAATCCTCCACATAAATCAGGCTGATGCCCTTTTGCAATATTTAAAATTGCATTTCTGGTTGCTATTCCAATATCAAAAACCTGTCCGTGTGGTGTCCACAATTCTGCACTATACCATTTTACAAAATTCCTTGCAATATCATTCAAATCATAGCCCGAACATAAACTCTCCACTAAACAAAAAGCAAGTGAACTGTCATCACTCCAGGTTCCAATTGGCTGATGATGCGTTCCAAAACCAAACATTTCTGTAACTGGATTTTGTTTTAAATAAGCTCGAGATTGAAATTCAACCGGAACTCCCAAAGCATCGCCAACAGCTAGGCCAAATAAACCAGATTCTATTGTATTTTTCATTTTATTTATTTCTTCCTTTCTCGCTAGGATACAAGTTTTGCACGACATCACTCTGCCAAAATTCTTTTGATTCTATATCAATACAGGAAAGTTTTCCATAAAAACCTGCTCCTGTATCAATATTCCAAACATTACAACCCTGCATTGGGATTTCTACATCGTAATGAAGCGTTGGCGTATGGCCTATGTAGATTTCATTAAAAAGCAATAATCTTTTTGGATATAAAAGTGAATCTTTTTTGATTCGCTTGTCCATTGTCAGCGCCATTTCCCATAATGTTCTGTCCCACGAAAAATTGGTTTGGTAATGTTCTTTTTCTGGCTCGATGCATAGAAGAGAATCCAGCATGAATGAAAAGATTGTTGTTTTCATCCACAAAATAATCTTTCATTTGATTAAAGAATTCCTGATGTTGCAGCTTTTCTGAAAGACCAAAATTCTGATAACTTTCTATTGTCGATTTTCCTCCATGAAGAAACCAAATATCATTTACAACATCGTTCATCAACCATTCTTGACACCAAGCATCGTGATTTCCTTTTATAAAAATACATTCGTGCTTTTTGGATAAATCCATAAGAAAATCAATAACCTGTGCCGATTCGCTCCATCCATCTACATAATCTCCTAAAAAAATCAATCTGTCATTTTCAGATATCGAGACTCTTTCCAGTAACTGAACCAAAGCGTTTAATCCTCCGTGAATATCTCCAAAAACTAGTGTTCTTTTCATTAATTAAATACTGTCTTTACTTTTATACATAATATCAGTTCTTAAAACATATTTTATTCCCGAGATCAAAGATGCTCCTTCATGACGCTGCTTATGTTCAAAAATAAGAGCTGATCCTGTTTTGGGTTCAATAATTTCACCCGAAGCAAATTTTGTTTCTCCGCCTTCATAACCATCATTCAGATAAATAAGAAATGTATAATAGCTAGATTCTGATTCATTGCGTTTATAACTTCCGTCAATATGCATTTTAAAACGTTGACTTGGATTATACTTATAAAACCTGAACATTTCATTTAATCCAATAGCTGTACTGTTTCCTACTTCTGGTCTAACATATGGTTCCAGTTTCTGCCATAATAAAGAAGCGTATTCATCATCCTGATACATGATACGCTCGTTATTGCGTACCATTTTCATCATTTTTTGTGCGCCATCAACATTTACTTCAGCTTCTTCAAAGCCAATTTGTTCGCTTCTCTCTATTAACTCATTACATTCTTCAACGGTAAGAAAATTATCGATTGTGTAAATTTCCTTTTCTTCATTAATAATATTCAGCATGATTATGTATTTAGGAATTACTAAAATTGTTTCTTGAAAAGTCTGATCTCTAAAGCAATCTTTTTATTATGATGCGAACTCAATGTACTTTGCCGGAACCTCATCAGTCAGCCAGACATTGTTTTCGGATAAATAAAATTTGAATCCGTCTCTATGCATCGCGCCGCTTCTAACGGTTAAAATTTGTGGCACTCCTCTTCGGCTTCCTACTTTTGTTGCCGTTTCTTTGTCTTTACTTAAATGCACGTGCTGGCGACTCATTTTTTTCAAACCTTCTGCACGAATGTTCTCCATAAACTTCCCAACCGTTCCGTGGTACAAATATTCCAAAGGTTCTATTTCTGCCAGGTTTAATTCAACCGAAATGGAATGTCCCTGACTTGCACGAATTTTGGTTTTATCTTCATTGTAAGCAAAACGCTTTTTATCGTTATTTTCTACAACGTAATCTAAAAGTTCTGCATCCATGCGTTGTCCTTTTTTATTACATTTTGTAATTAATTCTTCAACATCTGCCCAACCGTTTTCATCTAATTTTAATCCGATTTTTTCTGGCGAATGTCTAAGCACCAGACTTAAAAACTTGCTGACGCTTTTTGCTATATTTTCATTCATATTAATGTTTTTTTTTTACCAACGAAATGTTCCTAAGGAACATCTACAAAAGGTCTTTATAAATCTTATAATTTTCATCATCGAAACAGACAAATATTACCTTTTCTATTTCATTTGATTTATCGAAATCTTTTACAGCTCTTACTGCGATTTCTGCGGCTTTATCTTTTGGAAAGTGATAAATCCCTGTACTGATATTTGGAAAAGCAATTGTTTTGATTCTGTTTTCAACAGCAAGATTCAAACTGTTCTTGTAACAATCTGCCAACAATTTTGATTTTTCTTCTTTGTCACCATTCCAAACTGGTCCAACAGTGTGAATAACATATTTAGAAGGCAAATTTCCTGCAGTTGTAATTACAGCTTCACCTGTTTTGCATCCTCCCTGCTTATTTCTAATTTGGACACATTCATCTAAAATTGCTTTTCCTCCTTTTCGATGAATTGCACCGTCAACGCCACCACCTCCAAGCAAAGAAGTATTCGCTGCATTTACGATTGCATCAACCTTAATTTCTGTTATATCCGCTTTTAACAATTCAATTTTCATGATACTTTTATTATGGATTTAAAAATCATAAACCACGACTTTTATATCCTGACTAGAGAGGTTTTCAAGAATGATAGGTTCAATCATTTCCCATTTTCCACCGGCTAGTCCACATCCAATTCTCGGCATATGAACCGATGCATCATTTATCTTTGCAAAATCAGAAACCGTTTTTAATCCCTCTCCAATAGCGTTATATCGAATTGGAGCTTTCGCCGTTTTCGTCTTTATTTATTTTATGCTGTCCAATTAAATTCGCTACCCATAAATCCTCTTCAACTTGAACAAACTGCACTTTTCCTAATTCAAAATCATTTTTAGATTTGAACCATTCGCGATATTGCTTTTCTGGTGTTTTCCATCTTTTTGAAATTGCCATTACAAATCCTTTTCCCCATCCGCCAATATCATTGCAAACGTGAACGATTATCTTATTTTCTGAACCATCTGGAGATGTTGCATCGCCTTTTATATATTGAATGTTTTTCATTTTTTAATATTTTAATAAGAACTGTCAGGTATATCGCTCTCACACTACAGTTTTTTATATTTTCCTTTAAGATCTAATTTTATTTTATCAATTTGATTAGTTGGAATTCCTGTATCAGGATAAACCGATTCTGAATTTAGACCATATTTTCGATTTAATTCATTTAAGATTTTTTCCCTCTTCGAATTTGGAATCAAAATTTTTAACATCTTTTTTCTTGGAACATCGTACCAATCAAGTGGATTTACTTCTTTTCCAAAAAGTACAAATTTTCCAAATTGAGCTTCTATTCTTTTATCTATTTTTGTATTTTTTGGTTCAATACAAACTGGTGTTTGTAAAAATCTTACTTCATCAAAATTTAAAAATGATAAATCCACGACACTTTCAACACCAAATGAAACCTTATTGACAATTTTAGGATTTATGCAAAAAACACTTGAACAATTTTCATCAAATTCATCTCTACGAGTAAAATCTTCACTTTCCTTCTTTATGTCTTTGCTTTCAAAAACACTAAAAAATAAAGCAATTAAAGGATTTGTTGTAAAATCGAGCAATCTTGTTTTTATTCCATTATGTTGCATTAAATACAAATAATCTAAATCACTTGGAGTATAATCATTTATAGTTAAGGGTAGTTTTGTTTTAAATTCATTAATTAGAAACTCTTCGTCCTCAACTTCAAAATGTCTAACTTGAAAGTGTTCATCCCCTGTAAGTACTTGTTTTTTTTCCCTATATAAAGTTGGTTCCAAACGGAAGTCTGTTTCTTTATGACCTCTGTACCAATTATTTTCAAAATTTTCAGTTTGATGAATTAAACTCAAAAATTCATTTACTGATTTAATTAGTTCTATTTTCATGATATTTATCTCAATTCATCCCTAACTTCCATCAAAGCAAAACCTAAAAGATTCAATCCTTTCCAAGCTTCTGGTTTTAGGACATCTTTGTGATCTTCTGCCATTCCGATTCCCCAAATTGGATCGACCGGACTTGCTTCTACAATAACGCGTTCTTTAGTGTTTAGTAAGAACGTTTTCAAATCGGCATTTTGGCTGAATTTGTGAAAGTTTCCTTGTTTTACAATTTCGTATCGATTTTCTAGCCAAATCGTATCTACATAATTTTTAACTTCTCTACCCAATTTTTTAGCTTCGGCAGGAGAATCAGCTTCAAGGATTTTTTCTAAAATTTCTTGATCGTTGAATAATTCAGCTTTCTTTGCCATCATCCAATGTTCTGCAGTTTTATAAGTTACTTTATCTACTTTAAAAGAACTCAACCACCATTGGCTGAAACAGGTTTTAAGAATTTTTCCGTCTTTACTCGGTTGATGACCCCAGAAAAATAAAAACTTACTTTCTGGAGCTATGGTATCTATATTGTATTTCATTTTTTCTATTTATTGGAACAAAGAAGTAATGTTTTTAAAATCTTTTGAATCGGGTGAAAATGATCCATAAATTTCATTGAACGTTGTTGTGAGATTTTCAAACTCATAATCCTGCTCCAACTGATCCATACAGGTTACAACCAAATTTCGTTTTGCCATTGGGCTGTAAGCGGCATCGAGTTTTAGAGCGTAATTCAGAAGTTCGTAATTCAAATTTCCAAAACGTAAATGCTTTTGGTAGTCGTTAAAAACACAAGTTTCTTCTTCGTTATTTTTTAATTTAATTTCTCCTTCATTGGCCATCCAGCCGTGTCCGTGGCGGGTTGCATAACTTCGGGTTACGTAATAAATCGCTACATCTTCAATCTTTAGCTTATTACAAATTTCAATTGCATTTTTTGAAGTGGTATTGGCATAGGTTACATTCGGAAAAACACCGTGATCCATGTCTAGCAAAATTCCCTGACTGCCTTCAAAAATCAGATTTTCGTATTTTGAAAGAAATGTATAATCAACAATATTCCATTTTAATTTATCGATTGCTTCCAAATATCGATTGACTTCTTCGTCGATTTCGCTTTCGTTTAAAAAACCATAATAATAGGCGATTTGATTTAGTTTTTCTAACAGCATTTCTCGAGGTGCAATCAAATCTATAGCAAATAATTTATACGGCACCTTCATTTCTTTTCATTGTTGAACCAATGCCTTTTCCGCAGGTTCCGTGGTCAATATTCCTCGTATTTCCTCTGTTGTGCCAGACATCAAACGGAGTGGTCACTTTTGCTAAAGGATGAATGTACAAATCCAGATTAGCCTCTTTTTCTTTTAATTCTTCTCTTTCGTTGTATAAAAAAAGTGGATGAATCGTACAGTGTTCGCTGTAATAAGATGGAAGACCGCGAAGTGCTCCACTTGCAAAGCTCGAATGAACGTGTTTTCTATTTCCAATCATGACGGTATGAGCGGCCTGCTGTCCTCCCGAAAACCGAATAACTATAGATTCAGGGTTTTGTTTTGCCAGAAAATCTGTTGTTATGCCTTTTCCTTCATCACCAAATCCTAAACCTATAACTATTTTCGCTGTTTTCATTTTGTTGTTATTGATTTAAACACATAGAAACATAGATTTTTGGAAACTTTAAAAGACGTTTCACTTATTTCAATTCACATAGTTGCTATGTGTTAGAAACTAGTTTCTTTCTTTAATCTCTCAAATTCAAAAAAGAAATCTATGATTCTATGTGTTTAAAAATTAAAGCATTTCTATAGCATCCAAACTGCTATCACTTGCATCAGAAACGGGTATTGTTCCTAAGCCAGAACTTTTATGTTTATCGCAGATGATCTTTTTAATTACGTTTGGAATTTCTCTGTGATCTTCTATAGACAAACAGTTTTGCCCCAGTAATTCTTTCCATTCTACATCGGCATTGACGGCTTGTCCTGAATGCAATACACTGATATGATAGACATCGTACTTTTTTTGCGCTTCTGCTAATAATTCAAGATGCGTATAAGTCTGTTGTCCCTGCCCCATAATTTCTTTAATTGCTGAAGCTGGAAGTGTTTTTAAACCTGGCTCATCACCAACAGTAAACAACAAGCCTTTTTGTCCTCTTTTTTCAAAAGCATCCGTTTTGGTGTGAAAAGCTGCAAAATACCATGCTAAAAGATAACTTTCGCCAGCGTTTCCTCCTCCTCCGCCTTCAATGTAGGTTCTTGTCAACCACATGTCCAATTCTTCATCGCCAGATTCAAACTGTCCAACTTGAAGCGGATATCTGTCGCATTCGTGATCGCCAATTCCTAAGAATAAAAGCGCTGGATCTGGAACGCCACCTTGGATAATTCCTCCCATTAATTTTGGAAGTCCTTCTTTTATCAATTCATGTGGAATATGTCCCATACTTCCAGTAACGTCCAATCCTAAAATAATCGGAACTGTATTGGGATGCACATCTGAATCTCTTGCTTCTCTAAAAACCACTCCGTTTGGGTTCATCGATTCATGAGCCATTCGTAATGCATTCTGTGTAAAAATCTCGCTAGCTGATTTACTAGCATAACCTACTTTTTTTGCTCTACTCTCGCGAGCACCGAAATCATATCTTGTACCTCCCATGACTAATATTTTTTACCAAATAAATATTCAAATCTCTTTTTTGTAACCTCAAACTGGATGTTTAAATTTCTAATCGTCAACGAAAGCTCCATGTCCTTCTGAACAAAAGCTTCTGGCTGAAAATCGGCAAAAGTCAAACTGTTTTTATCCAGTGGACTAATATCAATTAATCCTTCTTGTTCTCTTTCGAGTCTTTTGATTTTTAATTCGATATCTTCGACTCTTCTTCTGTATATTAATTCTGAATCCTCACCAATTACTTTGGCTCTGTCTTCTCTTATCTGATCATTGTTTCTTTTTAAAGACTCAATAAATCTTGGTTTTAAATCGTCGCTCATAATATTTTGGTTGTTTTTGTTTCAAGTTTAAAGTTTCAGGTTGTATGCTGGGCCTGAAATTTGGTTTTAAACTTGAAAAAGTTAATAGTATTTTTTTGTTTCATGTCTCACACTCGCAACAACTTGAAACCTGAAACGTGAAACTTCTTATCTCAATGAAACTTCTCTTTCAATTTAAGATCTAAACTGATTAGAAAATCTTTTCCGTATGTGCCGTTTTCTAATTCATCATATAAAAACTTTGGCAGTGTTTTTTCGCAATTTTCTTTTTGACTCAAAATCGCCATGCACAAAGCTGCAACGGTATCTGTATCTCCACCATAATCGATTCCTGTTTTTAAACAATCTTGCATAGAATCTGCTTCAGAAACCATTTTGATAACAGCTTGAGTTGTAAAATACCCATGCATATCAATTGGCGATGTTACTTTGTATATTTCTTTTTCCCTTAAAGTATCATTTACAAAATCTATCAGAGAGCTTTTGTCTCCCAATTTATATTTATAAAAATGAACCGCTAAAGCTATTCTTTTAGCACAGCTAATTCCTTCTGCAGTAAGATGAGATGTTTTTGCCTGAATTTCACAAAAATCCAATAACTGATTAATGTCTTTTAGAACTCCGATTGAGTAAGCTCGCATGGCCGATCCATTTCCACTGCTTCTATTATCGATAATTTTTAGAAAATCAGTTCCGTTTTTACTCGCATCTAATGCGTTATAAACTCTATCTGAATAACCTCTTCTTTTATCTCTGTGAAAAACTTCAACAAACTTATCGGCAACTTTTATTTCATTCCAATTGTCATCTTCCAATAAAAGTTCTGTTATTGCAATGGCCATTTGTGTATCGTCAGTATATCTTTTATAGATTTCTGTATACATACCATGTTTATGATACTGAGTTAAATGATTGTTTCTAATGATATAATCTAACTCCTGAAATTCAAATCCTGCTCCGTAAGCGTCTCCTATTGCTGCTTCTAGTATCATTTTTTACAATTCAAAAGTTAAACCAATTGATCTAATCCAATCACTTGAACACTTTCGCCTTCAAAATCTTTAAAAGAATTGGTTGTAAAAATGCCATCAAAGCAGTTTAAAACTTCAAAACCTTTATTAAAAATTCCGTGGCTTACTGCTAAGTAAAGTTTTCCTGCATTTTTCTTTTTTAGCTCTTCGGCTAATCCTACAAAAGTTCCTCCTCCGTCGCAGATATCATCTACAATTAAGCAATCCATTCCTTGCAAATCCTCATTGTAAACTTTAAAACCAGATAATTTCCCCGTTTTTACATCGCGGCTTTTACTGCATTCTACAACCTCAACACCACCTAAAAACTCAGATACTTTGTAAATTTTTTTCAAAGCGCCACCGTCTGGAGAAATCAGTTTTACGTTTTCGCCAATTCTATTCAAAACTTCTTTGATAAAAGTGTAATTCGGAATTACGGTACTATTATTCAACAAAGCTGGAGTTACTTCTGAATGCGCATCAAAAACAAAAACTTTGTTCAATTGCATTACATTAATAATATCGGCGTATACTTTTACAGATAATGGTTCGCCAGGAATCATAACACGGTCTTGTCTCGCAGCTGGGAAATACGGAATAAAAAGATCAATGATTTTAACATCCATTCTTCTTAGCGCATCAACTGTAACGCATAACAAACCTAAATCGTTGAATGAATTCAATCGATGTGTAATGGTAACTTTTCTATTTGGATCAAAATCTGGAGCGATTTTGATGTGTGGTTCTCCTCCTGAGAAAGTAAAACTTTGAAATTTGATTTCTTCCTGATTTTGAAATGGAGCGAATTTTGGGTCGAGATTTAGTATCATAGTTTTTTAGTTTGCGTTAATTATACGCAAATGTAGAATTTAATTTTAAATAAACAATTTATTTTGTGTAAAAATTACGCAAACTTTATTTCGAAGTGAAAGCCTTTATCAATTAACTCATTGTATTTTAGCTTATTGAACTTAAATAATTTTGCTGGTCTTCCGCTTCTTATTGGAGAAAAATTATCGGTTTCTTCTAAAAAACCATAGCTCAGTATTTTTTTTCTGAAGTTTCGGCGATCTATTTCTTTTTCTAAAATCGTGCAATAAAGATTTTCGAGGTCTGAGAATAAGAATTCCTCGGGAAGTAAATCGAAACCAATTGGTTCGTAAGTCAGTTTGACTTTTAATCTTTCTATTCCTTTCTTTAAAATCAAATTATGATCAAAAGCCAAAGACGGAATTTCATCAATTTTAAACCATTGCACTCTTTCTGCATCTGTATCTGCTTTAATTTCTAAGTTGGAAGCATCAACCAAAGCGTAATAAGCAACCGAAATAACACGATTTCTGGAGTCTCTGTAAATATCATCACCAAAAGTGTACAATTGTTCCATAAACGTTAATTGCACATTGGTTTCTTCATGCAATTCACGAATAACAGCATCACTCAAAGATTCGTCGTTTTGGACTAAACCACCAGGTAGTGCCCAATATTTATCTGCAGAACCAAACTTTTGTTCAATCAATAAAACATATAAACCATTGTTTTTATAACCAAAAACAATCGCATCAACCGCAATTCTAATATTTTGTAACTTTTCCATATTCCTAAATCATATCAAACAAATATAACGAATGAGAGTCAACTTTATAATTTATGCTCTTGCATTAAACTATAAAATTGACTCTCATCAATATCTCTTAACTTTCTTAGTTAACTGTCACAGTTCTTTTAGGGATAGAAGTACATTCTGTACCATCTTTTTTAACCGTAACTTCAGCCTTAGCTTCATATGTTCCTGCAGCCGCATAAGTATGTGTTACCGCCGTACCAGTTCCTGTAAATCCGTCACCAAATGTCCATTTTACAGAAACTAAAGTTCCTGTTCCTGTATACTCAGCCGAGTAGTTCATCAACTTCGGATTAGTAGCATCAGTTGAATTATGTATTTTAACAAAAATTGATTCTGCTAAACAATCTACTATCGCTTCATCGTCGCTTTTACTGCACGAATTACTTATAAGTACAGTTGCAATTAGGATTAATACTGTCGCAATCTTTTTCATTTTTGAAAATTTTAGTGGTTTACTTATCAAAATTAAACTTTTAAAACACACGAACACATGATTGAAATCACAATCGATTTCCAAAAAACAGCTTTAATTCTTTCTCAATAATATCAAAAAACGACTTTACATTATTATTTTTTGGCACCAACAAATACACAAATTCTTCTGGAACATGAAAGCTATTCCAAACTAACTGCAATTTATTCTCCTTAATATAATTTCTGGCATTACAATTCCAAGTTGCTGCGATTCCTTCATTTTTAGCCAAAAGCCTAAGCATTTCTGATTCTGAAGGTATAATGTAATTTGGAACCATCGACGGTCTCTTTTTATTGAAAGCATGCAACCAGAATAATTTTATATGCGGAATTCTTGCATCATGGCTGTACCATTTTTGGGCATTGAGCCATTGCTCTATCTCAGTAAAATTATCTGATTTTAATTTCTGACGGAACTCTGTTATATCTAAACTTGTTGGAGCAACTAAAATCAGTTTGATTTTTCCAACAATTTCATAAGTAGTATCAAAAGTGTCAAATCTTTTTGTTGTAATGGCAAAGTCAAGTTTTTTAGCGTCTACTAAAGCAAAAAGTTCGTCGTTTTCTGCAAAAGTAAAATCGATTAAATCAAACTTTGAAATTAAAAGATTACCAACACAGTCAAAAAGATGTTTTGAAATTCCAACAGAAATTAATCGATTAGCATCTTCTGCTTTAGCCCGGAAACTAGTTTCGACACTTTCGAGCCTGTCAAGAGCGTCTATAATCAAATTATTCAGTAACTTAGCATATTCGGTTGGTTCAACTCCTTTTGATTTCCGATTAAATAATTTATTTCCAACGTGAGCCTCAAGCATAGAAATTTGCTGACTAACCGCAGGCTGGCTCATAAATAACTCTTTTGCGGCTACCGAAAAATTACCATTTTTATATACAGCCTTAAAAGTTCTGTACCATTCTAGATTTACCATGACATAAATTTACTTATAACAAACATAGTTTATTTTATTTTTACTGATATCACTTAAGACGTAAATTTGTTAAAAATTTAAAATTATGAAAAAAATCGCATTACTCGCAATAATTGCATTTACCGCTGTAAGCACATCTGCTGTAGCTCAAAAATCAAATAAAAAAGGTATGAAAAAAGTATTATTTGTTGTAACCAGCAACGATAAGCTGGGCAACACTGGAGAAAAAACAGGATTTTGGTCTGAAGAATTTGCAGCACCTTATTATGAACTGTTAGATCAGGGAGTCGAAATTACAATTGCTTCTCCGCTTGGAGGACAACCGCCAATTGATCCAAAAAGTGCCGATCCAGCTTCGGCAACTGAAGACACCAAACGTTTTGACGCTGATAAAGCTTTGCAAGAAAAATTAAAAAATACTTTAAAACTTTCAACAGTTAACCAAAAAGATTACGACGCTGTATTTTATCCAGGAGGTCACGGGCCGCTTTGGGATTTGGTTGAAGATAGAAGTTCAATTGCTTTAATCGAATCTTTTTACACGCACAATAAACCAGTCGCATTTGTATGTCACGCGCCTGCTGTTTTGAAAAATGTAAAAGTAAAAGGTGAATATCTAGTAAAAGGCAAAAAAGTAACCGGATTTACCAATGAGGAAGAAGAAGCTGTTGGATTAACAAAAGTAGTTCCGTTTTTATTAGAAGATGCTTTATCATCCAACGGAGCAATTTTTTCTAAAGGTTCCAAACTGGCAACCATACGCAGTTGCAGACGGACTTTTAATAACAGGACAAAACCCAGCTTCATCTAAATTGGTAGCTGCAAAATTGTTACAAGAATTAAAATAAAGGGTCTAAGGGACTGAGGCTCTAAGATGCTAAGGTTTTCTTTTAGAAATCTAAAAACTCAATCTCTTATTCACTAAATGAGAAAATAAAAATTAATAAATCACAATGTTAAGTTTCTGAAAATTTATGTTCTAAAGCAAAAAACTCAGAAACTTAGCATCTTAGAAACGCTAAAAAAATGCTCAACTTTGAATTATATAATCCGACGAATTTAGTTTTCGGAAAAGGACAAATTGAAAAACTTTCGACTTTACTTCCAAAAGGTGCAAAAGTGCTTTTGGCTTATGGCGGTGGAAGTATTTTTAAAAACGGAATTTACGATCAAGTAATCAACAACCTTAAAGGTTTTGAAATTGTAGAATTTGGTGGAATCGAACCCAATCCGAGATTTGAAACTTTGATGAAAGCTGTTGATGTGATCAAAGCAGAAAAAATCGATTTTATTTTGGCTGTTGGCGGCGGATCTGTAATTGATGGCGTGAAGTTTATTTCGGCAGCAGTAAACTTTGAAGGAAATCCGATTGACATTCTTCAAAAAAGAATTTTAATTAAAGAAAATGCAATGCCATTTGGAACAGTTTTAACGCTACCGGCAACAGGAAGCGAAATGAATTCTGGATATGTGGTAACAATTGAAGCAACTCAAGAAAAATTATCTTCTGGCGGAAGTGCTTTATTTCCTCAATTTTCAATCTGTGATCCTACAGTAATTTCGTCTTTACCAAAAAGACAAATCGAAAATGGTGTTGTAGATGCGTACACGCACGTTATGGAACAATATTTAACGTATCCTACGGATGCATTTCTTCAGGATAGAATTGCAGAAGGTGTTCTACAAACTTTAATTGAAGTTGGTCCCGGAATCGTAGCAAACCCAACTGATTATACTTTGGCTTCTAATTTTATGTGGAGCTGTACAATGGCTTTAAACGGATTAATCCAAAAAGGTGTTCCAAGCGATTGGGCAACCCACATGATTGGTCACGAATTGACAGCGCTTTATGAAATTGATCATGCTAGAACTTTGGCGATAATTGGCCCAAGTTTATACCATGTAATGTTTGAAACTAAAAAAGCAAAATTAGCGCAATACGGAAGAAGAATCTTCAACTTAAATGGTTCTGACGAAGAAGTTGCAAAAGAAGCCATTAACAAAACGGTTGATTTTTTCCATAAAATGGGAATGGACACTAAACTTTCTCAATATACAGAAGACTATTCTAAAACTGCCGATTTTATCGTAAATCGTTTTGAAGAAAGAGGCTGGAAAGGTTTAGGAGAAAATCAATTAGTGACTTTAGATAAAGTAAAATCTATTGTTGAACTTAGTTACTAAGGGATAAATTCCAAATTTTTAAAATTCCAAATTCCAATCTTAGACGTATTGGAATTTGGAATTTTTCTATTGGGATTTTTTTAAAATTTGGAATTTCATCAAAAAAGGCGTTCTTAACAAGTTTAGGAACGCCTTTTTAAAATACTAAAACAAAACTAACTAACTCAATTTTTTTTAAATTCATTAAAATTCTAATTTATAAATTGTTATAACGTAAGTCAGATAGTTTTATTGTTTGAACATTAAAAAATTTTTTTTTTGTTCTTAAACTTCTTGAAAGTCATTGCAATTAAAGCTTGTTTTCAAAATTTCTTAAAACAGATTTTGCTTTATTAGCACATTATTAAGTACTTTTGTTTTAAATTATTAAAATAATGAGCGAAAATTTAAAATTTGCAGTGATTGGTGGTGGTAGTTGGGCAACGGCAATTGCAAAAATGTTATGTGTAAATCTTTCTGAAATTTCGTGGTACATGCGCAATGATGCTGCTATTGAGCATATCGAGAAATTCAAGCACAATCCGAACTACTTAAGTTCTGTTGAATTTGATACTAAAAAACTCAAATTAACCAACAATATAAATGAAGCGATAGAATATGCAGATTACATTATTTTTGCAATTCCATCTGCGTTCTTAGATGCCGAGTTAAAAAACATGACGGTTTCTTTATCAGATAAGATCATTTTTTCTGCTATTAAAGGAATTGTTCCAGAAACGAGTTTAATTGTAGGCGAACATTTCCACATTGAATACGACATTCCATATTACAATATTGGCGTTATTACAGGCCTTGCCACGCAGAAGAAGTAGCTTTAGAAAGGCTTTCTTACTTGACAATTGCTTGCGGCGATCCGGATAAAGCTAAAATTGTAGCCAAAACACTTTCTGGAAATTATATTAAAGCCAAAATTTCAGACGACATCATCGGAACTGAATATGCAGCAATGCTAAAAAACATTTACTCCATTGCTGCCGGAATTGCGCATGGTTTAGGTTATGGCGATAACTTCCAATCGGTTCTTATGAGTAATGCGATTCGCGAAATGAAGAAATTCATTAGAAAAGTACACCGTATGAAACGTAACATTAACGACTCGGCTTATCTAGGCGATTTGTTGGTTACAGGATACTCGGTTTTCTCAAGAAATAGAATGTTCGGAAATATGATCGGAAAAGGATATACAGTAAAAAGTGCCATGATGGAAATGAGCATGGTTGCCGAAGGTTATTACGCAACAAAAAGTGCTTATAAACTAAATCAAGGTTACGGTGCGAAAACGCCAATTATAGATGCTGTTTATGCTGTTTTATATGAAGGAAAAGACGCGAAGTCTGTTTTTAAGAAATTGACTGAATCATTAGATTGATTTTAGAAGAAAGAAGCAAGAGCAAAGAAAATAGATTTCTTAAACATAAAAAAAGAGTCAAGACTTATTTAATTTCGTCTTGACTCTTTTTTTTAACCTTATTATTAAAAAAATTAAGCGATAAATAATAAATCAGTTTAAAGATGTTTGCTAAAAAAGGCATAACTCCTATTATTATCCCGAACACAACAATTCCAAGGAAAACTATTAAGATCGCTTTTAAATTATTATAAAATAAACCTAGAGCAACGAAAATTATTAGCCCAATGATTAAGGTAATAATTTCAGGGTTTTTCTTGATCAGAACATTTACTTTTTTCATTTGTCAGCATAATAAGTCTTTTTTCTTGCCTCTTTGTTCTTGATTCTTATTTCACCATAATCCCTTCAACAAACAAAATCGGTACTTCTTCCGTATTGTTTTCGTCAAGCGAATTGGCTTTAAAAATGAATTTCTTATCGTATAAAGTATTTCCGATGAAGAAAGTTACCATGAACTCATTATTAAGCGCTAAAAGGCTTTTTTCTACCAATTCTATTTTCACGACAGAAACCGAAGGAACCTCAACAAATGCATGACGCAAGATTGAAGTCTTTTTCATTTCGCCATCAATAGTTCCAAATGCTTTTGAAACTACCATTACGCTGTCTAAATTAAAATCACTGTCGTTAACCAAATAAGCGTACCACACTTTTTCCATAAAATCGTCGCTCCATTCCTGCACTGCTGCTAGAAATACGTTTTCAACTTCTGGAATTATTATATCTTTTTTCATCTATTAAATTTTAAAAACCTTTGTCAAAGCCTGAAGCTTCAACAAAGGTTTGTTTATTGTAAAGGTAATTTATAACGTAAAGCCCTAGCCCTGATGGAAGCGGCATCTTTTGTTTTTTTCTTTAAAAAACAAAAGATACAGCGGACAGCAGGAAATAGCTCCTAAATATTTGCTTTGAACTGCTCTAAGAAACGAACATCGTTTTCATAGAACATACGGATATCTCCAATTTGGTATAAAAGCATTGCAATACGCTCTACTCCCATTCCGAAAGCAAATCCGTTGTATTCATCTGGATTAATATCACAGTTTTTCAAAACGTTTGGATCTACCATTCCGCAACCTCCAATTTCTAACCAACCCGTTCCTTTTGTGATTCTGTAATCAGTTTCTGTTTTTAGTCCCCAATAGATATCAATCTCAGCGCTTGGCTCTGTAAATGGGAAATAAGATGGACGAAGACGGATCTTAGATTTTCCGAACATTTCTTTTGTGAAATAAAGTAACGTTTGTTTCAAATCGGCAAAAGAAACATCTTTGTCAATGTATAATCCTTCCACTTGATGGAAAATACAGTGCGAACGAGAAGAAATTGCTTCATTACGAAAAACTCGTCCCGGAGAAATCGTACGAATTGGCGGTTTGTGATTTTCCATATAACGCACCTGAACCGATGATGTATGCGTACGCAACAACACATCAGGATTGGTTTGGATAAAAAACGTATCCTGCATATCACGCGCCGGATGGTATTCTGGCAAGTTCAATGCTGTAAAATTATGCCAGTCGTCTTCAATTTCTGGCCCTTCAGAAACATTGAATCCGATATTAGCAAAAATATCTATAATCTGATTTTTAACGATAGAAATCGGGTGGCGAGAACCAATAATTACAGGTTCTGCCGCACGTGTTAAATCTCCAAAAATTCCTTTAGACTCTTCTTTGCTTTCAAGCTCTTCCTGAATAACTCTTACTTTTTCCTCAGCAACCGCTTTTAAAGTATTGATTACTTGTCCAAAATCTTTTTTCTGGTCGTTTGGTATATTTTTAAATTCAGTAAAAAGTTCTTTCAGCAAACCTTTACTTCCTAAATATTTAATACGGAATTGTTCTAACGATTCTTTATTTTTCTCATTAAAGGCTTTAGCTTCCTCTATATGTTGTTTTATCTTATCTATCATTTTCCTTCGATAATTGAGAGTACAAATTTAGTGTTTTTAGTTGAAAGTGTGCGGTCACCGTCGCAGTTTTAGGTTTTCCGTAAATTATTTTATCAGATTTAACTTTTCTTCAACTTGTTTAATCTTTCCATGCCAATAATCTAAACCTTCCTGATTGGTTACTATTTCCTTTTTGTAATTAGAAGAAATACTGCTGAGTTTATGCCAGTTTTTATTTAAATCCCGTTCTCGTTCTTGTTTATTTGTTGGTTCAATTCTATTGCGCCAAAAGCCCATATTTTCAAGATATCTTTTTTTTATCCCTTCAAAATACTCCACTAATTTTTCTTTTGAATTCGGAATATAGCCCTGCCCACTACAACCGCAGGAGTGAAACGTAATACCTACAGAAAATAAACTTTTAATATGTTCCCACTTTTTGACATCGTCTTTCTTAGGCGATTCAAAATCTAGTCCCATATTGGCCATAAATTCACCGCATTGCGGACATTTGGCTTCAAAAACCGATGTTTCTCCTTTTTTCACATCAACCATCAATCTTCTTTTAAAGGTCTTTCGACAATTAAAACAAGCATAATGAGGCTTATAAGATGTCATTGCGTATCTGCACATTTTTTTAGTGGTCTGTGGTCAGGTTTTTAGTGGTCAGTATTCCGTTTACAGCGCTGAACACTAAGCAACTGAATACTGAACACTTAAAAAAAAATCTACTCAATAAGTTTTCTTTCTAAAAAATAACTCACAATCGCTTCTTTCATTAAAACCGATTGTTCACCGGCTTTTAACGGCGGTAAATTTTCTTTTACTTTATAATGAGGCCAGCCTTCATCGTCGAAATATTCGAATTCATAAAATCCGTATGGTTCTAGTAATCGACAGATTGCAATGTGCATTAAATTCAGTTTTTCGTCTTTTTTGTATTCGCGGTGCACTTTTCCGTATTCTTGAACTCCGATTAGGTAAATTATGGCATCCAAATCTAAATCTTCGCCTTGCGAAAATTGATTGGAAAGTATATCAACGAGCTTTTCCCAGCGCTCTTTTAATTGTGTATCTCTAGACATTATATGATTTTAGATTGTTGATTTTAGATATTAGATCGCTCAAAAATTCAATTCTGAAGGGGGCAGAATTACAATCTGTACTCTAAATTTGATTTGCAAAGATACAGAGTTCGAACGCAATGTGCCTAAAAAAATTAAACACTAAAATTACATCTCTCACAAAACCTTTGAACCTTTGCTTCTCTGCAACTTTGAACCTTAAAAAAAACATATCTTTGCGCCTTTATTAAACACCCGTAAAACATGAGTTTTTTTGATATTATTGTAGCCGCGCTTTTAGGATACAGTTTGTACAAAGGCATAAAAAATGGACTTTTTGTAGAAGTTGCCTCTTTCATTTCTTTACTATTAGGAATTTATCTTGCGATTAAATTTTCTTCGTTAATGACGGGAATGATTTCAAAACACGTTTCTTGGAATCCGACCAATATTCAAATTACCGCTTTTATCCTAACGTTTATTCTAGTTGTGATTGGCGTTTATTTTTTAGCCAAAATTTTAACTGGAATTGCCGATTTTGCCATGTTAGGCTGGATGAACAAACTCGGAGGCGGATTTTTCAGAGTTTTAAAAACCATTCTTATTCTGAGTATTTTTATTGCTTTGTTCGAAAAGATAAATTTCAATAATACTTTCGCTAAAGAGGAAACTTTAGATAGTTACATTTTTTATAATCCAGTAAAGAAAGTTGCTGCATTTGTATATCCGTCGATTGAAAAATGGTACGAGACTTTTAAAAAAGAACATACTCAAAAAGAAGAAGAAAAAGAAACTTCTGAATCTGAAAAAAAATAAATTCAATTATAAAAAAGCTTCGGAGAAGCAAAATATTTATAGAAAAAAAACAAGCGTTCAAGATATAAAAGAGCTCCAGCGGAGCGACATATTTAGATTTTAAATAATTTATATGTCGCTCCGCTGGAGCTCTTTTTGGTTTGATTATTAAATTCTATAAATATTTTGCTTCTCCGAAGCTTTTCTAAAACTTGATTTCTATACTTTCTCCTTTTTTCAAAACAATTTCTTGTTTTTTATCGCCAAAAATCAAAGTTGTTTTTCCTCCATTTTTAGAAGAAATAATTACTTTTTCAGGTTTTTTATCATTCCACGTCATTTCAATTTCAAATCCGCCTCTTGCACAGATTCCCTTTACAGAACCTTCTGACCAAGCGTCTGGTAAAGCAGGAAGTAATCGAATTTCATTTTCATTTGACTGCACCAACATTTCGGCAACGGCAGCTGCTCCTCCAAAATTACCATCAATTTGAAATGGCGGATGCGCATCGAATAAATTCGGATACGTTCCTCCTCCTCTTCTTGGCTTTTCTGTTTTCTTTCCGTCGGGATCTACGTAGCGAAGTAATTCACGATACATTTTATAAGCACGATTCCCGTCCCAAAGTCTTGCCCAAAGATTAATTCGCCAGCCTTTTGACCAGCCGGTGGTTTCGTCGCCTTTTATTTCTAATGTCTTTTTTGAAGCTTCCGCTAGATCTGGAGTTTTTAATGGCGTAATATGATCGCCAGGAAAAAGTCCGAATAAGTGCGATTGATGACGGTGTTTCGGATCATTATCTTCCCAATCAAAATACCATTCCTGCAGATTTCCTTTTTTACCAATTTGATACGGATATAATTTTGAAAGCGCTGTTTCCAGTTTTTTTCTAAAATCAGCATCCGTATTCAATACTTTTGAAGCTTTTATAGTTTTTTCAAAACATTCGCGAATCATGGCTAAATCGGCAGTTCCTCCGTATAATGTCGCACCCACAAAACCATCTGCCAGTTTATATTGATTTTCTGGCGAAGTCGAAGGCGAAGTAATTAAATTTCCGTTCTTATCGGTAACCATCCAACCTAAACAAAATTCGGCTGCGCCTTTCATTAACGCATATCCTTCTTTTTTTAAATAAGCTACATCTTGCGTAAAAGTATAATGTTCCCAAATGTGTGTACTCAGCCACGCCTGCGCCATTGGCCAGCACGCCCACATCGGATCTTCTTTTCCAAACTGTCCAACGGGATTGGTCATTGCCCAAATATCTGAATTGTGAGCTGCAGCCCAACCTTTATCTACACCATAAAAAGTTTTGGCTGTCACTTTTCCTGTAACCGAAAGATTTTTAATAAAGCTCAAGAGTGACGAATGCATTTCGGAGAGATTGGTGTTTTCTGCCAGCCAATAATTTTCTTCCAGATTGATATTCATCGTATAATTACTGCTCCAAGGCGGACTCAAATGCGGATTCCAAAGTCCTTGTAAATTGGCTGGAACGCCCAAAGTTCTTGACGAACTGATTAATAAATAACGTCCGAAATTGAAATATAGAATTTCGAGATTTTTATCTTCTTTTCCGTCTGCATAACGCAACAAACGTTCGTCTGTCGGTAAATCTGGAGCGGTTGTTTTTCCTAAATCTAAATCGACCCGATTGAAGAATTTCTGATAATCGGCAATGTGAGATTCTTTTAGTTTATCGAATGGTTTTGCGTATGCATTATTCAGATTTTGCAAGGCGATCGACACCTCGTCTAATCCTTCTGATGCTGGATTTTTGTCAAAACCGTTAAAGCTTGTTGCCACAGAAACGTAAATAACCGCTTCGGTTGCATCTGTTAGCGTTAAAGCTTCTCGAGAACTTGTAATTTTTCCGTCTGTTTTTTTGATTTGGACCAAACCTGTAAATCGTGTTCCTCTTTCTTTTAAGCTCAAATATTTTGGAGAAACATTATACCCTGCGTTTTCATGAATTGGCGCAGAACCTTTTAATACCAAAATATTGTTTCGCACTTCAACATTTGATTTTAAAAGGCTTTTTAGATTGATATCAAAGTTTAAAGCTCCTTTTTGATCGGCTGTCAGTTTGATAATCATAACTTTATCTGGAGCCGAAACAAAATATTCACGCGTATATTTTATGCCCGCCATTTCGTAACTAACTTTAGTAATAGCATTTGAAAGATCCAGTTCTCGATGATAATTAACCGCTTTCCCTTTTTCGGAATTATTGATTTCTAATGTTCCTAAAGGCGCATACGATTCGGAATTTTTTCCCTCAACTTTTTTATTGAGTTCTTCGGCCAGTTTGTAGTTTTCGTTTTTTAATGCTTCTCGAATTGCCGGAATATTTTTGTAAGCTTCCGGACTCATATTGGCATTTACAGGTTCGCCTGACCAAAGCGTAATGTCATTTAAATAAATTTTGTCTGAATTGGCGCCTCCAAAAACCGTTGCTCCCATTTTTCCGTTTCCTAAAACCAAGCTTTCTTCAAAGAATTCTGCAGGTTGTTTATACCACAAAACATTCTTGGATTGTGCCGAAATGTTTGCATAATAAGACGTGAAAAGTAAAATGAGAAATGTTTTTTTAATCATATTTGGTTATATTATCCTAACAGGTTTTAAAAACCTGTTAGGTATTTATTTTTTATCTAAACTAATAAAAAAATCTAGTGATACCTAACAGGTTTTTAAAACCTGTTAGGATAAAAACCGGTAACAAATCAGATGTTCCTACGGAACATTTTTTTGTTATATACATTTTATTCAACGGATTTCCGTTGCCACCGATGAAATTTCTACCGACGAAATGTTCCTAGCGGAACATCTATCGTTGCGTATTATTTAGCTCTTTACTAGGGGCTAATCACTAAGTACTCAAAAACTATTTACTCACTTTATACTTCTCATTTGCCGTAAGCATTTCCCAATTATCCGTTCTAAATGGCGATGCTGGGAATTTTTCTTTATTCAAAAGATTAATTGTCGTATCATCGTCTGCCCAACCGTAATGAACTGCTAGAGGATTTTGAACTTTATCGCTTGAAACGATTATTTTGTTGTCTTTAATTATCGCTTTCGCAGAATGAAAAACCTTGTCTGAACCTGCAATTTCGAATCCTTTTAATTCATCGTTATTTGGCGTTGATAATCCGCTGCCAATATTATCGAAAGTAAGGATAATTTCGTTTCCTTTTATTGTTTGAGATTTATAAGTTGGTCCGCTGTGAACTTGTTTTTTACCGTAAATATTGTTCATTGCAATCGCTGCCAAACGCAAACCAATATCTTGTTTGTTGGTTGGGTGAATGTCTTTTGCATTTCCAATATCGGTTGTAACCGCCATTCCGGTGTTTGGTAATTTTAAAGTTTCCGATTGCGCTTCGCGAAGTTCTGCCCAACGGCTTCCTTTTTGGCTGTTGCCACCAAATTCATCAAAAGTGGATAATTGAACGAAATAAAAAGGGAAATTTCCTTGTTTGAATTTGGTTCTCCAATCGTTGATCATTAACGGAAATGATTTTTTGTATTCTGATGCTCTCCAAACATTCGCTTCTCCTTGATACCATAAAACGCCTTGCATCGCATAAGGCACTAACGGATTTACCATGGCATTGTACAATAACGATGGATAACTGTTTGGTGAAACTTCGATTCTCACTTTTATGACATTGAATTTCCAAAGTCCTTCTAACGGTACATTTGAATCTTTAAAATCAATTTTTAAATCTGCTGGATTGCCATAAATTCCGCCGCCGCCGCTGTAATCTGTAATTCTTACGGCTATTACGTTTGTTCCTTCTTTTAAAATGTTTGCAGGAATTTTATAAACTCTTTTAGCATCCCAAAGATTGTTAGTTCCAACTTCAACACCATTCACATAAGTTTTGTCTTCGTCATCAACTTTTGCTAAATGTAAAACGGCTTCCTTTTTAGCTTGTTCTGTTGTTAAAACAATGGTTTTTCGCATCCAGACAATCCCATCGATATTGCCAATTTGCTGATTTTCCCAAAGTGATGGCACTTTTATTTCTGGCCAATTTTTGTCTTGGAAGTTTGGGTTTTTAAATTGCTCTTCGTTTTCCATCGAAACATCAAAACCCTGCACTTTTTTCAAGTTGTCTAAAACCGATTTTTTATAGGTTTCAAAAATAGCATTGATATCTACGGTTGGAACATCGGCAATCATCGCTTTAAAATCTGGGCTATTTTCGAAAGCTTCACGGCTTGTCCAAGTTTCTACATTGGTTCCTCCCCAAGAAGTGTTGATGATTCCGATTGGTATTTTTAATTCTGAATATAATTTTCTAGCAAAATAATAACCTACTGCTGTAAAATTGCCTACATTTTCTTTGTTTGCTACTTCCCATTTTCCTTGTTTTAAATCGTCTTTTGGAGTTCCGCTTAAATCTTGTGCCACACCAAAATGACGAATCATTGGGTAATTAGAATCTGCAATTTCTTTTTCTGAATTCATGGTTTTGATAACCTGAAATTCCATATTCGATTGTCCGCTGCAAATCCAAACTTCTCCAACCAAAACATTTTTGATGGTGATTTTATTTTTTCCGATAATTGTCAATTCGAAAGGTCCCTCCGGCTTTTTCAGCATTTAAATTTACCGTCCATTTTCCGTTTTTATCGGCTTGCGTTTTCTTAATTTGTTTGTTGAAATGGACTTCTACACTTTCATTCGCATCTGCAAATCCCCAAATTGGAATTTGCTTGTCTCTTTGAAGTACCATTCCGTCAGAGAATATTAAAGGCATTCTCACATTAGCATTAGTTAAAACACTAATTAACAGAAAAATAAACATTACACTCTTTTTCATTTTTTCAATTTAAATATTTTTTTGAACCACATAAGTGATATAAGATAATTTGAATTTTTATTTAGCATTGTGCTTAAATTTACTTATATCACTTATATGGTTTTAACCTGTTTTTTTTACTTTAACCCGTCTATTAAAGCGTTTAAAGCTTGTGTATCGAAGACGGTATTATCAGTTCTATTCATAATTCCGAAACCGTTGTTTCCTAGACTCCCTTCGTCCCAATAAAAAGGTAATAATCCGTTTGCTTTTGCCGTTTTGACTACCGTTTTTAAATAATAGGCTCTTGAGTTTAAATGCAAAGTCAGCGCGTCTCCTGTTAAAGTTGTTCTTCTAATTGCTCCAAACTCTCCCAATAAAACCGGAATTCCTTTGTCTACAAATTGGGTTTTCATCAATTTGAAATTCTTTTCTAAATCGGCTTCTTCTCCCCAAGTTGCATTTCGTTCTGTATCGGTCGAAGAATGGAAACCTGTTCCCCAATAGTAGAACATTTTACCCCAAGTTTCGTCTTTGGTTAAACCAGCAAAATTCCACGGTGAATAATAATGAACTTCGACCATCATTCTGCCTGTAACTTTATCTACTGGCAATGTAGTCATTAATTTGTTCGTTTTTTCGATATCTGTCGTTCGGTCCCTGAACGACTAAAACACGAGTGGCATTTTTCCCTCCTGTAGAACGAACAGCATCAATAAAAGTTTGATGATACGAATTTAAAACGGCCATTTGTGCCGCATCTTCAACAGCTGGTTCATTGGCGCTTGCAAAAAGTAAATGCTCATCGAAACCTCTTAAATGCGTTGCGATTTGCTCCCAAAACGCTTTTTGTTTCGCATTGTTTTCTACTTTTTTGGCTTCGGTAATATTATTTTCCAGCCAGCCACCGTCCCAGTGAATGTTTACAACAACGTACATATCATTATCTACGCAATATTGAACTACTTCTTTAACACGATTTAACCAATCCACTTTGATTTTTGCTGTTGCAGCATTTTCCAAATTCTGATTCCAAGAACATGGAATTCTGATCGCATTAAATCCGTTTGCTTTTACAGCATTAATTAAAGCTTTAGTTACTTTTGGATTTCCCCAAGCGGTTTCTCCTCCAGTTGCTTCCAATGTATTTCCAATATTCCATCCTAATTTGATTTTTGCTGCCAATTCAACAGCAGAACTTCCCATTCCTGAGGCATCTGCCGCAATTGGATTGGTATTGTAACTTGGATATAAGCTTCCTGCTGCCTGAGAAACCGAAATTGTTGTAGAAGGCACTTCGGTGCTTGTCAAAGTAATCACAGCATTTCGCAAAGCTGTAGTCGTGTTTTCTAAAGCGGTAATTTTTACCACGGTACTTCCTGAAGTTCCTGTAGTCTGACTTACTTTTATCCAGCTTACAGGATTACTCAATGTCCAAGTAACCCCATTGGAATTAACCGTTACTTCTATTGTATTTTCTTTGCTTTCAAAATCGATTTTACTTGTACTCACAGTAAGCGTTTTTATACTTACTGGAGCTTCTTCTTTATCTGAACTGCAAGCTAAAACTCCTAAGAAAGCAAAACATAGAATAAAAGATAAGAGGTAATCTTTGATTGATTTTTTCATTTGGTTTAGTTTAAGTTAAGTGTAATACCGATTATGTATTCAATATAGTCTAATAAAAATTAGACTATTTTCATACTATATCGGCATTATACCAGAATGGGTTAGACTAATATATAAGTATAAATGTATAAGTTTTTAAAATCAACGCCAGCTTTTAATGGGCTGGCGTTGGTGGTTTGGTTATTTTATAGCAATAACAATTTATTTAACTGTTATTTGAATTTCTTTTTTAATATCTCTTGAAGAAGTTCCTAACTTAATAGTATATTTTCCAGGCTCAACTGTCCATTTTTTAGCAGCAACATCGTAGTAAGCCAATTCTTTTACTGGTACTTTGATCGTTACTTTTTCTGAACTTCCCGCTTTTACGTTGGCTTTTTTGAAACCTTTTAATTCCTGCGCTGCACGAGTGATTTTAGAATCAGATTTTGAAGTGTATAATTGTACAACTTCTTTTCCGTCTACTTTTCCAGTGTTTTTAACGTCGACTGTAACTTCGATTACGTCGTTTTGAGCATACGAATCTTTATTTGCTTTTGCATTATCAAGCGCGAAAGTTGTGTATGATAATCCGTAACCGAAAGGATATAACGGCGCAACATTTTTAGTATCAAACCAACGGTAACCAATTAAGATTCCTTCAGCATAATTTACTGCTTTGTCCCCAGGGAAACTATTTGTGGCATGCGCAGGAGAATCTTTTAATTGTTTTGGCATTGTCCAAGGTAATTTTCCTGACGGATTTACTTTTCCTAAAATTACATCAGCCAAAGCATTTCCACCTTCAGAACCGTTGAACCAGCTCCAAACCAAAGCAGAAGATTTCTGGCTAACTTCATTAATATCAAAAGGAGCACCCGCAATCATTACTACAATCGTTTTAGGATTTGCAGCTGTTACTTTTCTAATTAATTCTTCTTGTCCAAAAGGCAAGTGTAAATCTCTACGGTCAGAAGCTTCTGTTTCGTAATCACGGTTGGATCCCGCAAAAATAATCGCAACATCTGAGTTTTTAGCCGCTTCAACAGCTTCCTGAACTTTTGCAGGATCTAAAGCATCAATTGTAACTGGGCCATTAGCCGTAATATTTCCTAAGTTTCCTTTGTTTTTCTCATCGTAACGCTCTAAATATCCTTCTGCGTAATTGATTTTGATTGATGAAGGAAGTCTATTTTTAAGACCTTCAAGAGGTGTAACTTCTCTTTTTGTTTTTACTCCCGCTCCAAATCCGCCAAGAGCATTTTTCTTTGTTGCATTGTTTCCTATTACAGCGATAGATTTTACTCCGTCTAGTTTTAAAGGCAATGCATTGTTTTCGTTTTTCAACAACACAATCGCTTCAGCTGCAATTTTGTAAGCGTCTTGGTAATGTGCTTCAGTTGCGATGCTTCCTTTTGCACGTGTTCCGCCGCCCATTGCTTTTACCTGAAACAATGTTCTTAAAATGCGTTTTACGTGAAGATCGATTTCTTTTTCTGAAACTTCTCCCGATTTAACGGCAGCAATTAATTTATCGGCTAAGAAAAATTCATTGAAAGGTTTTGGTGTTCCCATTTCAATATCTAAACCATTTTTCAATGCTTTAGCTGTAGAATGCACCGCTGCCCAGTCAGAAACTACAATACCTTTGAATCCCCATTCGTCACGAAGGATTTTATTCAGCATATAATCATTCTCACATAAATATTCGCCTCTGAATTTATTGTAAGCCCCCATTATACTGTATGCTTTTGCCTCTTTTACTGAAGCTTCAAAAGCGGGAAGATAAATTTCACGAAGTGTACGCTCGTCAATTTGTACATCTACAAAATCACGATTCGTTTCCTGATTGTTTGCTGCGTAATGTTTTACACACGCCATTACATCTTTTTCTTGTAAACCAACAATCAAAGGCACGGCGATTTTTTTATTCAAAAATGGATCTTCAGACATATATTCGTACGTTCTTCCTCCAAGCGGTGTTCTCACCATATTGATCGCTGGCGAAAGTAACATGTCTTTGTCTCTTGCACGTAATTCTTCTCCTAAACTGGTGCCGAAAGTATGTGCCATTTCTGCGTTCCAAGTTGCTGCCAAAGCGCCGCCTGCTGGATAATAAGTAGCAAAATCATTTGTCCATCCAGCTGGAGCCCAATTATCTCTAGAGATTTCTTCACGAACTCCCAAAGGACCATCGGCCATTTTTAATTCTGGAATTCCTAAACGTTTTACGCCAGCATTCGCAAACATACTGTTCCCGTGAAGCATTCCGATTTTTTCTTCTAATGTCATTTGCGAAATCAATTTGTCGATTTCTGCATCATGATCTGTACTTATTTCTTTTCCAACGTATTCTTCGGTTTGTGCCGAATTTGAAGCTAAAGTTTGCGCATCATTTTTACATGAAGTAAAGAATGCAAAAACTAGAGCTGATGAAAGGAATATCATTTTGTTTTTCATAGATAGTTAGGTGTTTTTTGATTTAAAGATTTTTGATTCCTCACACATCATCTTTAAATACCGTTAATACTATTTTTATGTTTGTGGCTTTCTCTTTATTATTGTTTGATTAAATTCATCATGACAACATCATTTTCGTTGATTTTAAATTCTCTGCTGAAAGTTCCTTTTGCGTCAATTGTAATTTTTTCTGTTGAAATTGGCGCTCCGTTATTTTTCTCTTTTATGGAATTTACCTGCTGACGTGTTAATTGACTCGGCTTATTCATTGCCAAATAATCTGCATAAGCGTCATTTACTTTATAGCCGACTTTATATATTTCTAAAAGATATTTTCCTTTCTGAATGCCATCAATCTCCACTTTGACTTTTCCTTTTTCTTTTGATGGAAGATCCTGAATGTAATAAGTTTGATTCCAAACCTTATCGCCTGGATGCGTATTCGTAAAATCCCATAATAAAACTTGTACATCGCCTTTTGCATTTTTGGAAGTCCACGAAGCTTTATCTGAATTTTGAAGTTCTGTTTCTCCTAATTTATTCATTAAATAATAAGAGAAATAAGCTGGCTTTTTAATTCCCTGCGTATTCAACAATCCAAAACCACCGTGAAAAGGGGTAAATCTTGGTCATGGTTCTTCAAAAATATCGGTAAAAACCCAATATGACATCGAGTTTGCTGCATTACCAACTTGCTTGAGTTTTTGCAGAATGTAAGCTGCCGAATGATAACTGTCGTGAATTGGATCTGCTGGCGTATAAGAAGAACTCCACTCTGTATAATGCAGTTCTAAATTAGGTTTAGCTGAATTCGTAATCTGCTTACGCGAATTAATAACATCTCCGTTTACACTATTTACGTCTGGACTCAAAACGGTTCCAGAAGTTCCGAATTCGTCCAAATATCCTTGATTTACGCCATAAGTATGTGTCGAAATAAAATCCAATGGCACATTATTTTTCACACAAAAATCAATTGTTTCCGGAACCCATCCTGCGCCTGCCGTTGCTGGGCCACCAACTTTATATGCAGGATTTACGGCTTTTACGCCACGAGCTGCGTAATCGTATAGTTTAAAATATTCTTGCTGCGTTCCTGTCCAAAATCCTGGAGATAAATTAGGTTCATTCCAAACCTCAAAATACCATGTTTTTACTTCTTCATCTCCGTAACGTTCTTTAAAATGTGCGGTTAGATTTTTAATCAAATCTTCCCATTTTTTATAATCTTTTGGAGGCGTTACATTTCCCTTCCACCAAAAAATAGTTTCTTTTCCGCTTGCCAATGCATTCGGCATAAAACCTAATTCTACAAACGGTTTCATTTTCAGACTAACAATATAATCGAATAAAACATCAACATATTGGTAATTGTATTCTGGATTTCCTTTGTTGTCTTCACGATAAACGGCCATATCATCAGACAATAAACCATGAAAACGGATGTATTTAAAATCGCATTCTTTTTTCACCAATGCCAATTGCTGCTGCCAGTCGGCTCTCAAACCTTCGTTTGCTCTTCCGGCACCGATACATTCTTTAAACATGGTGTTTAATTTTCCTGCTTCTTTTTTAAAATCAACTTTTATGATTCGATTTTCATTTTGCCCAAATAAATGGATTGAACTAATTAAAACTGCTGTTATTAAAAGTTTTTTCATCTGGAAATGGTTTTGTTTATTTTTTGCCACAGATTAAAAGGATTCTAAAGGATTTTTTTTCTTTCGCAGATTTAGGAGATCATGCAGATTTAAATATTTTTAATCATTTTAATCTGTGGCTAAATATTTATTTTCTAACTATATGTTAGACGCACTGCAGTGCGTCTCTACAGATTACCTTATGTATAATCTTTGTGTTGAGTAAACCCGACAGATTTTTAAAATCTGTCGGGTTTAACATCTAACTCTTAACTTCTAACACAAATTACAATTTTTTAAATCTCACTGCTCCACCGCCAGCTCCACCTAATTTCAATTGTAATTTATCTGAAGCTTTTACTGTTTTCTTAGAAATTGCCACTGCTTCTGGATTATGCGTTTGATCTGTTCCTTCAGCATCTACATAAATCTGTGCTTCGTAAGTTGCGCTTGGATCTAAGAATGATAATGAAACTTCTACATTTCTAGGTTTTTCATTTGTTAAAGTTCCTAAATACCAATCGGCACTGTTTCTGTCTTTTCTTGCTGTTGTGATGTATTCACCAATTTTTCCTTCTAAGATTTTAGTGTCTTCCCAATCTGTTGGAACATCTTTTAAGAATTGTAAAGCTGGTTTTCCTTCGTAATTTTCTGGAAGATCGGCTAACATTTGAATTGGAGAATAAATCGTTACATACAATGCCAATTGCTGTCCAACTGTTCCCTGAATTCTTTTTCCTGGATAACCTTGTTTTACCTCAACGTCAAAAATTCCAGGTGTAAAATCCATTGGTCCAGAAAGTAATCTTGTGAATGGAATAATACTTAAATGGTTTGGCGGATTTCCTTCGCTCCAAGCATTATATTCTTGTCCACGCGCTGCTTCTCTCGAAACCATGTTTGGGAAAGTTCTTCTTTCTCCCGTATCTTTTATTGATTCGTGGTATAAAACCGCTAAATCATATTGTGCTGCTTTTTCTAAAATATATCTGAAATAATTTACTCCGAACTGTCCGAAATGCATTTGTTTCATATTCAATTTAGAACCTACGTGACCGATTTTTACGGTATGGATTCCGAGTTTTTTGTATAAAGCAAAACCTTCGTCAACTTCTTTTAAGTAGTTAATTAAGTTTGAACCTGTTTCGTGGTAACCGATTAATTCGATGTTCTTTTTCTTTCCGTATTCAACCACTTTTTCTAAGTCGAAATTGTCTGCGCTTTTTGTGAAACTGAACATGTGCATACGGTTTTCATACCAACCCGGCGTCCAACCTTTGTTCCATCCTTCGATTAATAAATGGTTGAAACCTTCTTTTGCTGTAAAGTCAATATACGTTTCAGCATTTTTAGTTGTCGCACCTTGTTTGTCGCTTTCCCAGAAAGTATATTTTCCGATGTGCATTCCCCACCAAATTCCTAAATATTTATAAGGTTTGAAATAACTGTTTGTATTCTTTAATTTGTTTGGTTCGTTTAAGTTTAAAACCAAATAAGAAGTAATCAATTCTCCTGGATTTTCTCCAATTTGAAGTGTTCTCCAAGAAGAAGTGAAAGTATCTTTTACGCGAACTTTTACTCCGTCAGGCCATGGCACCAAATCCGATTTTAATTCTGTTCCTTTATTATTCACCAAAGTCATACTTGCAAAATCGATCAAGTTTGCTTCGTGAAAACTTAACGCTAATCCGCTTTTGCTTTCGATTGTTAATGGAGTTAAAACGGTATCCAAAGTACTTACTGGCGCATCTTTGAAAAGATATTCATCACGGTTTTCTCTGTTTGCTGGAATCCACCAAGCTTTTCCGTCTTCTTTTAAGTTGAAAGTTGTTTTTTCATCCATGATGAAAATGCTGTCTTTTACATTTTGTTTTGGATACACATATCTGAAAGCAACTCCGTCATCAAAAGCGCGAAACTGAATTTGTAATTTACGTTTGTTTCCTGTTTTTTGCTGTAAATCAACTACCAATTGATTGTAGTGATTTCTGATGTTTTTCTTTTCTCCCCAAACTTGTTCCCAAGTTTCGTCAAACGTAGAAGTCTTAGCTCCTTTAATTTCAAAGTTTGAACTTAAATCTTCATTTCCTTTCAATACAAATCCCATATCTGACGGAGAAATTACTTCTGTTTTTCCGTGAGAAACTGCATATTTTGGAGCATTTTTTACAAGCTCAAATTTGATTGTATTCTTTCCGTTTGGCGATGCCAATTCGTAAGCACTTTTCGTTTTTTGACTGTAGCCAACTGCTATTGAAAACAGTACGGCTGGGAGAACTAGATAGTTTTTCATGTTTTTTGGTATTATATTTTTTGCCACAGATTTAAAGGATTATAAAGGATTTTTTCTTTTTATTTTCTCTCGCAGATTTGGCAGATTGCTTCGTCTGTTCGCTATCGCTCGAGTGAGCTGATTTAAAAATTAAAAAAATCTGAATGATCTGCTAAATTTGCGAAAGTAATAATCCTTTTAATCTGTGTAATCTGTGGCTATATTTTTCACCACAAATTCCACAAATTATCAAAAATTCAATTCGTGGTAATTCGTGTAATTTGTGTTTAACTTTTTTATTTAATCCACTCTGTTTTAAAAGTGGTTTTTCCGTTTAATGGATTTCCTGCTACTTCAAAATTGTTTCCAGTTTTGTTCACTTTTATTTCTTGTACCGCATCGCCTTCTGGTAAAAATACTTTGGCTGTTGCCGAAGTCGTTTTATCGCTTGCATACACTTTTAAAGTCAATTTGCTCCAATCCATATCTTTTGTAGACTGCGCTAAACCGATGTGTGGAATTGCAGTTCCATCTTTAATTAAAACTACAATTGGCACTTCACCAGCTTTAATTTTATGCCATCCTGATTGATATACTTTTTTAGTTTGATAATCGATCCAAGTTCCTTCTGGAAGATAAACATCTCTTTCTTCAACTTCTTCAAAAAGCGGTGCAACCAACATGCTTGAACCAAATAAATATTGATTATCTACTAACCAAGCTCCCGGATCGTTTGGATATTCTACAAAAAGAGCACGCATCATTGGCAAACCTTTTTGAGAACTTTCTTTTGCCTGAGCGTAGATATATGGCATTAATTCGTAACGCATATTATCTGCTTTTCTAAATCCTTCTAAGAATTCTTTACTGTACAACCAAGGTTCGCGAGGCGGTTCTCCGTGGCTTCTTACGTGTGAAGTCAGCATTCCAAATGGTGTCCATCTTCTGTAAATGTTTTCAGGAGATTTTGTAGCAAATCCTCCAACATCATGACTCCAAAAACTGAATCCACTTAGTCCTAAAGAAAGTCCGCCGCGTAATTCTGCAGACATAGCACCGTTGCTAGTTTCAGAATCTCCTCCCCAATGTAAAGGATAACGCTGTGATCCGGCCAAGTGCTTCTCGCCCAGATTAAAGTATATCCTTTTTCTTTTTGAGTGATTTCTGCAACCGCTTTATTGTAACGTAATGGATATAAATTATGCTCGTAGAAACCTGTTCTTCCAGAATGATAAATTCCGTCTGGCGGAGCTGCTTCTCCAAAATCTACTTTGAAAACTGCTACGCCTTCATCAAATAATTTTTTCAATTTTCCTTGATACCAAGTTACCGTTTCTGGATTTGAGAAATCTAAAACAGCATCTTCGTACGGAAGATTTCCTTTTCTGTCTCTTACGGCTAAGTTTTTATCCATGATTTCAGGGAACAAAGTATTCTTTGGCGTAAAATAAGGCAACTGCCAAAGACAAACTTGGAAACCGTCTTTCTTTAAATCAGACATCATTTTTGTGGCATCTGGGAAACGAGATTTTGCAAACTCGTAATTGTTTCTCCAATCTACATCAAACCAGCCTGTATCAAAGTGAATAACATCTGTTGGGATTTTGTATTTACGTAAATCTCTTGCTACTTCTCTTCCTTCTTTTTCTGAGAAATAAGTAATTCTACTCATCCAGAAACCGAAAGACCAAAGTGGTGGCATTGCCGCTTTTCCAGTCAAATTCGTGTATTGATCTAAAATGTCTTTTGGTTCTCCGATGAAGAAAAACAAATCGGCTTCGTCGTCTCCAATGTACATTTCGTTGGCACTTGAAAAATACTTTCCAAAGTCAACTGTAATTGGCGTAGAATGGTGCATGAAAACTCCGTAACCACGGCTGCTCATGTAAAACGGAATCGGTTTGTACATCGTTTCATTTTGGATTCCGTTAGCGTCATCCGTCCATAAAACTACTTTTGAACCGCGTTTGTTGAATTGTGTGAAAGATTCACCACAACCAAATATTTTTTCGTCTGGTTCTAAACTGAACGCCGCGCCCATACTTCTTGAATAATCACTATTTCTGCGAACGTAAGAAAACGGAAGCGTTGGTGTGTATGTGTTTTTAAAATCAGTATCGTGAAGTGTGCTTGTCAGCAGTTTTCCTTTTTCATCGTAGATTTTTACGTGCCAAGGTTTTGTCAAGATTTCAACTCTTCCGTGTTTGCTTGTATAACTGTGACCGCCTTCGATTTTAGAGTATTTCCATAATTCTGGGTGATTTGGCGCAACGCCGTCAATCAGCATTAGAGATTCTTTTTGCGGATGAAACTGAGGTTCCAGAAGTCGTTTTGATTCTAACTGTTCGATCTGAAACAAACTGAATTTCGAAAGGTAAAACAGGAGATTCTGCATATTCTGTTGTTGGAAATTCGTTTGCTTTTTCCACATCTGGTTTCATCATCATGTTGTTGAAAGCCTGACGCGTTTTATAATTGTATCTCAAATATTTGATCGTTCCTTTTCCCGTTGCAGGATCAAAAGAAGCCAATTCGTCTGCGAAATAAAAAGTATTCAGATAGTTCTGAAAATCTTTACTGATATCTATTGGAGCATTTAATACATCTGCATTTTGGATTTGAGCATTAGCATTTGGAACTGCTAAAAATCCAAACATAAGAGCAGAAAATAATGCGGTTAATTTTGAGTTTTTCATTGGTTACTTTTTATTTTTTTGCCATAGATTAAAAGGATTCGAAAGGATTTTTTTCTTTTTTCTTTTCACGCAGATTTAGCAGATCATGCAGATTTAAATCTTTTTAATCATTTTATCTGTTGCTATCTTTTTACAGAGATTTGCAAAAATAAATCTGCATGATCTGCGAGAGCATAAAAATCTTTTTAATCCTTTTAATCTGTGGCTATATTTAAAATTTCAAAAATTTATTCTGTTGTAATTACAATTGTAGCTTGTTTTAAGCCATTCGCTTTAGCGGTTAATTCTAATCTTCCAGATTGATCGCCAGATTGTACAATAACCAAACATTTTCCAGCCAAAGCGGTGTGTTTATTTCCTTTATACGATTCATGGCTAACTGGATCTCCGCTACAAACTCCAACGATTTTTCCATTTCCTTTTAAAGAGAAATTAATTTCGTTATTCGCATTTGGTGCAATCGTTCCTTTATCATCTAAAATATCAACTGTAATAAATGACAAATCGTTTTTATCTGCTTTAATCGTGCTTCTGTCCGCAGTCAGTTTTAATTGAGAAGGATTGCCAGCGGTTTTGATTTCTTTTTCTAAAACCACTTTTCCATCTTTACGAGAAATGGCTTTTAAAGTTCCAGCTTCAAAAGGAATTCGCCACATTACGTGTAAATCGTCTCCTTTTTTACTTCTCTTTCCAACCGATTTTCCGTTTACGAAAAGCTCCACCTCATCAGCTTTATTGTAGTATGCCCAAACATCAACTGTTTGACCTGGTTTCCAGTTCCAATGCGGGAAAATGTGCAAAACCGTTTTGTCTGTCCATTCGCTTTGGTACATATAATACACGTCTTTCGGGAAACCGGCTAAATCGACAATTCCGAAATATGAACTTACTGATGGCCATTCGTAAGGCGTTGGTTCTCCGATATAATCGAAACCTGTCCAAACGTACATTCCTGTCAAGAAATCGTGTTTTTTAATGATTTTCCAAGTCGCTTCGTGTGTAGATCCCCAAGGTGTCTGAACCTGATCGTAAGCCGAAACGGTATTTCCTGGATTTCCTTCTGTAAATTTAAGATCCCATCTTACTGGCCATTTTTTTATAGTGTCTGAAACGGCATCGTAATATCCTCTTGTCTGTAAACCCGAAGTGGTTTCAGTTGCGATGAAAGGTGTATTTGGGAAATTCTTTAAATGATGTTCAAATGTTTGATGTGCATAATTGTATCCGATTAAATCTAAAACTCCAGATCCTGCAAGCGGATTAATCGAAACATCTTTTTTCTCAAATTGCAAAGTCACGGCATCAATATTCATGTTTACTGGCGGATTCATTCCTGCAGTCAACGGACGTGTTTTGTCATATTGACGCGTAATTGCGGCCAATTCTTTCGCAATTTCAACACCTGTTTCACTCCATTGCTCTGGAATTTCATTACCAATACTCCACATAAAAATACTCGCATGATTTCGATCGCGTAACAATTGATCGATTAGATCTTGTTTGTGCCATTTGTCCCAATCGTTTCCGTAATCGTATTTGGTTTTAGTCTGTTTCCACATATCAAAAGCTTCATCCATGACAATGAAACCCATTTTGTCACATAGCTCTAAAAGTTCTGTAGCAGGCGGATTGTGAGAAGTTCTGATTCCGTTTACCCCCATTTCTTTCAAGATTTCTAACTGGCGTTCGATTGCACGCGTGTTGATTGCAGAACCTAACGGACCTAAATCGTGATGCATACAAACTCCTTTTATTTTGACTTGTTTTCCATTCAAAATAAAACCTTTGTTCAAATCGAATTTAAAATCTCTGATTCCGAAAGTGGTTTTGTATTGATCGATGATTTTATCGTCAAACGAAATTTCGGTAACTGCTGTGTACAATTCTGGGTTTTCATCTGACCATAAAATCGGGTTTTCAATTTCTGTCGATTGATTCAGTGTTTGATTTTCGCTGGCATTGATTGTTATATCTTGAGTAACGGATGTTACTTTTTTGTCTTCTTTAAAAATAGTGGTTGTTACCGTTGCTTTTTTACTTGCTGCATATTGATTTTTAATTGTCGTTTCAATACTTACAGAAGCTTTTTCGGTCGTAACTTTTGAAGTTGTAATATAAGTTCCCCATTGTCCCACATGAAGTTTATCTGTGGTTTCAATCCAGACATTTCTAAAAATTCCTGAACCCGAATACCAGCGTGAATTGGGTTGTTTTGAATTGTCAACCTTAACAATTATTTCGTTGTTTTTGTCTCCGTAATTTAAATAAGGTGACATGTCATATTGAAAACCAATATATCCGTTTGGACGTTTTCCTAAATAATGACCGTTTATCCAGACTTCGCTGTTTCTGTAAACACCGTCAAAAGTGATTGAAGTAATTTTTGTGCTGTCTTCTGCAGCTACTTTGAATGTTTTTTTGTACCAGCCTAAACCGCCATTTAGAGATCCTCCGCCATAACCGCCAGGACTTTTTTCATCAAATTTTCCTTCGATGCTCCAATCGTGAGGAACGTCTAAAGTTCTCCATTTTGTCGAAGTTCCTATAGTGTCTTTATCAATAATGCTATCGTTAAGATGAAAACTCCAATCTGCATTAAAAGAAACTTTTCGGTTTACAAATGCATCTTCTTTTTTTGCACAAGAATTCAAGAAAAGAACTCCGGCTGCAACTGCCCATAAACTTATGTTTTTTATGTTTTTAATAATATGCATGGGTACTTTTTTGTTTTTTGGAATTTGAAGATAGAAATAAAAATCGATTTCATTTATTCCTACCCAAAATAATTTAAGTCTCAGTCTTAAAGCACATTATAAATGTATTTAAAACTGAGACTTCAAAACTAACTAACTTATGATTTTGGAACTAAATGATAGATCAAATAATCATTATCTGCTCTAATAGCTATAAAACATAAACTTTTATCAGTAAGTTCAACAATTTTTACATTGGTGAAACTAAATGATGGACTAAAGTAACTTGGTTCATTTGGATGAAGCATTTCTGTTCCTCCATTAAACGAAATTCTATCATTTGTTTCGCCAGCTGTAAGACTAAAATTGAATGTTCCTACTTTGGTTGTTTTTTGTGTATTCCCTAAAGCTGGGTTGGTTTGTGTTACCGAAACATTATAACCTCCATTAAGATCAAATGTAATTTCTCCCCAATCTTTATTTTCTAGACCAGCCCAAGAAATATCTGTAAGATTTGGCCACCAACCTGGTCCACTTACTTCTCTGTTTACATAACTAGGAGTGTTTCCAATAAATTCCAATGGAGCAGTCATATACAAAACCCAAGTTTTTCCAGCTTGTCCGTTGGTCAATTTTTCCCATCTTGGATCACTAAAGAAAGCATCATCATTCTCTGGAACTTCTACCGTTACTGGCGCCGCTTCTACAGATCCGCCTCTAACAAACGCTGTATAGTAAATAGTATACTTTCCTGCAAAAGGGAAATTTACTTTATCGTCACTTTTGTTAGAATGTCCAAGTTCATTTCCGTTTCCATCAACATATCTCCAAAATGGAATTACAGTTGGATCATCATTCTTTAAAACTACTTCATTCTTTTTTGCTGCATTTTGAGTTATCGAGAACTCGAGTGTTTCTGGAGTAAGCGTTACTGCTGGAAGGCTTTCACGATCCTCAGTTGCTTCACAAGAAAATAAAAACGAACTGATAGTTACAGCCGCTAATATTATATATAATATACGTTTCATAATCAATTTGTTTAAATGTTAATTCCAACCTGGATTTTGTTGAATAGTACCATTTGAAAGTACTATCTGCGACTGTGGCAATGCAAACCAACCAAGAGTTTCTGGTCTAAAAGTAACTGCAAACTGAGAATCTCCAGCTGTGTTATCAATAGCGGCTTTCATTGCTGGCATACCTTGTCTGATTAAATCAAAATAACGTAATCCTTCTAATGCCAATTCTAGACGACGCTCTTCCATAATAACTGCTTTAGTTACAGGAATTCTATGCGTAGTACTCTTGAAAGCACGGTCACGAACTCGGTCTAAATCTGCTTGTGCTAAAGCTGCATTTCCTTCCAAATTTAATTCGGCAGCCATTAATAAAACATCGGCAAAACGAATAATAGCATAATCCTGATAGTTATCAATTTGGAAGTTTCCTCCATTTGCTTCAACAACTGCTGTTCCTGCCGCATTAGTAATTGGACAGTATTTTTTCCAAGAATATCCTGTGTATTGACGTTGTTCTCTAGCCTGTGGATCAAAATTTAAACCTTCTCCAACATAATCAATAAATGATGCTGCTTTTCTACTATCGCCAGATTCGTATGCTTGAACCAATTTTGGATTCACTGTTGCTCCTCCCCATCCTGTTGCATATTTTCCAATTGAACCTCCACGCGGAGCAATGTTTACTTGAAAACGGTTTCCTTCGTGAAGATCCCAGTTTCCTTTTCCTGAACCGTTAAAACGTACAGCCCAAACCATTTCTGTATTATCTTCTCCAGCAAAGTTTTCGAAAGAAGCAGCTAACCAAAGATTAGCAAAATCAGCAACTAGTCCGTGGCCACTGTTGTTTACAGCATCATTAATATAGGTTACAGCTTGCGCTTTGGTAACTACACCTGCTAAATCTGTTTTACTATAAGCTCCTGTGTAAAACAAAAATGTTCTAGCCAAATACGCTTCTGCTGCCCATTTTGTAATACGTCCGTAGTTTGCATTTCCTGCTTGTGAGTAATTTTCTGGTCAGTAAGTTATCTGCTGCAAATTTTAAATCGTTTGCAATTAAAGCATAAGTAACTTCTGGCGCTTGTCTTGGCAATTCAAATTCGCTTGTTGTTACAGTATGGTCTAGCGGAACAATATCTCCAAACATTTTTGCCGCTTGGAAATGAAAGTGCGCTCTTAAGAAACGAGCTTCTGCTTCGTAACGTGTTTTCAAAGCGGTATTAGATCCCCAGTTTACTTTGTCTAAGTTTTCTAATAAAACGTTAGCTCTGTAAATACCAAGATAAGAGTTTGTCCATGTTAGAGCGTTCATATCTTTATCTGTAGTATATTGAAAGCGGTCCCACTGCAAATCTACTGTTGGATCTGCAATACCGAATCCTCCAAAACAGTTGTCAGATGCCTGCTCACTTACGATCAATTGCGTACCGTAAGCTTCTCTTTGCAATACGTCATAAACTGCCACTAAACCTTCAAAAGCATCAGATGGAGTTTTATAGAAATTCTCCGTTACTTTATCTGTATATGGTTCGTTTTCTAAAAAATCTTCCGAGCAAGAGCCTAAAACAAGTAAGCTTGAAAGAGCAAATAATTTTATATATGTTTTCATCGTTTTCAAAAATTAAAAGTTAACATTCAGACCCATTAAATAGGTTCTTGGCTGAGGATAATATCCAACATCAATACCTTTAGCCCAAGACTGATTTACGTTTCCGAAACCAATTTCTGGATCCATTCCCTTGTACTTTGTGAATGTATAAATGTTATTTCCTGCAACATACAATCTGAATTTACTGAAGAAACTAAGTTTTGTTGTCAGCTTTGTTAAATCACATCCGATTGTAGCATTTTTAATTCTGAAGAAATCTGAGTCCTGAATATACAAATCAGAGAATTTAGTATAGTTACCATTATCATCTGTTCCGTATGTAACTCTCGGAATTCTGTTAGAAGTTCCTTCAGTTGTCCATCTTCCTAATACCTCTGTAGTGTTGTTTGTGTAAGCACGAGTATAATCATGAACTCCAAAAACGTTTTGTCCTCCAGCGATACCGTAAGTATTAATAGAGAAATCAAAAGCTTTGTATGATAATTCTAAGTTAACCCCGTAATTAATATCTGGATTTGGATCACCAATTTGAGTTTTATCGTTTGCATCGATTTTTCCGTCACCGTTTAAGTCTACGAAACGAACGTCTCCTGGCTGTGCATTTGGCTGAACACCTGCTGCAACTTCAGTAGCATTTTGGAAAATTCCGTCTGTTTTTAATCCGTAGAAATAACCCATTGGTCTTCCAACCTCAACACGGTTCATCTCGTCTAAACCTTGGAATAAAACGTTTGATTCTCCGTGAATGATTCCTTCATTATTAGCAATTTTCAACACTTCGTTTTGATTACGAGAAAGGTTTGCATTGATAGCAAAATTCCAGTCTTTTCCAAAACGTGTACGGTAAGATAAACCAATTTCAAAACCTTTATTGCTTACGTCTCCACCATTAATGTAAGGTGCAGTTGCTCCAGCATAAGTTGGGATAGAGGCCAATACTAACCAATCTTTGGTTTTCTTGTCATAGTAATCAAAAGTTAAAGTGAAGTTGGTGAACAACGTAGCATCAAAACCTAAATCTAACTGCTCAGAAGTTTCCCATTTTAAGTTACGGTTTGCTAATTGGTCTGGGCTTGAACCTACTAAAAGAGTTTCGTCACCAGTTCCGAAATGATATGTTTTGTCTGTAGAATTTACAGTTGACATATAAGCAAATCTTCTAGCAAATTGGTCGTTACCATTTTGTCCCCAGCTTGCTCTTAATTTGAATGTATTTAAAACTTTGTTTTCTTTGAAGAAAGCTTCTTTATCTAAATTCCATCCTGCAGAGAACGATGGAAAAATAGCGTATTTGTTATCTGGACCAAATTCTGATGAACCGTCACGACGAACTGTTGCAGAGAATAAGTATTTATTGTTATAATCGTACAATAAACGTCCGAAGTAAGACTGAATCGCATAATCTTTACGATTTCCTTTTACCACATTTGATGTCGGATCTTTTGCATTATCTAAATAAGCATGCTCGAAATCATCAAAAATTAAGTTTCTTCCTTGCCCTTCCATGTAATCAGAAGTATTCTTTTTAGCAGAAGTACCCACTAACACATCAAAATTATGAGAATCGGCAATGTTGAATTTGTATTGAAGTGTATTCTCAAAAATCCATCCTAACGATTTTGTCGCGCTTTGAGTTACGCTAGAAACTGTATTATTATCATTTGAAGAAAGCGAATAAACTGGTCTGAAAGAACGGTAATTGCTATCTGTCATATCAACACCATAACTAGTTCTGAAAGTAAAGTTTTTTGCAAATTTTAATTCCGCAAAAATGTTACCTACATAACGATTTGTTTTAGTTTGATTAAAGTTGTTGTAGTATAAAGATCCAACTGGGTTGCTGATATCTTGAGAAATAATAGAACGTGCAAAATCTCCATTTTCGTCATAAGCCTGATCAATTGGAGCAGCATTTAAGAAAGATCTAATTGCGTTGCTGTAGATACCATCATCTGCAACACCACTAGATTTGATATTTGATAAAGTGAAGTTTTCACCAATTTTCAAATATCCTTTAATAACTTCAGAAGTCGAGTTTACTGAAAAAGTAACACGATCATATTGAGATTGGTTAGTAGATCCTCCAATCATACCTTCTTGTCCGTAGTAAGATAAACCAGTTGCAATAGTAGATTTTTCGTCACCACCCGTAATTAAAAGAGAGTGATTTTGTTTCATTGCACCTTCGTTGAATAAATCTTTCTGCCAGTCATGGTCAGGAAATGCAGCAATTTGCTCTTTAGTATATAATGGCGCATATCCAGAATTTACACGAGCCTCGTTCATTATTGTTGTATACTCTTGCGTATTCATCAAATCCAGTTTTTTAGCAATTTGCTGAAAACCTGTATAAGAACTGAAAGACACATTCATTTTACCATCTTTTCCTTTTTTCGTTGTAACCAAGATAACTCCATTTGCTGCTCTTGCTCCGTAGATAGAAGCTGCAGAAGCATCTTTCAAAACGTCAACCCTTTCAATTACCGAAGGATCAAGGTATCCAATTCCATTATCCACTACTACACCATCAACCACATAAAGCGGATCACTGTTTCCTGCTGTACCTGCTCCACGAATATTTACCACCATATTCGCACCTGGCTGTCCAGAAGATGAAGTTACCGAAACCCCAGAAGCTTGACCTTGTAAAGCATTTACAACATCAAGACTCGCAACCTGCTGAATGTCTTTTCCAGACACCAAAGAAGTTGCTGCAGTATTTACTTTCTTCTTTTGAGTACCGTAACCGATTACTACAATTTCTTTAAGTTCTGAAGTTTCTGGATTCAAAACGACATTGATAACTTTTTGAGTTCCAACCGTGATATTCTGCGATTTGAAACCTACAAAAGTGATTACCAAAACATCTCCTGTTTTAGCCTCCACTTTATATTTTCCATCAAAATCGGTAACAGTACTCGATTTTGTTCCCTGTACTTGTACAGTTGCTCCTGGAACTCCAAATCCGTCTTCGGAAGAGGTAATTGTCCCACTTACAGTTTTGGATTCTTGAGCAAATCCAAACTGCATCATAAATACGCTAAGCAGCACCGCCATAAAATATGGAAGCTTTGTTGTTTTAATACAATTTTTGCTTTTCATAATAAGAATTGATTAAGTTTAAGTTATAGTTAGTGTTTCTTACCCTAAGAGAAATCTGGAAAACTTCCCAAGCAGGTCATGCCAAAAATGAGGCCTGAATCTCTTTTCCAACATTTAGTACTTGCAGACTATAAACAACTTTAAAATCGATTCTTTGGGCAAAATCTGATGATGGTAATCTCATCAAAAAGCGATTTAAATCAATTTCTAAAAAAAACATTTGTGGTAAGTTTAAGTTAAGTGTAGTTTTGTTCTTTTTTACTTATAGTCAATTTGAATTTATCTTATGGTAAATTTGACTACAAGTGTAAAACAAATTTTCTATATTAACAAAATATTAGGGTTATTTTTTTTCGATTCTGATTAATACTAATTCATTTTTATTAATGTTGTAAAATCTGAACAAGAATTGAAATAAAAAATATAAAAAAATCAACGTTTTATAAAATTGACAATCAGTCGTTTAAGAATTAATTTAAAAAGAACCCTTTTTTAGCACATTTTTAAACGACTGATTATCAAAATTTTGTTTCGTTAAAAAAAATATAAGGCTTTCAAAAAGGTTAATAATGATTTTATTTATTTAATTTGTCAAAATTTATCTCATATATGGTTGAAAATGTAGACGACAAAACTGCTTTAAAAAATGAAAACAGTGCGATGAATGCCATCACAATTGACTGTGTCATTTTTGGATTTGACAAAGGCAGTCTTGAAGTACTTTTGGTACAACACGCCGAAGGTATCAGTAAAGGAAAGTGGGGGCTTCCAGGTGGATGGATTTATAAAAAAGAAAGCACAGACAGTGCCGCTCATCGGTTATTGAATGAGCTTACAGGTCTTGACAATATTTACCTAGAACAGTTGAAAGCATTTGGAGATCCAGATCGTTTTCCGTTGCGACGCGTTATTACGATTGGGTATTATGCTCTTGTAAAAAGAGAAGATTATAACATTAAAGCAGGTTTTACGGCTTCTGATGCGAAATGGTATAAAATCAATGAAATTCCAGATTTGATTTATGACCATAACGAAATTCTTGATTACAGCATAAAACATCTTAGAAATAAAGTTCGCCAGACACCGATTGGTTTTAATTTATTGCCAGAGAAATTCACTTTATTGCAGTTAATGCATTTGTATGGAGAAATTTTAGGAATCGAAATGGACAAACCCAACTTTAGAAGAAAAATTCTTCATATGAAACTGCTGGTTGCCTTAGACGAAAAGCAGCAGGATGTATCACACAGAGCCGCTCAACTGTACAAGTTTGATCCAGAAATCTATGAAAAACTCACTGAAAAAGGATTCAATTTTGAGTTCTAATTTTCAATACACAATACTAACACGACAACAACAAATTGACTGAAATAACTACTAACCAACACAAACCAGCAGTAGACGGAATCACGATTGACTGTGTTTTCTTCGGATTTAACAAAGAGAGCCTCGAAGTGCTCTTGGTACAGCACGCCGAAGGAGAAAGTAAAGGCAAATGGGGACTTCTTGGCGGATGGCTTCAAATAGACGAAAGTGCAGATAATGCTGCCCAACGAATTTTACAGGAACTTACTGGTCTCGAAAACATCTATTTGGAACAATTAAAAGCCTTTACAAATCCGCAGCGTGTTCTAGAAAGACGTGTGGTTACTATTGGTTATTATACTTTGGTCAATAGAGAAGATTATAACATTAAGGCCAGTTTAAAGGTTTTTGAAGCAAAGTGGTTCAAGATAAACGAAATTCCTGAACTGATTTTTGACCATAACGAAATTCTTGATTTCAGTTTATTGCAATTGCGAAATAGAGTTCGTCAAGCTCCTATTGGTTTTAACCTTCTTCCAGAAAAATTTACGCTATTGCAATTAATGCATTTGTACGAAGAAATTTTAGGAATCGAATTGGATAAATCTAATTTTAGACGAAAAGTGCTTCACATGAAACTACTGACTGCATTGGACGAAAAGCAAAAAGATGTTTCGCACAGAGCGGCCAAACTTTATAAATTTGACCCCGAAATGTATAAGAAATTAACAGAAAAAGGATTCAATTTTGAATTTTAATATCAATTTTGATTCTTTCCAATCAACTATCCAACATCAAGATTCCAGAATCCAAAACTTTGCGCTATCTTTGCGCCTTAATAACATGCTTTAAAGCAATTGCTTTAGGCCGTTTTACACCCAAAAAATACTAAAACTCGTTATAGAGAACTGATATATAAAATGAAGAAGATACGTAACTTTTGCATTATTGCACACATTGACCACGGTAAAAGTACATTGGCGGACAGATTACTAGGCGCAACACAAACCGTTACAGCTCGTGAAGAAAAAGCACAATTGCTTGACAACATGGATCTGGAGCGCGAGCGTGGAATTACCATTAAGAGTCATGCCATCCAGATGGAATACAAATACAAGGGTGAAGAATATATCTTAAACTTAATTGATACTCCTGGGCACGTTGACTTTTCATACGAAGTTTCAAGATCAATCGCTGCCTGCGAAGGTGCGCTTTTGATTGTTGATGCTGCTCAAAGTATTCAAGCACAAACGATTTCAAACTTATACTTAGCTCTTGAAAACGACTTAGAAATTATCCCAGTTTTAAACAAGGTCGATTTGCCAAGTGCTAATCCAGAAGAAGTTAGTGATGATATTATAGATTTACTAGGATGTAAATTAGAAGATATTATTCACGCATCAGGAAAAACTGGTTTTGGTGTTGAGAACATTCTTGCCGCTATTATCGAAAAAATTCCTGCTCCAAAAGGAAATCCAGAAGAACCATTACAAGCTTTAATTTTTGACTCGGTTTACAATCCGTTCCGCGGAATTGAAGTAATCTTTAGAGTTGTAAATGGTGAAATAAAAAAAGGCCAGAAAATTAAATTCATGGCTACAGACAACGAATATTTTGCTGACGAAATTGGAACTTTAAAATTAAATCAAGTTCCTAAAAATGTAGTTTCGGCAGGAGATGTTGGTTATTTGATTTCTGGAATTAAAGAAGCTCGTGAAGTAAAAGTTGGTGATACGATTACAGATGCAAAAGTACCAACTACCAATATGATTACTGGTTTTGAGGATGTAAAACCAATGGTATTTGCTGGTATTTATCCTGTTGACACAGAAGATTACGAAGATTTACGTTCTTCAATGGAAAAATTACAATTGAATGATGCTTCATTAGTTTTTACTCCTGAAAGTTCTGCGGCATTAGGGTTTGGTTTCCGTTGTGGATTCTTAGGAATGCTTCACATGGAAATTATCCAGGAACGTTTAGAGCGTGAGTTCGACATGACTGTAATTACTACAGTTCCTAACGTTTCGTATTTGGCTTACACCAAAAAACATCCTGAAACAGCGTTAATTGTAAACAACCCTTCAGATTTACCAGAGCCTTCAAAACTGGACAGAGTTGAAGAGCCATATATTAAAGCTACTATCATTACAAAATCTGACTTTGTTGGAAACGTAATGAGTTTATGTATCGAAAAACGTGGTTTAATTACCAACCAAACTTATTTAACAACAGAACGTGTTGAATTGAATTTTGACATGCCTTTGGCAGAAATTGTATTCGATTTTTACGATCGTTTAAAAACAGTTTCTAAAGGTTATGCTTCTTTCGATTACTCTCCTATCGGAATGAGAACTTCGAAATTGGTTAAATTGGACGTTCTTTTGAATGCTCAAACAGTTGATGCGCTTTCTGCATTGATCCACGAAGACAACGCTTACAATATCGGTAAAAAAATGACCGAGAAATTACGCGAATTGATCCCAAGACAGCAATTCGACATTCCGATTCAGGCTGCAATTGGAGCAAAAATCATCGCTCGTGAAACGATTAAGGCACTTCGTAAAGACGTTACCGCAAAATGTTATGGTGGAGATATTTCGCGTAAGCGTAAACTGCTTGAAAAACAGAAAAAGGGTAAAAAACGTATGCGTCAAGTAGGAAACGTTGAGATTCCGCAAGAAGCATTTATGGCTGTTTTGAAATTGAATGACTAGTTTTTTTAGATAAAAGAGTAAAGAACAAAGAATATAGATTAGACCCGATAACGAAAGTTGTCGGGTTTTTTGTTTCAGATTACGTTTTTTTAATTGAAATTAAAACAAGTAAAAACTTACTAATTTATATAAATATTAACCTAATAAATTGTTTTTTAACGCTTTCAACTAAACTTAAGGTTTTTTAAAAACAGTAAATGTATTTTTAATCTTACAAACAATTAAATTTTTTAAGATTATGAAAACTAAATTATCAGTTATTTTAGCCCTTTTTACCTTTTGTTTTGCAAACGCACAAGAAGATCAAGCTGAAGCTGAAATGAATTCTGCAAAAGGTGTGACTTTTCAACAAGGAGATATGTTTCTTGAAGGTTCTATTAAAATTAGTACAGGCGGTGACGCAGATTACTATGGCTTTAGTCCAAAGTTTGGCTATTTGTTAAATGATAAATTTGCAGTTGGAGCCAAATTAAATTACTCAAGTAATAAAGTAGAAACTACTCAGATAGAAACTAATGTTTTTGGAGTTGGCGCTTTTGCTCGTTATTATTTCTTGGAGTTAGACAAAAAACGTTTTAAAACTTATGCTGAAGTTGGTTTGGGTTATGGAAGAAACAAAACTGAAGCTCCTCTAGTTGGCAGCGATACAGACAATAGCTTAACAGCTGACATCAATGTTGGATTAAATTATTTTGTGACTAAAAATATTGCAGTAACTTTTGTTCTAGCAAATGTTTTGGCTTACAATAGCGTATCTCCAGAAAATGGTCCATCATCTGATACTTTTCAATTAAACATCAACTTATTTGAAAACATTTTCAATCAACCTCAATTTGGAGTTTTGTATAGATTTTAATTTTTTTTTTTGCGATTTAACGATCGAAAAGCTGTTTCAATTTGGAACAGCTTTTTTATTTGCCAAGTGTAATTCTATTCGTTTTGGGATTTTCTTATGACAGAAGTGTTCCGCATATTCCCAAGCCAATAATCAGATATAGAGCTCCTATAATAAAACAAACCTTTGCTCCATTGGGACTATTTTTCTTAATTGCAAAACCAACGATCGTCATTAAAATTGGTGGGCCAACCATAATCGCTACAAAAATTGCGACCAAACCACTTAAATTACCTACTTCTAGCGCTGTCATATTCTTTTATATGTTAGTTCTTAATTCTTCTAATCTTTTTACTTTATCATCTCTGTAAAACAAATTCATGGTTTCAAAAGGAATTATTTTATTATCCTTATTGACAATATGTACGCATGATTTTTTTATTGCTCTTACATCAAAATTATAGGCATCAATAAACTGCATAATAATAATTCTAAACAGATTGTCATATCCTAATTCTGGTGCATCAATATTAGGAAGACAGCATAATATCGATTTCAAGTTTTCTTGTGCTACTTCTACAGAATTTCCTGTACTAAACAAGTCTATCATTTTGCCGCGAAGCACTTCATCCTGCTCATAAATAATAGTGTTTTTACTATTGTCTAATAAATCGTTTGGATTAATATATCTCGTTAACGGGAAAACTTCGTCTCCTAACTTTAACGCATAACCCATTACCAAAGCGTCAGGATTACAGGGAACTGGAAGTAAATCATCTGAATTGAAAACTGTGGTTTGCTCTAGAATTTTTCTTCTTACTTCTGTTAATGTCATGCGATCGGTTTCTAGGTTAAAGTTCTCCAATCTACCCGCTATTTGAGTCGGCTGAAATGTAACGCCTCGAACGCATTTTTGCTTTAGCGCAAACTCAACGATTTTACCTATTTCATGATCATTTAATCCTTTTTGAAGCGTAACAACCAAAGTGGTAGATAAATTAACTTCATTTAGATTTTCTAAAGCCTGTTTTCTTATTTCGCTTAAATCGGCTCCACGCAATTCTTGCAATACACTATCTTCAAAAGAATCAAACTGAAGATAGATTTCAAAATCTGGAGCATAGCTTTTTAGCCTCTGAACGAATTCTTTGTCTTTTGCAATTTTAATTCCGTTTGTGTTTAGCATTAAATGCTTTATCGGAATTGATTTTGCATAATCCAAAATTTCAAAAAATTCAGGATGTATCGTTGGTTCGCCTCCACTAATCTGTACAACATCGGGTTCTTTTTCATTTTTTACAACCGTATCGAGCATTGCTTTTATTTCTTCAAGAGTTCTGTGTCTCCCATAACTAGGCGATGAACCAGCATAACAAGTCGGACATGTCAGATTACATCGATCTGTAACCTCAACAACTGTGAGGCAAGAATGCTGTTCATGATCTGGACATAAACCACAATCGTATGGACAACCATAATGCGTTTTTGTATTAAAAGTATACGGCATTTCAGATGGTTTATTATAATTTCGGATATTCTTGTAATATTGAATATCGTCGGCAATTAAAACCTTAGAACTTCCATGTTCCGGACATCTTTTAAGCATGTAGACATTCTCGTCTTCAAAAACAATTTTAGCATCAATTCTCTTTAAGCATTCTGGACAAAGGCTTAATGTAAAATCATAATAAGTATATTTTCTAACTGGCATTTTTTACAAATAAATTTAAAATTGTTTTGTTATAATAGAGCAGACAAATCAAACATAAGATCTGAATGGAACTTATTCCGAAAATTAGGAAATAATTGGGTTTCAGAAATTCTACGAAAAAGCGAAACGTAAAATAGGCAATCATAAAATACTGAAATATAAGTCCGTTTTTTATATTTCTGCTTTTTAATTTCTTCAGAACAAAAAACAAAATAATCAGAAAAAATAATTCGTACAAGGCAATTGGATGCCTCATAATATTGTCACCAAGATTCATACCCGTAAAAAAGTTTGTTTCTTTTCCATATGTAAACTCATTGGTTCCAGATAAAAAACAGCCTATTCTACCTATAAAAATTCCTAGAATAATCGGAAAGGTAAATAAGTCGCCCGATGATTCTTTTTCTCCTATAATCTTCTTAGCAATTTCAACGCCCAAAAGTCCGCCAAACAATCCTCCCATAATGGTCTTCGCATTGAAAAGTTCTAAAATTGATGTTGCATCAAGATGAAAAATAGGATTTTCTAGAAAACCCATAATTCTAAATCCCAAAAAAGCTCCAATTGCGGCTCCCAATATAATGGATAATCTATTGGAAGAAACAATAGTATCATTGGTTCTTTTTCTCAAAAAAACATAATAACGATATCCTAAAAAAAATGCCAGATATTCTAAAACTAAATGGATATTGATTTCATAACCAAAAATAACTGGCTCAAAAGGAAACTTCATTTTTTACGCTAAGATTTAGTACTATAATTCTGTAAAGATGCAAAAAAATGTTTAAATTCATTTGACTTATAAAGTAAAAGCTGTTCTAGTTTAGAACAGCTTTTTTATTTCTATAAATTTTGCTTTTATTACGCTGATGGCTGATTTAGAGACCACCCATCCAAAATTAGATTTTGAATAAATCTATCATTATCAGTACCATCATGTAAATTATAAACATTCTCTTTTGCCACAAAAAAATGAGTGAGTTTATGCAATCCATAAAATCCCCCAAAAAGAATGGAAAAAAAACCTGCTATGAAAAGAAACACGCCTAAAGTCGAAATATAATAAAACAAAAGTCCCAATAAAAGTGGAACTATCATGCATGTTATTAATCTGGATTTACTCACAGATTTATCATGAATTTCTTTGCATGATGCACATCTTGGAATACCAATTAATAATTTTGAATATTTTACGGATCTATACACAATAAGATTAGTACGGTCGTCAGTAACATAAAGTGCTACAAAGTGAGTGTCTTTCATGTTTTGTATTTGCGATTCTTCGCAATATGCACATGTAGTTTCTTTAGGTTCAAATCTTTTTTCATATTCATTGAAAATGTAGTTATCAATCATATAAGGTCTTTTATAACTTAATAATGTTTCTATATTACCTTTCAAAAGTACCTTTTCATATTTTAATAATTAAAAAATATTTAAAAAATACCAAAAACTGTATCTTTGAATCTCTACAAAAAAATTAGAATCTCAGCAACTCAGAACCTTAGAATCTTAAAAAAAATGCTTGACGAAACTCCAAAACGATTTGACCGAATTGTAGCTATTCTTATTCAATTGCAATCTAAAAAGATTGTAAAAGCACAAGAATTAGCCGATCGTTTTGAGTGCAGTTTAAGAACCATTTATAGAGACATTAGAACTTTGGAAGCATCTGGAGTTCCTATTTATAGCGAAGCTGGAGTTGGTTACGCATTGATGGATGGTTATCGACTTCCGCCTGTGATGTTCACGCGCGAAGAAGTGAGCAGTTTTATTGCTGCCGAAAAATTAATGCAAAAGTTTACCGATCCTTCTTTGGGAACACACTACGCATCGGCGATGTACAAACTGAAATCGGTTTTAAGAAGTAACGACAAAGATTATCTTTCGAGCATCGAATCTAGAATTGTAATGCAGGATGCAGAACCCATGTTTAATGATAATTCGCCCAATACTTTGGCCGTTCTTTTTGAAGGAATTGCAGAGAAAAAACAAATTCTTTTAACTTATAAAACTTTTGACAAAGAAGAAACTACGCAACGAAATTTAGAACCTGTAGGCGTTTTTCACGATAATAACAATTGGTATTTTCTAGGTTATTGCCATCTTAGAAAAGACTATCGCCAGTTTAGAACCGATAGAATTCAGGAAATAAAAAAAACAGAGCTTGATTTTACAATCGAACATGATTCTCTAGAAACATATTTGACCAAAACCGAAACGATTCCGACAACAAAAGTTCGAATTTTGGTTCAAAAAAAAATAGCACGATACTTAGCCACAGAGAGGAAGTACCACGGTTTTATTTCTCAAAAAGAAGTAGGTGACGAAATCGAAATGACATTTATGTCTCATAGTTTGCAAGATGGTTTTCCGAGATGGTTTTTAATGTTTGGAGATTATGCCAAAATCCTAGAACCAGAATCTTTAAAAACTAGAGTTTTAGAATTATTAGAAATCAATAAAAAAAGACTTTTATAAAAAACTCCCAAAGAGAATTTCAGATTCTATCTTTGGGAGTTTTTTTAATTATTGCATAGTCTTAATTACATTATAAAAATTATAATCGGTGTTTGAAGCATCTGTAATTCCGACATTTCGCCCAATTGTTACAATCTGACCGCGATGATACGTTCCATGATTGATAACTTGGATTAAATATTCGGAAATGGGCAATTCGCACTCAAACCACGGATTTACTATTTTAACTTCTTTCATTAAATCTTCTTCAGATAATGAGTTAATAAGATGTTTCAATTTTGTAGACGAATTTAATAATCCAGCAAATATTTCCTCTTTTGACAAATCACTTTCTGCTCTCTTTTCTGACAATGAAGATTCGGAAATAACAGAAAACCAATATTCTTCCGTAGACCAGATATGATCAAGTGTTTTCATAATAGTAGAAAAGCTCGACGACACTTCTGCATAAAGCAATTCATCTGATTTCGGCGAAAGCCAATTCACAAATTGTTGATTTACCCACAAATTATAATCTGCATAATTTGACATTATCTTCTTTAAACTCATAATCTTAGTTTTAGATTTCTGATATTAAGTTAGTAAAAAATCATTAATTATCTCTCCCAGAAAAACGGTGGCTCGATATTTAAAGCTCTTAAATAAACGTAAGCTTGTCCGCGATGATGCACTTCATTATCAATAAAATATAGGATATTCTGAATTACAGGAAATTCATATTGTCCAAAAAGATTAAAGGTCTCGCTAAAATCCTCAACCGATAATTGTTCCCAATATTTATTGATTTCTGCTGTAGCTTCATCCCATTTTTCCAAATATTGCGCTTTGAAAATCAAATTGTCTTTTCCTTCTGAAAATGCTTCCGTTTGTTTAGTCACAATTCCTTTTAGCCCTGGAACTGCAATAGCCAAAAGTTCATCTACTAATTTTGCAAAAGGACGCATTCCGCCAATTGAAAATTCGAAAAAATCTTTCTCCGGAAAAATCTCAATTAAACGACGTGTAAGTGCTCTGTGTCCTTGCCAGTGTTTTAATAAATCTTCTGAAGTAATAACTTGTGCTTCTAATGTTTTCATGGTTTTAAAGTTTAAATATTTTTAATACTTCAAAAGTAAAATGGGCCGGTGACAACAGTTTGTCAGCAGCAAAAAATAAATGAAATTTTTTTTTACTGCTGACAAACGTAGAGACGCACTACAGTGCGTCTACACACATTATGTGTTAAACAATGAGTATATACAGGACGTAAGACGCACTGCGGTGCGTCTCTACAGAATAAAAAACTTAGAACCTTAGCATCTCAGAATCTTAGCATCTTTAAAAAAATCCTTTGTACCTTTGCACCTTAATAACTTTGGAACTTAACAGAAATGATAGAAGATAAAAATCAGCAGAGAACCAGTATAGCGCAATTGGGCGAATTCGGTTTAATTGAACATTTAACCAAAAACTTTGACGTTACTCAAGAATCTACTTTAAAAAGTATTGGCGATGATGCTGCTGTTCTTGATTTTAAAGACAAAAAAGTAGTCGTTTCTACCGATTTATTAATTGAAGGAGTTCATTTTGATTTGGCTTATATGCCTTTGAAACATTTAGGATACAAAGCAGTTGTCGTAAATGTATCAGACATTTGTGCCATGAATGCAAAACCGACTCAAATTACAGTTTCGGTTGCGGTTTCTAATCGTTTTCCGCTTGAAGCTTTAGAAGAATTATTTGCAGGAATTACACATGCCGCTAAAGAATATAAAATTGATGTTATTGGCGGAGATACAACCTCATCTCAAAAAGGATTAATTATCAGCATCACTGCAATTGGTGAAGCTGACGAAAACGAACTGGTTTACAGAAACGGAGCCCAAAAAACAGATTTATTGGTTGTAACGGGAGATATTGGTGCGGCTTACATGGGATTGCAGGTTTTGGAACGCGAAAAACAAGTTTTTCAGGTTAATCCAAACAATCAGCCCGATTTAGATCCATATACTTATTTGGTAGAACGCCAATTGAAACCTGAAGCACGAAAAGATGTTCGCACCCTACTTCATGCTTTAGACATAAAACCAACGGCAATGATTGATATTTCAGACGGATTATCTTCTGAAATTATTCATATCTGCAAACAATCTAAAGTCGGTTGTAATTTATATGAAGATAAACTTCCGTTAGATCCGCAGTTTATTTCTACTTGCGAAGAATTTAATATCGACAGTACCACAGTTGCTATAAATGGCGGTGAAGATTACGAACTTTTATTTACTATTGACATTAATGATTTTGACAAAATAAAAGGAAATCCGAACTTCTCTGTTATCGGACATATGACGGAAGAAAATGAAGGAATTCACCTTGTAACCCGCGCCAACACAAAAATCGCTTTAAAAGCACGCGGATGGGATGCTTTGAGTGAATAATTTTTAGAAAATTCCAATATTAAAAATCCAAATTCCAATAATGACTTGAACATTGGAATTTGGATTTTCTATTTCGCTTTTTTTGGAATTTGGAATTTCATTATTTGAATTTGGCTTTTAAAAAAGTCCTTTGCTTTTTGCCTCTTTAACCAAATCTTGATCAGAACCACTTTTTATTTTTAGCAAATCCATTAAATGCTTTTTTCTTTTTTCTACCGCATTTAATGAAATCGGAATAACTTGAAGCATTGCTTGAATTGAAGTTCCTTTTTCTAAATGAATTAAGATCTGTTTATCGTATTGATCAATCTCTATTGCATTATGCGTAGATTGATTCAGCATTTTTACCACCGACTGGCTATAATATTTTTCATTTTTCATTACTTTATCAAAAGCCAGAAGTAATTCGTCAAAAGTAAGGTCATTTTTAATGATCAATCCGTTTGGCTGAATTGTTCTGATAATGGTTTTAATTTTCAGCAATTCGGTATACATCGTCAAAAGAATAATCTTGCACGAAGGCATTTTTTTCAAAAGTAATTTTGCCAGATCTTCACCCGAAAATATCTCTTTTTCTTCGTAAGGAGGCATACTGATATCCAAAAAAGCGATATCAAACTCAGGCGTGCTATTGCTTTCAATTATATCATAACCAGATTTGCAGTCATGCGCCTGTGAAATTAAGAACTCATATTGTTTTGGATTATAACGAGTTATAGCATTTTTATAGCCTTCAATAATAAATGGATGGTCATCTACTATTAAAATATTCTTTCTAACTAATTGTGGAACTGAGGCTGTTAAATCAAATGTCATTATGCAGGTTATTATTTGGCTCTATTGGGACTTTTATAGTGAGAATTGTTCCTTCTCCTTTGGCAGACTTTATCGTAACTGTACCCTTACACTCTTTCGCTCGATATTCTATATTATGCAGACCAATTCCGTTTTTGGTCTTATTGGTATTAAATCCAATTCCGTCATCTTCAATGGTTAAAACCAAATTATTGTTTTCGTTTTTAAACTCCACTTTTATAATATCAGCATTGGCATATTTATTACAATTTTGGAGTCCTTCCTGAACAATTCGATACAAATTGATTTTTTCAATATTACTTATCGAATCCCATTTAATATCAGGATCAAAAGTAGTAATCAGCTTCGAACTATACGTATTTCTTTGATCTTCAAACAGTTTTCCTAAAATAGAGACAAAATTATTAATTAATTCTGACTTTTCTCTATTTAAGTCATGCGAAATTTCTCTAATATCCTGCTCTACATTTTTTAGTTCTGTAAGATACTTTTTTCTTTTAAAAACAGCTTCTTCTTCGTCTAGTTTATCCAAACTATCCAAACTTATTCGAATACCAAACATTCGTCCTAAAACGCCATCGTGCAGCTCTTGTGCAACTCTTTTCTTTTCTTTTATTCTTGTAAGCTCAATTTCATTTTGCTGCGAAATCATCAAATTGTAAATATCTTCATTTGCAATCTGTTGCTGCTGTTTAAAAAGCAATTCTCGATTTCGGGCTTGCTGTGTTTTGTAAACATAAAAAAACAGTCCGAGCAATGTACAAATACTAAATACATAAACCAAAGTTTTATTTTTTTCCTGAAGATTGGAATTTTGGTCTTTAATTTCGTTGGTTTCGTATTCAATGCGAGAGAACTTCTCTCCCATTCTTCGTTCTGCTTTTAACAATTTGTCATTTAACTGAATATATTCTTTCGAATATTCCGATGCATTTTTAGGATCAACGACAGCTAACTGTTTTAAGGCTTCAAGTGTGTTTCTTAGTTTATTGGATTTTTTAGAGAGGCTTAAAGCTTCCTGAGAGAGTTTAATTGCCTGAAAAGTATCTTTTTTAATGGCATAAAATTCAGACAGATGTATTTTGTTTAAAATTATTCCCGATGTCAAATTTAAACTGTCTCTAATTTTCAGCGATACATAAAATTGTTTTGGAATATCTTCAAATTCATTCATTTTAATTTTTGAGTATGCTAGATTATCTAACAGCATGGCATACAACGATGTACTTTCTTGAAATAAATTCTTTTGTTTGAGACCTTCAGAAAAATTTTGTTTTGCATTTTTATAATTTTTCATACTTAAATACACAAAACCAATATTATTAAGTGAAGTTGCCTTAAGCTGAAAATCTGACGGAATCGAGGGATCTTTTAAAATCGCCAATGCTTTATTATGAAACTCTAAAGCTTTATTATATTCTTCACGCTCATTATACAATATTCCTAACAGATTATAACATTGATAGAGCAGATCGCTTACATTTTTCTGGTCCTTAAGTATTTTCAGCGCTTTAAAAATGGTAATTTCACTTTCAAACAAATCACTTCCTTTAAACTGAAGATCGGCTTTACTAAAATAGGTTTTAGCTAAATTAATTTTATCATCAATTTGCTTGTATATTTTTTCTGCCTTGAAGTAAACTAAAAAAGCGCTATCTGAAACTGACTTTCGACTATAATAATCTCCAAGATAAGTATATGCTTTTGCTAAATTTATCGAATCGCGACTGTTTAGGGATCTTGTTACAATTAATTTAGAAATACGACCATACGACTGTAAATCGTTCATATTATAGTATCTATTGGCCACTTTAAATAAATTTACTTTATTTAAAGAATCATCTTTTTCACTTAAGATAATTGCCAATGCTTTTTCATTATAATCCTCTTTAAGCTTACGAGATAAATCAATATCGTTTGCCAATGAGAGATAAATAGATAGGCTATCTTTAGAAGGATTTAAATTTTTATAAAGGTTATCTTTCTTGGTACAACCAAATAAAATTAAGAATAGAAGCAATACTATTTGGCTATATTTTTTCAAAAGATTTTGATTTTCATCAAAAATAACAAAAGTATAGATACAAAAAAAGGCTATCAATTGTTGATAGCCTTTTCTTATATTTTTATTTTTTAACTTTTAGTCAAGTTTTCTATTTAAAGTAGATAATTGAGAGTCAGAATTAACTCCACCAATATTTGCAAAATCTGATTTTCTATCTGGAACTGTTTTTTGTCCTCCATCTATAGGTAGAAAGCTATCACGTTTTCTGTCTGGAACCGTTTTTTGTCCTCCATCAATTGGAGTAATAATACTTAATGTTTCACTTGGACGAGCAGAAGTTGTTGGGTTTGCAAAAGAAGTTGCAACTATTACTAATGAGAATAATCCGAATGTTAAAGCTGTTTTTTTCATGACCTGAGGTTTAATGTTTTGTATTATTTTTTTTGGAGATGATTCGTTGTTTGTTGCGAATCAGAGTGTAAAACTAATACTGAGGTCGAAAAAAGTTTATACGAAAAAATGAGTTTGTGGTAGATCGTACCCAATTGATAGTCAATGGATAGCAAATTAATGTAATCGCCTAATTTTTAGACTTCTAGATAATTTCCTGCTGCAAAATCGGCAATAATCTGCTCTACATTTCCTCGATAGGTTTTAGAAAAAGGAATCTTTTTAGTGGAGTTTTTTATGTAACAGATTGAGTTTCCGCTATGAATCCTTGAAATGTAATTTCGATTAATTACATAACTGTTATGAATACGAATAAAAGGGTATGTCAAAACACTTTCAAAATGCTTTAAAGTTTTAAACGCCGTAATCATTTCGCCAGTATTTAAATAAATATCTGTCGAGTTATTATCGGCTTGGAAATAACAAATATCTTCTGCATTTAAATATCGATAATCGCCATATGATTTTATACAAATCGTTAAGGGTTTTTGAATGTTTTGCGGAATCGTTATTTGATCTATAACAACAGAAGAAGGCTCTTCCCTAAACGGAGCAATTTGCGTCTCTAAATTGGCTTTATTGAGTTTTAAAATTGTTTTTAAAAGATCGTTTGATAGAATTGGTTTTAAGAGATAATCAAAAACGCCATATTGAATAGCATCAAAAGCTTTGTCTTTTTGCTTTGTGGTGACAATAATTTTGGGAATCTGCTGAAAAAACCGATGAAGCTCGCTAATAAAAGTCAAAGACAAAAGACTCGCAGCATTTTGGGGTTCGATTTCGAGAAAAATCAAAGCCGGTTGGTGCTCTAAAACCAAATTTAAACCGTCCTGAAAAGTTGATGCCGATGCCATAAAAGATAATTCTGAAAAACCTGAAGCGGTTGTTTGAGTTTTCAAAATACTCTCAGCGTCATCATCAATTATAATATACGAATACTTTTTCAATTTCGGGTTTTGTTGGTTTTCTCACTACGCAATCATAATCAAAAAATAGCTTTTATTTGATGTAATGAAGAAAAAAATTGCTCTTGACGGTATTACAAATTTAAAATTACGGATTTAAACATTTTAAAAACCTCATTGTTAACACATTAAACTCAAATGTTAATACATAAAGATGAAATGCAAAAAAAGCCGATAAAATACCTTCTTTCTAAAATCAAAAATCCCAAACTCCTTTACGGAATTTGGGATTTCTATACTAAACTGTAAAGATTACATTTTCATTAACCAGTTTTTCATCGAAACTTCGTTTTCGATAATACCTCTTAATTCAGTAATTTTTACACGATCTTGTTTCATTGTATCTCTATGACGAATTGTTACTGTTTCGTCTTCAAGTGTTTGGTGATCTACTGTAATACAGAAAGGCGTTCCTAAAGCATCTTGTCTTCTATAACGACGTCCTACAGCATCTTTTTCATCATAAGCCACATTGAAATCCCATTTCAAATCTTCGATGATCTTTCTTGAAATTTCTGGTAAGCCATCTTTTTTAACCAATGGCAATACCGCTGCTTTAGTTGGCGCTAAAACTGCTGGCAATTTTAAAACTGTTCTTGTAGAACCGTCTTCTAATGTTTCTTCTTTTAATGAAGTTGCAAAAACAGCCAAGAACATACGATCTAAACCAACAGAAGTTTCTACTACGTAAGGAACATAGTTTTCGTTTAATTCAGGATCGAAATATTGTAATTTTCTTCCAGAATATTCTTCGTGCGCTTTTAAGTCGAAATCGGTACGAGAGTGAATTCCTTCCAATTCTTTAAATCCAAATGGGAAATTAAATTCGATATCGGCAGCCGCATTTGCATAGTGCGCTAATTTCTCGTGATCGTGAAAACGGTAATTTTCTTTTCCTAATCCTAAAGATAAATGCCACTTCAAACGCGTTTCTTTCCAGTACTCGTATGATTTCATTTCTTCTCCCGGACGTACAAAAAATTGCATTTCCATTTGTTCGAACTCACGCATACGAAAAATAAATTGTCTTGCTACAATTTCATTTCTAAACGCTTTACCCGTTTGAGCAATTCCAAAAGGAACTTTCATACGACCCGATTTCTGAACATTTAAGAAGTTCACAAAAATACCTTGAGCCGTTTCCGGACGCAAATACAAGTCCATTGCATTTTCTGCAGATGCACCCAATTTTGTTCCAAACATTAAGTTAAATTGTTTTACCTCTGTCCAGTTTTTAGAACCCGTTTCAGGATCAGCAATTTCTAGTTCTTCGATCAAAGCTTTAACATCAGCCAAATCTCCGTTTCCTAAAGAACGACCTAAACGCTCTCTAATTTCTTTTTCTTTAGCCAAATATTCAATTACACGAGCGTTTGTAGTTACAAACTCTTGTTCGTTGAATGCATCGCCAAAACGAGCTTTTGCTTTGTCAATTTCTTTTTGCGCTTTTTGGTGAATTTTTTCAGCATGGTCTTCAACCAAAACGTCAGCTCTATATCTCTTTTTAGAATCTTTATTATCAATTAACGGATCATTGAATGCATCAACGTGGCCAGAAGCTTTCCAAGTTGTTGGATGCATCAATATTGCAGCATCAAGGCCGACAATATTTTCATTCATCTGAACCATTGATTTCCACCAATATTCACGGATATTCTTTTTCAATTCGACACCGTTTTGTGCGTAATCATATACAGCACTTAAACCATCGTAAACTTCGCTTGACGGAAAAATAAATCCGTACTCTTTTGCGTGCGAAACCACATTCTTAAATATATCTTCTTGTTTTGCCATAGTGATGCAAAAATATGAAAAGTGAATTTAAAAAAAAGAAAAATAGCCGAAGATTGCCCGATTTTCTATCTGAAAATAGAAAATCATGTTTTATTCTATAGACTAGAACGATAATTACTTCACTTTTCTTTCTAAAACCCTATTTTTTAATCAGTTTAAAAGTTTCTGATTTATCTTGGTTGCTAATAGTAAGAATATACAAACCCGCTGATAATCCTGAAACTTCTATGGTTCTATTGTTTGAAATTCCCTGGCGTAATTTTTGAGATTGTACATTATATATTTCATAAGTAAAATTAGGATAGGAATAATTAAATACCTCAATCTTACTTTCTGCAGGATTAGGTGCTATGTAGGGCAAGTCTTTTGGTGCAATAGTGGTAATTCTATTTTGATCCTCGTTGCATGCTTTCTTAATAAGGCTTTCTAGTTCTTTGTTAAAGTATTTTTTTTCATAGCCCAAATCACGTGCTTTCTGAAAATAATCGCAAGCTTTTTGCGACTTCCCTAGATCATCATACACTATTCCAAGATATTTATTTGCTACAGAGTTTTTTTCATTAATTCGTAAAGCTTCATTCAAATCTGCAATTCCCAAATCGGTCTTTCCTAATTTATGATAGGCCAGCCCTCTTATTGTTCTTAAATCACTCTCTTCTGTTCCGTATCCATTTTCATATAGATTCGTTTCATTTTTAAAAGCAATATTTATATTTTCTACTGCTTTATCATACTGCTCCAATTCCAAATATGTATAGCCTAAAACCCAGTGCGCAAAATTATGATTTGGAAATCTGCGCTCCACTTCGTCCAAATAATAAATTGCCAATCGATAATCATGAACTTCTGTTGCTAGATAAGCTCCTAGATTAAAATAATGTCTTGTTTCTTCCGGATCAATCTGAATTGCCTTTAGCCTGTAATCAACACTAAGATTATCGTTTTCAAATCTGGAATAAATGGTAGAAAGCCTACTGTAAATTTCAGCCAAATCCTGATTTAATCTGGGAAATTGTGCAGCATTTGGACTTGCTTTAAGATTTTCTAGATGCGCTTTAAATCCTAAAAAATCAAACTCTGCCAATACATTGTCCTCAAGATAAGTACGGCTTGCTGCTCTGCCATAAAGTAGTCCGTAATTATTAGGATCTGATTTTAATAACTCATTATTTTTGACAATAATCGCATAGTTTTCTTCGACTTTTACTTTATTTTTGAGATTATCCTCTTTAAAGAAATCAGTTCTTTTAATCAAAATTCCTTTTTTAAAAAGCCATGTAGTTTTTAACTTTCCATCGCTTGAAAACTTTTGACAAAGACCATTCATCTGACTGTTTTCATCAAAATAAAATCTTTCATCCATTCCTCCAACAATATGATAGGTTTTAATACTATCTAGCATTTGATCTGCTCCCAAATAAAACTCTCTCGCAACTAGTCCATTTTTAAAATAAGTTTTGTTTACGGTTCCTTTTTTTTGAGCAATGGTGTGAGTTTCAAAAACTAAAAAAATGATTATAGTTAAAATCACACAGCAAGTTTGGCAGCTATTTTTCATATAAAGTATTGATTCAGTGTCTTTAAAATTAAATTACTTAAGTTTTTAAAAACTAAAAAAACTTTTTATTGTAAAAATATTTTGATTAAAATTATTATTTCAATTATATTTATTCAAAAGTCGGTAGTATTTTATCGCTTTAACAAAACCCTCACTACACTAAAAATTATTTCTCTTTTAAAACTAAACCATCCAACTGTGTTTCATTATCTTATTAACCTTTTTTTCCCTAAAGTCTGTAGCGGATGCCGCGCTCTTTTACTTCAAAACGAAACGGTTTTCTGTACAATTTGCCGACATGAAATGCCTCTCACTCAATATCATTTAAATCCAAAAAATGAGGCCATGAAAAAGTTTTATGGCAAGATCGATATTCAATTTGCCTCTACCTTTTTGTATTTCAATAAAAAGGGGATGGTTCAAGAATTAATTCATAATTTAAAATACAAAGGCCATCAAGAAATTGGCACTGTATTGGGAAGCTGGTATGTTGAAGATTTAAAAGAACTTCAATTTGAAAATCCTTTTGATGCTGTAATTCCGGTTCCACTTCATAAAAGAAAATTTAAGGAACGCGGCTACAATCAAGTTACTACTTTTGGAAAAGCAATAGCATCTGGTTTTGGAATTCCGTTTGAGGAAAATATTTTAATTCGAAAGATATATTCTAAAACACAATCCAAAAAGAATCTTTTGGGAAGATCGGAAAATATCGAAAACATTTTTGATGTTGAATTTACTGAAGCCGATTACAACAAACATTTCTTAATTGTTGATGATGTACTCACAACTGGAGCAACAATTGAAGCTTGCTCGCTAGCTTTATCAAAAATTCCTGGCGTAAAAATCAGTATGATTTGTATGGCGATGGCCCATTAAGCCATTTCCAAAAATTTAGTTTACTAATATCTTCTTCACTACTTTTCTCTCCCCATCTGTAACCGTCAAGAAATAAAGTCCTGAAGGCACATTTGGCAATTGAATGTCTTGGATGAAATATCCTGAACCTTGAAAAGTTCTTTCGTAAACATATTTCCCTACAATATCATTAACATAGACTTTAATCTCACTTACTGAATCTCTACTAAATTGTACTGTGAAACTTCCTTTATTTGGGTTTGGATAGGCAACAAAGTCAACATTTTCAAAATCATCGTTTCCTAAAGTATAGGTTCTATTACAAATATTTACCGAAGCAGAATTAATCGTTCCTGTCATTCCCACCTTATCGTCAATAACTCTAAAAGTCCATGTACCTTGCGAATTTTCTCCGTTAAAAGCACTTAATAAACTTGATGGAATCACGATTTGACTTGTCGTTGTACCGCAGTTTAATGCAGATCCGCTATCATCAAATTGTAAAGCAAAAGTTGATTTTGTATTAGCGCAATTTTTATTGAATAAAGTTACAACTGTTCCTTTTGGGCTTACGATTTCCATAGTCAAATCTGAAAATCTATCATGTGTTACATTTACCGAAACGTTGACATCTGAAATAGATCCAGAAGAAGCGGGCACAGAAACCGTTCTATTCACATAAACATTATCTCCTGTCGAATATCCGCCTCCAAAATTATAAGATGCGCAAGATGTAGAAACTGTGTATCCTACAGCAAAAGGAGTACTGTTGACGGCATAATAAATATTACCAACTGGCTCTATTAAAAGTCGGCAAGTTGTAGAAGCCTCAATTTCTGACGGAACTAAGATAGTTTCTGTTCCATCATTTGGTGTATTGCCTGCTAAAACAATTGGGAATGTTGATCCGCCATCTAGAGATAATTTTATATTCACGTTTGACGATCCTGGAAGTGTATTTGTGTTGTTTACGTTCCAAGTTATGGTTTGTGCAGATTCTTTTGCCCATGCGATATCGCCTTCTTTTTGTGAAGTTACGGCAAATGGCCCAGCTGCAGCAGTTACCGTTACAACCATCGCATCTGTATAGGTTTGTCCTTTTCCTTGTACCGCATTGTCTCTTCCCGTAAGGGTAAAATTCATGGTTTTTCCAATAGAAGAAACAGATTCCCAAGTTGTAGTCAGCTGATTATTGAGTACTGAATTAAGAGCAGGCATATAACGGACTGGTGATGTTGTGGGCGTAAAAGATCTAAACATTGGCCCATCTCGTTTTGTTGGAGAAGGAAAACTATTATTTCCAAAAGCCGTTGTTGCACTATCATATTGTTCCCAAGTATAGGTTATCGTATTACCTTCAGGATCAGAACCCGTTCCGGTTAAAATAAATGGCGTACTAATTGGAATGGTATAATCTGAACCTGCATTTATAACAGGCGGATTATTATCGACTATAGGTGTTGAAACTGGACACGTTTTTCCAGCCAAATTATTCTGTATCTGATTGATGCTTGCATAAGAAAAATAAGAGTCAGAATGATCCTGAACATTATAGCCATCTGTTACACCAGCGTATCCCATAATCGTAGAGCCACTTCCCGGTTCGTAGCATGCCCCCAGTCCTTCATTTGCATATGAAAAAGTATGCGTTGCCCCAAGTTGGTGCCCCATTTCGTGAGCAACAAAATCAATATCAAAATTATCTCCTTCTGGTTTTCCATCTGCTGGAGAGGTATAAGCACTACCCTTTCCAACAGAATTGCTAGGAGTTGGACTATCGCATACACAGCCAATACAACTGGCAAGTCCGCCGCCTCCAGAACCTCCAAACAAATGACCAATATCGTAATTAGCCTCACCAATAACGTTAGTCAATGTGGTCTGAACTTCTTTCGGCCAAGTAGGATTATTGAGATCAGCACCTATTCTCGGAATAGAATAAGGATCTGCAGCAGCATCTGTATAAACAACAGCATCATTATTGGCAATTAAAATTAGTTCTACAGCAAGGTCTCTATTAAAAACGCCATTTACGCGAGTTAAAGTCGCATTCATTCCTGCTAAAGCTCCCTCCTTTGTACCGCCAAAATAGGCTGCGTACTCACCTGTACAAGATAATGCCAATCGAAGTGTTTTAAATTGTTTGGCGCTAGAAGTTGTTTTTGCAGTAGTCGTAGATTTATTTTCAGAAATCGAATGGATTGTTTTACAATTCAAAAGCGCTCTTGAATCTGCATTATCTGCCGACTTAAACAAAACATATTCTGATTTGTTATCAGGATTTTGTTCCATATATTCAGTTGGTTTTTCAGTTCTAAAAACCATTGTCTGTATGCCGATTGGAGCAACACTAAAATATACTTTTGCACTTTTATCGTCTAATCCGCGACCTTCATAAGATCTAATTTGTGGATATTTTGCCTGTAATTCTGGATCAAAATTAGATGATTCCCAAACTGCAAAACGTTCTAGATTTCCATCAGTATTTGGAATTGTAATTTCTGATGTTGTATTTTTTGCTGTTTTACTCGATGCCGAAACTAACTTAGAACTAAGAAGATTGGCATTTAGCTTATAATATAATTTATTAGAACTCGCCCCATCTGCCTTTCTTGAAAGCGATGAAGAAGTTACTTTTTGCCATAAAGCATCTTGTGCATTAGCATTGGCAAAACAAAAAATTAAAAATATATAAAGTAGTTGTTTTTTCATACCCTCAAAATATAATATCAAAATTACTTTAATTAATTTGAAATCATATTATCTATCCGACAATTATTGCTTTTTCGTCGACGAGTTGGCAAATTTTTACAAAAAGATAGATTATGCGTTAAAATTCGATTTGGCATAGTATTAAATTTAAAACAGAATAGTATAAATTTGCAGCATCTTAAATAATTTGTTTTGAAGCTCTTTCATTCTATAAACGATTTTCAGTCAACCAAGAAAACTATCTTAACTCTTGGTACCTTTGATGGTGTGCATATTGGTCATAAAAAAATTCTAAAACGAATTACTGAGAATACTGAAAATGGGAAATATGAAAGCCTGGTTCTTACCTTTTTCCGCACCCACGAATGGTTCTTCAAGAAAAATCTGAAATCAGATTACTGAATACGATTGGCGAAAAAATAAAACTTTTGGAAGCGACAGGTATTGAGAACTTAATTGTTCATCCTTTTAACGAAAGTTTTTCAAGACTTACAGCAGAAGAATTTGTTCGTACTATTTTGGTGGAGAAATTTCAGATTCAAAAAATTATTATTGGGCATGATCACCGTTTTGGTCGTAATAGAACTGCCAATATTGATGATTTAATTGCTTTTGGAATTGAATACGGATTTGAAGTAGAACAAATTTCTGCAGAAGAAATCCAAGATGTTTCGGTGAGTTCAACCAAAATTAGAAATGCTTTAAATGAAGGAAACATGGCTTTGGCCAACGAGTATTTAGGTTATAACTATTTCTTGAATGGAACTATTGTGAAAGGAAAACAATTGGGACGAACAATTGGATTTCCTACAGCTAACATTAATATTGAAGAAGATTACAAACTAATACCAAAAATCGGTGTCTATGTTGTAAAAGCTACCATAAATGAAGAAACTCTTTTTGGTATGATGAACATTGGATTTAATCCAACGGTTAATGGCGAAAAGCAAACCATCGAAGTTCACTTGTTTAATTTTGATAAAGATATTTACGATCAAAGCATCGAAGTTTCTTTGCTTCATTACATTCGCGATGAGCAGAAATTCAGTTCGATAGATGCATTAAAAGCACAGCTTCATCAGGATAAAATGGATTCTTTGGCTTTTATAGATTCTTCTCTAAAAAATCAGACTGTATAGTTTTTACCGTTTTTAAATCATCGTAGTTATTTTTTTAGTAAATTTGATAGAACACTGTTTTTCAAATATTTACTATTAACTTCTAAAAAATAACCACTATGAAATTACCTAAAGAAATTACCAACGGGTTTTTGATTTTCCTCGGAATTGGCATTTATTTTTTATTAATGAATGTACTAGGTTTAGCAGATTTGTTTTACCTGAGAACACTAAACGTTTTCTTTATATTCTACGGTGTTAACAGGACAATGCAGATGAACCTACAGGAAGGAGAAACCAATTTTCTATCGAATGCTATTTCTGCAATGACCACTTCTGTGGTTGGTGTATCTATGAGTGTATTTGGCTTATTAGTTTATAGTTACGCTCGAGGTGGAGATGCTTACGTAAGAACTTTGTCTGAAACTTTCATGTTTGGAGGAAATCCATCAGTGCCAACTTATTGTATTTGTTTATTATTTGAAGGAATTGCTTCTTCTGTAATTGTTACTTTAATGATGATGCTGTATTGGAATAACAAATATGCAGCCGATTAATCTGAAACTGCTGCAAAATTTTTACGGAAATCACTTTTTATAAATGCCTCTTTTGAGCATCGATTAGATTAAAAATTTTAGTCAATAGAGATCTTAATTCTCAATAAATATTTTTAAATTGCTTGTAGCAGACAGTTATAAGCAATTTTTTTATTTATAAAAATGAAATTAAAACAAATTGAAAGGGTAAAAAAAATCTCAAAAGAAGAGTTTGTTTCCCAATATGTAAAAAAACAAATTCCTGTTGTTATCGAAGAATTGACCGAAGATTGGCCAGCTTATAACAAATGGAAATTATCTTATATGAAAGAAATCGCAGGAGATTTGGTCGTTCCTTTATACGACGACAGACCTGTAAATCACGAGGATGGGTTCAACGAGGCGCATACCACAATGAAAATGAGCGATTACATTGAGTTACTACAAGAAAAGCCTACCAATTATCGTATTTTTCTTTACAACTTAATGAAACAGGTTCCTTCGTTAAAAAATGACTTTTTATGGCCTGAAATTGGTTTAAAATTAGTCAAGCAAATGCCAATGTTGTTTTTTGGCGGTGAAAATTCGAAAGTGTTTATGCATTATGATATTGACTATTCGAATATTCTTCATTTTCATTTTCACGGAGAAAAACAATGTATGATTTTCCCTCCTAGCCAATCAAAATTTATGTATAAAGTTCCTCACGCATTAATTTCGAGAGAAGATATAGATTTTGACCATCCAGATTATGAAAAATTTCCAGCACTCAAAAATGCCGAAGGCTATATTACCAATCTAAAACATGGAGAAATGCTTTATATGCCTGAAGGATATTGGCATTATATGAAATATCTAACGCCAGGATTTTCTATGAGTTTGAGATCGTTTCCAAAAAACATTGTCAATTTATCCAAAGCAGCATACAATGTTTTTATTATGCGTCATTTTGATATTATGATGCGGAAAATTCAAGGCCAAAAATGGATTGACTATAAAAACGAAAGGGCGATTACCAATACGCATCAAAATTTACAGCGTAGTGCTTAATAAATGTAAAAAGCGGTTGAGAACTTAAAACTCAACCGCTTTTTTATTTATCTAAATACTATTTTTCTTGTCACTGTATTTCCATTATCTAAAGTGATTTTAACCAATAAAACTTGAGGGCCAGATTGAAAATTTGGTATTAGCCATTCTTTACTTTCTATTTGTTTTTTACGATATAACAATTTGCCTCCCACATCATAAATAGCGACTTCGTCCAGATTTTCCTGCTCAGGCATAGATTGCAATCTGATGTTTTTATCTTTAACCGAAACAAAAACCCTCTTATCTTGATTCTCAAAATCTTCGTTTCCTAAAGACTTGCCATCTGTATAACGCAATACAAATCGATCCAGAAAAGTTCCTGGCGCAGAGGTAAATGTATATCCTCCAGATTTAAGGTTATGTACCGTATTTGTTACCTTATCGTGCAAAAATATATCCTTACTCGCCAAATCTCCATCTGTATGATCGATAGCGATTGTGAAATCACCTTTTTCAATAGTAGACTTATATCCTAACGGAATGGTATCTGTTACAACAAAAGGAACTGCTCTTCCTTGAATAACTAGTTTATTGGCTTCATTGATGCTATAAAAATCTACATAAGGATTTCCATTTAATGTAACCGCATCATAATTAAAATCAAAAGAATTTGTCGCCCCTGTTATATATCCAATTAGTAATTGCTTAAAAGCCCCTTCTTTATTCGTAAGATTTAACCACACACGATGTTTTTCTACAACTAACGTAGATTTATAAAATTGGCTATTATTGCTAGGTACTCGCATTGAATTTGTAAAAACACCTCTTTGCCCTGTTCTGGCTTTAGCAAAAAATGCTTGTCCAGCAGCAATATACCCTTTTGGCGGAGTTTGATTTCCTGGTGATGGAGCACCAGTACCAATTAAATTACCAACTGAAGTATCGCCTGACAAATTATATATTGCATAATCATCACTAGTATAACGATAGGTATTAGTTCCTGGAACAGTTATTCTAGGAGAGGTGTTATGAGTCCAAAAAAATAGTGTCCCATAAAAATTAGCGGCATTATCACGAATAAATAGATCTGCATAAATTGCTGAAGGATATGGATTACCAAAAAAGCAAAACTTTTCAGCAGCAGCCGTAGGCAGCTTGGATTGTTCCATTATTTGGCACTCCGATAAATTCCCCTGAAAAAACACTTGGAGTTCCAGTCGCAAAAGATTGTGAACCTCTAATGCTATAACCTACTCCTGGTTCCATTTCCATTGTACCGTACAAATTGGTTGCCCACTTAAAATCAGAAGACCAGTAAGAGTATTTATCGAATAAAGTTTCTGGCGAAAAATCTTTCATAGTAATACCTACTACTGGAGAAGACCAATAGGTAAGATCAAATCGTCTTACAGATGTTTTTCTTCTGTAAGTTATATTTCCAGTATTATTGACATCGGCAACCTGAACCAAACTTGAGTTATTTTCAAAAATCAAAACACCATTACCCAACACACTGACTTCATTTGTCACCGTTAAAGAATTTGTTTCTTCTACAATTAATGATCCATTATTTTCAATCGTTAATCTACTGGCAAAAAAACTTCCATTGGTTCCAGAAATAATAGGATCAACACCTACATCTGGAATGTCTATACAGTCGGAAGCAACAGGAACTCCTGCTGGAGTCCAATTTGCAGGATCCCCCCAATTGGCGCTAACATTTCCATTCCAAACTTTAGTAACAAAAGCATTTATTGTAATTGGTGTTACTTCTGATTCGCATCCCGTTGTACTATTTCTCACTTGCACATTATAACCTCCAGAAGACAAACCTGTAAATATTCCCGAAGTATTACTAAAATCTACTCCATCAACACTATATGTATATCCTGTTCCAGATGCAGGCGAAGTAACCGTGATAACACCTGTATTATTGATACAGCTTGGCTGTTGTATTACTGAAGCAGTTGGCGCAACTGAAACTGCATTGACAGTTAAAGAAACATTTTGAGTAGACGGGCAGCCATTTGATGTTGTAATAGTCATTATACCATTGTAAGTACCTGCTGTGGCATTTGCTGGAACATTCACATTTATAATATCTCCTGATCCAGAACTAAAAGGAAACGGTGTCGCTCCTTGATCTGTCAATGCAATCCAATCGATTTCATAACTAACTGGAGAACCCGTAGTAGAATTGTAACTTAAAGTAGTAGTCTGCGCTGAAGAACTTTGACAAACTGGAGTAAAGACCCCTGCAGTACTTATTGTTGGAACAGCATTAATCGTTAAAGAAACGGCTTGAGTTGCCAAACATCCATTTGACGTAGAAATTGTCAGTACTCCGCTGTAATTTCCTGCTGGTGTATTTGCTGGAATAGTAATATTATTAATGTTTCCTCCTCCCGAATCGAAAGAAAAAGCAGTAGCTGCTTGATCATTCAATAATGCCCAGTCTATAAAATAGCTAACTGGAGAACCTGTTACAGCAGAATATGGCAGAGAAGCTGTTTGCTCTAATGCATTTTGACAAATTGAAATTAAATTTCCTGATGTTGTAATTGTTGGGACTGAATTAACTATTATAGTAAAATTATTGCCTGTCGAAATACAGCCAGCTGCATTAGAAACTGTTAATGTTCCTGTGTATGTTCCCGCCACCGTATTTGCTGGCACCGCGATAGTAATCGAGTTTGCTGGCAAGGTCGCATTTGTAACCGCTGCAAAGGTATTGGTCGGACTCACATTCCATGTAATGCTGTATGTCGTCGGTGCATTTGTAACCGCACTGTAAGGCAAAGTAGTGCTTTGTGCACTTGTACTTGCGCATACTGCAGTAGTAGCACCTAATGTTATGGTCGGCAATGGGTTTACGGTAACTGTAAAATTGTTTGCTGATGACACACATCCGTTTGCATTGCTTACCGTTAAGGTTCCCGTGTATGTTCCCGCTGCCGTATTTGCAGGTATAGGGATATTGATTGAGTTTGCTGGCAAGGCCGCATTTGTAACTGCTGCAAAGGTATTGGTCGGACTCGCACTCCATGTAATGCTGTATGTCGTTGGTGCATTTGTGACAGCACTATATGGTAAAGTTGTGCTCTGTGCGCTCGTACTTGCACATACTGCGGTAGTGGCTCCCAATGTTATGGTCGGCAATGGGTTTACGGTAACGGTAAAATTGTTTGCTGAAGACACGCATCCGTTTGCATTTCTAACCGTTAAGGTTCCGGTGTATGTTCCCGCTGCCGTATTTGCAGGTATAGGGATATTGATTGAGTTTGCTGGCAAGGCCGCATTTGTAACTGCTGCGAAAGTATTTGCCGGACTGGCATTCCACGTAATGCTGTAGGTCGTTGGTGCATTTGTGACAGCACTGTAAGTCAAAGCTGTGCTCTGTGCGCTCGTACTTGCACATACCGCAGTAGTGGCTCCCAATGTTATGGTCGGCAATGGGTTTACGGTAACGGTAAAATTGTTTGCTGAAGACACGCATCCGTTTGCATTGCTTACCGTTAAGGTTCCTGTGTATGTTCCCCCCGCCGTATTTGCAGGTATCGGAATATTAATTGAACCTGCTGGCAATGTAGCATTTGTAACTGGTGCGAAAGTATTTGTCGGGCTGGCATTCCACGTAATGCTGTAGGTCGTTGGTGCGTTTGTCACAGCACTGTAAGTCAAAGCTGTACTCTGTGCGCTCGTACTTGCACATACCGCAGTAGTGGCTCCCAATGTTATTGTCGGCAATGGGTTTACGGTAACTGTAAAATTGTTTGCTGATGACACGCATCCGTTTGCATTCCTTACAGTTAAGGTTCCTGTGTATGTTCCCCCCGCCGTATTTGCAGGTATAGGGATATTAATTGAACCTGCTGGCAATGTAGCATTTGTAACTGGTGCGAAAGTATTTGCTGGACTGGCATTCCACGTAATGCTGTAGGTCGTTGGTGCGTTTGTGACAGCACTGTAAGTCAAAGCTGTACTCTGTGCGCCTGTACTTGTGCATACCGCGGTAGTAGCTCCTAGTGTTATTGTTGGTAACGCGTTTACAATAACGGTAAAATTATTTGCCGATGATACACATCCGTTTGCATTTCTAACCGTTAAGGTTCCCGTGTACGTTCCCGCCGCAGTATTTGCAGGTATCGGGATATTGATTGAGTTTGCTGGTAATGCAGCATTTGTTACTGCTGCAAAGGTATTTGTCGGACTTGCATTCCACGTAATGCTGTATGTCGTTGGTGCATTTGTGACAGCACTGTAAGGCAACGTTGTGCTCTGTGCACTTGTACTTGCGCATACAGCAGTAGTGGCTCCCAAAGTTATTGTAGGTAACGGATTTACAGTTATAGTAAAATTTGTTGGAGCGGCAGACACACACCCAGCCGCATTACTAACTGTTAGCGATCCAGTATATGTCCCACCAGCAGTTCCAGCAGGAACCGCAATACTTATTGAATTTGCTGGTAAAACTGCATTTGCAACAGGCACAAAGCTATTTGCAGGACTTGCATTCCATGTTATACTGTAATTTGTTGGTGCATTCGTAACTGCCGAATAAGGCAATGTCACGTTTTGCAAACTTGCGCTAGCACAAATGGCTGTAGTTGAGCCTAAAGTTATTGTTGGCTGAGCACTAACTACGATATTGACAGCATTATTTGTACTAATAGACGAAGTACAATCTACTGAAGTTAAAGAAGTAACTGTAATAGTGCTATTCCCTAAAGTAGTCAAGCCCCTTGCGGTAAAACTTCCAGATCCGGCAGCCCCAACTACCATCGTTTCTGTAAGTCCTGCCGCATTGGGTAGACTTCTATTGTACGTTACTGTATATGTACCAGCCGGCAGACTAGCCGCTGACCCCGATAATTGCACTTGTGTGGTTGTTCCAGTACAAACGTTTGGAGCCGATATCGAAGTAAAGCTGTATGTCTTACAAGTATAAGTAATATTAAGATACCCTCTTGCACCATTCCCCCCATTTTGTGCAACATTTGCACTTAAAGCTCCTCCTCCTCCTCCTCCATTAGTTCCACCATTAGTTCCAGCTAGATCTGTTAATAATAGAGTAGATTGTGCAGCTCCTCCAGCTCCAGCTCCAGCTACTATACCATAATTACCCGCATTCCCACCAGCACCAGACGTAAGAAGTAAGCTTAATCCAGCAACTCTACCATTTGTACCGTTTGCCCCTATTGCTGTTCCGAGATTTCCAATAGCGCCAGTTCCGCCAGTTCCGCCAGTTGGAGTAGAAGTTGTTGCAATATTAGCATTTCCTCCCTGACCTCCAGGCGCATTAAAAACAGTTGTAAATCCTGTTATGTATGATGCGCCTCCAGATATTCCATTACCAGCTCCTCCTGTCGCAGCTGCTCCAACTACAAAACTCAAATTCGATAATCCTGTTGTGGTTATTGTTCCTTTTGCATAAGCTCCGCCGCCGCCGCCGCCGCCGCTTCTTCCTTCGAGAGGTGTCACTTTCGCTCCACCGCCAGCACCTCCGGCACCCCAAGCTTCAACAGTAACAACATCCATACCTGCAGGCAGGAGAAGAGACCCACTAGCTGTGAATGGATGAGATATTTGTGCTTTTGAAGTAGTATAAAAAATTGATAAAACTAAAACTAGCAGAATTCTTAATCTCCTACTTGATTTTAATGGTTTCTCAATATAAGTTACTAAAGATAAAAGGCTGAAGAAACTCAGCATGGTAAGTAAATCTTTTCTCATCTTGTGGCATTTTAGTAATTGAAAAATAAATTCAAACTCAAAACAAGATTAATTGCAAAATGAAAAAGACAAATGCTTTATGGCCCCATATAAACAAGACTAAGTCTTTATATAGAATTAATGAAGCGCTCCAACTTTACAACAATCAACTTAAGGCAGATAAAACACTGTTTTTTAAACTGTGCTTTTTGAAGAAAAAATCAAATCATGGGCTTATAGAAAAATCATTTTGTCGATTAAAAATGCATTTCATCGACAAAAACCAACTACAAGGTACGATTTTATTGACATAAAAATTCACTGTGTAGTATTAAACCCATAATTTTAACACTAAAACTCAGAAAATATAAAAAATAAGAAAAAACTGTTAATTTAAAAACACAAACAATACAACTAACTGTTTATCAATATTCTATGAAAAGAAAAAGTAATTAGACAAGTTTTCAATTCAGTCTTTAAAAAATGACTTTTTTTGAAGCAGATTTTCCATTTTCGAAAATGACTTTTACTAATAAAACCTGATGAGAAGAGAACAAGTTTTCGATAGAAGTTCTTTTGGTTTCAAGCTGATCTTTTCTATACAGCTGATTTCCTAAAACATCAAATATTACTACCTCTTTTATTGTTTCAGCGAAAGAATCAATATATATGTTGTGGTTTTTAACCGATACTAAAATATCCTTCCAGAGGTTATCAGAAATATTGTTTCGTAAAGTTGTATTACAGTAAATTATAGAAAAACGATCATTAAAGGTTCCTGCTTCAGAATCAAATTGATAAGGAAGTTCAGAAATATCATGCGTTTTATTTAACTTTTTATCGATTAAGAAAATAGGTTTATCATTAAAAAAATCATCTTTATGATCTATTTCAATTTTTAAATTATCACTAACTGTAGTTTTATAACCTATAGCTATTGAATCGCTTTCTAAAAAAGGCAATTCACGGCCTTGGATTACTAATTTTTTATTTTCGATTACACTATAAAAATCCAATGGCATTCCTGAACTTAAATATTCTGCATCATAATTCAGATCTAAAGAATTTGAAGCGCCTGTTGCATATCCTAGTAAAATCTGTTTGAATTCACTATCGTTATTTTTAATGTTTAGCCAAAACCTATGCTTTTCGGCAACAGATTTTGCTTGTGAGTTTGGAGCTGGTCTAAAAAAGGAAGTATTTTTATCTCGAACTTTCATGCTGTTTTTAAATTCTAGGAAGCCTGTTACGTTGCTTTTTACAAAAAAGGCTTGTCCCGAAGCAATTGTACCGTTAGGTGCATCATTACTAACTCCAGAACTTAAAGCTGAGCTTGTGCCAACACCTCCTAATAAATTGTAAACTGCATAATCATCATTAGTATATCGATAGGTATTAGTTCCTGGAATTGTAATTCTAGGCGGAGTGTTATGCGTCCAGAAGTATAATGCTCCCTTTGTTTTCGGCTCATTTTCTGTTAAGAAATCATCTGCACTTATGGCACATGGATATGGATTACCAACTAGATAAAAACGATCTGCGGCAATCAACTCAACTTCTATTTTACCATTGTTTGGAATTCCTTTGAAAACACCTTTAAATATTGCTCGCTCTGTAGTAGAAAAACTTTGCGGAGCTCTAATGCTGTAGCCACGACCAGAAGCCATAGTCATGCTTCCGTAAAGGTTTGTTTTCCAACCTGCAATAGGATCATACCAAGAATATTTGTCAAAAAGTGTTTCAGGCGAAAAATCGAATAATTTCATATCGGCCACTGGAGAAGACCAATAAGTGAGATCGAATCTAATTATTGGCTTTGTTTTTCTTTTTACATGAACAATTCCAGTATTTACAATATCATCGTCATCTTGATACAAACTGGCAGAATTTTCTAAAACAAGTATTCCTTCACCAGTATAAGAAAACTCAATACTGAGTGTATTATTTTCAAGTAATGTTACTGTTTTTCCTTTTTCGATAGTACATCCACAAATATTAGTTGTCGTCAAATTTGGAAAACTTTCTTTAAAATAAACATCTTTTCCTGCAGACGGATAACCGTTGGACCATGAAATTCCATCCCAAGCTGTGGTATTAACGCAAAGTTTTAAACGGGCAATTCTATGTTTTGAAATACCAGAAACAGAATTAAAATTCCCTCCGATCATCAATCTATAATCTTCATCAAATTTCATTGCAAACAGCATATTATTTGATGGTGCCACAAAAGAATTATCATACAATCCTGAAGGCAGTAAACGAATCAATCTAGAAGAAGCAATAGTATTATATGTTCCCGAAAAACTTCCTCCTACCAAAATTCTATCGTCTGGCTGCACTAAAATAGCACGAACATCTCCTTTACTAAAGCCAGCGCCTGATTGGAATGTAGCATCGAGACTTCCATCACTATTTAATCGAAGAATGCGTTTTTGTGAAACCTTATTAAAAGTCAAAAAAGAACCTCCAACTATAATCTTATTGGATTGAAGTGCAATTGCATAAACATATTTATCAAAACCCTCTTTTATATTAAAGCTAGCATCAATACTTCCGTCTTGATTTAACCTTACCAAACCTGCAAAAGGCATATCATTAAATTTTTTAAAATGTCCTCCCACAAGAATCTTTCCGTCTAATTGAATAATTACACTTTCTATAGTTCCGTCAGCACCTAAACCAATATTAAAATCAGGGTCTTTTGTTCCATCTGACAGTATTCTAACAATTCTACTCGTATTAGCTGTTGAACCATTATACTTTGTAAATGCTCCAGCGGCAATTATTTTTTGATCAGGCTGAATTGCTAATGTATATACTTGTCCATTAAACCCATCACCTGTCTTCAATGATTCATCTATTTCTCCATCCGAAAATATTCTAACAATCCGATTATTGGTAAGATCATTGTATTTTGTAAAATTTCCCCCTAAAATAATCTTCCCATCAGTTTGCAATGCTGCAGTTTTTACCAAGTTATTACTTCCTGAATTATTAAAAGCAGGATCAATCATTCCATTTTCTAATAGACAAGTAATTTTGGGAGCAACATTTCCATTAAACTTTTTAAAATTGCCTCCAACTATTATCTTTCTATTTGGAAGTGGCAGAATACTAAGAACAGAATTGTCAAATCCAATTCCAGAAGCCAAATATGAAATATCATGTTCGCCATCACTACTAATTTTTACCAACCTGCCTTGATTTTGGCCATTAAAAACAGTAAAAGAGCCTCCTGCAAACCAAGAATCTTCTTCGTCTAATTCTAAAGCTAAAACTGAAGCAGAAGCAGTGTCCAGAGCCGATATCAAAATTTGGTTTTATACTTCCATCAGATTGCAGAAAAATCAATCTTAACGCTTCAGTAGTATTGTAAAATCCTGTAAAGGATCCTCCAACCATGATATCACCGTTCTTATTAATTCTAATTGCTGAAACTCCTTCTTTACTAAAGCCAGAACCTGTTACAAAACTTTCGTCTTTAGTCCCATCTTCGTTCAATCGAATAATTCTATTCGCGACAGTATTATTAAAAAGGGTAAAGTTACCTCCTAAAACCATTTTCCCATCAGGCTGTAACGCTATGGCATTAACATCATCATTAAAGCCAATACCACTATTGAAGGTAGAATCAAAAGTTCCATTGGCATTTAATCGAATGATTCGATTAGCAGAAACACCGTTAAATACTGTAAAATTGCCTGTGAGAAGTATTTTCTGATCAGATAAAACTTTTGCGTGTGTAATGTTTAATGCAGATCCAGAACCTGTTAAAAAAGTAGAATCGAGTGTTCCGTTTGGTAATAAACGTGCCACTCTATTTACTGTACTATTATTATATTTTGTAAAACTGCCAACAATAATTATCTCCCCATCAGGCTGTACGGCAATATCATAAACAATTCCTGTAGTTGCTCCAATTGTTGTATTAAAAGTGGCATCATAAGAACCATCTTCGTTTAGACGGATTATTCTTCCCGCACTAATTCCGTTATAACTTGTAAAGTTTCCTCCAACTATAATTTTCCCATCTGACTGCAAACAAGAAGCATAAATTTTACCATTGAAACCCGTACCTGTATTGAAACTTTCATCGATAGACCCTTCTGGATTTAAACGAGTAAGATATGAAGTTGCTGCTCCATTCAAACTCAGATAATCTCCTCCTACAAGTAAAGTTCCATCTTTCTGAAGAAGAAGTGTACGCACAGTATTATCAAATCCATCTCCATTTTGGCCATCATCTAAAGCGTTAAATGAACTGTCAATTTTTCCTTGCTGTGAGAAAAGCGTTTGAGAGCATATCAAAATTAGTATTAACGAATAAAATATATTTTTAATCAAAACGGTGTAATTAAAGTTTAATATTGTAAGAATTAAACTAAATTATAAAGCCATAATTAAAAACACAATACCCAGATTTAGGGATTTTTTCTATAAAAAAAATGCCCATTCTTTAATAAAAGAATGAGCATTTGAAGAAATATTATTTTTTACTACAAATTAGAAAAAATCACTTTTTTAGTAATTATAGAACCATTTTCTAAAGTTACTTTAACTAATAAAACCTGATCACTAGAGTGTAAATTTGTAATTTGCAACTCTGATGAATTCACTTTGTATTTGCTGTATACTAACTGACCGCCAACGTTGAAAATAGTAACATCTTTGATCGTTTCTTTAGAACAAGTAATACTAACTGTTTTGTTTTTTACAGAAATCAAAACACTATTTTCAAGACTTTCTATGTCGTCGGTTCCTAATGTTTTATTGGTGTAACGTAATACAAAACGATCTGTAAAAGTTCCGATGCCAGTTTTGAAAGTATAATTTGTAGCGCGAAGATCTGTTATTGTTCCTGTTGTTTTATCTTCCAGATAAACCGCTTGTTTGTTAAAAAATCCATCTGCATGATCTATCGAGATGGTAAGCTGAGTTTCAGCGACTGATTTATAGCCAAGAGGAATTCTTTCTGTATTGTCAAAAGGCAAACTTCTCGCTTGGATAGACAGCTTTTGTGCCTCATTAATAGTATAGAAGTCTACGTAAGTGTTTCCTGCTAATGTAACAGCATCATAATTGTAATCGAAGCTGTTTGTTGCGCCTTCTGCGTATCCGATCAATATTTGTTTATAGGCATCGTCGGTATTGCTTAGATTTAACCATAAGCGGTTTACTTCAATTGCAGCTTCTTTTGCGGTAGTTTTAAAAAATTGCGAGTTTTCTGCTTTTACACGCTGGCCATTATTAAATTTAATCGAAGTAACTTTTGGTTTTATAAAGAAACCTTGACCTACACCGATATATCCCGAAGGAGTCTCGCCTCCAGTTGTAGCTCTTGTTGCTCCAAGCAATGTGAATACTGCATAATCTGGACTGCTGTATCTGTAGGTATTGCTTCCTTCCGCTTTTTTTGGCAGCGATACATGCGTCCAGAAGTATAGTGCTCCAACATCTCCATTATCGGTAATAAATTTTCGGCCATCGATAGCAGATGGGTAAGGGTTTCCGATAAGAAGATATTTATCTGGCGTGGTTGAAATCGGAATGTCTCCATTATTAGGTATTCCTGAGAATTTTCCAATAAATTCAGCAGGAGTTTCAATGCTAAAAGACTGCGGACCTCTAATGCTATAGCCTATCCCAGGTTTCATTTCCATATTGCCGTAAAGATCTGTTGCCCACTTGAAACTAGAAGACCAATAGGAATACTTGTCAAATAAAGTTTCTGGAGATAAATCTTTCATCATAAAACCATCTTGTTTCGTTGAAGTGATAGGGCTAGACCAATAAGTCAAGTCAAAACGACGAATTGAAGTTGCTCTTTTGTATACAATATCTCCACTGTTTTGTACATTGGTAGTTTGTATTAAGCTTGAGCCACTTTCAAACACCAATTTACCATTACTTGTTACCTTATTTGTGATTTCCAAAGTTACTCCCGATGGTATAATTACATCCGATCCAACTGTAATAGTTAGAGAACATGCTGTTATATTTGGCTTAGCCAGTGAAAAAGGCTGACCATTTGCTAAAGACGAAATCGTAACACTTTTACTTCCATCAGGTTCTCCATTTGTCCATCCTGAAGGTCCCCAATCTGTATTAGAGCTTGTATCTGTTATTGTAACAGTAACTGCACTTGAAGTACAACCTGTATCATTATTTGTAACAGTAAAACTATAGGTGTCTGCTGCTAAATCTTGAATAGCTAAAGAAGCACCTGGCCCAGGATAACTTTTTGGCAGAGCCGTTACTCCTGTTTGATTAACAGTCCAGTTTCCAGATAAACCTGTTATTGTTATGCTTCCTAAAGTATTACATGCAGCATCGTTGTTTTTTGTAATTGTTGGGGTTGTAGGTATTGGTTTTACTGTAATTGTTCCAGAAAGTGTAACAGTTTCACAAGCACCTTGCAACGCAACAGTATAATTATAAGGACTTGCAGAACTTACATTTGGGGTTCCGCTAATTCTTAAAACACTTCCTGACCATGCTATATTAAGTCCAGTTGGAAAACCTGAAGACATAACTACATTTCCTCCAGTAGTCGCATAAGTAATGTCTGTGATTGCTGAGTTAAAACATATAGATTGTGCATTTGTACCTGCTCCTGAAGTTAAGGCAATTGTATTGATCGGATTTACTCTTATTGTTCCTGTAGCCGTTACTGTTCCGCATCCGCCATTCAAGGTAACAGTATAAGAATATGGAGTTGCCGAACTTACTGTCGGAGTTCCGCTTATAGTCACTACATTTCCTGACCAGCTTCCTGTAACTCCATCTGGAAGACCTGTTACAGTTGCACTTGTTGCACCAGTGGTAGAGTAAGTGATATTTGAAATCGGAGTGTTGATGCATGCAGTCTGTGCATTTGTACCCGCAGCTGAAGTCAACGATACCGTATTAATTGGATTTACTCTTATTGTTCCTGTAGTTGTTACTGTTCCACATCCGCCATTTAATGTAACAGTATAAGTATATGGTGTTGCAGAACTTTCTGTCGGAGTACCACTTATCGTCACTACATTTCCTGACCAACCTCCTATAACTCCGGCTGGAAGACCTGTCACAGTTGCACTTGTTGCGCCGTTTGTTGAGTAAGTAATATTTGAAATCGGAGTATTGATGCATACAGTCTGCGTATTTGTACCAACAGCTGAAGTCAACGATACTGTATTGTTTGGATTTACAGTTACTGTTCCTGTACCACTATCGGCAGAAGAGCATGTACCACTTTTAACCACAGCTCTATAATAAGTAGTTGCTGTCAAATTAGATACTATTAAAGATGTATTCGCAGAATTAGGAATATCAGTAACTGGTGAAAATGTATTCGATGGTGAAGATTGCCATTTCGTAACTGACCCTGTATGACCACTTAATGTCAAAGTAGTACTATTAGTTCCTAAACAAACTGTTGTACTACCTGAAATGCTTCCTCCAACAGAAACTGGATCTACAGTAATTACTGCGCTTCCGTTCATGTTCAAAGAGCAACTATTTGGAGAAGCGTTTGTAGCAACTACAGTATAAGTTCCTGCTGTTGTTTTTAATCCAAAGTTAATTGCCGATCCTGTTGTTCCTGACATAGGACTTCCACTATTATTTCCATTCAATTTCAATTGATAGCTTACCCCTGTAGTCGAATTAGAGAGACCAACAGCAACACCAGTACCTCCCGAACAGTAAGATCCTCCGCCTGTCACATTATAAACTGTTGGAGCTGCTTTTATATTCACATATGTAGTAGAAGGACTACTTGGACATCCACCGGCAGTAGTTACCACGACTGTTGCGTTCTTAATTCCTGTGCCCGTACAAGTTATTGTTGGATTTTTAGCTGTAGGTGATGAAAACGTCACACCAGAAGATGTACTTGTCCAAGAATAGGTTACACCAGATGCCGAAACATTCTCGACATCTAATTGAATAGGCACTCCTTCACAAGCCTCTAAGGTTTTATAAGTTCCTTTAGGCGTTGTTGTAGCAATTGGCACCACTTGTGAGCTTGGAATCAAAGCAATGTTATCAATAATAGACCCAAGAGTAGTAGTTTCTAGAGAGTTGTAGAATTCAATCCATATTGACGAACTTGTCGGTGTAAATGGAAAACTAATAAATACAGGTGTGTTAGTAGTATCATTAGTCGTAAAAGTTCTTGATATGGTATTTGATCCATCTATTATTTTAAAATCAACCGCAGTCGTAGGGGAGGATCCTGTTCTTCGAGCATAAAGAAAACTTAAAGTATAGGTAACACCTGGAACAACGGTTACATTTTGACCTAATGAAGCTTGCGAATCCAATTCTGCAGTAATATTAGTATTGTTGCTATTTCCGAAATAAACACTTTCATCATAAACCTCAACATACGATCCTTTTGTAGTAGCTCTTGTCCAATCAGTTGTTCCATTACTAAAGTCACCATTTTTTATTAAATTGGTAACGCAAGTAGAAATGACAACCTGATCTGTAGATGTACAACCACCATTGGTAATTGTCCAATTCAGAACATATGTTCCCAAAACCGCTGGAGTAAATGTAGCAGTACGACTAGTAGTACTATTAAACTGACTTGCCGATGTACTTGGCCCGTTAGCAACTGACCATGCTCCAGTACCTACTGTAGGCGCATTCGCGGCCAATGTGAAAGAAGCGCTATTTCCAATTTGATCTGAACCCGCATTGGCTGGTGTTGGAAGTGGAGTCACATTTACTGTAGAAGTATTGGACATTTGTAGTGAACTTCCACAAGCTGATGTAGCGAGTACATTAAAAGTAGTATCTGTCGTTAAATTACCTGTAGGTAAGCTAATCGTTCCGTTTGAACCAGCAACTGGAGTTCCTATATTAGTACTTCCATTTCTTAACTGATAACTAACGCCAAGTTCCGAATTCGCAACATTAATAGTTGTGCCTGAACCTGAACAAACTGGTGACGATGTTACAGAAATAGTTCTATTAAGAGGTGATGCTACTATAGTTTGATCTCCCGTTTTTAGTACTGCATTACCTGGTCGTACTCCGCTATGATTATCTCCAAACCAAGCGACTAGCTCATAAACAACATCAAAAGTAAGATTATTTATTCCTGCCGCTAAAGGAGTACCATCTGTAGCACCTCCACTATTGGTTGCAGTAATTGTAAAAGTGTATGTTTTAGTATCACCTGGAGCCAAATTTCCAGCATCGACTCTTACATTATAATCAGTCCAACTCGTTCCATTAGTATTCCATTTGATTCCGATATTAAAATCTGACGAGGGCGTATCTGTCCAAGCCTTTGAACCAGTATTTTTTATAGTAACCGAAACATTTCTGGTTTCTCCTGCACACCATGTTGTAGATCCAGTATTTGAAGATATAATTTGGTATTGATAACTTGGAGTATATGTAATTCTAACTTGCCCGTTTGCGCCAGCTCCTCCAGATCGATCACTACCAGCTCTTTCGCCACCGCCGCCGCCGCCGCCGGGTATAATTCCACTTGCTCCATTAGCACCTACACCTCCCGCACCTCCTGTATTTGGAGTATTTCCACTATTTCCGCCATTCCCTCCAATATTACTACCAGAACTACCATTGGAGCCTGGCAAATTTGTTGTACCACCAGATGCTGTACCACCAGCTCCTCCTGTAGTTGCTCCGTTATTTTGAATACCACGTGCTCCTCCATTAGCCAAAAGCGAATTTGAAGCTGTGTAAGTTAGCGTTGTCGCACCTCCAGCAGTCCCATTACCAGTACTTCCAGTTCCACCACTCCCAATAGTATAACTAATATTTTGACCTGCTGTTACCGAAAATGTCTTTAAAGAATAACCGCCGCCGCCGCCGCCGCTACCACCAACATTATTATTTCTCGAACCTCCACCAGCTCCACCAGCACCCCATATTTCAACGGTTACTTGGGTAGCACCTTGTGGAACTGCCCAGCTTCGTGTACCTGGAGTATTATCTGTGAATACAATCTGCGCAAAAGAAGAATAAGCAAAAAATAAAAATAAAAACGAGTAAAGTAATTTTCTCATCATATATCAGTAGGTATTTGTTTGTAAATTTGTTTTTGGTTGCTTAAAGCAAAAAAGGCATTCTTTTCAAAAAGAACAATGTTCTTTAGGTAATCAGCTGAACCTTAAAATGTTAAATTCTGGCATTTTAGACCGAAACTTAAAATGTTAAAATTCCGTACAAAAATATTTAAATTAGCCTAATACACAAGGTTATAATTTATTTCTTTTTATAAAATATTAACAAATTTCAGAATTATTTTATAACAAATCGAGCATAACTGAATTTAAACGTTAAAACGCATGAAAAACCCGACGAACAGCACTTTCACCATTAAAGAAGCTTTACAAAAGTTAGAGCACTTTTGTGCTTATCAAGAGCGCTGTCATGATGAAGTTGTGGCTAAACTATATAGCCTAAAAATGACTCGTGATGAGATTGATATTGTTCTAGTACAGCTAATTGAAGGGAATTTTTTAAATGAAACTCGCTTCGCTTGCAGCTTCGCAAGAGGCAAACACCGGATTAAACATTGGGGAAAAATCAGAATTACAAATGAATTGAAAGCAAGAAATATTTCTTCAACCAATATTACTTTGGCTCTGAAAGAAATTTCTTCTGAAGAGTATTTTGAAACTTTTGAAAATCTTGCAGAAAGATCTTGGAATTCTATTTCTGAAACCAATCTTCTCAAAAAACGTAAAAAATTTTGCGACTACATGCTTCGAAGAGGTTATGAAAGTAATTTAGTTTACGAAAAAGCAAAAGAATTAGAAGAAAACTAAGTTCATTTTTCAGCACTCAAAAAAGAGAATATTTGCAACTTTTCTAAATTATTTAAAATTCTCTACTCCCCTTTTAAACACCTCAAAAGGCACATTCTCTTCAGTTATAAATTATTCCGTTTTTGAAGAATTTATAGCAAATCTGACGTTTTTTAGTCAAAAAACTCAAAAAACAGTCTTTAAAAGCTTCTTATTTTACGAATATTCTTATAATATTTTTCATGATTTTATAAGAATATTTGCCGAACATTAAAATTTTTAATGTAGTTCATCGACTATTTTAACAATTCATCGATTAAATGAGGGTTCCCAAAACCCTATCAAATTGTAGCTCGTAGATGTGTATATCTTTGCGCGGTTCGAAAAGTCTTATGCCAGCATAACAAATTGATAGAAAACATTTAACATGAAAAAAACTTTACTTTTACTTTTGTTTTTATTGCCTTTTTTGGGAGTTTCTCAAGTTAATTTAGTCAAATGGGACGATCCATCTGGTGCTACAACTGCTAATGTTACCCCAGCATACAGTAATGCAGTATCTGCTGAAAACCTAAGCGCAAATGGAATCTCATTTCAGCCTATACAATGGGAAGGTTTTAAAGGAAGTTCTTGGCCATTTTCTTTCAGCATAGATGAAAATAAATACTTTCAGGTTACAGTATCAGCTAAAACTGGATACAAAATAAAACTTGGAGCTTACAATTTCACCTATAAAGGAGATGGTAATTTGTACGTAAAAAGATATCAAGTACGCTATTCTAAAGATGATTTCGCTACTAGCACCTTATTACTAGATGAACCAACTCAAGCTGGCAAAGTAAACAAGTCAATAGATTTATCTAAAATAACTCTTTACGCTGGAGAAAAATTAACGCTTCGTATTTATGGTTACAAATTACAATCGGGTAAAGACGATAACTCGCCTCTATTTTTAATGAATCGTAATACTGCTACAGAAGCAGGAAACACTAGCCCAACAATTACTGGAACAGTTTCTGCTTATGATCCAACTGTTTTAAATGCAAATGATGATCTTGTGACTACACAAGAAAAACGTACTATTTCATTTAATCCGTTGACGAATGATACTAATACCTCTGGTGCAAGTATAACTTTTACGCAACCATCAGCAACCGAAGGAACAGTTAGCAGGAACGGAAACATCTTTACATTTGCTCCTGCAACAAATTTTAAGGGAACATCTACATTTACTTACACGCTAACAAATGGAGCCAGAACTTCTACGGCAACTGTCGTTGTATATGTAACAGATCTAAGTCCAAAATTAATTATTTGGAATGGAATTTTAGCCCAACCAAAAGCAGTTGTAACCGACCCTAACATAACTGGAAATGATATTACTGGAACTGGGTTTGAATTTATTACAAACAGCAACCCTGACTATTTTAACGTTAAAAAATTAGAAAACGGAGGTTCAACAACATTAACATTGAACAGATATGTTCAAATGAGTATTACACCAAAAACAAATTATAAATTAACGCTTACACAATTCAATTTTATATATAATTCTCCATCCGGATCTGAAGGTGCTTCGATGTTTGAGGTACATTATTCAACTGATCCGACTTTCCCTAGTGGAGGAACAGTCCTTTTGGGACCAACAACAGCAGTAAAAAGGGCCGATACTCCAGTTACTCTAAATTTTCCAACAGGAACAACAGTTTCAAGCAATACGAATCAAACATTTTACATCAGAATATATCCGTACGCTGTTCAAAATTTATATAACGGATATTTTAAAATAAAGCATGATTATGGTGGAGAAGTTGGACCAACTCTTACTGGTATTGTCGAGCCTTCAAACTTAATCACTGCTAATCCAGATACTGCAAATACAAATTCAGCCACCGCTATTAACATTCCAATTTTAGCAAACGATGAAAATTATACTCCATTAGCGTCCATTAATGCTACACAACCAACAACGGGAGGATCTGTTGTAGTTAATGGTACAACAAATGTTACCTTCACGCCAACAGCTGGTTTCGTTGGAACAACAACTTTTGAATACACTATCTCAAATGGAACAAATTATTCGACAACAACCGTAACTGTAAACGTTACCGCCCCACCATGTACTCCAATTGGAGATCAAACTTCTTTTGGATCTAATGCTTGGATTGGCTATGTTTATAAAATGGCAAATAATGCTGCCATGCCTCCAAATGTTTCATATCCAGCTTTACCAAGTACTAGCATTGCAACTTACATAGGAACTGTATCTGAAAACAAAAACTTTGATAGAAATATTGGAGGTGGTTCTGTTACAGGTCTAACTTCAAATTTTGCTTGTGATGCTGCTCCTTCTGACCGATTCTTTGTACGATATAAAATGCTTGCTGATATTACCGAAGCTGGCGTATATAGTTTTGATATTGGAAGCGACGATGGAGTAAGACTTTATGTCGATGATGCATCTGTTCCAGTTATAACAAGATGGAATGGTCACGGTTTTACTATGGATTACGCTACACAAAATCTAACTATAGGCCAACATAAATTTGTTCTAGAGTATTATGAAGACGGCGGAGACTCAAGAGTTTCTTTTTTCATTGGCATACAAAAAGGAAATCCTACTGAATATGGAGACAAAGTATGGAACGTTTATGGTTATGTTAACAACGATATAACCTTACAAAATGTTAGATATGCTGGTTATTATGTTGATCCTCATTTAAATCCTGATTCAACAAATTATTGGCCAAAAGACAAATCACCTTCGTCTGCAACCATTTGGCAAGGTTCTCAAGTACCAGACAACAATTTTACTGTGGTTTACAAACGTAAAAGTTTCGATTGTGGATTATATCAGTTAAAACATATGAATCATGATGATGCTGTTCAGCTTTATATCGATGATAAATTAATCTTTTCTAAAGATGGGTGGGACAATGCTACTTATTTAATTAACGGAGGAGACCTTTACCCTTTAAACAGCGAATCTAAAGTAGAAATACGCTTAAGAGAAGATGGTGGTGATGCTAATCTTGGAATTAATTTTACCAAAACGGATATTGTATACAATGGAACTGGCACTATTCCGAATGGTAGCTCTTTAGTGATAAGTGCAAATACAGAACTAAAGTCAGATATTACAGTTTGTTCTTGTACCATAAATCCGAATATCACATTAACAGTTCCAAAAGATGTTACTTTAACTGTTGATGAAAATGTAAACGTTGGTACAGGAGGAAAACTTTTAATTTTAGACGGAGGATCATTTCTTCAAACTTCTACAAGTAAAAATATGTTTACAGGAAGCAATACTGCTTTTCAAATAGAAAGAACAACCAAAATTCGCCGTTTTGATTTGACTTATTGGTCAAGTCCTATCACTTCAACGAAACAAGATGGTTTTATGATGAAAGATTTATCTCCAGAAACTTTATTTGACAAATATTCCTATTGGTCTTCTAGTTTCAAGTGGGCAACAGATCTTTACGGCAATATGGAAATGAAACCTGGGATAGGCTATAGCATTAGAGGCCCGCAGTCTTTTAGCACTGAAACTCCTGCTGAATTTATTGGAAAATTCTTTGGAACACCTAATAATGGAGACATTCCAATTTCAACCACAGCAGATAAATATATTCTTATCGGAAACCCTTACCCATCTGCTATCGATGGCCGAAAATTCATTACCGATAATGGAGATGTTGGAGCACTATACTTCTGGACGCATGTATCGCTGCCAAAAAAAGCGGAAGGAAGCAATACCTACAAATACAGTAGTCCCGATTATGCAGTATTCACATTGCTTGGAGCAACAAGGGCTACAACTGGAGGCGAGACTCCTTCGGGATATATTGGCGTAGGCCAAGGTTTCTTTATAAAACCAAAAGTTACTTCAGTTAAATTTAATAATGGCCAGCGTATAAAAGCGCAGAACTCACAATTTTTTAAAACTACATCAAAGGAATCCGCAATTGAAGTAAACCGCTTATGGTTAAATCTAAGCAATACCGACGATGCCTATAAACAAATATTGATCGGATACGCAGAAGGCGCAACAAACAGCTTCGATTACAATTATGATGCTGTTACGCTAGCAGGTAACTCTTACATAGACTTCTATACGATCAATGAGGCCCAAAAGCTGTCAATCCAAGCGAGAAGTTTGCCTTTTGACAATACAGAAGGAATTCCTCTTGGCTATAAATCAGTCGCTGAAACTCAGCTTACAATCTCGATAGATCATGCAGATGGATTTTTTAACAAACAAGCGGTTTATCTGGAAGATAAAACAACAGGCACTATAACAGATCTTCGCGCTTCAAATTATACTTTCAAAACTGGCATCGGAACTTTTACAGATCGTTTTGTATTACGTTATACCAATAAAACATTAGGTACCGATGATTTTGAAAATTTAGAAAATGGAGTTTTAGTTTCGATAAAATCAAAAGTAATAAATGCAGTTAGCGGAACTGAAAATATTAAAGAAGTACAAATCTATACTATAGGCGGACAATTGCTTTACAACAAAAGTAAAATAGATGCAAAAGAATTAGAGATTACAAATTTACATTCTAGCAATCAGGTTTTACTAGTAAAAGTAATTCTAGAAAATGGTCATGTAGTCACGAAGAAAATTATATTCAATTAAAAAACAAGAAACCCATCATTGATGGGTTTCTTGTTTTTATTCTTCTTTCAACTCGTCAATTACTTTTTTAATCTCTTTAGCGTATTTTCCATAAAACTTCTGAACCCACCATTCTAAAGAAATCCCCATAGAAAGTACCGTAAAAACAATGATAGCAAAAAAACCAAATAATTGTCCATTAGTAAATTCGTGATTTAATAAACCCGATTTTTCAGAAAGGCCATAAAAATAAAAGCCCAATAAGTAAACAACGATAAAAGGAGTTAGCGAGAAGCCAAATGTTTTGTACAATTCCATATTCAGTCTAATATCAAAATACGTCTCATACAAACTATCTTTTGTTTTCAATGTTGTTGCATTCAATCTTTTAAAAAAGAAATATAATTTTACTAAATAATAAACGCAAACAGCCAAAAACAAGCTATAGATTAAATAGTATAAAAAAATCATCTGTGTATTAAAATGACAAATTAGCGGAATTGTTCCCATAAAAATTATGGATACAATTTGATAGATAAATTCATTTTTTAGATTTTTTCTGATTTTGTCTAATGGCGTATTAGCAGATTGAATCTTTTCTAAGTTTGATGGCAGAACAACATTTTCAGGTTTTTCGTTATTCCATGCATTTTGTATGTCGTTAAAATCCATATCCTTGTTTTTTAATAATTTCTTTTAATTTTTCTTTGGCTCTATTCAATTTCACTCTAGCATTCCCTTCAGAAATTCCTAGATTTTCTCCTATTTCTTTATGAGAGAATCCTTCCAGTTGGTAGAAAATGATAGCCTTATCTATTTTTTCAAGTTTCTGTACTGCTTTGTATAAATGATCCAACTGACTTTCTTTTATATGAGAATCTCCTTCATCATCTTTTACATTTTCTGAAGCGATTTCATACCTGTCTACCTTCCGTTTTTCTTTCCTCAAAAAGACAATTGCCGTATTTACTGCTACTCTGTACATCCATGTCGAAAACTGGCTTTCGTTCCGAAAAGATTCATATGATTTCCAGAGTTGGCATACAATCTCCTGAAACAAATCCTGCTGATCATCAGAATTATCCATATACATCTTAGAAACTTTATACAAAATTCCTTTATGGCTTTCTATTCGATTTAAAAACTCTTGTTCCTTCTCTTTCAAAACAGCTTTAGTTCATTACAGATTTTACAGTATATCCTTCTTTTCTCAATAAATTAATAACTCCATACTCACCTCCTAAATGCGCTGCACCAACAGCAATAAAAACACCATTTTGCTTTAATAACTCCGGCATTTGTTTTACCCAGTTTAAATTTCTATTATCAAGAATCTGCTTTTTAGTTTTTTCACTTGTAAATCGTTTATCTGTACTAAATGCATACATCGCTTCAATGTTTTCTTTCTTGTAGGTATCTACTAATTCAATTGTTTCTTCAGGAGTTGATTCTTCCAAAAGCGCCAGCATTTCATCTGTAGAATAAGCATTTTCAAGAATTTCGAATTGAGACTTGACAGATTCTAATCCCGAAATAGAAACATTCCTTTTTTTGGCTGCATCTGAAAACTCCATTTCATAAAACTTCAAATCTGTACAACCAAAACTTTTCATAGAAATCAGACTCAAAACCGTCACAAGATTAAAACTGTCTACTTGCTGTACCGACATTCCAGTGCTCTTCTTTAAAATAGAATCTAATTTTGTAAGTTGTTCTGGTGTTAGCTTTTTACTCAAAGGTTCTTTTCCCATTGCCAATTGCTGCATCTGGCTCATTTCGTTCGGATCTGTAAAGTTGATTTCTAAAAACAATTTATCCGATTTCTCAAAAGCTTTTTGGGCTTTTTCAGATAAAAAATAATCTTTTGAACAGATCATATGAATCGTTCCGTATAAATAAGAAGATTTCTGAAGCCCTTTTCCTGAAACTTCCCAAAGAAGAGAATTTTCCAGTTTTGAAGTTTTGCTTTGAGCTGAAATGTCATTACAAACGAAAAAGAAGAATATAAGTAAAGCTGCTATAAATTGAAATCTAGTTTTCATGATTTAATATCGTTTATTTGATTATAGCTTGTAAGTAATCGAATAAACAAAACGTTACAAAAAACTTTACTCTTTTTTTCAAATTTAAGTCTTGAAAATTAGAATCTAAAAAAGAAAATCTCTTAATAGCGCTAAAACCTGATTAATTTCTTCCTGCGAATTATAACTGTGAATACAAAAACGAAGACGTTCCTGATTTTCTGGAACAATTGGCGAAACGATCGCCTGCACATCGAATCCTTTATTCTGAAGTTCTTCTGCCAACTTTTTGACATTTTCATTTCCTGGAACAATTGCAGAATGAATTGGAGATTTACTGTGAACGAACATTGGTTTTAAACCCAACAAATTTTTCTGCTGATTAAAAAATACAATATTCTGGCGAAGCTTTTCAATACTCTCTTTTTCGATTTCTAATTGCTGATAAGCCATAAAAATTGTTGCTACAGCATGAGGCGACAAAGCAGTTGTAAAAATAAAACTGTGTGCAAAATTGATTAAATATTCTCTAAGTTCAATACTTCCTAAAATTGTCGCTCCTTGAGATCCTAAACCTTTTCCAAAAGTTACGATTCGAGCAAAAAATTTATCGTGTAGTTTGAGATACTGAGTCAGTCCTTCCCCTTTTTCTCCAAAAACACCCAAAGCGTGAGCTTCATCAACAATTAAATAACAATTGTATTTTTCTGAAAGCTGTATCAATTCTTCTAAATTCGGACTATCTCCATCCATAGAAAAAACAGTTTCGGTTACAATATAAATTGTGGCATCTGGAAATTTAAGAATGTATTTTTCTAAATCTTCAAAATCATTGTGAATATAATCATGCGAATTTGCTCGAGACATCGCAATACCATCCTTTATAGAAGCGTGACATAATTCATCATACAAAACAACATCATTTTCTTGCGGTACAGCGCTAAAAAATCCTAGATTGGCATTGTACCCCGAATTGAAAATTAAAGCCGCTTCTGCCTCATGAAATTGAGCTATAAAACTTTCTGCAATTGGATAAAGAGAATGGTTTCCTGAAGTCAATCTAGAACCCGTAGCTCCATTTTGAAAAATCTCATTTTCTAGCAAATAAGCGTGAGTGTGTTTGAATAAAGCTTCCGATTTAGAAAATCCGATATAATCATTTGAAGAAAAATCAATCAGATTATTAAACACAGGAAGTTTTCTAAACTGATTTCCCTGTCTAAAATTTTCTAATTTACGATTAAGATTTTCTGGCGGCTTCATAAAATCAAAGTTAGGCAATTCATTTTAGAATTAACAAAACAGCGGATTATATGAAATCCGCTGTTTTTCTAAATTTAAATGGCACTAATAAAAGGCGATTGCATAATATAATTTGACTCGATCATTTCTTTTACCATAAACTTTGAAATATCTAAAGCCGAAATTTTTTCGCCCAAACAATCTTCAATATTTACAGCGATTTCAGAACTGTCATTAGAAAAAACAATGAAAGGAACACGAACCTGTGTCCAATCTATTTTACTATCAACCAAAAGATCATAGGTAAACTGTCGGTCTTTTTGGATTTCAGGATAATTCGTTTTCATCCAATCCGTTGCCATGATCGTCTTCGGACTCTTCTTATCAAATGGGGTGTCTATATTTAAACCCGCCAATAAAACATATCTCTCAATACCGTTATGTTTCATGGCATTCAAAACATTCTTTGTTGCCTGACTGGCAACCATAGGCTCACCTGGCCGTTGACCAATAGTACTGACCACTGCTTGACAATCTTTAAGCAATAAGTTTATTGATTCTTCATTAATAGCATCACCTTTAATGATTTCTATTTTTGAGTTTTGAATGGTAAAATCGTCCAGATTTCTCAATAGAAGTTTTACGCTAAATCCGTTTTCTAATAACTGGTTTACAAGATATTTTCCAGTTCTTCCGCCGCCGCCAAGAACAGCAACTTTTGATATATTTTTCATATATTCTTTATAAAATTTGACATAAAAAATGTTGCTTCATTATCCAATCATGAAGCAAAACTGTAAAAGCTTACTGAGCTTTTACTATTGGTCGAATATTTTATAAAGAGATTTTAATAGCTCAAAAGTAATAAAATAAAAAAAGCCAGACAATACTGTCTGGCTTTTCTGCTTATTTTGAAATTATCTTAGTCAACTAAAACAATTATCTTATTGTTTTTCATTTCGATTGTTCCTGACTTAATCTCTAAAGTATAAGTTTGGTCATTAACTCTCGTAAATTTATCAGCAGCCTCTTTAGAAAAATTGAAGCTTGGAGCTGCAATTTTAATTGTTCCTTCTTCTAAGATAGAAACAATTGGCGCGTGATGATTTAAAATCTGAAAACTTCCATTAACTCCTGGCAAAGTAACCGATGTTACCTCTCCTGAAAATAATTTCGCTTCTGGTGATACTATTTCTAAAATCATAACTGTTTTTTAAAATTCCAAATTATAAAATTCCAAATCCCAATCTTGGAATTTGGAATTTTTATTTTTTTGATTTTATCAAGCTCTGCTTGATTATTATGCTTCAGCTAACATTTTCTCTCCAGCCTCGATTGCATCTTGAATAGAACCTTTCAAGTTAAAAGCTGCTTCTGGAAGGTGATCTAACTCACCATCGATAATCATGTTAAATCCTTTGATAGTATCTTTAATATCAACTAATACACCTGGGATACCTGTAAATTGCTCTGCTACGTGGAATGGCTGAGACAAGAAACGTTGTACACGACGTGCTCTTGCTACTGAAAGTTTATCCTCTTCAGATAACTCTTCCATACCAAGGATAGCAATGATATCTTGTAATTGTTTGTATTTTTGAAGAATCTCTTTAACTCTTTGCGCACAGTCGTAGTGCTCGTTTCCTAAAATTTGAGGAGTTAAGATTCTAGAAGTAGAATCTAACGGGTCAACCGCAGGGTAGATACCTAACTCAGCAATTTTACGTGACAATACCGTTGTTGCATCTAAGTGGGCGAAAGTTGTAGCTGGCGCCGGGTCAGTTAAGTCATCCGCAGGAACGTAAACCGCTTGTACAGATGTAATAGATCCTTTGTTTGTAGATGTAATACGCTCTTGCATTGCACCCATTTCAGTTGCCAATGTTGGTTGGTAACCTACCGCAGATGGCATACGACCTAAAAGTGCCGATACCTCAGAACCTGCTTGTGTAAAACGGAAGATATTATCAACGAAGAATAATACATCTTTACCTTGGTCAGATCCTGCTCCATCACGGAAATACTCAGCGATAGATAATCCTGAAAGTGCCACACGTGCACGAGCTCCAGGTGGCTCATTCATTTGTCCGAAAACGAAAGTAGCTTTAGACTCTCTCATTCCTGGCATATCTACTTTAGATAAATCCCATCCTCCATTTTCCATAGAGTGCATGAAATCATCACCATATTTAATAATTCCTGACTCTAACATCTCACGAAGCAAGTCATTTCCTTCACGTGTTCTTTCACCTACTCCTGCGAATACAGAAAGTCCACCGTGACCTTTTGCGATATTGTTGATCAACTCCTGAATCAATACTGTTTTACCAACACCAGCACCACCGAACAATCCAATTTTACCCCCTTTTGCGTAAGGCTCGATCAAATCGATTACTTTAATACCTGTGAATAAAACTTCAGATGAAGTTGATAAATCTTCGAATTTTGGAGCTTGTCTGTGAATTGGCAAACCGTTTTCTCCAGTTTTTGGCAAATCACCTAAACCATCAATTGCATCTCCAACAACATTAAATAATCTTCCATATACATCTGGACCGATTGGCATTTGAATTGGATTTCCAGTTCCAACTACCTCATATCCTCTAGACAAACCGTCTGTAGAGTCCATAGAGATTGTACGAACAGTGTTTTCCCCAATGTGAGATTGTACTTCTAGAACTAAGATAGTTCCGTCTTTTTTAGTGACTTCTAGTGAATCATAAATTTTTGGAAGTTCAACATCTTTACCGTTGAAAACTACGTCAACTACTCGTTCGCAATGATTTGAGCAACTTTTCCTATTACTTTTGACATTACTTATGTATTTATTAAATAGCTATTTAGGTTTATCGAAAATACCTCTTTTTTCAGAGCGCAAAGATAATTTTTTAAAATATAAAATCAATTTTTTTTTCATAAAAAATAGCATGATTTTGTTTGATTCATAAAACTTGGCTAAAAAATAACAAAAACAGCATTTTTTTATTAAATGAAAAAAACCGCTTCATTGGTAAAATGAGCGGTTTTAAGGTTAAAAATAGTTATACATTATAATGTAGCCGGAAATAGAACTTGATAATTACCAATATCTACACCTTTTAAGTTAGAACCATATTTAGCATTAATCGCTTGGATAAACTTATTAGCAATAAAAGCATATCCTCTTGGAGATGGATGAACACCATCTAAAGAAAACATACCGCCAGTAACAAATGTCGCTTTTAATGTAAAGCTATTCATTGTAACTCCGCTTGGCTTGTTTAGATCATCCATAATTGTTTTAGCATCAACCATTGCCAAGCCATTTGCTTCAGCCGCTGCTTTAATTACAGAATTATATGCTGTAGTCGCTACTTCAATCTCTGCCACTTCAGAAGGCAATAAAACATATCTGTCTGGCAACGGAAAAGTAATTCCTAATTGAGAGAGTGAAGCAGAAGGAGAAGCGATTCCGTCAGCAGCTACCGATGGCGCTTTTCCAATTCTTGACGAAGCTCCTAAAACAATTAAATCTGTAGGAAGCGCTTGTCTTGCTCTTCCAAAAATCATTCCCATTGCTGTAGCAGTATTCACATCTAATCCGCCACCCATTAGCACTGCTTTTAAATTGGCTGACAAATCTGGCAACGTTTCATCTACTATTAGCAACGGATTATTTCCTGTTGCAGACAAAAGTTTAATTCTATCCCCTTGCCCTAAAAATTTCAATGCATTACTCAATGGCCCATACAATTGTGCATTTAAAGTACCAACCATACTCGCTCCTCCAACTGTTAAATTAGCCTGAGTAAGCTGATTGTATGCTATCACATGAAAATGAGGAAGAGTGGTAATATTTGGCAAATTAGCTATAACTCCTTTTCTTCCGCCTGCAACAAGCTGAGCGACTAAGCCTTTATAAGCTGCCTCAAAAGTCGCTGGGGGCGTTAATGGATTTACAGTAGGATCTCCACCTGCAGTAGCATACCCCAACTCATCATTCCCTCCAATCCATAAAGAAAAGAAAGTTGGATTTTGACTTAAAGCATCAGCCAAAACAGTTGTTGTCGCGCTAGATGCAAAACGAGCAAAATAAGGATTTGCCGTTCCTGTAGCAACACCTGCAACATTACCATAACCAGAAGCAAGCAAATGGAAGCTTTTTGCTCCAGGAACTCCTAAATTATTAAATGTTCCTGACAAATGAGCTGTAACCTCAGTTGTTGGCACTCCCGTAACCGGCACAGGCGTTCCATTAAAATACAAACGCGGTCCAGCAACAACATTTCCTCCTAAAAGCAAACCGCCGATATTATCATTTGCAAAAGGCGTTTTGAATTCGCCCCCGCCCACTAGAGCAAATTGCTGCGCTAAAATATTCGGATAGGCTCCTTCTTGACCTTTAATAAACAAAGCATTATCACTAAATCCTGCCGCAAAAGAATCTCCTAAAGCAACATATTTGGCAAAATCAGCAGATCCAGAGGTCAAAGGCTTACCATCAGACGACTCCACTGGAGGAGTCACATCATCATCACTATTACAAGCCATAAAGGTTAACGAAACCAATAAAAGCCATTTGAAATTTTTTATCATAATTTATAATTTTTTATAATTATCTGTTTCCAAATCTGCATCGAGAAACATAAATAATGAATTTGACTAAGAGTTAAACAATCAATTATGGATTAATAGTCCAAGAAGCAAAATACTGCTGTCCGATTAACCCAGCTCCAATTACTTGATAGTATTCTTTACCGCCAATATTAGCAGCTCCTAATTTTACTACCGATTTCAATTTCGGAATTCCATAATTAATCTGAGCATCAATTACAGTTGCCTCTTTAATTATACCATCAGCAAAACCAGCCTGCCATAAATATTCACTGTTCCACCTTCCGCTAACATTAAATCCGAAATTCTTAAACAGTTTATCATTTCCAATTGACATTTTAATTCTATGTTTTGGCGTATTAAATCCAGGCTCAAAACTTGGATCTTTTGCTTGATCAAAATCAAACTGAGCATAATTGTAGTTCACTCCCAACTCAAAGTTTGAAATAATTTTTCTAGAAAGTCCAACTCCAAATCCCAATGAATTTATTTCTACATCTGAATTTGTATACAATTGATACGTTCTATATTCTCCATTTTGAAGCGCTCTAATTGACTGAACACCCGGATCAGAAGTTCCTGCAGCAATGTTAGGATTATCTTGAGCAGTTCCGTAGAAAGGAGAAACTACATTTAAATTTCCAATAAAATTGTTGTAAATATTATAGTACCCATTAATATCTATTGAAGTACCTTCAAAAACAGAACGGTATCCTAACTCAAACGCTTTTACTTCTTCTGGCTTTACATAATTAGCTCTAGATTTTTTCAACAGCGCAGCAGCACCAACTGGATCTGTTCCTGCCATTGCAGAAAATGCAGTTACCGAACTTGCTATATAAGAGTTCCCATAAGCATCATTACCATTCATAACTTTTGTTGGACTTCCTGTATAAAGCTGGCCTTCTGCACTTAAATTGAATGTTTCGTTAAATCTAGTTAAGTTATCAGGAGCAGAACCCAACAATACCGCATTTCCAATATTAAATCCTATGTACTGATCTTGAGTTGTAGGATTTCTAAAACCTGTTTGGAAAGATCCTCTGAAATTATGATTTCTTTTTTCGCCTGCAGAGTACACAAGAGATAAACGTGGAGAGAAATTACCATCAAAGTTTTTAGATTTATCATAACGAATAGACCCTGTGAACTTCAATCTGTCGTCCATAAATTTTTTCATCAATTGCGCATATGCACCATATTCATTGTAATTTATCTGACTATTAGCATCCGTGTAAATTCTTCCATGAGAATTTAACTCATACGCTCTGAAAGAACCTCCAACTTGAATTTCAGCAAATTTTATTACGTCTCTGAAATTATAATTTGCATCTGAGTGATACATTTTTGAATTATCAACCAATCTTGATCCAGTTAAAACATCTGGATCATTTATAACCTGATTGAACGCATTGTTAAACTGAGGCGTTCCTGGTAAAAAACGGCCTGTATCTGCTGTAGATCTAGCCGCTGCATGTGCTTGCTGCGGATTCATTCCTGCCAAAGTTCCTTGTATAAAAGCCCCAGCATATTGACCAAACCAAGTATTATCGTCTTTCCATTTTCTATTTACATTAATACCGGTAAAAATCATATCATAAGAATTTCCTCCATCCTCTCCAGTCATATAACCTCTTACAAAAAAGTTTTTCCCTTTAAGCTCTAATTTATTCTGATACATAAAAAAGTTATTCAAATAATACCTGTTTGCCCCTTGATAAACAGCATTACCAGTACCAATTTTACTCTGCCAGATAACTTCCAACCTTTCATCTCCAAAAGGTCTTGCATGCAAAGAGAAATCAACTTTCATATTCGCCGCTTTATTATCTGTCAAATCAATTTCATTATACCCTGTTCTACTAACCATAGAATTCGGCAAAAGATTAGATGCCCCAGCTGGAATCAAACCCATTGCTTCTAACTTCTGACCAACACCTTTAATATTTGTAGCCGCTTCATCTCCATACACGTTAATTCCATCATAACTAGGGTTCGTTCTATCAACACCTGCCCTAGTCTTGTCATTATAATTTGTAGCATACCAATCAGTAGCCTGCATGTAAGTAATGTTTGCTTTAGCCGCAATATATTTATTAAAAGCACGAGCAAATCGAACACCAAAATCATAATAGCCATTTGTGCCTGCAGCCTCTTGAGAAGTTATCCCATACTTTAAATAAGCCGAAACTCCCTGATCTACAAACGGGCTTTTACTAGTCATAAACAAAATCCCATTAAAAGCATTAGCCCCGTATAGAGCAGATGATGCCCCTGGAAGCAACTCCACACTTTGAACATCAATTTCCGAAACCCCAATCATGTTTCCTAAAACAAAATTCAATAACGGAGACGAATTATCCATTCCATCTACTAGCTGCATAAAACGAGTATTCGCTACTGTAGCAAATCCCCTAGTATTTATCGACTTGAACGACATACTACTTGTGTTCATCTGCACTTCTTTCATATTTTCTAAACCATCATAAAAAGAAGGAGAAGCTGTCTTTTTGATTTCCTGAACCCCCATTCTCTCAATGGTTACAGGAGACTCCAGAACTCTTTCTGGCGTTCTTGATGCAGAAACTACAATTTCATCCAATTTTGTTTCTTCATCTTTTAAAATCACATTTACTTTTTGATTTGCAGCTGTTACGTTTATCGTTTTAGTCTCAAATCCTACCGCTGTAACTTTTATAGAAAAAGGCAGTTTAGCATTAGTAGTCAATTTAAACGATCCATCGAAATCAGTAGAAGCACCACTATTTTCTCCGACAACAACAACATTAGCACCAGGGATAGATTGCTTATTAGCATCTGTAACCGAACCAGTAATTGTATTCTGCGCAAAGGACACTCCGCTGAATAACAACATAATTAGCAAGTAGACTCTCATTTTGGGTTAGTTTTTCGTTAGTATATATAGCCAAAATAAGAAAATATTTTAATATACATAAAAAAACATTAAATAAAATAAATATTTACTATCAAATTATACAATATTTTAACTATTTATTAATTCAATTTATTGTAATAAAAACAAATAAAATGACAAGAAAAACCAATATACTATGCATACATATAAATTTTAATCAAAAAACTGAAAATTTCATAAAAATACATATGCCTAAAAAAATTATTGACAATAAAAAAAAGCGAGACCTAAATCTCGCTTTTTTTAACATATAAATATTTAATAGAATTTTTATTCTACTGTAACCGACTTTGCTAAGTTACGTGGTTGGTCAACATTACAACCTCTCATTACAGCAATGTAATAAGAAAGTAGTTGCAACGGAATTGTTGTAACTAACGGTGATAATGCATCTGAAGTTTCTGGAATTTCGATTACATAATCTGCCAATTCACGAACTTGAGTATCACCTTTTGTAACAACAGCAATAATTTTACCGCTTCTTGATTTAATTTCCTGAATGTTACTTACAATCTTGTCGTAGTGCCCTTGTTTAGGAGCAATTACAATAACCGGCATAAATTCGTCAATTAAAGCAATCGGACCGTGCTTCATTTCTGCAGCTGGATATCCTTCTGCGTGGATGTATGAAATCTCTTTTAATTTTAATGCACCTTCTAAAGCAACAGGGAAATTATATCCTCTACCTAAATAAAGACAGTTTGGTGAATCTTTAAAAGCAGCAGCAATTTCTTTTGCTTTATCATTAGTTTCTAATGCTTCAGCAACTTTCTCAGGAATAATTTCTAATTCTTGAAGATAAGTATGGAAATCTGTATTTGACAATGTTCCTTTTGCTTTTCCTAAACGTAAAGCAATCATCGTCAGAACAGTAATTTGAGTAGTGAATGCTTTGGTAGAAGCTACTCCAATTTCTGGAACCTGCATGCGTATAAGCACCTGCATGACTTTCTCTAGAAATAGAAGATCCCACTACGTTACAAACTCCAAATACAAATGCTCCGTTTTCTTTAGCCAATTTAATAGCCGCCATAGTATCTGCAGTTTCACCAGATTGCGAAATAGCGATAACTACATCGTCTTTGTTGATGATTGGGTTTCTGTATCTAAACTCAGAAGCATATTCTACTTCTACAGGAATACGGGTAAATTCCTCGAAGATATATTCTGCTACTAAACCTGCGTGCCAAGAAGTTCCACAAGCAACAATCAGGATTCGTTTTGCGTTTAAGAATTTCTCTAGATTATCCTCAACACCAGCCATCTGAACAATTCCTTCATTGGCATGAAGTCTTCCTCTGTAGGTATCTTTAATTACACTTGGCTGTTCGTAGATTTCTTTCAGCATGAAATGATCATACCCTCCTTTTTCAATCTGCTCCAAATTCATTTGAAGTTCTTGAATATATGGATTTACTAAAGAGTCATCTTGGATTTTTCTAATTTTAATTGGCTTATGCAATCTAATATTTGCCATTTCGCCATCTTCTAAATAAACTGCATTAGAAGTATATTCAATAAATGGTGAAGCATCAGAAGCAATAAAATACTCCCCTTCTCCAACACCAATTGCTAACGGACTACCTAATCTAGCCGCCACAAGTTCATTCGGATTTTTTTTATCAAAAACAGCAATTGCATACGCACCAACAACTTGGTTTAACGCAACCTGAACAGCTTTACCCAATTTAAGATTTTCGTTCTTTTGAACTTCTTCTATCAAATTAACTAAAACTTCAGTATCTGTATCTGACTTAAAAGTATAACCTCTTTTGATAAGTTCCTCTTTTAAAGGCGCATAATTCTCGATAATTCCGTTATGAATAATTGCTAAATCTCCAGAATTAGAAAGATGAGGGTGCGAATTCACATCATTTGGAACCCCGTGAGTTGCCCAACGCGTGTGTCCAATTCCAATATTACCGTTTATAGTAAAACCTTCATCGGCTTTAGCTTCAAGATCAGAAACTTTACCTTTTGTTTTGCAAACTTTAATGCCCGACTCGTTGTCATACAACATAACGCCGGCACTATCATATCCTCTGTACTCTAGACGCTTTAATCCCTTTATTACAATAGGATAGGCATCTCGATGACCGATATATCCAACAATTCCACACATATATATTTATTAATTTGGTTTCGTATAGTACACCTCAAGTTTCAATCTTTTATCTTCTGGAGTAGAAGTAGAGACTTTTCCTCCATATATGATTGTCCCAAGAGGATTTAATAATGATGTTCTTGGTACTACCGGAGTAATAGCATTTTTCTCCTTAAGCGCATTAAACGCAACTGTAGTTGGGCTTAGAGAAACAACCAAGCCTAAATCAACATTTTTAACTGTAGCATCTTTTACTAAATTACGAATATGGCTCGTGATTCTAATTTTATAGCTTTTCCCTCTTTTATCAGTACCTTTACTAATTACTCCACCATAAGCAGATACAGCATCTGTAGAGTAATCTGCCAAAATGGTATTATCTGTCAAATTGTACAAATACACTCTATTTGGCTCTTGTGCACCAGCCATCTTATCAGCATCAATATAGAATACTAAATTAGCTTCGTTTACTTTCCAATTCTTAATAGTGACATTACTTCTAATTTCATCCAATTGGTCAGAAACTCCATTCGCTCCATTTACTACCGCACCATTAGAATCATAACTTAAAACATCTGTTGGATTAAAAAGTTTTATCACCGCCAAAGAGCCTACTCCACCTTTTAAATAAAGCCTTTCATCTCCATCTGTTTTATTTACGTTTGTTGTTATAGCACTTTGGTAATCTGCATTTCTAGTATCTTGTAGAAAATTAGCCGTGGTTGTAGAAGTACCTTTCAAGTTTAAAAGAATCTCCTTGTCTTCGGTAGCTTCTGGATCATCTGTAGTTGAGCTAGTTTTTGCTTTATATTTAATTGTAATAACACCTTTAGAAAAATCCATCAGTGCCAAACTACTTGGATTAGATCCCGATTTCTCAACATTAAAGTACAAACCTCTAAAATATTCTTGAAAAACATCTTCTGCAGCAAGCTTTGAAGCATCTGCATTTAATATCCTATCTTGAAAAAACTGCTTGTTAAGCTGCAGTGTCATTTGAGGTGCTTTTCTTGTAGTTGTCTTTGCTCCTTTATCATCAGTTGTTTCGATTCTGATTTCATTCGCATCAAAAAAGAATTGATCATCTTTAAAAGTTCCATCTGTCGCTTTTTCATCATTTAAGCGATTTCCCAATTTATTGTTGAAAAAATCAGTGTTTTGATCTGTATAATAAAACTGTGGCAACTGGGTACCTCCACTTAAATAACTGCTTCTCATCTGGATTCCAGACTCATAAACACTTAATTTAATTTTTCCATTTTTGTCTCCATAAATAGAATCTAATACATAAGTGGTATTTCCTTCATTATCTGTAGCTGTTGCATGACTGAAATATGGAATTTCAAGCACAACACTTTGAATTACTGGAGAATCCCCAACTTTTATAGGATAACTAGAAAGTCCTACCTGAGTTACAAAATTTGCCGTAGTGCTTGCAAAAAGCGGATTGTCTAAAATACCAAGGGCATTTGGTGTCATGGTATTGGACTGGATAGGGGTAACTTCTTGATTAAATGCTACAACATCGTATTTTTCAGCTTCAAGTCCAAAATGATCATCTCCAATCAAACCATCACCAATCGCATTAAAATCTTTGTCACAAGAATATAGAAAAACAGCCATTACAGCCAAAAGAGCTTTCTTAATAAAAGAAGTTTTATACATGTCAAAAAATAAAATTAAAATTTAAAGTCCAAATGTTCTATAGAAATTTGTATAAGCGTCAGCAAATGCATCTTTCGTGGCGAAAGGTAAAAAAGGTTTTCCTGAAGATTCTATAAATTTTGTTAAACTTGGAGAAACATTCTCTGATGCAATGATCACACCATCAGAATGTAAAATACTAGCTTTTAAAACATTCTCATAATTTGGCACTTCCAAATCTGACACTGCTTCATGAGGAACACCATCAAACTTAACTTTATTTATCATTTCTAAATCTAGGTTCTCATCAAATGACTGCCCATAAACAGAAGTAATAATTTTCGTTTCAGAAAATAGTGCTTCGTGTTTATAATAATGCTTCATATAAATGGGTAGCATTGCCGCAAGCCAACCGTGAACGTGTATAATATCTGGAACCCAGTTTAATTTTTTCACAGTCTCCACAACGCCTTTTGCAAAGAAAATTGCTCTTTCGTCATTATCTGGATATAAAGCGCCCTCTTCATCTGTAAAAGTGGCTTTACGTTTGAAATATTCGTCGTTATCAATAAAATAAACCTGGATTCTTTCTTTCGGAATGGAAGCTACTTTAATAATCAACGGCATATCTAAGTCATTCACTACCAAATTCATCCCTGAAAGTCTAATCACTTCATGCAATTGGTGTCTTCTCTCATTGATATTTCCATATCTTGGCATGAAAATTCTTATCTGACCGCCTTGGTCATTAATCATTTTCGGAACGTCATAAGACATTAAAGAAACCTCATTTTCAGCCAAGTAAGGCACGACTTCAGATGATACATATAATATCCTCTTATCTTTCATAATAGTATTTTACTTAATTTTGGTAATAAAAACGTCGCAAAATTACAAAAATTTATGCAGTTTATAACTAATATATTATGTTTGCATAAATTTTAATAATACCTCAATGCATATTTTCTACAGTAAAGCAGCGTTGATAGCTTATCTTAAAACTATCAAAACCGCAAATTCTACTATCGGATTTGTACCCACAATGGGCGCTTTACACCAAGGACATTTGGCTTTAATGCAACGTTCGTTAAAAGAAAACAACGATACAGTAGTAAGTATTTTTGTCAACCCAACTCAATTTAACAACGCCGAAGATTTAGCAAAATATCCTAGGACACTAGAAGAAGATGTTAAGAAAATGCGTACATTAAGCGATAAAATTATTTTATACGCACCTTCAGTCGAAGATATTTATGAAGGAAATACCGTTTCGCAGACTTTTGATTTTGACGGATTAGAAAACCAGATGGAAGGAAAATTCAGACCTGGACATTTTAATGGTGTTGGAACAATTGTAAAACGTCTTTTTGAAATCGTCACTCCAACAAATGCGTATTTTGGAGAAAAAGATTTTCAGCAGCTTCAAATTGTAAAAAAATTAGTTGAAAAAACTGACTTACCAGTAAACATTGTCGGTTGTCCTATTTTTAGAGAAGAAAATGAGCTTGCAATGAGTTCAAGAAACGAACGTCTAACTCCGCAAGAAAGAAAAGATGCTTCTATTATCTACAAAGTTTTAACCGAGGCAAAAGAGATTTTCCAAAATCACTCTCCGCAAGAAACAATCGAATTTGTAGAAAATTCCTTCAAAGACAACAAAGAGTTCGAACTGGAGTATTTTGTTATTGCTGACGAATCTACACTTTTGTCTATCGATAAGAAAGAGAATGATAAAAAATATCGTGCATTTATAGCGGTATTTGTTAATTCTATAAGACTGATTGACACCATTTCATTAAATTAATCTAACTTTGCAGCATGCAAATTCAAGTTATAAAATCAAAAATTCATCGAGTTAAAGTAACTGGAGCCGATTTAAATTACATTGGCAGCATTACTATTGATGAAACTCTACTAGAGGCTTCAAACATTATTGAAGGCGAAAAAGTATCTATTGTTAACATTAATAATGGCGAGCGTTTTGAGACTTACGCTATTAAAGGTGAAAAAAATTCAGGAGAAATTACTTTAAATGGTCCTGCAGCTAGAAAAGTGCAAAAAGATGATATCATCATTATCATTTCTTATGCTACTTTGGATTTTGAAGAAGCAAAAACCTTCAAACCATGGATTATTTTCCCGAATGAAAACGACAATTCTTTAACCTAAGATTTTCTTTTTCTTACCGAATTCCCCTACTTTGTCAAAAGTCAATTTTGCACAAAAAAACTTTCTTTTGTCTTAATCCAAAATGATTTTGACGCTAAAATACTGTGCTTCAAATTTTAACCTCATTAACAAAGAAGCAAATAAAATAGTATATTGCTACACTATTTTCAATACTTTTTAATTTACTGAAATGCCACAAATCATGAAAAAAGTTTACCTACTGTTTTTATTAATTTCGTTTTCGTCGTTTGCCCAAAAAACGTTCGATAACATTAAATCGGAAAAACTCGGAGAAGAGCGTAGAATTACAATTGGACTTCCTGCTTCTTACGAAGCCAACAAAGACAAAAAATATCCTGTTCTTTATTTATTGGATGGAGATTACTTATTTGATCCTTTTTCTGGAGCCATAAGTTATGGAACTTATTGGGATGATATTCCAGAAATGATCATTATCGGAATTCATCAAAACAAAGATGAAGAACGTTATGAAGACACAACAATTGATCAAAACGAAGGTCTTCCTTTTGAAAAAGGAGCAAAATTTTTTGAATTTATTGGAGCAGAATTAATTCCTTATATCGAAAAAAAATATCGCACTTCGCCTTTCAGACTTATTGCAGGTCATGATGTAACAGCAAGTTTTGCCAATTTTTATTTGTACAAAGAAATCCCGCTTTTTAATGCCTACATCTGTTTAAGTCCAGAGCTAGCCCCAAAAATGGAAGTGCGTATTGCAGAGAAATTTGCTAAAATAAAAAGCCCTGTCTTCTATTATCTTTCTGCAGGAGAAGGTGATATTAAAAAAATTAAAGAGCCAATAGAAAAATTAAACAGCAATATTAAAATCGCCAATAATCCGTTAGTGAATTATAAATATGATGTATTTAAAGGCGCAACGCATTATACAGAAGTATTACATTCTATACCAAGTGCATTATATCAGATTTTTGAAGTATACCGTCCTATAAATTCTGCCGAATACAACGACAAAATTGCGGTTCTTCAAGAAGGTTATGCAGAATATTTAGAAAAAAAATATGCTACAATGTCTGAAGCTTTAGGAGTTCAAATTCCTGTTAGAATGAGCGATTTTAAAGTAATAGAAAATCTTATTTTAAAAAGAAATGCTTACAGTGAACTAGGGAAAATGGCTGAAATAGGAAATGTAAATTACCCTAAAGCCATGTTGGGAGAATATGAATTAGGTTTGATGTACGAAAAAATGGGCGACCCTAAACATGCTTCGAAAAAATACCAAAACGCTTCACAAATGGAGCCAATTGGTGATTTGAACAAAGACTTGATGTATGAGAAAATTGACGAAATGAATACACTTGCTAAAAAAAGTAAATAATGTCAAAAGTTAAAACTTCCTTTTTCTGCCAAAACTGCGGAACCCAATATGCTAAATGGCAAGGGCAATGCAACGCGTGCAAAGAATGGAATACGATTGCCGAAGAAATCATTCAAAAACAAGACAAGGTCGCTTGGAAAAGTGAACCTACTCCGACAAGCAAAGCACCAAAACCTTTAAAAATTAACGAAATTGATTCTACACAGGAAGTTCGAATGGACACTACTGATAGCGAATTGAATCGTGTTTTAGGTGGCGGACTTGTCCCTGGATCTCTGACACTTTTGGGCGGTGAACCCGGCATCGGAAAAAGTACACTTTTGCTTCAAGTTTCTTTAAAATTACCATACAAAACTTTATACGTTTCTGGAGAAGAAAGCCAGAAACAAATTAAAATGCGCGCAGAGAGAATTACGCCAAACAGCGACAACTGTTATATTCTTACTGAAACCAAAACGCAGAATATATTTAAACAAATTGAAACCATTCAACCTGAAGTAGTCATAATCGACTCGATTCAGACTTTGCATACCGATTATATCGAATCGACTGCGGGAAGTATTTCTCAAATTCGCGAAACCACTGCTGAACTAATCAAATTTGCTAAAGAAAGTAATATCCCCGTAATCTTGATTGGGCACATTACAAAAGACGGAAATATCGCTGGACCAAAAATTCTAGAGCATATGGTCGATACTGTGCTCCAATTTGAAGGCGACAGAAATCATATTTATCGAATTTTGCGTTCGCTTAAAAACCGTTTTGGCTCTACATCAGAACTTGGAATTTATGAAATGTTGGGAAGCGGATTACGAGAAGTTAGCAATCCTTCTGAAATTCTGATTTCTCATAAAGACGAAGAATTATCGGGAACTGCAATTGCGACAACTTTAGAAGGCATGCGTCCATTGATGATCGAAATACAATCTTTAGTGAGTACAGCTGTTTATGGAACACCACAAAGAAGTACAACAGGTTACAACGCAAAAAGGCTAAACATGATTTTGGCTGTTTTAGAAAAAAGAGCTGGATTTCGCTTAGGCGCAAAAGACGTTTTTCTGAATGTTACTGGCGGAATTTCTGTAGATGATCCCGCAATTGACTTGGCTGTTGTGGCTGCCATTTTATCTTCAAACGAAGATATTCCGGTTGGAAAAGGATTTTGTTTTGCTGGCGAAGTTGGACTTTCTGGCGAAATTCGTCCTGTTAATCGTGTAGACCAACGCATTCAGGAAGCTGAAAAATTAGGTTTCGACACCATATTTGTTTCTAAATACAATAAAATTGCTTTAAAAAATACTGGAATAAAAATCGAATTGGTTGCTAAAATTGAAGATGTTGCTAGCATTCTTTTTGGCTGATTTCAAATACCACTCCTCCTATGAATTTTCCAAAACAAAAAATATACAAAGCATTAAAAATACTTGGAATAGTAGTCATAGTACTTTGCATCGGACTTTACTATTTTCGTGATTCCCTTTTAAAACAAGCCATTGCAAAAGTCACCCACAAAATGGCTGTTCAGTACCAAAGCAACTTTTCTGTACAATCAGCTTCATTTGATGGTTTATCGACTATAAAATTGACAGATGTTGTTTTAGCTCCAATAAATGCTGATACGCTTGTCAAAATTAAAAATGTCGAAACCAGCATCAGTTTAAGTAATTTATTAATTGGAGATGTTCAAGTTGGAACTCTAAAAGTAGACAATGGATATATTCAATTAGTCAAAAAGGGCAAAAAACGAAATTTTGATGCTTTTCTAAAAAGAGATCGCGAAGAAACCGATTCTAATGAAAAACGTAAATACGCTGCTTTTGCTTACAGAATCATTTCGAAAGTATTGAATTTGGTTCCGACTGATATGGATCTGAAAAATTTTAATTTCAAAATCGACGACAACGGAAAACAAACCAATATTGCTGTAGATAAACTTGTTTTAAACAACAAACAGCTCGAAACCAATCTTCATGTTCAAGCAAAAGATTTTGATCAGCGTTGGAACATTAAAGGGTTTGCTGATCCGAGAAATAAAAAGGCCGATATTCGATTTTTCAACTTAGATACTGGCGCTATTCGCGTTCCGTATTTAGATCAGCGTTATAACTTAAAAGCAAGTTTTGATTCTATACGTCTAAATGTTCAAAACATAGACAAAAGCGGCAGCGAACTCCATATAGACGGTTACACTTCTATTGCAAATCTTAAAATCAATCATCCGAAAATTGCGAGCAAAGATGTCGTTATAAAAAATGCGCGTTTTGATTACCGATTTTTGTTAGGAGATAGTTTTATTTCTATCGACAGCACTTCGAGCATGCAGTTGAATAAAATCAAAGTTCGTCCTTACATTTCATACGATACTGAAAAAGACACGATTTATACTTTGAAAATGGATATTCCGAAAATGAAAGCGCAAGATTTTATCGTTTCGCTTCCTGACGGTTTATTCACGCATTTCCAAGGAATGCAGGCCACTGGAAATTTCGATTACAAATTAGATTTCAAATTCAATAAAAACAAACCCAATACGCTTGTTTTTGATAGTAAGCTTAACAAAGAAGATTTACGAATCACTAAATATGGCGAAGCCGATTTAAATAAACTAAACGGCGAGTTTGTGTATCGTGCCATTATTCAGAATGTGTTGCAAAGACCTATTTTGGTCGGAAATGCAAATCCGAATTATACGCCTTTGGACCAAATTTCTCCTTATCTAAGAAAATCTGTTCTAACGACAGAAGATCCTTCTTTCTTCTCGCATCGCGGATTCATAAACGAGGCGTTTAAACAATCGATTCTTAAAAACATTCGAACTAAGAAATTCTCTCGCGGTGCCAGCACAATCAGCATGCAGTTAATTAAGAATGTCTTTTTAACTCGTGAAAAGACGCTTTCGCGAAAGCTGGAAGAAATTCTTCTAGTTTACATTTTAGAAAACAACCGAATTGTAAGCAAAGAAAGAATGCTAGAAGTGTATTTCAATATTATTGAATGGGGACCAAATGTGTACGGAATTGGAGAAGCGAGTCATTTCTATTTTCAAAAAAGTCCTTCGGCTTTAAATGTTGACGAATGTTTGTATTTGGCAACTATTATTCCGAAACCAAGAAAATTCATGTATCAGTTTAACGATGAAGGTAACTTGAAAGATTACGCTATTAAAAACCAAAAATTCCTTAAGAACTTAATGTTTAGAAGAGGGCTTTTAGTTCCGGAAGACACAATCGGATTATTGCCTGTTTACATTTCAGGAAATGCGCGTTCTTTAATAAGAATTAAAGTTCCAGACTCTACAGCAGTGAAAACTGATTCTTTGGCTGTTGATGATGAATTTGATTTATAGTTTTTTTTCTGCCACGAAGGCGGTAAGACACTAGGTTTTTTTGTTTTTAATCTCGCAAAGACGCAGAGTCGCAAAAGTTTTTCAATAGCCCCTAGGCTTAAGCTAGGGGGAAAAAATCGAAATAGAAAAAGGGCTTTAACAAAACTAGTAAAGTTTGGCTAAAGCCCTTTGATTTGCATTTATCTTCTCATCCAGCTAAAGCTGGACGCTATTGAGCTTAAAAAAATAACTTTGCGACTCCGCGTCTTTGCGAGATTAAAAAACTTCGTGCCTTAGCGCCTTCGTGGCAAAAAATCGCCTTCGCGGTTAAATATACTTTAAGGCGCAGGATCTGGAATTATAGCCTGAACTGCATCAATTTCTGCTAAGATTTGTTTAGAAAGAACTACATCAATAGTATCAATGTTTTCTTTTAATTGTTCCATAGTTGTCGCTCCGATAATAGCGCTTGTCAAAAACGGCTGTTGCAATACAAATCCCATTGCCAATTGCGTTAACGTTAAACCATGTTTTTTAGCGATTTCCAGATACAATTTAGTCGCTTCAGTACATTGGTCACTATTGTAGCGTTTGTACTGCGGAAAAAGATTAATTCTCGCTTTCGGGTGACTTTCTCCAGTTAAGAATTTTCCAGTCAAAACTCCAAATGCTAAAGGTGAATATCCTAATAAGCCAACATTTTCATATTTTGAAACTTCTGCAGAATTCACTTCAAACAAACGGTTCAATAAAGAATACGGATTCTGAACTGTTTTGATTCTTGGCAGATTATTGTATTTGCTTTCTTCCAAAAGGCGCATCATTCCCCAAGCATTTTCATTAGAAACTCCAATATGTTTAATTTTACCTTCTTTGATTAATCCATCGAAAGTTTCTAAGATTTCTCTAAAGTTATCTTCCCAAACATCATCATGTCCGTGAAAAGCGCGCTGTCCGAAATTATTCGTTTTTCTTTCTGGCCAGTGCATTTGGTACAAATCGATATAATCAGTTTGGAGTCTTTTCAAACTGTTTTCAACTGCATACTTAATACTTGCCGGAGAAAAATCCAATTTCTCACGCATATATCCAAAATTCGGATTCGGCACCTGCAATTTTAGATGCTAAAACCACTTTGTCTCTATTTCCTGATTTTTTAAACCAAGTTCCAATAATTTTTTCTGTGCTTCCGTAAGTCGCTTCACTCGCAGGAACCGAGTACATTTCGGCAGTATCAAAGAAATTAACTCCTCTTTCAAGAGCATAATCCATTTGTTCGTGCCCTTCTGCTTCTGTATTCTGCTGCCCGAAAGTCATTGTTCCAAGGCATATTTTACTAACTTTTATATCGGTGTTGGGTAATGTAGTGTATTTCATTTTTTCTTTAAAGGTTCAAAGTTGCAAAGAGACAAAGTTACAAAGGGATTTTTCAAATTAGGATTTGAAAAAGGTTAAAAAAACTACAAGATTTTTTTGATCTCTCCTCCAAGGTTTCCAAAACCTTGTAGGTGTTTTTTTTTATTACAAACAAACCTAAACCTATACCTACAAGGTTATGAAAACCTTGCAGGAAATAAAAAGGCTCAAAGTAAAAAACTTTGAGCCTTTGCATCTTTGTCACTTTGAACCTAAGTTCATTTTAAGCTTTTTAATGGATTTTGAAATGTGTTGAAAATTCTAACAATAAAAACAGAATCTTCTTTGATTTTATATAGAATTTTAAAATTTCTAACCACAATTCTACGGCAATCTATTCTATATTCATCGAATTGAAATTGCTCGGCAAAAATGATATTATTTGCACTATTAAATAATTCGTCTCTAACTTTTAATGCTGTTTCTTTCGAATATTTACTCTTAAATTCGAAATAAATTTCCTTCAAATCCAATTTTGCATGCTCTGACCAAAAAACTGTTGGTTTATTCATTATCCCAATCTTTCATTTCTTTTGACAAATCTTGACTTGAGATTATGCGATTGTATTTAATATCCTCTAAACCTTCTTCTACTTTATTATGATAATCAATTAATGTCACAGGATTTCCTTTCGCATCATACGAAACCACTTCATTTAAATAATTATCAAAAACTGAAGAAACAATTCGCAGAACTCTTTCATCAGCCAAATCCAATTGATTTTTTATTTTCTCTTTTAATTCAGGAAGTCCCATAGTTTAATCTTTTTGAAATCCAAAGTTACGAAAATAATAAAACAGAAATCCCAATTTAAAAAATCCAAATTCCAAATCTAACGTTTAAACTAAAAGGTTTTCAAAACCTTAGAGGTGTATTTCTTCTCCAAACAAACGAGCTAAACCTACAAGGTTTTAAAAACCTTGCAGGAAACAAAAAGGGTTGAAGTAAAACTGCACTGCCCCCAAAAAGTTAGACGCTATTTGGGGGCATTTTTATGGAAAGAAAAGTCAAGCACAGCTATGAATTCAAACTTGAGTGTGTAGAATTAGTAGTTGTTAAACATTATTCATTTGCATTAGCATCTAGCGAGAAAGGAACCAGCAAATCTAATATACGCAAATGGGTCAGTTTTTACAGGGAATATGGAAGGGCAGGTTTAATGTCACGAAAAAATCAGGTTTATCCGATTGGTTTTAAATTAAAGGTTTTAAAGTCAATTTGCAGGGATTCATTATCTTTAAGAGAAGCTCGTTTGCGATTTAACATTCCTTCGGATTCAATTATCATTAAATGGAAAAAAGATTTTGCTAATTTTGGTTTAGAAGGATTAAAACTAAAACCAAAAGGGAGACCAAAATCTATGAGTGATTTTAAAGATAAAAAAAGTAAATCTGAAAAACCTTTAACCAGGGAAGAAGAACTTCTGTTGGAGAATGAAGCATTACGCTGTGAAATTGATTATCTAAAAAAGTTACAAGCCTTAATTCAAGCCGAAGAAAAAGCCAAAAATCGCAAGTCATAATGGAATTAAGGCATCGCTATGATTTAAAATTACTTTTAAATTGCAGTAATGTGGCGCGCAGCAGTTTTTATTATTATCAAAAACAGAGTAAAACAGCTGATAAATACAAAAAAGTAAAAGAACTTATAAAATCAATTTATTCTAAGCATAAGGGGCGTTACGGATACAGGAGGATCACTAGTGAGTTAAAGCTTCAAGGGATAATCATCAATCATAAAACAGTTTTAAGGCTAATGAAATCGTTGGGATTAAAAAGCCTGATCAGAGTTAAAAAATATAAATCCTATAAAGGAGAACAAGGCAGGATTGCCCCAAATATTCTGAGCAGAAACTTTAAAGCATCAGTGCCTAATCAAAAATGGGCGACCGATATAACTGAATTTAACGTCTCAGGAAAAAAATTATATTTATCACCAATAATTGATTTGTTTAATGGAGAAATAGTTAGTTATGAACTGGCTGAAAGACCTGTATTTAATCAGGTAGCCGTGATGCTTGAAAAAGCATTTAAGAAAATACCCGACAATACTAATTTAACGCTGCACTCTGATCAAGGATGGCAGTATCAAATGAAACAGTACCAATGCTTATTAAAAGAAAAAGGAATTAAACAGAGTATGTCCAGAAAAGGAAATTGTCTTGACAATGCAATTATTGAAAACTTCTTTGGAACATTAAAATCAGAGTTGTTTTATCTTAAAAAATACAGTTCCATTGGTCAATTAAAACAGGAGATTATTGAGTATATTAATTATTATAATAATGACAGAATAAAACTTAATCTAAAAGCAATGAGCCCGATACAATATCGAGCTCATTATTATAAAACTTAATTATTAATTTGTCTAAACTTTTGGGTGCAGTCTAAACTTCAACCCTTTTTAAAATCTTAGAAACTTAGTATCTCAGAACCTTAACATCTTTAATTAATACTATTCAACATCTCCGCAATCTCATCTAATCTTGGAGTTAAGATAATTTCGATTCTACGGTTTTTCGCTTTTCCTTCTGGAGTTGCGTTGCTTGCCAAAGGAGAAAACTCGCTTCTTCCTGCTGCTGTTAGTTTTTGTTTATTGATTTTTGGATTTTCGGTTAAAATCGCTACGATTGCTGTTGCTCTTTTAGTTGATAAATCCCAGTTGTTTGCGATTGGCCCCGAACCAGCATACGGATCGTCGTCTGTATGTCCTTCAATTAAAACAGAAAGATCTGGATTATCACCTAAAACTTTTCCAAGTTCAACAACCGCTTTTCTACCTTCTGTTCCAACAGCCCAACTTCCTGAATTGAAAAGCAATTTGTTTTCCATAGAAACATAAACTTTTCCGTTTTTATGTTCTACTGTCAAACCTTTACCTTCAAAACCAGTTAATGCTTTAGATAAAGTTTCTTTAAGCTTACGCATTGCTTCTTCTTTGGCCGCAATCATATCTTCCAATTCTTTTAGACGATTTGCTGTTTTATCCAAACGAGCTTGTTCGTCTGCAAGAGCTTTACCTTTTGCTTCTAATTGTGCTAACAATTCACGGTTTTTTGCCATGTTTTTCTCTAATGCATCATTGCTGTTTTTCTCTAATGCATTATACGAATCTTGTAAAACTTTATATTTATTTTGAGCCGCCGCCAAATCTGCTTTTTGTTTTGCCAAATCATCATTAGCAGTTGCTAAATCTTTAACCAGTTTATCACGATCGGTTTCCAATTGATTCTTTGCTTTCTTCAAATTTTCATTTTCATCAGCAATAGAACGATTTTCTTTTTTCAAATCTGAATATTTTGTTTCTAGATCATTGTAAATTTTCTTAGAAACACACGACGTTGTGGACAAAGCTAATGCTAGTAATCCGATGGAGGCTTTTTTAATCATCTTTAATCAGTTTTTATTTTAGGCATTTAATAATTTTAAATTTCAAAATTCAATGCCAATTGCAATATCAATTTTAAAATTTAAATCTTTTTCAGCAAGAACAATACCAAAAATTAATCAATCTCAACTAAAATCGGACAATGATCTGAATGCATAGCATCTGGAAGTATAACCGCTCTTTTTAATCTGTCTTCTAATGCGTTACTTACCAAATTATAATCAATACGCCAACCCTTATTGTTTCCTCTTGCTCCTGCACGATAACTCCACCAAGAATAATGATGCGGTTCTTTATTGAAATGACGGAAACTATCTATAAATCCAGATTTCATAAAAGTATCCAACCAAGCGCGCTCTGCCGGAAGAAATCCAGAAACTGTTTTGTTACGAACTGGATCGTGAATGTCAATTGCTTCGTGACAGATATTATAATCTCCGCAGATGATCAGATTCGGAATCGTAAGTTTTAATTCATTGACATAATTCTGAAAATCATCCATAAACATAAACTTATGATCCAGCCTTTCAATGTTTGTTCCAGATGGAAGATACAAGCTCATTACAGAAACATCATCAAAATCTGCACGAAGATTTCTACCCTCAAAATCCATATGATGAATTCCCGTACCGTAAACAATATTGTTTGGTTTAGTTTTAGAAAGAATAGCTACTCCGCTATACCCTTTTTTGGTTGCAGGATAGTAGTATTGAAACGGATAACCCGCTGCTGTTATATCATCTACCGGAATTTGATCTTGCGTAGCTTTTATTTCCTGAAGGCAGATAATATCAGGATTTGCTTGTTGCAACCACTCAATAAACCCTTTGTTTATTGCGGCTCTAATTCCGTTTACATTATAAGAAATAATTTTCATCAGTGATTTTTTTAAGGATTTCAAATGTAATAAAAAAGTGCAAAGTTTGTCTTGGAAACAACGAAAAGTAGACTTTTTTGTTATCTTTGTTCGCTGTTCTAATAAATTAAAAGTAGTACATGGGTTTAGTTACCGCGAAAGAAGTTGCAAAGGCAATAAATGTTGAAAAGTACGGAGTTTTCGGTACCTTTTCTGGCTGGATTCTTATGAAGGTTCTTAAGATCTCGACCCTTAATAAAATTTACGACCGCAATAAACACTTGGAAGACCTTGCGTTTTTGAACGGAATTTTGGATGAAATGGAAATTAAGTTCGAAATCCCAGAAGAAGATTTAAAACGTCTACCAAAAGATGGTGCGTATATTACCATTTCAAATCATCCGCTTGGAGGAATTGATGGAATTTTACTTTTGAAATTAATGCTTGAAAGAGAGCCAAATTTCAAAATCATTGCCAATTTCTTATTACACAGAATTGTTCCGATGAAAAAATACATTATGCCGGTTAATCCTTTTGAAAACCATAAGGATGCAAAATCGAGCGTAATTGGTATTAAAGAAACGTTGCGCCATTTAAGCGACGGAAAACCACTGGGTATTTTTCCTGCTGGTGAAGTTTCTACCTATAAAGATGGTAAATTAGTAGTGGATAAACCTTGGGAAGAAGGTGCTCTTAAACTAATTAGAAAAGCAAAAGTTCCTGTAGTTCCGATTTATTTTCATGCCAAAAACAGTAAATTATTCTACTGGCTTTCTAAAATTGACGATACTTTACGTACTGCAAAATTACCTTCTGAACTGTTAACGCAGAAAGATCGTGTAATTAAAGTTCGTATTGGAAAACCAATTTCTGTATCTGAACAAAACGAAATTGAATCTTTTGAAGAATACTCAGAATTCTTGAGAAAGAAAACCTATATGCTAGCCAATCCGTTTGAAAAAGACACCAAACTGATTGATACAGCAAGTCTTAAAATACCAAAAGCACCTAAAAAAATTGTAACAGCTGCAAGCGAATCAAAATTGATTGATGAAGTTCAGGCATTGCGTGATAATGACAGCAGATTTTTACAAAGCAAAAACTATGAGGTTTTCTTTGCAAGTGCAAAAGAGATTCCGAACATTTTACATGAAATAGGGCGTCTTCGCGAAATTACTTTTCGTGAAGTTGGAGAAGGAACAAATGAATCTATTGACTTAGACGAATACGACCAATATTATCACCATATGTTTTTATGGGATGATGAAACCAAAAAAATCGCAGGTGCTTACCGTATGGGATTAGGTTCTGAAATTTATCCAAAATACGGAATTGAAGGTTTTTACTTAACGGATCTTTTCAGGTTTGAACCAGAACTTCATGATATGATGCACAAATCGATCGAAATGGGTCGTGCATTTATTGTAAAAGATTATCAGCAAAAACCAATGCCTTTGTTCTTATTGTGGAAAGGTATTATTCACACCACTTTGCGCCATCCAGAACACAAATATTTAGTTGGAGGTGTAAGTATCAGTAATCAGTTTTCAGATTTCTCTAAATCATTGATGATTGAGTTCATGAAATCGAACTATTACGATCCGTATATCGCACAATACATTCACCCGAAAAAAGCGTACAAAGTAAAACTAAAAGACGCCGATAAAGATTTTATCTTCGACGAAGCAGAATCTGACTTGAACAAGTTTGACAAAATTATTGACGAATTGGAACCAGGGAACTTACGTTTGCCTGTTTTAATTAAGAAATACATCAAACAAAATGCAAGAGTTGTAGCTTTCAACGTTGACCCATTATTCAACAATGCTATTGACGGTTTAATGTACATTAGAATTGCAGATATTCCAGAAAGCACAATGAAACCAGTTATCGAAGAGTTTCAGATTGAATTGGAACGTAAATTATCTGAGAAGGAAGATTAAGTTTTCTCTTTTGATATAAAATAGAAAATCCCATTTGCTTAATTAGTAAATGGAATTTTCTATTTGTTTCTTAATTGGAACGGGCACGGATTGCAAATCCGCGCTATCGGCTATTTCAATCTAGCCACCATTCATTTTCTTCAACAACATTTCTTTCTTTCTTAAAGATGTTTTCAATTTTAGATTTAGAATAATTCAATAAATTTTTTGGAACAATTATTTGCAACATTCCTCCTCCTGCATCAATCAATTCTCCATTATTTCCCTTTTTAACTTCATCATCCACCATTATTTTTATTTGTTCAGAACTACATTTACTTAAAATATCTTTGCATATGTCCTTAAAAACGTCAATAATTTTATCCGTAAATTTAAATTGAGCATTATTCGATAATGAAATTACAAAACATTCCATATTTTCAGAAGTTGGAGTTATTAAAGACATCCACTCATTACCACCTACATTGTCATTTTCTAAGCTAGTACAAGCCATCAACTGTTCCATTGGATTTAGTTTTATGATAGATGCATCTAGCTCAATCCAATTAATTTCTCTACTCATTACCTATTAAAATTAATCTCTTTCTTTTTATACGGATAACCATTTTGTTCTGTTTTTATATCTATATTCTTTAAACCACTTCATTTCGATTTAAATTGAATATTTCCTCTCCTAACTTGTCAAGTTCATTTAGTACAGATTGTGAACCAGATTCTTTCATTTCCTCCAATTCTCTTTCTGAAACAGGCACTATCCATAAAAAAGTCACATTTGAATCGGCATAGCCAGGAAATTTCATTTGAGGCAAAACTTTTAAGTTATTGGTAAGAACTGCATACTTAAATTTTTCACTAATACTTGTTTGAAATTCTACCGTATGTCCTTCTGCTAAAAATGTAATATAGTCCCATGGAATCATTGTAATTCCGCTTACTAGACCAGCAACGTCATTTACTTGCTCATTTGTCATTCCTGACTTTAAAATAACTCCAAGTTCAATCCTATTCACTTCATTAGGATTTTCACAATACATTTCTACTTTTGGCTGTGGACGTAATGATACTGCTACAGTTGCAAAAACAGTCTTTTCTTTTCCTTCAAGCACATACAAACCTTTTGGAGGTCATTCTGGTTCATCAATTGCGAAATATTTTTCACTTTTACCGAATATTTCATCGTAGTAATTTAAGATTTCTGGCTGTACCAATTGAAAAGGATTAGGCTGTTTATCCCATGATTCAAAAAATTCAATGGCATTCTCGATACGTTTGCGCATTTCATTATCTTCTGAAAACTCCCATGCAAAATCCCCTGTACCGTTGCAATCACGTGCATATCCATAAAATCCTCCATCGCCACCCCAACTAGGAATTACGCATAAAATCTCTCCATTTTCCAATAATGCTGCCCCATCCCCTTCTTCCAACCAAACAATTTCCAAATTATCAGAACTAAGTGCCTCTTGACCTTTCGGGAATTTGCAAAACTCTTTGGTTAACATAGGAGGAACACCTTTTTCCATCAGTTTTGTTTCTATTTTTTCTGGTGCTTCAGTTAAATTTCGAATCCAGCAGCTTTTCATACCAAAATCTTCGTTATCACCAAACAAATAAAAATAAGCTGTTCTATTGTCTTGTTCTACAACCGCTGTTATTGGACAATTTGGACTTCGAAGTTCAAGAAGAACTTCAGGCTTTTCAATCTTATTGTTTCTACTAAATAATCCCATATTTTACATTAAAATTTAATTACAATGAAGTAACGTTTTTTATTTAGTAAAAGAAAATTTTTATTATAATGTCTTAAGTTAAAATCATTTCTTTGGGAGAAATTTCAAAAAAAATCCCATTTCAGCAATCAGAAATGGGATTTATAAATTTTTTAGAACCAAGGTTTTTTTCCAACTTGATACGTTTGATAAAACTCATCATCCGATTTTGTTAAGTAAATAATTCCTTCAACAAAACCAACCATTCCGCCTAAACCGCATGTTACTACCGTAACCACAAGTTGAATGATTCCTTCCTTTTGATAACCTAAATAAAATTTATGCGCACCAAAAGATCCTAATACGATTCCTAAGATCCCTGCAGTTGTTTTTTTATTCTCAGCTTTTCCTGAATTTAATCCTGTGTTTTCCATATTTTATTTTTATAATTCCCTACTCTTAAGGATTTTCAGTAACTCCATTTATACTTTTAAACAGAGTGCAAGATTACTCACTTTGCCAATCGCGAATAGCCACTAAAAGTTTTTATACTATCATAAAAAGACATTTTTAAACCATAAAAAAATCCCATTCAGTTCTGAATGGGATTTCTAGTATTATATGCGTTTTTCTCTTAAAACCAGCCTTTTTTACCAACTTGGTACGTTTGGTAAAAATCTTCATCTGATTTTGTCAAATAGATGATTCCTTCAATGAATCCAATTATACTACCAACTCCGCAAGTTACGATTGTAATTACAATTTGGATGATTCCTTCTTGAGTGTATCCTAAGATAAATTTATGAATACCTAAGTATCCAAAAATAATTCCCATAATTCCTGCTAATACTTTTTTATTCTCTTGTCTAGGTTGAGATGGCGTATTCCAGCTTTCTGGTTTTGTAGTTTCCATTTTTATATTATTTAGTTAATTATTAATTCCGATTTCATCAATTTCTTCAATAGTACTTTTAGGATTCTGGACCGTAATAGTTTTCGCCATGCTCCCCTTCTGTTATTAACAAAACTAATATCCAGATAGGCCCTGCTAAGGGAATTAAAGAGACCAAAACTGTCCAGCCACTTTTGCCAATATCATGCATTCTTCTAACTGTAACAGCTAAAGATGGAATGATAGAAGCTATCGCATAAAGGCAAAACAATCCTACTGCAATTGAAAAACCTGCTGTTGTACCTAAAACTGCGGTTAGTATCCCTCCTAAAAAAATAAACACAAAAAACAAAAGTGCTGTTGTGAGACGAAAATACCAGTATTCACTTCTTCTAGCTCTTCCGCTAAAATTCGAATAGTTCTGGAACATGGCAATTTTATACCATTCAATCATACTTAGGATAATTTGTTTTTGAACCTACTCTTGGGATTTTCGGTTTTCTCCGAACTTAAAAAAAGAATCTATTTAGACTCATTCTTTTAAATTCGGAAACAATATTATTAAAAATTAACAAATAAAACTAATCTTGCCAAATAAAATTTACAGGAAAAAACTCGTTATTAAAATCTAAAGGCTGTAGACTATTTTTTACTATAAACCGCTTTGATTTTATCGACAATTACCTGAGCCAAACGCTCATGACTTTCAAAAGTCCAACCTGCAATATGAGGCGTTAGTAATACATTTTTTGCCTCCATAAGATATTGAAGTGCTTCGGGTGTATTATTTTCTTGGAATAAAGTTTCAAACGAAAGCTTTTCGTATTCTAAAACATCCAAACCTGCACCTAAAACTTTTTTAAACTTCATAGCTTCAACCAAATCGGCCGTAACAATGTTTTTACCGCGCGAAGTATTAATAATCCAAAAAGGCTTTTTAAACGCATTTATAAAGTCGCTATCAACCATTTTATCTGTTTCTGGTGTCCACGGAAGGTGAAGACTTAAAACGTCTGTTTTTTCACGTAATTCTTCCAACGAAACTTGTTTCGCATTTTCATCGCCAACGTTATCCAAAATATCATAACATAAAACTTCTGTATCAAAACCTCTCAGTTTTTTAGCAAAAGCTTTTCCCATATTTCCGTAACCGATAATTCCGACCGTTTTTAAATCCAATTCATGGCCACGATTGCTTTCGCGATTCCATTGTCCGGCCTTTACTTCTGAATCAGCTTGGTTTAGATTATTAAATAAAGATAAAATTACGCCAAGCGAATGTTCTGCAACAGCGTTGCGGTTTCCTTCTGGAGCGGCAATAAGATGAATTCCTTTTGAAGAAGCATACTCACAGTCAATACTTTCCAGACCTGCGCCAACCCTCGCAATAAATTGCAACTTTGTTGCAGCGTCTAAAAAAGTCTGATCAATCTTGAAACGGCTGCGAATTACGATTCCGTTATAGTCTTGAATTTTCGCTTCAATTTCTTCTTTTGAAGATTTGAAATCGGCGTGATTTTCGAAACCAGCTTCTTCCAATTGATTCCATAAAATTGGATTATTGCTGTCGATATGAAGAATTTTTATGCTCATTTTTTTCTGAATTTTATAAAACACAAAAATACGGTTAATTTGATCTCGTCAAGTCACAAAGCCCCAAAGTTTTTCCTATTACAAAAAACTTTGAACCTCTGAATCTTTGCGCCTTTGCGCCTAAACTTTTTATTGGTCAGATTTTTTTTTAACTTTGAAAGAATAAAGATTTTACAATCTATCATATAAATCTTCAGAAAATCTTCCCAATGAAATTAACCAAGACTTTTAAAGCCTTTTTTGAAAACGAAAAATCGGGAGGAATTATCTTGCTCGTGGTCACGATTTTATCTCTTTTTCTCGCTAACTCTTCAGTTCAAATTCCGTATGTTTCTTTTTGGGAAAAAGAATTTTCAGGACATTCTGTAACCGATTGGATCAATGACGGATTGATGACCATCTTCTTTCTTTTGATTGGTTTAGAACTGGAACGCGAGATTTATCATGGTGAATTATCCAATATTAAGAATGCTTCATTGCCCATAATGGCTGCTTTTGGCGGAATGCTGGTTCCTGCCGCAATATTTCTGGTTTTAAATTACGGAACAACAACTCAAAACGGAGCCGGAATTCCAATGGCGACCGATATTGCTTTTGCTATCGGAATTTTATCGCTTCTAGGAAACAGAGTTCCAGCTTCTTTAAAAGTATTTTTAACCGCTTTGGCTGTAATTGATGATTTGGGTGCCATTATCGTGATTGCTATTTTCTACACGACTTCTATTTCTTTTTTAAACCTCGGAATTGCACTTGGAATTTGGTGCCTTCTTTTTGTTTTAAACCGAATGAAAATTCACAATCTCATTCCGTATCTCATTGGCGGAGTCATAATGTGGTACTTTATGCTTAATTCTGGAGTTCATGCCACAATAACGGGTGTAATTTTAGCATTTGTTATTCCGTTTGGAGATGGTGGCGAGAAAACGTCTTCATACAGGTTACAGCATTTTTTACACCAACCTGTCGCTTTTTTTATTTTGCCTTTGTTTGCCATTGCCAATACTGCTCTAACGATTACCGAAAACTGGCACGAAGGCTTAAATCACGCCAATACTTACGGAATCATTCTCGGACTAGTAGTCGGAAAACCACTTGGAATTTTACTTTTCTCTTCTGTTGGTGTAACGGCAGGTTTGTGCACTTTGCCGAAAAATTTAAAATGGGCGCATATCTTAGGCGCAGGAATGCTCGGCGGAATCGGTTTTACCATGTCGATTTTCATTACCGTTCTTGCTTTTAAAAATCCTGAAATTATTGTTTTTTCTAAAATAGCGATTCTAATTGCTTCTTTCTTAGCGGGACTTATGGGATTTATTTATTTGAAATACACGCTAAATAGATTGAAATAAAATTCAAATTTCCTAAGGTTATTAAATGAAAAGAATCAGGCAAATACTTGCGATATCAATATCACTCATACTATTGCTTGTTGGTATTATTATTTATCAAATAAAATATACTCCTCCAAACCCTAACTTAAATCCTCAAATACCCGTTTCGTTTTGCGGAACCCAAGCTTTTGAATTAACAGGAAATCTATACAAAGGAAAAGAGATTTTTAATTCGAATTGTGCTGCCTGTCACAAATTAGACTCCAAAAGCACTGGACCTGCACTTCGTGATGTAGATTCTTTAATTCTTGTAAAATGGATGCTTAGAAAAAATCACAAAATCGACAGTACAAAAATCGAGAACTTAGGAATCGATTACCATCGAACAATGTTTAAAGATGTTTTGAATGAAGACAATCTTCCTTTCTTATTTGAGTACTGCTCAGAAAGACGTTATTAAATATTAAAGGCAAAAATCACAAATTCCAATCTAAACAATAAAATCTAGTATTCTGTTTGTCTTCCTGAGCGAAGTCGAAGGACTTTACAGCATATAAGGTCTTCGACTCCGCTCAGACTGACAATCGTTGCTCGTGAAAAAATTCTAAATCTCAAATTTCAATCTAAACAATAACAATCTTGTATCCTGTTTGTCTTCCTGAGCGAAGTCGAAGGATTTTACAGCGTGTAAGGTCTTCGACTTCGCTCAGACTGAAAATAGTTATCCATAAAAAAAATCCCAAACCCCAACAAAAATTGGAATTTGGAATTTAAAACTATTTGGAATTTCTTTAAAAACCTAACCTTTGATTTGTTTCAAAGAAGTCTTAATCCCTTTAATTAAAGACGAACTGAAGCCATTATGCTCCATTTCATTTAAACCGACAATTGTACAACCTTGTGGTGTTGTCACACGGTCGATTAATTGTTCTGGATGCACTTTTTCTTCTAAAAGCATTTTTGCTGCTCCTTTTACGGTTTGCGCCGCAATTGCTAAAGCGGTATTAGAATCAAAACCAATTTCGATTCCTGCCTGCATAGACGCGCGAATATAACGCAATGCATACGCAGTTCCACAAGCACCTAAAACGGTTGCCGCATCCATCAATTTTTCGTCGATTACAGGAGCAGTTCCTAAATCTTGGAATAAATCAACAATTGGCGAAGCATTTGCTGCATATTTTTCTGGAAAAGAAATACAAGTTGCCGACTCTCCAAACTGTGCTGCAATATTTGGCATAATGCGAACAACTGGATATTCGTAGTTTGTTTTGGTTTGAAGCACATCCAAAGACAATCCGCTTACTGCTGAAGCAATTGTTTTGTTTTGAATAACGGGCAAAATTTCGGCCAAAACAGTATCTACCTGATACGGTTTTATAGTTAGAATTACAACATCGGCATCTTGGATGTTGTGTTTATTATCGTTAGAAACAGCAATTCCATATTCAGATAAATATTGAATGCTTGCTATGTTTCTTCTTGTGACAGTAACTTGGTTGTTTTTCGAGAATTTAGCAATTCCCAAGGCAATAGAAACCCCAAGGTTTCCTCCTCCAATTATGTGTACTTTCATTCTGGTTGGCTTTAATTATTTGTAGCTGATAAACAGCATTTTTTCCGCCTGTAAATTACGTAGATTTTAGAGATCTTAAATCACTGTAATCTACTAATTTGTGGCAAAAATCTAAAATCCAAGAATTAAGTTTGCTACTCCAAAGTAGAGCATAATTCCGAATACGTCGTTGGTCGTTGTGATAAACCGAACCAGTCGCAATTGCGGGATCAATTTTATTTTTATTTAAGAAAAGAGGAACCAAAGTTCCTAAAGTCGCCGCAAACAAAATCACAACAATCATTGAAATTGAAATCGCAAATCCTACTAAATACTGCTGATACATGATAGAATGATAGCATAACAAAAGAAACGAAATGATACTTCCGGAAATCATTGAAACGGTAATTTCTTTAGTAAAATAAGCACGGCTGAAATCTTTAAGTGTTCCGTTTGCCAAACCTTGTACTACGATTGCCGAAGCCTGAACTCCGATATTTCCAGCAGTTGCCGAAAGTAAAGGAACAAAAATGATTAGTGTAGAATATTTCTGAAAAGTTGCTTCATTGCCTTTCAAAACAAAAGACGCTACAATTTCGATCACCATTCCGATCAAAAGCCATGGCAAACGCGCTTTGGTTAATTCGTAAACGCTGTCATTCGATTCAACGTCTTGGGTAATACCGGCAGCTAACTGGTAATCTTTATCGGCTTCTTCCTTTATTACGTCTACGATATCGTCAATGGTAATTCTTCCCACCAAACGGCCTAATTCGTCAACAACCGGAATTGCCTCTAAATCGTATTTCTGCATGATACGAGCGACCTCTACGTCTTCTGTATCAACATTTACAAAATTTAATTTTCGGATATAGACTTCACCAATCTGAGTTTTGGTAGAAGAAGTCAGTAAATCTTTCAGCGATAATCTTCCTTTTAATCGGTTTTCATCATCGACTACGTAAATAGAATGTACTCGAGATACATTTTCAGCCTGAATTCTCATCTCTTTAACGCAGGTCAAAACGTTCCAATTTTCATTCACTTTTACAAGCTCTTTACCCATCAAACCACCTGCAGTGTTTTCGTCGTAACGCAAAAGATCAACAATATCTTTGGCGTGTTCAACGTCTAATATTTCAGAGATTACTTCCGCTTTGATTTCCTGCGAAAGTTCTGCGATAATATCGGCAGCATCATTGGTTTCAAGCTCGTCAAGCTCTTCTGCGATTTCCTTTGGTGAAAGTCGGCTTAAGATATTTTCACGCAGATCCTCTTCCAATTCAAGAAGAATCTCGGCTGTTTTATCACTATCTAAAACCTTAAAGATATAAGTTGCCTCGTCGAAATCTAATTCGTCTAAAATTTCGGCAATATCAGCGTGGTGCAGATCATTAAGTAAAACTTCTAATTCATTGTCGTTTTTCTTATTGATCAGCTCCTCTAGCTGGTGTATAAATTCTTTACTAACTTTGAACTCCATCGGTTTCTATTTTTAGAGTTAGTTCAATAAATTCATCGACGCTAAGCTGCTCCGGACGTTTATCAAAGATAGTGTCTTCTCGCAAATGGTCTGATAAATTTAATGTTTTCAAACTGTTACGTAATGTTTTTCGTCTCTGCTGAAAAGCGGTTTTTACAACTGTAAAAAATAACTTTTCGCTGCAAGGAAGACTGTAATCTTCCTTTCGGGTCATTCTCATCACACCCGATTTCACCTTGGGCGGAGGAATAAAAACGTTTTCATCAACCGTAAACAGATACTCTGTAGTATAGAAAGCCTGGGCTAAAACGGATAGTATTCCGTAGGTTTTCGAGCCTTTCTTTTCGCAGATGCGCTCGGCTACTTCTTTCTGGAACATTCCTGAAAATTCAGGAATCTGATGTTTAAGATCTAATGTCCTAAAAACAATCTGAGAAGAAATATTGTACGGAAAGTTTCCAATTATGGCAAACTGTTTGTCTTGGTAAACTTCATTTATATTATACTTCAGGAAATCCTGAGAAATAATCTTGTCTTTTAATTTTGGATAATGTGCATCCAAATACGCTACAGATTCGGTATCGATTTCTATAACATGTGTAGTAATTGGCTTTTCAAGCAAATACTTAGTAAGCACACCCATTCCTGGTCCTATTTCTAAAACCTCATCGTACCCTTTCAGACTTAAAGTGTCTGCAATAGCTTTTGCTACGCTTTCGTCTTTAAGAAAGTGCTGTCCTAAATGTTTTTTGGCTTTTACTTTTTCCATTTCATTTCTTGTTTGCCACGAGGGCGCAAAAGTATTCTTTTTTTTGCCACAAAGGCTCAAAGACACAAAGATTTAATTTCTTTTGACTGAATACTAATTACTAAAAACTGAACACTAAATATTAGTGTTCCGAAATAACTTCCAATTCTGTTCTAAAAGAAAGCATTTTATCTGCAAATAAACCTAATGCTTCCCTGTGAAATTCTGGTTCGTCTTCGATATAAAACTTCTCTAGCGTTTCCTTGCTGTCTGTTATGTATTGCACAGAATACGTAATTCCGCCCATTTCTTCTTCAACCAAAACTTTTACAATTCGCGCCGAAGAGAATTTATTAGTAGCCAGAATTTCTGGTATGTGCTTTTCCTGCATCCATTTTAACCATTGGTCATGAACGCTTTCGTGTATGTTTGTGGTAACGTTGTAAATAATCATTTTTTCTAAGGTTCTGAGATGCTTAGATTCTAAGGTTCTGAGTTTTTCCTCTTGCCTCTTAAATCTTTTCAAATCATCATTTTACTAATTTTTATTCTTGGAATTTGGAATTTAAAATATTGGAATTTATAAATTCTTATCCCCTCTTAACTCGCGGTATTTTTTTCTGGCATCGACAAAGTAAATACTGTCTTGATGATTAAAAATTACCTTTTCATATAAAGGCTTTGCCTTTTCTGGATCTTTTAGTTCGTCGTTGTAAATTTCGGCTGAGAAAAATAGCGCTTCATCAACATAAATTCCGTCGCTGTGATTGTCTATAATCTGCTGGTATTGACTTAAAGCCGAAGCAAAATCTTTCTGGCTTTCGTAAACTTTTCCTAAACGCAATAATGTTACGGCTTCTATTTCCTGACCTTTATAGGTTTTTAAAATATTCTGAAACTGTGCAATCGCTTCTTGTTTTTTATTCTGATAAATTAAAAAATCTCCTTTTGCAAATTGTTTCAGTGCCACTTGAGTCGAATCTGCTGCGGTATTATCATTAATTAAAAGAAAATATTCTAAAGCATCGTTTGCAATTAACTGCGTATTGGCTGCTTTTAATTCTTTAAACTGTTTATTCGCCCATTCGAAATCGCCTTTGTAATAACTTGTTTTAGCCGCTTTCAAACTCGCTTCGTGCGCCATTACATCATTCTTTAAATCCAATTGAATCTGCGAATAGTAAATAAGTGCCTGATTGTACTTTTCTTCTAAAAGCAGAATATCAGCGAGCTCCATTTTAGCGTCTGCCTTTTGATATTCATTTAAATTTAATTCTAAAGCTTTTTTGACAACTGCCTTTCCTTCTTCTGTCTTTTTCAAATTAAAGGCCAGAAAATGGGCTTGAATGATTTGCAAAGATAAGGTAAAAGGACTGATTTCGTAAGTTGCCAATAATTGCTGCAATTCTTGATTGATGGCTGGATAATCTTTTTCCTGCGCTTTATCGATCTTAATTTGCATTAAATAGGCATTACACTGAATCAGTAAATCACGATCTTTTGTGTTTTGGAGAATAAAATTCAGAATTTCCTCAGCCGTATCGGTGTCTCCTTCATTCATCGCAAACTGACTCAAATTGACGATACTCATCAACGATTCTGGTTCGCGTTTGTAAATGGCTTTTTCCTGAATAAAGGCTTTTCCAAATTCCTTTTGCTGCACATAAAACCAGCTCAAATAATGATTCCAAAAAACATCCTGATCTTTCTGGGTTTTCAAGATTAAGGCTTTTCGCATTGCATCTTTAAAAGCCGTATTATCGGTTTCGCCATTCATGAATCGCGACAGTTGCGTCTGAATCAAATTGGTATTCTGTGGATTTGTAAAAGATTCTGTCAATAACAAATCAATCATTAAATCGGTTTTACCTAACTGTCCATACAACATTCCGATCTGAAAATTGAAATTGAAGTTTGGCTGAATCTGCATTGCAGTCTGATACGCTTTTAAAGCATATTCTAATAATACTTTTTTCTCAAACGAACTCGCAACTCCATACACATCGTTTGGATTGACCTTTATTTTTTCGATCGCCTGTTCGTAGTAATTTTTAGCTTTCGAATCGTTTTTCTGCAACTGGAAATTATATCCTAATTCAACCAAAAACACACCTTGTTTGTAACGATTGTAACGATCTTGAATAGCTTTTTCAGCGTTAGCAAACTGCTGCAATTGCTGATAACAATCTACAGTTCGTAAAAAATACTGCGTATTGGATGGCGCGCTTCTTAAAAGCTCTTCATAACTGATCTTAGCTTTATCAAAATCACCTTTGTCGTAATAATATTGAGCCAGCTGCTCGTTTTGACCAAACGCCAAACCAGAACATAATAAAACGATTCCGATCAATATGTTTCTCATACTGCCTTTTTATTTAGTTTTTCAGTCGCAGTCGCGGTTTTCAGTCATACCTAAACTGCAAACCGGAACTTTTTTAGTTTTTAGGTAACTGTAAACTGTCACTGTATACTGAGACTTTCTTAGTTTTCCAAAAAATCAATCCTAAACCAATTAAAATAAACGGGATGCTTAAAATTTGTCCCATATTAATCAGCATATTGTTCTCAAAAGCTTCTTGATTTTCCTTGAAAAATTCAATTATAAAACGAGCTGTGAATAATAAAGTTAAGAAAGTTCCAAAGATTAATCCTTGTGCATTTCTAATTTTTTCTGATTTGTACATATAAAACAGAATTCCAAAAATCAACAAATAAGCAAAAGCTTCATATAATTGTGTTGGATGTCTCGGGATTAGATCGTCTCTTTCAAAAACAACTCCCCAATTTCTGTTGGTTGGTTTTCCGTAGATTTCAGAATTCATAAAATTCCCCATTCTGATAAAAGTACCCGTTACAGGAACAGCAACTGCCATTTTATCTAAAAGTCCTAAAAACTGAACTTTATATTTTCGGCAGTACAAAATCATTGCCGTTATAACTCCGATCAATCCTCCGTGACTTGCCAAACCTTGGTAACCCACAAATTGATAAACTCCTTTTATTTTCTGAATCGGTAAAAGAATTTCTATCGGATGTTTCAAGAAATACTCCGGTTCGTAAAAGAAACAATGTCCAAGTCTAGCGCCTAAAACGGTTCCGACAATTACATAAATCAATAAAGTATCGAGATTATCTAGCGAAAGATTTTCTTTCTTATAAATATTTCTAACAATGTAGAAACCTAAAAGAATTCCGCAGGCAAAAAGAGCTCCGTAATATTTTAAAGGAAAACTATCTGTAATCCAGAAAATAACAGGATCTACGTTCCAGTTTAAAATTCCATTCATCATGCTCCGTTTTTTAATTTCTATAAATTAAGAAAACCTAACAGGTTTTAAAACCTGTTAGGTTTGTATCTTAAAAACTATCTTTTTTTAGTTTATAATATCAAATCCGCAGTAAGGACGTAAAACTTCTGGTATTACAATTCCTTCTGGAGTTTGGTAATTTTCTATAATTCCAGCCAAAACTCTAGGAAGCGCTAATGAACTTCCGTTAAGTGTGTGCGCCAATTGATTTTTTCCGTCTTTGTCTTTAAAACGTAGTTTCAAGCGATTTGCCTGGAACGTTTCAAAGTTAGAAACAGAACTGATTTCTAACCAACGATCTTGCGCTGTAGAAAATACTTCAAAATCGTAAGTCAAAGCCGATGTGAATCCCATATCTCCTCCGCAAAGACGTAAAACTCTGTAAGGCAATTTTAATTCTTTTAAAATATCTTTTACATGTTCTACCATTCCGTCTAAAGCTGCGTAAGAATTATCAGGATGCTCCACACGCACAATTTCAACTTTATCAAATTGGTGCAAACGGTTTAAACCGCGAACGTGTGCTCCGTAAGAACCAGCTTCACGACGAAAACATGGCGTATAGGCCGTATGCAAAACTGGCAAATCACTTTCGTTTAAAATAACATCGCGGAATAAATTCGTAACTGGAACCTCAGCCGTTGGAATCAAATATAAATCATCGATTGTAGAATGATACATTTGTCCTTCTTTGTCTGGTAATTGTCCCGTTCCAAAACCTGAAGCTTCGTTTACCAAATGAGGCACCTGGACTTCGTTGTATCCTGCAGCTGTATTCTTGTCTAAGAAATAATTGATCAAAGCACGTTGCAGCTTTGCTCCTTTTCCTTTGTAAACAGGGAATCCTGCTCCAGTAATTTTTACACCCAATTCAAAATCGATAATATCGTATTTCTTTACCAATTCCCAGTGCGGTTGTGCGCCTTCATGCAAAACTGGAATATCTCCTTCTTGAAAAACATTCAAATTGTCATCTGGCGTTTTTCCTTCAGGAACAATATCTGCCGGAAGGTTGGGTAAAGTGTATAATTTATTGGTTAACTCAACAGCCAAAGCTTCTGCTTTTTCGCTCAGTTCTTTACTTTTCTCTTTTAGTGAAACTGTTTTTTCTTTTAAGATTGCGGCTTTCGCTTTCTCTCCAGCTTTCATCAATTCACCAATATCTTTGGACAATTTATTAGATTCTGATAAAGTATTGTCTAATTCCACCTGTGCAGCACGACGATTTTCGTCTAATTGAACCACCTCTTCAACAACGCTTTTAGCATCGATATTTCGCTTTGCTAAAGCCTTGATTACTTTCTCTTGATTTTCTCTAATAAATGCAATTTGTAACATAGCTTGATTTTTATAACTATTGTATTTTTTATAACGGAAGCAAATTTAAGGAAATGTTTGTTAACAATAGGTCAAAGTTTTGCAGTAAAACCGAAATCTCCTATAAACAACAAAAGCACTATAAAAGTGCCCTTGATGTTATTTCGCTTTTTTTGAATTTTACTCCAGAAAACGATGTCTGTCGTCTCTGTGAAAAGCGTATTCTCTTCCGTTATACTTAATCTTCTCTAATTCTTTTTTAATTTTCAGATCACTTTTTTCTGCGATTCCGTTTTCAGCATCACTTTCGAACGCTTCTTCATAAGAAAAGTTTTTGGTTATGATCAAATCAAAATAACCATTCGTTTTATGATCCGAAAAGCTCATACCGGTTTCTAGAGTTTCTACTTGAAAAGTCCCGCTTCCGTTAGAATCGCCATTCGTTAATCGAATTGGATATTCGTATAAGACCTTTTTAATTTCATTGTCAGCCAAAGTAACCAATGTGAATTTCTTCTCCGAATACAAAACAATTCTACTGCTTGCACTCGCTTCTGTATAAAAGGCAATTGCTGGAGTATTTTCGTTTAAAAAAACAAGTTCTTTCAAAATATGCGATTTTGAAAACTGAATGGCTTCATTATCATAATAACCTAGATTCTCATCAAATTCTTCGGCAATTATGCTTCCGTCTTCCCGATTCACAAATAAGTATTTACGCTGAAAATAATTTCCCATTTCTTCTTCATCTGGAGATTTCAACACTTTTTTATCGTGCGCAACAGTTGTCAGGACAAAAAAAGTGGTTTGATTATCAAAATTGATGGAACTCGATTCGGCAATTTTAATATCTGAATATTTGATTTTTAAGTTTGATGCTACTATGGAGAGCAACTTCAGATTCATTTCTTTAGAATCTTCGATCTCATCCAGATTTTTAAAAATGAGTTTTTTTATTGGTTTTTTATTAAGACCAAGATGAGCTTGTGTTTCCGAAAGGAGTTCCTGATACTCAACCTCGGCATCGTTTGGAACCTTTTCATTTTTCCCGCAAGAAAACAAAAACATCAAAACGGTGCTTAAAAGAATCGTTTTTTTCATAGACTTAGGTTTGTTAGAAATTTTAGGGCATTTCAAATATATAATTTTCTTACAAACCACCGCAAAAAAAATAAAAACTTAATCTCTCTTAATTTCGTGTCCTATAAACTCTTCCAGTGTTGCAAACATTTCTTCTACCGAAAGCACTTCTGTATCGGGATGCGATTTTAAGAATGCAGCATTCAATTCAACCAAATTTTCATCCAATTCAAAATAAGCATTGTTGTTTAGTAAATCTTTGAAAGCATTTAGAGTATCGTATTTCTCTTTTAGAAATTTCCCTAATTTGATCGTACTCTGCAAACGCAGCTTACGGCATTGCTCTTTAAACAATTCCAAATGTTTTTCTGCTCCAATTAAAGCTAAACCTTCTTCTATTAATTCGTTCAATTCTTTATTCCACCCCGAATCATAAACGAACTTAGAAAAATTTCCTTCCGTATATTTTGAAGCGTAAAAATCTAAATAATAACTCATTAAAGCATCTTCGTGAATTAAATCGTCGTCTATCTTTTCTTCGCGCATTAAATTGATTACTGAAATATTCGAATTGACAACGTCTTGCGGATTTTCACTATTCGCTGCAGTTTCTGAAATTATGATTTTACCGAATTCCATTTGTGTTTTTATTTAAAAGATTGTGATGCAAAGTTGAGAGAAATAATAATATAAATTACATTTTTTTGCATGTTTCCTAGCTCATTGAGCTTTAATTTCGTCCTCACTAAATAGAAAATTGTAATTTAGCATTATCTAAAACTCTTCCGCCAATTAAAAACTTCTAAATAAATACATCGCAAAAATGTATCATTTAGACTACTCCACAGATTTGAAATGAAAAAGAAAATGTCCTCTCTTATTAGTTCTTTTGGAAATAATGACCACACTAATTTTGAAAAAACATTTACTTATATGGAAAAAGTTGGAAAAATACTGCCTCACTCCAAAATTTGTTTCGATCTTTTAAAAAAGTTGAATTTTCAAACTACAGATTCAGAATCAGACTCTTTAATAACAGCTTTACATAAAATACAATATCCATCAAACCCCACCGATCATTTTTATTTCTTTTTTCCAATAGTAAGCCATATTCTTTACTATAAACCTTTATATGAAAAAGAAATTTTAAAATATTTAATAGGTCCAAACTTTGCGAACGGCACATCGGAAGTAGAAGAAATGATAGACGTCATTAATGGCGCCATGAAGTATAAACTAAACGAAAATCAAAACTACCTCAGCAAAGAAAGCCAAGATTGGATTACCAACGAATTGCCAAAATTGAAAAATGAAGTACAACGTGAAATAGATATTTGCTGGAACGAACTTGAAGACTAAAATTTATGGCGATAAACTTGGATCAGAATGATGACAAAGTCGTTGAATTTTGGCATGAAAGCGGAGAACTTTATTACACAAATAAGTCATTTCAAACTTATATAAGAGAACAAATGCTAATAGATGAGAACGGCATGAAGTAAAATAAAACCTTTTGCATCACATTTATTTGTTATTGAGCACAATCTTTCTTCAAAATTAACGTTATCTTTATCTAATAAAAGATGCAGATAAAACTAAACACCTTTTACGCAACTATTTGAACAAAAATGCATCTGTTTATATAGAGAAGGGAAGGCTTAACACAAAAAGTCTTTGCAACCAAAACCAAAACCATGAAAAGGATTATCCTAATATTTAGCATATTGCTAGCTTTAACGAGTTGCGAGAATGATGACTTACCAAATTCTGATGTGCAATATTCGTTAATAGCTAAAGGAGATTCTTTTCCAAATGATGAAAGTCTTGCACCAATACATTTGATTATTAAAGACCAAAAAGCTTGGGATAAATTAATTGCAGAAATGAATGTTTCTACCAATTTGTCTAAAGATTTTAAAGAAATTAATATTGATTTTAGCAAATATCAAGTTATTGCGGTTATAGATAAAACTCAAAATACAGAAGGTCATTCGATAGATATTGTTGAAATTACCGAAAACCGAAATACGATAATTGTAAAAGTAGAAAGACTAAAAAGCGGCAATAGCACTTTAAAACTATCAAGACCGTACGACATTATCAAAACAGATAAAACGGACAAAAAGGTTATTTTTGAGCAATAAATCTTTAATAAATTCCCTTATTCTCCACCAGCAAATCTTTCAATTCATTGGTTTTTAAATAAGCGGCAAAACGTCCAGATAGCAATAACATTTCTTTTTCTTCTGGAGTTGTTTTTAGTTTGGTTTCAACATGCGAAGCATATTCATATAGCATTAAAAGCTTGCTTGCATCAAAATCTTTAAATTTTTCTTTGTCCAAACTAGAAAGCATAGGTTCGCCGTATTTATCTTTCTTAAAACTATCTGCACCAAATTTTGCAATCAATTCTGCTTTAAAATTACCATAAAGTTTCAGCCAATTTCCAGCATCATCATCGGTCTCTTTCAATTGCGCGACTAAATCTTCATAAACTTGATCCTTTTTTAAGGTTAATAAATAATCACGCAAAGTTGTAAAACCAATAACTTGATAATTTGAAGTCGGAATTTTATATTTTTCCAGCACATTTTCGACATCTTTTTCAAAAGTCATGTATCTGGTTTGAACCGTATATAAAGAAGCTGTTTCCAGCAAAGAAAGCAATCCAATTTTACCATCGTTTATAAAAGGCGCTTTCTTTCCTTGCCCTAAACAATCGATAAAAAGTGCTTTTTTGTTTTTGTCTTTAACTTTAGAATCATTGTGAAGCAGTTCTATCAAAGTTTCGTAACCCATATTATCAGAAGCGCCACCATCAATCACACATAAAATTTTATCTTGATTTTTGATTCCGAATTTCGTTTTAGGAAGAACTCCTGGAAAAGCAGAACTAGCCGTAATCGCATAAGTCAGCGGAAAATCATATCCATTATTGATATGATTTTCGTCAAGCGAAAGCGAAGCTTTATTTGGAGCCAAAGACGAATTGATTTTTAAGGCTCGAATAATATGAGGCATAAACGGAAAGCGTTCTCCATTGTTATAAGCCGTTCCATTAGCCACCATAATGGGCAACTGCGGATTGAGTTTGCTATCTTTCGGAATAAAGAAATCCGACAAAAGCATTTGAGTCTTAAACTTATTCTGATTTTCTGGATTGGCGCTATCGTATTGCAAAACTTCCAGATCAAGACGCTGCGCCATCGAGACTTTTTCTCCTTTTTCGTTTCTGCCATTATTTAAAAGAGAAAAAATAGTAGCCGATTTATTGACATCCGATTTGAAAGCATCGGCTTTTGAAAAATAAAATTCGTTAAAGGAACAATTATCATATTGCAATCTATTTTTCAGAATTGTCAAGTAATATCCCGCCGAATAGCATCCGCCAGAAACAGTCGAAAAATAATCGATTTCATTTAGAAAATTACGACTCGAATTGCCTTCTTGAATTTCTTCGAGACCCAAAAGAATGCCCATGCTAAAAAACTGGGCTCTCGATCCACCGCCAGAAATAGCAACTCCCAAAGCAATATTTGGATTTTGGATTCGGTTGTCGCGATCTTGAACCGATTTATATTCATTTAAATTGACTGCAGGAATCGAATTATAGTTAATCTCAGAAAAAAGATTAATCTTATTTTGAGCCATCCCTTCATTTATTAGAAAAAGAAAAAAGAATCCTATCGAAAGCTTTTTAAACATCATAAAAACGACAACATTATTTTGAAGGTTTAAAATTAACTGAATTAATTCAAAATGAAATCTTTGCCTAGTATTTTTTAACTTTTCTGCTTTTATTTCTTGCTTTCGAAAGCCAACTTTTAACCAAAAAGTAATATTAAAATAACCATGAAAAACAAAACGTGTCTCTGAAATACAAGAATAAAGCGTAATTTTATTCCATTAAGAATCGTTTTAGATTCAAAATAGGAAAGTATGAGCGAAAGAAAAGCATTAGAATATTACGTTTTAGACGTATTCTCAAACGAAAGCTACAAAGGAAATCCACTTTCGGTTGTTTTTACAGATGGAAATTTAAAATTAGAAACTTATCAGGATATTTCTAGAGAATTTCGCTATTCTGAAACCTCATTTGTCTATTATTCTACAAGAGAAAAAGCACTTGTAGTTCGTTCGTTTACACCAACCGGAATTGAAATCGATGGCGCAGGTCACAATTTATTGGGCGCAGTGTGCGGAGCTCTTCTAAAAGGAATACCCATTTTTGAGGAGCAAAATGAAAGCGAACCGTTTGTAATTATGAACCATTCGGCAATTCCTGTATCAGTAAGTTTCGATTTGGATAATTTTTCACCAGTTGTTCAAATGCATCAAAAATCGGCAGTTATAAAAAGCGAAATTCCAACTTATAGAATTGCGGTGGCACTGGGTTTAAAGATCGAAGATTTGGATGTAAATTCTTTTGTTCCAACAATAGTTAAAACAGAAGTTGCGCATACAATGGTTCCTATAAAAAACAGCCAGATATTGAACAGCTTTGTTCCAGACAACCAGCTTTTAATTCAGATCTCAAAAGAATATAATTTTGAAGGCTTTTATTGTTTCGCTCCTGCAGAGGAAGGTCAGGAACATATAGTTGAAACAAGATTTTTTAATCCGATAATCGGAATAAATGAAGACCCAGCAACGGGAACAGCCGCTGGCCCTTTAATTGGTTTTTTAACGCAAAAGAAATTTACTAAACCCGATAAAGAGTATAAAATTCTTCAAGGAGTTAAATTAAAGCAGCCCTCAATGATTGAAGTCATGAATCGTGACGAAGATATTCTGGTGGGCGGTTCTTCGATTATTACTATGAAAGGAGAATTATATGTTTAATATAAACAAACAGTAATGAAAAAAACTGCATTCTTACTCTTTCTAATTCTGTTAGGTTGTAATAACTCTAACTATGAGTCATTACGCCCAGAAAAAGTAGATACGGAAAGCCTTCTAAAAAAAATTAATCCAAATAAAGCTTATGATTATTGGGAAGTAAACTTTTGCTTATCGATTACACCTAAAACTATTTTTCATAAAGGAGATAAAAAATTAAAAAATCGATATAATTACACCCCAGTTTATGGTGGTTTTTTTCAAGGCTGTCAACCAGTTTCTTGTTCCTATACTGTGGCTTATTTAGAAAATGCCAAATGGAATTATATTTATGATGAAAAAGAATTGGCTTCTTTTATAAATAAAATTGATAATCCAGAAGAAGCTTTTCTAATTGCTAAAATCCATGATTTTAATATTGATCCATATAACCCAAAAGGGAATGGTTATCTCAAAACAAAAAATGGTTATGATTTAAAAGTCATGAAATATATCAACTGCCCCGAATCCAAAGAATCATTTATCGTTTCTATAGATTCATTGGGGCAATTGAAAAAAATAGAAAGTCAAGGTTTTTATTTAAAAACTAAAAACTGCATCGTATATTAAATCAAACAAAAAAACCGCATCTGGCAGAATGCGGTTTAACTATTTAAAACTAGATAATTCTTCTTAGTTCGTTTTCATTGGCGGTAAATCAAACGCAACAGAATCGTGTTCGAAATTGTTTCTGTGTCCTCCATCGCAGAATGGTTTGTTTGCAGATAATCCGCAACGGCAAAGACCTAATGAAGATCTTCCTTGTAAACCGTAAAGTGCTCCTTCTGGATCCATAATTTCAAAATCACCTTCGATTTTGATTGATCCGTTTTTATTGATGATTAATTTTGTCTTGCTCATAAACTTGTTTTTTTCGAGTGCAAAGATTGCGAAATATATTCTCATTTATAAGCGGGAAACGTAGTTTAAACTGGTTCTATTTTATTGAGGGGATTTGCCACGAAGACGCTAAGGCGCTAAGTTTTTTTTAAAGAATCGAAGTTTCTTAACTAAGTATCTGTGCTAATCTGCCAAAATCTTTTAAAATCTGCGTGAAGCAATAAAATTTAGCGCCTTAGTGTCTTAGTGGCAAAAAACTAAAACGTATTGTTGCACGCGGATTTTAATAGATTCTTAATAAAAATCTTAGCGTCTTTGTGCCTTAGCGGCAAAAAAACCTACAGCGTCTTGTAAACAAAATTCTTAAATTTCACACTTCCTTTTCCAATAGAACAAAGACCAATTCTTAATCCCAAAAATCCGCTTAAGACATTATGATTGTATCCTGAAACCTCAACTGAATTCTCAATTTTCTTCCAGTCTTTTCCATTTAAACTGTAAAACATATCGACTGTATTTTTGATATTCTTTAAACGAAGAAAGACTTTTCTATTATGTGTATTTTTTTCTGTTGGAAACTGCCAGCCTCTCAAGTTTGCCAAAATGTTGTTCTGATCGGCTAGTATTCCAGAGTAATATTTATTATCGTAAAAAAGCGTTAATCCGCCTGTTGCGTTGCCTTCAATTTCCATTTCAACTTCAGCCATATACGAATGTCCGCCTGGAACAACTACTAGAGGCGAACTGTTTCCTACTCCGTCGCCTTTTCCTTCAATAGTTAAAGTGTTATTGGCAACTTTAAATCTTGAAGCTTCTACTCCACTATAAAACTTCCATTGCGGTTTAAGAGCCAAACCTTCAAAATTGTCACTGAGAGAAAATTCAGGAAGCGTTTTTCCTTCTGGTTTTGCAATTGGTTTATCGGTCTCGATATTATCTGGAATTTTATACCAGCCATCTTTTGTCCATTCAACAGGCTGCAATAAAGTCTGGCGCCCTAAGTTGTAATAGTCTTTTTCGTAACCATGAAAAATCATCCACCATTTTCCGTTTGCATCTTCAAAAACGGTGCTATGTCCTTTTGACCACCAAGTTTCAGAACTGCTATTGGTTCTCACAATCGGATTATGAGGCGAGTTTTCCCAAGGGCCTAATGGAGATTTTGATCTTGCCGAAATGACCATATGACTTGTGGCGGGCCCCGCAGTTCCTCCTTCGGCAACCGTTAAATAATAATATTCTCCACGCTTGAATAATTTTGGCCTTTCCATACAAAAACATTCAATACTCCATTCACGCGGAATTTTCCATCCGTCGTAAACATGTTTTAACTCGCTTGTTACCGAAAGTCCGTCTTTGGATAAAGCGACATAGCCTCCATTGCTGAAATATAAATATCTATTCCCTTTATCATCTGTTACGTGTCCAGGATCTATGTTGCCAATTTTCAAATCTACTGGTTCGCTCCAAGGCCCATTTATAGAATCGGCTGAAACTACGAAGTTGGTATTATTCGCAGGAAAATAGATATAATATTTATTGTTGTACTTGATTAAATCGGGTGCCCAAACTGCGCCAACATATTTATGAAGCGCATTGGTTACCGGTTCCCAATTCATTAAATCGGTAGAATGCCAAATTAAAAGTCCTGGATAATAATCGAATGAAGAATGAACGACATAATAATCCTTTCCGTCGCGCAACAAACTCGGATCGGGATAATCACCCGCAAAAATTGGATTAGAATATTGTCCTTGTTTTAAATCCTTTTCTAATTGTGATTGAGAATAACCACAAAGCGAAAACAATACTAAAAAGGTTAGATATATTTTATTCATGATGTATGTTTTGATATTTTTTTCAAATATAGTCAAAAAGACCATAAGGTTTTAATGGAGTGAAATTTTGTTAAGTTTTTACACAGAGATGCACGAAGAATTTCGCAGAGATTCGCAAAGTTTTTTATGAAAGAAGTTAAAAATAATCTCGCAAAGTCGCAGAGGCGCGAAGTTTTTAGGAATAGTTTGTCATTTCGAGGAACGAGAAATCTCCACAAAGATTGGCTATTTTAGGAGCGGAGTTACTCGCGAAGATTTCTCGTTCCTCGAAATGACAAACTGTATGGTTAATTCTTAACTTAAAAACAAAAAACTTTGCGTCTCCGCGACTTTGCGAGAACTAAAATCAAAAAAATCTTAGCGAATCTCTGCGAAATTCTCTGTGAATCTTCGTGTAATATTAAAATCTCAATTCTATTGCTTATTTTTGCACTCTAAAATTCATATTAATGACACAGAATCCAAAGAGATATACGATCACGGCGGCATTGCCTTACACCAACGGACCTATTCATATTGGTCACTTGGCGGGAGTTTATGTGCCTGCAGATATATATTCGAGATATTTAAGATTGCAAGGAAAAGATGTAGCATTTATTTGCGGAAGCGATGAACATGGAGTTGCAATCTCTATGAAAGCCAAAAAAGAAGGAATTACACCACAGCAAGTTATTGATAAATATGATGGGATTATCCGCAAATCATTTGAAGATTTCGGAATTTCATTCAACAACTATTCAAGAACTTCGGCTAAAATTCATCACGACACAGCTTCGGAATTCTTTAGAACATTGTATGATAAAGGCGATTTTATTGAAGAAGTTACAGAACAATTGTACGATGCAAAAGCAAATCAGTTTTTAGCAGATCGTTTTGTTGTGGGAACTTGTCCAAAATGTGGTAATGATGGAGCTTACGGAGATCAGTGCGAAAATTGCGGATCTACTTTAAACGCAACCGATCTGATTAACCCAAAATCGACTATTACGGGAGAAACTCCTATTCTTAAAGAAACTAAACACTGGTTTTTACCTTTAGACAGATATTCTGATTTCTTAACAGAATGGATTTTAGTCGGACATAAAAACGATTGGAAAACGAACGTTTACGGACAAGTAAAATCTTGGATCGACGCCGGATTAGAGCCTCGCGCCGTAACGCGTGACTTAGACTGGGGAATTGATGTTCCTGTTGAAGGTGCCGAAGGCAAAAAACTATATGTTTGGTTTGACGCGCCAATTGGTTACATTTCTTCTACAAAAGAATGGGCTGCGCGCGAAGGAAAAGATTGGGAACCGTATTGGAAAGATGAAGAAACGAAATTGGTTCACTTTATCGGAAAAGACAATATTGTTTTTCACTGTATCATTTTCCCAGCAATGTTAAAAGCTGAAGGAAGCTATATTTTACCAGACAACGTTCCTGCAAATGAGTTTTTGAACTTGGAAGGAAACAAACTTTCGACTTCTAAAAACTGGGCAGTTTGGTTGCACGAATATTTAGAAGAGTTTCCAGATAAGCAAGATGTTTTACGTTACGCTTTAACATCAAACGCTCCTGAAACAAAAGATAATGACTTTACTTGGAAAGATTTCCAAGCTAGAAATAACAATGAATTAGTTGCTGTTTTCGGAAACTTCGTGAATCGTGTTGTAGTTTTAACTAATAAATATTACGATGGCGTTATCCCAACTCCAAACGAATTCTCAGAAGTTGATGAACAAACTTTAAACGAATTAAAAGCGTATCCAGCTGTAATTGCAAGCTCTGTGGAACGCTACAGATTCCGTGAAGCTTTGGGCGAATTGATGAATGTGGCTCGTTTAGGAAATAAATACCTAGCAGACGAAGAGCCTTGGAAAGTAATGAAAGACAATCCAGAGCGTGTAAAAACTCAAATGTATGTGGCCTTGCAAATCGCTGCGGCGTTGAGCGTTTTAGCTGAACCGTTTTTACCTTTTACGGCTGCGAAACTTTCTAAAATCTTGAATTTAGCTGACCTTAAAGAGCATTTTGCAGGTTTCAGTAAATTCTTGAAAGAGAAAGATCGTGATGCAAAAGATATATTTATTGAGAAAACTTTAGGTTGGAATGACATTTCTGAAAACTCAGATTTAATTCCAGCAGGACATAAAATTGGCGAGGCAGAATTACTTTTCGCTAAAATTGAAGACGAAGAAATACAAAAACAAGTAGATAAATTGGAAGCGACAAAAACCGCAAATATTGCTGAAAACAAACAAGCAGAACCACAAAAAGATTTAATTCAGTTTGATGATTTTGCGAAAATGGATATTCGTATCGGAACTATTTTGGAAGCTGAAAAAATGCCAAAAGCAAACAAACTTTTGGTTCTTAAAGTAGATACAGGAATCGATGTTCGTACAATTGTTTCAGGAATTGCTGAGAGTTTTTCGCCAGAAGAAATCATCGGAAAACGTGTTTCTGTTTTAGCGAACCTTGCTCCAAGAGCTTTACGTGGTGTTGAAAGCCAAGGAATGATCTTGATGACAACAAACGCAGAAGGAAAACTGGTTTTTGTAAATCCAGATGCTGATGCGCCAAATGGAGCGACAGTAAATTAAACCGATTTAGATATTAAGCATATCGTTTGTCATTTCGAGGAACGAGAAATCGCACGCGAGATTCACGCACTGTTGTTGAGTTTCTAGTGCGATTTCTCGTTCCTCGAAATGACAAGATTGCAGAATTAAAATACGAATAAAATTCTTACATTTTATTGTTTCTTTCAAATTTATATTTGTAAGTTTGTTCTGCAAAAAATACACTATAGGATTTATTTAGGAACTTTCAAACAAAGTTAACATAAGCGAATCCCTCGTCATGATGTCCCTGCGGAAACAATGGGAAAACCTATCCCTATGGGGTATTTTTTGCACATCTAAAACGAGGGATTCGTGCGTTTAATATTTTCAGGTTTATGCAAAAAAGAGAAAATGAAAAACCGACACATCAAGATGTAATGCCATCAATCGCAAAATTCCTTTCAGACTTATGGTTTGAAGGAGATTTTAGAGAACAGCCCCATTATCTGTCTGAAATTTTCAAGCGAATTCTTGAAACAGATTTGGGAGATGACAAAGAGCTAAGATCAAAAATGATGGAATGCATCAAAACCAGTGAAATGCTTGCCGAAACACTCGAACCGTTTTCGGATAAACAAATTCAGAAAGCTTGCAGTAAATTTTTAGCTGCTTAAAAACAACAAAAAAGCGTGAATCAATTACTAATTTTAATTGATTTGCGCTTTTCGTTAAAAAAACAATAAATCATGAGCAAACAAATAAAATTGATCTTTATACTATTTCTTCTTTTAAGTTTTACCTGGTCTCAAGCCCAATACATAGCTGCTTTTGCAATTATTAAAGACAAAGATGGCTTTGTAAATGTTAGGGAAAATAATAATGTAAAATCAAAAATAGTTGGAAAAATTTTTGAAAATCAAGTTTTTGAAGATTTGGATGTCTTAGAAAACGAAAAAAATGAATGGGTTTCCATTACCTATGGAATTTCAAAACAAAAAGCAAGTTCGGCAAATAAAACCGAAGATCAGGCTTATGGCTACATTCACAAAAGCAGAATAGAATATTTAAGTAATCTGCCAAAATTAAAAATGAAGATTATTTCAGAAAATAACGCAGAATTCAAAAATGATGATCTTGTCATTACTATTAAAACCGGAAAATTTATTCCTAAACAACATCAAATTAAAAGACAAGATGGTTTTGTATCAAAAATAGACGATCAATATCCTTGGGGAATTGACGGAATAATACCTGAGAAACTCATTGAAATAAAAAGTATAAAAATTTTCAATAAAAATGAGACTTATACTATCCCAACAAATAATCTTATCGGAATGTACAGTCCCAATTTCGAAAACACACAAATTTTTATAGGTTCTGATAAAACCATTTTTATAGCAATGTCAAATGGAGATGCCGCTGGTGCCTACAATGTTGTCTGGACAATTAAAAACAATCATGTAAAAGATCAATTTGTTTTTAGGGATTTCTAAACAACGTAGCTACAGTTACAGAAAGTAATTCTTCATTTTTTCAGCTTACATGTACCACCATTGAATGATTTATTTCAACATGGCGGGGTTGAATTTACCGAATTATTTAAAAGATGAAGACAAACCCGAAATTCCGCCAACTATTGAAGTTGTAGAAAAAGAAGTATAATTTTTAAATTCTCTCATAAAAAAGTGCGAACCGATTAACATTTTTAATCGATTCGCGCTTTTTCCTTTCAAAATAGTCGCTTTCTGAATTATCTTTGAAAAATAATACAAGAATAAAATACATCTAATGAAACTCACCAAACCAAGATTAGCATTAATCTGCGGTATACTCTGCATATCTATTTTCCCGATATTGGTAAAATTACGTTTAACACCAGGATTAATTTCGGCTTTTTACCGGATGTTTTTTGCTGTGGTGCTACTTTTGCCTTACGTTATTTTTAGCAGAAACTTTAAACTTCCAAAACTAAAATTTGCACTTTTAGCAATACTTTGCGGTGTTTTATTTTCGTCTGATGTTGCCGTTTGGAATATCGCTATTCAGGAATCAAGCGCGACTCAGGCTTCACTTTTAACCAATTTATCTCCAGTTTGGGTTGGTGTTGGTTCTTTCTTTTTTCTGAAAGCAAAACCTGCAACAAATTTCTGGATCGGAACATTAGTCGCTTTATTCGGAATGGTCACTTTGGTTGGTTTTGAATTTTTTATCGATTTAAACTTCGATAAAGCATTTCTATTTGCCGTTTTATCTGGCATTCTATATTCCATTTATCTTTTGGTCAGCAAAAATGTCCTTTCAGAGGTCGATGTTCTTTCGTTTATGACGATTAGTTTATTCGCTTCAAGCATTTATTTAGGAATTTTATGTTATGCATTAGGCGAACCTTTCACCGGATTTTCAAATACTGGCTGGTTTGTTCTCGTGCTTCAAGCTGTTATTTGCCAATTATGCGCTTGGCTTTCGATTAGTTATGCGACTCAGCACATGCGTGCAACGAGGGTTTCGCTAAGTTTATTGAGTCAAGCTGTAATTACCTCAATTTTAGCTTGGTTGTTTTTGGAAGAACAAATAACTTTACAGATGGTTTTTGGCGGAATCATTCTGCTTTTCGGAATCCGAATTACGTTTTACGATAAAACGATTTCTTTGAAAGGGCTTTTTTCTAAGTAAAGAACAGTTCACAGATTTCCACAGATTTAAAAAATTAACACAGATTATTAATTAATTTTAAAAAAATATCAAGCTCCCGATAGCCATCGGAATGGCAGATTAAGCAAATAAAAAATCATTTTAATCTTAATAATCTGTGGCAAAAAAACTTGAAACCTGAAACAAACAGAACTTGAAACAAAAAACTCTATGTTACATAAAACTAAAATACCAAACTTAAAAGTAATCGCTTTTGATGCCGATGATACTTTGTTTGTAAACGAACCTTATTTCGAGGAAACCGAACATAAATTTTGCGCCTTGATGGAAGATTACCTTTCACATCAAGGCATTTCGCAGGAATTATTCAAAATAGAAATTGCCAATCTGCCTTTGTACGGATATGGAATCAAAGGATACATTCTTTCGATGATTGAAGCGGCAATGAATATTTCTAACAATACAATTCCTGTTGAAGTTATTGAAAAAATCATTCAATACGGAAAAGAATTACTGGAAAAACCAATCGAATTGCTAGACGGAATTGAAGAAACTCTTGAAGCCTTAAAAGGAAAATACAAATTGGTCGTTGCTACAAAAGGCGATTTAAAAGATCAGCACAGCAAATTGCATCGTTCTGGTTTGGGGCATTATTTTCATCATATCGAAGTAATGTCAGACAAACAAGAAATCGATTATCAGAAACTTTTAGGTCGTTTAGACATCCAAGCACATGAGTTTTTGATGATCGGAAATTCATTAAAATCAGATGTTCTTCCTGTTTTAGGAATTGGCGGTTATGCTGTTCATATTCCATTTCATACTACTTGGGAACACGAAAAAATTAATCATACTATAGAACACGAGCATTTTAGTTCATTTGAAACTATTGCAGAAGTGGTTCCGAATTTATTATAATGAAAACATTATTAGACCTAGAAAATTGGAATAGAAAAGAGCATTTTGCCCATTTCAAACAAATGGAAGAACCCTTTTTTGGAGTCACCGTAGAAATTGACTGCACCAAAGCGTATCAAACCGCAAAAAGTATAAACGCTTCTTTCTTCATTTTCTATTTGCATAAAACTTTGGCTGCGGTAAACGCCATTGAAAATTTTAAATATCGAATTTCAGAAGACAAAATATACATAAACGATCAAATTGATGCATCGGCAACAATTGGTCGTGAAGATGGCACTTTCGGATTTTCTTTAATTGAATATCATCCAGATTTTAAAACATTTGAACAAATTGCCTTAAGCGAAATCGAGCGCATTCAAAACACAAACGGACTTTTTACCAGATCTTTTGATGATGATAATCTGATTCATTTTTCGGCAATTCCGTGGTTGAATTTTAGTTCGATAACTCATGCACGCAGTTTTACGTATCCAGACAGCTGTCCAAAAATTTCGTTTGGCAAAATGATGGTTTCCGAAACTGGAAAAAGAACCATGTCAATGGCCGTTTATGTTCATCATGGTTTAATGGACGGAATGCATGTTGGTCAGTTTGTAGATCTTTTTCAAGAGCTTATGAATCAGTAAAATAATCGGAATGATTTTTGTGCCCAAAAACATATGAAGCGAATTTTTCTTTTTTTGTTTTTTATCTCTAGTTCTGTTTTGTTAAGTCAAACAGTACTAACTTCTTATGCAATAGATTTAAAAAACCAAATTGGCCAATCTGAAATTATGATTGGTGAAAATACGATTACTCATGATGTTTTTCTTTTTGCTGCCAGTGCAGATAGCCTTTCGATATTAAAGTACAATAGTGCTTTATTTCTTAGAGATAAATTTGTTACAAATCGTCAGTATACTCAAAACAGATCTTTAATGGGTTACAGTTTCAGCGAAGATGGAAATCCTACTTTATATTGGTTTTCGAAAGAAGACAAATCAATTATTTTAATTAAATATTATCTGGAAAACAAAACCTCTAGAGCATTAAAATTTCAGATTCCGCTTGAAGAGAATTCGCTAATAACAAATTATCAGAAAGACAACAACTTCTATTTGTTGATGAAAGATCGAACAAAAGAGGCTTTAATTGCTTTTATTTTTAAAAACGGAATGGCCGAACAAAAGTTTTTAGATTTTAGCGCTTTCAAATTTATAGATCAGAAAAACCAGCCTAAAACATTTCATCAAATTTTGTTTGAAAATCCAATAGAACTGATGGGATCTGGCGAATACAATCCGTTGTATAAGGTTACTGCCAAAAGTAAAATTTATACCCTTCCTAATCGCTTGATTCTAACTTTAGATCAAAACTTTAGAAAAACGCAATTGTTTGATATTAATTTAGAAAACCTAGAAATAAAAGAAAAGACATTTTTAAAACCGGTTGGAGATAAAAACCCAAAAACATCTAATTCTTATTATCACGAGAATAAATTATATCAAATTAATCTTAATGCCGATGAGCTTTTGCTTGACATCAAAGATTATGGATCTGGTGAATCGATAAAGTCTTTTGCGGTTTCAAAAAAAGACACCATTCGTTTTAGCAATTCCCCTTTACTAATGCAAATTGAAGATCGTGAGCCCAGAAAGTTAAAGAATACAGCGAAATTTTTAAAAGCTTTATCTTCCCTAGACGCTGGAGTTTCGGTTTATAAAAACGAGAAAAATCTCTTTATCACACTAGGAGGAAGCGGAAGAGATTTTAATACGGTATCTATTAATGGCTTTAATTTTAGTGATCCTTTTGGAGATTTTCCTTCAAATAATTATTATAATGTCGAGACCAATTATTCTGTTTTTTTCGAAAGCATATGGACAAAAAAACTAGAACCAACACAAGAAACACACGAACCTTTTGCTACAGATAAAATCTTCTACTTTTTAGATTCCCATCGAGAAGCAGTTCTTCCTAATTCTGTTAAACTAAGTAATTATACCATTTTGACTTATTATGATATTGTTGCGAAACAGCTTGTTCTTCGCAAATTTGCTGACGGATTTAATTAAACCCATTCGTTGATAAAAACTGTTTACTTTTATTTTCCTTATTTTTTATCTCTTAGATTTTTGCCAATTACCCTATTTTAATACTTTTTTGTCTTTAAGGGAAAGTTTTTACTTACAATTTGTCGTTGTTTTGGACAATATTTAAAATTAAGAAACAATGAAAAAAATTGTAATGACTCTTGCATTTGCCCTGGCTTTAACAGGAGTACATGCGCAAACAGAAAACAATAGCAGCTATAATAAGTGGTCTGTAGAACTAGCTGGCGGACTAACTAAACCTCAACGCTCATTTTCAGCAGGTTACTCAACAAGTACTCCAAGTCCTTGGGTTGGCGAAGTAGGGGTTCGTTATATGTTCAACAACAAATTTGGTTTAAAGGCCGATTTTGGATACAACAGTTTTACTTCAAAAAGCAACTCTATCGATTTTGATTCAAAAAACTACAGAGTAGATTTACAGGCTGTTGCTAACTTAGGTCGTATCATGAATTTTGAAACGTGGACAAACACTGTTGGTTTATTAGGACATGCTGGTTTCGGTTATGGTCAGTTAAGAAGTGATAACTTTAAAGGAGCAGATGAAGTAGGTAACTTTATTGCCGGTGTAACTGGACAAATAAAATTATCAAACAGAGTTGCTTTAACGGGTGATTTCTCTACTATTTTGAATGCATCACAAGATCATACCTTTGACGGAGCTTATGTAGCTCAAAACAGAGGTTTCTCAGGATTGATTTTTAATGGTACAATTGGTTTAAATGTGTACTTAGGGAAAAATGCAAAACATGCAGACTGGACTGTAACTTCAAGTGAAGGTAACAATGTGGATATTTCTGGTTTAGAAAGCAAAGTAGCAGATCTTGAAGCACAAATCAAGAAAATACCTGCTCAAAAAGAAGTAGTTGTTGAAAAACAAATAAACACTCCTCAGGCAACTGATAATGAATTAATCAGAAGAATGATTAATGACAAATATTACAGTGTTTACTTTGATTTCAATAAAACAACTCCAATCGAGAACTCAACAGCTGCGATTGACGTTGTGTTAAATTACTTAAGAAAAAACCCTTCTGCATCTCTAGACCTTGTTGGTTATGCTGACCAAGTTGGAAAAGCTGAGTATAATGAAAAATTATCTTATACTAGAGCTACTAACGTAAAAACAATTTTCGAAAAAGCTGGAATTGCTTCTTCTCGCTTAAATGTTGTTGCAAATGGTGCAGATACATCAATTCAAAAAGATTCTGACGAAGCTAGAAGATTAGCTAGACGAGTTACTTTTATTGTAAAATAATTTCTTTTTAATACTTGATTCGAAAGTCCTTAAGATTTTTTCTTAGGGGCTTTTTTTTATGCTACATAACTAAATCCTAGCTTCTTACTATTATTATACTGAAATTAATCTAAGAGTCTAATGTTTTCGAGCTTTAGAAAAATGAAATGAATAATTTTGCTTAATTTTACAAAAAAGACACTTATTATGTTAGCAAAAAATATTGAATCGGCTTTAAACAAGCAAATCCGCATAGAAGCAGAATCTTCGCAAACTTATCTTTCTATGGCTTGTTGGGCTGAAGTACAAGGATTAGAGGGAATCGCTCAATTTATGTACACACAGTCAGATGAAGAGCGCGCGCATATGCTTAAACTAGTTAAGTATGTAAACGAACGCGGAGGACACGCTCAGGTAACAGATCTTAAAGCACCAAAAACAACTTATACTACTTTCAAAGAGATGTTTGAAGAGCTTTACAATCACGAACTTTTTGTTTCGCAATCAATCAACGAATTAGTGCACATTACTTTTGAAGAAAGAGATTATGCTACACACAATTTCTTGCAATGGTACGTTTCTGAACAAATTGAAGAAGAAGCTACAGCTAAATCGATCTTAGATAAAATCAACTTAATTGGTGATGATAAAGGCGGACTTTATTTGTTTGATCGTGATATTCAGCAATTAACAGTTACGAGTTCAATCGCTATCAATCCTAAATAAAAAAGTTAAAGTTTATTTAGAACATTTAAAAATAACTTTTTTGGTTTATATTTGTCTCTGTTTTTAAAATTCAGAGGAAAAAGTGAGCAAGAAAGAAAAAGACAAGGACAAAAAAAAGGATAAAAAGAAAAAGAAAAACAAAGATATCCTTGATAAAATTAAGAAGATTGAAAACTGTAAATCTTCTTGTTGCGAGAAATATAAAAAAAGCGAAAAGAAACGCTGTTCACGCTGTCCTATGTTTGACTTATTCAAAAAAACTGCTTAATACAATATAGAAAAACCCATCAGATTTCTCTGGTGGGTTTTTTAGTTTTAAATTGCAGTCACTTTCGATTTTTAAATTCAATTATGGAAAACACTGTTACAATTCCCAAATCTAGTCTTGACTTTTTAGTTGAACTGAAAAAGAACAACAATAAACCTTGGTTTGAAGAACATAAACCACAATATTTGATAGAGCTCAATCATATTGAAAATTTTGCAGGCGCTTTATTGAAGGAACTTTCCAAAACTGATGTTTTAGAAAATGCTTCTGGCAAGAAAAGTGTTTATAGAATTTATCGAGACATTCGTTTTTCTAAAGATAAAACTCCTTTTAAGCATTATTGGGGAGGAAGTTACACACGAGCAACTGCAGCAAGACGTGGCGGTTATTATTTTCATCTGGAAAAAGGAAACAGCTTTTTTGCTGGTGGTTTCTGGTGCCAAATGCCGCAGATTTAAAACGAATCAGAACCGAATTTGCTCATGATCCCGAAACCTTTCAAGAAATATTGAATTCAGATTCTTTCAAACGCAATTTTGGCACTTTGCAAGGAGAACAGCTCAAAACAAAGCCAAAAGGTTTTGATGTTGATCATCCTGCCATTGATTTGCTTCGTTTCAAACAATTCTTGGTCATAAAACGTTTTACCGATGAGGAAGTATTGAGTCCGAAATTTTTAGAAATGGCTTTGGACGCTTTCAAAAATATGAGACCTTTTTTTGATTATATGAGCGAAGTTCTTACAACTGATGCTAATGGCGTTTCGATACTTTAATTCATTTATAAAAACAACAAACCCGACAGGTTTCAAAAACCTGTCGGGTTTAACGATTTCACAAGAGCGTTATTTACTTAGAAGTAAAATTTCATTTACTACAACCTCGGTTATATAACGTTTCTCTCCGTTTTTATCATCATAGCTTCTGTGTGTCAGTTTTCCTTCAACAGCGATTTCTTTACCTTTTACAACATACTTTTCTATAAGTTCTGCCGTTTTTCCCCAAGCAGTTATGCGATGCCACTCTGTTTGTTCTACTTTCTCGCCTTTATCATTTCTATAAACCTCATTTGTTGCGATCGTAAGGTGTGCTAGTTTTCTACCGCTTTCTAATGTTTTAATTTCTGGATCATTTCCAACATTCCCAATTAACTGAACTTTGTTTCTAATTGCACTCATGGCGTATACTATTTTAATGTTACTATTAAATTGAATCGTTTATCAAATTCAACATGGCAAAGATGCGAAAGCTCAGACGAGACAGTCGGTTATTAACTATTTACTATCGACTGTAACTATTTGTAAGCGTTTGTAAATGGAAATTGTTTTTTGTATATTTGAGATAAATCTTACGATATGCAGGCAAAAATTAAAAAAGTAGAGTTACGAAATCTTGAAATAGAAGACTATAAGCAATTAAAAAAATCGATGATCGAATCGTATCCAGAAATGGCCGATTCTTATTGGAGATCTGAGGATATAGAAAGACTTCTTTCCATTTTTCCAGAAGGACAGCTGGTGATTTTGGTTGACGGAAAAGTTGTTGGCTCTGCCCTATCTCTTATTGTTGACGAAAAATTAGTAGAAAAAAGACATAATTATCAGCAGATTAGTGGCGATTATACCTTTTCGACCCACAATCCGAATGCTGAAATTTTATACGGAATAGATGTTTTTATTCATCCTAATTATAGAGGCTTGCGTTTAGGACGCCGTTTGTACGATGCAAGAAAGGAACTTTGCGAACAATTGAATCTTAAGGCGATTGTTTTTGCAGGAAGAATTCCGAACTATAGAGAACATGCCAAAAAGATGTCTCCAAAAGCTTATATCGAAAAGGTGCGTACCAAAGAATTGTACGATCCGGTTCTTTCTTTTCAGTTAAGCAACGATTTTCACGTTTTGAGAGTCATCAAAAATTACCTTGAAGGAGATGAAGAATCGAAAGAATTTGCGGTTCTATTGGAATGGAATAATATTTACTACGACGATAGTCCGAAGCTGATTAATTTGAAGAAGAATATTATTCGCTTAGGATTAATTCAATGGCAGATGCGTCCGCTTAATAATGTTGAAGCGCTTTTTGAACAAGCCGAATTTTTTATTGACGCCGTTTCGGGCTATGGTTCTGATTTTGCTTTATTTCCAGAATTATTTATTGCGCCTTTAATGGCCGATTACAATCACTTGTCTGAAGCAGAAGCCATTCGTGAACTGGCTCGTCACTCTGATCCTATTAGAAAAAAGTTTCAGGAATTTGCCATTTCATACAATATCAACATTATTACTGGAAGTATGCCTTATCTCGAAGGCGGAAATCTCTATAATGTTGGCTTCTTATGCAAAAGAGATGGGACATCAGAAATGTATACCAAAGTTCATATCACACCAAACGAAGTTATCCATTGGGGAATGAAAGGCGGATCTCAGTTTAAAACCTTTGACACCGATTGCGGTAAAATTGGAATTTTAATCTGCTACGACGTTGAGTTTCCAGAACTTTCTAGACTTTTAGCAGATGAGGGAATGAATATTTTGTTTGTACCATTTTTAACAGATACTCAAAACGGGTACACTCGCGTAAAACATTGTTCGCAGGCACGCGCCATCGAAAATGAGTGTTATGTAGCCATAGCAGGTTGCGTTGGAAATCTTCCGAAAGTAAATAATATGGATATTCAATATGCACAGTCTTCTGTATTTACGCCATCCGATTTTGCTTTTCCAAGTAATGGAATCAAAGCAGAAGCTACGCCAAACACAGAAATGACCCTAATTGTAGATGTTGATTTAAACTTACTGAAAGAACTTCATGAACATGGAAGCGTAAAAACATTAAAAGACAGAAGATCCGATCTTTATGAAATTAAAAAATTGAATTCATGAAAACATGCCTCGAATGCTCAGCCAAAATTGTTGGCAGAGAAGACAAGAAATTCTGCTCAGACAGTTGTCGAAATGCCTACAATAACAAAATAAATAAAGATAGTACGAATTTCATGCGAAATATAAACAACAAGTTACGCAAAAATTACCGTATTTTGGCAGAGTTAAATGTAGACGGAAAATCGAAAGCTTCGAGAGATAAATTACTAACAAAAGGTTTTGATTTTGAGTTCTTTACAAACATTTTACAGACCAAGACAGGAAATACATATTATTTCTTGTACGATCAAGGCTATCGTTCCTTGGACAATGATTATTTTATGCTTGTTAAAAAAGAAATATAGTTAGTATTTATTACCATGAGAAAAAACCCCACCTCAATTCTAGCCATAGTCTGCGTTTTAGCCTTACTTGGCATTATATACGCCACGATGATGCCGCAAGGAATCTCTAAAGATGACGAAGCGCTTGCTGAATTTTCGACCGAAAGAGCCTTAAATCAGGTCGAAATTATTGCACAGAAACCACACTATGTAGGGTCAACCAATCACGAACTTGTTGCCAACTATTTAAAACTAGAATTAAACCGAATTGGTTTAGAAACGAGTGTCCAGGAAGGTTTTACTCTAAACGATAAAGGTCTTTTGGTAAAGTCAAAAAATATTTTGGCTCGAATTAAAGGAACTAACAATACAAAAGCACTTTTACTTCTTTCTCATTATGATAGTGCGCCGCACTCGTTCTCAAAAGGCGCAAGCGACGATGCTTCTGGAGTCGCTACTATTTTAGAAGGTGTTCGTGCCTTTTTGTACTCAAAACATCCTCAAAAAAACGATATTATCATATTATTCTCAGATGCTGAGGAATTAGGTTTAAACGGCGCTGCTTTATTCGTAAACAAACATCCTTGGGCAAAAGACGTTGGTCTGGTTTTAAACTTTGAAGCAAGAGGAACTTCTGGACCGAGCTACATGCTGATGGAAACCAATAAAGGAAACCAAGCTCTGATTAAAGAATTTACCAAAGCAAAACCTTCACATCCCGTTTCAAATTCGTTGATGTACAGTATTTACAAAATGCTTCCTAACGATACCGATTTAACTGTTTTTAGAGAACAAGGAAATATTCAAGGTTTTAATTTTGCATTTATCGATGGGCATTTTAACTATCATACGCAACAGGATGATGTTCAACATCTAAACAAAAATACATTGGCGCATCAAGGCACTTACATCATGCCTTTGATAAAATACTTCTCTAATATTGATTTAAACCAAACTGAGTCTACAGAAGACGATGTTTATTTCAACGCTCCTTTTACTTTCATCAGTTATCCGTTTACTTGGGTAATGCCAATGACACTTATTGCTTTTGGCTTATTGGTCATTTTCATTTTCGTTGGAAAAGTAAAACGAATCATTACTTTCACAGAAATTTTTAAAGGTTTTGTTCCGCTTCTTGGATCACTTATAATTGCAGGATTGGTAACGTTTTTAGGATGGAAACTTGTTCTTGAAATCTACCCACAGTATTCTGATCTTCTAAACGGATTTACTTATAACGGACATGCTTACATTGGCGCTTTTGTTACATTAAGTATTGCAATTTGTTTTGCTTTTTACCATCATTTTTCTGAGGCAAAAACAACGATGAACCATTTTGTGGCGCCCTTACTGACTTGGATCATCATTAATGCGTTTTTAGCAAATAGCTTAACAGGTGCAGGTTTTTTAATTATTCCGGTTTATTTCGGAATCTTATTGTTCGGAATCTTTGTCTTTACACAACATTACAGTTTAGGAATGAATTTACTATTTTCTATTCCTGCCCTAGCAATTGTTGCGCCTTTCATAGTAATGTTCCCAGTTGGTTTAGGTCTTAAAATATTGTACGGAAGTGCTGTTCTAACCGTTCTTTTGTTCGGATTATTGCTTCCGATATTTGGAGCATTTGCAAAAAAAGGAGCTTGGATTGTTGTTTTCTTCCTTTCTTCTATGGCTTTCTTCATTTATGCAGGATACAATTCTGGTTACGAACATGGTAAAGCAAAATCGAATAGTTTACTATATGTTTACAATGCAGACAACAATTCGGCTGTTTGGACAACATACGATACTAATTTGGACGAATGGACTAAATCTTACCTAGGCGAAAACAATCAAAAAGCAGTTGGATTAAATACGCTTCCTCTGGCAAGCAAATACAACACCACGTTTACCTATAGCGCTATTGCTCCTGTTGTTGAAGTTCCGAAACCAACAATTCAGTTTTTAAGAGACAGTGTAATTGGAAATAATAGATATCTAAAAATCAAAATTACTCCAAACAGAAAAGTAAACCGTTACGACATTTATGCTAATCCGAAAATGACGTTCTTTAACTTTAAAGCAAACGGAGTGGCAACTTCTGGCGAAAAAGGAAATCGCCTGCAAAGAGAAGACAGCAAAATTTTATGTTATTATGTTGTAGGGAATGAACCGCTTGAAATGGAATTCTACATCAATAAATCGTCTATTTTTGATATGGATTTAATCGAAAGTTCATTCGATTTAATGAGCAATCCGCTATTGAATGTTAAACCAAGAAATGATTGGATGATGCCAACACCATTCGTTTTAAATGATGCCATTTTAATACAGCAGAAAATCAAAAGATATGTGCCGCCAGTAAAACCTCTTGAGCCTGTTGTTCCAGTAGATAGTTTGGCGGTAAGTAAAGATACTTTGAAACCGGCTGTTGTTAAACCAGAATAAGAAAATCACTCTAACCTTAATCATTTAAAATGAAAAAAAACTTCTCGTTATTTTTAACTTTTAGCGGCTTTCTGGCACTGAATGCGCAAACCGTTGAAGAAAAAATCGCCACAAAAGCATGTGATTGTTTAGAAAAAAGTTCGAAAATTACCGAAGATGTTTATAGAGATTGTCTAACTAAACCAATGAGCGAACTGATCTTGACAGATAAAGATCCTAAAGTTAGAGAATCAATAAATACAGTTGAAGGCATTCAGGGTATGATTTTGAAAGTTCAAGGTGTCATTTCAAAAAAATGCCCAAATCTGGTTCCAGAATTAACGGAAAACAAAGATGATGTTTTTTATAGCAAATCAAAGAACCAAAACGCACAGAACTCTTATGTAATTGCAAAAGATTTTATGCGCCAGAGCAACTATAAAATGGCTATTGAAAGTTTTCAGCTGGCTTTAAAAGAAGATCCAAATTTTGTTCTTGCTCTTGATGACATGGCGGTTTCTTACAGACAATTAAGCGATTATGATAATGCCATTAAATATTATAAAAAATCGCTCGAAATTTATCCCGAAGGAAATTTTGCGCTGATGAATATTGGTGTTGCTTATACTTTTAAATCTGATTATCAAACTGCGATAAGTTATTATGAAAAGCTAATTCAATATCATCCAAACAATGCTGAAGGCTATTTTGGAGCTGGAAAAAACTATTTCATGCTGAAAGATGATGAAAAAGCTTTAGATAATCTTTTTTTGGCCCATATCATTTATACCAATGAAAATTCTGAATATGCAAAAGATTCAGAACAGCTTATAGGTGCTCTTTACCAGAAAATGAAATCGGAAAACAAAGAGGATGTGTTCAAAAAAATTGCGGAGAAAAACAACATTAAAATTGAATAAAACTTAAATAAAAGGCAGACTTATAATTCTAAAGTCTGCCTTTTTTCAGTTTTAGCAAGCGCATTCTATTTTCAAACCTTGCTTTTCGCCTTTTGTGCCTTCGGTTGCATATCCGTCGATTTTCCACCATTCTAGTCCGCCAATTAGTTCTTTTACTTTAAAACCTAATTTCGTCATATTCAAAGCTCCTTTTGTCGAAGCATTACAGCCAATTCCGGTGTAATATGTCACATACAGAACATCTTTATCTAAATGACTTGTAGTTTCTAAATTCATTTCGCGATGCGGAATATTAACCGCATTCGGAATATGTTCTTCATCGTATCCAAAAGCTCTTCTGGCATCGATTACAATTATTTTCTCGCCATTGTTTAAAGCTTCAAATAAATCAGACGGATCCATTTCAAAAGCTAGTTTGTTTTCATAATGTTTAATTTGTGCTTCCATGTTGTTTGCGTTTTAATGTTTTACTTTTCCAAAAGTAGCCGAACATCAAACATCATAAAAACGAAAAGAATTCATCAAAAGCATTACTTTTTTTCATGCAAAAGCCAGTCTAAAATTTTGTTACTTTGCGTATTAATTCTTCAAAAATGGAAATACGCCACTTAAAATTGATAAAAGCAATTGTCGAAGAAGGAAGCATCACAAAAGCGATCGACAAGCTTCATTTGACACAATCGGCTTTGAGTCATCAGCTTAAAGAAGCCGAATATCAATTGGGAACAGCCATTTTTTTAAGAACAAATAAAAAACTAGTACTTACAAAAGCAGGCGAAAAAATCTACGAACTGGCCAATGAAATCCTGAACAAACTTGCCGAAGCCGAAACTCAAATCAAACAAATGGTCTTTGGCGAACATGGCGAAATCCGAATCAGTACCGAATGTTTCTCAAGTTACCATTGGCTTCCTTCCGTTTTAAAGCAATTTCATCTTTTATACCCAAATGTCGAATTGAAAATAGTAGCCGAAGCAACTCATATCCCGTTGCAAAAATTACTGGAAAACACAATTGACATTGCCATTGTAAGCGATCAGATAAAAGACAGCAATATAAAATATCAAGAGCTTTTTCAGGACGAGGTGGTAATGGTCGTTTCTAAAAATCATGCTTGGGCAGATAAAAAATATGTCGTTGCAGAAGATTTTATCAACGAGCATTTTATAATTCATTCGCTTCCGTTAGAAACCGTTACTATTCATCAGTTCCTTTTGGCTCCAGCCAAAGTAAGTCCGAAGAAAATAACTCCGATGCCATTAACCGAAGCTTCTCTAGAAATGGTAAAAGCCGATATGGGAGTCATGTCGATGGCAAAATGGGCATTTACGCCATATTTAAAAACCACCTCGCTAAAAGCAGTAAAAGTTGGAAAAAATGGTTTAAAAAGAAAGCACTTCATTGCAACACGCGCCAATGAAAGTTATCCTGATTATTTCTATCATTTCATCAGCTTTTTACAAAACGAAATCAACTTGCAATGGAATATTCAATAAGAAACTGCGAAATCACAGACTTGCCTAAACTATTGGTTTTAATTCAGAAGCATGCCGAATTTGAAAAAGCCGAATTTTCTCCTGAAGGAAAAGAAAAAGGTTTAAAAAATGCTTTATTTGGTGCCAAACCCAAAACTATATTGTTTGGTTGTGGCTACAGAAGAAACCATTGTCGGTTATGCCTCTTACACTTTTGATTTTTCAACCTGGAATGCGCAAGACTTTCTTTACATGGATTGTTTGTTTTTGGAAGAAGAAACGAGAGGTTTTGGAATTGGCGAAATCTTAATCGAGAAATTAAAAGAAATCGGAAAACAAAACAATTGCGTCAACATACAATGGCAAACTCCAGAATTCAATACAAGAGCTATTAAATTTTACAACAGAATGGGCGCAAAAGGAAAAGACAAAGTCCGATTTACTTTAACTTTGTAAATCTTTTTAAATCTGCGTGAAACAAAAACCTTTGCAACTTTGCAACTTAAAAGAGAAAAATGACAAAAATTAGTATACTTGGCTGTGGCTGGTTAGGACTTCCTTTAGCAAAAAACTTAATTGCAAAAGGTAATGCAGTAAACGGGTCAACAACTTCAGAAAATAAACTTTCAATTTTAGAAAATGCTGGAATAAATTCGTTTTTAGTAACTGTTGAAAGCGAAAGTGTTTCTGAAAATACCACTAATTTTTTAGCGGAAAACGAAATCTTAATCATAGACATTCCGCCAAAATTAAGAGCAAACCAAAGTTTCTCTACTCCGCTCGAAATGACATTTGTAAACAAAATCAAGAATTTGATTCCGTTTATAGCAAAATCAACGGTTAAGAAAGTCCTTTTTGTAAGTTCAACATCGGTTTATGGAGATGAAAATGGTTTGGTAACAGAAGAAACGAGTCCAAATCCAGATACTGAAAGTGGTAAACAGTTAGTTTTAGCTGAAAAACTCCTTCAAGAAAATCAAAACTTCGACACTACAATTCTGCGTTTTGGCGGATTAATTGGTGCAGATCGTCATCCTATAAAGTTTTTAGCTGGAAAAGCAAACCTAGACAATCCTGATGCTCCAATCAATTTAATTCATCAAAACGATTGTATTGGCATTATTGAAGCAATTATAAATCAATCGAAATGGAATGAAATTTTTAATGCCGTTGCACCTTTTCACCCAACAAGAGAAGACTATTACACTCAAAAAGCGATTGAACTGAATTTGCCAGAACCAAAATTCAGTTCTGAAAAATCAAATATTAAAAAAGTGGTTTCTAGCGAAAAGATTGAAAACTATTTGAACTATAAATTTTGTTTAGACAATTATTAAACTCTAAGATATCCGGCTTGGTAAAGTTAAAATCCTAATTTAAACTTAAAATGATATAAATACATCTTATTGAGGCTATTAAAGACACATCCATAAAACATTTTTGCAAAAAATTTTAAAGCGAAAATCATGTCAATGGAACACAAATCATTTTTGTTTAACACATCAGCCTTCACAAAAGAATTATCAGAAATTATTCTTACTGCTGGAGAAACAGATAACGAAAAATTACTAATTACTTTTATAAACCAAAATTTAAACGATTTAAAGTCACCTTATTCAGGAGAAGAACTTACCGCTGAATGGGTAGAAGAATTAGAAACCGAAGATATTCAAGAACTAGCAGATTTTGCAATGACAAAATATTATAATCCTGATGAAGAATTAGGGTTATCTTATAGCTGGGAATTATTATTAGAGTCATTTGATGAATTAGACCTTAAGTTTAATAATGAATATTATATACTTGGCAAATCATTAGATTCTGAAAACTTTACTTTAGACCCAGGCAGAATGGGACTTGGTTTTATTGACTCTCAGCAAATTTCTAGCATTCATAAAGAACTAATAAGTTTAAAAGAAAACTTCATAAATATCTTCGAGACTGAGAGCTTAGACAAAGAAGTTATCCAAGCTTATGAAGAATTAATTGAGATTTACGAAGAAGCCAAAGAATCAAACTGTGGACTATTAATGACTTTTTAATTGATTCTTTATGCTTCTAGACTTAACAAAGTTCGGGATATATTATTTTTCACAAGCCTTACTCGCTCAGGTTCACAATCCTTTAAAGCGTTGTACAAAAACTTAAATTACTTACATGATTTAAAAAAACTTTGCGAACTTTGCGATTGACCTTTGCTTCTATACGGTTATAACTCAAAAATCATGGAAACAGTTTTCATCAATTCGCCTCTCGGAATCACCAAAATCATTGGAGATGAAAACGGTATTTCGGTAATTTCTGTTTCCGATGTTGAAACAAATGAAGTTTCTAAGGAAATTCCAGCCGTTTTACAAGAAGCCGTTTCGCAATTGAATGAATATTTTGAAGGGAAAAGAACCGATTTTGATCTTAAACTAAATCCACAAGGAACCGAATTTCAGCAAAAAGTCTGGAAATCTCTTTTAGAAATTCCTTACGGAAAAACGGTTAGTTATATGGATCAGACCAAGAAATTGGGCGATGTAAAAGCAATTCGCGCCGTAGCATCAGCAAATGGTAAAAACCCACTTTGGATTGTGGTTCCCTGTCACCGCGTTATTGGCACAAATGGGTCTTTAACTGGATATGCTGGCGGATTGTCACGCAAAAAATGGCTTTTGGAACACGAATGTCCGTCTGCACAACAAAGTTTATTTTAAATTAGACATCTTAGATTGTTAGATTCTTAGACTTTTAGATTTAAAAACACGCTTTATTCTTTGAAAAGTAAGATTAATTTTCGTTTTTTTACATAAATAAAATTTTAAATAATTGAGATTGCTTTATCATTCTAAAAGTCTAAGAATCTAATATGTCTTCAAAAAATGATTGAAAAGATAAACCTAAATAACATTCTCTTTCTTGATATAGAAACCGTTCCCGAAGAAGAAAGCTTCAATTCGCTTGACGCGGAGATGCAATCGCTTTGGGATTTGAAAACACAATATCAGCGAAAAGACGAATTTTCTCCAGAAGAATTTTACGAACGCGCCGGAATCTGGGCCGAGTTCGGAAAGATAATCTGCATCTCCGTTGGCTTTTTTACCATCAAAGGAGACGTTCGAAATTTTAGAGTGACTTCTTTTTTTGGTGAAGAAAAGAAAATCTTAAAAGACTTTTCGAATCTGGTTAACAATCATTTTAATCAGCCTCAGCATTTGCTGTGCGGACATAATTCGAAAGAATTTGATATTCCGTTTATTGCCCGAAGAATGATCATCAACCAAATGCCCATTCCCGACAAATTGAATTTGTTCGGTAAAAAACCTTGGGAGATTCCACATTTGGATACTCTTGAATTATGGAAATTTGGCGATTATAAGCATTTTACTTCTTTAAAACTTCTAACTAAGATTCTTGGCGTACCATCGCCAAAAGGCGATATTGACGGAAGTCAGGTTGCTCACGTCTATTATGTCGAAAAAGACATTGATCGAATTATTACGTATTGCGAAAAAGACACCATTGCTGTTGCGCAGGTTTTTCTTCGTTTGAGACGAGAGGATTTGTTAATTGATGATGAAATTATTCATGTTTAAGGTGCAAAGGCTCAAGTTGTAAAGGAACAGAGGTTTAAACTTATAATCTTTAATTTTATTTAAATGATTCATTCCGAAATTTCACATTATCGTATGGTTTCTCAGAAGCTTTATCAGGAAAATCAATGTGCACCTCAAGAAATTGTAAAGCATTTTGGTGCTATGCAAGCTCAGGATTATGCTATGGCAAAATGGGCAATTGGTTCTCGTTGTAGTTCAAGCGAAAAAGAAATAGAAGAAGCCATAAATTCAGCTCAAATTATTCGAACTCATATTCTGCGCCCAACTTGGCATTTTGTTTCTCCTGATGATATTTATTGGATGCTGGAGCTTTCTTCGCCACAAGTAAAGCGCCTTTTTGCTACAATGGCTAAAGAGCATGGTTTTGATGAAAAGAAATTCGATCAGGTCAATGCCGCCATAGAAAAACTTCTAGCAGGAAATAATCATTTAACACGAGAGGAAATCATGCAGGAACTTAACATTCACAAAAAAGCTGGAGATTTATCCCCTGTTATTGTAATGATGAATGCCGAATTGGATGGTTTGGTTTGCAATGGTAAAATGAAAGGCAAACAAATTACTTATGCGCTGCTGGAAGAAAGAGTTTCTAAACCCAAAACCAAATTGTCAACAGAAGAAGCATTAGCCAAACTTGCCTTACGCTATTTTGAAAGTCATGGTTCAGCAACAGTGCATGATTTTTCATGGTGGTCAGGATTTCCTGCTACAATATGCAAAAAAACAATTAACGCAATAGAGTTGCGATTAGAAAATATAACTATTGATAATCAGCAATATTGGTTCAAAAAAGGGCTAAGAGACGAGGGAAATTTTCGCGAAAGCTTACATTTTCTTCCTGCTTTTGATGAAATTTTAATTTCGTATAAAACACGCGATGCTTCTTTTAATACCGAACATCAATCGAAAGTTTTTACCAATAATGGCATCTTTAAACCCATAATTGTAGAAAACGGAAAAGTAATCGGAATCTGGAAGCGAACCATAAAAAAAGATCACGCCAAAATTGAAACGGAATTTTTTAATGAAACCGAAAGTTCAAAAAAGGAAATTTTGTTTGAAGGAATTAAAGCTTTTGAAACCTATTTGGATACCAAAGTTGTGATTGTATAGTCCATTTTAAAAAATAGATAAATTAGATTTCGCCCCGCTGGGCCTTTTTAATTATAACCTGATCGATTTCTATAAATATTTCGCTCTTTCAAAGCTATTCATCTGACTAAAATTCAAAAAAAGCTCCGGAAGAACAAAATATTTATAGCAAATGAAATTTCCCTATTTCAAAAAGCCACAGCTGGGCGACATATAAACTCAAATTACCGTTTCATTACATAAAATCTTTATGCTTATTATTGCTAAATAATTACATTTACAAAAAATTACAATTATGGTATTAAGCAGATTTTGGTTAGCGATTTTTATTTCTTCGATTGTTTTTATTGTAGTCAGTTTGTTTACTGCCAACACGTATACTATTGATTCTATTTTGAATGGAAAGAAAGACGATCCAATTTTGGTTTCTGAAAAATACGTCGAAGAACTTCCTGCTTTCTTAAAAGACAGCATTAAAAAAGCGCCAGATCAGACCATGATTATCAATCGTGATACGCTTAATGCCGACACTACTTACGTTTACAAAAACAAAACCGTAAAAATTTACAGCGGACTTCAAAAATCTGATGGTTTATTGCCCACTTGCAAAAGCACTTTGGTCGATCTAATTTTGCCTCTTATTGCGTATTTAGCTTTTTTCTGTGGTTTGATGGAACTTTTAATCGTTTCTGGAGCTTCAGGAAAATTGGCCAAAGCCTTGAGTCCGGTTTTTGTGAAAGTTTTCCCTAGCATTCCTAAAAATCACCCTTCGATATCTTACATGACTTTGAATTTTGCTGCCAATTTCTTGGGATTAGACTCTGCTGCAACTCCATTCGGATTGAAAGCCATGGAAAGTTTACAGGAAATAAATCCCGAAAAAGACAAAGCGAGTGATGCGCAAATCATGTTTATGTGCCTTCATGCTTCTGGCTTGACTTTAATTGCAACTTCAATTATTGGTTACCGTGCTGCGGCAAACGCCAGTAATCCTGCCGATGTTATGCTGCCTTGTATTATAACATCTTTCATCGGAACCATTGCGGCTTTCCTGATTGTTGGAATCAAACAAAAAATCAATTTTAAAAGCGCTTCGCTTCTTATTGGTTTGATGGTTCTAATTGCTGCAATTGTAAGTTTATTGATGTATGTAAATCATTTGGACTTAATCGGAAAAAACTATTTTACTTCTAACCTTTCTGGATTAATCTTAATTGCCATTATTGCATTTACTCTAATTTTCTCATTCATACATGAAAAGAAATTCAAAGAGGCAGAAACCACTGTTTTCGACACTTTTGTAGTTGGCGCCAATAACGGAGTTAAAACTGGAGTTACGATTTTTCCTTATGTTTTAGGAATGCTGGTTGCAATTTCACTATTCAGAAACAGCGGTTTATTCGAAATTATCAGCGATGCAATCGGATTTGTCTTTTCGAATTTAGGGGTAAGCAAAGAAATTACTAATGCATTGCCAGTTGCGATGCTTCGTCCATTTAGTTCTGCAGGTTCAAGAGGTTTTCTAATTGATTCGATGAATACCTTTGGAGCCGATTCTTTAACTGCAAGATTGAGCAGTATTTTCCAATGCAGCGCCGAAAGCACGTTCTACGTAATTGCGGTTTATTTTGGATCGGTAAACATCAAAAACACTCGTTACGCTTTGGGTACAATGCTTTTGGTAGATTTAATCTGTGTAATTACAGCGATTTTTGTAGCGACTTGGTTTTTTTAAAAAATTAAGAACATTTTTTTCTCCTTAAAAAAACACTCTAAATACCTTTATTACAAAGGGTAAAGACTAATTAATTAAAGTTTTAAAAGAAGCTTTGAAAGTAATTAAACTTATTTTTCAAGTGCTTCTTTTTCTTTTTTCTTCAAAAAAATCTCATAATTTTATACTTTAGAGGTTTCGCTAGAATTAAAAAAACAATTAAATATCTCCCCAAAGATGAAAATCCACACTCTATTTTTCTCCCTACTTATTTTTATCGGATGTCAAAAAACAAAACCCACAGATGCTGCGCCACCAATAGCAGAGATAATTGAGCCACAAGAGACATTAGAGGTTTCTGCTGATGAAAAGATTATTAAAACCGATACGGTAGCCATTTACACGGACGGAACAGAATCTTCTACAGATTTTATCCTGGCGCATTTGGTAGATCAGCAAGCAGACAAGGACAGTATAGTTACGGTAAAATACCGATTAGACTTTTATCAAAATAAAACCAAAACAGCATCTTCTAAAGTTGCTATAAAAGGTTTTGAGAAAGGTTCTGAGTGGACGGCTTCTTACGGATTAACATCTGAAACTTCTAAAAATTCGCCATTCATACAAATCACCGTTGGATTTCCTGCTTGTGGTTATTCACATGACAACTACTTGTATTATCTAAAAAACAGCGGATTACAATTGGTACACCAATGGAGCTCAATGACCGACAGCGGCTGGGGAAGCTGGGTTGAAATCGTAAATCCTTCTACGAAATCTGAACCAAAATCCTTTTATTGCAAAACTGTTGCGTTTATACCTGCAGACGAAGATGAAAACATGGACATGGGCATCCTTAAGCACTCAGACTCAATAGCTTTCGAATTAAAAGACAATAAATGGAAAAAGATGTTGCTTTCTGCCAAAGACAAACCATACTTTGAAAAAAAGATGACGTTTGATCAATTTAACGCTGCAGAGTAAAAAACATCTGTAGAAGAGTTCTAATTCAAATTCTTTCTTAGGTAAATAATTTCTAAATTTGTAAAAAAACAAAACAATGATCGATTTTATATACCAAGATCCTTATCCGATCTTAAAGGATGATACGCAGTATCGCAAAATCACTTCTGATTTTGTGAAAGTAGAACAATTTGGAGAACGTGAAGTTTTAACCGTTGACCCAAAAGGTTTAGAATTATTGGCTGAAGAAGCTTTGACAGATGTTTCGTTTATGCTAAGAACAACGCATTTACAGAAACTAAGAAAAATTCTTGACGATCCAGAAGCAACAGACAACGATCGTTTCGTAGCTTACAATTTGCTTCAAAATGCTTCTGTCGCTGCCGAAGGTCAGTTGCCAAGCTGTCAAGATACTGGAACTGCGATTGTAATGGCTAAAAAAGGCGAAAGTATTTTTACTGGTGTTGATGATGCAGAGTGGTTAAGCCGTGGTATTTTTAATACATATCAAAAAAGAAATTTACGTTATTCTCAGATTGTTCCGATTTCGATGTTTGAAGAGAAAAATTCAGGATCAAATCTGCCGGCACAAATTGATATTTATGCTAAAAAAGGAACTTCTTACGACTTTTTGTTCATGGCAAAAGGTGGAGGATCTGCAAACAAAACATACTTATACCAACAAACAAAGTCTTTGTTGAATGAAAAATCATTAGACGAATTCATTCGCACAAAAATCAAAGATTTAGGAACTTCTGCTTGTCCTCCATATCACTTAGCTTTAGTAATTGGCGGAACTTCTGCAGAAGCAAACTTAAGCGCGGTCAAAAAAGCTTCTGCTGGATATTATGACCACCTTCCAACTTCTGGAAACATGGCGGGTCAAGCTTTCCGTGATTTTGAATGGGAAGAAAGAGTTCAGAAAATCTGTCAAGAAAGTGCTATTGGAGCGCAATTTGGAGGAAAATATTTCACGCACGATGTTCGTGTAATCCGTTTGCCTCGTCACGCAGCTTCTTGTCCAGTCGGACTTGGAGTTTCTTGCTCGGCTGATAGAAACATTAAAGGAAAAATTACTAAAGACGGAATCTTTGTTGAGCAATTAGAAGTAAACCCAAAGCAATTTTTACCAGAAACAGCTCCGCATTTAGAAGCTCCTGTAGAAATTGATTTAGATCAGCCTATGGCAGATATTTTGGCTAAATTATCTCAATATCCAGTTAAAACTCGTTTAAAACTAAACGGAACTGTAATTGTTGCCCGAGATATTGCTCACGCAAAAATCAAAGAATTATTAGACGCTGGAAAACCAATGCCAGAGTATTTCAAAAATCACCCAGTGTATTACGCCGGTCATGCAAAAACTCCAGACGGAATGGCTTCAGGAAGTTTCGGACCAACAACTGCTGGACGTATGGATGTTTATGTGGATGAATTCCAGAAAAATGGCGGAAGTATGATTATGCTGGCAAAAGGAAACCGTACCAAACAAGTTACTGATGCCTGCAACAAATACGGCGGATTCTATTTGGGTTCTATTGGAGGGCCTGCTGCGATTCTGGCTCAAGATAACATTCTTAAAGTAGAAGTTGTTGACTTTGAAGAATTAGGAATGGAAGCTGTTCGTAAAATTACCGTTAAAGATTTCCCTGCTTTTATTATTACTGATGATAAAGGAAATGATTTCTTTGCTAATTTATAAAGATGTTTTGCCACAAAGGCACTAAGACGCAAAGTTTTTTATAAAAATAAAGCTATCCCTAACGGATAGCTTTATTTTTTTCTCTTTAAAAAACATCTTTGTGTCTTAGTGCCTTTGCGGCAAAATAACTAAGCGCTTATGTCTTGTTTTTCAAAGGCTATAAAATGAGATATTTCACCTTTCAGGTTATAAACTGGCGAAGCATCGATTTTACATTTATAGGTTTGACCGTTTTTTCTATAATTCTCGATGGTTTTGGCAAAGGGAATCTTCTTTTTTACGGCATCTCTAATTTCCTTTAAATCCTTTTCTGAAGTTGCTCATGAAACATCTTAGGCGTTTTTCCTAAGATTTCTTCTTCTTTGTAACCCGTCATTTTTTTTATTCCGCTTGACGCGAAAACTATTTTCAAATCTAAATCGGTTATTAAAACCACTTCATTTTTGATTCTTTCTTGAATATTGAGCGTTTTTTCATCCCAGATAAACTCATCTGAGATTTCGCTTACCCTTTTTAAATCAGTGCTTAATGCTTTTAGCTCGTTTAGATATTCGTAGTGAAAATCCCAAGAAAGAATTGGAACTGAATTTCGCTGTAACGGATCGTCGGAATTTCTATTTTTCATACAAAATCAATTCAGAAGACAGATATCATCTTTTTACTCAAAGATAGCAGAAAAATCTTGCTATTCATAATCTAGACCTTATTTTAAACTTTTCAAAATTGTTATTAAAAAGTAAATTTAAGCTGTACTACCACCGCTTTTTTCACCTCGTTATTCAAATTGCTCAACGAAATTCCGAGCAATCTTACAGAATCTTTCATTTTTTCCTGATACAATAATTCCTCAACGTTTTCCATAATCAGACTTTTATCAGAAATAAAATAGGGCAGCGTTTTACTTCTCGTCTGTTGTGAAAAATCGCTGTATTTGATTTTGAGCGTGATCGTTTTTCCAGAAATGTTATGCCTTTGAAGACGTTTCTCTAGCGAAGTTGCAATACGCTCCAACTGCTGCATCATAAAAATCTCCGAAGACAAATTCACATCAAAAGTATGTTCTGCAGCAACAGATTTGGTAATTCGTGAAGATTTTACTTCGCTATTATGAATGCCTCTAACCACATGATAATAAAATGTTCCCGATTTTCCGAAGTGCTTTTCTAAAAACTCTAGAGATTTGCTTTTCAAATCGGTTCCAGTAAAAATTCCGAGCTGATACATTTTTTCTGTAGTCACTTTTCCAACTCCGTAAAATTTACGAATGGGAAGATCTTCCAGAAAGGCTTCGACCTCGTCGGGATTTACCGTTTTTTGTCCGTTTGGTTTGTTATAATCGCTGGCAATTTTAGCTACAAATTTATTGATCGAAATTCCAGCCGAAGCCGTCAACCCCACTTCATTAAAAATTCTTTGCCTAATTTCCTGCGCTAAAAGACTTGCGCTAGGATTTCCCTTTTTGTTTTGGGTAACGTCCAAATAGGCTTCGTCAAGCGAAAGAGGCTCGACTAAATCGGTGTAATCATGAAAGATTTTATGAATTTTGGATGAAATTTCCTTGTAACGATCAAATCTCGGTCTGACAAATATAATTTCTGGACAGTATTTTTTGGCCAAAGCCCCACTAAGAGCACTTCGCACACCAAACTTTCTGGCTTCGTAACTTGCCGCCGAAACTACACCGCGATTTTCAGAACCTCCAACTGCAACCGGTTTGCCTCTTAATTCCGGATTGTCCATTTGTTCTACAGATGCGTAAAATGCATCCATATCAATATGGATAATTTTGCGATATGTTGGTGTTTCAGACATTTTGCAAATTTACTGAGGAAAAATAATAAAAAAGTATTGTAAGTAGTTATAAATCATATCAATTTTTAAAGAATCTGAATTCGATGAGTTCAAACCAATTATTCTTTCTATTTTTGTTCTTCTACTCGAAAAATTAAATAATGCGAACATTTGTTATAGGTGACATTCATGGCGGATTACTTGCACTTGAACAAGTACTAGAGAGAGCCAACGTTACCACAGAAGATACTCTAATTTTTTTGGGCGATTATGTTGACGGCTGGAGTCAGTCTGTTGAAGTGATCGACTATTTGATTGATTTAAAAAGCAAACAAAACTGCATCTGCATACGAGGAAATCACGATCAGCTGGCTTTGGACTGGCTCGAAAACAGGCATGATGATTTTGACGAAGAAATGTGGTACAAACATGGCGGAAAAGCTACGGTTGAAGGTTATGCTAAAATTTCTGAAGAGAAAAAGAAAGCGCATATCGAATTTCTAGAAAATCTTCAGGATTTTCATCTTGACGACCAAAATCGTTTGTTTGTTCATGCTGGCTTCACTAATTTAAATGGTGTAAAATGGGAATATTTTTCTAAGCTATTTTATTGGGATAGGGCACCTTTGGGAAACAGCACTTTCATTAGACCCAAAATTAAAAGAAGACGATTTACACTATCCAAAAAGATTTACCGTTTATAAGGAAGTTTATATTGGCCACACGCCCGTTACCCGAATTGGAGAAACGGTTCCTGTCAACAGAGCTTGTGTCTGGAATGTAGATACAGGCGCAGCATTTAGAGGTCCGCTTACGATTTTAGATGTTGACACGAAAGAATACTGGCAAAGTGAACCACTTAACGAACTCTATTTTAACGAAAAAGGTAGGAATTAATTTATTTAAAATTTACATTTGCTACCCAAATAATTAATATTAAATTTTTATGAAAAAGGTTATTACACTTGTATTTTTAGTGACATTCGGATTTGTTAATGCTCAAGAAGCTTTTAAAGGAAAGGGAGATGTTAAAGTAAACGTAGGAGCTAATTTGCAAGATGGTGGTTCTGGAATTCAAGGTTCTGTTGATTTTGGTTTAGGAGAAAATTTCTCTTTTGGTTTTGTTGCTAACTACATACTAGGATTTGATAATTTTAACGGTTTCTACCACGGCAGCACAAATCCTTACCGTGATGCTGAGCCAGATTTCTCAGATCGTTTTGATGCAAAAGCAAGAATCAATGCTAACTTATCTAGCGTAATTGGTGTAAAAGAATTGGACGTTTACCCTGGATTAAGCTTAGGTTTACATAATTTCGGCGGACACGTTGGTGGGCGATATTTCTTTACAGATGGATTTGGTGTTTTCACAGAAATCGGATTCCCAATTGCAAAATACGGTTCAAACAATGATCCTTTTTATCATTTGAATAATCAAGCGACTTTTAGTTTAGGAGCTTCATTTAATTTATAGTTTTTAAAGTTTCTAAGATACTGAGATCCTAAGTTTCTAAGATTTTGAAAAAGAAAAACCGCCCAAGTAGGCGGTTTTTTACTTTTTATAGTATTACTATTTTATTTTTTAGCGAATTTCTTAACGATTCTTTTTGTACCGTTGTTCAATTCTATAATGTAAATTCCCGTACTAAGTTGACTTACATCTATAGGGCTTTCAGAAAGTTCACCATTACTAATTTGCTGACCTAAAACATTTGTAATTCTAAATGTATATCCTTTATTGTTTAAAAATGAAACATTTAGCTCGTTTGTAACAGGATTTGGATATAATACAAATTCAGAATTTTCATTAGTCTCTATCAATCCCGCAACAAGTTCTTCATTCACAATTGCTCCTGAAGCTGTTATGTTTATCGAATAATCTTCAACTTGTCCATAAGAAAAACTTTCGCAAGATGTTGGAACCCCATTGTATTTCATAGCAACTCTAAGTCTTGTTGTCCCAAGAGTTGCCGTTGCCGGAATTGTAATAGTTCCAGATGCCGAAGTTGCTGTTGATGTCGCTTTTGTCCAAACCGTTTCACCAGCATCTGCAAAATCACCATCTTGATTGTAATCTATAAATACAGCATATCCTTCACTGTAAACTGTAGACGTCCAACTCGGTGTGATCGTAATTGTATATGCAGTTCCTCTTGTTGCATTTGTCGAAATTGAGGTGTAATTTTCGTAACCCGCTGTTCCTGTAGATGTATTATTGATTGTTCCAAATACAACTTTACCAATTCTTTCGTCTGCCGTACTATTACCCTGAGACGTACAATATGCTAGTGCGGCAGAAGTAGTTGTAACATTTACCGTATTACTCGCTGTCGAAACATTTCCTGCTGCATCTTTAGCTTTTACACTAAAACTATAAGCTGTTAATGCTGTTAAACCAGTTACGGTATAACTAGTTGTTGTAGACGAACCTTTTAATGTTGTTCCTTGGTAAATATCATACCCTGTAACAGCAACATTATCTGTTGAGGCTGTCCAAGATAAATTAGTCGTAGTTCCCGTAGTACCCGAAGCTGCAAGACTTGTTGGAGCTGTAGGCGCAACAGTATCATTAGATCCGACATAAGCTGCGCCAATACCTACTGCATAAAAAGCATTGGTTGTTGCTATAACTTCAGCCGAACCTGCACCATACAAATCTATTGCAGATTGTATTCCTGATGTCCTTGCATTTGCATAAGTAGAATTTGCGGTTAAATACACACTTTCTAAACGATAGGCAATTTTTGCCGCTTTATCGATAGTTATACCTGTTACGTTATATGTGCTCCCAATATCATTTGTTCCAGATTTACCAACTGATAAAATGTAAAACCAATGATTCAAAACTCCTGAATTGGTATGAACGCCACAATAATCATTACTACTAGTTGGTGTACAGCTTTGGCTCACCCAATTAGTTCCTCCATAAGTATCTGGCTGTCCCTCAGATTTTGGATTACTCATAGAACGCAAAGCAAGATGTCCTGATCTTCTTTCAATATCTTCTCCCACTAACCATGTTGATTTTGTTGGTGCAGCACGATATTCGATACAAGCTCCCCAAATATCAGAGAAACCCTCATTCATTGCTCCCGATTCTTTTTGATAAGCAAGATTTGCTGTATAAGTACAAACCGCATGCCCTATTTCATGTCCAGCAACATCTATTGACGTCAAGATATCAAATCCTCCAGTTCCTGTTCCGTCACCATAAGTCATAACGCTTCCGTTCCAGAATGCATTATTGTTATTTGGATATCCGGCGGCTACTAAATTGTAGTGAACATAACTTCTAATTTTTGCTCCAGCATTGTCATAACTGTTTCTTCCATGAACAGCAGACCAATAATCATAGGTCATTTCAGCACCCCAATGTGCATCTAATGCTCCATTATCTTTATTTGTATTATTATACTCTGCAGCTGTCCAGTTATTGTCAGCATCTGTGAAATTGGTTGTTGGGTATGTCGCTGTTCTGGCAGAATTATAGGTTTGAATTCCATTTCCTCGAGTTCCATCAGATAAAATATAAGAAGATCCACTTAGAGTAGTCTGAATGGTCTGAGTTCCGCTATAACGTGTCGCTGCATTTGCTGCAACAATGGCAACTTTTGCACTAGATGTTTCCTCTTGATTTGCTTTCGCAGATTCCAATTTCCCTCCGTGACTATGTTCTCCAAGGTGTTTTATTGTAGCATTATAAAACAAAACATTTCCGGTTTCAGCATCGATATAGAGATCACCTCTGCTCAACGGATTCGTAGCATAGATATCAAACTTGTAAGCCAATCGAACTTTGTCTGATTTTCTATCCTGTCCCTGTTCTTCCATATCTGGTAATAAAACCAATTCCCCTTTTGGTTTTTCATAATCCATTGCAGCGGCATCTTCGGGCTTTTCCCATAAGTATTCTTTTGCTCCCGTGTAAGCAATCGCTTTAGCAAATGCATCCTGACTTGATAATTTTGGAGTAGTTTTTACACTATTAAAAGCATAAAACTCACCATTCATAGAAACCAATTTGCCTTCTTTAGAATGTAATGTATAATTGGCAAATTCTACTTTAATTCCTTGTTCATACAACTGAAACTTTTCATGAGTAAACCCCTCTCTATCTGATTCGGTTTTAACTTTCAAAAAAGACTGATTATCTTTTAGTCCAAGTTGCTCTTTAAAAACAGTATTGTAATCTGTTCCCTTGTAGGTAGATTTATCACTAAAAGTGATTAGACTCGGTTGTCCATTTTCTGATAAATTTTTCTGACTTATCCGCTTGTCTGTATTCTGAGCAAATACAGGCGCTGAAAATGTAAGAATAATAACGGCTGATGCCATAATCTTGGGTAATTTTCTTTCCATAATAATGTGGTATTTAATTTTGGTTAAATGGATTACAAACAAAATATTTAATGTAGGTAAATACTTTATTTTTGTGTAAAAATATTTTATTTATGTTACATAATCGATTAAATACGTCGTTAATCGATAAAAAGCAACATTTTTTACATTAATTCCATTTTTATTTAACAAATCATAACAATCTCATAAGAAAATGCCTTAAAAAATAATTATTTAATTGATTAATAACCACTTATACTTGAAAATAAGTTTTGAATCTGATATAATTTATTAATATCAATAGCTGTAAATCCTTTAATTAATTCCTACAAAAAAGGCCAGCTCTTTTAAAAGCTGGCCTTGATCAGTTTTTTAGAAAAAGTATGATTGCCGCAAAGGCACCAAATCACAAAGTTTTTTTTAAGACTAAACCGCCTTTTGGGGCGGTTTTTTATTTTTCTCCTTAAAATTACTTCGAGTCTTTGTGCCTTCGTGGCAATTTCTCTTAAATCGACATCTCAGGAATTCCTCCTTCAATAATCAAATCGGCTTCGGTTGAGGCGATGATGTGCTCGACTGAGACACCTGGCGCTCGTTCCAAGAGCTTAAAACCTTTTTCGGTTACTTCTAGAACTGCAAGCTCGGTTACAACCTTTTTAACGCATCCTACGCCCGTTAATGGCAAAGTGCATCTTTTTAAGATTTTTGACTCTCCTGCTTTGTTTACGTGCATCATAGCAACGATGATATTTTCGGCAGAAGCTACCAAATCCATTGCACCTCCCATTCCTTTCACCATTTTACCTGGAATTTTCCAGTTTGCGATGTCACCGTTTTCAGAAACCTCCATTGCTCCAAGAATCGTCAAATCTACCTTCTGGCTTCTAATCATTCCAAAACTAAAAGCAGAATCAAAGAAACTTGCTCCTGGAAGTGTCGTGATAGTTTGTTTTCCTGCATTGATCACATCTGCATCTTCTTCTCCTTCAAAAGGAAAAGGCCCCATTCCGAGAACTCCATTTTCACTTTGGAATTCAACCGCTATATCCTCTCGAACATAATTTGCGACCAAAGTCGGAATCCCAATTCCAAGATTTACAAAATAACGGTCTTTTACTTCTTTTGCAATTCGTTTTGCTATATCTTCTTTACTAAGTGCCATAGTTTTAATGTGTCAATTTTTTTAATGTGTCAATTAGTCAATTTGATAATAAGATAATTCTATACACAATCTAAATTAATTATCTAATTGACTCATTTTCTAATTATCTAATTTCTAGCTCTTACTGTGCGTTGTTCAATTCGCTTCTCAAATTTTTCTCCTTGAAAGATACGCTGTACCATAATTCCAGGAATATGAATCTGATTGGGATCTAATGTACCAACAGGAACCAACTCTTCTACTTCTGCAATCGTGATCTTTCCTGCACCCGCCATACAAGCGTTGAAATTTCTAGCTGTTCCTTTGAAAATCAAATTTCCGGCTTCATCACCTTTCCAAGCTTTTACAATAGAAAAATCGGCTTTGAAAGCTTCTTCCATAATGTGCATTTTTCCATTAAACTCGCGTGCTTCTTTTCCTTCAGCAACTTCAGTTCCGTAACCTGCTGGTGTAAAAAAAGCAGGAATTCCGGCCTGAGCCGCACGACAGCGTTCTGCCAAAGTTCCTTGAGGCGTCAATTCAACTTCCAATTCTCCTGAAAGCATCTGACGTTCGAATTCGGCGTTTTCTCCCACATAAGAAGAAATCATTTTTTTGATCTGCTTTTTCTGCAACAACAATCCCAAACCAAAATCGTCTACACCAGCATTGTTGGAAATACAGGTTAAATCTGAAATGGATGTATTTACCAAAGCTGCGATTGTATTTTCAGGAATACCACATAAACCGAAACCACCAAACATAATGGTCATACCGCTATCGATTCCTTCAATAGCTTCATGAACGCTATTTACTTTTTTTGTTATCATAACAAACTATCTTTATTGCTGAATATTTTTGATAAAAATAAGATTTTTAGGTGAAATTATAACGATTTCGTAAAAATAAAAAGAAAAGAAAAATCCCTTTACAAATCTTCTAGAAGAGTGGTAAAGGGATTGATATATAATCAGATAAGAATTATTGCAACAATGTTACAATTCAAATTCATCCGTATTTTGTTCGGTCTGTGTGGTATCTTTAACTATAACTGGCCTAGCATAACAGTCTACTTTTATAGAAAGGTTTGCCGGACGTTCAAACTCGCCTTTAGAAACCTGAAGGGTTTTATCAGCATAACACTTTTTCATGTAATACCCCCAAACAGGCAAAGCTGCAGTTGCTCCTTGTCCGTAAGTCAAACTTTTGAAACGTGCTGAACGATCTTCACATCCAACCCAAACTCCAGTTACCAAGTTCGGTACCATTCCCATAAACCAACCATCAGATTGGTTTTGCGTTGTACCTGTTTTACCTGCAATTGGGTTTGTAAACATGTATGGATATCCTGTCCAACGATTATCACCGCTTCCGCCTCCTTGCGTACGTAAACGTACACCAGAACCACTTTCTGTAACCCCTTGAAGTAATTTGATTACCGCAAAGGCAATATCTTTATTTAAAACGTCGTGAGACTCCGGAATTGGTTCGTAGATAACCTCTCCACTTTTGTTTTCAATTCTGCTTAAAAACTGTGGTTTTACATAAACTCCTTGGTTTGCAAAAGTACTATACGCCGCAACCATATCTTCAACTGTAATGTCTACAGCACCTAATGCGATTGAAGGCTGAACTGGAATTTCTGTTTTTACTCCTAATTTTTTAGTCAATTCTACAACTGCTTCTGGACTTGTTCTGTCAATTAATTTAGCCGAAACTGTATTGATAGAAGCTGCTAAAGCTTGTTTTAAAGTTACCATTCCGCGGTATCTGTAATCTGAGTTTCTTGGTTCCCAGTCTTCTGTTACATGGTGACGTCCTTTATGAATCATGAAAGCTGCTCATCAAGAATAGAATCACATGGCGACATATTTAATTCTTCGATTGCTGTTGCATAAACAAATGGCTTGAAAGTAGAACCTACCTGTCTTGCTCCCTGTCCAACGTGATCATATTGGAAATATTTATAATTGATTCCTCCAACCCAAGCTTTAATTGCTCCTGTTTGAGGTTCCATAGACATTAAACCAGATTGTAAAAAGTGTTTGTAATAACGAATAGAATCTAATGGTGTCATAGTGGTATCTCTTTCACCTTTCCAAGTAAAGACACGCATTTTAGTTTTCACTTTGAATGACGCAATGATATCTTCCTCGCTTTTATCCATATCTTTCATCTGAGCCCAACGAACAGAATTTTTCATTGCTTGCATCATGATTCTGTCTGTCTCAGCTTGTGTAATATTTACGAAAGGAGCATTTTTATTGTTTTTTTGATCAATAAAAAACTGCTGTTGAAGATTTTGCATGTGCGCTGCTACAGCTTCTTCAGCATAAGTTTGCATTCTCGAATCTATCGTAGTATAGATCTTAAGACCGTCTTTGTAAATATCGTAATCAGATCCATCCGGTTTTTTGTTTTCAGCAACCCATTTTTTCATGTAATCACGAAGATATTCTCTAAAATAAGTAGCGATACCTTCACGGTGGCTTTCCAATTTAAATTTCAGCGTAATTGGAAGTGCTTGAAGTCTTTCTTTTTCAGCTTCCGAAATCATTTTTGCTTTTGCCATTTGCGACAAAACCACATTACGACGGTTTTTTACGCCCTGCGGATTTCTTACCGGATTGTACAAACCTGAATTTTTGAACATTCCGACCAAAATAGCAGATTCGTCAACTGTCAAGTCTTTTGGTTCTTTGGAGAAATAAGTCTGAGCGGCAGAACTTACACCAACAGAATAATTCCCGAAATCATAAACGTTGCAATACATTGCTAAGATTTCGTTCTTTGTATATTGTCTTTCCAGACGAATGGCAATAATCCATTCTTTTATTTTTTGTACAATTCTAAAAGGTAAAAATTTCGATCCTTCACCGTGAAACAACTGTTTTGCAAGCTGTTGTGTCAATGTACTCGCTCCACCATTTGTTCCTAAACTAAAAACAGCTCTTAAAGTTCCACGTCCATCAATTCCTGAGTGATCGTAAAAACGTGCGTCTTCAGTTGCAACAAGTGCCTCAACCAGATTTTTAGGCAAATCTGAATATTTAAGCTGAGATCTGTTGGTTTTGAAATACTTACCCAAAACCACTCCGTCAGAAGAGATAATTTCGGTAGCAAGGTTTGAATCTGGATTTTCTAAATCTTCAAATGAAGGCATAGATCCAAACAAACCCCAAGAAGCAAATAAGAAGAAGGCTAGAACTCCAAGTAAAGAGTAGGCAAAAACCCGCCAAAATTTCTTTTTATAATAATTAATATCCTTAACGTTTTTGGATTGATTGTTTTTTTTAGCAGCCATAACTATTTATCTAATCTTTTTGTTCTATTCTAAAACCAACGTCTGTAATTCCTTGCAAAGCTTCAACACCTGGAATTTTACCCGATTGTCTAACCGCTTGTTTGATGTGAACTTTGTATTTCCCTGTAAACTTCACATCTTCTTTGTAATAAAGCTTACTTTCTTTTATGTCAGAAAATCCATTTCCTAACAATGTTCCATCTGGCTCTGCCATTTGGTATTCTAATGTATCCACTTTTGTAAAACCGCTTGGAGTTTCTAAAGCTACAATCAAAAACAAATTATTAAACGGATAATTGTTATTGTCTCTTATGTTTACAAAGAGGTTGAACTTTTTCGTAGAATCTAAAACTGGCAGATCAAAGCTCACAATACTGTCTTTGTGCCAAGCACTTCCAACAGATTTGTATTGATCAAATACTCTTTTTTTATCACAAGAAAAAAGAAGTATGGCTACCAAAAGAAGAATTCCGCTATTTTTTATTCTCATTTTTAGTATTCGTTATTGGTTTTCTAGGTTCAGCAGCAGGTTTGTTTTCATTAGAATTTGGCTTATTCGGATTGTTCTTATTCGAATTAAGCTTTTTCTTATGATTTTGCTTATTTGGATTATTCTGATTATTTGGCTTATTTCCATTGCCATTGTTTGCATTACCATTGTTCGGATTGCTATTTCCTGCTGGTTTAGCCTGGTTTACATTTTTCTCCTGCTGTGGTTTTGCTGGAGTTGCAACGGTAGCCGCCTCTGCATTTTGCTTGCGCTTGCGATTTGGTTTTTTCTTTCTTTTTGGCTGGTCAAAACGAGTTAAACTTTCTTGACCCATTGCGTTATTGAAATCTTTTTCTGGCTCTGCAACTACTTCAACAGCAAAATCTTCTAGAGAAGAAACTTTATTTTTATGTTTATTTTCTGCAATGATTTCTTTTACCTGATCAATTTTTAAAACATGCCAGTTTGCGAAATTGTTTGTATACGCAAACCACATTAATCCTTTAAAAATATCTTGTTTTTGGCAAACAGCATCTCCTTTTTCTGTGATTAGCTTGGTATCGTAATCCGGAAAATCTTTTAAAGCGTCCATGTAAGTGTCTAACTCATAGTTCAAACAGCATTTTAGTTTACCGCATTGTCCCGCTAATTTTTGCGGATTCAACGATAATTGCTGATAACGAGCTGCTGATGTATTTACACTTCTGAAATCGGTTAACCAAGTCGAACAGCAAAGTTCGCGTCCGCAAGATCCAACTCCTCCTAAACGAGCGGCTTCCTGACGGAAACCAACTTGTTTCATCTCTACTCTAGTACTGAACTCCTTAGCAAAATCTTTAATCAGCATTCTAAAATCGACACGATCATTTGCTGTATAGTAAAACGTTGCTTTAGATCCGTCACCTTGAAATTCAATATCCGAAATTTTCATTTCCAGTTTGTGCTGAATCGCCAATTCACGTGCACGAACTTTCATTGGTTCCTCACGATCACGCGCTACAGACCAGATATCTATATCTTTTTGAGATGCTTTTCTGTAAATTTTTGGAACCTCATTACTTTCGTAATTCACTCCTTTTTTCTTCATTTGAATCTTTACCAATTCTCCTGTAAGAGTCACAATTCCAATATCATGTCCTGGCGAAGCAACAGTTGCTACAATATCGCCAATACTTAAAGTTAATTTCTCTGAATTTCTAAAAAATTCCTTACGTCCGTTTTTAAAACGAACCTCAACACAATCAAAAATCGCCTCTCCATTAGACGGACTCATGTTCGAAAGCCAGTCAAAAACCGTCAATTTATTGCAGCTATCGGTGCCGCAAGTCCCATTATTTTTACAACCTTTTGGTGCGCCACCATCTGAGGTTGAACAACTTGTACATGCCATAATTATATATGTAGTGCTGCCAGAATGCAGCTTAAGTTCATAAACGTTTGATCGGTAAAGATAGTATTTTTTTTATTTGGCTATTTATAGATTAGTTCTAAAGGGGTGTTAAATAAAAAATGACCCTATTTTTTAAAATAATAGTTTTAAAATTCTCTGCTAAAAATATTTTATTTCTTCTCTAAATAAAAATCTTACTCTGTTTGTTTTATGATTTATTAAGCTCGTTTTCACTTTTTTCAAAAAATCAGACCAAAAAAAAACCAAAAATCTCTATTTGGTCTATTTCTTAACATAAAAAGCCATTTTTAATTTTTATCCTGAAATATATTTCTCATTTTTATGTTTTATCTTACACAATGTTTGTGAAGCCACTAATTACAAGCCAAAATTGTGAGTAAAACTTTTAATCATTTTTAAATATATTTCGGATGTCAACACAAAACCAGATTGAAAATTTCCTTTTTCAGGGAAAATTTGACGAGGCCAGAGAATGCCTAAATAACGGAGAAAACTTTAACGATCAATATCTTAAAAATAATTTTTCTCAAATATCCGCCAAAATTATAGAATCCAAAGAGATTGATTTCATTGAACGACTGATAAAAGCCGGCTTTATTGAAACCGATATTTACGAATTGGACAGTTTTGATAAGTCTATATTTAACCCACTTTCCCGAAATATAAAAAATGACGAAGAATCTCTTTCTTTCTTCAAAGAGATAATGTCAAAAGTCGATAATGTTAATGACGAAATCAGCGATCAGACTTTATTGGGTTATTTTATAGAAAAAGAAGCGGCTCCAGAAGTCATTAAAAGCTTAATAGAAGATTTTGGATGCAATGCGCAATACCTAAACAACGCTCAGGAAAATCTAATTCACAAAATCGTGAACAATTATTCTTTAAATGCTGAAAAAGGCAAAGAATATATTAAAATACTTCTCGAAAACGGGGTCGACATCAACGAGAAAAATGTAGTGGGTACAACACCGCTGATGTACGCTGTAAAAAGAAACAAAAAAGAATACATTCCGACCTTATTAGAAAACGGAGCAGATCCTAACGAAAAAGACAATCAGGAAAATAGTTCTTTCTATTACGCGGTTGGCGAGCAGTTTTCTATTCCGATGTACGAACTTTTAGCCGAATCCTCTTCAGCAGATTTCAGCAGCATCAATAAAGACGGAAGAACTTTATTGACTGAATTTATCCGAATGATGTCTGATTCGGAGAATGATCTCAATTCTTTACAAAGACTATTGTCAGATGGTGCCGACTTAAATCACTGTGCCCAATATTACGGAAATCCGAAATCAGGCATCGATTATATTGCTGAGAAAAAATCGGGTATTTTAAAATCGGCATTAGATAGCGGGGCAATTGATGTTAACGAACAAGACAATCAAGGCAATACCATTTTGCACAAAGTCTGCGCCTATAATGTGAATTATGATGCTGAAGCAGCAAAAGAAATTTACAGAAAAGTAAAACTGCTTTTGGAGAATGGTGCAGATAAAGAGATTACAAACGATAAAGATGAAACTGCTCTTACGCTTGCTTCTACAGACAATTTGAAAGTTAAAACTGTTGAGCTTTTAATGAAAGCCTAAATTTAAAATCACAATTCTATGTCAATGTCATTTATAATTGCCTGTGAAAACGGCAACCGAAAAATAGCTGAATTACTACTTCAAAATAAAGAAGTAGAGGTAAAATATACCGACGAAAAAGGAAGAACAGCCTTGCATTATGCCGCACACAGAGGATATTTGGATATTGTAAAACTATTAGTTGAAGATGGAGCCGATATCGACTATGAAGATCATGCAGGAGAAACGCCTTTATTCTTTGCTTGTCTGCAAAAGCAAAAGCAGACTGCTTTGTTTTTGTTGGAGAATGGCGCCAAAGTTGAAATCAACGATAAAAACGGTAACAGTCTCTTACACTTGACTGTACAGACGGCTCAAGTAGAAATTGCAACAAAGTTGCTTGAAGCAGGAATTGATGTTAATTTACTGAATAACAATGGAGAAACTCCGTTGTTGTTGGCTTCTGCAAAACTAAACCGTGAAATAATCCAATTGCTTTTAGATAAAGGTGCCGACATTAATGCGACCGATAAACAAGGTAATACGCCGTTACTTTACGCATGTTATACAAAGTCATTGCCAATGGTAACGTTACTCTTGGACAACGGCGCGGGTATCAATCATACGAATCATTCTGGGGAAAACGCGCTTTTAATTGCATGCTACGAAACTAATAGAATGTTAGCTAAATTATTGATTGAAAGAGGTTCAGATGTATTCACTTCAAGTAATAATGCATACTCTCCTATTTGGTACGCTTGCGCAAATAATCAAAAGGAGATTGTGGCATTGTTTTTAGAAAATGGCGTCGATGTGAATTACAGCAAACCAGTTGCCAATGATACTTCTTCAATGAATGATTATCTAGATTGGATTGTCAGTGCAACCAATATTTCTAACGAATCTAGTTTTACCTTAAATAATTCTTATACTTACGGAGGAGAAAGTCTTCTACATGTTGCAACCAAAAAAGGCAATCTGAGTATGGTAAAACTACTAATTGAAGCTGGAGCAAATATCAATATTCAAGACGAATCCGGAAATACACCCCTTCACTACAGCGCTGCAAACGGAAAGAAAGATGTTGTAAAATATCTATTAGACAATAAAGCCGATGCTTCCATCGTAAATGTAAAAGAGCAAAAAGCAATTGACTATTCGAATGTAAAAGGTTTCAATGAAATTACAGAATTGATTTTGAAATATGCTCCTTCTGGAACTACCGTAAATCCAATAAACACTGTACCGCAAACCGAAGCTCCAAAAGCAGACACTTCAAATTCGATGGAAACAAAGAAAAAAGCATTACTAGACTTAAGAGAGCTTTTAGATGCTGGAATTTTAACTTCGGAAGAATTTGATATTGAGAAAAGTAAAATTTTAAAAGGATAAATAATAAATAAACTCACAAATGAAAAAAATCTTAAATGCCACGACTCTATTTTTAGTATTAATTGCCTCGAGCATAGTTTCTACATCTTGTACCAACCTTTCGCCAGAAAAAACCTTTGAAATTGCTGCTTTAAATTCGAATTTATTGTCTCGTTTTGGAAGCAAAGAAATCAATGAAAAACTGCAATCGGAAGCACAAGTTTATGATGAGAGTCAAAAAAAGATGGTTCCTTCTTCTTACTACGATGCTTTTAAATATGATATTACCAATCTAGAAATACGTTTTCAAACTATTAAAGATATTGCTGAAGACGATGATAATAAAGAACTTCTTCAGGCTTCAAAAGATTTATTTTCTTATGCAATTGCCAAACAAAAAGAAGGCTATTTGCCGATTGCTAAACTAAAAGACGAAAAAGCTTCACCAGAGCAAATACAAAAAGCAATCTCAGATTTTGACGCCTCAACCCAAAGTGAAATCGATGCAAAATTTGCAAAACTGATGAATGCAGCAAAAGCTTATGTTGAAAAGCATAACATTAATGCTAAAATTGGGGTCTGAAATCAAATCTCTTGACAAATGATTTTAAAAAGGAACAAAAAGAATGGCAAAGAAAAAGAAAACGCTTCCGAAAAATTTTAGCGAATTAATTGAGAAGAAAGACATTGAAGCTTTGAAAGCTGTTTTTGGCACCTGCGAATTGGACGCAAGAGGCGGTTACGGAAAAACAACCGCTTTAAGCTTTTGGGGTATTCCCGATGAGCTTATAATTTGGTTAGTAGAAAATGGAGCAGATTTAGAAGCGGTTGACACTTATAACCGTACTGCATTGCATCAAAACGCGATGATACGAACTGGTAAGGTTTCAACTTTATTAGAACTCGGTGCCAATATACATGCAAGGGACAATTATGGAGATACGCCTTTGCATTTTGCAAGTGGAAGCGGCTTTAATGTAGATGCTGTCCAAAAACTGATAGCATCTGGAGCAGATACCAATGCATTGAATACCTACAAACAAACTCCTTTGGAACGTGCTTTGGTTAGAGCAAATAATATTGATCTTAAAAATTTGGCCGAGATATCAAAAATACTTTTAAAATCTGATGTCGAAATAACTCAGTCCATGAAAGATGCTGTTGTTCGAAGAGGAGAAGATTTTGAATTTCATAGGGAAAATTTCAACAAAGATTATTTAGAAGAGACAGATAATGCATTAAAGCAACTTTATGAAATGTATAATGTTCCGCCTGTAAAAAGACGTACTCTGCATGACGGTGTTTCTCTTATTTCTGTAACTGGCACAACCTGGGAAAAGCAATTCGAAGAACTATGGGAACTTTTAATACCGTCAAAGGGCAGTTCAAAAACCATACAAGGCGAAGTCGTGCGCATTTCAGGAAAAGTACGCGATGAAATATATAGAAATGGCGGTGGAAATTGGAATATCGATTTTAAAAAAATGTTAGATGCCTTTTTTATCCATTTGTCCTCGAACAATTCACTGTCTGAAAGCGAATTGGCAAAAGTAGATTTGATCATAAAGGATGTTCGCAAATATGGAGACGCAGAAATCGATGAGCTTAATTTTTTATGCGAACTCGCAACTAAATGGGTTCTTGCCAATACGACACCCATTTTGCTAAACGAACCAAATTACAAAAGATAAGATTATAAAACATTTTGAACGATACAAGAGTGTTTTTCTTATGAAATCTAAAAAAATATTATGATTAGAAACTTACTTATTACAGTCCTTATTTTACTATTCACTGGACTTTCAAGTTGTAACAAAAGCAAAGAAAAAACCGAATCTTCTCAAGTTACAGAAATTCCAACTATTCCAGAAGTTTTTGAAACAGATACAGCTTCAATCGAAATAAAGAAAAAACCTGAAGATTTTATTCCGAAAGGATATGTTCCTTTTGATACCATTAAGGGAGATTTTAATAAAGACGGACTGGAAGATTATATTCTAATCATTAAAGGAACTGATAAAAGTAAAGTCATTCAGCATGAATATCGTGGAGAGTTAGACCGAAACCGCAGAGGAATTATTGCTCTATTGAACAAAAATAACGGCTACGAACTGGCTGCTAAAAACTATGGCTGCTTTTCTTCTGAAAATGAAGATGGAGGCGTTTATTATGCTCCCGAACTTGACTTTGAAATAAAAGACGGAAAATTATACATAAACTATGCTCATGGAAGATACGGTTATTGGCAGTATACTTTTAGATATCAAAATTCAGATTTTGAACTAATTGGTTATGATGCAAGCAGTAATCGAGGACCTATTGTGCTTACACAAACCAGCATTAATTTCCTTACTCGAAAAAAGATTGTAGATCAAAACATCAATGAAAACACTTATGATGAGGATGAAATTTTTGAAAAAAGCGAAAGTAAAATCAAAAGAACAAAACTTCTTAAATTATCTGAAATTAAAGATTTTGATGAGCTTGATCTTTTTGACGAATAATTTCATGATCCTTATTCTGAATACAATATGAAAATAAAGTTTTACTTCGTCATTTTTCTACTTGCGCAAAGCTATATTACAAATGCACAAAAAGCTTATGTCGTTAATGATTTCTTGAAAGGCTATACTTTGTATTTTGCCAAACAAACTAAGAATTCGAAAACAGAAGAATATTATAGGCTTACAGAGAATCAAACAAAGAAAACGGTACTCGAATATGGTTCTAAGCAACTTTCTAAATCGGAACTAAGCAAAACAGCCAAAATCACGACATTCAAAAGTATTCCTGAATCTAATATTCGCGTTTTAGGAGATGTCAACTTTGACGGACGTACCGACGTTATCATTTTTAACAACGAGAAAAATGACGATGAAGGTTGTTATACACCGCAAGCAACAGCGTACATATTTATTAATATGTCAGATTCTTTTGTGTTAAGCAATAGTATTAGCGACTTGTATTACAATTCCTTTTGTGTAAGAGGTGGAGGATTTGAAATTGATGCTAAAAACAAACGTCTTATAACCTCAAGCAGCGGCGGTGCAGCCCTTCATGTTTGTTCCTATTATAGCGTTTCTGGTTTGGAAGCTAAAGAAGAATGCACTTTTGAGGAAGATGGATATTCTTTTCCGTTTTTAAAAATAACAGGCAAAAAACGAAAAGGTAATGATTTCATACCTTTTTCGACTTTATCTGTTTACGAACCAAACTTAGAAAAAGTAGTTTCTTTTGATACTAAAAATGGTAAGGGGCGCATAATTTTATTTAAACATAACGGTATTTTGTATTATGCATTTCGGCAAAACGATGAATATAAATTTGTTTCGTTTGCCCACCCATCAAGTCCTGAAAAAGCAGACAAAGCAGGATTTAAATTTCGAAAACAAAATACAGCTTATGAATTGGAATTTAATAGTGGCAGCATAAAATATATAATTTATGAAAGTGCCACAGACATTGGAATCAAAATTTATGTAAACGGAAAACTATCTGATTGGCAGGGAACTTCTAAAAAAGGAAGTTTGTCTTTACTATCAAACACTACTTTCAAAAATATGGTTAAAGAATAAATTTACTTTAATAAAAAAGAGCTGCATTTTGCAGCTCTTCCGTTTTTATATATTCTATGTTTCTTTAACCGTAATAATCTTCACTGGACAAGCTTTTGCTGCGAGTTCACAACTTTCTACAATGGAATGATTTGGAGATTTTAAAGTAAAAAATCCTTTTGCATTCTGCGAATGAAGCAATACCGATTTTCCGTCTTTTTTCGACATCTGAAAATGAACTGGATCCATTTCGACGCAATAATTACAACCAATGCATTTGTCTCTCTGTAAAGTAATAATAACCATTATGCCTCAACAATTTTATATAGCTTGTCCGACATTCTGATTCTAAACGGAAGCTTCAAAGTACAATCGTCTCCTTTTGTTGCTTTTTCTGCTGTAAGATCGTTCACAAACATCTCATCGATAATCATTTCCTGAGCTCCTGTACTTGGCACTGTTACCAAAATTTTATCTCCGACTTTAATATCGTAAGCTTCAATTTTGAATTGTCCCACTTCGGCTTTTGGGAAATAATGCATTCCTTTTCCAACATAAACTTTCTTTTGAGTTGCCGCAGATCCAGGAATATCGCTCCATTCTCCTAATTCTTGTCCTAAATAATAGCCTGACCAAAAACCGCGATTGTAAACGGTATTCAAAGCTTCCATCCAAACTGCTGTTTTCTCTTTTGAGAAAGTACCTTCGTAATATGCATCGATCGCTTCACGATAGGTTTTAATGACCGTTGCGACATATTCTGGCGCACGACCTCGACCTTCGATTTTTAAAACCTGAATTCCAGAATCAATCACTTGATCTAAGAAATCCAAAGTACATAAATCTTTTGGCGACATCATGTATTCATTATCCAATTCGATTTCGAAACCCGTTTCTTGATCGATAACTGTATATTTTTTTCGGCAATTTTGTTTGCAGGCACCACGATTGGCAGAGGAATTTTGTGAATGTAAACTCAAATAACATTTTCCTGAAACTGCCATACACAAAGCTCCGTGACCAAAAATTTCGATTTCTACTAAATTTCCGTTCGGCCCTTTAATCTGATCTTTTTCTATTTGTTCTGTGATTTTCTTTACTTGACGTAAACTCAATTCACGGCTTAAAACCATCGTATCAGCAAATAAACTATAGAATCTAATGGTTTCGATGTTCGTTACATTCAATTGGGTCGAAATATGAACTTCCATTCCGATCGATCTTGCCATTGCAATTACAGCTTGGTCTGATGCAATTACAGCAGTAATATTAGCATCTTTAGCTTTTGTCAATAATGTTTTTACAACAGATAGATCGTGATCGTAAATAATGGTGTTTAAAGTAAGATAGCTTCTAACATTTTTTTCTTCACATCGATTAGCTATTTCTTTTAAATCTTCAATAGTAAAATTAACGGTAGATCTTGCACGCATGTTGAGTTGTTCAACACCAAAATACACAGAATCACAGCCATTATCTAAAGCAGCTTGGAGCGACTCAAAGTTCCCAGCGGGAGCCATGAGTTCAATTGTATTGTTAATCGTCATTTTTGATTTATTATTCAAATGACAAAAATAATATGGGTATCGATTAGATTCCTATGATTTATATCATAGTCTATGTTTTAAAAATTATTCGTAACAAATTAATATAGCCCACGATTGAAACCGTGGGCTATATTTATATTGATTTTTGATTGCCCAAATGGCACGAATCTATAATTTGGTAAAATACGGCTCCGACATTTTAAATTAGGATTTTAAAAATCGCTAATTTACAATTTTATACAATTTATCTGACAAACGAATACGAAATGGAACCTCAAAAGTAACCTTATCACCAACTTTTGCAGATTGAGTTTCTGCGCCGTTAACAATGATTTTGTCTAAAACCAATTCCTGATCTCCAGTAGTTGGACCAGAAATAAGGATTTTATCACCACTGTTTAATTCTTGATTTTCTATAGTGAATTGTCCAACTTGTGCTTTTACATAATAATGTTCAGCTTTCCCAAGAAGTACTTTTTTTACTTTTACTTTCTGACGAATGTCGGCTGATTTTTGTGCCGTTGCCAAAGCAGTTTCTGGCAGTTCGCCTGAATGTTTGAATTTTAGATTTTCAGATTTTCCTTTTCGAAATACTTTATTTCCAACTTGTTTTCCAGTTCTTAAACGAACTTGGTCAACCAAAGGCATATGTATGATATCCAAGCATTCTGTTGAACAGCAGTTTTCCATTGCCGCTTTACATTCATCACATTGAATAAACAATAAATGACAACCATCGTTTTCACAATTTGTGTGGTTATCACAAGGTTTTCCGCATTGATGGCATTGTGAAATAATATCATCTGTAATTCTTTCGCCTAGACGATTATCAAATACGAAGTTTTTACCAATGAACTTGCTCTCTAGACCTTCTTCTTTTAATTGTTTAGCGTAATTAATAATTCCGCCTTCTAATTGATAAACGTTTTTGAAACCTTGGTGTTTAAAGTAAGCACTTGCTTTTTCACAACGAATACCTCCAGTACAATACATTACTAGATTTTTATCGTCTTTGTGATCTTTAAGCTGATCGTTGATAATTGGCAAACTCTCTCTAAAAGTTTCAACATCTGGTGTGATAGCGTTTTTAAAATGCCCTACTTCACTTTCGTAATGATTTCTAAAATCAACCACAATCGTGTTCGGATCATCTAAAATCTCATTGAATTCTTTGGCTTTCAAGTGAACACCTATATTGGTAACATCAAAAGTGTCATCGTTTAAACCGTCTGCAACAATTTTGTGACGCACTTTGATTGTCAATTTTAAAAACGAATGGTCATCGTGTTCTACAGCTTCATTCAAACGAATGCCTTTCATGAAATCATAAACTTCAAGAGTGGTTCTAAAAGCCTCCAAATTTTCGGCAGGAATACTCATTTGAGCATTTATTCCTTCACTGGCAACATAAATTCTTCCCAGTGCATCTAATGCATTCCAGGCAATGAATAAGTCGTTACGAAATTTTTGTGGATCTTGAATTTTGGCATACGCATAGAAAGACAACGTTAGTCGTTGTTTACCTGCATCATCGATCATGATGGCTCTTTCTTCTGCGCTCAAAGTGTTATACAGTTGCATGCTATAAACAGTTTTAAGTTAAGAATATATGTTTTTTTTAGATTTTTCTCTAAATCTGCCGCAAATTTAGGGTTTATTTTGAGATTAAAAATGATCTTGCCCTAATTATCTGGTTTTTTTAACATCTTACGAAATCAAAAACACTCTATTTCAACAGATCTGAATAATTAATTATTGCCTATTCTTCTAACAATGCTCTTTTAACCTCATTAAGTTCAGCAATTTTTTCTGCACTTACTTTAGGATATTCCAAATCCATTTCGTCTAACGCATGAATTATTGCAGAAGCAATTGCAATTCGAGCATACGATTTATCGTCGGCTGGAATTACGTACCAAGGTGATTTTTTGGTCGATGTATTTTTGATTAATTCTTCGTACGCATTCATATAATCATTCCAATAGCCTCTTTCTTTGGCATCGGCTGCACTAAATTTCCAGTTTTTATCAGGATTGTCAACCCTTTCAATAAATCTTTTCTTTTGTTCTTCTTTAGAAAGGTTTAGAAAAAATTTAATAACAACCGTTCCGTTTCTATTAAGGTATTTTTCAAAGTTTCGAATATCTTCAAAACGATCTTCCCAGATGTCTTTAGTAATCAATTTTTCAGGAATCTTTTGACCTCTCAATATCTGTTCATGAACACGAACTACTAATACTTCTTCATAATAAGAGCGATTAAAAATTCCAATTCGGCCTCTTTCTGGAAGATGTTTCTGGCAGCGCCATAAATAATCATGGTCTAATTCTTCTGAGCTTCGTCACTTTAAAAGAAGAAACCTGACAGCCTTGCGGATTTATACCCGACATGACATGTTTGATCGCGCCATCTTTTCCGGCTGCATCCATGGCTTGAAAAATAATAAGAACCGACCATTTATCTTGTGCGTACAAAATATCCTGCATGGCAGCAAGTGCTTTGACTCCCATTTTTAATATTTTTCTAACCTGTGTTTTATCTCCTTCTATAGAGTAAGAAGTTGGTTTGTCCTTTAATGTGAAGTTCTTATCGTCTCCAACACAATATTGCTCAGAAAATTTTTTTGCCCGATGTAATAATTCCTTTTTATTTAATTTTTTTAAATCATCATCATCTTCTTTTCGGTGTTTTTTCTTGTTATTTTTTGACATGATTACAAAAGTTTTTGAATTATTATTTCTTGTTCATTGAATAATCTATTCTTACAAAAATGCAGTTTATCGGCAATAAATGGCCTTTCATCCTACTTTGTATTACTAACTGATAAACAGACAGATGGAATTTTAACTAAAATTAACAAAATTCGCACAATATTTAACCACCTAACCAAAAAAACGCTAACTTAGCTAATGCACATTATTGGTTTTTAATTAGTTGTATTTAATGAATTTTATCTAAAAGAATTTAACAATGAACAAAATCTACTCCTCAGCAATCTTACTAAGTCTTTTGATGCTTTCTTGCAAAAAAGAAACACCACAAAGCCCCAAACCATTAGAAATTTCAGTTACAACAGTTTTACAGCAAGATGTAAATTTAGAATCTGAATATACGGGGCAGACTTTTGGTCAATCGGATATACAAATTAACCCACGAGTTGATGGTATTATTGAAAGTATGAATTTCAAAGAAGGAAGTTTTGTTAAGAAAGGACAAGTCCTTTATACAATTGATCCTTTGCCATATAAAGCAAAACTTAACGAAGCGCAAGGAATTGCGGCAGAGTCGCAGGCAAGATTATCTAAGACCAAATCAGATTTGGACATGATTACTCCGCTAGCCAAAATGAATGCGGTGAGCCAGCGCGAATTAGTTTCGGCAAAATCAGCATATTCTGCTTCATTAGCTCAAATAAAAGCTTCTGATGCTTCTGTACAAAATGCTAAAATCGAATTGGGTTATTGCCAAATTTTAGCCCCAATTTCAGGATTAATCGGTATTTCTAAAGTTCGTGTTGGTGATTATGTAAGACCTGGTGCGATGTCTATTTTAAACACTATTTCTGATCTTGGCGATGTGAGAGTTCGGTTTACTATAAGCGAACAGGAATTTCTGCGCCTCTTTAGAGAGTTTAGCAAACCAAATTCTGCTTTAAAAGCCTCTGGTGCTACTGTCACTATAAAATTATCTGATGGTTCTACTTATCCAGAAAAAGGAAAAGTAAGTTTTGCCGACAGACAAATCGACCCTTCTACGGGAGCTATCACATTTGAAGCAGCATTTCCTAATCCTGATAAATTACTTCGTCCGGGTCAATATGTAAAAGTCTCTTTGCTTACCGACATTCGCAAAGAAGCCATTGTAATTCCGCAACGAGCTGTTATCGAAGTTCAAGGAATCTATCAGGTTTATGTAGTGGGCAATGATAATAAAGTTCAAATGCAGATTGTAAAACCAGGTCACTTCTGTTAAAAACGGTTATATTATTGAAGAAGGATTAAAACCAGGTGATAAGATAGCCATGGGAGGTACTTCTTTGTTGAAAAACGGAAGTGTTATTACTCCTAAAATCGTTCAATGGCAATTGGGCGATCCAGAAACTGTAGCTACAAAGTAATCTAAATCACATACTATTATGGGAGAATTTTTCGTCCGAAGACCAATTGTTGCCATTGTAATTAGTATTATTATTGTGATACTTGGATTACTGGCGCTGCAAAAAACACCTATTTCGCAATATCCGGATATCAATCCGCCAGTTGTAAAAATCACTACTTCTTTTACAGGAGCAAATGCGCTCAATGTAGAACAGGCAGTTGCTACTCCTATCGAGCAAAAAGTGAATGGTGTTGAAAACATGTTGTACATGAAATCAGTTAATACTTCTGATGGTGCTTGTACCATTGAGGTAACTTTTGACGTAGGTACAAATTTGGACAATGCCAATATGCTAACGCAAAACAGACAAAACCAGTCTGCTCCCTTTATGCCTTCAAGCGTAAAACAGCAGGGTGTGGTGGTAAAAAAGTCCCTTTCATTCCCTATGATGTTATTTACCATTACATCCAATAATCCAAAATATGATGCCAAGTTTTTAAATAACTACGCCAGTATCAATGTTGTTGACCAGCTTGCTCGTATAAAAGGAGTTGGAGAGGTTGCTCTTTTTGGAGGAAGTGATTATTCTATGCGTATTTGGCTAAAGGCAGATATAATGAATAAACTCGGCGTAACGGTTGAAGATGTTAAAAATGCTCTGAATGCACAAAACATGATTAGCCCAGGAGGAAAATTTGGAGCTGAACCCGCACCTCCAAATACCGAATTTACATATGGTGCAACACTCCAAGACCGATTGGTAACAGAACAAGAATTTGGAAATATCGTAGTTCGAAGCAAAGAAGATGGAGCTCAGGTTTTATTGGCCGATATTGCCCGAATCGAATTAGGAACCGAAAATTACAGTTCAACAGCCAGAAGAAACAGTTCTCCAAGTGCAGTTATTGCTTTATATCAAATGCCAGGAAGTAATGCCCTTGATGTGGCAGAAATGGCAAAAACAACTATGAAACAATTGTCTGAAAGATTTCCGCAAGACATTGTATATCAAGAATCTTTAGATACAACATTGGCTATTACTGCAGGAGTTGATGATATTGTACACACTCTTTTTGAAGCCATTATACTAGTTATTTTAGTGGTTTTTATATTCCTGCAAAACTGGCGTGCCACTTTAATTCCGTTAATTACCGTTCCTGTTTCTTTAATTGGTACTATTGCCGTTTTTCCAATGTTAGGTTTTTCTATCAATACCCTTTCCCTTTTAGGATTAGTATTAGCAATTGGTATTGTGGTCGATGATGCTATTGTGGTTGTAGAAGCCGTAATACATCATATCGAACATGGGAAAAATCCGCGGGAAGCAACTATTCAGGCCATGAAAGATGTTTCTGGACCCGTAATTGCAATTGCATTAATCCTCTGCGCGGTATTTATACCCGTTGCTATGACACCCGGAATTACGGGACGTTTTTATCAACAGTTTGCCATAACCATAGCCGTCTCGGTCGCCTTTTCGGCATTTAGTGCTTTGTCTTTAAGTCCCGCACTTTGTGCTATGCTTTTAAAACCAACAAAACCCGTAGATCAGCAAAAAGGATGGCTTGCTAAATTCTTTTCTTGGTTTAATAGGGTTTTCGAAAATGTTACAGGAAAATATATTGGTGGAGCAACATTTTTTGCCAAAAAAGCAATTCGTATTGTTGTTTTGCTAGCTGTAATTCTTGTTTCGATTGTGCTTTTAGGTAAAAAGATTCCAGTAGGGTTTATTCCTGAAGAAGATCAAGGTTATGTTTTAGTAAATATTGCATTACCTCCTGCCTCATCATTACAGAGAACTGATGAAATATCGAAAAAAGTAGACAGTTTTCTTAAAGAAGAAAAATCTATTTTATCTTATACAACGATAAATGGATTTAGTATGCTTACCAACTCTTATCAGCCCAACAACGCTTTCATTTTTATTTCCCTAAAACCTTGGGAAGACAGAGCTGAAACGGCTAAGCAGTTTGTAGACAGATTCAATAAAAAACTGGCCACTCAAATTACAACTGCGACTTGTTTTTCATTTGGTTCACCCGCAATTCAAGGTCTTGGCGCCTCTGCAGGATTTAGTTTAATGTTACAAGACCGAGGAGGAAATACGCCTCAATATTTAGCAGAACAGACACAAAATTTTATTGCCGCAGCTCAGCAACGTCCTGAAATAAAACGAATTTACACCACTTTTAATGCAGGTACTCCACAAATCAAACTGGATATCGACAATGACAAAGCGATGAAATTAGGAATACCCGTTTCTAAAGTCACCGAAGCACTTGGGGCATTTTTAGGAGGAAGTTATGTAAATGACTTTAACCGTTTTGGACGCCAATATAAAGTTTATGTACAAGGAGAAGCTGTCAACCGTGTCAAACCAGAAGATCTAAACATGATCTATGTAAAAAATAATAAAGGCGACATGCTACCAGTCTCCACATTGGTTACGGCAACCAAAGTATCTGGACCTGATTTTACGAATCGTTTAAACTTATTTCGATCTGCCGAAATTGGAGGAAGTCCAAATGACGGTTACAGTAGTTCACAGGCTTTAACTGCACTAGAAGAAGTGGCCAAACAAACGTTACCAGCAGATATGAGTTACGATTACATTAACTTATCCTATCAGGAAAAACACTCCCCTGGAGGATCATCGGTGTTTATTATGGCATTGGTTTTTGTATTCTTAATCCTAGCCGCACAATACGAAAGCTGGAAACTGCCCTTTAGTGTACTACTTGGAGCGCCTTTCGCCGTATTTGGAGCCTTTTTAGGACTGCTTTTGGCAAGATTTGGAAGTGATGCTTATGTCAATAACGTTTTTGCTCAAATCGGACTCGTTTTGCTTATCGGATTAGTGGCGAAAAATGCCATTCTTATCGTTGAGTTTGCGAAAGAAGAATATGAGAAAGGGAAACCGCTTTACGAATCGGCAATGTATGCGGCGAGACTTCGTTTTCGTCCGATTTTGATGACTGCCTTTGCTTTCATCCTTGGAGTAGTTCCGTTACTGACCGCTACAGGTGCGGGTTCACAAGCCCGTATTGTAATGGGAATGGCCGTGTTTAGCGGCATGTTGATCGCCACCGTTTTAGGTGTATTAATTGTACCAGGTCTATTTGTTATGATTGAAAAAATTGGACATAAGAAAGAAGAAACAATCACAACAGGAGAAAACAATGTAGAATCAAATACTACAGACCATGAGTAAGAAATATAAGATAATCGCTATTGTATTGGTTCTTTCCTTATTTCCTGTAGGATGTATGGTCGGACCAAAATATAAAAAACCTGAGCAGTTAAAATCAGATTCTTATAGAAACGAAAGAAATTTAGACAGTCTCGCTTCGGTAACCAATTTAAAATGGTTTGATCTTTTTAATGATGATGTTTTAAAAGGTCTTATACAAAAAGGTCTTGAGAATAATTACGATTTAAAAATTGCGGTTTCGAGAATTGAGCAGTTTCGTGCTGAATTGGGTTATACTAAAGCCGATTTATTTCCGTCTTTTCAATATGGAGCTACTATAAACAGCAACAAGAAATATATTACTCCATCTACAGCTGGTGCTAGCATGTCTTGGGAACTTGATTTCTGGGGAAAATATCGTCATGAAAACAATGCTGTTAAAAATGAACTTCTTGCCACAGAGGAAGCTCGTAAAGTAATATTGTCTGATATTGTTGCCAATATTGCAATAGCGTACTTTCAGATGCGAAATTTTGATGATCAGCTGGAAATAACCAAACATACACTTGAAACAAGAGAAAAATACTATCAGATTATAACCGAGAGATTCGAAAAAGGATATATCTCTGAAGTAGACAAAGTGCAGATTGAACAGCAGGTTGCCATTGCCGAAGCTGCAATTCCTAACATTGAAAGACAAATAACGTATCAAGAAAATGCAATTGCGTTGCTTACCGGTCAGCTACCTTCTGAAATTCCGAGAGGAAAAAGCAATACCGAGTTGCAGATCGTCAGTAAGATTCCATTGTCAATTCCGTCTGCTCTATTAGAAAACAGACCCGACGTCAAAGCGGCCGAATTAAGATATGCGGCAGCAAACGAAAGAATTGGCGTAGCTCAAGCAATGCGTTTCCCGTCTATTAATCTAGCGGCCATTGCCGGATTTGCCAGTGCCGATTTGAGTAATCTGTTTCTAGGAAGCTCGTATATGCAAAATGCTTCTGGTGGAATTGCGGGACCAATATTTGCATTCGGAAAAAACAAAAGAAAGGTTGAAATAAACAGACAACAAGCAGAACAGTTCAAATTTCTTTATCAACAAACCTATATCGGTGCTGTTTCTGAAGTAGAACAATCCATACAAAACGTTAGAACTTATCAAGAAGAATGGAAAGCCCGCAATAGACAAGTTCAGGCGGCTTTAATAAACTTCAAACTCTCTCATGAAAGATATGATAGCGGTTACGTTTCTTACTTAGAAGTTTTAGACGTAGAAACGAATCTTTTTAATGCACAATTAAGTCTAGCACAATTATCTGAAAGACAATTAAGCTCCATGGTTGAATTGTACAAAGCACTTGGCGGAGGGTGGAATCTCTAAGTTGCTAAGATTCTAAGTTTTTTGAAGCGAGACGTATAAAAAAACAAAAAGCACTATTTTAATAGTGCTTTTTAGTTTTAAATCATTGCCGCTTTAATCCTAAACTTAGTATCTCAGAATCTTAGCAACTTAGTATCTTAAAATTAACAAAACTCGTTAAACGCATCTTGCAAATTCTCAGCGATTAATTCCGCTGGGCGTCCTTCGATGTGGTGACGCTCTAACATGTGAACCAATTCTCCGTTTTTAAACAAAGCCATAGATGGCGAAGATGGAGGAAATGGAAACATATGTTGTCTTGCAGCATCAACAGCTTCTTTGTCTACACCTGCAAAAACAGTAATTAAATGATCTGGTTTTTTAGCATTATCCAAACTCATTTTTGCTCCCGGACGTGCATTTCTTGCAGCACACCCGCAAACAGAGTTTACAACAACTAAAGTGGTACCTTCAGCTTTGATAGCATTCTCAACAGCTTCAGCACTATGTAAATCTTGAAAACCAGCTGCTGTTAATTCAGCTTCCATTGGTTTTACCATATCTAGTGGATACATATTCATTTGTTTTAAATTGTACTTTTTGAACTGCAAAGTTACAAAGTTTACTCGCAACTAGTTAATTTGAAGTATAAAGTTTTGTTATAGTTTAATATTAAATTTAATATAGTATGTGTTCATCCTTCTTACTCCGATTTTTCAGTGATCCCTTCGATTTCTTCTTTTGATTTTTTATGCGAAAACTGATAATTATATTTCTTCAAATGACTATTCCTGCCTCTTACTTTATGCTTCGTAGTTAAAACTGTTTCTTTATTCTCTTCAGAAATTTCAATTGTCGAAAGATAACTGCTGCAATATTTTTTTAGGGCATTAATATTATCTACCCCAACAGAATAAATGGTCTTCTTGCCTTCATATTGTATATGAACCAGATTTGCCTTTTTTAGCTCTAGCAAATGCTTGGATATTGTTGATTGCGCCAATGGAATTAATTCCACTATTTCACCACAAGTTCTTTGATCTCTTTTCCAAAGAAGGGTCATAATCTGAACTCTAGTCGGATGTCCGAGGGCTTTACAAATTTCAGCTATTACTTCTGTTTCTTCATCAAATTTTAGAGGTTTGGCCATTCTTATTAATTTACAAGTTCTTTCATCGTTAATTGTCTATCATAAGCGACATATTATGTCTTTAGACAGTAAACAAATCTAAGTACAATGCAAATCTATAACTACCCTTGAAAGTCGTTAAAGTAAAACAATAAGACAAATTATTCTCATAAGTTTCTATTTAGTCATAATAAAAACCAATTACTTTGGGCTATCAACTATTTTTTACGATCATAAAAGACTACTTGCCAAATTTCTTTTGATATGGATAAGTCTCATAAATAGTATTGTCCTCATTAATTGAAAATCCCTTTGCGGCATCTTCTCTTGCTATGCCAACCAATGCGATAACTTCATCGCGAGATTTACCTTGCTTGAGCCAGCAAATCGCTTTATAATATTTAGCATCAGAGAATTCAGGATATATTTTTAATGCTTTATCAAAAGTAGCAATTGCTTCATCCCATTTTTTAAGTTCATACTTTGCAATTCCCTGATAAAAATAAGCCGTAGGATGCTCCAACTGCTGTCTGTTTTTGTAAATATCGTTCACATAATCATCCAAAAGCTTTTCTGCTTTTTCGTATTCATTTAACTGAAGATAACATAGCGCTTTATAAAAATTAAAAGAATAGTTCATAACATAGCTGTTTCCGTATAATTTTATAGCTTCATCAAAATCAACAATAGCCGCTTTGTAATCATGAGAAAAAATGCATTTCATAAAAGCGCGATAAGAAAGCCAGCGTTCTTTATCATAGAAAACTGCTTTATCTAAATATGGCATTCCAACTTCATACTTTTTACATTTAAAATACGGCATTGCTTTCTGTTGCCATAAATAGGCAATTGTACTGTCTTTTTTCAAACCCTCGTCAATACAATTTTGCCATTCAGACATTTCAAAAACATAATTATGCTTATAAGCACAACTGTCGAGATATTGAGTAACAATCTCATCTTGTGCTTTGTTTTTAGACACTTGTCCAAACGATAAAAGGGTAAAAAATAAACTGAATCCTAGAATAATGTTTTTCAATGGTTACGTTTTTTAGTTAGATTTATTTGAAAGAAAAATCACTCTAAATAACGCTTTAATAAATGGTATTTTTGGACACTTTAAAATAACTTTAACATCTTCAAAAAAACTCGTTTCTTCATCTAAAAATTTAAAAATTAATTTTGGATTTCCTTTTCGAAATAAGGAAGAGAAAATAGAACTTCCCCGTTCGTTATGACGATAGAGAATATCCAAAAGCAATAAATCGTAAAACCAAAACTTAGACTTTTTATGAAAGCTTTTCATTTCGAAATCTTTCTCTTGAATAAACTCCACCAAGTCCGAAGATTTTTTATCTGCGTTTTTAAAAGTATAACCTGTACTGGCTTTTGTCCAGCCACCAGCCGTACCAATATTCAAAACCCGCTTGGTATTTTTCTTCCAAAAAGGATAGCAAGTCATTGGGATACTTCCCTTCTCTTTTTCGAGAATTTCGTAGTTTTCTGTCCCTAGTTTTTTCAGATACAGTTCAATTGCTTTTTCGTATTCTTCTTGCGGAAGGAGTTTTTCGGAAAATAAAGTATATTCAACCAAAGCCTCTGTTTTTGAAGTTGGCAAAACATACATAAATCGCGTATTTCCTTTTTGTTCAACAGAAAAATCCATGAAAGTGACTTCTTCTGGATTGAAAACTTCCTCTTTCGTTTTCACAAACCAGCCCACAAAATGCTGTTGCAAAACGGGATATTTGTTTTGCCTTTCGGCGAAAGCCTTAGTATAAATGCTATTGAAAAGATAATTGCCAGTATATCGATTCTCTTCTGTTCCAACAAAAACGTGCGTTTCCAATTCATTGATGTCGGTCACTTTTTCGTTTAAAAAAGTAATATTCGGTTGTTTTGAGATGGTTTTGAAAACAAAATCATAAAAATCTAAACCCTTGATTTTATTATATGAATAAGGTCTAAGATCCAAATCGCGTTTGAAATTCTCATTGGCAAATAAGGCCGAATCCCATTTTTTTGAAATAACCGAATTCCAAACACTTTCTTCTTTCTCCCAAAAACACCAGGTTCTGTCATTGCTTTTCTTCGAATTCTTATCGAGCAGTAAAATCGACTTATCAGAGAATTTTCCAGACAAAACCATTTTGTAAACCGTCATCAAAGATGCTAGTCCTGCTCCTGTAAAAATGTAGTCGAAATGTGAGATTTGTGAAGAATTCATTCTCAAAAATAAGAAAATTTACTTTTCCAGATTTTCTAATAGTGCTTTAAAATCTTTTAGTGCCATATAATTGTTGTACTGAAAGATAATTTCATTCTTATCGTTCAAAACACATAAAATAGGATATGCTATTTGGTTGTTTATCTTTCCAAGCTCCAAAGCCAATTCATGAACACCAACATTATTTCCCGAAGGCTGATATTTGAAAGTATGATTTGCAAAAGTAATATCTCGTTTTTCCTCTGCATTGAAATCAATAAAATAGAAATCGGAGTTTAGTTTTTCTACAATCTCATGATTCTTAAAAGTTGTCGCTTTCATTCTTTGGCAAAACTGACACCAATCGGTATGGATAAAAACAATGATTTTTCGTTTCTGAATTTGTTGCAAGCTATCTATTTCTTCAAAAGTTCTGCTTTTTAATTGACAGAATCCTGTTGAAGTTATCGAGAAGATGAAAATAAGTAGAGCTAGCTTTTTCATTGTTTTGTTTGCCACAGATTAAAAGGATTAGAAAGGATTTTATTCTTTAAGCTTTTTGATTATTTTTTTGTCCCTTAGAGAAGTCGAAGGGCGTTCCAATTAGACGTGGGCTTCGACTTCGCTCAGTCGGACAAAAAGTATAATCCTCTTAATCTGTGTTATCTGTGGCCTATAAATTTACCTAAAAGTATATCGTAATCCCAAAAATCCGCGAATAGTTTGGTTCTGTCCATAAACATAAGTGGTATCGAATGTCAATCCGTATGGATTATCTGGCGTTACTAATACTTTTCCTGCCGAATCATATTGAACATTTTTATCAAATGGGTCGTTCGTTCTTGAAATCAAAAACGGATTATTTTGTTTTGGTGTAAAGTTCAACAGGTTTTTAATTCCTCCATAAACTTCAAAATCTTTCCATCCTGAATACGTAAACTGAATGTTCTGAATGCTATACCAAGGCGAATTTGGACTTCTTGGGTCGGTTTCGCTCAACAAAGGCAATTTCATCGGACTGTAAACATTTCCGGTATAATCCATTGATAAATTCCAAGGTTGAATTTTGTATGAAACACTCCAAGTTGCCGTGAAATTCTCTGTTAGGTAAGGTCTTTCCGAAATTCCGTTTTCGACATTTTTGTTGTCTAAAACCGTTGCTCCAACAATAAATTTTAATCCAGAAGGAAAATTAAGATCGACATTTGTACTGATTCCTTGGCTTATTGCATAACCATCAATATTGTCGTAGATAATTTCGTTTGGATTGGTTTCGTAATCTGAAATGATCTTATTGCTGAATCTAGTATAAAAAGCTGTCGTTTCAATTCCCATAAACGTTCCATTTCCGAAATTGATTTTCTGGATATAATTCAAATTGACATTTACAGATTGTTCTGGTTTCAAATCATTTTTGATAATAACGTCTCTTGAACCCGTCAACGCCGCATGATCTTCGGTAAACAAATTCACCACTCTAAAACCCGTTCCAGCATTTAATCTAAAAATGGTGTTTTCGCTTGCCTTAAATCTGTAAGCAAATCTTGGTGTAAAAATAGAGCCGTGAATAGAGTTATAATCGTAACGCATTCCTAACAAAACCTGACTTATTGGAGAAAATGTAATTTCGTCCTGAACAAAAATTCCTGGAAGCCAAGTATTTTCAGCTTCTTTGGTTGCAGTCGTGTTATCGTCATAATAGGTATATCGGCTTGCGATTCCTGCTAATAAATCGTTTCGACCAATTTTTTTATCCCAAGTCAGCTGTAAAAATCCAATTTTCTGATTGGCAATATAAGATGTTGTCCCGTAACGGCTGTCCTGATAATGAACATTTCCAGAGAAGGAAAGCATCAATTTTTCTTCAAACGGCAATTGATAACTCCCAATTAATTCAGCTCTTTTGGTGTAAATACTTTCGCCGTAAATTTCATCTCCGCCACGGTATTTTTTCTCCCAACGAATGTCTCCACCCCAACGATCTTCGTACATTCCGCGCGCTGCAATGGTAAATAATCGATTATGATTTCTTTTAAAACTCCATTTATTAAAAACCGAAATACGTTCAGAAAGCGTAACATCGGTAAAATTATCTTTGTCCTTATCTATAACCTGATCGTAGTTGAAATAATTAATTCCGATAAGGGAAGTCGCTTTTTTCCCAACATTAAATTTCGTTCCTAAATCGAGATTGCTTTCAAAATAAGAAGTTGTAAAATAATCAGCAGAAAAAGTCGGTGCATTTGTTGGATTTTTAGTGATAATATTAATCAAACCACCAACGGCTTCACTCCCATAAAGAGACGACGCCGGACCTTTTACGATCTCGATTCGTTCCACCAAAGAATTCGGAATTCCAGACAAACCATAAACTGTCGAAAGACTGCTTACAATTGGCATTCCGTCTATCATAACCAAAGTATACGGTCCTTCCAATCCGTTTATATGAATGTCTCCCGTATTACAAACTCCGCAATTGAGCTGTGGGCGGACACCATTTATGTTCTGAAGCGCATCGTAAATACTTGGGGTTGGGTTTTTCTTAAAGAAAGTTGGCGAATACACCTCAACGGGAACTGCACTTTCTAATCGTTTTACAGGTTTTAGAGTTCCTGAAACTACCACTTCGTTTAATTCATTTTGATCTTCTTCTAATTCAAAATCCAAATTCAGATTTTCATTTTCTAAAACTGAAATTCTTTGCGTTATGGGTTTAAATCCTGTTGAGGTTACATTTATTTTATATGTACCGCTAGGAATATTTTCTAATTTATAAAGTCCTAAAGAATCGGTTTGTGTTCTAAAGTTTGTATTTAATAAACGAATGGTAATTTCCTGACCAATAGGAAGTATACTTTCTACTTTTCCAGAAATATTCTGAGAGAAAATGCTTTGTGTTGAAATTATTAATATTGTCAAAAATAAATATTTCATTGTTATAAAATTAAATTTAGACAAAACTAAAAATTAAATTCGACAAACATTCATTCTTAAAACAAAAATTTCAAACTGATTGAGTTCAATCTGTTACATTTCCATTTTTAAGAATCGCAAGCATTTATGTTTAATCTCGTAAAAACGCTAAGTCGCACAGCTTTTTTATAAAACTTGGCGACTCTGCGACTTTGCGAGAGAATTTTTCGCATACATTAAAAATCTTCGTCAATAAGTTCTTTGTTAATTACCGCGCCAGCGAAAGAGCCCGTAGAAACCGCAATTGCTACTGATCGCATTGGAGTTGTGCAATCTCCACTTGCAAAAACTCCAGTAATATTTGTTTTTTGCATGGCATCTACTTTTAACAAACCTTGTTCATTGATCTCACATCCCAAAGTTTCAGGAATTGGACAATGCTGTTCAAAAGGCGGTCTGGCATAAATAGCTTTAACCTCCACTTTTTCTCCGTTCTTAAAAATGATCTTTTTAATATAACCCTCATTATGCTCAAAAGAATCTATTTCTTCTTCGAAAATCTGAACACCATGATTTTTAAGAATTTGAGTTTGTTCTAAACTCAATTCCGATTTTCCGTTGGTGCATAATCTTAGGTCTTTTGTCCAATTGGAGATTAGTTTAGCATATTCAAATCCCATTTCTCCATTGGCTATAATCGCCGTTTTTTCATTTTTTACTTCATAGCCGTGACAATACGGACAATGCAAAACCGAAATTCCCCAACAAGCTGCAAAACCTTCAATTTTAGGAAGCAGCTCTTAACTCCCGTCGCAAACAATATTTTTCTTGCTGTAAAGATTTCTCCAGATTCGGTTGTAATCTCGAAACCTTTTTCTATTTTAACTGCTTTTATCGCAAGTCCATTGTAAAATTGAACGGTTTTATAAATGTCGACTTGTAATTTGGCTTTCGCCGAAATAACTGCTGGTTTCTCGCCGTCCTGAGTAATAAAATTATGAGAATGCGGTGTCTGTCTGTTGCAAGGCAAACCGCTGTCGATAACCAAAACCTGACGTAATGAACGTCCTAAACTCATTGCGGCAGATAATCCGCTGTAACTGCCACCAATGATAATCACTTCAAAATGCTTCTGTTCCATACTTCTAATTTTTCTGTTGAGTGAAATTAACTTTAACACATAGAAAAATAGCCTTTTAGGATTTTGTAAAGACGTTTCACTTAGAATAATTAGACATAGAACTATGTGTTAAAGCTTGCTTTTTCTGTACCCTTAAAAAGAAACAATAAAATCTATGTTTCTATGTGTTTAAATTAAATTTTACTTTCGCTCAATGGGTTATTTTAATGATTTTGTTTTCTGTGTAATTTGTAATTGATTAAATGTCCGATGATCATTCCAATTCCTCCAAAATAAATCAGATCAAGATGAATTTCGAAAAAGAGTTCTGTCAAAATACTAATCCAAATTAGCGCCATTGAAACAACCAAAATTGATGATACCAACAGAGCTGATTTTTTTATAATTTTGAGAATTGCAAATAAACCTATCGAAGCAAATAGTAAATCTATAATTGGGTTGTGACTCAAGCCTAAAGGGAGAATCGTTAAAAGAGGAAAAATCAAACAATGCACCAGACAAATGGTCGCGCTCGAAATTCCTAAAATATCGTAAAAGGATGTGCTTATTTTCTTCATTATGTGTACTTTTGCTTAATGCAATTTTGTTGCAAATATATACAATTTTATTAATTGCAACATTGTTGCGTTTAAATTTTAATTCTGTAAAAAATGAAGACTACACGTAATACCGCAGCAAAGACAGCTGTTTTAGAGGTGTTTGAGAAATCTAAAACGGCTCTTTCGCATACCGAAATTCAGAAACAATTAAATGATTTGTGCGATCGCGTTACCATTTACAGAATTTTGGATCGTTTGATCAATGAAGATGTAATTCATAAAATTTCGAATTTGGATGGAACGGTAAAGTATGCCAAATGCAATCATTCGCATCAGCGTGTACACATTCACAACCATGCTCACTTTAGTTGCGAGAATTGTCATGAGATTACTTGCCTTGAGACTGTAAAGCCGAGTTACATTATGCCACACAATTATAAAGTGAATGAAATCAATTTTACGTTATCAGGATTATGTCCGAATTGTTTAAATTCTAACATTTAACTTTTAGACTCGTCTAAAAATATTGTTTCGCGAATATAATTTTTCTCTATATTTGTGAAAACAATACTTTTACAATGACCAAATCTTTAGAAGAAGTCCACGAATCGGTTTCTACAGAAAACAAAAAAAAAGGTTTTAGAAAAATTTTAGCCTTCTTAGGCCATGCATATTTAGTAAGTGTTGGCTACATGGATCCAGGAAACTGGGCGACTGACATTGCCGGCGGAAGCCAATTCGGATACACTTTGGTTTGGGTTTTATTAATGAGCAATTTAATGGCGTTGCTTTTACAGAGCTTAAGTGCACGCCTCGGAATTGTAACACAGCGCGACCTTGCGCAAGCCTCTCGAGAAACCTATTCCAAATACATCAACTACATTTTATATTTTCTTGCTGAAATTGCCATTGCGGCCTGCGATTTGGCAGAAGTTCTTGGAATGGCAATCGGAATTAATCTGCTTTTCGGAATTCCGTTGCTTGAAGCCGTTCTAATTACCGTTTTAGATACCTTTTTACTGCTTTTCCTGATCAATAAAGGAATTCGCAAGATGGAAGCCTTCATTATCGCTTTGGTTGCCATAATTGGCTTCTCTTTTATTTTCGAAATGATTTTTGCAGAACCAGAAATGGGCAAAGTTTTACAAGGACTTATTCCCTCCATTCCAAATTCAGCTGCTTTATATATTGCAATCGGAATTATCGGTGCAACTGTAATGCCTCACAACCTGTACTTGCATTCGTCTTTAGTGCAAACTAGAAAATTTGATCGAACTCCTGCTGGAATCAAGCAAGCTTTAAAATATAACTTTATAGATTCTACTATCGCTTTAAATCTTGCTTTCTTTGTAAATGCGGCTATTTTAATTCTGGCAGCAGCCACTTTCCATAAAAACGGAATGTATGAAGTGGCCGAAATTCAAGACGCACATAAATTTTTAGAACCACTACTGGGAACAAAATGGGCACCAGCTTTATTTGCTATTGCGCTAATTGCTGCCGGACAAAGTTCGACCGTAACAGGAACACTTGCAGGTCAAATCGTAATGGAAGGGTATTTACATTTTAGAATTCAGCCTTGGGTACGAAGAATCATTACACGTTTAATCGCCATTATTCCTGCCGTAATCGTGATTCTGATTTATGGCGAAAGCGTGACCGGAAAACTGTTAATTCTTAGTCAGGTCATTTTGAGTTTGCAATTGGGTTTTGCTATTATTCCGCTTATCCATTTTGTGAGTGATAAATCGAAAATGAATGGTTTTCATATTTCTAGAACGACTCAGGTTGTTTCTTGGATTATTGCCACGATCATTGTTTCTCTAAACGCGAAATTGGTTTATGACGAAATTACTTCGTGGTTAGCAAGCTCCAATCATCCAATGGTTCTTTGGTTCACGGTTGTTCCATTAGCTATCGCATTCTCCTTTTTATTGCTGTACATTGTTTTCAAACCATTTATTGCCAAATTCAAATCAAAAGCAATAAATCATTCACCGCACAATTTAAAATTGAAGTTTTCGCCAAGAGAAAGCCAAAGCATCAAAAACATTGCAGTTTCTGTAGATTTCTCACATGCCGATGAAGCTGCCTTAAACAAAGCCTTTGAATTGGGTGGCATTGACACAGAATATACCCTCATTCACATTGTAGAAACGGTCGGAGCCTTAATGTATGGCGTTCATGTTCACGATCATGAAACCACAATCGATGAGAAATTATTGCTGAAATACAAGGACATGCTTTCAGACAAAGGATTCAAGATCAAAACAGAACTTGGTTTTGGAAAACCAAACAAAGTAATTCCGAAAATTATAAACGAAGGAAATTTTGACATTCTTGTCATGGGAACCCACGGCCACACTGGATTGAAAGATATTCTTTTTGGCACAACAGTAGACAAATTGAGACATAAAATTTCGATACCTTTGTTGATTGTTAAATAAAGTTTCTAAGATGCTAAGCTACTAAGATTCTAAGGTTTTTATTAAAAAGCCTGAAAAGAAAACTTAGAACCTCAGCATCTTAGAAACTTAGAAGATTAAAAAAATGACCTTTTCAGAAGAAAATTACCTTAAATCGATCTATCACTTGACAGCGGCATTAGAAACCGAAGTGAGTACGAATGCTATTGCCGAAATTATGGAAACGAAAGCTTCCTCTGTAACCGATATGCTTAAAAAGTTAGCAGAGAAAGATTTGGTAAATTATAAAAAATATCAAGGGGTTTCTTTAACCGAAAACGGAAAACTGGCTGCTAAAATGATTGTGAGAAAACATCGTCTTTGGGAAGTTTTTCTGGTAGAGAAACTTAATTTCAGCTGGGATGAAGTTCATGATATCGCTGAACAATTGGAACATATAAAATCGGAACAATTGATTAACCGTCTGGATGATTTTCTTGGAAATCCAACTGAAGATCCACATGGTGATCCAATTCCTGATGCGAATGGAAGAATTATCAAAATCGAAAAACACCTTTTATCAGAGCTTGAAGAGAATCAAACTGGAATTTGTGTTGGCGTAAAAGATACTTCTTCAGAATTTTTGAAATATCTCGACAAACAAGAAATTGCTTTAGGATCAAAAATTGAATTGCTTTCTAAAGAATCCTTCGATCTATCGGTTAAAATCAAAGTGAATGATAGAGAATTATCTATTTCTAATAAAATTGCTTCTAATTTGTTTGTGAAGCTGGTTTAATTCTTATTTCGCAGAGATTCACAAAGAAGTTTCACAGAGATACGCTAAGAGTTTGAACAAGGTTTTTTCTGTCAGGCTGAGCGAAGTCGAAGCGCCCGTAAAGTGATTCTGCAAACGTAGGCATTGACTTCGCTCAGCCTGACAAATAAGTTCTATAGCGACCATAGCCACTTAAATTATTCTTTAAACAATCCCCTTTTCAATCATTTCCAGCATAACTGGCGAAGCATTTTTAAAAGTTGGTGCTTGTTCGATTATACTTCCAGCGTTCTTTTTATTTACTTTAAACGTAACATCATCATCAGTTGTAAAAAGCAATGCAGTCAAAAAAGGATTTTTGATATGTGAGCCTAAAACCAACAAGGCTTCATCTAAAGTATGAATGCTTTCTATTTCTTCTGTTTTATATCTAAAAGTCAGCGAAATTGAGAATGTATTATCTTCATTGAGAACCAATCGGAAATAAACATTTTTCAGTTCGGTATCTCCCATGGTTTTGGCCAAAGTCAGTTTGGCGAAAGTTCCTTTTTGAATGCTTTCTTTAACTCGTTCACAAAAAAGGGCAAATATTGGTTCGTACATTTTTTTAAGTTGCTAAGGTTCTGAGATACTAAGATGCTAAGTTTTTTAGAATCTTTGTCTTTTTTAACCGCAAAGGTCGCAAAGATTTACGCAAAGAACACAAGAATTGAGCAAAAAAATCAGCCACAGATTATAGAGATTAACACAGATTCCAGTAAATCCTTTTAATCCAAATAATCTGTGGCTAAAAATTAATATTTTTTGAGGTTAAGAAAAAATTACTTTCCTGTAAATTCAGCTTTACGTTTTTCTAAGAATGCTGTGGTTCCTTCTTTAAAATCCTCAGTTCCAAAACATTCTCCGAATGATTTTATTTCCGTATCAAAACCATTTTTACCGTCTTTAAAGTTGGCATTAATTGCTTTGATTGCTTTTCCAATTGCGAATGGCGCATTTTTGATAATTTTCTGAGCGATTACGTTTGTAAATGACAAAAGTTCTTCTTGAGGCACAACATGATTTACCAAACCGTAATCTTTTGCTTGTTCAGCAGTAATCATTGCAGCGGTCATGATCATTTCCATTGCACGTCCTTTTCCAACTAATTGCGGTAAACGCTGTGTTCCACCATAACCAGGAATTAATCCTAAAGTTACTTCTGGAAGTCCCATTTTTGAATTGTCCGAAGCAACTCTAAAATGACATGCCATTGCCAATTCTAATCCGCCACCAAGAGCAAAACCATTTACGGCTGCAATAACTGGCTTTTTAAGGTTTTCAATAAAATCAAATAAAGACTCCTGTCCTTCAGCAGCTAGTTGTGCGCCTTCAACAGTGGTATAATTTGCAAATTCCGAAATATCTGCTCCAGCAACAAAGGCTTTCTCTCCGCTTCCGGTTAAAATAATAATACGAACATCATCATTTTTAGATAATGATTGAATAGCATTACTCAAATCACTAATAGTTGCTTTGTTTAAAGCATTTAATTTAGTTGGTCTGTTAATAGTGATGGTAGCAACTTTTTCTACAATTGAAATTAAGATATTTTCGTAATCCATGACGCTATATTTATGAGTTGGTGATAGGGAGAGAAACCGTAAATGTTGTTCCTTTTCCGTAAGTTGACTCAAAGGTAATTGTTCCTTTGTAATTTTCGATAATGTTTTTGATAATTCCGAGTCCAAGTCCCATACCGCTGGTTTTGGTAGTAAATTTTGGTTCGAAAATTCTTCCGATATCTTGTTTCTGAATACCGATTCCGTTGTCTTTTACAGCAATTTCAACATCGTTATTTCGCCTTTTTACCGAAACTACTATCGATTTCTGAAATTGACTTTCTGGAATAGCCTGAGTGGCATTTTTAACCAAGTTGGTAATTACACGAATCAATTGCGTACGATCCATTTTGGAAATGATTTCTTCTTCTTCTTTTTCAAAAGAAATATAATCTTCGTTGAAGATATCCAAGGCCAATTCTACAACTTCAACTACATTCAGCGTTTCGTTTTGCTGTGCTGGCATCGAAGCAAAGTTCGAAAATGCGGAAGCCACCGCTGTCATTGTATCTATCTGCTGAATTAAAGTTTCGGAGTAATCATTCATTTTCTGCTTCACATCTGGAGCCTCAGGATCGAATTTTCTTTGGAAACTTTGAACCGTCAAACGCATCGGCGTAAGTGGATTTTTAATTTCGTGCGCGACCTGTTTCGCCATTTCACGCCAAGCTTCTTCACGTTCGCTTTGCGCTAGTTTGATAGCACTGGTTTCCAATTTGTCTACCATTCCGTTGTAAGCTCTAATCAAGAAATTAACTTCTTTACTGTTGGCTTCCAGAACAATTTTTTCGTTCTTCTGATCCAGATTAGTCTCTTCTAGTCTCTCTGAAATCGTTTTTAATGATTTCGTGATATAAGTTGAAAGAAAATACGCCAATGCAAAAGCAACAATCAGCATAAAAGAATAAACCTGGCTCAGACGAATTAGGAAAGTATTCAACTCGTTATCATAATAACCATCGTCTTCTAAATAAGGAAGATTCAGGATTCCGAGCGGTTTGAATTTTTCGTCTTTAATTAAACTGTATGAAGAGCGGTTTTTGACTCCGTCGATAGTTTTAATATCAACAAAACGCTTTTCAATAGAAGAACGAACCAGTTTAAGAATATATTCTGGAATTGGCGGTGCAATTTTATCAACAGCAAAAGATTCTTTGGATGACTTTAAAAGTTTTCCATCCAAACTATAAATGTTAATTTCAATTTTATGAATCTGCGCTAACTCGTGGATTTTATCTTTAAAGATTAAATCTAAATTCTGAGTTTTTAGCGGATAAGTTGTAGTTGCCAGAACATAATTAATATGCTCTTTTACTGCATTTTCTTTTCGTTCTAAACGTTCCTGATGGTATTCTTTGGCCTCTGTTTTAAACTGAATAATGGAAATCGAAGCCAATAAAAAAGATGCCACTACAATCAATACAATCATCGACAGGAAAATCCTGGTTCGAAGCGATAGCATTGTCATTTTGAAGTTTAGCATGTTTTTAGTGATTAGTGAATAGTAATTAGTGAATAGTAAAAGCTTGAAACTAATTACTAATCACTTTTTACTAATTACTTTTTTTCTCTTATTCTTTTATAAAAACGGAAACCCAGCATAATTAAAACGGAGAATAAAATAATTCCGATTACGCCGAAAATCCAGTTGATGGCACTTTTTAAAACTACTAAAAAGACAACCGCAAATAGAATAATGGTTGCGCCTTCATTCCATAAACGCATAAAATTATTGGTATATTTTACCTCATCGTTTTGCAGTTGTTTAAAAATCTGATGACATTTTCCGTGATATAAATATAAAAGAAAAACGAAACATAATTTTACGTGCATCCATGGCATTTTGATCCAAACGCTTCCCGCATCTGTAAAAAACAACATCCAAAAAGCAAAAATACTCGCCAAAACCGCCGATGGCCAAGTAATAATGTACCACAAACGATAGGCCATTATTTTATATTGCGCCTGCAGAATTTCTTTTTCTGGCGAAGGTTTTTCATTGGCTTCAATTTGATAAACAAACAAACGCACAATATAAAACAAACCCGCAAACCAAGTAATTACAAAAATAAGATGCAGTGATTTTAAGTAATTATAGTATTCCATTATTTTCAGTTTAAAGTTTCAGGTTTAAAGTTTCAAGTTATCAACTTTGAGAAAAACTTGAAACCTGAAACTTGAAACTAAATATTATTTCGCCCAATCATTAATCCAGTTAGAAACCGTCTTACACCATTCGTCATCGTCATTCAAACAAGGAATTGCTAAGAACTCTTCTCCTCCATTTGCTTCAAAATCCTCTTTGGCGCGCATGGCAATTTCTTCTAAAGTTTCTAAACAATCTGAAACGAAAGCCGGTGTAACAACTGCCAATTTCTTGATTCCTTTTGCTGGCATGTTATCAATTTCAACATCGGTATAAGGTTCCAACCATTTATCTCCCGCTAAACGTGATTGAAATGTCAGACTGTATTTATCTTCAGGAAGCCCTAATAATTTTACAACTTGTCTTGTTGTTTCGTAACATTGGTGACGATAACAAAACTCGTGCGCTGGTGAAGGCGTATTGCAACAAGAACCGTCAATTTTACAATGCGATTTAGTTACATCCGTTTTGCGAATATGACGCTCTGGAATTCCGTGGTAAGAAAACAATAAATGATCGTAATCAAAACCAACTAAATGTTTCTGAATTGAATCGGCTAAATTCTTGATATAATCCGGTTTATTATAAAATGCCGGAACATCTGTAAACTTCATGTGTGGGAATTTCTTCTTACGGATTTCCTCTGCTTTTACTAAAATAGTCAAAGTTGAAGCCATTGCATATTGTGGATATAAAGGAAAAAGCATTACATCTGTAACTCCTTTATCGCTCAATTCTTGAAGTCCTTTTTCGATTGTCATACTTCCGTAACGCATTGCTAAAGAAACAGGAACATTTACAAGAGGCTGAACCTTTTTCTGCATTCTTTCTGAAAGAACAACTAATGGAGAACCTTCTTCCCACCAAATTTTTGCATAAGCATGCGCAGATTCTTCTGGTCTTTTTCTTAAAATAATACCGCGAACTAATAATGCTCTTAATAAATACGGAACATCGATCACGTATTTATCCATTAAAAATTCATCTAAATAAGGTTTAACATCTTTTGGAGTTGGACTTTCTGGAGATCCAAGATTTACTAATAATACGCCTTTCATTATTGTTTTTTTGCATTAGGCTTTAAGTACTAGACTTTAAGCTTTTATTTGTTTTTAAAAATTTCGTCAAAAGTAGAACTTGCTACTTTTGGGAAATATGATAATTATTACTTTTTAATTATGTCTTTATTTATAAAATTGATTTCACTCGCAAATTCGGGAAATTTAGCAGCTGATTTTTTTTGTGCCAATTCATGAATTCGTGGCGAAAAAAATTAAACATTCGCATTAATCGACATCAAATATTTTTTTGGAGTCGTGGCAAACTTTTTCTTGAATGCAGCGATAAAGTGACTTCCTGTACTGTAACCGATTTTCAAACCTACTTCGTTTACATTATAAGATCCGCTGTCTAAAAGTTTTCGGGCGAAATCCATTTTGTAATCGAAAAGGAAACCGTAAACCGTATCGCCGTAAATTTGTTTGAAACCCATTTTAAGTTTCTTCAAATTCAGACCAATTTCATCTGCTAACTCTTGCAATCCTGGCGGTTCGGCCATATTAGCAATAATGATTTCTTTGGCTTTTCTGATTTTTAAAACATTATCTTCATCAATCAAAAACGGACATTGTTCTGCATTTGGATCTTCGGTTCTATTAAAATACAAACTCAATAATTCGTATCCTTTTCCTTTATAATAAAGGTTTTTTATAGATGGATGAAGGTTATAATGAAACAACTGGCTCAAAACAATCGCCATTGACGGACTGATATTTCCTTCGTTATAATACTTTTTATCTTTATTGTCTGCACTCAAAAAAGTGATATAATCGGCTTCGGCAGAAAATAAAGCGTGAAATTTCTTTATTGATACAATTACAGAAATCACCCAAGAATTTGGTGCCAATTCTAGATTAAGCGGTAATTGTTTCTGCGGATTGTACAACAGCAGTGATTTTTCTTCTTTCAAATCTAAAGCATAATTGCCTTGATTAAAGAGAAGTTTGGCATTTCCTTTTAACCCAAAATGAAACTGTATCAGGCCAGTACCAATTTCGTGCTGTGCAACAAAAGGTTCCAGACTATCGTTTTGAAACCTGATTAGTGTAAACTCATCTTCGATTTTTATTTCTTCCTCCATCTTTGATTTACTTTATTCAAGTTATTATATCATTTTATAAGAAACGATAATTTGACATTTCAAAATTAAATCTTTTTGATGGTTTATCGTTTACTTGCTTCTAAATTTATAAATTCTTTATTGTTTTTAATCTTATAAATAGAATTTTTCAACTATTTCTGTCAAAACTACTCCAGATTTAGAACGGTTCTCTTTTGAACAACCATCGTATCTTAAACTAAATACATACAAACTATCATTACAACAGGACATAAAAACTTAGAATTAATTATAAATTTAATTTACAACGCCCATTTTCCTTTTTTTGCGCTACTCTTCTGAATTCCAATCCATAATTATTTAAAACAATTCTAAACTGTCGAATTACCACTTTTTTACAAAACCTATTTTATAAAGTACTCGTAAGTATCAAAAAAACTTAACTAATTTTTAAGATACCGCTATGCAAATTAACAAAACAATAAAAAAAGTACTTTGGGGAGTAATGCTAACTTTTGTGTTATTTTTTGGCATTTTAATTTTTCACATTATTACTGCAAAACCTGCCGTTTACGAAAGTCCAAATCTACAAGTAAGCAGAATTGACTTTAAAGAAAACATCGATTCTGCAGCTGCAAAAAAAATCTGCGCCGATTTAAGATCTATTAAAGGATTAACTTCTGATTCTATAATTGTAAAAAGAAATGTTGTGGTTTATTTCCACAATAATAAGATCACCGATTCTAAAAAAGTATATGACGAATTGATGACTAAGGGGAACTATAGCGCTGAGCGATACATTCTGCCTGCAAATTTAGCAAGCAAAGAAGTTTGTCCTGTAGACCAAAATAGCTTTAGCTATAAAATGTCTCAAAAAATAAATCGTTTTTTTAATTAACCTTTAAATATTTTACAATGAAAAATTTTTCAAAAATTACACTTAGTGTATTAATTGCTGCTTCGGCAACTTTAACTTCTTGCAGTAATGATGATAATGATAAACCAGCTGAAAAAGAGTCAATTTATGTAAGACTGGGAGGAACTACAATGGTTTCAGATCCAGATAATTCAGGACAAATGATCGAAAAAGGTCGTTTGAGCTTTCGTAAAGTGGTAAACTCAACTATCGGATTAATTGTTGCTGATATTCAATCAAATGCATCTGGTAATTTACAAGCTCATTTTGCTCCGCTTTTGGCAGAAACAGGTAATACTCAAGCTACTAATATTGCAAAATTATCAGACAATTTAACCGATTTCTTCTCTTTTAATACAGGAGGAACTAATGCAGTAAATACTTATTCTGGTTTAAATATGGTTGCTGCACATGATCCTGCAAAAAACCCACGTATGGGAACAAAAGCTAGTAATGCTGATTATACAAAATTTGAAGGTTATGTTGGTGCTGCTGCAAATGCAAACGGTGTTGCTTCTAACACAGAACTTTACACAGATATCGTTGCAGTATTAGAATCTTTGAGAACTCCTATTGTTCAAAAATAATATCTTTTCTTTTAAGCGCTATTTTAACAAATTTAAAATAGCGCTTTTAATTCAATAATTAGATGAGTTAAAATAACGCCAATCTAAAAATTAAATAATTTCGAAATCCTTTAATTTAATTTTGAACTCTTAGCGATATTTTTTTTTGATTTTTTTTTAGTGATTTGTTCTTAGTTATTTAGAACCACTCTAAACAAAACATTTCAAACGACTTGATTTTACTGAAAAAGTACTGATTTCTACCCAAATAGGTCTACTAACAATTAAAAAAACATGCAGCGACATAAAAAGTACTTTTAGCGTTATTTTTATCGATGGTATAGTAATAATTTTGTTGCACTTTTATGAAAGTGAATTTATGGAAAACAATAACGTACCGAAACACCTTTATTTTTACTCAGTTGGTCTGAGTTATAAAAAAGCTGATGCTGAGGTTAGAGGTCAATTTAGTTTGGATGCCGTTGCGAAAACGCGATTGCTGGAACAGGCTAAAAACGATGGAATAGAAAGTTTACTGGTTACTTCAACTTGCAACAGAACCGAAATCTACGGTTTTGCCGAACACCCATTTCAATTAATAAAACTGATCTGCGACAACAGCAACGGCTCTGTTGATGCTTTTCAAAAAGTTGGTTTCGTTTACAAAAATCAGGAAGCAATTAATCATATGTTTCGCGTAGGAACTGGTTTAGACAGTCAGATCTTAGGCGATTTCGAAATTATATCTCAAATAAAAACCAGTTTTACACATTCAAAATCAATGGGATTAGCCAATGCTTTTATGGAAAGATTGGTGAATGCGGTAATTCAAGCAAGCAAAAGAATTAAAACAGAAACAGAAATTAGTTCTGGTGCTACTTCGGTTTCTTTTGCATCTGTACAATATATTTTGAAGAATGTTGAAGATATCAGCAACAAAAACATTTTACTTTTTGGGACTGGTAAAATCGGAAGAAATACGTGCGAAAATTTAGTAAAACACACTAAAAACGAGCACATCACTTTAATAAACCGTACTAAAGATAAAGCAGAGAAATTAGCAGGAAAGTTAAATCTGATTGTTAAAGATTACTCTGAATTGCATTTAGAACTTCAAAAAGCCGATGTTGTCGTTGTGGCAACAGGCGCACAAAACCCAACAGTTGACAAAGCGATTTTGAATCTTAAAAAACCTTTGTTGATTCTGGATTTGTCGATTCCGAAAAACGTGAACGAAAACGTAGAGGAATTAGAAGGTGTAACTTTAATCCACATGGATTATCTGTCTCAATTGACAGATGAAACTTTGGAAAACAGAAAATTACACATTCCGGCCGCTGAAGCCATCATCGAAGAAATCAAAGAAGAATTTGTTACTTGGATGAAAGGCAGAAAATTTGCTCCAACAATCAATGCTTTAAAAGAAAAATTAAATGCTATTAAAGCTTCGGAACTAGATTTTCAAAGCAAAAAAATTGCCGATTTTAATGAGGCGCAAGCTGAAATCATCAGTAACAGAATCATTCAAAAAATCACTACTCATTTCGCAAATCATTTAAAAGACGACGATACCATGGTAGATGAAAGCATCGAATGGATTGAAAAAGTCTTCAAAATAAAAGCATCTTAGTTTTTAATTTAAACCATTAAGATATTAAGAAAGTTAAGATTTGAGCAGTAATACTTAATAAATATTAAACCATTAAGATATTAAGGAAATTAAGTCCAAGCTTTGTCAAGAGAATTAAGCCAAACTATTCTTGAACACAAAGCTTAATTAACTTAATATCTTAATGGTAAATAATAAGTTCTATGACAAAAAAAGAGGTAACTCAATTGGCTTATGAAATTACAGGTTTTGCTATAAAAGTGCATAAAGCTTTGGGACCTGGACTTTTAGAAAGTATATATGAAAAGTGCCTCAAATATGAATTAGAACGAAACGGATATGATGTAAAACAACAATTATCTGTTAAAATTGATTATTATGATCTTGAATTTGAATCAGATTTAAGAATTGATTTACTTGTAAATGATTGTGTAGTTGTGGAATTAAAAGCTATAGAAAATTTATTGCCCATTCACGAAGCCCAATTATTAACTTATATGAAATTATTACAAAGACCTCAAGGGTTATTGATAAATTTCAATACAACAAACATAACAAAATCAATGAAACCTCTTGTAAATGATCATTTTGCAAGATTAATAGATTAAATTTAACCATTAAGATATTAAGAAAGTTAAGCTTAATTTTCTTGACAAAGATTGACTTAATTCTCTTAATGCCCTTAATGGTAAAAAACAAAAAATGGCTGAAAAAACAATCAGAATTGGAACTCGTGACAGCGAATTAGCCCTTTGGCAAGCACATACTGTCGAGAAAAAACTAAATGATTTAGGTTATAAAACCTCAATTGTTGCGGTTAAATCTCAAGGCGATATTATTCTCGATAAACCTCTTTACGAATTAGGGATTACCGGAATTTTCACCAAAACGCTAGACATTGCTATGATCAATGGCGATGTTGACATTGCTGTACACTCTATGAAAGATGTTCCAACGGCTTTACCAAAAGGTATCGTTCAAGGTGCTGTTTTGCCAAGAGCGAATGTTCTGGACATTTTAGTTCACAAAGGAAATCCTGATTTTACAAATCCAAGTACCATTGCGACGGGAAGTTTACGTCGTCAGGCACAATGGTTCAATAAATACCCAAATCATACGGTTGTTGATTTACGCGGAAATGTGAATACACGCATGCAGAAATTGCAAGACAATGATTGGGACGGAGCTGTTTTTGCGGCTGCAGGTTTAGAGCGCATCAACTTAAAACCTGAAAATTACATCAACTTAGATTGGATGATTCCTGCTCCAGCACAAGGCGCAATGCTTGTCGTGGGAATGGAAAATGACAATTATACATTAGATGCTCTTTCGCAGTTAAATGATATTGAAACTGAAATTTGTACCTATATCGAACGCCAGTTTTTGAGAACGCTTGAAGGTGGATGTACTGCCCCAATTGGAGCTCTAGTAACATATAACGAAGACGAAGATACTTTGCATTTTCAAGGTGTTTTACTTTCTATTGACGGAAAACAAAAACTAGAAATCAACAAAACGGTTGATATTTCTGAATGGAAAAAATTAGGTTTTAATTCTGCTCAGGAAATTTTGAATAATGGCGGAACGGAATTAATGAAACAGATTAAAGAATCTCTGAAAAAATAATGGCAAATCCAATTCAGATACTATCCACTAAAATATTATCTCCTCTTCATAAACAAGAGCTGATGAAATATGGCGTCGAATTAATCGAAGCAGATTTCATTAAAACCGAAAACAAACCTTTCGAATTAAAAGACATTAATGAAAGTCTGATTTTTACAAGTCAAAATGCTGTTCATAGTGTTTTATCAGATCCAAAATCAGAAGAATTAAAAAAGAAAAATGTGTATTGCGTCGGCCTTAAAACCAAAACGCTTTTAAGCGATAATGGCTTTAATGTTGTGGCTTACACCGGTTATGCTTCCGATTTAGCTGAAATTATCACTTTGATTTATGCGAATGAGAGCTACACTTTTTTTAGCGGAAATCTTAGAAGAGACACTTTGCCTGAAGCTTTAAAAAAAAACGGAATTAAATTCAATGAAATTCAGGTTTACGAAACCACACTTCAGCCACAGAAAATAAAAGCAAATCCTGAAGCGATTTTGTTTTTTAGTCCGTCTGGAGTCAAAAGTTATCTGAAACATAATACCATCAATAAACAAATCTGCTTTTGCATTGGTGATACTACCGCAGAAGCTTTATCAAAAATCACAAAGAATATCATCATCGCAGATCAGCCCACAATTGAAGACGTGATTGAAGATGTAATTCACGAATACAAATAAATTAAAGCAATAAGCTTTAGGCAGTAAGCCGTAAGCAAAAAAATCATAGTTAAAAACAAGCTTAAAGCCTAAAGCTTAAAGCCTAAAGCAAGAAAAAATGTTAAAAAACGACCTATTTTTAAGAGCATTAAAAGGAGAAACTGTGCAACGTCCGCCGGTATGGATGATGCGTCAGGCAGGAAGATATTTACCTGAATTTAGAGAACTTCGTGATAAATATGATTTTTTTACACGTTGCGAAACTCCAGAATTAGCTGCTGAAATTACAGTTCAACCTATCCGAAGAATTGCTCCAGATGCTGCAATTTTATTTTCGGATATTTTAGTAGTTCCACGTGCTATGGGAATTCACGTAGAATTAAAAGACAATTTGGGGCCAATTATTCCAAATCCGATTCGTTCTCTAGCAGATGTTCATAAAGTTTACGTTCCAGATGTAAATGAGACTTTAGGCTACGTTTTTGACGCTGTGAAATTGACTAAGGAAATGCTGAATGATGAAGTGCCATTGATTGGTTTCGCTGGTTCTCCTTGGACTATTTTCTGCTACGCTGTTGAAGGAAAAGGTTCTAAAAGTTTTGATACTGCAAAAGGATTCTGTTTTTCAAACCCAGCTGCAGCACACACTTTATTGCAAAAAATCACCGATACGACTATTTTATATTTAAAAGAAAAAGTAAAATCGGGAGTAAATGCTGTTCAGATTTTTGATTCTTGGGGCGGAATGCTTTCTCCGGTTGATTATCAAGAATTTTCATGGAAATACATTAACCAGATTGTTGACGCTTTAGCTGATATTACTCCTGTTATTGTTTTCGGAAAAGGATGCTGGTTTGCTCTTGGCGAAATGGGTAAAAGTAAAGCTTCTGCATTAGGAGTTGACTGGACTTGTTCGGCTAGAAATGCTCGTTATTTGTCTGGCGGAAATATTACTTTACAAGGAAACTTTGATCCGTCAAGATTACTTTCTCCAATTCCGACAATTAAGAAAATGGTTCACGAAATGATCGATGAATTCGGAAAAGATAAGTATATCGTAAATTTAGGTCACGGAATTTTACCAAATATCCCTGTAGATCATGCCAAAGCGTTTATTGACGCGGTTAAGGAATACGGGAATTAAGTGTTCAGTTTTCAGTCGCAGTTTTCAGATTTTACTGCGACTGAAAACTGCGACTGAAAACTAGAAAAATGCTAAACAAAGGTTTAAGAGACGAAGAAAAAATCAGAATTGACAATGTTCTAAAGACATTGCGAACACTCATTTTTGTGCCTTATCCTTTGAGTCATTTACAAAAATCAGATATCGAAAATCATTTAAAAGAGTTTGGACTAAATATCCAAACATTAATCGATTACTCCAACGAAGAATTAATTACCTTATTAGCCCGTCTTCATTTTGATTGGGATCAATTAGAACAATTTGGTGATATTTTAATAGAATTCTCAAAAGAAGAAAACCATAATTTTACAGCTAAAGCTTTGGCAGTTTATCAATATATTCAGCAGGAAAGCAAGGTTTTTTCTTTTGGGATAAACAATAAAATCGCTTTGTTAAAATTTAAATGAGTTATTTAGAAAAAATTTTAAACGATATTGCTGATTTTAATTTTGAAAAATTGAATCCATTATATCAAGGTTTTTTTGTAATGGTATTTTTTGCGGTATTTGCTAGTACTTGTTCTTATTTTTCAAATGAAGCCAAAATTAGTAAAGACGCATATAAAGAAATGTTTCATAAAAATTTTTCTGGGATAATTGTGAAAAAATTTTTAGATAAACATAACCATATGTCTCAAAAATTTATTCTAAAAGATTCGACTCCAATATATGTTTATCCTGTTCTTTGGGAAAAAGCTGAAATAGGAGATTCGCTATTTAAAAAAGTAAATTCAAGATTTGTAAAAATCTTTAAAAAAGATACTACAATAGTAATTGATATGAATGCTGCATTCAAGTATCATGATACTATACCAGAAAATGAAAATTAAGACATGAAAGACCAATTTTACAACTACATACAACAATTACAAGACCAAATCTGCGCTGGATTAGAAGCTGTTGACGGAACAACAAAATTCCGTGAAGATTTATGGAAACGTCCAGAAGGCGGAGGCGGGAGAACGCGCGTTATAGAAAACGGAAATGTTTTTGAAAAAGGCGGTGTAAACATTTCTGCTGTTCATGGAAAACTTCCTGAAACGATGCAAAAAATGTTTGGCGTAGGAGAAGCCGACTTCTTTGCCTGCGGATTAAGCTTGGTCATTCACCCGAAAAACCCAATGGTTCCTACTGTGCACGCCAATTGGCGATATTTCGAAATGTACGACGAAGCTGGAAATGTAATCGAACAATGGTTCGGCGGCGGACAGGATTTAACGCCTTATTATTTGTTTGAAGAAGATGCAAAACATTTTCATCAAACATGTAAAACCGCTTGCGATAAACATAATCCAGAGTTTTATCCGAAATATAAAAAACAGTGCGATTCGTATTTCTGGAATGCACACCGTAATGAAGCCCGCGGACTTGGCGGTTTGTTCTTTGATTATTGCAAAGCAAATGAAGCAATGTCAATGGAAAACTGGTACGATTTTGTAACCGAAGTTGGAAATAGTTTCCTGGAAGCTTATGTACCAATTGTAGAAAGAAGAAAGAATTTAGAATATACACCAGAAAACAGAAACTGGCAGGAAATCCGTCGCGGTCGTTATGTGGAGTTTAATCTAGTACACGATAAAGGAACTTTATTCGGATTAAAAACCAACGGAAGAATTGAAAGTATTTTAATGAGTTTGCCTCCGCATGTTCAATGGGTTTACGATCATCATCCAGAAGCGGGAAGCGAAGAAGAGAAATTGATTAATGTATTGCAGAACCCTATTGAATGGGTTTAAAATTTTTTTTAAATTTTTTGCTATAAATATTCAGCTTCTCCGAAGCTGTTTTTTTAATCTAAAATGGCCTCGGAGAAGCCAAATATTGATAGAACAATTGACCTACCTCTACATAAAGCCCCAGAGGGGCGAAAAAAGGAAACCTACAACAAATAAACCATCTAAAAATATCTATGTCACTCCGCTGGAGCTTTTGAAACTTATCTATAATTTTTTGCTATAAATATTCAGCTTCTCCGAAGCTGTTTTTTTAATCTAAAATGGCTTCGGAGAAGCCAAATATTTATAGAACAATTGACCTACCTCTGCATAAAGCCCCAGAGGGGCGAAATAAAGGAAACCATATACAACAAATAAACCATCTAAAAATATCTATGTCACTCCGCTGGAGCTTTTGAAACTTATCTATAATTTTTTGCTATAAATATTCAGCTTCTCCGAAGCTGTTTTTTTTAATCTAAAATGGCTTCGGAGAAGCCAAATATTTATAGAACAATTGACCTACCTCTGCATAAAGCCCCAGAGGGGCGAAATAAAGGAAACCATATACAACAAATAAACCATCTAAAAATATCTATGTCACTCCGCTGGAGCTTTTGAAACTTATCTATAATTTTTTGCTATAAATATTCAGCTTCTCCGAAGCTGTTTTTTTAATCTAAAATGGCTTCGGAGAAGCCAAATATTTATAGAACAATTGACCTACCTCTACATAAAGCCCCAGAGGGGCGACATATTTGCCTAATACAAAAAAAGAAATACTTATCTTACAAATTAAATTTATTAATTAGCTTTACGTTTAATAATTTTAATTAAAATGGCAAACACCTATTCTCAATTGTACGTTCAAATTGTTTTTGCTGTAAAAGGAAGACAAAACTTAATTTCCAAAAAATGGAAAGATGAAATTTATAAATACATTACGGGAATTATTACCAATCAGAAACAAAAACTAATTGCAATAAACGGAATGCCAGATCATATTCATATCTTAGTTGGAATAAAACCAAATGTTTCGATATCAGATTTGGTAAGAGATATTAAAACAAGTTCATCCAAATTCATAAATGAGCAAAAATGGATAAACGGAAAATTTGAATGGCAAACAGGTTTTGGTGCTTTTTCATACGGACATTCACAATTGACACCTGTTATAAAGTACATTGAAAATCAAGAAGAACATCATAAAACTAAAACGTTCAAAGAAGAATATATCACGTTTCTAAAATTATTCAATATTGATTTTAAAAATGAATATATTTTTGAGGACGTTTAATTTTATGTCGCTCCTCTGGAGCTTAAAATCTGATTTGATTATTATTACTATAAATATTTTGCTTCTCCGAAGCATTTCTTAAATACCACATGATCTTGAAACTGATTTACATCACATTTTTTATCAGCTTTTTTGGATGTTTTGCCCAAAACGATTCCCTGCACAATTCGTATTTTAAATCTTATAACGATAAAATCACTGCCAGCGTTTATTATTTAGACACTTCCAATAGTTTTCAAATTGCTTCAGGTCAGGATTCGCAAACGTATGTGAATCTAATTCCGAATCGAAGAGAACAGATTGGTTTTACTTTAAATTATAAAATCGTTGATATTACAATTGGTTTTGCTCCCAAATTCTTAAGTCAGAACAAGGGCGATTCTCATTCCAAAAACTTTAATTTCAATACTCGCTTTTATTATAAAAAATGGATGCAGTCGTTCACTTTTATTAATCAAAAAGGATTTTATATTAGTGATGACAATATTACAGCTCAGCTGCCTAATATGCGTACCACAAAAATTGGCGGATCAACTTCATATGTTTTCAATGATAAATTCTCTTTTAAAACATTGGTCAGCCAAAACGAATGGCAGACTAAAAGCTCTGGAAGTTTTATCCCTTCATTTTCTTTTTATTATACCAATCTCGATTTAAACACTCCCGATTCGTCACCTGGAGATATTTATGTATTCACTTTGGCTCCCGCCTATTTTTATAATTTCGTAATCAGTGATCGCGTTTTAATTGGCGCAGGACTTGCTTTGGGTGGTGGGTTAAATGTTATTGATAAAGAAACCTCAGCTTTATACCAAGCCGATTTCAATTTAAAACTGGCCTACAACAAAGACCGTTTCTTTGGTTTTGCCAGTCTCAATACCGTAAGTTTTGCGCAAGATGATAAAGTTGATCCAAGATTGAATGACAATATTGCTACGGTAAAACTTTCTGTTGGTTACCGATTTGATCCTCCAAAAAAAGTAAAAGAAGTCTACGACAATGTCAATAAAAAAATAGGTTTGTAAGAAATCTTAACCCGAAATAAGCATACAGCCCAATTAAAATGCTTAAATTACAGAGATTTATAAAAACTAAAATTCATTGTTATGAAAGGTATAAACAGCGAACAGTTAAATCTCATGCATTCTGGAAAAGGTTTTATTGCAGCATTAGATCAAAGTGGCGGCAGTACACCTAAGGCATTATCGCAATATGGCGTTGAAGAGAGTCAATACACAAATGATGAAGAAATGTACACTCTTGTACATGAAATGAGAACTAGAATTATTAAAAGTCCCGTTTTTGACAGCCAATATATTTTGGGTGCCATTTTGTTTGAAAACACGATGGATCGAAAGATTGACGGACAATGGACAGCAGATTATCTTTGGGAGAAAAAACATATTATTCCCTTTCTAAAAGTAGACAAAGGTCTTGCCGATCTTTCCAATGGCGTTCAGTTAATGAAACCGATTTCTAATTTAAACGAATTGCTTGATCGCGCTGTAGAGCGAAAGATTTTTGGAACCAAAATGCGTTCTGTTATTAAAGAAGCAAATCCAAAAGGAATTCAGGAAGTGGTGAAACAGCAATTTGAAGTTGGTCTGCAGATATTTAAGAAAGGACTTGTTCCGATAATTGAACCTGAAGTTGATATTTACAGTACTGATAAAGAAAAATCAGAACAGATTTTGAAAGATGAAATTCAAAAACAGCTAAATTCTTTAGACCAAGACGTGAAAATTATGCTGAAACTTTCTATCCCAACTATAAATAATTTTTACGGCGATTTAATGACTGATCCTCATGTGGTTCGTGTTGTAGCGCTTTCTGGCGGATATTCTCGAGAAGATGCCAATCAAAAACTAGCAGAAAATCATGGATTGATTGCGAGTTTTTCAAGAGCTTTATCAGAAGGGCTTAGCGCTGGGCAATCTGACGCTGAATTTAATTCGCAACTAGGAAATTCAATTAAAGAGATTTACGAAGCTTCCATTCAATAAAATCATAAAAAAAATCCCTGAAGAGTTTCAGGGATTTTATTTTTCAATTATTTAGAAGTCATTTCTTCAGCCATGTCTAAAGTCTGCAAAATGATGTTTTTATCAGACTTGAAAGAATTCAGCTTAAAAACAAATTTCAATTTATTATCAATTAACTTTTTAGGTGATTCTATAGCAATATCCGAAAACTGAGAAGAAATTTTAGTCATTCGATCCAATTCGGAGTCTTTTGCGTTTTTACCAAATGTCTTAACTGTTTGTGCAATATTCAGTTTTCCAGAAATATAGTTTTTGTTCAAATCTTTCTTGGTGTCTTTGGTAAAGATCCGTTTCCTGCGCCAAAATACTCTTTTGTATTGGCAACAATTACCACGTCTTTGTCTTTCAGAATAAATATATTATCATATTCCTGAGTTCCAGCAATCGTGTAGAAATTTCCATTCTGAACTAATATTTTTTTGCGAACACCCAATTGCAACAATTTATCTCCAAATGTTGGATGCGTAGAAGTAAAAATCACAGAAAAAAGCGGAATATCTTTTTTCACTTTTTCTTCTGTTATTGTTTCTTCATAATTCTCGTCATAACCGTATTTTTTGCTCAATACCTCAACTTCTTTCACATCATATAAAAACGCGCTTAAATCGCCATCAAAAAGCTTTGCTGTAGCTTCTTCATCTACAATTGTCGAAATTAAATCTGTTATAAGTGTAATATCTTCTTTGGCGAATTTCGGATTTTGAAATAATTCTGTCATTAATGAAGGAAAGTTTTCTAACGCCGCTTTTGTATTGGCATGATACGAAATATAACCCAAAGGTTTCTGAGCAGGGAAATAAGTAAAGATATTTTTATTGATTTTTCTATTGCTTATTTTACTCACAACATTCGCAATCTCTGGAGAATATTCTACCTCTTCTTCGATTCGAGCATTATCATTATCAAAATAAAAATCCAAATTGATGCCCTTTATAAAATTCCCAAAATTATTCTGCATTGGCAAATATTTATCGTAACCGCCAAATAACGAAAGCGGATAATTATACATGGAATACAAACTAGACATCATTCCGCCATAATTTACCCAAGAAGAAATATCAGCAGCAACATTGATTTTTGGAGAAGTCGGAGCTGTAAATCCGTTTTCGAATAACGCTTTTATGATTTCTCGCTGTTTTTCAGCTAATTTTTTATCAAATTCTGCTTGTTCAACAGTATATTCTTCATACGGATTTCCATCGTACAAAGAATCATTCTCTACCGGTTCTTCAAATACTATTGGATCGGTACTTTTTGCTGGAGGTACAGGAATTGTTGGTGGATAAACTGGCGCTTGAATTACAGCAGTCTCTTCATAAGGTTCAGATATTGCTATAGAATCTGTTGCTACAGCAGTTTCTGCAACATCATAAAATTTAGAAGGAAGTCGTTTTGTCAATTCAATAACAACCAAATAATTGTCGTTCCAGACAAACGATCTTTTTACTCCATTTGGTGTATAAACTTCGTATTTTCCAAAATCTTCAATTGAACTGTTCGTTCCGTTTGCTCCCTGCTTTTCGATTAAATATTTTCTAACCGCTTCTTTGCTTTTTACCGGAATCGTAACTTGGTAAAACGGAACAGAATCTAAGAAGTTCCCGTGAATGGTAATTTTTTCATTCAATTTAATAATAGCAGCATATTTACGAAGATCAAAATCAGGCTTTTTATGGATGTATTTGGTTAAAATTGGATGATTTAAAACCTCATCGATGCTAACTTTTTTAGAAAGCTGACTTCCGTTAAACTGTACAAAATAATCGTATTTTTCTGGAACGGTCTGTCCAAAACAGAAATACGTGGCGAATAGAAAAATGAGTGTGTAAAAATGCTTCATAAAATCAAGGCGTTAATTGGATGGTATTATTCATTAATGTCGATTTTTTAAAAACGCTGTACATACTTTGTTTTAAAAAAACCGTCTTTTTGTTTTTAGAAATTTTGCTGTTTGCATTGTCTGCAGACAGAATATCTTTATCGAAAGTGTAAATAGAAATAATGCTGGCTTCTTCGAGATCTTTCTTTTTCTTTGGGTCGTTTACGACTTTTTCTGGAACGGGATAAGAGGCAATTCTTTCAAAAGTTTTGCCGCTTCCGCTAAAGTGAATCTGATCGCGCTGATTATTAATTGTATTTACAACGGCGTTTAATGCTTTTAGATTGGCATAGTTTAGTTTGATAATAAAGACATAATTGTCAAAATCTGTTTTGGTACTTACGTTGGAAATTCCGTTAATCTTTAAAGCTTTTTCTTTAAAATCACTGAGCTTTGCGGTAATTTCCTGTTCATTCGGAATTTTTACGCCATCGACTTCTTCCAGCCAAATAGCCGATTTGGTTTTAAACCAAGATCGCGAAAAGTCGATGATAAGAGTGTATTCACCACTTTGATCGTCGTGATGTTTGATTCTTTCTGTAATCTCAAAACAACTCGTTAAGAGCAAACAGCAAAATAAAGCGAGAATTTTCTTCATTTAGCAAATTTAGATGGAATATTCTGAAAAACCATGATATGTCTAAATTCTTAATTCGCTAGCGCGGATTTAAAGTGAATTAATAAAGTTTTCTCTTATCGATTTTAAATCTATAATTCTTTTGCTTATAAAAGCTTTATAACTTTCTTTCGTAAATTCTTTTGGCCAAACATGTTGGCAAAAAAAGTCATTTGATATAATATCAATTATTCTTTGAATAACTTTCAAGCAATAATAAATAATTGATTTTGGGTAATACAAATCATCCGAATAGTCTTCTATGACATTACAAATTAATCTTTTCATTTTTAAAAAAGATTTTTCGCTCCATTCAGCATGAATTCTAATGTAGTATTCCAACTCATCATCAGAATCGTTATAATCTATAAATTCTTTTAAACTTTCTTTCATTTCATTCCTATTTTACTTTTTATTACGATAGTTTGCAACTTCGCTAGCGCGGATTTGCAAATCTGTGCTATCGGTTATAATTAAGCAGATTCAATTTAAGTAATTCATTGCGCACTGCAATTGCTTTTGAAACGATAATTTCATTATTGCTCGATATTGTTTCTTTTCCTAGCGTTAGGACAATGCCTTGATCTGTATCTGTTATAAATTCTTCTTCTATTAAATTATTAATATTGAATTCAATATTCTGCTTCTTCAAGTATGTAAACCAGCCAATCCAGAAATCAGTATTTTCGAGTTCTACCAAGTCAATGAAATTATCTGTAGTAACAACTGCATAAATTGGATCTACCAATTCAATTATTTTCAGCATTAATTTTTTTACAAAAAAGTAATCATAGTATTTTGTATCAAAAGATGTAGGAAATTCTATGTTGATATAACCTATATCGTTACCCTTATTCCCTCCTGCCGATATTCTTACTACAAACTGATTTAAAGAACTATCATTAACGTTCGAATAAGAATTTAAAAAACCTATAGACGAGGTCGAATCCATAGTGCAATTAAAATTGCCTGTGTCTGGATTACTGTATCTTATTTCCTCATCCCAAATTTTCTGAGAAAAAACAGTTTCCTCAAAATTAGTGTAATAATTATCAAAGCCAGAAATCCTATGTTTTTTATTACCTGCCCAACTGAAAGAGTTTGCAAAAACAGCATCTAATTTGCCTAGTTCAATTAAAACATTTTTGCTAAATGAAAGGTAATCTTTCAAAGTTAGAACTTGACTGCGAAATCTTGAAATTAATATAAGTCTTTCCATTATGTTTTTATGTACAAAAAAACCGATAGCGCGTATTTATTTACTCAACAAATAATTAAAAAGTTGTTCTGAAAAAAATTGTTCGTGCCCGTCTTTTACCAACATCTTGAAAAAATAATCTTGATCTAAATATAATTCATATTCAAAAAATGGAATCAAGCAGAACTTTGCATAACTCAAATAAATATCTCTAATTTCATCTGAGACAATATTTAAATCAAGCTTTGTATTTGTGATATCATAAAAGACTTCAAAAAATGATTTGTTTTTTCTTTTAATGGTTAAGTACGGAATTTTATTTTTTTCACAATATTGCCAATGGTCATTTACAGTTGTTGAACTTTCTATATTTGTAAATTTTTTCATTCGTTTCATTCTTCAATAAAAAATAGTAACTGGGCAATCCAATTTTTCTGAAAACTCCTTTTCCATACGTGGAATTAATTCTTCTTTTAAATACGTTTTTTTACGAGCTTCATTTTCACGGCTTACGTAATTACCTTCCTAATTAAATTCCGATTGATGTGCAATTTCAAAAATCACAGCATTATTCGGTGCTGTCTTTTTGCCGTCTTTACTGTATAAAACTGTTCTAGACGATTTTTCCTCAGGAAACACATTAATAATTTCCGAATACGTTTTTCTAACTACCTCGATCAATTCTTCATCAACATTAAGTTTTTGATTGTCAATTCTGCTTTGCAAAAAAACTAATCTCTTTTTATCTAATCTTTCGATATAAATGTTGTTTCGAAGATAAATATAATTTAAAGCAAGAGTTGACGTTTGCTGATATACATTTTGCCTTTTAGTGCTTCTTCTAATAAATCGTAATTTACTAGTTGCAAGAAGACTATCATATTTTTTTAAATCTAGTTTTTCCAGAAAATAGTGATCAAGTGCCTTTCGATATAATGCTTGAACAGATATATTTTCGTCATGTTCGATTCGTTCTTTTTTTACAAAACAATTTGTCAGGAATAAAAAGCAGGATATAATAAGTATTTTATTCATTGTTCTTGATTGTAAATTCTAATTATAAATAGTCCATTTTTTTTAAGATTCTATTTTCTAAATTAATTGGAAACCAAACTGTTGAAAACTCATGTTTTTCAATTTGATTTCGAGAAATAATAGTTTCTTGTTCGGTATGTAAATCCCTCAATCTAAAATCGTCATCTATTCCAAAGACCATTTTAAGATTATTATAATTAGAATCTTTGATCTTATCATAATTTTCAGTTTGCCCAATAATTTTCCATCTCTTTTTTACAATACCATCCCAAAATATCTGAACAGGTGAAAACATAATACCAGAATTTATAATTTCATTTATATCTGTTTTAGCAGAACCTGTTTTTTTAAATATTTCAACTAATACAGAAGAACTTGTTTCTATAACTCTTCCAAAAGCAAAATCTTTATTCAAATCATCTTCAGATAATTTTATTTTAAGCTTCCAATCATCTCTATTCATAAATAGAGCAATACAAAATAGAATCCCAGCTTTAATTTTCATAACAATAAAATAAGATTTTTCCTAATTTTGCAAATCTACTTCAAATAAAAACATCAAACCAAATTTTTAGATAATATTAACTCATTCTACAACAAGCCAAACGCCTTATTTTGTTCCTTTTTCTTTAACTTTGCGCCACTCATTAAAAAGTGAGATAAACTTCAAAAAAAAATAAAAACAACTGCAGTTTTAGAAATAGATTTTCAGTCTGAGTTTCAAAGAAATCAACTAAAAAATCTAAAATCTAAAATCTAAAATCTAAAATTATATGTTCCCATTACAAAGAGGCAGAAGATTAAGAGTAAATGAATCCATTCGTTCTTTAGTACGCGAAACCAGTTTAAGTCCATCGGATTTTATGTTTCCAATGTTTATTGCTGAAGGCGAAAATGTAAAAGTCGAAATTCCGTCAATGCCGGGAATTTTCAGAAGATCTATAGATTTAACAGTTGAAGAAGTAAAAGAACTTTATGATTTAGGAATTCGCGCCGTAAATATTTATGTAAAAGTTAGCGAAGACTTAAAAGACAATACTGGAAAAGAAGCTTGGAATTCTAACGGATTAATGCAGCAAGCCATTCGCGCCATAAAAGCGGCTTGTCCAGAAATGATCGTTATGCCAGATGTGGCTTTAGACCCATATTCTATTTATGGTCATGACGGAATTATAAAAAATGGAGATGTAGAAAACGACAGCACAGTTGATGCTTTAGTAAAAATGGCCGTTTCTCATGCAGAAGCTGGTGCCGATTTTGTTGCACCAAGTGATATGATGGACGGACGTGTTTTACGCCTTCGCGAAGGTTTAGATGCTGCTGGATTTCAGAATGTTGGCATCATGAGTTATTCTGCTAAATATGCTTCAGCTTTTTATGGTTCGGTTTAGAGATGCTTTAGATTCGGCTCCAAAAGAAGCTGATGTTGTGGTTCCAAAAGACAAAAAAACATACCAAATGGATTATGCAAACCGAATCGAAGCGATTAAAGAAGCGTTGTCTGACGTTGAAGAAGGCGCTGATATGGTTATGGTAAAACCAGGAATTGCTTATTTGGATATTGTTCGCGAAATAAAAAATACGGTACATGTTCCTGTAACTGTTTATCAAGTTTCTGGTGAATATGCCATGATTAAAGCGGCATCTGAAAGAGGCTGGCTAGATCATGACAAGATTATGATGGAACAATTAATGTGCATTAAACGTTCGGGTGCCAATCTTATTTCGACTTATTTTGCTAAAGAAGCAGCAATACTTTTAAATAAATAAGATGAAAAAGGTTTTATTTTTAGCTGCTGTTTTAGCTTTTGCTTCTTGTAAAAAAGAAAATGCTGAATCTACAAATACAGCAACAGAGTCGGTTTCTGAAGGCGAATCGGCGAAAGCCAAAACACCAGAAGAATTAGGTAAACAACTTTTTGAAAGCACTGGAAATTGTTTTGCATGCCATCAGCCAGATCAAAAAGTGATTGGTCCAAGCATTAAAGAAATTACCAAAATCTACAAAGACAAAAATGGCGATATCGTTACTTTCTTAAAAGGAAATGCAGAACCAATTGTAGATCCGAGTCAGTTTGAGGTTATGAAAACCAATTTTGCTATTACTCAGTCAATGTCTGACGAAGAATTAAAAGCAATTGAAGCATATATCTACAGTCATTTAAAATAATCAAAGATTATGTTCCGTAGGAACATTTCGTTGGTAGAAAAATTATGTTATTAGCCATTTACGTTCCGCAGGAACGTTTAATGTGCTAGATGATTAAAATTTATATCAAAATCAAACGTTCCTACGGAACGTAAAAAATGGTGCGCCAATATTTTTTTTCTACCGATCAAATGTTCCTACGGAACATCGTTTGATTATCTCAAAATAGTAAAGGGCGGTTCCGAAATTCGGAACCGCCCTTTTTTGAATTATTAAAATTGATTACCAGATTTTAACTCGTTTTTCTGGTTCAACATACATTTTATCACCTTTCTTAATATCGAAAGCTTTGTAGAAAGCATCAACATTCTGAATTGGAACATAAGCTCTGTACATTCCTGGAGAGTGCGGATTTGTTTTCACTTGATTTTTGATCGCTTCGTCTCTAGTTTTTGTTCTCCAAACCGTAGCCCAAGAAATAAAGAAACGCTGTTCTGGTGTAAATCCGTCGATTAAACCTGGGTTTCCATGAGCTTTCAAATACAATTGCAAACCGTCATAAGCAGCATTGATTCCACCTAAATCTCCAATATTTTCACCTAAAGTAAAATTACCATCAACGTGAATTCCTGGCAAAGGCTCAAGAGCGCTGTACTGATTCGCTAAATCTGTTCCAAGAGCAGTAAATTGTTTCAAATCATCTTCTGTCCACCAGTCAACCAAATTACCTTCTGCATTGTAACGTGCACCAGAATCATCAAATCCGTGAGAAATCTCGTGACCAATTACAGCACCAATTCCACCATAATTAACTGCTTCGTCAGCTTGATAATTGTAGAAAGGCGGCTGTAGGATTGCAGCTGGGAATACAATTTCGTTATAAGATGGATTGTAGTAAGCATTTACCGTTTGAGGCGACATGTGCCATTCTGTTTTATCAACTGGCTTAGACAATTTATCGATGCTTTTCTTAAATCTCCATAACGCCAGATTTTTAGAATTCTCAAAATAGCTTCCTCCTTCTGCAATACTTTTAATTTCCAAAGCCGAATAATCTTTCCATTTATCAGGGTATCCAACTTTAATCGTTATTTTGTTCAGCTTTTCGATTGCTTTTGCCTTAGTATCTTTAGACATCCAAGTTAAATTGTTAATACGGTTTTGGTAAGCCGTGATAACATTATGAATCATATCAAGAGCTTTTGTTTTAGCCTCAGCTGGAAAAACCTTCTCAACATAAAGTTTTCCTAGAGCTTCACCAACATTTCCGTTAACAACATTCAGTGCTCTTTCTTCAGCCGGAAGCTGTTTAATTGCACCTCTTAATGTTTTGCTGTAAAAATCAAAATTAGCTTGATCAATTGCTGTAGTCAATTTACTTGCAGAATTGTTTAATAAATCCCATTTTAGGTATTCTTTCCATTGAGCAACTTTGTTTTCTTTGAAAACAGTTTCTAAAGCCGTCATATATTTCGGTTCAGAAACAATTACATTCTGTAAATTAGTAATTCCTAAACCAGCAAAATATTCGTTCCATTTGATAGCTGGAGTCAATTTTTGAAGTTCAGCAACTGTCATTGGATTGTATTGCAAACGGCTGTCTCTTCTTTCAACTCTGTTTAATCTTGGTTTTGACAATTCTGTTTCAAGAGCTAAAATTTCAGCAGCGCTTTGTTTTGCTTTTTCTGGAGATTCTCCAATAAACTGAAGCATTCTTGCAACATGCAATTCATATTTCGCACGTTTTTCTTTAGAATCTTTGTCATCAGAAGTGTAATAATCTTTATCTGAAAGTCCTAATTGGCTTGGCCCATAAATTTACAGAGTTTTTAGAACTGTCTTTATCATCAGCTCCAATGTAAATTCCGAAAAATCCAGCATTTCCTTCTTTTTCCATTTCAACCAAATATTTCTGAACATCGGCAATGTTTTTAATTGCATCAATTTTTTTCAGATATGGTTTTAATGGCTCGATTCCTTTTTTATTTCTTCCAATAGAATCTAAGTAAGTATTATACAGATTCACCGCTTTTCCTTGATCTGTATTTGATTTGTACTTTGGATTCTTTGCAGCCTCCTGCAAAACTGCCATAACATCTTTGTCAGTTTTCTTAATCAGTTCATTAAAACTTCCCCATGTCGTACGATCACTTGGGATTTCTGTTTTTTCTAACCAAGTTCCGTTTACATATTTGAAAAAATCCTGACTTGGGCTTATTTTCGTATCCATGTAAGACACATTAATACCTGGCTCTTTTGGCGCTGTTTGAGCTTGAGCTGCAGTTATTGCAAACATTGCAGATATCACACCAAACACAGGTTTAGCAAATTGTTTTTTCATAAAAAATTATAGTTTAAGGGAAAATACAAACATATTGTTATTATTTCAAAAATTGTGTTAAAATTCTAACTGTAAAACCAAAAAGACAGATAAATTTCACAAATACAACCTGAACACTGAGATATATGTATACAGATACTCGTAAAAGTTACAAAAGCCTGTTAAAAAAATAATTCAGTAAAGTTTTTAGAATCTGCTTTTTGTATTTTTGCGCCAAATTATTTTTATGAAATCGCTTTTATATAAATACCGTAAATTTTTTATTGTTCTAATAGTATTTTCGGTTGTTACGATATCTTTGTTTTACTCGGCTTTAAAACCCAAAAAGACACTTCCTATTTATAATCCAGCTGATGTTAATCCTGAATTGGTAGATAGTACAGTTCAATATAAAAGCAAATACCACACAATTGCCGATTTTTCTTTTATCAATCAAAATGGCGATACTATTACCCAGAAAAATTACGAAGGAAAAATCTATGTTGCCGATTTCTTCTTTACCACTTGCGGATTGATCTGCCCAAAGATGTCAACCAATCTTGTTGATGTTCAAAAAGCGGTTTTGAACAATCCGAAAGTAATGTTGCTATCTCATACGGTTTTTCCAGAAGTTGACAGTGTTTCTGTTTTAAAAGCTTATGCCATTAAATATGGAGTTGTTGACAGCAAATGGAATTTGGTTACTGGAGATAAAAAAGAAATTTACACTATGGCCAGAAAATCGTACTTGGCTGTTAAATTAGGAAGACCAGATCAGCTTTATGATATGGTTCATACAGAGAATTTTGTTTTGGTCGATCAAAAGCGCCGCGTTAGAGGTTTTTATGACGGAACAAACAAAGAAGATGTAAAACGTCTTTTGGAAGACATCGAATTCCTTTCTCAAGAGTAAAATCCCTTATTTTTAGAAACATTTAGCATTTGTCGAAGTGTTAAATGCCTTGAAATAGAGAATAATTGCCTACTTTTGCAATCTAAATTCAATCTAAATAAGCTTGCAAAATACAATACACACTCTGAAAAAAGGCGAAAAAGCCATTATCAAAGATTTTGATATCGATCTTATTCCACTTAAATTATTAGAAATGGGTTGTCTTCCTGGCAGTTTAGTTGAATTGCTTCAGGTTGCTCCTTTTGGCAATCCATTATATTTAGATATTAATGGTTCTCATGTTGCCATTCGAATTGAAACAGCTCGTGAAATTGAAGTTGAACTTATCAAAACCAATTTGTAATGAGTGTTCAGAATATCAATGTTGCCCTTATCGGAAATCCCAATACCGGAAAAACTTCCGTTTTTAATCAATTAACAGGTCTTAACCAACAAGTTGGAAACTATCCTGGAATCACGGTTGAGAAGAAAATAGGATTTTGCAAATTACCTAATAACGTAAAAGCTAACATTCTAGATTTGCCTGGAACGTATAGTTTGAATGCGAGTTCGATGGACGAAAGTGTAGTAATCGAACTCTTGCTAAACAAAAACGATAAACTATATCCAGATGTAGCGGTTGTTGTAACAGATGTTGAAAATCTGAAACGAAATTTACTAATCTACACCCAGATAAAAGACCTTGAAATTCCAACGATTTTGGTTATCAATATGTCAGATCGTATGGAGCGTAAAGGAATTTCTTTAGATATTCCGTATTTAGAAGAAAAACTAAAAACAAAAATTGCATTAGTAAGTTCCCGCAAAGGTTTAGGAATTGAAGAATTAAAAGAACTGATTGTTTCTTATAAAACACTTCCACACGAACCCTGTTTGAATGCTTCTGTAATTGATCCTGAATATTTTGAAAAATTACAAAAAGCATTTCCAAACCAATTAATGTATAAATTGTGGCTGGTCATTACGCAAGATGTCAATTTCTTGAATTTAGACCGTAATGAAATCCGAAGCACTTTTACTAAATCACATTCAGAATTAAAACGTTTACAACAGAAAGAAACCATCAAAAGATATCAATTTATCAATGATGTTTTAAAAGAAGGTTTAAAGATTGATGCTTCGATGGCGAAAGATATCCGAGCAAAATTGGATCGCGTTTTAACGCATAAAGTTTGGGGCTACTTTATTTTCTTTGCCATTTTATTCTTGATTTTCCAATCGATTTTCAGCTGGTCAACTATTCCAATGGATTTCATTGACAGCACCTTTGCTTCTTTAAGCAGCTGGGTTGCAGCAGAACTGCCAAGTGGTATTTTGACCGATTTACTTTCGCAAGGAATTATTCCTGGAATTGGCGGAGTCATTATTTTTATTCCGCAGATTGCTTTCTTGTTTTTATTCATTTCGATTTTAGAAGAAAGCGGTTATATGAGTCGTGTCGTATTCTTAATGGACAAAATCATGCGCCGATTTGGACTTTCAGGAAAAAGTGTCGTGCCTTTAATTTCTGGAACTGCCTGTGCAATTCCCGCGATTATGGCAACTCGAAATATTGAAAACTGGAAAGAACGCCTTATTACGATCTTAGTAACGCCATTCACGACTTGTTCGGCAAGATTACCTGTTTATGCGATTATTATCTCATTGGTTATTCCGAGCAAAAGAATTTTTGGAGTGCTAAATCTTCAAGGATTAACACTTATGTCACTTTATGTTTTAGGATTTTTTATGGCCATTTTATCGGCTTACATTTTGAATAAGGTTTTAAAACTAGACTCAAAAACATATTTTGTTGTTGAAATGCCAAGTTACAAAATGCCACTTCCAAAAAATGTTGGAATCAATGTAGTAGAAAAAACAAAAGCTTTTGTTGTTGGTGCAGGTAAAATTATCTTGGCGATCTCTGTTATTCTTTGGTTTTTGGCTTCTTACGGACCTGGAAAAGAATTCAACGAAGCCGAAACTATCGTAAAAGAAAGATTTGCCAATACGCCTTTAGACGAAACTCAGTTTGAAAATGAAGTTAATTCTCAAAAATTAGAGAATTCCTATATTGGATTAATGGGACGCGCGATCGAACCGGTAATTCAGCCTTTGGGTTACGATTGGAAAATCGGAATTGCTTTAATCAGTTCTTTTGCTGCCCGCGAAGTTTTCGTTGGAACACTGGCAACCATTTACAGTGTTGGCGATACCGATAACGAATCGACTATAAAAAGCAAAATGCAGGCAGAAGTTTGGCCAGATACCGGAAAAAAAATATTTGATTTTGCCACTGGAATTTCTTTATTGCTATTTTATGCTTTTGCTATGCAATGCGCCAGTACGTTGGCGATTACCAAAAAAGAAACCAATTCATGGAAATGGCCTGCAATGCAACTGTTTTTAATGAGTGGTCTCGCTTATTTTACCGCATTAATTGCGTATCAACTTTTAAAATAAAAAGTCATGTTTCAGGAAATAATAGCCTTTGCCATATTAGGAATTGCCGTTGCTTTTTTGATTAAAAAGTTCTTCTTTAAATCCAAAAAGAAAAAAGACTGCGGTAGTGGAACCGATTGTGGATGTTCTTAAAAAGGGACAAAAGAGCAAAGGTTAATAGATAAAAAGTAAAAAAAGCTGTTCATTTTGAATGGCTTTTTTTATGAGTGAAAATGTCTTATTCTGTTGTTTTAAAAACCTGCAATAGCTTATTAGTATATTTTCTAAAACTATTTTTGTCTTCTAAATTTATTAAAAAATGACACCAGAAGATAGAATGGAAGTAATACGAGACAACAGAGTTGCCCGATTACTGTGGTTTGCAATAGGTTTTTTATGTGCAACAATTATTACTTATTTGATAATGAAACATCATCATTAATTTTTTCTCGATTTTATCTAATTAAGAATATAGAATAAGGAATAAAGAATATAGACTGTAACTTTGACTTAAAGCGAAAACTATGATTAAAAAATACCTTATTATAATGTTTTAAAAGCTTTTCATGGCACCATATCACCTTAAGTAAAATTATTTTTGAATTATTAAAAATACATTTGAAATGACTAGGTTTGAAAAAAGGGAAATGATCAGAAATATTAACATAACTAGGATACTATGGTTTTCAATTGGTTTTTTATGCGCTTTTGTAATAATGTGCTTTTTAAAATCCCGATTATAATCCTTTAAAGCTTCTGATATACCTTATCACAAAATAAAAAAACGGCTCTACATTAGAGCCGTTTTTTTATTTATAATCTGAATGTAATTTCTATTTCAACCCTTCCCACTCGGCATAAAATTGAGCTAGAAAAGTTTCCATAAAACGATGTCTTTCTGCAGCGATTTCTTTTCCTTTTTCGGTATTCATTTTGTCTTTAAGCAGTAAAAGCTTTTCGTAGAAATGATTAATGGTTGGAGCATTGTTCTTTTTATACTCCTCTTTTGTCATATTGGTCACTGGCTCAATCTCTGGATTGTATAAAGCTCTGTTCTTAAATCCTCCATAATTAAATGCTCTTGCAACACCAATTGCACCAATTGCGTCAAGACGATCAGCATCTTGAACAATATCCAATTCGACAGAAGAAAACTTTCTTTCGAAATTTCCGCCTTTATAAGAGATATTTTCAATGATTTTGACAACATGAGCAATTTTGTCCTCAGAAACATTTTCTTTCTCTAAAAACGCTCTTGCTGTTTTTGGCCCGATTGTTTCGTCTCCGTTATGAAATTTACTATCGGCAATATCATGCAATAAAGCACCCAATTGTACCACTGTAAGATCGCACTCTGTTTCTCTGGCAATCAAAATTGCGTTCTTATAAACTCTCTCAATATGAAACCAATCATGTCCGCCTTCGGCATCATTTAGTTTTTCTTTAACAAAAGCAATGGTTTTAATAATCAGTTGTGAATCGCTCATATAGAGGTTTTTACAGTTAATAAAAAATGTTGATTGTCAAAGATTTTGAATCTCCAACAACCAACAAATATATTTTAAAGCAACGATGTTGCGTTTTTAAATTCCAAATTTTTTAAATTCCAAATTCCAATCTAAAATCTAAAATCTAAAATTTTTTAAAGTCTCGCAGGTTCTACCCATTTGAAGATATGTGATTCTTGTGGGATCACGATTCTTTCAGAAATTTTAGCCATACGAGATGGTAATTTCATTAAGTAATCACGAGCTTTTTCTGCTTCATCAGTCAAATTAGAAATTTTATCAATTTCCCATTTGTTGATTAATTTCTGCATGATTTCAACATAATCGTTTGCAGTGTAAACACCAATACGCTGTGCTGAATCTGAAAACTGTTCAAAAGCTGTACTTATTTTTTGACCAGATTCTCTCAAGAAATGAGCCGGCATAACAATTTTCTGCTTCATCATGTATTGAAAAGCCAACATCATTTCGCTTGGATCTACTTGGAAAATTCTAGTAACAAATTCGCTATAAGCATGGTGGTGACGCATTTCATCACCTGCAATCATTTTACACATTTTAGACAACTTGTTATCGCCAAATTTCTTAGCTATCTGCGCTACTCTATTGTGTGAAACATAAGTTGCTAATTCCTGAAAACTAGTATATACAAAGTTTTTGTATGGGTCAGTTCCAGTTCCAATATCAAAACCGTCGTTGATCAAATGCTGTGTCGTCATTTCGATTTCACGCATATTCACACGACCAGACAAATACAAGTATTTATTTAAAAGATCTCCGTGGCGGTTTTCTTCTCCAGTCCATTGTTTTACCCACTTAGCCCAACCGTTTCCTTGATTTCCTTCTTGCTGATCTATTCCTTCAACATCCATTAACCATGACTCATATGTAGGCAATGCTTCCTCAGTGATAGTATCACCAACAAGCGTAACCCAGAAATCGTATGGAAGTTCTTTAGCAATCTCGCGTAATTCTTTTACCTCTTCAAAGAAGTTTTCTCCTTGAGAATTTGGTAAGAAATCCGACGGCTGCCAAATTTTTTCCACTGGAATTAAATACTGTTCAACGAAGCTATCCACGTTTTTTTCCAAAAACTGCATTACTTCTAATCTAATGTTTTTTATAGACATTACTTATTATAGATTTGAGTTGTACGTTTTAGCTCGGACTAAAACTTAAACTTGTTTATATTCATTTATTCCTTCTTTAACTGCTTTTTCAGTTATCTCCATTAGCTCTTCAAACTTGTAATCTTTAACAGCCAAAGCTTTATGAGCAGTAAACTTCAGGTGATTTCCTAAACCAACAGGAAAAAAACCAAACTTTACCATTTTCCAAGAATTATTGATGCTTACGGGTACAACATATGCAGATGGTGCATATTTGCATAAAATTTTTAAACCGCTTTGCGCAAATTCTTTTGGTACTCCCGTTTTACTTCTTGTCCCTTCTGGGAAAATAACGGCAGATCTTGTATTTTTTTCGATATATTCAGACAAGCCTTTAATAACGGGTATCGCTTGTTTAGGGTCTTTTCGGTCAATTAAAACAGAATCCTCCGTATTTCAAATTAAAAGAAACACTTGGAATTCCGCTTCCTAACTCCTTCTTACTTACAAATTTACAATGAAAACGTCTAAAGTACCAAATCATTGCCACGATATCGTACATACTTTGGTGATTTGCCACAAAAATAATTGGCACACCCTTCGGAACCGTGTCCACGCCCTCAATTGTATATCTTGTCCCGACAAGATTAGTACATTTTAAGAGACAGAAATTTAAATAATCAACACTTTTTTTGTGAGCCTGGTAGCCAAAAACATTTAAACAAATCCACTGAATTGGGTGAAAAACAGCCAAACACAAACCAAATAATAAATAGTAAATTACCGATATGGGATAAGAAATAATTTTTTCCATGCTTCAAAAATTAATGCGCAAAAGTAGTAAATATATTTTTAGACTTATTAAAATTGAAAACAATAACTGTTTTTATGGTTTAATTGTACCTTTGCACTAGAATTTGCAAATTTTTTCTGAATTAAATGAACTTTACTTACCCTAAAAACGAGCGTTTAAAAAGCAAAACGACAATTGGATTACTGTTTTCTAATGGAAAATCGGTGTCCAAATATCCGCTTCGTTTGGTTTACCGTCAAGCGGAAGAAAATTCAGAAGAACAAACCAAAATTGGCGTTTCGGTTTCTAAGAAATATTTCAAGAAAGCCGTTGATCGAAATTACTTCAAAAGAGTTTTGAGAGAAACCTATCGTTTGAACAAACATTTACTTTTAGATAATCTGGATCAGCCGTATTCGATAATGCTTTTTTATCAGACCAAAGACCGTTTATCTTACGAAGAAATCAACACCAAAATGATTCAATTGTTTGAAAAATTTGCAGCTCAAATCAATAAACCTCAAGATTCTGATACGAAAACAGAAGCGTAAATTTCAAAACGTAAGATTATTAATCAAGTTAGACAAAAAAATCGTAGTTTTAGCTCTAAATTGAAATTTTATGCGTCAACTTTTCTTTTTATTTGTTTTTTTCTTGATTCTTTCTGGATGTAGTAAAGCTAAATCTTCAGAAGAGGAAGCTGAACCTCTAGGCATCACACTTAGTCCAGTAACACCAGGACAAAAAAGTTTAAGTTCAAACTCACTGGATGTTCCTGAAAAAATTATTAAAAATGCTTCAATAAGGTTTGAAACAGATGATCTTGAAAAAACATTTTCGCAAATTCAAAATGCAATAAAAGAGAATAAAAGTATTATCTTGACTGATTCTGAGGGAAAAGATGATCACTCTTTATATAGAAATATCACTGTAAGAGTTCCGAGTGAAAATTTTGATCAATTTGTAAATTCAATTTCAAAAGGCGTTTCATTTTTCGAAAGAAAAGAAATCTCTGCAACAAATGTTACAGACCAATATATTGATCTTAACTCAAGATTAAAAACAAAAAAGAAACTCGAAGAACGTTATCTTGAAATTTTAAAGAAAGCAAACAAAGTCAGCGAGATTTTAGAAATTGAAAAACAAATTTCAGTGATTCGAGAAGAAATAGAAGCTAAAGAAAGTGAGCTGAAATATTTGGAAAATCGAGTTTCTTTAAGTACCGTTACCATTGAATTTTATAAAACGATTGCCCAAAAAGAAGGCGTTAAAATATCTTACGGTTCAAAACTTTGGAACGCTGTTAAATCTGGATTTTTCAGTCTATCCGATTTTTTAATTTCCTTAATTAGCGTTTGGCCGTTTGTAATTATATTTTTTATACTAGCCTATTTTATTAGAAAAAGATTAAAAAGAAGAAAAAAAGAATAATCATGTATCCGTATTTCAAGAAGAAATTTATTATACCAGTCGCTGCGGTGGGAATGTTGTTTGTTGGAACCAGTTTTAAAGAAGATTTTTTTGAAATTGCCAAACAAATTGAGATTTTCACAACATTGTTTAAAGCCGTAAACACCAATTATGTTGACGAAACCAACCCTGGAGATTTGATGGATAAAGCCATTAAGAGCATGCTGGCAAGTCTAAATCCGTACACGGTTTATTTTAACGAGCAAGATGTTGTTAACTTTAAAATCAATAATACCGGAGAATATACTGGAATTGGTGCTTTGATTTCTAGAAAAAAAGACCGTTTGGTTGTTCGTGAGCCGTATAAAAATTATCCCGCAGATAAAGCCGGACTAAAAGCTGGAGACGAAATTATCCAGATTGGCGATGTGCTGATTGCTGATTTTAAAGATGATGCCTCTCAATTATTGAAAGGAACAAAAAACACGAAAATCAACATCAAATATCTTCGTCAAGGAAAACCAAATACTACCGTTTTAATTTTAGATGAAGTAGATATTAAATCGGTTCCTTTTTACGGAAAAATAGATGATAAAACGGGTTATATTGTTTTAGCGCATTTTAGCAGAAAAGCTTCTGCCGAAGTGAAAGACGCATTGGAAAAACTAAAAGCCGACGGTGCCAAGCAAATTGTTTTGGATTTAAGAGGAAATCCTGGTGGTTTATTAAACGAAGCCATTGATATCTGCAATTTGTTTGTTCCGAAGAATGAAGTAATTGTTACGACTAAATCTAGAATTGAAAAACACAACAACACTTATAAAACACAGAAAGAACCAGTTGATACTGAAATTCCATTGGCAATTTTAGTAAACGGAAGAAGTGCTTCGGCTTCAGAAATTGTTTCGGGTGCTTTGCAGGATTTGGATCGTGCAGTTGTTTTAGGAAGCAGAAGTTTTGGTAAAGGTTTGGTACAGCGTTCTGTTGATTTAACTTATGGAACTCAATTAAAAGTAACCATTTCAAGATATTATACGCCTTCTGGAAGATGTATTCAGGCTTTGGATTATGCACATAAAGACAAAAATGGCGTAGCGCAAAAAACGGATGCCAAAAACTATAATGCTTTTAAAACTAGAAAAGGCAGAACGGTTTATGATGGCGGAGGAGTTTTACCAGACATAGAATTGGAAGAAGCAAAAACCAGCTCAATTGCTACTGCTTTAATCAAAAATGATGGTGTTTTTGATTATGCCACAACATACTATTACAAAAATCCAAATTTAGGAGATAAGATTCCAACTTTGACTGATGCTGATTATACAGCTTTCAAACAATACTTAAAAACTAACAAAATCACTTTTGACACAGAAACCGAAGTGGCTTTGAAAAATACTTTAGCCGCAGCTAAAAAAGAAAAAATAGACGAGACCATTACTGCCGAATATCAGCAATTGTTAAATGCTTTAGAAAAAAGCGAAACTACTTTACTAGATAAAAACCAAAAAGAGATTAAAAACATGATTTTGGAAGAATTGATTAAAAGATACCAATATCAAGAGGGTTTGTATCAGTATTACTTAAAAAACAATTCTGAAATTAAAAGAGCAGTTAGCGTATTAAATAACCAAACAGAATATAAGACGATTTTAAAAATGTAGTGAATGAAGATAACTATAGCCTTGATTCTTTTTTCATATTATACAGTAAACGCACAACAAAAACCTGTTGAGACTATTTATTTTGAATTCGACAAGTATGATTTGACAGAAAAGCAAATCAGTGTGGTTTCTAATTTTATAAAAAACATAGACACTTCTAAAGTAGAGTCTATACAGATTTATGGCTATTGTGATGATCGCGGAAATGATGAGTATAACTTTAGATTGTCAAACAATCGGGCCAATACGATTCAGGATCTTTTGATTAAAAAAGGGTTCAATCAAAGTAAAATTGTTATTCTGGAAGGAAAAGGGCGTGTTGTCGTAAAAGCAGATACAATAGAAAATCTGTACGAAACACGTCTCCGAAATCGGCGGGTTGACTTAATTGTGGTTAAAAAGAATAGTTTCGGAAAAGGAATTCACACTTCTTTTAAAGACAAATTAAAAGTAGGCGATAAAGTTTGTCTGGAATCTATTTTATTTGAAATTGGAAGCGCCAAACTAACTCCTAATTCTAAAAAAGAACTGGATAAAATTGCGGTAACGCTTCAAGATCATCGAAACTTAAATTTTGAAATACGCGGACACGTTTGCTGCACACCTGAAATCTACAGCGACGGAATTGATAGAGCTACTAAAGAAAGAAGACTTTCTTGGAATCGCGCCAAAACTGTTTTTCATTATCTAATGTCCAAAAAAGTATCCAAAAGCCGCATGACCTATATTGGATGCGGCAATAGATATCCTTTAGGACGAGGCGATAATTACGATCGGAGGGTGGAGTTTGTGATTACTAAAATTTAGTTTTTCTAAGATTCTAAGATCCTGAGGTGCTAAGATTCTAAGTTTTTTTACTTATTGGAAAATGCTAAAAATCCTTGTGGATTTTTTACTTCATTTTAATCATTCTCTAATCATCTCGATATGCGGAATATCATCTTCCAAATACATTTCGCTGGTTTGGACAAAACCGTGGCTTTCGTAGAATTTCTTCAAATACAATTGTGCTCCTATGGTAATTTTATCTTTTCCAAAATTGGATTGAATTTGGGCTATGGCTTCTCGCATTAATTCGTGTCCCCATTTTCTGTCTCTGTAATTTTGATCTACAACGACTCTTCCGATGGAAGCGTTATCGAAACTAATCCCCGCATCAAATAAGCGCGAATAAGCTACTATTTTACCTTCAAATTCCCCCAAAAGGTGTAATGCTTTCTTGTCCTTGCCATCAAGGTCCAGAATAAACGCAATTTTGCTCGACTACAAAGATTTCACTTCGTAATCTGAGCAAATCATATAACTCATGAACAGTTAATGCCTCAAAAGGCTTTATTTTCCATTTTAATTCCATTCTTCTTTGTTTTTGCCACAAAGGCGCGAAGGCGCTAAGTTATATATTTTTTTAGCTGTGCTAAAGTTTCTTATAGAAATCGCAAAGACACAAAGTTATATTTCCTAGAATAAATCTTTGCGTCTTTGTTTCTTTGTAACTAACTAGAAAATCACTTTTTCGTCATTACGATTTCCATGCTTTTATATTCAGTTCCGTTTTTTGTATCGTACATTTCCATTTTTCTGGTTTTAGCATCTACAATGGTGTAAACTTCTCTGTACTTTGTATTTTTTGCTGTTACGGGATCGGCCATTTCTCCGTCGTAATCTATACTCTTAGTACTTTCATTATACTTTCCTCTGCCAATCATCATTCCAGTTCCCATATTATCAATAAATGTGGAGACGTATTCTTTGCTCGCGTTATTATAGCCTACTGTTCCTTTACCATCAAATGGCTGTCCCATCATAGTTCCTTTGTAAATTGCTTCTTGAAAGCGTCCGCCTAAGATCATTTTGATTTCGGCTACACAAGTTTCTTTTTCAGGTTTTGCATTGGCATCCGACCAAAATGTCATATCACAATTCCATGTTCCAACTTCATCAGCCAGTATTTTATGCGGATTTCCAGGTGTTGCATATTCTTGCCAAGCTTTCATCTGCGCTGCAGAATCTAATGGTGCTTCAGCAACTGGTTCTTCCGTTTTAATAGAATCTGTCGCTGTTGTAGGTGTGGCTTCTTCCTTCACTTCTTTTTTACAAGAAATAAAACACAGCGTTATTAGTGCTAAGGTTGCGGTTAATTTTTTCATAACTAATTGTTTTTATGTTTGTTATGAATAAAAGTACGAAATTTTTTGTTTCAGGTTTCAAGTTTCAGGTTTCACGTTGACAAACGGAACGAATTGAACCGCAAAGAAACTTGAAACTTTAAACCTGAAACCTGAAACTTGAAACAAAAAACAAAACCCTTATCGTTTGTCTATTCTGACTGTTTTAATAATGGCTTCAAGTTCTAGCATTAGATCGCGTTCTTGATGTGAGGGTGAATAAGAGAATCCTTCAATAACCAAAACGCGATTAAAGGTTGGGTCTATAATGGCATAATTGATAAATGGTTCAGTCATGAAATCATTTTTCAATTCCCATGTTCCTTTTGTTTCGAAGGCTTCTTTATTGTCCAACATTATTTTTGAGAAATAGGGTGCGTAAGCTTCACTGGTAATCATTTGTGTATTGGGTTCACGTCCCTGAATGTATTTACCGATTGAATCACGCATTTTTACAATAGCATTTACAACATCTTTTTTCTTCTTGAAATTATATAACGGAATCTGGTAAATTAACAAACTGGTATTACCACTGATAATTTCCTTTTTGAGCCAGATGAATTTCTTTTTATGCAACATGTATTCATATCCTGTCGGGATTTGAATATTGATATGGAATTTGTTTTTTATGATAGCTTTATTCAACAGTGAAGCACTATTATCTTCTTGAATTTTCTGAATTTCGGCATCGTGAATAATTTTGATTATTTGCGGTGCATTCAGTTCAAGACTGCATATAATATCGTCTACCGATTTTCCGTAAATGCGAAAGGTATTGTGAGGAAGGGTTGTGCTTCGAATGATTTCGAATTTCTCTGCGTTTGTTTTTTTGACTACAATGATGCTTCGGCTGTCGGTCACAAAACCTTCAAGCAATCTCGCAGGATATTGATTAATGGTAAAAAGCGGCTCTTCTTGAGTAAGTCCAAGAACCGGTGAGGCAAATTTATTTCTAATACTATCGCCTACTTCTCCGTACCACAACTGATCATCAATAATGACCGAAATGGTATTGGTTTTTCCAGAAACTGTTTCACTTTGTTTTTCAGTTTTAAAACAAGCAGTCAGGAAAAATGGAACTAATAGCAATAAAAAATGGGTTTTATTCATTTTTTTAATTTATGAAATAAAACCCAAATTTAATAAGATTTTTCTATTATCCGTTTATTTTAAGTTTCATTCCCGGTTTAATATCTTCATCTTTAATACCATTCCATTTTTTAATATCTGAAATTGTTACTCCAGGATATTTTTTAGAAATGCTGTATAAAGAATCTCCTTTTTTAACGTAATAATCTTCACTAACGTTTTTAGAAGGTGCTTTTTTCTTGAATGAATCAACCGAGTTTGATGCAATTGCTGTTGAAGCCGGCTCTTCTATAACTATTGCTGCTTTAGAAATAATAAGTGTTTTTCCTAAACCAATGTTATTTGAAGTTAAATCGTTAAGTTCTTTTAACTCCGCAATAGTCGTACCGAATTTCTTTGCAATGCTTCCTAAATTGTCTCCAGCCACTACAACATAGTCCATATCGACAGCTGTTTTCTCTTTATTTTCAGCAGCTGCGATTGCTTCTTCTTTTTTATCTACAATTGCATTTGCTTTAATAGCTGATGGTGTTGGCTCTTCTGGTTTAATTTTTAAACTTCTGCCAATTGCAACTGCATTTGTTTTTAAATTATTCCATTTTTTAATCTCGCCAATGCTCACATTATATTTAGAAGCGATTGCACCTAAATTATCTCCTTTTCTAACTTTATAAAATTCGAAATCTCCATTATCAATCGCGGCAGGTTTAACTGTTGCAGGTTTTGCTTTTGGAGCATATTTTACAGCTAATCTAGAAGATGTCGATCTAAATTCTGTATTGTGTTTTACGTAAGCATAAATTTGCTCTTCGTTTGATACAAAAGTTGCTACTTTATCTTTTGGAAGTCTGATAAAATGCTGTTCTCCCTGATAAAATGGAACAACTCCCATTTTGTATGACGGATTTAAAAGCTGAATCTGTGATTGTGGCATGTCTAACAAATCGGCAATCTGTTTGAAAGACATTTGATTTTTGATTGCTACAGTATCTGTTTCAAAATTTTTAACCACAGCTCTTTCCGGATTGATTCCGTGTTCTTTGTGGTATTCAAAAAGATACATTGTTGCTAAGAAAGCGGGAACGTAACCTTGAGTTTCTTTTGGAAGATAATTACGAATGTCCCAGTATTTTGTTTTTCCTCCAGAACGACGAATTGCTTTAGTAACATTTCCTGGGCCTGAGTTGTAAGAAGCTAGAACCAGTTCCCAGTCACCAAAAATATTGAACATTTTGGTCATGTACTCAGACGCTGCTGCTGTAGCTTTAAGAGGATCACTTCTTTCGTCGATATAAGAATCGATTTTTAAAGCGTATTGTTTTCCGGTTCCGTACATAAACTGCCAAAGTCCCGTAGCGCCCATTTTAGAAACTGCTTTAGGATTTAAAGCAGATTCTACAACGGCTAAATATTTTATTTCCAAAGGAACGTTTTGTTTGGCAAAAGCATCCTCGAACATTGGGAAATAATATTCTGATAAAGCCATTAATCGAGAAAACGATTTTTTACGGTTCTTAAGAAATGACTTTATTATATTTTCTAAACCTTGATTGTATTCTATCTCAAAAGGTGATTTCTGATTCATCGCCGCCAAACGCTGTTTTAGCAGTTCGGTTGGGAGTTCTTCATCAACCGTAACATCTTTGTTAATGGTTTGAATGTCTTTGGTTAGATCATCATAAATATCTAGACTTACTAATTCGTTCATCCAAAGACTGTCTACTTTTGTAGCTAAATGATCTTTCTTGAATGTGCTTTTAATAGAATCTAAATATGAAAGCTTAACCTCTGGCTTCAGTTCTAAATCTGCCTTTGCCGTTTCCTGTGCACAGACAGCTAACGAAAAGAAAGCGGAAACCACTAATGATAATTTTTTTACAATCATATAACATTTTTTTAAAATTCTGTAATTCAATCTATTACAAGAGTTGTATTTTTGCAAATCTAAGCCCTTTATTGAAGAAAAGTGTTTAAAAAAATGTTAATTGTGATATTTTAGTCTAAAATCGCTGCGATTCCAGGTAAAATTCTTCCTTCTAACATTTCTAGCATTGCCCCGCCACCAGTGGAAACATAGCTCATTTTGTCTTCAAATCCGAACTGTTTTACTGCTGCAACAGAATCTCCACCTCCTACTAAAGAAAATGCTCCATTTTCTGTAGCTTCTGCGATATAATCTCCTAATGCGATTGTTCCTTTAGAGAAAGTTTCCATTTCAAAAACTCCTAATCGGCAACTATTCCAAAGAATTGTTTTTGACTCTAAAATAACTTTTTTGAAGTTCTCTAAAGATTTTGGAACCTGCATCTAAACCTTGCCATCCATCAGGAATTGCAGTTACGTCTACAACCTGAGTATTTGCATTATTTGAGAAATCGTCTGCAGCAATAACATCAACAGGAATATGTACCTGAACTCCTTTTTCTTTAGCCAATCTTAAAATTTCTAGAGCCAAATCTAATTTGTCATCTTCGCAGATAGACTCACCGATTTTTCCTCCTTGAGCTTTAATGAAAGTAAAAGTCATTCCTCCTCCAATAATCATGTGATCTACTTTATCCAAGATATTTTCGATAACGGTAATTTTAGAAGAAACTTTAGAACCTCCAAGAACAGCAGTTACAGGTTTTTCACTGTTTTTAAGAACTTTATTTAAACTTTCAATTTCTTTTGCCAATAATGTTCCGAAACATTTTTTGTCTTCAAAGAATTGTGCAATAATTGTAGTAGATGCGTGTGCTCTGTGAGCTGTACCAAATGCATCGTTTACATAAATATCTCCAAGAGAAGCTAATTCTTTAGCGAAAGCTACATCTCCTGCTTCTTCTTCAGCGTGGAAACGTAAATTTTCTAATAAAAGAACTTCGCCTGGTTTTAAATCTTTTGCTGCAGTTTGAGCTGGTTCTCCAACGCAGTTTTCAGCAAATTTTACTTGAACTCCTAAAATATCAGAAGCTGTTTTTAAAATATGTTTTAGAGAGTATTTCTCTTCTGCTCCTTTTGGTCTTCCAAGGTGCGACATTAAAATCACACTTCCGCCTTGAGCTAAAATAGCATCAATTGTTGGCTTTGCAGCTTCAATACGTGTTGTATCTGTTACATTAAAATTCTCATCCAATGGCACGTTGAAGTCAACACGGATAATTGCTTTTTTATTTTTAAAATCGAAATCGTTTAAAGTTTTCATCTGCTAATTTTTTTAATTTTTTGAAAGAATAACAAATATAGAACTTTTAATGAAGTCTAAATTTCAAAAATCTAAAAATAATCCATTAATAAAAACGAAAACGTTGTAAATTATGAAAACAAACAAAATAATTCTCAAAAATGATAAAAATTACTTGTCTAATCGTGAACTGGACTTTGTGTACAAGGGCAGTTACTGATAGATTGTAAGAAATCGAATCCGATTGTGATAGAATGTGTTCCTGTGTTATACGTTCCAAGTCCATTAAACATTAACTGGTAAGAGTATGCAAAATAGAATTTAGATTTCATAAAACCAGCCATTGGCTCCATTGCCAAAGGTTTTGGGAACTGGTCATTTAAGAAACGGTAAGATACTCCAATCCAATAGTAATCTTCGTAACGATTGTAACGTCTGTATTTGAAGTTAAAATCGGTTGTAGAACGCTGGTCATTTGCAAAATACTGTAAGAAAACCGATGGTTCGTATTCGATACGTCTGTTTTCTCCATCTTTAAAAGTAAATCCAGAATATACCTGAAAGTTCGATAAAAGATCTGGTTCGTTTGTTCTTTCAAGACTAATATTCTTTTTCAATACGTTATTGGCATTGAAACTAAAATAAAACCCTCTGTTACGATACAATGCACTAAGGTCAAAGTTGTTATTTGATGTACGACGATCGTCTGTTATTCCTCCGTCAGTTCCCGTAAAATTATTGGTTTCTAAACGAAAAGTATTGATGTTATACGAAATACCAAATGAAAGGTATTGTTCTGTACGATAATCTAAGATCAAGTGGTGCGCAAATGACACTTTGGCTCCCGTTTGTCTTGTATTACCATTGCTGTCATTATACAATGACAAACCAACTCCAGAACGATCTAAAACACGAAAATCTGCATACAATGATTGGTTATCTGGCGCGTCTTTAATTCCGACCCACTGTGTTAAACCATTGGCTCTAATACGGAGATTATCTCCAATACCAGCATAAGCAGGAGAAAGAATAAAAGGGTTATCAGCTAAATACTGGGTAAACACCGGTAGGTTTAACTCTTGGCTGTAACTTGTTGTTACAGCCATGAGTACTAAGGATAAAATAAGCTTTTTCATTGTAATAATATTTTTAGATAACATCATTGGGGCTATAATTTTGTTATCTGTATAAAGTGAAATGTCCAACAAATTCTCTTGGATCCTTCGGATCATTTAATTTAAGAACATACCAGTAATCACCTGTTGGCAATTCGTTTCCATGATATCTACCGTCCCATTTTTCACCTACATGGTATTTCGCAACTACTCTACCATATCTATCATAAATATCGAACGTTAGCTCTTTGTATGCTAATGCACCACAATCTGAACCAATAGTATCATTTTGTCCGTCACCGTTTGGAGTGAAGTAGTTTGGCAGACAGAAGTCATAGAATGTACCCTGAACTGTAATTGTTGCCTCACAACCATTTTTGTCTCTTACGATCACTACATAATCACCTGATTTGTAGATTCTATAGCTATTAGATGATGAGAATGATTCACCATTGAAGCTGTACTCGTAAGGAGCAACTCCTCCAGAAGCTTTAACAACAATTGTGTTGATTTCTTTGCTTTGGTTTGTAACGTCAATTAAACTTACTGGATCAACAGCTGCTACTTCAAAAATTGGAGTTGGCACCTCACATCCGTTAGTATGTCTAGCAACAATGAAGTGGCTTCCTGGAGCAACATTTGTGAAAATGTTACTTGGTTGGAATGTTCCATTATTGTCAAGAGAGTAATCTACCTCTGCAGGGTTTGTGATAGAAGCATCGATTGTTACCACTACCATGTTTGCCTGTGCATTGTTAACACAATCATATGTTACTTCTGCAGTTGGGTTAAGAATTACAGCATTTGGCATATTCTCTACGAAATCTACCGGACAGTTGTTTGCATCTTTCACATAAACTGTATGTGCTCCACCTTTAAGGTTTGTAAAGTCAAACACTGTTTGTGTTGCAGTACCTGCAGTAAATGGTCCGGTTTGGAGCATCTAAACTTACGCTGTAAGGTAAAGTACCACCTTTAATTTCGATACTAAATGCACCGTCTTTATCTCCGTCACAAACTTCTGGTATCATTGAGTTTGGAACCTCAGTTACAACTACAGGTCTTGGTTGAGAGATTGTGAAATCGTACAATACAAAACATCCGTTTTCGTCCTGAGCTATTGCTTGGTAATCACCAGGCGCTAATTTCTCAAATAATACTTTAGTATCAAACTGATTCAGATTTGGAGAGATTGCATATTTAATGACTCCTGTTCCACCTGAAGCAATTATTTCAAGTTTACCATTATTCTCACCGAAACAAGTAACATCTGTTGGTTTAAATTGAGCTTGTAAAGCTTCTCTTGGTTCTGTAATAACAACCAATTCAGATCTATCATTACAATCCACACTTTCAACTGCTACTCGATATGTTCCAATTGGAAGATCAGCAAATACTCCATTGTCTTGAGCTGGACGAACAATTCCGTCTGTCGCGTTTAACAATGTATAAGAATAATGACCTAAGCCTCCTACTGCTTCTGCAGTGATTACCCCTGTAGCTTCTCCAGTACATTTTACAACTGCGCTTGAAACATCCAATTTAATATCTAATGGAGTTAATGCATAGATTGTAACTGTATTAGAGACAACACTTCTACATCCTATAGAGTCAAAAACAAAATACTTATAAGAACCTACTGGCACTTCAAATGAAATTGAAGATGCGAATGAACCTAAAATCGTTGTTCCATCTGCACTATAAGTATATGGTCCTGTTCCTCCTTCAGCACTTAGCGTAAGCTGTGTTAAAGTCTGACAAGTTTGTGCTCTAGACTCTACTAAAGTAGCTAATACTTTTAGTGGATCTTTTATTTCAACTTCGTTAGTTGTAAATTCACAAGAGAATCCATCTGTTATTGTTACACTATATCTTCCTGAACCTAATCCAGAGAAAACTGGAGAAGAGAATGGTCCTGATGAAATTACAGGATTTTCAGAAAGTATATTTAAAGTATACATATAATTGCTTCCTTGACCACCTGTTGGAGCGCTCACGGTAACTACACCAGATTTATCTCCAAAACATGGTAACGTTGTAACGTTTGCACTTGCTGTAGCATTAATAGGCACTGGCACTATTAAAGTCTGACTTGTAGATGCCATACAACCTTTAGCGTCTTTAACGTTTATGGTATAAACACCTGCTGTTAGACCTGGATAGTTTGTCTTACTTGAATAATCTTCTACAACAGTCGTACCTCTTACTAATTGATATTGGTAAGATGTGTTCCAACCTCCTGTTGCACTAACAGAGATTTCACCGTCATTGTTCCCAGCAATACATGTAATATCTACTTTTGCTGATGTTGCAACTAATGCTTCGTTTGGTTGACTGATCGTAAATAATGTTTCTACTGAACATCTAGGATCACCTACTAAGGTAGCCACAACTTTGTATAAACCAGCGCTCAAATTAGAAACTCTTTGTGGAACCTGCTGTTGGCGATTGACCTGAAGCTACTACCGCAGTACTTGGCGACGGACCAGTCACTACATAATCAAATCTACCAGCATCGTCTTTTGGAACTATCTGATTGTCTACAAAAGTTAAATCTACGCTTCCATCAGTAGCATTGAAACAAATTTCTCCATTTACAGCAACTGCTTGAATACTGAATGTATTTGGATCAAACACATTGTGAACTTTCTGTAATAAACAGCCAGTATCTTTATTCAGAACTGTGATGATATATTCACCTATTCCTAAATCTGTAAATACTCCATTTGCATTTGGTGCATTTCCTGGTACAGTAGCACCAGAAGAATAAGCGATTGAATATTCTAAGTTAGTTGGTGTACCTCCTGTTGCATCTACTGATACTGTAATGTTTTCTTTAGTAGGACAAGTGATTGCATTATCAACTCTTACATTTACTTTATCTAAACGGATGAATGGATCAATTACCCAAGTTTTCGGATTAGAACCCTCACAACCATTTTCGTCATAAACTTTTACTACGAAACTTCCACCTGTAAAATCGGTTTGAGTATATACATTTCTTTCTCCTTTGTAAACTCTTACACCATTTTTAATAAACTCATATTCGTACTTATCATAATTTTCAGAACCTCCAGTAACACCAGTTACTGTGATTGTTGCAAAATTGCTAGTGTTACCGCTAGTACATAAGTACTGCACCACAGCTGGATCTTGAACCACAATTGCTTTAGGTTACGTTTACTTCTACATCAATAAAAGCTGGACAACCTCTTCCTGAGAATACTTCAACTCTGTAATCTCCAGCTGCTAATCCTTCAAACAATCCGCTTTCTTGAAGTCGAGCCGTTGTTGATTCTATATTTGTATATAGGGTTGTCGTTTACTCCTGGAGTAATACTTGCTCTAATTTTACCATCTGTATAACTGAAACATGTCACAGGCGTAGCTTTTGCTTCAAAACCAATAATTTTGGTTGCAGGAGCGATAACTACCATTGTTGAAATTGGACATTTAGTCGTTGTATCAATCACATCGATTGTGTGAGAACCAGAATCTAAACCTGTAAATTCAGCTGTCGTAGTCGTTACTGCTGGTTGTTTGTCAATTGAATAACTGTAATTTCCTGAACCACCAGTTGCTGTAACACTAATTCTTCCGTCACCTTCATCACAACTTGGCCAATCTAAAATTTCAGTTTTCAATTCTAGAGGCTGTAAAATAGTCACTAATGCTGGGAATTTCGTTTCACAACCAAACTTATCGTGTACTGTGATATCGTAAGCTTTTGCTACGTTCACTGTAAATGATTTAGAAATTTGGAATCCTCCACCAATACTATATGTAAATCGGACCTACTCCAATAGCAACAGAATCATCTACTACAATTTCATAATTTCCATTACTATCCGCACAATGTGATGTAACTTTTGCTGTAAAGTTACTTGGCAATGGATCAGTTGTAATGTTAACTGTTATTGGTTGAGAGATACATCCGTTTTTATCTTTCGCATATACATACCAGCTAGGCGTAGCAGGGTCTAATACTCTAGTAGCTTCTGGTTCAAATGCACCGTAAGTTGCACCTGCTACAACAAAAGAATAGGTATAATCTCCAGCTCCACCGTGTCCTAGAACTGTAACTACAGCACCAATTTTACAATTAGCATTTACGTTACCTTCTTCTGAAACAGTTACATCGATAGGATCGTTAACTGTAACTTTGAAAGTTGTTGGACAGGTTGTTATATCATCTACTACACTAATCTCATAATCACCTTTTGCTAAGTTAGCTAAAGTAACCTCTGTGTTAGAAGTTGTATGTGGTCCATCAAAAGCAGCACCATCTTTAGTTACTGAATACGTATATGTTCCTTTGAAATCAGACATTGTAAAGACTACTTTTCCGTCGTCTGTACCGATACAAGATTTCGCGAAAGCATCACCTGTAGCTTGGATTTTAACAACGTCTTTGATAGTCAATATATCACTGAATGAACATCCAAAACTATCTGTTACCTCAAATTTGTACTCACCAAATGGCAATCCTGTAAATACTGCAGGAACTGCACTTCCAGTTGTTGAAACTGGAGGATAAAGCGTAGTAGCCGCACCATTGAATTCTATAATTTTAAACTTTAATGCACCTACTCCGTCTGTCGCAGTTACTGTAACAGTACTAGTAGCGTTTGCAGGATTACAAGTAATAGCAGTTGCTAAGAATGCTAAAGCTTTTGGTTTGTTTAATGGAACAATCGGAACTGTTACTGGTGGTGTTTCACAACCATTAGCATCTCTAACTGTATACGTAACCGATAGAACTGAACCGTCATTTGGTACAGAGATACTATTTGTATCATCGTATCCATTTCCGTCAAAATTGTATTGGTATTTTCCTTTACCACCTGTAGCAGTAATTACAATTTCTGTAAATGTATTACAAGCATTATTTGGTGTAATTTCAGGTGTTGCTTTTAATTCATCTGGCTGAATAATTATAATATTAGCCGAAGTAGTCGTACAACCTTTACCATCTGTAACTTGAACCGTATATGTACCTTCAGGTAAATCGGTATAAACACCACTTACATCTCCTGTTGTATTTGTAACTGTTCCAGAAAGCACGTATGAATATGGTTCTACTCCACCAGTTGGTACAACTGTTAAAGTTCCATTGCTGTCAGTCCAACATAACACATCTGTATGCGAGTCTGCAAGAGTAATTGGCTCTGGATCTGTAACCGTTACAGGAATAGTTGTAAATGTACATGGTACGTTACTGTCTGAGATTTCAAAAGTGTAATCTCCTTCAGCAGTTACAAATTCTGTAAAATCACCCGTAGCTGTTTTTGGAGCAGGGAATACTGCAACACCGTCTAAGTACATTTGGTACGTATAATTTTTTACACCACCTTTTACTTCAACAACAATTTTCGCTGCTTCATTACCTACTTCACAATAAAGATCTTTCTCTACTGTTGCTGCAGCTGTTAAGCGCTCTTCGATAATATAATCTCGCTCCGCAGTACATCCGTTATCATCTGTTAAGACGATTTTGTAATTTCCTGCCTTTGTAAATGTTGCAGGACTACTTGTAGCAACTCCATCAACTGTAAATGATTTCACGTTGTTGTAAGTTGTAGCAAGAGCATCAAGATCTACTGTTAAATCAGTACCTACATAACATTGCTGTGCTGGCATATTAAGAACTGGAGCTGCGTCAAGATCAATATCTACTGGAATTGGCGCTGAAACGCAACCATTCGCATCTTTAATATAAACATCCCATAATAGGTTTGTCAAATCTGTATCAACCACCAATGGAACAGAAGACGCTGTAAACGCTACTGGGGCTGGTTGATTTCTTATAACTGCTGCATAAGAATAATTTGGCGTTCCACCTACAATGTTTGTAATTGTAATTGTAGAGTTATCCTCAGAACAATATACATTGCTACCCGTTGCAACAAATACAATCGGAGCAGGCATTGTAATGGTAACATCTGCAGATTTTGAACAATTTGTTGTATTATCTGTTACTGTTACTGTGTAAGTTCCTTCAACAAGACCATCTACTGTAACTACATCACCTGCTATTATAGGAGCATTGTGAAATAATCCAGTTGCACTTGTAACAGCAACTGTGTAACCAGCAGTACTAAAGTCAGAAACTGTGAAAGTTGCCTCTCCGTTGTTATTGGTTCCGTTTATTGTGTTACAGCTTACATTGATTTGTGATGTTTTAACAATATCAATTTTATCTAATTTTTCAATTACATAAGGTCTTTCGATAGAACATCCTCTCTCGTCTGTCACTTTAAACATGTAAGTTCCAGCAAGTAAGTTATCAAATACATTTGAAGTTCCGTTGTCTTTAGTGAATGGAGAAACAATTTCATATTTATCAATTGCATAACCACCTATTACTGTTAAAGTAACTTGTGTTTCTTCATCTGGACATGTTGCTACTATCGTTTGAGCAAAATCAATATCGTCTAATTTCGTAAACGGATTAACAATTGTAGAACCATTTGTTTTACAACCATTCTTATCGATTACATAGTAATTTACCGTATGAGGGTTTCCGTCATTTGGAATCGTTACTTTATTTTCTTTCGTATAATTTGCACTTCCATCAAAATTGTATAGATATGGTGCTGTACCTCCCGTTCCAGTAATTGTAACTTCTGCAAGTTCTGGGTCGCTTCCTGAAAGACATCCAAAATCTTTCAGAGCAACATCGGCTCCTAAAGCAACAGTTGGTCACTCCAATAGTATAATCTTTATATAAAGAACATAATCTCTTAGAAGTCACCGTAATTCTATAATCTCCTATCGGAAGATTGCTAAATACGTTATCTGTTTGTACAATACCTAATGGTAGAGGCGCTCCTGATACTAATGCTATTTCGTAAGTATACGGAGGTTCATTATTACCTGCAAGTAAATTTACTGTAATAGTTCCGTTTGAATCACCAAGACAAAGTACATCTGTAGCTACAGCATCAAAAGTAACCGGAGTTCCAGCTGGCAATTCGAATTCTGTTGTAGTAGAACAACCAACATTTGTAAGGTCTGTCATTGTTACTACATACTTACCAGCTTGTAATCCTGTAATTGTATTGCCTACTATAGATACACTTGGGAAACTTGGTAAAATACTATAACCATAATTTCCTGATCCTCCACTTGGTACTAATGTTACTCCACCATTATCATCATTACAATTTGGCAGAACAAGATTTGAAGCTTCAAGTTTTAATGGAGCATCAATTGTTATCTTCTTAACATCTGTACAGTTGTTTTTGTCTTTTATCGTAATTTCATGTTCTCCAGAATGTAAATTTGGTATTGTATACGGGAATGTTCCAGTATACGGTACAAAAACTCCATCGTCAACTTTAATAGAATATCCTGGCATTCCTGCATTAGACAATGTTACTACGATTCCGAAAGTATCTTCGCTAACACATTTATTATCTACATCTAAATTAATTTCTGGACTTGGGTCTTTAGAAATTATCTGACCTAAATCTTTCTCACATCCATTAGCATCTATTACAACAATATTATAGTTTGTAGTAGTTGGAGAATATGGCAACTCTAAAACATTTTCACTTCCAAATGAAGCTGGTGCTGTAGCTGGTGCAGTATAGAAACCATAAGTATAAGGCCTGTTTCCCCACCTGCGCTAATTGTTACAAAAGCATTTTTATCGCAAGTTGCATTCACCACTTTAGTAATACTAGCATCAAGTGCTGAAGCTGGCTGTTTAATTTGGAATTTCGTTGTTGTAGAACATTTAGTTCCGTCTATTTCTTTTACATAAAGAATATAATTACCTGGCAATAAACCTGTAATAGTTCCTGTGTAAGGAGCTGCAGTGATATCACCAAATTTAGGGCTTAGAATTGGCAGATTAGTTAAGTTATCTCTTACTTCATAATAAATATGAGTAGTTCCTGCGCCTAAATCTTTTACTTCAAAACTTAATTCACCATTTCCTGCATTAAAACATGTTACATCTTTTGGCGTAACGTCTGCCGTAATATCTGAAATCTTAGGTGTAGTATATTCTAAATACGATGGACATCCGTTCGCATCTACAACCATAAAATTATAAGTCGTATTTTGCTCTAAATGAGTAAATGTATAATCTCTATCTGGTATAGAACCTGATGACATACCAAGTCCGTAAATAGAATATGTAAAGTTTGGCACACCTGAACCTAATAACAATTCTAGTTTAACAGAAATTCCATCATCACAAGTTGCACCAATCACTTCAGCACCAAATTCCAAATAAGGAGGCGGTGCTATTCTTAATGCAGTACTCTCATACTTACATCCTTTTGCGTCTACTATATGAATAAAGTAGTCACCAAAATCTAATCCAGGGAAATTATGCTTCACCAACGCATCTGCTGCATTTGCAATATAAGTTGCTTTTACAGTCATCGTATTATCATACAAATAGTATGTAAATGGTGCTGTACCTCCAGAAGCAGCTGTAAGATTTACATCTATACTTCCTGGTTGTGTACTATTACATGTAATACCATTTGCTTTAATTAAAGGAATAATTGGTGCTGGAGCATCAATAACAGCTGTTCCAGAAGCTTCACAACCTTTGCTGTCTCTTACTGTATAAGGATAGCTTCCTGCTGTTAATCCTCCATAAATAAATTTATCTAAGAAAAGTCCCCCGTTAAAACTAAATTTAAATGGTCCTTCTCCTGCTGTTGCCTCAAGTGTTACAGATCCGTCTGCATCTCCATTACAAGTTGGACTTGTTGGAGTATCTTTTACCAGAACCGTTTGAGGATCTTTTAATTCAACTTCTACTGTTTCTTTTACACAGCCATTAGCATCAGTAATTTCAAACTGATAAGTTCCTGCCGCTGTTACTGGATAATCGAAAGATGTTCCTGTAAAAGGTGTTCCTGTAGTTGGGTAAGAGCCTGCATCTATTTTTACTTTATAAGTAAAGTTTGGTTTTCCTCCAGTTACCACTTTAACCTTAATGTTTCCATTTACTGGTGTTACAGCAGCACATGTAAGTTCTTTAGTGATGTCTGCACTAACCGTCATTGCATCGTAAACAGTAATTGGTGCTGTTCCTGTACAACCGTTAGCGTCTTTCACCGTAATCGTATATGTTCCTGCGCCAACAGTAAATATATTAGCTGGACTTGGTGCAACACCTGTATTAATTGTATAAGTATATGGTGCAACACCACCATTACCTGTTGCTTCTATAATAAATGCGTTACCAGAAACTGTACATTGATTGTTTACTTTAACATCAACAGTTGGTGCTAAATCAGTATCGATAGTTACGTCTATCTTAGCTGTACAATTATTAGCATCTTTAACCCAAACATCCCATTCTGTGTTCATTACTGGGCTAAGATCTGCACTTGCAGCATCTTTATAATCAGAATCTGTTGGAGCTACATTGTTTTGTTTAAAAGCATATTTATAATCTAACGTTCCTCCAGTAGCATGTACTGTTACTTTAGACGTTGCTTTGTTACAGTTTGCATTTACATTAGAATCTAAATGTAGAACTAAAGCATCTGTAGGCTGTGTAATTACAACTTTTGTTGCGAAAGTACATAATGTCGTTTCATCTGTAAATACTACATCGTAAGTTCCTTCTCCAAGATTAGTTAAATCGAAAGAAGTAGCAGTCTGATTTGTAGCTGTCAAAACTCCATTAACTGTATAGCTATAAGTAGTTACAAATTTACCTACTGTATATCTAATAGCTCCTGTAGTTTCTTTTGGAATCGCATAACAATAAACATCATTAAGTTTATTTGCTGCTGCAGTAATAGAAACTACTGGTGGAATATTAATGCTAAACTCATCATAACAACCATTTGAAGCTGTTGCTCTGAAAGTATAGTTACCAGGATCAAGATCAGTAAATACTCCTGAAGTAGCTCCAGTAATATTAGTTTGTCCTGAAACAATTGTGTAAGAAGTTACAGCTCCGCTACCCGCAACTAATGTAATTGTTGCGGTACTTTTTCTGCTAGCTACTGGATCACAATAAATTTTTGTTACGTCAACTTTTGCAATCTTAGGCGGATTAAGCGGTGAGATTGTAAGTGTTTTAACAGCAGTTGTACAACCATTACCATCCATGATAGAATATCTAACAGTCTGTGTTTTTGTATTGTCTACAACTTCTAAAGTGTTTGATGGACCAGTATGATCCTCCATTAAAGCTGTATGAATAAGGAAGTACTCCTCCTGTTCCTGTAACGGTAACATTTTTAGGTTCTTTTGTATTTGTAGTGTTACAAGTAAATGGATCAATACTTGCATCGGCTGTTAATTCAGCTGGTTCTGTTATCGTAACATCTGCCGTAGCCGATTTACAACCTAAAGCATCTTCTACCACAATATCATAGATACCTGCACCTAATCCTGAAGGATTATTTACATTATAAACCTCTGCTGGTGAAGAACCTCTTTTGGTAATCGTATATGTAAATGGCGCTTTTCCAGAAGTAGCTGTTACTAAAATACTTCCTGTTTTTGCTCCATTACATTTTACATCAACTTTAGATGTATTAATTGTTAAAACTGTAGGTTTTAGAGTAACCGTAATATCTGCTGTATAAGCATAACAAACTGGGTTTGCAGTATCATTAACTCTAAATTTATAAGTTCCTGCTGCAGTTGCTGTGTAAGGACTTGTTACTGTTGAGTAAGCTCCTCCATTTAATGAAACGGCATAAGTACGTGTTCCTGTTCCTCCTGCAGAAGATAAGCTTATTGTTGTGTTTGGTGTACAATTTGTATCGGCAACTACTGATGGAGTAATTGTTAATTGTTCAGCCACTACGTAATTAATAAAATCGATACAACCGAATTTATCTTTTACCGTTAATTTATAAGTTCCAGGCGTTAAATTAAATGTATCAGCTGTTCCAAAATTAGTACCATCCTTACTAAATGTTGCTGGCAATGCATATGTACCTGTAATTTTTACAGAAATTGGAGTTCCTGGGTAACATTGTGCTGCAATAGGATCCATTTTTGGAAGATCCTCTGTTCCAACAGAAACTGTTTTCTTAACAGCACAATTATTTGCATCTTTAACGTATACATCTATACTTGTTGTAAGAACTGATGTGTCTACTGTTAAAGTTGATCCGTAAGGTGTTGATGGGCCTGTTGAACCACTTGCTGCAAATGCATAAGAATAGTTGCCTGTTCCTCCCTGTAAATTTGAAATTGTTATTGTTGTAAATTTATTATTACAGCTAATTTTTGAAGCAGCAACATCAAAAGTAATTGGAGTAGCTGCACCAACGGTTACTTGTTTGCTATCAGAAATACAACCTGTTGCTCTATCTGTAGCCACGAAAGTATACGTCCCAGGTGCTAAATTTGTATAGGTAACTTTATTACCATTAACATTTGGCGTACCTGTATTAGGCGTAAAAGTATAAGTAAAATTACCCGTACTGCTTACATCTGAAACAGTAAATGTAGCGGTACCGTTTTTAGAACCCGCACATAATTCATCTGTTTTTTGAACATCAGCTTTAATTTTAACCCCATCAGCAATAGTTTTTGATCCTGTAGCTGTACAACCTCTTGCATCTGTTACTTTAAATTCATAGTAGCCTGCTGTTAGACCAGTAAATGTAGCTGTGTTTCCAGTTTGCGCTGCTGGCATAACTGGTCCAGCAGTAACTTCGTATGTATACGGAGCAATGCCTCCATTTGCTGTTAATGTAAGACTTGTTGTTGTACTTCCTGCATTACACGTAATTGCAGCAGGATTAGAAATTGTAATTCCTGTTGGCGGGTTAAATGCCGGAACTTTAACTTCACCTTCTGCTGTACATCCATTTCCATCTTTTACATAGAATTTAATAGTTTGCTCAGCATTTGTTAAGGTAACTGTCTTAGTCGTTACACCATTATAATTTGTACCACCATCAAAGTTGTACGTATAGTTACCTGCACCTCCTGCCCCAACAATTGTAATTACTGTTGTAGAGCTACACGTAGTGTTAGCAGGGAAGCTACCAGAAACTTTAACCTCTGTTGGGTTAGTTAATATAACATCGTAAATAGGTGAAAGACATCCTTTACCATCTTTTACTTGATATTTATACGTTTTTGTATTTGTTGCACCAACAAATGCATTTAAGTTAGAATGAGTTGCAGAAGTGGTAAAATTACCTCCGTCAAAACTAAATTCGTATGGTTCACCATTTCCGCCAGCTGGTATAACTGTAAAACTTCCGTTATTACCGTTATAACATTTAGGGTTTATTGGCGTAGTAGATCCTGTTGGTTCCAGTTTAGCATCTACAGTTACTGCAGTTGTTAAAGCAGGACATCCTTTAGAATCTGTAACTCTAAATACATATGATCCAGTTGCAGACGCTGGGTAAATATTAGATCCTATCGCTACAAAAGGAGCTCCATTAACCGATACTTCATAAGTATAGCCCGGTGTTCCGTTTTGAGCTGTAATTGTAATCTGCGCGTTTGGCGAATTTGTACAATCTAATGGTTTTGTTACCTCTGCGTATGCTGTAACTTGTGTTCCTATCGCAATATTTGTAAGTGGCGTAGCGTTACAGCCATTTGCATCTCTAACGTAGATTGTATAATTACCTGAACCTAAATTCTCGAATTTTTCTGAATCCTGATAATTCACACCATCTAAACTGTAATGGTAAGGTGCTTTTCCGCCACTAACACTTACAACCAAAGTTGCTTTGTTTCCAGCATCATAACAAAGATCTGAACTAGGATCTAAAGTCGCTGTAGGAGGTACTGCTCCCACAACAGTTACCTTATCAGAAGCTGCTGAAGAACAATCTCCAGAATCTTTTACTACCACTACAAAGTCACCTGTAGTAGTTACTGGTAGGTTGAAAGTATCTTCAGTCTGGAATGCTATTACAATTGTTCCATCTGGACGTTCTAACTGATATTTATAATTTGGTTTTCCGCCTTTTGCAGAAGCCTTAATTACAGCACCATCTATACAAGTTGGCTGAGTCGTTACATTAGCCAATGCAGTAACAGCTTCTGGAGCAGTTACACTTCTTGAATAGCTTGTAGAACAATTTCCAGCAGTATCATACTGAACAACTACTGTATAATTTCCTGCAGCTAATTTATCTAAAACTAGAGGTGAAGCACTTGAATTTTGTAAACCTCCACCGTTTACTGTATAATAATATCCTGTCGCAGGATTAAAGTTACTAACCGGAATTGTAATTATTCCGTCAGCTTTATCAATACAAGTTAAGTTATCAACAATTGGCGTATCGGCTTTAAAGCCTTTGTTATCCTCTACAATAACTTTAAAATCTTTCTCTGCACCACAAGTTTCAGGAATCTGGCGTACCCAGATATCATCAACCGCTAAGTCATTACCATCAATTACTTGGCTATAAGATAAAATTACAAATTCTAAAGAGGTATTATTTCCTGGATTTAAAGTTAAAACCTGACCATTACCTAAATCGGTCGTGTTATGCCATTTTTCATCTCTTGGAATTTCTTGCGTATCCTTAGATGCGCCTTGTATAACTTGACCATTCTTTTGAAGCTGAATAGTTAATCTAGGAGATGGTAAATTGTTACTCTTACTTAATAAGTTAAGCATATACAATGATACCTGAATATCCTGATTTGGTATAACATCATTAATTGTTTTACTATATAAAACACCTCCAATTGGCACAACTCCACCAACGTTTACTGCTAAGAATCTACCATCGGTAATTCCAGGAGTATTATTGATTACCGCTGTATTGTCTTTTGGTAAATTCCAATTGAAACCACCTACGTGAGCAGGAAGAAGTCCTTTCGTCACGACATACTCACCATCATTTAATAAAATAGGCATATAACCACCTACACCACAATCTTCTACATCATCTTGTGGTTCCCAACAATAAGCTGGGTGAATACCTGGTATTTTAGCATCTGGACCACGACCAAAATCTTCTCTTAATAAGTTACTGTAAGTAGGAACAGAAGTTACTTTATACTTCACTTTTATAGTGTGCGTTCCTGCCTTAACATTAGTAAAAACATTATTAGTTATAGGCGTGTTTGGTACATTGTCTATATAATACTCGTAAGTATAATTTGCGTTTTGAGGATTTCTAACAGTTACAGTTGTTGAAGCTTTTCCGTCGCAAGTATAAGTTGTAATTGGATCATCAATTGTTGGGTCTCCTGGTTTTGGGCACCTAAAACAACATCGTAAGGAATGGTAAAAATACATCCCGCATTATCCTTAACTCTTAATACATAAGTTCCTGGTAAAACTTCTGCTTCATTTTTATTTGGAATCCATCCTTTTCCATCTCCAAAATCATATTGATAAGGCGGAGTTCCTCCTTCTACGTTATTAATACGTACTTTACCTCCTTGATTTACACCATTCCCATCAGGTAAACTACATCCTGCCAAAGCAGCTACACCTGCAGATGCAGTAAGTGCAGAAGTTGGTCCTGTAATTGTTACGTCGATTGGATCAGTAAAACAGTCTTTTCTTTGTTGTACATTGTTTACTGTATAAGTAACACTATATCTAACAACAACTTTATAAGTACCTGGCCCTACATTTAAGAACACAGGATTTGCTGAAAAACTTTGGCCATTTGTAATACTATAAGCAAGAGTATTACCATTTGCTACAATATTTTCTATTCTAATAGATGAAGCTCCATCATAACAAACACTACTTGTATGATTCACATCAAAAGTAGGTTTTGAAACTTCTGGAATAGTAATAGAAGTTGTTGCAGAACAACCAGCATCGTCAACGACTCTAATCTCGTATGTTTTTGCTTCTGTAATAATAACCGGATTGGTATCAACACGTGTTGGAGATCCGTTTATAAAATAAGCATAAGGTGCTTTTCCTCCTGATGCTGATAATAATAGTTTACCATCACTACAAGCTGTAAAAGGTTCTTGCAAAGTTGCAAATGCTTTTAACTGGCTTGAAGGCGCTTTTATTTCAAAATAATAAGACACATCACATTTTGGCGCTGGAGTCTGGTTTATAGGACTGCTTGTAACTCTGATATAATAGTTTTTACCATAAGTTCCGTAGCTTAAAGATGAGAAACTATAATCTAAAGCTGTAACAGGACCATCTTGTTTTTCAATTTGTCCAGTTGCCTGATTATAAAGATAAATATAATATGGTCCTTCAAAATTTTTGATTCCAACACTTGCACTTCCTAAATCAGTTGGACAGATCGGATTTGTTTTCTTACCATCTAATGTTAGGTTTAATCTTCTGATTAAAATATTAGGGATTTTGAAAATACATGGGTTTGTAGTTACCCCTTTTTGTCTAATATAAATGGTATACGAATCTGGATTGTAAATAGGGAAAGTATTGCTGTCTTGCCATTCCCAATCTTGAATAGTCGCAGTTGGACTTGTTTTAATTGCATACTGGTATCCTGCAGGAACGTCACGTACTGTAATACTTCCATTGCTACCACAAAGCAGATCAACATGTTCTTCTGTTGGTGCTAATGGATTAGTGAAAACATTAAAGTAAAAACGGTTGAAACAGCTACCAGAATAATTAATTGTCAAACGGTATTGTCCAGCATCTTTTGCAGTAAAATCATGACCAGTACTTACTTGTATCCATTTACAATCTGTACTTTCGTTAGCACAATTTTCGTTCGTTACTGCTTTACAGCTACTTGTGTCAAGCCTTTCCCAAACGATATTAGAACTATCATTAATTCCTGTCTTAATTAGCCTTGACGCATTTGCTCCACACAAAAATATTTTTGGCAATTCTTTACCGTCATTAGGACAAATTACAATTTGATCTGCAACATCCAATACTGGATTCTTAGCAGTTTGACCAAATCTTTCAACAGTAAATTTCTCAAAAATAGATCTACATGGTGCTGGTGCTTCATTGTAAACATAATAAGTTCCAGGATCTTTAACTGTAAGAGTCTGTCCTGTTCCTATTTTTTTTGTTTTTTCTTTGTCGCTATACCAAGTATAGGTTGAGTAACCATTTGCGGCAGTAATATCCAACGTCTCTGTACACAAAGTACGTTTTCTATCATATTGACAACCTTCAACACCTACTAAGAAGTTGGTTGCTTTTGGTACCAAAATACATCCTGTATTTGTATCCACACTCGGGTCATCCGATATTGTGAAAGAAGTATTTTGAGAACCTTTATATGTAGCGTACGCAGAGTTATCGATACTGTTTGAACAAGCTTCATCAAGCATTGTACAATCAGGAATTACCTGTACTTTAAATTTTATTGTTTTTTCAGTTAAACCTACTTTAACGATATCACTACGAACATCAAAAACAATACTTCTTGTAGCAGGATTCCAGCTTTTTACTGTTACACCATCAGGTAATGGCAATAAATCTGTTGGATAATTAAAGATAATATTGATAGGCAATTGATCACGAATTGTAAAAGAAGTCGCATCATCATTACCTGTATTTTTAAAACCAATTTCGTAATTTAATTGCTGACCTAATGTTACCGTTTGCCCTCCAATATTATCTCCGTTCGAGTTTTTAACAATTTTTGTAAGTACAATTTTAGGTTCAATAATTTCAACCGATATGGCAGTAAAGAACATAAAGTATGAATCCTGCGAAGTATTAATTCTTAGCGTCGCACTCGTCTCATTATTTTGAATGATATTATTGCCGTCATTTAAAACTTTAACCACTCCGGCATCATAACCCAATGTATTTTTACTGGCCGGATTACGATTGGTCATAATTGCATCACCGTCTGTAATTGTACTATTAAAAAAGTTAGGCTTTGCAGGAGTTCCTGCGTTACCTCTAGAAGGAGGAACAGCTGGCGTAATTGGCCTAGCTAATGAAGATACATCTCCCCATAGAGTAGATTTTCCACCTTTAAATTGTAATCCGTCACCCTCTAAAGGATTATCCCCCTCTAAGGCACTAAATCCTAATTTTACATTTACATTTCCTTCAGGATTCGTTGTAAAGCCACTAATTGGAATATCCAAAGGAGGATCAGTACTTCTAATCATACTGAAACCATCAAAACTAGTAATATATTTACTTGGCAGTTTTGGATCTTTATAAATTACGTAAATACTCCATCCCGCAGAGTTTCCACCTCCAGGATTAAGTGACCCTTGAGAACAAACTAAATCTGCTATAGTATATAGACCTGGACCAGCAGCCTTAACTTCTGCCGTAATTTCTTTAAAACAAGCATAAGGCTTTGAAAGATAGGCATTGTTTACTCCTGATGCTCCTTCATCCCAAATTATACTTCCTGTTATATCCTTATAAGCGCTAGTACCCGTTTTTAATTTAACCTTATTAATATTGTTTCTATCAGAGCCTTGATAAGTTCCTGACCAATATAAAGCGGCATAAGCAATTTCGTAACAATCTTTACTGGCATCTGGAATAACCAATGTTGCCGAACTAGAATTGAAAGTTGCTGCATCATTGTCTATGTCGATATACTTCATATCCAAGTTATCGTTCGCCGTAGTACCGGTACCTTGAGAATCGAAAGCATTATTTGGACGGTTGTTTCTTCCACCTCCATCTCTATTTAAGATATTGTTTCCAATAACTAAAATATCTCCTTTTAAACTGGTATTATACCTTGGATCGAAATTCTTTCTTAACTGACCGTAAGAAGAAATACCGAGCAAGAGAAATACAGCTGCAATAAATACTTTAAAAATAGTAGGTTTTTTCATAGTCTTCATTTTGTTGTGGCCTTTTTTTAATTTTTTAAGGGGCATTAAAAAATAAATCATAGCATTCTTAACATTTTATTTATGTCCTTCTGAAACCTCAGAAGGACTAACTTATCTATATATATTTCTATTAATTCTCAATTTTTACGACAGCCATTCTACCGTTGTATGGCTTGCTCCCTTTCGCTTCCAAAGCTTTTGTCGCTTCTTGTAGACCGTCGTATTTTTCATAATAGATGTAATATTTACTTGTTGTCACATTATAAAAGAAATTCACATCTGTAAGTCCCGCAGCTACTGCTTTCGTTAAAAACTCATCTCGTTTCTGCACACTGTTGTGTACGGCAAGAATCAAGTAATATCCACTATCAGAGTTTTTAATATTTTTAATAATCTGCATGTTTGACTGCTCTTCACCAAAATCAAAATCATTTGCTTTCAGTGGTGTGCTGCTTACTTTTGTTGTCTCTTTTATTCGTTTAAGAGCGGCAACGTCCTGGGCATATCTTCCTTCATCATTCTCATAAGCTGCACGTTTAATTCTACGTTTACGCTCAACTTCTGTGTCTGTTTTAATACGCTCCAACTCGGCAATTAATGCTGCACCTTCTCGTTCCATTTTTAACTGAGCCGCTTTCAATTCGTTTATCTTTTCAAGATAAGCTTTATTCAAAGGATCATCTTTAGGGAACTTTTTACTTCTTTCGTTATAAAGATTTGTCAACTTCGCAATTTCATTTTTCATGCTGTTGTTTGCATCAGCAATCTGAACTTTTAATGCTTCAATCTGACTGTTTTCTGCCGCTACACTCTTAAATGGTTTTGGCTCTTTATAAATACCTTTTTCACTTAAATCATTCTCCTCTTTTAAATCGTTTAAGTCTTTTTGCTTATTCGCAACAGTTGCTTTAAACTGATCTAATAAATCTGTTTGTACTTTACTTGTACTTTCTACAGACTGAGTCAAGTTTTCAATACTTTTTCCAGTATCATCTTTCGCTTTCGCTGCTAGTGCCGCTGCTGCTGCATCTGCCTTAGCTTTGTCCGCCGCTAATTTAGCCTGACGCTCCTCTTCTTCTCTTAACAGTCTAGTTTCTTCTTCCGCTTTCAATTTTTCTGTTGCTTCTGCATCAGCTTTTGCTTTTGCATCTGCTAGAAGTTTAGCTTGAAGAGCTTCCATATCAGCTTTTGCTTTCGCATCTGCAGCTAGTTTTGCTTGAAGAGCCTCAGCATCTGCTTTTGCTTTCGCATCTGCAGCTAGTTTTGCTTGAAGAGCTTCAGCATCTGCTTTTGCTTTTGCATCTGCAGCTAATTTCGCTTGAAGAGCCTCAGCATCCGCTTTTGCTTTCGCATCTGCAGCTAATTTTGCTTGAAGCGCTTCAGCGTCTGCTTTTGCTTTCGCATCTGCAGCTAATTTCGCTTGGCGAGCTTGTTCTTCAACTCTAGCTTTTTCTTCTGCAACTTGTTGCGCTTTTAATGCCTCAGCATCGGCTTTTGCTTTTGCATCCGCAGCCAATTTCGCTTGACGTGCCTCTTCCTCTTCTTGTAATTTTTTAGCTTCTGCTTCTGCTTTCGCTTTTGCCGTTGCTTCTGCGTCTGCTTTTACTTTTGCATCAGCTAATAGTTTTGCCTGAAGAGCTTCCATATCGGCTTTTGCTTTTGCATCTGCTGCCAATTTCGCTTGACGAGCTTCTTCTTCTACTCTAGCTTTTTGTTCAGCAACTTGTTTAGCTTGTAATGCTTCTGCATCGGCTTTCGCTTTTGCTTCCGCTGCTAATCTTGCTTTCTCTGCTTCAGCATCCGCTTTTGCTTTTGCGTCAGCGGCTAATTTTGCTTGACGAGCTTCTTCTTCTACTCTTGCTTTTTCTTCAGCTACTTGTTTAGCTTGTAATGCTTCAGCATCGGCTTTCGCTTTTGCTTCGGCTGCTAATCTTGCTTTTTCTGCTTCGGCGTCAGCCTTTGCTTTTGCCTCTGCTGCCAATCTCGCTTTTTCAGCTTCTGCATCTGCTTTCGCTTTTGCATCTGCTGCTAATTTCGCTTGACGAGCATTTTCTTCATCTTGTAATTTTTTCGCTTCAGCTTCAGCTTTTGCTTTTGCCGTTGCTTCGGCATCTGCTTTCACTCTAGCATCTGCAATTAATTTAGCTTGTAAAGCTTCCATATCGGCTTTAGCTTTTGCATCAGCTGCTAATCTTGCTTTCTCTGCTTCGGCGTCAGCTTGTGCTTTTGCTTCTGCAGCCAATCTAACTTTTTCAGCTTCAGCATCGGCTTTTGCTTTTGCGTCAGCTTCTAATTTCGCTTTTGCAGCAGCTTCGGCATCAGCTTTCGCTTTTGCATCTGCTACAAGTTTTGCCTGAAGTGCTTCAGCATCGGCCTTCGCTTTTGCTTCTGCCGCCAATTGTGCTTGGCGTGCATCTTCAGCTTGTTTTATTTTCAGCGCTTCTGCATCAGCTTTTGCTTTTGCTTCTGCGGCAATAAGTGCTTGTCTTGCTTCTTCATCTGCTTTTGCTTTTGCATCTGCAGCTAATTTTTCTTTAAGTGCAGCTTCTTCAGCAGCTTTTGCTTTTTGATCAGCAGCCAGTTTCGCTTTATTTGCTGCATCGATAGAAACTTTAGTTTTAGCCTCTGCAGCTGCTTTTGCTTTTGCTTCTGCAGCTAATCTTGCTTGTAATGCATCTGAGTCTGCTTTTGCTTTAGCATCTGCTGCTAAAATTGATTGCATATCTGCAGCTTCAGCTTTTGCTTTAGCATCTGCTTTACGTTTTGCTTCGGCAGCATCTGCTTTAGCTTTATTGTCTGCAATTAATTTCAATCTTGCTGCTTCAGCATCGGCTTTTGCTTTCTCTGCCGCTGCCAATCTAGCTTGTCTTGCTGCCTCAGCATCTGCTTTTACTTTTTCAGCTGCGGCTAATCTTGCTTTTGCTGCCGCTTCTGCATCTGCTCTTGCTTTATCAGCAGCCAACTGTGCCGCTGTTTTCTGTGGCGCTGGAGCTGTTTTTGCAGCTTCTGCTTTTGCCTTAGCTGCCGCCTCTGCATCGGCTTTCGCTTTTGCATCTGCCGCCAATTTCAATTTCATTGCTTCAGCATCTGCTTGAGCTTTATCAGCAGCTAATTGTGCCGCTGTTTTTTGTTCTGCTTGAACTGATTTTCCAGCTTCAGCTTTTGCTTTTGCTGCTGCCTCTGCATCTGCTTTCGCTTTGGCATCTGCAGCCAATTTCAGTTTCATTGCCTCTGCATCAGCTTTAGCTTTGTCAGCAGCCAATTGAGCTTGCGTTTTTTGAGCAGCTGTTGCTGTTGGTTTATTTGCTGCCGCTTGTGCTCTCGCTGCTGCTGCTGCATCTACTCTAGCTTTGTTGTCTGCAGCTAATTTTATTCTACGCTCTTCTGCATCTGCTCTTGCTTTATCAGCAGCTAACTGAGCTTGTGTTTTTTGTGTTGTAGCAACGGCTCTATTTGCTGTTGCAGTTTGTGCTCTCGCTGTGGCTGCGGCATCTGCTTTTGCTTTTGCCTCTGCAGCTAATCTTATTTTAACAGCTTCAGCATCTGCTTTAGCTTTATTGTCTGCTTCTAATTTTGCTTTTGCTGCAGCTTCAGCGTCGGCTCTCACCTTTTCTGCTGCTGCTAGTCTTGCTTGTTTTGCTTCAGCATCTGCTTTTGCTTTTGCTTCTGCAGCTAATCTATTCTTTTCTGCAATTTCAGTTCTGTTAACCTGAGTTGCTTCTGACTTTGGTTTAGCTGGTACCGATTTTGGCTTTGAAGGATCAATTAACGAACCTTCATCATCATCTCCGTAATAGTAATTTCTATTTTTGAATTTGTAGGCAATGGCGAATTCATGAGAACCACCTAAATTAGAGAAATTGCCCATTCCTCTTTCGTAATTGTATTCTATAGCAATACTTGGAGAAATATTAACCCCAAGTCCTGCCGAAACTCCATATAATGTGTTATATCCTACTTGTGCCCAAACTCCTTGTTGAAGTGCTAGCATTCCTAGACCAGAAATAACTGTTTTATCTTTTTTAATTTCTGTTCTAACTAATCCAGAAAATTTACTTCTATCAAAAAAGCCATAACTGTCAATATATCCAGTATACATGGCGTGCAATTGAATGGCTCTTTCTGGATCTTCTTTTACCATTCCAGATCCGAAATTATAAAGTACTAAATTGTTAATAGCCAATCCGAAATCTAAAAAAGCAGTACCATAGTTAATCCCAGGATTTACAGTTAAAAGTGTGCTTTTTGGAAAATCTCCAGTTAAAATCGTTGAATCGTCAGATATGATTTTTCCTGTATTTAGTCCGCTTTGATAAATACCTGCATTTAAACCAAAAGTCAAGTTACTATCTTCTTCTAAAACGATGTTATGAGCGAAATTGGCAACTCCGCCAAAAACAGTCATAAGCCCGTAATTTTGTTGAAATAACCCCACTGCAAATGCTTCGTTTTCTCTAAAACGACCAGAATAATTTGCCAAATACGTCTGCGGAGCATTCTCAAATTGTACCCATTGCCTTTTGTTATAGAAACTTACATATGGATTTGATTCTCTAACAAAACTAAATGTCGGGTTAATTAAATATCTATTAAACTTCAAAGAATTTCTAATAGGTAATGAAAACGAAACAACTCCATCCTCACTTGCGTTTTGAGAATAGAGTACATTAGATAAACCGTAAAATAACGTGATGAATAGTAAAAGTTTCTTCATATTATTTTATAACAGTTATTGATCCTTTTTTTTCACCTGTGTCGGATTGAATGACATAGTAATAAACGGGATTTACATTCTTAAAATCTACATTGTTTTGAGGCCAATCGCCTTGGTAATTCATTACATCCAAAACCATATCTCCGTTTGAACTAATGATCATTACCTTTGTATTTGCATTCTTATATTCGTCTGGAATATTCCAGTACGGATTCATACCACTTAATTTGATAATGTTTGGAATAACACTAGATGGGCCAGAATCTCCATTTATTTTAAATGTAAATTCTTTGCTAGAAACACATCCAGATGCCAAAGAAACCTTAGCTTTATAATTACCTTTAACAGCTACAACATACGATCTTGTTGTTTCGTTAGGAATTAAGTTATCGTTTAAATACCACTCATAAGTTGCGTCAGTCGCATCTGTACTAATCGTAACCGTTACTGTTTCTCCTTCGCTTAATTTATATCCATCCTCAGCATCAATGCTTGCGTCAAAACTATTGCTTTTCAAATCGATAGTTCCAGTTGCTTTACATCCGCCAAAATCGACTTCAACAGAATACACTCCAGATTCGTTTGTAGAGTAAGTACGGTTAGTAGCACCAGCTATCAAGACTCCATCCTTTTTCCAAGCATAGCTGTTTCCAGAAGTTGCAGTTAAAATAGTACCTGTTCCACTAGCACAAAACGGGTTTCCTAAACTTGAATTAATTGTTACGTTAGATCCACTAGAAGAAGAAACAACATTAACACGATTAGAACTAAAGTTAACATCAGAGCATTGACCATAATCGATCTCTGCATAATATTTTCCTGTACTATTAATAACGATATCTTTAGAAGATTGTCCTGCAATAAGAACATCGTCTTTGTACCATTTATATTTAATATTAGAAATATTGATTGGAGAAGGAGTCTCTGCACTAACAGAAAGGGTTAAACTACCACCAGCGCATAGCATCGCTGTATCAGTCTTACCATTGATAAAGAAAGATGATTCGTATGGTTTGAAGTATGCAGGAAATGCAGTATTTCCTAAAGAATTTCTAAATCTTGAACTCGTAACGCCTGTTGAACTTTTTACTCTAAGACTATAGGTATCAGAACCAACTAAATTTGTAGGCACTGCATATTTAATTGTTTTTTGAGTTGCAGAAACATCAACCGTTTGAAGCAAAGTTGTGGCAACAGGGGTAGTAAAATTTCCCGCAGCGTCTGAAAGCTCCACTACGAAGGTAGTACCTGCGGGAAAATCTATATAACTAAAAGAAGCATAAAACTCGTTGAACGAATTACCAGCACAAAGTTTTTCTAACCCATCAAAGGTTTGAGGCGCTATAGTTTGGGCATAGGCATTCGATCTAGCAAATAGTAAAATGCTAAATAATATTAAAACTTTAAAAAAAGATAAAGTAATTTTTTGAATCATATAGTGCGTGTTCTTGCTAGATCTATACGCTCAAAAAACAAGATATCTATGAATGTTTCTGAGAAATCGTACTTGTAGTTTTCAATCACTTCTTTTGCAAGAACTGAAGTAGCCGCAAGTGTAGAATTCTCTTCACAATCGTTAGATAATGTATTTGACTCAGCCGCTATAGTAAGGCTGTCCTTGGGGTTGGACATCCCTACTATAAACTGATTAAAATTGCTGTTTTCAATAACAGCACTATTATTACTGTTCTTTTGGTTATTACAAGCCAAAGTTAAACTGTGCTCAGAACCAGCAGCCTTTGTAGGTTGTTCTGCTGTATTCTGTGCATATAGAGTTAACGAAATAGGCGAAACCAAAAATATTATATATAAAAAATATTTTTTCGTAGATACCATTATGTTTTGATCTTTATTTAGGCCCTTTAGACGATACATAAATTGTGTCTGGGGACTTAATTAATAAAATTTACGCGTGGGAAATAAAAATCGAAACTATTTATCTATTACCGCTAGAAGCTGTGATTTTTCCTAATTGTAATCTAAAATCTGGTTTTTTTGGATTGAACATATCAATGAATGTTTCTTTGTTGTCACTTTGTGACATAACGTTAAAGAAAACACTGTTTCCATACCAGCTTTCTAGATCTTCATTGTTAGAATTGTACTCTGTAAAGATGTTTCCATTACATAAGTTGAAGTACATTTCCTCAAATTTGATTTTTTTAAGGTTGGCATCATTGATTTCTGTTTTGCTATCTAATAATACAGCAGGGTTAAATCCAGAGATTACACTTCTTTTCATTTCAAGAGAAGCATTCTCTGCTACATAAACAGCCTCTTTTACTAAACCTGCTTGAATGTCAGCTTTAATGTTTTCGCTGTCGTTAACCATTGTAATATTACTAGCAACAACTAAAGTTTGTTTTTTAGTGAAGTCTGTTTCACTTTTCTTCTCATAAGATTTAACCTCCATACAACGAGATCCGTCTTTAGTACTTGAGAAGTAAGAAGATCTAACTGCTAAAGAGTTGAAGAAACGACATTGAACTCCTTGAGAAAATTTAAAGTCGTCGTTAACTGATTTATAAGATACGAATTTTGTAGCATTTAAGTCACCACCTAAGATCCCGAAAGAATCTCCTCCAGCGTAACTTACCATAATGTTTTCAAGAACAGTTTTGTTTCCAACAGCTGCAAGAGTCAATCCGTTGAAAGTATCTAAACCTTTTACTTTTTTACCAGCAAACTCGATTCTAACGAATCTTAAAACTCCAGAGTTTGAAGCTACATTATCACCACCGTAAGTAGTCATTGTAGGATCTAGGTCTAGGTTATAAGAACCAACATTTCCGAATTTGTTAATTGGTGCATCTCCAAGGATTACAATTCCACCCCAATCTCCAGCTTTTTTCATGCTGCGGTTTGAAGTAAATACAATTGGATCTGTTTCTAAACCATCAGCCACTAATTGTGCACCTTTTGTAACTACCAATGTTCCTTTTGTTTCGAAATCACCAATAATTACAGTTCCAGGTTCGATAGTTAAAACAGCATTGTTTGTAACATAAACGTTTCCTTGTAGAACGTAGATATTTCTTTTTAGCAATTTAGTATTAACAGAAATATTTCCTGCTAAAATTTGGTTTGCTTCTCCATAGTCAACTTTATTAGGCTTAAACTCGGTCCAATTGTTTAACCAATTAGTGTAGCCCATAATTCCTTTCTCTTGTTGAGCACTCATACTCGTAACTGTCAAAAGAACGCAGATCAATTGAGTAATTTTTTTCATGATAAGGGGGGTATTACGGTTAATAATAAATTTGGGTATGCGCAAATACAAAAACTCCTCTCAAGTTTTCTGGAATTTTACAGAACCCTCGAGAATGAGTTTTTTTTATTTTGTTTTCGAAGAATGTCAAAGCAATATTTTACTGAGACTTTCCAGAAAAAAATTTCAAAAAAAATGCTTTATTACATTTCGTTCAAATCGTTGAACTCGTGTAATGATTTCAATGTACTTTCGTAGAACAAGATTGCCGCGATTAGATTTCCTTTATCAGAGTAAGGCATCATTTTTCTTTGGAATTCTACAGTTGTATCCAAAAATGTTGTTGTACCAACTGCTTGAGCATCCAAAACTTTTTTGTGTTCACTATCGTCTGGAATACCAAGGTCGGCCATAGTAACTCCAGGTTTAGTAACCAAAGCAATGTAAGGGAGAGTTTTAACTAATACTTTGATACGCTCGATGTATAATTCCAAAAGTTCACCCTTTTGCATACCACTTAATTCTTTTTGATCATGGTATTTTCGGATAAGAGCAGTTGTACTAATAATACTTCTCGGTGCGTTTTTAGCTTGTGCTGAAACAGCCGCAGTAGTTAAGATAAAAAAAGCACTAAATAGAATAATTTTCCCTTTCATAGATTCTTATTTTATAATTGGTTGTTGATAAAAACAAAAATATAGAAATTAACTTAAATTACAACTCTAATGAATTTTTTTTTCAAAAAATTTCCTTAAAAAAACCTTAAAAAACAGTCTTATGTCGAGAAAATGTGCGTTTTAACGGGCTTTTTGTTAAAAATGTTAATTAAAAAATCGTAAGAGATTATCTATAAAAAATAAAAAATTAACTCTATAAATAGCCAAAAAAAACCTACGTTTGTCGAATTTCGAAAAAAAATATTAACAAAAACATCTTGATATTTACTCACTTGAAGATATTTATTAACAAAATTCTGTCGAAAATGATCCGAATTTTTTAAAAATCATCTCCTCACTTCGACTCCGAATTTGAAAATTGTGAACTACTAAATAATCTTATCCTGAAAATTTTTGCCTCCACATTTTCTTCTATCTTTGCGCAATGCAATTTTCTCAAATTTTAGGTCAAGATTACATCAAAAGCCACTTGATAAAAAGTGCTGCTTCTGGTAGAATTCCTCATGCACAATTATTCGTTGGTTCCGGAAGGAAGTGGCACATTAATAACTGCCATTGCTTATGCTCAATATATTTTGTGTAGCAATACCGGCGACGAAAATTCAAACGGAAACGATTCTTGTAATCTAAAGTTTGATAACATCTCTCATCCCGATCTCCATTTTATTTATCCAACCGTTACAACCGAAGATGTAAAAACAAAACCTAAGAGTTTAGATTTTATTCAAGATTGGCGTAGTTTTATTCAAGAAATGCCTTACGGAGGTTTGTTCGATTGGTATAAAATTCTGGGTGTACAAAACAAACAAGGAGAAATTCGTGTTGAAGATGCACAAGAAGTTTTAAAATCGCTTTCGCTAAAATCGTATGAAGGCGGATACAAAATCATGATTATCTGGATGGCTGATAAAATGAATATCGCTGCTTCTAATAAACTTCTAAAACTTCTGGAAGAACCTTCAGAAAAAACCATGTTTATTCTGATTTCTGAAAATGAAGAAGATATTATCCAAACCATACGTTCTCGCTGCCAGGTAATTCATTTTAACGGACTGCCAGAAAAAGTTATTGCCGATGCTTTAATTGCCCAAGAAAATATAGATGCCGGCTTAGCTAAAAAAATTGCACATCAGGCGCAAGGTAATTTTAGTAAAGCACTGCATTTGTTAAAAGAAGATGATGATGATCTTCCGTTCGAACAATGGTTTGTAAATTGGGTTCGTACCGCTTTTAGAGCAAAAGGAAACGCTGCGGCCATTCAAGATTTAATTTCTTGGAGTGAGCAAATTGCAACGTTGGGACGCGAGAGTCAGAAAAAATTTATTCAGTATTGTATCGAAATGTTTAGACAAGCTCTAATGCTAAATTATCAGACGCCAAGTTTGGTTTATATAGAGCCGAAAGTCGATAAATTCAAATTAGAAAATTTCGCTCCTTTCGTAAACGGAAATAACATACACGAAATATTCAAAGAACTTTCAGATGCACTATATCATATTGAAAGAAATGGAAATGCAAAAATAATCCTTACCGATTTATCTATCAAATTGACTCGTTTAATTCATAAAAAATAATTCATAATGAACAATGTTGCCTCAATTTTACTTTTAGCTTTTCTAGCTTTAACTTTTTTACAATCGGGTTACGAAAAAATTTTTTATTGGAAAGATAATGTGGCTTGGCTTAAAGAACACTTTGCCAAAACACCATTAAAAAATCAGGTTCCGCTGGCTCTTTTACACTTACTAATTTTGGAATTAATTTCTGGAATTTTATGTGTTGTTGGAGGAATTCAATTATTTACAAATAATGGCAGAGAATTTGGTTTTTACGGAGCTATCTTTTCATGTATCTGTTTGTTAATGATGCTTTTCGGACAAAGACTTGCAAAAGATTACGATGGTGCGAGAACCATTGTTATATATTTTATTCCAGCCATTATGGCTGTTTATTGGTTGAACTAAAATATGCCACAGATTTCACAGATTCTCACAGATTTTTTTAATCATTTTAATCTGTTAAATCTGTGGCAAAAAAGCCTTTTTTATTATAGGCGTTAAAACAAATTTTATTTAAAAAAATGAATCCAAAACATCCTTCAGAATCCCTAACTATTTTAACTGATTTAGTTTTACCGAGCGAAACAAATCCTTTAAACAATCTTTTTGGTGGTGAATTATTAGCCAGAATGGATCGCGCCGCAAGTATTGCAGCCCGCAGGCATTCGCGCCGAATTGTAGTAACGGCTTCTGTAAATCACGTTGCCTTCAATAGAGCAATTTCGCTTGGAAGCGTTGTAACCGTAGAGGCAAAAGTTTCAAGATCATTCAAAAGTTCGATGGAAGTTTTTATTGACGTATGGGTAGAAGACCGCGAATCTGGAAACAGAACCAAAGCCAACGAAGCTATTTACACCTTCGTTGCTGTTGACGATACTGGAAGACCTGTTGAAGTTCCAGCAATTATTCCAGAAACCGAGCTAGAAATTCAGCGATTTGATGCAGCGCTTCGTCGCAAACAATTGAGTTTATTGCTTGCTGGAAAAATAAAACCTTCTGATGCTACAGAATTAAAGGCTTTATTTTTATAGAACGATTTTGTGACAATTTGGAACAATCAAACTTCAAAAAAAGAAGTAATTTTACAAATTATAAAACAGATCAATAAGATTACGGAAGAATTTTCTTATTTTTATCCAGAAAGACAAAACAATAATTTAGATATTAGAAAAAAATGAGTTCAGAGAAAGAAGCCAAATTAAAAGCACTACAATTAACGCTTGACAAACTTGACAAAACCTACGGAAAAGGAACCGTAATGAAAATGGGCGACAGAGCCATTGTAGAAGTAGAAACGATTTCTTCTGGCTCACTAGGTGTTGACTTAGCTCTTGGAGTAAACGGATATCCTAAAGGAAGAATTATCGAAATATATGGTCCAGAATCTTCTGGAAAAACAACTTTGACGCTTCACGCTATTGCAGAAGCTCAAAAAGCAGGTGGTATTGCTGCCTTTATCGATGCCGAGCACGCATTTGATAGAAACTATGCTGAGAAATTAAATGTTGATATCGAGAACTTAATTATTTCTCAACCAGACAACGGAGAGCAGGCTTTAGAAATTGCTGAAAACCTAATTCGTTCTGGAGCTATAGACATTGTTGTAATTGACTCTGTGGCGGCTTTAACTCCAAAAAGTGAAATTGAAGGCGAAATGGGAGATTCTAAAATGGGTCTTCACGCACGTTTGATGTCTCAAGCATTGAGAAAACTTACTGGAACTATCAGTAAAACAAATTGTACTGTTTTCTTTATCAACCAGCTTCGTGAAAAAATTGGTGTTATGTTCGGAAATCCAGAAACTACAACTGGAGGTAACGCACTTAAATTTTACGCTTCTGTTCGTTTAGATATTCGTCGTTCTGCTCAAATTAAAGATGGTGAAAACGTAATCGGAAACAGAACTAAAGTAAAAATCGTTAAAAACAAAGTTGCACCACCATTTAAAACTGCCGAATTCGACATCATGTACGGAGAAGGTGTTTCTAAAACGGGTGAAATCCTAGACTTAGCAGTTGAGTTTGATATCGTTAAAAAAGCAGGATCTTGGTTTAGCTACGGCGATACAAAATTAGGTCAAGGTCGTGACGCTGTTAAAACTTTAATTAAAGATAATCCAGAACTTGCTGAAGAACTGGAAATTAAAATTAAAGAACACATAAAAGAATTGGCAAATGCCTAAAAAATAAGTCGAAAAAAGACGCTTTTAAATAGCCGAGTGATGTAAAAATTACTCGGCTTTTTTTATTTCAAAATAAAAATGAAATTTTCACGCAACCTTTTTACAAAACATCCATCTTTATAAAAAAGCAGTTTATAATTGGTACTGCCATATATCAATTTCGAGTTTTTTTTTAGAATTTACGTTGGTTGGTTATTTGATTAAAAACCCGTTAGCATCTTCATCTGACGGGTTTTATCAAATTTTTTAAATTTTGACGCAACCTTTTTAATTTTTCTACATCTATAATAATGTGACATTAACTTGAGTTATTAACTAAACTCTTTATTATCAACCATTAATATTTTTAACCATGAAAGAAAAAATGGAATTGTTGTACAGTAAAAACCGAAGAAAAACCAAATTGAGATTTAAAAAAGTATTGCGTTTTATTTCAGAAAAGATAATTCACAGATAATAACTTTTGAATAAAAATAGGGGGTTTTTAATTCAAAGAAAAGCCGGTAGATAATTAAATCTACCGGCTTTTGTATTTTACATAATGTTTCTATGGTTATTCCTTTTGATAATCCATTAAACCATTATAAATCATATTTCTAACTTGATCTCTTAATTCTTTTCTGTTGTCACTTGTCAATCCTTTTGTTTCTACGAAAGGTAAAATTCGTGCGCGCATTTTTCCTGGACTTCCACTCAAAAAAGTATATGAAAAACGCTCTTTATTATCTGAATAAACAATAGGCACAATCGGAATCTGATGATCGATCGCCAATCTAAACGCGCCGTCTTTAAACTCATCCAGCAAAATACTTTCGTCATCTGGAACTCCACCCTCTGGGAAAATGCAAATACTTAAACCTTGATTTAATCTATTTTGAGCTCTTTTAAAAACTTCATTTTTACTTTTAGACGAACTTCTGTCAACTAGAATACAAGTTCTTTTATAGAAAAATCCAAAAAGCGGAATCTTTACTAGCTCTTTCTTCCCAACAAAAACAAACGGATTTTTAATTAAAGCCAACGTAAGCATAATATCGGTCATTGAGGTGTGATTGGCCACTATCATGTAACTTTTGCCTTTAACAAGCTTCTGTTCGCGTTTTACGGTATAAAAGAAACCCATTCCGAAAAGGATGAATTTAGCCCAAATGCGGGCCATTTCAAAGAAATATGGATATCCTTTCTCAGAAAGGATAGAAATTACCAGAAAAGGTAACATAATGAGTATTGGAATGGCCATCAAAACGTAAAACCAAACTCTCCAAAGAATCCAAAAAGCAATTTTAAATATTTTCATAGCTTCAAAAGTAAGAAAACCGAAATGAATTTTAAACAAGATTTTTTCTAAGTGTAACATCTTTTCTACCGCAAAGCACACAAAGATTTTACGCAAAGGCCGCAAGTTCGTAGCCACAGATTTAAATGATTAAATGGATTTTAAAAAATCTGCGAAAATCTTTTTAATCTGTGGCAGAACATTTAAATCTAGGAAAAAACATAGTAAAAAATCTTTGCGTGCTTTGCGTAAAATCTTTGTGTGCTTTGCGGTTATAAAAAACTTCACGAACTTTGCATCTAAGAAAAAACTAGAATGGCAAAAATACTTACTGGTGTTCAAAGTACAGGAACACCGCATTTAGGAAATTTATTAGGCGCAATTATTCCGGCAATCGAATTATCAAACGATCCAGCAAATGAATCTTATTTGTTTATTGCCGATTTGCATTCCATCACTCAGATTAAAGACGGAAAAACTTTAAGAGAAAACACCTATAGCACAGCTGCGGCTTGGCTTGCGTGTGGTTTAAATCCTGACAAAGTTACTTTTTACAGACAATCTGATGTGGTTCAAACTACAGAATTGACTTGGTATTTGAGCTGTTTTTTTCCATTTCAAAGATTGACATTAGCACACTCTTTCAAAGATAAAGCAGATCGTTTAGATGATGTTAACGCTGGACTTTTCACATATCCGATGCTAATGGCTGCTGATATTCTATTGTATGATGCTGAATTTGTTCCTGTTGGAAAAGATCAGTTACAGCATTTAGAAATTACTCGTGATGTTGCGGCTCGTTTCAATCACCAGATGGGTGAAACTTTTGTTCTTCCTGAAGCTAAAATCGAGGAAAACATTATGCTGATTCCAGGAACAAACGGAGGAAAAATGAGTAAATCTGCAAACAATATCATCAATATTTTCTTGGACGACAAAACATTACGCAAACAAGTAATGAGTATTGAAACTGATTCGACTCCACTTGAAGATCCAAAAAATCCAGATACTTGTAATGCATTTGCAATTTATTCTTTGTTAGCAAACGAAGAACAAATTGCGCAAATGAGAGCAAATTATCTAGGCGGAAATTATGGTTATGGTCACGCAAAACAAGCTCTTTTTGAATTAATTACAGAAAAATTTAAAACGGAAAGGGAGAAATATAACTACTACATCAATAATCTAGAAGAAGTAGACGCTTTATTGAAAAAAGGCGCTTCAAAAGCTTCTGTCATTGCAGATGGTGTTTTGGCAAAGGTTAGAGAAGTTTTAGGATTTGGAAAATAATTCCATCTAAAAAATGTTTTTAAAGAAACGCTGATCATTTAAAATTGGTCAGCGTTTTTCTTTTAATAACCATTTCAATTATTTTTTGTAACTTCAAGTATATTAACCTATTAAAATTAAAAAGATGGATAAGTATATTGAAGATTAGAATGTTCCGCCGTATGTATTTCAAATTCTAAATATCGTTTTTGGCCTATTGCTGATTTACATTTTATACCGATTATACAAACACTTTACAAAAAAATAATATATAGGATTTTCTGCGTTAAATTGACTCAAAAAGTTTTCCAGGAAGTGGTCTAATAACGCCTTTTAATTCCATACCAATCAGAATTCCAGATAGTTTGAAGATTGGAATTTCACATTCAATTGCAATGATGTCTAATAATTCCTTTCCGTTTTTCTGGAGAAAATCATAAACCTTTTGTTCTACGGGTTCTAATTCTACAAAAAGCTGTTTCTGAATCGTTTTTGGATTTTCTTTAATATCCCAATTCAACATATAAATTAAATCTGCGGCACTTGTTAACACATTTGCTTTCTGAGTTTTAATCAAATTATTACAGCCCTGGCTATACTTGTCTGTCACTCTACCCGGTACCGCAAAAACATCCCGATTGTAATCATTAGCCATATTTGCCGTTATTAAAGATCCGCCTTTATCAGCAGATTCTATTACGATTGTAGCTTCAGTCATCCCAGCAACTATACGATTTCGGCGAACAAATTTTTCTTTATCCGGATTCGAATCACTCCAAAACTCGGTTATGAATCCGCCCTTCTCTTCCATTCTGGCCATGTACTTTTTATGAGTTCTCGGGTAAATTTGATTTAAGCCATGAGCTAGAACGCCAACAGTTTGCAAATTAAAATCCATTGCTGCCTGATGCGCCACGATGTCAACTCCATAAGCAAATCCGCTTACAATTACAGGATCAAGAGGAGCAATATCTTCTATCAATTTTTTACAGAAATCGGTTCCATAAGAAGTAATCTGGCGTGTACCTACAATGCTAATTATTTTTTTGTTTTTGAAATCCAGATTCCCAGCGGTAAAAATCAGAATCGGTGCATCAATGCAATGCTTAAGCCGTTCTGGGTAGTTTTCGTCCTGAAAAAAAGAAATCTTAATATTGTTGTTTTTAATAAACGAAAGTTCTTTATCTGCCTTCTCAAAAACACTTTTATCTTTCAGATTTTTCAATAAAACACTTCCAATTCCATCAACCGCTGCTAATTGCGAACTTTTAGCTTTAAAAATAGCCGAAGCATCGCCAAAAGAATTAAGCAACTTTTTGCCCATTATATCTCCCACTCCATCAACCTTTAATAAGGCAAGTAAATTAAATAATTCCTGATCGTTCATTGTTTTTAACATTATGTAAAATAGAAAAAATAAATCTACTTTTTATGAGGCGCAAATATCTATAAAACAAAGTAATTTCTTAATAAATTTTAAAAATAATTCTCGTGATGCTTTTTAAATAAGAAAAACCTACCACTTAATTAATTGAAAACGAATTGTCTAAAAATAATTCTGAATTGTTAATAAAAATTGTGAATAAAATTTTGATAACTATACGCGTTGTCTAACTTTGTTACTATGAAAATCGAAGTATATATCTCACAGTTATTGTATCGTTATCAGTGTGTAACGGTTCCAGGGTTTGGTGCATTTTTAACAGAAACTCATTCGGCTCAGCTAAATGAAAGCACTAATTCGTTTTTTCCACCAAAAAAAACCATTTCTTTCAACAGCCGTATCAAAAATAATGACGGATTATTGGCAAATCATATTGCTCAAGCAGAAAAAACATCCTATGGTTTTGCTGTTAGCGCAATTGCTTTTGAAATTTTGAATTGGAAAAAAGCATTAGAAGAAGATGGCGTAATTCTTTTAAAAAATATTGGAGAGCTACGTTTAAATTCTGAAAGCAATATTGTTTTCAAGCCAAACGATCAGACCAACTATTTAGCTGCTTCTTTTGGACTGAGTCCTTTTGTTTCTCCAATGGTGAAAAAAGAGGCATTCGAGAAAAAAATCGAAAAAATTGCAGCAAAAGAAAAAGATGCTGTTTTAATATACGAAAATGAAGAAGAAACCAAATCTTCGAATCCGTTCTTGCGATATGCTGCAATTCTGGTTTTAGGACTAGGAATTACAGGAAGCATTGGTTATCCATTATACCAAAATCAAATTGATAACCAAACACTTGTTGTAGAACAAGCAGTTCAGAAAAAAGTGCAAAACAAAATTCAAGAAGCCACTTTCTTTATCAAAAGTCCACTTCCGGCTGTAACTCTTTCTGTAGATTCTACTGCTGTTGAAACTGTCGAAACCACAATGCCTTACCACATTATGGCCGGTGCTTTTAGAAGTGAACAAAATGCTAGAAAAGCTTATAACCAATTGATTAAAGATGGTTTCAAAGCTAGAATGCTAAAAGAAAACAAACACGGTTTATTTCCTGTTTTGTACGGAAGTTATGCTACAATGAAAGAAGCTGAACAAGCTCAAAAAGAAATACAAAAAGGCGAAAATCCACAAGCTTGGATTCTGGTCGAAAATCTATAAAATACTTTTAATCCTGTTCGAAAGAGCAGGATTTTTTTTGCCTTATTCTATTGTTTTAAAATCTTTGAATGGACACTTCTTAAACTCTATTCAAATAAATTCGTCTTCATAAATTTAATACAATCATGAAGATAATTTTTAAAACCTTTGCTTTTTTATTGCTACTCGCCTCTCAGTCCATTTTTGCACAACAAAACAATTCTAATCAAGAAAATCAAATAAAGAAGAACGAAGCTCAAACACAGCAAGTTCTTAAAGAAAATTATAAAAAGCTTGATGACAAAATTGCTGTACTCAAAAAAGAACAGAAGGAATTGGAAACCAAAAAGAACACTCTTGCAAAGGCTGAAAACCAGCTAAAATCGACTAGAGATAAAATTGAAAAGTTGGAAATCGCTAATCAGAAAATCGAAAACAAAATCTCAACTACATCAGTTTCTGACGAAGAAATTCAAAAGCAAAAAATTAAAACCAAAGAGAATGAAGTTACTATTCAGAAATTGAAGCTTACTCAAATTTCTCAAGAAAAAGAATTGGAAAAAATAATCTCAAATATTTAAATAGCGTTTTAATACAAAGAACACTTTCTTTTTTAAGCTTCGGAGAAGCAAAATATTTATAGCTAAGAATAAATATCTACGATATAAAAGCTCCAGCGGAGCGACATAACTATTATAAAATTATGTCGCTCCGCTGGAGCTTTTTTTCATTTGTTTTATTTGATTCTATAAATATTTAACCTCTCTGAGGTTCAGCATATAATTCTATGTGGAGATTAAATATCTTTTTAAAATAGCTTCTTTCTAATGTTTATCGTGAAACAATTTTGGCGTCTTGAGATAGGATTTCTTTTCCAGACTGATAAACGGTCAATATTGCTGGCGGAGAATCTTTTTCTCCCAAAACAATAAAATAGCATCGGTATTTGAAATTGCCTTTTTTAAAATCGAAGTAATGGTTTCCTCCCGTTCCGTCTGCAACAAAAACTCCTTTTTCGATTACAAGATCTGGATTTTCAGTCATTTGCTGTTTGATCGACCAAGAAGCATAGCGATAATTATCATTTCCTAAATCATCGATTCTAATTCTGAACTTAGAGGTTTCAAGAACTGCAACAGGTTCTTTAAAATTTGAAAGTGAAGAATTTACGCTTTTTTTCTGCTTTGCGATTAATGAATTTTTCAATTTCAATTCTTCCTCCGATTGATTATTGATGCTAATAATTCTTCCATCAATATCAATCCACATGTCTCCACGATTTAGCATAATTCCGCGCCATCCCACTTCTGACCAATCTTTTGCTGGATCCGATTTTGTTATTTTTTCAATTAAAACCTTATCAAAAATTTGGTTATATCTTTTCACGAAATCTGCGTTATCCTTAACCGAAGGAATTGGATAATCTCGCTTAAAGGGAAATTTAATACGTTTTGCAATTGCTTCTTTATCGCTATTTTTCACTTCGAGAATAAATTTCGAAATGAACTTTTGATATTCTGGTTTCAAATCCTGGGCAATCAAAAACGAAGAATTAAACACCAGAATTGTTAGCAATATTTTAAATGTTTTCATGTCCAAAATAATTTAATGCGTTAGGAATTAGATTTTTGAAAAACAGAAAACCATGTTTCACGTAGGACGTTCATAAAATCAATTGATGCTCGCTTTGAACATTTTTAGTTCGTCCCAAGTAAATTCATCTCCATATTTTTCTTTCAAAGGACTCAAAGATTCTTCTTGATAAAACTGAAAAGCTTCTCGCAAAGCCAAAATTTTATCATACGGAAGAACATCAGTAATTTCGATTTTCTTCGACTGAATAAGTCTTATCAAATGGCCTTCGATCGTTTGAACATTTAATTTACGCATTCTTGCAATATCTTCAACCGAATTTTTCTCCATCCACAAATCGTATGTTTCTTCGACTGTCGTTTTTTTAGCCGTTTTAAGCTCACTTTTCTCCGTCTTAGTTGATTTGTATCGAACAACGGGTTCTTCGGTTCTAAAAATGTCCGTATTTGTCGTTTTCAGCTCTTCTCGAATCCTTTCTGCTTTGTTCGTTTTGTAATTTTTAATATTTGGCGATGTTAACTTTTCTTTACTGATTTCTTCGCCGGCCACAACTACTTCGATCAATAACTTGGCTTTCATCAATCTCAAAACCGCTTTGGTCTGCAGATCTTCCAAAAAGTTAAGCTCTTCGTAGAATTCTTTTACTTTTTTAAATTTTTGAATTTCAGCCATTTTGTAAATCAGATCATCGACCAATTTGTCCATTGGCTTGAAAAAATAATCGTAGGCCGCATCTACCCTTTCTTTCACAAAAAACAAATCGACCGTTTCTTTGATGAAGATTTTATTGAGTTGCGAAATGAATTTCTGCGAAGGATCTAAAAGCTGTTCCATGATTTCCATTCGTTTATGCGCCCAAACCGCATGTTTCGTTTTTTCGGAACCTGCTGCGTTTTCGTTATAACTGAAACGATGATTTCGCCATTCTTGCGCCAATTCTCCCCAATTAAAACTGTTTATCAAATAGTTGTGAATAAAATTTTTGGTTTCGAAGTGAAGCGCTTTTTCCAAAGTTTCTTCAGTTGCTCGGTTCAAAGCGTAATCCATCACATCTTGGTCGTTCGAAATGCCATTCATCTGCATCGGAGAAAGCAAAATAAGCCCGTCTAACGAACGCAAACGCGAAAGTGCTACATAGGCCTGCCCAGGAAGAAAAACTTGCGATACATCGAGCGCTGCTTTGTCAAAAGTTAAACCTTGGCTTTTGTGCACCGTAATTGCCCATGCTAGCTTGATTGGGTAATGCGCAAAAGTTCCTAAAACCTCTTCTTCGATATCTTTGGTCTGTTCGTTGACTTTGTAGCGGATATTTTTCCATTCGTACTTCTCCACTTCGAGTGTCATGTTCTCTTCTGGAAAGTGAACAAAGATTTCTTCGTCTGAAAGCGATTTGATTACACCCATCTTTCCGTTGAAGTATCTCTTTTCAAAAGACAAGTCATTTTTGACGAACATGATTTGCGCACCTACTTTCAATTTCAATTCTTCTTCAACAGGAAATATCTTTTCTGGGAAATCTCCCACCACAAATGGCGTATATATGTATTCTTTACCATCTAAATCATTGATTGACTGTGAGTTGATAGAATCAGCCTTCGCATTATGGGTTGTGAGCGTGATATAGCCTTTGTTCTCTTTGAAGTCAAAATCTGGCTTAACATACTGATTTAGAATAGTTATGTCCTCGGGAGTGATCTGGTTATTTCTCAAATTGTTCAAAACCGAGATAAAAGCATCATCGGTCTGGCGATAGATTTTTGACAATTCGATATAAATTGGCGGATACGTTTGGAGAACATGAGAATGGAAAAAGAATTTCCCACGGTAGTAGTTTTTAAGTGTTCGCCATTCTTCATCGCGAATCACTGGCGGCAATTGCAGCAAATCTCCAATAAACAAGACTTGAACTCCACCAAACGGATGGGTGTTTCTTCGAACGGTCTGCATCATGAAATCGACCGCGTCCAACAAATCGGCACGCATCATACTCACTTCATCAATCACAAGAAGCTCCATGTTTTTGATTACATTTCGCTTGACGTTATTCATTTTGAAATGGCGGCGAAGTGATTCTTTGTTTTCAAATTTTACTGTTTCTGTAAATTGCGCGCTCACATCATACGATGGAATAAACGCAGAAAACGGAAGTTGAAACATGGAGTGAATGGTAACGCCACCCGCATTCAAAGCAGCGATTCCGGTTGGTGCAACGACCACAGTATTTTTATGCGTTGTGGCAATAATTTCGCGTAAAAGCGTAGTTTTTCCCGTACCTGCTTTTCCCGTAAGGAAAATAGATTTCTGAGTCTGATTGATGAATTGCAAAGTATAAGCTGCCGCTTCTGAAACGTTCTGCATTGGGCTTGTATTAAAAAAATAAAATTACCGCATTTTTATAAAAAGAAAAAACCTAAATCGCAGTGGATTTAGGTTTTCAGTAATTTAGTTAGTTTGGTAGTTTTATTTTTTAGCTTCGCCTTCTTTTGTTTCAGCTGCTGGTTTTGCATCTGTTTTTGGCTCTGCTTTGTATTTATCATTTAAAGCTTTGATAATTTCTTTTGTAATATCGTATTTCTCTTCAGCATACAAAATTGTAGCAGCATCTCCTGTTCCGTAGATGTAAGAGTAACCGTTTTTCTTTCCGTAGTCTTTAATGAATTTTTTAACTCCACTAACAAGAGAATCCATTTCCACACCACTTTCTTGTTGTAATTGTTGTGCTAATGCTTGTTGTGCATAACCTAATTGCTGCTCTCTCTTTTGCAATTCAGCTCCTCTTTGCTGTGCCCAAGCTTGACCGTTTGCTTGTGCCTGGCTTTGAAAATTAGCAGCGTCTTGTTTAAAACGTGAAATCTCAGCTTGTAATTGTCTACCTTTTTCTTCCGCTTGAGCTTTGTACTTTGCCTCTAAATCTTTTGCCTCAGTGTATTCTTTCATCAAAACCGAAGTATCCACGTAAGCTGTTTTTACTTCCTTTACCTCTGCTGTTTTGTTACAAGAAACTGCGAAAACTGAAAGTGCGATAATAACTAATGCTTTTTTCATTTTTTTTAATTCTATTTTTTTAAGTATTGAAGACAAAAATATAAAAAAATCAATAGCATCAACATAAAGTTTAAAAAATGCGTAAAATTTATGATATTGTTTTTATTTATCGAAAAAAATATCACCATAAACCAACGCTATCGCACTATTTTAGATGCTTTTTTGCTTTTTTTATATCAACCAGAAAAAGCCACTCTGTCCTTTTAGGGCAAAATGGCTTTCTGTATTTTTGTGTTATTTATTTTTTAAAATATAAATATGCGATGAATATTCTTTTGAGTTCTTCGCTTTCCAATTTGATTTTAAACCAATGAAAAAAGCTTTAATATAATTCATCTTTCCCGTTTTGTATTTTTCAGACAAAAGGCTTACGTAAAAAGAATCAAACTTCATTGGAAGTATCTTTTGTAATTTCATATCCACTCTTTCAAAAAGCAATTGAATTGATTTTTTTGAAAAATGCCAAAAGTGAATCGGCACATCATAAGCAGCCCAAAAAGTTTCATAATGAGACGCATCGAACGATTTGTAGTTTGGAACCGCAATAATTAATGTTCCAGTTGGTTTTAACAAACGCTTTAATTCTTGAATCTGAAGTTCTAAATTTGGAACGTGCTCCAAAACATGCCACATTGTAATTACATCCAAAGAATTACTTTCTAAAGTGCTAGTTTCTTCTACGAATGAAATTCCTTTTTCTTTAGCAATATTTTTTGCTCGATCGCTTGGTTCTACTCCAATGGTTTCCCAACCGTCATTTTTTGCTGTCAAGAGAAAATCTCCAGTTCCAGCTCCAAGATCTAAAAGTTTTCCTTTTTGTGGTTGTTGGCTATTAATTAAATTCAATTTATTCTTAAGCGCAATATTTTTCACAAAGTGATATGCTTTTTCAAATAACGAACGTTTGTTGTCGGTATGCGAAATATAATCTTCGCTTTCGTAATATTTACCTAAATTTTGAAGTTCAGGTTGTGGAGAAGTAATTAGCATATCTAATTCTTCATCATAATACAAATCAAAAGTTTCTTTTGAAACAGAGTGGTCTTTTACCGTAAGAAAATGTTTTTTATTTAAAACGTTCATTTTTTAAATTTATAGATATTGGGTTTAATTTATAGCAAATCCTAAAAACGAAATTATATCGCTTTTAGGATTTTTTTTGTCTTTTTATTTTTTAATTCTTCTTTAGATTTCTTTTTACTTTTATAATTCAGTACACTTGTAAAAGTTGCTTTATCAAATACTTTTTCATGAAAATCTTCAAAAGGTTTCACGTGGAACAGCAAAAATTTTAGATTTCTGACTTTAGATTTATAATGGATTCTGAAAATAAAAAACCGAAAAATAGTTTCACGTGGAACAAGTCATTTTGAAAATATTACAATTATCTAAAATCAGCAATCTAAAATCTAAAATTATTTACCTTCCCATATAAATCAAAAGCACGGAAATATCACTTGGTGATACTCCGCTGATTCTTGAAGCTTGCGAAATGGTTACAGGACGAATCTTGCTTAATTTCTGTTTTGCTTCAATAGACATTGATTTAATTTTATTATAATCGAAATTGTCTGGAATTTTTACTTCTTCCAAACGATTCAATTTATCTGCATTATTTCTTTCTTTTTCGATATAACCAGAATATTTAACTTGAATTACTGCCTGCTCTACAATTTCTTCATCCAAATCATTTTCTTTAATATAAGCTGAAACCTTTTCAAATTTCAACATATCTTCTAATTCAATTTGTGGACGAGAGAAAATCTTAAACATTTTATCTCCTTGAGAAATTGGAGCTGATTCTTTCGCTTCTAAAATCGGATTTGTTTCGGCAATTGTAACACTTGTTTCTTTGAAGAATTGAACCATCTTTTCAGATTCGTTTAGTTTCTTTTCCATTCTTCGTAAACGATCTTCAGAAGCTAAACCAATTTCGTATGACATTGGAGTCAATCTGAAATCGGCATTATCTTGTCGCAACAAAGTTCTATATTCTGCTCTTGATGTAAACATACGATATGGTTCTTCCGTTCCTTTTGTAATCAAGTCATCAATTAGAACTCCGATGTACGCTTCGTCACGTTTTAAAATCAATGGATCTTTTTCATGTACTTTCAAGTGTGCATTTATTCCAGCCATCAAACCTTGAGAAGCTGCTTCTTCATATCCGGTTGTTCCGTTGATCTGTCCTGCGAAATATAATCCTTCAACTAGTTTCGTTTCTAAAGTATGTTTCAATTGCGTTGGCGGAAAGAAATCATATTCGATAGCATAACCAGGTCTAAAGAATTTTACATTTTCAAAACCTGCAACAGAACGGAGCGCTTTAAATTGAATATCTTCTGGAAGCGAAGTTGAAAATCCGTTTACATAAACTTCGCAAGTATTCCATCCTTCTGGCTCAACAAATAATTGGTGACGCTCTTTATCTGCAAAACGATTTATTTTATCTTCAATCGACGGGCAATATCTTGTTGCCTAAACTTTTGATTCTTCCGTTGAACATTGGAGAACGATCAAAACCTTCTCTCAAAATATCATGTACATTCAACGAAGTGTATGTCATGTAACAAGAACGTTGATGCGTTAACGGAGCAGTCACATCTGAATAAGAAAACTTAGCTGGCTTTGCATCTCCTTTTTCTTCATTCATTTTAGAATAATCTAAAGAACGCCCATCTACTCGAGGTGGCGTTCCTGTTTTCATTCTTCCTGCTTCAAAACCTACCTTAATCAAATCTTCGGTAATTCCAGTTGCAGCACTTTCTCCTGCTCTTCCTCCTCCGAATTGTTTTTCTCCAATATGAATTAAACCGTTCAAAAAAGTACCATTTGTCAAAACCACAGATTTGGAACGAATCTCCACACCAAGTGAAGTTCTAATTCCTTTTATCTTTCCGTCTTCAATAATCAACCCTTTTACCATCTCTTGATAAAAATCAAGATTTGGAGTTGCCTCCAACATCATTCTCCATTCTTCTGCAAAACGCATTCTATCACTTTGAACTCTTGGCGACCACATTGCAGGTTGCCTTTTGATTTGTTCAACATCTTGAACTGGATCGCAGTTTTATCTGAAACGATTCCTGAATAACCACCAAGCGCATCAATTTCACGAACGATCTGTCCTTTTGCAATTCCACCCATGGCAGGATTACAAGACATCTGTGCTATGTTTTGCAAACTCATTGTAACCAATAAAGTTTTCGATCCCAAATTTGCAGCCGCAGCCGCAGCTTCAGAACCAGCATGGCCTGCACCAACCACAATAACATCGTATTCTTCTAAAAACATTTTGTTTTATTATTCTCTAAAAACCGCTAGCGGTTTTTAGAATTAAATTATTTCTTTCTTGTTCCACGTGGAACTTTATATTTTGTTTCAAGTTTTGAAGTTTCAGGTTTCAAGTTCAAAATGGAACGTGTCAACTGGAATTCTCAAATTCTGGAATCAATAAAAATGTTTCACGTGAAACATTTTACTTCATTCAAATCAGAACTCTCAAATCAGAATTCTCAAATCAGAACTCTCAAATCAGAACTCTCAAATCAGAACTCTCAAATCAGAACTCTCAAATCAGAACTCTCAAATCAGAACTCTCAAATCAGAACTCTCAAATCAGAACTCTCAAATCAGAACTCTCAAATCAGAACTCTCAAATCAGAACTCTCAAATCAGAACTCTCAAATCAGAACTCTCAAATCAGAACTCTCAAATCAGAACTCTCAAATCAGAATTCTCAAATCAGAACTCTCAAATCAGAACTTCCAAATCAGAACTTCCAAATCAGAATTCTCAAATCAGAACTCTCAAATCAGAACTTCCAAATCAGAACTTCCAAATCAGAACTTCCAAATCAGAACTTCCAAATCAGAACTTCCAAATCAGAACTTCCAAATCAGAACTTCCAAATCAGAACTTCCAAATCAGAACTTCCAAATCAGAACTTCCAAATCAGAACTTCCAAATCAGAACTTCCAAATCAGAACTTCCAAAGCAGAACTTCCAAATCAGAACTTCCAAAGCAGAACTTCCAAATCAGAACTTCCAAATCAGAACTTCCAAACAGAACTTCCAAAGCAGAACTTTCAAAGCAGAACTTTCAAAGCAGAACTTTCAAAGCAGAACTTTCAAAGCAGAACTTTCAAAGCAGAACTTCCAAAGCAGAACTTTCAAAGCAGAACTTTCAAACAGAACTTTCAAACAGAACTTCCAAACAGAACTTCCAAACAGAACTTCCAAACAGAACTTCCAAAAGAAATGTTTCACGTGAAACATTTCTAAACTTCCATTCTAAACTTCCATTCTAAACTTCCATTCTAAACTTCCATTCTAAACTTCCATTCTAAACTTCCAAAGAACATTTTTTAACCATGTTCCACGTGAAACATCTTCTTCATTCTCTCTAAAATTGAAACCTAAAAATCGTTCCACGTGGAACGATTTAATCTTTTATTCAACTTCATTACTTTAACGTTCCACGTGGAACGTTATAAAATTCTTGTATTCTTCTTAAATATGTTTCACGTGGAACGTTTTAAAAATCAAAAACCAAAAACGTTTCACGTGGAACATATATATCAAAAGAGATTTAATTACTGTTCCACGTGAAACATCTTCATCTTCTCTTCTTCCTTTTGCCTCATTAATTGAGCTTCTTCCTCCGACTTATCTTTATATCCACAGTAGTGTAGTATACCATGAGATAGCACTCTTTTAAGTTCTTCAGCAAATGAAACATTGAAGTCTTTTGCATTATCTGCAACACGTTCTACAGAAACAAAAATATCTCCATTTAACTCGTTACCAACAGAGTAATCAAAACTAATAATATCTGTAAGCGTGTCGTGATCTAGATATTCAACATTGATCTTATGTAGATATTCGTCATCACAAAATATATAGTTGATCTCTCCTTCATTCTTATTCTCAGAAACAATTACAGAGCTTAGCCAGTCACTAAAAGCCTGCTCGTCTCCTAAAGTAAAATCTGTTTCGTAATTAAAATTTATCATTTTGTATTAAAGTATTCTTGAACTTTTTGATTAAAATTCGAGCGCAAAGGTAGTGATTGTCTGTTTAATATCTCAACGCTGTTTAAATATTCCAATAATGAACTTGGCAAAGCATTTGAACGATTACTAAATTCAGCCTTATTAGTTTCAGATTGTCTTTGTGTATCTTGCCCTTGTTGCTGAACTGCGTTGTTTAATTTCCACAATTCTTGTTGGATATTTAATATACGTTGCAGGTTCTCATTCTTAAATCCTTTGTTCAAAATCTGCTTTTCAGATTGTTTCATTTGGTCTATTATAGATTTTCCTTGCGCATCCAAACCTTTCTTTGCTAACTCCTTTTGCAATGCTTCTCTAAGTTTAACTTGCTCCTTGTATATTTCCATAATAGCTTCTGCATCTCCTTCTCCATCTTCTCCTTCATTACCGTTCTTCTCTCCTTTTCCGCTCTTACCCTCTTTACCAGAAGAACCTTTATCTCCACTTTTGTTACCTTGTCCTTCTTTACCCTGACCTTCTTTTCCTTGTCCATTTTGCCCTTGTCCAGACTTTCCATCTTTACCTTCTCCAGGTTTATCTCCAGATTGCTGTCCAGGTTTCATACCTTCTTTCATCTTATCAGCAAGTCCTTTTTGTTTCTGAATAATATCAGGCAATTGCATTCCTTGTCCGTCTCCTGGTTTAGGTTTTCCCGCTCCCGGTTTAGACATAGACATCTGCATATTATTCAATAAATCACTCAAGAAATCGGCTAACTTATTAGCAGATGAAACTGCATATTGTTGGTGTGAAACTCCTCTTGGAATTTGAACATCAGTTAAAGTTTCAATCGCCTTGTCCATATTGTATTGTACATTTCCAATTTCTTTAGTTACGTCTTCTGCAACCTTTGGGTTACGTAATGAAAGTGCAAACAAACTATCATCTACATATCGAAACTGCTGTTTCAAATTCTGCTGAATCTTGATGTTTTTTGTAAATGTAGAGGAACCCAATTTCATTGCTTTGAACTGTTTCATCACATCTTCTTGTGATAAAGAATAAGCCAAAAGATTATCTAGAATCTGACGAAGCATTGCTACATCTTCTTCCAATTGTTCTTGTTCTCCACCTTCCATTTCGCTCTGCATTTCTTGAGCCATAGACTTCATTTTCTTAGCCGCACTTTTCTGCTTTGGCTTAGCCGCAGAAGTATTCTTTTTGCTCAATTCTTCAGAAGCTTTATTAAGATCATTGTCTACATCTTTTTCTTTAGAAGCATCAGATGGAATATCCAAAGGTTTCTTCAAAGTCTTATTTTCCTCTTTCAAATCTTTTAAATCTTCCTGAATCTTATCAAAAGATTTATTGATTTCATCTTGCTTCTCTTTCGTATTTTCTTTCTCTTTATTAGATAACTGTTCCTGTTGTTCCGACAGTTTATTTAGTTTCTCAGCAACTTGTTCTGCTTTCTTAGAAACATAAAAACGCTTGGTCAACTCAACCAATTGCTCTAAATTACGAGATTGGTTTTTACTAATTTGTTTGAACTTTTCCATCTTATCAAACAGTTCTTCGCTGTTTAATTTATCATTCAAGTTCTTTAATTCGTCTAATAATTTCTGATTCTTCTCTAAATCTTTCTGTGCATTATCCAAACGCTTTTGCAAATCTTCAGCAGTTTTATCCTTCTTATCATCTTTGAATTTATCTAAATTCTGATTCATTTTTTCAGAGAATTGTTTCATCATTTCGTCTTGTTGTTTCTGACGTTTGATAAAATCATTGATCTTCTGCTGATCTTTAAACTCTAAATTATCTTTTTCTTTTCCGGTATTCTGAAGCTTATCCATTTCTGAAATCTGCTTTGTTTGGTTCTTCAAAGATTTAGATAAACTATTAATATTTTGATTTTGTTGCTGTAATTCCTGATCTTGAATTTCATCTGTTGTAGCTACACGATCTGAAAATGTAGAAGACTTTGTAGACTTAAATCCGTGTGGTGCATCGTTATCAAAAACTTCAAAATAGTATTCATATGAAACTCCTTCTTCTACTGGGAGATTGCTTGGAAAATTAAAAACAAACTGATCAAATATTCCAGCCTTTACAGGAATATTTCCACGCTTAGCAGACTGAGGTTTGTTACGTTCATAGTATACAATTTGCAGTTTCGAAAGTCCATAATCATCACCCAATCTACCTAGAATATAGTTCTTATCTAACTTCAAACTATCTGGCGCTGGCCCCACATTGATGGTTGGAAACTGATCTTTTATTACAGACAGCTGATAGTCTAATTTCTCGTAGTTTTTAACCTTATCGTTAGACGTAAGAATTTGATATTCTGTATTTTGACTAATATTTTTAGCCAATTTAAACTCATTTTCTACCTTATTAAACTTGAAAACTTCATTATCTCTTTTCCATGCTACTTCTTGTGTAGATTTGGTGTTCATTTTCCAAGTTACAGTTGTTCCTTCAGGTACTATTGCGTTTCCAGTTCCTTGAATTGTCTCTGATTTCTTCTTTAGATAAGAAGGAAAATTCAAAACCATCTCGAAGTTTGCAATTGACGGAACAGTAATTACTTTCAATTCATATTCCTCTGAAACAACTGAATTTCCTTCAAAAGAAAATTGAATATTTTCAGAAGGTTTTTCAATTTTAAATTCAAACTTTCCAGGTTGAGAAGATTCCATAAAATAACTTTCATCACCAATATGAATCATTACATTTTCTGGAACTACATTCCCAACAGATTCCATTTTGATCACGAAATCTTTGTTTTGCTCTGCTTGCAAATTCGAATTCAAAACCACAAATTTGAAAGGAGCTGGCGGTAAAAAGGCAGAATTGAAATGCACTACTCTATTCAAACTTTGCGAAATAATATTACTATTTCCAGAAATATAAAACACCGCAAAAAGTAAAATTGGAACTAAAGCCAATGGTAAATATTTTTTATTTGCTTTAAAATTGATTGCATTTCCAAACGGAATTGGTTGCAAAGAATTTGCTTTTTGTTCGATCGAAGCCAAAACCAATTCTGAACTTTCATTATTATTTTCAGAAGACAATTGCAAAAAGTTCGTCAGCTTATCACTCACTTCCGTGAAATGATTTCCAATAATTTTTGAAGCTTGAGTATAATCAATTCCCTTTTGAAGTTTGAATAATTTAAACAAAGGAAAAATAATTAAACTAACGAAAAGGAAAACTTCAACTCCAACAAATAACCAAAATAGAAAAGTTCTTCCAAGAGGTTTTAACCAAAGAAAGTACTCTACAAAAAGCGTAAATAGAAAATATAATAAACCAAAACCAGTAAAAAGTAATATCCCTTTTATCAATTCGTTGGTATAATATTTCTTAATGAAAGCCTCTAGCTTTTGATATATCGCAGATGATGTTTTCAAAATAAATCTGTTTTAATTATAACCTATAAAAGTAGTAATTATAATAATACCTTTTTAAGATTCTAAGTTACTAAGACGCTAAGGTTCTAAGATTTCAAAATCTAAAATCAACATTCCGAAATCTAAAATCATAAAACGTATCTTTGCAACAAAATTTAAACAAATGTCAAAGCAAGTTCGTGTGCGTTTTGCACCAAGTCCGACTGCAACCGTTACATATTGGCGGAGTTCGTACTGCCCTATTTAATTATTTATTTGCAAAAAAACATAATGGTGTTTTTTATCTGAGAATTGAAGATACAGATCAGACTCGTTTTGTTCCAGGTGCAGAAGCTTACATTATGGAAGCTCTTGAATGGCTAGGAATTGCTCCTGAAGAAACGGTTGGAAAAAATGAAAAATTTGGTCCATACAGACAAAGCGAACGTAAAGATTTATACCAACAATATGCAGATCAGTTGATAAATTCTGGTTGGGCTTATTATGCTTTTGATACTCCAGAATCTTTAACTTCATTAAGAAATGAGCATGAAGCTGAAGGAAAAACATTTATTTACAATCACCACAATCGTGAAAAATTAGATACTTCTCTAGTTATTTCTGCAGAAGAAACTGCTAAGAGAATTGCAAATGGAGAGCATTATGTAATCCGTTTTAAAACTCCGGTTGATGAAATTTTACATTTGAAAGATATCATTCGTGGAGATGTGAAGTTTGAAACTAATCTTTTGGATGATAAGGTTTTGTTCAAAAGTGATGGAATGCCAACTTACCATTTAGCCAATATTGTCGATGATCATTTGATGGAAACATCACATGTAATTCGTGGCGAAGAATGGTTACCATCTATGCCTCTTCACGTTTTATTATACAAAGCATTTGGTTGGGAAGCTCCAGAATTTGCACATTTACCTTTGATTTTAAAACCAATTGGAAATGGTAAATTATCAAAAAGAGATGGAGACAAAATGGGATTCCCAGTATTTCCATTAGAATGGAAAACTGAAGAAGGTGTTTCATCTGGTTATAGAGAAAAAGGATTTTTTCCAGAAGCAGTTGTAAATTTCCTTGCTTTGCTAGGATGGAATGACGGAACAGATAAAGAATTATTCTCTTTAGAAGAATTGGCTCAATCTTTTGACTTAAACAGAGTTCACAAAGCTGGAGCAAAATTTGATCCAGAGAAAAACAAATGGTTCAATCACCAATATTTAGTAAAACAAAATGATGCTGATTTGGCCAAAACCTTCTCTCCTATTTTAGAAGAAAAAGGCTTCTCGACTCCGCTCGAAGTGACAACTCGCATTGTATCACTTATCAAAGAAAGAGCAAACTTTGTTTCTGATTTTTGGGATCTGACTGATTTCTTTTTTCAGGCTCCAACATCATACGATGAAAAAGCAAGTAAAAATTGGAAAGAAGAAACTCCTACTTTAATGCAAGAACTAATTTCTGTTTTAGAAAATATCGAAGATTTTACTTCTGCAAATATTGAAACAATTGTAAAAGATTGGTTAACCAAAAATGAAATCGGAATGGGTAAAGTAATGCAACCTTTCCGTCTAAGTTTGGTTGGAGCACTTAAAAGCTCATCACCTATTTGACATTGTTGAAATCATTGGAAAAGAAGAAACTATTTCTAGAATTCAGAAAGCAATTTCTTCTTTGTAAAAAATTTTACCATTAAGATATTAAGTTAATTAAGCATTTCTTGATGGTAAAAAACAGAACTTAAAAGTTCATAAAGCTAAGTTTAATTCTCTTGACAAAGCTTTGATCTTAATTTTCTTAATACCATAGTGGTTAAAAAAACAAACGCTAAGCAACATCTCAAAAATGTTCTTAGCGTTTTTTTAATGTTTTAAAATTTTAATTTAGAAGAATTTTCGTAATTTACCGAAATTCATAAATTAAACTAAATAACCATGAGTACAGCATTTATTATCTTTTTAGTATTGGCATTCTTCATTTTCATGTCGTCTTTCTTTACTGTAAAACAGCAATCGTCTGTTATTATCGAACGATTTGGAAAATTTCAAAGTGTAAGAAATTCAGGATTACAACTTAAAATTCCGTTGGTTGATAGATTGGCCGGAAGAGTAAATCTTAAAATTCAGCAATTGGATGTTATCATCGAAACTAAAACCAGAGACAACGTTTTTATTAAAATGAAAGTTTCTGTTCAGTTCAAAGTAATTCAAGAAAAAGTATATGAAGCTTTTTATAAACTTGAATATCCACACGATCAAATTACTTCTTACGTATTTGATGTCGTTCGTGCCGAAGTTCCTAAACTAAAATTGGATGATGTTTTTGAAAGAAAGGATGATATTGCAGTTGCCGTAAAACGTGAATTGAACGAAGCAATGTCTACTTACGGATATGACATTATCAATACTTTGGTTACTGATATTGATCCAGACATTCAAGTAAAAAATGCAATGAATAGAATCAACGCTGCTGATAGAGAAAAAACGGCTGCTGAATTTGAAGCTGAAAGTTCAAGAATTAGAATCGTTGCAAAAGCAAAAGCCGAAGCAGAAAGTAAACGTTTGCAAGGTCAAGGTATTGCAGATCAACGTCGTGAAATTGCAAGAGGTCTTGTAGAAAGTGTTGAAGTTTTGAACCAAGTTGGAATCAATTCTCAAGAAGCTTCTGCTTTAATTGTCGTAACACAACATTATGATACTTTACAAGCAATTGGAGCTGATGCTAATTCTAATCTAATTTTACTTCCAAATTCTCCACAAGCTGGTAGTGACATGTTGAATAATATGGTTGCATCATTTACAGCATCAAACCAAGTTGGCGAAATGATGAAAAAACACAATAAAAAAGTAGAGAAACCAAAACCTATTCAGCCACAGTCTGGTTATGAAGATGACATTCAACCAGATGTTCAGTAATAATTTTACAAAATAAAAAAGAGGCTTAATTGCCTCTTTTTTTATTTATAAACCAATTGATCACAAATGGTAAAATAGATTGTAAAATTTCTGGAAATGATTTTTTAACATAACCTGTATAAGATGAAATAAAACCATTTACAATATTTTGCGGTGTTATGCTTTCCTTAGTTTTCTGAAAACTTAAAACCAATTTTTGATAATTGATTTCTTTTTCTAGTTTTAGAATTTCCAGATCTCTTTCAATCTCAGCATACGAAGAGTATTTTTTTCTTTCCATAATTAATCATTAAAAAAGATTTCTGAAAATTTCTCCAAAATTGGTCCTTCAACAAACTTATCCTTTAGAAAGAAAAGTAAAATGGTAAAGAAAAGATAAATCCCTCCTACTGCCAAAAATCCGAGGGCATTACTTTCAAACAAAGAACCAAAAGCGTACGCTGCGGCAAAAGATCCAAAAATCATAACCATACTGAAACATAATAAAATCAAGGTAAACTTAAAGATCAAAGTTGTCGATTTCATTGCAACCTTAAAACCCCAAAGTTTGTAATAAGCTAAATGACTATCAATATATTCTTTAGCCTGATCTTGAACTTTTTCAGTGTTTTCTTTTAATTCTTCAAAAGCCATAATTAAAATTTTAGATAAAAAAAAAGCACATTACTTTCTTATAAAAATAAGCAAGTAATGTGCTTTATAAAATTATTATTTCTGAAATTTAGCATTTTGTGCTTTTAAATCAGCCAATTTAGTTTCTAAAAAAGTGATTACTTCTTCTGTTTTATGGCTGACATTAGAAAGTAACTCATTCAAAGTTCCGTCAAGATTATGAGTAGCACTCGTAAATTTTTCACGAAGAACTTCAGAGCTGGCATCAAAAGAATCTTTCAGATTATGTTTGGCATCATCGATACCTTCTTTAATTTTTGCCCTAGTTTTTGATCCTTTATCTGGAGCAAATAAAATTCCAATTGCCGCTCCTGCAGCTGCTGCAGCTAAAATTGCTGCTGCTGTATTTAAATTCTTAGACATGATAGTTACAATTTAAAATTATTAATAAAGATACTCTTTTTTAAAATGATAAAACTTTGATTAATTGTAATTTATACAAAATTAACAATATTATTAATACACATAAGCTACAGCTTCATACTTACCATCTGCTTTTTCAACAATGCTAACAAACGGATATCCATTTGAAGCTGACTTAGATTTGATTCTCATAGCAGTCTGGTTCTGATTTGCAATTGGCGGTTCCCCTTTTGTCCTTGTTGAGACACCAGTAAAACTAGCAACTTGTTTCAGTCCTATTGTTTTTTCTTGTGGAAGAACAGTTACCATTTTGTAATCATCTTTTGAATCCACTACTATTTTATCAGAAACTTTCTGAGTTTGTTTACTCTGTTTGTTTGTAATTGATGAAACAGCATGTTTACTAATTTTGATTTCTTCAGAACTTCCATTTAAAGAATAATAAACAAAGCCATTTTCGTTTTTAATAAAATTTACATCAAGTTGTTCTCCATTGTGTTTTGTAATTTGATGTGTTTGCGAAATTGCAACATTTGCAAATAATAGCGCTACTGCGAAATATAAAATTTTCATGATAATTAGATTTAAATTAAAAATTGTCAGACCTGAAATTTAAAAACTAAACTTTCACTCAAATTCAACATTATGGAATTTTGTACATTATGATACAATTTGAAAAAATATCTTTTACGGGAAATATTATCAAAATTACATCATAATAAAAATCAGAACATAAAATTGTCTTTTTAGGAAATCAGTTTTGAAAATCTATTGTTATAAAAATTACGAGTTTCTAAAAACAATAAATTTCAACTTAGATTCTTTACGGCAAATTTTAATTTTTTACAAAAATCATCTCTGACTTTTGGTATTGAGTTAAAAATAGCAACTTTATAAACAATTGTGTGTTAACAAGCCGTTAAACTGACTAAAATAACAGTAAAAAGTTAAATAAAGACCGTAAATAAACAATAATCTAAAAAATGAGTTATCTATCAATCAAGTTTAAAAAACGTCTTAAAATCAATTTATGAAGGTTAAAATCAATATATAAAAACTATTATTTTTAATTTTATGATCAATTTAGTAAATAATAATTAAATACTAAAATTAAAAAATATCAATAAATAAAACTTATAAATTAAAAATTGAAGTCAAAATTTTAAAAATTAGGAAAAAACTGAAATTTTCAGATTTGGAGAAGAAAATTGGAGTCAAAAAAGCAAAAAAATGAAATAAGGAGTTTTGCTGCATGAAAATTAAAAAAAGGTCTTCTCTATTTAACCATTTTTTATTTCCTCTTAAAATTAATTTATGAGAGTCAATTTTAATCTATAAAATAAATATAAATTTCAAATATAATAGATTTTATAAATAATAAGTAAAATTAATTTTAAATATTATATTTATAAATTTAATTTATTAAAATTACTTTTCGAACAAAATTGGGACTTAAAAGAAGCCAAAACTCAAATAAAGCTTCTAAATAAACGAAAAATTAAAAAATGAATTCCTTATCCAACATAATTTTATTTTTCATTAAAATCAATTTATGAAAGTCACTTTTAATCTATAAAAATTATAAATTTACATATTTCAATAGTTAATCTATATAATAAAAAAAAGCGCTTATAAAAGCGCTTTTCATAAATTTAGTTGATATTACTTCTTTACCATTTCAGAAAGAATTTCAATTTCTCTTTCAGAAGCATTTTTTGGTGGATTTGAATATAATTTCAAAATTTCATCATCATACTGATTTTTGAAACTTTCATTTTCAATATCTCTCAAATTTAAAAGTGCTTTTGATCTTACATAAGTAGATTCACTTTTTAGAGACATTGAATATAATTTCTTAATATCTTCTTCTTCAAAATCTGTTGATTTCCACTTTGAATACTTCAAAATAAACTGAGAAAACAACAGCGAAGCCTTATTATTGTTGATATTCTTCTTCAAAGAATTTTGTAAAAGTGAAAAAGTAGAGATGTTTTTTATGTTCTCCCCTATCGCACTTTCAATTGCAATACGCTCTGGTTTACTCTCAACTTTAAAATATTTGTTGATATCTTTCAAAGAATTATTGATGCTATTTTCTTCTTTTTTACCCTTTTCTTCCCAAGCATCTTTTAATCCAACTGTTTTGTTAAATACTAATTTTGAAGTAGTTGAGTCTTTATCAACAGTAAAATAACCTAAACGTTGAAACTGAAATTTATCTTCATTTTGAGCTGTTGATAAACTTGGTTCAACATATCCAGTTACAATTTCTAAAGAATTTGGATTCACAAAATCTAAGAAATTTTTCTCTTTATAACTGTCTGGAGCCTCATCTGTAAACAAACGATCATACAAACGAACTTCTGCTTCTAATGCATGCTGAATTGAAACCCAATGCAATGTTCCAGATACTTTTCTTTGGCTTGCTTCTGTTCCGCTTCCACTCAAAGAATCGGTATCATACGTTACATGAATTTCAGTAATATTTCCGTTTTCATCTTTTACAACTGATTCACCTTTAATAATATAAGCATTTTTAAGACGAACTTCTTTTCCTAAAGTTAAACGGAAAAATTTAGCTGGAGCTTCTTCCAAAAAGTCTTCTCTTTCGATGTATAACTCACGAGAAAATGGCACTTTTCTGAAACCTGCACTTTCATCTTCTTGATTGTTTTCAGCTTCTAGCCACTCTTCTTTTCCTTCAGGATAATTGGTAATTACAAGTTTAACAGGATCTAACACAGCCATTACACGAGGTGCAATTTTGTTCAAATCTTCACGAATGCAGAATTCTAAAACTGATACATTTATTAAATTATCACGTTTTGCAATACCAATTGTATTGGCAAAATTACGCAAAGAAGCCGCTGTATAACCACGTCTTCTTAATCCAGAAATGGTTGACATTCTCGGATCATCCCAACCGTTAACATGCTTTTCTTTAACTAGTTGCTGTAATTTTCTTTTACTAACAACGGTATGCGATAAGTTACGTCTTGCAAATTCTCTTTGTTTTGGACGCAATTTATTATCATCAAAAATCTGATCTAAAAACCAATCGTATAATTCACGGTGAGGCAAGAATTCAAGTGTACAAAACGAATGAGAAATCTGCTCTAAATAATCACTTTGTCCATGTGCCCAATCGTACATTGGATAGATTTTCCAAGCATCTCCAGTTCTGTGATGTTCTTTATGCAAAATTCTGTACATAATTGGATCACGCATTAACATGTTTGTTGATTTCATGTCAATTTTTGCACGTAGAATATGTGTACCAGACTCAAATTCACCGTTTTTCATTCTTTCGAATAAATCTAAGTTTTCTTCAACAGAACGATTTCTGTAAGGGCTATCAGTTCCTGGAGTCGTTGGAGTTCCTTTCTGGATCGCCATTTCTTCAGAAGTCTGACTGTCAACATAAGCTTTATCTTTTTTAATTAAGAAAACTGCCCAGTCATATAATTGTTGGAAATAATCTGATGCATAACATTCTTCTGCCCATTTATATCCTAGCCACTCTACATCTTTTTTAATAGCATCAACAAATTCCTGTTCTTCTTTTTCAGGATTTGTATCATCAAAACGTAAATTCACAGGAGATTGATAGTCAATTCCTAAACCAAAATTTAACGCAATAGAACTTGCGTGCCCAATGTGTAAATAACCATTAGGTTCTGGTGGAAAACGAAAGCGAAGTTTAGTATTTGAAAGACCTGATTTTACGTCTTCCTCTATGATTTGTTCAATAAAATTGAGTGATTTCTCTTCTGATGCCATTATTTTATAGTAATTTTAGCAAAGATAAAAAAAAGGTTCCAGCTTTTAGGTTTAAAGTTATTTAAGTGGCACAAAACATGAAACGTTAAAGCCGAAACTCGAAATTAATTTTATTAGTATTTTTGTATAAATATTCAGAATTATGAGACAATTAACTGTTACAATTCCAGACGATTTTTACGAAACTTTTATAAGTTTTTTTAAACACATTCCAGATGTTTCTATAAATGAAAATATTGAGAATGAAATTCCGTTATGGCAGCAAGAAATGGTTTTAGATCGTATAAAGAATGCCAAACCAGAGGATTTTGTAAGCTGGGAAGAATCTAAAAAAAGACTCAACGCTAAATGGAATAAATAGTAATGTTTGAAATAATTATTCTCTTACGCTCTGATTTAGAAGTAGATGAAATTGCAGAATACTACGAATCTCTTTCAAACGGACTAGGAACAAAATTCTTCAATGAGTATCAAGAATACGTAGAAACTTTACATACTTTTCCTTTTTTTGAAGAAAAATACAATACTGTTCGAACCCTACCTTTGAAAAAATTTCCTTACACTATTCATTTTACAGTTGATGAAGTTAACAAAATAGTTACTTTATACGCTGTAACATCCAATTACCAAGATCCAAACACCACAAGAATAAAATTATAAAAAATGGGAGTTATTAAACTTAAAAACATTCGCACTTTCTCTTACCACGGATGTTTAATTGAAGAAGGAAAAATTGGATCTGATTATACTGTCGATCTAAAAATTAAAACTAATTTACAGAAATCAGCAGAAACAGATCATCTTTTAGATACTGTTGATTATGTTCATTTGAACAAAATTGTAGCCGAAGAAATGGCAATTCGTTCGCATTTATTAGAGCATGTTGCCAAAAGAATCAATATTCGTGTGCTGGCAGAGATAGAAACAGTAGAAAAAACTACAGTTTGGGTTTCTAAAATAAATCCGCCTATTGGTGGTGATGTTGAGTCAGTTACTATAAAAATGACGGAAATTAGAAAGTAATCATTCTAATTAAATCTGTATTTTTTTAAAATAGTTCATTCGAAACTTTTGAAATTTAAAGATTTTAGTTACTTTTGCCAACCGTTCAAGTAATGGCGTCGTGGCCGAGCGGCTAGGCTGGGCTCTGCAAAAGCTCCTACTCCGGTTCGAATCCGGACGATGCCTCAAAACCTTCAAAGCAATTTGAAGGTTTTTTTTATATTTAATTTTTAGAAAAAATTAATTAAAATATATTGGTTCGAATCCAGGCGATACCTTAAAACCTTCAAAGCAATTTGAAGGTTTTTTTATATTTAATTTTTAGAAAAAATTAGATAAAGATTTATGTTCAAATCCGGACGATGCCTCAAACCTTCAAAGCAATTTAAAGGTTTTTTTATGTTTAATTTTTAGAAAAAATTAGATAAAGATTTATGTTCGAATCCGGACAATGCCTCAAACCTTCAAAGCAATTTGAAGTTTTTTTTTATGTTTAATTTTAGAAAAAATTAGATAAAGATTTATGTTCGAATCCGGACAATGTTCAAACCTTCAAATCAATTTGAAGGTTTTTTTTATGCTTAATTTTTAAAAAAAATTAATTAAAATATATTGGTTCGAATCCGAACGATGCCTCAAACCTTCAAAGCAATTTGAAGTTTTTTTATGTTTAATTTTTAGAAAAAATTAATTATTAAAGTTTGTACATAAACCCGACAAGTATTAAAAACCTGTCGGGTTTCTCATTTTTGCACAATCTTGTCATTTCGACGAAGGAGAAATCTTCGTGAGAAGCTCGACAAAGATTGGAAAATAGTTGCGGAGTTACTTGCGAAGATTTCTCCTTCTTCGAAATGACAAACTTTGTGTAAATAACTTTGTCAAAGTTTAAAACTTTGACAAAGTTATACCTGCATGAACGTTATAAACACAAAAAAAACCTCTGAAATTCAGAGGTTTGATTTTATATTATTGAGTTATTAACAACTACTTTTTCTCTATTCTTTCGAAAGCATTTTTAACCATTTCTTTTTCTTTTGGAAACCATCCTTGAATTACTAAAGCAAATCCGAAAACCATTAAAACAATGCTTATTCCTTTTTTAATTTTAAGAATATTAGTCGGAGTCATTTTCGATTTTAACTGTTTGGCTAATAAAATTTTAGCACAATCAATTAATAAATAAGTGATAATTACTGCAGCAAAAAAGGTCATCATTCTTGAAGTCTGCATATCTAACTTTGGTTAGTACAGAGATAATTACTGCTAACCAAAAGCCTAAAACTCCAATGTTAATAACGTTCAGTAAAAAGCCTTTTACAAACAAGCTACCATAGTTTCTTTTCAGAATGTCACGATCAATTTCTTCATCGTTTATTTTTTCCTCTTTCTTTAGTTTTACAAACGAAATAATACCGTAGGAAAGCATAATTATTCCTCCAAAAATAAAAAGCGCTGGATCGTCTTTTAAACTCGAAATCAAACGGTAACTTCCTAGATAAGCAATAGCAATAAAAAAAATATCACCTAGTACTACTCCAAGATCAAAAACCATCGCAGCTCTAAATCCTTTTGTAATACTGGTTTCTAATAAAACAAAAAATACAGGCACTACCATAAAACTAAGAACAAGTCCCCAGGGAAGTCCCGCTAGAATATCATTAATCATCAATTACTACTTGTTATTTTACTTCTTCTATTTTACCGCCAAAAACAGTTTTTTGGTTTATTTGCTTTGGCTTTCCATAAATGTAAATAGAGCCTCCTGCGCTCACTTTTGCGTCGACAAGGGTAGAAGCATTAACATCTGCTTTTCCGCCCGCAGAAACGCTTACAGTAGTCTGAGAAGTCTCTAATTTACTAGCAAGCAAATAACCTCCTGCTCCTAAACTTGCAACTTGATTTTCTGCTTTTCCTGTCAAAGTGATAGAACCTCCTGAAACAGAGCTTACTTTGAGTTTATCAACATTCAAATCAACATTAATAACACCTCCTTCTTGTGCACTTACTTTAAAAGAAGTTGCTTTGATAGCTTCACTGCTTTTTACCTCTGCTCCTTCATTAACATCAATAAGTTCTAAATGTTTGTAGTATAATGTAATATCGAGATCATTTCCAGACAAAAGTTTTGGGAAAGGCATTCTTAATTTTAAAATACCATTTTTGTTAACCGCTTCAACCTCTGCTTCTCTTGCTCCTTTGATAACAATTTTATTTTCAGATGACTGAACTAATTTTACACTTAATTTATCAAATACTTTTACGCTATCAAAATCACCTAACTCTTTGGTAACCTGACCAAAAGACATTTGTACAAATAAAATTGCTGCTCCAATAATTAGCTTTCTCATACTTTTATTTTTAAATTAATTATTTATTCTGCTCTTCTTAAAAAATGAAAATCAAGTTGTTTTTTAACTAAATCGGCATTTTTTACTTTCACATAAATTTCGTCTCCTAACTGCAGTAAACGGTTTGAAGTTGCTCCAACCAATGCATATTGTCTCTCATCAAAAGTATAGTAATCCTCTTTTATTTCTCTGATTCTTACCATTCCTTCACATTTATTAGAAACGATTTCAACATAAATTCCCCATTCGGTAACACCAGAAATAACCCCAAGGAATTCTTCATCTTGATGATCTTGCATGTATTTAACCTGCATGTATTTAATACTATCTCGCTCAGCATTAGTAGCTAAACTTTCCATGTTTGAACAATGCAGACATTTGGTTTCGTAAGTTTCCTCATCTACAGAAGCCCCTCCATCCAAATAGTATTGTAACAAACGGTGTACCATAACGTCTGGATAACGACGTATTGGCGATGTAAAATGGCTATAATAATCAAAAGCTAAACCATAATGGCCAATATTGTCAGTCGAGTATTTGGCTTTGCTCATACTTCTAATGGCAAGAGTATCAATAAGATTTTGTTCTTTCTTACCATTTACTTCTTCCATCAAAGCATTTATTGATTTTGCTATATCGCCTTTTGTCCTAAAATCAATTTTATAACCAAACTTAGCAATTACGGTTTGCATGGCAACCAGTTTATCTTCGTTTGGTTCATCGTGAATACGGTAAACAAAGGTTTTCTTTTGTTTTCCAATATATTCTGCTACTTTTCGATTAGCCAAAAGCATAAATTCTTCAATCAAATGATTGGCATCTTTTGATACTTTAAAATATACTCCTTCTGGTTCTCCTTCTTCATTAAGATTAAATTTCACTTCTACTTTATCAAAAGAAATAGCGCCTTGCTGCATTCTTTTCTTTCTTAAAATCTTAGCTAATTCATCCAATTTTAAAGTGGCTTCAACAATTTCATCTGAAACTACATACGATTCTCCAGTAATAGAAATATCAACTGGAATAGTATTATTTCCTTTTGTTTCAATAATATGCTGAGCCTCTTCGTAAGCAAAACGTTGATCTGAATAAATTACTGTTCTTCCAAACCATTGGTTAATAACCTGTGAAGTTGGCGAAATTTCAAATACAGCAGAGAATGTATATTTCTCTTCATTTGGACGAAGTGAACAAGCAAAGTTAGACAATACTTCTGGAAGCATTGGCACTACTCTATCGACCAAATAAACCGAAGTAGCTCTTTGATACGCTTCATCATCCAAGATTGTTCCTTCTTCTAAATAATACGAAACATCGGCAATATGAATTCCAATTTCAAAGTTTCCATTCTCTAACTTTTTGAAAGACAAGGCATCATCAAAATCTTTTGCATCTTTTGGGTCAATCGTAAACGTAAGTGTATCACGCATATCACGACGTTTTGCAATTTCAGATTCCTGAATCGAAGTGTCCAGTTTTTGTGCAAACACCTCTACTTCAACAGGAAAATCTGCTGGCAAGCCATATTCAGCTAAAATAGCATGGATTTCAGTATTATGTTCTCCAGGTTTACCTAAAACTCTAATTACAGATCCAAATGGACTATCTGCTCTTTTTGGCCAGTCTTCAATCTTAACTAAAACAACATCACCATTTTCTGCTTCACCAATTTTATCTTTAGGGATAAAAATATCTGTATACATTTTAGGATTTGCAGTAGAAACAAAAGCAAAATTTGGCTGCATATCAATTACACCAACAAATTCTGTTTTATCTCTTTCGACCACTTCAATTACTTCACCTTCAGGTCTTTTTCCTTTTCTACGGTTATAAACGTAAACTTTTACTTTGTCTTTATCTAATGCACGATTCAAATTATTGGACGGAATAAAAACATCTTCTTCAAATTCATCACAAATAAAATATGCCGTTTTTCTGCTCGTCATATCTATTGTTCCTTCGTAGTAATCCTGGCTTACTGCTTTAATCAAGTATTTTCCAGGTTCTGTTTCTATAATCTTCTTTTGAGCAGCAAGAATCTTTAGTTCTTTTATAATCTGATTTCTACTATTTGTATCATCTAATTCTAGCTTAGCTCCTATTTGTTTGTAATTGAAAGGTTTATTAGCATTTTGCGATAAAATCTTAAGTATTTTTCCAGAGAAATCTTTCTCCTTCTTTATCGGCTTTCTAATTTTCTTACTCATATATCTTTTCTAATAAGGTTTAAAATTACGAATAAGAAATCAGATTACAGATTTTAACAAATAGAATTATTAAAATTATAACTTTTCGTACATTTACAAAAAGACCTAAAATGGAAAGCTTCAAAACGATTGCCGTATTCAATTATCTGCACGAAACCGTAGTTCTCAAACACTTACTAGAGCAAGAAGGAATTCCGTTCTTTTTTGAAAACGAAATGACACTCTCTGTCATGCCGTTTTACTCCAACGCACTCGGTGGCATCAAACTCAAAGTTCATCCAAACGATTTCGAAGAAGTCCAACAAATTCTGGACAATCTCAACAATCCTCTCAAAATTGTCTGAAACAGATTCAAACAAACTCAAAAAAAGAGTAAAATTCAATTCATCAAAAAAATTTTTTCCTTTTCAACTTTTTTAGTTTTCAACATATATTAAATACAACAAAAAAGATTTTTAAAAATTTAAAAAAATTTGTTGGTTATTATAGTGTGTTAATATGTCGAATAAATTTATTTTTAAAAGTATTGAAATGAAGTTTCTCTTAGTTATTTTGAGTTATCAACATAGTTATTTTTAGTTAAATGATTAATTTATAAGACTTTTTGTATTTTAATTAACAACGGTTGACAACCAAATTTGAATTGATTTTGTAGATAAGTTGATATGTTGATTTCTGTTGAAAATGGTATTTTTGATATTGATAACTTTTCCAAAAATTCACGAAACTTTTCTTGCATATTAAAATCAAGTTTTGGATTAGGTATTTTTTTGAAACAACCAAAAAAAACTTCTAATTTTCTTTTCGAACTTATTAACATTTTCTGTTAACTTAAAGTTAATTGAATATCAAGCAATTACAAACTCCTATTAACACCTCAAAATTTTAACAAATATTCTGTTTATTCTTCATTGATTATGAGATAGTTATAGAGTTGTCAAAATTGTTAATAACCTATAAGGTTTTGACAGTAAGATAGTTGTGATTTTGTTTTTTTTGAAACGAATTACACGAATGTGTACGAACTTATATTGGAATGTTTATATAGTATTGAAAAAGAAAATAATTTGTGAAAATTGGTGTAATTCGTAGCAACCATTTATTAATTGAGTAAATTTGCATAACACAACTTAATAGTATAGAAAAATGAAAATTTCGATAGGAAACGACCACGCAGGACCAGAATATAAAAAAGCAATTGTTGAAATGCTGAATGCTAGAGGATATGAAGTAACTAACTATGGTACAGATACTGATGCTTCTGTGGATTATCCTGATTTTGGACATCCGGTGGCAAATGATGTATCTGAAGGAAAAGCTGATTTTGGAATCGTTATCTGCGGAAGCGGTAACGGAATTGCAATGACTGTTAATAAACACCCTAAAGTAAGAGCTGGTTTATGCTGGACTAAAGAAATTGCCTATTTAACTCGTTTACACAATGATGCAAATATTGTGAGTATTCCAGCAAGATTTACTTCAATTCATCAGGCTGTTGAAATCGTTGAAACTTTCCTTGATACCGCTTTTGAAGGTGGCAGACACCAAAATAGAGTGAATAAAATTGCTTGTGCATAAAAAGTCAAAAAAAAATTCGGTGCTTCGCACCTAGTAATAAACACACCGGGCCGATTTTTTAATTTGCCCGGTTTTTTATTTAAGTATTTATAATTCAATTATTTAAAGTTTTGTAAAAACACTATTTTTTGAGTTATCAACAATGTTAATATCTACTTTTTGTAATTCAGAAAGGCAATTATAAGTGATGCTTGAATTACTAAAATCAAAACAAACTTCACAATAAAAGAAGTTTTACTCGTTTTATGTCTAAATAGCAACATCGCTGTTAATAACCCCGGTGAACCTCCAATTAAAGCCATCAGAAACAAGGTTTTTTCAGGAATTCTTCGGTTATTTTTTCGAGCTTGAGATTTGTCATATCCAGCGAAAATAAAAACGAGAACATTTATAAATAAAAAATATAGTAATAAAACTTCCATTGGTTTAAAATTAGAAACAAAGATATTATTTTAGCCAAATGATTTACTATTTTGCAGAAATGTTTTAACAAGTAAATTACACTATTTTAAGTAAGAAAATCATTTCATTAAAAGTATGACTAATATTCAATTCATTGCCAAGTCTGTGCAGGCGCCAGCAGTTAGTATTCAAAACACAGTAAAATTATTAGAAGAAGACTGTACGATTCCGTTTATTTCACGTTACCGAAAAGATGCTACCGGAAATCTTGATGAAACTGTAATTGAGCAGATTGCAAAACTTCAAAAAGATTATGACACACTTATAAAACGTAAAGAAGCCGTTTTAAAATCTATTGAAGAACAAAAAGCACTTACGGCAGATTTGAAGAAAAAAATTGAAGACAGTTTTGATTTGCAAGAAATCGAGGATTTTTACCTTCCATACAAAAAGAAGAAAAAAACAAAAGCCGATGTTGCGCGCGAATTCGGTTTGGAACCTTTGGCGAAATTGATTATATCTGAAAGTGATGCTGATATTGATTTTATTTCAACACAGTACATTAATGAAAATGTTATTAACGAAGAGGCCGCTATTCAAGGTGCAAGAGATATTGTTGCCGAATGGATCAATGAGAATATCTACGTTCGTAAACAGCTTCGTAGATTATTTCAGCGAAAAGCGACAATCACTACAAAAGTGGTTAAAAAGAAAGCGGAAGAAGAAGGAGCACAGAAATTCAACCAATATTTTGATTGGGAAGAACCTTTAACAAAAGCTCCAGCTCACCGATTATTAGCAATGCTTCGTGCAGAAAATGAAGGTTTTATCAAAATGAAAATTGATGTAGATATTGACGATGCGTACGATGTTATTGACGAAATCATCATTAAAAAACAAAATAATTCAACAGCTCATTTGCAATTAGCAATTGAGGATAGTTATAAACGTTTATTGAATCCGGCAATTGGAAATGAAACCCTGCAAGAAGCAAAAGCAAAAGCCGATGCGAATTCTATTCAGGTTTTTGCCAACAATTTAGGGCAGTTATTATTGGCTCCGCCTTTGGGAGAAAAACGTATTTTGGCAATTGATCCAGGATTTAGAAGCGGTTGTAAAGTGGTTTGTCTGGACGAAAAAGGAGATTTATTATACAATGAAACCATTTATCCGCACGCGCCTCAAAATGAGGAATCGATGGCAATAAAAAAAATTCGTTCGATGGTTAACGCCTATCAAATTGATGCGATTTCTATTGGAAATGGAACGGCTTCGAGAGAAACTGAATTTTTCATCAAAAAAATCGCGTTCGACAAACCAGTTCAGGTATTTATAGTTTCTGAGGCTGGAGCTTCAGTATATTCGGCTTCAAAAATTGCGAGAGAAGAATTTCCTAATTATGATGTAACGGTACGTGGATCAGTTTCCATCGGAAGAAGGCTTTCAGATCCGTTGGCCGAATTGGTAAAAATCGACCCGAAAGCGATTGGAGTAGGACAGTATCAGCACGATGTTGACCAAACTAAATTAAAAGAAGAATTAGATAATACAGTTATTCGTTGTGTAAACTCGGTTGGAATTAACATCAACACGGCAAGTAAACATTTACTAAGTTATGTGAGTGGAATCGGGGAGAAGCTGGCTGAAAACATTGTACAATATCGTTCTGAAAACGGACAGCTTTTGAAGATAGAAAACAGTTGAAAAAAGTGCCACGTTTGGGAGATAAAGCCTATCAGCAAGGAGCAGCGTTTATTAGAATTACAAATGCTAAAAATCCTTTGGATAATTCGGCAGTGCATCCAGAAGCTTATCCAGTTGTTGAAAAGATGGCAAAGGATTTGAATATTTCTTTGAATGAATTAATTGCAAACAAAGAGAAAACAGCGCTTATTAAGCCTGAAAAGTATGTAACACCAGAAATAGGTTTACTTACACTGAAAGACATCATAAAAGAGCTTGAAAAGCCTGGATTAGACCCAAGAAAGTCGGCTAAGGTTTTTGAATTTGATGCCAACGTAAAATCGATCAAAGATGTGAAAACAGGGATGATTCTTCCGGGAATTGTTAATAACATCACCAACTTCGGCTGTTTTGTTGATATCGGAATCAAAGAAAGCGGATTAGTACATATTTCGCAGTTAAAGGCCGGCTTTGTAAGTGACGTGAATGAAGTGGTGAAACTGCATCAGCATGTTGATGTAAAAGTTACTGAGGTTGATGAAGATAGAAAGAGAATTCAGCTAACGATGATTTTATAAAACTCTATTTTTTAATTAGGAAACATAATAATACGCTCAAACTTTTTGAAGTTTGGGCGTTTTTATTTTAAATCAGTTTCAGTTTAAATTCTGTAACTCATTTTTTTATGTTTTAAAACCTTTGATAATGAGTAAACTAAGCTTGATTTAAGATTGAATATAAGTGGTTAGGCTTATTTTTTAAAATAATTCTTACTATACTACTATATTTGCCCGAAATTAAAACCCCAAAAATACTTATGAAAAAAAACTTTTTAATTCTAATAGCTTTATTATGTTCTACTGTAGGACAAGCAAAATTTCTTAAAGCAGTTTTGTATTTAGCAGATGGAACTCAAAAAACAGGTTTAGCAAAACTAGTTGATGATGATGATTCTAAAGTAACTTTTAAAGCGAATGAAGATTCAGATACTGAAAAAATACCGAGCAAAGAGCTTACTAAAATAGTATACACTGGTGAATCAGGCGGTATATTTACAATGGAATATCTTTATTTAACTAGTGCTAATATTTTTTCAGGAAAATTTTCTAATTCAAAAAAGAAACATTGGTTTGAAATTGTGTATGTTAAAGAATTTAAAATAGGTAAAATTTTTGATAAGGGAGATGCTAGAAGAAATACTTTCAGGTCACCTAGTTCGTCTTATTTTTTTGGAAAAAAAGAAACAGACCATTTAGTTTTTGGCTATAACACAATGGGAAATGTAGTAAAATCATACGGAACAGATGCGACCATGAAAAAAATGGCCAAGCAAGAATTTGCAGATTGTACTAAAATAAGCAAAGCAATTGAAAAGGAAACATTTGAGCTAGACAAAGTATTAAACCAGATTACATCTATTTTTGATAAAAATAAGTGTAAATAAAAAATAGTATTACCTTTTAAAAAAACGCCCAAATTACAATTCGTAATTTGGGCGTTTTTTTAGAAATCAATCGATTATATTTTTATGAACTTTTGCGAAGCTTCTCCGTTTTCGGCTTTTATTTTAATTAAATACAAACCTGATGTAAAAGAGCTTACGTCTATTGAAGTATTTACATTTTCTTTTGTGTAAATCAATCTTCCTAACAAATCATAAATTTTTACGGAGTAATTAGATTCGTTTAATGAATTGATATTTAATGTGTTTTTTACTGGATTTGGCCATACAGAAAATGATTTGTTTTCTGTGATAAAATCTTCGTTTGATAAGACAACTTCAGTTCCTTTTAAACGAATTAAATTTGAAGAAAGCTGGTCTTTATAAGATAAAAACCATCCTCCCAGTAATATTTTTCCATCTGAGTATAATGCTATAGTCTCGATAGGAGCGTTAAATCCCGTCCCTATATCAAAGGAATTATCTTTACTTCCATCAGTATTTAAAAGAATTAAGCGATTTTGAACACTTTCTTTATAAGACTGAAATTCTCCTCCAACAATTATCTTTTTATCTTTTTGTAAAACTATTGATTTAACACCCAAGCTGTAACTTGATCTGGGTAAATGTCCAAAACCAATTCCCAAATCAAATGATTCATCTTTACTTCCATCTTTATTTAATCGGATCAAATTTACTTGAGGATTCTCTTTAAAATTGTCAAAATCACCGCCAACTAAAATTTTTCCATCATCTTGTAAAGTTATACATCTAACGCTGGCATCAAATCCTGTTCCTATATTAAACGAATTATCTTTACTTCCATCAGTATTTAAACGAATTAAACGATTTTGAGTAGTTCCTTGAAAAGAAGTAAATTGACCTCCTACAAGTATTTTTCCATCTGACTGTTCAACAATACTATAGGCTACATTGTTAAAATCTGTCCCTGTTAAGAAAGATTGATCTTGAGTTCCATCTTGATTTAATCGATATAATTTGTTTTTTGGGAGGTTAGGAAAATTATCTTGATATGTATGAACTAATATTTTTCCATCAGCTTGTAAAGCTATTGCGCTAACTTCATAATCAAATCTCTTAGCAAAAGAAGTGTCTAATGATCCATTAGGATTTAAACGTATTAGATACTGTTTAGAGGTATTATAGTTATTGTTATCATAGTACGTGAATGAACCCATTACTAATATTTTCCCATCTGGTTGTAAGATTATAGAAGTAATTGAATTATTGAATTTATATTGCAAATTAAAAGAATTATCAATACTTCCATCAGAATTTAAACGAATCAAATTTCTTTGTAGAATTCCTTTATAATTATTGAAATAACCACCAACCAAAATTTTACCATCTTTTTGCAAAGCAGAACATAATATTATACCGTCAAAACCAGTTTCTTTATTGAATGTCATATCTTTGGTTGCATCAGCATTTAAACAAACCATATAATATTGAATATTATAGTACTGAATATTGTTTCGCCAACCTCTAAATTTACCTCCAACCAATATTTTTCCATCATTTAAAATAGCTACAGAATAAATATCATGGTTGAATCTAGTTCCAATAAAATTTTGATCTTTCGTTCCATCTGGGTTTAAATATTGCAAAACTGCTGATTTATCGGAGTTACCACTACCCCCGTAGCCAACAACTATTTTGCCATTTGACTGTAGCGCCAAAGAAGTTACACCTGTAGAATCGTTTACATCTCTATAATTATCAACAACAAAAGAGGAATCTTTACTTCCATTTGTATTTAGGCGAATCAAACGATTTTGAGAACTTCCTTGATAAGTGCCAAAACGACCTCCTACTATTATTCTTCCATCTGGTTGAATAATAATAGTATTAACGAAACCAGTGAATCCAGTTCCAATATCAAATGTACTATCTTTACTTCCATCCGAATTTAGACGAATTAAATAATTTTGATTAATTCCTTTAAATTTATTAAACGATCCTCCTGCAACTATTTTTCCATCTTGTTGTAGAGCTATAGATGAAATTTTGTTATCAAAACCAGTTCCTAAATTAAAAGAGGCATCATTACTTCCATCCGAATTTAAACGTGCTATTAAATAATCACCAGCTGCTAGTATTTTACCATCTGGTTGTATGCTTATAGAACTTACCCTATTTTTTACAATAAAATTAGATCCTACGTCAAAAGTGTTATCTTTACTGCCATCAACATTTAAACGAATTAATCGTTTTTCTGCGAGATAATTTGTACCTCCCACAAGTATCTTTCCATCAGATTGTAATGCAATAGACAATATTTCATAATATTCACCCTCTCTAATATAATTAAAAGAATAATCAATACTTCCATCAGGATTTAAACGAACTATTTGTTTGATGTTGGAGTTTCCGTTATAGCTAGAAAATTTTCCAGCCATAATTATTTTTCCATCAGATTGAATTAGTATACATTTTACTTCGTCATCAAATCCAGGAATTGTTCCGAAATTGTGTTCAATTTCAGCTGGATTTTGAGCCGATAAAGAAATAAATTGCAAAAAGAAAAGTAAAAAAAGTAGAGTTTTTTTCATATAAAAAATTTTAATCAAATATATAGAAATTTTCTCTCGAGAATATTTAACGAAATTTATAAATAAAAAAACTCCCAAATTACAATCGTAATTTGGGAGTTTTTGATTTAGAGTTATTTCAAAATCACTTTTTTGGTAATGCTTTTAAAATCTGCATTTGATATTTTTACAAAATAAACACCTCTTGATTGGTTAGCTAAATTTATTTCTGTCAATTCTGAAGTTGTTTTTTGCTGATGAATGATACTTCCAGAAGAAGAAATTATCGAGATAGTAGATTGCCCAGGCGCGTTAATTGTGATTCGATCAGCACTCGGATTGGGGTAAAGCGTAACTGTAGATTTTTCAAGATCGAAAGTATCATTAGATAATGTGGCGTTTAGTGGTAAATAGAAATTACCTGTTAGTAATAGGGAATATAATGTTTTAAGGGTATGATTGAAATAACTATTTGGCTCGTTGAGGTTTTTAAGATCATTATAAGAAGCATTTAAATGCGCCTGATCTTCACCAGCCATGGCCGCGCAGGCAAAAGCGCCCACAAACGTAGCATTATGCCATTGTCCGATTACGTTTCCATTTTGATTGTAACCGTCTTTGATGTTTGCAGAACCGCCAAGATTAACCCGAACAAAATCTGATGTTTTTTTAGAATAGGTTTTGGCATCAGGAGACCCGTACCAAAGATAATCAACGGCAATTCTCCAAGGAGTTCTAGCGGCATCATAAGTATAGGTTTTTCCTTCTCGATTATAACGATTAATTACAGCAATATAAGAATATGCCCCAGAAGCTTCGCACCAATCAGATACTAAACCGCCAACGGCGTTATTTTGCGTCAAATTATTGTTGATAACCGTATAAGCTTTAGCAGCAACCTGATTCCAAAAAGCGACATCATTTGTAAAAACACCAAAAGCTCGGTAATAAGCAGGAGAGAAGTAGGATATGTTGGTAATTTGGCTTCCGCCGAATTGATCTCCAGGTTTTAAAACAAAAGTATTGGCTTCAATTTCATAATTTTTAATTGCTGTAATAAGCGCTTTTGCATCATTTTTGTAATTGATGCTTCCAGAACTTGCCCATTGATAATCGGCAACAATTAAAGCAAATGCCGCGTCTAGTTCTGCATCTGTAGCTCCGTTTGCACCTGCTGTTCCTGAGCATCCGTTTATTTTCCAATTCATAACACCATTTCCGTTCACATGGTCTTTGTAGTAAAGCCAGAAACCGTCAAAGAGTGTTTTATCGGCCATGTAAGCAGAAAGGAGCATTCCGTATGCAATACCTTCAGAAACGGTTTCACCTGGATTGTCAAATTTTACCCTGTACCGACCATTGTTACAGGTTTCGACAAAATTGATTTTCCAAGTGTCGTAACTTTCTTGTGCATCCTTACTGTTTTTGGATACTGCCATAATTCCGTTTCCGTACACCTTATTGGCGGGAAAGGGTTGAGTTTGCGACCAACTTTCTGCTGTGAGCAGAAAAGCCATCACTAAAATTAAGTTTTTCATATGTAAAAATTTGGGACTCTAAAAGTAAGAATTTTTAGATATAAAAAAAATCCCAAACTACATTTGTAATTTGGGACTTAATAATTTTTTCGAATTTATTATTTCGTTTCTTCTTCTTGTTTTTTAGAAGCAGCAGGTTGATCGTCTTTAGCAGCGTTTTTAAATTCCTTAATTCCACTTCCTAAACCTTTCATTAATTCTGGAATTTTTTTACCTCCAAAAAGTAATATCACAATACCTACGATAACAAGGATTTCTGTAAGACCTAATCTTCCCATGACTAATATATTTAATGCCGAAGCAAATTGTTTATCTTAATTATTCCGCAAAGGTATATAGAAATATACGAAATAGAAGTATTTTTAGTTTAAAATATTTCGATTAGACCGCGTTAAATATTTTATAAAATCGTAAATTATAGCTCTTCATGAAATTTTTAGAACAAATATCATGACGATTAATTACTATATTTGCTAGCATAAAGAAGCAGAATGACTAAGAATAAGAAAAAGAATTTTAGGAAAAAACTATTCATTAAAAACCGATTAGTAATTTTAAATGAAGACACTTTTGAAGAGATCTTTTCTTTTAAGCTTACTTTAATGAATGTGTTTGTAACGTTTACTTTAGGCGGAATATTTCTAATTTTGGTTACAACTTTCATTATTGCATTTACCCCACTTCGTGAATTTATTCCTGGATATTCTTCGACAGAATTAAAACGAAATGCTACGAAACTGGCTATTAAATCAGATTCTTTAGAAACGGCTTTAAAACAAAATGAGGCTTATATAAAAGGGATTCAGAAAGTTTTAAAAGGGGAATTAGATTATTCAAAATTTAATAAAGATTCTATCTTAGCAGAATCTGTTGAAGATGCTTCAGATTTAAATATGAAAGCATCTGATGCAGAAATAAAGCTAAGAGAAGATGTAGCCGAAACAGAAAAAGAGCTAAAGACAAAATCTCAAGACAAAAAGAAAAGTGACAAAAAATAATACCACTGAAAATGTCAATTAAGTCAATTGCGGCAAAAATTTTTGCCCGAAAAATATATAAACAAACGCTTAAATGGACTGAAAAACCAGTTGAAACCCAACAAAAGGTTTTTAAAAGTTTGATAGAGAATGCAAAAAGTACTGTATTTGGAAAAGATCATCATTTTGATCAGATAAAAAACTTTGAGGATTTTCAGAAACGCGTTCCTGTAAGAGATTATGAAGATTTAAAACCCTATGTTGAAAAGGTTGTAAAAGGCGAATCGGATATTTTATGGAAAGGAAAACCATTGTATTTTGCTAAAACTTCGGGGACAACTTCGGGAGCAAAATTTATTCCGCTAACCAAAGAATCAATGCCTTATCATATAGAAGCGGCTCGAAATGCAATTTTACACTATATTCATGAAACTGGAAATGCGGATTTTATTGACGGAAAAATGATTTTTTTGCAAGGAAGCCCAATTCTAACCGAAAAATACGGAATCAAATTTGGAAGACTTTCTGGAATTGTAGCACACTTTGTTCCTAAATATTTACAGAAAAACAGAATGCCATCTTGGGAAACTAATTGTATTGAAGATTGGGAAACCAAAGTAAATGCTATTGCAGATGAAACAATCAAAGAAAATATGTCGGTGATTTCTGGAATTCCGTCTTGGGTCCAGATGTATTTTGAACGTTTACAGCAAAAAAGCGGCGGAAAAAAGATTGGCGAGATCTTCAAAAACTTTAATCTGTTTATTTACGGAGGCGTTAATTATGAGCCTTATCGCGCCAAATTTGAAAACATGATTGGCCGAAAAGTTGATAGTATCGAATTGTTTCCAGCTTCTGAAGGATTTTTTGCCTATCAAGATTCTCAGAAAGAAAAAGGAATGTTGCTACTTTTGAATTCTGGTATTTTTTACGAGTTTATAAAAGCAGACGAATTCTTTAACGAAAATCCGAAAGTATATACAATAGGTGAAGTTGAGGTAGGAGTAAACTACGTTTTGATTATTTCGACCAATGCAGGACTTTGGCGTTATAATATTGGCGATACTATTCAATTTACCACTTTGGCTCCGCATCGTGTTATAGTTTCTGGACGTATTAAACATTATATTTCGGCTTTTGGTGAACACGTAATTGCCAATGAGGTCGAAAATGCGATGAAAGAAGCCGTAAATTCTACTAATATTGTAATTAACGAATTTACCGTTGCACCACAAATAACGCCTGCAAGCGGATTACCTTATCATGAATGGCTAATAGAATTTGAAAAAGAGCCTGAAGACATGGAAATTTTTGCAGAAACGATTGACAATTCAATGCGTAAGCAAAACATTTATTACGATGATTTAATTACCGGAAACGTTTTACGAAAAGTAGTGATCACAAAAGTTTCTAAAAATGGATTTCAAGATTACATGAAATCGCAAGGAAAACTGGGCGGACAAAATAAACTTCCGAGATTATCAAATAATAGAGATATTGCAGATAATTTGAAGTAGGATTTAGCTTTTTTAAAATCACCGTCTAACAATTTGTTAAATGGAAATTCATTAAAGTTATATATATAATTCCTACTTTCGTTTATTGAAATATTCACATCTTCTTTACAAATGAAGATGATTTTAAAATTAAAAAGAAATGAAAGAAACCAAACATATTTCAAGATCTAGAGCGCAGGAATCTTCTGCGGCGATAGAAAAAATGTACATTACAATGCGCCATTTATTCAACCGCGGTTTTTACAAACCAATGGGAGTTTCGGGCGATAGTTTAAGAGAATCATTATTAGCATTACGTCCTGAGATTTACGGGAATATTGCCGAAGAAAAAGTAGAACTTAACGGACTTCTGTACGTTATTGAGCGTCTTCCGATAGGAATTGAGCAATGCCGTTTTATCAATTTAACTTCAGACGAAGGATATTCTAAATCGCATTTCCAAGCAATTGTTCCTCCAAAAAGAAGAAGAAACTGCTATAGAATCGACGAAGAGCAAATGAATGTCGAAATCACGCGTGGACGTTCAGACATTTACGATATTCTAACCCACTTGACTTTCATTTTCATTGAATCTCATAAAATTAAAAATAGAGTTTTAATAGACGATGGAGGAGAGGTTTCTCGCGATTGGCAGAAACTGGAACAAGCTGTTATGCAGACCAAAAAGCTTACTTTGGTAGAAAAAGAAAAAGCGATTTCTCATGTTGCGAATATTTTGGCGAGAACTTTTGAAGAGGTTTTAGACATTTACGACGCATTTGGTTCAGAAACTGCGCCAGATCGCTTCTTGCACGTTATTTATTGGTTAGGAAAATTAGCAATCGAAGAAATTGTTGAAAATAATAAACGTACAATTACTTTTAGCCCCGTTTTACGTGAGCGTCTGGGACACCATATTCACGGAGAAATTTGGGCAACAAACATCAAAGAAGTTCTTAAAGCAAATGATTTGTTGAAAAGACCAATTCACGTTATCAGTGCTAACATGCACAGTGTAATGAATTCGATTTTTGCAACACCATTGTTAAAAACAAAATACAAAGGAAAAACAGATTTCTTTATTTATGAAGAATTAAGCGGTTCTGGTTCAAAAGAAATTAGATCTCAAGTAGAAGATTTGGCTTTAAAGAACGGAATGATTTCATTACCAGATTGCTCAGGAACCAATATCGATGTTCAAATTTTTGATACTGCTAAAATTGACTGGTCAAAAACAGCCTTTTCTCACGCTAATGTTGGGGAAGATAAACCAGTAATAATCGTAATGGATTATGCTTTTGGTGAACAAGCCTACGAGACTATCGACGAACTTTTAAAACCATATAAAAAAGAAACTTTACTAAATGTAAAATCGGTTTCTATTATGGGTAAAGCCGGAATTCTAGAAGGAGGAAAAGGCGATATCATGATTCCGTCTGCACATATCAACGAAGGAACGGCAGATAATTATTTCTTCGAAAATGAATTGACAGGCGCAATGTTTGAAGGAAATGATATAGATATTTATGAAGGAGCAATGGTTACCGTTCTTGGAACTTCATTACAAAATAGAGATTTATTAAAGTTTTTCCATGAATCGACTTGGGGCGTAATTGGTCTAGAAATGGAAGGTTCTTATTACCAAAAAGCAATTCAGTCGGCATCAAAAATTAGAAAAAGTGTACCACACGATATTAAAGTTCGTTATGCGTATTATGCTTCAGATAATCCTTTAGAAACAGGAAGCACGTTGGCTTCAGGCGGATTAGGAACAACAGGTGTAAAACCAACTTATTTGATTACCATTAAAATTTTAGAACAGATTTTCAATTTATAATAGCGCTTTTAAATGAGTACAAAAGTACCGCAAAATGCAGAAGATCAAGAGATTGATTTAGTTCTGATTTCAAAGAAGGTTAATAGTTTTTTTGCTAGAATTAATACTTCTATTTTTAAAGGAATTCAGTTTTTCATAAAAAATTGGGTAATTGTTTTGGTTTTAGTTTTGCTAGGATTCGGTATAGGACTATTTCTAGACATTACTCAAAGAAAATATACGCATGAAATTATTGTAGCTCCAAATTTTGAGAGTACTGATTATTTATATTCAAAAATTAATTTAATTGACTCTAAAATTAATGAAGGCGATACGCTATTTTTAAAAAATACTGTTGGAATTCAATATCCTAAAAACCTTAAATCTATTGAAATAAAGCCTATAACCGATATCTATAAATTAATTGAAAATAAACCCGAAAATTTTGAATTAATAAAATTGATGTCAGATAATGGCGATGTCAAAAAAATTATAGAAGATAATCTGACCAGTAAAAATTACCGATATCACAGAATTTCAATTATGACAGATGGATTACTTGATGATAAAAAAGGGACAGAACCATTTTTGAGTTTTTTAAATCAAACAGAGTTTTATAAAAAGATTCAGGAGGTGCAATTAGCTAATGTTAAAGCGAAAATGGAGCAAAATGATGTGACAATTTCTCAGATTGAAGGCTTACTCAATGAATTTTCTAATAAAGCAAACAATTCTCAAAAAAGCGACAAACTAGTTTATTATAATGAGAATAGCCAGCTTAACGATGTTATTAAAACAAAAGGGGATTTAGTTAGAGAACAAGGAAATCATAGAATTGAATTAATAGGCTACGATAAAATTATAAAAGATATTAGTACAACATTAAACATTGAAAAAGAAGGTATCCTTTACGGAAAAAAGAAACTGTTTTTTCCTTTCTTATTTGTTTTTATTTATATTTTGCTACAATTTTTTAAGGCTTTTTATAGAAAGCAGAAGTTATTAGTTGTAGATAAAATAGCATAGAAGAAATATTAATACAGATAAAGCATTTTTAAACTTTAAAAACTAAATTAGCCCAAAAATTTAAAATGAGAACAAAACTATTTTTTGCAAGTTTGATTTTATTCGTCACATTTACTTCATGTAAGAAAGAAGTTAGTAAAGAAGAGATTAAACCCGCTGAAGTTGAAACAAAAAATAATAATTTTCAAGTGACTTTAACAGCAACAGTAAAAACGGACGATAATTTTCAGTTGTATTATAGCCAGGATGCTTATGAGGCTCCTTATAAAGAAGAAAATTCAGTTTGGACAGCTGTAAAAGGTAATGATAATCCGCAAGACATTGTTTTTAATCTTCCAGAAGATGCAATTCCGAATTATATCCGAATTGATTTTGGAACAAATGAAGACCAAAAAGAAATCATTATCAAAAATTTTAAAATGAAGTATTACAGTAAAAGTTTTGAAGCTAAAGATTCATTATTTTTCAACTATTTCATTCCAAATGATTGCATAAAAATTGTAGATAAGAAAAATGCTGTTATACAAAACTTCAAAACTAAGGAAGGAAAATATGATCCGTTGTTTTATTCAGAAAAAGCACTTTATGATCAAATACAATTAATCGTAAAATAACGATATTTTATAAATATTTAGGAGCCACATTTTGTGGCTCTTTTTATCTGGTTTTGATACAAAATATTTTTTAACTTTTTTATAATGAATTTCGTAGCTTTTAAAATTAACCAAAAGCTTTATTCTAATTTCTAAACAAATCCTATATCTTGTTTAAATTAAATTACCAAAATATATTGCAAAATAGCCGAATCAGGAATTTTGTTATTTACGGAATTGGTCAGATTGTTAATCTGGTGAGTCCGCTTTTGGTAATGCCATATTTGGTAACTATTTGTGGAAAAGAAGGATTAGGTAAGATTGGAGTAGGATTTTCGTTTGCTTTAGTATTAAATGTTTTGGTCGATTACGGTTCTTATATTAACGGAACTAAAGAAATATCAATTAACAGAAATAATGCTGAAATTATAAGAAAGAAAATAGTTTCAATTTATGTAATGAAGTTATTTTTGATTGTAATTTTATTATTTATAGCTCTTTTCCTGGTTTATTTTATACCCTTTTTTAAAAAAGAACAGGCTGTATTCTTTTTCAGTTTTTTATATGTGGCTGGTCAATTAATAAATCCCACTTGGATTTTTCAGGGTCTAGAAAATTATAAATGGATTTCTTTCATCAATATTATTTCTAAAGCAATATATGTAGTTGGGATCTTTATTTTTATTAATAAAAAGGAAGACTACATTTTTGCCAATGCTTATTTAGGATTGGGATTAATTATTTCGAGTTTGATAGGATTAATTAGTCTGATCGAAAAATATAATTTACGATTCTACCGCAATGTTACTAAAGACGCTGTGATGTTGTTAAAAGAAGAGTTTTCTCTGACTTTTTCTCAATTGTTTCTTTCATTTTATCAGTATCTGCCAATAATGATTATTAGTTATGTAGGAGGAAATAACATGGCCGGACAATATAGAATTATAGAGCAGATTGTTATGACTTTCAGGACTTATTTGCAAATGTTTTTCAATTTCGTATATGCTGATGTTTGTCTGCAGATACATACTAGTTTAAAAAACGGAATTTCTAATTGGTTGAAGTATAATGGTCTAAATTATTTGTTTATCCTATTATTAGTAGTTGTTGCATTTGTATTGACAGATCAGATTTTAATGTATTTCAATATTTCTTCAAATGAATTAGATTCTATGGCATTCTTTTTCAGACTAGGTCTGATTATTCCTCTGTTTATGGCAATTTCCTTTGCTTTAAAACAATTGCTTTTTGCATTAGACAAGAATAAAATGTACATAAATATTACGATTAGCTCTTCTATTTTTAGTTTGTTCGTAATTTACTTGTTCGTAAAAAACATTGGACTCCAAGGTGCTTTTTTGGCTACAATTGTTATAGAAATAATGGTAATCCTTTTATATTGTACTGTTTTAAAACCAATAATTAGATTGAACAAGGAATAATGAATATCAAGATTTATAAAAGTTTTCCGTATCAAGTTTTATTTTTGCTATGCATTATAGTTTCCTTGTTTGCTAATTACGAACTTACTTTTGCAGTTTGGTCTTTAACTTTATTGGTAACCGTTAAAAGAAAATACTCTTTTACCATAATTCAATACAATGCCATTTTTCTCCTAATTCTTTTAATTGCAATTGTTTCTACTTTTTTCAATAATACAACACCATTTTTATTCATAAGAGATTTTACGTATCTCGTTAAACCGATTTTAGGATTATTTATAGGTTATCAACTATGCAGATTTAGTAGTAAACTAGGATTAAAAGTCATGGTTTATACTGGATTAGCGATTGCTATTATGCACTTGGTAATGATACTTTTTGCTGTAATTGAATTTAGAACTTTAAGTGTAAATCTTTTAAGAGAACATGGAGGATATTTTAGTGATTATGAAATCTATATACTAATTATTCTTATTTTTTATAAAAACCTGAAATTAGAAATTTCAAAGAATCAAAGATTACTTTTAATAGTCATAATTGGTTTATCAAGCTTTTTATATCTCGCTCGTACAAATTTGATTCAATTTATAATTCTATATGTTGGTTTAAAAGGATATTTAACTTTTAATAAAAGATCTTTAAAAGTAATTTTATTGGTTCTAGTGGCTGTAATTGTAGGTTATACAGCCATTGTTTATATTAATCCAAAAAGAGAAGGAAAAGGAATTCAAGCTTTTTTGTATAAAATAAAAATTGCTCCTCAGGAAGCTTTTAAAACAAAAATAGACAAGGATGACTGGAAAGATTTTAATGACAATTATAGATCATTTGAAAATATAATTACTGTAAAACAAGTTTCAGCTAACGGAAATAGGGCTATAATTTTTGGCGAAGGCTTAGGATCGACTCTGAATTTGGGTAGAAAAATTTGGACAAACGACCACGAATATGTTCAGTATATTCCAATTGTACACAATGGATACATGACTGTGTTTTTAAAATCGGGATTATTGGGTGTTTCATTGCTACTGATTTTTTTGATTTTTTTATTCAGACAAAAAAAATCTGATGTAGAGAACGTGCAGACAATAAATTATTTATTAATAGGCTCAAGTGTTTTTCTGATAGTTTCAAATTGGGTATTTTTAGGATTGTATTTAAAATTAGACAACAAATCGATAATAATTGGATTCTTGATTGCTCTTAGAGAATTAATGATTAGAGAGCATAATAGCCAAAAAAGAATAAAAGATGAATATTAAAAACACAACCAGTATTTTTGTTGACTGTCATGTTTTTGATAGTGGTTTTCAAGGAACTAGAACATATATACAAGGTTTATATTCTGAGTTGATTATAAAAAAAGATCTTCATTTCTTTTTAGTGTCTTCTAATCCAGATAATTTAGCATCTATTTTTGGCAATCATTCAAATGTTACCTATTTGAAATATAAATACGAAAACAAATATTTGAGATTGCTTATTGATATACCGAAAATTATAAAAAAACATAAAATAGATTTTGCTCATTTTCAATATACCGTTTCACCGTTTAAAAGGTGTAAATACATTGTTACAACACACGATATATTGTTTATTGATTTTCCAGAATATTTCTCTTTTTTCAGCAAAATCATCAATACGTTTTTATATAAACAAAGTGCCAAATGGTCAGAAATTAGATTAACAGTTTCAGAATTTTCTAAACAAAAAATCCATCAGCATTTTGGTTTTTCAAATTATGAAATAACGCCAAACGCAATTGACAATGTATTTTTTGAAGATTATGATAAAGTGTTAATTAAGAATGAAGTAGCCCAAAAATTTTCACTAAAAAAATATATTATTTATGTAAGCCGATGGGAGCCAAGAAAAAATCACCAAATGGTTTTAAAGGCTTTTTTAGACTTGGAGTTGTATAAAGAATACGAGCTTCTTTTTTTAGGAAATGATACGTTATGTAATCCTCAATACAATGAAATTTTTAGCCAAGCAGATTCTGAAATAAAAAATAAGATAATTACTTTAAAAAACACCGATTTTAAAACCATGTTATTACTACTAAGAGGGGCAGATGCATCTGTTTATCCTTCTATGGCTGAAGGTTTTGGAATTCCTCCATTAGAATCAGTAGCAGCAAAAATTCCGACAATTTGCTCAGATAAAACGGCTATGTCAGATTTTAGCTTTTTTGAAGACTATTATTTCGATCCTCATAATCAGATTGATTTTAATGATAAACTTCAAAAAATCTTAAAAGAAAACTTAGGCGCAGATTTTAAAATAATGGCGCAAAAGATTAAAGAAAAGTATAGCTGGAAAAAATCAGCAGAAATAGTATACCGTCTTACAAAACAGAATCAGTAATTAGATAATTTAATTACTGATTTTTAGCAGTATTGCTTCCAAACAGCTTATTTTTCGTTTGCACTAAAAAGTTATAATTTTTTGCAAATTGTTTTTTTAAAAAAGAAGCATCTTCCTTTGGAAACCAATCTGTTGTTCGCGGTTTTTCAATTTGTCTTTTATGAATTTGATAGGCGTACGTTGCGATTGATGTTCTATAACTTCCTTCTGGAAAATAAGTCATATCATATCCATGAAGTGTGTAAGGAGCACATTGTTGGATAATTAAGCGATTAAAAGGAACATCAAGTTCAGCTTCTTCTAGAGTTCTTAAATCACATATTTTTAAACCTCCTTTATATTCTGGTTTCCAATCTTTATTTAGATATAAAAGCAGATTCAATTCTCGGTACCAATCTTTGTTAATAGGATGATAATTAAAATCTAAATGCATATCTAAAAAACTATTTTTCTTGCCCTGATGTAATCCTCCACCGTGATTTTTCGGGTCAACAAAAATTGATTTTGATGTTATATAAGATATGATTTTATTGAATCTTTCAGATGAGAGGTCATCATATAGTTCATGAAGTTCATGCCTAATTCTCTATAATTTGATTTTTCAAATTTATTATTTGCAAAAGAATAATCGCGACTCTTGTTGTTGAGTTCAGGGATACTTTTATGAGCTTTAAGTAATTTTTCTTCTTCACAAAAATTATCAATTATTAAATGCGGAAAAGGTTTTGCTGTTAAATACTTTAAGCGAAGATCATCTAAGTGGTTTTCGAGATATTCAAAATTTATCATAAATATTGCTATAAGCTGCTTTCAAACAAAAATAGGAATTTAATTATGTATTCATAATTTAAAATAGAATTTGTTATAACTAAATTTTAATTTTTAAAATCATTATTTTTGGCTTCTGATTGATAAAAAAATAGATGAAAATAGCCATTCTTGGTACTAGAGGAATCCCTAACAATTATGGCGGATTTGAGCAATTTGCAGAATGTTTTGCAGTGTATTTAGCGCAGCAAAAATATGAAGTTTATGTATATAATTCACATAATCATGTTTTTCAGGAAAAACAGTATAGGGGAGTACATATTATTCATCAATATGATCCCGAAGATAAAATGGGTTCTGCAGGACAATTTATTTATGATTTGAATTGTATTCTAGATTCGAGAAAAAGAAATTTTGACATTATCTTACAATTAGGATACACAAGCAGTTCTATTTGGTCTTTTCTTTTCCCTAAAAAATCGACTATTATTACCAATATGGATGGATTGGAATGGAAGAGAACAAAATATTCTAAAACCACCCAAAAGTTTTTAAAATTTGCAGAACAAAAAGCAGTGAAAGGCAGTAATTACCTAATTGCCGATTCACTTGGAATTAAACAATATTTGCAAGAGAAATACAATGTAGAAGCAACTTACATTGCGTATGGAGCTGAGCCGTTCCTTAAGCAAAAGGAAGAATTACTTTCAGTCTATAATGTAGAAAAAAACAACTACAACCTATTGATCGCTCGATTTGAGCCTGAGAATAATATCGAAGTAATTTTAGAAGGAATAGTCGATAGTAAAGATGATAAGGTTGTATTGGTTGTAGGAAACAGTAATAATAGTTTTGGGAATCATCTTAAAAATAAATTTAGCAGTTATCAAAATATATGTTTTACAGGCGGAATTTATAATAAAGAACATTTAGATAATTTGAGATATTTTTCTAAGCTCTATTTTCATGGGCATTCAGTAGGAGGGACAAATCCGTCTTTACTGGAAGCGATGGCGGCAAAAGCATTAATTGTAGCGCATAACAATGAGTTTAACCGTGCTATTTTACAAGAAAATGCATTTTACTTCTCGGATGCAGCAGATATTAAGCGTCTCATAGAAACGGTAAAAAGAACAGATCATGACCAAATGGTTCAAGATAACTTCGATACTATAATTCAAGAATTTAATTGGAATAAAATAAATGAATCGTACCTCAGATTATTTGAAAAAAGTCTTCAGTAAAATTGATGAATTATGGCAGAATAAAACATTGCTCATTTTTCTTTTAGCCGTAATGTTGATTGCCCTTCCATTGAAACATTCAATAGGAAGTTTAACTTGTATTGTTTTTTTACTGGTTTCTTTAGTCAAATCAAAAAAAGCAAATTTTTCAATTCCAAAGGTTTTAGTATTTCCAATTCTATTGTATGGTTTAATGCTTTTATCACTTATCTGAACCATAGAAAGTAAGCAAACAATTAAGGGGTTACAAAAAGAAGTTTTATTTTTATTAATTCCTCTAGCATTTTGCAGCTTGCCAAAAATAAATCGAAATGATGTAAACAAGGTTTTCAGTTGGTATAGTTTTGCAATGGTAGGTTTTACGGTTTTCTATATTTTAAAGGCAATTGTAAGATTTATAAATTCAGGAAATAAAGAAGTCTTTTTCTACCATGAACTCGTTACTTTAGAATTGAATGCTATATATATGGCTGTCTTTGTTTCATTGGCCATGTTTTTTTTTCTAGCCAAAAAAGAAAAGTCAATTATCGATAAAATAGCATTTATAATCCTTATTGTTTTTATTTTTTTATTATCATCAAAGAATATCATTATAGTCGATTTAGTAATGATAATAATATATTACTCGTTTTTTTCTGATGTTTCTAGAAAAACGAAGAAAGCCATATTGTTGTCGGTCATTATATTATCTGTGAGTTCTATACTTTTTATTAAACCCGTTAGAGATCGATTTATGATTGAATTTGAAACTGTATTTGTTGATGGATTTTTGAATGAAACTAAAGCAAAAAATCAAGGGCCAATTTATAATATTAGTCTAAAACAAGCTTGGAACCAAGATCAATTTCAACAAAATGATTTTTTTCCAGGAACAGCTTTTCGACTTTTTCAAATTAGAATTTTTAAAGAAATGCTTGTGGAAGAGAATATCTTTTTCACGGGATTTGGATTAGATGCTTCTCAAAATAAAATAAAAGAAAAAGTAAAAGAACATAATTTATACCCCAATTATGGCGAGTTTAATTTCCATAATGAATATGTTCAAATATTTTCAGAATTAGGAATATTTGGATTTTTGACAGTCGTAATGATGTTGTTTACGACCATCAGAAAAGGAATAGCTACTAAAGATTTTGTACATATTGCTTTCGCAGTAACAATGATAGTCTTATTTTTGACCGAATCTTTTTTGAGTCGACAAAGAGGAATAATTTTCTTTATAATTTTTTACTGTATGCTTAATTTGGTAAACGATTGTAATGAACAGAAAATATTGAAATGAAAAGAATACTTATTACAGGAGCGGCAGGTTTTTTAGGATCGCATTTATGTGACAGATTTATCAAAGAAGGTTATTTTGTAATCGGAATGGATAATCTGATTACGGGAGATCTTAAAAATATTGAACATTTATTCAAATTAGAAAACTTTGAATTTTATCATCATGATATTACTAAGTTTGTTCATGTTCCTGGAGATTTAGACTATATATTGCATTTTGCTTCGCCGGCAAGCCCAATTGATTATTTAAAAATTCCGATTCAGACTTTGAAAGTAGGATCTTTAGGAACGCATAATCTACTTGGATTGGCGAGAGTAAAAAAAGCCAGAATTTTGATTGCATCAACATCAGAAGTTTACGGAGATCCTTTGGTGCATCCGCAAACTGAAGAATATTACGGAAACGTTAATACAATTGGCCCACGTGGTGTTTATGACGAGGCAAAACGTTTTCAGGAATCTATAACAATGGCGTACCATACTTTTCATGGCGTAGAAACCAGAATCGTTCGTATTTTTAATACTTACGGACGAAGAATGCGATTAAATGACGGACGTGTAATTCCTGCTTTTATCGGACAAGCACTTCGCGGAGAAGATTTAACCATTTTTGGTGACGGAATGCAAACACGTTCTTTCTGTTATGTTGATGATCAAGTTGAAGGTATTTATAGATTGTTGCATTCAGATTATGTATATCCAGTAAATATTGGAAATCCAGACGAAATCACGATCAAAGATTTTGCAGAAGAAATTATAAAACTGACAGGAACAAATCAGAAAGTGGTTTATCATCCATTGCCAATAAACGATCCATTACAGCGTCAGCCCGATACCACAAAAGCAAAAGAATTGCTAGGTTGGGAAGCAAAAGTAAACCGTGCAGAGGGAATGAAAATTACCTATGAGTATTTCAAATCATTATCTCCTGAAGAACTTGCTAAAGAAGAACATAAAGATTTTTCAAGCTACATTAAATAACATTTAACTTTGAAAGACATTCAATTCTAATGAACGATTTAGTATCTATTTTAACTCCAACATATAATACTGAAAAGTTCATTAGAACAACAATAGAGTCAGCTCAAAATCAAACCTATACAAATTGGGAAATGATTTTGGTTGATGATGCTTCTACAGATACTACGATTACTATAATTGAAGAATTTGTAAAAAAAGACAGTCGAATAAAGCTTTTTAAACTACCACAAAATCGCGGAAATGGTTTTGCCAGAAACGCCGCTTTAGAAAAAGCCACAGGAAAATATATTGCCTATTTAGACGCTGATGATTTATGGTTTCCTGAGAAATTAGAAAAACAGATTCAGTTTTTAAAAGCAAATAATTTACATTTTACTTTTAGCTTTTACGATTCTATTAATGAAGAAGGAAATGATTTGAATAGAAGAGTTGAATCACCAAATCCATTAACTTATAAACAATTGTTTTTCTGCAATTATGTAGGCAATCTAACAGCTGTTTATGATGCAGATTATTTTGGAAAAATTATCTTGGAAACCTCACAAAAAAGACAAGATTGGAGAATATGGCTTACGATTTTAAAACAAATTAAAATAGCAAAACCAGTTCCAGAATCTTTAGCTTTTTACAGAATTAGAAAAGATTCTGTTTCCTCTTCAAAATTTAAATTGATTAAACATAATTTTGGTGTTTACAGAGAATTTCACGGATATAATTTTGTGTTTTCTATTTTATTGATGATAAGGTTTTTGTTTACTCAATTGATAATCAAATCAAAATATATAAAGAAGATTTAAAATTCAACTTGAAGTCGCAAATAGCGACTTCAAGTTTCAAGGTCACAAATTGTGACCTTGAAGAATTTCGCTTAGAATTGGAGGTCGCAAATTGCGACCTCCAATTTTTTTAAATAATACGTTTCGAATTTTAAGGTCGCAATTTGCGACCTTAAAGATTTTAGTTTAGAATTGGAGGTCACAATTTGTGACTTCCAATTTTTTCAAACCGTAATATAAATGACAAACTTGAGGTCGCAAATTGTGACATCAAGTTTCTAAGGTCGCAATTTGCGACCTTAGAGAATTATTTTTTATATCCAATTTTCACTCTTTCAGACTCATTTTCTTTCTTTTCATTCAATTCATCCAAATAAGAAAAAACCAACTCTATGTTTTTATCATGATTCTCTAATTTCTTCTGAATTTGAAGAATATCAACTTTAATTTCAGTTGTATCTAAAAGCATCTGTCTCACTTTCGTAAAAATCCTCATAATTTGAATATTGGTTTGAATTGCTTTGTCGCTTTTTAAGATACTTGAAAGCATTAAAATTCCATGTTCTGTAAAAACAAAAGGCAAATATTTTTGATATTTACCTCTTCCTTTCTCTAAGGTCACAAATTGTGACCTTAGAGAATCATATTCTATTTTAGTAAGTTCAAACATAAAGTCTTCCGGGAACCGGGATAAATTTCTTTTAACAGATTGTTTTAGAACTTTAGTTTCTATTTCATAAAGCAAAGCCAAATCACGATCAAGCATCACTTTTTGACCACGGATAAAATATATTTTATTAGAAATTGTTTCTTCAGAAAGTAAAGATTGATCTTCCATAAGTTTTTAATTAAAAAAACAAATGTAAGATTTTGTTTATTTTTTATAAATACGATTTAAATTGTTTTAGTTTCCCGCGATTCGGTCACTTTCTAAAACTGTTTTTCGAGTAAAAGTGAAGTTTAAATTCGGTTCTAAATATAAATCAATTGCTTCTTTTATTTTTTGAATTTGTTCTGAAACTAATTCATTTTCAGAAATATATTCAATTTCAAAAGTATCTAATTTAGTTTGTTTGATAATGAATTCTTTGACGTTTCCATCATCTTCAATAATGCTTTTGGTTACATAATAAAACGTCAAACCTGGAGATTTTTTGCCGCTTGGTAAAATGGCAACATCATTGGTTCTTCCAATTAATTTTTTAAGAATTGGTTTTTGAGGTGTACTTTTTTCGTCCAAAATTCCAATGTCGCCAATTTCGTATCGAATGAATGGATTTGCTTTGTTGTATAAAGAAGTAATCACAATTTTTCCTTCTGTTCCATGTGGAACAGGATTATTGTTTTCATCCAAAATTTCGACAAAAAGGGTTTCGGCATTAACTTGCCACTCGCCTTTTGGATTTTCAAAAGCAATCAAATCCAATTCAGACGCGCCGTATTCGCTTATAATCGGAATACCAAATTGTTTTTCCAATAACTTTTTATCCGATTCAAAAAGCATTTCCGAAGTAACAAAACAAGCCTTTAAGGTGGGGCAGATTTCAATTAAAACAATATTTTTCTTTTCCAAATATTTGGCAAACAAAACAATAGAACTGGTATATCCGTTGAGGTAATCGAATTTTTTGGTTTTGAATTTTTCCAGAAATTTTTCTAGTACTTCATCAGACAAATCAAAAACTGGAAAACGATAACGATGACTCAAAAAATCTTTGAAACGTTCTTTTTGATATCCAATAAAATCCATTGGAATTCCGTAAAAACGTGCCTGATACGAATGGTTAAAATCAATTCCAAACCAGCCAAAGCGCATAATATTGGAAGCCCAAGTTAAAGCATGTGAATATTTATCTTTAGCAAAAACAAAAGGAGTTCCGCTTGATCCAGAAGTTTTGTTGAGGTAAATATTGTTTTTTGAATAACCATTCGAAAGTCTTTCTTCGAGTGGTTTTTGGAGATTTTGTTTGTTCAAAATTGGTAAATCTTCCCAATTTTCTACAGGAGTATTTCCAACTAATTTCTTGTAAAAAGAATTATTATTTAAATGAAAATCAACGATTTCTTTCTTTTTATTTTCAAGAAATGTAATGTATTCTTCTTCAGAAAAATGAACAATTTTATCCAATTCGGTCTTGGCTTTCTCTATAGGAAAACCATTTAATTTTAGCGAAATATCAAAAAGGCGAATCATTTTTTAGAATAATTTTCATCAAAAATAATGTTTCGGAATGATTCAACAACTTTTTAAAGATTTAATTATTTTTTACGTACAAAAGCAAGTATTTTTGCAGCACAACTAAATACAACTACACCATGACAATTTTACTATTGGGATCAGGCGGAAGAGAACATGCATTTGCGTGGAAAATGACTCAGAGTCCGCTTTGCGAAAAACTTTTTGTAGTACCTGGAAATGCAGGAACTGCTGCAATTGCTGAAAACGTTGCGATATCTCCAACTGATTTTGAAGCAGTAAAAGCATTAGTGCTTAAAGAAAATATAAGTTTAGTAGTCGTATGACCAGAAGATCCGTTAGTAAAAGGAGTTTACGATTATTTTAAAAACGACGAAAGTTTAAAACATATTCCAGTTATTGGACCATCAAAATTGGGTGCTCAATTAGAAGGAAGTAAAGAATTTGCAAAAGAATTCTTGATGAAACATAATATTCCAACTGCAGCTTATGATAGTTTCACTGCTGAAACAGTTGAAAAAGGATGTGAGTTTTTAGAAACATTACAGCCGCCTTATGTTTTAAAAGCAGATGGATTAGCAGCAGGAAAAGGTGTTTTGATTATTCAAGATCTTGAAGAAGCAAAAACAGAATTGAGAAACATGTTGGTTCATGCAAAATTTGGAACGGCAAGTGCAAAAGTTGTTATCGAAGAATTCTTGGACGGAATCGAATTAAGCTGTTTCGTTTTAACTGACGGAAAAAGCTATAAAATTCTTCCAACGGCAAAAGACTACAAAAGAATTGGAGAAGGAGATACAGGTTTAAACACTGGCGGAATGGGAGCAGTTTCTCCAGTCCCTTATGTTGACGCTGTTTTAATGGAAAAAATTGAAACACGCATTGTAAAACCAACAATCGAGGGTTTCCAAAAAGACGGAATCGAATATAAAGGATTCGTATTTATTGGTTTGATTAATGTTAAAAACGAACCTATCGTTATTGAGTACAATGTTAGAATGGGAGATCCAGAAACTGAAGTTGTGGTTCCAAGATTAAAATCAGATTTAGTTGAATTGTTCTTATCTGTTGCAGATCAGAAATTAGGAGACTTTAATTTAGAAGTTGATCCAAGAAGTGCAACAACTGTAATGGTAGTTTCTGGTGGATATCCTGAAGATTTCGAAAAAGGAAAAGTAATTTCTGGTTTAGAAAATGTTACAGATTCTATAGTTTTTCACGCGGGAACAAAATTAGATGGAGAAAATGTTGTTACTAATGGAGGACGTGTAATTGCTGTAACTTCTTATGGAGATAATTTCCAGGAGGCCATAAAAAAATCTTACCAAAACATAGATAAACTAAGCTTTGATAAGATGTATTTTAGAAAAGATATCGGTTTCGATTTAATCTAAAAAATAAATTCACAAGCCCTTTTTAATTAAAGGGTTTGGTTTTTTATTTTAAAAATGAATGAGCCGTTGTATCTTGGTTTTCTGTTCCAGCGTCATCAAAAATACGTAATTGTTTAATCCAATAAACGATTGCGCATGTACAGATGATCATAAAAATCCAGTTAATAGTGTTTGCACCAAACCAAGTAATTAATTCTAAATGACGTAAAAAGTCAAGAGGAGCAAACAAAATGTTAACAAATAGGTATTGAATTCCTTCAAAAAAAGCTGTCATAATTTTAAAAATTATATGTTATTTATTGTTGTGTAATGCCTTGAAGATAAAATTCGGTAAACCAAATCTTTTTTTCAACTTGTTAGGTTTTTCCTTTTAAACAAGTATTATCTTTACAATCACAAAAGTATAAAATATCCTTATGATAACAAGTGTTTTTAAAAAATCTACACCATTAAATTATTCATTGGTTGTAATTTTAATACTGGTTTTCTTTTTTATGTTCCAAATTAAAGACCCATCTTGGGTTACTTCTTATTTTTTGGCTTTTCAAAAAGTGAGTTTGTTGTGCTTTATTTTGGCTTCTTTTTTTATGATTAATTTTATCGTAAAAAAGAATGGGCTTAGTAAAGACAACGGTTACGCGATACTTTTCTACTTGTTGTTCATTTTATTTTTTCCAACAATCTTTAACGACTCCAATGTTGTCTATGCCAATTTTTTCATTTTATTGGCGCTTCGAAGATTAGTTTCGCTGCAATCTCTAAAAGCATCAAAAGAAAAAATATTTGATGCTGCATTTTGGATTTTTGTAGCTTCTTTATTTCAATTTTGGAGTATTCTCTTTATAATATTGGTTTATATCTCTATTATTTTTCACGTTTCAAGAGATTATAGAAACTGGGTTTTGCCTTTTATAGCACTTTTGGCCGTAATAATTTTATTCTACATGACATCATTAATTTTGAATATTGATGCTTTAGCTTTCATTCAAGAAAGAGCTGTAGTCGATTTTAGAATAGATTATTTTAAGAATAATTATGAAAACGCGGCACTTTCTATATACACAGCTGTAGCGCTATTTTTTGTTACTTCCATGCTAATGACACTGTCAAACAGACCACAAATTGTACATTCTTCATACAAGAAAGTTGTCGCTTGTTTTTTTATAGCAGTCTTTGTTTACATTATTTCGCCAAATAAAAGTAACGATTTATTATTGTTCAGTATTGCGCCATTAACAATAATGGCAGCAAGTCATGTCGAATATGTACAGCAGAAACTTAACAACGAAATTGTATATTATACCTTGATTGTGTGTAGTTTATTTACTTTTTTCTCTCAGTTATAATTTGCTTCCGTAAGCAAGATCGCCAGCGTCGCCAAGTCCTGGAACAATGTAGTTTTTTTCGTTTAGTTTTTCGTCTAAAGAAGCAACCCATAAGTGGCAGTTTTCTGGAAGATTTTTTTCGAGGTAAGCAATTCCTTCTGGAGCAGCAATAACAACAACAATATGTATTTCTGTTGGAGTTGCATTTTCTACTAATTTTTTATGAACAGCAACAATTGATTGTCCAGTTGCCAGCATTGGGTCAAGAAGCAAAACGGTCTTATTATTTAAATCTGAAATGGCTTGATATTCAACTCGAATTTCAAATTCGTCATCATTATTTGGATGATGTCTGCAGGCAGAAACAAAGCTGTTTTCGGCATGATCAAAATAATTTAAAAAACCATTGTGAAGTGGCAATCCAGCTCTTAAAATTGGACATAATACCAAATCGGCATCAATTTCTGTGGTGTTCTTAATTCCTAAAGGCGTCTGAATTTCAACCTTTTTATAAGGCAAAATTTTGCTTAATTCATAAGCCATAATTTCTCCAATGCGTTCAATATTTCTACGAAAACGCATACTGTCGTTTTGAACATTTACATTTCGGATCTGACCTAAAAAATGATTTAACACACTGTTGTTCTCAGAGATATAATGGATTTTCATATTATTTTTTTAGAAGAGCAATTGTTTTTTAAGAATAATTGAAAAATTGCTGTTTTTTTTCAAAGTATAAAAGTATAAAAAGTATCTTTGTTTTATAAAAAAATAAAAACATGTTTTCAAAATTAGCATATTCTGTTTTCGAGCAAAGCATCAAAGATTATCACCAGTTTGATAATGTAGATCAGCCGATCAATAACCCTTATCCAAAAGATAAGTTCGAGCATTTGTTATATCTAAAAAACTGGATTGATACCGTTCAATGGCATTTTGAAGATATTATTCGTGATCCGCAGATTGATCCAGTTGCGGCATTAACTTTAAAAAGAAGAATTGATGCATCAAATCAGGAACGTACTGATATGGTGGAATATATAGATAGCTACTTTTTACAAAAGTACAGTGATGTTAAAGTAAAAGACGGAGCGAAAATCAATTCTGAAAGTCCAGCTTGGGCTTTTGACAGATTGTCTATTTTGGCTTTAAAAATTTATCATATGAATGAAGAAGCTAATCGTGCTGAAGCTTCTCAGGAACACAGAGATAAATGTCAGGAAAAATTAAATATTCTTTTAGAACAAAGAACAGATTTATCTACAGCAATTGAAGAATTATTGACAGATATCGAAAACGGAGATAAATTCATGAAAGTGTACAAACAAATGAAAATGTACAACGACGATGATTTGAACCCAGTTTTATATCAAAATAAAAAATAATAATTTGGCAGACTTGTCTAGCAAAATTAAGCATATAGCCGTCATGAGACTATCCGCAATGGGAGATGTCGCCATGACGGTTCCTGTTTTACGAGCTTTTGTAAAACAATATCCAACGGTAAAACTTACCGTTATTTCTCGCCCATTTTTTAAACCTTTTTTTGAAGGAATTCCTAATTTGGAGTTTTTTGCTTTTGATGAAAAAGAAAGGCATAAAGGTTTTCCAGGTCTTGTGCGCTTATATAAAGACGTAAAAAAACTGAAAATTGATGCTTTTGCAGATCTTCATAATGTTTTAAGATCTAAGATTGTGAGTTTGTTTTTCGCTTTAAGCGGAAAAAAAAGAGCAACCGTTGATAAAGGAAGAGAAGGAAAAAAAGAATTAACGAGAGCCGAAAACAAGATTTTCAAACAATTGCCAACCATGTTTGAAAGACATGCAAAAGTGTTTGAAGAGTTAGGTTTTCTTTTAGATTTATCAAAACCAGCATTTCCTGAAAAAGCAGTTTTAAGTTCTGATATTTTACAAATTATCGGAAATGAAAATCAAAAGCTTATTGGAATTGCGCCTTTTGCACAATATGATTCTAAAGTTTATCCTTTGGACTTAATGAAAGAGGTAATTGAAAAATTGGCTGAAAATTCATCATATAAAATTTTACTTTTTGGCGGAGGAAAGAAAGAGATTGAAATTTTAGATTCTCTTGCACGACCATTTGAAAATGTAATTAATATGGCTGGGAAAATTAAATTTCAGCAGGAATTACAATTGATCAGCAATCTTGATGTCATGCTTTCTATGGACTCTGGAAATGCACATATCGCAGCGATGCTGGGTGTAAAAGTCATTACGCTTTGGGGCGCGACACATCCGTACGCAGGATTTTTGCCATTTAATCAAACTTTAGAAAATGCATTGACTTCAGACCGAAATCAATATCCACAATTACCAACTTCAGTTTATGGCAATAAAGTTGTTGAAGGATATGAGGATGCGATGAGGACAATTTTACCGCAACAGGTTGTTGACAAACTTACAGAACAGCTTTTATAAATATTTAGAAAACAGGCTAAAACGATAGTTACTTGCAAGCTTTGGAGAAGCGGAATATTTATAGCAAAGAATAACGTCTACAATATTAAAGCTCCAGAGGAGCGACATATTTTTTTATAATATAGTCGCTTCTTTGGAGCTTCTTTCGTTTATATAAATATTTTTTCCAGTTGGAGTATTGCTGGTAAAAATGATCTTTAAGCAATATTTTTGTTTAAATCGTATCTTTCATTAGAATCGAGGAAAGAATATCCGATAGTTTTTTTTCTTTTTTTGTTTACTATAATGGTGACAAAGTTATTTTTGTCTTCAGTTGACAATAGGATATGTTCGAATTTATCAGATGAATCTCTGTAAATTTTATAAATTAAGTCGTGATCTTTAATTTTTTTAGATAAAATTTTAGCCGATTTAAGTCTGCTTACATAAGGCCAGATATTAAAGATATTCGAATCTGTCTTTTTTACTTCTACCATTTTTTCGGTCAATGTTGAATTGTATTTTTCTCTTTCGAGTAACTTCGGCCTTTTTTATTTTTCATTTTTATAATAACTGCCAGAACGCATAGCGAAGCAGTTACAACCAGCATAATAAATAGATATAAATGAAAGTGTTGAACGTGAGCTGTCATGATATTTAATGTTTAAATGTTTGACAAATTTGATTTAGCTCCACAAATTCTCAAAACAATGAGAGTAAGATTGCCGTAATTATACTCCTAATTTAATGAAAAATCAGCAATATTTCTCCAAAATTTTGCTTTTATTTCAATTAGAGCCAAATCTTCTCATCACGGCAGCGACTGTAAATGTAACTTTTTAAATTTGCAATAGTTTCCTGATAATTTGGTGCGTCATAACCGTAGCGTTCATGTTCCATTTGTTCTCTTTCGATGGCATCACATCCTTTTATAACCTCTTTGATCATGTCGAGTAAAGCAAGTTCTTTATTGTCGGTTTTTTGAAATTTAAATTCAACAATTTCATCCTGAAGTTCTTCGCAGTAATCAACCAGCTTCATAACTTCTGGTTCTTCCAAAAGATATTCTTTATTTCTAAAAATTTCTAGTACAGATTTCATAAACAATTAATTTTCAAATTTTTAAATTCCAAATTCCAAGTTACATCTTTATCAAAGTTTTAAACTTCGACAAAGAGTAGAAACGCAATTAAACAAAAAAAATTCCAAATCCCAATTGAAAGATTGGAATTTGGAATTTTTGATATTGGAATTTGATTGATTAAACGTCGTCGTAATCAACATAAATGGTCTCTGATGTTGGATGTGCTTGACAAGTTAAAATTAAACCTTCAGCAATTTCGCCGTCTGTTAAAATAGAATTTTTAGTCATTTCTGCGCTTCCTTTTGTAACACGGCCTAAACAGCTGCTACAAATTCCGCCTTGACAAGAATAAGGAGCGTCAACACCTTGTTTTAGAGCTGCGTCAAGAATAGTTTGTTTTTTAGACATTTCAAAAGTAGTCTCTTCATCGTCTACCAAAACAGTAATTTTTGTATGTCCTTCTTGAGAACCCTGAATTTCATGTTCTTCAGAAGAAGACGTAAACAACTCAAATTTAATTGCAGATTCTTTTACATTTTTCTCTTTCAAAACATTAGAAACGGTGTTAATCATTTCTTCTGGTCCGCAAAGGAAAAACTTATCAAATTGAAGTTCTTTGTGTTTGTTGTTTAAAACAAAATTCACAGCCGATTTTTCAATTCTTCCAAATAAAGCATTTTCAGCTTTTGCTTGACTGTACACATAATGCACAAAAAGCCTGCCTACATATTGTAATTGCAAATCGTGAAGCTCTTGATGAAAGATGGTGCTTTCGGGAGTTTTATTTCCGTAAACCAATACAAATGAACTTTTTGGTTCATTTTTTAAAACCGATTTTATGATAGAAAGAACTGGAGTAATTCCGCTTCCTGCAACAAAAGCCGCGTAGTTTTTTTGTCTTTCAGCATCTGGTTCAAAAGTAAATTTACCTTCAGGCTGGCCTACTTCTAGAACATCTCCCGCTTTTAAGGTTGTATTGGCAAACTGAGAAAAAAGACCTTTTTTTACTGCTTTTACAGCAATTCTTAATTCGCCGCTGTCTGGTGCAGAGCAAATAGAATAAGCACGTCTAATTTCTTGGTTATCAAGAGTTAATTTTAAATTTATATATTGGCCTGCTATAAATTTATAGTCAGATTTTAGTTCTTCAGGAACATTAAAAAGAATCGAAACAGCATCTGCAGTTTCGCGTTTAACCTCTTTAATTATAAGTTTTAAGAATGAAGGCATGATAGAATTTTTATGCAAAAGTAGCAAACCACTATTAAAATTTTAGCACGAAATTATTTTTTTTAACTTTTTTTGTAACGTTTTCCTACATTTGGTCTCTTACTACAAAAATATTAAAACCATAAACCATGATTAAGAAGTTTATTTATCTCGAATGGAAGGCCTTTATTAGGTCGGCATCTTTCGGTAAAAATCTGACAATGAAAATAATAATAGGTTTTTTGATGATCTATTTTTCATTAATTTTTATTGCTATGGGAGTGGGGGCATTTTATATGCTTAAGGAAATGAATTTGGAACCTCTGGCAACTTTAAACAAATTTCTAATTTATTATTTTCTAGGCGATTTAGCAGTTCGATTGTTATTACAGTCAATTCCTGTATTAAACATCAAACCTTTACTAGCTCTTCCTTTAAAGAAAACAACCATTGTTCATTTTTCTTTAGGCAAAACCATTTTATCTTTTTTTAACTGGATACATGCTTTATTTTTTATTCCATTTACAGTTGTCCTAATTTTAAACGGATATGATGTTGTCCAAATTATTTTTTGGCATTTGGGAGTAATATCTATTATTTACATTAACAATTTTCTGAATATTATTTTAAGCAATATTGATAGATTATTTGCTCTTTTTCTGCTGCTAATTGTAGTTCTAGGAGGTGCGCAGTATTATCAATTGTTTGATATTACAGAGTTTACAACTCCATTTTTTCAAAGCTTTTATGAAATAGATGGATTGTTCTTGATTCCGATTCTAGTATTAATTGCGTTGCATTATTTTACATTTAAATACTTCGAAAAGAATTTATATCTCGATGCAGGACTTTCTTTAAAACATGATGTTGCCTCTACAGAAAATCTTTCTTGGCTGAATCAGTTTGGTACTTTGGGGACTTTCCTTAAAAATGACATTAGACTTATCAAAAGAAATAAAAGATCAAAAACTACTATAGTAATGAGTGTGATCTTTTTATTCTACGGATTGATTTTTTTCGGAAATACACATCAACCGCCTGCTATGCAAATTTTTGCTGGAATATTCGTTTCAGGAGGATTTCTATTTGTCTTCGGACAGTTTGTACCTAGTTGGGATAGTTCATATTATCAATTAATGATGACACAGAATATTCCGTATAGAGGTTATATTACCGCAAAATGGTGGCTAATTGTAATTGCTACTTTTATTTCTACAATTCTAGCATCTTTTTATCTTTTTTACGGATGGGAAGTTTATCTAACTATTGTAGTTGGTGCAATTTATAATATTGGCGTAAATTCTCATTTGGTACTTTTGGGAGGTGCTTTTACTAAAACACCAATTGATTTAAGCAGTGCTGGTGGTGCCTTTGGAGATAAAAAAGCGTTTAATGTAAATTCGATGCTTCTGTCTTTGCCAAAAATATTCCTTCCTTTATTATTGTATTGGCTTGGACTTCGTTTTGCAGATAAAACTGTAGCATTAAGTTTGGTTGCAGGAGCAGGAATTTTGGGTTTTATCTTTAAAGAAAAAGTGTTTTCAATAATAGAAAAGAGGTACAAAATAGAAAAATACAGTACAATAAGTGCTTATAAACAAAAGGGTTAATTAGATAAATTGTCAATTTGAAAATGAGATCATTATCTTCATTTTATATCTAAAATCTGAAATCAACAATCTAAAATTATTATGATACAAGTAAATCAGCTTTCAAAAACATATAACGGAACAACAGTTTTAAACATTAATAATCTAGAAATCCCAAAAGGACAAAGTTTTGGCTTGGTGGGAAATAACGGAGCTGGAAAAACGACTTTTTTCAGTTTACTTTTAGATCTAATCCAGCCTTCAACGGGATATATAAAAAGTAATGATATTCAGGTAAATACAAGTGAGAAATGGAAATCTTTTACAGGATCTTTTTTAGATGAAAATTTCCTTATCGGGTATTTAACTCCAGAAGAATACTTTTATTTTATTGGTGATTTACGCAATCAGAATAAGGCAGATATTGATGCGTTGCTAGCAAAACACGAGGAGTTTTTTAACGGTGAAATTTTGAACAACAAAAAATACCTTCGCGATTTATCTAAAGGAAATCAGAAAAAAGCAGGTATTATTGCTACACTTATTGGTAATCCTGAAGTTGTAATTTTAGATGAGCCTTTTGCAAATTTAGATCCCACAACAGTGAGCCGATTAAAAAAAATTATCAAAGAATTAGCCGACGATCCAAATGTAACTGTTTTGGTTTCAAGTCATGATTTACAGCATACTGTAGAAGTTTGCAATCGAATTGTGGCGCTTAATAAGGGCGAAATTGTTAAAGATATTCAGACCTCAGAAGAAACCTTACAAGAACTAGAATTGTTTTTTGCTGTGTAAGAATTTCTATATTTCAAAAAGAAGCGTATTTTTACAAATGAATATACTAAAACCAATTTTTAGTAGTTATCTGTTTTAAACTCTTTTCTATTGAAAAAGAATACTCTTAAATATAGTTTTACTTTCGTTTTTTTATTCTTTTTGATAGCTTGTTCTACCAAAAAAAATACCTTTTTGGCTCGAAGTTCTCACTCAATCGGGACAAAATATAACATTCTTTACAATGGAGGAATTGGTTTAGACAAAGGTTTAAAGTCCATTCAGGCCAATAACGAAGATAATTTCTGGAAGCAACTGCCAATTGAAAAAATGCAGTTTGATGAAAATTTTTCTGAAGCCGAAAAAGCTAAAAACCCTGATTTTGAATTGGCAGAAACAAAAGCAACAAAAGCCATTCAAAAACACTCCATGAATATTGGCGGAAGAGAAAGAAACTGGCAGATTGACGAAGCGTATTTGATGCTGGGAAAAGCAAGATATTATGATCAGCGTTTTATTCCGGCAATTGAGGCATTCAATTATATTTTATACAAATATCCAGAAAGCAATAATATTTATACGGCAAAAATCTGGCGTGAAAAAACCAACATGCGTCTAGGTAATGACGCGATTGCTCTTAAGAACATCAAAATTTTACTTAAAAAGACAGATTTAGATAAACAGACTTATGCAGATGCCAACGCACTTTTGGCAGAAGCTTTTCTAAATCTGGAACAAAAAGACAGTGCTGTTTCTAGACTTAGAGTTGCAGAACAATTTACTCGAAATAATGAAGAACGTGCAAGATATCGTTTTATCCTTGGCCAAATGTACCAGGCAGAAGGAAAACGTGACAGTGCCATTTATTTTTATGATGCGGTTATTGATTTAAATAGAAAAGCAGATCGAAAGTACATGATGCACGCGTACGCGAAAAAAGCACAGATGTTTGATTATGGAAAAGATAATGATACGATTTTCTTGAAAACATTTAATAAATTGGTGACTGATCGTGAAAATCGTCCTTATTATGATGTTCTTTTTTATGAAATGGGAGTTTATTATGATAAAAAGAAAGATCAAGAAAACGCATTAAAATTTTACAATAAGTCTTTAGGAAGAAAATCTAAAGATCCGTATTTGATGGCTTCTGCCTATAGAAATATTGGAAACATGTATTTTAAAAATACAGATTACTCAATGGCAGCCAAGTATTATGATAGTACTTTGGTTAAACTGGATCCTAAAACTAGAGAGTTTGCATTTATAGAAAAAAACAGAAAAAATCTTGATGATGTAATTAAATACGAAGCTATTGCAAAACGCAATGACAGTATCATTAAAGTATATAATCTGCCACCAAACGATAAGAAAGTTTATTTCGAAAATTATATTGCAGAACTTAAAAAGAAAGACGAAGCAAAAAAACTTTTAGAAGAAAAGGAAAAAGAACGATTAGCTAATATAGACCGAAACTCTCAAGCAGATTTTTCAGGAAATGGAGCTGTTAATCCTAATTCTTTGGGTAAACCAGTAGAACCAGAAGGAGTTGGAATGCCTCCTGGAGGAAATGATAATGCTAGTTCATTCTATTTTTATAATCCAACAACAGTTGCTTACGGGAAACTACAGTTTAAAAAAATGTGGGGTAGTAGAACTATGGGCGGAAACTGGCGATTGTCAGGTATAAAAGGTGCAAATAGCGATGCTATGAATGATACGATTTCTACTAAAGAAGTTGCCAATGTGCTCAATGATACAATTGTGCCAGAAAAATATACTGTAGCCTATTATGTAAAACAGCTTCCAACTTCACAAACCGCAATGGATAGTATTGGCAAAGAGCGTAATTTTTCATACTATCAATTAGGACTTATATATAAGGAGAAGTTTAAAGAATATAATTTGGCTAGCAACAAACTAGAACAACTGCTTCAGAACAATCCTGAAGAAAAATTGGTATTGCCATCAATGTATAATTTGTATAAAATTTATCAAATTACAAATCCGGCAAAAGCTGAAGCTATAAAAGCAGAGATTTCATCTAAATATCCAGATTCGAGATATGCTCACATTCTAAACAATAAAGAAGACGATCCAAATTCTAGTCCAGACAAAGAATATCAAAAATGGTACAAACTTTTTGAAGAAGAACATTTTGATGAAGTCTTGGCCAATATTGATAATCTAATTAATCAATATTCGGGAGATGATATTGTTTCAAAATACGAATTGCTAAAAGCCAATACTTCAGGAAAAGTATATGGTTTAGAAGCCTATAAAAAAGGACTTGAGAACGTTTCAGATAATTACCCAAATAGTGAAGAAGGTAAAAATGCAAGAGAGATCTTAGAAAAACAAGTTCCTGTTTTGGAAAAACTTAACTTTACAACAACAGATACTAAAAACTGGAAAATACTATATCGTGTTGCAAACAACGATACAAAGGCGGTTAAAAGAATAGAAGAAGCAATTAGAGTATTTTTATTAGTTGAAAATTACGAAAGATTGACAACATCTCTAGATAAATACAATAAAACAGAAAGTTTTGTAGTTATTCATGGTTTAAAATCTGAAGCTTATGCAAATGATATTGCTGGAGTTTTTAGAGAAGATAAGAAATATAAAATCCCAGATCAAGCAATCATTATATCAAATGATAATTACAAAATTGTTCAGATTAAAAAGAATCTAGACGCATACCTTACCCCGAAAACCCCTTAAATCTTAACCGCCATGTTTGAAAAAGTAAAAAAAAACGGAACTGAACAATTAGGAAAAACTAATAGAATTGTTGAAGGAACATCAATAATAGGAGATATAGTCTCTAAAGCCGACTTTAGATTAGACGGTGAGTTGATAGGAAATTTTACTTCGCAGGGCAAAATTGTGATAGGAGCAAAAGGAGTTATTAAAGGAGAAATTATCTGTAACAATGCAGACATCGAAGGAGAATTTCATGGAAAAATAAAAGTTCTTGAAACCCTTAATATTAAATCGACTGCTCAAATTCATGGAGAAGTAGCAGTAGGAAAACTTTCTATAGAACCAGGAGCTGACTTTACAGCAACTTGCACTATGCTTGCGCATTCAAATACAGTAATAATGCTAGAAGATGGAAAAGGAGCCGAATAATAATAGGAGAAATAAATGGTTGGCATTTATTAATATTCCCTTTCAAATGGGAGTAATCATTTTCGTATTCTCTTATTTCGGAACCTGGCTTGACGAGAAACATCCAAGCCCAAAAGTATATTATAACACCATTTTTGTATTAGCCGGTGTTGGAGTTGCATTGTACAATGTAATCCGACAAGTAAACGATATCAATAAAACAAAGTAGTTTGTAAATAAAAATGCCTTAAGATAAAAGTTGCATCTTTGCACAAAAATTATTTTAAATGCTTTCAAAAAATTACAAACCAGTTTTCTATTTGTTATGTCTTGCTTTAGGAACTTATTGTATTCATAAAGCCGCTTTTTTATTTAGTGAAATTAGTACGGAGAAGTTTCATTACAGTTTAGAAATACTGTATTTTTCTTTCTTCGCGATTTCGTCTTTATTATACCTTATATTATTAGTAGTAAAAAAGAAGAATTTTGAAATTGTCGGAATGGCATTTTTATTTGGAACTTTTACACAAATGTTATTAGCCTATTTATTTCTTCAGCCGATCTTAAAAAATAAAATGGGAGAAAGCGATGTTGAAAAAGTCAGTTTTTTTATAACATTTGTGCTGTTTTTGTTATTTCAGACGCTTTTAACTGTCCGATTATTAAATGAAAAGCGTTAAAATAACAATTCTTTAAAACAAGGTTTAAAAATAATTTTTCATATCCTTTTGAATATTAATAAAAAATGTACCTTTGCACCAAATTTTAGAAACGTAAAAAAATAAGATTTTCCACGATATGGTGATTTCAAACAAACCACTCAGCTTTATTCTTCAGCTTTTGTAGCTTCTCTACCTATTATGGGTTTTGCAAATCAAGAGAATGATTCGACGCATGTTCAAACTGAAACAGCTCACGAAGAGAAAGTAGTTTCACATACTGCTCACGAAGAAGGGGAGCATGTTGCTCTTGATCCAAAGGCTAAAGTAGATGCTTTTATTGATCACCACTTACAAGATTCTCATGACTTTGTTTTCTTTTCAGATGAAAAAGAAAATAAACACTACGGTTTTCCATTACCAGTTATTTTAATTGATGGTGGTTTAAAAGTTTTCTCTTCTTCAAAATTACACCACGGAGAAGAAGTTGCAGAAGTTGATGGTAACTACTACAAATTAGTTCACGGTAAAATTTACAAAACAGATGCTGCCGGAACAATCAACTTTGATGAGCACGGTCATCCATCAAATGAAAAACCATTAGATTTTTCAATTACTAAAAATGTTGTTTCAATGCTTTTCGTATCAGTACTATTATTAGTAATGTTTACTGGTTTAGCAAGATCATATAAAAAATGACCAATCCCAACAGGATTTGGTAGAGTTTTAGAACCATTAGTAATTTTCATCAGAGACGAAATTGCTGTTCCAAATATTGGAGAGAAAAAATACCGTAAATACATGGGTTACTTATTAACTGTATTTTTCTTTGTGTGGATCTTAAACTTATTAGGAATGACTCCGCTAGGAATCAACGTTACAGGAAATATTGCTATTACAGTTTGTTTAGCAGCCTTTACATTTATCATTACTCAATTTAGTGCAAACAAAGATTATTGGGGACACATCTTCTGGATGCCAGGAGTACCAGTTCCAATGAAAATTATCTTAGCTCCAATTGAGGTTTTAGGAACATTAACAAAACCATTCGCATTATTAATTCGTTTGTACGCAAACATTACTGCAGGTCACGTAGTAATTATGAGTTTGATCGCAATGATTTTTGTTGGAAAAAATTTAGCAGCAGATTTGCCAATCTCATTAGGATTGACATTATTTATCTCTGTTATTGAAATTTTAGTTGCATTTTTACAGGCATTCATCTTTACAATGTTATCATCATTGTTTATTGGTATGGCAGTTCAAGATCATGATCATGCTCACCACCATGAAGACGAAACAGCAATTATTTAATTTAGAAGTTTAATTTTATATATATAAATAGTTATGGGAACAATTCCAACTTTAGTAGGTGCTGGTTTAGTAGTAATCGGTGCAGGTTTAGGTTTAGGTAAAATCGGTGGATCTGCTATGGACGCTATTGCTCGTCAGCCAGAAGCTGCTGGTAAAATTCAAACTGCGATGATTATTATCGCGGCTTTATTAGAAGGTTTAGCATTCGCTGCTTTGATCTTAGGAAAATAATAAAGAGAGAAATAACAGCATCTTTAACGGTTGGTTAAAGATGTTGTTACTTTTAAAAAAGAAATTAAATATTTAATATAGTTATATAAAATGGATAAGTTAATTAACGATTTTTCATTCGGATTATTCTTCTGGCAGGCTTTAATCTTGGTAATATTAATTTTGCTTTTAGTAAAATTTGCTTGGAAACCAATTATGGAATCTATTACTGCAAGAGAAGAAGGTATTAAAAATGCATTGCTTTCTGCTGAAAACGCAAAGAGAGAAATGGAAAATTTACAAGCTGATAATCAAAGAATTTTGAATGAAGCTCGTGCAGAACGTGACGCGATGTTGAAAGAAGCTCGCGAAATGAAAGAGAAAATGATTGCTGATTCTAAAAACGAAGCTCAAGAAGCTGGTCAAAAAATGATTGATCAAGCTAAAGCGGCTATCGAAAGCGAAAAAAATGCTGCAATGGCAGAATTGAAATCTCAAGTTTCAACTCTATCTTTGAGTATTGCTGAAAAATTATTGAAAGAAGAACTATCTAATAAAGAATCTCAAACTAAATTGGTAGAGAAATTATTAGGTGACGTAAAGTTAAACTAAGATTATGGCAAGTACAAGAGCAGCAATTCGTTATGCAAAAGCAATTCTAGACTTAGCAAACTCTAAAGGTGTTGCCGAAGCTGTCAATAACGATATGAAATCAATTGCAAATGCAATTGAGACGAATCAAGAATTGAGTACATTTATCCAAAACCCAACAACTACTGTTGAAGTTAAAGAAAGTGCTCTTTTGGAAGTTTTTGCAGATGTAAATGGAGTAACAAAAGGTTTATTTCATTTATTATTCGAAAACAAAAGATTCGAAATTCTAAATGCAATTGCATTAGAATACAATAAATTATTTGATGAAAGTAATGGTGTTGAAGTAGCAAAAGTTACAACAGCTATTCCAATGGATGCAGACTTAGAAGCTAAAGTTTTGGCAAAAGTTGCAACTTTATCAGATAAAAAAATTACAATAGAAAATGTAGTAGATCCTTCAATTATTGGTGGATTTATTTTGAGAATAGGAGATAATCAGTACAACGCTTCAGTTGCTAACAGATTACAAGTATTAAAAAGAGAGTTAAGTAATTAGTTTTATAACACAAAAAGTGTCTAAATTATAAATTAAGATGGCGGAAATCAAACCTGCTGAAATTTCAGCAATATTAAGAAAGCAAGTAGAAGGTTTTGAATCTGGTGCTACGCTAGAGGAAGTAGGATCAGTACTTCAAGTTGGAGATGGTATTGCTCGTGTTTACGGGCTATCTAATGTTCAATATGGTGAGTTAGTGGAATTTGATAACGGTATGGAAGGTATCGTATTGAATCTTGAAGAGGATAATGTTGGGGTTGTATTATTAGGCAGCCATCAACTGGAATTAAAGAAGGATCTACAGCAAAAAGAACTCAACGTATTGCTTCTCTTAAAGTTGGTGAGCAAATGGTAGGACGTGTAGTTAACACTCTTGGTTTTCCAATTGATGGAAAATGACCAATCGGTGGTGACTTATACGAAATGCCTTTAGAAAGAAAAGCACCTGGAGTTATCTTCCGTCAGCCAGTAACTGAGCCATTACAAACAGGAGTAAAAGCGGTTGATGCTATGATTCCAGTTGGTCGTGGACAACGTGAGCTTGTAATCGGTGACCGTCAAACAGGTAAATCAACTGTTTGTATCGATACAATCTTAAATCAAAAAGAATTTTACGATGCAGGAAAACCTGTATTCTGTATATATGTTGCAATTGGACAAAAAGCTTCAACTGTAGCAGGAATCGCTAAAATGTTAGAAGAAAAAGGAGCAATGGCTTATACAGTTATCGTTGCTGCTAATGCTTCTGACCCGGCTCCAATGCAAGTTTACGCTCCATTCGCTGGTGCTGCAATTGGAGAATATTTCAGAGATTCTGGTCGTCCAGCTCTTATCGTTTATGATGATTTATCTAAACAAGCTGTTGCTTACCGTGAGGTTTCTCTTTTATTAAGAAGACCACCGGGACGTGAGGCTTACCCTGGAGACGTTTTCTACTTACACTCTCGTTTATTAGAGCGTGCTTGTAAAGTAATCGCTGATGATGGTATCGCTAAAAACATGAACGATTTACCAGATTCTATCAAATCTATCGTAAAAGGTGGTGGTTCATTAACTGCATTGCCAATTATCGAAACTCAAGCTGGTGACGTTTCTGCATATATCCCAACAAACGTAATCTCTATTACAGATGGTCAGATTTTCCTTGATGGAGATTTGTTCAACTCTGGGGTTCGTCCTGCAATTAACGTAGGTATCTCTGTATCTCGTGTTGGAGGTAATGCTCAAATTAAATCAATGAAAAAAGTTTCTGGAACTTTAAAATTAGACCAAGCTCAATTCCGTGAATTAGAAGCTTTCGCTAAATTTGGTTCTGACTTAGATTCTGTTACTTTAAACGTAATTGAAAAAGGAAAAAGAAACGTTGAGATCTTGAAGCAAGGTTTAAATGATCCTTATACAGTTGAAAACCAAGTGGCTATTATCTACGCTGGTTCTAAAAACTTATTAAGAAATGTACCTGTTAATAAAGTAAAAGAATTCGAAGCAGATTTCTTAGCTTACTTAAATAGCAAACATAAAGATACACTTAACGCTTTGAAAGCTGGTAAATTAGATGACGCTATTACAGATGTTATCGAAAAAGCGGCAAAAGAAGTTTCAGCAAAATATAACTAATTAGATAATTGATAAATTAGATAATTAGATAATGTTCCATCATTATTCTAATTATCTAATTTTAAAATTGTCGCATTTTCTAATTAATAGATGGCAAATTTAAAGGAAATCCGTAATAGAATTACTTCCGTTTCATCGACGATGCAGATTACATCGGCTATGAAAATGGTTTCTGCTGCAAAGCTGAAGAAAGCACAAGATGCAATCACTGCAATGCGTCCTTATGCCGAGAAATTAACGGAGTTATTGCAAGATCTTTCTGCTACACTAGAAGGTGAAATAGGAGGAGATTACACTACACAGCGTGAAGTAAAAAAAGTATTGTTAGTTGCCGTAACCTCAAACAGAGGTCTTTGTGGTGCTTTCAATTCAAATATTATTAAAGAGATTAAAAATCGTACTGAATTTTATGCTGGAAAGCAAGTTGACGTTTTTGCCATTGGTAAAAAAGGTGGTGATGCTTTAGTTAAAACACATAAAATTCACGGTCATCATAATGCAATCTTTGATCATTTAACATTTGAAAATGTTGCTGGAATTGCAGATAATTTGACTGAGAAATTCTTATCTGGAGAATACGATAGAATTGAGTTAGTATACAATCAGTTTAAAAATGCTGCTACTCAGATTGTTCAGGTAGAGCAGTTTTTACCGTTAGCGCCTATTAATACTGATGGTGCTGCTGTTTCTGGAGATTATATTTTTGAACCAGGAAAAGAAGAAATTGTATTGGCTTTAATTCCTAAGTCTTTAAAAACGCAATTGTACAAAGGTATTCGTGATTCATTTGCTTCTGAGCACGGAGCGCGTATGACTGCAATGCACAAAGCAACAGATAACGCAACAGCTTTAAGAAACCAATTAAAATTAACTTATAACAAAGCTCGTCAAGCTGCGATTACAAGTGAGATTTTGGAGATCGTTGGTGGAGCAGAAGCTTTGAATGGATAATTAATTCATTAAATATAATTAGAAGGCCAGCAAATTATGCTGGCCTTTTTTTTTTGTTTTTTTTCGAAGTACAAAAAATCTACACTTTTGAATCAATCACTTATTTTGTAAGAATTATTGATTTTTATTTTGTACAAGACATAGATTGCAATTAACACTATAAAATCTATTTTCTAATATTATTTCCAACGCTTTTATAGCCACTTTACTTCGTTTAATAAAAAATCTTAGAATTGCTTTCTTATTATTTTCCTAAGACTGTTTAAATAATTGTAAGTAATTTTTTAAGTTTAAATTTAAATTGAAAGAAAAACTTTATAATTTAATTTAAAAGTATATTTTTGCCATTTATTTATTCATGTTCAATAATCAAATTTATTATTGGAGCTAAAGAAAACAAGCAATAATGGCAAACGATAGTTTTAATTGGAAAAAGCTCTTTATAAATGAAGAAGAGAGTAGCAATGAGAAATCTGAATTTGTAAGAGAAAAACAGACTTCAGTAAATTTAAGTAACCAGTTCCCGATTCATAATGAGGAGATATACAATTCAAATTCGTCGAATCCTTTTTTAAGCGAAGTTTTCGATGTTTATGAAAAAGGATTCAATTCTTTGAACATAGAAGGATTTGATTTTTTTGAAATGTATAAATCAGTTTTAGCTGTTGGAAGTTCTAACGCACAAAGCTACCAAATGGCTTTTGCGATGGGTAAATCTATAAATTCAGAATTAACAAAAGAGTTTCTCTTAGAGAAGGCAAATTTTTATATAGCTGAAATTGAAAAGGTTTACGAAAAATACAATGTTGTTGGTCTAGCAAAAAAGAAGGAGTTAGACAATTCAATCACACAGGAAAAAAATAATCTTTCTAAAAGTGTGACAGAATTAGAGACTAAAATAGTTGAATTGCAAAAGGAGCTCGAATTAAAAAAGATAGAACTTCAGAAAATGGATCCAAATAATGAAAAACAGCTTTTAGAAATTCAATTGAAAATAGAAGCCAACGATCTATCAAGACAAAAGATTTTAGCATCAATAAATACTGTAGTTACAGGAATCAATCAATATTTATAAAGACATGGATAAGTACGAACAAGAAAAAAGTACACTTTTATCATTACCAATATTAAAACACTTTGATGAATCAAAGGGCGAAATTGCTTTAAAAACAGCAGATCTTAAAAAAGGGGAAAAAGGACTATATCTTGCTTTAGCGATTGGTTTGCTTGGTATGGGAGGTTATTTAGTCTGGACTTATATTATTCCGCCATTATTTACAATGCTTGGACAAGCTATTGCATTATCTGCAACGGGTGTTTTTTTGGTTTTTCTAATTATGATGGCTCCGGTCATTAACAAAGCGCTTCGTTTTGCCACAAAAAATATTCACAAAGCTCTAATTCAAAGCAATCCTTTTAATGAATTGGAAGAGCAAAAACAAAAAATGATCAAGAACCGTGAGGTTTTTAAAAACACAAAAGCCAAGTTAAAAGGATTGAAAAATGACATGGAGATCGAAGCCAATAAATCTGAAAAAGAAGCAAAATCTTTTCAAGATGATGTTTTGAGTTTACAGCGTCAGTCAGAAAAATTAAAATCGGCAATGGATGAAATGGTGAAAGTAAATGGTCTCGCAGCTAAAGATACAGATGAATATGTGGCTTTGCAAAGTGAGTTGGCCAAAAAGCTTAGTGAATCTCAAAGAATTTCAACGCAATATGAGCAAAGCAAAAGCTTTATTCAAAAATATGGAGTAAGAGCAAACGTGCTTGGAAAAATGGATAGAAAATTGACTTTGGCAGGAACAGCAATAGACATCAAAATTGCAGATTTTGATGCGACGGTCAAAATGCTTCAAAAAGAATATGAATTTGCAAAAAATGCCAGAGAAGCTACAGAAAGTGCAAAAAGCGCTATGATGTTTACAAAGGATTGGGAATTGGAATATGCCTTGGAAGTTGTGACTTCAACAATTGCTCTGGATATAGCAAAGACTTCTGAGAACTTAATAGATATTGATGCTTTGACTTCTAAGTATTCTGTTGATAACGATGAACTCTACTCAAGATTGGACTCTTTGGCAGATGAAATTAAAACCGGAAATAATACAATTCCGGATTCTACAAAATATTCTGGACCAAATTATAAAATGACGAAGGAAGATAAATTGTCAAGCGGAGGTTTTGGCGATATTTTTTAATAAAGAATAAATAAAATTCAAATATATAATGGGAAAAATTTTAAGAACACAAAAGTTAACTACATTTTCAGAATTACTGATTGTTATTGTAGCAATTGGAGTTGTTTTAGGGGGAATTTATTATTTATCTCCAGGGTTGAAAACTGCTGTGTCAAAACAATTAAGCGGTATTGATCTTAATCAACAGGATGTTAATAATGTAATGAACGCTGAAAAAATTGCTCTTCCGTCTAAAGAAGTTTCTACAGAAGTTACTAATAAACCATTAGTAAGAATTGCAGCGTATGCATGGAATGCTCAATCTGGAATTATTGTTTCTAACGGAAGGCCAAAAACAACAAAAGGTTCTTTGATGGAAAAAAACGGAGTTAATCTTGAAATTATTCGTCAAGACTGGCTTTCGGAATTACGCAATATGCAAATGAAATTTATCGAAGAATTTGATAAGGGAGAAGCTTATCCATCTTCAAATAAAAGTGCTTTTGCTATTATGATGATGGGAGATGGCGCGCCGTTTTACATTAGCTCTATGCAAAAATCACTAAATGAAAAATATGGTAAAAATAAATACCATGTACAAGTTTTAGGTGTTGTTGGAATGAGTAATGGAGAAGATAAATTGATTGGCCCGCCAAATTGGAAATCTGATCCAAAGTCTATGAAAGGTTCAGTTATTTCTGCCGTTCTTGGTGATGGTGACTGGGTTACAACAGTAAATTATTGTTTTGTAAACGGTTTAAAAGTAAATCCAGATCCGACTACTTATGATGCCGAAGCCGTAAATATTTATCCATCTGAAAATGATGACTATATCAAATCTGCTGAAGAATTGATTAAATCGCAGACTACAGGATGGACTGTAACATTGAAAGAAGTTGTAAACGGTAAGTTAACAGGAAAATCTGTAAATAGAAAAATTGACGGCTGTGCGACTTGGACACCTGGTGATAAAACTGTTTTTGACAGATTATCTGGTTTTGTAGATATTGTTTCTACAAAAGAATTTAATAACCAGATGCCAACAGTAGTTATTGGAGTAAAAGAATGGGCAGAAAAAAATCCTGAAATTGTTTCGAATATTTTAAAATCGGCACTTACGGCTTCAAATCAAATGAAAAATTATGAAGATTGGAAAGTAAGAGCTTCGCAGGCAGTTGCAGATACTTACCAAATTGAAACTCCAGAATATTGGTATAAAATGTTTAAAGGACAGCAAGAAACTAAAAACGGATTGACTTACAATATGGGAGGTTCAAAAGTATTTAATTATGCTGATGCAATGCAGTATTTTGGTTTATCTGATGGAGTTAACAGATATAAATCGGTTTACAATCAGGTTTCGGGATATTTGACAGAATTGAATCCGTTTGGATTTAATGAAAATGTAGGAACTCCTGTTTCGTATGATGAAGCAGTAAATTTATTCTTTCTTAAAAATATTAATGATATTGAATCAACTTCTGCAGATAAAGCAGACTACAGTAACAAAGCTACTGAGGTTGTAGCTTCTGGAGAATGGAAAATTAACTTTAATACAGGAAGTGCCGAAATTTCAAGTTCATCAAGTAAAGAAGTTGAAAGAATTTATAATCTTTTGGTTCAGGCAGAAAATACAAAGCTTACAGTTGTTGGACATACAGATAATGTTGGAAATCCAGATGCCAATTTAGCATTGTCAAAAAGCAGAGCTGAAGCAGTTGTAAATTATTTAAAGCAAAAAGGAATTCCGGCAAGTCGTTTTCAAATGGTTGACGGAAAAGGGCAAAGCGATCCAGTTGCCGATAATAATTCTGCTTCTGGAAAAGCATTAAATAGACGAGTTGTCATTACTTTCTTAAAATAAAAATTAAATATAGAAGGCTGTCTTATGATGGCCTTCTTCTATAATTATGATAAAATATTTTATTCCCTTTGAAAAAACATCAAAAATCAACAGAACCGTTATTATAACTGCATGGTTGGTTCTTTTGATAGCGTTTTGGTTTATAGGAACATCTGGGCAAAAACATCTTTTTCCTTCGCCAAGCCAAGTATTAACTGGCTTTACAGAATTGTATAAAGAAGGTTTGGTCGTGCATATTTTTAATTCTTTAAAACTGTGTTTCATCTCTATTTTTTTAGCTACAATAATATCATTGTTATTTGCTTATTTGTGGCCAATCCCATTATTAAAACCGGTATCTGAATTTATAACCAAATTTAGGTTTTTGCCTTTTACAGGTCTTTCATTTTACATTACAATGGTTATTCATGAAGCGAGAATGATGCAGGTATGGATATTAGTTATTTTCCTGACTACATTTTTAACGACATCTCTAATTGCAGTAGTTAAAGATATTCCGCAAGAAGAATTTGATCATGCCAAAATGTTGAAATGTACGCGATGGGAAGTGCTTTGGCAGGTAATTATTTTAGGGAGGCTAGATTATGTAATTGATGTAATTAGACAAAATCTGGCGATAACCTGGATGATGCTTGTTACGGTTGAATCTATTGTAGTGGCTTCTGGAGGATTGGGGTTTTTAATTAAAAATTCAGATAAATTCATGAATACCGGACGTATAATTGCATTACAAATCATCATTTTATTAATTGGTTTGGGATTAGATTCCGCAATCAATTTTTTAAGAAAAGCAATATTTAGATATTCAAAAATATAATTATGAAATACGAATTTAAAGAGACACTACTATATGTAGAAAATCTTAGCGTTGCATACGACAATAACATTATTATTAAAGATATAAATATTACAGAAAAAGATGTTGTTCGGGAAGAAAGTGATTGTACAGGACAAGTTTTGGCTTTTGTTGGGAGATCTGGCCGTGGAAAATCTACTTTTTTTAAAGCACTTACAGGATTAGTATCTCCTACGTCAGGGAAAATTTTAATTAAAGATTTTGAAAATCCTGCACCCAATATGGCAAAAACAATACACGAAGGCGACATTGGATTTGTAGATCAAAAATATACTTTGTTCAGACATAAAACAGTTCGGGAATCACTTCAATTTTCTTTAAGAAAAACAAATCTTTCAAATAGTGATAAAGAAGGAAAGATTAATCAGTATTTAAACGAATGGGGTTTAATGAATTGTGCCGATAAATATCCTAATGAACTTTCTGGAGGACAAAGACAAAGAACAGCAATAATTGAACAGTTATTTTCATCAGATCAGTTTATCGTTTTAGATGAACCTTTCTCAGGCCTTGATGTTGGAAACATAGAAGAAGTGAAAAAAGCATTTGAATTACTTGGAAACTCTTCTGAATTTAATACTGTTATTTTTTCTACACATGATATTGATTTAGCACTGGAATTAGCGCAGGTAATTTATATAATAGGATACCCAACAGTAAACGGAGTACAACAATCGTACGGAACAATTGTAGCCAAATATGATTTAAGAGAAATGGGATTAGCCTGGAAAGAATATTGCGAAGATCATTTAAAATTATCAAAAGAAATTATTCATCAAATGATGATTTCTTAAAATATTGGGCAATGAAAAAAAATCCAATCTCAATTATAGAAGATTCATTTTTGTCTTTAAAAAAATATTTAGAGCTAAATACAAATGATAATGAAGCCGTTTTTACGGCTTCATTTATTAAAAAGCTAGAAAATGAAACAAGAAGCATTCTTGAAATTTGCGATGTATTAAATCAAGATCAAGATTTTATTGTAAAGATAAACGAATGCAAAAACAGTGAATCTCAAGGGAAATTACTAAAAACAGAGCTTTTTTTTCTGGCAGATTTTATTACTCTTTTTAAGATCGAAATAAAGCAAAATGAGAAAGCACAATTTGTAATGGCTTATTACTATGATGTTTTACGAAATAAACATTTTGCCGATCAAGATTCATCTAAAGCATTAAATCAATTGATTTTTTCAAATGAATTTAAAAAGATTTTTCAAAATATCATTCAGGATAATACCATTTCACTGGCAAAAGACACAAAGCAACAGTATTTTTTGTTAGAAGAATTAAATGATGCAAGACAGGAAGAAATCATCAAAAAGTATAAAAATTTTATTGAATATGCTTTTGATCAAAAATTTAATAACGTTGACAAATTCAAAGATTTTTTTGGAATAAAGTCAAGTTCTGAATTTGAAAAAAATAAAGCAATAAGTGAAGTTTTAGAAAATGATACGTTAGAAAAAGTGCTTCAAGAATTAAATGACTTGATAGGTCTTGATGAAGTTAAAAAAGATATTGAAAAACTTATTAATTTATTAGAAATCCAAAAAAAGAGATCAAGAGATGGGTTAAAGAATATTGAGATAACATTACACACTGTTTTTCTTGGCCCCCAGGAACAGGTAAAACAACAGTTGCAAGATTGTTAAGCAGAATTTTCAAGCATTTAGGGTTTTTATCTAAAGGACAATTATACGAAACAGATAGAGAAGGACTCATTGCTGGATATGTTGGACAAACGGCCACGAAAGTAAACAACGTGGTAAACTCAAGTATTGGGGGTGTGCTATTTATAGACGAGGCTTATGCCTTGACACAAAATACACTTGGCAATGATTACGGATCTGAAGCGGTAAATATTTTGTTAAAAAGAATGGAAGACAACCGCAAAGATCTGGCAGTTGTAGTGGCGGGATATACACAACCAATGAAAATTTTTATAGAATCGAACCAAGGACTGCGCTCTCGTTTTAATAGATATTTTTATTTTAAAGATTTTACTTCCAATCAATTATATGCAATTTTTGAGTCGTTTTGTTTAAAATCAGATTTTATAATTTCTGATGAAGCTAAAGAAAAACTAACAGATACTTTTGAATTATTATATAGAAATAAAACCGAAAACTTTGGAAACGCGAGATTGGCACGTAACGTATTCGAAAAATGTGTGCAAAATCAAGCCAATAGAATTATAACTTTAAAAGAATTAAACAGTGATACTTTAAAAAAATTAACAGATGATGATGTTCCCGAGTTAAAAGAAATTGAATATAATTTCGATTCTTGACAAAAAATTAGCCAGCAAATATTTGCTGGCTAATTTTTTATTGGAAGTTTTATTCTTTTTTAAAAATAATTTTATAAAATGGTGATTCTCAAATTACAGTTAAGTTGAGAATCACTACCATTTTATAAAAATAGACAGATAACTCTGCGTGCTTTGTCTTTCATGGGAACAAACTAGCTTTATTAGTCCCAATGCTCTGTTTTTTTAAGGGTTACAATACAGCAGAATCAATCCCTTGTGCTTTGTCTTTCTTGGGAACAAACAAGCTTTATCAGTCCCAGTGCTCTGTTTTTGTTAGGGTTACAATACAGCTGAATCAATCCCTTATGCTTTGTCTTTTATGGGAACAAACAAGCTTTATTAGTCCCAGTGCTTTCTTTTTTATGAAGGGTTGTTACTAGCTTTTCTCATTCCCTTTGAGACAAATTTAAAAAAAGACTGTAAAAAAAATGTTACATAATTTTCATGTTTGTTTTATATATTTCACATGTTGTGTTAAAAAATAGTTGTAATTATCTGTGAGTAAGTATATTGTTGAAATATTATTACTTGTTTCAGTAATTTGCCTAGACATTCCTCAGTTTTGTCTGTTATCGAGAAGTTTTTTAAAGCAATTGCTCTTATATAAAACGTATAATCTTATATAAAACGTATAAAATGTGCATTTATTTTTTCTGTAATACAATCAATGTCCAATAAATTAGTTAAAGACGTTTAAGTAGAATAGATCTATGATGGAAAAACAGATTCTTTCGTGATTATATTTTGAGTATTTTTGAATTCTATTTCATTTTTAAATAATGGCTTTACAAATAAAAGAGCTTACGACCATTGAGGAAATGGTGGCTCAAATCAATACAATTCGATTTCTATATCCTAATATATCTCTAGAAAAGTATGAATCATTTCTTTCTGAAATGGTTCCGCATAACTATATTCAGATTGCAATATTTGAAGATGATATTTGTCTCGGTCTAACAGGTTGCTGGTCGGCTACAAAACTGTGGACGGGAAAATATCTAGAAATTGACAATTTTGTTGTTAATCCAGATCATCGATCTAAAGGAATCGGAAAATTGCTTACCGATTATATAGAGAAAAAAGCAATTGAGTTAAATTGCAGCAGTATAGTCTTGGATGCTTTTACGGGAAATTTTGGAGCGCATAGATTTTATTATAACCAAGGTTATGCTCCAAAAGGATTTCATTTTGTCAAAATTTTAGATGAAAAGAAAATGACTGTCTAAAAACGATCATAAGTTTTCTTTATTGCATCAACAAAAGCTCCATTAAACAAAAGAAATGGTTATTTTTGTCTTACAAACATTATTAGAATTATATTTTGGGATTATATAAAAATCTATTCAAGCAAACGGCAATTTACGGACTGGCTACAGTTTTACCTAGAATGCTAAGTTTTTTATTAGTGAGATTATATACAGGAATTTTGCCTACAGCTGAGTATGGTGAAGTTTCAATTGTATTGTCTTGGATGGTTTTCTTTAACGTAGTTCTTTCTTACGGAATGGAAACTGCTTTTTTTAGATTTTACAGTGCCGAAGAGGACAAGAAGAATGTAATCGCAACGTCTACCATTTCTATATTTTGGACCTCAATAATCTTTCTTTTTGTTGGATTAATTTTTAGAAATACGCTGGCAAATCTAGCCGAAGTTGATGTTCAATATATTACTTATACCGTTTGGATTTTAGTTTTAGATGCGCTGGTTTTAATTCCGTTTTCTAAACTTAGGGCTAATCAGAGACCAATGGTTTATGCGGCAATCAAGATTGGAAATGTGGTGATAAACTTATTGCTGAATATATTTTTCTTGATTTATCTGCCAAAATTGGCAGCAGAAAATCCGAATTCTGTTTGGGATAATTTATATGTACAAAATTTCCAAATTGCTTATATTTTCATTGCAAACCTTTTGGCAAGTTTGGCAACTTTTATTGTACTTTCTCCAAATTATCTTTCGCTTGGGCGAAAATTCGAATCCTGTGCTTTGGAAGAAAATGATGAAGTATGGATTGCCTATTTTAGTGGCTGGACTAGCGTTTGCAGTAAATGAACACTTCGATAAAATTCTATTAGGATATTTACTTCCAGAAAATTTAGCAAAGTCTGAAGTTGGAGCTTATTCTGCTTGTTACAAACTAGGACTATTTATGGTTCTTTTTGCAACTGCTTTTAGATTAGGTATTGAGCCATTCTTTTTTAGTCATGCTAAAAATGAAAACGCACCGCAGACTTATGCGGTAATTACCAAGTATTTCGTGATTTTAGGATCATTGATTTTATTAGGTGTAATTGTTTTCGCCGACGTTTTGAAATATTTGTTATTAGACAATAAATCGTATTGGGAAGCCATGAAAGTTGTGCCATTAATTATTTTGGCAAATTTCTTTTTAGGGATTTACAACAATTTATCGGTTTGGTACAAACTAACTGATAAAACAAAAATAGGAGCTTACATTTCTATTGTAGGAGCAATTGTTACCTTGATTTTAAATTATCTATTAATTCCGAAATACAGCTATTATGGTTCTGCAATTGCAACCATTTCAGCCTACGGAAGTATGATGCTTATTTCTTATGTTTTAGGAAATAAATATTACCCAATTCCTTATGACATGAACAAAATTGGCGCTTATCTAGGCGTTTCAATATTGTTTTCAATTATCTCTTTTTACGGATTTAGAGAAAAATATTATGTTGGAATTCCGCTTCTTTTAGTTTTTATGTATATGGTTTACCATTTTGAAAAAGATACTATTAAAGGAATAATGAAGAGAAAATAAGACGCTTTTTAAAAATTTTATATTTAAAAATGAAAATTCAAATTATCAATAAATCACAGCACGATTTACCAAATTACGAAACGATTGCTTCTGCAGGTATGGATTTACGGGCCAATATTATAGAACCAATTACGTTAAAACCTTTAGAAAGAACTATCGTAAAAACAGGACTTTTTATCGAATTGCCAATTGGTTACGAAGCGCAAGTAAGACCAAGAAGCGGTCTGGCCGCTAAAAAAGGAGTAACAGTTTTGAATTCGCCAGGAACTATTGATGCAGATTACAGAGGAGAAATAGGAGTAATTTTAGTAAATTTATCTAATGACGATTTTGTAATCGAAAATGGAGAACGAATTGCACAGCTGATTATTGCAAAACACGAAAGAGCAGAATGGATTGAAGTTGAAACACTTACTGAAACATCAAGAGGTGAAGGCGGCTTTGGAAGCACTGGAGTGAAATAATAAAAAAGAAAGACCAAACCCAATGAAGATTTTTATAAAATCTTCACATAAAATCAAATAAGAAAATGAAGATAATTGTGCCAATGGCGGCCGCGGATCAAGATTGAGGCCTCATACATTAACCGTTCCAAAACCATTAATTCCAGTTGCCGGAAAATCTATTGTACACCGCTTAGTAGAAGATATTGCCAAAATATTAAAAGAACCAATTGAAGAAATTGCTTTTATTTTAGGAGATGAAGCTTTCTTTGGAGACGATGTTGTAGCAAGCTTAGAAGATTTGGCTAAAGGATTAGGAGCTAAAGCTTCAATTTACCGCCAGGATCAGCCGTTAGGAACTGGACATGCGATTATGTGTGCAAAAGAATCTCTATCTGGACCAGCTGTAATTGCTTATGCAGATACTTTAATTAGAGCTGATTTTGAATTAGATCCAGAAGCAGATGCTGTAATCTGGGTAAAACAAGTAGATCAGCCTGAAGCTTTTGGTGTTGTAAAACTAAACCAAAATAATGAAATTGTAGAATTGGTTGAAAAACCAAAAGAGTTTGTTAGCGATTTAGCCGTTATCGGAATTTATTATTTTAAAGAAGTTGGAGTTTTAAGAAATGAACTTCAAAATGTTTTGGATAATAACATTCAGAATGGTGGAGAATACCAGATAAATGATGGTATCAAAGCGATGATGGCAAACGGAAAAGTTTTTAAAACTGGAAGTGTTGACGAGTGGATGGACTGCGGAAACAAAGATGTTACCGTTGAAACGAATACTAGAATGTTAGGTTTTCTTCATAATGACGGAGAACATTTAGTAGATTATGGCGTGACTTTAGAGAATTCAACAATTATTCCTCCTTGTTATATTGGAGAAAATGTGGTTTTGAAGAATACGACAATTGGACCAAATGTTTCTCTTGGAAATGGATGCCACGTAACAGACAGTACAATCAAAAACAGTTTGGTACAAACGTATTCTAAAATTAAAAATGCTAATCTTGATAATGCAATGATCGGAAATCATGTAAGTTACGATGGTAAATTTACAAGCATCAGCATTGGAGATTACGCTGTTTTAGAATAAAATAAAAATTAGCAAAGTTTCGTTTTGTTTAAAATTTAATTTTTACAAATGATCAAAAAAAGAGTTTTTACAGTTTTGTTTTTTGCTTTATTCAGCATATCATTTTCGGTTTTTGCACAGACAGAACCCGAAGATATTGCTATGGCACCAGACGAATACCAAGACTCGTTTTATGAATCTTTAAAACAAAAAGGAATTGAAAATTATGATAAAGCCATTGTATCATTGGAGAAATGTATCAAACTGAAACCCAATGATGCAGTTGCTTATTTTGAATTAGGAAAAAACTATCTGGCGCTTAAGCAATACCCAAACGCGCAAGATGCTTTTGAAAAAGCAACACAGCTTGATCCTAAAAACAAATGGTTTTGGCTTGGAATTTACGATGTAAGTTATGAGACAAAAAATTATCCTTTGGCAATTGAAATTATTCAAAAAATAATTGCTTTTGACGAAGAGTATAAAGACGATTTGATTTCGCTGTACATGATTACCAATCAGTATGATAAAGCATTGATCGCGATTAATGAAATGAATGATAAGTTCGGAAAATCTTCTGATCGCGAAATTTACAAAGCACAGATTTTATCGCAAGGAAAATATCAAAATGCTGAAATTGATAATTTGATTCAACAGATTAAAAAAGATCCAAAAGAAGAATCAAATTACTTGAATCTCATTCTCTTATATTCAAAAAGTAATGAAAACGAAAAATCGCTTGAAGTAGCAAAGCAATTGGCAAAAGAAATTCCAAATTCTGAATGGGCACAGGTGAGTTTATTCAAAACTTATTTAGATGCCAATCAGGCTGATAAAGCTATAAAATCGATGAATGTGATTTTAGCAAGTTCAAAAATCGATTCAAAAATCAAACATAGAACTTTGAATGAATTTTTGATTTATGTAAATAAAAATCCACAGTATTCTGCCGATTTAGAAAAAGCTATTTCTTACTTTGATAATGACAAAGATGTTGACGTTGCCAAGGAAATTGGAAAATTTTATCACAGCAAAGGACAATTTGAAAATGCCATTAAATATTATGAAAAAGATTTAAAAGCAAATTCAGATACTGATCTTGAAACCAATATGTTATTGCTGGAAGCTTATACTCAGGCAAAACAATACGAGCCCATGACCAAAAGAGCCATGATGCTGATTGAAGTTTATCCGAGTCAGGCTCAGTTTTATTACTATGCAGGTTTAGGAAGTAATCAGCTTAAACAGTTTAAAAATGCAAAAACCGTCTTAGAAATGGGTCTTGATTATGTGGTGGATGACTTAAAATTAGAATCAAATTTTAATATTCAGTTAGGAGAGGCATACAATGGTTTAGGAGATGTAAAGAAAAAAGAGGAATACTTTTTGAAGGCAAATGAAGTATTAAAGAAGAAAAAATAAAAAAGAGAATTCAGATGAAAAAATATATATCAATACTAGTATTGTCTATTGCTGTAATTTCATGTAAATCGAAAGCAGTAGCAGTACAAGGAAATACAAGCCAGACAATTGCACCAAAAGAAGACAAAAAAGTAATCGAAAAACATTATGATAATAAGTTAGATTTTTCGACTTTATACATCAAAGCAAGTGCAAAATATGTTGATGAAAAACAAAGCCAAAATGTTACGGCTGAGATTAGAATCGAAAAAGATAAACAGATTTTAATAAGCATTCGTTTCTTAGGAATAACAATGGCAAAAGCTTTAATAACACCTGATGCAGTAAGTTATTACGAGAAAATAAACAGTACATATTACGAAGGTGATTTTACTAGTTTAAGCAAATGGTTAGGAACAGATTTAGATTATTCTAAAGTTCAGAATCTGTTGGTTGGAGAAGCATTTGATGATTTAAGAAAAGGAAAATATACTCAAACTATTGTAGATAATCTTTTTAGGCTAGACGAAGAAAAAGATGCCAATTTGAAGAAAACCTTTTTCTTAGACGGAGAGAAATATTTAATTCAGAAAGAAGAAATTTCACAGCCATCAGAAAATAGAACTTTACAAATTGCATATTCTGATACTAAAAATTTTGATCAAGGTGCTTTGCCTACAAGCATCGAAATCAATGCAGTACAGCCAAAAGGAAAAACAAGTATTAACTTGAATTACAACAATATTTCATTTAATGAAGAACTTTCTTTTCCATATAGTGTCCCAAGCGGTTATAAAAAAGTTTCAATTAAGTAAATTTGCAAAAATAAAAATAGAAACATGCCAAAATTTCTCCTAAGTCTAGTTTTAGTTTGTGCCACTACATTTGTATGGGCGCAAGATTCTCAGCAAGAAAAACTGGAGCAGCGTAAAGCTCAAATTCAGCAGGAAATAAGAGATAACGAAAAGATGCTACAGTCTGTTCGAAAAAAAGAGAAATCTGCTGTAAATGAATATTTAATTCAGGCAAACAAAATCAAGCTAAAAGAGAAATTAATCAATACTACAGCAAAACAAGAAAAACTGATTAGTAATGATATGTACATTAATCAGGTTCAGGTTAATAAACTTAAAAAAGAATTGAAAGTTCTAAAGGAAGATTATGCCGAGATGATTTTAAAATCATACAAAAGCCGTTCTGAACAGAGCCGTGCTATGTTCATTTTATCTTCTGAAAGTTTCTTACAAGCTTATAAAAGAGCACAATACCTAAAACAATATACTGCTTTTAGAAAAAAGCAAGGTCTTGAAATTCAGTCCAAAACGGCTCAATTAGTAGATTTTAATGCTAAATTGGATGGTCAAAGACAAATAAAAAAGAAGGTAATTGCTGAAAACCAGAAAGAGAAAATTACGCTGGAAGCAGAGAAAAAAGAACAGCAGAAATTAGTTAATGCCCTTAAAAAGGATAAGAATAAAATTGCTGCAGATATCAGATCAAAACAAAGTGAAGCGAAAAGAATTGATAAACAAATTGATCGTTTAATTCGTGAAGCCATTGCTGAAGCCAATAGAAAAGCCGCTGCAGAAAGAGCAAAAGCGAATCCAGGATTTAGCGAAGCAAAAGCACCAGTGTCTTCTTCTAAAATTGCATTGACACCAGAAGATAAAATTTTAGCTGCAGATTTTAAAGCAAATAGAGGAAGATTACCATGGCCAGTTGAAAAAGGATTTATTTCTCTTGGATATGGAGATCAACCACACCCATTGCATCCTTCAATTACAGTTCATAATTCTGGAGTTGAGATTACAACAGAAGACGGGGCAAGCGCTAGAGCAGTATTTGCGGGAGAAGTTTCTAAAGTAATCGTTTTATCACCTGTGAATAAAGCAGTCGTGATTCAGCATGGAGACTTTTTCACGGTATATCAAAATTTAAGCTCTGTTTCGGTTAGCCAAGGAGATAAAGTGACTATTAAGCAAAACATCGGAAAAGTAAGAACAAGTGGAGATACAGGAAAAACTATTATTAAATTCTTGATTCTTCAAAACACATCGAATAATAATCCAGAAGGATGGCTGCAAAGCAGATAAAAATAAGAGGGAGCATTTTGCTCCCTTTTTATTTCAGTCATTTAATCGTACTGTTCCAAAAAGTATTTCACAACATCAGTTGTGGTTACTATCCCTTTAAGTTCGCCTTCATCAACAACGGGAAGAGCATGAAAATCTTCTTTTACAAAAATCTCAGCCAAATCTCTTATTATAGTGTCAGATGATACTGTTTTCGGTTTCGAAGTCATAACCTGAGAAATAGTTAGCATTTCTAATATCGCTTCATCGGCATTTTCCTGACCTTCAAATAAAGCTCCAAAAGTTAATCGGTTTATATCCGTTCGGCTAATAATTCCAACAACTTCTTTACCTTTTACAATCGGAATGTGACGTATGGCATGTGTTTTTAATTTTTCGACTACTTTTTTAAGATCATCTTTTTCGTTCGCAGTCACTACAGTTTTAGTCATAATATGACTAATTGGTTCTCTTTTTTTCATGATAGATTAGTTTTATATTTATATCAAATATGTAGAATAATTCCCTCAAAAGCCATGACCTTTATCAGCTTTTAAAACAATTAAAAGAGCATGTAATACGACTAAATTTTAGTATTTTTGCAGTATGGAAACAAATAGACAGAAAAAAATAGGCGGTGTTATTCAGAAAGATCTGGTTGACATTTTGCAAGGTGAAGTGAGAAAAAACGGAATTACAAATTTGGTGATTTCTGTATCCAAAGTGAGTGTAACTACAGATTTATCTGTTGCGACAGTATATTTAAGTATTTTTCCACAAGAAAAAGCCAAAGAAACTTTAGAGGCAATTAAAACCAATACCACTTTAATCAAACATGATTTATCACAACGTGTACGTTTACAATTGCGCCGTGTTCCTAATTTAGTATTCTTCATAGACGATTCATTAGATTACATCGAGAAAATCGACAATGCACTTGCAGGAAAAGAAAACCCAATAGAAAACAGAGATCTTTTAGAAAAAAGAAGAAAATCATAATTTGAATTTCCCCTTATACATAGCCAAACGTTATATTTTTAGCAGCAGTAAAAACAATGCTATCAATATCATCAATCGTATTGCCAGCATGGGAATCATTGTTGGAACAATGGCTTTGTTTGTGGTTTTATCTGTTTTTAGCGGATTAAAGGTTTTTAGTCTTTCGTTTACAAACGAAATTGATCCAGACTTAAAATTGACAAATACTTATGGAAAGTCTTTTTTACTTACTCCCGATCAGGAAAACGAAATTAAGAAAATCAATGGTGTTGCTTCTTATACCAAAATTATAGAAGAACGTGTTTTGTTTTTATTTAAAGACAAACAGCAAGTTACTTATCTAAAAGGAGTTGATAGTGTTTATCCAGTTGTTAACGATATTAAGAAAAAACTCTTTAATGGACAGTGGCTCAAACCAGACAGTTATCAGGTTGTAATTGGTTACGGATTAGCTCAAAATTTCTCAATGGGAATTCTTGATTTTGAAAACCCACTTCAGGTTTTTGCTCCTAAACCAGGAAAAGGCGCAATCGAAAATCCAGAAGAAGCGTTCACTAAAACCGATGTTTTACCTGTTGGAATTTATTCGATTAGTGAAGATTTAGATTCAAAATATGTATTTGCAGATTTAGGATTGGCACAGGAATTACTCATGTACAAACCAAATCAGATCTCTGGAATTGAATTTAAATTAAAAGAAAACGCAGATGAGGGAGCAGTAAAGACTCAGCTCAAATCTATTTTTAAAAATAAAATCACTTTAAAAAATAGAGCACAGCTAAACGAGTCTTTGTATAGAATGCTAAATACCGAAAACATTGCAGTTTATCTGATTTTTACATTAGTAATTATTGTGGCTCTTTTTAATTTGATTGGCGCATTGATTATGATGATTTTAGAAAAGAAAGGAAATCTAAAAACGCTGTTCAACTTAGGGACGGATATTACGGGACTTCGAAAAATATTTTTACTTCAAGGAACTTTATTGAGTGTTTTTGGTGGTTTAATCGGACTTGCTTTAGGTATAATCCTTGTCTTATTACAGCAGAAGTTTGAACTCATCATGATCACACCAACTTTGGCTTACCCTGTTGTTTTTACAATAGAAAATGTTCTAATAGTAATGACGACCATTATTTCATTAGGGTTTGTTGCTTCATTAATTGCAAGCAGCCGAGTAAGTAAAAAATTACTGGATTAATTTCTTCTTTAGAAATATTACTTATATTTACTGCCTTGAAAATCTACAGCATATGATTGTTTCTGCCTAATCCTATTTTATTTTTTTAGAATAATTAGGATACTTACGTTTACTTTTTTAGTTCAGATTAAGATACATCTGGACCAATTTTATTATTTATCCTAAAATATCATGACAGAAACATCTATAAAGAAAAGCTTCTTTTCTAAAATTTTTACCACTTTAAAACAAGCCTTAAAAGGCGACGAGTCTTTTGATTATACTTCTGGGAGTATCAAAAAAGCAGTAATTCTACTAGCCATTCCGATGGTTTTAGAAATGATGATGGAATCGGTTTTTGCTTTAGTCGATTTATATTTCGTTGGACATTTAGAACATAGTAGTTTTGCCATTCAGACCGTTGGTTTGACCGAATCTGTATTAACAGTAATTTATTCTCTCGCAATTGGAATGAGTATGGCAGCAACAGCAGTTGTGGCAAGAAGAATTGGAGAAAAAGATCCTGTCGCTGCAGCAAAAGCTGGAATGCAAGCCATTATAATTGCATTTGCAGTTAACAGTTTGATGAGCATCTTCGGGGTTATTTATGCCAAAGAAATTTTAATTTTGATGGGATCTTCTGTAGAATCTGCAGAACATGGTTTCCGATTTACTCAGATTATGATTTGCTCTAGTTTGTGCATTATGCTTTTGTTCTTAATAAACGGAATATTTCGCGGAGCAGGAAATGCAGCCATTGCCATGAAAAGTCTTTGGATCGCGAACATTTGTAATATTATTTTGTGTCCAGTTCTAATTAATGGTTTAGGGCCAATTCCCGCTTTCGGACTAGTTGGTGCAGCTTTGGCAACCACTATCGGAAGAAGTATTGGAGTTTTATATCAGGTTTACCATTTGTTTTTTGGAAACGGCATTTTAAAAATCAAAATACCTTATTTCGCTCCCGATTTTAAACAAATACGAGCTTTGGTAAAAATTGCAGCACCTGGAATTCTGCAGTTTGTAATAGCATCTTGCAGCTGGATTTTCTTGGCACAATTAGTCGCGACAACGGGTGGTGATCATGGTTCTGCAGGTTATCAGACAGCTTTAAGAATTATGATGTTTTTCATACTTCCAGCTTGGGGATTGAGTAATGCCGCTGCGACTTTGGTTGGACAGAATTTAGGAGCCAAACAAATCGAACGTGCAGAAAAATCGGTTTATACAACAGCAAGATATAATGTAATTTTCATGGCTTCGATTATGATTATTACGTTGGTTTTTGGACAGTATATTATTTCGTTTTTTACGAATGATGAGCAAGTAAAAACCATTGCAATTGAAGCATTGCAAATCATGAGCATCGGTTTTATTTTCTACGGAATCGGAATGGTTTTAATTAATACTTTCAATGGAGCAGGAGATACCTGGACACCAACTGGAATCAACTTTTTCGGATTTTGGCTGTTTCAAATTCCACTTGCTTATGTATTAGCCAAACATTTTAATATGGGACCAACAGGAGTTTTTATTGCTATTCCTGTTGCTGAAACTGCGATTACTTTGGCTGGAATTGTTTTCTATAAAAGAGGAAAGTGGAAACGAGTTCAAGTATAATAAAGAAAACGGCCTTCATAATTGAAGGCCTTTTTTTCAATTAAAAGTTAAATATTTTACATAGCCAGTTTATAAATGTAAAATATTGTACCTTTGAACGTACGTTTTAAAGTACCAATTTATGAAAGCAATTACGATATCAGCATTAAGAAAGAATATTAAAAATTATTTTGATGAAGTTTCAGAATCATCAGAAATAATTGTTGTTCCGAGAAATTCGGAAGAAGATGCGGTTGTAATAATTTCTATGAAGGAATACAATTCAATATTAGAAACACAACATTTGTTATCAACTAAAGCAAATAGAAAAAGACTTTCAGAATCTATAGAACAAATGGAAAAAGGAAAACTTGTGGACTTTAACCCAGATGAAATTTAGATTGTATGGATATTTGTTTTACTAAAAATGGTTGGGAAGAGTTTGAATATTGGTTAGAAAACGATACAGATACCGCGATAAAAATAAAAGAATTAATAAAATCTATTCGGGAGAATCCTTTTAAAGGAATTGGAAAACCGGAACCTTTAAGACATGATTTAAAAAGTTTTTGGTCTCGTCGAATTACAGGAGAGCATCGGCTGGTTTACAAAGTTTCTGGAACGAAAAGTGTTGATCAAAAATGTGTGATTTTACAATGTCGATTCCATTATGATGATTAAAAAGAAAGACCTTCAAATTTTTGAAGGTCTTTCTTTTTATAGTTCTTTATCAAAGATTATTTTAAACAAATTCATATCCAGCATAAACCTCTTCAATCTCTTTCATAATAGAGAATAAATCTTCAGGAGCATCAGTGGTAACTAATTTTTGTTTGAATTCTTTGAAGGAATGAATTCCTTTGAAATAGTTTGTATAATGACGACGCATTTCTACAATTCCTAAACGCTCGCCTTTCCACTCCATAGACCATTTTAAGTGGTTTCTTGCAGCTTCAACACGATCAATAACCGTTGGAGCAGGCAAGTGCTCGCCAGTTTTGAAATAGTGCTTGATTTCGTTAAAAATCCACGGATAACCAATTGCTGCACGGCCAATCATGATTCCGTCAATTCCGTATTCGTTTTTATATTTTAATGCTTTTTCCGGACTGTCGATATCACCGTTTCCGAAAATTGGCATTGTAATTCTTGGGTTGTTTTTTACTCGTGCAATATGCGACCAGTCAGAATGACCTTTATACATTTGAGCACGAGTTCTTGCGTGGATTGTTAAAGCTTGAACACCAATATCCTGAAGCCTTTCTGCAACTTCATCAATATTAATCGAGCTATCATCCCAGCCTAAACGCGTTTTTACTGTAACTGGTAAATCAGTTCCTTTGATAACCGCTTTCGTTAAACGCACCATCAAATCAACATCTTTTAAAACTCCTGCTCCAGCACCACGACAAACAACTTTTTTTACCGGACATCCAAAATTGATATCCACTAAATCTGGTTTCACAGTAGAAACAATTTTAGACGACATTTCCATTGCTTCTTCATCACCACCAAAAATCTGTATTCCAACAGGACGTTCGTAATCAAAAATATCCAGTTTCATGCGGCTTTTTATAGCGTCACGAATTAATCCTTCCGACGAAATAAATTCAGAGTACATCATGTCCGCTCCATGCGTTTTGCATAACCTGCGAAACGGCGGATCACTAACATCTTCCATCGGAGCTAGTAATAAAGGAAATTCGGGTAATTCTATGTTGCCAATCTTGACCATCTTCGTAATTTTTTGCAAAATTACAACATTTAGTTCAATTTGTACCAAATTGAGGTTCAAAGGTTCAGAGAGACAAAGGTTCAAAGTTTATATTGTAAGTATTGGTTCACAAAAAATAATTTAATAAAATAGGATTTATCTTAAATTTATATATTTGATGATTATGTTATTAACCCAAAATACCACATTAATCCCATGAAAAAATTAAAATTTCTGATAATGTCATTCATTGTTTTGACATTTGTTTCTTGTTCTGAGGAAAATATTTTAAAAAATGAAAATCTTGCAGAAACAGCCACAGTATCAAATATCGCAAGTACAAGAAAAACATCAACACAAGAAAACTGTTCTTTTGCTAAAGTGAAAGTTGAACCAGAAGATAATTTATATAACTGTCATGGACTTTCATTTGTTTTAAGTGAAAAATATCTAGAAACAAAAGAAAAAATAGATTTGCCAGGAGATGTTTATACTAGGTTTATTCAAAATGGAATATTTGTAGAAGATAGCAGCAGCAACGCCACAAAAGTTATTTATTGGAATAATTTAACGGATTATAAAAATCGTAATTTTATTGGAGTCGACCATTCTGCAATTATTGTAGAAGGCGATAACATTGTATATTCTAAACAAGGAGCTAATGAAGTATTTCAAAACTGTATCAATGATGTTTATTTAGCAGGTACACACTATTATAGAACCTATGCTTTAAACCTAGCTTTAAATCCTTACGAAACCAACCCAACTAGAAAAGTGCCATTTACAATTTCTGCAATACATAATGCAACAAGCATTTTAGATGTTCAATATGCTTGGGATGCAGACCCAGCTGATTATAAATATTTGCGAATGATTGGAAATGGATTTAGTTGCAGTTTTGAATTTAAAGGTGAAGCTCCAAGTAAGGCATATACATTTACATTAAAAGCAAAACATCAAAGAGGTAAAATTAATGGCGTTTCATTTGAAAAAGAGGCAACAAAAAAAGTTACAATTAATTTAACAGGAACTCCGGAACCTATTCCCACTGCAAGTTTTACAGGTTCAACTTATGTAACAAAAACATCAATGGGATCTTGGTCTGCAACAGCTTCAGGAGGAACCGCTCCTTATTCTTATTATTGGTGGATTAAACGTCAACAAGATCCAGATTCATTTTACTTGCAAATTGGAACAGGTTCAGAGTTATATTTATTGACAAAAACATCAATTAAATCTACTTATTATAATTTATACGTAAGAGTGGTTGATGCCAACGGCCAGTCATTTTCAACTGCACCACAAGTAGTTCAATCGACTGGTGTGTTAGAAGAAGCTTATTAAATAAAAAGAAAAAGCCTAGTTTGAATAAACTAGGCTTTTTTTTATCTCTTAAACAGAAGTTTTTCTATAATCAAAAAATCGAATTGGTTTTCGGCTCATTGGATTAAAAACCAACGGATTTAAAACTTCTTTTGAAGCAAATTCTATTTTTGGAGTCACTCTCAATTTGGCTCTAAAGTGATCTTTTATTTCTTGTAAAAATTCTGGGGTTTGATTTTTTACCGCAATTTTAATCAAGATTTCATCTGTGCCTAAATCGTTAGTTGAAATTTCAATCAAATGATTTTCAATATTATCAAAACTGCTTAGAACATCGTTCATTGCTGGTGGATAAAGAGTTGTGCCTTTATATTTAATCATTTGTTTTTTGCGGCCAACAACTGAACCAACACGTAAAGTATTTCTTCCGCAAGCGCAAGATTCGTCGTGAAACTGAACCATGTCTCCCGTTTTAAAACGCAGTAAAGGCATCGCTTCAATTCCTAAAGTAGTGAAGGTTAGTTCGCCCGTTTCCCCGTTTTTTACTGGCTGATTATTTTCGTCTAAAACTTCAACAATGATCAATTCTGGGTGATGATGTCCGCCTTTTCCGTGTTCACATTCTGTAAAAGCGGTGCTCATTTCGGTAGAAGCATAAGTAGAAAACAACTTAATATTCCATTTGTCAGTAATTTTTTTAGATAAAATATTCATGGAGAAATCTTGTTCTCTCAAAGATTCCCCGATACAGATGGCACCTTTTATGCTCGAATTGTTATAATCGATTCCGTGCATTTCAGCATATTCGATTAATTTTAAAAGGAAAGAAGGAACTGTAATCAAATAAGACGGATTGTATTTTAAAATAGAATCCCACTGCATTTCTGGAATTCCAGCGCCAACACGAATTACGCCCACTTTCAGTTTTCGAAGTCCTAGGAAATAAGCCAAACCAGCCATAAATTTTCTATCGATTGTGGTCATTAACTGTACCACATCGCCTTCTGCAATTCCAGCGCAGGCAAATGAAATCGCTTCATTATAAGCCAATCGATCTAAGTCAGAATCGGTTAGACCAAAAGTAACGGGATCGCCTAAAGTTCCCGAAGTCGAAGCGTAATCTATAATTTTATGTTGCGGAACACACAAAAAATCATCATTGTATTGCTGTAAATCTTCTTTGGTTGTAACAGGTAAATGTTGTAAATCTTCCAGCGTTTTTACTTTCGAAATATCAATATTCTGTCCTGCAAAAAGTCTTTTATAAAAAGGAGAATTCTCACTGATATAAACTAAAAGTTCGGCTAATTTTTTTTCTTGAAAAATTTTAATCTCTTCTAAAGAATCTTTTTCTATTGCTGGAATCATTGTAATTTTCTTTTGACTTTTTTTAAATATTTTTCAATCTCTTCTTTTTGAGGAACTGTAGTGATTTCATGACTTAATGCTTTTTCAAAATTAAGCTTTGCCTGAAGAAATTCCTTTTTTTGGTAAAAGTACAATCCTGCCTTATAATATACAACCCAATAATTAGGGTTTAATGCTTGATAATTCTGAAGAAACTCAGAAGAAACGTTTTTTTTCCTTTCTAAAATGGAATCTATTTTATGATCTTCAATTTTAAATTTTTTAAAATTCTGAAAAGCGGTCGTTTTAAGAAAAGGATCTTTGGCAATATTCAGATTTTCTTTTTGAAAAGATTTTGCTGCATTTCTATTTTCAGCAAAAATGGAATTTAAATCATAACAAACAAATTCGCCCAATTGAAACGGATTTGCCGAAACCCAAACTAATTTTTCTTTTGGTTTAAAGATAATTCCGTGATGCGCCAGTAACTGATTGAGTGCTTTTTCATTTCCATATCCCAAAGAAATATTTTTTAAGCCATTTTTGTCTCGAAGAATTTCTGAAGCAATTTCAGGATTTACTTTCGGATTTTCAGACAGCAATTCCTGCATTCTTTCATAACGGTATTCTGAATGGCTGTTGGCAATTTGTTCCAGATTTCGTTTATCTTCTTTGAAAGCTTCACCTTGAAAATGATTCGAACAAATTAATTGATCGCTGTTTGGAACATCATAAACGTCCATTTTATTTGGAGAAACTTCAATTAAAATGGCTTTGTTATCACTAGCGCTTCCAACCATAATGGATTCAGAAACAAAGACTTTTCTTTTTTTTGCAATGGCAATGGCTTCGTCCAGATTTTTCGCATGTTGCAAAATTTCTCGGGTCAAGATCGAAATCGGAGTTTTGGCACTCAACGGAATTTTAGATTTAGAAGCATTTATCGTTACAGTCAATCCTTTGTAATTCATTCCAGAAACGGCTCCGATCATTCCGGGCCAAGTTACCATCATAAACGGATATCCTTCTTTTGGTTTGATAAAGGCCGCGATTTTATTTTCCGCGAAAGCGTCATTCACATAAAAATCAAAATTTCGAGCCAGAATTAAATTTCCATCTTCCGATTTTTCGTTCCAAGCTGCAAAAGAAGAACAGCCCACTAATGCCAAATCTTGTAACGCGTGTCCAATATCATGAGCGGCATGTAAGTACAAACTGCGCTGATATTGCGGTGCGATATTATCAAAGTCATTCGAAGTATATTGCGAAACGCCATAAATTTCGGTTTGATATTCGTCAGGAACATTCAAGTATAATTTTCGATTATACCATTTTAAAAACTGACGAAGCATTTTCTGCTGGAATTTTGACGGAATTAAATCGGTTATTTTTGAGAAAAAAATACGCTGTTGTTTGTGCAAAAGAGAATCAGTCAATGCGCCAGTCGAAAGTCCAATTTCTAGGGGATCACCTTCTACATATAATTCCCAAAGACCTTGTTTGTTTTTTAAAAGTGAATTTTTTCCAGAGAGAAAAATACTGTCTGATATTTTTTCGACAATAGGTTTTGTCGAATTAAAAGCAGTGATATCTGGTATATGTTTTTTTGATTTTGAAGTACCGCAGGAAGTCATCAAGCTTAAAAAACCGATAAGGAAGAAATAAAAAATTCGGCTTTTCATGATGCAATTATTCAGATGCTTTTTTAATTTTTTCCAGCAGATATTCTTTTCCTACAATTTCAGAGCAAGTTATGACCGCTCCAACCGTAACACCCAAGACACCATGCATGTTAATACTTTGGCCTGTAAGATAAAGATTTTCTACCTTAGTTTTAGTCGGAATCATAGTTTTCATCGGATTATTTGAATCTTTAACATATCCGTACATATTTCCGCCGTCTCCGCCAATATAATCACGATAGGAAAGTGGTGTTGAAGTATGCGCTGATTTGATGCAATCTTTTATCCCAGGAAACTTTTTCTCGATTTCTTCTAAAAATTTAGCCGCTTTTTTAGTTTTGAATTCCTCATAACTTTCTCCTCGATCATTTTCTTCAAAAGTGGTATTGAAAGTGTTTTCCCAAGTTTTAACATCATCATATTTCATATAAGTCAAAAACGTCATTCCATCTGCCCATTCTTCGTCTTTTTTCGACGGATTCATAGAAGCCATAAAAGTTTTTGGCCACGAATTTTCGTCATAATCATAAGCGGTCCAGACATCATTAGCACTTTTAAAATGGTAATAATTATGATTGATATATTTAAAAGTTTTAGGTTTAAAAACGATATACAAACTGAAAGCAGAAAGTACGTTTTCCAGATTTTGAATTCTATTGAAAAACGGTTTTCTAAAGTTTTCCTGACCCGCCATTTTCAAAGTCGTTTTTGGTTCGATGTTCGAAATAAAATAGGTTCCAGAAACCTCGGTCCCGTCTTTCATTTGTACCGAATTTACCTTTTGGTTTTCGACTTCAATTTTGGTGACTTCTTTATGTTTGAAAAACTCTCCGCTATATTTTTTTAATTGTTTTAGCAATTGTTTAGTAATTTGACTTCCGCCATTTACACATCGCCATGAACTTTCGATATACGAATTGACTACAAGCGCATGAACGTAAAAAGGCGATTTGTCAGGAATTCCGGCATAAAGAAAATTGGATCCAGCTAAAACCGCTTTCAGTTTTTCATTTTCAGTAAAAGAATCTATAGTTTCTTTCGCGTTAAGCGCTAAAATTTCATCATCATATTTTCCTTGCGATTCTAGATTGTAAAGCGGAAATGTTTTGCAGACTGCTTTTATTTTCTGGCAGTATTGTTCGAGATTTTCTCTTTCTTCAGGAAAGTATTTTGTCAGTTGCTGAATGAAATTTTCGAAACCTTGCGCATGCGGATATTCGGTTTTATCATCATCAAAAGAAATAATATCAAAACCATTTTCGTCCAGTTTTTTTAGATTCAAATGATCCATTATTCCGACATATTTGAAATACTGATGAAGATTCTGACCTTCGCCTAAACCTCCGATATAATGAATTCCTGTATCAAAAATGGTTTTATCTCTAACGAAAGTCTGAAGATTTCCGCCATATTGATTGTTTTTTTCGAGTACACAAACGCTGTAGCCTTCTTTTGCCAGAATAACAGCAGAAACTAATCCGCCTAAACCGCTGCCAATTATAACTACATCGTATTGTTTTTTCATCCTTTTTTCTTTAAAACTAGTAAAGCATTTTCTTCAGAAACAATTTCAAAATTCTCAAACTGACTTTTTAAACGAGAACAATTGACTAAAATTATAAAAGAAACGTTTAGAATCTGTTTTTCGATTTCATCGTGATAGCTTTCGTCAGAAATTAGAAGTACATCATAATGATTTTCAGATGGCGATTCTAATTTGTCGAGATATGTTATTTTTCTCTTTTTAACTAAATAATTCGTTTTGGCAACCAGCAATTTTTCTTCATCATTTATAAAAGAAAATATTTTTCGCTGTGGTTCTTGTAAAGCCAATAAAACATCCAATTGCCCATAATCGTTTCCTAAATGAAGGATTTTTGCTTTTGGCTGAACGTATTTATTTAAGCTGAAATACGTTTCGAGATTCTGTTTCAAATCCTTTTTTACGCTTTGCCCAATTTCAATTTCTTTGTAATCATAACTGTTGATTAACATTGTTTTGAAATAATCTGGGCCTTCAAGTTCTTGTCTAATTTTGCGATATTCTGCTTTAAAGAACGAACTGATTTGTTTGGTTCTTTCGGCATAATTATTTCCAAACGAAAGATCATCTGGAGCAATTCTTTCTAGAATTGTAACCGTTAATTTTCCGTGGTGAATAACAAAATCCCCTTTTGGAATTAGTTCTGAAGCACCATGAATAACAACCGGAATAATATCGAGTTTAAATTCTTCGGCAAGGAAAAAAGCACCTTTGTGGAATCGTTTAATCACATTGCTTTCGGAACGTGTTCCTTCTGGGAAAACCATTAACGAATAGCCTTGTTCTATTTTTTTTCGCAAATGTTCAACACCGCCTTCAAGACCTTCAGAAACGGGATAAAAACCTGCTTTTCTAACAACACCACCAAAAATTGGAGAGTTGTAAACCCAGTCGCTCACCAAGAAAATGATTTTTGGACTCAGCATTCCGATTGCTAAAATGTCTAGAAATGAAGAATGATTTGCAATAATTACGGCTGGTTTCTCAAAAGTTTCATTGAAATTATTAACAACTTTTTTACGAATAAACGGATTCGAATACAGTACCGATTTCATGAATTTTGAAATCACATATCGGAAAGCTTTCATTTTGGATTTTTTGCTGAAAGGCAAAATCGGCATAATAGTAAAACTGAAAACCGACATTATAATGCCGCCCAAACCATAATAAGCAAATGAAATTACGCCATGGACAAAAGTTCGCAATTGAAAAGGCGGATTTCCTTTTTTAGGACGATTCGATAAAAACAGTTTGAATAAAATCGGATAGAAAATAAAAGTAATAATCAACGCTGCAAAAACTCCAATTAATGAAACTAATGAGATTGAAGTAAGCGCAGGATGTTTAGCAAAAATCATCGCACCAATTCCTAAAATTGTCGTGATTACAGCCAAGATGATAGAGGTTCTGTAAATTGCAATTTCGTTGACTCCATTGGTGTATTCTTTTTGCAAGGCGCTGGTCATGAAAATACTAAAATCGACTCCGTGACCAAAAATTAAGGTGCAGACAATCATACTGAAAATATTCATCTGAATGCCAAAAATGCCCATAATTCCTGCGGTTACAATTCCGGTTAAAGCGATTGGAATACAGCTTACGATTACTAATTCGATTCTTCGGAAAAAGAAAAATAGAATTAAAATTACCGCTACAAAAGAATAATTTACTAACGAATTAAAATCGGTTTTTAAAGTGCTGAAAAACGTTTCGTTCATCTGCTGACGATCGATTGCAATCACGTTTGCCTTTGCGGAAGCCGATTTTACAAAAGCATCTCGCTGTTCTGGAGCAACTTTTACTAAAGTTGAAATAGTATAAAAACCATTTTTTTCGGTTATGAATTCTTGTAGTTGAAGTGCTTTTATTTGAAGATAATCTTTGGCAGAAATCGGTTTGAAATCAAAATCTAAATGATCAAAAAATAAATTATAAGTTGAAGGTTTAAAACCAAGTTTAGCGCTTTCTGAAATTAATTCAGATTTTATAAATTGTTTTTTCTGCGAAGTCCAAAACGAATTCCATTTTTCAATTTTTTTGATTTGTTCCTTTTGCGAGAGCACAATTCCACCAACTGAACTGAAATTTAGAATTTTATCTTGATTTTTTGCTGCAGATAAATCATCAAAAAGCTGACTATTATGCTGTAAAGCTTCTTCTATTGTTTTTCCGTACGAAGCAACATAAATCGTTTTGGAAGTTAAACTCGTGCTTTCCTCCAACTGTTTTTCGGCAGCTTTAATTTCTTTCGGAATAAAATTCAGCTGCGATAAATCGTTATTGAAACCTACATCATTATAAGTAAAACAGCAGATAATGGTAATGATAACACAAAGCCCGATTAAGATTTTATTGTTGTGAAAAGAAAAATGAGCCATTTTATCAATCACATTCTTTTTATGATCTGCCGGATTTTCTTTTGGTTTATATAAATGAGGAATAATCAAAAGAGAGAAAATAGCCGAAGCCATAACGATAACAGCAGCGAAAATTCCGAGATCGTTTAAGGCATCCGATTTTACAAAAAGCAGACATAAAAAAGCAACCGCAGTTGTAGAACTGCTCATGATGACTGGCATTGTAATGTCTTTGTACAACGTTTTTACATCGCTATTATGTTTGTAATGCGTAAGAATATGAATAGAATAATCAATCGTGATTCCCAATAAAATAGAACCAATTCCTAATGAAATTGCTGAGATTTGTTCTCTAGCGAAATATAAAAACGCCACAGCAAATAAACCGCCAAAAACGGTTGGCAAAAATATAATCAGCGGAATTAAGACTTTTCTATAAAATAAAATCAGAATCAGCATTAAAGTAAACATCGCAATTGATGTCGTTAAAATAATATCTCCTTTAATCTGATTGGCATTGGCAACCGCTATTAAAGCAGAACCAAAATAACTGATCGAAGTTTTTCCTTTAAATTGGGTATTTAGATTTTCCTGAATCGATTTCAATTTTTCAGCAAAAATGGTATTCTTTTCTGTTTCGCTCGACGGAATATTGGATGTGATAAAAAGCAACAATTTCTTTTTATCCTTCGTCATTACAAAACCATTTTCCAGCGTAAAATCGTCGCCAATATTTAATTGCTGTAATTTTTTTAAAGCGATAAAAGAAATCCCAAACGGATCTTGCAGAATAAAATCTTTGGTAATAAAGCCAGACGGAGAAATAATCGATTTGTAATTTCCTTGAACGGTTGCTGCAATACTGTCTTTCTTCAATTTCTTCTCTATAGCAGCATAATCGTTATCATCTAGAAAAAGCGGCAGATTATTGTAAACAAAATCTATAGTTTCCTGAATGTTTTCTTCGTCAATTTTTCCTTGAATTCCGGTTATGTATGGTTTGCAGGATTTAGAAACGCTGTCTGAAAATACAGTTGCCATTTCTTTCAAATCCTCGGCAGAACCATTTTTATCCAAGCTAAAAATTACGGTTGTTTTATCCGCAAAATTTAATTGTTTTAAGACTTTGGCAGTAACATCGGTTTTGTCGTTGGTTGGGATAAGTTTGGTTATATCTTCTTCAAACTTTAGTCTTGAAGCAAAAAATCCAAAAACCAAAAGCATCAGAACAGCCAATAGAACCGAAAGAGATTTTCTTCGGTTTACAAATAAATGAATGGCGTAGAAGTATTGATGCATGGTAATTTTATTTTTTTGCCATAGATAAAAAGATTAGCTTTAGTTTGTCACCCTGAGCGAAGTCGAAGGGCGTTCCAATTGGACGTGGGCTTCGACTTCGGTCAGCCTGACAAACTAGATGTAAAAATCATTTTAATCCTTTTAATCTGTGGCAAACTTAACTTAAATATTCGGTTTGTTTTTAGAACTAAAAGCCGTTAAAAGCAAATAACTTATGAGACCAACTGATAGTGCTGAAACGGTTGCTAAAATAAGACTTCCTACGATATATTGCGTAGCATTTTTTTGAATATCGTCGAGCGTGATTGAACTATCTAAAACCAACGGCGCGTCGCTGGATACAAAAACACTTCCAACCTGAAGTGAAGCATAAACAATAAACGGAATAAAAGGCGGGAAACTTACATTTGAAGTAAGATAGGCAATGACTTTGTTGAGTCTGAACAAAGCGGCAAAAGTAAAAAGCAGAATGGTTTGAAATCCCCAAAAAGGCGAAAGTCCGATAAAAATACCAAGAGCAATTGCTGCAGATTTTTTAAAATTGGAATCGTTGCTTTCTAAAATATCTTCTAGGAAGAATTTTTTAAAACCTTTTTTTTTAGCTCTTCTAAAAAAATCTCTCGGTTTTATATATAGCAAAGCATTGGTAACCAAAACCGTATTCAAAATACTGATTCGGGTAAAATCTTGAAACGGACGAAAATGTGAAACTCTTTCTGCAGGATTGTATAAAACCTGAATCGGAATATTTTTTACCACAATTCCTTTCCAAGCAGCTCGCACGATAACTTCGATTTCAAACTCAAATTTATTGGTATAAAAACGTTTTGGCAGTAATCGAAGCGGATACAATCTAAAGCCAGATTGTGTGTCGTCTAGTTTAATTCCAGTTTCAAACTTGAACCAAAAATTAGAAAACTTGTTGCCAAAACTGCTTTTCTTCGGAACATTTTCCTGAGTCATATTGCGACTTCCAATCAAGAGAGCGTTTGGCTCATCTTGAATTGCTTCCAAGAAAACAGGAATATCTGCTGCAAAATGCTGTCCGTCAGAATCGATTGTTATGGCATATTCAAAATTTAATTCCAATGCTTTTCTAAATCCGTTTCTGAGCGCTCGTCCTTTTCCTAAATTTTTATGATGGTGAATTTGAGTAAGCTGTAAATATGATTTTAGAATTTCGCTCGTAGAATCAGTTGAGCCGTCATTGACAATAATGACATTTGTGGTGAAATCTAAAATAGAATCCAATACTTTTTTCAGCGTTTTTTGATTATTGTACGTAGGTACAATAACACAAAAGTTGGTCGAACTAAGTAATTCTTGCTGTGATTTCATGAGGTGTTATTGCGCTTACTTTACAAATTGCTTCTCTTTTTCGGAGAAACTTTTAGATTGTAAAACAAAGTCTTTAAGATAATCTTTCAAAGCCGCACCTTGTGATGCATAATATGTGGTTATGAATTTTTTATCTTCTTTAATGTTTTTCTTGTAGCCTGTAATACCAGGAACATTTTCCTGAATACTCAATCGAATCATTCGCATTTCGATATTGCTTGGATCACTTTTTATTGTTGCTTCAAGCAATTTTGCACCTTCTTTAAAACGTTCCATTTTCTGGCTTAATTTTTTTTCAAATTTAGAATCCAATAAAATAGAAGCCGCTTTATAAGCCAATAAAATTTTATCATCATTACTTGAAACACCCGCAAGTTTGTCTACAAACTCTTTGGCGTTGGTTTCTGATTTTGCCACATCAGAATACATTTTGCGTATCGAAGCCAAATCTGGCGTTCCAGCAAAACCTATCCATAAAAATAAGGTCAGTAATAGTTTCATAATTATATTTTTTTGTACACATTACTCAATTTAAGAGCAGTTGTGTCGTTAAAGTAAGTCGTGTTTTTCACTTTTACCAAACCGTCTTCAGTTGTTGTAACATCCAATTCCAATCGCAATTCTGGAGTAACCTCTGGATTAATCAGCGCCATGAATTTTACATTTGCCAAAGACTGGATCATCAGCGAACTTTTGGTAATAGATTCTGTAAGTTCTTTGATAATCTGAATCATACAAACACCAGGCATAATTGGATTTCCAGGGAAATGTCCTTTAAAAACCTCGTGTTTTTCGTTGACTAAAATTGTAACAGTATATTTTGAATCAGATACTTTTTCTTCTGATAGTATTTTATAAAAATCTTGTAAAATCATATTTTTTATTTTCCAAATGAATAGGAAACCCCTAACTGAAAATTAATATTTGTGTTATAATCTCCAAATAAATAATGGTTATTGGAGTCGTTTTGATAATAATCGCTGCTTAAAACATCAAGCAGTCCTTTTTTAAATCGAGCTTCAAATGTCAAACCTGAAGGTAGGGCATAAGCGACTCCTAAAACCAAACCAAGATCATTTTGTGCTTTTCTAACCGCAAGATTATCATTCAATAAAATATCTAATGTTGGTTAGTGCTTGAAACTGAATTCCTTGTGGCAACGTAAACTTATTTATCATAGAAAGAGACAAATAGTTGATGTCAAGATCTAAATGTTCTACTTTATTGGTCTGTGTATTTTCATCAAAATAATTTCGCGCAACATTATTAGAACCTTGTCTGCTGTAATTAATTTCAGGCTGAAGGGAATAAATTCTTGTTATCTTAATTTCTGTAAAACCACCAGCATAAAAATCAGTTTTATAATCGGCGTGCATTTCAGAAATAGTAGAAAAACTAAATCCAGCTCTTAAACCTGGTTTAACTGATACTTGCGCTTGTATATTTAAAAGCGAGAAAAAAACAGCAATAAAGAAGAATATTCTTTTATTCATTTTTATTTTGTTTTAAACGTATAACTAATTCCGATTTGGAAAACTTGATTTAAGATTACATCATTATAGTAATATCCATTATTGTCATAATCATATCCGTTATAACCGTAAATATCAATTAATCCTTGTTTAAGTCGAGCTTCAAAAGTTAAACCATTTGGTAAAGTATAACCAAGACCTCCAACAAATGCAAGATCAAAATCTTCAGGATTAGTATTTATATAATTATCACTAACTTTTAAATCTAATGATGGTCCTGCTAATAAATGAAAACCTCCACCTCCAAAGTTAAATTTTGCAACCGCTCCCAGTGTTATATAATTCAACTCATACTTTTCAGAATAATAACGGCCGTTTTCAAAATATCTTCCTTCATCACCTTGTCTGGAATAATTTATTTCTGGCTGAACCGAGAAAAATTTATTGAATTTAATATTTACCAATCCACCAACATAGAAATCAGTTTTAGAGCTATTATCATCAATATTCGTTAATGTTGATACATTCAAACCACCTCTTAGTCCTGGACTAACTTTTACTTGCGCTTCTGCTTGGATTCCGATTAATAAAACAAATGCAATTAAAACAAATTTTCTCATTTTGGGCTTGGTTTAAGTTTAGGATTAGTTTAAGTTTTTATTCTGATTTGAAATAATTCAGTTCGATTTTCAATTTTATATTCTGATGGATTATCTGAATCCTTTCGGCAAAAATATTGTTTTCTGAACTGAAAAGCAGTGTAAATTTTTCTTTTGTTTGAGAAGCATGGACGATCTTTTCTAATTTCTGATCTTTTTTGGAGATAAAAATGTAATTGTCGCGTTTGCCATCTGCCGATTTGTAAATGTCATCCGATTCGTTTTCGAATTGTTCCTGAATCGAATATTCTTTCTTTAAAAGCAATCGGAAATCTTCTTTTAAAGTATTGATCAAGATTTTTCGATCTAATTCTGATACAATAGAATTGACTTTAAAATCCGTATCTGAGATTTCAAAATCCATTAATTTGTTTCCGAATTCGGTTGTAAAAACTATTCGATGCGTAGTGTCATTTATTTTCTTGGCAATAAAAATTCCAGACAATTCATTTCCGTAAACAGTAATGTTGGTTTTATAAACATAATCGGTTTTTGAGTCTGAAAAATACGGAACCGTATAAGACGTTTTGTCTAATTTTTTAGGCGTATAATTTTTTGTGACCGAGCCACAAGAAATTAATACAATTGCCAGAAAGCAATTAATTAGTAAAAACTGAATCGTCGATTTTTGCATTGATCACTTTATTTTTAAGTACAATTCGGGTATAATCTTCAGATGATTCTAACAATTTTACCTGAACAACTGTTGCTTCTTCTTTGTCAAAAGTCAGTTCGATTTGTTTGATGTATTTTTTCAGCGTCGCATCTTTCGGAACAAATTTTGCCAGATTCTGACCTTTCAATTTAAAATACGAAATCGTAAATTCTTTATCATCAAACATATTGCCGCTTACGCTACCCACGATCAATTTATTAATTCGGGCAAAGATTTTACTGTTTCCAATATCAACAGCACTTTTCTTTCCTTCATCGTTAATTAGGATTTTTCCGTTCTTGAAAGTAATGCTATAGTTGTATGGTTTTTTATATTGCCATTGAAGTAAAGCTGGTTCTTTAAAAACCATTTTTCCTGAAGTTTCAATGTCTTTTGATAAAAAATCTAAATGTTTATACTGAACAAAATCAGTCGTCAACGTCTTGATTTTTTTGGCCACCACATTTACGTCTTGTTTAAAAGAAGCAATTTCGGCATCGGTCATTTTTTGTTCCTGAGCGAACAAATTGCCTGAAATAAATAGAATGAGTAGTGCTATTTTAGTTTTCATATTTTATAATATTGTGCTTAATTTTTTTTGCCACAGATTAAAATGATTTCCACAGATTACTATTTATTGAATACTTGTAAATTTTATTAAACACATAGAGACATAGGTTTTTATGTGTATAAAAGAATATAAAAAAGAAACAGGTTTCTAACACATAGCACTATGTGTATTTAAATAAGTGAAACGCCTTTTTTTAAGCATCCTAAATCTATGTTTCTATGTGTTAAAATTTAAATTATAAAAATCCGTTTTTATCCGCGTCTTCGCGAAAGCGAATCTGTTTTATCCGCGTTCAATTTCATGAGCATTAAGTTTCAGTAATTCTTCAACAGAAATCACTTCATAATTATTTTGCTGTAAAAATTGCAAAAACTGTTCCAGTACCAAAACAGAATGTTTGCCTGTATCATGCAAAAGTACAATTCCGCCGGGAGATATATGCTTAATTAACCGATTGAAAATTAATTCCTGATTTTGGGTTCCTCCATCAAGCGAACGAATATTCCAGCCTATTGTTTTATGTCCGGTTACTTCTAAAGCTCTTCTAATCGAAGGTGTCGTAACTCCATAAGGGGGACGAAAGAAGTTTATTTTTTTGGAAGTGAATTTTTCCAGAAGCGCGTCTGTTTTCTGAAGTTCTTCGGTTATTTTTTTAGCATTATAAAAATCAAAAAACTTAGAATGTGAATAAGAATGATTTCCAACTAAATGACCATCGTCAATTATTTTTTGGAGAATTTCAGGATGAGTTTCGATGTTTTTTCCAATGCAGAAAAAAGTCGCTTTAGCATTGTATTTTTTCAGAAGTTCCAAAACTTCCAAAGTGTAAATACTTGGACCATCATCAAAAGTAAGCGCAATTTTTTTTTCGGTTTCTAACGGATTACTGCAAAAAGCTTTTACATGATAATTGGAAGAAATTCGTGCAGATCCAAAAGCATTTATTCCGATCCAAACGAGAATTATAACCACAAACCACAGAAAATGAATTGCGTTATACAGATTCAGGAGAAACAATAAAAGCAATAAAAAGATAAAAAACAGGGATATGTTTTTGTGCGTTATCATTTTGACAGCAGCGTAAAACTATGGTTTTTTCCGTTTAATTGATTGTATAATAAAATCGTTTTATACTCTGATTTTTCAACAGCATTTACTTTTGTAATTTCAGGAATTTCCTGAGTTTTCAAAATTTTAGAAGCCATCCAAAAAGCAAAAGCCGAAGCTGTATCGTATTCGCCGCTCAAATGTTTGTAATATAAAACAGGAGTTTGGGCAAACGAATTTTCAGCAAGATTTCTATAATAATTCTCAAAATCGACATTTCCGTCAAAACCTAAAACAAGAGCATCGACATCTGAAATTTCTAAATCATTTGATTTTAAGAACGAAATAATTGCTGCTTCAACTTCATTTTCTTCCAGCGTATTTACAATAGCAACATCTAGAAGTTCAGCATAAGTGTTTTCTTTTCTTTCGTTTTCTAAAACAAAAAAATTGGCGCCTTCACCATAAACAGCTCCACTTGTTGTAGAATTTAAAACATCGTATGGAGCAGTATTATCTGCTTTAATGCGACCGTTTAGTTTAAAAAGCGAAGTCGTATAATCGCCATTTTCATCAACCCCGCCTACTAAAATCGAATTGGCTTCGTCTTCTTCAATCTGCATTTTAGCATCAATAAGAGCGGACTCAAAAGAAACTGCTCCGTTTACATACGTAAAATTATAACCTTTACATTGCTGTAAAAGGGCAATCTGCGCTCCAACGGTATTATGAGTAGACTGAATGAAAGAAGTCGGAGTTAAAAACTCTTCGTTATTATCTAAAATACTTTTTAAGAATTTTTCAGAATCTTCAATGCAGCCTAAACCAGTTCCTGTGATAATCGCATCGACTTTTTCAACATTAGCATCTTTCATAGCTAAAGCAGAAGCTACGATTCCGTTTTTTACACCTTTTGCCATACGGCGGCTGGCAGCAGGCGAAATATATTCTTTGTATGCTGGCGGAACAATTGCCAATACATTTTCGTCATGATTCACAACAGCTTCTTCCAAAAAAACAGTATCAAATGTTTTTTGAGTCGAAATACAGCCTACTCCATTTATATAGGTCTTCTTCATTAGCTTTTTGAAAATATAAGAGTGGAACAATTTCCTCCAAAACCAAAAGAGTTGGATAAAACGTGTTCGATAGTTTTATTTTTTAATGAAGTCTGTGGTTTCAAATCAAATTCTTCCATCGGAACTTCAAAATTCAAATTTGGATAAACCACATTATTCTGAATTGCCAAAACACTGTAAACAGCCTCAATCGCAGCTGCAGCAGCTAATGTATGTCCGGTAAAAGGTTTTGTAGAACTGAAATCTGGAACTTTTTCGTTTTCATAAATTCGGAGCAAAGCTCTTCCCTCAGACAAATCGTTATTTGGCGTTGCTGTCCCATGAACATTGATGTAATCAATTTCAGAAGGTTTTAAACCAGAAACTTCAAATGCTTTTTTCATGGCCAAATAAGCACCATCTCCGTTTTCTGAAGAAGCGGTTTGGTGAAAAGCGTCATTTGCATTTCCGTAACCCGAAACTCTTGCCAAGACTTTTTTGTTTTGTTTTGCTACAATTTCATCCGATTCTAAAACTAAAAAGAGCAGCTTCTCCAAGATTCAATCCTTTTCTGGTGTTGTCAAAAGGTTTGTTATAATCGTCAGATAAAATCATAAGAGTCTTAAATCCGTTGATAGTGAATTTAGCCAAAGCATCGGCACCGCCCACAATTACGCGATCCAGTTTTCCCGTTTTGATCAATCTTGCACCCAACATAATCGAATTGGCTGCAGACGAACAAGCCGTACTAATGGTAGTTACCATTCCTTTTAAGCCTAATTCTTCAGCAATTTTTTCGGCAACATCGCCGCCATCGTGGCAAGTAATGTACTTGATCAATTCTGGTTTTTCGAAATAATCGTAATAATGTCTTTCCGTCATGTCCATTCCGCCTACACTTGTAGCCGAAATAAGTCCCGTTCTAAATTCATTTATATCGGTAATGCCGGCATTTTCAACAGCTTGTCTTGCTGCCAAAGTGCCAATCATAGCGGTTCTGGAGAAATTATTATTCTCATTTAATTTCAGTTCATCAACAAGATCTTCATTGGTTTTTTTGATTTCGCCAACTTTGATAACATCTGCATGAACAGTCGAAATATTTTGAATACGAGAAACACCGATTTTGTTTTCAATCAGGGAAATATAATTTTCCTCAACCGAATTACCAATCGCAGAGATAATTCCCATTCCCGTTATTGCAACACCTCTTGCCATTTTAGATTTTAGATTTATGATTTTAGATTCTTAGAACTTTGTCAAAGTTTCAAACTTTGACAAAGTTGACGGATTTTTAAACATTTAAAATTTTAGATTCAGGATGGAATCTAAAATCTAAAGTCTAAAATCTGAAATCTATTTAGTTCTATTTGCGCTAATGTAAGCCGCCATAGTTTCGATAGACTGGAAAATAGATTTCCCTTCTTTCGGATCTACTAATTTAATTCCGTAATCTTTATCTAAAATCACGATCAATTCAAGTGCATCAATCGAGTCTAAACCTAAACCGTCTCCAAACAAAGGATCGTTATCAGCAATATCTTCTACTGCAATATCTTCAAGGTTTAAAGTTGTTATGATTTTATTTTTTAATTCTTCTTTTAATGCTTCCATGATTATTTATTGTATAATGTATTGATAGTCTCGTTTGTATATTTTGCATTTTCTTCTGTACTAATTGTACATAAAAAAGCTTTATAATTGTCGTTAAAATATTCTACCCAACCGCACAAAACTACATCTGCTTTATTCGTATTCAGAAGAATATTCGAATAATTCGACATAAATTCGGTGTTAAAGGTGTCAAATATAAAGAAAGAATTTTCACTTTTCAGCTGATGACGGATACTTATTTCGCCCAAACAAATATTTGGCAGCGTATAAACAAAGACCGCCGGACTCGGATAATAGTTTTCTTTGTCTGAAATAGATTCCTGATATTTTACATCGGTATCCAAACTTGACGATTTATTGGCCAAAACTAAAGCAATATTATTTTCCTGTTCCGTTGATGTAATCGGACTCAAAAGCAATTCTGAACCTAAAAAAGCCAGTTTGCTCAAAGCATCCATTTTGAAAAACTTTGGATATTGCATTTCAAAATTACGATACGCTTGTTTCGAGAAATCAGCAAAATCTGTTGGTTCAATTTTGAATACAGAAGTTCCGTTCAAAACAATTTCGTTGTTTTGGATGGTGATGTAGGATTGTATGTAGGTTTTGTTTTGAGTCATTTGTAATTAATTAGTATAAAATTTATACTGAATTAGTGATTTTAGATGTTCTTCATTTTTTCATTAATGATATCATTTAATGGCTTAATGAAATAATCCTCATTTTCCTTTTCATCTTCTATATTGTAAAGATTTTTTATTTTCTCTTTCATCTGTATAAAGAATTCTAAGGAGATTTTTTCAAAATTAATCAGATTGAAGGCGGCAAATAAATTTTCATATAAATAGCGTAACTTTTCTTTATCATTAATTTTTAAAAAAATACAACAATAGAGATAATCTTGATCTATGTATTTATTATCACCAAATATGATTTCATCAGCTAATGGATATATCGTTTTTTCATCCCAATTAAAAATTTCCTTGGAAAATCTTTCACTATCAGTTTCACTTAAAACGTTGATAACATCTCTGATTTCAGGACGAACAATATATTCCCAATGACCAACTTCTCTTTTATTAAGATTTCGCTCAATATATTTTTTTAGGTATGTAATATCCTCGTCCATAATTTCATGAATTTTAAATATATTGAACTTGTAAGATTTATTTACAAGTTGGATTTTTGAACTGTTCGGAATTTCCGAACAGTTCAAATTTATTTTATTTTCTCAAAAACCACAGCCGTATTACAACCACCAAATCCAGAAGCCGTTTTCAGGAAATATTCAATTTTCTTTTCTTCATTTTTCTCAATCACATTGATAGTTTCACTAACCCCAATTTCATCAAAACCTTTCGATTCAAAAAGTTTATTTTGATTAGCAGATTCTATCGCAATTACGGTTTCCAATAACCCCGAAGCGCCTAAAGTATGACCGTAAAATCCTTTTAAACTATTTATGGGAACATTTTGTAAATCTAAACGAGTTAGAGCGATCGCTTCCATTTCGTCATTGTAAGGCGTTGCAGTTCCGTGTGCTGAAATATAATCTAATTTGTTGGCTTCAATTTGTGCTTCTTTCAAAGCATTTTGAATGCTTCTGAACAAACCTTCACCTGTTCTTGAAGGTGCCAGAAATATGATTCGCATCGTTTATCGAACTGTCGCCAATTACTTTTATTTTAGCGTTTTTGGCATCCGTCGAAACTAAAACTGCTGCTGTCGCTTCGCCTAAACTTACTCCAGTTCTGTTTTTAGAATACGGTTTGCAAGGCAGTTCGCTCATCGCTTGGAATGCATTAAAACCAGACAAAACAAATTCTGAAACTTCATCTCCAGCCACCACAAAAACGTTGTCATAAAGTTCAGATTGAATCATTCTTTTAGCAACAGAAACGGCTAAAATTCCAGAAACGCAGGCATTTGAAACTACAATGGGTTGAGTTTGGAATCTGAAGAAATCGGCAACGTTTTTAGCTAAAACATCTAAATGTCCGTTGTTAAAACTTTCTTCAGAATCATTTGCCAAAGCGGTAACATTTCCTTTTGTGGTAGAAAGTATAAAAGCTGTTTTTGAATTTAATTCTACATTTGAGTTTTTGATAATCGGCTCTAAAGCCAAAATCATCATTTTCTCTAAACGGGAATATTTGGTGTCAGTACTAATTTTTGAAAAAGCACTATTTATTTTTTCATCAGAAATAATCGAAGCATAAAACGGATTCGGCATCAAAGAAACATCGTTATGAAGCTGAATTCCAGAATCGCAGCGAAGAATGGCGTTGATATTAGATTCAACGTCAAAACCTAAAGGTGTGATGCAATTCGTTTCTGTGATGTATATTTCTCTTAACATTTTAAATTTCGATTTCTCCTGCAAGGTTTTTAAAACCTTGTAGGTATGTTTTATTTTAAGCTTTATCTGAAAAAAAGTTTCACGCAGATTTTACAGATTTAAGCAGATTTGCACAGATTCTTTTTATTTTTAATTCGTGAAAATTCGTGTAATCCGTGTTTTATTTCAACAACCCCACTTTTCGTTTCCATTCCTCATAAAAAGGCGGATTGGTTAGCATTAAATTTCCTGCTGCATCTAAAAAAACCTGAGTGGTTTCGCCTGTGCAGGCTACTTCTCCTTTGTCATCAATAATTTTAAAACGGTAAATCATTTTAGCTGCAGGAGTGTCGACAACTGTTGTTTCTATCGTTACCACATCTCCATAACGTAAAGACAATTTATGTTCGCACGTCGATTTTACAATTGGCGTTGTATAACCAGTCGCTGCAATATCCAGATACGTAAGTCCATGCTGGCGGCCAAATGCTTCACGTCCATCTTCGAAATAGGTGATATAATTGCCGTGCCAAACAATTCCAAGCGGATCTGTTTCGTTAAAACGAATCCTAATTTCATGTGTAACGGTTAGATCTGTAGCTTCTTTAAACTGCTCTTTTCTTTTTATCATAAAATAATGCGATGGAAGTGGTAATAATGAAAAACAAAAATAATAAACTTATTCTTGGTATGATTTCGACGAAAGAAACGTTTCTAAGTAATACATCGTAAAAAGCTTCTAAACCCCAGTTCATTGGAGATGATTTTGCGATATATTGCATGATTTTCGGCATAGCAAAAACAGGAACCCAAACACCGCCAATTGCTGCTAAAATGATCACACTTGTAGCACCAAAAGGAGCCGATTGTTCTTGAGTGCTGGCCACAGTTCCTAATAAAATTCCGAAGCCGATGGCGGCAAAACCTGAAAATAATGCCACAACACTTGTCAATACAAAATGACCTTCGATATTTAAAGAAGGCAATCCGATTGATGGAAATAGGAATACTGCCACGGCAACCATCATATAAAACTGAATCATACAGATGATCGAGTAGGTGATGGTTTTTCCAATAATGACAACCAGATTAGAAACCGGATTGGTTCTTAATCGAACAAAAGTTCCTTGTGATTTTTCTTTAACAATATTGATAGATAACGGAATTACAATAAAAAAGATTGCAAAAAGTGTCCACGCTGGAACATTGTGCTGAACTGAATTTGGACGAACTTCTTTGTTGTTGATTCTCGGAATTATTTCTTTGAAAGTAATAAAGTTTTTTTGCTCAAAATCGATGGTTTCTTCTCCTAATTGTTTTTGAAAAGTGCTGTAAATCGATTTGGTTTCAATCTGCGAAATCATTTTGTCGATTGTACTCATTACGGCATTTTTGAAACTCATCTGAACCGCTGGATCAAAATACAGTTTTACTTCTTTTTCTTTAATAACACGCTGAGGTTCGGCAGCAGAAGTGCTGTCAGTCAATCCTAAATTGCTCACAATTTTCTCTACATTCTGATTTACTTTTTCCTGCAAATCGGAACTTAAGTTTTCTGGAATTACAATTGCCAATTGAAATTTTCCTTTGTACACATTTTCTTTGGCAATTTCTTCGGTAATCGGTTTATTGTCAATTTGGGTAACAACCGTAAAATATTTGCTTTTTTCTAAATTTTCAAAAACGGTTTTAGAAACAGATCCGTGGTCTTTATCGACCAAAAGAATCTGAAGTTTAGAATCGGTTACAGCTTTAAAAGTGCTGTCTTGAATTAAGGTTACAGCAATTACCAAAACCAAAGGCATGATAAATAAAATAATCAATCCGCCTAAATCTCTTTTTAGCAAAAGGAATTCTTTTACTACCGACATCCAAATTTTATATATCATCTCTCAACGCTTTACCAGTTAATGAAATAAAAACATCTTCTAGATTTCGGGCATCTTTTGTAGATTCAATTAATGCCGACGGAGTTGCTTGTGCGTAAATCTGTCCTTGATCTAAAATGGCGATTTGAGAACAGAAATCTTCGGCTTCAGCCAAATGATGAGAAGTATAAATAATGGTTGTTCCGTTTTGGTTCAACACTTTCAGATAATCGATAATGGCAGTTTTAGAATGCACGTCCACACCAACTGTTGGTTCATCCAAAAACAAAACTTTCGGATTATGGAGAATTCCGGCAATCAGATTGACACGTCGTTTCATTCCGCCCGAGAAAGTCTGAACTTGTTTGTCGGCAAATTTCAGTAAACCTAAAAGATCCAGAGTCTCGATTACTTTATCTTTTAAATCAGAACCTTTCAAGCCATACATACTTCCAAAATAGAGCAGATTTTCTCTAGCAGTCAAAGTCGGATACAAAGCATATTCTTGAGGAACAACGCCTATGATTTTTTTAATTTTCGAAGCATGATGCTGATAGTCTAAACCATCAATTGTAAAATGTCCAGAAGTTGGCTTTACCAATCCGCAGAGCATCGAGATTAAGGTTGTTTTTCCAGCGCCGTTTGGGCCAAGCAAACCAAAAATCTGGCCTTCATTTATATTTAGCGAAACGTTGTTCAAAGAATACATTTCTGCATTTTTGTACTTTTTCGAAAGGGATTCTATTTGAATGATAGATTGCAAAATATGATTTTAGCTGATGGCTTTTTTTAGTTTTTTGAAAAAGATTTCTTCTCTATTGGCAATGTCCAAAAGTTCATCGGCAATAGTGTTGTAAGCATCTTCTTTGGCACTTCTGTTTTTGTAAATTCGTGAAGCTTCAACAGCAAAATCACGCCATGAATCTCCAATTTGAGTCATTTCTTTAGAAAGTGCTTTCAGTTCTTCGTTACCCAAAATAACAGAAGCTTCCTGTAAAAAGCTGCATAAATAAAACGGAAACCACCGCCGCCGGTTCCAATTTCTTCTTGCATACGAACCATTTGAGCCAGGTAATGATTGGCTTTTCTAACGCCATGTTTTTTAGGCCATTTACGAATCTGGCGAGAAACCATTTTGATGCCGCGAACACCAACAATTGGCATTGGCGCCAGCATATCTCGACACGTATTTTTGATTCCTTTAATAATGGCGCTTTTTAAATCGACTTCTTTCGGAATCTGAATTGGATAGTACATTTGTCCGCGAGGCGCAAAAGCTCCTTTGGCAAAACGTACTTTATTCATGTCTTCGTAAGTTAAAGTCGTAACGGTCTCCATAACAGGATCGCTCACTAAATATCCCGTTTCGGTTTTTCCGTAAACGACTAAATTGTGCGCGTTGAAATGAAAACGATATTCGTCTGGGAAATAACTTAAATTGTAAACGCCAACCTGTAATCCTGTTGGAATATTATTTTTTAAATTTTCGTCTAAAGCTTTATTGGCACTTGAAATAGAGGAAAATTTTTGTCTTTTTATTTTTAAATTTAAACGGGTCGCCACTTTATTGAAAATCTGTCCTGGCAAAGTTCTATAACTGATTGCTGGTGCATGATTCACTTTTATAAAAGGCAGATAAACAAAGAATAATCCAGAGCCAATACCAAAAACCATCGGTTCGCTAATGTTTAGTCCGCTGTTTTTTAGCAGATTTGACGCTACTCCATTCTCGCAATGAGCAGACTGATGATGTGTGAAAGTTAATTCCATTTATTTGGTAATGCTGTTTTTTAATTCTTCGATTGATACTCCAAAAGTATCAGCATATTTTTTCAGGATTTTATCGTTTAGTTTGGCAAAAACACTTGGTTTAAAATGTCTTTTTACGCGCCATTTCCAAAACCCAACATAGCTGGATAATATGTTAAGATCCATTTTATTGACTTCCATAAAATACACAATCGGACTTGCTTCACCATTTAAAACCTGTTGTTTGGCATCGGCAATTCGTTCGTTTATTTCATCAATAGAATTTGAAAGGGCAATTGTTTTCGGTTCCCAGCCCGTACTTAATGTTGTGGTATAATTGCCATTTTCATCAGTTGCGTACAAAAGCTCTTTAACGTTGTTTTTCGTTAAGTTGCTTTGGTCTTGTGGTACATTTTCTTTTTCCATATTGTTAATTTAATATATTAGGAAACATATAGACTGAAATTATGTATAGGCTAATTATTAAAAATCCAAGATTTGTAAAAGCTAAAATTTTGTTTTTCCTTAAAAATAAATCAACCATTTCTATAAATAATACTATATTAAAAATAAGTACTATAACAGATATTATCATTACCATTGCTAAAGCACCAGCGTTATGTTTATCTCCTTTTTCTACAGAAAAGTGAGAAGGCCAAAATACCAAATTAAGAAAACTAAACCAAGTAAAAGAGCCAAAACACCGATTCGAGTTCCTAGATGTAAAATGATTTTTTTTGGATTATCCAACCGAGATTGTTTTCTGAATGAACAAATTAATTTCACATTCTAAGAGTATCTGGTCTTCCAATAAGCTTTTACAGCTCATTGTACACAAAGTATAATCGTCGCCCACAAATTTAGAAACCAGATTGGCTTTTGTTATGATCGTATCGCCAACCTTTGGCAATGCATGAACTTTTACACTTTTTAAAGCGCTGATAAATCCAATTACATTTACGTTTTCATTTTCGATTCCGTTGTCGTCAAAAAAGTATTTTTTTCCAACAATTGCAGAACAAGTCTGTGCTGTATTTTCGATTAATCCCGCTTCGATAAAAACATTATTCTGAATAAAAATATTGTCTTTTTTTATCAAAAATATAGTTTCTACAAAGTTGGCATCTATATCCAAAATCAAATCCACCATAAGCATTGGTGCTCGGTGCGGTAAATAATTTTGTATGTCAACAGCAGAAGTAGTTTTCATCGATTGCTTTTATTTTGCCAAAACGGTTTTCATTTGTCCTCTGGCAATTTCTTCATTATTTAAAGTCGTAACAATATCTACTAAAGTAATTCCTGCAAATTCCTGTAGAATCGTTACTTCAGTTTGAATAGTATCGTTAAGCTTTGGAAGTTTCTTAATATCAATTTCTTTGATGGAACCAATATAGCCCGTTGGAGCAATTTCGTTTTTCAAAAAATATTGATATCCCGTATGCAATGCCACAGACTGTGCCATATGTTCTATTAATCCAGCTTCAAGAAAAATATCGTTTGATACAAAAATATTTTCGCGCTGAATTTCTAAACCCGAAACCAACGAAGTTTCAGAATAAGAATGCATAGCGTCTACCATCACAAAAGGAAACTTTTGAGGCAGTAAATTTTCGACCATTTCTTTTTCTAAAAGCATTGTTTCCATTAACAAACCGTTAAATAGGCATACGCAAAAGAGAATCTTCCGCTTTCTGGAACAGATAATAAAATTTTATCTCCTTTTTTCAAATTCCCTGAACCCATCAATTCTTCAAGAGCCAAGTAAATAGAGGCAGAGCCAACATTTCCAACTCGAGAAAGGTTCATGAACCATTTGTCATCGCTCATTCCGATACCTTTTTCGTTTAATCCTTTTTTCAATCCTTCAACAAAAAAGTTTGAAGAAACATGAGGAATAAAATAAGTAATATCTTCCGATTTAATATTGTTTTTATCCATGGCGTCTTTCATGCTTTGGGCACCTTTTGACAGGATAAATTCATCTAATAATTTAACGTCTTGTTTTATTGAAAAAACAGATTCGTTCAGCCATTGTTCTGGCGAATAATCGCTCCAGCCTTTAATTTCACCATTTTCCAATTTATCACCTCCGGCATACATACAGGTTTCTAATTCGTACGCATACGAAAAAGCTTCCATCCATTCGATTTTTAGCGAAATTGGTCCTCTTGGTTTGTTTTCCAAAAGAAAAGCTCCAGCGCCATCTGACAGCATCCAACGAAGAAAATCTTTTTTGAATGCAATAATTGGCTGTTCTTCAAGGCTTTTTAAATTATCGGCCTCGTGATTGTATTTTTGAGCATTTAGCCAAGTAGAAACTTTTTCTGATCCTGTGCAGATTGCATTTTTTGAATTTCCAGATTTAATAGAAAGAAAACCAAATTTAAGAGAGTTCATTCCAGCACAGCAAACTCCTGTTGAAGAGTTTAATTCTACCGATTTATTTTTTAGCAGACCATGAACCATCGCAGCGTGCGAAGGCAGAAATATGTCTGGAGTTGAGGTTCCACATGAAAGTACTTCTAAATCTTGAGGCGTAAAATTTTCGTCGAATAACGGTAAAATGGCATTTTTGGTTAATTCGGCATTGCTGTGTGTGCTTTTTCCTTCTTTGTCAACAGCGTAATATCGGCTTGTAATTTTATTGTTGCGCAAAATAATGCGTCTTGCTTTAGAAGCAGTATCATTGATAAGGCCCAAGTAGGCTTCCATTTCGTCATTTGAAACGGCTTCGTTTGGCAAATATTTTGCAGCTTTTGTAATATATACTTCAAACATAATTTAAATTTCGTCTTCTAAACTCCCTGATAATATTGAGTTTCCTTTTTTATAGATTTTAACTTAAGCGGATAGGTAATAAGGTGCAATATATACACTATTGGTGAGATTAACCATATCGCAAGGAATAAATAAACATTAAATACTTTAAGCAGCTGTTTTCGGTTTTTTTGATTTTTATAAATGATATTTGACCATTTATTAAAAATTTTGTTGGCCGTTTTATCAACCGTTACTAAATACGAACTTATTTTTACAGCACCAGCATGGACTAATTTGGGCTGTAATTGCGCTAAATTATTTTGCTGTAAAGAATCCAGCATGATTTCTCCAAACTGACTCGATTCTTGTATGTCTTTTTCTGAAACTCCAGGAAGCGGAAAAATACCTAAATATTTTTTCTTAACTCCAGAGAACATCCATTCTACAATGGTGATTACACTTATTAAATTTCCAACACGGTCTACCAAAGCTACGTTTCCGACCAAGTTAGCATTGGCCTTTCTTAGCAAAACTTTGATCTTTTCCTGAGCCATAATCCACATGTTTCTTGAACCGCTGATGGTAATAACAGGAGTATTGTTTAAAATTTTCTTGGTATCTTCACTTTTCAAAAATGAATTGATTGGAATAGAAGGAGATAGATACCAAACCTGATAATGAAATAATACTAAATCAAATTTTGTGTTTAAAATTTCCTCAGGAACAGGTTTTAATGCAGTCGGAATCTGTAAAAACGATTCTGGAAAGGCATCAAAAAACGATTCTTTGTTCCAAGGAAAAGGAAACGGTTTCTCTAATTGTATTTCATGAAATGTGAGATTTATTTCTTCTGAATCTAGAAATGGTTTTGCAATATTTCTTGCAATAGATTCTAGCTGTCCAGATTGCGTATAATAAATTACGAGAACATTTTTCATTTTAGGTTTTTGGGCTTTGGTGGTCAGCAAAAATAAGTAAATTTATTTAAACGAATTTTCTTATTTCGACCAATGACATAGAATTCCCAATTTTTTGATTTATTGAAAAAAACTAAACCGAAAAGTGTTTGTTTGATACTATTTTGGCAATGAATTTTTGCTTTCTAACTGCTTCCAGAAATCAAAATAATTGAACCATTGCAAAGGATATGTGTGCAGAATGCTTTCAACACTTTTTACATATTCCTTCAAAAGCGCTTTTTCGTCTCGGTGTTTTACTTCGGCTTCTCTTGCGTACAAATGATAATGAAGATTGGGTTCTTTCATTACATAAACAAAAACCACAGGAACTTTTAATCGTGAAGCAATTAAAAATGGAACCTGCAGGAAAATTGGCTTCTTTGCCCAAAAGGTTTTCAGAAAGCGATTTTGTTCCTTCAAAATAACGATCGCCTGTAAAGCAGATTAGTTCATTATTGGCCAAAGCGGCATTGATCTCAAATATATGAGATAAATCTTCTTTGATGATAATAAATTTTACAGTTGGTTTTTGAGAAACGCTTTCGAGATAATTCTTAATGGCAGAATGCTCTAAATCTGTTGTAACCAAATTGATTTGGAAATTAAGATCAATATCTCCCAAAAAATGTTCGGCAATTTCAAAATTTCCGACATGGGCACTAATTAAAACACCGCCTTTTTTCTCGGCAAGTAATTTTTTTAGTGTTTCTATTCCGTCAAATTCGTAAGTAAATTTGTTTCGCATTCCTGCCGAAATAGAAACTTTATCAATAATGGTCTGTCCAAAAGTATAGTAACTTTTGAAAACCATTTTTTTGGATTTGAAATAGGAGTATTGCAGTCTTTCTTTAAAATAATAGAAAATGGCTTTGTTGCTTTTTCTTAGAAATAAAAAATAATAAGACGCAACAAAATAAAGTAAGACATAAGCCGCTTTGACACCCGCTTTTTGAATTAAAAAAACGAATATTTTATAACCTAATACAGTTCCTTTGGATTTACCATCCCATTGACTCATTTAAGCTGATTTGGCTTTTATTTTAGTTTCGATTAAGTCATAAAAACTTTGAAAATCAGAAATTCCAACAAAATCTGCTTCCACTAGTTTTACACCAAAGTTTGCCTCTATTGAAACGACTAAATCAACATAATCCAGACTGTCTAACCCAAGTGTATCTTTCAAATTAGCATTTGGTTCAATGTCGTCACTATCAACTTCAAATTCATCAACTAAAAAACCATTAATCTTTGCTATAATCTCTTCTTTATTCATTGTTCAATTTAAACTTTTTAACCACCAACGCAGAGTTGGTTCCTCCGAAACCGAAAGAATTGGACAAAAATATGTCAAATTTTTTGTTTAACGTAGTTTTAACTAAATTTAATTTTGACGCATCTTCATCTGGAGTTTCCAAATTGATGTTTGGCGCGATAAAATCGTGCTGCATCATTAGGATAGAATAAATGATTTCGCTGGCTCCTGCCATCCAGCATTCGTGGCCAGTCATTGATTTTGTAGAACTTACAGGAGGATTTTTTTCTCCAAAAACTTCAAAAATGGCTTTGGCTTCATTAGCATCGCCAACAGGTGTTGAGGTTGCATGAGCATTTATATATTCAATATCTGAAGCTTGTAATTTTGCATCGTCAAGTGCACGTTTCATTGCTGTGGCTGGTCGTTCTACGTTTGGTGTTGAGATATGTCCACCATTTGATGAAAATCCGTAACCGCCAATTTCTGCAATGATATTGGCACCACGCGCAATGGCAGATTCGTAACTTTCTAAAATTAAAGTTGCGCCACCACCACTCGGAATTAATCCGTCACGTCCAATATCAAAAGGTCTTGAAGCCTTTGTAGGATCGCCTTCTCGGTTAGAAAAAACGCCCAATCCGTCAAAACTGCTCATGGCATATTTGTTGATTTCCTGAGCTCCGCCAGTTATAACAATATCTTGGAAACCGCTTTTGATTAAAAAATAAGCCAAACCAATAGAATGAGAACCGCTTGCACAAGCCGCACTTACAGTAAGATTGATCCCGCGAAGTTTAAAAATCGTCGAAAGATTCATCGTAACCGTAGAATTCATCGATTTAAAAATAGCGCCAGAACCAATAAGAGCGGTGTCTTTTTTCTCGCGAACAATATCTGTTGCGTCAATAATTGCTTTAGAAACGCTGTCGTTTCCGTACATAATACCTACTTCGCGTTCGTCAAAAAAAGCATCATCAATGTTAGCGTTTTTTAAAGCTTCTATAGTGGCCATATAAGCATATTCGGTTTCTTCACCGATGCTCATACGTTGTCTGCGCGTCAATAAATTTTTAAGATCGGCTTTCGGAACCATCCCTGTTAAGGCCGACTGGAAACCAAATTCTTTACGTTCAGAATCAAACTGAATACCAGATTTTCCTTCGTATAACGAATCTTTTACTTCGTCTAAAGAAGTTCCGATACAAGAATAAATTCCCATTCCAGTAATTACAACTCGTCTATTCATCGTCTTTCAAAAGTAATTTTTTATCCTTAAAGTGTAATTTTTTAATCTTGCCACAAAGGCACTAAGGCACTAAGTTTTTTTAAAGTTTTTTTGCTTAAACTTTGCGACTCTGTGTCTTTGTGAGCAATTTTCTATGTTTAAAAATCTTTAAAATAATCTCGCAAACATAGTATTCTTTAAGAATATATTCCGCCATTTATGTTGATAATTTCTCCTGTAATATAGCTTGCTTTTTTAGAAATCAAAAAGCTTACCAAATCTGCTACTTCTTCGGCTTCGCCAAAACGGTTTACCGGAATTAGTTTTAATAATTCTTTTTCGTCCAATTGACTTGTCATATCGGTTCTAATAAAACCAGGAGCGACAGCATTTACAGTAATATTTCGTTTTGCCACTTCTTGTGCTAATGCTTTTGTAGCAGCAACAATAGCACCTTTTGCAGCCGAATAATTGGTTTGTCCTGCAGTTCCTTTTACTCCAGAAACCGAAACCATATTTACGATTCGGCCGTATTTGTTGCGTAACATTTTTTGAATGAAAAACTGAGTCACATTAAAGAAACCGTTTACACTTGTATTCATAACGCCATTCCAGTCTTCTGGTGTCATCCACATAAAAAGACCGTCTTTGGTGATTCCAGCATTGTTTACAATTGCTTCAACCAATTTCTCAGGATTTGCTTCCTGCCAAGCAGTTAAAACATTTTGTACGTTTTCAAAATTAGAAACATCAAAACCTAAGATTTCTCCTGTTGCGCCTAATTTTTGTACTTCTTGTAATGTCTCTTCGGCAGCTGTTTTATTCGAATGATAATTAATTAGAATATGATAATCGGATTCTACGGCTAGTTTTTTACAAATCGCACTTCCAATTCCTCTCGAACCGCCTGTTACTAATACACACTTCATTGATGTAGGGTTTATTTTTATTCATCATAAATGAAACCGCTTTATAGAATGCGATTTCATTTATGCAAATGTCTAATTTATTTGGAGATAAATATTATTTCTTTTTTTTCGGTGCTGGTTTTGCTGTTGTTTTTTTTGCTACCGGTTTAGTTTCTTCTTTTGGTTTTTCTGCTGGAGCAACAACAGGTTGAGGTTTTTCTGTACTTTTAGAAAACAGTTCAGCGTTTTCAAACCATTGGTTGGCTAGAACGGTTCCGTCTGATTTAAGAAATCCCCATTTTCCTTCGTTTTTTACGCGGGCAACGCCATCAATAAATCCTTTGTCCTGTTGTACAAACATTGCAATAATAGCATTTGCAGTAATCCCGTATTGAGTTGGAATAACCAATTTTCCAGATTCATTTATAAATCCCCAATTGCTTTCTTTTACAGGAGCCAGACCGTTTGTACTAAAAACTTCTGCGTCGCTGTAAGTTGGTTCAATAACAAATTTTCCTTCTGGATTAATGAATCCCCATTTTTTTCCAACCAAGACTGGAGCTAAATTTTTTGAGAACGCTTTTCCTTTATCATAAATAGGAAGAATGGCCCAATTTCCTTTTAAATCGATGTAACCAATTTTTCCGTTTTTCTTAGCAAAAGTCAAATCTTGAGTTTCAAAATCCCAGATTTTTTCGGCTCCGTCAACCGGAATAAATTTTCCACCGCTTACCAATCCGAAAGTTTTATCTTTTTTAGCCCAAGTTGTTCCTTTAAAATAATTTCCTACTTCGGCATAAGCTGGTTCAACCAATTCTTTTCCGTTAGTATCAATAATTCCCCAGTTTTTGTTCAGTTCTACTCTGGCGTAACCATTTTCAAAAGGTTTGATTTGATCGTATTTTGGTTCTAAAACAACATTCATTTTGTTGTTGATTAACCCCACTTTATTGTTTTGTCTGAAGAAAGCAACTCCGTCATTAAAATCAAATACTTTGTCCGTAGTTGGTCATTTTTGGATTTCTCCTTTTGTATTAATATAAACCCAGTCTTTCTCTTTTTGTACAACTGCGATTCCGCTGTTAAAATCTTTAGCATCTTTAAAATCTGCTGGAATTACCCAAGTTCCTTTTGCATCGATAAATCCCCATTTTCCGCCATTTTCTACAGCGGCTAAACCTTCAGAAAAACTTCTGGCAGATTTGTACTGAGGTTCGATTTTAAAAGATCCATCTTTAGAGATATATCCAATTTTAGAATTTTTCTTAACTAATGCTAATTCTTGACTATTAACAAATTGAATGCAGCTTAGCAATAAAAAAACAAGTGACTTTTTCATGATTTTAAGATTCAATATTAATACTGTAAAATAAAGATTTTTAACTGTTGATCAAATAATCTTTTACTTTTTGAACAAAAGGATACATTACTTGGTCTTCCTTAAATTCTGGAATTATATTTCTGATATCGTCGTACCATTTTTTAGTTGTAGACGAAATTTGATCTTTTTGTTTCAAATAATCAATTGCCTGAACAATTGTGATTAATTCGATTGCTAAAACTTCAAATGAGTTTTCAATTACTTTTGATGTAATAACCGCAGCATTGGTTCCCATACTTACAATGTCTTGATTGTCATTGTTGTTTGGAATACTGTGCACATACATTGGGTTAGACAGCATTTGGTTTTCGGCAGTTGTTGAAGTCGCAACGAATTGAACGCCCTGCATTCCGAAATTAAAACCTAATGTTCCTAAATTTACGAATGGAGGAAGAATTTCGTTGATTTTTGAATTCAATAAATAATTCAATTGACGTTCTGCCAGCATCGTTAATTTGGTAATAACGATTTTCAATTTATCCATTTCTAGCGAAATATAATCTCCGTGGAAATTTCCGCCGTGGTAAACGTGTTTGTTTTTTACGTCTATAATTGGGTTGTCGTTTGCCGAGTTAAATTCGTCTTCTAAAATAGAAGCTACATTATTTATAGTTTCTAAAACAGGCCCTAAAATTTGAGGAACACATCTTAGTGAATAATATTCCTGAACTTTTTCTTTGAAAATTTCTTCGGTGTTTTCGCCAGAATATAAATGATCTTCTCTTTTACGGATCAAAGTACTGTCAGAAAGATTTTGTCTCATTCTTTCGGCAACTTCTTGCTGTCCTTTATGACGTTTGGTTTGGTTTAATTCTGCTGAGAAATGATCATCATAAGCTTGAACCAATTCGTTAATTGCACAAGAAGCTTTTAATGACCAGTCTAGTAATTTTTTTGAATAATGAACATTTACCACTCCAATTCCTGTCATTACAGAAGTTCCGTTGATTAATGCCAGACCTTCTCTAATTTCTACTTGAATTGGTTTTAAACCTTCAATTTCGAAAACTTCTGCCGTTGGGCGTCTATCTCCTTTATAAAAAACTTCTCCTTCGCCAATTAAAACCAAAGCTAAGTGTGATAATTGTACTAAGTCACCGCTGGCACCAACACCGCCGTGCTCAAAAATTAAAGGCGTAATATCTCTATTGATTAATTCTGCCATTAAATGAATAACAGAAGAATGAACTCCTGAATTTCCTAAAGAAAGGGTATTTAATCTTGCTAAAATTGCTGCTTTTGCGCACTCAGCGTTTAAAGGTTTTCCAGTTCCGGAAGAGTGGCTTCTAATTAAGTTATATTGCAATTGAATTTGATCCGACTCCTTAATTCTATATTGAGCCATCGGGCCAAAGCCAGTATTTACTCCGTAGATTACTTTATTTCCTGAGAATTCTTTTAAGAAATTAAAACTTTCGTTTACTCGATTTTGAACCACATCGCTTATGGCAACTTTGTTTTTTCCAAAGATTATGGCTTCAAATTCTGCTAAACTTAGATATTCATTTATTGTATTCATCAAATCGTTTTTGGTTGCGCTAATTTAATTTTATTTATCAAAATAAATGTAGTTATTTTGATGATGGCAAATGTAGGTTAATTAATGATAATAATTCTAATATGACAAAGGAGTTTGTTGATGTTTTAGTGATTGGTGCAGGACCGTCTGGATGTGTTTCGGCATCGTATCTTTTTAAAAACAACGTAAAGGTAAAAGTTGTAGAAAAAACGAAGTTCCCGAGACTGGTTGTTGGCGAAAGTCTTATTCCGCGTGTAATGGATCATTTTGCTGAAGCAGAATTGTTTGAAGCACTTGACGCGATGAACTTCGAAAAGAAATTAGGAGCTCGTTTTATCAGAGGTGAAGAAATCTGCAATTTTGATTTTAGTGTCAAATTTGGCGAAGGTTGGGACTGGACTTGGCAAGTTCCTAGAGCTGATTTTGATAATACAATGGCTCAAGAAATCATACGAAAAGGAATCGACTTAGAATTTGAAACCGAAGTTTTGGAAGTTTCTTTTGAAGGGAAAAATTCAAAAACTATTGTAAAAGATAAGGACGGAAACTTAAAAGAAATTCACGCTAAATTTATCATCGACTCTAGTGGTTACGGACGCGTTTTACCAAGACTTTTAGATTTGGATACGCCATCAAAACTAAATCCGCATTCTTCGATTTTTACCCATGTCAAAGATATTAATAGAGAAGAAGGAGTAGAAGGAACTCAAATTTCATTTGACATTCTGGAAACTCAAGTTTGGCTTTGGGTAATTCCGTTTTCTAACGGAAATACAAGTTTAGGCGTTGTGGGTCCAACCGATTTTATCAATTCACTTTCTGAAAATAAAGACAATGCTGAGGCTCTTCGAAATGCCATTCAGAAATCGGATTATTATATTAAAAGATTTGCTGGAACAGAATTTTTATTTGAGCCAGTTAAATTAGAAAACTACTCAAGAGCCGTAAAAAGAATGTATGGTGACGGTTTTGCCTTAACGGGAAACAGCTCAGAATTCTTAGATCCAGTTTTTTCTTCGGGAGTTGCTTTTGCAACCGAGTCTGGAATGCTGGCAGCAAAATTATATTTGAAAGAATCACAAGGAATTCCTGTTGATTGGGAAGTGGAATTCACGCAATATATGAAACGCGGAATTGCTGTTTTTACCACTTACGTTCAAGAATGGTATACAGGAAATCTACAGACGCTGTTTTTCCACCAACCTGAAAATCCAGATGTGAAAGAAAAAATATGTTCTGTATTAGCAGGATATGTTTGGAACGAAGAAAATCCTTTTGTCAAAAAACACGATCACGTAATAGCCAATATGGCGTATTTATTAAATATGCAAAAAGAACAAAGCCCTGAATAATCAGGGCTTTTTTATAAAAAAATAATTCATTTTGTAGATTCATTCCGTAGGAATGTTTCGTCGGTAGAATGAAATTTGAATTGCGATAATACGTTCCGGAGGAACGTTTTATTAATTGATTTAGGTTATTTCCAAAAAATCAGATGTCCCTACAGGACATAATGCAAAACGATAATATTTTTTTTCTACCGACGAGATATTCCTACGGAATATTTGATGAATTATAATCCAAATATTTTATCCATTAAAATCCATTTTTGTCCCGGTTTTGCCCAAGGTAAAGCTTGCTGGAATTTCCACATTAAAGTTTCCCATTCCTGAACTTTTTCGTTCTCAGCATCGGCTTTGTCTTTTTTCTCGAAAGTAAAATCGGCATCAGCTTCGATGATCATGAACAATCGATTTCCCGTGCAATAAATATCCAGGACTTCAATTCCAGAATCTTGAATGCTTTTTTTAATTTCTGGCCATACATTTTCGTGCAGTACTTTGTATTCTGCAATTAAATTGGCATCGTCTTTTAAGTCTAAAGCCAGATAGAATTTTTGAGTTGCCATAATTTTAGTTTTGTTGATACGCTACGGCAGTTTGCTTGCTTGTGCCTAAACCTTCAATTCCTAATTCGATTACGTCACCCGCTTTAATGTAAATTGGGTCTGGTTTAATTCCTAATCCAACTCCCGGAGGCGTTCCTGTACTGATAACATCACCAGGAAGCAAAGTCATAAACTGGCTTAAGTAATGCACTAAAAACGGAATTTTAAAAATCAAGTTCGAAGTGTTACTGTTTTGGAATGTTTTTCCGTTTACAGTAAGCCACATTTTTAAGTTATTTACATCGCCCACTTCGTCCGGAGTTGCCATAATTGGTCCAAGAGGAGCGAAGGTATCAGAACCTTTTCCTTTTGCCCATTGTCCGCCACGCTCGATTTGGAAAGCTCTTTCGCTGTAATCATTCAAAAGGCAATATCCAGCAATGTAGTTTGGCGCATCTTCTTCAGAAACGTAGCTTGCTTTTTTACCAACAACAAAAGCCAATTCCACTTCCCAGTCTGTTTTTTCACTGTTTTTTGGAATGATCAAATTGTCATTTGGTCCGCATAAAGAAGTCGTAGATTTGAAGAAAATAATTGGTTCTTCTGGAATTGCAGCGCCAGTTTCTTCGCAGTGATCTACATAATTTAATCCGATGCAGATAATTTTTGATGGGCGCGCAACCGGCGAACCTAAACGAACTGAATCGCTTACTTCTGGTAAAGATGGACTATTTTTTAAAGCTTCTTCTAATTTTGCTAAACCGTCATTTTCAAAAAAAGCTTCGTTGTAATCTGATACGATAGACGAAACATCATATCTTTTATCATTTAGTAAAACTCCTGGTTTTTCCTTTCCTTCTTCTCCGAATCTAATAAGTTTCATATTTTAATTTTTTTAGTAATGTGTTTATTTTTTTGCCACAGATTTAAAGGATTAGAATGATTTCTTTTAGATTGTCACCCTGAGCGAAGTCGAAGGGCGTTCCAATTGGACGTGGGCTTCGACTTCGCTCAGCCTGACAAAAGCAGGAAATAAAAATCTTTTTAATCCTTTAAATCTGTGGCTTTATTTTTTTGCTCGCAGATTTAGCAGATCGAGTAGTTTTAATCTTTTAAGTCTGTGGCTAAATAATTTTTAGTTGTTCAATTTAATAAATCCACCATCAATTGGGTAATCAGAACCTGTTATGAAAGACGATTCGTCGCTGCATAAGAATAAGGCTAAAGTTGCGATTTCTTCTGGTTTTCCCATACGGCCGATTGGCTGTGACTGTGATAATTTCTCGAAAATTTCTTCTTCTTTTCCAGGATAATTTTTAGCGATAAACCCGTCTACAAAAGGTGTGTGAACTCTCGCAGGAGAAATAGAATTACATCTAATTTTATCATTTAAATAATCTTTTGCAACCGATAAAGTCATTGCCATAACTGCTCCTTTTGCTGTAGAATAAGCAAAACGATCTGGAATTCCAACCCAACACGCGATTGAAGCCAAGTTCAAAATCACACCTCCGCCAGAATTTCTTAGCGCCGGAATTGAAGCATGAAGACAGTTGTAAACTCCTTTTACATTTACATTCATAATTCTGTCAAAATCAGATTCTGAAGTGGTGTCTACTTTTCCAACGTGAGCAATTCCAGCGTTGTTTACTAGAATATTAATGTTTCCGATTTTCTCGAAAGTTGAATTTACTTGTTCGTGGTTAGAAACATCACAAGCGTGAGCAAAAACATTTCCTCCAGCTGATTTTATTTCTTCAACCGTTTCTTTTGCGCTTTCTTCTGTTAATTCTAAAATATGAACTTCAGCTCCTTGTTTCGCAAATAAAACCGAAATCGCTCTTCCAATTCCGCTTCCACCGCCCGTGATAATTGCTTTTTTGTTTTGTAATGAAAACATTTGATATAAATTTTTATGAGTTGTTTTTAATAGTCTTTTACAAAGATACTCCGCGTTTCCACGGAATAAAATCGTCTTGGTTTAATTGAACCGCTTTCGGAATAATTTCGCCGCTTGCCGCTTTGATGCAGTATTCTAAAATTTCCTCGCCCATTTCTTCAATAGATTTTTCACCACTAATGATTGGCCCGCAGTCAATATCGATAATATCTTTCATTCTAGTTGCCAAAACAGAGTTTGTTGCCACTTTAATTACAGGACAAACTGGATTTCCTGTCGGAGTTCCCAATCCAGTTGTAAACAAAATTAAAGTTGCTCCAGAAGCTGCTTTTCCAGTTGTTGCTTCTACGTCATTTCCTGGCGTACAAACCAAACTTAAGCCTGGTTTTGTAACCAATTCGGTATAATCTAAAACGTCTACAACAGGAGAAGTTCCGCCTTTTTTGGCCGCTCCAGCACTTTTGATTGCATCAGTAATTAATCCGTCTTTGATATTTCCTGGAGAAGGATTCATATGGAAACCAGAACCCACTTTATGAGCCAGTTCATCATAAGACTCCATTAAATCTATGAATTTTTTCGCCTTATCTTCCGTAATACATCTGTCGATTAAATTCTGCTCTGCACCGCATAATTCTGGGAACTCAGCCAAAAGAATTTTTCCGCCTAAAGCTACGACTAAATCTGAAGTATAACCCACAGCAGGATTTGCAGAAACACCGCTGAAACCATCGCTTCCGCCACATTTTACACCAATGCATAAATCGCTCAAAGGCGCATCGGTTCTTTCATATTTATTGATTTCAATTAAACCTTCAAAAGTTTTTTTGATAGCATTTGTAATCAAAACTTCTTCGCTTTCTGTCTGCTGTTGTTCAAAAATAAACAACGGTTTGTCAAACTCTGGATTTTGTCTTTTTACATCATTTACAAAATCTTGAACTTGTAAATGCTGGCATCCTAAACTCAAAAGCGTGATTCCGCCCACATTTGGATGATTGGCGTAAGAAGCCAATAAAGCGCTCAAAGTAGAAGCGTCCTGACGCGTTCCGCCGCAGCCTCCTTGATGATTTAAGAATTTAATTCCGTCCACATTTTCAAAAACACGTTTGTTTTTTGGAGTCGGATTTAATTCAATATTGATATCGTTAATGTCATTTCCGTTCAAATAACCTTCCAGTAATTCGTGCGTGAATTGGTTGTATTTGTCCGTTACAGCATAACCCAATTGTTTGTGCAAGGCTTCTTTGATAACATCTAAATTTCTGTTTTCACAAAAAACAGTTGGAACAAAAAGCCAGTAATTCGCCGTTCCAACGCGTCCGTCTTTTCTTTTGTAACCTTTAAAAGTTCTGTTTTCAAATTTAGAAACATCTGGTGCATTCCATTCGTAAGAAGCGTTTCTGTAAGCATACGGATCTGCAGCGTGTTTAAGGTTTTCGGTCGTCATTAAACTTCCTTTCGCCAAATCATTTTGCACTTTTCCAACCAAAACTCCGTACATATTTACTTCTTCTCCCTGCTTCATATCCTGCATGTAGAATTTATGTTTGGCTTTGATGAGGTCTTGTAAAACGTATGTTTCGTTTTCAAAATGAATGGTTTCGCCTTTTTGAAGATCGGTTAAGGCAACCAATACATTATCGTCTGGATGCAATTTTACAACCAGTTTTTTTGTGTTATTTTCAGACATTGTGTTGTTTGTTTTTTCTTTTTTTTGATGTTACTGCTTTCGTTTTATAACAATTTAATCCTTTGATTTTGTATAGAATTCGGGCAGTTAACGAAAAATAAAATTAGTTTTTTTACACATTGGTTGATAGTCTAATATTATCCGTATCTAATCTTTAATTATCTTTGCAGTATGAAATTGGAGCAAACCAAAATAGCGTCTTATCTTAACACGAAGGTTTCGGTGCTGAATCGTATTGAACCTTTTTTTCAGGCGCCGTTTCATTCGCATCCGGAATTGGAATTGGTATATGTAAAAGAGAGTTACGGTAAGCGGATTATCGGAAATTCGGTAATGCCGTTTGAGCCTGGAGATATGGTTTTTTTAGGTTCTGATATTCCGCACGTTTGGCTGAATGATGAAAAATACTATCACGGAATTGAAGATTTAAGAGCCCATTCGATTGTCGTATATTTTCATAAGGATATTTTGGCCGACTTTTTACGAATTAAAAGAAACTCAGAAAATAAACGAACTTTTTTTTCAGGCAGGAAAAGGAATTTCGATTATTGGAAAAACGAATAAACAAATTGCAAAGAAACTAGAGAAGTTAGTTGCTAAAAAAGACTTCGAAGTTATTGTTGGGCTTTTTGAGATTTTGTCTATTCTTTCTGAAAGTCAGGATACGATTTATATCAACGATGAAATTTATTCTTTGATGCAGAAGGATTCCAAAGTAGATCGTCTTTCTGAGGTTTTTCAATATGTCAATAAAAATTATAAAAAGAATATTTCCTTAGAAGAAATTGCCGCTGTCGCGAATATGACAAGAACGTCTTTTTGTAGAATGTTCAGGGTAAAAGCGAAAAAGAATTTTGTGGATTATCTGCATGAAATCCGAATTTCGAATGCCTGCAAATTGTTATTGGAAACCGATAAAAGCATGTCTGAAATTGCGTATGAATGCGGTTATAAAACAGCTTCAAACTTTAATAAACTCTTCAAAAAAGTTAAAGGAATTACGCCTTCTGATTTTAAAAATAATGCGAAGGTTAGTTTTGCCACAGATTATAAAGATTAAAGAGGATTCAAATCTGTTTGAAAAGAAATAGCCACGAATTCACGAATTAAAGCAATTCAAAAAAGCTGTAAAAATCTGAATCAAAAACTAGCCAACAATTTCACAAATTAAGGTAATTTAAAAATTTGTGAAATCTAAGTGAGATAAAAAAGGAAACCACGAATTCATAAATTTATTCCCAAAGATTATCAAAAAATAATTCGTGAATTCGTGGCTAAAAAAAAATTAAATAGAACGATCTAAATGAGTATAACCACCATCAACATAAATAATTTGACCTGTTGTATGGCTTGATTTTTCAGACAATAAGAAAACCACCATATTCGCGATTTCTTCTGCGGTTGTCATTCTGTTTTCTAGCGGAATATTTTTGGTAATTGCAGCCAGTTTTTCTTCTTTATTTTCAAAAGTATTGATCCACGTTTCGTAAAGCGGCGTGTAACATTCTGCTACGATTACAGCGTTTACACGGATGCTGTATTTTAATAATTCAACCGCCCATTCTCTCGTTAAAGCATTTCTTCCACCGTTTGAAGCAGCGTAAGCTGAGGTTCCGCCCTGACCAGTTTCGGCAGTTTTAGAACCAATGTTTACAATTGCTCCTTTTGATTCTTTAAGATAAGGAAGAGCATGCTGTGCCATTAAATAATAATGCACTAAATTTTTGTGAAGCGAAGCAGCGAAATTTTCATAATTTCCGTTTTCTAATCCAACGCCGTCATTAACTCCGGCATTGTTCACCAATCCGTCAATTCTGCCGAATTTTGCGATTACGGCTTCAACGGCTTTTTTGCAGTCTTCAGGTTTTGTCAAATCGGCGGCAACTTGGTGCGCTTCTTTTCCAATGGCTTTTAATTCTTCTACGGCTTTGATGTTGTCATTTTCGTTACGTCCAACAATAAACGGAATGGCATTTTCTTCGGCAAGAACTTTAACGATTCCTAAACCGATTCCTTTTGCGCCTCCAGTAACGATAATGATTTTTTGGGTTAATGATAACTGCATGGTATTTATGTATTATAATTTAAAATTCTGTTTAATATTTTTTGCCACAGATTATAAAGATTAAAAGGATTTTTTTAAATCCAGTTTTGTCAGGCTGAGCGAAGTCGAAGACCACGCCCAATTGGAGCGCCCTTCGACTTCGCTCAGGGTGACAAAATAAAGCGAATCATTATAATCCGTAGCTTTTATTTCTATTTTAAAACCTTTTTAAAAATTTACAGCTGTTGTTCATGACAAACAACAGCTGTAAAGATAGAGAGAATAGAACTGATAATTTATTACCAGAACTTAACATAAAGCGCAGCAATAATCAATAATGTAATTACGATTAAGACTGTTGTCTGCGGTTTAACTTTAAACATTTCAGAATCAATTTCAAATGCTTTAGGGTTTACTTTTGGACCAGCAAAACTTATCAGAATCATTGCAATCATTGTGAATAAGAATGATAATCCCATACAGATGTGGAACGGAATTTCGAAGCCTCCTTTTCCATTATTGTAAGCTGTGTATAAAAGTGTATCGTTTCCAAATAAAGCTGGAGCGTATTCGTTGAATAAGACAGATAATAAGAATCCTAAAATTACCCCCACGATTGCTGCTGTTCCAGTAGTTCTTTTCCAGAACATACCAAGGAAGAACATTGCAAAAACTCCAGGGCTAATGAATCCAGTGTATTTTTGGATGTAGGTAAATCCTCCAACGCCACCAATTCCTAAGACGTCATTCCATGTAAATAGAACGGCTAAAAGCATGGCAACAAAAACGGCAAGACGCCCGATGTTCACCTGCTGTTTTTCACCAGCATCTTTCTGGATATATTTTTTATGAACGTCTAATGTGTAGATTGTAGAAATACTGTTTACTTTTCCAGCCAACGATGCTACAATTGCAGCAGTAAGAGCAGCAACAGAAAGACCTTTTAATCCAGTTGGAAGGAATGTTAATATAGCAGAATATGCCTCGTCTTTTACTCCTCCCTCCAATTGAGGTAAATGTCCGTTTGTGTATAAAACGTAAGCAGCAATACCAGGAAGCATTACGATAAGCGGCATTAATAATTTTAACATACCAGCGAATAAAATTCCTGTACGAGCGGTTTGTAAATCTGCTCCAAGTGCTCTTTGTGTAATGTATTGGTTACATCCCCAGTAGTTTAAGTTGATGATCCAGATACCAGCAGCGTAAGATAACAATCCAGGGAAAGTTAAATATTTATCGATTTCAAGCTGAGAAGACGTCGCAGTTGGTTTCGGAATAATCATTTTGAAATGTTCCGGAGCCTGCTGCATTAAAACTTTGAAACCGGCAATTGCGTTTTGTCCAACACCAAAAGCTTCTGCAACTGTTGTTAAGGCAATATAAGAAGTTACTAAACCTCCTATAATTAATACAGCCACCTGAATAACGTCTGTATAAGCCACAACCTTCATTCCTCCAAGAGAAATAAACAAAGCAAAAATAGCCAATCCAAGCATAATTACGTGAAGATATTCTCCACCCGCAAGTTTGTTAATCGCAACAGCTCCTAAGTATAAAATAGAAGTAAGGTTTACGAAAACATATAAAAACAGCCAGAATACAGCCATGATAAGTGCAGTAGATTCGTTGTAACGTGTTTTTAAGAATTGTGGCATCGTGTAAATCTTATTTTTAAGATATACAGGAATAAACCACACCGCGACAATAATAAGAGCAACGGCAGCAAGCCATTCGTAAGCAGCAACAGCAATTCCTAAGAAGAATCCTTCACCGCTCATTCCGATGAACTGTTCTGCAGAGATATTAGAAGCAATAAGAGAAGCTCCAATTGCCCACCAAGTTAAATTTCCTTCAGCCAAAAAGTAAGCTTTAGCATCTTGTTCGTCTTGTTTACGTTTGCGGTAAACGGTGTAACCGTAGACCGAGACTACGATGAAATAAATAATAAAAACCGCATAGTCTGCGAAAGCGAGGTTTTGGTTCATTGTTAGTAGTATTTTAAATAATTATTATAGGGTTGTTTGTTTATGTGGTTTTAAATCAGTTTTTGTGTTGTCAAATCTTGTTAAAAATGCAAGATGTGTTTTATTTCTGTTATTTTTTTGCGAAAATAAAGCAGAAGCCAAATGTAAAATAAAAATTTAGAAATTAACCGTTAGTAAATGTGTTTTTTACATTTATCTAATAAGAATTGTGTTAAATTTTTAGATTTGAATTAAGGACAACACTAAACCATTACGCTTTTACTGGGCTTTTGTAATGTACATCTGAAAGCTGTCTCAAAATTTCAGCACTTTTTTCAGGTGTAATATCACGCTGCGATTCTCCCAACATTTCATATCCGACCATGAATTTTTTTACCGTTGCAGATCTCAGCAAAGGTGGATAAAAATGCATGTGGAAATGCCATTCTGGATGGATTAAACCATCTGTTGGCGATTGGTGAATTCCTGACGAATATGGAAATGAAGTATTAAATAAATTGTCATACTTCGTTGTAAGTTGCTTTAAGATTTTCGCGAAAGCGGTACTTTCATCGGCAGTAAAATTGGTGATTTTGTTTACAGCTCTTTTGCTGATAATCATGGTTTCGTATGGCCAGATTGCCCAAAACGGAACCAATGCCACAAAATGATCATTTTCGATTACGATACGATCGCCAGCTTTCAATTCGGCTTTTACGTAATCTTCTAACAATGTTGTCTGATTTTTATCGTAGTACGATTTTAAGCTGTTTTGTGTTTTTTCAACTTGAGTTGGTAGAGAAGATTGTGCCCAAATTTGGCCGTGTGGGTGTGGGTTGCTGCAGCCCATAACACTTCCTTTGTTTTCAAAAATCTGAACGTGGTTGATGAATTTAATATTTCCTAAATCGGTATATTCTTTTTGCCAAGTTCTAATGATGTTTTCAATATCGGCAATTTCCATTTCTGGAAGAGTTAGATCGTGTCTTGGCGAAAAGCAAACCACTCTCGAAATTCCTTGTTCTGGTTTTGCCTTAAAAAAAGTATGTTTAATATCATCTTCAAAAATGATTTCGTCCTGTTTCATAGCAGCAAAATCATTTTCAAAAACAAAACTGCTTTCGTATTGCGGATTATTCATTCCGTTGGCACGAACATTTCCTGGACATAAGTAACAAGTTGGGTCGTACTTAGGAAGTTCTTCTGTTGAAATAGTTTCATTTTGTCCTTGCCAAGGGCGTTTTGCACGGTGAGGTGAAACCAAGACCCATTCGTTAATTAATGGGTTGAAGCGTCTGTGAGGATCTTCGTTAATGTCAAAATTTTTCATTGTACAGTTGTGGTTTTAAAGTAGCGTTGTTCCGTTAGAGATTTTTACATCATAGAATTTTAATTCAATTCCAAATGTATCTAAATAAAGTTTAGAGAACTTACGCTTTACCTCATTTTCATTTCCTTTTTTAACTAAATTGATAGTGCATCCTCCAAAACCACCTCCCATAAGTCGGGAACCAATAATGGCATCATCTTCTTTTGCGGTATCAACAAGCATGTCTAATTCTTCGCAGCTTACCTCGTATTCTTTAGATAAACCATAATGTGTTTCAAAAAGCAGTTCTCCTAAAAGTTCAATGTTTCCTTGGTCTAGTGCTTCACAAGCTTTGATAACGCGATTGATTTCTTTTACAACAAAATGAACTCGGTCAAAAACTTTTTCAGTCATTTTATCTTTTAAGCTCAAAACTTGTTCTACAGAAGAATCTCTGAAACTTTTTACTTCTGGGAAATGATTTTTTATGATAGATAAACCTTCCTCACATTCAATTCTTCTGGTATTATATTCTGATGTAAAAAGTGAATGTTTTACATTAGAATCAAATAAAATCAGAGAATAATCTTTGAAGTCGGCATTGTGATATTCAAAATCTAAAGTGTTGCAATCTAGTTTGATCACTTTATTTTCAAGGCCGTGAACGCTTGAAAATTGGTCCATAATTCCGCAGTTGATACCCACCCAGTGTTCTGCTTTTTGTCCTAATAATGAAATGTCTTTTTTCTCGATTTTTAAATCAAACAGCGATTTGATTCCGAAAATCATTCCGCATTCTAAAGCTGCAGAAGAAGACAATCCAGAACCAACCGGAATATTACTGCTGAAAACACAGTTAAAACCATCAAACGAAAATCCGTTATCTTGCAATTGTTTGATTACACCACGAATGTAATTGGTCCAAACCACATCGCTCAGTTTTACTTCCTGAGTCAAATCGATTTCAAATTCTTCATTCAAATCGATGGCAATTATTTTAGAAGTTTTGGTGTTGTTTTTTTCAAAAGCAAAGCAAATCACTTTGTCAATTGCAGCAGGCAAAACATAACCATCATTGTAGTCAATATGTTCTCCAATGATGTTGATTCTGCCTGGAGAAAGTACCGTTTTTTGAGGAGAAGATCCGAAAGATTTCTCAAAAAAAGCAACGGTATTCTGTATTAAAATATCATTCATTATATAGTTAGTGTATTGTGGTTTTAGAATTTTATATGTGTTGAGTGAAATTATTTTTTCTATTCTACCTACTGCTTATAGCTTAAATCAAAATCTGTCTAAATCAGCTTTAATCTGTGTAAATCTGCGTGAAAAAATCTTGGCAAAAGTATTTCACGCAGATTTTAAAAGATTTCAGCAGATTCAATTAGATTTTACTTGATGGATGAAATTATTTTTATTTTATCTTATCCAGCAGTTATTATATTAATTTAAACTTTCAAATTTGTAAAGTGTTTTTTGCGTATATTCTTCACCTTTTTTCAAAACTGCATTTGGAAAATGTGCATGATTTGGCGCATCTGGGAAATTTTGAGTTTCAAAACAAATTCCGCTTTGTGCATTGTAATCAACGTTTTCTTTTCCTTTCAGTTTTCCGAAACAATTTCCACCAACATATATATGTACACTTGGCTGATCGGTATAAACATTCATTCTTAGGTTATTTTTTAAGCTGATTAACTGCGCTACGATTTCAGTTTTAGAATTCACTACAAATGAATTGTCAATTGGAAACGGACAGTTTTTTGAAGTTCTAAAATCAAAATCATGATTGGTTAAATCGGTGAAATTTCCTGTTGGAATATTGTCAGAATTGGTTTCCAGCATTTTAGCCGATTTGATAAACATTTGCTGTTCTAAAACATTTCCATCATGTCCATCCAGGTTAAAATAGCTATGATGCGTTAAATTGATAATCGTATCTTCGGTTGAAGTTGCTTTGTATTCTAGCTTCAATTCATTTTCTTCGGTCAAAGTATAAGTCAAATAAACCGTCATTTCTCCAGGAAAATTCTCGTCCAGATGGGCACTGAAAAGGGCGAAAGTTATAGAAGGATTTTCGCCAGAAGTTGCATTAACAACACTCCATGCTTTTCTTCCAAATCCCATTACTCCTCCGTGAAGCGTGTTGCCGTTATTGTTTCCGTCTAGCTGAAATTTTTTATCGTCAAGACTAAAAGTCGCATTATGAATACGTCCTGCGTAACGGCCAACTGTAGTTCCGAAATAAGGAGCGCTTGGTAAATTATACGATTCTAAATATGCTTCAAGATTATCAAAACCTAAAACAACATCTACTAATTTTCCGTCAAGCGGAATTTGGATAGAAGTTACAGTTGCTCCATAATTGATAATCTGCACTTTCATTCCGTTTTTATTAACCAGATCAAAAGAATAAATTTCTTCCTTATTAGGCATTAAACCAAATAAATTGCAATTATGAGTCTCTTTTAAATGCGATATGTGTTTTATTTCCATAAAAATTTTACCAAAAATGAAATCCAAAAATAGAAACATTTATTATTTTTGCATACCAGTACCTACCAGTTTTTGCTGTTTATAGTCAAAATGACTTTATTATGAACATTATTTCAATTCAAAATAACATCGGTCTGCCAAAATATAAGCAGATTATTCTTTCAATCGAAAAAGCGATTGAAGAAGGAAATTTGATTAAAGGCGATAGGCTTCCGTCGGTAAATAAAGTCTGCTTGGCTTTTTCTTTATCTCGTGATACGGTCTTATTGGCGTATGACGAATTGAAGAAAAGAGGAATCATTTACGCTATTCCAGGAAAGGGATATTACGTTAAAAGCGTTGAAATCACTATAACTCAGAAGGTTTTTTTACTTTTTGACGAATTGAATATTTTTAAAGAGGATATTTATAATTCGTTTTTAAAAAACATCGGAAAAAATGTTCAAGTCGATATTTTTTTCCACCACTTTAATGTTCAAGTTTTCGAAAAGCTGCTAAATGACAGCAACGGAAATTATACAAAATACATTATTATGCCGACGAACTTAAACGATATCGTCGATTCTATAAAAACCCTACCAGTAAGCGACGTAATTATTTTGGATCAGACCAATCCGGACTTAAAAATGTTTCCTGCAATTTATCAAAATCACCAAAAAGATATCTTTGAAGGTTTGATGAAAGGCAAATCGCGATTATCAAAATACAGGAAACTGATTTTAATTTTCCCTGGTTTTAGAGAACCTCCCGGAATGAAATTAGGGTTTGAGTCGTTTTGCCAGACTTATGGTTTTGATTATGAAATTATTTCAGATTTCGGCAATCAATCTATTGCTTTGGGAGATCTGTACATTATACCGCATGATCGTGACTTGCTTTTGGTTATAGAAAATGCAATGAGCAGAAATTTAAAATTGGGAGAAGATTTCGGAATTATATCGTACAATGAAACTCCATTGAAGAAAATTGCCGCAAACGGAATTACCACCATTTCAACCAATTTTGAATTGATGGGAAAAATTCTGGCCGATATGGTTTTAAAAGGAACAAAAGAGCAGATTGAAAATAGATCTGCTCTTATATTGCGTAATTCGCTATAAATTTCTCCCGCAGATTTAGCAGATGCAGGGGATTTTTTTATTAAATCAGCCAAATCTCCTAAATCTGCTAGAGAATAAATAAAGTTTATAAATTCAATACAAAATTATTGAGTAGTTTTTCTTCATATTTCTCTTTGTTGAAGGTATATAAGTAAGAGCCTTTTCGAGAAGACTGCATGTCTTTTTCTTCTAGTTTATTTAGAATTTCCAGAGAGTTTATTTTACTGATGAAATTTCTTTTGTCCAATTCTTTGCTCAAAATAGCTTCATAAAGTTCTAAAAGCTGACGCATGGTGAATTTCTCCGGAAGCAATTCAAAACCAATTGGTTTTACAGAAGTTTTATATCGAAGCCTCTTAATCGCATTTTGAACCATTTCGTTATGGTCAAAAATTAAATTTGGAGCGTCGTTAATCGGGAACCATTCAGCGTGGTAATTCTGGATCAATTCTGCATTGTGGTTTTCGATATTAATTAAAGCGAAATAAGAAACCGAGATGGTTCTTTCTACAGGGTCACGATCAATTTCACTGTAAGCATGCAGTTGCTCCATATAAATATCGTTAAGACCTGTATAGGTATTTAAGATTCTAGTTGCGGCAGCATCTAAGACTTCATCGCGTTTTAGAAAACCTCCAATTAAGGACCATTTCCCTTTTTCTGGCTCAAAATCTCTTTGTATTAAAAGGATTTTTAGACCATCATTGTCGAATCCGAAAATGATGCAGTCTACTGCCAGTAAAACTTTATCAGCAGAGCTATAACTATTTAGCATATATTATTAATTTGGATGGGTAAATATATGAACTTCTTAAAACGTATCATAATTTATTAATGTAGATTTTACACTTACATAATTAACTACTCAAATGTATAGTTAAAAAAGTTACTTTTTACATAAAAATAACATACAAATTCTCTTTTTAAGATTTTTTTAAGAAAAAAACAGGACAGTCAAGGATAGTTTTTTGTAAAAATAGGTTCTGTTTAGCCAAAAAGACTCAAAAATAAACAATCTTTTACCTACAAAACTATCTTTTTTTTTGAATTCAAAACATTAAAAAACAGATTATTTATACTTTTTTTATTCCCATCTTTTTTTGATTAAAAAACGACTTTTTCAGTAAAAGTGTATTTTTTACACAATTAAAATCATTAAAACAGCAATTTTTTTGAAAAAACCTTGAATTTTTAAATGTTAATTTGACACTTAATTTGCGATATGTGTTTTTTTTGAGCTCTTTTTTTGTGATATTAATTTGTTTACATGATTTTTTTTTAGTTAAATTTACAAATGTAAGATTAACACTTATTAACTAAACCACTAACCAATCTTAACTAAACCATTATGATTACAAAACAAAAATTACTTTTGTATTGCAATTTTCTATTGCCAAAAACAAATTGGATTTTAGCAGTTTTAATGCTATTATTTTCTGTTAATCAGATGTCTGCTCAAGACAAAACGATAACAGGGGTTGTTACATCGGCACAAGACAATCTTCCTTTGCCGGGTGTAAACATTATAATAAAAGGAACCAAAACAGTTGCTACAACTGGATTTGATGGAGAGTATTCGATTAAAGCATCCACAAATGATGTTTTAGTTTTTTCATTTATAGGATTTCAGAACAAAGAGATAGTCGTAGGAAGCCAGTCTAAAATTGATGTGGCGTTGGGTGAAGACACTAATAAACTTAACGAGGTAGTTGTTATTGGTTACGGAACTCAAAAGAAATCAGATTTAACAGGTTCTGTAAGTGTTGTTAATTTAGAATCGGCTAAAAAAGTAGTTACGTATGATGCCGCAAAAATGCTTCAAGGACAAGTGCCAGGTGTTACTGTACAATCTTCGGGAGAACCGGGAGGTTTTGTTAATGTGAAGATTAGAGGTATAACTTCATTTAGCAACAATAATCCACTTTTTGTAATCGACGGAATTATGGTCGATTCACCTTATGATTTTGCCCCAGGAGAAATAGAATCTATGCAGGTTTTAAAGGATGCATCATCGGCTGCTATTTATGGTGTGCGCGGTGCAAATGGTGTTGTAATTATTACGACTAAAAAAGGGAAACAAGGCAAAATGGATATTAAATTCAAGTCTATTGTAGGTCTTCAAAATGTTGCTAAAAAGTGGGATGTTACAGATCGAGTAGGTTACCAGAAAATTACGAGCGAGGCCGAAAGAAACAGAGATATTAGAGCAGGTGTTCCTGTAAGCATTGCTCCAGGAAATGACCCAAATAGTGCATCGTACATATCAAATGTAGATACAGATTGGCAGAAAGAATCTTTTCAAACTGGTGTTGTACAAAATCAAGCCTTGACATTTACAGGAGGTGCAGAAAGTATTGCTTACAGCTTTAATGTTGACTATTTTAAAAATACAAGTTACATTAAAACGCCTCAGGACTATGAGAGATTGTCAACCAATTTAAATTTAAATGGTAAAAAAGGAAAATTTAAATACGGTGCAAAAATAGCTTATACACAATCTGATAAAGAAATTTTTAATGAATACAATGCAGGTCAAACGGTTGTAAGTGATATTTTAGGAGCTATTCCGACTATGCCCGTTTATGATGCAAACAGACTTGGTGGTTATGGAGGTACAGACAACCTGACTCAGAGAGCAATTTCTATGAACCCTATTGGATACAACAATCTGATTGATAATAATGGAAAAAGAAACCGTTTTATTGGAGATGTTTGGGGAGAAGTAGAAATCGTAAAAGGCCTAAAATACAAACTGGATGTAAGTTACGATAGAACTGATTGGGAAAATAGAAAATTTATTCCGCCAAGTGATTTAGGATGGTATTACATTACTACAAATGACGAAGCATCTCTAGATGTTGAAACGGGAAATGAGTTAAGAACATTCTTAAATAACATTTTAACTTATGAAGTTACATTAGGTAAACATAAATTTGATGCTCTTGCAGGTTGGATTCAGGAAAAAAGAGATTATCATAGATATAATATGAGAGGTGTAGGTTTTACTCCAAACGACATTCCGATGCTTCAATATGCTGATGCTAGAAATGCATCTGAATATAAATTTACGATTACTGGAATATCATACATTAGTAGATTAAATTATTCTTATGATGATAGATATTTAGTGCAGGCTAACTTTAGACAAGATAAAACGTCTCTTTTTAGTGAAAAAAATAATTCGGCAAACTTTTACTCTTTTTCAGGAGGTTGGAAACTTAGTAACGAAAAATTCTGGACATTGCCAGAATGGATAAGCAATATTAAACTTAGAGGAGGTTACGGGACATTAGGAAATAATACCATTTCGCAATATTTCTTTGCTTCAACCGTAAACAGTTTTGCAGGTTATGATTTTAATAATGAGCTTGCTCCAGGAACAACTGTAGTGGCGGCATTGCAACCGAATGTAAAATGGGAAAAATCTACAAACTCAAACGTAGGTATCGAATTAGGTTTCTTAAACAATGATTTACAGTTTACAGCAGAGTACTTTGTAAAAAAATCAGATGATTTATTGTTAGGCGTTCCGCTTCCGTTTTCTACAGGGGCATTTCCAGCGAGTGTTACCACAAATGCGGGATCAATGAAAAATTCTGGGGTTGAGTTTACAGCAGCTTACAGCAATCATCATCATAAATTTAAATATGATATTTCTGCAAACTTTGGAACACTGAAAAATGAAGTTACTAAAATCGGTGTAAACGGAAATCCGATCTACGGAGCAGTTTCTAAAACTGAAGTAGGAAGATCTGTTGGAGAAATGTTTGCTTGGGAAGCAGTTGGAATTTTCCAAAATGCAGCTGAAGTTGCGGCTTCTCCAACTCAAACGGGTGCAGCTCCTGGAGACGTGAAATTTAGAGATGTAAATGGCGACGGAATAATTACAGATGCAGATAGAACTTTCCAAGGTGTGACCATTCCTAAATATGGCTTCGGATTAAATTTCAGTGCTTCTTATTCTAACTTTGATTTCTCTATGTTTTGGCAGGGAGCGGGAGGTAACAAAGTATTTAATGCAATGTACCGCAATTTGATGATCGGACAATATACAAACCATCATACAGATGAGTTAAATTATTGGACACCAACGAATACCAATACCAATATTCCAGCTCCAGTTATTGGAGATCCAAATGGAAACAGCAGAGATTCAAACAGATTTATTGAAAGCGGTGATTATGTGAAACTGCAAACAATGGAAATCGGGTATAACATCCCGATAAAAGATAAATTTATTGAAAAAGCTAAGGTTTACCTAAATGGTCAAAATCTGTTGATTATCTCTAAATATAAAGGATATGATCCTGACTTTAACAGTGACGGATTACTTTCAAGAGGATATGATGCAGGATCTTTTCCAAATCCAAGAACAATTTCTTTAGGAGTAGAAGTGAGCTTCTAACCAGGTCTAACCATTAAAACGTATTAAAATGAAATCTAAATTTTTTAGCTATATAACCGTTTTCCTTTCACTAGCCTTGGTAACCACAAGCTGTGTGGATAACGAAGATTTGACTCAACTAGATCCAAATAATGATTCAGTCGATAACTTTTGGAAAACAGATGAAGATGCATTGCAAGGTGTAAATGCTGCTTACGGAAGTTTACTAACAGATGGAACTTACATGAGAAGCACGCCATTATTGCTAGATGTAAAAGCAGATGATTCTCGTACAAACAGCCCTTGGGGTTCAATGTATAACGTGGGGCACTTTAATTCAAATGTTGCAGACGCAGCGATTTATGGATGGGCTTACGAAACTTATTATCAAGGTATTTACCGTGCTAATCAAGTATTAACCAATGTACCCGGAATTGAATTTGAAGATGAAGCTCTAAAAAACAGAATTATAGGACAAGCTTATTTCTTAAGAGGATTGTATTTTTTTCATGCAGTAAACATGTTTAAGAATGTACCTCTTCCAACAGAATTAGCAGTTTATTATCCTCAAAAAACACAAGATGAAGGCTGGGCACAAGTTATTGCAGACTTTAAAGCAGCAGCAGAATTACTTCCAAATTCTTATGTTGGCCTTTCAGGATTAGATGGAGGACAAAAAGGACGTGCAACTAAAGGTGCAGCGTTAGGATATTTAGGAAAAGCCTATTTGTTTACAAAAGATTTTACAAATGCTAAAACAACTTTCAAGCAAGTAATAGATTTAGGAGTTTATTCTTTGGTAGCAAATTACCGTGATAACTTCACAACAGCAAACGAAAACAATTCAGAGTCACTTTTTGAAGTGCAATTTAGCCGTGATGCCGGAGGTGTCGATTTAGGTTGGGGAGGTGCTCCTGCTTCTGGATGGGGAAAAACATCTGCAAGAGCCATTACCTATGCACCACGTGCTTTTGGATGGACAGACGTTCAGCCAACTTGGGCATTGTTTAATGAATTTAAAGAAGAAAAAACAAAAACAGGACAAGATGATCCTCGTCTAGATGCTACTATTTTCTACAATAAACCAGGCGGAATGCAATTGTACGGAAAAGATTTTGCAACATTCTATGCCTCAAGTCCAGCCGATTTAAATGATTTATTCTGCAGAAAATACCAAAACTCTGACGGACAATTTGCAGACGAATACGATTGGCGTTCCGGAATCAATGAGCGTTTATTAAGATATGCTGATGTTCTTTTAATGTATGCAGAATGTTTGAATGAAACGGGCGATACACAAGGAGCTTATACTTACATTCAAATGGTAAGAGACAGAGTAAATCTTCCTGATTTAGCCACTGCAAAACCAGGATTGTCTCAAGCGCAAATGAGAGAACAAATTGGTCACGAAAGATTTTTAGAATTCCCTCTAGAAGGACACCGTTTTGACGATATCCGTCGTTGGGGATGGCTTCAAGACCCTGCTAAATTAGCTTGGTTAAAAGCAAGAGATGCAGAGTTTAATTCTTATACAGCAGGAAGAGAATATTTCCCAATTCCACAATTAGAAATGGATAACAACCCGGGAACTGTTCAAAACGATAGTTATTAATATTTATTTGAGTTAGTTTGAATACCTAATATCATGTGAAGGTTGTGGATTCTTCACATGATATTATGCCTTAGAATTTGGAATACAAGAGAAGTAATTTTTAACAGTAACTAAAATTAGAATAATGAAAACAATTACAAGTTTGGTTTTATTAGCGATATTATTTGGGAGTTGTCAGAATGAAGATATTGTCCCAACTCAAGAAGGAACAACAGCAGTTGTAAATGCAGAGGATTCACAGGTTACCAATTCAACAGCTAAAACAGTCAGCGGAAATGTGCCATCGCACGATCCAAGTACGATTGTAAAAAGCGGTGTTAATTATTATGTTTTTACTACAGGAGATAATATACCAGTTACCTATTCAACAAATCTAACAAGCTGGGCATGGGGAACATCTGTGTTTTCATCAACGCCAAGTTGGATTACAGGATATGTTCCAGGATTCGTGAAAACGTTTTGGGCACCAGACGTTGCTTGGTTTAATAACAGATGGAATATGTACTATTCCTGTTCCACATTTGGTTCAGCTACTTCTGCAATCGGATTGGTTACAACACCAGCCATTTCGCAAAGCGCGGGAACAACATGGACAGACAGAGGAGTTGTTGTTTCTTCTTCATCAGCATCAGATGTTAATGCAATCGATCCGTCAATTTTAGTAGATGGAAGCAATGTCTATATGGCTTACGGTTCATGGCATGCAGGTATTGGCGTAATTCAAATTAATCCTTCAACAGGAAAAACAACAGGAAGCAGAACCATTGTTGCTGGCGGAAACAGCGCGTCTTGGGAGGCTCCTTGTTTAATTAAAGAAGGAAGTTATTATTACTTATTTGTAAACCGAGGAACTTGCTGTAATGGAGTTAACAGCACCTACTATATTGTAGTTGGACGTTCTACAAGTCCGTTTGGGCCTTTTGTGGATAAAAACGGTGTATCTCTAAAAAGCGGCGGCGGAACAACCGTTCTGGCTTCACAAGGAAATTATATCGGCCAGGGCATTTGTCAAGAATTACAGGAACTCAAAAAGGAGCTGTTCATTATTATGACGGAGCCGACAGCGGAAATCCAAAACTCGAAATTGTATACTTTACTTGGTCATCAGGATGGCCGACACTTTCTTATTAAAAAATTAAAATTCAGAGGAAAGTTTTTGGGCTTTCCTCTACAATAAAAACCACTATGAAAAAAGCACTTTTAATCACATTTCTTATTTCGTTTTGCAGTCAGCTGAATTTTGCGCAGACCACAATCACCATTAAAAATACGGCCGATGCGCCCACAATTGACAAAAATATCTACGGTCATTTTGCAGAGCATTTAGGGCGTTGTATTTACGGAGGATTTTTTGTGGGAGATACTTCGAAAATTCCAAATACAAAAGGAGTAAGAAATGATATTATTGCGGCTTTAAAAGATTTAAAAATTCCAAATTTAAGATGGCCAGGAGGCTGTTTCGCTGATACTTACCATTGGAAAGATGGAATCGGGCCACAAGAACAAAGACCAACTATTGTAAACAAATGGTGGGGCGGAGTTACTGAAGATAACAGTTTTGGGACACATGATTTCTTGAATATGTGCGAACTTTTAGGTGCTGAACCTTATTTATCTGGAAATGTAGGAAGCGGAACGGTTCAGGAATTAGCAGACTGGGTTCAGTATACGAACTTCAGCGGTAAAAGTCCAATGAGTGATTTACGTGCTAAAAATGGAAGAAAAGAACCTTGGAAAGTAAAGTATTGGGGAATTGGAAATGAAGCTTGGGGATGTGGAGGAAATATGACAGCAGAATATTATGCAGGAGAATACCGTAAATATGCGACTTTCATGTCTGACTGGGAAAATACGGGAGGAATCACAAGAATTGCTTCTGGATCAAATAGTTCAGATTACAATTGGACTGAAGTTTTAATGAAAGGAATTCCGTTAAATATGTTAGGCGGAGTTGGGGTTCATCATTATGCTGTAATTGACTGGGGTAAAAAAGGAGATGACAGAAATTTTACAGAAGAAGGCTATTTTAAAACGATGCAGTCGGCTTTAAAAATGGAAGAATTAGTTACGAAACATTCTGCTATTATGGACAAGTACGATCCTGAGAAAAAAGTAGCCATGATTGTTGACGAATGGGGAGGCTGGTATGAAGTAGAAAAAGGAACCAATCCAGGATTTTTGTATCAGCAAAATACCATGCGTGATGCGGTTTTAGCTGGAGCAACTCTTAACATTTTCAATAACCATGCAGATCGCGTTCGTATGGCAAACCTAGCACAATGCGTTAACGTTTTACAAGCTGTAATCCTTACAGACAAAGCTAAAATGATTGTAACGCCAACGTATCATGTAATGAAAATGTACAGCGTGCATCAAGATGCGAAGTTATTGCCAGTAAGTTTCGAATCACCATCATACACTTTTAATGGAGAAAAACTTCCTGCGGTTTCAGTGTCAGCATCAAAAGACAAAAATGGCGCAGTTCATATTTCATTAGTTAATGTGGATGCAAAAAACAAAAACAAAATCGAAATTGATGTAAAAGAATTAGGCGTGAAAAACTTCACAGGAGCGGTTATAACATCGGCTAAATTACAAGATTACAATTCATTTGAAAACCCAAATAAAATTGTTCCAACAGCTTTTAAAGGTTTCGAAAACAAAAAAGGAAAACTTGAAATCACTATTCCTCCTTTCTCAGTTGTTGTTTTAGAAGGAAAATAAAATAGAAGCAGATGAAAAAGCAAAATTTCATTTTAAAAACCATTTCTTCCATCGGATTTTTTGTGGCAGCAATTCTAATGGCGAGCTGTTCTAAAGATGATCCAGCGGCACCTGAAGTTGGTGGGCCAGATCCTGTCGTACCGCCAGTGGTTACGCCAACATTTAACGGACCGACTTATGCAGATAATTATACTGCATTTGCAAGCTGGAACACTAGATCACAATGGAATCTGGCAAATGTACATGATCCGTCAGTTGAAAAATCGGGAGAATATTATTATATGTACCAAACAGATGCTTCGTACGGAAATGCACATGAGGGTAACGGACATTTTTTCTACCGAAGATCAAAAGATTTAATCAATTGGGAATTTATGGGATCTTCAATGGCTCAGGCTCCAGCTTGGGTAAAAGATTCTTTAAATAACAAAAGAGCCAGAATGAGTCCAGCTCTTCCTCCGATAGAAAATCCAAATTATGGATTTTGGGCGCCATGCGTTCGAAAAGTAGGGAATGTTTTTAGAATGTATTACAGCATTGTAGTAACCAATCCCATTACAGGAACAGACACCAATACTTCTTGGACAGAACGTGCTTTTATTGGTTTGGCTGAAACAACAGATTTGGCTTCTAATAATTGGGTTGACAAAGGAATGGTAGTCTGCTCAGAACCTGACGGTGTAAAAAGTTATTTGAGAAACGGAGGAAACGATTGGGATGCTTATTTTAAATTCAATGCCATTGATCCGAGTTTTATTGAAACCCCAGAAGGCGAACAATATTTAATTTACGGTTCTTGGCATTCAGGAATTGCGAGCTTTAAAACTAAATCCGACAACAGGAAAACCAGATAAATTAAAAACAATCGACGATTACGGGGTTCGAATCGCGGGTCGTGGAAATGTAAATTCAAATCGATGGCAAGCACTTGAAGGACCAGAAATTATCTACAATCCAGAGACGCAATATTATTATTTGTTTTTGGCTTATGACGAATTATCGGTTGCTTATAACACGCGAGTTGCGCGTTCCAAAAATATTCTGGGTCTTTACGTAACCAATACAGGAATGAGTATTACAAACGGTGCCGAATGTTTTCCGTTGGTAACGCATCCGTATCAATTTAAAAATCATACCGGATGGGTTGGATTTGCGCACTGCGCTGTTTTTCAAAACCCAGAAACAAAACAATGGTTTTATGCTTCGCAGGCACGTTTGCCAGAAGGAGTTTCGGGAATTGCGGTTTCAAATGCAGTCATGATGGGGCATGTGCATGGAATTCAATGGACAGAAGACGGCTGGCCTGTAATAGAACCAGAACGCTATGCTGGAGTACAAACAACGACTTTTGCAGAAGGAAATCTGATTGGAACATGGGAACAAATTACCATGAATTATCAGTACAAAACCATGCAGAAAGCGGTTACGATTTATTTAACGGCCGATAAAAAAGTAAGCGGTGATATAACAGGAACTTGGTCTTACGATCCTGCAAAAAAAATTGCCACCATAAACGGAGTGAAATGCAACGTAATTGATGCTTGGGATTGGGAATCGGCAACCAGAAAAGTGACTTTAAGTTACACTGGAATCAATAGTGCGGGATTAGCAGTTTGGGGTAAAAAAGTAAACTAGAAAATTCCAATTTTTTAAATGCCAAATTCCAAGTATTAAAGAATGGCCACAGATTAAAGGATTAAAAAGATTAAAAAAAACTGCTCAATCTGCGAGAGAATAAAAATTTAAACACATAGAAACATAGGTTTTTTTGATCTGTAAAAAGAGTACAAAACAAATCTAGATTTGAACACATAGATTGCTATGTGAATTTTAAATAAATGAAATGCCTTTTTCAGACAAAGTAATACTATGATTCTATGTGTTAAAAAAAATAAACTATAGACTAAAAGATAAATCCATTTAATCTGTGAAATCTGTGGCAAAAAAAAAGTAACAAATGAAAAACCTATTTATAAACCTTTCTGTTTTGCTTTTATCGATTGTGGGAACTGCACAATCGGTAAAATTCAACAACCCCATTATTACAGATAAATATACAGGAGATCCCGCAGCATTGGTTTACAAAGACAAAGTGTATTTGTATGCAGGTCATGATGAAGCGCCAAACGATTTTAATTTTTATAAAATGAATGAATGGCTGGTGTATTCTTCTTCTGATATGAAAAAATGGCAATCACATCCTGTTCCATTGAAAGTAACCGATTTTAAATGGGCAAAAAGTGATGCTTGGGCTTCACAGGTTATTGAAAGGAACGGAAAATTTTATTGGTACGTAACGGTTGAACACGGTACTGTTCCTGGAAAATCGATTGGAGTTGCGGTTGCAGATAATCCACTCGGACAGCTTTTAAAGATGCATTAGGAAAAGCATTAATCACCAACGATATGACCAAATTTAGCGATATAAGCTGGGACGATATTGACCCGACAGTTTTTATTGATACTGATGGACAAGCCTATCTGTTTTGGGGAAATACTGCTTGTCATTATGTTAAATTAAAAGAAAACATGACGGAAATAGACGGCGAAATTCATCACATAAAATTGCCAAATTTCACTGAAGCACCTTGGATTCACAAACATAACGGCTGGTATTATTTGTCTTACGCTTATGAGTTTCCAGAGAAAATTGCCTATGCCATGAGCAAATCCATTACAGGACCTTGGGAGTTTAAAGGAATTCTGAATGAATTAGCAGGAAACAGTAACACCAATCATCAATCCATAATTGATTTTAAAGGACAATCGTATTTCATTTATCACAATGGAGCATCAAAACCACATGGAGGAAGTTTTAGAAGATCTGTTTGTGTAGATAAATTATTTTATAACAAAGACGGAACAATGAAACGTGTCGTAATGACATCTGAAGGAATACAATAGATTGTCAGTCTGAGCGGAGTCGAAGACAGTCACAGTTTTCAGTTTGGGTTTCTTATATGCTCTAGAAAAGTTTTCGTTGAGGTTTAAACTTAAATTTACTTAAATCACTTATATGGTTTACAAAAATATAAAATATACAATTTCGGCTTTTCTGATGTTCACAGTTTCCGTGGTTATGGCACAGGAAATTGTCGTGCACGATCCTGTTGTTATTAAGCAAAAAGACACTTATTATTTGTACTGTACAGGCAACGGAATCAGTGTTTTCAGCTCGAAAGATTTAAAAAAATGGAACAAAGAACCACAAGTTTTCAAAGAAAAACCAGTTTGGGCAGATGGCGTTGCGGCCGATTTTAAAAATCATATTTGGGCGCCAGATATTTCATTCCACAACAATACCTATTATCTGTATTATTCCGTTTCGGCTTTCGCCAAAAATACATCGGCGATTGGCGTTGCGACGAATACAACTTTAGATCCAAAAGATAAAAATTACAAATGGGTCGATCAGGGAATTGTCATTCAATCACAACCTAATCGAGATATGTGGAATGCCATTGATCCGAATCTAGTTTTTGATGAAAACAATACTCCTTGGCTTTCTTTTGGTTCTTTTTGGGAAGGATTGAAATTGGTCAAACTAAATCCCGATTTAAAATCCATTGCACAACCTCAGGAATGGCATACGATTGCAAAACGCAAAAGATCTTTCGAATTAACAGATTCAGACCCGGGAGATGGCGCACTTGAAGCTCCTTTTATCTTTAAGAAAAACGGATACTATTATCAATTTCTTTCTTGGGATTTGTGCTGTCGCGGAGAAAAAAGCACTTACAAAGTGGTTGTTGGAAGATCAAAAAATGTCACTGGACCTTATGTGGATAAAGAAGGAAAACCGCTCGATCAAGGTGGAGGAAGTTTAGTAGTTCAAGGGGATGAAAATTACTTTGGCGTAGGCCATAACAGTGCTTATACTTTTGATGGAAAAGATTACATGTTTTATCACGGTTATGAAAAGAAAAGCAACGGAACACCAAGATTAGTGATTAGAGAAATACAATGGGATACTGATTTGTGGCCTGTTTTAAAATAGAATACAACAATAATGAAGAAATACAACTTACCCATTTTAACGATTTTCATGTCACTTCTGATTTTGGTTTCTTGCAAAGAGACCAAAAACGATGTGGTGCAGCATAAAACATCTGTTTTAAAAGCAGGTTATGAAATAGAGCCGGTTAATATTCAAAATGTAAAACTGACGGATTCTTTTTGGCTTCCAATTATCAAAAGAGTACAGGAAGTAACAATCGAATATGCGATTAAGAAATGTGATGAAGAAGGTCGTTTTGAAAACTTTTTAATTGCTGGAAAACAAAAAACTGGAAAAGTCCGAGGCGATATGCCTTTTGATGATACCGATGTTTACAAAATCATTGAAGGCGCATCTAATACTTTAATCAGTGCTCCGAATCCGAAATTGGAAAGAGTTCTGGATTCGATGATTGCCATTGTAAAAATTGGTCAGGAACCAGACGGATACATTACCACTTGGAGAACGATAAATCCCGCAAAACCACCAGCACCTTGGGTTCCTGTAATTGAAGGAAAACGTTGGGAATCTTTGCAGATTAGCCATGAATTGTATAATCCAGGACATTTAATCGAAGCGGCAATCGTGCATTATGAAGCAACAGGAAAAACCAATTTTCTTGACATTGCGATAAAAGCTGCCGATATGCTGGTACGAACTTTTGGAGATAATCCCGGACAGGTAAAAGGAGTTCCGGGGCATCAGATTGTAGAAACGGGGTTGATAAAATTATACCAGATTACAGGAAAAGAAGATTATCTGAAATTGGCAAAATACTATTTGGACAATCGCGGAAATCCGAACAATCATAAATTATATGGAGAATATGCTCAGGATCATATTCCTGTAATTCAGCAAAATGAAGCTGTGGGGCATGCTGTTCGTGCGGTTTACATGTATGCAGGAATGACCGATATTGTTGCCATGACCAAAGATAAAGCCTATGAAAATGCCGTAAATAATTTATGGGATAATATGGTCAATAAAAAAATGTATATCACAGGCGGAATCGGCTCAAGACATGATGGTGAAGCTTTTGGAGCAAACTACGAATTGCCAAATCTAACGGCTTACAACGAAACTTGTGCGGCAATTGGCGATGTATATTGGAATCATAGACTGCATAATTTATACGGGAAATCACAATATTTTGATGTTATAGAAAGAACGATGTACAACGGATTAATTTCGGGTATTTCGCTTGACGGAAAACAATTTTTCTATCCAAATGCCTTAGAAGCGGACGGTGTTTACAAATCAAACAGAGGTTCTTGCACGCGTCAGGCTTGGTTTGATTGCTCTTGTTGTCCGACGAATTTAATTCGTTTTATTCCGTCAATTCCAGGATTGATTTATTCGAAAACAAAGAACGATTTATATGTGAATTTATATGTTTCAAACGACGCTTCTTTCGCATTAGGAAAAACCGATTTACAGATTTCGCAACAGACTTCTTATCCTTGGAACGGAAAAGTAGGACTCTTAGTTAATCCTAAAAAAGAGAGCAAATTCACGATTAAACTTCGCGTTCCAGGTTGGGCAAGAAATGAAGTTTTGCCAGGAGATTTGTATACGTATAAGAAAGCTTCAACTCAAAAACCAACGATTACTATAAACGGAGAAATAGTAGCAATTCAGCCTGAAAATGGCTATTTCAACGTGACTAGAAACTGGAAAAAGGGAGACAAAATTGCACTTAATTTCCCGATGGAAGTTCAAGAAGTAGAAACCAATTCAAAGGTAGAAACGAATAAAAATAAAGTCTCTTTAGAATACGGTCCGCTAGTATATGCAGTTGAAGAAATGGACAACAAAACCAATTTTGACAAGATCAATATTTCGGCTTCAGATACTTTCAAAGTAAGAAAAGAAGCGAACTTATTGCAAGGTGTAAATGTCATCGAAAATTCAAAATTCAAAGCCATTCCATATTATTCTTGGTCAAATCGTGGAGTTGGGAAAATGAAAGTGTGGATTGATTTTAAAGACTGAATTCCTCACAAATAAATTAAATGCAAACAAACCAGTATAACATGCAAACAAACCTATTAAAAAAATGGGCACTTTCAGCAATTGTTTTTGTAAGTGTTTCTTCCTGTACAGATAAAAAAGCGGAAAAAGAATTGTCTAAGAAAGAAACGGCTACTACAAAAACAACTTTAACTAACAAACCTATTGTGTCGCAAAGAGCAGATCCTTTTATCTATAAGCATACAGATGGGTATTACTATTTTACGGGATCGGTACCAACCTATGATGCTATAGAGTTAAGACGTGCAAAGTCTATTGCTGAGCTTCAAAATGCTGAAACCTTTAGAGTATGGGAAAAACATAAAAGCGGACCAATGAGCCGTCACGTGTGGGCTCCTGAAATTCATTATTTAGATGGAAAATGGTACGTGTATTTTGCAGCAAGCGAAGAAGAAGATATTTGGAAATTAAGACCTTATGTTTTGGAGTGTACAGGCCAGGATCCTTTACATGACAAGTGGATTGAACTTGGACAAATGCAGGCAGCTGATGCAGATCCAAAAAGCTTTACCGATTTTTCTCTGGACGGAACTGTATTTGAGCATAAAAACAAACGCTATTTCTGTTGGGCAGAAAAAACAGGCGGGCAGTTCGCCGCTTCCAATTTGTATTTAGCCGAAATGGAATCGCCCGTAAAACTAAAAACAGTTCAATTCATGTTAACGACTCCGGATTATGATTGGGAACGTATAGGTTTTTGGGTAAATGAAGGTCATGCGGTGATTAAAAACAAAGGAAAAATTTACATTACTTTTTCGGCAAGTGCTACTGGTTCTTGTTACAGTATGGGAATGATGGAAGCAGATGAAAATGCTGATTTACTAGATAGAAATTCTTGGAAAAAATCCAGATATCCAGTATTAAAAACCAATGAAGCAAAAAAGATTTATGAACCAGGGCATAATTCATTCACGGTGGATGAAAACGGAGAACCATTAGTAATTTATCATGCAAGGGATTACGAAAAAGCTGTTGGTGATCCAAAAGTGGTGCCTGCAACAGATAAAAGACCGTTGAAAGAAATTATTGCAGATCCATTATATGATCCTAATCGTCATGCGAGAATGATGAAATTAAAATTTGATGAAAGTGGTAGACCAATATTCGAATTTAACTAAAAAGGCCAAATGGTAATGATGAAAATTAGTCCAAAAGAAAGTCAGTTTTAGATAAGTGGAAGTAAAGTTCAGTACGATTTTCCAGCTTATTCTTTGACTGTTTTGAAAATTAAGATGAAATAATCGCAAGATTATAAATGTAACATTGACATTTATTTTTTGTTTTGAGCTTAAATCTTTGTTTTGATGCATTTTTTGTAAAAATTAAAGAACAGAATTTTATTAAGTGTTTTTTATACACTTATAAATTATTTATAATTATATTTGTCAATATTTTAAAAATAAAATACGAATGAAAAATTATGTAATAGGATTGGACTACGGAACAGATTCTGTTCGCGCGGTGCTAATTGATACAGAAAATGGGCAGGAGCTAGCATCGAATGTTTCTCATTACAAAAGATGGAAAAACAAACAATATTGTGACGCTTCTATAAACCAATTTCGTCAGCATCCTTTGGATCATATCGAAGGATTAGAAATTACGATTCAAAACGTTGTAAAAGAAAGTAAAGTAGATCCTTCGTTAGTAAAAGGAATTTGTATTGATACAACTGGATCGTCTCCGGTGCCGGTTACAAAAGACGGAACGCCCTTGGCCTTGACAAAAGGTTTTGAAGAAAACCCAAATGCGATGATGGTTTTATGGAAAGACCATACTTCTATAAATGAAGCAAACGAAATCAACGAACTAGCAGTAAGTTGGGGCGGAGAAGATGTTACAAAATATGTGGGCGGAATTTATTCTTCTGAATGGTTTTGGGCAAAAATCCTGCACATTGCAAGACAAGACGAAGCGGTTCGAAATGCAGCGCACACCTGGATGGAACATTGCGATTTAATGACGTATTTATTAATTGAAGATAAAGATTTAAAAACTTTCAAAAGAAGCCGTTGCGCCGCAGGTCATAAAGCCATGTGGCACGCAGACTGGAACGGATTACCGCCAGTTGAATTCTTAGAAAAATTACATCCGTATTTAGCGCAGCTTCGCGGCAATTTATATGATGAAACGTATACATCAGATTTAGTTGCTGGAAATTTAAGCCAAGAATGGGCAGATCGTTTAGGGCTTTCGACAGAAACTGTTGTGGCTGTAGGAACTTTCGATGCACATTCTGGAGCGGTTGGAGCTAAAATCGAAGAGAATACTTTGGTTCGTGTTATGGGAACTTCAACTTGCGACATCCTTGTTGGTTCTTATGATGAGGTGGGAACAAAAACGGTTCGCGGAATCTGTGGCCAAGTTGATGGATTTGTTATTCCAGGATTTATTGGTTTAGAAGCAGGACAATCTGCTTTTGGAGATTTATTGGCTTGGTACAAAGAATTATTAATGTGGCCGACGGAACATTTATTAGGTTCTTCATCTGTTTTAAATGATGCTCAAAAAGAACAATTAAGAGAAGAATTTAGCGATAAATTAATTGTTGAATTAACGAAAGAAGCAGAGAAAATCCCGGTTTCAGAAAGCCTTCCAATTGCTTTAGATTGGATTAACGGACGCAGAACTCCAGATGCTAATCAGGAATTAAAAAGTGCGATTTCGAATCTTTCTTTAGGAACAAAAGCACCTCATATTTTTAAAGCTTTAGTAAACGCAATCTGTTTTGGAGCCAAGAAAATTGTAGATCGTTTTGAAGAAGAAGGTGTAAAAATTGGCAGTGTAATCGGAATTGGCGGTGTTGCTAGAAAATCTCCTTTCATCATGCAGACTTTGGCCAATGTTTTAAACAAGCCAATTAAAGTTGCAGCTTCAGACCAAACACCAGCTTTAGGAGCGGCAATTTATGCAGCTGTTGCAGCTGGAATTTATCCAAATGTAATCGAAGCAAGTCAGAAAATTGGAAGTGATTTTGACGGAGAATATTTCCCTCAGACAGACCAAGTTGAAGCGTATCATAAACTGCTTTTGGGATACGAACAATTAAGTGCTTTTGCAAATCCAAACCTTAAAATATCGCAACATGAGCTCTCAATATAAAGATTTAAAACAAGAATGTTACGAAGCCAACATGCAGTTAAATGCATTGAATTTGGTGGTGTATACTTTTGGAAATGTAAGTGCCGTGGATAGAAAAAATGGTGTTTTTGCCATTAAACCAAGCGGTGTTCCTTATGAAGATTTAAAACCTGAAGATATCGTAATTGTCGATTTTGATAATAATGTTATTGAAGGCACAATGCGTCCGTCATCGGACACAAAAACGCATGCTTATTTATACAAACATTGGCCAAATATTGGCGGAGTGGCTCATACACACGCTACTTATTCTGTGGCTTGGGCACAATCGCAACAAGATATTCCAATTTTCGGAACAACGCATGCCGATCATTTAACGGCAGATATTCCGTGTGCGCCCCCGATGGCAGATCATTTAATTGAAGGAAACTACGAACACAATACCGGAATTCAGATTCTAGATTGCTTCAAAGAAAAAAAACTTTCTTATGAAGAAGTAGAAATGATTCTGATTGGAAATCACGGTTCGGTTTGCATGGGGAAAAAATGCCGCAAAAGCGGTTTATAATAGTAAAGTCTTAGAAGTTGTGGCAGAAATGGCATACTTGACTTTACAAATAAATCCAAACACACCAAGATTAAAAGATTCATTAATAAAGAAACATTACAACCGTAAACACGGAAAAGATTCGTATTACGGACAGTAAAGGCTTTGTTTCAGGTTTCAGGTTTTTTTAGTTTCAAGTTGTTGGGACGTAAAATTTGGAATGTGAAACAAACAAAACAGAAACAATAATATAACAAATCGAGTTTTCAGATTCCAATAACCTGAAACCTGAAACTTGAAACAAAAAATAACAAAATGATAGACATTTCTCAAAAAGAAGTATGGTTTGTAGTAGGAAGCCAGGAATTATACGGTGAAGAAACACTTAGAAAAGTAGCAGAGCATTCACAGATTATTGCAAAAGGATTAGACGCTTCGTCTTCAATTCCAGTAAAAGTGGTTTACAAAGATGTGGTGAAATCTCCATCGCAGATTTTAGATGTATGTTTGGCGGCGAATTCTGCTAAAAACTGTATCGGAATTATCGCTTGGATGCACACTTTCTCTCCAGCAAAAATGTGGATTGGCGGTTTAAATATCCTTAAAAAACCATTATGCCATTTACATACACAATACAATGCTGAAATTCCGTGGGGAAGCATCGACATGGATTTCATGAACTTGAACCAATCGGCTCACGGAGATCGTGAATTCGGTTTTATCATGTCTAGATTACGTAAAAAACGTAAAGTAGTTGTAGGACACTGGGAAGATCAAAGAGTTCAAAAACAATTAGGAATCTGGTCAAGAGTAGTTCTTGGATGGGACGAACTTCAAAACTTAAAAGTAGCTCGTATTGGAGACAATATGCGTGAAGTTGCCGTAACAGAAGGTGATAAAGTTGAAGCTCAAATTCGTTTCGGAATGTCTGTAAACGGATACGATTCTTCAGATGTTACCAAACATATCGAGAAAGTAACTGACAAAGAATTAAATGATTTATTAGCCGTTTACGAACAATCATACAACTTAACAGATTCATTAAAAGAAGGTGGAGCACAAAGAAGTTCATTGGTTGAAGCAGCAAAAATCGAATTAGGTTTAAGAGCTTTCCTTGAAGAAGGAGGATTTGGAGCTTTTACAGATACATTTGAAAACCTTGGGGTTTGGAAACAATTACCAGGAATCGCAACACAAAGATTAATGGCTGATGGTTATGGTTTTGGTGGAGAAGGAGACTGGAAAACAGCTGCAATGGTAAGAGCTTTAAAAGTAATGTGTATTGGTTTAGAAGGCGGAACGTCTTTCATGGAAGATTATACATACCATTTCACACCACAAAAATCATATGTTCTAGGATCTCATATGTTAGAGATTTGTCCATCTATTGCTGACGGAAAACCTTCTTGCGAAGTGCATCCATTAGGAATTGGCGGAAAAGAAGATCCAGCTCGTTTGGTTTTTAATTCGCCTGCAGGAGATGCAATCAATGTTTCTTTGGTGGATATGGGAACTCGTTTCCGTTTAATTGTAAACGAAGTAGAAGCAGTGAAACCAATGGCTGAATTGCCAAAATTGCCAGTTGCACGTGTTCTTTGGGATTGTAAACCAAATTTAGAAGTTGCAGCAACAGCTTGGATTTTAGCTGGAGGAGCGCACCATACGGTTTACAGCCAATCGATTACAACAGAATATATGGAAGATTTCGCAGACATTGCTGGAATCGAATTATTGGTAATTGATGAAAAAACAACTGTAAGAGAGTTTAAAGATAAAATCAATGCTAACGAAGCGTATTTCCATTTGTTTCAACACGGCCTGTAAGGCGGTAAAATGTAATTTGTAAGATGTAAAATGTGAAAAAACTTAAAAAGGTAATTTTTACATTTTTAAAATGATTAAATTTCACATCTAACAATTTACATCTAACATTTAACTTTTTTACAAACCCAAAATTATCATTTATGAATGTATTAAAACGCTCTCTTTTCATATTAAGCATGCTTGGTATTGCTATAGTTTCAGTTCAGTGTAAAGGCGATAAAAAAGCTGATACAGAAAAAACGGAAGCCGATGCAAAAGCTTTAGTTACAATTGACAAATCGGAATACGGAACTACTGCTAAAGGAGAAAAAGTAGAAAGCTATAAATTGAAAAACCAAAACGGGATGGAAGTGGATATCATCACTTTTGGTGGAAGAATTACAGATTTGAAAGTGCCTAATAAAGCAGGAGTTTCAGAAAATGTAGTAATAGGATTCAGTTCTTTGGCTCAATATGAAAAAGAAAATCCTTTCTTTGGAGCTTTGATCGGAAGATACGGAAACCGAATTGCAAAAGGTAAATTTTCATTAGATGGAAAAGAATATCAATTAGCTTTAAACAACGCTCCAAATGCTTTACATGGAGGTTCACAAGGGTTTTTTAATGTAGTTTGGAAAGCAGATGAGGTTAAATCTGGCGATACAGCTTCTTTAAAATTATCTTATGTAAGTAAAGATATGGAAGAAGGTTATCCAGGAAATCTGAAAGTTTTTGTGACTTATACCTTGACAAATGATAATCAGTTGGAAGTGCTTTACGAAGCAACAACAGACAAAAAAACAGTTGTTAATTTAACTCAACATTCATACTTCAATTTATCAGGAGATTTTACCAAAACAATCTTGGATCACGAATTGACTTTAAATGCTGATAAATTAGTTCCAGTTGATGCAGATTTGATTCCGACAGGAAAATTAGAAGATGTTGCTGGTACACCTTTCGATTTCAGAACTCCGAAATTAATTGGAAAAGACATCAATGCTAAAAATGACCAGTTAGAAAAAGGGAAAGGTTATGACCACTGCTGGGTGTTGAATAACCCTGAAAAAGGAAAAACAATTATTGCAAAAGTATATCATGCAGCAAGCGGAAGAGTTATGGAAATGACAACAGACGAACCTGGAATTCAGTTCTACTCTGGAAACTTCCTTGACGGAACCTTGCCAATGCCAAACGGAGGAACTTTTGCACATAGAACAGGATTGTGTCTAGAAACAGAACATTATCCAGATTCTCCAAACCAGAAAAATTTCCCAACAACGGTTTTAAACCCAGGAGAAAATTATAAAACTAAAACTACTTTTAAATTCTCGGTAAAAAAAAAGTTTTAGAATCTGTTAATTAGTTTAGTAATTCTCTAAAAACCTCGGAAGTTAAATGCTTTCGAGGTTTTTTATTTTTAGAAAGAATGATAATTTATTTCACTACTGTTAAAAGATTAACTTAGCGAGCTTAATTCATTTTAGGAAACTGAAAAATTGTAATATGAAAAGAAAAGTTATTTGTATTTTATTCTCCATTTTATTTCTACAAAGTTGTCAAAATAAAGAAAAAAGCCAACAGCAAAACAATTCTATTGATAAGGTAGATTCAGGCAAAAGAACAGATTTATCGAATGATAGCAATGAACAAATAACATTAGTTAAAAACTTTATGAAATGGTATATTAAAAACATGGATATGCTGGGAAAATTTGATGTCATTGGCGGATGACCAATGGATGTAAAAGAGAATGAAGAGGCAGAAAATTATTATGTAGATTTTAAAGAAGCTGAAAAATATATTTCAGAATTGAAAAAAAGTGGTTTTTTAACTGATAACATTCTTAAAAATGAAGAAAAATCGTTTTTAGAAGCAGACAAATATTATAAAGAAAACCCAGAAAATGATGGTCCACCGTATGGTTTTGATTATGATCATTTCTTTCTTACTCAAGAAGCATTTGAGGAAGATTTACTAAATATTGATAAAATTAAATATGCTATAAATCAAAAAGATGATTTTAATTCAGAGGTGACGTTTGTTCTACCTATATCTGGAAACTATAAGTATTCTTTAAAAAAGATAGGGATAAAATGGTTTATTGAGAAAATAGAATCAGTACAATAATAAAGTAATTTATGACATTCAGACATCTATTCAAGACACAATTAAACTGGATATTAAAACAAAATTCAGCAAATTCTTCCAAAAGATTCTATAGCAAAAGCCATCAAGTTCAAATTGAAGGAAAACCCATTTTAGATGTTTCGGCAGCAAAAGCTTTTAAAGGCGATCCTGAATTATACAATCCAGAAGATTTATTGTTAAGCAGTTTAGTTTCCTGCCACATGATGTCATATTTATATGTCTGCTCGCAAAACGGAATAGAAGTTCTGGAGTATTCAGACAATGCAGAAGCGACCTTAGAAGTAAATCCAGAAGGAAGCGGACGTTTTGTTGAGGCAAGATTATATCCGAAAGTAAAAATTTCAAATTCAGATCAAATAGAATTGGCTTTAGAGTTGCATCATAAAGCAAATCAATTGTGTTTTATTGCTAATTCTTGCAATTTTCCTGTTTTGCATAATGGAAGTTGTGAAGTAGTATAAAAGAAAAAACCTCTTCCGTTAAGAAGAGGTTTTTCGTACCCGGAGCCGGAGTCGAACCGGCACGGTTTCCCACAGGTGTTTGAGACCAGCGCGTCTACCAATTCCGCCATCCGGGCTTAGCAGACGAAAAAATAATCAAAAGCGATTATTTTAACGCAATAGAATGAAGTCATAAATGGCGTCATTCCTTTAACACGGTGCAAATGTAAAAAATAATTTTAAACGAACTACTAAAAATACTTAAATTTTTGCTTTCAGTGTTCAATAAATTTTATAAATTTGCAGCTCGTTAAAACGAAGCACACACAACTAACTACATCCGAGACATTTATACGCATTCCGCTTTATTGAAATATAAAGTTGAATTTTTTTAAAAGTAACGGGATAAAACAACAAATTACAATGTCGCACCTAGAACCAGAAGCTAAAATTTTTGCTTGTTCACAAAGTGTTTATCTTGCAGAAAAAATTGCAAAAGATTACGGAATTCCGTTAGGAAAAGTAACGATGTCAACGTATAGTGATGGAGAATTTCAGCCGTCTTACGAAGAATCAATAAGAGGTTTACGAGTATTCATCGTATGTTCAACTTTTCCAAGTGCAGATAATCTGATGGAATTGTTGTTAATGATTGATGCGGCAAAACGTGCATCAGCAAGACATATTACAGCTGTTATGCCTTATTTTGGTTGGGCAAGACAAGATAGAAAAGACAAACCAAGAGTTCCAATTGGAGCTAAATTAGTAGCAAATCTATTAACAGCTGCAGGAGCAACAAGAATCATGACAATGGATTTGCACGCAGACCAGATTCAAGGATTCTTTGAAAAACCAGTAGATCATTTATTTGCATCTACCATCTTTTTACCATACGTAGAAAGTTTAAAATTAGATAATCTAACAATTGCATCTCCAGATATGGGAGGTTCAAAAAGAGCATATGCTTACTCTAAGTTTTTAGAATCAGATGTAGTAATCTGTTACAAACAAAGAAAAGCAGCCAACGTTATCGACACTATGGAGCTTATTGGTGAAGTAAAAGGACGTAACGTAATCTTAGTAGATGACATGATCGATACAGGAGGAACTTTAGCGAAAGCGGCAGACCTAATGATCGAAAAAGGAGCACTAAGTGTAAGAGCAATTTGTACGCACGCTATTTTATCTGGTGGAGCATACGAAAAAATCGAAAACTCAAAATTAACTGAGTTAATCGTAACAGATTCTATTCCGTTAAAGAAAGAATCAAAAAAGATAAAAGTGGTAAGCTGTGCGCCTCTATTTGCTGAGGTTATGCAGATGGTTCACCACAACAATTCCATCAGTGGAAAATTTATAATGTAAAAGCAATAGGCTATAAGCTATCGCAATTACAAAAAAGCTTAAAGCCTAGTGCTAAAGCTTACAAAATAGAATATTTATATTAATAACTATATTTTTTTTACAATGAAATCGATTACAATTAAAGGATCAGAAAGAGAAAGCGTGGGCAAAGTGTCAACTAAAGCCTTACGTAATGCTGGAGCGGTTCCTTGCGTGTTATACGGAGGAAATCAAGCAGTACACTTCTCAGCAGACGCTGCAGCGTTCAAAAACTTGGTTTACACTCCAAATGCACACACAGTTGTGATTGAGCTTGGAAAAGGAAAATCATTCAATGCAATTTTGCAAGATATCCAAGTTCACCCAGTAACTGACAAAATTTTACACATTGACTTCTTCCAATTATTTGATGATAAAGAAATCACAATGGAAGTTCCTGTGAAAATCGTTGGTACATCTAAAGGTGTTCTTGCGGGAGGTGTTTTACGTTTAAACCAACGTAAATTAAAAGTTAAAGCTTTACCAGCAAATCTTCCTGATTTCGTTGAAGCTGACATCACTCCACTTGAAATGGGTAACAAATTATATGTTACTAAAGTTGGAAAACCAGAGTACAAAATTATGCACCCAGACAACACAGTTGTTTGTCAAGTGAGAATCTCTCGTGCTGCTATGAAAGCTGCTCAAGAGGCTGCAAAAGCTGCAAAAGCTCCTGCAAAAGGAAAGAAAAAATAATTTTTTTCAACTCAATACAAAAAGCCTCAATCCTACGATTGGGGCTTTTTTTTTAGATGCTAAGTTTCTAAGATGCTAAGTTTTTTTATTGTGAAAAGGCCACGACTCCGCTCAGTCTGACACATATAATATTTGTCTGGCAGAGCGGAGTCGAAACCCTTTTTTTATGATTTGTTTTTAGAAGCAGAATCTTTGCGGGTTTTTCAAGACGTAACATTCCTGCCATCCGCTGTATCTTTTCCTGGTTAAAGAAACCAGAAAAAGGATGCCGCTTCTGTCAGGGCTAGTAAGAAAATATCTTTTTCATAAGATTCAAAGTGGCTAAGATCCTGAGGTGTTAAGTTTTTTTCGTCATTGCCAGGCTGAACGGAGTCGAAGCCCACTCAAAATATGGAATTTAGATTGTCGAGCTTCTTGCATTTCTTTAATTTCGTTTAGGATGGCAATAAAATCTGCCAGAGACATTTTCTTTGTGCGCTTTGCAATCTCTATAGGAACTATTTCTTTGCGTTCTTCGCGTAAACCTTTGCGAACTTTGCGGTTAAATTTCACCCAGTAAACAATTCTCTAATTTTCACATTTTCAAATTATCCAATTGCCACATTCTCTAATTAATCTTACTTTTGCAATCATGATAAAATGGATAGCAAAACTGTTTTCATCAGCACAAAAAGAAGAGAACATAGATAATATGAAAAAATATTTAATCGTCGGATTAGGAAATATCGGAGCCGAATACGTAAACACCAGGCATAATATCGGATTTAAAGTCCTAGACTTTTTAGCAAAAAAAGAAGGGCTTTCATTTGAAACCGTAAAATTAGGTGCTTTGGCTGAATACAAATTTAAAGGAAGAACCTTTTTTCTTTTAAAGCCAAACACTTACATGAACTTAAGCGGTAAAGCGGTAAAATATTGGATGGATAAAGAAAATATACCATTAGAGAATATTTTGGTCATTACAGACGATTTAAATCTGTCATTTGGCACTATTAGAATCAAACCAAAAGGAAGCGACGGTGGTCATAACGGTTTAAAAAACATTAATTTGGTTTTAAATACACAAAATTATACACGCTATAGATTTGGTATTAGTGATGAATTCAAAAAGGGACAGCAGGTAGATTATGTTTTAGGAGAATGGACAGCGGAAGAAGAAGCAAAACTTCCAGAACGTTTAGAAACTTCTGCAGAAATTATTAGAACTTTTGGAACTGCTGGTTTAGAAAATACAATGACAACATTTAATGGAAAATAAAGATTTTCAGATATTTATGTTGTAAAAATGTAAATTATCAGAGAATTTAATTCAATTATAACGAAATAGTATTTTCAATTCCAAAGTTAAATGTCTAAATTTGGGATAAATTATTTATAAACCATAAAAATCATAATACCATGGCTTTTGAATTACCACAATTACCTTATGCATACGATGCATTAGAACCACATATTGATGCACGTACAATGGAAATCCATCATACAAAGCACCACAACGCCTACACAACAAATCTTAACGCAGCTATTGCTGGAACAGATTTAGAAGGAAAAACAATCGAAAACATCTTAATCAACTTAGATAAATCTAACGCTGCAGTTCGTAACAATGGTGGAGGTTTCTACAACCACAATTTATTCTGGACTGTAATGTCTCCAAACGGAGGAGGATTGCCTACAGGTGATTTATTGGCTGCAATCGAAGCTTCTTTCGGATCATTCGAAGAATTTAAAGCAAAATTTGCTAAAGCTGGAGCTACACAATTCGGTTCTGGATGGGCTTGGTTAACAGTTCAAAAAGGAGGGAAATTAGAAGTTGTAGGTACTCCAAATCAAGATAATCCATTAATGCCAGAAGTTGCTGGTAACGGTGGAACTCCAATCTTAGGAATGGATGTTTGGGAGCACGCTTACTACTTAAACTACCAAAACAGAAGACCAGATTATATTGAAGCTTTTTTCAGTGTAATTAACTGGACAGAAGTTGCTAGAAGATTTGCTTTAGACAAATAAGAAAATAGAGTAAAGAATATAGAGAAAAGACGGATGACTTAATAGTTATCCGTCTTTTTTTTGTTTAAAGTCTTTTCTCTTTATTCTATTTTCTTTTATCTAAAAAAAGAAAAATAAAAATAAAAAAGGCAGATATTACTCTGCCTTTTTTGCCCCAAATCTACCATAAACTTAACCTACTAATGTTATGGTCTTGTAAATGTATGGTAGCTATTATTATTAAAAAAACTTTTCAGATGAATGGTCAATATATCCGATTAAGTAAAAAGAGAATAGAATAAAGGCAAAATTTTTTAAGTCTAATCTACTGTCTTTATTCTATATTCTATTCTCTAAAAAAAGAAAATAAAAAAGGCGGAATTTCTTCCACCTTTTTTGCCCCAAATCTACCATAAACTAACCTACTAATGTTATGGTTCAGTAAATGTATGGCGGACATTTTTATAAAGAAAATTTTTTAGATGAAACGCAATTATATCCGATAAAATCCACTTAAGTGATTGTTTTTCAGTGTGTTACGTATTAAAATAAAAAAGGCGGAATTTCTTCCGCCTTTTTTGCCCCAAATTTACCATAAACTAACCTACTAATGTTATGGTGTAGTAAATGTATGGTGGATATTTTTGTGATGAAAAAAATTTAGATGAAAGGTAAGTAAATCCGATTAAGAGATATAATCGGCTGTTTATAAATTGTTTGAGTTAATTCCAATAAAAAAGGTGGAATTTCTTCCACCCTTTTTGCCCCAAATCTACCATAAACTTAACCTACTAATGTTATGGTATCTCAAAAGTATCATAGCTTTTCAATTTCACCAAAGAAATAGGATGAACGGCAAAAAAAACCGATGAAATGCACAATTTAACCTTTTGTTAGTATTTTATTAATAAGCTCGAGCATCTTTTCCTTCGTAAAAATTCATGAAGGCACGATTTACAACTCGATTTCCACCAGGAGTTGGGTAGTCTCCTGTAAAGTACCAGTCTCCTAAATTTTTAGGACATGCTTTGTGTAAATCGTCTACGGTTTGGAAGATGATTTTTACTTCGGCATTTATTTCTGGTGAGCTTAACATTTCTGCAATTTTATCTGAAATCTCCTCGTCTGTAAACTGGTCGTAAATTGCTGTTACGTAGTTTACAACATCCTTATCAAGGAAATTTTCTTGAGCTTTACATTTTGCATATACTTCATCTACAATATGGTAAAGGTTTCTTTCTTTTAATAAAGCAAGAGCTGCTCTAAAAGCAACTAGGCCTTCTAGTTTTGCCATATCAATTCCGTAACAATCTGGATAACGAATTTGTGGTGCAGATGAAACGATTACGATACGTTTTGGTTTCAAGCGATCCATCATTTTAATGATACTCATTTTCAATGTAGTACCACGAACAATACTGTCGTCGATAATAACCAAATTATCCTCAGGCTTAATTACACCATAAGTAACATCGTAAACGTGAGCCACTAAATCGTCACGGCTACTATCTTCGGTAATAAAAGTTCTAAGTTTAGCGTCTTTAATGGCAACTTTCTCTGTACGAATCTTTACAGCTAAAAGTTCCTGAAGGGTTTCTGTCGTTAATGTATTTCTATTTTCAAGAATATAATTGTTTTTTCTCTGGTTTAAGAAATCCTGAGCAGCTTCAACTAAACCATAAAAAGAAGTTTCGGCTGTATTTGGAATATAAGAGAAAACAGTGTTGTCTGTATCGCTATCAATTGCTTTAAGAACAGCAGGTAAAATTAATTTTCCTAAATCTTTACGCTCCTGGTAAATTTCGGCGTCACTTCCTCTTGAGAAATAAATTCTTTCGAACGAACAAGCTTTTTTGATTGTTGGTTCCAAGATTTGATTCATAGAAACATTTCCGTTTTTCTTGATGATTAAAGCGTGGCCTGGATCGATTTCTTGAACACTTTCAAAAGGAACGTTAAATACAGTTTGAATAACAGGTCTTTCTGAAGCTACAACCACGACTTCGTCATCTTGATAAAAGTAAGCTGGACGAATTCCTGCTGGATCTCTAAAAACAAATGCATCACCATGGCCTAATAAACCTGCCATAGCATAACCTCCATCTAGGTTTTTAGCCGAACGGCCTAATATTTTAGCAATATCCAAACGTTCTGCAATTACTGGAGAAGCTTCTCTTTTTGAGTAACCTTCAGCTTTACAGTCTTGGTACAATTGCATTACTTCTTTATCTAAGAAGTGACCAATTTTTTCCATTACTGTAACAGTATCAGCCATTTCTTTTGGATGCTGTCCTAATTCAACCAGATTTTCGAAAAGCTCTTTAACATTGGTCATGTTGAAGTTTCCGGCCAAAATCAAGTTACGGTGCATCCAGTTACTTTGACGTAAAAATGGGTGAACACTCTCGATGCTGTTTTTTCCAAAAGTTCCATAACGAACGTGGCCTAAAAACAATTCTCCAACGTACGGAATATTTGCTTTTAGTTCTTTCATGTCGTCTCCCAGTTCTGGATGCGCTTTTAGTTCTTCACTAACGCGCTCATTGATTTGTTTGAAAACATCTTGGATAGGTTGCGAATGATTTGAACGTACTCTGCTAATATAGCGCTGTCCAGGTTCAACATCAAATTTAATGCTAGCAAAACCAGCTCCGTCTTGTCCGCGGTTGTGCTGTTTTTCCATCATTAAATACATCTTCTGGATTCCGTAGAAAGCAGTTCCGTATTTTTCTTTATAATATTCAAGCGGTTTTAGTAGTCTAACTAAGGCTATACCACATTCGTGTTTTAAAGCGTCGCTCATTGTTTTTTGTTATTTGTGTGTTGTTGTAAGTTGTGTGTATTAACGTAATAAAAAAAGCCCCGTTTTATCGAGGCTCTTAGGCATTATATTTCTATGTCAAACTGAGTTAACGACTTAAATTGTTGTAATCGAATCGCTACTTCGGCTTTGCTTAATGTTTCCATCCTTTCAGTTCCAAATTTTTCAACGCAGAACGAAGCTAAATTTGAACCATAAATAATTGCATTCTTCATGTTGTTAAACGAGATGTTTTCGCTCTGTGCAATAAATCCAGAGAAACCACCTGCGAAAGTATCTCCAGCTCCTGTTGGATCAAAAACATCTTCTAATGGTAAAGCTGGTGCAAAGAATACCTCTCTGTTGTGGAATAAAAGTGCTCCGTGCTCTCCTTTTTTGATCACCACATATTTTGGTCCCATGTCTTGGATTTTAGAAGCTGCTTTTACTAATGAATATTCGCCAGAAAGCTGTCTAGCTTCTTCGTCATTGATTGTAATAACATCTACACGTTTAATAACGTCTAATAATTCTGGAAGAGCGCAATCCATCCAAAAGTTCATTGTATCTAAAACAACTAATTTTGGTTTTTTCTCCATTTGATCTAAAACACTGCTTTGAACTAATGGATGCAAGTTTCCTAACATGACAACATCAGCATCTTTGTAGTTTTGAGGAACCTTTGGCTGAAAATCAGCTAAAACGTTCAACTCTGTTACAAGAGTGTCTCTAGAATTTAAATCGTTGTGGTATAAACCGCTCCAGAAAAAAGTCTTTCCTCCTTTTACAATTTCGATACCAGAGATATCAATATTTTTTGAAGTTAAAAGATCTAAATGTTCTTGAGGAAAATCGTCGCCAACTACAGAAACAATGGCCGATTGCAAGTTAAAAAATGAAGCTGATAAACCAATATACGTTGCAGCACCACCTAATATTTTATCTGTTTTTCCGAAAGGAGTTTCAATCGCGTCGAAAGCAACTGTTCCAACAATCAATAGTTTATTCATTTTATGAATTTCGAATTAGGGTGCAAAGATACTTCATAAGTTACAATCTTGCAATGGTTTAGGTTCTCAAAATTTTCTTAAAAAAATGACAACGATTTCGGAGTAAAACTATTGTAAATGAATTGGTTAAAATTGATTTTTTTAACGAGATTAAAATATGTTTTTTAGATTTAAATTGCAAGTTTTTTGAAAATAATTGCGAATAATTTACAAGTGATTCTTCTATCTTAATTTTCTAAATGAAGAGGATTTTCTTTTTCGATTGAAACACGAAAAATTCTTGCGCATGATTTCTTAATTTGTTTTTCTATTTTTAATCCAATTGATTGCATCTTTCATAGGTTCTTCATCGTCTGAAAATGCGGTGTTGTGACCTAAGTTTGGAAATAATTTATACTCATAAGGTTTCCCTTTAGATTTTAGTGCATCAAGATATTCGATGGATAGATTCGCAGGAACTTGAATATCCTTGTCTCCAAAAATCCAAAATCCCGGAATTGATACTTTAGCAAGAATACCTTTGGGATCTGTGTCGACAAATTCGTATTTATCAGGATCATTAAATACATGTTTTCTCGCTTCTTCTTCTGAATGTGTATTCCAGAAATTTTGATCTCCATTGGTATAAAATTGGAATCTCAATTGTTCTTTAACTGTTATAAGAGCTCCGCTAAATATGGTCATAAATTTAACTTTCTTATTTTTCTCTGCAGCCAATGGAATTATCCATCCCGCTTGACTGCCTCCAATTAAACCGATTGGTATTTTATTATTGGATAGAGATTTAGATAAAGTGTTTACAGCAGCACTCGCGTCTAAAGACAAAAGATTTAGATTGGAGAAATCGACATTGTTGGTTCCTACTTCAGGTCCGGCATATATACCGCCTGATTCTCCGACTCCACGTTTATCATACGTTAAAACGGCAATTCCATTGTTGGCTAGAGTTGTAGCAAAATCTATCATTCTTTTTTCTTGTCCAGATCCGTGAACAATAACAACGGCAGCCTCAATGTTGTTAGGTATAAAAACAGTTCCAGCGAGTGAAACTCCTTCACTGACAAATTTTACTTCTTTAGTAGTAAAGTTTGATGGAATTGCTGATGCATAATTAGTGATAGAAAACAGCAATATTAAAAGAGAATAGGTATATGTTTTTTTTGCTCTTAAAGAGTGTTTAAATATTGCCGTTTTATTTTTCATTTTTAAATCTATAGTTGATACTTCTTATCAAAATAATTTTTCAAAATCCCAACCTGAATCAAAATCATAATGGGAACAATTAAAATGGCATACAAAATGTTTTTAGAGAAATGAATTCCTGAAAAGGCTGTTGATATTCTATCAGAATATAATTTCCCAACTTCGTCAATTTTGAAATCAGTTTCTGAAACTGAGAATAGAGATGCATAAATTACTAATGCCGCTACCGCCAAGCCGATCGAAATCCAGATTGGTTTAGAAATTAAAGGTTTGTATGCTTTCAATTTTTTCTCTTCTAAAATTTGAACATTTGCCATAATTTTTGAAGTGAAATCTATTGATGGTGACTGCATTTTTTCCTCAGCCATCATTTTCTCAATAAGTTGTTCTATATTTTTATCGCTCTCTCTCATAGCATTCTATTATTTCTGGTTCTAACTGTTGTCTCAAAATTACAGCTAATTTCTGTCGGCTCCTAAATAATTTTACTTTCGCATTATTGGCCGAAATGTTCATTATTTTTCCGATTTCCTCTAAATTCTGATCATCAAAATAAAATAAGGTTAAAAGGAAGTTTTCGTCGCTGGGTAATAAATTTAAACATTTTTGAATGGTTTGCTTTCGTTCTTTTTCTTCCAAGGCACTTAAAGCATTGTCCATTGTTTTGATTAAATGAGACGAAAAATCATCAATAGAAATATTTAAATCTTCTTTTTTATTTTTCTTTAAACGATCCAGACAAGTATTATAAGCAATTTTATAAATCCAGGTCGAAAATTTAGATTCTCCTTTAAATTTAGTCAGCGAATTATAAATCTTTATAAAAGTGTCTTGTGCAACTTCTTCTGCTTCTTCCCGGTTTTTAACCATTTTAAGAGCCAACGTAAAGATCATATCCTTATAACGATCCACAAGAACGGCAAACGCATTGGTCTCGCCTTGCAGAATTTTATCGATATAATGTTGATCATGTATTGTGCTCATATTATATAGGACGATAGGTTGTTTGTTTAGGTTACAAGAAAATTGAAAATAAATTCCAAACTTTTTAAATTCCAAATTCCAATCTTTATATATAATAAAGTATAGAGTTGAACTTTGTCAAAGTTTTAAACTTTGACAAAGTTGTAGCGACGAATAAATCCAAGTCAAAATTAACTGATTATCAGTTAGTTTTGGAGCTTGAAATTTAAAATTTGAAATTTTTCATCAAAAGTTGTAACCTGATTTTAAAAACCCTCGTCATATGAGGTATATCAATCAATTAAAAACGTAAAATATCATGGACGACAAAATTTTAATTCCAATTAGCTTTTTCTTAATGATCTTCGGAATTGTTTATCTTATTTATTCAACAAGAAACAGAGAGCGTCTGGCTCTTATAGAAAAAGGAGTAGATGCCAGTATTTTTATTCAGGGAAAAGGAAATGGAGTTCCGGCTTGGAAAATCTTTGTGGTAAATCTAGCATTCTTATTAATAGGTAGCGGTGTTGGAATTTTTCTTGCGCTGTTAATTACAACTTATACCTCTTTAAACGACGGAGCAGTTTATCCTTCAATCATTTTCATCATGGCGGGAATCGGACTTTTGACCGGATTTAAAACAGCAAAAGATTTAGATAAAGAATAAATAAGAAATAAAGTTAGTACAAAAACGCATCAAATAAATTGATGCGTTTTTTTATTCTTTAGATGCGATTGTTTCGTAATAAACATCAACCGAAAGTTTTGGTTGCATGGATGCCATAACAGCCAATTGATCGCAACGCTCATTTTGCGGATGATTGTTGTGACCTTTAATCCATTTAAAGTCGACTTGGTGTTTGCGGTAGGCAATTAAAAAACGTTTCCATAAATCTGGATTTTTTTTATCCTTGTATCCTTTTTTCTCCCAGCCAAAAACCCATTTTTTTTCGACAGAATCTACAACGTATTTAGAATCGGAAACTACAAGGACTTTCATGTTTGATTTTTTGAGTTTCTCTAAGCCTACAATTACGGCTAGAAGTTCCATTCTATTATTGGTAGTAAGACGAAAACCTTCATAAAATTCTTTTTTATGAGGAGTGCCAACCAATTCCATTACCACGCCGTAACCTCCATTACCAGGATTTCCTTTTGCTGCGCCATCAGTATATATATGTACTTCGTGATTCATTTAATTTTAGATTTCAGTCCCGATAGCTATCGGGATGATTTTTGTAATTGTAATAGATTTTTGAATTGATTTATTTTTCCAATATTGTATGAATAATCTCTGGAAAGTGTTTCTGCTCCAGTTCATGAATCTTTTCTGCAACTGTTTCAGGTGTGTCTTCATCAGTTAAGGCAACATTTGCTTGAAAGATAATGGCACCTTCATCATAGTTTTCATTAACGTAATGAATTGAGATTCCTGTTTCTTTCTCCTTATTATTTACAATTGCTCTATGAATGTGCATACCGTACATTCCTTTACCTCCATAATTAGGTAAAAGTGCAGGATGAATATTAATTATTTTGTTTGGATATTGTTCGATTATGTTTTCTGGGAACTTTAGTAAGAAGCCAGCCAAGATTATTAAATCTGGGTCGATTTCTTGTACTTTTTGTAGTACGTTTCTTTCTAAAAGTTCGTTTTTTGAGAAGATTTCGACTGGAATTTGATGATTTTTTGCTCTTTCAATCACTTTTGCCGAAGCATTATTGGTAAAGACCGAAACGACCCTTGCAATTTCGGTGTTCGAAAAATATTTTATAATGTTCTCTGCATTAGTTCCTGATCCTGAGGCGAAAACGATAATTTTTTTCATAGAGTTGTGTATTTTGAGACTGCAAAAAACGGAATAAAAAACGAAAATAAATAGCTTTAAAAGACCTTTCTTGAAATTAATTTTATAAATTAGTGTCACATTTATAAACTAAATAGTTGTTTTAAAATAAAGTTTTTTATTTTTGCCAACAAATTAAATTCTAAAATTAAAGATTATGTCAGACATTGCATCAAGAGTAAAAGCGATTATCGTAGACAAATTAGGTGTTGACGAAAACGAAGTTGTAACAGAAGCAAGCTTCACTAATGATTTAGGAGCTGACTCATTAGACACTGTTGAGCTTATTATGGAATTCGAAAAAGAATTTGATATTCAAATTCCAGACGATCAAGCAGAAAACATTGCTACTGTTGGTCAAGCTATTTCTTATATCGAAGAAGCAAAAAAATAATAATACCACACCCGATTTCTAAAAATCCCAATTTTTGAAATTCCAAATTCCAATTGGAATTTGATTTTTGAAATTTGAAATTTGAAATTTTTAAGAGTCGGGTGTTATTATTTTTTAAATTTTTAAATTTCGATTGATTTTCAATCAAACAAGATATATTTATATAAATACCCATGGCTCTTAAGTAGCAATACGATTAAGAAAGCAATGGGTTTTATTTGTTTAAGACACAAAATACATATTTATGGCATTAAGGCGAGTTGTTGTAACAGGATTAGGTGCACTTACTCCTATTGGGAATAATATCCAGGAATATTGGAATGCACTTGTGAATGGAGTTAGCGGAGCCGCTCCGATCACATATTATGATACCGAGAAACACAAAACGAAATTTGCCTGCGAAGTAAAAAACTTCAATATTGAAGATTACATGGATCGCAAGGAATCTCGTAGATTAGATAAGTTTGCACAATATGCAATTGCTGCCAGTGACGAAGCTATTAAAGATGCTGGAATCACAAATGATAACGTAAACAAACAAAGAGTTGGTGTTATCTGGGGAGCAGGAATTGGAGGTTTAGAAACTTTTCAGGATGAAGTATTGTACTATGCAAAAGGCGATGGAACTCCAAAGTTCAATCCTTTCTTTATACCTAAAATGATTGCCGATATTGCTCCTGCGCATATTTCTATGCGTAACGGGTATATGGGACCAAATTATACAACGGTTTCTGCTTGTGCATCTTCTGCAAATGCATTAATCGATGCTTTCAACTACATTCGTTTAGGAATGTGCGACGTTATTGTTTCTGGTGGTTCTGAAGCTGCAGTTACAATTGCTGGTATGGGAGGATTTAGCTCAATGCACGCTTTATCTACAAGAAACGAAAGCCCAGAAACGGCTTCAAGACCTTTTGACGCAACTAGAGATGGTTTCGTTTTAGGAGAAGGAGCAGGAGCTTTAGTTCTTGAAGATTATGAGCATGCTAAAGCAAGAGGTGCAAAAATCTACTGCGAAATTGGCGGTGGAGGTATGTCATCTGATGCTTACCACTTAACTGCACCACATCCAGAAGGAATTGGAGTTATCGCAGTAATGGAAAACACATTGAGAGATGCTGGTATGACTCCTGATCAAGTTGATCATATCAATACTCACGGAACTTCTACTCCATTAGGAGACGTTGCTGAGTTAAAAGCAATTAGTAAAGTTTTTGGTGATCATGCTAAAAACATCAACATCAACTCTACAAAATCTATGACAGGACACTTACTTGGTGCTGCCGGAGCTATTGAAGCAATTGCTTCTATCTTGGCAATGCAACACGGTATTGTTCCTCCAACGATTAACCATACAGTTGTTGACGAAAACATTGACCCATCTTTAAACCTTACTCTAAACAAACCTCAAAAAAGAGAAGTAAATGTTGCTATGAGTAATACATTTGGTTTTGGTGGACACAATGCTTGCGTATTGTTTAAAAAACTAGCTGATTAATTTTCTGTATATGAATATTATCAAAAAAATATTTTCTAAATCCCGTTCTCTAGAAGACGGGATTTTTTTTGACACTATTCAGAAAATTCTTGGTTTTCCGCCTACAAATGTTGATTTTTATCGAAGAGCTTTCACGCATCGCTCTTCTAATAAATTAGATCAAAATGGGCATCCTATAAATTATGAACGCTTAGAATTTTTAGGAGATGCGATGTTAAGTGCCGTTATTGCTGCACATTTATTTAATAAAGCTCCAAATGGCGATGAAGGTTATTTAACCAAAATGCGTTCGAAAATCGTGAGCCGAGAACATTTGAACGAATTAGGAAAAGATTTAAATTTAGTACAGTTTGTAGAAAGTAAAGTGCCCATTCAGCACTTTGGAGAAAACATTCATGGTAATATTTTTGAGTCTTTGATTGGAGCAATTTACTTAGATAAAGGCTATTCTTTTTGCGAGAAATTCATCCAGAAAAGAGTAGTTACTCCTTATGTCGACATTGCTCGATTAGAAGGAAAAGTTATAAGTTATAAAAGCCTTGTTATTGAATGGTGTCAGAAGGAAAAAAGAGTTTTTCATTATGACATTTTTGAAGACAATGGTATAGACGGCCAGCGTTTATTTGGTGTCAAATTGAGCATCGATGATAAAGTTGTCGCAAGAGCGCGCGCAACATCAAAAAAGAAAGCAGAAGAAAAAGCATCGCAAAGAGCTTATTTTGCATTTCAAGAGAAAATTGACAAGAAATAGCTGCAAAAATGTTGTAACTATCACAAGGCTACAACGTTTTCGTTTATAATTTAACAAAACAAGCATGTCATAACTGTTGATGCTCCGTTTAGAAATAGTATATTTACAACTTGATTTTTCAAGACATGGCTATTCATAAATTGGATTTAGACGAATTTGACGAAATTGATTATTATTTAATGGCAATTCATACTTCATTAGAAGATTATAGATTAGCCTATTTTATCAATAAAATCCTTCCGATCAACTTAAGTAAGAGCAAAAACGAGATTCATGCTCAAACTAAGGAAGGTGAAGCAAATTTTTCAAGATTCTATTATTATGATGAAGAAAAAGCTGTTTCCTGGAATTTAATTCAGAATAAAAATGAAATCATTTCTGTGAGTACAAATGATTTTCAGAATTTGTTTTCTAATGAAACAAGTGAGGTTTCTACAACAATTCATTTACTTCCTGAATTTAAAAAAGTCGATTTTTTCCTGAAAATTGATAATAGCGAAGAGGCGCTTAATTTTTCAGAAATTCAACAAAAATTAAACACAATAGAAAGTATTGCGGCTATTTATGCCGTTGATACAGACAAAATAAAATCAAAAAACAATCTAATTTTTTAAAAAAAATGCTAACAAACAAGAAAACCAAAATTGTTGCTACACTTGGCCCCGCTTGTAGTACAAGAGAGATCATTAAAGATATGATCGATGCAGGTGTTAATGTGTTTAGAATCAATTTTTCGCATGCAGATTACGAAGGAGTAAAAGAAAAAATCGACATTATTAGAGGATTAAACGAAGAGTTTGGTTACACAACTGCAATCTTAGGAGATTTGCAAGGACCAAAACTTAGAGTTGGTGTAATGGAAGAAGGAACTGTGGTAAATGATGGTGATGAAATCACTTTTACAACTGCAGAAGATATTATCGGAAATGCAAAAAAAGCATTTATGAAATATCAAAATTTCCCAAATGATGTAAATGTTGGAGAGCGTATTTTGCTTGACGATGGTAAACTTATTTTTGAAATTGTTTCAACAGATAAAAAAACAGAGGTTGTTGCTAAAGTAATTCAAGGTGGAGAATTAAAATCTAAAAAAGGAGTTAATCTTCCAAACACAAAAATTTCTTTACCAGCTTTAACAGAAAAAGATATTGCAGATGCTATTTTTGCAATCGAACAAAAAGTAGACTGGATCGCACTTTCATTCGTGAAAACTCCACGCGATTTACAAGATTTGCAAGAATTAATTGCAAAACATTCAGAAGTTAAAATTCCAATTATTGCTAAAATTGAAATGCCAGAAGCTCTTGAGAACATGGATAAAATTGTAGCGTATTGCGATGGTTTAATGGTTGCTCGTGGAGATCTTGGTGTTGAGCTTCCTGCTCACGAAGTTCCATTGGTGCAAAAAGATTTGATCAGAAGAGCTAAAACAGCTAGAATTCCTGTTATCGTTGCTACGCAAATGATGGAAACAATGATTACAAGCTTAACTCCAACAAGAGCAGAAGTAAATGACGTTGCTAACTCAGTAATGGATGGTGCAGATGCTGTAATGTTGTCTGGAGAAACTGCTACAGGAAACTATCCAGTACAAGTAATTCAAAGAATGGCGCAAATTTGCGAGGCTGTAGAAAACTCTCCGCTTATTCAAGTGCCTCAAAATACACCACAAATTAAAACTAAACGTTTTGTTACTAAAACAGTTTGCCACCAAGCAGCGTTATTAGCTAACGAAATTGAAGCTAAAGCAATTTGTACGCTAACAAATAGCGGTTATACAGCGTTCCAAATTTCAGCTTGGAGACCATCAACGGCTCACATTTTAGTATTTACTTCAAACAGAAGAATCTTAACACAATTGAATTTATTATGGGGAGTTAAATCTTTCTACTATGATAATGAAGAAAGTACAGATGATACTGTAACAGATGTAAATCAAATTGCAATCGAAAAAGGTTATGCACAAAAAGGAGATTATTTGATTAACCTTGCTGCAATGCCAATTAAAGATAAAGGAATGGTTAATACGATGAGAGTTTCTGAAATCGAATAATTTATTCTTTAATAATTAGAAAAAAAGTCGCTTCTGTAAGCGGCTTTTTTTTGTTTTAGCCTGTTTTTGCAAAACTTCATTTGCTTTCCTGATTTAGCTATTTTGTCTTTTAGAGGATATTTCTAAAATCGAATTTCTGACAATTTGTTAAAATTTTACCTAAAAGAGAAGATTTTTTGTTTCATTACGCCATTTTTAAAAAGATAGCTCCTCAAAAAATAAACTCCATTCATTATTTCCCTCTTTTTTATCCTTTTTTAAATTAAAACATAACCTCTTAATTTTCTGATGTTTTGATGTGTTTCATTTTAGAAAGTGAAACATTTTGGTGCAAATTCTCCAATTTTCTTGTTTCATATTATAAAATGAAACAAGTTCATGCCGAATAAATTCAATAGTTCGCTCTTTTACTAGTTAAATTTGAGATACTTAAGAAAAAGTTAAAAGTATTTTGTTTCAGATTTTAAAACAAAAATGAATTTGAAACATCGAGAAGATGCAACCTCAAATTAGAAGTGTTTTTTAAGATCATCATTCCCGCATACATTTTTTAGATTTTCATACTCATAAATAGCAAGAATTATTAACGAATTTTTTTATCATGAAGCAAATCAAATTAGAATGCAGATTTTTTTATACCACATTGATATTATTTTTTGTGGGAGTTTCTATGACGGCGCAAAAAAAGCCTAATATTCTGGTGCTTTGGGGCGATGATATTGGAACTACTAATATAAGTGCCTACAGTGACGGACTTATGGGATATACTACTCCCAACATCGATCGCTTAGCCAATGAAGGATTACGTTTTTTACATTATTATGGAGAACAAAGCTGTACTGCGGGTCGAGCAGCCTTTTTAACAGGGCAACATGGTCTTAGAACTGGGCTTACAAAAGTAGGTTTCCCAGGAGCACCAATGGGAATGAGTCAGTTAGATCCTTCTGTTGGAGGAATCATGAAAAGTTTAGGATATGTGACTGGTCAATTCGGTAAAAACCACGTTGGAGACCGAAATGAGAGTTTGCCAACTGTAAACGGTTTTGATGAATTCTTTGGAAACCTGTATCACTTAAATGCAGAGGAAGAGCCAGAATTGCCAGATTATCCAAAAGATCCAGAATATTTGAAAAAATTTGGACCACGAGGAGTATTAAAATGTACTGCAACAAATGTTGATGACCCAACAGTTGATCCTCGTTTTGGAAGAGTTGGAAAACAAAAAATTGAAGATACTGGAGCTCTTACCAAAAAAAGAATGGAAACTATAGATGATGAAACCTCTGCCGCAGCAATTGATTTTATCAAGAGACAAAGCGCTTCGGGAAAGCCATTTTTCTGTTGGTTTAACGCAACTCGTATGCACCTTCGTACACACGTAAGAGCTGAGCATAGAGGCAGATATACTCACGGAGATAGTGAATATATCGACGGTATGATTGAGCATGATGAAACTATTGGAAGTATCTTAAAAGCACTAGACGAGTTAGGAATTGCTGATAATACTATTGTAGTGTATTCTACAGATAACGGACCTCACATGAATACTTGGCCTGATGGTGCGATGACACCTTTCCGTTCAGAAAAAAATACGAACTGGGATGGGGCTTTCCGTGTACCATGTATTGTACGCTGGCCAGGGCATATCAAACCAGGAACTGTAACTACAGAATTGATGAGCCATAATGATTGGATTCCTACATTCGCTTCAATCGCAGGTGAACCAGATATTGTGAATAAACTTTTAAAGGGATATTCAGCAAATGGAAAAACCTATAAGGTGCATTTAGATGGTTATGATCAAAGTAAATTTTTAGAAGGGAAGACAGAAAAAAGTTTCAGAGAAAAATTCTTTTATACAGATGATGATGGACTTTTAGTTGGTTTAAGAGAAGGGGATTATAAGTATGTTTTTGCAGAACAGCGACTAGAAGGTACAATGGGAGTTTGGGCAGAACCGTTTACAAAACTACGTTTACAAAAGATTTTCAATTTGTATCAAGATCCTTTTGAGAGAGCAGATATAACTTCTAATTCATTTTGGGAATGGCAGCTAAATCATGTACAGTTAATGTACGGTGCAATTCAAGATGTGGTTGCATTTGCAGAGACATTTAAAGAATATCCTCCAAGATCAATTCCGCCAAGTTTCTCTGCTTATACTATTATGGAAGAAGCAATGAAAGACATCAAAGCGCAAAAATATGTAGAGAAAAATGTTTTACCTAAGTTAAAAGAAGAAGAGGCAGCTTCAAAAAAGAAAAAATAAATAATCTAAAAAGAGATTCAGGTTCAAATCTGAATCTCTTTTGCTAACATAAAAACATCATGAAAAAAAGTATATACCTATTACCTATGGTGGTGTTGTTTTTCTTGTCCTGTAAAAAGTCCGCTACCTTAACTGCTCCAACAGAAAATAAACAAACAGAAACTACCGCAAATAGCGGCGATCCGTTGCCAAGCTGGAATGACGGAGCTTTAAAAAAAGACATTATCGCTTATGTTGAAAAAGTAACCAAAGAAGGAAGTCCGGATTTTATTCCAGTAGAAAGCAGAATTGCCACTTTTGATAACGACGGAACTCTATGGGCAGAAAAACCATACGTACAAGAACTTTTTGCTTTTTATAAAGTAAAAAAAATGGTTGAAGCCAATCCTGCTTTGGCGCAAAAGCAGCCATTTAAAGCCGTTGTAGAAAAAGACAAAACGTTTTTTGAAAAAGGAGGCGATAAAGCACTTATAGAATTGGTTGCGGCAACTCATACTGGAATGACAGAAGATGAATTTGAAGCATCAGTGAATGATTTTTTTAAAACAGCGCAATATCCTGGTAAAAATGTTCCAGTAAAACAAATTAGATACCAGCCTCAATTGGAACTTTTGAATTATTTGCGTGCAAATGGTTTCAAAACTTTCATTGTTACTGGCGGAACGGTTGAAGTGGTTAGAGCAATATCTCAGGATTTCTACGGAATTCCAAAAGATCAAGTTGTGGGAACGTCTTTCAAATACAAATTTGATGATGCTAAAAATGCAGTTTTAAGAGAGCCAGCTTTAGATCATTTTAATGATAAAGAAGGAAAACCTGTTGGCATACAGCTACACATTGGTCAAAGACCTGTTTTTGCCTGCGGAAATGAAGGCGGAGCAGGAGATCTTGCCATGTTAAGATATTCTTCTGGAAGTAAATATCCATCTTTTCAATTAATTGTAAACCATAATGACTCCATTAGAGAATACAATTATCAGGAAAAAGATAATCTTTCATTAAATACGGCAGCAAAATATAAATATCATGTAATAAGCGTGAAAGACGATTGGAAACAGGTTTTCGCTGATAAATAATTTGATTTTGAAAGAGATAGAACTTTTAAAAATATAATTCATGAAACAAAACAAGCATTTTATCGACCTTAAATTATTTTTCAGTACTCTGTTTTTTGCAATTTCACTAGGATCTTTTGCACAAGAAGAGCCAAAGCCTGGAAATAGTGCACAGGAACTCGCCGATAAAATGGCAAATCCTGTGGCAAGTTTAATTAGTGTTCCGCTGCAAAATAATCTCACTTATGGGATTGGTGCTTATAATGGATCAAAATATCAGATCAATATACAGCCAGTTGTTCCTTTTAAGTTGAGTGAAAATTTAAATTTAATTACGCGTTATATTCTTCCAGTTGTAGATCAGCAGGATGTTACGGGAGAAAACACACATGAGTTTGGTTTGAGCGATGCAACAGTCACAGCATTTTTTGCTCCTAAAACAAAGGGAATTATCTTGGGAGTTGGTCAGTGCTTTTTTGGTGCCAACGGCTACAGAGAAACTTTTAGGAACAGAAAAATTTGGAATTGGACCCAGCGTTTTGGTCATGCATCAAGGAAAAGGACTTTCTATAGGTTTTCTAGCCAATCAAATTTGGTCTGTTGCAGGAAATGACGACAGAGCAGATTTTAATCAGTTTTACACGCAATTATTTCTAACACATAGTTATAAAAGCGGTGCAAGTTTAGGAATCACTTCAGAAATAACCCAAAACTGGGAAGGAAAAACAACTCTTATTACCGTTAGCCCAAACGTTGGCGCCATTACAAAATTAGGAGGTCAGACCATGCAGTTTGCTGTTATGCCTTTAATTCCGGTTGTTGGGCATTCAAGCATAAGACCAGACTGGGGATTAAGAGCAGTCGTAGCCTTTATATTTCCACAATAATAAAAGAAGTTTAAAGGTTTTTAATTTTATTTATCGGAATTATGGAAGAAGATTCAAAACATACAGCCGAAACCGCATTTAATCCGATAGCATCAAAGGCAGAACGTTATGACAAAGGAGCTTCGATTAGAAAGAAAATCCCTTTAGCGAAGCATGGAGAATGGAATTCTTTTAAAAACAGAAAAGATCCAGTAGATATTTTAATTCAGACCAGTATGGGAAGGGTTGAAAGTCTTTTGCCTATTCGGTACAGAAGAATGATGGAATCTCCTTTTTCATTTTATAGAGGTGCCGCTGCTATAATGGCTACCGACTTGGCTCACACTCCAATATCTGGAATAAATCTACAGCTTTGCGGAGATTGCCATTTGATGAATTTTGGCGGATTTGCAACTCCCGAACGGAAACTGGTTTTTGATATTAATGATTTTGATGAAACTTTTCCTGAACCTTGGGAATGGGATGTAAAACGACTCGCGGCCAGTTTTGTTATCGCAGGGAGATGGCGAAAATTTTCCCATAAAAACTGTAAAGAATTTGCTTGGAATGTGGCCGACAGCTACAAAAGGCACATGTTGGATTATAGTAAACTCTCAGCGCTTCAAATTTGGTATGCCGATATTGATCTGGCAGAATTGATTGAATTAGGCCGAGACAAAGACTTTAAAGAATTTGACCAGAAGAGAATTAAAAAAGCATCAGAATATACAGCTCACGAAAAGGAGTTTGCCAAAATGACCTATTTTGATGGAGCCAGAGCACGAATAAAAGACGATCCACCCTTGATATTTCATCCAACCGGAGAACTTGAAAAACAAGTGGCAAAAGAAGGCGAAATTATCCACAATAGATATTTGGAATCCCTTTCAGAAGAAAAACAGGTTTTGTTAAGCAGGTATAAGCTTCATGATATTGTTATAAAAGTTGTTGGGGTTGGCAGTGTTGGAACATTGTGCGGCATTAGCTTGCTGATGTCGGCATCTGGAGAGCCTATTTTTTTACAGTTTAAAGAAGCCCGAAAAAGCGTATTGGAAGGAAATGTAAAAACAAAAGGAAAATACAGCCATCAGGGCGAACGAATTGTGATGGGACAAAAACTAATGCAATCGGCGTCCGATATGTTTCTGGGCTGGACAGACGATAGCAAAAACAAGTTCTTCTACATACGCCAGCTTAGAGATGCTAAAGTAAAACCGGTGCTAGAAGTGATGAAACCTAAAAATATGGCAGAGTACGCCAAAGCCTGCGGATGGGCACTTGCAAGAGCTCACGCACGTTCGGGAGATCCTTCGCTGATTTCAGGTTATATTGGAGATACAAACGAATTTGCCAATGCCATTTCGGAGTTCTCAGTTTTATACGCCGATCAAAACGAATCGGATTACAACAAAATGCTGGAAGCAATAAAACATGGCAAACTGCCTATAGCTGCAGAAATTTAATAAGCTTCATATAGATAATGATGTAGCTGTACAAGGTAAATTAAGCTTAAAAAAAATCTTTAAATTTTGAACAAAATAAGTCTAGAAAATAGAAAGTAAGATTTTATTTATTTAATACTGTTAATTAAATAAAATGATTTATCTTTGAGAGTGATCTAAGTAATTGTTTAGTAGGTGTTTGTGATGTACTGACAATTATTAATACATTTTTGCCCTCCGTTCAAGATTTTTACGATTTTAATACATTCGAGTTAAACTGATTTAATTATTAATTTAATAAATACCACAACATGAATATTAAAAGAACAAGTCTTCGTATACTCCCAGTCTTATTTTTGGGTTTGTTTTACAGTTGCTCTCCAACTGTAAAAGTTACAACTGATTATGATCATTCTGCTAACTTCAGCGAATACAAAACTTTTGCGGTTTATGACTTAAAAGCGCAGCAAGGTCAGGTAAATCAGTTAAATGTTGATCGTGTTGCAAAAGCAATCCGAAATGAAATGCTAGCAAAAGGATTTACAGAATCCAGCAATCCTGATTTAAAAGTGAATGCCGTTTCTATCTTAAAAAATAAAACTCAAGTAACGGCCGATAGTAATTTTTATGGCTATGGCGGAATGTATCGTCCATACGGATATTGGGGTGGCGGTGCTATGATGGGTGGCGGTACCACAACATTTAACTCTTACGATTATGTTGATGGATCATTAATTATAGATATCGTATCTTCAAAAACAGACAAGCTGGTTTGGCAAGGAATCGGAAATGCCGAAATTGACAGTAAACCAGACAATCCAGAACAATTCATCAACGATGCAATCAAAAAAATATTAACTGGTTTTCCTCCGGGAGCAGTTAAAAAATAACTACAGCCCAATATTGTACTTGCCAAAGTCTGGCAAGTACAATGCTTTATACTTCTGCATACGTCCCCCCCATCGTATTCTATTTTTAAGATTTTAAGAAAAATAATTGTTACTAATTTAAGCTTAAAAAAATGATCGATATTTTACTTTCCCTTTTCTTTTTTATAGCCACAATTGCTGGCCTGGCTACTGCAATTATGGTTTTATTTTCCAAAAAAAACTATTCAAAGAGTTTCTTTTTGGGAATGTTCTTATTGAGTCTTGCGTTGGTAAGTATCTACAATTTTTATTTGTCGGCCAATTTATTTAAAAATTTTCCAGATCTATTTACCATCACAAAAGCGTTTATATTTTTAACCGCTCCTTGCTCATTTTTGTACGTTAGAAACATTTTATCATTAAATAAAAGTTTCAGAAAATACGACTGGCTGCATTTTGTGCCATTTGCTATTTATTTCTTTTTAACGCTCGTTGTTTATGTCGGAAGTTACACTAATTTAAAAGTGGTCCATTATATTGCGGGATTAATTAAAAATCCATTTTCTGTTTTAACACTGACGATTTGGCTTTTCTATGTCTTTTTTCAAACCATGTTGATTTTAAACTATGATCTGAAAAAATTTACAGGAAACCAATTTCATCATAATAAAGTAATTAACTGGATTAGAGTATATAATCTCATGATTTTGTTTTTATTTTCGGCACTTTTTGTGCATCATTTTTTATTGCAAAAAGTAGAGGCAACAGATCTTTCGTGTTACATTCTCATTTCTTCTGTATTGTTTTTTACGGTCGGTTGGCTTTATTTCAAACCTCAAATCTTCCATGACGAAGAAGAAACATTCGATTTTGTTGTAGATAATACGGTCGTGGTAAAAACTAAAGAAACCAAGAATATAATTCCAATCGCAAACGAGTTAACATCAGAAAAGAAAGAAGAGTATCTTTTAAAACTTGACCATGTTTTAAACACCAAAAATCTATTCTTAAAGAAAGATTTCGTAATAAGAGATTTGGCTGAAGAAACAGGAATATCGGTACATCATTTATCGAATTTGATTAATTCCGAATTTGGTCTTCATTTTCAGGATTATGTTAATCTTAAAAGGATTGAATATTTTAAAGATAAAATAAACGATCCCGAATGGAAAGACTTATCCTTAGAAGGTATGGCTTGGGGCTCTGGTTTTAAATCCCGAACAACTTGTTTTAGAGCTTTTATAAAACATACTGGAAAATCTCCTTCAGAATATTTTAAAACCATACGAATAAATCCGGATCATAAAGGAGCGTATTATTTTAAATAAAATTATTCCCTTCCAAAATAGCGTTGTTGACAGCGGTTGTAAAGTCTTAATTTATTTTAAAACATTTCAGCATGAAGGCAAAAAAAAATTTTTCAATACAAACATTCCGATCAATATATGCTGCAATGCTTTTATTGATTTCTTTTTACAGTAATGCTCAATTAAAAGGTGGGCATATTTTGGGCGCAATGGGGCTCCAATCTGGAACTCAGGCTCCAGATAAAACATTGAGCGTCTACATTCCAGGCTATATTTATAGCGCATCTTCTTTAAGAAATGCTGACGGAGATAAAATGGGCAATCCAGATCTTACCATGTTTATAACAGGTGCTGGAGCCAATTATGTAACCGATTTTAAAATTCTAGGAGCCAATTACGGTGCTACAATTCTGTTGGCTGGAGCGTCTAATACTATTCAAGGAAGTTATGTAGATTCTAAAAGCAGTTTTGCTTTTACAGATATGTACATACAGCCCGTTCAGTTAGGCTGGCACAATAAAAGAGCCGATTTTGTATTCAGTTACCAATTGTATATGCCAACAGGAAAATATGAACTTGGAGCTAGCGATAATAGCGGTTTAGGAATGTTTATGAATGAGTTTTCGGCAGGGACAACTTTATTCTTTAATGATAAAAAGACATTTCATTTTTCTGCTTTGGCATCTTATGAAATCAACGGAAAAAAGAAAGACACCGATATAAAAACAGGAGATATTTTAAGCATCGAAGGAGGTTTAGGAAAAACGTTTTATTGTATGAATGCCGAAAAAACCGCACCAAAAGGCATATTCAATGCGGGTCTGATTTATTATCTGCAATATAAAGTGTCAGACGATAAAATTCCAGTAGGAAGCATTTTGGTTGTTGAACCCGACAAAGATCGAGTTGGCGGACTAGGCGCTGAGGTGAATTACTTGCATCTTGGCTGTATGACCTCGGCAGGTTTTAGATGGATTGGAGAGGTAAGTGCAATAAATAGATTTCAAGGAAATACTTTCTTTATTACGCTGGCACACGTATTCAGTTTTAAGAAAAAATAATTGCTGGAGATTTTTTTTGACGAAGTGAAAATTTAAATCTAAAACGATAAATAGTCTATGGAAAAGAAAAAAACAACAAAAAAAAGCGTTCTGTTTTTGCTTTGCATGATTGTATCGTTGAATTTTTTAAATGCTCAAAAGCATCATACCGTTATGAAAGATTCGCTAGACGGAGCTTTCGATTTAAGCGATTTTCTTATTTATGCCAACGGATTTATAGTCGTGCCAACCATAATTACAGAACCCGCTGTTGGAGGATTTGGAGTTGCAGTTGCACCAATTTTTCTAAAAAAACGCGCTCCTGTTATTGAAGCAGACGGAAAAAAACGATTTATAAATCCAGATATTACAGGAGGAGTCGGAATGTATACGGCCAACAAAAGCTGGATGGTGGGCGCTTTCCGTTCGGCAACCTTGGTAAAACCTAAAATTCTGTACCGAGCTTTTGCGGCTTATGGCGACATGAATTTATCTTTTTATGCGAATAACTTGCCCAATCAGAAAGATGAGGAATTTAAACTCAACTTTAAATCTACTATTTTTTATACACAATGGCTCAAACAGTTTAACAATGCCAAATGGAGTGTAGGGCCTCAGTATTTGTTTTTAAACTCAAAAATAAACCTGCCCGACTTTAATCTTCAGCCGCCATTTGTAGACCCAAAAGACATAAAAAGCACCATAAGTCAGCTTGGAGCCGCGCTCCAATTTGACGGACGTGACAATATATTTACGCCAGATAAAGGAATACGGCTTCAGTCCGATTTTTTCTGGTCAGATAAAGCGCTAGGAAGCGATTATCAGGCGTGGCGTATTAACTTATCGGCAATAGGATATTATCCTCTGGCCAAAACACTAATTGGCGGACTCAGGATTGAAGGGGAGCAGGCGTTGGGGAGTCCGCCTTTTTATTTAAAACCAGGAATTAATATGCGCGGAATTCCAGCGGCGAGATACATGGGAAACACCAGTATTGTGAGCGAGTTAGAATTTAGATGGGATCTCTACAGACGATGGAGCTTAATGGGTTACGGAGGTCTCGCCAGCGCCTTTAACGATTGGGATCAGGCCTTTGCCAAACCTGTTATCTACAGTTACGGAACCGGTTTTAGATATCTCATTGCCAGAAAGTTTAAACTCCGAATGGGAGTAGACGTTGCCAGATGGCCAGAAGAGTGGGCCTACTATATTGTTTTTGGAAGCAACTGGATGCGATAGATTTTGAAGCAAAAAACTTGTAAGAAGTTAATTTATAAATTAATAACCACAAAAAGTCTCAATGATACGTTATGGAGCCTTTTTGTATTAAATGCCTTAATAATTAATGCCGTTAAGAAAACATTAACAACTAAACATTACACAAATTGTATAATATTTAATTGTTTTGTAACAAATTGGAAACATTGGAGACTAATTTTGTTAAATCTTAAACATAAATTATGAATACATTTTCATTCAAATCAGTGTTTGCTGCTTCAGTATTTTTGGCTGGAACTGCAGGCTGTTTTGCGCAAGACATCTTAGTAAATTCACTTAAACTAAATGCAAGCGACAAAAGTAAAGAGAACTTCAAATTTACAGAAGTAATTAATCTAGGTACAACATCGGTAAAATCTCAAGGATCATCTGGAACTTGTTGGAGTTACTCAACAAACTCATTCTTAGAGTCAGAAATGATTCGTTTAGGAAAACAGCCAGTTGAGCTTTCTCAAATTTATTCTGCAAGAAACGTGTATGTAGAAAAAGGGGTAAACTATGTTCGTATGCACGGAGCAATTACGCTTGGTGACGGAGGTGCTCTTCACGATGTAATTAATATGTATAAAAAATACGGAACTGTACCAAGAGAAGTTTATACTGGATTAAACTACGGAACAGACAAAAACAAATTTGCTGAAATGGGAGCTCTTATGGAAAGTGTTCTTGCAGCAGTGGTGAAAAACCCGAACGGAGAATTGACTCCAAATTGGCAAAAAGCGTACGCAGCAGTTATTGATTCTTACTTAGGAAAAGTGCCAGATAACTTCACATACAAAGGAAAAAACTATACACCACAAACTTTTGCTAAAGAAGTAGTAGGTATTAACCCAGACGAGTATGTAGAAATGTCATCTTTTACAAACGCTCCATATTACCAAAAAACAACTATGATGGTGCCAGACAACTGGTCATTGGATCAAGTTTACAACGTAAAAGTGAACGATATGACAGATGTTATCGACAACGCACTTAAAAAAGGATACACTGTAGCTTGGGCAACAGATGTGAGCGAGAAAAGTTTTAGCTGGAAAAACGGTGTAGCTTATGTAGCATCTAAAAAATTCGACGATATGACGGCTGAAGAAAAAGCAGACATGTTTAACGGACCAAAAGCAGAACCAGAAATTACTCCAGAAATGCGTCAGGCAGCGTTTGATAACTACACTACAACAGACGACCACGGAATGCACATTATTGGTCTTGCAAAAGATCAAACTGGAAAAGAATACTATATCGTAAAAAATTCTTGGGGAGAAACAAACGACTACAAAGGTTTCTTGTTTGTAACTAAGAACTTCGTAAAATATAAAACTACTGCATTACTAGTAAACAAAGGAGGAATTCCTGCTGAAATTGCTAAAAAATTAGGGGTTTAATTAACCGTAGAGTTTTAATTAAATAGAAAAGCGCCGTAATCTTTGGATTGCGGCGCTTTTTTTAAATCAAGATTACTCAGATTCTTTATTTAATTTTATAAAACCTTCGTTTGCTTTGCGCCATCTTTTTTTTACTAAGCTTTCGAAATCTGTATTTTCTAGTTTTAAATTATCGGCATGATCTGTTATAATTATTTGCGGATTTATACCAGTTTCTTTTAAAGTGTCAGCACAAAATTTAACTAATTGATCAAATAGATTTGTGACTGCATTTATATCATCATCTAATTCTGCATCAGATTTTGAGCCTAAATCTTTTAATTTTTTAGCGTCAAATTTTTCATCTTTGTCTATTTCAGTAGGAAAATAAACTTGGCTAGGTTGGTCTAAGAATAATATTGTTGGTATTAAGCACTTTTCCTTAAGAGAACAAAAATAATATAATAAACTCGTAAATAATGAGACATGGCTTGATAACCAATTGGCTCCACTTCCCATAGATCTAAGGTATATTTTTTTATCATCCTTACCTTTAATCTTTGTTTGTTGATATAATTCAAATGTTTGTATGTCAAACTTTAAATTTAAAACAGATTTATAAATTTCTTCAAATTCCAATTCTTTTCCTATAATATTCATTTGTTGATTAATTTGCCTTGCAGCCGACCACATTTTGTAATCAACATTATATTCTGTATTAAGCCTTTCTTCAATTTTATCTTTTTTTTGCTTAATTTTATCTATTTCATCTTGTATCCTTAAAAGGTTATTATTTTGTACAGTTTCTAAAAATGCTTCAATTCTTAGAATAGCTTTTTGGGCTTGATATTCAATGCTTTTATTCTTTTCTAAAGAAGAGATTACTTTATCAAGATTATTTATATCTTGTTTTATTCTAGCGGCATCTTTTTTTATGAGTGAAATACTTCTTTGATATGATTTTTTATCTCCCTCGAAAGAATCTATGGTATATTTGGATTTACCAATTTCAGTATTAAACCAATTTACAGCTTCAACTAATTTATTTTGTTTGTCAATTAATTTGACATTCTCATTCCCACAAAATCTACAATTATTATTTGCTAATTCGACATTATTTATATGAGATAGATTGGATGTTTGAGAATTAAATTCTTTTGCGTAAACTATCGAAACATCAATTTCACTAATAATATTTTGTAACTTTCTAATATTGGCAATATGGGTATTATATTTTGTTTGTAAATCTGTTCTTTTTTTAATATTAGAATCAGAATCATCAATACTTTCAATTTTCAAAAAAGTATCATTTTCCAAAAGCTTTAAATACTCATCTGGCTTTGATATTATTGTCCCAATATTTTGTTGAAATAATTTTTTATTTGTTATTATTTCATACTCATCTAAAAGAAGTTTTAAATTCTCTTCATTGTCAACATTGTATTTAATAGTCTTTTCTCTTTCAAATTCTTTTTGTTTAAGTTCTCTATTTAAATCTGCTAATGTTTGTTTCAATGGGAAGTATTCTGCATCAACAAAATTTAAAAATATTTTAAATTGCTCAATTACTTGATCTTTCTTTTCCTTTTCATCAAATCTATAAAATAGTGCATGCTTATTAGCGATTAGATTTTGATGTTGAAGCATAAAAGAAGTGAAATGACGGTAAGATGGGGCTTCTTTCTTTGCATTATTATGTCTATATTTTCGATCTTCCGCATCCTCGTCAGTATCTACAATATCAATTTTAAAATGTCTGTTCAATTCTTTTTTGAAATCGGGTAATGTATAGGGTTCCATATTTTCAAAAAAAGAATAATTAAAATTATCAATTTTATCAATAAAACTTTCATCAAATACATTAGTAAGATAAGCTTTTTTAGGGTTGTTATCTCTTGCTAAGACTATATAAGAATCTGAAAGATTCATTACAACAAAATATAATTTTGCATATTCAGTAATTACACCTTCTGGAATTATGAATTCAGAGCTTCCAAAACAATAATCAAATACCTCTAATATTGCACTTTTTCCAGTTGATGATCTTCCGGTTACTATGTTTACGCCTTCAGAAAATTCAATATGATGAATTTCATTATCATGAGTTATGATTCCAATGTATTTAATATATGCTTTCATAATTTTTTTATACCTAACCTCATGTATATATGAGTCATTTTTTCATTTTTAAATAAACAAGCAAGATTTTCGGCTATTTTAATATATTGTATTGAAGAACTTTCTTTTTTTAAATTATTTTTCAAAAAGGATATTGACAAGTCTTCATTAAGTTGAAGACAATTTGTATCAAACGCATATTGTAAACAAAGGTTAGTAATCTCTTTGTATTCTTGAACTCTATCAGGAAGCCCAAATAATTTTTCATTTTTCTTTATTTCAAGATGTTTTTTTTGCAAATCCTTTTTTTGACAATAGTTTATAAAAGTTCGTAATTCTTTTTTTCTATTTTTTAAAGCAGCATTACTATCTTCATAGAGAACAAGTGGTAAAATTAAGTATGATAGTAATATATCTTTGGGCTGTTTTCCTTGGTACGTCTCATAAAATTTAACAATTATTGGTGTTAAATTAAACGGATTATTATAAAGGATATCAAAGTTTTCAATGACTTTACTCATTTTTTACTAAGTTTAAGTTTCCATACAATTTCTTCATAATCATCAGCTAAGAGATGATACATTCCATTTTTAAAAATTAAAGGAATGTTATTAAACATATCATAATTGGGTGATTTTGCTCCAATAATTTCGTCATAAAAATCCTTTGATTTGTTTATTAAATCTGATTCTGTACAGCTTCGAGATGATTTGCTGTATAAGGAATTATGGCTTGTTATTAAATCTTCTTGAAATTGTTTTAAGGTTTCCATTTTTTGTTTTCTAGTGCTAAATTCTTTATTAATTGTATTGATAGTAAACCAATATTGATTTAAGCTGCTAGGAATTACTTCATTATATTCAATTTCTTCAATTTTTTTTACAAAAGAGTATTTTGAAGTTTTTTCTTTTTCATTCTCAGGAATTGTTTTAAAAATGTCATTTACTGGAAATATTCTTGATTCATTGTTTAATTGAGCTGACAAATCTTGTAATTGTTTAGAAAAATTATCATAACTAACTTCCCAACCTTTATTATATTCTTCCTCGCTCATAATAAATCCTAGTAAAGTATTAATTACTGTTTGTTTATTTTCATCCGAGAAAAATTTTAGATTTTTTTCTTTCAATTCATCAGCAATTCCATTTCTTCTAGTTCTATTAGAATCTATTATAATTTTTGACAGTATACTTTCTAAATTAGATGTTTTTAAAACTTGATTCATTAAATTAAGCGATTCAGATGGTTTTGCATCTGAATCCTTTTCTTTTGCAATTTCAAATCTTTCTTTCGCTTTTTCGTAAATCTTTATTAAAATATTTAATTTTTCATTTTGATTAGAAGTGTTCCAATTTGTGAATAAAGTTTTTTCTCCGTAATCTTGAGTCGTAGCTAAAATTAAATATTTATATTTTGAATGATTGAATTTTGGATCAACCCAATTTTTAAAAGTGTTCCAGATGTTAAGATGAGAATCAGTTAAATCATCTTCATTTCCATATTCTTTTAATTCAATTTGAAGCCCTTCATTTTGAGTATTGTTTAAACTAACATCACCATCTTTTTCAACAAGTACAATTTCTCCTTCTCGCATATTAAAACATGTTTCTAATGCTAAGAAAAATTGTGATATTATTGCGCCCGTCGGTTGAGGAGATGAAAATTTAACTTTAGTCATATATCAATTAGAATTATATTCATATTTGTAAATATATAAATAATCGATTACAAAAAAACATGATGTATTTGTTCCAAAGATAAAATGCTGGAGAATAATTTTTATACGGATTTCCGTAATTACTACTTAAATAAAAAAAGAGACGCTTAATGCGCCTCTTTTAATAATATATTTTTCAAAGAATTTTACTTCCCCTTCATCAACTTCTCCAAATACTCCACTTTATCCTTTTCAGCCTGAACCAAACGTTCATAAAGTTCTACAACTTTATCAAGCGGGTTGAAAGTGCAGTTGTAATTCAGCCCAGCATTCACAATGTCATTATTGGTATAAGTATTTCCAATAACATTCAAAACTGCTTCATCAGAAAAATTCTTAATTGCTTCAGCTGAAACTCCCAAAGCTTCTGCAATGACATTTAGTTTTTCGTCATCTATCGTTTCGCTTCCTTCAATATTAGAAATCGTCTGTTGGCTCATGCCAATAGCAATGGCAAGTGCTTCTTGTTTCATTCCTCTAAGCTCTCTAATGCGGCTTATGTTTCTCCCGATATGTTTTGGTTTTGTTGCTGTGCTCATACTTCAAAGATATTAAAAATCCTTAAAAATTAGGATATTGGTAAAAGACTATCTTTTTTGGTGAATTACCAAACCCGATGTTTTGTTAGAATGTATTCTATCGTTTATTTAGCCGAAACAAAAATACAATTTTTCGTACAATAATAATTCATAATCAAAACCATAAATAAACGCCATGAAAACAGAAAACGAAAGCAATGCCAATCAAAACAAAATAATAGAATCGGTAGCTAGATTGGTATCAGATCTTTGTTTCGACGGAGAATATAAAAACCATACAGAATACTTAACCGAGATTTTTGAGCATCTTCTAGAAACAGAATCGGGAGACAGCCGTTCTTTGCGAATTAAAATGCTAAGCTGTATTAGAACCAGTAAAATGGTGGCAAAAGCACTGGAACCATTTTCAGACGAAGAAATACAAAAAGCATGCGTTCAAATGATAAATGGGTAAAAAGAAGTATTTTATCGGTTTTCTAAGTAATTCGTGGTCAGAATAAAAGCTAACTAAAAGAAAATCAGTAACTTTAGACTGAGTTTTTTAATTGGGGCATCTAATTTTATTCAAAAATCATGAAAAAGTATGAAGCAATTTTATGTACACTTGCGTTCGTATTTTCTCTCGGCTGTTTTGCTCAGCGCACCAACCATGCCTCCGCTTCTCCAGCAACAGGAAAAACGACACTTTTGACAGATAGTCTTTCTAATGATGATTTGGTCATTCAATCTTATTATGTAGAAGAGAGAATAAATAAACTTTTTGGAGGTAGAATTATTACCTACCAAGTTTCCAAATTGGACATGGTCGACACTTACGATCTTGGACCAAACAATACTAGAACAGTAATTCCGAATTACGTAAAAAGAAAGCCCAAGGTAGCTCCAAATGCAATAGAGACCAAAACGCTTGTTGCAAGTTCGTCTGTCTCTGTAGAGCCCGTTAAAGTCGAAATTACAGCTCCTGCACCGACAACTTCAAAATATGTAACCGTTAATATGGTTGACACGTACACAAAAGTTATTGATAAAGGGTATAAATCTATCGATATGCTTAAAAAAGTAGCAGACCGCTTTTATTTTGAAGGGAATCTAAGTGCTGCGGCTGGTTATTACGCTCAGTTATTTGAAGAAGCTAAAGATTTGGATGTTATTTATTATTACAGATATGCTCAGTCCTTAAAAGCAATAAATGAAAATGAAAAAGCAAATACTTTAATGAAAAGGTTTAAGAGTGAGACTTTGAGTATGAAATAGGTTTTACCTTTCGTAGGTTTTTTTTAACGCAAAGAGCGCTAAGATTTATGCAAAGGGCGCGAAGTTTTTTTAACGCAGAGAGCGCTAAGGTTTACGCAAAGTTCGCTAAGATTATTTTGAGCTAAATCTAAAGATTAAGTTCGCAAAGCTTTGTGTGTATAAGGCTTTGCGAATTTTTTGTTTTACCTACAGTTTGTCATCCTGAGGAACGAAGGATCACACTCGCATATCGATAAAGATTGGAGAAATGCTTTGTAGAGTTTCTAGTGCGATCCTTCCTCCGTCAGGATGACAAGATTGGGTTAATTTTTTTAACGCAAAGTGCGCTAAGGTTTACGCAAAGAGCACAAAGCTATTTGAATATGGAGTTTAGCCAAAATCTAAAGATTAAGTTCGCAAAGTTTTATGTAGATAATGCTTTGCGAATTTTTTGTTTTACCCACAGTTTGTCATCCTGAGGAACGAAGGATTACACTCGCATATCGACAGAGATTGGCAACCTTTGCGATCCTCTTTTATAGATTCCTATTAAGTCTCACATAAAAAAAACTCTTAGCGTCCTCTGCGTTAAATCTTTGCGGCCTTTGCGTAAAAACCTTGCGCTCTTTGCGGTTAAATAAACAATCCAATATATTGGAATTTCTAATTTTTTTACCGCAGAGTGCGCTAAGATTTACGCAATGTTCGCTAAGGTTATTTTGAGCTAAATCTAAAGATTAAGTTCGCAAAGTTTTATTGTAGATAATGCTTTGCGAATTTTTTTGTTTTACCTACAGTTTGTCATCCTGAGGAACGAAGGATCACACTCGCATATCGATAAAGATTGGCAACCTTTGCGATCTCTTTTATAGATTCCTATTAAGTCTCGTATAAAAAAAAACTCTTCACGTCCTCTGCGTTAAATCTTTGCGAACTTTGCGTAAACCTTCGCGCTCTTTGCGGTTAAATAAACACCCCTACTATTGGAATTTGGAATTTTTAAACTTTGGAATTTGAATAAAAAAAAAGACGATCAAATTTGATCGTCTTTTTTTAAGCTCCCCCTCTTGGGCTCGAACCAAGGGCCCTCTGATTAACAGTCAGATGCTCTAACCAACTGAGCTAAGGAGGAATCACCTTAAAAGGTTAATATGTTTGCTAAAAAAAGTTGCTCCCCCTCTTGGGCTCGAACCAAGGGCCCTCTGATTAACAGTCAGATGCTCTAACCAACTGAGCTAAGGAGGAAAGTGTTGCTCTTTTTAGCGAGTGCAAATATAAAACTATTTTTAGTTTCTCAAAAACATTTTCACTCTTTTTTTGACTTTTTTTTACTTGCCTACAATTGCTTTGTAAATGTCGTTACCATTAGCAAATAGTAGTAGTGAAATAAGTAAAACAAAACCAACCATTTGCGCATTCTCTAGGAATTTATCGCTCGGTTTTTTGCCGCTTACAATTTCATATAATAAAAACATTACGTGTCCACCATCAAGTGCCGGAATTGGCAATAAATTCATAACTCCAAGCATAATTGACAATAAAGCCGTGATTGACCAGAAAACTTCCCAGCTCCAAGAACTAGGGAAAATATTGTAAATCGCAGCAAAACCACCCACTTGTTTGTAAGCTTTAGTTTCTGGATTAAAAATCATTTTCAATTGTTTTCCGTAACCTACCAATTGATCTTTTCCTTTTTGAAGACCAACCGGAATAGATTCGAAGAAACCGTATTCTTTTTTGCTTACTTTATAGTAGCCTAATTTTTCTAAAGAATCCATTCCTAAACCACCAACAGCAACTCCAAGTTTCCCTGCATTAGATACTTTTACTGTAATAGGAGTTTCTTTTAAATCACGCAAAACAACAGCAGGAATAGATTTTCCTTTATTGCTTTCTAAAATAACTTTGGCTTCATCAAAATATTTAATTTTCTGTCCGTTCAGACTTACCACTAAATCTTTTGGTTTTAGAGCAGTATTTTCAGATTCCTCAGTAATTTTGCCCACAACAAATGGCATTCTAATGCCAACTAATAAGCCTTTTTCTGTTTTAGAAAGCTGATCAACAAAATCAGTTGGCATAGTAATCGTTTGCTGTTGTCCGTTTCTTTCAATCAAAACGTGTTTTGCCATGATTACATTCATGTTCATATCACTGTCAAAGTTTTCTACCGCTTTACCATCAATAGAAATAATTTTATCACCGGTTTTAAAACCAGCTTTAAGCATAGCAGGATTTTCAATCGCAACACCATCTTTTAAGTCAGAGTTTGCAATGTAAGTATCTCCGTAAGCAAATGCCATTCCGATATAAATAATAAAAGCCAGGATAAAGTTTACCGTAACCCCGCCAAGCATAATAATTAAACGCTGCCAAGCTGGTTTAGTACGAAATTCCCAAGGCTCAGGCGGAAGCGCCATTTGCTCTTTGTCCATACTTTCGTCAATCATTCCAGAAATTTTCACATAACCACCAAGCGGAAGCCATCCGATACCGTATTCTGTTTCTCCGATTTTCTTTTTGAATAGTGAGTATTTAACATCAAAAAACAAATAAAATTTTTCGACTCTGGTTTTAAACAATTTAGCAGGGATAAAATGCCCTAATTCATGAAGAATAATAAGTAAAGATAAACTCAATAGAAATTGAGAGAGTTTGATAACTATATCCATTTTTTGTTTTTAATTCGTATTTAACGCACAAAAGTAGCGTTTTCTATTTTAATATAAGAGTGCAAGATAGTGTTTAAGGTTTTAAATGTTTGTTAATAATTACATTAGTTTTTATTAAACAAAAAGTAAATCTCACTTATTGCATTAGTACTTCATTGCATGAAAATGTTACAATGTCCTATTCTGATATTTTTAAAACTTATTGGGGAGGTGTTTTTAAAATTTCAATTCTAATTTCATTTTTTAAGCTTAAAAGATTATTCTTAAATAGTTAACAAAACTATTTTGAATTTCTTAAAGACTTTTTTGTTTTATTAATTTTTTACAGTGAGAATATGAATTTTATTAGACAAATTGAAAGAATCAAAAAAATGCATAAGTTAATTTGCGGAGAAAAAACAGGCTCTCCTTTAACATTTGCTAGAAGGTTATGTTTGAGCCGAAGCCAGTTTTATAACGAGCTAGATCTTATAAAAGAACTCGATGCGCCAGTAAAATATTGTAAAAAGAGGGAGACCTTTTACTATGAAACTCCTTTTGAATTGATATTAATTTTTTCGCTAAAAACAATAAAAGATGATGAATCAAGAGAAATTTTTGGCGGTTCTAACTTCCGTCCAAGTTTATTGGACGGAACTCTGATAAGTTTGCTATAACAAAATGTCTCGAGAAAATGATTTTTGTTAAAACTTATTAATTAACCATTTAAATTTTAAAGTTATGAATTTAGAAGAATTGAATTTAGTTGAACTTAATGTTCAGGAAATCCAAGAAGTTGAAGGAGGAATAATTCCATTACTTATGGCTATATGTGGTGGTATTTATGGCACTGGATATGTTATTGGTAGAGTTGCTCATCATTTAGAGAATAGTTAATCTAATAAAAAAATTAAATTGTAATTATTATGGAAAATTTATTTGATATTTCTGAGGAAATTAGTTTAGTATCTCTTACAAGCGATGAACTAGTTAATGTTGAAGGTGGTAAAGCGGAATGGTTGCTTTGGGGTTGGGCAGGAGGCTTAGGTATTGGTCTGCTTTGTACAGGGATTTATGTTGGATATAATGATTAATAATCACTTATAAATATACTATGACAAAAACAAAAATTTACGTGATTCAGTATATTATTTATATATCATTTGTATTATATGTTTTGGGCTATATAATAGGTAGAGTATGTCATTATCTTTTTAATTAGAACATTATTAAAATTACGCAAACACTATAATAGTTAAAAGTTATTGTAGTGTTTGTTTTAGCATAAAAAACATTTTTTAAGCTTTAAAAAATTGTGCAATTTGACTCAGACCCATAAGCATTCTAGAAAATCTTATTGCAAAAAACAAAATAATGAGAGTTTCATTTTATAGATACAAAATTGAAATAAATTGAACTCAAATTAATCAGAACGACTAAAAAGATTAATATCATTAGAAAAAATTGAAAATTCCACAGGAGTTGCTAGAAATTATAAAATCATAGAAAATGAAAGAAATCTCTATTGATTCTAAAAAAGTACAAATTTTAGGAATGCTAATAAGTGTTCCGATTGTTTTGCTTTTCCTATTTGTTTTGTATTTGACATGGAATGAGATTTTTACAGCGAATTTGAAAGTAGTAAAGCAAACATTTCAGTTTTTTGATAATAAAAAACTAAATGTACTTTTAATTTTATTGGTTCCCAATTTAATTATTTGCGTAGGTATACTTGTGCATGAAATTATACATGGGATTTTTATGGCGCTTTTTTCAAAAAAAGGATGGCAATCGGTAAAATTTGGTTTCATTAAGAAATATTTAATGCCTTTTGCAAATTGTATAGAACCGTTAGAATCCAAGAAGATGTTAGTTGTTGCACTTGCGCCATTTTTTATTCTTGGATTATTGCCTTCAATTTATGGATTTCTTTATAATAATTTGACTTTTTTATTTATAGGCTTTTCCATGACTTTAGGTGCAGTCGGAGATTTTATCTATGCTTATTTAATATTCAAAGTAGGTTTAAATCATAAATTATTAGATCATAAGAGCAAAGTTGGTTTTATGATCATAGATTAAAATGAAATAAATTGATCGAGCAAGAAAGAAGAATATCTATTCATCAAGGAAGTAAAGAAGAAGCAACTGTTTTGAAAATAAAACAGACAATTCAGAGTTCCGTCCAAGTTTATTGGACGGAACTCTGATAAGTTTGCTATAACAAATTGTTTCTCGAGAAAATGATTTTTGTTGGATTTATTAATTAACATTTTTAAAATTAAAAATTATGGAATTAGAAAATTTAAATTTAGTAGAACTTAATGTTCTAGAAATAGAACAAGTTGAAGGGGGTAATATTTTTAGAAGAATATTAGAAGTAGCTTCAATATATGATGCGTTTAGTGATTTTGGAGCTGGGTGGAATTCGGTAGAGTCTTATAGCAGAGTATCTACTGGAAGCTGGTAGAATAAAAATGAATGAATTGCAGAACAACGTTTTTGAAAAAAAAAATATTTTTTATATTCTTAAGTGCTTATCCGTAGTTGTTATAGTTGGGATAGTAACTGAGATTTTAAAATTCATTTTGAGTATCGATGAACCGACAAGCAGTAAAGTAGAGGAAAGTTTTTTTAAGAATATTTTTTTGGGTAGTATTGGTATTGTATTAATTGCTCCTATTCTGGAAGAAATAGTTTTTAGACTTCCTTTAAAAAAGAATAATCATTATCTAAGTAGTATTACACTTTGCGTGTTTTTATTTCTATCAGCAAGTTTGTTTTTTCTTAGAATTATGTGTCTTTTGTATATTGGGGCAATATTGCTATATCAGTTTGACAAGAAATTAGTAATGCCAGATTGTTTAACGAAAAACATAATTATAGTTTTATCTATTGTTACTTTTGTTTCACTGCATTTTGCTAACTATCAAGAAGAACAACTAAACTCACTCCCTGTTTTTTCTAAAATATTTCTTTTCCTACCACAACTTGTAGTAGGATTAATACTCACAGCGGTTCGATTAAAAACTTTTTTTCTAAATGCTGTCATAATTCATTCTTTATATAATTTAATTATTTTAACACTTGCTTTATTTTTTAACTAAAACTTTATTATTATGGATTGCACTGAATTAAATTTAGTAGAATTAAATGACCTTGAAATAGAAAACATTGATGGAGGTGGTTTTTTTTATGAATTAGGAGTTGGGGCGCATATGATGTGGAATTCGTTTAATAGATTTCTTGATCAAAGCGACATTACTGCGCATAGTCGTCAAGGAATTTAAATTTTATCTAGAACTGCTTATAATTAGATTTATAAGCAGTTTTAATAATTGTTTTGACTAAAAACATTCTTCTTTATAGTAAATAACCTATGGACTTCAGTTCAGACCCTATAAACACTCTCGAAAATCTTATTGCAAAAAACAAAACAAAAAGCTTTTCAATTTATTTGATAATTCTTCTTGCTGTTATCACTTTATTGGGGTTATTGCCAGTAATTAAATTAGATATAAGCAGTCAGAGTAGAGGAATAATTCGAAGTAAGATAGATAATGTTCCTGTTACAACAATTGTAAGTGGAAGGATAAATTGTATAGCATTAAAAAATAATGTTTTTGTAAAAAAAGGAGATACACTTTTAAAGATCTCTAAAGAAAATTTGGAAAGCGATAAAAGAACCCAAGATACATTGTCAAGCTCTGTTTTGTTGTTGTTAAGTGATATTTCAAATCTTTTACAAAATAAGCCATCACAATTGCAGACATCCACAGCGCGTGAAGATTTATTTAAATTTCAATCTGGAAAAAATGAACTGCAAAGCAAAATTTCTCACGCTCAGATAAATTATGACCGAAATAAGATTTTGTACGATAAAGATATTATCGCAAAAGCAGATTTTGAAAAATATGAATATGAGTTACGCTTAGCCAAACAAGCATTGCAAAGTTTTATAAGTCAGCAAAAATCAACATGGGAAAATCAGAAAAGAGATTTAGAAGAACGATTGAAAAATCTTAATGGAACTGTTGCTAAAATAAACGTTGAGGCCAATAATTATTTCGTTTTGGCTCCCATTTCTGGAACTATAGAAAACTTTTCAGGAATTCAAAAAGGTTCTTTTATAAACGTATCGCAATCTATTGCAACAATTTCTTCTCCAGATCATCTTATTGTTGAGAATAATGTTTCTCCAAACGATATTGGTTTGATTAAGAAAAATCAAAAAGTAAAATTTCAAATAGATGCTTTTAATTATAATCAATGGGGGTTATTGGAAGGGAAAGTAATTGATATTGACCAAAATATAACAATGCAGGGAGAGCAAGCTTTTTTTAAAGTTCGCTGTGCATTAGATTCTAAAACTTTACATTTAAAATCAGGTTATAAGACTGATGTTTCAAAAGGAATGACCTTAACTACGAGATATATAATTACACGCCGAAGTTTATTCGATTTGCTATTTGACAAAATAGACAATTGGCTAAACCCAAAACAACTATCAGCTTAAAATTAAATGGCTTCAATAAAAATAAAACAACATGATATTAAAGATTGTGGCGCTGCTTGTTTGGCATCTATTGGAAACCATTTCAAAGTTAATCTTCCAATAGCGAGAATTCGTCAGTATGCCAACACAGATAAGCGAGGCACGAATGTTCTTGGAATAATTGAAGCTGCCGAAAAAATGGGTTTTACAGCAAAAGGAGTAAAAGGAGGTTTAGACTCTTTAGATAAAATACCGCTTCCTGCTATTGCCCATATTATTGTAAAAGAGCAATTGCAACATTATGTAGTTATTTACAAAGTTGAAAAATCTACAATTACGGTTATGGATCCAGGTTTTGGCAAAATGGGAACATACACTTTTGAAGAGTTTCAAAAAATATGGACAAGTGTTTTAATTCTTTTTGCACCAAATGATGATTTTAAAATAGTAGATGAAAAAACGTCACCTATAAAAAGGTTTTGGAATTTAATTCAGCCACACAAAACTATATTAATTCAAGCATTAATTGGCGCTATAGTATTTACAGTTTTAGGATTGGCTATGTCTATCTATATTCAAAAAATAACAGATTATGTTTTAGTTGATGGCAATAGAAATCTGCTTAATTTATTAAGTGTTTCCATGGTCGCAATTATTCTGCTTCAAGCTTATATTGGGTCAAAGAAGAGTATTTTTGTGATGAAGACAGGTCAGTTAATCGATGCTAAATTAATTTTAGGGTATTATAAACATTTGCTTCATCTGCCACAGCGGTTTTTTGATACCATGCAAATAGGAGAAATCACCTCTAGAATAAATGATGCTGTAAAAATACGATCCTTTATAAATGAAACCGCAATCGAAATGATTGTAAATATTTTTATTGTTGTCTTTTCATTTGCATTAATGTTTACCTATTATTGGAAATTGGCTTTGGTTATTATTCTAGTTATTCCATTTTATGTTTTAGTTTATTTTCTGCTAAATAAATTCAACAAAAAAGTTGAAAGAAATATAATGGAGAATGCTGCAGAATTACAAACACAATTAGTTGAAAGCATTACGCATGTTAGAACTGTAAAGGAATTTGGGATTGAAGAGTTTTCAAATTTAAAAACCGAAAACAAATTTGTAAAACTATTATTCATAACATATAAATCTGGTCTAAATGGCATTTTTGCCACAACATCGACACAGTTTCTGGCATCTATATTTACTGTAATCTTAATGTGGATTGGTTCAGGTTATGTAATCGACAGAGCAATTACTCCTGGAGAATTGTTTTCCTTTTATGCATTAATCGGTTATTTTACATCGCCCGTTGCATCCTTAATTAATATGAATAAAACAGCACAAAACGCACTAATTGCAGCAGACAGACTTTTTGAAATCATGGATTTAGAAAGAGAAGAAACAGAAAACAAAATTGAATTATCAAAAGAAAATTTGGGAGATATAAAATTTGAAAATGTTTCTTTTCGGTATGGATCTCGCGTCGAAGTTTTTAAAAATTTTAATGCTGTATTCAAGAAAAACCAAACAACAGCTATTGTCGGTGAAAGTGGTAGCGGAAAAACGACTTTAATTTCGCTTTTGCAAAATCTTTACCCAATAAAAGAAGGTAAAATTAATATTGGAGATTTTGATCTTCAATTTGTTCATTATAAGAGTTTAAGAAAAATTGTTGGTGTTATTCCCCAACAGCTTAATTTGTTTTCTGGAAATATTATAGAAAACATTGCTTTAGGGGAATCTTTTCCTAATATTCAGAGAATTTTGGAGCTTTCAAAGCAACTTGGAATTCACGAGTTTGTCGAAAAATTGCCAAACGGTTTTGAAACACAGATTGGTGAAAACGGAGCGATGCTTTCGGGCGGACAAAAACAAAGAATTGCCATTGCAAGGGCATTGTATAAAAATCCTGAAATCTTATTAATGGATGAAGCGACTGCATCATTAGATACTCATTCAGAAAAAATGGTGAAAGATGTTATTGATAATTTTAAATCCTCAGGAAAAACTATAATCGTCATTGCACATCGGTTGAGCACAATAGCCAACGCTGACACCATATTGGTTATGAAAAATGGTTCTATTGTGGAGTCAGGTAATCATTTTGATTTGTTGGATCAAAAAACGGAGTATTATAATTTATGGAATAAGCAGAATTTGATTTAAATGTTTGTTAATTAATAAACATTTCGATTTCTCGTTTTAACAAGATACTGTAACTTTACTTTTTGAACACTGCCTTACTCAATGGGCAGTAAAAAATCACTAAAAGTTACACGTATATGGCAACGAAATTATTTATGGCAACGAAATTATTTTCTCCGCTTACTATAAAAAATATCACTTTAAAAAATAGAATTGCAATCTCGCCTATGTGCCAGTATTCTGCCGTTGACGGATTTGCAAACGATTGGCATTTGGTTCATCTAGGAAGCCGTGCCAGCGGAGGTGCAGGGCTTATTATTCAGGAAGCAACGGCGGTTTCTCCAGAAGCGAGAATTTCTCCAGCCGATTTAGGAATCTGGAAAGACGAACACATCGAAAAACTAAAACAAATCAACGCTTTTATTGTTTCTCAAAATTCAATTCCCGGAATTCAGTTAGCGCATGCAGGAAGAAAAGCAAGTGTTTCGGCTCCGTGGTTGGGAAATAAAAAGTTAGATTTCGCTCAAGGCGGATGGCAAACCGTTGCGCCAAGTGCGATTCCGTATCATGACAACGAACCCTTTCTTCCAGAAGCGTTAGATAAAAACGGAATCCAGAAAGTGATCTCCGATTTTAAAACCGCTACAAAAAGAGTAGTAGAAGCAGGATATCAAGTTGTAGAAATCCATGCGGCTCACGGATATTTATTGCACCAATTTTTATCGCCTTTAACAAATGTAAGAACAGATGAATATGGAGGAAGTTTCGAAAATAGAATCCGTTTTACATTAGAAATTGTAGAAGCAGTCCAATCAGAATGGCCTTCAGATTTGCCTTTGTTTGTTAGAATTTCGGCAACAGATTGGGCAGAAAACGGATGGAATCCAGAAGAATCTGTACAGCTTTCTAAAATATTAAAAGAAAAAGGAGTAGATTTAATTGATGTTTCGTCAGGCGGATTGGTTTCGCATCAGAAAATCACATTAGGGCCAGGTTATCAAGTTCCATTTGCAGAAAAAGTGAAACAAGAGGCGGGAATTTCTACAGGTGCAGTGGGTTTAATTACAGAAGCCAAACAAGCCGAAGAAATTTTAAATAACAGTCAAGCCGACCTGATTTTATTTGCCAGAGAATCTTTAAGAAACCCAAATCTTCCTTTGGATTTTGCTAAAGAACTAAACGACGATATTCAATGGCCAAAACAATACGAAAGAGCTAAACTTTAAATATTTTTATTAGCCACAGATTACACAGATTAAAATGATTTTTTTTTATTTTTTTTCGCCACGAATTACACAAATTTTCACGAAGTTTATTTAGGTTTTGAACATTATGATTTGTGTAAATTTGTGTAATTGCTTCGCCAGTTCGCTATCGCTCGAGTCGTGGCAGACATAAAATCCTTTTAATCCATATAATCTGTGGCAAAAAAAAAACATAACAACATGCAAAAGATAAAAACAGCATTATTATCATACGGAATGTCGGGGAAAGTTTTTCACGCTCCGTTTTTAGATATTCACGAAGGATTTGAACTTTTAGGTTCTTGGGAAAGAAGCAAAAAATTAATTCAGGAAGATTATCCATACGTAAAAAGTTATGCTTCGCTAGACGAATTATTAAACGATGATGTCGATTTGGTCATTGTGAATACGCCAGTTGGAACGCATTACGAATATGCTAAAAAAGTGCTTTTGGCGGGGAAACATGCCGTTGTAGAAAAAGCATTTACCACAACGGCTGAAGAAGCAAAAGAATTGGCAAAAATCGCGAAAGAAAAAGGATTGAAATTGGCTGTTTTCCAGAACAGAAGATGGGATAGCGATTTTAAAACCGTAAAAAAAGTAATCGATGATGGTCTTTTGGGAGATTTGGTTGAGGCCGAATTTCATTTTGACAGATACAATCCATTATTGAGCCCGAAAGCGCATAAAGAAACTGCCAATGATGGGGCAGGAGTTCTAAAAGATTTAGGGCCTCATATTATAGATCAAGCAGTAAGTTTATTTGGCTGCCCAAAAGCTGTCTTTGGAGATATTCGAGTAACGAGAGAAAATTCTGTTGTAGACGACTGGATCGATTTGACATTGTTTTATTCTAATTTCAGAGTCCGCCTAAAAGCTGGATTTTTTGTGAGAGAAGCTAATCCGGCGTACACCTTACACGGAAAAAAAGGTTCTTTCTTAAAACCTCGTGGAGATGTTCAGGAAGACGAATTGAAAGTGGGTAAAAAACCAAACCTAGAGTCTTGGGGAACAGAAGATGAAAGTTTACAGGGACTTTTACACACCGAAATAGACGGTAAAATTGTGCGAGAAAAAATACCAACGCTTCAAGGCAATTATTTCAGTTTCTTCGATGGCGTTTATGATTCTATTGCAAACAATAAAACAGAACCTGTTACCGCAGACGAAGGTGTAAAAGTAATGCAGGTTATAGAAGCTGCAATTGCGAGTAATGCCCAGCAAAAGGTAATAGGCATATCATAACACATTCTGTAGGAACAAAGAAGTATAATATTTAAAAAAGGAGCATTTTCAATTTTGAGAATGCTCCTTTTTTGCTTCAATAAAAAAATCAAACCAATTATAATTCTACTAAAGCCGAAAAATTGTAATTTTAGTAATAAGAATTCAACTCAAAACCTTTGAATTTATAAACAATAACGTTGTATATTGTGTATAACCTTAGCCTTTATGCACTTTAACGAGGGTTTTTAGTATTTTTGAACCTATTCCAATAAAATTCAATATGCTGTTAAACATTAATCCATTATCGCTTTTTCAAACCAAAGCCAAAATCAAGAAAGTATTTAGAGAAGCCAAAGCTTCCTATTTAAATCGGATTCGTTTTGCTGTGGGAATGTTTTATTTCGGAATGGGTTTGAGTTTTGCCACATGGGCTAGTAGAATTCCAGATATCAAAACAGCTTTACATTTAACAGAAGGAGATTTAGGTTCTATTCTTTTTGCACTTCCGGTTGGACAGCTAATTGTTATGCCATTTTCAGGAAAAATGGTAACCAAATTCGGCAGTCATCGTATTCTAATTTTCTCTTTAATAATGTATGTTTTGTGCTTAATCAATTTAGGTTTGGCGACAACATCGTTACAATTATCTTTAGGATTATTTTTGTTTGGTGTGTTCGGAAATCTTGCCAATATTGCCGTAAATACGCAGGGGGTTTATACTGAAGTTTTGTTCAAAAAAACAATCATGTCCTCTTTTCACGGAATGTGGAGTTTTGCCGGATTTACAGGTGCATTGGTAGGTTTGGGAATGTTAGCTTTAAAATTAAGTCCGCTACATCATTTTATCATTGTAGCCGGAATTGTTTTATTGATGGTCGCTTTTAACTTTAAATTTTTGGTTAGAGCCAAAGAAAAAAAGAAACCAAAAGAAGAAGGCAAAAAGCTATTTGTAAAACCAGATACCGCGTTACTTTGGTTAGGTGTTATAGGATTCTGCAGTATGGCCAGCGAAGGCGTTATGTTCGACTGGAGCGGCGTTTACTTTAAAGATATTGTAAAAGCACCTGGAGCATTGGTGGTTTTAGGCTACACTTCTTTTATGATTATGATGGCCAGCGGAAGATTTCTTGGCGACGGACTAATCAATAAATTTGGGCGTGAACGTGTTATGCAGATCAGCGGTGTTATGATTTCAGCTGGGCTTTTTACAGCTGTTTTTCTTCCTTATATCATTCCGTGTACAATCGCCTTTATGTTTGTAGGTTTGGGCGTTGCAACGATTGTTCCTACTGTATATAGTATTGCAGGTAAAAATCCGACAGTTCCAGCGGGAGAGGCTTTAACGATTGTTTCGAGTGTAAGTTTCTTAGGGTTCTTAATGCGCTACCAGTAATTGGACATATTGCGCAAAGTTTCGGATTGCAGTTTTCTTTTGCTTTTATCGGAATTTTTGGAGTGCTGATTGCTTTTATGGTTTCTAAAATTAGAACAGAAGCGTAATAGTTTGCCTTTGTAAAATTGTCTATTATTAACTATTCTTTCATTACATTAAAATAAAATTGAAGGAATTTACTTATAATTAAATATTTTGTTTATTTTTGAATTTCAAACTTCAAGCTCTGAAGTTTGAAATTTTCTTTTTCCAAAAACCAATTTTATCTTTTGAATTAAGGATTACAATCCTAGAGTATTTTCAAAGTTAATAATAGGTTTTAATGGTAAAAAATTACGCAGTCTTCTTTATTTTTTGGTTCTTTAATTTTGCTTTTTCGCAGAAAGAAATTACGGTAACAGGAATTGTTATTGATGCCCGAACACAGAATCCGTTGGAAAGTGTAGTGGTGACAATCCAGAACACAGCCGTGATGCAGCTTACGTCAAAAACAGGGAAATTTGAACTTCATATATTTCCTAAAAAAGAACAACTACTTTTACTAAGGAGTCAAGGATACAAAGATTTTCTTTTAAAAGTAAAGTCTAATTCTGGACAGGATATTGATCTTGGAATTTTACAATTAGAAGATACTTATTCAGACGAGGTCCCGGCTGCATTGATTACGCTCTCAGATAATGATTTTTCAGATGATAACAGTTCATCAGAAATGACATCTGGACTTTTGCAATCTTCAAGAGATGCTTTTATGCAGGCATCGGCATTCAATTGGGGTCAAGCTAGATTTCGTGTTCGCGGTTTAGATAGCGAAAACGCCATCACGATGCTTAACGGAATGCCAATGAATAAAATCTACGATGGCAGACCACAATGGGGAAATTGGGGCGGATTAAACAATGTGCTCCGAAATCAGGAATTCTCAGTAGGAACAGCCGCTTCCAATTATACTTTTGGAGGTGTTTTAGGAACACAACAGATTTTTACTCGTGCTTCTTTATATAGAAAAGGAACATCACTTACGTTTTCGGGAAGCAATACCACTTATTTATGGCGGGCAATAGGAACATATGCTTCAGGAATGAATGCCTCTGGTTGGGCTTTTGTAGTTTCGGCTGGAAAACGCTGGGCAGATGAAGGGTATTTTGAAGGCACAAATTTCGATGCTGATTCTTTTTTTCTTAGTGTCGAAAAGAAATTAAACAACAGACATTCTTTCAATTTTACAGGATTTTACACGCCAAATTCTCGCGGAAAGAATTCTGCGAATACAGCTGAGGTTACTGATTTAATGGGCGAAAAATACAACTCGTATTGGGGATTTCAGAATGGTGAAAAGCGAAATGCAAGAGTAAAAAATGTAAAAGAGCCGCTCTTTATGCTGAATCATTATTTTAAAATAGATGATAAAACCAATCTGAATTCAGCCATTATGTATCAATTCGGGAAAGTTGGAAACAGTAATATCGATTACCAAAATGCTGATAGTCCAGATCCTGTTTATTATAAAAAAATGCCAAGCTATTTTAGTTCGCTTTACGCGAAAGATCAAGGCGAATTTTCAGGCGCGTTTACTCCAGATTATGAAAATGCAGAAAAAAACAAAGTGGCATTTCTGGACCAGTCACAGATAAATTGGGATGAGATGTATTTTGCCAATCAAAAAATAGGACAAAATGGTTATTCTCCTGCTCAAAGTCGTTATGTGCTTTATGAAGACCGAACAGATGATAGGACTTTGGCAGTAAACTCAAATCTGAATACACAGATAACTCCCAATATTTCTTTTGATGGCGGATTTACTTTTAAGAAATTAAAATCGCATAATTTTCAATATTTATTAGATCTTCTTGGTGGCGCTTATTTTGAAGATATTGATCCGTTTTATAAAGGAAGCCTTTCTCAGTCCGATTTACAGCATCCAAATCGTCAGGTCGGTAAGGGAGATATTTACGGATACAATTATAATTTACTGGCCAATACTTTAGATGTTTTTGCGCAGTTTAAATTTAGCTATAACAAAACAGAATTCTTCTTGGCACAATCCTATTCCATGTCAGATTACCAAAGAGAAGGGTTATATCAAAACGGATTGTATCCAACAAATTCGCTAGGTAAAAGTGAGAAAGTAAATTTTGAGAATTTCGGCTTCAAAGGAGGTTTCACCTATAAGATTTCAGGAAAACAATTGTTGTATTTTAATGCTGCACATTTTACCAGAGCGCCTTCGCTTCGAAATACGTTTTCAAATTCACGTTTAAATAACAATGTCGTTGACGGAATCGAAAGTGAAAATATCAGTAGTGCCGAGGCTAATTATGTATACCGTTCGGCAAAACTCAAATTACGCTTAACAGCATATTATTCTTTGATTAAAAACACTTCGAAAACTTCTTATTTCTATGCAGAAGGAATTTTTGACAACGGTTCGGGTTATGATTCAACCAATGCATTTGTAAGTCAGACTTTGACCAATTTGGATAAGAAAAATATTGGAGCAGAATTAAGTTTTGAATATCAGATTTGGCCAACAGTAAAAACAACTTTATCTGCAGCATTTGGGAATTACATCTACAATAGCAATCCGAATGTAATCATTGTAAACGATGCCAATAGAGCGAAAGAAGGAGCGCAAACGTCTTTTGATTTTGGACGCGCTTATTTAAAGAACTACAAACAGCCAGGAACTCCACAACAGGCCTATTCTTTTGGATTGGAATATCGTGATCCAAAGTTCTGGTGGATTGGAGGCAACATCAATTATTTGGCAGAAAGCTATATTGATGTTTCGCCAATTTCTCGTACTTCTCAATTTTATATCAATCCAGCCAATGGTTTTCCTTTTCCTGAAGCAACATCTGAAAGAGGAAATGAATTGTTAAAACAAGAAAAGTTTAATCCTGCTACGTTACTGAATTTTAGCGGAGGCAAATCTTGGCGTATTCATAAAAAATATGTGGGGCTTTTTGCCAGCATAAATAATGTTTTCGATTTAATGTATAAAACTGGTGGTTTTGAACAGGCAAGAAATGCCAATTTTAGAGCACTAAATCAGGACGCATCTAGCGGAACTCCATCTTTTGGACCAAGATATTATTATGGCTATGGCCGAACTTATTTTCTAAATCTTACAATCGGTTTATAAACCTATTCCTCATGAAAAAACTAATTTTATTTTTTGTTATATCGTTACTGTATGGTTGCAGTAACGAGGTTGAAACGCCAGAATTAAAATGTAATCAACCTAATTTTACTGTAAACAAATCGGTAGCAAAAGTATACGAGCTTTCGGGAACGACTGCTAAACAATATTTATATGATGATATCATAGAAGCTTATGTTATATCGAGTGATGAAGGCGGTAATTTTTTCAAAACGATTTCATTACAGACAAAAGAAACTGAAAATATACCTGCTATTGGTTTTAGTGCTTCAGTTGATGCCACAAATACTTACATTGATTATCGAGTGGGAAATAAAGTGTTTGTAAAACTTAAAAATCAATTTACAGATTTGTATTATGGTGGTTTAAGAATCGGAAGTTTGTATGTGAGCAATGCTGGAGACCCGACAATTGGAAGGATTTCTCAAAACGAATATAGAAATGTGCTGAATGCTTCCTGTGCAACTATAGAGGAGAATCAATTGGTGAAATCGCTTTCTATAGATGAAGCACTTTCAGATTCTAAACTAAATACTTTGATAGAATTAAATGATGTTGAATTTACAGAGGCAGCATTAGGACGCCATTATTTTGAAGAATCCAATAATGTAGGAGGTTCAACGAATTGGTATTTGAGAGATAAAACAGGAAATCAGATTATTTTTAGAACCAGCGCTTATGCAAAATTTGCAGATCATTTTGTGCCAGAAGGAAGCGGAAAAGTAAGAGGTATTCTAACAAAATTTGGAACTGATTATCAATTTATGGTCCGATATGAAAGTGATATTGTGATGAATGGAAAAAGAAATACTCCGTTTTTTTCAGAAGATTTCCAATCGGTTAAAAACAATGTCAATTTTGTGCTTCCGGGCTGGAGTAATATTGTAGAGAAAGCATCTAAATTATGGAAAAGCATGGTTTACGCCGGAAATGGTTATGCCGAATTTAATACCACAAGCACAACTGCGGCTGAGAATATAGCTTGGTTAGTTTCACCAAAAATAAATCTTACAGGGTATAAAAATGCTGTTCTCTCGTTTAGAAGTGCACAGCATGATTTGAAAGTAGATTCGCCTTTAAATACTTTAGAAGTTTATGTTTCAACCAATTTTGACGGTGCAAGTGTGACCAAAGCAAAATGGACAAAACTGGAAGCAAAAGTGCCAACGCTTTCAACGCCTGCTCGAGAATTTATAAGTTCTGGCGGAATCGATCTTTCTGCTTATTCTGGAAATATACATATTGCATTTAAATATATTGGTTCTGGAAAAGATAAAACATTAAATGGCGCTTTTATGGTAGATGACGTAAAGATATTTGGAGAGAAGTAAGAACTAATTTAGAATAATGAAAATAATCTACTGATTTTTAAAGTATTATTGAAAAGTTTGTAGTTTTTGTATTTCAAAACGTTAAAATCTAATTGAATTTTGTATTTTGGTCGTCCCAAATCAATACAAAAACAAATATGAAAACCTACTTTATTGCCATCTTAATGATGGTGTTTCCTTGCTTGATGCACAGTCAAGACGACGTTAAACTAAAGCAGATTAACATTGTAAGAACAAATTACCAAAACTCTAAAGACGGCGAAATTGTTAACAAAACAATGGTTTTTAAAGAGGGTAAGCTTCAAACCATAACCACTTCAGATGTTGTGCAGCATTTCTATTACAACAAAAATGGTTTGCTGGATATGACTGTAAAAGACAAAGTGGGAAGCGATTGGAAAGAAGTAATCAACTATACTTACAACGCTGATAACAATATTACCAAATTTGTGAAAAAATATCAGGAAGGGCCTAATTACATTACAAAAGTGGTTTCGTTTGTATACGAAGGAGCAAGGGTAAAAGTAACTACAAAAAAGAGTACCAACCATCAGAATTTAGTAGATGATATTGAATATCTTGTTGAAAACGGAATTATTGTAAGACGTACTTCACGAGATAGAAATAAAGCTATTATTGGAAAATTAGAATATGTTTATGTAAACGATAATGTATCAAGACATAAAGGATTGGTAGGAGATAAGATCTCTAAATCATATACTTATGATGATAAAAAATCGGTTGACCAGTTAATCGTTCAGAGTCTTTTTGGAGATAATTACAAAGTAATTGTTCCGATGGTTTCTTATCATGAAGAAGAATTTGAGTTTGAATCTATTTCTTATAATAACGAAATGAATTTCAGCCCATCATCTACAGCTTTAGTTGCGGTGAGCAGAAAATACAAATACAACAAATTAAATTACCCAATTTCTTGTTCTCAAATAGAAGAAAACGGAATTGTGAAAACGGAAAAAACTTTTATTTACGAATAAAGGTTTTAAACTTAGACCATTCATTTGAAAAGTGGAGCTTTAGTTGAGTTTATCTTGACGGGTTCCATTTTTTTTTGAATTATAATGTCTTAATATAAACGTAAAAACAAAATTGTATAATTGATTGTAGCTGACAAATGATTAAATTTGCACCTTATTCAAGACTATGTTAGAAAAAGAAGTTATAAATTTTGAGAGAACAGTTATCGTTGGTATTGTTACTCAGAATCAAAGTGAAGAAAAACTAAATGAATATTTAGACGAATTGGAGTTTTTAACTTTTACCGCTGGAGGTGAGGTTATTAAACGTTTTTCGCAGAAAATGGAACGCCCTAATCCGAAAACTTTTGTTGGAACAGGAAAAATTGACGACATCAATCTTTTTGTAAAAGAGAACAAAATATCTACTGTAATTTTTGATGATGAACTAACGCCATCTCAGCAAAAAAATATCTCAAGAATAATTGATTGCAAAATCTTAGACAGAACGAACTTAATTCTAGACATTTTTGCACAAAGAGCCGAAACTTCATACGCTAGAACGCAGGTAGAATTGGCGCAATGCCAATATTTACTTCCGAGACTTTCAGGTTTATGGACGCACCTTGAACGTCAAAAAGGAGGTATTGGTATGCGTGAACCTGGAGAAACAGAGATTGAAACCGATAGGCGTATTGTGCGTGACCGAATTTCGTTATTGAAAGATAAAATCAAAACGATCGACAAGCAAATGAGTATTCAGCGCAGTAATCGCGGTGCAATGGTTCGTGTTGCTTTGGTTGGATATACCAATGTTGGGAAATCGACTTTGATGAATGCAATTGGTAAAAGCGATGTTTTTGTAGAGAATAAATTGTTTGCAACTTTAGATACAACAGTTAGAAAAGTGGTGATTAAAAACCTTCCTTTTTTACTTTCTGATACGGTTGGATTTATTCGAAAACTGCCAACACAATTGGTAGATTCGTTTAAAAGTACTCTAGATGAGGTTCGTGAAGCCGATTTATTGCTGCATGTAGTAGATATTTCGCATCCAGATTTTGAAGATCATATTGAGTCTGTAAACAAGACTTTGCAAGAGATCAAAAGCAACGACAAACCAACAATTATGGTTTTTAATAAAATCGATGCTTATAAACATTTAACTATCGAGGAAGATGATTTGATAACAGAAAGAACCAGAAAACACTGGACACTTGACGAGTGGAAACAAACTTGGATGAGTAATGTTGGTCACAATAAAGCGTTATTTATTTCTGCAAGAAATAAAGAGAATTTCGAAGAATTCAGAGAAACGGTTTATGAAGCTGTTCGCCAAATTCATATTACACGTTTTCCTTATAACAATTTCTTATATCCAGATTATAAGGATGCAGTTGAAAAAGAAGATGAAGAAGAATAAAAATATAAACGACTTTTGATTTCTCAAAAGTCGTTTTTTTAGTTCTATTATGAGAGGTTTTAAACTTTACTAAATATATGTCAAATAACATTTAATGAAGATTGATATTTTATATCTTTGTTATAATGAGTAAGAATTTATATATAATTTCAGGCTGTAATGGTGCAGGTAAAACTACTGCTTCTTTTACTATATTGCCTGAAGTTTTAGATTGTAGAGAATTTGTAAATGCAGATGAGATTGCAAAAGGTCTATCTCCGTTTCAGCCTGAAAAAGTAGCTTTTGAGGCAGGAAGGATAATGCTTCACAGAATAAATGATCTCTTAGAAAGTGGACAAGTATTTGCTTTTGAGACTACACTTGCAACTAAAAGTTATAAATCTAAAATTACTTTAGCCCAGGAAAAAGGTTATAAAGTCATTCTTTTGTTTTTTTGGTTGCAAGATGTTGAGTTAGCAATTGAAAGGGTAAAAACTAGAGTTACTGAAGGTGGACATAATATAGAAACAGATGTTATTAAGAGAAGATACATTAATGGAATATTAAACTTATTTAATATATATATCCCAATAGCTGATGAAGTCATGATCTTTGATAATTCATTTGGAAAACCGGAATTATTGGCAGAAAAAATACTCGAAAGCGATATTGATATAATAAATGAAATTAAGTACGATAAACTAAAAAGAATTTATAATGAAAATATATAAAAGATCTGCAACTCAAAGTAAAATTTTAGATGCGATGGATTTAGTTTATGATAAATTAATTGAATTCAAAAAGAAATCAAAAACGGAATTAGTTATTATGAAGGACGATAAAATCGTCCGAATAAAACCTGAATCATTTAATAAGTAAGAATATAAAAAAACGGCTTTTGAATAATCAAAGCCGTTTTTTTATATGTTTGTAAAAACGGATTTATTAAAATCCAAAATTAACGCCTAAACCAAATACTTGTCTGGTTTGAAGCCCTCTGAAGGCATTGTCATCATATATTGCTTGAAAAGCAAAATTTGCAGATAAGAATTTGTTAATTTTCATAATGATATTCAAAGAATAATTGATATCTACATTTTGAGGATCTTCTAAATAATTAGAATATAAATTAAGTGCGTTTTCTGCCGTTACATTCGTCATAATGGCTAATTTGTAATAAACTGATGCATAAAAACCCAGTTCATAGCGCATGGTTTTGCCTTCATCTACGCCAAAATAATCTCCATCTACATAAGGCAGACCAGTAAACCTATCTATGCCGCTTGTATAAGCGTTGTCTACAAAAGTGAATTTTGAAGTCAGTGGTGCGAAGTTAATTTTCAGATTTTCATCTTTAGACCAATAAATACCGGTTCAGTGGTAAGATATCCTGGCGACATAAACTTCGTCTGTTCAGTTCTGATCTCTTTACCGTTGGCATCCTGCCCATAAATATAACCTGTCGTAAATTGAGTTCTGAAGTTTAAGAAATAAGAGTAATACCATTCACCAAAGGCTCTTTTACCAAGAATGGAGTTAAATTCTAAACGGTCATCCGTTTTTTTTCCGAAATCAGTATTTTTAGTTTGTAAAAGACCGTATGAAGCTAGTATTTTGTTATCCCAGGTTACATCTTCTTTTTTGTAATTGAAGTCGTAATTGATTCCGAGTGTTCCCGAAAAGCTGTCTTCACCTCCCGCAATCCAGTTATTGAAGCTGGACTGATTTAATAAAAGAGATACGGTTCCTTTTGCTTTCCAGCCTTCTTTTTCAATTGTATCATTGATTTTTTTTACGGCTTTTTCGGTGTTTTGGGCTAGTTCTTTTTCAGTGTTTTGGGCTTGAACAAAAGTAAGATTTGCTAAAACGAAGAGCAATGATAGAATCTTTCTCATGGTTTTTAGTTTAGAGTGTATTATCAAATATACTAAAAACCAATGGAAAGTTAAGTGATGTTATCCTGTTATTGCAGGTTATTTCTTAGATTCTTTGTATAAAGGCACTGCAGAGCATGCTTCGCCGTACATAATGCTTCTGGCAAATGGCTGCAGATAAGTTGTTGCCAAAATGTAAGCCCTCATAGGAACGGGTTTTCTAGAGCAACCTTTTACAATTACAGGTTTGCCTTTGTATGCAGAGTAATCAATTGTACTTAGAATTTCTTCGTAAAGACTTGCGTCAAGATCTTCAATTGATCCGTTAACGACTTTTTTTGCGAAAGGCGCTAAATGAACACTTACTAAAATTAATGCCCAAGCAGGAATTATAGCGTCTGTACTGCAATGCACAGCCACATATTGATCTTGATATTGCGACCAATCGTGGTTTTTAAGATGTTCTCTAAAGTCTTTTTCTTTCAATAAAAATCCTTCCAAAAGCCATTGCGAAATGTCAATCTGCACACGCATTCCTTTTGGATAATAATCCTCCAAATCAAAAACTTCTAAAGCACTATTGGCAACTTTATTGATAATTTCTTCCATTTTTTTTAGTTTTCAGTCACAGTCTCAGTCACAGTGAGAACTGTGATTGAGATTATAAACTGTATACATTTTAAGTGTTTTTTTAGCCAAAGTTAATACTGAAAACTGCGACTGAACACTGAACACTTTTTTTTAAAGCATTCCTAATTCTAATTTCGCTTCTTCGCTCATTAAATCTTTGCTCCAAGGCGGATCAAAAGTAATTTCAACGTCAACATCTTTAATGTTTTCGATTGTTTTCACTTTTTCTTCTACTTCCCTTGGTAAACTTTCAGCAACTGGGCAGTTTGGAGAAGTAAGCGTCATAAGGATTTTTACTTCGTAATCTGTATTTACCATTACATCGTAAATTAATCCTAATTCGTAAATATCTACAGGAATCTCAGGATTGTAAATGCCTTTTAAAACTCTTACAATTGATTCTCCTAATTCGTTTGTGTCTATTTCTTGTTCCATTGTTTTTGTTTTTGAACACTAAGTGTTTTATGTTTTTACCATTAAGATATTAAGAAAATTAAGTTTTGCTTTGTGTCAAAATAGCAAGCTTAATTTACTTTTTACTATTAAGGAAATTAAGCATATCATCTTTACGAAGCTTAATTTCTTAATGGTTTAATTAAAATTTAATTTTTGTTTTTTGCATCAAAAGCCAAAGCGTACATTTTGATGTTTTTTATCATCGAAACCAAACCGTTGGCACGAGTTGCAGATAAATGTTCTTTTAGTCCAATTTCGTCGATAAAATCAGTATCAGCTTCTAGGATATCTTTTGGTTTTTGATTGGAAAAAGCACGAATTAAAATTGCGATTATTCCTTTTGTCAAAATAGCATCGCTATCTGCTGTAAAGACAATCTTATCATCGTTTTGTTCACCTTGCAACCAAACTTTTGACTGACAGCCTTTAATTAAATTATCATCGGTTTTGTATTCTTCTTTTATTAATGGAAGACTTTTTCCTAGTTCGATGATGTATTCATAACGTTGCATCCAGTCATCAAACATTGAAAACTCATCTATTATTTCGTCTTGTATTTCTTTTATTGTCATAATTATTCTTTAGAAAAGTCAACTAATAAATTAACTAGTTTTTCGATTTCTTTTGGAGGAAAACCGTTATCAAAACCTGGAGTTTCATACGTTTTTCCGTCTTTTACTATTTTTAAATTTCCTATTGCAGCACCGTCGTAAGTACGTTTGTCTGTTGGTGCTTTTAAAGTAGAAAGTCCTTCTAAATTTACTTTTGAAAACGCATCAACAATTTTATTCCATTTTGCATCATCAATATTGCTTCTAACGGCTTCAGCATTACGTTCCTTAATAACCGAAACAGTTTTGTCTTGTACTGTTATCACTTTAAAATAACCTCTAGAATGAGCGGAGTATTCAATTTGTGTCGATTTCATATCGGTCTTTTTTTGACTGCAACATCCAGTTGCAATAAAAAGAGTTAAAAGCAATAGTGATAATATTCTCATATGTTTCTTTTTTAGCTTAACATGGTTTGTGCTTTTTTCACAGCATCAACCATTGCATCAATTTCTTCTTTTGTGTTGTAAAAAGAGAAAGAAGCACGAATTGTTCCTGGAATACAGAAGAAATTCATGATCGGTTGCGCACAATGATGCCCTGTTCTAACGGCAATTCCTAATTTATCTATAATAGAACCAACATCATACGGGTGAATTCCATCAATGTTAAATGAAACTACAGAAGCTTTATTTTTGGTGTTTCCATAAATTCGGATACCTTCAATTTCGTTAAGACGTTTTGTAGCATGTTCTAATAATTCATTTTCATATTCATGAATTTTATCAAAACCGATCTCGTTTAAATAATCAATTGCAGTTCCTAAAACAATTCCGCCAGCAATATTTGGCGTTCCTGCTTCAAATTTATGAGGAAGATCAGCGTAGGTTGTTTTCTCGAAAGTAACTTCTTTGATCATTTCACCACCGCCTTGGTAAGGAGGAAGTTTGTTCAGCCATTCTTCTTTACCGTAAAGAATTCCTGTTCCAGTTGGTCCGCACATTTTATGCCCTGAAAAAGCATAAAAATCACAATCTAATTCTTGAACATTTGGTTTTAAATGTGAAACTGCTTGAGCACCGTCAATTAAAACTGCAGCACCAACTGCGTGAGCTTTATCGATAATATATTTGATCGGATTAATTACACCCAATGCATTTGAAATATGATTTACGGTAACAATTTTTGTTTTGTCTGAAAGCAATTTGTCAAATTCCTCAATGATTAATTCTCCATTGTCATTGATTGGGATAACTTTTAAAATTGCTCCAGTTTTCTCGCATAACATTTGCCAAGGCACAATATTACTGTGATGTTCTAATGAAGAAACAACAACTTCGTCACCAGGTTTTAAAATGGAAGCAAAACCATTTGAAACCAAATTAATTCCGTGTGTTGTTCCCGAAGTAAAAAGAACTTCGTGGGCGTGTTTTGCGTTGATATGGTCTTTTACTTTTCCGCGAGCAACCTCGTAAGCATCAGTTGCTAACTGGCTTAAAGTGTGAACGCCACGGTGAATGTTGGCATTAATTTCTTGATAATATTTTACTTCTGCATCAATTACAACTTGTGGTTTTTGAGAAGTAGCTCCGTTGTCGAAATATACTAATGGCTTTCCGTTTACAGTTTGAGAAAGTATCGGGAAATCAGCTCTTATTTTTTGAATATCTAGCATGTCTTATTTAGAAAAAATCTATTTACAAAAGTACTAAAACTAAATTTGTTTATACAGTAATTCTATAATTTCCTTTTATGGTACCATTGATTTAGGGCGTAAATGCTGATTCCGTAAAAATCAAATCAGTTTTCTGAATTATCTGAAACGGTTTTCTAATTTGATGCTTAAAATATTGAACATAAATTATTTATATTGCAGTAAAAATATCTAATCATCATGAAAAAATTTCTCAAAGTACTTTTGCTTGCAGTGGTTCTTGCTTTTTTGTATTTCGGATTTACAACTTATCCAAAGCTTGATTTGATTTCAGGCTTCTCGGCTAAAAGTGTCGCATCTGGACATTTTATAGATAATCGTCCGTTGGATTTAATTGAAAAAACCGACAATGATATCGATATGATTGATTTAGCGAAAAATTCAATTGATGAAGCTGGGAAATTTGCCACTTCAAATGTTTATGGTTTAAAGGAAAGAAAAGCAATTTATCGTGAAGGTTTAGGTGCAGTTTTGATTAATGATAATTTTGATGTTTCAAAACCATATCTGCTTCCAAAGAGAACGAAATTAGAAAACAATCTTCCTTTTCCATACGGAAATAATGAGCCAAAAGACACTGCATTTTCTGATGTAGATTATTCGAAATTGAAAAAAGCTGTCGATAATGCTTTTGACAAAACAGGTGGAAAAATCAAAAGAACTCGGGCTGTTGTGGTTTTGTATAAAGATAAGTTGATTGCCGAAAAATACGATACAGGTTTTAATAAAGACAGTAAAATTTTAGGCTGGTCAATGACAAAAAGCATTACGAGTTCGGCTTTTGGCGTTTTGGCTAAACAAGGAAAAATCGATATTTACAAACCTGCTCCAGTTACAGAATGGAAAAATGATGAGCGTAAAAACATCACACTTAATGATTTGCTTCACATGAATTCTGGTTTAGAATGGGAAGAAAATTACAGTACAATCTGTGATGCTACAAAAATGCTTTTTCAGGCCGAAGATATGGGAAAAGTACAATTGGATAAACCAGCACAATTTAAACCCAATACACATTGGAATTATTCGTCTGGAACAACCAATTTATTATCTCTGATTTTAAGAAGACAATTTAAAACACAGCAAGAATATCTTGATTTTTGGTACAGCGCCGTAATTGATAAAATCGGAATGAACTCGATGATTGTCGAACAAGATATGTCAGGAACTTTCGTAGGTTCATCTTACGGATGGGCAACGCCAAGAGATTGGTCAAAATTTGGATTATTATATCTTCACAAAGGAAACTGGAACGGTGAACAAATTTTAGACGAAAGCTGGGTAAAATATACTGCAACTCCAACCAATACTTCAGAAGGAAAATACGGAGCACAATTTTGGTTAAACGCTGGAGGGAAATTCCCAGATGTTCCTCGTGATATGTTTTATTGTAGCGGATATCAAGGGCAAATGGTAGCGATTATTCCGTCTTTGGATATGGTAATTGTGAGAATGGGAGTAAGAGAAGGTGATAAAAGTTTTGACTTTAATGGGTTTTTGAAAGATATAATTTCTTCAGTAAAAAATAAGATTTAACCGCAAAGAGCGCAAGGGTAAAAGCGCAAAGTTCGCAAAGTTTTGTAATAAACCTTTGCGAACTTTGCGTAACCTTTGTGTCTTTGCGGTAAAACCCGACTACAAATCAAATCCTAAATTCACGCCTAATTTCATGGCAATGATTTTAGTAATTCTTTGTTTTAATTCTGGTATTTTAATGCTTTCGATAACGGCATTTGAGAATGCGTACATCAATAAAGCTTTAGCTTCTTTTTTCGGAATTCCACGTGATTGCATGTAGAACATTGCTGTTTCATCAAGCTGTCCAACAGTACATCCGTGAGAACATTTTACATCATCTGCGAAAATCTCTAATTGCGGTTTTGCGTTGATAGTAGCTTTATCACTCAATAAAATATTGTTGCTTTTTTGGAAAGCATTTGTTTTTTGAGCTTCTTTTTCTACCAAAACTTTTCCGTTGAAAACTCCAGTCGAACGATCAGAGAAAATTCCTTTATAATCTTGGAAACTTTCGCAGTTTGGCTGCGCGTGGTTTACCAAAGTATAATGATCAACGTGTTGTTTGTCATTTAAGATTGAAATTCCGTTTAACGTACTTGTCAATCTTTCACCAAAGTGATAAAAGTTTAAGTTGTTACGAGTTAGATTTCCACCAAATGAGAAAGTGTGTACATAAGCATGACTTTCTTGCTGTTGTGAAACATAAGTATTGTCAATTAAATTCGCTTCGCTGTTGTCGTTTTGAATTTTGTAATAATCAACAATTGCACGTTTTTGAGCAAAAATCTCCGTAACAGAGTTTGTTAAAACTGGATTTTCGTTCAAACTTTGGTGACGCTCAATAATCTGAACATGTGAATTTTCGCCCACAATAACCAAATTTCTTGGCTGAACCATTAAAGCGGCTTCGTTTCCAGTTGAGAAATACATAATCTCAATTGGTTTATCGGCTACTTTTTTCTTCGGAATATTGATAAATGCACCTTCAATTGCAAAAGCAGTATTCAATGAAGTCAAGCTGTCGTCTTTACTTGCAATTTGATTGAAGTACGTATCAATAACCATTTTATATTTTGGTTTAGTCAATGCCGATGACATCAAACAAACATCGATTCCGTCATGCGTTGTAGAAGACAAATGCGAACTGAAAACACCATCGATAAATACTAATTTGTAAGTATCAATTTCGTGTAAAAAGTATTTTTTTACTTGATTGAATTCGATTGCATTTTCTTGCTTTGGAAAAACCGTAAAGTCATTTTTTAAGATGGCATTTAGCGATGTATATTTCCAAGCTTCTTCTTTTTTGGTTGGGAAACCTTTATTTTCGAAGTTTTTTAAAGCATTTGTGCGTATGTCATGTAAATCTGAATGTACATCGACACGCTCTTCAAAAGCCATAAAAGACGATACTAATTTTTCTTTTAAATCCATTTCTTTAGTTGTAAGTTATGAGTTATGAGTTATGAGTTTTTGCAAACTGTAAACTGTAACTGTAAACTAGTTTTCTGCTTTAATCCAATCGTATCCTTTTTCCTCAAGCTCATAAGCCAATTCTTTTCCTCCAGATTTTACGATTCTTCCGTTGTAAAGAACGTGAACGAAATCAGGAACGATATAATCTAACAAACGTTGGTAGTGCGTGATAACAATAATAGCGTTTTTGTCGCTTTTTAATTTGTTTACACCATTAGCCACAATTCTTAAAGCATCGATATCAAGACCAGAATCGGTTTCGTCAAGGATAGCTAATTTAGGCTCTAACATTGCCATTTGGAAGATTTCGTTTCTTTTTTTCTCTCCTCCAGAAAAACCTTCATTAAGAGAACGAGAAAGAAATTTACGATCGATTTCTAACAATTCAGATTTCTCACGAATTACTTTCAGCATTTCGTTTGCTGGCATTTCTTCCTGACCGTTTGCTTTACGAGTTTCGTTGATAGCAGTTTTCATGAAGTTAGTAACGCTAACTCCAGGAATTTCTACAGGATATTGAAAAGAAAGAAAAACACCTTTATGTGCTCTTTCTTCAGGAGCTAAATCAGCAAGATCTTCTCCGTCGAGGATAACCTCTCCATCTGTAACTTCATAATTTTCGTTTCCTGCAATAACAGCAGAAAGTGTACTTTTCCCAGAACCGTTTGGTCCCATTATCGCGTGAACTTCTCCAGCTTTAACTTCTATATTAATTCCTTTAAGAATTTCTTTATCACCAATCGCGGCGTGAAGGTTTTTTATTGATAACATTGTTTTTTATTTTATATAAATGTCAATTCTATTTTTGTTTGTTGGTTTAGGATGTTGGCATTAAAATGCGCATGTCCTAAATATTCCATGCCTAAATAATCGGCAGATTTTTGAAATGGAATGTAAAAACTTTCGTCAGTTTCATCATCGTGAGAATTGGATATCACTCCGATTTTCTTCCCTCTAAGTTTTCTTCCGGTTTCTTTCTCAATTCGGATTAAATCTGAAATCCTGTCGAAAAAGACCTTCATAATTCCGCTCATATTGTACCAATAAATGGGCGTTGCAAAAATTAAGGTGTCGTATTTTTCGATAATTCCTCTTATAAGAGGCAAAAAATCATCGTCTATATTTTTGCTTTCGTAATCGTAATATGAAATATTATAATCACTCAAATTAACTACATCAATGTTATGTTCTTTCGAAAGTTCATCCACAATTTTTGTTGTGTTTCCGTTTTTTCTAGAAGAACCTAAAATGATGACGTTTTTGTTTTCCATTAATACTTATTCGTAATGTCCTTTCAGTGAAAGAATATTTAGTATTTCTATATTGTTTTCTTCGGTTATTCTGTAAATAATTCTATGCTCTTTATCAATTCTTCTAGACCATCTTCCAGATAATTCATATTTTAATTGTTCTGGTTTTCCAAGCCCTTCATAAGGATGAAGTAAAATATCTTCAATTAAACTTGTGATTTTTTTCATTATTGATTTGTTTCCGGACTTTTTCCAAAAAAGAATGTCTTTTTGTGCCTTTTCAGAATAAATTACTTCCACAAATCCTCAACTTTTATTTTAATTCCTTTTCCTTCTTCAATACTTTTTTCAGCGTCAATAATCTCTTTTACAAATTCTGGATTATATGGCTTTTCATTATCTTCAACAATTTCAAAACCAAGAGATTTTGCCAGTGATTGAAAAACTGGAAAATCTTTTTTCTTTACATTTTTTAAGATGATGTCCATAATTACTTGCTTTTGATTATCCTACAAATCCTTCTAAAGAAATCTCTAATAATTTTTGAGCTTCAACGGCAAATTCCATTGGAAGTTTGTTCAAGACATCTTTACTGAAACCGTTTACAATTAAGGCAATGGCTTTTTCAGTTGGAATACCTCTTTGGTTACAGTAAAATACCTGGTCTTCTCCAATTTTACTTGTAGTTGCTTCGTGCTCGATTTTTGCTGATGGATTTTTACTTTCGATATAAGGGAAAGTATGTGCACCGCAATTGTTACCCATTAACAATGAGTCACATTGAGAAAAGTTTCTTGCGTTCTCTGCTCTTGGAGAGATTTGCACTAAACCACGGTAGCTATTTTGTGATTTTCCAGCCGAGATACCTTTAGAAATAATAGTCGATTTAGTGTTTTTTCCTAAATGGATCATTTTTGTTCCAGTATCAGCTTGTTGGTAATTATTGGTAACGGCGATCGAATAAAATTCTCCTACCGAATTATCTCCTTTTAATACACAAGAAGGATATTTCCAAGTTACAGCAGAACCAGTTTCAACCTGTGTCCAAGAAATTTTAGCGTTTGTTTCGCATAAACCTCTTTTAGTCACGAAGTTGTAAACTCCACCTTTTCCTTCTTTGTTTCCAGGGAACCAGTTTTGAACAGTAGAATATTTAATTTCAGCATCATCCAAAGCGATTAATTCAACAACAGCAGCGTGTAATTGATTTTCATCACGGCTTGGAGCGGTACATCCTTCAAGGTAAGAAACATAACTTCCTTCATCGGCAATAACTAGAGTTCTTTCGAATTGTCCAGTTCCTGCTTGGTTGATTCTGAAATAAGTTGAAAGTTCCATTGGACATTTTACGCCTTTTGGAATATAACAGAAACTTCCGTCAGAGAAAACAGCTGAGTTTAATGCTGCGTAGAAGTTGTCTTTTTGAGGTACCACAGTTCCTAAATATTTTTTTACTAATTCAGGATGTTCTTTAATAGCTTCAGAAATCGGACAGAAAATAATTCCTTTTTCGGCCAATGTTTTCTTGAAAGTTGTTGCTACAGAAACAGAATCGACAACAATATCCATAGCGACATTGTTCATTATTTTTTGTTCATCAACAGAAATTCCCAATTTTTTGTACATCTCTAATAATTCTGGATCAACATCATCCAAAGTTTTGTTAGGATCTACTTGTTTTGGAGCTGAATAATATGAAATGGCCTGAAAGTCTGGTTTTTCGTAATGTACGTTTGCCCATTCTGGCTCGATCATTTCTTTCCAAGCACGGAAAGCCTCGATGCGCCATTCGGTCATCCATTCAGGTTCTTCTTTTTTAAGAGAAATAGCTCTTACAATTTCTTCGTTTAAGCCAATAGGGAAAGTCTCAGATTCTATATTAGTATAAAATCCGTACTCGTATTCTTTAGTTTCCAGTTCGATCTTTAAATCGTCTTCGGTGTATTTGCTCATTATTTTTGTTATTGTCTAATGTTTTAAAGTCTAAAGTTCGAAAGTCAATTGAAGTCTTTAATGACTTTACAGCTTTCCGCTTTTGACTAAAGAGAGAATGATTCTCCGCATCCGCAAGTTCTGCTTGCGTTCGGATTGTTGAAAACAAATCCTTTTCCGTTTAATCCGCCAGAGAATTCTAAAATTGTCCCAGCTAAATAAAGGAATGATTTTTTTTCTACAGCAATTTGTATGTCGTTGTCAACGAATATTTTGTCGTCATCTCCTTTGGTTTTGTCAAATTTTAAATCGTAAGACAAACCAGAGCATCCACCACTTTTTACGCCTACTCTTACGTAGTCGCTTGCGGCGTCAAAACCATCATCCGTCATCAGGTCGATGATTTTCTTTTTGGCAGTATCAGAAACTTTTATCATTGTTCTTAGATGTTTGTTTTTAATGAACATTTTTTGTCTGTAATGAATTTATTACAGATTTAAAACGCTAATTTTCAATGTTAAATAGAAATTATCTGCAAAGATACGACTTAAAAACCTTTTTCCATAACGGTTCACATTATTATAACAAATGTGAAAATAGATAATACTTATTTTGACAAAATCGAAATCAAAATTCGAAAAGGAATTGTTTTTTGAATCGTGCTGCAAATATCGCTCCTAAATGTTAAAAAACAAGTATTTCTACTGATTATAGCCATTATTTATTCGGTACTTTTGCAGAAAATTGTGAGTAATTATGAAAAAACAACACAAAAATAAGTGGTTAAAGCCCTTATTGGCAGTAATTTTTGTTTTTGGATTAGGTGCTGCAGTATTGGTTTTTAGCAGTGAATCTGATAAAATTAAGGAAGAAGTTAAAGCGGAAAGCGCTAAAGCTTTAATGTTTAATAATGAAAGAACAGAACAGGAAAACATTTTAGATTCATTAAGTACACTGAAAGCAGCATACGATCTGGTCATTCAGGAAAATACGGCTCTGTCTAAAGAGTTGGAACTGGAACGTAAGAATGTCGAAAATTTAATGGAAATTATAAAAGTTTCGCAAAATCCGTCGGCAGATCAAATTAGAATTTACCGGAACCAGCTTTCGGGACTAAAATCTTCATTGGACAGTAAAGTCATAGAGATTAAAAAATTAAAATCTCAGAATAAAAATTTACTGACCGAAATAGAAAGTCAGAATGTTGTCATGTACAAACAAAAGGCAGAAAATGACACTTTGATTTCTAAACAAGTGAAATTGGAATCGACTTTAAAAGATGCTTCAAAACTTTATTTAAGCAATTTTAAAGCAATTGCACTTCGCGAAAAAAACTCTGGAGCAGAACTAGAAACGACAAAAGCAAAGAACGCAAAGAAACTTAAAATTAGTTTTACCGTGAACGGAAATGCCGTTGCAAAGACAGGAAAAAGAGTTTTTTATGTTCAAGTTTTGGATCAAAAAAATACGGTTTTAGGAGATAACAAATTGATTGAATTTGGAAATGATAAAGCACTGGTTTATAGTTTTATTGTTAGTACCGATTTTCAAGGTAAATCTCTTAATGCTTATGGAATTTTAAATGCAGATGGGTTTAAGAAAGGGACTTATTTTGTGAATTATTTTGATAAGCAGGAAATAATGGGAAGCACTTCGATTACATTAGAATAATCTAAAAGTTTTTTAGCTTTGAATTTTAGCAAAAGGAGTTTGAATTTTCTAGCTTTGTTCTTTTAGAAAATCATTCTCATGAAACTTTACCCAATAGAATCTGGAAATTTTAAGTTAGATGGCGGCGCAATGTTTGGCGTTGTTCCTAAAACCATTTGGAATAAAACAAATCCTGCCGATGCCAATAACCTTATCGATATTGCGGCTCGCTGTTTGTTGATTGAAGACGGAAATCGTCTTATTTTGATCGACACGGGAATGGGCGATAAACAATCAGAAAAATTCTTCGGGTATTATTCACTTTGGGGATCGCATTCTTTAGATAAATCTCTGGCAAAATATGGTTTTAATAGAGATGACATTACCGACGTTTTTATGACGCATCTTCATTTTGATCATTGCGGAGGAAGTGTTCAATGGAATGCTGATAAAACAGGTTACGAGCCAGCTTTTAAAAATGCTAAATTCTGGACCAACGAAAACCATTGGGAATGGGCGACAAAACCCAACGCTAGAGAAAAAGCCTCTTTCTTGTCTGAAAATATTTTGCCAATGCAGGAAAGCGGTCAATTGAATTTTATTGAAAAACCAGAATCTGATTTTGGCTTTTCAAAAGAACTTGATTTTGATATTTATTATGTTGACGGTCATACTGAAAAACAAATGATTCCGTACATTAAATACCAAGATAAAACGATTGTTTTTTGTGCCGATTTATTGGCTACAGCTGGGCATATTCCGCTTCCATATGTTATGGGATACGATACAAGACCTTTGCTGACAATGCCTGAGAAATCGAAATTCTTGAATTTGGCAGCAGATAACAATCATTATTTATTTTTAGAACATGATGCGCACAATCAGATTATAACTGTGGAACATACCGAAAAAGGCGTTCGATTAAAAGATGTTTTTACCTGTGAAGAAATTCTTTAATCGAAATAAATTAGATATAAAAAAATCCCATTTTCAACTGAATGAAAATGGGATTTTTTGGTTTTAACTAATTGTAATTATAAAGTTTAGTTGGTTTTAAATTTCCAAACTTGACCTACTGTTTCACCGCCTTTATTGTCTTTTACAACCACTCTCCAGTAATACTGTGTAGTTGGTTGAAGGGCAACTTCAAATGCTTTTGAAGTTATATTATCGCCTACTTTTGCAGTTGGCGGATTTGCAGTTCCAAAATAGACATCATAAGTTAAAACATCTGCAGTATCAACATCAAAAGCATTCCAGCTTAAATTTGCAGATGATGTGCTGATGTTTCCATTTAAAACTGGAGCAATCAATTCTGGAGAAAAAGGCAAATGATTCACCACAGCTGTTCCAGCAGTATAAAACTTAAATGTTGAAGAATAAGCGCTTGACAATCCTCTGGCATCTGTTGCTTTTACTCTCCAGTAATACGCTGTATTTTTTTCTAATGCTAAAGCACTTGTAGAAAGAGACGAATTATCTAGTGTACTTACGATTTGACTGAATGCATTATCTTTTGCAATTTGAATTTGATAAACAATCGCGTCTTTTTGCTCATCGGTTGAAGCGTTCCACTGAAAAGAAACGTTGTTGTCTAAACATAATTTATTATCAGCCGGAAGTGTTAATACAGGAACTGTCGGAGCCGTATTAACCGCTGGTGGCGTAACAGGGTCGTCTCCGCCTCCGCTTCCGCAAGCAGCAAATACTAAACAGATTATTGAAAGGTATATAGAATTCTTCATCTTTATTTTTTTATAATTTTAATGTATTCTGGAGTTTCTAAATTGACTTTAGCAGCATAAATTCCTGAAGGTAATTTTTCAAGATTTAAAAGAGCTTTTCCGTTTTCAATAGAATAAGTTCCGTGAGAAACTAATTGGCCTCCAAAATTGTATAGTTCAATTGCAACTTCAGTTTTACTGCTTGGAATTTCAATTTCAATAATTCCAGTAGTTGGGTTCGGATAAGCGGCAAGTATTGTCCCCAATTCGTAAGAAGAAACTTTTTTAGCAAAAATACCTTCGCAAGCTTTTGCCGTTGCCACTTCAACTAATCCAGCTGTTTGCATAGAAACTGTGAAGTTTGTATCTGTTGTTTGAAATTGTTCTGTACCATTAACAAATACAGTAAAAGGAGCCGTTCCTTCAGTAATTTCAACTTCTACATTCTTAGCGCTTATGCTAGATTTTCCTGTAGCAGTTGCACCTTTTTGAATAGTTACATTAAAAATTTGTTCATAAATCATTTCAGGAATTGTAATCTTGATATTGTAAGTTCCTGGAGTTAATGCTGTAAGTTTTAAAGCATTGTTTGTAAACGTGTAAGACTTGTCGTTAATCGTTGCGCTGTAAGCAAAAGAAGCTTTTCCAACAATACTGATTTCTCCGTTATTTTCACCAAGACAAGATTCTCCTTTAGTTTCTATAGCAAAGTTGTTTGCAGGTAAATTTATTTCTCCTGTACATTCTGTGTTAAAAGTTGCTATAGCATCTTTTTTGGTAGACCAAGTACTATTGGCATACGCCACATCATCAACAAGTATACAGTACAAGCTCAAATTGCCTGAAAAGGATGCGTTATTACTTGTTAGTAATTTATTTGCGCCATTTTGCAAGTTTAAAGTTTGAAGTTTATTATTGTAACAAAGAATAGAACTAACTAAAGGATTTTTGCTAATATCTAAGTTTTTTATCTGGTTATTATTAACATTTAAAAAAATTAATTCTTTGTTTTTAGAAAGCTCTAATGACTCAATTTTATTACCGCTGCAATCTAAATTGTATAAAACGATATTATTAGAAATATCTAAATTGGTTAATGCGTTATAATAACAAGTTAAACTTCTCAAAGATTTGTTTTCTGAAATACTTAAACTTGTCAATGTATTAAAAGAGCAATCTAAACTTGTTAACTCTGTATTTTTAGAAACATCTAAAGTCTTTAGAGTATTAGATTTTACGTTTAAGCTCTTTAACGAAGCAAAATCCTGAATTCCAGTTAAGTCTGTAATTTGAGAACTGCTTACATCCAAACTTGTAATTTCAGTTATATTAGCGGTAGCTACTTTACCATCTTTTTCGCCAGAATCAATTCCAAGAGCGATTAATTTGTCTTCGAATTTCGGATCAGGAATTGCTGTTGAATATTCACAATTTGAACTGTAACTTGCAGTTGCATCCTTGAAATTAGTCCATTTTGAATTCGCATAAGTTTCATCATCTACCTGAATACATTTTAAGTTAGGATTATTTGTGAAGTTTTTAAGCCCAACAGGATCAGAAGCAACATTGTTTCCATTTTTTAAATTTAATGAAATCAGTTTGTTGTCAGAACAATATATAGTTTTTAAGTATACATTCTTTGAAAGGTCTAAAGTAGCAAGGAGGTTATTGTTGCAATAAATGCTTTCAAGTTTGATATTGTTTTTTACATCTAGCTTTGTTATTTCATTTTTAGACACGTTTAAACTAACTAATTTTTGGTTTTTAGACACGTTTATTTTGGTTAGTTTATTTTGGTCGGCAGACAATGACTCCAAGCTTCTAAAATCTTCGATACCAGTTAAATCAGTAATTTCTGCAGATGAAACGTCCAACGATGTTAATGTAGAAATGTTTGCAGTAAGAACTTTTCCATTCTTTCCATCGTTATCAATACCTAAATCAATTAATTTTTGTTCAAATTTTTCATCTGGGATTAATGTTGAATAAGCGCAATCGACATTAAATGTTGCAGTTGCATCTTTATTAGTAGCCCAATTAGTATTAGAATATTCAACATTATCTACTTGGATACAGCTTAGATTTTTATTCCCTTGAAAATTAACTTTAGTTAATTTTGTGTTGTTTCCATTTTTAAGATTTACCGTTTTCAGTTTATTGTCACCAACATGTAATTCAACTAAATTAGTATTCTTTGTCAGGTCTAAATCGGTAAAAGCATTGCCATAACCTCTAAAATATTGAAGTTGAATATTAGAAGTAAGATCAAGACTGGTCAATTGATTAGCGCCACAATTTAAAGTACTCAATAAAGTATTATTAGAAAGATCTAATGATTTAATTGAGCCGCTTCCGCCGCCGCCATTAGAGACATAACTGCTGCCATAACATTGCAAACCTATTAATTTTGTGTTTTTAGTTACATTTAATGCCTTTAAAGGATTTTGGCTTGTGTTTAGAGATTCTAATTCAGGGTTTTTAGTTACGTCAATATCAGTTATTTTATTACGCTCAAAATCAAGTCCTTTTAGCAACGGATTATGAGTTACATCCAAAGTTGTAAGTGAATTATCTGTACACCCCAAATAAGTTAATTGCGGATTTCCTGAAACATCAATTTTACCTAATGGGTTATTGCTAATTGATAAGTTAATTAGATCTTTATTGTTTGACACATCTATCGCTGTAATTTTATTTTGGTACACGTTTAAATTTTTTAAAGCCGTGTTCTTTGAAACATTAATCTCCGTTAAACTATTGTTTGATAGATTTACATCTGTCAGAGCTAAATTTTGAGATAAATCGATAGATGTTATATTGTTACTATAACAATTTATAGTTGTTAGCTTTGTGTTTTTTGAAAAATTAAAATTACTTACCTTAATTTTGCTGCAATTGATGGTTTTTAGATTAGTAAAAGCTTCTAGTCCGGTAAGATCGGTAATTGGAGCATCATCTAGATATAAATATTCACGAGCCGCAAGTTTTCTTGTTAATGCTCTTCCGTCTAAAGCAAAATCAACACCATTATTAACTAATTTTTTTTCAAATTCAATGTCAGGAATAAGTGTATATTCGGGTTCTGTGCAAACTAATGAATAATCAACACTAGCGTCTTTACTTTTTGCCCAATTTGCATTTGCATAGTCAACATCATCAACAAGAATACAAGTTAAAATAGAGTTGTCGTATATAATAAGAGCGTTCTCTGGTAAGATCTTATTGTTTCCGTTTTTCAAGTTTATTTGAGATAATTGTCTGTTGTTTCTGCCGTATAAATAAGTTAAAGCAGGGTTTTTGCTCAAATCTAAAGAGGTAATATCAGTATCACTAATACGTAAATTTCCCAATTTTGGATTGCCAGAAAGATCAATACTTGTCAAAGGGTTACTGTCGCAATACAAAGTAGCTAATTTAGGCAGTTTTGTAACATCTAAATTTGTTATTTTATTGCCATAGCACCAAAGCTGAGTTAAAGAAAGGTTTTTGGAAACATTTAAAGTTTCAAGTGTTTTGTTAGATTCGCAACTTAACGATTCCAAAAAAAGATTATTTGAAACATCTAATTTAGTTAGTTTGTTTTGTGATGCCCAAAGTACTGTCAGAGAAACAAAATCCTGAATTCCTGTAAGATCCGCAATAGAACTAGAAGAAACGTTTAAGAATGTTATTTTGTTAATATTTGCAGTTGGAACCCTTCCATCTGGAGCTCCAGAGTCAAAGCCAAGAGCAATTAATTTATTCTCAAAATTAATATCTGGAATAGATGTATATGGAATTTCTATACTGCAATTAGTGCTATAAGTAGCGGCAGCATCTTTTAGATTTCCCCAGTTTGCCTTTGCAGTAACATCATTGTCAACCTGAATACAGCTTAAATTTGGATTGTTTTTAAAAGTGGAAGTGGTCGTTAAAATGGTGTTTTTTCCATTTTTTAAATCTAAACTTTTTAATTGATTTGAACTGCAGTCTACAAATGTAAGCGCAGTATTTTTTGAAAGATCTAATGCTTTCAAACTATTTCCCTGACAATTTAATGACTGTAAAGATTTATTTTCTGAAAGATCTAGCGAAGTTAAATTGCTGAAGTTACAGTTTAAAAATGTCAAATAAGTATTCTTAAAAAGAGTTAGTCCATTTGTAAAATCATTTGCAGAACAGTTAAGGCTACTTAGATTAGTATTGTTTTTAAGATCTAAAACTTTAAGCTTATTGTCGTAACAGTTTAATGTTCTTACATTGCGAATTGCCGATATGTCTAAAACAGTTAGCAAATTACTAGCACAATTTAAATTATCTAATAACGTATTTGTTGAAATATTTAAACTTGTTATTTTATTAGAAAAACAATTTAAAGTTAAAAGAGCCGTATTTTGCGAAACATCAAGAGAAGTTAAATTATTAAAAGAACAAATTAACTGGGTTAATGCTTTGAAGTCTTGAATACCAGTTAAATCGCTAATATTTAATCCACTGACATTTAATGTTTTTATGGCAGCAATATTTGCAGTTAAAACTTGTCCATCAGGAACTCCAGAATCGTATTTTTCATTAATTAAGAATTTCTCAAAATTAAGATCTGGAATTTTTGTGTTTTGCGCATAATTAGAAAAACTTGCCAAAAACAGCAACAAGAGTAGTTTTGTCTTCATAGAATATGTTTAGAATTAGGTCGCGCAATGGTACGTCTTTTTAACTGATAATATTTACGTGAACCCGTAAACGTTATATTATTTTTTTTACACTGCTAAGTAAATAGTAAACCAAAAATATATTTATCCATAAACACTTATTATTTTAACAAGAAAATATTCTCTATTGATATATTTTTGTAAGTTAATTTTTATATTTTAGCAAAATATAGCGGATGTCGAAAAGCTAAAGAGTAGGCAAACAAAAATTTTATTAATTATGAATTTAGACGATTTTATTAAAAATGCTGATGAGTTAGGTGTTGTAGCACTTGAATTTGATCAATTGAAAGAAATTAATGGTGGAATTGGTGGCAGGCTCCTAGAAAATATGATGTCGATCCTTTAGATTGGATTGAATATAATATACATTCTGAAGGTTGTTACTCATGTTGATTAATTTCTAATATTGAAAATCCGCTCTAAAATGGCGGATTTTTTTATTTTATTTATTCAGCTAGAAAATTGATGGCTAATAAAAAATAAATTTTTGTGGATGAAATTTCTTTACTATTTAAATAATTAAGACTTAAAAACAACGGTATTTTCATAACACATTGTTAACAGTTAGCATTTTGTAACAAAAAAGCATAATTTAGACCCATCTTTAACTTTACAATTATTTATAGATATATGAGTCATATAAAACCACTTAAATTATCTGCGTTTGCATTACTTGTTTTAGCAGGTTGTAATGCCACTTTACAAGCACAAACTTCAGTGCCAAAACAGCCAATTGTGGCTCCTTTAGCAGTAGTAAAAAAAGCTCCAGTTAGCGAAAATGAATTAAAAAGATGGAGTCATCTTGATTTGATAAAAGATTCTATTCCGGGAATGAGTGTAGACAGAGCTTTGACTGAATTACTGCAAGGTAAAAAAGGGCAAAAAGTAATCGTAGGAATTGTAGATTCTGGTGTCGATATCGAGCACGAAGATCTTCAAGGAATGATTTGGACGAATAAAAAAGAAATTCCAGGAAACGGAATCGATGATGACAAAAACGGATTTATAGATGACGTTCACGGATGGAATTTTCTAGGAAATGCTGTTCATGAAAATCTGGAAATGACACGTATCGTGAAAAAAGCCGATGACGGTTCTCCAGAATATAAAGCAGCTTTAGCACAATATACAGAGAAGTATCAAGAAGCTCTTCAAAATAAAGGGCAAGCAGATCGTTTAATGGCTTTTCATAATACGATTAAAAAAGAGCTTAATAAAACGGATTATAAATTAGAAGATTTAAGTACAATTACTTCTGCTGATCCAAATGTTTTGGAAAGTAAAAGGGCTATGACTATGATTTTTACAAATGCAGGACCAACTTTTGATCCGGAGGCTCAATTTACAGAGTATAGCGATTATGTAGAAGAACAGTTAAAATATAATCTTAACAAAGATTATGACGGAAGAAAAATCGTCGGAGATAATCCAGAAGACATTAAAGACAATCATTACGGTAATAATGTAGTTTTTGGTCCAGATAAAGAAAAAGCGCTTCACGGAACTCACGTAGCTGGAATTATTGCACAAATTCGCGGTAATAATTTAGGTGGAGACGGAGTTGCTTCTCCAAATGTCGAAATTTTGACGGTTAGAGCCGTTCCAGATGGAGACGAATACGATAAAGATATTGCTTTGGCAATTCGTTATGCGGTAGATAATGGGGCTAAAGTAATCAATGGAAGTTTTGGGAAAAGCTTCTCTCCACAGAAAGAATGGGTTTATGATGCGATTAAATATGCAGCCAAAAAAGATGTTTTAATTGTGCATGCTGCAGGTAATGACGGTTACAATATCGATGAAACAAAGAACATCAATTATCCAAATGATTCTAAAGACAACATAAAAGAATTTGCAGATAATGTAATTACAATTGGAGCGATTAATAAATCGTACGGAGAAAATGTTGTTGCTCCATTTTCAAACTTCGGAAAAATAAACGTAGACGTTTTTGCTCCAGGTGAAGAAATTTATGCAACAGTGCCAAACAACAAATACAAATACTTGCAAGGAACTTCAATGGCGTCTCCAAATGCAGCAGGTGTTGCAAGCATTAATTCGTTCGTACTATCCAAAATTGAAAGCAGCTCAAGTTAAAAAGATTTTAATGGACTCTGGAGTAGCGCTTCCTTCAATGGTTGTTTTAGGCGAAAGTGAGAATCCAGATGAAAAACCAGTTGCGGTTTCTTCTGCAGAATCATCAAAAACGGCTAAGATTGTAAATGCTTATAATGCGTTATTAATGGCTGAAAAGATGTCTAAAAAATAAACAATAATAAACGATTAATCCAATGGAAGGGCTAACGCTCTTCCATTTTCTATTACATATAAACATGCGAAAAATTATTTTACTTTCTTTCCTAAGCTTAGGTTTTAACTCGGCTTTTGCACAAAGCGCCCCATATTGGCAGCAACACGCTGACTATAAAATGGAGGTTTCTATGGATGTAAAAAACTATCAGTACAAAGGAAAACAAGAATTGGTTTATACCAATAATTCTTCTGATACTTTAAAAAAAGTATTTTATCATTTATATCCAAACGCATTTCAACCAGGAAGCGAAATGGATGCACGTCTTCATTTTATTAAAGATCCAGACGGAAGAATGGTAAACAAAGTAAAACAAGCTGACGGAAAAGAAGTAAAACAAAGCCGTATTGAGACTTTAAAACCAAATGAAGCTGGTTATTTAAAAATTACAAACTTCAAACAAGACGGTGCTGTTGCTCAAACAAGAGTTTCTGGAACGATCTTAGAAGTAACTTTGGCGAAACCAATCCTTCCAAATTCTAAAACGACTTTTACATTAGATTTTGACGGACAAGTTCCAGTTCAGATTCGTCGTTCTGGAAGAAACAATTCTGAAGGAGTAGAACTTTCTATGTCGCAATGGTATCCAAAATTAGCCGAATTTGATTTTGAAGGATGGCATGCAGATCCATACATTGCAAGAGAATTTCACGGTGTTTGGGGTAATTTTGATGTAAAAATTACAATTGATAAAGACTACACTATTGGTGGTTCTGGATATTTGCAAGACAAAAATTCAATTGGGCATGGTTACCAAGATGCTGGTGTAACGGTAACATATCCTAAAAAAGCAAAAACGTTGACTTGGCATTTTATTGCGCCAAATGTTCACGATTTTACATGGGCTGCAGATAAAGAATATACACACGATATTGTAAAAGGAACCAAACGATGTAGATTTGCATTTCTTTTACAAAAACAACGAAAAAACAACTGCAAACTGGAAACAGTTAGAACCTTTAATGGTTAAAGTAATGGAATATTACAACCAGAGAGTTGGAGCGTATCCATACAAACAATACTCATTTATTCAAGGTGGAGACGGTGGAATGGAGTACGCAATGTGTACTTTAATGCTAGGAAACGGAACTCTTGAAGGAATTCTAGGAACAGCTACACACGAATTAGGACACTCTTGGTTCCAGCACATTTTAGCTTCAAACGAGTCAAAACACCCTTGGATGGACGAAGGTTTTACAACTTACATCGAAGACAGTGCTTTGAATGAATTAAAAGGAGACAAAAAAGAAGTAAATCCTTTTGTAGGAAATTATAAAGCATATTACAGTTTAGTAAATTCTGGTAAAGAACAGCCACAAACTACGCACGGAGATCGTTACGATGAAAACCGTCCGTATAGTATTTCTTCTTATATTAAAGGAAGTCTTTTCCTTTCTCAATTAGAATATATAATCGGAAAAGAGAATGTTGATGCAACTTTAAAAAGATATTTCAACGATTTCAAATTCAAACACCCAACGCCAAACGACATCAAAAGAACAGCTGAAAGAGTTTCTGGAGCTGAGTTAGATTGGTATTTGATTGATTGGACACAAACAACCAATACGATCGACTACGGAATTAAAGACGTTGCTGACAATGCAGGAAAAACAACGGTTTCTTTAGAAAGAATTGGAAGAATGCCAATGCCAATTGACTTGAAAGTGGATTACACAGACGGAACATCTGAAACATTCTACATTCCATTAAGAATGATGAATTTCATTAAACCAAATCCAAACCCGAACGAGAAAAGAACAGTTCTAGAAGACTGGGCTTGGGCACAGCAAAACTATAGTTTTACAATTGACAAAAACAAAACGGCAATCAAAAAAATCACTATTGATCCAAGCGGATTAATGGCTGATGTAAAACAAGCAAACAATGTTTTTGAAGTGAAGTAAAGATTCAAAAATCTCAAATAAAAAAATCCAAAGCTGGTTTCTAGCTTTGGATTTTTTTTTGCTTGATATAAAAAACAATGACAAGCATTAACCCGAAAACTTAGTCTTATTGTGTTACAAATAGGACTTTTTAAGACAGGATAAAACCGTGATTAATATATACTTTTAACTGTTAATCTTTTTGATGATTTAAAATGAGCAGAGAGGAAAAGTATAATTTCAGAATTCGACACACAATCAATCACGAACTTTTTGATAAAAAATATGAAGGCAGTGCCTCTTACGAAATTGAACTTGAAAAAGTCGAGAACTACAATTTTCGAGTAAAATTAACGCGTTATAATTTTAAGATAGACGATCAGATTCCAGACAAAAAATTTGAAAAAATAGTATATGCGTATAATCATGCAATTTTTCCAATTTTATTTGAGATAAAAGAGGGGAATTTTTTATTGGCTAATTTTAATGAAATTTCGGAGAGGATAACTCAAAAAGACCTAGAACTTAAATCTAGACATCAAGGCCCAGGATTAGAACATATTCGCAATGATTTTCTCTCACAAACGACAAAAGATGGCTATGCGATGGCTGAATATATAGGTTCTTTTGGATTAATAAGAATACTATTGCTGTGTATAGAAAAACCAGAAAACGATAATAACTACCATTTTAATTGGAAAATCCCGCTATTAGATAATGACGTTTTCTGGAAAGGTAAAAAAAGGTTTGACTCTGAAACTAATACTTTAAAATATGAAGGAGAAGGCCATCAAAATGAGGCACTTTTTCAGCATATAAAAACTGCTGGTAACGCATATCAATATCCTGACACAGTTACAGATCAAGAATCTGTAATTACCACTACTATTAGACACGAAACTCAATATAATAGTGCGCAGCTTGATTTTGAATTATCTGAAACGAATATTCAAATCAGCAATACTTATTTTCATTATGAGGAGAATTTTTCCATAACAGCTTTTAGTAAAACAAAAGATAAATATGAGTATTAAATCACATGGAAATTTTAAGGTACTAAGGAATATACGAACAGAGCATCCAAATTATATAGCCGAGACAACAGAAACTTATGAGTTTAGTTTTCACGAAATTAATAATCAGGAATTAAAAATAGAAATACGTAAGTTTTCATTTAGAGTAAATGGCAGCAGTGTAAAATTAGGGATTGCAGCAAAAGTCATTCAGGAATATTCAAAAATATTATGTCCGCTTTTATTTACTGTTAGTGAAGATTCAATTGAGCTCTGTAATTACAAAGATATAATGGAAAGAATAAGTACAAGAAATGAAAAACTTAGACTAATGCCAGAGTATTTTATAGAGGGAAATTTAGATAAAGGGGGCGATATAGACCAATACGCTATAATTGAAAGTATGAAAGATCATTTTATAGGTTTAGCCCAAAAAGATGGGAAACAAATGGCAAAATATTATTTACCACTTAGTTTTTTGAAAATGGCAGTTTTTTGTACTCAAAAATCAGAAAATGATATTGTTTATGAGTTCCCATGGAGTATTAATCTGTTTGACTATGAAATTTTATGGAAAGGTAAGAAACATTTTGATCCTGTTTTAAATGAAGTAACCTACAATGGAGAAGTGATGGAAAGTGAGGAAATTTCAAAGATTGTAAATAAGATGGCAATGGGTTTTGAATCTGCGTTAAAAATTAAAATTAAGCAAGATCCTATAGTTTCCAGCATTAAACATAAAGTGGAATTTCTGAACGAAACGGGAGGTTTTGATTTTTCTGAAACTAATATACAAATAGATATAAGGAATTTTTATAAACATCGCGAAACCATTTACATATCTGCCATTAATAAAAAACAAAGCCATGAATAATTCAATACCATATTTAGTAAAAAAAGGAGACACCTTACAAAGTATTGCCAAAGAGTTAGGAATAGACAATCCTCAGGATTTGCGCCATTATCACAATATGAACGCAGAAATAATGGACGGAATTGGCCCGAACCTCCTGTTGGGAAAACGCTGCTTACTCCTTCTTCAGAAAAAACTAAGGAAATAAATGCCAAAAGAGCTAAACTTGATGAAGCCGAAGAAATAGAAACACAAAAGGAAGAGCAAGTAAAAAAAGAACAGCAAAAACAGCAGAAAGAAGAAAAAGAACAAGAAGAAAAGAAAGAAAAAGAAACTGCCCAAAATGCCCACGACAATAAATATTTTGTAGTGCATGGAGGTTTGTGCTGCTGTGATAAGGCAGAAAACCCAAAGCAGACAGCCAAACTATTGGTTACTTCTCACAACAAAGTAATCTATAATGGCGAGGCGGGTAAATATGCTGCTACAGATGCAGATAAAACTTTTGATCCTGCGGCGGCAACTTTTGGCAAATGCACGCTTAAGCCATCTTCAGCCGGTAACCAGCCATGTGCACTTGCGCCTGCACCAAAATGGACAAAGCCCTACGATAAAACAAGTATTTTTGGAAACAAAGTACTTACAGAGATTTCAACATTACAATGTACTATTGGAGGTAAAATAGAAGTCGTAAAATCTGGACAGACGGATACCGTTATGAAAGAGCATGCCGAGAACACAAACCCCGCAGCTCTTGCGCTTATAAACCCCGCGGTAAAAACACCGGTTTTAGAAATCGCTTATCCAAGTGTTTCGAATATTACATTAAAAACTCTTAAAAATATACCCAATTTTAAAACAGTATCATCAAGCGATACAGGCAGTGTCGAAAAAATTACCATACGCCAAAACGAAGAATGCAGTTTCTTGGCAAAAATAAAAAAGGGAAATGTTAACCTGACTTCGTGGGTTATTTATGATGGTTTTACTGGCGACAAAGACAAAAGATTATTTACAGAAGAACAGCTGGGAACAAGCTTTAAATATACATTCTCAACAATAGGTAAATATCGTATTGAAGGATATGGAAAACCAAAAAAAGAAGATTTCGAGGGCGGAAAATATAATAAGAACTATCCAGACTGTTCTATTGATGTTGAGGTAGTTTTAAATAAACTTGAGGGAACTGAGCTTGTACCAATTGACGGAGAAAATTTTGCCAAAATAATTGGAGGAAAAATGAGATTAAGACAAAACTTTCCAGCTAGTTTTAAAGCCAAATTTTTGATGCCTCCAACAGATTCTGAACTCGAAAATTTGAAAATGTATGTTACAGATGCCTCAGGAAATGTTTTAAAATCTACACGAATTGAGAATACGGTTTCATTTACACCCATAAATTCAAAAGCACAGTACAAAATTACTGCAGTGTATAAACCTGATGACAAGGAAACACAAACTCAAAATTTTACAGGTGAAACCATAACCAATTCGGTCTCAGAAATAACACATGATGCCGAGGTTATAAGACCTGGAACCCCAATGAGCTTTGCCGTAAAAGAAAGTAGTTTTAGTATGTACATTCCAGATGAGGAAGAAGCCATTTCTAAAGAAGTTCAAGCTGTAAAATGGAATTTAAACGGACGTTTATTGGGCAATGGAAAAAGCATAACCATACCAGGGCATGAATTTATGAAACTAGGCAAATATGTTGTAGAAGCTTATGTAACACTCGCAAATGCTTACGGACAAAATGCAAAACATGAAAACGACGATTGGCATTTTGAAGTAAAAGAAAATGATGTAATTTCTTTTAGCTACAACGGCGTTCCCAAAGTAGGTAAAACAACATTTTTAGAAGCAGATCAATTGGTGTTTTCAAAACAGATAGGAAACGAAATGGTGGTTTGGGATACTGCAATACCGCATACTATTGCAAGTGAAAATACAATAGCTATAAAACCCCTAAAAGCAGGAAAAGAACTTGTAAAATGCCGTATAAACAGACAGCCTGGCAAAACATTAAGTATAGATGTAAAACAGGCAAAAGTATTGGGAATGCTTTTTACAGACAGCAATGGTATCGAGATTGAAAAATCGAGCTGGTACCAAACCGTAAACATTTGGGTAAAACAAGAACATCTTATTGGCGAAGACCTAACGATTGAGATTTGGGACAACGACGCCTTTAAAGACGATTACTGCAAAGTAATTAATGTAAAAAAATACGACGGAAATCTTATACCGCTAACTTTAGATAGTTATATAAAAAACAAAGCAGGAGATTGGGGAATGCTATATGTAAAAATTGGCGCACCACAGTTAAAATTGGCCAATGAAAATAATATTTTTAAATCTAAAAACCACCTCAATGTTGAGGATAAACGCGAAATCTACTCTGCTCAAATTGGCACACAAGACGGTAAAGAAAGGCATTATCATGTAGACTACAACAAAATAAGTTATTTCTACGGAAAGTCTCGTGGTATAAAAGCTGGTGAAAAACTTAAAATCACGATTTATGAAAAAGGCAAAATGCTTTTTGATGTAAAAGATGTTACAATAGATACAAGCGGTGCTATACAGGCAAAACTACAATGGGACACGATAAGCCAAAAAATACCAAGCCGTGTGGTGCATGCAGTTGTACAGGATAGCGAAAACAAGATTTTGTACGAGGGCAATAAAGTAGCTAACGGTGGAGTGCATATTACAAAAACAAGTGCTTTGCAAGGTTTGGCGGAGTATAAGAGCGCTGTTTTGGTGAAGAAGTCTGAGAGTAGTATTTCTAAAATGAATAATAAAAATTGTGCTTGTGAATGCGAGGCTAGAGTTAGGGCGTTTATGAGGATGTTAAGAGTTGGAGAAGGAACGGGTGAACTGATTAAATCTTGGGATAAAAATACTAAAGAGATTATATATATTAATCATGATTTTCAAAAAGGTTATACTACTGCATTTGGAGGAAATATTATAACGGATTTAAGTACTCATCCACAAAAAAATTATGGAGGTTCTACCGCTGCTGGTGCGTATCAAATAATGAGGTATACTTGGTGGTGGCTAAACGGTGAAGAACTTGATGAAAATAATTTAAAAACTGGTATATATAAAGTATCACATGATTATATCAAAAAATATAAAATAGAAGACTATAAAGAAGAATCGCAAGATAAAATATGTGTGATATTAATGAAATCTCAAAGATCAAATTTGATTAAAAAGATTATTAAAAATGATATAGAGAATGCAATTAGAAAAGATGGCTGTTTTATTTGGGCGAGTTTACCTGAAGTAGGTAATGAAAGCCATTATTTTTATAATGGTGTAAGACAACCAGCAACACCAATGAAGAAATGTATTGAACATTATCAGAAATTTTTGAAAGAGGAACTTTTAGGAATTACTAATTTGCATTTACAATCTGGCTTTTTAAGTGAGTTTAATGAGAGTTGTCAGTGTGGTAAAGATAAAGACAGTAATCAATTAATTAGTTGTGGTGGAAAAATAAATGTTGATTTACGCAAGCAATTGACTTTTCAGGCACAGCAAACAAGAACAGATTGCAATATTACTTGTAGAAAGATAATGAGCGTTTTAAATATTGTGCCTGAAAATCCCACAGAACCCGGAAACCAATCTTTTTACCAAACTGCGATAGAATCGGAGGATAATAAAAAACTGATATTAAACAATGATGATTTTGTTAAAGGTTTAAATTATATAGACAAATCGCTTGAGGCAGGTTATCCTGTTATGGTAGGAGTTAATCATACTTTAAATTACGGCTATAATGAAACGCCAAATACATCAGATCATTATGTTATAATTGTAGGAAGGTTTTGTGATAATAATGTGCTTAAGTATAGATTTTGGGATGTAGCAACAACAAAGGGAGAGGAAAGTGATTTTAAGTTTGTTTTAACTGCTGAAAAACTATACTCTGACGATGTCTGGAAAAAAGGAAGAACTTATACTTTGACTCAAGTTAGACGAAATATAAATGAAAACGGAGAAATAATAAAATATTAACAAATGAATATAAATAAATTTTTAAGTGTAATCTTTTCAATTTTAATTATTAGTTGCAAAGGACAAGACAAAGAACAAAATAAAGAAAGTTTTAATTTAAATAATTTAACATTATTAGGTGTAACGAAGACGGATAGTGTTTACACAGTGATAAACAGATGTGATGGGGGATATCCAGTATTACGTTTTTATAAAAATAGATTTTATTTCTACATTCCACAAGAGGGAGCTTATTATCTCACTGAATTAATAGAGGAAATTGAAAATCAAAACTATAAAATAACAACTAAAGGTTATTATTTTTTATCAAATGAAAAGCCGATACCAAGTAAAAAAATATGGCATTTAAGAAAGATTGATCAATTACTATGGGATTTTAGTGACGAGAAATCACAATATCAGTTTGCAGATAGTATAAGTTTAATCAAGAAGAAAATTACATTTTATAATCAACCTTGTCGAGAATGTTGGGATGAGGAAGAGTGCAACAAATTAGAGCCTCAGAAGAAAATAGTAGAAACTATTAAGTTACAAGATAGTTCTTTTAACAAGTCCATTGAATTAGTGAAACAAGAATTCATTAATATAGAACTGCCAAAATTAAAGAAAACAAATAAATTAATTGGAGGTATAGATATATTGGAAGCATATTTAGGAGATGTAACAAATGATAATATTGATGATATAGTTCTTTTTTATTCCCTAACAGCAAAAGATGGGAATGCCAATATAAGTGCTGGTTTAAACATTTATAAAAACACAGGTAAGGAGATGAAATTAATAGAAAGTATTATACCTGATTTTATGTTTTATGTTAAAAAAATATCAAATAATAGTATCTACGTTGAGAAGATTGAATATAAAGATACTGATTCTAGATGTTGTCCATCATTAAAATCAGAAGTTGTGTTGAAAACAAAATTTGATAATGATGGAAATAAAAGTAATTAGGTCTAAATTTTTTTATGTTTTGTGTATCATGCTTTTTGTAATTTCCTGCAAAAGGGATATTCAAAAAAAAGAAGAGAGTTCAATATCTCAAAAAGATATAAATGGTACAGAACAAATTCAAGAAAATGATTCATTGATAATTAATACAATTAAAGAGTTTTACATTTCTTATATTTTTGAAAATTCAAAAAATGAAATTAATTCCAACATTATAAACAAAATAAAAGATAAATATATATCAAAAAAATTGATACAAAATATTAGGAATCAAATGGAAAATGGCAGTCTAGATTGGGATCCTTTTGTAAATGCACAAGATTTTTATGATGGTTGGATTAAAACATTGAAAGTTAAAAAGGATGAATCAGTAAACAATCAATACATTGTTAGTTATTATAATGGAAAAGAAGATGAAAAAATATGTTTAGGAGTAATAAAAGAAAAAAATCAATATAAAATTGATTTTATAATTAGACATGATAATAAAATAATCGCGCAAGAAAATTTACAAGAATGTTTTTATAAAAATTTACTGAAAGACAAAACTATTCATATAATAAAGTCAGAAATTGTGAATTCACAAAATTTAAAAATTACATTAATTGATAGTAAGTCCAATATTATTTTTCAAGAACTAAATTATACCCCATTTAATTTTGATTTTAACTGTAAATCAATAGTATTTACTAATGATATTCCTTTACATAATGACTATGAAATAATCGTGGGAGATTACAACTTCGACTCACTTGATGATTTTGCGATTGTGTATGACAATAGTATTAATACAGGAACAATTTATACTTATTTTTTTCAAAATTCAGAAGGTTTTTTTGAAGAAAATAAGCTTTTTCCTGTTAGACTTATTCCTTCAAAAATAAACAAAATCGACAAAACTTTAGAACAAGTAAGCATTGTTGGTTGCTGCAAAATAAATACTATCATTTATCAATTAACAGACGGCAACAAATGGGTGATGATCTCATCTAAACAGGAAAATATCACTAATTAACTCTGCTTGGTTGGTAATGTGCAAAGTTAGTGATAAAGTTTTCTAGGCAAATGATATGTAATATTGTTCTAGTCTGTCAGTTTTAAAAAGGTTTAAAACGTATAAAATGATGGAAAGTTATACTTCGTGTTTCGCACTCATTTAAAAAGATTGAATAGGAGAACGATGTTTCAGTAGAAATAAAAGTATCTTATTGGCTGTTTTACAAATTTATTTTTGGTTATAATCTGCGTAAAACATCAACAAAAAAAATCCAAAGCTGGTTTCTAGCTTTGGTTTTTTTTTGCTTGATAAATTTAAAAGAGTTGTAATTTTGATACAATAGTAATCTTGTATATTGAAATATTTAAATCAAAAAAGGATGACAGAATACAAGTTTTTAATCAAGCATTTGCAAGACCGAATAGAACTTTCTGACGAAGAGGCCAGTCAATTTGTTTCTAATTTTAAAATAAAAAAGATAAAGAAACGGCAGTTTATAGTGCAGCCAGATTTTGTGGCTCAACATAGAAACTATGTGGTCGAAGGCGCTTTAAGAGCGTATGTGGTAAATGATGAAGGTCAGGAACATACGATTGCCTTTGCTATTGAAGACTGGTGGATTTCTGACTATAATAGTTACATTTATCAGCAGCCGGCCACGATGTTTGTTATGGCTTTAGAAGATGCTGTTTTGCTGCAAATAGATTTTGAAACGGAAAGCAAATTGAAAATGGCGAATCCAAAATTTGAAACTTTTTTTCGTATTACAGCAGAACGTACGGCTGCATTTTTTCAACGAAGAATTATTACCAATCTTACCTCTTCGGCAGAAGAGCGTTATGAGAAATTTATAAATCAATTCCCTTTAATCGCAAATCGGGTACCTCAATATGCTTTGGCTTCTTATTTGGGAATGACAACAGAATTTCTTTCAAAAATAAAAAACAATAAATTGAAAAAGTAAACTTGAACTAGTTCAACCTTATTTCATAATCCACTTCATTTTATACCTCTTTAGCTTGTCTGAACTTTGTAAAACAATTTTAAATACAAAGAAAATGACAGCAAATAAAAACATAGCATTGGTTGTTGGCGCAAATGGCGTTATCGGTGCAAATCTTATAGAATATCTTTTATCTACTAACAATTGGGATATTATTGGATTATCCCGAAAAGGAGGCAATGATGCGCCTAATCTGAAATACATTTCAGTTGATTTGCTGGATACTGAAAACAGTAAGAAACAATTATCTGATCTTAAAAATATTACCCATATATTTTATACCGCTTATCAAGATCGTCCATCATGGTCTGAACTTGTTGAGCCAAATCTAAACATGCTTAAAAATGTAGTTGAGATAATTGAACCAATAGCTAAAGACTTACAGCATATTAGTTTGATGCAAGGTTATAAAGTTTATGGAGCTCATTTAGGGCCATTTAAAACTCCAGCCAAAGAAACAGATGCTGGACATATGCCTCCTGAATTTAACATTGACCAGCAGCAATATTTAGAAAAAAAGAAAGAAGGAAAAAAGTGGAATTGGAGCGCCATTAGACCTTCTGTTGTAGGCGGTACAGCAATAGGAAACCCAATGAATCTTGCACTTTTGATAGCTGTTTACGCATCAATTTCTAAAGAATTAAATCTTCCGCTTCGATTTCCTGGAAAAGCAGGAGCGTATGATAAGCTTATGGAAATGACTGATGCCGGTCTATTGGCCAAAGCAACCGTATGGGCAGCAACAAATCCGCAATGTGCCAATCAGGCTTTTAATATTACAAATGGAGATTTGTTTCGATGGACAGAACTTTGGCCAAAAATTGCTTCTTATTTTGATATTCCTATTGCGCCTCCGCTTCAAATGGAATTAAAAACAGTTATGGCTGACAAAAAGGTTTTATGGGGAAATATTCAGGAAAAATACAATTTAGAAAAACACGATTATGAAAAATTAGCCAGTTGGAACTTTGGAGATTTTGTTTTTTCGTGGGATTATGATTTTTTTGCTGATGGAACCAAAGCAAGACGTTTGGGTTTTTATGAATTTATAGATACCGAAGAAATGTTTTTTAGTCTTTTTGATCAATTGCGTCAGAAAAAAATCATACCATAAATTGAAGCGACAGATATAAAACAAACAATATTTTGAAGTGAAGTAATTCCTTTAGACTACTTAAAAAAGCCCTTAAATCTAAATTTAAGGGCTTTTCTTTTATATTCAAGTTTATTCCAAATTTTTAATTTTAGACCATTTTTATATCAGCAGCAACCTTTGGCTGTGCTTTTTTAAAAGGAACCCATTCTCTATAACTTGCAGATCTCCACAACCATTCAATTGGGCCATAATTGTATTTTGAAAGCCACCATTTACTAATAAACAATTGAATGATAAAGATAAAAACAGCCAATAAAAAGTAAAACCAATACGGCATTGAATCTGCAATTCCGAATCCAATTCCAGAAAAAATAATACCAGCCAATATATTTTGGCTCATATAATTGGTCAATGTCATTTTTCCGCCTGCGCTAAAATAACTGAAAACTGTTTTTAATTTTCCATTGACGTATAAAAGACAGATTCCAGTCGAGATAAAAATCATTGTACTTAGCACTAACCAGTAAAGTGGGTGAAAGAATTTTAATAACGGAGCTTTGTATATTATAGCAATATTAAATCCAATCGCGATAAGTACAGCAACAGCCAAACTAATGATGCAGACAGATTTTAAAAGTCTCTTTAATTCTGTTAAGCGATTGAAGAAGTTTAGTTTTTGAAGCATAAACCCAAAAAGCATACAGCCCAACATTACATAATGAGCCGTAATTGCATAGCCTGGAATTATAATTTGTTCGTAGAATGACGCAAGCAGATTAAATCTGAAAAAGTCAATCCAGTTTCCAGAATGATATAGTTTTAAATATTCTGGATTTGTTGCAATTGCAGGATGTTCAATTTTTAAACCATTTACATAAGCCATTACAAAAGGAATTGTAAGTATAATTACGGCAGAAATAATGGCTAAAGTTTTGGTAGAACATCTGTAAAAAAGCAATAATATAAGTCCTAAAAAGGCATAATCTTTTAAAATGTCGCCAAGCCAAAAAGCAGAATTAATAAAGGCTAAAATAAATAGCAAAAACATTCGCCACGCAAAAAAAGCGACAGGATTTTTTCCTTTAGAAGCAACATTGTTAATCAAAATTGCAAATCCGTAGCCAAATAAAAGAGTTAATAATGTCCAAGATTTTGCCGCAAATAAATAGCGGTTAATAAATTGAAGAGTTTCAGAGAAAGCACTATGCTTAAGTTCTTTTTCTATACCGATGTATAGAAAATCCAGATAATTGCCAATGGCTACACCCAATATAGCCCAGCCCCGAAGGATGTCGACAATTGCAGTTCTTTTGCCTTGCTCGACAGGATGATAAGAATTTGTCATTTGATTGATGTTTTTGTTGTGATTTGATTGATGATTTTGGAATAAACTTGATTATTATTCAAACGCAATCAAAAGTACATAAATTATACAATCAATATTTTTTCTTACAAATAAAATGTACAAAAAAGCGCGTTATTTTTTAGAATAACGCGCTTTAAAATTTTATTATTTCAGATTATGCCAAATGCTCAAGCATATCTTTAGTCATAGTTTCCAAATCAAATTTATGATTCCATCCCCAATCTTTTCTTGCTTCAGCATCGTCGATACTTGCGGGCCAGCTGTCTGCAATTTTCTGACGGAAATCTGGATTATACGTAATTTCAAATTCAGGAATATGTTTTTTAATTTCAGCAGCAATTTCAGTTGGAGTAAAACTCATAGCAGCCAAATTGTATGAAGAATGTATTTTGATTTCTTCAGCTGGCGCTTTCATAATATTAATTGTCGCATCGATTGCATCATCCATATACATCATTGGCATTCTGGTTTCAGAAGACAAAAAGCACTCGTATTTTTTATCAGCAATCGCTTTATAGAAAATATCAACAGCATAATCTGTAGTTCCGCCGCCTGGAGGAGTAGACCAGCTGATTAAGCCTGGATAACGAATACTGCGAACATCGACACCATAAATATTATGGTAGTATTCGCACCATCTTTCGCCTGCCTGTTTACTAATTCCGTAAACTGTAGAAGGCTCCATTACGGTATATTGAGGCGTATTTTCTTTTGGAGTTGTTGGTTCAAAAACCGCAATACTCGACGGCCAGAAAATTTTCTGAATCTTTTTGGCTTTAGCTAAATTTAAAACATGAAAAAGTGAATTCATATTCAAATCCCAAGCAAAAGCTGGATTTTTTTCAGCTGTTGCCGATAAAAGTGCCGCCATAAGATATACATCAGTAATTTTATGCACTTCTACCAAATGTTCGATCTGATTAAAATCTAAAGCATTGACCACTTCAAAAGGTCCCGAATTAACAACATCAGTATTTAATTTTCGAATATCAGAAGCGATAACATTCTCGGTTCCGTATATTTTGCGCAGTTTCTGCGTCAGTTCTGTTCCAATCTGACCGCAGGCGCCAATGATCAATATTTTAGGATTCATTTCATGATGATTTTTAGAGACACAAATATAACGTTTTCGCAATTACTTGCGCTTTTTTGAAGAATAAATTATAAATTCAATAATTTAAAAGTTTGTTTGATATATTATTCTCTTTTAAGAGTGTGTCTTGTGCCTTTTTAAGAATCCCACGAAAAAGCGCTATTTTATTGATATAATGATCAAATGACTTTTTTTTAAATTGATTCTCTGATAGAGATAAAAATGCAAAAAAATAACCTTGATTTATAGAATCTTTAGCAAAAAACAGAATTCGTAATTGTAAATTTACTTCGTAACTTTGCAACCTAACATTTTAATAAATGAAATACAAAATATCTCTTTTTCTGCTTTTGACAACTGTGTTATTTTCTTGCCAAAATGAAAATGAAAAACGCCTTGCAGAAAATGCAAAAGAAGCAAAAAAGAAAGAAGCTATTTTTAACAACATAAATAAAGGTTGGACTTTTCTAGACGAACCCATTAATGAGATTTCAGAATCGCAATTGAATTCATGGACAGAGTGGCGTGAATTTAATAAAGAAATTTCAGAAAAGCCTAGAAAGACCATTGGGGCTTTTCAGAAAAAATCGGCTGCGATTTCTAAGAAAGCAATGGCTTTAAACAATAATATTCCGGCTCAATTTAATCAGCCACAGATCAAAAGCCGTATTTCTATTTTGATTACTAAAATTAAAATGCTGGATTTATTTATTCATTTGAGTACTATTCCAGATGATAAAGTGGTGTTTTTGATACAAGAAATCAATAAAGAGCTGATTTCTTTGGAAAGACAAATGGATAAAATTGTCGAAAAAGCCAAAATTCCTAAAGAACAAGGAGAAGAAGATTTCCTTAGAATGTTAGACACAACACGTGCGATTCCGAGTTCGGCACCGCCTTTAGATAAAAATATACCAAAAGTTGAGTAAAAACGCCTTATATACAACCTACGATAATCTGCCAAAAGCCGAGCAGATTGCTAAAAGTTTACTGGAGGGAAATCAGGTAAAAATGAATATCAGCGGATTGTTGGGATCTGCTGTTTCTTTTATAATACGTTCTGTTTTCAGGAAAACCGAACTGCCTTTTCTGATTGTTTTAGACAATAAGGAAGAAGCGGCATATTACTTAAACGATCTGGAGCAAATGATTGGAGAACAAGATGTATTGTTTTATCCAGCGTCATTTCGCCGTCCATATCAGATTGATGAAACAGACAATGCCAATGTGCTGCTTCGCGCTGAGGTTTTAAACCGAATTAATTCAAGAAAAAAACCAGCCGTAATTGTTACGTATCCTGAAGCACTTTTTGAAAAAGTTGTTACGAGAAAAGAACTCGATAAAAACACTTTAAAAGTGGCTTTAAACGATAAAATTTCGATTGATTTTATTAACGAAGTTTTATTTGAATACGAATTCAAAAGAGTAGATTTCATTACAGAACCTGGCGAATTTTCAGTTCGTGGAGGAATTGTCGATGTATTCTCTTTCTCAAATGATCATCCGTATCGAATTGAGTTTTTTGGAAACGAAGTAGACAGCATCAGAACTTTTGATGTGGAAACGCAATTATCTGTCGAAACACATAAAAAAATCACGATTATCCCAAATGTGGAGAACAAGCTTTTTCAGGAAAACCGAGAAAGCTTCTTAGATTATATTGCTGAAAAGACAGTTCTTTTCATTCAAAATACTGACGGACTTTTTAGTCAGTTAGACAAACAATTTGCAAGAGCAGAAGAAGCTTTTGAGAAACTTTCGAAAGAAATAAAACACGCCACGCCAGAGCAATTATTCTTAAATCAGGCTTCGTTTATTAAACGCGCTTTAGATTTTTCGGTGGTAGAATTGGCTCCAAGACCGATTTTTAAAACCACTAAAAAAATCGAATTTCATATTCAGCCTCAGCCATCTTTCAATAAACAATTTGATTTATTGCTGAATAATCTGAGTGAAAATCATTTTAACGGATATGTCAATTATCTGTTTTGTTCGAATGATACGCAGGCAAAACGTTTTCACGATATTTTTGAAAGCTTAGATGAAGCCAATTCAGAGAATATCAGAAAGCAATATCATACCATTGTATTGCCTTTGTATCAAGGTTTTATTGACGAAGAAAATCAAATAACGGCTTATACTGATCACCAGATTTTTGAACGTTATCATAAATTCAACATCAAAAACGGATATTCGAAAAAGCAGAATATTACGCTTAAGGAATTAACGGCACTTTCGGTTGGTGATTATGTAACACACATCGATCACGGAATTGGAAAGTTTGGCGGTTTGCAGAAAATTCAGGTTGAAGGCAAAACGCAGGAAGCGATAAAATTGGTTTATGCCGATAATGATATTGTGTATGTGAGTATTCACTCGCTTCATAAAATTTCGAAATACAACGGAAAAGACGGAACCCCTCCAAAAATATATAAACTAGGATCAAACGCTTGGAAGGTTTTAAAACAAAAAACCAAAGCGCGCGTCAAACATATTGCATTCAACTTGATTCAGCTTTATGCAAAACGCCGTTTAGAAAAAGGATTTCAGTTTGCGCCTGACAGTTATCTTCAAAACGAATTGGAAAGTTCGTTTATTTACGAAGACACGCCAGACCAAATGAAATCGACGGCAGAAGTGAAAGCCGATATGGAAAGCGATCGCCCAATGGATCGTTTGGTTTGTGGTGATGTTGGTTTTGGAAAAACAGAGGTTGCGATTCGTGCTGCTTTTAAAGCGGTTGATAATAGTAAACAAGTGGCTGTTTTGGTTCCCACAACTATTTTGGCTTACCAGCATTATAGAACTTTTTCGGAACGATTAAAAGATATGCCGGTTACAATTGGTTACTTAAACCGATTTAGAACTGCAAAACAGAAAACACAGACTTTAAAAGATTTAGCCGAAGGAAAACTAGATATCGTAATTGGAACACATCAATTGGTCAATAAAAATGTAGTTTTTAAAGACTTAGGATTATTGATTGTTGATGAGGAACAAAAGTTTGGTGTAAACGTAAAAGATAAACTGAAAACCATTGCTGCCAATGTCGATACATTGACTTTAACGGCAACACCAATTCCGAGAACGCTTCAGTTTTCTTTGATGGCGGCTCGAGATTTATCGGTAATTACAACGCCTCCGCCAAACCGATATCCTATTGAAACGAATGTAGTTGGTTTTAATGAAGAAATTATTCGTGATGCGATTTCGTATGAAATTCAGAGAAACGGACAGGTTTTCTTTATCAATAATAGAATTGAAAACATAAAAGAAGTGGCAGGAATGATTCAGCGTTTGGTTCCAAATGCAAGAGTCGGAATTGGTCATGGACAAATGGACGGTGCCAAACTCGAAGAATTGATGCTAGGTTTCATGAATGGAGATTTTGATGTTTTGGTGGCAACCACAATTATAGAAAGTGGTTTGGATGTTCCAAATGCAAATACGATTTTTATCAATAATGCCAATAATTTCGGATTATCAGATTTGCATCAAATGCGCGGTCGAGTAGGGCGAAGCAACAAAAAAGCATTCTGTTATTTCATTTGTCCGCCGTATTCGTCAATGACCGAAGATGCCAGAAAACGTATTCAGGCGTTGGAACAATTCAGCGAATTGGGAAGCGGTTTCAATATTGCCATGAAAGATTTGGAGATTCGTGGTGCTGGAGATTTATTGGGTGGAGAACAAAGCGGTTTCATTAATGAAATTGGTTTTGATACCTACCAGAAAATCATGAATGAAGCCATTGAAGAATTGAAGGAAAACGAATTCAAAGATTTGTATCCTGAAGAAAATGATATTGATACCAAAGAATACGTAAAAGACATTCAAATTGATGCCGATTTCGAATTATTATTCCCAGATGAATATATCAATAACGTTTCGGAACGTTTGGTTTTATACAACGAATTAGGAGCAATAAAAGACGAAGCGGGATTACAGGAATTTGAGAAAAAATTAATTGACCGTTTCGGCCATTGCCAAAACAGGCAACAGCATTGTTAAACAGCATTAGAATAAAATGGATTGCTACAAAAGTCGGAATCGAGAAATTAGTCTTGAAGCAAGGCAAAATGATTGGCTATTTTGTATCCGATCAACAATCAGATTATTACCAGTCTGTGAAGTTTAGAAATGTTTTAAACTTTGTTCAAAAGCATAGTAATCTTTGCAAAATGAAAGAAAAACAAACCGTGAATGGCCTACGCTTGTTATTGACTTTTGAAAATGTGAAGTCGATAAAACGAGCTTTGGAGTTGATGGAGTTGTTTGAGGAGTAAAAAGATAGCCACGAATTCACGAATTTAATTTTTATAAATCTTTTTAAAATAATTCGTGAATTGCTCCGCCTGTTCGCTATCGCTCGAGTCGTGGCGAATCAAAAATTAAGTTTTCTTTATCTTTTATTTAAGAAAAACCTTAGAATTAAAAAGTTTTCTTTGAACCAAAATTTTCAAAGACACTTTATATGCAGAATCAACTTCTTGTTCTTTTTTTACTTCTTGGATTTACTTCAATTTTCGCTCAGGGAAAAGATAGAATTATTTCAAATGATTCCTTAAAATCAGAAACAATCGATCCGCTTCGTCCAGCAAAAGCAGCTTTTTATTCGGCAGTTTTGCCTGGTTTAGGACAGATTTATAATAAAAAATATTGGAAACTTCCTTTGGTATATGGTGCTATTGGCACGAGTGCCTATTTCTACATCGATAATCAGAAGAATTACAATCTTTATAGAAATGAATACAAAAATAGGCTTGAAGGTAAAAAAAGCGATTCTGAATTTTTGGCTGGTTTAAGCGAAAGCCAATTAATTACAGCTCAAAAAGGCTATCAAAGAAATAGAGATTTATCGGCTTTGTTTATGGTTGGTTTTTATGTCTTAAACATTATCGACGCTAACGTTGATGCTGCTTTATCTCAGTTTAATGTAAATGAGAATTTAGCTTTTAAACCCGCATTAAATAAAAATGAAATCACATCGGAGAATAATTTAGGATTTGCTCTGAATTACACATTTTAAAAGATATAAAAGCGCATGAATTTCATGCGCTTTTATATTTCAACCCAATCGAATTTATTTAAAATCAGTTTTTTAGTTTTAAAATCTTTAGAAATAATCTAGTGTGAAATTCGTGGCAAAAAACTAAGAAACTAAATGCCTTAGTATCTTAGCACTTTAAATTATAACTTTTTCAATCCTTTTAAATCGGAAGCCATTCCTTCTTTAATACTGATGGCAACACCTCCACCAGGAGCTAAATACTGCTTCAATTTGCTTTTTGAGTTTACGATAACTTTAGCAACCTTATACTTCTGTGGATTTTGACTCCAATTGGCCTCTTTAGCATCGGCATAAATTGTGGCAACGAAATTTTTTCCTGCAGGTAAATAATCAAAAGAAATGTTTGCTGTTCTGGCATTTTCATCTGTAATTCCGCCAATAAACCATTCGTTTTTGCCTTTTGCTTTACGAGCAATTGTAATGTAATCTCCAGGTTCGGCTTCTAGAATATAACTGTTATCCCAATCTACAGCTACGTCTTTAATAAACTGAAATGCATCTGGAAAACGCTCGTAATTTCCAGGAATATCAGCCGCCATTTGCAACGGACTGTACATAGTTACATAATAAGCCAATTGTTTTACTAAAGTAGTGTTTACTCGTTGTGAACTTCCTGTTCCGTAATAGGAAAGATCGGTCTGGAAAATTCCAGGCGTATAATCCATTGGGCCTCCCATTAAGCGGGTAAATGGCAGAATTGTAGTGTGATCTGGAGCTAATCCTCCCATAGATTCGAACTCGGTACCGCGCGCTGATTCCTGAGCAATCCAGTTTGGAAAAGTTCGGTTTAATCCCGTTGGGCGAACGGCTTCGTGGCTGTTGATCATAATTTTATAATCGGCAGCACGTTTCGCAACGTTGATGTAATGATTGACCATCCATTGTCCGTCATGATGTTCTCCACGCGGAATAATCTGTCCTACATAACCTGTTTTTACAGCATCATAACCGTTATCATTCATAAATTGAAAAGCACGATCTAAACGACGTTCGTAATTGGTTGCAGAACCTGAAGTTTCATGGTGCATGATAATTTTTACACCTTTTGAAGCTGCATAAGCATGAACCGCTTTTACATCAAAATCGGGATATGCGGTAACGAAATCAAAAACGTCTTCTTTCCAATTGCCAATCCAGTCTTCCCAGCCAATGTTCCAACCTTCAATAAGGATTGCATCAAAGCCATTTTTAGAAGCAAAATCAATGTATTCTTTTGCGCGTTCTGTTGTGGCTCCGTGTTTTCCGTTTGGAGTAAGTTTCGTAAAATCATCTGTCATTTTTACGTTGTTTTCTTTCCCGAAAGCCCATGTACTTCTTCCAGCTACGAAATATTCCCACCAAATTCCAATGTATTTTACTGGTTTAATCCATGAAACATCTTTGTAACTGGTTGGTTCGTTAAGGTTTAAAATTAATTTTGAAGCTAAAATATCAGTTGCTTTATCACTTACCACAATAGTTCTCCAAGGTGTTTGAGCATCAGTCTGCATGTAGCCTTTTGCGCCAACGGCATCTGGTGCTAAATGACTTGTCATTTTGTTGGTTTTAGCATCAACTTCAAGATACATTGCTGGATAATTAATTAATCCTGCTTCGTGAATATTGATATATAAACCATCATCAGACTTCATCATAGATGGTGTTTGTACTGACAATTCTTTAATTGGCTGCTGTGCATTGATTTCAATCGTAGCTTTTTTCATCAAAGAAGGGATTTCTGAAATCTTTGATGTTGTATAAGCATATTCGTTGGTGTCATAGTCTCCTGGAATCCAGAAAATTTTATGATTTCCAGCCAACTGAAATTCGGTGCGCTCTTCTTTAATTACAAAATAATTCAGGTCATTTTGTTTCGGAAATTCATATCTAAATCCCAATCCGTCGTTAAATAAACGGAAACGAATACGGATAAATCGATTGTTGTTTTTCGCTTGCGCTAAAGTGACAACCAATTCGTTGTAATGATTGCGAATTGTTTTTTCTTCTCCTAAAACCGGATTCCAATTTTCATCAACAGAAGATTGTGCTGTATTTGTAATGGTAAAACCATCCATAAACGAAGCATTGTTTTTAAGCTCTAAACCTAAAGAACTTGGTTTAATAACTGGTTTCTGTTTGTATGATAATTGGTAAAACGGAATACCACCTTCTTTTAATTCAAATTTTAGAGAAAGATTTTTGTCTGGCGAAGCTATTTCTTGTGCCTGAAGTGAAAATACACTTAGGATAGTAAAAAATAAAAACGCTGTTTTTTTGTTCAAACGCATTTGAAGCAGTGTTTTTTGGGATTGAAAATTCATTTTATTTAGTTTTTTGCAAATCTAACTTTATTATAAGCTTTTATTCTTTTTTAAGTATTAAATATTGGTAAGCTTCTAAATTAATTTCTGAATCTACAGAAATCGTGCTCCCTTCGGTCGAAATGATAGAAACTTTTAGGAAATATAGCACTTGGAATTGATCAAAAAAAATCACTCCGAAGAGTGATTTTAAGGGTAATATTTGTGGTTTTGGTTAGATAATTTTATTATGAAGTTAAAAAAAACCGCGCATCAATTCGAGCGCTTTACTTATTTGGTTCCGGAATGCATTTATCGAGATTCCGAGTTCCTTGCTTATTTCTTCGTAGCTCATTCCTTTTTTCCGACATTTTAAAATCTGCCTTCGTTTGGGTGGAAGCTATTTTATAGCTTGTTTTTTAAGTTTCCTTTTTGGAGTTCACTTAGCAATAATTTTTCACTATGGTTAGCCGCTTTGAACAATTTAATTTGCATTTATTTAATTCTAGTGGTCTTAAACTATCAAAATTCGAGGTCTGATGTCTGACTTCTTCACAAATATATAAAAATATTATTCTCAATAAATCATATATAAAAAAACTTAATTCAAATTTTTTGTTAGTTTTTTTAGAGAAAGACATAAAATACATTGTGAAGTGGCATTCTGCAAGTAAGTGTCATATTGACGCTTTTCTGAAGTAGAAAGTAATTTTTGAATTTTACTTTTGAGAATATTCTTATTTGCTAAAAATAGAATTATGTTGATGTACTTCTTTATAACAAAAAAATCCTTTCATCTTTTATTAAAAAGACAAAAGGATTTTTTTGTTATAAAGAAGAATCAAAGCGATTCTTTATCTTATTTAATTAATTTTTCAAGTCTTTAATTACTTTAAAAGCAACATCAACTTGATCTTCTCCGACTAAAATAGTAAATTCATTTGAAGTCGAAATTACCTCATTGATAATGATTCCTTCCCAAGCCAAACGCTGGAAAATGAAGTAGTAAATACCAGGGACAACAATGTTCTCTTTTGGTAATTTTACTGTAATAGAAGCTAAATTATCCAATTTCTGGATTAATTTTTCTCTCATAAAGTGTTTTTCAACCAAGTGATTTACACTGCTGCTCACTACAATATTAGTTTCATTTACTCCACGAGATGAGGTATAAAAAATATCAGATAAAGCATTAATATCAGAGATCAAATCTGCTTGTTTGTTTAAGACCGTTTCAGATGCAGCAAAAGTGTAATCGGTAAGTTCCGAACGAACTGTGATTTCACCAATATTTTTAATTACTTTATTGATTTTGTGGTTTAGTTTAAAATCTAGTTCTTCCGTTAGTCGTTTTAAAGACATTACAACAGCGCCTTGTTTTACTTCTTTGCCAAACTCACTTTCTAATTCGGTCATAATATTTCGCGAAAGTGAAGTTAGGTTAATAATTCCGAGTGACAGGGCATTTAATAAAAATGGTTTTGTTTTAATGTAGTTTTCTACAATAGAAGAAACAGTTTTCATAATTTTTTTTTTTTTGGTAACAGTTGAGTTGGTAGTTAATTTAACATTGCGATGTTATAATTCTTTGCAAATATAAATAAAAAAACAAATTGTTACAATTATAACAATAAAAAAATATGTTAAAAGTGATAAAAAGCATCAGTAAGATGTTCAATTGCAAATGATTCGCCGTTTTTATGGACCGCAATGATATCAAAACGGATTTCTAAATCTTCTTGAAAATCCTTTTCCCTATCGTTTATGTAGGCATTTACTGCTTTAATGAGTAATTGAATTTTTTTGGACTTCACAAAATCTTGCGGAGAACCAAAATCTAAACTAGAACGAGTTTTAACTTCAACAATTGCCAAAACATTATTTTTTTGTGCAATTATATCTATTTCTGCTTTTTGGATAACAAAGTTTCGTTCTATAATCGAATATCCATTTTCTTCAAGATGTGCCGCAGCGAGATCTTCTCCTAATTTTCCTAAATCGTTATGTTCTGCCATGGGTTTTGTTTTTTTGTTTCAAGTTTCAAGTTTCAGGTTTCAAGTTTTGAGTTTTGAGTTTTGAAAGCGTCATATTAATTTTATGTTTTTTGCACGCAAAGACGCGAAGCCACAAAGGATATTAAAACTTTGCGACTTCGCGTCTTTGCGAGATTTTATGTGGTATTGTGAGATTTGCTTAGATCCTAAGCAATGTGATATTACTTTTTAAAAGTAACCGTACTTCCAGAAGCAGTAACTTCTATAGAAATAGTATTTCCCATAATTAAAGCTCTGTTGTCTCTAATATGACCGGCTGGGAAATTAAAAATGACTGGAATATTGTATTTTTTCGTAACATCATCAATAATTTCCAATGCATTTTTCCCCCAAGGAACTTCATTGTCTTTCATGCTTGTCATTCCGCCAATGATAATTCCCTTTAGATTTTCGATACATCCGTTACGTCTTAGATTCATCATCATACGGTCAATATGATACAGATATTCGTCTAAATCTTCGATAAATAAAATTTTATCCTTGCAGTCAATTGCCGATGGGGATCCTAACAAACTATATAAAATAGACAAGTTGCCTCCAACCAATTCTCCAGTAGCACTTCCTAAACGATTCATAGGATTTGGACTAATAGAGTAAGAAATAGGTTCGTCAAATAAAGCGGCTTTTAATGAGCTGACGGCATCTGGCGTCGCTCTAGGAACGGTTACTGGCATAATGCCATGAATAGATTTATAGCCCATCGTATTCAAATGATTATGAAGAACCGTTACATCACTAAAACCGATAACCCATTTAGGATGCTGTTTAAATTTCGTAAAATCTAATAAATCCAACATTCTAACAGTTCCATATCCGCCGCGAACGCACCAGATAGCTTTAACATTTGGATTGTCCATTTGTTTCTGAAAATCGGCAGCTCTCTGTTCATCTGTTCCAGCCAATTGATGATAATCTAAACCAATTGTTGACCCGATTACGGCTTCTAACCCCCAACTGTGCAATAAATCTATTGTTGGTTTTAAATTGTCATCGATGTTTTTTCTTGCTGTTGCCAAAAGTGCCACAGTATCTCCTTTTTGTAAATAAGGCGGTGTTATCATGTTTTGTTGAGATTGACAGTTGAATGATTGTAAAGCAAAAATAAGAAATGCGAGTTTACAAAAGACAAAGTGTCTCTTTATATAGTGAAAGCAGTTTTTATTCATTTTTTTCTTTTGCTTAAAATTATAAAATTAATTTTTAAGGTTTAACAATTTAACCTCCATATTGTTTTTGCAGTTCGGCCAAAAGCAACATTAAACCTTTGTCTGCTTCTTCAGATTGCACATTGGCAAATAAGATAAAAGCTTTATCGATGTCTTTGCAAATATACACTTTGGTTAAAAATGTTTCCTGGATTTCCGTAGTGAAAAGAATATTTTAATCCCGATTTTTCATTTATTTCAGAATACCATCCAAAAGAAAATTCAGGAAAACCAAAATGCATTTTATTAAATTCTTCTTCAGACAATATTTTTGATTTTCCTAACAAACCTTGCAATTGCATCTGCGTAAATTTGCAAAAATCAGGAAGATTTACATTGATATTTCCTGCTGATGAAAGCCAATTTAATTTATAATTTACAAATGGTTTTTCAGGCTTCAAATTTTCATCATGTCCCCACGGCTGGTTTATATCAGTCACGTTTGGTTGTCCAAAACCAAAGTTAATATTTAGCTTTTTACCCAACTCTTGCACTAAAGTTTCATAACTTTTTCCAGTTGCTTTTTCAAGCATTAAACCTGCAGCAACAAAACTTGGATTGGACCCATACCATTCTTGTTTTTCTGTAACAATTTGTTTTTGCTTAAAAAACCAGCTTATAAACTCATAACGCTGTTCTTGATTATTTCCTTTAATTTCTTGTTGATTTGGAGTTGCATTTCCGTAAGACCAAGTTGGAATTGGGGCTCTAAATGTCAAGAAATCTTGCAAGGTTACATTATAAATTTCTGGATTACTTTCTGCTTTTAATTCAGGATATAAATCAAAAAATTTAGAATTCCAGTTTATTTTTCCTTCTTTAACTAAAGTCGCCGCAATATAACTTGTGACCGTTTTTGTGATGGATCCTAAACGAAATATATCATTAATTTTTGCTTTATGAGAAGACTTGTAACGTTGAAGTCCTAAAGCGTCAATTTCAAGTATAGAATCTGAAGAAACAACTGCATAAGCCAATTCTGGAATTTTATATTGTTTTCTGATTTCCTCTGCTCTGGAACTATTTTTTTGTCCGTAAAATGGAATTATAAAGCTCAAGAATAAAGCAAAAAACAGTATTTTTTTCATGTTATAAATTGTCAGATTTTTTGAGCAAGATACAAGAGTTTTATTAGAAACAAATGTAATATTTTTAAATTTTATTTAGGTAAAAATCTTACAAATAATTAAGTTTGTTTTTTTTAAAATCTTCTCTATGCCGTTAAAATATAAATTCTCTTTGATTATTCTTTTTGCGTTGAATGTTCTGTTTAGCCAACCGAAAAAATACAAAATACATACTGTAGCTTTTTACAATTTTGAAAATCTTTACGATACTGTAAATGATGAATTTACAAATGATGATGAATGGACTCCAAACGGTGCGCAGCATTGGACAACGGAAAAATACCAGCAGAAATTAAAAAATTTGTCAAAGGTAATATCTGAAATTGGTACACCCGAGAATTCAAATGCTCCAACTTTAATTGGAGGAGCTGAAATAGAGAATCGTGGCGTTTTAGAAGATTTGATAAAAGAACCAAAGCTATTGCCACTAGATTTAGGAATCATTCATTTTGATTCGCCAGACAAACGAGGAATTGATGTGGCTTTGCTGTATCAGAAAAAATATTTTAGACCCACTTCTTATTCGAATATTCCTTTAATTATTTACAAAAAAGAAATGGTCAAAAAAGAACAAGAAGCAGAAGTTTTGGATGACGAAATTGAAATTAAAAAAGAAAATAAAAATCGAGTTTTTACAAGAGACCAGCTTTTGGTATCAGGATTTTTAGAAGACGAAGAAATCCATATTATTGTCAATCACTGGCCGTCCAGATCTGGCGGAGAAAAAGCAACAATGGTATTTCGGGAAGCCGCAGGAAAATTGAACCGAAAAATTATTGATTCATTGCAACAGATTAATCCGCAGGCAAAGGTATTGACAATGGGAGATTTTAATGACGGACCATTTAATAAAAGTATAAAAATAGGGTTAGGAGCTAAGGGAATAAAAGCTGAAGTTGCTGAATTTGATGTTTTTAATCCGTTTGAAGAGCTTGCTAAAAATGGCTTAGGAACTATTGCTTATCGTGACTCTTGGAATATTTTTGATCAAATTATCCTAACAGAATCCTTAGTTAAAGCTGATTTTTCGACTTTTAATTTTTGGAAAGCAGGTATTTTCAATCGGTCTTATCTTATTCAAAATTCTGGTGCATATAAAGGATATCCGTTGCGGAATACATTGAGCGATGCAGGTTTTAGTGATCATTTTCCGGTTTATGTTTATTTGATAAAAGAGTTTTTAAGGTAGAGACGCACTGCAGTGCGTCTGAAGTTTTTCAGAAATTAAAATACAAACCCATAGACGCACTGCGGTGCGTCTCTACAATTTCACTACCTTAGCTTTTCATAAATTTTGAATAAAAATGGCTATAGCAAAACCTTTTAACCTGACTCAATGGATTGACGAAAACCGTCATTTACTAAAACCGCCTGTTGGAAATAAAAACCTGTATGTTGATTCTGGAGATTATATTGTAATGATAGTTGCTGGACCAAATGCACGAAAAGATTACCATTATAACGAAACAGAAGAACTTTTTTATCAGTTAGAAGGAAGTATTAAGGTCGTCATTCAGGAAGATGGACAGCGTAAAGAAATGGAATTAAATGCTGGCGATATGTATTTGCATCCTGCAAAAGTGCCTCATTCTCCCGTTCGTTCAGAAGGTTCTATCGGACTCGTAATCGAAAGAAAACGTGCTGGACAAGGTTTTACAGATGGTTTGCTTTGGCATTGCGATAACTGCAATCATAAATTGTATGAAGTATATTTTGAACTTCATAACATAGAGAAAGACTTTCTTCCTCATTTTGAGCACTTCTATAATTCAGAAGAATTAAGAACTTGTGATAATTGTGGAACTGTTATGGAAACCGATCCTAGATTTACGGCTAAGAAATAAGAAGTATTTAACTGCAAAAAGCACATATATATGTGCTTTATTTTTTATATTTGTATCAAAAACGAAATAAAAACATATCAATCATGATACAAGAAATAATCGCATATAAGAATATAGTTGATAATATTGAAGGATTAATGGAAAAATCCCCTTACAAGAAAAACTACATAATTGAAAAAGTAGGAATTCCTAGTCCAACATTTTATCGTAAATTGAAAACACTGTCATTTACTCCTGACGAAGTATTATCTATTGCTAAAATACTTTCTCCAGAAGAAAATTTTATGTTAGAGTTAAAGGCGGATATTGAGCAAGGAAAGCAAGATATAAAAAATGGAGATTTTATAACACATGAACAAATGTTAGCCAAGCTGAAGAGCAAAAATCTTATATAAAATTTATTGGTTTTTGTCGATTGTTATAAAATGAGATCAATTCAATATGATTGTCTGTAAGTTCATAATATAGAGTAATGTTTTTTGAAATAATTATACTTCGACATTTCAATTTCGTATCGTATTTTCCAAGCATAGGATTGTTTTGTAATAAAGTTATAATGTGTAAAACATCCTTAATGAATTTTTGAGCTATGTGTGGCGACTAAAATTGTTCAAGGTAATTTTGAATATTATCAAAGTTATATTGCGCTTTTTTAGACCAAATAATCTCCATTGTGAATTTGAATATTCGGCTAAAATATAGAAATAAACTTACAAAATAAACATTTTATAAACTAAAATTTTTCCCCTGCTCAGGATAAATAATCTTCAATCCTAAATTATTTTGAGTTTTTAACTGCTCTTTAATTTTTGCAATATTCTTTGCAGGAGGTTTCAAATGTGTAATAATGATTTTAAAGTTTTCCAGAGAACCTTTTCCTGCTAATTCCTCTAAAACATGAAGTTCCTTCATTAAATAATTCGGAGTCAAATGACCAAACAAAAATTTATCGGGCTGTTCATTTGGAAACGAAACTTCAATAAAAATTCCTTTCAATTGCTTGGCCTTAACCAATGGCGCAACAGTTGTCCACAAATCACGGAGATTATTGCTTTTTTCCACTTCGTCAGGCCCTGTATCACCTAAATACAAAGCATAATTATTGTCGTTTTTAATTAAGAAAGCGGTACTTTCAAACGGATTAACATGGCTTAAAGGAAATGCTTTAACCGTCATTTTAGCATTGGTCAAAAGAGTTTCTTTCGCCAAATCTAAAGTCTGAAAATGATATTTTTTGATATGAAAACCAGCACCTGCATCTCCAAAATTAGCCCAAGTCTGATCGTTGAAATAATGGTTTTCCATCATTTCCATGCATTTCTTTGTAGCATAAACCGTTTTCGAAGAATCGGCAGGAGAATTGATTATCAAACCTGACACATGATCTAAATGTGCATGAGAAATCAAATATCCTTTGATGTATTTTCGTAAAACTTCGCTTGTAGAAACTTTAAAAGTTTTATTTTCTATAGCTTTTTCGATTCCGGCGTTTACAGTTCCAGCATCAAGACAGATATAATCAGTTGTATTGGCTGGAGCGATTAAATAAGCCGAAAGATTTTTTTCGTCGATACCGCCCATTACTCCCAATGGAACTACAGAAAAAGAGGTTTTTTCCTTTTGAGAAAATATACTGGTCGTAACTAAAAGAAAACAAAGCAGAAGCCTATTGAAAAGGGTCATATTTTTTAATTTTTAAGTACTGCAAATTTCATTAAATAAATTCAATAATGAGGTTTCGGTTCTGTTAATACTATAAAATAAACTTAAATTTACTTTGATTTATGAATTAACTTCAACTGAAAATTAATTCTAAAATAATATCTTTACATAAAAATATAACAATTTTAACCAAAAAAGTTACAATGACAACAATAGCATCGCAATTTGGAATGAAGGAAGCTCTTGATAAATTGGGCATCAAGACAATAAATGAAGGAACATCAACAGGAATTAATAATTTTTCTTCTGGAGAAATCTTAGAAAGTTATTCGCCAGTTGATGGAAAATTAATTGCTTCGGTAAAAATGTCAACGGCAGCAGATTACGAAAAAACAATTCAAACTGCTGCAGAAGCTTTTAAAACTTTTAGATTAATTCCTGCTCCACAGCGTGGTGAAATTGTTCGTCAGTTTGGAGAAAAATTGAGACAAAATAAAGAAGCGCTTGGTAAATTGGTTTCTTATGAAATGGGGAAATCATTACAAGAAGGATATGGAGAAGTACAGGAAATGATTGATATCTGCGATTTTGCAGTAGGTTTATCTCGCCAGCTTCATGGGTTAACAATGCATTCTGAAAGACCTGGACACCGTATGTACGAACAATATCATCCGCTTGGAATTGTTGGAATTATTTCGGCATTTAATTTCCCAGTTGCAGTTTGGTCTTGGAACACAGCTTTAGCTTGGATTTCTGGAGATGTCTGCGTTTGGAAACCTTCTGAAAAAACACCTCTTTGCGGAATTGCGTGCCAAAATATAATTGCTCAAGTTATAAAAGAAAACAATCTTCCAGAAGGAATTTCGTGTTTAATAAATGGTGATTATAAAATAGGAGAGTTGTTGACTGTAGATACTCGAATTCCTCTTATTTCAGCTACAGGTTCTACCCGAATGGGGAAAATCGTAGCACAAACTGTTGCAGGAAGATTAGGAAAATCATTATTAGAATTAGGAGGAAATAATGCTATTATTGTTACTCCAGATGCAGATATTAAAATGACGGTTATTGGTGCTGTTTTTGGCGCTGTTGGAACTGCTGGACAACGTTGTACTTCAACTCGAAGACTGATTATTCATGAGAGTATTTATGATAAAGTAAAAGATGCTCTGGTTGCGGCCTATAAGCAGTTACGAATCGGAAATCCGCTTGACGAAAACAATCATGTTGGACCACTAATTGATACTCATGCTGTAGAAATGTATGCAGCGGCTTTGAATAAAGTTGTAGCCGAAGGCGGAAAAATCCTTGTAGAAGGAGGAGTGCTTTCTGGTCAAGGTTACGAGAGTGGCTGTTATGTAAAACCAGCCATTGCGGAAGCTGAAAATTCGTTTGAAATTGTACAGCATGAAACATTTGCTCCAGTTTTGTATTTAATTAAATATTCTGGAGAAGTAGAGAATGCCATCGAAATTCAAAATGGTGTTGCTCAAGGGTTATCTTCTGCAATTATGACGAATAATTTACGCGAAGCAGAAAGATTTTTATCTGCGACAGGTTCTGATTGCGGAATTGCAAACGTAAACATAGGAACTTCTGGTGCTGAAATCGGAGGTGCTTTTGGTGGTGAAAAAGAAACAGGAGGAGGGCGTGAGTCAGGATCTGATGCGTGGAAAATTTATATGAGACGTCAGACAAATACCATTAATTATACAACAAATCTTCCGTTAGCACAGGGAATTAAATTTGACTTGTAGGAAGGGAAGTTTAAAATAAATAAAACCGCTTTTTTCAGTATTTGAGAAAGGCGGTTTTTTAATGCTAAAAATTTGTAGTATTTTTACTTTTATTAGCCTAAACTTTCTATAAATTATAAGCAACCCAAAATGACTCTATTTTTTTTAGCCGGACTTACCCCTTTTGGATACGGATTTATTGGAGTACTTCTTTTATCGTTTTTATTGGCCTATTTTTGGTTGAAATCAAATGGGAAAGAGGATAAAATTGGCTGTTTTTCTATTGGAATTGGAGGAATAATTATTTGGTTTGTTTTGATGTTTCCAACTTTTATTTCCTTTTCGATTATTGAAAATGGAAACCTATGGGCTAAAATTGGAGTTGCTGTTTTTTGGGTCTTAATCTTGACGTTAGTTGTCTATTTTCGATTTGCAAAAAATACTTCCAGCGTGAAAAAAGTGATTTTTACCTTTTTTAAATACCTTCTTTATTTAATTTTTTTAGGTTTATTTCTGGTTCTGTTTTTCGGAATGGCATTTTATATTTACCAAAGACTTTTCACAAACGAAAAAAATCAAGATCCTGTTTGGGTTGCTTTTTTGTGCATCTTTTTTGTGGCAGCACTTATTCTAGCAGGATTTGGCCTTTTGAGTAAAAATAAAGAAGAGAAGAAAAGAGAAAAAACATCTTTCTATGATCTGGAGCAAGCGAAATTTAAACCAGAATTAGTACTAGAATTGGATTTGTCTAAGAACAAATTGACACTATTTCCTGAAGAGATTTTGAAGTTTAAAAATTTGAAGTTTCTTATTTTAAGTCATAACCAAATTACCGAAGTTCCAAATGAAATCAATAAATTGAGTAAATTGATTGGTTTGGATTTAAGTAATAATCCAATTTCAGATGAAGAAAGAAATAAAATCAGAAAATTAATTTCTACGGAAGTTGAGATCCTATTTTAAACCTTTAACAATATCATTATTTATCATTTTATGAATGATCTTTTCGAATTTTTAACTCAAAATAAAACAGATGCCGTAGAGGTTGTTTTTCTGATGCTTTTTAGTTTAGGAATTGCTTTGTTCCAGACGGTCATTTATTCAGGACTTTTTAATTTTAAATTTCCATCTTGGCTGTTTTTTGTTTTATCTCCCGTACTTGTCGGACTCAGTTTTTTAATTGATTCTTCGTATCCTTTGGCAGTTGTATTGCTATTGTTTTTGTCTGTTTTTTTATCGGCTTTTATTGGAATGATTGTTTCGGGAATTAGAAGCAGTAAAGAGGAAAGGATAGAAAGGGAAAAATTCAATCGAAAACATAATATTCAAAAAACACCATTGAGTAAAAAAATCCTTGGAATCGTTGTTTTGATCGGTATTATTTTATCTTTTATCTATTTGGCTGAAAATGGAAATTTGAAACTTCTTTTGCTTATTATTCCAGGTTTCATTATAGTTAGTTCTATATTTTTCCCAAGTAATAAAAGCAAATTTATGAGGCTGCAGTCTATTTTACCAACTTCAAAAATTGATGCAATAGCGATGGGTCAGGTAGAGATTGTAGGAGATTTAGAAGAAATCGAACCCATTATTTCCCCCTATTTTAATAAACCTTGTATTGGATATTATTATAAAATTGAAAAAGAAAGTCCTCGCGATGATGATGGAAGAACGACTTACAGCACTATTTTTTCAGAAATTAAAACAGGTAAATTTAAGATAAAAGACGAAACAGGCTCGGTAACAGTAGATGGGGAAGGATTAGAATATTATTTTAACAGAATAGATAATCAAGCGGGAGGAAAGACCAGGTATACCGAAACGTACTTAAAAAGCAATGATTATATGCTACTTATAGGTTACGCAGATTCAGACAATGGTACTACCATAATTAGAAAAGGAAGTCCAGATACTGTTTTTGGCATTGCTATGCCGAGAAGTATTTCATTCAGAAATAAATACAAACCTTTATTAGACTCTTTTTTGGTGACTTTGTTTTTCATTTCCCTTATACTCATTTATATCATTTTAAATTAAAAAAATATGACCGCTCAAAACATTGCCTTAATTGTTGGATTACTTCTCATACTTATATTTTTTAATGTACTTATCAGAATTTATAATAAGTTGGTTATGCTAAAGAATAATTATGAGAAAGCTTTTAGAAACATTGATGTTATTTTAATGCAGAGAGCTGATGAAGTTCCAGAATTGGTAAAAGTAGCTTCGAAATTTATGGAACATGAAACCGCAATGCTAACCAGTTTGACCAAATTAAGAACTGATTTTTTGAATTCAAAAACAGTTGATGAAAAAATAGAAAATGCCAATGAGTTTTCAAAAACCATGAAAAATCTATTTGCAGTTTCTGAAAATTATCCAGCTCTTTTATCCAACAATAATTTTCTAGAATTGCAGAAAAGAGTTTCTCAGATGGAAGATAAAATTGCAGACAGGAGAGAGTTTTTTAATGATAGTGTAAGTCTTTATAATGTTGGAATTCAGGAATTCCCTAATTTTATATTAGCCAAAATGATTGGTTATAGAACGCAAGGTTTATTTGAAGTTACACTCAATGAAAAGAAGTATGATGGGATTCAGTTTTAATACTTTTTTTGGTCATGAAACCCAGATTAACAATCTAGGGGACCAAGTTTTAATTTATGGTTTTGCAGGTATTATTTTTAGTATTGTTGCGCTGTTATTTATTTCAATAGTGATTAGAAAACTGGGCCTTAAAAGTTTCAATAGCTATTTTATTAATCCGCTTATGTTATCTTTAGGATTAACATTACTTGTTGCTATTTTGCCAACAATTGTCTTTTATGTTGTGGCTTCAGATATTTCTGGTGTAAAAATTATGTACAGTTGGATCACCATTTTTATTGGAATGTTGTTTTTTGTTGGTTTTAATCTCGAAACAATCAAAAAATGTTTGAATGAATTTGGAAAAGTTACAGAACAAGAGGAGTTTAGAAATCGAAGAAGATAATGATAATAAAGTTAAAAAGGCTTCCAGATTTGGAAGCCTTTTTAAGTTAAGTTATTTTTTAATTAATGTTTGGTTAAATGATCCATCAACAGTAGAGATTTTAGCTAGATAAGTTCCCGGAATTAAACCGCTTGTATCAATACTTTCAGAGTTTCCAGAATTAACTACAAGGTTTCCAGAAATATTGTAAATAAGTACTTTTTGTACTTTCTGTTCTGGATCTGATAAGTATAATGTACTTGAAACAGGATTAGGATATAAAATTATTTTTGCTGATTCTGGAGTTGTAGTTTCGGCTACTGCGGCCATTTTTAAAGTCGCTCCGCTGTAAACTGTACTGATATAGAATAAATTGGCAACAGAGCCTTTTGTTATAGTATGAGAACCAGCAGCAATTGAAGCCGTTACGATACCAGCCGATGCTGTATAAGAAACATTATCTACTTTAATCGTTCCAGTAAAGCTTGAATCGAAAACCAAAGTTAAAGTTGATGCACTAGTTGTTGTATACGTTATTGATGTACTAGATTCTATCTTTAAACGCTCTGTCAATGTTAATCCGTTATAGGTCACAGATCCAGGAGTTGAATTCATGTTTCCTGTAATAGAGTAGAACGTACTTGTTTTTCCAGAAGTTGTAAAGTTATGAAGCTCAGATCCGCCAGTTGAGCCTGTTGTAACCGTTATCGTTCCTGATGCCGTTACAGGTGTTCCTGCAGTGCCTGATGTTGTTACAGAATAAGATACATTTGCTGTTGGTGTTCCTGTAATAGTTATAGTTTTTGCTGTTGTATTTTTTACAAAAGACAATCCGGAAGCAGGTAATCCAGTTACAGTTGCATCTGTAGCGTTTCCGCCCCAAGTAAATACAATCGAAGCAATAGCAGTTCCAGAAGAAACCGTTTGGCTGTTGTTGCCAGATGAAGTTAATGTTTGTGTTCCAGCTGCAGTTACTGTTACAGTTCCAGAACCAGTGGCTGGGGAACCACTAGTTCCAGAAGTTGCAATGGAATACGAAACTGTTGCAGTTGGCGTACCCGTGATAGTTATAGTTTTAGCTGTAGAATTTTTTACAAAAGATAATCCAGAAGCAGGCAATCCTGTTACTGTTGCATCAGTTGCATCTCCACCCCATGTAAATACGATTGAAGAGATTGCAGTACCACTTGCAACTGTTTGATTGCTGTTTGATGCAGAAGTCAAAGTTAAGGTTTGCGTTCCAGCAGGTGGATTTCCTTCTCCTTGTACAGCTACTAAAGTTCCCGTATAGTTTGTAAGAGCTGTTTTTAATGCAGTTATTACTAATGAAGAAGTATCATCTGTTGCATTATTAAATGTCCATTTTAAATCTCCTCCAGAAACACGTCCAGCATATTGAGTCGTTTTTGTTTTCGCCGCAGCTGGAGTATCGATTACTAGATTTTTTACATACAAATTAGCATCTGTATCGAAGTTGTTGTAGACATTGGCACCCGATTTAGATTTTACTGTACTGCTTACCGTTTCTCCTCTTGTTGCAGCTACAAAAGCATCAAAATCTGTTGTAGAGCTTATTTTTCCTGAGATATTGTATAGCGGGTTTGGATCGTTGTAAGCTACGAAACGCATATTGTTTGTTCCGTTAGAAGCGTCAAAAGTATTGTTGAAAGCTTTAATGCTTCCTCCTGCTTCACCAGAGAATGTTCCCATTGTTCCAGCATTATTCACTTGGTTTGCTTCATCCCAAATATCAGAACCTTGAAGTGAAGTTAGCATTGGGTGCTTACTATTTCTAAAATAATTTCCTTCAATAAAAAGTGAAGATCCTAAAGTTGATCCTGCTCCATATTTAGAAACACCATCGTAATAGTTGTTATAAATATGTGCTGAATAATAACGCACACGAGGATGACGTGAATCGGAGTGGTCAAACCAATTGTGGTGATACGTGATATAAAGTCCAGAAGTTGTTCCTTCGCTTAAACCTAAAAGACTTGCTTTTCCATTATCCCAAAAGTGGTTGTACGATAATGTGATATAAGTTGAAGTTTTATTGTCAAGTGCACCATCACCTTTTATTTGGTCAGCATCACTACCTGCATTTCCGTAGAATAAATCACAGTTATGAACCCAAACGTGGTCATTGTCCTGCTGCATTCCTACGTTATCACCAGCAGTACTATTGCAGTTCATAAATCCAAGATTGCTTACCTCGATGTTTGAAGCCGACTTTAGTCTAACTCCCCATCCATTTGCTACAGCATCGTCTCCAATACCTTCAAAGGTAACATAACTCGAAGCATTGTTTGCGTTTTCAATAACAACATCGCCACCTTCCATAACCGTCATATCAGTGATATTTCCGATTAAACGGATAATAAACGGACGTGTATCTTTTCCTTTCTTGATAGCGTAAAGAATATTCTGTAAACCAATACAAGGGTTTGAACTTGCACCAGTAATATTCATTGAAATAGTGTTTTTAGTATTTTGGGTAATGTACAGAATTACCGCATTGTCTTTAGGAGTTCCGTCTGCTTTGTATCCTCCTGGAACACGACCGCCATCAAAAGCAAATCCGTTTCTGTCGTGTGCAGTTACAGTTAGATTTCCTGTTGTGGCTCCAGTTCCTTCTGTGCCATTTATAACAGGTTTTACTTTTACAGTGTAAGTTCCGGCTTTAAGTCCCGGAATGTCAGCGCGGAAATAAGAACCATAGCTTCTAATAAGCTGGTCGTCTATTTTTTGGTCTGTAAATCCATTGCCACTGTAATAGACATTGTAGGTCTGAGCACCACTGACTGGCTGCCATTTTACAAAAGCAGTTTCCAACCAGCCAGAAGCTTCATTAATTTGGATAGTTTGGGCATAATTGAACTGTCATGAGAAAGACAGCCACGAAAAGTAGGTTTTTTTTCATAAGGTTTGTTTAAGATAGTTAATAAAATAAGTAAGTGGTTTTTACTTTCGATTTCAAGTGGTTTAATTGTAATCGATTACACAAAATTATATATTAATTTTTAATACGATAATTTTTTTACTAAAAAAAAGTGGATACTTGAATTATTTAGCTTTTAAAATATTAAAAATGTAATAAATTGCATTAATTGTAATTTATTACATGTCGTAAGAAAAATACGGAAAGCCGTATCTTTCTCTTTTTTTTGTAATTTTAAACCTTAAACAAAAAGAAGAAAAAGGATCTGTAATTTTTTTTTATTACATAAATTACATTTCAAATTTTTGTAGGAAATGGACTCTTTTTGTGTTTTGAATAGGAGATTATTCTTAGAAGATTTAGCTAGAATATTGAATTGGCATTCAAATTTTAGTCTATTAGAAACAAAAAAAAGCCCTTTTGATTTTACTCAAAAGGGCCTGAATTAATATTTTTGGACAATTAGTCTTTACTAGAAAGTTTTGATAAAAGTCTTAAGAATTCAATATACAACCAAACCAATGTGATCATTAATCCCATTGCTCCAAACCATTCCATATATTTTGGCATTTTTTCTCTTGCACCTTTTTCAATTAAATCAAAATCTAAGAAAAGGTTAAGAGCCGCTATAATGATAACAAAAACACTGATACCAATACTCATCATAGAATTTCCATAATGAACAGGTGTCCAGCTTGTAAACATTGATACAACCCAAGAAATTAAATAATAAGTTGCAATTGCTAACGTTGCAGCAACCACAACAGATTTGAATTGTTCTGTAACTTTTACGATTCTAAATTTGTACAAACCAAGGCAAACCAAGAAAGTAACAAGAGTTGCACCAACTGCATTGATTACGATTCCTGGAAATTTTAATTCAAATATCGCAGAAATACCACCTATGAACAATCCTTCGAATAAAGCATATCCTGGCGCTAGGTAAGGAGATAGCTGTGGTTTGAATGAAGAAACTAGAACTAAAATAAAACCAATAATTGCACCTCCAATTGTTGGTAACATCGGATTCATTCCATTAAAAGCCATCCACCATGTTACCATAGCAGCTCCGCATAAAATTAGAAATAAGATTGCTGTTTTGTTAATTGTTCCAGACACCGTCATTTCTTGATTGTAATCAATAATCTGAGCTTGGTGTACTTCTGTTCTTGATTCAGTATTAGACGAAAAACGCTTACTGTTTAAAAATGGATTTTTTGAATTAAAGTTCATATTGTAATGCATTTAATTGAATTCAAATATATGGAGATTTTTTGATGTGCACTTGCATAGAAGAATTTTTTAACATGAATTTCTGTTCTTTATTTAAGACATAAAAAAAAATCCATTAAAACTAATTTAATGGATTTTGAATATTTTAATTTAAAGAAATTATCTTATTTCAATAAGTCTAAAACTAATGATGGAAATAAACCTAAAGCAATATTTAAAACAATTGACACTACAGCTGTAGCATAAATAAGGAATGGTCTTCCTGTTCTTTCTTGATTAGGTTCTTTAGAATACATTGCAATGATCAGTTTGAAATAATATCCAACACTAATGATAGAATTGATTACCGCAACGATTACTAAACCAATATATCCTGCTTGAATTGTTTGATTGAATAAGAACAACTTAGCAAAGAATCCAGAGAAAATAGGAATTCCAGCCATTGATAATAATGAAGCCGTTAAAACTGCAGCCAATAGCGGATTTGTTTTTCCTAAACCGTGGAAGTTTGTAATATCTTCATTATCTTGATCTCTGCATACATATAAAATCACACTGAAAGCTGCGATTCCCGCTAATGCATAAGCAGCAGTGTAGTACAATAAAACTCCAGCTGATGCTGAAACAGTTAACAATGTCATTAACATGAAACCTGCGTGAGAGATTCCAGAGAAAGCAAGCATACGTTTTACGTTTACTTGTCTAAGTGCCATAATATTACCAACAGACATTGAAGCAATAGAAATAATAACCACTATAACTTCAAAAGTATGTAATAGATCTTGATTTTCTAATGAAGAAATAAAGTTCATTCCAGCAATCAGTTTAAATAAAGTTGCTATTGCTACTACTTTTGCTAATGTACTCATTAAAGCAGTTGTTAGTGCAGGAGAACCTTCATAAACATCTGGAGCCCAGAAATGGAAAGGAACAGCAGCTACTTTAAATAACATTCCAACAACCATTAAAATCATTCCGATTGGAAACCAGATTGGTAACTCTGCAGACAAAGCACTTTCGTGAATTTCGCTGATATCAAAGCTTCCCATAGCGCCGTAGATCAAGCAGATTCCAAATAATATAATTCCTGATGCGAAAGATCCCATTAAGAAATACTTCATACCTGCTTCGTTACTTTTGATATTCAAACGATCACTTGCAGCAAGTACATATAATGCAATAGATAAGATTTCAATTCCTAAAAAGAACATCGCTAAGTTTCCAAAAGAAACCATTGCTACAGCTCCAGCTAATAAGAATACTTTAATTGCAACGAAATCTGAAATTTTCGTTGGGTGATTTTGGTAAAAATTGTGACTTAACGCTACAAGGAAAATCGTCAAAACGATAAACAATGATGAAAAAGCTGTAGAAAACTTACTCACTGCTATCATATTGTTGTAATAACTTTGTTCTGTTCCAAATTCACAATAATTAAGTGCCAATACACCTATTAAACCCAAAATGGTAATAGGAATTATGGCCTTTCTTAAATTAAGAATTTCAAACAATAGGCAGAAAATACCCAATCCTGTTATAGCTATTAATGTATTCATTTTTATCTTTTTGATTTAGGATTTCAATTTTTAAGTGGAATCCTAATTTATTTTTTGTTTAAAATATTAGTTCTTATTGATAACTTGTAAAATAGTTTCCAAGCTAGGTGTAATCAAATCTGTGATTGGTTTTGGATAGAAACCAAAGAATAATAAAACTGCAATGATTACCGCAAATGAAACTCCTTCGTTAAGCGTAACATCAGAAAAAGTTTTAGAATTAGTTTCACCTAACATAACATGCTGGAACATTCTTAACATATAGTAGGCTCCTAAAATGATAGTTGTTCCGCCAAGAATAGCAAACCAAATATTGATTTGAGATAAACTGTACAATACTGTAAACTCTCCAACAAAGTTAAATGTGCTTGGTAATGCAACAGAAGCTAATACTAAGATTAAAAACATTGATGTGAATTTTGGAGACTGAGTACGGATTCCGCCCATTTCTTCAATTTCTCTAGTTTCATATCTTCTGAAAATTACTTCAGCAGCAAAGAATAATCCAACTACAACAAAACCGTGAGCAATCATTTGCAAAACAGCTCCTCTTAAACCATCAAGAGTTAAGGTGTACGATCCCGCAGCAATTAAACCAACGTGAGCAAGAGAAGAATAAGCCAATAATTTTTTCAAATCTTTTTGTCTCAAGGCAACGATTGATCCGTAGATTACGCCAGCAATTCCTAAAGCAATAAAAATATTCATGTATTCTTTTGCAGCTAAAGGCGCAATTGGCAATTGCCAACGTAGTACGCTGTATAATCCCATTTTAAGCATGATACCAGATAAAAGCATTGTTCCAACAGTTGGTGCTTTTTGGTATACATTTGCTTGCCAAGTATGGAAAGGGATAATTGGAATTTTGATAGCATAAGCTAAGAAAAAAGCCAAGAAAATCCAGAATTGCTCGCAAGCAGATAAGTTTACTTTATATAAATCTTCGATTAAGAAAGAACCTGCTTTTTGATATAAATAAATAAATGCAGTTAACATGAATAACGAACCAGCAAGTGTGTAAATAAAGAATTTAACCACTGCTTTTCTGCGTTCTTCAGCGTCGCCATTACCCCAGATTAATGCAATAAAGTAAATTGGAATAAGTGCTAATTCCCAGAAAATATAATATAAAAGACCATCAGCTGCTAAGAAAGTTCCAACCATAGCAAATGCCATAAATAAGATTAGAGCATAAAAGCCTTTTGCATTTTTATATTCATTTCCGAAAGAAGAAAATATGATTATCGGAGTTAAAGCTGCGGTTAATAAAACCATTGCAAGCCCAAGTCCATCACCGTTTAAAGCGAATGAAATTTTTGGCTGATTAATCCAGCTGTTGATTAGGCCGATATTTTCGCCAGCGTTATAATTATTCAATAATACAATTGAACATCCTAAAGCAGCTAAACTAAAAAGTAAAGCAACTTTTGAAGCTAGTTTGTCACCAGAAAAGTAAGTGGCAAATGCACCAATTAAAAGTATAATTAATATAGTAGAAACGTTCATAGTAATAATATTATTGAGCTAAAAATATATAGGAAACAATTGCACAAAGTCCTAAAACAAATACAAATAGATATAATCCTATACTTCCGGTTTGTAATTTTTTTCCTTGGAAAGCAATTTCGCTTGCTATTTTACCTAATCCAAAAACAGCGGCAGATAATACAGTTTCAACGTGATCTCTAAAGAATTTAGATAAAACATTAATTGGTTTCACAAATACTGCATCGTAGATTTCGTCTACATAATATTTGTCATATAAAAGTCTGCTTAAACCAATAATGTTTTCATCAGATTCTGGAACATTATCTTGTTTAAAGTATTTTACGTAAGCAATTAAAATTCCAAGTAATCCGCCTAAAACAGCTACACCCATTAAAGTGTATTCTGTTGCGCCTAAATGGTGTTCTTCACCTGCCACTTTTGTGAAAAGAGGAGCAAGGTATCCATTTAACCAGCTGTTTCCAGGTAAACTTATTAATCCGCCAAAAGTTGCCAAAATAGCTAAGATGATAAGTGGAATAGTAATTAATGAACCACTTTCGTGTAAGTGATGTTTTTGTTCTTCAGTTCCTCTAAATTCTTTGAAGAAAGTCAAGAACATTAAACGGAACATATAGAAAGCTGTCATGATTGAAGCAATCGATCCAACAACGTATAATGGAATACTGTGGTGGAATGCTGTCAATAAAATTTCGTCTTTAGAAAAGAATCCTGAGAAGAAGGGAACTCCTGAGATTGCTAATGAAGAAATCAACATGGTCCAGAATGTAATTGGCATTGCTTTACGCAAACCTCCCATATTACGCATATCTTGTTCTCCGTGTAATCCGTGAATTACAGATCCAAATCCTAAGAATAAACAAGCTTTAAAGAAAGCATGAGTAATTACGTGGAAAACCGCTACTTCATAAGCTCCAAAACCTAATGCTAAAAACATTAGACCTAATTGAGAAACTGTAGAGTAAGCCAATACTTTTTTGATATCGTTTTGAACAAGTCCGATTGTAGCAGCAACTAATGAAGTGATAGCTCCAATAATTGCAATTACAGATTGAACATCTGTTGCAAGGTCAAAAACAAAATTTAATCTTGTTACCATAAAAATACCAGCAGTAACCATGGTAGCTGCGTGGATTAATGCAGAAACTGGAGTTGGTTGCAGCCATCGCATCAGGCAACCAAGTGTATAACGGAATTTGAGCAGATTTACCACAAGCCCCAATAAACAAGCATAAAGCTGCTAGAGAAAGTAATGGTAAATTTAAATTTGTAGCTCCAGCAATTGCCGTTTTTAAAGTTGCATAATCTAATGTAGAGAACATTGAACCAATGATGAACATTCCGATTAAAAGACCTAAATCTCCAATTCTGTTCATGATGAAAGCTTTTTTCGCGGCATCATTGTAATCTTGGTTTTTATGCCAGAATCCAATTAATAGGTAAGAACAAAGTCCAACACCTTCCCATCCGATGAAAAGAACTAATAAGTTGCTTCCAATTACAAGTGTAATCATGAAGAATACGAATAGATTTAAATACGCAAAAAATTTGTGCATATTCTCATCATCATGCATGTAACTGATAGAGTATAAGTGAATCAAAGATCCAATTCCAGTTACAAAAAGTAACCAAAGAACAGATAATTGATCTAATAAAAATCCAAGATTGATTTTTAAGTTGCTAATTTGAATCCAATCAAATAAAGTAACTTCGATTCCTTTTCCAGTTGAAGTTATTTGATTAAAAAGTAAAAGAGAAACTACAAAAGAAATAGCTACAGCAATTGTTCCGATTGCACCAGAAACTGTTTTGCCTAAGCTTTTTCCAAAAAAGACATTTACTAGAAAACCTAGTAAAGGAGTTAAAACTAAAATTAAAGCTAAATTGGTATCCATTTCTGATTATCCTTTTAAATTTTTTAAATTATCGATACTGATTGATCCGATATTTCTAAAGATAGAAACTAAAATGGCCAATCCTACCGCAACTTCGGCTGCAGCAACCGCCATCGAGAAGAACACAAAAACTTGTCCTTGCGCATCTTGATGATAAGTTGAAAAAGCAACAAATAAAAGGTTTACCGCATTCAACATAATTTCGATAGACATGAAAACGATAATAGCATTTCGTCTGTACAATACACCAAAAATACCAATACAGAAAAGTACAACACTTAAAAAGATGTAGTTTTCAATACCTATTTGATTTAATATATTACCCATTATTTATTTAATTTTTCTTTTTTAGACAATAGAACTGCTCCAATCATAGCAACCAAAAGTAGGATCGAAGCAAATTCGAACGGAACCATATATTCGTTCAATAATATTTTACCTAAAACTTTAATTGATTGGAAATCTTCTCCAGTAGAATCGTATTCACCAACAATTGGTTTCGAATTAATAAAGATTGTAATCAAAACAATCAATATTAAACAGAAAGAAACAATAGCACCTAAACGTGTAATTCTAGGGCGGTGAACTTCTCGCTGTTCGTTCAGGTTCATCAACATGATGGTAAACAGGAACAGAATCATAATAGCTCCGGAGTAGACTATTATATGAACAACAGCTAAAAACTGAGAATTTAATAGTAAATAATGACCAGCGATTGAAAAGAAACAAATTACCAAGTAGATGGCACTATGAATCGGGTTTCTACTGAAAATAGTCAAGAAAGCAGTAATAACGGTAATGAACGCTAAAAAGCAAAAGATAACTTGAACAGTTGTTGCGTGTGCAAAATCAGGAATATGTATCATTTAGTTAGCGTTTTTAAGTTGAGCGTTTTTCAAAGCCATTTCTAAAGGCATTACTAATTTATCTTTCCCGAAAATGAAATCTTCTCTATTGTAATTAGCAGGAACTAATACTTTAGATTCAGTTAGGTAAATAGCGTCTTTTGGACAAGCTTCTTCACATAAACCGCAGAAAATGCAACGAAGCATATTGATTTCATAGATTTCTGCATATTTCTCTTCTCTATACAAGTGTTTTTCATCAGGTTTGCGTTCTGCAGCTTTCATAGTGATCGCTTCTGCAGGGCATGATAAAGCACATAATCCGCAAGCTGTACAGTTTTCACGGCCTTGTTCATCACGTTTCAACATATGTTGACCACGGTAAACTGGACTCATTTCACGAACCTGCTCTGGGTAATGAATGGTAACTTTTTTTCTGAAAAGGTGTTTTACTGTAATAACCAAACCTTTTACAATCGCCACAAGATACAATCGTTCAACAAAAGACATGTCTTTATTTGACACCACCTTTTTTCTACCCGATAATGATATAGTTTCTATTGACATTTTTACTATTATAGTTTATGATTTATAATTTGACATCGATCAAATTCAAAATCTATTTTGTTTTTATTTGAAGCTAATTACAGTTCTTAGAATCCTAAAGCAGCTAAGATTTCGTGTCTTAAAATAACAACACCTGTAATCATGATATTAATAATCGAAAGCGGAATTAATATTCTCCAGCCTAAGTTCATTAATTGGTCATATCTAAATCTTGGAATTGTCCAACGTACCCACATATAGAAGAAAATGAAGAAACATATTTTTATAAATAATGCTCCAATTCCTAATAAGTTTGCTGTATTTACACCTACATTTTCTACCATCCATTGCATTCCTGGGTAATTGTATCCACCAAAGAATAATACAGAAATAATAGTAGAAGAGATAAACATACTTGCATATTCAGCAAATAAATAGAATCCCATTTTCATAGATGAATATTCGGTGTGGTAACCTCCAATTAATTCGTTTTCACATTCTGCTAAATCGAAAGGAGTTCTGTTTGTTTCTGCAAATGAGCAGATTAAGAAAATTAAGAATGATAATGGCTGATAAAAAACATTCCAATTCATTCCTTGCTGCTGTAATGAAATTTCTTTCAAACTCATTGTTCCAGTCATCATCAATAAAGCAATTATTGATAATCCCATAGCAACCTCGTAAGAAACCATTTGAGAAGCGGCACGAATTGCTCCCATTAAAGAGAATTTATTGTTAGAAGCCCATCCACCAATCATGATCCCGTAAACTCCAACAGAAAGAACTCCGAAAATGTATAATAAAGCAATGTTTACATCTGTAGCTTGAAGAATAATATCTCTTCCGAAAAGATGCAAACGATCTCCCCACGGAATTACAGCACTAGTCATTAAAGCAGTACTCATTGCAATTGCAGGTTCAACTACGAATAAAAATCTATTTGGTGTGTTTGGAAAAAATTCTTCTTTAGAGAACAATTTCATACCATCTGCAAGTGGTTGTAATAAACCTCCCCATCCAGCACGGTTTGGTTCAACACGATCTTGCAAGAAAGCAGCAACTTTACGTTCTGCCCAAGTAGAATACATCGCCATGATCATTGTTACCGCGAAAACGACAACAATAACAACACTTTTTTCTATAATAAATGCACTTTCCATTTCTTACTATTTTTGATCTTTATCAGTTAATGGAATTGCAGCCATACTAATCTTTTTACGGTCAATATCTCTACCTAAAAGGATATTTTTTTCAGTATCGATTGTAACTTTCTCTAATTTTTGAGTATAGTTGTTTTGGTTGATAACAGAATCTTTTTCAAATTCTCTTGACAGCTTCAATTACCCAGTCATTCACATTTTTGTGATCAAAACGACAGCTGTTGCAGATGAATTCTTCCACTTCATGGTACTCGTCTTTACGACCAGTTACACGCTGAATTTCTCCACCAAACATCCAAACTGTAGTTTTTCCGCAGCATCCTGGAGTAGTACATTCTCTGTGCGCGTTATAAGGTTTGTTAAACCAAACTCTTGATTTAAAACGGAAAGTTTTATCTGTTAAAGCTCCAACTGGACAAACATCAATCATGTTTCCAGAGAACTCATTGTCAATCGCTTTAGAAATTCCAGTTGAAATATTAGCGTGGTCACCACGATCCAATACTCCGTGAACTCTGTTGTCTGTCAATTGATCTGCAACTTGTACACATCTTTGGCATAAAATACAACGGTTCATGTGAAGTTGAATATTTGGACCAATATCTTCTGGTTCAAATGTTCGTTTCTCTTCAATGTAACGTGATTTCGGATTTCCGTGCTCAAAACTTAAATTCTGTAAATCACATTCACCAGCTTGATCACAAATAGGGCAATCTAATGGGTGATTGATTAATAAAAATTCTGTTACAGATTTACGAGCTTCAGTTACTCTTGCAGACGATTTACTGTTTACTTCCATACCATCCATACATCCTGTTACACAAGATGCCATTAATTTTGGCATTGGTCGTGGGTCAGCTTCACTTCCTTTAGAAACTTCAACTAAACAACAACGACATTTACCGCCGCTGCCTTTTAATTTTGAGTAATAGCACATGGCTGGCGGTACTAAATCCCCTCCAATCATACGTGCAGCCTGCAGGATTGTTGTTCCTGGCTCTACGTCTATACTTTGACCGTCTATGGTTACTTTCATCTCTTTGTTTGTTTTTTTAGTTTCAGGTTTAAAGTTTCAAGTTGTTGGACTTGAAACTAAAAAAACTTGAAACTTGAAACTATTTTAAACTTTTTTGTTGAAAGTCGGAATATTGAAAAGAATTGCTGTCCTTTTTAACATTATGAACTTTATAACTTTCTGCTTTTTATTTTTATACGATTACTTTACCGCCAACTAAATGCTTAACTTGTGAGAAAGGCTCGGCAACAAAGTGATCTCTATTTTTAATTTTTTCTGGGAAACGAACGTGATATTCAAATTCATCTCTAAAGTGACGAATCGCTGCAGCTACTGGCCAAGAAGCAGCGTCACCAAGTGGACAAATTGTGTTTCCTTCAATTTTACTCTGAATGCTCCACAATAATTCGATATCTTCTTCACGGCCTTGACCGTTTTCGATTCTCCATAAGATTTTTTCTAACCATCCAGTTCCTTCACGGCATGGAGTACATTGTCCGCAAGATTCGTGGTGGTAGAAACGAGCAAAGTTCCAAGTGTTTCTAACGACACAAGCAGTATCGTTATAAACAATAAATCCTCCAGAACCTAACATAGATCCAGTAGCAAAACCACCATCACTTAAAGATTCGTAAGTCATTAAACGATCTTCGCCATTTGCTGTTTTGAAAATCAATTCAGCTGGTAAAATTGGCACAGAAGAACCTCCAGGTACAAATGCTTTCAAAGGTCTGCTTGAAGACATTCCTCCTAGATATTCATCAGAATTCATGAATTCGTCAACGCTTAAACCTAGTTCAATTTCATAAACGCCAGGATTTTTAATGTGTCCTGAAGCAGAAATTAATTTAGTTCCAGTAGAACGTCCAATTCCAATTTTAGCATAATCATCACCAGAATTGTTTACAATCCAAGGCACAGTCGCAATTGTTTCGACATTGTTTACCACAGTTGGGTTTGCCCAAAGACCAGAAACTGCTGGGAAAGGTGGTTTAATACGAGGATTTCCTCTTTTACCTTCCAATGATTCGATTAATGCTGTTTCTTCTCCACAGATATAAGCTCCAGCTCCACAGTGAACGTGAAGTTCAAGATCATAACCTGATCCTAATATATTTTTTCCTAACCATCCGGCAGCTTTTGCTTCGGCGATTGCTCTTTCTAAGATTTTGAAAACCCACATATATTCTCCACGAATGTAGATATACGATAGGTTAGCGCCCAAAGCATAGCTTGAAGTAATCATTCCCTCGATCAATAAGTGAGGAATGTATTCCATTAAAAATCTATCTTTGAATGTTCCAGGCTCAGATTCGTCGGCATTGCAAACTAAGTGTCTTGGTTTTCCTGATTTTTTATCAATAAAGCTCCATTTCATTCCCGCAGGGAAACCTGCTCCACCACGTCCACGTAATCCTGATTTTTTTACTTCTTCAGTAACTTCATCTGGAGTAAGTGTTTTTAAAGCTTTTTCTACAGAAGCATAACCACCATTTTGGCGATACACTTCGTAGGTTTTAATTCCAGGAATATTGATTTTATCTAATAATATTTTTTGTGACATCTTATTTATCGTGTAATATTATTTTATCATCTCTACAATCAGCAATGATCTGATCGATTTTTTCTTCTGTCAGTTTTTCTTTGTAGAAATCTCCCAATTGCATCATTGGAGCATATCCGCAAGCACCTAAACATTCTACACCAGCAATGGTAAACATTCCGTCTGGAGTTGTTTCGCCCATTTTAATGCCAAGTTTTTCAGAAGTATAATCCATTAAATCCTCGGCACCTCTTAAACAACAACAAGAAGTCTGGCAGAACTCAAACATGTACTTACCAATTGGCTTCTGGTTGAACATCGTATAGAAAGTAACCACTTCATAAACCTCAATTGGTTTTATTTGAAGAATCTCGGCAACTTTATCTTGCAATTCTATACTAAGCCAGTTGTTGTGTGCATCCTGAACTTCATGCAAAACAGGCAATAAAGCCGATTTTTGTTTGCCCTCAGGATAATGACTGATTAATTCATTGATACGAGCGATCAATGCTTCAGTCATGTTTATTTCTTGTTTGTAATGTTTACGTTCCATTTTTATTTTAGATTTTAGATTTTAGACTTTAGATTTTTTCAAATCTTTATCTACAATCCTTATTCTGCAATCTTTGTTTTAAGTTTTAGATTCTTCAATCTGAATTTTCAATTCTCAATTATAATTTTAAACCTAAATTCTAAAATCTGCATTCTCAATCAGCAATCTAAAATCTAAAATCTAAAATCAACAATTATTTAGGCGTCTAATTCTCCTGCAATTACGTTCAAACTTGATAAGATGATAATTGCATCAGAAAGCATGGCACCTTTAATCATTTCTGGGAATGCTTGATAATAAATAAAGCATGGTCTTCTGAAATGTAATCTATATGGAGTTCTGCTTCCGTCTGTTACTAAATAAAAACCAAGCTCTCCATTTCCTCCTTCTACTGGGTGATAGATTTCTGCAACTGGTACAGGAACTTCTCCCATTACGATCTTAAAGTGATAAATTAAAGATTCCATAGAAGTGTAAACGTCTTCTTTTGGAGGAAGGTAGTAATCTGGAACTTCAGCGTGATATTCGTTTCCTGGAGGCATTTTTTCTAACGCCTGACGAATAATGCTTAAACTTTCCCAAACTTCAGCATTACGAACACAGAAACGATCGTATGTATCTCCTGATTTTCCAACAGGTACAATAAAATCGAAATCTTCGTAAGAGGAGTAAGGTTGTGCTACACGTACGTCATAATCAACTCCAGCGGCACGTAAGTTTGGACCTGTAAATCCGTAAGCCATTGCTTTTTCAGCAGTGATACCACCTACGTTTACAGTTCTATCAAGGAAAATTCTATTTCTCTCGAATAAGTTTTGGAATTCTTGCCAAACTGGCGGGAATTCTTCAAGGAATTTATCTAGTTTTTTGAAAACTTCTGGAGACCAGTCTCTTTCAAAGCCACCAATTCTTCCCATATTTGTAGTCAAACGAGCTCCACAAATTTCTTCGTAGATTTCGTAGATTTTTTCTCTAAATTGAAAAACGTATAAGAAACCAGTATACGCACCAGTATCAACACCCAAAATCCCGTTACAGATAATGTGGTCTGTAATACGAGCCAGCTCCATAACGATAACTCTTAAGTACTGAGCTCTTTTAGGAACTTCAATGCCTAATAGTTTTTCTACAGTCATCCACCATCCCATATTATTGATAGGAGAGGAACAGTAGTTCATACGGTCTGTAAGAGGTGTAATTTGATAAAAAGGACGATTTTCGGCAATTTTTTCGAATGCTCTGTGGATGTAACCAATAGTTGGCTCAGCCTCAAGAATTTTTTCACCATCCATCAACAAGATATTTTGGAAAATACCGTGTGTAGCAGGGTGAGTCGGACCTAAATTCAGTACAGAAAGTTCGCTTCCGTCTTCGTTTAGTCTCTCCTTAATTATTTTAGCATATCGATGCTCTGGTGGTAATAATAGTTCTGACATTTTATAATGTTGAATTATTTTTTAGCAATTTGTTGTTGTTCTTCCGAAGAATCGGTCATCCTTATCTGTTCTTCCGCTGTCTTCCAATGGGAATTCTTTTCTCATTGGGTGAGACAACATTTCATCCATATTTAAAATACGTTTCAATTGAGGATGGCCTATAAAGTCAATCCCATAGAAATCGAAAGTTTCTCTTTCCATCCAGTTAGAAGACAAGAAAATGTTTGAAACCGATTTAATTTCTGGTTTTTCGCCGTTTAAGAAAACTTTGATTTTTAATCTTTTGTTTTCATACCAGTTGTGTAAATGATAAACAACTGCAAACTGGCGTTCTGTTTCGTTATCTGGATAATGAATGCCGCACAAATCTGTTAAGAAGTGAAAGCGTAATTCAGGATCATTTTTAAGGAATAGAATCAGGGGCGTAATTTTATCAGCCGAAGCTTCTAAAGAAAAAATATCTCTTTCTTGCTGAAAATTGAAAACATCGTTATTAAATGTTTCAGTAAGTTTATCTTGGATCAGGGTGTTTTCTAAAGCCATCTTATGAGATATTATATGAAGCTAATAATTCTTGGTATTCAGGTGAGCTTCTTCGTCTCACAGATTCGCTTTTTACCAGGTCTTGAAGTCTCATAACTCCATCAACAATTTGTTCTGGTCTTGGCGGGCATCCTGGTACATACACATCAACAGGAATTACTTTGTCAATTCCTTGAAGAACAGAGTAAGTGTCAAATACTCCTCCTGACGAAGCGCATGCTCCAACAGCAATAACCCAGCGAGGTTCTGCCATTTGTTCGTATACTTGTCTTAAAATTGGAGCCATTTTTTTAGAAATAGTTCCCATTACTAATAACATATCGGCTTGTCTTGGCGAGAAACTCACACGCTCAGAACCAAATCGAGCTAAGTCATAGTGAGATGCCATTGTTGCCATGAATTCGATACCACAGCATGAAGTCGCGAAAGGAAGCGGCCATAATGAGTTAGCTCTTGCTAAACCAACAACATCACTAAGTTTTGTAGCGAAGAAACCTTCACCCGTAACTCCTTCTGGCGGCGCAACCATATTTACTTTTGAATCGCTCATTTTATTTTAGATTTCTGATTTTAGGTTTTAGATTTTTGAAATCGTAAAAGGTAAAATCAATTTTTTAAATCAGTACTTTAAATTTGAATTCAAATTTTAAATCTCAATATTAGATAAATCTAAAATCTCAGATCTAAAATCTAAAATTATTATTCCCACTCTAATGCTTTCTTCTTGATGATGTAAAAGAAACCAACTAAAAGCAAAGACATGAAAACTAACATTTTTAGCATTCCTTCAATTCCTAAGTCTTTAAAGTTTACTGCCCAAGGATAAAGGAAAATAACCTCTACGTCGAATAATACGAACAAAATGGCAACTAAGAAGTATTTTACAGAAAATGGAATACGGGCGTTACCAACAGATTCGATACCACACTCGAAGTTTTTATCTTTAACTTCAGAGGTTCTTCTTGCTCATAATTTTCCAGAAATAATGATTGTTCCTACCACAAAACCAACAGCTAGAATAAACTGCATTAAAATAGGAATGTAACTGTATTGATCAGATTGCATAAACTTCGATTTTTTACTTAAAAAATGAGCCACAAAGATAACTTGGAACTCTGTAAAACACAAGCTAAAAAAGGATTTAAGTAGGGTAGTAAACCGCGTTTATGTCTAATTTTTATTCATTATAAATAACATTGCGTTATTTTAATATTTTTTTAAGAATTGGGTAAAAAAAAACGTCCCGATACTTCGGGACGTCTTCTGAGACCATTCAGAGGCAAAAAAAATAAATTGCTATATTTTTCTTAGATTACTGCTACTTTAGCAGCAACTTTCCCTTTTCTTCCTTCTTCTTCTTCATAGCTTACACGGTCACCTTCGCGTAATTCTTCCGCGTTAATTCCTGAAGCGTGAACGAAGATGTCTTTTCCTGTTTCTTCGTCTGTAATGAATCCATAACCTTTAGATTCATTGAAAAATTTTACTGTACCTGTACGCATTTGTAATGTAATAATAATTTATAATAAACAAATGTAATATTTAAAATCATACAAAAGACATATACGTGTTAATTTTTTGTAAAAATTATTGATTTACAGTGTTTTTACGCGGTTTATTGCGTCAAATTGTTTATAAAATACCATAATTTGCGAATCATTAATTGTAGGAATATAAAAACATTACGTTTGTAGGAATATGATAATTCACAAAAAATAGCATTTAAGATTTTTCTTAGTATTTCGTTAAATTAAAAAAGCCGCTGAAATTTCAGCGGCTTTTTGTTTTTTTATGAATAATTTACTTCAAATTAAGCAATATCTACTTTAATTCGAAGTTCTTTTAATTGTGCGTCGTCAATTGCAGCAGGAGCATCGATCATTACATCTCGTCCTGAATTGTTTTTAGGGAAAGCGATGAAATCTCTAATTGTTTCCTGACCTCCAAGAATTGCCACAAGTCTGTCAAGACCAAAAGCAAGTCCTCCGTGAGGTGGTGCTCCAAATTGGAAAGCATCCATTAAGAAGCCGAATTGTGCTTTTGCTTCTTCTTCAGTAAATCCTAAATATTTGAACATTAATTGTTGTGTCGCTTTATCATGAATACGAATAAATCCACCTCCAATTTCATTTCCGTTTAAAACCATGTCATAAGCGTTTGCACGAACTTTTCCAGGTTCTGTTTCTAGTAAAGCCATATCTTCTGGTTTTGGAGAAGTAAATGGATGGTGCATTGCATGGTAACGACCGCTTTCTTCGTCTAACTCTAATAATGGAAAATCTACAACCCATAATGGAGCAAATTCTTCAGGATTACGTAAGCCTAAACGAGTTGCTAATTCCATACGTAAAGCAGAAAGCTGGGCACGTGTTTTGTTTGCTGAACCAGAAAGAACAAAAATCATATCTCCAGGATTTGCTTCTGTTGCTTTTGCCCAGTTTATCAAATCGTCTTGATCGTAGAATTTATCTACAGATGATTTGTAAGTTCCGTCTTCGTTGCATTTTACGTAAACCATTCCTGATGCTCCAACTTGTGGACGTTTAACCCAGTCAATTAACCCGTCGATTTCTTTACGAGTATAATTTCCTGCTCCAGGAACAGCAATTCCGACAACTAATTCTGCTGCATTAAATACAGGGAATTCTTTGTGTTGTGCAAATTCATTTAATTCTCCAAACTTCATTCCGAAACGGATGTCCGGTTTGTCGTTTCCGTATGTTTTCATGGCGTAGTCGTAAGTAATTCTTGGGAATTTATCTACTTCAATGCCTTTAATTTCTTTTAATAAATGTCTTGTCAATCCTTCGAAAATATTCAAGATATCTTCTTGCTCTACAAATGCCATTTCACAGTCAATCTGAGTAAACTCTGGCTGACGGTCTGCACGTAAATCTTCGTCACGGAAACATTTCACAATTTGGAAATATTTATCCATTCCACCTACCATCAATAGTTGTTTGAAAGTTTGTGGAGATTGCGGTAAAGCATAAAACTGACCTTCGTTCATACGGCTTGGCACAACAAAATCTCTCGCTCCTTCTGGAGTCGATTTGATTAAATATGGAGTCTCCACTTCGCAGAAATCCAAATCAGATAAATATTTACGAACTTCCATTGCCACTTTGTGACGGAATAATAAACTATTTTTTACTGGATTTCTTCTGATGTCCAAGTAACGGTATTTCATTCTGATATCTTCTCCACCGTCAGTTTCATCTTCAATTGTAAAAGGAGGAGTAAGTGCAGTATTTAAAATCGTTAATTCTGAAACTAAAATTTCAATTTCACCAGTTGGGATGTTTTTGTTCTTAGCTTCACGTTCAATAACAGTTCCTTTTACCTGAATTACAAATTCACGTCCAAGTGTTTTTGCCAATTCAAAAACAGTTTTATTAGTACGACTTTCGTCAAAAATAAGTTGTGTAATTCCGTAGCGGTCACGTAAATCGACCCAATTCATAAATCCTTTATCACGCGATTTTTGAACCCAGCCTGCAAGTGTAACTTCGGTATTAATATTTGAAGCGTTTAATTCGCCACAATTATGACTTCTATACATAATCAAAATTTTAGACTGCAAAAGTAAATACAAAATTCAAGATAATATAGTAAAGTGATAAGTTGATGCAGAATAATTTTAAATATTTTGTTAATTCCAAAAAGTGGAAGCTTTAATTTCTTTAGTTTTGATTATCTAAAAACTAATTGAAATACCTATGAAAAAACTCTTTGTTGCAGGATTAGTAATTTTTAATACTTTAAACATAGTCGCTCAAGACACAAATTCTATCAAGTTTACGGCTACAATTGCCAATAGAAATAGTGATACTTTAATAATTAAGGGAAGAGATAATTTTGAGAAAATAATCCCAATTGATAAAAGAGGAACTTTTGCAACCACTTTTAATGCTCCTCAAGGATTTTATGTATTGTATGATGGGAAGGAATCTTCTAATTTGTATTTAAAACCAAATTCTGAAGTCAATTTAACACTAAACGCGCAAGAATTTGATGAAACGATTGTATATAAAGGTAAAGGAGTAGAGGAAAGTAACTTTTTAGCGCAACAGGCCTTAAAGGATGAAAACTTTACTAAAGAGGCTTTTACTAAAGAACCGAATGAATTTGCTGCTTTACTGGATGGCAAATTGAAATCGGATACAGAAAAAATAGAGAAGAGTGATTTTTCGGCAGACTTTAAAACGGCTTTAAAGCGCAGTTTTGAAAGTTTTCATCAATATGTAGCGCAAGATTACGAGAGAGTTTTAAAATCAAATAAATTTATAGGAAAAGCTTCTCCGAGTTTTGATTATGAAAATTATAAAGGAGGAAAAACCAAACTTTCTGATTTTAAAGGAAAATATGTTTACATTGATTTGTGGGCAATTTGGTGCGCACCTTGCAGAGCTGAGATTCCGTATTTAAAAAAGCTGGAAGAAAAGTATCATGGAAAAAATATCGAGTTTGTGAGTATTTCTATTGATAAATTGAAAGACAGCGACAAATGGAGAAAATTTGTTGCCGATAAAAGTCTTGGAGGCACACAGCTTTTAGCTGATAAAGATTGGGAATCTGAGTTTATAGTTAATTATAATGTAACTGGAATTCCAAGATTTATTCTGTTAGATCCAAGTGGTAATATTGTAAAATATGATGCTGCAAGACCTTCAGACCCAGAATTGGATAAACAACTTACAGCATTATTGAACTAATTTATTTACGAAATTTACAACGTTATCGTAAAGTTTAAATATTTCTAAAATACCAGTAAAACCAGTGCCTGAGCGCTGGTTTTTTTATTAGGACTATTTTTCCAATGTTAAGTTTTTAATCAATGTTATCAAATTGTTAAGTAAAAGTTTTTTTAATGTAAACTATTAACTATATTTGATAAAGATTTCTTAACATTAATACCTAAAGATATGAAAAAGAGTGTAATTTTAGCTGCAATATTGTTCTCAGGAATTGTAGTTGCACAAGAAGGAAAGCCTGAATTAGAAGCTGCTGGAAACAAGGTAAAAGCAACGTATTACTATGAAAGTGGTAAAGTGCAGCAAGAAGGCTTTTTTAAAGACGGTAAATTAGACGGTGTTTGGGTATCTTATGACGAAAATGGAAACAAAAAAGCCGTTGGAGAATACGCAGACGGAGTTAAAACTGGCAAATGGATTTACTTTAATGAAGACAGCTTGAAAGAAGTAGCCTATGTTGACAACAAAGTAAGTTCGGTTAAAAATTTACAGAAAAATGCCTTAGCAAACAGAAATTAATCACATAATTTCAGTCCAATTATAAAAAAACCGTCCCGATACTTCGGGACGGTTTTTTTATACTTTTACTTTTTTAGATTTCTTGTTTCTTCCAAACCAAATTATAAATCCAGTGATAGGAAGTATGGCGGCAATTAAGCTCACGGTAAAGGCTATAATTTTTCCTGGAAGATCTAAAACTTGCCCTGTATGTATTCCGTAATTCATTTCTACCACTTGTAATCCCAAAGTCTTTTTATCAAATGTCTGGCTTTGAATCAATTTTCCGTTTGACGGATGAAAATAATAATTGCTCTGGTGATCATAACGTAAGGTATGCGGATAAGCACCTGTACTCACAATATCGCCTTTTTGTTGCGGAATCATTACAAAGAACATTTCTGCTTTTGGCTGTAATTTTAAGGTTTGAGTAAATGCTTTGTCAATTGCGGTAACTGAATTTGCTTTGAAAGTGGTTGTGTCAATTGCAGGCATTTTGGTTTCGGCTGCTTTGTCTCCGCCAAAATTGAAAGATTTATAAATTCCGTCGCCAACCCATTCGTACGTAAAAGTAAGTCCGGTTATAGCAAGAATTAAGGCAATTAATGAAATGTAAAAACCGGTAGTATTATGCCAGTCGTAATTTACTCGTCGCCATTTTGCATTCCATTTAATGGTGAAACTTCTTTTAATGTCACTTTTTCGTTTCGGCCACCATTGTATAATTCCCGAAATTAATAATAGAATAAAAATTATGGTTGCCCCACCAATAATATGTTTTCCAATATAATCGGGTAGGAGAAGGTACAAATGAATGTATTCTACAATAATAAAGAAATCGGTTTTTGGATTTTCTGTTTTTAAATATTTGCCTGTATAGGGATTAAAATAGAGATATAAATTCTCTGTGTCCGAATAGGTATAAACAATTGCCGATCTGTTTTTTCCATAATAAGCAACCATACTGGTTTTGTTTGCCGGAAGAACTTCCTTCGCTTTTTTCTGTAATTGAGATGGTAATAGAAAAGGTTTGTTTTGAGATTCAACCAAACGCCATTCTTTTCTTGTTATGTCTTTTATTTCGTCGTGAAAACAAAAAATGCAGCCCGTAATACAAACTATAAAAACAATAAGCCCAGAAATTAATCCGAGCCATTTGTGTATAAAACGTATTTTGGTTTTGAATCCCATATTTTGATTAAAAGCGTAAAAGTATACGCAAAATCGATATGAGACAAATTATTCTAAAGTATTTTGTTTACAAGTGTGAGTTTGTGCTTACAAAGAATTGATTTCTCAAAGCACTAAGTTTTTATTTTAAAACCACAGAAATTGAAAAGATTTTCTCCCGCAGATTTTATGGATAAAATAATATTAAAAAAAATTTGCTAAATCTGCAGAATCTGCGTGGAACAAAAACTTAGCGTCTTCGCGCCTTTGTGGCAAAAATCATTTAAGAAACTGCTTTTTTTGGCTTTAAATGATAAGCGGTGTATAATGAAATTCCAGCTAGGAAAATCCAGAAAACGTCAATAAAGAAAATCTGAAATTTGTTTTCCATAAATGAAGTCCAAAACCAATTTCCAGAAACGATTCCGTTAGTAATTGGAATTAAGAATCCTAAAATACTTCCTGAAATCAGACAGAATTTGTTGGTAAATGCGTCATTCTTTTTAATAATAAAGAAAATAGTCAGCAATAGCCAGCCTCCAAAATAAAGTGCGTACAAATTAGACTGACTTAATGGGTAGAAAATTTTACTTCCTATAAAAGCCAGTGCTGTAATTGGATACATGCTCAAGCAGATGGCTAAATAAATGCGAACAACAGCGTTATTGAAACGTCTTTTCTTTTCTGGCATATTGTTTTTTTGTCGAGCAACAAGCCAAATCATAACTCCAGAAATAATGACAAAACAGGTTATAATTCCTAAAATGAAGCTTACAATTTTTAAAGCATATCCGCCATAATCGCCAAAATGTATTCTATACAAAACATTTTTTACAATATCCAAATAACTGGTTTGTGCAATTGGGTCTTTTTTGGCAATTTCTTTTCCGTCGGCAACTCTGTAAACTACTTTTCCAATTCCAGTAAACTTTTTGTGGCTTAAAAGTTCGCCTTCTACCAAAACATGCATATTGGCATCTCCATAATTTTGGATAAAAACACGGGTAATTTCAAAATCGGCCCAATTCTTTTTGGTTTTGGCAACCAGCTCATTAATATTAAATGGATTAGCCAGTTTTTTATTTTCAAATTTATAATCGGGATCTGTATATTCCAGTTCCTTGTATAGTTTATCTTGGTCTCCTTTGTATAAAGCCATTACTGCTGGTGCGACAATTAAAAGTTTAATCATAAAAAATGCTCCTGTAACTGCATATACAAATTGAAATGGCAACCCAATCATTCCTAAAGCGGTATGTGCATCTGTCCAAAGTGTTTTTAATTTTTCTTTCGGACGGAACATATAAAAATTAGAAACAATTTTATTCCAATGCAATAAAACTCCTGTTATGATTGCGAATAAAAAAAACAAAGCTGTAAATCCAGATAAATAGTATCCTACAGGATATGGAATTTGTGCCAGAAAGTGCAGACGGTATAAAAGCTCACCTAATGAATACGATTCTTCATAAGTATAGCCTTTGTAATTTTTGTTGTCTAAATAAAAAAACTCTCCTGCTTGCTGTTTTTTAGGAGCCAAGGTATCTTTGGTTCCTTCCATATAAACCGCAACTCGATTTTCTACTGAAGGTTTAGAAATAGTGATATTTCTTCCATGCAAAACATATTTTTTGTCCAGATGCTGCAGTGCGTTATTGTAATCTAATTGAATTTCTCTTGTGATTGCTGTAGATTCACTTCTTTCCCAATTGATGATTTCATCTCTAAAAAAAGAAAAAGATCCAGCGAAGAAAATTACAAAAAGAACTACACTGATAACGATTCCGCTGACAGTATGCGTGTGAAAATAGATATTGTAATGACGGTTATTCATAAATATTATTGTGCCGTATTATAGGTTTGACCCAAATAGATAAAAAGACAAAAAAGTAAAGAAAGCAAGATATAAACTCCCCATATTTTCCAACCACTTTTGGCTAAAAATGCAATGATCATTAAAGCTACCCATAGAATAAAACCGCTAAAGGCCATTGTAATTAATACATTGGCACGGTTAAACCAAGAAGCTAAAGCCAAATGAAAAGTTACAGAAACAAAGTATCCTCCTAAAATTGCAGCAGTAATTTTGGAAAAGCGTGGCCAAAAAGAGGGATTTAGATATTTTGAATTTGCTGGCATAATTTGATAATGATTACTGGTAGTAGAATTCTGTTAGTGCAATAAAAACAAGTAATGCCAAAAGTAACTTACTGTTTATTTTTTTTAGTGGTGTAAGGATAATGATTAAGCTTCCAACGGTCATGAGCTGAATAAAAAACATCAAAGTGCCACAGCCTAATGATTGTGTAAAAAGCCACATCATGTAAGCAGATAACAAAAGCATTAAGCCAATGATTTTAGTTTGCTTTGGATTTTTCTGCATCCATTTTTCAAAACCCAAATCATAAGACAATACAGCTCTTTTTGAAGTGTAATAAAGAGTGTAAAAAGCTAAAAAAACGATAACGCTGGCAGTTGTAATCATAATCTTTAAAATTTAAAAAAACACCTTTCTTTTATGAGAAAGGTGTTTTTGCTGTTTTTTATTAGAATCTGTATGAGAAGTTCGCTGCTACAGTTCTCATGTTTCTTGGATGAATTGTTGACCAACCATCATATGTATCAACATTAGCAATATTGTCTAATTTTAATGTCAATGTGTATTTTTCTGTTCCGTAGAAAATAGAAGAATTTAAAACAGTATAAGAAGGTATTGTAAATTGACCAACACCGTTTCTGTTCATGATTAAGTTTTTGTCAGCATAGTTTCCTCCAAATCCTAAACCAAAACCTTTTAAATCTCCTTCTGGGAATTTATAACTTGCCCAAAGATTTGCTAAGTTTCTAGGTCCTGAACTTTCTGGTCTACGTCCTACAAAAGAAGGATCTCCAGCGTTTAAGACAGCATCAACATAGCTGTAACCCGCTACGATGTTTAAACCATCAATAGGGTTTGCAACAAATTCTGCTTCAAAACCTTTATTTCTTTGTGCCCCATCTTGATAAGGTGTTTGAGATGTAGCCGTATAAACTACATAAACTTGGTCTTTTACCTGAATGTCATAGTAGCTAAATGTCGCGTAAAGTTTATCTTTAAACACGTTTAATTTTGTACCAATTTCAAATTGGTTAGCGTGTTCTGGTTTGAAAGTTCTTGGGCGAGTAGTTCCGTCACCTAGAATTTCTGTTACTGGAGCAGAATTAGCAAAACCATCCATATAGTTTGCAAAAAGCGAAACTTTATCTATAATTGGCTGATAAACGATACCAAATTTAGGAGAAAATGCAGTTTGATTAAAGTCATCTGCACTTGTTGATACATCGCCAGCAGTTACAAAACGGTCAACACGTAAACTTGCCATTGCTGATAAAGCCGGTGTAAAATTGATTACATCAGAAAAATAGGCGCTGTAAACTTCTTGTTTTGTTTTGTTCATACTAATTCCAGCACTTGCAATAAGAGCATCAGTTCCAGCTTTAGTTAAGTTTCCATTATCTCCATTAGTAATGTATTTAGTAGGATCTGTGATGTTGTAAAGATATTGATTCACAGTGGCAACATCTAAATTACCAATATAGACATTACCATTTCTTACGTAATTAGAGCTATTGTCAACCATACCTCTGTTGAAGTAGTCTAAACCAAAAACAAGACGGTTTCTTAGGTTTCCTATTTTAAAGTCTCCAATAAAGTTTTGTTGAATATCTGTTGTTAGAGTTGTAGAATTTTGATAATTCATAGAACGTCCTAAAACAATTCCTTCACTTATTTCAGCTGGTGCATATTGGGTTCCTTCGTATAAATAGCTGTAATATCCATTAGATGAAGATGAGCCTCTTGAAACTACAGTTTGTGAAGTCCATTGGTCGTTGAATTTGTACATCATTTGACCTTGCAAATTGTATGAAGGAGTTTCGATTGCCAATTCATTACTAGTGTAAGAGCGTTTGTTGTCGTAACCTAATTCATTCATATTGTGAACCCTTAACGGAGCTGCTCTGTCTAAAAATAACATAGTAGCGTTCGTTTGTTTGTTGTTCATGAATTCTGTATTAATGAAAAACGAAAGTTTGTCATTTACTTGGTAAGATAATGATGGAGCAAAAAAGAACGATTTTTTAAATCCAGCATCTTGGAAACTGTTTTCTGTATGATAAGCAGTATTTACGCGGAAATTAATTCTGTGTTCCTCATCTACAGGAGTATTAACATCTGCCGTTACTCTGTTTAAACCATTGCTTCCGGCAGTGTAGCTAACTTCTCCTCCAAAACGATCATAAGGTTTTTTTGTAGTTAAGTTAATTAAACCTCCGTAAGAGATTAAACTGCTTCCGAATAAAGTACCAGAAGGAGCCTTTAATTACTTCAATTTTATCTATGTTAGCAGGATCTAAACCTCCGTTTGTTAATCCTGGTAATCCATTAGTCATTGTTGGCTGTACAGCAAATCCTCTTAAAGAGAAATAACCCGCACCATCACCTCCACGACCTGTAGAAGCCCAAAGAGGTGTTAATCCTGGAGCATTTTTAAGCGCATCGTCAAGATTGGTAACTACTTGTTCTTTTAATAACTCAGCAGTAATTGTAGTATAAACTTGTGGGTTTTCAAGATTTTTAAGAGGTAATCTTGATACTTGTTGTGTTTCTTTACGAGCTAGCGGATTTTTTCTGTTTCCGTTTACAACAATTTCATTTAATTCTTGAGAGTTTTCACTAATTCTAAAATCCTCAATAATTGAATCGCCACCATTAAGGCTAACGCTTTTTTCTTTAGAAGAATAACCAATTCCAGAAACTTTTATCACATAGTTGCCTGGTTTAATATTTTTAATTTCATAGAAACCGTTGGCGTCTGTGTTAGTTCCTATTTTTGTTCCTTTCAATGTGACAGATACATTATCTGCAGCTTGATTATTTGTTAAGCTAATTTGACCTTTAATAGTTGCTTTTTCCTGAGCCAAAGCAGATACGCTGGTCATTAAAGCAAAACAAAAACTCAAAAAAGAAACTGTAAATTTTAATTTCATTTTTATTTAGAATTAATTTTGATAGTGCAAATTTAATTGTTGGACTGCAACTAAACAAGTTATTCTTATTTATTCTAAATTAAATATTTTTTAAAGGGTAAAATTTACATTTTTTTAAAAAATTAACATTTTAAGCTTAAATTAAGCTAATCTTAAGCAAAAAAACCTGCTCAAATTAATGAACAGGTTTTTATTATTGTCAAAAATTACTTTAAAAATTACAACTCTAAAGCACGTTTAGCGTCGCCATTCATCAATAATTCTACTGGGTTTTCTAAAGCCTCTTTTACAGCAACTAAGAAACCAACAGACTCACGTCCGTCGATGATTCTGTGGTCGTAAGAAAGAGCAACATACATCATTGGGTGAATTTCAACTTTTCCGTTTACAGCAATTGGACGCTCGATGATGTTGTGCATTCCTAAGATTCCTGATTGCGGAGGGTTGATGATTGGAGTAGATAACATACTTCCAAAAACTCCACCGTTAGTAATTGTAAAAGTTCCTCCAGTCATATCGTCAACTGTAATTTGACCGTCACGAGCTCTTAAAGCTAATCTTTTGATTTCAGCTTCAATTCCGCGGAAAGTCAATAATTCAGCATTACGAACAACAGGAACCATTAATCCTTTTGGTTCAGAAACTGCAATTGAGATGTCAGCAAAATCATAAGCGATTTTGTAATCACCATCCATCATTGAGTTAACATCTGGATATAATTCTAAAGCTCTTGTAACTGCTTTTGTAAAGAATGACATAAAACCTAAACCAAGACCACCATGTTTTGCTTTGAAAGCATCTTTGTATTCGTTACGAATTTGGTTGATTGGTGTCATGTTTACTTCGTTGAAAGTAGTAAGCATAGCTGTTTCATTTTTAGCTGAAACTAGTCTTTCTGCTACTTTACGACGTAACATAGATAATTTTGTACGCTCAGTTCCACGGCTTCCACCAGTTGGAGTTCCCATAGATGGTACTGCATTTACAGCATCATCTTTAGTAATTCTTCCGCCTTTACCAGTTCCTGAAACTGTTGCTGGAGCAATATTTTTTTCGTCTAATATTTTTCTCGCTGCCGGAGATGGAGTTCCAGCTGCATAACTTGTTGCTGCCGGAGCCGCTTTCGGAGCCTCAGCTTTTGGTGCTTCTGCCTTTGGAGCTTCCGCTTTTGGTGCCTCAGCTTTAGGAGCTTCCGCCGCTGGAGCTGCACCACCTGCTGGTTTAGCAGCATCTGTATCAATTAAACAAACTACAGCACCTACAGCTACTGTATCACCTTCTTCAGCTTTTAGTGTAATTACACCGCTCATTTCAGCAGGTAATTCAAGAGTAGCTTTATCTGAATCAACTTCAGCAATCGCCTGATCTTTTTCTACATAATCTCCGTCTTTTACTAACCAAGTTGCAATTTCAACTTCTTTTATTGATTCCCCTGGTGATGGGACTTTCATTTCTAAAATCATCTTATTTCTTTGTTTAAGGTTTTTATGGCTTCATTCCTGATAGTTATCGGGGCTGAAACTTGAAACATTTTTTTATTATCTGAATAAATTTTTATCGAATACCATTCTAATTGCATCTGCATGACGACGTTTCGCACGTGTGTAGCTTCCAGATGCTGGAGCAGAATATGCTTTTAATGAAGCCAATCTCCATTTTACAAGATCAAAGTTCATTAACATAAAGCTGTAAGCTCCCATGTTTTTAGGCTCTTCTTGCGCCCAAACATAATCGTCAGCATTTGGATATTGTGCAATAATTTCTTTGATTTGATCTACAGGGAAAGGGAATAATTGTTCGATACGAACCACTGCAACATCATTTCTTCCGTTGTTTTCTCTTTCTGCTACGATATCATAGTAGAATTTACCTGTAACAAAAACTAAAGTTTTTACACCTTTTTTGTCTACGGTATTGTCATCAATTGTTTCTTGGAAACTTCCGTTTGCAATTTCTTCAACTGTAGATACACATCTTGGATCACGCAATAAACTTTTTGGAGAGAAAACTACCAATGGTTTACGGAAATTCGTTTTCATTTGTCTTCTTAACAAGTGGAAGAAGTTAGCTGGCGTTGTACAATCGGCAACATACATGTTGTGTCTTGCGCAAAGCTGTAAGTAACGTTCCATTCTTGCAGAAGAGTGTTCTGCACCTTGTCCTTCATATCCGTGAGGCAATAATAAAACAATACCGTTTTGGTTGTTCCATTTGTCTTCACCACAAGAAATGTATTGGTCAATCATGATTTGAGCACCGTTAGAGAAATCTCCAAATTGTGCTTCCCAAATTGTTAAGGCTTTTGGGTTTGCTAATGCATATCCATAATCAAAACCTAAAACACCATATTCTGATAAAAGTGAATTGAATACGCCAAAGTTTCCTTTTTTGTTTTCAATAGCGTTCAATAAGATTACCTCCTCTTCAGAATCTTCTACTTTTACAACAGCATGACGGTGAGAGAATGTACCACGCTCAACGTCTTGACCAGAAATACGAACGTCGAATCCTTCTGTTAAAAGTGAACCGTAAGCTAGTGCTTCTGCAGTTCCCCAATCGATGGTATTGTTATCGTAACCAGCTTTTCTGTCTGTAACAATTTTACTGATTTTGTTGATAAACTTTTTGTCTTCTGGTAAAGTTGAGATTGTCTTAATGATAGAATCTAATCCTTCTTTAGCAAAAGTAGTATCAACTTTTTGAAGCATTTGAGTATCTGTTACCTGAACAAATCCGTCCCATTCGTTTTTCATGAATGGAGTAATGATTGTTAAGTCTTTTTTACGTGAAGCTTCTAAGTTTTCTTCTAAAGCAGATTTGTATTGTTTTTCTAAAGCATTAACATAAGATGCATCGATTACACCATCAGAAAGTAATTTATCTGCGTAGATGTCTCTTGGGTTTTTATGTTTAGCAATGATTTTATATAAAACAGGTTGTGTGAAACGAGGTTCGTCACCTTCATTATGTCCGTATTTTCTATATCCTAATAAGTCAATAAATACGTCACGTCCAAATTGCATTCTGTAGTCTAATGCAAAAGATACAGCGTGTACAACAGCCTCTGCATCATCAGCATTTACGTGCAATACTGGAGAAAGAGTCACTTTGGCAACGTCTGTACAATAAGTAGAAGAACGAGCGTCTAAGTAGTTTGTTGTAAATCCAACTTGGTTGTTAATTACTATGTGGATTGTTCCTCCAGTTTTGTAACCATCAAGTTGAGCCATCTGAATGATTTCATATAAAATACCTTGACCTGCAATTGCAGCATCTCCGTGTACTGCGATTGGCAATACTTTAGAGAAATCGTCAGCATAATATTTATCTTGTTTAGCTCTTGTGATACCTTCAATTACAGCTCCAACAGTTTCTAAGTGAGAAGGGTTTGGTGCTAAATTGATGTTGATGCTTTTTCCAGATCTTGTTTTTTTGTCGGCAGTAAGGCCTAAGTGGTATTTTACGTCACCGTCAAAATATTCTTGATCGTAATCTTTACCGTCAAACTCACCAAAGATATCTTGAGTAGATTTTCCGAAGATGTTTGCCAAAACGTTCAAACGACCACGGTGAGCCATTCCCATTACGAATTGTTCAACACCTTTCTCGGCAGCTTGCTCGATCAAAGCATCTAAAGCTGGGATGATAGATTCTCCACCTTCTAATGAGAAACGTTTTTGTCCAACATATTTAGTATGAAGGAAGTTCTCAAAAGAAACAGCTTCGTTTAATTTATTTAAGATTGTTTTCTTTTCTTCTGTAGAGAAATTGGGCTGATTAACATTTACAGCCAATTTGTCCTGAATCCATTTTACAACACCAGGATTTCTAATGTACATATATTCAATACCGATATGCTGGCAGTAAATAGCTTTAAGACGATTTACGATATCTTGCAAAGAAGAAGGCACCATGCCGATGGTTTGAGCAGCATCAAAAACAGTCGAAAGATCGGCTGTTGTTAACCCGAAGTTTTCAATATCCAAAGTTGGAGATGAAGTTCTACGGTCACGAACAGGATTTGTTTTCGTGAATAAATGCCCGCGCGTACGGTATCCGTCAATTAATTTTAGTACATTGAATTCTTTTTGCAGTTTTTCTGAAACCAAACTACAGTCTGCGTTGTCGCTAGTCACGTACTCAACGATCGTTTGCACTGGATTTTCGTCGTTATAAGTTGTTTGTCCAAAGTCAAAACCTTGAAAAAAACTTCTCCAGCTAGGCTCAACGCTGTCTGGGTTAACTAAATATTGATCGTATAATTGTGCAAAAAACTCGGTATGCGCTGCGTTTAAAAATGAAAACCTATCCATAATATGAGTGAATATACTTTTTTGTTATATAGAAAGGCAAAAGTACAACAATCACATTTATTTAAATCTTTTTTTTACGTACTTTTACGTAAAAATTTGTTAAAATAAACGTTAACTATGAATAAAATTCAATTTTCAATCGATTGCAAATATTTTTTTGTGATTTTGGCCGTCTTATTTTCAAGTTATAGTATTGCACAACAAAAATATGTCATTGACAACAGTAACCATTTTTGGGAAAAAGTTCAATTTGGGGGTGGTTTAGGTCTTGGGTTTGGCTCAGGATACACTAATGTCTCTGTAATGCCAAGCGCCATTTACAATGTCAACGAAATTGTTGCCCTTGGAGTTGGATTGCAGTTTGGCTATTTATATCAAAAGAATTATTACGAATCATTTGTTTACGGCGGAAGTTTTATAACGCTTGTAAATCCGATTCCGCAACTTCAATTATCTGCAGAATTGGAACAAGTTAAGGTCGATACCGACTACGATGAAAATTATTATCATCCCGGTTTTTCCGATTCTTATTGGAATACCGCATTATATCTAGGAGCAGGTTATAGAACAGGAAACGTGACAATTGGAGCGCGTTACGATGTTTTATACGATCCTAATAAAAGTCTTTACGGTTCAGGATTTATGCCTTTTGTGAGGGTGTATTTTTAAAGTACTTTATATATAATAAAAAAGACCGATTCAATTTGAATCGGTCTTTTTTTATTTTGAAAACTTATGCTTCACTATTATTGTTCTACATAAATAGAATATACGCTCCTTGGGTCAGTAATTGGATCACCTGGATTACTACCTCCCACAATTGATCTTGCTTGTTTTGAGTCAAGTTCCATAATATTTGTTTTCTTAAATACTATTTTTTTTGGTTTGATTTTGTTCATAATCTTTTTCATAATGTTTTTGGGTTTTAAAATTGGGTTTAATATTTTAAATTGTTTGGTGAAATTATTCTAAAAATGATATTAAAAAAAACCGATGTACCTTATTTTTATAAAAATAGCCTGCCTTTTTATAAAAAAAATATATCTTCGGCATTAAATTAATTATTCCTATTTTTTTGAAAAAGAAACGAAAATGAATAGACTGTCTAGGTTGTACTGTTTACTTTTATTATTTTCTATTAATTTATTTTCTCAGAATAAAATAGAGGTCTATAAGGATTCTGTAAAAAGTTTGCTGTATACTAATCCTGTTAAAGCAAAATATTATTGCCATAAAATACTAAAATACGCTAAATCTAATAATTTGCTCGAAGAAGAAGCCAAATCTTCTTGTGTTTTAGCTGACTTAAGCGGTGCATTAATGCAAAAAGATAGTGCTTATTATTACTTTGATAAAGCAATCCAAAAGACGATTCAAATCGGTAATCAAAAACTCGAAATGGTCTTCAAGATCAATAAAGCAAACTTTTTATTCAACGAATTTGATTTTGAGGAAGCTTTAACTCTTTATGAGGAATGTTCGGAATTGTCTAAAAAACTGAAAGATGAAAATGCTTATGATTACATTTCGATAAAAAAAGGAAGTATTGCTTATGAATTGGAGCGATATCAGGACGCTTTAAATATCTACAAAGAAAACCTAAATAAAAAAGGCAGTAGTCCTGTAGGTCAATTAAACCTCAAATTGGGATTAGTAAAAACGTATATTAATCTAAACAAACCAGATTCAGCCTATATCTTTATAAAAAGTGGACTTAAGGAATCTCAAGAAAGTAGATTTAGAGAACATGAAGTTCATTTTTTGATTCAGTTAGGATTAATTTATATAGATAAAAAAAAATACTCAGAAGCTAAATCAACTTTTGATAAAGCATTGCTTATTGCGCAAAATATCCAAAGTAAAAATTTAATAATCGATACCAATATCAAGATATCAAGATTGTATTCTATCCAAAAAGAGTACGATAAAGCAATTTTGATCTTGGATTCATTAATAAAAAAGGAGGCTGCATCAAATATTCCGGTAGAGACTTTATCTGAAATCTATTATCTATTAGCAGAAAACTATAAATCAATTAAGAAATTTTCTGAATCAAACTACTACTATAGTCAATTTATTGAAAAATCGAAGAAAATTGGAGAAAAGAGAATTGAAGCTATTGATCATTTGCATAAAATTGACATCAACGAAATTAAAGAACGTGAAAATGAACAAAAAAAGCAAAATTGGATTTTACTTGGTTTAATTCTTTTTTTAATTCTAGTATTTGTTAGATTTTTACTTAAAAGAAGAAAAGACAGCATACAAAATCAGATAAAATTTGAGGAGCTAATGTTTAAAATTAAAAAATTTGAACATCAAGCCCACATAAAAGTGGATGAACAAGAACAAAGTACAGATTTTTTAAGCGAAGAATTAGAAGATCATATGGTAGAGGATAAATTTGAATTAGAACAGGTTCAAAATCCAATTATGCCTATTATTACAGATCTTGATGACGAAATATTTATTGAAAAAAATAATCTTGAAGATAACAATACAGAAAGTGGAGAAGACGCAAACTCTCAATTTGTTATAAAAGATACAACAAGAATAGAAATTTTGGAGAAGCTTATTAAATTGGAAGAAAAAAAATTATTCTTAAAACAAGATTTTACATTGCATAATGTTGCAAAGAGATTAAAGACAAATACGGCCTATTTATCTAAAATAGTGAATAATGAATTAGGCAAGAATTTCAGCACTTATGTAACTGAATTGAGAATTAATTATATCATTCTTGAATTAAAGAATAATGCAAAGTTAAGATCCTATTCAATTAATGCCATAGCAGAAGAAATTGGATATAAAAGTCCTGAATCATTTACCAAATATTTTAAGATTGCAACCGGAATTAGCCCTTCTATTTATATAAAAAAGATAAATCAAATGCTAGAAGATGAAAAGAAGTGATTCTTATGTAAGTTATTGATTTTCAATAAATTAAATTTATATTTTGCCCCCTTATTTTATAAATATGGGGGCTTTTTGTTTTTTTGACAGGAAAAAAAGATTTTACTTTGTCTCAGAAATAATTCGAATATCGAAATGTTTCAATTGGGTTTAAAAAAGTGGTGAAAATAAGTAGCCACTTTTAAATCTAAAAAAATAAAACAGAGTGTGGAGACTCTGTTTTATAAGGTAATTTTAAAAAAAACGTAATACCTAGCAAGGTTGCCAGAAATTACTTCTGCAAAAGTAAAAAAAAATGTGCTTCATAATACATTTTTTTACAAATTCTAAAGTACTTCTACAAAGCATTTCTTGTTAGCTTTTGAAACAAAGGTTATGAAAACAAGTAATCAATCTGGTCGTAAAAGACTCAGCAAAAATTCAATTTTTAAAATTTATGACAACCAGGGCATAAGTAGTTCTAAGTCATTGTTTTATAAAATATCAAAAAAAATTAAAGGTTTTTTCAAATAAATCAGCTTGGATATTTTACCGAAGCAATAATATGCTTTCGTGTTTTATCTATAAATATCTATTGATTGTAATTTTGAGTAAGGTTGAAATAGTTTTAGGTACAGTGATGTTGTTTTAATCGCTGATCACTAGATACTTGAATTAATTAAGTAATACAAAGTAAAAAGAATTGAATGATAGTACAGACTTTTTCCTGTCTGTGTTATGCGAGATTCTTATTTATAAAAATTAATCGTTAAACAATTAAACAATAATCAAATGAAAAAAACAATTATTACCAACAAACTGGCTTTTAAAAAAGCAGATGTTACAGAATTAAATGAAAATTCAATGAATGAAATCAATGGAGGATCAACTATTTTAGGAGGAGACAATTGCACAGGATGCTGTTGTTTGCAAATAAGTATTATAATAATGCAAGATATGTAATCCAGACATTTTAGAATGAAAAAATTAACTCAAAACAACAAATTAGCTTTCAATAAAGCTATTGTTACTGAATTAAACGAAAATGAATTGCAAGATATCAATAGCGGCACAAATGATTTAATTATAAGTTTTATTATAACTGCCGGATATGGTACTTGGTTAATGGTTGTGTAAAAAGCAAATGAGCAATAGCATTACTATTAGTTTGTTAGTAACTAGACAATTGTACAGAATAAAGAGGGTGTGGAGACTCTTTTTTATAAGGTAATTTAATAAAAAACGTAATCTTAAAAGTTTACTGGAAATTGCTTCTGCAGATGTAAAAAACATTGTCATTTCGTTTTTTACGCTTTCAAAAGCACTTCTTCTATCCAATACTTGATTACAAAAACAGAGTGTATGTCTAGGAATATATTTGCCTAAAGGGTTAATACTGTCTAAAAATCATACAGATCATTATGTTCTAAACTGCTAAAATTGGGCCTATTTCTCAGCTTAGATTTTAGTACGCGGCATCAGTATGTTCTAAAAAGAAATGGGACGTATTCAAATTTGGGCAATACGGACTCTGAATCTATTGCGTGCCATAATTCAAATGAAAGTAAATTATTAAAAAACAAATGATCATGAAAAAAAAAGACACAAGCAATAAACTTGCTTTTAATAAAACGGCTATTACAGAGCTTAATGAAAGTCAACTTCAAGAAATAAACGGAGGTACTGATTCACTCAGAAGTATTTCTATTACGATTTATGTTTTGACTTTACTTTAAAAATAATAACAACCTAATAATTAGAAAATGAAAAAACAAAACTCAAACAATAAGCTGATTTTTAATAAAACTGTCGTTGCAGAATTAAACGACACCCAGCTTCAAGATGTAAATGGCGGAAGCATCCTTTCATCTATACTTGTAATTGCTAGTATTGGACTAGGAATTCTAACTAGTCAAGCAGAGAATATCTAATAAATAAAATTATGAAAAAACAAAACTCAAACAACAAGCTTGCTTTCAATAAAGTAGCTGTTACAGAATTAAATGAAAATCAATTAAACGAGATCAACGGCGGAACATCAATAGATGGTGGCGGAGATACTTGTACAGGATGTTGCTGTGTGCAGACTTTACTTGCAGTAGCTTAATAAATCTATAAGTTTTTTTAGCAATTAACTAAAGATAAAACAATCCTAAAAAAAGGAGTAACCCAAAAATCCTTAAAAGAGTAGGGAACAAAAATTAAATATAAAATTATGAAAAAGCAAAACGCAAACAACAAGTTAGCTTTCAATAAAGCTAGTGTTATCGAATTGAATGACAGCCAAATGCAATCTGTAGAAGGAGGAACCGTGACAGTCTCTTCATATTATTGTGTAGCTGCCATTAGTGCATCTATTTATTGGTTAATGGCTGATTAATGGCAACAATGAGTTATAAAAGCAATCGGATAGTTTTGATTTTTTTATTAGCCGCTTTGACAAGTTATATTATTGTTAGAGATTTTAAGAAGAAGCAATATTCTAAAAAAATTGAAATCGAAAATAAAACTGCAAAACAAAGCGATCTGAAAAGTCATAAAATAGAGTAAGAATAAATTGCCGCTAAAAAACAACCAAATGGGTATAAAATAGCAGACCTATTTTTATAGTACTAACAGTATTTTAATACCGTATCGTATCCCATATTGTATTGCTTAGACGACAATTTATTGAGATCTTAAATTTTATATTAAAACAAACAAGGAGAAACCTGAAAAGCCTGAAAAGAGTAAGGATTGAATTTAAAGTTTAAAAAATTATGAAAACGCAAAACCAAAACAACAAGTTAGTTTTTAACAAATCTGTACTTACAGAATTAAATGATGATTTATTAAAGGAAGTAAACGGAGGAGGTAGTGTTCTAGAAAGTTTCTTGGCTTCAGTAGCGATCAGTTATGAAATCACTAAAGATTTATTTGCTGACAAGTAATAGATTAGAATCCACACGATAAGTTACAATGAATGACAAGGAGTAACCCGAAAATCCTTAAAAGAGTAGGGAATAAAAATTAAATAATAAAATTATGAAAAAGCAAAATGCAAACAACAAATTAGCGTTCAATAAAGCTAGTGTTATCGAATTAAATGACAACCAAATGTATTCAGTAGATGGAGGAACTTCTCCAGTAGCAACTTCTTCAGGATATTGTTCAGCAGTACTTGGTGGACTTGTTAGTGCAGGTATCGCTTGGTTAATGGCTGATTAATATAAACAATGAGTTGTGAAAGTAATCAGATACTTTTGACTTTTTTATTAGCCTTTCTGACAAGTTATATTATTGTTAGAGATTTTAAGAAGAAGCAATATTCTAAAAAAAATGAAATCGAAAATAAAACTGCAAAACAAAGTAATCTGAAAAGCCACAAAAAAGAGTAAAAATAAATTGTTATTAAAGAAATGCAAACAATAAGATAGCATTTTCAGATAATATCATATATTTCTTTATGCAGCAATTTCCTGAGCTCTTTAAATTTATATTAAATAAATAGGAGTAACCCGAAAATCCTGAAAAGAGTAAGGACTAAATTTAAAATTTAAAATTATGAAAACGCAAAACCAAAACAATAAGCTAGTTTTTAACAAATCTGTAATCACAGAATTAAATGATGATTTATTAAAGGAGGTAAACGGAGGAGGTAGTGTTCTAGAAAGTTTCCTGGCATCAGTAGCGATCAGCTATCAAATCACTAAAGATTTATTTGCTGATAAATAATAAATCAAAAAAACAAAACAGAAACAACATTATGATTTTTAATACGTCTGAACTTGCAGTATTAAAAACTATTACTAATAAACCGAGATAGTTTAAGGGGTGTTTTTGTAAAGTTATTAGAGACTCAATTAAGGATAGCACAATTGATTCTTAAAAAAACTATCTGCATTAATTTGCAGGTAGTTTTTTTTTATTGAGAATAAACTATAGATAATATTTTAATAGTTCAAAAAGGGCTGGTTTTATTGTAGCGTTATTGATTTTAAAAATCAGATAACGCTTTTTTTTGTCATTAAAAACCATGAGAACTAACCGAAAGCATAAAGACTCGTAAAAATGCAAATGATATTTTATTTATCTAAAAATCAACAATATAGATCGTATTTTTATATGCTTTTTTTATAAAAATAGGGATTCTTCACTTTTTTCTTCTTTAAATATTAGGTTCATTTGTCAAACAATTTAATACTAAAGAAATGAGCGATAATGAAATTTTTCCAAAAGAGATTTTAAACAGTACAGTTGAAAATCATATTATCAAGCATAATAAAAAAACGTCGCTTTTATTTGTGATTACTTTCTTAGCACTTTTAATTGCAGCGGTTTCTTTGCCTTTTATAGTTATAGATATTTATACGACAAGTAGAGGAAACATAATTCCGCAAGAAAAAAAACTGACACTATACTCACCCATAAGTGGTAAAATATCTTTTTTTAATGTTGATGAAAATCAAAAGATAAAAAAAGGCGATACTCTACTAATAATAGAACACAATATATTAAAGAGAGAGAGAATCTGAACATTGTTCAAAGTTCTGAAAACTTACGTTACTTAAATGATTTGAAGAATTTGATCGATCGAAATTACAATCAAATACAATCCGATCAATATAAAAGAGAGCTTTTAAAACATCAGCAAGAATTATATAATCTAGATGTTATTATTAAAAACACCCAATCCGATTTTAATAGAAAAGAATACTTGTTTCAAAAAGAAGTTATTTCTAAATCCGAATTTGAAAAAGCACAACTGGATCTGGATAAGATTAAAAACGATCGAATCAATTTAATTAAACAAACCGAATTATCCTGGCAAAAAGAATATACACAGCTAAGTCAGAATAATAAAAGTATTCATTCGAATCAAAAACAGTTAAAAGAAGAAGAAAATAATTATATGATAATTGCGCCCATAGATGGCGAATTAATAAACATGCAGGGTTTTCATAAAGGCAGCGGAATTGCAGCAGGAAACCCAATTGTTGAAATTTCTCCCGATAAGGATATTATTGTAGAAACCTACGTTAATCCGTCAGAAATAGGGTTTTTAAAAGAAGGTGGAGACGCCATATATCAGGTTGATGCTTTTAATTCAAATCAATGGGGTTTTGCAAGGGGTAAAATTATCGAAATAAGTAAAGATATTTTAATCATCAATAATGCTCCTTATTACAAAATTAAGAGCAGTCTAGAAAAAGACACTTTGTCTCTAAAAAATGGGGCGACAGGAAACTTAAAAAAAGGAATGAGTTTAACAAGCCGTTTTTTTCTAACTAAAAGAACTGCATATCAGTTATTATTTGACAAAGTAGACGATTGGTTTAATCCTTATAACAACAAAAATGAGTAAAATTGCAATAAAACAACATGATTCTTCAGATTGCGGTGCTGCTTGTTTAGCTTCAATTTCAGAACATTACAATTTAAGTCTGCCTATTTCTAGAATTAGACAATATGCGAATACCAATCAAAAAGGAACAACATTATTAGGGTTAAGAGAAGCTTCAGTAAAATTAGGATTTCTAGCCAAAGGAGTAAAAGTTGAATTCGAAGGATTAAGAGATATTCCGTTACCTGCCATATTGCATGTATTAATTATAAAAGACGGGCATGAATTTCCTCATTATATAGTAGCTTATAAAGTTACCAGCAAATATGTCCTTACAATGGATCCTGCGGTCGGCAAATTGGAAAAAAAGTCATTTGCTGAATTACAAAAAATATTTACTGGGTATGCTTTAATCTTAGTTCCTGATGATGACATTTTTAAAGAGAAAAACGAGAAAATATCAAATTTCAGAAGAATATTATTTTTATTAAAACCGCATAAGTACATTTTACTGCAAGCTATTATTGGAGCCGTTTTATATACGCTTTTAGGTTTTTCTGTTTCAATTTATGTTGGTAAGATTACAGATTTTGTACTAGTCAGCGGGAATAAAAGCTTGCTGAATTTAATGAGTATAATAGTAATAGGCTGTTTGTTGCTTCAAATTATATACAGTGTTTTAAAAGATGTATTTATTCTAAAAACAAGCCAGCAAATAGATTCAAGATTAATATTAGGGTATTACAAGCATCTTTTTACAATGCCTCAAAAGTTTTTTGACACCATGCGAATTGGCGAAATTATGTCAAGAATTGGAGATGCCGTAAAAATTCGAGCCTTAATAAATGAAACTGCTTTAAGCGTTTCTGTTAACATTCTAATTGTCATTTTTTCGTTCGTTTTTATGTTTACTTTTTATTGGAAATTAGCTTTAATTATTTCATTGATAATTCCGTTTTACGTTGCTATTTACTTCATAACAAACAAGCTAAATAAAAAAGTAGAACGCGAAATAATGGAGAAAAACGCGCTTTTAGAATCTCAATTGGTAGAGTCTATAAAAAATATAGGTACTGTTAAAAGATTATCGTTGGAAGATTTCTCTAAAATAAAAACAGAATTAAAATTTATTGATTTGCTTCAAAGCATTTATAAATCTGGATTGAATGGAATTTTTTCAAGAACATCTACAGATTTTGTTTCCAGATTATTTACTATAATCCTTTTATGGGTAGGAACTTATTATACAATTGATGGCGAAATTACACCAGGAGAATTGTTTTCGTTCTACTCTATTATTGGATATTTTACTGGTCCGGCAGCACAATTGATTGGGACTAATCAGGCAATTCAGAATGCAATGATTGCTTCAGACCGTTTGTTTGGAATTATGGATCTTGATCGTGAAGAAATGGAATCTAAAGTAAATCTAACAGCAAATAATTTTGATGATATCAAATTTAAAAACATCGATTTCTCTTATGAATTAGGAAGATACATTTTTAAAGATTTGAATTTAACAATCAAGAAAGGTCAATTTACAGCTTTGGTTGGAGAAAGCGGAAGCGGAAAAAGTACAATTGCCTCATTAATTCAAAATATTTATGCTCCAAAAGAAGGTAAAATATTAATTGGGGAATATGATCTGAATTATATCTCTAAACAAAGTATCAATTCATTAATTACCACAGTGCCTCAAAATGTAGAGCTTTTTGATGGGACCATTGCTTTTAACATTGCAATCGGACAATCCAATCCAGACATGGAAAAAATAATTAATGTGAGTAAAAAAGTGGGAGCTTATGATTTTATTGAGGCTTTACCAAATGGATTTAATACTTATTTAGGCGAGTTTGGAGCTAATTTGTCAGGAGGAGAAAGACAAAGAATCGCTTTTGCAAGAGCACTCTATAAAGATCCAGAAGTGCTTATTCTTGATGAAGCTACTTCAGCTCTTGATTCGGAATCAGAGTTGGTAATAAAAAATCTGGTAGAAGATTTAAGAGCACAGGGAAAAACAATAATTGTAATTGCGCACAAGTTGCAGTCGATAAAAAAAGCAGATGTTATCTATGCCTTTAAAAAAGGTGAAATCATTGAGTCAGGTTCTCATGAAGAGTTGCTAAATAAAAAAGAATACTATTATAAAATGTGGAACAATATAATTGTTGAATAAGGAAAATTTAAAAAAATGAAAAATTACTCTTTTACAAAAACAGCTATTGTAAGAACTCCAATTGAAGAAAAACAATTGGATATTACTTGGGAGAAGATTTTAGAAATCTTTTCAAAAAAAGAAAACAGAGAAGCATTATTTATTGGTTCTCCAAACATCTACAAAGCGCTTTTATCTTGGGAAAAAGGAGAAGCTTTTCAGACTGAAGATGACTTGAAAAACTTAAAGGGATCTTTGTATAAATATGTTTCCCGTTTGTCAAACAGAAGTACGCCTTTTGGAATGTTTGCTACTGTGTCAGCTGTAGATGTGAACTCGGAAACTGACTTGAATGTTAAGGAGAGCGTTTTTGGCAGGTTTACTAAATTTGATATGTATTTCTTAGGGAGCTTTCTGCCTGTGATCTTGCAAAATGATGCTATACAAAAGGTTTTAAAATACCATAGTAACAACTCAATTTACACCGTTTTTGATAAATATAGGTATGTAGAATACTATTTCAAAGACAATGTTAGATTTCATAAAATTTCTGAAGTAGAAATCAGTGAGTATCTGGAAGAAATATTCACGAAAGCTAAAAACGGAGTTTTGTTAAGTGAATTGGTAAATAATTTGGTTTCTGATGAAATCACGGAAAATGAAGCCAAAGAATTTATCAATACTCTTATACAAAGTCAATTTATCGTAAGTGAACTTGAGTTTACCATAACGGGAGAAGATTATCTGGATAAATTAGTAAAAGTATTTTCGGAAAAACGATTTGATTTTTATGAAGCACAGGTTATCAAAGAATTAATTACTAATCTAAAAACAAAAATTAATACCCTTGATGAAAATAATACTAATGATCCTGTTTTATATACTGAAATTCATGAATTAGTAAATGAGGAACTAAATCATGTTGATGTTTCAAAATTATTCCAGGTTGATAGTTTTAGAAAGATAGAGAATGGTTCTATTAGTTTTAAAACTTTAAAAAAACTACGTCCTGCACTAACAGTTCTAAATAAATTGCAGTCGAAATACAACAATGCCAATTTGAATGATTTTAAGAAAAAATTTCAAGAACGTTTTGAAGAATATGAACAGCCATTGGTAAGCGTTCTAGATCCGGACATTGGTATTGGTTACGGAAGACAGTCTGGAGCAAAATCTCCTTTGGTTGACGAATTGCTAATCAACACTGAACAGTCTGATGTGAATCAGATTTCAATGGACACAAAAAAGGCGTTTATATTCAAAAAATTGATTCAGGCTACAAAAAATAACCTTCAGTCTGTCGAAATTACAGATGATGAAGTCAATAAATTTGAAGAAAATGAATCTTTATACCCAGATACTTTTTCAGCATTTGTAAATGTTTTTCATGAAGATGGAGTTGAAAAAATCAATTTAAAAACAGCTAGTGGTTCGATCTGCAAACGGATTAATAGGAAGATTTAGCCATTTAGATACCAAAATTTTAGATTTATGCAATGAAGTAACTGCAATTGAAAATCAACTGCAGCCAGACAAAATTATTGCTGAAATAGTACACTTGCCTCAGGCGAGAACAGGAAATATCTTATACAGAAATTTTCAAAGAGAATATGAAATTCCGTATTTAGGAAATGCATCTGTAGAAAAAGAGAATCAAATTATGATTGAAGATCTTTATGTTTCAGTTAAAGGAGGAAAAATCGTTTTGCGCTCTAAAAAGCTCAATAAAGAAATTATTCCAAGACTAAGTAATGCACATAACTATAGTGCAAATGCATTGCCAATCTATCATTTTCTTTGTGATCTTCAAAATCAAAACTCTTTTGGATTTGGATTTAGTTGGGGGGCACTTCAAAATCAGTTTGATTTTTTACCACGATTAACTTATAAAGATGCGGTTTTAAGCAGAGCTACCTGGAACATCAGTAAAACTGAAATTGAAAGTATTCTGGCAGTTAGTGAATCAAAAAATATTGAATTTATTCGAAATTTCGTAGCACAGAGAAACATTCCGGATCTTGTATATTTTACTCAGGGAGATAATGAAGTGTTGATTAATTTCAAAAATGATTTGAGCTGTAATGTTTTTTACTTTATGCTCAAAGGTGAAAAATTCGTTCAATTAAAAGAGTTTTTCTTCGCTGAAGATACTATAACAGGCACTTATTGTAATGAAATAATTTTTACGGCGCATAAAAATATCGATCAAAAACAAGAAGCTGACACCACAATTCAGTTTGTATCGAAAGAGTCTAAGTCAAATGTTATTCCTTCATTTTCAATAGGAGAAAAATGGCTTTACTATAAGTTTTACTGCGGAGAAAGAGCAGGAGAAGAGGTTCTAAATAGAGCGATAAACCCAATTGTCGAAGAATTAAAGTCAAGTGATTTAATCGATAAATGGTTTTTTATTCGTTATCATGATACTCAGGGACATCATATCAGATTCCGTGTTTTGTTAAAAAAGACAGATTCTTTTACAGATTGTATTCAAATCGTTAAAAAGCATATCGAGCCTCTTGAAAAAATGAAAATAATCTGGAAAACACAAACAGATAATTATCTTAGAGAGTTGCAGAGATATGGTTATGAGGTTATCGAAGAAACTGAAACCTTGTTTCATAATGATAGCGAGTGTACTTTGCAGTTTACTGATATGATTGAAGGAGATTCGGGAGAAAAAGTAAGATGGCTGTTCTCCTTATTGTCTATTGATCACTTTTTAGATGATTTCAATATTGGCCTTGAAAGTAAAGTCAAATTGTTTAATGTGGCCAAAACCAGTTTTGGAAAAGAATTTAATCGTTCTGGAAAACTTAATAAACAGATTAATGAAATGTTTGTAACTCATGAATCTGAAATTGAAGCTTTCTTAGACAGAAACAATATCGATGAAATGTATGAGCCATTAAATCAAATTCTTAAACAGCGTTCAGACAAAAATGTCGATGCTATCGCTACAATAAAAAGAAGTAGCGAAGACCAACGTCTTCCTACGCTGCTTTTTAATATCATGTTAAGTTATGTCCACATGATTTGTAATCGAATTTTTATAACCAAACAAAGAGCACACGAAATGGTTGTTTATGATTATTTGTATAAATATTACAGTAAAAAATTGCACGCAAGTAAAACACTTAAAGAAAAAGCAGAATTAATAAACTAAAATTATGAGAGCATTAGCAGTAGTAACTTCTTCTTTATTTGATAAAATCGAAGACAGTCAAAAACATTTAATCGAAATTGATAACTTAAAAATTCCTATTGCTTTCATTGAAGGAACTCCTCCTGATTTTGAAGCTGATTCTGATAAATACGCGAATTTTGTTTTGGTAAAAAAATCAAGTTTCTCTTTAAATTATAGAGATTTAGGCGTAATTGAAGGCGCATGGAAAAAATTGAATGCTGAAAAAGAGGATACTTTTTACGCCATTGGATCTGATTTTTCAGGACACGTGGCAGCTATTGGTAAAAATGTAACCACATTAGCAGTAGGTGATTTAGTGATGGGTAATTGCTTTTATCCTGAATCTGAAAATGGAACTATCCCAGGAATTCCCTCTAATCATTCTAGTAAAGAATATGAAATATATCATTGGGGAAAACTAATCAAAGTACCAGATTATATTTCCAGTGTCGAAGCTGGAGCGATGAGTATCGGAATTCAAACGGCTACGGCAATGATTAGAAAAGCCAATATCAAAAAAGGAGATAATGTATTGGTAACATCAATTACATCTAATACTTCTTTCTTTTTCCTAAATGCGCTTTGGAATCTGGATTGCAATGTTTACGGATTATCTTATTCAGGGAAAAATACAGAAATAGTGCGTGAGCATTTTACTTTTATTAAAGATGTTTTTGGGATAAAGGAAAATAAAATACCCGAAAAAATATTTTTTGATGTCGTTTTGGATGCCTTTTCAGACACATATTTGCCTATTTTGTCTTCAAAATTAAATTTGCATGCACGATACGTGACTTGTGGCATTTTTAATCAGTCATCAGATAAAATAACAAATGTAAAACCAATAAATTTACCTTTATTGATTGCCAATTTAATGATTCGTAATGTGAGTTTTATTGGTAATTGTTTGGGAACAACGGAGGATTTGCTGACAGGTATTGAAAGCTATAAAACACATAAAATAAAGATTGATTCTATTTTTACAGATGGCGATACTTTGGCTGAGTTTATCAATAAAACCTATAATTTAGGATCTGATAAATTCGGGAAGGTTGTTTATCAATATACTTAATTCGGGGGAAAAGTCTATTTATAATAATTTCGAAACCAAACCTTCTGCCATTCTCTCTTTAGAATCAAGAAAGCAACTTGTTCGGCCAGAATAACCAAATCTGATCCGTCAAGTTGTTTGATTTCGTTTTCGGGAACGTCAATGATGTAGAGAAGATTTAAGTATTCAGCAAATTTGTACTGAATCATTCGGTAGACTTTTTCATGAATCTGAATCTTTAATTCGTCTGGCGAAATGCTTAATGGGAAATCGATTCCTTCATTGGCCAGATTGAAGTCTTTATTAATCTGCTCAATAAGATTCAAATATAAAGTCTCTGCCTGCGCTTGCTCTAATAATGATTCGGTATTTACTGGTGCTACAAACATGTGATTTTAGATTTTTGATTGCTGATTGTAGATTTTTTTCTGAATACTAATTTCTGAAAACGGAACACTAAACTTTGCGTCCCATTAAGTTTTCTCCGAAAGTCCTCAAAACGTTTTTCTTTTCATCGCCGATTTCCATTTTTTCTAACGTTTCAAAAGCTTTAAAAGTATACATTTCAATTGCTTCCTGTGTTGCTTTTGATGCTCCAGATTCGTTAAAAATTGCTTTGGCAGTTTCTATTTTTTCTACATTATCTTCTAGCTGAAGCGTAAACAATTTTTCTAATTCTGAAGCTTTTTCGTTAGAAGAAAATTCTAAGGCTTTTAGATACAAATACGTTTTTTTATTTTCAATAATATCTCCTCCAACTTGTTTTCCAAAAGTTTCAGGATCTCCAAAAGCATCCAAATAATCATCTTGAAGCTGGAAAGCCAATCCTAAATTTAGTCCGAAATCATAAATTAAATCGGCTTCTTTCTCAGAAGTTTTAGATACAATTGCGCCCATTTTCATGGCAGCCGCAACCAAAACAGCTGTTTTGTATTCAATCATTTTAAGATATTGCGGAATCGTAACATCTTTACGAGTTTCAAAATCTACATCCCACTGCTGTCCTTCGCAAACTTCAAGCGCTGTTTTGCTGAATAATTTGGCTAAATTTCTAAAAACAGTCGGTTCATATTGTTCAAAATATTGATAAGCCAAAATAAGCATGGCATCTCCAGAAAGAATCCCAGTGTTTAAATCCCATTTTTCATGCACCGTAACTTGTCCTCTTCTCAAAGGCGCGTCGTCCATAATGTCATCATGAACCAGCGAAAAGTTGTGAAAAACTTCAACCGCCATTGCTGCCGGAAGCGCAATCGAATAATCAGTGTCAAAAACCTCTGCAGCCATTAAAGTTAAAACAGGACGAATGCGTTTTCCGCCAAGTCCTAAAATATATTCTATAGGCTCGTAAAGATTTTTAGGCTCTTTATGTATGTTTTGGCTTTGAAGATAATTGATGAAAAAATCTTGGTACTGACTTATATCGTGCATAATGAATTCTGATTTCGAAGCTCAAAGATACAATTCAAATATGAATTTCAATTATTGAAATGATTAAAAGCTTCTTAAAGAATTGGAAAGGGGGTCTTAATTATTCTCATTTCTAAGATGTTAAAATTTTTTATAAAAAACTTGGAAACTTTTTTGGTATTTAGAGTTTCCTGTCTATATTTGCAGCACTATAATGGAAACTAAGAACACTTTAAAAGTTTCCATAAGAGTTTGAATGATTTATAAATTCAATTAAATCAAGTATTTATGAAAACAAAATGGAACCTTAGATTCTAGTCAGTCAGATGTTTTATTAGAAATGAGAAGATCGAGAACTGCTTATATGGGTGGAAACACAAATAAATTTGATGGTTATGTAAACATAGAAGATAATGAGATTGAAGATGCTTCGGTTGAATTCTCTTTGGATATCAATAACAAAAATGAAAGTTTCCAATCTATAGATGCTTATTTACAGCTTCAAGACTTTTTTGAAGAAGATGAGCATCCAATTATTAGCTTTAAATCGACTTCATTTCAAAAAGTAAATCAGAATATCAATTTCTTCAAAGGAGATTTAACCATAAAAGATATTACAAGAGTAGTTGAATTGGATGCTGAATTTTTGGGAGAAAATATTTATAACGGAGAAAAGAAAGTAGCTTTTGAAATTAAAGGAAATATCAAACGAGAAGACTTTGGTTTAGATTTTAGCTCTTTTAATCATTCTTCTGGCGCCGCTTTGGGAAAAGACATCAAACTTATAGCAAATTTAGAATTTAGCATATAAATCTTACTAAAAGAATAAATTAATGTAAAATTATTACAAAAATATCGGAAACTATTTTTTTGATTTTAGTTTCCAAAGTATATTTGTAAGGCAATTCGAGAATTTAAAATGAAAGAGAAGATTATATCAAAAGCAAGCGAGTTGTTTTTAAAGCTTGGTTTTAAGAGTGTTACAATGGATGATATTGCAGGAGAAATGTGTATTTCTAAAAAAACGATTTACAAATATTTCTGCAACAAAGAAGTTTTGATTGAGGAAAGCACATCATTAGTTCATGGCCAAGTGCACGAAATCATGGACACGATTATAGCAAAGAATTATAACGCTATTCATGAGAATTTTGAGATTAGAGAAATGTTTCGTGATATGTTTAAAAACAACATTGACACTTCGCCAATCTATCAGTTGAAAAAACACTATCCAGAGATTTATCAGAACATTTTGTCTTTTGAAATTGATCAGTGTACGCAACTTTTTAGAGAAAATATCGAAAAAGGAATTCGTGAAGGACTATATAGAAGTGATTTAAATGTAGAGGTATATGTTAAGTTTTATTACACTCTAGTTTTTCATATAAACGAAAATACGGTTTCTGAAAGTGAAGCGCAAAGAATAGAGTTGGAGGCCTTGGAGTATCATACTCGTGCAATGGCAACCGAAAAAGGAGTAGAGGAATTAGAAAAGCAATTAAAAAAAATAAATAATTAATTATCCAAATTGTCGTCATTTATTCTGGGAGAGTTGTAAAAGATGAAATGACGATGCCATCTCAAATTTTTAAAATAAATAGTAACTACTTATGAAAAGAATCTTTCTTATAGTTTTGTGTACACTAGGCATAACTGCTGGCGCACAAGTCAAAACCTTAACCTTGAAAGAGGCTGTTACATATGCACTTGAAAATAAAGCCGATGCTAAGAAGGCAAAACTTCAGGTCGAAAACAGCGAATATAAAATTCAAGAAATACGCTCGAGAGCATTACCGCAAATAACTGCAAATGGTAACTTAACCTATAACCCTATCATTCAAACAACAGTTATTGATGGTGCGGGATTTGGACAGCCAGGAACGACAATTCAAGCTGCTTTTGGTCAGAAATGGACATCAACAGCTGGGGTTTCTTTAACTCAGGCAATATTTGATCAGGCAGTTTTTACAGGTTTAAGAGCAGCACAGTCTACGCGTGAATTTTATCAAATTAATAGTCAATTGACAGACGAACAAGTTATTGAAAGAGTTGCAAATAACTACTATTCTGTTTATGTACAGCGTGAAAGACTGATATTGTTAGACAGTAACTATGTAAATACTCAAAAGGTTCGTGATATTGTGCAAGGACAATTTGATAATGGTTTGGCTAAAAAAATAGATTTAGACCGTATTATTGTAAAAATGTCTAACATTGACACAGAGCGTCAACAAGTTAAAAATCAAATTGAACTTCAGGAAAATGCATTGAAATTCTACATGGGTATGCCTATCGAATCTCAATTTGTGATGCCTAAAGAAGAATTTGAAGTGGTTCCAACGTCTTTAACAGAAGAGCCAAATGTTGAAAACAGAACTGAATACCTGCTTTTAAAGAAACAAGAAGAGCTTTTAGTATTTAATAAAAAGGCAATTCAGGCAGAATATTATCCTACTCTTTCATTGACAGCTGGATATAACTATATAGGTCAAGGTGCCAGAATTTCCTTGGTTTGCAAAACCATCATCTGGAGTATACTGGTCAGATTTCTCTGGAATCGGATTAAATTTGAGAGTGCCGATTTTTACAGGTTTTGGAACTCGTTCTAGAGTAAGACAAGCTGATGTTGAAATCAGATCTCTTCAAGAAGATATCAAAGACACTAAACTTTCTTTGGATTTAGATTATAGAAATGCAATGACGCAGATCAATAATAACCTTGTAACCATTGAAAACCAAAGAGAAAATATGCGTTTAGCGCTTGATATTTTATCAAATACCAAAAACAATTACCTTCAAGGTTTAGCATCTTTAACCGATTTGTTAGACGCACAAAATGCATCGCTTGAAGCTCAAAATAACTTTACAAGAGCAGTTTTAAATTATAAAATTGCCGAAATATCTCTAATCAAATCGAAAGGCGAACTAAAATCTCTTACTAAATAACAAATTATTACAATGAAGAAAATAATTATAACAATCGTAATCATAGTCGTGGCTATTGTCGGGATTAACTACATTCTAAATAAGAACAAAACAGAAAACGAAGCGAAAACTGCAATTGTAGCAGAAAAAAATGCAGCCGTTTCTGTAAAAGTAGCTACAGTAAAAACAGAAGATGTTAACTTAGGTTTTACTGCAAACGGAAACTTTGCACCGATTCAGGAATTGACTTTTTCTGCTGAAAAATCTGGAAAAGTAATTAGTGTTTTAGTTAAAGAAGGTGACTACGTAAGAGTAGGGCAAACTCTTTTAACAGTAAGAGGCGATGTTATCAATGTAAACGCTCAAGCAGCAGAAGCAGCATACCAAAATGCAAAATCTGATTATGCTAGATATGAAAATGCTTTCAAAACAGGTGGTGTTACAAAACAACAATTAGATCAAGCAAAATTGGCTTTGACTAATGCGCAATCTAACTATACTCAAGCTAAAATTAATGTTGGAGATACAAGAGTAAAAGCTCCAATTAACGGATACATCAATAAAAAATATATCGAACCAGGTTCTATTTTAGCTGGAATGCCTGCAACTGCTCTATTTGATATTGTAAATGTTTCTAAATTAAAATTGACTGTTACAGTAAACGAAACGCAAGTTGCTAGTTTAAAATTAGGACAGACTGTAGATATTACAGCAAGTGTTTATCCTGATAAATCTTTTAGCGGAAAAATTACTTTTATCGCTGCAAAAGCAGATGCATCTTTAAATTTCCCTGTAGAAATTGAAATTACAAACAATGCAAACAATGACCTAAAAGCGGGTATGTACGGAACGGCAAACTTTGGTGCTAAAAACCAAAAACAAAACTTGAAAGTGGTTCCTAGAAACGCTTTTGTTGGAAGTGTGAGCAGCAACGAAATCTTTGTTGTAGAAAACAATGTTGCTAAATTGAAAAAAGTTGTAGCTGGAAGAATTTTAGGAGATAAAGTTGAAATCATTAATGGTTTAAATGACGGAGAAGTAGTAATTGTTACAGGTCAGATCAATTTACAAGACGGAAATACAGTAGAAATTATTAAATAATTATACCGCTTTAAGCCTTAAGCCATAAACGTTAAGCCTTTAATAAAAGCCTAAAGCCTACAGCATATAGCCTAAAGCCAAAAATAAGATATATGAAATTAGCCGAAATATCCATAAAACGTCCGTCGTTGGTAATTGTATTGTTTACAATTCTGACTCTTGGTGGATTGTTCAGCTACAGCCAATTAGGCTACGAGCTGATCCCAAAATTCGAAACCAACGTTATTACGGTTTCAACTGTATATCCTGGAGCTTCTCCAAGTGAGGTTGAAAATACAGTGACAAAGAAAATTGAAGATGCGATTGCGTCTCTGGAAAATATCAAGAAAATTGATTCTAAATCTTATGAATCTCTTTCTGTAGTATCGATTACATTGACATCAAATGCAAACGTTGATATTTCGATGAACGATGCGCAGCGTAAAATTAATGCTATTTTAAGTGATCTTCCAGACGATGCAGATCCACCGTCATTAACTAAATTCTCTTTGAGTGATTTACCAATTATGACGCTTGGTGCGAATGGAAAAATGGACGAAGCAGCGTTTTACGATTTGATCGATAAAAAGATTGCTCCAGTTTTATCTCGTGTACAAGGGGTTGCTCAGGTAAACATTATTGGTGGTCAAGAGCGTGAGATTCAAGTAAACCTTGACGCAGTAAAAATGCAAGGGTACGGACTTTCAGTTCCTCAGGTGCAGCAGACTATCTTAACTTCGAATCTGGATTTCCCAACGGGTAACATTCAAACTCGTAACCAAAAAATATTAATTCGTTTAGCGGGTAAATATAAAAATGTTGATGAATTAAGAAACTTAGTAGTTTCTTCACAAGACGGAATTCAAGTTCGTTTAGGAGATATTGCTGATGTTCAAGATACACAAAAAATCGCGGAGAAAATTGCGCGTGTAGATCAAAAAAGTGCGATTGTACTTCAAATTGTAAAACAGTCAGATGCTAATGCCGTTGCGGTAAGTGAGCAATTGATTAAGACAATAAAAACTTTAGAGAACGATTATAAATCGGCTCAATTGAAATTGGAAGTAGCAAAAGACAGTACGGTCTTTACTCTTGAAGCAGCAGATTCTGTTGTACACGATTTGTTAATTGCGGTTATTCTGGTAGCTTTCGTAATGTTGTTTTTCTTGCACAGTATTAGAAACTCCTTAATCGTAATGGTGTCTATTCCAGCATCTTTGATTGCAACATTTATTGGTATCTATTTATTAGGTTATACCCTTAACTTAATGTCTTTACTTGGTTTATCTCTTGTTGTTGGTATTCTTGTGGATGACGCGATTGTGGTATTGGAGAATATTTATAGACACATGGAGATGGGTAAAAGCCGAATCCGTGCAGCTTATGACGGAACTGCCGAAATTGGTGCAACAGTAACTTCGATTACATTAGTAATTGTGGTAGTGTTCTTGCCAATTGCAATGAGTACAGGATTAGTATCGAACATTATTACACAATTCTGTGTTACGGTAATTATCTCTACGATGTTCTCATTATTGGCTTCGTTTACAATTATTCCATGGTTATCTTCTCGTTTTGGAAAACTAGAGCATATTGAAGGTAAAAATCTTTTTGGAAAAATTATTCTTGGATTTGAAAGCTACTTAACTCGTTTTACAAACTGGGTATCAAACTTGCTTAACTGGTGTTTAGATCACTACATTAAAACAATGGGAGTTATTCTGGTATTGTTTTTTGGTACGATCTTCTGGTTAATGGGAGGTGGATATATTGGAGGAGAGTTCTTCGCATCATCTGATAGTGGTGAGTTCTTGGTTCAAATTGAGATGCCAAAAGATGCTTCATTAGAGCAAACTAACTTTATGACGCAAAAAGCAGAAGCTTTCTTAAAAGGAGAGAAATATGTTTTCAGCCAAATTACAACTGTAGGACAAACCAGTGAAGGTTTAGGAGCTGCTCAGGCAACTGCTTACAAAGCTGAGATTGACGTTAAAATGATTGATCAAAAAGATCGTACGGATGATGCCAATGTTTATGCTGCAAAAGTAAAACGTAAATTAGAAAAAGTTTTAGTTGGTGCAAAAGTTAAAACGGTTCCAGTAGGTATTTTAGGTACTGCTGAGGATGCAACTTTAGGTTTGATTGTAACAGGTCCAAACGTAGAAAGCGCGATGAAATTTGCAAAAATGGCTGAAGCTGAATTACGTACTATTCCTGGAACAACGGAGATTAAATTAACAGTTGAGGATGGAAACCCTGAGATCAATGTTCAAGTTGATAGAGATAAAATGGCCGCTTTAGGATTAACACTTCAAACGGTTGGTTTAACTATGCAAACAGCTTATAGTGGTAATACAGACGGTAAATTTAGAGCTGGTGAATACGAATATGACATCAATATCAAATACAACGAATTTGATAGAAAAAATATCACAGATGTTAGTAACTTGATTTTTATCAACAATGCAGGTCAGCAGATTAAATTAAATCAATTCGCAACAATTACTGAAGGTTCTGGACCAAGTAAATTAGAGCGTAGAGATAAAACGGCTTCTGTAACTGTACAAGGTCAGAACGTTGGGGTGCCAGCAGGAACAATTGTACAGCAATGGCAAGCAAAACTGGATAAATTGCAAAAACCAACTGGAGTTAACTACATCTGGGGTGGTGACCAAGAGAACCAATCTGAAGGATTTGGTACTTTAGGAATTGCATTATTAGCCGCTATTATCTTGGTTTATCTTGTAATGGTTGGATTATATGATAGTTTCGTTCACCCGTTTGTCGTATTATTTGCTATTCCGCTTTCGTTCATTGGAGTTTTATTCGCTTTAGCGTTAACAAACAACACTTTAAATATCTTTACGATCTTAGGGGTAATCATGTTGATTGGTCTAGTGTGTAAGAATGCGATCATGCTTGTCGATTATACCAATCAGCGAAGAGCAGCTGGAGAATCAATTAGAAATGCTCTAATCCAAGCAAATCACGCTCGTTTACGTCCGATCTTGATGACAACAATTGCGATGGTGTTTGGTATGTTCCCGATTGCATTGGCATCTGGAGCAGGAGCTGAATGGAAAAACGGATTAGCATGGGTAATCATTGGAGGTTTGATTTCATCATTATTCCTTACTTTGATTGTTGTGCCAGTTATCTACGACATTATGGAGAAAATTATCCGTAAGTTCTCTAAAGGAGAAAAAATCGATTACGAAGCTGAAATGCATGCCGATTATGAGCATACAGAATTAAGCGAAGACGGTTTTAATCCGAAACATACACATTAATAGTTTTGATTTTCAATAGAAATTCCAAAGTCCGAAATTGGAATTTCCCCATTAAAATCCCAAGTTCCTTCAATTAGGAATTTGGGATTTTTTTATGGATTAAAATATAACCCGTGGTTTCAACCACGGGTACACCATGTATATAATACGTCTCCCGTGGTTGAAACCACGGGTTATGTTGATAAAAATGATGAATATTGGAGAAGATCAGATTGAAAGAAATCTGCGTTTATTAAATTGGAATTTAGAATTTGAACTTTGGAATTTAAACATTGAGATTTGGAATTTTTCTATTGTTAATTGAAAAATCTGTTTATTTGCATCACCTTACTAAAATAATTATGCTACAAAAAGATAAGTCAGCAGCTATTGGTTTTATTTTCATAACCATGTTAATAGACATTACAGGATGGGGAATTATTATTCCTGTAATACCAAAACTAATCGAAGAATTGATTCATGGAGACATCAGCGAAGCGGCAAAAATTGGTGGCTGGTTAACTTTCGCGTATGCGATAACTCAGTTTGTATTTGCTCCTGTAATTGGAAATTTAAGTGATAAATTCGGAAGAAGACCAATCATCTTAATTTCCCTTTTCGGATTTTCTTTAGATTATATTTTACTGGCGTTCTCGCCAACCATTATCTGGCTTTTTATCGGAAGGATTATTGCTGGAGTCACTGGTGCGAGTATTACAACCGCTTCGGCTTATATTGCCGATGTCAGCACTCCTGAAAATAGAGCTAAGAATTTCGGATTAGTAGGTGCTGCTTTCGGACTAGGATTCATAATCGGACCAGTTATTGGAGGGCTTTTAGGCCAATACGGATCACGAGTTCCTTTTTATGCCGCAGCCATTTTATGTATGGTAAACTTTCTTTATGGATTTTTTATTTTACCAGAATCACTTAAAAAAGAGAATCGTAGACCTTTTGATTGGAAACGTGCCAACCCGATTGGAGCTATTTTAGGTTTGAGAAAATATCCAACTTTAATTGGTTTAATTGCTGCAATATTTTTGTTGTATGTAGGTTCTCATGCTGTACAAAGTAATTGGAGTTTCTTCACCATTTATCAATTTAATTGGGATGAAAGAATGATTGGAATTTCGTTAGGAATAATCGGTCTTTTGGTAGGAGTTGTGCAAGGAGGATTGGTTAGATACGTAAATCCGAAGATTGGGAACGAGAAAAGTATTTACATCGGTTTAGCTTTATATACAATCGGAATGCTGTTGTTTGCTTTTGCAACAGAAAGCTGGATGATGTTTGTGTTTTTAATTCCGTATTGCCTTGGCGGAATTGCTGAACCAGCACTTCAATCTGTTGTTGCAAGTAAAGTTGAGCCAAGCGAGCAAGGAGAAATTCAAGGAACTTTAACCAGCTTAATGAGTGCTTCTTCTATTATTGGTTCGCCAATGATGGCCAATACATTTTACTTTTTCACGCACGATGATGCACCGTTTAAATTTGCAGGAGCGCCTTTTATTTTAGGAGGAGTTTTAATGTTACTAAGTACAGTTGTTGCTTATTTTTCGTTGAAAAAACATGCTGTTCCGCAAACAGAAATAGAACAATAAAAAGATATATTTTAAAGTAAAAAAGCCTTCATATTTAAATTATGAAGGCTTTTTTTATTTGTTATGAAGTTTTATTCTTTAATGAATTTCACTGCTTTTTCTTTTCCGTCAGATTTTATATTTAAAATGTACAGACCAGAAGCAAGATGTGACAGATCTATTTGAGCTTCGGTACTATTTAATTTTTTTGAAATAACAGATTGTCCTGAAACAGAGAAAATTTGAATGTCTTCAATAACTGATCTGTTTTTGACTGATAAAATATGTTTTACAGGATTTGGGTAAAACTGAAAACCAGTCAAGTCAAAATCTGGATTAGAAAGCGAACCATTTAATTTTGCAGTTACAGCAAGACGTTCTTTACTCTCGATTCCGTTTATAGTTTGAGAAGCATAATAAGTTACGCCATCAACCAAAACTGTCGATAATGGTAAAGAAGGCTCTATGGCAACTTTACTTGTTTTTCCGGTTGGAGAAGTTCCGGGTCTACTGTACCATTTAATGTTTTGACCATTAATAACAAGATCACCTAAAGTTTGCCCAGATTTAAACTCTAAAACCATTTCTTTTTTACCATCTATTAAAGGCGCTGGCGGATTAACCGTTATGTATAGCATGGTGTAACAGCCATTTTCATCGATAACATAAATTTCATGATTTCCAAAACTTACATTTGTAAAGACATTATTAGCCACACGTTCGAAAGGATCTAAAGAATAAAGATATTTTCCAGTTCCTCCAACTGCATTTACAGTTATGGTCTGATTTTCAATATTTACACTTACAATTATTGGATCAGGCTCGCTTATATGTATTATTGATGATCTTATACTGCAGTTTACGGCATCAATAACATCAACAGTGTAATCTCCCACTCCTAGATATTTAAAAATATTAGACGATTGCGGGTCTGTTAGTTGAGTTCCAATGGCGTTTCTAAGTTGGAATTTGTATGGAAAAACACCGCCAGTTGCATTTGCTTCAATTGATCCGTCTGCTGCTGATTTACAGGATACATTTTTGGCTGTTAAATCAACAGATATTGGGTTATATTGTCTTATAAGAATGTTTTGTGTAAATGTACAGTTTGCATCATCTTTTGTTGTTATAGAATAAGCGCCTGGTTCTAAGTTGTTTAAAGTAAAGTTAGATGTTTGATTAGTTATATAAGGAGCACCATTTATAGAATACTGGTATGGCAGTTTTCCGCCTTCGGTAACAATTTTAATTGAACCTTTGTTATTACAAGTAGTATTGGTTATCGCAGCCATTGAAGATAAAGTAGATTTATATTGATTGACTGTAACGTTTGTTGAAGCAATACATCCAACTTGATCTTTTATGTATACAGTATGAGTTCCCGCTTTTAATTCGCTTGATACATTTGAGGCGGAGTAATTTTTTCCATCAAAAGAATAAGTATAAAAAGATGCCCCTCCAGTTCCTGTGATTGTAACAACATCTTTATCGCCGCAACTAACACCTTCTGTAACAGTTGCATTTGCAATCAATGGAGTATAGCTACCTACTTGTATGTGTAAAGGATTATTGAGAGGTGCACAATTTTTACTGTCTCTAATCAGAACTGTATAGTTTCCAGGATCTAAATAGAAGAAATTTGTAGGCTTGTAAGTTTCTCCATAATCAAGAGAATAATAATAAGTGGTATTGCCTCCTGGCACCACTATCATAATTTGTGATTTTGGTTGATCACAAGTTATTGCAGTTGTGAGATATTGAACTTCAAAAGACGGATAGAAACTTAACTCAAAATAGTTAATGCTAATAGTGCCATTATTATTTATTCTGGCATATATAGTGCGAGGATTATAAGAAGAATACCTGACAGGATCAGGTATTGCATTTACATTATTATTAGCATCTTCCAGACTTAGATGATAGCTGACGGTTGTCTGCAATGGATTTAAATTTCCAATTAGTTCCGCACTTTTAGTAGTCAAATCAAATAAAGGATAATTTTGGCAGGTTTCAAGTTTGCTAATCTGAGCAAAAATTAAAGTAGGCAATAAAAAGAGAAAACAAAGTAGAGTTTTTTTCATACAGATATATTTGTTAAAATAGCTCAACAAATATATCAAAAAAAGGGATTGTCTTATTTTAAATACAAATAATGGTTAAAATAGTCAATAATTGCTTTTCCTTGCAATAAAACATCGGCACCGATAATACCGTGAACTGGTTTTGCTTTGTATGATTCTAATGCTTCGTTTACATGTGAAAGATCAAAAATGACAATGCTAAAATCTTTACTTTTCCAGCTGCCCAATTGCAGTTTATTTTGAGACGAAATCTGTGTTGCCATTCCGGTTCCTCCAGCTCCAGAAGCTTTTGTTTTAGAATTTTTTGCAGCAAGTTCAAAACGTTCAATAGACTCAAAACCTACACAAGTATTGGATGCGCCTGTATCTAAAATAAAATTTCCAGAATAGCCATTAATTTTAGCTTTAATTAGCAAATGCTGTGTTTTGGTTATTTTAAACTTTATTTTTTTGTACTTCTCTATTTTGAGAATTTCGTGAAGATTTTCCATTCCTAGTATTGATTGAAACTCAAAAATAAAGCAATTAAACCCAAAAAACTAATGATATGCAAAAGATATAATTGGAAGGCTTGTTGGAGTTTCAAAATATACGTAAGGTTTGTTTCCTATTTTTATCCTTTTAAATTTTTAAAGCTTTTTTTAAGTTTTTTTTGATTATATGTAGTTGATTATAATGGGGTTACCTTTTGTTTTTTAAGATTTTTAGGATTCTTTTTTTTAAATTAGCTATAAAATGCTTTTTTATGGATTTAAATACAATTCATCCGGATCAAAAATATATCGACGGACTTGCTGCAAATGACTCGGTAGTAATTGAAATGATATATAAAAAGTTTGCGCCCAAAGTGGTCCAGTTTATAACCAATAATTCTGGAGACAAAGATCAAGCGCAGGATGTGGTTCACGAAATCATGGTTTTGCTTTTTAATCAGGCGAAAGCGAGAAAACTTCACTTAACATGTCCATTTGATGCCTATTTTTTCTTGCTTTGTAAAAGACGATGGCTAAACGAACTCAAAAATTCTGCTCATAAAGATGTAACAATTTATGAAAACGTGGTATCTGTTAATGAATCTGCTCACGAATTGATTGCTCAAACAGAAAAATTTGAAGAAGAACAAAAGCGTTACGGAAATGAAAATAAACAGGAAATAGAAGAGGATAGAGTTGCTTTTGAAGGAAACCTGACTAAAATTTCAGATAAATATTTCAATAAAAAGAAACATAAAACAGCGTCGCTTAAACCTTGGTATTTTGCCGTAGCAATTTCTATAATTGTAATGTTCGGATTGTTTTTCTTTGATTATAGACATTATCCTAATTTTGAAGATTATAACCATCCAGAAAGTGCCTATTTTACAGAAAGAGGCGTTTCTGAAGCCATTTTAAAACAAGCAGAAAATAATTTTAACGGAAAAAGATATGAAACCGCGATTCCGATTTTTGAAAGTATTTTGAAGGAAAACAATTCAGATGAAATAAAATATTTTTATGCTGTTTCATTATTGCAGGTAAGCAAATACGTAAAAGCAGAAACCATTTTTAAAGAATTGGAAGCCGGAAATTCTGTTTACAAAGAAAAAGCAAAGTGGAATCTGGCTTTATCTAAGCTAAAACAAGGAAAATATAACGAATGCAAAGCCATTTTACAGACCATTTCGCAAGACTATGAAGGCTATGATGATGTAGAACAATTACTTGAAGAATTGGAGTAAAATTAAATTATTAAGAAAAATTTTATCTCTTTACGGGAAACCTCAATCGAATTTGGAATTTTAGTTCTAAATTCGATTTTCTTTTTAAGGAATAGCCCAAAATCAATTTAACCTAACCATTAAAACCAAAATGAAAAAAGTTATCCTGTTGTTTCTTTTTATTTGTTCGCAAACCATTTTTAGTTTCAATAAAATTACCGAGACTGAAAAATTAGCTGCGACTTGTAAAGTATGGGGTTTCTTAAAATATTATCATCCAAAAGTGGCTAATGGAGAATTGAATTGGGATAATCAGCTTTTGGAGAAATTGCCATTAATAGAAAAAGCACAAACAAAAGAAGAGTTGTCTTTAATCTTAGAAAATTGGATTGATGATCTTGGACCAGTAAAAGAAATTGCTCCAATTGTTACTCCAAAAGAGGTTAAATTTTTTGATAAGAACTTTGATCTAAGCTGGTTCAATGACAAATTGTTTTCTAAAAGGCTCTCAAAAAAATTAAAATTTATCGAAGAAAACAGATTTCAAAGTAATGAAGAATTTGGACCAAGTTTTGACGGTTTTAAAAACTTAAAAAACTATTTTAATCTTGATTACACTAATAAAAATTCAAAGCTTTTAATGTTTTATGCGTATTGGAATGTGGTAGAATATTATTATCCATACAAATACATAATGGATCAGAAATGGGATAAAACTTTAAATGAGTTATTACCTTCTGTTGTTGAGTCCAAAACACCAGAAGATTTTTATAAAGTATTGAGAAAAGCGGCTGCAAAACTCAATGATACTCATGTTCAGTTTCATATTTACCCGTCTGAAACAACAAAAAAGAGTTTTTATTATTTTCCAGCAACAGGTAAAGTAATAGATGAAAAATTAGTAATTACCGAGATTTTGGGAGATAGTCTCGCACAGGCCGACAATATTAAAATTGGAACTGTAATTACTAAAATAAACGATAAGAGCATTAGAGAAATTATTGAAGAGAAAAGAGATATTATTTCTGCTTCAAACGAGGTTGCTTTTCTGGATAAAGTTCTGCGCACAATTTTAGTGAGCGAATCTGAAAAGGTAAATGTAGAATTCCTAAAAGATGGAAAATACGAAACAAAGTCAATGACTTGGTTTAACTATCACGATTCGCATCGAAATGAGTATAAAAAAGGAGCACAGATAAAGAAAGATAAATTTAAACTTTTGGACAATAATATCGGTTACGTAAACATGGGAGTTATTAAACCCAAAAACGTTCCTAATATGATTGATGCTCTGAAATCGACAAAAGCTATAGTTTTTGATATGAGAAATTATCCAAATGGAACTTTTGGGGAAATTGGTAATTTTTTGAATTCTGAAGAAAAAGAATTTTGCCTTTATACGTATCCATATTCAAATTATCCAGGAAAGTATACTTGGGAAGAAGGAAGAAAAGTGGGATTTGAAAATAAAGACCATTACAAAGGAAAAGTTGTTGTATTGCTTAATGAAGATTCTATAAGCCAGTCAGAATGGACGGCGATGTGTTTTCAAACAGCAGGAAATACCTCAATTATTGGAAGTCAGACTGCCGGAGCAGACGGAAATGTTTTTGAATTTGATTTTAGTGGTTATCATACTAATTTCTCTGGTATTGGCGTTTACTACCCAGACGGAAGAGAAACCCAACGTATAGGAATTGTTCCCGATATTGAGATAAAACCAACAATTTTAGGTATTCAACAAGGCAAAGATGAAGTTTTGGAACGGGCTTTGCTATATATAGAAACGGGAAAATAAAACCTCGTTTGTCATACTGAAGAACGAGGGGTCACACTAGCTGATCGAGAGAAAAAATGGGGGTTTTCTTTTCGACGCTTCTTGTGAGGCCCTTTGTTCTTCAGAATAACAAAAATTAGGTGATTATTATTCTGACCTTTGTTAAAGCTTCAAGCTTTGACAAAGGTTTTTTATTTTCAGACATTTGTAAAAAGAGAAAATCAGTCAACATCAGCGTTTTCACGAAAGTGAAATCCGTTTTATCCTTGTCCCATTTACGAAATTGCTATTCTTTTAATATTGTCGTAATTTTGGCGCTTTAAAATTATAGTTTTGAATTCAACACCCATTATTACCGATACCCACACGCATTTATATTCTGAAGAATTCGATCAGGATCGTGACGCAATGATTCAGCGCGCCATTGATGCGGGAATTACTCGTTTTTTTATTCCCGCAATTGATGCTGCCGCTACACAGTCTATGTACGATTTGGAGAAAAACTATCCCGAAAATGTATTTCTAATGATGGGTTTGCATCCTACTTACGTGAAAGATAATTATCTGGAAGAATTAGCACATGTAGAAGCAGAATTATCTAAAAGAAAATTCTATGCTGTCGGCGAAATCGGGATCGATTTGTATTGGGATAAAACACATTTAAAAGAACAGCAAATCGCTTTTAAAAGACAAATTCAGTTAGCAAAACAATATAAATTACCCATTGTAATTCATTGCAGAGAAGCTTTTGATGAAATCTTTGAAGTGTTAGAAGAAGAAAAATCTGAAGATTTATTTGGGATTTTTCATTGTTTTTCCGGAACTTTAGAACAAGCAGAACGTGCGATTTCCTACAAAATGAAATTAGGAATTGGCGGCGTTGTTACTTTTAAGAACGGAAAAATCGATCAGTTTTTAAATCAAATAGATTTGAAACACATCGTTTTGGAGACTGATTCTCCATATTTAGCACCAATTCCGTTTAGAGGAAAAAGAAACGAAAGCAGTTATTTGGTCAACGTTATTGCTAAATTAAGCGATGTATATGGAGTTTCTACAGAAGAAATTGCAGCAGTTACAACCCAGAATTCGAAAGACGTTTTTGGGATTTAACCTGTACCTTACAAAACTTTAATTTTTTTTTTGTTCTTTTGCCCACTTAAACCCAAATAAATAATGCAGAGATTTGATGCCATTCGACCGTTTTATGATTCCGAAATAAATGAAGCACTTCATGGTGTAGTAAATCATCCTATGATGAAAACCATGATGAACTTTACTTTTCCGGACGTAGAAGATGAGGTTTGGAAGGAACAATTAAAGAAAACACATTCTATTCGTGATTTTCAATGCAACTTTATTTACAACACAATCCAGAAAGTTTTAGAAAAAAGTTCTGAAGGTCTTACAACTTCAGGTTTTGAAAAACTGGAACCTAATACTTCTTATCTGTTTATCTCGAATCATAGAGACATTCTTTTGGATACAACATTATTAAATGTTTGTCTATTTGAACATGGTTTGGTAATGACTGCTTCGGCAATTGGAGATAATTTAGTAAAGAAAGCGTTCTTGGCAACTTTAGCAAAATTAAATAGAAACTTTTTGGTTTTAAGAGGATTAACGCCTCGTGAAATGCTGCAAAGTTCAAAGTTATTGTCTGAATATATGGGACAATTACTCCTTCGCGAAAATCGTTCGGTTTGGATTGCCCAAAGAGAAGGAAGAACAAAAGATGGAAATGACGAAACCAATCCAGGAGTTTTAAAAATGATTGGAATGGGGTCTGACGAAGAAAACTTAATGGATTATTTTAAGAAATTAAAAATTGTTCCAGTTTCTATTTCTTACGAATACGATCCGACTGATGTTTTGAAAATGCCGCAATTAATGGCAGAAGCAAATAACGAAGTTTACGTAAAAGACAAAAACGAAGATTTCATGACCATTTTGAGTGGTATCATGGGAACTAAAAAAAGAATACATATTTCTGTTGGCGATGTTCTGGATACAGAAATCGATCAGATTGTGGCTGAAAACGATAATGCAAACAAGCAAGTTCAAGCTTTGGCACAAACTATTGATGATGTTATTTTGAAAAACTACCAATTATGGCCAACAAACTTTATTGCTTACGATATTTTAAACGAAACAGACAAGTTTGCTCACAAGTATAAAGAAAGCGAAAAACAGCTTTTTGAGCGTCGTTTAGAAATGCGTATCGGAAGCGATAATCCTGTGACAAGACAAGGATTCTTGGCTATGTATGCTAACCCTGTTGTCAATAAATTGAAATACCAAGATGTCATCTAAAGCAAAAATATTATTGGTTTATACCGGAGGAACTATCGGTATGAGCAAAGATTTTGAAACTGGAGCGCTTAAAGCCTTCAATTTTGGTAAATTAATTCAGAAAATACCAGAAATTAAACAATTGGACTGCGAAATCGAATCAATTTCGTTCGAACATCCAATTGATTCTTCTAATATGAATCCCGAAATGTGGACAAGAATTGCCACCATTATCGAGGAAAATTACACTACTTACGACGGATTTGTAGTGCTTCACGGATCAGATACCATGTCTTATTCGGCTTCGGCATTAAGCTTTATGCTGGAGAATTTGGCCAAACCAGTCGTGTTTACAGGTTCGCAATTGCCAATTGGTGATTTGCGTACCGATGCAAAAGAAAATTTGATTACAGCAATTCAGATTGCTTCTCTTCAAGAAAACGGGAAACCAGTTATTACAGAAGTGTGTTTGTATTTTGAATACAAATTATACCGCGGAAATAGAACTTCTAAAGTAAACGCAGAACATTTTAGAGCTTTTACGGCGCCAAATTATCCTGAATTGGTTGAATCTGGTGTTCATTTAAAATTAAACAAGCATTTATTTCTTCCAATAAATAAAGATGCAAAGCTGATCGTTCATAAAAATTTGGATAATCACGTTGCAATCATTAAAATGTTCCCAGGAATGAGCGAAATTGTTCTAGCTTCAATCCTTGCAACTCAAGGTTTAAGAGGAATTATTTTAGAAACTTACGGTTCAGGAAATGCTCCAACCGAAGATTGGTTTTTAAACCTAATAGAAAAAGCAATCAAATCGGGAATGCATATCGTAAACGTAACGCAATGTTCTGGCGGAAGTGTAAACATGGGACAATACGAAACCAGTACAGCTTTAAAATCACTTGGAGTGATCTCAGGAAAAGACATCACGACAGAAGCGGCAATTACTAAATTGATGTATTTGCTTGGTCATAATATTCCTCAAAACGAGTTTAAAGATATTTTTGAAACTGCACTTCGCGGGGAGATTTCTTAGAATTTAAATTCCAATATTTTTTAAAGGAAATATCAAGTTTTAAATTCCAAATTCCAATCATTTACGATAAAGAGCTTTGTCAAAGTTTAAAACTTTGACAAAGCTGACCAAAGTAGTTTATTAATTCTCTAACGTTTGGAAAAATTGGAATTTGGAATTTCTTTTTTGGAATTTAAAACTTAAAACTTGGAATTTCGATACTCAACCGGACAAGTTTCCAAATCTTCGATTGCTTTATGTTTTTTGTAATACAAATAAACAATTACAGAAATAAGACAGATAATTCCCTGAACAGCGACTGTAGCTCTTACACCTAAAAAGTGAGAAACATATCCAATAATTAAACTTCCCACAGGAATCATTCCTTGATAAGCCATCATGTAGTAGCTAATGCTTCTTGACCGCATATTGACAGTACTATGAGTCTGAATGTAAATGTTGATAGAAGAAGTTTGTCCCATCATTCCAATTCCGCTTAAAGTCATACAGATCAATGCAATTGTAATACTGCTTGAAACGGCTAGAATAATTACGCTGAAACCAAGAAGTAAACTTGCCGAGATCATCAATTTGTTCATGTTTTCAGCAGATTTTAGATTGGCCAAATAAATTGCAGACAAAACAGAACCAATTCCGGCAGCGCTTTCAAACCAGCTGAAAGTTTCGGCATTTCCGTTAAAGATATCTTTTGCAAAAACCGGCATCAAAGTATTAAAAGAAATGACGAATAAACTGCTGCAGGTAAGCATTAAAAGCATTCTGGCCATTTCGGTTTCTTTTTTTACATAATCTAAACCTTCTACTAAATCATCTAGCATATTCAGCTTGTTTTCAGCTTTAATATGAGGAGTGATTTTCATCAGCATTAGCGAAATCAAAACGGGTACGTAACTTACGAAATTCCCAATAAAACAGATATCTTCTCCATATTGATGCAAGATAATTCCAGCAAGAGCAGGACCTGCAATACGAGCAAAATTATTCATGGTAGAGTTTAGCGCTACAGCATTCGGGAGATCTTCTTTATTATCAACAATATCAATCATCATGGTTTGACGGCACGTCATATCAAAAGCATTGATAATTCCCTGAATAAGACTTAGCGCAAGTATAAAATTGATATTGTAAATTTTAAGATAAATAAGCAGAGCCAAAGCTCCAGCTTGAAGCATTGCCAAAGATTGCAATACCATCATCGCTCGATGTCTGTCATAACGCCCAATAATGCTTCCTGCTAAAGGTGCCAGAAACAAAGACGGAATCATACTTAAGAAAGTTGCCAAACCTAATAAAAAAACAGATCCTGTAATGCTGTAAACCATCCAGCTTACTGCTGTTTTTTGCAACCAGGTTCCGATAACAGATACCGATTGACCGTAGAAAAATAATTTGAAATTTTTTGATTTTAAGGCTTTAAACATGACTCTAAATATTTAATACAAAGGTCGGGATTATGATAGCATTAGAAAAATTAATAATTTTACTGATAATAAGTAGTAAAACTTATCAATATGGAAATTTATCAACTGCAATATTTTATCAAAACAGCTGAGGTTTTGCACTTTACCAAAGCGGCAGAATTGTGTTTTGTAACGCAATCGGGACTTTCGCAACAAATTAAAAAACTCGAAGAAGAACTTGGTTTGCCTTTGTTTAAGCGTATCGGCAAAAAAGTGCAATTGACAGAAGCAGGTTCGGTTTTTTTAATTCATGCTAAAAAAGTAGTAGAGAATGTAGAAAACGGAAAACAGGCCATTGAGGATTTAAACGAAATGATTGGCGGCGAATTACGTATTGGCGTGACGTATATTTTTGGATTATTGATCTTGCCTGTGGTTAATGCATTTGCTAAAAAATACCAAAATCTCAAAATTATTGTCGAATATGGAACTACCGAGGTTTTAGAACAGAAGTTAATTGACAACGAATTGGATTTGGTATTCGTTATTTCGTCACACGAAATTGAAATGCCGATTCAGAAAGTGCCATTATTTACTTCAAATATGGTTATGGTGGTTTCTAAAAATCATGCTTTAGCCAATTTGGACAAAATTGCTTTTAAGAAAATAGAGGATATTCCGCTGATATTGCCAGGGAAAGGATCCAATTCGCGAGAATATGTCGAAGAATTGTTTAAAAAGTTTAATATGAAACCTAAAATTTCGATAGAGCTCCAGTCTATTCACGCATTATTGCAAATGGTCGAAAATAGCGATTGGGCCACAATTGTTGCCGAAATGGCTCTAAAAGATTGGGATAGCCTACAAGCAATTCAAATTACAGGAGTTTCTACAAAGAGAGATTCCTACATGTTGACAATGGGAGGTTACCAGAAAAAAGCCGTAAAACTATTTATGGAAGAATTTAAAAAAAGCATTTAAAAGGAACTTGGATTTTACCTTTGTAAAGTCAGTTTTTTTTGTGTTATTTGCAGACCAAATTAGAAAGGTGTCCGAGTGGTTTAAGGAGCTAGCCTGGAAAGCTAGTATATGGGTAACTGTATCGAGGGTTCGAATCCCTTCCTTTCTGCGAGTTTTTAATTAAAAATAATACCAAACCTCGAAATGTATATTTCGAGGTTTTTTTATTAACTTTCTAGAATTGCGCAATGTACATTTAGATTAACTAGAATAGGATTAATTGGTAGTACAATTGTTTTTTTGCAACTCATATTAAACGTCCTTTTAAGATGGAAAAGCAGGAATTTATTTTTTATAACACCGTTGATGGAAAATCTAATGTAGCTCTTTTTGCAAAAGATGGTGATGTTTGGATGAGCCAAAACCAATTGGCAGAACTTTTTGACACCTCTAAGCAAAATATTAGTCTGCATATTCTAAATATCTTAAAAGAGAACGAGTTAGATGAAAATTCAGTTGTCAAGGATTACTTGACAACTGCCTCTGATGGCAAAAAATATAATGTTGTATTTTATTCTTTACCTATGATTTTGGCAATTGGTTTTAGAGTGCGAAGTATAAGAGGTACACAGTTTAGACAATGGGCAAATCAAAATCTGCAAGAATATATGATTAAGGGGTTTGTAATGGATGACGAACGTCTTAAAAACCCAAGCGGAAGAACAGATTATTTTGATGAATTACTCGAACGAATTAGGGATATTCGTGCTTCTGAAAAAAGATTCTATCAAAAAGTTCGAGATCTTTTTGCTTTGAGTAGCGATTATGATGCTACAGACAAAGCTACTCAAATGTTTTTTGCAGATACGCAAAATAAATTGCTTTACGCTATTACAGGAAAAACAGCCGCAGAATTAATTGTTTCTCGTGCCAATGCAGATGTTCCAAATATGGCACTTACAAGTTGGAAAGGTGGTATTGTGCGAAAACAGGATATTTATATAGCAAAAAATTATCTTACTAGTGATGAGATTGATTTGCTAAATCGATTTGTAGTAGTGTTTCTTGAAACGGCAGAATTACGAGCAAAGAATGCACAAGATATTACAATGAATTTTTGGAAAACAAATGTTGATCGAATTATAGAGTTTAATGACAAAGAAGTTTTAACTCATAAAGGAAAAGTGACGCATTTACAAATGGAAGAAAAAGTTGATGCGATTTATGAAGAATTTAATAAGCAGCGTAAACAACTTGATGCCCAAAAGGCAGATGAACAGGATTTAGAAGAGTTGAAACAATTGGAAGATAAACTTACAAAGAAATCTAACTAATAATTTAGAAGAGATTTTCGAGTGGTTGACGGAGCAAGCCTGGAAAGTTTGTATATGGGTAACTGTATCGAGGGTTCGAATCCCTTCCTTTCTGCAAGATTTTAATTTAAAATAATACCAAACCCCGAAATCTGTATTTCGGGGTTTTTTATTAATATGTTTAGTGACTTATCTTCTTTAAGAATTTTTTATAGCATTAGTTTTTGATGTTGAAAATTTTCAGAAGTTACTTTTTATGTTTCCATAAACAAGTTTTTGTACAGGATTTTATTCATTATGGTAATCCGTAAAATAGCAAGTTATAGTTAATGTAATTTTGATAATATTAATCATAAATTAAAATAGAATGAAAAAATCAATCTCAGTTTTAATATTGCTATTTATAATTTCAGCGTGTAATGATCAAAAGAAATATCAAGTTGAAGATGTTTCTAAGAAAGATTTGGAAACATCCAAAAAAGAATTAATTGTAAATATTTTAAGTATAGTAGGAAAAGATAGAACAACGGTTGAAAAAGTTTTGGGCAAGGCAGAAAATACGGAAAAAATAAAACCATCCAATACACCATGTGTAAATAGAGCTTGTGATAGATTGACTTACAAATCAGGGAAATATGAAGTTGTATTTATTAATGATAAAGCAGATTGGATAACGATTTACAATGTGTCTGAATTTGACACAAAAGCTGAAAAAATTGAATTATTAGGTTTAAAAGTTTCAGACCCTGACTTTAATAGTCCTTTTAATGTTATTAGATGGAAAGACATTCAGAACATTAAAGAGATTAATTTTTTTGATAATGGTTCTGGGAAGCTTGATTACATTTATATTAAAGGTCAGACAGAATAAAATTGACCTCTGTAGTTACAGTTTATAATATTTGATAAAACAAAAAAAGAGAGCTTAATAGCTCTCTTTTCTATAACTATATTTATAAAAGGCTTTACTTTTCTTTCAACAACTTCTCCAAATACTCATTTTTATCCTTTTCAGCCTGAACCAAACGCTCATAAAGTTCAACAACTTTATCAAGAGGATTGAAAGAACAATTATTTGATTGAATAGCTCCATTGCTATAACTAAAGTCATTATCGTAAATAGTATTAAAGTAATTAATTACAGCTTCTTCCGAAAAGTTTTTAATAGCTTCAACAGTCATTCCAAGTGCTTTTGCAACTTCTTTAAGCTTCTCTTCGTCTACAGTTTCGCTGTTTTCCATAGCAGAAACACTTTGTTGACTCATTCCTAAAGCTTGTGCCAAAGCTTCTTGTTTCATGTCTTTCAGCTCACGAATTCGGCTGATTTTGCGTCCTATATGACTTGGTCTTGTTGTTGTGCTCATACTTCAAAGGTATTTAAAATTTTTAGAGAAAAATAGATTTCAGTAAAAAACAGGCTAGATTTTGTAAGATACGGTTTATAATTATTCTCGAAAAGCCAAATTTATGAAAAAGAAAACGTCTAATCTAGCCCCGATAGAAGCGATATCCTTTTGTGTTGGGGTTCAACACAAAAGATACAGTCCCGATAGCTATCGGGACGGGACTAAACGTGATTTTGAAAATGAGTTTTTCTGCTTCTAAAAATTAAAAATATTAATTCTGTAAAGCTATTTTAACCTTCGGCATCATCTTATCGACAAACATTCTATAAGCGGTTTCTGAAGGGTGCAAACCATCTGAAGCAACCAAAATTGGATTGTTAAGTCCTTCGCGCGTGATTTCTGTAATCGATACAAAGGCAATTTGATTGGTGTTGCAATATTTCTCTGCAAAAGAATTGTATTGGTTAATTTCTGTTGAAATTGTGCTGCTTTGATTTCCTGCAAGAGCTTGTCCGTATGGAGTATACGCGTAGTCTGGAATAGAAATAACGACAACATTTTTTCTGTCGCCTTTGGCTAGCATAATGGCTTTGTTGACTAATTCGGGGAATTCTTTTTCGTAAATAGAAAAGCTTCTGTGCTGAAATTGATTATTAACACCAATTAAAAGTGTTACGAGATCATAATTGGATTCTGGATTTTGAGAATCAATGGCCGAAATTAAATTGGATGTTGTCCAGCCTGTTGTAGCGATTATTTTAAGAGAAATGCTACTAGAATACATGGCGTTTAAACTTGCCTTTAATTGCTCAGGAAAACGGCACGTAGCACACACGCTTTGACCAATGGTGTAACTGTCGCCTAAAGCTAAATAATTTACTTTGCTGGCAATTGGTGGTTCTGTGGCTTTAGGTGGAGTTACAACTGGTGGAGAAGTTGTGGGAGTAGTTTCGTCTGAACTGCAGCTCAAAAGAAATACTGAAAGTATAATAATAACTATTTGTTTAAAATGTGGTTTCATAATTTGTTCCAATTATATTCTAGTCGCTTTAAACAAATAGTTACGTTAAATGACTGATTACGGTTTTGTGGCTTCTTTGTAAATATTTCTTTCCATAGTAATGTGAAGTCTTTCAAACATTTCAAAAATATTAAAACTTTCTTTTTTATAGTAAGCTTGTACAGCTTCTTTGGCGCTTTTCAAGACCGTTTCATTTTCCCAAACGGCAATTGTAATGTAAATTAAATTGCCTTTTTCATCAACGCGTTCGTAAGCATTGTCATTTACAAATCCGTTTAAATGTTTTATAAAGTTTCGGTTGATTCGCACTCGTTCTAAAAATTCTTGTTTTGATTTCTCGGGAACAATAAATTTATCGATAAAAATTTGCTGCATGGTTTCTGATTTTTTAGGTTCAATTTCTGAATTGATTGTTGTTGATTGAGCATTTGTTCTATAGCTGAAGAATGTCAAAAAGACAATTCCGATTAAAATATTTGTTTTCATAATTCTTGTTTTTATTGATGTAAAATTCAGAATTACGAAGCTCTAATCATTGTAAAAAATCATTGATTTACCAAAGTGAAGGAAAGTTGAAAAACTCTGTTGGAGTTTGTCCTGTAAACAATTTGAAATCTTTATTGAAGTGAGGCTGGTCAAAATAACCCGCATCAAAAGCCAGATCGATAAGGTTTTGGTTTTTTTGTTTGTGATCGATAATTGATTTTATACGAACAACATAACAAAATTGTTTTGGAGATGATCCAATTGTTTTTCGGAATCTTTTCTCAAAAGCATCTTGACTGATAAAAAGTGCATTGGCAAGTTCTTTTATTTTAACGATGCCTTTTTTAGATTGTATGATATTAATGGCAGCCGAGATTAAATCGTCTGGTTTATAATTGTGGAGTCTTGATAAAAGAAACTGTTCTATAATTGCAATTTTTTGATTGTTGGTTTTTACTTCGGCTAAAAGTTCTTCAATAATGGCAATTTTTTGCCGTGGAATAAAGTTGTCGAGCGAAACACTTTCTTCAAATAATTCATGAAGCGGTTCTTTAAAAAAAGCTTTAGCACCAGCTTCTTTAAACTGAACGACAAGAGTTGCCGTATCTTTTGCATAATTAATTAATCGTACAGATTTGCGAATACCCGAAATTGTAGAAAGGGGTAATTTATCATGCCGATTTTCTTGAATATAATTGACGTCGCCTTTGCAGCGAAAAGCAATTGCTAGCGAAGTGCTGGGCAAAACCCTGTTTGTCAATTCGTCTTCGCTTTCAATAATTCTGTAAGTTTTGACAAAAGGCTTTAATTGTTCTGTTGGAATGAAATCGATAATTTTCATTTGAAAGTGTTTTCAACAGTTTGAATGTCAAAGGTATGAAAAACAAAATTCCAATAACTTATCTGTTGTTAAAACAGTTTCAGTTATTGGAATTTTTTAGAGAAGAGTTACGTTAAATAACTTATTTTATTTTTAAACCATTTCGGTTTTCATCACGATTTCTTCTTCGATGGCGTTCCAAAGTGCGATACGTCTTTCTAAGGCAAGAATTGAAACTTCTTCAACCTCTTTCCATTTTTGAGCATCTTCTTCACATAATTCTGTAATCATTTGCATTGCCATTGGTCCATGCTCGTCGGCATCCAATTCGATATGTCTTTCAAAATAGTAAAGCAATTTTGTTAGATCTGTATCGGGAAGGTTTTTCTGGAAATTTTTCAAAATCTGAGTAAACATACTCGGAATCAAATCTTCTCTTCCAAAGGTAAATGCAGCGGCAATTTCGTGTGGTTTTCCTTCTTCGATAACTCTAAAAGTAAAATCAAGGAAAGATTTTACATTTGGATGTAATGAACTTTGTTTGATGGCAACAAATATATTTTGAAGAGAATGTACATCTGATAAAAAGTTTAAAACTCCAGTTGTATTGGCTCCACAAGCTTCCATTGCTTCCAGATACATTTCGTAGTGGCTTTGTCTTCTTCCGTCAATTGTCAAATCGGTTTCTTCTGCAAGAACAATTTCGTTAATTAAATAACGAGTTTCTGGGTTTTTAGTTGCAAACCAAGGTGTTGTTGTGCAAGTAAGTTTGGCCTGCAATGCTTTTAAAAGTGACATAAAATCCCAAACAGCATAAACGTGTGTTTCTAGAAAGCTGTGTAAGTCATCTATGTTTTGAATCTTATTGTATAAAGAATGATGTAATAGTTGGTCTTTTTGTGTTTGTATGCTTTTGTTTATCGTTTCGATATTCATTTTAAAAAAATTTTAATGCAAAGATAAAAAGCTTCTCTTTTAGAAGAAGCTTTTTAAGATTGATTTTGTATATATTTTAATAATTATCAATTATTTAAACGCAGGGATTCCAGTTACATCCATTCCAGTTATTAATAAATGTATATCATGAGTTCCTTCGTACGTAATCACACTTTCAAGGTTCATCATGTGGCGCATAATAGAGTACTCCCCTGTGATTCCCATACCTCCAAGCATTTGTCTTGCTTCGCGCGCAATGGTAATTGCCATGTTTACGTTGTTGCGTTTTGCCATAGAAATCTGCGCAGTCGTAGCTTTTCCTTCGTTTCTTAAAACACCTAAACGCCAAGTTAATAATTGAGCTTTTGTGATTTCGGTAATCATTTCGGCCAATTTTTTTTGCTGTAATTGAGTTCCTCCAATTGGTTTTCCGAATTGGATTCTCTCTTTTGCATATCTTAAAGCAGTGTCATAGCAGTCCATTGCTGCGCCAATTGCTCCCCATGCGATTCCGTAACGAGCAGAATCTAAACAGCCAAGCGGTGCGCCCAAACCAGACTTATTTGGTAAAAGGTTTTCTTTTGGAACTTTTACGTTATCAAAAATAAGCTCACCTGTTGCAGATGCACGAAGCGACCATTTATTGTGCGTTTCTGGAGTCGAAAAACCTTCCATGCCACGTTCTACAATTAATCCGTGAATACGGCCTTCTTCATTTTTAGCCCAAACAATAGCAATATCGGCAAACGGAGCATTTGAGATCCACATTTTGGCACCATTTAAAAGATAATGATCACCCATATCTTTAAAATTGGTAATCATACTTCCTGGATCTGAACCATGATCGGGTTCTGTTAAACCAAAACAGCCAATAAATTCCCCTGTAGCTAGTTTTGGCAAGTATTTCATTCTTTGTTCTTCATTTCCGTATTTCCATATAGGATACATGACCAAAGAAGATTGTACAGAGGAGGTAGATCTTACGCCAGAATCGCCTCTTTCAATTTCCTGCATAATCAAACCATAAGAAATTTGATCTAGTCCTGCGCCTCCATATTCTACAGGAATATAAGGACCGAAACCACCAATTTCGCCAAGACCTTTTATAATTTGTTTAGGAAATTCGGCTTTTTGAGCATATTCTTCTATTGTAGGAGAAACTTCTCTTTTAACCCACGCACGTGCAGATTCGCGAACTAATTTGTGTTCGTCTGTTAGCAAATCGTCTAAGTTATAGTAATCTGGAGATTGAAATAGGTCTGGTTTCATGTTATTTAATTTTAGCAAAGCAAATTTACATAATAAAAATATAACAAATAGGTATAAAATTGTTATATTTTTTTATGGTAAAAATAAAATTAATAGGAATTTGGCAAATAAATTGTAGTTTATTGATAATTTATAGACTATTTTTGAATTCCAAAAACAAACTTAATGAGGCTGATCATCTCTTTTTTCTTTTTATTACTAACACTTTTCAGTGGAGCGGCTCAAAACAATGGAGAACTTACAGAAGAAAAGTACTTAGAATTACAGGATAAAATCCGCTTTAGTGTTAATGGAGATAATGATGAAGGCTTAGGCTATGTTAATCAGATGCTTAAGTCTAAAAATGACATGCACAAAGCTTTTGCTTATGGGGCAGGTTCGTATTTGTATCAGTTAAAAGGAAATGCTGATAAGTCTGATAAAATGTATGCAGAAGCGATAAAGCAATTAAGCAAGATTCCTGAGTCAAACGAAAAAACAAAACTGCAAGCCTATCTGTGTAACTATAGAGGTCTTACTTATTGGAAAAGATCTAATTATGGTAAGGCTCTAGGCAGTTATCAGGAAGGAGTTAAGCTTTCTTCTAAAATAAATGATGTTGTTCAAATTGTAAAATTCAAAGCCAATATTGCTTTGCTTAATGAAAGTGTTGGCAACTATCAGTTATCTATAAAAATCTTAAAACAAAATGAAGCATTCTTAGACAAGAATGAGAGTCTATATGAAAAAGATCAGTTTCAAAATTCTAAAAGTAACACGTATACCAATCTCGGAAATTCTTATGAAGGATATTATTCTAAAAATCGTCAAAAAAGCTATTTATTAGATTCTGCTGAATATTATTATAAAAAAAGTGTAGCGTATTCAGATAAATTTATTGATAACAAGACTACTGCTAAACTTAGTTTAGGTAATATTTATGTGTTTAAAAAGGACTTTACCAACGCCGAAAAAATTTATTACGATATCTCTTTTTATGCAAAACAAGTGGATAATGAATCTCTATATCAAGTTGCTTGTTTTAATTTAGGAGACCTTTATTATTCTATTAAAAAATATGATAGAGCGCTTATATTTTTAAAAAAGGTAGATTCTATTAGTCAAAAAAATAAAAAGGTCGACATTAGTTTTTTTAGGTCTAATTATATACAGGCTAAGATTTACAGTATTAAAAATGAACCTGAGCTAGCCTATAAGCACTCTAAGCTATACTTGGATTCTTACGAAAAATATGAAGGGAATCTAAGAGATGAAGCATTAGAGGTTAACTATAAATTGGGTACGGCAGATCTTAGTGGAGAAATGCTTAGCGTTCAGGAGAAGTATAAATATGAAGTGTTTTGGAATAAAGCATTGAAAATATTTTATGTTATTCTCGTAATTGGAATTGTATTTTTTCTCATAAAAAATATTAGGGATAAAAATAAAGCGCAAAAGAAAATGAACGCTTTAATTGAAGAGTTCAAAGCTAATCTGGAAAGGAAAGAACTTGAAAAAACAGAAACTGAGCAAGTTGCAGCCGAAGCAATAGTAACAGAAATTCTAGAAGTAGAGGATGTTGCCTTGAAAAAAGAAAATGCTAATTTGAGTATCGACGAAGCCAAAGAAAATAAAATAGTAGAAAAACTATTGCTTTTGGAAGAAAAGCTAGAATACTTAAATGCCGATTTTACGCTTTCGTATGCTGCAAAAAAAATAAAGACCAATACTACTTATCTGTCTTATGTAGTGAATAAAAGATTTGGAAAATCTTTTAGTGAATATTCTAATGAATTGAAAATTAACTATGTTATCAATCAGATGATTACAAACCATTTGTATCGAAAATATTCGACACAGGCAATTGCAGAAAGTGTTGGTTTTAAAAATGCCGTATCTTTTGCAAAATCATTTCGCAAAAGAACTGGAGTGTCTCCAGCTCAGTTTGCGAATAATATTTAATTTCATATGATATAACTTTTTTAATTGTTTCCATTTCCGCCAGTTTTCTTAGGCTCGTTTGGATCAATAGTTGGATCGTCACCTCCTCCTTTAATTGTTTTTTGCTCTTTTCTAGAGATTGTTTCTAATTGAAAATTTTCGAATGTTAATTTGTTATTTTTCATGACTTTATTTTTTTGGATTAGTTTTTAAAAGAGTTTTTTCTATTGTTTATGGATTCCCGTTTCCGCCAGTTTTTCTAGGCTCGTTTTGGTTATTTGGATCAATAACTGGATCGTCACCTCCTTTAATTGTTTTTAGCTCTTTTCTAGAGATTGTTTCTAATTGAAAATTTTCGAATGTTAATTTGTTATTTTTCATGACTTTATTTTTTGGATTAGTTTTTAAAAGAGTTTTTTTCTATTGTTTATGGATTCCCGTTTCCGCCAGTTTTTCTAGGCTCGTTTTGATTATTTGGGTCAATTGGATCATCACCTCCTTTAATTGTTTTTAGCTCTTTTCTAGAGATTGCTTCTAATTGAAAATTTCCGAATGTTAATTTGCTATTTTTCATGACTTTATTTTTTTTGGATGAGTTTTTAAAGAGTTTTTTCTATTGTTTATGGATTCCCGTTTCCGCCAGTTTTTTTAGGCTCGTTTTGATCATTAGGGTCTATATTTCCCCCTCTTATTATTTTTTTTTCTTCTTTAGAAAGTTTATCTATTTGAAAATCGTTGAATGTTAATTTTGAATTTTTCATGTTTTTGATATTTGTATTATTAAAAATTAGTACTATAAATCTTTCATAAATATTTTTTGGCAGTCATATCAGATGCGATAAAAAACAGCGCTAAAAATTGATTATGTAAAGTTTTTTGGGTTTATTTTTTGGTCTTTAAAAGCAGTAGAAAAAAGATTTATTTATAAGTTAATTCCGATTTTTTAAAATTGTTTTTCTTTGCTTTTTTGGGAGTGTTTTTTGTTCTTTTGGATGATCGATTATGGACTAAAATTGGTCATTTTTTGCATCCTCTTTTTATGATTTTTTCTTGTAAAATCAACTCTTTTTTAGGGCCTATTTTTCATGTTTATTAATGTTTAGATTATTACTTATCCAAAACTAGATAAAAAGCGAAACCGTTAATCGAAAATGGGCTTTTGAAGCTTTTTGATAAATAAATAAACATTTAAAACCTTGTATTTCAATACTTTGTAGTGGTTACTATACTTGGTATAATTTATAAATTGTATGTGGTATAATTAATAAAATGTATGTGTTCATGCGATTTTAATCAATAAAAACCCCAATCTTTGCAGTGTAATTATGATTTAAAAACGATCCAAAACGATGTTAAAGCTGTTCAAAAATTTCTGCAAATCAATCGCTACTCAGATATCAAAAATGAGTTTAAGGATCTGTTTTTGTCACATCCAAATTATCCGAGTTTGTTTGCCATTACAGACTCGTTTGATTTGCTTTCTGTGGAGAACGCAGCAGTGAGAGTTTCGAAAGAGCAGATTGAAGATTTGCCTTCAAACTTTTTGGCTTATTTTAAAGACGAATTAATACTGGTAGAAAAAATTAAAAGCGGCGTTAGAATCACAACCACAAAAAAAGGAACCCAAAAGTTATCTTATGATAAATTTCTTTTAGACTGGAATGGTGTAATTGTAGCCATTGAACCAAACAATGTAGTAGCAAGAGATAATCTTAAAATAGAATACAATTGGTTGAAATATTTTCTGCCTCTTGCCCTAGTAGCTGGATTATCTTTCTTTTTTAATCGTTTTGATTGGTTTAGCGCTTCCTTTTTGGTAACATCGGTATTAGGTTTTGTCGTAAGCATATTTATTGTACAGGAGAAATGGGGAGTTAAAAACACAGTAATTTCTAAATTCTGTAATTTAAGTTCAAATACTTCTTGCCACTCTGTAATAAGTTTCAATGATGATATTGCAAATAGATGGTTGAGTTTCTCAGATTTGCCATTGCTTTTCTTTGGATCAAGCATCATCGCCATATTAGTTCAGCCTTTAAGTTCGGCTATTTTTATTGGATTCTTAAGTCTATTAGCCATTCCAATAATAGTTTGTTCGATTTGGATTCAGAAATTTGAGATTCAAAAATGGTGTATAATGTGCTTAGCAATATCATTTTTAATCTTAGTTCAAAGTATAGTTTGGTTTTCGTCAGATCTCTTTACGTTGAGTTTTAGTTTTAATGCCATTTTTCCTTATGTGTTTTCTTTACTGCTTTTAATTCCAATCTGGGCGACAGTTAAGGTGATGATTAAAAAAATGCTTGATAATGAGAATTCTTTAAAAGAGCTTAAGAAATTTAAAAGAAATTATTCACTATTAAATTTCTTGTCTAAAAAAGTAAAATATACAAAAGGATTTGAAGATTTGAGAGGTTTGACATTTGGTAATAAAAATGCAGGAGTTAGACTTTCTGTTATTCTTAGTCCAAGTTGTGGACATTGTTATAAAACTTTTCAAGAAGCTTTTGATTTAGTATTGAAGTTTCCAGACAAAATATTTTTGAATGTTCTTTTTAATATTAACCCCGAAAACAACGATAATCCTTATAAAGCAGTTGTAGAAAGACTATTAACAATTAATAGAACAACGCCAGGAAAAACAGTTGAAGCAATCTCAGATTGGTATATCAAGAGAATGGTTCATAAAAAATGGCTTAAAAAATGGAATGTTGATTCTGTAAGCATGATGATAAATCAGGAAATTCAGAAACAATATGATTGGTGCTCTATGAACAATTTTAATTATACACCTATTAAAATTGTCAATGAAAGGCTGTTTCCAAATGAATATGAATTGAATGAACTGAAATATTTCTTGAATGATTTTGTTGAGGAAGTTCAAGTTTTAGAGAAGACAGCATAAAAAAAACAGAAATTTCGACTGTTCAAATAGAAAATGTTAATCCCCGATTTAAAACCTGCAGTTATGTTAAAGAATATTTTGAAATTGAAAGGTGCGGTAGAATTGACTGCAAATGAGCTGAAAACAATGAACGGAGATCATGCTCCTATTTGTGAAGATGGATTTAAAGCGAAAAGATGTACAGAATTTGGAACGGTGCCGGCACATTGGAACTGCATACCAAATAGTTATGTTGGAAGCTGTTAAGGAAAATATTAAGCATCAAGTTATTAAGGATTTGAGGCTTAAACTCAAAAATGTAAATAACCAGTTATGTTAGAAAAAATTTTAAAAAGCAAAGAAACAAGAAAGCTGACAAAAAAAGAGCAGAAAAGCATTTTAGGAAGTGAGTATTCACAAGAACTGAATTGCAATGATACTGCTGTCGAGAAATATTATGCTTGCTAATTTTAATGTTTAGATAGTAACAATCAAGCACTGTTATTATATAAAAAAGGTATTAAATATGTTAAAGAAGATCTTAAAACTCGAAGGTGCTCAGTACATTAACAAAAGTGTACAGAAGACCATGAAAGGAGGAATTCCAGATTGTTGGGTTTATGCTTTGGAAGCAGGATGCATTTTAATACCGTTAGGCGAAACTTGTCCGCTAAATACATCATCGGGTATTTGTGATACAAGCCGTCTTTGTTGTTGATTTTTAACTTTTTTAAAAGTAATACGATATAGCCTTATTTAGAATTTAGTCATGTTTTTTTTGAATGTATAGGCGCTCGATCGTGGAACATTGAGCAAATTCTCAGTATTGATGATTGGTACTGAGATTCTTAGGAGTTGGTCGCTGTGTTAATTTTATTTGGTTAGGGTAACCGCGACCATGTCCTAAAGAAATTGTGTTGCTAAAAATTTGTTTTTAAATACGAAACAGAGAAGATCATATCTTCTCTGTTTTTTTATGTTAAAATTCTAATATTGCAATTATGTAAGTTTAAAAGTGTTATATTTATAATAACAGTAGGTTTAATCTTAAAATTATAAATTTGATCGCGAGCAAATCATAAAATTTTAAAATTATTCCTGCAGAATATTTTTTAACTATAACATTTTTAAATTATGAAAAATTTACAAAAATTTGGTAAAGCTTTAAGCAAAGCTGAAATGAAAAGTATTAATGGCGGATTTTCTTGCTCTTGCAATGGTCGCTATCTAGGAGAGTATTCTTCTGCGAGCGCATGTTGTTCTGCTTGCAATGTAAGTTGCTAAATTGCAGAGTAGGGTAAGGAGGCAACTCCTTACTCTTTATAAAACCTTTTTTTAACCAGCAATAAAGCCTCTAGAATTACCTCAAATTATTATGATTATAAGTATTTATAAATATCAACAAAGACTCCTAGTTTTGCTTCTTGTGCTATTTTTTAATCAGGAAACTTTTTCGCAAAATAGTGCAGTTATTCTAGGCAAAGGTTTTGATAAACAAAATGGCAAACTTCTTAAAGTTGCAAAACCAATTGGAAATTATCCTAAAAGTTTTTATAAAAAAAATAGCGACGATATAAAAGTTGAAAATGGACAATTTGTAAAAGAATTAGAATTAGATTCTAACGGCTTTGTTACCATTTATGAGGATCCATATATGTTTGGAAGCTTTTCTTTTTTTGTAGAGAAAGGAGATTCCATAATAATAGAACAAAAGAAAGATAGAATTGAAATAAGTGGGAATAATTCAGCTTTTAATAACCTTTATACAAATAATTCATATTTAAAAGTAAGTCCAGATAGTGTTTTTGATGTTTTGACGGTTTTAAAAAAGTACAAAAATGCTGATGATGTTATTAAAAATATAGATATTCAAAAACAAAAAATATTTAATTTTTACCAAGCTTTACACAAAGAGAAAAAAATTAGTGCGAACTGTTTGAAAGCAGTTAATGCTGAAATAGATGGCCGAATTAATTTTTTTGCGGGTAATTATTCAGAAAACGGAAGAAGCGAGGAAACGAGAAAAAAACTAGGATTAGCATTTGATACTAAAGAAGCTCAAAAATTAGTTGAGTTTTATAATTCAAAATATTCTGTATTTAGCGAAAATAGTTTGTATAGTACCATATTGGATCAAAACCTCTATATGACGGGTTGGAATATGGAAGCACAGGCCAAAAAGACAAATAAAAAAGTCAACAGGTTTTGGAATCAATTTGATGAGCTATTTAAAAGTTGCAGATCAAATTTTGGTGTAATTGATTTTGTAGAGCCCGAACAATACAAAGAAATATATATTGCAAGTTGTATTTTTGAGTCAATACGATTCAATTGTGTAAAAAATAAAAAAGACTTAATAGCTGTTTATAGGGCTTTTATAAAAAAATACCCTGAAAGCAATTATAATACAATAATAGAGAATCTTCTTTTTGAAGATGATCTAAAGCAAAAGGAGAACAATAATTCTCCAATAGGAAGTTTAAGTTCGTATGACGCAGCTGTTGGGTTGTCGATTTCAAATAGCCGTATTGATGTAAAGAAATCCTTTGAGGAGGCAATTGCTGAAAAATATCCAAATCAAAATTTATTCATTGATTTTTGGGCAACATATTGCTCTCCATGTATCAAACAATTTGAATATAATGACGAATTGCATCTGTTCTTAAACAAACAGGATATCAAAACGATTTATGTGACTATTGATAATGAAGCAAGTGTCGATTTATGGAAGAAAATGATTAGCGATTACAGTTTAGTTGGGTATCATCTTTTTGCAAGCGAGGTTTATAGAAATGAAAAAATAATGAAAGAAGTTATCGATTATGTGCCTCATTATTTTGTTTATAATTACAAAACAAAAAAAATAACTTTAGTTGAAGGTTATCCAAGTGAGAAACAAAAATTTTATGATAAAATAACGGCTTCCCTTATTAAATAAACTAGAGCATGGATAATTCCAAGAAAATAGCTTTGCTGTATCCTTACTATGGGAAATTTCCATGGTATTTTAAATTTTTCATTGAATCATGTAAGTACAATCCATCAGTTGATTTTATAATTTTCACAGACATAAAAATTAATGAAGAACTGCCAAAAAATATAATCGTAATTGAATACTCATTTTTAGAATTGAAAAAATTAATAAGTGAGAAAATGGGCTTTTCTGTTTCATTGAAATCTCCTTATAAATTATGTGATTTTAAACCTGCATACGGAGTAATTTTTTCAGAATTTATTACGGATTATGATTTTTGGGGACATGGAGACATTGATTTAATCTTTGGAAATATAAGGACATTTATGACCGATGAGGTTTTAGATAATTTTGATGTAATCTGTGTTAGGGATGAATACGTTACAGGTTTTTTTACTTTATTTAGAAATAATGAGTTTGTAAATAAATTATATGAGGAAAGTAAAGATTATAAGTTTGTTTTTCAAAACGAAAAAAACTTTGTATTTGATGAATGTGGCAACTTGTTTTCAGAGCTTCAGGCGGGAGAATCTATTTTTGAATTAGAATCGGAAATAGAAACAATGACTCATGTGATAAAAAGACTTAATCAGGAAGAAAAAATTAGAGCCTATTTTGATTTCTTTGTTGTCGAAGGTATTCCAGGAAATTTACTTTGGGATAATGGTACACTCAGCTTTAAAGATCAGTACGAAATACTATTGTATCATTTAATCACATTTAAGAATTTTCCACACTTTGTACCTTTTTTTTGGAAAAAAGTACCTTCAAAATTTTACATCGGTAAGAATTACTTTTCCTCTTATCCCGAGAACTCCGCTAGAATTAAGTTCTATAAGATATTCTTTCAATTTTATTTAAGCATTTTAAATCTAAAAGACGCATTTTTGAGATGGCTTGAAAATTTAAAAACAGCTGCATTATTATTTTTTAATAAAAACGCATATGATGTTACAGAGGTAGTTATAATCATAGATAATAAAAAAACAAGAAAGGTAAAAAGGTTAGAAAAAAAACAAATTGAAGGAAATGCTTCTAAAGAGATTTTTGGTATAAAATGATTATAGATATTGACAGAAGAGTTTACTGATTTATTTTTTATCTCATCTAATAATTTTATACTTTTTGTAAGTATTTTAGATTATATTGCTGTACAAAAAATTGAATGACAATTGAAAAAATTTCCCCATTATAAACAGGCAGATTATAAAGATTGTGGCCCAACGTGTTTAAAAATAATTGCAAAACATTACGGAAAAACAATCAAAATTCAGGAATTGCGTGATGCAAGCGAGACAACTCGTGAGGGAAGTAATCTACTTTTTTTAAGCGATGCTGCCGAAAAAACAGGCTTTAGAACTTTAGGGGTAAAGCTAAGTCTGGAGAGATTAGAAGAGGTGCCCTTGCCTTGTGTGCTGCATTGGAACCAAAACCATTATGTGGTACTTTATAAAATCAAAAAAGGGACATATTACATTTCTGATCCAGCTTTTGGATTAATTCAATATAATAAAGAAGACTTTTTAAAATTCTGGATTGGCAATAATGCCGACGATCAAACCAAAGAAGGTGTTGCACTGTTGCTAGAGCCAACACCAGTTTTTTTTCAGTCTGAATTTGATAAACAAGAAGGTGGAGAAATAGGTTTTGGACTATTATCGCATTATATTCTTCGCTATAAATCATTTTTGATACAGTTGAGTATCGGTTTACTGGCAAGCAGTTTACTGCAGCTTATCTTCCCTTTCTTGACTCAAAGTATTGTTGATGTCGGAATCCAAAATCAGAATCTTAATTTTATTTATCTGGTTCTTTTTGCACAGCTTTTTCTTTTTGCTGGAAGAACAGGTTTGGACCTTATTAGGAGCTGGATTCTACTACATTTATCAACCCGAATCAACATTTCTCTTATTTCAGATTTCTTTATTAAATTAATGAATCTGCCTATTTCCTTCTTCGATGTGCGAATGACTGGAGATATCATGCAGCGAATAAATGATCATCGCCGTATCGAAAAGATTCTGACCACATCATCACTCAATGTTCTATTTTCTGTAATTAATATGTTTATAATGGGAGCTGTTTTGGCCTATTATAATCTGCAGATTTTCTTAGTGTTTTTTGCAGGAAGTGTGTTATACTTTGGTTGGATAATTCTATTCTTGAAAAGAAGAGAAGCATTAGATTATAAACGATTTGCGGAAATATCGAATGAGCAGAGTAAAGTAATAGAGCTGATAAACGGAATGCAGGAAATTAAGCTTCATAATGCCGAAAAGCAAAAACGATGGGGCTGGGAGTATGTTCAGGCGAGACTTTTTAGGGTTTCGATAAAAGGATTGGTTTTGGAGCAGACTCAAACTATTGGTTCTTCAATTATTAATGAATTAAAAAACATTTTTATCGTATTTCTTTCGGCAAAATTAGTGATTGATGGTTCTATAACTTTAGGTATGATGCTAGCAATCAGTTCGATTGTTGGGAGTTTAAATGGGCCAATTACGCAGCTTATTGAATTTGTTAGGGAGCTTCAGGATGCTAAAATATCGTTAGCCAGATTGTCCGAAATTCATCAAAAAGAAGATGAAGTCCAACAAGAGGTCAACCAGACAAGTGAAGTTCCGCAAGATGTCGATATAGAAATTAAAAACCTTTCTTTTCGATATTTAGGTTCAGATATTCCTGTTTTAGACAATTTAAGTCTTGTAATTCCGAGCAATAAAGTAACAGCAATAGTGGGTGTTAGCGGAAGCGGTAAAACGACTTTAATGAAGCTCCTGCTCAAGTTTTACGAACCTGAAAAAGGAGAAGTGCTTATTGGAAACGCACAGCTTAAAAATATATCGCAACATGCATGGAGAGCTAATATTGGAGCTGTAATGCAGGAAGGTTTTATTTTTAGCGATACCATTGCTAATAATATTGCTATTGGAGTGGATAAAATCGATAAAGAAAGATTGCTTTATGCTGCAGATGTGGCAAATATTAAACAGTATATCAGTGAGCTGCCTCTAAATTTTAATACTAAGGTTGGTTCTGAAGGATTAGGAATGAGTACAGGTCAGAAACAGCGTCTGCTTATTGCAAGGGCGGTTTATAAAAACCCCGAAATTTTATTTTTTGATGAAGCGACTTCAGCCTTAGATGCCAATAATGAAAAAGAAATCATGAAAAAACTCGATATTTTTTTTAAAGACAAAACGGTTGTGGTAATCGCGCATCGATTGAGTACTGTTATGAATGCTGATCAGATTGTGGTTTTAGATAAAGGGAAAATCATAGAGATAGGAAGCCATTCGGCATTGGTAGAACAAAAGGGTAGTTATTTTGAATTGGTTAGAAATCAGCTGCAATTAGGAAATTAATCATGAACAAAGATACATTTGAATTAAGAAGCGAAGAGGTTCAGGATATCCTGACCAAAGTGCCACATTGGATGATACGATGGGGTACGGTTTTAATATTTGCCATAATTGTTTTACTTTTTTTTGTTTCCTGGTTTGTCAAATATCCTGATGTTGTAAAAACAGAAATTGTAATTACCACTAATATTCCGCCAGAGAAAATAGTTTCAAAATCTTCTGGACGTATTGAGGCTATTTTGGTTAAAAATAAAATGCTGGTTCCTAAAAACAGCACATTGGCTATTATTGAAAATACAGCCAATTACAAGGATATTTTTCGACTAAAGGATATTGTTGATAAATACGACATCAACAACTCGCAAAAAGAATTTCCTTTTGAGCAATTGAAAAATACGCAATTCGGTGAAGTAGAAAGTGCGTATGCTGTATTCCAGAAAGATTATCAGGCACAGGAACTCAATAAAGATCTGCATCCATTTCAGATCGAAAGTAGAGCGCAACAGTCCGAAAAAGTTCAAATAACAGAAAGGTTGGAAATCCTGCAACAGCAAAAAATAATTAACGAACGCGAATTGGAACTTCAGAAAAATGAAGTAGCTCGTTTTGAAACGCTGTTTAATAAAGGAATTATTTCTGCTCAGGAAATGGAAGTTAAAAAATTGAATTTCCTTCAGGCGCAAAAGAACTATCGAAGCCTGCTGTCTTCGATTTCTCAATTGAGGTCTTCTTTGATTGACAACACAAAATCAAGCCAGAATTTGCAAATAAATAGCACTAAAGAAGAAGTTAATCTCGATCGTAGTGTTTCGCAGTCCTTTTATCAATTGAAAAAAGTGATAAGAGATTGGGAGTTGGCGTATGCCTTAAAATCGTCAATTAGCGGAAAGGTTACCTTTTTGCAGGTTTGGAATGAAAATCAGACCATAAATGTTGGCGATAACGTGTTTTCGATTATTCCAGATGCAAAAAACAGTTTCATAGGAAAAGTAAAAGCTCCAGCTTTAAATTCAGGAAAAATAAAAGTGGGGCAGAGAGTGAATATTCGTTTGGCAAATTTTCCTGATAGAGAATTTGGGGTTCTAAAAGGACAGATTAAAAATATTTCGCTAGTGCCCGATAAAGAAGGAAATCTGCTTATAGATGTTGCGCTTCCAAACGGTTTGAAAACATCATACAATAAACAAATTACTTTCCAACAGGAAATGAAAGGAAATGCAGAGATTGTAACCGAAGATCTGCGTTTAATTGAGCGAATTCTGTATCAGTTTAAAAGCATTTTTGAACAAGTTTAAAAATTAACCAATCCCACATACCTAACCACTAATCAAAATCACAAATTTTAAATGAAAAAAACAGTACTTATTGCCTTTTTATTATTATTTCAATATACTTTTTCAAAACCAATAACTGAAACTCAAAAGCTTGCTGCAGCCTGCAAAGTCTGGGGTTTCCTAAAATATTATCATCCAAATGTTACCGATGGCAGTAAAAATTGGGATGAACAATTATTTCAAATTCTGCCAAAAGTAGAAGAAGCGAAGACTTCTGAAGCATTTTCTCTGATAATTGAAAATTGGATTGATTCTTTGGGAGAAATTAAAAAACAGGAATCTTTAAAACCTGCTGTAAAAAAAGAATATTTTGATAAAAATTTCGATTTGTCTTGGGTCAATAATAAAGAATTGTTCTCGAAATCACTTTCAAAAAAATTGAAATTTATTGAAGAGAATAGAATTCAGGAAAAACAGTATTATGTTGCTTATGAATTCGGAAGTAATGGACCTCCATTGCAATTTAAAAATGAAGTAAAATATGCAGATTTTAAATGGACTGATAAAAATCTTCGTCTTTTGGCGTTATTCAGATATTGGAATTACATTGAATATTTCTTTCCCTACAAATACCAAATGGATCAAAATTGGGATAAAGTATTAAATGAAATGCTGCCAAGATATTATGCGCCAGAATCTGAAAAGGATTTTAATTTGGCAATGCGTGAGATCTCTGTAAAGCTAAATGATACTCACGCCTCAACTAGTATGCCTCAATTGTTTGAATATTTTGGCGATAAATTTATTCCTGTAGACGTTACTATCATTGATGAAAAAGCAATTGTTGTTGCATTGAAAAATGATTCTCTGGCAAAAGTTAGTGACATTAAGATTGGCGACGTAATTACAAAAGTAGAAGGGAAGACTATTGCAGAAATTTTGAATGAAAACCGAAAGTATGTAGAAGGCTCTAACGAGCCGTCTGTTTTAAGGAATGTATATTGGGCAATTTTTAATGGTAAAACACCTTCATTTGAAATCGAGTATATTCGAGACGGAAAAACTTCAATAAAGTCTATTAATAGATATGAGTATGAAGATTTAAAAATTCAGTTTCCAGATAAAGAAAAATGGAAAATTTTAGAGGGCAATATCGGTTATGTTGATTTTAATGAACTTGATCCAGCAGATGTTCCGGCCTTAATTTCAGCCTTAAATAATACAAATGCAATAATTTTTGACAATAGAAATCGACCACACGAGGTTATGTATCCGATTGTAGATTGGCTTAATCCTGAAGAGAAAGAATTTGCCAGATTTCTTGATCCAGATGTAAATTATCCTGGACGTTATTATTGGAGAGAAGAAATTCAGAAGTGCGGGAAAAGCAATCCAGATCATTACAAAGGAAAAGTAATTGTGATAACAAATGAAAAAGCTGTAAGTCATGCTGAATTTACTGTAATGAGTTTACAAACGGTTCCTAATTGTGTAGTAATTGGAAGTCAGACTGGTGGAGCTGATGGTGCAAATTACAGATTCCAAATCATTAAAGGATTTGGTTCTTCATTTACCTGCTATGGAGTTTTTTATCCAAACAAAAAAGAAACGCAGCGAATAGGGATTGTTCCAAATATTGAAGTAAAACCATCTGTTTTAGGAATTCAGCAAGGAAGAGATGAGGTTTTGGAAAGAGCTGTTCTTTTTGCTAAAAAAGGTAAATAGAAAATTTAAATAGAGTCTTTGTCAAAGTTTTAAACTTTGACAAAGATGTCTTTTTATAATGAACCCGAATCGCAATTTTTAAATGAAAAGAACATTACTTATTACTTTCGTATTATTGTTTCAACTTTGTTTTTCTAAACCAATAACGGAAACTCAAAAATTAGCCGCAACGTGCAAAGTTTGGGGCTTTTTAAAATACTATCATCCAAATGTTGCTAAAGGAAATTTTAATTGGGACGACCAGCTTTTTAAAGTTTTGCCAAAAATAGAAGAGGCAAAAACAGATATACAGTTTTCAAATGTTATAGAAAAATGGATTAATTCTTTGGGTAAGGTTAAAGCTTATAAAGCAGAACTTCCAAATGAAGAAATAGATTATTTTGACAAAAATTTTGATCTTTCTTGGACACAAAATACAGTACTGTTCTCTAAGAGTCTGTGTCAAAAACTAAAATTTATTGAGCAAAATAGAATTAAGGGAAAACAATATTATGTTGAGAGTGGTGTTGAGTTTACAAATGAAGTAGAATACGATTTATTCGATGATAAAGATAAAAGCTTTCGACTTTTAGCTTTGTTTCGCTTCTGGAATTATGTTGAATATTTTTTTCCATACAAATATCAAATGGATCAAAACTGGGATTTAGCTCTAACCGAACTTTTGCCAAGAACAATTAATCCTGTTTCAGAAGTAGATTTTTATTTGTTGCTCAAAGAAATGAGTGCTAAATTAAATGATACTCATGCTTTGTTTGGAGCAAATAAATTATTCGAAATTTTTGGATGGAATTCGGTTCCTTTCGAGTTTAAATTTATTGGAAATAAAGCTATTGTTACCGGTTTTAAAAATGATTCTTTGTCTGCTATAAATGATATAAAAATAGGCGACGTTATCACAAAAATACAAGGAAGGTCAATAGATGTTCTCATAAAAGAAAATTTAAAATATGCCGAAGGATTGAATTATCCTGCGCAATTAAATCATTTAGAATGGCCAATTTTTAGTCAAAAATCTAATGTTTCAGAAATTGAATTTGTGAGAGATGGCAAAATAGGAGTAAAAGAAATTAATTATTATGAGTATAAAGATTTAAAAATTAATTATGAGAACAATAGTGAGAAATATAAATTCATAGAAAATAATATTGGTTACGCTAATTTGGCTGTCTTAACTCCAGATGACGTTTCTACTATGATGGAGAAGTTTAAAAATGCTAAAGCTATTATTTTCGACATTCGAAACTATCCTCAAGGAACTAATTTTGCAATTGCAGAATATCTAAACCCAGAACCGAAAAATTTTGTAAAATCTATAGATGCTGATTTAAGTTGGCCAGGGCGTTATATTTGGAGAAAAGAAGACACGCCTTGCGGGAAAGTTAATCCGGATTATTTTAAAGGAAACGTAATTCTTTTAGTGAACGAAAAATCGATAAGCCATTCAGAATTTACTGCTATGACACTAATGGTAGCTCCAAAAACGACTATAATTGGTAGTCAGACTGCAGGCACGGATGGAAGAAACTATAGATTTCAAATTATAAAAGGCCTTTGGACTTCCTTTACAACTTACGGAGTTTTTTATCCAAACAAAAAAGAAGTGCAACGTATAGGGATTGTTCCTGATATTGAAGTGAAGCCTAGTATTTTAGGCATTCAGCAAGGAAAAGATGAAATTCTAGATCGAGCTATTCTTTTTGCTAAAAATGGTAAATAATAAATTATAAATCTTTGTCAAAGTTTTAAACTTTGACAAAGATGTTTTATTACATCTTCAAATAAAAATCCTTAGTTAATTCAACATATTCTGGCGTATAAACATGACGATCAATTTCGATTATTAATTCATCAATTTCAATTTCTGAAGCTTCATTTCGGCTAAAAGCCAATAAACTACGCTTAATTTCAGATTTTGAGGTTCCTTTTACTCGAGTAATTTTAAAAGGGTATAGTTCAGCCTCTTTTGCTAGAGCAACAAATTTTTCTTCTTCTCTGAAAGGAAGAATAACTGCTAAAACTCCGTTTTCTGAAAGCAATAAATCGGCAGCTTCAACAATTTCTTCAAAAGGCATTGCATCTTGAAAACGAGCTAAATCACGCTGTTCATTATCTGTTTTGTAATCTTCAGCATAAAAAGGCGGATTCGAAACAATCAAATCATATTCGTCTTCTGGTTCTTCAATAAATTCATCTAAACCAGCATGAAAACAGAATAAGCGATCGCCCCAAGGAGAACTTTCAAAATTTTCTACCGCTTGTTCGTAAGCGTCTTCATCAATTTCTATAGCATCAATTTGTTCAGCATGACTTCTCTGTGCTAGCATTAAAGCAATAATTCCTGTTCCAGCGCCAACATCTAAAACACTAAACGGATTATGATGAATGGGAGCCCAAGCGCCAAGTAAAACACCATCAGTGCCTACTTTCATAGCGGTTTTGTCTTGTTTAACAGAAAATTGCTTGAACTGAAACATAAATTAAAATACCAATTTTTAAAATACCAAATTCCAATCTAAGAGCGGAAAATCCAAAATGAAAATTCCAAATTCCAATTGAAGTGGATAGTTTTGTTGAGCTGCAAAAGTAAGATTAAATAATAATTTATTGCTTAGAAGTTTTAGTAATTATGGCAGAAAGAATTTTTCGTAACTCTTCAATTTCAAATAATAAAGATTCTGAAAGTGAGTTTTGATCAGGATTTAAATCGTTTAAGAGCTGAAGCCAAAATTTAGATTCCTTAGCTTCTTTTCGCGCTATTTTAAGACGAAACAATAAATCTTTATCTCCAAGGTTTTCATTTGCTTCAATATAATTTGCTCCAACAGAACCAGATGAACGTACTAATTGTTTTCCGTCTTCAATATTAGAGGTGGTTTTAGGTAAAGCACGAATATAAATTCTGCATTCTTTCGCAAACAAAAAGGTTCTTTCTTCTAGATTGTATGGTTTACTCATGGTTGCTAAACTCCAATTTTTTTAAATTCCAAATTTCAATTTATTAAGCGTAAATATAAATAAAAAGACACAAAAAGAAGGTTTTTTCTTTCAAAAATAAACAAGAAAACTTTGATACCCAGAATTTGGAATTTTGAAAAAATTGAAATTTAACCTTGATTAAGGTTTGGAACTTAAAGAATCGGTATTTAACCTAATTTAAGGTTTGGAATTTGAAATTTAAAAAAGTTGGAATTTAACCTTGATTAAGGTTTGGAATTTGGAATTTTAAGAATTGGAATTTTTAACTTTAAAGGTACATCTCCACAAGACCTTCAGGAAGATCCATGATTACTTTTTTGTTCTCACGATCAATTTTTACAAGGAAATTATCAATCATTGGAACTAAGATTTCAACTTCACCATTTAAAACTTCAAAAAGAGGCTGTGCAGTTGAATCGTTGATAGAAGTTATTTTTCCGAAAACACCTAAACGCTGGTCTTCGATTTCAAAGCCAATAACTTCGTGGAAATAAAATTTGTTACCGGTAAGTTTTGGCAACATAGTTAAAGGAAGGTAGATTGCATTTCCTAATAAAGCATCTGCATCTTCTTCGGTATTTACATCTTCAAAACGAACTCTTAGAAAGTCGTTTTTGTGTAATGAACTTGTTTCAATAAAAAAGGAACCAAGTGTTTGTTGTGTTCAACAAACACTGATTCCAGATTTTCGTATAACTCAGGCTCATCTGTGTCTAAATAGACCAAGACTTCACCTTTGAAACTAAATTTTTTAGCGATTTTACCTAAATAAAAACAGTCTTCTTTACGCATTATCGCTAAGTAAAATTATGCTTCAGTTGTTTCGTTATTCTCTTCAGCAGCAGGAGCTTCTTCAGTAGCTTCAGCAACTTCTTCAGTAGCCTCAGTAGCTTGTGCAGCAGCTTCAGCTTCAGCTTGTGCAGCAGCAGCATCAGCAACACGTTTAGCGTTAACTTCTTGCTCAGCTTTTAAAGATTTTGCTTTAGCATCAGCTTTTGCTTTAGATAAACCATCTTTTTTAGCATCAACTTTACCAGCTTTTGATTCTAACCAAGCAGTTAATTTAGCATCTGCTTGCTCTTGCGTTAAAGCACCTTTACGAACTCCTCCATCAAGGTGGTGTTTCAATAAAGCACCTTTGTAAGAAAGGATAGCTCTTGCAGTATCAGTTGGTTGAGCACCATTATGTAACCATTTTACTGCGCTGTCAAGGTTTAACTCAACAGTTGCTGGGTTAGTGTTTGGATTGTAAGTACCGATTTTCTCTAAGTATTTACCATCTCTTTTTGAGCGTGCATCTGCAGCTACTACCCAGTAAAAAGGTTTTCCTTTTTTACCGTGTCTTTGTAATCTAATTTTTACTGACATAATCTTATTGATTAAATTTTGAGGTACTCGACCTCTGTTAATTAAGGGCGCAAAGATATAATTTTTTTATGAAAAACACGTTTTAAAGAAGATTAAATATACTTGAGTTGTTTTTTTAGCATTTTTTTGACTTTTTAATTTAAGTATTTAGTTCTTAATGCAATACTTTTGCATCAAATTCATTTTAAACATGAAAAAATACTTTTACTTTTTATCATTTTTACTTTTACTTATCTCTTGTACAGAAGATGTAAGATTTAATAATCCAGCTTTTCAGACTTTAAAAGACAATAATTTTTGGAGGGCTCAAGCTTATGAAGCAGGAACAGAATCGAACGGAACTTTTGTTATACATGGTTCTCTAGGGAATGAACAAATAAGTTTTAAACTTCCTACGCCAACTGTAAAGACCTATGTTTTAGGTGTAGATGATGTTACAAAAGCGACTTATAAAAACACTTATAAAGGACAAGAAGCAGAATTTAGTACGGGAACGGCCAAAGGAAGCGGACAAATTGTAGTGACGGAATATAATACAGACGAAAATACTATTTCGGGAACGTTTAAATTTACTTTAGTTAATACTGATCCTAGTGCTGAGAAGCAAGAAATGCACTTTTCGGAAGGTGTTTTTTATAAAATTCCAGTTGCACCACAAGGGAATTTTGTTCCCGTCGATTAAGTTCTTCGTCTAAATATATTTTGCAAAATCAAAATAAAAACTTAAATAAACTAATATATAGTAGATTACAGAATAATAAGACTACATTTGCTTATTATTTAAATAAATATCTATGAATATTTTTGTTGGAAGCCTTCCATTCAGTATTGAGGAAGCAGATTTAAGAGAGTCTTTTGAGGCTTATGGAACAGTTGACTCTGTTAAAATTATTACTGATAAATTTACTGGAAGAAGTAAAGGCTTTGGTTTTGTTGAAATGCCAAATGATAGCGAAGCTCAGAAAGCTATCGACGAATTGAACGGTGCTGTTGTATCAGGACGTACAATCGTTGTAAATAAATCTGAGCCAAAACCAGAAGGCGAAAGAAGAAGTTTTAATAACAACCGCGGAGGAAACGATCGTGGTGGTTACGGAAACAACCGTGGAGGAAATGACCGCGGAAACAGAGGAGGATATTAATATTTTTTTTCTAAAATATAAAAGGGATCAACGAAAGTTGATCCCTTTTTTTATGTTTTTTTTTGTAGAGACGCACCGCAGTGCGTCTAATATAACGAGAAGACGCACTGCGGTGCGTCTCTACGATTTCTTATATATTCGCTGCTAACCAGTCACCAACTTCTTTAGTACCGTATGCTTTACCTCCATTAGCTAAATCTTCTGTAACAACTCCAGCTTCTAAAGCTTTGTTTACAGCATCTCTCATTGCTTTTCCTTCTTCCATCAATCCGAAGTTTTCAAACATCATAGCTGCAGATAAAATAGTAGCCATTGGATTTGCAATGTTTAATCCTGTAGCTTGTGGATAAGAACCGTGAATAGGTTCAAACAAAGATACTTCAGCTCCCATAGAAGCAGAAGGCATTAATCCCATTGAACCCGAAATTACAGAAGCTTCGTCTGTTAAGATATCTCCAAATAAGTTTTCAGTAATCAATACGTCATAAGAATTTGGCCATTGAACCAAACGCATAGCAACCGCATCAACAAACTCGTAGCTGACTTCAACCTCTGGATAATCTTTTTCCATTGCTTGAACTGTTTCTCTCCACAAACGAGAAGTTTCCAAAACGTTGGCTTTATCAACGCAGCATAACTTTTTAGAACGTGTCATGGCTAATTCGAAACCTTTTTTAGCTAAACGTTGAACTTCTGCTCTTGTATAAACACAGTTGTCGTAAGCTGTATCTCCGTTATCTTTTCTTCCTTTTTCACCAAAGTAAATACCTCCAGTTAATTCTCTTAAGAAAACTAAATCAGTTCCTTCAATTCTTTCTCTTTTTAGCGGCGATTTATCCAATAATGATGGGAATGTAAAAGTTGGTCTTACGTTTGCGAACAAACCTAATGCTTTACGCATTTTTAATAAACCTTGCTCTGGACGTACTGGTGCGGAAGGATCGTTATCGTATTTTGGGTGTCCGATTGCTCCAAAAAGAACGGCATCAGCATTTTTACAAATTTCGTGTGTTGCATCTGGGTAAGGTTCTCCAACTGCATCAATTGCAGCTGCTCCAGTTAAAGCCGGTTTCCATGTAATTTCATGTCCGAACTTTTTTGCAACAGCATCAGATACTTTTACAGCTTCATTTATTACTTCTGGTCCGATTCCGTCGCCGGCTAAAAGGGCTATGTTTAATTTCATTTTCTATATGTGTTATTAAGGTTCAAAGTGACAAAGTGACAAAGTAACAAAGTTTTTAAAAGCAGACTAAAATCTTTGTCACTTTGTTACTTTGAAACTTTGCAACTATATTAAGTTATAATGTTAAGCATTTTCTGTGTTGCAATAATTGCTGCAACAGTCTGGTCAGAATCTAATCCGCGGGTTTTGAATTCTTTTCCATTGTTGACCCATGTAATAATGGTTTCGCACAATGCATCAGAACTACTTCCTGGAGGGATTCTTACTGCATAATCAATTAATTTTGGAAGCGTTAATTTTTTGCTTTTGTAAATCTTGGATAAAGCATTCATAAAAGCATCAAACTGACCGTCTCCTTGTGCATTTTCTTCGATTATTTCTCCGTTTAAATTTAAAGATAAAGTCGTAGATGGGCGCATTCCTTTAGAATGAACCAGCATATAAGAATTTATAGTTATTTTTTCTTCGTAAGTATGACTGTCCAAAACATCCGAAATAATGTATGGAAGATCTTCCTTAGTTACGGTTTCTTTTTTGTCGCCTAGTTCAATAATTCTTTGGGTAACCAATTTTAAATCTTCGTTGTTTAGTTTTAAACCTAATTCCTGAAGATTTTTTTCGATATTGGCTTTTCCTGAAGTTTTTCCTAGAGCATATTTTCTTTTTCTTCCAAAACGTTCCGGAAGAAGATCATTAAAATACAAGTTGTTTTTGTTGTCTCCGTCAGCATGGATTCCTGCAGTTTGCGTAAAAACATTATCTCCAACAATTGGTTTGTTGGCAGGAATTCTGTAGCCTGTAAAAGTTTCTACCAACTTGCTTACAGAATACAGAGAAGTTTCTTTTACATTGATGTTTACTTGTGGCAAATAATCGTTAATTACGGCAACAGTACTTTCAAGAGGTGCGTTTCCAGCACGTTCTCCCATTCCGTTTACCGTTACATGAAGTCCGTTGATTCCAGCTTTTATCGCTTCCATAACATTAGCAACGCTTAAATCGTAGTCGTTATGTGCATGGAAATCAAAGTGAATGTTTGGATATTTCGCTCTAATTTTTGAAATAAACTCAAAAGTTAGAGATGGAATTAAAACGCCTAAAGTATCAGGAAGTAAAACTCTTTTAATTGGCTGAGTTGCTAAGAAATCTAGGAATTGAAAAACATAATCTGGAGAATTTCGCATTCCGTTGCTCCAGTCTTCCAGATAAACATTAGTTTCTATATTATTTTCTTTAGCTAAAGATATAATCTGAGCAATTTCAGAAAAATGCTGTTCGGGTGTTTTTTTCAATTGATGCGTTAAGTGATTCATTGAACCTTTGGTCAACAAATTTTGCACTTTGGCTCCAGCTTTTTTCATCCAGTCGATTGAAACGCCTCCGTCAACAAACGTTAGCACTTCAATTCTTTCAATATAGCCTCTTTCTTCAGCCCAAGAAGTAATGCCTTTTACGGCCTGAAATTCTCCTTCGCTTACACGTGCAGAAGCAATTTCGATTCTATCAATATTTAATTCCTCCAACAACAATTGCGCAATGGTTAGTTTTTCTGCAGCAGAAAAAGATACTCCTGAGGTTTGTTCACCATCACGAAGCGTCGTATCCATTATTTCAATTTTTCTTTTTTCCATATTGATGTTTCTAACGGGTGGGATATTTTTAATATTCCTGTTTTAATTTTGACGCTGATTTTACGGATTCGCTTTGCGAAGATCCTGATAAAACAGATTTTTTATATTGAATAAAATAAAATCAGCGTCCTATTATTCTAGAAAGACCCGACTGGTTTTTGAAACCTGTCGGGTCTAATATCCTGAATGAGATTTCTATTTAGTAAGGAAGTTTATCAGCAAAAGCTTTAATATCTTCCTTCATATCTTGTAAATAATCAATGTCGTCAAAACCATTAATCATGTTATTCTTTTTGTATCCGTTGATTGCAAAAGATTCTTGCTGACCAGTTGATAATAAAGTAATCGTTTGGTTTGGAAGATTGATTTCTAATTCTGTTTTAGGATCAGCCTCGATAGCTTTGAAAATGTTTTCCAAAAACTCAGGGCTGATTTGTACTGGCAAAACACCAATATTCAAACAGTTTCCTTTGAAGATATCTGCAAAGAAACTAGAAACTACAGCGCGGAATCCGTAATCGTAAACTGCCCAAGCAGCGTGCTCTCTAGAAGATCCTGAACCGAAGTTTTTTCCTCCAACCAAAATTTTTCCGCTGTAAGTAGAATTGTTTAAAACGAAATCTGCTTTTGGAGTATCATCTCCATTGTATCTCCAGTCTCTAAAAAGATTATCTCCAAAACCTTCACGTTTTGTAGCTTTTAAGAAACGAGCTGGAATGATTTGATCTGTATCTACGTTCTCAATTGGCAGTGGCACTGCACTGCTGGTAAGTATATTAAATTTATCGTATGCCATTTTTTGGAATTTTAGATTTTAGATTTTAGATTTTAGATTTTCTTTTGAAAACTTAAAACACAGAATCTAAAATGTTTTGTTTTAATAATGTTAGTTAATTTTATTTTGAAGAAATTTAGATAAAGATTGCTCAAAGTGAGGAATCTAAAATCTAAAATCTGCAATCTAAAATAATTCGCGCGGGTCAGTTAGTTTTCCTGTAACAGCAGCAGCAGCAGCCATAATTGGACTTGCCAATAAAGTTCTTGAACCAGCACTTGACGACCTTCAAAGTTTCTGTTTGAAGTACTTACTGCATATTTTCCAGCAGGAACTTTATCATCGTTCATTGCTAAACAAGCTGAACAACCCGGCTGACGTAATACGAAACCAGCTTCTGTCAGGATATCTAAAATTCCTTCTTCTTTAATCTGTGCTTCAACAACGTGAGAACCTGGAACTAACCAAGCGGTAACATTATCTGCTTTTTTTCTTCCTTTTACAATTTCAGCGAAAGCTCTAAAATCTTCAATACGTCCGTTTGTACAACTTCCTAAGAAAACATAATCAATTTGTTTTCCGATCATTACATCGTCTTCATTGAAGCCCATGTAAGCTAAAGATTTTTTGTAAGTTTCCTCACCACCTTCAACTTGGTTGGCAGACGGAATATGTTTTGTGATACCAATTCCCATTCCTGGGTTAGTACCATAAGTAATCATTGGTTCGATGTCTTCTGCCTTGATGTTCAATTCAGCATCAAACACAGCATCAGCATCAGTTTTAAGAGTTTTCCAGTATTCAACAGCTTTTGTCCAAGCTTCTCCTTTTGGAGCGTAAAGTCTTCCTTCTAAGAAATCGAAAGTAGTTTGGTCAGGAGCAATCATTCCTCCACGAGCACCCATTTCGATACTTAAATTACAAACTGTCATACGACCTTCCATAGTCATGTTTTCAAAAACATCACCAGCATATTCAACAAAATAACCTGTACCTCCAGAAGTAGTTAATTGAGCGATAATATAAAGCGCAACGTCTTTTGGCAACCAACACCTTTGCTTAATTTGCCGTTTACGTTAATACGCATTTTCTTTGGTTTAGGCTGCATAATACATTGAGTAGAAAGTACCATTTCAACCTCAGAAGTTCCGATACCAAAAGCAATAGCTCCAAAAGCACCGTGAGTAGACGTATGCGAATCCCCGCATACAATAGTAGCACCTGGCAAAGTAATTCCGTTTTCAGGACCTACTACGTGTACAATTCCATTTTTTTGGTGACCTAATCCCCAGTGCGAAATTCCGTATTCGTTAGCATTGTCTTCAAGAGCTTGAAGCTGGTTAGCAGAAAGCGGATCCTGAACTGGTAAATGTTGGTTTATGGTTGGTGTATTGTGGTCGGCAGTTGCAAAAGTACGTTGTGGGTATAAAACGTTAACGCCTCTTGACTTTAATCCTAAAAAAGCAACAGGACTCGTAACTTCATGAATGAAATGGCGGTCAATAAAAAACACATCTGGTCCATCTTCAATTTTACGCACAACATGTGAATCCCATACTTTGTCAAATAATGTCTTACTCATTTTTTATTTTTTTTAATTGTAATTTCTATAACCACAGCAATTTCCTGTTCATTATAATAGCAAAACAAAAGTAAAAAAAGATAAAAAAGCGTCAATTTCAATATTTCATTATATACGATACCCAAACTAAATTACAAATTGCCAAATGGCTTTTGCAAACTAAAATTTGAAAGAAAAATGATTAAGAAACTGATTTAGCTTTTCTTTTTCGGCTTTAATTTTTCTTATTTGTTTTTTGTTTTAATAGTTTGCAAATTTATCTCAAAATCAATATAAAATATAAGAATTTGTTTGAAAAAATCTAACAAAATGAATAAAAATAGTAATAATTGTTATTTTTGATTTCTTTGTAAAAAGTGTAGTTTTTTGGTTTTTTAAAGCTTTTAAAGGAGTTTTTTTGGTGTTATTTAGATTCAATAAAGCACCAAAATACTACGACATCCAAGAGGTGTATTTTTATGAAATTTTATGATTTTTTAAGACCGAAATTGATTTTTTGAGAGCAGTTTTTTTGAAAATTAATTCAACGAATTTTTAAATTCTAATGGAGTAAGACTAGTTTTCTTTTTGAATAATTTACTAAACGACTGCGGATATTCAAAACCTAATTGATAAGCAATTTCGGCTACCGAAAGATTAGTCGTAATCAGAAAATCTTTTGATTTTTCTATTAATTTCGAATGAATATGTTGTTGTGCATTTAATCCGGTTAGATTACGAAGCATATCGCTGAGATAATGACTAGAAACATTAATCTGTGAAGCTAGAAATTCTACCGTAGGTAATCCTCTTTTTAGGGTTTCTGCATTACTGATATAGTTATCCAGAGTTTCTTCGACTTTTAATAACAAATCGTGGCTGATGGTTTTTCTGGTAATAAATTGGCGTTTGTAAAAGCGATTGCTGTAATTCAGCAGAACATCGATATAAGAAACAATCACATCTTGACTCATTTCGTCTATTGCCGTGTTAAGTTCGTTGTCGATACTTTTTAATAATCCAATAATAATTGTTTTTTCACTATCTGAAAGATGCAGTGCTTCATTGGTGTCATAAGAAAAGAAACCATACTTTTTGATGGCTTTTCCTAAAGGGTAATTTCTAATAAAATCGGGATGAAATAAAAGCGTGTAACCGCCATATTCAGCACCTTCTTCATTTTCAGTAAAAATTAACTGTTTTGGAGAAGCAAATAGGAGTCCGCCTTCATTAAAATCGTAATAACCTTGACCGTAGCCCATTTTGCCATTAGTGGAAAACTTATAAGATACCTTATAGAAATCAAGCAAAAAGGCATGATTCGCTAAGTCTCCATTAATGACCAATTGTGTATTGTCTACCAAGCTCACCATTGGATGAAGCGGTTTTGGCAATCGAAGTAGGTCATGAAACTGTGATATAGAAGAGATTTTTTCCGGATTATTGTTTTTCTTTTCCATGATATAAAAATAAGAAAATTAAAAGACTAATGAGGCTTTCCAAAAAGTATTAAACAAGCTCTTTGATTTTGAAAGATCAGCTTCGGTGAAGCGAAATATTTATAGAAAGCGTATTTATTATTGAGAGCAGAGCTCCAGCGGAGCGAAATATTTTTAATACTGTTGTGTTTAGCTCCGCTGGAGCTATTTTGCACTTTCATAATTGAATTTCTATAAATATTTCGCTCCGCTAGAGCTTAAAAAAATAATATTGAAAGCTTTTTGGACAGCCTTATTAGAAGTTATTATGCTCCAAGAAACTGTTTTCCAAATTCGGTGCGGAAAGTTTCAGCGCCTAATTCTAATCGTTGGTTGTAAAGTGCTTTTGCGTCTTCTCCGGCAAGATATCTTAATTGATTTTTTCCGTCGGTTGCAGCTTCATAAACCACATCGGCAATTTGTTCTGGAGTTGATGCCATTTCAAACATTGTGTCAACACTTGCAAACATACTGTTGGTCATGGCCTCGTATTCGGGTTTTGCTCCTGTATCAAGAGAGCCATGCAGAAATTCAGTTTTAATACCACCTGGAGAAACCGTTTTAATATGTACGCCAAACGGATTTAATTCGTAAGCCATACTTTCGCTCCAGCCTTCCAATCCCCATTTCGTTGCGTGATAAACAGATCCTAAAGGGAAAGCAATTAATCCGCCAATAGAAGTTGTTGAGATAAATAAACCGCTTTTTCTTTCTCTGAAATACGGAATAAAAGCATTGGTAACTCGAATAACTCCTAATAAGTTAGTGTTTAATTGTTTGGTGATTTGATCGTCAGAAAGACTTTCCAAAGGCCCAATTAACCCATATCCCGCGTTATTAAAAACAACGTCAATATCGTTTAATTTAATAGCTTTTTGAACTGTAGTTTGTATCTGTTCGTAATTGGTAACGTCTAATGGCAAAAGTGTTACATTTTTTAATTGAGAAAGTTCTGTTTCCTTTTCAGGAGTTCTCATTGTGGCGATTACATTCCATCCTTTTTCGTGGAATAATTTTGCTGTTGCTTTTCCTAAACCTGATGATGCGCCTGTGATAAAAATTGTTTTCATGATTATTACTTTTTAATTGTTTTAATTTGATGAAGCAAAGTTCAGGATACAGTACAGCTTAAAAGTGTTCATTTTGGTGCAATGAGTATCCAAAATGAATAATTGAAGTTTTTAAGAGAAAATAATGAAATTAAATGTACTTTTTAAGGTTTTTGGTGTACTTTCATAATCGTGTTAAAAATGCTTTTGTTAACAACTTTCGCTTCTTTATTTCTCTAAAAAAAGCGTAAATTTGACTTCCTTCCATTTTTCATTTCGCATTTTGTTATGTTTCATGTTGTCAATATTTTGCAATGTGTAAGATTTGAGATTTGGAGCTTTAAAATTTGACTTTTACAACTCTATGTATTTAATATTCGATACCGAAACAACCGGATTACCAAAACGCTGGGATGCCCCGATTACCGATTCAGATAACTGGCCTCGCTGTATACAAATTGCGTGGCAGCTTCATGACGAAATGGGACAGCTCATCGAACATCAGGATTATTTGGTAAAACCAGAAGGATTTAATATTCCGTATGATGCCGAACGTATTCACGGAATCTCTACTGAATTGGCTGAAGCCGATGGAATCACTTTGGCCGAAGTTTTAGAAAAATTCAATATTGCTTTAAGCAAAACCAAATTTATCGTTGGACAAAATTTAGGTTTCGACGTTAATATTATGGGAGCCGAATTCCATAGAATGGGAGTGGAGTCTCAAATGGCTTCAATGCCTGTTCTGGATACTTGTACCGAAGTTACGGCTTCATTATTACAGCTTCCTGGAGGTCGTGGAGGAAAATTCAAACTTCCAACTCTGACCGAATTACACAGCTATCTTTTCGATCAGCCTTTCGCGGAAGCGCACAACGCAACTGCCGACGTTGAGGCAACTACGCGCTGTTTCTTAGAATTGGTTAGAAGAGAAGTTTTTACAAAAGAAGAATTAGACGTTCCGAAGGAATATTTCAAAGAATTTCAGGAAAGAAATGCTGAGCCATTTAAGTTAATTGGTTTAAAACATATCAACTTAAAAGCGGCTTCAGATAAAATTAGAGAGCAGCTTAAAGCTTTAGCAGGAGAAGGGCAGCAAAATGTCGTTTCAGAAGAAGATAAGGCCGATTTTAAAGCAGCAAAATTTGCGCATTTACACAATCATACGCAGTTTTCGGTACTTCAATCGACTATCGGAATTGGGAATATAGTTGCCGCTGCCGCTAAAAACGGAATGCCAGCCGTTGCCATGACCGATACAGGAAACATGATGGGAGCTTTCCATTTTGTGAGTACTGTAATGAACCACAACAAAGCGGCTTCTGGAAAAAATAAAGCTTTGGTTGAAGCTGGAGAAGAACCAACAGAAACAGAAGTAAAACCCATTGTTGGTTGTGAGTTTAATATCTGCGAAAACCATTTAGATAAAAGCAAAAAAGACAACGGTTATCAGGTTGTTTTAATGGCTAAAAATAAAGCAGGTTACCACAACTTGGCTAAAATGGCTTCGATTGCTTATACAAACGGATTTTATTATGTTCCGAGGATTGACCGCGCGATTGTGGAGCAATATAAGGGAGATATTATGGTTTTGTCGGGGAATTTATACGGAGAGATTCCGAGTAAAATTCTGAATATTGGTGAGAACCAAGCCGAAGAAGCTCTGATTTGGTGGAAAGAACAATTTGGCGAAGATTTCTATCTAGAAGTGATGCGCCACAATCAGGAAGATGAAAATCGTGTCAATAAAACCCTGATTGAGTTTTCAAAAAAACATGATGTTAAGTTAATTGCGACAAATAACACCTATTACTTAAATAAAGAAGATGCCAATGCGCACGATATTTTACTTTGTGTAAAAGACGGTGAAAAGCAGGCAACGCCTATTGGACGCGGACGTGGTTATCGCTACGGACTTCCAAATCAGGAATACTATTTCAAGTCGCAAGACGAGATGAAAAAACTCTTCGCCGATTTGCCCGAAGCGATTATCAATATTCAGGAAATTATAGATAAGGTCGAAATATATTCACTTTATCGTGATGTCTTGCTTCCAAAATTTGATATTCCAGAAGAATTTATGGTGCCCGAAGATGAAGAAGATGGTGGTGTAAGAGGAGAAAATAAATACTTGAGACACCTTACTATGGAAGGTGCCAAAAGACGTTATGGCGAAATAACCGAATCGATTCAAGATCGTTTGGATTTTGAGTTAATGACGATTTCAAACTCAGGTTATCCAGGTTACTTTTTGATTGTACAGGATTTCATTGCCGAAGCTAGAAAAATGGACGTATCAGTAGGGCCAGGTCGTGGATCTGCAGCGGGTTCGGCCGTTGCGTATTGTCTCGGAATTACCAATATTGACCCTATTAAATATGATTTGCTTTTTGAGCGTTTCCTAAATCCTGACCGTGTATCGATGCCCGATATTGATATCGACTTTGATGACGAGGGTCGTGGACGTGTAATGGATTATGTAATCAACAAATACGGTCAAAAACAGGTGGCGCAGATTATCACGTATGGTAAAATGGCAACCAAATCGGCAATTCGTGATACGGCGCGTGTACTGGATTTACCATTGTTTGAAGCCGATAGAATTGCAAAACTGATTCCAGGAATGATGCCGTCAAAGTGGAATTTGGCGCGTTTTATTTCTGAGAGTGAAGAGGAAGTTAAAAAAGCGCTTCGTTCTGACGAATTTGACAATGTAAAAGAATTAATAGCGATTGCCAATGAAGATGATTTGGCAGGAGAAACCATTCAGCAGGCAAAAATTCTGGAAGGATCGATGCGTAATACGGGAATTCACGCCTGTGGGGTTATCATTACGCCATCGGATATTACAAATTATGTTCCTGTAACAACAGCAAAAGATTCTGATTTATATGTAACACAGTTTGATAACTCGGTGGCAGAAAGTGCCGGATTGCTGAAAATGGACTTCTTGGGTCTGAAGACCCTTACGCTGATAAAAGATACCGTAAAACTGGTAAAATACAGAACAGGAATTGATCTAGATCCAGATAATTTCCCGATTGATGATGAAGAAACGTATGCGCTTTTCCAAAGAGGTGAAACCGTTGGAATCTTCCAATATGAGTCGCCTGGGATGCAGAAATACATGAAAGATCTGAAGCCAACGGTTTTTGGAGATTTAATTGCCATGAACGCATTGTATCGTCCGGGACCTTTGGAATATATTCCGTCTTTCGTTCGAAGAAAAAATGGTGACGAGGAGATCAAATACGATTTAGATGCCTGTGCCGAATATTTATCTGAAACCTACGGAATTACGGTTTACCAAGAGCAGGTAATGCTTTTGTCTCAGTCTTTGGCAGGATTTACAAAGGGTGAGGCCGACGTCTTGCGTAAAGCGATGGGTAAGAAACAAAAAGACGTACTGGATAAAATGAAGCCGAAGTTTGTTGAACAAGCGGCTGCAAAAGGTCATGATGCAAAGGTTTTAGAGAAAATCTGGAAAGACTGGGAAGCTTTTGCGAGTTACGCCTTCAACAAGTCGCACTCGACTTGTTATGCTTGGATTGCGTATCAAACGGCTTATTTGAAAGCGCATTATCCAGCAGAATATATGGCAGCGGTACTTTCGAATAATATGAACGATATCAAACAGGTTTCGTTTTTCATGGAAGAATGTAAACGTATGGGATTACAGGTTTTAGGTTGCAGACGTAAACGAATCGTACTATAAATTTACAGTAAATGATGATTACGCGGTTCGTTTCGGAATGGGAGCGATTAAAGGAGTAGGTTCTGGAGCGGTTGAAACAATTGTAGAAAATAGAAAAGACGGAAGATATAAATCGATTTTTGATTTGGCGAAGCGAATTGATTTGCGTGCTGCCAACAAAAAAGCGATTGAAAACTTAGCACTGGCTGGAGGTTTTGATTCATTCGAAGGAACAACCAGAGCACAATATTTCCACGATGATGGAGACGGAATTACTTTCTACGAAAAAGCAATGCGTTATGGATTGAAGTTTCAGGAAAATGAAAACTCATCTCAGGTAAGTTTGTTTGGAGAAACCAGTGAAGTACAAATCGCAGAACCTGTTGTTCCTCCATGTGAAGACTGGAGCACCATGGAAAAACTGGCTAAAGAAAAAGAGGTTGTCGGAATCTACATTTCTGGACATCCGCTGGATGATTTTAGGTTTGAAATGAAATACTTCTGTAATGCTCGTTTAGAAGCATTAAAAAGCATGAATGAATATGTAGGTAAAAATCTAAATTTTGCCGGAATTATCAATAACGTGCAGCATCGTGTAGCTAAAAATGGAAAAGGTTGGGCTGCTTTCAATTTAGAAGGGTATGACGAAAGTTACGAGTTTAAGATTTTTGGTGAGGAATATTTAAAATTCCGCCACTTCTTAATTCAGAACAATTTTGCCTTTTTGAAAATATTAATCAAAGACGGATGGGTAAACCATGATACAGGTAAAAAGTCAAATCCTAGAATGCAGTTTGTAGAGATTCGTCAGTTGCAGGATATTTTAGAAGCTTTCGCTAAGAAATTGATCGTATTATTGAATATCAAAGATCTTCATCCTGAATTTATTCATAAGCTGAGTCATTTGTTTGCTGAATACAAAGGAGAGAATTCTGTGACTTTTGAAATCATGGAGCTAGAAAAAATAAAGCGATTGGTTGAGGTAGAAACTCCAACCGATTTTGAAGCTGAAGATGCTGTTTTTGAAGCCGAAAATGAAAATGAAGATAGTGCGATGGAAGACACTAAGATTCAAGAGGTAAATGAGGTTGAAGAGATAAAAGTAGTCACCAAATTAACCATGCCGAGCCGTCGTTTGAAGGTTAAAATTTCTGCTGAATTACTGCAGGAGTTGGAGAAAATGCAGATTAATTTTAAATTGAACTAAAAAATTAACAGTTAAAATTTAAACACATGTTAATTTTTTATGTTAAAAATATGCATGCATAATAGTTTTTTAGTAATATTGCCCCAAATTACAACGTTTTCGTTCCAAGTCTAACTTTACAAACTGTAAGAATGTGTTAAAATGTTCTAAGTTTGTACTAATCAATAAATCAAAATTATGAAAAAGAACCTATTTTTATTAGGGTTATTAGTTTGCTCTATGGCCACAATGGCGCAATCAGAAAAAGCAGAAAAACCAGAAAGCTGGTATTTTAAATTGGGTGGATCTTATTTTATTCAAACAGCTGCTACAGAATTTCCAATTGTAAATGGTGCATTGCCTAATACAGATGTATATGCAGCAGATGGTACAACTTTAATTTCGAGAGAAACAAATCATGGTTCATTTGGAGAAGGATTTCGTACAGGTATAACTGCAGGATATCGTTTTTCAACTCGTTTGGGAGTAGAAGTAGGATTTAACTATTTCAGTAGTGCTAGTAAAACTATGGTTGAAACTACTAACAGATTAGTTGCTGCTGGTCCTGTATTTGCTACTGGAAAAGCAGTAGGAAAAATTCAGGCTTTTGATGTTGCTCCAGCTCTTGTTTTGTTTTTAGGAGAATCTAACGGTTTTGAACCTTACACGAAAGTAGGAGTTATTGTACCTGTTCATGGAGATTTGACAATTAAAACAAATAGAGCTTACACAACCCCAGCAGGTGTTGTCACTAGTTATGCTAAAGATGTAGTAAAACCTAATCCAACAGTTGGATTTTTGGCTGCATTAGGAACATCTTATAAATTAGGAACACACATTGCTGTTTTTGGAGAGTTAGAATACCGTAACTTTACTGTTCACGGAAAAACAAAAGAAACTGAAGTATATACAGAAAATGGAGTGGATAAATTAAATACACCAACTAATTTCCGCCCTGATGCTTCATACTCTGCAAGTCATACGAAATATGTTGATCAAATTAATACAACTTCAAACAGTAAAGTAACTAATGCTGCAGGATTTGATAATACAAGAGCTACAGATGATATTAGTTCTTATGTTGGAATTTCTGGTTTAGGTTTGACTTTAGGTTTAAGATACAGCCTATAATTTTCCAATTTTTTTTATAGTTTACAAAAAGAGGATATTCGAAAGAATATCCTCTTTTTTTTGAGTCTTGTCTGTGTCTGTGATCCTTCCTTCGTCAGGATGACATATTGTATTTTAATTGATAATTATAATTTCGAATCTCTAAACTCCTTCAAAACTTGATCAATAACCCAAGTGGTTCTGGCGCCAGAAGTACCTTTTGATGGAGAAGCGTTTTCATTCCCTAAAAGTTCAGCAATAACAGTTTCAATAAACGGCTGTTGAATGTGAAGCGGGTTTTCTATTGTAATGCTTTCTTTTTCTCCATTTGTATATTGAATATGAACGGGATCATTTCCAAAAGTAGAAAATGAGATTTTACCTTTATCGCCTACAATTTCAGTATTATCATAACGTTCAAAACTCGCAAAATTCCATAGACCAGATCCGTGAATTCCGTTTTCAAATAAAAATGACATTGAAACAGCATCTTCGGCAGGATAAGCCATTAACTGAGAAGTGGCATGTCCGCGAACTGATTTTATCGGACCTAAAACAAAATCTAGGAAATCTAGAGTATGACAGGCCAAATCAACAAAAATTCCACCTCCAGAAATATGTGGTAGAACCGTCCAAGGAAGATTGATTTCGTCATCATAACGTGCTTCAAAAGGATGATACAAAACACAATTTACGTGTCTAATAGTTCCTAATTTCCCCTGATCGATTATTTCTTTAATTTTTAAAAAACGAGGTAACGCTCTTCTGTAATAAGCAACAAACAAAGGAACATTATGCTCTTTGCAAGCGCTAATCATTTCGTTGCATTCTTCAAATGTCAAAGCCATTGGTTTTTCTACGTAAACAGGTTTTCCAGCTTTGGCGCATAAAATAGTGTATTCTTTATGAGAAGACGGAGGAGTAGCTATATAAACGGCATCAACTTCTGGATCATTTATTAGATCTTCAGCGTTAGAATACCATTTCGGAACATTATGGCGTTTGGCGTAATCTTCGGCAAGAGCAGCATCTCTTCGCATAACTGCAACTAAAGCCGAATTTGGAGCTTTCTGAAAAGCTGGTTCGCTTTTAACTTCGGTTACATTTCCACAGCCAATAATTCCCCATTTTATAATTTTCATGGTTTAAGTTTTAAGTTTCTCAAATTTAAAAGAAAATTAGCCACGAATTCACGAATTTTTTGATCTGAATGTTTAAAAAATCTGTATCGAATTATGCGAACTAATTTCACGCAGATTTAAAAATAATTTTAGCAGATGCTCGCAGATTTTTTTAATTAAATCTGCTAAATCTGCAGAATCTGCGTGAAAAAAAATAAAAGCCACAGATTGAAAAGATTTTCACAGATTTTTTAATCTATCTAATCCTTTTAATCTGTGGCATAAAATAAATTAGCCACGAGCTCACAAAAATAATTCGTGAATTCGTGGCTAAAAAAAATCAGTTTAAAGTCTTACTTTTTAGGCAAAGCTTTAAAACCCATATTGTAAAGCGTGAAAGCTTGAATGTCTACATTTTCCTGAATTGTAGCCGCAACAGATTTTCCTGCTCCGTGTCCTGCTTTAACATCAATTCTAATTAAAACCGGATTTTCTCCTGTTTGTTTTTCCTGTAACTCAGAAGCAAATTTGAAACTATGCGCAGGAACAACACGATCATCATGATCACCAGTAGTTACCATTGTAGCAGGATAATGAATTCCTTTTTTTACATTGTGTACTGGCGAATATCCTTTTAAGTATTCAAACATTTCTTTGTTATCTTGAGCAGTTCCGTAGTCAAAAGCCCATCCGGCACCTGCTGTAAAAGCATTGTAACGAAGCATATCCATAACCCCAACAGCTGGTAAAGCTACTTTCATTAAATCTGGTCGCTGTGTCATAGTTGCACCAACCAATAAACCTCCGTTAGATCCTCCGCGAATAGCTAGATAATCAGAAGAAGTATATTTTTGAGCAATTAAATATTCTGCAGCAGCAATGAAATCGTCAAATACATTTTGTTTTTGAAGTTTAGTTCCCGCGTCATGCCATTTTTTTCCATATTCACCGCCACCTCTTAAGTTCGCTACAGCATATATACCTCCGTTTTCCAACCAAACAGCATTTGCAATGTTGAAACTTGGAGTTAAAGAAATATTGAATCCGCCATAACCATAAAGAATAGTTGGATTTTTACCGTCTAATTTTGTTCCTTTTTTATATGTAATAATCATAGGAACTTTTGTGCCGTCTTTTGATGTATAGAAAACTTGCTTAGATTCGTAATCTTCGCTTTTGAAATCTACTTTTGGTTTTTGATACACTTCAGATTTACCAGATTTTGGCTCCAAAGCATAGATGCTTCCTGGAGTTGTATAGTTAGTAAAGCTGTAGTATAAAATCTTATCTTCTTTTTTACCGCCAAATCCGCCAGCAGTTCCAACAGCAGGAAGTTTGATTTCACGAACTAATTTTCCGTTGTAATCATATTGCTGTACAAATGAAACAGCATCTTTTGTATAATTAGCAAAGATATAACCAGCACCAGTTGAAGGAGATAAGATATCTTTGGTTTCTTTAATAAAATCTTTCCAGTTTTCAGGTTTCGGATTTGCTGCGTCAACCGTTACGACACGTTTGTTAGGAGCATTAAAGTCGGTTTCGATAAACAATTTGCTTCCTTCATTGTCAATAACACTGCTGTCGCTGTTAAAATTGTCTACGATTGTAACAATTGGACTGTTAGGCTTTGTCAAGTCTTTAATGTACAATTCATTTCCGTAAGTTGAGTTAGCAGCGGTAATTACTAAATAACGATCGTCTTCAGTAACATATCCGCCTACATATCTTCTTTTTTGATCTGCTCCAAAAATTACTTTATCGTCTTTTTGAGAAGTTCCCAGTTTATGGAAATACAATTTGTGCTGATCTGTTTTAGCCGATAATTCACTTCCCTTTGGTTTGTCATAACTAGAATAGTAGAAACCTTCATTTTTGTACCATGAAACACCACTAAATTTCACATCAACCAAAGTGTCTTCTACAACTTTTTTAGACAATGCATCAATAATAATCACTTTTCTCCAGTCGCTTCCGCCTTCAGAAATTGCATAAGCTGCTTTGCTTCCATCTTCAGAAAAGTCAAGACCGCCAAGAGAAGTTGTTCCGTCTTTAGAAAAAGTATTTGGATCTAAGAAAATTTCTTCTTTTCCGTTTGCATCTTTTCTGTAAACTACTGATTGATTCTGAAGTCCGTTGTTTTTAGAGTAATAAGTAAATTTCCCTTCTTTATGTGGAGCTCCTATTTTTTCGTAATTCCATAGTTTTTCCATTCGCTTTTTAAGTTCTTCGCGAAACGGAATTTTATCTAAATACGCATATGTAACTTCGTTTTCAGCTTTTACCCAAGCACCGGTTTCGGCAGATTTATCATCTTCTAACCAACGGTACGGATCACTTATTTTAGTATCAAAATAAACATCAACAGTTTCTCCTTTTTTGGTTTCCGGATATTTAGTTTGGGCAAATGAAACCCCTGCAGTTGTAAGTGCCATTAATAAAAATGTTTTTTTCATAATTAGTTTTATCTGTTGTAACAAAAATAGCGCTTTTTGTGAGATTGTTGTGTTACTAACCGCAAAGAACGCAAAGAGTTTTCGCAAAGCACGCAAAATTAATCTCGTAAAGACGCGGATGTGCAAAGTTTTAAAATTTCTTTGCGGCTTGGCGTCTTTGCGAGAATCTTTTAATCGTCATTTTATAAAATAAAACTTAGCGAACCTTGCGTAATACTTTGCGCTCTTTGCGGTTAAATTTAAAATTATAAATTGAAATTAACCCCTAAAACGATGTTTCTTCCAATATTCGGAATACCGTCTGTTTTTAATCTAGAAAGGTGTGCAATGTATTTTTTATCAAATAAATTGTTTCCGTTAAGGTTAATGTCGAAAGCCGTTTTTCCTAGTTTGACCGTTCCTCCAAAACCTAAATTTACCAAAGTATAGCCTTTCGAAGCTGTTTCGAAGCCGCTTACATTATCTTGATTGAAAGTAGAAGAAACATTCAAAGATGCAAAACCTTCGCTTAGCCAATTTTTGATATTAAATTCAGTTCTAAGTGTATTATTCCAATTGTTTGCAGGAATCAAAGGAAGATAATCTTTGTTGTCTTTTTTACCAGTAACCGTTTCAAAGCTCGTTTCAAAATGCAACCAATCTAATGGATGAGGGTGAAAATGAAAGCCGACTTCTCCACCGTACAACTGTGCATTATCCTGAATATAAGCAAAAACATCATTGTCTTCTAAAACCTCTCCTGTTGGCGAAGTGTAGATATAGTTGTTTACGTGATTATAAAATCCGTTTACAAAGAATTCAAAATGAGAGTTTTTATATTCTAAGTTCAAATCAGTCTGAACGTTTTGTTCTGTTTTCAGATTTGCATTTCCAATTTCGTAACGATTTGTTCCTTCATGAACACCGTTTGAAGTCAATTCTGCCAAATTCGGCGCTCTAAATCCTGTTGCAACATTTAAGCGGAAAGTTAGAGGCTCAGCAAATTTTGTTTTGTAACCTAAAGAAGCGTTAAAGCTATCAAAAGAGCGATCTAAAGCTTGAAAATAGCCTTCTTCGCCTTCTGTTCCGTGTGCTATCGAAGTAATGTTTCGGTTGTCAAAACGCAATCCAGCTTGAATAACGCTATTATCCCATTCGTAATTGGCAGTTCCAAAAACTCCAAAATCATTCGTTGTGGCATCTGGAATTAAGTATTCTTCTCCCGAATTTTTGTTGGTCTGATGCATCCCTTGAACGCCAAAAATAGTTTCAATTTTTCCGAATTTAGGAAAGTGATATTTCGCATTATAATTGAAAGTATTCAGTTTCATGTGTAAAGAAGCTTCGTTGCTATCTTCAAATTCGCTTCTATCATTTGCGATGTATCCTAAATCAACATCTAATTTTGAGTTTTCAAAGAAAATCACATTATTCAAACTTAATAAATGATTGTAAATTCCTTGTCTCGGAAATTGAGTGTCTTTGCTCGAAGATTGTTCTGCAATTCCATCTTCTGGAATTCCAATGTCCAGTTTGTTAAAATTATATCTTACAACACTAGAAAAAGTAGAATTGCTATACCCGATTCCGGTTTTAAAATCAGTTTCGTTATAGCGTGAATTGGTTACGCGATCGCCGTCAGCAATTTTGTAGTCAGAGTGCGTGTTGTAGCTTCCTCGCGCTAAGAATTTCCAGTTATCGGTAGAAGTTTTCAATCCTATAGAAGAATTGCTTCCTTGTGTATTTGTAAAATATTTTTGACTGAAATTAGCTTTAAAATCGCCTGCATCTGCAAATTTTTCAGGATTGAAATATAAAACACCTCCCAAAGCATCAGAACCGTACAATAAAGAAGCAGGGCCTTTAATCACTTCAACACTTTCTATTCCTGCATCGTTTAAACCTAAACCATGTTCGTCTCCAAACTGCTGGTTTTCTATACGAACGCCTTGAGAATACACCAAAACACGATTACCACTAAGTCCGCGAATTACAGGTTTTCCGATAGAAGTTCCTGTAGAAATCTGAGAAACTCCAGGAATTGTTGCCAAACCTTCAATTAAAGTTGAGGTTCCTTTTTGCTGTAATGTTTTAATGCTTTCGTGCTCAATCTTCATTACGTTTTGTGATTGCAGTTTGTTAAAAGGCGTTGAAACCACTACTTCATCCATTTCTAAAATAGATTCTTCAAGAACAATATCTAGTGTGTTTTGTTTCAATAATTTAGCAATCGTCTTATTTTGATTGGCATATCCAACATAAGTAAAAGCAATACGTAAGGTTCCATTTGGAAGATTATTCAATTCGTATTTTCCGTTTGCGTCTGTTGTAGTTCCTTTGTGTAATTCTGGAGCATAAACAGAAACTCCGGGCAATGGATTATTCTGATTGTCGGTTACGGTTCCTGAAACCGAATTTTGAGCAGTAAGTATGCTCGAAAACCCTAAAATAAGGGCTATTATAAATTTTTTCATTTGAAAATGATGCTATAATTAAATGGAATTTTTTCTTCGAATGAAAAACCAAAAGTCAACAATAAAGCATTCTGATCCCGATTGATAAAATAGGATTAGGAAACTAAATGTTATTTGAATTTTAAATTAAAAGAAATGTGCTATTTTTTCGAATAATCGAAACTTAGGGAACTATAGTGGCAGGCGGTCCCGTAAGAAATACGAAGTGGTTGAAATTGAAAAAATCTTCTCTGAAAATGGGAAGAAATAAGGGGTTTCTCTATCAAATGAATGAAATTCAAAAGAGAAATCTTGAGGAAGAATAAAAGATTCAAAAGCAAAATGGCAAACAAAACAAACGTCATAATCATGATGCTGATGCGTTATTTCGCCGTTTGGATCATTGTAATTATGATGGCACTGTTTTTCTGAAAGCTGTTTTACAATATGCTCATAACTATGTATAGACTGAAACAATATTGAGAACAATATCGTGACAGCAAAAGATAAACTTAATATGAGCTGTTTTTTCTTCATTTACTGCAAAGGTATAAAACATAAAAAGATAATTGATTTATTTTTGGCTTTTCCAATCGATTTATTGAAAAATATGCAGCAAATAATTTTATTAGCAGGTAAAATAAGAATATTTGCATTTCTTAGTGTTGCTAATAGCATTGTATTATATTTGTATATGAAATAAATAAACCCAAAAAAGCGTTTATTTTAAAATCCTCTTTTAAAACCCAATTTACGATATGCGAATTATTTTTAGCTGCTTATTTTTACTCACTTTTTTTAACTCTTTTGCACAAGAAGACGTTAAGCCTGAGATAAAACCAGTTGTAAAAATAGATTCTTTGTATCGAGAAGATCAGTTTTATTTTTCGGTTACCTATAATATGTTTACCGATATTCCAGTTAATTTCAAACAGAATAAGTTTTCTCTTGGACTTTCAGGTGGTTTCTTGCGTGATATGCCGGTTAATAAATCGAGAACTATTGCTATTGCTACGGGTTTGGGATTGAGTTATCAGAATTATTATCAAAATTTAACGATTTCTGAGGATGCTTCAGGTACAATTATATATGGAGTTAACAGTTATGGAGAATTTGTTTCTAATCGTTACCGACAATATTCTGTAGATCTTCCAATAGAATTTAGATGGCGTAATTCGACTTTCGAGAGCACTAAATTCTGGCGTATTTATGGTGGTATAAAATTGAGTTATGTGTTTTCAAGTTCCTCTATTCTGGATGATGGAGAAACGACATATAGAATTAAGAATAACGATAATATCAATAAATTTCAGTACGGCCCATATCTTTCGGCGGGATACAACACTTGGAATGTCTACATCTATTATGGTTTAAGTCCTTTGTTTAATTCGGCAACCACTTTGTCTGGCGAAAAAATCAATATGAAAACCTTAAATGCAGGATTGATCTTTTACATTTTATAACCACAGGTATAAAAATAGAAGCTGCGGCATTATGCCAACAAACAATCCAATTAATATTTCCCTAGAAGTATGCGCATTCATTTCTAAACGGGATGAGGCCACAATTCCCGATAATAAAATAAGTAAAGCGGGCCAATACGGATTATGAAGCTGAAGATGAATATTTAATCCGATAACAAAAATCGTTAAACCTGAGATAGCAACCATATGTAAGCTTGCTTTTGTCTTGAACAGCACACATACCAGTGCCAAAATAGTACTGAATAATGCTGCAAGAAAAAAGAAATGAAGCTCTGGATAACGCGTAATTATGATGCTTCTTTTAACTAATAAAATATACAGGAAGCATTGCAGAATAAGCGGAATCGTTCGTTCTGAAGTCTGACTTAGCATTATCGATTTTACGTGTCCAGTCGATTTTAGCAACAGATAAAATAAGACAGGAACAATGACGTTGATGACCAAAATCTGAATTAAGACAAAATACTTTTCGTTTGTACTGAAAATATCGTCTTTGTAAAAGAGGTAAAACAAAGTTGCATATAACGATATAAAAATCGGATGTAATATATAGGAGAATATCGGAAGTACTTTTTTCAAAACATGGAAATTTGTAGTGTAAAAACAAATATAATCAATAAATTTTTTCTGCCATGAATTACATGAATTCAGGGGAATTATTTTTTTTTGCCACAGATTTTTAGGATTAAAAAGGATTATAATCAGTGATAATCTTTTAATCTGTGGCTAAAAATTTTCACGCAGATTCTGCAGATTTAGGCAGATCTAAGCCAATTTAATTAATAAAAAATCTGCGTGTATTTGCTCAAATCTTTTTTAATCTGCGTGAAATTAGTCTGTGAATTTGTGGTTAACTATTTTTTTTGCCACAGATTTTTAGGATTAAAAAGGATTATAATCAGTGATAATCTTTTAATCTGTGGCTAAAAATTTTCACGCAGATTCTGCAGATTTAGGCAGATCTAAGCCAATTTAATTAATAAAAAAATCTGCGCGCATCTGCTTAAATTTTTTTAAATCTGCGTGAAATTAATTTGTAAAAATTTGGGACATTCGTGGCAAACCTTTTTTTAAATTTGAAAAAAAGAAATTTCTAAATGAGTCTAAATTTAAAAAGCCTTGTTTCAGTATTAAATGCCAAATGGATTGGCTCAGATGCTGATGTTTTAATCGATCATATATCAATTGACAGCCGTTCGCTTCAAAACGGATCGCAAACATTATTTTTTGCTCTGGCTGGGGTTAATAATGATGCTCATTTGTTTATTCCAGATTTAATAGAAAACAAAGTTCAAAATTTTGTTGTTCAATATATTCCAGAAGGTTATGCTGATAAAGCTAATTTTTTGGTTGTCGAAAATACGCTTTTTGCACTTCAGGAATTTGCTGCTTATTATAGAAATTTATTCCATTTTCCAGTTATCGGATTAACGGGAAGTAATGGTAAAACGATCGTAAAAGAATGGCTTAATTTTTTATTGAGCCCGGATTATAATATTATTAGAAGTCCAAAGAGTTACAATTCTCAAGTTGGGGTTCCGCTTTCGGTAATTGCAATTAATGAAAAGCATAATTTAGGCATTTTCGAAGCTGGAATTTCGACAGTTAACGAAATGATTCATCTGGAAAAAATAATTAAACCTACAATAGGTGTGCTCACTAATATTGGAAGCGCACACGATGAAGGGTTTCTAAATTTGGTGCAAAAGATTGATGAAAAATTACTTTTGTTTAAAGATTGTCCGATCATTATCTATCAAAAAACCGAAGTTGTGGAATCTTGTTTAACGCAGTTTGCAGCAGAATATATGGTGCATCCGCGAAAACTTTTCTCATGGAGTTTTACCGATCAAAACGCAGATGTTTTTATTGAAAAACGAGAACATAAAAATGACCATACTTTTATTCAATATCGATACGAAAACGAAATTTTCAGTTTAGAAATTCCGTTTAACGATTCGGCTTCGGTAGAAAATGCGATTTCTTGTTTGTTGGTTTTATTGCATTTTGATTACGATCAGGAAACGATTCAGAATCGAATAGAGATGCTATATCCTGTTCGTATGCGTTTGGAAGTGAAAAACGGAATTAACAATTGCAGTATTATTGACGATAGCTACAGTTCCGATTTTCAATCGCTTAAAATTGCTTTGGACTTTTTAGAAAGTCAGAAGAAGAAAGGCGCTTCAAAAACGGTTATTTTATCTGATATTTTCCAAAGCGGATTCAGCAATGAAGAATTGTATTCTAAAGTTGCTCAGTTAATCTCAGATAATAAAATAAACCGTGTAATTGGTATCGGATCCACAATTTCTTCTTTTAAAGCGAAGTTTCCAAACAGTACAATGTTTGAAAACACGACCGATTTTATAGCTGAAATCGATAATCTGAATTTCAATAATGAAACGATTCTAATAAAAGGAGCAAGATCTTTTCAATTTGAAGAAATCGTTTCGCTTCTGGAAGAAAAAACACACGAGACCGTTCTTGAAATTAATCTCGATGCGATCACTCATAACTTCAATTATTATAAGTCAAAACTAGCGCCAAATGTCAAAATGATGGTGATGGTAAAAGCATTTGGTTATGGAAACGGCGGATTAGAAATTGCTAAATTATTAGAACATCAAAAAGTAGATTATTTGGGTGTCGCTTTCGCGGATGAAGGAATCGCGTTGAAAAATGGCGGAATAAAACTTCCCATTATGGTTTTAAATCCAGAATCGACCAGTTTTCCATCTATTATTCAATATCAATTAGAGCCTGAAATTTATAGTCTGAAAGGACTAAATGCCTTTTTGAAAATAGCTCGCGAAAAGAACTTAAAAGAGTACCCGATTCATATCAAAATAGATACAGGAATGCATCGTTTAGGTTTTGAAAACAATACGATCGACGAATTGATTGCAACTTTAAAAGGAAATTCAACGGTTCGTGTTCAAAGTATTTTATCGCATTTGGCAACAAGCGATGATCCAAAACATTTTGATTTTGTGCGACAGCAGATTGCATTGTTCGAAAAACTGTCTTCAAAATTAATAGCAGAATTAAATACTAATCCAATTCGACATATTTTGAATACTTCAGGAATCAGTAATTTTCCTGACGCGCAATACAGCATGGTACGTTTAGGAATTGGATTGTATGGCGTTTCAAATGATCCCGCAGAGCAAAAGTATTTAGAAAATGTTGGAACATTAAAATCCATCATTTCTCAAGTCCGAACCATTCCTGGTGGTGACAGTGTGGGATATGGACGCCGTTTTATGGCCGATGCAGCAACTAAAATAGCCACAATTCCAATTGGATATGCTGATGGAATTGCGAGATTATGGGGAAATGAAGTGGGTTTTGTCACCATCAAAAATCAAAAAGCCAAAATTGTTGGAAGTGTTTGTATGGATATGCTAATGGTCAACGTAACCGACATAGATTGTAAAGAAGGCGATTCGGTGATTATTTTCGGCGAAAGCCCTACTGTGATAGAGATGGCTGTAGCCTTAAAAACAATTCCATATGAGATAATGACGAGTATTTCGCAACGTGTTAAGAGGGTATTTTTTAGATAATATTAAGAATTTTCAATAAAATTGCGTATTTTCGATATTCATTTATTATTCAACTAAACAGATCAGATATGGGATTTTTTTCAGAATTTAAGGAATTTGCAATGAAAGGCAACGTGGTTGACCTGGCTGTCGGGGTGATCATTGGAGCTGCTTTTGGTAAAATTGTCAGCTCATTTATTGAAGATGTAATTACGCCATTGCTGTTGAAACCAGCTTTAGATGCTGCACATTTGTCTACTATTGAGCAATTAACTGCTTTTGGAGGTGTAAAGTACGGAGTCTTTATATCGGCAGTAATTAACTTTATTATTGTGGCTTTTGTTTTATTCCTGATAATTAAGGCAATGAACCATGCTAAAAAGAAAGATGTTGCACCGCCACCTCCAGCTGGAACCAACTCAAGAAGAATTATTGATACAGATTAGAGATTTATTGAAAAATAAATAAAAATATAATACCGCTACACTAAGTCTAACTTAACCGCCTTCTAAAGAGGCGGTTTTTTTTACAAAATGTTTATTTTATAACATTTTGTTATTTTTTGTGAATCGCCTTGTGGAAACTTTTATTATACTTACTTTTGCCTTACAAATTAGATTAATTGATTATTTAAACATATAAAAATGAGAATTGCAGTTGTAGGCGCTACTGGAATGGTAGGCGAAGTAATGCTTAAAGTATTAGCAGAAAGAAATTTTCCTGTTACAGAATTAATTCCTGTTGCATCAGAAAGATCAGTTGGAAAAGAAATCGAATACAAAGGAACCAAATATAAAGTAGTAGGATTACAGACAGCTGTTGATATGAAAGCTGATATTGCTGTTTTCTCTGCTGGAGGAGATACTTCTTTAGAATGGGCTCCAAAATTTGCTGCTGCTGGAACAACTGTTATTGATAACTCGTCTGCATGGAGAATGGATCCTACTAAAAAATTGGTAGTTCCAGAAATCAATGCTGACGTTTTAACTAAAGAAGACAAAATTATTGCAAATCCAAACTGTTCTACAATTCAAATGGTTTTGGCTTTGTCTCCTTTGCACAAAAAATACAACATTAAAAGAATCATAGTTTCTACTTACCAATCTATTACAGGAACTGGTGTAAAAGCGGTAAAACAATTAGAAAACGAGTACGCTGGAATTCAAGGCGAGATGGCTTACAAATATCCAATTCATAGAAATGCAATTCCACATTGCGATAGTTTTGAAGAAAACGGATACACTAAAGAAGAAATGAAATTAGTTCGCGAAACTCAAAAAATTCTTGGTGATAAAACTATTAGAGTTACTGCTACTGCAGTTCGTGTACCAGTTGTAGGCGGACATAGTGAAGCAGTAAACGTTGAGTTTACAAATGATTTTGATGTAAACAAAGTTCGTGAAATCCTTCACAATACAGACGGAGTAACGGTACAAGATAATTTAGATACTTTTACTTATCCAATGCCATTATATGCAGAAGGTAAAAATGATGTTTTTGTTGGAAGAATCCGTCGTGACGAAAGCCAGCCAAACACTTTAAATATGTGGATTGTTGCTGATAACTTAAGAAAAGGTGCTGCAACAAATACAATCCAAATCGCTGAATACTTAATCAAAGCAGGTTTGGTATAATCTAGAGATTAAATAAAATTGTTATAAAGAGAAAACCGTAATTGCAGCAATGTAATTACGGTTTTTTTGTGCGCTGTTTTATGGTATATTTGATTTGAAATTAGACGAATATGATAGACATAAACTTAAATTACATCAAAGACAATTATATAGAGTTTGAAGAAGTAATAAAAACAGCAAATATTTCATTAGATAAATTAAATCAGTTAATTGAAAGTAAACTTGTTCCTGAACCTTCTTATATTATAAATTCAGAAATAAACATTAGTTCTTCATTAAATGATAATCATAGAATTATTGTTGAAGAAAAGTATTTTCACCCAAGTGTTTTAGAACTTATAAAAAAGAATGCGGATAATGCGAATCCTGAAAAGTTTAAATTGGAGTTCAAAGAAAATTTGTTGTCAAACTTAAAAAATCACCCCCACAAAGCTTTTGCATACGGAAATGTTTTCGGTGATAACGGGAATATTGATAACGAAAAAATCGAAAAGGTTTTAGAAGAAGAATGGAATCACTATTGTAATGGCGTTTACGGAATTTGTACTCTAAACAATAACGAAAATGCCATTATTGATAAAGAAATCGCTATAAAAAGGATTTTGAGCTTTATAGAAAAGAAATCAACTTCATTGACAGACGATGAAAAAATAGAGTTACAGAAAATTAATGTAGAATTTAATAAATCTACGAGTTCTTTTGCACCGTATCAAAGAGAATCGAGTAGTAGAGGTAAATATTTGGATAAATTATTACGAGAGTTTTCTTTAGATAATTTGGTAAAAGAATACGAAGAGATATAAATAAAAAAAGCGAGAATCAATAAATTCTCGCTTTTCTTTTATTTTTAATATTCCGGAGCCAGTTCTAATTCTAGTCCTTCTAATTCTTCAGTAATTGGTATCTGACAACCCAAACGGCTATTAGACTTAACATAAAATGCTTCCGAAAGCATAGCTTCTTCATCGTCTCCCATTTCTGGTAATGCAACATCATTTAGAACATAACACTGGCAAGATGCGCACATGGCCATACCTCCGCATGTTCCTTCAACAGGAAGTTCGTATGCTTTGCATAACTCCATTATATTCATTGCCATATCAGTCGGAGCCTGTAATTCGTGTATAACTCCTTCTCGATCTTTAATTTTAATTAATACATCCATTTTAATTATTGGAATTTTTGGCAGGATTTTATAACGTGAAAAAATCCTAATTTATATTAGCTAGTAGGTTTAGTACTAAAAGCGTATTCTTTTCTATCATTCTCCTTTAAGTGCATTTTTACACCAAGAACGTTATCGTTTTTTTCAAGAATTGTGACCACTGCAATTACAGAATAATAATCTCTATCAGACTGGAAAATCAATGTTCCTTCGTAAGTCGTGTTTAATACTCCTTGTTTGTCAGTTGAAGCAGAAAGCTTTCTCGGATTTGAGAATTCTGCTGAACTGTAAGTTGATTTTACTGTAAATTTTGCTTTTCCTTCTACAAAATCATATAAGAAATCGTAGTTTCCAATTCGCAATGTTCCAGGTGCTTCGTTTGGATTGATTGAAAAGATAATCTTACCTGAATATTGAAAGTCAGACCATTCTTCAGATTCACTTACCCAAGCCTTGTCAACCACAACATTCTTACTTTGGGCATATCCTACAGAAACAAAAAACAATAATAAAAAAAGAGCGTAATAGTTTTTCATAAGTTTAAGATTTAAGGGTTTTGTGACAAATTTAAGTTAAAAATGTAACAATTCCTTAACGGAAACTCTTAAATCTTTGCGTTGTTTTTTGTGAATGTGGCAAAAAACATCTTTTTTTCAGTGTTATTTTATGATTTTTTCAATCAAACCATAATTTACCTATTATTCTTGTTAAACTCTGAGGGTTTAATTTGGATAAAAAAGACACTGTTTTTGTTACATTACATTTACCACAGTTTCAATTTGTGGTGCATATTTTTTTATGGTAGTTTCAACACCAGCTTTTAGGGTCATTTGATTAACGCTACAGCTAATGCAAGCTCCTTCCAAACGAACTTTTACATGTTTGTCCTCTTCGATAGAAATTAATGAAATATCTCCACCGTCAGATTTTAAAAATGGTCTTATCTCATCTAAGGCCAATAAAACATTACTTGTTAATTCTTCTGTTGTCATAATATTAATGTGTCAATTAGAGAATGTTTTTAATTCGAAAATGTGCCAATTAGAAAATTAGAAAATTCACTTTGTTGCGTGAAATTATCTCATTTTCTAATTTTCACATTATCTCATTAGTTTCATTATCTCAATTATCTAATTATTTTTTAACTGCTGAGCAACCTGCCATTGTTGTAATTTTGATGGCTTCTGTTGCTGGTAAGCTTTCGTTTCTGTTTACTGTTTCTTGTACAACATTTCTAGTAATTTCTTCAAAAACTGTTTCTATTGGAGAACCAGTCTGCAATGCTGCCGGACGACCATAATCTCCTGCTTCGCGAATAGACTGTACAATTGGAACTTCTCCTAAAAACGGAACTCCTAAATCTTCAGCAAGGTTTTTAGCACCTTCTTGTCCAAAGATATAATATTTGTTTTCTGGCAATTCTTCTGGTGTAAAGTAAGCCATATTTTCTATAATTCCTAAAACAGGAACATTGATGTTGTCTTGCATAAACATTGCCACACCTTTTTTGGCGTCTGCAAGTGCTACCGCTTGCGGAGTACTTACTACAACCGCTCCAGTAATTGGAAGTGACTGCATGATAGAAAGGTGAATATCTCCAGTTCCAGGAGGCAGGTCAAGAAGCATGAAATCTAATTCTCCCCAATCTGCATCAAAAATCATTTGGTTTAATGCTTTTGCAGCCATTGCCATCTCCAGATTACGGCTTGGCTTGGCGCTGTAAAAAATCCGATTGAAAGCATTTTGATTTCGTAGCTTTCAATAGGTTTCATTTTTGATTTTCCGTCAACTGTTATAGAAATCGGTTTTTCGTTTTCAACGTCAAACATAATTGGCATAGAGGGGCCATAGATATCAGCATCTAAAACACCAACTTTAAAGCCCATTTTTGCAAGTGTAACAGCTAAGTTTGCAGTTACAGTAGATTTTCCTACTCCTCCTTTACCAGAAGCAACTGCAATAATATTTTTAATTCCAGGAATAGCACGGCCTTTAATTTCCGGTTTCTCTGGAGCTTCTACTTTAATATTTACCTTTACTTTTGCATCTGGCGATATTAGTTCATGAATTGTTCTTCTAATATCATCTTCAGCTCTTTTTTTGATGTGCATAGCAGGCGTATGCAATACAAGGTCTACAACAGCTTCATCTCCAAATGTAATCACATTGGTTACAGCACCGCTTTCAACCATATTTTTTCCTTCTCCAGCAATAGTGATTGTCTCTAAGGCTTTTAGAATTTCTTTTCTATCTAGTTTCATTGTAATGGGCTATTTTTTTATTCTCTAAAAACAGTCTTATAAGATTATATTTATTTAAACTGATTTCAGGGTGCAAAGATAACAGATTAAGTTCGGAAATTAAGCGTTTTTGGATTGTAATTATTGATATTGAGATTATTCAAAATTATTCAACATAACTTTTTATTAAAATGGAATCTAAGGATCATTATCTATTTTGATGCTTTTAGAAAAGTTCTTCCAATTTAAAAGAATGTTCTTTTATGTAAGTTTTCTTTCAAATAAATAAAATTCTCACAAAACTTCGTTATATTTGATTACCCAAATCGATTGATTACCAGACAGGAAAAAAATATGTGAAAACTAAGGTTTTTTGAGTAATTTTTTGGGTTTTCGGTATTTTTTTTAAAGTTATTTCTACCAATTTAAACTTTAAAAATATGCGAAATTTTACTTTTTCTCTAATTATTGTTACAGTCAGTTTTTTTGCATTTTCATTCAATTCATTGTCTAACAATGCTAAAAGCAATTCTGATCTGTCAGATCGAAAAGCTGTTGCGGTCATTACAATTGATGCAGCTTCCATTAATGCCTTCTTCAAGAAATATCCAAAGCTTAAAAAATATCAAAAAGATGTCGATGATATTTATAAAGCTAAACAGTACAAATCTCTTTGGTATGATGATAAAAGTATCACTGAATTTGGATCCTTATTGTATCAGAAAGTAAATGTTCTGAAAGATCAGGGAATTGAAGAAAAAATGCCTTATAAAGAACAAATTGATGAGGCGTTTAATGAAAGTTCTTCAAACAAACCATCTCAACTTGATACCGAATTACTGCTTACCAGTATGTATGTGTTTTATGCGAGTAATGTGTATTCTGGAGTTGATCCTGCGACATTGAAAAAAATAGGATGGTATTTGCCTGCAAAATCTATTTCATATACTCATATTCTAGATTCATTAATGGTAGATACCAATCGATTGAATGAAGATGATAATCTATTATTCAGTCAATACTACAGATTGAAAGGTGCGCTGAAAAAATACCGTAAAATAGAAACCGATAATCTATGGCAGAAAATTGCGATTGACAGTGCGACTTTTAAAGATTTAAGACCAGACGATACAGCTATCGCCATTAAACAAATTAGAAATCGCTTATTTGTAGTAGGAGATTTAAAACAAGATTCTGGCAGTGATATTTATGATGAAGAATTGATGGCGGGAGTTTTAAATTATAAAAAAAGATATAATTTAAAAATAAATTATGCGCTAACGAGAGATATTATCAATCAAATGAATGAGCCGATTAGCAAGAGAATCAGAACCATTATGCTAAACATGGAAAGATGCAGATGGATTCCGACCAAATTGGCAAAAGCAGAGGAGTACGTCATGGTTAATATTCCTTCGTTTAGGCTGTTTTATGTTAAGGACGGAAAATATGATCTGGTTTCAGACATTTTTGTGGGTAACAGACTTAGTGAAACGGTGATTTTTAGTGGTAGCATGGATCGAATCGTCTTTAGCCCTTATTGGTACGTGCCAAATAGCATTATACAAAACGAATTAAAACTCCAGATTGCAAGTGATAAGAACTATTTGGAAGAACATAATATGGAATGGAACGGAGGTAAAGTGCGACAAAAACCAGGGCCAAAAATTCGTTGGGATTAGTAAAATTCATGTTCCCAAATCCAAACGATATTTATATGCACGATACGCCTGCAAAAAGTTTATTCGAATTTGAAAAACGTACTTTTAGCCACGGCTGTATCAATGTGAAAGAAGCCAAACAGCTTGCATTGCATATTTTAAAAGACGATCCAGACTGGCCGGCAGACAAAATTGAGAGTGCTATGAATGGCGGAAAAGAAACAACCTGTATGCTTAAACGTAAAATTCCGGTTTATATAGGTTATTTTACCTGCTGGGTTCAGGACAACGGAGAAGTTAATTTTTTCCCAGATGTATACGATCGAGACCAAAGTTTGGATAAGTTGATTTATAATGATGCCATTACAATGAAAGATTAAAAATAAAAGCCCGACGGATTTTACTGAAATCTGTCGGGCTTCTTTAAAAAAAATGGTCTACAAGCTTATTCGTATTTTAGATATTTTAATACATCTATTCTAGTTACCTGAAATGCTTTTGTTAAAACAATTACTAATGTTAAAAACAAAAGTGAAATCAGGGCAATTATAAACGGAACTGTCGATATTCCAATTCTAAAAGCGAAATCTTCAAGCCATTTCTGTAATAATATATAAGCAGGAACAATCCCGATTGCAAATCCTATAAAACAGAAAACAATATATTGTTTCGACAATTCTTTTAAGAGTATATCTGTTTCAGCTCCTAATGTTTTTCTAATGGCGATTTCTTTCAATCTTCTCTCCATCGAAAATGATGCCAAAGCGAACAATCCGAATATAGCAATTATGATTACGACCAAATTTAGGATGAAAAAGAGGTTTTTTTGTTTGACTTGCTCTTCATAAGTTTTTGCAAATCCCTTGTTAACAAATTCATAATCAAACGGATAGTCAGGGTTGACGTTTTTCTCCCAATATAATTTCAATTTTTCTAACGTTTCTGTTAAATTATTTGGAGAAACCTTTACAAGCACTTTATTGAAATTATTCCATTTTAGCGTTTTTAAACTAATAAAAACCATTGGCGGAACCTTATTCTGTAAATTGATTAAATTAAAGTCTTTCACAACGCCAACAACTTTAAACTTCAAATTATCGCCGCTTCCAATACTCCAGCCCGATGTTATCATGGTGTTTACTGGATTCTTAAGATTTAGTTCTTTAGCAAGTGTCTCGTTTATAAGCATGCCGTTTACAGTGTCTGAAGCAAATTGAGAAGATAAATCGCGTCCTTCAACTATTTTAATCTTCATCATTTCAAGAAACCCAAAATCCATTTCGATGTTTTTTGGCTGTACAAAAATTCCATTATGCTTAAATCCTGAACTTGATCCCGAATTGCCTCCAAAAGTGCCGGCAAATGTAGTAACATCTACAACTCCTGGGATTTTTTTAATTTCTTGTTTCTCTGCTAAATATTTATCTGTTCTGCTTAATCGGTCTTTTGTATTGTACGTAATAGAAAGTACCTGATCACCGCTAAAGCCTAGATCTTTGTTCATCATGTAACTAACCTGCGAATTAACAATCAAAGCTCCAATGATAAAGAAGGCAGCAATTCCGAATTGAAAGATAAGCATTGAGTTTCGAATCCAAATACCGCTTTTACTTCTTGAAAAATTCCCTTTTAAAACCTTTAATGTTTCAAAATTTGAGATATAAACAGCAGGGAAAATACCCGCAAGAACGATTACTAATCCAAATATAAAAATGAGCTGCAGGTAAAATTCGCCGCCATTCATAGTCAAAGTCTTTCTCAAAAAAGTATTGTAATAGGGTAATGAAAGCTCTACAATAGCAAGTGCAAAAACAATTGCAAGTGTTACGATTATAGAAGTTTCAAAAATAAACTGCGTAACAATTTGCTTTTTTGTTGCACCCACAATTTTACGCACACCTACTTCTTTGGCGCGTTTGATGGCCGATGCAGTTGCCAAATTGATATAATTTACTATAGATAAAAATAAGATTAGAATAGACAAACCGCCCATAATGTAAAGCAATTTCAAATTGCCCTGTCCTTCAGGAAAATTTTGGCCTCCTGAACTTATTGTGCCATATAAACGAGACGTTTTCAATTGATCTAGGATCACTTCTACCTGTCCGTTTTCTTTTAAATATTGCTCTACGGTCTGACCGCTGGCTTTGGCATCTTTTACGGTTCTGTTAACAAAAATTACATTTTGCATTTTCTTTATAAGAGCAGCAGAATTGGTTCCTTTTTTAGCTTTGACCATTAAAGCATAATTAAAATTCCCCCATTGATCTCTGTCGCCCTCACGTTTAACCCCGTTAAAGACATAATTTGGTTCAATTGAAGAAGGTGTAGTTACACGAAAAACCGCTTTTACGATATAATCGCCATTACCATACGAAATTGATTTACCAATTGGATCATCGTTTTTGAAAAGCAATTTTGCTTGATCTTCGGATATGGCAACACTATTTTTTTCTTTTAAAATGTTCTGTTTGTTTCCTTTTATAATTTCAAAAGGGAAAAAATCAAAAAAGTTTTCGTCTGTACGAACAACTTTTTTATCTAATATTTTTAGATTTTGAAATTTAACAACACCATCTTCGTACCAATTGTAGAGAAAACAAATTTTGTCAATTTCAGGGATTGTAGCTTTACAAGTCTCGCCAAAAGGGATTGAACTAGTTGCCCAAATATCTCCCGAACCAATTTTGTTTAGAACAAGATAAGTGTTCTCTTTTTCAGGATTCCATTGATCGTATGCGTTTTCATTGTTCCAATATAAGATCGCAAAAATGACAGAAGCAATCCCGATGCTTAGTCCTAAAACATTTAAAAACGAAAACAATTTGCTTTGTTTTAAATGATATATAAATATTTTAAACCAGTTAAAAATCATTTTGTGGTATATTTTTTATAGTTGATATGGTTGTTTTTGGTAAACCTTTCGGTTTTACATCATAGTAAATATTTTGCATACTAGCTCTACCAGAACTACAAGTGCAGTAACAATAATTTTAATCATCACTTTATTATTTAGCGTCCATAAAAACATCAACATTGCGTTGATTTAATTTCTCAGAAAATATAACTCCGTCTTTCATATGAATGGTTCTTTGCGAAAAAGAAGCGTCATAATCAGAGTGGGTAACCATCAAAATGGTAGCGCCTTTAGCATGTAAATCGGTTAAAAGTTCCATCACTTCATTACCGTTTTTACTGTCTAGGTTTCCTGTTGGCTCATCGGCCAAAATAATTTTCGGATCGTTTACCAAAGCTCTTGCAACCGCGACTCTCTGCTGTTGTCCTCCAGAAAGCTGTTGCGGAAAATGTTTCAAACGATGAGAGATATTAAGTTTTTCGGCAATCGCTTCGATTTTTTGTTTTCTCTCAGAAGCTTTTACGTTGTTGTAAAGCAATGGCAATTCGATATTATCGTAAACAGAAAGCTCATCAATTAAGTTGAAATTCTGAAAAATAAAACCAATGTTTTCTTTCCTCACTTGCGCTCTGCCTTTTTCTTTTAGGCCAATCATTTCTTGGTCTAGCAGTTTGTAGCTTCCTGTGCTTGCGCTATCTAAAAGTCCGATAATATTTAATAAAGTCGATTTTCCACATCCAGAAGGTCCCATAATGGTTAAAAAATCTCCTTTTTTTATTTCTAAATTGATACCGCTCAAAGCAGCAGTTTCTATTTCTTCTGTTCTAAAAACTTTGGTTAAATTCTGAATTGTGATCATAATTTTTTAAGGTTTTGAAATGTTATTAAATACGTTTTTTGATTGATGATTGAAATTGTGTTTTTTGTTTTTGTTGTTTCAAGTTTCAGGTTTCAAGTTGGTTGTAGCGTTAACGTGAAACCAGAAACTTGAAACAAAATAAACTATTCTTTATTTAGAGAAAGCTCTTCGATATCCTTATAATCGCTGTAAGAAGAAGTTACTACAGATTCGCCTTCTTTTAAGCCTTCTAGGACTTCATAATAAGAAGGATTTTCGCGTCCTAATTTGATATTTCTTCTTACGGCTTTGTTTCCGTTTACTACAAAAATCCATTTTCCAGCTGCTTCCTGATTAAAGGCTCCTCTCGGAATCACTAAAGTTCTATTCTTTTCTGATAAAATCAGTTTTACACCAAAACTAAGTCCGTCCTGCAGGACAATATTTTCTTTACTTACAAAAGCAAGTTCTACAGTAAAACGGCCACCTTTAACCTCAGGAATTACTTTGGTCACGATAACTTCAAGATTTTTTCCTTTAAATTCTACCTGTCCTTTTAAGCCTTCTCTAAGTTTTTCCAGGTAAAATTCGTCTACTTCGGCAATAAGTTTGTATCCTTTGTTAGAATCGATTCTTCCAATGCTTGCGCCTGCCTGGAAAGTTTTCCCTAAAACAGGTTCAAAAGAGGTTAATCTTCCTGTTTCTGGCGCTGTAATTAGGAAGTTCTTTTTGTTGTTTCTAAGAATATCCAAACTCTTTTCCATAGTCTGGATCGAGCGGTTTATTTGCGAAATCTGAACTTGATTGCTTTGTTTTTCTTTTTGAATGCTCTGCTGAATGGTTCTTTTGCGTTCTTCCTGAAAACGAAGGCTTTCTTTAAAAGTATTCCAGTCATTTTTAGAAATTACATCTTTCTCATACAACTTCGCGTTCATATCATATAATCTCTTTGCGTCGTTATAATCATGCTCTATCAAAACCAAATCTTTGTTTAGATTTAATTCTTGATTTCTGATATTTAGTTTCCCTGTATTCAAATTGTTGATTTGCTCAATAATTGCAGTTTCCTGAGTAAGATAATTCAATTCTGTATTCGGATTGTATAAACGAGCCAGCGATTGTCCTTTGGTAACCATTGCGCCATTTTCTACAAAGATTTCTTTTACAGAACCTCCTTCAGTAACATTTACAAGCATAACATTCAGAGGTTCTACTTTTGCCTGAAAAACAACAAAATCTTCAAAAAAGGCTTTTTCTGCTTTTTGAATTACCAATTCGTCGGCTTTTACATTTAAAGTTCTTTTGGTGTTAAATGCAAAAAGGACGATTACGAGCAAAACTAAAAAAACAGCAATTGCTATTGCGAGATATCTAAATTTTTTACTTTTACGAGGAATTATCGTGTCCATTTTTTAAATTATTTTACTGATAATCAATAGGTAAATATTGTGCCATAAAATTTATTATCTGTAAAGTATTGATTTTAAAGAGGCTCTAAAAAACACTTCTAAAAAGCAGTGTCCGATAATGAACAGTTGACCGTTCGGAAGCGGACAGAAAAAAGACCAAATGAGAAAAAAACTAGCCCAAATATTAGTTGTTGACGATCAGGAAGAAATTCTTTTTTCTGCAAAAATGATTCTTAAAAAACATTTTGAGACGATTTTTACAACCAATAGTCCTAAAAAAATCATTTCGATCTTAAACGAAAATGACATAAATGTGGTGTTGCTGGATATGAATTACCGAATTGGTTTTGAAGATGGGCGAGAAGGAATTCATTGGCTGAAAGAAATTAAAACGCTTTCTCCGAATACGATTGTGATCTTAATGACCGCTTTTGGTAAAATTGAAACCGCTGTAGAGGGTATTAAAATTGGAGCTTTTGATTATGTGCTAAAGCCCTGGAATAACGAAAAATTGATAGAAGTTATTGATAAAGCTGTTACCGAAAGCAGAAAAAACAGTAAAAAAACAGCTTCAGAAAAAGCAGAGAAGACCGAAAAGAAATATTTTGTCGGCACTTCAGCAAAAATAAAGCAAGCTTATTCAATCGCCGAAAAAGTCGCCCGAACAGATGCCAATGTTTTGATTTTGGGCGAAAACGGAACAGGAAAATATGTTTTTGCCGAATTTATTCATCAGCATTCTGAAAGGAAAAACGAGCCTTTTGTCCATGTAGATTTGGGCTCTCTAAGCGATAATCTGTTTGAAAGTGAACTTTTTGGTTACGCCAAAGGTGCTTTTACGGATGCTAAAATTGATACCGCTGGCCGTTTCGAAAATGCATCAAACGGAACTATTTTCTTAGATGAAATTGGAAATATTCCCTTGCATCTTCAAGCTAAATTATTGCACGTTTTACAAACCAAAACCGTAACGCGTTTAGGCGAAAGCAAACCACGATCGCTGAATGTTCGTGTTATTGCCGCAACGAACAGTGATATTAAAACAGAAGTCAAAAATAAAACGTTCCGTGAAGATTTGCTGTACCGAATTAATACCATGGAAATCAATCTTCCGTCTTTACGCGAAAGAAAAGACGATATTGTACCGATGGCCAATTTTATTCTGGAACAGATTGCCGAAAAATACAATCAGGAAAATTGGCATTTTGAAGAAAATGCTGCGTCCTATCTTGAAAAATATCCATGGAAAGGGAATGTCCGAGAAATGGAAAACAAAATTGAACGCGCTTTGATTTTAGCTGAAAACAATACTATTTCGGTAATGGATCTGGATATTTTGGACTTTGAAGAAATTCAGGAAAACGATGAAAATCCGTTATCGGAAATGGAGAAAGGCGCAATTGAAAAAGCACTTTTTAAGCATAATGGAAACATCAGTAAAACGGCCGAAGAATTAGGATTGTCGCGCGCTGCTTTGTACAGAAGAATAGAAAAATACGACTTGAAGAATTAGAGAGGAATAATAATTTTGCCACAGATTAAAAAGATTTTCACAGATTTAAAGTAAAAAATCCTTTTTAATCCTTTTAATCTGTGGCAAAAAAAAATAATAAATGAAGAATTGGAAGTTTTATAATGCTTTGTTCATAAGAGTTGTGTTTGTCATGGCGCTCTTTCTTTGCAGTGCGCTGTTGTTATATAAAGGATTTCAATACAACGCTTTATTAGTGGGTGTTTTTGTTTTGATTTTTCTAATCGAAATGTATTTTTTTGTCAAAAACCAGTTGCTGTTTTACGACAAAACGATCAACTCTATTCTGCATGACGACTTTTCTGCCCATTTTCCAGAAGAACATAAAAAAGACAATTTTAATAGTCTATATCTTTTGTATGATACTTTAAAAGTTCAGAAACAAGAGCAGATATCCAAAGAATTAATCTACCGTTCGATTCTGAACAGTATTGATACCGCGGCTCTAATCTTAGAAAAAGAAAATGACGATTGGTCCATTTTTATAATGAATGACTGTTTTTCGAATCTTTTCAAAGTGCCAAAAGTAAGTCATTGGAAATACCTTAAAAACTATCTTCCGAGTTTGTGTGGCGAAATTGAGAAGGTTGGTTTTACAGAATTAAAAACTGCCATTTCAATTAAAATTGAAGATCAGGATCTGCAGACTTTTATGTTGCAAACTTCTCTTACGCAGACTTATGACAAAGAGTATTTTATTATTTTACTAGACAGTATTCAGCGTGTTATTGAGAAGAAAGAAAAAGAAGCATGGATTAATCTGATGAAGATTATTTCGCATGAACTAATGAATTCTTTAACGCCTATTCGTGCGCTTTCGCAGAATCTGCTTCATATTGTAGATCAGGATGAATTGGAAGATGATGATTTTGAAGATATCAAAAGCAGTATTTCGACCATCATAAATAGGAGCGATCATTTACAGTTTTTTGTGGAAAATTATCGCAAACTGGCAATGCTTCCAACGCCGAATAAACAAATGACACCAATCAATGCGCTGTTTGAAGATTGTCTTAGAATTATGAGTCCGATCTTAAAGGAAGAAAAAATCGAGTTGATGAATGAAATACACAGTTCACGTTCTATTATGATTGATAAAAATCAGATGGAGCAGGTAATTATCAATTTGATTACCAATAGTATTCATGCTTTAAAAGAGAAAACAGAAAAGAAGCTAATAATCTCGAGCTATACCGAAAATAATCGTTTTTTCATTGTGATTTCAGATAACGGAAAAGGAGTAGATGCTGAAATTAGAGATAAAGTTTTCCTTCCGTTTTTCACCACCAGAAAAGACGGAGCCGGAATAGGATTAACGCTTTCTAAGAATATTATTGAAGCACACGGAGGTTATCTGAGCTATCAAACCGACGAAGATAAAACGAGTTTTGTGATTTGCTTGATTTAGTGGGTTTGCCACAAAGTCGCCAAGACGCGAAGATTTTATTGTAGAGACGCACTGCAGTGCGTCTACACAAAGAGAGTAAATATTGATAATGGTTTTAATCTCGCAAAGTCGCCAAGACGCGAAGATTTTATCGTAGAGGCGCACTGCAGTGCGTCTACACAAAGAGAATAAATATTGATAATGGTTTAATCTCGCAAAGACGAGAAGTCGCAAAGCTTATTTTAAATTTTCTTTGCGACTTCGCGTCTTTGCGAGAGATATAAACACGTCGTTTAAATGAACTTATATTACTTATATGGTGAAAATGTTTCTTAAGATTCAACTTCAGGTTTCCAGAAATGTTTTTCAAAATCTACAATTTGATTGTTGACCACTTTGATTCCCTCATTTTCTAAAAGCTGTTGCATTAAATTAGTTCCGTCAAAGTGATGTTTTCCTGTCAAAAGACCTTTTTGGTTAACCACTCTGTGCGCAGGAACATCATCCATATTATGACAGGCATTCATTGCCCAGCCGACCATTCGAGCGGAACGAGCTGTGCCTAATGCTTTTGCAATTGCACCATAAGAAGTAACTTTTCCAAACGGAATTTGTCTGGCGATTACATAAACTCTTTCAAAAAAATTCTCTTCTGCCATGATGTTTTGCCACAGATTAAAGGGATTATAAAGATTTTAAAATTACTATTAATCTGCTAAAATGTGCTAAAATCTGCGTGAGAAATTATTACCACAAAGAAAAAAATCATTTTAATCCCTTTAATCTGTGGCTATAAAAATTATCCGAAGTAGTAATTCAGGATATTAAAAAGTGTTGCTAGAGCTACTAATCCAGTAATGGTCCCGATAATAGTATTCATGTTTCTCATGAAGTAATCGGTTTTCTTTTCTATTCTTCCGAAGAAAGCGATATAGCTGTATAAAATTCCGAAAGCCCCAAGAACAGAACCTAATACAAATGTTAGTATAATCGGGTTTTGAAATGTAAAAAGATTGTATGAAGCCAGAGTAACACTTACGACAACATAATACGGAATCGGAAAGAAGTTTAATCCAGAAAGCAACATTCCGAGAAAGAAACTGCTTTTTTTACTCTTTTTGATTTTCGTTTTTTTCTTTGCTATCGGATCTTTTGCAAAAAACAAAAAGTAAATAGTTAAGATCGAAAAAATGACAAAACCAACTTCACGCAATAAGGTTACAACATCTGGACGATTGTCTATAACACGAGCAAACAATACGGCAACATAAGCTTGAAAAAAAATAACTAAAACAGCCCCGATTACAAACCATAAAGCATTCTTTTTACCTTCTTTCATTTTTATTTTCGCAGCTGTCATGTTGAGCAATCCTGGCGGAATAGTCCCGATGGCTGCAGCAATAAAGCCTGAAAGTAATGGGGTAAGATAGGTCATTTAGTTATTAAAATCGGTTAGATAAAAGTTTCAAAATTAAAGTTAGTCTTTAATTTTGAAACGAATATACGTAATTGCCTTATTAATTTCTAAATATTGTTTTTCGTAAAAAGTCTGTATAGAAGTTACCACTTCTGGGCTTCCTTCGTTTTTATAAACGTTATGGTTGGCATATAAAACTTCGTGACCTTCTCCGTGAAGTAGTCCAAGAGTATAACCGTGCATAAATTCGCTATCGGTTTTAAGGTTTACAACACCGTCTTTTTTCAGGATTTTTTTATACAATTTCAAGAACTCAGAATTGGTCATTCTGTGCTTTGTTCTTTTGTATTTGATCTGCGGATCTGGGAAAGTAATCCAGATTTCGTCTACTTCGCCTTCAGCAAAAATATGATTGATCAATTCGATTTGTGTACGAACGAAAGCAACATTATGAAGTCCGTCTTCAACAGCAGTTTTGGCACCACGCCAGAAACGCGCACCTTTAATATCAATTCCGATAAAATTTTTGTTTGGGTACTTTTCTGCTAATCCAACAGAATATTCTCCCTTTCCACATCCTAATTCTAAAACTAATGGATTATCATTTTTAAAGAAATCAGAGTTCCATTTTCCTTTTAAAGGCATTAAATCGCCTACAACTTCTTCTCTGGTTGGCTGAAAAACGTTTTGAAATGTTTCGTTTTCTCTGAATCTTTTTAGTTTATTTTTACTTCCCACTTTTACAAAAATTTTCCGCAAAATTAAGGAATATAAACGAATGAAAATAGCGTAATTAGGTTTAAAAAGTTTTCCGCCACGAATTCACGGATTTTATTTTTAAAATAATTCGTGAATTCGTGGCGGAAAAAAATATTTTTAACCGTAATGAGGCTCAGTAATTGGTTTTGATTTTGGATCTAATGTTTCATCATGTTGTGATAAATCCAATCCGATGTGTTCTGATTCTTCTGAAACTCTTAGCGGAATAATGAAATTGGTTACTTTGAACAAGAAATAAGCTCCAAAGAAAGTAAAGACTGAAACCAGAACCAATGCCATCATGTGATGTCCGAAAACATTCCATCCGCCGTGAAGTAAACTTGCATTTTCGCCGTGAGCGAAAATAGCGGTTAGGATCATTCCCATAATTCCGCCCACACCGTGACAAGCAAAAACGTCAAGCGTATCGTCGAATTTTTTAGAATATTTACAATTTACAGCCGTATTAGAAACCAAAGCTGTAATGAATCCGAAGAACATACTTTCTGGGACAGAAATAAATCCTGCAGCAGGCGTAATGGCAACTAAACCTACGACAGCTCCAATACAAGCCCCTAAAGCAGAAACTTTTCTTCCGTTCATTCTGTCAAAGAAAATCCAAGTTAACATCGCTGCAGCCGATGAAGTTGTGGTTGTAGCAAAAGCCATAGCAGCAGTTCCGTTGGCAGCAAGAGCAGATCCAGCGTTGAATCCGAACCATCCAAACCAAAGCATTCCTGTTCCTAATAATACAAATGGAATATTGGTTGGAATATGCTGGCTGTTTTTTCTTTTTCCTAAAACAATAACTCCGGCTAAAGCTGCAAAACCAGAACTCATGTGCACCACGGTTCCTCCTGCAAAATCTTTAACTCCAAAATAACTTCCTAAAATGCCAGTCGGGTACCAAACTGCGTGACATAAAGGAGCATATATAAAAATGGTAAATAAACTAATGAAAACTAAATAAGAAATAAAACGAACGCGCTCTGCAAACGAACCTGTGATAATTGCAGGACAAATGATGGCAAATTTCATCTGAAACAAAGCAAAAAGCATAAACGGAATTGTATTGGCCAATTGTTTATGAGGCAGAACGCCAACATAATCCATAAAAGCAAAAGTGGTCGGATTACCAAAAAAGCTGTAAAAATGATCGCCAGAACCAAAACCAACCGGTTCTCCAAAAGCAAGGCTAAATGCAACTACAACCCATAAAAGCGTAACGACACCTAGACAGATAAAACTTTGAAGCATGGTCGAAATAACGTTTTTCTTTCCTACCATTCCACCATAAAAGAAAGACAATCCTGGTGTCATGATTAAAACCAGACAGCTCGAAGTAAGCATCCAGGCAACATCGGCAGGAACAATATGATCTGTCGTTCCAAATTCTGACAAAACATAATTATTTTCGGTAACTGTTGGCCAAAAAGCCCCTATCGTACATACGACGCTTATCATGATAAAGGAGATAATCCAGCGTTTTTCTATTTTCATTTTTAAAATACTTTGTTTAACCCTATTTTTTTTGGGGTCAAAGTTAGAAAAAAATAAATATTCTTGTTTTTAAGGCTGATAAAATAGAGGTGTAGGTTTTATTTTGATGAAATTTACAAAATACAGGTTCTTTTTTTGACAGTATCTTATTCTAAAGTTACAAAAAAGCACTGTTTTTGCCGAATTAATTAAAAATAATCTGCTAACAGTGCTTCTAAAGTGCTCAAAAAGTTATGTTTATAATAAGAAAACCGTAAAATGTTTTATTTTTTCTGAAGTTTTGCAATCAAAGCGTCTTCAATGGGCGCTTTTATTTTGGTTACAGCATCAACTTCGTCATTTGGAACGGTCATCGATAGAACATAATGCTGAATTTTCCATTCGTTCCCCACTTTAACCAAAACTCCAGAACCGCGACAGATTTTCATTTGCGTATCTAATAATTCATCAAACCAAGCAATCTTTCCGCTTTTATCAAAAAAGATATGACGCTCTAAAGCTTTAAAATTCCATGTAGTTCCTTTATCGAAAAAGGGTTTTGCCCAAACGGCAAATTCTTTTTTGGTTCAATTTTCAGTTGCATCGGTTCCAATGTAAATCGCGTCGTCTGCCAATACATTAAAGTAAGCATCAAATTTTACTTCGCCAGCAGCTTTGTGCCACGCATCTAAAGTCTGATTGATTTTGTTTTTGTCTGCTTGTGCATTGGCAAAAGAAGCAACGAATAAAAGAAGTAAAAGTGTTTTTTTCATGAGATATGTTATTTGAGTTTAAAGGTATAATTTTTTTTGAACCATATAAGTGATATAAGAAAACTAAAGAAAACGAATTATTGCCGCAAAGGCACCAAGGCACTAAGAATCTTTAAAATAAAACTTTGCGCCTTGGTGCCTTTGTGGCAAGTGTAAGTAAAGCTTAAATTATCTTACAATACTTATATGGTGTAATATCTCAAAAACCACTATATTTGATTCTCAATAAAAATACCCCAGTCATGAAGGCAAAAATACTTCTAAGCTCAATAGCTGTTACTTCTTTACTTTTTATTTCCTGCAAAAAGGAATTAGAACCGCAAGCAAGCACAGCAACTTCTGAATTAGTAAGATTAGGACTTGCAAAAGATACCACAAAACCTGCTGCACCACTGGTGCAAGCACCTGCAACAAACCCAAATACAGTTTTAAGCGATACAAAAGGAATTAACCCTGCTCACGGACAGCCGGGACACCGTTGCGATATTGCGGTTGGCGCCCCTTTAAATTCTGCACCAACACAGCAAGCGCAGGCAACTCAAGCACAAACCGTTCAGGTAAATCCGACCCAGCAGAAAATGGTTACGACTACAACTGCTGCGCCAGTTAAAGTAGCAAAAGGAATGAATCCGCCACACGGACAGCCAGGACATAGATGCGATATTCCTGTTGGAGCACCTTTAAATTCTGCTCCTGCAAAAACTACAACAACAACAGCTTCAAATACCGCTCAAAGCGGAACAGTTACGCAAAATTTTACGGTTACTCCACCAGCATCAAACCCAGTTCCAGCTTTGTTAAGCACAGAAGGTACTGAAGCTACAGTAGCAGACGGAATGAACCCACCACACGGAAAACCAGGCCATCGTTGCGATATTGCAGTTGGAGCACCGCTGCCAAAATCGTAGTAAAAGTGACAAAGTAATTAAGCAACAAAGTGACAAAGATTCTAGGAAAACTTAGAATCTTTGTCACTTTGTTACTTTGCAACTTATTATATTAATGTTCTTTTATTTTTTCGAAAGTGCTCGTCAATGTTTTTTTAGCTTTGGCCAATGCACCGCTAAAAGCTTTTTCAAGACTTTCGGCGTGTTCTGTAACCGTAATTGGCTGTAGTTTTACAGGACGAACTTCAATCACACACTTTTTGTCATGCAAGCTGAATTTTTCTCCATTTTCATCTCCAAAATGAATTTCTACGCGAGTAATTTTATCTTGAAAACGGTCTAAGCTTTTTTCTACTTCTCCAGAAAAATAACTTTCTAATCTTGCACTTCCTTCAATGTTTTTGTCGGTGTTGATTTGTACTTTCATAACAAATAAAATTTAATGATTCATTCTCAAACTTATCGATTTTAAAGATAAAAGACAAGTAGGTTAAGGAAATATTATGAAATTTTAAATTGATTTATTTTTCAATTTTGTAATTTCGATTTGGAGAAAATATACTTAGAGTATTTTATTTTTAAATAAAGAAAAAACTTACAATTTCTTTTTGTTTTTCATATATTTGGAATTCCTAAACTTCAAATAATGAACACAAAAAAACTTTTTGCCCGTGCGGAATGCTGGCGGTATTGGAAACAACTGCAACGCGTATTTGAAGGCGTAGGACAGCTAACCCGTGCGGGTTTTATTTTCCCTAAACTTCAAAATTATGAGTACCAACACCCTTTCAAAAGAAACCGAATTGAGGTTAACTGAATTCTTCAACAATTCAATTGATTCTAAAAGTATGGCAAAAACCATTAGGCAAGTAAATTTCCTAATTGCGTTAAATGCCATACGAGAAGATGGATTTATGAAAACAGAAACCGTAAATATTGAAGATGGTTTCTATTGGCTAAATGAATTAGCAGAAATTCTTGATCCTTATTTGGTGATTGAGTAAGAAATGAGAAAAAGCCACTTGGGAAAGTGGCTTTTTTTATTTTAGTGTTTTGTTTTCTAAAGATCTTCAGATTTTTTTGATTTCAAATTTAATTATATGATCGCATAAGTCACATTTTATAGAACTTTCATTATCAGCTAACATATTTATTTCAATTTCGTTGTCACAAACAGGACAATTATAAATTATGTCATTAAGTTTGATAGGAGGATTGAGTGAAGTTGGTATATGTAATATTGAATGTTCAATCATAAATTAACCAAATTGAATATAGTCATAAATAAAATCATTTATTTGTTCGTCCTCAGAATCAAATTTTAGAACTATTTTAGAGCATAAATTTTCAACCCATTCTTCAATTTCTTTTTCTGAATTAAGTTTATTTAAAAAAAGTAAAAGTTTATTTTTATCAGTAAAATTATCAATGAATAATACAATGTCTTCTTTGAAACTATCTGCATAGTTTTTATTTGACTGTGTTAAGTATCTTTCTAAATAATTAATTTTTTCAGCTAAACTAATCATGGCTTTTTTCTTTCAAATATAAAATAAAAAGTTATGCTAAGTTTTGTGTAATTTGTATTTTTTAAACGAAAATTATTATATTAAAAAATATATTCAATTTTAATAGATCCAAAAAAAAGTTAATTTAGCAACTAAAATTATTCTTTATGGCAAATACTTATTTAAACTTCATATCTGATGAGCATTTTTTAAATTGCATAGGTAATCTACATAAATCATATTTAAAAGCTAAAAATAACATCACCAAGAACAAGTTTTATAGTAATAAGGTAGATACCATAAAAATGACTCTTGATTCAAAGTTTAATGATATTGATGAAGAAAGCCTGATTCAATCAGAAATATTAAGGCAAATAGACAAATCTATAAATAATTCAATTGGAACATTTCACGAACAAATTTTGGGTGGAATAAATGGTTATGAAATTGGGAGCCTAAGTGGTTTCGATATAAAAGCAACCAACGATACATTATTTGCTGATATAAAGAATAAGCATAATACCATGAATAGTAGTTCTTCTGAAGCGCTTTTTCAAAAACTTGCTAGATATGCTGATACATATAAAAAAGCAAATTGTTATTGGGTTCAAATTTTAGCGAAAAAAAGTTTTAATACATTATGGCATGGTGATATAAATGGAAAAGAATACAGCCACTCTCGGGTTTATAGAATTTCTGGAGATAGATTTTATGCCTTGCTTACTGGTGAAGAGGATGCATTTTTTCAATTATATAAAAAATTACCAATTGCAATTGAAGATTATTTAAATTCAATTGCTAAAAATCAGACGATAAATGATAATTCTGCTATAGATGAAATAAAAACTATCGCAAATTCTTCTAAACGAACTGTTTTGGATCAAATCACTTTTGAAAATTATAGCTATTATTTAGGTTTTGATAAATTATAGTATTTATTCAAAAAATCTATTATAGAATAACCGACTTCCTTTCCTAAGTTTACAGGCACAGCATTTCCAATTTGTTTATATTGTTGAGCAAGAGAACCTTCAAACTTCCAGTCATCTGGAAATGTTTGTATTCTAGCATATTCTCGAACAGTAAATGGTCGAGTTTCTTCTGGGTGACATCTTTCCGTTTGTTTTTGTGCCGGACTACAAGTTAAAGTTAGACAAGGTTCATCCCATCCAATTCTTCTAGCAATACCGGTTTTTCCACCACCAAGATAAAAACTTCCACCCATGAATTCTTTTTGGATGTGTAATGGTAGGTCTCTCCAATAACCTTTTTGTGGAACTAATTTTAAAACATCAATTTTGGATTGCGGATATTTTGAACCCCCTGAATGTGGAACATCACAATCAAATAAATCGCCTTTTTTTAGAGCATCTTCAAGATTGTATATTTTTTTATAAGGTTTTGGATATTCATATTTTACATTAATGTCTTTTCTAATACCAACTAAAATTAATCGTTCTCTTTTCTGAGGAACATTAAAATTAATTGCTTTTAAGACTTGCACAGGGACTACATTATATCCAATTTCATCTAAGATGGAAATCATTCCTTGCAGAGTTTTACCATTATCATGGCTTAATAAACCACGAACATTTTCTCCAATACAAATAGGAGGATTTACTTCTTTTACAGCTCTCGCAAATTCATAAAACAATGTGCCTCGAGCGTCTGATAATCCTAATTTTTTTCCTGCATAACTAAATGCCTGACATGGAAAACCGCCTGTTACAACATCAACTTTATTATGAAATTCTGAAAAACTATAATCTTTTATATCTCCTTCTAAAACATTCCAATTTGGTCTATTAGCTCTTAGTGTTGCACAAGCCCATTTATCAACTTCATTTAAAGCAACACATTTTAAACCTGCTTTTTCCATTCCTACAGCAAGTCCGCCAGCTCCCGCAAAAAGTTCAAGAACAGTGTAATCATTATGCGGTTTTACATAATTAGAAATGGTTTCTTGTATGTCATTATCTATAAAACTTGAAAATAAATTATTAATTTCAGATCTTTTGTACATTCTATAATTACTCATAGGTTCACGTACAGCATTCAGTCTTCCTTCATTATCCCAACGTCTTAAAGTCTCTTTACTCTTTCCTAATAATTCTGATGCTTCAGACAATGAAATATAATCACTCATAACCAAGTTGTTTAACATTATACAATGGTTACAAATTTAAAGGAAAAACTTTCAAATTAAGATTGTTTTTTTGTTATAAATTGGAACAAAAAGTGTTTATTTTTTTAATTCGCTAAAGATCATTTAAATAAGGCAACATATTTTTTTTAGAAATACATTTTTATCACCCCTTATCCTTCTTCCCCCACTTAACCTTCATTTTTCCTTCATTATCATAAGCAATCAAATGCAGTACAATACCCTTTTCGCGAACGGCTTTTCGTTCTTCTTTGGTGGCGAGTTTGGCGTCGTTTTTAGAATTTCTTAGCGGAATGGTAAGGGCAAGATTGGTGCCTCGGCCGAAAGAGTAAATACCATTTATGTCAAAATTTAAGACACTGGAACTTATGGTAAGTTTATTGACATCGACTTGTTCGCCACGCAAATTAAGCGAACCCGACAAATCGCTGAAAGTAATATTCTCTACATCGCGAAACGGAAAAGCAAATTTTCCGACTTTCATAATCGGTTCAAAATTGATTAATGCACCTTGATTGACATTAAAATCCAGTTTTCCTTTCATAGAGTTCACAATCAAATCACCTGTACTGCTCATTAAACCTGCAACATTCGCATTGCTGGTCAATCGCCCTCGAATGTTTTTTGGACTAAAAGATTTGATTCCGAAATTATTGAACGACCTTAAAAAGCTCGCAATATCAACTCGGTTTACTTGTGCGTTTGAAGTAAAAACATAACGATTTCCGCTTGGCTCTACAGAACCGCTAAAGTTTATACTTCCGCCAGAAGTATTTAATGTTCCGTTTTTGAGCAGGATCTTAGAATTTAGCATCTGGATTGTGGCCCAGTGTTGGTTGCGGTAAGCGCCCCGTAGGTGATATTATCGGCTTTGAGATTAATTACAGCCGTACATTTTTCTATTACCGATCGCAACTGATTCGTAAAATTGACATTCTTTTTAACTGGTTTTTTCTCTGCCACTTTTTGTTTCGGAGAATTTTGCAGAACGCCTAAAAACTGTTTTACATCGATATTCGGACAATAAATATTCCAATTTACGACCATTTTTTCGGGTGCATCGTAATAGAGATTCAGGAAATTATCGATTTTTCCGTCAATGCGGATAATGTTCTTTTTGTGTTTGTAAGCTATTTTTTTAATGTAAAGCGCCTCTTGTGTAAACGACAATTGCAAAGCCGTTTTTTCGGCGTGAATCTTTTTCGGAACATAATCAAATGTGGCATCAGCAATATCTACATCGCCCGTAAATTTGGGTTTATTGATGTACAAATCGACAATATCAAACTGAAATTTCAAATTGGCTTTGGCATGACCGCTTTCAAAATGAAGGATTTTCTCGTTCATCATTCCGTTGAGTTTCGAAATATCAAAATCGGAATTTACAACTCCGGTGGCAATTGGTTTTTCGAGATTGTTAATTACAGCTTGCGTAATTTTTAAAGGAATGCTTTCGTATTCAGCTTTAAAATTGGTTAGAATAATGGCTGAATTTGGATCGCTGGATTCTTCTTTGGGTTTAAAAGTGTTAGTAAAAATTCCTTTGAAACTGCAATTGGTAAACAAACCGTCAGGAATACTCACTTCGTTATCTCGAATGTCTGCCTGCACCACAATTTTCGGATTGCCCTCAACATTCAAATCGCCTTTAATGTCGCAGTTTACCTTAATCGGTTTTTTGATGTCAAACTGATTAAGCTTCGAACTAATGTTTGACGATAATAAATTGGAAGCATTTCGCCATAAAATATCCGTTCCGATATTGATTCCGAAAAGCGAATTGTTTTTTCCGATATTAAAAAAAGCGATAATGTCAAAAGCATCAGAACCAATTTTAAGTCCTTTAGTTTTAATATCTATTTTCTGATTGGCTTCGGCATACGAAATATCAAAATTGCCTTCCAGAATTTTTTCTTTAGCAAAACTTCCGTGAACGGTATTAAAGGCTAGACTATTGATTTTGGTATTCAAATACAGGTTGGTCTGCCAGCTGTCATCATCATAATTTACTTTAGATTTTAAACTTGCCACATCAAAATCAAACAATTTATGTCCCAAATGATTGTCAATAATTACACGAACATCGTTGAGGTTTACTTCGTCAATCGTAGTTTCGGGTCTTTCTTTATCGGTTTGCGTTTTTTTCTGTTTAGGTTTAAAAATATTGGCGTTCGAATAACCATTTTCGGCTTTATAAATATAAATATCAGCGTCGTTGATTAAGATTTTATGAATGTTGATTTCGTTCTGCAGTAAGCTCCAAATATTCAGACGCGCTTCGATTTCTTTTGCTCTCAGCAAAGTATGTTTGTGGCTCTGCCATTGATTGTCTTTTATTTCGACATCACTTAGTGCCAATGTAAAGTTTGGGAAACCAGTAAGAAACTTATAATGAAAATCTCTAATATGGAATTTGCCATTTATATTTTCGTTGATTTTGGTATTGACTTTAGCAATAATTTCGGCTTTATTTCGGTTAAAATAAATCGACAAACCTCCGCAGGCCAGCAAAAGTATTGCAATTAAACCCAAGATAAAATATCCAAAGCGTTTGGCATATTTTTTAAAAGAATCAGATTGCAGAAAGGATTTGGTTTTGGATATAGCTTCTTTCATAGTAGCCGAATTTTGGATGTATTAAAGATACTACAAAAAACTTTAACTTTTTATTGGTTTGATTTTCAGATAAATATATTGTAATTTTAAAGCTATGTGGCTTATAATTAATGATAATACATTTATAACGAAAACTAATTTAGTAATGGTGTTTGATTTATTTTAAATTTTTAAATTTGTACTGTAGTTTGAAAGTTAAATATTCAAACCTAATTTTAATCTTAATATATTATGGCATTAGCAATAACAGATGCTACTTTTGATGAAGTAGTTTTGAAATCAGATAAACCAGTAATGGTAGATTTTTGGGCAGCATGGTGTGGCCCTTGTAGAATGGTTCGTGTCCAATCATTGACCAATTAAGCGAAGAGTACGCTGGTAAAGTAGTTGTTGGTAAAGTAGATGTAGATGCTAACCAAGAATTTGCTGCAAAATATGGTGTGCGTAACATACCAACCGTTTTGGTGTTTCATAACGGTGAAGTAGTAGGAAAACAAGTAGGAGTAGCTCCGAAACAAACCTACGCAGATAGTTTAGACGCTTTATTGTAATCTTAGATTACGATTTATATTTGAAAAAAGGTTTGACTATTGTCAAACCTTTTTTCATTATTAGAAAAGCGAAATTCTAATATATGCTAATGAATTTACATTAAAAATTAATATTAAAACGGTATTAAACTACTACTTTCCTTGTCTTCTTAAATCTAACGGAAGTGAAGAAGAAATCTTTTGATCTTTTAATAAACTTAAAAAGAACTATCTTACATATATTTTTCGTCTGTAAAATACTAAACACAGGAGATCATTATTTATAACAGCGGATCATTAATTGCTCAGCAAATCATAGTCTATTTCATTTGCACCGTAATTTCTCCGTAATGGAATAACGTCATATTGTAGGTGGTGTTGTGATATATAAAACCCACATAGTATTGTCCTGATTCCCATTTTTTTAAATTTTGAACGGGATTTGGTATAGGAAAGTTTTTGTCAGAAGCAGCTCCGATTTTAATTGCTGGCGAAAGTATCGTTAATGGGGTTGTAGTAAAGTTATACATATTTGAGCCAAACTCTGACTTTGACAGGTTTTTATGTTCCCAATAGTCAGCAACAATAGATTTTGAGAAATCTATAGAGCCTATTGTCTCCGGTTTGTGATTATGCTTTTTATTAATAATAAGACAATACATTTTTCCTTCTCCCTTTATTGAGGCAATGTTAACAATAGGGGATAGAAATTCATTTTCTTGTATATTTTCTTCTGATTTGTAAGATTCGGTATCATAAATATTACGCTGTGAATACAATGTTCTGATATGCTTAAAATCTGAGTCAACGGCCTCTATTCCGAATTCAAATTTTAAATCAATCGGAAGATTTTCCGGAGCATATATATTTAGTGTTCTTTTTTCTTCAAGTTGGGTTCCATTCGTGTCGGTAACGATAATAATAAAGTTATATTTTCCCTCTACAGCATTTGCTGGAATATTAAAATGCTTATGAACAACAGCATTTTTAGCGCCTGCGTATTGCTCCCAAATGATTTGATGCGACCATACTTTAGAATATGTTTCAGTATTGATCTGATCTATTTTTATCTTAACATCTTTTATCTTTTCTCCAGCGGTAATTTCAGCATTAAAATGAAAATCCTGATTTATAACGCCGATTTCATTATTCCCTAGTCCAAGTTCAACTTTATCGATTGTTGGTTTTTGGGTTAGGTGTTCGTCATCATTACAGGCTATAAAGGGAAGTATGCATAGGAAAAACAAGAGTCTAAATTGTTTTGTTTTCATAAATTATGATTTGGTAATTGTCTGGGTTATATATTTTGATCTGTTAAATTCTTTATTGTTGTACTGAGAATTAGTTCTGAAGATGAGCTTGCGATTGTAGTTACTTTTATTTACTAGTCCTGAAAAATCGATAGAGATTTTTTAGGACTAGTTAAATAGTATTTTAGTGATTATGAGTTTCGCTGTTTTCGTAACCCAAAACCGTAATCATATAAGGCGTGCTAGAAACCTTAGTCTTTTTGATTGCCAATGTCGAAAGATTTACCTGTACTAGTTCTCCAGTTGTTGGCGAAGTAATATAAGCAAAACGGTCTGTAACTGCCATTTGAGGTTTTAATGTTGCATCTGTAGCCGTTTCTGCAGTTGCTTTAATTTCTTTTACTGCTTGTAAACTGCTAATGTCGTAAAGTTTAAATTCCCCAGAATGTAATAAAACAGCCAGTTTTTTATGGTCGTAACTTGTTTTGCACTGCATAATAGTTGTGTTCGCAATAATTGGTTTTACAGTATTAGCCACAACATCAATTAAATAAGCGCCTTTTGCAGCAGTATAACCAATAAATTTCCCTGCCGAAGCTGTTTCTAAAATACTTCCAAACCAAGCTGTGCCAAAATCTGCTGGATGATCGATTAGTTTTTGGTTTCCGTTATTTTCTACAACCAAAATTCCGCTTGACGAACCAAAAACAGCATAAACACCGTCTGAAGCATTTCCGTGAATTCCTTTTGTCGCAATTTTAGCATCAAAAAGTGTTTTTCCGGTGTTGTCAATGATTTTTACTTTTTCTGGAAGCGTTCCCGTAACCGAATTATCTTTTACGGTAATCGCATAAGTTCCGTTTGTAAAAGTTGCCATTGCACCGTGATGCGCCAATAAACCAGCATTTATGGTTTTGAAAGTTGAACCAGCTTTGTTTACATCGGCTTCTTTGCCAACAGAAAGTGTTCCGTCTCCGTCGTTAAAAGTCAGTATTTCTCCAATTTTACTTTTAAAATGTGTTGGTTTTAATGCGCTTGTCGCTAAAATTCCAAATTTCGGAACATCATCAACATCAATATGATCGCCGTGTAATTCCAATCCGCTGTCAAAAGTTTCTACAAAATTATTGTCTCTGTGAACAATTCCTGCAAAACGTCCAGATTCTGTTGTGTACAAAGATGATTTTGGGAATTTTGCCGTAAAAGAACTGATTTTATCTTCATGCGGATCAAAAAGCGTTAACTCCGTAGTTTTTTCGTCAGAAAGTAAAACTCGAACAAATGTATGTTCTTCTGAAGTGTCGTGGTCATGATCATGATCGTCGTGGTTGTCATCGTCGTTGCTGCACGAAACTGCAAAAAGCGAAACTGCAAATAAAAATAGTAGTTTGTAAAACTTGTTTTTCATTGTAATAAAGGGTTTAAAATTTGTAAATAATTGAGTTTTGAATGGTTTGCTTATCGTGAAAACGAAAACGGAATCTTCATTGAAACAATAATGTTTCGTCCCGCTTCTGGAAGTTCGATAAGTCTGTAAAAGCTAGTGTGATTTAAATATCTGGTATTAAATAAATTCTGGATCTGAATATTGAGGCTGATATCCTGTTTTCCTGTTTTTATTTTTGAACCAAAAGCCATATTAAAAACATGACTTTCGGCGGTCTTTTTTTCAGGCGGAACGATATTATTTTGTTCTGCTGTAAAGCGATAATCAACAGCGAAATAAGGTTCTTTTAAAAAAGGAATTTGAGGTTCGTAATTCAATCCCAACAAAACAGAAGGTGGAGGTGAAAACGGAAGCGTATAGCCTTTTTTACTTCCTGATTTTTGTTCCGAATAAAGATATTCGGCGCCAATTTCTGCACTTAAAGATTTTAGGAAATAATAACGAGTCTGAAATTCTGCACCGTAACGAAAGACTTTGCTTTGTTCATATTCAAAAACCTGATTTCCTGCGCCATAATAAATATCATGAGCTGAAGTCGGATTGAGATAAATGAAATTTGGAAAATAATTTACGAATGGAGTAAACTGAAAAGAGAAGTTTTGCGCTTTCCATTCCATTCCCAAATCCAATTGATACGAACGTTCTGCATCCAGATTCGGATTCCCTTTTTCGAATCGGAAATAATGATAATTTACACCGTTTGAAGCCAGTTCTTTGGCAATCGGCATTCTGAAACTTGAACCCAAATTGGCTTTCAGCGAAAGCTTTCCAGGATTGTAATTTGCTCCAACCGACCATGTAAAACTGTCAAAAGTTTTCGTGAGATCCTGAGAACGCTGTAAATATTCTAAATTGGTTTGATTGTTTTCAGAAACCGGACTTTGAAACCAATCGTAATACGATTTCATTTTAATTTTTCCGTAATCGTAACGAATAGCGCCGTTTAAAAACCATTTTTCGTTCAGTTCAATTTTGTCATAAGCAAATAAACCTGCATTAAATTGAGTGAAAGCGGGAATTAAAAAACTCCATCCGCCAATTTCGTTTTGCTGAAAAACTACATTAGAACCAACCGTAATTTGATGATTTTGAATTCTAAATTCATCTTTAGCAGAAAACGACCAAACATCTTTATCATATTGGCGTTCCAAATCTTGTGGAGCGTACATATCTTCTGGATAAATTGGAGGCATATAACCGTGATTGACATAATGGCTATATTCTCTTCTAAAGTTATTCTGAAAACCAATTTGCATCTCAAAAGCATGATTTTCCAATTGAAAAGAAGTCGTATTGCTCACCTTTAAATGATTGACTTGCTGATATGGCATCAAAATATCACGGCTCGATTTGTCGTGTAATTCTAAATCTACATTTCGGGGTTCGAGTCCGTGCGCATTCGCGAAAAATCCGCTTTTGGTATGCACATTGCTGAAATAGAAAACCGATTTAAAATGCTCTCCCGAATACCCTGTACTCAAGTGGAAATCAAGTTCTCGTCCTGCCGTATTTCGTAAATGATTTTTGTATAATGGAACAGCATAACTATAGACATGAACCACATCGGTCGGAACGCGATAATCGCCGTAATCCATTGTGGTTACTCGAGAATCAAAGAACCAATTTTCGTTTCTTCCAAATAAATTAATAGAACTTCCAAATTGCGCATTGTTGCTTTTTCCAGTAAGATCAACGCTTCCGCCAAAAGTGTTTTGCAACGGAAGAGGCAAAGGTTTAATATTTACCGCACCCCCCACAGCATCAGATCCGTAAATAAATGAAGAAGTGACCTTTTATAATTTCTACCCGATTGACAGCATACTGATCGATTTCCAATCCGTGATCTGCGCCCCATTGTTGTCCTTCGTGTTTCAAGCCGTTCTCCACCACAATAACCTGATTGAAACTCAAGCCACGAATAAGCGGTTTTGAACCTCCAGAACCAATCGAAATAGTTTTAACTCCAGGCAGTTTCTGCAAAGACTGCATTAAACTTCCGCCAAGGTTACGCTGAATGAAACTATTGTTTACCGTTTCAACATTCAGCGATTCTTCTTTTTTGCGTTTTTCGGCAGAATTTCCGTTAACTAAAACTTCGTCAAGCGCTTTGATTTCTTGTTTTTTTTCTGAAGGCTGATTTTGAGAAAAAGCTTCGGCTGTAACCAATAAACTGAGGAGTAAAAAACAATATTTCCAATACATGGATAGGGCATTCTTCATTAATCTGATCTTATAAAATTTTAATACTTAAACCTTTCAACGTCTGCCAGCCTTCTTTATCCGTCAAGCGGATCATAAAATGATAATCTCCAGGATCAACATCGGCAGGAATGGTGATTTGTGCTGTTGCTTCGTAACTTTTTAAACCATCAGGAATAGTGTAATTGTTGATGAAAAGCATTGGTTTTACAGGTTTTTTTACCGCTTCCATTTCACAGCTCGTCACTTCTGTACTGTGTGTATGATGATCGAAATTGTGATGAATATCAAGGCTGTAAGAACCAAGTGCGACATTATCATTAAAAATGGCTTTAAAAGTGATGGTTTGACCGCGCTCGATTGTACTACATTGAATCGGAAAAGCATTCGCTCCAGTGATGTCAATTACAGGATATTCGGTATCGATTTCTGCGTTATCGCTTGAGCAGGAAGAAATGAAGGCAAGAGCAAAAAAGCCTAATAGGAATTTTAATTTTTTCATATTTTTTGATTTATAATGGTTAGGTTTTTCTTCACTTCTAGCTTACTTCCATTTTGATCGTTTACGATAATGATGAAGTCGTATTTGCCTTCTGCAGCATCTTCTGGAATATCAAAGTGCTTGTGAACTGTAGCATTTTTTGAGTCCGCATATTGCGTCCATGTAATTTCATGTGACCATATTTTAGAATACGTTTCGGTGCTTTTTTGTACAATCTTAACTTGCACATTTTTGATTTTATCAGCAGCTGTCACTTCTGCATTAAAATGGAAATCCTGACCAATAGTTGCTGTTTCGTTATTGCCAAGACCAAGTTCGATTTTATCAATGGTGGGAATTGCCTGTTCTTTTTCGGAATCGTCATTGCTACAGCTTGTAAAAGCAATTGCAGCAAAGAGAGAAGCCAAAATGAGTTTTGTTTTTTTCATTTTTTCTGATTTGATTTTGATCATTTTATAAAGGGTATTTGGGTTACAAAAAGGGCATAGCGATTTCAATATTCCAGTCCCATTGTGACAGAATGCTGGTAGAAAATTGGATATTTGGCTAAGTCCCAGAGGGACGAAATATTTATAGAAAAAAGATTTACGACCTAAGAAAAAGCCTCAGAGAAGCGACATATATCTTTTCTCTAGTTAAAACAGCATAGCCGCAACTAAAAACCTAAATTGGGATTTAGTTCGAATGCAGTAAATCGATAAAAATTGGAAAGTGTTTTTTGTGTAGAAAAAGCTATTTCAATGTCAATGTCAATGTCAATATCAATATCAATATCAATATCAATATCAATATCAATATCAATATCAATATCAATATGTTGTATTAAATGCTTAAAATGAATAAAATAGCCTTTGAATGTTTTAGGATTTTGAAATCATAAAAACAATTAAATAGCCGAATGGCAAAACAATCGGGAACACAAAAAAATACTAAAGTGTAAAAGGCGGGGCTCGAAGGGAAAATAAAGAGCCCTTAAAAAATGTAAAATGCGGTTTGTTGTAAAAATTAAGGTGTTTTACAACAGGTTTATTCTTGAAGAACTGAAAAGCAGTAAACTCAAAGGTGCCAACAGCACTGAATTTAAAATCGCAAATCGAACATTTATGAAACGAATGCAGTTTGGCTTTAAATTGCGGTTTTTCGGAAACAGAAAACTCTAATTTCTCTTTGCAATTATGAGTGTCTAAAATGTGTTCGTACGAATGGACAGCCGGAAAAAGTATTGCGAACAATACAATTAAAGGCATTAAAAGATTAATAAGTTTAAGTTTCTTTTTCATTCGTTGAGATTATTTCCGACTCATTTAAAGTCAGAATTAATGCAATAGTGTTGCAAATATAGAAATCTTATTTTTAAATGCAATGTTGTTGCAGTAATTGTTTGCGAAAAATCAATGCTTTTGCTAATTTTAGCAAATCTTATATTCCTTAAAAAATGAAAATTTTCTACAGCTTTCTTTGTTTTTTTATCTTGATTTTTAATGGTTTTTCGCAGTCAAAAGAAATGCAGGTTTATCTTTTGGATAAAGGTGTTTCAGAGTCATTGGCTAATTATAGAAAACAGGAAATCTCAGATGTCACTTACGGACTTTCATTTGAAATTCCGAATAAAAAAGAAGAACAAATTAAAGCCAATTTGGTTTTAGGAGTAACTTTGCCAAATCATCCTTATCGTTATGTTTATTTAGATTTTAAAGAGAAAACGGAAAACATACAAGCAATTGAAGTCAATGGAAAAAAGGTTTCAATTGTACACGAAAATGGCCATATTGTGATTGATTCTTCGGCTTTAGTTTCAGGAAAAAATAGCATTTCAATTTCTTTTATTGCAGGTAATTTATCATTAAATAGAAATGATGATTTTCTATACACTTTATTAGTTCCAGATCGCGCAAGTACATTGTTCCCGTGTTTCGATCAGCCAGACATAAAAGCTACTTATAGACTAAGTCTTTCTGTGCCCAAAGAATGGTCAGTTTTGGCTGGAGCCCATGTAAAAGAAAAAACCGAAAAGGGAGATTTTACACTGTACACTTTTGCAGAATCAGACAAAATGAGCACGTATTTATTTTCTTTCGTTGCCGGAAAATTCAAAAGCGCGACACGAAAGCCAGGTTTAGAAATGACGATGTTGTATCGTGAAAATAGTCCGGAGAAATTTCGCGTAAGCGCTGATACTATCTTCAATTTGCATCAACAATCTTTAGATTTTTTAGAAAAATATACCCATTATAAATTTCCGTTTCAGAAATTGGATTTTGCATCTATTCCAGTTTTTCAATATGGTGGAATGGAGCATGTAGGAGCAATTCAATACAGAGAATCGACTTTGTTTCTAGACAACAGCGCAACCGACAGTGAGAAATTAAACCGCGCAAAACTCATCGCACACGAAACCTCACACATGTGGTTTGGCGATTTGGTAACCATGAAATGGTTTGACGACGTTTGGATGAAAGAAGTATTTGCCAACTTTATGGCCGATAAAATCATGAATCCGATTTTTCCGAAAGTCAATCATAATCTGCAGTTTTTCACGGCGCATTATCCTAGCGCTTTCGCGGAAGATCGATCTTTAGGAACACATCCTATCAAACAGCATTTGGCGAATTTAAAAGATGCGGGTTCACTATATGGAGCCATTATTTACAACAAAGCACCAATTATGATGCGTCAGTTAGAGGCTTCGATGGGAAAGGAAGCGTTCCAAAAAGGAATCGAAAAATACATTCAGAAATATGCCAACGACAATGCCGATTGGAATAATCTCGTAGAACTTCTCGATGCCGAAACTCCATTAGATATGAAAAAATGGAGCGATGTCTGGGTAAATAAATCGGGGAGAGCCATTTTTACGGATCAAATCGAATATGATGCTAAAAACCAAATTAAAAGTTTTGAAATTCAACAACAAGCCGAGGATAAATCAGAGAATATTTGGCCTCAGGTTTTTCAGATTGGTTTAGTTTATGGTAAAGAGGTAAAGGTTTTATCGGTTAATATTAATGACAAAAATACCGTTATAAAAGAAGCTATCGGACTTGAAAAACCGCTTGCCCTTGTTTACAATTATAATGGTTTTGGATACGGAGTTTTTCCGCTTGACGGGAACAATTTAAATTATATTGCTGATTTAAAAGATGAAATGGCAAGAGCTTCTAGTTATAGTAATCTTTATGAAAATACTTTGATTGGCAATGTTTCGCCAGAAAAAGCTTTTGATTGTTTTCTAAAAGGGATTCAAACAGAACAAAACGAATTGGTTTTGAGAATTGTTTCAGGAAATTTAAATACGATTTACTGGAGATTATTGACAGAAAAACAGCAAAGTAAAGTTCAGAAACAGCTTGAAGGTGTTTTATACGAGTGTTTACAGGCCAATTTATCTGCGAATATCAAAAAGACTTTATTCGGATTATTTAGCTCAATTGCCTATTCTGATTCGGCGAAAGCCAGTTTGTATAAAGTTTGGAACAGAGAAATCTCGATTCCGAACTTGAAATTAAACGAAGACGATTATACCAATATGGCAATGAATCTGGCTATTTTTGAACATCCAAAAGCCGATGAAATCTTGGAGAAAACCAGAACATCATTTACGAATCCGGATAAGCAAAAGCGTTTTGAGTTTTTATTGCCTTCATTATCCAAAGATGAATCGGTTCGGAGTGCTTTTATAGAATCTTTAAAAGACGATGCAAATCGTGAAAAAGAATCTTGGGTTTCTGTAGGTTTGGCAAATGTAAATCATCCGCTTCGTCAAGAAAGTGCGCAGAAATATATTAGATTTTCATTAGATTTGGTTGATGAAATTCAGCGAACGGGAGATATTTTCTTTCCGAAAGACTGGTTGGATAATACCGTTGGGAAATATTCGTCGAAATTTGCTTTTGATGAAGTACAGCGATTCTTAAAAGAAAACCCTAATTTTAGTCCGATCTTGAAACGTAAATTGTTTCAGGCGACAGATTTGCTTTATAAAGCACAAAATATTAAAAAAGAAACCGAATGAAAATCGAATCGGAAATAGAGAAAGTCTCCAGTTTTCAGCATCTTGAAATGCTGGCCAATCAGGTTGTGGAAGGTTTTATATCGGGAATGCACAAGAGTCCGTTTCATGGATTTTCGGCCGAATTTGCTGAGCATAAAGTTTATAATGCAGGCGAAAGCACAAAACATATCGACTGGAAATTATTCGCCAAAACGGATCGTTTGTACACGAAACGTTTTGAGGAAGAAACCAATTTGCGCTGTCATTTGATTGTAGATAATTCGTCATCAATGCATTATCCTGAGCTCAAATCGAATCAGCCTTTTTATGAAAAGAAGATTGGTTTTGCGGTTTTGGCTTCGGCGGTCTTGATGAATATTCTAAAGAAACAGCGCGATGCCGTTGGGTTAAGCGTTTTCTCGGATAAATATGAATATTACGCTCCAGAAAAAGGAAGTGATCGTCACCATAGAATGCTTTTGAATAAACTGGAAGAATTATTGGTTCAGCCAAAAGTCAAAAAAACGACCGATACAATAACATATCTGCATCAGATTGCAGAGAAAATGCATCGCCGTTCGATGATTATTTTGTTTACAGATATGTTTCAGACTGAAGATGATGAAAAGCTTTTTAACGCTTTACAGCATCTTAAACACAACAAACACAAAGTGGTTTTATTTCATGTAGTGGATAATGAAACCGAATTGAAATTTGATTTTGATAACACGCCAAGAAAGTTTATTGACTTAGAATCAGGAGAAGAGGTTTCGATTTTTGCTGACAACGTAAAAGAAGAATATGAAAAAAGGGTAGAGGCCTACTTTAAAAACTTGGCTTTAACCTGTGCGAAGAACCAAATTAAGTACGTTCCAGTAAATGTTGGCGATAATTTTGAAAAAATATTGACTACATATTTGGTTGAAAAACAAAACTTTGGATAAATATTTGAAAATTTATTTCATTTTTTTTACAAAAACACTTGCAGAAATGAAATTCTGTACTATCTTTGCAACCGCAATAACGCAGAGGTTTGGTAGTTCAGTTGGTTAGAATACATGCCTGTCACGCATGGGGTCGCGGGTTCGAGTCCCGTCCAGACCGCAATATTGGGGAAGCCTTTCTTAACAGAAAGGCTTTTTTGTCCAAATACGGTATCTAAGATTAGTTGTGTTGTTTTGCTACGACTTTGTAACTCGTAGCTGGTTTAGTAGTTAGACCAATGAAAAGCTTTCCACTTTTGTGGATGGCTTTTTTGATTTAAAACACTTTTGGTTTGTTTAAATGCGATGAAAATTTTACCGCAAAGAGCGCTAAGATTTTACGCAAAGTCCGCAAAGATATTTTCTAAAGAATGCAAAGTTCGCAAAGCTTACAATTGAGAAAGTTTTTCTTTTTTTTCTTAATTCTAATTTTAACCCACAGTTTGTAATTCTGAGGTACGAAGGCACGAGCGAAAGCGAACTGGCGAAGTAATCTCCGCAAGTAACTCTATAAAGATTTTCCATTAATTATATAAAAACATAGCCCGTGGCTTCAACCACGGGAACACAATGTATATAAATACGTCTCCCGTGGTTGAAATCACGGGCTATGTTTAAAAATGAGTGTTTGAAACAACAGGTTATGTGAATGAAAAACTTGCGGACTTTGCGTAAATCTTAGCGCTATTAGCGTTTAAGTAAAAGAAAGTTCCTACTTTTTGATTAAAACTTGAGTTTTTAAAATATTGGAATTTAACCAATTAAAAAATTGTCTAAATTTTATTTGAAAAAACACTTGCAGAAACGAAATTCTGTTGTATTTTTGCACCCACAATAACGCAGGGTTTGGTAGTTCAGTTGGTTAGAATACATGCCTGTCACGCATGGGGTCGCGGGTTCGAGTCCCGTCCAGACCGCCTAAGTTTGTAAAAAGCTTCTCTTAATGGGAAGCTTTTTTGTTTTTATACAGTTTATGAAATTTAACCGCAAAGAGCGCAAAGGTTTACGCAAAGTTCGCAATGCTATATCATATAGCTTTGCGAACTTTGCGTTTATAAACGTAATCTTGGAAAAAAATCCTTGCGTGCTTTGCGGTTAAATATTTTTAGACTCCAGTTTTGGAATTTAAAAAATTGGCCCCGAGCGATAGCGAACAGACGAAGCAATTTATTTCTTTCCTATCTTTATATTATGGAACAATCCCCTTTTAAAGTAGACAAATATTACATCAAGAGAGTAGATGCCGATAAGAAAAGCATTTACTGTCATCATGATATAATGGGTGAATTACTGGTTCCAACGCACAAGCACAACAAAGCTCAGATGCTGTATGCAGAAGGCGATGTGGTTTTTGTGACAACTGAAACGAAATCATATTTTTTGCCTGCAAGACATTTTATTTGGATTCCCGCGGGAGTAGAGCATAGTATCGAGCCCAAGTCGGAACATGTGATGATGCGAAATTTGTATTTTCCGGTTGAGAAGGATGAGGATGATTTCTATAAAAGCGAAGGTATTTATCCGGTGAATAATCTACTGCTCCAAATGATGATGTTTACCAATCAGTGGAACGGCGATTTGAAAAAAGGAAGTCCTAGTTTTGTGATTGCAAAAGCCATAAAAGCGATTCTTCCGCAGATATGTCATACGAATTTGCCTTTAGAACTTCCTCAGCCTAAAGATAAACGATTAGGAAAAATTCTTCGACATATCGAAAATAATTTGGGAGAAACGATTCTCTTTGCCGATGTGGCGCATGAATTTGGGTTTAGCGAACGATCTTTGTATCGCTTATTTCAAAAAGATCTCAAGATGTCTTTTATTCAATATTATACCATTCGAAGAATCCTTAAAGCAATTGAACTTTTGTTAGAAAGAAAACTTTCGGTAAAAGAGGTAGCTCTAGAAGTTGGTTACAATAGTGTTCCGACTTTCAGTAATACTTTTTTTAAGATTTTAGGACAAAGACCTTCTGATTACTTAAATGGAGAAGAAATTTTGGAGCGTGGTAAATAGATATTTTTGTTTCGCGCAGATTTTAATAGATTTTAGCTGATTTTGCAGATTCTTTTTTGTTCCATGCGTAAAAAAAATCTCTCGCAGATTCCGCAGATTTGAGAGATTTTTTTAAATGCTTTATAATCTGCACAATCTGGCAAATCTGCGAGAGTAAAAAGAAAAATCTGCGCATATCTGCTAAAATCTATTAAAATCTGCGTGAAAAATCACAATCTAAATATATTTTGTAATAAATTGTTTTTCAGTGATTTAATATAACGTTTTCGGAAAATGAAATTTTAACATTTGTCCGAAATGAATATGTTATTGACTTTTTAGAATCATCCGCCAAGCAAAAAATGAAGGAACTTTGCAGCATAAATTATTCAAATATTCATGTTCCTTACAAAAACAAACTCTAAAGAAGATTGTTTTCCCAGAAGCTTATTGATTTTACTAATGGTATTAGTATTCAGTAGTTTACAAGCTCAGGAAGTTCATACGGTTTCTTTACAAGAAGCGATGAAACTGGCGAAGGAAAACAACAAAAAAATCCTTAAATCTCAACTGGAGATTACGCTCGCTGAGCAAAACATCAAAGAAAGAAAAGAACTTAGATTACCGGATGTACAACTAAACGGGATGTACTCCAGAATTACCAACATTACAGAATTTAAAGGAGATGGTTTCTTAAACGGAAAAGAAGTTACGAAAGCAATTCCTGAAATCTATGAGGTAAATTCAACTTTTAAAATGCCAATTTACGTTGGAAACAAGATTAATAACGCAATAAAAATTGCGAATCAGGAAAACGAAATTGCAAAAATAAAATCGGAAAAAACAGAAAATGATATTGAACTGGAAGTTGTTGCAAACTATCTGGCGATTTATAAAATGATGGAACTTCAAAAGATATTTGAAGAAAACATCAAAGAAGAAAAAAGCCGATTAAAAGAAGTGCAATCGCTTCAAAAACACGGAACGGTAACCAAAAATGAGGTTATACGTGCCGAATTACAGCTTTCAGATCGTGAGTTGAACGCGCTTACAAACTCCAAAAACATTAAAATTGCGCTTCACGATCTGAAGACTTTAATTCAGATTTCGGAAGACGAAGAAATTGCAATCGACACGACTGCAAGTCTGGACGAAATGAACGGTTTAGATCCGTATGATTTTTATCTGAATAAAGCGATGCAGAACGAAGAAATGCGAATTGCAAGTCAGGAATTAAACATCAGTAAAACCGAAATGCAATTGGTAAAAGGGAATTATCTGCCTAGCGTAAACTTCTTCGGGAATTATGGCTTTTATTATCCAAACTACAAATTCTTTCCGCCAAATCCGTATTTGTATACTTTAGGTCAGGTGGGAATCGAGGCGCGTTTTGATCTTTCGGCTTTGTATAAAAACAAGACGAAAGTGGCAAAGGCGAGTACTAAAATCGATGTGCAGAAAATGCAGACTGAAATTATAAAAGAAGAAATTCAAGATCAGTTATACAAAGAGCATACGCAGTATCAGGAAATTCTTGAAAAATTTGTCGTGGTTGACAAAGCTTTGGATTTAGCTGAAGAAAACTACCGAATTGTAAAGCTGAAATACTTAAATCAATTGGTTTTAATTACCGAAATGGTCGATGCTGATAATGCGTTGCTTCAGGCAAAATACAACAAAATCTCTACTCGATTGGATGCTGTTTTGAAACATTACCAAATGATGCATACGGCTGGGATCATGCCTCAGAGCTAAATGCTGGTTAAAGATTAGGCTAAAGCCTTAGAGGAAAGAAGCAAGAGAAAAGATTTAAAAGAAAGAACTTAGATAAAGAGATAAAAAAGATGGTTAAGATAAAAAATGAAACTAAGAGAAATAAAACGTTTCATATATTAATAACAATTATTGCGTGTACGCTGGTTATAAGTGGGGTTATTTTGGGAATTTGGTTTTATGTGTTTAACCGAAACCATGAAGAAACCAATGACGCGCAGGTAGAACAATATGTTACACCAATTATGTCGAGAATTACAGGTTATGTGCAGGAAGTTCGTTTTGACGAAAACCAATTTGTGCATAAAGGAGATACTTTGGTGGTGATCGATAATAGAGAATATAAATCGAAATTGAATGTGGCGCTTGCCGATGTTCAAAATGCGCAACAAAATAGTGTTGTGGCTCAAAAAAATGCCATTAATACAGCAAGTGCAACGGCAATTAACGAGTCGCAATTAGAAGCTGCAAAATCAAATCTTTGGAAAACTAAACTAGAATATGAAAGATATAAAGCTTTGGTAAACGAAGAAGCAGCAACTTCTCAGCAATTGGAAAAAGTAAAAGCAGATTACGAGTCGGCACAAGCGCATTTTCAGGAAATGAAAAACAGAATTCATTCGGCTACTTTGAGCACTTCTGTCGCTGAAGCGAATGTTCCAACAACGCAAACGAATATTGCTTCAAAACAAGCTGTTGCAGATAATGCGGCATTGTTTCTTTCATATACTGTAATCACAGCGCCTTATGATGGATGGATCGGAAAAAGAACTTTACAGCCAGGACAAATGGTAAAAGAAGGACAATCTTTGCTTTCTATTGTAAGTAAAGAAAAATGGATTACAGCGAACTTTAAAGAAACGCAATTGCAATATTTAACTGTTGGGCAAGAAGTTGAAATCAAAGCAGATGCAATAAGCGACAAAGTTTTTGTGGGAACAATTGCTTCGTTATCGCCTGCGAGTGGTGCGAGATTCTCGTTGCTACCTCCAGATAATGCGACTGGAAACTTCGTAAAAATTGAACAAAGAATTCCAGTTAGAATTCAGTTAAAAGAACAAGACAAACAAACCGATTTTTTAAGAGCAGGAATGAACATTACGGTTGTTGCTGCACACAAATAAAATGGAAGATAAAAGTATATTTAAATCATGGGTTCCAAAATGGGCGATCATTATTATTTTGTTCGTTTGTTTGTTGCATTCCATGATTTTATTGGGAGTTTATACGTCAAACGTAACGTATGCGGCGAGTTTTCTGGATATTGAGCCAGAAGATTTGCAGTTTGCGATGTGTGTTACGTACGGAACTCTGCTGGCAACCATTTTAATAGAAAGCCGATTTTCGAGTTTTTTTCCTGCAAAAAATTACCTGATGGCGGTTTATTCCTTAATCGGAATTACCATTATTTCATCAGCTTATATTACTAATTTTTCGGTTTTTTTATTGATGAGAGTTGCCGAAGGAATCCTGATGGCGCTTCCTGTAATCACGATCAGACAATTGCTTATTGAGCAGTTCAATACTAAAAATGCCATTATTATTGGGTTTTCATTTTACTACGGCGCGCTGTTGTTGTCTACGCCTTTTATTATGAATATCGCTGTGTGGTTTCTCGATCATTACGACTGGAAATATATGTTGTATGTTTCGGGCGGACTACAAGTTTTAAACGTCTTTTTAATCTTAGTTACTTTCAGGGGGCACCGAATTACAAAGAAGATTCCGTTGTATCAAATCGACTGGATGAGTTATTTTTTGGTTTTAATTTCGATTCTTTGCGGTGCCTACTTTTTTGTTTATGCTGAGAAAAAATATTGGTTGCAGTCTTCAGAAATGGTTTTAATCTTGATGATTTCGCTCATTACGGGCGGATTATTCATTTTTAAAGAACGTTTAGTAAAACGACCAAGTTTTAATTTTGAAGTTATAAAATACGCCAATCTGCGAATAGGATTTTTATTGTTTTTCCTTTTCTATATCAGCAGAGCAACACTGAGTCTTTGTCATTCGGCAATGTTTTCAATCTGGAATTGGGATCCTTCTCGTGTTGCGGGCGTTCAGTATATAAACGGATTAGGAAACGTAATCGGACTTATTTTAGCCGCATTTTTTCTGATGAAATCTGTTTCGACTAAAATTATTTTTATGATTGGTTTTACGCTTATTGCTATTTTCCATTTCTGGTTTACGTTTCTTTTTGTGCCAGATATTGCACTAAGCGATATTATCATTCCCTATATTTTGCAAGGAATCGGTGTTGGATTTTTATTTGTTCCGCTCATCTTATTTACCACATCATCGGTTCCGGCAAATATGGCGGTTTCTTCGGGAATTGTTGGGGTTTCTGGACGTTTTTGGGGAAGCACAATTGGCTTCTGCGTCATGCAGAATGCAATGGTTTTCTTGAACAAAAAACACTTTCTCAAATTAAGTCAATTTGTTACTGGTGAAAATCCAGAAGCACAGCAAACCATTGCAAGCACAACTCAAAGTTTTATTGCCAAAGGATATTCGGCAGATAATGCAAATGTTTTGGCCATGAAAAAGGTTTTCAGTACAATCACAAAACAATCGACTTTATTGGCCGATATGGAAATTTATACGATTGTTGGTTATGGTTTAGTGGTTTTGATTATTCTAATTGCATGCAATCAGCATTTAAGACAAACCATGACTCTGGTTAAAAGTAAAATTTGGATCGGCTAGAAAGCAAATCCCAATTTTTTAAATTCCAAATTCCAAAAGGCGTAAAGTTTTATTTTTAAAGCCACAGATTATAAAGATTAAAAGGATTTTTGTTTCACGCAGATTCGGCAGATTTTAGCAGATTTAATTTTTGAGATTTTTAAAAATAAATAATCTGCGCTTATCTGCTTAAATCTTTTTAAAATCTGCGTGAAACAAAAAAACCTTGCGACTTCGCGACTTTGCGAGATTCAAAAATAATCTTAGCTAATCTCTGCAAAAAAACCTCCGCGCAACTCTGCGGAAAAACTTATCTTGCAACCGTTAAAACAACAAAACAAAATTATGAGCCAGCAATGTGTAATTTTTGATATGGACGGCGTGATTTCGCACACCAATCCGCATCATGTAATCGCTTTTGAAAAGTTTTTCGATAAATATAATGTTCCGTATACTCAAGAAGAATTTGAAGAACATATGTACGGAAAACACAATAGTTATATCATGACGCATTTCTTCAAACGTCCAATTGAGGGAGAGGAATTGATTAAGCTTGAAGACGAGAAAGAAGGAATGTTCCGTGAGATTTACAAAGACAAAGTCGAAACGATTCCGCATTATATGGATTTTTTAAACGAATTAAAATCTCGTGGATTCAAAACTGCAGTTGCCACATCGGCGCCGCGTGCAAATTTGGATTTGATCGCCAATTTCCTGAAACTAGACGAAAAAATGGATTCGATGATGTCCAGCGAAGACGTTACATTTCATAAACCAAATCCCGAAGTATATCTAAAATCGGCAGAACGCGTTGGAGTTTCTCCTTCTGATTGTGTGGTTTTCGAAGATTCTTTTTCGGGTGTTACAGCAGGACTAAATGCCGGAATGAAAGTCGTTGGAGTTTTGAGCACGCATACCAAAGAACAGCTTCCGCCATGTGATTTTTATATTAATGATTATAGTGAAGTGAATGTGGATAAGATTATTGAAATATTAAATTCCAATTCTTAAAATTCCAAATTCCAAATCTGCATGAGAGGCCTTTGTCAAAGTTTTAAACTTTGACAAAGTTTGTTTTTTTTTTTTTTCATATTGTAACCACAATCTTGTCATTTCGACGAAGGAGAAATCTCCGTAAGTAACTCCGTAACGAAAAGCCAATCTTTGTAGAGCTTCTCGCGAGGATTTCTCCTTCGTCGAAATGACAAACTAGATGGACTTTTACAGCAGAATCAATACTTCTCCTCCAAAAAAGCAATCCAGCCTTTTTCAAATTCCTCTTGCGTTACATTCAATGTTTTTTCGATATTGCCAAAAGACGCAATCAGTTTGGGCAGAATGTCTTTTCCCCATTTTTGGGTCATATATTCGATTATCGTGTAGCCAATATTATAAATCTGATTGCCGTTATTAAGATCTTCTAAAGTCAAGTTTTTGCTTTTGGCATATTTCACGCTTAACATATTTACTTCTTCTGCTTCAAACATACTAATTGATTCCCAAAGCCAACGCGGATATTTGGCTTTGAATTTTTTATCAAATTCCCTTTCAAAAGTCAGTCGGTCTTGGGTGATTATGGTATCTTTTGCTTTGTGTATTAATAGGTTCAGCTGAACGCAATGCGTAAACTCATGCAAAGCCGTTTTGAGCGGATCGTCTGGAAAGATAGAATTAAACCAATTCGTCCATACAAAATGAAATTCGTTTGGACCACGACTTGTGCCTTTCGTGTTTTCTTTTAAGCCCGTAGCTTCATTGAACTTGAATTGCGAACCGTAAACAAAAACCTTTATCGGGTCGTGTTCTACGTCTTTTAGATTTTCTCTTATTCTAGAATAATTTTCCTCGAGATGTTTGCTGACTTTTTCGGCCTCGCTTTTATAAATTCCGTTATAGGAAACAATAAAATGCTCCGATTTAAGAGTTTTGGTTTCGTGCTGAACAGTAAAACTTCGAACCGTTCTCGCAAAATAAAAGACAGCAATAATTGCTAAAAAAATGACTAGTAATCTGTATTTTCTCATGTGTTCTAATTGTTTTTTTTGAGATTTAAAAACAAGTGAAATTTTGAGAATTAGGTTTTTGGTGTTTTAAAAATAAGAATATTTAAATACTAAAGCATAAAATAATTAAAGAAATTTCTGAATTTATAGTTTTTGGTGGTTTTTAATCTCGCAAAGTCGCAGGGTCGCAGAGTTTTTTTTTATTTAGCCACAGATTATTAAGATTAAAAGGATTTTTTACGCATTGTAACCATAAAGTATTGTCATTTCGAGGAACGAGACTCGAGCGATAGCGAATAGGCGAAGCAAATCTCCACAAGTAACTCTGCAAAGTTTTTTCCGCATTGTAACCATAAAGTATTGTCATTTCGAGGAACGAGAAATCTCCACAAGTAGCTCCGCAACGAAAAGCTAATCTTTGTCGAGTTTCTTGTGGAGATTTCTCCTCCGTCGAAATGACAAACTAGACGGATATGCTTTATGAAATAAGAAAGTTAAATGAATTACCTCCTGCTTCAGCTGGAGGTTTTTTTTATGTTTAAAAAAAGAAAAGGCTTTAGCCGAAAGAAAAATTATAGAATAAACATTGTGATTGTCATTGCAATAAATAGATAAAGAAAAATCGATGCGCTTAATAAAAGCCATAAGGATTTTGGAACAATTTTTAATCTTAAATCTTTAATGAGTACAATGGAATTGATAAAAGAAAAAACTACAAGAAATAAATTTAAAAATAAGGTAAAAGTAGCGCCATAGGCAAATATCAAAGTACCTCTAAAACTCTCCAGATAATGTCTCGTAGCGCAACTAAGAAGAAATAAAATAGGAATTATAATAGCTAATTTCTGTGTTAGATCAAGATCTTTGAATTTTGTCAATATGGATTTTGATAAAATCATTTCGAAGGAAAATCAAACAATTCTTTAAGTTCAACATCTAAAGCATTGGCAATTTTTGCAAGGGTCTTTATGCCAGTATTTACTTTCGCAACTTCTAATCTTGCTATTTGAGATTTGTTAATATTACAGTCGTCAGCTAAACCTTGTTGAGATAAGCCTTTCTTTTCACGTAATTGTCTAACGTGAATACCAAGATTAACGAGAAAAGTTTCTTCTGAAATATTCATATTTCAAAAGTGGAAAGATTTATTTTGTTCATGTAGGCTAATTAGCATACAAATTATTATATTTGCTTCAAATAAAAAAATAAGACAATGGCTACAAATGATCTTTCGGAAGAAACAGAAAAGAAACTCTTAGATTTTTTTAATAATGTTATTGATGCCAAAGATTTGGCAAAAGCAATACGGCAATTAAATTATGCAATTGCATTGGTTGTAATGAGGGATGACGAAAGAGGATATGCCTATGCTCAAAGAGAAAACCTAGAAAAAGGTTTTTATTGGCTGAATGAATTAGCCGAAATTTTGCATCCGTATCTGGAAGTTGAATAACAGGAAATAACGTTTTAAAACATCTTCATTTCGACGAAAGGAGAAAAAAGCAAAACCGACAAAAAATTCCAGAGTGATTTCCGCAATTTTTTTTCATAGTTTGACAACCTGTTGGTAATGCTGAAAAACTCCTTTCGTCAAGGTGAATTCGTTTATGAAAATATGAGTGTAGGACTTAAAAGAAATATGGTCTTTTAAAATGGCAAGTCATCAGGTTCCTCAATTTTTTCAATTTGAGGTTTTGGAAATTTATTTTTATAATAAGAATTTAGAAACAAGCCAACCGATGTGACAGAATTTAAAACAAAGAAAGCATATATAGAATCATTTATTAAATAATCTGCTTCTGTTTTTCCGTGAAAATGGGTTTTTTCACTTCTAAGTTTTTCAATAGCCTGATTAATTGCTAAGAGGGAACTTCCAATAGTTTTAATTTCTATTGGATTTTCATCATCTCTTAAGTGAAATTCTTTAAGAATTATTGATGATAGTTTGTATAATGTTTCGTTTCCTGTTACTTTGTTGTTAAATCTTTTATCTTTTAAAATTTCTTTAATAATGCTTTCTAATGCGGAATTAGCTAATCCAATTGCTAAACTCGGGTCGGTATTAATTTGTTTAAGGGCTTTTTCGAAAGTAGAATAGGCTGTTTTGAATTCTGATTTTAATTCATTTTTAAAAGTAGGAATGGATGGAATAAAATCTGGGGTTTCCACTCCCATATCTATAGCTATTTTTAATAGTGTTTCGCCATCTATATTGTGTAAAGTTTGAAGTAAATCAATTTCCTTTGATGGTTTTTCTGCGATTGCGAAATTTTCCCAATTGTAATGATCAGTATCATGCCATTTCTCAATATAAATCCGAACTTCTCGATAAGTTTTATACTCTTCCCAAATAGCATTTTCAACTAATCTAACAAGTTTCATTAAGTATTTGGGAGAAATTAATTCGTTCATTTTACTTGTTTGAATTAAGTGTTATTTTATAAAATTGAGAATTCTCTTTTAATAATTTGCTTTCAAAATATAAAAATTCTGCTTTTACTGTTTCTGCAGTATCTTGTTGATTTAAATTTATTGGATATTTGAGATATTTTGAAAACTTTTTATTGTTTTTATCTGTAAGTGTTATTGTAATATTTAAATCAGTTTTAGTAGTTCTGAAGGAAATACTTTTTGAAGAAGGATGACTTATTTCTTTATAAAGAGTAGCATTATTATGGAAAGGAAATACTAGACGAAACCCGCAATCAAAATCCTTTAATATATTTAATAAAATAATAAAATTCTCTATTCGACTTTTTTCTTCAATTAATTTTTCTTGAGCAGAATTATTTGAAGACCAAAAATAAATTATTAGTATTACCAATATTATTATTACATACCCCATTAGTTAATATATCAAAATGTGATTACTATTTTTAAATAATCAAATATAGAAAAGAATTCTTATGAAATTTAATTAGTGTTTGATTTTCAAAAAAGCAATAATTGCGTGAATAATTAACGTAAAAACAAAAAAGCTTCTGAAAAATCTTCAGAAGCTTTTTTTTGTGCGGATAATAGGACTCGAACCTACACGCCTTGCGGCACCAGATCCTAAGTCTGGCACGTCTACCAATTTCGCCATATCCGCGGTAATTGTGGGTGCAAAGATAGGCATACTTTTGAATTATCAAAGCATTTTTTGAAAATTTTTTTTAATTCTCTTTTTTGTACTTTTGGGTTTCTATAAAAATAATTTAAATGGAAAATATTAAGTCTTACGTTCAACAACATAAAGATCGGTTTATCAACGAATTGATCGAATTATTAAAGATTCCGTCGGTTTCTGCCGACACTGCATATTCTCAAGATGTTATTGACACAGCAGAGGCTGTAAAAGAAAGTTTATCAAAAGCAGGGTGCGATTATGTCGAAACTTGCGACACTCCAGGTTACCCAATTATCTACGGAGAGAAAATTATAGATCCAAATCTTCCAACGGTTTTAGTTTACGGCCACTACGACGTACAACCGCCAGATCCATTAGAATTATGGACTTCACCACCTTTTGAACCCGTTATTAAAACTACAGATATTCACCCAGAAGGAGCCATCTTCGCGCGTGGAGCATGTGACGACAAAGGTCAGATGTACATGCACGTAAAAGCGCTTGAGTTAATGGTGCAAAGCAATACGTTGCCTTGTAACGTAAAATTCATGATCGAAGGTGAAGAAGAAGTTGGTTCTGCAAGTTTGGCTTGGTTCGTAGAACGCAATCAGGAAAAATTGAAAAACGACGTCATCTTGATTTCAGATACAGGAATGATCTCCAACCAACAGCCATCTATCACGACAGGTTTAAGAGGTTTGAGTTATGTTGAGGTAGAAGTTACAGGTCCAAACCGCGATTTGCATTCAGGTTTATACGGTGGAGCTGTGGCAAACCCAATTAATATCCTGGCAAAAATGATTGCTTCGCTTCACGACGAAAACAATCATATTACCATTCCAGGTTTCTACGATAAAGTAGAAGAATTATCTGCAGAAGAAAGAGCCGAAATGGCAAAAGCGCCTTTCAGCTTAGAAAAATATAAAAATGCTCTAAACATTGCTGATATTTATGGTGAAAAGGGATATGTAACCAACGAGCGCAACTCAATCCGTCCGACTTTAGACGTAAACGGAATCTGGGGCGGTTACACTGGCGAAGGTGCTAAAACGGTTATTGCGAGTAAAGCTTTTGCTAAAATCTCAATGCGTTTGGTTCCAAATCAGGAATGGGAAGAGATTACAGAACTTTTTACCAAACATTTTACAAGCATTGCGCCTGCTGGAGTTACGGTAAAAGTTACACCTCACCACGGTGGTCAAGGTTATGTTACGCCAATTGACAGCATTGGGTATCAGGCGGCAAACAAAGCGTATACAGAAACGTTTGGAGTTCCTGCGATTCCGGTTCGTTCTGGCGGAAGTATTCCGATTGTGGCTTTGTTTGAGAAAGAATTAAAAAGTAAAACAATCTTAATGGGATTTGGTTTGGATAGCGATGCGATTCACTCGCCAAATGAGCATTTCGGGATCTTTAATTACTTGAAAGGTATTGAAACTATTCCGTTGTTTTACAAGTATTTTGTGGAATTAAGTAAATAAGTTTTTTTGCCGCGAAGGCGCTAAGGCACTAAGTTTTTTTTGCTCGCAAAGTAGCAAAGTAGCAAATATTTTTTGATACTTTGTCAAAGTTTTAAACTTTGACAAAGTTGAATTTAGATATAGAATCCGTTCAGAAATGAGCGGATTTTTTTATGGGCGTTCCCTTCGGTCGGGCTTTCGGCTATATCTTTTATTCCGCTCCGCTACATAAAAGGATGCCGCCTCAATCCCTAACGCATTTAGGTAAATCAAGAAAATTTAGGTTATAAGAACTTTTAAGTCTTAAGATATCAGAATCTTAAAAAAAATATTTGCAAGTTTGAAAATTAATTCTACATTTGTAGAACAGCATCTATAGTTGTAGAATTAAGACGTAAATATGAAAAACATCTTTTTATTATTTCTTTTAGGTTCAATGCTTTTGGGTTGTAAAAGTCAGCCGATTAATCAGAAGATTGACAAGAAAAAAGAAGGTGTTTGGATTGATACCTATTCACAAGACGGAACAGATTATAAATCGTATGAATATTATAAAAATGATCTTCCGGTAAAAAAGTGGAAATCCTACATTAACGGAAAAATCTACAAAACGGAGAAATACAAAAACGGAATCTGTATCGTAAAAAGTTATTACGAAAACGGAAAACTGGAATCGAAAGGGAAAACAAAATTAGAAACGAATTCGGTTGAAACGCATTGGTTTTATTTTGGAGAATGGAAGTTTTATTCGGACAAAGGAAAATTAAAAGGAATCAAAAATTACGAAAAAGGAGAATTGATTTCGGAACAAAATATTAGATAAACCAACTAACCTCTAAAACATGAAAAAAATAATTACACTCTCTTTATTAGTGATGAACTGTATTTTTCTGCAAGCCCAAACGTATAAAGAATGGGTTCGTAAAGCAGATTCTTGTTATACAGCAAAAAACTATGAATTGTCTGTTTCGTATTATGAAAAAGCGTTTAAAATAGAACAGAAAGACGATCGAGACTTATACAACGCAGGCTGTTCTGCTTCTATGGCAAGGCAGCATAAAAAAGCATTTAAATGGCTGAATCTTTCTATCGATAACGGATACGAGAATATTGCCCATCTTAAAATTGATAACGATTTAAAGTCTTTGCACTCAGAAAAACAATGGAATAAAACAATTGATAAGCTGCAAAAGAAGTTAGATATTATTGGAGCAAATTATGATAAAGTGCTGGAAAAACAGCTTGCAGAAATTTATACCGAAGATCAGGAAATTCGAGGAGAATTTATGAATGTTTATAGAGCTTCAAAACCCGATAAAAAGAAAATTGACAGCATTGGTAAAATCATGGAAAGAAAAGACAGTATTAACCTCATTAAGGTGATGAAAATATTGGACGAAAGAGGCTGGTTGGGAAAAAATGTTGTAGGTTCTCAGGGAAATCAGACTTTGTTTCTGGTGATTCAGCATGCCGATTTAAAATACCAACAAAAATATCTGCCTATGATGAGAGAGGCGGTTAAAAACGGAAATGCCAATCCAGGGAATCTGGCCTATTTGGAAGATAGAGTGGCTTTGAGAGAAGGAAAAAAACAAATTTATGGCAGTCAGAGTTCAATGAATAAAAAGACTAATAAAATTCGGATAGCGCCAATGATAGATCCAGATAATGTCGATAAAAGGCGTGCAGAAGTCGGACTTGGAACTATGGCCGAATATGCGACAAAATTGAATGTTGAATGGAATTTGGAGGAATATAAAAAGGAATTGGCCGAAACAGAAAAACTTGAAAACACAAAACCATGATACAATTATCAAATGCAGAAGAACAATTAATGGAGCATTTATGGAAGCTTGAAAAGGCTTTTATGAAAGATTTGCTCGAAGCGTATCCTGAACCAAAACCAGCAACAACAACCGTGGCGACGCTTTTAAAACGAATGATCGATAAGAAATTTGTGGCGTATACCGAATTCGGAAATTCGAGAGAATATTATCCGCTGGTCAAGAAAACAGACTATTTTGCAAAACACGTAAAAGGATTAATTAGTAATTTCTTTAATAATTCGGCTTCACAGTTTGCTTCATTCTTTACAACTGAGACCAATTTATCGGCTTCAGAACTAGAAGATCTTAAAAAAATAATCGATTCAGAAATTCAAAAAAAGAAGAAATGATAACGTATCTTTTAAAATCCGGTGTACTGCTTGTTGTTTTTTATGCGGTATATAAATTGTTGTTAGAAAACGAAAGAATGTTTCGATTCAATCGTGCTTATCTTCTCGGAAGTTTGGTTTTTAGTCTAGTTATCCCGCTGCAATTGTTTTCGATTGCATCATTTTTTTCGTCAAAAATTAAAACAATTCAGCTGGATGAAATAATGATTGTGTCTAATCAATCAATCTTAAACAAAGTTTCATACAATGAAATCGTATATTTCTTTTTAAGTGCAATTTATGTTCTCATTGCAACAATTTTATTGATTCGATTTGCTGTAAATGTTTCTTCCTTTTTCTTGAAAATGAAAAAGAATTCGGTACAATTTATAGACAATCAGAAACTTGTTTTAATGAAAGAATCGGTTTTACCACATTCTTTCTGGAATGCTATTTTTATTAGTAAAGAAGATTTTACAAATGGAAAAATTCCATCAGAATTAATAGCTCATGAAAAAGCACATTTAGAGCAAAAACATACTTTGGATATTCTTTTTGTTGAGGTTTTGCAAATCGTATTTTGGTTTAATCCGATATTTGTTTTGTTTGAAAAAGCCATAAAGCTCAATCATGAATTTTTAGCTGATGAAGCTGTAAATAAAAAATTTGGAGAAGTTAGAAGTTATCAGAACTTATTGTTGCAATTTGCTTCAAATAAACATACCGTCGTTTTGGCAAGTACTATCAATTATCAAATAACAAAAAAACGTTTGCTCATGATGACTAAAGAAAAATCGCCAATTGCAATGGTTTTAAAAGTGAGTTCTGTAAGTGTCGTTTCTATTTTATTGTTAATTGCTTTTAATTCGGAAGCTACTGCGCAAACCAGTTTTAATGGAAAAAACAGTATTGGCGTTAATGAAAAGGCAGATGTTAAACAACCACAATTTCCTGGTGGAATAGAAAAGTTCTATATGTTTGTGGGACAAAATTTTAAAATGCCAGAAGAATTTTCGAAACAAAAAAAGGATGGCAAAATTTTTATTGAGTTTATGGTCGAAAAAGATGGAAGTTTGTCTGAATTTAAAGTCGTAAAAGATTTAGGTTATGGAGTAGCAGAAGAGGCGACTCGAGTTTTAAAACTTTCTCCAAAATGGATTCCAGGAAGCGAACACGGAAAACCTGTTAGAGTCCTTTATACTTTACCAATTACTATTCAAAATAATAATTAGCAAAAAATTTAAAAGAAATAAGAATTAGTGTAGATTTGTAAAAAATATGCTACAAATGAAACCATTTTCTAATTTAATATTTAAAGTTGCTTTTTCCTTTTTTTTACTGCTTTCATGTAATTCAAAAAGTTGGGCACAAGAAGTAGAACTAATAGATCTTTCTGCTAAATCTGATAATACTGTAAGTGTAGAAACTCAGGCAGAATTTCCTAATGGTTTAACCGATTTTTACATCTTTTATGCTCAAAATTATAAGATGCCTGAGATTGCTTACGAAAAAAAAGTAGATGGAAAGTATTATATACATTTCACAATTGAAAAAGATGGGTCTTTATCTAATATAAAAATTGTAAAAGATTTAGGATATGGTTTGGGTGCCGAAGCTATTCGTGTTATGAAAATCTGCCCAAAATGGATTCCAGCAACTAAGGATGGCGAACCTGTAAGTTCTAAATTTATTTTACCGATGGTTGTTCAATTGGCGAGACCTTTAGGGCATTAAATAAAAACAAAAAAATCCGTTCTTTTTGAACGGATTTTTTTTTGTTCTGGCGCTAAAATTGGAACAACTTTAATTAAAGTAAAAATCTATATTTGTAAGTATAGTATATAATATTTAGCGGTTAAACAATTAAAAATATGAAGAGAATATTTACTCAGAGTTTTGTATTACTAATATTGATTTTCATGAGTACGAAAAGTATGGCTCAGGAAAATACTTCGAAAGATGAGGATAGACCTTTGGAAATGAAGGTTGATAGCATTGAGAAAAAGCCTGATTTTCCAGGTGGAATAAACAAGTTTTATAGGTTTGTGGGCAAAAACTTTAAAGTTCCAGAAAAAGCACTGAAATATGGAGGAAAGGTCAAACTGCAGTTTATTATTGAGAAAGACGGTACGCTATCTGATGTTAAAGCAGTAGAAGATATAGGGTATGGAACCGGTGAAGAAGCTGTTAGGGTTATAAAACTTTCTCCTAAATGGATTCCAGGCTCAAACAATGGTTTGCCAGTACGAGTATTGTATAAATTGCCCATTACGCTTACCCCAGCTATTTAAAAGAAAAAAATCCGCTTCTGATGGGAGAAGCGGATAAAATTAAAAACTAATTAAAAAAAAATCTAAAAATAAACATGCAGATCCAGACTAAAACAGGTCCGGATTGTATCCAAAATAAGGCACATTTTGTTCGTTAAAAATGACCCCATATTCTTCTAACTCTTTCAAAATTGGTTCATACACTTCTTTGTTAATAGGAAGCTGAACGCCTGGAGTTGTAATTTTTCCGTTTAAGATTAATAAAGTGGCAATTGCAACCGGAAGCCCGACTGTTTTTGCCATTGCGGTATAGGTCTGGTCTTCGCCGATACAAACCATTTTTGAATCGATTTGTTTCTTTTCTCCATTTAGTTCATAGCCAAATTTATGATACATCACAATCATATCTTTGTCCTCTGGTTCAAGAGCCCAGCTGTCAGTCAGAATTTTTTCTAAGATTTGAGCCGGAGTAGCATTTGGCAGATTTACCTTTTTATCTGGGTTAAATAAATCCAATTCTAAAAGTTTATCCCACATAATATCGTCCTGATCGATTTTTAGAATCAATCGAGTTTTAATTTCAACAGAATCAGTTGGATGATACGGAAGGAAAGAATTGATGAACTGACGATAACTCATATTTTCTGACCCCTCTAAAACATAGCTATCATCAGTCATCCCGAGCTGTACAAACATATTCCAAGCGCGAGAATACCCCACTCTTCTGATTGTGCCTCTATATAATGTCAGAATATCATCCAAGCCATAAACCGAACGGTATTTAAGAGAATCCCGATTCGAATAGGCTTCAAATTTTCCGTAACCTTCTACTTCTAGAAATTCAGTTCTTCTAAACAAAGCACTGTACGGAATATATTTATAAGTTCCTTCCTGAATAAACTTCGCAGCGCCGCCTTGTCCTGCTAAAACAACATTACGAGGTGCCCAAGTAAATTTGTAATTCCATAAATTATTGTCAGATTCAGGAGCTACAAGTCCGCCACAGAAAGATTCAAACAAAAGCATTTTACCGCCTTTCGATCCGATTTCGTCAATAACTTTCATGGCACTCATGTGGTCGATGCCTGGATCGAGACCAATTTCATTCATGAAAATCAGATTGTTTTTGATGGCTTCTTCGTTTAAAGCTTGCATGCCATCACTTATATAAGAAGCTGTAACAAGATGTTTTTTAAATTCTAAACAATCTTTTGCAATTTCGATATGCAAATGTGCAGGAAGCATAGAAATTACTATTGACGCATTTGCAATAGCTTTTTTTCTTTCATCGGAATTAAAAATATCTAAGGCAAGCGGTGTGGCATTCGGATGATTCTGAGTCTTTGCTTTTGCGAGATTCAATGAAAGATCGGCTACGGTTAAATGCAGCTTTTCTTCATTAGATTTTGATAGTAAATATCGAATCAAAGACGATGCAGATCTTCCTGCTCCAATTATTAAAACGTTTCTCATGTCTCAAATATTTAACGCAAATATATTTAAATGTTATAAATATAACAATTCAAATTAAATAAAATTCAATTTATTTTTTGGAATAGGATAAAAAATAACCTGATTTTGTTCTAAATAATCCAACAACTAAAGTGTTTTTTCGGTTCGTTTGAAGTATTTTTGTTTCAAATTTCAAAAGAGATATATTATGAAAAGAAGAATCGTTTTAACTGGAGCTTTTATCGGTATGTTAGCTATTATTTTGGGTGCTTTTGGTGCTCACTTATTGAAAAAATATCTTTCAGTTGATCAATTAAATACTTTTGAAGTTGGTGTTCGTTACCAAATGTATCATGCCTTATTTCTTCTCTTTTTATCGACTCAAAAAGATATAGCCGAAAAGACCTTAAAAACGATCTATAATTTTGTAGTAGCAGGTGTTGTTCTTTTCAGTGGTTCAATTTATGTATTGTCTACAAAAGACTACACTTTGTTTGAATCTAAAATTATCGTATTCGCAACTCCTGTGGGTGGTTTTCTATTAATTATTGGTTGGGCGCTATTATTCTTTACGATATTGAAGAGAAAATCATAAAATCCCGAAAAAAAAATTCTGTCTAAGAATTAATCTTTAATTTTGTCACATAAATAACATATAACTTTATTTATGTGACTTTTTTGTATTTTCTGTTGTCAAACAAAAATAATATAACAAATTCGCTTATAAGGTTGTAAATAAACAAATTAGAGGCAGTTATTTTTTTCTTTTTATAATTTTTAAAGTGAAATTTCTCTTTTTTCATATAAATTAAAGTGAAATTTAAGTATTTTAAAAGAAATAAAAATAAATCTGTAATTTTGCTTTAAACAAAAAATCACACACAACTTAAAAACTTATGGACACTAATACAGTTTTCGCGCAATCGATTTCGTTAAAAGAGTTAGGAATTGAAAATGCAAAAGTTCGTTATCAACTATCTGCAGATGAATTACATGCGATTACTTTGCAGTCAGGACAAGGTGTTGAGAATTCTACAGGAGCGTTAGCAATTAATACAGGCGAATTTACAGGTCGTTCTCCACAAGATCGTTTTATCGTAAAAGATGATATCACTAAAGATCAAGTTTGGTGGGGAAATGTAAATATCCCTTTTGAGCCCCAAGCTTTTGAAAAGCTTTATAATAAGGTAACAGCATTTTTATCAGACAAAGAAGTTTTTGTTCGCGATTCTTATGTTTGTTCTGATCCAAATTATAGATTAAATGTTCGTGTTGTAACAGAAACTGCTTGGTCAAACTTGTTTTGCTACAATATGTTCTTACGTCCAGAAGATTCAGAACTGGCTAATTTTACTCCAGAATCGAACCGTAGTTTGTGCTCCAAGTTTTATGGCAGATCCTGCTGTAGACGGAACACGTCAGTCTAATTTTGCTATTTTAGATTTTACTAAAAAAATTGCTTTAATTGGTGGAACAGGTTATACGGGAGAAATGAAAAAAGGAATTTTCTCTGCATTAAACTTTATTCTTCCGGTTTTCAAAAATACACTTCCAATGCACTGCAGCGCCAATGTTGGTGAAGCAGGAGATACAGCAATCTTCTTCGGATTGTCTGGTACAGGAAAAACGACTTTATCTGCAGATCCAGAGCGTAAATTAATTGGAGACGACGAACATGGTTGGACAAACGAAAACACTGTTTTCAATTTTGAAGGCGGATGTTATGCAAAAGTGATTAATTTAACAGAAGAAAATGAACCAGACATTTTTAGAGCAATCAAAAAAGGAGCGCTTTTAGAAAATGTGGTTTTCAAAGAAGGAACAAACGTAGTTGATTTTGACGATGTTTCTATTACTCAAAATACTCGTGTAAGTTACCCAATTACACATATTGATAATGTACAGCCAGGTTTGATTGGACATAATCCTAAAAATATATTTTTCTTAACGGCCGATTCTTTCGGAATTCTGCCTCCAATTTCAAGATTAAATCCAGGTCAGGCGGCTTACCACTTTATTTCTGGATATACAGCAAAAGTTGCTGGTACAGAAGCTGGTGTAACAGAGCCTCAGCCTAATTTCTCTGCTTGTTTTGGAGCGCCATTTATGCCTTTACACCCAACGCGTTATGCAGAGATGTTGAGCAAGAAAATGAAAGATGCGGGAGTAAAAGTTTGGTTGATCAACACAGGTTGGACAGGCGAGCCTTATGGAGTGGGAAGCCGTATGAAACTGAAATATACTCGTGCAATGATTACTGCTGCTTTAAAAGGAGAATTAGACAACGTAGAGTATGTAGATCACAAAGTGTTTGGAATTGCAAAACCACAATCTTGCCCGAATGTTCCAGAAGAAATTCTAAATCCTAGAAATACTTGGGAAGACAAAGATTTATACGATAAAAAAGCGTTAGAATTAGCTCAGAAATTCAAAGCTAATTTTGCCAAATTTGAAGAGTTTGCAAATGCTGAAATCTTAGCAGGAGCACCGATTACAGAATAAAAGGAATTATTTAATTCAAAATAAAAAAGCTGTTCAGAAATGAACAGCTTTTTTTGTTTTTGTGTTTGTTTGATACTTCTTGTGCCTCCCTGAATGATCCCGATTCTTCGACTTCGCTCAGCCTGACAATAAGTACTTTTTAAAGACATTGAAACGCAGTTTTCAGTACAGTTTAAAGGAAAGTACCGAAAAACTGCAATTTCAAATCAACACTGAATCTTTATTTCTTAGCTTCGTCGATGCGTTTTTGAATCAAATCCCAAGCATAATAATGGAAAGTCATTCCGTTGCTCATCGCTACAAAAAGTCCGTTTTTATATTTTGGGCCTAAGTTTACGCTCGTAACATCTGCACCGTCACATTCAATTGTAGAAGTCGGAACTTCTGCCAATAAAGAATGATTGTTTGGATTGCCGTTTGCGCCTTCTCTTGGATAAACCATAAAAGAATTGGCCTGCTGATTGGATACTAAAATATATCCTGTAGAATCTGTTTTTTTGTAAATCGCAATTCCTTCGTGATCTGCTTTGAAATCTTTCTGGCCAAAGAAAGCTAATTCTTTATTATCGTTTAAAGCTGGATCTGCTTTGTATTTTCTAATTCCAGCCTGCTCATCGCAATAGTACACAAAACCTAATTCGTTATCTACAGCAATAGCTTCAATTTCTTTTTTACCGCTGTATGTTCCGAATTTGCGAACCACTTTTGCTGCAGCAAATTTTCCGTTTCCAGAAAGTTCATATTGCCATAAATAACTTCCAGAAGGACCTGTTTTTCTTCCTACAATGGCAAAAATCTTTCCGTCGCTTGGGCGCGTATATAACGAAATTCCCATTGGATCGCGTTGCGCTTCTCCTTCAAAAACAGGAATTCCGCCGTTATCAATTGGCTCTAAATCTGGTAAACTGAAAATTCTGATTTTGTTTTCTTCACGTTCAGTTGTAACCGCAACGTCTACTTTTTTTCCGTCAATAATCAATCCGTAAGCGATATCAACATTGTTTGGACGTTTTAACGGAATTGATTTTTTAAGGATTTTTCCACTCAAATCAAAAGCATACAATCCTCCGTCTGTGTCTTTATCTGTTCCAACAATAATACTTTTTGAAGGATCTGTTGGGTTTATCCAAATTGAAGGATCGTCTGTATCGTGAGGTAAAGCTTCTGTAACGGCTGTTGGTTTTACAGCGTTTGGCTGAACTGGCGCTAATTTATCGTCTTTACAAGCTGTAAATGAAATAGCTAAAAGTAAAAGAGCGACTAAAGATTTATTTTTCATTATGTTATATATTTTAATGCAATTAGACAGAGCGCTAAACTCTGTCTAATTTAAGAATTTTAAAAAAGTGCAGATTACAAGTCTAATTTCAATCCGAAATTGTAACGAGGCTGGTAATATTCAGCTTGTTTTGTATGAGCCGCAACTCCTTGGTAGTAACGTAACGGTTGGTTTGTTAAGTTATTAGCTTCAGCAAAAAAGCGCAATTTTGGAGTGATTTTATAAGAAGCATTTGCATCTAAGAAAAACTGCTTGTCATAGTAGCTGTCTTTGTAAGACTCAGAACCTAATTCATCTAAATAATCAGATGTAAAGTTGGTTGAGATTCTTGCAGAGAAACGTTTGTTTTCCCAAGATAAAGATCCGTTAAACATGTGTGGAGTTGTACCTGGAAGACTAATATCATTTCTTTCGTTTCCGTCCTCATCGGCAATACCTTTTGCTTTAGATTGCGTGTAAGTATAATTCAAATAGATTCCAAAGCCTTTTAGGAATTTACCTGGTAAGAAATCCAATTGGCGTTGGAATGCAACTTCAAACCCGTAAACATCTACATTTTCTCCATTTCTTGATTGTAAGAAAGACCAATTTTCTCCTGCTGGAACTGGGTTTGCTTGATTAGGGAAATCTGCAGCAAATTTCGCATCTGTATATTGATTGTCGCTGTAATTGTAAATGAAATCATTTAATCTTTTGTAGAAAACACCTCCGGAAATTAAACCAACAGATTTGAAATAGTTCTCAGCCATGAAATCATAATTGTATGAATAGGTAGCTTTAAGATCTGGATTTCCAGCTGTAATTTCTTTATCGGCAGCGATATTGTTTACATAAGGAGCCAATGCATAATAGTTTGGTCTAGCCAATGCAGTTGTAGCAGCAGCTCTCAAAACTAAATCTTTTGTTGCGTTGTATTGGAATGAAATACTTGGCAATAAATTAGTGTAAGAGTTGGTGTTGTTGATTTTGCTTTCTAATTCTTCCTCGTCTAATACACGGTTTCCTGTATAATCGATATGAGTATTCTCCACACGGAAACCTAAAACCATAGAAAGTTTATCGTTAAAATCCTGATCCCATCTTACATAAGCAGCAGTAATTCTTTCTTTAGCATTGTAATTTACAGCTAAATATTCTGCTGGATCTGTTTCTTTTTCAAATAAAGAAGCATTGTTCAAATCTAAACCTCCTAAATAGTTAGCAGAAGCGAAAGTTCCCGGTACATATTTGCTTCCTGGATTAAACCCGTTTCCATCATAATAAGATGTCGGAACTTGCGATAATAATTCCATATCATCATTAAGCGGAGTATAAGAATAGAACATATTGTTTCTTTCTTTTTCCTTCAGGCGAAGTCTAAGACCCGTTCTCAATCTTCCTTTTTCTCCTGCAATTACAGAGAATGGGAAACGAATGTTTACTTTAGCACCAAATTCGCTTTCGCTTGTTTCGTCTGTATTTTCAGTAACAGAGTCAAATTTAAATTCGTCAACAGATTCACCAACAGTAGTGATTAAAGGAAATCTGATATCTGATAAATCTTCAAACATTTCTAGACCTTTTTGACGGTATTCGATATAACGCTCACCTGGACGGTATTCTCTAGCTTTTGCATAGTTAGCAGACCAATCTAAATCTAATGTAGAATTGATTAAATGTTCTCCACGAATAGAATAGTTTTGAACTCTTTGATCTTCTAATCTTCTGTTTTTGTTTCTATTATTGTCTAAACCACCTTTTGTCTGACGTTTTACACGGCCTTCAAAACCAACAATTTCTTCGCCATTATAAAGTGGCTCAATATCATCGTAAGTAGTTCTGAAACGGTTTTCTCTATCATCTCTCCAGTTGTAGATTGCATTGGCAAAAATGGTATTGTTGTCATTGAATTTATAATCTAAAGCAACAGACGCACTACGACGAATACGTTGTACATCATACTTTCTAATTTCAGAAGCTTGTAAATAGTCATTTCCAAACTCATCTTTTACCCATTCGTTTTCGACGTTATCAGAACCGTAATCCACATTGTTATAAGATCCGCTGAAAACAACTCCTAATTTATCATTAGCAAAACGGTTACCATAAACAAAACCAGCAGTATAAGAAGCGTGATCACGAATTGGTAAATAACCTCCTGCAAGAGTTGCAGAAATTCTTTCTCCGTTTGGAGTTGCTCTTGTAATTAAGTTTACAGAACCTCCAATTGCATCTGCATCCATGTCTGATGTTAGTGTTTTGTTTACTTCGATTGTAGAAATCATATCAGACGGAATTAAGTCCATTTGTACGTTTCTGTTATCTCCTTCAGCAGATGGAATACGGTCTCCATTTAAAGTTACAGAGTTCAAAGATGGAGCTAAACCTCTAATAATAATGTTACGAGCTTCACCTTGATCATTCTGCATTGTGATACCTGGAACACGTTTTAAAGCGTCTCCAACGTTAGCATCAGGAAAACGACCCATTTGATCTGAAGAGATTACGTTTCCGATGTTTTTGTTATTTTTTTGTTGATTCAGCGCTTTTGCCTGACCTTTTAAGATATCTCCAACGATAACTTCTTTCAGTTCATTCTCAGAAGCTTTAAGAGAAAAATCAATTACGTTGTTTTTTCCTTGCTCCACTTTTATTTCTTGAGTTAAAGAAGTATATCCAATATATTTTACTTCAACTTGGTAAGTTCCTTCATTAATATTTAATAATTCAAAACGACCGTTGTAGTCAGAAACGGTGTATTTTTTCTCGCCTACAATTTGAACCATTGCTCCAGGAAGAGGCAGTTTGTCATCGGCATCTAATATCTTTCCAGATATAATAGCTTTCTGAGCAAAACCTGTAAAGGCGAATAAAAAGAATGCTGTTAATAGATAAAATTTTTTCATTGTGTGTGTTTAGTTTAATTTCGGTTGCGAAACTAAGACCCGTGTATTACTAAAGCCTTGAAAAAAAATTAACATAGTGTTATGATTAGTCAGTTATTGCTTATAATTATTAATGTTTAACTAACATTGTGCTTTCAAACCTTTGATTCACAACTAAAAAGAAATTGATATTTTGACTGTATTTGAAAATTTGGCGTTAAATTTGCCATATCAATCACAATCAAAAATCATCAATCATGTTAAAACAATTTTTTATCCTATGTTCAGGAGCCGACCGTGATCTCTTGAAAGACTGCTCAGAAGGCGAACAAACCAAATATGTTGGTATTGGCGCCACCGTGTTCTTTACAGCAGTTATGGCTTTTTTAGCTAGTGCTTATGCACTTTTTACTGTTTTCGATTCTATTTATCCCGCTTTAATTTTCGGATTTGTTTGGAGTTTGCTAATCTTCAATTTAGACCGATTTATCGTTTCTACGATTAAAAAAAGAGACCGTTTTCTGGACGAATTCCTTCAGGCAACTCCGCGTATTGCTTTGGCTATTATTATTGCGATTGTAATTTCTAAGCCTTTGGAGATTAAAATTTTCGAAAAGGAAATCAATACCGTTTTATTGAAAGAGAAAAACGAAATGGAATTGGCCAACAAAAAACAAATTGGAACGTACTTCAAAACAGATTTAGATAAAAATAAAGCTGAAATTGCTGCGCTTAAAGCGGACATTCTAAAGAAAGAGAAAGAAGTAAACGATTTGTATTCAGTTTATATTACTGAAGCTGAAGGAACAACCGGAACTAAAAAATTAGGAAAAGGTCCGGTTTATAAAGAGAAACGAGAAAAACACGATGCGGCTTTAAAAGAATTTGAAACGCTTAAAAAGGCAAATGAAGCTAAAATTGCTGAAAAAGAAAAAGCTGGCGTACAGCTTCAGGCCGATTTAGATAAAAAAGTTTCGCAGACACAACCGATCATAGAAGGCTTCGACGGATTAATGGCGCGCATCAATGCATTGAACAAACTGCCTTGGCTTCCGTCATTTTTCATTATGCTGTTGTTTCTGGCAATTGAAACATCTCCGATTATCGCTAAATTATTAGCACCAAAAGGGGAATTCGATTTCAAGCAAGAAGAAGCCGAAACTGCAATGAAAGCAACTTTGACACAAAATAAATACCAACGTGAATTATTGGTTAAAACTAGTGCCGAAATGCATGATAAAGTTTATGCTGATATTGCAGAAGATAAAGGTCTATTCGATCTGCAGCGAAAAAATGCAAAAGAGTTACTGGAACTACAATCTCATAAATTTGTTGAAAAGCAAAAAGCGACTTTGTAAGTGCAAAGTTTCTAAGTACAAAGTTATAAATGCAAAGCCCGAAATAGAATCTCTATTTCGGGCTTTTTATTTTAGACAAAGTCAATAATCTTTGTACTTTGTACTCAGAACTTTGTACTTTAAAATTACATATAACTTAAAATCTCTTTTTTGTAAGCATCATATTCTCCTTGCATGATCAAACCATTATCAAGAAGTTTTTTGTAATTCTGTAATTTATCAAAAAGTTCTTCTTTAGATAAATCACTTAGTCTACGTTCTCCAGCAGGTTGAGTTGGTTGCGTCGAAAGCGGTTCAAAAGTTTCTGTCACAGCTGGAGCTGCAGGTAAAATTTCTGCAAAGCTTGTTACTTCTTCTGTTTCTACCTCTTCGATTTCGTCTTCAACTTCTGCTTCTTCCACAATTTCTTGAACTGGAGCAGCTGTCTGAACAGGATTTTTTAATAAATCTAATTGCTCTTTAGCATAGGTATACATTTTTCTAGCCTGAATTTTCGGAATATAATCTATAGAAATAATCAGGTCTGTATTAGTGCTAAATGAAAACTCAGAACCTAAAATATTTTCTTTTACAAATGAGCTTGTAATATCATCCCAAGTATAATCTGTAAAATTCATTGAAAGGCCTAAGTTTTTAGGCGTGCAAATAATAATACGTTTATTGGTTAAGATTATACTATCAGGAAAAACAGTAATTGCAGGCTTTTTTTGCACGGCGATGTAACCAACTTCTTCACCTTTCATTAATAAATCAGTAAGTTTCGAAGTTATTTTTTCAATCGCTTTTGGATCTTGTTCTTCGTTTAGAAATTTTTTAAATTGTTCTTTCATTGTTTATTAGTTGCTAAGTTTCAAAGCGGCTAAGCTGCTAAATTTTTTTTCTTACGATGCAAATGTAATGCCTAATTTTCTAATTCGATAATTTCATTTTGAATTTTCTTTGCCAAACTTTTGAAAACCAATTCGTATGAATGGTCTATAAGTTCCTTCACGAATTTATCAGGTAAATTTCCGTTCAAAGCCACGGTATTCCAGTGTACTTTACTCATATGAAATCCAGGTTGTATTTCGTCATACTCTGCTCGAAGTTCCTGTGCGCGGTCTGGGTCGCATTTTAAATTTGCTGATTGCTCATTTTTTTCCCATTGAGAAAGAGAAGACAAAGCAAACATTTTTCCGCCCACCTTAAAGACAAAAGTATCTTCATCAAAAGGAAAATGTTCGCTGGCTCCTTTTTTTGAAAGACAATATTCGTAAAACGTTTCTAAATTCATAACTGTTTATTTACCAATTTCACCTAAATGTGTGTATTTAAAGCCTTTTTCATATTTAAGACCATATCCAAAAATACGATCCATTGCCGAATGTGAAAATAGAATAATTCCCGCTAATTGCACCATTTCAATGCTTAAATAAAATCCGATGGCATAAATCAAAAGCGCAATCCCTTTGTGATGAAAGATGTTATAAAGAAATGCTCCAGATTTGTTTCCAAAAACATAACCCATCATTGATAAATCGGGAGCTAAAATTAAAGTAAGAAACCACCACCATTCATAATTTAAGCGGTTGAACAAAAAGATTCCAAGAAGGAATAATGCGACTTCCTCAAGTTTTAAAACTGTTTTCATTTGACTATTTTTTCCATCATTTTTTCAGGATGATTTAGTTTTGTAAATCCGAATTTCTCGTATAAAAAGTGAGCATCAGTTGTTGCCAATCGCCAGATTTTAACTTCTTGCAATTGAGGTTCTTTCATCATCGCTTCAATTAAAATGGAAGAATAACCTTTTCCGCGATGTTCTTCATCAATAAAAACATCCATTAAATAAGCAAAAACGACATAATCGGTTATCACACGTGCAAAGCCAATTTGTTTGTCCTCTAAATAAATTCCAAAACAAACCGAAGCATCAATAGTTCGTTGCACTTCGTCAATCGTTCGTCCTGCAGCCCAATAAATGTCTTTTAAAAAGTTCTGTATAAATGGGACATCGAGTTTGGTTTTGTCAGTTGAAACACTAATCATATTGTCTAATTTTTTTGTCACTAATTACACTAATTTTCACGAATTATTTTTTGCCACAGATTAAAGGATTAAAAATGATTAAATCTGTGTGAATCTTTTTAATCTGTGGCAAATAAAAAAAGAAATTCGCGAAAATTAGTGCAACTAGTGGCGGCCTTTTAAATTTTATATAAAATTGGTTTGCTTGGACTTGCATCATTTTCAAACGAAGCGATTTGAAGATTTAGTATATAATTTCCGTCTTCAATTTCGTCTGCAACATAAATCATTTCTGTAATTGTCGCATTGAACCGTGCATCTTGATTTAAATTATTTGTGTCTTTTACATTCCAAAATGCTTTATGTGCTAATAATTTTCCTTCGTCATGTTCTTTATCCACACTTGGGAGATCAATCAGTAAATGCTGAATTTCGCTTTCGCGGATAAAAATTGCAGCATCTTCAGACAAATACGGCGGATTGGTATTGGAATATTTTCGAGACTTTTTTTCCAGCTGATTTGGAAGAGTCCGAATTATTAAAGCCTCATTTGTCACGCTGAGCGAAGTCGAAGCGCTATCCAGTGATGTCACATTGAGCGAAGTCGAAATGTTTTCTTTCGTAATCACAAAATCATCTCCAATCTTTTCAGGTTTAACCGTAATCAGTTTAGCAAAAAAGAAGAATTGTTTTAGAGATTGGTTAATACTGTAAAAATCATTGGTAATATGCCCCAAGCATTCCGTATGCGTTCCATGCCCATGCGGATTGAAGAAAATATTATTGAAATTCGTAGATGATTTTCCTTCAGAAACTTTTCCAATCCAATCGCCAAAAACTACTGGTTCAATGACTGGTTTTTCAATATACCAGGCAATCGGATTTTCATCTGTATTGGTTAATGGAATAGAAATATCAATGGGTTTTGATAAGTCGATTTCGAAGTTGTTGATTTTTGCTAACACAAATTTGGATTTTATGCCGCAAAGACGCTAAGTCACAAAGTTTAATAAATTTGAGCCTTTATGCCTTCGTGGCTAATTTTTATTCATCCAAATTTAGATAAAATAAATCTGAAGCAATTCCATCCGTTAAAAATTTTCCTTTAAGAGTTGGTTTTAAAATATTGTTTTCGATCGATAGCAAATCGTCCTTTAAGAACTTTTGAGCTTGTTCCAGTAAATAATTCAAATATTCTGATCCGAATTCCTTTTCAATTCTCTCTAGAGAAACGCCCCAAATGGTTCGCAAACCCGTCATGATATATTCATTATAACGATCAGAAACAGTTAAGATTTCGGTTTCAATTGGAAGTTCGTTGTTTTGAATTGCTTTTAGATACAACGAATTATTAGCAATATTCCAGCCTCTTTTTTCGCCATCATAACTATGTGCCGAAGGTCCAATTCCGATGTATTTCTTGCCCAGCCAATACGCTGAATTGTTTTTGGAGAAGTACTTTTCTTTTCCAAAATTTGATAATTCGTAATGAATAAAACCATTCTTTTGAAGCGTTTCAACCAAAATCATAAAATGATTTGAAGCCACTTCGTCTTGTGGTTCAGCAACTTTTCCGGTTTGAATTAATTTGCTTAAAGCCGTTTTGGGTTCAACAGTCAAAGCATAACTCGAAATATGCGGAATGCCAAAATCTAAAGCAGTCTGAATATTATGTCTCCACATCTCGTCGCTCATTCCTGGAATTCCGTAAATTAAATCCAATGAAATATTATCGAAATACTTTGTCGCTTCTTCTAGACATTTTTTGGCTTCCGCTGAATTATGGGCACGATTCATCATCTTTAAATCCTCTTCATAAAAAGACTGAATTCCGATGCTTAATCTATTTATTGGGCTTTTAGATAATTCCAGAATTCGTTCAGCAGACAAATCATCCGGATTAGCTTCAAGTGTAATTTCAGGGTTTTCTACAACTTTATAGTTTTTATAAACTTCAGAAATTAAAAAGTTTATTTCGTAATTGGTTAAAAAAGAAGGAGTTCCTCCGCCAAAATAAATGGTTTCAATTTCACTATCACTTTCGGTTTTGCGTATAGCAATTTCTTTAGCCAAAGCCAAAACCATTTCATCTTTTTTCTTCATCGAAGTCGAAAAATGAAAGTCGCAGTAATGACAAGCCTGCTTGCAAAAAGGAATATGAATGTAGATACCGCTCATTTTTTAATTAGATAATTAGAGAAAATGTCAATTAGATAATTTATTCGTTGTTTATAAAATTATCAAATTGGCAAATTGACACATTGACTCATTTTTTAACTCAATCCTCATTCTGTTTCACAAAAGCATCCCAACCCGAATAACTTTTTCCAGCCACAACTTTTCCCGAATTAAAGAAATGACAAACCGCAGCAGCCAAACCATCTGTTGAATCGAGATTTTTTGGTAATTCTTTTAATCCTAAAAGCTGTTGCAACATTTTGGCAACTTGTTCTTTACTGGCATTTCCGTTTCCGGTAATCGCCATTTTTATCTTTTTAGGTTCGTATTCAGTAATCGGAATGCCTCTTGAAAGTCCTGCTGCCATTGCAACGCCTTGTGCGCGCCCGAGCTTCAACATCGATTGTACGTTTTTGCCAAAGAAAGGTGCTTCAATAGCAATTTCGTCTGGACAATGCGTTTCGATAAGTTCAATGGTTCTTTCAAAAATGATTCTTAGTTTTTGGTAATGATTGTCGTATTTGGAAAGCTGCAATTCATTCAATTGCAGAAATTCCATTTTTTTATTGATTACTTTAATCAATCCAAACCCCATAATTGTGGTTCCGGGGTCAATACCTAATATGATGCGTTCTTGTGTCAAGAGAGTTTTTGTTTCAAGTTTTTTTGTTTCAAGTTTCAAGTTTTTGAAAAATGAAACAATTCATTTTCTCATTTTCAAATTGCCACAGAGATTCTTAAAGTTTTTATTTTCTCCGTGTATCTTTGTGATTTCTTCGCGAATCTTTGTGAAATAGCTTTACTTTTGCGGCATGATTTCAATTCCTCACAAAGCTAAGCAATTCCTAGTTCTCGTAGTCAAACTTTTAATTGTTGGCGGCGCATTTTATTTTATTTATAATCAGTTGGCTAACAACGATAAACTAGACTGGCAGAAGTTTATTGCTTTGTTCCAAAAAAATCAGTCGGTTTTAGGGGTTTCATTTATCTTGCTTTTGAGCGTTTTGAACCGTTATTTCGAGATTTTGAAATGGCAGAATCTAGCGCAGGTTATTCATAAAATATCGGTTTATGAAGCGACAAAACAGGTTTTGGCTGCTTTGACGGCAGGAATTTTTACACCGAATGGAGTAGGAGAGTATGCAGGAAAAGCGCTGTATTATCCGAAATCAGAAGCCAAAAGAGTGGTTTTCTTAAACCTGATTTGCAACGGAATCCAGATGATTTTAACGATCATTTTTGGAATTTTCGGATTACTCTATTTCAATGCGCAATTTAATGTAATTACTACTAAAACAGTCTTGATTCTTTTTGGCGGATTTTTATTGATTCTGATTATTTTGTTCTCCATTAAAAAGATAAAAGTCAAAGGATATTCGATAGAAAAACTGATTCATAAAATCAATGAAATTCCCAAATCGGTTCATCAGAAAAATATCTTTTTAGGTATCTGTCGTTATTTGGTTTTCTCGCATCAGTATTACTTTTTGTTTTTAGGTTTTGATGTCGATTTGCCTTATTTAACTTTGATGGCAGCGATAACATCAGTTTACTTTTTAGCTTCTTCATTGCCAACTTTTCAGTTTTTAGACTTTGCGGTAAAAGGAAGTGTTGCGATTTATTTCTTCGGAATTTTGGGTGTCAACGAATGGATTGTTGTTTTTATAAGTACTTTAATGTGGTTTTTAAACGTAGTTCTTCCAGTAGTTTTAGGAAGCTTTTTTGTGCTGAATTTTAAAACGAAAACTCCAGAATGATTTTCGGATTGTTTGCCATATTAGCCATTTATATCGTTAGCATTTCTTTGCTGATTTATGGTTTTTTCAAGGTGAAACAATATCAGAAAAGTGATTTAAAGCCAAAAACAAGTTTTACGATAATTGTTCCTTTTAGAAATGAAAAAGAAAATCTGCCCCTACTTTTGGAAAGTCTTTCAAAGCTAAATTATCCAACAGATTTATTTGAAGTAATTTTAGTTGATGATAGCTCTAACGAGAAATTCCAATTTTTAAATTCCAAATTCCAAATTTCGATAATTGACAATATCAGAATTTCCAATTCTCCTAAAAAAGATGCCATTACAACGGCAATGCAGCACGTAAAAACCGATTGGGTTATTACAACCGATGCCGATTGTATTGTTCCCGAAAATTGGCTGTTGACTTTTGATAATTACATTCAGCAGAACAAAGTTTCCATGCTTGCTGGAGCTGTAACGTATCAGTGTGAAAACTCATTTCTAGATCATTTTCAGCAATTGGATTTAACGAGTCTGCAAGGCGCTACAATTGGAAGTTTTGGTTTAAATAAGGGTTTTATGTGCAACGGAGCTAATTTTGCTTACACAAAAGCATTCTTCGAAAGTTTAAATGGTTTTGAAGGGAATGATAAAATTGCCAGCGGAGATGATGTTTTTTTACTGCAAAAAGCGATTCAAAAGTGTCCTGAAAAAGTATATTATTTAAAAGCAGAAGAAGCGATCGTAACAACAAAACCAACTGAAAACTGGACATCTTTATTTCATCAAAGAGTGCGTTGGGCGGCTAAAACAAGTTCGTATAACAGCACTTTTGGAAAGTTTCTTGGATTGATTGTTTTCTTCGGAAATCTGAGTTTTGTAATCGGATTTTTCTCTCTTCTTTTAGGGATTTGCTCTTATCCAATTTTTGTAATTTTTGCTTTTTCTAAAATTTCAATTGACTTTATTTTGCTTTTAATCACTAATCGATTTTTGGCAAATAAGAGAATTAAAAGTCTTTTGTTAAGTAGTCTATGGTATCCATTTTTTAGTTCGACTGTTGCTTTGTACAGTTTATTTGGTTCTTATAAATGGAAAGGACGTCAGTTTAAAAAATAATTACTTTTCTTCTTTTGCTTTTATAATAACAGGCAGAATAAACTGTGTTTTTACCGGAATACCGCGTTTTATGGCTGGATTTACTTTCGGAAAATCGACTAGTCGTGCGTGCAGAATGCTGTCAATTTTTATGGTATCGTACACTACAGAATCTTTAGGAAACTGAGGTTCAAACTTCATAGTTGAGTTAGGAAAAACGGTTACTTTTACTTCGATGGTATCCAATTCTGGATATAAAATAGATAAAGTATCAACGTTGAGTTTTTCTTGAATAAGATTCGACATCACTTCAAAAAAACATTGCTGGCGAAGCTTTTTATCACCAATTTTATCGCAATCAGGCAAAGAAGGATATTCATCAACTTCTTTCCAGTTAATAGATTTCAACTCTTTTTGAAGTAATTCTTTTTCAGACGGAACCTGCTTCTCAAAGTATTGACAAGAATTAAATAGGATACAAATAAAAAAAGGGAAAAACTGCCTCAAAGTTTTAAAATTGGATGATATAACAAAAATACGATTATTTTTTTTGAGAAGCTTTGTATTCTAAATAATCTTCATAGTTTTCCGAAAGCCAATTTTCTTTGTTTTTTTCTGCAACTTCCTTTTGATCAGGGTATAATTTGATAAGTCTGTCTGAAAAAGCTGCTATTTGAACCGTATAGGTGTAAAATTCAATTTTACTCAGAAAGATATTAGGATTGTTTTTTTTATTAAAAAAATCGAAAAACAGATTATCAAAGTCTCTCATAGAAAAATTTATTACTTTTTTCTTATTGCTGGTGTAAAGACTGTCCTGTATTGCTTTGTCATCTGTAGAAAGTTTCTTAGATTAAGCTATCGTATTTTCGCTAATGGAGAATACGAAGAATAGAAAAAAAACTATTTTTACAAGAGTTCTCATACTATTAAAATGTTTAAAATAATAAGTACAAACTTACAAAAATATTATGGATTTACTTTTAGTACTGCTAGGATTTATATGTGTAATCGTTGGTGTTTTTGGAAGTTTTCTTCCTGTTCTTCCTGGATTATCTAGTTCTTGGGTTGGAATATTATTACTTTACCTGACTAAAGCAGTCGAAAATAATTATTGGGTTTTAGGGATTACTTTTGTTCTAATGGTCATCATTACTATATTAGACTATATTATTCCTTCAAAAGGCACTAAAAAGTTCGGAGGAAGCTCTTATGGAGTATGGGGAACCAACATTGGTTTAATTGTCGGAATCTTTGCTCCAATTCCTTTTGGAATTATTATTGGACCATTTTTAGGCGCTTTAATTGGCGAATTAATGTATGATTCTCAAAACCATAAACGAGCTCTAAAAGCAGCGACTGGATCTCTATTAGGATTCATCGCTTCAAGTTTTGTTAACTTTCTGTTTGCGGTGGTTTATTTGGGCATATTTTTGAATATTGTGTGGGAATATCGAAACATTTTATTTTAATTCTATAACAATTTCAGCTTTTTGGCGTTGCTTGCAAAAATAAACATCAAACTTTTCTTAACTTTTTTTCTTTTGTGTTTGACAACGAAAGGGTTGTGTTTACTAGCGTTAAGACGTTTTTAGTGTTAAGAACTGGTTATTAAGAAGGTAAATTTTTAACTTAATTTTTGGAAATGTTAAAATTTTTTATATTTTTATCTCGATAAACGATAAAAAGCCTCATTTTATCGATTATTTTAAATCAGTATAAATAATTATTTTTTAAGTTATGAGTATGACCCCAAACCTACAAATTGAACTTAGACGCTTTATTTCTTCTAATGTTGTCTCCAAGTTAAACAAGTTTTATTTTGAGAATGATGCACTTTTAATAAAGGGAATAGACGTCTCGATCGGTACAATTTTAATGGGACTCTACAACAAAGCCGAAGAATCTGATTTTTATTCTGAAATCGTTTCATTAATCCAAGAAGATTCTACTTTTTATCAAGAAATAGACTTTAATGCAGGCAGAATTTTATCAGTCGACGATTGTTACCGCATAGAAGGAAATGCTTTACTGAAAGAATTATTCTCCAACAAAAAAGGTAGAATTTCAGAAATGGTTTCAAACGAAGTTGGCATTAAAAGCGAAACAGCCAGAGAAATACTTAACTTTTCAGCATTACTTGTAATGTCTTATTTAAGATACAATCTTCAATTAATAGAAAGTTTAAAACTCCTTTTAGAAGACCAAAAAAGAGATATTTTAAACAGCATTCCTCCCGGAATTAAAATCATCCTAGGTTTTTCATCTTACGAAACTGTAGAAGATAAAAACCAATCTATCGGAAGATCTATTTTTACCCTTTTCGGACATAATTTCTTTAGTTTTTAAAAATAAAAAATCCCATTTTCTAGAAGAAAACAGGATTCATTTATGACTTAAATTTGAAAAATGCTTATGTGTTTTTCAAATTGATAACTTCTTGATCGGTCAAAAAGCGCCAATTTCCACGAGGAAGATTCTTTTTGGTTAATCCAGCAAACGAAACACGGTCAATACGCAATACATTGTATTCGAAAGATTCAAAAATTGAACGCACCACTTTTACGTTAGCAGTACGCAGTTTAAGACCAACTTCGCTTTTTGGTTCATTATCAATATAGCTTACTTCTTCAACAAAAACGCGGTGTCCATCAAGAACTAAACCTTTGCTGATTTTTTCTAAATCTTCAAATTTTAAGTTTTTGTCTAAAGAAACCTGATAGATTTTAGACGATTTCTGGTTTGGCAATGTAAACTTACGAATCATATCAGTATCGTTTGTAAACAATAATAAACCAGTTGTATTCTTGTCCATTCTTCCTACAGCAGCAATTTTTGCATTTGTAGCGCCACGAACAAGTTCTAGAACGTTACGATATTCCTGACCTTCGTCAAAGGCAGTCGTAAAGTTTTTAGGCTTATTTAATAAAATATATTCTTTCTTTTCAGGAGTTAATGTAACACCGTCAAAGTTTACAACATCATTTAGTTTTACCAAATAACCCATTTCTGTAACTACAGTACCGTTAACTTTAACGTTTCCAGACTGAATATAAATGTCGGCGTCACGACGAGAACAAACACCAGAATTAGAGATGTATTTGTTTAGACGAATTTCATCTGAAGCCTTTTGTCTCTTTGCTGGCTGATTTTGTTTTCTCAATTTTTCAGCAGCAGCTTCCTGAGCAGCTTTAACTTCAGGTTTTACTTTTTTAGGCCCTTGCGCGCGCTTAGCCATAGGAGGTTTTGGCTTGTTAGAGTTTGGTCGTGAGCTATTTGGTCTCGATCCACCTCTTTTATTGTTGCCTTCCTTGTTGTTCATAGAATCATTAATTTGTGCAAAGATAGTTTTTTCCTGCTAATAAATCTTAAGTTCAATGTTCTTAGATTAATAGCGCTTTATTTTAAGAGGTTTAGGAGCAATATAATTGGTCTTTTTAAAATAGATTGTTCCGCAGAGATTCGCAAAGAATTTCGCGGAGTTACACAAAAAGACTTTGCGAATCTCTGTGAAATAAAAAGCTTTAGTAATTAGAAATCAATTCGCGACCATGCCATAAGACGCTTGGATTAATCAGAACAATGCAGCAAACGCCAGATACAATCAGGAACTTAAGAACATTATGTAGTCTTAGATATTGTTCTTTAGAGTCCGATTTCCATAAATAAATCAGGAAGAAAAGCAAAACTCCAAAACACACATAAAAATAAATGTCCATATAGCCTACATCATAAATATTAACCAAAACGTAAACAGGTAAAATGGTAGACAAAGTCAACCCCGTGATAATTTGCTTAGAAATTTTTTCTCCGTATAAAACCGGAATGGTTCTATAGTCGCTTACTAAATCGCCTTTCAGGTTTTCTAAATCTTTTATCATTTCGCGAATCAATAAAAGCAGAAACAAGAAAACCGCATGTGCCGAAATCACTACAAAATGACTCATATGATTCTCAATTTCTTCAAACGAAATCTTATTATAGAAATATAAAAGAATGGCAAAAAACGGTGTTACAGCAAGCAATGCAGACATTAAATTTCCAATAATGGGATATTTTTTAATTTTATGAGAATAAAACCAAATCATAAAAATATAACCTGAAAAGAACAAAAAAGCTCTCCAGGAAACTATAAAAGCCATTAGAACAGCGAGAAAATTCAAACTGAAATAAACGTTCAATTTAGTTTTCTGACTAACCAAACGATCCAGCATCGATTTATTCGGACGATTAATCAAATCCTTCTGACTGTCGTAAAAATTATTGATGATATATCCTGAAGCGATTGTAATAGCCGAAGCAAAAACAATTAAAAACAAGTGAAAATCAAGCAAAATATCCAGCGCTCTAATTTCTGGCGCCAATATAAAAATTGCCGATAAATACTGGGCTAAAACGATAATTGGAATATTGTAACCTCGAACTACAGAGAACAGACTAACAATTTTCATTACTAAAAGTTTTTGTTGTCTGCTTAACATAGATGATATAGTGGGATTAATTTGATGTAGGGAAGTTAAAGTATATTTTTTGATTCTGAAAACTAGAGCTTGTTTTTTAACAATTCTTCAGATCCGTAACCTAATTTTCGAATGCAGGCCAAAGCTTGTTTTTGCGTAATATCGATTTCTGTAATATCTTTTTTATCTACAAAAACGACCGACCCGCTCCAAGGGTTTGGAGCATCTGGTATAAAAACTGTAGATTTCTCATCACTGATTTGTTCTATTAAAAAAGCAAATTGTAAACCAGCATCAGTAGGAACTAATATTACTTTTAAATCGTCTTTAGATTCTAATCCCAATATATTTTCATTCATGCTTTTCATAAATGAATAACCGGGAACAAAACTTAAAATTCCTTCTTCTAATTTCTGAACCAATTTTTCTGCCGCTGCAGTTCTTGCCAATAATCCAGCAACCAGACAGATTAGAATTATGATTAATAATCCAACAAGTTCTTGAATTGCAAGTCCTAAAACGCTTACTTTTGGTAAAGCACTTACTAACGGAAGTGTTGTTTTTTGTACAATACCATATCCTTTTTCCAAAACAATTAATAGTACAACTAAAGGCACTAAAAAAAGAATTCCTCCTAAAAAAGTTGCTTTGATAATCTTTAAAATACTTTTCATAGGCAATAATTTTTTAAGATTAAATGTTAGGAAAGGGTATTCAATACATCACAACAATATTTTTAAGAGGTTTAACTTTAAAACTGATAAACTACTTCTAATTTATAGTCTTTTAAGGATGCTTTGGCTCTTTCTAAATCTTCGGTAAAACCAAGGATATAACCACCTCCTCCAGAACCGCAAAGTTTTAGGTAATAATCGTTAGAGTCAATTCCGTGTTGCCAGATTCCGTGAAATTGTTCTGGAATCATGGGTTTAAAATGATTTAAGACAACTTTAGAAAGTTTTTTGGTATTGGTAAACAAAGATGTCATATCGCCATGCAGGAAGTTTTCTACGCAGGCATCTGTATATTTCACAAACTGATTTTTAAGCATAGCACGGAAGCCTTTATCTTTTAAGTTTTCCATAAAAATACTTACCATTGGAGCAGTTTCTCCAACAATTCCTGAGTCTAACAAAAATACAGCACCTTTTCCGTCAAAACTTTGAGTTGGAATTCCAGTTGCTTCAATATTGTCTTTCGAATTGATTAAGATTGGAATGCTCAAATAGCTGTTTAAAGGATCTAAACCAGAACTTTTTCCGTGGAAAAAGCTTTCCATTTGAGAAAATATATTTTTTAAGTGCAATAATTTTTCACGAGTCAGATTTTCCAGAACAGTGATTTTGTTGGTAGCATATTTATCGTAAATAGCTGCAACAAGAGCACCGCTGCTCCCAACACCATATCCCTGCGGAATACTAGAATCGAAATACATTCCAGTTTCAACATCATTTTTTAAAGTTTCTAAATCGAAAGTAACCAATTCTGGCTGTTGCGTATGCAACACTTCAAGATAAGATGCAAAACTTCTTAAACTTTTGTTTGATGAAATCGCTTCTTCTGTAGGCTCTTCAGATTTTTTTAAAGCGCCGTTGTAAAAATTATAAGGAATAGAAAGTCCTTTAGAGTCGCGGATAATTCCGTATTCTCCAAAGAGTAATATTTTTGAGTAAAATAGTGGTCCTTTCATGATTTATTTTATGTCTTTCTTTATTTTATTTGGGTTTTGTCTAGTGTCGAAAATGTTGTGAATCCTGATTTCGTTTGCACTAAAACTATATAATAGGCTCGATTGCTTTGTTATAACACATTTTCGATATTTTTTATTCACAGTTGATTTGGAAAAATTTCTGGATTCATCACCATTATTGAAATTGCTTTTTCAAATTTGACAATAAAAATCTTTTTTGATTTTTCTGACCATCTTGCTTCAATGAACTTTAAAACTGAATCTAAATTTTTCTCCGCTGTTTTTGAAAAACTTACTTTAAGATCCACTATCTGTATTTTTTCATCACATCCTCATAGCTCGTAAATTCTCCTCTTTCAAATTCTAATTCACTTTGAGCTATATCCTCTTTTTGTTGATCGGTCAAATCGTTCCACCAATCTTTTTTGTTTTTTCTAAGCAATTTTGCAACTGCCATAATGATTGAAGGATCATCAGTTTTTTTCAACATCTCCATCGCTTCGCGTTTTTCTAATTGAATATCCATAACCAAGAAAATTTAATTAAAGATACGGAAAATTATAATGCAATTGCACCGCTCCCAATTTTGTCGCAAATGTATTGACTATTCTGACAAAATACAACTAATTCGTCCTGAATAAATTGAAGTACTTTTTCGCTAACGTTTTCGGGATAAAGTACATGCACATTTGCTCCAGCATCTAGCGTAAAACATACTGGAATCTGGGTTTCATTTCTAAATTTCCAGATCGCATTTATGATTTGCAGTGTGTTTGGTTTCATCAAAATAAAGTACGGCATAGAGGTCATCATCATAGCGTGTAGTGTCAATGCTTCACTTTCTACAACTTTTATAAACTCGTTTAAATCTCCGTTTTCAAAAATGGAAATTAATTTATCCAGATTTTCATGTGCCTGAGCAAAACGTCTTTCAGCATACGGATGGTTGTGCATTAAATCGTGCCCAACTGTGCTCGAAACTTGTTTCTCGCCTTTGTCAACCAATAAAATAGTATCTTGATAATTCTTGAAATTCTCGTGAATCGTATATGGAAATTCTACACCAAACAAATCGGTGCTTCCTTCAATATTTTCCTGATTTCCCCAAACGACAACATTCCCTTTCACACTTCTGCAAGCGCTTCCAGAACCTAATCGCGCTAGAAATGAAGCTTTTTGATAGAAATACTCATCGGTCATTTCTGGATTCAATTTTCTCTCCAAACTCATAAAATTCATTGCCAAAGCCGCCATTCCAGAAGCCGAAGAAGCAATTCCTGAACTATGAGGGAAAGTATTTTGAGTGTCAATTGTAAAATGATATTCTTTCAAAAACGGCAGATAAACTTCAACTCTTTCTAAAAACTTCTGAATTTTTGGTTTGAAATCTTCTTTTGGTTTTCCTTCAAAAAGTAAATCAAAAGAAAAACCATTTGTCACGTTGAGTAAACTCGAAGCGTCTCTTTTTTCAAAACCTAATTTTGTAATTGTTTTACAGTTATTTAGAGTAAAACTAACAGAAGGATTTGCTGGAATCTGGTTGTCTTTTTTCCCCCAGTATTTCACTAAGGCAATGTTGCTTGGAGCGCTCCATTCAAAGTTTCCGTTTTCGATTGCTGAAGTATATGAATTTGGTATAAAATCGGCTGCTGTTAACATGAATTATAAAATTTTGGCAAAGATAGTTTTTTCGCCTTAAAGGGATAATTTTTTATCTATATGGTTTAAACTTTTCTTTTGACTATTTTTGAATTCAAAATTTGATATCATGAATAAATTTGTAAAAATCGCTATAGCTTTAGTAATTTGTTTAACAGTTGGATATTCTGCTAGTTTAGTAACAAGACCAAGTATTGAGACTTGGTATGTAACGTTGGAAAAACCAGTTTTTAATCCGCCGAATTGGATTTTTATGCCCGTTTGGACAGTTCTTTACATATTTATGGCAATTGCAGCAGCGCTAGTTTGGGACCGAATAAAAGAACATACTGAGGAAGTTAAAAAAGCACTGCTTTTCTTCATCATTCAATTGATTTTAAATGCTATTTGGTCTTATTTATTCTTCGGATTAAAAAACCCGATGTTGGCTTTAGTCGAAATCGCGCTTTTATGGCTGATGATTTATGAAACATATTTGAAATTCGTCAAAATCAATAAAACTTCAGCTTATTTATTGATTCCATATTTAGCTTGGGTTGGATTTGCTACAGTTTTGAATGCTAGTATTTGGTGGCTGAATAAGTAGTTTTTTGTTTCAAGTTTTTTTTTGTTTCAGGTTTAATCAAGACGTATTACTTTATGAATAGATTTAAGGTTTTTGTTATTGCTTTAGTTTTAATTTCCTTTAAAGGGTTCGCTTGTTTGAATGGTGAAACGAAAATTCTAAAAAATGGAGCTTATGCTTATGAAGATTATGATGGAATTAATCCTCAAGGGCATAATTTTTTCGAAGGAGATTTTCCAAGATTGATAATTGAACTTGACAGCTTATATAAGAGAACCAAAGATCTAGATTATCTATCAGATAAAGGATATCTTTTAATTGTTTTGAGGAAATATGATGAAGCTTTAAAATTATATCTGAACATTGAAAAAATTAAACCCAATAGATATTCGACAGCATCAAATTTAGGGACGCTTTATGAATTAATGGGCGAAAACCAAAAAGCCTATAATTGGATTAAAAAGTCTATTGCTATAAATCCCAAATCCCATAAAGGATCAGAATGGCTTCACTTGAAAATATTAGAAGCAAAAATCAAGAACCTAAAAGATGTTTCTGGTCAGTTTCTAATTAATACAAATTTTGGAACGTCACATGAGCCTAAGACAAAATTGTCTCAAAAAGAGATTGATGAATTGGCACAATCAATTTATTTTCAGGTAAATGAAAGAATGTCATTTATAGAACCAAAAGATAAAATCATTTCAATTCTACTCTTTGAACTTGGAAATCTTGCAGAATTATTAGGAAAAAATAGCAGTGCGCTTGAGACTTACAGGACTGCCAGAAAATATGGTTATGAGGGAGATTTAATTGTAGAAAGAATGATTAATAGTTCCCAGAACGAAATTAACTATTATAGTGAAAGAGCTCAAAGTTATGGTTCTCAACTTCGGGCTTTAAGAGAAAGCAAAGGGAACATATATTCAGGTTATATATCTCAAATTGAAATAATTATTGTTATCCTTTCGGGGATAATACTAATTTTATTAATTGCTTTTGTTGCATTTTTTATAAAATGGAAGAAGCTGAAAAAGTCTACTTCAGCTTCTTAAATTCCTCATTTTTAGCATATAGAAAGTCTATCAATTCCAAATCATTTGATTTTTCTAAAAGTGTTTTAGATTTCGAATCGGCATTACAAAAGTTTAAGAAAATTTCTTTTTCTTCGGGTTTTATTTTCAAATTCTTGATAAAAAAATCCGGAGAACAAGTAGCGATGACGAGTTTTTTAAAACGGTCATCACGTGGCTCAATTTTTTTCTTCGGTTTATCAAAAATGGGGTAACTAAAATCTAGCCCATTTTTGATCCTCCCGTCATAAACATTCAATTTTGAAGCCACTTCGTCAAATTGTTTACGATTTTTAATCTCCTTTATTTTTTCCTTATTATTGACGATTTTTTTAATTTCAGCTTTATTAAAAATGGATCGAGAAACCGTAACATTCTCCAGTTCTTCAGCTTTTGGAGTCATTTCTGTAAAGGTTAGATAATTCGGTAACAAAATTTAACTTTAATAAATTTTGTTGCGATGAGAAATAACAGTCAGGATTCGACATTAGAGAGAAACTATTTAGAGAAATATCGTTTTTTAATAAGAGAATACGAGCAGGTAAAAAACAAGACTCATCCAGTGCATAAAAAAGCAATGGATTTTTACACAGCAAATGATACCTGCCGAAAAAGTTTTTTAAAGTATTATAACCGCTATAAGCAAAGTGGTAAGGCTGTAGATTTATTGCCTCAAAAGCGAGGTCCAAAATATAAAACCAGGCGCCCTTTGCCTTTTATAGAGCAAAAAGTAGTTGAATTAAGAGAAAAAGGAAACAACAAATATGAAATTGTTAGTATCTTAAATCCCAAATTAGGAAAACATACACCATCATATTCTGGAGTTTATAATATTTTAAAACGGCATAAAATAAATAGATTAACTCCGAAGATTAAAAAGAATCATCAGAAAATAATCAAAGAAAGAATGGGACAGCTGGGTCATATTGATTGCCATTACTTAAGTAAAAGCATAATTCGCGGAGAAAACAAAAAACTGTATTTAGTCTGTGTAATTGATGATTACAGCCGGATTGCCTGGGCAGAATTGGTTCCCGATATAACCAGTTTAACCGTAATGTTTGCTTCATTAAAATGCTTAAATATTCTAAGCAGCCATTATGAAATAAAATTTGAAGAGTTATTATCTGACAATGGAGCTGAATTTGGAATTAAAACAAGCAAGGTAAAAAATCAGCATCCTTTTGAAAGAATGCTTATGGAACTTGGGATTGTACACAGATACACCAGACCTTACCGTCCGCAGACAAATGGTAAAGTAGAGCGATTTTGGAGAACTCTGGAAGAGGATTTATTACGAGATACTGACTTTGATTCTCAAGAAGAACTAAAAGAGGAACTGTTGCAATATTTATATTATTACAATCATGAAAGACCACATCAGGGAATTGATGGAAAAAAGCCAATTGAAATGATAAATCCGTTACCGAAATAAGTAACTTTTACAATTTCGACAATGAGATAGCTTTTTTCTAGATCTTTCGCGGTTAGTTTCAATCTTGTAAATAAGTAATTATTGGAAAAAAACAATATACTGTCTTGCTCTTTCACTAAAATTGAAAATTCTCCAAATTCATTTGTTCTCGCGCTGGTTTTGGCTGTTTTATTAATGACTTCTACATTTTGAAGCGCATTCTCCTGAGAAATAACCTTTCCACGAAGTAGTTTTTCTGTCTGCGAAATGCTAAGCTGATAAGTAAGAAAAGAAATTGTAGTGAGTAATTTTACTTTCATTTACGGATTTTTTTAGTTTTTAATTCCAGTATTCAATTTTTTAAACTCTTCATTTTTAGCATATAAAAAATCCATCGTATAAAGTAAATTTTTCTGTTTTAGAATAATTTCAGATTGCGGATTGGCTGTGCAAAATTCTAGGAAAAGAGCTTTTTCATAAGGATTTAATTTTAGATCTTTTGTAAAAAAATCTAAAGGACAAGTTGCTTCGGCGAATGTTTTGAAATCCAATTCAGGAGTTTTCTTTTTAGGTTTTTTGTTGCCTCTATCTTCTTTTTTAAACAAACTTACAAGACCTGCTCCCATAGCGGCGAAATTCATTCCGTTTGCAATAGTACCGTCATAAACGCCAGTATATTTTCGTAAATCGCTCGAGGCTCTCATTAATGCAATCGAATCTGAAACTTCTTGAGTAGCTAACCAACATGAGGAAATTTTATAGTTGTAATTAAGACTTCATCGAGTTCTTCTGGTTTCAAAATCATATTGACAACCAGGTTATTTTGATCTATGTTTTTCTGAGAAATTTTAAATCTTTTAAAGAAATAGTCTTTGGAGTAAAAAAGAAGGCTGTCTTGTGGACGGACTAAAATTGAAAACTCGCCTAGCTCATTTGTTCTGGTACTAATTCGAGCGGTTTTGTTAATTACCTCTACTTTATTAAGCGGAATGTTTTGCGAAAAAACTTTTCCGTTTAATACTTTTTCCGTTTGAGAAACGCTGAGCTGATAAGTGAAAATAGAAATTGTAGTAAGTAATTTTACTCTCATATAGGATTAATTAGTTGAGAGTAAAATTATTAGAATTGTCTTAATGAAAACTTACGGAATATGTAAATTCTTGTTAATAAAATTATAGCATATTTTGAACAAATTTTCCCAGTTCTCCATTATTAAATAAAACTGGTCCGTGACCAAAACACAATATTTTAGGTTGCAATGATGCCAATTTGAGAATTGATTTTCTATTGGTTTCTTTATTAGCAGTAAATAAATGGGGAGGTTCATGCAAACCGACTTTTGTAGTGAGAAGATTCATATTGGTCATCACATCGCCTACAATTAAAACGCCATCCTTTTCTCTGAAAAAAGAGATATGTCCACTTGAATGTCCCGGTGTTTCAATAACCGTGAATCCGCCGATCTGATCTCCTTCTTTTAAAGTTTCAGAAACGGGATGTCCTTTTCCTGCCCAAAAGTTTTTCTGAAATTTAGAAATGATATGATTCGGATTTGGGTATTCTGTAATTACATTTCCATTTTCAGCAAATGCCTTTTCAGGTTCACTGCATAAAAAGGGAATATTAAAGGTTTCGCAGATTATTTTACTGCTTCCCTGATGATCGGCGTGAGCGTGCGTCAAGGCGTGTTTGGTAATAGATTTACCCTTAATTGCTTTTACTATTTTATGGGTAGAAGTTCGAATTCCTGCATCGATTAAAACATCTTCAATTATGTAACAATTAATGGCGTTGCGTGGAAATAACGGAATCTGGTAAACGTCTTTGGCGATATTCATCTTTTTCAAATTTTATTTTGGCAAAGATTTGAATTCAGATTCTTAATCCACTTGATAAATGTTAAGAAATATCCTGACGAATTCTGCTCAAAGATTCTGGAGTTATTCCGAGAAAAGAAGCGATATAAATTAAAGGCGTTCGCTGAATTATTTTGGCTGGAGCCGAAGATAAAAAAGTCTGGTACTTTTCTTTTGCCGGAATCATTTGCAGTTTTAAAACACGATCCGCCATACAAAGGTAATTTTGCTCGGCTAAAATTCTTCCAACACGTTCCCAATTCGGAATTTCGTTATACAGAAACTGCATTTTTTCGAAAGTAATCGAAAGAACTTCGCAATCTTCAATACACTGAATATTTTCAAAAGAAACGGATTGATTTATAAAACTGGAGTATGAAGCGATAAAACCTTCATCACAGCTTAAATAAGTCGTAATTTCTTTTCCATCTTTTAAATAATAAACCCGCGCCAGACCTTCGACAACAAAAAAGATTTTATTGCTGATTTTTCCCATTGAAGAAAGAGAGTCTTTGGCTGTAAACTTTTCATATTCAAAACAAGAATCTATCTTTTCGATTTCTTTTTCAGAAAACGAAGCGATTGATAGTATTTGTTTTTGTAATTCAGCATTCACGATTTATAATATTTCGATTAATTCTGAAGCATTATTAATAACCGCTTTTGCGCCACTAGATTTCAATTCATCTGCTGTTCTGTAGCCCCAAGTTACTCCCACAGGAAACATATTAGCATTTATGGCCGTTTTCATGTCAATATCAGAATCTCCGACAAAAAGGATTTCTTCGGGTTTTAGATTCCATTTTTTACTGATTTCAATCGCTTCAAACGGATTCGGTTTCTTAAGCGATTCTGTACTCAAGCCTATAGCTGTGTCGAATTGTTTTGGAAATAATTCATAAGCTATTTTCTTCGTCAATTCATCGGCTTTGTTAGAGAAAACAGCCATTTTGATGTTTTGCGAAGTGAGATTTTCTAGCAATTCTACAATACCTTCATAAGGTTTTGTTTTCAGCGTACAGATTTTAGTGTATTCATCGACCATACATTCAAAACAACTTTCGATTTCATCATCAGAATTGTTTGTAGCAGGTAAAGCTTTACTTACTAGATTTCGTAAACCGCTCCCAATAAAATATTGATAAGTGTCGTAAGTATGTGTAGGATAATTTAAAGCGGTAAGCACTTTGTTCATCGCATCTGATATGTCTTCTAAAGAATTGACTAATGTGCCGTCTAAATCGAAAATAATTCCTTTAAATTTCATTTTGTATTAAATATTTTGAGCCAGAATAAACCCGCTTGTCCAAGCATTCTGAAAATTAAACCCTCCCGTTATGGCGTCTATATTTACAATTTCACCAGAAAAATAAAGGTTTTCGTGAATTTTACTTTCCATGGTTTTGAAATTTATTTCTTTTAAATCGATTCCGCCCGCTGTTACAAATTCTTCTTTAAAAGTACTTTTTCCGTTTACTTTAAATTCGGCTTTTGTTAATTGTGAAGTTAAATTCTGCAATTGAATTTTAGATAAATCGGCCCATTTGGTTTCAACTTCAATTCCCGAAGCCAAAACTAAACTTTCCCATAAACGATTCGGAAAGTCAAATGGAGATTTTTTTGAAACGGCTTTTTTCGCGTGTTCCTGTTTTAAGTCTTTTAGGATTTTTTCGGCATCTTCAAAATCAACATCATTTAACCAATTTACAAAAATGGTAAACTGATAGTTCTTGTCATGTAAAATGCGTGCGCCCCAAGCCGAAAGTTTCAGGATTGCAGGACCAGCTCATTCCCCAATGGGTGATTAACAAAGCTGCCCTGTAGATTCTAATTTGGTATCTTTTACATTTACGGTAACTTGTGCCGCAACGCCTGGCAGTTCTTTAATTCTCGAATCTTTGATATTGAAAGTAAATAGGGAAGGAACGGGGCTCACAATTGCGTGTCCATGTTCCTGAAGCATTTCCCAAATTTTTGGGTTGCTTCCCGTTGCCATTACTAATTTTTCGGCAGCATAATTGTCGCTTTGTGTATCTATTTTCCAATGATTTTCTTTTTTGAAAATCGATTGTACGCTTTGTCCTGTCAAAACTTTTATGCCTAATTTTTCGGTTGCTTTTAAGAAGCAATCGATAATAGTTTGTGAAGAATTGGAAACAGGAAACATTCTTCCATCTTCTTCGATTTTTAATTCTACACCGTGTTTTTCAAACCATTCGATTGTATCTCCCGAACAAAATTGATGAAAAGGCCCACGAAGTTCTTTTTCGCCTCGGGGATAAAATTTTACTAATTCGTTGGGTTCAAAACAGGCATGCGTAACGTTGCAGCGTCCGCCACCAGAAACGCGAACTTTAGAAAGCACTTCTTTTCCTCTTTCTAAAATAGCAATTTTCAGTTTCGGATTTTTCTCTGCAATATTAATCGCGGTAAAAAAACCTGCAGCGCCTCCGCCAACGATGATTATGTCGAAATTTTTGATCATGCTTTTTTTGTTAGCCACGAATTCACGAATTATTTTTTGATAATCTTTGACAATAAAAATTCGTGAATTCGTGGCTATTTTAAACTTTATATTTTATCTGGATTATCAGAGATAATTCCGTTTACTTTATAACTTTTTACTTTTTGAATGTCTTCTTCTGTGTTTACCGTCCAGGGTAAAACCAAAAATCCTTTTTCCTGCATTTGTTGCACATTTTCTTTATTCAATAAATTAAAATCAGGATTTATGGCTTTTGCTTTTATTTTTTCGGTGAAAGCCAAAGCGGTATCAAGATTTTCTTCTGTTAAAACACCAATTGGGATATTTGAATTTAAAGTTGAAGTTTCCTCCAGCATATTCCAATCAAAACTTGAAATGATGAATTGATTGTAATTCCAGTTTTTCTTTGAGATATATTCTTCAATTAATGGAACAACTTTCGGTGCAGTTCCTAAACCTTTTAATTCGATATTGATGAAACATTTTTTGTCAACCAAATCAAAAACTTCATTTAAAGTTGGAATTTGGTATTTCCCATCAATTAAAAATGATTTCAATTCTGCTAAAGTAAAATCATTTACAAGACCTTTTCCATTGGCGGTTCTGTCTATGGTTTCGTCGTGAATTACGATAATATGTCCGTCAGAGCTTAAATGTACATCAAGTTCAATTCCGTCTGAGTTTAAGTCTAAGGCTTTTTGAAAAGCTTGTAAAGTATTTTCAGGTTCGTAGGCTTTGGCGCCTCGATGTGCAATTTTGAGCATCTGTTGTGTGTTTAACCGCAAAGTTCGCAAAGTTTTACGCAAAGGTCGCAAGGATTATAAAAAAAGTTAGCCACAGATTACACAGATTACCTCAGATTTTTAAAAATCCTTTTAATCCTAATAATCTGTGGCTAAAAAACTTTGCGAACCTTGCGATTTTCCCTTGCGACCTTTGCGGTTAAACTTTTAAAGCTCTTCTAATAAAACAATATCAAAATCATTGTCTATAATCACTTTCCCATCAATTACTTCGACTTCTTGATTTGAATAAGCATCTTTTAGTTTTGTTCCGTTTGGGAAGACATCGCCAACTGGAAGTTCTTTTCTGCCTTTTGGTAAATCTACTCCCATAACTACTTTATCTGTAAACGAGCCTTTTGTAAATGTTCTGGAAAAAGTATAAGGATACGGATTAATCAGTTGGTGAACACCAGCTCCAACCGCAGGATGATTTCGTCTAAACTGACCTAATTTCTGCCAATGCAAAAGCGTTTTCTGTATTTCTGGATTATTCTGAATATCCTCCCAATTCATATTAGAACGTAGAGTTGCATCACCCTGAGTGCCTTCAATAACTAGAGATCTAGCCGATTCGTCTCCATAATAAACCTGAGACATTCCTGGAGAAAGTAATAGCTTATTGGCTGTTTCGATACTTTTTGTTCGGTTGGCATCAAAAGGCTGTCCGTCGTCATGAGAAGACATATAATTAAGGACAGAATATCCTTTTAAATCATTGTTCAGTGCATTCGAATATTTAGAAAATAAACCTTCGTAATCGTTTTGAGCAGCATTCCATTTGAACTCAAAATTGATCATGCTGTTGAAACCATTTTGAAAATAATTTACTTTTCGGTCTCCAAAATCATAATCCTGCCCACCGCTGATTCCGTAACCGTAAACTTCGGCAATAGTATAAAACGGATTCTGATCTAAAACCTGCATCGGATGGTGTTTTTTCCAAGTCTCAAATGCATAATCGCATTCTTTTTTGAAATCGGCCAAACTCCTTCTTCGGTGTGTTTTACTGTATCGGCGCGGTAGCCGTCAATTCCAAATTCAAGAATATAATCGGTTAGCCATTTTATGATGTAATATTTTGGAGTTCTCGGGTAACCAGTTCTTTTAAAGAATTCATCCAACGAAGCAATTTCTTTTTCGTAACGGCCTTCTTTTTTCCATTTTTCTATTAAAAAAGGAGGGAGTTCGACTTCTTGTACACTTTCAGTTCTAACATCTGGCAGATTTTCAACTAAAGTACACATTGTAGTATTTTCAAAAGATTTATAATCGCAGACAACGCCAGTTCTAACCCAATCTGAAGGCCAAACGGGATCTTCGGGAGTTACAGGGCCAGTATGATTGATTACGCCATCCAGAATTATTCTGATGCCTTTTTCGTGTGTTTTTTTTACCAGATTGGCTAAATCTTCTTTTGTTCCAAAGTTTGGATCGAGAGCCGTCCAATCTTTTGCCCAATAGCCATGAAAGCCATAACTCAATCCAGTTCCTTCATCAACGCCATCGTGAATTTGCTCGACTATCGGCGTAAGCCAAATGGCATTTATTCCTAGTTTTTCAAAATATCCTGATTCTATTTTTTTGGTAATTCCTATGATATCTCCGCCTTCAAATCCGCGAAGTTTTCCGGGGGTTTTAGTTCGATTGAAATTGACGTCGTTGGAAGTATCTCCATTATAAAAACGATCTGTAAGTAAAAAATAAACATTTGCCCCCTCCCAAACGAAAGGTGTTTTCGAAGTATTGTCTTTATTCATTGAAACTGATTTTGAGCCAGAACAACTCATTGTTAAGTATACTAAAGATAAAAAAAGAAGAGTGTATTTTTTCATTATTTTAGAATATTTTAGGATGGATTGTGTTGAAAAAAATAGCCACGAATTCACGAATTATTTTTTTTAATCTTTGAGAATAAAAATTCGTGAATTCGTGGCGGAAAAACTTTGCGTAGACGCACTGCAGTGCGTCTCTACGTTATATGCTGTGTGTTTAAAATTATTCCAATTCTAAAACCAAAGCTGATTTTGGTTCTAAAGTAATTTCAGAAGCTAAATCGAATGTTTTTCCTGAAATAACATCTTTTCCTGATTTGTAGTTTTTGATGCTTTCTTTAAAACGGTTTGTTTTTACAACCTGTTCTTTTGCATTGTTATTGAAAACTACCATAACCGTTTTATTATCAGTATATCTGAAATATACATAAGTGTTGTTTTCTGGAATATAATGCTTCATTTTTCCGAAATGAACCGCTTCGTTTGTTTTTCTCCAGTTGAATAATTTCGCACTGAAATCAAAGTAAGCTGCTTGTTCTGCAGTTCTTCCTTCTTTGATGAAAGCATTGTTTTTGTCTCCAGCCCATCCGCCTGGAAAATCCTGACGAATATCGGCATCTCCGCCTTTGCCTTTATCTCCGCCCATTCCGATTTCTGATCCGTAATAGATTTGCGGAATTCCACGAACTGTTGCCAATAAAGTCATTGCCAGTTTGTATTTTGGTAAATCATATTTGAATTTTTCATTCATACGATCTGTATCGTGATTTTCTGCAAAAACCAAAATGTTATTCGTGTTTGGATATAAAAAATCCATTGCAAAATTGTTGTAGAATTTTATCAATCCATTGTCCCAGCTTGGTTCATTTTCGTTGAAAGCAGAAGTAATCTGACTTTGAAGCGTAAAATCCATTACAGATGGAAGGTTTGAATTGTAGTTTTCAATAGCACCAATTTTACTGTCTTTTTGCCAAAAAGCTAAATTTGCTTGATTGTGCATCCAGATTTCACCTACGATATTAAAATTAGGATATTCATCTGTAATAGATTTTGCCCAATTTGCCATTGCCGTTTTATCTGAGTAGTTATAAGTATCTACTCTGAAACCATCAAGATTTGCAAATTCAATCCACCAAATGGCATTTTGAGTTAAGTATTTTGCAACTAAAGGATTTCTTAAATTCAAATCTGGCATTGAAGGAACGAACCATCCGTCTACACAAACTTCTTGGTCTATTTTTGAAGCATGAATATCTGTAATTACTTCACGTCTGTGGTGCGTTTGTGTAAAAGTTTCAAATTGATTGAACCATGTTTTAGTTGGAATATCTTTCATCATCCAGTGCGTAATTCCCCAGTGATTGGTAACATAATCCATAACCAGTTTCATGTTCTTTTTGTGCATTTCTGCCGATAGACGAGCATAATCATCATTTGTTCCGTAACGAGGATCAATTTTGTAAACATCAGATTGTCCGTAAGTATGATACGAATGCTGTTTGTCGTTGTCTTCGCATAAAGGCGTACTCCAAATTGTAGTTGCACCAAGAGACGAAATATAATCTAAGTTTTTAATAATTCCTTCAATATCTCCACCGTGACGTCCGCTTGGATCTTGACGGTTTCCTTTTTCAGTTAAAGAAGCGTCGCTGTCATTTTTAGGATTTCCGTTAGCAAAACGATCTGGCATGATTAAGTACATCAAATCAGATGCGTCGTAACTCTTTCTGTCTGCCGAATTTGCTCTTCTTTCTTTTAGAGCATATTTTTGTTTAAAGGCAATTTTATTATTGTTTTTGAAAGAGAAAACCAATTCAGAAGCTTTTACGTCTTTTGTATCGATTGTCACGAAAAGATAGTTCGGGTTTTCTGTTTTTTCTACATTTTTAATTACAACATTGTTTGAAACCGAAGCTTCATACTGTGAAATGTTTTTTCCGTAGAACATAATCTGCAGTTCCGAATTTTTCATTCCTGCGTACCAAAACGGTGGTTCTACTTTTTGAATTTGCGCTTTCGCGGAAGCGGAAAACAACAATACCAATAGGATTAATTTATAAATCGAATGGTTTATAAGATATGTTTTGTGGTTTTTCATAATTTATGTTTTTATTGATTTTTGAAGCAGTAGTGAATAGGTAATAGTTTTAAAAATGAATTCTCTGCTAATTTTTTTTAATCACAAGGGATTCCAAATAAATCTAAGCCATCGACCCAGAATTTTTTTATAGGTTTATCCTTTTTTACAATGTATATGGTTCTTCCAGGAAAATCACATTTAGACTTTTCAGGATACATTCCCCATTGAAAATCATCATTATAGGTAAAATAGTAATCTCCAATGTTAGCAAATACTTTGGGTTTGATTTCATCTTTATAATCATAGTTTTTGCTTTCTTTTTCCTCGTATTGACGAATCTTTCTTTCAATATCAGAATAACTTTTTTGATAGTTTATTTTTAGTAATTGTTTAGAGCAAAAAATCGCTTTTCCATTTTTAGCGGTGTCAAATTTTTCAATTGGAAAAGCAATAAAATTTGTTCTACAGGTATTTAGTGCACAAACCACTTTATTTATTGTGATTTTTGAAAATCCTTTTGTACCATAAACGTAGTAACTCTTGTCTACAATTTTTTTAACCTCAAGTTCTAATGTATTACTTCTTATGAGTTTGAAAGTTCCTAAAGTATCATAGTATTCAAAATTTCGAACTTTATTACGGTCGTCGATTAAAACATTATATAAAGAATCTTTTGCATCTACCTGATTAAAAATTTTATCAAACTCATTTCCGCTATAATCACCTCCTTCATACTCTAAATTTGCTACAATTGCTATTGTTTTTTTTGATAAATTATAAACAGAAAAAAGAGTTGTATCTATAGTAACGCTGTCTTCTTCATTTTTTTTTGTATCAATTCTATTTAACGAATTGAATGTCTTACTTTCAGTATTTGTTTTAGTGATTTTTTCATTTTTGTGATGACATGAAATCAGCAAAAGAGTCAAAAAAAAACCTGTAATATTTTTCATTTATATTAATTATTTTTAATCATAGAATTTCGGTTTTCGAAATTTTGAGCAAATTTAACTAAAAAGACAAATGAATAAGTTTTTTCTTATTTTTTAAAGTAAAGGCCCTTAAAAAGGAATTTAAACCATATAAGAAATGTAAGAACATTTAAGACAAAAACTGGGGAGATTTCTATTTAAAATGGACTTACATTTCTTATATGGTTAATTAAAATTATTTAGTTTCAATAATGCTTATCGCATAACCTCCTCCCGGAGCAGAAAACTGAGATAATTTTGATTTATTCGTTACAGCAATTTTCTTGATTGTATAAGCTTGCGGATTCGTTTTGTAATGCGCATCTTTTGCATCAGCGTAAATTGTAGCTGTATACTTTTTACCTTTTTCAAGGAAGCTGAAATCGATGTTTGATGTACGAGGAGTTTCTCCGTTTACGTTTCCAACAAACCAGTTGTTTGTTCCTTTTGCTTTACGTGCAACTGTGATAAAATCTCCCGGTTCAGCTTCAATATATTTACTTTCTGACCAGTCTACTGCCACATCTTTAATGAATTGGAATGCATCTGGAAAACGGTTGTAGTTTTCTGGAGTATCAGCAGCCATTTGTAAAGGACTATACATTGTTACGTATAAAGCTAATTGATTACAAATTGTACTATTTACATGAGATTTGTTTTCAGGATTCATTTTGCTGATATCCATTTCGAAGATTCCCGGAGTGTAATCCATTGGTTCACCAATTAAACGTGTAAATGGTAAAACAGTTACGTGATTTGGTTTAGAACCTCCAAAAGCTTGATATTCTGTTCCTCTTGCGGCTTCATTTCCAATTAAGTTAGGATACGTTCTTGCAATTCCGGTTGGACGAACTGCTTCGTGAGCGTTCACCATAATTTTGTAATCTGCCGCTTTTTCGATAGCGTATTGGTAGTGGTTTACAATCCATTGGCTGTAGTGATTTTCACCTCTTGGTAAAATATCACCTACGTAACCGCTTTTTACAGCATCATATCCATTATCATTCATGAATTTGTAAGCAGCATCCATGTGGCGCTCGTAGTTACGAACAGAACCTGAAGTTTCGTGGTGCATGATGATTTTTACACCTTTAGATTTTGCATATTCATGCAGACCTTTTACATCAAAATCTGGGTATGGCGTCAAGAAATCAAAAACATAATCTTTAGAATGTCCAAACCAGTCTTCCCAGCCTTCGTTCCAGCCTTCAACCAAAACAGCGTCGAAACCATGTTGTGCAGCAAAATCAATGTATTTTTTCACATTAGCATTGTTTGCTCCGTGCGTTCCGTTTGGTTTTGCTTTTGCGAAATCAGTAACACCCAATTGAACTGTTGGGTAATCATTTGTGTAAGACCAAGAGCTTTTTCCTGTAATCATTTCCCACCAAACACCAACGTATTTTACTGGTTTAATCCAAGAGGTATTGTCAATTTTTGATGGATCGTTTAAGTTATAAGTCATTTTTGAAGCTAAGATTTCTCTAGCATCATCGCTCACGATAATCGTTCTCCAAGGAGAGTGATTTGGCGCCTGCATGTGACCTTTGTCTCCTTTTGCATCTGGAGTTAACCAAGAGGTGAAAGTCATGTTTTTATCATCTAAATTCAAGTGCATACAAGAATAGTCAATTAAAGCCGCTTCGTGTAAGTTGATGTAGATTCCTTCATTTGTTTTTAACATCAAAGAAGTCTGAACTCCTGTTGGAGAAAAAGATTTTTGTGAAACGTTTGCTGTGTATGCTTTTTCAGATAATCCTCTAATTTCAGATAGTTTCGATTTTGTGTAATCGTATTCCTGAGTATCATAATCTCCTGGAATCCAGAAAGCAGTATGATCTCCAGTCATAGCAAATTGAGATCTTTCTTCTTTAATTACAAAATAAGTAAGATTCTTTTGTGCTGGGAATTCATATCTAAATCCAAGTCCATCCTCGAATAAACGGAAACGAATTATGATTTGTCTGTCTGTTCCTTTTTGGTTTAAAGTAACCGCTAACTCATTATAATGATTTCTAATGTGATCTACTTCTCCCCAAACCGGTTTCCAAGTTTCGTCAAAAGTGGAAGTTTTCGTATCAGCAATTGTAAAGTCATTCAATAAAGATTTTTTGTCATCTTTTAGTTCAAGACCTAATTTACTAGTTTTTACAACTTCTTTGTTTTTGTATTTTAAGTTGTACGTTGGAGTTCCGTCGTTTTGAAGAGAAAATTCCATTACGAACTTGCCTTCGGGTGATTTTAATTGCTGCGCTTTTGCAACCGTGCTAAACGCAAACAAAATTAAACTTGCGAAAAATAAGTTTTTCATGTTTTTTAGATTTTTAGTGTATTGTAATTTAATTTATTTGTACAAATTTACTTGCAATTTCAGGTTTTCCATTAACGATAATTGTTAAATCTTGATCGCCATCTACAGTAAATGTTGTTTCGTTATGATTTACAGCTACTTTTAAAATTTGATTTCTGAAATTAATTTTAAAAGAATATCCCTTCCATTCTTTTGGAATTTTTGGTGAGAAATGAAGCTGGTCATTTTTAACACGCATTCCTCCAAAGCCTTCCACGATACTCATCCATGTACCGGCCATTGACGTGATGTGGCAACCTTCTTCCACTTCTTTATTATAATCATCCAAATCAAGACGAGAAGTTCTTAAATAAAATGTATATGCCATGTCCATTTTATCTAAAGCTGCAGCTTGAATCGAGTGCACGCAAGGCGAAAGTGAACTTTCATGAACCGTAAATGATTCGTAGAACTCAAAATTGCGTTTTAATTCTTCTTTAGAAAAATGATCTTCGAAGAAATAAAAACCTTGTAAAACGTCGGCTTGTTTGATGTAAGGTGAACGCAACACACGATCCCAAGACCATTTTTGATTAATTGGACGCTGTGAACGATCTAAATCTTTTACCGGAACTAAATCTTTGTCTAAGAAACCATCTTGCTGTAAGTAGATTCCAAGTTCTTTTGAAATAGGAAAGTACATGTCGTCTGCCACTTTTTTCCATTCTTTGATTTCTTCAGATGAAAGATTAACTTTTTCCATTACTCTTTTGTGATCTGCTGGATATTCTGAAGCTACTTTTTCAATTTGTTCAGCAGCAAAATCAATACACCATTTAGCAATATAATTGGTGTAGAAATTATTGTTGATGTTGTTTTCGTATTCATTTCGGACCTGTAACTCCTAAAATCACATACTGATTTTTATCTTTTGAGAAAGAAGCTCTTTGGTGCCAGAAACGTGCAATACCAATTAAAACTTCTAAACCTTTTTCTGGAATATAAGAGTAATCTCCCGTGTAACGATTATAGTTGTAAATTGCAAAAGCAATCGCACCATTTCTATGGATTTCTTCGTGTGTGATTTCCCATTCGTTGTGGCATTCTTCGCCATTCATGGTTACCATTGGATACAACGCTGCACCGTTTTTGAAACCTAAATTATCCTTAGCATTTTCAATTGCTTTGTCTAATTGGTTGTAACGGTATGTCAACAAGTTTCTTGCAACCTGCTGATCTTTTGTCGCCATGTAAAACGGAATGCAATATGCTTCAGTATCCCAATAAGTAGATCCGCCGTATTTTTCTCCTGTAAATCCTTTTGGACCAATATTTAAACGAGAATCTTTTCCTGAATACGTTTGGTTTAATTGGAAAATATTAAAACGAATTCCCTGTTGCGCTTTTACATCACCTTCAATAGTAATATCTGACATTTCCCAAACTTTTGCCCAAGCCTCAATTTGATTTTGAAGCAAAGTATCATATCCTAAGGCAACGGCAGATTTGATTACTTTTTCGGCTCCAGCCAAAGTGTTTTCGTGGTTTAAAGAAACCGTATAACCTCCAATTTTTTGGATTGTTGAGGTTTGTCCTTTTGCGATAATAGTACCGTAAGTGTACTGAACTTTATCTACAGTTGAATCGATTGTTGATGGCGAAACATTGATGTTTTCTCCATTTGCCAAAATCGTATTGTGCATAAAAGTCGTTACTTTAAAATGCGTTTTGAAAGTTTGAGCCGTTACAAAAGCTTCATTTGTACCTTTTTTAACTTCCAAAGGTTCCCAGAATTTTTCTTCCCAGTTGGCATCTTCATTGGTTACACCAGCATCGATATACGGTTTGTAAACGATTTTTGCGTCTTTATTTAAAGGTGTAATATCGTATTTGATCACTCCAGCTTCGTCTAAATCTAAGGAAAGAAAACGACGAATATTTACCGCAATCTCAGTTCCGTTTTTAAGAACAGCTTCAAAAGAACGATTGTACCATCCTTCTTTCATATTCAATTCTCTGCGGAAATTTTTAACTTCGGTACAATTGTGTAAATCAAGGTTTTCTTCGTTGATTTCAATATCAATTCCAATCCAGTTTGGCGCATTTAGTACTTTGGCGAAATATTTCGGATAACCGTTTTTCCACCAGCCCACTTTTGTTTTATCTGGATAATAAATCCCTGCGATATAACTTCCCTGGAATGTTTCGCCAGAATATGCTTCTTCAAAATTCGCACGCTGCCCCATAGCACCGTTTCCGATACTAAAAAGACTTTCAGACGATTTTACTCTTTCGACATCAAATCCTTCTTCTATTATGGACCAATTGTCTGGTTTTATATAATCTTGATTCATTTTTAAATTAGATAATGTGGCAATTTTAGGAATTAGAAAATGTGTCAATTTGATAATTAGATAATTATTTTTTTGACGCTTTTTTTACCTTTTGAACTGCTTGGTTGTTCTACGTTTTTTTTTAAGTGAAATAATTTGTCGATTTGATCATTAAATAATTCTCATTTTAGAAATTATCTAATTATCAAATTTTCTCATTGACTAATTAAATCGTTAATAAAGCTTGTTTCGATTTGGGTAAAATCTTTAAAAATATGATCAGCTTCATGTAAAATTGTTTCCTCACCAATTCCAACACTTACCATTTCTGCGATGTTTGCTGCCTGAATTCCGGCAACAGAATCTTCAAATACGATTGAATTTTTTGGATCAATATGTAATAATTGAGCCGCTTTTAAGAAAACTTCCGGGTCTGGTTTTGCATTGGTAACGTCATTTCCGTCAACAATAACATCGAAGTAAGATAGAACTCCAGTTTTTTCTAAAATTGGTCTTGCATTTTTGCTGGCAGAACCCAATGCAATACCCTGATTTTTCTCTTTTAATAGTTTTAGAATTTTTAAAACTCCTGGAAGAACCTCACTTTCATCCATGTCAACTAAATAAGATAAATAATCTTCGTTTTTTTGAATTAACCATTTGTCTTTGTCTTCTTGCGAAGCCTGAACATTTCCTAATCCAAGTATAATATCCAACGAACGAACTCGGCTTACACCTTTTAAAAGTTCGTTGTCTTCATGCGTAAAATTTATATTTAACGACTGAGCAATTTTTTGCCAAGCCAAAAAGTGGTATTTAGCGGTATCAACGATCACGCCGTCAAGATCGAAGATGAATGCTTTTTTATTATTCATGGATTTCAATTTTAGTTTTGCTATTTACTCTAAGAGTCAATAATCCTGCGAAAATCATTGATACACCTCCAATTATTAGAGCGTAAATAGGTTCATTATGGAAGAATTGTTTGATTACGAATCCTAATATCGTAGCGGCTACGATTTGCGGAATTACTACGAAAAAGTTAAAAACTCCCATATAATAACCCATTTTTGCAGCTGGCAAAGCACCAGATAACATGGCATAAGGCATTGATAAAATACTCGCCCATGCAATACCAACTCCCAGCATTGGAAGGATAAGCATTTGTTTGTCACCAATAAAATAAATTGAAATTAAACCAACACCTCCAGCGCATAAAGCCAATAAGTGTGTTGCTCTAACGCCTACTTTTTTTGCAATAACTGGTAATAAGAAAGCAACTGCTGCGGCGATACCGTTGTAAACTGTAAACAATACCGAAACCCAGTCGGCGGCATCATTGTAGGTTTTCGAAGTTGTGTCTGTAGTTCCAAAAATATGTTGCGTGACTGCTTGAGTCGTATAAATCCACATGGAGAAAAGCGCAAACCAAGAGAAAAATTGAACCCAAGCTAATTTTTGCATTGTTTTTGGCATATTCAATAAATCGGTCATGATTATGGTAAAACCATTCTGAACTTTTTTTGTTCGTAATTGCGATGCAATTAAAAATAAAACACCCATGAAAATTAGACCAATAAATAGAATGTAAAGTTCTTTTGCCAGGCTGTTTTCGAAAATTAAAAATGAAATTAATGCTCCGATACCAGCAAACAATAATCCTAAAAGCAATTGTTTTTTTGTAGAAACGCCAGATTCTGTTTCAGAATTTGATATGCCTTCTGAGTCTTTTTTGCTGTTAGCTTCAAAAGCATGAAGTTCTTCAGGCGTATATTCGGTTGATTTAAAAACGGTCCATAAAACGGAAAGCAGAAAAACGATTCCACCAATATAAAATGACCATTTTACCGCATCTGGAATAATTCCTTTTGGCGCAACATTGCTGACATCAAAAACATTTGTGAAAAGATAGGGCAGAACAGAACCAACAACGGCACCGGTACCAATAAAGAAACTCTGCATAACAAAGCCCAAGGCACGCTGATGGTCGGGTAAATTATCGCCTACGAAAGCACGGAAAGGTTCCATTGAAACGTTGATCGATGCATCCATTATCCATAAAGTTCCTGCAGCAATCCATAAAGTTGGAGAGTTCGGCATTACGAACAAAGCCATCGATGATAAAATCGCGCCAATTAAAAAATAGGGGCGTCGTCTCCCTAAACGAGTCCAAGTTCTATCGCTGAAATAACCAATAACGGGCTGAATAATTAAACCTGAAACAGGCGCAGCAATCCACAAAATTGGGATTTCATCTATTTTAGCACCAAGGGTTTCAAAAATTCTTGAAGTATTTGCGTTTTGCAGTGCAAAACCAAATTGTATTCCTAAGAAACCGAAACTCATGTTCCAAATTTCCCAGAAACTTAATTTACGCTTTTCCATTATCGTAATTTGAAAAATTATACGATAAGCGCCTTGCTTATCAAAACTTTGTTCTTTTCGAAGTAAAACTAAAAGCCTTGACGGGCGTAAAATTATAAATTATTTTTTTATTTATGCTAATAAAAAAGCCATAAATATTTTTTATGGCTTTAGAAAGTGTTGATTTTAAGTTTTTTAGTCAGTAGATTCTCTTTTTATTAAGTGAGTTTCTATAACTTCTGTGGTGTAATTTTCGGTATGTTCTTCGTCGTCATCTTCTTCTGCTTCAAGTCTTTCAATAAGCATTTTCGCTGCTTTGTTGCCCATTTTTTCTCCGCTTTGGCTAACGGTTGTAATTGTTGGAGTTGAGTATTTTGAAATGATTCCGTCAGTAAATGCAATTACAGCTAAATCTTCTGGAACTTTTAACCCCATTTTATTTGCTGTTTTGATAATTGTTACGGCAAAAAGCTCATTTACAGCAAAAACGGCGTCGAAAGCTCTTTCATGCAAAAGCTGACTAATGGTTATTTCGCAAGTTTCTACATCTTCAATTTTTATGATTAAATCTTCATTAAAAGGCAATCCATTGTCTAATAATGCTTTTTCGTAACCATCGGTTCTCAGTTTTCCAACACTTACATAATCGACTGTAGTTACGAGAGCGATCTTCTTGCGGCCATTGTCAATTAAACTTTGAACTGCTTCATAGGCTGCAGATTTATCATCAATAATTACTTTATCGCATAATATATCATTTGTAACGCGATCAAACATTACGACAGGCATTCCTTGATTGATCACTTCGGTAATATGATGAAAGTCGCCTTTAAATTGTGTTTCTTTAGAAAGAGACATGATAAAACCATCGATACTTCCGTTGGCTAACATCTCCATATTTAGAACTTCTTTGTCAAAAGAATCATCTGATACACAGATAACTACGCTGTATCCGTATTCGTTTGCAACTTGTTCTACTCCATTGATGACAGTAGAGAAAAAGTAGTGTACGATTTCGGGAATAATAATCCCGATACTCTTGGTTTTTCGGTTCTTTAAACTAAGGGCAATATTGTTTGGCTTGTAGTTGTAAAACTTCGCAAAAGCCTGCACTTTTAATCGTGTTTCTTCACCAATTTCTAGACTGTTTCTAAGTGATTTTGAGACAGTTGATATGGACACGTCAAGCTCTTTTGCAATCTGTTTGAGGGTTATTTTACGTTTCATGGAGTTAATTGAAAAAAATCTAATTAATAATAAAGGTGTGCAATATTTTTGGTATTTGCAATTTTAACGCTAAAAGATTACAAAAAATAGAAAGTTTTCAACACTACCACGTTTTCGTAAAGCAATAAAAATTGTCTCTGGTTGAGCATGTTAATAAATTCATAATTTTGGAATTCGAAGTAAAATTAAAAACTTAACTAACAGTCAAAAACTCAAAACTAATTTAAACAAAAAGTATGAAAACAATTTACAAAAAGTTGTTATTTTTATTCCTTTTGCTTCCGTTTACAGTACTAGCTCAGAGTACTTTAAGTGGGGTAGTAACTGATCATGCCACAGGTCAGCCTATACCAGGAGTAAATGTAAATGTACAAGGTTCCGCAGTTGGTACCTCTACAGATTTTGATGGTAAATTCCAATTGCCAAATTTAAAAAATGGAGACAAGATTTTAGTTTCATTTATTGGATATAAAACAACGACTATTGTCTTTAATGGTCAAAAAAACTTGCCAGTATCTTTAGAAGAAGATACCAATCAATTACAAGAAGTTGTAGTGCAAGTGGGTTACGGAACTGTTAAGAAAAAAGACGCAACAGGGTCTGTTTCTCAAATTTCTGCCAAAGAATTTAATAAAGGTATCAACGTTACTCCAGAATCTTTGATTGGTGGGCGTATTGCTGGTGTAAATGTTGTTGGAGGAGGTGCTCCAGGAGCAAAAGCAGATATTAGAATTCGTGGAGGATCTTCATTAAGTGCTTCAAACGACCCATTGATTATTTTAGATGGACTTCCTTTAAGCAACGCTGTTCCAAGTGGTGCTACAAGTATATTGTCTACAATTGACCCAAATGATATTGAGTCATTTACAGTTCTTAAAGATGCTTCTGCAGCAGCTATTTATGGTTCACGTGCAGCAAATGGTGTAATCGTAATTACAACTAAAAAAGGAACTAAAGGTGGTGTAAAAGTGAACTTCAGCTCTCAAGTTGGTATCAATACAGTGGCTAATACAGTTGATGTTTTAAATGCAGATCAGTTCAGAAATTTTGTAAACACAAAAGGATCTGATGCTCAAAAAGCATTAATGGGTACTGCAAATACAAACTGGCAAGATGAAATTTTCCATACTGCTTTAACAACAAATAATAATATCTCTGTAAGCGGTGCTTTATTCAATAAATTACCAGTGCGTTTATCTGTTGGTAATGTTGATAATCCAGGAATCTTAAGAAACACTTCTTTTGAAAGAACAACGACATCGATATCGTTAAATCCAGTATTGTTTGATAATCACTTAAAAATTGATATTAGCGGAAACTTATCTTTCAGCAAAAATCAATTTCAAGATGAAGATGCAGTTATTGGTTCTGCAATTAGCTTCGATCCAACACAATCTCCTTACCAAGCGGGTTCTCGTTACGGAGGATATTTCGAATGGTTGGAACCAAACGGAAACTTAGCATTATTACCTGCTAAAAACCCAGTTGCAAGATTAAATCAAGAAGACAAAAGATCTAAATCTACTAGAAAATGGGGTAACATCAGCTTGGATTATAAATTCCACTTCTTTGAAGATTTAAGATTTGTTGCTGAAGCTGGTATCGATAGATTTGACAGTAGCGGATACAACAGACAAAGTACAGAAAGTGCTTTAGGATATCAGCCAAATCCATTCAGTTCAGGAAACTGGGTGAATTTAGGAAACTATGATACGTATACTGATGATCTTCAAAACAAAAACTTAAATGCTTATTTTGTTTACAGCAAAAATTTAGGAAAACTTAAATTGGATGCTACTGCTGGTTACAATTATCAGTTATTCCAAAAAGAAAAATACCAATCTGGAGCTTTAACTCAGCCAGCAGAAAGTAGAAATGAGGATGTTATTACTGATCCAGACATCAATTTACAATCCTATTTTGGTCGTGTAAACTTAGGTTGGGACAGTAAATATTTATTGACTTTAAATTACAGAAGAGACGGAACTTCTCGTTTCTCTGAAGAAAACAGATGGGGTAACTTTATGGGAGGTGCTTTTGCATGGAATATTGCTGAAGAGTCTTTCTTAAAAGATAACGAAACACTTTCTAGTTTGAAATTAAGAGTTGGTTACGGTACTACAGGTCAGCAAGATATTTCTGCTCAGTATGACTATTTAAGAAGAGTTACACTTGGTACTGTTAATACTCAATATATATTTAATGGTGTTGTTTACAGAACAGCTAGACCAGAAGGATATAACCAAAATATCAAATGGGAAGAATTGGCTGAGATGAATATCGGAGTTGATTTTGGATTCTTAAAAGATAGAATCACTGGATCTATTAACTATTTTGATAAAAAATCATCTGACTTATTAGCTGATGTATTGGTGCCAGATGGTGCTAACTTGAGAAACCAAGGATTTAATAATATTGGTGATTTAAGAACTAAAGGGGTTGAATTCAGCCTTCAGTCAGATATCATCAAAAAAGATGATTTAACTTGGAACGTAGCGGTTAATGCTACTTATTTAGACCAAAAAATTGAAAGTTTAGGTCAGACTGTTGAAGGTTTCCAAGGTTATGAAGTAGGAGATAATATTAAAGGAGGAAACGGAAATAAAGTTTTGATTAATACAGTTGGATCTGCTCCAAATTCATTCTTCGTATACGAGCAATTGTATGATGCAAACAAAAAACCTATCGCTGGAGCTTATGTTGACAGAAATGGAGATGGTAAAATTGATGGAAATGATCGTTACAGATATAAAAAACCAACAGCAGATTATACTTTCGGTTTATTCTCAACTTTAAACTACAAAAAGTTTGATTTTACAATGAACTGGAGAGCAAGTTTAGGAAATTACATTTTTGATAACGTAAATTCTAACATGGGATATTCAGATGCAGGTTTAAGAAGACAAACAGACTTATCAAACGTAAGTTCAGATTATTTAAATACTGGATTTACTTATGAAGATAATGGAACTCAACGTTATTTATCTAATTACTATGTAAAAGATGCTTCTTTCATCAAATTAGATAACGTAACAGTTGGTTATACTTTGGATAAAGCTTTATTGAAAGCTGCTTCTTTAAGATTCTCAGCAGGTGTTCAAAATGTTTTTGTACTTACAAAATATGATGGATTAGATCCGGAGAAATTCAACGGAATCGATGGTAACGTTTATCCGAGAGCAAGAACATTCTTGTTTGGAGTAAATGCAAGTTTCTAATAGTACATTGAAAAACAAAATTTTAAAACATACAAAATGAAAATATCATTTAAATATATATCTTATTTCTTCCTATTTATTTTAGGAATAAGTATGACGCTTACTTCGTGTACTGACGATTTAAACGTGACACCAAAAGATGATGATGAATTTTTATCGGAAACTTTTTTTGAAGATCCAGCATCTTACAAGCAGGTTTTAGCAAAATTATACGCAGGACTTTATGTAGGAGGAAATGATGGTGACGGACAAGCGGATATTGCTGGTCTTAGCGGGGATTTCAGCAGTTACTTGCGTTTGCTTTTTGTAACGCAGGAATTACCTACTGATGAGGCTGTTATTGCTTGGGCTGATGGTGCTTTGCCAACATTAAACACACAAACATGGTCTCCTGTAAATGAGTTTTTATACGGAACTTATTCTAGAGCATCTTACCATATCAGTTTGGCAAATGAATTTTTAAGACAAACTACAGATGAGAAATTAGAAGCAAGAGGTGTTGATGCCAATCTAAAAGCTGAAATTGCAACTTTTAGAGCAGAAGCACGTTTCTTAAGAGCTTATTCTTATGTAAACTTAATGGATTTATTTGGTAATGTGCCAATTACAACAGAAGCAGATCCTGTTGGATTCTTTTATCCAGTACAAAAATCTAGAGCAGAAGTTTTTGCTTTTGTAGAGTCTGAATTAAAAGATTTAGATAATAGTTTAGCAAATGCTAGATCAAATGAATACGGTAGAGTTGATAAAGTAGCAGCTAAATTTTTATTAGCTCAAATTTATTTGAACTCTAAGGTATATACAGGAACAGAAAGAAACAATGACGTAGCAACTTTATGTTCTGAAATCATTAATTCAGGATATACATTTGCAAACGTTCCTTATGCTTACCTATTCTCTGCAGATAACAATACAAATGGTGCTCAAAACGAATTTATTTTCCCAATCATAAGTGATGGAAATGCAATTAGAGCAACTGGTGGAGGAATGAGTTTTATTATTCACGCTGCTATTGGAGGAAGTATAGATGCTGCTTCAAGAGGAATGGACGGGGGTTGGTTCGGTACTAGAACTCGTAAAGAATTCGTAGCTCTTTTTCCTGATGCAACTGCTACTGGAGATAAAAGAGGAACATTCCATACTGATGGACAAGCTTTAGATATTACTAATATTTCAACATTTACAGATGGTTATGCTGTAACTAAATATATTAATAAAAAATCGGATGGTTCACCAGCTCAAAGAACTGATATTCCAGATACTGATTTTCCAGTATTCAGAGTTTCTGATGCTTATTTAATGTATGCTGAAGCTGTTGTACGTGGTGCAACTACAGGTAATTTGGCAACTGCTGTAGATTATGTTAACCAAATTAGAACAAGAGCAGGAGCAACTACAATATCTAGTGCAAATTTAACCCTTGATTTTCTTTTGGCAGAAAGAGGTAGAGAGTTATTCTGGGAGTGCCACAGAAGAACAGATTTGATTCGTTTTGGAAAATTTACAGGAGGAAGCAAAATCTGGCAATGGAAAGGTGGCGTAATGAATGGTATGGCAACAGATTCATATAGAGACTTAATGCCGATTCCTTCTAAGACAATTCAGGCGAACCCTACATTGAAACAAAATCCTGGGTACTAATATCTAATAGAACTGTAAAATGAAAAATATATATAAAATTTTAATCGCATTTATTGGTGTGCTATTGGTGTCGTGTAATGCGGACTCTGTAGACGAAAGACCAGTACTGAATGTTGCTGGAGCTCCAGAAATTACAGCGCCAACAACAGGTCAAAATTATGTTCTTGATGTTGAAAAAGCATCAGACGAAGTGGCTAAATTTACTTGGTCGGCTGCACAATATTCTTCAGATGTAGCAATAAAGTATACATTGCTTATTGATAAGAAAGGCGGAGATTTTACTGCTGCAAAAACATTGCAGAGTACTACAAACAGTCTTACTGAGGTTTCTGTTCTAGGTAAAGAGTTAAATCAAGCAGCAATTGATTTAGGAGGAAAACCAGAAGAAGCGGCTCAGTATGATGTGAAAATTACTGCTAATGTTTCTGGAGGTTTTGTTCAAGTTTCAAAAGGTATAGTTTCAATTACTGTAACTCCTTACGTAGGTAAGTTAGATTATAACTTTGTTGATTGGTACTTAGTTGGAGATGCAACTGTTTCAGGTTGGGACAATAATAAAGGAAATCAAATCTTGTTTAGAAGCGCTAAAAACGCTAATGAATATGTATTTACAGGATACTTTAAAAAAGGTGTATTCAAAACTATTAAAAATTTAGGTAATTGGGCTCCAATGTATGGAGGCAAAGACGGTTCTCTTATCTATAGAGCAACAGATGGTGATGCAAATCCTGCAAGTATAGAAGTCCCTTCTGATGGTTACTACAAATTTAAGATGGATGTTGAGAAGTTAACGTACACTTTAGAGCCATATGCAGCAGGAGCGACAGCACCAACATACAGCACTGTAGGTATTATTGGAGATGTAACTGCTAAAGGATGGGATGCATCAACACCAATGGTAAAATCAACTTTTAATGCGCATGTTTGGACTTTAGGTGTAACTCCTCTAAATGATGGAGGAATGAAGTTTAGAGCAAATGACGCTTGGGATGTTTCATGGGGAGGAACTACTGCCTTTGCAGGTGGAGGAAACGGTGAAAACATACCGGTTGCAAAATCTAAATATCTTATTTATTTTAATGATTTAGACGGAAGTTATGTAATGATTCCTAATCAATAAAAACTTCAGTTAATAACTGAAAAAGGGCTATCTCAGATAGCCCTTTTTTAATCAAACTTACTAATCAAATAACCACAATGATTATGAAAAAAACTTTACTATCAATATTTTTATTGATGGCGCTAACTGCTTTTGCCCAACAGCAAACGGTTAGTTTTTCAATAAATCCGCCCACTTTTGAAGATACCACTTCCATAACTATTTCAATTGCAGGAACAAGTGTTAATGAAGGCGCTTGGGGAATTACAGACAATGCCTTATATCTTTGGTCATGGTCTTATGATGTTAATGATGCAAATCAAGCAGATTCTCCTTCAAACGGATCTTGGACTGCTTCAAACGAAGCCAGCAGATTTACATACAACGCAGGAACCGATACGTATACCAAAACATTTATACCTGCTGTATATTTTGGTAGAAACGGAATAGGTAGAATAGGTTTTTTGGTTAAAGCAAAAGATGGATCTGGATCAAAACAATCTCAAGATGCCGTTGTTGAAGTAGGAGCTTTTCAGGTAAATCTCACTTCGCCAATCGAAAATAGTGCTGTAATTTTAGCATCGGGATCAAATTTTAATATTGTTGCAACAAATACAAATGGAGCAGCAAATTATTCTTTAAAAGCAAATGGAGTAGTTATAAATGCGAATGCAAATACAGCAAGCTATTCCTATTCTCATACAAATGTTACAAGCAATCAGATGTATGAATTGAGTGTCACTCAAGCAGGAGTTACCATTATAAAGAAGTTTTCGGTTGTTGTAAATCCGAATACAGTTTCTGAAGCAATGCCAACAGGTTTGGTTGATGGAATTAATTATTCTAGTGATGTTTCAAAAGCAACATTAGTTCTTGATGCGCCATCAAAAGATTTTGTTTACGTTGCCGGAAGTTTCAATAACTGGCTGCCTACATCGGCGTATGCCATGAAAAAAGATCCTATTTCGGGAAAGTTTTGGTTAGAATTGACTGGATTGGTTTCAGGTGTAAATAATACTTTTCAATATTGGGTTGTAGATGCTTCGCCGCTGGCTAATTCACCATCTATAGTAAAAACAGCAGATCCTTACTCAACTTTGGTTTTATCTCCTTATGATGATCCTTGGATTCCAGCATCTTCCTATCCAAATTTACCAGTTTACCCAACAGGCCAACAATTTGAAGTTACCGTTCTTAAAACAGGACAGACTCCATACAACTGGCAGGTTACAAACTTTGTAAAACCAGAAAAAGAAAAACTGGTGGTTTACGAAGTTTTGGTTCGTGATTTTGATGCTTCTCGCAATTTTCAAAGTTTAATAGATAAGATAGATTATTTTAAAAACCTTAAAATAAATGCTATTCAGCTAATGCCGGTAATGGAATTTGAAGGCAATGAAAGCTGGGGTTACAATACTTCTTTTCATATGGCTTTAGATAAGTTTTATGGAACTTCGGATAAGCTAAAAGAGTTTATTGATTTGTGTCATCAAAATGAGATCGCAGTAATTTTAGATGTTGCCCTAAATCACGCTTTTGGAAGAAATCCGATGGTGAGAATGTGGATGAATGATCCTGACGGAGATGGTTTTGGATCGCCAACAGTAGAAAATCCATATTTTAATACCTTGGCAAAACATACTTATAGTGTAGGTGAGGACTTTAATCATCAGTCGGCTAAAACGCAATATTATGTAGAAAGAGTAATTAAACAATGGATTGAAGAGTATAAAATTGATGGATTTCGATGGGATTTAACCAAAGGATTTACTCAAGCTTGTACGGCTGCAGATAATGCATGTACCGATGGTTATCAGCAAGATAGGGTAGATATTTTAAAAAAATATGCCGATTATTCTTGGAGTTTAGATCCAACTCATTATACCATTTTTGAGCATTTAGGAAGTGACGCCGAAGAAAAACAATGGGCAGATTATAAAATTTCTGAAACACCAAGTAAAGGAGTGATGATGTGGGGAAAAATGACAAAAGAGTACAATCAATTGTCAATGGGATACGCTTCTGAAAGTAATATTTTTAGAATGAATAGTGCAAACCGCGGATTTGCTGCCAATCGTTTAATGGGGTATGCAGAAAGCCATGACGAAGAACGTTTAATGTATAAAAATGTGCAATACGGAGCTTCAAACGGAAGTTATAATGTAAAAACATTAAATACAGCTTTGTCAAGAATGTCTGCCATTGGAGCCGTTTCTTTATTAATTCCATGGCCAAAAATGATTTGGCATTTTGGTGAACTAGGTTGGGAGAATTCTATTTTTACCTGCAATGATGATTCTGTTAATACTGATTTTGATGCTGTTGGTGGAGATTGTAAATTAGATACAAAGCCACAGCCTCAATGGGTAAATAATTGGCTAGGAAATTCAAATCGTAATAAGATTTATAATAATTGGGCAAAAATGATTACGCTTAAAAAGACGGAGCCCGTGTTTTTAGGTACAGCCATAATTCCAGACGCCAATACATTAACTTTAAATGTAAAGATTACGAATGCAAATCTTACTTCAGCACAGTTAAAAGACGTTTTGATTCTGGCTAATTTCGATACTTCGTCACAAAATATTTCAACCGGTTTTCCATATACAGGAACTTGGTATAATTTGATGGATAACACGACAATAAATGTTACCGATGTAAATGCTCCAATTAATTTACCAGCTGGAGAGTATAGAATTTATGGTAATAAAACAGCAAGCTTGGCAATTGAAGATTTCGAAAAAGGAAACCAAGTTAATTTATATCCAAATCCTGTTGCCGATTATTTTACTTTAGGTTTCAAAACTTCAAAAGTAGAGATCTATTCTCTTACAGGACAATTAGTAAAAACATTTAATACAAACGGAAATACAGATTATCAATTTTCTGTAAGCAGTTTAGCATCTGGATTATATCTAGTAAAAACGTTTGACGAATATAATAAGGTTCGAGTAGTGAAGTTTATTAAAAATTAGGTTTGGTTAGTAATGAAAAGGGCTGTCTAGAAATGGACAGCCTTTTTTTGTTAAGTAGTTTTTTATGCAAATGTTTTATTTTGATGTTTTAATGTCTTTTGAGGTAATTAAATCACGAGACATTATTTTTGTGGTTTAGCTTATAATTATTTATTTGTTTTTCTTTTATGGTCGTTATATTCTCCAATTAGAGAATAATATCCAAATGTTCCTAATCCCATAACGATTAGCGGAGTAAGTATAAATAAGATTATTACACCAAATACTAAATCGTCTTGTTGGTCTGAAAGAAGTTTAGGCAAACCAAATTCAAACACGCAAAAATAAGCAGCAGCTGCGGCCAAAGCAATCCATAACGCCCCTAAAACTTGTTTAATCGCATTCATTTTTTTGTAAATTTTAAAGGTGAGTAATTTTGTTTTTGTTGTCAATATAAATCATCCCAATAACAAAGCAGATTCCAGCAATAATTATAGGATACCATAATCCATCCAGATAAAAATCGGCTTTGCCTGCTGTTTTGGCGTGTGATACAAAGTAAGTAGAGATAGCAGGGAGCAATCCTCCAAAAATTCCATTTCCGACATGATAAGGCAGTGACATAGAAGTATATCTAATTTTGGTTGGAAACATCTCCACTAAAAATGCCGCAATCGGACCATAAACCATGGTCACAAATAATACTTGAATAAAAACCAGAAAAATTAAAGTCCATTTATCATTAGGAGTTATTTGAATTGAGACACTTGTTTGCACATCTTTTTTCTCCATGTACGTTTTTTTCTCGATTACGGTTGTACCATCTGTATATTTTTTTTGAGTGGTTGTAACGGAACTTCCATCAGCTTTCTTTTCGGTTGTTTCTCTAGGATTTTCTGCGATTTCTGTTTTTTGGCTAATGTCTGTCGTGTTGTACATGGCTTTATAAATAGGTCTGTAAGATAAAATTGCCAATAGCATTCCGAACATCATAATGTATTTGCGTCCAATTTTGTCGCTAAGCCAACCAAAAACAATAAAAAATGGAGTTCCAATTAAAAGAGCAATTCCTAACAATTCATCAACTTGAGAAGAATCAACATTCATTACCGTTTTCATAAAGCTCATGGCATAGAATTGACCCGTATACCAAACAACACCTTGTCCCATTGTAGCGCCGAACAAAGCCAAAAGGACAAATTTTAAATTGTATCGGTTTCCAAAACTTTCCTTTAACGGATTTGTGCTTGTGGTTCCTTCTTTTTTAGCTTTCGCGAAAACTGGAGATTCGTCCATGTTTTTTCGAATTAAATACGAAACGCCAACCATAGCAATCGAAACCCAAAACGGAACGCGCCATCCCCATAAATCAAAGGCTTCAGGAGAAAGTACGCTTTTAGTAGCTAGAATAACCATTAGCGAAATAAATAAACCAACAGTAGCAGTGGTCTGAATCCAAGAAGTCCAATATCCTTTTTCTCCCGCTGGAGCGTGTTCGGCTACATACGTAGCTGCCCCGCCATATTCACCTCCAAGAGCAAGTCCTTGCAGTAGGCGTAAAATTAAAACCAATAAAGGGGCTAAAAAACCTATGGATTCATAACTCGGAATACAGCCAATTAGAAAAGTAGAACCACCCATTAATAATAAGGTAGCCATGAAAGTGTATTTACGCCCAATAATATCGCCAAGCCTTCCAAAAAACAAAGCTCCAAATGGGCGAACTACAAATCCGGCAGCAAATGTGGCTAAAGTAGATAGAAATGCTGCGGTCGGATTGTCACTAGGAAAAAATTTAGTTGAAATAACGACAGCGAGACTGCCAAAAATGTAAAAATCGTACCATTCGATCATGGTGCCCATAGAAGAGGCCGAAATTACTTTCCAAATGCCCTTAGTAGAAGTTTTGCTCATAAAACTGCTTTGAGATCTTGTTAGTGAATGAATTCTAAAAATACAGTTTTACGAATATAGAAGATATTTCGTTATTCACTTAATACTTTTTTAACAAAAACTATTTATTTGTTGACTTTTGGTTTTGTTGCAATAATGTTATAAGTAAAAAGCCTGTCTCTATAGAAACAGGCTTCGGAAAAATAATTAATAATACTTCTTTTTAAGTGTTATTCATACCACTGCATTTTTGGTGCGCGGTCGTCAAAGGTATCGATACCAATTTGTTTATCTCCTCTATAAACTCTAACGTCACTCACTACGCCTATTACACCAACAAGGTTTATATAAAAAGTATATAATCGATTGATTCCTGATGGTAGTTTAGGGCTTGGAGAAATATTGTTTATAACAAATTGCCCATCTTTTAGACGGAATCTTATTGTTACATCATTAGATAGCGGTAATTTGCCATAATAGTTGCTAAATATATAATTTGATCCCCACTTGTAAGTTTCGCCTAGATCATTATTTAAATAAGCCCATCCATCAGATTCTGTTATTGGCATGAAGCAATCTATGGTTTTGCTTTTGCTACCTCCATAAGCTCCATTCCATAATTCTAGCATAACACCTTTTGTTGCATTGGCAGGATAGCTAGTTGATTTGTTAGATTCTAATCGTACTCTTACTTCAATAGTATAATCACCACTAATATCAAATCCATCATTTGAAGTCCAATAGGTCAATGATAGCATAGGATTGTTATATTGTTGGTAAAGAGGTAGTATTACATTATTATTCCAGTTTAGTTCGCCATTATTCATAAAGGGAACCATCTGATTAGTGAACGTTTGCTGAGTAGGATAAAAACTTACATTGTCTGCTCGTTTTTTTATGTCTTTAATGAATGTAACAGCAGTTCCGCTTACATTTTTTGTTAGAGTTAACGGATTGTCTTTTTGAAGTACATAGACATCATCATATAAAGCTTTTTCTATTTTTCTGTAAGTAGCCCAAATATATCCGTTTTCGCCCCAGTTAGGCCCCAAGAGTTTAGAAGTCTAAAAGCTTGTTTTTCATTGTCGTATCCTGTTAAAACAACACCATGGGCTCCATAATATGAAGTGCTGTTTATGTCCCATAATCTAAGTGAAAAAGATGTGAAATCCCAATCAACGGCTACTCCAACTATTACTGGATTGCCATTTGCTATTTGTTCCTTAATTTGTTCTAATGTAGGTTTTCCTGTAGCAGATTTTAATCTGTAGTAATCATTTATTCTATTTTTTTTAGCATTATTTACTTGCGCTACAGTTGGGAGTGTGCCACAAGCTACATAGCCCATGTCGCTGTAACTTGTTGTGCCTTCTGTTTTTAAAGCGTCAAGAGCTTCGATGAATTGGGCGCCACTCTCACAGCTATTTTTAAAAGCTTTATATTTTTCATGTAAGTAATCAGGACTTGCATATGCATTGTAATTTGGACTTCCATTAGCCAATATTTTTGATTCGCCATTTATTATAGTAAGTGCATGTGCAATAGAGTAAGAAGCGCAAGCACCCTTATTTCCTTGGTTTAAAGCAGCAGGTAGTTCAGGTAGAACATATTTTGAGGGAAGTGCTTCTTTTTTAGTAAACGAAGATGCTTTTAATTCTTTAACTTGAGCGAGTTGCTCAGGTGTAGATGGGATGTATCCAGTTGCTAGTCCATCATTTATGAGACTGCTCTTTTCCGCATTTTGAGGAAGTTCATCTTTTTGACAAGATTGAATTAATAAAACACTAACTAGTGCTAAGGCTAAGATTTTAATTTTTTTTTTCATGGTTTAGATGTTAATTTTAAGCGCAATAGTACGAATAAAATACTTGAAACAGAAGCTTATTTCTTACAAAAAAATAAAATATTATATAAGTTACGTTTTTAGAAAAGTAAATAGTAAAACACATAAAGGGTTCGCAAAGCTTAAAAAATAACTTTGCGAACCTTTGCGTAAACCCTAGCGCTCTTTGTGGTTAAAAAAAACAGAAAAGTATAAAAAACAAAAAACCCACTCTGTTGAGTGGGTTTCGTGGTACCTCCAGGGATCGAACCAGGGACACATGGATTTTCAGTCCATTGCTCTACCATCTGAGCTAAGGTACCGTGCTTGTTGCGGGTGCAAATATATAATCATTTTTGGTTTGTGCAAAACATTTTTTAGAAAAAATCTATTCGTATCTTCGCAAAAGCAAAAAAGGAAATATGATTTTAACGATCGATGTTGGCAATACCAGAATTAAAGCGTCTGTATTTGAGGATAATACTTCTCTAGAAAATTTTGTTTTTGATAAAAATGAAATCGAAAAAAAAATTGAAAAAATTTTAGAAAAATATCCAAAATGCTCCGATTTGGTTGTTGCTTCGGTAGGAAATATCGAAAAACAGTCCTTTTTGACTTTTGAAAACAGACTAAAAGTTTACTTTTTTACCCACGAAGATGTTTTTCCTTTTCAAAATAAGTATGCGACTCCAAAAACTTTAGGAATAGATCGAATGATTTTGGCTGCAGGAGCAACACTTCAATTTCCAAAACAAAACCGTTTGGTTATCGATGCAGGAACTTGCATAACCTACGATTTCATCGACGAAAATAATAATTATTTAGGAGGAGCCATTTCTCCAGGGCTTCGTTTACGATATGAATCGCTGCATAATTTTACGGCCAGACTGCCGTTACTAACCTTAGAAGAGCCGGACTCTTATGTAGGAAACTCAACGGCACAGGCTATACATTCTGGTGTTGTCAACGGTTTCGTCTATGAGATTGACGGTTTTATCGATGAATATCGGAAAGAGTTTTCAAATTTTATCATAATTTTAACGGGTGGCGATGCAGATTTTTTGGCTAAACGATTAAAAAATACCATATTTGCCAATTCAAATTTCCTTCTGGAGAGTTTGAGCCAAACATATCAATATAAAATCGACAATGATTAAAAAAGTAATACTAAGCGCTTGTTTGCTTATATCGTTCGTTTCATTCGCTCAACAAGGTACTGCTTCACCTTATTCTTTTTTCGGAATAGGAGATGTGAGATTCAAGGGAACACTTGAAAACAGATCTATGGCAGGAGTTGCAGTAGAGCAAGATACGATTCACTTAAATATAGAAAACCCGGCAAGTTATGCCAGCTTAATTCAGACAACTTTTACAGTTGGAGGAACATTTGCTACTTCTAATTTAAAGACGACTTCTCAATCAGAAAAAGCACAAAGAACTACTTTTGATTATTTAGCATTAGGTATTCCGATGGGAAAATTTGGTGCTTCATTTGGTTTGATCCCGGTAAGTTCAGTAGGATACAAAATACGTAATGACAATTCGGCTACAGAAGGCGCATTAAATTCTCAGCTTGATGGAAAAGGTGGTGTGAATAAAGTATATTTTGGTTTGTCATATAAAATCATGAAAAACTGGAATATTGGAGCAGATGCACAATATAATTTTGGAAAAATTACTACTACAACTATAGAAGGTATTACTGGAGTTGAAAGCGGAACGGCAGAAGTGAATACGTCTGAACTTTCGGGCATGGCATTTAGTTTCGGTACGATGTATCAGAAAAAAATCGATAAAAAAACGAGCATTTTTTCTAGTTTAAGCTATACTTTCGCTAGCAATCTGAATTCAGACAATAGGAGAGCTATTTCGGTTCAAGGAGATTCTGACCCTTATATCTCTCCAACAGAAACAACTAAATTAAAACTTCCGAATAAATTGAGTGTTGGTTTTGGTATTGGTGAATCTAGAAAATGGCTTGTAGGAGCAAACATGACTTTTCAAGGAGACGGACAGCTAGCAAATTATTACAATGAGGCAAGTAATGTAAGATATGAGAGCTATTCTAAATACGCTCTTGGTGGATATTACCTTCCAAATTATACTTCTTTTACTAGTTATTTGAGCAGAATTACGTATAGAGCTGGTTTGAAATATGAAAAAATCGGTCTTATTGTAAATAATGAATCTATTAAAGATGTTGGAATGAGTTTAGGAGCTGGAATTCCAATTACAGGATCTTTCTCAAATCTAAATTTCGGAATTGAATTTGGTAAACGTGGTACAACAGCATCAGATTTAGTGCAAGAGAATTATGTTAATTTTAGTGTGAGTTTCTCTTTCAACGACAAATGGTTTGTGAAGAGCAAATTCCAATAAACAGAATATTTTATCTTTTAGAAGCTCATTACAATTTACTACATTTGGCAAATGAATTTACCAAAAAGATATAGTCTATTAGTTGTCATAGTTATTGCTGTGACACTATTTTTTGGATGCGAAAGTAATTTTAAAGAAGTTCAAAAAATTAACTTCTCAGAATTTGTTCCTGCCAGTGATGCCGATACTGTAAATATTAAATACACAGATTCTGGACGCATTACAGGGGTTTTGATCAGTCCGAAAATGCTAGATTATTCCAATCTTGATTTTCCTTTTACAGAATTCCCTAAAGGAATCGATGTTACTTTATATGATAAAAAGCAAAAGCGTACCTTTATCAGAGGTAATTATGCTGTTTCCTATAAAAACACCGGAATTATTGATTTGATCGGTAAAGTAAAGATTACTTCTGAAGAAGGACAGGTTTTAGAAACAGAACAATTGTATTTCGATCAGAAAAACGAGTGGTTTTATACAGAACGAAAGTTCAAATTGACCGATAAAAAAGGGGTTTCCTATGGTCAGGGAATAGATTTTAGTAAAGATTTTAAAGTGATTAATTCGCAGCGAATAAGCGGTGAAATTGAATCAGACGAAGAATTATAATATTATGAGTTATTTAAAATATACACAATACGTTTACATCCTTTTTGCGGTTTTCTTTACTTATGATGGTATTGTAAAACTAAATGAAAGCGATGAGAGTTATCCTTTCTATTTTGTAATTGCAGGTATGGCTGTTTTTATGTTTTTCTTTAGGAGAAGATTTCTTAATAGGCATAATGACCGTAACAAAAAACAATAAAAATGGAAATTAGTATTATAATACTCTGTTTAATACTAGCTGCCTTTTTTTCTGGGATGGAAATTGCTTTTACATCCGCCAATAAAATTTATCTCGAAATAGAAAAGAAACAAGACGATTTCTTGTCTCGAATCTTAACAAAATTAACCGAAAATCCTTCTAAGTTTATCGCTGCCATGCTTATAGGCAACAATGTAGCTTTGGTGATTTACGGTTTTTTTATGGGCGATCTGATTTTAGATTGGATGGCTTATTTTGGTTTAGTTTTTTCTGATTGGTGGAATATCCTTATCCAGACACTTCTGGCTACATTTGTAGTGCTACTGACTTCAGAATTTTTTCCGAAGGTATTTTTTCAAATATATGCCAATTCTTTAATTAAGATTTTGGCTCTTCCTGCTTATTTATTTTACCGATTGTTTTATTATATCTCGACTTTCTTTATTTGGATTGCAGATTTTGTGTTGAGTAAATTTTTTAAAACAGAAGGCAGTCAAATTCATTTGTTTAGTCGAATTGAGCTAGGAAATTACATCACAGAGCAAATGAGCACGGTTGAAGAAGATGAAGAGGTAGATTCTGAAATTCAGATTTTTCAAAATGCTTTAGAATTTTCAGCCGTTAAGGCACGCGATATTATGACGCCTCGAACAGAGATTGTCGACATAGATTTGTTTGATACTGTAGACGATCTTAGAGCCTTATTTATCGAAACAGGATATTCTAAAATTATCATAAGCCAGAATTCATTAGACGATATTGTAGGTTATGTTCATTCCTTCGATTTGTTTAAAAAACCAGCTACAATAAAATCGGTTTTAATGACCGTTGAATTTGTTCCAGAAACCATTTTGATTAAAGATGTTCTGAATTTATTGATCAAAAAACGAAAAAATGTTGCAGTAGTTTTAGATGAATATGGTGGGACTTCAGGAATTATTACAATTGAAGATATTGTAGAAGAGCTTTTTGGAGAAATTGAAGACGAGCACGATTTAGATGAAGAGTTGATCGAAGAGCAAATTGGAGAAGGCAAGTATTTGTTTTCAACACGATTAGATGTTGAGTATTTGAATGAGACCTATAAATTAATGATTCCAGAAGAAGATTCTTATGGTACCTTAGGAGGTTTTATTGTCAATCATACAAAAGAAATCCCACAAAAAGGAGATAAAATTGTAGTAGATAAGTTCCATTTTTCTATTGAAGAGGCTTCAAGTAAGAAAATAGAACTAGTCAAAATGACAATTAAAGACTGATTTTTTAAATTAATGAAAAAAAATGTTGAAAATAAAACGCTAGTTGTATTGTTATTAACTAGATAATTGTATTTTCGCAAACTGAATATAAAATTAACGATAATAAAATGGCAGTTTTAGCAAAAATTAGACAGCGTTCCGCTTTATTGATAGGAGTTATTGCACTTGCATTATTTGCATTTATAATACAAGATCTATTTACAAGAGGAACATTTGGTCAAAGTTCAAAAGATGTAGGAAGCATCGATGGAAAAGATATTTCATTTGAAGACTTTAGAGTTAAAGTTAGTAATGTTGAAAAAAGTGGGCAAGGTATAACTTCCACTGAAGCTGCAAACAGAGTTTGGGATCAAGAAGTTTCAATCGCTTTATTGTCATCTCAATTTGATAAATTAGGATTGAGAGTTGGTGAAAAACACATTTTAGAGGTTTTGAAATCAGATCCAAATATTGGTAAAAACCCAATGTTCTTAAACGCAGCAGGAATTTTTGATGTTGTTAAGTTTAAAGATTATTTTAAAACAAATCCAGAAGCTGCACAATACATCGCTGAGAAAGAGAAAGATGCTGAATTGAATGCTAAGTTTCAAATCTATAATACTTTAATTAAATCAGGACTTTACACAACTGCTAGTGAAGGAAAATTAAAGTATGAAATGGAAGCTAATAAAGTGAGTTTTGCTTATGCAGCAGCTCCTTATTCTTCTATTAAAGATAGTGAAGTAAAAATCTCTGATGATGAGATCGTAGCTTACATGAAGAAAAACGAGAAAAAATTCAAAGCTGATGCAACTCGCGAAATTCAGTACGTTTTAGTTGAAGATAAAGCTTCTAAAGAAGATGAGGCTGAAATTAAAGCTAAATTAACTGCTTTATTATCAGGAAGTGTTGTTTACAATGCAAAAACAGGTAAAAACGATACATTGCCAGGATTTAAAAGTGCTACAAACATTGCTGAATTTGTAAATGCAAATTCTGATGTGCCTTACGATTCTACTTATGTTCCTAAAAATGCATTGCCAGCAGTTGATGCTGATAAATTATTTAGCTTGCCAGCTGGAGCAATCTACGGACCATACGTTTACGGAAGATATTATGCGATCTCTAAATCTTTAGGGTTTAAAGCGGGTGTTAATGCAAAAGCAAGTCATATCTTAATTGGTTATGAAGGATCTCAAACTCCAAATCCAAAAGAAAAAAGAACTAAAGAAGAAGCTAAAGCTAAAGCAGAAGAAATTTTAGCTCAAGTTCAAGCTAATCCAGATAGTTTTATGATGTTGGCTTTTACAAGTTCTGATGATTCATCTGCACAGCAAGGTGGTGATTTAGGATATTTTGGACCAAACCAAATGGTAAAACCTTTCAATGATTTTGTATTCAGCAACGGAATTGGTAAAGTTGGTTTAGTAGAAACTCCTTTCGGATTTCACATTATCAAAATTACAGACAAACAAGACGGAATTCGTTTAGCTACAATCGCTCAAAAAATCGAGCCTTCTGAAGCTACATCTGATAAAGTATTTACATTAGCGACTAAATTCGAAATGGATGCTGCTGATAAAGATTTCAATGCTGCAGCAAAAGAATTAGGTTTAAAAGTTGCTCAGCCAGTGAATGCAAAAGCTATGGATGAAGCGTTTGAACCATTAGGAAACCAACGTAACATTGTAAGGTGGGCTTTTGATAAAGAAACTGACAAAGGAGATGTAAAACGTTTTGAAATTGCAAACATCGGACACGTTATCGCACAATATAAAGGGGAAAACAAATCTGGTTTAGTTTCTGTAGATATGGCAAGACCTTATGTTGAGCCAATCTTGAAAAACAAGAAAAAAGCAGAATTGTTAAAAGCTAAAATGCAAGGTTCTAGCATTGAAGCTATTGCTAAAGCTGCAGGTGTTGCGGTTCAACAAGCTACAGATGTAACTCTTGATAATCCTGTATTGCCAGGCGGAGTTGGACAAGAGCCAAGAGTAGTAGGTAATGCATTTGCTTTAGCAGCAAACAAAATCTCTGCTCCAATTGAAGGAAATACAGGTGTATATGTTGTTAAAAACATTAAAACTGTAAAAGCTCCTGCAATTGCTAATCATGCTGCTTATGTAGAGAAAGTAAAAGCTCAAAGTGCTAATGATGCAAGTAGAGTATTACCAGCGTTGAAAAACAATGCTAAAATTGAAGATAACAGATTACAATTTAACTACTAGTTTTATTGCGTTAAAAAGGTTAATATATATAAAAGCCCAAAACATTTTAGTTTTGGGCTTTTTTTGTTTTAGTGACTTTGCTAAAATTTTGGTTCGGTAATTAGCGTATTTTAATTTTTATAGATCTAATCAAGAGTTTATTTATTTTTAAAAAATAAGTTTTATTTCAAGATTAGATAAAAACACGAACAAGAAATTGGTAAAGGTTTTCTGTCCTTATTGAAGCAAATATTTTACTTTGTGTTAATTTTCTTAAAGTATATAGGGATTATCGAAATTTAATTTGAAAAACTTGTGATTTTCAAAATATTACAGTTTATTTGCTCGATTTTTCATTTTAACATATTTTTGGCTTTTGCTGGAAATGAAAAAAGAAAGAATCCAAAACCAAAAGCAATATCCTTAATAATTAATCATTTAATGTTTTTTACTTTTAATTTTTTTAGAAAGAAGCCGAGAGTATACACCAAAATAGAGAGTCATATTTATGGGATTATTATCGAACTTTTAAAAGTGGGCAGCACCGACATCAATGTTGATGAATTGGGTGGAAAGTATTATTTGAGTAATGAAGAGCAGCATTTTAAAGTTACTATTTTGAGTAACGACTATGTGATCAGATTGACAAATACACATGATTCTGTTGCCGAAAAATATGATAAAGTTTTTGTAGAAGATGTTTTAAGGGCAGTAAAAGAGGAGAAACACCGCCGAATGGAAGTGGTTTACGATTCTATTACAAACAGCATCGAAAAAATGGCTGAACGCTTGCACAATAGGCTTATAGAGTCTAATGAGCAAGAAAGCAAAGCTGTGCGCCGTTTGGAGACAAAGCACGTTAAAAGCACTAAAAAGGCTAATTAATGTCTTTTTTTCAAAATTGATTTTATAAAATCATTTCTTCATAAGTTAAAATCGTCTCATATCCTTTATTAAAGAAATAGTTTTTTGGATTTTCTTTAGAAACTACCATAACAAAATCGCCGCCCCAAGCTCCTAGACTTTTAATGACACCATTAAAATCAGGAAAAATAGCTTCTTTTATAGTTTGCATTTCTAAGACTTTGCTCAAATGAATTTCATGTTTCTGAACAGCAGAAGCAAAATCTTTTAATGTTTGAGCATGAAGAATCGCATTTGTAATTTTATTGTTTTCTGCAACTCGGTCTGCTAAATGATTGTTTTTATGGTTGTTGTAAGAAAAAATAGCAGATTTGCTATTTTGTTTTTTATTCAAATAAACAAAATAAATGTGCTCCTTAAAGTCTGGGTTAAATTCAACTTGCTGTACAAAATTATCTTTTATTCTGTATAAAACAGGGGTGTTGTTTTGTGCGCACGCAATATCATAACCGCTTCCGCCAAAACTATTATTTAGTAGCGTAAAAGCATTAATTTCAGTCCACTGTGCAATATTATTTATAAGAGTCGAAGAAGTTCCTAATCCCCAGTTTTTTGGAAAACTCAAATGTGTGCTTACTTTATAGCCTGTAGCGTTATCAATAAATTTTGGATTTAAGATATAAGCTTCATGCAGTATGTTGACTAAAGTCGATTTTACCGTGTCAATCTGAGAGTCTAAACCTTTTATAACTTCGTCAAATGAAATAGTCTCTTCAAACCATAAGTGTTTGTTGTAATCATAACTTTTCCATTCGATTTGTTTGTCTTCTGAATCTTCAATCACTAAATCTTGACCAAATTTTGTAGGCAACGCAAAAGCATCTGCTCCATCTAAAACCAGATATTCTCCAGCTATAAAAAGTTTTCCGTTACTATAAAAGGTTGTTGACATACTTGTTTATTATTTAAATTCTAAATCTAAATTTCAAATTCCAAATGTGAAATTCCAAATTCCAAGTAGGAAATTTGGAATTTGGAACTTTAAATATTGGAATTTTTTGACTTTGTTATTTTCTTAAGTTTTCAATAAATTCTACCACAGCGCTATGAGAAACTGCTGTTTTTTTGAAGTGTGTTTTAATTAAATGACGCTCTTCATCGGTAGCTTCAAATTGATTGATAATGTTGTTAAGGTGCATTTTCATATGGCCTTCCTGAATTCCAGTTGTGGTTAGCGAGCGTAAGGCAGCAAAATTTTGTGCTAAACCTGCAACTGCTACAATCTGCATTAATTCTGGTGCGGATGGTTTTTCTAAAATTTCTAAGCACAATTTTACTAATGGATGTAAAGAAGTTAAGCCACCAACTGTACCAACTGCAAGCGGAATTTCAAGCCAAAAAGTAAAGATTCCTTCTTTTATTTTGGCGTGAGATAAACTCGCGTATTGACCATTTCGTGCTGCATAAGCGTGAACACCAGCTTCTACGGCTCTAAAGTCGTTTCCTGTTGCTAGAATTACAGCATCGACACCATTCATAATCCCTTTGTTATGGGTAACCGCTCTAAAAGGTTCTACTTCTGCAATTTGAACGGCTTGTACAAAACGTTCAGCAAACTCTTGAGGATTGGTGATGTGCTTTTCTGCCAATTCTTCAATTGGGCAAGAAACTTCGGCTCTAACCAGGCAGTGTGGCACGTAGTTAGAAAGAATACTCATTATGACCTCTAAACTTTCACCATTTTCACATAAATCAGAATTTTGAGCTTCTTCTTTTAAAGTTGAAGCAAATTGCTCTAAGCAAGAATTGATGAAATTGGCTCCCATGCTGTCTTTGGTTTCAAAAGTAGCATGAAGCTGATAGTAGTTTTCAAGTAAACTTCTTTTGTCTTTTAGTTTAATATCTAAAATTCCTCCCCCACGCTGCTGCATGTTTTTGGTAATGCTTTGCGTTTCTGAAAAGAATTTTGGTTTTAATTGATCGAAAAATTCAGTTAATTTTTCTGCATCTCCACTATAAGTAAAATGCACCTGACCAATTTTTTCAGTATTGATAATAGTAGCTTTAAATCCGCCTCTTGTAGACCAGTATTTTGCGGCTTTTGATGCTGCTGCGACTACAGAACTCTCTTCGATTGCCATCGGAATTGTTTTGTATTTTCCGTTAATCAAAAAGTTAGGGGCAACTCCAAGTGGAATATAAAGGTTTGTAATGGTGTTTTCTATAAATTCGTCATGAAGCTGCTGAAGCTTTTCGTCTGAATTCCAGTAATTTCTTATAATATTTTGTGCCTCTTCAGGATTTGAAAAATATTCATTTGCAATCCAGTTAATTTTTTCTTTTTTGGATAATTTAGAAAATCCGGCAACAGCGTTGTTCATTCTCAATGTATTAAATAATATTGTGTGCACAAAGATACTATTTTAAGAGTTTTGATTGCAATCTATTTCAGACATGAAAGTACGCAATCGTTATTTTTTTTAACATTTAACACTTAAAATGTGTATTATGTTTATTTTTTTTACTAAAATTGGGCTCTTTTTATATTTAAAATAATTCTAATGAATACAAGCAAATTTACTGCAGTACTTTTATTCTTAACTGCGGTTGTTTTTGGACAGCAGAAAATAACTGTCGAAAATGTTTTTAGCGGTACTTTCCGGGCTAAAGGAATGGATGAACTACAATCGCTGAAAAATACAAATCAATATACTGTTTTAAATATTGACCAAGCGAGCAGAAGTATGCAGATTGATTTATACGATTTTGCTACCCTGAAAAAAGTATCCAATCTTATTGATACTAAGAACCATAAAGAACTTGCCGACGGAATTGACAGCTATACTTTTGATGCTTCTGAAAAAAAGATCTTAATTGCTTGTCATTCTTCTAAAATCTTCCGTCACTCTTTTACTGCCGATTACTACCTTTATGATATCGCAGCAAAATCTCTGATCAAACTTGTTGATTTTCAAATTCAAGAGCCAACATTCTCACCTGACGGAACAAAAATCGCTTACGCAAAAGAAAATAACTTATATGTATACGACGTAGCATCAAAAAAATCTACGGCTATTACAACTGACGGAAAGAAAAATGCTGTTATAAATGGTATTACGGACTGGGTTTATGAAGAAGAGTTTGCATTTGTTCGCGCTTTCGACTGGAGTAAAGACAGTAAAAAAGTAGCTTATATTCGTTTTGACGAAAGTCAAGTTCCTGAGTTTTCAATGTCAATCTTTCATAAAGATTTATATCCAAAAATTGAGACTTTTAAATATCCTAAAGCTGGAGAAAAAAATTCAGAAGTTTCATTACATATCTATGATGTAGCTGCAGCAGCAACTAAAAAAGTAGATTTAGGAAAATATAATGATTTTTATATTGCAAGAATGCAATGGACAAATGATGCAAATGTACTTTGTGCACAGGTTTTAAACCGTCATCAAGATAATTTAGACTTATTGTTTGTTGATGGAAACACAGCTGCTTCAAAAGTAGTTTTGAATGAAAAAGATAAAGCGTATGTAGATATCAATGATAATTTGACGTTCTTAAAAGATAACAGTTTTATCTGGACAAGCGAAAAAGACGGTTTCAATCATATTTATGTATATGATAAAAACGGAAAGCTTAAAAATCAAGTTACAAAAGGAAACTGGGAAGTAGTTTCATACTACGGTTTCGACGAAAAAACAAAAACTATTTTCTACCAATCTACAGAAAATGGTTCTATCAATAGAGATCTTTACAGAATTGGTTTAGATGGAAAAAATAAAGTTCGTTTATCTTCAAAAACTGGAACAAATAAAGCGACATTCAGTCCAAATTTCCAATACTTTATCAATACGTATTCTAGCGCTACACAGCCAACGGTTTATACTTTAAATGATGCAAAAGCTGGAAAAGAAATTCAGGTTATCGAAAACAATCAGGATCTTGCTGATAAATTGAAAGCGTATAACCTTCCTTCAAAAGAATTTATTGTTTTAAAAACAGCAAAAGGAAATGAATTGAATGCTTGGATTTTAAAACCAAAAGATTTTGATCCTTCAAAAAAATATCCTGTTTTCATGTTCCAATATTCTGGTTCAGGATCTCAGCAGGTAGCAAATCAATGGAATAATTCTAATGATTACTGGTTTCTTTCATTAACGCAGCAAGGTTATATCGTAGCTTGTGTTGACGGAAGAGGTACTGGTTACAAAGGAGCTGATTTCAAAAAAGTGACTCAAAAAGAATTAGGGAAATATGAGGTTGAGGACCAGATAGATGCTGCAAAAGTAATTGGCGCTTATTCTTATGTTGATGCTTCAAGAATTGGAATCTTCGGATGGAGCTACGGTGGATTTATGGCTTCTAACTGTATTTTCCAAGGAAATGATGTGTTTAAAATGGCAATTGCTGTTGCGCCAGTTACCAACTGGAGATTTTACGACAGCGTTTATACAGAAAGATACATGCAGACTCCACAAGAGAATGCAAGCGGATACGATCAAAACTCTCCAATCAATCATGTTAGTAAGTTGAAAGGAAAGTTCTTGTTGATTCATGGTTCTGGAGATGACAATGTTCATGTTCAAAACTCGATGCAGATGATGGAAGCTTTAATTCAAGCTAATAAACAGTTTGATTCTCAAATTTATCCAGATAAAGACCACGGTATTTATGGCGGAAATACTAGAGTTCAGCTTTACACAAAAATGACCAATTTCATCAAAGAAAATCTATAATTTTAAATCATAACCTAATTAAATAATGAATAATATGGGAGAAACACAAGTAAAAACCGCGCATCCAAAAGGGCTTTGGGTATTGTTTGGAACGGAGATGTGGGAGCGATTCAATTTTTATGGAATGCGAGCTTTATTAACTTTATTCCTTGTGAATTCATTATTAATGAAGGAAGAAGAAGCTTCTTTAATTTACGGAGGTTTCCTTGGACTTTGTTATTTGACTCCAATGTTAGGAGGTTTTGTTGCTGACCGCTATTTAGGAAACAGAAATTGTATCTTATTAGGAGGGTTATTAATGGCAATAGGACAAATGCTTTTGTTCACCAGCGGAAGTATTTTTGAGTCTAATTTAGACTTGGCAAAAATCGTTATGTACTCTGCATTGGGTGTGATTGTTTTTGGTAACGGATTCTTTAAGCCAAACATTTCTAGTATGGTTGGAAGTTTGTATCCAAAACAAGAAAAAACAAAATTAGATAGTGCTTTTACTATTTTCTATATGGGAATTAACATCGGAGCATTCTTAGGCCAGTCTATCTGTCCTTTGTTGGGAGATGTTAAAGATGCTGGCGGAATTAGAGATATTCATGCTTTTAGATGGGGATTCATGGCGGCTTCTGTTGCTATGTTGTTAGGAACAATCCTTTTTTACTTCTTAAAAAATAAATATGTAGTTTCTCCAGAAGGAAAACCATTAGGAGGGCTTCCTTCTAAAAATGATGCTTCAGATTTTGAAGAAGGAGAAGCTCAGAAAGCAAACTTTTCAAATAAAGCGCTTGCTATGGCAGGAGTAGCATTTATTGCTTTAGGAATCTTTTTTCATTATGTTGTAGGTCAGAATTTGATCTATACTTTGATTTACTCAAGTGGTTTGGCTTTGGCAGGATTAATTATATCTGATACGTCTTTAACTAAAATTGAAAGAGATAGAATTATTGTAATTTACATCGTGTCGTTCTTTATTATCTTTTTCTGGGCGGCATTTGAGCAGGCAGGTTCATCTTTAACTTTTATTGCAGATAACCAAACAGACAGACATTTCTTTGGTTGGGCAATGCCACCATCTATGGTTCAAATTTTTAACGGAATGTTTGTAGTGTTTTTAGCGGTTCCTTTCAGTATTCTTTGGGATACTTTGAGAGCTAAAGGGAAAGAGCCGATTTCTCCAGTAAAACTGGCTGCAGGTTTAGTGATCATTTCGATCAGTTTCTTTATGATTGCTACTCAGGTATCTTATATCGGAACTTCTGGCTTATTGCTAGTTAAATGGTTAATCTTATTGTATTTCTTAAATACATGTGCAGAGTTATGTTTGTCTCCAATTGGTTTGTCATTGGTTGGTAAATTATCTCCAAAACGTTTTGCATCATTATTATACGGAGTATTCTTCTTGTCTAATGCATCAGGTTACGCTTTAGGAGGAACTTTAGGTTCTATCTTGCCAGCAACTGGAGATAAATTTGCAAAAGCAAAAGAATTAGGAATCGATCTTCAGGCAGTTTTAGATAAAAAAGTAACGCTTTCAGCAGACCAGTTGGCTTTGTTGGATCATCATCAAATTAGTGCGCAAAACCCAATTTTTGCAGGATTTGAAATCCATAACTTATATGAATTCTTTATGGTATTTGTTGTCCTAACTGGTATTGCTGCAATTTTATTATTTGCTTTAACACCACTATTGAAAAAATTAATGCACGGTGTTAGATAAAAAATGGAAAACAATATTACTTTAGAAGAAATTCAAAATTTTAAAGGCAAGTACCCAAAACAATTGTGGTACTTGTTTTTGGTTGAAATGTGGGAGCGTTTTTGTTTCTACGGAATGAGAGGGGTTTTAGCTTTTTTTATGGTAGACCAATTAGGTCTAATAGAAGGAAAAGCAAATTTGCAATATGGAGCAATTCAGGCTTTTGTATATGCATTTACTTTTATCGGTGGAATTTTTGCTGATAAAATACTAGGTTTTAAGAAATCGCTTCTTTTTGGAGGAATTGTCATGATTTTGGGGAACTTGCTTATTGCGGCTTCTCCGCATGATTTCTTTTACTACGGAATAACACTTTCTATTATTGGAACAGGTTTTTTTAAACCGAACGTATCTTCAATGGTAGGAGAGCTGTATCACGAAAGTGACGGTCGTCGAGATGCTGGTTACGGATTGTTTTATGCAGGAATTAATATTGGAGGTATGCTTGGTGGTGCAATTCCTATTTATTTAGGAAAGAACTATTCTTGGAGTCTTTGCTTTCTTTCTGCGGCAATTGTGATGATAATTGGAGTTATTACTTTTCTTTTAACGAAAAAGCATCTAGCGCCAATTGGAAATTCTCCGTTAGAAAATCATGCGCCTAAAAAACGTAATCTTTATGAAACTGCAGTTTATGTAGGTTCTTTTGTTGTAATTCCATTAGTTTATATAATGGTTATTAATTCTGATTTTACAGAGTACTTTATGTATACTATGGGAGTAGTGGCATTAGGATATTTTGCATATGAATTGATAATGTTAAAAGATGGAAAACAGCAGAGAAAACTTCTAGCTGCATTTGTATTCATTTTTGGATACTTTATGTTTATGGCCATTTCAGAACAATCTGGAGGTTCATTGTCTTTGTTTGCAAAAGACAATTTATCGAACAAGTTGTTGTTTTTTCATATTGATCCAAATGTGGTAAATAATAGTATCAACTCCTTGTATGTTGTTATTTTTAGTCCATTGGTAGGTTTGTTGTGGATATTAATGGCTAAACGAAAAATTGAACCTAATACTGTTATTAAGTTTGGTTTGTCATTTATTCTTCTTGCGGCAGGTTTCTTTATCTTTTACTCTGCTAGATTTTTTGTAGATGCAGATGGATTAAGTTCTCTTGATGTTTTTGCTTTAGGATATCTTGTTTATACGCTTGGAGAGTTGTGTATTGGTCTAATCGGAATGTCGGTAATTACCAAATTATCTCCTAAACGATTGTTTGGAATGATGATGGGATTATGGTTCTTGTCTAGTGCATTTGGTCAGTTTGCTGCCGGGAAATTGGGAGCTGAAATATCTGATGCAAACACTGGAACTACATTAATGTCTAAACTTATTGCTTATACAGACGGATATTATCAATTAGCATTATATTCTTTAATTGCGGGAGTTGTTTTAATTGTTGCTACCCCGCTAATCAGAAGGTTAATGCAGGAAGTTAAATAATTATATTGTAATAACTTTTTGCATAAATTTGCATAAAATTCCTCGTTATGAAAAAAATACTACTCATCGCTTTGTTTTTAATTGGTGCGGCAAATATTCAGGCACAAGAATTAAAATGGTATACAGATGTTAGAGAAGCCATTACTATAAGTAACAAAGAACAAAAGCCTATGCTAATGTTTTTTACTGGCAGTGATTGGTGTGGTTGGTGTATTCGTTTGCAAAATGAAGTTTTAAAAACTGCTGAATTTAAAAAGTGGGCGACTGATAATGTAGTTCTAGTAGAATTAGATTATCCTAGAGCTGTTGCACAAACGCCAGAGCTTAAAAGTCAAAACAATGAATTGCAGCAAGCTTTCGGTATTCAAGGGTTTCCAACTGTTTTCTTTACAAGTGCAGAAACAAAAGACGGAAGAGTTAATTTTAAAGGTCTTGGTAAAACAGGATATGTTGCTGGACTGACGATCTGCTTGGTTAAATGTTGCAGAAGGAATAGTGCATCCGAAGAAATTGTAAATTTAGATTAAAAAAATATCAAAAGGTCTCTTACGCTGTAAGGGAACTTTTTTGTTTAGTAGGAAAAACTCTTTACAAAACAATAGTAAATTGAGTATTATTTATTTTATCACGTTTAAAAAAACATATAATGTATTTTTTGTGCTAATAAAATTTGGATAACTAAAATATAATGTTAATTTCGTCTTGCTAATCTAACCAAAACCAATTTATATGACTAAAAAATTACTTATCCTACTATTTTTTTTAGGTTCATTTATGGCGCAAGCACAAAACTTAGCATGGAGAACAAACATGACAGATGCTATTGCTATAAGTAATGACCAGAAAAAACCAATGCTGATTTTATTCACTGCCTCAGGTGTACCAGAAAATCTTCAAAATGAAATCTTTAAAACGCCCGATTTTGCGGTATGGTCACGTGATAACGTGGTCTTAGTAAAATTAGATTTATCTGATATGAATGCTTCAGATAGCGATCGTGAACAAAATGTGAAATTAAAAAATGCATTTGGAGTTCAAGATCTTCCAGAAGTATGCTTTGCAATGGCGTCGGTAAGAAAAAACAAGACTACATTTAGTGCCTTAGGAAAAATAGCCTATAAACCTGGAGGAGCGAAAGCTTGGATTGCAGAATCAAATGCAATTTTACATCCAGCAGAATAGTAAACGATTTCATTCGACTTTTATTTTAATTTTTTTTAGTCCCCTTTCTGTTTTACAGAAGGGGATTTTATTATTAAAAAGATCAATCAATATTTAACGTTTTTTATTAGTGTTTATTTCACATTTATTAAAAAATAAGCAATTTATTGTCAATTTGATTTTAATGCTTAGAAGTTGGTTTTTAATCTCTTAAATTCTTTATTGGATTCTATTTTTATACTATTTTAGTTTTATTAACATAACCCAAACTAAAATTTATATGCCGAAAAAATTACTTATCCTATTATTTTTTTTAAGTCCATTTTATATGAATTCTCAAAATATAATATGGAAAACAGACATCAATGATGCTGTAACTGCAAGCGCAGAAAAAAGAAAACCGTTACTCATTTTTTTTACTAGTCAAAACGTGAGTCCTCAATTGCAAAATGAAATTTTTGCCACTCGTGATTTTGAAGAATGGTCGCGTAAAAATGTTATTTTGGTCAAGCTTGATCTTTCCGATCCGTCTATTTCTGATGCAAGTAAAGAGCAAAATTTACGATTGAAAAATGCTTTTGGTATCGAAGAGATTCCGCAAGTGTGTTTTTCTGAAGTTACTAGTAGAAAAGGAAAGACCAATTTTAATAAACTAGGGCTTATTGGCTATACAGCTTCTGGCGTTAAATCATGGATTTCTGAATCGGATTTGATTTTAAATCCAGAATAAAATTACAATCTATAATATCCCTTTTCTTTTGTTGAATGAAAAGGGATATTTTTTTTAATACAACTATTTTTCCAATTTTTCTGAATCGAATTAGAGTTCAATCCATCAGCAATAACAATTTTAGGGTGAATATTTTGCAGCAATCGATCTAGATTTATTTTTGAGGTCTGGGTAAGAATTAGGATATCTGGATTCAATTTTTCTGGTAAAGCTTTAGTACTGTCAATGATTAGAATTTTGGTGTTTTTAAAATACAGCACATTTTTGATCTCTTTAATTCTAGAAAAAGCAATTGAATTCCCTACGAGATACGAATTGATGTTTCGGTTGTTTTCAATAACAGTATCTCTAGTAAAAAACACAAGATTTCTTCCTGAGCGTTCAGAAATGAGTGTATTGTTTCTTTCGTTATAAACAATCAATTCTTCTTCTTTTTCTGTTTCTATTTTGGTTAAAATAAAGGCAAGCTGGATTGCAATAATTGAAATTAATGCATATAGCAATTTGCTGAAACTTGGTTTTTTAATCCAGACAATCGTGCTGATTATAAATAAAGAAAATGCCCATAAATGAAATAAATTAAAGCTAATGTCTCGGATAACAAACGAATCTATAGAAGCAACAGCATGAATCATGAGATTTAGCAGATAAATGCTTTTCTCAAAAATCATGGTGATGAATAAAGGCGGACTAGTGAAAATAGCGATAATCATAACCACAATTCCAGCAATCATGATAAAGGATAAAATAGGGAGTATAATAATGTTCGTGACAAAAAATAATCCTGGAAATTGATGAAAATAGTAAAGACATAAAGGCAATGTGCCAATTTGAGCGGCGAACGAAACGGTTAAAGCTTCCCAAATGTAAACTGTTATTTTGTTCTTCGGTTTATAAATATTCTTTAAAAGAGGCTGTAGCCAAAGAATGAAAAAAAGTGCAATGTAACTTAATTGAAAGCCAACATCAAATAAGAAATAAGGCTCAAAAAGTAATATTAGCAAAATTGAAACGAGTAAAGTATGGTAGATGTTGCCAGTTCGGCGCAAATGATTTCCAATTGCAAGAAAAGAGAACATGACTACAGATCGCAAAACGGAAGGCGATAAACCAGAAATAATAGCAAAACCAGCTAAGGAAATTAGAATGCAAGCCAGTTTAAAAAATGAACCTTTTTTTGTGTTTGGAATTGGTTTGAGTATAAAAGTGATAAAAAGCATTATAAAGCCTACATGAAGCCCAGAAACAGATAAAACGTGTGTAGCGCCAGAGTATTGATAATCTTGGATGATATCTTGTGAGATGTCCTGCTGCTGGCCCAAAATGAGCGCCAGAGCAACATTCATTTCAGATTTGTTGAATTTTGACTTTTCAAAATTAAAAATTATTCGCGAATGTAATTTGGCACAATAATACCAAATGTCTTTTTGAATGTTTTTGTTCACCAAAATTTCTTTTTTAGAACAATAAATCTGAGCATAAATTTGTTTGTCTGCCAAGTATCTACTGTAATCAAATTGATTTGGATTTTTACTGGGTTTATTTCGCTGTAAAAGCGTTTTGATTTTAATGCTGTTTCCTGTAATTAGAGGATTGCGGCTACTATCTTTTTGAACGTTTACAATTATTTTTCCAGAATAAACTTTTCCTGAAATGGTTTTGATATGCCCAATGTAACGATCACTGAAATCATTGCTTTTTAATTTTTCTCTCAAGATTAAAGTAAGAGATTGTTTTGTTTCAAATGCTGCTTTGCAATGCCTGTAATTGTTCTTTTGAAGACTTTCGGTATGGCTAATAAGGGTAAAAGAACCCAAGAAAAAAGAGAGCAAGTAAACTGAAATCCCGAAAAGAATTGTTTTCTTATTGTTTTTTAAATTCCAGAAAAAGGTAATGACAAATAGGGAAATACAAATTATTAGTAAATAATGAATTGCCGCAATAGGTAAGTGTAAATAATAAGCTGTGATGACACCTATTATAAAAGCGATTGTAATTTTTATTAACGGAAAATCTAATACTTTCATGGTTTAAAAGTATTAAATATTTGTAAGAAAAATAATAAAAAAACATCTTTTTATGGAAGAATCCTATTTACCTGCTCAAAGGAGTTTTTATAATAGGTTTCTTTGGTGGAGGAAATAATCACACCTTTTGAAGTAGAAGAGTGAACAAATTTTATTTCATCAGAATTGACCTCTGTAATTAGTCCGACGTGATTGATTTGTCTGCTTTTGTTGGTTTTAAAGAAAATTAAATCTCCCTTTTTGGCGTCATTTAACGGAACAACTTTTCCAATTTTTGCTTGATCGAAAGAACTTCTCGGAAGTTGGATGTTTTCACTTTCAAAAGTGGTGTAAACCAATCCAGAACAATCAAAACCGCTTTTTGTAGTTCCACCTGCTTTATAGCGAACGCCAATATTATCAGTAGCTTTTTCAATTAAATTATTAACCAAAGCCCTGTTTTCTTTTTTTGATTCGCTTTTTGTGCTGTTTTTTGATATCGCTGTCGAAGTCGATCTACAAGAAGTAACGGCAATTGCTAAAAGCAGAAAAATTACAATTCGTTTCAAATCAATTAATTATTTTGTTTTAAATCGGCAACAATGAGTTTTGCTGTGTTTTTACTCGCGCCAACTCCGCCTAATTTTTGTTCTAATATATCGTAATTTTGCAGCACTTTATTGCGATGGCCAGGCTCTAATAATTTTTGAAGTTCTTCTTTGATTCGTTTTTTATTACAATCTGCTTGAATCAACTCGGTTACAACTTCTTGATCCATAATTAAATTGACAAGAGAAATATATTTTAATGTAATAATACGTTTTGCAATTTGGTACGATACTTCACTTCCTTTATAGCAAACTACTTCAGGAACTTTAAAAAGAGCTGTTTCAAGAGTCGCGGTTCCAGAAGTTACCAGAGCAGCGGTAGAAGAACGAAGTAAATCGTACGTTTTGTTGGAAACAAAGGCGATGTTCTTATTTTTTAGAAACTGCTGATAAAATTCGTATTCCTGACTTGGAGCACCCGCGATAACAAATTCGTAATCCTGAAAATCATCCACAACGCTCAACATTACGCTCAACATTTTGGTAATTTCCTGTTTACGGCTTCCTGGTAGAACGGCAATAATGGGCTTTTCGCCTAAATTATTTTCTTTTCTAAATAACGCTTCATCAAAAGCTGGCTGATTCTGGATGGCATCAATTAGCGGATGGCCAACAAAATCTACAGGAAAATGATGTTTGTCTTCGTAGAAACTTTTCTCGAAAGGCAAAATAACATACATTTTATCAACGTCTTGTTTGATGGCTTTAATTCGGTTTTCTTTCCAAGCCCAAATTTGAGGAGAAATATAGTAATGCGTTTTATAGCCTAATTCTTTTGCCCATTTTGCAATTCGCATATTAAAACCAGGATAATCAATAAAAATAATCACATCTGGTTTGAACTCCAAGATGTCTTTTTTACAGATTTTAATATTGTTTAAAATGGTTTTTAAATTGAAAACCACTTCAATAAAGCCCATAAAAGCTAGGTCGCGATAGTGTTTTACTAGAGTTCCGCCTGCTTTTTGCATTAAGTCTCCACCCCAAAATCTAATTTCTGCTTCTGGATCTTCGGTATATAAGGCCTTCATTAAATTTGAACCATGTAAATCTCCAGAGGCTTCTCCTGCAATTATGTAATACTTCATGTTGGTTTTTTTGTAAATGTGCTAAAGTTGTAACCATTTAAGGGAACTTAGCAAAGATAAGATTTAAATAACTAATGTAGAAATTGCCAGTACAATCACGGCTAAAATTACGCCGCGCGCCATAAATTCTTTATTTCTTTTTAACAGAATGCCAAAAACGGCAAGGTCTAAAAGTGTACCTATAGTAATTATTTTTCCGAGATATCCGTATTCTCGAATCATTTGAAATCCCTGCGAAATATCAAATGTGGTAAAAAAAGTGATGAATAGATAACTTCCTAAAAGAGCTGTAAAAATTCCGATTAAAAATCCGATCAGTATTTCTTTAGTCATTTAATTTCCAAGTATTAAGTTGTTGAATAGAGTGGTGAGCGGTCAAGTCAAATTGTACCGGAACTACTGAAATGTATCCGTTTGCCAAAGCCCATTCGTCTGTATCTTCGCCTTTATCTTCGTTTACAAATTTTCCGGCAAGCCAGTAATAATCTTTTCCAAAAGGAGTTTGTCTTTTATCAAATTTTTGCGCGTAGTAAGCTTTCGCTTGACGGCAAACTTTAATTCCTTTAATTTCAGATTCCTTTAGTTTTGGAAAATTCACATTTAAAACGACTCCTGGCGGAAGTTTATTGGCAAGGGTTTCTAAAGTGATTTTTTTTACGAAAGATTTTATAGGTTCAAAATCGGCATTCCAATCAAAATCTAAAAGAGAAAATCCTATGGCTTGAATGCCTTCTATTCCAGCTTCAACCGCGGCGCTCATGGTGCCAGAATAAATGACATTAATAGAAGAATTCGATCCGTGATTTATTCCCGAAACGCACAAATCGGGTTTCAGTTTTAAGATTTCGTTTACTGCCAATTTTACACAATCGACAGGCGTGCCAGAGCAGCTGTACTCTGCAATTGTGTCATTGTCTTTGGAGATTTTATCAATAAATAAAGTATTATTGATGGTGATTGCGTGCCCCATTGCACTTTGTGGTTTGTCTGGTGCAACAACAATGACATCGCCTATTGTTTCCATAACGCTAATAAGGGCTCTAATTCCGGGAGCCAAAATACCATCATCGTTAGTTACTAATATAAGTGGTTTCTCAGCTTTCATTTAATAAATATTATGTGTAGTTTTAACAATTGTAAGATTTTAAGAACAAAATTAATCACAATTATTTGCGAGAACTCACAAATACTGTAAAATTTGTCAACTAAGGTAAAGAACTTTTTTGCGAATTAAACATTTTTATATCTTTAACAAAAAATTATCGAAGCGTTAGCTCTCGTGGCATAGTTTTTAACGTAACTTAGATAAAAAAATTGATGAATGCTATTATAAAGTTTATGAAAAGAAATTATAAGATACTCATAGCCGTATTGTGCTTATCGCTTACATTATTTGCATTTAAGATGAATGCCGATAGGACAATCGACCCAGATCCAAACAAAGACAAGACACTTTTAGAATTATTAGCATTTGTTATTGAAAAAGGACATTACAGCCCAGCAGAAATAAATGATGAATTTTCTAAAGGTATTTTCAAGGATTACATTGATGCTCTAGACCCTTCAAAAAGATTTTTCCTTCAGTCTGATATTGACGAATTCAAACAGTATGAATTAATGCTGGATGATCAGTTTTTGAATAAAGATATTACGTTTTTCAACCTTACTTATACAAGGTTAATGAAACGTATGGAGGAAAGTAAAAAACGTTATAAAACAATTTTAGCTCAACCATTTAACTATAATGTAGATGAGACTTTTGATGCGGATTATGAGAAGATTCCGTATGCAAAAAACTTAGCAGAGATTAATGAAAGATGGAGAAAACAGATTAAATTATCGACTCTTTCTTCTTTGGTTACAAAACAAAAAATTGAAGATGAAAAGAAGAAAAAAGATCCAGCTTACAAAGAGAAATCTTTTGAAACTTTAGAGAAAGAAACTCGTGAGAGCTCATTAAAATCTCTAGATGATAATTTTAGCGTGATTAAAGATTTGAATAGAGACTACTGGTTTTCTGTTTATTTGAACTCTATCATGGCTCGTTTTGATCCGCATACAAGCTATTTTGCACCAGAAGAAAAAGATCGTTTTGATGTAAACATTAGCGGTAAATTGGAAGGTATTGGAGCGCGTTTGACTAAGAAAAATGATTTTACTCAAATTGATGAGTTAATTTCTGGAGGTTCAGCTTGGAAAGGAAAACAATTAGAAGCAGGAGATTTAATCTTGAAAGTTGCTCAAGGAAATGAAGAGCCTGTAGATGTTGTTGGAATGCGTTTGGATGATGTTGTAAAGAAAATTAAAGGTCATAAAGGAACTGAAGTAAAATTGACTGTTAAGAAAGTTGATGGTTCTATTAAAGTGATTTCTATTATTCGTGATGTTGTGGAAATTGAAGAAACGTACGCTAAGTCTAGTATTGTGGAGAAAAATGGTTTAAAATATGGAGTGATCTATCTTCCTAAATTTTATATCGATTTTGAAAACAAAGACGGACGTGATGCAGGAAAAGATATTGCTCGTGAAGTAGAGAGATTGAAAAAAGAAAACATCAACGGTATTGTTTTAGACGTTCGTGATGATGGTGGAGGATCTCTTTCCACAGTGGTTGATATTGCTGGTTTATTTATCGAAGAATGACCAATCGTTCAGGTAAAATCTGCTGGTAAAAAGAAAGAAGTTTTATATGATAAAGACAAAAAAATTGAGTGGGATGGCCCATTAGTTATCATGGTAAACAGTTTTTCTGCTTCGGCTTCTGAGATCTTGGCGGCTGCAATTCAGGATTATAAACGTGGTGTTATTATCGGAAGTAAACAAACTTACGGTAAAGGAACTGTACAAAACGTATTAGATTTAAATCAGTTTGTGCGTAATGCAAACTATGGAGATCTTGGAGCATTGAAAATTACAGGACAGAAGTTTTATAGAATTAATGGTGGTTCTACTCAATTAGAAGGTGTTCATAGTGATGTGGTAATGCCAGATCGTTACGCTTACTTAAAAATGGGAGAGAGAGACATTGATAATGCAATGCCTTGGGATAAAATTGATCCAGCCGATTACAGCACTTGGACTTCTAATGAGAATTTCAATAAAGCAATTATGAATAGTAAAAACAGAATTGCTCAAAATGCTCAATTTAAGTTAATTGATGATAATGCGAAATGGATCGATGTTAAGAATAAAGAAAACGTATATAGCTTGAACATTAAGAGTTTTAAAGAAACTCAAGAACAAGTTGAAAACGAAGGAAAAAAATACAAACCAATTTCTGATTACAAAAACGATTTGATTTTTAAATCATTACCGTATGAAGAAGATGAAATGAAAGCTGATGCTTCTTTAAAAGAAAAAAGAGATGCATGGCACCAAGCTTTATCTAAAGATGTTTATGTAGAAGAGGCGTTAAACGTATTAGATGATTTACAATCAAAAAGTTTGGTAAAAGCTACAGTTAATCCTAAAATGAAGAAGGACAAACTAGTGAAGTCTTAAGTTCGAGAAGAATTTAATTTGTTTAAAAACGCTCTGTGAATTTTAAATTTATGGAGCGTTTTTTTTGTAAGTTTAACCTCAAAAAAAAATAAAATTATGAAAGTTGGCCTGAGTTTGATTTTAATGGGGTTTGCCTTGTTTTCTTGTAAAAAGGAGAATGCAGAAATTACTGAAAAAGTAAATAATGAGGAAGCGGTTTCTTTTAAAGGAAATTCTTCTAGCACAAATTCTGTCTATACGGTTGCTTATTTGCCAACGTCGACGACAAAGCAGATTGTAAAACATCAATATTATACTTTGTCGTATAATGAAAAGTTCGAGCAGGCGGAATGGGTGGCGTACGAATTGAAAAAGGAATATTTAAAAAATAATGATTTTAAAAGACCTTATTTTATTGAAGATCCAAATGTAACGACAGGTTCTGCAGATTGGAGAAATTATAAAAATTCAGGTTATGATAAAGGACATCTTTGCCCTGCTGGAGATATGGAATTTAGTAAAGATGCCTATAATGATACTTTTTACACGTCGAATATTTCACCTCAGAAAAAGGAGTTTAATGCAGGGATTTGGAATAGAATAGAGCAGAAGACACGTTATTGGGCAGGAAAGTACAATGATATTTATGTCGTAACTGGCGGAATTGCGAAAGAATCGGATAAAAAGATAGGAACAGAAAAAGTTGCTGTTCCTAAATATTTTTATAAAATCGTTTTGGCTAAAACAGGTAAAGAGCACAAAGCAATTGCTTTCTTGGTTCCAAACGAAAAAAGCGACAAATCTATTTATGATTTTGTTGTTCCGATTGAAACTTTAGAAAAAATGACTGGAATTGATTTCTTCCCGAATCTTAAAAATCTAAAAAGCAGTAAGGATTTTTAAATACTATTTAGTCATAAATTAATACAGAATACAAATAAGAATGCATTTTTAGAATGAATAAGCAAATAATTTTTGTTGGTTTAATGATTGTTTTTGTCATAAACCAAGGCTATAGCCAAATAATACTGAATAAACAAAATATAGAAAATACACTTAATGAAGCCTTTAATAAATTTAAGGATTTAAAAGAAGGAAAAAATGCCGACTATATTCAAGAGCTTGCCAATGTTGATCCCAATATTTTTGGTATTGCACTTGTTACCGCAGAGGGAGCCGTATATACAAAAGGTGATATAACGTCTATGGTTTCAATTCAAAGTATATCGAAAGTGTTTACTATGGCAAAAGTAATTGAGCAAGAACGAACCACAATTTTTGGAAGACAAAGTAGGGGTAAATGCGACCGGATTGCCATTTAATTCTATTGTTGCAGTAGAAATACACAAAGGAGATAAAATTAATCCTCTCGTAAATCCAGGGGCTATTGCAACCACGAGCCTTATTCGAGGTAATGATTCTGTAGCAAAATGGAAAGAAATCCAGAAAATTCAGAGTGACTTTGCCGGAAGACCGCTTTCTATAAATCGTCCTGTTTATAGAAGTGAGGCTGGAGATAATTTGCGAAATCAAGCTATTGCGCATTTGTTATTGGCTTATAATAGAATATATTTTGATCCGGTACAAGCAACAGATCTTTATACAAAACAATGTGCATTGAATGTAAATGTAAAAGATCTTGCAACAATGGCGGCCACATTGGCAAATGGAGGTGTTAATCCTATTACAAAGAATAAAGTCGTTAGTCAGACTACTGTCATGTATACTTTGCCTGTAATGGCAACTGCAGGTCTCTATGATAATTCTGGAATTTGGCTGTTTAATTCGGGACTTCCAGCAAAGAGTGGTGTTGGAGGAGGAATATTGGCGGTTTGTCCAGGTAAATTTGGAATTGCGGTTATTTCGCCTCCATTAGATGAAACTGGAAATAGTTTGAAAGCTCAGAAAGTGATCCAATACGTTGTAGAAAAACTTAAAGCAAACCCTTATTGGATTACTCCCAAGTAGGTTTGAGGTAATAAAAAAAGAAAAGGCCAAAATTATTTTGGCCTTTTCTTTTTTGTTTTTGAAAGTTTAAAAAGCAGTAAGAGCTTTTAACTCTGCAATTGTTTCAGTTGGATTTTCGGCTTTAAAAACAAAGCTTCCGGCAACTAAAACATCTGCACCAGCTTCTACCAATTGTTTAGCGTTTTTGCTGGTTACACCACCGTCAATTTCGATTAGTGTTGAAGCATTTTTGCGTGTAATTAAGGCTTTTAGTTTCTTTACTTTATCATAAGTGTTTTCGATGAATGATTGTCCTCCAAATCCAGGATTTACGCTCATAATGCAAACCACGTCAATATCATTAATAATGTCTTCTAGTAAATCAACATTGGTATGCGGATTCATGGCAACTCCAGCTTTCATTCCTTCTGTTTTAATGGCTTGAAGCGTTCTGTGCAAGTGTGTACAAGCTTCGTAATGCACCGTTAATCCATTTGCGCCTAAATCGGCAAAAGTTTTAATGTATCGATCAGGATCAATAATCATTAAATGTACATCGATATATTTTTTGGCATGTTTTGAAATTGCTTCTAAAACTGGCATTCCGAAAGAGATATTCGGAACAAAAACGCCATCCATAATATCGATATGAAACCAATCTGCCTGACTGTTGTTAAGCATTTCTGCATCACGCTGTAAATTACCAAAATCGGCAGCAAGAACTGAAGGAGCAATAAGTGTATTTTTCATTGTATTTGTTGTGTGTTGTTTTATTGCAAAGATAAAGTTTAACCGCAAAGTTCGCTAAGAATTACGCAAAGTTCGCGAGGTTTTTTGTTTAATAAATAACGCAAAGAGCGCAAAGATTTTTCGCAAAGTTCACAAAGTTTTTTAAGCTATATTTTAGCAGAGCTAAGAGAACACAAAGCTTTGTGAACTTTGGCTTCTCAAATAATTTCAAATAGAAACTCTGCGAACTTTGCGAAAAAACTTTGTGTACTCTGCGTTACAAACATCTTAGGTAAAAAATAAAAAACTCCGGTAATCAGCCGGAGTTTCAATCATCAATCAAAAAACGAACAGTCAATCAAACTGTTGTTTGCGGTAAAATTTCAATTTAAAATGAACCAAATTCCAAGCCAATTGTAATTTGGGATTTTAAACATTGAAATTTAATATTGTTTATCCTAAATAAGTTTTAAGGATTTTACTTCTAGAAGTGTGTTTCAATCTACGGATTGCTTTTTCTTTAATCTGACGAACACGCTCACGAGTTAGATCGAAAGTTTCACCAATTTCTTCAAGAGTCATTGGGTGTTGGTCGCCAAGTCCGAAATACAAACGTACAACATCTGCCTCTCTTGGAGTTAATGTTTCTAAAGAACGTTCAATTTCAGTACGAAGTGATTCGTGAATTAATTCTCTATCTGGATTTGGAGATTCGCCAGAACGTAATACGTCATAAAGGTTAGAATCTTCTCCTTCAACAAGAGGAGCATCCATAGATAGGTGACGTCCAGAGTTTTTCATAGACTCTTTTACGTCGTTTACAGTCATGTCAAGTTCTTTTGCAATTTCTTCAGCAGAAGGCGGACGCTCGTTAGATTGCTCTAATAACGCATACATTTTGTTGATTTTATTGATAGAACCAATTTTATTTAATGGTAAACGTACAATACGAGACTGTTCAGCTAGAGCTTGAAGAATCGATTGACGAATCCACCATACAGCGTAAGAAATGAATTTAAAACCACGAGTTTCATCAAAACGTTGAGCCGCTTTAATTAAACCTAAGTTTCCTTCATTAATTAAATCCGGAAGAGTTAATCCTTGATTTTGATATTGTTTAGCCACAGATACTACGAAACGTAGGTTGGCTTTTGTTAGTTTTTCTAAAGCTCTTTGATCACCAGCCTTTATTCTTTGTGCTAATTCTACCTCTTCATCAGCGGTAATTAGGTCAACTTTTCCAATTTCTTGTAGATATTTATCTAACGATGCAGTTTCACGATTAGTTACCTGCTTGGTGATTTTAAGTTGTCTCATGTTGTTGTCTCCCTATTTTTAAAGTGTACAAATGGTTATACGTAAGGAGTATCAAAAAAGTTACAATATTTTAAAAATATTTTTAAAATTTATAACTAACACCAGTTTGAAGCGAAATACTGTATGGTTTAGCGTCTTCTTTTTTATTGAAAGTGCTTAAATAGTATTTGAATAAAGGGTTTATATCCAATGCAATACGTTCGGTCAATTTATAACTTAATCCGAGACCTAAATTGTAGGAGAAATTTACGCCTGAAAGATTTTTTGCTTCTCCTATATTTTGCTGAGACACATTTTCTGATTTTAAATACAGTTTGTTTTTATCCAATATTAAAAAACTAAAGCCTGTAAAAGCTTCTATTCCAATTTTGCTTTCGTCTTTTTTTATTGCGTAATTAAATTCTAAAGGCAGTTCATAATAAGAGAGATTTTGTACTAAATCTACTTGGTTAGAATCGCCAAATGTTTCTTTTACGTTTATTTCTGTTTTTAAATTGATATTGGTGTAATCTGGAATTAAATTCTCATTTAATCGCGTTGATGTTTTTAGATTTATCTTAGAAAATCCTGCTCTGAAACCAATTTTGTCGTACATCGTTTTTACATAAACGCCATAATGTGAGGTGATAGGATGACTTTTAGATAAATCATTCATTCTAGGACTAATCATGGATTTACTGTTTAAAGAGCCAAAAAGCGCAGGCCCGTAAAAAACGGAAATTGTAAATTCAGGTTCAGCTTCGGTTGTTTGCGGCGTATACTTACGTTCTTTATACTCTCGTTTTGGAGTTGTTTTTTTCTTTAAATCTATGCTGTCTTTTTTGGCAACACTATCCATTTTGAGTTCAGTTACTACTATTGAAGTTGGGAGGTCTTTTTTGAAATTATTATCAGTTATAGTATCTTTTTCTGTAATTGTCTTTTCTGAAATTGCGTTTTTTGGAGTTTTGTTTCCTGCAATAGTATTTTTTGAAATTTTATTGATTTCCTTTTTTTGAGTTTTCTTCGGATTTGTGAAACTAGATTTTGCTGTTTTTTGTGCAACACCGTTTTTAGAATTGCCTTTTTTATAAGCTACAATAGGTTTTTTAGCATTAATTGTATTTCGATCTTTTGCATTAGCTTTTATTGGCTTAGACGTGATTTGTTCTTTTTTAACAATGACTTTATACTTTTTTACCACTTCATATTCTTCGTATTCATTAGTCGATGTAACAAATTTGCTTGACTGTTTTACGAGTTTTACGGTCTTGGTTTTTTTAACAGTAGTAACTTCATCCGATCCTTTTTTTTGCAGGTTAACTGGCATAGTTTGGTTTTTCGAGCTAGTCGAATTAGAAGCGTTATTTTGTGATGGAGTTTTTGGGTCTACATTTTCTTTCTGAAAATCTGAATTAAGATACAGCAAGCTTGATAAAATTGTAACCGTAAGAATGCTAGGGATTAGCCAAAACAAAATTCTTTTACGTCTTTTATTATTTAAATCTTTCTCAATTTTAGACCATACAAAATCACTCGGACTTTTGTCTAAATTGTCCAATTTGTTTTTGATTGCTTTTCCTATTTCAGTTTTATTCTCCATTTTTTTGTTTTGAATAATAAAATGTATTTTTTGATTTGATTTTTAATTTCAGAATCTGTTTCGCTCGATGTAAATTTGATTTTGATGTGCTTTCGGAGATGAATAACATTGTAGCAATTTCTTTATGCGTATAATCATCGAGTTCGTATAAGCTAAAAACCAATCGGTATTGATGAGGGAGTTCTTGAACAAAAGATAAAATGGTGTCAAGAGAAAAATCTATTTCGCTTTCATTTACGGTGTCGTCTTGAGAGAAATCGTCTTTAATGGCAGTGAGCAGGTACGATTGCTTGTATCGCATTATGGCTTTATTGATCGTGATTCTTTTAATCCAGCCTTCAAAACTTCCGTTTCCTTTATAGTTTTTTATATTGGTAAAGATTTCAATAAAAGAATCATGCAGATTATCTTCGGCTTCTGCTTCATTAGGGCAATATTTCAGACTAAGCACAAAAAGAGTGTTTTTATACAATTGGTATAATTCTTCTTGTGCTTTTCTGTTTTGCCTAATGCAATCTTTTATGAGCTGATCTAAATTCAAATTTTAAAAACTATAATTTTGAAATTAATATAGTGCTTTGACATTCTAAAGATTTCTTGTTATATGCTGAAATTTCTCCCTTAGTAAAATCTTTATTAAAGTAAAAAGTGGCTTCTTTTGTGCCTTGTCCTTTCAGTAAAATTATTGAGCCACTTGTAACAGTCCATTCAATTTCATAATCGTCAGATGGTGCATTAAATGCTTTATAGTTATAGGTATATTTATATGAAGTTTCTGTTTCTACCCATATCCTGCCATCTACATCGCAGCAGGTTCCAGACGTTATATCTTTGCAATCCGGATCTTGATCATAGTATGCGCTATCATCTATTGGGATTGTATTTTTTGTTTCTGCAGCTTCATTATTGCATGAAAATAAAAAAACAAGCAGAATTGCCGAAATAAAAAGTGTTGCTTTTTTCATCTTAGTTAGCCTTTTATAATCTATAGTATAAAAACATTTAAAAGGTTGCGTAACTATGAAAAAATAAAAAGCCCATGTTTCTAACTTTTTGAAACATGGGCTTTTAGTAGTTGTAATTTTTTTTAATTTGTCGCTGTATCTTTTACTTCAATTAATTCTTTAATAGAAACTGGAGTTCCGTTTTTTGCAAAACCTTCCAATCTTATTTCATAATTTCCTGCAACATCAGAAGTGTAGAATGAAGTTTGAGAATCCTTATTTAATTTTACATCAGGATTCCAAAGCAATTGATTTCTGAAATCAGGAATTCTTGCATTATCAGCTAAGTTTGTATAATCTACATTGTTGTAGATTTTTTTAAGCTGTGGTCTCAAAATTGTAGTTTTTAGAATTGAAGAACCGCTTTGTGTGCTTGCGAAATCCTTATCAAAAGTTATAAAACTTACTAATCCGTTAAATGATTTTGGTCCAACATAATATCTTCCGACAATAAGGTCGATTCTATAGATATTTTTCATGTTGTATTTTAATAAATCAATTTGGTTTTGCAATTGCAATCCGTCAACTAGTACTAATGCAGGATCTGGTAATTGAGGGAAAACAGATGGATCTGTTACATGCAAATGCATGACTCCGTTATTTTCTTTATGATATACTTCTGTTGTAACCTCTGTTATTGTTTCTTTTAATGTTTTAAATCTCGTATAATCATCCAGAACGTATTCTTTTACTTTAGTGGCATAGAATGGATCTTGAGTAGTTTGCTTTTCTAAGTTGTCCTTTTTTCTATGGATATAAGCATTTTCAATTTGACTTGAAACCGCTCTGTCTAAAAGGCTTTCCTTAAATGTATATGATAAATTGTTATTTGGCGAAAATGCTAATTGCGTTGTGTTTATGCTTGGAAGTTCGTCCAATGTAATAGAATAATTATCAGCACGCTCATCAATTACTTGAATAATGATGTTTGGATTGTAATTCTCTTTGTCAATGCTAAAAATAAATCGTCCTTCTGAATTTGTCTTTACTACTTGAAAAACAAAAGATTTTCCTGGTAAAGAAAAAGAAACCGTAACATCTTGAATCTTATCTGTTCCGCTTTTAGAAACCACTTTACCCGATATCATTTCTCCTCTTAATTCTGGAAGCACTGCTTTTGAATTACCATCTAACACAACAGTATTTGATGGTATAGTGGCAAAATTTGTTGCCGAAATTGAATTTTGAGTAGGAATGTTGTCTAATTTTCTAACAGATAAAGAGTAACTTCCTTCTTTAATATTATCATTTGAAGATTCTAGTTTTAAATCGACATGTTCGCGACTAGAGAAAACTTTTTTGTTTAATCTAAGGTTTAAATCTGTCGCGTTTACTGAACTCTCTAAAGTATTTGAAGTGCCAGTTAAAACATTGCTGTTTGGAGTTTTTTCATTTGTTTTATAAGGATTAACAATATTAATATCCATTTGAAAAAATTCTGAAGCCGGTTTGTTTAACATCCAATTGGTGTAAGCAACTAGTTTATAGCTACCTGTTTTAAGAGTAGTCGGAATAAAATAATCTCCTTGTCCTAACGCATTTTCTAGCTTGATTTTGGCTTTAAAAACGCTTTTTTTATCGCTGTCTACCAATTCTACATAAGCAATTTTACTAATATGGCTTATGGTTTTGTCAGACGATTTTAAGCAGTAAATTTTATACAATAATGTCTCACCCGATACAAATGTCGATGCATTGGCATGAAGGTAAATAGTTTCGTCTACAACAATATTTTGCTGTGCGTTTCCTAATTGTGTGCTAATTAAAACAAACAATAATAATAGGTGCTTTATTCTGTCCAAAATGAAGGTATTACGTTAGATGAAAATGTTGTGCAGTCTCCGCATTCTATAGGTACCATAGTATAATAATCGTTGGTATTATAGCTGTACCAAAGTCTATAGCTGTTAAGTTCTGTTATTAATTGTCGTCCAAGGCAAGGAGGATCACCAAATCCGAAACAGAATCTGTACTCAGCGTCAATACATGGCACATAATACGGAGGTAAAGGTCTTCCCGGATATAAGTCGGCATAATTAAAAAACATTCTTTTTGATGATACAGAAGATACGTCAAAAAAGCCTATTACTTTGCTTTCAGTATCGGTAACGCATTTAATATTACCATTTAAAAAACCAGGCTGTTTAGGCGATAATACACTAGAGCTGCTTGAAATTTCTTTTAATGTTTTGTAAAAAGTATAGGCTTCAAGATTTTGTACGTATTGGCGAACTAGAATACTATATCTGTGACTGATGATATAATTCTGGTCACTTATAAATCGCACAGGAAAATTAACGCGGTCTTCTTGTAGATTTGTTGTTGATGTTTGAATGATATCAACAGATTTTTTTGAGCCATAACAAATTTGAATGTCTAATGGACTTGGAATAAGTGCAATTTCTTGTGGGCCAGTTGCAATTAGTTTTTGGTCACCCCATTTTGGTGCGATTATTTTATAGGTTTCTTCATATTCGTATCTGTAGTATTTTGAAGTATTTGTTGGGTCGTAGCTTTCAACACTTATCTGTACGCCTTCTCCTTCTTGGGTTGAAACCACTTTAGGGACTAGGTTTTCAATCTGATTTTCAGTTGTCAAAACTTCACTTGTAGATTGGTATTTTTTACCGCCTTTTGTAGTGATTTCTAAAGAATATTCTGTGTTAGGTTCTGCTTTAAACTCTAAATCAGAAATATATTTTTCTGAATTTTCAGTAAAATGATAGCTATTTCCTTTATTGTCGGTAACCACAACATTCGCACCTGTTTCTACTTGTATACCTTCTTCTTCCAAACGAGCAGTTTTTGTTAGTTTAATTTCCTGCTTTTTTAATTCATTTGTTATAGTTGCTTCTACAACAAGTGCCTCCTCGTAAGAATCAGTCTTAAGGTTATAGGTTTCAGTACAACTAATGAATATAGTGCTCATTAGTAATAATACTGTTATTTTATTTTTTAATAATGTTTTCATGATTTTTTAAATTCTGCTTTACGGAAGATTAAAATTTAAAATTATAAGTTATACTTGGAACGGGAATAGAAAAGATTGATGTTTTGTATCCCTTTAATTTTCCGTTTGGATCTGTTACAAAAAATATCGAATACGGATTATTTCTTCCTAATACATTGTAAACAGAAATATTCCAGAAACTATGCGCTAATTTTTTAATTTTATGATTCCCTTCAATGTTGATACCGATGTCTAAACGAATGTAATCTGGTATTCTAAATTCATTTCTATCGCTATATAAAGTGTATTGTGCGCCTCCAAGATTATATGTTCCAATAGGGTAGGTAATTGGTCTTCCCGTTTGGTATATAAAGTTTGTTGACAAACTATAACGTTTTGTGAATTTGTAATTTAAAACAGCGCTTAAATCATGTGGCTTATCAAAATTAGAAGCGAAGAATTTACCATTGTTTACAATTTCTTCATTAAACTCGCCATCTAATTTAATCAATGATCTTGAATAAGAGTATCCTAACCATCCATTTAATTTACCAACTTGTTTTTTAATTAAAAACTCTACACCATAAGCTTTTCCTTCACCTTGTAAAAGTTCTGTTTCTACATTTTCGTTTAGCAATAATTGCGCACCAACTTTATAGTCTAAAATATTTTTAGATTTCTTATAGTAACCTTCTAAGCTAACTTCGTATTCATCATCTCCAAAGTTTTTAAACAATCCTAAAGATGCTTGTTGTGCACTTTGTGGTTTTACGTTTGCATCAGATAATTTCCAAGTGTCAGTAGGAGATTGTGTGGTGTTGCTAGACAAAAGATGAATGTATTGTCTTGTTACGTCATAACCCGCTTTGATAGAAAAATCTTCTGTAACGAAATAACGTGCCGCTATTCTTGGTTCTAGACCTCCATAAGTTGTTACAACTTCATTATTGTTGTAGTGCTTTGTGTCTATAATTGTGGCATCACTGATTGGTTTGCCACTTTCGTATGTATTAACATCGGCAGGCCCTAATGATGCGTATAAAGAATATCTTAAACCAAGATCAATCAATAATTTGTCGCTTACTTTATAATTGTCTGCTAGGTAAATTGCCGATTCTAATCCTTTTTCCTTATTAATATCAGTTGGAACTAAAGTTGAATTAGGGTTTGTCGGATGCTGGTAGCCTGGTGAAATATTATATAATTTACTAGCTAAACCATAAGAAAAATTGTGTTTTTCATTCAACTTATAATTCATCTTTAATTGCAATTGAGTCTCGTTTATTTTATATCCGAAATCAAAAGAATTAACATTGTCCGAATGATAATCTATGTTGAATTTATATTCACTATTCGTTAAAATAAGAGCTCCTTTGTTTTTGTCATTAAAAGTATGGTCCCATTTTGCAGAAAATAATCTGTTGCTGTATTTGTATAATGAATCTGAACTCAATCTGAAACGGTCATGACTGTAATAGGCCATTGCTTCAATTGCATTTTTACTGTTGATGTTGTTTTGGTATTTTAAAATTCCATCATAAAATCCAGCTTCACTATTTTTAAGCCTTTCATCATCCAATTGTTTTAAAATCCAATCAGAATATGTTGCACGACCACCAACAATTATGCTTGATTTATTTTTTTCAAGAGGCACACTTAATGTCAAGTTTGAAGTAATTGGTCCTATAGCACCTTCTCCAGAAATTTTCTCTTTGTTTCCGTTTTTTGTCGCAATATCAAATACAGATGATAGTCTTCCTCCAAAATCGGCAGGAATACTTCCTTTGTAAATGTCAGCTTTTTTTGTTGTGTAAGGGTTAACGGCAGAGAAGAAACCTAAAAAGTGCTGTGGATTATACACCACTGCATTATCCAAAAGAATTAAGTTCTGATCTTCTTTTCCTCCACGAACGTTAAATCCTGAAGATCCTTCACCAGTAGTTTTTATACCAGGGAAAGTAGTAGCAACTTTAAAAATATCTCTTTCTCCAAGAATAAGAGGAACATTTTTTATGTTTTCAATATCAATAGAAACCAAACCAGATACAACTGTTTCTGTAGCTCTTTGTCCTTTCTTTTTAATGACTACTTCGTCTAATTGATTCGATTTTTCGTTAAGTTCTATATCAAACTGACCGTCATCGTATACGACTAAAGTCTTTGTAACCTCTTTATGGCTAAGTGACTTTATTTCTACTATGTTAATTCCTCTTGGTAATTGTAAAGTATAATTTCCGTCAAGATCACTTGATGTGCTTATGTTTTTATTTTTTACCTTAATATAAATATTGGCTTCTGGTTTTCCGTTTTCTTCATTTTTAACGGTTCCAGTAACTGTAAATGTTTTCTTTGTTGTGTCCTTATTTTCTTTGCCTATAAATACAATAGAACTCTTTTTGCTTACACTATAGCTACTAGTTGAGTCATATTGCTGATAAAAAACAGGATTGTCATTTTGATCATTTCCTTGGCTGTTTGTTTGAAGTGGTTCGTCTGGGAAATAATTGGATGGTAAAGTACTATATATTGTACTGTTAAGCGTCAAGATCACTTTATTCTTGATAACAACATAATTTAAGTCTGTTTTATTTAAAACAGCAGACATAAATTCATCAATACTAACATTATTAAAAGTGCCAGAAATAAGTGTTTTGTTAGAATTTAGCCAAGCCGAATCAAAATAAAATTTATAAGATGTCGATGATTCAATACGTTTTATGGTGTTTTCTAAAGTTTCATCTTTTAAAGTAATCGATAACTTCTCATTAGAATTTTGCGCAAAAGACAATTGAAAGGAGAAGACGATAAGTAAGGAGAGTAAAATTTTTTTCATTTGTTTTATTTGCTTGATATTGAAAGAGAGTTAAAAGTGTATTTCATCAAATTTTTCATGAATTGATCTAAGTCGGATTTTCTTAGTTCTCTGTTCAATAAATAAAACCCATTGATTTGTTTTTTCTGTTCTGGGAATAATTTAATAAGGTCGCCTTTGCTTTTTATTAAATAAATTTTGCCTTTTAAATCGATAAAATAAGAATTGTTTTCTTTAAATACATAGTAGATGCTGTTGTCAGAAATTGTTTTTTGCATGTCTTTGTGATGTCTGATATACAAAATTAATTCTGGTGCAACCTTACTTTCTTCGTAGTAGCCTGTGGTAAATTCAGGAATGTCTTCGGTTGCTCTTTCTCTTTTGATAAAGTTTTTATCTTGTATAGAAAACGAACTGACTTTATTCTGAATTAAACTTATACCGACATTTTCTGAACCTCCAGCTGGATTTAAGACCAATATGTCGCGATAGATGTCGTATTTAAGTTTAACATCATAATAAGCTTGGTTTTCGTAGATAGCTTTTCCTAATTCGTATTTATCTACTAAATACAAATGAATGTCATTTCTTAAAGTTCTGTAAGGATTTGTGTGTGGTACCCCATTGTTAATATCCAGATTGTCTTTGCCAACTGTAGTGTCAAACCAATTGTAAGTTTTTACGTCATTGCTAGTTTGACTCTGGATAGTATGAATGTTTAATAATAATTCAAATAAAACGAGAAAAACGATTTTTTTTTGGTAATTTTTCAAAGGATTTAATGGTTTATTAGTTGTTTTTGGAAGATTTCAAAAGTATAAAAAAAAGGTTACAAATAAAACGCTAATTTGTTAAATTGTTATAAAATCACGCTACAGGCTAGTGAAAGGCATTGTTAGACTATTAAAATTTAGAATTTTTATTAAAAATATTTGAAAAATGATGTTGTAGTGATGTATTTTTTGATTTTATGAAGGATGAGCTTGATTTGTAGAAGGATAGCAAAAAAGGTTCAAATAGTCCAAAAATTGAAAAACCCCCAATTTTTAATCGAATTGGGGTTTCTGATATTTTCTTTCAAAAAAACAAATCTACTTGTGAATTAATTTTTTCAATATAATAATCAATTTTTCGAATGGCTCGATTAAAGAATAGATTTTGCTCCTTAATACCTGATTGTCCTAGCGGTTTTGAATTTATGATTTGTTGTTTAAAAAATTGATGCACGTTATTGCAGCTTTCTTCATTATCAGTAATAAAATAGCCTAAGAGTGTGTAAGGAACAAACATGGTTAACTTTTCATCTGTTTCAATAAGCATATTATTGTTGAGCAAGATTAACTCGTTATAATAGATATTAAACTTTGTATTTTTTACGTTACATTTTTCCTGAATCAAATTGATAATTCTTTTCAGATCTTTACAGAGGGCATTTGCATTTTTTAAAGAAAGTAAACCGGCTTCATGAAAGTACAGAATTTGTTGTAAACTGCTGTTTATGGTAGTGTCATTCCAAACTTCATTTACTACCGTGTTTTCATACACATTTTTTAACTTCTGCATATATTCAGTAAACGATTCATCGACTACAAAATTTTCAAAAGCAACTTTTTTCTGATTTGAATTTAATAGATTCAGCCATACAAAAGCTTTAAATTTAGATAGAATTGTACCATCCATAAAATAAAACAATGGAATATCTTTTGCGGAATAAAAAAGTGTTGTGTTGGGATTTTTAGTCAATATTTCGATTTGTTCTGCCGATGTTTTGAAATATTGGAGCATATCTTTTAAAGTTTCTATTTCAATAGTCTTTTCTATAATTACCTTTTCTTTTTTCGAAAATAGATTGTCCAATGAAATATTAAAATGATTTGCCAATATGATGGTTTCATCAATCGAAAATTTACTTTTTTCAGATATTCTTCTGTGTGATGCATCGTAGCTTATCTCTAAAACTGCAGCAATCTCTTCAATTATAGAAACTGATTTAGGGATTTTAGCTCGAAGCGCTTTTAAAAAGGATTCTTGATATTTCATAATTTGCGATAATCACAAATATAAGAAATGGTTTTATTGATTTAAGCAATTTTATATGTGATAATTACAATAGGTTTGTCCTGTAATTTTAAAATAATGATTTATGAAAACATCAATTTTAGTAATTCTAAGTTTTGTTTTTGGATACTCTTACGGTCAGAATTCAGTTCTAATTCAAAATGATCCTGCTGAATTGCATTCTCAAATTTTCAGCCTTTCACCAATGTCTAAAAAAGTTGATAAAGTAAATGGATTTGTATTTGGAGTTGGACATGTTGAGAACAAAAATGTAGAGCATCAAACAATAAACGGATTAAACATGGAAGCGAATCCAGCACCAGTAGTTGGAGCATTCTATGCTTTTATGTCTTTAATGTATATGGATGAAATAATTAAAAACAATAAAAAATCGGATAGCATTAAAAATACTGAAGATTATTATAGGATTAAGAATATGAATCATTCTCCTCATTTAAGGCTAAATGGTTTAAATATTAGTACGGGATGCTTTTTTACCACAACTAGTATGAATGGATTAAATGTATCTGCTGGAAATAAATTCAATAATTTTAATGGACTTTCAGTTACAATTTTAGGAACAATTTCAGATCATCAAAACGGGCTTTCGATTGGTATTTATAATGCTAATAATAATTTGGCAGGCTCAACAGTTGGAATTTACAACCAATCCTATCAATTAAGCGGATTGCATCTGGGAATTTTTAATCAAACCAGAATTAATAGAGGTGTACAAATTGGCGTTTTGAATAAGTCAAATTCAAAAGGCTTTCAATTGGGGCTTTGGAATGTAAACAATAAAAGATCAATGCCTTTTTTAAACTGGTAAATTATGAGACGATGTTTATTACTGCTGATTCTTATATTTTCAGAATTTGCATTTGCCCAAAATGAATCTCAAAATTCATCTGATGAATACGAGAGAGTTTATGTTGAAGCTGGTTTTGTACAGCCAATAGGAGAACTTTCTGGTAAATTTGATTTATCTCCATCATTTGGATTTTGGTTTAGAAATAAATTAAATCGGGAAGATTTTGTAGATTTTGGATTTAACTTTTTTGTACCAAAAAATCCTGTCAATGTCAATTTTAAATATCGGGATTCAATTGTACAATATAAATCAAGTCATTTTGCAATAAATATAGGAACGCGTTTTGCAAAAGTTATTCCGTTATCTCGGCAAAAAGCAGATTTTAATTTAGAATGGAATTCAGGAATTGGTTTGGCTCTAAATTTTTATAATGCTCCAAAAGAATTAGAATTTGGAGAGAGAGAGCACACAAAAGAAGTTTTGACTACATTTTATTTATCACAAGGAATCAAGCTTAATTATAAAAATACCGGATTGCAATGTCATTATCAATGGTCGCCTTATAACTTGTTTAATGATCAGGTTGAAAAGAATTTTGGTTCCCAAAGTTTGATGTTTGGAATAGTTTACAGACAATAGTAAAAACTGAAAAACCCCAATTCGATTAAGAATTGGGGTTTTCTATGAATAAACCTTTAGTAAACTAAGATCTGATTACTCTTTTTTTTCCTCACGTGGAGGTCTTGGAACAAGTGCTTTTTTAGACACTTTTTCTTTTTTAGTTTTAGGGTCAACTCCTAAGTATTTCACTTGGAAAACATCTCCCATTTTAACTACGTCAGCAACATTTTCTGTACGCTCCCAAGCTAATTCAGAAACGTGAAGTAAAACTTCGTTTCCTGGTGCAGCAGTATATTCTACAACGGCTCCAAAATCAAGCATTTTAATTACTTTAACTTCGTAAGCTTCTCCTAATACTGGTTTGAAAGTGATAGAAGCAATTTTTGCTAATACCGTTTCAATTCCAGCAGGATCTGTACCTAAAATTTCAATAACTCCTTGCTCATCCACTTCATTAATAACGATAGTTGTTCCAGTAGCTTTTTGTAATTCTTGAATTACTTTTCCACCAGGTTCCAATTAAAGCTCCAATAAAGTTTCCAGGAATAGTTCTAGTAATGATTTTTGGTGCATGAGCTTTTACGTCAGCTCTTGGTGCAGCGATTGTTTCAGTTAATTTTCCTAAAATGTGTAAACGTCCATCACGAGCCTGAGCCAAAGCTTGCTCCATAATGTCATAACGTAAACCATCAATTTTGATGTCCATTTGACAAGCTGTAATACCGTCAGCAGTTCCAGTTACTTTAAAGTCCATATCTCCTAAGTGATCTTCGTCTCCTAAGATATCAGACAATACAGCAAATTTCTCACCGTCAGTAATTAATCCCATAGCAATACCAGAAACTGGTTTTACCATTTGAACTCCAGCATCCATCAAAGCCATTGTTCCAGCACAAACAGTTGCCATAGAAGAAGAACCATTAGATTCTAAAACCTCAGAAACAACACGAATTGTATAAGGGCAATCAGCAGGAATCATATTTTTTAAAGCTCTTTGAGCTAAGTTACCGTGACCAACTTCTCTTCTTGAAGTTCCTCTTAATGGTTTTGCTTCACCAGTAGAGAAAGGAGGGAAGTTATAGTGTAAGTAGAATTTCTCTTCACCTTGCTCTGATGGAGAATCGATTTGGTTTGCTTCTCTAGATGTTCCTAAAGTTACAGTTGCCAAAGCTTGAGTTTCTCCACGTGTAAATAAAGAAGATCCGTGTACTCTTGGTAAATAATCAGTTTCACACCATATTGGTCTGATGTCTGTAGTTTTTCTACCATCTAAACGAACACCTAATTCTAAAACTACATTACGAACAGCTTCTTTGTTTGTTTTGTAGAAATATTTAGAAACTAAATCACCGTCAGCAGCTAATTCTTCTTCAGTAAATAAAGCTTTAACTTCTTCTTTTACTTCAGCAAATGCAGCGCCTCTTTCGTGTTTAGCTGAGCCAACTTTTGCAATAGCATAGATTTTATCGTATGCTGCAGCTTTTACTTTTGCGTAAATTTCTTCGTTTTCTCTCTCTCCTTCGTAAGTACGGATTTCTTTTTTACCAAAAGCTTCCTGTAAACGATATTGAGCTTGAATTTGAACTTTGATAGCTTCGTGAGCAAACTTAATAGCTTCGATCATTTCAGCTTCTGAGATTTCTTTCATCTCACCTTCAACCATTGCTACAGAATCCATAGAGGCTCCAATCATCATATCGATGTCAGATTTTTCTAATTCTTCTCTGCTTGGGTTGATTACTAATTTTCCGTCGATACGTGCAACACGTACTTCAGAAATTAAGTTATAGAATGGAATGTCTGACACAGCTAATGCCGCAGAAGCAGCTAAACCAGCTAATGCATCTGGCATAACTTCTTCGTCGTGAGACATTAATTGAATCATAACTTGTGTTTCAGCATGGTAATCGTCTGGGAAAAGCGGACGCAATACACGGTCAACTAATCTCATTGTCAATACTTCGCTGTCGCTTGGACGAGCTTCTCTTTTAAAGAAACCTCCTGGAAAACGACCTGCTGCTGCAAATTTTTCGCGGTAATCTACCGTTAACGGTAAAAAATCAACGCCTGGGTTTGATGTGCGAGCTGAAACTGCTGTTGCAAGAATCATAGTGTCGCCCATTCTTACTACTACAGAACCGTCAGCTTGTTTCGCTAAACGTCCTGTCTCGATTGTGATGCTTCTGCCATCACCTAAATCGATCTTTTCTACAAATAATTGTGGAATCATAAATTTTTTCCTTATTGATTATACAATGGGTTTTAGTTGTGTTGTAGTGTTGTTGTGTGTAGTTGTTGTTATCTAAAACCCAATGAAAAACCAAACTTTTTTTCTTGTAATATGCTTATTATAAATAGCTATAATGTAAAAACAAAAAGAGGCACTTTCGCACCTCTTTTCTATATTGATTATTTTCTGATATTCAATACTTTGATAATCTCACGATATCTGTTGATATCTTTCTTTTTCAAGTAGTCCAACAAAGCTCTTCTTTTACCTACTAATAGTACAAGAGAACGCTCAGTGTTGTAATCGTGACGATTTTTTTTCAAGTGTTCAGTTAAGTGAGAGATTCTGTAAGTGAACAATGCGATTTGACCTTCAGCTTTACCAGTGTTTTTTGCATCACCGTGTTGTGCGAAGATTTCTTCTTTCTTTTCTTTAGTTAAATACATTCCAATATTGTTTTAATGATTTTTATGTATGTCATACAACTTTTGTAAGACGGGTGCAAAATTAGATTAAAAAAACAGAAAAATCAAAAAAAAATAAAAGAATCTTAAAAAGGAATTCTATAAAATTCAATTTTAATGATTTGAAGGTGTTTTTTTAAATTAAGATTTTTAATTTTATTTTGTCATTATAGTTATTGGTAATTTATAAAGAGCTCTTACTGGAATACCTCTGTTCTTTCCCGGATTCCATTTTTGAGCTTCTTTAATCAATTGTATTGCACTTTCATCGATGCCATAACCAACGCCTTTTATTACTTTTGGTTCTACTAGATTACCTTCTTCATCTACTATAAATGTCATGTATATTTTTCCAGAAACTTTTCTGGCTTCAAAAGGAATGTGCATTGACTTCCCAATATAACTGTAGAATGAATTTATTCCATTCTTAGGACTTGGCTGAAGGTATTTAGTACTGTAGGAATGTTTTATGTTTAGAGAATCTGTGGTAATGCCAGAAACTAATTTTCCATTCTTATACATTTCAATGAAACTTGATTTTCTCCTAAAATCACTTCCTTTCCATGTGCCTTCTGGTTCGCCGTCTTTAATTTGCCCAGCTTCTTCACTGTTTTTGCTTTTATAGGAGTAATATCCATTTCCATCTGTTATAATTTGTTCTTTTTCAGGATTCCAAAAATTATTTAGTTTGCCCTCAACGTTGCCTTTTTCATCTTCTGGATAGTAAACTTCAGATTTTATATTTCCATTTTCGTACCAGTTATATTCTTTTCCTGATTTCTTTGAATTGACATAGTTGACAGTGTATTTTTTATTTCCATTTTCATAGTAAGAGACAGCTTGCCCCTCAATTTTGATAATATCTCTGTCTGTAGTAGTGGCAATAAATTTTATCTTTCCAGATTTATAATAATCTTTATAGATATAAGACTTTTTATCTGAGTAGTATTCTTCAATAAGTCTCGTGTATTTATAATTTTCCGGAGTAGTCGGAACCCACATAGAATCTAAATAAATTAACTTATTAGCAGTTACAGCGTTTTGTGAAAATGCCTGAACAAAAATTAAAATAAAAAATAAAAGCCGTAAAATTTGTTTCATATAGGTTTTGGAAATAAAATTAAAGCAAAGTAATATTTTTAATACAAAAAGTCAAGATTGGTGTATTATAAAAATAAAAAGTCTTTTTTTCTTTGCTGTTGACTAATGTATTATTTTAATTTGACAACTTTTTTCCCTGATTGTTTCTCGCCTAATGAAGAATAAGAAGTTTTAATATTGTTTTCATCAACACGTACTCCAGAAATTAAAATCCCTTTGTCATAGTTGTCAGTAAAAGAAGTGTTTTTAGCTAAATCATTTCCCTGCCAGATGCCTTGTTTTAAACCGTTTTTAATTTCTCCTTTTTGAGTTATAGGCTCGATCGGTTTCTTGATAATCCCCATTTCCGTCTGTTACAGTTTGCGTTTTGTCTTCGCTCCAAGAGTTAATAATCAAAGTTTGTGATTTCTTTGTTTTTGGATCCCATAGATTCTGTTTTTCGCACTTTTTATTCTGGTTTTCGTACCAATTGATTTCTTTTCCGTTTTTGTGATCCTCAGAATAATTGACAACGGTTTCTTTTGCTCCGTTTTTATAATAGTAAATAAATTCGCCATCTTTTTTTAAGACGTCGCGATCCAGAGTAGAACCAGTCATTTTCTTTCTTCCATTCTTATAAAAATCAGTTACAACATACCGAACACTTTTTTGCGAATAATTGGTAATTACTCTTGTGTAGGCAGAGTTTTCTAGTGTGCATTCGCGATTTAAGGAGTCTAAAAAGATTTTTTTAGAAACCATATTAATTTGTGCAGACAGATGAGCTGAAATTAGTGTAAGCAAAAAGAGAAGGAAGTTTCTTTTCATTCTGTGCTATTTTTTATCTTAAAAATAGTTCTTCTAGAATAATTTAGCAACTTCTTGATTTACAAATTCTAAAAATCTTTCGTCAGCTTCTGTAAAAGGATCAATAACGTGGCTGTCGATGTCGATTTGACCAATATTTACTCCGTTAACAAAAAGGGGTACTACGATTTCCGATTTTACGGTTAAACTGCAGGCGATGTAATTGTCTTGTGCTTTCACATCTGGAACAACAAAATTGGCATTACTTTCAGCAACTTGGCCGCAAATTCCTTTTCCAAAAGGAATAACAGTATGGTCTGTTTCTGCACCAACATAAGGTTCGTAAATGTAAAGTTTTAGCCTCGTGATTAGCAAAATAAAATCCAACCCAGTTGTAATACTCCACGTTTTCGTTTAAAAGTTGGCATATTGCTAATAATTTTCCGTCTCTATCTGTTTCAGTGCCAGTAACAATTGCACTTATTTTTGGTTGTAATTCTTGAAATGTCATAATGTAAAAATTTATACAAAAGTATTTAAAGCTGAACTCAAAAAATACATAAATTTGAAAAAAAAATCTCTTGAAAAAATATTTAGTCCAGTTTAAGCCATTCTTAATTTTTGTAAGCGTCTTTTTTCTTACCTATATTGTCCTTACACTGCTGTATAAGTTTTATTTAAATGGCTATCAAGCCGAGGAACTTGATGGTGCGACAATGATAGCCGGGCAAAATGCAGAACAATTGCTAAAGCTTTTTAATTATGATATCATAATTCAGAAAAGTTCACAAAATCCGTGGCAGGAGATTATTTTAAGTGGCAAATTCATAGCGCGTATAACAGAGGGGTGTAATGCTGTTAGCGTAATGATACTTTTTGTGTCGTTTGTAGCTGCCTTTTCGAGAAGTTTAAAAAAAACAGTACTGTTTATACTTTTTGGACTTATATCTATATACCTATTAAATGTTCTAAGAATTGCGATTTTGATTATCCTTGTATATAATTTTCCTCAATATACCCGATTTTTACATGGTACTTTCTTTCCTTTAGTGATTTACGGATATGTTTTTGTTTTATGGGTTTTCTGGATTAATAGATTTTCAAAATATGCTAAATAATTTAAAAGAGAATAAATTTAAAATCTTTACAGCAATTGTTGTGATAATAGGTTTTGCTTTGATTAGGACATTTGAAAGAAATTTGTTTTATGATCCTTTTCTGAGATACTTTGAAGCCGATTTCCATTCGAGTCCTTATCCAGAAGTAGAAACTCTAAAATTTTTCGGGTCGCTTTTTCTTCGTTATTTTCTAAACTCTGCTTTGTCACTTTTACTGATTTATGTCTTATTTCAAGATCGTGATATTTTTAAGTTTAGCTCATTTGTTTATGCCTCCTTTTTGGTTGTGCTATTGAGTTTATTTTATATAATACTTAATTTTTTTCCAGATGGCAGTTGGCTTCTTTTTTATGTGAGAAGATTTATAGTTCAACCAATTTTGGTGTTATTGTTTATTCCTGGATTTTACTATCAGCTTCAGAAATCTAAAAAATAACAATTCATTTAGTTTTTTATCAACAGTTTTTGAATAGCTTTGCAGTATGAATTTGAAAAAGTGTACAGGTCTGTTTTTGGCGTTCCTTTTATTGGTTTCCAATATTGGGTTTGCTTTTGATGTGCACTATTGTGGCGGAGAAATTGCTTCGGTTTCATTAAAGACTACTGCAGAACCTGTTGTTGAAAAGAAATGCTGCGGTTCTAAAGAGAAAAAGAACTCTTGTTGTAAAGACAAAGTTGTTCATTTCGAAAAGAAATCAGATGATGCAACAATCAAATTCTTCTTTTTTCAATTTGCTTTCCCAGCAGTTATACAAGATTACAAACCTCTTGTCTTTTTAGAAATTCCAAATTTTAAAAAGAAAGAAGTTCTTTCGTATTATGCTGACGCGAATGCGCCCCCCTTATTTAAATTATACCATCAGTATATTTTCTATTCCTGATTTTAATGTTAAGATGCACTACAAGTCTTGATTAAGACTTCGTATTTACATTTTAATTGCTTTTGCTTTGCGCAGAATGCAATAATGTAATTCTATTTCAACATTAAAATCATTTTTTATGCAAAAAAATATAATGCTTTTTGTAGCGTTTTTGCTTTCTGTATCTGTGTTTTCGCAAGAAGATCTAGAAGAGGTAAAAATCACTAAAAAGCAAAAAGGAATTAAAAAATCCTATACCTTAACAGCCAATACCTCTGTAATTACTAGTAAAGAACTGCTTAAAGCGGCTTGTTGTAATTTGGCAGAAAGCTTTGAAACCAATCCATCAATCGATGTCAATTTTTCTGATGCTTTAACAGGAACTAAGCAAATTAAAATGCTTGGATTGACGAGTCCTTACTTAATGATTACAGAAGAGAATATTCCTTCTGTTCGAGGAGCTTCTCAAGCTTACGGATTGTCATTTACTCCTGGAACTTGGATCGAAAGTGTTCAGATTACCAAGGGAGCGGGAAGTGTTATAAATGGATACGAAAGTATTTCAGGTCAAATCAATACGGAGCTTTTAAAACCTTTAAACGATATTCCGTTTTTCTTGAATGCTTATGGTTCAACCGATTCTCGTTTTGAATTGAATACTCATTTCAATAAAAAATTATCAGATAAATGGGCAACAAGTTTGTTTGTTCATGGAAATGCCCGTGTAGCCAAAAACGACATGAACAATGATGGTTTTTTAGATAATCCGTTAGGAAAACAAATCAATGTTTTAAACCGTTACCAATATTATGATCCGGAAAGCGGTTTGGTTAGTTTTATCAATTTCAGATATATGAATGATAAAAAACAAACAGGAGAAGTTGATTTTGATAAAGATCGCGATCGTGGCACAACTAACCATTGGGGATCTGAAATTAATACAGAACGTTTTGATGTTTCAACAAAAATTGGATATGTGTTTAAAGATATGCCTTATCAAAGTATCGGTTTTCAAAACGCTTTTAATAGTCATAAACAAGATTCTTATTATGGTTTAAATCAATACGATATCAAACAAAATAGTTTTTATTCTAATTTGATTTTCAATTCGATTATCAATAACACCATGCACAAGTTTACTACTGGTCTGAATTTTACTTACGATCAATATCAGGAGTTTGTCAACTTAACAGATGTGGGCAGAATTGATAATTCTGTTGGCGCTTTCTTTGAGTATACTTACGATAATACAGACAATTTCAGTTTGATTTTAGGAGGAAGAGTAGATAACCATAATCGATTAGGTTTTTTTGTTACTCCAAGATTGCACATGAGATATAATCCTTGGAAAAATGGAGTAGTTCGTTTTTCTGCGGGAAGAGGGAAACGTTCTGCCAATATTTTTGCCGAGAATCAGCAGCTTTTTGCAAGTTCAAGAACATTTTCGATTTTAGATTCTAGTGGAAAAGTTTACGGTTTAAATCCAGAGATTGCTTGGAATTATGGTGTAAGTTTCTCGCAGAAATTCCGTCTTTTCAATAAAAATGCCGATGCAGGTTTTGATTTTTACCGCACCGATTTCCAAAATCAAGCTGTTGTAGATGTGATGCAAAGCCCGCAACAAGTTTTGTTTTATGATTTGAAAGGAAGTTCTTTTGCAAACAGCCTTCAAGTAGAGTTTAATTATGAATTGATTCATAACTTAAATTTGAGAACAGCTTACAAATATTACGACATTCAAACCGATTATTTAAGAGGGACATTCCAGCGTCCGCTTCAGGCTAATCATCGTTTCTTAGGAAATTTAGAATACGAAACAACGATGAATAATGATAAACAATGGAGGTTTGACTTTACGTATAATTGGTCAGGAAAACAGCAATTGCCTTATACGGCAACAAATCCTGCAGAAGATCAATTTCCTGATTTTTCACCAGCTTATGGGGTGATGAATGCTCAAGTAACTCGTGTTTTTTCATCGGTCTTTGAGGTATATGTAGGAGGGGAGAATATTGGAAATTACAAGCAGCAAAAAGCAATTTTAGGAGCAAACGATCCTTTTCGGACCTAATTTTGATGCATCGATCGCATACGCTCCAATTTTTGGACAGATGTATTATGCAGGATTAAGATTTAAAATTAAATAACAATTTCAATATCAAAAATCAATATCAATAACAATTTCAAAAGTCAATTTTAATAACAATAAAAATAAATACAATGAATAAGATAGTTTTAATCGCAATGATGGTTTTTTTAGGTTTGTCGGCTCAGGCTCAAACGAAGAAAAATAAGAACTTAAAATATGCAACAGAAGTAAATGGTAACTGCGAACAATGCAAGAAACGAATTGAAAAAGCGGCTTACGGAGTTCCAGGTGTGAAAACTGCAAGTTGGGATGTAAGCTCTCATCAGCTTTCGGTTATTTTAAATGAAGAAAAATGTTCTCCTTCAGATTTAAACAAGGCGATTGCAAAGGCAGGTCATGATACTAAGGAAGTTAAAGCGACAACTGAAGATTATGATAACTTGCATAGCTGTTGCAAGTATGTAAGAGAATAATGTGAAGTAAAGCCCAGACAAATAGTTTGGGCTTTTTTTAATAGTTAATTTATGTTTAAAATACCGTATTTTATTGTGGTTAAGCTAAATTATTGTTACTTTCACGAACTTATAAGATAACCAATTCCCCTTTTATGAATAATTTTGAATGGACCCAGTTACTAAACCCTGAATTTTATATTACTTTAAGCGTTGGCGGTTTTCAGATTGGGTTATTTATTGTTCTGTTTATCGTTTTCGCCGAAACAGGACTTTTTGCAGGTTTTTTTCTGCCTGGAGATAGTTTGCTTTTTTTGGCAGGTATTTACAGCCGTGATCTAGTTGAGAATGTTGCCTCTATTCCAAATGATTTTATAAATGTCTTTCTGCTTGCTACTTCAGTTGCTATAATGGGAGTTTTAGGTAATATGACTGGTTATTGGTTTGGCGCAAAAAGCGGTTATTATTTATTTAAAAAAGAAGATACATTCTGGTTCAAGAAGAAATATCTGTTGCAGTCAAAAGATTTCTTTGAAAAATATGGTGGAAAAGCAATTATTTACGCACGTTTCCTTCCAATTTTCAGAACCTTTGCTCCAATTGTTGCGGGTATTGTATCGATGGATAGAAAGAAGTTTATGTTTTACAATATCTTGAGTTCTTTCCTTTGGTCGTTTATTTTAATTTTCGCAGGACATTATTTATATGGCATTTTCCTGAAACAAGGCATAGATTTAAAGAAACACATTGAATATATTATTATCATTATCGTTATAATCTCAACTTTCCCTGTTCTAGTTAAACTATTTAAAAAGACACCAAAGGAACAAATATAATCTTAAAGAAAATAAAAAAATCCGAAGCCTTAAGCTTCGGATTTTTTTTGCTTGTTGGTAAAGTTATTATCGATGTTTTCATGATATGGTATGCTGTTATATGCGGTATAATTAGTTAGCAGATAAAATCGAAGTTAATAGCGTAAATGTAAAATCAAAAAAAGCTGTAATTAGTTTTTAAAACATAATAACAGCTTTTGAATTAAATTATTATAGTTGTATACAAGTAATTTCTAATTGGAATTTGGCATTTAAAAATTGAATATTTTAAATACTTACCATTCATTCACTTTATTTGCATCCATTTTAAGGAAAATAAACAGCAAAATGGTAAATCCCCAGAGTCCAGAGCCTCCGTATGAAAAGAACGGCAGAGGAACACCAATTGTAGGGAAAATTCCAATTACCATCGCGATATTTACAAAGAAGTGTATAAATAGAATTGCGGCGACGCAATAGCCATAGACTCGGCTAAACTTTGTCTTCTGTCTTTCTGCCAAATAAATTACTCTAAGCAATAAACTAACGAAAAGTAAAATAACGACAAAAGAACCTGCAAATCCCCATTCTTCACCAACAGTTGTAAAAATATAATCGGTATGTTGCTCAGGAACAAATCCTCCTTTGGTTTGTGTTCCTTCTAGGAAACCTTTTCCAATCCATCCACCAGAACCAATTGCAATTTCAGACTGATTGGTATTGTATCCAATCCCTTTCATATCTACAGTTTTACCAAGTAAAATATTGAAACGGTCTCTGTGATGCTGTTTAAAAACATTATCAAAAACATAATCTACAGAGAAAACAAATCCTGAAATTAAAACTAATAAGATACCGCTTAAAATAATATTTCGATCTACTGCTCTGCCTTTAAAATGTATGATCGCCAAAACGACAAAAGCCATTGCGATAACGGCGTATGGTTCTAAAACCAAAGTCAGAACAAAGAGAATAATCGTTATAAATGCTGTCCAAACATACCAAGAAGGTAAGCCTTCTCGATACAGAACAAGAATAAAAGCACTATAAATTAAGGCACTTCCAGGATCTGGCTGTGGTAGAATAAGTAGTACAGGTAATAGCATTATGGCCAAAGCCTGAATTTGTCTATTCGTTTCTTTTAAGTTGATCTGTGTGTCGCTTAAATATTTAGCCAAAGCCAATGATGTTGCGGCTTTTGCAAACTCAGAAGGCTGCAAAGTAAAGCTTCCGATAGCGTACCAACATCGCTGTCCAGCAATTGTTTTTCCGAAGAGAAACAATCCAGCAAGAGATAATAAAGAAACTCCAAATATGATACTGGCATATTTTTCATAGAATTTACCATCAACAAAAAGCACAACAAATATCAAAGGAATTGTACAGCAAATAAAAATCAGCTGTTTTTGATAAGTACCATCTGTTGATAATAAGGAAGACGAGTAAATATTAAGCCAACCTAAAGTTACCAGCGCAATGTAGATAAAGACACTTATCCAATCAATATTATTTTTTACACTTTGATTTTTCATTTGAAATAATCTTTCTTAGTTTTTCTTAGTTGTGTCTACTGCTGTTTTTTTAACTTCAGTTTTTGGTGCCGTTGTAACTGGTGCTTTTGGCTTTACAATTTTAGCTTGTAAAACAGAATCTTTAGGAACAGATTCAATTTTAAGAGCCTCACTTATTCCTCCTAATTTAGCATATTCTGAAAGTAAGCTTTTGTTTAGTACTCTTATTTCTAGATCCGTTCTTGTAATTTTCTTTCTTAGATATTTTTCAATCATTAAACTCGCTATCGGACCCGCAACTGTTGCTCCAAAACCTCCATTTTCAATCATAACCGCAATAGCAATTTTTGGATTGTCTTTTGGTGCAAAAGCAACAAATATAGAGTGGTCTTTAAGCTGTGTTCTTTTGCCGTTTATTTTGGCAAAGTTCTCGGCAGTACCTGTTTTTCCGCAAATATCGATTCCTTCTACTCTTAAGCTGTAAGCGGTACCTTTGTTGTAAACATCAAACAGTCCGCTGATAACTGGCGGGAAATATTTTTGATCAATCGTAGTCACGTGTTTCGTGGTGAACTTTTCGTCTATTTTCTCTCCTTCAATTTTTTTAATGATATGAGGAGTGTAGTAATACCCCTGATTTGCTACAGTAGCCATCATGTTGGCTAGCTGAATAGGCGTCATTAAAACCTCTCCCTGACCAATTGCATTCGATACAATAGTTGAGCTTCTCCATCCTCCATTAGGATAAATTCTTTTGTAGGTTTTAGAAGTTGGGATATTTCCTCGTTTTCCAATAGGTAAATCATATCCCATAAATTGTCCTAAACCAAAACTTTTTATGTGACCGCTCCAGACATCAACTGCTTGGCCAGGATCTTTATACTTATTGATGGTCAGCATATAGGCTTGTCCAAAATAAGTGTTGCAAGAATTGTAAATTCCGTTATGCAATTGATGCGGACCAAAACCGTGACACTTCATGAATCGGCCTCCACCATAACTAAATCCGTGATGACACATAAAAGTGGTCTGCTCATTTACTACACCTTCTTGAAGCGCAACTAAACCAGTTAGGATTTTGAATGGAGAACCTGGAGGGTACTCTGCTAAAAGTCCTCTGTCGTATAATGGTTTTGAAATAGAATCGTTATATAAAAGCGTATAATTTTTAGATCTTTGGCGGCCTACCAAAATACCTGGATCGTAGGAAGGTGCAGTAACCAACGCTAGAATTTCTCCAGATTTAGGCTCAAGGGCAACAATTCCTCCTCGCTTATTGATCATCAATTCCTCGCCATATTTTTGAAGTTCAGCATCAATAGTTAAATTAATATCTTCTCCAGCTACGGCGATGGTGTCGTATTTTCCTTCTTTATAAGCACCAATTTCTCGGTTGTATTTGTCTTTTTGAATATATTTTACACCTTTTATTCCGCGTAAAATTTCTTCATAACTTTGTTCTACACCTTGTTTTCCAATTAAATCTCCACTATTGTAATAAGGATTTTTTTCAATCTGTTTTTCGTTAACCTGTGTAATAAAACCAAAAATATTTGCACCATAATCTACTTCATAATCACGAAGTGATCTTTTTTGGAAATAAAAACCATCATATTTTCTGATTTTTTCCTGAAAAGCAGCAAATTCATTTTTGTTTAGCTGCGATAAGAAAACAGAAGGAAGTCTAGGGCTATATACTTTTGCCTTTTCGACGCGTTTATGATATTCTTCTTCAGTAATATTTAGAAGAGCGCAAAATTCGGCAATATTTAAATCTTTTTTTACATCTCTTGGAATAACCATGATGTCATAAGAAGCCTGATTCGCAACAAGAAGTTTTCCGTTACGATCATAAATATAACCTCTTTCAGGATAGTCGTATACTTTTTTTATCGCATTATTTTCCGATTTCAATTTAAAAGAATCATCAATAATTTGCAGGTAAAAAATCCTAATCACTAGCAAAGACGCTGCAATAATAATTATAGTGGGCAGCAAGACTTTTCTCATCGTTTATTGGGCTTAATAAGATAAATTATTATTATTGAGGTGATTATAGTAAAGATCGAACTAAATAAGGTTCGGAGCAAAATGTCCCAGATGAATTTGAATTGAAATGCTTCTAAGACAAATAATACAATATGATGCATTAAAACCGAAACCAGTATAAATGAAAATCGTTCTGGTGTTAAAGATTCGTTTAGTTTAATAGTTTGATATTCATAACTCAGACCAAAAGAAAATTTAAAAATATAGGGTCTATAATACGCTAATATAACACATGCAGTGGCATGTATACCTCCAGAATTACAGAACATATCCATTGTAAGTCCAAGTAAAAAACTAGAAATTATTAATCCTGCTTTATTGCTGTTTACAGGGTATAGAATGATATACAAGATATACGGAAAAGGACTTATATATCCTAAGAAATTCATATTGTTGAAAATAACAATCTGAACTGCCAGTAACATAATAAATCGAAAAATATTGACTAACAGAGCGCTATTCATTTTTTTCTTTGTTTTTGTTTTCTAAGTTAATAAGTTCTTCTCTGTCTTTACTTTTGATGACATATACATGACCCAAGTTTGTCATATCGTTAAATAGTTTAACTTTTATAACATAAAAGCTTGTGTTCTCTTTTTTGTATATAACGTCTACAGTTCCGATATTAATTCCTTCAGGGAAAATTACAGATTGTCCTCCGGTAACAATGGTGTCACCTTTTCTAATTGATGCTAATCTTGGCACATCCTCTAGCTGAACAAATCCTGTACTTTTACCATCCCAAGTTAAAGAACCAAAGTGGTTAGATTTTTTGATTTTAGCATTAATATGCGACTTCATGTTCAAAATGCTCACTACTGTAGAATAGTTGGCAGAAGTATTGTCTACTACTCCAATAATACCTAAACTGTTTATAACTCCCATATCTGGCTTAACTCCTTCTTTGCTTCCAGAGTTTAAAGTGATATAGTTTTCGTGTGTGTTGTATGTATTATGAATTACTTTTGATACCACAATATCTGCAGGTTTTACACCTTTAATGCTATCTGGCAATGGTGCTTTGGTAGTGTCTTCTTTATTGAACAAAAGACTTTTTAACCTTGCATTCTCTAATACAAGTTCATCATTTTCGGCTCTTAAATTCAAATATTCGTTTACACGATTAATTCTTTCATAAACACCTCCGCTTAAAAAATTAGCTGAACTGATTACTCTGCTTCTGTGGTAAGAATGCGATTGAATTGTGAGCGTCAACGAAATACCTAAAAGCAGCAAAAACAGCAATCGATTACTGTTTCTTATAATGAAATTAAATATTTGCTGCATTTCTTGTCTGGTTATTTTGTTTCAGGATATGCTTAAAGGTTTCAGTTTTTACAAGGGTCAAATATTAAAAATCTGACCCTTATAAAAGTAAATTGATTGTTATTTTGAATCTTATTTGATTAAGATACTTTTAAATTTAGCGATGTTTTTAAGAGCCATTCCTGTTCCTCGTACAACTGCTCTTAAAGGATCTTCGGCAATATAAACCGGTAAGTCTGTTTTTTGAGAAATACGTTTGTCAAGACCTCTTAGCATCGATCCACCACCAGCTAAATAGATACCAGTGTTGTAGATATCTGCTGCTAATTCTGGCGGAGTCTGAGATAATGTTTCCATTACCGCATCTTCAATACGCTGAATAGATTTGTCTAATGCTTTTGCAATTTCACGGTAAGAAACATCTACTTGTTTTGGTTTACCAGTAAGTAAATCTCTACCTTGAACTGACATATCTTCTGGCTGAGCCATCTAAATCTTCAATAGCCGCTCCAATTTGAATTTTAATTTTTTCTGCAGTACTTTCTCCTACAAAAAGGTTGTGCTGTGTACGCATGTAATAAACGATGTCGTTTGTGAAAACGTCACCTGCAATTTTTACAGATTTGTCACAAACAATTCCGCCTAAAGCGATAACAGCAATTTCTGTTGTACCACCTCCGATATCTACAATCATGTTACCTTTTGGTTGCATAATGTCTATACCAATACCAATTGCCGCTGCCATTGGCTCATGAATCAAGTAAACTTCTTTTCCGTTTACTCTCTCACAAGATTCCTTCACCGCTCTCATCTCCACTTCAGTAATACCAGAAGGAATACATACAACCATACGTAAAGCTGGAGTAAACATTCTTTTTTTCAATGCAGGAATACTTTTAATGAACATATTGATCATTTTTTCCGAAGCATCAAAATCAGCGATTACACCATCTTTCAAAGGCCTTATAGTTTTGATGTTTTCATGTGTTTTACCTTGCATCATATTGGCTTCCTTACCAACAGCAATGATTTTGCCTGATACTCTATCACGTGCAACGATAGATGGACTATCAATGACAACTTTATCATTATGAATGATTAAAGTGTTTGCGGTTCCAAGGTCTATCGCAATATCCTCGGTCATGAAATCAAAAAATCCCATAAGTTTTTTAGGGGTTTAAAATGTTATAAATTATTTATCGAACAAAGTTAAACAAATTAATGTTTAAAATGACGAGTTCCTGTAAATACCATTGCAAGATTATTTTCATTGCAATAATTTATACTTAATTCGTCTTTAATTGAACCTCCTGGCTGAATTACAGCAGTTATTCCTGCTTTTTTGGCTAATTCTACACAATCCGGAAATGGGAAAAATGCATCACTTGCCATCGAAGCTCCATTTAAATCAAATCCAAAAGCTTTTGCTTTGTCAACAGCTTGAATTAAAGCGTCAACTCTTGAAGTCTGACCTGTACCTGATGAAATCAATGTTCCGTTCTTAGCAAATACAATAGTGTTTGATTTTGTATTCTTGCAGATTTTAGAAGCAAAGATCAAATCTTCGATCTCTTGAGCAGTAGGTTCTGTAATTGTAACGGTTTTTAAATGCTCTTTATTATCCGTAATATTATTTCTGTCCTGAATTAACAAACCATTAAGACAAGTTCTTACTTGACGAGCTGGTAATTCAACTTCATTTTGAACTAATATAATTCTGTTTTTCTTCTCTTGTAAAACTGTAACTGCCTCATCATCATATGCAGGAGCGATTACAACCTCGCAGAATAATTTGTTGATTTCCTGTGCAGTTTCTAAATCAATTTTTGTGTTAGAAATTAACACTCCTCCAAAAGCAGAAGTAGGATCACAAGCTAAAGCGGCTAAATAAGCTTCGCTGATTGTTTTTCTTGAAGCCAATCCGCAAGCATTGTTGTGTTTTAAAATGGCGAACGTTGGTCCGTCAGTTTTAAATTCAGCAATTAAATTTACTGCAGCATCAACATCAAGTAAATTGTTGTATGATAATTCTTTTCCGTGAAGCTTGTTGAACATTGCATCAAAATCTCCAAAGAAGAATCCTTTTTGGTGAGGGTTTTCACCGTATCTTAAAACTTGACCATTTGCAATGCTTTCTTTGTAGATAGTCTCGTCTGTGTTGAAATAATTAAAAATAGCGCCATCGTAGTGAGAGGAAACGTGGAATGCTTTAGTAGCCAACAATCTTCTGTTTTCCAAAGTTGTTGCTCCATCTTGCTCGGTAATCAAATCTAGAAGCAAGCTGTATTCGTTAACAGAAGCTACAATTACAGTGTCTTTAAAGTTTTTTGCACCTGCACGAATTAATGAAATACCACCAATATCAATTTTCTCAATAATATCTTGTTCGCTAGCACCAGAAGCAACTGTTTTTTCAAAAGGATATAAATCAACAATTACTAAATCGATTTGAGGAATATCAAATTCCTTCATTTGCTGCACGTCGCTTTCATTATCTTGACGATTCAAGATTCCGCCAAAAATCTTTGGGTGTAAAGTTTTTACTCTTCCGCCAAGAATTTCAGGGAAAGAAGTGATATCTTCAACAGGAACGACTGGAATACCAAGGTTTTTGATAAAATCTTCAGTTCCTCCAGTTGAATAAAGTGTTACATTTTGTTCGTGTAATTTTCTAACAATTGGTTCTAATCCATCTTTAGAAAAAACAGAAATTAATGCCGATTGTATTTTTTTTGTTGTGCTCATTGTGTAGTTATGATTTTGAGACTGCAAAAGTAGTTTTTTTATATATTATATTAAAGAAAATTAGTGTAACAAAATGCTAAAAAAATCTACTGATGAGTAAGTTAACTTTTATTAGGTTTTTGAATTTAAATTATTGAATTTTACTTTATTGAAATATACAAAAATATGATCGTTTATCTAAGATTATTAAAAGAAAGTCTAAGCTTTGCCATCAATGCTTTGCGAAATAATAAATTACGCACATTATTGTCGCTTTTAGGTGTAACGATCGGTATTTTTTCAATCATTGCCGTTTTGGCCGCTGTTGACTCTTTAGATAAAAAAATCTCTAAAGATCTGAGTAGCTTAGATAAAAATACAATTTATTTAATGAAATACTGCTTTGGGCCGTCTGAAATTCCGCAATGGAAGAGAGAACAGTTTCCAAATGTAAAATATGACGAATATATTGGTTTAAAAAATTCAATGAATAATACCGATCAAGTAGCATATCAGCTTTTTGTAAATAGGGAAAGTTTAAAATATGATTCTAAAACAGTCAGCGATGTAAATATTATTCCGGCATCAAACGAAATGGTCGATATTGACGGATTGAGTTTTGACAAAGGAAGATTTTATAACGAATCTGAATCTAATTCAGGAACTCCCGTTATTGTTCTTGGATATGATATAGCCGATGGTCTTTTTGGTGCAAGTGATCCAATTGGGAAAAATATTCGCTTATATGGACAGCGATTTACTGTAATTGGTGTAATGGCAAAACAAGGAGCCGGTTTTTTTGGAGACAGCAATGATACTTCGGTTTATCTTCCAGCTAATTTTTTGAGAAGAATGTATGGAGACAGTGATTCGATGACTCCAGTTATAGTTTTAAAACCGGAAAAAGGCGTAGACATGGAGGCGTATAAAGCAGAAATTGCCCAAAAATTGCGAGCAATTCGCGGAATGAAAGCGGGAGAAATGGATAATTTCTTTATTAATGTGCTTTCTGGTTTTACCGATTTTATTGACGGAATTTTAGGTCAGATGAATTTTGTTGGGTGGATTATCAGTGGGTTTTCTCTTCTTGTTGGCGGGTTCGGAATTGCGAATATTATGTTTGTTTCGGTTAAAGAAAGAACCAATCTAATCGGGATTCAGAAATCATTGGGAGCGAAGAATAAATTTATCTTATTTCAATTTTTGTTTGAAGCCGTTATTCTTTCTGTTATTGGTGGAATTATAGGTCTGTTAATGGTTTGGGGAATCGCTGTAATCTTAACAAAAGCCCTTGATTTTGAATTTGTTTTGAGTTTAGGAAATATTCTTTTAGGAACTAGTTTAGCGGCTCTTATTGGTTTGATTTCTGGAATTCTTCCTGCTATTTCGGCGGCAAATTTAGATCCTGTAGAAGCCATTCGAACAGGAATGTAAAATATTGTTTGTATGTTATTTAATTGTAAATTTTGTTGAGTGGGAATAAATAGATACATTTGATAGGCAACAAATTAAAACACAAGATAAATGAGCTTTAATCTTAAATCTGTTGATACTGTTGAGTCGATTTCTAGGGAAGATTTTAAAAAGAATTACCTAGATAAGAGAAAACCTTTAATCGTAAAGGGGCTTACAAAAGATTGGCCAGCAAGAGAAAAATGGTCAACAGAGTATTTCAAGCAGATTGCTGGAGATATAGAGGTTAAACTTGTGGATAATTCAAAGGCGGATCCAAAAAAAGTAATCAATGCTTCGATTGCGAGTATGAAATTTGGAGAATATCTGGATTTGATAAAACGTGAACCCACACAATTGCGTATTTTTTTCTTCAATCTTTTCAAGCACAGACCCGAATTAATTGATGATGTAAAAGTTCCTAAAGAATTAATGGGAGGTTTTATAGAAAGTATGCCTGCGATGTTTTTTGGCGGTTCTAAGGCGATTACTTTTCTACATTATGATATCGATTTACCGCATCTTTTTCATACCCATTTTGGTGGAAGAAAACATATTATACTATTTGATAATAAATGGAAGAAAAGGCTTTATTGTATCCCAAATACGACTTATGCTTTAGAAGATTATGATGTCGCGAATCCTGATTTTGAAAAATTTCCTGCATTGAAAGGAGTAGAGGGTTATGAAGTTTTTTTAGAACATGGTGATACGTTATTCATGCCAACAGGAATGTGGCATTGGATGCGTTACATTGATGGTTCTTTTTCTCTAACACTTCGCGCATGGGATCAATCTGTTTCTCGTAAAATAGCCAGTGTTTGGAGCTTGTTTATGCATGGAGCCGTAGATAGCGGTATAAAAGTGATATTTAGAGAAAGTTATGCTGTTTGGCGCGAAAAGCGAGCGGTTGTAATTGCTGAAAAACAATTAAAAAAGGATTTGAAAAAAGCGGGATAATTTATTTTGTTGTCTTTTCTAGTTTTGGTTTTATGAAAGGAAGTGTAATTCTGTCTTTATCCCATTTAATGTTTTCTGACTTATAAGTTTCATTACGTTTCTTATACTTCAAAACAGTGTCCTCTTCTTGAGTTGTTTTTCTTATTAAAAAACTAATGTCTTTTTTATTTAAAAAGTTAAAAAGCAATTCGTTTTTTATAGTGTCATTTTGTGAAGCAATAATTAATATTCCTTTATTCTTTCTTTTATTTATAAAATCATCTGAAATAAAATTACTAAGATTTGATTGTGAGATTTTTATCAAATCATTTGGATTTAAATTTATCAAATGTGGAATTGTGTCACTTTCTGGTGTTGTTCCACATCCATCTCTCATGAAATCTTTTTTGTAAAAATAAAACTCTCTTTTTTTATCAATTATTAATTGTCTTTCTGAATAAAAACCTTTTGGAGGCGGGGGAGTATTAGGGTTGTCTTTTTGTAATGAATCATAATATCTTTTTAGTTTTCTGTCTTCATAAGAAATAATATAATCTTTGCTTTTTATAGCCGTTTTTTCTTTTTTGGCACAATTCAAAAAGAGAAAACAAATCATAAAACCAATAAAAATTCGAGCCATAAAGAATAATATTTAAAATAAAGATATAAAAAAATCCCAAGAAGCAATTTCTTGGGATTTTCTATTTTAAGTAGTTTTAAAACTATCTAATATCATTATTTTGAATCAAATCGATATATAAGTTGATCTTATCTTTCAATTCTTTTCTAGGCGTGATAAAGTCTAAGAAACCGTGCTCTAATAAGAACTCAGCAGTTTGGAAACCTTCTGGTAAATCTTTTCCTGTAGTGTCACGTACAACACGCGGACCTGCAAAACCAATCAATGCGCCTGGCTCAGAAATGTTAATATCTCCTAACATGGCGTATGATGCAGTTGTTCCTCCAGTTGTTGGATCTGTACAAAGAGAGATGTAAGGTAATTTAGCTTCAGCTAATTGAGCTAATTTTACAGAAGTTTTTGCTAATTGCATTAAAGAATAAGCAGCTTCCATCATACGAGCTCCACCAGATTTAGAAATCATTACAAAAGGAAGTTTATTTTTAATAGCGTGGTCAATACCTCTTGCGATTTTTTCACCTACTACAGCTCCCATAGATCCACCGATGAATGCAAAATCCATACAGCAAATTACAAGTTCTCTTCCTTTAGATTTTCCTACTCCCGTACGAACAGCGTCTTTTAAGTGAGTTTTTTCCATTACATCTTTTAAACGCTCTGCATATTTTTTTGTATCCACAAAATGCAAAGGATCTTTAGAAGTCATGTTTTTGTCTAACTCAACAAATTCGTTGTTGTCGAATAAAATTTCAAAATAGGTTGCGCTTCCAATTCGAACATGAAAATCATCTTCAGGGCTCACGAATAAATTTCTCGCTAATTCGTCAGCATCAATAATTTTTCCAGTAGGAGATTTGTACCACAATCCTTTCGGAACGTCCATCTTATCTTCTGTCGCGGTCGTAATCCCTTTTTCTTGTCTTTTAAACCAAGCCATTTTTTTAATTTTAGAATGTAGATTTTAGATTTTAGATTTTTAATCTGATTCAGAAATTAGATTTCAGGCTTTTAGAAGTCTGAAATCTAAAATCAGAAATCTAAAATTTAAAGCGTGTTTACGTTATTTAAATCTGCAAAAGCTTGTTCCAATCTTGCGTTGAATGTTACTTCGCTTTCACGAACCCATCTTCTTGGGTCGTAATATTTTTTGTTTGGAGCATCAGCACCTTCTGGGTTACCAATTTGTGATTTCAAATAGTCAAGGTTTTTAACCATATAATCACGGATTCCTTCAGTGTATGCAAACTGTAAATCTGTATCAATGTTCATTTTGATAACTCCGTAGCTAATTCCTTCTCTGATTTCTTCAAGTGTAGAACCTGAACCTCCGTGGAATACGAAATCAACTGGATTGTGTCCTGTGTTGAATTTGTTTTGTACGAAGTCTTGAGAATTTTTTAAGATTTTTGGAGTTAATTTTACGTTTCCTGGTTTGTAAACACCGTGAACGTTTCCGAAAGCAGCCGCAATTGTAAATTTAGGGCTTACTTTAGATAATTCTTCGTAAGCGTAAGCTACTTCTTCTGGTTGAGTATATAATTTTGAGCTGTCAACATCAGAGTTATCAACACCATCTTCTTCACCACCTGTAATACCAAGTTCGATTTCTAATGTCATGCCCATTTTGCTCATTCTAGCTAAATATTCTTTACAGATCTCGATATTTTCTTCGATTGGCTCCTCAGACAAATCGATCATGTGAGAACTGAATAATGGTTTTCCTGTTTCTGCAAAGTGTTTTTCAGAAGCATCTAATAAACCATCAATCCAAGGTAAAAGTTTTTTTGCACAGTGGTCAGTGTGTAAGATTACAGTTGCACCATAAGCTTCTGCCAAAGTATGAATATGTTTTGCTCCCGCGATTCCTCCTGCGATTGCTGCTTTTTCACCTGCATTTGATAATCCTTTTCCAGCGTTGAATTGTGCTCCTCCGTTAGAAAATTGAATGATAACTGGCGCGTTTAGTTTTGCTGCAGTTTCAAGAACTCCGTTAATTGTGCTTGATCCAGTAACGTTTACTGCTGGAAGAGCAAAACCCTTCTCTTTAGCATAATTAAAGATCTCTTGTACTTGATCTCCTGTAGCTACTCCTGGTTTAATGTTATGTGCCATTGTAATTTTTTTTATAGTTGTTTTTAGTTTTTAGGTTGCAAAAATAAGAATTAATTAGCATTAGAACGGATAATTTATTCCAAAATTTAAAACCGAGTGCCCAAAATTGTATTCTTTAAACCATCTATCTCCTTTGTCATGCGAGGGATTATAGGTCTTAAAGCCTAAATCTAAACGAATAACAAAAAAGCTTAAATCGTATCGTAAACCGAATCCTGTACCCAAAGCAATTTCTTCTAAATCGTTTAAGTTGTCAAATTTTGCTTTAGGATCTACGACATTATCGAGCACATTCCAGATATTTCCGGCGTCTGCAAAGAGAGCTCCTTTCACATCTCCAAAAATTTTGAAGCGATATTCGATACTTGCCGCAATTTTCATATTTGCTTCATTAAAGTCATTTACAGCATTTGTGCTTCCCGGTCCGTAAAGCATAAGGTTGCCAAGCACGGTTGTCATTTGAACCTCCGGCATAATAACTTCGTGAAAACGGAATGTAATTTGAATTTCCAAACGGAACCGCAATTCCGAAGAAGCTTCTAACAGCCAAAACTTTTTCTTTTCCAAAGTCCCAGTGTTTGATGTAATCAAATTCGGTTTTAACATATTCTGAGTATTCTAGGTTGAAAATCTCATAATTACCTCTTGAGTTTTTTTGAAGGTTTCCAATTTCAGAGACTAGAGATAACAAAGTTCCTGCTGATTCTATTTTTGTTCTAAATTGATAGAAGTTGTTATCTGCTAAATCTTTTTTAGTTGTTTTGGTAAAAGAGAAACTTGTTGCTAGAATGAAATCATTTTCAGTTAAACGAACTCTTCTTTCTTCAATACTTTCAACTTCTTGGTATTGAGAGTCTGAAGGTGTTAGAGCAGTTTGGCCTGTTAATACGTCATTCGTAAATCCTGTTGTCCCTTTAGGTATTGTCAGATCTTTTCTTGCTTGTTCTTCTGTTGTTTCTCCCCAGTTGCCAGGGTTAACATTGTAGTCTTTTCCAATTCCATTCAAATCATCATAAGAAGAAGTGTAAACTCTAAAATAGTTGTCTGGATTTAAGTTGCGAACAAACTGTGCATTCAATAATTCCAGTTTTGCAGTATTATGGCGTTTTGGACTCCAGTTATACGAGATACCTCCTGTGAAGTTTTCTTTATCTAGACCAATATTTCTCTGCTTGGAAAAACCAGAAGATATGGAGGTATAGGGAATCATACTTTTCGGAATGATTTTTTCGGTTCCAAAAGGCAGTAAAATTCTCGGAAAATTCAATTTCATATCTAGACCATATTCCGAAACGTTAAAGAAGTTGTTGTTTGGATTGGCCATATCTCTAGATGAACCCACATTTAGACGGGCTGAAATTTCAAGAGTTTCTGCTCGATTAAATACATTTCGAATCGTTTCAGAAATGCTGGCTCCAATTCCGAAATCCTGAATATTGGAGTGCGTTACGTCAAGAGTAGCTCCAAAACTGTATTTTTTTCTTGGAGTCAAATAAACATTAGCGATGAGAGATTGAGCTGTAGAATCTCTCTTATCTACTTCGTATTGAATAGAAGGATAGTTAAAAATCCTCAAATTGTTTAAAGAGCGAGAAGAAAGGGTGGTTCTAAAATCGGCAAAAGTGCTTCCTTTAGTAATGAAAATCGCGTCGGTAATAGCACGCGGTCTGTATTTTAATCCTTTGTAACTGTATAGATTAAAATTGTTGTATGTTACGCTATCTGTTGGTTTTTTCTTAGCATTAGTGGCAGAATAATCAGTGTAAATATTTACATCACTAATTTTGTATAGTTTAAAAGGCTCTGTACGGCTCGAATCTTTTTCCTGAATAGTATTGTTGTTAATAATTAAACTCACATCGGCTTTTGCTTTTTTGCCAATGGTATCAATGTCAAAAGTTACATAAGTAGGCTGAAAATAATAAGCTCCGTGATTTCTAAAGTAGGTTGTAATACGGTTTTTCTCTTCTTCAAAATCGGTAGTTTTATATTGATTTCCAGATTTTAATAAAGAAGGTTCATTGTTGGTTCTGTATAAAGAGTCTAATGCAGGAGTCATTATTTTGGTTCTAATAGTGTCCAATTTATAAGCTGGTCCTGTAGTGATATTGTAATTAATTTCGGCTCTTTTTACTCCAACTGTATCGATTGTGTAATCGGTATGGACGTTGAAAAAACCATTGTTAAAATAATAGTATTTTAAACGTAATAATGATTTTCTGGTTTTTGAAGTGTCAACTATTACAGGCGGTTCACCAGTGCTTTTTAAAAACTCATGAATTCCTTTGTAATAAAACGATTGTCCAAGGCGATCTACTTGTTTTGCAGAGAGTATTTTAGACATACGCTCATATTTTCCAGGATTATTTTTAAATTTTGCCTGATAAGTAGAATCTGGATTTAAATTGGCTAAATTGTATAAATTTAATCGAAGTTTATAACCTAATAATTTACCATTTGGTTTTTGGTACATTTGGTTAGAAGCTGTTTCGTCATTTGTAGATTTTCCGTTAACTAAAATATTATTTTTTACAAGAAGGTTTTTTCCATCGGGAACTCTTTTTACGGCATTACAAGCGCAAATTAATATTGCAATTAGAAGAAATGCTATTATTTTTGTGGAATTATTTTTCAAGTGTTTTTTAATATTTAATTCAAAAGTACATTATTTTATGGTTAGTAAAAACCAAATAAAGCTTATCTCTAGTTTACATCAAAAAAAGCAGCGTCTTGCTAGTCAATTATTCTTTGCTGAAGGAGTAAAAGTAATTCAAGAATTGCTGCAATCCAATTTTGAATTAGAACATTTATACACCACATTGAATGATTTTGAAACGGTACAGGCTTCAAAACGAACTCTTATTAATGACCAAGAACTGAAAAAAATAAGTGCTTTGTCGACTCCGAATTCTTGTTTGGCAGTTTTTAAAATTCCAGCTCCCAAAAAGACAATCGATTCGGGCTTAATTTTAGCATTAGACGACATTAGAGATCCTGGAAATCTAGGAACTATTTTGCGTTTATGCGATTGGTTTGGTATTAAGCAGATTATTTGTTCTAAAGAAACGGTAGATATTTATAATCCGAAAGTGGTACAAGCTACAATGGGGTCAATTACCAGAGTAAATGTAAGCTATGTTGATTTAAAACTTTTTCTTGCTCAAACTAAACTGCCAGTTTTTGGAACTTTTATGGACGGAGAAAATATTTATCAATCCAAATTACCTCAGGATGGAATCATTATTATGGGTAATGAAGCCAATGGGATTTCAGAAGAAATTGAAAAAATAGTAACCAGTCGCCTAACAATTCCTAGATTTGGAGAGCTTCAAAAAACCGAAAGTTTAAATGTAGCTACTGCAACAGCAATTATTCTTAGTGAATTTAAACGAAATAGTTGATATTTTGTTTTAATGAAAAGTGAAATTTATTAAAATTGCTCTAGATTTCATCGAATCGATATTTCCAGTCCAAGGGCTGTCTGGAGTTTTATCTCTAATAAGTTCATCTGTGATTCCGAACATACCTCTAACAGAAGGAGAAAAAATAAAGTATTCGGTAAAAATATCAATTCCTAAACCTAACTCGTAAGCAGCTGTCCATTGTTTTACTCTAAATTTTTGCTCAAAGTTATCATCTTGAGACTTCGCATTACTAGATAAATTTAAAGTTGTAGACATACCGCCAACCAAGTACGGACGTATGTTTCCTGTGCGCAAGGCAGAAAATTTCAATAATAAAGGAAAGTGAATATAGGTACTATTTACTTCTCTTAAATAGTCGTTTTCTGTAGTTCCTACGCCAGGAAAAAACAAATCACGTTTAGTATAATACAAACCTGGTTCAAAACGAAGATTAATGTATTCCTGAAGTCTTAAATCGGCTACGACACCAACATTAAAACCAGTAGTTTTTTTTACTTGAATATCTTCCTGTACAGGAGTTTTGTAGTCAAATTTAAAGTCAAAACTATTAAAACCTAGATAATAGCCAAAATAGACACGCTGTTTTTGCCAGTTTTCAAGATTAATGATAGGGTCTTTGCTAAACATGTTTTTAGCAAATTGAGAATGTCCTTTTGTCGTTAAGACTAATAAAAATAAGATTACAACTTTTTTCATACTATTTTTTAGATGCAGAATAAATTGTTGCGACACCAAAAGTTTGGGGCATTGCCACAACATCTATAAACCCAGTTTTTCTCAAAATATTGTTTAAGGCTTCGCCATAAGGAAAAGCGGCCGCAGATTCAGACAAGTAGCCATAGGCATCATTATCTTTAGAGAATAATTTACCAATTAATGGAAGTATATTTTTGCTGTAAAAATTATAGCCTTGTTTATAAGGAAATTTATCTGGAACAGAAGTTTCTAATATTACAAATACCCCATTTGGTTTTAAGACTCTTAAGATTTCTGCAAAACCTTTTTCTAGGTTTTCAAAATTTCTCACACCGAAGCCAACCGTAATAGCGTCAAAGTAATTGTCCTCAAAAGGCATATTTTCAGAATCGCCTAAAACTAGTTCAATAATATTGGATAGATTTTTTTCTTCAACTTTCTTTTTACCAACTTCCAGCATTCCAGCAGAGATATCTAGGCCAATAATTTTTTCAGCATTAGTCTTTGCCATTAAAATGGCTAAGTCACCAGTACCTGTTGCTATATCCAGAATAACTTTTGGTTTTTTGTCTGAAACAATTTTTAATACTTTTTTGCGCCATTTGACGTCAATTCCAAATGAAATTACACGATTCAAATTATCGTAATTCCCAGAAATGGTGTCAAACATTTGGGTTACTTGCTCTTTTTTACCTAAGGTAGAGTCTTTATACGGAGTTACTTTTTCAGACATTTTTTTTATTTAGGCAAATATAAACAATCTAGTTTAACTGTAATTGAGTTTTTTAATTTGTCAAATAAATGTTTTGGAGTGTTTATTTTAAAACAGAATAAAAGGGTATTTCTTCTATCCCTAAATCTAGGTATTTTATCAAAATCCCTAAATCACGGTATTGTCTAATAGGCCTATTATGGCCAACTTTGTCAAAGTAAAAATGATTAAAGTTAATGATTGATAATGTCGCAATGACTTAAACAAATGGTTGCTTTTTTTGCGCTGGTAATTTCATTTGTTCATGAAAGAGTTTTGGAAGTATTGTTCTTTGGGGGGATATACTATATTAAGTGCAAAGTACGTTCTTAGGATTAAATTTGTTTTTGGAAATTTTAATTTTCTGCCTTTAATATCTTAGTGGTATTTGTTATTAAAGGCCTTTTGAGATTTAGGTCTCAAACAACATTAAATGTTATTCAGTTTTACGAATGTTTCTCAACATTTGTGATTTTTTTTAAACAAAAAATTTTTCTTGAGCGAGTTAAGCTTCATGTCAATTATTTAAAAACATCCTCCGTTAAAAGAGGATGTTTTTTATTTATTTTCTAATGTAAGTTTCATAAGTGTAATCATAAAGATGTTTTTCATCTTTGTAGTTTTCTTCAGATTCTACTAAAGTCCACTCACTTTTATTGATTTTAGGAAAAAAAGCATCTGCTTCAAAAGAATGATGAACTTTAGTTAATTCAATAATATCGGTAAACGGAAGGGCTAAATTGTAAATTTCTCCACCACCTATAACATAGCTATCATCATTTTCAGGACATATTGCAATGGCTTTTTCAATACTATCTACTACGATGCATCCTTCTGGTTTGTAATTTTCTTGGCGAGAAATTACAACATGAACGCGGTCAGGTAATGGTTTTGGGAAACTTTCAAAAGTTTTTCTTCCCATAATGATATGATGACCTGTAGTTAGTGATTTAAACCTTTTAAAGTCATTTGGCAAATGCCATACTAATTCGTTATTTTTTCCAAGCGCATTATTTTCGGCTGCAGCCGCTATCATTATAATCATGGTATGCCTAACTAAATTTTATTTTCATTTTCTTCGTTAATAGAAGATTCGAGCTGACTGATTCGTTTTTGCTGTAAAGCAACCAATCGATCAATTTGTTCTCTTTCCCATTTTTTATTCATAAAACGGTCAGTTATGTACACTTTTATAAAATGCAGAATAAAAATGAAAAGCCAGATTGTAATTCCCCAAATACACCAGTTTTGGGTTGTGCCCTCGCCAAAACCAAAAAATTTGTTCGCAATAAATAGAAATAAACTTCCTAGAAGGAAAAGAACAAAATGAAAATATAAGATTTTTTTTTGTCTTAATCGGCGTCTAGCGTATTCGTATTGTTCGTGTACTTCTTTTTCCATAAGATAAAAATGAGATTATAAAGTTAAAATTTATTTTCGAAAGTCCATATTTTGGATTAGGAATATTTGTTTTTAAAAATTATAAGAATTTGAAAAACAAAATTTTAACCACTTTAAATTACAGATATAGCGAAAATAATATGCAGTTTTTGGCATTATCATAAATCGGTTCTGAGGTTAGTTAGTGTTTCGTTGAATTTAAGTAATTTTAGATGTATAAATCTAAAAACGAAATAGTTATGTCTTTGAAAAAACAATTTATCAAAACGAAGCCGGTTGTTAAAGTTACATTTTCAATAGATGCCAAAGATGCTGATTCGGCAGCGGTGGTTGGAGATTTTAATAACTGGAATGCCTCAGAAGGAACTTTAAGCAAGTTAAAAAACGGAACGTTTAAAGCAACTTACGATTTGGTGAAAGATGCGATTTACGAATTTAAGTATGTAATCGACGGAAATTATGTTAATGATCCTGAAGCCGATTTTTACAAATGGAACGATTATGCCGGAAGTGAAAATGGAGTTTTAGTTGTATAAAAAAATCCGCTTAAATTTTTAAGCGGATTTTTTTATAATTATACAGCAACACTTCCTTTTATAGCTGGATGCGGATCGTAATCTACAAGTGTGAAATCATTATAATCAAAATCAAAAATGTTTTTAATCTCCGGATTTAAAATCATTTTGGGTAATGGTTTTGGTTCTCTCGAAAGTTGTAATTCTAATTGCTCAAAGTGATTGTTGTAAATGTGTGCGTCACCAAAAGTATGAATAAATTCTCCTGGTTCTAAATCGCATACTTGCGCAATCATCATGGTTAGCAATGCATAAGAAGCAATGTTAAAAGGAACTCCCAAAAAGATATCAGCACTTCGCTGATACAATTGGCAAGATAATTTTCCTTTTGTTTCGCCTTTTTCAGGATCTGGGCTTGCTACATAAAACTGAAAAAAGGCATGGCATGGAGGTAATGCTGCTTTGTTATTGGCAACATTCTCTTCGAAAGACTTTTTAGTATCTGGCAAAACCGATGGGTTCCAAGCAGAAACCAACATTCTTCTGCTATTCGGATTTGTTTTTAATTCTTTAATTAATTCAGAAATCTGATCTATTTCCTCACTATTCCAATTACGCCATTGATGACCATAAACAGGTGCTAAATCGCCATTAGAATCTGCCCATTCATCCCAGATTTTGACTCCGTTTTCTTGAAGGTATTTTACGTTTGTATCGCCTTTTAAAAACCAAAGCAATTCGTAAATGATGGATTTTAAATGCAGTTTTTTAGTTGTAACCATTGGGAAACCTTCACTTAAATCAAAACGCATTTGGTAACCGAAAACACTTTTTGTTCCAGTTCCAGTTCGGTCTCCTTTTTGATTGCCGTTTTCTAAAACGTGTTTTACTAAATCTAAGTATTGTTTCATGTTTTGTGTATTCGGTTATTCGTTTAACTGTTTAATCGATTTAACGAATAAACAAATCAACGATTAAACATATGTATTTATCTTCGAGAGATTTCGTCTCTAATTTTTGCTGCTTTTCGTAATCTTCTTGAGAAACGGCTTGATCTAAAAGCTCGTTTAATTCCTGTAAAGAATGTTTTGCGTAAACATCTCCAGATTGGTTGCTTTCTTCTTCGTGTCCGAAAGTTTCAGGATTTGAAAGAACATCATCTATTTCCTGAGCTCCAGAATCTGTTTCAGCAGTATTTGATTTTAGATAAATACCAGCTTTATCTAAAATGTTTTTATAAGTAAAAATAGGGGCATTAAAGCGCAATGCCAAAGCAATAGCATCAGACGTTCTTGCGTCGATAATTTCTTCTATTTTATCTCTTTCGCAAATTAAGCTAGAGTAGAAAACACCATCAACTAATTTGTGAATGATGACTTGCTTTACTACAATATCAAATCTTTCGGCAAAATTTTTGAATAAATCGTGAGTTAAAGGACGTGGAGGTTTTATTTCTTTTTCTAAAGCAATAGCGATTGACTGGGCTTCAAAAGCGCCAATAACAATGGGTAATTTTCTTTCGCCATCAACTTCATTCAAAATTAAGGCATAAGCGCCATTTTGAGTTTGACTGTATGAAATTCCTTTTATGGATAATTTTACTAGACTCATATATGTTTGTAAAAAAGGTACTTAGCACCTTATTTTAATACTTTTTTGGTTTGAAAAATAAAGCTGCAATTTTAATCAAAAAATATGGAACAAAAAAGCTGCCTATAAACAAAGATACAACATCTTGTTTTTAGGCAGCAAAAAATTTAAAGAGAATTCTTTGTGTTAAGAATGCTGAGCTTTAAAAGCTTTTAATTTCTCTGTTAATTGTGGTACAATTTCAAAAGCATCTCCAACTATACCATAATCTGCCACTTTAAAGAAAGGTGCTTCAGGGTCGTTATTGATAACCACTTTTACTTTAGATGAGTTGATACCTGCAATATGCTGAATAGCTCCAGAAATACCAATTGCAATATATAAGTTTGTTGCTACAGGTTTTCCTGTTTGTCCAACGTGCTCGCTATGAGGTCTCCAGCCTAAATCTGAAACTGGTTTAGAACATGCGGTTGCAGCACCAAGTACGGCAGCTAGATCTTCTACTAATCCCCAGTTTTCTGGACCTTTTAATCCACGTCCACCAGAAACTACGATATCAGCGTCAGCGATAGAAACTTTTCCAGAAACTTTTTCTACAGATTCTACTTTTACACCAAAATCATTGTCTCCAATTGTTGGATTGAAATCTTCTGCTGTAGCTGCTCCTGCGCTTTCAAAAAGACCATAAGAGTTTTTAGCCAAACCAAGCACTTTTACGTCTGTACTGATTTCTGTAATATTGAAAGCTTTGTTTGAGAAAGCATTTCTTTTTACTTGAAATGGAGAAGTGCTAACTGGCAATCCAACTACATTTGAAGCAAAACCAGCATTTAAAGCAACCGCCACTAGTGGTGAAAGATAAATACTGTCTGTTGTAGAAGAAAGCAATACTACTTTTGTTCCTTCTTTCTCAGCAGCTTGTTTGATAACATCAGCGTAAGCTTTTGCATTAAAACCAGCTAATTTATCATTGCTTACTTTTAAAACTTTATCAACTCCGTATTTGCCTAATTCGCTTACATCGCTAATGTTTACAGTCAAAGCTGTAACAGTTGTTCCTAATGATTCAGCTACTTTTTTAGCATAAGAAGCTAATTCGAAAGCAACTTTTTTAAATTTTCCTTCTGCAGATTCTGCATATATTAATATTGACATAACAATTTTAGATTTTAGATTTTAGATTTCAGATTTTTAAAAATTGAAATCTAAAATGATTATTGATTTTAGATTTGAAGTGAATCAAATGTTGAGTTTTAGATTTCGTTTGCATCAGCAATCTAAAATCTAAACTCTACAATCTTAAATCACTTTAGCCTCGTTGTGTAATAAATTGATTAACTCATCTAAATTATCTGCAGAAACTAATTTTACTGCCGATTTTGGAGCTGGTTTTTCAAATTTCACTGCTTTTGTATTTACAGCAGCATCAACTGGCTCAAGAATAGTAAGAGCCTTAGTTCTTGCTGTCATAATTCCTCTCATGTTCGGGATACGTAAATCTTTTTCTTCAACAAGACCTTTTTGACCTCCAATGATTAAAGGAAGAGTCGTGCTTACTGTTTCTTTTCCACCGTCGATTTCACGAACAGCTTTTACATTATTTCCGTCAACAGTTAAAGAAGTGCAAGAGTTTAAGAAATTAGAACCTAAAATACCAGCGATCATTCCAGGAACCATTCCTCCATTATAATCTAAAGATTCTTTGCCAGCAATTACTAAGTCGTAACCACCGTTTTTAATAACTTCTGCCAATTGTTTTGCAACAAAAAAACCATCAGTAGGGTTTGCATTAACACGAATTGCTTCGTTTGCTCCAATTGCCAAAGCTTTACGTAAAGTTGGTTCAGTATCAGGCACCTCCGACGTTTACAACCGTTACATTTGCGCCTTGTTGTTCTTGGAACCAGATAGCACGTGTAAGACCGAATTCGTCGTTAGGGTTAATTACATATTGTACGCCATTGGTGTCAAATTCTGAGTCACCGTTGGTGAAGTTGATTTTTGAAGTAGTATCAGGCACATGGCTGATGCAAACTAGTATTTTCATAAGTATATATTTTGAATTTATAATATGCTTTTACAAATTTAGAATTTAATTTGGAATAATTATACTATGCACGCATAATATTTTTTAAAACTATTACGATTTCGAAGATTGTGCAATTTTGTGGGATTTTCATCGTAATCCAAAAATGAAATGATAGTCATTTTATCTGATTGTTAGGAATTTTGCAATGGCTGATGGTTGGAAATCGAATTAAATTTGTCTTATAAATACTATTTTTTAGTTTTCTGCGTTATGATGAATGAATTTTGGAGAGATAAGAATTAAACAAATCCATAAAAGTTTGTCTGAAAAATATTTTGAGGAGATTAAGTGTGATTTATACGTTATTATATCGATTTCGTAATTATCACAATAAAGATTAAAAAGTTAAAACAAGAGAACAGATAGAAGTTCATGCGATTTTAAATTCAATTTATGCTTTTAAGTTATTTAAAATATTTATTTTTGCTCTTCAGAAAATTCAACATACAATATAAAATATGAGAACAATACAATTTAGAGAGGCCATTTGCGAAGCGATGAGTGAAGAAATGCGTCGCGATGAATCCATATATTTAATGGGAGAAGAGGTTGCAGAATACAATGGAGCTTACAAAGCTTCTAAAGGAATGCTTGCTGAGTTTGGTGAAAAGAGAGTAATTGATACTCCAATCGCTGAGCTTGGATTTTCAGGAATTGCAGTAGGTTCTGCAATGAATGGAAACCGTCCTATTGTAGAATATATGACATTCAACTTCTGTTTAGTTGGTATTGATCAAATTATAAATAACGCTGCTAAAATGCGTCAAATGACAGGAGGACAGTTTAATGTGCCTATCGTTTTCCGCGAACCAACAGCTTCTGCAGGTCAATTAGGAGCTACTCACTCACAAGCTTTAGAAAACTGGTTTGCTAACACTCCAGGTCTTAAAGTTGTTGTTCCTTCAACTCCTTACGATGCAAAAGGACTTTTGAAATCTGCTATCCGTGATAACGATCCAGTTATTTTCATGGAATCTGAGCAAATGTACGGTGACAAAGGTGAAGTGCCAGACGGAGAATACACAATTCCTCTAGGTGTTGCTGATGTTAAACGTGAAGGAACAGATGTAACGATTGTTTCTTTCGGAAAAATCATCAAAGAAGCTTTTATCGCTGCTGATGAATTAGCTAAAGAAGGTATCTCTTGTGAGATTATCGATTTAAGAACAGTTCGTCCAATGGACAAAGATGCAATCTTAAAATCGGTTAAAAAAACAAACCGTTTAGTAATTCTTGAGGAAGCTTGGCCAGTTGCCAGCCTTTCTTCTGAAATATCTTATATCGTACAAGAACAAGCGTTTGACTTTCTTGATGCGCCAATTCAACGTATTACAACTGCAGATACTCCTGCACCGTATTCTCCAGTACTGCTTAAAGACTGGTTGCCAAATTCAGGTGATGTAGTAAAAGCAGTAAAAAAAGTATTATATAAATAATACAAATACAAAATACTCATAAAACTTCATCAGACAAACATGGATTGGTGAAGTTTTTTTTTACTTTATAATGAACAAATTAACTCTACTTCTCTTATATTTTTTATTTGCATTTGCGAATGTTGCTACTGCACAAACTAAGGTGAGTGGAGTTGTTTTGGATAAATCAAACCAGCCAATACCTTTTGCAAATGTTGTATTTAAAGGTTCTAATATCGGAATTGTGTCTAATGAAGACGGACGTTTTTATTTAGAATCGCCAAATACGTATACGGCACTTATGGTTACTTCGGCAGGATTTTCAGATAAAGAAGTTCCGTTAGAAAAAGCAGTTAATTATAATTTCAAAATTGTTTTAGGCGAAGCCGAAGCGCTAAATGAAGTTGTAATTTATACGGGTAAAACTTCTAAAAAGAACAATCCCGCATTGGATATTTTAAGAAAAATCTGGGAAAGAAAACGTAAAAACGGACTTTATCAGTTTAATCAATATCAAATGCAGAAGTATGAAAAAGTAGAGTTTGACATGAACACTATCGATAGTGCATTCATGAAAAATAAGCTTTTTAAAGGAATGGAGTTTATCTTTAATCATGTTGATACTTCAGATGTTACAGGAAAAACGTATCTGCCAATTTTTATCAATGAATCTGTTTATGATGTTTACGGTGATAATAAATTAAAGAAAGTAAAAGAAAATATAACAGGAAATAAAATGTCTGGTTTTAATGGAAATCAGCAGATTCTATCCTTTGTAAAAGACCTTTATTCAGAGTATAATATTTATGATAATCACCTTAAATTTTTTGATAAAAGTTTTACAAGCCCACTTTCAAGAACAGGAATTGATGTTTACAATTATGTCTTAAAAGACAGTGCGTTTGTAGATAAAAAATGGTGTTATAATATTGTCTTTTATCCTAGACGTAAAAACGAATTAACTTTTAAAGGAGATTTTTGGGTTAACGATACCACTTTTGCCATCAAGAAAATTAATATGGGCGTAACCAAAAGCGCCAATATTAACTGGGTGAAAGATATTTATATCGAACAGGAATTTGATGTGCAAAACGATTCTATTTTCCTTTTGACGCGTGATTACATGATGTCCGATTTTGCTTTAAATAAAAAAGAAAAATCAAAAGGAGTTTACGGTAAAAGAACCACTTTATATCGCAATCATAAATTCAATATTCAGAAACCCGAGAAGTTTTACAAAGAAGAAGTCAATTTTATTGATAATGCAGTTTATGATCGACCGCCTGAATTCTGGGACGAAAATCGTTTTGAAAAATTAAACAAAGACGAACAGGGAATTTATAAAATGCTCGATACACTACAAACTGTCAAGCGATTTAAGCAGCTGTATAATCTCGTCTCCATTTTAGGAAGTGGTTATGTTGAGTTTAAAAACTTCGATTACGGACCAATTTTTTCAACTTTTGGATATAATGAAGTCGAAGGTATAAGGTTGAGAGTGGGAGGAAGAACTTATTTTGGACCAAATGACCCTTGGCGTATTCAAGCCTATACAGCTTATGGATTTGATGATAATAAATTCAAATACGGAGTTTCTGGAAAATGGATGGTTGACAAGAAAAACCGTGTTATTATCTCTGGAGGAAATAGGCGTGATATTGAACAAATTGGTGCAAGCTTAACTACAACAAATGATGTTTTAGGTCGAAGTTTTGCTTCTTCTGCATTGTTTACAACGGGAAGTAATGGTAAGCTGACCAATATTAATCTGAGTAATGTTTCTGTTGAAATGGAGGCTAAAAAGAACTTTATAGTTCAGGCTGGTTTTTCTTATCGAACATTAGAATCGGCATCAAAAACATTTAGTTTAGATTATTATTCGACTTTACCAACTCCTGAAAATCCAGCTGGAGTTATTGAAAATGCAGTAAAACAATCTGAAGCAAATATTCAATTTGAATATATGCCTAACCGTAAAACTATTGGTTATGGTGTTGAAAGAGATTTAGTTGATAGTCCTTTTAGTCATTTCTTTGTGAATTTTAGTTATGGTTTAAAAGGAGTTTTTGACAGTGATTTTGCTTACGAAAAAATTCAAGTTTTCTACAGACAGCCAATCATTATCTGGACCTTTAGGAAGAACAAATATAACCGTTGAAACAGGAAAAACATTTGGTACAATTCCGTTAGGTTTGATGAGTGTAATTCCGGGTAACCAGACTTATTTTACGATAGAGAATACATTCAGTAACTTGAATTTCTACGAATTCGTTACGGATCAATATACGACTCTGCAGTGGAATCATGATTTTGGAGGAAGATTATTCGCAAGAGTTCCTTTTATGAGAAAACTGAATTGGAGAGAGTTTGTTGGAGTAAGAGCGGTTCATGGAACAATTTCTGATGCCAACCGCGCGATTAATGCCTCTGGATTACCTTATAATGCTCCAGAAAAAGTGTATTGGGAGTATCATGCAGGAATTGGAAACATTTTTAAAGTTTTCCGTATTGATTTTTCTTGGAGAGGAAATTATTTAGATATGCCAGATGCTCACAAATTTGCAGTAAAAGGATCTTTTGGATTCTATTTCTAGTTGTATTTAGGGGCAAAGGCTCAAAGTTACAGAGTCGCAAAGGTTTAAAATCTTTGCGACTTTTTTTGTGATGAAAAAAACTTAGCGCCTTTGCGTCTTTACGAGAACTAATTTCATTTTCTTATTTTTGATTTACTTTTAAAATCCAAAACCATGCAGGAAGCCATTGATTTTCTTTCATCTAAAAATCCAATATTTCTTGAAATAATAGAAAAATACGGATTGCCTCCAATTCCAAAACGTCCTCCAGGTTTTGAAACTTTGGTTTTGCTTATACTCGAACAGCAGGTTTCTATTGATTCGGCGAAAGCTACTTTTTTAAAAATAAAAGCGTACAAAACTTGCGACCCTGAAAACATGGCCGTTTTGTCTGATGAAGAATTTAGAAATCTAGGAGTAAGCCGTCAGAAAACAAAATACATCAAAATCTTAGCGGAAGCAGTTTTAAACAAAGAATTAGATATTGAAAGTTTAGCCTCAAAACCTGCAAAACAAGTTCGCGAAGAACTCATTAAATTAAAAGGAATCGGTAATTGGACAATCGATATTTATTTAATGTTTTGTCTGGAAGAGCCCGATTTGATTCCGCTTGGCGATATTGCAGTAATCAATACCATCAAAGAATTGCTTAATATTCACGATAAACAGGAAATGGAAACCCATTCAGAACAATGGAGTCCGTATCGATCTTATGCGACTTATTTGCTTTGGCATTATTACCTGAAGAAGAGAAATCGAAAGATTACCTATTAAATGCTTGTTTTTTAAACTCTAATGCCGATAATTTAACCTTGTTTTTTGTTGTAGAACTAGATTCTTTAGTTATTTTTGCAACCGAAATTATAGAAATAATAAAAAACGAAAATGACCGCAGACAAATTAACGACTTTCGATGTATTAATCGAAATACCAAGAGGAAGCAGAAATAAATATGAGTACGATTTTGAAATCAAAAGAATGCGTTTTGACAGAATGTTATTCTCTTCAATGATGTACCCAGCAGATTACGGATTTATTCCAGAAACTTTAGCTTTAGACGGTGATCCTCTTGATGTATTAGTTTTGGTAAACGAACCAACTTTCCCTGGATGTGTTATGGAAGTTAAGCCAATCGGTGTATTCCACATGGCAGATGATAAAGTGACCAGACGAGAAAATTATTTGTGTACCAGTTTCAGATCCAATTTGGAATTCATTAAATGATCTTTCTGATATTAACCCACACTTAGTAAAAGAAATCGAGCACTTTTTCCAAGTTTACAAAGATCTTGAAAACAAAAAAGTAGACGTTGAAGGATGGGGAGATGTTAAAGAAGCTTACGATATTATCGCAGAGTGTACAAAGCGTTTTGATGACATTGAAAATAAACCGGCAGGATTATTTAGTATTAAATAATTTTAACCGCATTCTAATATAAAAAAAGCAATACTACCGTCAGGAGTATTGCTTTTTTGTTTAAATTCGTTTTAGTTAGATTGTTGACTATTAACCAAAACCATTAAAATATTATGAATGCATTTATGATTTACCTGCCCATTGTAATGGCAGTTTTAGGATTACTTTTCATGGGAATAAAAAGGACTTGGGTTTTAAAACAAGATGCTGGAGACGGTAAGATGAAAGAGATTTCAGATTACATCTACGAAGGAGCCTTAGCCTTTCTAAAAGCCGAATATAAACTATTAACCATCTTTGTAATTATTGCCAGTTTAGCTTTGGCAGGAATTACTTTTATTCCTGGAGTAAAAACACATTTATTAATCGTAATAGCATTTATTTTTGGTGCTTTATTTTCAGCTTATGCTGGAAATATCGGAATGAAAATAGCAACTAAAACAAACGTTAGAACCACCCAAGCGGCGCGTACTAGTTTACCGCAGGCTTTAAAAGTTTCTTTTGGCGGTGGAACTGTCATGGGGCTTGGTGTTGCTGGTTTAGCCGTTTTAGGTTTAACATCCTTTTTTATCATTTTCTTTCATTTATTTTCTGACGGAGTTTGGAAAGATACAGATACAATGACAGTTGTTTTAGAGACATTAGCTGGATTTTCGCTTGGTGCAGAATCAATCGCTTTGTTTGCTCGTGTTGGAGGTGGAATCTATACTAAAGCAGCCGATGTTGGAGCCGATTTAGTTGGTAAAGTAGAAGCAGGAATTCCAGAAGATGATCCTCGTAATCCCGCTACAATTGCAGATAATGTGGGAGATAACGTAGGAGACGTTGCCGGTATGGGAGCCGATTTATTTGGGTCTTATGTAGCAACAGTCCTTGCAGCAATGGTATTAGGAAACTATGTTATAAAAGATATGGGCGGAAGTATTAATGATGCTTTCGGCGGAATCGGCCCAATTTTGCTTCCAATGGCAATTGCCGGTTTTGGGATTATATTTTCCATAATAGGAACACTTTTAGTGAAAATTTCAGATGATAATGCCAAAGAGGCACAAGTTCAAAAAGCTTTAAATGTTGGAAACTGGGTTTCGATTGTTTTAACAGCTGTGGCTTGTTTCTTCTTGGTACAGCACATGCTTCCAGAAACGATGCAGATGAGTTTCTTTGGAGAAGGATCAAAAGCGATTTCCTCAATGCGTGTTTTCTACGCTACATTGGTTGGATTAGTTGTTGGTGGAGCTATTTCTTCAGTAACAGAATATTATACAGGATTAGGAACAAAACCAGTTTTGGCAATTGTTCAAAAATCATCTACAGGAGCAGGAACAAACGTAATTGCTGGTTTAGCAACAGGTATGATTTCGACTTTCCCAACGGTATTATTGTTTGCTGTTGCAATTTGGATCTCGTATGCTTTAGCAGGATTTTATGGAGTAGCTTTGGCGGCTTCTGCCATGATGGCGACAACTGCTATGCAATTAGCAATTGATGCTTTCGGGCCTATCTCTGATAATGCTGGAGGAATTGCCGAAATGAGCGAATTGCCAAAAGAAGTTCGTACCAGAACCGATATTTTAGACTCAGTTGGAAATACAACAGCAGCGACAGGAAAAGGATTTGCTATTGCTTCTGCAGCTTTAACTTCATTAGCATTATTTGCAGCCTATGTAACTTTTACAGGAATTGACGGAATCAATATTTTTAAAGCTCCAGTTTTGGCGATGTTATTTGTCGGCGGAATGATTCCGGTAGTTTTCTCTGCTTTAGCAATGAATTCTGTTGGAAAAGCAGCAATGGATATGGTGTACGAAGTTCGCCGCCAGTTCAAAGAAATTCCTGGAATTATGGAAGGAACTGGAAAACCAGAATACGGAAAATGTGTTGAGATTTCTACAAAAGCTGCTTTAAGAGAAATGATGCTTCCAGGGATTTTAACGATTGGTTTCCCAATTTTAATTGTTCTTATAGGAAAGTTAGTTTACTCAGACAACAATCAGTTAATTGCTGAAATGTTAGGAGGATATATGGCAGGAGTTACGGTTTCTGGAGTACTTTGGGCAGTTTTCCAAAATAACGCAGGAGGTGCTTGGGACAATGCGAAAAAATCTTTTGAAGCAGGAGTTATGATCAACGGAGAAATGACTTATAAAGGTTCGGATGCGCATAAAGCTGCCGTAACAGGAGATACAGTTGGAGATCCGTTTAAGGATACTTCTGGGCCTTCTATGAATATCTTGATTAAATTAACTTGTTTGATTGGATTGGTAATCGCTCCAATTTTAGGTGAAGGTCACGCGCCATCAGATATTGCTGCAAAAGCTTCTTGCTGTGCTAAAACTGAAATTCAAGCAGGAATGTCTAAATGTGGCGATATGTCTGGAATGACAAAAGAAGAATGTATTAAAATGTGTAAAGAAAAAGGTTGTTCTGAAGAAGAAACAGCTAAATGTTTAGCTCATTTTGATGCGAAAGGACAATACTCTCATACCGAAAGTCAATCGGTTCGTGTTGAGGTTAAAAATATTAACGGAAAAACTACAGGAACTGTTACTAAAACAGAAAATGGTAAAACAACAACCGAAGTTTTTGAAGGAACTGAAGAAGAAGTTCTGGCAAAAGTTGAAGCTGCGAAATAACAACTTTGACAAAGTTTCTTAAAATGGAAAATGCCTCTAAAATTATTTAGAGGCATTTTTTATTTCGTGTAAATCTTTGAATTCGTGTTTTAAAACAATCCGTTCAATTCAGCATCAATTCTATTAATGATATCACCCAAATCTTCAGGATTGTCAACAAAATTGATATTATCAACATCAATAATCAAGAGCTTTCCTTTAGTGTAAGTCTGGATCCAAGCTTCGTATCTTTCGTTCAAACGGCTTAAATAATCGATCGAAATAGAGTTTTCATATTCTCGTCCGCGTTTATGAATTTGTCCCACTAAATTCGGAATAGAACTTCTTAAATAAATCAATAAATCTGGAGCTTTAACCAAAGATTCCATTAATTCAAACAACGACGTGTAATTTTCAAAATCACGACTCGTCATTAATCCCATTGCATATAAGTTGGGAGCAAAGATGTGAGCATCTTCATAAATCGTTCTGTCCTGAATGATTCTTTTTCCGCTTTCGCGAATTTGCTGCACTTGACGGAAACGGCTATTTAGGAAATAAATCTGAAGATTAAATGACCAGCGCTCCATTTGATGGTAGAAATCATCCAAGTACGGATTATCAACTACATCTTCATAATGAGGTTCCCATTTGAAGTGTTTCGCCAATAATTTGGTCAGAGTGGTTTTTCCTGCGCCTATGTTTCCTGCTATTGCTATGTGCATTACGGTGTTACGATTTTATAATTTGATATATCTGTAGCTGTAAAAATAGATAAAATTTGGTCTTTGTAATAAAAATTGTCAAAGGTTTTTTCTAAAATTTTAATCTCAGAAATTACCTCTGGATTCGACTTATTAATACCTTTAAAGTACAGTAAACGATTCTTAGTGAAAAGATATTGTGAAGGACTAATTATAACAATTCTATCAAAATCTGCTATAGGGCCTAATAAAGTGATTTTTCCAAAAATATCACAAGAATACCCATTGTTTTTTTTGTCAATCCAATAGAAAGTATTAAAATCGGTTTGATAATATTGAATTGGTTCAGTCAACGGAATTGAAACCGTTTTGTATTCATTTTTTAAATAATCAAAAAGTCCAATTTGTTGATTTAAAGTGTTGTAAATCCATAACTGATTTTGCGTAGACATTCCGATGGCACTTACTACAATTGGCGCTGCATTTTGCGAAAAGTTAATTTCGGTCATTTTATTCAATTGATTGTCTAATAAAACGACACTGTTGAAATCTTCATAAAACAAAACAATTTTTAACGGATTCTGAAGATCGACTTTTGTTATTTTTCCCAAAGAAACATTCTTGTATTCGAAGATTTCTTTTCCTTTAATTTTGCTAAAAACGTTGTTCGTAATCTGATAGGAATATCCAAACGAATCGTATCCTGAAAATTCATCAGTAGCGTTTTTACACTGCGAAATTAAAGTTGGATTGATGCTCAAATCCTGAGCTGAAAGCGCATGAAAAGTGCAGAAAAGAAATAGGGAAAATAAAATTTTTTGCACGTTTCTATACATTAGAAAATTAATTTACAAGAGCACCAAATTACAAAAAACTCTTCTTAAAATTTCAATTTGGAGTCTTAAACCTTTTTAAAATCTAATAGTCTAAAAAATAAGCGGTTCTATCTATGCCTTAATGCCGTTTATATATTTAGTTTTTTGAATCTTAAAATAAGTAATACATTTGAATGTAAGCTTTATCGGATTTACTCACTTAAAGAAAATGAAATGAAAAAGATATTTTTTTATATGACTTTACTGCTTGTTTCTGCACAAATTCAAGCGCAAAAAGATTTTCAGGGAATGGCTGTTTATGAGTCAAAAACACAGGCTCCAAAATTTGAAGGCATGCGCGGGAATAGAGATATTACCCCAGAAATGCAGAAAAACATGGAGGAGCGTATGAAAAAGATGCTCGAAAAAACATTCGTTTTGAATTTCGATAAAGCAGCTTCGATTTACAAAGAAGAAGAAAAACTAGAAGCGCCAGGTCAGCAGCAAGGCGGTTTTCGCATGATGTTTGGTTCGCTTACAGGTGGAGGCGGTACTTTTTATAAAGATGTAAAAACAAAAACGTATACCGTTGATAAAGAGTTTATGGGTAAAGAATTTCTTGTGGTTGATTCGCTACCAAAATTAGACTGGAAACTGGAACAAGAAACCAAACAAATTGGAGGCTACAATTGTTATAAAGCAACAGCAGTAAAGCAAGCCAGTAAAACCGATTTTAGAAACTTCAGACCTAAAAAGGATGAAGATAAAAAAGAGGAGGCTAAAAAGACTTCGGGAGATACCAAAACGAATTTTGCTGATAACTTCGAAATTCCAAAAGAAATTGTAGTAACAGCTTGGTATACACCTGAAATTCCTATAAATCAAGGGCCAGAAAATTACTGGGGACTTCCTGGTTTAATTTTAGAAATCAATGATGGAACTACGACAATTTTATGTTCTAAAATTGTTCTGAACTCAAAAGATAAAGTAGAAATTAAACCTTCTAAAAAAGGAAAAGTGATTTCTCAGAAAGAATACGACGAAACAGTAATTAAAAAAATGGAAGAATTTGGAGAGATGAACCGCGGTCGTGCTGGCGAGCTCCTCCAATGGGAAGATAAAATTTATAAAACTCAAATTCCAAAATCGAAACTTCCAATATTCTTATCATGAATAAGACACTTTTTTTATTTGCCTTACTTTTTACATCTATTTCCTTTTCGCAAAGTATCCGTTTTGATGGTCTAATTCAAGACGAGCAGAAAAATCCGTTGGAAATGGCCAATATCATGGCTATTAACAATGGTACCAAAGCAATGGATTCATACGGAATCACGAATGATAAAGGGAAGTTCCAGCTTACCTTAAAACCTAATACAGCTTATACTATTAAATTAAGTTATTTGGGAATGAAATCTAAGGAAATTGCTCTAGTTACAAAAGCTGAGAACATGACTCAAAATATTATTATGGATGGTGCTGGAATCGAATTGGAAGGTGTAGAAATTGTTCGAGAAATGCCTGTTTCTATAAAAGGAGATACAATTGTTTACAATGCAGATTCTTTTAAATCGGGAACAGAAAAAAAGCTCGAAGATGTGCTGAAGAAATTGCCAGGAGTTGAGGTAAATGCCGATGGTGAAATTGAAGTTGAAGGGAAAAAAGTCAGTAAATTGATGGTGGAAGGAAAAGATTTTTTTGACGGAGATACCAAATTAGGCGTTAAAAATATTCCGGCCGATGCTATTGATAAAGTTCAGGTTTTAAGAAATTACAATGAAGTAAGCGCACTTAAAGGTCTAGAAAACGATCAAGATAATGTGGCAATGAATATCAAATTAAAAGAAGGAAAAAAGAACTTTTGGTTTGGAGATGTAACTGCGGGAATTGGAGTTGCAGAATTGGATAGTCGCTATATTATCAATCCGAAATTATTCTATTACAGTCCAAAATACAGTATTAATTTAATCACCAATTTTAATAATATTGGAGAATTACCACTTACTGCACAAGATTATTTTAAGTTCACTGGCGGATTTAAAAATATGATGAAAAAGGGGGGAGCAGTTTTAATGTTTCTTCAAATGATCTAGGAATTTCATTGCTTCGAAATAATCGCGCTAAAGAAATCGAAACCAAATTTGGAGCAACAAACTTCGCTTATTCTGTAAATAAAGCTTGGAACTTAAGTGGTTTTGGAATTCTTTCGTCTTCAAAAACAGATTTAGAAACGAAATCTCAAACCACGATTTTAGATTCTGGAGATCAGCAGAAACGGGATGAAATGACGCATCAAAAGAATAATTTGGGACTTTTTAAACTAAGCTCGACTTACAAGCCAAATGATAAATTTCAGTTTGATTATGATATCCTGACCAAATTATCAAAGCAGAATGAAGATACAGACTTGCTTCGTGAATCTATTGTTAGTGATGTTTCTGCGGTAGAAACTATTTTAACTCAAAAGAAACAAGATCCAACTTCTATCAATCAAAATCTGAGTTTGTATTATACGCAAAGCAGTAAAAATATTTTTGCTTTCGAAATGCAACATTTGTATCAAGATGAAAATCCATTTTATAATGCCAATTTAAGAACACAGCCTTTTGATTTATCAGGATATATTTCGGGACAAAATCGAAACGACTTGAACCAAGATCGTTTTGTAAAAACCAATAAATTGGACACCAAATTGGATTACTATTATATGGTAACGCCAAAAAGTAACATCAATATTACGGTAGGAAATACATATTCGTATCAGAATTTCAATTCTCACATTTTTCAAATTTTAGATAATGGCGATAAAAATGATTTGAATGATGCCGAAAATAACAATGATGTTGATTACAGTTTTAATGATGCTTTTTTAGGTTTTCATTATAAAATTCTGACAGGGAAATTTACCTTAACGCCTGGAGTTAGTGTGCATACATATCAAATGACAAATGGGCAATTGGGAACCGATTATTCTCAGAATTTCGTAAAGGTTCTTCCTGATTTCTTTGCTTTATATCAAATCAAAAAATCGGAAACGCTTACCTATAATTTCTCATTGACAAACGATTTTACCGATATTAATCAATTGGCTTCGGGTTATGTTTTGTCAGATTACAGCAGTTTGTTTCGCGGAAATCGTTTCTTAGAAAATGCGACTTCGCAAGTGCATTCGCTTCGTTATTTTAAATATAATATGTTCAATTTTGAGAACATTTTTGCCAATGCCACCTATACCAGAAAAGTGGACGCCATTAAGACAAAAGCCAATTTTGATGGAATTAATCAGTCTTCTGTTCCTTACAATTCCAATTTGGCCGATGAAACTTTTACAGGAATGGGAAATTACGGACGTTCGTTTTTAAAGAATTATAAAGCTTCTGTCAATGCTAATTTTAATTGGTCGAAATTCAATAATATTCAAAATGACCAATTGTCAACCACAGAAAGTTTCAGTCAAAGTTATACCGTTAAGGCTTCAACAAATTATAAAAATCTTCCAAATATAGAATTTGGTTATAATCTTTTGGTTAACAAATACAGTGGTTCAACTTTTTACACCGACAAGCCATTTGCAAGATTAGATTATTATTTCTTGGATAGTTTTTCTTTTGTTTCGGAATACGAATTCTATCATTACTATAATGGAGACAAAACGGTCGATAATGAATATGATTTCTTAAGCGCGAGTTTGGTTTATCAAAAAAAGAATAGCAAATGGGAATATAAAGTTTCGGCAACCAACCTGTTAAACACGACTTATCTTAACGACGACAGCTTTTCTCAGTTCTCTACACGAGTTTCTCAATACACAGTTCAGCCGCGTTACATCATATTTTCGATGAAATACAATTTGTAGTATTTTTGGTGCTAATATTGTGGTTTTTGTGATTTGTTTAATGAAGAATCAAATATCTTTGTGATATAGTATTAACGACAAAAAACGTAATCATGCGCAATTTTATCTGGAGTTTATCGCTCCTGTTTGCTGGAATTTCTATCTCTTTCTCTCAAACAAATGGCATCGAAAAAGGAACTTATTTATCTACAAATAAAGGAGGAAAGATTAAGTTAAATTTATTAGAGGATAATAAGTACGAATTGGTTTTTTATTCGGGAGGTTACGAGATTAAAGGCGATTCGCTAGTTTTTCTAAAAAGCACGGAGAATAAAACAAATAGATTTGATCTTGTTTTTGCTAAAGATAAAAAGGCAAAAAAGGTTAAGATTAAATTCTTGAATCCATCTTATTATTCTTTTTATATTGGAACTCAAAAAGGTGTAGAATCGGTTCAATACGAGAGACTTTCTGATATAAAAACGAAAGTAGATCCCGATTACATCAAAACAGATTTAGATTTTGAAATTGAGAAAACCGACTTCCTTTATTTGGTTTACGAAGATTACGACGGAAAAAGCGATGTGAGTAAATATGCATTGCCAAAAGATGTTTCGGAAGTGACGATCAATTATGATATGGCAGTTTTAAGCGATTTAAATCTTATTGGATCTTTTGATAAAAGAACAAAAGAATTGAAAATTTCTGATCAATACGGAAAAGATCCTTTGGTATTTATAAATGAAAAAGAGGAGAAACCAGCTAAAACTCCAACAGTTGTTCCTATAGAAAATCAAACCATAAAAAATTGGACGTATCCAGGAAAAGAAAATGTTTTAATAAATGATGATTTTGGCTCTGGAGTAGCTGTAGATAGTGCCGCTGTGATAGTAGATGCCGCCGCCATTGATGCTACAATTCCTCCGCCAGCGTATACCAAATATGATTTTAAATTAAAAGTTGAAAACACTCTAAAAAAGGCAATAGAATCTACAAAAACGGCAAATAACAAGTTTTTGGTTGTTGTAGTTGACCATAAGGATAAGACTGCAAAAGAAAATTTTGATGCTTTTGTAAAAGAGCAAGAAACACAGACCGGATATAATATGTACGATTCTTATAATGCTCTTTATGATATCTACAATTATTATTTGGCTGGAGCCGATGATAAAAAATGGCTTAAAAACAATAAAATTGCAAGCGACCAAAGTGTAATTATTTTAAATGGAAGTGGTGATCTGCTTGCTGTTGCAAAATCAGACTTAACTACGCAACAATATCAATTTAGTTATTATGGAGATTTCTATAGAAAACTTCAGAGAGCAAATGCATTCCTTTCTGTAGATAAAGTTTTAAAGAACAAAAAAGCTTCAGACTCAGATTTAATTGCAGCTTTTAATAAGGCGGCCTTATTAGAAACATCGTACGATTACGATTCAGATTATACGGTAAACAATCCTAATTCGACTGAATTTGTAATTACAAAAACAGCTTTAAACCAAAAAGAGGTGGCTCAAACTTGGAAAAAGTTGATTGAAGCGCATCAAAAAGATAAAGTTGCCAATATGTATTTGGTAGAAACGATTATTAAAGAAATCAAAAACCAAGGATTTACAAAACAGCTTTTTAGTACAGATAGAATTCTAAATGATACCGATTTCTTAGCAATCGATTATTTGCTAAATCACTCAGAAGATATTGAACGTAATCGTGCAGATTTTAATAGCAAACAAGGAGAACTTCATACCATTGGGAATGTGGTTTCTGAAGTTTCAGATGCATTGCAGCAAAACCTATATCTTGCTCAAGATGGAGTTTCTGGAGAAATGAATAAAGAAAAGATCAATTCTATTTATAAAAAGATTATTGCTTCTGGAAAAGGGAATTTCGATTCGTACAGAAACTATTTTTATTACTTAAGCCAGCTTGAAGATCAGGACGGTTCAAACACAACTTATTTAAAAGAGTTCAACACTTATTTTGATAATACTTTGGCAGGAACAAGTCCGATAGAAAAATTAGACGCTATTTTTTCTGGATTAGATTCAAGTTCAAGCTATTCTTATGATGGATGGAATTCATTCAAACTTTACCATTCAGATATCTGTAACAATGCGGCATGGACAGTTGTGTTAAAACCACAAAATTCAAACTTTATTAAAGATGCTATTAAATGGTCTGAATATAGTTTGGTGATCTCTAAAAACAATCCGTATTATTTAGACACTTTAGCGCAATTGTATTATAAAGATGGACAAAAAGACAAAGCTATTGAAACGCAAGTTTTAGCAGTAAAGTTTATCACTAGTGATATGGATGAAGAAACTGCAAATCAAATGAAAGAAGTTTTAACTAAAATGAGCAACGGAACTTACTAGTTTTAGTAATTATAGAAGTAAAAAAAAAGGCTGTCTAAAATTTTAGACAGCCTTTTTTAGTATTTAAAATTTAGATTGAATTACAATCCAAATGCAGCTTTTACTTGGTCAACAAAATCAAGTTTTTCCCATGTAAACAACTCAACAGTAACCGTTTTTTCGTTTCCGCCTGGAGCAGAGAAAGTTTTAGTAACCGTTTCAGGTTTACGTCCCATGTGTCCGTAAGCAGCAGTTTCGCTATAAATAGGGTTTCTTAATTTTAAACGTTGCTCGATAAAGTAAGGACGCATATCGAAGATAGCCTCTACTTTTTTAGCGATTTCACCGTTAGTTAAGTTTACTTTAGAAGTTCCGTAAGTTTCAATGAAAATTCCCATTGGCTCAGCAACTCCAATTGCGTAAGAAACCTGAACTAAGATTTCGTCAGCAACACCAGCAGCAACTAAGTTCTTAGCGATATGACGAGTTGCATAAGCAGCACTTCTATCTACTTTACTTGGATCTTTTCCAGAGAATGCACCACCACCGTGAGCACCTTTTCCACCGTAAGTATCAACAATGATTTTTCTTCCTGTTAAACCAGTATCTCCGTGAGGTTCCTCCAATAACGAATTTTCCTGTTGGGTTAATATGGTAGTTGATTTTATCGTTAAATAAGTGAGCGTGCTCTGGGTTTTTAGCGATAATTCTTGGAATCAAAATTTCGATAATATCTTTTTTGATTTTAGCCAACATCGTAGCTTCTTCATCAAAATCATCATGTTGAGTTGAAATTACAATCGCATCAATACGAGTTGGTTTGTTATCGTCGCTATATTCTAAAGTTACTTGAGATTTAGCATCTGGACGTAAATACGTGATTTCTTTGTTTTCACGTCTTAAAATAGCTAACTCTTGTAATAATTTATGAGATAAATCTAATGCCAATGGCATGAAGTTTTCAGTTTCGTTTGTAGCGTAACCAAACATCATTCCTTGGTCACCTGCACCTTGCTCTTCTGGCTTAGCTCTGTCAACACCTTGGTTAATATCTGCAGATTGCTCATGAATAGCTGAAAGAATTCCACAAGAATTCGCTTCAAACATATACTCACTTTTAGTATATCCAATTTTACGGATTACTTCGCGAGCGATTTGCTGAACATCAAGATAAGTATTCGACTTTACTTCACCTGCTAAAATAACCTGACCTGTAGTAACTAAAGTTTCACATGCTACTTTAGAATCAGCATCAAATGCCAAAAAGTTATCGATTAATGCATCCGAAATTTGATCTGCAACTTTGTCTGGATGCCCTTCACTAACAGATTCTGACGTAAATAAATAAGCCATAATAATGTAATAATAAAATATTAGTTTTTAAAAATTTAAGCAGGGAAAGTAATTGCTAAAAAGGGCTAAAGGAGAGTTCCTGCTTTAGCATTTTTTACTACTGAAATGAATCTTTCAGCATTCATAACGAAATCATTTCATTATGAAGAGGTTGCAATCAGTTCAAATTTTTCCTCTGTTTCGGGTGCAAAGGTATGAAACCATTTTGATTTGCAAATTAAAGTTCAACTTTTTTTATTTTTTCTAGCAGAAATTTAACAATAACATACTATTTTGATAGGGTAATAGAAAATAATTTGTTTTTTGTTTGGTCGATTAAAAAATAGTTTGCAACTTTGCCCCGTTAAAACAAAAGAAACAAATGAAATTTACAGTTTGCAATATGATGTCTTGTAAGATGCCGGAGTTATCCGCAGAGACGCTATTGTAATTATTTTTCAATAAAATATAAATAGAACCTCTGCCGAACCGCAGAGGTTTTTTTATGCCAAAAATAAACCTGTAAGATTTTTTTTAAGCCAAAAACAATAATTAATCAGTAAAAAAAGAAATGAAGAAAAATGTACTAATCGTTTTAGGTCTTGTGACTTTTTCAGGACTTTATGCTCAGGACAATAAAAAAGAGCAGGATAGTTTAAAAAACAACGAACTGTCTGAAGTTACTATTATTGGATCAAGAAGTAAAAACAGAGTTAAAACAGATGTGCCGGTTCCGGTTGATGTTTTTAACGTATCAGAAATAACAAAAGGGGCACCGCAAACGAGCGTAACTCAAATTTTAAATTATGTTGCGCCGTCGTTTACGAGTAACCCGACTTCTACAGCAGATGCAACAGACCACGTTGATCCAGCACAATTAAGAGGATTACGGACCAGATCAGGTTTTGATTTTGGTAAACGGAAAAAGAAGGCATACAAGTGCTTTAGTAAACATAAACGGATCGCCAGGAAGAGGATCTGTAGGAACAGACTTAAATGCAATTCCGTCTTTTGCCATAGAAAGAATAGAAGTTTTACGAGATGGAGCTGCCGCACAATATGGTTCTGATGCGATTGCAGGAGTTATTAATATTGTTCTAAAGAAAAATGCTAATTATTTGACAGGAGGAATTCAGTATGGAGCAAATTTGTCTTCGGGATCAAATAATTTTGAAGGAGGAGCAGACGGTCAAACTGCCCAAATCGATTTAAACTACGGAACTTCATTGGGTAAACCGGGAAGTTTCTTAAATGTTACAGGAACTGCGGTGACAAGGCAAGCAACTAGTAGAGCAGGAATAAGAAGTAATGGAATTTTTAATGCTTACAATGCCGTAGAAAATAGAGCGGCGCAAAATGGAGTAGAAATCAACTCTTTGTTTAGCAATATTAATACGACTGCAAACTCGGCTCAGATTTTGTCTTCTTTAAAACAATATGCGCCGCAAGTAGGTTATTTTACAACAGCACAACAAAATGCTATTGCATCGGCAACAACAATTGCGCAAATGCAGACGGCTTTAAATTTTGACGTAACTAATAATGAATTGGCTTACAGAGGTCAGCAGAGAAGTGATTATAATATGAGTGTTGGACAGTCAGAATTGGCTGCAGGACAATTGTATTTTAATGCTAAATATCCTTTGAGCGAAACCACTTCTTTATATTCTTTTGGTGGGGTTTCTTATAGAGGAGGTAAATCGTATGCGTTCAATAGATTGCCAAATGGTTCTGGTACTTTCACGCAAGTGTATCAAAACGGATTCTTGCCAGAAATTGAGTCAAAGATTTTAGATGCTTCAGCAGCAGTTGGTGTAAATACGCAATTATTTGGGTTTGATACCGATTTAAGCACCAACTTAGGAACAAACTCTTTTAACTATGATGTGAATAATTCCATCAACGCAACTTTAGGAACCAATTCTCCTTTTAGTTTTGATGCTGGAAAAGTTTCGTTTTTACAGAGCACTACCAATTTGGACTTTAGCAAAAAACTGGATGTGCTTTCTGGGTTAAACGTTGCTTTTGGAGGTGAATTCAGATATGAGAACTATCAAATTAAAGCAGGAGAAGAAGCTTCTTACGGATTGTATGATGTAAACGGAAATTTAGTTTCAGGAATCTTGCCAAGCAATTCGCCATTGATTGTAACTGACTTCTTCGGAAACAAACGTGGAGCAGGAGCGCAAGGATTTTCAGGATTTCAGCCTTCTGATGCTAAAGAAAAAGACAGAAAAAGTGGTGCCGCTTATGTTGATTTAGAATTGAATGCCACTGAAAAATGGCTTATAAATGGAGCAGCGCGTTATGAAAATTATTCAGATTTTGGAAATACAGTTACATTCAAACTAGCTTCTCTTCTAAAATTAAATGATAATATCAATTGGAGAATCTCTGGACAAACAGGTTTTAGAGCGCCTTCTTTACAGCAAAGATATTTTGAGTCAAGTTCTACTCAGTTTATCAACGGTTCTCCATATCAAGTGGGGTATTTTACAAACGATTCGCAAGCAGCAAAAAGTATTGGAATTGAAAGTTTAAAACCAGAAAAATCAAAAAGTATCAGTACAGGATTTACATTCAAAATTCCTGAAGCTAACATAACCATTGCAACTGATGCTTATTTTACAAGAATCAACGACAGAATTGTATTGTCTGGACAATATTCTAGACCAACAGATGCGCAAATCGGTGCTGCAACTTCGCCAGAACAGGCAGAGGCGTTGACTTTGTTTCAGCAAGCATTTGATTTGAAGGGTGTAGAAAGAGCTTCTTTCTGGACAAACGGAATCGATTCTGAAACAAAAGGGATTGATTTGGTAATTTCTCAGAAATACGATGTAATTCAGGATTTCACAATTAGAAACGATTTTGCATTTAGTTTCAACGAAACCAAAAGAGTAGGAGATCTGCATATTCCGCAATCAATAGTGAATGCAGGAGGAGAACCTTATATTTATTCTTTCTTCCCAGAATCAAGCCGAGTGTATTTAGAAGAAGCGATTCCGAAATTGAAAGCCAATCTGATGACTACTTTCAATATTAAAAAATTGGATATTTATTTAAGAAATAGCTATTTCGGAAAAGTTACAGATCCAGGAGCAACAGATGTTAATCTGGACGGATTTTCTTCTGTGTACGAACATCCAGAATACAGCGCAAAATTGGTTACCGATTTGTCTTTAGGATATCAGATCAACGAGCATTTGAGAGCTACAATTGGAGTGAATAATATAGGAGATGTTTATCCAGACCGAAATAATCCTGCAACTCCAGCTTTTACAAATACAACGCCAACTTTGTCGCCAGCGCCAAGTACAGATTTGACAAATGCGAATCAGTTTGCTTATTCACGAGCAGTTTCTCAATTCGGATTAAACGGAAGATTTGGTTTTGCCCGCTTAAGCTTTAAATTTTAATTAAAATAGGCTCTTTCAGGCCTTTATTTAAAAGGCTTGAAAGGGATTCTAAAAAAAATAGTATAAAATTTCAAATTTAATTTGGTCGTTAAAAAAATACTTATTACATTTACTCTATCGAATTAGTCGAATTTAAAAAATAGTCGAATTCAAATTTTAAATCAAAATGAAAACAATAGCAAAAAGAAATATGATGTGTTGTGAGATGATGCAAATGTGCATCCCAATTTGCTGTTGCCAAAAGTGAAAGAGACAATCTTTGTTATAGTTAAACTATAAGCCCTTTTGGTCGCCATCCGAAAGGGCTTTTTTATTTCCAACATTTTAAATTTTAAATCATGAATACACTAGATATAAATACGATAGCATTTCAATACTTATTAAGAAATAATAATTCGGAAGAAACATCAACTGAAACTCCAAAATATGATCCTGCACAGCAGATAAAAACGCAGAAATCATTACTGTTCCATCTATATGATCTTGAAGAAGAAGCTGAAGATATTTTGGCTTAAATCAATTTCAGATTCAATAGCAATTTCAAAAAGCGATTTCAATATCAATTACATATAACAATATATAAACGTATTAAAAATACCTAAAAAACTAAGAAATCATGAGTACACAAAAATTCGCAACAAACGCATTACATGCAGGTCACGACGTTACTAAAAATTCAGGAACAAGAGCCGTGCCTATTTACCAGACATCATCATATGTATTTAATAACGCAGATCATGCAGCCAATTTATTTGGTCTTGCCGAATCTGGATTTATCTACACTAGATTAAATAATCCGACAAACGATATTTTAGAACAACGTCTGGCAGCTCTTGAAGGCGGAATTGGAGCTGTAGTAACCGCTTCTGGAGCATCTGCAATTTCAACAACTTTATTGACACTCTTAAAAGCGGGAGATCATATTGTTGCTTCAAATAGTTTATACGGAGGAACTTACAATCTGTTAAAAGTTACCTTGCCAAGATTAGGAATTACTACCACATTTGTAGATCCTTCAAAACCTGAAAATTTTACCAAAGCAGCAAAAGAAAATACAAGAGCTTTCTTTGTAGAGTCTCTTGGAAATCCAAAATTAGATGTACTAGACTTAAAAGCAATTTCGGCAGAAGCCAAAGCATTCAAAGTGCCATTTATAGTAGATAATACAGTTGCGACACCTTATTTATTGAATCCAATTAAATATGGTGCCGATATTGTAATTCATTCCTTAACTAAATATATCGCAGGAAACGGAACTTCATTAGGAGGCGTTATCATTGATGCTGGAAACTTTGATTGGGCAAACGGAAAATTTCCTGAATTTACCGAGCCATCTGCAGGATACCACGGATTAGTATATCATGAGGCCTTAGGAAATGCAGCTTTTATAGCAAAAGCTCGAATTGAAGGTTTGCGTGATTTTGGTGCTGCTTTAAGTCCATTTAATGCTTTTCAGATTATTCAGGGACTGGAAACACTTCCAATTCGAATTAAGAAACACAGTGAAAATGCTTTGGCTCTAGCCGAATGGTTAGAAAAACAAGATGAGGTGGTTTGGGTAAATTACCCAGGTTTAAAATCGAGTAAATATAATGCTTTGGCCAAAGAATATTTGCCAGAAGGACAAAGCGGTATTATCACTTTCGGATTGAAAGGAGGTTTTGATGCTGCTAAAAAAGTGGTTGATGATACTAAATTATTCTCTCTGCTAGCCAATATTGGCGATACAAAATCGCTGATTATTCACCCAGCAAGTACTACGCACCAGCAATTAACAGATGAAGAACAAATAGAAACAGGAGTTTCTAAAGATTTGATTCGTCTGTCTGTGGGAATTGAAGATATTGAAGATTTGATTGCTGATTTGCAAACTGTTTTTGAGAGCGTTTCGCTTTCTCAATTCAGCATCAATAAAAATTAGGTTTTTTTGTTTTTTGTTTGAAAAATTGCCTTTAGCGAGTGGTTTTGCTAAAGGTAATTTTTTATGAAAAGCATCTTTATAAAATTTAAACCTTATAAGGAATGTAAGTGCATTTTGTAGAGACGCACCGTAGAGACACACTGCAGTGCGTCTACCTTGATAAACGTTGGAATATTAAATGAACTTAGATCTCTTAATATGGTTTCAAAAATTAAAAAATAGAAATTATGTCAAAGCTTAAAATAAACATTATCCTTTTCGGAATTGGAAATATCGGAAGTACTTTGATTAATCAGATTGTCGAAAGTCAGGAGTTTTTTCTTGAAAGCAAAAATGTCGATTTTCATTTTCCTATAATAACCAATTCGACGGTTGCTTTTTTTGAGAAAGAAGGTGTTGGTTATGCTTGGGAAACCAATTTTAGACAATTGGCAGTTCCTTTTAAAGTAGAAGATATTGTCGAATTTGCACAAGAAAATGAATTTGAAAACTTGATTGCCGTAGATGCAACAGCCAGTGATGAATTGGTAAAGCATTACAACACGCTAATCAAAAACGGATTCAATATTGTAGCGGTAAACAAAAAAGCCAATACGCTCCCGATTGACTTATATAAAGAACTACGAGCAGATCTTAAAAAGCATGGCAAAGAGTTTCTGTATGAAACCTCTGTTGAAACTGGGATTCCCGTTTTGCAAACCTTAAGAGATTTGTACTATTCGGGCGAAAAAATCACAAAAATCCGAGGTGTTTTCTCTGATCATCTAAGTTATGTTTTTAATCGATTTTCATCAGAAGAAGTTTCGTTTTCATCTGTTTTAAAAGATGCGAGTCTTTTAGGATTAATGAAGTCAAACTTTAAAGAAGATCTGTCGGGAAACGATACGGCGAGAAAACTTTTGATCTTGGCCAGAGAGATAGGAAAAGATTTTGAGCTTTCAGACATTAAAATCAAGCCATTTATAACCGAAGAGCATTTGGAGAAAAATGGAGTGCTAAACAAAGATGCTCTAGATAAATCTTTTAAAATCACCAAAATTACTCAAGCAGAAAATCATGTATTGAGATATGTGGGAGAATTTGATGTAGAAAAAGGCATTTTGGAAGTTAAGTTGATTTCGGAACCGGTAGATTCTCCAATCGGACAATTGAAAGGTTCAGATGCCATTTTTGAAATTTTCACTAAATCTTATGCCGACATTCCTATCGTAATTCAAAGTGCTCCGCCTTGCAAACAAGCGATTTCTAGAGGAATTATAACCGATATTCTGAAAATTGCGGAGCGAATTAGGAGTAAAGAAGCTGTTTGGCTTTAATTTTTTAGTTAAAAAAAGAAAAAAGAGAAAAAAGTTCTTTGATAAATTGATTTGTCAAATGGAGTCATGAAGAAAAAAACAGTTTTTTTGTAAGTTTTTTACCTTTGTTATTTCGTTTTCGTTTTTGTAAGATGTTTTTTGTCGTTAAAAAACACATTTTCAACGAATTTTGTAATTAAATTCTTGAATTTTATTTGTGTAATAAAAAAAATATTTGCATATTTGTTATACCCAAAAACTACTAGAAATCAAATGAACTTAAAAGTCAACAAAATGTTTTGTGCCATTTCGGTTAAGACCGAGGCTGGGGTGTCTATTGCTTAAAATTGTAAGAATACAATAACAATATAGTAAGAGCCTCCGATAGAAATATTAGGAGGCTTTTTAATTTAACAGAAATGCAAAATTTTAAAATACAATATAAATCACAGATGAATAAATCCTTACAGATGAACAAGATGTTTACTGTCGCGCTTATTTGCGCATACGTCTGTTGATACTAAAAGCATACATGAGTGTAAAAACTTAAACCCTTTTGGTATCTAAAAATCCAAAAGGGTTTTTTTATTCGGTAAAACGAATTAACAAAAAGATAAACGAGAAATAAAGATTATAAAACACAACTTAACTAAAACTTAATATCATGAGCAAATTGAACTACTTCGCAGAAAAAATTTCTAAATTGAAAAATAGAAGGACAAAAAATAGTAATCCACCGCCAACAAACGAATTGGCTCACCCAAGATTCGGAATGACAGAGGAAGATAAAAGCGCTGAGAAAAAAGCACCAAATTCTTTATTGTTTTTGATGTATTCAAAAGAAAATGAAACGCTTTTTATCTAAACGGAAAAGCATCATAAACTAGGTGAAAACCTGCTTAATTTTACTGGGCATTTTTGTTCGGTAAATTTTTGCGTATAATAGTTTTTGCTAAAGTATCTCACAGAAATTTAACAAACACTTTTAGATAAAATTTGTTTGTTAGCGAAATTAGTAGTTAATTTGCACTCGTTAAGTTCAAACACGTATTGAAATGTTATAAAGAAAGGACGAGGGATTAGACCCGATGAAGCCTTAGCAACCCTTCGGTAAAACGAAGAAGGTGCTACATTCTACCACGCCAAACGTGGAAAGATAACAACAAGATTTTTTCTAGTTAAACCTAGTTTTTCTTTCTAATATTTCCATATACAAATCAATAATACAACAGATTTGAAATTGGAAAATATACCAAATCCCATTATAATTCAAGATTTCATCACAGAAAGTGGTGCAACTTATCATTCTATACCATTAAGTTTTACGCTGGCAGGGCAACCTTTGCACAGTGCGCCTATTGTTTTGGTTAATCATGCTTTAACTGGAAATTCGCAAGTTACTGGTGAAAATGGCTGGTGGAATGACTTGATTGGTAAAGGTAAGACCATTGATACTGATGTTTATACCATTCTAGCTTTCGATATTCCAGGAAACGGAAGCAATTCTTTTTTAATTGACAACTATTTAGATTTTGCAGCGAGAGACATTGCCAAAATCTTTATCGAAGGTGTAAAAACTCTAAATATCGAAAAGCTTTTTGCGGTTATTGGAGGTTCTGTTGGTGGCGGAATTGCTTGGGAAATTTTAGCATTAGCGCCAAATATTACAGAAAACCTTATTCCGATTGCGAGTGATTGGAAATCTACTGATTGGCTTATTGCAAATTGCTTTTTACAAGAGCAAATTCTCAATAATTCTTCGAAACCAATTGAAGACGCCAGAATACATGCAATGCTTTGTTACCGTTCGCCAGAATCTTTCAAAGAAAAATTTCAGCGCACGATCAACCAAGATCTTTTGATTTTTAATATCGAAAGCTGGCTGGCACATCACGGGAAAAAATTGCAGAAAAGATTCCAATTGTCTTCTTATAAATTAATGAATCAGTTGCTTAAAACAATTGATATTACTAGAAATAGTGAAAGTTTTGAAAATTTATTGTCTAAAACAAAAGCTTCAATTCATATTGTCGGAATCAATTCGGATTTGTTTTTTACAGCTAAGGAGAATGTAGAAACCTACGAGGAATTGAAGAAATTTAAAGATAATGTTTTCTATAGCGAAATTGATTCGGTTCACGGACATGACGCTTTTTTAATCGAGTACAAACAATTAGATCATTTACTTGCCGATATTTTTAAGGCAGAAACAATAAAGAAATAAAATGAAAGTATTAAAATTTGGAGGTAAATCGTTAGCAAACGGAGAAGGGCTTAACAAAGTTGTTTCAATCATTTCTGATAAAGTAAGTCAAGGTGAAAAAATTGCCGTTGTAGTTTCTGCACGCGGAAATGCTACAGACGAATTAGAGTTTATTTTGAGCATTGCTGCTAAAAACGGCAGTTATAAGGAATTATTAGAGAATTTTAAAAAATATCAAATATCAGATTATCCGAATGTTGATTTATCGGAAGAATTTGGTGTCTTAGACAAACTTTTTGAAGGGGTAAGTTTAATTGGCGATTACAGCAAGAAAATCAAAGATCAAATTTTGTCTAAAGGAGAATTGCTTTCGGCTAAATTATTAACGGCTATATTATTGGAAAAAGGAATTCCAGCCAATTTTGTAGATACAAGAGAATTGCTGAAAACAGATTCTAAATTTGGTGATGCACAGCCTTTAGAGCAGCTTTCAAAGAAAAACGTAGTCAATTATTTTAAAGAACATAACGGCGAAACGGTTAATATAGTTACAGGCTTCATTGGCTCAAACAACAACAACGACACAACTACTTTAGGTAGAAATGGCAGTAACTATACCGCTTCGTTAATCGCAAATTATTTAAATGCAGAAGAGCTTCAAAACTTCACGCACGTAGACGGAATCTACACGGCAAACCCAGATTTGGTTGCCGATGCTAAGAAAATTGAGTATTTATCGTTTAATGAAGCGAACGAATTGGCAAATTTTGGCGCAACGATTCTTCATGCGAAGACAATTATTCCTTTGTTAGAAAAGAATATTCCATTACGAATTTTAAATACTTTCAATCACGAAAATCGCGGAACTTTAATTACATCTGATTCTTCTAAAGAAGGAATTAAAACGCTTTCTGTTTTAGAAAATGTATCTCTTGTAAATCTTGAAGGACGCGGATTACTTGGAAAAGCAGGAGTTGATGCTCGAATTTTTAAAGTAATGGGAGATCACAATATCAGTGTGAGTATCATTTCGCAAGGTTCTTCAGAAAGAGGAATCGGATTGGTTGTGGCAACAGAAAAAGCTACTCTTGCAATGGTAGAATTAGAAAAAGAATTCGAAAATGACTTCTATTCTAAAGACGTAAATCAGATTACGGTAACAGATAATGTATCGGTAATTTCGATAATCGGACAGGATTTGAGTACTTTCCATAAACCATACACCGCTTTAATTAAAAATAAAATTGTTCCAATTTTGTTTAACAACACCGTAACGGGTAAAAACGTGAGTTTGGTTGTTAAAAAAGAAGAATTAAATAAAGCTTTAAACGTAATTCACGGAGAGATTTTTGGAGTTTCGAAAAAGATCAACATTGCCATTTTCGGTCATGGACTAGTAGGAGGAACTTTGATTAATCAAATTTTAGAATCGGCCGCAGCAATCGAAAAACGTAAAGATATTAAGCTGAATGTTTTTGCTATCGCAAATTCTAAAAAGCTGCTTTTAAACAAATATGGTGTTACAGATAACTGGAAAAATGATATTCAAACAAAAGGCGAAGCTTACACGATTAAAGATATTATTGCTTACGCAAACGAACATCATTTAGAAAACTTAATTGCAATTGATAATACAGCAAGTGCGACTTTCGTTGAGAATTATATTCCGCTTGTAGAAAGCAGTTTCGATTTGATTTCTTCGAATAAAGTAGCTAATACTTTGACGTACGGTTTCTATAAAGAATTAAGAAAAGCTTTGGCAGAAAACCAAAAGAATTACTTATACGAAACCAATGTTGGTGCAGGATTGCCGTTAATTGATACGATTAAATTATTGCACCTTTCGGGTGAAAATATCACAAAAATTAAAGGAGTTTTCTCTGGAACATTGAGTTATTTGTTCAATAATTTCTCTGCGAAAGATGCGCCTTTTAGTGAAATCTTGCAAGAAGCAATTGATAACGGATATACAGAACCAGATCCGCGTGAGGATTTATGCGGAAATGACGTTGGTAGAAAATTATTAATTTTAGCTAGAGAATTAGATTTACAAAATGAGTTTGAAGAAATCTCAATTCAGAATTTAATTCCAGAACACTTACGTGAAGGAAGTGCTGCCGATTTCTTGACGAAATTAAAAGAATTCGATCCAATTTATGCTAAAATAAAAGCAGAGCAACAGCCAAACCATGTCTTGAGATATATCGGTGAGTTGTCTGGAGATTTGCAGAATGACAAAGGAAATCTAGAAGTAAAATTGGTTTCAGTGCCAAAAGATACTGCATTAGGCGGATTAAAAGGTTCTGATTCTTTCTTCGAAATTTATACAGAATCATACGGAGATCGTCCAATCGTTATTCAGGGAGCCGGTGCAGGTTCTGCAGTAACAGCAAGAGGGGTTTTCGGAGATATTTTGAGATTGTCTGATAAAGGATAAGATGATTTTAGATTGCAGATTTTAGAGTTTAGATTTAAGATTTGCAAGCCTAGTTTGTCATTTCGACGAAGGAGAAATCTCCGCAAGTAGCTCGACAAAGTAATGTCAATCTTTGTCGATTTAACAACGAAGATTTCTCCTTCGTCGAAATGACAAGATTGAGGAAATTGAATAAAAAAAACAAAAAAATAACAACACAATGAAAGTAAGTTTAAACAGAGTAAATGACGCATTTCATTTTAAAGTAAAAAATGAACGCGGACACGTAGTTGACGTTGATAGCAGAGCCGAATTTGGCGGAAGCGATTTAGGTGCAAGCCCAATGGAATTGGTATTAATGGGAGTTGCAGGATGCAGCGCTATTGATATGATTTCTATCTTAAAAAAACAGCGTCAGGAAATTACTTCTTTTAATGCTGAGGTTGAAGGAACACGAGTTCAGATTGAAGAAGCAAAACCTTTCAAAGAAATAGATGTGGTTTTTTATTTAGAAGGAGAAATCAACCCGGAAAAAGCCAAAAAAGCAGCACAACTTTCTTTCGAGAAATACTGTTCAGTTGCCAAAACAGTTGAACCGACTGCAACAATTAAATACAAAGTTGTCTTGAACAACGAAGCTTTATAAATTAGATAATTAGTCAATTAGGGAATTAGATAATTCTTGGATTGAGTTAAATAATAGACTCGTTTTGGTTAGGTTTTTAGATTTCTTTTGCCTCATTGGAAAACTTGAAACTTAAAACATGAAACCTGAAACAAAAAAACAAAACAACACACAATGAATACAGAAGAATTTGGTTTTGAAACACAAGCCATTAGAACACAATTAGAGAGATCACAATATTTAGAACATTCGGTGCCTTTGTACCTTTCATCAAGCTTCGTTTTTGAAGATGCTGAAGATATGAGGGCTTCTTTTACAGAAGAAAAAGAAAGAAATATTTATAGCCGTTTCAGTAATCCAAACACTTCGGAGTTTGTAGATAAGATCTGTAAAATGGAAGGGGCTGAGTCTGGTTATGCTTTTGCAACAGGAATGGCGGCAGTATATTCTACTTTCTGAGCTTTGTTAAATTCTGGAGATCATATTGTTTCTGCAAGCAGTGTTTTTGGTTCTACTCACGCTTTGTTTATGACTTATTTTCCAAAATGGAATATCGAAACTTCTTATTTCGAAATTAATAAGCCGGAAACAATTGAAAGTTTCATTAAACCAAACACAAAAATTTTATACGCCGAATCTCCAACAAATCCAGGAGTTGATGTAATTGACTTAGAATTGTTAGGAAATATAGCTAAAAAACACAATTTGATTTTGATAATTGACAACTGTTTTGCAACGCCATATTTACAGCAGCCAATTAAATTTGGAGCGCATTTGGTTATCCATTCAGCAACAAAATTAATCGATGGACAAGGTCGCGTTTTAGGCGGAGTAACAGTTGGAGATGCAGAATTAATCAGACAGATTTATTTGTTTTCAAGAAATACAGGTTCAGCTTTATCGCCGTTTAATGCGTGGGTTCTTTCAAAAAGTTTAGAAACATTAGCAGTTCGTGTTGATAGACATTGCGAAAATGCTTTAAAAGTAGCTGAATTTTTAGAAAGCCATCCAAATGTAAATAGTGTAAAATATCCTTTCTTGAAATCGCATCCGCAATACGAAATTGCTAAAAAACAAATGAAAGCAGGTGGAAACATCATCGCATTCGAAATTAAAGGCGGAATCGAAGCAGGAAGAAAATTCTTGAACTCAATTCAACTTTGCTCATTATCTGCTAATATTGGAGATACAAGAACAATTGTTACGCATCCGGCTTCAACAACACACAGCAAATTATCTGAAGAAGATCAATTAGCAGTTGGAATCACACAAGGTTTGGTTCGTGTTTCTGTTGGTTTGGAAACTGTTGAAGATGTAATTGCAGATTTAAAACAAGCACTTTCTTAAATTTTAGATTTTAGACTTAAGATTTTAGATTTCTATATATAAAGACGATTTTTGATAGTAAGTTTTACTGTTGAAAATCGTCTTTTTTTCTGGTTTATATAAAAAGCCTATTTTTGTGTGTCTGAAATGAACTTAACGAAGTAATCTGATAGATTTAGTAGAATTTAACTTTATTCTTTGTGATAGTTCAAACAAAAAGCATACTTTTGTTATTCAATAATTTGCAAGAGTTTGATTTGAAATTAAATTCTGCAATCAAAATTTTACATTAGTGCTTTCAAAGAAAACAAAATACGGAATTAAAGCTTTAACTTATTTAGCCAGACGTGAGAATAATGAACCGGTACAAATAGCTGAAATTGCGAAAAGCGAACATATTTCGATAAAATTTTTAGAAAGTATTTTACTGCTGTTAAGAAATTCGGGCTTCCTTGGTGCTAAAAAAGGAAAAGGGGGAGGTTATTATTTGATAAAAGATCCAAAAGATATCAGCATGGCCAAAGTGTACCGAATTCTTGAAGGTGCAATTGCGTTACTGCCTTGTGCAAGTCATAATTTTTACGAAAGATGTGACGATTGCGATGATGAATCAACTTGTGCTGCTAGACGTTTAATGACAGAAGTGCGTGATAATACACTTAAAATATTAGAAAGTAATTCTTTGGCAGACATTGCTTTTTAGAATTTACTTTGCAACCAAATAAAAAAGACCATTTCAGCAAATTTGAAATGGTCTTTTTATTTTTATCTAATGTTTTTAAAAAATCAATTTATATCCCGCTAAGAAAAGCATTACTGCAATTGCATTTCTAAGAAACTGGTCAGGCACTTTTCCGCTTAGCATACTTCCCATGTATATTCCAGGAAGTGATCCCATTAATAACTGACCCAATAATCCTAAATCTAAATTTCCCATAGAAGCATGGCCAATTCCAGCTACTAAAGTTAAAGGAACGGCGTGTGCAATTTCGGTTCCAACTAAACGAGGAGTTGGTAATAATGGATAAAGGAAAAATAAAGTTACAGTGCCTAATGCTCCAGCGCCAATAGAAGTTAAGGTTACGGTTGCTCCTAATAAAACTCCAATTCCAATGGTAAGCATGTTTTGTGTAGTGCTTTCACTATGAAATTTATCTCCAGCATGTTTTTGAGAAAAAACTAAAAGTTTCTTTTTGAATATAATCGCTACCGAAGTAAATAATAAAGCCCATCCTAAACTGTACTTAATAACTCGATTTATAGTTTCTATATCGGTTTTAATGCTATGTAAAATCCATAAAGTTACTAAAGCAGCGGGAACGCTTCCTAAAGTGAGCCAACCTGTAATTTTCCAGTTGATGTTTCCTTTTTTATTGTGTACAAATATTCCTCCAGCTTTGGTAAAAGCAGCGTATAGTAAATCGGTTCCTACTGCGGTTGTTGGAGAAATGCCAAAATATAATAAAATAGGAGTCATTAAAGAGCCACCACCAACACCTGTTAACCCAACAATAAAACCAACTGCTAAACCTGCTATTACAAGACCGATCTGAAAATCCATGAAAAATTATTTGCCGCTAAAATAATAACAATTTTATAATTATCCTATAGATTTTGTAGAGATTAAATGTGTATTTTTGTGGATCACAAAATGGGATCATGTTGTTAAAATAGTAAGAGGCAGCATTTAATTTGTTAAAATAATCACTAATTCTTTTTTAAATCTCTTTTAACTTGGTTTATAAGAGGATAGCTTATGTAAAAAAGTAAATATATTGTTTTGATATTTCGAAATATATAGTACTTTTGCAAAGTAATCTACTAAGCCGATAGGGTAATGGATTTTTAAGAACAAAAACAATTCTTAAAATATGGAAAATGAACTTAAGTTAAACAACACGATAGTAAAGTCTGATTCTTTATTAAAGGAAAAATTGTGGGTTGTAATACCTGTTGTTTTATTGTTAGGTTTGGCAGTTACATTAATTTATAATCATCACGCTGAATTTTCGTGGAATGGTTTTGTTCAGGGGCTTGATGAAAATCTTTTAGCGTTTTTTTTAATTGGTGCTTTTGCTCAATTAGTAGATGGTGCTTTAGGAATGGGATATGGAGCAACTTCTACGTCATTTTTATTGGCTTATGGAGTTTCGCCAGTTTTGAGCAGTACGGCAGTTCACGTTTCAGAGATGTTTACAACTGGAGCATCGGCGCTTTCGCACCACCGCTTTGGAAACATCAATAAAAAATTGGTAAAACACTTATTGATTCCTGGAGTTTTAGGATCAATTACAGGAGCTTATTTATTATCAGATGTTATTGACGGAGATATTATTAAACCATTTATTGCGGTTTATATGATTATTCTGGCAGTTGTAATTATCAGAAAAGCTCTTAGAAAAAGTGTTGTAAAAAAGAAAACGAAGAAACTAGGCGTATTAGCAGTGTTTGGAGGTTTCATGGATTCTGTTGGAGGAGGAGGCTGGGGCCAATTGTGACTTCAACATTGTTAGGAAGAGGAAGAAATCCGAAATATACCATAGGTTCTGTGAATGCGGCTGAGTTTGCCATTTCGTTTGCAAGCGGAATTACTTTCATGCTTTTTGGCGGAATTCACGGCTGGCAGATCATTATCGGATTGATTTTAGGAGGAGTTATTTCAGCGCCAATAGCAGCTTATTTGGTAAATAGAATCAAAAGAAAACCAATGATGGTTGCGGTTGGAGTTCTAATTATAATATTGAGTTTAAAAACATTATCTAAATTATTGTAAAAGATAATTTTAGAAAGGAGAGATTTATGAGTGCGATTATTGTACAAGAATTATTAGAAAAAACTGCAGCTCTTTCGCTTGACGAAACCTTAGTTTTTTTAGCAAAAGAATTTCCGGGAAAAGTAATTTTCTCAACTTCTTTCGGTCAGGAAGATCAGGTAATTACTGATTTTATTGCAAAAAGTAATACAGATATTACCGTGTTTACTTTAGACACTGGAAGATTATTTCAGGAAACTTACGATGTTTTTCATAAAACATTAAAAAAATACAAAAGACCAATCGAAGTTTTTTTTCCAGAAGCTGCTTCAGTAGAAAATCTTCTGAAAACAAAAGGACCAAATAGCTTTTACGATTCGGTTGAAAACAGAAAAGAGTGCTGTTTTATTCGAAAAGTGGTTCCGTTAAGAAAAGCTTTGGCAGGAAACTCAGTTTGGATTACAGGACTAAGAGCCGAACAATCAGAAAACAGACATGATTTGAGTTTGTTTGAGTACGACGGAAACTTCGAAATTATCAAATTCAATCCGTTATTAAAATGGACTTTAGAAGAAGTTGAGACGTATTTATCCGAAAACAATGTTCCGCAAAATGCTTTGCACAAACAAGGTTTCGTAAGTATTGGATGTGCGCCTTGTACCAGAGCGATTTTCCCTGGAGAAGATATCAGAGCTGGAAGATGGTGGTGGGAATCAAGCCATAAAGAATGTGGGCTTCACAGTGCGAAAAAAGAGTAAGTAGAAGGAAGAAGCAAGAGGCAAGACTTCTGCAGAGAATAGAATATAGATTATAGAATAAAGAGTGGAGATTTTAGATCAGGCGAAAAACTTGAAACTTTAAACCTGACTCGAGAGCTTAAGCTCGAACAGGCGAAGCAAACAAAATTTTCACAACAAAAATATCAAACAAAAAAACAATGAGTTCAGTATTAAAAACAAACGCTTTAGAGAGTGAAGCGATATACATTTTCAGAGAAGTAATTTCACAGTTTGACAAACCGGTTTTACTTTTCTCAGGAGGAAAAGATTCTATTACATTAGTGCGTTTGGCGCAAAAAGCATTTTTCCCTGCTAAGATTCCGTTTCCTCTATTACACGTTGATACAGGACACAATTTCCCTGAAACCATTGCTTTCAGAGATAAATTGGTAGAAGAATTAGGTTTAGAGCTAATCGTTCGTAATGTTCAGGATGCTATTGATGAAGGAAAAGTGGTTGAAGAAACTGGAAAATATTCAAGCCGTAACAGCTTGCAGACTACAACGCTTTTGGATGCAATTGAAGAATTTAAGTTTGACGCTTGTATTGGTGGTGCACGTCGTGATGAAGAAAAAGCAAGAGCAAAAGAACGTATTTTCTCTGTTCGTGATGATTTCGGTCAATGGGACGAAAAAAATCAGAGACCTGAGTTGTTTGATATTTTGAATGGAAAAATTGAAAATGGACAAAACGTTCGTGTTTTCCCAATTTCAAACTGGACAGAATTAGATGTTTGGAGTTATATCGAGAAAGAACACATCGAGATTCCATCAATCTACTTCTCACATAAAAGAAAAGTTTTTTTGAGAGACGGTTTAATCTGGTCACATTCTCCTTTTGTGTACCAAGAAGAAGACGAACAAATCGAAGAAAGAATTGTTCGCTTCAGAACCGTTGGTGATATGAGCTGTACAGCAGCTGTTGAATCTTACGCAGCAACAATCGAAGAAGTAGTTGGAGAAATCAGATCATCAACCATTTCTGAAAGAGGAGCCAGAATTGATGATAAACGTTCTGAAGCTGCAATGGAAAAGAGAAAACAACAGGGATACTTTTAATAATTATGAGTTATGAATTGTGAATTATGAATGCAATTCAGAATTAATTAAAGTAAAAATCAAGAAAACAAAAACATACAGGTTTAATTTTTAGATAAAGTTTTTCAACAACTTGAAACCTGAAACTTGAAACAAAAATTTAGACCTGAAACAATATATAAGATGGACGTTTTAAAAATAGCAACAGCAGGAAGTGTAGATGACGGAAAAAGTACTTTGATCGGGAGATTATTGTACGATACAAAATCATTGACAACTGATAAAATAGAAGCAATCGAAAAAAGCAGTAAACAAAAAGGATACGATTATCTTGATTTTTCTTTGGCAACTGATGGTTTGGTAGCAGAAAGAGAGCAAGGAATCACGATTGATGTTGCGCATATTTATTTTTCGACTGCAAAGAAAAGTTACATTATTGCCGATACTCCGGGGCACGTAGAATATACCAGAAACATGGTTACAGGAGCTTCGACTTCTCAGGTTTCTATCATTTTGATTGATGCTAGAAAAGGAGTTATCGAGCAAACTTACCGTCACTTTTTCATCAATAATTTATTGAGAGTAAAAGAGGTAATTGTTGCCATCAACAAAATGGACTTAGTAGATTACTCAGAAGAAGTTTTCAATAAAATCAAAGCTGATTTTCAGGCGTTAAATGCAAAAAGTACTTTCAAGGAACAAAATGTAAGTTACATTCCGTTAAGTGCAATCAACGGTGGAAATGTGGTTGATAAATCAGAAAATATGCCTTGGTATGATGGACAAACTGTATTAGAACATTTAGAAGGATTACATGCTTCTGATGTTTTTGAAGCAGGAAAAGCACGTTTTCCAGTTCAAACTGTGATTCGTCCAAAAACGGAAGAATACCACGATTTTAGAGGTTACGCAGGAAAATTATACGGAAACTCGATTAAAGTTGGAGATGCCGTAACGGTTCTTCCTTCTTTAACGGAATCTAAAGTATCTAAAATTCACTTTTTCGATAAAACATTTGACGAAGCCGTTGCAGGTTCTTCCATTACAATCGAATTAGAAAATGATATCAATGTAACAAGAGGTGATATGATTGTAAAATCAGCAGAGCTTCCAAAAATTGAAAAAGACATTACCACAACAGTTTGCTGGATGGACAGTAAAAAACTGGTTCCGGGAACTAAATATTTGGTACAACACAATACAAACCGAGTTTTAGCAAAAGTAGAAAGCATTAAAAATACAATTGCAACAGATTACTCGGGAACGACAGAAGCTTCACAATTGTCAATCAACGAAATTGGAGAAGTAACGATCAAATTAAGCAAACCGTTATATTTTGATTCATACAACGAAAACAAATCAAACGGAGCTTTCATCTTAATTGATACAGCAACTAACACAACAGCAGGAGTAGGATTTATTAGGTAAACCTGCTATAAGCTTTAAGCAATAAGCCTTAAGCTTAAAATAGTGAAGACACAAAGTTTAAAAAGCTTATAGCCTACAGCTTAAAGCCTAAAGCAAGAAAAAGAAAATGGAAAGTTTTAGAACAGAAATAGAAAATCCGGTAGTTCAGAAGGAGATTATCGAATTAGAAAAAAAGATTCACTTATTCCGTGGAGGAAAAATTGATGATGAGCGTTTTCGTAGTCTTCGTTTAGCGCGTGGAATCTATGGTCAGCGTCAGGAAGGCGTTCAAATGATTCGTATCAAATTGCCTTATGGTAAAGTAACCAGCGAGCAATTGGTGCGTATTACTCAGGTTTCTGATGAATATTCTACAGGACGTTTGCATATTACAACACGTCAGGATATCCAGATTCACTACGTGAGTTTAGACAGAACACCAGAACTTTGGGCAGATTTGGCTAAAGACGATATTACACTTCGTGAAGCTTGTGGAAACACCGTTAGAAATATTACAGGAAGCGAATTGGCTGGAGTTGATGTAAACGAACCATTTGATGTTTCGCCTTATGCACACGGACTTTTTCAATATCTGTTAAGAAACCCAATTTGTCAGGAAATGGGACGTAAATTCAAAATTTCGTTCTCTTCTTCAGACGAAGATACTGCTTTGAGTTACTTGCACGATTTAGGATTTATTCCGAAAATTAAGGACGGACAAAAAGGTTTCAAAATTATGTTTGGAGGAGGTTTAGGATCTCAGCCAGCACACGCAGAATTGCTTTCGGAGTTTGTTCCGGTAAACGAAATCATTCCAACAGCAGAAGGAATCATTCGTATTTTCGACAGATACGGAGAACGTGCAAAAAGAATGAAAGCGCGTATGAAATTCTTAATCAAAGAAATGGGGAAAGATGTTTTCCTTGATTTGGTTGAACAAGAGAAAAAAGCCATCGCGTTTGAAACATACGAAATTGATACAACAGCTTTTGATCGTCCGAATTCCAGAACCATTATTAGAAGTTCCGCAAGTCACAATCGAAGATACAGAAGCTTATGAAGCATGGAAAAAATCGAATGTAATCAAGCAGAAACAAGACGGTTATTATGCTATTGGAATCAAAGTTTTATTAGGTGATTTTTATACTGATAAAGCCAGATTATTAGCCGCTTTAATTAAAAATTACGCAGCAAATGAATTACGTTTTTCATTGCGTCAAAATATTGTAATACGTCACGTAAAAGAAGAGAATTTACCATTCTTTTACCAAGAATTAGCCAAGTTGGATTTTGTTCAGTTAGGATATAATTCGGTTGGAGATATTACGGCATGTCCGGGTACTGATACTTGTAATTTGGGGATTGCAAGTAGTACCGGTATTGCAGAAGAATTAGAAAGAGTTTTAAGTGCTGAATATCCTCAGTATTTAAACAACCGCGAAATCGAAATTAAAATTTCAGGCTGCATGAATGCTTGCGGACAACATAATATGTCTGCAATTGGATTCCAAGGAATGTCTATCAACTCAGGTAAACTCGTTGCTCCGGCTTTGCAGGTTTTATTAGGAGGAGGAAGATTAGGAAATGGAGCAGGGCGTTTTGCTGATAAAGTAATCAAAGTGCCTAGCCGTAGAGGTTCAGATGCATTGCGTACCATCTTAAATGATTTTGATGCTAACGGAAGCGGACAAAAATTCCTAGATTATTATGATACAAAAGGAGAGAAATATTTCTATGAAATCTTAAAACCTTTCGCAGACGTAACCAATTTAACAGAAGCTGATTTTGTAGATTGGGGTAATGCAGACAATTACGTAAAAGCAGTTGGAGTTGGAGAATGCGCCGGAGTTGTGATCGATTTAGTGGCGACATTATTGTTTGAAGCTAAAGAGAAATTGATCTTGGCTCAGGAATCTTTCGACGAGAATAAATGGTCAGATGCTATTTACCATGCTTATGCAGGATTTGTAAATGGAGCAAAAGCTTTGTTATTGTCAGAAAACCAAAAAACAAATCACCACGCTGGAATTGTAGACTTGTTTGATACTGTTTTTATCGATACTAATAAAATTGAATTAAACTCAACTTTTAAAGACTTGGTTTACCAAATCAATAAAAATGAACCATCTGAAGCTTTCGCTAAAGATTACATTGCACAAGCAACAGTTTTCTTTGACAAAATCGAAACTTTCAGAGCACAGGAATTAGCAAATGCATAATATAAAACCCAAAATAACTTTAGTCGGTGCAGGTCCGGGCGATCCCGATTTACTGACGCTAAAAGCTGTAAAAGCATTGGCTGAAGCAAATGTGGTTTTATACGACGCTTTGGCCAACGAAGAAATTCTGGATTACGCACCCAAAAATGCAATTAAGATTTTTGTTGGAAAAAGAATCGGAAATCATGCTTACACGCAAGATCAGATCAATCAATTGATAGTGGATAATGCTTTGACTTACGGAAATGTAGTTCGATTAAAAGGCGGTGATCCATTTATTTTTGGAAGAGGTGGTGAAGAAATTGATTTTGCAGAAAGTTTCGGAATTGAAACGACTGTAGTTCCAGGAATTTCATCTGTAGTTGCCGTTCCTGCAAGTCAGGGAATTTCAATAACAAAAAGAGGCGTTTCAGAAAGCTTTTGGGCGATTACAGGAACAACATCTGATAGAAAATTATCGTCAGATGTAGCTTTGGCAGCACAATCTTCTGCAACGGTTGTAATCTTGATGGGAATGCATAAATTGCCTCAAATCATCGATTTGTTTCAAAAAGAAGATAAAGGAAATTTATCAGTTGCGATCATCCAAAACGGAACAACAACAGAAGAAAAAGTGGGAGTTGGAACAGTAGATTCAATTTTAGAAGTTGTAAAAGAAAAAGAATTAGGTTCGCCGGCGATTATTGTTCTAGGAGAAGTTGTCCGTGAAAGCAATAAACTAAAAGGATTTTACGAAGAATTTCTATCAAAAGAAATCGCAAGATAACTTTAGAATTTAACCATTAAGAGCATAAAGTTAATAAAGCGATGCTTAATCTTTCTTAATAACTTAATGGTAAAAAGAAAATTAAGAAAAGTTCTTAATTTTTAAAAAGGTATATTAAAGAACAAAAAGGTATAATTTTGTTTAGATGAAATTAAATTAAAATGGAACAAAACGAATTATATCCAATATTTCTAAAGCTTCACAATTTAAATGTTCTGATTGTAGGTGGAGGAAATGTAGGTCTGGAAAAGCTTTCTTTCTTGCTAAAATCAAGTCCGAACGCAAATGTTGAGGTAGTGGCAAAAGAATTTCATTTAGAAATAAAAGTTCTGGCCGAAAAACATTCTTCGATTAAATTGACGGAATCGAAGTTTAAAAAGAAAATGCTCAAAAAGCGTCACATGGTAATTGCCTGTACAGACGATTTGAAAGTAAATAAAAAGGTTTACGATTTGGCGAGAAAACGTTATTTGATTTGCAATATAGCCGATACACCAGATTTATGTGATTATTATTTGGGCGGAATCGTAACAAAAGGAAATGTAAAAATTGCCATTTCAACCAACGGAAAATCACCAACAACAGCCAAAAGGCTTCGGGAGTTTTTTGAAGAAGTAATTCCTCAGGATATCAACCAAATGGTTGAGAATCTGAACGAATATCGAAAAACCTTAAAAGGCAATTTTGAAGAAAAGGTTAAACGAATGAATGAGATAACCGATTCATTAAAAAATAAAGAGTAAAAAAGTTTCGGAAAGAAATTAATGATAAAAATCATTGAAAGTACAAGGATTTATTCGTTTCTTTGCGTTATTAAGAATGATTATAAACAACAACATAATGATTAAAACAGATATACTTATAATTGGAGCAGGCCCAACAGGTTTATTTGCCGTATTCGAGGCAGGATTGTTAAAATTAAAATGCCACATTTTAGATGCTCTTCCACAACCAGGAGGACAGCTATCAGAGTTATATCCAAAAAAACCAATTTATGATATTCCTGGGTTTCCAGAAGTATTAGCAGGAGATTTAGTTGACGGATTAATGGAACAAATTAAACAATTTGAACCAGGTTTTACTTTAGGCGAACGTGCTGAAACAGTTGAAAAGCAAGAAGACGGAACTTTCATTGTAACATCAAACAAAGGAACTAAATTCCACGCACCAGTTATTGCAATCGCTGGAGGTTTAGGAAGTTTCGAGCCTCGTAAACCACTTATCGAAGATATCGAGTTTTATGAAGATAAAGGAGTAAAATACTTTATCAAAAATCCTGAGAAATTCAGAGATAAAAGAGTTGTTATTGCAGGAGGAGGAGATTCAGCATTAGACTGGAGTATCTTCTTGGCAAATGTAGCTTCAGAAGTAACTTTGATTCACAGAAGAAACGAATTCAGAGGAGCTTTAGATTCAGTAGAAAAAGTACAGGAATTAAAATCAGCTGGAAAAATCAAATTAATCACTCCGGCAGAAGTTATCGGAATCAATGGTGCTGAACACGTTGAGTCACTAGATATCGAAGAAAACGGCGCACACCGTAAAATCGACTGCGACTATTTCATTCCGCTTTTCGGATTAACACCAAAATTAGGTCCAATTGGAGACTGGGGATTAGAAATCGAAAAAAATGCAATTAAAGTAAACAATGCATTAGATTACCAGACAAACATTCCGGGAATCTTTGCTATTGGAGACGTAAATACATACCCAGGAAAATTAAAGTTAATCCTTTGTGGTTTCCACGAAGCAACTTTAATGTGCCAAGCTGCATACGGAATCATCAATCCAGGTAAAAAATATGTATTGAAATATACAACGGTTTCTGGTGTAGACGGTTTCGACGGAACTCGTAAAGAAGCTCCAAAAGCGGTTGTGAAAGCGATTGTTTAAGTTGCTAAGATTCTTAGTTTCTAAGACACTAAGATTTTATATATGAAGCTCAAACTTTTTTAAAGTTTGAGCTTTTTTAATTAATCCCAGAGGGATGGCATATTTATAGAAAAGAAATATTGGTCTAAACAAAAGCTCCAGCGGAGCGATATAGAAGAGAGGTGTCGCTCCGCTGGAGCTTTTGTTTGTTTGGTTAATTTTTTTTATAAATATTATGCTCCTCTGGAGCTTAGCAAAATATTAAGATTGTATAAGTTTTAAACTTAGAATCTCAGTATCTTAGCCTCTAAGCAACTTCAAAAAAAACATTTGCAAATCGAAACCCTATTTCATACCTTTGCACTGTTCTTAAAATTATTGTCAGTTATCACGAAAGGCGGAGGGATAGACCCGATGAAACCTTAGCAACCCTTTATCATAAAGAAGGTGCTAAATTCTACTTTATACGACATTTTCCAGTATTAAAGATAGATAACACAAATACATACTCGTATTTCTCAAAACTTTTCTCGATAACATATAATATTTACTGAAACAGATTCTGTATCAGGAGCGAATCATTGGCGCATTTTTGCAGTCAATAGTTCCCGCTTTTCGTTGCAATCTTTTGCTTTTTTAAAGAAAAAAATCAAAAGGATTTCCACTTCAAACGGAGTTCACTGAACTCCTATGAAAATAGAAATTAAGTGAAGTAATCGGGGCTAATGAGCCAGCAATAGTGCACTTTTGGAATTAAAGTGAAAAAAATATCCGAAGCAAACCTAACAGGTTTTAAAAACCTGTTAGGTTTAAACTTCACAATCATAATAAAAAAAACTTAGCATCTTAGAACCTTAGCGTCTTAGCAGCTAAAATAAAAAAATATGGCAATTACAATTCAAGAAGCAATAAAAAAAAATATCCTAATCCTTGATGGAGCAATGGGAACAATGCTGCAGCGCTATAATTTCTCAGAAGAAGATTTCAGAGGAGAGCGTTTCAAAGATTTTCCACATCCGTTAAAAGGAAACAACGATTTACTATCCCTAACACAACCACAAGCGATTCGCGATGTTCATGCCGCTTATTATGAAGCTGGTGCTGACATTGTAGAAACCAATACTTTCTCTGGAACGACAATCGGTATGGCCGATTATCATATGGAAGATTTGGTTTACGAGTTAAACTACGAATCGGCAAAAATTGCAAGACAAGTAGCCGATGAGTTTACTGCAAAAAAACCGGAAAAACCACGTTTTGTAGCCGGTTCAATCGGACCGACAAACCGTACAGCAAGTATGTCTCCAGATGTAAACGATCCAGGTTACAGAGCCGTAACTTTTGACGATTTGCGAATTGCTTACAAACAACAAGCAGAAGCTTTAATGGATGGTGGATGCGATTTACTTTTAGTAGAAACGATTTTCGATACACTGAATGCAAAAGCAGCACTTTTCGCAATTGAAGAAGTAAAAGAAGAACGAAACATCGATATTCCAATCATGGTTTCGGGAACAATTACAGATGCGTCTGGAAGAACACTTTCTGGACAAACTGTAGAAGCGTTTTTGATTTCAGTTTCGCATATTCCGTTATTAAGTGTAGGATTCAATTGCGCTCTTGGGCCGATTTGTTGAAACCATACTTAAAAACATTAGCACATAATACAAGTTTTAATGTTTCGGCGCATCCAAACGCAGGATTGCCAAACGCTTTTGGACAATATGATGAAACGCCAGAACAAACTCAGGCTTTCATTAAAGAATATTTAGATGATAATTTAATCAATATTATTGGCGGTTGTTGTGGTACAACTCCAGATCATATTAGATTAATGGCTGAAGTTGCGAAGGATTATAAGCCTAGAGTGGCACCAGTAACTGTATAGTCTAATTTTTGAAATATTAAATATGAAATTTAAATATCTGGTTTTATTAGTTTTTCTTTCAACTTTACTTACGCAATGTGCTTCGTCAGCAAGCATCGAAGGAATGACAGTTAAAGATTATAAAGCCGAAAAGAAAATTGGAGATAAAATTTTCATTAAGTCTGTTACAGGCGGAAAAAAAACAAATCCTTTATGGACATCTAAGATTTCTAATGAAAATTTTGGAGAAGCATTTAAAAAATCTGTTATTGAATCGGAAGTATTTTCGAAAATAGATTCGATTGCAAATGATGAGAATTGGGTTCTTGAAATTAATTTGATTTCTGTTGATCAACCTTTTTTTGGTATGACCTTTACGGTCAAAACTACAATAGAATATAAATTGTATTATCAAAATAAATTGAGGTTCAGCAAGAATATTAAACAATCTGGAAGTGCTACAACATCAGATGCCATTTTAGGAGTAAAAAGGTTGCGATTAGCGAACGAAGTGTCGGCAAAAAATAATATAAATGATTTACTCCGATCTTTAAACGAAATTTCTTTATAGATAATAATTTTAAATGCTTAAATGAAGAACTTATTGAATGAAGCAATTACGAATAATAGTATCAGTATTTGTCCTTTTTGGTTTGCTTGGTTTCGGAAGTGAAATAGGAGAGATACCATCTGATTTTTATTTTGTAATTAACGATGGTAGATGTGATACTTATAATTCTCAAAATAGTACTTTTTCTCGAAAATATTTAGAAGAAGAAAGAGCTACAAAAATTGAATTGACAGAAAATGAAAAAGAAAAAATATATTCATTGATTCAGAGAAGTAATTTTTTGAAAATGCCAATGAAATTTGAGCCAACAGGCGAAATAAAAATTAAGGATCCAAGCTTTACAAGAGTAATATTTGCTAATATAAATGGAGAAAAAAAATTGGTGAGTTATAATGATGGATGGACAAATGCTCTAAATGAAAAAAAAGCGAAACCTTTTTTAGATTTATATGCCGAGATTTGGAATATCTTGTATAAAAAACAAGAAGTAAGAGGAATAGATAAATCGGATATTCATTTTAAATAATTAAAGAAAATGAATTTCTTATGAAACCGAGTCTGCGTGAGGGATAGAAGTGAAAAGCCCACAGCCTGACGAAGGAAGAGCGAGTACTTGTAACGGATAGCCCGAGCCGGGAGGGGCACGCCCAAAATATTAAAAAGATTATAGGTTTAGAAACCTAAAAATATAGAATAAAAAACTTAGAACCTTAGAATCTCAGGATCTTAGTAACTTAGAAAGAAATGACAGAAAAAAGAAGAGACCTTGTATTATCAGGATTAGAACCGTTGATTATTACGCCCGAAAGTGTTTTCGTGAATGTTGGTGAGCGTACAAACGTAACAGGTTCAAGAAAATTCCTAAGATTAATCAAGGAAGAGAAATATGACGAGGCGCTTGATATTGCAAGACAGCAGGTAGAAGGAGGAGCACAAATCATCGATATTAATATGGATGAAGGAATGCTTGATGGGGTTAATGCAATGACTAAATTTTTGAATTTAATTGCTGCAGAACCAGATATTTCGAGAGTGCCAATTATGATCGACAGTTCGAAATGGGAAATCATCGAAGCAGGTCTAAAAGTAGTACAAGGAAAAAGCGTTGTAAACTCGATTTCGTTAAAAGAAGGAGAAGAAGCCTTTATTCACCACGCCAAATTAATCAAACGTTACGGAGCAGCTGCTATTGTTATGGCATTTGACGAAGTGGGTCAGGCGGATAATTACGATCGTAGAGTGGAGATTTGCCAACGTTCGTATGATATTTTGGTAAATAAAGTAGGATTCCCTCCGCAGGATATTATTTTCGATTTGAATATTTTCCCAGTTGCAACAGGAATGGAAGAGCACCGCCTGAATGCTCTGGACTTTTTTAGAGGAACAAAATGGGTTCGTGAGAATTTGCCACATGCACATATCAGCGGTGGAGTGAGTAACGTTTCGTTCTCGTTTAGAGGAAATGATGTTGTTCGTGAAGCGATGCACTCAGTATTTTTATACCACGCAATTAAAGAAGGAATGACGATGGGAATCGTGAATCCGGAGATGTTGACGATTTACGATGATATTCCGAAAGACTTATTAGAACACGTTGAAGACGTAATTTTAGATAGACGTGACGATGCTACTGAAAGACTTCTGGACTTTGCAGAAAATGTAAAAGGCGAAGTAAAAAGCGATGAAAAAGCCATTCAGGAATGGCGTTTAGGATCTGTTCAGGATCGTATTACACATTCGTTGGTAAAAGGAATCGATGCTTTTATTGAAGAAGATGTAGAAGAAGCTCGTTTAGCAGCAACAAAACCAATTGAAGTTATCGAGATCAATTTAATGGCCGGAATGAATGTCGTTGGAGATTTATTCGGGAGCGGAAAAATGTTCTTGCCTCAGGTAGTAAAATCGGCTCGTGTAATGAAAAAAGCAGTGGCTTATTTATTGCCATTTATCGAAGCGAGCAAACAAGCCGGAGACAAACAAGGAAACGGAAAAATCCTGATGGCGACTGTAAAAGGTGACGTTCACGATATTGGAAAAAACATCGTTTCGGTGGTTTTAGCTTGTAACAATTACGAGATTGTAGATCTTGGTGTTATGGTGCCTCCGGAAAAAATCATTGCGGCGGCGATTGAACATCAAGTAGATATTATTGGATTAAGCGGATTGATCACGCCTTCGCTTGACGAAATGGTATATTTAGCCAAAGAATTAGACAAACAAGATATTAAAATCCCGATTATGATTGGCGGGGCAACTACTTCTCGCGCGCACACCGCGGTGAAAATTGCACCACAATACAGAGAAACTGTAATTCACGTAAACGATGCTTCGAGAGCTGTTACTGTTGCAGGAAATCTTTTAGATCATAACCGAAAAATATATGCTGCAGATATTCGTGCAGAATACGATTCGTTTAGAGAAACATTTTTAAATCGTTCAAGAGACAAAAACTTCCTGACGATTGAAGATGCCCGTAAAAACAAATTGCCATTGGATTGGTCGGAATATACGCCAACTAAACCAAAAGCAATTGGCAAACAAATTGTCGAAGTTGAACTGGATGTTTTGGTTCCGTATATTGACTGGACACCGTTTTTCCAGACTTGGGAATTGTACGGAAAGTATCCAGCAATTTTAACCGATGAGGTTGTGGGCGAACAAGCAACATCTGTTTTTAAAGATGCTCAGGCGATGCTTAAAGTAATTTTAGAAGAGAAAAAACTAAAAGCGAAAGGTATTTACGGAATTTTCCCTGCGAATCAAGTTGGTGATGACGATATTGAATTGCGTGATGAAAACGGAAAAGTTCTGGAGAAATTCTTAACACTACGTCAGCAGTCGCAAAAAACAAAAGGTGCTCCAAACATTGCTTTAGCCGATTTTATTCTGCCAAAAGAAAGCGGAATTGAAGATTATATGGGAGCGTTTTGCGTAACCACAGGTTTTGGTGTAGATGAATGGGCTGCGGAATATGAAAAGAATTTAGACGATTATAATTCGATTATGGTGAAAGCACTTGCCGATCGTTTTGCTGAGGCTTTCGCCGAATATCTTCACGAGAGAGTTCGTAAAGATTTTTGGGGTTATGACAGCGAAGAATCTTTAACCAACGAAGAATTGATTAAAGAAAGTTATAAAGGAATTCGTCCGGCTCCAGGTTATCCGGCTTGTCCTGATCACTTGGAAAAACCAACGATTTGGAAGCTTTTAAATGTAGCCGAAGAAATTGGAGTAACCTTAACAGAAAGTATGGCGATGTGGCCGGCTTCTTCGGTTTCAGGATATTATTTTGGAAATCCAAAAAGCCGATATTTCGGATTAGGAAAAATAAAAGAAGATCAGGTTGTAGATTACGCTAAACGACGTAATGTCTCAACAGATTACGCCATGAAATGGTTAAACCCTAATATAGCAGATTAATAAAAGTTATTTTGGTTTCAGGTTTCAGGTTTCAAGTTCTCTACAGCAACTTGAAACTTGAAACCTAAAACTTGAAACAAAAAATAAAAAATGAAAGTAACAGAGCATATAGAAAACGCCAAAGGAAAAACATTATTCTCATTTGAAATTATTCCGCCTCAAAAGGGGAAAAGCATTCAGGAATTATACGATAATATTGATCCGTTAATGGAGTTTAAACCGCCGTTTATTGATGTAACGACTTCTCGTGAAGAATATATTTATATTGATAAAGGTAACGGACTTTTGGATAAGAAATTAACTCGTATGCGTCCAGGAACGCTTGGAATTTGCGCTTCTATAAAACATAAATACAATGTAGATACGGTGCCGCATTTGCTTTGCGGTGGATTTACACAAGAGGAAACTGAATACATGCTGGTTGATTGCCAGTATTTAGGAATCAACAATGTAATGGCGCTTCGCGGCGATGCAATGAAAGACGAACAATCTTTTGTACCGAAAGCAGGAGGAAATCATTACGCAGTTGATTTGGTTCGTCAAATCAAAGATTTGAATTGTGGAAAATATCTGCATGAAGTGATGGATATCGATAACAAAGCTGACTTTTGTATTGGTGTTGCGGGATATCCAGAAAAACATTTAGAATCACCATCTTTACAATCAGATTTGAAAAGATTAAAAGAAAAAGTAGATGCAGGAGCAGATTATGTGGTGACACAAATGTTTTTTGACAACTCAAAATATTTTGCCTTTGTAGAAAAAGCAAGAGAAATGGGCATTACAATTCCGATTATTCCTGGAATAAAACCAATTGCGGTTCAAAGACATTTACAGGTTTTACCACAGATTTTCAGAATCGATTTGCCAGAAGATTTAATCGATGCTGTAGATAAATGCAAAAACAACGCTGAAATCAAACAAGTCGGAATCGAATGGGCGATTCAGCAGTCATTAGAATTGAAAGCAGCAGGAGTTCCGTTTTTGCATTATTACTCAATGGGGAAATCGGAGAATATTCGTCAGATTGCAAGTCAGGTTTTTTAGTTTTTTTTACCATTAAGAGATTAAGTTCATAAAGCCAGGCCTTAATTTTCTTTTTACCATTTAGAATTAAGCTCATAAAGTTTAGCTTAATTTTCTTAATGTCTTAATGGTGAAAATTCCCGAAATGACAAGAAAGCTTGGAATTTAGACCGAGCGTAAGCGAATTGGCGAAGCAATTTTTAAATTGGAATTTAATTTAAAAGATTATGAAACAAGAAGAACTACAAGCCATAGCTTCTCAATTAAAACATCCATCGGGAGACAAAGGAATCGAAATGGGTAATATGATGAACGAAACGAACATCAACATGACCAAACATTCGATTCAGAATTTAAATATAGCAAACGAAAACAGAATTCTGGAACTAGGCCACGGAAACGCTGGTCATGTGGAGTTTTTGTTTGAACAAGCCGAAAAGCTAAAATATTACGGACTAGAAATGTCGGAACTGATGTTTCAGGAAGCAAGACAAATCAACCGAAATTTCGTTTCTCAAAAACAGGCTTTCTTTTCACTTTATGACGGAAATACTATTCCGTTTGAAGCGGAATTATTTGATAAAATATTTACAGTAAACACCATTTATTTTTGGCAGAAACCTGAGGAATTACTATCAGAAATCTACAGGGTTTTAAAACCAAATGGTACTTTCTGTTTGACATTTGCCGAAGAAGATTTTATGAAAAAACTGCCTTTTACGCAATTCGAATTTGAATTGTACAGTACAGAAAAAGCGCAGGAATTAATCAAAAAATCGGATTTTAAAATTGTGTATACAGAAACACAAACCGAAAAAGTAAAAAGCAAAACAGGAGAATTAGTCGACAGAGCTTTTACGACTATTGTTCTGGAAAAGTAATTTTTAGCCACAGATTATAAAGATTAGCCCAGATTACAAAATAATTTTAATCGCTGTAATCTGTGTCAAAAAAATAACCAATCAATTTTTGCAATCCTTTTTTGAGTACTTTCATTCTTTATTATTAATCTTTTCCGAATTATAATTCTCTACAACTTATGGAAGTTAAGAAAATCAATTTTTTGCAGAGTTACAGCAGTATTTTATGGCTTCTTGGAGGTATTATAATCGGAAGTATTTTCGGATTGGTGTTTGGAGAAGATGTTTTGATTATAAAACCACTTGGCGATATATTCCTGAATTTACTTTTTACAGCCATTATTCCGCTTATTTTCTTTACAATCGGATCTTCGGTTGCGAATCTGGAACGAACAGAAAAGCTAGGAAAACTATTTGTCATAATGGTATTGGTCTTTCTCGCTACAATTTTAATTTCTGCGATTGTAATGATTTGTGCGGTTTATCTTTTTCCGATTCGCGAAGATATCGCAATTGCGAAAGTTCCGTTTGAAGAAGTAGCATCAGGATCAGCGGGAGATCAAATTGCAAAACTGCTTACAGCCAATGATTTCTTCGAATTATTGTCTCGAAAAAGTATGCTCGCGTTGATTATTTTTTCTTTTTTAGTAGGTTTCGCCACATTACAATCGGGAGAAAAAGGAAATGCTTTCAAGAGTTTTCTGGATTCTGGAAACGAGGTAATGAAACAACTTTTGAACATCATCATGAAATTTGCGCCAATTGGTTTAGGAGCGTATTTTGCTTATCAAGTTGGAGTTTTTGGGCCACAATTGCTAGGCGTTTATGCAAAACCAATGGCAGTTTATTACGCCGCCTGTATTTTCTATTTCTTTGTTTTCTTTAGTTTATATGCCCTCGTCGCTGGCGGAAAAAGAGCTTTTAAAGTTTTTTGGAGCAATAACATAATGCCTTCTTTAACCGCTGTAGGAACCTGTAGTAGTATAGCAACCATTCCAGCCAATTTAGCGGCAGCAGAAAAAATGGGAATTCCGGCACATGTACGAAATCTGGTAATTCCGCTTGGCGCGCCTCTGCACAAAGACGGTTCAAGTATGTCATCCATCTTAAAAATAACCTTTTTGTTTGCCATGTTTGGGAAAGATTTTACAGATCCGATGACGATTCTTTTAGCACTTGGAATTACAGTTATAGTTTCAATTGTGGAAGGCGGAATTCCAAACGGAGGTTATATTGGAGAAATTTTAGCCATAACAGTTTATGGTTTTCCAATGGAACAAGCTTTGCCAGTTGCCATGATTTTAGGAACTCTGGTTGATCCAATTGCTACTTTATTAAACGCAAACGGTGACGTAATTTGTTCGATGATGGTTTCGAGGTTCTCCGAAAAGACAAAGTGGTAGCTTCACTATAAATTTCCAATTCTTAAAATAAATACTAAAAACAACTTATCTCGCGTGAAATGGCTTCGACTTCGCTCAGCCTGACAATGCGTGATGTAAATCACTATATAATATGAATTCAAAATTACAGCACGATCTCGACAATTTTGAGAATATCTTAGAAAAAACAAAACAGCAGGGAATTGATTTTTTGAGTAATATCGATAACATTCCAACCTCCAATACTTATTCAATAAATCCTAAAACGGAGCTAAATGAGTTAGGTTTAGGATCTATTGAAGCTTTAAAGGAATTTAATGAAAGATTGGCTCCATTGATGGTTTCCTCGTCTGGTCCAAGATATTGGGGATTTGTGACAGGGGGATCAACTCCCGCTTCTATTGTTGGAGATTGGTTGGCATCGGTTTACGATCAAAATACACAATCGGTGACTTCACAGGGCGGTAATTCAGCTTTAATAGAGTTTGAAACTATTAATTTATTATTGCAATTATTAGAACTTCCCGACACATTTTTAGGAGGATTTGTAACAGGTGCAACAATGTCCAATTTCACCAGTTTAGCAGTTGCGAGACAATGGTTTGGAAAACAGTATGGAAAAGATTTTGCTAAAAATGGAATTTCTGAAACCATCAATATTTTAACGGCTACTCCACATTCTTCTTCCATAAAATCATTATCGATGTTAGGAGTTGGAAGCCAGAATTATACAGTTATAAAAACAATTGAAGGTAATCGTGAAGCTTTGGATATTACCGATTTAGAAGAAAAGATCAAAGCTTTAAACGGAAAACCTTTTATCCTGATTTCAAGTGCTGGAACGGTAAACACCGCCGATTTTGATGATTTTGAAGCCATTGCCAAACTAAGAGAAAAATACAATTTCTGGTGGCATATTGATGGTGCTTTTGGCGGTTTTGTGGCAGTTTCAGAAAAATACAAACATTATGTAAAAGGTTGGGAAGGAGCAGACAGTATTACGATTGATTGTCATAAATGGCTGAATGTTCCATACGAAAGTGCTTTTTATTTGGTTAAAAAAGAGCATGTTAATCTGCAAATTGAAACATTCCAAAATTCTAATGCGCCTTATTTAGGGAATCCTTTAGAGAATTTTAATTATCTGAATGTGCTTCCTGAAAATTCACGCCGTTTGCGTGCGCTGCCGGTATGGTTTTCGCTTAAAGCCTACGGAAAAGAAGGTTTTAGAGACCTTATTGAAGATAGTGCGGCATTGGCTTTACATTTTGCAAATGCTTTAATAGAAAATGATTTTGAGCTTTTAGCGCCAATTCGTTTAAATAATGTTTGCTTTACATTAAAAGGAGAACACAATCAGGAAAAAGTAACTCCCTTTTTATCTGCTTTAAATGATACTGGAAAAGTATTTATGACGCCAACAGTTTATCAGAACAAAAAAGGAATTAGAGCTTCATTTGTGAATTGGAGGACGAATGAAGAAGATATTAGAATAGTAATTAAAGAGATGAAAGATCTATTAGACATTATTTAATCTGAGACATAATTAACCCATTTTAGAAACCTGCTTACTAAGCAGGTTTTTTTATTTTTTGTAAGTTTTTTTATAAAAGCGATTTTAAATTTCTGATTTTATTTTGATTTTTTTTTAATGTGATTTTAATCTAAAATTAATTAAATCTTAAGAAAGCATCTTTTTTTTAGAAAAAAATCATTTTTTACGTTAATAAAAACTTTTATTTAGAATAACTAAAAATAATTTGTTAAACCTGATTGTTGATGTTAATTTTGTGCCAAATTTAATTTAAACTAATTTTAAATAATGCAGATTAAAAGAATTGTAATCCTGTTATTACTGACACTTTCTTCGGTTCAGGGTTTCTCGCAAAACGGCAAAGTAGTTTTAAGTGGAGTGATTATGGCAGACAATGGTCAGCCGGCAGAAGGAGTTTCTGTAGCTCTAAAAGGAACCAATTATGCAGCCCTTACAAATGCAAATGGTGAATATGAAATTACTGCAGAACCAGGTAATTACACTTTAGTAGTTAATTATGTTGGTTATAAATCCAAACAGACCAAAATCAATTTACTATCCAATCAAACTGCGCCAAAAATTACTATCGAAGAAGATATGGCGGCTTTAGATGAAGTTCAGGTAACTGGAAAGTCTAAAATTGAGCGAGTTAAAGAACAGCCTTTTAATATTGCAGCAATTGATTTAAAGAAAACATATAATTCGTCAGCAGATTTAAATCAAGTATTAGGTACAACTACTGGAGTTCGTATTAGAGAAACAGGTGGAATGGGCTCTGATTTTAAATTTTCATTGAATGGATTTTCAGGGAATCAGGTAAAATTCTTTATGGACGGAATTCCAATCGACAGTTACGGATCTTCATTTACCCTGAATAACATTCCAGTAAACATGGCAGAGCGTATCGAAGTTTACAAAGGAGTGGTGCCTGTTGAGTTAGGTAGCGATGCCTTAGGAGGAGCGGTAAACATTATTACCAACCAATCTGTAAAAAGATATATTGATGCATCTTACAGTTTTGGATCTTTTAATACACACAGAGTTGCTGTAAATACTAGATTTACGGGTAAAAATGGTTTAGTGGCTAATGTTAACGCATTTGGTAATTATACCGATAACAGCTATAAAATTACTGCGACTACTTCTAATCCAGATGGGACATTTAACCCAGAACGAGAATACAAACACTTTCATGACGGTTACAAATCTGGAGCTATTATGGCTGAGGTTGGAGTAAAAGGAAAGAAATATGCAGATTATTTGTTGATTGGCATGATGGCTTCAGCAAATAAGAAAGAAATACAAACGGGATCTACTATGCAAAGAGTAGTTGGACAGGCTTTTAATGATAGTAAAGCTTTTGTGCCTTCCCTAAAATTCAAAAAAGACAGTTTATTCACTAAAAATTTATCTGTAAACTTCATTGCTTCGTACAATGTCGTTCAAAGCCGTTCCGTAGATACTTCATCTTATAGATATCAATGGGATGGGAGTAGTACGCCAAGTGTAGTAAGCAATAGCGGAGGAGAGTTAAATGATGAAAAAACGATTTATGTTTACGATGATAACTCTTTTCAAGCTAATACTAACTTCAAGTATGATTTGAATGACAGACAGTATTTTGCTTTTAATTATTCTGTTAATACTTTGAAAAGAAAAGAAGACGATGAAGTTCGTGAAATTACTAAACCAGGTTCTCCAGTAGTAAACAAAAATATTTTAGGACTTTCTTATAATCTTGCTGCATTTGACAGAAAATTATCTGTAATCGTATTTGGAAAGAAATATTTCCTGAATACCAGTATGAATGTTTTAGAATACATTAATGGTAAAAATGTCTATACCCCACTTAAAAGCTCTTTTGATGACATAGGATATGGAGCTGCATTAGCTTATTTTGTTACAAGTGAACTACAATTGAAAACGTCTTACGAGCATGCATATCGTTTGCCAACAGGCGATGAAATGTTGGGAGATGGTTTAAATCTTAGACCAGCACCGACTTTGAAACCAGAGGCAAGTGATAACTTTAATGCAGGACTTGCATACAAGAAAGCTTTAGAAGATCATTCTTTTGGAGTGCAAGGAAATTTCATTTATAGAGATGCGAAAGATTTTATCCGAATCCAGACTCAAGGATTTCAGTCTATTTATCAAAACGAATACAGTGTAAGAGTTACTGGTTTTGATGCTTCTTTGCATTATGGATATAAAAATTGGCTGACAGTTGAAGTAAATGCTACTCATCAGAAAACCATTGACACCAATAAATTTGACCCTCCTGGATTTAATATTATCAATTACAATAATGGCTCTCAATTGGCAAACGTTCCTATTTTTTATGCTAATGCAAGTGTTGGTTTAAACTTCAGAAAACTAAGAACTTCAGATGACAATTTATCAATTAATTTATTTACAAATTACATTGATGAATACTACTTAGTATCTACAAAAAATGGAACTCCTGACAGTAGAAAAACAATTCCGGAGCAACTTACACAGAATATTGCCGCTTCTTATGCTTTTCAAAATGGAAAATACAATATCGGAATAGAATGCAATAACGTCGCAGACACAAAAGTCTATGACTATTTTAAAGTGCAAAAACCAGGAAGATCTTTTGCAGTTAAACTGAGATATTTTTTAAACTAATTATATAATTTTAAATTGAACACAATGAATAAAAGAATTAAAAATCTTTTGGCTTTAGCAGTATTGCCTGCTCTGTTTTTTTCATGCAGCAGTGATAATGATAATTCAGAGGTAAGAAATCCAGCTGATGAAACTTATGTGCTTTCATATCAAACAACTGATTGGGATGTTTATGTTTGGCAGTTTGAATCTGTAGATGAATTGATGACTGGATCAATCAACATGGTTGGTAAAGGTATCGAGCAAGCAGGAGCTTTAGTTCCGGTTGCAAATACATTTTTTGCTTTAACAGGAAATGCTGAAGGATCTGTTGGATATTATCTTAACACAGAAGGTAAATTAGGTACAACGGCAAACTTATTTACAGGAGATAGTTATGCTTACGGAACTACTGATGATAACAAATTGGTTATGATTAATTCTCCATGGGATGCTAGTTCTACTCAAAATGAAATTTTAATTTACGATCCAGCTACAGTTACAATTTCAAAGCGTGTTTATGATGACTTTGCTATTTCTAACGGACACTTTTTATGGCCAACTAGTGTAAATGTATCAGGAGATAAATTATTTGTTTCGACATTTGAGCGTGATAAAGACTGGAAGCTTTATCAAGAAAAAGCGGTTGTAAAAGTTTACGAATATCCATCTTTAAAATACTTAAAAACTCTAGAAGACTCTCGTACTACAGCAATTGGGCAATATTATACTAATACAGGTATGGTACAAACAGAATCTGGAGATATTTACACTTTCTCTTCAAATTCAGTTTTATGTGGTTACACGCCAACTGCGTCTCACTCAGGAATTCTTAGAATTAAAAAAGGACAGTCAGAATTTGATTCAACTTACTTCTTCGACTTTGAAACAAGTTCTCTAAAAGGAAAAGTTTTATCTGCTTATCCAGCAGGTGGAGAAAAAGTATTAGTTAACTACATTCCTGCAGATATTGACGCTGCACAACCAAACTGGGGATTCTTAAACTATAAATCTTTCAATTTAAAATCTGCTATCATCGATCTTACTACAAAGGCAATTACGCCAGTTACAGGATTGCCTGATCACGCTGGAGACAATTATTTTGGTTTCGGAAGTGCTTTAATTGAAAGCGGTAAAATTTACAAAAGTTTTGTAACTAATACAGAAGGACGTGTTTATCAAATTGATATTGCAACTGGTGTAGCAAAAGCAGGAGCTTTAATTACAGGCGGAGTTGATTTGCCAGCAATTACAAGATTGACAAAAAAGAAATAAGCAGTTACACAATTTAATTTTTACATAATTAAGACCATACAATTATTGCTTTAAAGCATTGATTGTATGGTTTTATTGCGTCATTAAACTAGGAACAAAATGAGTGTTATTAAATCACCAAAACCAAAATCAAAAGAGAAATCTCGATTCAGTAAAATTAATGCCTGGTTGCATCTATGGCTTGGACTTGCTTCTGGAATAGTAGTTTTTATAATGGGAATTACAGGCTGTATTTTGGTTTTTGAACATGAAATAAAAGAATTGACTTCTCCGTGGTTAAATGTAGAGGCACAAACTCCAGATAAAGTTTTGCCTCCTTCTAAAATTTATGCTGCAGTAAAAAAGGCCTTGCCAGAAAAGGATATTCATGGAGTATGGTATAATGGTTTAGATAAAACAATAAAAGTAGATGTAGAATCTGATTCTTTGATTTATGTAAATCCTTATAACGGAAAAATAACCGGAATGGTCGATCATGAAGATTTTTTCCATGAAATTGATGAAGGGCATCGCTATGTTTGGCTGGGCAGAGAAGTGGGAACTGCAGTAACCTCTTGGGCAACTCTTATTTTCTTCTTTTTATTAATAAGTGGCATCATTTTATGGTTTCCTAAAAAGTGGAATAAAACAGGAATAAACAATAGTTTTAAAATTAAATGGAGCGCCAAGTTTAAAAGGCTGAATTATGATCTTCACAATGTTTTAGGGTTTTATTCGCTTCTTTTGGCATTTTTAATCGCGTTAACGGGTTTAATAATGAGTTTTCATTGGGTACGAGAAAGCACTTACTGGATTACAGGAGGTTTTAGCAATGAAAAAGCAAAGAAAGAAATGGTAGCCGAAATAAAAACGGATACGCTCTTAAAACCTAAATATGATATGCTTACTTCTGCTGATATTATATTTGATAAAGTTAGAAATGAGATTGCTAAGCACAATAATGAAGCGGTAATTATTCATTTTCCAGATGAACCAAAAGATGATTTTTATGCCTGTACCGATATGCATAACGGAAATTGGAGAGATTTATATTTTGATCAGAAAACATTAGAATTGCTTCCAAAATCTAGAAAATATATAGGCGACGAGAAATTCCACGATTGGATGAGCCGCTCAAATTATAGCCTTCACGTTGGTGCCATTGGCGGAATAACAACTAAAATCCTCTATTTTACAGCAAGTCTAATCTGTGCTAGCTTGCCAATTACAGGTTTTTATATTTGGTGGGGAAGAAAGAAAAAAACAAAGAAAAACTAGGAGGTTTCAAACAAAATAAAAAAAGTCTTTTAAAGCGAATAGCTTTAAAAGACTTTTTTTATGTCTCAAAATCTAAAATCTAAAATCTAAAATCTAAAATCTAAAATCTAAAATCTAAAATCTAAAATCTAAAATCTAAAATCTAAAATCTAAAATCTAAAATCTAAAATCTTATACAATCCAAAAATAGAAGAGCCTGTTTGAAGGAACAGGCTCTTGACGAACACAAAAAAAAACAAAAAACAAGGTATTTAAAGAACGAAACTTTATATACGGTAAGTAAATGCAATTGTCGCTATACGATTGTCAAGATCATATCTTTTATCAATAGTAGTTTGCGCAACAGCAGATTTAATGTAGAAATTATTGGTATTGAAAACATCGGTAAAATTGAGTTTGATATTCCCTTTTTTAGCCAAAACTTGCTTAGAAATCCCAATGCTAAAATCAAAAAAACCGTCTCTTTGGTAAATTCCAAGATTAGATTTTGACTGGTATTGTGCGTTTCCTTCTGCTTTCAAGGTTTCGGTTATAGTAAAAGAGTTTTGAACACTCAGATTCATTGTCATAATAGGATCAATTGTATTGCTGTTTAAAATTTGCCCCATAAATTTATTTTCAAAAACATTCAATAAAGTGTTGACAGACCACCATTTGCTTAACTCAGAAGTATTGGTAATGTTAACTCCGTAATTGTATGATTTATCAACGTTTATTTGAGTGGTAACGGTTGTATTCGTGTCTTGATTGTAGTTGTATACTTCCGTAAAAACATCTTTGGTGCTATTAAAATAAACAGAAGCCATAAAATTGCTTTTCCAAGCATAACCAATTTCCATAGCGTGTGTAATCTCAGGAATCAAGTTCGGATTTCCTTGCGAATAATTGAATGAGTCATCGTAAAAACGAAACGGATTCAAATCAAACTGACTGGGTCTATTAATTCTTTTGCTATACGATGCATGTGCAGAATGATTACTTGTGAATTCATATTTTAAAGAAAGACTCGGGAACCATTTCAAATAATCATCTTTGTGTTCTTCATTCAATGTTTTCTGATCAATATTGATTGCGGTGTATTCACTTCTTAAACCAGCCTGAATATTTAATTTCTCTAACTGATATTTGTAGTTGGCGTAAGCGGCGTAAATCTGTTCACTATATTCAAAATGATTGGTCGAGTTAAAATCAATAAGCCATTCGTTGTTTTCATAATATTCGTAAACAGATGGATTATCATTGTTTTTAATACTGGCTTTAAAACCCCATTCAATAGATTGTTTTTCCTTGAACGGATTTACAAAATCGACTTTTCCTGTAAAGACTTTTAATTGAGAAGGAATATAACCGCGACGATCGTTTACAACAGTGGCATTTGCAGTATTATCTGCACTCTGAAATTGATTAGATCTAAACTTTGAAGTTTCATATTCAAAATCAAAAATCATATTTTTTCCTTCGTCGTTGAATTTATGCGTACCCGAAAAAGCATACGTATAGTCGTTCCATTTTTCTTTGCTATCATTGTAAGTCAAAGCATCAAAAATGGGCTGATTTGAAGTGTTGAACACTTTATTTGTTCCGTCCGCCATATTTTCATAGCGCCCGATTTTGGCATCAACATAGAACTCTAAATTGGTTTTAGGCGAAACCTCATATTGAGTTCCCACTTTGAAATTATTAGAAGTCAAAGGTTCATCTGTTATAGAAGTTTGGTGATTGGTAGAAGCAATTTCTTGGTGTGTAAGACTTGTATATTGAGTCTGATTGAATTGTTTATGCTCTTCTTCGCCACGGAAAGTATAGCTGTAATTTCCGAAAACGCCCCATTTATCTTTATTATAATTTAAATTGAAACCCGAATTGGTTCTGTTTTTTCGTCCTCTTCCGTAACTCGCAAAAGCAGTGCCTTTTAAACCAGATGAGTTTGGCTTTTTAAGTATGATGTTAATAATTCCAGCTTTTCCGGCTGCATCATATTTAGAGGAAGGATTTGTAATTACTTCAATTTGTTTGATGTTGGATGAAGTTGTAGCTTTTAGATAATTAGCCAATTCTTTTTGAGAAAGCTGCGTTAGTTTACCATTAATCATTACGGCAACACCTTGTTGCCCGCGAATGGACAAATCGCCATCTTGAGACACAACAACGCCTGGCGCACGTGATAAGACGTCAAGCGCGGTCCCGCCTTCAGAAACGATGCTGTTTTCTACATTAAAAACAAGACGATCCGATTTTTGAGTGTAAAGTACTTTCTTTTTACTAATCACAATTTCATCTAAAGCATTTATAGTGGTTTCAACAATACTATCGGTTTCTTTTTCTGTTTGAGAATATCCATCATATACCGAAAAAGCGAGCATAAGAGAGGTTATTATTTTTTTCATGTTGTTTAAATTTGGCCTATTCTAAACCGCGATTTAGAACATAATAATCTTTGTAATTTTTAAAATCAGAGTTTATCGCAGTACAATTTGTTCTAATTTGTCTGATAATCTTTTTCGAAGATGTATTACTTGATTTGGTACAACAGAAATAAGTTTTTTAAGAGTAAGGAGAATAGGTAACATACCGTGGCATTTAAAATTTGATTTGCCAAATATAATACTATTTAAAACAAGTCTAAATAAAAATAGTAATTATTTTTTTTGAAAACTCCCTATTTTACTGATTTACAGAAAAAAGAGAATAAGAAAAGCGGTTTGTTTTATTTAAAACAAACCGCTTTCTAACTGAAAACCGTGACTGCGACTGAAAACTTACTTAGTAATTTCTCTAAAAACAGCCTCAAGATTTTTATTTTTCTGATTGAGTTGTAAAGTTTTTAATCCATTTTCGTTGGCAAAGTCAAAAATAGCAGGGCGCATATCTTTCTCTGTAATAAAAGTTAGCTCCCATGTCATGTCATGCGTATTTACATAAGAAGAAATATTTTCTAATCTAGCCAAAAGCTGTTCTTCAACTTTGTAATCAAACTCTACTTCAATTACTTGCTCTTTATTGGTAGTAACTAAATGATCCAATTTATTGTCTGCAACGATTTGTCCTTTGTCAATAATTATGACACGATCGCAAATTGCTTCAACCTCTTGCATGATGTGTGTCGATAAAAAAACAGTTTTATTTTTCCCTGCATTTTTAATCACATTTCGAATTTCCATTAACTGGTTAGGATCCAGTCCGGTAGTTGGTTCATCCAAAATTAAAACTTCTGGATCATGAAGCAGAGCATTTGCCAATCCAACGCGTTGGCGGTATCCTTTAGAAAGCTGTCCAATCTTTTTATGACTTTCTGGTGTCAGTCCTGTCAGTTGAATTACTTCTTCAATTCTTGATTTTGGCACGTTATAAACATCAGCATTAAATGCCAAATACTCACGAACATACAAATCCAAATATAACGGATTGTGCTCTGGTAAGTAACCAATCGAGCGTTGTACCTCTTTTGAGTTTGTCATGACATCGTGACCATTTACAAGGGCTGAGCCACTATCGGCAAGTAAATAAGTGGTCAAAATTTTCATCAAAGTAGATTTTCCAGCTCCGTTTCTAACGAAGAAATCCTACGATTTCTCCTTTCTCGATTTTAAAAGAAATTTCATTAAGAGCTTTTTGCTCTCCGTAACTTTTTGATATACTGTTTACTTCTATCGACATGACTTTTTATTTGTTACAAAAGTAGCGAGAAATAGTTTCGATTGCTACAATTTTATCTCTTAAAGTAATTATAAAAAAATTCAGCAGCCCAGTATTCACGGCATCGTTATTGTTAAAGGAATGCTAAAATTAAAATAAAACCCAAATCATGAAAAAAATTCTAGTGATGGCTGCTTTAGCTATCTGCAGTTTTGCAAACGCACAAAAAGGTACAATCTTAGTTGGTGGAAACATCGGTTACACTTCTGAAAAATCAGAATACAGATTTAGCGAAGACAAAACAAGTACATTTACTTTTTCTCCAAAAGTAGGTTACCAATTTAACGATAACTGGACAGTAGGAGGAGAATTTGCAGTAAGTTCATCTAACAACGAAACTACAGCTGGTATCGAAGAAAAAAACAACAATTTCAAATTAGGAGCATTCGTTCGTTACTCTGTGCCATTAAGTCAAACTTTTGCAGTTTTTGCTGATATGGGTGCAGGTTTCCAAACTCAAAAAGACAAAGTATACGGTCATGGAAATGCTTTCTCAAAATACAAAGGAGATGGTATGTATGTTGGAGTAACTCCAGCTCTTTTCATCAACATGAAAAAAGGTTTTGGTCTTAACTTCAGCATTGGTGGTTTAGGATACGAAACTTTAAGCTATGACAATAATGGAGCAGATTACAGTAAATTCTACTTCAACTTTGGTCAAACATTTAACATTGGAATCTCTAAAAACTTCTAATCTTAGTTTTTATATTCAATTTCAGAAAGCGCTCCATTTGGAGCGCTTTTTTTATGCTCTAATGTAAATTTATTGTTTACCAATTTGTAATAAAAAACGCAATTATGGTCAATGTGTTTAGAATGTATTAAGTAACTGTAAATGTTTGGTTTTTCGATTATTATTGATTGTCTGCTGGCATTGTTGTTGGTTAATACCTACAAATTTTAAATATAAACCATTATGAAAAAAATGCTACTTATTCTTGCATTGTCAGTTTTTGGCTTTGCAAATGCCCAAAAGGGAACAATTTTAGTTGGAGGAAATATTGGTTATACTTCTGAAAAAACGGATAGAGAAATTGTATCAGCAAAAAACAATTTTTTTGAGTTTTCTCCAAAAATAGGATATCAATTTCATGATAACTGGACAGCTGGAGTCGAATTTTCGGTACAATCTTCAAAAAGTAATCTTGGAGAGGGTGAAGGTAAAGCGAATACTTTTAAAACAGGAGCCTTTGTACGTTATACAATGCCATTGAACGAAACTTTTTCAGTTTTTGCTGATTTGGGGGCTGGGTTTCAAAATCAAAAAATCAAAAATTACGAAAATGGATTGCTTGTATCAGAAAACAAAGCGGATGGTTTTTATACAGGCATCACTCCAGCTCTTTTTATTAATATGAAAAAAGGTTTTGGCCTAAATTTTAGTATTGGAGGATTAGGATATGAAACATTAAACTATGATATAAGTGGTACTGATGTTGATTATAGTAAATTTTTCGTCAATTTTGGAAAAACCGTAAACATAGGAATTTCTAAAAACTTCTAGATTTAGATTTTTACATGATTTAATCTTATCAAGCATCTGTCGTGGCAGATGCTTTTTTTTGTATAATCCAAACCGAAATCTATAATTCGATCTTCTGTTAGCAAAATACAGCTTTAAAAATTATTCAATTTTAGAGTCTTTTTTATTTTTTTCAATGCGGCATTCAATGTTAGAAACATTGATCGAATACTAAGCCCTTGTGATGAACTTCATCTAGTTTTTTAAATAAATAAGAAAAATCATTCAATTTAGTTTTTTAATTCAAAAAAATAACATAAAATTGTAGGAAATTTATATTAAAAAAAAATGTTGTTTATAATGAAGCCTTATGAGAAAAATTAAAACCCTACTGATTTTAAGTTTTATTTTGTTTTTTAATGTTAAATCCTTTAGCCAATCTCCTGGAGGTGTTTCTGGATTTCAGGCTTGGTTTAAAACTGGTAAACTGTCAAATGGGTATTTCAATTGGCAAGATTTCAGTGGTGATGGTGTCAAATTAAATAAATGGAATTCTGAGAATGAATACTCAAGCAGTGCAAGGTATTTTAATTTTAATGAAGCTCTTTATCTTGATGGAGGGAGCAGACAGTTTTTTTTAAATCAAACCAATTTGCAGCAAGGAACTATTATAGGGTTGTTTGGTTATACAGCAGCTTATTTTAATTATGAAAATATTTTATTTGGTATCACAGGCCGAGCCAATGAAGGGACTATAATCACTAATGACAAAGTAGCTAATAGTACAGAAAGAGATGGGGAAATTCTAGATTATGGAAGTACTAATGGTGAAGATTTGTACCGTAAACAAGACAATAGTGAAGGAACAGAAGCAAAGTTTAGAGAACGTTCCTTAAAAATTGTTTCCTATTACCAATACCAGCAGCCTAACATTTCGGTGTGGGGCGAAGATCAAAAATCAAATTTGACTTTGGGATATGGATATCTTAATACTGCAAACGGGCTATCTACTTATTCACTAAAAAATTTCAGCAATAATTTTTACGGTTATATTCCAGAATTATTGGTTTATAGTCGTGTTTTAAATCCTCTTGAACGTCGAAAAGCAGAAACCTATCTGGCTATAAAGTATGGTGTCAGTTTAAGTAATTCTTATATCTCTAGCGACGACAAACTACTATGGGACTGGGATGCCAATAAAACGTATAATAATCGAATAACCGGAATTATACGGGATGATGCAAGTGCCTTAAATCAGCCATTTTCTACCACAAGTTATGAAGAAGGGCCTTATTTTTCTGATGGCTATGATTCTTATCAGGAACCCAATTATAAAGATTTATCTACCCGTTATCGCTTGTTGGCAATGGGACAATTTCCTGCGAATGATTTAGCAGATAAAAATGCTTCTTTATGGGGAGATGATGGTGGCGCTCTAACTACGCAAAATGCAGGTGGTATTGCAGGAATTAAAAGGATGGAACGAACGTGGAAGCTTATTACTAATACTTTGCCTCCAACAGCAGAGCAAAAAACATTACTTTTTAATACTACAGATTTAGTTATAGAATCAAATTTTGGCAAGGCGACATTTACTAATACGATAAACTCAAGCATTGGGACAGGAGTAACAAAAACGCCGTTATTAGGATTAAATGGTTATTTAGAATTCAAACCGGTAGCTATAGGAAGTTCAATGATAGTAAAATTTGGATCGCAAAGTGGTACAGCAGATGCATCAGATTATGGTGTAAGAATAGATGCAAGTGGAGCTATTTATGCAATAGAAAATACCAAACAACCTTATAGACTGGGAACCATAATTGCCAATTATCATAAAATTACCATTGAGAAAAAAGGAAATGAAGTTGCTATAAATATCTATAATCCAGTTGGCAATAAAGATAGTGCTACAAAAATTCTGACGATATTGCCTTCAGATGCTAACAAGGCTTTTTATGGGGCTGTTTTGTTAGAGAAAAAAACAACAGATTTTTCAATAAACTTGATTCATGGTGGTTTTGCAGCCACAGGATCAAAAGTAGAACTTTCGTATGATAGTTCAAGAGCGGCTGAATTTGCAAACAATACAGATAGAAGCTTCCTGATTATAGACCGCTCGGGTACTGGTTCTTTTGAGGTTGAAAATGTAGAATATTATCCTGTTAGTGATATAGATCAAAATAGAAAGAAGATTATTTTCAACAATGTCATTTGGGATGCAGATGGTAACGGAAAAGATGTTTTTTCTTTTGGATATAAAGACGCGACAGTTAAACTAATAGCGTTGGAAGATGGAATTTCTCCTACTTGTGCAAATGGTATTCTGCAGCAGGATGGAAAAATTAATATTGAAGTAAAAGAAGGAATTCCAGGATATAAATATTCTCTAAGCAAAACAGGAGTTGCCACGGTTTTGAAGTCAGACACTTTTTATGATTCTAAAATAACAATAACAGACCTGGAAGCAGGTAGTTATGATTTGACATTAGAAATGATAGGAACCAATTTTGAAAGATCGGGAGGAAGCAGTCAGGTTGGTGTAACCACAACTACTTCATTGCCAGCTGGAGGAAATGGAAGTTTAGAATGGGCAGTAATCGATTTTGCTTCAGATAAATATATTGGTTTTATCAATCAAAAAACGACAAAAACATCGGCGGTATTAAATTATGGTGTTCAAATCAAAAAAGATCAATTGTATTTCTGGAATAAAGGAGTCGCATCTGCTACTTCTTTAGCGACATTAACTAAAGGCAGTAAAATAAAACTGGAAATCCAAAATGGCATTTTACAATGTTCTGTGGATGGTATTCTGAAAGGAACTCAAAATATCGCGACTGCAGATGTAGGATTAACTTATTTTGGATTTGTCGCTCTTGATGCAGGCAACAATGCAATTTACAATTTAGTCCATACCGGTTTTGTAACCAGTCCAATCAAGCTCGCTTGGGGAACAGCAACGTATCTAAATATCACAGAAGGTGATGGTGTCTCAAGTAAAGTAACACAAAAAATAATACTCACAGCTCCAGAATGTAATGAGATTCTACCTCCAGTTACACCGGTAGTAACAGACAACCTTGTTGTGTCGCCAGTACCTTCAAAAGCAGGGGCGAATTTTAATATCAATGTCAAATTAAACAATCCTTCAGAAGTGATGGTCTTGATATTTAATACATCAGGAACCTTAATACAGCAGCTGCGTAATCCTCAATTGCAAAAAGAAGCTGTTATTACCACCAGTCTTCCAGCACCAGGAATTTATCTTATAAAAGTTTTGACAACAGAGGGTGAGTTCTCGAAATCAATCATCATCAATTAGACAGCAAGTCAATAAAAATTAGTTATACGCCAAAACCAGTAAAAATGGAAAAGAAAGAAAACTTAAAATCAACAATACAGAGAATCACCGCAAGTGTTCTGGCCGTTATAATATTTGGGCAGAGTGCCCTTGCTTATAATTTTAAATCGGCAACGGAAGTATTTTTTAATACATCTTCTAAAAGCAGTTCCAGCAATAGTGAAGAACATACTGAATCTGCTGGGGTATCAAATCAATCAGCATCTAATAATTTAGTTAGAAACGCAGATAAAACTTTTGCTAAAGTAACTCAGAAAATTATTCCTGCAGAAGAAAAAGCAGGAGTTATTGGAGTTTACGCAGGCAAGCTTTTAGATAATCCGGCAGACAATATTTTTCATTTTAGTCTTAAAGAAAAGCCAGCATCAGAAGACCGTGTGAAACTGGTTTACGAGTTACAAGGAATTTCAGATTATCATGGAGCAGCTATAAGTATCAATGATGAATTTTCAAGAGGAGGAAACTGGGTGCAAAAAAGCGACCAGTGGAGCCAGCAGGAACAATATATCAGTGCCTCAAGTTTACATCTTGGCGATAATACAGTATTATTTTCACTTCCAGAAAATGCTTCTTACGGATATCAGGTTCGTAACTTATCTATTATTATAGAGAAAGAAAAAGCAAAATCACTTAGGTTAGATAACATGACAGCCTTAAGTTACAAAGGCGAAAGCTATGTAAGTGGTTTTGTTGATGGATTATCTGCAGACAGCAAAATTAGTATTGACGGAAAAATGATTCCGCATTATAATGGATTTTTCGAAACGGTGCTGCCAATTTCAAACAATTCAAAAGCAACAGTAACGATAACGGCTAACGGCCAGACTTTACAGCAAAATATTAGTGTAAAACCTGTTTCGGTAATGCATCAGGAACCCTTAATGAATGTTCTTGCAGGGCAAGCCAAAACATTTATAAAAGGACAAAAAATGATGCTTTCTGTAGGAGCAGCCAGTATCGAAGTGAACAATACAGCTTTATTAGAAAATAAAACACTAAGTATAACCCCATTGCGTTCTTTGGATTTGCCGGCATTAGATCCTACAATGACCAATTTAACCAACGGAAGAGGCTATCGTTTCCTGCCTCATGGCGAACATTTTGCAGAGGGAGCTCTAGTAAAATTAGGATATAATAAAGAGTTACTGCCTCCAGGCTATACCGAGGAAGATATCCGTACCTTCTTTTTTGACAAAAATACAGGACATTGGGAAGCTTTGGAGCGCGATAGTCTTGATGTTGCCCATCAGATTATTATTTCTAAAACAACTCATTTTACAGATATGATCAATGGTGTTATCAAAACACCAGAATCTCCCGATACACAAGGTTTTGCAGCAACGATGATGAATGACATTAAAGCAGCAGACCCGACAGCGGCAATTCAAATGATACAACCGCCAACCGCCAATCAACAAGGTTCAGCCAATTTAAGTTATCATATTGAAGTGCCTCCTGCTCGAAATGGTATGATACCCGATATCAACGTTACGTATAATAGTGATGGTGGCAGTGGCTGGCTTGGTGAAGGTTGGGACATACAAATACCAAAAATTACAGTAGATACCCGTTGGGGCGTACCGCGTTTTAGCCCTACAGAAGAAACAGAAACCTATAGTTTAAATGGAGTCATGCTGGTTCAGATGGATAGTGAAAATCCAACTGTGGCACACCGTGGAGAAAAAATTGCCCGTAAGAGTGGCGATGTTCAGTTTTATCCAAGAAACGAAAGCAGTTTTACTAAAATCATTAGAAAAGGAACTGATCCTAAAAATTACTTTTGGCAGTTAACGGATAAAAATGGAGTAGTATACACTTATAGAGACGCGATTAAAGGACAAAATGGAAATATTGCTGAATGGCATTTAATTAATGTAGCCGATTTACATGGAAGCTACATTAATTACCGATATAATAGTGTCATATACGAATTAGTAGGCAACAAACTTTTATCTGAGTCGGACTATCTAAGTTACATTGAATATGGTAGCCCAGATGTTGGGGCACACACTCGTATTACATTTACAAATGGAGTAAGCAAAACAGTTAAAACAAATAATGGTCGTTATGGATTTTTAACTTCACAACATAAATTACTGACTAATATTAAAGTAACGCAATTTGGCGCCACTTTACGTAGTTATGATTTTGTCTATAAAAAAGACGATGGAGCCTTCAAGAAAACCTTATTAGAAAAAATAGTGCAGAATGACGCCAGCGGAGCAAAATTCAACGAGCATGTTTTTGACTATTACGATGATGTAAAAGCTGCGGAAGGATATGTGCCTTTTAGTAGTACTACAGAAGATTGGAATACTGGAAATGATGGAGTAACCGGAAATGGTGTGATTACCAAAAAAGATATTACTAAAGATGGCGTTATCTTTAGTGATAAAATTTCGGCATTGGGAGGGGGAGTTTCTACTTCTGAAGGATTTTCTTTATTTGTAGGAGTTGGTCCGAATGATGGGGGATTAAATTCTACGAGTAATACTGTGGGAGCAAGTTTTTCCTATTCGCCATCCCAATCAAAGGGACTTTTAGCACTGGTAGATATTAATGGTGATGGCTTAGCAGATAAAGTTTTTAATGAATCGGGTAGAATTTATTATCGTCCAAATACAGGAAGCAATACTTTTGGAGATAAATTAGAAGTTCATGGAATTTCTACTATTTCATTTACTAAATCAGCAGGAACAAGTTATGGAGTAGAAACCAAGCCGGGATTTGGCAGTGCAGTTATTACTGCGGGAACGAGTTATGAAACTACTAAAACAACAACTAGTGCTTATTTTCAAGATGTTAATAATGATGGTTTAGTAGATTTGGTACGAGATGGCGTGGTATATTTTAATCATATTGTGAATCTTAACGGTAATGCAATACCAACTTTCACTACTTCAAGTTCTGATACTGCCAGTCCAATAAAAGGAGGCGGAAAAATAGATAGCAGTGTAACAGCAGTAGATCCTGCAGAACAGGCAGAAGCTATTGCCAATTCTCCTTTGCAAGATGTGGTACGAGTGTGGGAAGCGCCTTTTGATGGGACCATAAAAATAGAAAGCACAGCTAAACTGATACCGCCAACAGGAACTTATGATGAAGCAGAATATGCTTTGGCAGATGGTGTGTTTGTGGGTATTCAAAAAGGAGGAATTCAAATTGTGTCGCAACAGCCTTTAACCAAAACAACTCCTTCAGCCAATCTTTCTGTTCTTTCGCAGACAATAACAAAAGGAGAGAAAGTATATTTTAGAGTACAATCAGGTCGTACAGATTTGGCAAATGGAGCTTTTGATCAGGTCGATTGGAATCCCGTAATCACTTATACCGATGCAAACAGAACCAATTTACCAATAAATCCTGATGGGCAGCAGCGTTTTAGCTATAAAGCCAGCGAAGGTTTTGTGGTAGAAAACAGCACGACAAATGTTATCATTCAGAAGCCTAACGAAGCAGGAGCCATACAAGTAACTGGAATTTTTACAAAACCAGTAACCAGCGATGCAATTCAGGTTAGTCTTTTGGGCAAAAATAATTCAGGAACATTTGTTACCCTTTGGTGTAAAAACTACGCTGCAACAGATGTTGTAAATGGAATATTGACAGCGAATACTGTTTTACCAGCTATTACTGCAGATTTTCAGGAATTAAAAATTGCCATAACCAGCGAGACAAACGTAGCTTGGGACAAAATAACCTGGGATGCGAAGTTAACCCATTACCCTGCGGGCAATTTTACAGCGATAATGCCAGCGCCTTCAGATGTAAATTGTACAGGGGCAAATTCAGCAGTTATTACTGGAACATCAGATTATGAAACGGTTCCTTTTAAAGACTACAGCATTTTTGCCAGTCATTTAATTGAAGGTAAAATCTATACTGCGACAAGTACTGGTACACTTACCTTAGTGCCCAATTTAACGGCAGTCAATACAAATGGAATTTCTTATAAGGTAACATTGTCTGCTAAAACAAGTACAGGAGTTTTATTGGGCAAAAGTAATTATACGATGTTAAATGGAGTGCTCACTGTTCCAACACCACTAACGGTTATAGCAAATGCAGGAGATCAAATCTGGATAGAATATACTATTGCCGATCGTTTAGCATTAGGGACAATTCCAGCATCTGCGAATACAATACCAACAGTAACCGCAAACGGAACTCAAGTAGTGGCTGCAGTATTTGCATCTGTTTTAGCCGATACAGAAAAATTTGACCAATGCAACGCCATTGGGGACAATTTATTTATAATGCTATGGATGGGCGTTATAATAAGCCTATTGATGAAAGTAAATTAGTATTGCCGAATTCTGATAAGGCAGAAATGGATCCGAGAAAAATGATCTTTAGTGTAATGACTCCGGATGTAACAACCAAAAAATACTGGTCAGGAGCAGATAATCTCACTTATGTCAATGGAACTGTAGTTTCTAGTTCTCGTTTAGGTGAAGATAATGTGATATTAAAGAATCCACTAGAAGGATTGATTGCAGGAGAAGTAAATACAAATAACCCCTATTGTACAGAAGGTTCAGCTGCATTTGGAATTAACAAAACAACAAAATCTCAGAGTGTTTCTGTACAAGCAGGTTTGAGCGGGGTTACAGCGAATACAGCGACTGGAAGTTCTGAGGTAATTACCGATTTTCAGGATATGAATGGGGACGGATTTCCCGACATTATTACAAAAAATAATATCCAAATGACCAATAGTAAGGGAGGCTTTGATGGCGAAAATATTCCTATTTCTACCGTACACAGTAGCAGCAACGAAGCCTATTCTGTTTCTTACGGAGGCCAAGCTTTCTTTTCTTCTTCGGTAACAAGTGCAAGAGCAAATTATAATAAAACAAAATCAAACGTAGGTAGAATTAATATAACAACAACACTAGATGCAGCACTAAAAGCATTAGATGCTAATGATGCTGCCAAAGCAGCTTTGGGAAAAGCTAAAAATGATTCTAATTCACTTACTTATAGTGGTGGAGTTGCTTATAATAAGGAGGCAACAGTACAGACTTGAACCGATGTAAATGGAGATGGTTTACCAGATAAAATTTTAAGCGATAAAAAAGTACAACTTAACTTAGGATATAGTTTTACTGAGCCTATTGATTATGGTTTGGAAGATATTTCTAAAGGAGAATCAATTTTTCCAAGTTTCGGATTAGGAGTTGATTTTGGATCTTCTTCTATCACAGCAGGATATGGAGTAAATAAAAATATTAGCTGGAACGATTTTAGTTTGCAGGATGTTAATGGAGACGGATTGGTCGATCAGGTATTTAAAAATGATTTGGTTCGTTTGAATTTAGGAGATCATTATAGCGCTCCAATGTCTTGGAGTGGTCTTGATGTTTTAGGAAAGGTTTCGGCTACAGCTGAATCGCTAAATACTGCTTTTACTGTTGGTATACCTATTCCAATTCCACCAACTGCAGGTCTTAAAATAGCGATTAACCCAGGTGCAAGTATAGGACTTTCAAGTAACCGTGTAGAAACCCAATTGCAGGATATTGACGGAGACGGATTCCCTGATTATTTAACTTCGACTACAGATGATCTGTTAAATGTAAAACGTTCTGCCATTGCGCGTACCAATAAATTAAAGTCGGTTCATACGCCATTGGGTGGAGAATTTATAGTAGACTATAGCCGCAGTACACCAACTTACGATCATCCGGGAGGAAAATGGGTCATGCAGAGTGTGGTGGTAAAAGACGGAATCGCCAGTGACGGTCCTGATATGAAAACACAATTTGCTTATGCAAAAGGGAAATACGAACGCCACGAAAGAAGTTTCCTTGGCTTTGGCGAAGTGAAAACACAAAACATCGATACCGAAAATGGCGATAAAGTATACAGAACCTTAACGCAAAACTATGATGTGTCCGATTATTACAATGCCGGACAATTACTAAGTACTGTTCTGGAAAGTAATGAAGGTGTAAATGCTACATCCAATACAGGAGCAAAATATACAGAGAGTACTCAGGATTATTATTCGTATGCCGTAAAAGCAAGCGGAGACAAATACGATTTTACGCCTATAGCTAAAATCTGTTCAGACAGAGGAGTGAGTTTTAACCCTGTTAAAAATATAACTTCATTAGCGTATGAAGGCGGTACAGCACCTTTGAAATTAAACGAAATTCACAATGAGTATTATTTGGGTTCAGGCGATTTTGGGGATTTAAAAAGCTATAGTTTTAAAGACAACAGTACCGGAAATTATAAGACAGAAATTGGATATACTACTAATTTGTCAAAACATATTTTGGGACTTCCAACGAGCAGTAAAGTCACTATGGGCGGCGTAACCGTGCATGAGGTAAAAGCAGTTTATGATACCAATTATGCTAATCATCTCACGCAAATAAGCCAGAAATTAAATGACAGCCAATGGGCAGTTACAGATCTTAAATATGATGCTTACGGAAACATAACGCAGAAAACATTACCAGAGAATTACAAAAAAGAACGTCCGTTTTATAAATACCGTTACGACGATAAATTTAGAATGTACGTAGAAGAAATCTCAGATAATTTTGAATACCGCAGTTATGCGAGAAATTATGATTACCGTTACGGAATTGCTCTGGAAACAGAAGATGTAAACGGTTATGTGATCAAAAAAGAAATCGACGAATTTGGTCGTCTGACCAAAGTTCAGGGACCAAAAGAAGCAGCAGTAGGACAGCCGTATACGATTATGATGGAATATTTCCCGACGACTATAGTGTCTAACGGAAACATCAGCAGAACGGCTTATGCAAGAACCAAACATTTTGATGCACAGCACCCGAATGATCCTATTGAAACCGTAACTTTTGTTGATGGACTGGGAAGAGCGATCCAAGTGAAAAAAGATGGGGCAATTACCGATAATAAAACACCTGACCAGCAGAGTGATGTGATGATTGTTTCGGGACGAGCGAAGTTTGATGCTTTCGGGCGCGTAAAAGCGGCCTATTACCCGCAGACTGCACCGCTTGGCGACTGGAATAAATTGATGGACAGTTTTGATTCGGTGGAGCCGACGAAAACTACGTATGATATTCTGGACCGACCTGTAACCACGACTTTGCCTGACGGTGCAGAAACCAAAATGGCGTACACGATTGAAAGCGGTTTATTGAAAACAGAAGTAACCGATGCGTTGAATAATACCAATTCAAGCTATGCCAACGGATCTGGATTGACGATGAAAACCTTGGATGCCAACAGCGTAATGACGCAGTTTGGTTATGACGGAATTGGAAGAAATATTACCGTAATCGATGCGCAGGGGCAACAGACCCTAAGCAAATACGATTTGGCAGACAGAAGAATAGAAGTCGTGCAGCCCGATGCAGGAAAAAGCACGTTTAAGTTTGATGCTTTAGGCAATTTACTGGAAAGGCAAACGGCAAATCTGGAAGCCAAAAGCAAAAAGATTACCTACGAATACGAGTTTAACCGATTAACGAATATTCATTATCCGGAGAATCCCCAGAACGATGTGCGTTATGTTTTCGGTTCTAAAAACGAAAGCCAGAACCGCAAGGGAAGACTGATTCTGATGGAAGATGCAACCGGAGCACAAGAGTTTTCGTATGGCGTGATGGGCGAGATCGAGAACATCCGCAGAACGGTAATTGTACCTAATTCTGCTGTAGCAACCTATGTAACGAGCTGGAAATACGATTCATGGAACCGTCTTCAGGAAATGATCTATCCCGATCAGGAAAAGATCAGCTATACGTATAACTCAGGCGGATTACTGCAGGCAGTTGCAGGCAAGAAAGCCTACAGCTACAACTATGTCAACAAAATTGGCTACGATAAATTTGAGCAGAGAAGCTACCTGAAATACTGCAACGGAACCGAAACCAAGTACAATTACGAGCCGTTAAGAAGAAGACTCGATAATATGACCGTGGCTTCAGGAACAGGATATCAGGGCACCAACACGCCAAGAATGTTCATGAACAACAAATACCAGTATGACAAAGTAAGCAATGTCTTGAATGTAACTAACAGCGCGGCAGGCGTAACCAATAAAATGGGCGGGATCATGGCACACAATTATGCTTATGATAACTTATACCAATTGACATCTGCCAACGGAGTCTACACAGGAGCCGACCAGAAAACAGCCAATTACAATCTGGAAATGAAATACGACGATCTGCACAATATTGTGAGTAAAACACAAAACGTGATGCAGAATAAAGTGACAGAAACAGGCGCATTGAAAGCAGGTTACACAATGAACTACAATTATAATAGTACGAACAAACACCAGCTTGATAATGTAACAGAAACGGAATACAGAACTAAAAACACAGACCCGAAAGTAGACAAGAATAAAAACAACAAATATGTTTACGACAAAAACGGGAACATGATTTATGTAAATACCGAAGAAGTCAAAACTGACGGAAAAGTAAATGAAAAAGCCCAAGAGAAGAAATTTATTTGGGATGAAGAAAACAGACTTGGAGCTGTTGATATTAATGGTTATGTTTCTAACTATACGTATGACGCAGGAGGCGAGCGAGTAACCAAGCTTTCTGGAGGGGGACAAGGGATTTTTGTGAATTCTGCATTCTCTGGAGGAAAGACTTCTACGAGTGATTTTACATTGTATGTTAACCCATATTTAGTGGCACAGAATGGCGGTCGCTATACGAAACATATTTATATTGGAAGCCAAAGAATAGTTTCGAAACTTGGCGATTTTGATTCTTATGGAGCAGATCCTAGAAGAGTAGAGAAAGCAGGAGAATCTTTTTCTGGCGTGAAAGTGAATTACGATGCTAAATACAAGAAATCTCTCGAAGTTGTAAAAGCTAATTATGATACTTTTGAAGTGCCTTATTATGGGCTTGACAACAATGATTATGTAAATGGAATTGGTTTCTGTTGTAATCCTTCTGGGGAAACAGCTTCTGCAAGTTCTTCTAGTACAACAGGGAAACTTATGGCGGGTAAGAATGACAATGCAGAGTTGCAGCAGTTTTATTATCATCCTGATCATTTGGGAAGTTCTTCGTACATTAGCAATCTTGACGGAGAAGTTGTTCAGCATGTTGAATATGTGCCTTTTGGGGAAGTATTTTTGGAAGAGAAAAATGCGAAGTGGAATACGCCATATTTGTTCACTTCTAAGGAGTTGGACAGAGAGACTGGAATGTACTACTTCGGTGCGAGGTATCAAGATCCGAAAGATGGAATGATGAAATCAGTTGACCAGATGGCTGAAAAATATCCAAATTGGTCACCATACAATTACGCATTTAATAATCCTGTTAAATTTGTCGATCCTGATGGTAATGAACCAGATGATATTATCATTAAAGGAAAGAATAATTCAAGCTTAACGATAAAAACAGGTACAATAGATCTTACTTTAAATTCAGATATTGATTTTAAAGGTAATCATACTATTGCAGATGCGACTAACTTAGCAATTGGCTATCAAACATCAGCAACAGTTACATCAGTTGCAGGTACCGGTGTCAGTGGCGGTGCTGCTAAAATAAGTACTCTTTTCTTAGGGAATGAACATGCAGGTTATTGGTATGATTACGCAGGAATTGAAGGGCAATTAATTGGAGCAACAGGATTTGAAGTAAGTGCAGGTATAGGAAAGAGTTGGTTTTTAGCAGTCTACGATCCTAAGTCGGGAAAATTAACAAATGATCCAAAAGGTTTTGAAGGTGATTATACAGGAGGTGGTGTTGGAGGCTCCTATGAACCGTTACTAGGTAAAGTTGCTTTAAATGGACAAATATCTCAATCAACAGATAAATCATGGATGGTATACTCTTTAGGAGCTTCTATCGCGGTAGGCTGCTTCAGGTGGTATTTTTGCAGGTGGAAGTGTAAGTGCGGAAGGGCATAAAGGAACAACAAGATTGATTACCCCACAAGTTAAAACAAAAGATCGAAGTTGGGGAAGTATTATATTAAATTGGGCTCAAAAAATAACGTCACCTTTTTAAGATTTTAAAAATGAAAAAAGAAAAAAAATTGTTATTGTTGTTAGGAGGGGTAATAGTTTTATTTATTACTGTTATTATACTTACCCAGTATTATTCAAATAAATTAAATGAAATTGAAAATAGGCATTCTGAAAAGTTCAAAATCCAATTCAAAGGGCATATAATAAATTCTAAGAAAACACAACGATTATATATGATTTGTGTAAAGTTAGATTATACGAATATTGATTCTTTTTATAGCCTTGATGAGTCATTAGGTCTTAAAATTAAAAATGGAACAGCCGTAATGACAGCAAGTTCTACTTTGGTTGAAGAAGACAAAGTTGATTATGTAGAAGTAAATATGAATGAGGATGGAAAGCAAAAATTTTATTCTAATGGTAAATTGATTGTAACTTATGATGCATTATTTTTAGGCGGCGGCGGATTAACCGAGGAAGATATGAATGTTTGTAATTAGCTGATAATAAGGTAATGTATCAGATTAGGGCATTTTCAAGAATATGCTTTTAAGAACATTTAAATAAAGGATAAATATTAATTTATAAAAAAAATTAGACAGTCTTCGGGCTGTCTTTTTTGTTTTTAGAGTTTTAAACAGTTTTAAAATGAGGTTTTTACTCTAGAGTGTTTCAGATTAGGGCATGAAAATAAACGTTTTTTTGTCTTATTCTGTTTAATATTAGGCTTTTGAGGGCGGTTAATGTTGAATAATAAAGCAATCTTTGAAGCTGTATGCTGTTGAAGAAAGTTCATTGAAAAAACGAAAATGTGATGTCTAGCCCCGATAGAAGCGGTATCCTTTTGTGGCGGGGTTCGCCACAAAAGATATAGCGGATAGCGGGACTAAAGGTGTTTTTGGAAACGAAGATTTTCTGCTTCAAATCATTAAACAATCAAATATGATTTTGCCGACAGAAGAACAGAAGTCGTCCAACCCGATGCAGGAAAAAGCACGTTTAAGTTTGATGCTTTAGGCAATTTATTGGAAAGACAAACGGCAAATCTGGAAGCCAAAAGCAAAAAGATTACTTATGAATACGAGTTTAACCGATTAACCAATATTCATTATCCGGAGAATCCGCAGAACGATGTGCGATATGTTTTTGGTTCTAAAAATGAAAGCCAGAACCGCAAGGGAAGACTGATTCTGATGGAAGATGCCACAGGAGCGCAAGAGTTTTCATATGGCGTGATGGGCGAGATCGAGAGCATCCGCAGAACGGTAATTGTACCTAATTCTGCTGTAGCAACCTATGTAACGAGCTGGAAATACGATTCATGGAACCGTCTTCAGGAAATGATCTATCCAGATCAGGAAAAGATCAGCTATACGTATAATTCAGGCGGATTACTGCAGGCAGTTGCAGGCAAGAAAGCCTACAGCTACAACTATGTCAACAAAATTGGCTATGATAAATTTGAGCAGAGAAGCTACCTGAAATACTGCAACGGAACCGAAACCAAATACAATTACGAGCCGTTAAGAAGAAGACTCGATAATATGACCGTAGCTTCAGGAACAGGATATCAGGGCACTAACACGCCAAGAATGTTCATGAACAACAAATACCAGTATGACAAAGTAAGCAATGTCTTGAATGTAACCAACAGCGCCGCAGGCGTAGCCAATAAAATGGGCGGAATCATGGCACACAATTACAGCTATGATAATCTGTATCAGTTAACCTCAGCAAACGGCGTTTACACAGGAGCCGACCAGAAAACGGCCAATTATAACTTGGAAATGAAATACGACGATCTGCACAATATTGTGAGCAAAACACAAAACGTGATGCAGAACAAAGTGACAGAAACAGGCGCATTGAAAGCAGGCTATACAATGAACTATAATTATAATAGTACGAACAAACACCAGTTGGACAATGTAACAGAAACGGAATACAGAACTAAAAACACAGACCCGAAAGTAGACAAGAATAAAAACAACAAATATGTTTACGACAAAAACGGTAACATGATTTATGTAAATACCGAAGAAGTCAAAACTGACGGTAAGATTGCAGAAAAAGCACAGGAGAAGAAATTTATCTGGGATGAAGAAAACAGACTTGGAGCTGTTGACATTAATGGGTATGTTTCTAACTATACTTACGATGCGGGAGGCGAGCGAGTAACGAAACTTTCAGGAGGCGGACAGGGTATTTTTGTAAATTCTGTTTTTGCTGGAGGAAAAACCTCTACATCAGATTTTACATTGTATGTGAATCCATATTTAGTGGCGCAGAATGGTGGGCGTTATACGAAACATATTTATATTGGCTCGCAACGTATTGTGAGCAAGCTTGGAGATTTTGATTCTTACGGAGCAGATCCGAGAAGAGTAGAGAAAGCAGGAGAATCTTTTTCTGGCGTGAAAGTGAATTACGATGCTAAATACAAGAAATCATTAGATGTTGTAAAAGCTAATTATGATACTTTTGAAGTGCCATATTATGGGCTTGACAATAATGATTATGTAAATGGTTTAGGTTTCTGTTGTAATCCTACTGGAGAAACAAGTTCATCAAGTTCTAGTACATCAGGTTCTACAACCGGTAAACTGATGGCAGGCAAGAATGACAATGCAGAATTGCAACAGTTTTATTACCACCCTGACCATTTGGGAAGTTCTTCGTATATTAGCAACTTAGATGGTGAGGTAGTTCAGCATGTTGAATATGTGCCTTTTGGGGAAGTTTTCTTGGAAGAGAAGAATGCTAAGTGGAATACACCGTATTTGTTTACTTCGAAAGAGTTAGATAGAGAGACAGGATTGTACTATTTTGGGGCTCGTTACCAAGATCCGAAACTTGGAATCTTTATATCTGTCGATCCGTTAGCTGAGAAATTTAAAGGAGTGAGTTCTTACGCTTATGCTTTAAATAATCCTGTTAAGTTTACCAATCCTACAGGAATGGAACCAGATCCTCCAACTGGTGTTGATGCAAGAGACGGGCAAAAATATATGGATGTTACTGGTATTTGGATATATGATAAAGCATCTACTACTTGGATAGGACAGTATGGAAATAAAGACGGAACAAGATCTAGAGACATAGGAAACACTATTGAATTAGAAAATGTAAATGTTAAAGCATATAAAAGCAATTATGTGTCTTCTGGGGAGTATGGAACTGTCTAAAGACTTTAATCATGCTTTAATAGCTGCTGGTGTAGTGATTTTTCCAGTAGCAATTACTGAAGGTCTTTTGGTAAGTGCTTTTACACTATCTGGAGAAATGAGTGTTGGAGCTATCGGTGGAAGAATGGCAGTCGATGCTTCTGTACAGACTGCAGTTAACTTTAGTTCAAATGGAGGCGACTTTGGGAATGCATTTGGAAGAGTAAACTTGACTCAGACTGCGTTAGCTGGAGTAGGAATGAATTATATGGGGAATGCTTTGCTTTCTTCTTCTACAAACATATCATTAATAGATCAAAAAAGTATTTTTAATGGAACGATGAGTGGTCAATCATTTGCGACCCAAACTATATTCAGTGCTGCAGGAGGGGCTGCTGCTCAGAAAATGAGTGGTTCATCATGGTTTAAAGGAACAACTCTTGGTACAGATATGATTACTACCGTGCGTTTTGGACAATCAGTTGGTAATGTAGCAGGAAATATAACAAATGGACTTTTAACCAATGCTCCCGTTTACGGTGCTGGAGTAATCCAAAATAAAATTCAATAAATTATGCTCAATAAAATCTTAAAAAAAATTATTTATACGTCTCAAAAAAATTCTTATTGGAATCTATGGATAATTATTGTGCCTGTTATTATTTTAGGAATTTATCTTTATCAAAAAAATATATCTATCGAGCAAGGAAATTATTCAATAGGTTTAGTAACTAAAAAATATTGGCCTATTGTATCACATCAATCTATAATGTACTCATATCAAAAAAACAATGAGCAATATATCAGTTCTGCAGTTTACGATGATAAATATAAGCCTAAAGAAGGAGAACGTTATTTGATACAATATTCTTTAAAATATAGTTTCGGAGGTGCAAAAATTTTTCAGAATATTCCTGTTCCAGATAGTGTAAAGGATGCCCCACCTGAAGGCTGGAAACAGCTTCCAATGTGGGCAAAAAAAAGTGGTCACGTATCAGATTAGGGTAATGTATCATATTAGGGCATAGATTATAAAAATTTTGACCGATCTACTTTTGAGGGGCTTGAAAGTTCGATAGGGGCTAGCCGCGGTATTTTGAATGGATCATTATTCATTGCAGCTGATCAATCTTATTATGGAATTTCAGCTGGATTTGGCAAATCTAAGGAGGTTTTTGGAGGAAAAAGAGATAATAAAAGTTTTGAATTATCTGGAGCCAAATTAATAAAAGATTTAATCAACAGAACCACGACCTAAAAAAGACTAAATATGTATAAATTTTTTTTATTTTGCTTATTATATTTTTTAATGAGTAGTTGTAAAACAAACGATGATTTTAATAGGAAGTTAATGGATTCTGTATGTGAAATTCATGTGCAAAATAGGGCTACAGATAGTTTTGGAGGGATTGAGGAATATAGAATAAAAGATAAAAGAGAAATAATCTCTATTTTGAAAGAATTACTTACATTAAAAGAAGAGGATAATTCACCAACTAAACCTTATGACGGAACTATTGTTATAGAATTTATGAAAAAAGATCAATACGGGACAGGAGAATATATTAATATTCTTTCTACACGGATTATTCTTAAACCCAATAAGGAGTATTTTATAACTAATTCCAGAGGTCAATATGTATCAGATCATTTTTTGGCTAGGATTTTAAAATATGTAGAAATAGATGAGAGTAAAGTTCCTGCATTAGATGCTTACAGGAAATCTAAAAATTCTTCAAATGGTTCGAGCTTTCCACTCGGGAAAGAAAAGAAAATTGATTAAGAATAGAAAAAATTAAACCTCGCAGAATGCGAGGTTTTTTTATGTCTTATTCTGTTATAAATGAAACGTCTAGAGGTGTTTAATAATAAATAATAAAACAATCTTTGAAAGATAGCAGTATAAAAGTTGTATAAGTTATATTGGAGCGGTTACGAAGTCGGGAGACTTCGCACAGCAGGGGAATTGAAGAAATTAGTATTAAAGATAAAAAAGAAATAGCTTCTATTTGTAAAGAATTAATTTCATTAAAAGAAGAAAACAATCTGCAAACAAGACCTTATGATGGAACTATTGTTATAGAATTTATGAGAAAAGATCAATATGGAGTTGGTGAGTATATTAATATTCTTTCAACAGGTATTATTCTTAAGCATAATAGCGAATATTATATAACATATTCTAGAGGTCAATATATTTCAGATCATTTTTTAGCTAGGATTTTAAAATATTTAGAAATAGATGAGAGTAAAGTTCCTGCATTAGATGCTTACAGGAAATCTAAAAATTCATCAGGAAGTAAAATAGTAAGCTATGAAAAAAACAATTAAAATTATATTGGTTTTAGCTCCTTTGATTACTGTTTTTGCAGTTGCATATTTCCGAAGTAATTGGACTGATAAAGAATTAAAGAAAAATGGGAAAACAACAATTGGTAGAATTGATAGTATTGAACGATTACCCAAATGGTCAATTATATATCTTTCTTATTATATAAATAATAAAAAGTATGTTTTCTCTCAGGATGATTTAGGTACTGGAATAACAAAAGATGATCTGCTAAAATTTTATGAGGTAAGATATTTACCAAGTTCTCCTGAAATAATTAGAGGAGGTTATTCCAAACAAATCACAGATACAACAGCTATTTTAAAAGCTGGATTTTTAAGGGAAGAAATCGCTAATATGGTTAATGTATCAGATTAGGGCATTTTTATAAAATACGTTTTTAGAGCGTTAGAGTAAAGTTGTCAATTAATCCTGGCCCTAAAAATGAATAATAATTATGAATAAAATTTATGCGTTTGGTTTTTTATGTTTTCTTTTAGTAAGCTGTAATAGTACTAAAGATGGAATTAATAAAAAATTATTAGATTCTGTTTACGAAATACATATTAAAAATAGTAGCCCAGAAAGTTTTGGGGGGCTTGAGGAACATAAGATTAGGGATAAAAAGGAAATAGCATCATTTTGTAAGGAATTGCTATCTTTAAATCAAGAGAATGATTTACAATCTAGACCTTTTGACGGAGCAATATTGATAGAATTTTATAAAAATAATAGCGATGGTTCTTATGATGCTAGTAACCTGCTTTCTACGGGAATAGTTTTTAAGCCTAATAATGAATATTTTATACATTACTCTAAAGGGAGATTTAAATCAGATCATTTTTTGGCTAGGATTTTAAAATATTTAGAAATAGATGAGATTAAAGTTCCTGCATTGGATGCTTACAGGAAATCTAAAAATTCCTCAGACGGTTCGAGCATCCCGCTCAGGAAGGCAAAGAAAATTGATTAATAATAGAAAAAATTAACCTCGCAGAAATGCGAGGTTTTTATGTTTTGGTAATGTATCAGATTAGAGCATAGAAATAAAAGAACACGCTAAAAATGTTGGAGGCAATTTTGTTAAAGATATTGTCGCGCTTCCAGAAATTATAGAATGTTACAATATTGCAGGCGATTGCGATTTTATGCTCAAGATCTTTGAGCAAGATGTGGCTAGTTATCAGGATTTTGTAATGAATAAGCTGTCAACGATTGAAAACATTGGAAACACGAACAGTATTTTTGTAATGGGAGAAATCAAACACAGCACCGCTTTAGAATTTTAAAGCAGAAGAAAATCCTAAAATAAAACGTATTTTTGAAATCTAAAATCATCAATTTAGATCAAAAATCTAAAATCGTTAATCTACAATCAAAAATTAAAATGAACTGGGAACAACTTTTATCATTAAAACGTCAGGGAGATACAAGCAAAAGATTACGTGTAGAACAAGATGATACTCGTTTAGGATTTGAAGTCGATTACGACCGAATTATATTCTCTGCCGCTTTTAGAAGTTTGCAAGATAAGACACAAGTTATTCCGCTTTCTAAAACCGATTTCGTACACACGCGCTTAACGCATAGTTTGGAAGTTTCTGTTGTAGGACGTTCGCTTGGACGTTTGGTTGGAAAAAAAATAATTGAAAAATACCCTTATTTAAAAGAAGTTCATGGTTATCATATGAACGATTTTGGCGCAATTGTGGCTGCGGCTTCTTTAGCGCACGATATCGGAAACCCGCCTTTTGGGCATTCTGGAGAAAAAGCAATTGGCGAATATTTTGCTATCGGAAATGGGCAGAAATATAGAAATCAGCTAACAGATAAGCAATGGCAGGATTTAATTGATTTTGAAGGAAATGCAAACGGATTTTCAGTTCTAACCGCAAGCCGCCCTGGAATTGAAGGCGGACTTCGTATTTCGTATGCTACTTTGGGAGCTTTTATGAAATATCCGAAAGAGAGTCTTCCTAAAAAGCCGACTAATAATATTGCCGATAAGAAATACGGTTTCTTTCAAACAGATAAATTATTCTTTGAAGAAGTTGCGAAAGATATGGGAATGATTGCCAATAAATCTGGAGACGATATTGGTTTTGAAAGACATCCTTTAGCATATTTAGTTGAAGCTGCAGATGATATTTGCTATACGATTATTGATTTTGAAGACGGAATTAATTTAGGTTTGGTTTCTGAAGATTTTGCTTTAGAATATCTGATTAATCTCGTAAAAGATAATATTGGGGTTTCTAAATACAAATCGTTAACTACAAAAGAAGATCGTATCAGTTATTTGAGAGCTTTGGCAATTGGAACTTTGATTAATGATGCTGTAAATGTTTTTGTTGAAAATGAAGAAGCAATTCTGGCGGGAAATTTCCCGTATGCTTTAACAGATAAAAGCAAATACAAAGCACAGATGAATGATATTATCAAACTGAGTGTTGAAAAAATCTACCAGAGCAGAGAAGTAATTGAAAAAGAAATTGTAGGTTACCAGATTATTCAAACGCTGTTGGATAAATTTATTACAGCATTTAATAATAAATATGATGGAACTGCCTCCAACTACGATAAGTTGATTTTGAAAATGCTTCCAGAAAAACATCATTTAGAGAAAACCAATTTATATGAGCGCCTATTGCATATCTGCCATTATGTTTCGCTCTTAACAGACGGAAATGCGCTTGAACTCTATGAAATGATTCAAGGACAAAAAAAGCGTTAAATAAAAAAGCTTCTTTCAGAAATATTCTAAAAGAAGCTTTTTTTATTTTTATTGATTTCTTTATTTGAAAGCATACACGAGACCAACACCAAGAACTTGTTTTAACTGCATTCTTGGACTTTCAGTAACTTGACTTTTTGTTCCAGTGGCAGGATCAATAACGTCTTTTTTGTTTTTAATGTCATCATCGTAAATTAAATGAACGCCAATGTTTGCTTTGACATAAGCATTTACAACCAAATCTAGACGTGTATCATAATCAATGTCGACATTTCCGAATCGATTTAAATAGTCAGTATATAAGGAAAGTCTGTTTTCGTAAAAAACATTTTTATAGATTTCGTTTTTCATGTAGGCAGTAAAAAGGATACCAAATTCGGCTTTTACCTTTTGACCTTCTTCAATCAAAATTTGCTGAGTTGGATCTAAAGGATCTGGCGCATAAACGGCTTTTTTAACACCAAAAGAACCTTGGTTTGCCAAATTTTGATCTAATACCAATGTAGTCTTTAAAGTAATTGGTGAGAAATAAAATGTTCTGTTTTTTTCTTTATTTGAATTTTCTGCTCCGGCTCCTAAAAAGACATATGCTGGTGCAAAAGGTCTAGAAATGGGAACGTCTCGATTAGGATAATTGTAACCGTTGGTAAACTGCGTATTGAAGTTAAACTTTGCTGAGTAGTACCAATTTGAAGCGGTATCTTTTCTAAAACCGTAAGTAGAGTTCAATTGAATCGCATCATCTGTTTTTCTCGTTTCAATATCTTCTTGTTTGTTTAGACCATATTTCATAATAAGTTCGTTGAACCATTTATGATTTCCTTTCAAATAAGTTCTAGAGAATTCTCCTTTAAATAATCCAGAGATAGAACTTGTCCCCCCGCGCTCCAGTTTACAAAAGCTATTTGTGAAAGGTCAAAACCAAGTTGGTTTTTTTCTGTCCAGTTAGAAGGCGGTTTAGGTGCTTGATTGGGGCTTAGAGTTGTTTGTATAATCTGGGCAAAGTTATTAGAAGTACACAAAAGCAATAATAGCAAAAGGGTAGAACGCAATAATTTCATTATAGGTAATTTTTGTTTTGGTATCGCAAAATAATTATTTTGAACCGTTAGAAAAAAGATTTATTAAATTTTTAACGTCAATTTTACACAATTGTTGTAATTGATTTACTGTTCCATGCTCAATAAATTGGTCTGGAACACCCAAAATTTCAATCGAATTTTTAAAATTATTTGATGCTGCAAATTCTAAAACAGCACTTCCAAAACCACCATTTTTAACTCCATCTTCGATTGTAATAATGTTTTTAAAAGTTTTAAATATAGTGGTTAATGTATTGGTGTCTAGTGGTTTGATGAAGCTAAAGTTATAATGCGCAATCTCGTCAGAATGGGTTGATTCTTTGAGGGCTTCTATAACATTATTTCCAATTGTTCCGGTCGACAATACAGCAACTTTTGTACCATCTTTTAAACATTTTGCTTCACCTAAATTAATTTTTTTGTAATGTCCGAAATTTTCTACTTCCCAATTTGGAAGTACGCCTCGACCTCTTGGATATCGAATTGCAATTGGATGCTCTAATCCAAGTTGCGCAGTATACAAAATGTTTTGAAGTTCAATTTCGTTTAAAGGCGCATAGATAATCATATTCGGAATCGAACGCAGATACGCAATGTCAAAAACACCGTGATGCGTTGCACCATCTTCTCCAACTAGACCTGCTCTGTCCAAACAAAAAATAACAGGAAGGTTTTGTAGCGCCACATCATGAATTACTTGATCGTAAGCGCGCTGTAAAAAAGTCGAATAAATATTGCAGTAAACAATCATTCCCTGAGTTGCCATACCAGCCGCTAATGTAACAGCATGCTGTTCGGCAATTCCAACATCAAAGGCGCGATCTGGCAATTCGTCCATCATAAATTTTAATGAACTTCCAGATGGCATTGCAGGCGTAATTCCGATTATTTTTTCATTCTTTTTAGCTAAATCTAAAATGGTTAAGCCAAAAACATCTTGATATTTTGGAGGAAGATTTTCTTCCGATTTTAAATGAATTTCGCCAGTCGAAGCATCAAATTTTCCAGGCGCGTGATATTTTACCTGATTTTCTTCAGCCTGAAGCAAACCTTTTCCTTTAGTTGTAACAATATGCAGGAATTTAGGTTGCTTTAATCTTTTTTAAACGTTTTAATTCTTTGATTAATTTCAGAAGATCGTGACCGTCTATTCGACCAGAGTAATCAAAATTTAAAGACTTGATGATATTATTCTGCCTTGGATTTTTTCCGTTTTTAACAGAAGTCAGATATTGTTTTAAAGCGCCAACACTGGGGTCAATTCCGATCGCATTGTCATTTAGAATAACCAAAATATTTGCATCGGTAACTCCAGCATGATTAAGTCCTTCAAACGCCATTCCGCTTGCAATAGAAGCATCTCCAATTACAGCAATATGTTCTTTGTCAAGATCACCTTTTAGCTTAGAAGCAATCGCCATTCCTAAAGCTGCAGAAATCGAAGTAGAAGAATGCCCAACGCCAAAAGTATCGTAAACGCTTTCGCTTCTTTTAGGGAAACCAGAAATACCTTCTATTTGCCTATTGGTATGAAAGTTTTCTCTTCTTTCGGTCAATATTTTATGTCCGTATGCCTGATGCCCAACATCCCAAACCAATAAATCATCTGGGGTGTTAAAAACATAATGCAAAGCAATTGTAAGCTCTACAACGCCCAAGCTTGCTCCCAAATGCCCTTCTTTTACAGAAACGATATCAATAATAAATTGACGAAGTTCTTGAGCAACCTGAGTAAGCTGTTCTTCTTTTAAAAGACGTAAATCGGCCGGATTGTATATGTTCGAAAGTAAATCGCTTTTCATTGTATGGTAAAAAGCAAATTTACAGTTTTAAATTTAATTATTGTTTTCCAAATTTTAATTGAGGTTTGCACCTAGGCATGCCAATTTGACTTTTTAGAGAAGTTAAATTTATATCCCCAATTTCAATCTTATTAATAATGATGTCTTCAGATTTCAATAATTCTTTTTCCAAACCAAAATTGACTTCAATAGGCATTGGCTCCATTGTGGCTTCTCCATTGCCAATTTTTACTGAATTTATTTCATTTTTTTTAGAATCTGTTTGTGTTTTAGAATTATTTAGAGATGAGGTTTTTTGTTGATTAACAACTTCAATCATTTGAATTTTTTGTTTGTTACCATTCACAGATGAACAGCTAAACAGAGAAGTTCCCATAGTAACAAATAAGGCCAACAAAAACATCTTATGATACTGCGTTTGGGAAAATAAAATCTGACTCGGAATTTGAATACTTACAGAATCTAATTGTGAATTTTTAAATCGTCCGCAAATTTTTTGATCTTGATTTTGGAGAAAAAAGTGCTGAATTTCCTCTGGTAATTTGCTTGTAAAATCAATTACAGATTTGTTGCAGACACGGCAGAATCTTCCAGTTTCATCAGGTGTCATTTCATCCCAGTTTTCATTGCAGGGATTTGGAATTGTAATTTTGAAGTTAGATTTCATTATTAGCATTTTTAGATAAAACGCTAATAATTAAAAATAAGTATAATCTTACTTTTTTTAATAAGGAATATTTTAAATTATTGTTTTAAAGCGATAGGCACAGAATATTGCATTCTGACTTTTTTTCCGTTTGATTCGCCTGGTTGCCATTTAGGACATAAGTTTAAAACCCTTATAATTTCTTTTTCTAAAGGCTCTTCAACAGGCGGCGAACATTCAAGAAATGAAACACTTCCGTTTTTTTCTATCGCAAAGGCAAGTGTAAAATTGAGTTTCCAGTAATTTACATTTTCTGGTTTTTTATATTCTTTCATGAAGAAAGTATGAAATTGATCAATACCACCAGGAAATTCGGCATTTGTATTCGAAAGTGGTTTCAGAGTTGAAGAAGCATCATCTTTTTTTGCTTTATCAGATTTCGAAGATTTGTTATCATCCACTTCTCTAGAGGCTATTGTTGTCGTTTGTTTTATTTTAAGTTGCTCAATTTTTGATACATCTGAGGGCGCTTGATCTAATTTTTTTGTACTAATTGCAGTTGCATCCAAAGCTTCTGGTTTTGCTGTCAGAGTATCTTCAATAACTTCAATATTCTTAATTTCTTGCTGTTTGGCTTCTTTGTTTTGACAACCGAAAAAAACTACAGCCATAACTACATACAACGTTGGCAAAAACGATTTGCGATTTATATAAGTAGTTATTTTATGTTTTATTTTCATTATTTAAATGTAATTGGCAAAATAAAAGTTGATCGAACAAACTGATTATTTGTTTTTCCAGGAATCCACTTTGGGCCAGATTCTAATACTTTAATAACTTTTGCTTCATTTTCTGACGACTTGTTTTGAGTTACTCTAAAATTGCTTAAAGTGCCATCTCTTTCTACAACAAATAAAACGGACATTTCTCCTTCTTTTGAAGCAGTATAATTTTTTGCAAAATAAGAATAGAATTTTTTCATTCCGTTTTTTGGAGCAGGTAGAATATCCAAATCAACGGCATTATATATAATACTATATTTAAAATGTAGTCTCTCATTTTCACTAGCTATAGGAGGAAGTACCGCTCCCATTGTGATTCTTTCTCTTGGCTTTTTTGTTTTTTCTTTTTTAGATTCAATCTCATGGCCATAGCAGGAGGAAACATCTTCATCTTGATTTTGTGTTGGATTGTCGACGATTTCAATTTGATCAATTTTTTGCTTGTTTCCTTCTTTATCTTGGCAGCTAAAAAGAGTTGTTCCCATGGCAATAAACAAAGCAAGTAGAAACATTTTATGATAGTTGGTCTGAGAATATAAAACGCGATTAGGAATTTGAATCGTAATGGTATCTAACTGTGATTGTTTAAATCTTCCGCAAATTCTATCATTTTGATTTTGAATAAAATAATGCTGAATTTCTTCTGGAAGCATAGAACTAAAATCTATAACCGTTTTAGAACAGCTCAGACAAAAACGGCCATTTTCAGTTGGCTTCATTTTGTCCCAGTTTTCATGACATGGTTCTGGTATTGTTATTTTTCCTTTTCTTTCCATTTCTAAATTCAGAGAATTAAATGTAATAAATAATAAGCACAAGCAATTTTTTTATAGAAAAATCTCTTAAAGTTAGTTCTTTATGGTTGTAAACTTAATTCGGTTTGTTCTTGACTATCACCAGTTTTAACAATTTGCATGGTCGTAATTTTTGAAAACTTTCTCTTCCTTTTTTTCGGATTTAAAGTGTCGAGTTCCAATGTGATGGGTAGATTGTAAAAAGTTCTAACTTTCCTTCCTTGGATTTCGCCTGGAGTCCATTTTATAGATTTTTGTAAAACTCTGATAGCTTCTTCTCCAGTTCCAAAACCAAGATCTTCAATGGTTTTTATTTCATTTAAACTTCCGTCTTTTTCAATAACAAAAGACATTTTGATTACTCCGGTAGATTTTTTTAACTCTTTGGGTATTTTAAATTCAGATTTAAAAGCTTCGTAAAATAAATCTCTCCCTCCAGGGTAATCAGGTATAACATCAATTCCCATTCCTCCATAGACGGTATTGTCTTCATAAATATCCTCATTGGGTAGCGTTTCTGCGCATTCTGTTTTTACTAAAGAAAGGTATTTTTTGCTTTTTAGAGTAGAAACCTTTTTAGATTTTGTTTTGCTAATGGTTGTTGGTTTAGTAGTAGATACTTCCTGCTTTTCGTTGGATTCAGTTTTTGGAGAAGGAGCATTTTCAATTATTTCAATTTTCTCGATTTTTTGTTTGTTTCCTTCTTTATTCTGACAGCTAAACAAAGTAGTTCCCATGGCAATAAATAAAGCCAGTAAAAACATTTTATGAAAATGCGTTTGCGTATAAAGAACCTTACTCGGAATTTGGATTGTTATCGAATCTAGTTGAGATTTTTTAAATCTGCCACACATTTTATGGCCTTGATTTTTAATAATGTATTGTTGAATTTCTTCTGGAGACATCAAGGTAAAATCAACAACAGTTTTTGAACAGCTCATGCAGAAACGGCCATTTTCATTTGGCGTCATTTTGTTCCAGTCTTCAGAGCATGGTTCAGGAATGCTGATTTTGTAATTTCTTTCCATATTCAGATATCAAAGATTAAATGTAATAAAAATAAGTTCTAAAATCCTATTTTTGCAATTATGATAAATCCTTTTACAGACGAATATTTTATGAAAAAAGCTTTGCAGGAAGCAGAAATAGCTTTTGAAAGAGGCGAAATTCCTGTTGGCGCTGTAATTGTCGTTGCAGATAAAGTAATTGCAAGCAGTCATAACTTAACCGAATTATTAAATGATGTTACAGCTCATGCTGAAATGCAATCTATCACAGCAGCAGCAAACTTTCTAGGCGGAAAATACTTAAAAGACTGTACGCTTTATGTTACTCTTGAACCTTGCCAAATGTGTGCTGGCGCTTTGTACTGGAGCCAGATTTCTAAAATTGTTTTTGGCGCAAGAGACGAACAACGCGGTTTTATCAATATGGGAACAAAATTGCATCCTAAAACGACTGTTGTTTCTGGCGTAATGGCTAATGAAGCTGCGGATTTGATGAAACGTTTTTTTCTGGAAAGAAGGAAATAATTTTGTCTATTTAAAAGGGTAGCTTTTCTATAAATTGAAATAAATCATTTCCTAATTCTATCATTTTACTTCCTTTTGTTGCTAACTCTGCGGGTAATACTCCAATAGCTACCCAGTCTTTGATTTCTTTCGCCTTATTAAAAAATTTCTTTAGCTTACTAATTGATTTTTTTTCTTCAATTTCATTTTTCGCATTTTCTAATCTACAAATTTCCAATAGAGCATTTGTAAAATTATCTTGCCACTCTTTATTTGTTTTGCTTGCATCTTCGAAATCTTCTAATATATCTTTAAGTTCTTCTAATTTTTGGTTATTGGAGAAATAATTATTATAAATCGTTTGTGTGTTGTTATTCCCCAATAATTGTCCATTATTTATAACATTACCATGAAAATGTATTCCTTCTTTTTCCATTTTTTTAATTGTTTTTTTTGAATCTTCAAAGTTTTCGATAACTTCAAGAACATTGATATTTTTAATTCTGTGTGTTGGATGATATTCTATTACATCTATTCCGTGATATAAACTACTTATCATTTCGTCATACGAAAGAAATATTTCACGGTAATCGTTATAAAAGAAATCTTCATTATCATCATAATCATATTTGACTTCTTCTTTGAATTTTAAAGAATATTTTCTATTTATGTCTTTAATATCGTTTCTGAGAACTTCCCAAAAGCCCCGTATATTTTTTCCTGTTATCCAAAAATCAATTATTTTTGAATGCTGATTAGTTTCTACTAGTGCATATGTTTCCTTATTTAAATCTTGAAGTACAATTCCTGATTGCCAATATCCATCTTGTATACATTTAGAGATATTTCTTGCCATAAAACGATACATTATTAGCATTTCAAATGCAGATTCGAATTGAAAGCGGTAATGTTTCGAATCAAGCTTGTATCTTTCGAATTCAGACGGTTTTTCTCCTTCAAATGCACAAGGAATTAAAAATTCATCTTTTAAAAATGGATTATAAACACATAAATCATAATCACTCATTAATGCAAGTATAAATTGAAAATCTTTTGCTTTATATTTTAACTTTACTTTTTTATTAGCGAATAAATATTTTTCGTCTTTAAAAATTTCTTTTAAATCATTAGAATTTAAATGTCCTTTTTTTATCCTTGTTATTTCCGACGTAATTACAGAATATGCTCCTGTAGTTATCCAGTCAGGATTTAGAACTTGTAATTCTTCTAATATTGGCTTATCAAAAAACACTATAGAACCAATTTTATCCAATTGTTTCAAAAGATTTTTTCGATTTATCTCATTATAGTATTCATTATTGTCGCAAATTAAATCATATTCGTTGTATGCAATGTAGTTTTTACTTATAGTTACATCTTTCTCTAACTCATCTTTAATTTTAAACCAATTAATAGGGTATTGAACTAATAAATCTTTTCGGGATAAAATAATTTGGCTTAATGATTCTTTAAATTCATTAAATCCATCACCATTTTTACATGACAACAAAAAGGGTTCTCTTAGCGTAGGATAAGTTTTTCGTAACTCATAAAAGTTTTTATTGTTGTGTGATTTTTTATCTTTTAACTCTTTCCAGTTGTATACTATTAAAATTTCGGAATCTTTTCCTAGTTTTTCTATTTGTTCCAACCAATAAATTGCTGAAGAATCATTTCTAGGATCTAATAATAGAATGTAAACGACCTTTTCAGTTAAAAAGAATTGATGTAATGAATGTTGAATATGTTGTCCACCAAAATCCCATAAATTTACTTTTATGTTTTCGTCAAAATTATTTTTAATTTCGTTCCACGATTTTTTGTTTATGCCATGAGTTGTTGGTTCGTCACTATATGGCAGGCCAATAATTTTCTTCATTAAGCTAGTCTTTCCTAATCCACCATCACCAACAAAGATTAATTTACACTCATTCAATGATTTTAAATTATATTTTCTAGCATCTTCAAAATACTGAATTATTGTAGCGTTTCCTTGTGTGATAACTTCATACGGAGGTATAGTGAAATCATTATTTTCTAAAAAAATAAAATTTTCAAGATGTTCTTCATAATCTCCATCCAAAATTATTTCATATCCTTTTGTGATAAATTTTTCAAGAGGTCGTATATCATTTATTTTATTGTGAGAAATATCGATAAGTCTTAAATCATTTAAGACAGAGAGAGAACTGATGCATTCGATATTATTTCTCCCTATATCCAAATTTTTTAATTTTTTCAAATTCACTAAGATGTTTATCTCTGAAATTTGATTATTCCATAAAAATAACACTTCCAGCTTATTTAAATTTTGGAGCGGTAAAATGTTATTTATTTTATTATTTCTCAATTCTAGACTTTTAAGTGCATTTAAGTTTTCTAATATTGATAGATCAGATATATTCGTTGAACTTAAATCTAAATAAGCTAATTTTTTTAATCTACTAATTGGATAAAAATCTTTAATATAGCATTCTCGCAAATTTAGCGATATGAGTTTTTTAAAGGATTCGATTTTTTCAAAGTCTAATAATTCTGCCGAATTTATAGATAGCCTTTCTAGGTTTAGTAAAGAACTAATGGAAGAAAAATTAAAAACATCTGCATTATTGATGATAAGTGTTACAATTTCACCTCTATCATTAACGGTGTAATAGTCTTGTGAAGAGTTGTCAAAATATTCATCAAAATCTTCGTCATTAGTATTTATAATTAAAATGTCATTTTCTTTTTCAAGTGTATTAATTACATCTATATCTTTCATTTTAATTTTTTTGAATGTTTTCAAATATAACGAATATTCTTCTTAAAAATAATTTACTTTTATCCCAATTTAATTTGTATTTTGGTGTTAAGGCTTTTAGCGCTAAATCGTATTAAATTCTCAATTTGTTAACCATTAACTCTAAATAAAAGTGAAAGCAAAAGGACTATCTCTCGTATTTTTTGTGTTTTTTATTTTTCAATCTTGCGGGCGCAAATCAGCAGCAGATTTCAATTCAGATTTTTCACTATTTAAAGATTACATTACCAGTTTTACGGGCGGAATCGTTTCTGCAGATTCTGATATTCGTGTGGTTTTGGCTTTCGATAAAAAAGATTGGAAACCGAATCAGGAATTAGATGACGATTTGTTTGATATTTCGCCGAGTGTTCACGGGAAAGTTATAGCGCTTTCAACAAATACGTTGGCTTTTATTCCAGAGAAAAAACTCAAAATGGGAACAGAATATCAGGTTACTTTAAACTTAGATAAACTGACTGCCATTCCGAAAGAGAAAGAAAAAGAACTGTCAAAATTCAACTTTACAGTTAAAACGGTTAAACAAGATTTTACCATCAATACGGGCGATATTCAATCGTACAGCAAAGAATACCAATATTTAAACTGTGTTTTAAAAACAGCTGACAATATTGATTTGGAAACCGCTCAAAAGCTGGTTGAAGCGAAACATAAAGGGAATAATCTTAAAATTAAATTTGAGAAAGTAGCTGGTCAGTGCTAAAGAATTTCGTTTTATAATTGACAGTATTCAACGCCACTCAGAAGCTTCAAACTTAGAGATTATTTATGATGGAAATGATTTTGACATTGATCAAAAAGGGCAAATAGATTTCCCGATTACAAGCATCAACGAATTTAAAGTTATAAAAGTTGAAATTCCAGACGGAAACAATCAGCAGGTTTTAATTAATTTCTCGGAGCCTTTAGAAAAAGGTCAGGATTTTGCAGGATTGGTTTCAATTCAAAACACCAATAATCTGAAATTTTCTACCCAAGGAAATTTACTTAAAGTATATTTTACAAACCAAAATGCTTCTAAAAAACAAGAGCCTGTAGCAGTAGCTGTGCAGGAGCCAGTTGCAGTAGCAGTAGATTCGGCTGCGGTAGTGGTTGATTCAGCCGCTGTTGCCGTAGATTCAGCCGCCGCAGTTGTAGAAGAAGCTGTTGAATATGTGCCAGACGAAGAACCAGAACAAGTTGTTACGGGCGAACTATTATTGGAAGTTTTTCAGGGAATCGAGAGTCAATATGGTAAAAAACTGGAAAACAATTACAGCGAGAAAATTTCTTTTGATCAGATAAAACCAAACATTCGTTTCATTAAAAACGGAACAATTCTGCCAAGTTCAAACAATTTAAAATTGAATTTCGAAGCCGTAAATCTAAGCGCTGTAGATGTAAAAGTGTATAAGATTTATAAAAATAACATTCTGCAATTTCTTCAATACAATGAATTAAATGGCGGGCAAAATCTTAAAAAAGTCGCACAGCCAATTGCTAAAACCACTTTAAATTTAAAAGAAAGTACGCTCGTAAATCTTTCTAAATGGAATACGTATGCTTTAGATTTATCTAAAATCATTAAACCAGAACCAGGAGCAATTTACAGAGTTGAATTTGTGTATAAAAAGAAATATTCGCTTTATAAATGCGAAACATCAGAAGGAAATGACGATGAAACCGAGGAAGAAGAAGTTGATGAAAATGATGTAAACTACAGCGGCAACTCTTACGACGATTACTATTATTATGACGATTATGATTGGAGAGAAAGTCAGGATCCATGTACAGGTTCTTACTATTACAATGCCAGAATTGCGACTAATATTTTGGCTTCAGACTTAGGAGTTATTGCTAAAAGAGGTGAAAATAAATCGTACTTGTTTGCTGTAAATAATATCGTTACAACAGAACCCGTTTCAAACGCAAGAGTAGATTTATACAACTTCCAACAGCAAAAAATTGCAACAGAAGCAACTAGCAGTGAAGGTATTGCTTCTTTCCAATTGGACAAATTTGCTTATTTCGCCATTGTAACTTTAGGTGACCAATCGACTTATGTGAAACTGGATGATGGACTTTCATTATCGGTAAGTAATTTTGATGTTGCAGGAGAGACTTTACAAAAAGGTTTAAAAGGATTTATTTACGGAGAAAGAGGTGTTTGGCGTCCAGGAGATAACCTGTATCTATCATTTATTTTGAACGATGCAGCGAATAAACTTCCGAAATCACATCCAATTAAATTCAGATTAAATGATCCGAATGGCAAAACAGTTTATCAAACTGTTCAAAAAACGAATGATCTAAACCATTATGCTTTTATAGTGCCAACAAACCAAGATGCCCCAACAGGAAATTGGGAAGCAATGGTTAGTGTTGGAGGTGCGAAATTCTACAAGAGCATTAAGATTGAAACGATTAAACCAAATCGTTTAAAAATCAAGAATACATTTAGCAGAAAAACACTTTCGGCTTCGTATCCAAATACAGACAATCTTGAGGTAACATGGCTTCACGGTGCAATTGCTAAGAATTTGAATGTAGAAATGCAGGCGAAATTCTCTCAACAAAGCACAACATTTAAAGGCTATGAAAAATATACTTTTGATGATTTGGCACGCCAATTCAGTACAGAAGAAATCAATATTTTCTCTGGGAAATTAAATGAAAGCGGTAAAGCATCAGTTAACATTCAGCCAAGATTACAAGGTCAGGCACCAGGAATGCTTCGTGCTTCATTCATTACAAAAGTGTACGAAGAAGGAGGAGATTTTAGTACAGATGTAATGTCAACAACCTATTCTCCGTACAAAACCTATGTAGGTTTAAAAACGCCGGAACTGAATAAATATAGCATGCTTGAAACGAGAACAAACAATCGTTTTGATGTTGTAACAGTTGATGAAAACGGAAGACCAAAATCGGTTCGTAATCTCGAAGTACGAGTTTATAAAGTAGACTGGAGATGGTGGTGGGATTCTTCAAGCGATAATCTATCAAATTATAATTCTTCGAATGCAACGACTTCATACAAAACTTTTGTCATCAATACCGATTCTAGCGGAAAAGGAAGTTTCCAATTTGCCTTGACAGATGAAGAATGGGGGCGTTATTTAATTCGTGTTGCCGATCAGCAAGATGGTCATGCAACATCTTTAACCGTAAATATCGATTGGCCAATCTGGTCTGGAAAAACACGAAACAGAGATGCTTCTACAGCCAATATGTTAGTGTTTTCTACCGATAAGAAAAATTATGCAGTGGGAGAAAAAGCACAAATTTCTTTCCCTTCAAGTGAAGGTGGCCGTGCATTGATTTCTATCGAAAACGGATCAAGAGTAGTGCAGACTATTTGGGCTGAAACTAAAAACGGAGAAACAAAAGTTGAAGTTCCAATTACAGGAGCAATGGCGCCAAACGTATATTTTAATATTACATTATTACAGCCTCATGCTTCAACCAAAAACGATTCGCCAATTCGTATGTATGGAATTGTTCCTGTTGAAGTTGTAGATAAAAACACCCTTTTGGCACCAACTTTAAATATGCCTGATGTTTTAAGACCAGAACAGCCATTTACGGTTAAAGTGGGTGAAAAATCAGGTAAAGAAATGACTTATACAATCGCGGTTGTAGATGAAGGTCTTTTGGATTTAACTCGTTTTAAAACACCAAATGCGTGGGATAGTTTTTATGTGCGTGAAGCTTTAGGAGTAAAAACTTGGGACGTTTACGATGATGTAATTGGCGCTTATGGCGGAAAAATAAATCAGATTTTCAGTATTGGTGGAGATCAGGATTTAGGAGGCGGAAAAGCTAAAAAAGCCAACCGTTTTAAACCTGTAGTGTTATATTATGGACCATTTAAATTAGGAAAAGGAGAAACGAAATCGCATGATTTAAAGCTTCCAAAATATATTGGTTCTGTTCGAACAATGGTAGTAGCGGGTGATGCGAATACAAGCGCTTACGGAAGCGTCGAAAAAGCAACACAGGTTAAGAGTCCGTTGATGGTATTGGCTTCGTTGCCTAGAAAAATTTCTCCGTCAGAAAAAGTAACATTGCCTGTAACAGTTTTTGCAACTGAAAATAAGATCAAAAATGTTTCGATTCAGGTAAAAACCAGTAACGGATTGAAAGTAATGGGAAGTGCAGTTCAAAAACTAAGTTTTGCACAGCCAGATGAAAAAATGGCCTATTTTAATTTGGTTGTTGGTTCTGCAACTGGAATTGCAAAAGTTCAGGTAATTGCGACATCTGGAAGCGAGAAATCAACTTATGATGTCGAAATCGACATGACGAATCCAAATCCAGTTACGAGTACTTTTACAGATGTTGTTTTAACGCCAAACAGTACGAAGACAATTTCATGGAAAACTTTCGGAATTGCCGGAAGTAATAAAGCCAGATTAGAAGTTTCGTCTATGCCGTCAATGAATTTGAACGGAAGGTTACAATTCTTGATTCAATATCCGCATGGTTGTGTAGAACAGACTACTTCATCTGTTTTCCCGCAATTGTATTTGGGCGATGTGGCAGATATAGATGCGAAACGCAAAGATTTAATTCAAAAAAATATTGCGGCTGGAATTCAGAGATTGGGTAATTTCCAATTATCAAATGGCGGAATGCCGTACTGGCAAGGAAATGCAATTGCAGATGATTGGGGAACTTCTTATGCTGGACATTTCTTAATTGAAGCAGAGAAAAAAGGATATGTACTGCCAATTAATTTCAAATCGAAATGGCTTTCCTATCAGCAGAAAGAAGCGAAACAATGGCGTTTTGAACCTAAATATGGAAATGACTTAGCTCAGGCATATCGTTTATACACTTTAGCTTTAGCAGGACATGCAGATTTGTCGTCTATGAACAGATTACGTGAAACTAAAGGTATTTCGAATGAAAGTATGCTTCGTTTGGCAGCCGCTTATGTTTTAGCAGGTCAGAAATCGGCTGGGCAAAGTTTGTTCTTGAAAACCAGCATTGATGGAAGTTCAGATGGTTACAGCTATTACTATTATGGTTCAAGTGAAAGAAACCGAGCAATGGCTTTAGAAACGATGCTTCTTTTAGATCAAAAACAAAAAGCATTTGTTACTGCAGCAAAATTAGCCAAAGAAATGTCAGCTAATCAATGGATGAGTACGCAGACAACAGCTTATTGTTTGTATGCAATGTCGAAATTTGCGGTGAGTAATGGTCCGAAAGGAATCAATATCCAATTTAGTAAAAACGGGAAAGGAGAGACAATCAATACAGGTAAATCGGTTGCAGATCGCAGTTTGTCTGTTGCTTCGGGTTCAAACAGTATTACGCTGAAAAACAATAAAGCCAATACAGTTTATGTTCGTGTATTGAACAGTGGAATATTGCCTATCGGACAAGAAAATGCGGTTCAAAGCGATGTTACGGCTTCTATTGTTTTCAAAAACAGAAAAGGAAGCGTAATCAATGTTTCAAGAATTAATCAGGGAACTGAATTTGTTGCCGAGGTTACAATTAAAAATCAAAGAGGAGAAAGCGTTCAAAACGTAGCGTTATCTCAAATTCTGCCTTCAGGATTCGAAATTGTAAATACTCGTTTTACCGATTATGGAGATGCTGTAAACAACATTGCAGATTATATTGATATCCGAGATGACAGAACGAATTTCTATTTCGGAATGAAAGCAAGAGAAACTAAAGTTTTCCGAATTCTGCTAAATGCATCGTATTTAGGAAACTATTATTTACCTGGATTGCAATGCGAAGCCATGTACGATAATACATTCTTAGCAAGAACAAAAGGATTCTGGGTTGAGGTTGTGAAATAAAATTTTTTAGCCACAGATTGCACAGATTATCACAGATTTCAAAATCTTTTTTAATCCTTTAATCTGTGGTAAAAACTTTGCGAACTTAGCAAAAAAGTTTCTCGCAGATTTTGCAGATCAAGTAGATAATATAAGATTTCCTGAATCTGCGAGAGAAAAACTTTGCGAACTTTGCGTAAATCTTTGCGTCTTTGCGGTTAAAAAAATAAGCATTGAAAAATAAATTTAAAGCGTTCTTTCAGCGCATTCTAAACTGGATAAAAAGAAATAAAATAAAATCAGCAATTGCATTTCTGCTCTTGCTGATTTACTATTTTTCTATACCTCGAACTTTGTTCAAAGAACCATATTCTACCGTTATAGAAAGTAAAGAAGGGGAATTGCTCGGAGCTAAAATTGCCCGAGACGGACAATGGCGTTTTCCAGCACAAGACAGCGTTCCAGATAAATTCAAGAAATGTATCGTTTATTTTGAAGACGAGTATTTCTATAAACATCCTGGCTTCAATCCTGGAGCGATGATTAATGCTTTTAAGCAAAACAGAAAAGCAGGAAAAGTGGTCAGAGGAGGAAGTACCTTAACGCAACAGGTTATTCGATTATCCCGAAAAGGAAAAAACAGGACGTATTTTGAAAAAATAATAGAAATTATTCTCGCTACAAGATTAGAATTGGGTTATTCTAAAGATGAAATTCTCGAAATGTACGCTGCGCATGCGCCTTTTGGGGGAAATGTCGTAGGACTAGAAATGGCTTCATGGCGTTATTTCGGAGTGCAGTCCAATCAGTTATCGTGGGCAGAAAATGCAGTTTTGGCTGTTTTGCCTAATGCACCAAGTTTAATTTATCCGGGAAAAAACCAGATAAAATTATTGAACAAAAGAAACCGACTTTTACTAAAACTACATCAGGAAGGTATTATCGATAAGCAGACGTACGAACTTTCAATAGAAGAACCATTACCTCAAAAGCCATACGATCTGCCTCAAATCGCTCCGCATTTATTACAAAGAGTCGCAAAAAATGAAGAAGGAACAAGAGTGAAAACTACTATTGATTATGCCTTGCAAAATCGTGTCAATCAAATTGCAAGATATTATTACAACCAGTACAAACAGAATGAGGTTCATAATCTGGCGATTTTGGTTATTGATGTTCAGAGTAGAAATGTAATGAGTTATGTTGGAAATTCTCCAGCAGATGCAGATCATCAAAAAGATGTTGATATTATCGATGCGCCAAGAAGTACAGGAAGTATCTTAAAACCACTTTTGTATGGAGCAATGTTGGATGATGGCGAATTTCTGCCCAATACTTTAGTAGCTGATATTCCAACACAGATTTCTGGATATACGCCTCAAAATTTCAATCTAACTTTTGATGGCGCTGTTCCTGCACATCGTGCATTGTCACGTTCGTTGAACATTCCTGCGGTTTTAATGCTTCAGGAATTTACTGTAAACAAGTTTTATGAAGAACTTCAAAAATTTAAATTAAAAAACATAAATAAAACTCCCGATCATTATGGGCTATCGCTTATTTTGGGAGGTGCTGAAAGTAATTTATGGGATTTATGCCGAACGTATGCAAATCTTTCGTCTACGGTCAATTATTATACTAAAAATAAGAGTAAGTATCGGACTAACGAATTTACCGAACTCAATTATAAAAATGATTTTAAGCCCGATTTTGGCTCAGAAACCGACCAGAAGAATATTTTGGGTGCGGGATCAATTTGGTTAACGTATAATGCAATGGAAGAGGTTAATAGACCGGAAGGAGATGAAGCGTGGAAGTTTTATGACAGTTCGCTTAAAATTGCATGGAAAACGGGAACCAGTTTCGGGAATCGTGATGCATGGGCTATTGGAACCAATTCAAGATATGTGGTCGGAATTTGGGTTGGAAATGCTACGGGTGAGGGAAGGCCAACTTTAACTGGAGTTACTAGCGCCGCACCAATTTTATTTGATGTTTTTAATTTACTGCCAAGGCAAAGATGGTTTGATACTCCATATAATGATTTAGCAGAAGTTGAGGTCTGTCGATTAAGCGGTTACTTGGCAAAAGAAAATTGCCCAAAAATTAAACAATGGGTCTCTAAAAAAGGTAAATCGACAAAGGTTTGTCCGTATCATAGAACCATTCATTTGGATAAAACAGAGCAATTTCAGGTAAATAGCAGCTGCGAGAGTATCGATAATATTGTGATTAGAAACTGGTTTGTACTGCCTCCTGTTATAGCTTGGTATTATAAAAGCCAGCATATTGAATATTTGCCGTTACCGCCATTTAAAGAAGGATGCGAAGGAACGCAAACCACTACAATGGACTTTATTTATCCGAAAGCGAATAGTAAAATATATTTAACAAAGGATTTTAACAGTAACATACAGCCCGTAATTTTGAAAGTAGCGTATTCTGAAAGAGATAAAGAATTGTTTTGGTATGTTGATGATGTTTATAAGGCTACAACCAAAACCTTTCACGAATTGCCTATTACGCCCACAACAGGAATACATTACATTACGGTTGTAGATGCTTCTGGAAATGAAATAAGAAGGAGAATTGAAATTGTGAGAGACTAAACGGTAAATATAAAGCCCAATTTTTAAAATTCCAAATTCCAAAAAAAAGAGGTTAGGTTGTCTGGCTGAGCGAAGTCGAAGCCCATGTGCCAATTGGAGCGCCCTTCGACTTCGCTCAGGGTGACAATTGTGCTTAGAATGACTTTTTATTATGTAATGATCTTATGAAAACGAGAGCCTAGCCCAGATAGGAGCGGTATCCTTTTTCTGGCTTCTTTAGCCAGGAAAAGATACAAGCGGATAGCTGGAAATTGCTTCTAAATAAAAAAAAAAGCCACAAAAAAACCGCCAATCTCACGAAAGGCGGTTTTGTTTTTATTCTGAAATAACATTTCCTTTTTTATCATAGAAATGGTATTCTAAGTACGTGTAAGCGTCACGAGGTATGATTTTCACCCATTTCTTATGTTCAAAAAACCATTTTGAACGTAATGATGGAAAACCTTTACTGAGGTATGCAGCCACAAACGGGTGTGTGTTTAGTACAACCTTGTTGTGGGTTTTTAAAAGTCTTTCTAAATCAGCGGTGATCTTATCAATGATTAAAATTGGAGCTTCAATTTCACCATTATGTTTATTAGGATCTTCCTCTCTGGTTTTGATATTCACTTCTGGTCTTACGCGCTGTCTTGTAATCTGGACCAAACCAAATTTACTCGGCGGTAATATTTTATGTTTTGCTTTATCGTCGCTCATTTCTTCTCGCAAGAAGTCGAACAAAACTTTCCTGTTTTCTGGATTAGACATATCGATAAAATCAACTACGATTATTCCGCCCATATCACGCAAACGAAGTTGTCGTGCGATTTCTGCTGCGGCAATCATATTTACTTCCATGGCTGTGTCTTCTTGGTTGGTCGCTTTATTAGAACGGTTTCCGCTGTTTACGTCTATAACGTGTAACGCTTCAGTGTGTTCTATAATAAGATACGCACCTTTGCTCATGGAAACAGTTCGGCCAAAAGAAGTTTTGATTTGTCTCTCTATATTGTATTTCTCAAAAATTGGAGTGTCATTTGATTGATAAAACTTAACAATCGATTGTTTTGAAGGTGCAATTTCTTGCAAATATTCCTTAGTTTGATGGTACAACTCTTCATCATCTATTTGAATACCACTGAAGGTATCATTAAATACATCTCTTAATATCGAAGAAGCTCTATTAAGCTCTCCTAATACTTTTGATGGATGATGAGCAGTTGGTAATTTTTTACACATTGCAGACCATCTGCCTAGCAGGTTCTGCAAATCTTTTTCTAATTCGGCTACGTTTTTGCCTTCGGCTACTGTACGAACAATAACACCAAATCCTTTAGGTTTGATCGATAGAACAAGTTTTTTTAGACGATCCTTTTCTTTTTTATCTTCTATTTTTTGAGAAATAGAAACACGATCAGAAAAAGGAACTAGAACGATAAATCTTCCGGCAAGAGAAAGCTCAGCACTTATTCTTGGACCCTTGGTTGATATAGGTTCTTTAACTACTTGAACTAAGACAGATTGATTGGCACTTAAAATATCAGTAATGATGCCATCTTTGTCAATCTCTTTTTCAAACTGAAAGGTTTTTAGGGAGAAATCTTTTAATTTACCTGCGCTTACAAGTTTTATGAATTTCAGCTGAGAAGCTAGATTTAGACCAAATCGTGATAATGTAAAAAGGCATCTTTTTCGAAACCTACATTTACAAAAGCGGCGTTAAGTCCAGCAACTGGTTTTCTGATTTTGGCAATAAAAATATCACCAACCTGAAAGTTGCTTTTTTCTTCTTCTTTGTGTAATTCAATTAGTTTTCCATCTTTTAATAAGGCAAAATCTACTGCTTCAGAACTAGATCTAATGATTAATTCTTTATTCACACTGTAAATTTTTATCTGTTTTTTCAGAAAATAGAAAAAGAGAGAAGAGTATAGATTAATAAAAATCTAAAATCTTAAGTCTAAAATCTAAAATCTTATCTACAGATGGATTAAACAATATTTTAACAGGTATTGAACCCGGGAGGGAAACTTAAATTTCAAATTTTTAAATTCCAAATTCCAATTAAATCAATATTGATTTCTTAATTTTTGGATTTTGGATTTTATTTTTTGGAATTTTTGAAATTTCCCAAATTTCAATGAACGTTTAAAAAGAAAAAAGTAGTTTAAAACTACTTTTTCTTTTTGTGGCGGTTAGCTCTCGCTCTTTTCTTACGTTTGTGAGTAGCTACCTTATGTCTCTTTCTTTTTTTACCACTTGGCATATTGTGTCAGATTTATGTTAATTAATATTATTTTGCTTCGTTGTTGGTTTTAACTCCTTCTACAAAAACTTTTGCAGGTTTGAAAGCAGGAATGTTGTGTGCTGGAATTTTAATAGTAGTGTTTTTAGAAATGTTTCTTCCAGTTTTTTCAGCTCTAGTTTTAACGATAAAACTACCAAAACCTCTAAGGTATACATTGTCTCCAGTCTCTAAAGAAGTTTTAACTTCTTCCATAAAAGTTTCTACTGTTGCTTGAACGTCTCCTTTTTCAAGACCTAGCTTCTCTGAAATCTTCGCTACGATATCTGCTTTCGTCATTTTCTTTCCTATTTTATTTTATAAATGGTGTACTATTTTTTTGAGTTTGCAAATATAGGAATTAAAAAAATAATTAATCAAGCTAATTCGTTAAATTTTAATTACATAAACATTTACTTTTGCAATCTAAGTATTTTGCAATGGATTTTCATAACATATTGATAAAATGGTATTTACAGCACCAGCGTGATTTACCGTGGCGAAAAACGGTCGATCCGTACCAGATTTGGCTCTCAGAAATCATGCTTCAGCAGACTCGAGTTGCGCAAGGAATGCCTTATTTTTTTTCATTTACTCAGGAATTTCCTACCGTAAAACATTTAGCAGATGCTTCAGAAGAGAAAGTTTTGAAACTTTGGCAAGGTCTGGGGTATTATTCTCGAGCTCGTAATCTTCATAAAACAGCTCAATATATATCTAATGACTTAAATGGAGTTTTTCCTGATTCTTATAAAGAGCTGCTAAAACTCAAAGGTGTTGGCGAATATACAGCCGCTGCAATCGCTTCTTTTTCTTATAATGAAGCGGTCCTGTAGTAGATGGAAATGTGTTTAGGGTATTGACTCGTTATTTTGATATTGAATCTGATATTGCGCTTCCAGCAACCAAAAAAGAGTTTGCCGCTTTGGCACAGCAATTAATGCCTAAAGATAATCCAGCGATATTCAATCAGGCCATAATGGAGTTTGGTGCGCTGCAATGTGTTCCTAAAGGTCCTAATTGTGCAATTTGCGTTTTTAACGAAAGCTGTGCTGCTTTGCAAAAAGGAAAAGTAAATACGCTGCCCGTTAAGTCAAAAAAGATTAAAGTAACCAATCGTTACTTTAATTATTTGATTTTAGAAGATGCTAAAGGAAATACATTAATTCAAAAAAGAACTGCAAAAGGAATTTGGCATAATTTATATGAGTTTCCGTTATTGGAAACGCAATCAATTGTTGATTTTGAAGAGATTTCTCAAACAGTAAAAAATGAGATTTTTGCAAAGTACACTATTATAAGTATAGAAGATTGTAGAGAATCGACCCTTATACACAAGCTTTCGCACCAACATTTACATATTCAGTTTTGGAAAATTAAAGTGAAAGAAGAAGTTGAAAATGGAGTGGATGCTCAAAAATTGAAAACTTTTCCTTTTCCTATTGTGTTGTATAATTTTATAGAAAAGCAAGAAATAAATTGCTAAAAAAATGTATCTTTGGGAGAAATACCACCAAAACTATGAACGGAACATTAAATAAAGTGATGCTTATTGGCCATTTAGGCGATGATGTAAAGATGCATTATTTTGATGGAGGAAACTGCATCGGACGTTTTCAGCTGGCTACCAATGAGGTATATATCAATAAAACGACTAATGAAAAAATAACCTCTACAGAATGGCATAATTTGGTTGTGCGTAATAAAGCCGCAGAGATTTGCGAAAAATATCTTTCTAAAGGAGACAAAATTTATGTCGAAGGAAGAATAAAATCTCGCCAGTGGCAAACAGAAGACGGAACGACAAAATATACGACCGAAATTCAGGTAACGGAGTTTACTTTCCTGACAACTAAAAAAGAAACTGCGTATACTAAACAAAACCAGGATACAGAGTCGGCAAAAAACACTAACTTTGATGCTCCTGAAGGGCTTCCAATTAACGATCTGCCCTTTTAAACGATGTTTAACTAATTTTATGCAATTTGGACCGGAGCCCAGTTTACTTTTTTCTACAAATCTTGACGCCAATTTAATTATTGGTTTCGTCGGAATTTTTATTTTATTATTTCTTTCAGCAATCGTTTCTGGTGCCGAAGTAGCTCTTTTTTCTTTATCGCAGCAAGACATCGATGATTCTTTAAATGATAGTCCAGCAAAAGGTAAAATTATTTCGAATCTACTAGAAAAGCCCAAAAAGCTTTTGGCAACTTTATTGGTAGCGAATAACTTTTTTAATATTGGTGTAGTAATCTTGTTTGCTTATATAGGGCAAAATATTTTTGCCAATATAAGTTCGCCAGCCTTTAAATTTACTCTAGAGGTAATTTTAGTTACTTTTTTAATTTTATTATTTGGCGAAGTGCTTCCTAAAGTTTACGCAAGCAGAAATAGTATTCGTTTTGCTAAGCGAGTTGCGTATCCGCTGGCATTTTTAGACAAAGTGCTTTCTCCAATTAGTTTGCCAATGCGCGCCGTTACGATATATTTTCAAAATAAATTAGGAAAGCAAAAAAGTAATTTTTCTGTTAATCAACTTTCTCAGGCATTGGAACTTACAGATTCGGAAGGAACATCTACAGAAGAACAGAAAATTCTGGAAGGAATTGTTTCTTTTGGAAATACAGATACAAAACAGGTAATGAGTCCGAGAATTGATATTTTTGCATTGGAAATATCAGAAACATTTGCGGAGATTTATCCTAAAATTATAGAAACTGGTTTTTCGAGAATTCCGGTTTATCGAGATAATATCGATCAGATTGAAGGCGTGCTTTTCGTAAAAGATTTATTGCCTCATATTGATAAAGAAGAATTTGACTGGACTTCTTTGATTAGAGAAGCGTTTTTTGTTCCTGAGAATAAAAAATTAGATAATCTGCTAAAGGATTTTCAGAGCTTAAAAAGCCATTTAGCCATTGTGGTTGATGAATATGGAGGTACTTCTGGATTAGTTTCTTTAGAAGATGTTATCGAAGAAATTGTTGGAGATATTAGTGATGAGTTTGACGATGAAAATCTAAACTTCTCGCAGATCGATGAAAATAATTTTCTTTTTGAAGGAAAAATAAACCTGAAAGATTTCTATCGAATTGTAGATGTCGACGAAGATGTTTTTGAAGCTCACAAAGGAGAAGCCGAAACATTGGCCGGATTCATTCTGGAGATATTGGGTAATTTCCCCAAAAAAGATCAAAAAGTGCCTTTTGAAAACTGTATTTTCACCATAGAAACAGTGGATAAAAAGCGTGTAAAACAAATAAAAGTAACCATAAATAAAAATGTTTAATAAAATACTTTCAATAACAGTAATTTTGCTTGCTCTAACGGTTATAAGCTGTAAAAATGATGTTTTGCCAAAACCAGCAAGTTACCTGCGATTAGATTATCCGGAAGCAAAATATGTGAATTTTGAAAACAATTGTCCGTTTGCTTTTCAAATGAATGAAGATGCAATTATCAAAGGAGAGAAAGAATGCGGATTTGCTATCACATATCCAAAGATGAAAGCGACCATTTATTTGACATATAAGCCTGTAAATGGTAATATTGATAAGTTATTGCGTGATGCACAAAAACTGACTTACGAACACGTTATTAAAGCCGATGATATTTTGGAACAGCCGTATTTAAATCCGCAGAAAAAGGTTTACGGAATGTTTTATCAAGTGGATGGAAATGCAGCGACAAACTCTCAATTTTACGTTACAGACAGCACAAAACATTTTTTAATAGGTTCTGTTTATTTTTACGCAAAACCAAATTTCGACTCGATTATGCCTGCCGCGAGTTACGTTAAAAACGATATGCAGCGTTTGATGGAAACATTGAAATGGAAATAAAAAAAGGATTCAATTTTGAATCCTTTTTTTTTACGTTTAAAAGATTATTTTTTATTAGTTATATCTATAGCTATGTATAATATTCCGTAGGAATATCTCGTCGGTAGAAAAAAGATAATGTTGTGCTGCATCGTGTCCTGTAGGGATACCTGATTTTTAGAAAAATCGAATGTGTTTATCAAACGTTCCTACGGAACGTATAATCATAATTCAAATTTAATTCTACTACTACTACTACTACCAACCAGACATTCCTACGGAATGTTTTTACAAAAAAAAAGCACTCAATTGAGTGCCTATTTGATTTTTAATCTAGAATTTAAGATTTAAAATTCGAAACTTTATATGTTTTTCCATCTCCAGTTTCTTGAACCACTTTTGTTAAAGATTCTGAGTTTTGGATTGTTTTATCAAAACTTACCGTTGCAGTTTTTTTGTCAAAATCGACAGTTGCTTTATCAACTCCGTCAAGATTAGCTAATTCTTCTTCTATTGTCTTTGCGCATCCCATAGCACAAGTCATTCCGTCAATTGTAAAGCTTGCTGTTTGAAGATTTTCGGCAGCAATAGGTTTGTGCTCTTTTGGAGCACTTTTTTCTGCATTTACGACTTCAAGACTTTTGTCTTCTGCTTTTTTACATCCAACAAATACTAAACCAGCGATTGCTGCAGCGAATAAGATTTTTGAAATTTTCATTATATATAAATTTAAAAATTGCGAATATGATTCTTGCAAAATTAATAAAAAGAGAATGCTTAGTTCGTAAAATAATTACAAATTTGCAGTAAATAACAATTTATGGAAACAAAACAGTTAAAGTGGATTTACTTGACTATTCTTTCTCTTATCTGGGGAAGCTCTTTTATTCTGATAAAAAAAGGATTGATAGGCTTAAGTGCTGTTCAAGTAGGATCGTTTCGAATTATTTTTGCTGCTTTGTTTTTATTGATTGTGGGTTTTAATAGTCTGAAAAAGATTTCTCGTCGCCAATGGAAATATGTCGCCATAACTTCGCTTTTCGGAACTTTCATGCCGGCCTATCTTTTTGCCATTGCAGAAACTCAGGTTAACAGCTCAATTGTAGCGATTTTAAATTCGCTAACACCCTTAAATACTTTGATTTTAGGAATTATAGCATTTGGGATTCAGTTTCAAAAGCGACAGGTTTTAGGTGTTTTTGTCGGACTTGTAGGTTGTCTTCTTTTGGTTTTAAGCGGAGATTCTGCAAGTGGAACTCAAAATTACCTCTATGTTTTATTGGTTGTTATTGCAACGCTTAGTTATGCTATCAACGTAAATCTGATTAAAAAATATCTTCACGATCTAAATTCTGTAAGTATCACAACAGGAAATTTTGCAGTTTTGCTTTTGCCGGCATTAATCATTTTAAGCACAACCGATATCAGTCAGAAAATACATTTAGCAGAAACACAACATTCTATACTTTTTGTAGCGATTTTAGGTGTTCTTGGGACAGGAATCGCGAACATTCTATTCTTTAAACTAATTCAGATGTCATCGCCAGTTTTTGCAACATCTGTGACATATTTAATTCCGATCGTAGCATTCTTCTGGGGATTGTTAGATAACGAATTCCTGACGCCAATTCAATCTGTCGGGGCGTTTATTATTTTGATTGGAGTTTATTTGTCGGCGAAGAAGTAGTTTTTTTAATGTAAAATGTTGCTTGTAAAAGGTAAAATGTAATTTGATGCGAATGTCACCGCTCAGCCTGACAAAAGAGGGGCTTTTTTCTTTAATAGTATCAAATCATTGAGCCTAACAAAACTTAGTAAATAAAAAAAGCTTTGTCAAAGTTTTAAACTTTGACAAAGCCTTAAAATCTTAGGTTCTTAGCAACTTAGTATCTCAGTATCTCAGAACTTAGCATCTTTTAAAGAAAATCTTTCTCAGAAACTCCTTCGTTGATCTTAATGTCAGACATTTTAATATCCAATTCAAAACCAACATTCTGAACTAAGTTAAAAGGAACCTTAACGCCTTTTACTTCTTTATAATCGTTGAAATTAGTGATTTGTTCAACTGATTTTCCGCCTTGTTCGCGAACTTTAGATTCTGCAGTTTTTAATCCAGATTTAACGTCGTAATAATACTTTGTTTTGCCATCTTTAATTACGTAAGCATCATTTCCGTTAATTGGTTCAATTCCTTCTACTTTAAGGTCTGTTCTTTTTACAAGTTGTAATTCTTCAAAAGGAGCGGCATTAGCTTTCATTTCGGCTAAATCTTCACCTTCAAGGTTTTTTCTTTGGCCTTGCTGTTCAACATAAGCGCCTTTTTCGTTAACCACCTGTTTCATTAAATTCATAGTTCCCATAGAAAGCGAAACCATCATTTTTCCTTTTGAATCTAATTTAGAAATAAAAGTTAATGGATTAGGAGCCTGCGGAACCGTTGTTGTGCCGTTCATGTATAATGTTTTTACTGCGGTAACAGCTTTTTCTCCACCAATTGCATTAATGTAGTTTTCAAAAACCGTTTTTGCGCTAACATCTTTAGGAGCCTCTTTTTTGTAGCAGGTTTTTCAACTGGATTTCCGTATTTGTCGAAATAATGAATCGGAATTTGTAATTTTTCTAAACCAGGAAGTACATCAGAACCTTTACCAACAATTACGATACGCATATTGTCTAACAAGAAATACTTGTTGGCTACACGATAAATATCATCGGCAGTAACATTGTTAATGGTCTGAATGTATTTTTCGTAGAAATCTGCAGGAAGTTTTTCTGTTTCAATGTTCAAAGCGTAACGCGCAACAGCTTGCGGTTTTTCAACTTGCATTACAAATCTTCCGATATAACCTGCTTTTACATTTCTTAAAACTTCTGGATCAACTCTTTCTGTTCTAATTCGCTTTATTTCTTTAACGAATTGAACAACAGCGCTATCTGTTACCGTATTTCTAACAGCAGATGAAGCCTTAAATTTAGTAACATATTTCCCGCTTCCAATACTAGAGCTTGCTCCATAAGTCCAAGCATGCTGTTCGCGTAAATTCATGTTTAAGTAACTATTAAAATCGCCTCCAAGAATTTGATTCGCAATAACGGCAGGGAAGAAATCTGGATCGTTCATTCTTAAATTTACCGTATTTACTAATGAAATTTCAGATTGAACCGCATTTGGAACATCAACAAAATCGATTTGTAAGCTCGAAACATTTACAGGAGTTGGATAAGTGTTTTTTGGAGCAGTCTGCTTTTTCCATCCGCTGAATAATTTCTCAACAGCCGCTTTTGCTTCTTTAAATTTGACGTCACCAATAATAACTAAATAAGCATTTTCTGGAACGAAATAAGTATTGTAATTGTTTTGAACATCAGCAAGAGTTACATTTTTTACAGTCTCTTCAGAAAGATATTCTCCTACCGGATGATTTTTTCCAAAAGCCAAAACATCAACCACTCGGTTTGAAATGGCAGGAACGCTTTTTTCATCGGCTTTAAGGCCTTCCAAAAGTTTTGCTTTTTCTTTATCAAATTCAGTTTGAGTGAAGTTGGGTTGTAAAGCACCTTCTGCTAAAAGCTCTAAAACGCGGCCAGAATACTTTGACAATGAACTTGCATAGGCGCCTTGAGAAGTAAAGTTGATATTAGCGCCGTAAAAATCAATTTCTTCGTTAAAAGCTTCTTTGGTTGTTTTTTTAGTTCCGTTTCCAATTAAGCTGCTGGTCAATTCGTCAACCCCTTTTTTGTTGCCTTCGGTAAATGGAGCATTATCTAAAGTAAGTGTATAGCTCACTCTAGGTAATTTGTGGTTTTCAACAACTAAAACTTTCATTCCATTTGCTAAAACAAAGGTCTGCGGTTTTTTGATGTTGACTACTGGGGCATTTCCTGGTTTGGGTTGTGGACGATCTTGTGCTTGCATAATTCCAGTTAGGAAAATAAGGATTAAAAAAGGATATATTTTTTTCATGATTCGATATTCTTAGTTTTGAGATTTGGCATTAGGAATATAATCTAAAATCAAACGCTGATTCGGATTCAGGTATTTCTTGGCAACTTCTCTAATTTCTTCTCTCGTAATAGAATGGTAAATGTCGATTTCAGTATTAATTAAATTGACATCTCCGTACAGAAGATAATAAGAAGCCAGATTTTCTGCAATTCCTTCTACGCTTGCGTTGGCATTTACGTAATTGTTATCGAATTTGTTTTGTAATTTTTGATAATCTTTTTCAGAAATAAGATCGGTTTGGATTTTTACAATTTCCTCATCCATTTCCTTTAAAATATCATTAATGGTGTATGGTGCCATTGGCAGTCCGTAAAGAATGTACATTCCGTAATCTTCTTGGCTAAATCCTACTGCGCCAATTTGTAACGCCATTTTTTTGTCGTCAACTATTTTTTTGTAAAGTTTAGAACTTTTCCCATCACTTAAATAAGAAGAAATCAAATCTAAAACCCTAGCATCTCTGGTTTTCATTGAAGGCGTTCTGTAGGAAGCTACAATCATTGGAATCTGAATATTCGGATCTTCGTAAGTTGCTTTAATAGTTTGGTTTATAGGTTCTTCTGTGTAAGTTTGTTTTTTAACTTCTTCGCCTTTTGGAATTGGTCCAAAATATTTCTGAATCCATTCTTTTGTTTTTGTTTTTTCAAAATCTCCTGCAACGACCAAAACGGCATTATTTGGAGTGTAGAATTTTTTATTAAAAGCTTGGAATTCTTCAAGAGTTGCTGCATCCAAATCTTTCATAGAACCAATTGTAGTCCATCTATAAGGATGATTTTTGAACATGTTCTTTTTAACCTCAGGAAGAATATTTCCGTACGGCTGATTGTCATAACGCATTCTTTTTTCTTCTTTTACGACTTCATTTTGCGTGTCAACTCCAATCTTATTAATAATAGGATGCATTAATCTTTCAGATTCCATCCATAAGCCAAGTTCTAAACTGTTAGAAGGAAAAACTTCATAATAATAAGTTCGGTCATCAGATGTGTTGGCGTTGTTTACACCTCCATTTGCAGTAACAATTTTCATCCATTCCCCACGTTTTATATTTTGGGTTCCTTCAAATAATAGATGTTCAAAAAAGTGAGCAAATCCAGTTCTGTCAGGACGTTCGTCTTTTGATCCCACATGATACATTACTGAAGTGATAACGACAGGAGCAGAAGGGTCATTGTGTAAAATGACATGTAGGCCATTGTCTAAGTCGTATTCTTCGAAAGCTACTTTTTGGGCATGAGCCACTCCGCCAAGCATTAATGCAGCACTTAACATCATTACTGATTTTTTCATAAAGATTAATAATTTTAAAATATCAACATATAGTAGGTAGACAAGAGTTGATTTTGGTTACATCAAAAATAGTTTTTTTTAATTACGAATTGTAGATTTGGTTTTAAATAAATACAATTTTAACAATCTTTTACTTTAAATTAATTGTGTTTTATGTGCAGAACTACTTGAAAAACAAGGTTTTTTCGGGTAAAAATATTTTTGCTTCTAGGGGTTGCATAGTAAATTATTAGTTGTATATTTGCAACCTTAAAATTCAATAAATCAATTTGATATGTATGCAATCGTAGAGATAGCAGGGCAACAATTTAAAGTAAGCAAAGACTTAAAGGTTTATGTTCACCGTTTAGCTAATGAAGAAGGTTCAAAAGTTTCTTTTGACAAAGTTCTTTTATTAGATGATAATGGAAATGTAACTTTAGGCGCCCCAGCTATAGAAGGTGCTTCAGTAGAAGCTAAAGTGTTACAACACTTAAAAGGTGATAAAGTTATCGTTTTCAAAAAGAAAAGAAGAAAAGGATACAAAAAAAGAAATGGTCACAGACAATATCTTACACAAATTGTAATTGAAGGTATTACTGCAGCAGGAGGAACTAAAAAGGACAGCTAAAAAAGCGGTTGTAGCAGAAGAAGCAGCTACTGAAGAAGTAGAAGCTCCAAAAGCAAAAAAAGCAGCTCCAAAAGCTAAAAAAGAAGCTACTAAAGAATAATAACAATATTTAAACTCATACGTCATGGCTCACAAGAAAGGTGTCGGTAGTTCGAAGAATGGTAGAGAATCAGAATCAAAACGTTTAGGCGTTAAGATTTATGGTGGACAAGCTGCTATTGCTGGGAACATCATCGTTAGACAAAGAGGTTCAAAACACAATCCAGGTGAAAACGTTTACATTAGTAAAGATCACACTCTTCATGCAAGAGTTGCTGGAGTTGTTAAGTTCCAAAAGAAAAGAGATAACAAATCTTATGTATCTATTATTCCTTTCGAGGCTTAATAATTTAAGATTACTTTTTATAAAAAACCCGTTCAGAAATGATCGGGTTTTTTTATTTCTATAGCTTTTTTGGAAAGACTTTAAAACTTACATTTGTTTAGCCTCTTTAAATAAAAAAGTTTGAAAAAGATTTTATTATTGTTTTTGTTGTGCTGTCTTGGCACTTATGCAAATACTCCTTCGGAAAATATCGTAAGTCATTTAAGTACTTTAAATGAAAAACAGAAAAAAACTTTATATGAATTTGAAGTTCTAAAAAAGAATGGCTTTAAAACAGATCAATTTTGGGAGGAAAACAAAAAATTGTTTCCAGAATTTGATTCTAAAACGAGAGATGAATTAGCGCAGCAGATTTTTGAAAATTCCAAAGTAATCTACGAACCTCAAAAAAACTCCAGAGTTCAAATCTGGATGCAGACTCAATTGTTTACCAACTGGATGTTTTATTTGTCGGCCTTTATTGCTATTTGTGCGGTTATTGCACTCTTTAAAAAATATTGGAGTTTATGGATTGGATTTCTTCTTAAACGTTTAGAGCCTGTTTTAAGATATTTATTTTCTCCCTTATTGTTGACTCTCGAACTTTTGATAGTAGGACTCGCTTGTATCTTTTATGCCGTTTCTGTTGAGGATTTTGTAGTGCGAACAGTAATTATTCATTTGGGACTATTTTTATTATGGAGTCAGTCAACGGCTTTGTTTACTAGAGAATATTGGGTTAAAAAATACGTTTTTCAGATCGGAAGTAATTTCTGGGGAAAAATCCCTGGGAGACCATAAAAACAATATGTCTGCCAGCTGTTTTGGTTACATTGGCTCTTTGGTATGTATTGTATAAAGTTCCCACAGATATTTTTTATAACTACGAAATTGTGGTTTCAGCAATTGCTGCAATTTATGCTTTACCGTTTTGGCGTACATTGGAAAAATTTATGTATCCAATTTTATTTCCTTTTAAGAATGAAGGGTATAGAGAAAGAAGTATCAATTCTCTAGGCGCATGTACAGTTGTAGCGGTTGTTTTGACTATTGTTCTTGTGCTGCAATGGAATGCTGTTTTTTATAATGTTATTGCGGCATTCATAAGTTTGGAGATTTTTTCGTTTTTAATATTGTCATTGAAAATGAATCACAAACGCAGTCTTAGAAATTATTATTTTATACAATTGATAACGTTCCTTTTTCTTGGTGCGGTTTTTCTATACGGTTTTTATTTTGGCTTATACGAAGTGATCTGGTTTGCCATTATAGGGTCAACCTTATTTGTAATAATAAAGTATATGGAAGTCTTTTCTTTTTTCTCAAATTGGAAAAGAGGAAGAGGTTGGGCTTGGAAATTATTGGGACTTGCTTTATTGTTGTGGTTAATGGGCAAAGGTATTTTGTATGTTTCTAAATTTGTCTTTTCTTAATTGAAATTATAAAATATTGTTTTCTTTTTTCCACTTGCGAATTCTGCCTCTTGCATTATTGTAAGGAGATGCCGTATTAAATTGTATCATTCTACCCAATGTCCACTTTTCATACCAAGCGGTTTCATATAATTCGGTATTGGATTTTTCTTCAATTAAAGAAAGAATCTTTTGAACGGTATTGTTTAGTTTGGCGCATAAGATATTAAAGTCGTCTTTTTCATAATCCTTATAGAATTTTTGTGCCAGTTTTCCCAATTCATTCCATTTGTAACCTGTTTCAGGAAAATCAACCGTTTCGTTTAGTTCTTTCTTTGTGTTCCATTTTAGCACCAATTCTCCCCATCCTATTAAATAAGAAACAAGATTGTTAATGCTCATTAATGTATCTTTTACATGCCCGTGTAAGTTTGGGATTGTGGTGGATTCTTCAGGAATTTTAGATAACTCTTTTTTGAGCTTGCTGTAATTGGTTTTGATTGCAGTTTGCAATTCTTCTTTGTTTGTCGGAATAGCCATGATTTAAGAGAGTAAAACTTTATCAAATTTATATAAAAAAACCTTTGTCAAAATTTTACACTATGACAAAGGTTGATATGTTGAGATCCAGTTTGGAAATTGGAATTTTGTTGATTGGAATTTGAAATTTTAATCCTCAGTATCCTTAGTTTCTTCCAGGTCTTCTGTTTTTCTTCCCACTTTTACTTTTGGATTATCCTGTGTTCCTGTTACGGTTAACGGAATTCCAAAAATACCGAAAGGAGGCAGTCCTAAACGCATTTTTAGGTTCAGTCTTCCGTCTAAGCTTGATGTTCCTTCAATTCTTGGTCTAAAGCCAGCAAACTTAAATTTAAAGCGTTCTACAGTTATAATATTGTTTTTAACGGTTGTTTTAATATCTACTTTCGAAAGATCTGGATTTTTCATAGATTCAGAATTGGTTTGTTTGCTTACCGCATTAAACATTTTCAAACCTCTCACTTTTACATCTTTTACAGAAAGTGTCCCACCGCCTACAAGAGAAGGATAGACAGGATCCATATTTGCATTTAAGCGACCTTTTAATTGATAATCTAAAGAAACAATCCCTTGTGCTTTCTCTGCAGCGCTGGCCATTTTTCTGAAAACTTCGATTTCATTATAGGCTCTTTTAATATCAAAATCTGTGGCTTTTATAGCGTAATCAAAATTTGCTTTTTGCGGAGTTACGGCTTGATAATTGGCGTTCATTGAAACGTTGCATCCAATTAAGTTGAAACCAGTATTTTGCATAGTTAATTTACCATTTTTCATGGTTAAATTTCCAGTTGCATTTTGCAGATTTAGTTTGTCGAAATTAACTTTTTGTGCATTTGCGAATAACTGTAAATTCAAATTGTTTGGAATGATAATAACGCCAGTTTGGGTGTTGTCTGATTGTTTGGCTTCTGTTTTTGGAGCTGAACTTTCTGTTACGGGTGTATTAGGATCTACACTCGACATAAATTCGTCAATATTGATATATCGAGAAGTAACTTTAAAAGAACCTCTTAAAACGCCTGTATTAGTCATGGCGTAATTGAAAACATTCTGCAAATAACCATTCATTTTAAAATCAGATTGTCCGTAAGCGGCCAAGAAATTATTGAACGACATTTTATCCTGATTGATTTTGAAAATTCCTTCTTTGATAATGAATCTCTTTGAAAGATATTCAGAAGCAATTCCGATGTTTCTTAATTCAAGAGTTCCTTTATTGTTTAGTTTGCTGTAATTTCCTTTTTCGGCATCGCTTTGTTTTCCTTTCAAAGACAAATCTGCTTTTACGAAACCGTCAAGATCAAGGCCTTTTTGCGAGAAAACTTTATAAATTCTGCTCACATCCAACTCTCCTTTTGCTTTTATGTCATAATTTAAATCGTCAAAATTGCTTAAATAAGCTTGCACAAAAACCGGTTTTCCTTCAAAAGTGAATTGAGTTGGGGTTAAGTTTATTTTTAAATCCTCAAAAGTTCCTTTTTGGTTTTCGATTTTCGATTTAATAGTAATGTTTGTAATCGGATTTGGGTAATACGGTGTTTTCAAATAGCCATTTTCCAAATTAACAATTCCGTTTGTAACAGGAAAACGCTTGTTTTTTTGATCGAATACTCCGTTTGCTTTTACATCTCCAGCCAAAGCTCCTTTTAGCTCAATGTCAGGAATTCCAAGTGCTTTGGTTAGTTTTTCAAGATCAATTTTAGCTTTAAAATTGGCGTTAATTTCAGGTGTATTTACTCCTTTAACCAAAAATGTAGATTTTAAATAATCCTGATTAATGTTTAAAGAAAGGTTTTTTGCATCGACAATAACCAGATCCGGATTTAAAGACGGAACCTTTGTTTTGATGTCTAAATTTAAGTTTGAAACAGGAAATGCGCTTTTGTTATAATTGACAAAACCGTCGTTTATCTTTACATCTAAATTCAAATCTGGAGCAATATTTTCCGAAGCAATATACTTTCCTTTTAAGGTAAGTAAAAGATTCGTATTTCCTTTCAATTCGGTTTTAGAAAGCCAAGTAATGTATTTTGGAGGAAAAGCGGTAAAAACATCATATAGATTGCTGTTGTCAGATTTAATGACAAAATCCATGTTGTAACCATCTTTCAAAATGTCAAATTTTCCTTTAAAGTCAACCAGAAGCTGATTGATTTTAAGGTTGTTTTGTTGGAAAAAGAAAGAAAGCGAGTTGATGTTGACTTTTGTGATCAAATCAGCATCAATTTTTTTGTTCATTAAATAAGGTTCGTCTTCATAAACGATATTCAGTTTCTCGATTTTAGCTTTCGAATACAAGTCAAAAACGGCTTTATTTAAATCTCCTTTTCCTAAATAGTTAAATCCGTAAGCGTCAAAATGGACTTTTGTCGATTTATCATCGTAAATAATTTTACTATTTAAAATCTCAATTCGCTCTAATTTTAAGGCAGTGTCGGAGCTGTCTTTTGGTTGCGAAGCCTGTTCCTGAGATTTGTAAATGTTGTAATTGGCTTCTCCATTTGGATTCACTTTTACATTTATAAAAGAATCGGATAAATAGATCTGGTCAATTTTTACCGATTTGCTGAAAATAAGACTCGCTACATTGATTCCGAAAGAAACCTCTTTTGCAGTGATAAATTTTTCGTTTGTATATGGAGCTGAACCATTTAAACTTAAATTATCTAAAGTTAAAGTAAGAGAAGGAAAATGGCGGAAGAATGAGACAGAAACGTCAGAATAATTTAGTTCTGCGCTTAATCTTTCATTAGCTGTTTTCTTTATTTGCTCTTTTATTTGATCCTCAAAGACGATAGGCGTTAAAAATAATAATCCTATAATAACCGCGAAAGTTATTCCGAAATACTTCGCAATTTTAAAAACGATTGATCTGGATTTACTTTTCTGCATAGCGAATAGTGGTATTTAAATATGAAAATAGAGTAATAAAAAAGAGCGTAATTTATCCGTGAACGGTTTCGTTTTTACCATAATTAGTAATAATCGAACCTTCATATTCAATCCATTCTTTCCAGCGTTTATCAATGTCAATATTATCTTGATATTTTCTGGCAAATCCTAAAAATGTAGTGTAATGACCAGCTTCAGAGATCATTAAATCGCGGTAGAATTTTGCCAATTCTTCATCTTTGATGTTTTCAGAAAGTACTTTAAAGCGCTCGCAACTTCTAGCTTCAATCATGGCAGAAAACAATAATCGGTCGCAAAGTGCATCTCTACGGCTACCATCTTTTTTCATGAACTTAAAAAGTACATTTACGTAATGATCTTTTCTTTCGCGGCCTAAAGCAAGTCCGCGTTGCTTTATAATGTTATGAACCATCTGAAAATGTTCCAGTTCTTCTCTAGCAATTTCAAGCATTTCGGTTACCAATTCTTCGAGTTCAGAGTTGTAAGTAACGATACTAATCGCATTTGAAGCCGCTTTTTGCTCGCACCAGGCGTGATCCGTTAAAATTTCTTCGATATTTGACTCAACGATATTTACCCAGCGAGGGTCTGTAGCTAATTTTAATCCCAACATAATTTCCCACCATTTAGATTTTGCAAAATTAGTGTTTTTTTACCACCGAATTTCAGGAAATTGGGTGCAAATCAGCGGAAAATAGTATTATTTTGTAATATGAAACAAAGATTATGAATCAAATCAAAAAACTTTTAATTATAGGGTTTGTCTGGCCCAGCCAAAGTCTTCTGCAGCAGGTGGAAGAATGATGCAATTGATTTCTATTTTCAAAGAAAATGGATTTGAAATTACTTTTGCAAGTGCGGCTCAGGATAGTAATTTTATGGTTGATTTGTCTGATTTTGGAGTAATAAAAAAGAACATCGAACTCAATTCTTCCACTTTTGATGATTTTATCTTGGAATTAAATCCAGATGTTGTCTTGTTTGATCGCTTTATGATTGAAGAACAATTTGGGTGGCGCGTAATTGAAAAGTGTCCAAAAGCGATTAGAATTTTAGATACTGAAGATGTACATTCTTTAAGAACGGCGAGACAAAAAGCTTTTAAAGAAAATCGGATTTTCGAATTGGAAGATTTATTGTCTGAAGAAGTGGCAAAACGAGAAATTGCGAGCATTTTAAGATGTGATCTGTCTTTGATTATTTCTGAATTCGAAATGAATATTCTAAAAGATGTTTTCAAAATTAATGAAGACTTACTTTTTTATCTTCCGTTTTTGGTGGATGAAATGAAAGAGGAAGAACTTTTGAAATTGCCTTCTTTTGATGAACGGAAAAATTTCATTTTCATTGGAAACTTTCTTCATGAACCGAATTGGAATACTGTTCAATATTTGAAAGAAGCAATCTGGCCTTCTATAAAAAGAGATTTTCCAGAAGCCATTTTGGAAGTTTACGGAGCATATCCCTCACAAAAAGTACTGCAATTGCATCAGCCAAAAAATGGTTTTTATATAATGGGAAGGGCAGAAGATGCCAATGAAATTGTAAAAAAAGCTAGAGTAGTTCTAGCGCCAATTCGTTTTGGTGCGGGTTTAAAAGGTAAGCTTTTAGAAGCGATGCAATGCGGAACGCCAAGTGCGACAACGTCAATTGGTTCTGAAGCAATGCATGAAAATTTGCCTTGGAATGGTTTTATCGAAGATGATTCGGTTGAGTTTGCAAAAAAAGCGATTGAGCTTTATAAGGATGAAAATCTTTGGAAACAATCACAAAAAAATGGAATCGAAATCATTAATAAATGCTATCAGAAAAGCGCTTATTCAAGTCAATTGATTTCATTGATAAATTCACTTTTAGTAGATTCTAAAAGCCACCGACTTCATAATTTCATGGGAAATCTGCTGCAACATCACGCTTATACAAGTACGAGATACATGTCTAAATGGATAGAAGCGAAAAATAAGTAATTAGTAACAGTTTTACAGTAATCAGTAAACTGCGACTCTAAACTAAGTATCCATTTTTCCAAAACCTACCGTTTCGCGATAGATTTGTGGCGAAACATCGGCATTAGTTTTAAAGAAACGACTGAAATAATGTTCATCATCATAACCTAATTCGTATGCAATTTCTTTTACGGTTTTGTTGGTTAAATACAATTCTCTTTTTGCTTCAATGATGATTCTTTCCGAAATTAAATCTGTTAAGGTTTTATTGAAATAATTCTTAGATAATTTTGCCAAGGCTTTTGGGGAAATGTTCAATAATTCAGCATAGTTTCCAGCAGAATGTTTCGTTTTAAAATTCAGTTCAATGGCATCTTTTAAGTTTTGGAGAATGACAGGTTCTTTGGAATCTGGAACCGATTTCATCTCTTCCAATTGCTCTGTTTTTAATCTTGAAGCGGTAATTAAAAATATTTTCAAATAAGAAATCAATAATTCATACTGCGCTAATTCTGCGTTTTGAATTTCAGCTTTCATCTGATCAATTACCATATTAAAAGTTTGTGAAGCTTGTTCTGTAACCTGAACATACGGAGGCTGATAAATATTATTGAATAAAACGCCATTGCAGGAAACCTCTTTTTGATGCATGTGAATGCAATAGAAATCAGAATGAAAATGGATTGCGATTCCTTCAATTGGTTCGCTCACGCAAAGCATAAAAGGCTGGTAAGGCGAAAAAGCAAGAAGTGAGTTTTCTTCAAAATGATGTTCTGCAAAATCGGCTTTTACTTTGCCTTTTCCTTTGGTTACCCAAATTAAGGAGTAATAGTTGTTTCGTTGCAAATGATCAAAATGGCTGTTGTCGCTAAACGGAAGAATTTTAAAAGCCAAATTTCCATTTTGCGGATTTATTAAGGTAAAAACATTTTGAGCGCTCATATTCGGTTTCATTTTTAAAAATATAAAGATAGTTATGAAATAAATTCACAACTATCTTTATAAATTGTTTTTTGTTATAGTGATTGCGTAAATCTTGATTTAAACTGCTGGAAAATCAATTTCAGTATTTGCTACATTATTAAAGTAGTTTGTCAATACATTCAAAGCTACATGAGCGATAGTTTCTGCAATTTCAGCATCAGAAACTCCTGCGTTTTTAGCTTTGTTTACATCTTCGTCATTTACTAAACCGCCTTTGCTGATTAGTGTTTTAGCCAATTGTAAAATCGCTTCTATTTTAGCATCATCAGAATTTCCTGTTCTCGCTGCTTTTAAAATTGCAGGATCTGCTTTTACTAGTTTTTCTCCAATAAATGTGTGTGCTGCTAAACAATAATCGCAAGAGTTGCTTTCTGAAACCGCCAATGCAATTAATTCACCTGTTTTTGCGCTTAATTTTCCGTGACTTAATGCACCGCTCAAATTCAAATATCCTTCCAAAACGGCTGGAGAATTTCCCATTGTTCTCATCATGTTTGGAACAACGCCTAATTTTGCCTGAACTGCGTTGAATAAATCTTTAGTTTTTCCTGTTACTTCTTCTGGGTTTAAAGCTGTTAATCGTGTCATTTTATTTAATATTTAATTGTTATTATTTGTTGTTGTCTTTTGACATTACAAAGTTGCGACGATTACAGATTTTAAAACATGGAGAATGTACGCTATGTGATGGACAATTTTCCCCGGTGGTTTTTCAGGAGCTAATCCCGCTATCCGTTGCAATCTTTTGTGCCGAACCCCGGCGCAAAAGGATTTCCACTTCTATCGGGGCTAGAACTCTCGTTTTCATAAGATTGTTTTCGTTTAGTTTGTCATTTCGGAACTAGAAATTGCACTAGAGATTCTGGGAATAATTAACTCAATCTTGTCATTTCGACGAAGGAGAAATCTTCGTAAGAAGCTCGACAAAGATTAGGAATGTTCTGTGTTTTTCCATCCAGTTTGTCATTTCGACTGAAAGGAGAAATCACACTAGAAACTCCGCAAAGAAAACCTCCAATCTTTGTGGTTACGAGTGTGATTTCTCCTTTCAGTCGAAATGACAAATATTGCGTAAAAAAAATAGGTTGTGCTTGAAAAGACAACCTATTTTAAAATAATATTCTTGAAATCTTTATTTCAAAACACCTTCAGCATCCTGAATTGTAGTTGCATGATAGCCAGATTTAGCTTTGTCAAATACTTGTTGAGCCCAAATTTTTCCTTCTGGAGTTTTAACCATTTCTTTATAAAGCATCATAATAGAGCCGGTTCTGCTGCTTCCAATTAAAAATTGTTCAATTGCAGGATTTGCAGCTTTATATTGATGGCGAATTGCCTGAACAAACCATTGGCGTTTAATGATGAAATTACCGCCTTTAGTAAAGTTGAATTCTTTATCAATTGCTTCCATTTCTTTTGCAGTAATATCAACAGGAAGATGATCAATAAAATGCTGTTTTTCTGCTGTAGTTGTGATTTTTTTGCTTAAACCTGCAACGCCAGTTTCTCTCCAGCTTTTTTGGATTGCGTCAATAGCATCAAAATCTGCAGAACTTACAGGAAGAATGTTTGACGGAATTCCTGGTTTGTAAATCCAATTGTCTAATTGGATTTTATCTGCTAAAGCTTTGTCGCCTTTGATAAGATTTTCGTTTAAATACTTTACAAAATCTTCTGTTGTAATAGATTGAAAAGCATGAGAATCAAAATAATTTTTAATAAACGGATCGAATTTTTCACGTCCGACAGCATTTTCAATAACTCTTAAAAAAGAATACCCTTTTACATAAGGAATCATACTGATTCCATCGTCAGGATTTCTTCCTGTCAAGCTAACTTTTAATCTTGTGTCTGGATTTGTATCTCCGTATTCCGCAACATTATCAATCAATTCTTTGTTGGTGATAACATTTTGCATGTCAAATTCTTTCTTGCCAAAAATGGCCTCTCCAATTCTGTGTTCCACATAAGTGGTAAAACCTTCGTTTAGCCAAATATCATCCCAAGTTGCGTTTGTAACTAGGTTTCCGCTCCAGCTGTGTCCTAATTCGTGTGCTAGCAAACTTGTAAGCGAACGATCTCCAGCAATTACTCCCGGAGTTAAGAAAGTCAAGTTTGGATTTTCCATTCCGCCATAAGGGAAACTTGGAGGTAACACCAGAACATCGTAACGTCCCCAGCGGTATGGTCAGTATAGTTTTTCGGCAGCATTTACCATTTTTCCTAATTCGGCAAATTCATAAGCAGCGCTTTTTAGGACAGATGGTTCTGCATAAACTCCAGTTCTGTTGTCGATTGCTTGGAATTCGATATCTCCAACAGCAATTGCCATTAAATAAGAAGGAATTGCTTTGTCTTGTTTGAAAGTATAGACTCCAGTATCATTTTTCTTCTGTGGATTTACAGCGCTCATTACGGCTAATAAATCTTTAGGAACCGTAACTTTCGCATTGTAAGTAAAACGAATTCCTGGAGAATCTTGACACGGAATCCATGTACGTGACCAAACACTTTCGCCTTGAGAGAAAACAAAAGGTTTCTTTTTGTCTGCAGTTTGTTCTGGTTTTAACCATTGCAAAGCCACGGCATCTTTAGTAGTGTTGTAGTAAATGTTTACTTTGGTTGTGTTAGGTTCGATTGTAATATGAAGCGGTTTTCCATGAAATTCAGTGGCTGCCCCAAGTTCGAATTTGGTTTCCTTTTCGTCATCGCCTAAAGTTACTTTTGTGATGTCTAAAGTGTTTTCGTCGAAAATAATTTCGTTCCCTTTGCTGATGTTATCAATTGTCCAAGATGCTTTTCCTGAAATAGTTTGCGTGTCAAAATCAACTTTGATATCCAGATCAAGATGTTTTACAACGGCAAGTTCTGGTTTGGAATAACTGTGTTCGTCTGTAACGGCAGCTGTTTTTTCTGTCTGGTCTTTTTTCTGGCAGGCAATTGCTGTCAGAAATAAAGTAACAAGAATTAGTTTCTTCATTTTGTGAGGTTTTGAATTTGAGGATGAAAATTAAACAAAAAATCCCGTCCCGAAAAACTTCGGAACGGGATTTTATTATGGATACCTTCGACTTCGCTCAGGCTGGCAATTTGAAATTATGCCAACATTGTAACTGGGCTTTCGATGTATTGTTTTAATGTTTGTAAGAACTGAGCTCCAGTTGCTCCGTCAATTGTTCTGTGGTCACATGCTAATGATAACATCATTGTGTTTCCAACTACGATTTGACCGTTTTTAACTACTGGTTTCTCAACAATTGCACCTACAGAAAGGATAGCAGAGTTTGGTTGGTTGATAATTGAATTGAATTCAGTAATACCAAACATTCCAAGGTTAGATACTGTAAAAGTACTTCCTTCCATTTCTTGTGGTTAGTAATTTTTTGTTTTTAGCTCTTCCAGCAAGATCTCTTACTGAACCACCGATTTGAGATAAACTCATAGCATCTGTAAATTTCAATACAGGAACTACTAATCCGTCTTCAACTGCTACAGCAACACCAATGTTTACGTGGTGGTTGATGATGATAGCATCTTCTTTCCACTGAGAGTTGATTTTTGGATGTTTTTTCAATGCTAAAGCACAAGCTTTGATTACCATATCGTTGAAAGATACTTTTGTATCTGGAACGCTATTGATAGCGGCTCTTGCTTGCATTGCTTCGTCCATACTTACTTCGATCACTAAGTTGTAGTGAGGCGCAGTAAATAAAGATTCTGCCAAACGTTTTGCAATGATTTTACGCATTTGAGAATTTTTGATCTCTTCTGTGTAAACTTCTCCAGCAGGAACAAAAACTTTTGGTGCAGCAGGAGCAGAAGCTTCTTGTTTAGCAGCAGGTGCAGAAGCAGTTTGTGCTTGAGCAGATGGAGTAAAGTTCTCGATATCGCTTTTTACGATACGTCCGTTTTCTCCAGAACCTTTAACTTGAGATAATTGGATTCCTTTGTCAGAAGCAATTTTCTTAGCTAATGGTGAAGCTAAAATTCTCCCTCCGTTTGAAGTTTCAGCAGCAGCTTCAGGTGCTTTTTCAGCAGCAGGAGCAGCTTTTTCTTCTGCAGCAGGAGCACTTGCAGTTGTAGCGCCTCCAGCAGTAAAGTTATCAGCAACTCCAGAAATATCAGTTCCTGCAGGTTCCAATGATAGCTAATAAGCTGTCAACAGGAGCAGTGTTTCCTTCTTGAATTCCGATGTATAATAATGTACCAGCATTGAAAGACTCAAACTCCATAGTCGCTTTGTCTGTTTCAATTTCTGCTAAAATATCGCCTTCAGCTACAGTATCGCCAACTTTTTTCAACCAAGTTGCTACAGTACCTTCAGTCATTGTATCACTCAAACGTGGCATAGTTACAACTATAACACCTTTTGGTAATTCAGCAGCTTTTGCAGGAGCAGCAGTTTCAGTTTTTGCTTCAGCAGCAGGAGCATCCGCTTTTGGAGCTTCAGCAGCAGGAGCATCACCACCAGCTAAAAGAGCAGAGATATCTTCTCCTTCTTTACCAATGATAGCTAGTAATGAATCAACTGGAGCAGTTTCTCCAGCCTGAATTCCGATATGTAAAAGAGTTCCTTCGTTAAAAGATTCGAACTCCATTGTTGCTTTGTCTGTTTCGATTTCAGCTAAGATATCACCTTCGCTTACTTTGTCGCCTACTTTTTTAAGCCAAGTTGCTACCGTTCCTTCAGTCATAGTATCGCTCAAACGAGGCATTGTTACTTTAATCGCCATGATATTATAATTTATGAGGTGTAAATGGATAGTCTTCTTGTGCGTATACTACATCGTATAATTGTTGTAAGTCTGGGTATGGAGATTCTTCAGCGAATTTCGCACACTCTTCAACTAAGTCTTTAACTCTTTGGTCAATTACTTCAATTTCTTCTTGTGTAGCATATTTTTGATCCAAGATTACATCAAGAACTTGAGTAATTGGGTCGATTTTTTTGTACTCTTCAACCTCTTCTTTCGAACGGTATAATTGTGCATCAGACATAGAGTGTCCTCTGTAACGGTACGTTTTCATTTCAAGGAAAGTTGGTCCGTCTCCGCGACGCGCTCTTTCGATAGCTTCGTGCATTGCTTCAGCAACTTTTACAGGGTTCATTCCGTCAACAGGTCCGCAAGGCATTTCATAACCTAAACCTAATTTCCAGATGTCAGTGTGGTTTGCAGTTCTTTCTACAGAAGTTCCCATTGCGTAACCATTGTTTTCAACGATAAATACAACTGGAAGTTTCCATAACATAGCCATGTTAAAAGCTTCGTGAAGAGAACCTTGTCTAGCAGCACCATCACCAAAGTAAGTCATAGTAACACCGCCAGTGTTGAAATATTTGTCTGCAAAAGCAATACCTGCCCCAACTGGGATTTGAGCACCTACGATTCCGTGTCCTCCGTAAAAACCATGTTCTTTAGAGAAAATGTGCATAGAACCTCCCATACCTTTAGAAGTTCCTGTTGCTTTTCCTAAAAGTTCTGCCATTACGTTTCTAGGATCAACTCCCATACCAATTGGCTGAACGTGGTTTCTGTAAGCAGTAATCATTTTATCTTTGGTCAAATCCATAGCGTGGAGTGCGCCAGCTAATACAGCTTCTTGACCATTATATAGGTGTAGAAAACCTCTAACTTTTTGTTGAATGTATAATGCTGCAAGTTTGTCTTCAAACTTTCTCCAAAGTAGCATGTCCTCATACCACTTTAAATATACCTCTTTTGTAACTTCTTTCATCTGAATTCTTTCTTTTGCTAAAGTTGTTTGTGTTATCGATTATTGTGCCTGTAACGCAAAATAGTTTCCTCCCACAAATTTGCGCCCGAAAGGTCGGGATGCAAAAATAAGACATTACATTTAAGAACTAAAATTAAAACGATACTTTTTGGCTTTTTTTTACAAGAACTTTTTGTCGAACATCAATGGGAGTAAATTTTTTAGGGATGATGATTTATAAATTTCACCAATTTCTCCCATAAAATAGATTTCAATAGGGGTGTCTTGTTTTATTTCGTATTCTGCTATTGATTGGCGACACGATCCGCAAGGCGGAATAGGGGCAGTGGTCTGATTGATGTCTGAAGCTGCTGTAATTGCCATTTTTAAGATTTTTGCTTCTGGATACGTACTTCCTGCATAAAAAATTGCAGTTCTTTCGGCGCAAAGTCCAGACGGATAAGCGGCATTTTCTTGATTAGAACCTAAAATAACTTTACCATTGTCTAAAAGTAAAGCAGCTCCAACTTTAAATTTTGAATAGGGTGCGTAAGCTTTTTTTCTAACCTCGATGGCTTGATGCATTAAATCCTGAATTTCCGTTGGAAGTTCATTTAGGGTATCAAATATGGTAAATGATGTTGTTATTTCGATTTCTTTCATCTGTTTTTAAGGGAAAAAAAATCCAAATTCCTAAAATGCCGGAATTTGGATTGAATTATTTTTATTTTAAACTTTCTCTTTAATACGTTTCGTATTTGTCTCCAAAGTTAAACGTTAAAGAGAAACGAAGTGTGTTTTCTAAAGGATTTTTTATTTTAGATGCTGAGAATAAGTACGACACATCGATTTTCATAATGTTGTATTTGAATCCTGCTCCTAAAGAGAAAAATTGTTTAGCGCCTTTTTCTGGGCTTTCATGGTAATATCCTAAACGCATTGCAAAAGCATCTTGATACATATATTCTGCAGCTACGCTATACGTTACTTCTTTTATTTCTTCTTTAAATCCGCCTGGTGCATCTCCAAAAGATTTAAAGATTCCTTGAAACCAGCCAATGTCATTATAATTTCTATAACCAATGTCTGTCGCTTCTTGTTGAGAAATATCTTCTGGATCGTCAAAATCGCCATCGCCGTTTACGTCTACAGGTGTTCCAATTCCTGGAGGAGTCGGAACTAAAAGTTTCGTAAGCTCAGCACTTAAAGTAAGTTTGTTGTAATCATCAAAGATAAAATCAAATCCTCCTCCTAATCTTAAATTTGCAGGTAAGAAGTTTGTGCTTACGTCGTCGTTATCATAGCTGATTTTTGGTCCCATGTTTTGGAAGTTAACACCGGCTCTCCATCTACCATTGAAATCTTGATAAGCAATTTCTTCAGACTGGTAAAAAGCAGCCACATCAACAGCAAAAGATCTTGCAGATGTAGCATCAACTTCTTCAGAAGCAACTTTTAAGTTTGAACTGATGAAACGACCGGCAACAGCCATCGAGAATTTCTCACTTAATTTTAATGAATAAGATCCGTCTAAGGCAAATTCGTTTGGATTTACTTCTCTTACGGCCTCATTTGGATCTCCAGTGTATCTTAATTCAATTCCTCCAAAACCAAAATAGCGAAAACTTCCTGCAAAGGCACTTTTTTCGTTAATTTTGTTGTAGTACGTAATCTGACCTAATGAGATATCATTGGCAAGATCTGTTAAATAAGGAGTGTAACTGATAGAAAGCCCTTGTGCATCTTCAGAAAATGCATACTTAGCAGGGTTCCATTGTTGAGAGAAAACGTCTGCAGAAGTGGCGACACCTTGATCTGCCAAACCTGCTGCTCTAGCATCAGCAGCGACTAATAAAAAAGGTACTCCGGTAACAATAGGTCTTGATTCCTGAGCCCTAGAATTGTAAATGCTAAAAATACAAATTAATAAAAGTGATAGTTTTTTCATTTATGGGACTAATGTTTTTGGTGGTGCAAATATATATAATATTATAGGATGACAAGCTTTTCGTATTTTTCTGCTTTTTTATTTGTTAAATTAGATTTTACAGTCAGTTTGTAAATATACACTCCTTTTCCGATTTTGTCACCAAAATCGTCTCTTCCGTCCCATGTTATTTCTCTAGATAAAAAACCTTCTGTTGTAATCATTTGATTTTTTGTCCAAACTACTTTTCCTGTAATAGTCATTACTTGTACTTGTACGTCTAATGGTTCGTATGGTCTGTTGTGCGAAAACCAGAATTGTGTATAAGTTGAAAATGGATTTGGATAATTAAGAACGTGTGATAGTGTCAAGGAATCGTCTCCTACCACTGTAAATTGGATTTCACTCGTTACGGGATTATTGTAAACATCCCAAGCAGTAAAGCTTATAGTGTGCAGTCCAGGGGCTAAATTTCGGAAAGGAAAACGTAAATTTCCATTAGTGTAATCGTCTAATTTTGTTTGGTAATAATCATTCAAAATATAAGGATTACTCACATCTCCGTCTAAAATAGCGACAATATCATGTCCGATTCCACTTGCTGTATTGATTCCGTTTTCATCTTCTAAAAAAGCCAAAAGAAAAGGCGATTCATTCGTTATTCCACCAGATACAAAAGTTTCGTCGTTCATATATAACTTCACTTTTGGACTTATATTGTCCTGAGGTGCATTTTCGTTAATTCCTCCAATTTTGATCGTATTGTTGTGTCCTGTTTGGTTTTCTAGCATTTCGTTTTTCTTTGAATAAAAACTGATTCTGCCATTGTCAACAGGAATTCTTATATCTCTAGGAACCACAAAACTAAATTCGAATTGTCCGTTGGTTACAGATGCATTTCCTCTAAAAATAGTTTCTCCCAAAGTTTTAAACTGCATTGGAGGGCTAAACCCGTCGTTGTTTAAGGTGGTGTTTGTGATTAATTTATCGAAAATGGCCGTTGCCAATTCTCCGTTATAATGGCTTAAAAGCGTATTATTTTCGTCTGTGATTTCTCCTGAAATTTTAATTTTTGACAATGATTTTAAATCAGGAATTGCCTGCGAAATCACAATATCGTTTACTTTAGTTAAATTAATTCGTGGTTTTGGAATAGCAAGCATTAAAGCAGGATCTCCTAAATAAAAGACAACATTGCTAGAAGAGCTTGGATTTTCGTTTTTGGATATTCTTAAAGACTCTGCAATAGTGTTGTATTGATTTGAGCCATAAGAAAGAAGGTTTTTGCTGAGCGTTTTATTGAATTCTTCCGCGTTTGCTTGACCGATTTCGCGAATTGTTGTCAGCATTGAAATAGCTCCTCCTTTTGGATTCCAGAAAACATATTCTCCAGCAGTTGGTCTCGTCGGATCGTCAAAACGAGAAAATTCGCAGGTAATGGTAATAAATAAAGGGTATTTGTATTGGTTGGTCAAGTTTTGCCCATCCGATTTTTCCCAAATTCTTTCGCTTGCTAGTCCGTCCTCTCCGCCATGACCTAAATAGTTGAAAATTAAAGCACCTTTTTCGAAAGCATTAAAAAAGTCGGTTCTTGCTTTAGGATATCGCGCTCCACCCGCAGAAGCTTCTTGCGTGTAAGCGTCTAAGAATATTTTATCGATGTTAAAAAAAGGCTTTTCGGTTGCAATTTGATCTGCAAGTGCATTTTGGTTGGCTTGCAAGGTCTGATCGCCAGCTTTGTCTGAATCGTCGCTAATTAAAACAACATTATTTCTCCAATTTCCGTATGATTTTGTGTCGTAATATTCAAAGACTTTGTTCACCATTTCCTGTGCTTGGGCATTATCTGAAACTAACATTCTTCCTACAGCTATATCTATCCCTGCAAGAGACGGAATAATAATTCCTTCGTTAGAGTCCATTAATCCGTAAAAATCATCAGAAGCAAAAGAAGATTCTCCGACAGTATTACTTATTAGAGATTGATATATAGGTACAATATTGGTATTGTTTGAGATTCGATCTTTATAATCAAACGAAGCGTCTCCAAATAAGTTTACGTAACGTACTCTTTTTTCTGGAGAAGAAGCATTATTGTAAATATATCTGATACAATTTCGAATAGCGGCAATATCTTGTTTGCCAGAAGAAAATTCTTGATAGATATTTTCTAAGGCAATCACTTTTACATTTAAATTGGAATTGGTTCTGTGAAAACTCGCCAATCTTTCTGCTTGTGACGCTAATGCCTTTGGAGTTATAATTACATAGTCAATATCCTGAAAAGAACTTTGATTGTTTCTGAAAATTGTTCCTTTTAAGTTCTGGTTGGCAACTTTTGACTGATTTTCTTTTAGTGGCGTATAATAGTCAGAAGCATCTATTGCGATATATTTTCTAACTTCTCCCAAATTGGCCTTAAAGCTAAAAGAAGCTTGATTGGCATTTTCGATTTTATATACATTATATAGGTCAGTAATGTCCCAGATTTGCGTTATTCCAGATGCATTTCCGATGGTGTAATTGGCAATTCCTGCTTTAGAGCCAGCATCGTTGTATTGAAAATGAAATTGTTTGCCTGTTCCTAAAAGTTTTCGTTTGGCAATAAGATTGATATAATCTAAATAACCTTTAGATCCTGGAACACCATTATTATTATAGGTAAGTTTTATTTTGATATTGTCTGTTCCGGTAAATTCTGTATTTGCTGGAAGTTTTCCCGTCCTATATTTAGTGTCAGAGTTTGCAATTAAAGATGGAAAGCTTATGGATCCTACATTTTGTGTGTTTGCGGCTACTGAAAAAGAAGTGCTGGTTAAAGATGCAGATGCCGCGCTTACTTCTATTTTTACAGGCACAGTGGCATCAAGGTTTGGGAAATTAAATGAAAATTCCTGTTCTTGATTGATATCAAACGACTCGCCGAGCCATTGACGACCGAGGTGCACAATGTTGGTTTGGTCAATTTCGTGATATTGATAGTCATCAAACGTGTTTAGATCTAAGGTGCTATTTCCTGCTGGCTGATTTAAGTTTTGAATTCTTTTGCCATCTCCGCCAGAAGCCGTAATATAATAATAGGACTTGGTATCGTATAAATTTAAGTTAGTTTGGTTTTCAGAGCTCCAACTGTCAGGCCCTTCGGCATAAAAAAGAATGTAATCTTCATTGTTAAAAGTGCCATCATTTTCACCTATTATCTGTATAGTGTTTTCTGTTAAATCATCGGGATAATAACTGTCATTAGGAAGGGGGAGCATTCTTCCTCCGTTTCCATAAATTTTGATTTTCCTAGGATCAGCTTTAGAAGGGTCAAATCCTAAACTTTGCAAAAAAGATCGGTTTATTCTGTAGACACCAGATTTCTGAATATAAAAGCGATACCAATCTCCAGATGCTAAGACAGAATTTGAGATTGCTGCCGATTTTTGAAAGGAAGAAGTAGATGCAGTCCGTCCTGTTGTGTTGCCAATAAAGTAAGAAAATGACTTGATGCGTTTGTAGCTGTTTCCTTCCTTAATTATAGGGGATAAGGAAAGAAAAGTATATCTTTTGTCTCTTGCATTGGTGACTATTAATGATTCATTTGGTTTTTCCGGTATGTTTTCAAGTGTTAAATCTCCTAAATCTGCTCTCGAAACCGATTCATAAATGACATTGCTGATTTGTGTCGAACTACTGCTTGAAGCGTTAGGTTGATTCAGATTTTGGAGGAACATTATGTTTTTTTTTGTAGTGTCGAAGCGAAAACTACTTCCTGAGAAGAATGGAATTGTAATTTTATTTTCGCCATAATTTACCTCTTTTTTGTTTTGCCAATCTATCGTTATGCTCCCATTTATCTGGGAAAACGAAAGAATTGGGATCAGTAAAAGAGAGATAAGAATTGCTTGTTTCATGAGTTAAAAAACCGAAATTTAATTAAAAAATAATTAGTAAGTAAAAATATAGTATTTCATGTTACAGTAAATAATAAAAAGTATATTTTTGCGTTCGTAACTAAAGGTTATTTTCTGGAAAAAACAGCTAAATAAAATTATTAGAACAGATGTTGCCAATTAAATGTTAATTATTATATTGCAGCACCTAAATTTATCACCTAAGAATGAGTATGAAAGTAAACAAAATTGTAGTCTTGCAGTTAATGATGTCAATGGTATTGATGTTGGGCACGGCTAGTTGTAGCAAAAAATCGAGTTCGAGCCATGCTTCTAGAGCTACAGGCTGGGATGTAGATAGTCAGAATGGAACTGCTGCCAGAAATGCAGGTAAAAAACAACAGGCTGGTCCATGGTTTGGTTTTTGTTGAAGGAGGTACGTTTACTATGGGTAAAGTACAGGATGATGTTATGCATGATTGGAATAACACACCAACTCAACAACACGTTCAATCATTCTATATGGATGAAACCGAAGTTACGAACGGTATGTACTTAGAATACCTAGAGTGGTTAAAGAAAGTTTTTCCACCAACAGAAGAGAATTACAAGAATATTTATGAAGGAGCATCTCCTGATACATTAGTTTGGAGAAATCGTTTAGGATATAACGAAACGATGACTAATAACTATTTAAGACACCCATCTTATGCTAACTATCCTGTAGTTGGTGTTAACTGGATTCAAGCAGTTGAGTTTAGTAAATGGAGAACAGACCGTGTAAACGAGGCTGTTTTAGAGAAAAATGGGTATCTTAAAAAAGGTGCAAAAACAAATGATGTAAGTGCTGAAAGTTTATTTAATACTGAAGCTTACGTTGCATCTCCGTCTACAACTTATGGAGGAAACGAAGAGTTAGTTTTAAAGAAAAACCCTAACGGAAGAAAACCTAGAGCTGGTAAAGACGGTGTAGTTCCTGAAGAGAAAAACGTTTATGCTCAGCGTTCTTCTGGTATCATTTTACCAGAGTATAGACTTCCTACTGAAGCAGAATGGGAATATGCAGCTGCTGCAGACGTTGGACAAAGAGAATACAACATCTACAAAGGACAAAAGAAATACCCTTGGTCTGGAGATTATACACGTTCTAACAAACGTAAAAACAAAGGTGACCAATTGGCTAACTTTAAACAAGGAAACGGTGATTACGGTGGAATTGCAGGTTGGTCAGATGACGGAGCTGATATTACTAACGAAGTAAAAAGTTATGCACCAAACGATTTCGGTCTTTATGATATGGCAGGAAACGTTGCAGAATGGGTAGCTGACGTTTACAGACCTATTATTGATAATGAAGCAAATGATTTTAACTACTATAGAGGAAATCAATATGCTAAAAACAAAATTGGTAAAGATGGTAAACTTGAAATCGTTTCTACTGCTAATATTAAATATGATACTTTAAGTAACGGTAAAGTTGTTGCAAGAAACCTTCCAGGTGAAATTGCTCAGATTCCAGTTGACGAACAAGAAACATATTTGAGACAAAACTTTAGTACAAGCGACAATATCAATTACAGAGATGGTGATAAACAATCTTCTAGATATTTTGATTTTGGTGACTCAGAGTCTGGATCTAAAACAGAACAGGCAATGTACAACTCTCCTAAGCATAATGTTACAACAGACAGTTTAGGAAAAATGATCAGAAAATATGATAACTCTAGTAAACGTACTACTTTGATCGATGATAAAGTAAGAGTTTACAAAGGAGGATCTTGGAGAGATAGAGCTTACTGGTTAAATCCAGCTCAAAGAAGATACTTCCCGCAAGATATGGCAACTGATTACATTGGTTTCAGATGTGCAATGTCTAGAGTAGGTTCTAAAGCTGAAAAAAGAAAATCTCCTAGAAACTAAGATTTAGGAATTCAAATAATAAAAATTCCAAATTCCAAAAGCTGAATATTCAGTCTGGAATTTGGAATTTTTTTATTGTTTTTTTCTACTTTTATGACATATTAAAAAAATTATAAATGAATATTCAAGACATTCATAACTTATATTTAAAGTGCAGTTCTCTGTCTATCGATACCAGAAAAATCGGAAAGGACTCGATGTTTTTTGCTATTAAAGGAGAGAATTTTGATGCTAATACATTTGCTAAAGAAGCATTAGATTTAGGAGCTTTATTTGTTGTTATTGACAACGAATCTTATTTTATTGACGATAGGACTATTTTGGTAAAAAATAGTTTGGAAACGCTTCAAGAGCTGGCAAAGTTTCACCGTGCTTATTTAGCACTACCAATTGTTGCTTTGACAGGTAGTAACGGAAAAACGACGACAAAAGAATTGATCAATGTTGTTTTGTCAAAAAAGTTTAAGACAAAAGCGACTGTTGGTAATTTAAATAACCACATTGGTGTTCCGTTAACATTGCTTTCTTTTACAAAGGAAACGGAAATCGGAATTGTAGAAATGGGTGCCAACCATCAAAAAGAAATTGAATTTTTGTGTCAGATTGCACAGCCTGATTTTGGGTATATTACCAATTTTGGAAAAGCGCACTTGGAAGGTTTTGGCGGAGTTGAAGGTGTAATCGCAGGTAAAAGTGAAATGTACCAGTATCTTTCTGCAAACCAGAAAACTGTTTTTGTAAATTTAGAAGACCCAATTCAGATTGAGAAATCAGCAGGTATAAAGTCTTTTACTTTTGGAGTAAAAAAAGAAAAGGCAGACTTAAATATCGATAATATTACGGCAAATCCTTTCGTTGCTATTGAGTACAATGATTTTTCAATAGAATCTCATTTAATTGGTCTTTACAACGCCAACAATATAAATGCGGCTACAGCAATCGGAAAATATTTTGACGTAAAAGAAAGTGATATTAAGAGCGCTATTGAGAATTATATTCCGGCTAATAATAGGTCTCAAATGATGCAAAAAGACTCCAATGAGATTATTTTAGATGCTTATAATGCTAACCCGAGTAGTATGGCGGTGGCGATTACCAATTTTTTGCAATTGGACAAGAAAAATAAGATTATGATTCTTGGAGATATGTTCGAATTGGGAGATGAAAGTCTTCACGAGCATAAAGTTATAATTGATTCTTTAGCAGATCAAAAACAGGCTTTATGTTTTCTAATAGGAAAAGCTTTTTTTGCGAATAAGATTTCGAGTGAAAACATTCAATTTTTTGAAACATTCGAAACTTTTGCCGAATTTTTAAAGACCTTCCGTTTTGAGTCTAATATGATATTGATAAAAGGTTCACGAGGTATGGCCTTAGAACGAACTTTAGATTATATTTAATAAAAGGAAAGCCATTCAAATTTGAATGGCTTTTCTTTTATATGCTCATTAAAAATCCGATTAGGTTTTCCTTTTTGTTTAAGCCTAATTTCTTTCTTAAACGATAACGGGCTAACTCGACTCCACCTGTAGAAATGTTCATAATTTCGGCTATTTCTTTGGTAGACATATTCATTAATAAGTAAGTAGATAAATCTAATTCTCTTGGAGAAATGGTTGGATATTGTCCTTTTAATCGCTTTAAAAACTCAAAATGAACGTTTTTAATGTGTTTTTCGAGGTCTTTCCAACTCTTGTCTGTATTTACTTCTTTTACAATGCTTTTATGTAGTTTGCTAAACTCAGATTTGGTGTTTTCGTCCAAAATTCCAGTGTCAATATCTTTCAGTTTATGAATGATTCCGTTTAAAACTTTGTTCTTTTTCACAACCTGTAAAGAGTTGTTTACTAGCTCTTTATCCTTTGCTAGGATTTTGATTTGAAGCTTGTCATTTTTCAGCTTTTCAATTTCTTTTTCCAAGTCATGTTGCTCATGTCTAATTTTAGACTCCTTTTCAAGATATAGTCTTCTTTGTTCAATGGTTTCATAATATCTGTTTTTTCTAATCTTCAGTTTAATTCTAACTGAGATTAAATACGCTCCAAGCAAAATGAGTACCAGATAAAATAAGTAAGCCAAAAAGTGTCTGTACCATGGTGGAGATACCGTAAATTCTACTTCTGTAATGCTAGATTCTATGCCATAGCTATTTCTGGCTTTTAGTTTCATTATATAATTCCCTTCTCTAAGATTGGTATATTCTTTTATTGCTGTCGATGACCATCCGCGCCAGTTTTCTTCGAAAGGTTCTAACTTGTAGGAGTACATTACGTTATCCTGATTTTCATATGTTGGTGACGCAAAAGTAAATTTGACACGATTGTATTTATATGGTATGCTGTAGGATTCTAGTTTATTGGCCAAATTACCAGTTAAAATAGTGTCTCCAGGATTGGTAAAGCTTTCAATAAAAGCTTTTGGTTTTGTCATAAAAGTGTTTGGAATAGTGGAGTTATAATGCGCCAAACGATCCGTTAATCCTATAAAAATATTTTGCGGATCTATTGCATTAACAGAGATGTAATTGTTAACCAAATTCCCAGTTAAATTTGAAAAAATAGCTTGTTTTTTCGTAAAAGTTCCGTTCTTGTTTTTGACTAATACACCAAGAGATTCGTTGAAGGCATACCAAAGGTTTCCAGCAGAATCTTCAATTAAGGTATTAATAGTAGGAATTCCGTTGAATAAGTTTGTTATTTTTTTATCTTCAAAAAAAGCTTCTTGCTCAACAGAATATCTAAAAAAATGATTTTTTACTTGAAAATAGACTTTGCCATTTATATTTTGCAGACTGTTTATTCCTTTGTATTTTTCTGATATGTTGACGTGCTTTTTTATGAAATCAAAGCGTTGTAGATCTTCAGATAATTTTACTTGATATAGGAAAGGGTTTTTCTTTAGCCAAAGATAATTCGCATCAATTTCTACAGAAAAATTATTGGTCGTTTCATCAAAACCTTTTACCTGATGTAAATAATCGTACCCAGTGGCTGATCGTTTAAAGACTGAAAAGCCATTATAACTTTCGCCTATTATGTAGTTTTCATGATCGGGTATTTTTTTGAAGCCAAAATATCCCTTATTATCCAATATCTTTGAAACCCTGTTGTTTTCAATAATTAAGGCCCCGCTATTACTGGCGCATATTAAAACATTATTTAAAACCTGGATGTTCCAAACTTGTGAAATTGTTCCTTCAACTCTTGTAAATGGACTGTCTTTAAAAGAACCTCCCCAAGAATGATAAAATAATCCCTGGTTGGTTGCGACATAAAGATTCCCATTATACATCGTAGAGGCGTATACAGTACCTATATTATAACTGTAATCAAAGTAGGAGAAAGGAGAATTTTCATTTATAAAAGTGATACCATTATCTAGCCCGAGCCAAATATTACTTTTGTTGTCAACAAATGAAGCTAAAATTGTATTGTTCTGAATTCCTTTTTGGCGGTTTAAATGCTGGATTATTTTTCCGTTTAGATCGCAGATAATGGCTCCGTCTAATACCGAATTAAGTATTATAAATTTATTTTTGATGATAAATCCACCAAGCGAAGTGTTTTTCTTTATAAATTCATTGGCTTCAGTTGCCCATGGTTTAATAATGCCATTTTCAGACACAAAAAGTCCCTTTTCTAAAGTAGCGTATAATAATTTATTGTTAGACAATGGGAAAAGAGACCATATCTCTTTATCATTAAACATGGTAGTGCCTTTTATTGCAGTAAGCTTTCTGTTTTTGTATTCGAGTACACCTAATGTTTTATCTTGAAAATAAAGTCTATTGTTTACTAAAAATGAAAATTGAAATTTATGTGGAGCTGTAAGGGTTGTGACTTTTTCATTTTTTAGAAAAAATACTTTGCTGAAAGACTGAAAGATAACTTCTCCATTAAAAATATGAATTCTCCATATTAGGTTGATGTTTTCTTTGTCTATTGGACTCAATAGATTGTAAAGAGAGTGGTATTTTAAAATTCCTTTTTCGTCGTTTTTGAAATAACCAAATTCGTTATTTCCTCCAACAAATATTCGTCCTAAAGCATCAATTTTTAAACTTCTGATCTCAGATTTGTTTGGTAAAGAGTATTTATGCCAGTTTGAGCCGTCAAATTGAATTAAACCGCTGTTGTTAGCAAAATAAATATTTCCATTTTTATCCTGATCAATACTCCAATTTTGAGTTCCACCTTTATATTCTGATCTTTTATAGTTTTTTATGTCTGGAATTCCAATATTTTTTACTTGCGAAAAACCTTTAATTTGTAAGAATAATAACAAAATTAATGTAAAAATTCGAACTATGTATTTCATAAAATTTTAAATATATTTTTATTAGAAATGCTTTATTTTGATTTTAAATTGTTGATTTATCAATCACGATAAATCTTGTTTTTTGATTTTTTTATAAATTATAACGTAATAGTTACTCTTCTGCTCATGTAATATACGTTTTTTTTAATTAACATTTTTATAACAATTTTTTTTAAAAATTAAAACTCAGTAAATCAGTTTTTTAAAAGATAAATGTTGTGTTTTTGTAGTGTGTTAATATTTAGTTTGAAGTGTTTTTGTAAAGATTTTTAATAAGAGTTTATTCAAATTTAACATTATCATTGCATTAAATTACTAATTAATTAACCAAAATTTTTAGAAAAATGAAATTGACAAAATTATTTATTTTTTGTATTTCGTCTTTACTGTTTTCTGTTGTCGCATTAGCTCAGGATGTGACCATAAATGGAATCATTAATGACGAAAGTGGATTACCCGTCCCAGGTGCGACGGTTTTAGTAAAGGGAACCAATAAAGCAACTGCATCTGACTTTGATGGGAAGTTTCAGATTAGTGCTCCCTCTAACGGAACTTTGACTATTAGTTTCGTTGGTTTTGAAACTGTAAATGAAGCAATAGGAGGAAAAACCAAGCTTACTATTGTTCTTAAAGCAGTATCTCAAAGTTTAAATGAAGTTGTAGTTATCGGATACGGTACACAAAAGAAAGCTTTGATTACGGGTGCTTCTACTAACTTAAAAGGAGAAACACTAAAAGAATTGAATACAGGATCGGCAATGGAAGCTCTTCAAGGTATTGCACCAGGTATTAGCATTACTAGAAATAGTGGTGCACCAGGGGCTGGAACAAAAGTTGTTATCCGTGGTATCGGTACCATTGGATCTTCAAATCCTTTGTATATCGTAGATGGAGTTGCTGTCGGAGATATTGATTATCTAAGCCCTTCAGATATCGAGTCTATAGATGTTCTTAAAGATGCGGCTTCTGCTGCGATCTATGGTTCTAGGGCAGCAAATGGAGTTGTTTTGGTAACTACAGTGAAAGGACGTAAAGGAAGACCGGCTAAAATTTCTTATGACACTTATTTTGGAATTCAGAACATCTACAAAAATCTGGATCCTTTAAATGCGCAAGAATACATGTATATCATGGATGAAGGAAGAGTAAATGATGGTCTTGCTCCAAATGACTGGAAAACAATGTTGACTACCAACGATTGGTTAGAGAGAAATTATCCTGGAGCTGGAACACAGCTTGGAGAAGAGATCTGGAATAAACTGCAAAATGGTTGGACAGGAACGAACTGGATCAATGAAATGTCTAAAAAGGATGCTCCTGTAGTGAATCATTCGATTAATATTACTGGAGGAACTGAAGATATTACGTATTCATTTGGGGTTTCTTATTTTGATCAAGACGGTATACTAGGTGGAAATATAGTGGATGCTGGATTTAAAAGATTAACCGCAAGGATGAATACCCAAATGGTTTTGAAAAAAAATGAAAGCCATAATATTATCACTATTGGAGAGAATTTAACGTATACCAATATTCAAAAGAGAGATGTTTCAAATGGAAACATTTATGGAAACGACTTGCATAATGCTCTTACACAAAACCCGTTACAGCCTGCTTATTGGCAGACAGCGATTGATAGAAATATCAACGAATACGGATTTACTCCTACATTGGATGGGTTAAATACAAATCAAACAAATCCTTTGGCGGTAATGTATTACAGAAGTAATTACAATTATCCAAAAGATCATAAAATTATTGGGAATGTATTTGTAGAGATTGAGCCAATTTCTAACCTGAGATTTAAATCAGTTTATGGAATCGATTCATGGTTTGGATACAATAGAACAATGAACCCAACCTATCATTTGGGAGTACTTTACAATGATGCTATTGATGGCGCTACGCAATCTCAGTATTTTGGTGCTAACTCAACATGGACGAATACAGCTGCGTATCAGAAACAAATTGGTAATCATAATATTAATGCAGTAATTGGTACAGAGTTATGGCAAAGAATTGTTGATAATAATGTATATGGTTCAAGAAACGGTTTATTGTTTCCAAATGATCCAAAGTATTCTTATTTAGATAACACTAAGAGCCCTGGAACTGTTGCCGATATTAATACAACAGGCTTTGATAAAGCAGCGGGTGGCGGTGCTATTATGTCTTATTTTGCACGTGCACAATACGATTATAAAGAGAAATATCTTCTTTCTGCAGTTATACGTCGTGATGGATCTTCAAACTTTGGTGATGGAAACAAGTATGGTAATTTCCCGTCAGTTTCTGCAGGATGGGTTGTTACAAAAGAAGATTTTATGGCAAGCACTTCAAAATATCTTAATTTCTTGAAGTTAAGAGCAAGCTGGGGGCAAAACGGTAATCAATATACTGATTATGCTTTCTATTACTCATCTAGTATTAAATATGCTTTCCCTGGGTACTTCTTTGGAGATACAAAACCAGTTTCTGGACAGACTGCATATCCTTCAACAGTGCCAAATCCAGATGTTAGCTGGGAAACTTCAGAACAGTTAGATTTCGGATTTGATTCAAGTTTTTTCGATTCAAGATTAGGAGTAACATTTGACTGGTACAAGAAAACAACAAAAGACTGGTTGGTTAAAGCGCAATATCCTGGAACTGCTGGTGCTGATGATCCTTATATTAATGGAGGAGATATTGAAAATACGGGTTATGAACTTTCTGTTAGTTGGAAAGATAAAATAGGTGGCTTTAAATATGGGGCTACTGTAAGTGGAGCTTTCAATAAAAATAGAGTTACAAGAATTGCAAACGGTAATGGTATCATTAACGGTTTATCGCACGTACTATCTCAAGGAACCTCAGAGATTTCAAGAGCACAAGTAGGTTACGCGATTGGTTCTTTCTATGGCTTTAAAACAGCAGGAATTTTACAAAACCAACAAGAGGTTGAGGCTTACGTAGGCTAGTACAGGTCAGCCTTATTTTAATGATCAGCGTCCTGGTGATGTTCGTTTTGTCGATCTAAATAACGATGGTGTTATAGATGAAAAAGATAAAACAATGTTAGGAGATCCAAATCCTGATTTCCAATTAGGTATCCAATTAAACTTCGAATATAAAAATGTGTATTTAAACACTACAATGGCAGGGAAATACGGAATGCAGGTAATGCAATCTTACAGATCATTTGCTGATAGTCCGAAACAAAATTATACTTCAGATGTTTTTGATCGTTGGCACGGAGAAGGAACTTCGAACAAAATGCCTCGTTTAAGTTCTGTATCAAACAGAAATACAAATTATGTTTCTGATATATACATGCACAATGCTGATTATTTGAGAATTAATAATTTAACTGTAGGTTATAATTTTAATGAAATACTGAAAGATTTTAAATTTATCTCGAATCTTAAATTTTATGTTGCAGTAAATAACTTGTACACATTTACTAAATATGATGGTATGGATCCAGAGGTTCGCTGGGGAGGAGATAATACAAACTATTCATGGGCTTCTGGGGTAGATCTTGGTCTATATCCACAATCGAGAACAGTAATGTTTGGATTAAGTGCAGATTTTTAATATTAAAACATTGACAATGAAAAAACTAAGATATATAATAGCAATTTCAGCAATTTTTGCAGTATCGAGCTGTGATGATTATCTGGATACCGAGAACCTTTCAGAAAAGAGTTTAAATAGTTTTTATAAGAGCCCTACTGATATAAACGAAGCCATGGCAGGTGTTTATAATGCCATCTATACAGCGAATGTTCATAGTGAAGAACAGGTTGCTGCCAATTTAATGGATAATATGATGTTTGGTGGAGGAGGTGCCTGATGATAAATCGGCTAAATGGGTAGATAATTTTGAAGATCCTGCTGAAGATACTTATCGCGACATGTGGAAACAGTCATACAATGGAATTTCTAGAGCAAATGCCATTATAGAAAAAGTGCCAACGGCAGATTTTTCTAAGTATTTTAATACACCGCAAGAAGCAGATGATTTTAAAAAGCAAGCGCTTGGTGAAGCTTTATTTATGAGAGCTTTCTTTTATTTCAGATTAGCTAAATTCTTTGGAGGTGTTCCACTGATTATAACGTATGATGCTGATAGATTGGTGCCGAGAGCAACTTACGAGGAGACCTTTGCGCAAATTGCATCTGACTTGAAATTGTCTATTGAAACCTTGCCTTCTACGCCATTTACAAGTATTCCGACTTCTAGATATGGACATGCTAATAAATGGGTTGCTGAAGCTTATTTAGGACGTGTATTTTTGTTTTATACTGGATACATGAGCAATATCGAAAAGAAAGCAACCGCAGATTTACCTCTTGTAGGCGGCGGTTCTTTAACAGGAACGCAAGTTGCCTCTTATTTAGATGATTGTATCAATAATAGTGGTCATAAGTTAGCATCTGATTTCAGAAACCTTTGGCCGTATTCTTATGTGAATAAAAGTGCAAAAAGCGATAGTGTATTGCCTTGGGCTGCAGCAGAAGGATTGTCATGGGTTGGTCAGGATGGTGTTACTCCAACATTTGGAACAGGAAATTTAGAGACAATGTTTGTACAAAGATATTCTTTTGGTAACTGGGATTGGACAAATGGTCAAAGTTATACTAATAGACTTGCCCTGTTTAATTCATTGCGTGGTAACTCATTGGCGCCTTTCGGAGAAGGCTGGGGATGGTGTACGGTAAATCCGAGATTGTATAGTGGCTGGGATGATGCCGACCCAAGAAAAAGAGGTTCTATACTTGAAGTGGGTAAAGCAGATCAAGGAACAGATGGCTATGCCGCAGATAAAGGGACCATGAAACAGGGTATTTTAATAAAAAATATGTTTCATTACAGCACGACAATGGTAAAGGATCATATGTTGGTATGTTTGTTCAAATGTATGCTTGGTCAATTACAGATATGCAGTTGATGCACGCTCAAGACTTTATTTTTATGCGTTTTGCAGATGTATTATTAATGCATTCTGAAATTACTAAAACAGCTGACGGTATGAATGCGGTAAGAGGAAGAGCACACCTAGGACCAGTTGCCTATTCTCTTGAGAATATTAAAACAGAACGTTTGCATGAATTGGCTTTTGAAGGTTTGCACTGGTTTGACTTGGTTCGTTGGGGAGATGTTGAAACTGCTTTTAATGACGTAACTCAAGTTAGAAATTCTGGTGTGGATGCTAATTATAGTGTAAAATACAGAACCGAAACTAAAGGGTTGGTTCCGATTCCTGAAACTGAAATCAGACTATTGAATGGAGTTTACAATCAAAATCCGGGTTGGTAATATTTAATAACTATTAATAATTAGAAAGATGAAAATTCATAATATAAAATATTTACTAATTGCTGTGTTTATGCTGGTCTTTTCGGCATGTGACCCAATTGTAGATGAACAGCATTTACAGAATTCTACAGACGTTGCTGGTGTTCAATTAAAAAGTGTGCAAACCCCTCCTGGCGGAAATAAAATTACTTTAAGTATGGATACGCCTGGTGTTACGGGATATTGGGACTATAATTTAGGAAAAGCGCTTACAAATGAAGTAACTGTTGTTTATCCAATTCCTGGCAAGTCTACTTTTACATTCGTAGGAACATTAGGAGGAGAATTTTTTACAAAAACGATAGATGTACAAGTCGACAAACTTGATACTCCATTAGATCAAGATTGGTATGATTTAGTTAGTACTAACACTGCGGCAGGTAAGACTTGGGTTTTTGATGGTGCCGCAGGTACAGGTGAAGCGTATTGGTTTATGTCTCCTCCAGATAATCCTGATTCAGCCATGACTGCATGGTGGAATGCGGGAGATTGTTGTCCTCCTCTAGACGTTGCTGGTAAAATGCATTTTGACTTAAATGGGGCTGCGAATTATAATCATTATCAAACAGCTTCTGCAACAGCTGAAAAAGGAAGCTTTGTTTTGGATATTGCTAATAAAAAGCTATTTATTACGAATTCAAAGATTTTAGGATATGAAGCTGGAAACACTGCCAATGAGTATAATGTTGTTACGCTTACAGAAGATAAATTGGTGTTATATGTGCCAAGAAGTTTAAAAGATGCTGGAACTGGTTGGACATTTGTTTATAGACCTGAATAAAATATTTTGTGTTAGTTATTTCGAAAAAGGAAGACTAAAAGATTCCTTTTTCGAATTTCAAACCTTTTATGCTTCATTCTCAGAAAGAAGTGTATTTACGATTTAAACTATGGTTAGTTTAAGTTAAGTTTATTGCCTGGTTAGCCCATAATTTCGATTATGGGCTATTTTTTTGCTTATTACTTTCCTAGAAGTTAAGTCAATGTGATTGTAAGCGATATGCTCTGTAACGCCTCAAAAGGCCTTTTATATCTAGTTTCCTGACCATATCCCAACAAAACTCTTTTTTATTTTCATTTAAGGAAGTATAGGAAATGTACAATGGTGTTTTGAAGCTTTCTAAGGCTTTTTTTAAAATTCTTTTCTTATTCTCTTTTTCTTTTACAATAAAATTACAATAACTCTTAAAAGCGCTTTAAAAGAAAGTACAATTGCGAGATTAAATTCCAATGAAAAACCAACCTTCTTCTCATTTGCGATAAAAAAGATGTTTTTTCCATTTTTTAAGGTGTTATTTCCCATTATTTTGATCTATAAATCTTTTTAAAAGAAAGTAATTTCCTGTAAAATTTTGCAAAATAAGTTTTTTCTTATAATAAAAATTATTGCTGATAATGTAAAAAAAGTAGGGTAAAAAAACGATATTCTCTGTTTTTTTGGTTTTAGTAAAAATGAAAGCTTTATTCCTCTAATTGTTTATTTAATAGCTATTTACAACGTAATAGTAGGTACTATCACGTTGTAGTTTTAATGATTTTTAATAAACTATTGTAGCAAAAAGTTGATGTAGTGTTATTTTTTAATATTAACTTTTCTTTAGTACTATTTTTTGTTTTTTTAAAGTGCTAATAATTAAATAATTATGATTTTTTTGATGTGTTTTTATAATATTATTTTTTTGTTTTTGATGTGTTTTTGTAATGACTTTATGATGTGAAAAGTAAAAATTTAGTTTTAGTATTGCATCAAATTACTAATTAATTAACCAAAATTTTTAGAAAAATGAAATTAACAAAATTACTTGTTTTTTGTATTTCATCTTTGTTATTCTCGGTTATTGCTGTGGCTCAGGATGTCACAGTAAATGGAATAATTAATGATGAAAATGGTTTGCCTGTCCCAGGTGCAACAGTTTTATTAAAAGGTACCACTAAATCTACTGCGTCAGACTTTGACGGAAAATTCCAGATTCAGGCACCATCAAACGGATCATTAACAATTACTTTTATTGGTTACGCTACAGTAACAGAAGCAGTAAACGGAAGAACAAAAATTACAATTCAATTAAAACCAGAGTCACAATCTTTAAATGAGGTTGTAGTTGTTGGATATGGAACTCAAAAGAAATCTGTTGTAACCGGTGCAATCTCTAGTGTAAAAGCAGCTGATCTTGAAAAAGTGCCAAACGGAAGAGTTGAGCAGACGCTACAAGGTAGAGTAGCAGGGGTTTCTGTAGCGGCAACTTCTGGACAGCCTGGTGCGGCATCAAAAGTTCGTGTAAGAGGTATCACTACATTTAGAGAAGGAGGAAATGATCCTTTATGGGTTGTTGACGGAATTGCTGTAGATGCTGGTGCAATAGGTTTCATCAATCAATCTGACATTGAGTCTATTGAGGTGCTTAAAGATGCTGCTTCTGCTGCAATCTATGGTACTCGTGCTGCAACTGGGGTTATTTTGGTTACTACCAAAAAAGGAAAATCAGGAAAAATTTCTGTAAACTATAATGGTTTTGCAGGTATTTCTGCTCCAGCTAAAAGATTAGATATGTTGAATGCGACTCAGTATGCAACTCTTATGAATGAAAAATCTTTGAATGATGGCGGAGCTATTAAATATGCAAATCCAGCTTCTTTCGGTAAAGGTACAGATTGGCAAGATGCCATTTTTAATGATTCTGCTTTCAGATACACACATGAATTAAGCATTAGCGGTGGTGGTGAAAAATCTACTTTTTATGCTTCTTTTGGAATTCAAGATCAAGAAGGTATCGTAGCTACTCAAATTTCTAATTATACGAAGAAAAACTTCAGATTAAACTCTACACACAAAATTTCTGATTATTTTACTTTCGGACAAACTTTCGGATATACACACCAAAAGTCTAAAGGTATTGGTAATACAAACAGTGAGTTTGGTGAACCGTTAAGCTCTGCAATTAACTTAGACCCACTTACTCCACTAGTGGTTACTGATCCTGCTGTAGCAAATACAGGTTTCTATACAAACCCAAATGTTATTAGAGATGCAAACGGAAATCCTTACGGAATTTCTTCTTTAGTGCAGCAAGAGATGACAAACCCTCTAGCCTATACTCAAACAAGATTAGGAGGTTACAACTGGTCAGATGATTTTGTTGGTAATGCTTATTTAGAAGCTAACATTACAAGTCATTTAAAATTTAGAACTACACTTGGTGGTAAGATTGCATATTGGGGAGATGAGATGTTTACTCCGGTTAACTTCTTAAACCCAAATATGAAAGCGGATAGAAACAACTATAACCAAAACAATGAAAAATCATTTTCTTGGACTCTTGAAAATATCTTAACATACGCTAACAAATTTGGAGAGCACAATTTTAGTGTTTTAGCAGGACAAGGTGCTTATGTTGAGAATATTGGTACTACTATCGGAACAACAATGTTTGGTCTTCCAATTACAAGCTACAAAGACGCTTCTTGGAATTTTGATATTCCTCAAGCAGATAGAACAACAAGAACAAGCGATAAAGTAGAGCACAAATTATCTTCATTATTCTTACGTGCAAACTACGATTACATGGAAAAATATCTTTTTACTGGGATTGTTCGTCGTGATGGTTCAACTCGTTTTGGAGAAAATAACAAATGGGGAGTTTTCCCTTCATTCTCTCTTGGATGGGTACTTTCTAAAGAAGGTTTCTGGAAAGAAAACAATGTAGTTAATACTTTAAAAATACGTGGAGGTTATGGAGTTGTAGGTAACGATAACATTGATGATTTTAAATATAGAGCATTGGTAGTTGGAGGTTACAATTATGCTGTTGGAAATACAGGAGATATTACAACAGGATACGGAAACTCTACTCTTCCAAATGCAAACTTAGGATGGGAAGAAACTTCTCAAACAACTGTAGGTCTTGATGCAAAATTATTTAATGATTTTACTTTTACTGCTGATTACTACAAAAAAACAACAAAAGGAATCTTAAGAAACATTGTAATTCCTGGATATGTAGGAGTTGTTGATGCGCCTTCTGCAAATATCGCAGATATGGACAATAGCGGTTTTGAGCTGGAATTAGGATACAAGAAAAGACTTGGAGATTTTAACTTAGGTGTTAATGCTAACGTTGCTTACCTGAAAAACGAAATTACTTATGTAGGATCATCTACTAATTTCATTGTTGGAGATGCTAGTTTCCAATCTATGGGGCCAGTAACTAGAACACAAGTTGGACACTCATTTAACGAATTCTATGGTTTTAAAACAGCTGGTATTTTCCAAAATGAAGCTGAAGTTGCAGCATACAAAAATGCAGCAGGTGGTTTAATCCAACCAAATGCTAGACCTGGAGATTTCCGTTGGGTAGATACAAATGGTGACGGAAATATTACTGAGGACGATAAACAATTCTTAGGAACAAACTTGCCTAAATATACTTTTGGTTTTACCGTAAATTTAGATTACAAAAACTTTGACTTTATGGCATTTACTCAAGGAGCTGCGGGAAGCAAAATTTTCCAAGGTTTAAGAAGATTAGATGTATTGAATGCAAACTACCAGACTAAAGCATTAGAGCGTTGGGTTGGAGAGGGAACATCAAACGATTATCCAAGATTGACAAATAATGACCCAAATAAAAATTACACTAACATGTCTGATTTTTATCTTGAAAATGGAAACTACTTGCGTCTAAAAGTGGTAACTCTTGGTTACACAATGCCAGCTAGTTTATCATCTAAAATTGGAGCAGATAAATTACGTTTTTATTTAACTGGAGAAAACTTAATCACTTTTACAAAATATACTGGATTTGATCCAGAAATTGGAGGTCAGGTTTATGGTGTAGATAAAGGAGTTTATCCGCAAGCAAGATCTATTCTGTTTGGAGCTAACGTTCAATTTTAAAAAAATTAAAGAATCATGAAAACGATAAAATTTAAATATATATATATCGCTGTGGCAATGGCTGTTCTAGGATCTTGTTCTGAAGATTTTGTGACCATTGACCCACAAGGAAAATTTGATACAAGTACCTACTTTTCTAATGAGCAGCAATGTTATGCCGCTTTAATTGGAGTTTACGATCCAATTAGAAAAAACACTGGAGGTTTTGAAAACCTAGTAGCAATGTTGAATGCTGGTTCTGACGATTTTTATGCTGGTGGAGGTAGTTCTACAGATGGAACAGGAATTCAAAATTTCTCTACACACTCACTTTCTTCAATCACTATTCCAGGAAGCTACTGGAACGATCACTACCAAGGTATTTCTAGAGCAAATATTTTGTTATCTAAGTTACCAGCCGCTTCAATGAATGATGCAGTTAGAAATAGATTTGCTGCAGAAGCTAAAACACTACGTGCATTTTACTATTTTAACTTAGTAAGATTGTTCAAAAACATTGCATTAGTTTTAGAGCCATTAACAACAGAAACAATCTTTACACCTGAGCAAGTTGCACCAGAGGTAATTTATGCTCAAATCGAAAAAGATTTAACAGAGGCTATTGCAGTTTTACCAAATACGGTAGTTGCAAAAACTGAAGCTGGAAGATTTAACAAAGGAGCAGCTCAAGCACTATTAGGAAAAGTGTATTTATTTGAAGGTAAAAAAGCAGAAGCAGCAGCTGTTTTAGCAGAAGTAAATGGTACTCCAGGAGGAGTAAATCAATATGGCAATAAATTGTTAGATAAATTTAGCGACTTATGGATTACATCAAACAAATTCAACGCAGAATCATTAATCGAAGTATCTCACAGTAGTGCAGGAAACTCTGATTGGACATTCTGGGGGCAAGGTAGAGACGAAGGTAACTCATTAAACATCATGGTTGGGACCTAGAGGATATTCTAGACCAGAAGGTTCTGATGCGCCAAACCTTCCTGCAGGATGGGCATTTAACGTTGCAACACAAAAATTATATGATGCAATGCAAGGCGATCCACGTAAGGATGCTACAATTCTTGACTTAAAAGCGTTAAAAGCAGCAGGTAAAGCAGATTATATTCCAGCTTACCAAGATACTGGATTTTTCTTGAACAAATATCTTCCAAGACAGTCGGATGTTAGTACAGGTGGAGGTAACTCAGAGTTGAACTACAAACAAAATTCCTATATAATCAGACTTGCAGATACTTACTTAATGGAAGCAGAAGCTTTAGGATCTGGAGCAAGAGCACAAGCATTACTTGATGCAGTTAGAAAAAGAGCAGGACTAGATCCAGTTCCTGTAACATTAGCAGCGATCAAACATGAAAGAAGAATGGAGTTAGCGGGTGAAGGACATAGATTCTTCGATTTAGTAAGATGGGGAGATGCAGCGGCAGCCTTATCTGATAGAGGTTTTGATGCTGGAACAGATGAGATTTTCCCAATTCCGTACACAGAACTTAACGGTACTAAATTGAAACAAAATCCTAATTACCAATAGTATTTACTAATTAACCAAAACAAAAAGAAATGAACCTAAATATATATTTTAGAAAAAGTGTATACCTAATGCTAACTTTAGCATTAGGAACACTAAGCAGTTGCAGCGAAGAAGTTAATGAGAATCCTCTTGTAGCTACGAATGTTGATGCTTCGTTTACAATAACACCAGTTGCAGGTGCTATGAATACTTACCTTTTAACGGCACAGCCTAAAGGAGTTATTTCTTCTAAATGGGATACTGGTGACGGGGCTAGTCCAGGAAAAATGAATCAAGTTATTTCTTTACCTGATGCAGGAACGTATACGGTTACGCATACAGCTATTGGAGCTGGAGCAGTAATTGCAACTTCTTCTCAGCAAATTATAGTAGCACAAACAGATCCTGCAAAAGGAAACTTAGTGCAAGGAGGAACTTTTGCTACAGCTGCAGATCAAGCTAAATGGACTAGCGTACAATTAAGCCCATCGGGTGCTGCTTTTTGGTCTTTTGCTAATAACAGTGCTACAATTCATTCGCCAGGCGGATGGGCTCAAGAAGGTATCTACCAAGCAATCGAAGTTGTAAAAGATAGAGAATATACTATAGATATGACAGTGTCTTGCCCAAGTGGTTCCGATGAAACTTGGTTTGAAGTTTATGCTGGTAAATCATTGCCTCAGCCTGGGGTAGAATATAAAGACAATAAAGTAATGGGTCTAAGTACGTGGGATGGTTGCGCAAAAGAGAAATTTTCAGGAAAATTATCCGCAATTGGATGTGTTAAAAATGATGTAACGGGTACAGTTTCAAATGTTGTAAAATTCAATGAAAGCGGAAAAATCTACTTATTGATTCGTTCTGGCGGTAATACTTTCACTAAAGACGGAATTACAGTTACAAAAATTGAGTTCAGAGGAAAATAAAAAGTTAAGTTTAAGTTTAAGTTTGGTTGTAAATAGCCCATAATCATTATGAGTATGGGCTATTTTTTAAATCCTTCAAAGGGTAGAACTCGATTTTTGATTTCTTCTAAACTTCAATTTAATAACACACAATAATTGGAAGCGAATGAAAAAAAATAGCCTAAAAATTTTATGCCTTTTGTTTTCTGCTGCAGCATTTGCACAACAGCCAAAGACAAAAAAAGAGTTTACAACCAGCGGCAAAAAGATAACTGTTTACACTACCGCAGAGAATTCTAAGTTGCGATTAACTACAACAGATAATTTGACTTTTTCTGCCGCAAAACAACCTCTAGAAACAGAAACTTCTGTTTTTGTACAGCCATCTAAAAAGTTTCAGACTTTTATGGGAATCGGAGGGGCTATTACAGATGCTAGCGCCGAAATATTTGCTAAACTTTCAAAAGAAAAACAAGCCGAATTTTTAAATGCTTACTACGATCAGCAAAAAGGTATTGGCTATTCTTTGCTAAGAACAACAATTCAAAGTTCTGATTTTAGCAGTGGAAGCTATTCTTATATCGAAGAAGGTGACAAAGATTTGAAGACTTTTTCTATTGATCATGATAGACAGTATCGTATTCCTTTAATCAAACAAGCCATTCAGAAAGCGGGAGGAAAATTGACAACATACGTTGCGCCTTGGTCTCCAAATGCTTTTATGAAAAGCAATAAGAATGTTTTGAAAGGGGGGACTTTACTTCCAGAATACTACCAGACTTGGGCTAATTTTTATGTGAAATTTATTAAAGCTTATGAAAAGGAAGGAATCCCAATTTGGGGAACTTCTACACAAAATGAACCAATGGCGGTGCAGACTTGGGAATCTTGTATATACACAGCTGAAGCTGAAAGAGACTTTATCAAAAATTACCTTGGACCAACTTTGAAAAAAGAGAACCTTGGCAATAAAAAAATAATCGTTTGGGATCATAACCGCGATTTAATGAACTATCGTGCAAACGTAATTTACTCAGATCCAGAAGCGTCAAAATATGTTTGGGGAATGGGATTTCACTGGTATGAAACTTGGTCGGGCGGTGCGCCGATGTTTGATAATGTAGGGAAAGTAAATGAAGCGTATCCAGATAAAAAACTGATGTTTACTGAAGGATGTATCGAAAAATTTGACGCATCGAAATATCAATTTTGGGGTAATGCAGAGCGTTACGGAATCAATATGATAAATGATTTTAATAATGGAACAGTAGCTTGGACAGACTGGAATATTCTTTTAGACCAGTTTGGAGAACCTAATCATGTTGGAAATTTCTGTTTTGCACCAATCCATGCAGATACAACGACAGGAGAATTAATCTACACACCATCTTATTATTATATCGGACACTTTTCAAAATTCATCCGTTTAGATGCAGTTAGAGTAAGTACTGCAGTAAGCAAAAGTGCTTTATTAAGCACCTCTTTTTTAAATGCTGACGGAACAATGGCAACAATTGTCATGAACCAATCGGCAAACGACCTTACCTACAATTTGATTATTGGAGATAAAAAGGCAGAAGTGAAAATTCCGCCGCACGCTATACAAACACTTGTTTATTAATATTTTGTAGTAAAGTAATGAAGAGGACTAATTTGAATCATCCATCTTAGTCTTCTCTTGCTTTTAATTTTAAAACGATTATTTAAGCAACATGAAAGTTACCTCTCAAATATTTTTATCAGCCTTTGTCTTAATTCAATTAAGCGGTTTTAGCTCAAAAATTACAGCTCAAAAAAACAGCAAAATAAAGGTTTATACTACTGCCGAAAACACCAATTTGAAATTGACTTTATCAAATGATTTAATTTCAAAAAACAACACTACACAACAAAAAACACCAACAGTATCTATTCGAATAAATACTGAAAAAACAGACCAGAACTTCCTCGGAATCGGGGGCGCAATTACAGATGCAAGTGCAGAAGTTTTCGCAAAATTATCGCCTAAAAAACAGCAGGAATTCTTAACTGCTTATTACGATAAAAACAAAGGTATTGGTTATACTTTGGCAAGAACAAACATTCACAGCTGTGATTTCAGCAGTGACAGCTATGCTTATGTTTCTGAAGGAGACAAAGAACTAAAGACTTTTAATATAAACCACGATCGCAAATATAGAATTCCATTAATTAAAAAAGCAATTGAAACAGCCGGCGGGAAACTAACCTTATTTGTCAGCCCTTGGAGTCCCCCAGCTTTCATGAAAGACAATAATGATATTTTGCACGGCGGCGTTTTGTTGCCAGAATTTGCTCCTGCTTGGGCATTGTATTATGCTAAGTTTATAAAAGAATACGAAAAAGAAGGAATTCCAATCTGGGGATTAACAGTTCAGAACGAACCAATGGCAAAACAAAGTTGGGAATCTTGCATTTACACTCCAGAAGCAGAAAGAGATTTTCTTAAAAATCATCTTGGACCAGACTTTAGAAAAAGAAGGACTAGGTTCTAAAAACGTTATTATTTGGGATCATAATAGGGGAGATATGTTGGAAAAAAGAGCTAATCTTGTTTTCTCAAATCCAAAAGTTTCTAAATATGCTTGGGGAATTGGATTTCACTGGTATGAAACTTGGAATGGAGGCCCGCCTCAATTCGAATCAGTAGCGAAAGTTCATGAAGCATTTCCAAATAAAAATCTCCTTTTTACCGAAGGATGTATTGAGAAATTTGATGCTTCAAAATATCAGTTTTGGGGTAATGCAGAACGTTACGGAATCAATATGATTCATGATTTTAATAACGGAACTGTAGGCTGGACAGACTGGAATATTCTTTTAGACCAAAATGGAGGCCCTAATCATGTTGGCAATTTCTGTTTTGCGCCTATTCATGCTGATACCACAAAAGATGAATTAATCTATACTCCAATGTATTATTATATTGGACATTTCTCGAAATTCATTAGACCAAATGCAAAAAGAGTACTTGAAACCGTAAACGACAAATCGTTGTTAAGCACTTCTTTTAAAAATTCTGACGGAAAATTGATAACTATCGTAATGAATCAATCTGAAAAAGAGATTATTTATTCTTTAGAAAATCAAAAAGAAAAAACAATAATTACAATTCCGGCACACGCTATACAGACAATTGTAAATTAATTGTCAGCTAACTAAATAACCACGAAATATGAAATTCAATCTAAAGAACACCATAAAAGCGTTTTTCTTTTTGGCAGCTGTAATGGCTCAAGTAAAATGCTCTTCTTCAAGCGATCCGGTAGAAAATCCGCCAGTAAATCCACCAGTTGTAAACCCTCCAGTAGTAGTAACAAATGATGTTGATTTTTGGCTTACAAAAGGCAATCAAAGTGTTTTATTGGCAAAACAATCAGGGACATTAGGATTTGGTACAACAGCAAATGGTTATGCTAATATTGAAATAAATGCTAATCAAAAATACCAGACTATTGATGGTTTCGGATATACCTTGACAGGAGGAAGCGTAGATGTTATAAACCAATTAAATGCGGCTAAAAGAACTGCTCTTTTGCAAGAATTATTCGGAAACGGAGAAAACTCAATTGGAGTGAGTTATATCAGAATCAGTATCGGAGCTTCAGATTTAAATGCAACACCATTTACTTACGACGATCTTGCAGCTGGAGAAACAGATTTAAATCTAGAGAAATTCAGTCTAGAAAAAGACAAAAATCTAATTGCCATGCTGAAAGAAATTGTGGCAATTAATCCTAAAATATTAATCTTAGCAACGCCTTGGTCTGCGCCTATTTGGATGAAAGATGTAGCAAGTTTTAAAGGCGGAAAACTGAAAACAGAATATTATGATGTTTACGCTAAATATTTTGTAAAATACATTCAACAGATGAAAACAGAAGGAATTACAATCGATGCTGTAACTCCTCAAAACGAGCCTTTGCATGACGGGAATAACCCAAGTATGTATATGTCTGCTACTGATCAGGGGAGTTTTATTAAAAAGAGTTTAGGCCTGCATTTAAAGCCGCAAATCTAAACGTAAAAATTATTGCCTACGATCATAATTGCGATAATCCAAATTATCCGAAAGCAATTTTGGCAGATGCAGATGCCTTTCCTTTTGTTGACGGATCGGCTTTTCATTTATATGCAGGAGATATTAGTGCACTAACGAATGTGTACAATTCTTATCCAACGAAAAACGTATATTTTACAGAACAATGGACATCTTCTGAAGGTAGTTTTGATGGTGATTTAAAATGGCATCTTCGAAATGTAATTATCGGATCGATGAGAAATTACAGTAAAAATGCTTTAGAATGGAATGTGGCAAATAATGCAAATTTTGGCACCTCATACAGATGGAGGATGTACAATGTGTAAAGGAGCTATCACAATAACTTCTGGCGATAGTTTTCAGCGTAATGTGGCGTATTATATTATTGCCCATGCTTCAAAATTTGTTCCAATGGGATCTACTAGAATCGAGAGCAATTCTGGTGGGAGCTTGCAAAATGTTGCTTTTATCACACCTTCAGGTTCTAAAGTATTGATTGTTGAAAATGATGGTTCTGCAACTGAAACTTTCAATATTAAATTCAATGGAAAATGGGTAACTACTTCACTTGAAGCAGGATCTGTCGGAACTTATACTTGGAAATAAACGCATAAAATTTAAAAGTCGTTTTGATCTAAAACTTTTTGTTATGAACAAAAACAAAAAGTAGAAGAAATAATATTTATCTTGATATTCAATTTATTAACTAAACCATTTAAATAATAAAAAGATGAAAATGATTAATCTCGCAAATAGAGCTGGAGTTCTTACTTTAATTCTGTTGTTTGTATTCCAATCTTGCAGCAGTAACAACGATACGACAGATACCCCTGTCGTTGTAACTCCAGATAAAATTTCTGTACAAGTTGATGTAGTGGGCAAAACTGCCGAAATGCCAAATGGAGATGGAAGTGGAAAAATTAATTTAAAAATTGATGCTCCTAATGCAAAGTCGTATAAGGTAGTGGTAAACAATGAAACAAAAGAGTTTACAACTAGCAGTTTTACATACGAATTTACGCAACCCGGAACAAAAACCTATACGATTGATGTTACAGCATTTAACGGAATAAAATATACCAATACTTCTGCAACAGTAAATATTTTCGTAGCCAGAAAATTAATCTGGTCAGATGAATTTAATACAGACGGAGCTCCCGATTCTAATAAATGGGGTTATGATTTAGGAAACGGAAACGGTTTTGGAAATAACGAATTACAATATTACACAAACCGCCCTGAAAATGTAAAAATAGAAGGAGGTCTTTTGAAAATTACGGCAATCAAAGAAAATTACCAAGGAAGCCAATACACTTCTACAAGAATGCTAACCAAAGGGAAGTTTTCTTTTAAATACGGAAGAGCAGAGATTCGCGCAAAATTACCAGCTGGCGGCGGTACTTGGCCTGCTTTCTGGTTGCTTGGAGATAACATCGATACCGCAGGATGGCCGTTATGCGGAGAAATAGATATTTTAGAATCGGTTGGAAATAATCCAAATGTAATCCATTCGTCATTGCATTCTCCAGGACGCTCAGGAAACACGCCAGATACCAAAACAACAACCGCTCCAAATTCGACAACCGAGTTTCATATTTATGCTGCAGAATGGGACGCCGAAAACATCAAATTTTTTGTAGACGATAATTTATTTTACACTTATAAAAACTCAAGCACAACTCCATTTAATGCCAAATTCTTTGTGATTATAAACTTTGCAATGGGAGGAAATTTTGGAGGAGCTGTCAATCCAAACTTTCAAAGAGCGACCTACGAAATTGATTATGTAAGAGTATACAATTAACATAATTTTTAAATAGATTTTTTTCTTTAAAGCCTCGTAAACACTAGCTTTACAAGATTAAAATTTTTTAACATGAAAAAGATAAACAAACTTGTTTTTGCAGTAATCCTGCTTTTAAGCGTGAACTCATTTTATGGTCAGAATTTAAAAATTATGACATATAATATCCGTTTGGATGTTGCTTCAGATGGAGAAAATGCTTGGCCGAACCGAAAAGATTATTTTACATCTCAAATTGGTTTTTACAGTCCAGATGTTTTCGGAGTTCAGGAAGCAACGCCAAACCAAGTGTTAGATATTGCATCGGCTTTGCCAAATTATAACAAATTCGGAGTTGGAAGAGAAGAAGGAGGTTTAGGTGAAGCGTGTACGATTTACTATAAAAAAGATCGTTTTAAGGTCGAACAATCTAACACTTTTTGGTTGTCTGAAACTCCAAATGTAGTTTCAAGAGGTTGGGATGCAGCTTGCAACAGAGTTTGTACATACGGACTTTTTAAAGATCTAAAAACTAAAAAAGTATTTTGGGTTTTCAATTTGCATTTAGATCACATGGGCGAAGAAGCTAGAGTAAAAGGCGTGCAGCTTGCTCTTTCTAAAATAAAAGAATTAAACACAAAAAATTATCCTGCTTTTTTAATGGGTGATTTCAATTCTGAACCAAACACAACGCAAATTGGAGAAATCAGAAAAGTGATGGATGATACCAAAGATGTTTCAATAGAAAAGCCTTTTGGTTCGTTCTGGAACTTTCAACGATTTCAAACACAATGAACCCGTAACATTATTATTAGACTACATTTTTATTTCAAAAAATAGTGGTCTAAAAGTTCAAAAACACGCAGTGTTAAGTGATTCTAAAGATTTAAAATATCCGTCAGATCATTTGCCTGTCTTAATAGAAATAGATTAAAAATGAAAAACATCAACAAAAAACTTCAAATCCTAGTTTTGCTGCCATTAATAGCAATGCAGTTCAACTGTGGATCTTCAACAAATACTCTACAAAATACTGGAAAAGTTTCTTCTTGGATTACCACAACAGATGAAACTTCAAAACTTAAAAAACAACCTGAGTTAGTTTTCACTTCAGAAACAAATTCAAATCAAACCATTGAAGTAAATCCTTCAGAGAAATTCCAAACTATTGAAGGTTTCGGATTTTCATTAACTGGAGGAAGTGCGCAAGCCATTAAAAAACTAGACAAATCAAAAAGAGAAGCTTTGCTTCAGGAATTGTTTTCTAGAAAAGAAGATGCCATTGGTTTAAGTTATTTAAGAATAAGTATTGGAGCATCAGATTTGAATGAAAAAGTTTTTTCGTATGATGATATGCCAGAAGGTCAAACCGATTTAAAACTGGAACACTTTAATCTTGGTTAGATTTAGACGATGTAATTCCGGTTTTAAAAGAGATTTTAGCTATAAATCCTAAAATCAAAATAATGGGTTCTCCGTGGTCGCCTCCAGTTTGGATGAAAGACAACGGAAGCTCAAAAGGCGGTAGTTTACAGCCAAAATACTATCAGGTTTATGCAGAATATTTTGTAAAATACATTCAGGCAATGAAATCGCACGGAATTGTAATTGATGCGATTACGCCTCAAAATGAACCTTTACACCCGGGAAACAATCCAAGTTTGTTAATGTTGGCAGAGCAGCAAGCAGATTTTGTTGGGAATAATTTGGGTCCCGCTTTCGCGAAAGCAGGAATCAAAACCAAAATCATTGTTTACGATCACAACTGTAATAAACCAGAATATCCTTTGACGATTTTAAGAGATCCAAAAGCAAATCCGTTTGTAGCAGGATCAGCTTTTCACTTGTATGAAGGAGACATTAGTGCTTTATCCACTGTTCATAATGAATTTCCAAATAAGGATTTGTATTTTACAGAACAATATACCGGAAGCGGAACTAATTTCGAAACAGATCTAAAATGGAGTGTGAAAAATGTAGTAATTGGTTCAATGCGTAACTGGAGTAAAAATGCGCTTTCTTGGGGATTAGCAAATGATGAGTTTTACAAACCTTTCACGCCAGGAGGATGTTCAACTTGTAAAGGTGCTTTGATGATTGATCAAAATCAGAATATCAAAAGAGAAGTAGGATATTATATTATCGGACATGCTTCTAAATTTGTTCCAGAAGGATCAGTAAGAATTGGCAGTAATATTGTAGGAAATCTATATAATGTTTCTTTCAGAACTCCGTTAGGACAAATAGTTTTAATTGTAGAAAATGATGGAGGTTCGGCAGAAACTTTTAATATAAAATACAACGACAAACAAACCACAACCACACTAAACGCAGGAGCAGTTGCTACTTACGTTTGGTAAACCACTTAAACTATGAAAAAAACAACTACAATTACACTGTTTATGCTCTCGCTTTTTGCGACGGCACAGCAGCAGTCAATAGATCAGAAAGTCAATGATCTATTGAAAAAAATGACAATTGAAGAAAAAATTGGTCAGCTAAATCAGTACACTGGAGACAATCAGGCAACGGGACCAATCACAATTAATCCGAACAAGCAAAACGAAATCAAACAAGGTTTGATAGGTTCGATGCTAAATGTTATCGGAACAAAATATACAAGAGGATACCAAGAATTGGCGATGCAGTCAAGACTTAAAATTCCGTTGTTGTTTGGCCAAGACGTTATTCACGGTTACAAAATGACTTTTCCTCTTCCATTAGCAGAAGCGGCAAGTTGGGATTTAGCAGCAATCGAATTAGGCGCAAGAGTGGCGGCAACAGAAGCAGCAGCAAGCGGAATTCATTGGACATTTGCTCCAATGGTTGATATTGGTCGTGATCCTCGTTGGGGACGTGTAATGGAAGGTGCGGGAGAAGATACTTATTTGGGCTCTAAAATTGCTTACGCAAGAGTAAAAGGTTTTCAAGGAAACAAACTTGGAGACTTAAACTCTGTTATGGCCTGCGTAAAACATTTCGCGGCTTATGGAGCGGGAGTTGGAGGAAGAGATTACAACTCTGTAGACATGAGCGAAAGAATGTTATGGGAAACCTATTTACCGCCATTTAAAGCGGCTTTAGATGCAGGTGCAGCAACATTTATGAATTCATTTAATGATATTAATGGAATTCCAGCAACTGGAAATGCACATTTGCAGAGAGATATCTTAAAAGGGAAATGGAACTTTCAAGGTTTCGTAGTTTCAGACTGGGGATCAATTGGAGAAATGGTCGCACACGGTTATTCTAAAGATCTTAAAGAAGCAGCGTATTCAGCGATTACTGCAGGAAGCGACATGGATATGGAAAGTAATGCATACCGTAAGCATTTAGTAGAGTTAGTAAAAGAAGGCAGAGTTTCTATTGATTTAATTGATGATGCTGTAAAACGTATTCTTCGCAAGAAATTCGAATTAGGATTATTTGATGATCCTTACAGATACTCAGATGAAAAACGTGCTGAAAAAGCATTAAACAATCCAGAGCACAGAAAAGCAGCTAGAGAAATGGCTGAAAAAAGTATCGTTTTATTAAAGAACGAAAACCAAACTTTGCCAATTTCAAAAAATGCTAAAACCATTGCATTTATTGGTCCGAATGGTAAAAGAATATAAAGAAAACATGGGATTCTGGTCTGTAGAACTTCCAGAAGTTGATTACAATAAATGGATCGTTTCACAATGGGATGGATTGCAAAATAAAGTAGGCAAAAACACCAAATTATTGTATGCAAAAGGTTGTGAAATAGAAGGAACAAACAAAGATGGTTTTGCAGAAGCGGTTGCGACAGCTAAACAAGCCGATGTTGTGATTTTGAGTATTGGTGAAAGACGCGACATGAGCGGTGAAGCCAAAAGTAGAAGCGACTTGCATTTGCCAGGAGTTCAAGAAGATTTAGTAAAAGCAGTTATGGCAACAGGAAAACCAGTTGTAGTTTTAATAAATGCTGGAAGACCTTTGGTTTTCAACTGGACTGCAGATAATGTTCCAGCAATTTTATACACTTGGTGGTTAGGAACTGAAGCTGGAAATGCTATTGCAAATGTTTTGTTTGGAGATTACAATCCGTCTGGAAAATTGCCAATGACTTTTCCAAGAGAAGTAGGGCAGATTCCAATTTACTACAATCACTTCAGTACAGGAAGACCTGCTAAAGATGAAAACGCAACAAATTATGTTTCGGCTTATATCGACTTGAAAAACTCTCCAAAATATCCTTTTGGATATGGTTTGAGCTATACAACGTTTGATTATTCAAGTTTAAAATTATCTTCAACTAAAATAAAAAGCAATGAAACGATCAAAGTTTCTTTCCAATTAAAAAATAGCGGAAAAGTAGCTGGAGAAGAAGTCGCTCAATTGTATTTGAAAGATAAATTTGGATCTGTTGTAAGACCCGTTTTAGAATTAAGAGATTTCCAGAAAGTGAAATTAAATGCAGGAGAATCTAAAACAATCGAATTTACAATTGACAAAGAGAAACTTTCTTTCTATAATGATAAAGTAGAATGGGTTGCTGAACCAGGAGATTTTGAAGTAATGATCGGAACTTCATCAGCAGATATTAAATTAAGATCTGATTTTGAATTAGTAATGACTAGTCCTAAAATAACGATACAGGATTAATAATAATAAAAATACACTTTTAGACAGAAGTAGCTTTCGAGTTACTTCTGTTTTTTGTTTTATAAGTTTTCATTTTAATGCTTCTCTGTAAATGCATTTGATTAGGAGTCAGCATGTAGTTTGAGCAATGCGGTCTAATCTGGTTATATTTATTAATAATCTCAGCTACCAGTTTCTTCATTAAATCTAGTTCAAGATGATAGGCATCAATCCTAAATTCTTGTTTTAATATTCCGTTTATTCTTTCAGCTACTGCATTTTCATAAGGGTCTGAGTTTTGCGTCATACTGCATTTTAGACTGTATTTCTTTAAAAAATACTGATACTCATCCGAACAATATTGTATTCCTCTGTCTGAATGATGTATCAATTGTTCAGTTTTAAAGACCCTATTCTTATGAGCCATTTTTAAAGCATTAATACATCCTTGTGCACTAAGGGAATCAGACACCTCATAACCCATTATCTTTTTTGAATAAGCATCGGTTATTAAACTTAAATAACAGGGTTTCTCACGTTTACCGATATAAGTAATATCTGAGACCCATACTTGTTCAGGTCTTTTAATATTTAACTCTTTTATCAGGTTAGGATGTTTCCTAAAACGATGATGTGACCATGTGGTAATATGATAGCTTCTTTTAGGCTTGATCAGTAAATGATTTGCTTTTAAAATATTGAAGAACTTATCTCTTCCTACTTTTAAGACTTTAAGCTTTAAATTGAGGATATGATATAGTTTACGCGTGCCAAGCCGGGGCTGATCTGTACGCTGTTCTTTTACAAGCTCTACAACCAGTTCTGCCAAGGTTCTTCTGAGCTTAATACGCTTAATGCTTCTGTAATAAACCTGTCTGTCTATCCCGAACAAACCACAGCTAAAGCTTATGCTTTCCTGCCTTTTTTTCCTAAAGGATTGGATTGTCCGGGTGGTAAGTTTTTTCGAATATCAATATTATATTCTTTTTCAGCCAGATCTATCATCATATCAAAAATAATAGTTTTAGAATCGGAGATATGATTTTGTTTTTCAAGCAGAGCTTTCTGTTTTTCTAAAAGTTTTACCTTAGCTTCAAGCTCCATAATTCTTTGTTCAGGTGTCTTTGGCATATTTGATGGTGTTTGATTCTCCCAATCAAAGTTACCATATTTTCTGAGCCAATTTACAACGGTCGAGCGCCCCTGGATTCCATAATGTCTTTGTGCAGAGGTTACTGAGAAAATCCCAGACTCAACTTCATTAACAACGCCAAGTTTAAAACTAAGGGTGTAATCTTTCTGTGTGCGTTTTGAATAATTGTCCATACGATACTTTTTTGTGTATCGCTATTTCAGGACGGGACATAAATTAAATAAAAAACGGGGCTTCTTTTTGAGCCCCGTTTTTTTATATCGAAATTATTTTAGTCGTTTTTTAAAACTATACTTTAGCATATTCATTAAACCTTGTTCGATAATGTCAATTCCAACGCCATAATTACTATCGGCAATTTCATGATGTGCATTTCTAAAATCTTCAAAATCTTCACTTGGAATTTCTAAGTTGATCAACGGTTTATAATCAACAATTATAGAAGCACCATTTTTGGTTACTTTTTTACGGCTTGTAAAATCAAAATAAGGATTTGTGATCGTACTTTCCTGAATAGTATATTTCTCTTGAGTATCGATTTTTTGATCTGTCGTTAAATTGATTTCGTACTTCTCGTTATCAAAATTATGCCAAAACAAAAGATCCGTGTGCATAAAGTCTCGTGCAGCATTTTTAACCACATTGCGATCAAAATACATTAAAAAGCGATTCTTTTCGGCATCTATAAAATACGGATTTTCGACTGTAGCATTATACTGAATCGTAAATTCATTTAGCTTTTTATCATCGCTTACAAGTTCAATCGTCGCATCTTTAAAAATGGTTCTGATATCCGTTCCGTTTCGATCGTTAGAATAATTTAAAGCATAGAACAAGAAATTATTCCAGCTGTCAATGATCTCCCTTTTGTTTGTGTTTTTGAAATATTTACGCATATAGTTGGCACGACCTCCTTTGTAAGTCGAAACCAATTTTAGCGTTCCTATATTATTTTGAGCACTAAAATCTGCTTTTTCAGTTATTCCATAATAAGGAAATCTGTAAGGCTCCTTAATCTGCAATTCCTGATTTGGTTTTACTTCCAAGTAATGCATAAAATAGATGTAGCCGCGATTTTCAATTAACCCGAATTCGTCCCTTGAAGTAGCATCAACAAAATAAGTTCCGCCTTTGTAATTGATTTTTACAATAACGTGGTTAAAAGTCAATAATGACGGAAGGTAATATTTAATGTAAAGATCTGAATTGAAATTAACCAAAACTACAGAAGCGTCAACATTGATATAATCTAAAACCACCTTCAGTAAAACCGATTTTGCCTTGCAATCTCCCTGTTTATTTTCATACGTTACTGATGGCTCTTGCGGTTTATGGCCATTCATTTCATCAGCATTATAAATATAGTAAACATGGTTCTGCACGTAATCAATTGCAAATTGTAATTTTTCGTCTTGATCTGCAATGGCATCCAATTTTTCTACCAGTTTTGGAGCAAATTCTGTTAAAGAAGCTTTACTGTATATGTCTTCGTAAAGCGGAGAAATATAATTTGATAAGTCAACCCAGTTACGATCTGTTGCAAAATCAATAAAAGGAGCAATTTCTCGGTTTGAATCAAAAGAGTTAATATAATCTTCTTTTTCAATTACAAACTTTTCTCCTTTTTGCAAGAAATTAATTTCTGGTTCCAAAACATTTCCTTCTTCATCTCTAAAGAATGTCTTTTTGTATGTGATTGCTTCTTTTCTGTCATTGATAAAAGAAAATTTGTATTTGCCATAAGCCCAATAAGTACTTGGTGTTACGTACACATACTTAAGAAATTCTTTTCGCATAAAATCACGATCAGTAAAAACCTTTGTACGCGAATCTTCTGTAATTAAGACATCATAAAGACGTAAATCTTTAATCGTAATATTTACTTTTTTGTTGCTGCTTAAAATGCCGCCTTCACTCTGATTTTCACTATCTAAAACTTTAATTTTAGTATCAGGAATTTTATCAATCAAAACCCCATCTCTCAACACGCTAATTCTGTGTATCAAATAAGTTTCATTTTCTTCTACAATAACATCTTTTACAGAAGCGTTTTCAAGATTTGAAGGCTCGTTAAGAGTATAGGCAACGCAAGCATATTCGCTGTTTTCGGTATCGCTTGTGTAGTAGATTTTATCTAAGAAGTAGCAGAAATCACGACCTTCTTCAACTTGTTTGTTTGAGAAATCGGATTCTTTTATATAGTCGATAAGTTGATCGTCATTAATTGTAGGCAGTTTTCTGGTTTTTGAATTTTGTAACTCTCTGATTCGATGATGTTTTCCATGTATTCGGTCTATAGGGGTATATTCTTACTTTTAAAACGGCTAAAATAACTAATAAATGACCATTTTCTTTCATTTTATTGTAAATTTTATAATAAAAAAACCTCACCGAAGTGAGGCCAGCATTATAAATTATAAAAATGTGTAGGTATTTATTTTAAAACGGTATTTATAAAATCCATTGCGCCAATTCCTTTGTAAGATGCATACAAAGCTTTTTCATAAGCTTCTCGTTTTGCTTTTTTGTCTTTTGCATCAGTTTCGACGATCATTTCGTTGAAAATTCTCTCCTGTTCTTCGCTATATTTTAGAGATTCTTCCAGAAGATATGTTTTCGAAACAAATCCGAATGAAGACCAGATTCTGGTTCTAATTTTTTTATTGATGTCTTTTAAAGGATTGGCAATCATAACTTCTGCATTTAAATTTCTACGCTCACTTGAAGAAAAATGGAAACAGCTTGTATTATTTTTCTTTGAATTTGATTCTAATAATAACAATTAAAAATCGTTAATGCGTTATTATGACGCAATGTACTTATTTTTTTTAAATTTGATTTTAAATTTTCGTTAAAATTGTAGTTTCAACACTTCTGTTTTAATGAAAGTTAGCGCTTTGTTTCTATAACATATTTCCATTTTGTAAAAATGAAGTAAATTGCAGAGTTATTAAAAGAAGAATTTATACCAATCTGATGTTAAAAGACATTATAGATAATAACGAAAATTATCAACCAGGACTTTCTATAGACTGTGTCATTTTTGGTTTTCATGATAATCAGTTAAAAGTTTTATTGATTAAAGTGGAACGTGCCAATAAATGGTCTTTACCTGGCGGTTTTATTCCTGTAGATCAGGATATTGATACAGCTGCAATCACGGTGCTGAATGGCAGAACAGGTGTTGATGGAGTGTTTTTAAGACAATTTGCGACCTTTGGAAAAGTAAATCGTAACCATCAGCATTTTGATAAAAAAACGTTGGAATATCTCCAAATTGAAGAAGAAAAAGGAAAATGGCTAACGCGCCGTTTTGTTACAATTGGATATTATGCTTTGGTGGATTTTTCTAAAATTCTTCCTAACCCAACAGGCAGATATGAAGTAGTGGAATGGATTGATCATAAAGAAGTTCCCGAGCTTATTTTAGATCATAAGGAAATTTTGGATAAAGCCTTAGACACTTTGCGTACAGAATTAAATTTAATGCCAGTGGGTTACAATTTATTGCCAGAGAAATTTACTATTCCAGAACTGCAAAAATTGTACGAAACAATTTTGGACAAAAAATTAGACCGACGAAACTTTTTACGTAAAATAACCAATATAGGAATCCTTAATAAATTGGACGAAAAGAAAAGTAACGTAGCCCACAAGGCTCCAAACTTATATTCTTTCGATAAAGAAAAATACGATGAGGTTCTTAAAAACGGATTGAATCAAGGCTGGTGAAAAGTAAACTTTAATCTTTAAAAATGATATTATGGTTTCAATTGAAGAATTTAGAAAATTAGCAATGTCGTTTCCAGATGCGACCGAAGAGCCCCATTTTGAAAAAACTTCCTTTCGAATCAAAAAGAAGATTTTTGCCACTTTTGACGAAAAAAATAATCACGCCGTTTTAAAACTAAACGAAATAGATCAATCGGTTTTTTGTGCGTCAAGCGAAAAGATTTTCTATGAGCTTCCAAACAAATGGGGAAAACAGGGCTGGACCATCGTTGAACTTTCAAGAGTAAGACCCGAAATGTTTGAAGACGCTTTAATACGTTCGTACGAAAATGTTGCTGCAAAAAAGAAGTAACATTTTATCTCACAATAGTTCTAAAAGTCAAATTTACTCGAGGTTTTTGAGTTGTTTTTGTTGGAGGCAACCGATGCAGCCAATGTGTTTGTGTTTTATCTTTCATAACCAATAAACTTCCATGTTCCAGAATTAGAGAAACGGTTTCTTTAGATTCTTTATGTTTGAAGGCAAATTTACGTTCGGCACCAAAACTTACCGATCCGATTGTGCCATTTTTTTTCAAATCTTTCTCAGCATCGCTGTGCCAGGCCATTCCTTCTTCGCCAGTATGATATAAATTTAGTAAGCAAGAATTGAAAGTTTCTCCCGTTTTTTCTTCAATGATTTTCTTTAACTTTAAAAGTTCAGGAGTCCAAGGCAACGCTTTTTTGGTCGTATTCGAATACGTATATTCAAATTCCTGATCGCCATACCAGGCTACTTTTCTTTTGGTTAAAATTAATTTTCCGAAGATTACCGCTTCGTCATTTTTCCATTCAATTGTATTTAATAAGATATCGCGATAGAAATCGGCTTCTTGTCTGGAGAAGCATTTTCCATAATAATTCACCGTTCCATCTTTCGGGAGCAGATTGGTTGTTTCGTCTGTTTGAGGATTAAATAAGTCCATTTTTCCATTTTTGATATTCCGATTTCATACAATGTCCGCAAGGCCTGAAACCATTTTGTTTGGCGTCATTTTCAGATAAAAAGAAAACACGATTTTCTCTTTTCATTCTTTTTCCCGAAGAACATTTGAGCGTTCCGTAGATTTTTAATTTTTGGTTGCCACCGAAACAAATTTCGCCTTTTTTGATTTTATTTCGGAGGTCTGAATCTGAAATTTTATTGTGTTCAGTCATAGTTTTATCGCATTTTTATTCTGTAGAGACGCACTGCAGTGCGTCTCACGTCACGTATTTCCACAAAGATTCTTTGTCGACAATCTTTGTGTAGACGCACTGCAGTGCGTCTCTACAGATATGCGTTGTTTTGAAACTTCTGCAACTTTGCGCCTCTGTAACTTTACACCTTAATTTAACGCATCATGAAAAATAATTCCCAACGTGTATCTTTCGCCAGAATGAACTTCGCTTACTCCATGTTTCATATTCACGCGATAATATCCTTTTGTGCCTTTTACAGGCCTGAAATTAGTTGTAAAAACAAGAATATCTCCCTTTTTAGGTTTTAAGACAATGGCTTTCGATTGTGCTCGCGGAGTTTGTTGCGTCAACACAAATTCTCCGCCAGTAAAATCTTCATCGGGTTCGTTTAGAAAAAGCACAATTTGAATAGGAAAATATACATCTCCATATAAATCCTGATGTAAAGTATTGAATCCGCTTTTTCCATATTTTAAAATTAAAACCGTCGCTTTCAGCTGATTATTGTCGTGACATTGTTTCAGTAATTCTTCGTGTTTGTTAGGAAAAACGGAATTGATGTTCAATGCTTTCATCCAAGAATTAGCAATGGGAGCCAGTTTAGGATAAATTGATGAACGAAGATCTTGAATTAAACTAGGCAACGGATAATTGAAATATTTGTACTCGCCCAAACCAAATCGATAACGTTCCATAACAACCGTTTTTCGATATAAATTTGGATTATCATAATCAAATTTTAAATCTTCGCATTGTTCGTTATTAAGTACATTCTGAATGATTGCGAATCCATTTTGGTGCATAGACTCGGTGATGCTTTCCCAGTCTTGAGAAGCAATTTTTGATTGTATAGTTTGCATAGCAATTATATTTTAGGAGATTTTCAATGAAGATGAATCATCGAAATTTGGAATTTGGGATTCGAAATTTGGAATTTATTTTTATGGATTTACATGAGCGCCTTCCCAGCCAATAATGGCTGTTTTTCTGGTATTTCCCCACATATAACCGCCAAATGTTCCCGAAGATTGAATTACGCGGTGACACGGAATTAAAAACGCTACAGGATTACTCCCAATTGCTGTTCCAACTGCTCGTGATGCGTTTGGTTTCTGAATTTGATGCGCAATAGTTCCGTAAGTAGAAAGCTGTCCCATTGGGATTTTTAGTAAAGTTTCCCAAACTTTCAATTGAAAATCGGTTCCTTTTAAATGCAGTTTGATTTCAGATAATTTGCTCCAATCGTTTTGGAAAATAAACAAGGCATTTTGCTGCAATAAATCCAATTTTTTCGAAAATTGAGCATTCGGGAATTTATCTTTCAACGCAATAAATCCAGTAATTTCATCTTCGGCGAAAGCCATAAAACAAACGCCTTTTTGAGTAGACGCAACGATAATATTCCCAAATGGACTTTCTGCAAAACTATAATTGATCTCAAGATTTTTTCCTCCATTTTTATATTCGGCCGGAGACATTCCTTCAATATTTACAAATAAATCATGAAGTCGGCTGGTTCCTGAAAGGCCAGTTTCAAAAGCAGTTTCAGAAATTGTGGCTTGATTTTCTTTAAGTAACTTTTTAGCGTGTTCGATACTGGTATATTGTAAAAACTTCTTCGGACTTGTTCCTGCCCATTCACTAAAAAGTCTCTGAAAGTGAAACGGACTCAAATGTACTTTTTCCGCAACTTCATCGAGATTGGGCTGATTTTTAAAATTAGCTTTGATATAATCTATAGCTTCAGCGATACGATTATAATTTATGGTTTCCTGTGTGTTCATCTTCTTTCCATTTTTATAATACAAATATCGATTGGTTTCTAAAGTTATAAAATCCGAAACTTGCTTTGTTTTTTTAACCGCAAAGTGCGCAAGTTTTTTTGCTCGCAAAGGCGCGAAGACGCAAAGTTTTTTTCTCAAAATTGTCTTCCTGAGCGAAGTTGAAGGATCTCAAAGCAAGTCTACAAAGTTTATAAACTTAAAAAATAAAACTTTGTGACTCTGCGTCTTTGCGAGAGATTATTCCGTTAGACTTTTATTGTTTTAATTGCTTCTCCATTTTGTAATTGATCAGTTCAACATTTAAGCGTATGTTTTTTTGCTCAGCTTTTGCGACAAATCCTTTCTTTTCAAAAAAAGGTTTGGCAGTAATGCTAATATCCGAAGTTATCATTTTTGAATGCTGTTTTTGAGCTTCAAGTTCTAATTCGGCTAAAAGTTTGTCTGCAATTCCTTGTCGTTGAAAATCTTTATGAATGTAGAAAAAATCAATATAATTTCCGTTTTTTAAAGTTGCGAAGCCTGCAATTTTGTTTTCAATTACCGCTAATAGAACGTATTGTTTTTCAATTACTTCAAGCCAGCGCTCTTTATTATTTATCCCATAAGTCCAAGCTTTAATTTGTTCTGGATTGTAGTCGTTTTTGCATACAGATTGTATGGTTTCGATATACAATTGTTGCATTTCGTTTAAATCTGAAATTGCTGCATTTCTAAAAGTCATTTTCTCTTAAAATTTAAATTAGTGAGCAGTAGTTTTAGAAAAAACATTAATTACAATAACACCAATTACAATCAATGCAAGACCAATAATAGCTGGCAAATCTGGAATTTCTTTAAAGAAAATAGCACCAATTGCAGTAATTAAAACAATTCCGACACCAGACCAAATGGCATAAGCAAAACCAACAGGAATGGTTCTGATGGCAAAACTTAAAAAGTAAAATGCACCGCAATAACCAATAATGGTGATGATGCTTGGAATTAGTTTGGTGAATTCTTCAGACTTTTTTAATGCTGAAGTAGCAATAATTTCGAAGATTATGGCAAGGCCTAAAAATATAAAATTTTTCATAGTTCACTTTTTTGCAAAGTTAAACTTTAAAGCTGAAAATTATTTAAGATTATCTGTTCTAGAAGAAACACTGATCAACTTATATCCGTTTTCTGTTCTTAGAAATTCAAAATGATCTTGTCCGCGATCGGTTTGCTTTTTTGGGTTGATAACAATATCCATTGTTGGGTAAATCCAATCTTTAGATTCATTACAATTGTTGAAGTAAATGTCGTATTCGCTTGATTCAAAAATAAACTGATTTAATCCGCCAGAAGAAATAAAATAATCTGTTTTTGGATTTTTAAGCTCCTGAAGTTTTAGTTTTAAATACGTATAATTTTGATTAACGAATTTGGTTTTCGAAGTATTTATCCAGCCGTCTGGTTCTTTCCAATAGGTGATTTTATCGAAGGAATGTTTTTCTAAATTGGGTTTAGATAAGTCCTTAAGGAGAGTGTTTTCTAACCAATATTTAAACTCTTTATCAAAATTAATGAAAGAATAATATTGTCCATCAACTCCAAGAAAACTGTCTCTTGTTCGATCTTTACTTGGTTCTTTTGACTTTTCTAAAGAATAAAAATTCAAATCATCATTATAGGAGAAATTTTCAATAAGGATTTTGTTGTCGATATCGATTAAAAATTCTTTTCCTCCTTTCAAGAAAAAGTGTTCTCCATCTTGTTGCTTTTTGGCGTCTTTCAAAGCCGTAATCATTCCGTTTCTTACTTTGGTTAAGGCGCTGTATTCTGCTGGAATTGCAATTTTTCCTTCGGCATTAAATACTCCCATTTTATCAGTTTTACGATCTGTAAATCTTATAAAACCTTCGTTTTCGCAGTCTGAACCATTATCAAATACATATAAGCTATCTTTTCCGACAATCTTTCCTTGTTTGGTTAAATAATAGCTGTTCCATTTGCCGTTTTCTTCTTCAGTAACAGCAATTATATTTTCGAATTTGCGTGCAATGGTAAAACCAGTAAACTTGGGTTCTATTTTGATTGTTCCGTTTTTGTCTTTAAACCCTGTTAATGTGGTGTCTTTGTTGTGAAATGCAGTCCAGATGTCATTGCTCTGAGCAAATGCTAAAGAATTAAAGAGAAAGAATAGGAATAGTATAAGGGGCTTTTTCATAGAAAAGTATTTATCGGATATGAACTTCTGTTTCGTTATTTTTTGCTTCGTCAAAACAATCGGAACATAACATTTTAAAATCGGCTAAGGATTCAAAAGCATCAGTCCAATCTTCTCCATTATCCAAGAGATATTGTTCGCAAGAACCACACCAAGCAATTTGTGGAAGATCTTCCTCGGCTTCTGAATAGAAAAATCCAACTTGATTTTTTGAATCTATCGCAGTTGCGATATGAATGCAGGTAAAAGACATTTCTTTTGAGCCGTGTATGTCGCAGGAAATTTTTTCGATCATTTTTTTGAATTTTAAAAAGCTTTAAGTTCAAATTTAAAGCTATAAATTAAAAACCTTGTAAATGTCTTGTTAAATTAAGTCGTTCTTGATCTACGTGAGCGTGAGGGATAGGAGTAGGCTACCGAAGTAGCACGGATAGCCCGACAGCATCCCGATAAGAGGGCGAATTAGCGGAAAGTATTTTTGCCCTCTTATCGGGATGGTGGCACGCCCAGATTGTTTTTTTGTTTCAAGTTTCAGGTTTCAAGTTTAAGCGTTAGGTTTTTCTTTTAAGGATTAAGGGATAATCCAACGCTAAAAAATAATCGCACTTTGTCGATATTGTTGATCCATGAAGTGTCAAAATGAATTGGGCCTAAAATGGATTGATAGGAAATTGCGGCGCCTCCCGATATTACGAGGCTGGTCTCGATATTGTCGTCCCACTTTCCTTTTGGATTGAAGGCGTGTTTTAAATAGTCATTAAAGCTATCAAAACCGACAGTGGCGAGATTGAAATGAGGGGTAAGATAAATTTTTCCGATTAGATTGATCTGAGAAGCAAGTTTAACACTCATATACTGTGTAACATTAAGTTCGTCTTCATGGAGTCCAGCAAACGAGAAGCGATTGCTGCCAGAACTAGGTATAATGCCGCCTATGAAATATTTTGCAGCATAACCAAATCCTGAAAATGGAATATCGTCATGTTTAAGTTTGTCTTGAAAAATAAAATAAGAATCAAACCCTACGATTCCTGTAATTTTCTTTTTTATGGGCAATCTCTTTTCGTAGGTAAAACCAAATTTGGTGTAGCCATTTGTTGAGCCAGAAACACGTGTTAAGTCCGGATCAGAAAATGCGGCATTAAGATCGGTAAGAAATGACCGTGCCACGTTTGATTTTATGATGGTTCCGTTTGTGGCAAAGAAAACCTTATCCATGTCATTATAAGAGTAATGCAGGTTGAATTCGATGTTGTTAAAGTTGTAGCTGTTAATGCTTACAGAATTAGGGTTGTATTCTCGGTCATATTTTGGTTTTAGATTCGTATAGCTGTAGTTTAGTCCAAAGCCTACATAGCTTTTCAGAGAATTTATGTTTCTGTTTACTTCACTGTTGAGTTCAAAAGTATTGTAAAGTATATTGTCTGATGCTTTACCGTTTATATAAATTTCTTGGCGCAGGAAAGCTCCATAAGCTTCAGTTGCCCACCACCATTCTCTATGTCCTCCGAAATTTTTCTGATAATTGATTCTGGCTTTTGGCTGTTCGGCAATATCGGCAGTTATTAAAAGTCGGGAAGCATCAGCCAAGACGTTTCTTCCTGTGTAGTTAAAAATTATTCCAACACCTCTATACGTATCATAATGTACAGATGTATTTAATTGATTTTTGGCACGTTCAAAACCAAACAATGTAATGCCTAATTTACCACCGTCTTGGAAATAACTATATGTAATCTCATCAAAAAGATTGGTTCCCATTGCTCTGTTAATTCCTGCGATTAAATCTTTGGTAGTATATTTTACATGGGTTTTAAGATTGGCTCTTCCGACAACCAGTGGCATATTTTCAGGGCTTATTTTTTTATAAACAATCGTGTCTAGAACAAAATCATTTGGCATATCAGGCAATTTATGCGTTCGCTGCTGAAATCCTTTTAATTTTTCTGAAAGAGCAATTAAAGCTGGGAGATTTTGATTTGTTGCTATTTTTCCATCCTTGTAAATTTCGTTACTATCGGCAAAATCGGCTGTTGAGAAACGGAGATTGGGTAAGTGATCTATCAATATGTTGCATAAATCACGATTTGCAGGATTTTTAATGTTGCTCGGAAACATACTGGTCTGCATTAATATGGTCATAAGATTATTTAGCTTATCTACAGGTTCCATTCCGCCTCCGACGTCACTTCCAATAATAATGTCGGCACCCATTTGTTTGGCAACATCTGTTGGAAAATTATTCAATACTCCACCGTCTACCAAAACCGTTTTTCCGTATGGCATTGGTTTGAAGATAGCAGGCAGCGACATACTGGCGCGCATAGCGTAGGATAAACTTCCTTTGCTTAAAATAACTTCTTTTCCTTCTACCAAGTCTGTAGCCATGGCTCTAAAGGGAATCGGAAGACTGTCAAAATCTTTAACATTGTATACAGGGAAAGTTAATTCAGAAAGGTATTCTCTTAGATTTTGATCATTTAATAGAGAACCAATACTGTTAAGTTTCCCGTCTTTAACTCCTATTCCGACTAAATACCTTTGGAATTCTCTTTTTCTTCGGCACTTACGGATTGAAGTGCCTGTCCTCCGCCTAAGAGTTTGTCCCAATAAATATCTTTAGTGATTTTTTCTATGCTGTCACCAGAATATCCCATTGCATACAAACCACCTATAATACTTCCCATACTGTTTCCAACAATAAGGTCTGGAACGATGTGAAGAGAATCTAATTTCTGTAAAAGAGGAATATGTGCAATTCCTTTTGCACCACCACCGCTTAATACTAAGACAACTTTAGGCTTTTTTTCTTGAGAAAAAATAATTTGTGGGAGACTTAATAAAAATAAGAAGACGAATAAATAAGATGTTTTTTTCAATTTTTTACTATTTAAGTATTTGATAAATAGATTCTTATTCTGGTTATTAAAAGTAAGCAGATATTTATAAAAGTACAATTTTTTGAGAGAAATGTTTTTTTACTGAACCATAAAAACAGAAAACCCGACAGGTTTTTAAAACCTGTCGGGTTTGAATATGTAATTAAAGAAATCTAAAATCAGAAATCTTCAATCTAAAATCAATTAGTATCTATAGTATTCTGGTTTAAATCGAACCTTGAACTTCAACACCAATGTAAGCAGCTTGATCTTCTCTTAGAACTTCAAGTTCAACACCTAATTTAGCCAAGTGTAAAGCAGCAACTTTTTCATCTAAATGTTTTGGTAACATGTAAACTTCGTTTTTGTAAGCTGCGCTGTTGTTCCATAATTCGATTTGTGCCAAAGTTTGGTTTGTAAATGAGTTACTCATTACAAAACTTGGGTGACCTGTAGCACAACCAAGGTTTACTAAACGACCTTCAGCTAAGATGATGATATCTTTTCCGTTGATGTTGTATTTGTCAACCTGAGGTTTGATTTCGATTTTAGATGCACCGTGGTTTTTGTTTAACCAAGCCATGTCGATTTCGTTATCGAAGTGACCGATGTTACAAACAACAGTTTTATCTTTCATTTGCTCAAAGTGCTCTCCAAGAACGATATCTTTATTTCCTGTAGTTGTAATGATGATATCAGCATTAGCAATTACAGTGTTTAATTTTTTAACTTCATAACCGTCCATTGCAGCTTGTAAAGCACAGATTGGATCGATTTCAGTAACTGTTACAATAGAACCAGCACCTCTAAAAGAAGCAGCAGTTCCTTTTCCAACGTCACCGTATCCGCAAACGATAACTCTTTTTCCAGCTAACATTAAGTCAGTTGCACGACGTACAGCATCTACAGCAGATTCTTTACATCCGTATTTGTTATCAAATTTAGATTTAGTAACAGAGTCATTAATGTTGATTGCAGGCATTGGTAAAGTTCCAGCTTTTACTCTTTCGTAAAGTCTGTGAACACCAGTTGTAGTTTCTTCAGAAAGACCTTTAATTCCAGCAACCAATTCTGGGTAACGATCAATAACCATGTTAGTCAAATCTCCACCATCATCCAAAATCATGTTTAATGGTTTTCTTTCTTCACCAAAGAATAAAGTCTGCTCAATACACCAGTCAAATGACTCTTCGTCAAGACCTTTCCAAGCGTAAACTGAAATTCCAGCAGCAGCAATAGCAGCAGCAGCCTGATCTTGAGTAGAGAAAATATTACAAGAAGACCAAGTAACTTCTGCACCAAGAGCAATTAAAGTTTCGATTAAAACAGCAGTTTGAATCGTCATGTGTAAACATCCAGCAATACGAGCACCTTTTAATGGTTGTTCGTCTTTATATTCAGCGCGAAGTGCCATTAAACCTGGCATTTCAGCTTCAGCTAGTTCAATTTCTTTTCTTCCCCAAGCCGCTAGAGAAATGTCTTTTACTTTGAAAGCCACGTAAGGCGTAGTCGTTGTACTCATTTATATTATATTTGTAGAATTGTAAATTTTTTGCAAATTTAAGGAATAGCTTTTTATTTTTACTAATTTCTGACAGATTTGTGAAATCTTTAATTTCTTAATCTCTAGAATGTTAGTTTCTGAATCGTTTTAAACCATATAAGTAATATAAGTTCATTTTAAAAAAGATTCTTAAACTATTACCTTTGCAGCAAATTGCTTATATTTACTAATACATTTTTTGAACCAGCAGTTGTATCTTCTTAAATGACTTATATGGTTTAGTAATCAAGAAAATAATTTATCATTCACCATTCATAATTTACAATTAAAAAGTAATGCCTTTATTTCAGACCATACAATTCAATGAAACGACTAAAATTTTAATTTGGGAAATCACAGAATCTCTCGAAGAATTATTGAGTAAAGTGGTGTTGAAAGAAAAAACACAAAAGAGATTGGACGGAATGAAATCGCAAATGCATCAGCGTGCTTTTTTAAGTGTTCGTATGCTGATTCAGGAAATGGGTTTTACAGATAAAGATTTGCATTATGATGAGTTTGGAAAACCTTATTTTGATTGTGATAATCATATCTCAATTACACATTCGTACCATTTTGCGGCGATAATTATAAGCAAAGAAAAGGTTGGAATTGACATGGAATTGCAGCGAGAAAAAATCCAAAGAATTGCAGATAAATTTACAGACTTTGAAAGTGATTATTTAAATCCTTCATCTATAGAAGAATACATAAAAAAACTTACCGTAATCTGGGGAGCCAAAGAGGCGATCTTTAAAATCAGAAATGAAAAAGGGATCAGTTTTAAAGATCATATTAAGGTGAGCAACTTTTCTTTAGGAGAAACCCAAACGCAGGCAAGTCTTCATTTTGATAATCTGACCAAGGATTTTGATGTACATTATCAAGAAGTCCAATCAGATAATTTTGAGGGTAAGTTTACTTTGGTTTATGCTTTTGAGAAGTAAAATTTCAATTTAAAAACACCAAATTCCAAACCCAAGGTTTATATATTTAAACTTCACTTTCTTTTTGACGGTGCTGAAACATACTCATGTATAAAAAAGTGCTCATTTTTCGAGCGCGTCTTTTTAAGGTTTCGGCATTTTCACCTTCAAAGTGTTCGTCAATAGTTTGAAACCAATGATTCAACCAGATTCCGAATTCGTTTGTTGTGATTTTTTCGTCAAAATGAGCGTCAACTTCATTATGGACCGCATGAGGATTTCCTTTGTATTTGCGAACACCAAAAAGATTGGTTTCCCAAAAATCAGTTAGTTTTTCGAGATGAGCGTCCCAATCAGAAATCATTTCATTAAAATAAAAGCCGATTTCTCGATCGGCTCTTATTTTAGCATAAAACTGATGAACCAAAAAGGAAACATCAGCTCTATTGTCTATTTGTTTTCTCATAGAATTAAACTATTTAAAAGTATAAAGAACAAACTTAAAAATGCACTTAGCATTATAAGGTTGAAAACTACTTTATGTTTCATTTGTGCCAAGATAGAGGTGTTTGCAAAAACACAAGCTAAAACAATAATGCCTAGCTGAATCATTTGCGGAATTGAAGTTCCGTTGGCTAAAACATACATAGCTGCAGCGCCTCCTAAACAGCTTTGTCCAATAACTGCCATTGCAGCAGAGCCCATATAGTTTCTATTGAAAATGTCGAATGTTGTTTGATATAGTGTCATGGTATTCAGTTTTTTATACCAACAAAATTACGCCTACAATAGTGCTGCATTTTATGATTAAAATCATAAAATGAGATTTTTTTTATCTGTATACTTTTCGGTTAATAATCTTCAATTCGCCTTTTTTCTCCAATGCTTTTATGGTTCTAATAACAGTTTCAACCCGTAAACCGGTTAAATCTCCAATTTGCTGTCTCGTGAAACTAATCAAATATCCGTTTTTGTCTTTCTGAAAATTGAAATATGCAATTCCGTGATCTATTAGTTTTAAGACACGATGTTCTGGTTCGTGAGTTGATATTTCTGCCGCCATAACCGATTTGTAATACAATCGTTGCGCAAGATTTTCAATTACTTTAATGCTGACTTTCGGATTTTCTTCTAAAAGCTTCATAAAGTTTTCTTTTGGAAGAATAAAAATCTCGGCGTTTTCTACAGCAACTGCATTTGCAGGATATTTTTGATTTAAAAATAGAGGAGGTTCACCAAAAGATTGTCCGTTATAAAATATACCTTGAATAAATTCGCGTCCGTCATCATTATAATTACTCATTTTTATTTCGCCCGAAATAATCTGATAATAGTGCAATGGCAGATTTCCTTCTTCGAAAATAATGTCATTTTTATCAAATGATTTTTTTGCAACACCATACTTTTCTAGTAATTCAACTGTAATCATAATGTATTATTTATGTTATCAAAAGACGTAGAACAAATATAATTTATTCAAAATAGTTCTTCTACATTAAAAAACTTTTACTTTTACACCTTGGTATGCAAGAACAATTACTCACTATTAGACAACAGATTTTAGAAGCTAAAAGCAACGGTCAAAAACTACTGGCAGTGCTTTTGGATCCTGATAAAATTGTACTGGAAAATTTAAATCATTTAATTGATAAAATTAATCAGTCTCCAGCAACTCATATTTTTGTGGGAGGAAGTATTGTTCAGAATAATATTTTAGAGGAATTAATTACAGCATTAAAACAAGAAACGAATCTGCCTGTTATTTTGTTTTCCTGGAGATCCTTCGCAGATTTCACCAAAGGCAGATGGTATTTTGTTTCTGTCTTTATTGTCTGGACGAAATCCCGATTATTTAATTGAATATCAAGTTCAGGCTGCTCCAATTCTTAAGAAAACAAACTTAGAAGTTATTTCTACTGGTTATATTTTGATAGAAAGCGGTAACGAAACCGCTGTTGCTCGTGTAAGTAAAACGAAACCCTTAAGTCGCGAAAATCTTGATTTGGTTTTGGCGACGGCACAGGCAGGAGAAATGTTAGGAAATCAACTGATTTATTTAGAAGCCGGAAGTGGCGCAAAACAGTCTGTTCCGACAGAAATGATTGAGCTGATTTCTCAAAATATTAAAATTCCTGTTATTGTTGGTGGAGGAATTGTAGATTTGCACGGAATTCAGAAGGCATATAAGGCTGGTGCAGATTTGGTTGTTATTGGAACTGCTTTTGAAAACAACAGTCATTTTTTTGAACAATAAACGCCAAATACCACATTTCCGATGATAGATTTTTTCTTAGAAAGTTATAAAAATGCACCGCTATGGCATATTGCTTTAGAGTTTTTAGTATTTGTTTGCGGAATTTTGAGCGTTTGGTTTGCTAAAAAAGAAAATATTTGGGTATATCCAACAGGGCTAATTGCTACCGTAATATCGGTTTATCTGCTTTATGTTGCGGGTTATATAGGAGACATGATTATTAATGCTTATTTCTCAATAATGAGTATTTATGGATGGTATGTGTGGGCAAAAGGAGGAACAACTGAAGATAATCTGCCGATTACCCGTACAAGTTTTAATGAAAAAATAATCGGAATCTTACTGTTTATTGTGACCGTTTTTGTAGTTTTCGGGATTTATAAATATTTTGACTATGAAATTCATAAAGACAATTATGTCGATATGATTTCGTCTGGGATATTTTTTGCTGGAATGTGGTACATGGCTAGGAAAAAAATAGAAAACTGGACACTTTGGATTATTGGTGATATTATTGTTGTGCCTCTTTATGCTTATCGTGGCTTAGGGATGCTGTCACTTCAGTATATAATTTTTACAATTTTGGCTATTTCAGCTTATTTAGAATGGAGAAAGATCTTAGACAGCAAAAAACAAATATCATAAAAATTGCTTTGTTTGGACCTGAAAGTACAGGGAAAACAACCTTAGCAAAACAGCTTGCAGATTACTACGAAACAGAATGGGTTCCTGAGTTTGCACGTGACTATTTGCAAGAAAAATGGGAAGAAAATCAGCATATTTGCGTAGCAGATGATATGTTGCCAATAGCTTATGGACAGACTGCATTAGAAAACGAAAAGCTAGCGAATGCAAATAGATACTTGTTTTGCGACACCAACTTAATGGTGACTAAAGTATTCTCTGAAATGTATTATGGGTTTTGCGACCCGCTTTTGAATGAAGCGGCATTAAAGCATGAATACGATTTATTTTTCTTGACCGATATTGATGTTCCTTGGGAAAAAGATGATATTCGTGATACTCCCGAAGGAAGAGAAACGGTGTTTTCTGCTTTTAAACAAACTTTAATAGATACAAAAAAGCCTTTTATAATCTTGTCTGGTAATAAAGAAACGAGATTGGAAAAAGCAACAGCCATCATTGAGAATTTGACTATTGCAAAAGAAAATGATTTCTCATCGAATGATTTTGTCCAGATATACAATAGAGGTATTTCTTTTGATGCTATTCTAAAACAATTAGAGTTTTTTGATAATGGAATCATTAAAAGTAATTTAGTAAATCCTGCCACAATTGGTAATGGAATTTTAAGTTTAGCAGAAGCTGATTTCGAAGAAAAAGCTGATTTTTTTGATAATCAGAAAGAAGAATTAAAGATCAAAAAATTTGTTCCAGCTTCTGGAGCAGCAACAAGAATGTTTAAATTCTTGACTGCTTTTTTGAATGATTTTGATATTCAGAAAGAAACGATTAATGCTTACATCAATAGAAAAAAAGATAAAGAACTTGCCATTTTTATTATCGGAATGGATAAGTTTCCTTTCTTTAAAGCAGTAGATCAAAAATTAAGAGAAATTTATCCTGATTTTGAAACTCTTGAAAGAGACTTCAAGAATTACTATTTTATAAAATTATTGTTGTCTCCAGACTATTTTGATTTCGCAAATAAACCAAAAGCCGTATTGCCATTTCATTGGTATGACACACATATTGCAACTCCAATAGAAGAGCATTTGAACGAGTGTATACATTATGCTACTTCAAATAAGGTGTCCAATTTGCATTTTACAGTTTCAGAAATTCATCAAAATTTATTTTACAAAGGAGTTGATGAGGTTATAGAAAAAATTGAAGAACCATCTGGGGTAAAAATTAATATTGGATATTCTTATCAAAATAAAAGTACAGATTCTATTACTATAGATGAGAAAAAGAAACTAGTAAAAGATAAAAATGGAAATTTAGTCTTTAGGCCAGGAGGACATGGTGCCTTAATTGAAAATCTTAATAGTCTTGATGCTGATGTAATTTTCATTAAAAATATAGACAATGTAATTCAGAATCATATCGATAAAATTACATTGTACAAAAAAGCACTTGCAGGTGTTTTGATTGAAGTGCAGCAACAAGTTTTCTCTTATTTAAAATTAATTGATCAAAATAAGATTAAAGAAGATCATCTTGCAGATATTGTTTTGTTTTTAAAAGAAGAGCTAAATGTTGAGATGGGTAATGACTTCAATAAATTTACTTTTGAAAATAAGATAAGCAAAATTACAGAACTTTTAGATAGGCCAATTCGTGTTTGCGGAATGGTAAAAAATGAAGGAGAACCTGGAGGCGGCCAGTTTTGGGTAATGAATGATAAAGGTGTGGCTTCTTTGCAAATTGTTGAAACTTCTCAAGTAGATTTGACAAGTAAAAAGCAACAGTCAATTTTAACAGAATCAACTCATTTTAATCCGGTAGATTTAGTTTGCGGTATTAAGAATTATAAAAACGAAAAGTTTGATTTATTGCAATTTGTAGATCAGAAAGCTGGTTTTATTGTAGAAAAGAGTGTTGATGGAAAGACAGTGAGAAGTTATGAATTGCCAGGTCTATGGAATGGTTCAATGGCAAATTGGCTTACTATTTTTGTTGCTGTTCCTTTGATTACTTTTAATCCCGTAAAAACAGTAAACGATTTATTGAAAGCGGCACATCAGCCACAATAATATGGATGCAGAAAAAATTATATCAGAATTAAGTCTTAAAGCCGTTCGCAGTAGCGGTTCGGGCGGACAAAACGTGAATAAAGTTTCCTCAAAAGTTGTTCTGAATTTTGATTTGAATGCTTCTCAATCTTTGTCTGATGAAGAAAAATTGCTCTTGCAGGAAAATATAGCAGCAAGATTAACTTCAGAAAATATCCTGATTTTAAATTGTGATGAAGACAGAAGTCAGCTTAAAAATAAAGAAATTGTAATTAAACGATTTTTGGAAATTATCAAAAGAGGATTGCATGTTCCGAAAGTAAGGAAGGCTACAAAAGTTCCGAAAGCGGTAATTAAAAAGAGAATTAAAGACAAGAAAAGTATTTCTGATTTAAAACAATCTAGAAGAAAACCAGATTTTTAGTATTAAGACAGTAGAATTAAGTATTAAGAAATTCAAAGATGAAAAATCTTAATACTTAATACATTTATCTTAATACTTTTTTATATTTGCACTGTCTCAAAGGGGTGCTCTAAATAACGAGCTGAGATCATACCCAAAGAACCTGAGCGAGTAATGTTGCTAAGGGAAAAACGACACAATCGAGCATATACACTTTATTTTGTCGGGAAACACATTTATTAATTTAACAAAAGAATAATTCCCCCTTTTATTCGTAATTCTTTACGAATGAAAACTATCTTTAGAGGTACTGAGGTACTAAGTTGCAAAGGTTCTAAGGCTCAAAAAATGAGCAGAACCCAATCTATTTTATTTTTTCTATTCTCTTTTTTCTGTTCTCTTTTCTCTTTTGCGCAACAGCGAGATTCTACAAAGGTCAATCAGCTGGATGATGTATTGGTTTCTGCAGTTCGTGTTACTTCTAAGACTCCGGTAAGTTTTAGCAATATGGATAAAAAAGAAATTAAGTATAGAAATTTAGGTCAGGACATTCCTGTTCTGATGAATTATCTTCCTTCGGTTGTAACAACTTCAGATGCAGGTAACGGTGTTGGTTATACCGGAATTCGTGTGCGTGGAAGTGATGCTACTCGTGTAAATGTAACCATAAACGGAATTCCGTATAATGATGCAGAAAGTCAAGGAACCTTTTGGGTAAATATGCCCGATTTTGCTTCTTCTGTAGAAAGCCTTCAACTACAACGCGGAGTCGGGACATCTACAAATGGAGCAGGTGCTTTTGGAGCTAGTTTAAATTTATTGACAGATAATTATGCTAATAAAGCAACTGGAGAAATTTCTAGTTCTGCAGGATCTTTCAATACATTTAAAAATACAGTGAAATTTAGTACTGGTTTGATGAATGATCATTTTGAAATTGCGGGACGTTTATCTACAATAAAAACAGATGGTTATATTGATCGCGGAAGCGCAGACTTAAAATCATATTTCCTTCAAGGAACTTATGTTGGCAAAACAACCTTGATTAAAGCTTTGGTTTTTGGCGGAACTCAAAAAACATATCAATCCTGGAATGGAATTGACGGGGAAACATTAAACGAAAACAGAAAATATAATTCGGCAGGAGTATATACAGATGAGTTTGGTGTAACGCGTTATTATGATAACGAAACCGATAATTACAATCAAGATCATTATCAATTGCATTGGAGCGAATCAATTTCTGATAAATGGAGTACAAATTTTGCATTGCATTATACAAAAGGAAAAGGTTATTTCGAAAATTATAAAGAAGATGTAGACATGGCCGATTATAGTTTAAATCCTGTTGGAACAGTAACAACGACAGATTTGATTCGCCAAAAATGGTTGGATAATGATTTCTACGGAACTACTTTTTCTGCTAAATATGTAACAGAGGACTTGAATGTGATTTTGGGCGGAGGTTGGAACAAGTATGAAGGAGATCATTTTGGAAAAGTAATCTGGGCAAGATATGCTTCTCAATCTGAATTAGGAGATCACTACTACGATGATTATTCATCAAAAACAGACGGTAATATTTTCGCGAAAGCAAATTATCAATTCACAGAAAAATTAAGTTTCTATGGCGATTTACAATATAGAAATGTAAAGTACAAAGCTAATAGTGCAGAAACTGGTTTGGTAGATGATAATTTCAATTTCTTTAATCCTAAAGCAGGTTTAAATTATGCCTTTACTCAAAACAGCACTTTGTACTTTTCTTATGCAAGAGCGAATCGTGAGCCAAATAGAACCGATTACGAAGGCGGAAATGTAAAACCTGAAAAATTAAATGATTACGAGTTAGGATGGAGATTTAATACAGAGAAATTCCAACTGAATTCTAACGTGTATTATATGGCTTACAAAGATCAATTAATCTTAACGGGAAGATTAGACGATGTTGGAAACCCAATTCGTGCCAACACAGAGAAAAGTTACCGTTTAGGTTTTGAATTTGATGCCACAATTGCGCTGTCTGAGAAATTTACTTTACGACCAAACTTTACTTTGAGCAGCAATAAAAATGTGGATTTGGCTGTTGATGGCGAATACTATGGAACAACTAAAATTGCGTATTCTCCAGAAGTTATTGCAGGAAACGTAGTGGTATACAAACCACTTAAGGGATTGTATCTTTCATTATTGCAGAAATATGTTGGAGAACAATATATGAATAACATTGAACTTCCTGCAGCAAAATTGGCAGATTACTTCGTAAACGATTTTAATGCTTCTTACGAAATAATTCCTAATAAGATTTTTAAATCGATAACCATAACGGCTTTGGTTAATAATATTTTCGACAAAAAATATGTTTCAAACGGATACATGTATGATGTTTATCCATACTATTATCCTCAAGCAGGAACCAATTTCTTAATTGGTTTAAATTTGAAATTCTAATGAAGCCAAATACAAAAAAAGCCTGAAATTTATTTTTCAGGCTTTTTTGTTTTTAGTTGTATACGTGAATAACAGTTCCAGAAGATTCGACACGATATTGTTTCATCGGATATTCTTTTCCGCCAAGTCCTGTAAATAAATTATATTGAGTTTTATCACAAGAACAAACAGCGTAAATTCCGTCAATTGTCATTGCAGTGCAAGAAGTTAAGGCTTGATTTGGGCACGCAGCATCAAAAGCGGTGTAGGTTCCTTCGCCAGTCTTCATAACAATAATTCCTTTTGCACCGTAATTGGCAACGTAAACAGGGTTGCTCGGATACATTAACTTGTTATAAGTTGGCAAATTGGTATCAAGATATGCGTTTATAGAATAATTAGGAATGTAAGGATTGTTGTTGCTCTTGCTATTGTCACTACAAGAGAATAAAATAGCAGTAAATGCGATAAAAAACCAGATTTTTTTCATTATTTGAATAAGAATTAGTTAAAACAAAAATAATTTATTTAGATTTGAAATCTATATGATTAACATATAATTATGTACTATTAAAAATTATAGTATATTTGTGGTAAGAAAATCCCGTCGCGATGGGATTTTTTGTATTTATATAAACGATGAAGTTATGAGTAAAGTATCTTATTATACAGCTGAAGGATTAAAAAAATTAAAAGATGAATTGGAGCACCTGAAAAGTGTAATGCGTCCAAAAGCATCTCAAGATATTGCAGACGCAAGAGATAAAGGAGATTTATCTGAAAATGCAGAATATGATGCCGCAAAAGAAGCACAAGGCTTGTTAGAGATGAGAATTTCTAAACTAGAAGAAGTATATGCAAATGCAAGATTAATTGACGAATCTCAATTGGATGTTTCTAAAGTTTTGGTTTTATCGAATGTAAAAATCAAAAATCAAAGCAACGGAATGGAGATGAAGTATACGCTTGTTGCTGAAAGTGAAGCAGATTTAAAGACTGGTAAAATCTCTGTAACTTCTCCTATCGGGAAAGGTTTATTAGGAAAATCTGTTGGAGAAGTAGCTGAAATTACAGTTCCAAACGGAGTTTTGAAATTTGAAATTTTAGAAATTTCGAGAGATTAAATTTTAGTTTAACCGGTTAATTGTTTATTCGTTTAACCGATTTGACGATTAACCGATTATACAAATAAACAATGGCATCAATATTCACTAAAATAGTTAACGGAGAAATTCCGGCATACAAAATCGCTGAAGACGAGAACTATTTAGCATTTTTAGATGTAAATCCGAATGCTAAAGGACATACGCTTTGTATTCCGAAACAAGAAATCGATAAGATTTTTGATATGGATGAAGAATTGTATTTAGGGCTGATGAAATTTTCTAAAAAAGTGGCAGCAGCTTTAGAAAAGACAGTTCCATGCAAAAGAATCGGAATTGCAGTTGTTGGACTTGAAGTGCCTCATGCACACGTACATTTGATTCCGTTAAACCATATGGATGAAATGCGTTTTATTGATAAAGTTTCTCTTTCAAAAGAAGAATTCGAAGCTTTAGCAAAAGATATTCAGTCAAATTTATAAGATTCAAATAGAATAAGATTGTCAGGCTGAGCGGAGTCGAAGCCATATAAAGCTGAAAAATTATATATAAAGCAAAAAAGTGCAGTAAATTGATTACTGCACTTTTTTATTTAATGAAATCTGGAAAGTAGTTCCTTTACCAATTTCAGAATGCAGGACTTTTATTTTTCCATTGTGATATTCCTCGACAATTCTTTTGGTTAAAGAAAGGCCAAGACCCCAACCGCGTTTTTTAGTGGTATAACCGGTTTCAAAAATGGTTTTAAATTGTTTTTTAGGAATTCCGGTTCCAGAATCTTTAATATTGATTTTGATATGATTTGCATCTTGTTCGAGATAAAGATCTAGTGTTCCTTTTCCTTTCATGGCATCAATAGCATTTTTAACCAAATTCTCTATCGTCCAGCTATGCAATGTTGGATTTATCATTCCTAAAATAGGTTCTTTTGGAGCTTGAAACGAAAATGCGACCTGTTTAGAAAAACGGGACTGTAGATATTCATAAGCCGTTTTAGTTTCTTGTACGATGTCATGAAGTTCCAAAACGGGTATTGAACCAATCTTGGAAAAACGATCTGTGATAGTCTGCAAACGTTCGATATCTTTTTCTATTTCGGTACTAATAGACGGATCTATATCTTCTGTTTTTAATATTTCAACCCAGCCAATTAATGAAGAAAGCGGTGTACCAATCTGATGCGCTGTTTCTTTTGCCATCCCAGCCCAAAGTTTGTTCTGGGTTGCCATTTTGGTGCTTTTATAAAAATTGTAAATTAAAGCAATACATAAAAATATAATCAGAAGCAGTGCAATAGGATAATATTTGAGTTTATTTAGTAATGAGGAGTTGCCATAATATAGTGTCTGATATTTCCCAGGTGCATATTCGAAGGTGATTGGTTCATTTTCATTTTTCAGCTTATTTAAGAAAGCGATCCTTTTTTTCTTATCATTCAGAATTTCGTCGGGGACATTTACTGCACTCACCACTTTATCATACAGCATAATTATACCCGGAATAGAAGTGTTATTGTTGAAAATCTGAAGAGGAAGTTCTACATCGGTATTTTCATCGGCATTAACTATTGAAATTTGCGCCTTTACAAAAAGGTTCATTTTCAAGCGTTCTTCATTTTTAAAAATTTGGAAGAAAGTATAAGTATTCCAAAGAATTAGGGAAATGATTATAAAACAGACCGAAATAATAATCCAGCGGGTTGTATTTGTTCTTTCAGAAAAAGACATATCAGTTTTTTTGAGGTATAAATATAACGAAATATACACATTTTATATTTTGCCAATGTGGAAAGATTTTTCGTTTTTATCTGCAAAACTATTTCTTCGAATTAAACCATTTCAATACTTTTGTAGCTACTAAAATGAGATTCTGTCTAAATTTTAAAGTATGATCAGCGTTAACCCAAAAGAAATTCCAACGGCCAAATTGCAAGGCTATCTGCAGAGTTCAATCGGACCGAGGCCTATTGCTTTTGCAAGCACAATTAGCGAAACAGGGATTCCAAATTTATCTCCCTTTAGTTTCTTTAATGTATTTAGTGCCAATCCGCCAATTTTGGTTTTTTCGCCATCAAGACGTGTTCGCGATAATACGATTAAACATACTTTAATTAATGCCGAAGCAACTCGAGAAGTAGTGATAAATGTTGTAAATTACGATATTGTTCAGCAAACTTCTTTAGCAAGTACAGAATATGGAGACGGAGTAAACGAATTTATTAAAGCGGGATTAACCCAAATTCCTTCAGATTTAGTAAAACCATATCGTGTAAAGGAGTCTCCTGTTCAGTTTGAATGTAAGATTACGCAGATTATTCCGTTAGGAACAGAAGGAGGAGCAGGAAATTTAATTTTGTGCGAAGTGGTAAAAATTCATATCCATGAATCGATTCTAGATGAAAACGGAGCAATCGACCAGCATAAAATTGACTTGGTTTCGAGACTTGGAAATAATTGGTATTCAAGATCTAATCAAGGACTTTTTGAAGTTGCAAAACCCTTGACAACATTAGGAGTAGGAGTAGATGCAATACCAGATTATGTAAAAGAAAGCGATGTTTTTGATGGAAATGATTTGGGAAAATTAGGTAATATAGAAGCCTTGCCTACAAAAGAAGAAGTTACTATATTTGTGAAAGAAAATTTCGCAGTCAAAGGAGTTTTAAGCTCAGATGACCAGAAAAAAGTACACTTAGAAGCCAAAAAATACTTGGATAATGGCGATGTAGAATCGGCTTGGAAAGTACTTTTAGCTAAAAAATAAAAAGAAATAGAAACAATAATTAAATAGACGAAGATGGAAGTTACAGGAAAAGTAAAAGTGGTTAACCCAGAGCAGCAAGTTAGTGCCTCATTCAAAAAAAGAGAGTTAGTTGTTACTACTGAGGAGCAGTATCCACAACATATTTTAATCGAATTTACACAAGATAAATGCGATTTATTGAGTAGCTATAAACAAGGAGATGCAGTAAAAGTTTCTATCAATTTAAGAGGAAGAGAATGGGTTAACCCACAAGGAGAAACTAGATATTTCAATAGTATTCAAGGTTGGAGAATCGAAAGATTAGCTCCAGAAGGGCCTGCACAAGGAGCACCAATGCCAGCTGCAGAAACTTTTGCGCCAGCAACAAGTATAAACGAAGACGAACCAGACGATTTACCGTTCTAAAAAAGGTTTAAATTCCAAATTATAAATTCCAAATTCCAATTCATTCACGTGAGTTTGGGATTTGGAATTTTGTTTTTGAATTAATAATTCTAATTAGAATTTTGTCATTGAAATTTAAGTAATGTATTTCTTATTTGATAATTTATATTTTCCGCCTGTTTCAGAAGCCGATGAAGAAGGTATTTTGGCTGTTGGTGGTGATTTAAGTCCCGAACGCTTAAAATTGGCGTACCAAAAAGGAATTTTTCCTTGGTTTAATGAAGGTGAGCCTATACTTTGGTGGGCACCTGATCCTCGTATGGTTTTGTTTTTAGACGAATTAGTTATTTCTAAAAGCATGCGGAATATTTTAAATAGAAAACAATTTACAGTTACCTTTAATGCCAATTTTAAAGAAGTAATTTCGAACTGCCAGAAAATACAACGTATTGGCCAGGACGGAACTTGGATTTCAGATGATATAGTAGAATCGTATTGTGAACTTAATCGTCAAGGAATTGCAAAATCAGTTGAGGTTTGGCAAGACGATGTTTTAGTTGGAGGTTTGTATGGCGTCGATTTGGGACATATTTTCTGTGGAGAAAGTATGTTTTCGAAAGTATCAAATGCTTCTAAAGTGGCTTTTATATCTCTAGTAAAGCATTTAGAAAAAGAGAATTATAAATTATTAGATTGTCAGGTTTATAATCCACATTTGGATAGTTTGGGTTGTCGCGAAATTGATCGTGAAGAGTTTATGTCAATTTTAAAAAGTAAATAGAAAATGAATACAATTTACAGCGTAAAAGAAATTTATATTTATCCGATAAAGAGTTTGGCGGGAATCAGCCTTACGTCTGCAAAAGCTGAAGAAATGGGATTTGAAAACGATCGACGTTGGATGCTCGTTGATGCAGAAAATCAAATGCTGACGCAGCGAGAACATCGCGTAATGAGTCAATTTTACCCTCAGATTTCAAATGGGAAAATCAGTATTACTTTTCAGGATCAAAAGCATGAATTTTCTATAGATGAACATTTAGAAAACGCAATAGAAGTAAACGTTTGGGATGATAAAAGTGAAGTTGTTGAGGTGAATCTTGAAACTTCAAAATGGTTTAGCCAACATTTAGGTTTTGAATGTAAATTGGTCAAAATAATAAAAAATGGAGATCGTAAACATGAAAGCTCTAAATTAAAAGAAACGTTCAATGTGAGTTTGGCAGACGGATATCCGTACTTATTAATCGGATCAAAAAGCCTAGATTTTTTGAATGATAAATTAGATGAGAAAATTACCATAAAAAGATTTCGTCCCAATATTGTAGTAAGCACTGAAAATCCTCATGAAGAAGATGATTTTAATACTTTTGCGATAGGAGATGTTCAATTTAAAAACATAAAACCTTGCGGAAGATGTGTTATGGTAAATAATGATCCGGAGAATGGACGTTTGAAAAAAGAACCTTTGAAAACGTTAAGTAAATACAGAAATGTGGACAATTCTGTCTTATTCGGAACCAATATTGTGAGTTTAAATTCTGGAATTATTAGCGTGGGTGATGAGGTTGTTTTTTAGAAATTCAATTTTATAAAATTCCAGTTTAAAGTATTAAAAATGACCAATTCATTTTTTAAAGTTGGTAATTCCAAAATTAATTTTAAGGTTTCGTGCGCCATCATGTTGCCGATAATCCCGGGCAATGTTCCCAAAACACCGTTTAAATTGCAATTTGGAACATCTTTTGGATCTGGCATTTCGGGAAATAAATCTCTAAGATTTTTACTTCCGTTATGATTGAAAACCGCAATTTGCCCTTCAAATTTTAAAATACTTCCGTAAACTAAGGGTCTGTTATTCTCAACGCAAGTGTCATTGACTAAATAGCGAGTAGAAAAATTATCAGAGCCATCTACAACAATATCATACTGCTGAATGATTTTTGAAGCATTTTCAGCAGTTAGTTTTTCGTTAATTGCAACAGCTTCAATCAGCGGATTGAGTTTTGAAACAACACTTTTCGCAACAATTGATTTGGACTGGCCAATTTCATTTTCGGTATACAAAATTTGTCTGTGAAGATTGTGAATTTCAATAGTGTCAAAATCCATGATTCCAATAAAACCAACTCCTGCAGTTGCAATGTACTGTAAAATCGGACAACCTAAACCACCTGCTCCTATTACTAAAACTCTAGCCTTTTTTAATTTTTCCTGACCCTCATCACCAATTTCAGGCAGAATAGTTTGTCTGTTGTAACGAAGAAATTCTTGTATAATGCTCATTTGTTTAATTATGAATTGTGAATTGTGAGTTGTAAAATGTTAAGTTTTCAAAACTGAAACTTGAAACTTGAAACATTTCAACTATAAGCTTTGTCCCAGTCTTTCCAAACGGGTTCATAGCCTGCGTTTTTAATAATTTTTGAAATTTCTTCTGCTGAGCGCTCATCGCTGATTTCGAATTGCTCCAAAGATTGCGGGTCGACAACATAACCACCCGGATTTGTTTTAGAACCAGCACTCATGCTTGTAACCCCAATCGGAATAATATTATTTCTAAATTTCTCGTTTTCACGAGTTGAAATCGAAATTTCTAGATCTTCATTCCATAAACGGTAAGCACAAATTAATTGTGTCAAATCTTTATCATCCATAATAAAATTAGGTTCTATAATTCCTTCAGCAGGACGGAGACGCGGAAAGGAAACGGAATATTTGGTTTGCCAATATTTCTTCTGGAGATAATCTAAATGCAGAGCATTAAAAAAGCTATCTGTTCGCCAGTCTTCTAAACCTAATAAAACGCCCAAACCTATTTTATGAATTCCAGCAGTTCCAATTCGATCTGGAGTTTCCAATCGATAATCGAAGTTTGATTTCTTCCCTTTTGTATGATACTTTTTGTAAACTTCCTGATGATACGTTTCCTGATAAACCAAAACAGAATAAACACCAGCTTCATGCAGACGCTGGTAATCTTCTGTAGAAAGCGGTTGCACTTCAACAGAAATAATCGAAAAATCTTTTTTGATTAAGTTAATGGCATTCAGGAAATAATTGATGTTTACAGTATAATTCGCCTCGCCTGTAACCAATAAGACATGATCAAAACCAGTGTTTTTTAGGGCTTCGACCTCGAGTTTTATCTCAGCATCAGAAAGAGTTTTTCTTTTGATTTTATTGTCTAAACTAAATCCGCAATACGTACAAATGTTTTGGCATTCGTTGCTTAAGTAAAGCGGGGCATACATTTGAATCGTTTTTCCAAACCTCTTTTTTGTGATTTCATGGCATTTTTGTGCCATTTCTTCTAAATAGTTTTGAGCAATAGGCGAGATTAAGACCAAGAAATCCTCGAGATTATATTTGGTTTTAGTCAAAGCGCGTTCGACATCTTTAGATGTGGTCTTATATATTCTGGATTGGATTTCATCCCAATTATATTGCTCAAAAATAGATTTGAATGTTTTCATTTTGTTTTGGTTTCACGCAGATTTTACAGATTTAAGCTGATTAAAATGATTTAAATTTTGATCTGTGTGATTGATTAGATTTTATTTGCAATTCTTTTAATGTCATTAAGAATGTTTGTCGTATTGAAATTTACTAACAAGCCTAATTTTTTGTTTGTTAATCTTAAGTATGTTGCTACTTGTTTGTAATGAATAGGGGCTAAATCCTCTACAGATTTTAATTCTATAATTACTTTGTCTTCTACTAAAATATCAATTCTAAAAGCTGGATCTAACGTTATTTCTTCATATGGAATTATAACTTCAACTTGTTTTTGAATCTTTAAATCCAGCTTTTCTAATTCATAAAACAAAGCACTTTCATAAACAGATTCAAACAAACCTGGCCCTAAATTGTTATACACTTTAAAAATTGCTCCTCTTATCAGATACGAAATTTCATTCTCATTCATAATTCTTTAAATTTTATTAAAAAAAACAAAATTAAAGAATTTTCTTTCTTTTTTAAAATGTTGGTTTTATACAGATTTGAGCGATAAAAAAATCAAATTAAATCGGCTTTAATCTGCAGAAATCTGCGTGAAACCAAAAATTATTCATAAAGAAAAGAAGTCAAAGGACTAGAAGCCGAAGCATAATTCTGCTGATTGGCAACTTTGGCATCAAAAGCTTTTCTTCCTGCAATTACAGCTTCTCTAAAAGCCTCAGCCATTAATTTCGGGTTTCCTGCAACAGCAATTGCCGTATTGACCAAAACAGCATCGGCGCCAATTTCCATTGCTTTTGCAGCATCAGAAGGAGCTCCAATTCCTGCATCTATAATAACAGGAACGGTACTTTGTTCGATTATAATCTCTAAAAAATCAATCGTTTTTAAACCTTTGTTACTTCCAATTGGTGAACCCAAAGGCATAACGGCAGAAGTTCCTGCACTTTCTAAATGTTTGCACAAAACAGGATCAGCGTGAATGTACGGAAGAATAATAAAGCCGAGTTTAGCCAATTCTTCTGTTGCTTTTAAAGTTTCAATTGGATCTGGCATTAAATATTTTGGATCGGGATGAATTTCCAGTTTTACCCAATTGGTTTCTAAAGCTTCACGCGCCAGTTGTGCTGCAAAAACAGCTTCTTTGGCATTTCTTGCTCCCGAAGTGTTGGGCAATAAATTGATGTTTGGATGTTTTAAATGCGATAAAATAGCATCAGTATCCGTTTCAAGATCGATACGTTTTAAGGCAACCGTAACCAATTCACTTTCTGAAGCTAAAATGGCGCTCTCCATTTCTTCATTAGAACCAAATTTTCCTGTTCCAAGAAATAATCGGGATTGAAAGTTTTTATCTCCTATATTAAACAATGATGTTTGCATGTAATTTTTCGTTTAGTTGATGAATTAATTTTTCTTTCTCATCACTTTCGGTAATGATTCCAGAAACGGCAATTCCATGAATTCCAGTCTCCATTAACGGACTCACGTCTCTTAATGTGATTCCTCCAATGGCATACACAGGAATATCGATTTTATTTTTTTTCAGTTTTTGAAGAATATCGAAATAGCCTGATAATCCTAAAATTGGACTTAGTTTTTCTTTTGTGGCAGTAAAGCGAAAAGGTCGCTAATCCAATATAATCACAGCCATTTTTAACATGATTTTCGATATCTTCAAAAGTATTTGCAGTTCCTCCGATAATTTTTGCAGCGCCTAAAATCGCCCTTGCTTCGTCGATTTTGGTATCGGTTAATCCTAAGTGAACTCCACAAGCGTCTATTTCTTTGGTAAGATGCAAATCGTCATTTACAATAAAATTGGCGGTGTACTTTTCGCATAAACATTTTACCGCTTTCGCTAAAGTGAAAGCATCTTTTTGTGTTTGGTTTTTAAAACGCATTTGTATCCAATTGCAACCAGCGTCGAGCGCCTTGTGAATATTATACAATTGATTTTCGATAGTTTCGCCCTGCGAAATATATTGAAGTTTGCTATACATAGTGATATCCGATTAAAGTTGTAGTTGAGCTCAAGTAATTTTCGATATAGATTTTAGCATTTTTACAGGCTTCTTTTACAGGCTGATTTAAAGCTAAATTCGAAGCAATGGCAGAAGAAAGTACACAACCTGAGCCATGTTTTTCAAAGCAGTTTTGTTCTGATGGAAGTAATTCTAACACTTCATCTTTTAGAAATAGACGATCCGTTCCTAGTGCCTTTTTGTTATGTCCACCTTTTAATAAAATGTTTGTTGAAAATCCATTTTCTTTAGAACTATAATTAGGAAATAGAATTTCAGCTTCATGATAATTCGGTGTAATCAAATCGATTTTTGACAGTATTTTATTTAAATCTAATAGATCTTTAATATTCATAAATTCAAATTTTGTAGTCGATTTTAAAACAGGATCCCAAACAATTTTTGTTGAAGGAGAAAGCTGTTTTATAATTGAAAGAATCTGGTTTAAATCATGTAAAGAAGACACAATTCCTATTTTCACAACGCTGATTTTATAATTTAAAAACAAAGTTTCGATCGAACGAATTACAAAACTCAAATCATTCCACTGAATCTCATAAAATTCATTTTCAGTTTGAATAGTATTCGCTGTTGAAATAGCAAGACCAGTCACTTTGTGCTGTTCAAATGTTTTGATGTCAGCCAAAATTCCAGCGCCACCAGACGGATCTAAACCTGCTATTGTAAGTGCGAATGGACGATTTTCTGACATAATTTAAATTGTTTTAACGGATTTTCATTTTTCCAAATAGTTCCCAAAAGTGCGACATCATCAAAACCATTTTCAAATGTTTTTTGAATGTTTTCTGAATCAATTCCGCCTAAAGCAACCATTTTTGTTTTATGATTTTTTCTTGATTTTATTTCTTCAAAAAGATCTTTTTCAGGAGAATAATTTTCTTTAGAAATACTTTTAAAAACAGGACTCAAGAACGCATAATTAAATTTCGTTTCTAACGAATTGAAATCTTCAATAGAATGTGTTGATGTTGAATTATACCTACAAGGTTTTGGAAACCTTGCAGGAAATTCTTTTCTATCTTTCTCAGAAAAATGAAATCTTTCAATACCAAGATCTTCGGCTAACTGATGATGACTGTGCAAAACCAGATTAGTCCGAAATTCTAATTTGATCTGATGAATGAACTTTACCATTTCTACTTCTGAAAAATCAGGTTTGCGGATATGAAGCAAAGACAATCCTTCTTCCAATATAGAATGAAGAATCTGAATTTCATCTTCAATAAAAAAAGGATTTGTAATTACAATCATTTTTTGAAAGTATTAAGATTTGAGTATTAAGTATTAAGACTAGAGTATCAAGATGAAAGCATTGAAAGTTTATCGATTTAAAATCTTAATACTTAATTCTTTCATCTTAATACTTTGATTATATATAAATCTCTTTCCCCTGTTCAATAAATTCTTCTGATTTCTCCTGCATTCCTTTTTCAGCCGCAGCGACATCTCTAATTTCCTGAGATATTTTCATAGAACAGAATTTCAGGTCCGGCACATCGAGCAGAAGTGCGCTACCTTCGCGCCATCAGCAGGAAGTGTTTCATCATGAAATTCTCTTGCTGTGTCTGGATCTAAAGCCAAATTAAACTGATCTTCCCAACGGAATTCAAATCTTGCTTTACTCAAAGCATTATCGCGATACTGAGCGCCTGGATGGCCTTTCGCCAAGTCGGCAGCATGAGCAGAAATTTTATAAGTGATTACGCCGTCTTTAACGTCTTTTTTGTTCGGTAATCCAAGGTGTTCCTTTGGAGTAACATAACATAACATCGCGCAGCCGTACCAGCCAATCATAGCAGCTCCAATCGCCGAAGTAATGTGGTCATAGCCAGGTGCAATATCTGTAGTTAAAGGGCCTAAAGTATAAAATGGAGCTTCATGACAATGTTCCAGCTGTTTGTCCATGTTTTCTTTAATCATGTGCATTGGTACGTGCCCTGGCACCTTCAATAAAAACCTGAACATCGTGTTTCCAAGCGATTTTGGTCAATTCGCCTAAAGTTTCTAATTCGGCAAATTGTGCAGCGTCATTCGCATCCGCAATCGAACCTGGACGTAAACCATCTCCCAAAGAAAAGGCAACGTCATATTGTTTCATGATTTCGCAGATTTCTTCAAAATGCGTGTAAAGGAAGTTTTCTTTATGATGAAATAAACACCACTTTGCCATAATAGACCCGCCTCGGGAAACGATTCCGGTAACACGATTGGCTGTTAAATGGATATAACGAAGCAAAACTCCTGCATGAATTGTGAAATATGAAACACCTTGTTCTGCTTGTTCAATTAAAGTATCACGGAAAATCTCCCAATTCAAATCTTCAGCAATTCCTTTTACTTTTTCTAATGCCTGATAAATTGGAACAGTTCCGATTGGAACAGGTGAATTACGAATAATCCATTCTCTGGTTTCATGAATATTTTTTCCCGTAGATAAATCCATAATCGTATCAGCTCCCCAACGGCAAGCCCAAACGGCTTTTTCAACCTCTTCTTCAATGCTTGAAGTCACGGCGCTATTTCCGATATTGGCATTTATTTTCACCAGGAAATTACGTCCCACAATCATAGGTTCGCTTTCTGGATGGTTGATGTTGTTTGGAATAATCGCCCTTCCGCAAGCAACTTCAGAGCGTACAAATTCTGGAGTAATTTTATTTTTTGGAGTATTCGCACCAAAACTATTTCCGCCGTGCTGGCATTGCATGGCTTTTGTTTGTTTATTTAAAAGTTCAATACGCTGGTTTTCACGAATCGCAATATATTCCATTTCTGGAGTAATGATTCCTTGTTTTGCGTAATACAATTGTGTTACATTCGCGCCTTTCTTAGCGCGTTTTGGCTGATGTAAATACTCAAAACGAAGATGATTTAGGTTTTCATCTTTTAATCGGCTTAAGCCATAATCTGAGGTAATTTCGTCTAGAATTTCAACATCATTTCGATCTAAAATCCATTGTTCTCTTAATCGCGGCAATCCTTTTCTAATATCAATTTCAATATTCGGATCTGTGTAAGCGCCCGAAGTGTCATAAACTGTTACGGGTGGATTTTTCTCAATTCCGCCATTTGAAAGTTTGGTATCGCTCAAAGTAATTTCGCGCATTGCTACTTTTATGGGATGAATTTCTCCATCGATATATACTTTCTTAGAATTTGGAAACGGGGTTCTTGATATTTGTTCTTCGTTTGTCATAATATTTTTGTTTCAGGTTTGAAGTTTAAAGTTTCAAGTTGATGCTGATTATGTTTAATCACAACGTTTTTCCGTAGAGACGCACTGCGGTGTGTCTTCGCAAAGGATGAAAATTTGGAATTTAGAATTTTCTGTTTTGGAATTTTAAAAATTAACCGCCTTGTGTGGCAGAAATAATCAGAATTTCGTCAGTTTCTTGTACGAAGAATTCGCTCCATTTGTTTTTTGGAACAACAGTATTGTTGACGGCAATAGCGATTCCGTTTTGTTTTTGCGGAATTTCGAGATCGAGCAATGATTGAACGCTTAGCGTTTCAGCATTGAATTGTTTGGTTTGTTGATTGATTTTAAGTTCCATTCCTTATTTGAGTTTAGTGTATAGATACACCTTAGGAATGGCTACAAGAACGCATAGAAATGCGTGCAGAAGTCATCTTACTTTTCCCTACGCTAGTATGAACTAGATCAGGTTCAGAGGGTAAAATCTCAGCCTACAATTTTGTAGACACCCCTAAAGTGTGAAGCAAATATATGTAATTTTTGTTTAAAAGTTTCAGGTTTCAGGTTTCAGGTTCAAAAAAACTGAAAACTGTGACTGAAAACCGAGACTATTTTCCTTTTCGGGTAAAGCAATCTTCCACGTGATCATTGACCATTCCAGTTGCCTGCATGTGTGCATAAATAACCGTCGAACCGACAAATTTAAAACCGCGTTTTTTTAAATCTTTGCTTATTTCATCTGAAAGTGGAGTAGTAGCTGGGGCATCTTTTGAATTTTTTAGATGGTTTACAATCGGTTTTCCATCAGTGTATTTCCAAATATAATCAGAGAAAGAACCAAATTCCTCTTGGACTTTCATAAAAGCCAGAGCATTAGAAACCGCTGCCTTAATTTTTAGTTTGTTCCTAATAATTCCTGTATTTTGCATTAACTCTTCAATTTTATCTTCAGAGTAAAGGGCTATTTTTTTATAATCGAAATAATCAAAAGCAGCTCTGAAGTTTTCTCTTTTGTTTAAAATTGTAATCCAACTTAAACCAGCCTGAAAAGTTTCTAAAATTAAAAATTCAAATAAAGTAGGATCATCATAAACAGGAACACCCCATTCTTCATCATGATATTTTTTATACAAATCGCTAGCAGAGCACCAGCTGCATCTTATTGGTTCCATCTTTTTATTTTAAATGTATAAAAAAACCTCAAACTTAAAGGCTTGAGGTTTTAAAAAAGTTTTAGAAAAAAATTATATACGTTTAAATTCAACTACATATGTTTCAGATACACCGTATGTATATTTAATTTTTAAAGTCGTTTTATTTAATACTAAGATTTCTCCATTATCTCCAGAAGTATCTCCGTCATATACAACAGTTATCTTATTGTCTTTTCTAGTCCAAGTTCCATTTTCAGTATAATCATTACATTTTGAATTGCTGTATTGAGAATAATGATCGATGAATTTTCCTCCTGCTTGAATTTCAAAAACATCTTTGTTGCAGCCTCCTTCGTAAACTACTGGAGTTAATTTTTCTTTTCCGTCAACAATGGTTCCGTCTTGGTATAATTCCCATTTACCTTCAAGAGATGCATTATCACTGTCATTACTGCTACAAGATACTGATAATCCTAGTGCCAATACTGACACAAAAAAAATACTTAGTTTTTTCATTTTGGTAGATTTGTTTGTTAAATTTTTTAACAAAAGTAAAATCTTTTTTAAGAAAAACTAGGTTTTAAAATCAGTTTTTTCGTATTTATTTAACGTTTTTTTATAATTTGTTGGTTTTCAGGTAAATCTGACGAGTTTTAGCTCATGATAGATTTTTTTCTTTTTCTATCGACCTATTTGCCAACTATATCCTTTTACACTCGGGATATAAGCAGAACGTCCAACAATGACTAAATTGGTGTAGATTTTTCGGTTGTATTTAATGCCAATTGCATTTCCAGAAGTATACATTTTATTGGCCTTAAAGACTACTTTCATTTTGCCGTCTTCAAGTTCAGCGTCCGATACTTTTTCAACAAGCCAAGTAGATTGCCACTTTAAGGCCAATTCATTTTCTGCTGTTTTGGTTACGCTTTTTATTAGTTTAACAGCTTCTTCTGGAATTTCAAATTGTTCTGTTAGTTGCTTTTGAGTCATAGTCTCACCTATTTTGCATTTTGCTAATATTTTACGAACATTAACAAAATTCAATAATTCCTCGTTAACTTCTTTTTTTACAGAGATTGGAGCACTTGCAGCGGTATTTTCCGCTTGAGAGTTTAAAGTGTTTACTTCTATCGGGTTTTTAAGTGAAAAAGGATTTTTTTGAGCAGTAGTTTTCTTTGAACCAAACTCTTTTGGAGCGGTGATATTTTTTGAAGAAACTTTACGAGGTATCTTCATAGCTGCTGGTGTCAACTTGTTGACAGATTGAATGACTTTTTTAGGCTGTTTTTTTTCGTCATTGCCACAGCTGAAAAAGAAATAGGTAACAGAGAATAAAATAAGTAAGTAATTATTTTTCATGACCTAACTATGTTTTTTATACTTTGTGTGCTGGATCTTGGTCTAAATATTTTTTAATCAGATGATGTCCTAAATAAATTGCTGGAGTTAATAAAATAGCAATTGCTAATTTAAAAGTATATCCTATTAACCCTGAAGATATAAAAGTGTCAAAATCAATTTTTCCTGGAAGCCAAAAAGCAATTCCTAGAACAATAAACGAATCAAACAATTGCGAAATAACAGTAGAGCCAGTCGCCCTTAGCCATATTTTCTTTTCGCCAGTTCTGTTTTTAAAAAACCAGAATATCCAAACGTCAATCAGCTGAGAGGCCATAAAGGCAATTAAACTTCCTACAATAATCCACATACTTTGTCCAAAAACCGCTTCAAACTGCTGATCGTTAACAGGGCTGATTCCTTTTGCGGCGGGAATAACAATTGCCATAAAAAGTATCAGAAAAGCATAAGCAATCAGACATGCTGTAATGAAAGAAAGTTTTTTTACTCCTTTTTCGCCAAAATATTCATTAATCAAATCGGTTGTAAGAAATACAATTGGCCAAGGCAAAATTCCTATACTCATCACAAAAGGACCAATTTGAATTAGCTTTCCTCCAATTAACTCAGCTACAACGGCATTGGTTATAAATATTCCTGCTAAAATTACAAAAACAATTTCTTTTCTGGTTTTAAACATGTCATTTTTAAATTGATATTTCAAAAATAAACTATTTCTTTTAAATCTTTGAAACGGATTAATTTTTATAATCCTTTTCGATATGAAGTTTGCTTTTGATTGGTTAATTTTGAGATTCTGTTGCTTTTTTTTAATTGAAATTTTGCACAGAATTAATTAATGTATTTGTTATGAAAACACCAATAGAATTAAATAATCCATTGTTAAAAAGTTGGTCTGGTCACTTATGGAGGCGTTCCAGATTTTAAAGCTTATAAAGTTTCTGATTTTCAGCCTGCAATAGAATTTGCAATTCAGGAAAAACTACAAGAAATTGATGCAATCGTCAATAATCCAGAAAAACCTACATTTAAAAATACTATTGAAGCTTTAGAACTTTCGGGCGGAAAATTAGATCAAATTCATGCGGTCTACGGTATTTACAGTTGCCAATCTGAGTACTCCAGAATTTAATGTGGTTGATACCGAAATGTCGCCAAAGTTGGCGGAGATTAATGATAAATTGTATCAAAATGGAAAGCTGTTTTCTAGAATTGAGACCTTATACAAATCAGATGAAAAGGAGAATTTAACTAAAGAACAGCAACGCTTGCTTTGGCTGTATTATACCGATTTTGTTAGGGAAGGAGCAGAGCTAAACGAAGCGAATAAAGATAAAGTGGCTAAGATCAATCAGGAATTAGCGGGGCTTTTTACAGCTTTCAGTCAAAAGTTGCTAGCAGAAGAGAATAATCAATATATCGAGCTAAATACCAAAGCTGATTTTGACGGTTTGCCTGAAGAATTTAAGAATGCGGCAATTGCCGAAGCGAAAGAAAGAAATCTAAATGTTTTAGGATGTATTGGAAATACAAGATCTTCGATCGAGCCCTTTTTGACTTTCTCAAACAGAAGGAATTTAAGAGAAAAAGCTTTTGATATTTTCGTAAAAAGAGGTGATAATAAGAATGAAAATGATACAAATGAAATATTGGTGTCTATTTTAAAATTGAGAACTGAAAAAGCGAAAATTTTAGGTTTTAAAAACTTTGCTGAATGGAGTTTGTCTAATAAAATGGCCAAAGACCCACAGAAAACGCTGGATTTAATGAACTCGGTATGGAAACCTGCCGTAGAAAAGGTGAAAAATGATGTTTTTGCTATGCAGGAAATGGTAAATAATGAAGGTGGAGATTTTAAAATACAGCCTTGGGATTATCGTTTTTATGCGGAAAAAGTTAGAAAAGCGCAATATGATTTGGATCAAAATGAAATAAAGCAATATCTGCAATTAGAGAATTTGCGAGAAGGAATGTTCTGGGTAGCTGGAGAATTGTTTGATTTAGGATTTAAACAGTTATTTGATGTTCCGGTATATCATGCCGATGTTCGTGTTTGGGAAGTGAATAATAAAAATACAGGAGAACCAATCGGTTTGTGGTATTTTGATCCATATGCGCGCGTTGGTAAACGTTCAGGTGCATGGATGAATTCACATAGAGACCAACAAAAAATAAAAGGTAACGTGCTTCCTATTGTGTCGAACAATTGCAATTTTATTAAAGGAAACAGTGATGAACCCGTTTTAATCTCATGGGACGATGCTACAACTTTATTTCATGAATTTGGACATGCTTTACACGGATTATGCTCGAATGTAACTTATCCGAGTCTTTCTGGGACTTCTGTTGCGAGAGATTATGTAGAGTTTCCTTCGCAATTGCTAGAACATTGGTTAGGGACTCCAGAAGTGTTGAATAAATTTGCACTTCATTATAAAACGAATGAACCTTTATCACAATCATTGGTAGAAAGAATAGGAAAAGCGGCCAATTTTAACGAAGGTTTTGCAACAGTAGAAACGATTTCAAGTTCTTTTGTTGATATGAAACTGCATTTAACAACTGAAACGGTCGATCCGAATGCATTTGAAGAGAAAGTCCTAAGTGAAATTAATATGCCTGCTGAAATTGTGATGCGACATAGGATTCCGCAATTTGCTCATATTTTTTCAAGTGACGGATATGCGGCTGGGTATTATAGTTATTTATGGGCAGATGTGATTAATGCAGATGCTTACGAAGCATTTTTGGAAGGAGAGGCACCTTTTGATAAGAATGTTTCTGAACGCCTTTATAAAACGGTTTTAAGCGTTGGAAATACGATTGATAATGAAGAGATGTATGAAAATTTCAGAGGACATTCGCCACAATCTAACGCATTGATGAGAGCAAGAAATTTTCCAATTGAAAGTTAGTCTTGTATTGAAATAAAAAAAGCTCGAATAAATAAATATTCGGGCTTTTTAATATTGAAAAAATAATATATTAACCTAAAGTAACTCTTTTGAAACCTGTGATTTCAACATTGAATCCTTTTACGTAATCACTAACTTTTTTACTGTCATCTTTGATGAAGTTTTGATCTAAAAGAGCTTTCTCTTGATCTAAAGTAGTGTTGTCAGAGATAAAACGTTGAACTTTACCTGGAAGAATTTTATCCCAGATTTGCTCTGGTTTTCCTTCAGCTTTTAATTCAGCTTTAGCATCTTCTTCAGCTTGTTTGATAACTTCAGGAGTTAATTGAGAGAAAGAGATGTATTTAGGAACATTTTTTAATGTTTTTCCTAAACGTTTTGCTTCTTCATTGTCTTTTTCGATTACAGCAATACGAGCAGCAAGTTCAGATTCAACGAAAGCAGGATCAAAATCTTTGTAAGATAATGTGTCAGCTCCCATAGAAGCAACTTGCATAGAGATGTCTTTTGTTAAAGCTTCAGCGTTTGCAACTGGAGCAGAAATTGCAGTTAAAGCAGCAATTTTGTTAACGTGAACATAAGATCCAACGTAAGCACCTTCTAAAATTTCGAAACCACCGATTTCGATTTTTTCCCCGATAACGCCAGTTTGCTCGATTAATTTCTCAGCAACAGTGATTCCGTTGAAATCAGAAGCTAATAATTCTTCTTTAGTAGAGAAGTTGATTGCTTTTTCAACTAAATCTTTAGCTAAAGTTACGAAAGCTTCATTTTTACCTACGAAGTCAGTTTCACAGTTTAAAGTAAGAATAGCTCCTTTAGTGTTGTCAGCATTGATAAAAGAAACAGCAGCTCCTTCAGAAGACTCACGGTCAGAACGGTTAGCAGCAACTTTTTGTCCTTTTTCTCTAAGGATTTGGATCGCTTTATCGAAATCTCCTTCAGCTTCAACTAAAGCTTTTTTACAGTCCATCATTCCGGCACCTGTAGATTGTCTTAATTTATTTACGTCTGCAGCAGTAATTGTTGACATAATATTTTGAATTTTTAATGTTAAAAGTAAAAAATTCCAGCTTTTAAATCCCAAACTCCAATTTTAATAAATTATCAACATAACGTTTTTAATTTTGTATTTGGACTTTGGAATTTAAAATTTGGAATTTAAAATTTGATTTATTCTTCAGTTGCAGGAGCAGCTTCAGCCTCAACAGCAGGAGCTTCTTCAGCAGCTTCAACTTCTTTTTCAGCACCTCTGTCAGAAAGACCTTCGATTACTGCAGTAGTTACTAAAGATAAAATTTTGTCAATTGATTTAGAAGCGTCATCATTTGCAGGAATCACGTAATCAACCTCTCTTGGGTCAGAATTCGTATCAACCATTGCGAAAACTGGAATGTTTAATTTTTGAGCTTCTTTTATTGCGATGTGTTCAGCTTTGATATCTACTACGAACAATGCTGCAGGTAGTCTAGACATATCAGCAATTGAACCTAAGTTTTTCTCTAATTTAGCACGTAGACGATCAACTTGTAAACGCTCTTTTTTAGATAAAGTGTTGAAAGTACCATCTTTCTTCATTTTATCGATAGAAGACATTTTTTTAACTGCCTTTCTGATAGTTACGAAGTTAGTCAACATTCCACCTGGCCATCTTTCAGTGATGTAAGGCATGTTTGCAGCTTTTGCTTTATCAGCAACGATGTCTTTTGCTTGTTTTTTGGTAGCTACGAATAAGATTTTTCTACCTGATGCAGCGATTTTTTTCAAAGCTTCGTTAGCCTCTTCAATTTTAGCTGCAGTTTTATATAGATTGATAATGTGAATACCATTACGCTCCATATAAATGTAAGGAGCCATGTTTGGATCCCATTTTCTAGTCATGTGTCCGAAGTGAACACCTGCTTCTAGTAATTCTTTTACTTCTATTTTGTTTGCCATTTTTGTACTAGTTTACGTTCTGTTGATTAGCAATGTATAAATGGCGATTTCTCTGGCTTTATACATTTAGATGCTAAACTATATCCTACCTCGGTAGGAGAGCAACAATAACTGTGTTTTTTAATTTCAATAAATAATTGATAATGTCTTGTCCCATTTGAACAAGACAGGTAATATTAACGTTTAGAGAACTGGAATCTCTTACGAGCTTTCTTCTGACCGAATTTCTTACGTTCAACCATTCTTGGGTCTCTTGTTAATAAACCTTCTGGTTTAAGGATTCCTCTGTTTTCAGCATTAACTTCACACATTACACGTGCTAATGCCATTCTTACAGCTTCTGCCTGACCAGTTGTACCACCTCCGTAAACGTTTACTTTTACATCAAAGTTACCAGCGTTTTCTGTCATAGAAAGCGGTTGTAAAACTTTGTATTGTAAAGTTGCAGTTGGAAAGTAAGTTGCGAATTCTTTTTTGTTTACAGTGATGTTTCCAGTTCCTTCAGAAACGTATACACGTGCAACAGCGGTTTTTCTTCTACCGATTTTGTGAATAACTCCCATTACTTAAGATCATTTAGGTTAACAGTTCTAGGTTTTTGAGCTCCGTGAGTGTGCTCAGATCCTACAACAACATTTAGATTTCTAAAAAGTTCAGCTCCTAATTTGTTTTTAGGTAACATACCTTTTACAGCTTTTTCTACTAATAATGCAGGGTTTTTAGCTTGCAATACTTTAGCAGTTAAAGTTCTTTGTCCTCCTGGGTAACCTGTATGACGCATGTAAATTTTGTCATTCAATTTTGTACCTGTAAGGTTAATTTTTTCTGAGTTGATAACAATTACGTTATCTCCACAGTCAACGTGCGGTGTGTAACTTGGCTTGTACTTACCTCTTAAAATCATTGCAACTTTAGAAGCAAGACGTCCTAAGTTATGACCCTCAGCGTCAACAACAATCCACTCTTTAGTTACAGTGGCTTTGCTTGCTGAAACTGTTTTGTAGCTTAATGCGTCCATAATATTATTTTAATTAAACATTCCATCCCCAATAAAGGGGATGCAAAAGTACAATTAATTATTTTAAAACCAAATACCTGAAAGAATATTTTATCTGCTGAAAATCAGGGCTTCAGTTTTTTAAATAATTAGCGAACAAAAAAACCGTCTCTACAATAAAGTAAAGACGGTTAAATATTTATGAAAAAAAGTGATTATACAATAAATATATTGGCAATATCAACCACTTGCTGTGTCGTAAGTGGCTCATCGTAAGCTTCTGAGCCTGCCGCAGCACCAAAAGCGGCTGCGGTATTAAATCCAGCTTGAACGGTTACACCTTCGCCATCGTAGACGGCTTGAGTTGCTGCCGGCATGCCAGCGCCTCTTTCGGCATTAGAGATCCATCCTTTTAAGCCCCTTAATCTTCTCACTTCAGAAGCATGGCGTGCTTCAACAGAATGTATTTGCAATGCTGCGGTCAATAAATCGGGTGTTGTTATCAAGTTTGCAGCTTGTCCTTTATATGCTCTGACACCTGTATCTTCAAATGCTTGTGCTAAAGCTAAAAAAGTTGGGTAATCTCCAAACGGATTAAATGCTCCTCCGACCGTAAAGTCAAAAGTAGGTTTAGGAACGAAGTTGGCACTTGCGGTGCCGCCTAAGCCTGCAATTAAAAATTTAACATGATCAGATTCGTGTGCTGCAATTTGTTGGAATACTTTTAAGTCTCTTCCTCCGTTTTCTGAAGCTGGAATTACTCCAGAATCTAAAGCCATTGCATAAAATTCGTTTTCAAGATATTCTAAGGTTAGCGCGAATTGCAAAGCTCCAATAGGTGTTGCCGGAGTTGCTGTAATGTCTTTTGCGAAAGCTTTATTGGTAAGAGCCGACAATCCGAATGGGATTGATGCCAAAGCTAAATTTTTTCCAATATTTCCAAACTGTGTAAAACTGTCTCTGCGAGAACCAGTACTGTTCATCAAATTATCGTCAGTAAAGGATTCTATAAATTTTAAAATGTTCATAATTTCTAAGTTTTTGACGGTTAAGATTAAGGTAAGTATTTAGCTGTAAATTTTGTGGTAATAAAACCAGCGGCAATTGGCAGTATTTTAGATGGATCTTTTGCATCATCTAAGCCTGTTGACATGTTTACAATATCATCTCCGGCAAAATCTTTCGAATTCGGATTAATTAAACTTCTAATTGCTGAAGCGTGTCTGGCTTCGACAGAAACAATTTTTCCTGCCAATAATAAGTAGTCAGCTGTTTTAATTAATTTCCCTGCTCCGTTATAGGCAGCAACGCCAGTATCTTCTAATGCTTTTGCAGTTGCGAGAACTTCGGTGCGACTGTTAAAATTTAAGGAACCATAATTAAAGGCTAAAGAAGGCAGCAATTGCGAACTTGGATTGGGAAGTGCTCCATTCAAAGCTGCTTTGAAGAAATCTCTGTGAACCACTTCATGATGGTATAAATCAGTTAGAACTTCACGTTCAAGACTGCTAAATACAGTATTAAAACTACTTGCATTAACAACTTTAGTATAGAAGTCGGCTTCTAGTTGTTCGAGAGCGTACGCGTAAGTCAAAACTCCAAAATCTCCAGAGCCTAAATCAAAAACACCATTTCTTATTCCAGGCAATGAGGTGTCTGGCATATCATTATCATTGTCATTGTCGCTGCAGCCAGCTAGAACTAAACCTGTGGTGACTAATGTTAATCCGCTGAGCTTAAGAAAGCTCCTTCTGCTATTCAGTGAAGGGTCAACTTCATGAATTTTAACTTCGTTTTTCATAATCAAGTTTTTTATTAGGTTAATAACATTGGTTTTTAGTTAACGGGTATTTAGTTATTAACGAAATTTTAGTAAGAGCGGTTTTAAAATCTCTGTTTAATTAATTATTATTTCGAAATGACTTATATTTTTAAATACTAATGGCTTGTTTTTGTTTTATTTTAGGTAATTCTACTATATTTGTATTAATTACATAAAATTCAATTGGATGAAAGCTAAAGCAACTCTAAAACAAATTGCGAAGGAACTGGGAGTTTCTGTTTCGACTGTGTCTAAAGCATTGAATGACAGTCCAGAAATTAGTGAACAAACCAAGGTGAAGATTAAAGAGTATGCCAAACTCAAAAATTATAAGCCGAATGTTATTGGTTTGAATCTTAAGAATCGTAAGACAAAAACGATTGGCGTAATTATTCCTAATATTTTAAATTCTTTCTTTGCGAAGGTTTTTAGCGGTATTGAGAAAGTTGCCGATAAAAAAGGATATAATGTAATTACCTGTATTTCTAATGAATCTCTAGAAAAAGAAGTTCATACGCTGGAAATGCTGAGCAATGGAACTATAGATGGATTTATTTTGTCGGTTTCACAAGAAGCTCAGAAACTTCAAGATTACAATCACTTTTCGGAAATAATTAATGATGGGACACCAATCGTTATGTTTGATCGTATTGCTGATGAAGTTGATTGTGATAAAGTAGTAGTAGATGATTATGATTCGGCTATCAATTCGACACAGCATTTAATTAATTTAGGTTGTAAAAATATTGCTCTGATATCTTCTGTAGATAATATTAGTGTTGGAAAGCTTAGAACTGAAGGATATTTAAAAGCCTTGAAAGACAATAATATTCCAGTTAATGAAAAAATCATTCTTCGTACCGATTCTGAAGAAGATATGAAAGCTAAAATCGAAGGGCTTTTTGATCATAAAATTGACGGAATTTTTGCCTTAGACGAAAATGATTCTGTTGCGGCTTTAAGAGTAAGTTTGAAAAAAGGTTACAGAGTTCCAGAAGATATTTCAATCATTGGTTTTGCTGACGGAATTTTGGCTTCAAGACGTTTATCGCCAAGTCTGACTACTGTAAGTCAGCATGGAGTTGAAATTGGAGAAGTCGCAGCAAAAAGATTAATTGAAAGATTGGAAGAGCCAGAAGGAACAATTTCTGAATACGAAACAATCGTCATCAAAACAAAATTGAAAGAAAGAGAGTCAACTCGAAAAAAATAATAAAAACAAAAAAATCCATTCGAAAGAATGGATTTTTTTTATACATATGTATGTCAGAAATGACAAGATTGGGTTGATTTTTTATTTAGATATTGAAATCAATAATCTAAAATCTAAAATTATTAATGCGCTTCTAGCCAATCTTTACCCATTCCTAATTCAACTTCTAAAGGAACCGACATTTTAAACGCATTTTCCATTTCATGTTTAATCATCGGCTGGATTTTTTCGAGTTCATCGTTGTGAACATCGAACACAAGCTCATCATGCACCTGAAGTAACATTTTAGATTTCCAGTTTTCGTCACGAAGTTTTTTATGAATGTTGATCATCGCAATTTTAATCACATCAGCAGCGCTTCCTTGAATTGGAGCATTTACGGCATTTCGTTCAGCAGCGCTTCTTACAACAGCATTAGCAGAATTGATATCTTTTAAGTATCTGCGACGTCCTAAAATGGTTTGTACGTATCCTTTTTCTCGTGCAAATTCGATTTGTTCTGAAATATAAGATTTAAGGCGAGGATATGTTTTATAATAAGCATCAATCAATGCAGCGCTTTCGCTTCTTGATAACGAAGTCTGATTACTCAAACCAAAAGCAGAAACACCGTATATGATTCCAAAGTTTACCGTTTTGGCATTGCTTCTTTGTTCGCGGGAAACTTCTTCCAGAGCCACGTCAAAAACTTTTGCTGCAGTTGCTCTGTGAATGTCTTCTCCGTTTTGGAAAGCTGCAATCATATTTTCTTCACCACTCAAAGCAGCGATAATTCTTAATTCGATTTGCGAGTAATCGGCAGAGATTAAAGTATAGTTTTCATCACGTGCCACGAAAGCTTTACGAATCTGACGGCCTCTTTCAGTACGAATCGGAATATTTTGCAAGTTCGGATTATTAGAGCTCAAACGTCCCGTTGCGGCAACAGTTTGCATATAATCGGTATGAACGCGTAATGTTTTTTTATCAACTTGTTCTGGTAAAGCCAATATATAAGTGCTTTGCAGTTTTACCATCTGACGCCAATCTAAAATCTGTTTTACAATTGGGTTGTCATTGGCCAAATAAGTCAAAACTTCTTCGCCAGTTGCGTACTGACCCGTTTTGGTTTTCTTTTGCTTTGCGCCGCCAATTTTTAGTTTGTCAAATAAAATATCTCCTAATTGTTTCGGAGAAGCCAGGTTGAATTTCTCGCCAGCAGTTTCATATATTTTTTCTTCTAACGATTTTATTTCGACTTCCATTTCAGAAGACATTGCTTTTAAGAAATCTACATCCAAACGAATTCCTTCCGTTTCCATGTCGGCCAATACGCTTACTAATGGAATTTCGATTTCGTCAAATAATTTTTTAGTTTCGGTTTTATCTAATTCGGTTGTGAAGATTTCTTTTAATTGTAAAGTAACATCGGCATCTTCAGCAGCATATTCTTTAATGTCTTCTAAAGGAACATCGCGCATATTAAGCTGATTTTTTCCTTTTTTACCAATTAAAGTCTCAATAGATTTTGGGGAATATTTCAAGTATGTTTCTGCCAAAATATCCATATTATGACGCATATCCGGATTAATCAGATAATGCGCAATCATCGTATCAAAAAGTTTTCCTTTTACAGTTACACCATAATTAGAAAGGATTTTTAGATCGTATTTTAAATTCTGTCCGATTTTCTCAATATTTTCATTTTCAAAAAACGGAACAAATTTATCTACTAAAGCTTTTGCTTCTTCCTGACTTTCTGGAAACGGAACATAAAATGCTTTTCCTTTTTCGTAAGAGAAAGACATTCCAACAAGTTCTGCGTGCAAAGCATCGATTCCTGTGGTTTCAGTATCAAAACAAACTGAAGTCTGTTTTTGTAAATTTTGTAAAAGCATTTTAATACCTAAATCACCTTGAATGGTTTGGTAAAAATGCTCGGTGTTTTCTAAAGTATTATAAAACGAAGTTCTTTCGATTTCAGCGTTTTCTCCATTCGTATTTCCGCCTCCAAAAAGATCAAATTGGTCTTCGTTTTTAGGCTGTGCTTTTTTATACAATTTGGCATCAGGAGCTGGAGCAGCAGTTTGAGTGCCATCCGTTTTAAATAAATTGTCAAACTGTTCTGCCATTCTTCTAAACTCTAGTTCTTGAAAAATAGCATCTGTTTTTTCGATATCAGGACGAGAAAGTTCGTAATCTTCTTCATTAAAAGTAACATTACAATCGGTAATAATTGCGGCTAGTTTTTTAGAAAGAATCCCTTTTTCTTTGTTGGCTTCGATGTTCTCTTTCATTTTTCCTTTTAGTAAATGTGTGTTTTCTAAAAGGTTTTCCATTGTTCCAAATTCTTTCAGGAACTTTTTGGCTGTAACTTCGCCAACTCCAGGCAATCCAGGGATATTATCCACGGCGTCGCCCATCATTCCAAGAAAATCAATTACTTGTTCTGGCCTTTCAATTTCAAATTTTGCCAAAACCTCAGGAACACCCCAGATTTCGATTCCGTTACCCATTCGGGCAGGTTTGTACATAAATATATTTTCAGAAACCAATTGTGCAAAATCCTTATCTGGAGTTACCATGTAGACTTTGTAGTTTTGTTTTTCTGCTTGTTTAGCGATTGTTCCAATTAAGTCATCGGCTTCGCAGCCCTCGATTTCAATAATAGGAATATGCATTGCTCGCAATAATTCCTGAATATACGGAATGGCAATTTTAATAGCCTCTGGTGTTGCATCACGATTGGCTTTATATTCTACGAACATTTCGCTTCTTACGTGGCTACCGCCTTTATCAAAAGCAACGGCTAAATGATCTGGTTTTTCTCTTTTAATAACATCCAAAAGTGAGTTCATAAAACCCATAATTGCAGATGTATCCATTCCTTTTGAGTTGATTCTCGGGTTTTTTATAAAAGCATAATAACCACGAAAAATTAGTGCATAAGCATCTAGAAGAAAAAGGCGTTTTTGAGTTGACATATTAAAAATATTAGTCTGTAAAAATAAACAATTGGGTTTTAAAAAACGATTTGCTTCTCGAAAATTAATTTTGTTTGACCATATAAGTCATATAAGACCATTTTAGTAGAGACGCACCGCAGTGCGTCTCCTCGGTCGGTTAAATAAGGTGGAAAAACGGTTAAATATTTAAATGAATTTATATGACTTATGTGGTAGAAAAAACCGCAAAGCGTTAATATCAAGTTAAAATTTTTTATTCAGGGATTTCTTCATTTTCTCTTCATGTTGCGAAGGTAATTTTGAGGTATAAAATAAAAGGTTATTAATTCTTAAATCTTAGAAATCATGAGAAATTTATTAATGTTACTAGTAGCAGTTTTAGGAACAAGTGCAATGGTTCACGCATTTCCTGCAAAAGATGGAAAAGAAGCTCCAGCTAAAGAAGTAAAAGCAACCAAACATCCTAAACACAAATCTGATAAAAAAGCAAAATCAGCAAAAACTGAAGCGACAAAAACAGAAACTGCGAAACCAGAAGCTGTAAAACCGGAAACAGCAAAGGCTAAAAAATAAAAATTGCTCTCGTTTTGTTTTCGAAGCTTTGTAACGAAGGCAAAACAGGAATAATGATTATGAGAATGCGATTGAAGAAGCTGATGAAGAAATTTATCAGCTTTTTTCATTCGTTAATTTTTTAATAATACGCTACTCAATTTTTTATAATTGATTAATTTTAATTGCGCTTAAATGTTGTGCTTATGAATGTTTTAATTGTTGAAGATAATAAGGAACTTGCCGTAGAGGTCTACGATTTTTTATGCAACGCAGGATATATTTGTAAAATTGCAAATAATTGTGCCGAAGCTCTTGAAGAATTTGGAAGCAATGATTACGATGTTATGCTTTTAGATCTTGGTTTGCCCGATGGCGATGGTTTTGAGGTTTTGCAGGCAATTAGAAAAACAAAATCGAAAATTGCGGTAATTGTTCTTACTGCCCGTGGAGAGTTGGATGATAGAATAAATGGACTGCATTTGGGCGCTGATGATTATTTAACCAAACCTTTTGCTTTGACAGAATTGGCAGCAAGAATGTTTGCCGTAGTTCGCAGAATTCATGGTTTTACTTTAAACAATTTAAGCATTCATGGTTTTCTATTGCAGCTTCAGGATTATAAGGTGAGCTTTAGCGATCAGCCAATTAGTCTTACCAAAAAAGAATTTGATATTTTTCAGTATTTGGTTCTCAATAAAAATCGTGTTATTACCAGATTGCAATTAACAGAACATATTTGGGGCGATATTCTAGAAGTTAATTCTGACTCTAATTTTATAGATGTGCATGTTCGTAACCTTCGAAAAAAACTGGATAAGCATACTGCTATAGATTGGTTTGAAACGGTTCGAAATGTTGGTTATCGTATAAACGAATAAATCGATTCTTGTGAAAATAAAACATCAATTAGCTATTTTTAACGCCTTGACCAGATTGCTGGTCATTTTGGTTTTATGGCTAATGCTTCCAATTTTGGTAGAAAATGTGGTGTACCATCACATTAATAATACACTGCTAGAGAAAAAGAAAAAATTTATTGAACATCTGAATAAGGAAGAAATAAATGATTTTATAGAAAATCCAGACGATTCAACCGATGCTTTTTCTGAGTTTTCGACACTTCACAGCGAATTTTTGGTTTTATCCAGAGTTTCTATAAAACCACATCAGAAAAAAACAACTTTCAGTAATGAGTACCGAAAAATAGAAGGCGAAGAAAGCGAGTATCGAATCCTGCAGCATCATTTTACGTATGAAGGGGAAGATTATCAGCTTGAAATAGGAAGTAGTTTGGGCGAGGTTAATGATCTGACTTTTGCGATTAAACTTTTCATTATCATTGTTTTTGTGGTAATTCTTCTGATTACTTTTTTGGCCGATACTTTTTATATCGAATATCTTTTAAAACCATTTTACAAAATTATCGATACCAAAATCAGGCGTGTAAACGAGCCAGAAACATTTGATCATACTCCAATAAAAGCAACTTCAAGAGATTTTAGAGAATTGGATTTTGTTTTAAATCAAATGATGGATAGAATCACGGAGGTTTTTAAAAAGGAAAAACAGTTTATTTCGAATGTTTCACATGAACTTCTTACTCCAATTGCACTTCTTAAAAACAAACTTGAAAACTTGTTGCAGAATGAATCTTTGGATGATCATGCGATTGATAAGATTGCAGGTTCTTTGAAGACATTAGATATGCTGAAAAAAATCATTAATAATTTACTGTTGATTTCTAGAATAGATAATAATCAATATGAAGCAAATGAAGAAATCAATCTTAGAGAAATCGTTTCTGATTTGCAGGAAGATCTTCAGGAATCGAATTGAGGATAAAGATATTCAGTTTATGAACGAAATGGGAAATGATTTTGTTTTTATAGGAAATAAAACCTTAGTCCATATTCTTATCTATAATCTCGTAACCAATGCTATAAAATACAATAAGCCCAAAGGAAAAATAATTATAGAAGACGGTTTTGTAGAGGAGCATTATTTTATTTCGGTAAAAGATTCAGGAATAGGGATGGACGAATCGCAACTTGAGAAAATATTTAGTCGTTTTGCGAGAATTAATTCAGATCAAGAAGGGCAGGGGCTAGGACTTGCAATTGCACAAAGTATTGCTTCTTTTCATCATATTCAAATCAAAGTTAAATCGGCTTTAAATCAAGGGACAATTTTTACGTTGCTGTTTGAAAAAGCCAATTAAAAGTTAAAATTTTCTGTAAGACTTTTTCTTCATTTTGTCTTCATTTTGCGATTATATCTTTGACTTGTAAAAATGAAAATAAACAATCATAAAAAATTTAAAAGTCATGAAAAAATTAGTAATTTTAGCAGTAGCAGTTTTAGGAACATTCTCAATGGTAAACGCACAAACAACTCCAGCGCCAGCGCAAACGAAAGAAGTGAAAGCTGCTAAACACGATAAAAAAGCAGAAAAGAAAGCAGACAAAAAAGCTAAAGGAGAGAAAAAAGCAGAAGCGGCAAAAACAGAAACTCCAAAAGCAAAATAAAACAAGACTTTAAGTCTTAGAGTAAATAGTTTTAAAGGTTGGTAGGTTAAAGCTGAAAGAGCCATCTTTCAGCTTTTTTATTTTAACAGCGTTAAATTTTTTATAATAAAAAGAAATAGAATTTTCATTCTTTGTTACTTTGTTTAAAACTATAAATTAAATGATCTTTCGTTTTATAATTCTTTGCGCTCTTTTATTATTTATTGAGTTCTATTCTTATCAGGCTTTTCGAACTTTAATCAAAGCACGTTGGGTTTTGGTCGGCTATCAAGTTATAAGCTTGCTGGTTTTAATTTTTATTATCTATTCTTTTTCGCAGGTAGACCGATCAGTTGGTCAGACTAGGCAATTTATGTTTACTACAGGTTTGATGCTTGTTGTATATGTGCCAAAAATTGTACTGACATTAATAATGTTTGGCGAGGATATTATTAGAGTAGGCGCCAGTATACTGAATTATTTTGTTTACAATACTCCACGAAAGGAAATGATGCCCGACAGAAGAAAATTTGTAAGTCAGATCGCTTTAGGTTTGGCTGCAATTCCATTTCTTTCTATTATTTACGGAATTTTTGAAGGGAAATATAATTTCAAAGTAATCAAACAGACCATATTTTTTCCAGATCTTCCAGATGCTTTTGACGGGTTTAAAATCACGCAGATTTCTGATGTTCACAGTGGAAGTTTTGATAATCCAGAGAAAATTAATTATGCTATTGATTTGATCAATGCACAAGAAGCAGATTTGATTTTGTTTACAGGAGATATTGTAAATACGCACGCTAAAGAAATGCATCCTTGGCTGGAAACTTTTAATCGCATTAAAGAGTATAAATACGGGAAGTTTGCTGTTTTAGGAAATCATGATTATGGCGAATACGTAACATGGCCTTCTGAAAAAGAAAAAGACGAAAATTTTAAGGCAATTAAAAACCTTTATGGTCAGATTGGTTTTAAATTAATGTTGAATGAGCATACTTATATTCAAAAAGGGGATGATAAAATCGCTTTGATTGGAGTAGAGAATTGGGGAGTGAATTTTAAAAAAGCAGGCGATTTAAACAAAGCCTCAGAAAATGTGCATCAAGACGATTTTAAGATTTTAATGAGCCATGATCCAAGCCATTGGGATGCTGAAATTAAAGACCATCCAAAGAATTTTCATCTGACTTTTGCTGGCCATACGCATGGTATGCAGTTTGGAATTGAAATTCCAGGTTATTTTAAATGGAGTTTAGCACAATACATTTATAAACAATGGGCAGGTTTGTACGAAAACGTCGGAAAATACGTTTATGTTAACCGCGGATTTGGTTTTCACGCTTATCCAGGACGAGTTGGAATTATGCCCGAAATAACAGTAATTGAACTAAAAAAAGGCCGTAATGTCGCTTAATTCGTTAAAAATGCTACATTTGTATAATATTTATTTCTTTTAAGAGATTTAAAAAACTTAAATTTTTGGTTTTATGTCAAAATTTGGAGAACTAATAAATGCCCAAGTTCCAGTGTTAATTGATTTTTACACAGATTGGAATGAATCTTCGGTTTCTATGCATCCTGTTATTAAGGACGTAGCGGCTGCGCTTGGCGATAAAGCCAAAGTAATCAAAATTGATGTAGATAAAAATCAGGAACTCGCAGAAGCACTTCGTATTAAAGGACTTCCCACTTTAATGATTTACAAAGAAGGACAAATGATCTGGAGACAATCTGGAGAGCTTGATGCTAATACTATTATCGGAATTGTTCAGGAACAATTTAATGTCTAAATAACTTCTTTTAATTGATGTTATTTAGTGAATAATATCAAACTTATATCCATTTTCTTTTAAAAAATGCAGTGTTCTAGGCAGGGCAAATCTTAAATTTGGAGAAGCCTTAATACTGTCATGAAAAACAATTACGCTACCTGATTTTACATTTTTCGTTACGTTTTCAAGACATTTTTCAGGCGTAATACTTTGATCAAAATCAGCACTTAAAACATCCCACATTACAATCTTATAGCCTAAGCTTCTAAGAATTTTAGACTGTGCTTTTTTAATTTTTCCATAAGGAGGACGAAATAATAAACGGTGAGGGGTTTTCTCTTGTTCGTCTAAAATAGCGGCGCAGTTTTGTACATTCTCAATATATTCATTCGTGTGGCTTTTCCATCCATTAACATGATTCATGGTATGGTTTCCAATTGAATGTCCGTCGTTGATTAACTTGTCAAACAAAGCCAGATTGGCTTTAATGTTTTTTCCGATGCAAAAGAAAGTAGCTTTAGCATCAAATTTTTTTAATTCAGATAAAACCCAGTCTGTAATTTCTGGAGTATGGCCATCATCAAAAGTGAGGTATATTTTCTTTTCGTTGTTAGGAATATCCCAGCAGTATTTAGAAAACACCTTTTTGATAAATGCGTTAGTTTTTACCCAATAGAAGCCCATTTTGAATTAAAATTACAATAGTATAAAATTAAAAAATGCAGCGCTATTTATCAAACAGCGCTGCATTTTTTTAATAAGTAAGATTTACGTATATTAATTACTCTTTTTCACGTCCAAAACGCTCAAAAACATTTACATAAGTGTTAAACGTAGTTTTGTGCTGGTTGTAAAAAGCAGTGTCTTTATTATCGTCCATTACGTGTAGCAAGCTTCTGTAACGTTCAATGTCAGTAATAATGTCTACTGCTAAAGAAGTTTGGTCAGAAGGAGGCAATGTGCTGTAATAGTTTAGATTCTCTTTATATTTCTGAACTAATTTATTTAAAAGATCTTGCGCCTTAGCTTTTTCGCCAACCTTATAATAACCATCTCCAAAAGCTTCGACCAATGAATAATAACCATATTTGTCTAAAGGCATTTTGGTCATCGCTAAATTGATTATATTTTTAGCTTTGTCAATTTTACCTTCAGCAATAAGCTGATTCATTAATCTCGAAAGATTCGTACGGTATGTAATACTATTTCTTCTAGTTTCAGGATCGTGATAGATTTTTTCACTTTCGCTATTGCCCCAATCCCATTTCATTACAATATCGTACATTTTATCTGCATCGATTTGTCCCATATCTAATGGTCATCCATCTTTAGAAGGAGTGTTTTTTACTGGAACCAATTTGTAAACCATTCCGTCTAATTGCAGATAATCTTTTAACCATAAATAATCTTCATCATCAAAAGCACCACCACTAAAATAGATTGGTCTTTTCCAGTTGTTATTTGCTAAGATATCAAGCATCATTAAACGGTTTTTGTATAATGCGCTTCCTTTGATATCAATGTCTAAATAAGGGACAATAGAATCGTAATATTTAGGATTAACTACTTTATTTTGAATAATAGTGTTTTTGTCAACATTCACTCTAATCTTGTTTGTTGGGTAGAAATGAATAGTTTGTCCGTTTTGTAAACCAACAGTCGATTTAGGGTTTTTGATGAAATCGATAAAATCTTTAATGTTCCAGCGTGTATCAATTTTCTGGATGTAAGCTGTATAATCCAAATTATCTCCCACATATTGGCTATGTACAAAAGAAATTGGCAACGGATTTGACTCGTAAGACTTCGCTTTCATTTGATCAATGTACCAATCTGTCATAAATAAACTTGTATTTACGATCTTCACATCGGTTCTAAAATGCTCAATTTCCTGCGCATACCAAAGAGGGAAGGTGTCGTTATCTCCAATGGTAAATAAAATAGCATCTTTATCGCAAGAACTTAAATAAGCTTTTGCCATAGCAACTGCTGTATATCTTCCAGATCTATCGTGATCATCCCAGTTTTGAGAAGCCATTAAAACAGGAGCAGCCAATAAACTTCCAGCAATAATTACTGGTTCAGCAATTTTTGGAGCCAAGTATTTCTGCAGACTTTCATAAAGCGAATAAACACCAAATCCGATCCAGATGGCAAAGACATAGAAGGAACCTACAAGAGCATAATCTCTTTCACGAGGTTCAAAAGGTCTTTCATTTAAATATATTTTTAGTGCAATTCCTGTAAATAAAAACAAAGCCAGAAGAACATAGAAACTCTTCAAATCTTTATTGGCATGGTACATAATACCAATTAATCCTAAAATAAACGGAAGGAAATAATAAACATTACGCCCTTTGTTATTTAATACATCAGAAGGCAAATTGTCTTGAGAACCTAAATGAACAGAATCTAAAGCTTTGATCCCGCTAATCCAGTTTCCGTCAAGATTATCGTATTTACCTTGAACATCGTTTTGGCGTCCAACAAAATTCCACATTAAATATCTCCAGTACATATATCCAAATTGGTATTCAAACATAAAACTGAAGTTGTCTGCTGTCGTTGGTTTTTCGATAAGTAAATACTCGCCGTAGCTTCTTAAGAATTTTACGTAACCTTCGTTGTCAATTTGTTTTTGAGCGTAAGCTTTTCTGAATTCAGAAACTGTTTTTTCAACCTCATTACGCAATTGAGCCGTAGCTTTATTGTATTCATCTTCGCTTAATTGGCTAGCATCGATTCCGTATTTTGCCAAATCTTCATCATAATTATGATTTGGATCTATTCTAAATTTAGGCGGATTTGTAAAGTTGATATAGTTTTGAATGTGACCCGTTTCTGTACTCCACATTCTTGGCAGAACTGCTTTCTGGTTATCGTCAGAATTTTGTTCTGCATTTTTATAATTGTTGGTAATAATGTATTTACCTGTTTTATAATCTCTTTCGTAGTTTGGTTTTTTGTCTAAATAAGGTGTTTTAGCATCAAGGCCAGCAAAAAGTTCAGTGTATTGAGGTTCGTAAAACAAAGGATTTACACCATATTGCTCACGATTGTAATAAGCTAAAACCTCAGTAGCATCTGATGGTTTGTTTTCGTTAATAACGGTATTCGCATTTGCACGAACAGGAAGCATTAACCAAGTTGAGAAACCAATCAAGATAAATAAAACACATAATATAATAGTGTTGTAGAATATCAAACCTTTTTGTCTCGTGTATTTTAATCCAAAATAGAAAAACGCAATAAATACTAATGCAACAAAGATAGTCCCTGAATTGAATGGAAGTCCCATGCTATTCACCATGAAGATTTCGGTTTTTCCGAAAAATGCCATAGTCAATGGAAGAAGTAATTTAAAAATAAATAACAAGATTCCGATAACAACTACATTGGCAATAAGGAAGTTTTTTATGGTAACCTTTTCGTAATGTTTGAAATAATATAAGAATCCAATAGAAGGAATAGTCAAAAGAGCCATGAAGTGAACTCCAAATGAAAGACCAATAACCAAAGAAATAATTAAAAGCCATTTGTTTCCTTTTGGTTTGTCCATGTCTTGCTCCCAACGTAAACCAAGCCAGAAAAGCAATGCGATTAATAAAGATGCCATTGCATAAACTTCGGCTTCTACTGCGTTAAACCAAAAACTATCAGAAAACGTATAAGCCAAAGCCCCAACAAAAGAGCTTCCTAAAATAACAATCGAATTATTTTGGTCAATTTCTGCAAAACGAGCCACAATCTTTTTCAAAATCATAGACGATGACCAGAACATAAATAATATGGTAAATGCGCTAGAGAAAACAGACATCATGTTAACCATTAGAGCCACATGTTGAGCATCTATTGCAAACATTGCAAAAAATGCACCCATCATCTGGAAAAGTGGAGCTCCCGGTGGGTGACCTACTTCAAGTTTAGCTGCGGTAGCAATATATTCTCCGCAATCCCAAAAGCTCATTGTAGGTTCTACTGTTAATGTATAAGTTATTAAAGCGATTGCAAATGCAAACCAACCAATAATTGTATTCCATTTATTGAAATTGAATTGTGCCATATTTAGGTGTTAAAAATTTGAGTGTTTTTCTATCCTACAAAGAAAATGTTTTTTTATGTAAAGAAACGAGCATTAACAAAAAATTCTATAAAACTATCGGGAAAGAGCAATATGTTGTTTATGAGGAACTTCTATTGGCGATGGAGATTTGAAACGGAGAAAAACCAAAAAAAATGATTTTTTTTGCCCAAAAAGTTTGCACAAACTAAATAAAGACTTAAATTTGCACTCGCTAATAGCACTGCTGGTCTATGGTGTAATGGTAACACTACGGTTTTTGGTGCCGTCTTTCTAGGTTCGAGTCCTAGTAGACCAACAGAAAAGTCTCTCAGAAATGAGAGACTTTTTTTTATTTAAAAAAGTTTCGTTTAAAATTTGCATAAATTAAATAAAGTTTTAATTTTGCACCCGCTTAACCGCACTGCTGGTCTATGGTGTAATGGTAACACTACGGTTTTTGGTGCCGTCTTTCTAGGTTCGAGTCCTAGTAGACCAACAGAAAAGCCTCTCAGAAATGAGAGGCTTTTTTTATGTCGTAAATTTTAGATCTGTGTTTGCTTTGCTTGAATATTGATTTTTAATTACTTCGATGTTTTTATTTATGATTTAAGGAAGAGGGAACAACTCCGAATTTCTTTTTAAACGAAAATGAAAAATGCGAAAGATCTTCAAAGCCAACACCAATGTATACTTCAGATGGCGGATTTCCTTGGCTGATTAAATAATAAGCTTCTTGAAGTCTTCTGTTCAATAGCCATTTTCCTGGTGTTTGCTCAAATACTTTCTGAAAATCTCTTTTAAATGTAGCTAAGCTTCTTCCGGTTAGATAAGCAAATCGTTGCATTTGAACATTAAAGTGGAAGTTTTTATTCATAAAAGCTTCTAGGTCAATTTTTCCGGGCTCATTAAAATCGAATAAAATATCTTTTAATTCTGGATTTACTTTTAATAAAAGATGAATAGCTTCTTTTATTTTTAAGTTGAATAAAGTTTCGTTGTTCTCTTCTTCGACTTCAAGATAAGACAACAGTGATTCCATGAACGATTTATAGAGTGGGTTAGGAGCTAATGAGAACATAGCTTCTGTATCGGCTTTTTTGTCAGATTTTAAATTGTATTCTTTGCTGACTTCTCTTAAAATTTCCTGATCAAGAAATAGGGAAATAGTTTTGAATTCTCCTCCTTCTGGCGGAATTTTAGTAAATTTTGCTAAATGATTTCTTCTACTAAAGCGAAATTCTCCCGGTTTGGAGTGAAAGGTGTTTGTGCTGTCTGAAGCTATCATTTCGCCAGAAATCTGATAGCTGAAAACGTGCTCCGGGATAAAATGCTCGCCCTCACGACTGCGTGAATAATAGCACGAGTAAAGGATTTTGGGCTTTGTGTTTGGTTTAATGCTCATGATTGTAAAAATACTAAAATCTGGAAATCTTTAGATGTAAAGACTTCCAGATTGATGAAGATTATTTAGGCTGAATTAGTGCTCTTGGTTCTAAGTAAGCTTCTAGGCCAAGTGTTCCAAATTCACGTCCAATTCCAGATTGTTTAAATCCTCCAAAAGGAGCCATTGGATCGTGGCCAATTCCGTTTATCTGAATACGTCCTGCATTAATTTGAGATGCAACTCGATGAGCTCTTTCTGTATTTGAAGAGCTTACATAAGCTTGTAATCCGTAAGTAGTGTCGTTGGCGATTTCAATAGCTTCCTCTTCTGTTTTATAGGTAATGACAGATAAAACAGGTCCAATATTTCTTCTCTCGCAATACGCATCTGGTTGTTTGCATGAATAAAAACGGTTGGCTTAACGAAGTTTCCGTTTTCCAATCCTTCTGGTTTTCCTAATCCACCTATCAGTATTTCTGCGCCTTCGTTAATTCCGGTTTGAATATAATCTTGAACGCGATTAAATTGTTTTTCGCTAACCATTGGCCCGACTGCTGTATTTGGGTTTTTAGGGTCACCAACAATAAGTTTTGAAATGGTTTCTTTGATTAAAAGTTTTGTTTCTTCTAGTTTGTTTTCTGGAATTAGTAATCTAGTTCCGGCAATACATGCCTGTCCATTATTCATAAATGCTGCGCCAATGGCAAGCGGAATGGCTTTTGAGAAATCGGCATCGTCTAGAATGATGTTGGGAGATTTTCCGCCAAGTTCGAGAGTGACTCTTTTCATAGTATTAACAGCCTCCTTTGCGATTATTTTTCCAACGTTGGTTGATCCTGTAAAAGATATTTTGGCGATATCTGGATTTCTACTTATTTCTGCTCCAACAATTTCTCCCAAACCATTTACAATATTAAATACGCCTTTTGGAAGATTTGCTTCGTGAAGACATTCGGTAATTAATTGTGTTTGTTGAGCGCTCATTTCGCTTGGTTTAATTACGGTTGTGCAGCCTGCTGTAATTGCAGTCGAAAGTTTGCCGCAAATAAATCCGTTGCTAGAATTCCAGGGAATAATTATTCCGACAACGCCAAGTGGTGCCATTTGAACTTCAGATTCGCCCATTGTTTTGATAAAATTGTAATTATTGAGAAGGTTAATGGCTGAATCAAAACTCTTTAGCATATAATCAAAACTTACGCTTGCAAATTGAAATGTTCCGCCGTATTCTTCCGTCATTACATTGATAAAATCGTCTTTTCTTTTTTCAACAGAAGATTTAATGTTTGTGAGGTACTGAATTCTTTCTGAGATTGTTGTTTTTGAAAAAGTTTTGAATGCATTTTTCGCAGCTTCGATTGCTTTTTTGGTGTCTTCGGTATTTCCTAAAAGAACTTTTCCTAGTTTCTCGTTTGTTGTTGGGCTAATAAGGTCAAAGTATTCTGTTCCTTGTGGAGTAACAAATTCTCCATTGATATGAATTTTGTCTATTGTTTTCATTTTGTTGTTTTTTAATGAATTTTTATTTGACAAATTTCTGCATTAAATGTGCTTGCGGTTTTGTTGTAAGGCTCAATTGAACTTTGTTGAAAAGCTCATGCGTAAGAAGCTTTTCGAAAGAAGGATAGTTTGCATTATATAAAAAGTTTTTTAGGATTTTGTGAGAGGAGGATTTAAAGATTTATTGTTTGGTTTTATATGTTTTAAAGAATTTTAAAAGGTTTAGTATGTGTAATGTTTGCCTATGATATTTTTAAATAAAAAATAGTTAACAGTTTTTGTATCAGTATTTTCCATATATTTACCGTAGTTTAAATACTACATTTTTTTTGTTTTAACTGAAGTAATAATTTAATGATTAAGATTATGGATGATTTAAAGAGTTTGGATTTTACAGAATTGAGTCCTTCTGAGATGAAACAGGTAAAAGGAGGAAATTGGATTGATGAGCTTGAAAAACTTGTTAATTCTATTGGTATTGATGCTGCTGCAGCATTTGTTGGTATGACTGTGCAGGAGTTGCGTAATTTACTAGGGTTGTAATGATGAGTTGAGTAGTGTTTTCAGCTTTGTTTTTAATTTTAAAAAAAAAACTCCTCAATTGAGGAGTTTTTTCATGCATAGTGTTTTGGTTTCTTTTTTAAATTTTTAATGTTATAACGGGCTTAACGGCATGATTCACTAATCCCTCGCTTATGCTGCCGTTGAAAAAATGTGCAAAACCAGTTCTTCCGTGCGTGCACATTCCAATTACATCTGCATCTATTCTGTTGGAAAAATTAATAATTCCTTTTTCGATATTGGTGTCATTGTAAATTTGGGTTGTATAATTGGTAATGTCGAATTCTGCTACAAAATCGTTCATTGCTTTTTCGCTAACATGAGTTGGCTTAAAACTATTAGGTGTGCAAATGGTAACCAGGTGGAGTTTTGAATCAAATAGTTTCGTAAAATTTAAAAGTTTTTCAAATGGTTTTTTTGCTTCTTCAGAAAAATCAGAAGCAAAAACAATGTTTGAGGCGTTAAAGTTTGGGATGTTTTTCTTGATGACTAAAACAGGAATTTCTGAATTTCTAACTACTTTTTCAGTGTTAGAGCCAATTAATAGTTCTTCAACGCCAGATGAGCCGTGAGATCCCATTATTATTAAATCAACATCATAATCTTTTCCTATTTGTGTAATTCCGTGTATCGGTTTGTCCATTTTTACAATTTCAGTTACCGGAATTCCTTCTAAATATTCTTTTGAGGCAACTTCATCTAGTGTTTCGTTTGCTTTTTTCATAAAAAGCATAGTTTCAGGAATGCTTGTTCCGCCCACTATAGCATCGTTAGATTGTTGCGGTAATTCAAGCATGTGAAGAAGAATGATTTCAGAATTGTTCTTTTTTGCGATTTGAGCGGCAACTCTTAAAGCGTCTTCTGCGTGTTCTGAGAAGTCGGTAGGTACTAAAATTCGTTTCATGATTTGAGGGTTAAAATATGAATAATTCTGTGTTTTTAATGCTATTATAAAGATACGGAATTATTTTAGAGCAATCAATTTATTTGATTTATAAAAAAAACACTATATTTGCACTGTTATTTATTAAAATCTAAATAATGAGGGGACTAAGTGTCCCCTCTTTTTATAAAATTATGACATTTAAAGAAAAAGTAAACGGATTAATTACAGAAGCTCTTCTGGAAAAACCATCAGTCTTTTTGGTTGATTTGGCAGTTTCGGATTCTTTTAAAATTAGTGTTGGTTTAGACGGTGATAATGGAGTGGCGTTGCAAGATTGTATCGACATTAGTCGTGCAATCGAGAATAATCTAGATCGTGAAGAGCAAGATTTTTCTCTTGAAGTAGCATCGGTTGGAGTAGGAACGCCATTAAAAATGGTAAGACAATACAAGAAAAATGTTGGTAGAACGTTGATTGTTACCACAAATACGGAAAAAATAGAAGCAGAATTAGTAGAAGCTAATGATGTTTTTATAATTTTGTCTTGGAAAGCAAGAGAACCGAAAAAAGTAGGAAAAGGAAAAGAAACAGTTCAAAAAGAGCAACAAATACCTTATACAGAAATTAAAGAGGCAGTTGTTACGGTAACATTTTAATTTTAATTAAAAAATTCGCATGGAAAATTTAGCATTAATCGATTCATTCTCAGAGTTTAAAGATAATAAACTTATTGATCGTGTAACGCTTATGGCAATTTTAGAGGACGTATTTAGAAATGCATTAAAGAAAAAATACGGTTCAGATGAAAATTTCGATATCATTATAAACCCTGACAAAGGTGATATGGAAATTTGGAGAAGAAGAGTAATTGTTGCTGATGAGGATCTTGATTTTGAAAATGAGGAAATTACATTGACTGAAGCAAGAAAAATTGAAGCGGATTTTGAAATTGGTGAAGAAGTTTCTGAAGAAGTAAAATTGATTGATTTAGGAAGAAGAGCTATCTTAGCGCTTCGTCAGAATTTAATATCTAAAATTCACGAACACGATAATACAAATCTTTACAAGCAATTTAAAGATATTATCGGTGATATTTATACAGCAGAAGTACACCATGTACGTCCAAGAGTAGTAATCTTAGTGGATGACGAAGGAAATGAAATTGTACTTCCAAAAGAAAAACAAATTCCATCAGATTTCTTCCGTAAAGGAGATAATGTGCGTGGAATTATTGAAAGCGTTGAATTAAAAGGAAATAAACCTCAAATTATTATGTCTAGAACTTCAGAGAAGTTTTTAGAAAAATTATTTGAACAAGAAATTCCAGAAGTTTTCGACGGACTAATTACAGTTAAAAATGTAGTTCGCATTCCTGGTGAAAAAGCAAAAGTAGCTGTTGATTCTTATGATGATAGAATTGATCCAGTTGGAGCTTGTGTGGGAATGAAAGGTTCTCGTATTCACGGAATTGTTCGCGAATTAGGAAATGAAAATATTGATGTAATCAATTATACAAACAATATTCAATTATTTATAACAAGAGCTTTAAGCCCTGCTAAAGTTTCTTCTATCAAAATTGATGAAGATAACAAAAGAGCTGAAGTGTTCTTGAAATTAGAAGAGGTTTCTAAAGCAATTGGTAGAGGTGGTCACAATATCAAATTAGCAGGTCAATTGACAGGTTATGAGCTAGATGTTATTCGTGAAGGAGATGTTGCCGGTACTGTTGCAGATGAAGACGATGTTGAATTAACAGAGTTCTCAGATGAGATCGAAGAGTGGGTAATTGAAGAGTTTGCAAAGATCGGTTTGGATACAGCAAAAAGTATCTTGAAACACGACGTAGAAGATTTAGTAAGAAGAACAGACTTAGAAGAGGAAACGATTCTAGATGTTATGAAGATACTAAAAGAAGAGTTTGATAATTAAGCAATGGCTTAGATCTGCTCTAACAACACAACGAAAAAGGTAATAATAAAAAGGTTATATGTCTGAAGAGAGAGTAATAAGAATAAACAAGGTTTTAAGGGAATTAAATATTTCGTTAGAAAGAGCTGTAGATTATCTAAAAGATAAAGGAATTGCTATTGATGCAAATCCAAATGCAAAAATTTCTGATAGCGAATTTAATATCCTTCAAAGCCAATTTGCGGGCGATAAGGGGAACAAGGAGGCTTCTAAAGAGGTTGGAGAAGAAAAAAGAAAGGAAAAAGAAGCATTACGTGTAGAGCGTGAGAAAGAAATTGAAGACAAACGCAGACAAGAAGAAGAGCGTCAAAAACAGCAAGAAATAATTAAAGCGAGAGCAGTTGTTTCGGGCCTGTACAAGTGGGTAAAATTGACTTGAATCCAAAAAAACCTGCGATTACTCCTTCTGAGGAAACGGTTAAGGCTGAAGAGCCAAAAGCTGTTGTTGCACCTGTGCAACCAGAAAAACCTGTTCAAAATGAAACAGTAAAATCTGAACCAGTTGTTTCAACTCCTGTTTCTGAAACAAAAAAAGAAGAACCTATTATTACTGAGAAAAAAGAAGTTAAGGCAGAATCTAAAGTTGCTCAGGAGCCAATCGTGTCTACTGATCCAACAACTTCAGAGGAAACTATTACTACTCAATACCAAAAACTTACAGGAACAACTCTTACAGGTCAGACAATTGATTTATCTCAATTTAATAAGCCTAAGAAGAAGAAAGAAGATCCTAAAGCGGCTCAGAATAAACCTGGAACTCCTGGTGTTGGTAATAATAACAACGCAAATAATAAAAATAAGCGTAAAAGAATTGGTCCAAAACCAGGTACGCCTGGTGCGCCAAAGCCTGCTACAGGTAATGCAGGTGGAACGCCAAATCCGAATAATAAACCAGCTCAAAATAGTGGAGGAGGATTTAATGCTAACAGAAGTCAGAGACCAGGTTTTGTAAAAGGAAACCGTCCTGCAATTGTAGCAAAAGTTGAGCCTACTGAAGAAGAAGTAAAAAACCAAATTAGAGAAACTCTTGAAAAACTTCAAGGTAAAGGAGGAAAATCTAAAGCGGCAAAATATAGAAGAGATAAAAGAGAAACGCACCGTCAGAAATCTGATGATGAGCAAAGAGCTCTTGACGAAGGAAGTAAAACGATTAAAGTTACAGAGTTCGTTACTGTAGGTGAAATTGCTATCATGATGGATGTGCCGATTACTAAAGTAATTGGAACTTGTATGTCTCTTGGTATCATGGTTACCATGAACCAGCGTCTAGATGCTGAAACATTAACTATTGTAGCAGATGAATTTGGTTATGATGTTGAGTTTATTACAGTAGATATTGAAGAAGCAATCGAGGTTGTAGAAGATAGAGAAGAAGATTTAGTAACACGAGCGCCAATTGTGACAGTAATGGGTCACGTTGACCACGGTAAAACATCTTTACTGGATTATATTCGTAAAGAAAATGTAATTGCTGGTGAGTCGGGAGGTATTACTCAGCACATTGGGGCATATGGAGTTACTTTAGATAACGGACAAAAAATTGCATTCTTAGATACTCCGGGTCACGAGGCGTTTACCGCGATGCGTGCGCGTGGAGCTCAGGTTACCGATATTGCTATTATCGTAGTAGCGGCAGATGATGATATCATGCCACAAACTAAAGAAGCAATTTCTCACGCACAAGCTGCGGGAGTGCCAATTATATTTGCAATCAATAAAATTGATAAACCAAACGCGAATGTTGATAAAATTAAAGAGCGTTTGGCTGGTATGAATTTACTTGTTGAAGATTGGGGTGGAAAAATTCAGTCACATGATATTTCTGCAAAAGTTGGAACAGGTGTTAAAGAATTATTAGAGAAAGTTTTATTGGAAGCTGAGATTTTAGATCTAAAAGCAAATCCAAATAAAGGAGCTCAAGGAACTGTTGTTGAGGCTTACTTAGATAAAGGAAAAGGATATGTGTCTACGATTTTAGTACAACAAGGTACTTTGAAAATTGGAGATTATATGTTGGCTGGTAAACACCACGGTAAAGTTAAAGCAATGCATGATGAAAGAGGGCATACTATTTTAAGTGCTGGTTACTTCGACTCCGGTATCTGTTTTAGGTTTAGATGGAGCTCCAACAGCGGGTGATAAGTTTAATGTATTTGAAGACGAAAAAGAAGCAAAACAAATTGCATCTAAACGTTCTCAATTAATGCGTGAACAGTCTGTACGTACACAAAGACATATTACACTTGATGAAATTGGACGTCGTATCGCTCTTGGTCAGTTTAAAGAATTGAACGTGATTCTTAAAGGAGACGTGGATGGCTCTGTTGAGGCATTATCAGATTCGTTCTCTAAGCTTTCTACAGAAGAAGTTCAGATCAATATTATTCATAAAGGAGTTGGTGCGATTACAGAAACCGATGTTAACTTGGCTTCTGCATCAGATGCAATCATCATCGGATTTAACGTTCGTCCAGCAGGAAATGCGAGACAGCTTGCTGATAAAGAAGAAATCGATATCCGTTACTATTCTATTATCTATGCTGCTATCGATGACTTGAAAGATGCGATGGAAGGAATGCTTGCTCCAGAGATGAAAGAAGAAATTTTAGGAAATGCTGAAATTCGTGAGATTTTCAAAATTTCTAAAGTTGGTTCGATCGCTGGATGTATGGTGACAGATGGTAAAATCTTAAGAACTTCTAAAATTAGAGTTATTAGAGATGGGGTTGTGGTTCATACAGGTGAGTTAGTTGCCTTGAAACGTTTCAAAGACGATGTGAAAGAAGTAACTAAAGGTTACGATTGTGGTATCCAGATAAAAGGATTTAATGATATCGAAATTAATGATGTTATTGAGGCTTACCATGAAGTAGCAATCAAAAAGAAATTGAAATAATATTCAATTATATAATTTAAAAGTCCCAATGTGAATTGGGACTTTTTTTATTTGTGAAATTTTGAGATGAAATTGACCTGTAATAATTTGAGATAAATGTGTATTTTAGTTTGTTCAAGTTTGATGTATTGAATTAAAAATAATGAAATATGAAAAAAGTATTTTACTCGATGATTTTGTTTATGTGTTTCTTCACTTCGTCTTTTGCTCAAGAAGCTGTAGAAAAACCAGCTCCACCAGCAGGTAATGCTTTAGTTGGAGATTATTACGGCGAAAATGTTTCAGATGCTTTGATGAGTAAAGCAATTTCTGTAGGGGAATTGCAGAAAGATTTAAAAGCTACAAATAAAATAGAAAGCGTTGCGGTTAGGGGAGAAGTGACAGATGTTTGTCCGAAAAGAGGTTGTTGGATAAGTGTTAAAACGGATGACGGGGCGTCTTTCTTCGTTAAAATGAAAGATTATGCTTTTTTTGTACCAACGGCAGTAAAAGGTAAGAATGTTGTTTTAGAAGGAAGTGTAGAGAGAGAAGTAACATCAGTTGAAGAGTTGAAGCATTATGCAAAAGATGCTAAAAAAATAAAGGCAGAAATAGATGCTATTAACGCGCCTAAAGAGGAAATTCGTTTCTTGGCTAGTGGAATAAAAGTGGTAAATTAAAAATTAAAAATGCGACGGTTTCTAATAAGTGAAATGGTTTTATTTTTTAGAGGATAAGTGTTTAAGATATGTTAATGAAATAAAAAAAAGGCGAGATTTTTATCTCGCCTTTTTTTTGTTTTTGACTGAATTATTTTCCAGGTTTAAGTAAGAAAACGCTTTTGTATCTTTTTTTGATTTCTGCCAGGTTTCTTTCTGCTTCTATTCTGGTTTTAAAATTTCCAACAATTACTTTGTAGTTTGGAGTGCTGAAAATAATGGTTCCGTCGATATTCGAATTTTCTCTTTTAAAATCCGATAACGTTTTTTTTGCCTCGTCGCTTTTACCGCTAAAGATTTGAATTCTATAAGTGTCGTTTGTATTTATTGACGTGTTAATTTTGCGCTTTTCGTTAAGTAGCTGCTCAAATTTAGGGTCTTGGTTCAGTGTTAAATTTTGATCTTGAGCATTAATATTGTGTGCGAAAGCAATCGTTGTAATTGTTAAGAAAAGGTTTTTTGAAGGACTTAAAATTCTCATAATGTGATGGTTTTTATGCAAAAATACTATTTAAAGTTTGAGTGTGAAATTTTAATATTATTTAGAATTGATATAAATTGATAATTAAGACTATTTTAAGGTTTTGAGAATAGTTCATAAGTCGTATTTTTGTGCAAGTTTTAAAAGAGGGTATAGGTTTTTACTGGATTTAGTACAGAAAAAATCATACCAAAAATTAGTAGACAATTATTTATACTATATGAAAAAGGTGGGTAACCATAATTCGATCTCAAGAAAATTGCTGTTTGGCTTATCGCTAACGTTAATTTTCTCCCTAACTTCATTTGCTCAAGATGCTGCTGCTCCGGCGGCGCCTGAGGCTGCTGCGGCTGCTCCAGCTGCAGGAGGCGGTGATCCAGTAAAAGGGAAAGAACTTTTTAATGCAAATTGCGCTGCATGTCACAAATTAGATGCTAAATCAACAGGCCCTGCTTTACGAGGAGTTGCTGATAAACATGATAAAGCTTGGCTTTATAAGTGGGTGCATAACAGTTCTGACATGATTAAGTCAGGTGATCCTGTTGCTGTTAAACTTTTCGAGGAAAATAATAAAGCAGTAATGACTTCTTTTCCTCAGTTATCTGAAGGTGATATTGATAATATTATAGCTTATACTTCTGAGCCGAAAGCTGAACCAGCTGCAGCTCCAGGAGGTGCTGCAACTCCTCCTGGGACAAGTGTTCAGGATGGTGCTATTTCAAATAACATTATTTTAGGAGCTCTTGCTCTTGTGATGGCTATTTTAGTTGTGATGTTGTTTATGGTAAACAAGGTTTTGACTAAAGTTGCAAACAAAAACGGTATTGAAATTGCTCCAAAAGAAGCTAGAACTCCAATTTGGAAAGCTTTCGTTAAAAACCAATTCTTGGTTTTAGTAACTTCAATCTTCTTGCTTTTGGCTAGTGGTTATTTTGTTTACGGATACTTAATGCAAGTAGGTGTAGATCAGAATTATGAGCCAATTCAGCCAATTCACTACTCTCACAAGATTCACGCTGGTGATAATGAAATCAATTGTAAGTATTGCCACTCTGCTGCTCGTGTAAGTAAAACTGCTGGTATACCTTCATTAAATGTTTGTATGAACTGTCATAAAAATATTTCTGAGGTTGCTGAAACAACTGCGACTCCTGAGTACAGTAAAGCATTCTACGATGCTCAAATTCAAAAATTATATGATGCTGTTGGATGGGATAAGACTAAACAAGCTTATACTGGAAAAACACAGCCTGTAAAATGGGTTCGTATTCATAACTTACCTGACTTTGTTTACTTCAACCACTCTCAACACGTTTCTGTTGCAGGTATTGAATGTCAAACTTGTCACAGTTGCAGTACAAGAATTTGAAATCATGAAGCAGTACTCTAAATTAACAATGGGATGGTGTGTTGATTGCCATAGAAAAACTGATGTTAAGATGGAAGGTAACGCTTACTATGACAAAATTCATGCTGAACTTTCTAAAAAATACGGTGTAGAGAAATTAACTGCAGCGCAAATGGGAGGTTTAGAGTGTGGTAAATGCCACTATTAATCGATTTATTAAGATTTTAATATATATATACAATGTCATCAAACAAAAAATACTGGAAAAGTGTTGAAGAGCTAGAAAATAGCTCTATTGTTGAGGCGCTTAGAAATAACGAATTTGTTGAAGAGATTCCTACTGATGAGTTTTTGGGTAACGCTGAGGCTTTATCTACATCTGGGACTTCACGTCGTGACTTTTTAAAGTACGTAGGGTTTAGTACAGCGGCTGTAACATTAGCTGCTTGCGAAGGTTGCCTGTTCACAAGTCTATCCCTTATGTATTACAACCAGAACAAATCATTCCTGGTGTTGCAGATTATTATGCAACTACAGTTTTTGACGGATTTGATTTTGCTAATCTTTTGGTGAAAACTCGTGAGGGTCGTCCAATTAAAATTGAAAACAATACAATTGCAGGAGCTAAATTTTCTGCGAATGCTAGAATTCATGCATCTATCTTAGGATTGTATGATAGTACTCGTTTGAAAGAGCCAAAAGTAGATGGTAAAAATTCTTCTTGGTCAGCTGTTGATTTAAAAATTAAATCAAGTTTGGCAGATGCAAAAGCTAAAGGTGGTCAAGTAGTATTATTAACTAACACTTTAGCGAGTCCATCTACAGAAAAATTAATTGCTGAGTTTATTGCAAAAAATCCAAACGCTAAGCATGTTGTGTATGATGCGGTTTCTTCATCTGAGGCTTTAGATGCTTTTGAATCTGCTTATGGTCAAAGAGCTTTAGTTGATTATGATTTTTCAAAAGCTTCTTTAATCGTTTCTGTTGGTGCTGATTTCTTAGGAGACTGGCAAGGTGGAGGATATGATACAGGATATGCACAAGGACGTATTCCTCAAAACGGAAAAATGTCTCGTCATTTTCAGTTTGAATCAAACATGACATTATCTGGAGCTGCTGCTGATAAGCGTGTTCCGATGACTGTAGCTGCTCAAAAGCAAGCTTTAGTTCAAATTTATAATATTGTTGTAGGTGCTTCTATTCCTGTGGCTTTAGAAGGAAACTTTAAAACTGAAGTAGTAAAAGCTGCGCAACAGCTTAAAGCTGCTGGGTCAAAAGGAGTTTTAGTATCTGGAATCGAAGATAAAAATGCTCAATTATTAGTTTTAGCTATCAATCAAGTATTGGCTAGTGAAGCTTTTAGTACTGCTGGAGCTAGACAAATTAGAAAAGGTTCTAATGTTGCAGTTGCACAGTTGATTAAAGATTTGAATGCTGGAAGTGTTCATACTTTAATTATGAGCGGAGTTAATCCTGTTTACACTTTAGCTGATTCAGCTTCTTTTGTATCTGGATTGAAAAAAGTTAAAACGTCTGTTGCTTTTTCATTAAAAGAAGACGAAACCGCATCAATTGTTTCAATTGCTGCGCCAGCTCCTCACTACTTAGAATCTTGGGGAGATCTTGAACTTACAAGCGGAACATATAGCTTAACTCAGCCTACAATTCGCCCAATCTTTAATACAAAACAATTTCAAGATGTTTTATTGTCAGTAAATGGTACTACTGGTACTTTTTATGACTACTTAAAAACAAATTCTGGAGCTTACACTGCAGGAGCTTCTTGGAATAAAGTATTGCATGATGGTGTAGCTGTTCTTGGAACTTCAGCTTTGTCTGGAGGTGCTATTGATGCTGCTACTGCTGCAAATGCTGTTGCAAGATCTAAATCTGCTGGTGATTTTGAATTAGTATTATATACTAAAACAGGATTAGGAGATGGACAACACGCTAATAACCCATGGTTACAAGAGTTTCCAGATCCAATTACAAGAGTTTCTTGGGATAACTATGTTACAGTTTCTAATGCAGATGCTAAAAAACTTGGTTTATCAAATGAAATTGTTGCAAACGGAGGTTTAAATGGTAGTTATGCTACTATTACTGTTGATGGTGTTAAATTGGAAAATGTTCCAGTTATCGTTCAGCCAGGTCAAGCAGTTGGTACTTTAGGTCTAGCTCTTGGATACGGACGTAAAGCAGCTCTAAAAGAAGAAATGCAAGTAGGTTTAAATGCTTACGCTTTATATAAAGGTTTCAATAATGTTCAATCAGTATCTATTACTAAAGCTGGTGGTGTACATGAGTTTGCTTGTGTTCAAGGTCAGAAAACTTTAATGGGTAGAGGAGATATTATTAAAGAAACTACTTTAGAAATATTTAATACTAAAGATGCTGAACATTGGAATGAAAAACCAATGGTATCTTTAGATCACCAAGAAGTTGAGGCTACTACTGTAGATCTTTGGGAATCATTCGATCGTACAACTGGGCACCACTTCAACCTTTCAATTGACTTAAATGCTTGTACTGGATGTGGAGCTTGTGTTATCGCTTGTCACGCAGAAAACAACGTTCCAGTTGTAGGTAAAGCAGAGGTAAGAAGAAGCCGTGATATGCACTGGTTACGTATCGATAGATATTATTCTTCTGAAAGCACTTTTGAAGGTGATAATGAAAGAAAAGAAGGAATTGCTGGTTTATCTAGTTCATTATCTACATTTAATGAAATGGAAAAAGCAGGAGATAATCCTCAAGTTGCATTCCAGCCTGTAATGTGTCAACACTGTAACCACGCACCTTGTGAAACAGTTTGTCCAGTTGCTGCAACTTCTCACGGTCGTGAAGGTCAAAACCATATGGCTTACAACAGATGTGTTGGTACTCGTTACTGTGCTAACAACTGTCCATATAAAGTACGTCGTTTTAACTGGTTCTTATACAACAAAAACAGCGAGTTCGATTATCATATGAACGATGATTTAGGCCGTATGGTATTAAATCCTGACGTTAACGTACGTTCTCGTGGTGTTATGGAGAAATGTTCTATGTGTATCCAAATGACACAAGCTACTAAATTAAAAGCTAAAAACGAAGGCCGTCCAGTTAGAGATGGTGAATTCCAAACAGCTTGTTCTAGTGCTTGTTCTTCAGGAGCAATGATATTTGGTGATGTAAATGATAAAGAAAGTAAAGTTGCTAAATTAGCTGCTGACGAAAGATCATACCACTTATTAGAGCATGTAGGTACAAAACCTAATGTGGTTTACCATGTTAAAGTTAGAAATACTTAGTAAAATTATTAATTAAGAAACAATATAAAGGATTATGTCGTCTCACTACGAAGCACCCATTAGAAAACCTTTAGTTATTGGTGATAAATCTTATCACGATGTAACTGTAGATGTAGCTGCACCTGTTGAGGGCCTGCAAACAAGCAATGGTGGATTGTATTTTCAATCGCATTAATAGCCTTCCTTTGGGGGTTAGGTTGTATAATTTACACCGTATCTACCGGTATCGGAACATGGGGATTAAATAAAACAGTTGGCTGGGCTTGGGATATTACTAACTTCGTTTGGTGGGTTGGTATTGGTCACGCTGGAACATTAATTTCTGCGGTATTATTACTTTTCCGTCAACGTTGGAGAATGGCCATCAACCGTTCTGCTGAAGCTATGACTATTTTCTCTGTAGTACAAGCAGGTTTATTTCCAATTATTCACATGGGACGTCCATGGTTAGCATATTGGGTATTACCTATACCAAACCAATTTGGATCTTTATGGGTAAACTTTAACTCACCTTTACTTTGGGACGTATTCGCGATTTCAACGTATCTTTCAGTATCATTAGTTTTCTGGTGGACTGGTTTGTTACCTGACTTTGCAATGCTTCGTGATAGAGCTATTACTCCATTTAACAAAAGAGTTTATTCTATCTTAAGTTTTGGTTGGAGCGGTAGAGCAAAAGACTGGCAGCGTTTTGAAGAAGTATCTTTAGTATTAGCTGGTTTAGCTACTCCACTTGTACTTTCTGTACACACGATTGTATCTATGGACTTTGCTACTTCTGTAATTCCAGGATGGCATACAACAATTTTCCCTCCATACTTCGTTGCTGGAGCGGTTTTCTCTGGATTTGCGATGGTAAATACATTGTTGATCGTTATGAGAAAAGTATCTAATCTTGAAGCTTACATCACATTACAACATATCGAGTTAATGAACATCATTATCATGATTACTGGATCTATTGTAGGTGTAGCTTACATCACTGAGTTGTTCGTAGCTTGGTACTCAGGTGTAGAATATGAGCAATATGCATTCTTAAACAGAGCTACTGAACCTTACTGGTGGGCATATTGGTCAATGATGACATGTAACGTGTTCTCTCCTCAGTTTATGTGGTTCAAAAAATTAAGAACTAGTATCATGTTCTCATTCATCATTTCGATTGTAGTTAACATCGGTATGTGGTTTGAAAGATTCGTAATTATTGTTACTTCTTTACATAGAGATTACCTTCCATCTTCTTGGACAATGTTCTCACCAACATTTGTTGATATTGGAATTTTCATTGGAACAATTGGTTTCTTCTTTGTATTGTTTTTATTATACTCTAGAACATTCCCTGTAATTGCTCAGGCAGAGGTTAAAACAATTTTGAAAGGAACAGGAGATAATTATATTAGAGAAAGAGCAAACAGTAAAGATTCACATCATGAGTAATAAAGTTATATACGCCATTTATAATGACGATGACGTTTTGATGAATGCAGTAAAGAAAACTAGAGCTGCTCATCATCATATTGAAGAGGTTTTTACTCCATTCCCGGTTCACGGATTGGATAAAGCCATGGGATTAGCACCAACAAGATTAGCAATATGTGCTTTTTTATATGGATGTGTTGGTATTTCTGTTGCAACAACTATGATGGGTTACATCATGATTCATGACTGGCCACAGGATATTGGAGGTAAACCAAGTTTTAGTTTTATCCAAAATATGCCATCTTTTGTGCCAATTATGTTTGAGATGACTGTATTCTTTGCAGCTCACTTAATGGTTATTACTTTTTACATGAGAAGTAGATTATGGCCTTTTAAAGAAGCTGAAAACCCAGATGTAAGAACAACTGATGACCACTTTTTAATGGAGGTTGCTGTAAATGATAACGAAGCTGAATTAGTTTCTTTCTTTGAAGGAACTGGAGCTGTTGAAGTTAAAGTAATAGAAAAGAATTAATTGTAGCTATGAAAAGGATATATAAAATAACACTTTTAGTTGGTATAACTATTTTAGTTTCATCTTGCCACAATAATTCGGCACCGAACTATCAGTATTTCCCTAATATGTATGAATCTGTTGCTTACGAGCCATATTCAGAAGCAAAAATATTTAAGGGAGGAAAAGAAGGACAGCTTCCTGTTGAAGGAACTATCAATAGAGGTTTTGAACCTTATGAATATGAAAACTCAACTGCTGGTTATGAATTAGCAAAAGCTAATTTAAAATCACCTTTGACAGAAGAAGAGAAAAACTCTGGAAAAGGTAAAGAGCTTTTTGATATTTATTGTATCAGCTGCCATGGTGCAACTGGTAACGGTAAAGGTAAATTGGTTGAAAGAGAGAAATTTCTTGGAGTACCTAGCTATAAAGACAGAGAGATCACTGAAGGAAGTATCTTTCATGTTGAGACTTATGGTTTAAATGCAATGGGTTCACATGCAAATCAATTAAGTGCTCACGAACGTTGGTTAGTTGCTGACTATGTTCTGAAACTAAAAAGCCAATTATAATTGTTGAACAAACTGATCGTAATAGATATGTATACATTTTCAAGTAAATTAAAAACTTTTTCTATCATCTTAATGGCCGTTGGTCTATTAGGAATTGGGTATGGTTTTTTAAGTGCACCAAAAGATATTCAAGAAGTTGAAAAAATACTTGCTGCAGATGAACATGGTTCTCATGGCGCTGCGCATGAAGAAAAAGCGGAGGCATCTCACAAAGAAGCAGGTCATCATGAGGCTGCTGAAGTTGCACATGACTCTCATAAAGGAGCTGAGCATGCAGAAGTTTCTGGTGCAAATGAGCACGAAAAACATTTAGAGCACGTACTGCACCAATTGCAAAATAAGCCTTGGTCTGCTGTATATGTAGCTTGTATTTTCTTTTTACTTCTTTCAATGGGGGTTTTAGCTTTCTATGCAATTCAACAAGTTGCTCAAGCAGGTTGGTCTCCAGTTTTGTTTAGAGTTATGCAAGGTATAACAGCTTATTTGCCAGCTGGTTCTATAATCTTCTTTATACTTTTAGTATTATGTGGATTACATTTTAATCATATTTTTGTATGGTTAGGAGAAGGAGTAACCAATCCAAAAAGCCCAAATTATGATGCTATCATCGCAGGAAAATCTGGATATTTAAATTTTCCTTTCTGGATTGCAAGAGCTTTTATCTTTTTATTAGGATGGAATATCTACCGTCATTTTTCTAGAAAAAACTGTTTAGCACAAGATGAAGCAAATGATGATCTTTACTACAAAAAGAATTTCAAAGCATCTGCAGGATTCTTGGTATTCTTTATCGTTTCTGAGTCTATTATGTCTTGGGATTGGATTATGTCTTTTGATCCACACTGGTTTAGTACTTTATTTGGATGGTATGTATTTGCTTCTTTCTTTGTAAGTGGTATTACAGCTATTGCATTAGTAACTATCTATTTAAAATCTAAAGGATATTTGGAGTATGTAAATACAAGTCATATCCATGATTTAGCTAAGTTCATGTTTGGTATTAGTGTATTCTGGACTTATTTATGGTTCTCTCAATTTATGTTGATTTGGTACGCTAATATTCCAGAAGAGGTAACTTATTTTGTAACAAGAATTCAGTTATATAACCTTCCTTTCTTTGGAGCGGTTGTTATGAACTTTGTTTTCCCATTATTAATATTGATCAATACTGACTTCAAACGTCTTAACTGGGTTGTTGTTATGGCTGGTATTGTGATATTATTAGGTCATTATGTTGATTTCTTTAATATGATTATGCCTGGTACTGTAGGAGACAAATGGTTTATTGGAGTTCCTGAAATTGCATCGATTCTTTTCTTCTTAGGTTTATTTATATTTGTTGTATTTACTGCATTAACTAAATCTCCTTTGCTTGCAAAAAGAAATCCTTTCATCGAAGAAAGTAAACATTTTCATTATTAATATTTAAAGAAGTAAACAGATGACAAGTTTGTTGGTAATTATAGTTTTAGTTTTATTAGCAGTTGCATTATGGCAATTGACGAAGATATTTGATCTTACTCAGGTAGGAGCTTCTTCGGACGATTCTCAAGTTGCATCAGATAATGACAATAACGTTCAGGGATATATCATGTTTGGCTTTTTAGCTTTCATTTATATATTTACTATTTATGGTTTACTAAAATGGGGTAATTTGGCACTTCATACCCCTGCTTCTGAGCATGGTACTTTAGTAGATAATTTAATGAACATTACTTGGGTTTTGATTTTTACTGTTCAAGTAATTACACAAGGTCTATTGTATTGGTTTTCTTTTAAATATAAAGGTAACAAAGATAAAAAAGCGTTATTCTTTGCTGATAGTAATAAATTAGAGGCAATTTGGAGTATCATTCCTTCTGTTGTTTTAGCTTGTTTAATTCTTTATGGATTATATGCTTGGAATAACATTATGTTTGTTGATAAAGATGAAGATGTAATCGAAATCGAATTATATGCTCAGCAATTTAAATGGACTGCAAGATATGCTGGACAGGATAATGTTTTAGGAAAAGCTAACGTACGTTTAATCGAAGGAATAAATACATTAGGGGTTGATATGTCAGATCCAAATGCTCAAGATGATATCGTAGTTTCAGAATTGCACATTCCTAAAGGTAAAAAAGTTCACTTTAAAATGCGTTCTCAGGATGTATTGCACTCTGCTTACTTTCCTCACTTTAGAGCACAAATGAACTGTGTTCCAGGTATGGTTACTGAATTTGCTTTCGTTCCAACTTATACTACTGCGGAATATAGAGAGTTACCATTTATGGTTGAAAAAGTTGCACACATCAACAAATTAAGAGCTGAAAAAAGCGCTGAATTAACTGCAAAAGGTGGTACAGCTTTAGATCCTTATACATTTGATTATTTATTATTATGTAATAAAATTTGTGGAGCTTCTCACTACAATATGCAAATGAAAGTTGTTGTAGATTCTCCAGAAGACTATAAAAAATGGTTAAGTGAGAAAACTACTTTGGCTCAGGATATTGCTGCTGCGAAAGCAGCTGAAAAACCAGCTGAAGGAACTGCTCCAACTGCAGATTCTACTGCAAAAGTAATTGACACTGTTAAAGCTGTTGTCGATACTGTTAAAGCAGCTGTAGCTAAAGTTGCATTGAAATAATATTATTTAGAAAATTTAAAGTACACATATATGTCAGCAGAAGCGCACGATCACGATCACGGACACGATCACGAGCACGAACATCATCATAAAGACACGTTCATTACTAAATATATTTTTAGTATTGATCACAAAATGATTGCTAAACAATACTTGATTACTGGTATTATTATGGGAATCATTGGTATTGCAATGTCCTTGCTTTTTAGAATGCAATTGGCGTGGCCAGAAGAGTCTTTTAAGATATTTAATGTTTTATTAGGAGATAAATTTGCACCTGATGGTGTAATGGCAAATGATATTTATTTAGCTTTAGTAACAATTCACGGTACCATCATGGTATTCTTTGTACTGACGGCAGGTTTAAGTGGAACTTTTAGTAATTTACTTATTCCGCTTCAAATTGGAGCAAGAGATATGGCGTCTGGGTTTATGAATATGATTTCATACTGGTTGTTTTTCTTATCAGCTGTTGTAATGTTATGTTCTTTATTCGTTGAAGCTGGTCCAGCATCTGCAGGATGGACAATCTACCCTCCTTTGAGTGCATTGCCACAAGCAATTCCAGGATCAGGAACAGGTATGACATTATGGTTAGTATCTATGGCTATTTTCATCGCATCTTCTTTGATGGGATCTTTAAATTACATTGTTACTGTACTTAACTTAAGAACTAAAGGAATGTCTATGACTAGACTTCCTCTTACAATCTGGACATTTTTCGTAACAGCTATTATTGGTGTTATTTCATTCCCAGTATTATTGTCAGCTGCTTTATTATTAATTTTCGATAGAAGTTTTGGTACTTCATTCTTCTTATCTGATATCTATATTGCAGGAGAGGTTTTACATTACCAAGGTGGTTCTCCAGTATTGTTTGAGCACTTATTCTGGTTCTTAGGTCACCCTGAGGTTTATATCGTAATCTTACCAGCGATGGGTCTTGTTTCTGAAATTATGGCTACGAACTCTCGTAAACCAATCTTTGGATACAGAGCGATGATTATGTCAGTTCTTGCAATTGCATTCTTATCAACTATTGTATGGGGTCACCATATGTTTATCTCTGGTATGAATCCTTTCTTAGGATCTGTGTTTACCTTTACAACTTTATTGATTGCAATTCCATCTGCTGTAAAAGCGTTCAACTGGATTACAACTTTATGGAAAGGTAACTTACAATTCAACCCTGCAATGTTATTCTCTATTGGAATGGTTTCTACTTTCATCACTGGAGGTTTAACAGGAATCATTTTAGGAGATAGTACTTTAGATATTAACGTTCACGATACTTACTTCGTTATTGCTCACTTTCACTTAGTAATGGGTATCTCTGCACTTTACGGAATGTTTGCTGGTATTTACCACTGGTTCCCTAAAATGTACGGAAGAATGTTAAACAAAAACTTAGGTTATATTCACTTCTGGGTAACTGCAGTTTGTGCTTACGGAGTTTTCTTCCCAATGCACTTTATCGGATTAGCTGGTTTACCAAGACGTTACTATACAAATACTAACTTCCCATTATTTGATGATTTACAAAATGTGAATGTTTTAATTACAACATTTGCTCTTGTAGGAGGTGCATTCCAATTAGTATTCTTATACAACTTCTTTAGCAGTATTTTCTACGGTAAGAAAGCAGTTCAAAACCCTTGGAAATCTACAACTTTAGAGTGGACTACTCCAGTTGAGCATATTCACGGAAACTGGCCAGGAGAAATTCCTCACGTATATCGTTGGCCGTATGACTACAGTAACCCAAATCATGATGTAGATTTTGTTCCTCAAAATGTACCGATGAAAGAAGGTGAAGAAGTTTTACACCACTAAAAATAATCAAAGGCTATCAGAAATGATAGCCTTTTTTGTTTAGTTAAAGTTTTAATCGTTCAGTCTTGCTATTTTACAAACTGATTAGTTTATATATCTTTGTAGGATGAATGAAAATCTAGATCCTACTACTAAAGGATATAACTCAGAAGAGTTAGATCTCGAAAAAAGATTGCGTCCGCTATCATTTGATGATTTTGCTGGACAAGATCAAGTTTTGGAAAATTTAAAAGTGTTTGTTGCCGCCGCTAATCAGCGTGGTGAAGCACTCGATCATGCACTTTTTCATGGACACCTCCTGGTTTAGGGAAAACGACTTTGGCAAATATATTGGCTAACGAACTGCAAGTAGGAATCAAAATTACTTCTGGTCCCGTATTGGATAAGCCTGGTGATTTGGCTGGTTTGCTGACAAACTTAGATGAAAGAGACGTTTTGTTCATTGATGAAATTCATCGATTAAGTCCTGTAGTGGAAGAATATTTGTATTCTGCGATGGAGGACTTCAAGATTGATATTATGATTGAATCGGGACCAAATGCGAGAACAGTGCAAATCAATTTGAATCCCTTTACTTTGATTGGAGCAACAACTCGATCGGGATTATTAACGGCTCCAATGCGTGCTCGTTTTGGAATATCTTCGCGTTTACAATATTATACTACAGAACTTTTGACAACAATTGTTGAAAGAAGTGCCTCTATTCTAAAAATGCCTATTGATCTAGAAGCTGCAATTGAAATTGCTGGAAGAAGTCGTGGAACTCCTCGTATTGCAAATGCATTATTAAGGCGTGTTCGTGATTTTGCTCAAATTAAAGGAAATGGAAGAATTGATATTGAAATTTCAAGATATGCTTTAAAAGCCTTAAATGTAGACGCTCATGGTCTAGATGAAATGGATAATAAAATACTATTAACTATTATTAATAAATTTAAAGGCGGTCCGGTAGGACTTTCAACTTTAGCGACAGCTGTAAGTGAAAGCAGTGAAACTATAGAAGAAGTTTATGAGCCTTTCTTGATTCAAGAAGGATTTATCATGCGAACGCCTCGAGGTAGAGAAGTTACGGATAAAGCGTATAAGCATCTTGGAAAAATAAACACAAATATACAGGGAGGTTTATTTTAATTATATGTCAAACAAGTTTAAATATACTTATCCTCAGAATTTATCTTTACTTAGATTTTTCAAGGATGCTGAAGGTGTTCGTAGAAATCCGATTCCTTTTCATAAAAGATATTTTGAGAAATTCGGAGATTCTTTTTCTATACGAATTGGTTTTTCCAAGTATATAATCTTGTCACGAGATAATGAAATTGCACAGCATATTTTAGTTAAGAACCAAAAGAATTATAACAAATCTAAATTTCAATCGGTTTATCTTTCCAAATATTTAGGAAAGGGACTTTTAACCAGTGATGGTGATTTTTGGTTAAAACAGAGACGACTTATTCAGCCAGCATTTCATAAACAAAAAATGAATCAGCTGGTTGATAATATGAATGGGACTATTGCTTCAGAAGTAAATAATTTAGTTGAAGAAAGGCCAATAGATCTTTTTCCAGTTATGAGTAATCTTGCGTTTAATGTTGTGGCAAAATCTTTATTCCAGCTTTCAAATGCTGAGGATAAATTTCATCGCATTAAATTCATTATAGAAGAAGTGCAAAACTTCTTGATTAAGGAAATTAGACTTCCACATAAAGCTTGGTGGTTTTCAGTGAGTGGTCAGGTCAAGAAACATCTTAAGTTAGCGGAAGAAAATAATAGTATTATTAAGGAAATCATTGAAGAAAGAAAAGCTTCGAATGAAGAAATTAATGATTTATTGAACATGCTTTTAGAAACCAGATATGAAGATACGGGAGAAAGCATGTCTATTGAACAATTGATTGATGAAATTAAAGTTCTCTTTATTGCAGGACATGAAACTACGGCAAACGCGTTAACTTTTACACTTTATCTTTTAGGAAGAAATCCCGAAGTTCAACAAAAGGTTTTTGAGGAAATCATTGAGGTTGAATCTCAAACAAGCAATAGTATCGAACAGCTTCAAAAAATGATCTATACAAATGCTGTTTTGAATGAGTCTATGCGCTTATATCCGCCAGCTTGGATTACTGATAGACAAAATCTTGAGGATGATTCTTTGGCTGAATTTAAAATTAAAAAAGACACTTTGATTGGAGTTTCTTTTTACGAATTGCATCGTAATCCAAAATATTGGAATAATCCTGATGAATTCATTCCAGAGCGATTTCTTGGAGAACAAAAAAAGGAATCAATGCAATATTTTTATCCTTTTGGAGCTGAACCTAGAATGTGTATTGGAACTGGATTTGCCATCTATGAAATGTGTTTAACGATATCTCAGATTGTTAAAAAGTATAATATTAAAGCCGATAATGATACCGTTCAGTTTAATCCATTAATTACTTTGAAACCTATTAACGTTGAAGTTTCATTTTCTAAGAGATGAGTATCAATTCTAAAGAAATATATTCAAAATTTATAAAAGAAGAAGCCAAAAGACTTGGGTTTATTTCTTGCGGAATATCGAAAGCTGGTTTTTTAGAACAAGAAGCTCCTCGACTCGAAAATTGGTTAAAGAACAATCGAAATGGTCAAATGGCTTATATGGAAAACCATTTTGATAAACGTCTCAATCCAACTTTGTTGGTTGATGATGGTAAAAGTGTCGTGTCGCTATTGCTTAATTACTATCCAGATTCTAAGCAAAATGATGAAAGTTTTAAGATTTCTAAATATGCTTACGGTCAAGATTATCATTTTGTAATTAAGGATAAGTTAAAGGAGTTTTTACATTCAATTCAAGAAAATATTGGAGAGGTATCAGGACGTGCTTTTGTCGATTCGGCACCTGTTTTAGATAAAGCTTGGGCGGCAAAGAGCGGTTTGGGTTGGATTGGAAAAAACAGTAACCTGATTACTCAAAAGGTTGGCTCTTTTTATTTCATTGCCGAACTTATTATTGATTTAGAATTAGAATACGATTATGCAGTTACAGACCATTGTGGGTCTTGTACCGCCTGTATTGATGCCTGTCCTACCCAGGCAATTGTAGCACCATATATTGTTGATGGTAGCAAATGCATTTCTTATTATACCATCGAATTAAAAGAAAATCTTCCTGAAGAAATGAAAGGAAAATTCGATGAATGGATGTTTGGCTGTGATACCTGCCAAGATGTTTGTCCATGGAACCGATTTTCTAAACCCCACTCAGAACCTTTATTTAATCCTAATCCAGAGCTGCTTTCTTTTGCTAAAAAAGACTGGATAGAGATTACAGAAGAAACCTTTAAGCTAGTTTTTAAAAACTCTCCTATTAAAAGAACCAAATTTGATGGCTTAAAACGTAATATTAAGTTTTTACAGTAACAACCAAATGTGTTTTGTTATTTTATCTTTTTGATTATCAGTTTTTTATTTTAAAAGGCTTTTTCTCCTTTGTGCTATTTTTTTTTCCTACGTTTTTTTACCTATATATCAATAAATTCTGTAGGAATTGAACATCTTTTCAATTATTTAAGAAAATTCAGCTGTTTTATTGTCAAATATTTACAGAAATTAGATTTTCAATAGGTAAACAATTGTTAAAAAATGTTGTTTAACGACTTTATGTGCACTTTGTCGAAATAATGAGGATTGATTTCATTCCTAGATATACTTTCGCACTTTCCAAATCTACTTAATTTAAAACCAGTGAGACTTTTGTAGTCTTTAAATTACTATATGACAATGGTCTGCATAATGTCTTTTTTATATGTATGTCTTGAAAAAGCTGTTCTAAGTTTTTTTAAATCCATTTTATATTTTTTCACGTATCTCATCAATATGCTAAAAACAATCATCTGTTTTTTAGCATCCGAAATTTCTGTTCCACAAACTCAAGTTGTCTATGCGTAACTCTACTTTTTGTAAGTCTGGATTTTACAGGCTAATTTTTCTTATTTTATTTATTACATTACCAATATTCTCATACTCACAAGTATGTGGTACCCCTGGAGTTGACGGACCTGTTGCGGTGTCAAGTTCAGTGAATACATATTATCCGATCACAGGAAATGTTACACTGAATGCAGGAGCACAATCTATATATCTAGCAGGTGTGCCAGCAACGGATCAATACTCGAATAATTTTGGCACAACTCCAATCTCTGCTGGAGATTTGATTTTAATTATTCAAATGCAAGATGCCTCAATAAATTATACAAATACAAGTAGTTATGGTTCTGGTACGACGAACAGCGGTCCAGATAATCTAGGAGGAACAGGATTTACAGCTCTCGGTAATACCGGGGTTTTTGAGTATGTAATTGCAACAAATAATGTACCCTTGACAGGAGGAAATTTAACGTTTAAAGGTACAGGTGCTAATAATGGTGTCTTGAATAGTTTTTATAATGCAGATCCAACTACTTCAAGAGGAAAGAAAACATTTCAAGTCGTTAGAGTACCTCAATATTCTAATTTAACTCTTACAGCCAATATTACTACTCCTCCTTTTAATGGAGTTGCGGGTGGTATTATTGCATTTAATGTTTCTGGAACCTTCAACTTTAATGGTTTTAGTATTGATGGAAGTGCAAGAGGTTTTAGAGGAGGATATAGCCCAAAAGCAGGTTCGGATGCTAATGACTCAAAAACTTATGTTGGTGATTCATCAAATAGCAAAATTTCAGGAAAAGGAGAAGGAATAGCTGGTACGCCTAAGTATATGTGGGATGGTTTTAATCAGGTAGCAAATACAGTGGAAGGAATGCCAGGAGGTTCTTCAGGAAGAGGAGCTCCAGCGAATGCAGGAGGTGGTGGTAACGACCATAATACCGGCGGTGGAGGCGGTGGAAATGGTGGATTTGGTGGACTTGGTGGCGCTGGATGGCAAGGTGGAGGAGGAGATTTATTCTCCAATAACCTTACAGGAGCAGGAAGACCAGGATCAAAATCGTATACTGTGATTGAAAAATTTCCAAGGCTTATTATGGGCGGTGGAGGAGGCGCAGGTGATGCAAATGATGCTTCTTCTGGTGTAAAAGGTGGTGTTGGAGGAGCAATTATTCTTATAAACGCAGGGAATGTTTTAGGGAATGGTACTATTTATGCAAATGGAGGAAAAGGAGCACCTGGAACCTACGCTAACTCACCTGATGGTGCTGGAGGTGGAGGAGCAGGTGGAACAGTTTTGCTGAATGTTTCTAACAATAGTACTGCTACCATTCAAATTCAAGCTAAAGGAGGAGTAGGTGGAAACACTGAAAACGATAATAATAACGAGCACGGACCAGGTGGTGGTGGTGGTGGTGGAATAATCTGTCATAATGTTTCAAGTTCAGTGACCATTACAACAAATGTAACTGGTGGAGCAGCTGGTAAATCTAATGCAGGAAACGGAATTAATCATGGAGCTATTGCTGGAACAGATGGTTATGTATCAACTTTTACAGTTGCAGACGTTCCTGCAAATTTACAAGTTAATGCGAATTGTTTCCCAGTTCTTGAGACAAAAGCCAAAACATTATCTACTACTGCAATTTGTAATGCAATTGATGAAAAAGTTTCTTATGAAATCGAAATAAAAAATACGGGAGCAGGAAATGCTGCTGGCGTGATGTTGGATTTTAGTTTTCCAACAGGTATCGAATTTGATTCCGCTACAGCAACTTACTCTACCGGAGCTTCATGACCAGCAGGAACTCTAGCCAATTCGGCTACAGCTACGGCTAATAATCCTGTTTTTGGAGGATTTAACATTGCACAAAATGGAGTTGTTACCATCACTTTAGTTGGAAAAGTAGCAGCTTCGATAGCAGCAGGAACTTATAGTGCAAATGCGCAAGCATTATATCTTGACCCAACACGTACAACAGCCAATTCTACTAGAAGAATAACGGCATTTACAAATGCTTATGGTAGTGCGAATAAAACGTACGAAGGTACAGGCCAATCAAATGTTCCAGGTGTAAATTTTAATGGAACAAGTACTGCCGTTGATGATATATCAATTTTAGCTTTGCCTGCAGCTCCAACAGTGAGTGGAACGCAAACAACTTGTACTGCTCCAACAGGTACAATAACGGTTAATACACCTGCAAACGGTTCTGGAATAAGTTATACATTAACGGGAACAAATCCTGTTTCTGCTTCAGTAAATAGTACAACTGGTATTTTTTCTGGATTGGTACCCGGTACCTATTCGGTAACTACAACAAATGCACAAGGATGTACTTCTGCTGCAAACACTGGAATTGTTATTAATGCAGTTGCTGGAGCGCCAACGGCAACAGGTGTGACTATTTGTCAAGATGGAAGTGGTTCATTGACAGCTACTTCTCCATGTGGAACATCTAATAGCTCAGGAGCAAAAATTGCAAGAGCAGGTAATAGTGTAGGCACAGCATCACTTTCTTGGTCTAATCCTTCAAGAGTGAATTCTAATGATTCAAGCTATGCATCTGCAACTGTTAGCAGTGGAGGGAATATCACTGTTGTGACAAGGTCTCTTCAAGGAACAGATTTTGATTTTAATATTCCTTCTAATGCTACAATTACTGGAATTCAAGTTACAATTGGTCGTTATAGTAGTACTGCCAGCTCTACAGTGAATGTTAAAGATAATGTTGTTAGTCTAATTAAAGCAGGAACTGTTATTGGTGAAAATAAAAGTATAACAGGATCTAATTGGCCAATAAGTTCGACTTCTGTGGCAAATTATGGTGGATCATCAGATTTATGGAATACAACTTGGACGCCCGCAGATATTAATAATGCAAATTTTGGAATTGCTTTATCTGCAAGTATCACTAGAACATCAAATAATGACATTACTGCCTATGTAGATTATATGCAGATTACTGTAAATTATACTATAGGGGGAATTGAATGGTATACTACATCTACAGGAGGTTCATCAATTTATACAGGTACTTCTTTTAATCCAGTGGGAGTTACAGGATCTGGATTGACAAGTACCGCTACAGCAACAACAAAAACGTATTATGCGGCTTGTTCAGGTAATTCAAATTGTAGAGCGGCTGTTAATTTTGTTGTTAATGCAAAACCAACAATTGCAACAATTACTTCTAACTCACGATGTGGTGCAGGAGAAGTAACTTTGGAGGCTACAGCATCAGCAGGAACTATTAATTGGTACGCAGCAGCAACAGGAGGAACATCATTAGGAACAGGAGAGAGTTTTACAACGCCAAGTTTATCAACATCAACTTCTTATTACGTTGACGCAACAGAAAATGGTTGTACTACACCAACAAGAACAGAAGTTAAAGCAACAATAAATACAGTACCAACAATAAATTCGACAACAGAAGGTTCAATATGTGGTTCTGGATCAGTGAAATTAACTGCAACTGCATCAACAGGATCGACTATTAATTGGTATGCTGATCCTACAAGTTCGACAGTATTAGGAACAGGAACAACTTTCAATACTCCAACTTTAACAGCTACTACAACTTACTATGTAGGAGCAGTAACATCGTCAGGTTGTACTTCAACGTCTAGAATTGCTGTCGCGGCAGTTATAAATAAAGCTTCAAGTATTGTATTTACAAGTGGTACTCAAAATCCAACAGTTTGTTCTGGAGCATCAGTTCCGAATGCAGTATATACTTTTGGAGGAAGTGCTACAAATGCTACAGTGTCTAACTTGCCTACAGGATTATCTGCTGCAGTTGATACTAATGCAAAAACAGTAACAATTTCTGGAAATCCAACATCAGCTGGTACTTATATCATTACTACAGTTGGTCATACAGCTCCTTGCGCAGAAGTAACAATTCAAGGAACAGTTACCTTAACACCAAATGTAGCAATTGCATCATTTTCACCAGCAACGTCTTCTCGTTGCCAAGGAGTTGAAACAATAACAAGAACAACAACAGCAACAAATTCAACAGGTGGTATTATATATAGCCTAGATTCTGCAAGTAGCACAGGCGGAAATACTATAAATTCAACTACTGGAGCAGTAACTTATGTTGCTGGATGGTCGGGAACAACTACAATCACAGCAAGTGCTGCAGGATGTAATGAGCAGGTAACGACTACTCATACAGTAACGACAAATGCTTTACCTACAGCAACTATATCTGGAAATTTAACAGCATGCTTGACTACGACTTTGACAGCCAATTCAAATGCAAGTTCAGCAACTTATGTTTGGTACAAAAATAATGTTGCGATTCCTAGTCAAATTTCTTCTACGTTAGTTGTAAATTCTGATGGAGATTATAAAGTAAAAATTAAAAATTCTTCAACTGGATGTGAGGCAACTTCTGCTGCTTCAACAGTAAAAGTTAGTGATACAGAAAAACCTGTAAAACCTGTTTTAGCAGATATTACAGCAGAATGTTCAGTGACAGTAACAGCTCCGACAACGACAGATAATTGTAAAGGAACGGTGACTGGAACAACAACAGATCCATTGACATATAGTACTCAGGGAACTTATACCATTAACTGGAGTTTTAGCGATGGAAATGGAAACATAGAAACGGCGACTCAAAAAGTAATCATTAAAGACACTCAGAAACCTGTAAAACCAACATTGGCTGATATTACAGGAGAATGTTCTGCAACTGCAACTCCTCCGACAACGACAGACAACTGTGCAGGAACAGTGACTGGAACAACGACAGATCCATTAACATATAACGCTCAGGGAACTTATACCATTAACTGGAGTTTTAGCGATGGAAACGGAAATGTAGAAACTGCGACTCAAAAAGTAGTTATTAAAGACACTCAGAAACCTGTAAAACCAACATTGGCTGATATTACGGGAGAATGTTCTGCAACAGCAACTGCTCCGACAACCACAGACAACTGTGCAGGAACAGTGACTGGAACAACGACAGATCCATTGACATATAACGCTCAGGGAACTTATACCATTAACTGGAGTTTTAGCGACGGGAACGGAAACGTAGAAACCGCAACTCAGAAAGTAATTATTAAAGACACGCAGAAACCTGTAAAACCAACATTGGCTGACATTACGGGAGAATGCTCTGCAACAGCAACAGCTCCGACAACGACAGATAATTGTAAAGGAACGGTGACTGGAACAACGACAGATCCGCTAACTTATAATGCTCAGGGAACTTATACCATTAACTGGAGTTTTAGCGATGGAAATGGAAACGTAGAAACTGCGAGTCAAAAAGTTATTATTAAAGACACTCAGAAACCTGTAAAACCAACATTGGCTGATATTACGGGAGAATGTTCTGCAACAGCAACTGCTCCGACAACGACGGATAATTGTAAAGGAACGGTGACTGGAACAACGACAGATCCATTGACCTATAACACTCAGGGAACTTATACCATTAACTGGAGTTTTAGCGACGGAAACGGAAACGTAGAAACTGCGACTCAAAAAGTAATTGTTAAAGACACCCAGAAGCCGTCAATCACTTGTCCGTTGGGAGTTTCAGTTTCGACAGATGCGAATTCATGCACTGCAACTGGAGTTGTTTTAGGTACTCCGACAGTATCAGATAATTGCTCTGGAACTATAACAGTGACAAATGATGCACCTTCAAGTTTCCCAATCGGAAATACTACGGTGACATGGACAGCAACAGATGCAGGAGGAAATACAGAGACTTGCACGCAAATCGTTAAAGTAATTGGTGAAATTACAGCAAATGATGATAGTGTTTCTTCATCAAATGGAGTAGCTGGAGGAGTTGTTATTACTAATGTTTTTGATAATGATGTTTTAAATTGTAATAAAGTAAATAGAGGAGATGTTGATGTTACAGTAAATGGTACTGTACCTTCAGTGTTAATTTTCAATGCTGCAAATGGTGCTGTTTCAGTAAAACCGAATACTCCAACAGGTACTTACACTTTTGATTATTCAATTTGTGAAATTGCTAATAGTGGAAATTGCAATACAGCTACAGTAGAAGTTGAAATTGTAAATGATTTAATTGCGGTTAAAGATGATTTCGGAACAAAAACTTCAGGATCATCATCGGCAATTGTCGGAAACGTAAAATCAAACGACACTTTAGACGGCGCATCTGTTACGTCTGCAAATACTGTTGTTACAGCTGGAAGCGACGGGCCATTAAGCGTTGATGCCGACGGAGATGTTACTCTTGCGGCAAACACGCCAAGCGGAAGCTACAGCATTACATATGAAATCTGCGAGAAAGATGCGAATCCTTCAAACTGCAAGACAGCGACAGCAGAGGTTAAAGTTGAAAACGGTCTAATTGCGGTTAAAGATGATTTCGGAACAAAAACTTCAGGATCAGCATCGGCAATTGTCGGAAACGTAAAATCAAACGACACTTTAGACGGGGCATCTGTTACGTCTGGAAATACAGTTGTTACAATTGACAGCAACGGACCATTAAGCGTTGATGCAGACGGAGATGTTACTCTGGCAGCCAACACGCCAAGCGGAAGCTACAGCATCACATACGAAATCTGCGAGAAGGGTGCGAATCCATCAAACTGCAAGACAGCTACAGCAGAGGTTAAAGTTGAAAATGGCTTAATTGCGGTTAAAGATGATTTCGGAACAAAAACTTCTGGATCAACAGCTGCAATTGTCGGAAATGTTAAATCAAACGACACTTTAGACGGAGCATCTGTTACGTCTGTAAATACTGTTGTTACAATTGACAGCGACGAACCATTAAGCGTTGATGCAGACGGAGACGTTACTCTTGCGGCAAACACGCCAAGCGGAAGCTACAGCATCACATACGAAATCTGCGAGAAGGGTGCGAATCCATCAAACTGCAAGACAGCGACAGCAGAGGTTAAAGTTGAAAATGGCTTAATTGCGGTTAAAGATGATTTCGGAACAAAAACTTCTGGATCTACAGCTGCAGTTATTGGCAATGTTAAATCAAACGACACTTTAGACGGAGCATCTGTTACGTCTGTAAATACGGTTGTTACAATTGACAGCAACGTAGCATTGAGCGTTGATGCAAATGGAGATGTTACTCTAGCAGCCAACACGCCAAGCGGAACGTACAGCATTACATACGAAATCTGCGAGAAGGGTGCGAATCCATCAAACTGCAAGACAGCTATAGCAGAGGTTAAAGTTGAAAATGGCTTAATTGCGGTTAAAGATGATTTCGGAACAAAAACTTCTGGATCTACAGCTGCAGTTATTGGCAATGTTAAATCAAACGACACTTTAGACGGAGCATCTGTTACGTCTGGAAATACGGTTGTTACAATTGACAGCAACGGACCATTAAGCGTTGACGCCGACGGAGACGTTACTCTGGCAGCAAACACGCCAAGCGGAACGTACAGCATTACATACGAAATCTGCGAGAAGGGTGCGAATCCATCAAACTGCAAGACAGCTATAGCAGAGGTTAAAGTTGAAAATGGCTTAATTGCGGTTAAAGATGATTTCGGAACAAAAACTTCAGGATCAGCATCGGCAATTGTCGGAAACGTAAAATCAAACGACACTTTAGACGGGGCATCTGTTACATCTGGAAATACAATTGTTACAATTGACAGCGACGGACCATTAAGCGTTGATGCAAACGGAGATGTTACTCTGGCAGCCAACACACCAAGCGGAAGCTACAGCATTACATATGAGATCTGCGAGAAAAACGCAAATCCTTCAAACTGCAAGACAGCTACAGCAGAGGTTAAAGTTGAAAATGGCTTAATTGCGGTTAAAGATGATTTCGGAACAAAAACTTCTGGATCTACAGCTGCAGTTATTGGCAATGTTAAATCAAACGACACTTTAGACGGAGCATCTGTTACGTCTGGAAATACAGTTGTTACAATTGACAGCGACGGACCATTAAGCGTTGATGCAGACGGAGACGTTACTCTTGCGGCAAACACGCCAAGCGGAAGCTACAGCATCACATACGAAATCTGCGAGAAGGGTGCGAATCCATCAAACTGCAAGACAGCGACAGCAGAGGTTAAAGTTGAAAACGGTCTAATTGCGGTTAAAGATGATTTCGGAACAAAAACTTCTGGATCAACAGCTGCAATTGTCGGAAATGTTAAATCAAACGACACTTTAGACGGAGCATCTGTTACGTCTGTAAATACTGTTGTTACAATTGACAGCAACGTAGCATTGAGCGTTGATGCAAATGGAGATGTTACTCTGGCAGCCAACACGCCAAGCGGAAGCTACAGCATTACATACGAAATCTGCGAGAAGGGTGCGAATCCATCAAACTGCAAGACAACGACAGCAGAAGTTAAAGTTGTGAATACAATAGACGCAGTACTCGATACTATTACTCCAATTAATGGAAACATTGGTGGAACAACAGTATCCCTAATAGGAAACGATACACTAAACGGTGATAAAGCAGTAATTGGAACTAATTCAGGAGAAGTTACAATAAATATTGTTGGCACTTTACCATCAGGATTGACATTAAATACAAATGGAACTATTACAGTAGCTTCAGGAACTCCAAAAGGAGATTATAAAGTAGAATATACAATATGTGAAGTAGGTGCAGTTCCTGCAAACTGCGACTCGGTTACTATTACTGTACCAGTTACAGCAGGAAATCTTGTGGCAAATGCTGATGAAATTCCATCAGTTTTAGGATCGGATGCTCCTCAGACATTAGGAAAAAATGTATTTGACAATGACACTAAAAATGCGCAGCCATTAGACCCAGCAGATGTTACGCTGAAAACTACATCGGCAGATCCAAAAGGATATCTGACTGTAGATGCAGACGGAAAAATTATCTTGGGAGCGAATCCTCCAGCGGGAGATTATGAGCTGACGTATGAAATCTGCGAGAAATTAAACCCAGACAACTGCAGTTCAAATATTGTGAAAGTAACAGTAGGATTGCCAGTAATTGATGCAGTTGAAGATACGGTAAGTCCAATAAACGGAAATATCGGCGGAAAAACGATTTCATTAACTGCAAACGATAAATTGAACGGAAGTCCAATTACAGTTGGAACGGCGGCAGGAGAAGTTAAGTTTGAAATTATCGGAACGCTTCCAACGGGATTGACGCTGAATTCAGATTACACCATAAGTGTTGCGCCAAATACTCCAAAAGGAGATTACAAAGTAGAATATAAAATCTGCGAAAACACAAATCCACTAAACTGCGACTCGGTAACTATTACCGTACCGGTAACAGCAGGAAACCTTGTGGCAAATGCTGATGAAATTCCGTCAGTCTTAGGGTCAGATGCTCCTCAGACATTAGGGAAAAATGTATTTGACAATGACACTAAAAACGCACAGCCATTAGACCCAGCAGATGTTACGCTGAAAACTACAGCGGCAGATCCGAAAGGATATCTGACTGTAGATGCAGACGGAAAAATTATTTTAGGAGCAAATCCTCCAGCAGGAGATTATGAACTTACGTATGAAATCTGCGAGAAATTAAATCTGGACAACTGCAGTTCAAACACTGTGAAGGTTACGGTTGTATTGCCAGTAATTGACGCAGTTGAAGATGTGATCGCTTCTATAAACGGAAACATTGGAGGAAAAACAATTTCATTAACTGCAAATGATAAATTGAACGGAAGTCCAATCACAGTTGGAACGGCAGCAGGAGAAGTTAAGTTTGAAATTATCGGAACGCTTCCATCAGGATTGACGCTTAATTCAGATTACACCATAAGTGTTGCGCCAAATACTCCAAAAGGAGATTACAAAGTAGAATATAAAATCTGCGAAAACACGAATCCGCTAAACTGCGACTCGGTTACTATTACCGTACCGGTAACAGCAGGAAACCTTGTGGCAAATGCTGATGAAATTCCATCAGTTTTAGGATCGGATGCTCCTCAGACATTAGGAAAAAATGTATTTGACAATGACACTAAAAATGGGCAGCCATTAGATCCGTCAGATGTTACGCTGAAAACTACGTCGGCAGATCCGAAAGGATATCTGACTGTAGATGCAGACGGAAAAATTATCTTGGGAGCGAATCCTCCAGCAGGAGATTATGAGCTGACGTATGAAATCTGCGAAAAATTAAACCCAGACAACTGCAGTTCAAATACTGTGAAAGTAACAGTAGGATTGCCAGTAATTAATGCAGTTGAAGATACGGTAAGTCCAATAAACGGAAACATTGGCGGAAAAACGATTTCATTAACTGCAAATGATAAATTGAACGGAAATCCAATCACAGTTGGAACGGCAGCAGGAGAAGTTAAGTTTGAAATTATCGGAACGCTTCCATCAGGATTAACCCTTAATTCAGATTACACCATAAGCGTTGCGCCAAATACTCCAAAAGGAGATTATAAGGTAGAATATAAAATCTGCGAAAACACGAATCCACTAAACTGCGACTCGGTTACTATTACCGTACCGGTAACAGCAGGAAACCTTGTGGCAAATGCTGATGAAATTCCATCAGTTTTAGGATCGAATGTTCCTCAGACATTAGGGAAAAATGTATTTGACAATGACACTAAAAATGCACAGCCATTAGATCCGTCAGATGTTACGCTGAAAACTACGTCGGCAGATCCGAAAGGATATCTGACTGTAGATGCAGACGGGAAAATTATCTTGGGCGCAAATCCTCCAGCAGGAGATTATGAACTAACGTATGAAATCTGCGAAAAATTAAACCCAGACAACTGCAGTTCAAATACTGTGAAAGTAACAGTAGGATTGCCAGTAATTGATGCAGTTGAAGACGTGATCGCTTCGATAAACGGAAACATTGGCGGAAAAACGATTTCATTGACTGCAAACGATAAATTAAACGGAAGCCCAATCACAGTTGGAACGGCAGCAGGAGAAGTTAAGTTTGAAATTATCGGAACGCTTCCATCAGGATTAACCCTTAATTCAGATTACACCATAAGCGTTGCGCCAAATACTCCAAAAGGAGATTACAAAGTAGAATATAAAATCTGCGAAAACACGAATCCAACAAATTGCGATTCAGTGATTATAACTGTACCAGTTACGGGAGGAAATCTTGTAGCGAATGAAGACCTTATGCCATCGGCAGTTGGAGTAAACATTCCACAGAAAGTAATCAACGTTTTTGAGAACGATACTAAAGACGGAAATAAATTAGTACCATCAGAGGTAGATCTTAAAGTAACGCAAGAAGATCCAAAAGGATATTTAACGGTGGATGCAGACGGAAATGTTGTACTAGCTCCTAATGCACCTGCGGGAGAATATGAATTGACATACACAATATGCGAGAAATTAAATCCGAATAACTGTGATTCAAATGTTGTAAAAGTTACGGTAACAGAACCAAAAATGGCAGTAACTGCAAATAGTTATTGTTCAAACAATGTTCCTTATGTTAACTATTCGGTTTCACCAGAAAATTTCACAACAAATAATCTATTAACAGTAAAATGGATTGATAGTAATAACAATGTAGTGGCAACTCAAACCAATCTGCCATTAAGCGGAAATATTTTATGGCCTGGAGCAGAGGTTGATAGTAACAAAAATGGAACAGATTGGCCAGGATGGATTTTAAATAACGGAATATGGTCAGAAGGTGCCGACGGATTTGAAGCTACCAGAAATGGAGTGAAAATTGAGTTTTCATTAAATCCAACGGTTACAGTTTCTGTTGCTTATCCGCCAGCTACGCCAGATTGTAATGCACATCCAACATTCTCAATAAAAGCAAATAATGATGAAACGGGACCTGTAAATGTGAAAAAAGGAGCAAACGCTACGGTTAATATTTTTCTAAATGACTTATTGAATGGAGCGCAAATTAAGCCTTCAGATGTTATTTTATCAATACCTGTAGTAAATCCAAACTTCTCATTAAATGAAAATGGTTCAGTCAATATTGCTGCAAATACGCCAGATGGAATTTACGAATTGACTTATCAGATCTGTGAAGCTGCAAATACATCAAATTGCAGTCAAGCGGTAATTAAAATTACAGTTGATAATGTTGCAGATCCAGCTCCGCCAACAGAAAATCAAATTACTTTAAATAATGATAATGATGTTAGTGCAGATGGAATTAATGGTTCATTAGAATTTGTAAATGTTTTAGAAAATGATTTAATAAACGGAAAACCAATAAATCCTGCTGATGTTACAATTAAACCTTTAACAGAAAGTCCATATTTTGAATGGAATGCTGACGGAACGGTAAATGTTAAGCCAAACACGCCAGGAGGAAATTATCCGTTGACTTATCAGGTTTGCGAAAAGGCAAATTCGTCAAATTGTTCTACTGCGACATTAAATGTTTTTGTAGAAGTGCCTGCTATTTCTGTGATTAAAACAGCAGTTTTCAATGACGAAAATAAGAGCGGTTTTGCAAATGCAGGAGAAACAATTACGTACAAATTTACTGTAACCAATACAGGAAATGTACCACTTGTTGGAATCACTATAAACGATCCGTTGCCAGGAGTGGTAGTTTCTGGACAAGCAATTAATTTGGGTGTCAACGAATCGAACGAAACTAATTTTACAGCGGTTTACAAAATCACTCAAGAAGATATTAACCGCGGCAGTGTGAGTAATCAAGCAACAGTTAAAGGAAGCAGTGTAAGAGGAGTTGTAGTTGAAGATCAGTCAGACGATGCAAGTAATAGCGGAGATAGTCCAACAGTCTTAGACCTAAACGGATGTTCAATTAAAGTAATGAATGCTTTCTCTCCAAACGGAGACAGCAAGAATGCAAGATTCTACATTAGAGGAATTGAATGTTATCCAGATAACACGGTTGAAATTTATAACCGTTGGGGAGTTTTGGTTTTCAGTATAGATCAGTACAATAATAACGATCGAGTTTTTGAAGGATATTCTAACGGACGTTCTACAATCAAACAAACAGATGGTCTTCCGGTTGGAACGTATTTCTATATCTTAAAATACAAAGACAGTGCTCAGAAATCTCACCAAGAATCTGGTTACTTATACCTTAATAAATAAAATGGATTACGGCTTAGTTAACCCTAGGCCGTTCTAAAACTTAATAAATGAAAAAATTAATTTTAGTTTTTATGTTTTTTTCGATTGTGTCAAATGCGCAGCAAGATGCGCAATATACACAATACATGTATAACACAATCGAAGTCAATCCAGCCTATGCAGGCTCACGTGGAGCATTAAGCGTTTTTGGTTTATATCGTACACAATGGATTGGATTAGATGGAGCGCCAGAAACGAGTACATTTTCTGTTAATACACCTTTGAATAATACTGATTTAGGACTTGGAGTTTCTTTGGTAAATGATAAAATCGGACCAACGGTAGAGAATACTTTATCGGCAGATTTGTCTTATACAATTCCAACTTCAGATACATGGAATTTGTCTTTCGGAATAAAAGGAACAGCTAATCTTTTTAACATCGATATCAATAAATTGAGTTATGAAGATCAAGATGATCCGCAGTTTCAGAACCTGAAGAATAAATTTTCGCCCAATGTTGGAGCTGGACTTTATTTTCATTCAGACAGAGCGTATGTCGGGTTATCGGTTCCTAATTTTATAGAAACAAATCGTTATGACTCAGACGATGTGGCTATTTTCAAAGAAAAAATCAATTATTATTTAATAGCAGGTTATGTATTTAATCTAGATCGTTTAGAGTACATAAAATTCAAACCAGCATTAATGACCAAAATGGTAGAAGGAGCTCCTTTACAGGTTGATGTTTCAGGAAATTTTATGTTTAATGACAAATTCGTTTTAGGACTTGCTTATCGCTGGAGTGCATCTGTTAGTGCAATGGCAGGATTTCAAGTTACAAAAGGAATGTACATAGGTTATGGTTACGATCATGAAACGACACGATTAAGAAAATACAATTCTGGATCTCATGAGATTTTCTTAAGATTTGAATTCTTTAATAATTACAATAAAATGATATCCCCAAGATTCTTTTAATACAACCTATGAAAGCTAGAAATTTAATATTGATTATTTTACTGTTTTGTTTTTTTTCAAATGTAAATGCACAAAATCCATTTACTACGATGAATATAAAATATGCAGATAAAAAATACGAAGAGTACGCTTACGCGGATGCTATAAAAGTATACGAGACTTTAGTAAATGCTGAAACTACCAACGAAGGTGTAATTCAGCGTTTGGCAAATTCATACTATTTTAATGGTGAATTAAAGAAAGCCTTAAAATGGTACGAACAGTTATTTGTGATAAACGAAAACCAAGAAGCTGAATATTTGTATCGATACGCACAATCATTAAAATCGGGAGGAGACTATCGTAGATCTGATGAGATTTTGCAGAAATTCAATCAAAAAGCAACTGCAGAAAAGAGAGCAGATCTTATTAGAAGTGACAAGAATTATTTAGAAGATATAAAAGAAAACTCAGGCCGATTCCAAATTGCCGACGCTGGAGTTAATTCTCGATATTCAGATTACGGAAGTGTTGTTTACAATAATAAAATCGTTTTTACTTCTGCACGCGACACAGGCGGAGTTGTTAAAGCTAATTTTCAATGGACAAATAGATCTTTCTCTAGATTATACACAGCAGATCTACTTCTAGACGGAAGCGTTGGAAAACCAGAACTTTTAGTAAAAAGAAAAAAAGATAATTTCAATGAGTCAAGTCCGATTTTTACAAAAGATGGACGAACGATGTATTTTACTAGAAATAATTTTACAGATGGTAAAAGACGCAGTAACGACAAAAATGTAACGCTATTAAAATTGTACAAAGCAGAATTGATCGATAACGAATGGAAAAATGTTGCAGAACTTCCGTTCAATAGTGATCAATACAGTACGGCGCATCCCGCTTTAAGTGTAGACGAAAAAACACTTTATTTTGCCTCAGATATGCCGGGAACATTAGGACAATCTGATATTTATAAAGTTGCAATTAATAATGATGGAACTTTTGGTACACCCGAAAACTTAGGCCCAGCTATTAATACAGAAGGAAGAGAAACCTTTCCTTTTATTTCTGGAGAAAACGAATTGTATTTTGCTACAGACGGACGTCCAGGTTTAGGAGGATTAGACATTTTTGCTTCTCGTATTAAAGCAAACGGAACTTATGATGATGTTTTAAATGTTGGAGAACCTGTTAATAGTAAACAAGATGATTTTGCCTTCAGTATTGACAGCAAAAGCAGAAGTGGTTACTTTTCTTCAAACAGAGAAAACGGACTAGGAATGGATGATATTTACAGATTTACAGAAACAAGAAGATTAATCTGCGAACAAAACTTATCAGGAACAGTAACAGATGCAGAAACAAACGAAATATTGTCCAATACTTCTCTGACTTTGTTTAATGAAAAATTTGATCCAGTTGGAACAATCACCACAGATGAAAAAGGGAATTACATTTTTCCCGATCTAAGATGTGGCAAAAAATACACTATTAGAACTGCTAAAAACGATTATAATGCCAAAGAAGTTGTAGTAACAATCCTTAAAGAAAAAGGAGAAACTACAGAAATGATTGCATTAAATAAAGTCTTTAAACCACTTGCAGCAAAAACGGTAGCGATCAAAAAAGTGGCTATTAGTCCAGTAAAATTGAGTTCTATGCGTGTAGGAGTAGACATTGCAAAATTGTTAAACCTGCCTATGAATTTCTTTGATTTGGGTAAAGCAACTATTAAAAAGACATCAGAACCACAATTAATGAAAGTGGTAAATCTTTTAAATGATTATCCAAACATGAGACTAGATATTCGTTCGCATACCGACAGCCGTTCTTCTTCAGAAAGCAATCAGATTCTTTCAGAAAAAAGAGCGCAATCGACAAAAAACTGGTTAATTCAAAAAGGAATCAGCGAAGATCGATTAACTGCAAAAGGTTATGGCGAAACGCAATTAGTAAACAAATGTGCAGACGGAGTGAAATGTACAGAAAAACAGCACATGCAAAATAGACGAAGCGAGTTTATTATTGTTGCGATGTAAAACATCTTCTTTATAAATTATAAAACTCCTTTTCTAAATTTTAGAAAAGGGGTTTTTTGTTTAGAAATAATCCCTACGGGATAATGGTTTGGGTGTGATTTTTTTTTCTACCAATCAGTCACTCCTAGCGGAGTGTTTTTTCAACCATTATATATAATTCGAGACCACTCCGCTAGGAGTGACTGATTGGTAGAACGGAAATGATTATCCGAGTTCATTATGTCCTGTAGGGACATTTGATTGGTTAATAAAAATCAATTGATAAATCAAAATTTATATTTTATGATCTGTGTATTAAATCAGAAAAAGGGTTTTTGTTTATTCTGTAATGATATTAGAATTTCTATTAAGTAAATAGTCAATTTCACTTAAAAAATCAAATTCATCTTGAGGTATTAATTGAAGAACAGTTTCCAGAATTAAACCTATATTGATAGATTGGCGTTTGTCAGTTTCAGGAATTTTATAGGCATCTTGCTCCAAAGCCAAAATACATAATTTCAGCATATCGGTAATTACGCAGCCGAGTTCTAAATAATTTTGAAACTTAATCTCAGCAACATTAGTTTTGTCATTTGCAGGTTTTAAAGTATGAAAATATAAAGAGGTTAATTTTTTAAGATCTAAATTTTTGATTTCGTTTGATTCCATATAATGAGGTGTTTAGTTGAAAGAATAGATGTTTTATTATTCTAAATTATTTGATGCAAGATTCTTTTCTTTTTATTATTTCCGACATACGACCGTATGTTGTTTAAAATAAATCTTACAAATAAGATTAAAGGCAAATCTATTAAAATGAAAAAAAAGATAAAACGACATATATGTCGTGTTAATATCTTTCTGAAATTTTACAATCTCTACGGGATAATGTGGGTTTATATGTCGCTCCTCTGGAGCTCTTTTCTTTTGCCATAATTTTTCGGCTATAAATATTATGCTCCGCAGGAGCATTTTTAATGGTCAAAAAAAATGAAAAAAACCGCTAGGGGTTTCTGGTCGGTAAACGTTAAAAAATCTAATTTTCCTCAAAAAACAATTCTAAACAATTTCATTCTTTACACTATAATTTTGAAAATATAAATTTTGATGTATTATGTTTAAAATGAATTGTTTATGTTTTTAAAAAATCGATTTCGCTGTAGATCGTGTTGGTTTTTGTTTTAACTTTATAAACCTAAAAATTTTTCATTATGACTGTAGATCAAATACTTAAAGCAAAAGGAAGGAATGTGTATTCTATTTTCTCCAATTTAACGGTTTATGATGCGTTAAAAGTTATGGGAGAAAAAAACATTGGAGCAATTTTAGTTATGGATGATACTATTCTAAAAGGAATATTGTCGGAAAGGGATTATGCCAGAAAAATTGTTCTGAAGGATAAATCTTCTAAAGAAACTTTTGTTCATGAGATTATGGAAAGTAATGTTTTTACCGTAAAACTTTCAGATAATCTTGAAGATTGTATGGAACTTATGAGCGAAAAAAGAATAAGACACCTGCCTGTTTTAGAAGACGGAACAGTGGTTGGAGTAATTTCAATCAGCGATGTGGTGAAGGCAATTATAGAAATTCAAAAAGATACAATCAACCATTTGAATTCTTATATTTCTCAATAAACAGTAACTAAAAACGATAAAAATTCAAACGAGTCCAATTTCTATTGGACTTTTTTTATTTATTCGAATAGATTTTAAGAAAAGAAAACGCTAAAAAGACGCCATTTTAAAACAAGACTTATATCTTTGTAAGCTAGAATAAATGCTAAAAAAATGAACAAAGAGAGTAAAAGAAGAGAGGCGTTACTGTACCATGCAGAACCAACTCCAGGAAAAATTCAGGTAGTTCCAACAAAAAAATATGCAACCCAGAGAGACTTATCATTGGCTTATTCGCCAGGAGTTGCAGAACCATGTTTAGAAATCGCAGCAAACAAAGAAGACGTTTATAAATATACAGCCAAAGGAAATTTAGTAGCCGTAATCTCAAACGGTACAGCTGTTTTAGGTCTTGGAAATATTGGTTCAGAAGCAGGAAAACCTGTAATGGAAGGAAAAGGTTTATTATTTAAAATATTTTCTGATATAGACGTTTTTGATATCGAAATCGATACTGAAAATGTGGAAGAATTTATTCAAACGGTAAAAAATATTGCTCCAACTTTTGGAGGTATCAATTTGGAAGATATTAAAGCTCCAGAATCTTTTGAAATCGAAAGAAGATTGATCGAAGAATTGGATATTCCGGTAATGCACGACGACCAGCACGGAACAGCAATTATCTCTTCTGCAGCTTTAATCAACGCACTGGAATTGGCAGGTAAAAAAGCAGAAGACGTAAAAGTAGTAGTTTCTGGAGCAGGATCTGCGGCGATTGCGTGTACAGATTTATATGTTTTACTTGGAGTAAAAGTTGAAAACGTTTTAATGTACAACAGTAAAGGACTTTTAACTAAAGACAATCCTGCACTTTCAGATTTACAATTAAAATATGCAATTGACGGACCTCAGATTCCTTTGGCTGAAGCGGTAAAAGACGCTGACGTTTTCATCGGATTATCTTCTGGAGATATTCTTTCGCCAGAAATGTTATTGACAATGTCTAAAAATCCGATCGTTTTTGCAATGGCAAACCCGAACCCGGAAATCGATTATAATTTAGCTACAGAAACTCGTAAAGATGTTATTATGGCTACTGGACGTTCAGATTTTCCTAATCAGGTAAATAACGTTTTAGGTTTTCCTTACATCTTTAGAGGAGCGCTAGACGTAAGAGCGACAAAAATTAACGAAGAAATGAAAATGGCAGCTGTAAAAGCTTTAGCTATTTTGGCAAAAGAACCAGTTCCAGAACAAGTTAACGTAGCATACGGTGCAACAAAACTTGGTTTTGGTCAAGAATATATCATTCCTAAACCATTCGATCCTAGATTGATTACAGTGGTAGCTCCAGCGGTTGCAAAAGCAGCAATGGAATCTGGAGTGGCAAAAAATCCTATTACAGACTGGGCAGCTTACGAAGATGTTCTTCGCGAACGTATGGGTAACGATAACAAAATGGTGCGTTTGATTACAAACCGTGCAAAATTAAATCCAAAGAAAATTGTTTTTGCTGAAGCAGATCAATTAAACGTTTTAAAAGCAGCTCAAATTGTTTACGAAGACGGAATCGGATTCCCTATCTTATTAGGGAACAAAGAGCAGATTTTGGAATTAAAAGCAGAATTAGGTTTTGATGCCGATTTAGAAATTATCGATCCAAAAACAGATGAGGAAGCCGTAAGGCGTAATAAGTTTGCAAAATCATTCTGGGAAACTAGAGGAAGAAGAGGTGTTTCTAAATTAGATGCTGAAAAATTCATGCGCGAGAGAAACTACTTTGCCGCTATGATGGTTAACGAAGGAGAGGCAGATGCAGTGGTAACAGGACATTCTAGAAGCTATCCTTCAGTAGTTAAGCCAATGCTTCAGTTAATCGAAAAAGCGCCTAATGCTTCTTTGGTAGCAACTGCAAATATGATGCTTACTTCTCGTGGGCCAATGTTCTTATCAGATACAGCAATAAACATTAATCCGTCTGCACAAGATTTGATTAATATTGCCATTATGACTGCAAAAACTGCAAAAATGTTTGGTATTGAGCCAGTTATAGCAATGGTTTCATTCTCAAACTTTGGATCTTCAACTAGCGAAAGCGCTTCAAAAGTTAGAGAAGCTGTATCTTACTTACATAAAAATCATCCAGAATTAATTGTTGATGGAGAAATTCAAGCAGATTTTGCATTAAATCCAGAAATGCTTCAAGAGAAATTCCCATTCTCTAAATTAGCAGGAAAAAAAGTGAATACATTGGTTTTTCCTAACTTAGAGTCAGCAAATATCACTTACAAATTATTGAAAGAATTGTATAAAGTGAATTCAATAGGACCAATTATGATGGGTATGGGCAAACCAGTTCACATTTTCCAATTGGGTGCTAGCGTTGAAGAAATGGTAAATATGGCAGCTATTGCTGTTATTGATGCACAGGAAAAAGAAAGTAAAAAGAATAAAATAACACAATAAACGTTCTAACAAGGATTGAACAAATTTATCGTAGTTTTATGGCATTTTTGTTATATTTGATACTAATAAATTACATTTATGATAGCACATTTGCAGGGAAGATTAGTAGAAAAGAATCCTACAGAGGTTGTAATTGATTGTGGAGGGGTTGGTTATCAGGTAAATATATCATTGCATACCTTCTCCTTAATTCCAAATTCTGAAAATATAAAATTATATACGCATCTTCAAATTAAAGAAGATGCGCATACTTTATATGGTTTTGCCGAAAAATCCGAGCGCGAAATTTTTAGAATGCTGCTTTCTGTTTCAGGAATCGGTGCTGGAATCGCGAGAACAATGCTTTCGTCTATAGAACCAAAGCAAATTATAAACGCTATTGCATCAGGAGATGTTGGCGTAATCCAGTCTATCAAAGGGATTGGAAACAAAACAGCACAAAGAGTTATACTTGATTTAAAGGAAAAAGTTGTTAAATTGTACGATATTGACGAAGTTTTTGCTGTTCAAAACAATAGAAACCGAGATGAAGCGTTATCTGCTCTAGAAGTGTTAGGTTTTGTCCGAAAAGCTTCCGAAAAAGTGGTAGAAAGAATCGTAAAAGAAGATCCAGAAGCTACCGTTGAAACAATTATCAAAAAGGCTTTAAAAAGCTTATAAATTTCATTTTATATAAAAGAATTCTATGCGTAAAATTTGTATTTTGTTGCTGGTATTGCTCTGCGGTAATGTTTTACGGGCACAGGTTACACCGGCGGCACAAGATACAACTAAAACTCAGTTTTCAGTAGGTAAGATAGAGCTCGAAGATCCTCCGAGCGTACTTTCGGCATATAGATACGATCCTATTACAGATCGTTATATCTATACCAATTCGGTAGATGGTTTCTCCATCAATTACCCTTTAATTCTAACTCCAAAAGAATACGAAGATTTAGTTCTCAGAGAAGCAAGAAGAGATTATTTTAGAAAAAAATCCGATGCTATTGATGGTAAAAAAGCGGGAGCTGAGGCAGCAAAAAAAGATTTATTGCCAAGATATTACATCAACTCGAGCTTATTCGAAAGCATTTTTGGAAGTAATACTATAGATGTAAAGCCCACAGGATCAGTAGAAATGGACTTGGGTATGCGTTATACCAAACAAGACAACCCGTCATTTTCGCCAAGAAACAGATCCTCCCTGACTTTTGATTTTGATCAAAGAATCAGCATGAGTTTAATGGGGAAAATTGGAACTCGTTTGGAAGTAAATGCCAACTACGATACGCAATCTACATTTGCTTTTCAGAATTTATTTAAATTAGCTTACACGCCTTCAGAAGACGATATTGTTCAGAAAGTTGAGGTCGGTAACGTTAGTATGCCTTTAAATAGTACCTTAATTCGAGGTGCTCAAAGTTTATTTGGGGTCAAAGCGCAACTGCAATTTGGTAAGACAACTGTTACGGGAGTTTTCTCAGAACAAAAGTCTCAAACCAAAAGTATAGTCGCAGAGGGTGGTGGTACCGTACAAAACTTCGATTTGTTTGCCTTAGATTATGATAATGACCGACATTTCTTCTTATCACAATACTTTAGAAATAAATACGATTCTTCTCTTAAGAACTATCCATTAATTGACAGCCGTGTTCAAGTTACCAGAATCGAAGTATGGGTAACGAATAAACAAAATAGGGTAACAACAACCAGTAACAACTTAAGAAACGTTATTGCTCTTCAGGATTTAGGGGAAGGACAAGTTTCTGGTGTGCCAGATAACCAGGTTGTTGTAATTACAAATCCTGTGGGATTCTTTAATAACCCAATAGATTCACCTACAGATAATACAAATAACAAATACGATCCAGCTTCAATTGGAAAAGCAGGAAGTTATTTAAACTCTAATATTAGAGAAATTGTAACAGCAAAATCTGGATTTAATAATACCAACGTAAACGAGGGAACTGATTATTCTGTTCTGGAAAATGCTAGAAAATTAACTACAAACGAATATACTTTTAATGCACAGTTGGGTTACATCTCGTTACAGCAGCGATTGGCCAATGACGAAATTCTAGCGGTTGCGTTTGAATATACAGTTGGAGGAAAAACATACCAAGTAGGGGAGTTTGGTAGTGATGGTGTAGATGCAACTGTAGTTACAGGAAACAACAATGCCAATCAAGCAATTGTAACACAGAGTTTGGTTTTAAAAATGCTGAAAAGTAGTTTGACAAACGTTCAAAATCCGGTTTGGAACTTGATGATGAAAAACGTTTATCAAATTCCTCAAGCCTACCAAATCAAACAAGAAGATTTTAGACTTAACATTCTTTATACCGATCCTTCACCAATAAATTATATTACGCCAGTAACAGGAAGTACTTTTCCGGCAAATCCAGCACCAGACGATAAAGTTGATCAAACGCCATTATTGAATGTTTTTAATCTTGACCGTTTAAATTACAACAACGATCCACAAACGGGAGGAGACGGATTCTTCGATTATGTTCCAGGAGTTACGGTTGATGTGCAGAATGCCCGAATTATTTTTACCACTAAAGAGCCTTTTGGAGAACTTTTATTTAGAAAATTGAATACCAACTCTGGAGAAAGTTATGATGATCCGGCTACTTATAATGCAAATCAGAGAAAGTATGTGTTTAGAAACATGTACAAGAATACTCAGGCTGGTGCATTGCAGGATAGTGATAAAAACAAATTCTTATTAAGAGGAAAATATAAATCTTCGGGAAGCAATGGTATTCCTATCGGAGCCTTTAATGTTCCGCAAGGGTCTGTTGTGGTAACTGCAGCAGGACGTGTTTTAGTAGAGGGTATTGATTATAGCGTCGATTATCAATTAGGACGTGTACAGATATTAAATCCTTCGCTTCAAGCTTCTAATACGCCTATTGAAGTTTCGTTGGAGAACAATTCAATCTTTGGGCAGCAGACAAGAAGATTTATGGGATTCAATGTTGAACATAAAATTTCTGAAAAGTTTGTTGTTGGAGGTACATTTTTGAAAATGACAGAGCGTCCTTTCACTCAAAAATCAAGTTACGGACAAGAATCTGTAAATAATACCATTTTTGGTTTTAATGGAAATTATGCGACAGAAGTTCCGTTTTTGACAAGATTGGCTAATAAATTGCCTAACATAGATACAGACGTTCCGTCTAATCTTTCGATTCGTGGAGAAGTAGCATTTTTGAAACCAGATGCTCCAAAGGCAAGTGATTTTGAAGGCGAAGCAACTATTTATATTGATGATTTTGAAGGTACTCAGACCACAATCGATATGAGATCTGCTTATGCATGGAGTTTGGCTTCTACACCATTTATTACTTCTGCTACAGACAATACTTTTAATGCCAACTCCAATACGCTTGAGTATGGTTTTAAACGTGCAAAATTGGCTTGGTATACTATTGATCCAATTTTCTATACTTCAAAACCATCTGGAGTTTCAAATGATGATTTATCATTAAACTCAACAAGAAGAATTTATAGCAGAGAGCTTTATCCAAATACAGATATTGCACAAGGGCAGATTCAGGTTGTTAATACATTAGACTTAACGTATTATCCATCAGATAGAGGACCTTACAATAATAACCCTAATTTTAGTTCAAGTAGCCCTTCGTCTAATTTTGGTGGAATTATGCGTGCGCTGAATTCTACAAACTTTGAACAAGGAAATGTTGAATACATTCAGTTCTGGGTATTGGATCCTTATGTTGGAACGGGGCAGGCTCAAGGAACTAATAATGGAAAAATTTACTTCAATTTAGGAGAAGTTTCAGAAGATGTTCTAAAAGACGGAAGAAAACAATATGAAAATGGTTTAGGGCCAGATCAGATTATGGTAAATCCACAGCCGATTTGGGGAGACGTACCAGCATCTCAATCATTGATTTATGCATTTGATACTAATCCAGACAATCGTAAAAATCAGGATGTTGGTTTAGATGGTTTGCCAGACGCAAAAGAGGGATCAATCTATACCAACTATGCAGGAGAAGAAGATCCAGCGGCAGATAACTATAAGTACTTCTTAAATACAGAAGGAGGCATTTTGCAGCGTTATAAAAGATACAATGGAACAGAAGGGAACTCTGCAGTAAGCGTTGATGATCCAAATCGTGGTTCAACAACTCTTCCAGACGTTGAAGACATTAATCGTGATAATACCATGAGTACAATCAATGCGTATTATGAGTATAGTATTGACGTAAGACCAGGAATGCAAGTTGGAGAAAATTATATTACGGATATTAGAGAGGTTCAGAATGTAGATCTTCCTAATGGTAGTACTACCAATGCAAGATGGATTCAGTTTAAAATTCCGGTTTCGAAACCTCAAAATACTATTGGAAATATTACCGATTTTAGATCTATTCGTTTCATGCGTATGTTCATGACTGGGTTTAATGATCAAATGACAGTTCGTTTTGGAGCATTAGATTTAGTTAGAGGAGAATGGAGAAAGTATACAGGAACGCTTGATGCAAATGATACAAACCCTGATGATGACGGAACTCAATTTGATGTTGCAGCTGTAAATATTCAGGAAAACGGAACTAAATGTCCTGTAAACTATGTTATTCCGCCAGGAGTTCAAAGGGAGCAATTGTACAACAACAATACAATTATCAATCAGAACGAACAGTCTTTAGCATTGAGAATTGCAGGTTCAGGATTAGAATATCAAGATTCTAGAGCAGTTTTCAAAAATGTAAGTGTTGATATGCGTCAGTACAAAAAACTGAAAATGTTCCTTCATGCAGAATCTCTGCCAAACGAAACTCAGCTTTTAGATGATGAGATGATCGGATTTATTCGTTTTGGTAATGACTTTACGCAGAACTTTTATCAAATTGAGATTCCATTAAAAGTAACGAGAACTGGAGGAAGTTGTACTATAAGTCCAGATCAAGTATGGCTTGAAGAAAATAATATTGATGTAGCACTTTCATTGCTTACTAGAATGAAAATCTTGGGAATGAATATCGATATTAATTCGCCAAAAAGAGATATAAATGGTATTTATTATCCAGACCGAGATCCAGATGTAGACGGTGGTGACCAGGATGGTAAATTGACTTTAGGTATTAAAGGAAATCCGAATTTCGGTTTAGTGCGAAATTTAATGGTCGGGGTAAAAAGCGCGGCAAACCATAAGGATATTATGGGAGAAGTATGGTTTAACGAACTTCGTATGTCCGATTTGGAAAACAAAGGCGGTATGGCTGCATTGCTTAATGTTGATACTAATATGGCCGATTTAATGACATTATCGGCTTCTGGTAAAAAGAGCACGATCGGTTTTGGTTCTCTTGAGCAGGGAGCCAACGAGAGAGATCGTGAAGATATTCAGCAGTACAACATTGTAACCAATATAAATTTAGGAAAGCTGTTGCCGCCAAAATGGGGTATTAATCTTCCATTCAATTATGCTATTGGAGAAGAAGTTATTACGCCAGAATACGATCCGTTTAATCAGGATATTAAGTTAGATCAATTGATTAAAGAAACGACAGATCCGGCAGAAAAAGAAAATATTAGAACTCGTGCGGTTGATTATACGAAGCGTAAAAGCATCAATTTTATTGGGGTAAGAAAAGATAGAGCGCCAGAACAGAAACCGCATGTTTATGATGTAGAAAACTTTACGTTCTCGCAGTCTTATAATCAGGTAGAGCGACATGATTATGAAGTTGAAAGTTATAATGATGAGCAGTCTAATACTTCTGTCAATTATGCTTATACTTTTCAGCCTAAAGAAGTAGTTCCGTTTAAGCAAACCAAATTCATGAAAACAAGTGAATATTGGAAATTGCTAAGCGATTTTAATATCAATTATCTTCCTTCGAATGTTTCATTTAACACGAATATTTTAAGGCAAAGTAATCGCCAGCAATATAGACAAGTTGATGTAGAAGGTATTGGATTAGATCCTCTTTACAGAAGAAACTTTGCGTTTAATTATCAATATGGTTTCGGATTTAATTTGACAAAATCGTTAAAATTAAATTACACAGCAGCGTCTAACAATATCGTAAGAAACTTTTTGAACGACGATAATACGCCAAAAGAAGATTTTAATATCTGGGATGATTATTTTGATATTGGTATACCAAATCAGCATTTACAGCAATTGGTTTTAAACTATGACATTCCAATTAATAAAATTCCAATATTTAGTTTTATAAAAGCAAACTATTCTTATACGGCAGATTACAATTGGCAAAGATCGTCTACGGCACTTTCTCAATACGTTGATGATAGTGGAGTGTCTTGGGATTTAGGAAATACGGTTCAAAATGCCAATTCGAATACTTTCTCTACGACATTAAATATGAATACACTGTATAAATATTTAGGTTTGACACCAGGAGGCAAGCCAGCAAAAGCAAAACCTGCTGCACCGCCAAAACCAGGAGAGAAAATTGTAAATACGGCTAAACCAGTTACCAGCAGTAATCCTTTTTATGATGGTTTGATTGGAGTTTTGACAAGTGTTAAAAATGTTCAGATCAACTATACAAAAAACAGCGGAACCGTTTTACCAGGATATATTCCAGGAGTTGGTTTCTTTGGAACCTCTAAACCTTCGTTAGGATTTGTTTTTGGTAGTCAAGATGATGTACGTTTTGAAGCTGCTAAAAATGGATGGCTGACTAGTTACCAGAACTTTAATCAAAACTTTACGCAAGTAAGTAATAAGCTTTTGAAAGTAATGGCAAACGTAGATTTATTGCCAGATTTGAAAATCGATCTGGCTATGGATCGCGCTTATTCTGAAAATTCATCAGAGCAATATAGTGTAGACCAAAATACAGGAGAGTATATAGCATTGTCACCATACAGTTATGGAATGTTTTCAATTTCTACCGTATTGATTAAGACTGCTTTCTCAACAAGTACAGAAACGGAGTCTTCGGCATTTGATGATTTTAGAAGCAATCGTTTAGTTATTGCAAATCGTTTGGCAGAACAGCATTATGGAGGAGGGGAAATTCCGAGATACGGAGATGCAAATAATCCTATTCCAGATGAATCAGATCCGAATTACAAAATTTATGTTGCCAATCAAGGTTATCCTATTGGTTTCTCAAAGAGTAATCAAGCGGTATTATTGCCTTCATTTATGGCGGCATATACAGGAGCAGATGCTTCAAAGAGTTCAACAGGTATTTTTAGAAGTTTCCCTATCCCAAACTGGAATGTGAAGTATAATGGTTTAATGCGTTATAAGTATTTCAAAGATCATTTTAGACGTTTTTCGTTACAACATAATTATAGAGCATCATATACAATAAGTCAGTTTAGGTCAAATTTTGATTATTTGGAAACCCCTGGAGGGCAAGACGTAAATACGAACTTCTTCAATAAAACAATCATGTCTAATGTTAACTTAGTGGAGCAATTTAGCCCGCTGATGAGAATTGATTTTGAGTTGAAAAATTCATTCCGTTTATTGACAGAAGTTAAAAATGACCGTGCATTGTCTATGAGTTTTGATAATAATTTATTGACAGAGGTTAAAGGAATAGAATATGTTGTTGGAGTAGGATATCGTTTTAAAGATGTTATTATCTCATCAAGATTGGCAGATAATCCAACTGGAATTATTAAGAGTGATATCAATATAAAAGCTGATTTTTCATATAGAAATAATGAAACTTTAGTTCGATATTTAGATTACGATAATAATCAGCTGGCAGCGGGACAGAACATCTGGACTTTAAAATTAACGGCCGATTATGCGTTTAGTAAAAACTTAACAGCAATATTTTATTACGATCATTCGTTCTCGAAAGCAGTTATTTCGACTTCTTTCCCTTTAACGAATATCAGATCAGGTTTCACACTTCGTTATAATTTTGGAAATTAAATTTTAGTTTCTAAACTAGATTTTATTAGAAGATTATTACATTTGTGGCTTAAATTTTAAACAATCAATTTTCAAACACAACGATTATGAGCATACCAGCAAATTTAAAGTACACAAAAGATCACGAATGGGTTAGCATCGAAGGAGATGTTGCAACTGTAGGAATTACTCATTTTGCACAAAAAGAGTTAGGAGATATCGTGTATGTTGAGGTAGAAACTTTAGATCAGACACTTTCAAAAGATGAAGTTTTTGGAACTGTTGAGGCTGTAAAAACAGTTTCTGATTTATTTTTACCATTAACAGGTGAGATCATTGCTTTTAATGAAGACTTAGAAAGTGCTCCAGAAACTGTAAATTCAGATCCTTATGGAGCTGGATGGATGATTAAAATAAAAATTGCTGATGCTTCAGAAATTGACACTTTATTGTCTGATCAAGCTTATAAAGAATTAATCGGTGCCTAAACAACTATTACTAATTTGGGCAATTATCTGCTCTGGAATCATTACTTATTTTTGTCTTACAGATTCTAGTAATATACCGGCGGTTAGTTTTCCAAGCATTGATAAAATTGTACATTTCTGTTTTCATTTTGGATTTACAATTTCATGGATTTTGTTTTTCAAAAAAGAGTTAAAAGGAAAAGATGCAGACGCTTATAAAGCGTATTTGATTTCTTTTATATTCTCTGTTTTTTTTGGAATTACAATCGAAATTCTCCAAAGTGCTCTTACAGTCACAAGAGCTTCAGATGTTACAGATGTTTTAGCAAATGCACTAGGAGCGGTTGTGGCAGTTTTTTCTGCAATAGCTTTTAAAAGTCAAATCGATAAAATATAATTTCAAAACCCACTTCGGTGGGTTTTTTATTACAAGAAAATCAAGCAGTTAAAAGCTATGTTTTTTCAATTTAAAATGTACTTTTGTGCTGGTTTCCTGCAACTTCAATCAAAATGAATGTAAAGCAATATTTAGACTCCACGTATTTGAAAACTGCATCGCAAGCTGGTCTTTCGGAAGCAGAAAATACTGTTGTGGTCAAAAAATCAATTGAGGAAGCGATTCAAGAAGGTTTTAAGCTAATTATGATCCGTCCAGAATATGTTTCTTTGGCAAAAAAGATGATTGTTGAAGCGAATTCTGTTTTGTTGGTTGGAACTGTAATTGATTTTCCAGAAGGAAAGTCAAGTTTGGAAATCAAAATTAAAGAAGCAAACGAAGCCATTGCAAATGGAGCTGACGATTTAGATTTTGTTTGTAATTATGAAGCGTTCAAGAATGGAGATCTCGATTTGGTTAAAAAAGAAATCTTAATTGGAACGCAGATTGGATTGGCAAATGATAAAACAGTAAAATGGATTATTGAAGTTGCGGCCTAACAGATAAAGAAATTATCCAGTTATCTTCTTTAATAAAACATGTTGTAGTATCTAATTTTAAAGAAGAAGATTTTGATTCTGTTTTTGTGAAATCCTCTACAGGTTTTTATAAAACAGAGAATGATCTTCCAAATGGAGCAACAGTTCCAGCAATAATTATGATGCTCGAAAATGCTTCGCCGCTTTCAGTAAAGGCAGCTGGTGGAGTCCGTTCATTTGAAGAAGCTGCAGAAATGATTCGTTTAGGAGTAAAACGTATCGGAACTTCGGCAGCAAAAGCAATTGTAAACGGAGAAATTTCCCCAAATCAATATTAAATAAATACCCAAATTTTAAGTGAATAAGTTTTTTTTGTCCCTTGTTTTAATTTCTTCGTTCTTTATTGTTTCTGCTCAGCAAAATGGTAATTCTTCTGTTCAGCCAGGTTTTGCGGCAGAAATGTTTCCAGTTTTTCCTAACTGCGAAAATTTAGAAGGTAAAAAATTAGAAAATTGTTTTTATAAAGAAGTTCAAGATTTTGTGTTTGGCAATTTTCAAGTCCCTCAAAAATTAAAAGAAAACAATTATAAAGGAGTGGTAAAAGTACTTTTTGAGGTAAATGCAGAAGGCGAATTTAAAGTAATTTATGTTTCTGCAGAAACTGAAGAATTGTCTGAAGAAGCAAAAAGAGTTTTTAGCACATTTCCAAAAATAAAACCTTCAACTTACAACGGAAAACCAACGTATTCTAAATATACGATTTCTATTGATATACCGTTAAAAAGTGCATCGCAACTTGCAGCAGAAGCTCAGGCAGCGGCAGAAATCTTAAAGCCAACACAAAAACCAATGACTGAGCTGGATAGTATTGTGTACAAAAAATACAATAATCCAGAATTTGATAGCCATTTAAATATTCCTTTTTCACATAGTTATTATGCGCAGTTTGATGCAGAAATGAATCAAGTTGGGATTAATAACCACACGGCATCTAAGCCTTATACTTACGCTGAGGTTTCAAAATATTATAATTTAAGAGCGGTCAATGAATCGTTGCAGAAAAAAACATCCACCTGGCTGGGAAGAAAATGGTGGAATGAAAATCTAGTGCAGATTCAAGGAGAGGATTATTGGTTTTCATTAAATCCGATTGTAGATTTACAAATGGGTAAGGCTTCAGATCTTGATGCATCTTACACTTATGTGAATACTAGAGCGCTAAACTTTAGAGGAGGTTTAGGGAAACAAATTAACTTTACGACTACATTTTTTGAAAGTCAGGGAAGATTTGCAGGGTATTTTAACGATTATGCGGAATCTATTAAGCCATCCGGAGGAAATCCAGCAATAATTCCAGGAGTTGGAATTGCAAAAAGATTCAAAACCGATGCCTATGATTTTCCTTTAGCGGAAGCGAATATCACTTTCGCACCAGGAAAAATATTTGATTTTCAATTGGGTTATGGAAGAAATTTCATAGGTGATGGTTATCGCTCTTTATTGGAAAGCGATGGAGCAAGTCCGTACCCGTACTTTAAAATCAATACTAAATTTTGGAAAATTAAATATACCAATACGTATATGTGGATGAAAGATGTTCGTCCAGAAGTAACAGCCGAAAAGACGTATGCAACAAAATTTATGGCGAACCATTATTTAAGCTGGAACGTTTCGAATAGAGTAAACTTAGGATTTTTTGAATCTGTAGTTTGGACAGACACCAACAACAGAGGTTTTGATGCTAATTTTGTTAATCCGATTATTTTTTACCGTGCAGTAGAATTTGGATCTTCATCTAAAAGTGGAAATGCACTTTTGGGGATTACGGGTAAATACAAATGGAATAATAGCATAAATCTGTATTCGCAGTTCTTGATTGATGAATTTTCTGTTTCAGATGTTGGAGCGGGAAATCAAAGCTGGAAAAATAAATTCGGATTTCAATTTGGAGCAAAATATTTCAACGCATTTAATGTAAAAGATCTTTTGTTACAGGTAGAATTGAACAGTGTACGTCCTTATGTGTACTCGCATAGTGCTGTTATTACAAACTACGGACACAACAATCAGAGTGTAGGACATCAATGGGGTGGTAATTTTAAAGAACTTATTGCAATTGCGAGATACCACAAAGGGCGTTGGCTTGCCGATGCAAAATTGACTGTTGGAACTAGAGGTTTGGATTTTGATACCGCAGCAGACTCATATAACTACGGAGGAAATATTTATAAAAGTTACGATGTAAAACGTCCGTATGATACGGGTGTGAAAATCGGGCAAGGAAATAAAACTAGTGTTTTTATTGCAGATGTTCAAGGAGGATATTTAATTAATCCAATGACAAACTTGAAATTATTTGGAAATTTGATCTATAGAAATTTTGATCCGACTCAAGAAACGGCAGCAACTTTTAAACAAAGTACGACTTGGTTTAGTATCGGATTACGTTCAGATATTTTTAATTGGTATTTTGATTACTAGTTTTTAATAAGATTTTTCGAAATAATAGTGTTAAAGAATGCTGAGATCTTAATTTGCAAAGGTTTTATTGAAAAAAATCTATTTTTATAGGCTTAAATTCTACAATCTAATTTGTACATTTGCACCACTCAAAAAAAATACACAAAATACAACGGTATTGAACGCTGCAAAAAATACATTATCAATCAAATCAATATTTCTGGATTTTAAAGAGATTACTAAAGCTGGTTTAGCTATTAGTGTATTGTTCTCTTCAATCGCTGGATATTTATTAGGAGTAGATTCTGAGCATCCCTTCAAATGGAGTGTTTTGGCTGTTTTGGCAGTTGGAGGTTATTGCATGGTTGGAGCTTCGAATGCTTTTAATCAAGTAATAGAAAAAGATATCGATTCTTTAATGGATCGTACCAAAAACCGTCCAGTTCCTTCAGGACGTATGTCTCCTAAAGTCGCTTTATTAGTAGCAAGTTTGCTTACTATTATTGGTATTGCGCTTCTTTATACGATAAATGCAAAGTCAGCAATGTTTGCTGCGATTTCTATATTTCTGTATACAAGTGTTTATACACCATTAAAAACAGTAACTTCGTTGTCTGTTTTTGTTGGAGCATTTCCAGGAGCGATTCCGTTTATGTTGGGTTGGGTAGCAGCAACTGGCGAATTTGGCATCGAGGCAGGGACTTTATTCTTAATTCAATTTTTTTGGCAGTTCCCGCATTTTTGGTCTATTGGATGGTTTTTATATGAAGACTATGAGAAAGCAGGAATTTTTATGCTTCCGACAGGTAAAAAAGATAAAGGAACAGCATTACAGATAATATTGTATACAATTTGGCTTATTATAGCATCGTTATTACCTATGTTAGGTTTTACGGGGCAGTTGTTTATTTCTCCAATTGCGGCAGTTTTAGTGTTTCTTTTAGGGATTTGGATGCTTTTTTATGCGGTTCGTTTGTATAAGTTAAGAACTGCAAAGGCAGCGAGAACATTAATGCTAGTGAGTGTTTCTTATATCTCGCTTTTGCAAATTGTATTTATAGTAGATAAATTTTTAAGATAGTTGTTATGGAAATGACATTGAAAACAAATGAAGAGCAAGCAAGGAAATCAAAATCGGCAAAACTGATTCTGCTTTTCGCGATGGTTAGTATGACCATGATGTTTGCTGGTTTAACAAGTGCATTTGTAGTTAGTAAATCAAGAGCAGACTGGTTGAAGAATTTTGAACTTCCTTCAGCTTTCTATTGGAGTACAGCAGTAATTATTGCCTGCAGTGTTACTTTTTACTTGGCAAAAAAAGCCATTCAAAAAGACAATAGAAGTGCGGTTACAGGATTGCTTCTTGGAACTTTAGCTTTAGGGATTTTATTTGTGGTATTACAATTCAAAGGATTTGGGCAAATCGTTTCAGAAGGGTATTACTTTACTGGAGAAGGTAGTTCAATTACTACAACTTTTCTTTATGTGGTAACAGTTACACACTTGTTACACTTAGCTGGCGGATTAATTTCACTTTTAATTATAATTTATAATCATTTTAAACAAAAATACAATTCGACTCAAACTCTTGGGATAGAGCTAGGTGCGATGTATTGGCACTTTTTGGATTTATTATGGGTATATTTATTTTTATTTTTATATTTCTTTAAATAAGAAAAAAACGTAAATTTGGGAACTTTTTAACGAATATCTTTTATGGGAGCGACAGTTACTACTGCAAACAACGACGAAAAAACTTGGGGAGGCGGTCACAATGAGCCTTTAGGAGCAAGTTATGGTAAAATGATGATGTGGTTTTTTATCGTATCAGATGCCTTAACATTCTCTGGATTTCTAGGAGCTTATGGTTTTTCTAGATTCAAATTTATTGAAACTTGGCCTTTGGCTGATGAAGTGTTCACTCACTTCCCATTTATGCATGGTGTTGCGGCTCCAATGTATTATGTAGCATTAATGACTTTTATTTTGATCTTTTCTTCTGTAACAATGGTATTAGCTGTTGATGCAGGACACCAATTGAAAAAGACAAAAGTTGCTGTTTACATGTTCTTAACTATTATTGGAGGTTTAATTTTCGTTGGTTCTCAAGCTTGGGAATGGAAAAACTTCATTAAAGGAGAATATGGTGCAGTTGAAACTGCTGGAGGTAGTTTACTTCAGTTTGTGGATAAAGATGGTAAAAGAGTAGCTTTAGCTGATTTTGCTGTTAAATTGCCAGAACAAAGAGAAGCTTTAACAAGAAGCCACTCAACTTGGTTTATGGAAGACGCTCAGTCTCTTCCAACTTACACAGTTGCTGAAGTTCAGGCTGGTTTTAAAGCGCACCCTGAAGTTTTAATCAGAACAGAAAAACTTACAGATAAAAAGAAAAAGACAATCTTGTCAAGAGAAGAATCTGAAAAACATTTAGCAACAGCTAAGTATGTAGTAGAAGGTGCTAACTTGATCAGAAATGAGTACGGTAATAAATTATTTGCTGATTTCTTCTTCTTTATTACAGGTTTCCACGGATTCCACGTATTCTCTGGAGTTATTATCAATATCATTATTTTCTTTAATGTATTATTAGGTACTTACGAGAAGAGAAGAAGCTACGAAATGGTAGAAAAAGTTGGTTTATACTGGCACTTCGTAGATTTAGTTTGGGTATTTGTATTTACAGTTTTCTACCTAGTTTAATTTTTAGCATTTAATTATTATGTCACACGAGCACGTATCAAATACAAAAAGAATCTGGTTTGTTTTCGCATTACTTTCAGTAGTAACTACAGTTGAAGTTATTTTGGGTATCTACAAACCTGCATCATTAGAATTTACTCATTTTATTGGTTTGAATTTGTTAAACTGGATTTTCTATATCCTTACAATTTTCAAAGCATACTATATTGTATGGGCATTTATGCACATGGAAGGTGAAAAAAGCAGCCTTAGATGGTCTGTAGTTTCTCCTGTTATCTTCCTAGTTTTATATTTATTGTTTATTCTATTGACAGAAGGACATTATATTTATGGGGTTTTTAAAGATTCTACTATTAAATGGAATTTTTAACATGATATTAATTCGAAAAGAAGCTCCGATTTACGGAGCTTTTTTTATTTTTGTACCTCAATAATTCTCCGTTTATACAATGAAAAAAAATATAGTTCTCTTTGTACTTTTTGTATTGCCAATTGTAGCGTATTTGTTTTTCGCTTCAGGTGTAAATAGTTTTACAACACTTCCTGTAATAACACCAAAAGTGGCCGATTTTGGAAATTGGAATTCATTAAACGGAAAAAAAATCTCCCTTGATAAAAAGATTACCGTGCTAGGTTTTGCTGGTACAAATATTCTAGAAAATAGAGGTAATTATTTTAATCTAAATGAAAAGATCTACAAACGTTATAACGGTTTTGAAGATCTTCAGTTTGTAGTGTTGTGTCCTATAGGAACTGAAAAAGAAGCTCAAAAAATTGTTGATGCTTTATCTCCTTTTACAGATGTTAAGAATTGGAATTTTGTTTTTGCTTCAAAAGAAGAGATCCAGAAATTTTATGACGGACTGCATTTAAAAGAAAAACTGAATGAAAACCTTGGAACTTCTAATGTGTATATTGTCGATAAAGAACGCAATCTGAGAGGAAGAAAAGATCAGAAAGAATACAAAGAAGGTTATGATACTTTTCATCCGTCTGAGTTGAGTAATGAAATGCTTGATGACTTCAAGATTATTCTTTACGAATATCGCGCAGCTTTAAAGAAGAATCATAACGCTACAAAGCAACTTTAAAAAATCATTTATAATGTTTAAAAACAAATCATATATCGGAATCTCTTTTGTGATTCTAATTTTCGGGATTTATGCCATTCCTAAAATTGTCGATCGAGTTAAAAACGGTGACGTTGTAAAAGGAAACCGTTTGGATAATGTTGGGGTTAAAACTTCAAAAGATGCGAAGCTTTTGACAATTGGTCCGGCTCCAAAATTCGAATTGACCAATCAAGACAATGTGAAAATTTCGAATGAAACGTATAAAGGAAAAGTTTATGTTTTGGAATTCTTCTTTACAACTTGTCCTTCTATCTGTCCAAAGATGAACATGAGCATGCTAGAGATTGAAAAGACTTTTTTTGGGAATCCTAATTTTGGAATTGTTTCTATTACAATCGATCCGAAACACGATACTCCACAAGTTTTAAAAGACCATGCTAAATTGTTAGGTGTGAAATCTTCAAACTGGAATTTCTTAACTGGAGACAGAAACGTAATTATGGATTTGTCTAATAAAGGATTTAATCTTTATGCAGGAGAAAATGATAAAGTAAGCGGCGGATTTGAGCATTCTGGTTTGTTTGCTTTAATTGACAAAGACGGAAACATTCGATGCAGAAAAGATGAATTCGGAAATCCGAGTATTTATTACGACGGTTTAGACAAAAAAGGAGTTAGAGATATTCAGCAAGACATTAAAATTTTATTAGAAGAATAAAAATGGAAGATAATACTTTAGAGAAAAAATATAACAAGTTCATTATTGTGGTTTCAATTGTAATTCCAGTTGTCGTGGCAATTTTATTTGGTGTTAAATTAAAAGATTTTGGTTTCAATGTGGAGCCTTTATCGTTTTTACCTCCAATTTATGCAACTACAAATGGTATTACTGCGGTTGTGCTAATTTTGGCTGTTATGGCAATTAAGAAAGGAAATCAAAAATTACACGAAAGATTAATGACTTTTGCTATTGCATTGTCGGTTGCATTTTTGGTTATGTATGTAGCGTATCATATGACTTCAGATTCTACAAAATACGGAGGAGAAGGAGTATTGCGTTATGTGTATTTCTTTATTCTTGTAACGCATATTTTATTGTCAATTGCTATTATTCCGCTTGTTTTAATAACTTATGTAAGAGCGCTTGCAAAACGTTTTGACAGACATAGAAAAATAGCTAAAATCACTTTCCCGCTTTGGTTATATGTAGCAGTAACGGGAGTGGTGGTTTACTTAATGATTTCTCCATATTATGTACACTAAAAAAAATAATATTCAAATCGTGAAATTCAAATTTCAAGCGCTGTTTTTTGGAGTTTGTTTTTTCCTTGTTGGAATTTCTGCTAATGCGCAATGTGCAATGTGCCGTGCGGCTTTAGGAGGAGATTCTAATATCAAAAAGGCTGAAGCTGTAAATGATGGAATTGTTTACTTGATGGTAATTCCTTATTTACTTGTATTGATAATTGGATACTTGATTTATCGAATGTATTCTAAAAAGAAAAAAGCAGTGTAAATTTACACTGCTTTTTTTTGTTTTTATTTCAATCCGTTAACCGAAACATTAACCGTTCCGTTTATTTTGATGAACGCTATAATGGCTTGATTGGTTAACTGTATTTTATCAAACTGAATGTCTTCCATTTTTCCGTTAACAAATACTCCAGGCATCGGCGAATAGTTCTTTAAGTAACCCGCCATACTTTTTTTGCCTTCTTCCAAATTCGGTTGAATAGAATAACGGCAGCTTTCTTCCATTTTTCTAAGAATATAACCTTGCGCGAGCCAGTTTGCTGTACGCATCAGTTTGCTTTTGGTGTCTAAGACGTAATCTAGTTTTTCAAAATAAATCTCTTTAGTTTGTGCGTTGTATGAAGGAAATCCATTTAAATAAATGGTTCCGTTTATAGAGCCTAAAATGTCTAAAGCAATGACCATTTTTCCGTCTTTATGCCAAATAGAAACATTTTTTACGGTTACTTTTTTGCTTCCAGAACCAAACTCCTGACCTGCAAAATTCTTGGTCATAATCTTTGATGCATCTACATAACTCGAAATGGCTGCAATATTAGCAGAAATCTGATTTGGGATTTTAGCAACAGGTTTTAGAGCAATTTTGCTAGCATTATATTTTGATTCTGGCTGTTTTCCAACGATGGTTTCCATATTGCATTTCATTCCCATATCGAGCAAGAAAGAATCGTTTTTCAGTTTTGCATTTGTAGAGTAAATTTCAATTGGAACAATTCGCAGCCAGCTTTCATAGGTATCACTCATTTGAAAAGGAGTAGAAATTTTTTCAACAGCCTGAAGAACGTTTGGTTTAAAATCCATTGATTTTTCAATTGCTCCATCAATTTCCTTTTCCAGTTGGGTTTTAAAAATAGAAATAGCTGGATTTATTAAATAAGTAATCGGCATATTTTTACCAAATATGGTCATTGTTGGGCTTTCGTTCCAATTAAGAGACTTGAACTCTGTTTTTGTTGTTAGTTTCCAATTGGTAAGAGTGGTTTCGCTAGATAAAGTTATCACTCCGTTTAGGTTAAATTCTCTAACGTCGTACAGCTCTATCCCCATTTTTTTTGTTCCGATTCGATATTTGATATTCGCTTTAAGCGGTAAAATCGTTCTAATTCTTTTATTCGGATTTGATGGATCATTTTGAATTTTGATCGGAGCCTGTTTCCAGATTTTCATTTCGATATCATCATCTTCGATGTTATTATCCTCATAAATCAATCCGTTAAGGAGCGTGTTTGTCTGATTTTCGATATCACTTAATTTGATCGTAATCGGAAGGTTGATAAAGGATGGACTGCTGTCATAAACTAGCGGGCTGGCATCATCGGGTTCAGGTTTTAATGTTTCTAATTTTGAAGTTGAAGAACAGCTTGTTAATACGGCAAGCACCGAAAACATTGTAATAATAGAAGTAAGCTTCATTTTAGTATGAATTTTTAGACAAGGTAAAATTACAAAAACAATCATATTTTCTGAAAAAAGTGTAACAATAACTAAAAAAGGTAGTCTAATATAAAATAGATAACATAAGTATTAACTTTTTATTATCATAAATTACTTAATAAATACGTTATTATTGTCTAAAAAATTTAACAATACCATGATTGAAATTAAAGATTTACACAAATCCTATAAAATGGGAAGTTCACAATTACATGTATTAAAAGGGATTAATTTTAATATAGAGGAAGGAGAATTGGTTGCAATCATGGGATTGTCTGGTTCGGGTAAATCAACACTTCTTAACATTTTAGGAATTTTGGATGAAGCCGATTCAGGAAGTTATATTTTAGACAAAACACCAATTAAGAAATTAAACGAAACAATTGCTTCAAAATATCGTAACAAATTTTTAGGTTTTGTTTTTCAGTCTTTTAACTTAATAAATTACAAAACAGCATTAGACAATGTAGCGATGCCCTTGTATTATCAAGGTGTTAAAAGGAAGGAACGTTACGAGATAGCAATGAAATATTTGGAGAAAGTAGGTTTGGGTTCTCATGTTAACCATTTGCCAAATGAACTTTCTGGAGGTCAAAAACAACGTGTCGCTATTGCGAGAGCATTAGCTTCGAATCCGAAAGTGTTACTTGCCGATGAACCGACGGGAGCTCTTGATACCAAAACTTCTTATGAAGTTATGGAGCTTATTCAAGGGATTAATGACGAGGGAAAAACAATTTTGATTGTGACACACGAACCTGATATTGCAGCAATGTGCAAAAGAAATGTAGTCCTAAAAGATGGATTAATTATCGATGATAAAAGAGTAGAACAAGTTAGAGCTTCGTCTTATGTTTAATATTGAACGTTGGCAGGAAATATTTGAGGCCATTTCTAAAAACCGTTTAAGAACATTTTTAACGGGAGTGTCTGTGGCTTCGGGAATTTTTATTTTGGTAATCTTGCTTGGTGCAGGAAAAGGTCTTCAGAACGGAATTGAAAAACAATTCGAACGCGATGCGGCTGGAATTATAGAGGTTTGGTCTGGAACTACTACTAAAGAATATAAGGGATTAAATCCAGGGAGACAAATTCAATTTCGCAATAGCGATTATAATCAATCGGTACAGAAATTCGAAGATAAATTAGATTTGAGAGCCTCAACAAATAATTATTGGGGGCAGTCTTTTGCTTATGGCAAAGAATCTGGTAATTATCAATTTAGAGGAGTAAATCCAGATTATGGCGGAATTGAGAATTTAACCATAGTTCAAGGCCGTTATGTAAACGCAAAGGATTTAGAAAGTAATGCAAAAGTGGCTGTAATCGGAATGAAATTAAAAACCGATTTGCTTAAAGACAAAGAGGCAATAGGAGAAGAAATCCTAATAAACAACATTAACTTTAAAGTCGTTGGAGTTTTTACAGATCCAGGAGGAGAAAGAGAAGAGACTCGTGCTTATTTGCCTTTAACTACAGTTCAGAAAACATTTGGAGGTGGCGATAAAATTAGCAACTTGTTTTTTACCCTAAAAAAGACAAGCGATTATGATGAAGCATTGGCTCAATCAGAAAAATTTACCCAAGATTTAAAAAACTTATTAAAAAGTAAAAACGTTGTAGCTCCTGAAGATGATGGTGGTGTAGGAGTTTATAATTCAGTTAAAGACGCTAAACAGTTTTACGATTTAAATTTATATATCAGACTCTTTTTCTGGTGGGTTGGTATCTGTACCATTATAGCAGGAGTTGTTGGAGTAAGTAATATCATGCTTATTATTGTAAAAGAACGTACAAAAGAAATCGGGATTAGAAAAGCACTGGGAGCTTCGCCTTTTTCTATTATCACGATGATTCTTCATGAATCGATTTTTATTACAACCATTGCTGGTTTTGTGGGGTTATTGGCCAGTCTTGCTTTATTGGAGTTCGTTGGTCCGATGGTTCAGAGCGAGTATTTCAGAAACCCTGAAGTAGATTTTAGTGTAGCTTTAACTACTTTGGTATTACTTGTTTTTGCCGGAGCAATGGCAGGATTTTTCCCAGCCTACAGAGCAGCCAAAATTAAACCTATTGTAGCACTTAGAGACGAATAATTATGTTTAAAAAAGATAATTGGGACGAGATTTTACAGGCCTTAACCGCCAATCCTTTCAGGACTATCCTGACAGCTTTTGGTGTTTTTTGGGGTATTTTTATCTTGGTAATTTTACTTGCTGCAGGTAATGGTTTGGAAAATGGTATTAAAAAAGGTTTTGATGGAATCGCGACCAATACCATGTTTATGTGGAGCCAGACTACTTCTAAGGCGTATAAAGGTTTACCAAAAACAAGACGATATGACTTTAGAAATAGCGACGTAACAGCTTTAAAAGCAGCATTGCCAGATTTATTATATGTTTCTCCGAGAAATCAATTAGGTGATTTTAACGGAACAAATAACGTGGTAAGAGGCACAAAAACTTCTGCATTTACAATTTATGGAGATTACCCAGAGCTGATTAAACAACAGCCGATGGATATTATTAAAGGAAGATTTGTAAATCAGCAGGATATTGAGCAGAGAAGAAAAGTTTGCGTAATTGGTAAAGGAGTTATCAGTGAGCTTTATGGTAAAGAGGAGGAAGCGGTTGGAACTTATATAAAAATTAACAGCATTAATTTTATGGTTGTTGGAGTTTATAAATCGAAACAGCAGGGAGGAAATGCAGAACAGGAACAGAAGAATATTTTTATTCCTTTTACAACTTTTCAGCAAGCCTTTAACTATGGAGATAAAGTGGGATGGATGGCGCTTACGGCAAAAGACGAAACTTCTATAACCGATTTAAAGCCGAAAATTTTAGAGATTATAAAAGCACTGCATTCTATAAATCCGACAGATGAAAGAGCGGTTGGAAATTTTGATTTGTATGAGCAGTTTAATAAAGTACAAAGCTTATTTAATATCCTAAAAGTAATTGCCTATTTCGTAGGAACATTAGTTTTGATTTCGGGTGTAATCGGAATTTCGAATATCATGCTGATTGTGGTTAAAGAACGTACAAAAGAAATCGGAATTAGAAGAGCATTGGGCGCAACGCCTGGAGCCATTAGAGGACAAATATTATCAGAGTCTATATTTTTAACCATTATTTCGGGTATGCTCGGAATTGCTGTTGCAACAGGAATTATAGCACTTTTAAATATGGTATTAGATTCGATGCCTCCTGATCAAAATACTATGTTTGCTAATCCAACTGTAGATTTAGGAGTTGTATTTGTAGCATTAATTATATTGGTCGGATCTGGTTTGCTCGCTGGATTTATACCGGCACAGACCGCCATCAATGTGAAACCCGTAGATGCATTAAGGACAGAATAAATTATCAATCAAAATAAATCGATTAAACCAAGAACAAATGAAAAAAGGAGTAACCGTAACCATTTTAATATTTATTGCAGTTGTTTTTTTTGGCGCGCTTTACTATTTGTATGCTAAAAACCAAGAATCACCGATTGTATTTAAAACGGAAAAAGCAGAAATAAAAACTATCGTAAAAAATACTATTGCGACAGGAAATATTCAGCCTGATGAAGAAGTTTTAATCAAACCAAATATTTCAGGTATTATTGAAGAAGTGTACATCAAAGCTGGTGAAAAAATCAAAGCTGGCGATATGATTGCTAAGATTAGAGTTGTAGCAAACGTTTCGAATGTAAGTAGCTCTCAGAATCAGGTACAGACTGCTAAAATAGCATTAGATAATCAGGAAAAAATCTACAAAAGACAGAAAACATTGTTTGAGAAAGATGTAATTTCTGCAAATGATTATGATGCTGCACAGCTGGCTTACAATCAGGCAAAACAAAATTATCTGGCTGCAAAACAAGGTTTGGATATTGTTAAGACAGGAACAACTTCATCTTTAGGAAATTATGCTAATACATTAATTCGTTCTACAGTGAACGGAATGGTATTAGACGTTCCAGTAAAAGTAGGAAACCAAGTTATCGAAAGTAATAACTTTAACGAGGGAACTACAATTGCAAGTGTTGCCGATGTTGGAAGAATGATTTTTATAGGAAAAATTGATGAATCTGAGGTTGGAAAAATTAAAGAAAAAATGCCAATCGAGATTACAATTGGTGCTATCGAAAACAAAAAATTTGATGCAGTTTTAAACTATATCGCTCCAAAAGGAGTTACAGAAAATGGCGCAATCCAATTTGAAATAAAAGCACAAATGATCAACAGAGATGATACTTTTATTAGAGCTGGTTTAAGTGCCAATGCTTCTATTATTTTGGAGAAAGCAGAGAAAGTTTTAGCAATAAAAGAATCTTTGGTTCAATTTGACAAAAAAACACAAAAGCCTTATGTAGAAGTCGAAAATGCTCCACAGAAATTTCAAAGAAGAGATTTGGTTCTGGGGGTAAGCGACGGAATCTACGTTCAAGTTAAAAGCGGTATAAGTGATACAGATAAAATTAAAATCTGGAATCAGGGCTTGATTAACGAAGGGGACAAAGAAAAAAAATAAGCTAATTTGAAAGGTTAAGGATCTTTTTGGTTTTAAAAATGTTAAATTTGCGTAGTTCGGTTTACTGCGCCTTCATTAAAAGTATATGAAAATAAATAAATATAATAGTCTGGTTTTTGCAGTGTTATTCGGATTCGGATTAACTGGGCAGGCACAATCAAAACAATGGACTTTGGAAGAGTGTGTGAGATATGCACTCGAAAATAATATCACAATCAAACAATCGGAATTGGATTTAAAGAATGCTGCTATTGATAAAAAAGCAGCATTAGGAAATTATCTTCCATCGGTAAACGGAAATGCTTCTCATTCTTGGAATATCGGTTTGAACCAGGATGTTACAACGGGTATTTTACGTAATCAAACTACACAATATTCTTCTCTTGGTTTGAGTGCTGGTGTAGATATTTACAAAGGTCTGCAGAATCAAAATACGATGAGAAAAGCGAAATTAACAATCATTTCTTCGCAATATCAGCTTTTAAAAATGCAAGAAGATATTTCTCTGAATGTGGCAAGCGCATTTTTGCAGATTTTATCTAATAAAGAAGATTTGAAAGTTAAAAAAGAGCAGTTAACAATCGACGAGAAAAGATATGCGCGTTCTGAAGAAATGGTAAATGCGGGAACTATTCCTCGTGGAGATTTGTTCGATTTGAAAGCTACTGTTGCAACAGATAAACAAAACATTGCAGTTTCTGAAAACAATTTATTGATTTCTAAATTGAGTTTGGCTCAGCTTTTACAATTAAAAGAGTTTGCAGATTTTGATGTAGTTGACGATACGAATGTAGCAGATGAAAACAATATTCTAGCTCAGAGTCCAATTGAAATTTACAATAGAGCTAAGGAAACTAGAACAGAGTTAAAGTTAGCACAGACTAATCTTGAAATTGCAGAGAAAAATGTTGCTATTGCAAAAGGAGCTTTTCAGCCAACTTTAAGTGCTTTCTACAATTTTAATACAAGAGCAAGTTACAGTGATGTAATAAGAGGAACAACGCCAAATACAGCCAATCCTACTTCACAGATTGGATATGTTGAAGGAACAAATCAGGCAGTTCTTCAGGATAACTACACACCTGTTCTAGGTAAAGCAGATCCAATATTTGACCAGTTTAATGATAACAAAGGGCAATCTTTTGGATTTCAGCTTTCCGTTCCTATCTTTAATGGTTTCTCAGTAAGAAATAATGTAGAACGTAATAAAGTAAGTTTAGAAAAATCTAAAATAGATTTAGAGCAAAAAAGTTTAGATTTGCAACGTAACGTGTATACCGCTTTTACAGATGCAAGAGGAGCTCTAAATACATATGAATCTTCTACTGTAACTTTAGAGGCAAGACAGCAGGCTTACAATTATGCAAAAGAAAAATATGATGTTGGTTTAATGAATTCATTTGATTTCACTCAAGCTCAAACATTATTGACTAATGCGCAGTCGGATGTTATCAGAACAAAATACGATTACATGTTTAAAATTAAAATATTAGAGTTTTATTTCGGAATTCCAATTGTTCCAATTATTACAAAATAATTCATTATGTCAAAAAAAACTGTTTATTTCTTATTAGGTGGTGCAATAGTTATTATTGCAGCTTTGGTCGGTCTTTCTAAGGCTGGAGTAATAGGAAATAAGGACGAAGGAAAAGAAGTAGAAATTGCAAATGTAACTGCTTCAACAATTGTTGAAACTGTTTCGGCAACAGGTAAAATTCAGCCTGAAATTGAAGTTAAAATTGCTTCGATGGTGTCAGGCGAGATTATCTCATTAAATGTAAAAGAAGGGCAAGTGGTTAAAAAAGGAGATTTATTAGTAAAAATAAATCCCGATTTATATACCTCTGGACTAGAAAGATCTGTTGCAAATTTAGCTGGAACAAAAGCAAGTCTAACTCAGTCTGACGCAAGTTTTAAAGAGGCAAAAGCAAATTATGAGCGTAATAAAATATTGTATGATAAAGGTGTAATCTCAAAATCAGATTGGGATAAAGCTATTTCTACTTTTGAAGTGGCCAAAGCAACAAAACAAAGCGCTTATTACAATGTTCAAAGTGCTTCGGCATCTGTTACTGAAGCTCGAGATAATTTAGGACGTACCACAATTTATTCTCCTGCAGATGGAACCATTTCGGTATTAAATGTAGAATTGGGAGAAAGAGTTTTAGGAACACAGCAAATGGCCGGAACGGAGCTTTTGCGTGTGGCAAACCTAAACAATATGGAGGTTGAAGTAGATGTGAATGAAAATGACATTGTAAAAATTAAAATTGGAGATGAAGCAAATGTTGAAGTTGATGCTTATTTAAAAAAGAAATTTAAGGGCGTTGTAACCAGTATTTCTAATTCTGCAAGCACAACATTAACTTCAGATCAGGTAACGAATTTTAAAGTTAAAGTTCGTATTCTGAAAGATTCTTATCAAGATTTGTTAGAAGGAAAACCAAGTACATATTCTCCTTTTAGACCAGGAATGACTGCTACTGTAGATATTATTACAACAACAAAAAACAATGTTTTGGCAGTGCCAATTAGTTCTGTTGTCGTAAAGTCGGATACTACTGCTGTAAAAGATTTTAAGGTTGAAGATCCAAATGAAGATAAAAAAGCAGCTCCAAAAAACGATAAAAAATTCGAATGTGTTTTTGTGAAAGTTGGAGATAAGGCCAAGATTAGAGTTATTAAAACTGGAATTCAGGATGATACTAATATTGAAGTAATGTCTGGTCTTAAACCTGGGGATGTCGTAATTACAGGGCCTTACACAACAGTTTCTAAAGATCTTAATTCTGGAGACAAGGTAAAGCTTAAGAAAGCTGAAGCTCCAAAAAAATAACAATATAAGCATATTGTCAGGCTGAGCGAATTCGAAGTTGCAACTTCGCACAGCCTGACATCAATAATTAATTTTTAAAACTACATATTTTGTCTTTTATTCTCAATATCGAAACGGCTACTAAAAATTGTTCTGTATCTATTGCAAAAGATGGTGAAACAATTGTTTGCAATGAATTGGCAGATGAAGGCTATTCGCATGCCGAAAAACTTCATGTTTTTATTGAAGAAGTAATAGCAAAAGCAGGCATTTCGGCAAAGGATTTAAATGCTGTTGCGGTTAGTCAAGGTCAGGATCTTACACAGGTTTAAGAATTGGGGTTTCAGCAGCAAAAGGGTTGTGTTATGCTTTAAATATTCCGTTAATTGCTGTCGACACTTTACATGCTCTAGCTTCTCAGGCTGGAGTTACAGACGGAAAAATTATACCGATGTTAGATGCGCGCCGTATGGAAGTTTACAGCGCTATTTTTAATTCAGATTTGACAGTCGAAAGGGCTATCCAAGCTGAAATTATTGACGAAAATTCATTTCAAGAATATACAGAGAAACTTTATTTTGTTGGCGATTGTGCTGATAAATGTAAATCTGTTTTGACTAAAGACAATTTTGTGTTTTTAGAAGACATAAAATATCCTTCAGCGAAAGCCATGAGTAAAATCAGTTTTGATAAGTATCAAAAAAGCGACACTGTAGATGTCGCTTATTTTGAACCTTATTATTTAAAAGATTTTATGATTGCTCCTCCAAAGAAACAGTAATATTTATTTTTGTATAGTGTAGGGTTGAACCGATATTCCGGCTTCGTCTAATGCTATTTTACAGTTTTCTAATGTTTCAGAAAAAACGGCTCCATAATTGGCATTTTTAGCCCAAGGGCGAACTGCAAAATCCACCGAACTTGCAGATAAATTTTTCACAAAGACTTCTGGAGCAGGGTTTTTAAGAACCTTTGGGTTTTTAAGCAAGACATCTAAGAGAATTTCTTTTGCCTTTTTAATATCAGAGTCGTAGGAAACTGAAAATGTCAAGTCGGCTTTTCTTTCTCCCTTCATGGAATAATTAATAATATTTCCGTTAGACAAAGCACCATTGGGAACAAAAACAGTCTGATTGTTTCCAGTAATCATTTTTGTTACAAAAATTTGAATTTCTTCAACCGTAGCAACAATGCCTTGTGCTTCTATCGTATCTCCAACTTTAAATGGTTTAAAAACAATAATAAGCATTCCGCCAGCAAAATTAGAAAGTGATCCTTGTAATGATAAGCCAACCGCAAGTCCCATTGCTCCTAAAATGGCAACAAATGAAGAAGTTTCAATTCCTAATTTAGAAATAAAGGTTACAAATAATAAAATTCTTAAAGCCCATAATAAAATGTCAGCTAAGAATTTTGTTAAGGTTGGATTGAGATTTCGCTGAATCATTATTTTTCTAATAATTCGATTAATCAATCTGATGGCATATAAACCAACAAATAAGATTAAAAATGCAGAAATCAGTTTTGGTGAATAATCGACTAAAATATCAATAAATCGAGCAACGTATTTACTGACTTGTTCTGGGCTAATGTTCATGATTTTCAAATAAAAAAACCTTCTCAAAAGAGAAGGTATATTAGTAGTGCAAATATAAAAATATTTACATTATCAGAAAAGTATGTTTAGGCCTTGTCGGCTGCTTCATCGGCGATTTCTTCTACTTCTGCAGCCGATTTTTCGCTTACATCAACAACGGTTTCAGAAATAGTTTCTGGCTTCTCGCTAACTACTGCAGAAGCTGTTTTTTCTTTAACAGAATCGACTACATCATTTACTACTTTAGCGGCTTTATCGGCATATTCGCTTACGGTATCTTTTGCTTTTTCAGCATACTCGGCTGCGTTGTCAATAATAGGTTCCGAAACTTCTTTTACTTTTTCAATTGCTTCTTCTGCAAAAGCTTCCGCTTTCTCGATATATGGCGCAGCAGCTTCTTTTGCTTGTTCAAAAGTACTTTCGGCATTATTTGCCAATTCAGTTACAGACTCTTTGGTTGAGCCAAATAGATTTTTAAAAAATGAAGATAATCCCATGGTTGTTAATTAATTGGTTAAGATTACAATATTAATTAATTTTATAGAATTACTCGTTTTTTAAATGGTAAATAATTGGTAACTAGTGGTTAATAATAAAAAAAGCGCCTCAATGAGACGCTTTTGAATAATAATTTAGTCAAACTATGCATTTGATGCCTCTACTTTTATAGCGTCATCATTCAGCATGCTTTTCAGCATATTTTCGATACCGCTTTTTAAAGTAAATGTAGATGAAGGGCAACCGCTGCAAGCGCCTTGCAATAGTACTTTTACTGTTTTGTCATCTTCATTATAAGATTCAAAAGCAATGTTTCCACCATCAGCGGCTACAGCTGGTTTTACATACTCTTCTAAGATATTGATGATCTGCTGTGAAGTAACATCCAATTTATCAAAAGCTTCATCTTTTGTTGCTTCATTTTTGACTTTAGTTTCGATTAAACTTTCGTCTAAAACCGTTCCTCCATTTTCAATAAATTGTTTAATGAAAGTTCTTAATTCTAAAGTGATTTCATCCCAATTATTGATTTCATATTTGGTTACCGAAATATAATTTTCGTCAATAAAAATTTCTTTCACATAAGGAAATTTAAATAATTCCTGAGCTAATGGAGAAGAAGCAGTCTGGTCAATATTTTTATATTCTACAGCATTGCGAGTTAACATTCTGCTTACAACAAATTTTAATGCAGAAGGGTTTGGAGTTGTTTCTCCGTAAACTGTAATAGGCTGTTTTTTTGCTTTTGTTTCGTCGATTTTAATGATAACGCCACCTTTGTCTACAAAAGCACTAATTTGCTCTGCAACCGCGTCTTTTACATCATCCCAATCTACAATGCTATATCTTTCGATAGCGATAAAATTTCCTGAGATATAAACTGTTTTAACAAACGGTAAATAGAATAATTGCTGTGCTAGAGGAGAAGCTTGCGCCTCATCAATATTTTTGAATTCAAAGTTTTGATTTTGAGTAATGAAATCATCAAATTCGAACTTTAAAATAGTTGGATTTTGAGTTTCTTTTATAGTGATTTTAGTCATGGTAATATATTTTTTGCAAATTTACTAAAGTTATTTTCTACTAATGGCTATATTTGATTTTTTAATGAAATAATTAAGACTCTTTTCAAATAAATCGTGTTAAATTGCAAGAGTGAAAATTATATGAAAACAAAATTGTCTTTATGGAATTTAAAATCAAGGTTTTATTAATTTTTCTTATTACTACTTTTTATTCCTACTCTCAAGAGGGACTACCTGTTTATTCGGATTATTTGTCTGATAATTATTACTTAATTCACCCTTCTATGGCTGGCGCGGCTAACTGTGCCAAAATAAGATTAACGGCCAGAAAGCAATGGTTTGGAGAAGAAGATGCTCCATCTTTACAGACTCTAAGTTTTAACGGAAGAGTTGGAGAACGTTCTGGAGCTGGTATAATTCTTTTTAATGATAAAAACGGATATCATTCTCAAAAAGGTGTGAAATTGACTTACGCGCACCATATTATGTTTTCAAGAGATGAATTAGATTTGAATCAGTTGTCTTTTGGAATTAGCGGAGGTTTAATACAAAGCCAATTGGACGAAACTAAATTTGGCGGAACTTTTGATCCAATTGTTTTTGGGTCAATTCAGAAAGATTCTTATTTCAATCTTGACGTTGGAGCGTCTTATAATTATTTAGATTTCTATGCACACGCAACAGTTCAAGGATTGTTAGAAACTAGAAGAGAATTATATACTGATTATGAATCGGATAATCTTAGAAAGTTTTTATTGAGCGCTGGTTATGTATTTGGAAAAAATAGCAGTTGGACTTGGGAGCCTTCTTTTCTTTTTCAGCTATTTGATCAGACAAAAGCAAAAACGCTTGATTTGAATATGAAAGCCTACAAAAACATGGATTTTGGAAGTCTATGGGCGGCTTTATCTTATAGAAGAGGTTTTGATGGTGCGCAATATATTTCGGGAACTGGAGTGTCGTCTCAAAAATTACAATACTTTACACCGATTGTTGGAGTTAATTTCAAGAACTTTATGTTTGCTTACACCTATACTCAGTTAATGGGAGATGTTAAGTTTGATACAGGCGGTTTTCATCAAATTACTTTAGGAGTTAATTTATTCTGCAGAAAAGCACGTTACGACTGTAATTGTCCTGCGGTTAACTAAAATTATTATTATGCTTATTAAATCTGTAAACGGAAAATCACCTCTTATTCCAGAGGACTGTTATGTTGCCGAAAACGCGACTATTGTGGGAGATGTTACTTTTGGAGAATCTTGTAGCGTTTGGTTTAATGCTGTTGTGAGGGGAGATGTTCATTTCATTAAAATCGGAAACAAGGTTAACATTCAGGATGGTGCCATAATTCACTGTACATATCAAAAACACCCAACCATTATAGGAAATAACGTTTCAATTGGACATAACGCAATTGTGCATGGCTGTACTATTCTTGATAATGTTTTAATCGGAATGGGAGCAATTGTAATGGATAACTGTGTAGTAGAAAGCAATGCTATTGTTGCTGCTGGGGCTGTTGTAACTCAGAATACCGTTGTAACCTCTGGAAGTATTTATGCTGGAGTTCCTGCCAAAAAAGTAAAAGACATCGATCAATCTGATTTTGCAGGCGAAATAGGACGTATTTCAAACAATTATGTGATGTATTCTAGTTGGTTTAAAGAAGAAAAATAAAAATAATAAAATCCCAAAATAGAAATTCCAAATTCCAAAAAGATCAGATCCTTGGAATTTGGAATTTTTTATTATTGGAATTTCAGAAATTTATAGATTGATTTTTTCGAAGAAAGTATTTTTATAGCTTTCGCTGATTGGAATTCTTTTATCGCTTATTAAAACCTTGTTTTTCTGAATCGATTTTACATGTTTGATATTGATGATATACGATCTATGAATTCTGGCAAAACCTTTGCTTGAAAGTAGATTTTCAAGTTTGATCAAACTAATTAATGTCAGTGTAAATTTATTATCTGTTGTATAAATTTTGACATAATCTTTTAAGCCTTCAATAAAAAGAATATCAGCAAAATTTAATTTTACATTTTCATATTCAGCCCTAACAAACATAAAATCCTGCTCAATTTCGGGTGCATTATTGTTTTCTGCAATTGCAGTATTGGCTACAGGTTGCAAGACTTGTTGTGCTCTTACGACTGCTTTCAAAAATCGATGAAACGGAATTGGCTTCACTAAATAATCCACAGCGCCCAAATTAAAACCTTCTACAGCATAATCAGAATAAGCAGTTGTAAAAATAACAAGAGGTTTTTTTTCAATTGTATTTAAAAAATCAATTCCAGAAAAATGAGGCATCTGGATGTCTAGAAAAACCAAATCAATATTATTCTGGTTGATAAATGAAACAGCATCAATAGCATTATTGAAAGTGCTTACCAGCTCTAGAGCCTCTACTTTTTTGACAAAATCCTGCAATAAGTCTACAGCTAAAGGTTCGTCATCAATAATTACACATTTCATCTTTTCGGCATTAATTTGTTAAAGTTTATTTCGCAGTCAAAAGTAGTTTGAAACCAGTAAATTAAGTTTTAAAATTTTCATAAAATACTGGTTTTTACAAATCAAAATTATGCGTTAACAGTTATAGTTTTAGTCAATGTGAAGCCATCTGTCAAATTACCACTTATTGTAGCTAGCTCGTCGGATAAGCTATCAGCAAAAACATTGTCTTTTGTATTTGCAGTATCTGCTTGCCCATGTGCGGCATAATTGGTACTTGAATATACTTCACTTGAAATGGTTTCAGGAAAAGCAATCTGCGTTACCAATAAAGAAGTTCCTGTGCTCGATAGAACTTCTACATGCACATGTGGCGCTCTTCCTTGGTACCAACCAGGATAAATTGAAATAAAAGAAACTTCTCCGCTAGCATTAGAAGTTTGTCTGCCTCTAAGGAAATGAACAGAAGTATAATCTGTCTGCTGCATTTGCGTGCCGCCATATTCGGAATAATTTCCGTCTTTGTCGCAATGCCAAACATCTACTAAAGCTCCCGAAAGAGGTTCGCAATTGTTGCTTTTATTTTCGATTTTTAAATTAATCAATAGCGCAATTCCAACACGATCAGATTTGATGTTTTCTAAAACCAGCTGACTTGGCGTTTTGATAGGGAATGGACACTTTTGTTTCTGAAGGAGAAACTGTACAGCTTCCGTCTCCAGAATTGCTTGTGTCAGTTTCGTCATTGTCACTTTTAGAACAAGATTCTAAAAATTTTGAAGCTGTTGCCAATGATGCAATGCCCAAAATACCATTTCGGATAAATTTCTTTCTGTCCATAATCAGTTTTGTTTAATGTATCGCAGTTTTAATTTCGTCCAACTTTAAATTCAAATGAACTCGGTAATATTCATTATCCTGAGTAATGGTTAGTTCGTGTGCGTTAGGATATAAGAGATCAAGACGGCTTTGAATATTTACCAATCCGATTCCTGAGTTTTCAGGATCTTTTACGTAATTCTCAATGGTGTTTTCAATCCAGAAATCCAGATTATGATCTGTAATTAGAATCTTAATTTTTACATGAGCCGCGCCTTTATAATCTGTTCCATACTTAAAGGCATTTTCGACAAAAGAAATCAGTAACAAAGGCTCAATAAATTTATTTTTAGTATCGCCATGTACGTTTATAACAATGTCTTCGATATTATTTAATCGCAGCTTTTGCAACTCGATATAATTCTGGATATAATTGACTTCTTTTTCTAAAGCCACCGTTTTATTATCTGTCTCATACAGCATGTAGCGCATAAGTTCAGACAAAGTCACGATGGCATCAGGGACCAAATCAGATTTTTTGTGTGCCAAAGAATAAATACTGTTTAAAGAATTGAATAAAAAATGCGGATTGGTTTGTTTACGCAGATAAATCAATTCTGTATTTGTTCTATGTGTTTCGGCAATCAGTTTATTTTGTTGATTATTATAAAATTCAGTTAATGTTCTAATAATTGCTGAAATGGTAATGATCAGGATGTAGAAAAATGAAGGAGCAATCTTAAAAAAAAACGGCTGTCTCATTTCTACTCTGTGGTGCATTCTGCCGTCTCTCGGAAAAAAATGGGGGTCACGAATAACGGTCTTAGCATACATTGCATTTTCAGGTCTTAAATGTCTAAATTCAGGAACAAAATAATTAAATCTTATTACCATAAATAGTACAATCAGGCCAATAGCAAATATACCATACAGCCAATATTTTTTTTGCAACAGATAATTGGGAACCAAATAAAAATAGTTCAGATAAAACAATAAAATTCCAGAAAACCATTGGGCGTAAAAATCGCTGTCGAGTTTAAATGGACTTTCGTAAAATTGAATCAAAGAAGTTAAAATAAAGAAAATCCATATCATAGAATGGAATAATATTTTGTTATAGCCTGTATTTTTAATGGTATCGATCTGCATTTACAATTTTATTTTTAATAAAATTAATTCATTTTTAGTTACCGTTGGAGATAAGTTTTGTTGGAGCTTCTGCTTAACAAGATCTGCAACTTTTAGAGCATCTGTTTCTGTTTCAAAACTTTTAGTGTCGCTTATTACGGGAATAACAGACTGTTTAATTAAAATTTTTTCCTTGTAGGCAATGGTGTATCCCCAACCGGAGTTTGTTTTAAAAGAAGCTGTTGTTAAGGTTTCTTTTTTCGCACAAGCGATGAAGAATAGAATAGCAAAAACTACAAAACTCTTCTGGATGTTACTCCAGAAGAATTGTTTAATATTAATTATCATCGTCGCTTTGTTCGTCTAATGGGCTAAATTCCCAAGCATCATCAAAATAAGTAGAACCAACTCTTCCTAACATATAGAACCCACGGTTGTTGATGGCAAAACCAACAGCATCTGTTCTTGTAGCGCCTTCCATTGGAGTTCTTTCTGTCCATAAATCAGTTGATGGATTGTACTCCCAAACTGTTTTTATGTTTTCACCACCTATAATGTATCCTAATCCATTCATAGAAAAGCTTGAAGCATTAGAACGTACAATAGCATAATCATCATTGTAGCTGTAATCGTCATCTGTATCTTTGTCAACGTCTCTTTTTCTGGTCCAGACATCTGTTGCTGGATCAAATTCCCAGAAATCCTCCTGGTAAACTCCATTATTTACACCAGTAACTAAATATGCTTTGTCTGCAATTGTAAAGACCGTTGCATTTCGTCTTTTGTTACCGCTAAAACCGTTTACCAGAGTCCACGTATTTGCCTGATCATCGTACTGATAGAAATCTTTCAAATAGTTTCCGTCGTAACCTGTTCCAAAATAGGCTTTACCGCCAACTTGAAAACCTACGGCGGCATAACGCGCTGTTCCTGCAAAATCTGTTTTTTGTGTCCAGCTATTTGCAGAAGGATCATATTGGTAAAAGTCTTTCAGTTTGTTCGTTCCATCATAACCAAGACCAACATAACCTTTTTCATTTAATGCAAAACTAGACGCAGAACTTCTTCCTACGCCTCCAAAATCTGCTTTTTGCTCCCAGTAATCTCCGTTTGAGTTATAAACCCATAAATCTTTTAAATAAACATCGCCAGTATAGCCACCAACTACATAAGCATAATCTCCGATAACGAAACTTGTTGCACTAGATCTTGCAGGACCGTCAAAAGCTGATTTTTTAATCCAGTTACCCATCAAATCATCATCATCATTATCATTGCTGCAGCTTATCAAAAAGAGGCTTGAAAAAAGCGCGGTGAATAAAATTCCTTTTTTTAGATTAATCATAGTGTATTTAATATTTATTGTTTGTATTTGATCCCTATTCCTAAAACGTAACCATTTCCGCTATTATAGTCATATACTTTATGGTCACTGTTATCTAGTAAATTGTATTTTTTGTTGAAATCGTAACCAGCTTTAAAATTTAAAAACCAATTGCCAGTAACATTTCTTTCATATTCTAAAGCCGATGTCATTTGCGATAAAACTGCTTTTTCGGCATTATTATCTTTATTTGTTTCATCCAAATGATAGAAATTTCCATTAAAACTATTCGTCATACTGAATTGGTTTCGATCATTATTAGAATAAGAAATTCTCGAATCTGGAAACCCAATTTTAAAATCGGTTTGCTCATTCATTTTATAATCAAAAACCACAATCGGCGTTATTTTTGGGGCTCCAAAAATCGATGTTCTGCCAGCTCCGACAATTAAATTTATTTTTGAAGTCAACTGTTGGCTTACTGTCAAACTTCCTAGAACTGTCAGGTTCGAAAAGTCCAGTTTACTCTGGAAATTTGCTGTCGGAATTACAGAAAATTGCCATTTTGTTTTTTCTGATATTTCAGACGAATATTCGAATTTGTTTTGAACTTGATTGAATTTATCCTCATCCGCATAAAAATTATAGGGATTGAATTCGTAATTCACCTTCAAATTAGAATATTCTAACGTGTTTGTTATTTTGCTTTTTGTTCCTAGTTTCTTCTCATAAAAAACAGCAACATCTGTTTCGCTAAAATTTATCTTTTCTGTTGGCTCAGTTTTAAAATTTGCCGTAGCGCCAAAGTTTTCCTGAGCTTTTAAACCTAAAAACGAAATCAAAAAAAGAGAACAAACTAAAAACCTTACTTTCATTATTTATTTTATTGGTTCAAAATTAGATGGATGGAGCCCTTAAAAAAAAGAAGATATATGTATGAGGCGTTTTGATAGACAAAATCGCTGTTTTTAAGGCCGAATTAAAATTTGAGAAGAGAATTCAGATTATAGATCGTTTTGCGCAATTTGTAGCTTAAAAAAGCGCGGTAGTATATGTTATAGTGTGTTGCCAAAGTGCACAATTTATATTTGCCCAAAAATTAAATTATGCACAAGTTTATATTGATACTGCTTTTTGTATTTACCCTATTTTCATGCGGTACAGATACAGATACTGGAGAATTTACCGTTGGTTCAGATTATCTGGCTTTAAGCAATAAAGTGATTATGATAGATACTGTGACAGTAGAAATGTCAACCATCAATTTTGACTCGCTGGTAACTTCGGCTAAAAACAGAATCTTGGTTGGAAATTATGATGATCCTGTTTTTGGAAAAGTAAAATCAAACAGCTATTTTCAGGTTTCAAGCAATATTTATACCTTAAATAGTTCAGGCTCTGATACTGAATCGGTAAATTATGTTTTCGATTCTATTTCGATGATTCTGAAATATGATAAATATTATTACGGAGATACTACAAAAGTTCAAACATTTGATATTCATCGTTTGCTTCAAAAAATTAAGGCCAATACTGGCGAGAGTGATTTATACAACAATTCGGCATTTAATTATAGTTCTGAAAGCTTGGGAAAGATATCCTTTATGCCAAGACCAACACAAAAGGACTCTATAAATATTAAAATGGATGATGAGTTTGGAGAAGATCTCTTTCAGAAACTTAAAAAGAAAGAAGTTACAGATTTAGATAGTTTTACCGAATATTTAAAAGGACTTGTTTTGGTTCCAGACACATCCAATTCTTCTAGTGTAATCGGATTTAGTGGGGGAAACAGTAAAGTTAGATTGTATTATTCAAAATATAAAGGAGATGCAGATCAAGCTTCTTATTATCTCGATTTTACAATTATTGACAACACAAAACAGTTCAATTCTATTTCTCTGGATAAAACGGGAACAATACTGCAAAATCTTCCCGTTTCTAGCAGTAACCTTTCTAGTAAGTTAACCAATAATCAAGGATTTATTCAGTCAGGAACAGGAGTTGCTTGTAGGGTTGAATTTCCGAATATCAAGCAGTTTAAAAATATCTCAACTAATGGAGCTATTGTAAATGCAGAATTAGTCGTGAAGCCAATCAACAATTCTTATTCTGATAAATATCCTCTGGCAGATTCTTTGGCGGTTTATATTGGTGATAATTTAAATCGAATAAGCGGAACATTGGTGAATTCTGCAGGAACCACTGTCTATGGAATATTGAATAAAAAGAGCGACGAGTTTAATGAAAATGTAGGGTATACAATTCCAGTTGGCGCTTTTCTTCAAAAAGAAATGCTTAAGCAAGCTGATGCTAGATCATCGCTTATTCTCACATTACCCTCAATTTCTAAATCGGTTAACCGAATTATTTTAGGGAATCAAAAACATGTCGACAACAAAATTCAGCTCAAAATTTATTACATCTCTTACTAAATGAAAAATAAAATTGTTTTATGGAGTTGCTTCCTTTTAATGTCGCTGACTTCATTTTCTCAAAGTATCTCAAGTTCTCCATATTCACTTTATGGTGTCGGAAGTTTGTACGATTCAGATTTTGGTAATCTGCCTTCAATTGGTGGTTCTGGAATTGCTTTGCCTTCAGATACTTTTATTAATAATCTAAATCCAGCATCTTTAGGATTTATGTATCAGAATCACTTTCTTTTTGATATTGGAGGGAAAGCCATTGCGACAACTTATCAGAGCAGTACTCGTACAGAAAAGCGAAATAATTTTCAATTTTCTCATTTGGCTTTTGCTTTTCCAGTTACTAAAAATTCTGGTTTTAGTTTAGCACTTCGTCCTTATTCTAGTTCGGTGTTTAAGATTTCAAATTTAAAACTTCCCATTGCCGATAGTCAGGAATATTATTATGTGACGGCACAGGGATCTGGAGGTTTAAACAATTTGGATTTTTCATACGGATATAGATTTGGAAAAAAATTAACATTGGGAGCAACAGGAACGTTTCTTTTTGGAAATACAGTAGACGATCGTGCTTTTTTGATTTCGAATGCCATTACGACCATACATAAAAAAACAGATTATAATGGCGTACGCGCAACATTAGGGGGGCAATTCAAAATAGATTCTACTTTTACAATCGGGACAACAGTTAAAGTTCCGTCAAGAATAAAAGCGTCCAAAGTGCAGTCGGTAGCAAGTATTGCAGATGAAGTGGAGACTGCTGTAGAAACCAATGTAGCTACAGATACAGACGATTATTACATGCCTTTAGAGCTAGGTTTTGGAGTCAGTAAACGATTTAAAAATAATTTGAATCTAACTTTAGATTATGAGAAGAGTTTCTGGGATAGCACAAAGCAATCTGAACTTTATGGAGAATTTGTAAATCAAGACCGTTTTGCACTCGGAATTTCCTATAATGCTAAAAAGAATATTAGGAAATATTGGGATAGAGTAGGGTATTCTGCAGGTGTAAATTTTGATAATGGCTATCTTGAAGTTGATAAACATCGTGTCAATAATGCGTCTGTTTCTATTGGATTAAACTTGCCAATTGAAAACACATTTTCGTCACTTAACATTTCGTATTCTTATGGGCAGAAAGGCCGAATTGCAAATGATTTAATAAAAGAAAATTACCATAAAATATCAATCAATTTGTCGTTGGACGGAATTTGGTTCGTCAAGCGAAAGTTTGAATAATGATTTAAAAGTCTTTTTTGATTACAGGATATTTATGTTCTAAAATTGACTCCAAAACTTTTGGGTTTGAGTTGACATAAAATATAGGATCATGATCTGTACTTTCAGAAAAACCAACTTTATCACGCAGCAGATTTTTAGTCTGACGCGCAACAGCTTCTCCTGAATCTATTATTTTAATATGATCTGGGAGAATTTTTTTTATCTGAGGAATTAGATAAGGGTAATGGCTGCATCCTAAAACCAAATAATCAATATTAGCTTCAATCATAGGTTGCAGATATGATTCTAATAACTGAGTCATTTCTGGCGAGTACAAATTGCCATCTTCAATTAGCTGTACAAGTCCGTGTCCTACTTGCTCAATGATTTTTGTATTTTGAAACATCTCAGCAGTTTTATTAAACAATTCGCTGTTGAGAGTTCCTTTTGTAGCTAGAATTCCAATTACCTGTGTTTGAGAATTGTTTGCAGCAGGTTTAATAGCGGGCTCAATTCCAACAAATGGAACATCATAATCTGCACGAAGTTCAAATATGGCATTTGTAGTTGCAGTGTTACACGCTACAACAATTAGTTTGCAATTATTCTCTAGTAGAAATTCTACGTTTTTTTTGCTTAATGCAACAATCTCTTCTTTGGTTCTTTGCCCGTAAGGAGCATTTTTACTGTCAGCCAAATAAATGGTTTTTTCGTTTGGAAGAAGATCATGAATAGCGCTCCATATGGAAGTTCCGCCAATACCAGAATCAAAAACGCCTATAGGATTATTGTTTATCATAAAGCAAATTTAATATTTTTTACTATAATTCGTTATTCTAAGTTAAGTCAAATCTTGAAATAATTCCAAAGATTACTTTTAAATTTTTGTAAAAAAAAACTGCTCAATTGTCTAATTGAGCAGTTTAATTATAGAGATTTAATTTCTTAGAATCCTAAATCTTTTTTAACGTCAGCAGTGATGTTTGGACCATCAGCTAATAATAAAGTAGAACCGTCTAAAACATATTGGAAACCTTTAGCTTTTCCTACTTTTTGAATAGAAGTTCTAACTTTTTCCATTAATGGTTTTACGATGTCAGTTTCTTTTTGTTGTAATTCTTTTTGAGCATTGTCTCTGTAGTCAACAATTCTCTTTTGCATATCTTGAACCTCTTTAGAACGCTCACCGTTTACAGCATCAGTTACAGTTGCAGCTTCAGCTTCGTACTTTTTGATTTTTACTTGATATTCGTCAACCATTTTTTTGTATTCAGCATCATATGTACCACTTAATTTTTGCAGTTGATTTTGAGCATCTAGCATAGCAGGCATTTTCGACATGATCTCGCTTACATCAACATGAGCTACCTTCGCTTGTGCGTTCATTGTGTTACTTGCTCCTAAAATAAGAATTGCAGCAATTAGTAAAGTTTTGATTTGTTTCATCATTTTTAAAATATTAATTAATTATTGGTCGTATTTGTTTTTTGCGATTCGGCTTCTTTTGCTTTTTTAGCCGCTTCTCTTTCTTCTAAAATTTTCTTTCTTCTTTCTTCCAATTCTTTTTTACGTTGTTCGTAAAGTAATTGTCTTTCTTCTGCTTTTGTCATTCCAGACTGTTCAGCTGAAGGTGTCTCTCCATTAGCATCAGGCGTTGCTGTTTTTGCAGTCGAGTTTGTATTAACAGCACCACTCGTTGCAGCAGGAACGGCTGTTGTTGTAGCTGTTCCAGAAACCGTGCCATTTTTTTTCGCGTCTCTCTCTTCTTGCAGAGCTTTTCTTCTATCGTCGTATTCTTTTCTCTTAGCCTCTTGCTCTAGTTTTCTATCTTGAATAAGCTTTTCTCTAGCAGCTCTTTTCTCGTCAAGTGCTTTTTGGCGGTCAGCCATTGCTGGATTTTCGTCAATTGCATTCTCAAGATTTTCTTTAACTTCTTGCTCTTTCAATTGTTTTTTTGTCAGCTGCTCACGTTTTTCAGTACGGTTTAAGATTCTTAAAACCTGATCGCTAATATCAAATCTTTTATTGCTAAAAAGCATGGTAAGATCTGATGATTTGTCAAAAACAAAATCGTAATTTTTTGCTTCTGCGATATCTTGTACAGCAGTAAAAACCTGATCCTGTATTGGCTTTGCCAAAGCCGCTTTTTGTCTCATTAGATTTCCGTCAGAACCAAATTGTTTCTGCTGATAATCCATCATTTCTTGTTCAAGAAACTTAATTTCAGTTTCTCTTTCTTCTATTAATTCTTTTGTAAGTAAAGCTTTTTCTGTCTTTAAGCCTTCCTTCAAATTATTTATATTTAATTTTTTGGCCTCTACCTCTTGTTTCCACTTTTGAGCCTTTTGCTCTAATTGGGATTTAGCTTCTTTATAATCGGAAACATTTTCTAAAATATATTCCATGTCGATGTAGCCAATTCGAGTAGTCTTACCTTGTGCCTGACTTGTATTTGCTACAATCAAGGCTAAAAATATAAATAAAAATTGTTTTCTCATAACATAACTTTATTTGATGATTTTTAACCAAACGTTATTTCTTTAAAATTGTTGTCCAATGATAAAGTGTGTTTCCCAACCATTAGCTTTTGTTTGTCCTGGAAGAGCGTCAAACCCGTAACCAAAGTCAATACCCAATAATCCAAATGCAGGCATGAATACACGTAAACCAGCACCAGCAGAACGGTTTAAGTCGAATGGGTTATAATCTTTGAACGTTGGGTATGATGAACCTGCTTCTAAGAACGTTAATGCAAAAATAGAAGCCGATGCTTTTAATGTAATTGGGTAACGTAATTCCATAGAGAATTTGTTGTAAATCGTTGCTCCAATTGCATCACCATTTGCATTTACCGGAGTTAAAGAGTTGTTTGGATAACCTCTCAACTGAATAGTCTCTCTACCATCCATTGAGTAGTTTGCCATACCGTCACCTCCTAAGTAAAAACGCTCAAACGGAATCACACCTCTTTCTTGGTTATAAGCCCCTAAGAAACCAAATTCAGTAAGTGTTCTTAATACTAATTTCCCATAAACTTTAGTATACCAGTCTCCTTTAAATTTAATTTTATAGTACTCTAACCAGTTGTATTTTTTCTGATCGACTTTTGCTACATCTGTATCAGCACTTGCAAAATCAAATCCAACACTTACATAACCAGATGTTCCATTTATAGTTTCTGTTTTAACATAATCACCAGTGTTAAGTGGTTTTCCGTCTATACCACTTCCAGATGTTCCTGTATATTGTGTTTTGTATTCCTTTTCATTTTGTAAATTACCATAATCAACACCGTTAAATAATGAATATGGAGGTGTAACTTTAGCACTAATACTAAATTCAGAACCATAAGTAGGGAATATTGGGTTTACCCCTTTATTACTTCTTGAAAGCCCGATTGTATACGCTAAGTTTCTTGATGCACCATTACCAAAAGTAAATAAACCTGTGTTATAATTGTTCAAGTCATAGTGCTGATAACTTACAGATTGTGATAATACGAAGTAATCATCTGGCACCGTTAATCTTTTTGCTAACCCAACTTGGATTGTAAAAATATTAAAACTTTTGCTTCTATCAACAGTTCTAGTGATGTAATTGTTAAGAAATTGCTTACTGTATGAAATAGACGAACTAAACTGTACAGGTTTCTTACCCCCAAACCATGGCTCTGAGAAAGATAAACTGTAGGTTTGGAAATAGGTGCTTCCTTGTAAACGAAGTGCAACTTTTTGTCCGTCTCCCATTGGTAAAGGCTTATAAGCTTCTTTGTCAAAGAGCTTTCGTGCCGAGAAGTTATTAAACGAAAGTCCCAATGTACCAATGAAACCTCCACCGCCATAACCTCCTTGAAGTTCGACCTGGCTCGATCCTTTTTCTACTACATTATACTCAATATCAACAGTTCCAGCTCCAGCATCTACGTTTTTAAACTTAGGATCAATGGCCTCAGGATCAAAGAAACCTAATTGTCCAATCTCACGAATGGTTCTAACTAATTGTTCTTTACTATATTTTTCACCTGGTTTTGTTCTTAACTCACGGTAAATAACGTGGTCGTTTGTTTTGTCGTTTCCAACAACCGTAATTTTATTGAAATAAGCGATAGGCAACTTTCTGTAACTCTAATCTCAAAATCAATAGTGTCATTAACTGTTTTTACCTCTACAGCGTTGATGTTAGAGAATAAATAACCATTGTTTTGGTATAAATTCGTAATATCTTCTGCGTCTGGTTTAGTCTTATCGGCAATTCTTTTTTCTAGTAAAACTCCGTTGTAAGTTTCTCCTTTTTTGATTCCTAAATAACGGCTTAGAAGCTGATCTGAATAAACAGTATTTCCTAGGAATTTGATGTTTCCGAAGTAATATTTATTTCCTTCTTCTACATTAATCTTAATTGCAAGGGTATTTTTTTGCTTGCTGTATTGAACAGAATCGTAGATAATACGGGCATCACGATATCCTTTTTCTTTGTAGGCAGCAATTACTTTTTCTAAGTCAGTTTTGTATTTCTCTGGAATGAATTTAGAAGCTTTAAATACACGAATGAAATTTTTCTGTTTCGTGTCTTTCATTGCGGCGCGCAATTGATTGTCAGTAAGCTGTTTATTGCCTATGAAATCAATACTGCTAATTTTAACTTTATCTCCTTTATCTATTCTAACAAGCATATTAACTTGATGTCCGTTAATAGTGTCAGGAGTGTTTGTTATAGTAACTTTCGTATTATAAAAACCTTCTTTTTTGTATTTGTTTTCGATGTAATTTTTTGTCGTAGTAATTAAGTTTTCGTTGACAATTTTGTTCTTTGTCAGGTTATTATCTTTAATTAATCCTTCGATTTTGCTTTTCTTAACACCAACGATTTTAACTTCGTTTAATTTAGGAAGCTCCACAATATCTAAGTCTAAATAGATACTGTCGTTTTCTACTTTGTTAACATAGAAAGCGATTTCGTCAAAAAGTCCTAGTTTACCTAATTTTTTAATTGCGCTACTGATTTCTTCTCCAGGCACAGTAATTTCTTGACCTTTTTGAAGTCCTGAAAAGGTTACAACAGTTTGCTCATTGAAGCTTATTTTACCAACAACAGAAACTTTAGCTAGAATATATTTTTTTCCTTGATCAAAAGGAACTCTTTCTTGTGCTTTGACTTGTGAAAAACTACCCAGTAATAAAAGGGCACAGATTATTTGTGGTATTCTTTTTTGTAACACTAAAAAATTATTTAATTTGTTCACTGGTTTTTCCAAATCTACGTTCTCTTTTTTGATAACTAATAATAGCCTCATATAAATCTTGGTCTTTAAAGTCTGGCCACAAGACATTAGTAAAATATAATTCTGCATAGGCAATCTGCCACAGTAAAAAATTACTTATTCTATGTTCTCCACTTGTTCGTATTAATAAATCTACGTCTGGTAAATTTTGCGTGTAAAGATGCTCATTTATAATTGAATCGTCAATAGTGTCTATTGAAATTATATTATTTTTAACTTTATCACTAATTGACTTTATGGCATTTACTAATTCTTCTCTAGAGCCGTAGCTTAAAGCAAGAGTAAGAGTTAAGCGAGTATTGTTTTTCGTTTTTTCTATAACATCCAAAAGTTCTTTTTGGGCTGTTTTGGGTAATTTGTCAAGATTTCCGATTGCGTTGAGACGAATATTGTTTTCTTGAAGCGTAACAAGCTCTTTCTTTAATGAATTGATCAATATTTTCATCAATGCCTGAACTTCCAATTTAGGACGATTCCAATTTTCTGTAGAAAAAGCATATAAGGTTAAATATTCAATACCAAGCTTAGCTGAAGTTTTGATTATTTCTTTTACAGATTTTGTACCGTTTTCGTGGCCAAATGCGCGCAAAAAACCTTGTTGTTTTGCCCATCGTCCGTTACCGTCCATAATAATGGCCAGATGCTTAGGTAAGTTTGTGTGATCTATTGATTCTAGTAAATTCATTTTTTAGTATGCGCAATAGCATGGTTTCTTTCCAAAGGTATACGTTAATGTCATACCTGAAAAAATATACCAGTCATTATTATTTAAATTTCCAAATTTCATGATATTTGGACTGCTTGTATTAGGATTACTTCCGTCAAGATTATCTGTAAAGGTGTAGCGCGCACCAACTTCAGCGGCTAAAACAAAACGTGGTGATATATTTGATTTTATACCTAATATAATAGGTATAGCAACCGAGCTTTGATTTTTTAGCTCGTATATAGTGTTTGGACTTGAAGTATATCGGTATAAATTATTGTAGAAAAAGTAATTTAGACCGGTAAATACATAAGGTGTTATTTTGGTGTGATAATCGTGAAGATTAAAATCAAAAAAATTGAATTCTAAACCAGCAGAAAGCTCTTTTATATCATTGTCAAAACGATAGCCTCTCTGATTTCTTCCAGTTTCATCTGATTTATAATCATTTCCACTAATGTTTGATTGTGTATAAGAGAAGCGCCATGCATGTCTCGGACTTCTGTTCCATTTGTAAAGAACTCCAAAAGCTAGCTTTTCTGGGGCTATGTAAGTGGTTTTTCCAACATCACCTACAAAGTTGCTTCCGCCAAGAAAGACACCAAGCTCATGGATTTGAGCATTAAGTGTAATAAAGGGGAAAAAACATAACAATAAATTAAAAATTTTCTTCATTTAATTCAAAATTGCGTGCAAATATAATAATTATCAATACGAATCAAAGTTCCTTTGGTTAAATGTGCTTTTTTTTCAATTTACGATATGATTTAGAGCCATTTAATGATGATTCACTACATGCAGAACGAGAAAATGTGGTATTATCGTATAGTGAAGAATCAGAAAAGAGTTTAATTTCTTTTATCTTCTCCCCAGAGCAGTTTGTTTCTTAAGGTCTTTAAGAAAGTTTCGCCTGGTATTTCAACCATTTTAATTTTGTAATCTGTTTTTTTAATCTTTAAAATAGACTCGTTTTTTACAGAAGAAATTCTCGAGTCTAAAGAAACCAAATATTGGTCTTCTCTTCCTGTTACTCGAAGTGTAATTTCGGTATCGTCTGGAATAACAAGCGGTCTGGCAGTTAAATTGTGAGGGGCAATTGGCGTAATAACTAAACTTTTTACATCTGGGGTTAAAATGGTGCCGCCGCAGCTTAGAGAATATCCAGTAGAACCAGTTGGTGTAGAAATGATTAATCCGTCGGCCCAATAAGAGTTTAAATATTCGTTGTTCAAATAAGTCTCCACTGTAATCATCGAGGTTGTATCTTTTCTACTCACTGTAACTTCGTTCATAGCGAAATTAAGTTCTTTAAAGGCTTCATTAAAAGGTTCGCATGTAATTCCTAATAAAGTTCTTTCAGAAGTGGTATAGTTTTGATCTATTACATATTGCAATAAACTTTCGATATTTTCTTTTTGAACTTTAGCAAGAAATCCTAAACGTCCAGCATTTATACCTAATAAAGGAACGCCAGAATTACGAACAAAAGCAGCGGCTCTTAAAATCGTTCCATCACCTCCAATACTAATCAGCATTTCGAAACTATTGTCTAAAGCAGTACTTGGCGAAAAAGTTTTGTATTCTTTTTTTACAAGCTGTTTTTCATAAAGCATATTCAGGAAGTTTTCTTCAATTACCATTTCGACGTTATTGGTATTGAAGAATGAGAAAATGTCTTTTATGATAGGTTCAGTGCTATTCTGATAGTATTGTCCGTAAATGGCTATTTTCATTCTTTGTAAATTAGATAATTTGTCAATGTGTCAATTAGATAATTTGGAAAATGCGAAAATTATCTAATTAACTAATTCTCCCATTGGCACATTCATAATTTATATGTTGAGATATTTGTCTAAATAATCTGATCGCTCTTTTAAGCTGTTGATATAGTTGTCCTCTTGATGTTCTGAAATAATTTCGTATCCGTATCTTCTATACGTCTGGATTATTTCATTGATTGCTCCTAAGCCTATTTTTACTGTAATCTGAACATTTTCTGTATCAGCTTCAGAAACAAAACAGCCTAAAATCTTACCATTATTGCTTTCTACAATTTGGGTTACTTCGCTCATAGAATAATCCAAAAGCCCTTTCTGAACAATAATAATTGCACCTGGTTCTTTTAAAAACGGAGTTTCCTGAAAAAACTTCATGATATCTTCCATTTCATAGTAGCCTATGTAAGTATTGTTTTCGTCAAGAATAGGAAGAATATTGGTATGATTTTTTGCAAAAACTTCTAGAACATCTAACCAAATCATAGATTTTCGCGCAAAAAAACGTTCCAAAGTATATTTGTAATCAATTGCTTTTTTATCAATGTCAAATGTTTCAACATCATCAGAAGAGATGCTTCCGATGAAAATACCATCTTCTAAAATCGGAAAATGAGAAAAATTTACATCGATAAAAAAGTCCTGAATCGAAGCAATCGTTTCCTGACTGTCAATCGCTCTGAAATCGTTTGTGATATAGTTTGTAATTTCTGTCATAAATCAATTGAGGATATTTGATGCAAAATAATCAAAAAATACCGAAAACTGCTCTGTTTTACTTTGTATTTTTGTCGTAACAAATATAAGATTACTAGAATTAATATCTATTTATATGACAAAATTAAGTGTAAATATCAATAAAATAGCAACGCTTCGAAATGCTCGCGGCGGAAATGTCCCTGATTTATTAAAAGTAGCTGTAGATATTCAGCGATTTGGTGGGCAAGGAATTACCATTCATCCGCGTCCAGATGAGCGTCATATTCGTTATCAGGATGCACGCGATTTAAAAGCAGTTGTTACTACAGAATATAATATTGAGGGAAATCCACAGCATAATTTTATTGATTTGGTTTTAGAATGCAAACCAGATCAGGTAACCTTAGTTCCAGATGCAATTGGAGCAATAACATCATCTGCAGGCTGGGATACCATCAAAAATCAAGAATATTTAACAGAGGTTATTGGGGAGTTTCAAAGAAACGGAATTAGAACTTCGATTTTTGTTGATCCAATTCTAGAAATGATTGAAGGCGCTAAAAAAACAGGGACAGATAGAATTGAATTATACACCGAATCTTTTGCGCATCAATATAGTTTAGGAAACGAAAAAGGAATTGATCCTTACACAAAAGCTGCAATATTGGCAAACGAATTAGGTTTAGGAATCAATGCTGGACATGATTTAAGCTTAGAAAATATCAAATTTTTCAAAGAAAATATTCCAGGTTTATTAGAAGTTTCTATAGGCCACGCTTTAATTTCAGAGGCACTTTATCTTGGATTGGATAATACTGTAAATATGTATCTGAATAAATTGAAATAAACTTTCTACTTAAAACAATTATAACCTGATACATTTGGGTTATAATTGTTTATTTTCGCACTTTTCTTATTAAAACGAAGTGCTAAAATCTATTTTTTTCTTTCTCTTGTTTTCCTTTTCAGGCCTCTTTGCACAAACTATAAAGATATCTGGAAGTGTAAAATCTTCTGACAGCCAAAATCTTGTTGGCGCAAATGTTTTTTTAGAAATAAATAAAAAACAATGGAATGTTGCTACTGATGTTTTAGGGAATTTTTCAGAAAACATTTCTTCTGGCAGACTTGTTATAAAAGTTAATCATTCTGATTTTATATCAAAAACTATTGAGTTCAATATCCTAAAAGATACCGTGATTGCTGTAGTTTTAGAAAAAGATATTTCTCAGTTAAAAGAGGTGATCGTTTCAGGTGATAAGAAAAATCAAATCAAAACTTTATCTGGCGGAAGACTTTCTTTTAACTTGAAAGAATTAAACGCTGTTCCAACACTTTTGGGAACAACAGATGTGATCAAACTTTTGCAGTTAACGCCTGGAGTACAAAATTCTGGAGACGCAAATGGTTATTTGTATGTTCGTGGTGGTGATCCTGGCCATAATGCGATTTTATATAATGAAACTCCCATTTATGGAATGTCGCATTTATTAGGGATATTTCCTTTTTACAATACAGATCATATTAAAGATGTTGAATTTGACAAATCGAGTTCGAATGCAAAATATGGGGGACGCTTGAGTTCTACAACACTTTTAAATGCCAATAAAAAACTTCCTTCTGAGTTTTCGATTCAAGGGAATGCTGGAATTCTGGCATCGCAGGTAACTTTAGCGGTTCCTGTAAATGACAAAACCGGATTCTATATTTCTGGAAGAAAAACTTATATTGATGAAGTCGTTGGACCGTTGCTAAAATCTGATTCGAAGAATGATGTTCAGGATATGAAATATGGTTTTTCGGATGCCAATATTACTTTTTTGTCTCAAGTCTCAGAAAAGAGTTTGTTTTCTTTAAATGCTTTTTACAGCGCTGATAAACTCAAAATAAAGGATAAAAATTTTGCACTTGACACCGATTTAAAATGGAGTAATTTTACAGTATCGCCATCTTTAACGACCACATTTTCGTCTAAAGTAAGTATGTCTAATACGGTTTATTTTAGCCAATACTTAAATGACTTAAATATGGAGCAGGCAACAATTGAGTTTGGAGTTTCTTCTTATGTAAAGGATTTAGGATTTGCAAATTCAGTAAGGTTTTCAATCCATAATGTTCCGTTTGAATCTGGATTGCAATATGTTTATCATGACTTGCAACCTCAAAAAATAAATGTCGAAAATCTGGCAACAATTGACAATTATTCTCAAAGAAAAATTGATGCCAACGAAGCCGCAATTTTTGTGAGTGCCAAACCTAAATTATTGGAGAATCTAACAGCCGAATTAGGACTTCGAATGAACTACTATATTTCGGGATCTGATTCGTATCTGCATTTTCAACCGCGAGTGGTACTGAATTATTATGCAAACGAAAAGTATTCGTTTTATGCTTCTTACAATAAACAATATCAATATTTAAGTTTGATCACAACTTCGAGTGTTGGTATTCCTACTGATTTTTGGATTGCGAGTTCTGACGGAATTAAACCGCAGTCTTCTAATGAATTTTCTATTGGATCAAATCAAAATATAAGCAGAAGTTTTTCTTCTTCGTTTGGAGGGTTTTATCGTTCGATGAAAAATCTACTCGAATATCCTTATGGAATAACTCAGTTTAATGAAATTACAACTTTAAAGAACGATTTGTATGTTGGAGAAGGTAAGGCATATGGATTTGAAATGATGTTGAAAAAAAGCAATGGAAAATTTACTGGCTGGTTAAGCTATACTTTGAGTTGGTCAGAAAGAAACTTTGATGAATTGAATAATGGCAACACGTATTTTGCAAAATATGATAGACGACATAATCTTTCTGTAGTTGGAATGTATGATTTAAATACAAAATGGAATTTTGGAATAACTCAAATATTTGGTTCTGGAAATAGATTTACAATGCCAACCTCGTGGTATTTTATAAATAATAACCCTGTAAAAGAATATTCGGGATATAATAATGCTCAAATGCCAAATTATATCAGAACAGATCTTTCAGTTAATTATTATTTTATAAAAACCTCTAAGAAAGAAAGCGCTTTAAACTTTTCGATTTACAATACATTTAATTTTTCTAATCCTATATATGTTGTTTTGGATGTCGAAGTAAACGAAAACAAAGATAAAGTTGTGGTAAAGCAAGATGAGAAAGTTTTGTATAGAATTCTTCCTTCGATAAGTTGGAGATTTAAATTTTAAAATGAGATGAAAAAATATATATTGTTTCTTTTGGGTTTATTAGCGGTCGGCTGTTCTAATGATAATTTTAGTGAGCAGAAAAGCATAGAATCTAAAATAGTGGTAGAAGGCTGGATTGAAGAAGGAGATTATGCAAATGTTTTGCTGTCTAGCAGTATTCCGGTAACAGATGGCATTGATTCTACAAACGTTTTAAATCATGTAATTCGATCTGCAAAAATCACAATTTCTGACGGAGAGCATTCAGAAGTTTTAAGAGTAAAAAACGATAGAAACCGTATTCCTCCATTTGTATATTTTGGTTTGACTCTAATGGGGCAGGCAGGGAAAGAATACTCGATTAAAATTGAATATTTAAACCGTGTTGTTGAAGCGACGACGACAATTCCAAAATCGGTACAGCTTAAAAGTGCAGAATACATAAAAAAGAATGCAACAGATACAACAGGATATGTCTTCGTGAAATTTGATGATCCAGTATCTGAAAAAAATTATTATCAAATTGCAACAAAAGTGGAAGGCGAAGAACCCATTTTTGTTCCCTCTTTTTATGGTAATTTAGATGATAAAAATTTCGAAAAGCCTGCCATTGAAATGCAAATCAACAGAGGGATTTTATTGTTTCCTAAAACTAAATTTACACCAAATTTTACTGATGGAGATTTGATTCATGTAAAGTTACGAACCCAAACGAAAGAATCTTTAGACTTCTGGAATAGTTGGCAAAACGAAATTGTGAATGCCAAAAATCCAATTTATCCATCTAATACAAGTTTAAAATCAAATATAAAAGGAGGAATAGGTATTTGGGCTGGGTATGGGCAAAGTAATATAATTATCCAGACTTCTTCTAAAAAAACAAAGCCGATTTGAGTAATTCAAATCGGCTTCATTTTTATTAAAAAGGTTTATTTGCTTTTTGTTTGAAAAGCGCTTGTGAAATCTGTAAATTTAGTATGAAGTGAATTAAATATTTCAGAGAAATAAACATCCATCGCAGCTTCTGTAGTATCATTGAACTTTAAATAAACTACTTCATCAAGATAAGGTTGTGCAAATAGTTCGCCATTAGGGCTCCATGTCCAGTATTTTCCTTGAGCATTCCAAACAGGTAAACTAACAAGATAATCGTCTTCAACTTTTTCAGAACGCAAAACAATATCAGCGATTTTAGTACCGTCTTTTTTAGAAACTAAAGACAATTTCGTGTTTTTGTTAAAGCTAGCTGCTTTTCCTTCAGATATTTTTTTCTCATAGGCATTCAAAGCTGTGTAATAAGCTTTGTAGTCACTTTTAGGATTTTCACCGTCAGGAGATGCAGGGCGAGTATTGTTTTTGTATAAAGCTTCTTTATCGGCAGCGTCAGCAGCTAAATCTGTATTACCAATAACAATAAAGTTATCCATTATTGAAAACAGCGTATTTGCTTTTCCTTTGTATTGGCTTAGTTCTACATTTTCGATCAATTTGTCGATATCAGCATTACTTGCAACATTAAAGTTAATTAAGCTTTTTCCGTTATAAGTAAACAATGCTTTAGAAGTAGTTTCTGTACCTTTCTTACCGCTCATTTCCCAAGTATAACCGTCATTTAAGGCTAATTTGTAGCTGTAATCTTCTGGCGATTTGTTTTGGCTTGAGTATTTTGCATTTGAAGTAAAAGTAGCAGCTTGTGCACCATTAATAGTTAAAAGAGCCTCTACAGTTGATGGTAAGTAAAACCAATCTTGTACAGAAGGAGTAATAGGTCAGGTATTGCTGCGTTTCTGAATTGTAGCCCCACTCAGCATAAGTGTCAACATTTGAAAATTTAATGTTCGAAGAAGTGCTTTTAGATGTTAATATTGCATTGTTTGTAGTTTGTCCTTCTTTTGCAGGGAAAACGAATTTCAATTCTGTAGTTGAAGCAGTTTTAGTCCATGTTTTTTTAGCATCATCCCAAGTATATGTACCATATACGCCCGAAATGTTTAAAACTTCTTCTACACCATTTTGACTTTTTCCGTCAAAAAGATCAATATGTTTAAGGCTAAACAAACGGCCTAAGTTTTTAATAGCTTCGATTGCTCCAGAGGTTTTGCTTTTGTCTAATTGAACAAGCATTTCATTAGCTTCAGCTTCAAATTTTGTTTTTTGCTGTGCAGGAGTAAGGTTTGAATACGGCTGTTTTAATAAAGCTGCAATTTGCTCTTCTATGGTTAGCTCTACTTCTGGTTTTGGGTCTGGTTTTACTTCTGGAATTACTTCATCGCTGTTGTCGCTAGAACATGAAATCATAAGTTGCGAAGCAATCAATGATAATAAAAGTAGTTTTTTGATCATGATTTGTGTTTAAATTAAAATGAAATTTTAGTTTTTATTTCGGGGCGCAAGGTAGCAGATTAAATTCTCTAAACATTACGGGAAACCGTAAGGATGTAAAGTTTTTTTTATTAATATTAATGATCTGAAAATGTTTTATAGATATATCTGTTATCGTCGTAATGGATAAGTTTTTTTACATTTGTAAATAGAATTTTTATAAGCAAATTAAATGTTATACTCAAAAATAGAAGGCGAAGGAAAACCATTTGTTATCATGCACGGATTTCTAGGAATGTCTGATAACTGGAAAACTCTTGCGGGGCAATATGTAGAAGCTGGATTTCAGGTTCATATTTTAGATTTAAGAAACCACGGGCGCAGTTTTCATTCAAACGAATGGAGTTACGAAGCAATGGTTCAAGATGTATACGAATACTGTCAGGCAAATAATCTAACACGAATTGATATTCTTGGACATTCAATGGGAGGAAAAGTAGCAATGCTTTTCGCGACAACGCACCCGGAGATTGTAGATAAATTGATTGTGGCAGATATTGGCCAGAGATTCTACAAACAGCACCATCAGGAGATTTTGGCAGGATTAAATGCGGTTGATTTTTCGGTAAAACCAAGCCGAAATGATGTTGAGGAAATCGTGTCTCAATACGTTCCGGATTTTGGAACACGTCAGTTTTTGTTGAAAAATTTATACTGGAAAGAACCTGGACAATTGGCTTTTAGATTTAATCTTGAAGCTTTTAATAATAATCTGGATGCCATTGGAAAGCCTTTGGCAGACGATTTAGTTTTTAATAACCCGACATTATTTATTCGTGGAGGAAACTCTGGATACATTCAAGATCAAGATTTGGAGGGAATCCGTAAACATTTTCCAAATTTAAAATTAGAAACCATCCCAAATGCTGGGCATTGGCTGCATGCTGAAAATCCGAAAATGTTTTTTGAATTGACAACGGAGTTTTTGAAAGAGTAGTTATTTTTTGATGAAAAATTAGTACTTTTAAATAAATTTTAAACCTGAATAACTATGAAATTATTACTTAGACTTCTTGTTACAGCTGCCTTAGTTTTATTATTGTCAAACATTTTAACTGGAGTAGATGTTAAAAGTTTTGGTACGGCCGTAATTGTTGCAGTAGTTTTAGGATTGCTAAATATCTTCATTAAACCAATTTTGGTATTGCTAACTCTGCCGGTAACGTTTGTTACACTTGGTTTATTTTTATTAGTTATAAATGCTTTGATTATTTTGCTTTGTACAAAAATTGTTGGCGGTTTTGTAGTCGATACATTCTGGACAGCATTAATATTCAGCATTATTTTGTCTATCCTTCAATCTCTTACTTATAAAATATTGGGAGACGATAAATAAAACAATTGAGCAGATTAAAACTGCTTCAAATACAATAGATTAAAAACTTGGTTGGGTTGCAAAAATTTTATAATTTTGCAACCCAATTTTATTATGTAAATTAAAGAAGAAGATGGATATTAAAAGAGTAGCAATAGACGCTGTAAACGAGACGATTGTTATGAACGTTGTTCATATGGATTATAAAGGTCAAGTAGCAAAAAGAATTAACGAAAAAATGCCTTTAGCGCAAGTAAAAGGATTTAGAAAAGGGGCAGTGCCTAAAGATCTTGTTGAAAAACAATACGGAAAAGCTATTAAGCAAGAAGAGATCAAAAAAGTAGTTGATTTGGCTTTAGAGCGTTATATTCAATCTGAAAGATTAAATCTTTTAGGAACTCCTCTTGCTAAAGTAAACGAAAACTTTAACTGGGATGCTGAAGAGTTAACTTTCGAATACGAAATTGGTTTAGTGCCAAACTTCGAAATTGATCTTGAAGCTAAAAATAATATCGTAAAATATATCGTTACTGCAGACGATAAATTAATCGACGGACAAGTGGAGCGTATCCAAAAACAATTTGGAAAAGCAGTTCCTCAAGAAGTTTCTGATGCTAAATCTGATTTAACTGGAACTTTCTCAAACGAAGCAAACGGAATCAATAATACGACTACAATTTCTGTTGATACATTCAGCAAAAAAGCTCAAAAACAATTCACAGGTAAAAAAGTTGGAGATGTAGTTACAGTAAGCACAAAAGGTTTATTTGAAGACGATCACCAATTAATGGATTACTTAAAAGTAGGTCACGAAGGTGTTCACGGTTTAGATGTTGAAGTGAACTTCACAATCGAAGCTATTAACGGTTCTGAGCCAGCTGAATTAAACCAAGAATTATTTGATAAACTTTTTGGTGAAGGAAATGTTGCTTCTTTAGAAGATTTAAAAGCTAAAATTAAAGAAGATGCTGAAGCGCAATTCGCTCAGCAAGCAGACCAAAAATTATTATTAGACGTTCAGGATTTCTTGATCGAAAACACAAAATTCGATTTACCAGCTGAATTCCTTAAAAAATGGTTGCAAACTGTTGGAGAGAAAAAATTAACTCCAGAAGAAGCAGAAGTTGAATACGCAAGATCTGAAAAAGGTTTACGTTTCCAATTAATCGAAGGAAAAGCATTGGCTCAAAGTAATATTCAAATTACATTTGATGACTTAAAAGAGTTTACATCAAATGCAATCAGACAGCAAATGGCTCAATTTGGTCAAACAAACCCAACTGACGAAGAAGTTCAAGGAATCGTGGCTAGAGTTTTATCTAACCAAGACGAAGTGAAAAGACTTTCTGAGCAAGTAGTAGCAGCTAAAATGCTAGATATTTTCAAAGAAAAAGCTAACCCAACTACTAAAGAGGTTACTTACGAAGAATTTATTGCTGCATCTTACGGAGAATAAATTTTAGTCTGAAAGTCAAAAGTTCTAAAGTCGAGAGTTAAGAGATATACTTTTTAAAAATTAAGATTTTATTACAGAAACTGAAAGATAAAAATAATTATATTTGAACGTCAATGGAATTTTTTATTCTGTTGACGTTCTTTTTTTGTTTCAGGTTTGAAGTTGGTAAATGTTTCTTAGAAAAAAAACTTAGAACCTTAGTAACTTAGAATCTTAGCATCTTAAAAAAGACGACAAATTGGCATTTCTTATAAAAAGGTATGAACTTTGTTTAATTCGTTTAAGTCACATGCTGACTTTAGACTTTTCAACTTTAAACTAAAAATATGAACTACGGTAAAGAATTCAAAAAATTTGCTACAAAGCACCAAGGAGTAAACGCAATGTATTACGATAAAATCGTAGCAGCGATGACACCAACAAACATGACTCCATATATTATCGAAGAGCGTCAGCTGAATATTTCTCAATTAGACGTTTTTTCAAGATTAATGATGGACAGAATTATCTTTTTAGGAACTGGTATTGACGATCAGATTGCTAATATTGTTCAGGCTCAGTTGTTATTTTTAGAAAGCGCTGATGCTTCAAAAGATATTCAAATTTATTTAAACTCTCCTGGAGGAAGTGTTTATGCAGGTTTAGGAATTTACGATACTATGCAGTACATCAAGCCAGATGTAGCAACAATTTGTACAGGAATGGCCGCTTCTATGGGAGCAGTTTTATTATGTGCAGGAGCTGCTGGAAAACGTTCTGCACTACCTCACTCAAGAGTAATGATTCACCAACCATCTGGAGGAGCGCAAGGTGTTGCAACAGATATGGAAATCAACTTACGTGAGATGTTGAAATTAAAAGATGAACTATACAACATCATCTCTCAACATTCTGGACAAACTTTTGATAAAGTGCACAAAGACAGTGAGCGTGATTACTGGATGAAAGCAGATGAAGCAAAAGAGTACGGAATGATTGACGAAGTATTAAGAAGAAGCTAAGAATTAGTTTCAGGTCTCATGTTTCAAGTTGCTTCGGCAAATCTGAAACCTGAAACTTTAAACTTTAAACAAAAATATTAAGCTGTAAAGAGCTAAGTTTTTAAGTTTTAGGTCAAAAAGCTTAGAAACTTAGTATCTTTGCAGCTTAGTAACTTAAATATAGAATGGCAAAAGTAGTATTAGAATGTTCGTTTTGTGGAAGAAAGAAGCCAGAAACTAATTTATTAATTGCAGGTATCAATGCACATATTTGTGATAAGTGTATTGAACAGGCTCACGGAATTGTTTTAGAAGAATTAAAATCTAGCGGAAGCGCGAAACTAGTTGGGGACTTAATTTTAAAGAAACCGAAAGAAATTAGAGCTTTTCTAGATCAATATGTTATTGGTCAAGACCAGACAAAAAAAGTGATGTCAGTTGCGGTTTACAATCACTACAAACGTTTAATGCAACAGCAATTAGACGATGAAGTAGAGATCGAAAAAAGTAACATCATCATGGTTGGTCAGACAGGAACTGGAAAAACATTAGTGGCAAAAACTATTGCCAAAATGTTAGATGTGCCGTTAGCAATTGTTGATGCAACTGTATTGACAGAAGCGGGTTATGTTGGAGAAGACGTTGAAAGTATTTTAACACGTTTACTTCAGGCTGCAGATTATGATGTGGCTAAAGCAGAAAGAGGAATCGTATTTATTGATGAGATTGATAAAATTGCTCGTAAAAGCGATAATCCATCAATTACTCGTGATGTTTCTGGAGAAGGTGTTCAGCAGGCTTTATTGAAATTATTAGAAGGAACAGTTGTAAACGTACCGCCAAAAGGAGGACGTAAACATCCAGACCAGAAATTTGTTGAGGTAAATACTCAAAATATCTTATTTATTGCTGGTGGTGCTTTTGATGGGGTAGAACGTATTATTTCAAAACGTTTAAACCGTCAGGCAGTTGGGTACTCAACTTCTAAAAATGCTGACAATATAGATAAAGACAATTTGTTGCAATACATTATCCCAAAAGACATTAAAGACTTTGGTTTGATTCCTGAGATTATTGGACGTTTACCAGTTTTAACGCACATGGATCCTTTGGATAAAGCAACGCTTCGTGCAATTTTGACACAGCCTAAAAATGCGTTGATCAAACAGTATCAGAAGTTATTCTTAATGGATGATGTTGAGTTTACAATTACCGATGAAGCTTTAGATTTTATTGTAGATAAAGCTTTAGAGTATAAACTAGGTGCTCGTGGATTACGTTCTTTATGTGAAGCTATCTTAACAGATGCCATGTACGAACTGCCAACATCTGATGATATTAGTCTGACAATCGACAAAGAATATGCAGAACATACGTTAAGTAAAAACTTATTGAAACGTATGGAAATTGCTTCTTAAATTTTAAAATCAACTTTTTCAAAGATTTAAACTTTGAAAAAGCTCATCTTATAGAACCTGCTCATTTATTTGAGCAGGTTTTTTTTATATATGTCTCGTCCTGAAAAAAGTTGACTATAATTAATCTAATTATGTCATTACCAAGAGAAGAATTTAAAAGAGTTATGCCTATATGCACTTACAGTGAGGCATTCAAAAAACAGGTTGTAAAAGAATTTGAATTGGGATTATTTTGTAAAGCAGATCTACGTCGTCGCTATCAAATCAGAAGCCATAGCTGTATTGATAGTTGGTTAAGAAAATATGGTAAATTTACATATCTGGAAAAACTAACACTGGGACGTCCTATGAAAGATCCTCAATCTCAACGCATCAAAGAACTCGAAGCTCAATTAGCTAAGAAAGAGCAGGAATTACTGGTCTTTAAAAAGTTTATAGAAATAGCCGAACGCGAACTAAAAATCGAGATTGTAAAAAAGTCTGGTTCCAAGCAGTCCAAGAAATAAATCGTATGCACAAGGTTAGTCCTTGTGAAATATGTCGATTGTTTGGATATAGTAAACAGGCTTATTACAAACGAACATCACATCAATTAAAGTTAAGGTCATGACAAAGAATATCTCAAATCTTTGGTAATGTCGGTTCGTCAAAAACTACCAAAAACTGGCGGCAGGAAACTGTATTATATGCTGAAAGATGATTTAAAAAGATATCAAATAAAGATTGGCAGAGATAAATTATTTGATTTTTTACGTGATGAATATTTATTGATTCCTAAAGTTAGAAGATATTATAAAACAACAAATTCAAGGCATTGGATGCGTAAATATCCCAATTTAATAAAAGAAATTAAGCTCAATGAGCCGGAGCAGGTTTGGGTTGCTGATATTACTTATCTAAGAATAAAAGAAAAAACGTACTACCTTCATTTAATAACTGATGCTTATTCAAAGAAGATTGTAGGCTATAATTTATCGGATAATTTAATGGCTTGTTCTACATTAGAAGCTTTAAAGATGGCTGTTAGCAATAGAAAATACAACAGAAATCTTATACATCATTCCGATAGAGGTCTTCAATATTGCAGCAAAGAGTATACTCAGTATTTATCTCAAAGTAAGATCCTTATAAGTATGACACAAAACTATGATCCATATGAAAATGCAATTGCAGAAAGAGTAAATGGCATTTTAAAAGAGGAGTTCGGATTATCGGAAATCTTTGAAGATTTTGAGAACTTAAAAAAGCAAGTCCAGCAATCCATTTTATTTTACAATCAAATCAGAGTGCATTTATCAATAAATATGCTAACTCCAAATCAAGCACATTTACAAAATCAAATTAAACTCAAAACATGGAAAAAAATAAATCGGAACAAAAGTAATTCTGTTCCGATTTAACTAATTTTATATTACTAATCGAGTCAACTTTTTTCAGGACGACTCAATACTTTTTTAATTCTATTTTCGTTTGTGCTTTTGTGTAAATATTTGATATGAAAAGAATGCTTTTTATAATTTGTCTGGTATTTGTTTTTTCTTGTAATAAAGAAAGCGAAAGAATAACTGTTTCTGAAAATAAGTATAAAAGAGAAGCAGTTTCAGAAAATCCTCGTATTGAAGTTAATTACAATAATTATTATAAAGAAGCAGCATACTATTGTAAAGTCAATAATTTAAATCAAGAAAAATTTATTTTGATTGATCTCGGATTGCATTCTGGTTATAAAAGATTTTTTGTTTACGATTTTAAAAAGAAAGCAGTTTCAAAATCTTATATGGTAAGTCACGGCTGTGGAGACAATCAATGGGGAAGAACTTCTTCTAAAGAGAAACCACAGATAAGCAATGAATTTGATTCACATTGTTCTTCACTTGGAAAATATGTTGTTTTAGATCGTGGTGTAAGTCAGTGGGGAATAAAGGTAAATTATGTTTTGCAGGGAAAAGACAAAACAAATTCAAATGCCAGAAGTCGCGCTATAGTTCTGCATTCTTGGGATGCAATTTCAGATAATGAAGTTTATCCCCAAGGAACACCAGAAGGCTGGGGCTGTCCAGCTGTTTCAAACGAAAGCATGAAAGAAATTGACGAACTTTTGAAAACGAATAAAAAAGTTTTATTGTGGGTTGTTAAGTCCTGATTTTGGGTTTTTCTGAAAAACTAAAGCTGCTCAATAGCCCTGATCGAAACGACATCTCCCGATTTAGAAAAACAAGGCTTTTTAGCCGTAGTTTTTGTTTATCGGGAATACAGTGTAGAGCAGGACAAAACGTTCTGATGAAAATGAATTGATCTGCTTCTAAAAATTACTGCACTCTAAATTTCTCTCGATATTCAATTGGTTTCATACCGACCATTTTATAAAATACTTTTCTAAAAGCTTTTGGGTCGTTATAGCCGGTTTTTTCGATAATTTCTGAAATCGAAAGTTGGGTTTGTTCTAAGTATTTCTTCGAACTTTCTACTCTGATATTCTGTAAATATTCAATCGGAGGAATTCCTGTCACTTGTTTGAAACGACGAGTCATGTTTCGGGCACTTGTTGGGATATCTTTTGTGATTTCTTCCAGTTTTTCGATAGAATGATACTGATTTTCAATTTTTTGCTGTAAAAGTGCAACTAAGGAATCATTGTGTAAATGATTGGGTCTGAAGGTGCTGAAATAACTTTGTTTGTATCGATTCAAATCAATTGAAAATATTTTAGCAATTTTAACTGCCATTTCGTTACCGCAGAATTTCTGAACCAAAAGAATCAATAAATGAAAGGTTGAGGTAGATCCGCCGCTGGTGTATAAACTTCCGTCTGCAGTCAAAGTTTCCTCAGGTTTTAATTTTACCATCGGAAAAGCTTTGGTAAAGGCACTGCAAGCGTCAACATGTGTTGTGGCCAATTTTTCGTTCAATAAACCAGAAGCAGCAAACAAAAAAGCTCCAGTGCAAAAACTGGCTAATTCGGCTCCGGCTTTATGCTGTTTTTGCAGCCACGGAATAAAGCTTTTATTCTTTTTAATCATCTCGCTCATATTATCGGTAGTAAAAGCGGGAATCAAAATGAGGTCTAAAATAATATCAGAAGTTTCAATTTCGTTAGAAGTATAACCAAATATCTTTCCTTGATCCGATTGTTCTTTAGATTGAAAAATCATGATTTCGAATGGTTTTTCGATTCCCGAACTTAATTTATTGGTTGTTTCGAATACTTCTAAAATAGCCGCAATACTTAATAATTTATAGTCGTGAGGCACGATTAATCCTAATTTCTTGCTCATGATTTTGATTGTTTTGAAAATTTCACATCCAGGCAAAAATAAGCATTTTGTCTTAAATGCCCCTAAAAATGACTTTTATTGGCATTTTTAAGTAATCTTAAAAAATTAAATTTGTTTTAATTAATTCGTAATTTTATCAATATGAAAACAAAAATCTTCTTAAATCTTGCTGTAAAAGATTTGAACAAGGCAGTGTCTTTTTACAACGGACTTGGTTTTTCAACCAATCCGAAATTCACAAACGAAAAAGGAGCTTGCATAGTTATTGACGAAAATATATTTGTAATGATATTGGTAGAAGAGTTTTATAAAACCTTTACTAATAAGCAGATTTGTGATTCTGCTACAACAAGCGAAGTTCTTATTTCGATTTCTCTTGATTCTCGTAAACAAGTAGATGAAATGCTTGAAAAAGCTGTTAAAGCTGGAGGAACAGATTATATTGAAGCAAAAGATTACGGATGGATGTATCAAAGAACTTTTCTAGATGTAGACGGACATCACTGGGAAGTTTTCTTTATGGATGAAAGTCAGATTCCAGCTAACATGTAATAATCAATTAACAAATCACAAAAAAAACGATAAAAATGATAACAATAAAAAACACTGTCAACGCATCTCTTGATAAAGTTTGGAATTTTTGGAATACTCCAGAACACATTACAAAATGGAGTTTTGCATCTCCCGATTGGCACACACCTTATGCTGAAGCAGATTTGAGAGAAGGAGGCAAGTTCAAATCGACTATGGCAGCCAAAGACGGAAGCATGAGTTTTGATTTTGGAGGAGAATTTACTTTGGTTAAACCAAACGAAGCACTTTCGTATGTTCTGGGAGACGGAAGAAAAGTTGAAATTACTTTTACAGAAACTCCAGACGGTGTAGAAATCGTTGAAAGTTTTGATCCAGAAACACAAAATCCAGAAGAAATGCAGCGTGCAGGCTGGCAGGCAATTCTGGATAATTTTAAAAGTTACGTTGAGGCTAATTAGTTTTTAGGTTTAAAGGCTCAAAGTAACAAAGGTTCAAAGATTACAAACTTAAATAGCTTATATCACTTATATGGTTTAAAAGAAATAAATATCTAACCCAACAAAAAAAACAAAAAATGACAAAACAAATATGGTTGAATCTTCCTGTAAAGGATGTGGCAAAAGCGAAAGATTTTTTCTGGAAAATAGGTTTTTCGTTTAATGAACAGCATGACACGCCAAGTTCGACGTGCATGGTGGTAGGTGAAGGACATTTTGTAGTAATGCTTTTTGAAGAAATGCTTTTTTCAAGCTTTTCGCAAAATAGTATTACAGATACGAAATTAAGCTCAGAAGTGTTGATTTCGATTGATGCAGAAAGCAGGGAAGAAGTAGATGAACTAGCAGAGAAAGTCAAAGAAGCTGGCGGAAACGTTTTTGCTCCTCCTGCCGAAAGTCAGGGTTGGATGTACGGCTGTGGTTTTGCCGATTTGGATGGTCATCGTTGGAATGTTTTATTTATGGATTTTAGCAAATTACCAGGTTAAGATGGAAAAATTAGTGTTTAATATCGATATAAAGGCTCCAAAAGAAAAGATTTGGAAAGTCTTATGGGACGATGAAACGTACAGAAAATGGACAAGCGTTTTTGCCGAAGGAAGTTACGCTGAGTCAACTTGGAACGAAGGGGACAAAATTTATTTTTTAGGTTACTGGAGGAGCAGATGGAATGAATAGTCTGATTGAGACCAAAATTCCGAATGAATATATGGCTTTTAAGCATCTTGGCGAAATCAAGGATCATAAAGAAGTACCACCAAATGCAGAAACAGAAAAATGGAGCGGTGCAATGGAAACTTACAGACTGACTCAAAAAGGAGATGTTGTAGATCTTCATATTGAGGTAGATGTAATTGAAAAACATATTGATTACTTCAAAGATGCGTTTCCGAAAGCGGTGGAATTAATTAAAGAATTGTCTGAGAAGTAAAAGTTAGAAGAAAGAGAATAGAATAAAGAATAAAGAATAAAGAATAAAGAGGAGAGATGGAAGGTAGATAATTAACAATTAAAAAGAAATATCATGGCAACAGCAGTCAATCCATATTTAATGTTTAACGGAACATGTGAAGAGGCATTTCTGTTTTATAAATCAGTTTTTGGTGGAGATTTTCCGTACATCGGAAAATATAAAGATGCACCAGCAGAAGAAGGAGAAGTACTTTCTGAGGAAGCTCTAAATAGAATTATGCATGTTTCTCTTCCAATTGGAAATACTATTTTAATGGGAAGTGACAGTCATCCGAGATACGGAGATGTAGGTTTTGGAGATAATTTTTCGATTTCCATTAATGCAGAAAGTAGAGAAGATGCCGATAAAATTTTTAACGGACTTTCGGCTGGAGGAAAAGTAGAAATGCAGATGAACGACACTTTTTGGGGATCTTATTTTGGAATGTTTAAAGATAAATTCGGCATCAACTGGATGGTAAGTTTTGATAAAAATGAAGGAATGAAATAACTTAAAAGTTACGTTATTTTAATAATAAAAGATAATTGTTAAATTACTCGAAAAAGCACATTTATATGTGCTTTTTCTTTTCAAAAAAACAAGGATTATTCTTTTTTATCAACGAGAGATTGCCGATTTTTGTCGCTTCATAATCAAGAAAGAAAAATGGCAGCAGAAGATAAAGAAATAATTTTATTAAAAGTTTCAGGACACGATAAAATTGGGGTTACAGCAGGTTTAACGGCTGTTTTGGCAGCGTATGATGCTAATATATTAGATATTGGGCAGGCCGATATTCATGATACGCTTTCTTTAGGAATTTTGTTCGAAATTGCTGCAGGTTCTTCTTCGGCTCCCGTTTTAAAAGATCTTTTGTTTAAAGCATACGAATTGGAAATCAAAGTAAAATTTATTCCGATTTCTATCGAAGATTACGAAACGTGGGTAAAATCACAATCAAAACAACGTTATATCATCAATATTTTGGGTGAGAAACTTGCGGCTTCACAATTGTCTGCAGTAACTCAAATATTGTCAGACCAAAATTTAAATATCGATTCTATTATCCGATTAACAGGGAGAACTTCAATTGTAGAAAAAGAAGAATATCCGCGTTCTTGTATTCAATTGTCTGTAACAGGCGAAATTGTAAATAAGATCATCATGACGGCGAGTTTTATGGAGATCTCTAGAACGCTAAACGTTGATATTTCATTCCAAGAAGATAATATTTATAGAAGAAACCGTCGTTTGGTTTGCTTCGATATGGATTCGACTTTAATTCAAACCGAAGTAATCGATGAGCTTGCAGAATTGAATGGTGTTGGAGATCAAGTTCGAGCGATTACAGAATCGGCTATGAATGGCGAAATTGATTTCAACGAAAGTTTCAAAAAACGTATGGCTCTTCTTGAGGGTTTAAGCGAAGAAGTTCTACAAAACGTTGCTGTAAATCTGCCAATAACACAAGGAGCACATCGTTTAATGAAAGCCTTAAAATATTACGGCTATAAAACCGCAATTCTATCTGGAGGATTTACTTATTTTGGAGAATATCTTCAAAAAGAGCTAGGAATAGATTACGTTCACGCCAATCAATTAGAAATAAAAGACGGTAAACTGACCGGTAAATATATAGGCGATATCATAGACGGCCAGAAAAAAGCTGAATATCTAAAAGCAATTGCCGAAAAAGAAGGAATTCACATCAATCAAACCATCGCAGTTGGAGACGGAGCCAACGATTTACCAATGCTAAACTTAGCAGGTTTAGGAATCGCTTTCCACGCCAAACCAAAAGTAAAAGAAAGCGCCTCAACTTCAATTTCAAGTTTAGGTCTTGATGGTGTTTTATATCTTTTAGGATATCACGATAGATATATCGATATGATGTAATTTACAAGTTGTCACCCTGAGCGAAGTCGAAGGGCTTTCATGTAGAAAAGGCTTTGACTTCGCTCAGCCTGACAAATTAGCCCATTTTTTGTCATCCCGAGGAACGAGGGATCTCCACAAGTAGCTCGACAATCAAAATAAAAAACAAACCTCAGTCTCTTCAAATAAAAGAGCTGAGGTTTTTTATATGGGCATGTTTCGCCGCGGCGAATCGGGGGCTATCCGTTACAATCTTTTTATTTTTAAAGAAAAAATAAAAAAGATTTCCACTTCTATCCCTCATGCGGGTTTAGTGGAATTTCGATTTTAAATTATATCAAAATTAAAATCAACTTTGGTTCTAACGTGATATCCCTCATGTTCTCCGCAAAGCCATTTTGGAGATTTTAGAATCACATTTTTAAAATCTTGTTTTGCTTTGTTTTTAATGTCACTATTAAAGACGACTTCATTTATCGAGCCATCCATTTCAACAACAAAATTTAGAGAAATAAATCCTTTAAAATTTTTGCCTGTTTTTGTTTTCTTGAAGTTTTCTAAAATATATGCTACAAATTTAGCTTTGCCATCAGTAAATTCAGGCTTAACTTGAACTGCTTCAAAATCATAAAGTTTTTTCTGAATGTTGCTTAGTGGTTCAGTCTCTTGCGAATTTGATTTTTGTACTAAAAAGATAAAAAAGAAAAAGAGAAATAGTTTTTTAGTCATAAAGAGCGATATTTTTATTCACGAGATTCCAATTCCTTTTTAATCTCTTTTAAATTCTTAATATTCAAAAAAAGAATAGGCAACAAAGCTATCGGAATAACGTTCATGGCGCTAAAGCCTTTCATGAAAACAATGAATAGATTAAGAACGAACAGCATAAAAAGCACAACACAGAATATAGTATTCACAGTTTTTAATGTCTTCTGATTTTTAATCAGTTCTTCAGTAGTCATATCGCTGAATTTGGTATCCTTCATTTTGTATAATTTTTATTTAAGAAAATTAAATAGTTATTTGGAATGACTGATTTTTAAAACTTTTGCATTCCTAGCATCAATTATAATTAGAAATGTTCCGCCCTGTTCTCCCCACATTAACGTTCCGTTAATAACATAATGATTATAAATTAGATTTACTTCATAAGGTTTTTGATGTTTAATTTCATCTTCTCCATAAATATTAAAAAGAATAGGCTCTGCGATTTTGATTGCAGTTTGATTATCCTTGATGAGTAATTTTTTGTTATCGACATAATTGTCCTTCCTTGGATTTTCAAGAGCATCTTTTAATTCAAATTCAGCCTGATCACTTCCAAACTTTGAATGAGAACAGCAACTGAAAATAAGAATTAAAAGAAGAGCAATTAGAATTTTAACCTCAATTTCTCTTTTAGATAAAAATTTCTTGATCAAATGAGTTAGATATAAATTAGCACATTTCTTTTAACTGCTCCAAATAATCTCTCTGATTCGATAATCTCGGAATCTTATGTTGGCCGCCCAATTTATCTCTTTCTTTCAGCCAATCATAAAAAAGATTTTCACGAGCTACATTAATCACCAAAGGATTAAGAGTCATATTGTTGTAACGTTTTGCTTCGTAATCTGAGTTTAAAGTCTGCAACGTTTCGTCTAAAACTTTTTGGAAAAGACCAACATCAGCAGGATGTTTCTTAAATTCAATCATCCATTCGTGAGCGCCTTTTTCTTTGTCTTGCATAAAAATAGGAGCTACTGTATAATCGATCACTTCAGTTTGGGTTACCTGACAAGCTTTTGCAATAGCCTGATCAGTATTTTCTACCATTAATTCTTCACCAAAAACATTAATATGATGTTTGGTTCTTCCCGTAACTCTAATTCTGTACGGATTTAAAGAAGTAAAACGAACCGTATCGCCAATCAAATAACGCCACAAACCAGAATTGGTAGTAATAACAATGGCGTAATTTTTATTCAATTCTACATCGGCCAGGCGAACTACTTTTTGGTTTGGAGTTCCAAAAGTATCCATCGGAATAAATTCGTAGAAAATTCCATAGTCCAACATCAACAATAAATCGCTTGAGTTATTTAAATCCTGAATAGCAAAGAACCCTTCAGAAGCGTTGTAGATTTCATAATATTTAAAATCTTTACTTGGTAAAATTTTCTTGTATTGTTCTTTGTACGGGGAAAAACTTACTCCGCCATGAAAATAGACTTCAAGATTCGGCCAAATTTCCAATAAACTCTGTTTGCCAGTATTTTCTAAAACTTTATTCATTAAGACCAGCATCCAAGATGGAACTCCTGCAAAACTGGTTACGTTTTCATTTTTAGTTTCGTTGATAATAGCAGCCATTTTAGTTTCCCATTCGCTCATTAAGGAAGTTTTACTGCTAGGCGTACTGCTAAATTCAGCCCAAATAGGCATGTTTTCAATCAAAATTGCCGATAAATCGCCAAAGAAAGTGTTGTTGTTTTCGTAAATCTGAGAACTTCCTCCCAAACGAAGGCTTTTTCCTAAAAACAATTCAGAATCTTCATTATTATTCAAATAAAGACACAAAAGGTCTTTACTTCCTTTATAATGACAATCTTCCAAAGCTTCGTTACTTACTGGAATAAATTTACTTTTTGCATTTGTGGTTCCGCTAGATTTGGCAAACCATTTAATTGGCGTTTCCCAAAACACATTTTGTTCGCCCAAACGCGTACGTTCGATTAGCGGCTGTAATTCTTCATAAGTTGCAATTGGAACTCTTTCTGCAAAGGTTTGATAAGAGTTAATACTCGAGAAATCATATTGTTTTCCAATAACCGTATTTTCAGATGCCGTCAATAAGTTGTGCAATAATTCTTCCTGAACTTCATTTGGGTATTTTAAAAAAAGCTCTATTTGATGAATCCTTTGTTTAAGGACCAAGATGCAAACGAATTGATAATAGATAAAGGCATGAATCTGTTTTTTAGTTAGCTAATTTTAGGTTTTAAATCTTACAATCTCTGTAAAACAAAAAACTTAAAATTTGAATATCGATAGACAAATAGTAACTTTGTCTTCATATCAAAAATAATATTTTTTTGTAATAAACAATTCGATTTTAGGTAAAGATTCTACCTAATAAGTCGAATTTTAACACAAAAAATTTTAAATCTTTTGAGAAGTCTAAATCAGCAATTATAAATAAAAAATACGAATGCAATATCAAGGTGTACTCACAAAAATGCAAACCGAACTTGGAAGTCCAATTCAATATTATTTGGTTTTCGAAGATAGTTTCTTAAATGTTAATCAATTATTAGATAAAGAAATTGAAATCAATTTTGTGGGCTGTCAATGCTTAAATTGCGGTAAAAAGAAAAAAATATACCGACAAGGTTTCTGTTACGAGTGTTTTTATTCAAGCCCTGCAGTAGGAGATTGGATTATGAGACCAGAATTGAGTACAGCGCATTTAGGAATTGCAGATAGAGATTTAGAATATGAATCAAAAGCGCAATTGCAACCACACGTGGTGTATTTGGCTTCGGCTTGTGAAATAAAAGTTGGAGTGACTCGCAAATCGCAAGTTCCAACTCGTTGGATCGATCAAGGTGCTTCTCAAGCGATTGCCATTGTTGAGGTTCCAAATCGATATTTGGCAGGAATAACAGAGGTAGCATTAAAAGACCATTATACAGACAAAACCAATTGGAGAAAAATGTTGCAAAACGCTGTTGAAAGTTTTGATTTAATCGCAGAGAAAGCAAAAATTGAAAGTTTAATTCCAACAGAAGTTAGAGATTATTTCTATGCTGAAAAAAATGATGTTTACGAACTTCAATATCCCGTTTTGAGTTATCCGGCTAAAGTGAACAGTTTAAACTTGGATAAAACACCTTCTTTTAGCGGAAAATTAACTGGTATTAAAGGTCAATATTTACTATTTGAGGACGGTACCGTTTTTAATATTCGCGGTTCGGAAGGGTATGTGGTTTCAATAAATGTCTAGGTTTTCTAAGGAGTTGTCGATGTTTATTGCATAATCGTCTATTAATTTGTTAATTCTGTGATAATTTATTGTAATTTTAGCTCAATTCCAAAACACAAAAAGGTGTAAATGATGATACATTTGGTTACAATTTTGTAACAAATGCTTATTGGAAGAATTTATTTTTAGATAATAAAAGAAGGTAGATTTGAGACTGCCACTATTTCTAAAATTTAATTAAGATTTTATAATTAATAAATTATTCCATAAATGAGTGTTTTAAGCAAAATAAACGTACACAGACGTAGCATAATGCGGAATCTGACTAAGAATGTTGGAAAGACAAATATGCAGGACGATTTTATTTTGGTCGATAAGAGCGAGATCAAAAAAGTTCTGATCTGTAGACCAAATGGAAGATTAGGAAACCTTTTGTTAATCACGCCACTTGTTCAAGAAGTGTCTGAAATGTTTCCAAATTGTAAAATTGATTTATTTGTAAAAGGAACTTTGGCACCAATTATTTTTGAAAAATACGATACTGTTGACAAAATAATTCATCTGCCTAAAAAACCATTTAAAAGTTTGTTGGCCTATTCAAAAGTCTGGATTTCATTAAAGAGAACACCATATGATTTAGCGATTAACGTAGATCAAAACTCTTCTTCTGGACGATTAGCAGTTCAATTTTCAAATGCCAAATACAAGTTTTTTGGAGACTCGAATGAGGAAGAAACAGAGCATAAAAGTGATTTTGAACATATTGCAAAATATCCTGTTTATAATTTTCGCAATTATCTTTCAAAATTGAGACTACCAACAAACAGCAACAAAATAATTGCTCCTTTAGAACTTAAATTATCTGCTTCTGAAATTGCAGAAGGCAGAAAGATATTAGGAGAGCTGACGAATAACGATAAAAAGACGATCTGTATTTTTACCTATGCAACAGGAACAAAATGCCTGTCGGAGGAATGGTGGGAAAAATTTTATTCTCAACTTACTTCAGAGTATAAAGACTATAATATTATTGAGATTTTGCCTGTAGAGAATGTGTCGCAAATTGGGTTTAAAGCACCAACATTTTACAGTAAAGATATTCGAGAAATAGGATCTGTTATTGCAAATGCAGATTTGTTTATTGGTGCTGACAGCGGAATTATGCATTTATCAAGTTCGGTACATACACCAACTATTGGATTGTTTTCTGTATCTAATTTGAAAAAATATGAACCGTATGACAATTGCAGTATTGGAATAGATGTCAATCTCTACACGAAAAAACAATACATAAAAACAATAAATTCAATTTTGAATAACGGTAGATTAAATTTTTATTCAAGAGCAATATAATAACAAAAAAAAATCCTGTTCGAATGAACAGGATTTTTTTTTTAAAGATGCTAAGTTTCTAAGATACTGAGATTCTAAGTTTTTTAAGCTTTAGAGAAACTCAGTATCTTAGAACCTTAGCATCTTAGCAACTTTTTTATGGATTCTTCTTCTTAAACAATCCATTCAATAAATCACTCGCTTTTTTTGTTACTTCCTGAGTTTTTTGCTCTTTCTCAGTTTTAGCAGCTTGAGTTGTATCTTTCGCTTTAGTATTTTTATTGATTAAATCTGTAAGCGCAGTAGTTCCTTTTTGAGTCAGTTTTTCTTTTTGCTGATTAACCAATTGTGTAGTCAAATTGCTTACAGCAGCTTTCATATCTGTACTGATCTTAGGATTTGAAAAGTTACCCGTCAAAGCGGCATTAATTGGAATGTTTTCCAATTTTGCAGCATCAGCAGGAGATAATTTTGCAATTAAATTATTGGCTTCAGTTCCTAAATATTTAGCAGGAACATCAAATTTTAGAGTATAATTCATAGTTTGATCGAAACCATGAGTTCCTCCAACCGTTACTTTAATATCTTGGTATTTAATATCAAAAGGTTTAACATTTACTTTTCCATTATCAAAAGTTAAAGCAGCTTTAATGTCATTCAGATTCACTTTATTTAAATCAAGAAACTTAACATTAGAACTTAATGCAGTAAGTAAAGTAGAGTTACTCGAGTTTACTGTAGTAGATAGTAATTGGCCAATTAAATCTCCTGAAATTGATTTAAGATCTGGGGTTAATTCTTTGGCATCCAAATTACCGTTCAATTTGATAGTCGAATTTAATTTTCCGTTGATGATTCCCGCAATTGGAGCGATTTTTTTCATCATGTCCAACTGTGTAAAAGTCTGTGCAATATCAACTTGATTGAAACCTAAGTTCATATCAAACGTTGGTACTTTTTCTTTTGTAGAAACGGCTCCGTTAAGACCAATTGATCCGCCGAAGATATTTGTTTTAAAGTTTTGAAGAGTTGCTTTCTCGTCTTTAATAATTAATGTTCCAGCAACATCCTGAAGTTTTAAATTATCGTATAAAACAGTTGTAGCTTTAGCATTTAAAGTACAGTTTAAGAAAGCCGGAATCTTCATCGCTTCAGCTGGTTTCGCTTCTGATTTTGCAGTTGCAGGTTCGCCAGAAGTCATAAAATCATCAACAGCCAATTGTTTTGAGCTCATGTTGAAATTTCCTCTTAGTTCTTGTTTTTTAAACATAAAACCATAGAAATTTTCTAGAACTCCGTTAATACTAATATCACTTTTTCCAGTTGTAGCATCAAATTGTTTTAAGTTGATTTTGCTCGGATTAAATTCGACCAACGCTGTACTAATGTTCATTGCTTTATTGTTTTCATCAGTATATTTAAATCCTGACAAACTCATTGTACCCGCATTTTTTATGTTTTGATATTGACTTTTCTCTACAGATGCCATATCAAAATTTGTAGTTACGTCGGCTTTTAAAATACCTGCCAAAGGTTTATCCATTTTAATTGGATAGGCTTTCGAAAGATTAGCTAAGTTGATTGTTCCTTTTAAAGCTGCATCAACAATTGGATTTACCGTTATGTTTTTGATATTCGCTTTAGCGCTAAAAACATCCTGGTCAATTCTGAAAGATAACTTATCTAAATTAACGTAAGTGTCATTTAAGATTCCGGTTTCATTAATGATTTTCGTATCAATTACAATATTCTGAACCGATTTTGGAAGGTTTGGATATTGGAAAGAAGAGTTGTTTGATGCAATTTTGATATTAAATTTAGGAACTGTCGTATCTGTCAATTCACCCTTTGCAAAACCATTTACAGTAAAATCTCCAGTCGTTTTTACACCTTCTAAACTAGATGCGTATGCTGAAGGAATTAAACCTAAGAAGTTAGTAAACGATGAAGTAGGCGTTTTGAATTTCAAATCGTAAATCTGAGCTTTTTCAGTCATTTGAATAAATCCATCAAACTCTAAAGGCAGTTGGTTGATTAAAGCTTTATTTTCTTTGAAAGTATATTTGCTCTTATCTAAATCAATTCCAAGAACGGCGTCTAAAGTCAGTTTCACATTTTTCATGTAATTCATTTTATCCATGTCCAATGAAACTTTTGCAGTAGATTTTGTTGTCAAATCTAATTTTGAATTGGTAAAATCTCCAGTTCCTTCGTGGTTTAAACTGTCAATTACCATTTTAATTTTAGAACCTTGATCGATGTATCTAAAAGTAAAATTCTCAATCTTATAGTTTTGAATTTTAAGCGCAAGTGGTTTGCTTGCTTCATCTTTTTTATCTTCTTTTTTGTCTTTTAAGGCAATATCGAAGTTTCCGACACCATCTTTATTGAAAATAATGTTTATTAATCCGTTTGTAGAACTGATTCCCTGAATGCTTAAAGGTTCATCTTTTCCTTTGAAAAGTTCTTTAACGCTCATTTTTAAATTTAATTCTCCTAAAGAAACCAATGTGTCTCCTTCAAAAGGAGCTTTGTTGATGATAACTAATTTCTCGATTCCAACCGTTGCATTTGGAAAATTTTTAAATAAACTTAAATCGGCATCTGTAAAACTTACTTTAGCGTCAACACTTTCGTTAATTGCTTCGACGATTTTAGATTTGATTTGGTCTTTAAACAAAAACGGAATGGCAAATAAGGCAGCAACAAATACCACAATAACTATGGCACTTATTTTTAAAACTTTTTTTAGCATATATTAATAGATTTGAGGGTTAACATTTTAAAATCGACTCCTGCAAAAATAGTTTTTTTTACTACAGTTTGCAGATAAAGTTTTCTTAAAAAAGTAAGAATTTTATTAAAATTGCTAAATAAAAAAAATCCGTTAAGAACTATTTTCAAAACGGATTTTTAAGTGAATTTATTTTATTATTTCTGAATAAAAGAAACTATCTTCTCAACCAAGACTTCCGAAATAGGAAGTGTTTCATTGTTGTACGTAGCCAAATTACCTTCCTGATTGCCATCAACAATTTTCATGATATGATTCATTTTATCAATAATCTGCAAATCTGCATTTTTGTTGGCTTGTTTTAAATTCTCTGCATCTTTTACTGCAATTTGAATATCATTATTTCCTTGTACTAGTAAAACAGGAATAGTCAGTTTTTGTATTTCGGTCTGCGGATTGTATTTAAACCACGAAATCAAATAGGGTTGAATGCTTGGCCTGAAAAGAGAATTCAGCATTGGATCAATTTTTTTAACCTGAAATCCATTTTTTAAACTATCAATAATCGGAAAAGTCATATCGTTTAACTGTTTCATTGATTTGGCACCAATCTGTGTTTTCAGAATTTGATCTGCCGGTTCGCCCGCGCCCGCAATAGATACAAATTTGTCTGCTTTTGCACTGGCAACCATTCCGATTAAAGAGCCTTCACTATGACCAATGATGATTATTTTAGAAAAACGCTTGTCTTGTTTCAAGTAATTAATCCAGCTTTTAGCATCTTGAATATAATTTTCGAAAACTAGACTGCCTTCAGATCCGCCTGCTGCTTTACTTTCTCCTATAGCCCTTTTGTCATATCGCAAAGAGGCAATTCCGTTTTTAGCCAAAGCTTCTGCCAGCATTTTCAACGAATTGTTTTTCATCATCGGATTATTCCCGTTTCTGTCTGTTGGCCAGAGCCAGCAATGATTAAAGCAACCGGAAATTTTTTAGTTAAATCTGGAGTTGTCAGCGTACCAAAAATCTGGTCGTTGTTAATTTTTAATATAGCGGGTGTTTCCTTAAACGTGATTTCTTTTTTGTCTTGAGCATTTATGAAACTCCAAAACAAAACCGTTAAAAAAAGAATTACTTTATTCATCTTTTAATTGAATTAATAAATATTGATTCCGTAAGGCAATATCGTTTGCACTCCTTTTTGTTTTTGAAATTTCTTAACCTGCTCGATAAGAAGATAGTTTTCTTCGCCGATTTCTTCTTTTATAAAAGCTTCTTTAGATCTTGCAAAAGGGAGATTAGAAAGAAGATCGTTTAGTGTTTTTTCGTATTCAGGATAATTCTGAGTACTGTATTTTTTTACTTTAGCAATTTTAGCAGCTTCAGCAATCGCATCATTCAATCCGCCAATTTTATCCACCAAACCAATTTTTAAAGCTTCAGTTCCTGACCAAACGCGACCTTGCGCAATTGAGTCGACTTGTGCAAAAGTCATTTTTCGACCTTCGGCAACATGACTTACAAAAGTGTTGTATACTTTCTCGACTCCTTCTAAAGTAAAAGCTTTGAATTTTTCATCTACAGGCACAAACGGACTGTAGTTTGCTGAGTTTTCATGCGTTTTAACTTGTTCAGAATTGATTCCTAATTTGTTAGCCAATGGACTAAAGTTTGGCAGCATTCCGAAAACTCCAATTGATCCTGTAATGGTATTGTTTTCAGCAAAAATTGTATTGGCGTTACAAGCAATATAATAACCGCCAGAAGCCGCATAATTACCCATAGAAACCACAACAGGTTTAACTTTTTTAGTAATTTCAATTTCCCTCCAGATTAAATCAGAAGTTAGCGCACTTCCGCCTGGGCTGTCAATTCTAAGAACGATTGCTTTAACATCATCATTTTTTCTCGCTTCTTGCAAAGAACGGCGCATAGAACCTTCTCCAATTGTATTTACATCTCCTTCACCGCTTCCAATTTCGCCTTGAGCGTAAATAATCGCAATCTGATCGCTTGAAGTATCGGCTAAAGCTGTTGTTACATGATTTTGAGTGTAATCTGAGATTGAAATTTTGTTGTAATCTTCATCTTTATCTACTTTTAGAACTTTTCTAATGGCATCGTGATAAACATCTTCGTAAGCAATAATATCTACTAAATGCTGCTGTTTTGCCATTTCTGGAGTTCTAGCCAAAAGACCGTTTGCAATTTCGTTTAATTTTGGTAACGGAATATTTCTGCTTTTTGAAATATCTGCCGAAACGATACCCCAAATAGAGTTTAAAAGTGCAGTAATCTGCTCTCTATTAGCATCGCTCATTTTATTGTCTAAGAAAGGTTCAACGGCACTTTTGTATTTTCCGTGACGAATTACCTCCATATGAATTCCAGATTTATCTTGAAAATCTTTGAAAAACATAACTTCAGAAGAAAGTCCTTTAAAATCTAAATCTCCAGCTGGATTTAGATAAATGGTATTGGCAACAGAGTTTAAGTAATATTCTTTTTGAGAATACGTATTGGCATAAGCCCAGACAAATTTTCCAGATTTTTTGAAGCTTTCCAGAGCATTTCTTAAATCTTTATATTGTGCAAGTCCAAGAGACGATTCATCATTTAAGATCGAGATTCCTTTGATGTTATCGTCTTTTTTTGCCGCTTCAATAGCGTTAATTACATCGGTTAGACCAATGCCTTTTTGTTCAGAAAAACGAGTTACCCATGGATCTTTATATTTTCCTGCGTAATCGTTTTTAATTTCTTTTAAATTTAATTCAATAACCGAATTAGATTTAACAGAGACACTGTCGTCACCGCCAAAAACAACTCCGATAAAGATTACTCCAAAAAAGAAGAGCATAATAAAAACAAAAATACCAATAACTGTGGCAATTACATTTCCTAAAAACTTCATATGTATATTTTTTTAATAAGTAGCAAAAAAGGGCAAAATGTTACAAACTAGACATCTAAATTTAGGATTGTATTTGAGACGTCGTTTCACAAATATATTGGTTAATTCTAAAATAGTTTTAGTTAATTTGCATTAATTATGAAATTACAGCATCAAGTCGTTTTATCGATAGGCAGCAACCAAGGCAGCAGACTAGAAAACATTCAAAATTGTATTGATTTAATACATCAAAATGTGGGGACTGTTATCGAGGTTTCAAAACTTTACGAAACTCCTGCGTGGGGATTTGAAAGTGATGCTTTTTATAATTGTGCACTTCTTTTGCACACCAATTCATCTGCGCAAAAAGTATTAAATCAAATTTTAAAAGTCGAAAAAGAACTAGGAAGAATTCGCTTGAATCAAGAAGGGTATCAGTCTAGAATTATTGATGTCGATTTGATTGCTTTTGATAACGAAATAATCGATACGGAAAAACTTCAAATCCCGCATCCGCTAATGCAGAACAGGAATTTTGTTTTACTTCCAATGCAGGATTTAAAGTTAAGTTGGAAACATCCGATTTTACAAAAAACAATTCCCGAATTGATTGCCGTAACTCCAGATGATAGTGTTTGTACAGTTGTGCAGAATCTGAAAAGTCCGATTGCAAAAATTCCTTTAAATCAATTTAATTATGTTGCTTTTGAAGGAAATATTGGGGCAGGAAAAACTACTTTGGTGCATAAAATAGCCGAAGATTTTAACGGAAAAACTGTTTTGGAACGTTTTGCAGATAATCCATTTTTGCCCAAATTCTATAAAGATCAAAATAGATACGCGTTTCCTCTAGAAATGTCTTTTCTAGCGGACCGTTATCAGCAATTGGCCGATGATTTGGCGCAATTTGATTTGTTTAAAGATTTTATAGTTGCCGATTATCATATTTTTAAATCTTTGATTTTTGCGAAAATAACGCTTGCCGAAGATGAATATCGTTTGTATAGAAATCTGTTTGATATCATTTATAAAGAAATGCCAAAACCAGATTTGTATGTTTATTTGTATCAAAATACAGAACGACTTCTTCAAAATATAAAAAAACGCGGACGTATTTACGAACAGAATATTGAAGGATCCTATTTGGATAAAATCAATAATGGGTATTTGGAATACATAAAATCTCAAACCGATTTGAATGTTTTAATCATTGATGTTTCAGACCGAGATTTTGTAAAAAAACACGAAGATTATCTTTATATATTAAATGAAATTAAGAAGAAGCTGTGCTAATGTGTTAATTAGAAAATGTGTCAATTAGATAATCTTCTAAACAATGGTTTAAATTATCTAATTATCAAATTGACATATTCTCTCGTTAAAAACTATCTTTTCAAAGTAAAATGTCCTCTTAAAATAGGCATTGAATCATCTACTTTTAAAGCATACCAATAATCTGAAGCAGGAAGCGGAACTTGATTTAAAGTACCGTCCCAAGTCATTTTGAAACGGCTTAATTGTGCTATCAATTTTCCGTAGCGGTCAAAAATCGTAACGACCGCCTGAGGATAATTTTCCATTCCGGTTACTTCCCAAACATCGTTGTAAGTATCGTTGTTTGGTGTGAAAAATGGAGGAAAAACGAGCACTACAAATTGTTTGGTATTTTGCCCGCAGCCACTTTTTTCTCGTGCATACGCAGTTTGTAATCCGCCAGGAACATCGTAGAAAATAGTGGAATCTTGAAAATTGACACCATCCACAGAATATTCATAATAATCTTCTGCTTTTACAGGGTAGATAATAGCTCTTGTTCCTTCAACATCAATTCGCGCAATTTGAGGAATTTTATGCTCCTCGACTATAATTGTTTTTGTGCTCGTGCAATTTTCAGGAGACGGACTTGTAACGGCTACCGTGTATGTTCCGCCAGTGCTAACAGTAGTAGTTTGAGTTGTAGCTCCATTTGACCATAAATAATTCATTCCAGAAATTCCAGCATCTAATGTTATGGTCTTAAATTCGCACAATGGCAAAGTTTCATCAGTAACAGCTGGAGGTGTGTAAATCTCGATATTTATTGGAGTTCTTGTTGGGTTGATGCATCCACTATTTGATGCTTCGGCATAATAAGTGGTATTGGATGAAATTGTTGGAGTGGTAAAAGTTGTTCCAACATAAAGACTAGTTCCTCCAGTTGCTGAAGCATACCAATTTATAGAACCAATATTTGAAGTTGCTTTAATAGTCAGAGTTCCTGGGCCACAATTGGTATAGGTGTCTCGTTCTGCAATAGGAGTCGAAGGAGTTATATTTACAGTTGCAGTTATTGATTTTCGGTTTAGTTCGCAACCTGCATCAACATAATAAGTGGTTGTTGTATGTATTGGTGGAGTGGTGTAGGTAGGTCCAGTTTCTAATAAATTTCCTCCTGTAGCGGCATCGTACCAGTTAATCGTACCAGCATTTGCGGTTGCAGTTAAAGTAAAACTTCCTGAGTTGCAAACGGGACTCAGATTGCTAGCTGGTGTTGCCACAGGAATGGTAATTTTGGTACTGGTTGCAATCTGTAAAGGAGTTTCGCCCGGCATTCCGCCATATTCTACCACATATCCTTTTGGCTGATAATCTCCAGAGGTATCTCCTGCATTTGATAAGTCGTTCCAAGAGCCACGTATTCCTACACCAGGCTGTGTAATGTGAGCGTAATCTTCATCGCCTTGTTGGTTGGGTTCATTTGTGTTCCAAAAAGCATAATTTGGTGTTGATCCGTTTGCGTTTCCATTCCAAAAAATAGTTCCTGTTTCAGTGCCCGTAACCCATTTCCAGACTCCTTCAGTTTCGGCATCGCTGCCTCCAATCCATCCCGTTCCAGAAGCTTGCTCGCCAATTAGTTTTGCTTCATCAGCAGATAATATAGTGGCTAAATAACCTTGAAGACCATAATAAGTACGAGCCGCTGCCGCATCTCTTGCCGCTGTCCATGTTATTCCGATACTTGGAACATATTCATAATAATGCTGTGTAGAGGGTAAATAATTTGCTTTACCCATTGTGATAGAAAATGTCCTGATTCCAGAAGCTGTTGCAGAAGAATTTGTAAAGGCAACATCTTTAATAGCGGCAACAAAATCGGAATATAAAACATCGGCTCCAGTGGTAGTGCTAGATAATGTTAGTTTTCCTGCCACAGGATCCCAACTTGTGGTAATGTTAGAATGAGCTGTAGGATTTAAAAGTACAAGTTTATCAAAACCGCTAGAATATCCAGAAGAAATTTGAATGTAAATGGCTTCGGTTCCAATTTCAGAAGGATCATTTGTTATGGTTACGTCTGTTGCAATTTTTATAGTTTCTTGAGGACAATATAATTGATCACCAATAGCTTTAATTACTGGCGGAGCCACAGCCGAAAATTTACTGCAATCGTTAGAATAAGTAGCTGTATTGTCTTTGTAAGCAGACCAATTGGCATTAGAATAATTTGCGTTGTCTACTTGAATGCAGCTAAGGCTTGGGTTGGAGACAAAACTTAAATTATTAAGTAGAGTATTGTTTCCGTTTTTTAAATTCAAAGAAGTTAATGAATTGCTATTGCAAATAAAGCTTATTAACTCAGGATTTTTAGAAACATCTAAAGAAGTTAATAATGTGTTAGAACAATATAACTGTGTTAGTTTGGGGTTTTTAGAAGTATCAATATTGGAAATCTTTGTCGAACTAAAAGATAATGATGCTAAATCGCTATTATTTGTAACATCTAGATTGGATATTGGATTACTACCAATATTTAAATGGATCAAACGTAAATGCTTTGTTACATCGATGCTAGTTAATTGATTATTGCCAGCATCTATAATAAATAATTGAAGATTTTTAGAAATGTCCAACGCACTTACTTTATTGCTATTTAAAGTTAAAGTTTTTAAAATCGGATTATTACTGACATCTAAACTTGTTAGCTGATTGCCATCGCAGGATATGCCTTGAATAATAGTATTTTGACTAACATCTAGAGTGGTTAATTTATTGAAACTGCAATTTAAATTATCAAGATTTATGTTTTTGCTGATATTAAGATTCGTTAATTGGTTGTAATTGCAGGCTAAACCGATTAATGCTGTATTGTTTGATAAATCTATATCTGTTAATTTGTTTCTGTCGAAAGATAAATGTTTTAATGCTGTGTTTTGGGTTACATCTAGATTTGTAAGATTGTTGCCGCCGCAATTAAAAACGGCTAAAAGGTTATTGTTAGATATGTTGATGCTACTTAATTTGTTTCCATTTAAATGTAGTTCAGTTAAATTGGTGTTTTTTGATAAATCAAGACTGGTTAGATTGTTGAAATTGCAACTTAGAAGCTTTAGCTTCGTGTTTTTGGTGATATTTAAATAGCTGATTTTGTTATTCCTATCAGGGTCATTATTGGTTGCTCCTAAGTCTAAATATTCCAGATTTGTAAAGTTTTCTATTCCGGTTAGATCTGAAATATTTTTTCCTTGTAGCACTAATGTCTTCAGATTAATAATATTTGCAGTCAGAACTTGACCATCAATAGTGCTATCAATATTTAAATCGATTAAAGCTTGTTCAAAATTAGAATCGGGAATTGAAGTATATTGTTGTGCAAATCCAATAAAACTGGACAGCAGTAAAATGAATAAAAAAGATGCTTTTAAGAAATGATTATTTTTCATTTTATAAAAGTATCAATTTTATAATAATAAAAAAATATATTTACATTTCTAACATTTTAAAGCTTAAAAATATTGTAAAATCACACTTTTTTAATAAAAATGGATTGTTTTTATTCTGGCCAGTTCATCTTTTGAAATAAATCCCAAACCACAATTCCAGCGCTTACAGAAATATTAAGAGAGTGTTTGGTTCCAAGTTGCGGAATTTCAATGCATCCGTCGCAGATTGCTACGGCTTCTTGCGAAACGCCATAAACTTCATTTCCAAAAACTAAAGCATATTTCTGGTCTTTTTTGATTTTAAAATCTTGAAGAAATATCGAACTTTCAACCTGCTCAATTGCCATTGTAAGAACATTTTCTTTCTTTAAGTTTTCGATAACTTCCAAAACATTTTCGTGATGTTCCCAAGCAACAGTTTCGGTTGCGCCAAGAGCAGTTTTATGGATTTCCTTATTTGGAGGAGTTGCGGTGATTCCGCATAAGATTATTTTTTCAATCAAAAACGCATCAGCAGTTCTAAAAACAGAACCAATATTGTGTAGGCTTCTAATATCGTCTAAAACTAATATTAAAGGTGTTTTCTCCGATTTTTTAAAATCTTCAATAGATTTACGGTCTAGTTCGCTGTTTTCGAGTTTTCTCATTGTTTTTGAATTGTAGTCATAAAAAAAGCTTCCAAAGATAAGGAAGCTTTTTGATTATTTTAAATGTTTTTCAGATTAGCTTTTTACTGGATCTGGTAAAACAGTACCTTTAATAGTAAGGATTTTTGTAGGTTGTCCTTCTGCGTTAGAAGTTACAGTTACAGTTTTTGTAAAAGCACCAACTCTATCAGTAGCATATTTTACACCAATAACACCTTTAGCTCCTGGAGCGATTGGTTCTTTTGGAGTAGTTGGAACAGTACATCCGCAAGATCCTGTAGTGTTAGTAATGATTAATGGCTTAGTTCCGTTGTTTACAAAAACGAATTCACGTTTTCCATCAGCATTGTGAGCGATAGTTCCGTAATCAATAGTTTCAGTTTCGAAAGCCATTCCAGCTCCTTCAACTTTAGCAACTTTAGCCGCTTTAGCTTTTTTAGTTGTTTGTGCATTAGTAGCCGTAATACCAGCTACAGCTAACATAGCGAATAAGATTATTTTTTTCATCTTTAAGGGTCTTTTTTAATGATAAACAAAGCTATGTAAAAATCTTATACTACAACCTAAAAAAATCTTAAAATATTTTAATTTTTGAAGCTTTTCATATGCGGCTAAAAAAGCATAAATTCGCTGTCTTAATTTTTCATTTAAAAACATTACAATTTGGCAGCTAAAGAGAAAGTGGTGAAGGAAACACCTTTAATGAAACAGTACAACGAAATCAAGGCTAAATATCCTGATGCATGTCTGCTTTTCAGAGTAGGAGATTTTTATGAAACCTTTGGAGAAGACGCCATTCGAGCTTCTAAGATTTTAGGAATAACATTAACTAAAAGAGGTGCAGGATCTGATACAGAAACGGCGCTTGCGGGCTTTCCACATCATTCTGTTAATACTTATTTGCCAAAATTGGTAAAAGCTGGACTTCGTGTTGCAATCTGTGATCAGCTGGAAGATCCAAAAATGACCAAAACAATTGTAAAAAGAGGGGTAACAGAATTGGTAACTCCTGGAGTTTCTTTGAATGACGAGGTTTTACAATCGAAATCAAATAACTTTTTAGCATCTGTTTATTTTGCTAATAAAAATATCGGAATTTCATTTTTAGATGTTTCAACTGGAGAGTTTTTAACGGCTCAAGGAAATGCAGAATATATTGATAAATTGTTGCAGAACTTTAACCCAAGCGAGGTTTTGGTTGCAAAGAATAATAAGAATGATTTTAAAACTGCTTTTGGAGAAGATTTTCATAGTTTCTACCTAGAAGATTGGATTTATAAAGAAGATTACGCTTTAGAAACTTTAACAAAGCATTTTCAGACGAATTCCTTAAAAGGATTTGGTGTTGAAGAATTAAAAGAAGGAATTATTGCTTCTGGAGCAATTTTATATTATTTGTCAGAGACGCAGCATAATCGTGTGCAGCATATTACGGCAATTCAGCGTATTGCGGAAGATGCTTACGTGTGGATGGATCGTTTTACGATTCGAAACTTGGAATTGTATCATAGTTATAATCCAAATGCAGTTACGCTTTTGGACGTTATCGATAAAACGCTTTCTCCAATGGGAGGTCGTTTGTTGAAACGTTGGTTGGCATTGCCTTTAAAAGACGCTAATAAAATAAAAGGACGACATGAAGTAGTAGCGTATTTAAAGTCAAATCCTGAAATTCTGCATAATATCCAATATCAGATTAAACAGATTTCAGATTTAGAGCGTTTGATTTCTAAAATTGCTGCAGGAAAAGTTTCGCCAAGAGAAATTGTGTATTTAAAGGAATCTTTAGATGCCATTATTCCGATTAAAACTCTTGCGCTGGAAAGTCCGCAAGAAGCGGTAAAAGTTATCGGAGACAGTTTACATGCTTGTGATTTGCTTCGCGAAAAAATTAAAACGACATTAAACCAAGATGCGCCAGTTGCAATCTCAAAAGGAAATGCGATTGCAGCAGGAATAAATGAAGAACTGGATGAATTGCGTGCGATTTCAACTTCAGGAAAAGAATTTTTAGAAGGAATTGAAAAAAGAGAATCTGAAAGGACAGGAATTTCTTCATTGAAAATTTCTTTTAACAATGTTTTCGGGTACTATATTGAAGTTAGAAATACGCACAAAGATAAAGTTCCAGAAGAATGGATTCGTAAACAGACTTTGGTAAATGCAGAGCGTTATATTACCGAAGAATTGAAAGAATATGAAACCAAAATTTTAGGAGCAGAAGAAAAGATCTATAAAATAGAAAGTGAGCTTTTTGAGCAATTGGTAGCTTGGATTTCGACTTACATCAAACCAGTTCAAATGAACGCGTATTTGATTGCGCAACTAGATTGTTTATGCTCGTTTACGCAAATGGCTGTCGAAAATCAATATGTGCAGCCAGAAATTGATGATACATTCGAATTGGATATCAAAAACGGAAGACACCCCGTAATCGAAAAGCAATTGCCAGTTGGAACGCCATATATTGCCAATGATGTTTTCTTAGACAGAGAAACGCAGCAGATTATTATGATTACCGGGCCAAACATGTCGGGTAAGTCGGCGATTTTAAGGCAAACGGCTCTAATTGTACTTTTGGCTCAAATGGGAAGTTTTGTTCCTGCTGATAGTGTTAGAATGGGAATTGTCGATAAGATCTTTACCAGAGTAGGAGCTTCAGATAATATCTCTATGGGAGAATCTACTTTTATGGTCGAAATGAACGAAACGGCTTCGATCTTGAATAATATTTCAGATAGAAGTTTAGTGCTGTTAGATGAGATTGGAAGAGGAACAAGTACCTACGACGGAATCTCGATTGCTTGGGCAATTGCTGAATTCTTGCACGAGCATCCAGGAAGAGCAAAAACGCTTTTTGCAACGCATTATCATGAGCTGAATGAAATGACAGAATCGATGCCGAGAATCCAGAATTTTAATGTGGCGGTGAAAGAATTAAAAGATACCGTTCTTTTTGTTAGAAAGCTGGTAAAAGGAGGAAGCGCACATAGTTTCGGAATTCACGTTGCAAAAATGGCTGGAATGCCTCAGCTGGTTATTTCGAAAGCACAAAAGCTTTTAAAGAAATTAGAAAAGAACCATTCAAGTGATGCTTTAAACGGAATAAAATCTGCTAATGATGAAATGCAGATGAGTTTCTTTAATCTAGATGATCCTTTGTTGGAAGAGATAAAAGAGGAAATTTTGAGCCTCGACATTAATGCAATTACACCAGTAGAAGCATTGATGAAACTGAATGAGATCAAAAGAATGCTGGTTAAAAAATAAAATCTAAAAATTTTCAATTTTAAAGTTTAGGTTATCAGAATGTTATAAAATAAGTGGATTTTTTTTTGAAAAAACGCTTGTGTAATTGAATAAATGTCCTAAATTTGCACTCGCAATACGAAACAAATTAAGTGTTGCAGTTCTTAAATAGAATTTGAAAATGCGAAAATAGCTCAGTTGGTAGAGCGCGACCTTGCCAAGGTCGAGGTCGCGGGTTCGAGCCCCGTTTTTCGCTCAAAAAACCATACAATGCTCGGATGGTGAAATTGGTAGACACGCTGGACTTAAAATCCAGTGAACAGCAATGTTCGTGCGGGTTCAAGTCCCGCTCTGAGTACTAAAGCCTCTTCTTTTGAAGAGGCTTTTTTTATTTGCAGACTTGCAGATAATAAATTTACGCAGTAAATTTATTAGAATCTCAGAATCTCAGAATCTCAGAATCTCAGAATCTCAGAATCTCAGAATCTCAGAATCTCAGAATCTCAGAATCTCAGAATCTCAGAATCTCAGAATCTCAGAATCTCAGAATCTCAGAATCTCAGAATCTCAGAATCTCAGAATCTCAGAATCTCAGAATCTCAGAATCTCAGAATCTCAGAATCTCAGAATCTCAGAATCTCAGAATCTCAGAATCTCAGAATCTCAGAATCTCAGAATCTCAGAATCTCAGAATCTCAGAATCTCAGAATCTCAGAATCTCAAAAAAAAAATCAACAATCTAAAATCTAAAATTTATAAATGGGTGCTTTTGTAATTAGCAAGCGGTTTAATGATGAATATAAGTTTACGTTTACTTCTCGGAGAGGGAAAGTAATTTTTACGAGTTTGAGTTATGAGTTGAGGTTTGAGTGTGAAGAGGATATTGAAAAGTTTAAAGCGAATATTGAGCTTGCTAAGTTTTTGAAGTTTAAAGGCTCTGGCGGGAAATATTTTTTCAAATTGATGCTTGGTGATGTTCATTTTGCTACAAGTCGAAAATACAGTACAGAATTGCTTTTGCAGAAAGGGGTGAAAGAAATTGTGACTTATTCTTCTAGGTCAGAGATTTTGGATTTTTCTTCGAGTGAATCAATTTTTGGTGACGAAGAATCTGAAGATGAAGAAGTAGAGGAGGCGGCTGAATAAAAAAAAAGCGTTCGCAATTGCGGACGCTTTTTTTATTTGTGGAATTTGCGAAAAAAAAAGTTAATCGCAAAAAAAACCATCTATAAAGATGGTTTTAAAATCGTTAGAACTTAGGTTCTAATTATTTTTTTACTTCTTCTACTTTAGCAGCAGCAGAATCAACTTTAGCAGCAGCAGAATCAACAGTTGCAGCAGCAGAATCAACAACAGCAGCAGCTGAATCAACAGCAACAGCAGTAGAATCTACAGCAGGAGCTTCAGCAGCAGCGTCAGCTTTTTTACAAGATACAACAGTTAAAACAGCAACAACAGCTAAACTTAAAAATACTTTTTTCATCTTACTTTATTATAAAAGGTTAATTATTAATTCGTGGCAAAGATATAAATTTTTTAATATGTAAAATATTTTTTCACTTTTTTTTTAAAATATTTTCCTTACTCACGTTTATCTTATTTATCAAAGAATATGCCAAAATTATAAATTTTTCTTAAATTATCTAATTTCTCGTCTAAATAATTTTTTGTTGAATAATCTTTATGAAAATCAGTTATTTAGTTTCTTTGATTTAGGATTTGTATTGTTTTTTAAGAGTATTTAAGCAGGATCGTTTAGACTTATTTCTTCAATTTTAACACCTTTATCAAGTCAAAAGGCTATGAGATGAGTTTTATGATCGTTTCAGTGGCTCCTTTATGGTCTTGAATAAACGATTTGCAGATTGCGCTTTTTTCTTCTAGAAAGTTTTTATCATTCAATAATTGATCAAAAATCACTTTAAGTTCTGCGCTCGTTGATATGGGCATGCAGCCTCCAATTTTGACTAAATCAACTGCTTCTGCGAACTTCGAATAATTAGGGCCAATTACAATTGGAATTCCAAAAGTAGCAGGCTCTAATATGTTGTGTATTCCTGGGTTTCCAAATCCGCCGCCTACATATGCAATGGTTCCGTAACTATAAATCTTGGTCAAAATGCCAATTGTATCTATTATAAGAACATTATAATTAGATAAATCTTTATTTTCTTTTTCTGAGAATAGAATGGTTGATTTTGTGATTTTCGACAAAAGATCTGAAATTTGATCTGGCTTAATATTATGTGGAGCAATAATGAATTTTACATTTTCAGGAGCTTGATTGATATATTCGGCAATTAGTACTTCGTCTTTTGGCCACGAGCTTCCAACTACAATTGTTGGTTGGTTGTTTTTGAAATTTTCTACAAAATCTAAGCGATTGTCTCTTTCTAAAATAGCATTTACACGATCAAAACGGGTGTCGCCAGAAACAATTACATTTTTAAAACCAAGTGATTCTATTTTTTGTTTAGAGCTTTCATTCTGAACAAAAAAATAGGTGAATGCATTTAATGCTTTTCGGTAAAAACCGCCATACCACTTAAAGAACATTTGATTGTCTCTGAAAATTCCAGAAATTAAATAAGTAGGAGTCTTGCTTTTTTCTAATTCCTTTAAATAGTTTAGCCAGAATTCGTATTTAATAAAAAATGCAAATTCGGGATGAACCAGTTTTAAAAATCGTTTTGCATTACTTTTAGTGTCAAGCGGTAAATAAATGGTCACATCGGCAACTGTGTTATTTTTACGCACTTCGTATCCAGATGGTGAAAAAAAGGTTACAATAATTTTATGTGAGGGATATTTTTCTTTGATTTTTTCTATAACAGGAAGTCCTTGTTCATATTCGCCAAGTGAGGCAGAATGAAACCAGATTGTTTTGTCCTCTGCTTTAATTTTTTCTTCTAATACTGAAAATACATTTTTTCGGCCTTCAATAAAAAGCTTAATTTTTGGACTAAATAGCGCTATGATTTTTAAGAAAAATCCTGCGATGTAAATGGTTAGATTGTATAAAAAAAGCATGTAATTTTTTTTGCAGCTAAATTACATTTCTTTCGACTATTTTCATTGGTTTGAAGCTATTAATAACTATTTTTGTTCCTCCTTTTAGAGATTTCTGCCTAAAAACGGTGTCTTTAATTTTTTTAAATAGATTCAAAATGAAAAAAATACAAATGGTTGACTTAAAGAGTCAATACGAAAAAATAAAATCTACTGTAGATGCTTCAATTCAAGAAGTTTTAGATACAAATACTTATATCAACGGAACCTTTAGTTCATCATTTTCAAAAAAATCTTGAAGATTATTTAGGCGCGAAACACGTTATTCCTTGTGCAAATGGTACTGATGCGTTGCAGATTGCAATGATGGGACTTGGTCTTCAGCCTGGAGACGAAGTTATCACTGCCGATTTTACTTTTGCTGCTACTGTTGAGGTGATTGCTTTATTGCAATTAACTCCAGTTTTGGTTGATGTTGATTTGCATAATATGAACATAGATATTGATGCGGTAAAAAAAGCAATTACGCCAAAAACAAAAGCGATTGTTCCTGTTCATTTATTTGGACGCGCTGCAAATATGGATGCGATTATGGAAATTGCAGCTCAATACAATTTATATGTAATCGAAGATAATGCTCAGGCAATTGGTGCAGATTATGTTTCTAAATCTGGTTCAAAAGTTAAAGTAGGAACAATTGGTCACGTGGCAGCAACTTCATTCTTCCCATCTAAAAACTTAGGATGTTATGGTGACGGAGGAGCGATTTTTACAAATGATGATAAATTGGCTCACATTATCCGCGGAATCGTAAATCACGGAATGTATGAGCGTTACCACCACGATGTTGTAGGTGTAAATTCACGTTTAGATAGTATTCAGGCTGGAGTTTTAAATGCAAAATTACCACTTTTAGATGAATACAATCAAGCACGTCGTTTGGCAGCAACTAAATACAATGCAGCTTTCGCTGGAAATGCGCATATCATAACTCCAGATTTTGATGCAAACGAAAATGATCACGTTTTTCATCAATATGTATTAAGAATCGTTGATGCAGATCGTAATGCTTTAATGCAACATTTATTGGATAAAGGAATTCCTTGTGCAATTTATTATCCAATTCCGCTTCACTCTCAAAAAGCATATTTAGATCCTCGTTATAAAGAAGAACAATTTCCTGTAACAAATCAATTAGTTCAAGAAGTAATTGCTTTACCAATGCATACAGAACTTGATGATGAACAGATTAAATATATTACAGACAGCGTAATCGAATTTTTAAAATAAAACAATTTAAATATTAGCCAAAATATAACCGCAAACCACCACGAAATGAAAGTATTAGTAACAGGAGGATTAGGATTTATTGGATCTCACACCGTAGTCGAATTGCAAAATGAAGGCTTCGAAGTAGTGATTATTGATAACCTTTCCAATTCTTCAGAAGATGTTTTAAATGGAATTACAGCAATTACAGGGAAAACACCTTTATTTGAAAAATTAGATTTAAGAGAAAAGACTGCAGTGCAGGATTTTTTTAAAAAACATAATGATGTTACTGGGGTAATTCATTTTGCGGCCTCAAAAGCAGTGGGCGAAAGTGTTGAGCAGCCTTTATTGTATTATGAAAACAACATTAGCAGTTTAATTTATCTTTTACAGGAATTACAGCAAAAACCTGAAGCAAGTTTTATTTTTAGCTCGTCTTGTACCGTTTACGGTCAAGCCGAAAAAATGCCAATTACAGAAGATGCTCCAGTTCAGTTGGCAATGTCTCCTTACGGAAACACAAAACAGATTGGAGAAGAAATTATTACAGACACCGCGAAAGTTACCAATATCAGCGCGATTTTATTGCGTTACTTTAACCCGGTTGGAGCTCACGAATCAGTAGAAATTGGAGAATTGCCTTTGGGGGTTCCTCAAAATTTAGTGCCTTTTATTACACAAACAGGTGTAGGAATGCGCCAGGAATTATCTGTTTTTGGTAATGATTACCCAACTCCAGACGGAACTGCAGTTCGCGATTATATTCACGTTGTCGATTTAGCAAAAGCACACGTAATTGCTTTACAGCGTTTGTTAAATAAAAAGAATTTAGCAAAAGTGGAAACCTTCAATTTAGGAACTGGAAAGGGAAGTTCTGTTCTTGAAGTGATTCATAGTTTTGAAAAAGTCAGCGGTAAAAAACTGCCTTATAAGATGATGCCTCGCCGCGAAGGTGATATTACTGAAGCTTACGCAAATACAGATAAGGCAAATAACGTCTTAGGATGGAAGGCTGAACTAAGTCTTGATAAAGCGATGGCAAGCGCCTGGGAATGGGAACAAAAAGTAAGGAATAAGTAATTTTTAAATAAAATTATAATTTTTTAAAGTCCCAGATTATAGTAATATAGTTTGGGACTTTTTTTTAAAGCATTTTTATGAAACAAAATTTAGATTATAAATTAATTTTTGCTCTTGCAGCAGTTGGAATTATCTGGGGAACAACCTTTTTAGGAATTCGCGTTGCAGTTGAAACGATTCCGCCTTGGTTTGTAACTTCAATTCGCCAGGGATTAGCGGGATTGATCATGATGACAATTTTATTGTTTAAGAAAGAGTTAAAATGGATTGGATGGGAGAATTTAAAACATCAGCTCGTTCCTTCTGTGTTAATGATTGTAATAGCAAATGGGTTTACAACCATAGCCGAGCAGACTGTACCTAGCGGATTAGCATCTGTGATAAGTGCCTTGTCTCCGATACTTATTTTTCTAGGCAGCATTATGTTTGGACTGCAAAAAATGAGTTTAAGAGGATTTATAGGTGTAATTATTGGATTTTCAGGGGTGGTTTTTATTTTTAAAGACGGCCTCGGATCCTTTTTAGATGCTGATTATAGAACCGGAATGATGTTCATGGGATTTGCGATATTGGCTTGGGCTGGAGGAACAATTTATACCAAACTTCATGGGAATAAATCTAAAAATATAATTCTTAATTTATTTTACCAGTTTACAATGGCTTCGTGCATCCAGATTGTTTTGGCATTTATTTTTTCGCCCAATATTGATGTGAGCTTATGGAGTTCTAAAAGTATTTTAGCAGCATTGTATTTGTCGATTTTTGGATCTGTAATTGCTTTTTTTAGCTATAATTACGCTCTGAAACATGTTACAGCAGTGCAGGTTTCTATTTTATCGTACATCAATACGATAATTGCAGTTTTTCTAGGCTGGCTGCTTTTAGACGAAGTGATTACAATAGATTTTATTATTGCTACAGCTTTAATTATTCTCGGTGTTTTTATTGTAAATTACAAGAAGAAGGAAAAGAAAGTTTTGTAAAATCTGATTCATTTTATTTTGTAAATTTGTAAGAATTAAAATGTAGGAATAATGGGCTCGGATAAAGAAAATAAAAAGAACAAGGTTGAAGAACCAAGAGTAGAATACGAAGTTCAAAAACCAAAATTTAAAGGTATAGATCGTGAAACTTTCGATTTTGATGCGGAATTTGCAAAAGGATTGACGCCAGAGGAGTTTAAAGCTGAAATGTCTAAAAGAATAAAAGCTTATCCTTGGAAAAAATAATTTTTGAAAATAACGTTCTGGAATATTTTGATAATTTAGTTTATACACTTTTTAAGGAAGAGTATTTTGGTTTTTCTGAATCTGCTCAGAATTATATAGATAAAATTGTTGGTTTTATTATTTCGAGTGTTTCAAGTTTTCCTCATAAGAAAACTCCAAAACCGCTTCAATATTTAGGATTAAATTATATCTTTTATAAATCTAATACGAGAACGACTTGGTACATTTTTTTTGAAAAACGAAATCAAAATTATCTTATTACTGGAATTCTAAATAATTACAGTGTAGAAGCAAAAGAGTTATAAAAGTAAAAATCCTCATAAACAATCTGTTCATGAGGATTTTTTATAAATATTGTTTTAACTGATTACTGACAACTTAAAAATTACGCATTAGCAACAGCAGCTTCTTTATCAATTTTATTAATCAATCCAGTTAAAACTTTTCCAGGCCAACTTCAGTGAATAAAGTAGCGCCGTCAGCGATCATTTGCTGTACTGACTGAGTCCATTTTACAGGAGCAGTCAATTGAATGATTAAGTTCTTTTTAATTTCGTTTGCATCAGAAACCGCATTGGCAGTTACATTTTGATACACTGGGCAAATAGGAGCAGAGAAAGTAGTTGCTTCAATTGCGGCAGCCAATTCTTCTCTTGCTGGCTCCATCATTGGAGAGTGAAAAGCTCCTCCAACAGGTAAAATCAAAGCACGTTTTGCTCCAGCAGCTTTCATTGCTTCGCAAGCTTTTTCAACAGCAGTAGTTTCGCCAGAAATTACTAATTGTCCAGGGCAGTTATAGTTTGCAGCAACCACAATACCGTCGATAGAAGCACAAACTTCTTCCACAACATTATCCGCTAAACCTAAAACAGCAGCCATTGTAGATGGGGTGATTTCGCAAGCTTTTTGCATCGCCAAAGCACGCTGAGAAACTAATTTAAGACCATCTTCAAAAGATAAAGTTCCGTTAGCAACTAAAGCTGAAAATTCTCCTAATGAATGTCCTGCAACCATTTCCGGTTTGAAATTTTCTAAAGTTTTAGCTAAAATAACAGAGTGCAAAAATACAGCTGGTTGCGTTACTTTAGTTTCTTTTAGTTCTTCGGCAGTGCCTTCAAACATGATATCTGTAATTCTGAAACCTAGAATTTCATTTGCTTTTTCGAATAATTCTTTGGCTAAAGCCGAATTTTCATAAAGGTCTTTACCCATTCCTGTGAATTGCGCACCTTGACCCGGAAATACGTATGCTTTCATTTGTCTAATTTGTTTTTTATTTTTTTTGATTGAAAATTAGTTTCAATTGAGAGGCAAAAGTACTATTTTTTTAGCTCGTATATCCCTTAAACATATAAATCCATGCTAATCTTGAAAATCTAAGATTAAAAGGAGTCAGTAAAGTAATCACAATAGCAATAATAGGAAGGATTCTTAAATCGAAGTTTGTTTCGAAAAAATACTGTGCAATACAATAGGTTGCAATTCCTTGAGCAACTGTTAATCCGTAGTTTACATACATAGCGCCAAAGAAATAACCAGGCTCTTTTTGGAATTTATAATTGCAATGACTGCAGTATTCATTCATTTTCGGAAAACTGAAATTCAGAAAAATATTTTTGTCTGTAAAAACTTTTCCTTTATGACAAACAGGACATTCGTTTTTTAAAATATGAGTTAATGCGCTTGACATGATATTGTTGATTTTTGTTTATACAAAGGTAATTCAGAGCATTATAAAAGTCTTTTTAGTATCTTCGCTTATTATAGCACAATAAAGACATTTTGATTTAAAATTTTCAAAAAGCAAATTCCAAATTACAAAATGGAAAACGGGGGATTTTTATAATCAAGAAAATAAATAATACCTATTATGAAAAAATATCCCATTTATAGTGTTCAGAATTTTAGCTGTAACGACATTCATCGTGATTTTTATGTAAATACTTTTAAAGAGCATTTAAAAAGTCACAGTTTTGTAGAAGAACCGCATCGCCACGATTCCTATTTAATGGTCTTTTTTACAAAGGGGTCGGGATTGCATGAAGTCGATTTTGATCAATTCGAAATCAAAAGAGGAAGTCTTTTTGTGCTTCAACCTGGACAAATGCACCATTGGAATTTATCGGAAGATATTGAAGGTTTCGTTATTATCTTTTCACAGGAATTGTACAATCTGTATTTCGGACAGAAAAAAATCAACGATTACAATTTTTACCATTCCATTCAAAACCGCCCCGAGATGGTTTTTGAAGAAAAGGAAATCCCGAAAATCCTACCTTATTTCGATTTGTTGATTCAAGAAAATAATCAAGCTAATAAATACCAATTAGACAAATTATTGAATTTATTGGATTGCATTCATATCGAAGTCGCCAGAAAATATGGCGAAACGTATTCGCATCAAACCCATTCTTACAATATTAAAATCAATACGTTTGAATCGCTTTTAGAAGAATATTTCAGAACAGAGAAACTACCTTCATTTTATGCAGAAAAACTAAATATTACGTTGAAGCATTTAAACAGAATCTGTAACGAAATTCTCCAAAAAACAGCAACAGAAGTAATTACAGACCGAGTGATTTTGGAAATAAAAAGAATGCTGATCGACAAACAATTAGCTGTAAATGAAGTAGCATTCAAAGTCGGTTACGAAGATTATTCGTATTTCTCCAGATTCTTCAAAAAACAAACCGGAATGTCGCCGACTGAATTTAGAAATATAAAGTAAAAAAGGGTTTCGACTTCGCTCAGTCTGACATATGATATCTTTAAGAATACGATTGTCAGGCTGAGCGAAGTCGAAGCCCCGTTCCTAAAAGCAAAAATCCCATACTAAAAAGTACAGGATTTCTTAACCAACCAATTAAATCCGAGAATGCTTAATTAGGCTTGTTTTACAAATTGTAATTCGATGTTTAATTTTACTTCTTCACCTACTAAAACGCCACCTGTTTCAAGAGCTGAGTTCCAGTTTAAACCCCAATCTTTACGATTAATTTTTCCTTCTATGCTTAAACCTACTTTTGTATTTCCCCAAGGATCAGTCATGATTCCGCTAAATTCAACTGGGAATTTTACTGTTTTAGAAACACCTTTAATGTCTAAATCTCCAGTTAATTCATATTCACCATCATTGATTTTTTTGAAAGCAGAAGATTTGAAAGTTAATTTCGGGTGATTTTCAGCGTCAAAGAAATCACCGCTTCTTAAATGTCCGTCACGATCCGCGTTTGCAGTGTCTACTGAAGCAATATCAGCAGAAAAACTGAACTCTGCATTATCAAAACTTTCTCCTTCTGTGATTGCAGAAGCATCATAAGTTCCGAATTTTCCTGAAACATTTGTAAACATCATGTGTTTAACTTTAAAACCAATTTCTGAGTGAGTTGGGTCAATTGACCATTTTGTAGTTGCCATAATTTTATTTTTTTAAATAATTAATTTGTTTCATTTTGATAGGACAAAGTTACGGTGACAGTTGTCCTGAAGCACTTAACCTAGATTAAGAAATGAAAAATGTGATTGTTTTTGCCACAGATTACACAGATTAAAAGGATTAAAAGAAATATTGCCACGAATTTCCACAAATTTCCACAAATTTCAATTCAATTTATTTCGAGCAATTGCTACGCCTGTTCGCTATCGCTCGAGACGTGGCGAAAAAAATCAATTTAATCCTTTTAATCTGTGGCGAAAAAAACTAATGCTTAAGCTTAGTTTTTGCTATTCATATAAAATGTCAGCGCTCCCGAAGGACATTTATTAACAGTAGAAATTATTTTCTCAGTTGTAGATTGTTCTGGAGTAATCCACGGTTTTTCTTTTGGGAGAAAAACATCTGGATTGTTTTTGACACAATTGGCAGAATGAATGCATTTTCCAGATTGCCATACAATCGTAACTTCTCCGTTTGTATATTCTTTAGTTAGGTTATTTGGATTCATGGTTTTAAAATTTTAAGGATGAATTTAATTTTAAAGTCAGACCAATTTCTTATTCATAAAGTTAGTCTTTCTTTTTTGAAATGGAGCAAAAAAAGAAACGATAATAATCTGATTTCCAGATTTATTATCGTTTCAAAGTACAGGTATTAATTGTTTTTGTTTGAATTAATAATTCATCGGAATGTCCATTAATAAAAATTCAGCATCTGTATTGGCTTTAATATTTAAAACATCAGTTCCTGAAATTCCAACTGCATCACGAGAGTTTAATTCCTGACCGTTGATGGTTACATTTCCTTTTAAAACGAAAGCATAAACTCCGTTTCCTTCTTTTTTGATTTTATATTCGGCCGTAACTCCAGAATCGAAATTACCCATATTGAACCATGCGTCTTGGTGAATCCAAACCCCTTCATCATCTGCATTTGGAGATAAAACCTGAGACAATTTATTGTGTCTATCGGCAACATCCAAAGTAATTTGTTGGTAACGTGGCGTAACATTTCTTTTGTTTGGAAACAACCAAATCTGCAACAATTTAGTCTGCTGATCTTCATTCGGGTTAAACTCACTGTGCTGAATTCCAGTTCCTGCACTCATTACCTGAATATCACCGTTTTTGATCACTTCCGTATTTCCCATGCTATCTTTGTGAGCCAAATCACCTTCCAACGGAATCGTAATAATTTCCATATTATCGTGAGGGTGAGTTCCAAATCCCATTCCCGCAGCAATCGTATCATCGTTCAAAACACGAAGCGCTCCAAACTGAATTCTATCGGGATTGTACCAGCTCGCAAAACTAAAGCTATGATAAGCGTTCAACCATCCGTGATTTGCATTTCCTCTTGTGTCTGCTTTGTGCAATACTATATTTTCCATGATTTTGTCTTTTATTGATTTTGATAGTACAAAGATACAGTCGATGTAGACGAAAAGCACTTAATGTAGATTAAGAAAGATTCTGAGGTTTTAAGATGCTGAGATGCTAAGTTTTTTTCGGGAGCAGAAGTATCGTTTTCAAAAGACGTTTAGTCCCGCTATCCGTTTCAATCTTTTGTGTCTCGTTAAAGGAACGAGACACAAAAGGATTTCCACTTCTATCGGGGCTATTTTAGAAGTTTTTAGTTTTCAGAAGAAGTTTTATTTACGATTGAACACAAAGTGTAACCACAAAGTTTGTCATCCTGAGGAACGAAGGATACACTCGGAAGTTGACAAAGATTGGAAATTAACATGTTTTTACCTCAAAGTCACCATAAAGTTTGTCATTTCGACGAAGGAGAAATCTTCGCAAGTAACTCTACAAAGATTGGAAATTTTAAAGGTTTTTTATCTTCAAATTAACCATACAGTTTGTGATCCTGAGGGACGAAGGATCACACTAGAAATTGCGCCTGCATAATCGCCAATCTTTGTCGACTTCCGACTGTGATCCTTCGTTCCTAAGGATGACAAGATTGCGTTAGACAATTGCACTCAAAGAAAAATAATCTTTGCGACTTAGCGTCTTTGCGAGATTATTAAAAACTACTTAATCCTAACCAATTTGCCTTTCCCTACCACTTCATCAAGATAATTCGCAGAAGGGCTTTTCTTATCATGCATAAAAAAAGGAATTGTATCTTTTTCGATTTGGTCTTTTGGAATACTGATAATCAAATCGGTATTAATGAAATTATCCAATAGTATTACATTGCCATAAGAAACTTTTCCTTTCGGCAAATATTTGTTATCAAAGGCAAAAATGCTGTCCTTAAAAGTAATTTTATCTTTTAGGATATAATCATTATCGTTTTCAATCAAATAATTGTATCGGCCAGTAAGTTTATCTGTTTTCTGGTTGAAGTTAATGAAAAACAGCGTGATGAGTAAAGCAAAATATTTCATGGCATTCTAACTATATTGATTCATAAATTGCTGTACAACAGCATCTGTATTCTCGTGGCGTTTTTTTCTTTCTAAAACAATTGGTGGGGCGGCTCTTTCTAAGCAATCTTTGACAGCGCAAGTCTCACAAGTTACACCAACAATTCGTTTCACCAAAGGTTTTCCGTCGATGAATTTGAATTTCTTTTTCATGGTTGGATTGATCAAAATTCCAACAGAAATACTTCGAATGGTATCATGCAAAAAAGGATCTTTTGTTGCCGATGAAAATACTAAATATTCGTTTCCGCTATTGGCATAACTCGATATTTGGGCATCAAAAAAATGAGATTTGTTTTGTTTGATCGCTTCGTCAATTGTTTTTACCGAAACCCATCTTCTGCAATAATGTTCGTTGGTTTCATTCGCATGTGGTTCTTGCTGATGTGTAATATGCAACTCTTTATTGATCTGGTAAAAATCAGAATCGATTTTATGTGATAATCTTAAAAAGAATAAATTTTTCAACTGAAAATCTTTCGGCAATAAATTGGTCAATCTTTGGTAAAAAGATTCGGGCGAAACTTCAAAACTTTCAATTAATTGAACAAATTCTTCGGGTTTTGGATTTTCATTTTCTAAAAAAGAATTGATTTTATCGACAACTAATTTTCTCGGCAATAATAAAGCACCGGCAAAATAAGAAGCATAAAAGTTATGCAAAACCTGATCGAAATTTTCAAACTTAATCCAGCTGAAAGTCAGTAATCGATCGGATATTTTTAGATAATTATAAGCGATTTCTTTAGCTAAAATAAAAGCTTTTTGTGGAGCGTCAAGTTCGGTAGAAAGCAATAAAGTTTTGCTTGTCGGAACATAAATAGAGCGCAAATCGCCCAAAGCTTCCTGATCTGTAAAAACGATTTCTTTGATATTATATTCGTATTCTTCTTTTAAAATAGCTTCCAATTCTTCAACGCTGATTTTAGAATCCAGGTTAATCTGAAAAGACTTTGAAAACGCAACTACTCTTTCTTCCAAATCTTCAAAATAATTACTGTGCGCTTCTTGATACGAGCGCAAAGCCGCCAAAAAGAAACTTTCTCGACTTAAATTGTAATGTTGTGCGATTTCGATTATTGTACTAATAAACGCATTGACTTTTGCTGGAGCATTCGCAATAATATCGATTAAATCCGCTTCCTGGATCCCGAAAAGCTCGAGCGGAATCTCTTTTAAAATTCCTGATTTCAAGATTTCGCCAATAGGAGCGAGGTTGTTGTCGAGTTTTAAAGATACCATTTGGTCGTAATTCACGTCCAAATGTTCACAAAGAAGCAGAATTTTATCTGTTTTTGGATATTTTTTTCCCTTTTCAATTTCGTTTAAGTACGATTTTGAAAGATTGGTCAGTTTGGCTAAGCCAAAAAGAGACAAGTTTTTTTGCGTTCGAACTTGTTTCATTTTTAGCCCAAAAATCAGCTTTATATAGTCTTTTTCGATATCCATAATCCAAATGTAAGTAATCTAAAAATAATCGCCAAAAAAATATTTTTAAAATTTAGCGAACGTTCGCTTGTTTTGTGAAAAACTTTTTTATAACATTGTATCGTTGAAACTTGTTAATTATGAATTAGTTATGATTGAGTTGTTTTGATACGATGAAAAGGATTGAATAGAAAATCTGTTTAGTCAAATTAAAAATTAAAATCTGCAGCTATGAAAAACCAATTAGAGATTACTGAAATGGCTATAGAATTCCTAGCCGACAAAAAGCTTGCTTATCCAAAAATCTGGACAGAAGAAGCGACTGCGTTTATTATCGAATTGCACAGAAAATTCGAATCGCAAAGAAAATTATTGCTTTTACAGAGAGAACAGAAACAAGTCACTTTTGATCAGGGAATCATGCCCGTTTTTACTCCTGAAACAAAAAGCATCAGAGAAAGTAATTGGACAGCTGGAGAAATTCCTAAAGATTTACTGGATCGAAGAGTGGAAATTACTGGTCCAGTTGACCGTAAAATGATTATCAATGCTTTGAATTCTGGCGCCAAAACGTTTATGGCCGATTTTGAAGACAGCACTTCGCCAACTTGGCAAAACCTGATGGATGGGCAAGTGAATTTAATTGATGCAGTAAAAAAAACAATTACGTTTACAGATTTGGTTAAACAGAAATCGTATCATTTGAATGAAAAAACAGCAACGCTGATTGTTCGCCCAAGAGGTTTGCATTTGCCAGAAAAGCATGTTTTAATTGAAGGAAAAGAAATTTCGGGTTCTTTGATAGATTTCGGACTGTATGTTTTTCATAATCATAAACGACTTTTGGAAAATAATTCTGGCGCATTTCTACATTCCGAAATTAGAACATTATCTGGAAGCGCGCTGGTGGAATAACGTAATTGATTTTACCGAGGATTATTTGAAACTGAAAAGAGGAACGATAAAAGTGACGGTTTTAATTGAAACCATAACGGCAAGTTTTCAGCTGGATGAAATTATTCACGAATTGAAAGACCATATTGTTGGCTTGAATTGCGGACGTTGGGATTACATTTTCTCATACATCAAGAAGTTTAGAAAAAATCCAAAATTCATTGTTCCAGATCGCGATCAGGTAAATATGACTTCGCCTTTTATGAATGCCTATTCGAATTTGGTAATTCAGAGATGTCATAAAAGAGGAATTCATGCGATTGGTGGAATGGCAGCACAGATTCCGATTCGAAACAATCAAGAAGCCAATGCAGTTGCTTTTGCAAAAGTAAAAACCGACAAAGAGCGTGAAGTTCGAAACGGTCATGACGGAACTTGGGTAGCGCATCCAGATTTAGTTGCAATAGCAAAAGAGATTTTTGATAAAGGAATGCCAACTCCAAATCAGATTCATATAAAAAGAGAACATCGAAAAATTACAGAAGCCGATTTGATTGAACCGCCAATTGGAATCATCACTGAAAATGGTGTTCGAAAAAATATCAATGTTGGAGTTTTGTATTTGGCTTCCTGGCTGAACGGACAAGGTGCTGCAGCATTGCATAATTTGATGGAAGACGCAGCAACGGCCGAAATTTCAAGATCGCAATTGTGGCAATGGCTTCAGAATAAAGTGTTTTTGGATAATGGACGAAAATTAGATTTGGCTTATTATCATGAATTGGCTTTAGATGAATTCAGTAAAATCAAAGAGGAATTAGGCGAAGAAAATCATGAAAAACAACAATTTCCATTAGCTGAAAAAGTATTGGAAAGATTAGTGGTAAATTCAGATTTCGTTGATTTCTTGACGATTCCGTGTTACAAATACTTATAAACTTTTAAAATCTGCTCAATCTGCCAGATCTGCGAGCGAATAATTTTTTTCCCGCAGATTTTGCAGATCAGGCAGATAAAATGAGAAAAGTTAGTCCAGTTAAACTGAAAACTAAAAACTGCGACTGAATACTAAACTTACGAACCACTTTAACTAAACTATATTATGAAAACAACAGAAGACAGAATTCAGGAATTGATTAACGATTGGATTACAAACCCGAGATGGAAAGGTGTTGAGCGTCCTTACACCGCAAGCGAAGTAGTAACGCTTCAAGGGTCTTATAAAATTGAGCATTCTATTGCGAAAATGGGTGCAGAAAAGTTATGGAGAAAGTTAAAAAGTCAGGATTATGTTGCGGGTTTGGGGGCGTTGACTGGAAATCAAGCAATTCAGGAAGTCGATGCGGGTTTAGAAGCGATTTATTTAAGCGGATGGCAGGTTGCTGCTGATGCAAATCTGGCGGGCGAAATGTATCCTGACCAATCACTTTACCCAGTAAACAGCGTTCCGATGGTGGTTAAAAAAATCAACAATGCGTTGTTGCGTGCCGATCAGATTCAGATTGTAAATAATATTGAAGATAAAAAAGATTATTTAGTTCCAATTGTAGCCGATGCTGAAGCAGGTTTTGGAGGAAACTTAAATGCTTTCGAATTGATGAAATCTATGATTGAAGCTGGAGCTTCTGGAGTTCATTTTGAAGATCAGCTGAGTTCTGCTAAAAAGTGCGGACACTTGGGTGGAAAGGTTTTGGTTCCAACTCAGGAAGCGATAAATAAACTAATTGCAGCACGACTGGCTTCAGATGTTATGGGCGTTTCAACTTTAATTGTGGCAAGAACAGATGCTGATGCAGCTAATTTATTAACGAGCGACGCAGATCCAAGAGACAGAAAGTTTTTAACGGGCGAGAAAACGCCTGAAGGTTTCTTTTATGTAAATAACGGAATCGATCAAGGAATTGCAAGAGGTTTGAGTTACGCACCTTATGCCGATTTAATTTGGATGGAAACCAGTAATCCGGATTTAGATTATGCTAGAAAATTTGCAAAAGCAATGAAAAAAGAATTTCCAGATAAAATGCTGGCTTACAATTGTTCTCCGTCTTTCAATTGGGCAGCAAAATTATCAGTTGCTGAAATGGAAACATTCAGAGAAGATTTGGCTGCAATGGGATATAGCTTCCAGTTCATCACTTTAGCAGGATTCCATGCTTTGAATACAAGTATGTTCGAATTGTCTAAAGCGTACAAAGAGCGAGGAATGGCAGGATATTCAGAATTGCAGGAACGCGAATTCGCTTTACAGAAAAACGGATTCAGAGCGGTAAAACATCAGGCTTTTGTGGGAACTTCTTATTTCGATGCCGTTCAGAACACGGTAATGTTAGGAAAATCAGCAATAACCGCAATGGAACACTCTACAGAGGTTGAGCAATTTTAATTCTTTTTTTTACCATTAAGATATTAAGAAAGTTAAGCTTTATATCCTTAAAAATAAGGAAGATTAAGTCTAGCTTAATGAATCTTAATATCTTAATGGTTTAATTTTACTTTTTCAAAAGGCGAGCTTTCATTTTACTGAAAAATTCCGGTGTTACACCAATGAAAGAAGCGATTTGTTTTTGAGGAACTTTATGCACCAATGTTCCGTATTTTTTAGTGAATTTTTCAAAGCGTTCTTCCGCAGGTAAACTCAAATTATCCATTAATCTCTGCTGATTTGCAACCAATGAATTTTCAATTAAAATTCTGAAAAAGCGTTCCAGTTTTGGAATTTCAAGATACAATTGTTCCTGATTTTCTTTAGACAAAGAAACTACTTCGGCTTCTTCCAGAACTTCAATAAAAAGCTGTCCCGGTTTTTGCGAAAAATAACTGTACATATCGCTCATCCACCAGCCTTCGCAAGCGAAAGAAAGTACGTGTTCAACAATATTGTCGTTGATATTGAAACTTCTTAAAATTCCAGAGTTTACAAAATACGAATGTTTGCAGACTTCGCCGGCGTTTAATAAAAGCGTTTTGGCTTTGTAAGTATTGGTTTCTAGTTTAGATAAAAAAAGCGCCTGTTCTTCTTGTGTCAGAGAAACGTGTTTGGCAATGTTTTCGAGAATTAATGCCATTATTTTTTATCGTCTATTAAAGTAAATGAAGTTGCTTTAAATCTATCTCCTTTAATTTCTCCCGTAACTAAAGCTTTACTAATCGCATTACAAAAACCTTTTTCTGAGTGTGCATCTCCGTGATCGTGAATTGTAGTTCCGTCCACGAAATAGCTTTTTCCGTCAATGCGAACGGCTAAATCACAGCTTTTACCTTTCATTCCGAACTGACATTCTCCGCAAGAAGCTTCAACGATTGTTGGTTTGTCAAATTTCTTTTTGTCTTGCGCCTGTACTGCGATTCCAATAAAAAGGAAAGTCGCTAAAAGTATATTTTTCATTTTCTAAGAGTTTACAGTTATTAATTTTGCCGTTTCTTTGGCACGCTCTATTACTTCGGTAATTGGAGTTGAAAGTGTATCGTGGCTTAAAACCACACCCATTCTTCGGTAAGGTCTTGACGTCGGTTTTCCAAAAATCCTGAAATCGGTTTTGGGTAAAGCGGCTACTTTTTCGATTCCGCTGAAAGTTGGATTGGCTGAATCTTCTGATGCTAAAATTACAGCACTTGCTCCAGCTTTTTCTAAAGTAATTTCAAAAATCGGAAGGCTTAAAATAGCTCTTAAGTGCAGTTCAAATTCGTTGAAGTTCTGCGTTCCTGCTAAAGTTACCATTCCGGTATCATGCGGGCGGGGAGAAAGCTCAGAGAAATAAACGCCTTCATTGGTTAGGAAAAACTCAACACCAAAAAGTCCGGCACCGCCAAGTGCTTCCGTAATTTTTTCGGCCATATCCTGAGCTTCATATAAATCCTTTTCTGATACCAAAGCTGGTTGCCAGCTTTCTTGGTAATCGCCTCTTTCTTGTCTGTGACCAATTGGAGCGCAAAACAAAGTTGGGTTGTTATTTTGAGTAATCGTTAAAAGTGTAATTTCTGAATGGAAATCTACAAAAGCTTCTACAATAACTTCGATAACATCACCACGAGAACCTGCAACAGCATATTGCCATGCTTTTTCGATATCGCTCTCTGTTTTGATTGTTGATTGTCCTTTCCCAGACGAAGACATTAATGGTTTTACCACGCAAGGAATTCCAACCTCCTGAACGGCTTTTTGCAGTTCTTCTGCAGATGTTGCGTATTGATATTTTGCTGTTCGTAATCCCAATTCTTTTGCTGCTAAATCACGAATAGCCTTACGATTCATGGTAAAGTTTGCCGCTTTCGCTGAAGGAACAACGGTAATTCCTTGTTTTTCGTAATCGTAAAAACGCTCGGTACGAATAGCTTCTATTTCTGGAACTATAAAATCGGGTTGGTGTTTGGCTACGATTCGATCAAGTGCTTCGCCGTCAAGCATGTTGATGACTTCAAAACCGTGTGCGACTTGCATGGCTGGAGCATTTTCGTAACTATCAACTGCAATTATGGTTTGTCCGATTCGTTGTGCGGCAATGACAAATTCTTTGCCTAATTCGCCTGAACCTAGGAGTAATATTTTCATTTTGGTGTGTTGTATTGTTTGAGTAGTAAAAGTAGGGAAAAAGCTTTTTTTAACCGCAAAGTTCTCGTGCTGATTTTGCAAATTAATTTAACCGCAAAGAGCGCAAAGAATTACGCGAAGAACGCAAGGTCAAGTTTTTAAGTAAAAGAAAAGGTTCGCAAAGATATTTTAAAATCTTTGCGAACCTTGCGTAAACTTTGCGTCCTTTGCGATTAAACTTTTTTAGTGAAAATGATCTTCTTCAATCTCAAATTCAGCATCTTTTTCCCAGATTTCCATTTCACAAGGTTTGCAGTTGAATTTTAGTTTGTATTCCAACTCACCTTGTTTTAAAACCAAAGGTTCTTTTACTTTAACACCTACAATGTCTTTTTGGTGAATTGGGCATTTTTTTAACTCGTACTTGATGCAATATTTGGTTGTCATTACACGAGATTTTCCTGGATCCCATTGTAATTCGAATGCTTTTTCGATTTCGGTAACACCGTGGCGTTCGTAGAATTTACGAGCGGTTTTGTTCGAAACGTTGTACATGAAATCCAATTTGGTTTCTGGATAAGGATGTGACGTTTTTACCAATTGGTGTTCTTCGCGAACGTAATTTGCTAGACGAATTTCTGATAATTGTTCGAAAACATTTCTTCTCATTTCGTTGATTTTTGAAATAGGAAGGAACCAGTTTTCAGAGAACATTACATTAATTTCATCGGCGCTGTAAGGTGTGAAACCTGTTTTTGCTAATTGAACTTTGATGTTTTCTTCGATCGATTCGCCCGTTTTCGTTTGTTCTTTCGGGTGCTCTAATTTTACTGTACTTACGTTTCCATCTTCGTCGGTAGCGAGTAATTCAAAACCGTTTTCGTTTTCTGTAAGCAATAAAGTAGTTCCGATTTTACGGATTGCACTGTCTTCTCTTTCAACAATTTTAATGAAAGCAGCGTCGTTGTTTCTATAGATGAAAGTTCCGTCTTTAATTTCTTTCAGAACGTTTGGATATACTTTTCCGTTCTCGGCTTTGTTTACGTAGATTCCGTCAGCTTCATTATTTTCGTTGATGAAGCAAAGTCCGTCACCATTGTTTAATAATTCGCCGTTTTCGATCTCGTAAGCGTTTCCGACAGTTCTAATTAATTTACCAATATATTGTCCTTTTGATTTTGGGCTTTCCCAAGAACCAATAGAACTGTGTCTTTCGTTTACGAAATAATCGGTATAACCACGGTTGAAAGTTCTGCTTAAAGTAGAATCAAAAGTATACGTGCATTTTCCTGAAGAGGCTTTAATGTATTTATCGCTTCCTTCTAAATAGCTGTCTAATTTCTGACGTAAATAAGATACGTTATTTTTAACATAAGCAACGTCTTTTAATCTTCCTTCGATTTTGAAAGAAACGATTCCAGCTTCAATCAAATTCGGAATCTGATCTGAAACATCTAAATCTTTAATCGAAAGCAAGTGACTGTTTCTGATTAAAGTATCTCCGTTTCCATCGATTAGGTTATAAGGTAAACGGCAGTTTTGCGCGCAAGAACCACGATTGGCGCTACGTTCTCCGTTGGCCACACTCATATAACAGTTTCCGCTAAAAGAAACACATAAAGCTCCGGTTACGAAAAACTCTAGTTCAACATCAGCGTGGTCGTATATTGTTTTAATTTGATGCAAGTTTAATTCACGTGCTAAAACAACACGTTTGATTCCGGCATCTTTTAGGAATTTAATTTTATCTGCGTCACGATTATTGGCTTGTGTACTGGCGTGAAGTACGATAGGAGGCAAGTCCATTTCCATAATCGCCATATCCTGAATGATCAGGGCGTCGACACCAATATCGTATAATTCCCAAATCATAGCGCGACAAGTTTCTAATTCATTGTCGTATAAAATGGTATTCATAACCACAAAAACCTGTGCGTTAAATAAGTGCGCGTATTTAACTAGTTCTGCCACATCTTCGATTGAGTTGTTGGCATTAGAGCGCGCTCCAAATTGTGGCGCGCCAATATATACAGCATCAGCGCCACTGTTTATGGCAGCGATTCCTCCAATTAAATCTCTAGCAGGAGCTAATATTTCGATTTTCTTCTTCATTTCTAAAACTTTAGACTTTTGTGGTATTCCCGAAAAAAAGTGTGCAAAGGTCTAATAAATTATTCGAGTTTGCTAGCGATGAAGCGATTTTTTTGAAATTGTTAACTTAATATGGAATGATTTAATTTTAATTTTTGATTAAGAAAGATAATTAATCGAGCGGGAAATTATACCCAAGTGCGAATACGGCGGTAGACTGTTTTGCAGCTGGATGAAAATACCCAGAAATTCCGATTTCGAAATTATTATGTCTGCCGACAGCCAATCCAATACTAAATGGAATATGTAGTAAAACATCGCTTTTATTAAAATTAACGTTTGGTGTAAAGGTCTCGAATTTGCCAATCGACGTTCCGATACCACCTTCAATAAATGGAGCGACCCATGGAATTGGTGCACAAAGACGAACTTTTCCTCCCATCAAAAAAGCATTAGTTGTTACTTTATATTGAGGTTGATTTTGCAGATTTTGATCTTCATCAACAGATTCAAAAATGGCACCAGCGTAAGGTCTTATACTAAACCATGATTTTAGTCCTATAATATATTCGCCTTGAAGATAAAGGCCTCCTCCCATAACATCTACTTCATCCTGGCTTCCATAATCTTCGATATAATAAGAAGAACTTGATCCGTAACCTATTGATGCTTTAATGAAGTTACCTGTTGCTTGTGCTCTTAAATGATTAGAAAATAGGCTGATAAAGAGAACAAATGTAAATAGAAAGCGGATTATAAACTTCATTAGGTTTTATTTGATTAGTTAAGATTTTTTTAGCGCCACAAATGTAAGAATTGTTATCTTAATTAAACAAATAAAAAAAACCGCCCAATCCGAAGACTGAGCAGTTTTCAAAAAAAAGCATGAATCGTTTAGCTTGCTCTCATTTTAATTTGTGATAAAGTATTTTGAATACTGTTTAATTGTTTAGAAACAATATAGATCTGATCGTGCTCTAAATGATTTTCTTCTAGTGCTTTTTTGTATTTTTCAACAGCAGCTTCTTCACCTGTAATACAAGCGTTTATAATGGCTTCTGTGTCGCCGCCAGTAAATGCCGATTTAATATCGATCCAAACTCGGTGTAAAGCTCCTAGTGGCCTTCCTCCTGAGTTGTCTGTTGATTTTCCTAGTTTATTGATTTGATTTTGTAGTTCTACAATAAATAAAGCGCGTTCGCGGGCATATTCAAGGAAATCTGTTTTCATTGCAGGATTTTCTATATGTTCTGCTGCATCTGTATATCCTAATTTTCCGTCTTCAAGGATTGAAATTAATCCTTCTAAAGTTTTAACTGCTTCTTGTGTGGTTTCATCTGTATGTATCATGACTAATAGTTTTTAAATTAATACATTACAAAGATGGGAACTATAGAATGGAATGTTTTACAGGATTACATTTGGGGTTTTATAATATTGTGGAATGGGAATTTTGAAACTTATATTTTTGTTTCAATTGCCTCAAGCTTTAGCTGGAGGAATTAAAAGGATCAAGTTAGTGGCTTTAGCCGAATGCATAGTTTGGCTAAAGCCTATATAGAAGTTTAATTATAACCTCCAGCTGAAGCTGGAGGCAATTGAACCAGATATTGTTTTCTTTTGAAAACGAATTTTTCTCGTTTACGGTTTGCGTGAGGGATAGAAGTGGAAAGCCCACAGCCTGACGAAGGAAGTGCGAGGACTTGTAGCGGATAGCCCGACCCAGAGGGACACGCCCAAAATAAACTCATAAAAAAAAACAGCTTAAAGTATAAAAATGATGAAACTTTTGAACCTTAAGCCGTTTTTAATAAAACTTAGAATATTGTTATGCAGTCAAAGCTTCTTTGATTCTGCGTAATGCTTCTTTTAAAATATCGTTGCTTGTTGCATAAGAGAAACGAATACAGTTTGGATTTCCGAAAGCGTCTCCTGTTACTGTAGCAACGTTTGCCTCAGCTAAAAGATACATCGAAACATCGTTTGCATCTTTGATTTCAGTTCCTTTTAAAGTTTTTCCGAAGAAAGAAGAAACGTCTGGGAATACATAAAATGCACCTTCTGGCACGTTGATTTTTACTCCTGGAATTTCTTTTAATAATCCAACCACTAAATCTCTACGACCGTGGAAAGCTTGAACCATTTCGTTTAATACGCTTGGGTCAGCATCTACAGCTGTAATAGTAGCTCTTTGCGCTACAGAATTTGCACCAGAAGTTACTTGTCCTTGAATTTTTGTACAAGCTTTTGCGATAAATTCAGGAGCTCCGATGTACCCAATTCTGTATCCTGTCATTGCAAATGCTTTTGCAACTCCGTTTACAGTAATTGTTTTTTCGAACATTCCCGGAATTGAACCGATACTGCAGAAAGTTCCTGAGAAATTGATATGCTCATAGATTTCGTCTGCAACTACGTAAATATTTGGGTGTTTTTCTAAAACTTTTGCCAATGCTGTTAATTCTTCTCTGCTGTAAACAGATCCAGAAGGATTACATGGAGAAGAAAACCACATCATTTTTGTTTTTGGTGTGATTGCAGCTTCTAGTTGCTCTGGAGTAATTTTGAAATCTGTTTCAACAGAAGTTGGAACTTCAACTGGAACTCCTCCAGAAAGTTTTACGATTTCGAAATAAGAAACCCAATATGGAGCTGGTAAAATAACTTCGTCTCCATCGTTTAACATTACTTGTGCAATGTTGTATAAAGATTGTTTTGCTCCTGTAGAAACTACGATTTGTGATGGTTTATAATCTAAATCGTTGTCTCTTTTGAATTTTCTGCAAATCGCCTCTCTCAATTCAAGGTAACCTTCTACTGGAGAATAAGTGCTATAATTTTCGTTTACTGCTTTTATTACTGCTTCTTTAATAAAGTCTGGCGTATTGAAATCTGGCTCACCTAAACTTAAGCTGATAATGTCTTTTCCTTGTGCTTTTAATTCTCTTGCCAAAGCGGCCATTGCTAATGTCTGCGAAGTTGCAAGATTGTTGATTCTGTCCGAAAGAATATGATTCATTATAAAAATTTTGAATGTCCTTAATTTGCTGCGCCTATTAAGGAAGGTTAATTATTAATAGATTTTTTTTAGTTTAAACAGATAATTCAGGTTTCATTCCTAAGTCACGTAAATGTTTGAAGTGGGCTACAATAGCGCTTCCCATTGTTTTGTATTCGTAATAGGGTAAATTACATTCTTTTGCAGTTTCCTTCACGATTTTTGCAATTTTACCATAGTGAATGTGACTGATATTAGGGAAAATATGATGTTCGATTTGATGATTTAATCCTCCTGTATACCAGTTTACGATTGCATTTTTTGGTGCAAAATTAGTTGTAGTGTACAGTTGGTGAACAGCCCAGGTGTTGTCCATTTCTCCCAATTCATTTGGAGAAGGATTTGTAGTATGATCTACAACGTGTGCTAACTGAAATACAATACTTAAAATTAATCCCGCAGTATAATGCATTACGAAAAATCCAAGAAGTACTTTCCACCACGTAATTCCAATTACCATTGGTAAAACAATCCAAATAGAGATATAAATAACTTTAGTAATAATAAGGGTTGTCCAAAGAATTTTTGGGCTTTTTGGTTCACCGTATGATAATTTTCTTTTAAGATAATTTCTCATCTGTTTAAAATCGGTAGTAATGGCCCAATTAAAAGTTAATAAGCCATACAAGAAAACAGAGTAATAATGCTGGAAACGGTGAAAACTATGCCATTCTGCATGTTCTGTAAAACGGATAATTCTTCCTGCATCCAGATCCTCGTCGTGCCCAGGAATATTGGTGTAAGTATGATGCAATACATTGTGCTGTACCTGCCAGTTGTAAACATTTCCGGCAAGAACATAAATTGTTCCTCCCATAAATTTATTAATCCAGCTTTTAGTCGAATAAGAACCGTGATTACCATCGTGCATAACGTTCATTCCAACACCAGCCATTCCAATACCAATTACGATAGATAAAAGCAACATTACCCAAAACGGCATGTCAAGTGTAAGAATTAAAAAGTATGGAGTTAAAAAAACAGCAAATAGAATAATGGCTTTTAAGTGTAATTTCCAGTTTCCGGTTTTTTTGATATTGTTTTCTTTGAAGTAATTGTTTACCCGAGAGTTAAGCGTTCTGAAGAACTTCAAATTGTCTTGCCTTGCAAAAGTTGGAGCCGTGTTATTCATAATTGTTTTAAATAGGTTTCAAAGGTAATTATTATAAATTCTCAATTTGCAAAATTGAGTTAAATATTTCAATCGTAAAGTAGTACTTTTGTTAAAAATTTACAGCAATGGATGAGATATTGAAATATTTTCCCAATTTGACCGATCTTCAAATCGAACAGTTTCAAAAATTAGACTTATTATATCACGATTGGAATGAAAAAATCAACGTCATTTCGCGCAAAGACATTGATTCTTTATACACAAAACATATTTTGCATTCGTTAGGAATTGCTAAGATTATGAAATTTGAGCCTGGAGCGACAGTTTTAGATGTTGGAACTGGGGGTGGTTTTCCGGGTATTCCGTTAGCGATTCTATTTCCTGAAACTCGTTTTTATTTGATTGATGTGATTGCAAAAAAAATAAAAGTGGTGCAAGGAGTTGTAGATGCATTAGAATTAAAGAACGTGAAAGCGGAACAAAAACGTGCCGAATTGGTAAAAGGTGATTTCGATTTTATCGTTAGCCGTGCGGTAACCAATATGCCAGATTTTGTTTCTTGGATAAAAGATAAAATCAAAAAGCAACACAAGCATCTTTTAAAAAATGGAATACTATATTTAAAAGGTGGCGATTTAACAGAAGAATTAAAAGATTTTCCGAATGCCACTTTGTATGATTTAGCTGCAATATTTGAGGATGAGTTTTTTGAAACTAAAAAAGTGGTTCATCTTCCTTTAAAATTTAAGCCTTAGTTTGATAAAAAAAAACCGGAAAGAATTTCTTTCCGGTTTTTGAATTAATAGTCCTAACTAAGATGCTTTTTTAGAAAAATCTAAGAAAGGATTTGCTTTTATATTTAAATTATCAATGAAGTTATGAATTGAGTTTTCAGCTGCTTCAACTGTATATTTGAATTCTGTATCAAAGAAAAATTCTCTGGAAATTACAGATTCGTTTGAAGAATCGTAAACAGCTTCATCGCTTTGATCTAATTCATCGTTTTTGTATGGATTAGGATGTGAGTGAATTAACTTTATAATGGTTTGACTAAACCACTTGTCAAATTTTTTCTTTTTAGGCGTAATATGGCGTGCAAGAAGAACCAGTCCAATAAGTTCGCTTTGTAAAAAGTAAGAACCTTTTCTGTATCTAACATCAATCATTCTAACATTCATTAAGGCAATCCATAATGCACCATTTACTGAACCTGAAGCAGATATTTCAAAATCGGTATCAAATAATAAAGGGTTTGTTTGTTCGCGATTATTAATGGAACACCAAAGTGCTTCAATACGTTTTTGTGTATCGGTTGTTGCTTGAGTATACCCTGTAAAACGCCAATAAATCCATTCTAACAATGCAGCAGTTAAACCAATTGACCCTTTGTGATTAATTTGCATTAGAGTGTCTTCAAGGTTAATATTTTCTTCTGATGGATTTAAAAGTTCGTTTATTTTTCTTTTTGTCCATTTGTAATCTATTGGATGTCCAATACTTTTTGATTCCATAATAATCTTAGGAACATTGTTTAGATTTCTCATTCTTATATTGTTTATTTTATTAAATCTTTTAATATCAATTAAGATTGAAGCAAATTTATAAGGATGATTTTTTTTTGACTGGAACAAAAAGTTTTTAAAGTATTAAAATAAGGCAAATAAGTTTTTTAAAGTGCTGATTTTTAAATAAATAAGAAAAGTATTACAAAAATATAATATGCAGAAGGATGTGCGTTTTTATATAATTCTAATTGCAAAAGCAAAAGCGGGAATTTCATTTGAAATTCCCGCTTTTTTATAATCTAAACTCTAAAATCAGATTAACCTAAGAATGGATATCTGTAATCTTCAGGAGTTACAAAAGTTTCTTTGATAGTTCTTGGAGAAGCCCAACGCAATAAGTTTAATGCAGATCCTGCTTTATCATTAGTTCCAGAAGCTCTTGCTCCACCAAATGGCTGCATACCTACAACAGCTCCAGTTGGTTTATCATTAATATAGAAGTTACCAGCTGAGTTTTGTAATTTAGTAGTTGCTACTTCAATTGCATAACGATCTTGGCTGAAAACAGCTCCTGTTAAAGCATACTCAGAAGTAGTATCTACTAATTCAAGAGTTTCTTCCCATTTAGCATCTTCGTAAACATAAATCGTGATAACTGGTCCAAACAACTCAGTTTCCATTGTAGTATATTTAGGATTTGTAGTTACAATAACCGTTGGCTCAATAAAGTATCCTACAGATTTATCGTAATTTCCTCCAACGATGATTTCAGCGTCAGCATCTTTTTTTGCTTGGTCAATGTAGCTAGCTAATTTGTCAAAAGAACCTTCGTGAATAACTGCTGTAATGAAGTTTCCAAAATCCTCTGGAGAACCCATTTTCATAGATTTTACATCAGTAATTAATTGCTCTTTTACGGCTGGCCATAAACTTTGCGGAACATAAGCTCTAGAAGCTGCAGAACATTTTTGTCCTTGGAATTCGAAAGCTCCACGAGTAATTCCTGTAGCTACTTGTTTTACGTTTGCACTTGGGTGAGCAATGATAAAATCTTTACCTCCAGTTTCACCAACAATTCTTGGATACGTTTTGTAATTGTTGATGTTTGCACCAATTTTAGCCCAAATATCTTTAAATACATGAGTTGATCCTGTAAAGTGTACACCAGCAAAATCACGGCTAGCTAAAACAGTATCTGTAATCATTAAAGCATCTCCGAAAACTACGTTGATAACTCCGTCTGGAACTCCAGCTTCTTTGAAGACATCGATGATAACTTTTGCAGAGAATACTTGGCTATCACTTGGTTTCCAAACTACAACGTTACCCATCATAGCAGCACTTGCAGGAAGATTTGCAGCAATAGCAGTAAAGTTAAAAGGAGTAATAGCGTAAACAAAACCTTCTAATGGTCTGTATTCTACACGGTTCCAAACAGTAGAATCTGATTTTGGCTGATCGTTGTAGATTTGAGTCATAAACTCAACATTGTAACGTAAGAAGTCGATTAATTCACAAGATGCATCAATTTCTGCTTGGTGAATATTTTTAGATTGACCAATCATTGTAGCAGCGTTAATACGAGCTCTGTATGGTTCATGCGATAAGTTCAGCAGCTTTTAAGAAAATAGCAGCACGTTGTTCCCATGCCATGTTAGCCCATGCTTTTCTTGCTTCAAGTGCATTAGCAATTGCTTTTTCAATATGTTGTTTTTCAGCTAAATGGTATTTCCCAACAACGTGTTTGTGGTTGTGTGGAGCTGTAATGTTTCTTGTATTTCCAGTTCTAATTTCTTCGTTTCCAATATATAAAGGAACGTCAATTTGAGAATTCCACATTGTGGTATAAGCAGCCTGAACAGCAGCTTTTTCTGGTGAGTTTGGTGCGTAGCTCTTTACAGGCTCGTTTACCGCTTTTGGTACATGAAAAAATCCTTTAAGCATGTTATTTAAAATTTGTGAATTAGACAATTTAAAGTTAGACGATTTGTTTTGTTACGAATAATCTAACGCTGCACAAAAGTACAAAGGATAAATTAATAAATTGTCAATTTTATGATTAAGATAACGATAAAAGCTATAGATGTAAACTATATCTTAATTTAATGCAAAAGGAGCACACATTCTAAAAGTAGGAACAATTACTTTGAATGTTTTTGTGGTAGTAAAATTGATCATATTGAAATGACCTTTCATTGCACCGTAAGGAGACGATAATAAACAGCCAGAACTGTAAGTATGGTTTTCGCCAGGTTTTAGAACTGGTTTTTTACCAATTACACCTTCACCATCTACAACTTCTAAATCATTTAAAGAGTCAAAAATTTCCCAATGGCGAGAAGTTAATTGTACCGAATCTTTACTATGATTTTCGATGGTAACTACGTAGCTAAAAGCAAAATGAATCTTGTAGTTTTTGAAGTATGTGCCTTCAAAACTAGTCAAAACAGATATTTTTATGCCTCGTGTAATTTGAGAAACCATACTAACGCCGTATATATGTGAGTGTTATAGAGGCAAAGCTACGAAAAAAAATCGTTTAAACTAAAACCTTAACATTGTTTTAATTGACTATATTGATAGAGTTTGCATTTCCCTTTCCGATTACACGCTGATAACGGTCTGTTGCCTCTTTGTAATAAACCAGCACGGTGTACTCGTTTTCAGTCTGATAAAAGTTTCCGTCAATAGCATTTTCAAAGTCAATAACCCCTTTTTTATCTGCAACGGTATACTGAAAATTAGTAAAACCTTGTTTGATCATAATAGCTTTTTCAAAAACTCCTTTATCTGTATTATAGTCCATTTTATATTCTGGTGAAAGGCTGTAATTGTTGAACATTCCAGTAATATAAATGTCTTTATTCATTCTAAAAGCGGGAGCAGAAAGAGTAAAATAAACCCAAGCATAATCGGCTTCAATATCGTTGTTAGAACCATTGATGTTCTTAACTACAAAATTTCCGTTTACATCTTCATAATTCGTATAAATCTGATTTCCTCTTGCGGCATTGGTATACAAAAACGCATTGTAAATATCATTCTTCGAACCTATTTTTGCAACATTATTATTGGCTGCTCGAATGTCTTTGTTTTCAAAATACAAAAACTCATTTCCGCCCCAAAACTGGGTTTCTTTGTCATATTTATAAACCAGCTGATTGCCAATTGTATATTGAGGAACAATGTTTTTTATCTCGGTATGAAAATTGCCATTTTGAAGTAAAAGCACTTTTACATTTTGTAATGGAGTCTGAAAAACAATATCGTTAGATAAAATGGCAAAATCAAGATTCTGTTTGTAATCAATATTGCTGAGGTTGCGGCTTCTTTTTACTTGAACTCCCACTGTACAATGGTTTTCATACAAAATGAATTTTCTAGAGAAAATAATTTCTTTGTCTTCATTCAGAATTCGCAGCATATAATTGCCCGAAAGCTTCAGAAGCTGTGTAAACTGATTCGGAAAAGAAAGTCTGTAATGTGTATAAACCTGTAGTGTATTAAACGAATTTGAGAAATCGGTAATTCTCTGATTATCCATGCCAACAACATAGTCTGTTTTTGGAATATTTGTTGGAAACCAATTGTAATCGCAATGAATAACTTCAAAGTAATAATTGGCTTCGTTACCAAATAAATCATCAAATTGAAAGGTAAATGCAGAGCCTAATTCGAAAATAGGAGAGACATTGCTGCCATTCTGGATAAACGAAACCGTTTTAATATTATACGGTGGGTCGATTTCTTTTTCTTGAGCTTTCGCTAAAGTGAAAATAAAAAGAAAAATAAAGCTTGTATATAAAAATTTTGGCATCTTAAAACATTGTAAGATTGTAAATATAACAATTTTATATAACGAAAAAGATGCCATTCTATTGGATTTAACGATTATGAACCCAAAATATATTCTAAGTTACCTTCAATCTCATCATTAATATAACTTTCTTCTAAAAGGGAATCAGATAATAGTTTTTTGTTTTCCTGCAGTTTGATGATTTTTTCCTCAACGGTGTTTTTAGAAATAAAACGAATCACGTTTACTTTATTCATTTGTCCAATTCTATGTGCACGTCCAACTCCTTGTTTTTCTGCGAAAGGATTCCACCAAGGATCCAAGAACAATACATAAGAAGCTTTTGTAATATTCAAACCAACCCCACCAGCTTTTAGCGAAATAAAAAACAACAGCGGCTCTTCTTTTTCTTGAAACTGTTTTACCTGTTGTTCTCTTTTATCAGCAGGCGTTTCGCCAGTGATTTCACAAAAGGCAATTTTGTTTTCTTTGCACCAATCGGTATAAAAATGAAGATTGGTGACAAACGAACTAAAAATAATAGCTTTCTGTTTTCCTTTTACTAAACTTTCCAAATAATTGGTAACCGCAATATATTTCCCAGAATCAATTTCAGAATCCGCATCGACCATTTTTGGGTGATTACTCAACTGGCGTAATTTCATCAAAGTATTGATAATGCTAATTTTGTCTGGAGATCCGTCGGTTTTAAGAAGGAAATTACGAGCTTTAGATTTTTCTTTTTCGTATAATTTTTCCTGTTCAGGATCCATATCACAGTAATAGATCTGTTCTGTTAATTCTGGTAAATCTTTTAAAACCTGTTCTTTAGTTCGTCGCAAAATATAAGGCTGAATCAAGTTTTTTAATTCTGCCAAAACTTCTTCATTCTGTTTTTTCTCAATCGGATTTTTGAAATTTTCCATAAAGAAAGCATAGCTTCCTAAAATCTCCGGATTGATAAACTGCATTTGCGACCATAAATCGTCAAGCGAATTTTCGATCGGCGTTCCGCTCAAAGCAATTTTATGTCCTGTGCTTATTTTATTGATCGCTTTAAAAATCTTAGAATTTTTGTTTTTAATGTATTGGCTTTCGTCCAAAATCAAATAACGGAAATCGTATTTTTCTAAAATAGAAATATCTCGGTGAATGATGCTGTAACTTGTAAAAATCAAGTCGGTTGAATTGATTCTGCTTGCTAAAGATTTTCGGTCATTCCCCACATATTGCATTTTCGAAAAGTGAGGTGTAAACTTTCCAGCTTCATTAAACCAGTTAAAAACAAGCGAAGAAGGTAGAACGATCAAAGCTTTAAGCGGTTCTCTTTCGATAGTGGTTTCGTTGGCAAACAAATCAAAATTGGTGGTTTTAGTAGTAAAGCCTAATTGCTCTTGTACAGAAACTAAAACAGATAAGGTCTGTAAGGTTTTTCCAAGTCCCATATCATCGGCCAAACAAGCACCCATATTGGAATTAAAATGTCCTAAAAGCCATTTTACTCCATCAACTTGATAAGGTCTTAAAGTTGCTTTTATTAAGTCTGAAGCTGTAAATTCAGCTTGATGAATTTGATCTAAATCATTATCAATTTCTGAAATTCCGTCCAAAGCCGTAAAATTGCTTTTTCGTAAAAGTAAAACACCATTTTCTGTTTTGGCCAATTTTGCCAAAGAACCATATTTGCTAAACCATTCTAATGGAATCAAGAAATAGTTTCCGTCAGGTAATGCAAAAAGTCTTTCTTTGCCTTTTATATTCGGAATAATTTCGCTGAAATTAATTTTATAATTTCCAACGGTAATAATTATTTTAATATCAAACCAATCTCCAGTTGTTTCTTTTGAAGCAGAAATGGTATGATTTTCTGTAATGATTTCTTTGCTTTCCAGCTTTAGATTTTCAATAGTAAAACCTAAATTTTTCAGTTTCTCTTTGTTATCAATAATCAGCTGAATGTTGATATATGGATTTGTATTTTCGGTTTCTGAATTTAATCCAAATAATTCATTTTTGATTTTGGTTAAACCAATTTCACTTAATTTATCGATATATAAATTTTCGTCAGGATTTCTTTTAAACTGAATTATTTTAGGTTCGTTGGCAACGCTGAAATCTACAAAAGAATGTGACTTTTTTGCTTTGCTTCCATCAAATGAATACCCATTATAATCAAAATAGAGATTGAGATAATAACAGTTTTTGAAGAAATCATGAATAGGCTGAATCGTGCACGAAATGATTTTATCACGAAGCTCGATCTCAAAACCAGTTGCTTCAATATCTATTTTCTTTGCAATCTGCGGAATAAAACTCTTGAAATAATCATCGACTAATTTGGATGGAATTTCAATAGATTTTTTCTTTAAAAAAGGCATTAATTTTTTTGAATTAAGCTCTTTTAACTGTCCTAATTTTTTATTGATAATCAGCCAGCCTGGTTCATCTAAAAGAATGTCAATTTTGCTGTCCATTGGAGGAAAAATAGTTTCATTTTCTTTTAAAGATAGCGTGTAAGTGATTCCTTCGGCATGTTTGTCAAATTGAATTTGAGGTTCAAAATCAAGTGGCTCAATGCTAATTCTAGAACGATAAAAATCTTTTTCAGGTCCGAGGTTTAAAGATAAAGGAAATTGTTCTTTTACAATTAAATCGTAAAACGAACTTAAATTGAATTTTAAATGCTGGCGAATGGCAAATTCAATTTTTGAATCTTTCTGTAAATCAGCAATTGTTTTGGCTGATTTAATTTTGGCACCAAACTTTTTAAAAATAAATTCAGGTTTAAGAGAGTCGCATGCTGTTAATATTCTTTTTGAATTGGAATCTAAATTGTCAAAAATGATTCCGAAACTTTCAAGCACATCTGGACTTGCTTTTTTATCTAAGTATTTGATTTCGCTATTATTCTCAACAATGTACGCGGTTGGAATGTAGACATTCAGATTTTTTTCCAAACTGATGTCAAAACAGAACTGAAATGATTTTGTAGGTTCCAAGATTTAGGGATTTGGTTAGGCTTGTATTTGAGATTTGGGCAAAAAAATAAAGAGTTTTCAAATCTAAATATTTTGAAAACTCTTTATTAAATGAACTTATATGGTGAAAAATTAGTTTTCCTGTTTAAAGCAAAGCGGAATAATTTCGCCTTTGGCTAAACAGTATTTCTCAACCAATTCTGGTGCAATTTTATTGGTATAATCTTCTTCGATAACAATAAAGCCAATGCTTCTTAATTTGTCGAAATAATCGCGTCCGTAAACACGTACGTGATCATATTGTCCGAAGATTTTTGCGCGTTCTTTCTGGTCTGTAATCGAATCATCAGCAAATGTAACTTCGCGAGATAAATCCTGAGGAATCTGCAAAATTGCCATTCCGCCTGGTTTTAAAACACGGTATAATTCCTGCATTGCTTTTGTGTCATCTGGAATGTGCTCTAAAACGTGATTACATAAAATAACGTCGTATTCGTTGTCTTTGAAAGGTAAATTACAGATGTCTGCTTTTACATCGGCCAATGGCGAAAGTAAGTCAGTTGTCGTGTAATCTAAGTTTTTCTGCTTGCGAAATCTTTTGTAAAAAGCTTGTTCTGGAGCAAAATGCAATACTTTTTTTGGTGCTGTAAAAAAATCAGTCTGATCGTTTAAATAAAGCCAAAGCAAACGGTGTCTTTCTAAAGAAAGTGTACTTGGCGAAAGCACATTATTACGCTGTTTTCCGTATCCGTAAGGCAAAAACGACTTAAAGCTTTTTCCGTCAATTGGATCTGTAAATTTATCTCCTTTTAAAGAGAAAGCTAAAATTGGACGCGCCACATAACTCAAACGAATTAATAAAGGACGCGGGATTGTATTTAAAACTAATTTGAAAAGTTTTTTCACAGTTAAATAAATTTGAACACGAATTTCACAAATTGACACTAATTATCGTTGTGGTGAAATTTCACGAACTTTGATTTGGGTTATAATATTATTCTTTTGTATTTAAGGCTGTCTTCTCCAAAATTGACTAATAAACCAAGTTTGTTTTTTGATGCAGCCAAATAATTTAATGTTTGTTTTATCTCGCTTGTTGTTAATGATGTAATTGCTTTAAGTTCTAAAATAATTTCATCGAAAATCACAAAATCTGCAAAATAGTAACTCGGCAATATAATGTCTTTATAAGCGATATTATATCTTAATTCTCGATTATAAGGAATTTCATTTCGTTTAAATTCATATTCTAAAGCATCACCATAAACCTTTTCACTATGTCCTTTTCCTAAAATTTTATGGACTTCCATACAGATCCCAATAATTTTATAGGATTCCTCTTTTAAATATAATTCACTCATTCTTCATTCTTCCATTTCAGTGAAATTTCGACAAAATATTATTTCGTGTTAATTTGTGAAATTTGTGTTATAATACCAAAGGCACTTGTCTGAATTCATCTTCTTCGTTGCTCTCAATTCCAAGGGCTTTGTAGATGTATTTGAAAGTTGATAATAACTCAGGTTTTCCATCAATTAAAGCTACATCGTGCTCAAAATGTGCACTAGGTTTTCCGTCGGCAGTTAAGATTGTCCAGCCGTCTTTAAGTTGTTTGATGTTTCTAGTTCCCATGTTGATCATAGGTTCGATTGCTACAACCATTCCTTCAACAAAAAGCTTTCCACGTCCGCGTTTTCCGTAATTTGGCATTTCTGGTTCTTCGTGCATTTTTTGCCCAACACCATGTCCAACCAATTCACGAACTACTCCGTAACCGTGAGCTTCAGTATATTTTTGAATCGCATTTCCAACATCTTCTACGCGATTTCCAGCTTTAAATTCTCTAATTCCAACGTAAAGAGATTCTTTAGTAACACGTAAAAGTTTTTTAACTTCTGGTGCAACTTCTCCAATTTCGAAACTGTAAGCGTGATCTCCGTGGAACCCATTTTTGAATGCACCACAGTCAACCGAAATAACGTCACCATTTTTAAGAGGTGTATTATTAGGAATACCGTGAACAACTTGAGCGTTTGGACTCATGCAAAGCGAATTCGGGAAATCATACAATCCAAGGAAACTTGGAACTGCACCGTGATCGCGAATAAATTCTTCGGCTAATTTGTCAAGATATAATGTAGTTACTCCTTCTTTAATTTCAGAAGCAATCATTCCTAATGTTTTTGATACGATTAAAGCACTTTCGCGCATCAATTCAATTTCCTCTCTAGTTTTTTGGATAATCATATTTTTTCCATTTTTCAGTTCGCAAAAGTACAATTTTTATCTCATTTTTTATGTAATTTTTTTTCGCCACGAATTCACAAATTATCTCAAATAAAAATCTTAGAAATCGAATTTCATAAACTTCATTAATAAAGAATTTAAAGGTGAAGTTTTGATATAATTCGTGAATTCGTGGCTAATAACTCTTGAGGCTTTCAGAAAAAAGCCATAAATTAGTAGTGCAAATGTTTATAATTATGGAAATTTCTACTGATCAAGATATAGCTAAAGTAAAAGCATTAAAGAAAATGAAAGCAACAGCTTTGTCGCTTTTGGGTTTTGCGGTGCTTCTTTTTATAATTGCCATTTATTTTAAAATTCCAATACTTCAGGCTTTTAGTGAGGCGGCAATGGTTGGCGGAATTGCCGATTGGTTTGCGGTTGTGGCACTTTTTCGTCATCCGATGGGAATCCCGATTTGGCACACAGCGATTATTCCGACCAAGAAAAATGAAATAGGAGAAAACCTTGGAAATTTTGTTTCTGAAGAATTTCTGAATCGCGAAAAAATGGAGGTTAAATTGGACGAATTTAATTTTGCTGTTAAAGCATCAGATTGGATTTCAAACGAAGAAAATGCCAATAAAATAGCAAATGTTGTTGCCGTAAATATTATTCCCGGAATTTTACGAACAATAAAAGACGAAGATGTCAAAAGATTCATTCAGGTTCAATTTAAAGAAAAAATAGAAGGAATTAATTTCGGAAATTGGGTTGCTGTTGCTTTGGAACCTTTGCAAAAGGGAGAATTAAAAAATCAAATGCTGACGAAACTTCTCGAAGTTATGAGTGCCGAATTGACCAATAATAAAGATTTAATCAGGCAAAAAGTAAAAGCTTCGACTCCGCTTCTAAGTTTCGGATTGGCGGATAAGAGCATCACAGAAGGTGTTTTTAATGGTTTGCAGGATTTTTTAAATGAAGCTAAAAAGCCTGAAAGTGCCGTTCGTTTAAAAATTGACGAATATATTTTTAATTTTTTGGAGAAAGTAAAAAACTCCGAGGAAATGAGAATTAAAATCAATGATATGATTTTAGGTTTCGTTGGAAAAAAAGAGGTTCAAGATTACATCAACGGAATTTGGGATGAAATTAAATTGTCCATTACAAACGATTTGAACAAAGGCGATGATTCTTCCATAAAAAATAGCATTTCAAATTTAGTTCAAACTTTCGGAAATGGAATTAAGGAAGATCCTGTTATGATTGATAAAATCAACAGTTTTATAAAAAATGATTTGTTATCGGTCCTTTTAAATAACAAAAAAGTAATTGGAGATTTGATTTCGTCGACCGTAAAAAGTTGGGATGGGAAAGAAGTCTCAGAAAAATTAGAATTGGAAATAGGAAAAGATCTTCAATACATCAGAATCAACGGAACTTTAGTTGGTGGAGTTATTGGGCTTATTATTTATGGAGTGGAGCAGATTTATCATTATTTTATTGTTTGATAAAAAACATTTCCAAATATTGGGTTGTCAGGCTAAGCGAAGTCGAAGCCCATTTACGTTTCATAAGCCTTCCACTTCGCTCAGGATGACAATAAGAGTATTTATAAAATAGTTCTCGCAAAGACGCAGAGACGCAAAGTTTAATATTCTTTGCGACTTAGCGTCTTTGCGAGATTTTTTTAAGTTCCGTTTAAATGAACTTATATCACTTTTATGGTTTTAAATTTTCTACAAAAGCGAATGACAAGTCATTGCATTTGGCTGCTGAACTCCCATTAATTCTAAAATTGTTGGAGCGATATCGCCTAACACACCGTCTTGGATACTTTTTAATTGTTTGTCAACTAAAATAATCGGCACTGGGTTTGTTGTGTGAGCCGTATTGGGAGAACCATCAGGATTAATCATGGTTTCGCAGTTTCCGTGATCAGCAATTACAATTGTTGTGTAATCATTTGCAAGAGCGGCATCGATAACTTTTTTCGCGCAAGCGTCAACAGCTTCACAAGCTTTAATTGCAGCTTCCATAATTCCTGTGTGCCCAACCATATCGCCATTTGCGAAGTTTAAACAAACGAAATCAACTTCGCCTTTGTTCAATTCCGGAACAAGAGCATCAGCCAATTCGTAAGCGCTCATTTCTGGTTTCAAATCATAAGTTGCTACTTTTGGAGAGTTTCTTAAGATTCTTGACTCACCTTCAAAAGGAATTTCTCTACCGCCGGAAAAGAAGAATGTTACGTGAGGATATTTCTCAGTCTCCGCAATTCTTATTTGTTTTTTGCCTGCTTTTTCTAAAACCTCACCAAGTGTTTCAGTGATATTATCTTTATTGTAAACTACTTTTACGTTTTGGTACGTTTCGTCGTAGTTGGTCAATGTTACATAATAGAGGTTTAGTTTGTGCATGTTTTGCTCGTGGAAATCTTGCTGAGAAAGCGCTTCAGTAAGTTCACGTCCTCTATCTGTTCTAAAGTTAAAGAAGATCACAACATCGCCTTCAACAATTGTAGCAAGAGGTTTTGCATTTTCATCAACAATAACAACTGGTTCGATAAACTCATCTGTTACGTCTTTTGCGTAGCTGTCTAAAACACTTGCAACAGCGTTCGTTGATGGAGTTCCAACGCCATTTACCACTAAATCGTAAGCTAATTTTACACGTTCCCAACGTTTGTCACGTTGCATTGCATAATAACGCCCAATAATAGAAGCAATTTTTACTGGAGTATCTTTAATATAATCTTGTAAATCATGAATATATTTTCCTCCCGATTTAGGGTCAACGTCACGTCCGTCTGTAAAAGCGTGAATGTAAACTTGATCTAAACCATATTCTTGAGAAGCATCGATTAATCCGCGAAGGTGTGAAGTATGTGAGTGAACACCACCATCTGAAACTAATCCTAAAAAGTGTACTTTTTTATTGTTGTCTTTAGCGTAAGTAAAAGCATCAATTAAAACTTGCTCTTTTGCTAAAGTTTTGTGTTCTACAGCTAAATTTATTTTGGCTAAATCTTGGTATACAATTCTTCCAGCACCAAGATTCATGTGTCCAACTTCGCTATTTCCCATTTGTCCTTCTGGAAGACCAACATTTAATCCGTCAGTTCTAAGTTGAGCGCTTGGGTAATTTTTGTATAGACTGTTTATAAAAGGAACATTTGCATTGTCTATTGCAGATACTTTAGGGTCAGGAGATTTTCCCCAACCATCTAAAATCATAAGGATAACTTTCTTGTTCATTACATTTTTGTTTTCTACAAATATAAGGCATTTCTAAAGTTTGAAACCTGAGGAATGTTACATTTATATTTAATAAAATGAACTATAAAAAAAAATATTGATTTAATTAAAGAAGCCTTTATTTTTTAAAATTAATTCACGCTAAGCTCTTTTTCTGACTTTATTTTTGACGGCATTGTAGTCAATAAAGTATTTGACACTTATAGAAAAGATATGTTTTAGGGCATCATTATTTAATAATCCTGCCACATTGTGTCTGTAATCTTTATCAATAACTCGTTCAAAATTAGCAGCATTATTTCGGTACAGTGCCAAAGCTGACTTCCAGGTGCAAACCACCAAGAATAAGATAAATCGGCATTCCAAGAATAGAAACTTGAATTTTTGTTGTCCGTATATTGTGGATACGGACTTAGATTTCCGTTTGATTCTAAAGTCAGAATATCTTTATTGTCTGCATAAGACCAATATTGGCGAACCGCTAGATTTATAGTCATTGCGCTGTTAATGGCATATTTTCCTCCTAAAGTGTTAGAGTACGTAATGACGTTTCGGTTGGCAAAAATGATATCATTTGGAGTGGCATCATTATCGTCGGCATCAATCTGATCGATGTAACCTTTATTGTTATTTTTTCTTAAATAACTAAAGAAATAAGTGAGTAAAAGTTTATCGCTGAAACGATATCTCGGGCCAATATCGAAGCCGTATGTAATGCGTTCAGACTCATCAAACAGATATAATGTTCCATTTAAATCAATCGCAAATTTATGGTTGTAATTGGTTGAAATACTTCCCCAAGTTTCTATTTTTCGCGGAATTATTACATATCTGTTGTCGGCACGCGGTTCGTAATAATCATTAATTTCTATAGGATAAAAAGTGATTCCGGTTCCGTAGTAATTATTTTTTACGGTAGTTAGATTTAAGTTCGCATTAACACTATTGTCCTGCAGTTTTCCAGATTCTTTGTTGAATTCGGAATACATATTATAATTGATTCTAAATGTATTAAAACGTTTAGTTGGATTTAGAATTCTATAATTGGCATTTCCGTAAAAGTTGTAATAATTGGTATAGAAATTAATCCCAAGATCATTCGGATCATAATCTTTAGTGACAAAATCAGAACCTATGCTGTATCTGTAATTTCCGCTGGTTTCGGCTAAACTTACAGTAGAATAAAAGCCATTTTTATCTTGAAGATCATTAATGTGGCTGTATTTTACGTTTCCAAATAAACTATAAGTATTGGCTTTTGTGTTTAAGTCCCAAGCCAGACCCGTTACGTTTGCATCTCTAGTGTGGCCATTTCGAGTTACATTGGTATTGATAAAAGTAACCGATGAGTTTTTTCTAAAGCGCTGATCCAAAACCAACACATTATAATTGGTGAGCGGTTCTACAATTACTTGTCTTGTTTCGCCATTTTCGGTATTTTTTATGGTGGCAAAAGTTTTTTCTGTAACAGCATTTAAAACCCCAATTCCAAGTCCGTTTTTTGTCCTTCCTGATAATTTTAAAGCGTTAACTAAATTTACTGCGGCGGGCAATTCGGTAATTTCTTCATTTTCATTTAATGTGGGGTCGATAGATGGAGTGCCCCCAATTCTTCTGGAATAAAAAATATTTCCTTTACTAAACAAATCTGTTCCTTCTGTAAAGAATGCTCTATTTTCGTTAAACTGTTGTTCAAAAGGGCCAAGATTTAAGATCTGATCGTCATATTTTGTCTGGCCAAAATCTGGAATTAAAATAGCATCAACTGTAAAAGCATCTGTTATACCATATTTGATATCCATTCCGCCTTTAATTGTTCCGTATGTTTTTTGTCCCTCGGCAGCATTTAAATAATACGATGCATAAGGCATAAAGAACAATCGAGTAGGAGGTTTGATGTTTTCAATTCCTTCCAATGTTCCAGCCTGTTGTGTAAAAGTGCCAATCTTTCTGTCGACAAAATTCCAAGTATATTTATAACGGTCACGTTTAATTTCTCTAAAGAAGTTAATTCCCCAGATTTGTTTGTTTTCTCCTGAAAAACGCAACGCCGAGTACGGAATCTTCATCTCAACCACCCATCCATTTTCTGCCATAGCGGCTTTACTGATCCAAACCGCATCCCAAGAATAATCTTCACCATTTGCATCGGTCATGATGCAATCGCCTTGAACATCGGCTGCAGAAACGTAAAACATAAAGTCCTGTTGTCCGTCATTGAAGCCGTTTATAAAAACACCAAATAGATCTGCCGTTCCAAAATTATCACGCTGAGAGATTTCCTTTAAAATTTTAGAAGGCTCATCATCGTACATCATTGCGGCAATATAAATGGCGTCATTATTATATAGGACTTTTACTTCTGTACGTTTTTCATGCGGAATAGCTTTTCCATTGTCTGGCTCCAGCATGATAAAGTCTGTAGCAACTGGTACATTTTCCCAAGCAGGTTCATCTAGTTTTCCATCAATAGAAATAGTGTGTGAAGTTACTTGTGCCTGAATTGATTTTTTCTGGCCATAACTCCATACAGAGCATATTAGAAAACAGAAGAATAGAATTTTTTTCATTGGTTTTTTGATGCGAAATAAAATGCAAATGTATTTTTTATAGTAGCAATAGACTCTATTTTGTTCTACTTGTTACAGTTTTTGTTTCAAGATTTCCATTTTTGTTTCATTTTTTTTAAGAAATAGACCAAAATGTTGTGATTTTTTCTGTAAGGCAAAATCTTACAGAAGAAGCATTTTTATGTTAATAATGTTAAAGTTTAAGTAAAAAAGGCCTGAAAATCAGGCTTATATTTTGCAAGGCGTGATTTTTTTATATTTTTGCGATACCCAAATTTTTTGTTTAACCTAAAGAAATTCAATGATTTACAAAATTTATCCGCTATTTGTGTTTTTGCTGTTGTCTTTTGGAAAAGATTCAAAAAGCACACCCGACCTTAAAAAAAATGCCACTGTAAAAGCGATTGCTAAAGTCGAAAAAGTTACAGTAGATTCTAAAATCGAGAGCGTTTATAATTCATTAAATTCAAACAACTTTAAAATGCCCGAACTTAAAACTTTCTCGGAAGCTTTAAAAGGATTTTATTTGTTGAAAGAAAAAGGAGTGATTAAGAAAAACATCTTAACACTGATTGATTTTAGTTTGTCATCAAACTCCAAACGTTTGTGGGTGATTGATTTAACTAGCAATACTATTTTATTTAATTCTCTTGTCGCTCACGGAAGAAATACTGGTGAAGAATTTGCTTCAGCATTTTCAAATCTTAACTCTTCATTTAAAAGCAGTTTAGGATTTTATGCAACTGGCGAAATCTATCAAGGAAAACATGGTGCTTCACTTCGTTTAGATGGCTTAGAAAATGGCGTAAACGACAATGCTCGTGAAAGAGGCGTTGTAATGCACGGTGCAGACTATGTATCTGAATCTTTCATCAGAGATCATAAAAGATTAGGCAGAAGTCAAGGCTGTCCTGCAGTTCCAGTTGAATTGACAAATGAAATTATTCAATTAATAAAAGACAAATCGTGTTTATATATCTATCATCCATCTAGAAGCTTTTCGATGGAGGAGAGGTTAATTTCTTAATTGATCATATAAATCCGAATCTAAATCATAAATATCAGCTCTGAAAATGAGCTGATTTTTTTTGCTCCATGCCGTCCAATACCATTGATATAAAGCATATTTTTTGGTAATCTTAAAACTCATCGTTGTTTTGCTTGCAATAATTGTGTCGATTCTGTCTTGAGGCCAGTTTCCGTCAACATCTAATATGTGTTGTGCAAGTTCTAATGGATTTTCAACACGCACACATCCAGAGCTCATAGAACGATTATTGCGTCCAAAAATACCACGGTGATTGGTATCATGCAGGTAAACACTGTGATGGTTTGGGAACAAAATTTTCATTAATCCCAGCGAATTATCAGAACCAGGACTTTGTACATATCGATAATTATTAGGTTTTTTTTCATTCCATGCCATTGGAGAAACTACCTTTCCAGAAGTATCATAAATCGTAATGTTTTTATTGGCGAGATAATTTCGGTTCCTTTTCATTGCTGGAACTACATCTTCTTTTAAGATTGTTGGCGGAACAGTCCAAGTCGGATTAAAAACAACTGTTTTTAAGAAAGAAGTAATAATAGGTGTTCTTCTTTTGCTAGTTCCTACTACAACATTTCGAACCAAAGTGGTGTCCTGATTTTCAACAACGTTTAAGCTGTAATCGGGAATGTTAATGATAAAATAATTTTCAGCCAATTCTGATGGATACCATCTCCAACGCTCCAAATTGGCAATTATCTGTTTTTTTCTGCTTTCTTTAGAATGGTTTAAAGCACGGATAGTTCCTGCTCCGATAACGCCGTCAGAAGCTAAGCCATGTCTTTCTTGAAATCTTTTAACAGCTTCAAAAGTTTTTTGATTGTAAATCTTTGTAAGACTGTCTTTTCCTGACATATCGTTCCAATACAAAAGCCTTTTTTTGATATTTATTAAAGCAGGATTAGTATCGTTTAAAACGATTTTATCAGTAGCTTCAATCGGTTTTACATTATCATCTGGAAAAGTGTTTATGATTTGAAGTGCTTTTAACAGCTCTTTGTAAATTTGTGTTTTAGGCTGAATGTTTTCAACAATGCTGTCCAATTTGTTTTTATTGAATCCTTTAATTAAAACAGAATTTACATCAAATTCCTTCGCGTCCAAATCCCAATTGGTATATAATTTTTTAGGGTCTAGCTTTCCTTTATAAATATGATTAAGATATTTCTCAAAATTATAAGTCAGTAAAATGTCATAAGCGGCCAAATCTTTATCGCTAAGCGAAGTCACTTTGCTTTCAAATTTTTTCAGCTGAGATATTTTGTAATCTTCTGGTTCTAAGCCTAGTTCTTCAGATTTTTCTAATTGCGATAAAACAAAAGCTCTCTTTTTAAGATTACCCCATACTGTTTGATTTTCAGATGCAATGTAAAATTGTTTCAGCGTTTCGCTTTTAAAAACGTTTATCGTTGCAGTATCTATTTCAACTTTTCTCTCATCAGTAAGTATAATTGCTGGCACCTTTTTTTTGACAATCGGTGTGATTTCGGGGCGCTCTTTTTTGCAGCCCACAAGAATACATATTACTACTAAAAAGTAGATTTTTTTCATATTATAATTTTTTAAACATCAAATAATGTTCGCCAACATCTTTAATATCAAATGATTCGCCTACTGTTTGGTAGTTCATTTTTTGATAAAAGCCTACGGCGGCTGTTCTTGCGTTGAACCAAATCAGATCCACTTGGTTTTCATTGCAATAGGTTTCACAATGTCTTACCAAAGCCTCTCCAAACCCCTTTTTTTGATGGGTATTTAAAACTGCCATCCCACGAATTTGCGCCTGATTTTGTGCGGCAAATATAGTGTTGATTTTATCAAATAATGAAATAATTCCTATTAAATCTTCATCCTCAAATAAACCAAAATGATGAGTAGACTCTAAATCATCGCCTTCAAACACGCAACTTTCGATAGGTTTTCCTTTTCTTAAAACGGGTTGGCGAACAGCATAAGTTTCTTTTGATGTAATTTCTCTAATTGTAATCATGATTTTTTGAAAAAATATTGCATTTATAACTTTTTAATTTTAAATAAGTTATAAAAAAATGTTGTTTTTTATTGATTTTTTTTGCCGAAAAGCTTGTTTTTAACTGAACTTTCTTTCTATATTTGCACAACCAATGCGAAAGTAGCTCAGTTGGTAGAGCTCCAGCCTTCCAAGCTGGTTGTCGCGAGTTCGAGCCTCGTCTTTCGCTCTAGAAAACAAACTTTTTAGTTTTGTTTTTGTGAAAATAAAATTTTTGATTTTTATTTGTTTTTAAAATTAAAAGTTTTAAATTTGCACCCGGTTAATGCGAAAGTAGCTCAGTTGGTAGAGCTCCAGCCTTCCAAGCTGGTTGTCGCGAGTTCGAGCCTCGTCTTTCGCTCTTCAAAAGCCTCAAACATTGTTTGAGGCTTTTTTGTTTTTAGACTAAACGTAAATTCCAATATTTTTAAAATTCCAAATCCCAATTCTGTATTTATTATGTTGAATTAATTTTGGAATTTGGAATTTTAAAATTGGATTTTACTTTAAATCACTTAACTCGCTTTCTGGTTCTAACTCTTGAGCCTCTTGATTTTGTCTAAACAATCTAGCAGATAAAGAACCTTTCAAAGTAATTTTATCGCCTTTTACTTCAAGCCAGCTTCCTTCTCTTAAACCTAAAACCGGAATCGAATTGAATGCATGAAATTCTTTGATTCTTGTTTCGCGAGTTTCTCCCATGTGTTTAGATTGCAAATCGGCATCCAAATAATGTGGGTTTAAGTTAAATGGAATTAATCCTAAAGTCTGAAAACTTGGAGGATAAATAATAGGCATATCATTCGTAGTCTGCATTGACAAACCGCAAATATTGCTTCCTGCGCTTGATCCTAAATAGGGAGTTCCATTTTTTACAGTTTCAGAAAGTAACTGCATAATATTATTTTTATAAAGTTGGGTAACTAGTAAAAACGTGTTGCCCCCGCCTGTAAAAATTCCTTCCGCATTTTTTACAGCATCTTGTGGGTTTTCAAATTCATGAATTCCTTTAACATCAATGTTGATGCTTGCAAAAGCCTCTGAAGCTTTTTGGGTGTACTCGTCATGGGAAATTCCGCCAGGACGCGCATACGGAATGAATAAGATGGTTTTACAGTTTTTAAAATGTGTTTTTAAAGTAGGTAAAATATATTCTAAGTAGTTGCCTCCATGTAAAGTAGAGGTGCTTGCAATAATAACGCTTTTCATGTTTTTTAAACTCAAATTTTGTTTGTTAAAGATATTAAAAACTCTGTTTTTGTCTAAGTTTTTAATGGTTTAATTAACATATTTTTACGAAGTCATTAGTATTAAATTTGGAAGGACTTGAGATATTTTTACCATTTTAAGAATATTTCTAATTTATTTTATTTTGCTTCAGAAAATTACTTGTTTTTTAATTGTGGTCGCGGGCCAGGTTTGTTGGTCTCAAAGTCAAGATCGTTCTGTTTTCAATGGAAAAGTGGTTTCGAGCACTTTAGATTTGGAAGGTATCTATGTGATTAATGCGCAAACAGAAGAAACAGTAACAACGAATGCGTCTGGATCTTTTTCAATCTTAGCAAAACCAACTGATGTTCTGGTTTTTTCTTCAATAAGTTTTAAAGAAAAAAGAGTGATGCTGAAACAAGAAGATTTTTCAAATCTTAATTTTTCTGTCAATCTTACTATGATTATGTATCAATTGCAAGAGGTGGTGGTAAAACGGTATGATAATATTAATGCCGAAAGTTTGGGGATAATTCCTATGGGGCAAAAGAAATATACTGCAGCAGAGCGTAAATTACAGACGGCGACTGCGTTAAATGCTACAGCAAATGCAGGGTCAATGGCTGGAGGTTCTATTTCTGCAGATCCGTTGCTGAATTTCTTTTCAGGAAGAACGGCTATGCTTAAGAAAGAAGTTGCGGTTGAGAAAAAAGAATTTTTCATGAGACTTCTGGAAAATATGTTTAGTCTGGATCATTTTATTGACCGATTAAAAATTCCGGCAGATTATGTAAAGGGATTTGAATATTATGCGATAGAAAATGATAAGTTTACGGTGATATTGAATTCGAAAAATAAAACTTCTACAGAATTTCTTTTAGGAGAATTGGCTGTAAAATATAAAGAAATGATTGCTGGTGAGGATAAATAAGATTATATCGATTATTGTTTTTCTTTTTTTGTTCAGATTGGTTTTGGGCAAAAAACAGATTTGAAGTTATTGGTGGGAAGAGTACAAGAGCAATCGACTTCGCTTGAAGGGGTTAATATTATAAATAATGCCACACAGGCCGCTACGGTTTCGGATTCTGATGGTAATTTTTCGATTGGAGTGCATGAAGGAGACGTTTTGGTTTTTTCTGCTGTAAACTTAGAGCCTGTTAAACGAAGAATATCGGCAGAAGATTTGACTGTCAGTTCTTTGGTTATAAAAATGACGGCTAAGGAAGTGGAGTTAAAAGAAGTAATTGTCAATGAAAACGCGAATATAACGGCTGAGAATTTAGGAATTATTCCGTACGGACAAAAAAAATATACGCCTGCAGAACGAAAACTTTATACGGCAAATTCGACTTCTGTAGATAAGTTGTTAAATGCGATTTCGGGACGAACTTCGATGCTGAAAAAAGAGGTGAATGTAGAGAAAAAAGAAGCGCTTTTTAGAAAATTGGAATACCTTTTTGAGGAGAATTATTATACAGATCGATTGAAAATTCCAGTAGATGATATTAAAGGATTTCAATTATTTTGTGTGGATGATGCTGATTTTGCTGTATCTTTGAATATCAAAAACAAAACAATGAGTATGTTTTTAATCACAGATCTAGCAAGAAAATATCTAACAATTCTCGAAAATGAAAAATAAATTAGGAGTACTCGTTGTATGCTTATTTTGTCAAATTGCATTAGGGCAAAACGGTTTCAGGAAACCATTACACGGTCAGGTTATAAATGATTTTTTAGCCATAGAAAGTGGTTATGTAATGAATATTAATGCCAATGTTAGGACATTTATTGGTTCTGGCGGTTTGTTTGATATTGTTGCACAGCCAAAAGACACTTTATTGTTCTCAGGCCTTACATTTCAATCAAAAAAAATAGTTTTAACCGAAAAAGATTGTGCTGAGATCCTTTTAAAAGTAAAATTAGATTTAGTTAATAATCAGCTTAAAGAAGTTGTTGTTCATAAAGAATTAAAGGTAAAAGCGTTACAAGGCGGTTCGCAGAAATATGTAGATATGCAGTTTGAAGACGATCAGCAGTCTACTGCAAAAAACAATGCAATGCTTTCTGACCAAACTATAAAGTACGGAACCGATTTTGTTCGAATCTTTAAAGATGTCAAAAAACTTTTGAGTAAAAAAGACGAAGTAAGAGAGGAAGAAGTTACAGATATTGCTTTTGTAGAATACGCTAAAGATAATTTTACAAAAGATTTTTATTCTAAAACGCTTAATCTGAAAGATGATGAAGTAGAGCTTTTCTTAATGTATTGCTCAAACGATCCGCATTCTAAAGACTTGGTAAATCCAGATCAGAAGTTTCAGTTAATGGATTTTATGATTAATAAGAATAAAGAATTTAAGAAAGCTGAGGCTACTCAAAAATGAAAAAAAAGTTAGTTTTCCCTTTGCTGGGAGTTTTGTTTGTATTGTCTTCGGCATTTGCTTTTCATAAATTTTATGTTGGTGTTTTTCAGGTAAATTATGCGGCAGAAAAGAAAATGTTGCAAATTACTTCCCGCATTTTTATTGATGATTTGAATAATGCAATGGAGAAAAAGTATCACAAAAAGACATTTGTTGGTACAAGCAAAGAAACTCAGGCAGATGTTGAATTATTAAAAAAATATTTATCAGAACACTTTCTGATTAAAGTAAATGGGCAATCAAAAACAATAACTTTTTTATCCAAAGAAGTAGAAGCTGATGATGTTTTGGTCTGTTATTCCAGAATTAAGGATATAGATAAGTTTAAAACACTTGAAATTTCCAATACAATTTTGGTAGATTGGAATTCAGAACAGCAAAACATTACACATATTTCAGCATTTGATACAAAAAGAAGTGTTCTTTTTACAGAATCTTCAAGGAAAGAATTGTTAAAATATTAAGGTATTAGTAAAATTAATGTTTTAATTACTATTTTCACAGCCTAAAGAAATTACCATTAAAATTTTATGAAAAAACTTTCATTATTATTACTTTTTCCTGCAATGTTAGTAGCGCAGGATAAAGCAACAACCACACCAACCAAACAACAGGGAAAGTACGACACGAACAAGTTTAGCCAAATGTACGATTTGCTGGCAACACCAAATATGTTTCGTACTGCTTCTGGAGCTCCAGGGCCTGCTTATTACCAACAGCAAGCAGATTACAAAATTGATGTTGAATTGGATGATAAAAATTCAAAATTAAGCGGATCTGAAACTATTACCTATACAAATAATTCGCCAGATAGTTTGGAATATTTATGGGTGCAGTTAGATCAAAATCAAGCAAAAGCAAATACGCAAACCTCATTGGCAGAAAGTGACAAAATAAGTCAGGTTCTTCCATTGGATGGTTTTTCTTCTAAATATTTAAAAAAAGATTTAGAGCGCGGTTTTAATATTGAACAAGTTAAAGATGCTAAAGGAAGCGCATTGTCTTATACGATCAACGAAACAATGATGCGTATTAATTTGACTTCGCCATTAAAACCAGGAGAAAAAATTTCTTTCTCAATAAAATGGTGGTACAATATCAATAACTATAGAAAAGAAGGCGGTCGTTCAGGATACGAATTATTCGAGAAAGACGGAAATAAATTATATGTAATCGCACAATTCTATCCAAGAATGGCAGTTTACAACGATGTTGAAGGGTGGCAGAACATGCAGTTCTGGGGAAGCGGAGAGTTTGCTCTTCCTTTCGGAAACTTTGATGTGAATATTACAGTTCCTGCAGATCACGTGATCGATGCAACTGGTGAATTAATGAACAGAAGTGAAGTCTTTACTGCTGAACAAGTTAAGCGATACGAGCAAGCACAAAAATCATTTGACAAACCTGTTGTTATTGTAACACAGGCAGAAGCAGAAGCAGCTGAAAAAGGTTTTTCTGAAAAGAAAAAAACTTGGAAATTCAGTGCAAAAAATGTTCGTGATTTCGGAATTGCTTCTTCTAGAAAATTCATTTACGATGCAATGGCTGTGAAAATTGGAAATAGAACAGTTATGGCAGAATCTGTTTATCCAAAAGAAGCAAACCCGTTGTGGGGAGAAACTTCTACAATGGTTGTGGCACATACTTTAAAAAGCTATTCTTCTCATACTTTTGATTATCCTTATCCAAAAGCAGTTTCTGTTTCGGCAGAAGATCAAGGAATGGAATATCCAATGATTTGTTGGAATTATGGTCGTCCAGATGAAAATGGAGTGACAAGTAGAGAAGTTAAAAACGGAATGATTGGTGTTATTATTCACGAAGTTGGACACACTTTCTTCCCGATGATTGTAAACTCAGATGAGCGCCAATGGACTTGGATGGATGAAGGTTTGAATTCATTTTTAGAATATCTGGCAGAGCAGGAATTAGATCCAAATTTCCCTTCAAGAAGGGAACCAGCAAAAAATATCGTTCCTTACATGAGCGGTGACCAAAAGTTTTTAGAGCCAATTATGTCAAACTCTGAGACTATTCACCAATTTGGAAATAACGCTTACGGAAAACCAGCTACAGGTCTTAATATTTTGAGAGAAGTAGTTATGGGAAGAGAATTGTTTGATCACGCATTCAGAACGTATGCAAACAGATGGAAGTTTAAACATCCAACACCAGAAGATTTCTTTAGAACAATGGAAGATGCTTCGGCAGTAGATTTGGATTGGTTCTGGAGAGGATGGTTCTACTCAACAGATTTCGTAGATATCGGAATTAAAGACGTAAAACAATATTACGTTTCAGATACTCCAACTACAGATATTAAAGATGTAAAAGTTAGAAAAGGACGTTTTGGATTCGAAAAAGGACCTTTTGTTTACTTAGTATCTGGAGATAATGCAGAAGTAAACGATTCTAAGAAAAAAGCTTTAAAAGTGCAAGATTTCAAGTCTTTGGCAGATTACGTAGATCAGACTTTTACTGCTGAAGAAAAAGCTTCTATTAAATCTCCTAAATACTTCTATGAAGTAGAATTTAACAAGCCAGGCGGAATGATTATGCCTATCTTAGTTGAGATTACTTACGAAGATGGTTCTAAAGACAATTACAAATATCCAGCACAAATCTGGAGAAAAAGTAACGAGACAGCTAAAAAAGTATATGCTACTACAAAAGCAATTAAGAGCATTCAAATTGATCCACAATTGCTAACAGCAGATATTGATGTGACCAATAACTCTTGGCCAAAAGTAGAAACAAAGTCAAAATTTGACTAAATAAAATAGAAATTAATAAAATGCTCATCAGGTTTATAAAAGCTTGATGAGCTTTTTTATTTTAACTAAATGTATTTTCAAGGACTTTTTAAGTTAATTTTAAAACTCTAACCTGAAAAGTTTAATATCTTTGCGACAACAAAAATAAAAGTTATGTTTGGTATAGGAGGAGGAGAATTAGTTTTCATACTGTTTATAGTGCTAATGCTTTTTGGTTCTGATAAAGTGCCTGAAATTGCACGTACAATGGGAAAGGCTATGGCTCAGTTAAAAAATGCAACTAATGATATTAAAAGTGAAATTCAAAAAGGAGCAGAGGCTAATGGTCTTGATGCGAAATCTTTGAATGATATTACTGGAAATATCAACGCAGAAATTGATAATGCAAAATCTAATTTGCTTGGAGATACTGGAAACCTTTTAGGAGACACTACAGCTGAAATCGAAAAAGTAAAAGAAGATATTGATACTCTTTCTGGACCTATTAAACGCCAAATGTAATGCTTGAAAAAATACAGGAATTAGATAAAGATCTTTTAATCTATCTTAACGGATTAGGTTCTGAAACATACGACAAATTATGGCTTATTATTACCAATCAATTGTATTGGACGCCATTTTTTCTATTACTATTCTATCTTATTTATAAAAAAATAGGAGGAAAACAAACCCTGTATTTGTTGCTTTTTATAGCTGTTCTAATTGCTTTTACAGATCAGACCTGCAATTTATTCAAACACACTTTTCAGCGTTTACGACCATGCAATGATCCAGAAGTAAATACAATTATTAGAGTTGTTCAGGTTAGAAAATCATATAGCTTTTTCTCTGGACATGCTGCCAATACTATGGCGGTTGCAACTTTCTTATTTTTGATTTTAAAACGCTATTTCAAATATTTCGGATTCATATTTTTTTGGCCTTTAGTTTTTGCTTACAGCCGAATTTATTTAGGATTGCATTTTCCAGGTGATATCCTTACCGGATATTTCTTTGGTGCACTTTTCGGATTTTTACTTTATTTAGTTTATAGAAAATTAAAACCACAGTATTTTCCAGGATAGTTCTTTTTAAAGGTGTTAAGGTTCTGAGATACTAAGATTCTAAGGTTTTAAAGATATATATTAAATTGCCTCCAGCTTTAGCTGGAGGTTTTTTTATGGGCAAATAAAAAGGCTTTAGCCAAATACTTCATAATATTTGTCTAAAGCCTTAGGTAGTTAAATTATATACCTCCAGCGAAAGCAGGAGACAAGTGAGTAGTGTAAAACTTAGAATCTCAGAATCTTAGCAACTTAGAATCTTAGTGTCTCAGAACCTTAGTTAATGATTGTTTTTTCGCTCCATTCCAAACCATTTGGAAGTTGCTGTTTGCTAAATTCAATATGAATGACTCTTCTGCGTTCGTTGTTTGTGGTTTTGTTTGATGCGTGAAATAATAAAGGTTTCATAATCATAATCCCCCCTTTTTCGACTTCACAAATTGTTTCTTTTTCAGTTTCAAAATCTAGATTCTCAATTCTCAAAATTCCTTTTGAATGAGAGTTATTAATCACTTTTAAAGCACCATTCTCTTTAGTGGTTTTGTCAATATGAATTCTGATTGTAAAATTATTTTCTAATATTTCTGTAGGTGGCTGAACCGCAAATTGATTTTGTTTTACTGTCCAATTTTCAAAATTTTCCGCTTCAATTTTTTGGTCAACAGAAATCGTTAAATCCTGATGATAAGCCACAAACCAATTTGATTTTTCCGGTTTATCAAAGTAGATAGATTTTGTTATAAAAAAGCCTTCGCCAAAAGTAGATTCGATAATATCCTGCAGTTTTTCATTAAAAATGAAGGGAAGCGTTTCAGGTATTTCTTTATGAAATTGTCTAATCGCAAATAAATCTTGAGACTTTCTAAAAGTCGTATTTTCTTGATTATCTGCAGTTTTGTTTTCAATCAGTGAAATTAGATTCTGAATTTCATTTTCTGTAAAAACATTATTTATGATTGAAAAACCTTCAGCGCTTATTTCTGTGTTATAATTCATTTTTAATAGTTGTTGAATTGCCTCCAGTCTTAGCTAGAGGAAGCCCTTCACCTTAAATTATGTTCCTCCAGTTCTAGAGGAAACTCAATAATATATTCATTCAGTATAAAAACTTAGAGTCTTAGCAAAAAAAACTTAGAATCTCAGCATCTCAGCATCTTAGCATCTTAAAAAATCACAATACTCTCGAAACCGTCAACCCATCACGAATTGGCAATAAAACCGTTTCTACTCTTGGATCGTCTTTTAAAAGCTGATTGTATTCTAAAAGCACTTTTGTGCTAACATCATTTGGGTGGACTGGCTCTAGGATTTTTCCGCTCCACAAAACATTATCAGATAAAATGATACCGCCTTTGTTCATTTTTGGAACAATCATTTCCCAGTAGTTCAAGTAGTTTTCTTTATCAGCATCAATAAAAACCAAATCAAATTTTAAGTCTAAATCTGGAATAATGTTTACTGCTTCTCCTAAATGCTGAAAAATCTGTTCTCCCCAAGGAGACATATCAAAATATTTTCGCTGAAAATCGATTAATTCTTCTTTGATATCGATGGTATGTAATTGACCATTTTCCTGCATTCCTTCGCATAAGCACAAAGCAGCATAGCCTGTATAAGTTCCTATTTCCAAAATATTAACCGGACGAATCAATTTTGACAACATGCTTAAAACACGTCCTTGAAAATGACCGCTGAGCATTCTAGGCAAAAGTATTTTCTGATACGTTTCTTTATTAAGTTTGGCTAACAATTCTGGTTCATTTTCAGAATGCTGTTCGATATAATCTTCTAATTCTTGTGATATAAAATGCATGGTGTAGTATCTTGTAATTTGAAGGCAAAAATACAAAAATATCTGCTTGCGATTGGGCATAAAAAAACCATTCGTTTTGCGAATGGTTTATTTTAAGATTTAAAAAGGCTTTATTTTTTCAAAGCTTCGTTTACGTCTTTGGCTGTTTTTACAGTTCCGTCTTTGGCTGCTTTAGCCGCATTTTCAACTTTTTCAGCTCCTTTTTTAGTAGCATCTTTTACATCAGTTGCCGTTTTTTTAGCTGCATTTTCAACATCGTTTGCCGCTTTTTTAGTAGCGTCTTTTACATCTTGAGCAGCAGTTTCTGTAGCATCTTTTGCTTTAGCAGCAGCGCCTTCTGCTTTGCTTACCGCACTGTCTTTTACTTCTTCGATATCTGTTGTAAGAGAATCAACTTTGTTGCCTAGCGTTAATTCATCTTCGGCAGGTTTGTTTTCTTTTTTTTCACATGACTGAACAGCAAATGCTAATAAGGCAATAACAGCTAAACTTAAAATTTGTTTTTTCATAATTACATTTTTTTAGGTTGATAAAACTTAAAGGTTAAATGGCTGAAAATAAAATTACAAATTTTAAAATGATTGAGCTCTTTGTAAGATTATTTTTCTTTTGAGAGCAAAACAATTCTTGTGCCAAATTTTGACTTTTTTTAGCTTGGTGTTCAATTTTTTTTCTACAATAAAATTTAGTTTTTATATAAACTGAAATTAATAACAATGTCGTCTTTCACTTTAATCAAGCCGGCCATTTTTACTGGTGGTTCCAACTCAATATCAGAGAACTTTAAACTAAGCGTTCCTTGAATTTTATCATCAGTATTATATAGTATAAAATCTTTGTATTTGAGTGTTTTGTCGGTTATGAAGAAGTTGAGTCTGCATTTGTAATTCTTTCCCATTGGCTTTATGTCGCTTATAGAAACTGTGCTGTTTGGGAATTGTTTGACTTTTACTGTTCCTTGCAAATCTTTGGTCATTACCTTATTGCCACAATCAAAGTTTGACATTTTGATGTCGGTATTAAAGGTGTTTTTTTTAACTGAGTTTACATAAACAGTATCCTTTATAGCAAAGGTATTGGAGCAATTATATTTACCGACTGTAGATAGTCCTGTGATTTCTATTTTAATTTTATTAATTGCCACAGCGCTATCTTCTGCGAAAAAAGTGGGTTTAGCACTTCCTAGTAAAAAGAACATTGCTAAACCCATTATTAATATTTGAAATCTCGTTTTCATTTTTTTTATATTAGAACGCAATGGTTGCTTCGAATACTATACCTTCAAACTTACCGCCATAAAAGTTGTTTACATTTCCAGTAGCAGGATCTCCTACAAATTGTGAATAATCTTTATATTTTTGATTCACGTAGTTTAATTTGGCCAAAATGTTTTTCGTCATAAACCAACCAGCACTTGCTTCAAATTTATCTACGGTAACCTTTTTAGCATCAGCATTAGATAGTTTTCCAGATACGGTATTGTATTTTCCTCCGATATAGAATTGTTCAGTTCCTCCAAATCTGTAAATAAGCTCTGAAGCATATTGATTAGCAGTACGTTTGTCGTCAGTACCCGCTTTATCTCCTCCTGAAGCTAATTCGATTGTTCCAAAGAATTCAAGTCCTTTATATTTCACAAAAGGGTTAATCATGTATGTAGTAGCCCAGTTTTTGAAATTAGGGTTGAACGTTGCCTCTGGTGTAGATGTTTTGCTGAAACTAGTAGGAACATCAGTAGTAGTTGTAGAAATAACAGTACCATTAGCATCGGTCTTAGTAATCGTATTTTTATAAGCGTTATTATTCAATATACCCCAATAACCAAATCCTGATCTATTAGCAGAATATATGTTTGCGTTACCAAGATTTGCATTATGGTAAAGAGAACCAGTTAATCTTACTCTTAAGTCTTCATTAAGCTGTTTGTCATAACCTAATTTAGCTAAGATTGAAGGGCTATGTGTTGTATTGGTGTTCTGAACCATTAGTATAAAAAACTTCTTCATTACTTTGATTTAAATTACCATTTGTAACACCTAACATGCTTACCAATCCACTTCGGTTGTAATAAACTTCCATACCCATTTCTGTAGTGAAAGAATACATGATGTTGTTTCCAACAAATGCATTTCTAATGGTATTACCATTATCAGAACCTCTAAAGTGAGCATCACCAAAATTGTTCTCCATCTGTCCAATTTTAATGGTAGCATATTTCATTACATCGGCCAAGAAGTCTTTTTTGATGAAGTCTAACTTGTCAATTTGTAAGTATCCACCTTTTACATAAGAGTCATTGTGGTGTCTTGAAGCTAAATAAACATCTAAATTTACTCGTACTCCGTCAAACAATTGTGCACCAATATACATATCAGCTGCTGGAAGAGTAAAATTGTTTTCAGTATTCATTAAACGATATCCCGTAATTGTTCTAGTAGTAGTCCCAGTAGCTGTAGTGGTCGTAGTCGTAGAACTAGCAGGTTGGTTGTTGAATGAATTTGTGGCTTGGAAATCCATGTTGAAAGCACCGCCAAGGTCAATGCTAAGGCCTTTAAATTCTCTATTGTCTTTTTGTACGTCAAAAACGTTGATACCGTCTTTCCCTCTAGATATTTGGTTTTGCATATTCCCAAAGCTTACTTGTGCATTTACAGCGAACGTACTTATTACTGTAATAAATAGGATATAAATCTTCTTCATGGCGGTTATAAATTAAAGTTTAAATTAAATTTTATAGTCAGGTCTTGTCCTGTTTTGATTGTTCCAAGCATTGCTGTTGGCGATTTCATTCCGAAGTCTGCAAAAGTAATTTTGTTGCTTCCCTGAAGATTTAATCCATTTGCAGTAACAGTCGTTTTTACAGAAGTTTTGTAAACTTTGCTAACTCCAGCAATGGTGTAAGTACCAGTGAGTTCCCAAGTAGTTTCGTTTACTTTTTCAGCAGACTTTAAAACATATTTTATTTGCTTGTTTTTATCTGTTTTTAGCGTTTCGTAAGCCACTTTATCCATGCTTTTTTTCTCACTTTTTACGCTTTCTGCCAATAGAGTAACGGTTAGAGCGTCTATGTCAGTTAGCTTTCCGCTAGCAATGTTTAGAGTTGCTGTTCCAGTTCCAGACGCCGATTTCATCTCCCAGTCGTGAAGTGTAGATGTACCAGCTACAGAAAAAGTTGATTTACTATCTAAGGCATATGATTTTTGTGCTGTCGCAAATGAGGTGATTCCGAAAATTGCAATAACAAGGGCGAATAATTTCATTTTATGGGTTTTCATTTTAATTATGGATTTTGATTAAAAAAAATAGATAAACTCGGCCAATTCTATCTCTAAGTGTTTATTGTTTGTTTTAACTTGTATCAAAGATCTACTTATAAACCAGCTTGGTACATGATAAAAATCATTGTTAAAATTTTATTAAATAGGTATTTAATAACTACAACGTTTTCATTTTCTGCATAATCGATTACTAAGGCAAAAAAGAGTATTGATTTTTATTAAATTGTCATTTTTTAACATTTTGCTAAAAATTGAAAATCTTAAAAGAGAGACAATTTTTAACATTAAGTCGATTTGAGTTAGCTTAAAATAATATTAAAGATTACAGTTAAATCTTTTCCAGCTTTAACAACTCCAAGAGCTGCTTTAGGAGGTGTCATTTCAAAATCTCCAAAAGTAATTTGGTTAGAACCCTGCAGAATAATATTTCCTTTACTAGTGGTTACTTTTACTTGGGTTTTGTATTCTTTGCTTACTCCTGCAATCGTGTAAACTCCTGTTAAGTTCCAAGTGTTATCATCTATCTTTTCAGCAGATTTTAAAACGTATTCAATATTCTTGTGTGTTTCGGTATCCAAAGCTTCGTAAGCTACTTTGTCCATACTCGCTTTATAGCTTTTTAAGCTTTCGGCCAATATTGAAATTCTTAGACTATTTATTGTAGCAAGTTTAGAATCCTTAACTATTAAGTTAGCCATTCCAGTTCCTTCTGTAGATTTCATTACCCAGTCGTGTACTGTAGAGGTTCCTGCTACTTCAAAGGTTGAGTTTGCAGCTACACTATAATTTTTTTGAGCATTTGCCTGTAATGCTATTGTTGTAAAAATTACGGTCAGTAAAAATGATTGAATTGTTTTCATGTTGATAAAGTATAGGTTAATCATTTAAATGAGGATGTTTTAAAATTCAGTTAGTGGATGCAGAATCAAAAACTATCCTTATTTCTTAGACCAAAATTATCGCGCGCGCGAAGAAAACGAAATGATAAAAATCATGGCTAAAGTTTTATTAAATTGTTATAGTAAAGGAGGGAATGGCCTATTAACACTCAGATTTTATCTTTAAAGGAAATAAAACAAGATGTAAGTAATTGCCTATTAGTTTATTGTGTGTTTGGATCGAAAACATCTCGTACTGTTTTTTCAGCCCAATTTTTTTGGAAAGAAATCAATAAAAAAAGCGGGAAAGTGCTTTAAGTTTTAGAAAATACTGGAAATAAACTAACTTTGCAGCATGCAAATGGAGAAAAAAGACATACGAGCCTTATCAAAAGAACAGCTTCGCGATTTTTTTGTTGAAAATGGAGATAAAGCTTTCCGCGGAAATCAGGTTTACGAATGGCTATGGAGCAAAGGAGCCCACAGTTTTGAAGACATGACAAATGTAGCCAAAGCTACAAGGTCTATGCTTGAAAATAGCTTTGTCATCAATCATATTAAGGTTGATACAATGCAAAGAAGTAGTGATGGAACAGTAAAAAATGCTGTTAGGCTTCATGACGGACTTGTAGTAGAGTCTGTTTTAATTCCTACAGAAACTAGAACTACTGCTTGTGTTTCTAGTCAAGTGGGTTGTAGTTTAGATTGTAATTTCTGTGCAACAGCACGATTAAAAAGAATGCGAAATCTAGAACCTGGCGAAATTTACGATCAAGTTCTAGCTATTGATAGAGAGAGCCGTTTGTATTACAATCATCCGCTTTCTAATATTGTTTTCATGGGAATGGGAGAACCTTTAATGAATTATAATAATGTCATTAAAGCAATAGACATGATTACTTCAGAAGAAGGGTTAGGAATGTCTCCAAAACGAATTATGGTTTCGACTTCAGGAATTCCGAAGATGATCAAAAAAATGGCCGATGATGATGTGAAGTTTAAGCTGGCAGTTTCTTTGCACTCCGCTATAGATGAAACTCGTGCTCGCATTATGCCTTTCAGTAAAAACTTCCCTTTAAAAGATTTACGAGAAGCATTAGAATATTGGTATAGAAAAACCAAAAGCAAAATTTCTTACGAATATGTAGTTTGGAAAGGAATTAACGATGATAAAGCTTCGGTTGATGCTTTGGTTAAATTCTGTAAATATGTGCCTTGTAAAGTCAATTTGATTGAATACAATCCAATTGATGATGGCGAATTCCAGCAAGCTTCAGAAGAATCGATTATGGCTTACATAAAAGCGTTAGAAAATATTGGAGTAGTGGTAAAAGTGAGAAGAAGCCGAGGTAAAGATATCGACGCAGCCTGCGGACAACTAGCCAATAAAGAAGCATAAAAAAATACTCCGTAAGAGTATCTGGTCGGTAGAAAAAAATATTGACAATGATGAATATGTCCCATCGGGACATTTGATTGGTTAATTAAAAAGCATTAAAAACAAGAATTATTTCTCGTTTTTAATGCTTTTTTCTTGGACAAAAAGGATGCTTATTTTTTCATATCTACTTCTTCAGTAACGCCGTCTTTTGTTACTTTTACAAGCGTATCGCATTCTCCGCTACCATAATCAATAGTTGCTATAGCGCCGTTTTTAGTTATAGAAGCGATTCCTTTTACAGCAATAGATTTTCTGCAAGACGCATTAAACTCTAGAGGAGTTGTAATTTCTGCCGAAAAAGTATCTCCGTTCGGGAAAGTTGTAGAGCCGCTTCCGGTAACTACAAACACATTATCATCCCAATCAAACCATGTATCATAGCCAGAAGTCATTTCTTTTGTTAGCGTTCCTTTTCTAGTATACACTTTTCCATCATCAAAAGTAATGGTTAAATCTATAGAAGCTATAGAAACAGGATGTGCTGTCACCAATAAATTGGTCTCTTTAATAGTTCTCACAATACTTTTGCTTCCTTGAATTTTTTTACCATTATGATAAAATCCATCAAAAGTGTAGCTAATGGTTTGTGTAGAAGAAGTAAAATCGTTTGAAAAAGAAACAACCATTTTACCTTTTACTGTATTTCCGTTATTAAGAGTGCAGCCTTCCACGCCAAAATCTACTGTTTTTGTCCAAGTATTATTGGTTAAAACGGTAGTGATTGTAGCACAGCTAGGAAGATATTTTTTTATAGGTTCGTTTGGTTTGGCATTTACATTCAATTGAGAGCTAAACTGATCTTCAGCAATATCCGTAACATCCTCAACAGAAGCATCGATTTTAGCATTGGTTACAATCTCCTCGTTGGTAATCGCAGCTCCCAATCCGTCATTTGTTTTTTCATCAGAATTACAGCTGATGAAAAAAGACATAGTAATAAAAGTACTAATTAATAAAAGTTTTGTTTTCATAAAAAAAATGGTTTTAGGTTCTTTTTTTAACTTAATGAATTCAAATCAGTATTAGTTAGAGCTATTTTTGGCGTTTTTTTTCAGGTTAAAACATAAAATATTTAAATCCTAACCTAAAATAAACAACGTATTTTTATTTAAAATAGTATATTTGGAATCTAAATGAATATTACGTCTCAAATAAAGCAGCCTATTTTTACCGAGATGGAACTTTTCGAGAAAAAGTTCCATGAATCGATGACTTCTAAGGTTGCGTTGCTAAATCGAATCACTTATTATATCGTAAACCGCAAAGGGAAACAAATGCGTCCGATGTTTGTTTTTCTTACTGCAAAAATGGTTTCTGGAGGTACTGTAAACGAAAGAACCTATCGCGGAGCTTCGGTAATTGAGCTTATTCACACGGCAACTTTGGTACACGATGATGTTGTAGATGATAGTAATCGCCGTCGCGGATTTTTCTCAATTAATGCACTTTGGAAAAACAAAATTGCCGTTTTGGTTGGAGATTATTTATTGTCTAAAGGTTTATTGCTTTCTATAGATAATGGCGATTTCGATTTATTGAGAATTATTTCTGTAGCTGTTCGTGAAATGAGCGAAGGAGAATTGCTTCAAATCGAAAAAGCAAGAAGACTTGATATTACTGAAGACGTTTACTACGAAATCATCAGAAAGAAAACCGCAACGCTTATTGCGGCGTGTTGTGCGCTTGGTGCGAAAGCCGTAATCGAAGACGATTCTCAGGTAGAAAACATGCGCAAATTCGGTGAATTGATCGGAATGGCATTTCAAATCAAAGACGATTTATTTGATTACAGCGAAGAAGCTATCGGAAAACCAACAGGAATAGATATCAAAGAGCAAAAAATGACTTTGCCCTTAATTCACGTTTTAAATACTTGTACTCCGCAAGAAAAAAAGTGGCTGATAAACTCCATCAAAAACCACAACAAAGACAAAAAACGCGTAAAAGAAGTTATTGCTTTTGTAAAAGATAATAATGGTTTGGCTTACGCCGAAAATAAAATGGTCGAATTTCAGCAAGAAGCACTTGCATTACTTCAAAACTTCGAAGATTCTGAGTACAAAGACGCTTTGACTTTGATGGTCAACTACGTTATTGAGAGAAAGAAATAATCTTTTGAAATTAGATAATCAGAAAATTTGTCAATTAGATAATTGGTTTACTTTGTTGTAAATCAGTTATGTATTGTTATATGTTGGAATTTGGAATTTAAAAATTTGATTTTTTTTTTACTCCCGTGCAACCATTTCAAATCGACAATCGTCTATGCTAATAGAAGTCTGTTTCTAAAACCAAAACCGAAAAGCTTATTAATGAAAATTATCCAGTTACATCAGGAAGAAACCAAAATCATAAAGCTGGCTGCCGAGAACAATCGTCAGGCACAGCAGCAGATTTATACTAAGTTTTCTTCGAAAATGTTAAGCGTGTGTCGTCAATACATAAAAGACATACAATTGGCAGAAGATGTAATGATAACGGCTTTCATGAAGGTGTTTGCCAATTTAAGCAAGTTTGAACACAAAGGAAGTTTTGAAGGCTGGATCCGCCGAATAATGGTTAACGAATGCATTTCGTATTTAAGAGTTCAGAAAAAGGTAAAATTTGCCGAAGATGAATTTTTTGTAGAAGAAAGCTTCAATGAAATCGACAGTCAATTTACCGTAGAACAAATTCAGTATTTAATTGATGCTTTGCCTGACGGCTATAAAATGGTTTTCAATTTATATGCAATTGAAGGTTACAAACACAATGAAATTGCCAAGATGTTAGGAATTAATGAAGGAACATCAAAATCGCAATTATCGCACGCTAGAAAAATGCTGCAAACACAAATTACTATTTTAAAAAAACAAGATAATGGAACCGAATAATTTTGAAAAGGATTTCCGTGAAAAACTAAATCAACGCGAAATTGAGCCAAGCAACAAAGCCTGGGATCGATTGGATGCAATGCTGGCTGTGGCAGAAGAAAAAGAACCAGTTAAGCTTAATTCAAAAAAATCAAAAAGTAAATGGCTCTATATCGCAGCAAGTTTCATCGGGTTTTTATTGGTTGGAACGCTGTTTTTCAATCAAAATAAAAATGCAGTTAAAACACCAGAAACGGTAGTTGTTGAAAAAGAAACTGAAGCCGAAAAAGAATCGGTAACAGAACCTGTTTTAAAAACTGTTGATTCAGTAAAAACAGAAACTGCAATTGCCGAAAAAACTTCGGAAAAAACAAGAAACAAAAACAAAAAAAGCAATTCCGAAGCTTCGGAGCAAATTTCAAATAAAAACACTCAAAATAAATCAAATCAAATAGCGGAGTCTTCAATCATCAAAAACAATCAAGAAAAACAATCAACAAACAATCAAACCGTAATTCCAGAGAATCCTAAAAAAGAAAATGTTGATCAATTATTGCAAACAGCAGAAAATAAAGTTCTGGCAGAAAGTGGCGTTAAAAAAGCAAAAGTAAAAATCAATGCCAACGATTTATTGAATCAAGTCGACGGCGAATTAGAGCTTTCATTTAGAGAAAAAGTAATTACTAAAGTAAACAAAAACCTTCAGGAAGTAAAAGTAGCTTTGTCTAATAGAAATCAACAAGAGTGAGAATTAATAGCATAGAATAAAGAAAATAGATTGTATTCCCGAAGGAACGATCCGTATTGTAGCGCAGAGTTTTAATCCGCTGGAGATGGAATAAAAGAATCAACCATTTACAATTTATATTAACAATTAATCATCATCAATCAATCATTTAAAAACCAATCAATCATGAGAAATTTTACCATTTACCTTATACTTTTCTTCTTTTTAGTAGTAAGTAAAGTAGTAGGCCAGGAAACCTTTGAAGCAAAAGCAAAAGCAATTGCCAATAAAATCGAAAAAATTACCAAAGAAGAAAAGGAAGCTTTAAAAGAAGAAGTTGAAGCAGTAAACGTTCAGTTATCTGAAGGAAAAATTACTCAGGAACAGGCTGAAAAACGTAAAAAAGAATTGGCAGAGGCAAGAGCTGTAATTATGGAGGAAAAAATTACCCTGGCTCAAAATGAACTAAACGATTTAGTTCAGAAAAAAGTAGATGGGAAAATAAAAGAAGATTCTGCAAAAATCTACATGATTCGCTGGAAGTCATATAGCCATCATAAAGATTCCATTCGTAGCGAAAAAAGAACTACGTCTCAATTTGTATTTGCGATGGGTTTAAATAATATGCTGGCAGATGGAAAGCTTCAGGATTCAAATTATAAATTTATGGGATCGCATTTTTACGAATGGGGTTTAACCTATAATTCAAGATTAATGAAAAATGACAATCTGCTTCATGCAAAATATGGACTTTCGTTAATGTACAATAATATACGTCCAACAAATAACAGAAGTTTTGTCGTAGATGGAGAACAGACCAATCTAGTAGAAAACCAAGTGCATTTGACCGAATCTCGTTTCAGAAATGTGTATTTGGTAGCGCCAGTGCATTTAGAATTTGATTTTACGAGACCAATAGAACGTGACGGGAAAACGTATTTTAAAACTCATAAAAGTTTCCGTTTTGGTATTGGAGGTTATGCAGGAATCAACGTAAAATCAAAACAGATATTAAAATTTGAAGAAGAAGATTTAAAATATAAAACCACAATAAAAGGCGATTACAATGTAAATAATTTCATTTATGGTTTGAGCTCCTATATCGGATATAGAGAATTAAGTTTGTATTGTAAGTATGATTTAAATCCATTATTTCAAAATAATCTAGTAAAAGAGAATAACATATCGTTAGGACTTCGCGTAGATTTAAACTAAAAGTATTGGTCGTTTAGTTAATGAAAAAAGCATCTCAACAGAGATGCTTTTTTTGATGTAAAAATGATTAAAATTCCAACAAGATTTACGTATTTTTGCAAGCTCTCAACTTCTAAAATTTAATACACTTTGATTTCACAAACCACCATTGATTCTGTTTTTGAAACTGCTCGAGTAGAGGAGGTTATTGGCGATTTTGTGAATTTGAAGCGTGCAGGAAGTAATTTTAAAGGGCTGAGTCCGTTCTCAGACGAGCGCTCTCCTTCGTTCATGGTTTCTCCGGCAAAAGGAATCTGGAAAGATTTTAGTACCGGAAAAGGCGGAAACTCTGTTAAATTTTTAATGGAACATTCACAATTTACTTATCCGGAAGCCATTCGCTATTTAGCTAAAAAATACAATATCGAAATTGAAGAAACGGAGCAGACTGAAGCAGAAAAAGCCAATACAGATCTTCGTGAAAGTATGTATTTGGTTTCTGAATTTGCTGCTAAGTATTTTCAGGATGTTTTGGTTAATTCTGAAGAAGGAAAAGCAATTGGTTTATCGTATTTTAAAGAAAGAGGATTTACGAATGAAACCATTAAAAAATTCAATTTAGGTTATTCTCCAGAAACTTGGGATGCTTTGACGAAAGAAGCCTTAGGGAAAGGATATAAATTAGAGTTTCTAGAAAGTACAGGTTTGACAATTCCGAGAGAAGATCGACCATTTGACCGATTTAAAGGTCGTGTAATGTTTCCGATTCAAAGTATGTCGGGTCGTGTTTTAGGTTTTGGAGGGCGTATTTTAACGAATGATAAAAAAGCGGCAAAATACCTCAATTCGCCTGAAAGTGATATTTACCATAAAAGTAAAGTCCTTTATGGAATTTATCATGCAAAACAATCTATCGCCAAACAAAATAACTGTTACTTGGTTGAAGGTTATACCGATGTGATTCAGTTTAGCCAAGCAGGAATAGAAAATGTTGTGGCTTCATCTGGAACAGCTTTAACACCAGATCAGATTCGTTTGATCAATCGTCTGACGCGAAATATCACCGTTCTTTTTGATGGAGATGCGGCTGGTTTACGAGCGGCCATTCGAGGAATTGATTTGATTTTGGAAGAAGGTATGAATGTTCGTGTTTGTTCTTTTCCTCAGGGAGAAGATCCGGACAGTTTTGCGCGTAAAAATTCTCATGACGATTTAGTCGCTTATCTAGAAAACAACAGTAAAGATTTTATACAATTTAAGGCTTCGATTTTAATGGGCGAAGCCAAGAATGACCCAATAAAAAAGGCAGATCTGATTCGCGATATGGTTACGAGTATTTCTAAAATTCCAGACCGTATTCAGCGTGAAGTTTATATTCAGGAATGTGCTCGAATCATGGATATTTCGGAGCAGGTCTTGACGAGTACTTTGGCGCAGCTGATTCAGAAAGATATAGCAGACGCTAATAAAAAGCAGAAACAAGAACAAAGGCCTTTTGAGGTAGTCAGAAATCAGCCTCCACAAGCAGGTTCATTTTCAGGAGGAGACCCAGAAGATCCAAGAACTGGCCCGCCCGAAGGTTACGATTATCCGGGAGATCCAGGATATTTTCCGCAAGAACAAAATCAAAAAGTAGATATTTTATATGGTTTCGAAAGAAAAGTCATTGAGATTTTGCTATTGTACGGAAGTGTAGTAGAAAATTTTGAAGATGTTTTTTTGAGGGCAGATGAAGAAGGAAATGTAAAAGAAGTTTCAGAAAAAAGACAATATAAGGTATTCGAAAAAATATATCTAAGTCTTCAAGAAGATGAGGTGCAGTTGTCCAATATTTTGTTTCAGAATATTTACACGAACATCATTGATTTTTATAATCAGAATGAAACATTTAGTTTAGATAAATATTTGATGCATTTAGAACCTGATTTTGCTCAGGAAGTAACCAATATTTTGATGGAAGATGAACGATTAACCATTCATAATTGGGAAGGGCAGAATATTTACCCAAAACATAAAAGTGAAACCATTGAGCAGAATGTTTCAGATACGATATTTTCTATGAGATGGTATTTGGTGTCTGGAATTATTGCAGAATTAAAGAATTCTCTTTTAACCGATCCGCAGGAAGATAATTCGGAAGTTTTGAGTATGGTGATCGATTATTCTAAATTGCTGAATAACTTTTCGAAAAAATTAGGGCGAGTAGTAGTGCCTTATCACTAAAAGAAAAAACTCTATCTAATTTGATAATTCAAAATAGATAGAGTTTTATAATTTTCGATTCTCTTAAAAGGCTAAGATTTTCGACTTGATTAAATAATTTCTAAAGTCTTAGCTTTGTTCACTAAGTCAACAAGATTAGTAACGTTTAATTTTGTCAATAATCTCAGTTTGTAAGTACTGATTGTTTTTTCGTTCAGATTTAAGATTTTAGAGATTTCATTGTTTTTCTTACCATCGCTTAAATAACGTAAAACCTCAATTTCGCGGTTAGAAAGTTTTCTGTACAGACGCTCACTTTTGCTTTGTTTCGCAATAAGTGCCATGTTTTTACGTACTGTTTCGTTGATGATAATTTTTCCTTCGTGTACTTTAATAATAGAATGACCTAATGTTTCAAGTTTTTCTGTTTTGTGTACATACCCAGAAACTCCTGCTTTAATTGCGTTTGGAGCGTACATTTGCTCAGCAAGATCACTGAAAATAACAATTTTTGTTTTTGGGAAATTTTTTAAGATAGATTTAATTTCAAAGATGCTTGAAAGACCTTCTAACTCTAAATCTAGAATTAAAATGTCGATCTCCTTCGTTTGAAGAATATCTCTAACCATTGAAAAATTGCCTACGTTGGCAACAATTGAAATTTGATCGTGGTCTTTAAAATAAGACTTAACGCCAAAGTGCGTCACAGGATGATTGTCTGCTAGACATACTTTAATCATAATTTTTACCTTTTTTAGAATTGTTCATGTTTTTGGAATGGTAAAATTAATAAATAAATTCTGTAATAACTCGCAGAGAATGTTAAAATGTATTATTTTAACGTTTTTGGGATTAAACAAACAGGAATTGGATCCATTTTATGCTTGTTGCTGGTGTTTAATCGTTTATAGATTTCAAAGACAGATTTTTCTCTCCCCTCGAAGTCAGATGCCGTTTTTCCTGACTCCGCGGCTAGCATCGCCCATTCTAATTCGTCATAACTTGCGCCTAATTGATCCTCATCTGTACGATTGTCTCCAAATAATCCATCGGTAGGTGCGGCTGTTAAAATAGATTGTGGAATTTGCAAAAATTCTCCTAAAGCGTAAACATCAGATTTCATTAAATCAGCAATCGGACTCAAATCTACGCCGCCATCTCCGTATTTGGTGTAAAAACCTACGCCAAAATCTTCCACTTTGTTTCCTGTTCCGGCTACAAGTAAACCATGAATTCCTGCTAAATAATACAAAGAAGTCATTCTAATGCGGGCACGTGTGTTTGCTAAAGCTAAATTAACTTTTGCTGCATCTTCAGTTGAAGGCACTGCGCTTTTAAAAGATTCAAAAGTTTGGGTCAAATCGGTCTTAACGTCAGAAATATTAGGGAAGCGTTTTTTGAGCTGTTCAATATGCTCTCTTCCTCTCGAAACTTGACTTTCTGCCTGATGAATAGGCATTTCGACACATAAAACATTCAGTCCTGTCTGTGCGCATAAAGTAGAAGTTACTGCAGAATCTACACCTCCTGAGATTCCAATTACAAAACCATTTACTTTTGCATTAGCAGCGTAATTTTTTAACCACTCTACAATGTGCGTATTTACTTTTTCTGTCTGAATTGTGCTTTTTTTAGCCATAATAGTTTAAGTTTTAAGATGCAGGGATGTATATTTGCAGAATTATTTTGAGTATGCAACTATTTAAAATTCTGATAACACAAATCTAATTAAAATAAAATGAAAATATATCGCTTTGCAGTGGTTCTATGCCTGTTTTTTTTGTCTTGCAATCAAAAAAGTAAGGTTGAAAAAGAAGTAGAAGAAATTCCTGTTGATATTAAAGTAGAACGATTTGATAAGGTGTTTTTTGAAACCAAACCGCAAGATCTTGCGAAAGTAAAAAAACAATATCCGTTTTTCTTTCCTGGTAATGATGATAACGTTTGGGTTCAGAAAATGAACGATCCAATCTGGAGAGAAGTTTATACAGAAGTTCAGAAAAAGTACAGCAATTTTGAGCCGGTTCGCAAAGAGTTTAATGAACTTTTTCAGCATGTAAAATACTATTTTCCTAAAACTAAAATTCCAAAGGTAATTACGGTAATTGGAGAAATGGATTATAATGCAAAATCTATTTATGCAGATAGTCTTGTAGTGGTAGCTTTAGAATTGTATTTAGGAAAAAATCATAAGTTTTATGAGTTTCCAAATTACTTAAAAGAGAACTTTGAAGAAAGACAAATTATGCCAGACGTAGTGTCTAGTTTTTCGTATCGAAATATTCCAAATTCTATAGATAAGAGTTTGGTTGCTCAAATGGTTTTTGAAGGGAAACAGCTTTATGCAAAAGATTTGCTGATTCCTGAATATACAGATGCAGAAAAAATGGGATATACTCCAGAGCAGATAAAATGGTGTGAAGAAAACGAAGCCTATATGTGGCGTTATTTCATAGAAAATGAAATGCTTTACAGTGAAGATCCAAAGCTGAGAGCACGATTTATAGCTCCAGCACCTTTTTCTAAATTCTTTTTAGAAATAGATAACGATTCTCCAGGACGAGTGGGAGCTTGGATTGGCTGGCAGATGGTACGTTCTTACATGAAAAATAATAGTGATGTTACTTTGGCTGAATTATTCAAACTTGAGCCAAAAGAAATCTTCGAAAAATCAAAATATAAACCTAAGAAATAATGGCAAATATAAACTCAGAGATTAAATTTAATATAGAATTGGACGAAAACCGCGTTCCTGAAAAATTAACATGGAGTGCGCAAGATGGTGGAGTTCAAGCTGAAGAAGCAAAAGCAATCATGCTGTCTATTTGGGATAGTAAGGTAAAAGAAACCATGCGTATTGATTTGTGGACAAAAGATATGCCGGTAGATGAAATGAAGATTTTCTTCCACCAGACTTTAGTTGCGATGGCCGATACTTTTAAACGTGCAACAGACGACGAAAAAATGTCTGACACAATGAAAGATTTCTGTGACTACTTTGCAGAAAAACTAGAGCTTACAAAGTAATAGAAATTCCAATATAAAAAAATCCCAAATTCCAATTTCAAAGATTGGGTTTGGGATTTTTTGCTTTTTATTGTAAATTGTCTGAGTAAACCAAATTGTATGCTATTTCCTTTCCTTGTAAGCCTTGTCGGATTGTTTTTTTTACTTGCCAATGCGATACGGTTTTACATGACGTGCAAAAACAGAGATATATTGTATCGTATTATAACCACTTATTTGGTTCTGCTATTTTGTGTAGAATTGCTTTGCAATATCATCGGATTCCTTTATCCGAATTCTAATTTCTTCCTTTCACACTATTATTTTAATTTCCAGTTTATCACACTTAATCTCTTTTTCTATAAAAGTTTTTCAAACCAGAAATTAAAGCAGGTTATGATAATGCTATTCGTTTCGGTGCTGCTTTTTTAGGATATCAATATTATAACAAGCCTTCGCTTTATTGGGAGTTTAATTTAGTAGAAATAGCTCTAACATCTATTCCATTGTTGTGTTATGCGGTTTATTTTATTGTTTCAAATTTAAAAAACCACAAGCATAATTATTTCTATTTCTGTAATGGGTTAATTATCTACCTAACAAGTAGTGCGGGTATTTTTCTATCAGGAAATACCGAATCGGTAATTTTTACAGAACCGTTTGTGCTTGATTTCTGGTTTTTCAATTCGCTCTTTTATATCCTCTATCAATTTTTGATTTATAAAGAATGGAAAGCTTTAAACTTTAGAAGAACAGCAAAGAAAAAATTCCAATAAAAAAATCCCAAATTCCAAGTTTGCAATTGGGATTCGGGATTGTTGTTTCTTTTTATTTGATAGATCTTTTGTCTAGGTCTTTGAATATCTTTTTTAAAGCTCCTTTCATTAATTTATCTGATGTTTTATAAAACTCTACATTGTCAATAAACTTGTTTGATTTTTCGGTAGACCACATCGGTTCGGTTTTTGTTTTTTGAGAAATGCCGACCACATTTTGAGAATAGATGATTTCTTGAGAATTTAGATCGTAAATTTCAACAAGTACGGCAGCTTCGTTTTTTCCTACTTCGTCATCGGATTGATAGAGCTCAATGTAAGAGAAATCGCTTTTGCGTTTTGTCGTTGAGATATTGACGAAAAAATCAAAACCAGTTCCATCTTTTAATTCTTTTAGTTTGGTTTTATTGGGATTTAAATGAATCTTTCGGCTGATTAGTAATCCGTTAACATCATTTATATAAAACAAACGGTCTCTCAAATTCTTTTTAAAAAACGCTAAAGATTCTTCTGTTAATTTGTCTTTGGATTTTTTTGGACAATCTAATTCATTCATCAACCATCTTCCTGAGGTAAAATTAACACCGGATCTTGGTCTAGATGTAAACATATAAGTTGGTGTTTTGCAAGAGGTCAGGATCAGGGTCAAGAAAATAAAAAAGAATGGTTTTGGGTTCTTCATAAACTATTTTTGGTTGTGTCAAATGTAGTTTAAAAGATAGTTTTCAGACTATGAAAAACAATTTATTTTTAAGTTTTTACTTTCAAAAATAAAAATCCCAAATTCCAGGATTACAATTGGAATTTGGGATTTTAATATTGTGAGTTCGTAAGTTTGGAATTTGGAATTTCAAAAAATTGGAATTTAAATTTTAAAACTCCGAGTTGTTTTTAAAAACTTCTTGATTCACTTCATCTATATAAGATAATAGTTCTTCTTTTCCGGTAGATTCTGTAGATGAGGTTACAAAATATTGAGGCATTTCGGCCCAGTTGTTGGCAAACATCTGTTTTTTGTAAGCTGCAATATGCGAATCTATTTTTGTTTTGCTAATTTTATCTGCCTTAGTAAAAATAATGCAGAACGGAATTTCGCTTTCGCCCATATAAGACATAAATTCGATATCTATTTTTTGAGCTTCGTGGCGAATGTCGATTAAAACAAAAGCACAAACCAGTTGTTCTCTGTTTTCAAAATAATCAGTAATGAATTGCTGAAAAACTGATTTTGTTTTCTTAGAAACTTTAGCGTAACCATAACCAGGCAAATCGACCAAAAACCAATTGTTGTTGATTTTGAAATGATTTATTAATTGTGTTTTTCCTGGTTTTCCAGATGTTTTGGCTAAGTTTTTATTGTTGGTAAGCATATTAATCAAAGATGACTTACCTACGTTTGATCTTCCTATAAAAGCATATTCTGGCAAAAAATCCTTTGGACATTTTGATGCATCAGAATTGCTGACAATAAATTCGGCGGTGTTAATTTTCATGTTCTTTCGTTTTAAAACCTCCTAAAAAAAATAAATTTTGACGGCTAAAAATTCTTTTCAGTAAGCCATTTTTCAAGAATTTCATTAAATTCCTGAGGGTGTTCCATCATCGCTGCGTGTCCGCATTTGTCAATCCAGTATAAAGTTGAATTTGGTAACAATTTATTAAATTCTTCAGCTACATTTGGAGGAGTTACAGAGTCATTTCGACCCCAAATAATACAGGTTTCAACGTCCATTTTTGGCAAATCTTTAGCCATATTATGACGAATGGCACTCTTTGCAATGGTTAAAGTTTTGATTAATTTGATGCGGTCATTAGCTGTAGCGTAAACTTCATCAATCAAATCGGGAGTTGCGATTTTTGGGTCATAAAATACAGCTTCAGCTTTTGTTTTGATGTATTCGTAATCGCCTCTTCTTGGATAGCTATCTCCCATTGCGCTTTCGTAAAGTCCAGAACTCCCAGTAATTACAAGTCCAGCAACTTTCTCAGGATAAAGTTTTGTATGGTACAAAGCAATATGCCCTCCAAGAGAATTTCCTAGAAGAATAACTTTGTCAAACCCTTTGTAAGTGATAAAGTCTTTTACGTATTTCGCAAAACTTTTTACGTTCGTTTTTAAAATGCTTTGGGTGTATATTGGCAAATCTGGGATAACAACTTTATATCCTTTCGTTGGGAAATATTGTGCTACACCATCAAAGTTACTTAGACCTCCCATTAAACCATGCAGAATAACGATCGGAGTTCCTTCTCCAGCTTCGAAATAGCTGTATTTGCCTTCTTTTTTATAGTGTTTGTCCATCTAATCTAATGCCAATTTCAATTTCGACAAATATAGGGTTAATTCAACAAAAATGAATTTTTGATGCCATTTTTTAACTAGATAATTTCAGTAGAATATGTAAAATGTTAAAAATCAGTAATTAAGATGATATTTGTTAAAATACGCAAATGTTAAGAAATGTGCATTATAATCAATTTTTTAAGAAAATTAGCGCATTATTTTTTTGAATGAATAATGTATTTAAGAATCTGTTAATTAATAGTTAAAGTATTGATTAATTGCAGGTTATGGAAAGTGGTAGCAAAGTGGTTAAACTTATTAACAAAGTGGTATAAAGTGGTAATATGTGGTAATATTTTTTATATTTTTGCTGTATAACATGTTAACTAGTTTTTTTTGAACACAATTGTTGGAACATATGAATGTAAAGTCGATGCTAAAGGGAGGCTAATGATGCCTGCACCTTTAAAAAAGCAGTTGACGGCTTCTCTTCAAGACGGATTTGTTTTGAAGCGTTCTGTTTTTCAGCCGTGTTTAGAGTTGTATCCTATGGTAGAATGGGATGCGATGATGAAAAAAATCAACAAGCTTAATCGCTTTGTAAAAAAGAACAACGATTTCATTAGAAGGTTTACTGCTGGTGTTAAAGTGGTTGAGGTTGATGCATTAGGAAGATTGCTTGTTCCAAAAGATTTGGTAACGTTTGCAAGTATTTCTAAAGATGTGGTTTTTTCATCTGCGGTTAATATTGTTGAGATTTGGGACAAAGATTTATACGAGAAATCAATTAGTGGCGAAGATATGGATTTTGCAGATCTAGCCGAAGAAGTAATGGGAAATATTAATGACGACGAAGATGGAATATCATAATCCGGTTTTGCTTCATCCAACAGTAGATGGTTTAAATATTAAACCTGATGGTGTGTATGTAGATGTTACGTTTGGAGGCGGTGGTCATTCAAAAGAGATTTTAAAAAGATTAGGGCCAAACGGAAGGCTGTTTGCATTTGACCAAGACGAAGATGCGCTTGCCAATGCACTGCCAGACGAAAGGTTTACTTTGATAAACGAAAATTTTAGGTTCATAAAAAGGTTTTTACGTTTTCACGGAGTAAAAGCAGTAGATGGAATCTTGGCAGATTTGGGAGTTTCATCACATCAGTTTGATGTTCCAGAAAGAGGTTTCTCTACCAGATTTGATGCCGAACTAGATATGCGGATGAGTCAGAAAAATGATTTAAATGCTTATCGAGTGGTTAACGAATATGAAGAACAGGATTTACGTCGTGTTTTTTTTGATTATGGAGAGTTGAAAAATGCACCGGTTTTGGCAAGAACAATTGTTGAGGCAAGAAAAGATTACCCGATCAAAACGACTGAAGAATTGAAAGATGTTCTGAAAAAGTTTTTGCCAGAGAAAGTTCGAAACAAAGTTTTGGCTCAGATTTATCAAGCAATTCGAATCGAGGTAAATCAGGAAATGGATGTTCTAAAAGAATTTATTGAGCAGTCGTTGGAAGTTTTAAAGCCAGGAGGAAGATTTTCGGTAATCTCGTATCATTCTTTAGAAGATCGTTTGGTAAAGAGGTTTATTAAAAACGGAATGTTTGAAGGAGAACCAGAAAGAGATTTTTACGGAAATTTTTCAGTTCCATTCAAAACTATCGGAAAACTGATTGTTCCAGACAACGAAGAAATCAAAATTAATAATAGAGCAAGAAGTGCCAAATTAAGAGTCGCAGAAAAGCTATAATATATATTAAGGTAGGAAATAATGAAAAGTGGTGTATTTGGCATATTAAAAGCAAGATTCCTGATTCATGAAGATGCAGTAAAAAATTGGCGATTTATCGTCTTTATAATTCTGCTGGCCATTTTGATGATTGCCAATACACAGCGATACGAACAAAAGGTTTTTGAAATCGCGAAATTAAATAATGAAGTAAAAGAACTAAGATCGGAATTTGTAGATCGCCGTTCAGAATTGATGAAATTAAAAATGGAGTCAACTATCTCGGATAAAATGTTAGAAAAACAAATTTTTCCGTCGACGGTTCCTCCAGTGAAAATAGAAGTTAAAAAAGAAGAAGAAAAAAGTTTCTTTAAAAGAATATGGCAGTAGACGATAAACATATATCCTACAGAATTTACCTCGTAGCAGTTTTCATCTTTTTGATGGCAATTGCTATTGTCGTTAAATTAACCAATATTCAGTGGGTTGATGGAGATTATTACAGAAAACTGGCGAAACAGCGTACCGTTAGGAATTTTGTAATCCCTGCCAATAAAGGAAATATTTATTCTGCCGATGGAAGTTTATTGGCAACATCAATTCCGAATTATGAAATTCGTTTTGATGCAAAAGCGCCAAAAAAAGAAACATTCGAAAAATATGTAAAGCAATTGTCAGATTCTCTAGCAACTGTTTTAGATAAGCCAAGCGGTTATTTTCAAAAAGAATTAAGAAAAGCACGAGAGAATAAAAACCGTTATTATTTGATTGCCCGCAATTTGAGTTACACGGAATATGTGAAAATTAAAGGGTTTCCATTATTCAATTTAGGTGCTTTCAAAGGTGGAATTATTGTTGAGCAAGAAACTGTTAGAAAAACATCCAATAGGTAAAATTGCAGAAAGAACAATTGGTTACGACCGTATTGATCCAGCAACTGGAATAGAAGTAGGAAAAGGAATTGAATGGGCTTTTAAAAGCTATTTGAACGGAAAAGATGGTAAGATTCTAAAGCAAAAAATTGCAAAAGGACAATGGAAACCAATTCGCGATGTAAACGAAGTAGATCCAATTGACGGTTACGATGTGATTTCGACTATAGATGTTTTCATTCAAGATATCGCACACCACGCTTTGCTGAAACAATTGGAAGATTACGAAGCAGATCACGGTTGTGTGGTAGTAATGGAAACAGAAACAGGATACATAAAAGCGATTTCAAATTTAGGAAGAGCAGAAGATGGTTCTTATTACGAAACAACCAATTATGCAGTTGCTGAATCTCACGAACCTGGATCGACTTTTAAATTAGTTGATTTAATGGCGATTTTAGAAGATAAAGTGGCTGATACGAGTACAGTTTACGATAGCCATGGAGGGGAAATTAGATATTATGGAAGAGCTGTTCGTGATTCGCATAGAGGTGGTTACGGGAAAGTTACTTTGGCACGCGGATTTGAGCTTTCGTCGAATACAGTAATGGTTCAGGCGGTTTATGAAAATTATAAAAGTAACCCGCGTAAGTTTGTAAATCATATTAATGAATTAGGTTTAAATAAACCGTTAGGATTACATTTTAAAGGAGAAGGAAGGCCTTATATTCCGCAGCCTGGAGACAAACATTGGTCGGGAACTACACTTCCGTGGATGGCTTTTGGATATAACGTTTCGGTTACTCCAATGCAGACTTTAACCTTGTATAATGCGGTTGCAAACAATGGGGTAATGGTAAAACCACAATTTGTGTCAGAAATTAAAGAATGGAACAAAACCATTAAAAAGTTTGATACAGAAGTAATGAATCCAAAGGTTTGTTCGCCAGAAACACTTAAAAAAGTAAAAGCAGTCTTGGCGAATGTGGTTAAAAAAGGAACAGGCTCTAAGTTGTATTCGAAAGATTTTTCAATGGCAGGAAAAACGGGAACAGCTATGGTGAATTATGGTAACGCAGGAAGAGAAGGAATGTATTATGCATCTTCTTTTGCGGGGTATTTTCCAGCTGATCATCCAAAGTATTCTTGTATTGTAGTGGTTCATAAACCTAATACGTCTAGAAATAATTACTATGGAGCAGATGTTGCCGGACGGTTTTTAAGAGAATTGCGCAAAAGATTTTTACCGATGCGCCTTCGACAAATAAAATCAAAAAATTAGATTCTAGAATCCCAAAACAGGATGCTAGTTATGATAAATATACGGCTGAAGCTAATAAAAAGCTTAACCAGATTCCGAATTTAAAAGGAATGCCAGGAATGGACGCGATTGCTTTACTAGAAAATTTAGGTTTGAAAGTAAAAGTAAATGGAATGGGGAAAGTAAAGAATCAATCGATTCAAGCAGGAACCAGTATAAGTAAAAACACAACAATTGTATTAGAATTATCGTGAAAGTATTAAAAGACATATTATATAAAGTAGCTATTGAATCTGTAAAAGGTTCAACAGATATTGCTATTCAGAAAATCGAATTTGATTCTCGTAAAGTAGAAGCAAATGATATTTTCGTAGCAATTCGCGGTTCACTTTCAGATGGACACGATTATATCGAAAAAGCGATTGATCTTGGAGCAAAAGCAATTATTTGTGATACGCTTCCTGAAAATCTTGTTAGTGATGTAACTTATATTCAGGTAAAAGATACTAACACGGCTTTGGCTTTTATGGCGGCTAATTATTTTGAAGATCCATCTGCAAAACTAAAATTAGTTGGTGTAACAGGAACAAATGGAAAAACGACTATTGCGTCCTTATTGTTTCAGTTGTTTCAAAAAGCAGGTTTTAAGGTTGGTTTATTGTCAACGGTAAAAATTGTAGTAGATCAAACAGAATATCCAGCAACGCATACAACACCAGATTCTTTAACTATTAATCATTATTTAAATGAAATGGTTGAAGCGGGAGTTACGCATTGTTTTATGGAAGTAAGTTCGCATGGAATTCACCAGAAACGTACAGAAGCTTTGCATTTTGTGGGTGGGATTTTCACGAACCTTTCTCACGATCACTTAGATTATCATCCAACATTTGCTGAATATAGAGATGTTAAAAAGTCATTTTTTGATTCGCTTCCAAAGTCAGCTTTTGTTTTGTCAAACATTGATGATAAAAATGGATCGGTGATGCTTCAGAATACAGTGGCTAAAAAACTGACTTACGCTTTAAAATCGTATGCAGATTATAGGGCGCAGATTTTAGAAAGCCAATTGTCTGGATTATTGTTGAAAATCAATGAGAATGAAGTTTGGGTAAAACTGATTGGTACATTCAACGCATACAATGTTTTAGCGATTTATGGAACCGCAGTAGAGCTAGGAATTGATAGTCTTGAAGCGTTGCGTTTACTGTCTGATTTAGAAAGTGTTTCGGGACGTTTTCAGTATATCGTATCAGATGGCGGAATTACTGCTGTTGTAGATTATGCACATACGCCAGATGCCTTAGAAAATGTTTTAAAAACGATAAATGATATTCGTACCAAAAATGAACAGCTGATTACTGTTGTTGGTTGTGGAGGAAATCGTGACAAAACAAAGCGCCCGATTATGGCAAAGATTGCTTCAGATATGAGCGATAAAGCAGTTTTGACTTCGGATAATCCTAGAAATGAAGATCCTGAAGTTATTTTGGATGAAATGGAGCAGGGAGTTGAGCCTCAAAACTATAAAAAAATGCTGCGAATTACAGATAGAAAACAGGCAATTAAAACGGCTTGTCAATTGGCTCAGCCTAAAGATATCATTTTAATTGCAGGAAAAGGGCATGAAACGTATCAGGAAATAAATGGTGTTCGCCATCATTTTGATGATATGGAAACGGTAAAAGAGATTTTAGAACAACTAAATAAATAACAAAAAGGAAATTTCAAATTCCAAATCCCAATAAAATTTGGATTTTGGGTTTTAAAAAATTGGAATTTAATTCGAGATTGGAATTTAAAAAAATAAGAAAATATGCTGTACTATTTATTTGAATATTTTGATAAAACATTGGACATTCCTGGAACAGGAGTTTTCCAGTACATCACATTTAGGTCAGCTTTGGCATTTATGCTTTCGTTGCTTCTGTCGACTATTTATGGTAAAAGAGTAATTAACTTTTTACGCCGTCAGCAAGTTGGAGAAACAGTGCGTGAGCTTGGTCTTGCAGGTCAGAATGAAAAAGCTGGTACACCAACAATGGGAGGGTTAATTATCATTGTTGCAACCTTAATTCCAGTTTTGTTATTTGCAAGATTGCATAATATCTATATCGTATTGCTTATTGTAACTACGTTATGGATGGGAACTATTGGTTTTGTTGACGATTATATCAAGATATTCAAAAAAGACAAGCAAGGTTTAAAAGGTATTTTTAAAGTAATTGGACAGGTTGGTCTTGGAATTATCGTTGGAGCGGTTCTTTATTTTAATCCTGCCGTAACGGTAAGAACCGATACTGGCCGTACAGATGTATTTAAAACTGTAGTAAATTCAACAGTTATTGTACCAGCAGGGGTTGAAGAAAAATCTACAGCAACGACAATTCCTTTTGTGAAAAACAACGAATTTGATTATGCTGAAGTATTGTCTTTTATGGGAGATGGATATGAAAAATGGGCTTGGTTAATTTTTATTCCAGTAGTGATTTTCATTATTACAGCGGTTTCAAATGGGGCTAATTTAACAGATGGAATCGACGGACTGGCCGCAGGAACCTCTGCAATATCTGTCCTCGCGCTCGGGATTTTTACATTCGTTTCGGGTAATATCATTTTTTCAAATTATCTGAATATTATGTACATCCCCAATTCGGGAGAAATGACGGTCTTTATTTCGGCTTTTGTGGGTGCTTTGATTGGTTTTCTTTGGTACAATTCTTATCCAGCTTCTGTATTTATGGGAGATACGGGAAGTTTGACTATTGGTGGGATTATCGCAGTTTTGGCCATTGCAGTTCGTAAAGAAATATTGATTGTTTTATTCTGTGGAATTTTCTTAGCAGAAAGTGCTTCAGTAATTATTCAGGTAACTTATTTTAAATATACGAAGAAGCGTTTCGGAGAAGGACGAAGAATTTTCCTGATGTCGCCGCTTCACCATCATTATCAGAAAAAGGGATATCACGAAAGTAAAATCGTAACTCGTTTCTGGATTGTTGCAGTAATGTTAGCCATATTGTCAATCATTACCCTAAAATTAAGATAAATGAGATTAGTAGTTTTAGGAGGGGGAGAAAGCGGTGTAGGAACCGCGATCCTCGGTAAGAAACAGGGATATGATGTTTTTGTATCAGATTTTGGAAAAATAAAAGAGAGTTACAAAGAAGTTCTTATCATTAATAAAATAGCCTGGGAAGAAGAGCAGCATACAGAAGATTTAATTCTAAATGCAGATGTGGTAATGAAAAGTCCAGGAATTCCAGATAAATCTCCGATAGTAAAAAAGCTGGTTGCGGCAGGAGTGAAAGTGATTTCGGAAATTGAATTTGCGATTCCTTACACAGAAGCAATGACCATCGGGATTACAGGAAGTAATGGTAAAACAACCACAACAATGCTGACCCATCACCTGTTGAAATATGCAGGATTAAATGTCGGATTGGGAGGGAATATTGGAAAGAGCTTCGCCTGGCAGGTGGCTGAGAATAAATTTGATGCCTACGTGCTTGAATTAAGCAGTTTTCAGCTAGACGGAATAATAAATTACAGACCCGATATTGCGATAATAACCAATATAAGTCCGGATCATTTAGATCGATACGAATATAAATACGAAAATTATATCAACTCGAAGTTCCGAATAACAATGAACCAGACTGAAAATGATTATCTCATTTACGATGCGGATGATATCGCAAGTACAGAATGGTTACAGAAGAACAAAACAAAAGCAAAACTAATTCCTTTTTCATTGACGAAAAAATTTGATGAAGGGGCTTCTATAAATAACAACAAAATGGAAATAAAGATCAACCAAGAAGAGTTTACAATGGATACAGAACACATTGCGTTAGAAGGAAAACATAATATGAAAAACGCCATGGCAGCAAGCTCTGTAGCTAAATTGATGCAAATTAGAAATGCAACGATTCGTGAAAGTCTATCTAATTTCCAAGGTGTTGAACACCGTTTAGAAAAAGTATTAAAAATACAGAACGTTCAATATATCAATGATTCAAAAGCAACAAACGTAAACGCTACTTTCTTTGCTTTGGATAGTATGAATTCGCCAACAGTATGGATTGTTGGTGGTGTTGATAAAGGAAACGATTACAACGAATTAATGTCGTTAGTACGCGAAAAAGTAAAAGCAATTATCTGCCTTGGAATCGATAACCGTAAAATTATTGATGCTTTTGGAAACGTTGTTGATATTATGGTTGAAGTAAATAACATGAATGATGCAGTAAAAACTGCGCAAAGATTAACAGAAAAAGGCGACGTGGTTTTATTGTCTCCAGCCTGCGCAAGTTTCGATTTATTCGAAAACTACGAAGACAGAGGAAAACAATTTAAGCAAGCGGTACACAATTTATAATTTTAGATTTTAGAGTTCAGATTTTAGATTGTTTCCAATCTTTGAACTCAAATAAGTTCTTTTGAATATGACGACGAATGAAATGAAGGTGAGAACAAAGAGATTCTCTTTGATGGTAATTGATTTAGCTGAGAAGCTTCCAAATAGCAATGTGATTAGATCTATTGCAAGTCAAATAGTGAGAAGTGGAACATCAGTCGGTGCGAATTATCGAGCGGTATGCAGAGCTCGAAGTGATAAAGAATTTATTTCTAAAATGAACATAGTTTTAGAAGAAGCAGATGAAACTTTGTTTTGGTTAGAAATTATAAAAGAAAAAATGTGGATTGCTAAAGAGGAATTAGAAACGTTGTTAAAAGAAGCAAATGAATTAACAGCAATTTTTGTGAGTAGTTTAAAAACAGTAAATAAAAGAATCAATCAATAAAAACCGAAGGTTTTGGAAAATAATCTAAAATCTAAAATCAGAAATCTACAATGAAGCAATTAGTAAACAAACTAAAAGGAGATAGGGTAATATGGTCATTTGTGGCCTTATTGGCGTTGTTTTCGTTTATGCCTGTTTTTAGTGCGAGTAGTAATTTGGCTTATATTGGGCACGGGACAGGAAATACATTAGGGTATTTAGTAAAACATCTGGCACATATTTGTATCGGATTCTTAATTATTTACTGGGTGCATAGAGTTCCGTATCACTATTTTAGAGCCATTTCGAAGATTGCGCTTCCAGTGGTTTGGATTTTACTGCTTTATACGCTTTTAAAAGGAACTGTTATTGCTGGCGCAAACGCTAGCCGTTGGATTCAGGTTCCCTTTATCGGAATTACGTTTCAGACATCAACATTGGCATCTATTGTTTTGTTTATTTATGTAGCGCGTTATTTGTCAAAGACTAAAGAAGAAAATGAGCCATTTCAGACCTCGTTGATTCAGCTTTGGGTTCCAGTATTTATCACATTAGTATTAATTCTTCCAGCAAACTTTTCGACTACGGCGTTAATTTTTGCAATGGTTTTGATGCTGACATTTATTGGTAAATATCCATTAAAATATATTGCTTTTATCATTGGTTCAGGAGTCGCAATGTTAGCATTTTTCCTTTTAGTGGCAAAAGCTTTTCCAGATTCAAGATTCTTCAGCAGGGTTTCAACTTGGGAAAGTCGTATTACGAATTTCACAACAGACAAACCAGACGAAGATGATTATCAAATTGAGAAAGCGAAAATTGCAATTGCATCTGGAAAATTAGGTGGATTAGGTTCAGGAAAAAGTGTTCAGAAGAACTTTTTGCCGCAATCTTCTTCCGATTTTATTTATGCCATTATTGTGGAGGAATATGGTTTGGTTGGAGGAGTTTCAATTGTTATTCTGTATTTGTTGTTATTGTTCCGATTTGTAATTGCTTCGCATAAAGCTCCTACAGTGTTTGGAAAATTAGTTGTCGTTGGTGTTGGGTTTCCGATGATATTTCAAGCAATGATCAATATGGCGGTTGCGGTAGAATTATTGCCAGTTACAGGGCAGACGCTTCCGTTGATAAGTAGCGGGGGAAGTTCGATTTGGATGACCTGTCTTGGACTTGGAATTATCATTAGTGTAACAAGAAAAGAAGAAGAAATTGCTGAGGATAAATTGGAGAGAGAAAAACGAAAAGAAGCCTTACAGCGATTGATAGATAAAGAAATGGCAGAAGAGGATTTACCAGCAGATGAAATATATGAAGAAGAGGCAATGTATTCGATAGAAGACAATTCAAGAAATCCGATGAATGCGGTTTTAAACAAATAAGATTAAAATATAAAAATTTTTTAAAAAGTTGTAATTTTTAGACAGATGACAAAGTATAAATTCATACTTAGCGGAGGAGGAACAGGAGGGCACATCTATCCTGCGATTGCAATTGCAAATGAATTAAAATTACAATTTCCTGATGCAGAATTTCTTTTTGTAGGTGCCAGAGATAAAATGGAAATGCAGAAAGTGCCTCAGGCAGGTTACGAAATAAAAGGTCTTTGGATTGCTGGTTTACAGCGAAAATTGACATTACAAAATTTAATGTTTCCGCTTAAACTGGCAAGCAGTTTATTGGAATCAAAAAGAATAATTAAAAAATTTAAGCCCAATGTGGTAATCGGTACGGGTGGTTTTGCCAGCGGACCTTTATTGCAAGCGGCAGGTTCGGCAGGAATTCCAACAGTGGTTCAGGAGCAGAATTCTTATCCAGGAATTACAAACAAATTGTTGAGCAAGAAAGCCAATGCGATTTGTGTGGCTTATGAAAATTTAGAGCGTTTTTTTCCAAAAGAAAAAATTGTTTTAACAGGGAATCCAGTTCGTCAGGATTTAATTGACATTGAAAGCAAACGTGAAGAAGCAATTGCTTTCTATGGTTTAGAGCCGAATAAGAAAACATTATTGGTTTTAGGAGGAAGTTTAGGGGCAAGAAGAATCAATCAGTTAATTGAAAAAGAATTGCAGAATTTCCTTTCGCAAGACGTTCAGGTAATCTGGCAATGCGGAAAATTATATTTTGAAGATTATAAAAAATACAATCAGCCAAATGTAAAAGTGGTTGATTTTATTGAAAGAATGGATTTTGTTTACGCAGCATCAGATGTCATAATTTCACGTGCAGGTGCTTCATCAGTGTCAGAATTGTGCATTGTGGGGAAACCAGTGATTTTTATTCCGTCACCGAATGTAGCTGAGGATCACCAGACTAAAAATGCACAAGCGATTGTTGATGCTAAAGGTGCGATTTTGTTGAAAGAATCTGAGCTTGACAGTCAGTTTAGCATTGTTTTTGAAGCGCTGCTGAAAGATTCTGGAAAACAGAAACAATTAAGTGATAACATTAAAAAATTGGCAAAACCAAGAGCTACACAAGATATTGTGGCAGAGATTGTGAAGTTGATTAAATAATATAATAAGTTGAAGGCTTAAAGCAAATAAAAAATGAATTTAAATCAAATACAAAACGTTTATTTTATTGGTATCGGAGGAATCGGAATGAGTGCTCTGGCTCGTTATTTCAAGTTTATTGGAAAACAAGTTTCAGGTTACGACAAAACGCCTTCTATGCTAACTAATGAATTGATTGAAAGCGGTATTGATATTCATTTTGAAGATGATATAAACTTAATTCCAAAAGATTATTATGTAGAGAATACGTTGGTGATATATACGCCAGCGGTTCCAAAAACACATTCAGAATGGAATTATTTTATTGAAAGACATTACGAGGTTAAAAAAAGAGCTGAAGTTCTTGGAATCATAAGTAAAGACACTTTTTGTTTTGCAGTTGCAGGAACGCACGGAAAAACAACGACTTCTAGTATTTTGGGGCATATTTTGTTTCAAAGCGGCGCTGATGTAACTGCTTTTATTGGGGGAATTGTAGAGAATTATAATTCAAACTTGATAGGAAGCGGAAAAACAGTAACAGTTGTAGAAGCAGATGAATTTGACAGATCGTTTTTGCATTTGCGTCCAGATATCGCTTGTGTGACTTCTATGGATGCGGATCATTTAGATATCTACGGAACAAGTGATGCAATTGAGGCTTCTTTTAGAGAATTTGCTTCAAAAGTTGAGGATAAAAATAATCTCTTCATTACCAAAGAATTGCCTTTAGAGGGAGTTCAATGTGCTGTAAATGAAGATGCTGTTTATAAGGCTTTTAATGTTCGCATTGAAGATGGGGCTTATGTTTTTGATGTGCAGACGCCATCAGAAATTATGAAGGATTTGCGTTTTGGATTGCCTGGAAGACACAATTTAATGAATGGATTGATGGCTATTGCGATGGCTAAAACTTATGGCACCCCGACCGATTCTATTGCAAAAGCCATTGCTTCATTCAACGGAATAAGAAGACGTTTTTCATATCAAATTAAGAGTGAAAATTTAGTATATATTGATGATTATGCACATCATCCAACAGAAATAAATGCTGTTCATCAAGCAATTAGAGAGTTGTATCCAGGACGTAAAGTTTTGGCAATTTTCCAGCCGCATTTGTTTAGCAGAACAAGAGACTTTATTGACGGATTTGCGGCAAGTTTATCGCAGTTTGATGAAGTGTTTTTGATGGATATTTACCCTGCTAGAGAGCTTCCGATGGAAGGAGTAACTTCTGAGTGGCTTTTGGGTAAAATGACAAATTCGAACAAAAAAATTGTTGCAAAAGAAGATTTATTAGGTGAAATTAAAGCCAGTGATGCACCTATTATTGTAACAATTGGAGCTGGTGATCTGGGAGAGATGGTTCCGTCAATTAAAAAGGTTTTAAATGAAAATATTTAATTGGGCAAATATTAGATTAGTACTTATTTTCGGACTGGTTTTGTTTCTGTATTCTTTCGCTAAACACCGAAATGGAGATCGAAAATTGAAAAAATCAGTGGTCGTTTTTGTAGGAGAAAATACGCTTTTTGTGAAGCCAGAGACGGTTAATAAATTGTTGATAGAAAATAGAAGAGACGCTTCCAGTATTAGAAAAGATGAACTAGATTTGAATAAGATAGAGAAAACCCTCGATACGCAAGAGATGATTGAGAAGTCAAATGTTTTTGTAAGTATTGATGGAGTTCTAAAAGCAGTAGTAAAACAGAAGACGCCCATAGCAAGAGTTTATGACGGCGCTGCTTCTTTTTATATTGACTATGAGGGAAATAAAATGCCCTTATCGGACAATTTCACTGCGCGAGTTCCTCTTGTTTCAGGGGCAATAAATGAAAAAAATAACGAAGATTTAGCCGCTTTATTTCGCACAATTTATGACGATGCGTTTTTGAAAAAAAACATCATTGCTGTAGAGATTATGCCGAATGGAAGCTTAAAAATGTTTAATCGTAACTATGATTACTTCATAGATTTTGGAAGAACGATGAATGTTGATAAGAAATTTAGAAACTATAAAGCCTTTTTTCAAAAAGCAGTTTTAGATAGTTCGTTATACAAATACAAAAAAATTGACCTTAGGTTTACGGAACAAGTAGTTTGCACTAAATAATAGAAAATGGAAAAAGATAATATTGCAGTAGGTCTAGATATTGGAACAACCAAAATCGTTGCCATGATTGGCAAAAAAAATGAATATGGTAAGTTGGAGATTTTGGGCATTGGTAAATCCAAAAGTTTGGGTGTTGCCAGAGGAGTAGTAAACAACATTACGCAGACGATTCAATCGATACAGCAAGCGATTGTCGAAGCAGAAAATAATTCAGGATACAAAATTAAAGATGTGGTTGTGGGTATTGCAGGACAGCACATCAGAAGTATTCAGCATACAGATTACATCAGTAGAAATAATCCAGAAGAAGTAATTGGCGAAAAAGATATTCAGCTTCTAATCGATCAGGTAAACAAACTGGCGATGTTACCAGGAGAAGAAATTATTCACGTTTTGCCTCAAGAGTTCAAAATTGACGGACAGTCTGAAATTAAAGAGCCAATCGGAATGTATGGCGGAAGATTAGAATCTAGTTTTCACGTTGTAGTTGGACAGGCATCTTCAATCAGAAATGTTGGAAGATGTATTCAGAGTTCAGGAATAGAATTGTCTGGATTGACATTAGAACCATTAGCTTCGGCAGATGCTGTTTTGAGTCAGGAAGAAAAAGAAGCTGGTGTTGCGCTTATCGATATTGGTGGTGGAACAACAGATTTAGCTATTTTCAAAGACGGTATCATTCGCCATACGGCTGTAATTCCTTTTGGAGGAAATGTAATTACAGATGATATCAAAGAAGGCTGTTCGATCATCGAAAAACAAGCTGAACTTTTAAAAATAAAATTCGGATCTGCTTGGCCAGGCGAAAATAAAGATAACGAGATTGTTTCTATTCCAGGTTTAAGAGGAAGAGAGCCAAAAGAGATTTCGCTTAAAAACTTATCTAAAATTATTCACGCAAGAGTGGTGGAAATTGTAGAGCAAGTTTTTGCAGAAATTAAAGCATACGGACACGAAGATCCTCGTAAAAAGCTAATTGCTGGAATTGTATTGACAGGTGGTGGTGCACAATTAAAGCACATTAAACAGCTGGTAGAATACATTACTGGAATGGATACGAGAATTGGTTATCCGAACGAGCATTTGGCAGGAAACTCTGGAGAAGAAATCTCTAGCCCGCTATATGCAACTGCAGTAGGATTAGTAATGAACAGTATCGAAAACAGTTCGCAAAGCGCTGTTAGAATGGAAATGGTAAAAGAGCAGCCAAAAATTGTTTATAGAACCGCTCCGCCAGTTCAGCGATACGAAGTAGAAGAAAACTACGTTGAAAGAGTAGAAACCATTGATGAGCCTGAAGAAGTTGTAAGTCAGAAGGCGCCTAAAAATGAATCTACTGAAACCAAAATAAGAAGATCATTTTTTGATCGATATGTCGACAAAATCAAAGAATTTTTAGACAACGCAGAATAATAAAAAGAGAAGGATTATTTCTTGCCCCAAGTCAAGAAGTAAAAAATGTACTTAATAAGAATTTCAAAAAACCAAAAAGATGATGAGCAACTCAGAATTTGGAAGTATTTCATTTGATTTACCAAAAAATCAATCAAATGTAATCAAAGTAATAGGTGTAGGTGGAGGCGGAAGTAACGCAATTAACCACATGTTTAAACAAGGTATTAAAGGCGTAGATTTTATCGTTTGTAATACCGATTCGCAAGCGCTTCAAAATAGTTCAGTTCCCAATAAAATTCAGTTAGGAGTTAATTTAACTGAAGGGTTAGGAGCTGGAGCAAACCCAGATGTTGGACAGCAGTCTGCAATTGAAAGTATTTCTGATATTGAAAAGATGTTCTGACCGCGGTACTAAGATGGTATTTATTACTGCTGGTATGGGTGGAGGAACTGGAACTGGTGCAGCTCCGGTAATTGCGCAATTAGCAAAAGAAAGAGAAATATTGACAGTTGGTATCGTGACCATTCCGTTTCAGTTTGAGGGAAAAGTGCGTCAGGAGCAAGCTATTATTGGAATTGAGAAATTGCGCAAGCAAGTCGATTCTTTAATTGTAATCAACAATAATAAATTAAGAGAAGTATACGGAAATCTAGGTTTTAAAGCTGGATTCTCGAAAGCGGATGAAGTTTTGGCAACAGCCTCTAGAGGTATTGCCGAAGTAATTACGCACCACTATACTCAGAATATCGATTTACGTGACGCTAAAACTGTTTTGGCCAACAGTGGGACTGCTATAATGGGGTCTTCTGTAGCTGAAGGCGAAAACAGAGCTAAAGATGCTATCGTTTCGGCTTTGGATTCTCCATTGTTGAATGATAATAAAATTACAGGTGCCAAAAACGTATTGTTGCTTATCGTTTCTGGAACTAATGAGATTACTCTGGACGAAATTGGAGAAATCAACGATCACATCCAAGCTGAAGCGGGTTACAACGCAAACATTATCATGGGAGTTGGTGAAGACGAAAGTCTTGGCGAAGCTATTGCAGTAACTATTATTGCAACAGGTTTTGATGTAGAACAACAAAATGAAATTGTAAATACAGAACCAAAGAAAATCATTCATACGTTAGAAGATGAGCAAAGAAGTGTTCATAATCTAACGAATAAGCCGCTTGCATCTTTTGATTTAACTGTGGATACACCAACAGCAAAAGTGGAAGATAAAGTAGTGTTTGATTTAATTGATGATGACGAAACTTTTACTCCGACTCCAGTTCAAGCTGTTGCTCCAGCTATTAATCAGGAAGAGTTAGTGGTTATGTCTGAGTTTATCAAAAATCTTGACGTAACTTTCGAAATTGTTTCGCCAATTACCGATATCGATTTTACAATCTCTGCTCCTGAAACGCCAGCAGCAAGAGAAGTGCAACAGCCACCAGTACAGCAACAGCCAGTGCAACAGCAAAGAGTATTTGAAAGAGAAGAGCAAACTACTTTTTCTTTTGATCTTCCTTTGTTCAAACAAGAGCCTATAAAAAGAGAGCCAGTTGTTGAAGATAATAGAGTTTTGTTTGAATTGACAAATGAAACTCGTGATATTAAAGTAAACGATCCAGTACAATTTGTTCCAGTAACTGAAGTTTCTGATAACGGAATCATTAAGTATTCTCTAGAAGAATATATGGAAGTTGAAAACGATTTGTTGGCTTCTAAACCAGTTGAGAAAGTAGTTGAAGAGACAATTCCAGAGGAATTAAACATCACTTTGAAACCAAGACCTGATTTTGCTAGTCAGCCTGATTTCGCTACAACTTCTGAAGTTTCTCCTTTAGAATTAACTATTGAAGAAACATTGCGTTTAAGAGCTGAAGAAAGAAGAAAGAAACTAAAAGAATTTAACTATAAATTTCATAACAATGTTTCTAGAATTGATGAGTTGGAAAAAGAGCCAGCTTATAAAAGATTAGGAATAGATTTGTCTAACTCACAATCTAACAATACAAATTCTAGAATTTCTGTTGGAACAGATAGTAACAACGATTTGCAATTACGTTCAAACAATTCATTTTTGCACGATAACGTAGATTAATTTTAGAATCATAATATTGGGTAACCCGAAAATTGGATTTAATTTTCGGGTTATTTTTTTTATCTTCGCACAGAATTTCAAAATTTGACTTCCTAAATAGGTTTTTAAAGTGAATCTTATTATCACCCTGAGCGAAGTCGAAGGGCTAATTAATATATCAATTAATAAGCTTTGGCTTATTTTAAATAAAACATAAACATGAGTTTACAAACACAAATCATGGACGAAATCAAAACGGCCATGAAAGCAAAAGATACTGTAGCTTTAGAAGCGTTAAGAGCTGTAAAATCAGAATTATTATTGGCTTCAACAGCTTCTGGATCTAAAGAAGATTTATCTGAAGATGAAGAAATTAAATTACTTCAGAGATTGGTTAAAACTCGTAAAGAAAGCGCAAGAATCTTTACAGAGCAAAACCGTCCAGATTTAGCAGAACCAGAATTGGCTCAAGTAGCTGTAATCGAGAAGTTTTTACCAGCTCAATTAAGCGAAGAAGAAGTAGAAGCTGTAATAGCAAAAATTATTGCTGAAACAGGAGCTTCTGGAATTGCTTCAATGGGTAAAGTAATGGGATTAGCATCTGCTCAATTAGGAGGAACTGCTGAAGGAAAAACCATTTCTACAATTGTAAAGAAATTACTTTCGTAATAAATTCCAATAAAGAAATTCCAAATTCCAAATTGGAAAGTTCAATATATAAATTCCAAATTCAAATAGTAAACTTGGAATTTGGAATTTTTAAAAAATTAAAAATTTAACATTTTGACCGCGTAGTTCAACTGGATAGAATATCAGATTTCGGCTCTGAGGGTTGGGGGTTCGAACCCCTCCGCGGTCACTTAAAAAAAAAAGCTTGAGAATCAATATTCTCAGGCTTTTTTTTGTTTTTTTTTATTTTTATGAAAACCAGATTATAGAAGGATAAAGGGGACGATATGACTGAAAGTGTGGGTGGCTCTGTAAATGGACAAACAGCAATAGGAATTCCCTGTAATTAAGATAATATGAAAAAGAACTTTTTTTTAATTGGTTTATTATGTGTTGTTTGTAGTTGTTCTTCTACAAAGAGCAAATTTTCTCCTATAAATGCTTATTTGACGGAGAAAGTCAAAACTAACGATTCTATAATAATTATAGCGAACAAAATAAATAACAATTACACTTTGGATTTATGGAAAAAAAGAGCAAGCATAAGTGAAAATCCAAATATTAAAGAAAGCAGTATTGACGAAAATCCAAGAGTTTTCGAAGAAAAATTTTGGATTGAAATGAATAGTAAATATCGTAATCATGATAAAAATATTGATTCCTTATGGTTGAAGCAGACATTATGGCAACAAAAGGATTTTAAAAGTTTTAAAGTTAAATTCATGCCAGAAAATACATTTCCAAAACCATATTTGTATAATGAATACAATAAAGCGATGGACAAAAAAAATGAAATGACTGTTTTTTCATTTTCAGAACCTATGATGTATAAGAAAGAATACGTTGTATTTGCTAAAGCTATAACTACAACTAAGCAAAAATATATTGAACCGAGATCATTTGTGATTATGAAAATAGAAAATGGAAAATGGAAAATTGTTAAAGAGATAAATGATGGATATTATGATTGATTTATCAAGGATTCAATAAAAAAAGCCTACTTGGTAAGATGAACGTACCAAAAGTTAAACGCTCTTTTGGCATGTTTATCTTATAGAGAAAAAATAGCTTTATTCTGTTATTTGACAATCTATTTCATAAGGTTCTTTAGGAAAACCGTATAAAATAATTCTTTGATTGTGTACATATTTTATTGGAATTAGTTTGTCTAAAATGGCATTTTCATAAAGTGAAACAAATAATGTCTCATTTAGCCTTTCTAATAGAATTTTTCGTCCATCTCTATTCATACGTTTGTTTATTTCTTGCATATAAGGAGGATCTAAATCTTCATTAAAACGTATAATATTTTTTTCGCCGTTCCAATTTAGCTCGAATTTTAAACTCTGAATTTCAATTTCTGTTAGTTTTGTTTCTGTGGGATTTAGTTTTTGATAATCATTTTCGAAAATAGAATCTTCTGTAATTGATTCGTCATCACTTAAAAAGTAAGATGTTTTTCCTTTTTCAAAAAAACGAATCCTATTTTGATTTATAAATTGATGTTCTATTTCGGTTAAATTTTTACTTCGATTTTCAACTTTTATTTTTAATGAAGAATTTTCTTTATCCTTTTCAACAATAAAATAATTAATTTCATTATTATCAAACTGAATTATTTCGGGTATTCCGTAATGATCTGGAGTTTTTATAAATAGCCAATTTTCTTTCATTGATGTTGTTGGGATTTTAAATTAATTGCCTGTGAAAGATTTAAAATTGTTTCTTGATAAATTTAAACAATAGCATTTCCAGTTTTCACCTCACCATTTTTTTTATAATTGGCTAAAATTACTCCCGTTGTAGTTACCGTACTTTCTATTAAGGAAAATCCCGATGGATTTGCATTATCATCAAAAAGTTTTTTTCCTTTTCCAAGTAACAAAGGATGAATTTTTAAGCGAAGTTCATCAACCAGATCATTTTGCAATAATAAATGAATCAGTTTGCTGCTGCCCCAAACTTGAATGTCTTTTCCTTCAGAATTTTTCAGTTTTTTGATAGCATCAAGACTTTCAATAAAAACGGAATTTTTCCAATCTGATTTTTGTCTGGTTTTAGAGAAAACATATTTATTTCCATTATTAATTCCTGGCCAAAATTCGGAATGGTTGGCTGATAATTTTCCCAAATTTCGAATGTTTTCCTGCCCAAAAGATAATCTGCAGGTTGCAGTTCGTTTTGAACTGCTTTATCGTAAGCTTCGTCACCATATGGAATTGTCCAGCCTCCAAATTTAAAACCTCCAGAAGTATCTTCTTCTGGCTCGCCTGGAGCTTGCATTACACCATCTAATGAAATCATTGACAAAACAATTATCTTTCTCATAATAGCTAAAATTAATTACTTCAATTTGATTTGGCTATGTTTCAGCTTTGGTTTGTTGTATTATTTTTTCTTAGAATTTTTAATAATATAATAAACCGAAAATACAAAGACAATACTGTAAATAACTGCCAATGCAGGATTCTCAAATTTTAGACTTTTAAAATCAAATTGCTTGTATAAAGTTACGCCTAAAATGATCGCAATAATCCAAAAAACAAATGTAATAGGTTGGTTTTTATTTTCCATATTCAGATTGGTTAGTGTTAAACATATTTCAAATTCAGATTTACAATTTATCTTGTTCAGTCGTTATAAGATCATAGATTTTTTCATTTTTAAAGTTTTCTTTAAACAAATTGATTAAAGGAACCGTTGGGCTTTTTGGATATTTTTTCAAGAAACGATTAAATTCCTGAATGTTTTCTGGATAAATATATTTTTCGTCTGAAGACCTTTCGGTTGTTGGCGTATTGTCTTGACCCACCAGATAATCCATTTGATAACTTTTGTATTGCTCTTTTACAGATGGAATTAATTTTGAATTCGGGTATTTGGCCATAAAATTTTCCCACGAAATGATTCGGTCGCCCAAATCTTTAAAAGAGATTACAAGTCCTGCATCTGCAGAATAGAGCGACTTATTTTCTTCACTCTTTAAGTACAGATAATCTTTATAATCATTCGTTACATAATCTTTGAAGATCTTATAATAGAAATCATTAAGCGGATCTATTTCAACATATCCTTCTCCAATTTCAGAATACTCCAATTCATGTTTAGAAAGTCTTTCTCCCAAAAGTTTAACCGCTTTTTTGTCGGCTTCGTCTTCATTATAAAACTTATCCAATACTCCAGATTCTTTTGCGGCGATCTCTTGCAATAAAGTGCCATTTGCTTCAAAATATTTTTCATACAATGCATTGGCAGCTTCTCTATTGGGCAATGATTTTAATTGGAGAACCACTTCATTTTTGTTTTTAGAAAATTGTTCTAATAAGTTAGAATCTGATTGTGCTGTTTTGGCACCATCTTCAACTTTAACACTCTCTTTTTTTATTTCTGCTTTGCCAGAAACGCTTTTATTAGTTGTTTGTTTGCAAGAAGAAAGTAAAATTAAAGAAGTAATAGCGATAATGAAATTTTTCATTTTATAGGTTGAATTTTTTGTAGTGTTTTTTAAATAAAAAAGGACAAAAAGATAAAATTCTTCTTTGCCCTTTATTTTTTTTAGAAATGAATTAGATTAAAGAAAATTACAAAGACTTAAACTCGCCTGAGCCCTTAAAGTCTTTTAACTCTGAGTATACTTCTATACCAAGAAGTGTCCATTTTCTAGTTCCTCCAACCTCATATTGAAAGGCGTTTTTCTTTTCTGTTTTATTTATAATAATGTACTGTGTAGACCATGTTGTACCACAAACAAATCCAATTCTTCGAATCATTGCTGAAGTAGCATTTTCGCCATCGGAATTAGCATACAATTCGATTTTTGAAAGGAGATCCTCTTCAAGAACAATATTTGAAAAATAGTTATTGTGATTTAAAGACTGCGTTTTGGTTTCCCTATTTTCAAATTCAAATTTTTTATCTTTTTCCTCTTTGCTTGGCCTTGCGATAAAAGATAAAGCAAAAAAAGAAAAAAGAATCGCAGCAGAAAGGCTAACTTTGTTGCGAATTTCTGAAGCCGTTTTTGTACAAAAAATGACAAGCCCTAATACTGTGGCAATGTTTACTATCGCCCAAATTAACTGTATCATAAATTTAGTTTTGGTATATCAAATGTACATTTTATTTTAAAAATAAGAGAATACTTATTTTAATTGTTCATCAATAATTGCTGCGATATCGGTATTTGAATAATCGTAAGCCAGAATAGTTCCGTTTTTGTCAATGACAACGCGAGTCGGGATGCCGTTTACTTTGTAACTGGTAACTACTTCTGTTTTTGAATCAAAAACAACGTTGAAGTCAAATTTTTTATCTGTTATATACGCAGAAACTTTTTTAAATATATCTTCTTCTTTACCATTTTCCCAAGTGTTTACAAACAAAAAGGCAACATCTTTTCCTTTGTATTTAGTTACTAAATTCTGCATCTTCGGAAAAGAAGCTTTACATCTGTCCGCACCAAGTTGCCCAAAAATCAAGAACCACCACTTTACCTTTATAATCAGAAAGTTTTGTTTCTTTTCCGTCTAGATTTTTTAAGGTAAAATCAATTGCATTTGTACTTCCGAATCTTTCAATTAGATCTTTGCTTTTGTTTTCTTTTGCTTTTGCATCTGTTTTTTGCTCAATGGCATTAAATTCTGCAAGAGGCAATTTCTTCTCGATATAAATCTCTTTTAGTTTAGCAAGAAATACTGATGATGTATTGCCTTTACTAATTTCGTCGTCAATATAAGCTTTTACTTCGTCTTTGCTTTTTACCTTATCCATCATGGTCAAATAGCGGTCTTTTCCACCAGAATCCAAACCGTTATTCTCTTTAACGCCACTTTGATATTTAAACGCCTCTTCATATTTGCCTTGTTTATAAAGCAAAAGGGCATAAGTGTCTGCAAACATATTAAACGACTCTTTATATGCAGGATAATAGCTTTCTTTATTTCGCTGTTCAAGCAAATACATTGCTCTCTCAGATACTTTTACAACAAAATCTAGATCTTTTACGGGTGTAGTTAGATCTCCTCCCGATTTGCCCCAAGCAAAGTCATTGTACAAATCACTAGCGTTTTTTAAATGTGGTTCTAATGCAATTGCTTTTTCATATTGTCCATTCTCCAAATATACCGTTAGTAAAGCGCGATAAAAAGTTCTCGAAGACTCTGCTGAAATATCTTTAAACTTGGCGTTGTAAGTCTTCATGCTTTCCATAATCGAAGCCTCCGTTTTATTAGGCTGATCGTAGAAGCTTCGCATAAAAAACATTTTTTCAAGTTTACCTGTAGGATACCTAGCCGAAATTTCTTTTCCGAGTTTTTCAGTTTCTTCGGGCTTATTGCTGCCTTGAGAGATATTGTAAGCAAGAGTTAAATACTCTTCTGTATTTTTTTCAATGCATTTTGATGCGAAAGCATTGAGATCTTTTTGGCCTTGCTCGGCATTAAGAGCCTTCTTTAAATACAAATAATTTACAGCATCTTTGTCTTCTCTTAGTTTTGGATATTTTGCAAACAAAGCGTCATAAGCGGCAATAACGTTTTCTTTTTTGGTATCTAATTTTAGGTTTAAAAAGTGATTCCCATAATTTCTCATGAAAATTTGGTTCATCAGAGATTTTCCTAATTCAATATCATTTTGTGTTTTCAGTAGTACCGAATAACCTTGATCTTTATTGCTATCAGCGATTTTGTGCAGATCATTTATAGTTACCATAAGCACTCTAGCCGAATCGGAAACTTTTGTGGTGAATTCATAACGTTTTCCGTCCTTTTTTAAAGAAACTAAATCATTAGAAAAATCGTCAGGAGTAGCGTACAAAACATTTGCTTTAGCATTGTCTTCTATAACAAGACCTTGCGGTGGTTCGAAAATATAGGTATTGGGTTTGCCTACATTGAATTTATTGTTTTTTAAATAGATTTTTCCACTTTGAGAAAAAGCGGTGTTGAAGATTGCAAAGAGGAGTAAAAGAATAGTTTTTTTCATTTGTTTTTGGTTTTTTGATTGATGATTTCTTAAATTTTAACGAATGCTAAATTATACAATGTTGCCTTTGTACGATTTTTATTAAGAAAATATTAGCATAAAAAAAATAGAATAATTTCAGAACAATCAAAAAGAAGTTAGATTGTAGAAGAGAAATGGGTTTCTTTTATGCCAATTGCAGTCCGATAAAATTCGTAACCTTTTTCAGAGCGATCGGGGAGAAATCTATTGCGGTATTCATCGGCTCCGAAATCTTCCAAAAGTTTGATTTCAAACAGATTTAAAAAGCCAGGCACTTCTTCAGGCAGCAATCCAAAAGTCCAGTGTTCTTCTATGTTTTTAAGATCTTCTAACAATTTTTTTCCTCCTAAAAAAGCATCAGGATTTTGAAGAATATCTTTATGTACGTAAGTAAAAATAATTTGACTCTTGTTGGCAAATTTTGAAATAAAAGAAAAAGTACTTTTTACTGCTTTTTCCGTTAAATAATTGGTAACACCTTCCCAGATTATCGTGGTAGGTTTTGAAAAGTCAAGATTGTGTTTTAATGCCAGCTGATTTAGATCTTCTTTATTAAAATCAATTTGAAGAAAAGTGACATTCTCTGGAATCTTGCCAATACGTTTCTGATAGATTTCAGCCTTAAAATTTGAAGTATTCGGATGGTCGATTTCTATTACGGGAATCGATTTTAGAGAATCAAGGCGAACTGCTCTAGTGTCAAATCCGGCACCTAAAATGATGACTTGTTTTACGCCTTCGGAGATCGAATTTTCCAGTAGACTATCAATATATTTTGTTCTTGCAATTCCAGAAGAAAGAGCTCCTGGAATCTTTTTGTTTATGATGCCATTGATATATTTCCTAAAAAAAGGAAATTGAGACAGACGTACAGCCAGTCTCAGTTTAAAGTCTATAAAATGTATGGCATAAGGATCAGAAAACAATCTTTCGTTCTCATTGCGTTTCGTTTCCAACGCTCTAAAGAAGGCCATATATTGTGCCGTTCTACTTGTTTTTGCAGCTTTCATTCTGCTTTTATTTCTTCGAAAATAAATTCTCTACCACCCAAGCTGAACCAATCAATAAAAACTGAAGATCTTTAAGGAATGAAGGTTTTTTGCCTTCAATATTATGCCCGTAAAATTGTCCGATCCAAGCGATAACAAAAACGCCAATTGAGAATGCCCACAACGGTACAACTTGTCCGATATAATAATTTAAAATTAAACAGATTCCCGAGAACAAAGCAATTTTAATAGCCATTGCAACCGATAATCTAATGTAGAAAACCAATACAAAAAGCAGAACCACAAAAGCCCAGTTTTCGATAATTGGTAAATTTAGGTTTAAAGTGTTGGCAATAATTCCGCTTGGAATACTCATTAACAAGCCAACGATAGAAAAGAAAATTGCGGGAACGCAAATGTAGTGAATCGCTTTATTGGTTGGGTTCTGATGACTTACGGCATATTCTGCAAACCATTGGTCTAATGTTCTCATTGTTTGTGGTTTTAGGGTTAGATGCGTAAATCTAATAAAATTTCTTTTAGCTTTTACCGTGCTGAATTTTCATTATTTCATCTACAATCGAAATGGCTTTCTCTAGTGTAATTCCGTTTTCTTGATCTAGCGTCAAAGGATGATTTTCTTCAATCATTTTTATTTCGGGAATTAAGCCTAAAACTTGTTCGATTGCAATTGTTTTAAGCGAAATAGTTTTGCCATAAGTAGGCACATTGGTCTGCATCCAGCCAAAATAAGGTTCTTGATTTACTCGATTTGGATCTTCCCATAAGTCCATTCGCAAACAAAAATTATCTTCACTTATCGTTGTCCAAACATTAAAAACCAAATCTTCATGATAATCTAGAATAGGAATGGTTAATCTGCCACGATGAAAAAAATGTTCTTCATCGATGTAACACCAGCTTCCTCCGAATTCAATTCTTTTTTCTCTTTCTTCGGGTGGAATGGAAAAATAATAAGCAGGAAATTCATTTCCAAAACACAAAGGCATTTCATCAAAAACCTCTCCGCAGCAAGAACATGTGTAGGTATACATTTTTAATTTTTTAAAGAATCAACTTTCTGGTTATACTGAAAAACATTATCCCATAATTCATCAATGGCAACAAGTGCTTCATTGAGTCGAATTACATTCCATTTTCCGTTAGTTTCTATTCCTAAACCAATGCTTTTTAGTTTTGCTAAAGCATCGTTTACATCAAAATCCAAATCGGTATTTAGCTTGGTTTTAAACCAAGATTCTATTTGATCGTCTAGCTCTTCGGCGGTTAAAGATTTTTCGCTTTCGTGCAGAAAAGTATAGGCAAGAATCGTTTCTTTCAAAGCTTCTTCTTCAGAAGAATTTAATAAAGAATAAAATGCGCCGCTATTGTTACCAACATTCTTAAAATACAAACTGTCTGAAAGTGTTTTAGAATATCGGATTTTTTTGTTTATAAAGTTATTGTATTGACGGAAACAATACGCTCCTAAAATTCCTAGCGCAATTAAGCCTTGATTTAAGGACGTTTTACTGTTTAAGAGATCAATTGCTTCGCCCGTTTGGTAAGCTTCGTACATATTAATCAAAGCAGGTATCACTTTGGCGCTTAATAGAGAAAGTCCACCAAAAACACCCGGAACCCAAAGCAATAATTTATCCTTCAAAGACATTTTCGGAATGGCATTTGGGAAAACCGTTTCGAGATCATTCTTAGGAACACGTTTAAAGATTTTTAATGCAATAGAACCTGGATCGATTGGCATTTTACCCAATTTGACTTTCTTTTCTTTGAGGTAATCTGCATCGCTGTAATTGAGGTAAATGAGAACACGATCGTAATATTCAATCTCCACTTCTTTCGTTCAGAAAAAGTATTTTTTGACTTTTTCTTTTGCTTTATGATGCCCGCGCGCATAGAGTTCAAAATCTTTAAAAGCATTAAAATCGATCGCAAGATTCAGACCCACCAAATCAGATTCATTAAAGGCTTCGTCTAATGCGGTCTGATTGATTCTGTAGTAATTGCCACGCTCTAAAACTTTAAGAAGTGTTTCTTTAAAAACAGGAAAATTGCTTTTATTGATAAATTGTTCACGTTCTTTCTCGCTTAAATCGGGATCGTAAAGCGCGTAATGCTGTTTTAGATTTCGATTAAGATTAAAAGATTCGTAATGATAATAATGCTCGATAATTTCGAACAATTTCTTAAAATCGCTAACCTTTTCTGGATTTTCGGCAAAAGCTGCGATTTGCTGTTCCAGTAAGAATTCTTTGTTGAATGGAATATAATGTTCTCTAGTCATTTGGACTTTAATTTCGTGGCATTTACAGAACGCAAAAATACAGCCTGAAATTTGATTTTAGGCTTTATGCGTGATGTTTTTTTTACCGCAAAGAGCGCTAAGAATTTTTAATTAGAGACTTAGTAAAACCGCAAAGTTCGCAAAGCTTTATAGCAACATAGTTTTCCCGCAGATTTTGCAGATTAAGCAGATAAAACAAAATCTCTTAGATCTGCTAAATCTGCGAGAGAAAAACTTTGTGAACTTTGCGTAATTCTTTGCGCTCTTTGCGGTAAAAAAAACATCACAGTTAAAAACAAAAAAAAGTGAAATTTCCAATCGGTACCAGCGATTTGAAATTCCACTTTCTGTTCCAAAAAAAAAGTGACAAAAAATTAAGAAGCTCTCTAGAAGCTTTTTTAGAAACTAAAAATTATTTACCGCAATATTACCACTAAATAAAATGGTGGCTATAGGTGTTTTTACCTGTTTTTGTAAACGGTCGTAGATTTTGAGTAGCCGAGCTGCAAATGTTATTGTAACACCGTTTTCTTTAGTTCGATTACGCCTTGAATGTATTTTATTAATTCTTCTTTGGTTACAGCAAAAGGAGCTTTTTCTGCCTCGAATTTTAAATACAAATTGGCAATACTTTCGGCATCGAGATTTTCTGTAAGGTAATGATGTTCTGAATATTGTATAAGATGATCTACAAAAAGTTCGCGTAGCTTTCCTTTTTCGACTGTTTCAGGATCGCCTTCTTTTATTTTTTCGATTACAGATTCTGGTAAATCGATTGTGAGATACATGCAATCGACTGAAACTTTTGAAAGCATTTCTTTTTGGACTCTTCCTGTGGCATCGCAATAGGCGCATGGTGCGGGAACCCATTTCAATTGTCGGTTTAAACGGCGGATATCATCCCAATCAACAAATCTTTTTCCAAGGCATCTTGGACATTTTACAGTAGATCTTTTAAAAAGATTAAAAATGGACATTGGTTTTTAAAAGCTTAGGGGTTGGTTTGCGGCGAATTTAAAGAATTAAGTAGGAAAAGTTACTTCAATATGTATTTTTTTTAAGAAAAAAATTAACAAAATTGCAGATTTGTATATTTTGAGAGAGGATTAGAAGTAGAAAAAAAATAGTTTCGGTAACAATATTAGGCGATGACAAAAACGAAAGAAATCATTTTTTGTTTTCAATTAAAATAAGAGGATATGGTTATTAAACAAAAACAACATTAAAAATATAGAAAAAATCTCACTTTATTTCTTGTAAATTTGATAGAAAGTTCATTTAAAAAAAATAATAATTACATATGGAACATATAAAAACTTCAAAGCTTCAAAATTTTATTCGAATATTTTTGGGATTGTTTATGATAACAGCTGCTATCGGACATTTTACTTTTCAGAGAACAGATTTTCAGGCACAGGTTCCCAACTGGATTCCTCTCGACAAAGATTTGGTAGTTATACTTTCTGGAATTGTCGAAATTGCTTTAGGTTTGGCAATGGTATTTTTAACCCAATACAAAGTGAAAGTCGGAATAGCGCTGGCCCTATTTTACGTTTTAGTTTTTCCAGGAAATATAGCGCAATACTTAAACGGAACTTCTGCCTTTGGACTCGACACAGATCAGGCGCGATTAATACGATTGTTTTTTCAACCCGTTTTAATTTTTCTGGCTTTATGGTCAACTGGGGCAATTGCTGCATTGTTTAGCAATAAGAAATAAGAGAGAAAAATATTTAGTTTTTTTTAAAGTAAGAGATTTCTTGAAATTAAAAAACTTTAAAGAATTTTAAATATCTTTGAATTATGAGCACAGCAACAAAACCAAAACATATTGGCAGAAATATTAGCCGAATTAGAGAGCTTAGAGACATGAAGCAAGAAGCACTAGCAATTGCCCTTGGTATGAGCCAGCAATATATCTCTACTCTTGAAGGAAGCGAAAAAATTGATGATGAAAGACTAACTAAAATTGCCGAAGCTTTAGGGGTTTCTGTAGAAACTATTAAGAATTTTAGTGATGAGGCGGTTTTTAATATTATTGGTAATACAGTAACTAATCATGATAATTCTGCTTTATTTCAATTTCACCCAACTTTTAATCCAATCGATAAGTTGATTGAATCTTATGACGAGAATAAAAAACTTTATGAGCGTTTGGTTCAGGCAGAGAAGGAGAAAGTGGAGTATTTAGAGAAGTTGTTGAAAGAGAAATAATATTTTCGAGAATAATATAAAAATGGGAAAAGAGACTTTTGTGAGAAAGTCTCTTTTTTTGATTCTGCAAAAAACTTGTTCTAATTATTTAGCAAGATATTTTCTTACTGACGCTGCTGAATGGCCAACTGCTTTAACAGCTTCTTGTAATTTAGCTTTTGAGATTCCCAATTCTTCGCACCAATAATCAACTTCCCATGATTCGGTAAGACTAATTTTGCTTGCATCTTGTGGTCTTTTTTTTCTTAGGTTATCTGACATTTTTTTTGATTTAAAATTAGCTGATTCTCACTCCAGCTTTTGAGTGCAATAATGTTTTAGAAAATCAAACTGTATTTACATTTTTGTTTTTGCTTGTTCAACTAAAGAAAGAAGAGTCGCAAAATCTTCAGGAAGAAGAAATATCATTGAATTTCTGTCATTTTTTTCTACTTGAACATATGCTGTCCATTTATTCTTGTCTGTGGTGTAATATGCTCCAGCTTCAAATCCAGATCTACTTGTAAAAGTTACTTCTGTATATACCTCTTTTGTGGAAGTGAAAACGTTTGTTTGGAGATTTTTAATAGACTTAATTAGTCCATCTAATTCATCAAAATCTAGAGCGGCTATCTTAGTATCGCTTGAATAGGAACTTTTATGGTCATATTCAAAACGAAGAGAACTTTTAGTAGCAGAAGAATTTAGATCTTTAAATTTTAGTACTTTTACCTGAAGAGCTTTAATTTTTCCTATTTCATAAAATTGGCGTTCCATTAAAACTCCAGCTTGCGAACTAAATTGTTCTGCTTGAGTAGCTTCTTTTTGTTTGTTTTGTGAAAAAATGAATAATGAAAATGAAAATAGAATAAATGTTAAAATAGTTTTTTTCATAAAATTTGAAATGATTTCTAATTAAATATTGTTTCTCTGTTGGATTATCCTTGAACAAATATCAAAATCTATTGATTCTAAATTTTACGGAAATCCATAATTCAACAAATTTATTTCCAAACAATTATACCAATAAATAAAAAATCATTACCAAGTACTTCTACTCATTTTGCAAATCCGTGCCCACAACAGTAGGAAGCAAAACAAATCATTGAAACAAAAGTTACACAAGTTGATATGCTTTTTTAAATTTTAAAGAGAATAAACGAGCCAATCTTTGCGGGCACGGATTGCAAATCCGCGCTATCGTTGCTGAGATAAATTTGAGCGATCGGAGAAGGAGAAAGTGGAGTATTCGGAGAAGTTGCTTAAAGGGAAATAACGTTTTACGATATCGTAAAAATGGGAAAGAGACTTTTTTGAGAAAGTCTCTTTTTTTGATTAAAATTATGTTTATAGGTGAAATGGTATTAAGTGGTTAGGCAAATTAATATTACTAAATCTTATAATTTGTCTATGATTATTAAAACCTGAAATTAAATAAATGTTGTCCCATAGATTTGTTTCTTCTTCTTCGTTATTTATTTGTTCAATTTTAACTTTAGCATGAGCAATTAAAACTTTTAATCTATCTATATTGCAGTTTAGACATATAAAAACCCCACGTTCAAATTTATATTGCGTCATTGCAAGAACAATTTTTTTGATATCATTCATGATTTTTTTTGTAGATAAATTATGATTGGCTTTGACTTCAATGTAAATTTTCTGAAAATCCGGATTGAAGTCGATTTGTGATTGATGGAGAATTAGATCAGGCCTAAAAGATTCTTGATCTTTTATATAGATATTATCAATAAATTTTTTACTTACTTCAAATCCTATTTTTAAATTATGATAATCGTCTTTTTCTCTTTTTATTATTTGTCTCCATTCGGAATATAATTCTGCTGAAAACTGTAATTCAGTTTGTTGTATGAATGTAGTTTTGGGTATTCTTCCATCAAAAAAAGCTTCAGGTTGTCTAACAGATTCTGTACAGTAAAATTCTTCGCAGACATTGTTAAAAGCCTCATACAAATCAGTAATGTATTTATTCATAGTATTGTTTTTATGTTTGAAAAATGTATTTCTGTAATTAATGTTTTCCACACATCGGTTTTAATTTATAGGCAATAATTTTTTCTATTGTGTTTAAATAGTCATTTGTAAGTCTTCAAATTCTACAACTTTTAGTGTAATTTCACAATCAATATTTTTTGCCCAATGTATTAATTGTAATCCCTGAGTTGAACCTTTATGATAGTAACCTAGATGAATAGCTATTCTTCCTGAAATATTAGATAACTTGTCTTTTTTTCTTTGCCCGCCACGACGAATTCCTACATAAAGTACATTAGTATTTGTGTTATTATTTCTAACAGGAATTGTTCTCAAATTTATGCCTAAAGATTCACGATTTTCATTTAAAATAATCTGTAAATTATTACAGTGATCATTTGTTTTGGTTTCAAACCAATATATGCAGTTGTTTAGTTTTTTGTCTAAAGCAATGAAAATATTAGTAAAATTTATGTTAGTACGGATATTCGTATCATAATTATTTATATCAGGCAAGTCTTTAAGATTAAAAGTGAAAATTTCTGCTTCATTAATTACTTCTTGTGCTAACTTGTCAAATTTGTATTTTAGGATGCTACTATTCATTTATATAGGATAAATTTAAATTTGCTATTATAACAAAGATTATTAAAAACTATATAATTATACCAATAAATAAAAACTCATCACCAAGTACTTTTACGCATTTTTACAAACCCTTAAAAAACAAAAAAGCCCAACTTAAAAAAGTTGAGCTTTTCAAAAATTATCTCATTATCCAAATTGACAAATTATCTCATTGAAAAAAGATTATCTCATTGACAAATTATTGAGCAGAATCTGATACTTCCTTCCCACAGGAATAACATCACCATTAGACATCGTAAGATTTTTGGTGGTAACAGCAGAAATTTTGGTTGTATTTACAATATAAGATCTGTGGACTTGTACGAAGTGCGCACAATCAATTTCGGCACTTATACTCGCAAGCGAACCGTAAATGACAATCGGAGATTTTAATTTGCAGTTGTACAATTTCATATAATTGCCAAGACTTTCTATGTATAAAATATCAGAAAGAGGCGTTTCAATTACTTGTCCGTTCGAGCGGTAAGAAAGCACTTTTTCGTCGGTGCTGTTTTCTTTTTTAAGGTTATTTCCAGAATGATACGTTTTGGCTTTTTCTATTGCCTTTGAGAATTTATCGAACGAAATGGGTTTCATTAAATAATCTATCGCATCGTTTTGGTAAGCCGAAAGCGCAAAATCAGAATAAGCCGTTGTTACAATCGTAATTGGGCGTTTGGGCTGCAGTTCCATTAATTCTACACCCGAAATTACAGGCATATTAATGTCGAGAAAAATAATATCGTATTGGTTTTCGTTGAGCAGTTTTATGGCTTCCATACCGTTAAAAGCGCTTCCAGAATGTTCCAGTTCGTCAAATTTTGAGATGTGCGAAATTAAGGCCTTATGTGCCGGCGATTCGTCATCAATTATCAGACAGCGGTAGGTAAGTGCCATATCGTCAATTTTACGGTAAATATATTTTTATCTTTTTTACAGCTCAAATTGTGTTTTAAGCCATAAACTTCCAAACGTCTTTTTAGATTTTCAATTCCGATTCCTGTGCTCGAAAGTCGCGAACCCGAATCGAGATAATTGTTTTTTAAGGTAAAAATAACGCCTCGGCATTGTACTTTCAAATCCAGATTAATAAACGGTTCTACTGTTTCGGCAGAAAACTTGACAGCGTTTTCAACCAAAGGCAGAAAAAACAAAGGCGGAATCTCGATTTGACTGTGCAGGCCTTCAATGTTTTGTTTTACAGCGAGTCTTTCGTTTCTAAACGTATAATATTCGATATATTTTTTAATAAAGGCGATTTCTTCTTCCATAGAAACAAAATCCTTTTTAGAAGCTTCAATTTGATAGCGCAGCATGTCTGAAAGATTTAGGATTCGATCTGGAACTTTGTCGGGTTCTGCAAGGGCTTCTCCGTAAAGATTATTCATTGCATTCAGTAAAAAATGCGGATTCAGTTGCTGTTTTAAAAACGAAAGTTCAGATTTAAAATTCATAATGTCTTTATCGGCCTGACTCATCTTTTTGCTAATAACAATATGCAGGAAATAAAAAAAACAGCCATTTATGATTAACGACACAATCTGAAGCGCTTTTAAATTTCCTAATTCCACAAGCGGAAGAAACCAATTCATAAAGAAATAAAAACAAGTCCAATAGATGGCAAGAAGCGTAAAAAAGATTTTAAACCTTTTATGAAATAAAAAAGGCTTAATGATACAAATATTAAAAATCGTAATCCAGACAATACAAGGAAAATAACCCATGGCAATTTTGCCAAGAATATAAGACCAGCTATGTCCGTCGAGTTTGACTTCGTCGTAAATACAGGCGAAAATAACTAAATAAACAAGTGTGTTTACGATTAGGTTTCGTAGAAAAAAGTTCTGGTAGATTTTTGCAATTGTCATAGCGGCAAAAATAATACAATCGTATAGTTTGTAGGTATTTATCAGGAATAATTTATACCAACGCCATTCGTATAAATCATACGCCATTGGTATAAAATTGCTGTTAAAATAGGGACTTCTCCTTTATTTTTGAATTCGAATTTCTAATCTCTTTTTAATAAAAAATAAAAATGTACCAGTTTAAAGAATTAAAAGATGCCGATATGGTCGTGGAGATTTTTAAAACAAATGTTCAGAAAGAATCTGATCGAGACTATGTAGTAACCATGATGCAGAAGCAGTTTCCAGAATGCAAAATTAATTTTGATTTGGAAGATTGTGATAAGATATTAAGAATAGAAGGCTTTGATTTGCAATATGATAATGTCATGAGTCATGTTGCAGGTTTAGGTTATACTTGCGTACGATTAGAATAATGTTTTGAAACCATCAAAATTAAATCGGGTGAAAATACGCAGCTGTATTTCCTTTTTTTGTAAGTATTTTGCATAATATTTTAATTTAAGATTAAATACAGAAATGATTGGTTTTATACTTTCGATTTTACTTTTTCTTTTAGAACAGCTCACTTAATAAAGCTGTTTAAATTCTCTTATCATTACTGCTTTTTCAATACGAAAAGGTTTGTGCTTTTTTGCATATTATTTTTCTAATTTTGTGCCCATGAAAAAAGCATTCCAACTCTTCGATTTTAGCCAGAAAGTCAATTACAAAAACGAAATTTTAGCGGGCTTAACTGTAGCCATGACTATGATTCCAGAATCGCTGTCGTTTGCTATTTTAGCTGGATTTCCGCCATTAGTTGGTTTGTATGCTGCTTTTATTGCGGGATTGGTTACCGCTATTTTTGGCGGAAGACCCGGAATGATTTCAGGCGGTGCAGGGGCAACGGTAATTGTTTTGATTGCCTTAATGAAATCGCATGGAATAGAATATGTTTTTGCCGCAGTCGCATTGGGCGGTGTGGTTCAAATTTGTATCGGACTTTTTAAACTTGGAAAATTTATTCGATTAGTTCCGCAGCCCGTAATGTTTGGTTTTGTAAACGGTTTGGCGGTTGTGATTTTTATGTCGCAGCTAGAACAGTTTAAAACCATGGTGAACGGTCAGGTTTCTTGGCTTCAGGGAACTCCGCTTTACATTATGTTAGGTTTGGTGGCTTTGACCATTGCAATTGTTTTGATTTTTCCAAAGATTACAAAAGCAGTTCCAGCATCTCTAGTAGCCATTATGGTCGTTTTTGCTTTGGTCATTGTTTTTAACATTGAAACCAAAACGGTTGAAGATATTGCTTCGGTTCAAGGAGGATTTCCTCCGTTTCATATTCCGAATATTCCATTTTCTTTTGAAACTTTAAAAGTGATATTTCCGTACTCGGTAATTGTTGCCGCTGTAGGTTTAACAGAAGGTTTGCTTACGCTGAATTTGGTTGATGAAATTACAGGAACAAGAGGAAACAGCAATAGAGAATGCATTGCTCAAGGAAGCTCGAACATCTTAAACGGCTTTTTTTACGGAATGGGTGGATGCCCAATGATTGCACAAACATTGGTAAATCTTGGAGCTGGTTCTAGAGCTCGACTTTCGGGAATTATTGCTTCTCTGACCATTTTGATTATCATACTTTTTGGAGCACCCGTAATTGGAAAACTGCCCATGGCGGCCTTAGTTGGAGTCATGATGATGGTTGCGATTACGACTTTTGAATGGGCAAGTTTTAAGATTATCAATAAAATGCCTAGACATGATATTTTTGTTGGAATTCTAGTAGCTTTAATCACGATTGTATTGCATAATCTGGCTTTGGCGGTTTTAATTGGCGTAATTATTTCGGCTTTGGTTTTTGCTTGGGAAAGTGCTAAGCGAATTCGGGCAAGACATTATATTGATGAAAACGGAGTAAAACATTACGAAATTTACGGCCGATTATTCTTTGGCTCAACTGCTGCTTTTTTAGAAAAATTTGATATTCAGAACGATCCTGATCACATTATAATAGATTTTAAAGAAAGTCGAGTTTCTGATATGTCAGCAATAGAAGCTTTAAATAATCTGACAAAAAAATACAATCAGCTCAATAAAACAGTAGAGTTGCAGCATTTAAGCCCAGACTGCAGGCAATTACTCAAAAATGCAGATGCTGTTATAAATGTGAATGTTATTGAAGATCCGACATATAAGGTAGTTGGTTAATTAGATAATTTGGCAATTTGATAATTAGATAATTTAAGAAGTTGTCCATTAGATAATTAGATAATGATTTTGGAAACGTGTATCTGTAGAGACGCACTGCAGTGCGTCTACGCAATGTATCTCAAAAAATTAAACCCGACAGGTTTTTAAACCTGTCGGGTTTGCTGTTTTTGTCAGGCTGAGCGAAGTCGAAGCCCGCGTGCTAATTGGAGCACCCTTTGACTTCGTTCAAGTTGACAATCAGTTTATTATCAAATTATCAAATTTTCTAATTGACACATTCTCAAATTAACAGATTCTCAAATTATCTAATTAGAATAATTTGATTTTCGTAACTTTGCCAAATGAAACTGACAGAAACACTAGAAGACTTTTATACAGTAAAAATAAAAGGAATGCCCGAGAATCTTAAAAAGGAAATCGGACATTTTAATGTTTTTAAATTGGATGATTATGTTGGAAGCACTTGCAATCCATTGCCTTATACCAGAAAAGACTTTTATAAGATAAGTTTAATCATTGGTAAAAACAAAGTGCATTATGCAGATAAGGTTGTAGCGATTGAAGATCAGGCATTATTCTTTGCAAATCCGCAAATTCCGTATAGTTGGGAGCATATTGATGAAAATCAAACGGGCTTTTTCTGTATTTTTACAGATGCATTTTTTAGTCAGTTTGGAAATTTAAAAGAATATCCATTATTTCAGCCAGGCGGAAATCCCGTTGTTCCTGTTTCTGCAGCATTAGCAGAATCTCTAAAAACAGTTTATTTAAAAATGTTCGAAGAAATCAATTCTGATTATGCCTTTAAATATGATGTGCTTCGAAATCTGGTTTTTGAAATTATTCATTTAGCATTAAAAACACAAACCGTAACTGCTTCATTATATAGTAAGTCGAACGCTACAATTCGAGTTTCTTCTTTGTTTTTAGAATTATTAGAGAGACAATTTCCTGTAGAATCCATTTCACAGCAAATTAATTTTCGTTCGCCGTCAGAATATGCCAATCAGTTAAATGTACATGTAAATCATTTAAATAAAGCGTTAAAAGAAACAACAGGAAAAACAACTTCTCAGATCATTTCGGAAAGAATTGTTCAGGAAGCCATGATTCTTTTAAAACAAACCAATTGGAATATTAATGAAATTGCTTGGTGTTTAGGTTTTGAAGAATTGTCTCATTTTATTAATTTCTTCAAAAAAAATGTTCAGGTTTCTCCTAAAAACTATCGATTAGCAGAAATTGATTGATTTTTGCAACTTCTTACTTGATTGCTTTAATTTTTAAGAAGCCCTTTGGCAATACCTTTGTCCTGTAATTATAAACGTAAAAATTTTAAAGTCATGGGAAATAACAAAGTTTGGTTTATTACAGGTGCTTCAAAAGGACTTGGATTAGAGTTAGCGAAAAAATTATTAGCAGAGGGTTTTAAAGTGGCTGCAACGTCAAGAAATGAAGCTTCTTTAAGTGCAACATTAGGAAAAGCATCAGAGAATTTTCTTCCTCTTGAGATGGATTTAGTGGATGAAAAAAGTGTAAAAACAGCAATTGATAGAGTCGTAAACCATTTTAAAACAATCGATGTTTTAGTCAATAATGCTGGTTACGGATTGTTGGGAGCTTTAGAAGAATTAACAGATGCAGAAGCTAGAAAAAACTACGAAGTAAATGTTTTCGGATTGTTAAATGTAATTAGAAATGCAATGCCTATTCTTCGTGCCAATCAATCGGGGCATATTTTTAATATTTCTTCTGTTGGAGGATATTATGGAGAATTTCCGGGTTGGGGAATTTACTGCTCGACTAAATTTGCGGTTGCAGGTCTAACGGAATCTTTAGCGGCAGAAATTAAGCCTTTTGGAGTTCATGCTACAATTGTCTATCCAGGTTATTTTAGAACCGATTTCTTAAAAGACAGCTCGCTTTTAGTGCCAGAAAATCCAATTGCCGAGTATAAAGAAGTGAGACAATCTGAAAGCGCTCATAAAGACGATATCAATGAAAATCAGCCAGGAGATCCAATTAAATTGGCTGAAGCTTTAATAAAAGTAAGTCAAGACCAAAATCCGCCTTTGCATTTATTTTTAGGTGAAGATGCTTTTAATATTGCAAATCAAAAAATAGCAAGTGTTCAGAAAGAATTAGAAGGATGGAAATCGGTTTCGGTTTCGACTGGTTTTTAATGGGCCAATTTGATAATGTGTCAATTTGATAATGATTTGACCTCATGTATGTCTGTAGAGACGCACTGCAGTGCGTCTCACGCAACGTAACCACAATGATTGATATACGTAACCTAGGCGCACTGCGGTGCGTCTCTACAGATATATACTGTGCGAATTTGTTTTTTTTGAATTGCCTCCAGCTTTAGCTGGAGGTAAGTATTTAGAATAGAAGAAAGGCTTTAGCCAAACGACAAAGTTTGCCTAAAGCCTTTCTCTTATAAAGTTTAATTTTTTTACAGCGATTGTGTTTTTGTCAGGCTGAGCGAAGTCGAAGCCCACGTGCCAATTGGAGCTCCCTTCGACTTCGCTCAGGGTGACAATCAGTTCATTATCAAATTTTCTAATTAGCGAAGCATCGATTTGACATCACTTAACTTCCCGTCAATTTCTCCAATCTGTAAACCTAAAATATGAGCAATTAAAGGATAAACCGAAACATTCTGAAATGTTTTTACTGTTTTATCAACTTTAAAAGCAGGGCCTTTTGCGTAAAAAATAGCGTGCATGTCTTTTTCTTCATTGTCATAACCATGCGTTCCTCCATTTATATGTGTGCTTTCTTTGCCAACTAAACTCCAGCCTTTATCGGCTTCAATAACAAAATCATGCACACGTGGATTTGTTCCGTAATGTAATCTTTTTGGGACTTCTGTTGATTTCCAAAATTTAATATGAGGCACTTTTTTCAAAGCATTGGCAATAGAATCCTGATAGCCTGGTTTTGCCTGTAAACTCATAATTGGATTGACAACATCTTTATATCCTAGCCACTCTGGTTTTAAATAATCTAAAACCGCTACTTTTTTATCGTTACTGATAGTGGCCATTCCGTGGTCTGAAACGATAATTAAATTGATTTGTTTCCCAATAGGCAATTGATCTAATCTTCTCGATATTTCGCCCATAATCGAATCCATTTTGATTACTGTTTTTTCGGTTTTTGGCGAAAGCGGACCAAAATTATGGCCCGTATGATCGGGTTCGTCAAAATATAAAGTAACCAAATGAGGCCTTTGTTTTTCTGGAAGCTGTAACCATTTCATAACCGTATCGATTCTAGCGCCGTATGGAACTTTACCATCGTAGTTCTTGAAATAACTCGGATTTCTTTTGTCAATATCAGAACCTGGCCAAAAGAAAGAAGCGGTTTTTACACCTTGCTGTTCGGCTAAATTCCAAATGGGATTACCGCCATAAAATCTCGAATCGTTTTTAGCATTACTAGATAATGAGAAAGATTGATTCAAAGAAGCATCATAAAAAACATTATTGATTATTCCGTGATGATCTGGGTAAAGTCCCGTTACAATCGAATAATGATTTGGAAAAGTTTTACTTGGGTAAGAAGGTTTCATTGATTTGGCATGAACGCCTTCTTTTTCAATTTGCTTCAGATTCGGAAGATTATACATTTTGCCATAATCCCAGCGAAATCCGTCCATCGAAATTAAAACAACATAATTGTCTTTGCTATTTTGGGCTTGTAAAACGAATGAAAGAGAAAGAAAAACTAAAGATAGGAGTGAAGTAAAATACTTTTTCATTTTTTGAATATATTATGCCTGCAAAGGTAGATATAACAGATTTTTTAAAGAAAAAGAGAATGTTAAATAAAAAAGATAGCTACGATTTGACCATTGAGAATAGCCACGAATTCACGAATTTATTTTTTATAATCCTTATGTTTTAATTTTTTTTGCCACAGATTAAAATGATTTTCACAGATTATAATCCTTTTAATTTGTGTAATCTGTGGCTAATAAATATGCGTAAAGATTATAAAAAATAAATTCGTGAATTACTTCGTCTATTCCCTTCGGTCGGGTCGTGGCAAATAAAAAAGCGCCAGATATTCATCTGGCGCTTTAATTTTTAAGAAGAGAATGAATTACATCATTCCTGGCATTCCGCCTCCCATTGGCATTCCGCCTCCAGCATTTTCTTCTTTAATATCAATTAATGCACATTCTGTAGTTAAGATCATTCCAGAAACAGATGCAGCATTTTCTAATGCAACACGAGTTACTTTTTTAGGATCGATAATTCCAGCAGTAAGCATGTCTACATATTCGTCAGTTTTTGCGTTGTATCCAAAATCACCTGAACCTTCAGAAACTTTAGCCACAACAACAGAACCTTCAAGACCAGCATTTTCAACGATAGTTCTTAATGGAGCTTCAACCGCGCGAGAAACGATTTGGATTCCTGTAGCTTCGTCAGCATTGTCAGCTTTTAAGTCTGCTAAAGCAAGTTTAGCTCTTAATAGCGCCACACCACCACCAGCAACGATTCCTTCTTCTACAGCAGCACGAGTTGCGTGTAAAGCGTCATCAACTCTGTCTTTTTTCTCTTTCATTTCAACTTCAGAAGCTGCACCAACATAAAGAACTGCAACACCTCCAGCTAATTTAGCTAAACGCTCTTGTAATTTTTCTTTATCATAATCAGATGTAGTAGTTTCCATCTGACCTTTAATTTGGTTTACTCTGTTTTTGATGATATCAGCTTCGCCAGCACCGCTTACGATAGTTGTATTATCTTTATCGATAGAAACTCTTTTTGCGTTTCCTAACATTTCGATAGTTGTGTTTTCTAAAGTATAACCTCTTTCTTCAGAAATTACAGTTCCGCCAGTTAAAATTGCGATATCTTCTAACATTGCTTTTCTTCTGTCTCCGAAACCTGGAGCTTTTACAGCGGCAATTTTAAGAGCACCTCTTAATTTGTTTACTACTAAAGTAGAAAGAGCTTCTCCGTCAACATCTTCAGCAATAATCAATAATGGTTTTCCTGATTGAGCAACTGGCTCTAAAACTGGAAGTAATTCTTTTAAAGAAGATACTTTTTTGTCGTATAATAAAATGTAAGGAGAATCTAATTCAACTTCCATTTTCTCTGGATTTGTTACGAAATAAGGAGAAAGGTATCCTCTGTCAAACTGCATTCCTTCAACAACGTCAACGAAAGTATCAGTTCCTTTAGCTTCTTCTACAGTGATAACACCTTCTTTTCCAACTTTAGCGAAAGCTGTAGCGATTAATTCACCAATAACTTCGTCATTGTTAGCAGAGATAGAAGCAATTTGTTTGATTTTATCTGAGTCACTTCCAACAACTTTAGCTTGTTTTGCTAAGTCAGCCACGATAGTTTCAACAGCTTTGTCGATACCACGTTTCAAGTCCATTGGATTTGCACCTGCAGCAACGTTTTTAAGACCTTCTTTTACGATCGCTTGCGCTAAAACTGTAGCCGTTGTAGTTCCGTCTCCAGCTAAATCATTGGTTTTAGAAGCAACTTCTTTTACCATTTGCGCACCCATATTTTCTAGTGCGTCTTTTAATTCGATTTCTTTTGCAACAGAAACACCATCTTTAGTAACAGTTGGTCCACCAAATGATTTTCCGATAATTACGTTACGACCTTTTGGTTCAAGAGTTACTTTTACAGCATTTGCTAATGCATCAACACCACGTTTTAATCCGTCACGTGCTTCAATATCAAATTTTATATCTTTTGCCATTTTAATTTTTGTTTAAAGTTTGATTTGTTTCAAGTTAAATGAAGTTATTAATACTTCGTACTTAATACAATATTTTTTAGATAATCGCTAAAATATCATCCTCGCGCATGATTAGATAATCAGTGCCTTCCAGTTTTAACTCGGTTCCTGCATATTTACCGTAAAGAACAGTATCTCCAACTTTTACAGTCATTGTGTGATCTTTAGTTCCGTTTCCTACTGCAACTACAGTTCCTTTTTGAGGTTTCTCTTTGGCAGTATCTGGAATAAAAATACCTGAGGCAGTTTTAGTTTCGGCTGCAACAGGCTCAATAAGTACGCGGTCTGAAAGCGGTTTAATGTTTAAAGCCATGATTTTATATTATTATAAGTTATACGTTTTTTTTCTGTTCTATAAACTTTCAGAAACTGTGCCATGCTAGAAAAACTGACATTATTTCTTAAAAAAAATGCCAGCTTTGACAGGCTGGCATTAGATTGTATATCGAGCTACTTTTTATTTTGCTGGTGCAGGTGTTGCAGGAGCAGGAGTAGTTCCTTGTGCTGGAGCTGCAGGTGCATTTACAGGAGCTTCAGTTTTATCAATGATTTTAGAATCTGTGTCGCTTAAAGATCCAGAGAAGCTTAAGCTAGAAAGTAAAATTAGCACAATTAAAACAGTAGCTAAAGTCCAAGTACTTTTATCTAAAAAGTCAGTTGTTTTTTGTACTCCACCTAACATCTGCGTTCCGCTGATAGTAGAAGACAATCCGCCTCCTTTAGGGTTTTGTACCATGATAACGATGATCAATAGAAAACAAACTATTGTAATTAAAACTAAAAAAATTGAAAATGTGCTCATTACTTAATTATTGTTATTGTTATTTTGTTGTAAAATCTTTATATCCGATATGCGGTCTGCAAAGAAAGTAATTTTTTCTGGATATTTCAAAATTAATATTTCATAAGCTTGAATTGCTTTTGTATATTTCTTTTGTTCCAGATAAACTCTGGCCAGAGTCTCGGTCATTAAATATGAATTGTCTTCTATAACAGGCTCAATTTGAACTACTGGAGCACTTGTTCCAGGTTTAATTGGAGAGATTTTCGGATTGGTTTCGATAAATTTATCGATAATTTCAGCCTTCTTTTGTCTCTCTTCTTCTTTAGCAGCTTCAATTTTTGCTTGTTCTTCTGGAGAAATTTCATTTGAGCGGTCAATTGGTTCTGTTCGAGATAATTGAAGCCATTCTTGAAATGAATGTTTTTCGCTAAGAGAAAAATCCAAAGGTTTTCCAATTTCTAAATGTTCTGCAGCTGTTCTTGCAGGCTCATTAGGCTCTTCCTCTTCGATTATTTCTTCAATCGGCTCTTCATTTTCTTCTATAATTTGCTCTTCTTCTTTATCCTCAGATTGAAGAACTTCTAGAATTTCTGCTTTTGGTTCCTCAGGTGTTTTTGTTTCAGCTTCTTTAATCGAAGAAAGAATAGATCGTTCAACAGAATTCATTTTAAATTCTGGAATAATCATTTCTTCAATTACGCTGTCGTCTTCATCTTCTTCAACAATATTTAGAACAGGTTCTTCTATAATAGGATCTGCTTTTGCTTCTTCAGCTTTTACAGGTTGTTCAATAGTTTTAGCTTCTGCTTCTTTAATCGAACTTAAAATAGAGTTTTCGACACGCTCATTTTTAGGTTCTTCAACTTTCATAGGTTCTGGTGGAGAAGGTGTTTCAGAGCCCTTTATCGAACTTAAAATGGAACTCTCTATACGATCAATTTTAGGTTCTTCAGTTTGTATTGATTCTGAAAACGGAGCTGTTTCAACTTCTTCTGCATTATCTGAAATAGTAAGTTCAACAGAATCAATTTTCTGTTCTTCTTCTATTGTAGGTTTTTCAAAAGTTACAGTTTGCGCTTCTTTTATTGCAGTAAAAGTAGATAAATCTATTTCCGGAAGTGGTTTTGGTTTTTCCTCTTCTATTATAGGTTTTTCAAAAGTTACATTTTGTGCTTCTTTTATCGCAAAAATAGAAAAATCTATTTCTGGAATTGGTTTTGGCTCTTCTTCCTTAATTGATGGCTTTTCAAAAGTTATGGTTTGAGCCTCTTTTATGGCAAGAAAAATAGAAGGATTTATTTCGGGAAATTTTTTAGGCTCTTCAATAATTACTGATTCTTGAGCTTTTATTTCCTCAACTTGTACAGGTTCTTCTTTTAAAGGTTCCTCAATTTTTGCAGATTCTTCAACTTTTGCAGGCTGTACAACCGAAGGTGTTTCAATAACCGAAGTTTGAGTTTCTTTAATTGTATCTGAAACAGGAAGTTCTTCAATATCGGTTTTTACTTCAATTGCTTTTTGAATCTGCTCTGGTGAAATTATTTCACTGTCAAAAACAGTAATTTCGAGAAGATCTCTCAACTTCTGTTCGTAAAAATCATTTTGAATAGAAGTGAAAGCTTCAGATGTAATAAAATCAAATAAAACAGAACGATCAGCCGTGTATGCTGCTGTAACTTTCAAAGCATAATTATACTTAAAACTATTTTGATTGTAAAGTCCTTTTAATCGCAATGCGCGCGCACTTTGAAAATACGGAAATTCGTTCAAAACACTTCCTAATGCATCCGCCTGCTTTTCTGTAATAGCATCGGGTTTATTCATTAAGTAGGTATAATCGCTAACGTTCATTATTTGTTTTTTTGTTTGATCGGTTAATTGTTTATTTGTTTTTGCTTGTTTTATCGATTAAACGGTTTTATAGTTTAACGACTAAACAAACAGGTGAAACTACCATTTTGCCAATGATTGATTAAAGATATCTTGCGTGATTCTTTCAAAAATTACTCTGATTGCCTCGTTTAAAACAGATCCTGTTGGAAGATCACGTCCAGGGAAATCATAATAGAATTCAAAAGATTTTTCAAAATCGTCTGTCTCTTTCTTTTTGTTTGTAAAACGTACATTTACACGAATAGATAAACGGTTTTGTGCTGCCTGCTGATCTGCAGTTGCAGTCATTGGTGTAATTCGGTAATCTGTAATTTCACCTTCGTAAACCAAATCGCCACTATTGCTAACCAAGTTTAAGTTGGTCTGATTCATAATCAAATCCTGCAAAGCCAAAGTAAAAGTTCTATCGATTCCTGGTTCAATCAAATCGGCATTATTCTGAAAGAAGTTAACCTGAAATGTTTTGGCATCGATTTTTCCAGTTCCTGTAAAGTTGTAAACAGAACAGCCACTCAACATAAAAAGGCTTAATAGTGCGAAAAGAGAATATATTTTTTTCATAATGTGTATTAGTCAAATTCCAAATTTCAAATTTCGCCAAATATAGTAATTTGGGATTTGGGATTTAAAAATTGAGATTTATTATAGATCGAATTGCTTGATTTTACGGTACAAAGTTCTTTCAGAGATACCTAATTCATCAGCAGCGGCTTTACGTTTTCCTTTATTTTTTTCTAATGATTTTTTGATCATTTCGATTTCTTTCTGCTCCAAACGTAAAATTTCTTCCTCCTCGATAGTTTCAGCAAATAAATAATTATCGTCTTGCATCTGATAATTATCTTCACGAACAACAGGAGAGGTCACAACAGCGGTTCTTGGCTCTTCTTCAAAATCAATCTCGCTATCATTTTGCTGATTTCCGTAAATTTTCTGGATTAAATTCGGGTTAATGTCTTGAACTTTAGAAGTCCCATTTTTCATCAACTCTAGAGTCAGTTTTTTCAAGTCGTTCAAATCGCTTCTCATATCAAAAAGCACTTTGTACAAAATATCTCTTTCGGTACTGAAATCACTTTCTTTTTTGCTGTCGTTAATAACTGAAGGCAAATTGCTTCCTTCGGCAGGCAAATAAGATTGTAAAGTAGCTAAGGTAATATCACGATTAGTTTCTAAAACTGAAATTTGTTCTGCCACATTTCGAAGCTGACGAATATTTCCACTCCATCTAAATTTTTGTAAAAGCTGAACAGCATCATCATCCAGTCTTAAAGGAGGCATTTTATATTTATGAGCAAAATCGGCTACAAACTTTCTAAACAACAAATGAATATCGTCGTTTCTTTCTCTTAATGGAGGTAAAGTAATTTCGACTGTACTTAAACGATAATACAAATCTTCACGGAATTTACCTTTTTCTATAGCATTGAATAAATTGACGTTTGTTGCAGCAACAATACGGACGTTTGTTTTTTGAACCTGAGAAGAACCTACTTTTATAAATTCACCATTTTCCAAAACACGAAGTAATCTTACTTGAGTTGTTAATGGTAATTCTCCAACTTCATCAAGAAATATTGTTCCGCCATCAGCCACTTCAAAATAACCTTCACGCGTGCTTGTTGCACCTGTAAAAGCTCCTTTTTCGTGACCAAAAAGTTCACTGTCAATTGTTCCTTCCGGAATTGCACCACAGTTTACGGCAATATATTTACCATGCTTTCTGTGCGAAAGCGAATGTATAATTCTTGGAATATTTTCTTTACCAACACCACTTTCCCCAGTTACCATAACCGAAATATCAGTTGGAGCAACCTGAATGGCTTTTTCGATAGCGCGATTTAATTTCGGATCATTTCCAATAATTTCAAATCGCTGTTTTATTGCTTGAACTGTTTCCATGTATATTTTTTCTTTTGCCACAGATTAAAGTGATTAACACAGATTCTCTAAATTATAAAATATATCTTTTATATTGGAGGGATTTTGTTTGAAAATTAATCAGTAATCCTACTTCTGAATTAGATAACTTAATATAATTTAAAATCTGAGCAATATGTTCACTTGAAAATTCTTTTATAGCTTTTACCTCTAAAACTATATCTTCATTAATAATGAAATCAGCATAAAATTTATGAGGTAAAATAGTTCCTTTATATTCAATTGAATATTCCTTTTCTCTTTCAAAAGAAATATTATTTTCTTTAAATTCTAATTCTAAAGCGTCTTTATAAACTACTTCTAATAAGCCTGGGCCAAGATTTCTGTGCACTTCCATGCAAATACCAATAATCTTGTAAGTTTCTTTTTCTCTATAACGTTGCATAAATTTTTAATTTTCATCAAAATTTAAAAGTAAGAAAAATATTAAAAAAATCTTTCTAATCCTTTTAATCTGTGGCAAAAAAAAAAATTAATTCATGCTACTCAAACCGACTGCTTCACCTTTTAAAGTTCCGCTAGTACAGCTTGTGATTTTTACGTTTACGAAATCCCCGATTTTGTAATTTTCTTTTGGGAAAACTACCGTAATACTTTGAGAGTTTCTTCCTGAGAATTCTTCTTTGGATTTTTTAGAAACTTTTTCGACTAAAACTTCAACTGTTTTTCCAACAAATTCTTCGCTTCTAAACCAAGCATGTTTTTGTTGTAAATCGACAATTTCTTGTAATCTTCTGGCTTTAGTTTCTTCCTCCACATCATCTTTCATTTTTCTTCCAGCCAAAGTTCCAGGACGTTCAGAATATGAATACATATAACCGAAATTATATTTTACATATTCCATCAAGCTCATTGTATCTTGGTGGTCTTCTTCGGTTTCTGTTGGGAAACCAGCAATCATATCTTGCGAAATCGAAGCATCTGGAACAATCGCTTTAATTTTATCAATTAAGGCCATATATTCTTCACGAGAATGCAGACGATTCATTTCTTTTAAAATTCTATTGCTTCCAGATTGAACTGGTAAGTGAATATGCTTACAAATGTTTGGATATTTCGCAATAACATGCAAAATGCTTTCGTGCATATCCTGCGGATTAGAAGTCGAAAATCGAATACGCATTTTTGGAAAACCAACAGCAACCATTTCTAGCAATTGATCAAAATCAACCGCAGTTGCTTTCTGCATTTCAGAAGCATTTACGAAATCCTTTTTCAAACCGCCGCCATACCAAAGGTAACTGTCAACGTTTTGGCCTAAAAGCGTAACTTCTTTATAGCCTTTGTTCCATAAATCCTGAATTTCAGTCATAATACTCTGCGGTTCACGGCTGCGCTCGCGTCCTCTTGTAAAAGGCACAACGCAGAACGTACACATATTATCGCATCCACGAGTAATAGAAACCAAAGCTGTAATTCCGTTGCTCATTAAACGAACAGGTGAAATATCTCCATACGTTTCTTCTTTTGATAGAATTACATTAATAGCATCACGTCCTTCTTCAACTTCGGCCAATAAATTCGGAAGATCTTTATAAGCATCTGGACCAACAACTAAGTCAACGATTTTTTCTTCTTCTAGAAATTGGCTTTTCAAACGCTCTGCCATACAACCTAAAACGCCCACTTTCATTTTCGGATTCGTGCGTTTTACTGCATTGTATTTCTCTAAACGCTTGCGAATAGTCTGTTCTGCTTTATCTCTAATAGAGCAAGTGTTCACCAAAACCAAATCGGCTTCTTCTAGAACAGAAGTAGTGTTATAGCCTCCGTCAGACAAGATGGAAGCTACGACTTCACTGTCCGAAAAATTCATCGCACAGCCATAACTTTCTATAAATAGTTTTTTAGTATTCTCAGGTTTATTTTCCAAAACAAGACTTTCGCCCTGTTTGCTTTCTTCAATAATCTTTTCCATTGTAAAAATTCAAAGTGCAAAGATAGCGTAATTGAATCTAATATGACAAGATGTCAGATAAAGAATTAACAATGTTTTGAGAAATGTTGATACCTAATGCTTTGAGCTCAATTTAAGAGTAATTAGGAGCTATTTCCAGCTTTCCACTTCAAGTCCTCATAAAAAAAGCAAAGTTTCTAATGTTTCAAAAAGAGCTTCCGTTGGTCGCTTTTTTAAAACAAGAAACTTTTGCTTTTTTTACTCCGGGCTTTTCGCTGCAATCTGGGCTATGAAATTCGATTTTAAAAGAAAACTTAAACTAAAGTAAGTTGCAAATTAAATCGTAGATTTTAAGAAATGTTTTTTACAATTTAAAATTTTAGCTCTGAAATCTAAAATTAAAAGGGATTTCTTGGTTAAAAATCACTAAAAGTTATACCTATATATATTATCGAGATTATTACAGATAAATCTGCAATTTTAAGTTTCATAATATCAAAATACCTCAAAAATGCATTCGTAAGGTTAATATTTAAAAAAAATAAATACTTTTGTTGCAGAAAAATAGAGCAATGGCAAAGAATTTAGTAATAGTGGAGTCACCTGCAAAGGCGAAAACGATCGAGAAATTTCTTGGGAGTGATTTTCAGGTGGAGTCAAGTTATGGACACATAGCAGACTTACCATCAAAGGAAATAGGAGTAGATGTAGAAAATGGTTTTAAACCTAAATATGAAGTTTCTCCGGATAAAAAAGCCTTGGTAACGAAGCTGAAGTCACTTTCTAAAAATGCCGAAACGGTTTGGTTAGCATCCGATGATGACCGCGAGGGAGAGGCTATTTCATGGCACTTGGCGGAAGAATTAAAGCTAGATAGAAAAAAGACCAAACGAATTGTTTTTCACGAGATCACAAAATCTGCGATTCTTAAGGCAATCGACAATCCAAGAGAAATTGATTATAATTTAGTAAACGCACAACAAGCACGTCGTGTTTTAGACCGTTTAGTGGGTTATGAATTATCTCCAGTTTTATGGAGAAAAATTAAAGGCGGACTTTCAGCTGGTCGTGTACAGTCAGTTTCTGTACGTTTAATTGTAGAAAGAGAACGCGAAATACAAAGCTTCAATGCAGTTGCAACATATTCTATTGTTGCAGAATTTGTAAACGAAGCAGGAAAAGCTTTCAAAGCAAAACTTCCAAAAAACTTCAACACTAAAAAAGAAGCCGAAGATTTCTTAAATCAAAACATCGGTTCTAAATATAAGGTAGCAGATTTAGAAACTAAACCTACCAAAAAATCTCCAACAGCACCTTTTACAACTTCTACATTGCAGCAAGAAGCAGCAAGAAAATTGTACTTGCCAGTTGGAATTACTATGCAATTAGCACAGCGTCTATACGAAGCCGGACTTATTACTTATATGAGAACCGACTCGGTAAACCTTTCTAAAGAAGCAATGGATGCTGCACAAGCAGAAATTATCAAATCTTACGGGAAAGAATTTTCTAAACCAAGAGTTTTTGCTAATAAAAGTAAAGGAGCACAAGAAGCGCACGAAGCAATTCGTCCGACTGATATGTCTCGTCACACCGTAAATATCGACCGTGACCAAGCTCGCTTATACGATTTGATCTGGAAAAGAACTTTGGCTTCGCAAATGAGCGACGCACAATTAGAAAGAACAAACGTAAAAATCGAAGCAGATAATCACAGCGAAATTTTTACAGCTTCTGGAGAAGTATTGCTTTTTGAAGGTTTCTTAAAGGTTTACTTAGAAGGTCATGATGACGATGAAGAAGAGCAAGAAGGAATGCTTCCTGCTTTAAAAGTAAACGAAAAACTGGCGAATAGCTATATTACAGCCACAGAACGATATTCAAGACCGCCTGCACGTTACACTGAGGCATCTTTGGTTAAAAAACTGGAGGAGCTTGGAATCGGGCGTCCATCTACATACGCACCAACTATTTCAACAATTATCAATAGAAATTACGTTGAAAAAGGAACTCTTGAAGGTGTAGAGCGTAATTATACACAGCTTACTTTGCAAAACAGTAAAGTAGGAGAGAAGCTTTTAAAAGAAAATACAGGTTCTGATAAAGGAAAATTGGTTCCAACAGATATCGGAACTATTGTTACTGATTTCTTGGTAAAGAATTTCGGAAACATCCTAGATTATAATTTCACTGCAAAAGTTGAGCAGGACTTTGACGAAATTGCCGAAGGAAATATTGACTGGGCAAAAATGATGCAGGATTTCTACAATAAATTTCATCCAAATGTAAAAGAAGTTGAGGCAAATGCTGAACGTGAAAGTGGTGAAAGGATTTTAGGAAAAGATGCAGACGGAAGACAAGTTTCTGTTCGTTTAGGAAAATTTGGGCCAATGGCGCAGATTGGAGAAGCAGATGATGAAGATAAAAAGTTTGCTAGCTTAATGGCAGACCAAAATATAGGGAACATTACACTTGAAGAAGCTTTAAATTTATTCTTGCTTCCAAAAAGTTTAGGTGAATATAAAGGAGAAGAAGTGGAAGTGAGCAATGGCCGTTACGGTCCATTACGTTCGTCACGGAAGCGTTTTTATTTCACTGCCTAGAGGAGAAGATCCTCTAAGTGTTTCTAAAGAAAGAGCTCAGGAATTAATTGACGAAAAAGCACTTGCTGATGCGCCAATTGCAGTTTATAAAGGAGAAGCTGTTCAAAAAGGAGTGGGACGTTTTGGACAGATTCATTAAATGGAACGGACTTTTTGTAAACGTAAGCAAGAAATACAATTTTGATAATCTTTCTCAAGCTGATGTTGAAGAATTGATCGAGGACAAACTTCAGAAAAACATTGATAAGGTTATCCATAATTGGGAAGAAGAAGGAATTGTAGTAGAAAAAGCCCGTTGGGGACGCTCTGTGATTCTGAAAGGAAAAATCAAAATTGAATTAAGTAAAGATGTTGATGCAACAAAATTAACATTGGCTCAAGTTCAAGAAATGATCGCGGCAAAAACACCAGCAAAGAAAACTGCTGCTAAAAAAACAACAACGGCTAAAAAAGCTCCAGCTAAAAAAACGGCTGCTAAAAAGAAATAAGTATAGATGGAATTTGATTTTCTAGAACCAGTTAATGACGCAATTGTAAAATTCGTCGGCGCACTGTCTTCACAAGAGCTTGGAAGTAAAGTTGTCTTTCATACCCAAGATCAGTTTCCTGATGTTGCACAGATTAATATTGCTATAATTGGGGTTTTAGAAGACCGTACAAATATCAATATGATTAACGAAGTTAATCTAACTGCTGTGCGCAAAAAGCTTTACGGAATGTTTCCTGGTAACTGGGATGCTTCAATCGCAGATCTTGGAGATATACTTGCAGGCGATTCTGTAGAGGATACTTATTATGCATTAAAGAAGGTTACGGCTGCATTAATTAAGAATAAAGTCATTCCTATAGTCCTGGGAGGTTCTCAGGATTTGACCTATGCTTTGTATCGTGCTTACGATGATTTAGAGCAGATGGTGAATTTGGTTGCAGTTGATAATAGATTTGATTTTGGAAAGGAAAATGAATCAGTTTCGGCTAATTCGTACTTGACAAAAATTATTATTGATGAGCCAAATAACCTTTTCAATTACTGTAATATAGGGTATCAGACCTATTATAATTCGCAAGAAGAAATTGATCTAATCGAAAAGTTATTCTTTGATGCATATCGATTGGGCGAAATTTCAAACAAAATCACTTTGGCTGAGCCAGTTTTTAGAGATGCAGACTTGGTTAGTATTGATTTGAATTCTGTAAAATCTTCTGCTTCAGCAAATATGGTTACTTTTGAGCCAAACGGATTTAATGGAAAAGAAATTTGTGCTTTAGCAAGATATGCTGGTATTAGTGATAAAGTATCTTCATTTGGAATATTTAATCATAACAGTACAACGGCAGAGTCGGCTATCATTGCTCAGATTGTTTGGTATTTTATTGAAGGTTATCACTATCGTTCAAAAGAATATCCATTTGGAAGCCGAGCAAACTATTTAAAGTATATAGTTCCGTTAGATGATGAAGAATTGATATTCTATAAAAGTGACAAAACAGATCGTTGGTGGATTGAAATTCCATTCGAATCAAACGGCAACAATAAATTGAAAAGAAATACGTTATTACCCTGTTCTTACGACGAATATTTGTCAGCTTGCAATCAAGAATTGCCAGAAAGATGGTGGAAAGCGCAACGAAAAAACGCTTTGTAGTTCGAAAATTTAAGCGAAATCTTAAATTTTTAAAACTTGTTTAAAATAGTTAAAATTAATTAGTAAGAAAATACGTGTAATATATAAAAATTAACGTTTTACATCGATTTTTTAGAACAGTTTATCGATAAAATATTTTTTTTTATTTTATTTAACATTATTTTTGAACGGTAAAATAAATTCGCAAGTAGTATTGTTTTTTAGATAAATAATAAATACGTTTACGGACTTTTAATAATGAATAGATAATCCCAAATTTATATGAAGAAGTTTATTGCATTTGCAGCAATGTTAACACTAGTAATCGGCTGTGGTAAGTCAGGTGACAAAGGTGAATTAGTTGGTGTTACAGGAGGGAAATGGCATCCCGAGAAGCCTTATGGAATGACATTAGTTCCGGGCGGATCTTTTATTATGGGTAAATCAGATGCTGATTTAGCTAACGTAGAAGATGCTCCAACTAAAACTGTAACCGTGCGTTCATTCTATATGGATGAAACAGAAATTACAAATAGTGAATATCGTCAATTCGTAGAATGGGTGAAAGATTCTACAATGAGAGTTCGTTTAGCAATCTTAGCAGATGAAACTGGACAGAAAGCTACTGATGGAAAAGGTAAAAAAGGCGGAAGCATTGCTGATTACGCTTTTAATGATTCTGATCCAGAAAAAATGACAGCTTATGATAAATACATGTATGACAACTACTATAGTGTTGGTACTAAAGATGATCCATACGCTGGAAGAAAATTAAACAGAAAAGTTAAGTTAATTAAAGATACTAAAGCATATCCAGATGAGTATTATGCTGAAGTAATGGATTCTATGTATTTACCAATTGAAGAATCATACAATGGTTTAAGAACAATTGACGTAAATAAATTGAAATTCCGTTATTCTTGGATGGATATTCAAGCTGCTGCAAAAGCTAAAGTTGGAAAAAGAAGTGACTTCGTAAAAACAGAGCAGGTAAATGTTTATCCTGACACTGCAGTTTGGATTAAAGACTTCGCTTATTCATATAATGAGCCAATGCACAACGATTATTTCTGGCATAAAGCTTATGGAGATTATCCTGTAGTTGGTGTTACTTGGAAACAAGCTAAAGCATTCTGTGCTTGGAGAACTTTAAACAAAAACAGTTATATTAAATCTAAGAAAAAAGGACGTGATCTTGTAAACTCTTTCAGATTACCAACTGAGGCAGAGTGGGAGTACGCTGCTAGAGGAGGTCTGGAGTCTGCTACTTACCCATGGGGAGGTTGCTTATACTAAAAGTGATAGAGGTTGTTTCTTAGCAAACTTTAAACCAAGTAGAGGAGATTATGCTGCTGATGAAGCTTTATATACAGTAGAAGCAAAATCATATGACGTAAATGGTTACGGATTATATAATATGGCAGGAAACGTTTCAGAGTGGACAGATTCAGCTTACAATCCAAACGCATACGAATATGTTTCTACAATGAATCCAAACGTAATTGATGGTAAAAATCAAAGAAAAGTAGTTCGTGGAGGTTCTTGGAAAGACGTTGCTTATTTCCTACAGGTAAGTACTCGTGACCACGAATATGCTGATTCTGCTAGAAGTTATATCGGATTCAGAACTGTACAAGATTACATGGGTACTCAAGTTACAGGAAACAGAAAAAAGTAATTTTATAATTTTATCAATATCCAACAAATCTATTTTAAACCTAAAAAAAAAGTATTATGGCATTATTAAGTAAAAAAGCAATGAATTTCGCTTATGGTATGGGAGCGGCAGTGGTAATCGTTGGAGCGTTATTCAAAATTACTCACTTTGAGATTTGACCATTAACAGGTACAGTTATGCTTTCAGTAGGATTAGTTACTGAGGCGTTAATTTTTGCGCTTTCTGCTTTCGAACCAGTTGAAGAAGAACTAGATTGGACTCTAGTTTACCCAGAATTAGCTAATGGACAAGCAAGAGAGAAAAAAGCTAAACCTGAATCTGCAACTGATGCTCAAGGATTATTATCTCAAAAATTAGACACATTATTAAAAGAAGCTAAAATTGACGGTGAATTAATGTCAAGTTTAGGAAACAGCATCAAAAATTTCGAATCTGCTGCTAAAGGAATTGCTCCAACTGTAGATTCAATCGCTGGGCAAAAGAAATATTCTGATGAATTAACTTTGGCTGCTACTCAAATGGAATCATTAAACAGTTTGTACAAAGTACAATTGGAAAGTGCTTCTAGAAATGCTGAGGCTAACAAAGAAATCGCTGATAACGCTACTAAATTAAAAGAACAAATGGCTTCTATGACAGCAAACATTGCTTCTTTAAACAGCGTTTACGGTGGTATGCTTTCTGCAATGAGTAACAAAGGATAATTAGTTTTTAACTAAATATTAAATTTATTAATAAGAACTAATTAAAGAAAAATGGCAGGAGGAAAATTAACCCCTAGACAGAAGATGATTAACCTGATGTACCTGGTTTTCATCGCAATGTTAGCAATGAACGTATCAAAAGAAGTAATTTCTGCTTTTGGTTTGATGAATGAAAAATTCGAAGGTGCAAACACTAGTTCTATAGAGTCAAACGCTGGTTTATTAAGCTCTTTAGATCAAAAAGCTGCTGAAGCAAAAGGAGAATTTGCTATTGCTGCAGTAACAGCTCACAAAGTTGAAACAATTACAAAAGATTTTTATGATTATATAGCTACTCTAAAAGCTCAGGCAGTTAAAGGTTTCGAAGTTGATAAAGCAACAGGAAAAATGCCTTATGAGGCTATGGATAGAGGAGATAATATCGACGACTGGTTTACAGGAGACGGTTACACTAAAAAAGGTAACGAAATTATATCTAAAATCGAAAAATATAAAGCTGATATTAAAGCAGCTTTAGGAACAGACAAAAAGTACGCATCAATTATTGCTGAGGTTGAAAAGAAATTTGATGTTTCTGATGTTAAAAACAAAGAGGGAATTAAAGAAAAATACTTAGCGTACCACTTTAAAGGATTTCCTGCAATCGCTACAGCTGCAAAACTTTCAGCTTGGCAGAATGACGTTAAAAAAGTTGAAACAGACGTTTACAACAGTGCTTTAGGTAAAGCTGCAGTTGCTGCTGCTTCTTATAGCAACTACCAAGCAATCGTTGTTTTAGATAAAAATGCTTATTTCCAAGGAGAAAAAGTTACTGGTAAAGTTGTTTTAGGTCGTTACGATGAAAACACAACACCAACTTCTTTCCAAGGTTCAGGACAAATCGTAAACGGACAAGCTGTTATCTCTTTAACTGCTGGTGGAGTTGGAGAACAAGACATCAACGGACAATTTACGTTCTTAGAGGATGGAAAAAATATTCCTTTAAAATTCTCTGGAAAATATGTTGTAGTTCCAAGACCAAACGCTGCTACAATTTCTGCAGACAAAATGAACGTAGTATATAGAGGAGTTGTTAACCCAATCTCTGTATCTTTTGCTGGTGTTGATGCAAATAAAATTGTTGCAAGTGCTCCAGGTTTAGCTTCTGCTGGAAAACCAGGAAAATATAACATGAGCCCAGGTCAAGGTACTGAAACTACAATTTCTGTAACAGGTACTTTACCAAACGGTGATAAAGTAACTGATAAGAAAACATTCAGAATTAAAGGTATTCCTGCTCAACAGGAACAATTAGAGGTGAGATGGGAGTTGTTAAAGGCCTAAATCTAACTTAGAGATTGCTACTATTGGTGCAAAACTTCTTGATTTTGATTTTGAAGTTGGTTTAGATGTTGTTGGATTCAATATGAAAATTGCTGGACAGCCTACAGTTGTTGTTACAGGAAACAAAATGAATGCACAATGTAAACAAGTACTTTCAAGAGCAGGTAAAGGAGACCAAGTTACTATTTCTGAAATTAAAACTAAACTTGTTGGAGCTGGTAGTTATTTATTGCCAAGAACTGCTCCTGTAATTTACGAAATACAATAATAAAGTAGTGTAAGCTACATTCAATATCTTATAACGATACCACGATGAAAGTAAGAAATTTTTTAATAGCTATTGTTTCTATCGCTGGAGGTTTTGCTTCTAATGCGCAATCTAATTTGCTAAACGCTAAAACTCCTGCTCAGATTGGACTTAAAACTCCTGCTCAATTAATATCTGATAATGATAAGCCATTGGCTTATGGTTACGTAGATGATAGAGATATCTTGATGGGAAAAACAACATGGGAGATCATTGACTTAAATGAAAAAATCAACTTTCCTTTATATTTTCCAGTAGATACAGCTAATATTGGTCGTAACAGACGTTCTCTTTATGACGTTTTAACTAAAGCTATTAAAGGTGGAAAAGTTACTGAAGTTTATACTGACAGTTATTTCAATACTAAAAAATCTATGAAAGACATCGAGGGCTCATTATCTCGTATTGATACAACAGATGCAGGTAGAGAGTTAATTAACCAATATCCAGATGACTACAAATCACGTGTTGTGAAGAAAAAAGTTGTTTCAGGTAAAGGTAAAAATAAATCAGTTTCTTATGTTGAAGAGACAGTCTGAACCAACAAGAACGGTTCCTGCTGAATATATCTTAAAACAAGATCTTACTGCTGCAGATGTTACACAGTATAAAATTAAAGGATACTGGTATTTTGATAAACGTCAAAGTGAATTAAAATATCGTTTACTAGGAATTTGTCCTGTAACTCCAGACGTTTATACAATGAATAGTGATGAAAAGGATTATATTGAATTGTTTTGGGTATTCTTCCCAAATGCCAGAGAAGCATTGCATGAAGCAAAAGCGTTCAATGACAACAACTCAGCTCTTCCGATTTCATTTGATCAGATTTTAAATTCAAGACGTTTTAATGCGGTTGTTTACAAAGAGGAAAACCTTTATGGAGACAGAGCAATTAGCGATTATATGAAAGACAACGCACAAAATCAGTTGTTGGAATCTGAAAGAGTGAAAGAAAAAATTCGCAACTTTGAACAAGATATGTGGAACTACTAAGTTGATACATAGCATGATAATTAAAAAACTCTTACTACCTTTGTAGTAAGAGTTTTTTTTTATGTCAATATATTATTATAAGCTGTCTGCTATAGGTTGAATATATTATTTTATATTTATGTAAGAAAAATAACAATATTTGTAATAAAATTTCGTTTAATGTCTTGTAAAAATTATCATGATGAAAGTAAGAAATTTATTAATCGCTATTGTTACTGTTCTAGGAGGCATATCTTCTAATGCTCAGTCTAATTTACTTAATGCCAAAACTGCCGATCAGATAGGGTATAAGACACCCGCTCAAATGATATCTGATAATGATAAGCCTCTAGCGTATGGTTATGTTGATGATCGAGATGTTTTGATGGGAAAGATGGTTTGGGAAATTATTGATTTAAATGAAAAAATTAATTTTCCGTTATATTTTCCTGTGGATACGGCCAATATTGGCCCAGATAGACGTTCGCTTTATGATATATTAACCAAAGCAATGAGAAACGGTAAAATAACAGAAGTTTATACAGATAGTTATTTTAATACAAAAAAGACTTTAAAAGACATTCAAGGATCTTTATCTCGTGTTGATACAACAGATGCGGGTAGAGAGCTTATTAATCAATATCCTGATGACTATAGAACGCGTGTGGTTAAGAAGAAAGTAGTTACAGGCACAGGAAAAAATAAGAAAGTAACTTATGTTGACCAGACAGTAGGAACCAACTAGAACAGTTCCTGCTGAATATATTTTGAAGCAAGATCTTACGGCTGCTGATGTAAGTCAATATAAAATTAAAGGGTTTTGGTATTTTGATAAAAGACAGAGCGATTTGAAATATCGTCTGCTTGGCATTTGCCCTGTAACGCCCGATGTTTATACCATGAATAGTGATGAAAAAGATTATATTGAACTATTCTGGGTTTTCTTTCCCAACGCTAGAGAAGTACTACATGAAGGAAAAGCTTTTAATGATCAGAATTCTGCCTTACCAATTTCCTTTGATCAGATTTTAAACTCAAGACGTTTCAATGCTGTTATATATAAGGAAGAAAATGTCTATGGTGATCGTGAGATTAAAGATTATATTAGAGATAATGCACAAAGCCAATTGCTAGAGTCTGAAAGGGTAAAAGAGAAGATTCGTAATTTTGAACAAGATATGTGGAATTACTAAGTTCATAAACTCATAATAAGAAAAACTCTTGCTACCTTTGTAGTTAGAGTTTTTTTTATTTTATCTATACACTTCACAATGCTTGATTATTTAATCGTCGGATTTGGTTTGGCTGGAATTTCTTTTGCCGAAATCGCCTTAAAAAACAATAAATCTATTTTAGTTGTTGATGACAAATCTCAGAATTCTTCGAGAATTGCTGGAGGTTTGTACAATCCCGTTATTCTGAAGCGATTTAGTGAAGTCTGGAATGCTAAAGAACATTTGGTTTTAATGAATGAATTTTACGAACAGGTTGAAGGTAAACTGAACGAGAAATTCAATTTTAAAATGCCAATTCTTAGAAAGTTTTTTTCAATTGAAGAACAGAATAATTGGTTTGCAGCTTCAGATAAAATAAACTTGGCTCCTTTTTTATCAACGAAACTAATTACTAAGAAGTATCAAGGTATTGATTCTCCTTATGATTATGGAGAAGTTCTACATACGGGTTATGTCAAAACTGGACAGCTATTGGAAAGTTATAAAACCTATTTAAAGGAAAACGATTTACTTCTTGAAGAATCTTTCCATAGTTCCTTCCTGGAGATTCTTGATTTAGGAATTCAGTATAAAAATATTAAAGCGCGCCATATCATTTTTGCAGAGGGTTTTGGGTTGCATAAAAACCCTTATTTTAATTATCTTCCTTTAGATGGAACAAAAGGGGAACTGTTTTTAATAAAAGCGCCAGATTTGAAATTGGATTTAATTGTTAATACCAGTGTTTTTATTTTACCAGTAGGTGGCAATTTATTTAAAGTTGGAGCTACTTACAATTGGCATGATAAAACAGATCTTCCTACCGAAGAGGGAAAACAAGAGCTTCTAGATCGCATTAAAGAAATTATTACCTGCGATTTTGAAATTGTAAAGCATTTTGCTGGAGTTAGACCAACAGTTGCCGACAGAAGACCTTTGGTAGGTACTCATGAAGCATACGAATCTATTCATCTTCTTAACGGACTAGGGACACGTGGTGTAATGCTCGGACCGGCTTTAGCGAAAATGTTGTATGATAATATTGAAAGCGGAACTCCAATAGATAAAGAAGCAGATATAAAACGCTTCCATAAAAGATATTTAAAATCTCTTACTCCTGACCGGCCTTAGGATCGTACGAAACAAACATATTAATGTATAAGTTTCTCGAAAGACGAAGTACAAAAGGAAACAATGCAACTAATGTCAAGATAATTGCAATAAAGGCTTGTTCGATTGTGGCTCCAAAAAAGACAAACGAAACAATAAAAGCTGCAATTCCTACCGCAACATTTAATCCGTAACTAACATACATTGCGCCATAAAAGAAAGAAGGTTCAATTTGGTATTTGAATCCGCAATGGCTGCAATGCTCGTTCATTTTGAGAACTTTGCTCAAATGAAGCGGATTTTTGTCTTCATACATGCTTTCTTTTTGGCATTTTGGACAACTTCCTGTTATAATGCTATTTAATTTGGAACCTCTTTTAAACATTTTAATGCTGATGTAATTTTAGAAATATTGTAAACTAAGAATTGATCTTTAATAAAAGCACTTATAATTTCAATTTTGAGTTTTTAGAATAAAATGTAAATATAGCAATAATGTTTGTTTTTTACTCGGTCTTGTATTCTCATTAGTTTAAGATAAATCTTTGCCGTAATTTTTTGTTGGTAAATAATTTATTATGTAAAAATTAAATCAACGCAATTTTAATAGAATTGTACTTTAATTTGTTGATAATTTTTTTGCTTTTACGGTTTTCCTCATTATTAATGGTCTTCTTTTTCGTATTATTGTGCAAGTTAATTTTTTTAATATAAAATAGAATAATGGCAATAAATTTACAAAAAGGACAAAAAATTGATATAGGCCTCTCTAATATTACTGTTGGTTTAGGATGGGATCCAAATGAAGGGACGGGCCATGATTTTGATTTGGATGCTTCAGCCATTATGATTAATGCTGATAGAAAACTTTTAGGTGAAAGCTATTTTGTTTTTTATAATAATTTATCATCTCCAGATGGAGCTTTATTGCATACAGGTGACGATCCAACTGGAGGAAATAGTGATGGAGACGATGATGAAGCGATAAAGGTTGATTTAGCTAAAATTAACGATGCAATAGAAGAAATTCTTTTTATAGTTACAATTGAAGATTTTGAGCGCAGAAAGCAAAACTTTGGGCAGGCTCGAAATTCTTATATTAGAATTGTTGATGATGCCAATGGTCAGGAGATTGCTAAATATGAATTAGGAGAAGATTTTTCTATTGAAACAGGTGTCGAATTCGGAAGATTATATAAGAGAAACGGTAACTGGAGATTTGAGGCTTCAGGAATTGGCTACAGAGCCGATTTAGGTTTCTTCTTAGAGAAATATTATTCGGGAGAAATAATTAAATAAAGGAGATTCTTGAAAATAAATCATGAAAATTACAGCCATCTTTCTTTTGATTTGTGGCTGACATTAATAAAATCAAATCCAGAATTTAAACAAAAAAGAAATCTATTATTTAAGGATTTTTTTGAAATAGAGCATGGAATTGAAAGGGTAAATGAAGTCGTAAGGTATTATGATGTTTTATGCAATAACATTAACGAAAAAACAGGATTAAATATTGATACGTACGAAATTTATTATTTAATTTTAGGAGCTTTAAATGTTGATTTTGATAAAAATGGTACAGATCGCTTACAGGAGTTTTACAGCCATACAGAAGAGCTATTTATAAAATATAAGCCAGTTTTAATTTATTCTGATATTGAAAAGATGTTTAAAGAAGTGACCAATCAAGGTAAATCGATAAATATTTTGAGCAATACAGCATTTATTAAGGGGAAGGTTTTAAGAAAAATATTAGAACATTATGATCTGGCCGAATATTTAAAATTTCAGATATATTCTGATGAAGTCGGATTTTCAAAACCAAACACTGAAATTTTTAAATTGGTATTTGATGAAGTTAATAAATATAAAAAAATAGAAAAAAAGGATGTTTTGCATATTGGCGATAATAATATTGCTGATTATAATGGAGCATTAAAATTTGGTTTTGATGCACATCTAATAAAGATATAAAAGTGAATATAAGCTATAGTTTACACAAAATTGCTGAAGAAGAAATCTGTCCTTTTAAAGAGGCAGAATACAGCCGATTTAAATTTGGAGATAAGTATTTTGCAGAGAAATTTGCAGAAGATCTTTTCGACGGATTTGTTGCTCAACATAAAGATTTAATTTTATCAAATAAAGACATTGTTATTTTACCAAGTCCTTATTTGTCTATTCCAACTGCATCCAACTTTTTGTGCTATTATTTTAAAAAAGAGCTAAACAGCTATTTGTTTAAAAATGGGAAAAAAGCTTGTATTGAATCTAAAATTTATAGAAATCAAACTTACGTAACAGATTACGGAAATTTAGATTTTGAACAAAGAGTAAAATTAATATCGAATGATACGTATTACATCGATCGTAATTTTATTGAGGGCAAACTATGCATTTTTGTAGACGATATTAAAATAACAGGCAGCCACGAGCATACAGTAAATAAAATTTTGGATCAGTATAATGTCAAAGGAGATTTTCTATTTGTTTACTACGCAGAATTGACTAATAAAGAGATTCATCCGAAAATAGAAAATCATTACAATTATTTTGCGGTTAAAAACGTAGAAGATATTGTCTCTATTGTAAATAGTGAAGATTTTCAATACAATACGAGAATCGTAAAATATATATTAAGCCTGGATGACAAACAATTTGCTTATTTAATTTCTAATATTTCTAGAAAGAAAAGTAACGAATTATTTCATCTTGCAATTAGTAATAACTATCATCAGATTTTAGAATATCAAAACAATATTAACGTAATAAAAATAGATTAGATTATGGCTATTAATTTACAGAAAGGACAAAGAGAAAATATTAATGCACCAAAATTTACAATTGGTCTAGGATGGGATACAAACAACAGTAGTACAGGTTCTAGTTTCGATCTTGATGCTTCGGCTTTTATTGTTGGTGCTAACGGAAAAATATTATCCGATTCTCATTTTATCTTTTATAATAATCTAAAAGCTCCAGACGAATCTGTTATTCACACAGGTGATAATTTAACAGGGGATGGAGACGGTGATGATGAGCAAATTAAAATAGATTTAACTAAAATAAATCCCGCTGTAAAAGAAGTTTGTATCGTGGTTACAATTCATGATGCTCAAGAAAGAAGACAGAATTTTGGACAAGTGCGTAATTCATTCATTCGTATTGTAGATGATTCTAACAATACAGAAATGGTTAAATACGAATTGGAAGAAGATTTCTCTATCGAAACTGCAGTTGAATTTGGAAGAATTTACAATAAAGATGGACAGTGGAAATTTGAGGCAATGGGTGTTGGAATGAAAGGCGGATTGGAAGATTATTTAAATAAATATAACTAAGATATGGCAATTAATTTAGAAAAAGGACAACGTATTAATCTTGAAAAAAGCAATGGCTCAAAACTAGTAAACATTTGTGTAGGTGTGAATTGGGGAGCAATCGAGAAAAAAGGATTTTTTGGCACAAAAAAAGAAGCAGTAGATCTAGATGCTAGCTGTGCTGTTTATGACGACAAGAAAAATCATATTGATTCGGTAAACTTTAGAAAATTAATTTCTAATGATCGTGCAATTAAACACAGTGGAGATGATTTAACAGGAGATTTAAATGGTGACGACGGATTGGATAATGAAGTTATTACTTTAGATTTTTCTCAGTTAACGCCTTCTGCAAGTCATGTTGCATTTTTTATAAACAGTTTTAGAGGTCAGGATTTTAAAGATATTCCTTTCGCATCGATCAGAATATACGAAGGTACTCCAACTAGAGTAACTCAAGAATTTGCGCGTTACGATGTTGCAAATGATGCTTCCTTTGCTGGTAACGTATCCATGATTTTAGGTGTTTTTTATAAAAGAAATGACGAATGGAAATTTAATGCAGTTGGAGTACCAACAAGCGATAAAAAATTAGAACAAACTATTGTTACAATTCAACAGAATCACTTATAAAAATCATGGAAAATCAATTAGTTACTCAGGAGAATACTGCTTTGATTGATAAAGATGGAAATGTGAACTTAGCTTCAATTACAGAAGCAGAAGTAAATAGTTATAAAAGCATTTCGAATCAATTGAATGAAAATGACGCCAATTCGATTCTGAATTATGGCGCCGAAATTCAAAATTCTATTGCTAAACAAAGTGATAATTTCTTAACGAATGTAAGAACTTATAATTCTGGCGAAGTAGGAGGTTTGATTAATGATTTATTAACTGAACTGAATTATATAGACGTTGAACAGTTAAATCAAAGTCCGTTTAAAAGATTCATTTCAAAAATTCCGTTGCTTAATAAGTTTATTATTGATGTAAAAAAGTTATTCCAAGAATACGACAGAATTACTGTAAATATTGATAAAATCAGTAATAAGGTAAAAGCAGGAATGATTAATTCTGTGAAAGATAACAGCGCACTTCAAACGATGTTTGATGGCAATGTGAATCTTATCAAAGAAATGGAAAAACACATTATTGCAGGACAAATTCGTTTTAAAGAATTAAACGAAGAGCTTGCTGTAATGGAAGCAAATAGCGCGCAATATCAGGATTATCAAATCTCAGATAAAAGAACTTTCATCAATCGTTTAGACAAACGTCTTGCTGATATGAAGATTGTGCGTTTTATCATGCTTCAGTCTTTGGCACAAATTAGAGTGGTGCAAAACAATAACACTTCTATTGCAGAAAAAGCACAGTCTATATTGACTACAACAATGCCAGTTTGGAAAAACCAGCTTACACTTGCGGTAGCACTTCAAAGACAAAAACAAAATATAGAAGTACAAAGAAAAGTATCAGAAACAACAAATACTATTTTACAGAAAAATGCTGAAATGTTGAAACAAAATAGTATTGAAGTGGCTAAAGAAAACGAAAATACAGTCGTTTCTCTTGAAACACTTAAGATGACAACGAAATCTTTGATTGATACTTTGACAGAAGTGAAGCAAATTCATGAGCAAGGTGCAGAAACCAGAAGACAACTTGATGCCGGTTTACAAAGTCTAGAACAAGAATTGAAAAAAGGTGTTGTAAGCTAAGATTAATAAAAATTGAATGTTTGGAAATTAAATAAATGCAGGAGGAAGAGGAAAGATATCTTGAAATAATAAAAGAGAGTAATAGAAAATTAGTGGTTTTAGAATTGTTAGCCAATTTCTTCAATCACAAGGATCTTGTTGGAGTTTTGGTACGAACAAAAATCATTCACAAACTCTTCGAAAAAAATAGAATTTTAGATATTAATAAACTGGAACTTTTTCATATTCAATATACTAACAGTTTAATTGATTTGTTTCAAAAACTAAAAAAATCAAAAGAACAACAGTATGTTTTAATTTCAGATGAGATTTACATTAACGAAGATATTTTAGCAAAATTAAAATCGGAAATCGGGGAGACAAAGCTTGCAAAACAACTGCAGCTTCATGCTCAAAATATGTCAAGAAAGATAGAAGAACTCTATCAATTGTTTGTCACCGAAAAAGATGTTTTTTTTAATTGGAATGATTTGTTGACTTTCTCACAAAGCATTCAGGCAGAATATTATAGAGAAATTACTATTGATCAGTACGAGAAGCTTTCGCAGTTTAATAAAAGTGTATATGAAAATGCACACGCACGATTTGAAAGAAAGCTTTTAGGTCGACTAAATATTTTAGGTTTTAAGATCAAATTTTGTTGCGGATTAGTTTGTAATAATGAGATTATAGAAGTTTATGAATTCAGAGATTCTAATGACAAATTTGTTTTTGTTGCTAACGAGAAATCATTCTATTTCTTAAATGAAGAAGCTGTAAAAGGAATTGATCTTTCTAAAAATGATTCTTCTAAACAAGTTATTATAAAAGGGCTGAAAAATAAAAATGCGAACCTAAAAAAGGAACTTAGTACAATAAAAACAACACTGCCTGAAAGTGTTTTAGAAGTGCTAAATGAATATCTAGAAAAAATTTCGTCTGTCGATTTTCTGGATGAATTACAAAATGTTGATGAGCAGACTAATATTTTAAAAACAATGTTGAATATTAATATTAATTAAAAATAAAATGGCAATTAACTTAGAAAAGGGACAAAGACAAAGTATCGATGCTCCAAAATTTACTGTTGGATTAGGATGGGATAGTAATTCAAGCAACACAGGATCAAGTTTTGATTTGGATGCTTCAGTTTTTTTAGTTGGTGCAAATGGAAAAATTCCAAATGACAATCATTTTATTTATTACAATAATTTAAAATCTCCAGATCAAGCAGTTACGCATGCAGGTGATAACTTAACAGGAGACGGCGATGGCGACGATGAAAAAGTCTACATCGACCTATCTAAAATTTCTCCAGAAGTTCACGAAATCTGTTTTGTGGTTACCATTCACCATGCTGATACAAAAAGACAAAATTTTGGACAAATTAGAAATTCATTTATTAGAATTTTAGATCAGGCTAATGTTGAGTTAGTGAAGTATGAACTTGACGAAGATTTTTCTATAGAAACGGCCGTAGAATTTGGTAGAATTTACAAAAGAAACGAAGAGTGGAAATTTGAAGCTGTTGGTATTGGAATGAAAGGCGGTTTACAAGATTACTTAAATAAATATAATTAATTTTAAAACATTAACTCAAATGGCAATTAACTTAACCAAAGGTCAAAAAATTGATTTAAGAAAAACTAGTGGTGAAACATTAACCAACTTCTGTGTTGGAGTAAACTGGGGAGCTATTGAAACAAAAGGCTTTTTAGGATTATCAAAAAATGTAGTGGATATTGATTTAGATTTAAGCTGTGTATTAATCGATGATCAAAACAAACTATGCGATCATTTGTATTCCCCACTTTACAGAGTAGAGGTTTTACAACAATTTGGTTTGCCAAAAGGTAAATTGATAAGTGTAGATGGTGCATTGAAACATACTGGTGATGACCTTGCAGGTGATACGGGTGGTGACGATGGTTTGGATAATGAAATTATTACAGTTGACCTTTCTAAAGTTGATGCCAAAGTAAATCAGATATTTTTCTTTTTGAATAATGCAGGAAAAGAAGACTTTTCTCAAATTCCTTATGCAAAAATTAGAATGTATGAAGGAACTCCAACAAAAGTAGTTTCTGAATTTGCTTCGTATAATGTAGCCGCAGACCGTCAATATGTAAACAAGCGTTCTATCATTATGGGTAAATTGTACAAACGTAATGGAGAATGGAAATTCAGCGCAATTGGAGATCCAACAGACGATACTTTTTTAGGACAGACTATTCATAAAATAGTTGAATCTTACCTATAAATTGAAAACATTAATGTATTAGAGTTTCTCAGGTGATAGATCTGTTTATCAAGCTGAGAAACTTGTAATATTTTCATGCATTATTTCATTTTTAGTAGCGACTTTAAAAAGAAGCTCTAATATTTATAGCGCTTTTGAAACTTCAACCTATAATATTCCTGTATAAATCGTTATATCATGAGAAGACTGCCTGTATATTTACTTTTAGACACATCTGGTTCAATGACTGGCGAACCTATTGAAGCCGTTAAAAACGGTGTGCAAATGATGATCAGTTCGTTGCGACAAAATCCGCAAGCCATAGAAACTGCTTTTTTGAGTGTCATTACTTTTGACAGCACGGCACAGCAGATTATTCCATTAACCGATTTGGCATCTTTTCAAATGGTTGATTTAAAAGCGACTGGAGTTACGGCTTTAGGCGATGCTTTAAAATTGACTGCACAGAAAATAGAAACTGAAGTTGCAAAAACAACCACAGAGCAAAAAGGCGATTGGAAACCATTAGTATTTATTATGACTGACGGAATTCCGACAGATAATTGGGAAAACGGTCTGGCAGAATTTAAAAAAGTAAAAACAGCTTTTACGGTTGCTTGTGCAGCGGGAGGCGGTGCAGATACCAACGTTCTAAAACAAATTACCGATACTGTAGTAAGTTTAGAAAACGCAGATAGCGCTAGTATTGGCAAGTTTTTTCAATGGGTAACAGCTTCAATTGGTGTAACTTCTACAAAAATTGAAGATTTAGGCAGAGAATTTACAAATGTAAAAGAATTACCTCCGCCACCATCTGAATTAAACATTGTGGTTTAAATTCAGTAAAAAGACGGAGTTACAATACCGTTTTAATTGATAGTTCAGAATTCATTGTTTTACTAGTTTTTAAAAATTATTATGAGAAGACTACCAGTATATTTTTTGCTAGACACTTCGGGTTCAATGTACGGAGAGCCAATTCAAGCTTTGAATAATGCTTTGAGTGGTATGATTAATACATTGCGTTCAGACGCGCAAGCATTAGATTCTCTTTGGATTAGTATTATAACCTACGACAGAGAAGTAAAAGAAATCGTACCCTTAACTGAATTGGTTCATTTTCAGCTTCCTGAAATAACTTGTCCGCAAAGTGGCCCGACCAATACGGGAGCAGGTTTAGATTTTGTAATTCAGAAAGTAAAAACAGAAGTTATAAAAGGATCTGCAACTTTAAAAGGCGACTGGAAACCATTATTATTTGTTTTTACAGACGGAAAACCATCAGATATTCAATTCTACAGAGAAAAAATTCAAGAAATTAAGGCCTTAAATTTTGGTGCAGTTGTAGGTTGTGCGGCCGGACATATGGCAAACGATAGTATTTTAAAGGAACTTACAGACAATGTTGTCCGTTTAGATTCTGCTGATAGTTCTACTTTAAAGCAATTTTTCAAATGGGTTTCTGAAACCATCGAACAAGGAAATAAAAGCCAAGGAACAGGAGAAAGTGTAACGCTTCCGCCGCCGCCAAGCGAAATAACAGTTGTGATTTAATTAAAAAAAATGCTTGATATGCTATTTACATTTTCAAAAGTGCTTATACATGTTGCCACAGCAGTGGATGAAGCTTATTATGAAGGAAAAGAAAATGAGCTTGAAAATTTAGAGCAAACTTCAGATGAGATATTAGATACCATGAATATAGATAATATCAATATGTGTTACGGGACAACAGGTATTGAAGATTTCAATATTAAAAATGTAGAGCAGATCTTAAAGCAGAATTACACTAAAAAGGATTTTATTATCCACGATGTAATTGTTAGAAAAAGTTGTGCTTATTTAAAAGTGAAACATGATATACCTTTAAATGGAGGAAATAAATGTTATGGCGCTTGTTTCTCTATAAATTATATGCAACCAAATAACGGAATAGCAGTTTACGGCTATCCAACCAAAAATACCGCAGAAAGAGAGGCTTTTAAGGAAATAGCGAGTGAGATAATCAAGGCACTTTCATAATGTATACAATTAAAATTCTTATTGAAATTCTGATTATTGCATTATTTTTTTATTCCAAATTATTGCCATATAAAGATAAGCTTCATCCTCAGTTTAAATCGTATTTTGATTTTTTCAATAGTATATTTTCCCCCATATTAAATTTCCTGAAAACATTTGTAAAACCTGCTCAAGTCGGCGTTGGATTGGCAGTTGATATGACACAAATTATCCTTTTATTTATTTTTTTAATGCTATTAAAATTCCTTTAAAATGAGAAGATTACCAATATATTTTTTAATTGATATTTCAGAATCAATGGTTGGAGAACCTATTCAGCAAGTTGAAGAAGGTTTAGCAACTATTATTCAGGCATTAAAAACAGAATCCGCATGCTTTAGAAACGGTTTATGTTTCTATCATCGTTTTTGCAGGACAGCCAAAAACTTTAGTGCCGTTGCAGGAAATAGTGAGTTTTTATCCGCCTAAATTTCCAATTGGAAGCGGGACATCGCTTAGTAAAGGTTTAGGGCATTTAATGTATGAATTAAGAAATAATATTGTTAAAACGACTTATGAAGTAAAAGGAGATTGGAAACCAATCGTTTTTTTATTTACTGACGGAGTTCCGACAGACGATACGCAGGCAGCAATAAACGAATGGAAAAATAATTGGCAGCGAACTGCAAATTTAATTGCGGTTTCATTTGGAAACGAAACGGATACAAAATTATTAGGGCAGTTGACAGAAAACGTACTTCACTTTAAAAACACAAATGTACAATCGTACAAAGAATTTTTTAAATGGGTTACAGATTCTATTAAAACCAGTAGTATTAGTGTAGAAAATAATTCATCTGGTTTTGAATTGGCAAAATTAGATGGAGAAACGCTTTCTAAAATTGATTTGACAAAAGAAGAGCCAAACAAACAATATGTAGATGATAATTATGTGGTTTTAAGCGGAAAATGTCAAAATACCAAGAGGCCATATTTGATGAAATACCGCAAAAATATTGCGCCATCTATTTATGCTGGAATCGAATTGGCGTCAAAAAATTACAAATTAGTTGGCGCTTATCAAGTTGACAATAATTATTTTGAATTGGCTGATACTAGTAATTTCAATATAAAAGTAAATACAGAAGAATTGTTTGGTGCACCAACTTGTCCATGTTGCGGCAATCAAATTGCATTTGCAGTTTGTGTTTGCGAAAAAATACATTGTATTGGCGACGAGCAAATTAGTACATGCCCTTGGTGTAACAATCAAGGATCTTACGGTTATGGCGAAGGTGGTTTTGATGTAAACAGAACGCAAGGATAATACGTATGGAAGAGACCAAAAGATATCTTCAGTCTTTTTTATTCCAGAATAAAATCGATATTCCAAAAGGCAAACAATCGCTTTTTGAAGATTTTATCTCTAGTGAAAACAATATTGCAGCAGTAAAAATAATAAAAGAAAAACAGCAGATCATTATGCAAAATTGGAACTTAATAAATCGAATAGATGATATTACGAATCAATCTGTTTTTCTGCCAAACGGTACCGTAAATAAAGCATACCAAGCAAAAATTGATTTTATGCAATTGGCTTGGGATGATATTATTGCGTACGAAATGGAAAATTTAGAAGAAACTGGACTTTCATTTAATCGTGAAAATGAAGTGCTTTCGGGAAATCCGAAAATAAGCGGAGATTTAAAAATAAAAATGCTTTTTAAAATTGATGGCGAATCGGAAGAAACGCCTTTAAACGAAAAAGTTTTTACCATAATTATAAATCCTGACCCGAAATCACTTTGGAAAAATATCGAAAGTGATAAAAATGCTCCTTTTGCTAAAGAAGATAATGTAGCGATTGCTGGTACTTTTTTAGATAAAAAAATTGTTGTCGCTTCCAAAAGAGGAAGAAGTCATGCCAATGTAGGCTCTTTTAGAGAAGACGATTTTGCATTCAAAAATTTTCATACAAATGGCTGGAGTGTTTTAGCTGTTTCAGATGGAGCAGGCTCGGCAGCTTTGTCGAGAAAAGGTTCAAAATTAGCTTGCGATACTTTAATTGAGTATTTTGAAGAAAATCTAGATAAAGAAAATTTAAAAGAATTTGACGAGATTTTACTTCATCATTACCATAAAACAGATTCAGATTCATCCAAAAAAATAAGTCATTTTGGTTACAATACATTATCAAAAGCGGCTCATTTTGTTAATCAAAAGATTGAAGAATTTGCGAAGACGAATAACGAAGAACCGAAAAAATTTCATGCAACTTTAATTTTTGCTTTAGTTAAAAAATATGATTTCGGATATGCCATCTTAACTTTTGGAGTTGGCGATTGTCCCATTGGTTTGCTAAATAAAGATTTAACCGAAATTACATTGATGAATGTTATCGATGTCGGCGAATTTGGAGGTGGAACACGTTTTATTACCATGCCTGAAATTTTTCAAAGCGATAAACTTTCTTCACGTTTCGGCTTTAAATTAGTAGATGATTTCTCTTATTTAATGCTGATGACAGACGGAATTTACGATCCTAAATTTGTGGTCGAAGCCAATTTAGAAAAAATAGAAAAATGGAATGAATTTCTTTTTGATTTAAATGGCAAAAATGAAGACGGATCTAAAGTTGATTTTGAAGATGAAAATGCAGATATTGCGACACAGCTTTCAACTTGGATGGACTTTTGGAGTCCAGGAAATCATGATGACAGAACGCTTGCTATAATTTACTAAATATGAGTACAGTTACAGTAAAATCAATAAACGACTCTACTAAAACATATCAATTTGTTGATAACGGAGAGCCGATGCGCGGTGGTGTAAAAGACGTTTATTTTAGTCCCGACAGAAAATATGTAGTCGCCATTTTTAGAGATAAATTAGACTTCAATCAGAAAGAAAGACTTCAAAAAATTACCAATAAATACTATTCTCAAATTCAAAATGGAGAAGCTGGAGATTATTATTTAAATGAAGTTTTCAGATGGCCAACGGACGTTATTGAATACAATGGTTTAACGGGAATTATTGTCCCTGTTTATAAGCCAAAATTCTTCTTTAAAAAAGGATATCAAACCAGTGAATTAATTCAAGGAAAAGAAAAGAACGGAAAATGGTTTGCGGGACCAAAATTTAGAAATCCGCATTTTCCGTTACGTGTGGCAAGTTCTGAATTGGGCGATTGGTTAAGCTATTTTCAGGTTTGTGTAAATCTTTCTAGAGGCGTTAAAAAAATGCATGCTATGGGATTGGCTCATTCTGATTTATCATACAATAATGTGTTGATAGATCCGATAGAAAGATCGGCTTGTATGATAGATTTGGATGGATTGGTTGTGCCAGGATTATTTCCTGCAGAAGTAATTGGTACAGCCGAATTTATTGCGCCAGAAGTACTTTCGAGCAAACATTTAGATAAAAATGATCCGAACAGAAAATTGCCAAACAGATTAACTGATTTGCATGCGCTTCCAGTTTTGATTTATATGTTTCTATTGCATAGGCATCCGTTAAAAGGAGGAAAAGTCCATGACTTAGATACAGAAAAAGACGATTTATTGTCAATGGGCGAGAAAGCGATGTTTATCGAACATCCAACTGATGCTACAAATAGGCCAAAATTAAACCAAGTTTCTAAATGGGATTTGCCTTGGGCAGATATAACAAAATTGCCATACACCATAACGGGACCTTATTTGAAGACCCTGTTTGATAAAGTTTTTATAGACGGATTGCATAATCCGATGCAGCGACCAAACGCAGAAGAATGGGAAATAGCATTGTTAAAAACAACCGATTTAATGCAGAAATGTCATAATCCGACATGCGACCAAAAATGGTATGTTTTTGATAATACAAATACTCCAAAATGCCCTTTTTGCGGTACTCCGCATCAAGGAACACTGCCTGTTTTAGATCTGTATTATCAGTTTCAAGAAACGACCTGGAAGCCCGAGAATCATCGATTAATGGTTTATAATGATCAATATTTGTTTCAATGGCATGTTAATCGTAATATTGCCAGAAATGAGAAATTAACACCGCAGCAAAAAGTGCCTGTTGGTTACTTTACTTTTTTTAATGGGAAGTGGGTTTTGGTCAATCAAAAACTGACTTCGCTAAAAGATTTAACCGAAGACAAAGAAGTTCCAATTGGTACAATGGTAGAGCTTACACACGGAAAAAAAATACTGCTTTCTAACGAAGAGGGCGGAAGAATCATTGTGGTAACAATGGCCAATACATAATTTAAAAATTAACCTAATTAATATCTAAAAATGAATCAACACCCAATCTTTTCGGAACATCCCGGTTTAATTATTGTTTTTGCGGTTGCAGTAGTGATTATGCTGTTGCTAGATTTAGGAATCTTCAACAAAAAAAGTCACGTCGTAACAAATAAAGAAGCTATAACTTGGTCATTAGTTTGGATCAGTTTAGCCATGATCTTTAGTGGTCTAGTGTATTATTTTGCAGGTGCAGCTAAATTCTATGAATTTCAATCGGCATATTGGATCGAGAAAGCGCTTTCTGTTGATAACCTTTTTGTATTCATATTAGTATTTAAATTTTTTGATGTTGCCAATGACAACAAACATAAAGTGTTGTTTTGGGGAATCATCGGAGCATTAGTTTTAAGAGCAATCTTTATTTTCTCTGGTGCTTTCTTAATCGAATTAACGTATTTAAACAAACTTTTAGGACTTGCAGGATTAGAAGGATTTAAATATGACATTAACTTAATCATGACAGCTTTTGGATTGTTCTTGGTATATGCTGGGGTTAAATCTTGGTCTTCTGGAGACGATGACGATGATGAAGATTACAACAATACTAGAGGAGCAAGATTGATTAGAAAGTTTTTTAAAGTTAGCGATAAGTATGACGGAGATAAATTCTTTACATACGAAAATGGTAAAAAATTAGCAACTCCGCTTTTAGTAGTTGTAGCCGTAATTGAATTTACAGATTTACTGTTTGCAGTAGACTCTATTCCTGCGATTTTCGCCATTTCAAACGACCCGTTTATTCTTTATACCTCTAACATTTTTGCAATTTTAGGGCTTAGAGCATTGTTTTTCTTGTTAGACAACTTTATTCACTTGTTTAGTAAATTGCAATATGGTCTAGCTATTATCTTGTCATTTATCGGAATAAAAATGATTATTTCTCCATTCTACCATATTGAATCTATTTATTCTTTATTAGTAATTGGAGGTGTACTTTTAATTTCTGTTTTAGCTTCGATCTTAATGCCAGAGCCTAAAGAAGCTTAAAAAAGCATTCAATAATTTAAATTTTAAAAAACGGATTGAAAATCACATTGAATTTTCAATCCGTTTTTTGTTTTAGAATATGGTAAAAGCGATTGTTTTTCAGTATAAAAACTTCAATTAAAAGTTATACTTTTGCACTTTCAAAATTGTAAATGCCAAAGGTTTATTTACAGTTTGTTTTTTATTAATAAAATAAAGGTTTTTCACAGCCTTTAGTTTTTACTCAAATTATGCTTAATATACACAATCTTTCCGTTTCTTTTGGAGGAACCTATTTATTTGAAGAAGTTACTTTTCGTTTAGGCGCCGGCGACCGCGTAGGTCTTGTTGGTAAAAACGGAGCTGGTAAATCTACAATGCTAAAAATGCTGGCAGGAGATTTTAAACCAGACTCAGGAGTTATTTCGCAAGAGAAAGATATCAGAATGGGTTTTCTACGTCAGGATATTGATTTTGAACAAGGAAGAACCGTTTTGGAAGAAGCCTATGAAGCTTTTACAGAGATTAAAGTTGTAGAGAAAAAACTGGAAGAAATCAATCATCAATTGGTTACTAGAACCGATTATGAAAGTGAAGAATACGGACAGATTATAGAAGATCTATCTGATTATACACATCGTTTTGAACTTCTTGGAGGTTATAATTATGTGGGAGACACAGAGAAAATTCTTTTAGGTCTTGGTTTTAAAAGAGAAGTTTTTAATAACCAAACAGAAACATTCTCTGGAGGATGGAGAATGCGTATCGAGTTGGCTAAATTATTATTACAATCCAATGATGTATTGCTTCTCGATGAGCCAACCAACCACTTAGATATCGAAAGTATCATCTGGTTAGAGAATTTCCTTCGTAATTATCCTGGAGTTGTCGTAATTGTATCGCACGATAAAATGTTCTTGGATAATGTAACGAATAGAACAATCGAAATTTCGTTAGGAAAAGCATACGATTTTAATAAGCCATATTCTCAATATTTAGAGTTACGTCATGAAATTCGCGAAAAGCAATTGGCGACTCAAAAGAATCAGCAGAAAAAGATTGAGGAAACAGAAAAATTAATCGAGAAATTTCGGGCAAAGGCTTCAAAAGCTTCGATGGCGCAATCGCTGATTAAAAAGTTAGATAAAGTAGAAAGAATCGAAGTTGATGAAGATGATAATTCGGTAATGAATATCTCTTTCCCAGTTTCTAAAGAGCCGGGAAAAGTTGTTATTGAAGCTGAACACGTAACAAAATCTTATGGAGACAAAACGATTCTTAAAGATATAAGTTTACTGGTTGAAAGAGGAAGTAAGATTGCTTTTGTTGGACAAAACGGACAAGGTAAATCGACTTTCATCAAGGCTCTTGTAAATGAATTTGAATATGAAGGAAATATCAAATTAGGACACAATGTGCAATTAGGATATTTTGCTCAAAATCAGGCTGAATATTTAGACGGAGAAATTACTTTGCTTCAAACAATGGAAGATGCTGCAACTGACACAAATCGTATGAAAGTACGTGATATGTTAGGCTCGTTTTTATTTCGTGGAGATGATGTGGAGAAAAAAGTGAAAGTACTTTCTGGAGGTGAACGTAACCGTTTGGCACTTTGTAAATTGTTGTTACAGCCAATTAACGTCTTGCTAATGGATGAGCCTACGAATCACTTAGATATTAAATCTAAAAACGTTTTAAAAGCAGCACTTCAAAAATTTGGCGGAACTTTATTATTAGTTTCTCACGACAGGGATTTCCTTCAAGGAATGTCAAATATTGTTTACGAATTTAAAGATCAGAAGATTAAAGAATATTTAGGTGATATCAACTTTTTCTTAGAGCAGCGTAATTTGGAAAACATGCGTGAGGTTGAGAAAAAAGATGTGGTGAAAAATGCTCCAGCTGCAAAAGAAAAAGAAGCGAGTAAATTATCTTATGAAGATCAGAAGAAAGGAAAATCCCTTCAGAACAAATTAAGTAAAATCGAAAGCCAGATTCAGCAACTAGAAAAGCAAATTCAGCACGACGATAAAATGTTGGAAACCAATTATGACAAACATATCGAAGACGCTTCATTCTTTACTGCTTACAATAAAAAGAAAGAAGATTTGGAGCAATTATTAATTGACTGGGAAGTTGTTTCAGAAGAGATTGATGGGTTGAATGCCTAGTCTTTAGTCTCGGTCACAGTCACAGTACTCAAAAAAAACATGTAAGCCTTTGTCAAAGTTTCAAACTTTGACAAAGGCTTTTTTTAATTTCCAGGTGCAAATCTAGTTTTCCGGTTCAGTTTGAGCTAATGAAAATTGCTAATTTTCTACAAAGTATGTCATCCCGAGGAACGAGGGATCTCCGTAAGTAGCTCGACAAAGATTGGTTGCGAGAGGGATGGGAGCAATCCGCCACGGCGGAGCAGACAGCCCGACAGCATTAGAGAAAGTGGGCAAATAAAGACAAAGTATGTTGGCCCACTTTTTCTAATGTTGTCTCGCCCAAATTATTTAAGTTTTAGAAACTACTTAATGATCCCTATCGATCTAGAATGTTCAATCGCTTTACTGCTATCTTTAAAATAACAAACCGAGACATTCAGGCTTTCTAAATTCTTCAAAATTTTATTTACTTCTTTTTTTGGAGCTTTACCAGTTTGTCTAATGTAAACTGCAATTACAGTAACAGGGAAAATTTTGCAAATTCTTTCGTAAAGCATTGGATCGTGCTGCGAGTCATCGCCCATTAAAACATATTTTAAAGTTGGGTAGAACTCCACAACATGCTTTATTTTTTCGTATTTATGATCATGATTTCCTCTTCCGCTCATGAAGAAATCTGTGACTCCTCTTTTGATGTCTTTTAAGAGAAAAACTGCTTTAGGGAGTTTGTGAATTCGGGTGAATTTAGCAATAAATCGGTATAAATTCCATTCGCTGCTAGAGATGTAGAAAAAAGCATTTCCTTCTTCAGGGTTTTCTCTTCCGGACTGGCTCAATGCTTGATAATGTGAAACTACATCTTTAAAAACTTTTCGGTCGTTTACATTTTTAAAAAGTAAGATGTAAATTTTAAGGAATAAATTTTTAGTATGAGAGATTAGAAAAGTGTCATCAATATCAGAGATGATTCCGAGTTTTCCTTTATGAGGTCTAATAAAACTGCCTTTGCAAGTTGTGGTTTCGTCTTTATATTTTAAGCTCACTTCGTAAGGCATCCATCCAAAATGGGTTTCTTTTTCTAATGGAATGCAAAAATTGAAAAAGCCATCATCTAATGTTTTAGTGTGGATGACTTCGCCATTGTAGTGAAGATAAACATCAAAATTTTTAATGGTTTTTATTCTGAACAATCGGAGTATCGAGGTGGCATTTTTTAATTTTCTTTTCTCAAAATCGTATTTGTTTTCTCTTTTTAAAACATGCCCCATTACAATTAACTCTTGCTCATTTGCATAACCGCGATATAATTGTAGAATTGGTTTCATTAATTACGTATATTTATGTAACTGTAAATTACTTAATTTAATTGGTTTTAAAAATAAAATTTTGAAAAAGAATATTCTATTTGTTGTAAATCCTATCTCGGGAGATTTGGATAAATCAGATCTGATTGATGCTGTTGAAGAGTTTGCAGCAACCAATCATTTCGATTTGGAAGTCTACGAAACTACGGGAAAAAATGATCTAAGAGCGATACAATCTTTATATAATGAATCTAAGCCGGAGCGCATTATTGTTGCAGGAGGCGACGGAACGATAAAAATGGTGGCCGAAGCGGTAGAAGAGCAAGATGTTGTAATCGGGATTTTGCCTGCAGGTTCTGCAAACGGACTCTCGGTAGACTTGAATCTTCCTAATGGAATAGAGGAGAACCTTAAAATAGCGTTTCTACACCATTATATTGAAATGGATATGATTTGTATTAACGGAAAAAAAAGTATCCATTTAAGCGATATCGGATTAAATGCCAATTTGGTTAAAAATTATGAAGAAAGTGATGTGCGTGGTTTTTGGGGATATGCATTGCAAGCTTTCACAACACTCAAAGAATCTGAGGAACCTTTTGTTGCTACCATTTCGGCAAATAATAAAACGGTAGAGCATGTAGCAAGAATGATTGTGATAGCCAATTCGCAGAAATACGGAACTGGAGTTGTAATTAATCCAAATGGAGCTATGAATGACGGTAAGTTTGAGCTCGTAATTTTAAAGAGTCTCGATCTGCTTTTGATCGGAAAAATAATTACCGGAAATATGCCAATTGATTCTGATGATATTGTAATTATTTCAACCGATAAGGCTGAAATAAAAACGGATTATCCTGTAAATTTCCAAATTGATGGTGAATATTGCGGTGCACAGACTTCGTTAGAAATTCATATCCTGCACAAGCAAATGAAAATTGCGGTTCCGTAGATTTTGATTAAAGAAATATTGGTGTCGCTCCGCTGGAGCTTTTAGCACTTTAGGGCAAACATTTCTATAAATATTTCGCTCTTCCAGAGCTCAAAAAAAAGCTTCTTGAGGAGCAAAGTATATATAGAAAAATTAGTCTATAATATTTTGCTCTTCCAAAGCAAGCTCCCGAGGAGTGAAATATTTATAGTTTAAATTGAACATGCAAATGAAAAGCTCCAGTGGAGCGACACATTTTTTATTTAAACGGATTGCGTTCCTGCCATTCTGTTTTTGGTTCTAAATAATTGAAAAACCTTGAAATGTTATGGTTAATCAATGCATTGCTATGTGTGATTAAACCATACATTTTAACTGGTTTTGCTCCAACGGAACTTTTAATTTCAAGAGCTGTTCTGGCAAAAACAATTTCTTTGAAACCTTTCTTAATAGAATAAGCGATCATGTCGTAGAGCATATTTAAGTACAGCATTTTTTCGCGTTGAACACTTTCGTCATAGCCTAAAAAATACGTATCCATTACATCGCCATTTTTGATTAAAGTGTTGAAACCGATTAGTTTTTCATTTAAAAAATAGCCATAGAGTAGAAAGTTGTCTCCCATGATTTCTTTGAAAAAGCTGAAATGATTTCTCGCCAGAAAAAAGGTATTGAAAGGTGCATTTTTTGCAACATGAAAATACAAATCGTAAATCACATCTTCATATTGTTTAATGTCGGAAAGAGTCATTTGCTGTTTTACAATTCCTTCCGATTTTTTCCGCGCACGTTTATATTGGTCGCGATATTTTTTTAATAAAGCATCAATGTAATCTTGTTCGGTTTTCCAATTTTCATTGATTTCAAAAATCATATTCGGTTGTGTCGAAAACGTGTAGTTGTTTTTGAATTCTGCCTGAAGCGGTTCGATTTCTTTTGCTGTAAAATCTTTTATGCTCGTTATATGAACTTTTTTTCCGCTTTCTTTCAAATCTTTTTTAAGCTGATTGATAGCCTTATGAAGTGTTTTAATCGCTTTGGATTCTTTAATGTTCTTGTCAAAAATAAAAGCATTTTGTCCTGTAAGCATATTGTTTCCAATAAATAGAACGTGTGAAGCAAAATTCTTTAATGCAAAATTACGCACCGAAGTTTTTAAGCATTTATCACGCTCTCCAAAAGATTCAAGTTTTTCTGCAAATAAGAATTGCGTTAGCACAATTCCGATTAGTTTTTTTCTTCAAAAAGCCCGATAAAATGGCAAGTCATATTTACTGGACAAGAATTTTCCAGTACTTCGAGATATTCTCGTGTCAAAAAAATGTTATTTGCTGCAAGCGAGTTCCATTCTAAAGGCAGTAATGATGCGCTTTTGTAAATCTGGAAAGAATATGTTGTATTCAAAAGAGTGAGCTAATTTCTTCAAAATTAGATAATATTTATAATAACTAATGGGGTTTAAGTTATTATTAAGAAAAACCCATTTGAAATAAATTTTTCAAACGGGTTTTTTATAAATGATATTAAGCAAATCCGCAGATGATTCCGCCCATAAGAGTCAGAGTAAGAATCCAGTATCCGCTATGGATGAAAATATATTTCCAAGATTTTCTTTCAAACAAACCGTTGATTCCAATTAATGGAAAAGCAAAAAATAGTCCCGACATAAATCCGTGAAGTGCCCCATGTTTAAAAGTCCTGTAAGCCATTCCGTAATCTGCCATAAAAGCAGCAAATGAAGGTTTTGCACTGTCAATTAATGGTGGTCGCCAACCATTCCGATTGCGCCAGACTGATGAATGGTCAGAGACATTAAAGTCATTGTAATCATGAGAGAAAAAATATACGTTAGTCCGAAGATTTTAAGCATATTTCCCTTTTTTAACTCTTCTTGAGTAAGATTATTTTCTTTCATCCAGATTGTTCCGAATACTTTTGGGCTATACCAGATAAAACCAGTTACGAGTGTGACAATTGCTGCAAGGAATAAAGCAACGAAGTTAATTTGCATAATGTGAGGTTATTAGAATTAGTTGATCAAATGTAATCAAAAAAAATGCAGATTCTGAAAAATAATAAAAGCAGCTTAAATCTTACGGTTAAAATTTTTTTCAACAGTTTGCCGATATTTGGTGTATTATAACTGTGAATTGCATAATTTTACGCGAGTAACAAATCCCAAATCTGTTATGAAAATTTTAATTACTCTTTCTTTATTATTTGCTTTTTCGCTAAACGTTTTGGCAGATACCATTTCGGATAAAGAAAAAGAAGCGCTTATAAAATTGTATCATGCAACAAATGGTTTGCAATGGAAAAACAAATGGGACTTAAGTCTGTCTGTTTCTACTTGGTACGGTGTTAAAGCCGAAAACGGAAAAGTGGTCGCGCTCAATTTGGCAGATAATAATCTGCAGGGAGAATTGCCTGAAGCTTTTTACGATCTTGTAAATTTAGAATCGCTGAATCTGGAAAAGAATAAAATTGAAGGAACTTTGTCTTCTGCCATTTTTAATCTGAAAGAATTGGAAATGCTTAATATTGCCGATAATAAATTATCAGGTACAATTCCATCTTCGATTTGCCAGTTGACTAAATTGAAAGATTTGGAGCTTTTTATGAATAAGATCTCTGGAGAACTTCCGTCGGAAATTGGAAAATTAAATCAGTTAGAAATTTTAGCGGTTTGCAATAATGAATTAAACGGAAAACTGCCTGTTTCGATTTATAAAATTTCTGGTCTAAAAGTATTGCTGCTGAATAATAATAAGCTGTCGGGAAATTTGACAAATGAAATTATTAATTGGAATGTATTAGAAAATTTTAGTTTATTTGACAATGAATTTTCAGGCGCAATTCCGCAAGAAATTGAAAAGCTTAACAAGCTAGAAGAATTGAATCTTTCGTATAATAAATTTACAGGCGAAGTTTCAAAAAAGACAGCATTATTAGATGCTTTGAATATGACCATGATGGACGAAAATGGAAATCCGTTTTTATTAGAAATAAACCAAGAAAATAAATTACAATAATTACCCAAAATTAATCGATGCTTATGAATGAATTTTACACTCGTTAAACAAGTTGATTAAATATATTTAGTTAATTGCCAAAACCGTAATTCGTTACGGTTTTCTGGTTTCTATAGGTTTCGTCTTTTTGAAAAAATAACATTTAATTTAGAATTGAATTCTTTATGTTTGCCTAAATTTTTATAACTTTAATATAAGTATCCGGAGAACCAAAAACCGATTAACCAACGGCATTACTAATCACTTAATAAGAAGAAATTATGACACTGCAATATCAAGGAGAACAGTACGGAAAACCAACCACTTTTACAATTAGAATTATTGGTAATAACTTATCAAAAAGTAGTTCAAACTATCAGATTGATCTTTTGGTAGGAGATAAAAAACTGCCGACTTTTACAAGCGAAATTCACCAAAGTCTTTCTAATTGTTTAAAAGAAATTTACTTGTTTAGAAAACATAACGGAATCACATTCAATGAATCATCAGAGAAAATAGTTTCGCTTTATGTTGCTTATGATAAAGTTTTGTACAACTATAATAAATATGCTTTGTTTAGAGCATAGATTTTTCTCAAGAGAATAAAAAAAGACCATTTGAAAAAATGGTCTTTTTTTTATTTTAAAAAGCATTAAGCTATTATCGAATTATCTTTAAATAAGCGCTGTAAGGATCGTCTTTAAGAGAAGTACGCATATAGTATACGTTTTCGTCTTTTTCTTTTAAATCAAATTGAATTAAGCCTGCGTCGCAATAATAATAAAGTAAGTTTTCGTCAGCAGGAAATTCTATATTGGAAATTGGCAGTGTAGTTAATTTTTCTTCAAAAGCGATTTCTCCGTTTGATAAGTCTAGTTCAAAAAGTTTCTTTTTACGGGTATATCCCCAAAGATTGTCCACTTCTTTAACAATGTATTCTACATTGTCTCCTTTAAAATCTGTTTTCCAAAGCTGAGTTCCTGTTTTGGAATCAACAGCATAGATAGAAGAAACTTCTGGCCATTGCGCTGCAAAATATAGCTTTTTGTCGTGGCATACTATGCGTTCCTTAACGTTATTCTGGTTTTCTTCTATTTTAAACTGCCACAAAACATCAAGACTGTTTGGTTTTAAAGCATACAGCCAATTTTTATCGCCTGCTATAAAAATACTTTCGCCATCTGTAACTGGTTTTCCAGTCATGGTTTCATCAAAGCTTTTTTGGTAAAGTAATTTCCCTGTATTAGCTTCAAAACAATACACATTGTTTGCGCTTTGGGTAAATATCTTATTATCGAAAAAAAGTGGCTCAATATCGTTGTTAGGAGTGTCTAATTTGTAGTTCCAAGCCAAGCTGCCATCTTTTAGATCCAAAGCATATAAATTACTGCTCTGATTTTGATTTTGAGCCGTAATAAATAATTTTCCGTTAGCTATAATCGGAGTCTGGTCTTTTAAGACAATCTGGTCTGTAATGTTTCCTATTCTAGATTTCCAGAAAATAGTTCCTGTTCCATTATCTACTGCGTAAATTTCTCCATTAATAAACGGAATATACACAACTCCGTCATGAATGGTTATTTTGTTGGCGCACATCTCTGTGTGGGCGTCTGAAGCTTTTACCGTCCAAACAATGCTTTCGACTTCTAAATCCCATGAAAAAAGCGAACCATCGTAATCGTAAATTAAAATTGAAGTATCGTCTAGCGAAATCTTTTTAAGCGGTTTTAGAGACTTATTCGTAACAGCTTCTTCGGCAGGTAATTTGCTGTTGGTGTAGTTGGTTTTGCTGGCTGGTGCTTGTCCAGACATATTTGCAAAGGCGAATACAAATAAAAGGGCTATTAATTTGTGTTTCATTTTAAGATTTGGGTTGATTTTTTGATTGTGTTTGTAATCTGAAATTACTTCATTCATAACTTCTTGTTTGCTTTGTTATTGTGTTTGCTGTATTTGTGTCTTTATTAATTGCCAATTTGTAGGTTTTGTGCGCTTTAATACTGTTCTCAAATCCTCAAACATTTAAGGAAGTAAATATAAACAAAAAAAGCTCCAGATTTCTCTGAAGCTTTTGTCTTAGTAAGTAGTCCGTGGGGGAATCGAACCCCCCTTACCAGGATGAAAACCTGGCGTCCTAACCGATAGACGAACGGACCTGCTTTGCTATTGCGGGTGCAAAAGTGCAACTATTTTTGAGATGTACAAAGCTTTTTTGAAAAAACTTTTTGAAAATTTTTTAAATAAGAACCAATTTAGTTGGTTTTTATTTATGAATACGTAAAGTTAATGTTTTTGTATTGTTTTGATTAATAATTGTTTGTTTTGAGTTTAGGAGGCGAAATAAGACTGGTTTTTGGTTTCTTTTTGAGAAGAAAATATTTTTTAAAAATATTACGATTTTCATTTTTTAAGGAATATTCTTAAGGTTTTTAAACATGTGATATAAATAAAAAAGCTCCAGATTTCTCTGAAGCTTTTTTTATTCTGATTAAAAAATAATAATAGCGTTTTATTTATTAATTAACTTCTCCAGCCTTGCCATCATTTCATCTTTCTCTTTCAGCATTCTTTCATACAAAGTGATTTTTTCTTCGTGAAGTTTTTTTAATTCTTCAATGGGATTGAAATTAAATGTAGAATTAGGATTTCCGACACAAGCATTATCTCCAAAAGTATTTGCAATTACATTTATAGCCTGCTCTTCATCAAAATTCTGAAAAGCTTCAACAGGAATTTTTAAAGAATTTGAGATTTGTTTAAGTAGAGAATCCTCGATTATATCTTTCTGCTCTAGCATAGAAATTTTCTTCTGGTTCCAATCTTCGCCCAGATCATAAGCCAATGCTTCTTGTTTGATGCCAAGCATTTCTCTGAATCGTTTTACGTTTCTTCCCTGATGAATTTTCTGTTCCATAAATGAATCTTGATTTTCTTTAAGGCTCAAAGATAAAGCCATTTCGATTAAAAAATCTGAATTTCAAAGATAAAAAAATATCCCATAAAACGTCTTTTTTGTCAGATATTATATATAATATGGAATAGTTTTCTTTTTTTTTAATGGAACTTCTTTAAAATCGATATCCCGCACTCAAACCAAATTTCATAACCATATTATGATCGGTTTTATTTGCATTAAAGAGCAAAGCACCATAACCAATATTAGCTTCAAGTAAAAATCCGCTTTTGCTGACCCACTTCCAGCCTCCGTTTACTCCAAGAGCAAAATCAATGACATCCGAATTTTCTGTATATGTAGAAGGATTTTCAGATGTATATACTTTTTTACCATCTATTGAAGTCAGCATTCCAAATCCTTCGGCAAACCATCCAGAAGCATATTTTTTGCCGAAATACCTTCTGTAATAAGGAGAAACAGAGTAATTCATATCGTTACTAGTGTCTGTGGTTAACACTTGATAATAATAAATTCCGATTGATGATTTTGCATTTAGATGTCTTTCGTAACTTATATTCAGAGACTCGTTAAATGCTGCAATTGCATTTATGGTAATGTCATTGTTTTTCTGATAAGGATTTGATTCGATTTCGTTTTGAGCTTTCGCACAAGAAAAAGCAAAAAGAATAATAAGTAGTAAATGATTTTTTTTCATAAAAAGGAATTTGATTTATTGAATGTCAAAAATCAAATAATAAAGATTTTATGAGGTTTCAAAAGCTTAAAACTTTACAAAATGGAACTTATTTTTTGAGTATTTCTATATTCGTTTGGCGTCTGGCCGGTAACTTTTTTAAAAGCGTTGTAGAAAGTCGTTTTAGAAGTAAATCCAGATTCTAACCCCATTGTTAAGAGATTGTAATTTTCAAATTCAGCATTTAAAATCATTTCTTTTACAGCTTCCACACGATATTGATTGATGTAATTGGCAAAATTATCTCCCGTTATCGCGTTTACAATTTGCGAAAGATATCCTGTACTTATACCCAGTCTTTCAGCAACTTTTTCTCGGTTTAATGTACTGTCAGTATAAATATGATCTTGTTTGCAAAGAAGTTCCAGTTTTTGAAAATAAAGATTATCAGCCGTTATTAGTTCTCTGTTTTCTTCTTTACAATTATTTTCTGAAATGGAAAATGTGGTGTTATCTGCAATGGCTAAATCTGTATTTAGAAAGTTGTAAATACTGTTTTTGTCTTTAGCCAGTTTGTATTTGTAAATGCCGAAATAAGCAGTCCAATGGATTAAAAATGCTCCGAATAAAGCTAAAATTCTCATCATAGCCGAAATGTCAAATTGAAGAAACAAAGCTATGAGAATGGTAATAACCCACGAAAATAATAATGTAGAAACGAGGCTTAATAATATAATTATCCATTTTGTTTCCTGCTTATCTTTTAAGTGTTTTATCATAAAATAAGAATAAATCAGAACAAATGGAATAAATGTAAGCGCCAAAATAAGTGCAATCTGATTTAATACATCTATTATATCGAGGCCTAATTGAGGAATTTTATATAATCCTGCTACAGCATCGAGATCGTATGTAATATTAAGAACAGCCGAATAAGCAAACGGAATGAAAAATAAAATTATCTTTTGTCTGCTTTTCACAGCATCATCAACTCGGTTTATAATAAATAGAAATAGGAAAACGGGCAGCAGAAAAGCAGTTTCAACATCGTCTATAAAGCGCAAAAAAGGAAAGGCTGAATAAGCATCTTCAATCTCGAATACCAGATTCAGTAAAAGCAACGAAAGTGTGAATATCGAATAGGCCAGATATTTGTTTGATTGACTATTGAATAAGGAAGACTTTATAATAATTAATCCTAATACTATTCCTTGAAAAATCGCAATATTTAGAAGTGTCGTATAAATCAATTTTTTAGTATAAAGTTGTTTTTAAGATCTGGCTTTTCAGTTATTCTAGACAATTGCGATAAGCGGTTATTAATAAAAATATAGCTTATTTCATATGAATTGACAGAGCGAATTTATAGCAATGAAAATGATTTTCTAAATGGATTAAGAAATGATTAACTAAAATGATTTCTGTACAAATCAACCGAAAAAATTTTCTATAATTAGCTGATTTAGAAAGAATTTTTGAGAGATATTTTGAATTTCCGTCTTCTAAAACTGAAGGTTCATGAGTTCGGATTTCTCCAGTGTTAAGGTATTGAAACCTTGTCGCTCTTCAATTCATATAGTTTTGGGCAATAATCAACTTATTCATCTCAAATTTTATGAAATTAAATCGTCTCTTGTTTAGTGCCGCGATTTTGTCTGCGGTATCTGTTCAATCTCAAACCACGCAAAAAAGGAATCAGCTCGAGTTTTCTGTTGGAAATAATTGGGGGTATTTGAAAAATCTCGAATTTGCTCCTGTAGCAACGTATGATTATGAGGGTTTGGTGTATAAATTAAACTATACGCGTACCAGTAAAAATGATAATTTGTTTGAAGTAAATCTAGATTATCTATCATCAAACCTAAAAACAGATAGGCTGTCCAATCTCAACACAGATTATTACAAAGGCGGAATCAACTTTTCGTATCTAAAAAGAGTGTACGACAGAAATAGATTTACAATACATGCAGGATTACAATCGCGAACTTCTTTGGCTGCTTATCATGATGGAGATTACATTACGTTTCATCAGGAATTTGGAATTGCAGGCAGATTCAGTTATCAGATAAATGAAAAACACTATTTATCTTCAAAATTAACCCTTCCTGTTGTGCTTTTTCGTGTTACCAATGCCGAAGGTAAATTTTACACTTTAGATAATTATCAGAGTGTGTTTTGGGATTTAGAATATGGTTACAAACTTTCCAATCATTTTGACGTAAAGGCAACTTATAACTTTAATTATTCTCGACTTCAAATTCCAAGTGCTTATAGAGAATTACAGCATCAATTAAATCTTGGCATTAACTATAAATTCTAAATCATGAAATATATTAAAACTGCAGTTTACGTTTTTATGTTCACATCTTCTTTTTCGCTGCTATCTTGTGCAGATATGCTAATGGGAGACGAGGGAAAAAACGATGAAGAAATCTATTTAAATTACAAAACCAAAACCGTATTAGAACTGCCTTTTGAAGACGACTGGTATATTGCTGCAGGCGGAAAATCGCTAGAAGAAAATCATCATTTTACGCCTAATCGCCACCAGAGATATGCTCTTGATATAGTTCAAGTAATAAACAATAGCGGTAGAACAGGAGACGGAACCAAAAATGAAGATTATTATTGTTTTGGCAAACGCTTGAATGCTCCTGGTGACGGAAAAATTATTGCGATGGAGAATGCCATAGAAGACAATGTTCCTGGAGTTAAAAACACAAAACAAACATTGGGCAATTACATTGTAATTGATCATTTGAATGGAGAATATTCCTTTATGCTTCATTTTAAAAAGAACTCCATAATAGTTGCAGTAGGAGATACTGTAGTGAGAGGACAGCAAGTAGGCTTGGCGGGAAACAGCGGTTATTCTACTGGGCCACATTTGCATTATCATTTGCAGACAACTCCATCGCTGGCAACAGGTGTTGGTATTCCGATGCAATTTGTGAACTACTATACTAACGATGTTTTTACAGAAAGAGGCGAACCTCGTACAGGTCAGACAGTAAGGAAAAATTGAGAACTACCATTCAATAAATTAAAGTATTCTTGGAATTTAAAGTTAATAATTAAATAAAAGTTGAAAAAATGAGGTAAACCGTAAAAAATCAATCTTAAAATAAAGTATATTCGTACATTGTTTTTCGATTTTACATTTATTTATTATTAAATATAGAAAACATTCTGCGCGAGGATAGACAAAAATCTCAAGTGTCTTTAAATGATTGGGGTATTAACTGAATCTTAAAAACTTTATCATTATGTTTAAGAAAATTTTAAAATTGGAAGGAGCTCAAGAATTAACTAAAAATGAGCTAAAAGCAGTAAAAGGGGGAGTGACAGAAGTTTGCGCTAAAGCACTTATAAGTGGAGAAGCAATCTTGAAAAATGGAGCGGCGTGCCCTCCAGAATATCCTCTAGCAGGTGGAGGTTGTTGCTTCTCATTGTAGTAGTTCATTTTATAAAAAAAAAAACTAATGCTCTTACTCTGTTGATTGTGTAAATGATATGCAATCTTAGATAATAGATTTATATTCTTAAGAAGAGAGAAACTTGTGTTCTCTCTTTTTTTATAATCGAAAGAATAAAGTATTAACTAACTTCTTGCTAAAATTAAATCTATGTTAAAAGAGCAACTTCATGTCAATATTAATTTGAAATTTGTGAAATGTCTAATTAACAACGAGATAATATGGAAGGTCAAATTATAGAATTGGAAAAAAAATACTGGGAAGGTGTTCAAAATCATGATTATGAGACGGTAAAAAATCTGACGATGTTTCCTTGCATAGTGGCAGGAAAAAATGGTGTTCAGAGTATTAGCGAGACCGAGTTTAAAAAAATGTTCGATTCTGGGCAAACCAATAAAATAAAAGTGCTGAACATCTATGATGTAAAAGAAAAACTAATTGCCGAAAATACTGCGGTAATAGGATATCGTCTCGATTTTGAGATAGTAGATCAAAGTCAAAAAGAACCTATAAAGTGTGTTTGCACTTCTACCTGGATTAAAGAAAACAGCAAGTGGTTATGCCTGATGCATACTGAAACAGAATTGGAAAAGAATTAGTTGTCTGAAGCATCACAATTGTTGATGTAAAAAATATAGAAACCTAAAAAAAGCTTCAGAGAAATCTGGGGCTTTTTTTTATTTAGTAACTTTTTCAGGACAATCTAGAATTATTATATTTGATAATAATGCGTAAGATAAACTTAAAAAAAATGCAGACAATAAGACAACGCAGATTGTTTAAAAAAATAGAATACAATATCCTTGAAAATAAATTACATTATAAAACATCCTACCTAGGAGGTGAAAGTGAAGGTTTGGTTGCTTTTGAGAATTTGTCAAAAGAAAAAACTACTCATAAAGCAACAAATAATATCATTTTACTAATGTCTTTGTTTTTTTTCATGCTTGGAGGAATGTCTTTTTCTTTTCGAAATGATAAAGGTTTAGATCCTGAAATGTGGATTGCATTTTTATTACTTGGAATAGTTTTATTTGCTATTTATGTTTTTGTGAATGAGAATTCGTGGAGAATAAGAACTTATAGTAATGGTTTTCTCTTTTTATTAAAGAAAAGTCCTAATGAGAATACTGTAAACGAATTTATATTAAAATTATTTACTGAACGAGATAAGTATTTAAGAGAACAATATCTAAGTTTAGATTCTAATTTGAGTTACGAAACTCAATTGAATGATTTGAAGTGGTTAAGAAATATTGAAGCAATTTCAAATCAAGAATTTAATAAATATCATTCCGATCTTAAATTGCTTTATGCGCCTAAAATTGGAAAGATTGGTTTTGATAGATAAAATTTTTAAAATAGATTTTATAAAAGTGGCAATACAACAAATTAAAGTCTCGTTGACAGGTGGTGAATCCAATTTTTATAAACTATGAAAATAAAAGTTTATTCCCCTTTAAATCCTTTACTTAAAAAATACATAGAGTGTATTTATATACTCACGCATACATCTGAAGAAAAACCTGCCCAATACATAACCTTTCCATCTATTTTTACCCCCGCTCTCTGAAGAGTTCTTCATGAAAAGCTGCGCAAATGTCTCTGACTTTGCGCATTTTTTTTGTCATATTGAATACAAAAACGTTTCAAAAGTCTGCTAACTTTTTTTGTTTGTCTCTTGTTAGGAGTTTTGTTCTAAAGTCGGAGACTTTGAGAAGCTTATGTTTTTTAGATATGTTTGTTTTGAGTAGCGCAAAGTCAGAGACATTTGCGCAGCAGTACCCAATACAAAAAATCTCAGGAGGGCAGTCATCTACAGGTAAAGACATTATTACACATATGGCTTATGATAGTTTTGGAAGGCAGGTGCAAGAATATCTTCCCTATGAGGCTTCTTCTATAGATATGTCGTATGCGACAGATGCAGAAATGGCAACAAAGGGTTTTTACAATACAGAAAAATACGAAAACACCTCAAATCCCTTTTCACAGAAGGAATTGGAATCATCCCCTTTAAACAGAGTTTTAAGACAGGCAGCACCAGGAAATCCTTGGGCTATGAATGGTGGTCATGAAATTAAATTAAACTATCAGGCTAATACAGCAAACGAAGTTAAATTATACAAAGCGACAGCCACTTGGGATGCTGGTTCAGGTTTGTACGAAATTAGTTTTTCTGATGCTGGAACTTATCAGGCAGGCGAGTTGTTTAAAACCGTTACTTATGACGAGAATACAGCATCTGGGTCAAATGCTGGTACAGAAGAATTTAAAAACAAAGAAGGCCAGGTTGTATTAAAGAGAACCTACGATGCAGGAGAAAAACATGATACGTATTACGTTTATGATCTTTACGGAAATCTTACCTATGTGATTCCGCCAAAAGCAGAAGGAAGTATTAATCAAGATATCTTGAATGGTTTGTGCTACCAATACAAATATGACAATAAAAACCGTTTGGCAGAGAAAAAACTTCCTGGCAAACAATGGGAATTTATTGTTTACGATAAATTAGACCGTCCTGTAGCAACAGGACCTGCATTTTCTCCTTTTAAAGATGAAAACACAGAAGGCTGGATCATTACCAAATACGATGCATTTGGCAGACCAATTTATACAGGATGGAGCAATCAGGCTTCAAATTCGGCAATACGAAAATCGCTGCAGGATGCTCAAAACAGTAAGACTGTGATATTTGAAACGAAACAGACTTCAGGCACTATTGACGGGATAGAAGCGTATTACAGCAACACTATTGAACCGGTAAACTTTAAGCTTTTAACCGTTAATTACTATGATGGCTATGCATTTCCAAACGCGCAGCCTGTACCGACTTCTATTGAAGGGCAAGATGTTTTAAGCAATGTAAAAACACTAACTACAGGTAGCTGGACAAGAGCTATCACTACAGCATCTTCAACAGCAGGAGAAACCAGCACAATATTTTATGATGATAAGGCAAGACCCATAAAAAACTATCTTCAGAATCATTTGGGCGGGTACACTTCAAGCGAAAGCAAAATTGATTTTGCAGGAAAAACATTGTACATCATTACCAAACACAAGAGAACATCTGGCGATGCTGAAATTGTTGTGCGAGAAGAATTTACGTATTCGCCACAAGACCGACTGCTGACACACACGCACCAGATAAATGGAGGAACAGCTGAGCTTTTGGCAGATAATAGCTACGATGCTTTAGGGCAACTGATGAGTAAAAAAACAGGCGGCGATATAGGAAATCCACTTCAGAAAGTAGACTTCCAATACAATATAAGGGGGTGGCTTAAAGAAATTAATAAAATAAACAACTTGCATCAGGGTATATATCCACCTGATTTCTTTGCATTTAAAATTAATTATGATACGTTGCAAAGCGATGTCGCGGGAGCAATGCCGCTTTATAACGGAAATATTTCGGAGACATTCTGGCAAACGATTTCAGATGTAAATGTAAGAACATATGGCTATAAATATGACAACTTAAACCGTCTTAAAAACGCGGTGTACCAAAAGAATGGCCTGACAACGGGTGCTTACGATGAAAACCTGACCTATGATAAAAACGGCAATATCAAAACATTAAGCCGTAAAGGAGATTATGACCAGCAGGTGGGAAATATAGACATCGATGATCTGGTGTACACCTATGCAAACAATTCGAACCAGCTGAATAAAGTGGCTGACAATTCAAATAACATCAGCGGATTTAATGATTTTAATAAAACAGACGATGACTACAGCTATGATGGCAACGGAAATATGATTACCGATAAGAACAAGAACATCACAGCCATTTCATATAATCATTTAAATCTGCCAAAGAAAATAACATTTGGAACAACTGGAAGCATTGAGTATATTTACAACTCGGCAGGACAGAAGCTGAGTAAAATTGTGACTGAAGGAACTGTTGCAGCAGCGACAGATTATTTGGGTGGCTATCAGTACAAAGATAATGTTTTGGAATTTTTCCCGACAGCAGAAGGATATGTAAAGAATGCGGCAGGAGTCCTCTCTTACGTTTTCCAGTACAAAGACCATTTAGGAAACGTTCGATTAAGCTATGCTAAAGACCCCGCAACGCAGAATCTTGAAATTATTGAAGAGAATAACTATTATCCTTTCGGATTAAAGCATAAGGGATATAATGATTATCTGCCGACAGCAAATAAGTTCAAGTATAATGGAAAAGAATTGCAAGACGAGCTAGGACTTAACATGTACGATTATGGGGCACGTAATTATGACCCTGCACTTGGTCGCTGGATGAACATTGACCCACTAGCAGAAAGATATTATGGAATTAATCCATATGCATATGTTTTTAATAATCCAATTGAATTATTTGACCCAAATGGTATGGAGGTTAAATATGTGCGCCAAGAAGGACAAACTCGAAAAGAATTCCGAGAGATGAAAAGGGAATTTAAGAGAGAGAATCGACAACTCATGAAAGATTCAAAAACCCATCGGGATAATTTTAATCAATTAAAAGACTCGAAAAACGTACATAATATTACTTTTAGTAGAAGTGGTGGTTCAGTAACGGAAACTGTAGGGGATATAAATCGAAATGGAGGAAATGGAACAAATATGAATATTGACTTGAGTCAGAAAGGTTCAGAAAATGAATTTGTTGTTGCTCACGAAGTCGGTCATGGAGTAGATATTGATAACGGAGTAGATTCTCCAATTGAAATGCCTAGTGTATCTATAAAGGATAACCCTAATGATGTAGTTCAAAAAACATTTGACACTAATAATCAAAACAAAGAAGTCAATGAGAGAAGCGCATCTCATACTGAAAACATTGTAAGAGGAGAAGTAAGTAATTCAAGGGGAGTTACAGTTCCTTTACGAGAAACATATACTTTGGAAGTACAATATATCAGCCCTTTTTCTGGTAAGGCTGGAGTTAAAAATAAAACTATCAACGTTAAAAATGAAAGTTATGACTATTATAAAAAGAAGTAAGATATTATTTATTGCAATAATTTTTATCGGATGCTCCACGCAAAAACAATCTCAAAACGATATTTGTAAAAAAGTTAATATTGAATCCGAGAATGAATACAGTGGAAATAGTCAAATTATTTTAAATAATTTTTCTGATTTTAATTCAAAATCTAATAAAACACTAGATATAATACGTGTATCTAGTACAACAGGATATGAATATAAGGAGAACTTTAAAAGGATTTTTATCGAAGATGACAAGGTATTTATAATTGAAGACAACAAAACTATTCACGAAGTAAAATTAAATTCAAAGCAATTACAAGAAGCTTTTTTGGAATGTAATGAAATTAAATCATTAATAAATTGTAGTAGTAAAAAATCTCAAAATTATCTATATAGATTTTTTGTAAAGAAAGAAAATAAGATTGTCATGACATTTACGGCTAATAACCAAGTAAAAAATATTGATTCTAATTTAATTAAAAAAGAACTTTTCTTTATTAATTTTTTTGAACAAATAGAATAGTGATTAAAATTATTTGCTACTGCCAAATTATATTTTGAATATATTTTTCAATCTATCAATTACAAGAAGAGAATTACATGTATGAATATTTGCTCTAATTTTGTTGTGTAAGTTTAGTAAAACGAAGCCACTCCGTACGGAGTGGCTTTTGTTTTTTAACTAATGTTAATTATTATACGCCTTCTAATATTCATTGAAACCAGTAAAGAATTCTTCTAATGTAACATTCATTGCTTTGAGAATCTTAATAAGCGTATTTAACTGAATATTTGCTCCAGCTTCATATTTTCCATATTGAGGTCTGCTGATATTATTTTCGTATGCAAAATTTTCTGAATTCGTATAACCAGCTTTTTTTCTGAAATGTCTTAATCTAGCACCAATTTTTTTGAGATATAGAGATTCATCATTTTCTGTTTTTCCCTTACTATTATCACCTTTTTTTAAAGCCATATTACTACTCTTTTTATAGAGCAAATCAATTAAATGTCTTTAAATTATGTAACCCCCGCTCTCCGAAGAGTTCCATATGAAAAGCTGCGCAAATGTCTCTGACTTTGCGCAATTTTTTTGCCTTAGAAATTGTAAACGTGATAAAAGTCTCCGACTTTTTACGATTGTTTCTTAAAAATAAAATAAGAAAGAAAATTATTACTTTTAAGCAAAAAAGAAATGAAAGAAGGTTATATTATTCGAGATCAAAACTTGCCCCATTTTATTACCCCAACAGTTGTAGACTGGATTGATATTTTTACGCGTAAATGTTATCGCGACATAGTTATTGAATGTCTAGATTACTGCATTAAAAATAAGGGAATGATTTTATATGGTTATGTGATTATGAGTAATCATATGCATTTGGTAATACAATCGGAGAATGGAAAATTGTCAGATTTAATTAGAGATTTTAAAAAGTTTATAGCAAAAAGTATCTTAGAAAAAATTCAAAGCAGTCCTGAAAGCAGACGAGAATGGATGCTACAGCGATTTGAACTTGCCACGCAAAGCCATCAGCGAAATAAAAAATATCAATTTTGGCAATACGGAAATCATGCAGAAGAAATTTATTCAATAAATTTTATGTGGTCAAAGCTCCATTATATACATTTGAATCCTGTTAGAGCTGGATTGGTGGCAAAAGCTTCAGATTACATTTATTCAAGTGCAAGTAGTTATGTAAATGATTCGGGATTATTAGAAATTGTGAAAGCTGATAATCCAGTAATTGATGTATTAGATTCAAAATCGGTAAATCTTTATAACTTGTATTAAGTTTAGCTTTAAAGTCGGAGACCTTTTAGAAGTTTACGGTTTTTAAGACGAAGATGAGGTGGCGCAAAGTCAGAGACATTTGCGCAGCGCTAGTGAAGAACACTTTGCGGAGCAGGAGATAGCTAGTCCAATCTCCAAAGAGGTACTCATAAAAAGCTGCGCAAATGTCTCTGACTTTGCGCATTTTTTTGTCATATTGAATACAAAAACGTCTCAAAAGTCTGCTGACTTTTTTTGTTTATCTCTTGTTAGGAGTTTTGTTATAAAGTCGGAGACTTTTAGACGCTTATGTTTTTTAGATATATTTGTTTTGAGTAGCGCAAAGTCAGAGACATTTGCGCAGTACTAATGAAGAAGATTATGCGGAGCAGGGAAAATCTTATTGAAAGATATGGTTGTAAGCTATTGTTCGAAAAAAAGACGAATCAGGCAATAGATTTATTTAAGCTAAATAATCACCTTTTTCCAGACTCCACCTATGGCTATTATTATATAAGTGAGGCATATAGGTTTTCAGGTCAAAAAAAGCAAGCGATTGAATATCTAAAGTTATACATTGAAAAAGAGCCAGAAGACAATGATGCTAAATTAAAATATAAATTGCTAATGAAATAGCTAGTCCAATCTCCGAAGAGTTCCTCATAAAAAGCTGCGCAAATGTCTCTGACTTTGCGCATTTTTTTCCTCATATTGAATACAAAAACGTCTCAAAAGTCTGCTGACTTTTTTTGTTTGTCTCTTGTTAGGAGTTTTGTTCTAAAGTCGGAGACTTTGAGACGCTTATGTTTTTTAGATATATTTGTTTTGAGTAGCGCAAAGTCAGAGACATTTGCGCAGCAGTACTAATTAATAAGACTATGCGGAGCGGGGGATGAACTAGATGTTATGAAAAATATAGATAATCCAATAAGAAATGAGAAAGGGGCTAAGGAAAGAGCGATTCCACAAATAACCAATTAAAATGAGACATAGATATATATTATTTTTTGCACTAGTAATGTGCATTAGTTGTAAAATGGATAAGGATAAAAATGAAAAATATAATATAGGTTTATTTTTCAGAAATACGAGTTGGGTCAAATTTAATGACGAAACATTAAAGGATAGTAATTTGCAACATTTTATTAATGCTAAAATTGATTTTTTCCACAGAGAGAATTTTTTTATGTTTATGCAAAAATCTGAGTATAATGATCCGTATAATGAGTTTTATTTAATTGAGATTGAAAAACCAAAAGGCGAAAGCCCAATCTCAAAAAAAATAATTGTAGTCTTATTTAACAATAGTGTTAAATCAATAGCACTACAGAAACAGATTGATAAATGGGATGAAATTAATTTGTCTGATAATGAACTTAAAAAGTATAAATATGATGGTTTAAAAAAATCATATAAAACTGATACTTGTGAATATATAATGATTACAAAGATTATTGATGACAAGTTTAATTAGACGTTAGCTTGAAAAGCAAATATCAAAATAATTACGGGTGCATTTTTGAACCCGAAATTATTTTTAAATCCTTTTGTAAAGTCTCTTTTTCTTTTTTGGTTTAAATTGTTTCGAAACATAATCATTTACTTTTTCTCCACGGAGTAGAATATCTGCAAGATTTTCTTTTACATACTCCTCTGCTAGCGCGGGTAGTATTTCAAATTTAGTGATATGAGATTTTAGATTTCTAATGTATTGAAATAGAATAAAAATCAGTAAAAATAATTTAAATAAGCTAAAATGAGTAAAAACCCGCACAGAGAATCAGAAAGGTATGTAAACAAAAAAAGCTCCAGATTTCTCTGAAGCTTTTGTCTTAGTAGCGGGAACAGGACTCGAACCTGTGTCCGCCGCGGCGGATATGAGTCCGACGAGCGGTTAAAATTTTGAATAAAAAAAACACCAACTTTTTCAAGTGGTGTTTTACTTAGTAGCCCTAACGGGACAATTCTCGAACCATTTTACAGATGATTTAAATAAAATAAATATCAAGCAATATTAAATTATTCGGTTCAAATCTCATGTAGGTCACTATAAAATTTAAAAGCCTGCAAAGTGTATATTTTGCAGGCTTTTTTTGGTTCTAAAATTTATATGATCTTTTTCCTAGTTTTGAAAATGCCTATATTTACAGGGAATTTTGGTTCGAAGCCCATCAAGGATTTATTTTTTACATTAATTATACGGATAATATAATTTTTAAATTCGCCTCCAGCTTATTTCAAATTCAAAATCATAATTAACGTTATAATAGTTATTTTGGTGTGCAGTTATGTAGTTCTTTCTTTTAATATTTTGTCGAAATCTGTTCCCACTTTATCAATCAACCCCGAAAAATGGCAAAAATAAAGTTCGCCGTTTTTATCATTTTCTTTTATGGAAATTATACCATCGTCAAATTCCGCTAAATGAAAATAATCTCCATCATCCAATCCTGTTCTCTGTATTTCAGAGATACCTGAAATTCGAAATTCCTGAAATTCCAAGCCCTCGGTTTGCTCAATGATTTGTATGTAACCATGTGGAAGGAATGAGTCAATTTTCCGTTTAAATATCTCAATTTGCTGTGGAATTAACGGATTATACGCAGTTTTAATTGGTTTCACTTTTGCAATCTCTCCAATCACGCCATTAAAATTTGGAATCGTCTTGAATTCTGTTTTTTCGATACTAATTACAACTTTCTCATTTGGATCATTGTTAATCTTTTTACTAATTACTTCTATATTGTCGGTTTTTTGAATTCGCTTGGGATTTGGTCTTATTTTCCATCCCCAAATCCTACCGTCATAACTATTAAATTCAATGCTGTATTTTTCTTCATTTACTTTAAATCTAATCGTTACAATTTTACTATCATCTTGTCTTGAGTATTTTAAGTCAGGCGACATTTTTTTATCTCCATATAGTTCTATTGACATACTCTTCTCCCAGTACTGCCTCCATTTACGCTTATTTTCGAAGTATTCAATTTGCTTCTTGATTTTTTCAGCTAAATCAGGATCAAACATAGATATAAAAATATCCAAAAGTTTTTTTTCGAGTTTCGTATAACCTTTTCTATTGAATTTTGGTCTGCGGATTTGAATTAAAATAAATGCTAATCCAAAATACAAAATTATTAATCCTGCAATTATACTTAATAATATTATGAGAATTTCCATTGTTTGGCGTTTCTGTTATTTACTGTGCACTTCAAGCACTACAGAGGTTTTGAACTAAATTAAACCCATTATTCTGATTTGCCTAATCTTCCAAATACAAAACCATATTTAAATCAAACCAAATCCCCAATTTGCTTGTAGCGTGTGTTGGCAGCTTTGTTTATTTTAGTTTTGCAATTATTTGGTCAATTGAAATTGCAAAAACAACATCTTTAATATCTGAATCAGCTGGAAGTCCAAATGACATCAGTCCTATGACTTTATTATTGCAAATTAATGGGCCACCTGACATTCCAACATTTGCTTTAAAGGATGGCTGAATTACTGTTATATTATTTAATTTTACATCATTTGCATTTACTGAAATTTTTCTAATTTCAACAATCTGTCCTGATGCATCAGATTTACTGTTCTCTAAATTGTAATCGTCAATTATTAAAATATTATTTTCCCAATGTGCATTAGTTATTGGCATATTAATTAAATGTCCAAAATTTTCAACGGCATCGTTTTGTTTAGCGTTAGTTTCAGATATTAGTAAATTACATTTTTGTAATTCCGGTAATTTAATAATAGTGGATTCTATTTCTTCCATTGATTCTAGATAGTCTGCTGAAAGAGGTATAATTAATTTTGTACCCCTTTTAAGTAACCAGAACTGCACAAATTTGTAACCAGGATTTGGTTGGTAATTAATTGCATTTAGTACGTGATTTGCCGTTAGAGCTATTGAGTCTTTTATTAAAAAAGCTGTACCGCAAATACCACCTGTTACAGGCGTTTCTCCAGGTGTATTGTATGAAATCTTGACAACTGCAAAAACTGAATTGTCTATTTGTGCCTCAGCATTAGTCATAAAATAAATTATTAAAATTATTGATAATATATACTTTTTCATTTTTTGATTGAAAATTGCATTAGATTCTTGAATTCTCCAGCTCTGTGCGGTCATTGCTGACAACTTGTATATACTACTGACAACATCAGACTTATCATCCCAAAATTCGGTAGATATGTCTGACAAGGGTCAGGGTTTATTTATTATCAAATATATAATAATAAACTTATAAATAATCAAAAGAACTTTTAGTTCGTTGAATGCTTTTGGTAATGACAGTGTATAAAATTCAATGGACTTGCTGTTTAATAGAATCAACGTTAACTCGGTTTTTCAATAATAATATTAACGTCGAATCAAAAAAATAAACATCATTTAAAATTTTCAAATCTTCCATTAAATGGTTCGAATTCTGTACCGTCAAGGTCACAAAAAGCATTGTTTTAAAGGGTTTTTAAAGATTTTAGTCAACATTTAGTTAATAAGAATTGATTAATGGGACTAAAACCTTTCTTTATAGTTGTACTGTATCATAGTAATCATTTCTATTATAACCCTATCGTTAAATAATTAGGTATATATACCTGACAATTTATAGATTAATAATTTATATTTTTGATAAAGATAAATCAAGATTTAAATTTTATGGTGTTAGTAGAATAAGTGTAAAAAAAGACACATTAGCAAGAATTATTAAAAATAAAATTTAAGTAAGATTAAAGGAACTTTTAATCAAGAGAAAATGAGATTAACTAATCAAGTATATGGAGTGTCAAATGAATTGATTGATACTTATATTGAGAGAGAAAGTGTAGATGAGGCTTTTACGAAAGGTTTGCAAAAAAATAAGCATATCATAGTTTATGGGGCTTCAAAGCAAGGGAAAACATCTCTAACTAATAAGCATTTAGATGAGAACTCTTATATCAAGGTAAATTGTTCTCCTACTTCTTCAACACTTGATATTTATAATTCTATTGCTAGACAATTAAACGTCGATATAGTGGAGTCTTATGAAGTAACTACAACTATTGGAGGCGAAGCGAAAATTGGTTTAAAAGCGAAAATACGTTTTCCCTTTTTTGGAGGCGCAGACGCTGAAAGTGAAGCAGCTATTACCAGAGAAAATGAAAATGCAAAGTCTTATAAAATTATTGATTACAATTTAGCTTTAGCTCAAGATCTATCAGAGTTGTTGAGAAAGATAAATTTTAAAAAAAGAATAATTTTAGAAAATTTTCATTATTTAAGTGAGGAAGTTCAGAAACAGCTTGCTATCGATTTGAGAATCTTTGAAGATTATAATATACTGTTTATCATTTTAGGAATCTGGAGAGAAAAAAACAGATTAGCTCAATTTAATGGAGATCTTGTAGATCGAGTAATTGAAGTACCTGTAGAGCCATGGGAAAAAGATGATTTAAAAAGAATTGTAAATGAGGGTTTGGTATTATTAAATGTTGACTTACGAAATATAGTTGATTATATTATTGAAAGTTGTTTTGATAGTGTTGGTGTATTTCAAGAAATTTGTAAAGAAGCATGTTATTCAGCAGGTGTACATCAAACACAAGAAGTACTGATAGAAATAACGCAATATCATGTTGATCTTGCAATTAAAAAGAAATTAGAAGATTATTCAAGTAGACATTCTAGATGTCTAGAAAGTTTTATAGAACAAAAGGCACGTAGTTCACAAGAAATTCCTCTCTACATTCCTTACTATTTTGTTAAGGTTTTATTTAGGGAGTCAATTGAGAACATAATTCAAGGACTTAAAAGGAAACCACTTCAGGAACAGATAAAAGCATTACATCACAGACCTGATGATGTAAGACCATCTGATATGGGATACTTTCTAAAAAACATAGTGTCTAGTCAAGTTTTAAAAGGTATTTCTCCCCCTATTTTTGATTATGATAATAGTACAAGTTCTGTAAAGGTTATTGATTCAACTTTTTATTTTTTTATTAAAAATTGTAATAGAGAAGAAGTCTCTGATGATTTAACGATTCCAGATGGACTTCAGTAATTTTTAAAAATGCAATGGCAAAAACAACATTTGATAATTTAGTAAGAAGTGCAATTTGGACAACTTACAAGAATACTTGTTTTTACTGTAATCGACCATTGGACTGGGGAGATTTGCATATTGATCATATAATTCCTGAATCTATCTCAAAAAAAATAGAAGTATTTGTAAAAGTTAAAAAAGATTTTGAACTCAATGAAGAGTTTTCTCTAAATGATTTACACAATTTAGTGCCATCACATAGTAAATGTAATCATAGAAAGAGCGATAATTTGTTTAGTAAAAGTACCACTTTGTTTTATCTTTCAATTACTACTCAAAAGGTCTCAAAAATTGAAATAGAAATTGAAAGACTACGAAAAAACAAGAGCAAAGGTCAAATTCTTGCAAAATTACAATGTGCAATTTCTGAAAATACATTAAGTGTTAAAGATCTAAAAAAGGTATTAATCGAAATTGAAAAAAATGATTGGGATATTAAAAAGATAACCCTACCAATTGGAATGCATTTTATTGATGAAGTTTATGATGTTTTTTATCTTAATAGTGACTTTTCTACTTTGCTTAATAAGAAACTATTACTTGGTAATGATGAACAATTCTTAGAATTAGTTAATGATAAGGATGAAAAAATAAATGTATCAACATTGAATGAGTGGAAAGATGCCACCAAAAATAATTTTTATCCATTTACCACTTATGCAATCAAAACATCAGCAACATTTACATTTTTTGGGGAATTAATTCATGCTTTAAAAAATGCAAGAATGCCAAAGATATCTTTTATAAATAATCCATGGATTGATATCGATATGCTTGAATTTCTGTCTCCTAATATTTTAATTGACTTTGAAGGAAGATTAATAGAATATACTAAAATGGGGTTGTCAATTAAAGATTTAGTTAATAATGGAATTGTAAAAGTCAATTCATCAGGTAATTTTAAAATAAGTCTAGAATTTGAAGGAATCGAAACATCTTTACTAGAGCAGTTTAGGGCAGATTTTAATAATGATGGAGTTGAGGAAATATTTGTTAGAGGCTGGGTCAGAGCAACAACAGGAACTCTTGGTTTTGGATTTACAAGCATTCTCACGAAGCTTTCAGAAAAACATTTAATAGAGCAAATCGATTATAAAGAATTTATATAATTTAATTAAGTATCTAAGTATTATTATGGAAGTTTTTTTAGCGCATATCTTTTTTGCAATTATACTTTTTCTTATTATTAATTGGATAGGTAAACATTCATACTCAATTGGTTATATTGGGATAACAATTTTTACAAAATCAACAGAAGCACCAGCTTTGAATTTTTTGATTAGGGTATTATCACCGATTGTATACATAATTATTATATCGTCAATTTTGTATTATTTAGGATTAGATGTTTTTGTTAAGAATATTTATTTAGTAAATATTTATTATCTAGTTTTTAGATTGATCGTTAATCTTATAACATTTAGAGGAAGATTGCTTAATTGGTATGAACAATTTCTTTACTGGATTTTCATAATTTTTTTATCGTATTTATTCTATGAAAAAATAATAAAAATTAAAGAAAATATCCTACCTGATTTTACTACAATAGCCAATGAATTGTGGATAATAATATTAGTTTTCTTGTTTCAGGTATCTAATAAAATAAAATTCTCCGAAAAAGGAACTGAAAAAAGGAGAGCTAATTATTTAAAAGCACAATATTTATATTTTAATAAATTATATGGAGCATCGATTAGGGAAATCACTAAAAATGAAATTCTTGAATCTGTTGTTTTTGCGATTTTAATTTATGAGAATTTCAATAGACCAAAAGTTATTAGGATTGTTGAGAATTTAAAACATAAGTTTTCTAATAAAAGTCATACTCTTGGTGTAATGCAAGTTAGGACTGATTCAATTATTGATGATTATGAAAGTGTTATTTTGGGAACATCTAAAGTTGTTTTTTCCTATCAAAAATTTATAAATGAGAATAAAAATGAAGAGGAAATAAATTGGGAATGGAAGATATTAAGTAAAATTATTTCAGACTATAATTCAGGATATGATTATCAAAATGAAGTAACTGATTTATTTTATCAAGTTAAAGACTTATTTTACAAAGACACAAAAGATAGGATAGTGTAAGGATTTGTCGGATAAAAATGTAATAATATTTGAAAAATTGAGTGCTGAAATAAAAACGATTCTACTTTAATATGCTAATTCTCTAAGTAGTAATGAATAAAATAATTGCAATTGCCATAGATGAATATAACGATCCAAAAATTACGAACTTAAGTAATTGTGTAAGAGATTTAAATTCCTTGATTGATGTTTTGACTAGAGCGTATCAATTTGACGAAGTAGAATTATATGCGAAGCCTCAACAAACAACTCTATCATTCTTGTATAATGAGATTCAAAACGAATTAATTAATGCTTTAGAAGAAGATAAAATTCTAATTTTGTTTGCTGGCCATGGAGAATTTAATTCAAGGCTTAAAAAATCCTATTGGTTATGCTCAGATTCAGATAAGAATAGTGTTACTACATGGTTTAATCTAAGCGATTTATTAAGCTTCTTTGATGCTTCAGAGGCAAATCATATTGCGCTAATTTCGGATAGTTGTTTTTCTGGGGCTATATTTGAGATAAGTAGAGGGGGAGGTTTAAATGCTTTAGAAAATAAAAGGTCTAGGCAAGCATTAACATCTGGCGGGATTGAGAAAGTTCTTGATGGAGAAATGGGGAAGAATAGTTTGTTTAATGTTACTCTAAAAAAAATATTACTTGAAAATAAATTAGAAAGTCTTTCATTTAATACACTAGCTGAAAATTTAATATTGAGCTTTAATTCTACCACTAAGCAGACGCCTGCATACGGAGCTTTAGCAAGTTCAGGGGATAATGGAGGAGCTTATTTTTTTAACCTTAAGAAAAGTGAAGAAGAAAAAATCATAACTGTTTTGCAAATTCCTTTAGATTTAAATACTGATGTTAAAATTGAAAGCAGTTTCGAAATCCCTTTTTTTAATGAGAATAAAATTTTTAACTCCCAATTTATCAATGCTTTTGTACAGCAATTAGGTTTTTCAATTATTAACGACATAAGAGTTTTTATAGCACAGGATGAAGGTTATGCAGTTACACGTAGTAATGAGATGCAATTTTCTTTGGATGTAAGTTACGTAATTGAAACTAATAATGATAAATATTTGAGTTTAATAATTAATAGACAAGATTTTTTAGGTAGTTTTCATCCAAATCATTACATATATACATTAAATTTTGAGTTCAATCCCGATAGAAAAATTACACTGTACGATATAATTGACTATAGTGGCTACAAAAATTTGGAAGATTTTCTGGAAAAAATGATAGATAAGCATGCTGATGATGAGGCAAAAAAAATGTTGCATGAATATTCAAAATTTGAATATTTTTATAATATGGAATTTAGTTTTAATGATGATTATTTTACCATTTACTATTTTAATCTTTTTCCACACGCTTTTCAAGCATTAGGTTTTCTGTCTATCCCTAGGTGTGAGATCACCTTAAAGTAATTTTTTAAATTAATACTGTTTTAATATTACAGCTGTTAAATAGCTTTAAAATAAATAACCTTGAAAGATCTATCTAAAAGACATAGAAATCACGAGATTGAAACTTTATAGGAAAGATTTTTTAATAACCAAGTTCCTGTAAATTGGGTTGTAAATAAGTTACAGTTAGATTATGGAACTGATTTAAATTGTGAAGTAGTAATTGATAAAGCTGTTACAGGTATGAATTTTTTTGTGCAGTTGAAAGGCAAACAATTTATATCCCTAAATAATTGAAAATTATTTAATATCTTTGGTATATGAAAAGGAAGTCAATTTATACAAAAAAACTTGGTCAGTCTGTAGCTTCAAAAGCTCATTCCTTGGGTATTGCGAAGTATCATGTGATTTCTATTGACTCAAATTGGTCAGTAGTATCAGAAGGAAATGTAAGAGCTACACGTTCTTTTAGAACCGTTGAGCAAGCTGTAGATTTTGCTAAAGAAAAAGCTTCAGAAAAAACAGGTGAAGTTGTGGTGCATGCAAATACTGGTCAAATTAAAGACCGCATTTCTTACAGTCATAATAAATAGTGCTACGCTATGGCTTTTGAAAATAATGTTTTTATAAATTGTCCATTTGATAGTGAATATAGCCCCTTATTGCGGGCTTTAGTTTTTTCAACTCTTTATCTTGAACTACAACCTTTTTTATCTCAAACTCTTTCGTCTTCTAACATTCGGATAAATCAAATTAAGCATCATATCAAGTCTTGTAAATATGGAATCCATGATTTATCAAGAAGTAAAGCAATGGTTAAAGGAGAATTACCAAGATTCAATATGCCATACGAATTGGGATTAGATATTGGCGCAAGTGAATATGGCAATAAATTATTGAGAACAAAAAAAATACTCATTTTAGAAACAGAACGTTACCATTATCAAAAAGTTATCTCTGACATTGCAGGACAAGATATTTCAAATCATGATGATGATCCTAAAACACTAATTAAAAAAGTACGTAATTGGATGTCTGCTAATACGACAAACACAGTTTCTCCTTATACAGAAATTTGGATTGCTTTTAATCAATTCACGGAGGATTTACAAATTACTCTTCTCGCAACTCATACACCTGAAGATATAGAAGATATGCCAATTGGTGATTATATTAAATTTGTCAAAGACTGGATTCCAAGTTTTAAAAATAATTAAACTATTCGTAGTCTTTTGTCATAACTGTGGCTTTAGTTCTTTATTCGTAGCGTTGAACGTTTAAAAATCAAAACAAATTATAAAGGTTATACTTTATTTTATTAATATCATGGTAAATTTGTTTTTTTAATCGATATAAAACTTAGCCAAATGCGCTCTTAATAGATCTTCATGAGATTGGATTGGATATCCAAAATAATTCGTTTTCTTTCGTGGAGTTAAAAGATAAAATTTATCTATAAAAATTTTTTTATTATCACTCGAATAATATGACCCTTTTAATCTAAATGCATACATAAGATAATAGGAATTATCTTTAGGGATAGACAATGTATTCGTTTGCTTTTCCTCCTTTCTTATTGTTTCCCCTTTATAAAATACTCGATAATTTTTTTCAATAGTTCTAATATCTCCATTGGGTATAAAGGCAAAAATATCAAATCTGAGATCTATATTAAGACTTTTGGCGTCATGCGAATTAATATCGTATTCTACCTTGTAAGTTTTTCTTTCAAAATATGTACTGTCCTTTATTTCTAATCTTGTTAATGAAATTAAAGGAGTTTCATTATTAATTTGTGTAATTCTTATTGAGTCTTTTAATTTTAAAACTTGATTCTTAATCGTGTCATATTGCAATCCTTGTTTTTTAAATGCAATTGAGAGATTATTAAAAAGTTTTTCGGTAGATCGATCAACACCTTTACTTATACCGATTGTAATTACACTATCTCTAGAATTCTGTTCTTTTTTTAGTAGAAATTCGTTATTCTTTGAAATACGTTGATTGTTTACTTCCTGTAAAGTTAAAACTAGCCCAATTAATGTTCCAATTGCAATAGCTTGCCATCCCCTTTTGGTATATTTTTTCCACCAGCTACGAAATCTGTTATTAGTTAACCCTCCTTTCGCGGTAACCATAGTTAACCAAAAAGTCAGTACTGCGATAATTAATACAAAAAACAAACTATTTATTGTAAAAAATTTTTGTTCCATTCAGATAAGATCTAAGTTTAAAAAGTATGAATATTGTTGCTATATTAAAAAACTAATTTTATATAATTTTACGGATTTACATAAAATGGACTTTCATTTAATATTTGTTAGACAATATTATATACTTTATTATAAATAAAAAAATAAGAAAAATCTGTAAAATTAATTCAAAATAGATTATATTTACAATTTAATTACACCGAAGTAGAATTAATCAAGTAAGCTTATAAATTCAATCTTGATAAAATAATAATACTAATCCAACCTTTTCAATCTAAAAGCTCTCTATATAATAAAAAACAATTTTATGAAAACAATTAAGGTCATTTTATTTTTTCTTATTACAAAAGTATGTTTTTGTCAAAATTTACATTTAACAGAAATGCTGACATATAACACGATACGAATTTCAACTGAAATCGCTACAGGTACAGGTTTTTTTTTCAACTTTAAAGTTAAAAATGATTCTCTCTCTAAAATGCATATCCCGACTATAATTACTAATAGACATGTGATTAATGGAGCGAATAAGATTTTTCTTTATTTTAGAAAATCTATAAATGGTCAGCCTGAAAACGGTTCAGCATTTGTAGTTGAGATACATAATACGGTGAAAAATGTTATTGCACATCCGAATCCTAAAATTGATTTAGTAGCTATTCCAATAGCATCCATTATAAATCAATTAGCTATCAATGGAGTAGTCCCTTTTACAGTTGGTTTTACTGAAAAAGAAGTCCCCTCTGATGAATTTCAAAAAAAAGAATTTAAAGCATTTGAAGAAATTTATATGATTGGCTATCCAAGAGGATTATGGGATGAAATTAATAACATGCCAATTGTACGTGAAGGAATTACAGCAACTTCTCCTTATTTAGACTATAATGGAAGTAGAGAATTTTTAATTGACATAGCAGCTTTTGGTGGATTTAGTGGTTCACCAGTTTTTATGTATAATAACTCCGGTTACTCTGATAAATCAGGAGGTATAAATGTAGGTGGTTCCAGATTGTATTTATTAGGGGTATTATATTCAGGACCACAATATTCAATAAATGGGACTGTAACAAAATCTCAACCTGGCTCTCAAGCGGATAAGACAGAGTCTCAAATACCTATGAATTTAGGATATGTTATTAAAGCTAGTGAGATATTAGCATTTGAAGCTTTGCTAAATGGGAGATAATGGATTAGAATTTGATCCTTGATAAAGATGCATTCTAATTAAGTACATGCAAAGAAAAATTGTCTATAAAGTTAAGGGTGCCGTTTGCATCCTTAACAATTTAAATACCTTTGTAAAACCTCCTTTTCTTTTTTTGTTTAAATTGTTTAGAAACATAATCATTTATTTTTTCCCCACGAAGCAGTATATTAGCAAGATTTTCTTTTACATACTCTCTTGATTCAGGATCTTGAAAGTACTCTGAATCTGCTGTAATAGAGTTTTGATTCTTTCTTTCAAATGCAAGAATGTTGAAGGCACAGCTTTCCTGAATTCCTTTTGCACTGAATTCTTTTCCCAGACTGCTTCCGTTGAAAACGGATCTGGTTTTATGGTCAACGTATGTTATTCCGTAAAGCTGTCCTTCTTTGCTTTTTCTTAGTATTATGTGAATGCTTTCTCGTTCCAATATCTTGGATAATTTTTCTGGAGAAATTATCGTTTCACGAAATAAAGCCAGTTTTATGGCATTCTTCACATATTTTTTGAAAGACTCTTTTTCTGTGTCATTAGTTTTAAATTTCTCTTCCAGAAATTTTAAGGTAGGTCTGCTGTAGAATTCGCTGGCTTTTATCGGCACGCCTATCGGTTTTGAATTCTGGTCAAGTATCTTGTAAAGTAGTCCGTTGTTTTTAAAAACTCTCGAATCCTCGCTTCCTCTGTCAGCGTGGACATTATAGAGGTTTAAAACCGCGTTGAGTTCAGGCAGGCTCGAATATTTATAGTCAAATAAAACCTTGTTTAAAACTGAATTTATCGCCTTTCTGGACTCTGCTTTTCCGTATTGGACTCTGGCAACATTTATCGGTTTTAAAGAGAAATCTTCTTTCTGTTTTCTTCCTTCGGCTTTTACCAGTCCGAATATTTCTTCAATTTCTTTTCGGGCTGGTTCTGATTTTTTAACGCCTATCAGATGCAGATCAATTCTTTTACCGTCTCTCTGAATATTGTTTGTGACCAGATGCAGGTGCGGATGCCCTGCATCATGATGCTGATAGACCAAATACGGCTGTTTTCCAAAACCTATTTTCTCCATATATGTGTCTGCAATTTCAATCAGCTTTTCTTTAGAATGATTTTCTGAAGGATCAAAATTGAGCGATATGTGAACGCTGTTCCGTTTTGCATTTTCATTCAACGAAGACAGTTTTAAAAAACGGTTCAGCTTATGGGTAAAGTTTAATTTCTCTAATTCAAGAGGATAGTTCATGGCGTTAATGCACTCAGCCACTCCTTCCTTAACTTTATTTTCGTTATAGTTGAGAATGCTGTTTATCGAACGGCTGGTTTTTATGACTGCAACCATTGTTCCGACATTTTCTGGGTGTGACTGCTGATTGCTTCTAATTTATTGGAAAGTGCTTTTCTTTCCAGATCAAATAAAAACAGCTGTGTCTTAAACTCGGGAATCATTTTCACCGTACTTATTTTTCTGGCAATCTGGTTGATGTTGTTTCCAATTGAACGGAGTTCTGAAGAAAGCACGACGGTTTCTTCCATTAAATCATCCAATGACTGGTTGCGGTAAGTGGTTGTGATTGGTCTGCCGAATATGTGCCTACGGATATAGTCGCTTAGTTTTCTGCAGGTGCTTGCCTTGAACTGGCTTTCAATTTTTGCATACTCTTTCTCTGTCAGACGCAGGGTTATCCTGCGTGATCTGTTTGAATTTTCTCTCTCCATCATTTTTCCTTTTCATTGTTTCAAACTCTCTTCTTTTAAGTTTCTCCACCGCCGAGTTCCGAGGCCATAGGTGGCAAGATAGGCGGTTGTCAGACAACCGTACATCTTGCTGATCACAGGAACGAGGTGATCTCTGGAGATTTTTAAAAGCAGGCTTCTAATTTAGGGAAAATATTTATATGTATCATGCGCAAAATATGTGCATGATGGCTGTAGAATGTGACAATGAAATACTTAAAAAAGAAAAAGGGAAAAAAGAAAGCAGTCCTTAATTGGACAGTCAGACAGTTGAAGTGCTATAAGTCCCGAAGGGCGGATTTTTGAGGAACGAGAAAAATTCGTTATGCGCACTTCTCTGGCTGTGTCCAATACCTTGCTTTTCTTTTTTTTTTCTTTTAGAAATGGTCTTAGAAAGAAAGCAGTGTAAAATTACTTTGTGGATTATCGATCAACGATACGCTTTCATTTAGTTTGTTAGAAGAAATGAATTCCAGTACATAATTTTCAGCTTCTTTTTTCCTGTCTGGATCAGTTGAAAATGTATTGAGATAGAAATCTTCGTTTTCGTCTTTGATATGGATAATTTCAGTGTAGCCTTTTGCAATTAAAGAGCCTTTAAGTTTTAACACCTTAACCTCACTCATTCTGTCAATTTCCTTTTTAACTCTAAGATGTACAGTTTTATTCATGGTTTGCGTATTTTCGTATTTTGTGGGTGTTTGGAAAACAAAAAAGAGACTTGAAAGCCTCTTTTTGGAATTAATATATCTTTTTATAAAAGCTTATTTGGCTTTTAGAAGTTTTTCCAAATATTCGACTTTGTCTTTTTCTGCTTGAACCAAACGTTCAAATAATTTGATCTGCTGTTCGTGGGCTTCTATAAGTTTATCTAAGGGATTAAAAGTACAGTGGTAGTTACCTACTGTTCCCTGACTATTATCGTAAAAACTATTGAAATAATTAAAGACCGCTTCTTCCGAAAAGTTTTTAATTGCTTCCACACTTACCTCTAGAGCTTTTGCCACTTCTTTTAATTTATCATCATCAATGGTTTCACTGTTTTCCAAAATAGAAACAGCCTGCTGGTTCGTGCCCATAGCCTGTGCGAGTGCTTCCTGTTTCATGTCTTTCAGTTCACGGATACGGCTGATTTTGCGCCCCATGTGGTTTGGTTTTGTTAGTGTACTCATAGTTCAAAGATAATAATTAAGGATAAAAAAGCCAGATTTATGTATGATACATATTTTCTCATGTACGGTACGGAACAATTTGATAGCGTACCATACAGGTAATCACTTACTTGCCAGTGTGTTTAGCAAAAATACAATTTTTCAGACAAGTATTAACTAAAATGAGTAAAATTATGAAAGCAATTCAAAACACCGCATCCGACTTGATTTATCGAGTTATTTCACAGAACATCGATCCGATAGGCATTTACTGTTTTGCAGAGAAGAAAAGCAGTTATACTTTTAATGAGCCTTTTCAGAAGCCCGTCCAAAAAGAAAAGCATGTACATCTTTATCTGCTGGTCATAGCCGAAGAGTTCGAGGATAATATCGGCAACGACCTCACCGATAAAATAAAAAGCAGATCAAGAGGACAGATAACGGTAACCATTCTCATGCACAGCCTTAGAAATATCGTAAAATTATACGGAGACCAGCAGTATTTTTTCTGGAACATTTTTAAGAATGCGCAGAGAATTCATATAGATGCTTACAAGTCGCCGATAATCTGGGCAAAAAATCCAGAAAGAAGATATGTGAAAAGCACTTCAGCATACGCAGGAGACAGAAGAAATGTCAGCGAATCGATCTGGGATCTTATCTACAATAACGACCAGTATTTTTCCTATGAAGTAAGAATGTGTTCCCTTCACCAGATAGTGGAACAGACCTGCCTTTCCCTTATAAGGGTATTTCTGGGATATACCCCGAATCACTTCTCACTGGGCTACTTATTTGAGCTTTGCGAATATTTCACAAGCTTGACTTCGGAGTATTTTCCCCGAAACAGCAGTGATGAAAAAAACATGTTCAAGATTTTGAAAAAGAATCCAAACACGCTTCGATTCAGCAGAAACAACAGTTTTGGTTACGATTACTATGGAATAATGGAAGGCAGATGCCGTGATTTTATGAAAGAAGCGGAAGTCCTGATTCAGAAGGAACTGGAGAGGCTTGAGGGAATTCATCAGCAGGAAGCTTTATCAGCATAAAAACAGAAGTTATGGAAACCGATGAAATCAAAAAACTGAAAGACATCAGGGTGTTAAGCGGAAAACTGCTTAATACCCTGAAAAAGCAGAGGATAAAAGAGGGATGTATAATGCACAGATCAGGGTTTATGGCTATTGCGAACTTGGTTCTGTTGTCAGAAACCTGATGAAGCTGTGCATTATCGCTTTAGATCAGGACAGCGCAGAAGTTCCGCCTACGATTCAAAACCAATACATTGATGTTGGGCTTATACTGGGAATTGCACTTCAGCTGTTTCCAGTTGACGAACTTGAATTTTTAAATGAGATTACGGATCTGTTTTCAGAAAATAAGGAAGAAATAGAACAGCAAGAGTAAATTTAATATTTCAAAATTATGGAAACTGATAAAATAAAAACACTGGAAGAATTTAAAGATTTTGCATCCTATCATTTTAAGCTTCTGAAGCCTGCCAAAGACAAAGACGGGGAATCAATACGTGAGATAAGATTTTATGGTTATGCAGATATGACATGTCTGGCAGTGAATCTAATCCGCATGTGTTTGAATATCATCTATTCGGATGAAATTGATAACAGAGAAATATACATGGGTTCTGTTCTGGAGCTTGCCCTTCAGCTTATTCCAAGCGCAGAAATAGAGGTTCTGGATGAAATATACAGAATGCTCAATGAAAAGAAAGAAGATAAATGAATACTGTGCATATCAATGGTTTAAGTACCGCTTTCACGTACATATTATGTCCATGACAGTGAGAGAAAAGCATTTTATCTTTGTTAGAATCTAAAATTGGATGGAGTGATGATAAGTAAATTTTGCCTATGATACACAATAGATTAGGTTTTATATTTGTGTTATCCTACCCAAATTTTACGCAGGATAAAATGAAAAAAGTGTTTTAACTTTATAGCGATGAATGATTGTGGAACAAAAAAGACCGAGGCTCGGTCTTTTTTTAATGAAGAGGAATTTCAAATGGAGAAAGATGGAAGAGAAGAAAGAGGAAAAATGACGGCAGAAAAGACCAGAAAAATGCTGAAAGATGAAGGAGTGGAAGTGACGCTGGAACAGGCGGGAATGATTTTAGAATTTTTAAGAAAACTGGCAAATTTGGCAGTTTCAAACTATTTAAAGAGAAAAGATGAGAAAAATAGCAGACCTATACGTGAGAGTGAGTACCGATGAGCAGGCAGACAGGGGCTACTCACAGAGAAATCAGGAAGAAATGCTTCGCAAGTACTGCGAAATAAATGCAGTTGAAATAAGACACGTTATTTATGAAGACCATTCGGCAAAGACATTTAACCGTCCGCAGTGGAAGAAACTGCTTGCGGATTTAAAGAAGAATAAGAATAAAACCGATCTTCTCCTGTTTACCAAATGGGACAGGTTCAGCAGAAATGCGGGAGATGCATACCAGATGATCAGTATCCTCAGAAAATTGGGAGTTGAACCTCAGGCAATAGAACAGCCTTTGGATCTATCAATACCTGAGAATAAAATGATGCTGGCTTTTTATCTGGCTGCTCCCGAGGTGGAGAATGACCGTAGAGCCCTGAATACCTTTCACGGAATGAGAAGAGCTAGAAAAGAGGGAAGATACATGGGAATTGCTCCCATTGGATATGTTAACCGAGTAAAAGAAGATGGCACAAAATATATTGCATTCGACCAGCCAGAAGCCTCTATTTTAAAATGGGCTTTTGAAGAACTTTCCAAAGGAATTTTCAATACGGAACAGGTGCTTCAAATGGCAAAAGAAAAGGGACTTAAAGCAGGCAAGAACCATTTTTGGAGAGCGATCCGCAATCCTCTTTACTGTGGAAAGATAGAAGTTCCTAAATATAAGGATGAGGAACGCACTTTAGTGAGAGGACAGCACGAAGCTTTAATTTCGGAAATACTTTTCTATAAAGTTCAGGATGTGCTTGACGGAAGATCCCGCAAATATCTTCCAAAAACTCTTTCAGCGAAGCCTTTTCCGCTGAGAGGATTTTTTATATGTCCCGACTGCGGAAAAATACTGACAGGGAGCATATCTAAAGGACGCCATAAATATTATCCTTATTACCACTGCAGTTCAGGATGCAGATACAGGATAAATTCGGAAACAGCCAATGAGATATTTATACAGAACCTTAAAAAGTATGTTCCGATTCCCGAAATCAAAAATATCTATGCCAATGTTATAGGCGACTGTTATAAAGAACAGATTAAGGATGTGTTGGAGGAAAAAACTAAAATCATAAGCCAGATCAAAGATTATGAAACCAGAATCTCAAATGCAAGGGATCTCTTGCAACAAAACAGATAGATGCTTCAGACTACCGAGATATGAAGTCAGATTACGGAGAGATGGTGAGGAGACTTGAATTAAAATTATCTGGTATCGATGATGAGAATAAAGATATCGAAGAGCTTTTAAAAGCAGGAGTAGACAACCTGATGAAGCTTAACGAATATTATGAAAATGGCAACTGGATTGAATCGAGAGATTTATTAGGTTCGATTTTTCCTGAGAATTTTACGATCTCAGAAAACGGGTTTCGAACCGCTAGGGTAAACGAAGTAGTGCATCTGATCTACAGTATTAACAGGCTTATAGGGCTAAATAAAAAAGGGACAAAGAAGAAATTTTCTTCTTTGTCCCAATTAGTAGCGGGAACAGGACTCGAACCTGTGACCTTCGGGTTATGAGCCCGACGAGCTGCCTACTGCTCTATCCCGCGATGTTTCGGGTGCAAAGATACACACTAAATGCGGTTATGCAAACAATTTTAGTACTTTATTTTTTATAATTTTTAGAAAAGACGATTTTTCTTATAATTTAAAATCCAGTAATTCTTGGTAAACGTTTCCGTTTAAGCCTAATAGCAAGCCAAATGCTGGTTCGGTTTTTATGCCTTTTTCTTTCAGTTTTATGATGGCTAATCTAAAGTTTTCGTCTTTTGAGCTTAGAATTTGGTGCTCAATGAGCATATGTCTGTAACCATTTTGAAGTTCGGTGGGGATATTTTGTCCAAAGATTTCTATTTAGAAAGTCTCAATAAAAAAGTTTGCCACAACAGATTCCTGGTTATCAATCACGATTTCTTGAATGGTAAAATTGTTTTCTTTTTCAAATAAAGATTTAATTCTTTCAATAAAATCAGCTTTGCTTTTCCAGTAACAGGCAATATCCAAATCGCTATTTTCAACATCAATATTTATCGGAATCGTACCAACCAAAATAGGATCAAATTCAGAAAGGTTTTCCAAAACTTGATTTTTAGTCAAAAGATGAAATGCAGCTTGCTGTTTAAGATTTCCAGTTTTTAAATACGATAAGTTCGCTTGAAATTAATCATTTATAATAGCGCTTTTTTCCTCGTTGATTTCCTGTTCTAACCTTTTATTGATATCGATTTTGGCATTCGTGAAAACAAAAATCGTAGCACGGTATCCTCTAGCATATTGATTTGTAACCTCACCGCCTATAACCGCAGATTCAAAATACGGACTTGTTTCTTTCATTTCTTCGTCATTTTCTTCAAAATCCTTAATACGGATCAAGTTTTTGTATTTAATGCTGAGATCAAACCAATTCAAATAATCGGCATTGAAAGAAACGGCTTTGATTCCTTTTTTAGAATAATAATTAATAGCTCCGGCTTGTCCGTAATTATCGCAGAGTACAATAGTTTCTTTCTGATTAGGCAGTAAAGCGTAAAGCGAATCTGTTTTTCTGGCCAATTCTTTCCAACCCAGCATATCGGCAAAATCTTGAGGCAGATGATGATCTTTTCCGTCTTCCCAGCGCAGCATTCCCATTTTTTTATATTTCTCCGAATGTGCCACCATATATTCTGGACTTTTATTTGGAAAAGCCATTTCGTACATCGGAATAAAAAACAATAAGGGCAGCGCTATAAATACAGGTTTTAAATATCGTTTCCATCCGTTGTTTAAAATTTGAGATAGAAAAACAGAGCCAAAAGCAATATAAATAGGATATAAGCCAATTACATAATACGATTTTGCTTTAAAGTAAATAAAGATCAGCATTGTAAAAACGAAAGAGGTAAAAAAGAGTCTGTATTTTTGAAAAGGTTTATACAATAAAACGGCAAAAAGTCCAGTCAAAATAACCAATAATCCGCCAATAAAAAATAGAATTTGATCTTTTACAAAATCACCTAAATCAACATTAACCAATTGCGTTTCGGCCAATTCCTTCATGTGATGGACAATTGGAAAATGGTTGCTGTATTGCCAATAAAGGTTAGGAAGAATTAGAACTAATCCTAAAATCAGAGCAAAGTAAAACTCTTTTTTTGCGAGTATTTTTCGCTGTTTAGAAATTAAAATAGCAGGAATTAATCCGAGTAATAAAAACACGATATTGTATTTGTTCAAGAAACCCAAAGCGAAAATTACGCCTGCCCAATAAAACCATTTTTTATTTTCTGAAGTCAGGTATTGCAGTAAAACATAATAAAATGCAGTCCAACATAAAACATCAAATGAGTTTGGCTGATAAAGCATATTTAAACGCAGTAAACATGAAAACAAAACGCATAAAGCCCCAAGAATTAACGCGTAAAGATTGCCTTTTAAAAGTTCGATAGCTTTCCAGACAATCAAAAGTGTTAAAGCGCCAAATAGGGCAGGGAAGAACTTAACCCAAAAAACCGAATTTCCAAGCAGTAAAATGATATACGAAAACCAAGAGGTAAGTGGTGGAACAGATAGATAGCCCCAAGCCAAATGATTTGCTTGATCCAGATGCAGATATTCATCACGCTGTAAATCGTATTCAGGACTAATTAATACATATTGCAAAATGAATTTTAAAATTATAAATCCGACTAAAATCAGGTTCTTTCTGGTCATATAGATTTTGGTTTCTTAGGTTTTTGGGCTTTGGTGCTGTAAGTGGTTTTAAATCAACGCGCAATTCTGTAGCTAAGATAGGACTTATTTTGGTTTATGAAGATTTGCAATGTTTCTTCCTGAAATGGTATAAAGTACAGGTTTTTAGATGTTTATGGTTTTAAAATGTCAGATGAGTTTACATTTTTATTACCTTTAGTATCAAGCAAATAACTTTAAAAGAAAATACCATGAAAAAGAAATTATTGATTTTAGCTCTCTTTTTAGGGACAATTTCATTTGCAAATGCACAAAGCATAGGAGACGTGACAAAAGCAGCCAGTAAGGCATCGACAACAGCAGTGCCTGCTTTTGATGTTGCTAGTGTTGCAAATCAGGTTATGGGCGTACTGTCTCCAAAATTGAAATTAACCGATGCTCAAAAACCGATTGTAAATTCGTTGGTAAATGAAACGCTAAATAAAAAGAAAAACATTTTACCTACAATGGCTACTGACAAAGCAGGTTATACTTCTAAAATGACCAACACTAGAGAGTCTTTTATAGCCAAAATGAAAAAGAATATAAGTCCAACACAATTTGATGCACTTACGTCTTTACTGCCAAAATCGGCTTCGGCAGTAACGCCATTGGCCAAAATGCTTTATTGAAATAGTCTAAAATAAAAAAAGCTTCAGACCATTCTGAAGCTTTTCGTTTTTTATGCATTTTAGGATATTACTCCTCTACAGCCGTTTCAAATTCCATGTGATCGATCATTTCTGCCTCAGGTTTTTCTGGCTTAGACGCTTTCAAAGCATTGAATCTTTCCAGCATTTCTGATTCGCCTTCCTCACCGCTGAAATAAGGAAAAACATCCATAATTGCCGTTTCTGAAATGGCCGGAATAGAATATTCGCCCATTGTATTTTTCATGATGTGAAGGGTATTGTCAAAGGCTTCGCGAACATCATTTGCCTGAACCAGCATATACATGCTTGTTTTTCTTTCCTTACCGCTTTCTTCATCATAAGCAATTAAGGTGATTTTAGATTTAAACCATCTGTCTGCATTCTCAAAAGGATGAATTTCGGCATAATTTGCCACTTTGATAGCCGTGATTTTAAATTCTTCACTCGTATACGCGGCCATTTCTTCAGTCATTCTTTTTTCAGCTTCTGTATAAGACAAAGCATCAACCAAATAAGGCTCTGTTAAAACTTTTTGTCCTCCAGTTTCATCTGTCTTTCTATATTTTACTTTGCATTCGTACCAAGTTGCGCTCATCTCTTTTTAAATTTTAAGGATGCCAAAGATAAATCTTACTGCAAAATAAATAGTTAAATCTTTAAATAGATATTCACAATTTTAGATGATTTTTTCTAATGTTTTGAGATTCTGAAAGTTGTGTTTTTTAATGGTAAAAATGATTTGTAATCACATTCATTCTTTTCTGTTTTGATTAAAATTAAAAATAATTCATTCATATTTTTAATTTAAATATTTGTAATTCAATTGTTTATTTTCTTGATTTAAAAATTAGTAAAAAAATAAGAAAATTTCTAAATCCAAAAAATCAATTTGTTCGTAAGTACCAATAACAATGGCTGGGAACGGAGTTGAATTCAAATGGTATTGGTTTTTGGAGCATATTGAATTTTGTCGCATTTCCAGCTATTGTTTTTATAATTATTAAAAGAATAGGTTGGTGAAATTAAACGTTCAGAAGTTAAAAGAGACTTTAAAATACTTGGAAAGCAAACAGCGCGAATTAAAAAAACAAAATCAAAGCGATACGCGAAGTTTAGAATCAATGATTAAATATTTAAAAAAAGATATGATGGAACAGCACGATTTATCTGATCATCATCAATTGATAAAACAAGAAATCAAAGACACGGAAACTTTTATCGAAAATGTCAAAAATATCATCAAAATCAATTCTTTAAACCATTTTTTATTGTAGATTTTTACTTTTTATTTCAATTTAAATTTTTCGTTTCTGCAATCTAGAATCAATTTGTGGTTCAGGAATAGTTTGTTGCCAATCATTCCTTGCATTCCCGAACGCTTCATTAAGAATTTTTGAAGGTCAGAAGTGCCCTCTATATGCGTAACTTCAGAGAGGTCTAAAATCACTTTGTCAAATTGTATTTTCTTTTTCGCAGAAGCAGAGTAAATGCTCAAAGTATTTCCCCACGAATTTCCTTTTTCGGTTTTTACAGCACTGTTTTTATTACGGTATTGCTGCCAGATTTCTTTTGTCGTAATCAATTCGTAACCGCTCGATCCAGAATCGTAAAGCAGTTTTAGTTTTTCATTTTCGATATTTGATGGAATTAAAATTTTACGTTTTTTAAATTCAAAATTGGAAAAATCATCTTCTTTAATTTTTTTGATGAAGGAACATTGATTGGTTTTGAAATCTAAAATCGTAATTCGTTTTTCTAATAAATCGGTTCCAATTGTTCCGATTATATTTTCAGCTTTTGGATCATCAAAATTGATTTTTTCGCCATAATTTAAAACTTCAAAAGTATTGGATGCAACTTTCATATTTCCGATTGTAAAAGCAGTCGAAATGAAATTGTTTGCAGCATCAATTGTAATCTGATTGTGAAATTTTTGAGCAATAGATTCCAATGATTTTTTATAGAACACAGTAACAGCAGAACCTGAATCAAATTGCATGTAAAAAGTGTGGTTTACTCCGTTTACTTTTATGGGCAAAAGCAAAGCAGAATGGGGGTTTCCGTCGCTCGAAATCCATTTTGTCGGAATATTTTCTATAATTCCCGAAACCTTCAAATAGTTCTCTGGCGGAGTGAATTTCTTTTGAAAATAAAAATATCCTCCCAACAAGAATAAAACAATAACGATTAAAAATACGGTTGCAATTTTCTTAAATACTTTCATGGTTTATTTTTTCTGCAAGATTCGGGTTTCGATTCCGATTTTCTTGCAAAAACAATACGACAGTTTTACGCCATTTTTATGACTTGTATTATAAGAATTTGTTTTTCAGTTTTATAGCTAATTCTTGTTTTTGGTTTAAACTGATTCCGTTCAAAATAACGATCAGAAATTTTATGCTAAGAAAGGCAATTAAAGGAATGATGAAAAGCGGAAATTTGAAAGTAAATAAACGTTGAATAAACGGACTCACAATCATTAAAACCGAAAGAATAAGACTTAAAACAATTTGAAGGCTTACAATTTGTTTTCCTATTTCTTTATTTGTTGCATCTTGTGTTTTATAGGTTAAAACTAAAGGAAAAATAACGCTTCCAAACGGAATAATAAGTCCAGATAAAACAGAAAGGTTAATGAGTTTGGCTCTTTCGATTTGGATATTTTCCTTTTTGATGATGAGATTTTCTGGATTGGTTTCTAGAGCTTCGGCAATTGTTTTTAAGGTAAAGCCTTTCAGAATATTTCCAGCTTCAATTCGCTGAATGGTTCGCAATGAAAGACCCGATTTTTCGGCAAGTTCATTTTGAGTCATGTTTTTCTCTTCTCTCAAAAATTTAACTTTATTCTTCATTGTTTTAAGTTGGATGTCCAGAGACGAATTTATGAAAAAACTTTTGATGAAATCGGTATAAAAGAACCTAGTATTATAGGCTAATTCTAAGTTTTAATAAAAAATTAAGTTTTTTACTTTAACAAAAATCACTAACTTGTTGGAAATAAATAATTCTTTATCATAAAATTTCCAATTATGCGAGTATCCGTAGTCCGAAAAAATATAAAACTATTACCAGATTCCAAAAGAGTTGTTGCCCGATATTTTATGAATGGGCAGGAAAGAACCCAACAAATGGTACTTCGGATTATGATGCTAGACGAAAAGGAGGTGTTGCAGACTTTGGAACAGACGCTTAGGGAATTTGCCCGAAGACATCGAAATATTTCGGCAGTATTCTTTAGACACTGCGAAAGAATCAGACCTATAATAGAAGGAATGCAAATCGATTATGAAGCGATGTCGCTAGATCGAAAAATGCTCATTGGTTCGTATTGCACAATGGAATATGCCATAGAATCGGCGGCGATTTTTAATCCTTCAATTGTAGAAGATTTTGATCAAACGGGATTAGAGGCAGGAGAGAAACGCGTTATTATTTCTTTTCGTGCAACTGGAGAAGGACATATTTCGTCGATTGTTTTTAGAAGAGCAATTTTAGATCGCGATAATAATCTGCATATCATGAAAATAGGAAATCATATTGATAAGGCAGAAATTGAGCATAAAACGCTGTTTAATAAAGAGCGATTTTTGAGCAAATTGTATGAAATGCATACTACTGATAAATATATCGCTCAGATTATGCAAGATCTTCCAGAAGAATTTGAATTTGCTATTCTTAAAAATATGCTGGTTGAAGCTTTAAAAGATCCTTTAATTCGCGAAGAAAGAAAAGTGGCACTGGAAGAAATTTTGTGGCTGGCCAATTCTTTTTACGATTTGCAGTTTAAACATGACTCTGATATTACAGAACGAGTAATATTCCCAATTTCTGATTCTGAGAGCCGCGGAATAGAAGATGCCCGTTTTGTACGTTTTGTTGACGACAATGGTTCGGCTAGAGTTATGGCAACCTATACGGCTTATAACGGACACACCATTCTTCCTAAATTAATTTCTACCGAAGATTTTTATAGTTTTAGAGTTATGCCATTGCATGGAGAAGGCGCACAGAACAAAAATCTGGCATTATTTCCTCGAAAAATAAAAGGAAAGTATGCTATGCTGGCAAGAATTGATGGCGTTAATAATTACATTATGTATTCTGAGCGTGTCACACAATGGAATACACCAATCTTATTGCAAAAACCTAAATTTACTTGGGAATTGACTCAAATAGGAAATTGCGGTTCTCCATTATGGACAGAAGAAGGCTGGCTTGTTATCACGCATGGAGTGGGTACAATGCGACGCTATTGTATTGGCGCTTCGTTGTTTGATCTGGATGATCCGTCTAAAGAAATAGGAAGATTGACAGAACCGTTGCTTTCTCCTTTGGAAGACGAGAGGGAAGGTTATGTTCCTAATGTAGTATATTCTTGTGGAGCGATTATTCATAACAACAGCTTAATTTTGCCTTATGCCGTATCAGATTATTGCTCAACTTATGCTGTGGTAGATATGGTAGAGTTGTTGGACGCGCTTAAGAAAAGCAAATAATAACACTCTATTTGAAGTATTTAATACATAGAAACATAGTTTTTGGAGACTTAAAAAAAAGGCGCTTCACTAATTTAAATGCACAGTTTATCTATGTTTCTATGTGTTAAAGAGTAATTTTTTGATTTTGACTAATAGCTTAGGCGACATTATCTTTTGTTGAGGTTTGGTATTTTCTCCGTCAGGTTTTTCCAATATCGTTTTGGCATGTGTTTGATATGAAGTTTGGTGTTTTTTCTAGATTCGATATTTACACTTTTGAAATAATTACGCCATAAATTCTCGAAAAATTCTTCATTTTCATCGTTGATTTCCGCTAGAAAACTAGAGGACGGATTTGACTCAAATTGCATTTCGACCGTAGAAACATTTTCAAGGTCGTAATAAATTCCGTACTTGCGTTTAGAATCGTAAATGAGCCAGCGCTGGTCGGCGTAACGGTTTTTAAAATGCTGTTCGATAAGTGGTAAAACGTCGCAATCTGGTTCTATTATGGCATAATATAATCCGTCTTTTGTTAGTTTAAAACGAACAAAAGCTTTCATTCTATGACTTTCTTTTCCTGTTAAGTGTGCTGCTTTTTTACGTTTAATACTTCGCTTCGGCTTAAATCTCCTTCAATATTAATTTTACTTGCAAAAACATATTCGATAAATCGGAACAAAATTTCTTCAATCTGATCCAATTCAGATAAAAAAGCAAAATAAAGATTGTTGAAGCCATGATGAGAAAGACGTTCCTGCAAACCATTCAAAACCCGATTGGCTTTTACCTCATCAGTTGTTACAGAATGTGTATTGGAGAAAAGCAAAGTGTTTGAAATCTCTTCTTTGGCAAAAACAACATCTTTAAGTTTGTACTCGTAGATTTCAAAAATAGCTGTAAGCCAGCCTTCATAACTTCCATCATAAAGAATTTGTGTCATTTGAATTAAAATAAAGCAAGCTGATTCGAAAAATTATTCTTGTATTTACTGTTTTGCAAATTCAAAATCTGATTTTTTATTTGAATCGGAGTCAAATCTTTTTGTAAATAAAAAGGTGAAGAAAAAGCTAAAAAATACTTGGATCTGCTGTACGAAATGCCAAGTTTCTTTAAATCATCAGGCTGTAATTTTTTGAAAGTTCTAGCAGCAACAATCTTTTTCGCGCCCAAAAATCCTATTCCCGGAATACGTTGAATCATTTCTAAATCGGCCGTATTAATATCAACAGGAAACTGATGAAGATTTCGCAAAGCCCATCCTAATTTTGGATCAATATCCAAGTCAAGATTCGGCTGGTCAAAACCAACAATTTCATTTACATTAAATCCATAATAGCGAATGAGCCAATCGGCTTGGTATAAACGGTTTTCGCGAATCATAGGTACTGGAGTTCCAATTGCAGGAAGCCTGTTGTCATAACTTATTGGTACATAGCCAGAATAATAGACCCGACGCATTTTCATTTGTTCGTAAAAGTAATTGGCCATTCCAAGAATTTCCAGATCATTTTCTTTTGTTGCGCCAATTACCATTTGCGTGCTTTGTCCTGCAGGAGCAAAAAGCGGTGTTTTATAATTCGTTTTTTTCTCTTCCTGATAACCAATAATCTCATTTTTTAGATATTGCATTGGTTTAATCACATCTTTATGGTTTTTGTCTGGAGCAAGTAATTTGAGGCTTTGTTCTGTCGGCATTTCGACATTTACGCTCAAACGGTCGGCGTATAATCCAGCTTCTTTTAGTAATTCTTCGCTGGCACCTGGAATTGCTTTTAGATGAATATAGCCATTAAAATTTTCTTCTAATCTTAGTTTTTTGACAATTCTAACCAAACGCTCCATTGTATAATCTGCATTGTCAAAAATTCCAGAACTAAGAAACAGTCCTTCAATATAATTTCTTCTGTAAAAACCAATTGTTAAGTCTACAACTTCTTGTACGGTAAAAGCAGCCCGTTTGATGTCGTTGCTTTTTCGGCTTACACAATAAGCACAATCAAAAATGCAATGATTGGTAAGAAGAATTTTTAGAAGCGAAACACAGCGTCCGTCTTCCGTAAAGGCATGGCAGATTCCGCCCCCAGTATCTCCTAATCCCTTATTTTTATTTTTGCGCGTGCTTTGTCCCGATGAGCAAGAAACATCATATTTTGCGGCATCTGCTAAAATTGCCAACTTCTCCATCACTCTTTCTTGTACCATTTTGCTCTTTTTTAGTTGTTTTTGAAACAAAAATTCATTCTTTCAAAACTAGGAATTCAAGCTAAAAAAGAAGCAAAAGAAGCTGTTCTAAATTGTATCAATTTTTTTTTTGGAAGGTAATTTTTACATTAAAAAATTAATTATATTTAAAATTCAAAAAACAGGTATAAATACGGGGTTGTAAATTGTCAAAACTTTATACATTCGCCGAAATAGAAAAACTGATTTCCCCCCTTAACATTGGTTTTTCAAATTTAGAAGTGTTAGCAAATATTAGGAACAAAAGGCTAAAACAATGAAATTTGTAAAAGGACAAGATGTTTCCTACACAGCATTGAGTGGGAGATCTTACAAGGGAACCATTATCGAAAGAAAAATGGATTTTAAAAAGGGGCTTATAATAAAATCTACTTCAAAAGAAAGAGATTTTCATTATCTCATCGAAATACAAAAGAACGGCACGACCGAGAAAATTTTGTGTGCCGAAAATCATCTTAAATTATTAGAAAAGAAAAAACGAGCAGCAAAGAAAGCGGCTTAACGATAAAGCGCAATAATGAGGCGTTTTTTCTATTGCAATTTATAGGACTTTATTACTATAAAGTGGCTTTGTTTTATAAAAAAATCAAACCTCATCTTTTAAACCAATTCTTTTCAAGCTGTTTACAATCCTGAATACGATTTCATCAGAGAACATAAAGTTGGAAAGGATTTCCTTTATTTCAGTCGCAATTAGAGGTTGTAGTTCTACAAGGTTGTTTAAATGTATTTTTGCGGCAACTTCTTCATTGAGCAGCGATAGAGAAACTGCTTTTAGCAAAGGATCCCAAATGGTTTCGTTAAAATCCATTTTCTCTGCCCAGTACAGCATTTTTTGATACTCTTTTTTATGCATGCAGTAATACCAATAGCCAATATTAATCCACCATGGATGTGAAAGATTTAGCCGACTGGCATTCTCTAATAAATTAAAGCCTTTTTCAAAATAACCGGCAAAAATTAGCATACAGCCTATTCCTGAAGCAATACCCGATGAATTCGGATTCATCTTGATACATTGCTCTGCTGCATAAAGACAATTGTCCTGATCTTTTCTAAAACAATATATTAGAGCCTGCGCATACCAAGCCTGCTGACAGTGCGGATCTATATTTAAAGCCTTCGAGACACAATGGCTGCTTTTTCAATATTTTTTTTCGAATTGTCTATTCCTAGACCTAAAGAAGCCAGATGAATTTCGCCCAGCATGGCCCAGGTAAGAGCATGGTTTGGAGCTAATTCTACTGCATCAGTTAAACTGGATAATGCATTAGCATAATTTTCTATAGAAAAAGAACATTGATACTCATGATAGCTGCAAATCGCTTTTAAAATAGCAGCGTTGTTTGATATTTTGGAAGGTGCAGTCTTCGCAATTTCTTTAAAAATACTGCCATAATAACCACCTATAGCAGATACAATATCTTTTACAATTTCATTTTGAATTTTAATGCCATCATCGACAGTGGCTGGTGTAAACAATTGAGTTAATAAGTATTTTCCAGAAGATGAATCTACTAGATTTACACGTAGCTGCAGTTTGCTGCCAATAACCTGAACGTGACCGGTAATAATAAAATCGGCTCCAAGTAGACTGGCCGCTTCAAGAACATTTTCATTAATTTTCGAAATGACATCGGAAGAAAAATGACCAATTACTGATATATCCTGAAATCTTGAGAGTTCTGCGCTTATTTCGTCAGATAGAATTTTGGCAAAAGTTTGTAAATCGGGTCTCTCAACAGATGATTTAAAAGGGAAAACCGTAATAACTGGATTTGTTTTATTAATGCTGATAGGAACCTCAACGTGTTTCTTTTTGTCGTTATGAATAAATTCAGGAATATAGCCGCCTTTTGGGACATGTATAATAACCGAATTATCTTTTCCTTCAGAAGAATAATATTCATTAAGTAGTTTTCGTAATCGGCCTGCATGAATGCGAACCATTGCATCATCATGAGGATTAAAATGGGAAGGTCTGCTTAATGCATTTACAGCTATAGAATATTCTTTAATATGCTTCTGCCTTTCATCTACAGTTTCTGTGACAATATAGCGTAGAAAATTGCTTAAAAGTGTAGAGTTCTTAAAAGAATAAAATTTTAAAACATTTTCCAGCTCATTATAGATTTTATCCGTGGGGATTTTTTTTATAGACTCCATAATAAATTATTAAAAATTATTAATGTCAAAAAAAAGTCACTGAGGCGTATAAAAATGTTAAAGACCTAATAGTTATGAAGTTATAAATTTATGAAAATATTTAACATGTTAGTATTATTTATCTGATAATTTAACCGTTAAATGTAACCGTTAATAACTCTAATGGTGCATTTGTATTAATTACATTTGTTTGACAATCAGGTAGTAACTGCGTTTGTTCTCTTTTTTTAACAAAAAAAGACTGTATTATTAAGGTTGGAGTTTTTGCATTCTACGTTAAAACTTTTAGGATCAGATAAAAGATTTTGAGGCGAAAAAAAATTGTACTGACATTATCGATTTTTTAAAATAATGTGATTTTTATTTTAAGCCAGGACTGCAAAAATCAGATTAAGGTTGTATCCCATACTAAACAAACTATAATCATTATGAAAAAAAAGTTTTTGCAAATGGCGAAGATGAAGCATCTGGCCATTATAATTTGTTTTCTCATAACAACTTTTGCCCAAGCTCAAGATGAAGGAAATAAGAGCATGGAAATTTACGGTTTTATTATGACTGATATTGGTTATAATTTTAATCAGATACAGCCAGATTGGTACGATGTAGTGAGACCTACAAAATTGCCCGCTTTTAAAGACGAATACGGACCAGATGGCAGTTACTACGCTTCTGTGCGCCAGACCAGATTAGGTTTCAAAAATTATTTTGATACAGGGATTGGCGAATTAAAAACTCATTTTGAATTTGAATTGTTCGGTACGGGTGTCGATGCTGGACAAACTACTTTTCGTTTGCGTCATGCCTATGCGGAGTTAGGAAAATTTGGAGCAGGACAAACCTGGAGCCCTTTTATGGATATTGGCGTATTCCCAAATTCGCTAGAATATTGGGGACCAACTGGAATGGTGTTTTTTAGAAATATACAAATACGCTATATGCCAATTCAAGGCGATACCCGTTTAACCATTGCATTAGAAAGACCCGGAGCAAGTGCCGATCAGGGAGATTATGCCAATCGTGTGGAACTGCAAGATGTAAAAGCGCGATTTCCGCTGCCAGACCTTTCAGCAGAATATCACGTTGGAACAAAATGGGGATATGTGGAGTTGGCAGGTATCGTAAGAAAAATTGAATGGAAAGATCTGAATAATGATCAGTATGATTTGTCTGGAGATGCTGTAGGCTGGGGGCTTAATTTAAGCACGAACATTAATTTTAGTAAAAATGATGTTTTTAGAGGACAGGTTGTGTACGGAGAAGGAATACAAAACTACATGAACGACGCTCCAGTCGATATTGGTATTCAAAACAATTTTGGTAATCCGGTAACGCCTGTAAAAGGTGTTACGCTCCCTTTAATTGGTGTTGTAGCTTTTTTAGATCATACTTGGAGCGAAAAATTTAGTACCGCAATAGGATATTCTATGATTGATATCGATAATTCAGACGGACAGACAGACGATGCTTTTAAAAAGGGACAATATATATTAGGAAACCTTTTATATACGCCCGTTAAAAACTGTATGGTAGGAGTGGAGTTTCAGTGGGGTAATCGTGAAAATTTTAACGATGGATGGAGCACTTCTATAAACAAGCTGCAGTTTTCTTTCAAATATAACTTCTCACAATCATTTTATAAAAAGAATTAATAAAAGCCTCCTGCTTTTGAATCATTAAAAAAAGAAATTATGTATAAAACTGTACAATACCTGATACTGTTCGGATTGTCTGTAAGTACTTTGAATGCTCAGACTCGAACTGAAAAAGATCTTCTAGGAGAAAAACAAATCCCAGCAAATGCTTATTACGGTGTGCAAACTGCCCGTGCTTTAGAAAATTTTCAGATAAGTAGCTTGACTACGCAATCTTATCCTGACTATGTAAAAGCTTTTGCAATGGTTAAACTGGCCGCTGCACGTGCCAATGCTGATGTAGGCCGACTTAAAAAAGACAGGTTGGCTGCTATCGAAAAAGCTTGTCAAGCGGTAATCGACGGCAAATATCATGATCAGTTTTTAGTTGATTTGTATCAAGGTGGAGCCGGTACTTCTGCCAATATGAATGTGAACGAAGTTTTGGCCAATATCGCGCTTGAACTAAGCGGTCATAAAAAAGGAGAATATCAATACATCGAACCTCATGATGATCTTAATATGGGGCAATCTACAAACGATGTGTACCCAACAGCTATAAAAGTAGCCTTACTGCTTCATAATGATAAACTGCTTAAAGAGGCCGACCTTTTGGCTAAAGCTTTCCATAAAAAAGGTGATGAATTTAAAGACATCCTAAAAATGGGAAGAACCGAAGGGCAAGATGCTGTACCAATGACGGTAGGTCAGGAATTTCATGCTTTTGGGAATCAACTAGATGCGGAGATTAGCGCTTTAAAAAAATCGGAAGTTTATCTGTGCGAACAAAATATGGGGGCTACTGCTATTGGGACAGGAATTACTGCTTCTCCAGGTTATGCTGAGAAAGTTGCTACGTATCTGGCAAAAATTACAGGAAAACCAATCGTAATGAGCAAAGATCTTATTGCCGCAACAACTAGCCAACAAGGTTTTGTAATGTATTCTTCGACACTTAAAAGTATGGCCGTTGCATTGGCAAAAATAAGCAGCGATTTGATCATTTTGGCTTCTGGACCACGTACAGGATTTTTCGAAATCAATTTGCCAGCACTTCAGCCAGGATCTTCGATTATGCCAGGGAAAGTAAATCCGGTTATGCCAGAACTTATGAATCAGTTGTGCTTTAAAGTGATAGGAAATGATCTGACGGTAACAATGGCTGCCCAATCTGGATTACTGCAATTAAATGCTTTTGAACCTGTTGAAGCCATTGCCATGATGGAATCGCAAGGATTGTTTTTTAAAGCAATGCCCCTCTTTAGAAAAAACTGTATCGATGGTATTACAGTAAACAAAGACATTTTAGCGCATTATATGGACAGAAGCGTTGGTGTTGTAACGGCACTGAATCCTATTTTAGGATATGAAAAAACAACTGAACTGGCCAAAGAAGCACTGGCAACCAATAAGGGAATCTTGGAGCTGATACGCGAAAAGAAATTGCTGACAGAAGATCAGATTAAGAAACTTCTTGATCCAGCAACCTTAACAGGTCAAAAATAACCATCAAACTTAAACTAAAATACCCATGAAATTAAATATAAACTTTTGTAGTAAAATATTTTTAGTGATAATGTTGTCACTTAGTATTAGTATGTTCGGGCAGACTAAACCTAAAGTTCTAATCTTGGCAACAGGAGGAACAATTGCGGGTTCTGCTAAAACTGGAGTACAGTCAGGATATACTTCGGGTCAAGTTACCATTGATGCAATGGTAAATGCAATTCCAGATGCTTTAAAAGTGGCAGATATAAAAGGTGAACAAATTGCAAATGTCGGATCTCAAGACATGTCGTTTGAAATTATGATGAAAGTAGCCAATAGAATTAACGAATTGGCCAATAGCAATGATGTAAACGGTTTTGTAATTACACACGGAACCGATACAATGGAAGAAACGGCCTATTTTTTAAATCTAACTACAAAAACAGATAAACCAATAGTACTTGTAGGGTCGATGCGCCCATCAACAGCCATTAGTGCAGACGAACCTTTGAATCTTTATAATGCTATCGCGGTGGCTGGTGATCCTAAAGCAAAAGGACGCGGAGTGCTTTTAGTAATGAACGATTGGATTCATTCGGCACAATCTTTAACAAAGGTGAGCACAACAGCCGTTCAGACTTTCATGTCTCCGCTTCGCGGACTTATCGGTATTACTTCTTACGGAACCAATGATTTCTTTAATTATCCTAGTCAAAAATTTGGGAAATCTTCAGAGTTTGATGTGAAAGGCGTTAGCACTTTTCCACGCGTCGATATTATTTATGCCGATGCAGATATGAAACCAGATTTAATTGATGCTTCGATAGAACGAGGGGCTAAAGGAATTGTTATAGCGGGTGTAGGAAATGGAAATATGAACAAAGCTTCTCTAGATGCTTGCGCACGAGCCAGTAAAAAAGGAATTATTGTAGTTCGAAGCACACGCGTTGCGACTGGACTTGTAAGTCGTAATGTGGAATGCAATGATGATGAACTTGGATTAATTGCTTCATACGCTTTGAATCCGCAGAAATCTAGAATCTTATTGTCAATAGCATTGCTGAAACAGAGAAGTCTTGCTGAACTTCAAAAGATATTTGAAGAATATTAAGCATTGTTTTTAATTCTGAAAGGATTAAAAAAACAAACCAATTAAAAAAAACAAAATGAAAACAAATCTAAAATTAGTAATCCTAATACTCTTGATGCTGATAAACCCATCGTTTAAAGCAGCTGCTCAGAAAGAATTATCCTATCAGGCCGTTATCGATCGCGCTTATGATAAATTCAAAGATCTGAAAGAAGGTAAAAATGCAGATTATATAAAAGAATTGGCCAATGTAGATCCGAACATTTTTGGAATTGCTATTGTTACAGCTGAAGGTAAAGTGTATAGTAAAGGCGATCTAAACCAGCGTGTTTCTATCCAATCTATTTCAAAAGTATTTACGCTCGCGCGTCTTATAGAAGAACAAGGGGCAAGAGTTGTGGCAGACAAAATTGGAGTTGATGCAACTGGTCTTCGTTTTAATTCGATTGTAGCCGTTGAACTTCAGAAAGGAAAAGAAATTAATCCTTTGGTAAATCCGGGAGCAATTGCAGCGGTGAGTCTTATAAAAGGAAATGATTCTCTTGCCAAATGGAAAAACATCTTAGATACACATAATGCTTTTGCAGGAACCAAACTGAAATTGAATATGCCTGTTTATATTAGTGAAGCAGGAGACAATTTGCGAAATCAAGCTATTGCGCACTTATTATTGGCGTATGGTCGAATGTATTTTGACCCCGTTCAATCTACCGATATCTACACCAAACAATGCGCTATTAATGTTAATGCAAAAGAACTTGCGGTTATGGCAGCAACTTTGGCCAATGGAGGTGTAAACCCGATTACGAAAGAGAAAGTGGTTTCGCCAGAAACTTGTGCATTTACAATGGGAATTATGTCTACAGCTGGACTTTATGACGATTCTGGACAATGGCTCTACGCTGTAGGTCTGCCCGCAAAAAGTGGTGTTGGTGGTGGCCTTATTGCGGTCTGTCCGGGTAAATTCGGAATTGCAGTTATTTCGCCTCCGCTTAATGCAGCAGGAAATAGTGTAAAAGCTCAAAAAGCCATTTTTGATATAGCAAAAGATCTTGGTGTAAACCCGTATATCGTTACTCCCAAAAAATAAGCCTTTTGAGATTTGGAATCACAACTTAAGTTAAATCAAAACCCGAATAAGTATGCAGACGAAAATAAAACTGATTTTGACGCTGTTTCTTTTATGCATACAGTCTATCGTCTTGTTTGGACAAAAAAAGAGGACTATTTATTTAATGACAGTCATTTTCATTTGACCAATTATATACAAGAAGGAATTTCTATTGATAAGTTCTTGGTAATTATGGGAAATAAAGTTGGGCGTTCTACTTTATTCGGTATTCCGTTGCAGCAGCAATGGTCTTACCAAAATTCGGGTAATTATAGTCCGACGTATTATTTGCAGACCGATGCTCCTTTGTACTATTATTCTTTTACTGATGCCTTTATTGCCATGCAGTATAAATCGTTAAGTAAAGAGAAACAGGCTCGATTTGATCCGATGATTACAGGATTTAATCCGTCAGATATGTATGCGTACAAACATATTGAGCGTGTGCTGAAAACTTTTCCAGGGGTTTTTACAGGAATTGGAGAATTTTCGATACACAAAGAATTTGTATCTGCAAAAGTATCGGGCGAAGTTGCCAGCTTAACAAATCCTGCTTTAGACAGCATTATGGATTTTGCTGGAAAAGTTGGTCTGGTAGTTATTCTGCATAACGATATGGATATGCCGATGGCGAAACAAAAAACAGAGCCGGTTTATTTGAATGATATGAGAGATTTGCTCAAACGTCATTCTAAAACCACCATAATCTGGGCGCACATCGGGCTCGGAAGAATTGTTTATCCTGCAGGTTACGGATCTGATTCCTCAACCGACAGACCGCCAAATCATACGGATATTGTGAAAAGCATACTGGACGACCCAGCGTATTCAAACGTTTATTTTGATATTTCTTGGGATGAGGTTGCCAAATACATCGTATCATCGCCAGAAATCATTAAAAAATGCGCCGAGTTAATGGATCAATATCCCGACCGATTTTTATTTGGAACAGATGTCGTTGCACCACCAGATCAAAAATTTTACATGGCGGTTTACGAGAAGTATCAGCCACTTTGGAAAGCTCTCAAACCTGAAACAAGCGAAAAAATTAGAAAACAGAATTATATAAAACTTTTTGATGCCGCGCGTAAAAAAGTACGTGCCTGGGAAGCGGCCAATGTTAAGCAGTAATTTTTATTTGTAAAGTTAAGTGTTCTTAAAAATAATTAAAAGCCATTAATATGAAATCAAGATATATTCTAATAGTATTATTTGTATACCATTTTTCGTGGGGACAAATTATGAATACCACCATGCCAGATAGTACTATTGTAAAAGAATCCGATGAAGGACATCGCGGAGGCACTGGTTTTAAGATCGCAGACGGCAAATATGGTTCAATGACCCTTTCTTTTTATGTTTTAGGCCGATATCTAAATCAGATGGGTATAGATGACAGTTATACCAATCATAATGGAGACGTTATTGCTATTGATAGACGTCAAGACATGCAGTTTCAAAAGGCCAACCTTTATTTTCGAGGCTGGGTTGCCGATCCAAAAATAAGATATACGGTTTTCGTCTGAACCTCAAACGCAACTTTAGGGCAAGGCGCACAGGTTGTTGTAGCAGGAAATTTACAATATAAGTTTAATAAATATTTTGAATTAGGAATTGGCATTAATGGTCTGCCGTCTGTTCGTTCTATTTTAGGTCAATGGCCAGAATGGCTCCGATCTGATGCCAGACCAATTGCTGATGAATATTTCAGAGGTTCTTTTACAACTGGTATTTATGCGCAGGGAGAAATTGCAAAAAATGTTTATTATAAAGTAATGTTAGGCAACAACCTTAGCCAGTTAGGTGTAGATGCTGGTCAGTTAGACAATAAATTAGATACTTGGAGTGGAGCCATCTGGTGGACAACCCATAATTTCGGGAAAATACCAACCTATGGCGATTACGAAAAACACGATAAAGTGGCCACTATTCTTGGAGGAGCTTTTACGCGAAGCACCGAAAATCGCCAGTCTCAGCCTGATACAGACGCACCCGAAAACTCCCAAATAAGATTATCTGATGGTACAGGTATTTTTTCTTTAAATGCTTTTGCTCCAAATACGCAGGTAATCAATGCAAAGTATCAGATGGCATCTTTTAATACTGGAGTTAAATACAACGGTTTTTCTTTTGATGTAGAATTGTTTATGCGCTGGCTGTCAGATTTTGAAACATCTGGACAAATTCCGGTAACCAAACTCTATGATTCTGGTTTTTCGCTTCAGGGTTCTGCAATGCTTGTGGATAAAAAACTGCAATTGTACAGCACTTATTCTTATATAAATGGAGATTACGGTAAACCGTGGGAAGTAACCTGCGGACTAAACTGGTTTCCGTTTAAAACCAAATTTTTCCGCATAAACCCAGAAGTAATGTACGAAAGTCATTCGCCAGTAGGGTATTTAAGTTATCCTACTCAAGTGGGATCAAAAGGAGTAATTGGGATGCTGAATGTCGAATTGAATTATTAAAAAGACTGTATTTACAAACCTATTTTTTTAAGTGGCTTGTAATGGAAAATAAAATTTATATCAACTTGAAAATTTACATGCATATGAAAAATAAAATAATAACAAGAGCGGTTTTAGCAGGGTTCTGTTTTTTATTGGTTTCCTGCAATACAAAAAAAGAAGAGAATGTTGTGATCGACTTAAAACAGGTCAAGAAAGAAATTCAGGCAAAAGAAAATGAATATGCGGCAACATACAACGCTGGCCAGCTAAAAGAGATTGGTTACTATGCAGATGATGCTATTACATTTTATCAAAACAGACCTCCACTAATTGGTAAAGAAGCGAGATACGAATTTTTAAAATCAGATTTGGCCAATAATACCAATGTAATATCATTTGAAACCAAAGAAGTTTTTGTCTCTCGCGATGGTAATATGGTTTTAGAAGTAGGCTATTATAAAGTGACAGATTCTACCAAAACACCAATTAATACGGGAAATTATATGAGTTATTTTGAAAAAAGAGATGGCAAATATGTGTGCGTAAGAGACATGAGTGCTTCTGATGGATTAGTAGAATAATTAAGGATTTCCTTTATAACAACATTCTGCATAATAAACTATAAAATAAAAATTATGAAAAAGATACTATTTATACTCTTGTTGGCTTTTGGATTAAATGCCAATGCGCAAGGTTCTGTTGATGAGATTAAATTAATACAAGACCTTTACGGAAAATCTAAGGCAGAAGTGGTTAAAGAATATTTGGGTTTGACCGATGTACAGGCAGTTGCATTTCAGCCTATTTACGACAAATACGAAACAGAACGTAAAGCTTTAAGTCAGAAGAAGATTCAAATTCTAGAAGATTATGCGAAAAATTATGCCACTTTGAGCGATGCTAAAGCCACAGAATTAACCTCATCCAATTTAAAGTACAATCAAGATTCTGAAAAACTGCTTGCTAAAACACATTCTAAATTGGTTAAAGCTATTGGCGGAATCAATGCTGCAAAATTTGTACAGCTCGAACAGTATCTGCAAGTAACCATACGAGCCGAAATTCAGAATGCCATTCCTTTTATTGGCGAATTGGATAAAACCAAAGTACATTAGAAAATTTCTGGGTACAGAATAGAAAGTTTAAAAGAATGATTTTCTACTCTTCTTATTAATATTTTATACTCTTACTATGATAAAGATATTTACAAAATATTTGACAGTTGCATTAATCATGTCTGCCCAGTTGATTTTTTGTCAAGCCGATAATGATGGACCAGAACTTGGGCTTCCTGGAGACAATCTTGATCTTTATGCTGTGATGAGCTTGTTTCAGAAATCAAAAACCATTGAAGAATTTGAAAAAAATCTGAATCTGGAGAAAACAGGAATCAATAATCTGGATTTGAATCTGGATAAAAAAGTGGACTTTATAAAAGTAGTCACAAAGAAAAACGGAAATTCGTTTACTTTTATTCTTCAAGTTGCTGTAAACAAAAAAGAAAATCAAGATGTTGCCGTTATTTTGGTTGATAAAGACAAAAATGGAAAGGTAAAAATGCAGATTGTCGGCGATGAGCTGCTGTATGGAAAAGATTATGTCATTGAGCCAGTTGCTAAATCTTCACCAGCAAAAACAGCAAATCCTGCCTATACAGGAGATGAACCCGTACAAAGCGCGCCAGCCGTAACAGCGGTTGTAGTAGAAACGGTGCCCATTGTACAATATGTATATTCACCAGCTTATGTGCCGTACTATCCACCATATCATTACGGATTTTATCCGCCTTACTTCGCTGCTTTTACCGTAATGGCGGTTGGTATTTATCGTCACAACCATTATTACCATCATCATGGGTATCATGGCGGACATTATCATGGCGGTAACAATGTGTATATTAATAACAGAAACAACTTCAATAATTACAACAATAATAAAATGAGATCTAATACAGTGCGAGACAATTCTGTTAATAACCGATATAATACCAATCGTGAAGGTTCGCGTAATTCTGCAAGCACACGACCATCAACAGGAAATACAAATCGGGCAGGAAATACTAGTGCATCTGGAAGAACGAGACAAAGTGCATCACCAAGTGCAGGGACTTCAAATCTAAATAGAGGAAGCTCTTCAGGATCCAATTTTAATAGAGGAGGAGGTGCTTCGTCACGACCAAGCGCTGGCCAAATGGGAGGCGGTTCTCGTAGTATGGGAGGCGGTGGCTTCGGTGGCGGCGGCGGAAGAAGAAGATAAACGGCGTTTTTTATAATGTTTCATCAGAAAAAATGCGTAAGTCCTTTTGGATTTACGCATTTTTGGTTTTTATATCTAATGAAGTCATGTTTAAAAATGCACACAAGATTTTTGAAGCAACTCATTCCGTAGGAATGTTTCATCGGTAGAAACGAGATTTGAATCATGAATATACGTTCCCTAGGAACGTCTCATTGGTAAAAATTAGCATGAACCATGATTATACGTTCCGTAGGAACGTTTGATCGGTAATTGTTTAGCAAATCAGGTGTCCCTACAGGACACAATGTAAAACGATATTATTTTTTTTTCTACCGACGAGATATTCCTAACGGAATATTAAGCATTGTTATCATATAAGATAACCGATTAGTGAAAATATATTATGACATTTGAATTATTGAAAATAATATAAAATTCAAAGAATGGAAGCGGTAGAAATAGAGTATCTAAAAAAACAATCAGCTCAATATTTAAATATTTTAAAATCGACTGATAAAGGTTACAACGCAGAAATCAAGGTTTTAAATTACTCCGAATTAGGTTGTGTAATAACAAATATGCTAAAACTGTGTATTTTGGGATTAGAACAAGATAATGGAAAAAAGTTATCTATAGATGTTGGATTGGTTTTAGAACAAGCGCTTCAATTATTTCCAACCGATGAAATGGAATTGTTGGATATAATTAATGAAATGCAGATTAAAGAATCTTATGCTGAGGTTAAATAAAAAAGCTCCAAAGAAACCTGGAGCTATTCATTCCGTAGGAATGTTTCGTCGGTAGAAACGAAATTTAAATCACGATTACACGTTCCGTAGGAACGTCTCGTTGGTAAAATTTTCGCAAATTAGGTGTCCGTACAAGACACAATGCAAAACGATATTATTTTTTTTCTACCGACGAGATATTCCTAACGGAATATTCAATAATGCTAATTTACGTGTTCTGTAGCAAAATTTCTGCAATACTCTTTTATCTGTTCTCGCACGGCTCTAAATTGTTCCATGATTTCAGAATCTGTTCCTGTTGCTTTTGCTGGATCTGGAAAATTATAATGAAATTTGACTGCTTTTGTTGGAAAAAACGGGCATCGCTCTTTAGCATTATCACAGACTGTAATCACAAAATCAAAATCGATATGAGTATATTCATCAATATTATTCGATGTATGATTCGAAATGTCTATTCCATCCTCTTTCATTATCGAAATCGCTTTTGGATTAACGCCATGAGTTTCTACACCCGCGCTGTAAACCTCAGCTTTATTTCCTGCAAAGAATTTCATGTAGCCTTCGGCAATTTGGCTTCTGCAGCTATTTCCTGTACAAAGTATTAATATTTTCTTTTTCATAATTAAACAAATAACCAAATGATATTTATGATGCAGAATTTGGGTTCAAAACCGAAAATGAGCTGCAGTAAAATAACAGATGAGGTTATTATAATTGGTTTCTTGTATTTAAAGATTTGTTCTTTCATTTTTTAGCAACATCCTGAATTTGGAGTACAGCATGAAGCATTGTCATTGGTTAGTTGAGTAAGATTGATCTTTTGTTTCTCAGCTGGAATACCACACGCATCTTGGGCTAAACAAGCTGTGGTTTTGTTTTTTAGGACAAAAGTTTTTCCATTAAATTCTAAATCATATTTGCCAATTGTATTGCTTTGGTATTCCACTTCAATTTCTAAGTCTTCAATGTTTAGTTTATCTTCAGACAATTGAATGATGTTCAATAGTTTATTAGGTTTTAAACGATGTTCAAAATCGTTAGCATCCCAAAGCTGAAAGTTTACTGCTTTTTCATTTCTGATTACTCCGCCGCAATCAATAAAATGTTTGGTAACTACTCCAACTTCTGTTACATGAAAATGTTCTGGCACAAAAGTTCCGTTTTCTAATTGAAATTCCACATTATCTAATGTTGGTAAAATCTGTTTTATTTCTGATAATTTCATCTTGTTTTTATTTATTTGTTAATTGCAATATTGCGATATAGTTAATCAAAAAAAATGTTTTAGCAACATTTTGATTTTGAAATGGTTTGTGTGATGTTTAAAAAATAGGAGTTTAAAATATCAATTGTTTTTTCGTCAATACAATAGCAAATTGCATTTCCAGAAATATTTCCTTTAATGATTCCAGCATTTTTCAACTCTTTTAGATGCTGAGAAACGGTAGGCTGGGCAAGAGGCAGCTCGTTTACAATATCACCGCAAATACATTCATTTACTTTCAATAAATATTCGATTATGGCAATTCTTGCAGGATGCCCCAAGGCTTTAGCAATTGTAGCAATTTGATTTTGTGCGTCTGTAAAATGTTCAGTCTTAGTTGCTCCCATATTGAATTATATTAATATTGCAATATTACGATATAGTTTTGACGTGATGAAATTTTTAACAGATAAATTTAAATAAAAAAGCTCCAGATTTCTCTGAAGCCTTAATTTTATTGATGCTGGTATTTATTTAACTTCAACCGCTTCAGGAAATTTCCATGAGCCATTAAGTATTTCTTTGTGCGGACGATATAGTCTAACCCAGTAATTCCAGCCTGCAGCAACAGGAATACAATTTGGGGTTTTTCCGTCACAACCTCCAAACTGGATAGTGATCGATCCGTCAGCATCTTTTTTCGCGGTAATGTTATTTAAGGTATACATATTGAGATCGTTTTTTTCAAAGTAACCTTCTTTATTGTATACGCTTATAGACCAAAATCCATCAACAGGAACATTTTTAACTTTAAGTTTATAGACCGTTTTTCCGTCATTTTTTTTAGGATAAACAGAAAGATAAAGTGCATCTTTTTCTGGATTTCCGCCCCATCCTGTTGCGCTTCCTAATAAATGGCGTGTTTCATCGACTTTACCTTTTACTCCAAACATTCCTTTTGTATCAGATAATTTTTTAGAAACATCAATTAAAGAATCTCTAACTTTCTTTTGACTCACTAGATCCCAATTTGGAACCGAAAAAGTTCCTTTATCTTTTTGGCTAATTTTAATTGCATCTTGCAATGCTGTAACTTTCGGTAAATCATTCGGATCATTCGGATCAATAAAAGTTCTTATTCCTAACATCAGATAGCGTGTCCCGATTTTTTCCTTTGTAAAAGTAAAAGTTCCGGGAGCGTAATACGTTTCAGAATAGTGATCTTCGTCGATAGTCTGCATGGACATAAAACGTTTTCCTGGATCTGGCAGTGTAACGGTTATTGGTTCAGCATCGAGATCATAAACTCCAGAAGAATACAATACATCTCTGTTAGCGCGAATTACAGTTTGTTTGTCAATTGGCATTAAAGTTCTATAATGATGTATATTACCAATACCACCAGCATCTTTAACCGAAGTCGTAAAATAAAGATCTGTTTCTGCACGATTGAAATTTGCCGCAGTTACTGGAACACTGTTTTTTTGTGCGACTGAATCCTCATTTACAGCAGTTGAATCTTTTAATGTTGAAGAATCGGTTTCTGATTTGTCATTATTCTGTTTGCAGGAAGAAATTAGTAATGATATCGTAACTAGAAATATTCCCGATAGTAATTTGTAATTTTTCATATTATTTGAAATTAAAATTAGAAAAATGGTTATGATTTTATTTCTGAAATTATGATTTTCATTTTGCAATTTCTGGAAGAGGCATTTTCCAGATATTATTAATAACGTTTGGCTGCGGACCGTAAATTCTCATTACAAACATGAATTTTTCATCTTTAGGTGTCGGAAGCCAGTTGCTTTCTTTGTCTTTTCCAGGCGAAGTACTTTGGAGATAAATAACTAAATCTCCATTTGACTCATATTTTAAACCTTTGGTTTTATTGCCAATAGAATATCTGTTTATTGGGTTTGGAATCAGAAAACGTTTTGGAAGATTGTACATCGTGATGCTCCAAAAGTATTTGGCTTCAGGCAACTGATCTTTAGTAAATTTTAATACATATTTATTGTTTCCTAAAAGCTGCTGATTATTTTTATCGACACTGCTTCCGGTATAAACGGCTTCTTCTTTAGTGTTTCCATAAATTCCGGCAGCTGCGGCAATTGCACGGTTCAGAAAATTGTTTTTAAGTTCTGCACGTGTACCAAAAAGACTTCCCGCATCTTTGACATTATCTATTTTAGAGTTCAGTTCTTGTTTGGCTTCGGCAATTCCTTTTTCAATTGCTTTTATCGTTTCAGGCGAGTATTTTGAACTGTCAAAAGATTCTCCAGGCACAATTCCAATTTTGGCAAAACGTTTTCTCAGTTCTTTTTCGCTGCTGTCTTCGTTTGCATATTGTAATAAAGCATTTAGCGCACTGATAAATTGAAGCGAGTTGTAATCACTTTCTTTCCAGACTGGCAGAGGGAGATTGTATTTTTTTATAGGAGGAGCAGGCTGTTTTGTATATTCATGCAAAGGAATTAATTTATATTGTGCCTGTATTTTTTTAAGATTTGATACATCGGCAGGATCGTGTAACTGAGTACGGCCTACGAGATATATTAAATTGGTTTCAGAATGTAAAACTTTATCAATGCCTTTAGGAGTTTCTCCTTTCCAATCTGGCCCTGCAATGAGATATTTACCTGCATTATTGCCAGTGGCTCGCGATCCTACATATTCAAAATTGAAGGTGTAGAGGTCTACAAACTGCATTACATAATATCGATCGTTTTCTATTTTTGGCACTTCAAGAATAACAGGTTCGTCTGAAACATTAATTGGTGCCATTGAATACGGAGTATCATTATTGATGGTTATGATTAAAGTATCTGCGGGAGTTGCGCTTGCAGCGACGCTTTTGAATTTGTTAAATCCTGAATATTCTTTCGCTTCTTTGTTGATTGCACTGGAGTAAATGGCTTTGTAATTATAAAATATTGGATAGCCGTATATCCAAGCTTCTTTTGCAATAGCAGTTATGGAGTCAGTAGACAATGCATTTGCTGTTTCTTGATTATCTTTTGATGGTTCTTTTTTACAGGCAGTTACTGCTAAAAGTGTGACGATAAAAAAAGCGGTTAAATTTTTCATAATCGGGAGATTTTTATGTTGTATAAGATTTTTTCCTGATTTTTAAAATTAGAGTTTAAAAGAAAAATTATGCTTTTTTGAATGGTAAATGTGGTTGCAAATTATAAGTTGCAACCATTTTGAAATAGTAGAAGTTAAAAATACTGGTATGTTTTAAATTGAAATGTGAAGCAATAAAAAAAGCCCCAGATTTCTCTGAGGCTTTATAATATTGAAAAAATACTTTTTAGAAATTAGTATTTATTTTTTTAGAACGATCTGCAATGTAAGAGATTAACCAGATTACCTGTCCTTCTTTTACAAAGAAAATTTTCTTTGTTGCATAGTCTGGAATACTTTCAAGACAAGTTACAAGGATGTTGTTTGCCGAAATCAAGTATTTTTGGTCGTAAGTGCTTAAAACTCTCGCAGCTTCTTTATTTGTTTTGGCAAGATTAGTAAACTTGTTAAAGTTGTTTTTAAGAATAGCATCATAATCGATAACATCTTGAAGAGTTAAGGCAACATAATGCTCTTTATTCACATTTTCGTCATAGAAAAGAGTTGAAAACGCCCAAACAGCGCCACCAGATAAGTATAATTTATCCTTTTTAGCCAAAGGAGGATTCGCATCAAATAATTCTTTTGTCTTTTTACGTAGAATTACATTATAATCAAAAGATTTCTCTTGGTAAGTCGACATATCGTTTACCTGACTTTTGTTTACCACCGTTTTTTCTACAGCATCAGTAAGTGTCATCGTACCAAAACTAAGCTCTAAAGGAATAAATTCTAATTTACCGTCTTTAAGTTCGTCAATATAACCTCCTTTTGTAGTTTGAGCACCAATATCTAGAAGGAAAGCATTAGCAAAGTCAACAGGCGGTATAGCACCTTTTACAAGTGTTTTTGCTTCTTCGTTAACATCTAATACTTCTAATTGTTTTCCAGTTAAAATCGCAATTTTATTTTTTAAAACATCTAAGTTACGTGCAGAAGCAAAAACAGGAGCCGCTACAACAAAAATGTTTTCCTCAAGAATTTTGTTTTCAGCTTTAATTCTTTGCAATTGGTTAGTAACGATAACACTAGTTCTAGTGATATCTTCTTGTGTAAGTTCGCCGTTAGCAGTAATATGGTCAGCAAACGGAATTCTTTCTGTCCAGAAAGAAAGAATTTTATAATCAGCTTTTCTGATGTTATTTACATCAATTACAGAAACTTTTATGGCTCTACGTCCAATTTCGATTCCAGCGTAAACACTTTTTTGAGAAAATAAATTGACAGAAAAAAATAAGGCTAAAACGGCAAAAAATAAGAATTTGGGGTTGTGTTTGTTTTGCATTGTGTTGAATTGTAATTATAATATAATTTGTTTTTAAGAAATTTTAAAGTTGTTTTTGTGGTATTGATATGAAAATCACAATTTTGGAATAAAAACTAATCGTTTCATTACGGAATTGCAAATTTAAGAAAACATTTAATAATATAAAATCAGTTATTAAGAAAACATGATATTAAATTATTGTAAAGAAATAACGGGTTTTATATAGATAAAGTATATTTATAAAAAAGCTCCAGATTTCTCCGAAGCTTTTAGTAGGTTTATATTTTATTAAAACCTATATCCAGCACTCAAGCCAAATTTTGCAACAATAGTATGATCTGTTTTATCAGCATTGATTAATATACCGCCATAGCCAAGATTGGCTTCCAAAAGAAATCCGCTTTTACTGACCCATTTCCAGCCTCCGCCAGCACCGAGAGCAAAATTAATAGCGTCGGGATTCTCGGTATATATCGAGTGATCTTCTGAAGCGTATATTTTTTTGCCATCTGTTGAAGCCAGCATTCCAAATCCTTCAACAAACCAGCCCGACGCGTATTTTTCGCCAAAATATCTTCTGTAGTATGGAGATATTGCATAATTTAAATCCTTTTCATTTTTTGTATTATCAAACACATAATAAAAAGAAAGTCCTAATGATGAATTATGATTTAAATGTCTTTCGTAAGTGGCCTGAAAAGATTGCCATAGAGGAGCAAGTGCATTTAATTTGATTTCATTATTTTTCTGATAAGGATCGATTTCATTTTGGGCATTGACCGAATAAAAAGCAAACAAAATGATAAGGAGTAAATAGTTTTTTTTCATAAAAAGAGATTTGAATTATTTGATTCCAAAAATCATATAAGAAAAATTAGGAAGGGTTTCAAAAACTCGAAATTGGATAAATCGGCACTTATTTATGAAATTATATTTGATAGTAAAGAACAAATCCAGAGATATTTACGAAGTATTATTAGAATGCATTTTTTGCTTTTCTGACTTTAATAAACAAAAAAGACACCACTCGAAAGCGGTGTCTTTTTTAAGATTATGATGTTTTAGAAAAAGAAGTAACCAACAGATACTTGAAATACTCCGTTTTTATTTTTATCAGACGAGTTCTCCAAATTATTAATATTAGTTAGACCCAAATTATATCTTACACCAAAATTTAGTCCATTTTCTAGTTTGTAGCCTAAGCCAAAATTAACGCCAAAATCAAAAGTATTAAACGAATCTTTTACATCTATCTTTTCATTTTTAGCAGAAAGCAAAAAACCTATCTGCGGTTCAGCTTCAATACTTAACCCTTTTGTTACATAATATTTTCCCATTAAAGGAATGTTTAAATAATTTAAGGCAACTATGTCATTACTGAAACTATATCCCTGGCGAGAATACATTATTTCGGGTTGAAAAGAAAATTTTTCAGAAATTGGAATTTCTGACATAACACCAATGTTATACGATGTTACAAAATCAGCATTTTCGGTATTATCTTCACTGATAGTTGCAAAGTTTAAACCCGCTTTAGCTCCAAATTTAATTTCTTGGGCATTTATATTCACAAATCCTAAAACTGTAAAAACAGCTAACAATAAATTTTTTTTCATAAAAAGTGTTTTGAATTATTTGATGCCAAAATTCAAAAAAGCAAAATTAGCAGAGGTTTCAAAAGCTTAAAAGTGGATAAATTGGTACTTATTTGAGGTTGTTTTTATATTCATTTGGTGTTTGACCAGTAACTTTTTTAAAAGCTTTGTAAAAAGTGGTTTTGGAAGTAAAGCCAGATTCTAGACCCATTGCAAGCAAATTATAGTTTTCATATTCAGAATTTGAAATCATTTCCTTAACCGCTTCAACCCGATATTTGTTGATGTAGTTGGCAAAGTTATCTTCTGTTATGGTGTTTACAATTAAAGAAACATATCCTGGGCTTATACCTAATTTTTCGGCAACTTTTTCTCTGTTTAATGTACTGTCAGTATAAATGTGCTGTTCCTTGCAAAAAAGTTCTAGTTCTTGAAAGTAAAGATTATCTGCGGTGATAGATTCGCAATACTCTTCTTGAGTGTCATTTTCTATAATTTGAACATGGGCGGACGAAATGGCTAAATCTCTGTTTAAAAAATTGTAAACAGCTTCGTGGTCTTTGGCCAGTTTGTATTTATAAATACCGATATAAGCAGTCCAATGAATTATGAATGTGGCAAAAAAAGCCAAAATGCTCATTGTTGCAGAAAGGTCAAATGGAATAAATTTGTTAGCTAAAGCAATAATAAGAAAAGCAAATAGCGATGAAGAAACAATTGTTAAAAGAATAAAGATCCAATTTTTTTTCCTGAGGATCTTTTAAATGTCTTAGCATAAAATAAGAGTAACACAGCAAAAAAGGCATGAATGTAATGGCTAACACAAGATGAATCAGACCCAGTATTTTGAGTAAACCAGAACCCGATTCAGGAATAGTATAAAGTCCTGCAACACGATCCAGATCGCAAGCAATATTAAGTATCACGGTATACGCAAAGGGAATAAAACACAAATAAGATTTTTGCTTGCTTTTTTACAGAATCATCAATTCTGTTTATAATAAATAGGAATATAAAAGCGGGTATTAGAAATGTCCATTCGATATGATCAATAAAGCGAAGGAAAGGATATGGGATAAATGCATCTTCAACCTCAAAAACATGATTCAGTAAAATAATGGAAAGTGTAAAAAGCAAACCTGCCAGATATTTATTTGAATTACTATTGAAAATGGAAGACTTTAAAATAATAAAGCCTAAAACGATTCCCTGAAAAACCGCAATATTTAAAAGTGTGGTATAAATCACGTTTTGGTATTTAGTTGTTTTTAAGTTTTGCTTTTGGATTGTAATTTGAATGACGCTAATTTCTAAAAGATAGCTAATTTCATACTAAATCACAGGACGAATTTATAGTAATGCAAATTGTTTTCTTAGCAGATTAAGAAATGATTAACTAAAATTATGAAAGAATTATAAGATATTTTGGTCTAGGGCGACATGGAGGTTTATTGGGAAATTTTTATTTGGAAAAGGCAAAAAAGTTTAGGATTTTTTTAAGAGATTTTGTCTTTGTCGCAACGAATTTTGTTTCTTTAAAGTATCGTCGTATTATAAAAATTTGGATAGATTTGTGTAGTTGTCAGATATAGTGACAGTAATTTTAAGCAAACCATATGAAAACACAATTACTTATAATCTTTCTTGGACTTTTGGTGTTTACTTCCTGTGAAGAAGACAATGTTGAGTGGATTTTCGTAGAGGGGGGCACTTTTGAACAAGGCAAAAACCAAATGGTCATTAGCCCCAAAGGAGACACCATAAATGGTTTTACGAGTCCGCACAGAATGGTTGAACTGGATGATTTTTATATAAGTAAATATGAAATAACGGTTAAACAGTTTAGGGAGTTTTGTGAAAAAACGGGAAGAAAAATGCCAGACGCACCTACAGAAAATGCACATGGAGTAAAAGTATATTATAAATGGATAGACGAAAATCCGATGCTTGCCACTTGGGATGAAGCAAATGATTATGCAAAATGGGCAGGAGGAAGATTACCAACAGAAGCAGAGTGGGAGTACGCTGCTAAAGGTGGAAAGAAAACTAAAAACTACAAGTATAGCGGCAGTAATAATCCAATTGAAATTGGTTGGGTAAAAGAAAACTCAGATAGTATTTTTCATAAAGTGGGACTTCTTAAACCTAATGAACTAGGAATTTACGATATGACTGGAAATGTTGGGGAATGGGTTTCTGATTGGTATAATCCTGAAAAGGATAGTTTAGTAAGCAAACAAAATCCTCAAGTGACCACCAGAAGGAGAAGGATCATATAAAATCTCGAAAGGTGTAAGTTGGTTTTACGAAACCCAAAGTGCAGATGGAAAACCATTAGATTACGGAATTCATATGCCGGAAGTGAGATACCAATCTCCAAAAGATACACGAAATGATGGATTTGGATTTAGAATCACAAAAGACAAATAAAATTACGGGCAACAGTTATTACAATAGTTTTAGGTAATATCCTTAATGGAAAATAGCTTTATAATTGGATGATTATAAAATTAGCGCATCTGCATCTTAATTCTTTTTGTGAAATCAGGCAATTTGTTTATATGAAAACATTTAAGAATATGAAGACGAAATAGGTTTCGTTTTGCAATGAGAAATACAGGGACAAATAGCTAACTTTTACTATGCCTTATACTCTCAAAATAAAGCTCTGGTAAAACTATTTTGATTTCCTGCGAAGTTTCTTCTTTAACCCAATATAATATGAAATTCACGTTTGCGCTTTTTAGTTCATAGTTTTTTGATTTCATTATCTCAATTTTCTCAATGAACTGCTTTGAGAATTTCAGTACAGATTGACCACTTGAGTTTAAACATTCATTACCTTTAACATGTAGCGTTTCTCCACAGACTAGTTGTGAAATTAAGGCCTGTCTGTTAATAAAGTAGTCTAACCAGATATCTTTGAAAGTGGCATGTATAGCAATTTTATCAGGTGAAGTATAGATTTCAAAATCGTTTATTTGTTCAAGGTTTTCTGCAGAAAGATGATTGAGATAGTTTGCATTTAGGTGAATATTTAAATTGCATTTAGTCCTAGTCATTGCTACGTATAATTGTCGCTTGGCTTCATCTGCAGTTATGTTAAAATTCTCTAGTAAAAGGAATACATTATCAAATTCTTTTCCTTTAGCTTTATGAATGGTCGATACAAAAATTGTTTCGCCATTTTCATTATAAAAATCCTCCAACTTAGATTCACGAATTAAAACCTCTAAGTCAGATTTATATTTTCTATTAGGATTAGTGGTTTCAAAATCTTTGATAATATTCTCGCAAATCTCTAGTTTACTGCTTTTATTGAAAGTATTCTTTAGCTCTATTTTGGCATTATCCCAAATTTCATCACTAATTGTGTAAATATTAGGGCCAGAATCTATTTTATTCAATAAAAATCTGACCTCAACAAGATTATATAAATTAAAACCATCATTAGACTGTATTAGTTTTGCCACAACACCATTTTTTAAAAGAAGTCCAGCAACTTTTATAGCTTCCTCGTTAGTTTTTGTTATTATACACGTAGTTCCAGAAAGGTCTGCGTTAACAACATCCGTTACGAGAGGCGTAATTAGATTGTTGCTTTGGTAATTAATAATTTTGATTTTTCCATTATCAATTTGATTCGCTATAATTGGTGTTTCTTTTAGGCGGTGTTGAATCTGTTGCACAAATTGATTCGAAAATGAAATCAAATTACTTTTACTACGATAATTTTCGATTAATTCATGTTTTATTGCATTGTTGTCATAGATAAACTGTTCCAGATATTTAGAACTCGCACCTCTAAATTCATAAATATTTTGGTCATCGTCTCCCACTGCTATGACCCTCATTCCCTCATTCTGTTCCAATAATACATTTATAAGGGCAAATTCATCTGCATTCATATCTTGGGCTTCGTCGATTACTAAAACAGTTTTAGTGATTTTATTAGCCTCAACATCCCCATTCTTAATTCTTTCAACTGTACATTTTAAAATATCCGTAGATTTTTCTAACGTGCCAACCTTGCCTAAAAGATCAAAACAGTAAGAATGAAATGTCTTAATTTCAATAAAGTTGGCAGCGTTACCAATTAACTTTAGAAGACGCTTTTTAAATTCAGTAGCAGCTGCTCTTGAAAATGTTAACATCAATAACTGCTCATGTTTCACATCTTCCATTAACAATAGCGAAGCCAGTTTATGGACTAAAACCTTTGTTTTTCCGCTGCCAGCACGGCAGCAACAACTATATGCTGTGTTTCATTGTCTTTTATAATTTTTAATTGTGTTGGCGATAGTTCTCCAAATAACTGTCTGAATTTTGCAGGAGTAACATTTCGCTTAATCTCGTTTTGTCTCTCACTACCTTTAAAATATTTGTTTAAGAAAGAACTGTAATTAAGCTGGAAATAGTCTTCTACAAACTGAAGTGCATTTTTGTAATCGTCAATCATTCTTTGGGCATATTCGCCCACTATATGAATTTGCTGAACTTTGTTTTCGTAAAATTGGCTGAGCTTTTGGTAATCGTCTTTCGTATATCGTTTTTTATTATCTTGTTCAGTTCGCTCAATAGCTAAACCATTATAAATGACAAGAAAACCGCCTTCTATTTTTATTGCTTCAATTCGAGAGAGATAGAATAATGTATCTTCAATATCATCAATGCTTATTTCTATTTTGAAAAGGTTGGCACTATTTTCATAAGCAAACTTTAATTCGTGTACTGAAAACTCCACCAAAATTTCATCTTTATCTAACTGCCCTTTTATCGTTTCTGTGATGGTTTTATTATAAAAGAATTCAATGATAAATGTTGCAAGTTCATGACGCCTTTCGAGCTTATTTTTTAATAGCTCTTTACTTTGAAGGCAGAATATGGCAATATGATTTTTAGAGTGGTCTAAGTTCTTTCTTTTAATCCAACTTTTAATAGACCAAAAATTAATTATCGTTTTTAGTTTACTGGTGTTTACATCTTGACATCCATAATTTTCAGCATCTTCGTTTAATTCTTTTAAGTGAAAAACACTTTCTTCTTCTTTGAAAACTTGCAGTAAAAAGTTTTCAATTTTACCATATAGCTCTACAATAGAAAGAGAACGGTTTTTATTATCAGTGTTTTTTATAAATGCAGTCAGATCCTTAGAATCGGCAAGGATGTTTTCCTCACGAAACAAGTTTATTATAGTAATTACTTCTTCTTTTATGATACCCAAATGATCACTAATGTAATCTACTCTTGATTCAGGATTTTCATCATTAGCTTGTTTTCTGCTTTTACTTGAAAAGAGTTTTTTTATAATACGAATGCCTTGCTTTTTTTGTTCTTCATCAAACTTTTTGGAACTATTTATTTTGCTAATAGCTTCTTCAGCATTTTTAGATAAAATACCGTTAGCGAAGACCCTTGGCATATTCTGCCCACGTTTTAAATATCCTGCATCTTCTAAGGCTGCTATAGCTGTGGTTACACGTGTTTCTATTTCTGCAACATTATCATCCCAACCTGCTTTACGGGCAATTTCCAATGCAGAATTAGATATTTTAGATGGGAACCTTGTAATGTCTTTTATTGCTTTCCATACCTGCTGAATTTCTTTTATAGAAAGTTTAGTCTGATTAAGAAGAATGAAGTGCTTACTAAGGTCTTCTTCATTAAACAACACAAAACAATCGCCCGAAATATTCTCATCTCGACCTGCTCGTCCAGCTTCTTGAACATAGTTCTCTAGGGAATCTGAAATTTCATAATGAATAACTAAGCCAACATCCTTTTTATCTACTCCCATGCCAAATGCAGAAGTAGCCACCATGATTTGTGTTTCACCATTTAAAAAAGTATTTTGGTTCTCGGTCTTCTCGTTTTTATCCATTTTCCCATGGTATGGTTTTGCATTAAAACCATCTTTTACTAGTTGCTCGGAAAGTTTATAGGCTTTGAGTGTTCGGGATACATAGATAATTGTTGGGCAGTTTTTCTTCTCAATTAAATCTCTAACAGACAAATATTTTTCTTCTTCATTTTGCTTTTTAAAAACCCTGTACTGAAGATTAGTCCTTGACGCTTTGGAAGTGAATACTTCAAGATCCAATGAAAGTTTTTCGATAAAATAATTCCGGATGTCTTCAATTACCTTCTGTTTGGCCGTTGCAGTAAAGCAGGATACTGGTATGCTTTCTTCAAGATTTTTATATTCCTGTATTAATTTTATAAAATCGCCAATGTAAAGGTAGTCAACTCTGAAATCTTGTCCCCATGACGAAAAACAGTGGGCTTCATCAATTACAAAACGCGCTACTTTCCTGCCTAAAATTAGTTTTTCGATAGTTTTTGATCGCAACGATTCAGGTGATATATATAAGATTGAAGCAGATCCATTTTCAATTCTTTCAAATGATTTCGCTCTTTCTATCGGATCCAATAATCCGTTAATAGTAACCGCCTCAGTTATTCCATTTTTTTCAAGATTGTCTACCTGATCTTTCATTAACGATTGGAGAGGAGAAATTACAACGGTTAAACCTTTAGTGTTTTCGGCACTCATAAGCGCAGGAACTTGAAATGTAATAGATTTTCCTCCGCCCGTTGGAAAAACAGCCAATACTGATTTGTTATTAATAGCTGCTTTAACAGCTTTCTCCTGAAGTGGTTCTCCGCCATAGGTGCGGTACGAATCAAAGCCAAAGAATTTTTTTAGTCCTTTGTGAATGTCTAGAGCATTATTGCAATAGCTGCATCCTGTTATACAAGGCCTGCCACGTAGTAATAACATAATGCGTTCCACCTCTGGGTAGTTTTTAAGAACCCATGGAGGAGTAATGGAGTGAACATTTTTATGGATTATAAATGAATGAATAAGTGAAAGGCAATACGCCAATTCAATCGGATATTCAGATATTATTTTGGTTAAATCTGAATGTTCGCAAATTTCGTTACGAAACTTTAATCTAATCTGTGCTTCTGTGTCAGAGTTAAATTTTATGTAATTTATAAACTGAAAGAAAGCTCCAAACTCTTTTGTGCGGTTTAAGAGAGAATAAAATATTTCTTTGAGTGTTTCGTCAATTTGCCAAAAAGCTGCAACTTCACTATTGAACAAATTTTGCGCTTTAATAGAATCGTTTAAAGGATTGTTTAGTTCTTCTGTCTGAAGTTTATCGTCCTTTACTAATGAATGGTAAGGTTTTGTTGGAAATAATAAAGGGGACAGATGTAGAGTGTCAATGATGTTTAAAGGCTTAATGCCAGCATCACTAATTGTTTTCCCTATGTATTTAATATCATGATTTAAAATGTTATGCCCACAAATATATTCGCTTCCTTTTAGGAACAGAATAAATTCTCCTAAAGAAGCACTATGAAAGCGATTGCCGTCTTCTTTAATTGCACCTATATCAAGAATTTTACCTTTAACCGATTCGATTTCGGTGTCTATAAATGTAATTAACCCGGCATTGTTTTGTTTTTCTATAAGCATTAAACGCAACAAGATTATGTTTTGGTTTCTTATTAAGAAGAAATAGGCAAGTGTTTAAAGGCGAGTATGATATATAGCTAATTTAGTGTTTAATTTCTAAAATCAAAACAATTTTATTACAAGGTTTTTTTGTGTTAAATAAAGAGGGAGAAAAAATAGCTTTTTTCATTAGTAGCAGGAAGCATTCAAATATCTAACCAGATTATCTTGTATTATTACAATATTTTAGCAAGTGCATCTTAATTTTTTCTATACTTTTTGTTTGCATAGTTACTCATATAAGTGCTAAAAAGCATCAATCAAATTTACTGTCTTTTTAACAATTTGCAGTTAAAAAAATATATATTTGAAAGATAAATAATGTATGAGATTTATCACATATAGCTATCCAAATTTGGATAGCTATATGTGGTTTTGTCACACACATAAATAAGTTGGTGGCAATTTTGCGAGACATCTCAACTACATTAATTAACAAGAAATAAAAAAATGAAATTAACAATTACAATCGGACTTCTTTTAATTGCACATCTTACATTTGGACAAGACCGAATTCAAAAAATTGACAGTTTGCTCAATTCCCTTTATTCAAAAGAGAAAATCAATGGAAATGTTCTAATCGCAGAAAAAGGGAAAGTTATTTATAGCCATAGTTTTGGACTTGCAAACGAAACGACAAAAGAAAAATTGAACGAAAATTCGATTTTTGAATTGGCATCTTGTTCAAAGCAGTTCACCGCTATGGGAATAATGATCCTTAAAGAAAAAGGGAAGTTGAATTTGGACGATGACATCACAAAATACTTACCCGAACTTTCTTTTTATAAAGGGGTAACGGTAAAAAACTTATTGAATCATACTGGAGGTCTACCAGACTACATGCAGCTTATGGATAGTTTATTTGACAAATCTAAAATTGCCACTAACAAAGATATAATTAATATATTTAGTAAACACCAACCAAAAATACTATTTGAGCCAAATACTAAATGGGAATATAGCAACACGGGCTATGCACTATTGGCTTCAATAATTGAGAAAGCATCGGGTATGACATACGCTGACTATCTAAACAAGGCTATTTTCCAACCGTTGAAAATGAAAAATACCTTTGCGTACAATCGTAGATTATCGCCAAAGAAAATTGAGAATTATGCTTTTGGTTATGTTTACTCAGATAGTTTGAAAAAATATGTTTTACCAGACGAATTGGAAGAAACTAAAATTGTTATTTTCCTTGATGGTGTTGTTGGAGATGGAGGAGTTAATTCAACTGTAAACGATTTATTGATTTGGGATAGAGCATTATATACCAATAAATTACTTGCAAAAGAGGATATGAAAGCAGTTTTTGAATTAGCAACTTTGAAAGACGGAGCTAAAAGGAATTATGGTTTTGGTTGGGGAATTGAAGAAAATGCTGATTTTGGAAAAATTGCAAACCATGATGGGGGATGGCCAGGTTATGTAACTTTTATCGATAGACATCTTACAAATGATAAAACAATAATAATACTTCAAAATCACAGCAACGTTACAATTCCTTCTAAAGCAATTAGAAGTATTCTATATAATAAACCATTGCCTGTGCAAAAAATCAGAAAAGAAATTAGTATTACTCCTGAAGAACTTCAAAAGTTTGTTGGGACTTATGCCGTTGAAAATGAGTATGAAATAAAAATTTCATTAGATAAAGACCAACTTTTTTCACAATTGACAGGACAAGATGCGTTCCGAATATTTGTAGAAAATGAAATGTTATTTTTCTATAAAGTAGTAGATGCACAAATTCAGTTTGAAAAGAACGAAAAAGGAGAAATTTCAAATTTGTTTTTATTACAGAATGGAAAAAAGATAGAAGCAAAACGTATGAAATAAAAACTGTTCGCTTCTTGGTGCGAGAGTCCTTCTCATGAACGTAAATTCTTTTTCTGCTTTTTTTGTTTACATATCCATATATTTGAAAACTAGTCAATGTGTAATATTTATTAACAGACAAAATCTAGAAGAACTATTTCATGGAAATAAAAACTAAAAATAATAGAATATTAATTTTTAGACAAACTACAGATGAAAGAATATGGGAAACTAAGGCCGAATTGTCTGCAGGTGATGACTTCCCTAAATTCAATTATCAATTTTCTTTTAAGGAAAAAATAATTTCTAAAAAATACATTATTGAAGGTTATGATTTCAATTCATATTTAATAAATTTTATCGATAGGTTTATTGAAAACGAAGAAAAGATATTAAAGATTTCTAGAAAAATCTTAGATGATATTAAGAATGTAAACGACAATTTTGCATTGAAACATAATTCAGAGAATTCACCATTATTTTATGTGCGAATTTTGGATATTGTAAATTATTCTTTTAAAGTATATTTTTCAACAGATTACGGTTATGAAGAATATATTATAAAGTATTTAGTATATGATAATGGAGATTTTGTCATAACCAAAGTAAAAAGGAAACTTTGTTATTGATATCTAATTCAATAACCTGAATCATACATAATAAAAAAAGCTCCAGATTTCTCAGAAGTTTTTTTTAGTAGCCCTAACGGGACAATTCACGAACTGCTTTTATAAGGATTTGAAAAGGATAAATCTATTTCAATCATCAAGTTATGAATTTAATGTATAGGTTATATTAAATCTCATTTTTCTATTTTAGATCTTGACTTTTAATTGTTTTTTAAAGGTTTTAATTCATTCTGATTACTTTATGGTGTCAAATTCCTAGCATAAGAATATTCAATAGTATAATTTCTGTTCTATTGACATGATGTAGAAAAATCAACACCAGAATCTTTAAACCATCGGGAAGAAGGGAAATTTACTTTATCAACCTGAATGCATTTGAGTTTATCATTTTTAAGAGCAGAAACATAAGATATTGTGCTATTATTTCCGTTTTTGAGATTAAGAGAAATCAATTCATTCGAAGAACAAATTAAATCAATCAATGCTGTGTTTTTGGATAAATCCAAAGTTTTGATCTTGTTTTCTTCACATGAAACTCTCATTAATTGCAGATTGTGAGACAGATCTAAATTTTCAAGTTTATTTTGCTGGCAACGAAATTCTTTTAAAGCTGTGTTTTTAGTGATATCTAAAGTTTTCAATAGATTAGAGTTACATTCAAAATGCATTAAAAGAGTATTTTTACTCATATTCAAATTAGTTAATTTATTTGAACTACAATTTAAATACCATAAAACTGTATTTTTAGAGACATCCAAAGTGTTTAGTTGATTCGATACACAGCTAAAATTATTCAATACTTTGTTTAGACTTATATCCAATGTTTTTAATTTATTCTCATTGCAATACAACATTTTTAAGTCTTTATTTTTAGAAGTATCAAGGTTTGTCAATTGATTATTTGCACAAGCAAGTTTTTCCAATTTTGGGTTTAGATTTGTGTTTAAAACAGATAAGAGATTATTACTGCAAAACAACTCATCTAAAATTACATTTTTAGATAAATTCAAAGTTGTTAATTTATTATTGTCACACCGTAAAATTGTCAAAGCAATATTGTTAGAAACATCTAAATCTGCTATTTCGTTAGATTGACAATCAATATAGTCTAAATGTAAATTTTTAGATAAATCGAGGTTTGTTATTTGATTCGCATGACAGCCCAATTCGATTAGTGAAGTGTTTTTAGTAACACTTAAGTCAGTTAATAAGTTATTGTTACAATATAAGGTAGTCAGTACTTTATTTTCTGAAAGTTCTAAAGTTGTTAATTTATTGCCATCACAATTTAAATTGGTTAGCAATTTATTTTTAGACAATTTCAAAGATTTTAAGTTGTTGTAATCACAATTCAAAGTAATCAACGCTTTATTTTGGCTAACATCTAAAGAAGTCATGTGATTGCGCTGACAATTTAATAAAGTCAGTGCTTTATTATTCGAAACATCTAAATCGATACTATTAGATTCACAATCTAGTTCTTTTAGCACCTTATTTCCCGAAATATCTAAAGTATTTAGATAATTTTCCTGACAGTAAAGCGCAGTTAAATTTTTATTTTTGTTTACAATTAAGGAAGTTATTAGGTTTTTAGTACAAATTAGCTTTGTTAAAGCTTTATATTCGGTAATGTCCAGATTTTCAATGCTATTTCTAGAGCAATCTAATGTTTTTAAAGCGACAAAATCTTCCAAGCCTTTCAAGTCTTGGATTTGTCTATTGGAAACATCCAAATCTGTAATCGAGACAATATTTGCTGTAAAGACTCTTCCGTCTGGTTCACCAGAATCATATTTTAGTGCAATAAGAGCTTTCTCAAAATTAAGATCTGGAATCACCGTGTATCCAGGTTCGATTTCTGCGCATATTATTTTGCATTTTGAAAAGTCTGAAACATCATTGACATGATAAGGTGTTCCATCAAAATCTGCACTAATACATTTTAGATCAGGATTTTCCTCAGTAAACATATAACTTATAAGAGGACAATTTTTAATAGTCAAATCAGTTAATTGATTTTTAGAACAATCAAAACCTTTTAAAGAAAGACTGTTTGATAAATCCAATGTTTTTAGCTGATTCTCGCGACATCCCAAACTAGTCAAAGTTTTGTTAGCATTAAGATCCAATTCAGTCAATTGATTATTGGAACAGTTAATTTCAGTAAGGCTATTATTTTTTGAAAAACTTATAGCTGTCAATTGATTTTCCTGACATTGTATAGAACCTAGATTAATATTTTGAGTTAAATTCAAGTGGGTTAATTTATTATTATTGCATTCCAAAGTAATTAAATTTGAATTTTGGCTTAGATTCAGAAAAGCCAATTCATTATTAGAGCATTGTAAATACTCTAAAGTGCTATTTTTATTCAAGTTTAAAGAGGTTAACTGATTTTTGGAACACATTAAATACTGCAAGACAGTGTTTTTGCTCAGGTCTAAAGTTGCTAATTTGTTCTTGGAACAATCTAACTGATTTAATTTTGCATTTTGCGTTACATCTAAAGCTTTCAATTGATTATCATAACACAACAAGTGAGTTAGAATAACGTTTTTTGTTACATTCAATGATTTTAGTTTGTTATTGCTACAGGATAAAAAGGTTAAGACAGTATTTTTGCTGAGGTCCAGTTTTGTTAATTTATTTCCGAAACAGGTTAAATCATCTAATGCTTCAAAATCTTGTATTCCAGTTAAATCTGAAATGCTTTTTTCTGAAATATTTAGTGATTTTACTTTAGAAATTACAGTCGTTAATACTTTTCCGTCAGGTTTACCAGAATCATATCCCATATCTATCAGGCACTTTTCAAAATTAGCATCAGGAATTAAGGTATATCCTGTTATTGTTTGTGAAAACAAATTAAGTGGCGCGCAACAAAACAAAATAATGAATAGTATTCTTTTCATAAATATTTCTTTTATAAAAAATGGAAAAACAGAATATGATTTTTCAAGCATAAAAAGGGATAATAATCTCTGATTATAATTTATTTATGAATAAGGAAAACAGTAGAATAAAGACATCGAACTGTTTTTCCTTTTATCTGTCCTGGAATCCATTTTGGCATTTTATTCAAAACTCTCAAAGCTTCTGGACCGGAACCATAACCATAATCTCTTAATACTTTTTGATTCGTAATTGTGCCGTCTTTTTCTATTATAAAAGACAAATAAACTTTTCCCTGAAGTATTTCTCCGTCATCTTTTGGTGCTTTAAAGTTTTTATCTATAAATTTCACTTTTGCAGCCGTTCCACCATTATAATCGGGCAATACATCGAGTTCTGGTGTATTATAAATTTTGTTTTCGTCTATAGTTCCGGGCGTGATTATTGCCGGAGCAGTATATAGAGTGCCAATATTTCCTGTCCCTTCAATGGGTTCATTGCCTAAATATTTAATCTTAACAACATTTGAAATTAGAGCTAGCCAATATCCTTCATCATTTTTAAGAAGATAATAATCAGATGCCGGAGTTGTATCTGAACCACAACCAAGTCTGTAGCCAGTCATAATGGCTAATATTTCGACATTCTTATTTTTAATTATTTTATTAATGCCCCGATAGATATAATCTTTGTCGGCTAGAAAATTGTAGAATGTCTTAACGCTTTGTGCATCAATACCTTTTATGGGAATAAGTTTTTGACTGCCATAATAAACGTAAATGTTGTTTTTGTCTTTGTAATAATTCAGAATTCTTTCAAACGTTTCAGCATCTGCAGTGGTTTCTTTACCATTAATGTATATTTTGTTATTCGCTTTATACAATTGATATTCATAATGATTAGTTTGTGTTGAATTGAGGATATCTGTTTTAGCGTTTTTTGCAGCATTGATTTGCGCCGGAGAAAGATTTTTATACATTTTCTTATTATAAACATCGTAAGCCTGATTTTCATAGATTAAATAATAATAACCATGAAAAGTATTTTTGGATGTTACTTTTCGTGTGTATACAAAAGGAAATTTTTTAAGTTCAGACTTTCCTTCTTTTTCGTTCCATTCTTGTCCATAAATTCCATTTTTGTCAAAGTACCAATCTGAAGATGGAATCATTCCAAAAGTTTTAGCGTCAACTGAAGTAAATGGAAAATTTGCGCCCGCATACACCATTTTGCCATCAGAAATATAACGGCTGTTTACCTGATCCCAAACTTTAATATTTCCTGGATTTTTTGCTGTTAGTGCCGTTTTTTTGCCATCATAATACACAAAATTCTTATCTATAGAATAATGTTTAGACAATGGTCGAATAGTTTTTGCATCAATATTTGGAACAACTGACCTGCCTCCTAATATTAATACGTCGGTTGAAGTTTTCATTAAATAATGATTTACAGGCCGAAGAGTATCTCCGTTATGCAACCCAATCTCACCATCAATATAAATATAATTTTTATCATACATGACGGTGTTAAAAGTTTCTGAAATTGAATTTACATCAGCGTTTTTTATTTTTTTAAAATTATAATAAAGATGATTTTTGTCTTTAAAATAAAGTGTTGAAAAATCGGTCGATATGAAACTTTCGACATCAATATCTTCCTTGATTTCGATATTGTTTTTAAAAAGTTTATACTTTGTTTTCCATACTAAATCCGGGCGAACAAGGTAATCTGTATTCCTGATTTCGGCAATAATTTTAAAACCTGTTGTATCAATTGCTATAAAATCTCCATTATAATAAACGCCATTTTTGTCTAAAGCAAAAAGACCATATTTATTGAATCTTGGAAATCTAAAAGATTCAACATCTGCATCTTTTAGAATTTTTCTTTCACTGGTATTCTTTTGAAAAACAATATAGTTTTTATTTTTGATATAAAGCGGAGCCTCAAAACCAGCATTAGGATTTATTACTAAAGTAGTATCTACAACAGGATTCTATTATAGAAAAAGAATCTGGAGTTTGTGCACAGCTTAAATTTGAAATCAATATAATTGATAATACTAAGAAGTAATATTTATTCATGTTGTGGTATGTATTGTGGTTTTTTAGGCTCTCTTTATTATATGGATGCGTTAAAATCTAAAAAGGTTGGAGAGAGAAGAATTTTTTTGCTGTTTTTGCATGTTCCAGATAAATTTTTATGCCATGTTTATTTTTTGTTGAGCGCAAAAACTTAATAATTGGAATAAAAAAAAGGCAAACAACTGTCTCATAGTTTGGAATTATTGAATTGACATTTAATGTTAATTATTTTAAAATCAGATCTTTGTGTTTTTATCTCTTATTTTAATTTTTCAGAATTTCTTTATTCTCTCTAAAATAAAGAAATTGATTTCATCAAATTAACAATAAAAAAAGTGTTTTTGACGAATAAATTGCTCTTCATAAGTACAGATGCTTGAAATTCGGAAAAGGTTGTGACGAAGTTGATTATTTATGACTTTTGCTTTACGAAAAAATCAATTGTAATTGGAAGTTTAACTTAACGGGACTCGAACCAAATTTGCTTGAGGAGTTTAAAAATTTAAGCAATTTAAGCAAGATTTTTCGAACTATAAAAAAAGCCTGAGAAATATAGATTTCTCAGGCTTTGCAATTTTTCTTGTAGCGGGAACAGGACTCGAACCTGTGACCTTCGGGTTATGAGCCCGACGAGCTGCCTACTGCTCTATCCCGCGATGTTTCGGGTGCAAAGATACGGCGATTTTTGAGAAATCCAACGAAAACTTTAAAAAATGTTTTATTTTCTGTATTGAGTTGATATGACTACCTTTGCAAAATAAATAAAGCAAAAAATGTCACATAAAGCAGGTTTCGTAAATATTATCGGAAATCCAAATGTTGGAAAATCAACATTGATGAACGCTTTCGTTGGAGAACGATTGTCGATCATTACATCAAAAGCACAAACTACACGTCATAGAATTCTAGGAATCGTAAACGGAGAAGACTTTCAGTTAGTTTTGTCTGATACTCCTGGAATCATCAAACCAGCATACGAAATGCAGGAATCGATGATGAACTTCGTAAAATCGGCTTTTGAAGATGCAGACATTTTAATCTATATGGTCGAAATAGGTGAGCAAGATCTAAAAGACGAAGCTTTCTTTAATAAAATCATTCATGCCAAAATTCCCGTTTTATTACTTTTAAATAAAATCGATAATTCAAATCAGGAACAATTAGAAGAGCAGGTTTCTTTCTGGAAAGAAAAAGTGCCAAATGCAGAAATTTTCCCAATTTCGGCTTTGCAAAACTTCAACGTACCGGAAGTTTTCGGAAGAATTATCGAATTATTGCCAGAATCTCCAGCTTATTATCCAAAAGATCAGTTGACAGACAAGCCAGAACGTTTCTTTGTTAACGAAACTATTCGTGAAAAAATCTTATTGAATTACAGCAAAGAGATTCCATACGCTGTAGAAATCGTTACAGAAGAATTTTTTGAAGACGAAAAAATCATCAGAATCCGTTCGATTATTATGGTAGAACGTGAAACTCAAAAAGGAATTATTATCGGACATAAAGGTGCCGCTTTAAAAAAAGTAGGAACCGATGCTCGCGCCGATTTAGAGAAATTCTTCGGAAAACAAATTCACATTGAACTAGTCGTAAAAGTGAACAAAAACTGGAGAAGCAACGCCAATATGCTGAAACGTTTCGGATATAATCAATAGTTTATAATTGTTTCAAGTTTCAGGTTTCAAGTTAAACGTCAGGTATAAAACTTGGCACTTGAAACCTGAAACTTGAAACAAAAAATAATAAAATCTTAGGTACTTAGAATCTTAGCGTCTTAGCAACTTTTTTTAACTACCTTTGCAAAAAATTTAAATAAGGCATTTTGGATTACAAGTAATTAGGTTTTTAGGAAGCTAAGAATCTGAAATCTAAAGTCTAAAATCTAAAAATCAATAAAATGAGTAATAACATTGTTGCGATAGTAGGAAGACCTAATGTAGGGAAATCGACCCTTTTTAATAGGCTGATACAAAGAAGAGAAGCTATTGTAGATTCAGTATCTGGGGTTACCCGCGATAGAAACTATGGTAAAAGCGAGTGGAACGGAAAAGAGTTTTCTGTCATTGATACAGGTGGATACGTTCGCGGAAGCGATGACGTATTTGAAGGTGAAATCCGTAAACAGGTAGAACTTGCTATCGACGAAGCCGATGTTATTATTTTTGTGGTTGATGTTGAAGAAGGAATTACGCCAATGGATGAAACTGTTGCAAAATTACTTCGTAAAGTAACAAAACCAGTTTTATTGGCTGTAAATAAGGTTGATAATGCTATGCGCGAAAAAGACGCGGTAGAGTTTTACAATCTTGGTTTAGGTGAATATTATACATTCGCAAGTATTTCTGGAAGTGGAACAGGAGATTTATTGGATGCTTTAATTGATGCTTTCCCAGAAAAACCAGAACCAGAAACACCAGAAGTTGAATTGCCTCGTTTTGCAGTTGTAGGACGTCCAAATGCTGGAAAATCAAGTTTTATCAACGCCTTGATTGGTAAAGATCGTTATATTGTTACAGATATTGCGGGAACAACTCGTGATGCAATTGATACAAAATTTGACCGTTTTGGTTTCGAATTTAATTTGGTTGATACTGCGGGTATTCGCCGTAAAGCAAAAGTAAAAGAAGATTTAGAGTTTTATTCTGTAATGCGTTCTGTACGTGCGATTGAGCATGCAGATATCTGTATTTTGGTTATCGATGCAACTCGCGGATTTGAAGGTCAAGATCAGAGTATTTTCTGGTTGGCCGAGAAAAACCGTAAAGGGGTTGTAATCTTGGTAAACAAATGGGACTTGGTAGAAAAAGATACGATGTCTACTCGCGATTACGAAGAGAAAATCAAAAAAGAATTGATGCCTTTTACAGATGTGCCAATTTTATTCGTTTCTGCTTTAACGAAACAGCGTTTATTAAAAGCATTGGAAGCAACAGTTCAAGTTTTCGAAAACAGAAAACAAAGAATTGCAACTTCAAAATTCAACGAGTACATGTTGAAGGTTATTGAGGCTTATCCGCCGCCAGCAACAAAAGGAAAATATGTAAAGATTAAATATTGTATGCAGTTGCCAACACAAACACCTCAGTTTGTATTTTTTGCCAATATGCCGCAATATGTTAAAGAGCCATATAAAAGATATCTCGAAAATAAAATTAGAGAAAAATGGGATTTTGCAGGAGTTCCGATCGATATTTATATTAGAGAAAAATAAAAAAAACAATCCCCTTGAATTAGGGGATTTTTTTATGTTTGGTGTCTAGATAATTAAAAGATCAATTTTTTTATTGGCATTATATTTGGATAAATGTAAAAAATACAATTAAACCTTTTGCGTTTTTTTAAGTCTTACTGATCTAACTAACCTAATTTTATGACCAGAATTTATTCATTACTATTGTTTTTAGCCTTTGTATATTCGGCAAATGCCCAGAACAATATTGTTATTAAAGGAACTGTAGTCGATATTAACTCGCAACTTCCGCTAGAACTCGCAACCGTTTATTTTACAGCGGTAAAAGATTCAACCATTATTGAATATGCTACGACCGATAAAAACGGAAATTTCATTATCAATACTAAAAAGTATGACAAGCCCGTTTTTCTGAAAGTAAATTATACGGGATATCAAGCATATTACGAAGAACAAAAAGGACTTACAGAAAGTAAAGACTTTGGTAAATTGTACATGCTTGAAAATGCAAATGTCTTAAATGAGGTAATCATAAAAAGCGAAGCACCGCCCATTACCATCAAAAAAGATACATTAGAATTTAACGCCGGATCTTATAAAGTGCGTCCAGATGCAAATGTGGAAACTTTATTGAAACAGTTGCCAGGATTTGATGTTGACAATACAGGAAAAATTACCGTAAATGGGCGAGAAGTCAATCAGGTTTTAGTCAACGGAAAAGCATTTTTTGATAAAGATGGAGCTATTGCCATTAAAAACCTTCCGGCAGATATTATTAAAAAAGTTCAGGTTTCTGATTTTAAAACTAAAAAAGAAGAACTTTCTAAACAAGAATCTACTTCAGATTATTCGAGTATAAATATTACAATCGACGAAAAGAAAAACAAGGGATATTTCGGTAAAGTACTTGGAGGATATGGTTCAGACGAACGCTATGAAAGTAGTTTGATGATGAATTTCTTCAAGAACAAACAAAAAATTAGTGTTTTAGCATCTTCAAATAATATCAACTCAACCGGATTCTCTATGGATGAGGTGTTTGATAATATGGGAGGAGGAAGAAATGCAAAAGGAGGTAGTCAAGGCGCAAGCAGTGGAGGAAAAGGGATTACACAGTCGACTTTGGCAGGGATTAATTATTCTGACGATTGGACAAAGGATTTGGAGTTTATGAGCAGTTATAACTTTACAAATTCGGTGACTAAAAATGACAGCAAATCCAACCAGCTTAGTTTTTTGCCAACGGGAAATATCTTAACAGAAGCCGATTCTAAAACTAGAAATGAAAATACAGGAAACAAGGCTAATTTTGAATTAGAATACAAAATCAATCCTACGATGCAGATTGTTGTTGCTCCTAAATTGAATTTATCCGAATCAAAGAGTAATGCTGAATCTTCGACTTTCTCTGAAAATGAAAATGGCGATGCGTTGAACGAAAGTACGGCAACATCGCATACAGAAAGTTCAAATACAAGTTTTGCCAATAGTATTAATTTCAATAAAACGTTTGAAAAGAAGTCGCGAAATTTAAGTGTGGTTTTTAATAATAATAACACTAAAAATGATTCGAACGGAATCAACATTTCGGAGACTATTTTCTATCAGGATAATAAACCAAATGACGAAAGAAATCAGAACGCAAAAAACACTTCAAAAAGCGATGCTTATTCACTAGATTTAGAATATACAGAGCCAATTACAGATTCGCTTCGCGTTCGTTTTGGTGCCGATTTTGACTGGCAAAGTTCGATGAATGATCAAAAGACATTTAATTTTGATGATGCTTCACAAGATTATTCAGATTTAAATTTGTCTCTAACAAATTATACCACATCCAAACAAAATTCGATTACACCAAAAGTTGGAATTAGTTGGCAGAAAAGTAAATATTCGCTTAATATCAATTCTAGAACATCAATTGTGGAGTTCGATAATCATTCTTTTTATTTAAATCAAGCAACCGATTTGAATAAAAGATACATGCTTCCGTACGGAACGGCACAACTTCGATATAAATTTAATCGTTCTAAAAATTTAACTTTTAAATACGATTATTCTAATGCGCTTCCGTCGGCAACACAATTAATGCCAGTTGCAGATTTAAATAATCCGTTGAATAGTGTAATTGGTAATCCAAACTTAAATCCGATTGAGAAAAACACGGCAGGAATCGACTTTAAAAACTTTGATTTTAGAACGCGTTCTGGCTATAGCTTGTTCCTTAAAGGAGATTACTACAATAATGATATAGTTTCAACTTCTATTTATGATGATAGTGGAAAAAGAAATACAACTTATGTAAATATTTCGGGAACGTATTCGGCTTCGGTTGGAGGAAATTGGAATCAGCAAGTTAAAAAAGATGCTCATACTTTAAGATACGGTTTGCGTTTAAGCGGTAATTATAATTTTGATAAAGGATTTACAAATGCGGTTATGTACAATGCAAAATCGGTTGTAATTACGCCAAGTGTTTACGCTTCTTACGATTATGGAGAAGTGCTTTCGATTGCGCCATCTTATAGTTTATCATACAACGAAACACGATATGAAAACTATTCTAGAGATGCGACTTCAAACGTAATTCACAGAATTAATTTGCAGACCACATCCTATTGGCCCGCTAATTTAATCTTCGGAAATGATTTTGGATATACGTACAATTCAAATATTTCAGACGATTTCAAAAAGGATTTTTTCCTTTGGAATACGAGTCTTTCTTACGGATTTATGGATAAAAAATTATATGCAAAAGTGAAAGTGTATGATGTTTTAAATCAGAATCAAAGTGCCACAAGAACCATTTCGCCAACCTCAATTCGAGATGAAGAAAATACAGTTTTAAAACGTTACGTAATGTTTTCTCTAGCGTATAAAATTGGAAACTTTGCTGAAAGCAAAAAGGGAAGAAAACAGAGAGGATCTTAGTTTTTAAGGTTCTGAGGTACTAAGATGCTAAGGATCTAAGGTTCAAAGGTTACAAAAATGCCTGTCAAATTAATTTGATAGGCATTTTTTGTATAACCCATAACTCATAACTCCTAACTCATAACTTTTTCCGATTAATTCTATGATAAACCGTAAACCTGATGATATCGCGATCGTAGAAATCTACACCGCTGGCGCGTCTTTGAAAGTTCTTTAAATAACCCAGTTCCAATCCAAGATTTGGTGTGAAATGATAACGTAAAGCAACGTAAAAACGATTTTGATCAAAAGTATTTCTGTGATTGTCTTTTCCGAAATTGAATAAAACTTCGTCAGAAATTGTTCCTTTTATGCTTCTTCCTTCTTTTTCCCAAAGGGTAAACATAGATTGTAATCGGTATCTAAATCGGTAAGCAAATGAGAATTCGTCTAAAAGTCCGTTTTTATCTGCTTTTTGAATGAATCGTTCTTCTAGTTGAAAGCGATTATGAAAAGTGATTTTGGCAATATCATTAATTAAAGTAAGGTCTTGCTGTGCACGATATTCAGGAACAGAATAATCAGGATCAAGGTTTGGGTTTTGAGTATTGACGCTAAAAAAGGCAAATCCGGCACCAAAATCCATTAATTGGCTGGCTCTGTAACGAGCTTGAGATCGTATAACGAAAAGATTCTCATGAACGGGATTTACAAAACTTCGATTATCAAATTCGGAATGAATAGCCCATTTTTCGGATAATGGAAAAATATTATAGTATCGAATCCAGGTCAAAGTCTGCTGGTCGATATTTCTTTGGTTTTGCCCAGTAATTAGCTGACAAAGAAAGATTATGATAAAAAGTAATCTAAAAGATCTGTTCAAAAACTATAAATTCAGGCTGCGAATTTATACAAATGATCTTATTTCTGTCTATTTTAAAATTTGATTTGAAAGTTATTTTGTGAAATAAAAAAAGGGACACATTTTAAAATGTATCCCTTTTTAATACTAAAACTAACTAACCATCTTACAGTGAATACTTAAATGTAACTCCGTAAGTTCTTTGATCACCAAGAACTCCAGCATATTGACCTGTGTTACCACCTGCAGGCAATAATTGCTCATAGTAATCTTTATTGAAAAGGTTTCTTCCCCAAATCTGAATAGATAAACCTTGCGAAGCACGGAAACCTAAACGAGCATTAAAGATTGCATAACCTTGTACTACTAAATATTTTGAAGCCGAAGGGCTTGAAGAAAATTCAGAACGAGCGTATCCGTCAGCAGCAAAGAAGATTTTTCCAGCATTACCAAAGAATTTTGCGTTGTCCGAAAGTTCACCTCCAAGAGAACCTGCCCATCTTGAAGCTCCTGGCAATTCAGTTCCAGAAACATCTTTGAAGGCAACTGGCGCTCCAGTTTCTTCTAACGGAAGTGGCGCATTAGTAAACTTCACATATTTACCATCTGTATAAGTTGCCGCTCCATTAATTGTTACGTGCGAATTGATAACAAAACTTGCATCCAATTCTGCACCTCTTACGCGTACTTTATCTGCATTAGCAAGATATCCGCGGTTTACACCTAATTCAGCTGCCTGAACGTTGGTTTGGAAATCTTTGATGTCAGTATTAAAGAACGTTAAGTTGAAAATTGAGTTTTTGAAAGGAGAAGTTTTTACTCCAATTTCATAATGATTTACTTTTTCTGGCTTAACCACTGCAAGTTCAGTTAATGGCTGTCCCGCTGCATTTGTTGGAAGACCAGCTACGTTAACTCCAACCGGCTTGTAACTTTTTGCATAAGTTGCATAAGCGTTGATTTTGTCTGATGCTTTATAAGTAAGCGTTAAGTTTCCAGAAAAGTCTGTATTGTCAGTATTTGAATCAAATGCCTGATCAGAGTAAACCGATTTTTTCAAAGCCAATAAAGCAGGGTCTGTGGTTTGAAGACCTCCATAAGTTTTACGAGAATAACTTGCATCTTTTTTATCAAAATTATATCTCAAACCAGGTAAAATGTGGAATCTCTCTGTAACAGCCCAATCAAGCTGTCCGAATACTGCAGCACTAGAAGCTCTAATTCTTGCATCAGTTTTAATTCCGTATCCTTCAAAAAGACCTGGAGTTTTCCATAATGGACTTGTTGAACTTTGAGAGAATCTCCATTGAGCATTTCCTGATTCTTCTGTACCATCTGTTTGAGAAGTCTGATCGATAAAGAATACTCCTGCAACACCACTAATTTTTGAAGTTAATTGTCCAGCATAACGAACTTCTTGTGTAATCTGAGTTTGTCTTGTTGGGTTTTGAGATTTAGCTAAAACTTGTAATCCTGTAAAATCTCTATCGTTTGACGGGGCCCAGTTCCAGAAACGCCATGCAGTTGTAGAAGTTAGAGTTCCGCCTCCAATTTTAGTATCAATGTTTAAAGAAACACCTCCTAAATCTTGTCCAGAACGCCAAGGTGTATCGTGATCTATTTTACGGTCAAAAGCATTTAAACTTGGTAATTGATAATTTAAATCTTTAATAATAGCATCAAACTGACGGTATGCAGCCCTTTGAGTAGGGGCAACACCAGCAACAACCTGCGCATAACCGTCAGGACGCTGTGTTGTTAAATCTCCTGCAAAAGTAATGTTAGTATTTTCAGTAGGAGTCCATAATAATTGTCCTCTAAAACCTTGATTGTTTAAAGTATTGGTTGGTCTTCCTGTTGCAACGTTATCAATTAAACCATCACGTTGTGTACCTGAGAAAGATAAACGGCCAGCAACTTTTTTTCCTAATGCTCCAGTGATAGAAGCTTTAGCTTGTAAAAAGGCGTAATTTCCATAACTCAATTCAAAATCGGCACCAGTTGTAAAACTTGGTTTGCGAGATGTAATATTAAAAGCTCCAGAAGTTGTGTTTTTTCCGAATAAAGAACCTTGTGGGCCACGTAATACCTCGATTTGTTCTACATCGATAAAATCTAAAGTAGTTGCTGCAGGACGAGCATAATAAACACCGTCTACGTAGAAACCAACTCCAGGATTGATACCATCGTTGGTAAGTCCGAATGGTGAACCTAAACTTCTAATGTTGATTCCAGTATTTCTTGGATTAGAAGAATACAATTGTACAGAAGGAACCAATTCTTTAATACGGTTTACGTTGAAAGCTCCTGCTGCTTCTGCTTGTTTTCCTGTAACTACAGAAACGGCAATAGGCACGTCTTGTACTTTTTCAATTCTTCTTCTTGAAGAAACTACAACCTCAACAAGTTTGTTTTCTTCGCGTAAAGTCACCAATAATGGCGAAGCAGGGATAGCTGTAATTTCAAGTTCAGCAGTATTATAACCAATGTATTGAACTAGGATTGTAAGCGGTAATTTTCCCTGTGATTCTATCGAAAATCTTCCCTCAGAATCTGTAATTGTGCTAAAAGTTGTTCCTTTAATTACCACATTGGCTGCTTCTAAAGGAATATTTTGATCTGTTGTAACAACCCCGTCAATTTTTTGTGCGAATGAGATTGAAAATGTTAAAACTGCAAGTATTGTAAGTATATTTTTTATAGATGTCTTCATTTTTTTATATTAAGTATATATGATTAGTAGAATTTAAAATTAAATTTTTTTTTACCAACACATACACATCATAGATGAAGCAGTATTCACGATTGTGAAATTATAATTATGTTTTTTTTGCAAAAGATTTTGTCCACCTGATTTACTAGAATGTACTTTCATGAGTTAAAATTTTGTAAATGATTAGTTAATTATTTTTGGCAAATATATATAATTAATTCTATCGATTTACTAGACTTTAGAAAATATTTTTTTATTTTTTTACCAATGAGGCGATTGTGATGCCTTCCATAGCCTTCAAAGTTTTATCTCTAATTAGCATTAAACCGTGACGAAGACTGCATTCAGACTCGGTTTTACAATCAGAGCAAGGCTCGTAAAAATTTAAAGAAGCGCATGGCAAAAGGGCAATTGCACCGTCAAATAATCGGTGAATTTCTGCCAAAGTGATATCATTTTTGGATTTAATTAGATAGTATCCGCCAAATTTTCCCTGCTTACTGCTTACAAAACGACCGCGTTTTAGATCTAATAAAATCTGCTCTAAAAACTTTTTAGGAATGTTAGCGCCATCAGCGATTTCTACAGTTCTAGAAATGTGATTTTCGTCTTGTTCTGCTAAATAAAGTAAGGCCTTAAGGGCGTATTTTGCTTTATGTGATAACATCTATTAATAAATTGTAAAATGTAAATGTATGATTTTTTAAGATTGAAACCTAAACTTGAAACCTGAAACAAAGAAAATTAGAACCAGAATAAATTACCAGCCTCCGCTAAATCCACCGCCAGAGAAACCTCCACCGCCAAATCCGCCGCCGAAACCTCCGCCTCCGCCAAAACCACCACCAGATGATCCACCGCCGAAGCCTCCAAATCCGCCTCCGCCACTTCTTCCAAGATTGCTCAGAATAATAACATCGAGTAGGCTAGGCCACCGCCGCCATTGTTGCCAGAATTTCCTCCACCGCCTCTTTTATTTCGAGCGAGTAAGATTAAAACAATTACAACAATTACAATAAAAGGCAGAATAGGAAAATCTTGTCCTTTTGCTTGTTTGCGTTCGCCTTTGTATTTTCCTTTAAAAACATCAATAATAGCATCAGTTCCTTTATCAAGACCGTTGTAAAAGCTTCCTGCTTTAAACTCAGGTATAATAATATTTCTGATGATTGTTCCGCCAATACCTGCCGTTAAACGATCTTCAAGACCGTATCCAGGATTTATGGCAATTTTTTTTTCATTTTTAGCTAAAAGAATGACCACTCCATTATCATCTTCTTTAGTTCCTCCAATTCCCCATGTTTGCCCCCATTTAGTTGCTAATTGGCTTACATCTTCTCCTTTTAAACTTTCAATTGTAATTACTACGATTTGAGTAGTGGTAGAATCAGAGTAACGAACTAGTTTTTCTTCTAATTGTGTCTTTTCTGTAGAACTTAAAATGTTAGCGTAATCGTAAACAGAAGTCTGGAAACTTGGTTTGGGTGGAATCTCAAATTGCGCAAAAATAGCATTGCTGATAAATAATGCGATAAACAAAAAAGTAATCTGAAAAATTCTATTAGAATTTGGGGTTTTAATTTTGGAATTTTTCATTATTTATCCTTTTGAGATTTCGTTAGATAGTTCGTTTACATCATCTTCCTGAGAAGGAAAATATTTTTTGAGCTGTTCTCCGGCATTCAAAATACCGTCAACAATTCCTTGTTTAAAATTGCCGGATTTAAAATGATTCACCATAATGTCTTTGGTACAATCCCAAAAATCGTTGGCTACGACATCATTAATCCCTTTGTCTCCACAAATCACAAAGTTTTTATCTTCAACTGCAAAATAGAGCAGTACTCCATTTTTCAATCTGGTTTCATCCATTCGTAATTCATGAAAAACTTCTAAAGCCCGATCAAAATGGACTTTAGAAGTTGTTTTTTCTATATGTACTCTAATTTCGCCAGAAGTATTGTTTTCGGCCACGCGAATTGCTTCAACAATTTCACGCTCTTCTTCTTTGGTTAAAAAATCTTCTACTTTTGACATGAAAATGATTTTAGAGTTTAGATTGTAGATTTTAGAATTTTACTTCAACTGGTTTATCAGCTCCAGTAGAGGCTTCAAAGTATGGTTTTTCTTTGTATTCGCTCAAGAACCAGTTGTTTGGAATCTTTAAAACGTATCCGTTGTAAACTTGTACAGCTTCGTTAAAACGAGTTCTAGCAGTTAAAATCTGGTTTTCAGTACTTGCTAATTCGTCTTGTAATTTTAAGAAATTCTCGTTTGCTTTTAAAGTTGGATATTGCTCAACAGAAACCAATAATCTTGATAATGATGAACTTACTCCGCTTTGAGCCTGATTGAATTCTTTTAATTGTTCTGGTGTAACATTGCTAGGATTGATAGTTACCGATGTAGCTTTGGCACGAGCTTCAATTACTGCAGTCAAAGTTCCTTTTTCAAAGTCAGCAGCACCTTTTACAGTGTTTACTAAATTCCCAATAAGATCATTACGTCTTTGGTAAGCCGTTTGAACATTTCCCCATTCTTTATTTACAGCTTGACTGTGTTGTAAAGCAGTATTTTTAATACCAATCGACCAAAATGCGATAATAGCAATAAGTGCTACAATAATTCCTACAGGGATTAACCACTTTTTCATGTTTGTTTTGATTTAAGTTTATTTCTATTTTTAATTACAATTCGTTTTTTATGTCGTTCAGTTGCGTTTTTATCGACTCTAATTTACGTATTATTTCGAATTTATCTAACGTTTTCTTCTGACCTTCTTTTAAGTGTGTTTTGGCGCCTTCAAGTGTAAATCCTCTTTCTTTTACTAAGTGATAGATCAATTGAAGATTGGTAATATCGTCTGGAGTGAACATTCTATTTCCCTTTGCATTTTTTTTAGGTTTTAGAATGTCAAATTCGCTGTCCCAAAATCGTATCAAAGAAGCATTGACATTAAAAGCTTTGGCAACTTCGCCAATACTGTAATATCTTTTGTCTTTAGAAAGTTCAATATGCATGATTCGTTTTTTTCTATTTTACTTCAAAAATAGTGTTTTTTGTACTATTAATCTAATGATTGATTTTCTTGGTTTGCCATTTGTGAAATCGCAACATATTCTACAGCTGAAATATTTCCATAATAAAAATTCAGCGGATTGACTACTTTACCGTCTTTATGCACTTCGTAATGACAATGCGGACCTTCAGATCTTCCTGTGCTTCCAACATAACCAATAACATCGCCACGTTTTACACGCTGCCCCGGACGACAATTGTATTTGCTCAAATGCGCGTACAAACTCTCATATCCAAAACCGTGCCTGATCACAACATGATTTCCGTATCCTGAAGCTGTGTTGTCAGCTCTTTCCACAACACCATCTCCTGTTGCGTATATTGGAGCGCCTGTATTGGCGGTGAAATCCATTCCGTTATGCATTTTTCTCACTTTCGTGAAAGGGTCAATGCGATATCCAAAACCTGACGCGACACGTTTTAAATTTTCATTTCGAACTGGCTGAATGGCAGGAATAGCCAATAATAAATTTTCTTTAGCTCCAGCTAATTTTAAAATTTCATCTAAAGATTTAGACTGAATTGCCAATTGCTTCGATAATTTATCAACTCTTTTTGTTGCATTCAAAACCAATTGAGAATTGTTATATCCTTCTAGTGTTTTGTATCTGTCGGAACTTCTGAAACCAGCTTTTCGAATCGAATCTGGAATTTCAGCTTTGTTGAAATAAACACGATAAATATTATTATCACGTTCTTCTAAAGCATCTGCAGCTTCATCAATTTCATCCAGTTTTTTATTCAAAATGGCATATTGAAGTTTCAAATTTTCAATTTCGCGTGCCTGTAAACGATCTTTTGGAGTTTCGAAATAAGGTGTGTTAATTAAAAGAACAAAAACTAAAAAACCAAATAGAGCCGATGCCAGTAAAAACAAGAATGCGTAACCTATTTTTATTCTTTTTCTGGTTTTTATTTTTGTATAAGCCAGATTTTCTGGGTCGTAATAATATTTTACTTTCGCCATATTTTAAAATACGCTATTTTTGCACCTTGTAAAATGAGTTAGTCGAATAAAACTGCTAATTGTTTCAGTTATTCGACACTTTTTTACGAGGATTAATGATTAGATATTGGGGCTATTTTTATCATTAGATAATGCGCAAAATAGGCAATTTATTGTTTAAATTATAAGTTTTTTAATTACATTATAAAAAACTTAACGCATCATCAAATGAATTAATTAGCTAATGATCTAGTTTTCAAATTGACACAATAAATTGACACATTTTTCTAATTTAAATATGAAATCACAAGACGTACGTAAACAATTTTTAGATTTTTTTGAGAGTAAAGGGCATACTATTGTTCCTTCAGCTCCTATTGTTCTTAAAGATGATCCAACCCTAATGTTCAACAACTCGGGAATGGCCCAGTTTAAAGAATTTTTCTTAGGAAACGGAACTCCAAAAAGTCCAAGAATAGCCGATACGCAAAAATGTCTTCGTGTTTCAGGAAAACATAATGACCTTGAAGAGGTGGGTATTGATACCTACCACCACACTATGTTTGAAATGTTAGGAAACTGGTCTTTTGGTGACTACTTCAAAAAAGAAGCAATCAACTGGGCTTGGGAATTATTGACAGAAGTGTACAAGATCCCAAAAGAAAATCTTTATGTTTCTGTTTTTGAAGGAAGTAAAGAGGATAATGTTCCGTTTGATCAAGAAGCTTGGGATATTTGGAAAACATTAATTGACGAGGATAGAATTATTCTTGGAAACAAAAAAGATAATTTCTGGGAAATGGGAGATCAATGAGCGATGTGCAACCTTGTTCTGAAATTCACGTTGATTTACGTTCTGCAGAAGAAAAAGCTTTAGTTTCTGGAAAAAGTTTAGTGAACAACGATCATCCGCAAGTTGTTGAAATCTGGAATAATGTATTCATGGAATTCAACCGTAAAGCAGATGGTTCATTGGAAAAACTTCCGGCACAGCACGTTGATACCGGAATGGGATTTGAGCGTTTATGTATGGCTTTGCAAGGAAAAACATCCAACTATGATACTGATGTTTTCATGCCTTTGATTAGAGAAATCGAAACCATTACTGGAGCAAAATATACAACTAATGATGTAACAGGCATTAGTGAAGAACAAAATAAAATGAATATTGCCATTCGTGTAGTGGCAGATCACGTTCGTGCGGTAGCATTTGCTATTGCTGACGGTCAGTTGCCATCTAACACAGGAGCAGGATATGTAATTCGTAGAATTTTACGTCGTGCTATTCGTTACGGATTTACTTTCTTAGGGACTAAAGAGCCATTTATTTTTAAATTGGTTGAAACTCTAAGTGAGCAAATGGGAGATTCTTTCCCTGAAATCAGAACACAAAAAGCACTTTGTTCAAATGTAATTCGTGAAGAAGAGAACTCTTTCCTTAAAACATTAGATCAAGGATTGATTCTTTTAGATGCTGTAATTTTAAATAACAACGGAGATACTGTTGATGGTAAAAAAGCATTTGAATTGTATGATACTTACGGATTCCCAATTGATTTAACGGCTTTGATTCTTTCTGAAAGAGGATTGAAATTAGATGAAGAAGGATTCCAAGAACAATTACAATTACAAAAAGAAAGATCTCGTGCAGCTTCTAAAGTAACTGCTGGTGACTGGAATGTGCTTGTAGAAGATGATATTCAGGAGTTTGTTGGTTATGACAGATTATCACAACAAGTTAAGATTACAAAATACCGTAGAGTTGAAAGTGCAAAGGATGGAGAAATTTTCCAATTAGTTTTCAATGCTACTCCATTTTACGGAGAGAGCGGAGGGCAAACTGGAGATAAAGGATATTTAGAAGCGCAAAACGGAGATATCATTTATATCATCGACACTAAAAAAGAAAATAACCAAACGATACATTTGGCAAAATCACTGCCAGAGAATCTTACTGGAACTTTTAATGCTGTTGTTGATGCTATTCAAAGAGCTAAAACTTCTTCAAATCACTCTGCTACGCACTTGTTGCACCAAGCTTTACGTAAGATTTTAGGAACTCATATCGAGCAAAAAGGGTCGATGGTAAGAAATGCTTCATTGCGTTTTGACTTTTCTCATTTTGCTAAAGTTACTGATGAGGAATTATTAGAGGTTGAAAACTTTGTAAATGCAAGGATTCGTGAGAGTTTGCCGTTAATCGAGAAAAGAGCGATTCCAAAAGATCAAGCTCTTGAAGATGGTGCAATTGCTTTGTTTGGTGAAAAATATGGTGATTTAGTTCGTACTATTAAATTCGGAGATTCTGTCGAATTATGCGGAGGAACGCACGTTGCCAATACATCTGATATCTGGCATTTTAAAATTGTTTCTGAAGGAGCTGTTGCTGCTGGAATTAGAAGAATTGAAGCGATTACAAGTGAAGCTGCAAAAGAATATTTTGAGTCTCAAGCAATTTCTTTTGGAGAAATTAAAGAAGTGCTAAAAAATGCTCCAGATCCTGTAAAAGCAATCCAAGCATTACAAGACGAAAATGCGCAATTGAAAAAACAATTGGAAGTTTTATTGAAAGATAAAGCTAAAAATATGAAAGCTGATTTGGCTAAAGAATTACAAGAAATCAATGGAGTTCGATTCTTAGCTAAACAAGTAGATTTAAACCCAGAAGGTGCAAAAGATTTAGCTTACGAATTAGGCGGTTCTTACAACAACTTATTTGTAGTTTTAGCAACTGCTCACGAAGGAAAACCAATGTTAACTTGTTATGTTTCTAAAGAAATTGTAGCAGAGAAAAACTTAAACGCTGGCCAAGTTGTTCGCGAATTAGGTAAATACATCCAAGGTGGTGGTGGAGGACAGCCTTTCTTCGCAACTGCTGGAGGTAAAAATGTTGATGGAATTGCTGAAGCTTTAGCTAAAGCGGTTGATTTTGTTAAATAAGATGCTAAGGTTCTAAGATACTAAGGAACTAAGTTTTTATAATTCACAACAAACCCGACAGGTTTTTAAAACCTGTCGGGTTTTGTATTTATAGGGTTTTCTCATTTTATGTCATTTCTACGAAGGAGAAATCTTCGCAAGTAACTCTGCAATCAAAGTCGCCAAGCTTAAAAAATTAAACTTTGCGACTCTGCGACTTTGCGAGATTCTTTACTCGCAACTATTTTCTCTCCCCAATCTGCTGGCGCCACATAGCGTAGTACAATCCTTTCTCAACAATCAAATCTTCATGTTTTCCTTGCTCGATGATTTTACCTTGCTCTAGAACAAAAATTCTATCAGCGTGCATTACAGTTGATAAACGGTGCGCAATTAAAACAGTAATTCTGTTTTTATCTGAAATATTTCGTATCGTATCGTTAATTTCTTCCTCGGTAATCGAATCTAAAGCAGAAGTCGCTTCATCAAAAATCAATAAATTCGGATTTCTAAGAATAGCTCTCGCGATAGATAAACGCTGTTTTTCACCGCCTGACACTTTGATTCCGCCTTCTCCGATTGTAGTATTTAAACCATCTTCGGCGCGTCTTAAAAGTTTGTCACAGCTTGCGCGTTTTAAAGCGTCATAAAGTTCTTCGTCGGTTGCATTTGGCTTAACGAATAGTAAGTTTTCGCGGATTGTTCCAGAGAATAATTGTGCATCTTGAGTCACGAAACCAAGTTGTTTTCTTAAATCTAGTAAATCAATTTCGGTCGAATCAATATCATTGTATAAAACCTGACCTTCTTCTGGAGTATATAATCCAACTAATAATTTTACTAAAGTTGTTTTTCCAGATCCCGACAGCCTAACAAACGCAACGGTCTGACCTTGTTTGATTTCGAAATTGATATTTTCAACTGCTTTAAATTTGGCAGTTTTATGCTGAAAACTCACATTTTCGAAAAGCAGTTTCTGAATTGCACCAATATGTATTGGAGTTTTTGGGCGGAATTCTTTTGGAGCGTTCAGTAAGTTTTTGAAATTCTCCATTGAAACTTTTGTTTCGTTCAAAGCGATGATGAAGTTTCCTAATTCTTGTAAAGGACAAAAATGAAGAAGGTAAAAAATACCATTGTCAATAAATCTCCAACGATAATTTTTCCTCCAAATAAGAAATAATACAAAGCAAAAACAACACAAGTTCTCAAGAAATGAACGGTTGTTCCTTGAATGAAACTTAAACTTCTTATAAATCTTATTTTTTGTAACTCTAGTTGAAGAATCTTAAAAGTGTTTAAGTTTAAACGTTTTTCTTCTTGATATGTTAAGCCAAGACTCTTTACCAATTCGATGTTTCTTAAACTTTCGGTAGTAGAACCTGCTAACGCATTGGTTTGATTCACGATTTTTCGAGAAACAATTTTGATCTTTTTTCCTAAATACAAACTTACCAAAGCAATAATTGGAGCAGTAATTAAAAAGATAATTGAAATTCTCATATCAATTCGGGCTACATAAACGATTACGAAAATGAAACCAATAATAGTTTGGAAAATTAGAGAAATAGAAAGCGTGATCAGTTTTTCTGAATCGATTCTAACTTTTGTCAGTTTGCTTAAAGTTTCACCGCTTCGCTGATCTTCAAATTCTGCGTAAGGAAGATCAAGAGATTTTTTGATTCCGTCGGTATACATTTGCGCACCAGTTCTCTGAATGACAACATTGGTAAAATAATCCTGAAAGTTTTTGGTAATTCTGGAAATCATAGCAGCACCAAGTGAAAGACCAAGCCAGAAAGCTAAAGATTTTATAAATCCGATTTCGTTCCCTTTGTATTTTGACAGACCGACGCCGCAGTCCTGCATTAATTTACCCGTAATTACAGAGTCTGATAAACTGAAACAAATGTTGATAGTGGCCATTATCAAAGCAAAAAACAAGAGCATTTTATGTTTGATAATATAAGTATATAATAATTTCATATAAGATTTTAAAAAAATGGAAGATGCAAAAGTAAGGAATTGTTTTAGTTTGTGAAGTTGATTTCTGTTATTAAAAATGTAATTTTTTTGCAGGTAAAATTTACTGATGGAGTTTTTAAAGTTTTTACGTTTTTCAATTTTTATCACGCAAAAATAAAAGAAGTCATAAAAGGGATATTGTGTTTTAAGATATTCTTTATATTGTTTGTTATTAGTGTTGTAATAATTTTTAATTGTAAAATATGCTTCGATGAGGAATCCCGTAAGGTTTTGATTTTTGATTGTACTAGGTTTGCACCAATAAGAATTTTAACCAAATCAACATGAAAAAACTATTATGCCTTTTTGGTGCTTTAGCACTAGTTTTGACATCGTGTTCAAGCGATGATTCATCAAGTTCTTCAGATCTTGTTTTACTTAAAAAAACTGTTATTACAAATCCAGATGGAGATAAAGCTACCATTAATTATAAGTATGACGGTAACAAAATAGTAAGTGCAACAGATGATACTGGATTTTTTAATCTGCATTATACTTATACAGGAGATTTAATTACAAAAATTGATTTCAAACTTCCTAATGGAAAATCAGAACAAGTAAATACTTTTACATACACTACTGATGGAAAGCTATCAACTTTTGTAAGAGTTGAATATGAACATGAGGAAGGAGTAGCAGTATTAAGAGGATATAAAGAAGTTTATACGTATAATACAGATGGTACAATTTCGGTGAAGGGATATTCAGGAAGTGATGTTTCCCAAACTATTCCTTCAGGAACAGCTACAATTAAATTTGTAAATGGTGAAGTAAGCGAAATTACAAGCACTAACTCACCAGATCATAAATACACTTATGATAATAAAAACAATGCAACTAAAAATATTTTAGGAATGGATAAAATTGCATTTGTTGATGGAGAAGCAAATGGAGTTAAATTCAATACCCTAACAGATACAGCAGATGGTGATTTATGGGGAAACAGCACTTTTACCTATAATGATCAAGGATACCCAACTAAAGAAGTTAATACAGGATCTGATAGTTTAGGTACCACTGAATATTTTTATTAAAAGCCAACTTTTTAGCTATAGAGCCAGATTTATCTGGCTTTTTTTATTGCTAAAAATAATCGAAATTTGTTTAAAATGTTTAAGTCATGCAATTCAGAACACAAATCCCCATTTCAAAAAGTAATTCGCCAATCGATTATAACTCGAAAATACTTTCTATTGGTTCTTGTTTTGCAGAGAATATGGCGGAGAAATTCGATTATTTTAAATTTCAGAATGAAACCAATCCGTTTGGAATTATATTTAATTCGGTCTCTATAGAAAAATTATTTGAACGAATTTGTAAAGAACAATGGTTTGAAGAAAAAGACGTTTTCTTTCATAATGAACGCTGGCATTCTTTTGACGTGCATTCTGATTTAAGTAATGCCGACCGACAAGAATTGCTTGAAACTTTAAACAAAGCAATTTTAGAAACGAATAAACAATTAAAAGAAGCAACCCATATTATTATCACTTTTGGAACTTCATGGATTTATAGAAATCTAGAAAAAGACGAAGTTGTTGCCAATTGCCATAAAGTACCTCAAAAACAATTTTCAAAGGAATTATTGTCTATTGAAGTAATTCAACAAAGTATTCAAAATACAATTGAAGCCATTCAGGTTTTAAATCCAAATATAAATTTCATTTTCACTATTTCTCCAGTTCGTCATATCAAAGATGGATTTGTAGAGAACCAATTAAGTAAATCCCATTTGTTTACAGCTTTGCATCAGGTTTTAAAAACTCATAATTCAAAACTCATAGCTCATAACTATTTTCCTTCTTATGAAATCATGATGGACGAACTTCGCGACTATCGTTTTTATAATGAAGATATGCTGCATCCCAATCAAATTGCGATCGATTATATCTGGAAGCTTTTCAGCGAAAATTACATTTCTCAGGAAAGTTTGACAACAATGCAGGAAGTTGATGAAATCCAGAAAAGTCTTCGCCACAGAAGCTTTAATCCAGAATCTGAACAGCATCAAAAATTCTTGGCTAAACTCCAGCAGAAAATAAATCAATTAGGAGAAAAATTACCACATATTAAATTCTAATCGCAGAGATTGATTAAAACCAACAGTTTAGAAAGCAAAAAAAGCTCCACACTAACTGTTTTTTAGCCACTGATTAAAAAGATTTTAAGGATTTTTCAAAATAATGTAGTTTTTTTAATCTGTGTTAATTCGTTTAATCTGTGGCAAAAAAATAACTCAAAACTTTGCGACTTCGCGCCTTTGTGGCAAAAACAACAATAAAATTTTAGAATAATTCCTCATAATTGTGTAAATTGTTAAGGTTTAAATTTTACATTTTTGTAAAATGTGTAACTCTGCTTTTTTCAGAAGCAATTTTAATCTAATCCGATTTTATTGAGGTATGAATAAGAAACCTGTTTATTTTCTTAAAAAAACACTTCGTATCCTTATGTGGTGCGTGGTTTCTGTAGTTGCACTTTTATTACTTCTGATCATTCTAATTCAAGTTCCTTCGGTTCAAAATTTCGTTAAGGATAAAGCGATAAACTATCTTCAGGGCAAGATAAAAACTAAAGTTTCCTTAGATCATATTTCGATAAAATTCCCCAAAGACGTAGTTCTGGAAGGTTTTTATTTTGAAGATCAAAAAAAAGATACTTTGTTGGCAGGTAATCGATTAGAAGTTGATGTCGACCTTTTTAAACTCGTTAGCAGTGAACTCGAAATCAACTCAGTTTCGCTTGAAAATGTAAAAGCCAATATTTCTAGAAACAAACAAGGAGTCTTCAATTTCGATTATATCATCAAAGCATTCGAATCAAATGAACCAAAGGTTGAAGATCCTAATGCAAAGCCCTTTAAAATTTCGGTTGTAAAAGTAAACCTTGATCAGGTTAAATTTAATTTTAAAGATGATTTCGCTAAAAATGACATTCGTGTAAACCTGACTCATTTTGATACCAAATTCAAAAAATTTGATCTGGATCAGATGGATTTTAATATTCCGACAATCAATTTAAACGGATTGAAGGTGGTTTTAGATCAGGATGTAGTCGAAAAAATTGCTGAGGTTTCAGTAAAAACGGTTGATACAATTTCGAAGCGTCCAGATTTTAAATTGGCTTTAGATAAAATAACGTTGTCTAAAATCGATATTTTATACGATAATAAAGATTCGAAACTAAATTCTGGGATTCGTTTAGGAAACTTAAATTTAGCCGTTAATGAAATTGACCTGAATAAGCAGCTTTTAGATTTTGATACTTTCGAAGTAAAAAATCTAAGCGGAAATCTGCGCTTGGGAGCACAAGACAAGCAAATTGATGCACCCGATTTGGATACCACAGCCATAAAGCAAGCAGGTTGGAAAGTAAAATTGAACAAAACCGATCTAGAAAATATTGCTTTCAAATTTGATGATATGCAATCCAAACCTAAAACAAAAGGATTGGATTATGCGCATCTTGATTTGAGTAGATTTAATTTTAGAGCCGAAAAATTATATTATGGAAATGATACCATTTCTGGAAATATTAAAACATTGACTGTTAACGAAAAAAGCGGTTTGCAGATTCAGGCTTTCAAAACCGATTTCTTTTATGGTCCAAAAAATGCTTCGTTAGATAATTTATATTTAAAAACGCCACAAACTCTTGTTCAAGATAAAGTTAAGGCGCAATATAAATCACTTGAATCGCTTCAGAAAGATTTAGGAAATCTGGCGATTGATGCTAATTTAAAACAATCAAAAATTGGGTTTAAAGACATTCTCTTGTTTGTTCCAGATTTGCAGAAAACAAATCCGTTTAAAAGCAATCCAAATGCGATTTTGTACGTAGACAGTCGCGTGAGCGGAAAAGTAAAAGATTTGACTATTTCGAAATTTGAAATGAGTGGAATAGGAACGACAAAAGCTTCGCTTTCTGGAAAAATAGTAGGACTTCCGGATGCTCAAAAAGCGTATTATGATTTGAATATCAAGAAGATTTCGAGTACTTCAAAAGACATTAACTTGTTTGTGCCTGCGGGAACAATTCCGAAAAATATTCAACTTCCGTCACAGTTAAGTTTGCAAGGAAAATTTAAAGGTTCAGTTCAAAATTTTAAAACGAATCTGGCTTTAAACAGCAGTTTCGGAAATGCGAAAGTTGATGCGTTATTCGATCAGCGCATTAAAAAAGAGAGAAATATGATGCAAACATTTCTCTGCAGGAATTCGATTTGGGGCGATTAATTAAAAACGACTCCATCGGGAAAATTATGCTTAAAGCGAAAGTAAAAGGTAACGGTTTAGATCCGAAGACGGCAAATGCTTCTGTTGATGGAATTGTTCAGAAAGCAGTTTTTAACAGATATACCTATAAAGATTTAACGCTGAAAGGAAATATCGAAAACGGTTCTTTTGCTGTAAAATCAGGAATGGAAGATCCTAATTTGAATTTCAATTTAACGGCTTCAGGCGATACAAAAGAGAAATATCCAACCGTAAAACTGAAACTAAATTTGGATATTGCCGATTTAGAAAAGCTAAATCTGCATGCATGACCAATGAAACTTCGCGGAAATGTCGATGCCGATATAACCAATAGCAATCCAGATTTTCTGAACGGAAAATTATTTCTTTCGAACATTCAGATTTTGCAAGATGCCGAACCAATTGTTCTAGATTCAATTCGCGTTTTGGCTTTTGCAGACAAAGACAGCAATTCGATTAAAATTTCGTCTCAATTTTTAAAAGCCGAAGTAACGGGAAAATACAAACTCACGACACTGGCAAATTCGATTCAAAAATCATTATCAAAATATATTGATCTAAAAAATCCAAAGGTTAATGCAGAATCAGATGAACAAAGATTAGCCTTTACTTTGAAAGTAGATAATGATCCTGTGCTTATGAAATTATTGCCAAAATTAACAGGTTTAGAACCTTTTAGCATAACAGGAAATTATAATAATCAGACAGATTCGTTGACTGTAAAAGGAACCATTCCAAGAATTGTTTATGGAGGCAATACCATTTCGGACGGGAAAATAAACATCGAAGCCAAAGAAAATGCTTTAGAATATTCGATTTCTGTGGCAACAATTGAAAGCGGCTCGCTTAAAATTCCATTTACAAGTTTATCAGGAGATGTGCAGAATAATATTTTGACTTATGCTCTTGAAGTAAAAGATGCCAAAGACAAACAGCAATATTTTATAGCAGGTGAATTTAAGGCAGAAGACTCAAAGAACATTGTAAAATTGGATGCTGAAAACTTCATTTTAAATTATGATAAATGGAATGTAAATCCAGAAAACAGGATTGAGTTTGGAGAAAAAAGACTTTATGTCGATAAATTCAATTTGAATAATAACGGAAACGAGTTAAAAATTCAATCACAAGGAACAAAGGATAATGCGCCGTTGCAAGTCGATTTTGTGAATTTCAAAATCGAAACCATTATGAATATGGTTAAAAAAGACGAATTGCTGATGCAAGGGTTGATAAACGGAAATGCATTGGTTGAAAACGTGATGACAAACCCGACTTTTACTTCTGACTTAAAAATTGATGATTTTACTTTTAAAGGTTCAAAAGTTGGCGACTTAGAAATAAAAGTTAACAATAAAACGGCAAATACACTTGCTGCAAATGTAGCTTTAAGCGACGAAGGAAATGATTTGAAGCTAACAGGAGATTATTTGCTGGATACTGGGAATTTTGATTTTGATGTGGTTATTAATAAGTTAAACATCAAAAGTATCCAAGGTTTCAGCATGGGAAATATTACTGAAGGTCAAGGGTTTTTATCGGGAAATTTTAAGCTTACAGGAAACACTTCTGCTCCAAAAATTAATGGCGAATTGAATTTTAACGATGCTGGTTTTAGGGTGACACAGCTCAATTCCTATTTTAAAACTAAAAATGAGAAAATCACTTTTAGCAATGAAACGATTTCATTTGATAAATTCTCTCTTTTTGATGAGAATGACAACGAATTGTATGTAAACGGAACCATTCAGTCTCCAGATTTTGTTAAGTACAATTTCAATTTGCTAGTTGAAGCAGACGATTTTAGAGCCATTCATTCAAAAGCAAAAGACAACGATTTGTTCTATGGAGATTTATTCTTAGATACCAAATTGAATATAAAAGGAAACTTGGATAGTCCGGTTGTTGACGGAACGCTTAAAATCAATAAAGAAACCAAGTTTACAGTGGTAATGCCACAATCAGATCCTTCTATTGCCGATCGTGAGGGAATTGTAGAGTTTGTTGATGAAGACAATATGTACCTCAAACAAACAGTTGATCTTCAGAATAAATTAGATCAATCGGAATTGAAAGGAATGGATGTAAATGTTGCCATTACAATTGATAAAGAGGCCGAATTAACACTGTTAATTGATAAAGCAAACGGAGATTATCTGAACTTGAAAGGGGAAGCGGAATTGGTAGGAGGAATTGATCAATCTGGAAAAACAACGCTAACAGGGAAATACGAGTTCTCGGATGGAGCTTATGAAATGAATTTTAATGGAATCAAAAGAAAATTTGATATTCAGAAAGGAAGTTACATTACCTGGAATGGAGAACCAACAATGGCAAACTTAAATATTACAGCGATTTATAATGTAAACGCAGCACCGATTGATTTGCTTGGAAATCAGTTGGCGGGAATGGAACCGGCTGTTCAAAATACCTATAAACAAAAGCTTCCTTTTCAGACCTTATTGAAAATGAATGGAGAATTGATGAAACCTGAAATCTCATTTGGAATTGTATTGCCAGAAGGAAATTATAATGTTTCTTCAGATGTTGTTACAACGACACAAAGTAAATTAAAACAATTAGAACAAGATCCTGCAGAATTGAACAAACAGGTTTTTGCCCTTTTATTATTAAACCGTTTTGTAGGCGAAAATCCGTTTGCGAGTCAAAGTGGTGGTATAAGCGCCGAAACAATGGCAAGACAAAGTGTAAGTAAAATACTTTCGCAGCAATTGAATAATCTGGCAGGAGAATTGATCACAGGAGTTGAAGTCAATTTCGATTTAGAATCGTCTGAAGATTACACATCTGGAACGATGCAAAATAGAACCGATTTGAATGTGGAGGTTTCTAAAAAACTGTTGGATGACAGATTAAAAGTAACCGTTGGAAGCAGTTTTGGAGTAGAAGGTGCAGAGCGCGCCAATGAAGAAAGCACGAATATTGCGGGTGATGTCGCTTTAGATTATCAATTGACAAAAGACGGCCGTTATATGGTTCGTGCCTACAGAAAAAATCAATATCAAGTGGCAGTTGAAGGGCAGGTTGTAGAAACAGGTGTTGCTTTTATTATCACGATGAGTTACAATAAATTTAGAGAACTTTTCCATCGCTCCGAAAAAGAAAAAGAATTGATTCGCGAAGAAAAGCTTCGAAAAGAAAAAGAAAAACAGAAAAAAAGGGAAGATAAAGAGAAGGAGAAATTGCAGGAAAATCAAATTGAAGGAAATGAACAGAAAACATAATCATATAAATAATCATTTTGCAAATTATTTTGTGTTGATATCCTTGTTTTTTGTCCTTGGATGCAGTAATACAAAATATCTTCCAGAAGGTGATTTGCTTTACACAGGCGGTTCGGTGAAAGTGAAAGATTCTATCATGAAAAAGAAAGATAGAAAAGCACTGCAAACCGAGTTGGAAGGTCTTCTTCGTCCAAAACCAAATAAAACGTTTTTAGGATTACGTCCGAAGTTATGGTTTTATAATATTGCTGGTGAGCCCAAAAAAGAAAAAGGATTTAGATATTGGCTTCGCAACAAAGTTGGAGAAGAGCCAGTGCTTTTTAGTAAAGTCGATTTAGATTATAATGCTTCAGTGCTGAGAAATTTTACTGAAAATAGAGGCTATTTTAAAACTCGTGTCAGCGCCGATTCTACTGTAAGTAACAAAAGAGTAACGGCAGAATATACTGTAGTTCCAAAAAAGCAATATATTATTAAAAGTGTCACATTTCCAGATGACTCTTTAAAGATGTCAAAAATAATTGCCAGATCAAGCAGACGCAGTTTGTTGAAAGTGGGAAAGCCATATGATTTGGATGTAATAAAAGCAGAACGGGAACGTATTGATGCCAGACTGAAAGAAAAAGGGTATTACTATTTTAATCCTGATTATCTTCTGGCAAAAGTAGACAGCAGTAAAGGCGATCATGAAGTAAAAATTAGATTGGTTATTAAAGACGAAACTCCTGTAAAAGCATTAAGAGCTTATACGATAAATAACATTTTCGTTTATCCCAATTATTCTCTGGGAAACGACAGTATGGTTTACAGGAAAAAGAATATTACTCAGTATAAAGATTTTACCATTATTGATACGGCAGAAACGTTTAAGCCAAGAGTTTACGATAGAACAATCTATTTCAAAAAAGGAGATTTATACAACCGAACCGATCATAATTTGACTTTGAATCGTTTTGTAAATTTAGGAACTTTTAGTTTTGTCAAAAATGAATTCAAACCTTCAGACAGTATAGACAATGCTTTAGATTCGTATTATTATCTAACGCTTTTGCCTAAAAAGTTTATTCGTGTTGAAGTTATCGGGAAAACCAATTCAGCGAGTTATACCGGTACAGAATTAAATCTAAACTGGAACAACAGAAACTTTTTGCGTGGTGCAGAATTGTTTACTGCTTCGATTTTTGGTGGTGCCGATTTTCAGCTTGGAGGAGTAAATAAAGGAAAAAATATTTATAAGCTTGGAGGTGAAGTCAGCTTGACTTGGCCTAGATTTATTACTCCTTTTAATATTGAAGGAAATAGCGAATATGTGCCGAGGACTAAAGCAACTATTCGTTACGAATATCAAAAGCGAACGCAGTTGTATGCCTTGAATTCTTTTAATACTTCATTTGGATATTTGTGGAAAGAAAACATTCGTAAAGAGCATCAGTTAAACATTGTGGATGTGACTTATGTGAGTCCGAATCATGTTACACCAGAATATCTAGCTGATATCGAGGATGATCCGGCATTAGGAAAAGTAATCGAAAAACAGCTGATTTTTGGCCCAACTTACAATTATACGTATACCAATACAATGCAGAAACGCAGAAAAAATAAGATCTATTTTAATGGGGAATTGGATTTGGCAGGAAATCTTACTGGATTGATTACAGGTGCAGACTATCCAAATAAGGTTAAAACGATATTCGATGTTCCGTTTAGCCAATATGTAAAAATCAGATCCGATTTCAGGCATTATTTAAAAATCGGAAAAGAAAGCGAATTAGCCAGCAGATTGATTGTTGGAGCTGGATTTGCCTACGGGAATTCGAATACGCTTCCAGCATCCAAACAGTTTGTTGTAGGAGGAACTAATAGTATTCGAGCGTTTAGAGCACGAACTTTATGGCCGGGAAGTTATGTTATTCCACCAACGACAAATGATAATTATACGCCAGATCAATCCGCTGATTTAAAATTGGAATTTAATACCGAATATCGAGCAAAACTTTTCAGTATTGTTAGAGGTGCGGTGTTTTTAGATGCTGGAAACATTTGGTTGCTGCATGCTGACCCGAACAAATCTGGCGCAGAAATCTCAAAAGATTTTATGAAAGAAATCGCAATTGGAGCAGGAGCAGGTTTACGTTTCGATTTATCGTTTTTAGTTCTAAGAACAGATTTGGCCATTCCGCTTCGAAATCCTGCCTTGCCAGACGGACAAAGATGGGTAATTGACGACATTAATTTTGGAAGCAGTTCGTGGAGAAAAGACAACCTGATTTTGAATATCGCTATTGGATATCCTTTTTAAGTTTTTTTGCCATTTTTTTCGCCACGAATTCACGAATTTTCGCTAATCTATGCGGATACTTATAATTGAATTTCACAAATTAAATTTGTGAAATGGAAAAATTTATAGATAATGACATTAGCGAAAATTCGTGAATTCGTGGCAGAAAAAGAAACAATTTCGTGGCAAAAAAATAAAAAAAGGAGTAAATTGGTCTAAAATATTTTAGAAGAATGCAAAACTTGATTAAAAGAATTATAGGTGTTGGAGTTATTGTTTTAATAATTGTTCTGGGGTTTAAATATTGCCAGTTCAAAAAAGAAGACGATTCAGATATTCAGTACAATACTAATTTAATTCAACAGCAGATTCTTAACGTTGGGAAATTGGTTGTTACCGAAGGGCATTTTTCAGAAGTCATTACCTATAAAAATCAGCAGAAATATTTGATGGACATGATTTCTTTTGAGAAAAAAGCACTTATTGTGGTCAATGCAAATGTGACGGTTGCTTACGATTTGCATCAGATGAAATATGATATTGATGAGAAAAACAAAACCATTACGATTTTAAATATTCCAAAAGAAGAAATTACCATAAACCCAGATATTCAGTTTTATGATGTAGAACAAAGTAAACTGAATCCGTTTACGGGCGACGATTACAATAAAATCAACAAATCGGTAAAAGCCAATCTGGCTAAGAAAATCGAAAAATCTACCCTAAAAACCAACGCCCAAAACCGATTAATAAGCGAGTTGTCTAAGATTTTAATCATGACGAATTCAATGGGCTGGAAACTAGAATACAACGGAAAAACTATCGAGTCTGAAACGGAGTTGACTCAGGATTTGAATTCAAAGTTGTAAAAAAATCTCGCAAAGACGCAGAGTCGCAAAGAATTTTTGCCACAGATTAAAGGATTAAAATGATTTTTTGAATTGCCTCCTGCTTTAGCTGGAGGTATTCATCAAGAAATTGAAAAAGGCTTTAGCCAAAATATGCACTGCCCCCAAAAAGTTAGACGCTATTTGGGGGCATTTTTATGGAAAGAAAAGTCAAGCACAGCTATGAATTCAAACTTGAGTGTGTAGAATTAGTAGTTGTTAAACATTATTCATTTGCATTAGCATCTAGCGAGAAAGGAACCAGCAAATCTAATATACGCAAATGGGTCAGTTTTTACAGGGAATATGGAAGGGCAGGTTTAATGTCACGAAAAAATCAGGTTTATCCGATTGGTTTTAAATTAAAGGTTTTAAAGTCAATTTGCAGGGATTCATTATCTTTAAGAGAAGCTCGTTTGCGATTTAACATTCCTTCGGATTCAATTATCATTAAATGGAAAAAAGATTTTGCTAATTTTGGTTTAGAAGGATTAAAACTAAAACCAAAAGGGAGACCAAAATCTATGAGTGATTTTAAAGATAAAAAAAGTAAATCTGAAAAACCTTTAACCAGGGAAGAAGAACTTCTGTTGGAGAATGAAGCATTACGCTGTGAAATTGATTATCTAAAAAAGTTACAAGCCTTAATTCAAGCCGAAGAAAAAGCCAAAAATCGCAAGTCATAATGGAATTAAGGCATCGCTATGATTTAAAATTACTTTTAAATTGCAGTAATGTGGCGCGCAGCAGTTTTTATTATTATCAAAAACAGAGTAAAACAGCTGATAAATACAAAAAAGTAAAAGAACTTATAAAATCAATTTATTCTAAGCATAAGGGGCGTTACGGATACAGGAGGATCACTAGTGAGTTAAAGCTTCAAGGGATAATCATCAATCATAAAACAGTTTTAAGGCTAATGAAATCGTTGGGATTAAAAAGCCTGATCAGAGTTAAAAAATATAAATCCTATAAAGGAGAACAAGGCAGGATTGCCCCAAATATTCTGAGCAGAAACTTTAAAGCATCAGTGCCTAATCAAAAATGGGCGACCGATATAACTGAATTTAACGTCTCAGGAAAAAAATTATATTTATCACCAATAATTGATTTGTTTAATGGAGAAATAGTTAGTTATGAACTGGCTGAAAGACCTGTATTTAATCAGGTAGCCGTGATGCTTGAAAAAGCATTTAAGAAAATACCCGACAATACTAATTTAACGCTGCACTCTGATCAAGGATGGCAGTATCAAATGAAACAGTACCAATGCTTATTAAAAGAAAAAGGAATTAAACAGAGTATGTCCAGAAAAGGAAATTGTCTTGACAATGCAATTATTGAAAACTTCTTTGGAACATTAAAATCAGAGTTGTTTTATCTTAAAAAATACAGTTCCATTGGTCAATTAAAACAGGAGATTATTGAGTATATTAATTATTATAATAATGACAGAATAAAACTTAATCTAAAAGCAATGAGCCCGATACAATATCGAGCTCATTATTATAAAACTTAATTATTAATTTGTCTAAACTTTTGGGTGCAGTCTAAAAATGAGATTTGGCTAAAGCCTTTTAATTTTGGCTTTATTTTCCTCCAGCTAAAGCAGGAGGCAATTCAATATATAATTCTATCTTTTAATCTAATAAAAGAAACTTAGTAAGCTTTAAAAAGTAAAAAACTTTGCGACTCTGCGTCTTTGCGAGATTAAAAAATTAGCAAAAGAAGAATTTTGGCGCCTTAGTGCCTTTGTGGCAAATCAAGCAATAGAACGATCAAAAATCAAATCCAATCCACCAGAAATTAAATGCGCAATTTCGGGACGTCTTTCTTTCAATTGATCCAGATAAACTAAAACTTTTTGTAAAAGCTGTTTCTCATCTGAATCTTTCAAAAGCTCGGCAATTTCGATATTTAACAGCCAGTCATTTGAATGATTGCTTTTGACTTTTTCAAAAACCGATTTCAATTCCGATTTAGAGTCTTTATTATTTCTTATGTTTCTAACTGTAGCATATAAAACTTCCAATTCATCACGCTCGTCGGTATGTTTCGCTTTGATTGTTTTTGTTGAAGGAACAATATTAATTAAATCAAAACTATTCACATCGGCAGGGCCAGAGAATGCAGAAATCACTTTTTTACCAATTGCCATATCGTAATTGCCCCATTCAGGCTGAAACAAAATAGTTTCTCCATGAGTAACGGTACAATTTTTAAAACTAATTAGAATGATTTCTCCATGTAAGTTTCGAGATCCTGTAATGATTTCACCCTCCACAATAATATTGCCTTCAAATTCCAGTTTTACAGTTTCGTTTTCTACAATACTGTAAGCTTGTAAATCCTTCGGACTCATATCTTCAATCGCCAGATTAAAACCTTTCAGTTTCCCGATCGGACTTCCAAATCCATGAGGATGCGTTAAAGTTCCGTGACCAACTAATTCTTTTTCGCGGTAAGAAAGAGCTGTTTTTCCAGTAGTCTGAATGTAAACTGGTTTTCCTTCTTCTTCAATTACATTGGTAAAAACTCCAGAAATTTGTAAACCTGTACTTAATTCTATTGTTCCTAAAGCATTCGATTGAATTAGTTTCTGAATACCAGACAAACCTCCAGTTCGTAAAGCCATTTTATTTGCAAATTCTTCCAAAATCAAACTCAAATAAGAGAAATTTGGTGTTACATAAAGCTGAGGTTGCAATTGAGTAATATCAAAATTCTGATTGGCTGCAGAAATATCATATGGAATTTTCTTCACATTATCAGTCATGCACCAAGCGCTTTCTCCAATAGAAGAAAGTAATCCCGCACCATAAATTTTTGGATTTTCAACTGTTCCAATCAAACCGTATTCAACGGCTCACCAGTGTAAGTTTCTAATTTGAGCCATTTCAGATAATTCGCCCATGTTGTTTTGCAAATCGGCAACCGCTTTTTCGGCCTCATCGATTTTTTCTTGTGGCGTATCTTCTGCTTCTTTTAAAATAGAAAGCAGACGAATCGCTTCATACATTTGATAATCTTTATGAGAAGAAATCGCTTTACAGCCAATTTCGCCAAAACGCCTTAAATATTCGGCATATTCTGGATTGGCAATAATAGGAGCGTGACCTGCACCTTCATGAATGATGTCTGGAGCAGGAGTATATTCAATATGTTCTAATTGTCTGATGTCTGAAGCAATAACCAAAACGTTATAAGCTTGAAATTCCATAAAAGCATTTGGCGGAATAAAGCCATCAACTGCAACCGCAGCCCACCCAATTTCACTTAGAATTCGGTTCATGCCGTACATGCTCGGAATAGAATCAATTTCGATTCCTGTTTTACGCAAACCTTCTAGATAAGAATGATGTGCAACTTTAGAAAGATAATCTACATTTTTGCGCATAACATATCGCCAAACCGCTTGATTGATAGGAGTGTAGTCACTATAATCTTGAGGTTTGATAAATTGCTGTAAATGCTTCGGCAATCTCTCTAATAACGGATTGGTTTCAATATTTGGATTCATTTCGAAAACGTTGTAGATTAAAATGTAAAATTACGAATTTAAGACTCGATTTTTTATCATCCATCGCAAAATTTTTATTCGAAATTGACTTTTATTGCATTTTTGTAGATTTTTAAAGAGCTGTAATAAGTACGATTTTAGCAGTCGTTATTATCAAAACTTACTCTTTCCATCGTTTGTTGATAGTTTTCAATCTCTTTTTTGGTCATTGGAGTTTCTTTTACCTCTACTTTCAATTGTTTTTTAGCATCAGGGCTAATCCATAAACCAGTGAAAGTATTGCCGCTTTTCTGTAAAATTAAAACACCACTGAAATTGTGTTCAACCATAACAAACTCATTTTCTTTCTTTTTGTTTTGAGTAGGATAAATTTGAATCCAATTTTTGGATTTATTGTAGCGATACATTGCCGCATAGCTTAAATCGGCATTGCATTGATTTTCTGATGTCTGAATGTAAAGTGTAATCGGGGTTTTTCCGTCGACAGTTCCTTTGTATAAATTAGAAGCTGGTGTTTGTGCTGATAATTGGTTTAAAAATGAGAAACAGATTGCAATAAAGAAAATAACTTTTTTCATAAATAAAAGAATATAGATTTGGGTTTAATTCATTTTATCAAATATAAAGTTCTGCTTTTTAAATGAAAGAAATTTTTTAAGATTTTTTTATTGCATTTCTCATCTCATTTTCTGCATTTCTAAAATACTCAATTTTATGGCTAAACATAAAAGCCATATTCGTAGCGCGCATTTTGGCTTCTTCGGTTATTGGTCCTGCAAATTGCGAATCGATTGTCGAATTAAAAATAGCGATCCAACGGTCAAAGTGCGTTTTGTCTACTGGTAACTGTTTATGTGGAGGAAAAGGCGTTCCAGAATAAGCGCGAACATCAAATAGAATCGTCTGCCAAAAATTGTACATTTTTTGCAGATGAGGTTCCCAACGGTCTTGTAATTTATCATTAAATATCGGCCCGATTAAATCGTCCTTTCTAACATTTGCATAAAAGCTATTAACCATTTGCTGAATGTCTTCTATTGTCGAAATATCTTTTAAAGCTGTCATTTTTTTAGTTTTAAAGTAAATGCAAAAATACGATAACTTCTTTTTTGTTTTCTGACATTTATCATTTTAGACAAGATTATCCAATTAACTGCGTAAATAAATCTTGATTATCATTCAGGTATTGAAACTCAAAACCATTTTCGGTCATTTTTAATTTAATAGGCATAATGTCGTTTTTGTTTTTCAATTCTAAACCAACGACAACAGAACCAACTTCGCGACTGTTTTTCTTAGCAAACTGGAAATACGTGATGTCATCATCTGGGCCTAAAATATTATTGACAAATTCTTTTAAAGCTCCCGGACGCTGCGGAAACTGAATCATAAAATAATGCATCAAACCTTCATAAAGTAGAGATCGCTCTTTTATTTCGGCAGTTCTTTCAATGTCATTATTACTTCCGCTTACAATACAAACTACATTTTTACCTTTAATTTTATCTTTGTAAAAATCTAAAGCTGCAATTGTTAATGCTCCTGCTGGTTCAACAACCATTGCTTCTTCATTATACAATCTTAAAATTGTAGTGCAGACTTTTCCTTCGGGAACCAAAATTATATCTTCCAGATTATAACGACAGATTTCAAAAGTTTTATCTCCAACTTGTTTTACAGCAGCTCCATCTACAAATTTGTCAATTGTTTTTAGTGCCGTATTTTTGTTTTCTTCAATCGAAGTTTTCATTGAAGGCGCACCTTTTGGTTCGACTCCAATTATTTTGGTATGCGGACTTAAATGCTTAAAAACTTCAGACAATCCCGAAGCCAGTCCGCCGCCGCCAATTGGAACAAAAACATAATCGATAGGTTCTTTACAACTTTCTAAGATTTCTAACCCTACGGTTCCCTGTCCAGCAATTACTTTTTCATCATCAAAAGGGTGGATAAATGTTTTATGATTTTTGATAGCATCAGCAGTTGCAGAAGCATAAGCGTCATCAAAAGTATCGCCAGTTAAAACAATTTCAACAAACGATTTTCCGAACAATTGAACTTGTTTTACTTTTTGTTTTGGAGTTGTTTTAGGCATATAAATTTTGCCTTGAATCTTTAAAAGATTGCAAGAATAAGCAACACCTTGAGCATGATTTCCGGCACTGGCGCATACAATTCCGTTTGCTTTTTCTTTTTCATTTAACGAAGAAATCTTATTGTAAGCGCCCCGAATTTTATACGAACGAACAATTTGCAAATCTTCTCTTTTTAATAAAATAGTAGATTCAAATTCGTCTGAAAGATTCAAATTTTGGGTTAAAGGTGTTGCGGCAACTACATTTTCCAACTGCTTTTGGGCATTAAGTACTTCGTTAAATAAACTCATCATGTTTTGTTTTTAACTTTTTTGCCACAGATTAAAAGGATTAATATGATTTTTAATCTGTGAGAATCTGTGAAATCTGTGGCAAAAAAAATATTTGTTTTAAACTTTCTTAAAAATAAAAAACCTCCCAATTGGGAGGTTTCTATAAATTATATTTTACAAACTTATATAACACCTCGCCATTATTGCTGAATTGCAATAATGCTAATAATAGCGATAATAATGTTGTTAAAGTTTTTCATTTTTCTAGCTAATTGAGTAGCAAATGTATTAATTATTTCTGGAAAGTTCACAACTATTTAAAGTTTTATAAAAGCTGAAAACTACCAACTGCGACTGAAAATTACTTTTTAACTGGCGGATATTGAGCTAAAATTTTGCCTACAAACTCAGCAATTTTTTCATCTTTTTTATCGATGTTTCTTGTCAAAGTTCCAACACCTTCACCTTGCCAGATCATTTCTTTCTTTTTAGCATCGATCAAATCAATGTATAAAGTCCCTTCAGTAGAAGTAGACACGGTAGTCTGGTTACCACCATACATCATATAAGGATTCCAACCCCAGCCCCAGCCGTAACCCCAGCCAGCACTAAATTGGTTTACATCTACTTGCTCTCTGGATTTTGTAAAAATATTGATCAGTAAATCTGGATTGTCGCTTTTGGTAAATCCTTTAGCTTGCATTTGATCATCAATAGCGCGTAGAATTCTTCTTTTGTCTAAATCTGATATTTCAACCTTGTCAATTCCGGGCTTAAAGTAAGCGTATGTTTTATAAGGCGCAAAATCGACAGTTTTGTCATAATCAGAATAAACAGTCACAGTACTGCAAGAAGTAAATATCAGCAGTAACAAAAACGGAATTAACTTAAGTGTTTTCATATATCTAAGAATTAATGTTCTTTTTAAGTTTGTCAAACTGAGCGGAGTCAAAGTCCTTTCATTTCTGTAAGCCTTCGATTTTGCTCATTATGACATTATGTTATTCTAAAGCAAACTTTCGTCGACTAAATTGGGTAAAGTCACTTTTAATAAAGGCTCAACTTCCATGGCTCTTTTTATGGCAAAAACAGCACCTTCATTTCGAGCCCAGCTTCTTCTTGAAATTCCGTTGTTAACATCCCAGAAAAGCATTGATGCTAAACGTTTTGAAGCCTCTGTAGAACCATCAAGAACCATACCAAATCCGCCGTTTATAACCTCACCCCAGCCAACTCCGCCTCCATTATGAATAGAAACCCAAGTTGCTCCTCTAAAGCTATCTCCAATTACGTTATGAATTGCCATATCGGCTGTAAAGCGAGATCCATCGTAGATGTTTGAAGTTTCTCTATAAGGAGAATCAGTTCCTGAAACATCGTGATGATCGCGTCCTAAAACAACCGCGCCAATTTCTCCTTTTGCAATGGCCTGGTTAAAGGCTTCGGCAATTTTAATTCTGCCTTCAGCGTCAGCATACAAGATTCGAGCTTGAGAACCTACAACCAATTTATTTTCCTGTGCGCCTTTAATCCATCTAATATTATCCTGCATTTGCTGCTGAATTTCATTTGGAGCAGTTTCGGCCATTTTTTCTAAAACTTCGCAAGCAATCGCATCTGTTTTTAATAAATCTTCAGGTTTCCCTGAAGTGCAAACCCAACGGAAATGACCAAATCCATAATCAAAACACATTGCGCATAATATCTTGAACGTAACTTGGATATTTAAAATCGATATTATTTTCGGCCATTACATCGGCTCCTGCGCGAGAAGCTTCTAGTAAAAAGGCATTTCCGTAATCAAAAAAGTAAGTTCCTTTTGCGGTGTGTTTGTTAATAGCATCTGCGTGACGGCGTAAGGTTTCCTGAACTTTTTCTTTAAATAATTCCGGATTGTTGGCCATCAAATCATTTGCTTCTTCAAAAGAAATTCCAACTGGATAATAACCTCCAGCCCACGGATTATGAAGCGAAGTCTGGTCTGAACCTAAATCGATCTTGATATTTTCTTCATCGAAACGCTCCCAAACGTCCACGACATTTCCTAAATAAGCAATGGAAACGGTTTCTTTATTCGCTTTCGCTAAAGTTACTCTGGCAACCAATTCGTCTGCAGAAGTTACCACTTCGTTAATCCATCCTTGTTCGTGACGGATTTTAGTAATCTTCGGATTTACTTCGGCGCAGACCGTAATACATCCTGCAATATTTCCTGCTTTTGGCTGTGCCCCAGACATTCCGCCAAGACCAGAAGTTACAAATAAACTTCCTTCAGGATTTTGTTTTATTTTTCTAAAACCATTTAAAACCGTAATTGTCGTTCCGTGTACAATTCCTTGAGGGCCAATGTACATATAACTTCCCGCCGTCATTTGTCCGTATTGCGAAACTCCCAATGCATTCATTTTTTCCCAATCGTCAGGTTTGGAGTAATTCGGAATCACCATTCCGTTAGTAACCACAACTCTTGGCGCTTCTTTATGCGAAGGGAATAATCCCATTGGATGACCTGAATACATGGTTAAAGTCTGCTCGTCTGTCATTTCAGACAAATATTGCATCGTCAATAAATACTGCGCCCAGTTTTGGAAAACGGCTCCATTTCCTCCATACGTAATCAATTCATGAGGGTGTTGTGCCACTGCATAATCCAAGTTGTTCTGAATCATATGCATAATCGCTTTCGCCTGCAATGATTTTCCAGGATATTCATCAATTGGTCTTGCATACATTTTGTAATCTGGACGAAGACGATACATATAAATACGGCCGTAAGTTTCCAATTCTTCTGAAAATTCAGGAAGTAATTCGGCGTGGTGTTTTGGATCAAAATAACGCAATGCATTTTTCAGCGCCAACTTTTTTTCTTCTGCCGAAAGAATTTCTTTTCGTTTCGGAGCATGATTAATTGCTGGATCGTAAGCCTGCTTTGCTGGTAATATAGAAGGTATTCCTTGTTGTATTTGTTCTTTGAAAGTCATTTTTTTAAGATTCTAAGATGCTAAGATTCTAAGTTACTAAGATATTGAGCTTAGATTAACATCAGATTAATTTTTGTTTTTTTAATTATGTCGCCCCGCTGGGGCTTATATCTGACAAACGTTTAAATGATTTCTATAAATATTTCGCTCCTCTGGAGCTAATAAAATAAAGCCTTGGAAAGGCGTAATATTTATAGAAAAACAGTAGCCCCAATATAAAAGCTCCAGAGGAGCGAAATATTAGCCGACGAAATTAGATTTAAAATTTATTTTAATTTCCTCATTTTCAAATTGACTCATTGGCTAATTGTCATATTTTCTAATTAAAAAGAACTAGGGATAACGGATATCCGACCTATGATACGATTTGTAAATCGTAATCTTAAACTTTCTTGAACGAATATCCATTTATAATTTTAGATTTTAGATTGGAATTTGGAATTTAAAAAATTGGAATTTTAAATATAAACTTCCTCATTAACACAAAACGGCATTTTTTTATTTTCAAAAAGCGCAATAATATTTTGAGCCGCGCAAACCGCCATTGCGTTTCTAGCTTCATAAGTTGCAGAGCCAATATGTGGTAAAATGCAACAATTAGAAAGTGATAATAACGGATTGTCTGATTGCATTGGTACAGGATTGGTAACATCCAATCCTGCTCCCCAGATTATACTATTCGTTAGCGCCTCAAATAAATCATTTTCATTATGAAATTTTCCTCTTGCCGTGTTGATGAAAATAGAATTAGATTTCATTTTAGCAAAAGCATTTTTATTGAAAATTTCGTTATTTTCTTCTGTATAATTCGAATGAACACTTAAAACATCACTTTCTGCAAGTAACGTTTCAAAATCTACATATTTCGCATCCAATTCTTTTTCGGCAATTTCATTATGAGAACGATTGTGGTAAATTATGTTCATGCCAAATGCGGCCTTACATTTTTTAGCCATTTCAAAACCAATTCTTCCCAAACCGAAAATTCCCAGCTTTTTACCGTAAAGTTCCTGTCCTAAATTTGCCAAAGGGTCAAAACTTCCCCAATCATTGTTTAAAATTCTTTTATGATTGAAAAATGACTTTCTCGCAACACTTTGCATCAATAAAAAAGCAACATCCGATGTAGCTCTGCTTAAAACGTCGGGCGTATTTCCAACAGGAATTTTTCTGCTGTTTGCCGATGGAATATTGACAGAATCAAATCCGACAGAAAACAGTGCGATTCCTTTTAAATTGGGACATTGCTGAAAAAAATCTTCATCAAATTTGTTTGTTCCAACATTCAGCAACGCATCATGTTCTTGACAGATTTTTATAAACTCTTGTCTTGACAATACATTTTCTGTTGGATTTATTGTAAAGGCAATGCCTTTATATTGAAGCAATTTAATGCCGGCTTCGGGTATATTTTTATTGATAAAAACCTTCATCTTGTGGTATTCTAATTTTTATTTATTCTTCCTGTTTTTTTATCATATCCGTAAGGACAGTGGCGACAACCGCTTTTGCAACAATAACCACGTTTTAAATGATGTTTTTCAGTAAAGCATTTGTAACCTTCGGGCGTATAGTAAAAATCTTCGCCTTCGATTAATTTATTTTCATTACTTTGCTCTTTCATAAATCTGCTTCGGGTTCTTTTTCGGATAAACTAAAATCAAAAATATAAATATTTGATTATGATTTTATTGAAATCGAACAATTTTATAGCTACAAATTTATAAATTTTACAGCCAATGTTTCTGATTGTTGCTAAATATTTAATTCCGAAAGGGTATCGAGGAATGGCTTTATTTCCTTTCGTTTTAGTTAAATATGATTTTGATAAAGCAAACGGGACTTTTGTAAATCATGAAAAAATACATTTGAGACAACAGCTAGAAATGCTAGTTCTGCCATTCTTTATTTGGTATGTTCTGGAATTTTTAATTCGTTTAATTCAATACAAAAACAAAGATCTAGCGTATCGAAATATTAGTTTTGAAAGAGAAGCTTACACAAAAGAAACCGATTTAAATTATCTGAAAGACAGATCTTTTTTCCAGTTTCTACATTACATTAAATTAAAATGAATCCAGTTTTCAATCAGTCCATCAATATTCAATTTCCGAATGATATTTCGTTGACTATAAAGCGTGAAGATCTCATCCATCCTTTCGTTTCAGGAAATAAATTTAGAAAACTGAAATACAATTTACTTCAGGCGAAAGCCGAAAATAAAGAAACTTTACTGACTTTTGGCGGAGCATTTTCCAATCATATTGCAGCAGTTGCTTATGCGGGAAAAGAACAAGGTTTCAAAACCATCGGAATAATTCGAGGCGATGAACTTTTAGATAAAATAACAGAAAATCCAACCTTGAAATTTGCCCAAGAAAACGGAATGCAATTTGAATTTGTTTCAAGAGAAGAGTATCGTTTGAAAGGTGAAAAATCTTTTATAGAAAAGTTGAAAGATAAATTTGGAGATTTTTATTTGGTTCCAGAAGGAGGTACAAACGAATTAGCAGTAAAAGGTTGCGAGGAGATTTTAACAGAACAAGATTCGGTTTTTAATTATGTTTGTTGTGCAGTTGGAACAGGCGGCACGATTTCGGGATTAATTAATAGTTCGCTGCAAAATCAGAAAATTTTGGGTTTTCCAGCGTTAAAAGGTGACTTTTTAACCGATGAAATTCGTATTTTTGCAAAAAAAGATAACTGGAATTTAATTTCTGACTATCATTTTGGAGGTTATGGAAAGATAAATTTAGAATTAATCGAATTTATTAATGCTTTTTTTGAAGAAAATAAAGTACCCTTAGATCCAATTTATACAGGAAAGATGGTTTTTGGCGTTATAGATTTAATCCGCAAAAATTATTTTCCTGCACATTCAAAAATTCTACTCATTCACACAGGTGGATTGCAGGGAATTGATGGAATGAATATAAAATTGAAGCAGAAGAAATTACCAATACTAAAAACCAATGATTAAAAAAATTGTATTACTTCTCGTAATATTAGCTTTAGCAAGCTGCTCTTCTAGTAAGCCTGCTATCGCGACGACTAAAAAAGCGGCAGCAGTTCAATCTCGAACGGCAGCGACAAAAAGAAGTACTCCTGTTAAGCCTATCGGTAAAAATTACCCTTCTACAAATAATACAACTGAGGTTATTCAATCTACTTCCAAAACAGTTGTTACCAGCGATTTGATTAATAATTATGTCTTGCTTTACAAAGATATTGCAATGGGAAACATGAAAACGTACGGAATTCCAGCGAGTATTATTCTAGCGCAAGGAATTTTGGAATCGGGCGCAGGGAGAGGAGATTTGGCTGTAGATGCTAATAATCACTTTGGTATAAAATGTCATAACGATTGGTTAGGAGAAAGTGTTCGCCACGACGATGATTCGGCTCAGGAATGTTTCAGAAAATATCCTCAGGCATCAGAATCCTATAGAGATCATGCTTTATTTTTGGTTGGAAAAAAGCGATATGCAACTTTATTTACTTACGAAAAAGACGATTATAAATCTTGGGCAAAAGGCTTGAGAGCGGCAGGTTATGCAACCGATCCGAAATATCCAGATAAGTTGATTAGTTATATTGAACGTTATAATCTACATCAATACGATTGCCAGGTAACAGGAAGAAACTATGTTCCGATAAATACTTCGACTCCACCAAAAAAATCATCTTATGATGTCGCTTCTGATCCAAAGATCAATATGAACCAATATGATCCTAATTCATATGAAGTTCAAAAAGGAGATACATTGTATTCCATTTCAAAGAAATTCAATTTATTGGTTGAAGATTTAAAAAGAAAAAATAATCTAACGGATAATGCTATTTCAATTGGACAGAGACTTAAGGTTAAGTAATTAAGTGGTCACTGTTCAGTTTTTAGTGTTCAGTCTCAGTGGCAGTTTCCAGTTCTGTTGAAATTAATCTAGAAATTAAAATAGGTTTTCAGTTTTAATCTAAAATCTGAATTCTAAAATCAAAAATAAGAATGTTATATAAAAGAAGTAGTCAGCTTTTTGCTGAAGCAGAAAAAGTAATTCCGGGAGGAGTAAATTCACCAGTAAGAGCATTTAAAGCCGTTGGCGGAACTCCGATTTTTGTAAAAAGTGCCAAAGGTGCTTATTTATATGATGAAGATGGAAACAAATTAATAGATTATATTAACTCTTGGTGACCAATGGTTTTGGGTCATGCCTATCAGCCAGTTGTTGATGCTGTTATTGAAAAAGCAAAACTAGGAACTTCATTTGGTATGCCGACTGAATTGGAAACTGAAATCGCTGCTTTGGCTGTTTCTATGGTTCCAAATATTGATAAAATTCGTTTTGTAAATTCAGGTACAGAAGCTTGTATGAGTGCAATTCGTTTGGCTCGAGGATTTACAAAAAGAGATAAAATTGTAAAATTTGCGGGTTGTTACCACGGACATTCAGATTCATTTTTGATTCAAGCAGGAAGTGGAGCCGTAACTTTTGGTTCGCCAAATAGTCCTGGTGTAACAGAAGGAACAGCAAAAGATACTTTGTTAGCCAAATACAATGATTTAGAGAATGTAAAAACTTTAATCGAAGCTAATAAAGGAGAAATCGCTGCGATTATCATTGAAGCAGTTGCAGGAAATATGGGATGTATTCCGCCTCAAGAAGGATTTTTGCAAGGTTTAAAAGATTTGTGTACTGCAAACGGAATTTTATTGATTTTTGATGAAGTAATGACAGGTTTCCGTTTGGCTCGCGGTGGTGTACAGGAATTATATGGTATCGATGCTGATATCGTGACTTTCGGAAAAGTTATCGGTGGTGGATTGCCGGTTGGAGCTTTTGCGGCACGCGAAGAAATCATGAATTATTTAGCTCCTCTTGGACCAGTTTATCAAGCGGGAACATTATCTGGAAATCCGTTAGCAATGGCAGCGGGATTGGCAATGCTAAAAGCACTTGATTCTGACAGAGAAGTTTTTACTCGTTTAGAAGAAAAAACGGCTTATTTAGAAGCGGGAATTGATAGAGTTTTAAAAGCAAATAATGTTGCGTTTACTATTAATAGAGTTGGTTCTATGATTTCGGTTCACTTTGATGCCAATCCAGTTACCGATTTCCAAACTGCTGCAAAAGGAGATAACGAAACATTCAAGAAATTCTTCCACGGATTATTGCAAGAAGGTGTTTACATCGCACCATCTGCATACGAAACGTGGTTTATTACAGATGCATTAACTTACGAAGATTTAGATTTTACAATCAATGCGATTGATAAAGTATCGAAAACATTTTAAATAACAAAAAAGAGGCTTTCAAAGCCTCTTTTTTTTTGCATCAAATTAGATTTTATCCTTTTTGTGCTCGTTCATTTTATCCCTCATTTTGTCTTTTTTCTCTTCTTGCAGGGCTTTCCATTTTGTGTATTGATCAGCTTTTAAGATCGATTTCATTTTAGCATCATTTGCTGCAACTTCGTCTTCCATTTGTTTTTTGAAAGCCGCTTTTTCTTCAGCAGTTGGTTTTGTGTTGCTATCTTTTTTTTCTTTTCTAGCTTCTCTAAATTTTTCGGCTTTTGCACTTCTATCTGCTAAAAGCTGCTTTACCTGTGCTTGCTGACTAGCATCTAAACTTAATTCTGTAGTCAGTTTTTGAAGCTGTTTCTCATTACGCTGTTCCGGAGTCATTCTCTCTCTTTGCTCACGCGCCGGTTTTTGATCTGTTTCTTGTGCAAAACTTGCTATTCCAACAAATAGCATAGCTGCGATAAATAATTTTTTCATATTCAAGTTTTTTAATTGTTTACAGATTAGACTTTATTAATTAAAACAGGTTTAATCACTCTTTTGAAATTGTGTTTTATTTAACAGATGGATTATCAGTTTTTATAAGAATGAATTTAAATAAGATTATTATAACGCTAAATATTTGACAGTAAGTACTTTGATTTGGATATTTTTTTTAACTTTAGTAAACTATTGCTTTTTTGTTGTTTAGGAAAAGCAATTTCCATGATTCCCATATTTCAGTAATAGATTTTCAAAAACACAATTTAATACTTTATTCTATGGCAGATCTTTCCCAAGCCCACCGCATCCTTTTTTTAAACACTTTGGCATTTGCAATCTGTTTTGCATGCTGGACACTCAACGGAGTACTGGTTACTTTTTTAGTTGATAAGGAAATTTTTAACTGGAGTGTTGTACAGATCGGCTGGCTTTTAGGGATTCCTGTTCTTACAGGATTGATTATGAGATTGCCAATGGGAATTTTAACTGATAAATTTGGAGGTAAAATTGTGCATTCTGCTTTATTGATTTTGGCATCAATTCCATTGTTTCTTTTACCTTTTGCGACTTCTTTTACTGTTTTTGCCATTTTAAGTTTTTTATTCGGAATGGTCGGAACTAGTTTTGCTGTAGGCGTAGCATCAACTTCTGTGTGGTATCCAAAAGAATGGCAAGGAAGAGCTTTAGGGATTTTCGGAATGGGAACCGCAGGAGCCTCAATTACACCTTTTTTAGCCCCTTCTTTATTAAGTACATTTTCAGAAAGCGATCCTGAAAATGGTTGGAAATGGCTTCCTATTCTCTACGGTTCTGCTTTATTATTGATGGGAATTGTATTTCTGATTTTTGCCAAAAACAAAAAAAGCGAAGCACAGTCCAAAACGGTAAAACAATTATTACAGCCTTTAAAGAGCGTGCGTGTTTGGCGTTTTGGAACTTATTATTTCTTAGTATTTGGCTCGTTTGTTACTTTCTCACAATGGCTTCTGCCAAATTTTATGAACGTCTATCACACAACTTTAGTTTTGGGCGGAATCTTTACTTCTTGTTTTAGTTTACCTGCAGGTGTCGTACGCGCTTTTGGAGGTTTTTTATCGGATAAATTCGGGGCTAGAAAAGTAATGTATTGGGTTTTGAGTTCTTCAGTCGTTTTGAGCTTTTTACTATTATTTCCGAAAATGGATATTACAACATCAGGAAGTGGGTTGTTATCTAGCAAAGCAGGAACAGTTACGTCTGTAGCACCAGATAAAATTGTAATAGATGATAAAGAATATAACATCGCCCAGAAAGACGAAAGTCAGCCGCATTCTAAATTTTTTCCATCCAAAAAAACATGGCAGGAAGTGGTTGTAGAGCAAAACCAAAAAGTGCAAAAGAAAGATTTATTGGCAGAAGGAATTACACAAATTCATTTTGAAGCCAATATGTGGGTGTATTTAGTTTTGGTTATTCTAATAGGAATTTCGTGGGGAATTGGTTCTGCTGCTGTTTACAAACATATACCAGATTATTTTCCTAATGAAGTGGGAGTAATTGGTGGAATGGTCGGACTCTTAGGCGGTTTAGGCGGATTCTTGCCGATTATTTTCGGGTATTTATTATCATTTACAGGATTCTGGACGAGCTCGTGGCTCTTTATTTTGGCATTGTCGCTAACTTGTTTAATCTGGATGCATCGTGTAATTGTGAAAATGACAAAAGAAAAACTGCCTGAAATGGCTAAAGATATTGATCGAAAATAATCTGTCATGAAAGAAAAAACATTTAATACAAAAGCTTTATTAATTGCAACGGCCGCTTCGGTTTTTATGGTCGTATTGGTTTTCTATGGATCAAGAAAACTGCAAAATTTTGATGCGGCTTTGGTTACCTATCTGTTCGGAACTCTGTTTGCATTTTTCGGAGTTGTGTATCGCTATACGGTTTGGTCTGCAACGCCCGCCAACTTGGATGTATTTCAAACGCGGAATTCATTTTCTCTTTACAGGAAAAGTATTTTCGCATTTGTGGTTCTTAGGAAAAGAATCAGTTCAGAATATCGCTTTTCAGAAATTCATTTATCCAAGAGGAAAATACAGATGGCTGGCCCATTTTTGTATTGCAATTGGCTGTTTTTCTGCTTTTGCTATTACTTTCCCGCTCACATTTGGATGGATCCATTTTACTTTGGCACCCAATTCCATTTCCGTTTACGAAGCTCATTTTTTTGGTTTTAAAGTAATGGATTTCAGATTGGATTCTATTATGGCATTTTTGACTTTCCATGCCTTAAACTGGTCTTCTTATCTGGTTATTTTCGGTTCTCTTTATTATTTAAGAAGACGTTTAACCAATCCAGGATTAATTGCCACACAGACTTTTGAAGGCGATTTACTGCCACTTCTTTTATTAATTGCTATTTCGGTCACTGGATTATGCCTAACGTATTCGTATCAGTTTATGAAAGGATTTGCGTATGACTTTCTCGCAGTAGTTCATGCTGTAACAGTTATAATGTTTTTGATATGGATTCCCTTTGGAAAGTTCTTCCACATCATTCAGCGACCGGCTCAAATAGGTGCGCATATTTACAAAAAGGAAGGAATGAAAAAAGGAATGGCAATTTGTAAAGAAACAGGAAAGCCTTTTACAACACAGCTTCATATAGACGATTTAAAAATAGTAACAAAACAATTAGGTTTTGACTTTAGTGATGATGAAGGAAATTCACACTTGGATTTAAGTCCCGAAGGAAAACGAGATCGCTTGGCGAAAGCACATTTAAAAGCAAGAATTGAAGGCGGAAATTTATTTGGATAAAAATATAGTTTCAAGTTTCAAGTTTCGTAGCAGAACGTGAAACTTGAAACATGAAACCAAAAAATAACAAAAAAAATCATGGCAAAACTACCTGTATCAACTGAAAAAATAATTGAAGCATTTGGTCCGCATCTGAATTATACGCCAAAAGAAGGGTATTCAGGACGTGATGAACCAGATAAAACGGTTAAAACACATTGCTGTTTCTGCGGAATGCAATGTGGTATTCAATTATCTGTAAAAGACAATAAAGTGGTTGGTTTTGAGCCTTGGATGGAATTTCCGTTCAACGAAGGGCGTTTGTGTCCAAAAGGTGTTCAGCGCTATATGCAGAACAATCATCCCGACCGATTATTGCATCCGATAAAAAGAGTGGAAGGCAAAGGTTTTGAACAGACCACTTGGGATGAGGCTATGGATAAAACCGTTTCTGAAATCAAAAGAATTCAGGAAAAATATGGGAAACATGCGTTTTCGATGTTGTCTGGAGTTTCGCTTACCAACGAAAAAAGTTATTTGGTTGGAAAATTCGCAAGAGTTGCTTTAAAAACAAGAAATTTAGATTACAACGGACGCCTTTGCATGGTAAGTGCTGGCGCAGGGAATAAAAAAGCATTTGGTTTAGATCGCGCTTCAAACAATTATTCTGACTTAGAATATGCTGAGGTTATTATAGTGGCTGGAGCGAATATCAGCGAAACGTTTCCCACTTTAACCCATTGGATCTGGAAAGCCCGAGATCGAGGAGCAAAATTAATTGTTGTTGACCCGCGTGTTATTCCGTTAGCAAGAACAGCCGATATTCATTTGGATGTAAGGCCAGGAACTGATTCGGCTTTATACGGCGCAATGCTTAAATATCTCGTAGATCACGATATGCTGGATCATGATTTTATTGATAATCATACCTCAGGATTTCAAGAAACAATTGATGCTGTAAAAGAGTATACGTTAGAATGGGCAGAAGAAATTACTGGAATTTCGAAAGAAAAAATTAAAGAAGCGGCCGAATTATGGGGAAAAGCTAAAACGAGTTTTTTACTGCACGCAAGAGGAATCGAACATCACTCAAAAGGTGTCGATAATGTTTTGGGATGCATTAATCTGGTTTTGGCAACTGGAAGAATTGGAAGACCCTATTGCGGTTACGGAACGATTACCGGACAAGGAAATGGTCAGGGTGGAAGGGAGCACGGTCATAAATGTGATCAGCTGCCTGGAAATCGTGATATCGAAAATATGGATCATCGAAAATACATTGCCGATGTCTGGAAAATTAAGGAAGAAGATATGCCGCATAAAGGCATTACAGCTTACGAAATTATAGAAGCGATTCATAGTGGTGAAATAAAAGGATTGATTTCGATTTGTTTTAATCCGTTAGTATCTCTTCCAAACAATAATTATGTGCGTTCTGCTCTAGAAAAATTAGAGTTTTATGTTGCGATAGATTTCTTTTTGAATGAAACTGCCCGTCATGCGGATATTGTTTTAGCGGGTTCATTGCAGGAAGAAGAGGAAGGAACAACAACCTCAGCCGAAGGACGAGTTATCCGAATTCGTCAAGCCGTAACACCTCCGGGAGACGCCAGAACAGATACTTCAATATTATTAGAATTGGCTAAAAGGTTAGGGGAGGAAGATAAGTTTACCTACGCTGATAGCGAAGCCATCTTTAATGAACTGCGTGTTGCTTCAAAAGGGGGGACTGCCGATTACAATGGAATTACCTATAAAAAAGTAGAAGATAATATGGGCGTTTTCTGGCCATGTCCAACCGAAGATCATCCTGGAACGCCAAGATTGTGGGAAGATAAAAAGTTTGCAACTCCAGACGGAAAAGCACATTTTAATCCTGCTCCGTATAAATTGCCAGGCGAAATTACAGATGAAGAATATCCGATAATATTAACTACGGGTCGAGTTGTATCTCAGTATTTAAGCGGAACACAAACAAGAAGAATTGGGAAACTGGTAGATCAGTTTCCAGAACCGTTGTTGGAAATTCATCCGGAAATGGCTCAGAAATATAATATTCAGCAGAGAGAACTAGTGAAAGTTTCTACACGAAGAGGCGAAGGAATTTTCCCAGCCAATATTGTAGAAACCATCCGAAAAGATACTGTTTTTGTACCGTATCATTGGCCAGGGAAAAAATCGGCCAATCAGTTAACGCCGGGAACTTTAGATCCTATTTCTAAAATTCCAGAGTTCAAAGTTTGTGCTTGCAAGCTGGAACCTTTGGGAGAAATCGAAAATTCATCAGACAAATCAAATGCTTATGCAAGTGTTTAATCTATAAAAAGCAACAATTATGAATTTAACCAATTATAATAAAAACGAAGAGTTTTTTGTAGACTTACAAAGATGCATAGGCTGCAAAGCATGTGAGATGGCCTGTTCTGAATGCGAAACCAATGGACAAGAATCGATGATTCATGTTAATTATGTAGAACGTGCCGTTACCATTCAGACCACAGTTCAGGTTTGCATGCATTGTGAAGATCCAGTTTGTGCCAATGTTTGTCCAGCCGATGCAATTTCGCAAGACGAATTTGGAGTGGTTCATACTGCAAATACAGAACGCTGTATTGGATGTTCCAATTGCGTTATGGCTTGTCCGTTTGGAGTTCCAAAAAAAATGGAAGAATACGATTTAATGATGAAATGCAATATGTGCTACGATAGAACGAGCGTTGGCAAAAAGCCAATGTGCGCTACGGTTTGCCCGAGCGGTGCATTATTTTATGGTACTCGTTCTCAAATCGAAGAAATGCGTCCGAATAGTACGCCTGTAAATTCATTTTTATTTGGAAAAGAGCGCGTAAATACAAAAGTAAATATCATGATGCCGAAGGGAAGCAACCAATTACGAATATTCTAAATCTAAAATCCATGTCTAAAGAAGATAATTTAAAAGAAAATTGGAAAAAAGATTTTCCTTACAAAAAGCAGGAATCAACACAAGTTAGCCGACGTGATTTTGCTAAATTCCTTACGCTGGTTTCTGGTGGTTTAATGGTGGGTAGCGGACTAGTAGCGGCAAAAGCCTATTTATTGCCAGCTGATGAAGTGGTGGGCGAACATTTTGTATGCGATGTAAAAGATATTCCGTTAGGCGGAACGAGAGGTTTTGTGATTGAAGGAAGTACCATTCCGTATATTTTAGTTCATTTAGAAAGTGGCATGTTTAGAGCTTTTGAACAAAAATGCACACACCTTTCGTGTGCCGTTTATTACAAACCAGGAACAGGAATTATTCATTGCCCTTGCCATGAAGGTTCTTTTGATGCTTTGACCGGAGATGTTATTGCATGACCTCCGCCAAGAGCATTGCCTCAGTTGGAAGTGGTTTTAAAAGGAGAAAAGATTTTTGTAAAAGCTTTTGAAAATAAAGCGAGTTAATTGTTTAAGAAATATATTATGAGTACATTTAGAAAAAGCCAAAATCAGGCAAATCCAAATAAGTTGAATGTTATTCTTTCTACTTTAATATTTGTTTTAATCTTAAATGTAAGCATCCAAATTTGGTTGTTGTATGCCGCTTTAAACAATGCATTAGATAATAATAAAGAGATTTTGATTCCAGCATTTATAGGTTCGCTTATTTTATTTTTAATTGGTTTTGGATGGCTGTATTATCTGCCAAAAGGGAATTTTAGAAATAATAAATAAGCTTTTAGTGTTATAATTCTGGCTTCTTAAAGCAGTCTTTCAATTTCTTGAGATTTAAATTTGCAATGTGATTTGTAAAAATAGATAAAGGAATATAAATGGATAAGAAAGAAATTGAGCTGTATAAAGAAGAAATAATAGAATTGACTGAGCTTTTAAATGAAGAATGGTTGGATTTAAAACAATTAATCAAAGAATCAAATCTTGATGCACATAATTTATTATTGATTTCTTATTTTGAGGATGAAAATGAAAGAGAGTTTGGTGTCCTTTTTACAAATGAAAGAAAAGTGATTAGGTTTATAGTTCAAGATAAAAAGCTCCAATTTGAAGATATTACAAATAGTAATAAACTTGAACTTGAATATCCGCAAGTAAAAGTTGCAAGAGATTTTTTTTGTGCTTTTGAATAAAGATATGTCGCCAAAAATAGATTTTACTTTAGGCTCTTTGCATTTTATCTTTAATGAGAAAAGCGCATTTTATTTTCTTAATAAAATTAGATCTCTGAATGTACATGGTGAAATAGAGATTGAAACTGAAGCATTAGAAAGCTTAGAAAATATTTTATTTCAAATATTTATAATTAAAGAAGATGATTTTATTTTTTATAAGAATAATTCAATAAAGCTTTGGATTACTGAAGAAATGAGAGAATATATTGACTATAAACTGAGTGAGTTTTTATCTCAAGGAGATTTTTATCCGGCCGAAGTTGGCAGTTTTCAACGTACGAATTCCAAAATGTTGTTTACAAAAATAAAAATGATCGATTTGTATTTCATAAAAGAGGTTTGAAATAATTTCCTTAATTTTAAGAAACTATTCAAAATCAAATCCTATGAATTCATCGAACAATAAAATCGCTTTTTTCTCTACCCAACCTTACGATAAAACGTTTTTCAATAAATACAACGAAGATTTTGGTTTTCAGTTGGACTTTTTTGAAACACAGTTAAATCCCCAGACGGTAGCTTTACTAGAAGAGTGCGAGATTGTTTGTGTTTTTGTAAATGATATTGTAAACGAAACGGTTATTAAACAATTAGCAGAAAAAAAAGTAAAAATAATTGCTTTACGTTGCGCTGGTTTTAATAATGTCGATTTAGAAGCGGCTAAAAAACACCACATAAAAGTTTGCCGAGTTCCTGCTTATTCTCCTCAAGCGGTTGCCGAACACGCTATGGCAATGATTTTAACTTTAAACAGAAAAACACACAAAGCTTATAATAGAGTTCGCGAACAGAATTTCTCTTTAAACGGATTATTAGGTTTCGATTTATTCGGAAAAACAATCGGAATTATAGGAACAGGAAATATCGGAAAAGCATTTTCTAAAATAGCATTAGGTTTTGGCTGTAAAGTTTTGGCGTATGATATTGTTGAAAGTGATGAAATGAAAAAAGACGGCGTTTCTTTTGTTGGTTTAGAAGAGATCTTCAAGGCGAGCGATATTATTTCGTTGCATTGCCCTTTAAACGATCAGACGAAACATGTAATCAATAAAACTTCACTTACTTTCATGAAGGACAGTGTTATGATTATCAATACGAGTCGCGGCGGATTAATAGAAACATCGTCGGTTATTGAAGGCTTAAAAGAAGGTAAAATAGGTTATTTAGGAATTGACGTTTACGAACAAGAAGAAAAATTATTCTTTAGAGATTTATCGGCAGACATTATTCAAGACGACGCGATTCAGCGTTTAATGAGTTTTCCGAATGTATTGGTAACAGCGCATCAAGCATTTTTTACCAACGAAGCTTTAACTCAAATTGCTTTGGTGACTTTCAATAATATAAAATCATTATTGACGCAGAATGATATTGAAAATAAAGCAGCATTATTAGTGTAATCGATCGCGAATTTAAAACATCAGATTATGAAAAATAGATTTCTGATTTTAATTGCAATTTTGGCATTATCTTCTTGCCAAAACAAAGACAATTCAAAAAATATTGTAAAAACAATTGTTCAAGATACCTTGTCTAAAACTCTTGGCGGAACGGCCGATTTAAGTGAAGTTTCCGAAAAAAATAATAAAGAAGTAGAATTAATTCGAAAACAATTGCTGATTTTATTGGAGAAAGATTTACCCGCAATGACAAAAGAAGACAGATCTTTCTATTATGAAGCTTTCGATTTAAATAACGATAAGAAAGAGGAATATTTTGTTGGTTTCTCTAATTCTTATTTCTGCGGAAGCGGAGGTTGTTCAGGTTATATTTTGAAAAATGACGGTACTGTAATCAATCGTTTCACTGTAACCGATTTTCCAATTTATGTAACCACTTCATCAACAGAAAAATTTTATGATTTGATATTTGAAAGCGGAGGAAAATTTCATCTTCTAAAAATGAAAGGTGGAAAATATCCATCTAATCCTTCAGTTCAAGAAGTTATAAAAGGTGATATTCCAAAAGAAAGCACAAAGGTTTTGGATATTCAAGGGAAAAAATTGGAGAAGTATTCTTTTTAAAATTTGGATGTTTTTTTATCTCTTTCTTTTCTTTTTTCAGAAATGTAATTTTCTGTTTCTGTGATTATTCTATTAACAATTTTAGTTGAATGCTCTGATAAATTATATAACGAATCAAAGTATACTTCGACAGGCATTTCAATGTAGTCAAGATTGTCAATTTTGGTGCAATAAAAATGAATTCTACATAGATGTTTAATGTCTTCTTCAATTGCAGAGATATCTAAATAGACTTTCAAGCTGTTTGAAATTCTTCTTGAAGTGATAAGTTTGTATTCGAAAAATATTGTATGATTTGGAGTTTTATATTCAAAGAGGTTAAGGTCGTTTTCTTTTAATCCATCATATTTGTTTTTTAGTAATTCGAACATTTGTTGTTTCCTCTCCAAATGCATTTTTTTAAGGGTTTTTTGATCGAAATATGAATAACAAAGAAATATTGAAAATAGAAATAGGAAACAATATAGCATCTTTTCAAGTTTTTATAATTGAATATATTCTTAGACAAATTAAATAAAAAACCCGACAGATTTCAAAATCTGTCGGGTTTGAAATATTATAAATCCTAATTTTGGAGTTTGGAATTTTTATATTTTTCTAAAACTCAAATTCTCCAATTAAAATTTTACTATCACTTTCACGTTTGTTTTCTTTTTGACTTTGGAAAACAGCAATTTTACGTTCCTGTCTGCCATCAGAATAGTAAAGGTAGACCTCTGCCATTACAGTCGTTGGTCCAGAAAGAATATTCTGTCTCTCACCGAAGAAATTCGTTTTGATTTTATATTTCCCTTTGATCGCTTTTTTAAGTAAAAATTGTTCAGTGCCGAAACCTTGGGTGAAATCGTTGCTTAATCTTCCTCCAATTTCGGTAGATTTATGCGAGTACGAACAATCTTCTCCTCTTGGATTTGTAACCCAAAGATCTATGTCTGTATTGTCTTTATTCCAGTTAATAACAATGCGAATGTTGACTGGAAGATTTGCTTTTAAACGATCATCAACTTTGCTTGCATCAACATTTTTGTTTTGGCTCAAAATATTATTGATTTCCATAATCAAGATTTCTTCAATACCATTATCTCTCACAGAAATCTCATCGGTATATTCCTGATACAGCATGCCTTTATAAATATTAAGAGCTTCTTGAGGTTTTTTATTGTCTACCAAAGCCAACGCATAATCTCTATGACTTTGAGGATCAAATGGTCTCCATTCTAGAATCTTTTGGGTAATCCACAATTCTTTTTCATAATTACCTCTTTGTTTCAATAAGTAAGAAATCGTTTTGTACAATTCTTCGTTTTCCAAATCAAGTTCTGCCAGTGTGCTTAAAACTTTTAAAGAAAGAGCTTTGTCTCCTTTTTTGAAAAGCAATTTAGAAACATCAAAATAATACGTTACCTGTTTCTCGTATTTCGGACGATTTTCAAGATATTTCTGGTAAATCAATTCAGGTGATTGTAAAGACTGAAAATCTTTCATATACTCTTGAGTACTTTCTACATCTATCAAAGTTATTTTACCTGTAGATGTTTTTTTATCGCCTGCTCTACTTTCTGCAGAATATACAGCATTATCGCTAACAACACTTTCTTCTGCCGACGACAATTTTTGTGACTGTTTAGAAATGGTAGGATACTGTTTTTTTTCTGTAGGTTTAAATTCGCTATTCCACCAAGTTGTCAGTTCACGTGTTTTATCAAAAGCTTTAGATAGAAGATTTCTTCTTTTTTCTAAGATTTGTTTTTTGTTTTGCGAAACGATTCTGTTGTATTCTGATAATAATTCCTGTGGAGGTGTGATGCCAAAACGAACATAATCATTAACATCTTCCAATACGATAAGACTAGTGTTCTTGCTTACAACTCCAAACTGTTCGCTCAGATTTCTAATTTCATCGCTGTTTTGTGTTGAGTTAAGTTCAAGATCATTAATTTTTCTTTGCGCCCAAAATTGTGCAAGAGGCCAATTGTCTACTTGTACAGCATTAGTAAAATCGACAGGCACTTCAAATTTTTTATCTCCTACTGAGAAAACAGCAGTAAGTTTATTCAAGTTTGAAGATGAAATTCCAAAAATATTCACTGGTTCGTTTACGGCAGTTCCAACATTTGGAAACAATTCTTGAAGCGTATTGGTTTCTTTAAAACCTAAAAATAAAATAGGAAGCCTTTTATATGTTTTAAGAGCAGATTGCGTATCTAATTCGTTAAGATTGATAAAATTTCCTCCAGATTGTGATGCTAAAAGTTTCAGCAGATTAAAATCAGAAGTTGGTGTGCTCGTTACAGTGTTGACCGGTTTTTTGAATTTTAAAGTTAAATCTCCAAAATTTGAAATTCCGTCAGAAAATAAAAGATATTCGTCTATAGATGAAATTTCTTTTAAAGCACTAAAGTCGGTTCCGCCATCATATTTCAGATTAAGAATTCTGTCTTTTAATGCGTTCCAGTTTCCTCCAGAAACAGTAAATTCTTCTGTTTTTTCAAGGGTATTATTTAAAAGGACAAAAGAGACTGCAACATTCTTGTTGTCTGAAAAATACGCATTAAGAAAGTCCAGTTCTTTTTGACGATCTCTCTTTGATCCGCTAAATGAATTATCCCAAATAATAGCAATTTTTTGAGATTTTGTTTTTTCCTTTACAGGGAAATTCATCGCAACACTTGCCGCAAAATAAGATTTATCGTCAGAAGCTTTTTGAAGCATCACATTCGACGATTCGTTTACTTTTGGAATAGCTACTTTAAGGCTTTCATTTGGCGTAAAATTTACTTTATTAATTTCAGCAATCCATTGATTCCCTTTTTTCTGAAAAGTAAAACTTCCATCTGGATTTTCCGTAATTTTAGGAGTGGCTAAACTTTCATTAACTATTACTTTCAGATTAAATTTTGGGATATTAACCGCATTGGCAAAGCTTAAAAAATACTGATAATCCGTAGCCGAATTTTTCAATTCCTGATTGTACGTAATTCTAATAAATCTGCTGCCTCTAGCTGTAATGGGATAAATTCTAGTTCTAAAATTGTTTCCAGCTACTTTTTCAATAATACCTGGATCTACATTTCTTTTTTTAATACTTTCAAATACTTCTTTAGCTCGTTCTTTTGGAACAGGTACGGCATCTCTTAAGCTTCCATTAATGTCCAAAGCATAACCGCTCACGCTTACTCCTTCTGGTAACGGAAGGGTGAAATTTCCTTCTAAAATTCTGTCTCCGGGATTGTAAAATGTATAAGTTGCGGTAGTTGAAGCAAGATTCCCTAAAATTTTGGTTTCAATTTTTACTTCCTGTAAGATTACCGAATTTTTTTTCTGATTTTCGACATCCAGAGTTGGAATCTGTGAAAAAGCGGCACCACAGAAAAGTAGTGCACAGATGCTAAAAAATTTATTCATAATTGATTAAGTCGATTTTTTATTTGATTGGAAATGTGAAAACCCGATTAGATTTAATCGTCTTTTTTTTGGTTTTTAAAATTAGAGCGCTTGAATATGCTTAGCTACAATTCCAAAGTTGAAACCCTGAACCTGATCGAATCCACTGAAATTAACTGCAATAAGTTGACCACATTCATTAAAAACAGGCGATCCACTAGCACCATGTGTAGAAGTTATACTGTATTGAATTTTGTTGCCATCAGATTCTTTACTTATTTGGCCATTGTAAAGCTGCACTTTTATACCAGAATTGGTCTGTGCCAAATCTATTCCCATCGGATAGCCCACCATTATCGCTTTTTGCCCTGGAGCTAGAGAAGTATCATTGTCAACAATATTATCAAGACTTATAATATTGGTAACGGTTTGAGGGGTTTTATGATCAGCTACTTGCAAAATACCTAAATCAATATTGCTGTCATCTGAAACTTTTTTCATTTCACAATTAATCCATTCGCTATCAGAATTATGAAGTGCAACTTGAATGTCTACCGTTTTTACATATACTTCAATATTTTCTGCAGAAACATATTCTTTTACTGGAATAGATGCTGCTATATCAGTTGATACTTGCGATGTATCTGTTTCTGTTTCATTAGAACTAACAAATTCTTCACCCGCTGACTCACTAGTTTCTTCGCTCGATTCTTCATATTCTCCCTCTCCTTCACCTTCGTCATATGAGACTGAAGCATGCGACCAATTGTTGCTAATAAAACTTTCATAGTCATCTTCAGAAACATCGGTAGTAAGGATAGAAGCAATTTTCATTCGCAGATTTCGAATAGTAGTATTTACTTTCTCACTTTCTTCTTCAGTTGAATTCCATGGCTGTAAAACATGTCTATTGGTAATCATGTCTCCTTCTGTATCTACAAAAAAGCCTGTTCCATAAATGGTTTCTTCCTTAGCATCCTCAACATTAAGCGGAATTTCTTTTCCATTAATTTTAGCAAAATAGCCATATTTATGCTTTACAAGTACAACGGCGTTTTTGTAGGTATCATAGATTTTGGTATCTGTGCCTAAACAAACAGCTTCTTTTTTAGGAGTAAAATATTTAAATCCTAAAAAGCCAGCGGCTGAAATAAAGATAACAGCGATGATAGCAATTTTGTAACGATTTCTTTTTTTGTTGACTGTTGTTTCTAAGTCTTCGTTTGGGGCGATTTTTCTAATTTTCATTTAAAGGATTGGTTGAAAAATGTTAATTGAATGGGTTTGGGATTAAAAAAAATAGACTTTATACAAAGTCTATTTTTTCTTCAAATGTAGTAATTTGTTTGCTAAAAAAAAGCAAAAACAGAATCAATTAAATATACAATGCTAACCAAATTTTGTTTTGTTTTTTAGTGGTATAGCAAGGCTTGTGAAAGTATTTTCTTGTAAAACAATTTAGAGAAAGTAAAGTGTTGTTTTTCAGTTTTTTAAAAATAAGTTTTGATTTTTGTTTTAAATGGTGATAGGAAGAAGTATTCGTTTAAAAAAAGAAACCCGACAGGCTTTTAAAATCTGTCGGGTTTGAATATTATAAAATCCAACTTGGAATTTGGAATTTTAATTTTGGAATTTATCCAACCAATTCCACAAATTTAAATTCACCTTCAACAGCAACTTTAGTCAAACCGTGTTTAGATAAATTTTTCATAGACGCATCCCATTTTTTACCACTTAAATTTGCAGTAATTTTTAATTGCTGAAGATCCATTTTATTATCATTTCCTTTCAATAAATCTACAATGAATTTTTCTTCATCAGAAAGTTCAATTAGTTGTTTTTTCTCAGGACGCATTTGAGGGAACAATAAAACTTCTTGAATCGAAGCGTTATTTGTTAAATACATAATCAAACGATCCATTCCAATTCCCATTCCAGAAGTAGGAGGCATACCGTATTCAAGAGCTCTTAAGAAATCTTCGTCGATAATTCCGTTTGCTTCATCATCACCTTTTGCAGCCAAACGCATTTGATCTTCAAAACGCTCTCTTTGATCAATAGGGTCATTTAATTCAGAATATGCATTTGCGATTTCTTTTCCGCAAACCATTAATTCAAAACGCTCCGTTAAATCTGGATTATCGCGGTGCTCTTTACAAAGCGGAGACATTTCTTTTGGATAGTCAGTAATGAAAGTTGGCTGAATATAATTTCCTTCACATTTAGCTCCAAAAATCTCATCAATTAATTTTCCTTTACCCATTGTTTCGTCAACCTCGATTCCCATTCCACGTGCTGCTTCAAACAATTCCTGTTCTGTTTTTCCAGAGATATCAAAACCTGTAAAGTGTTTGATAGAATCTGTCATTGTAACACGTGCATAAGGCGCTTTAAAGTTTATTTTGTGCTCGCCAAAAGTAACTTCGCTTGTACCATTTACAGCAATCGCACAATGCTCCAATAAACCTTCAGCAAACTCCATCATCCAGTTGTAGTCTTTGTAAGCTACATATATTTCCATTGCAGTAAACTCAGGGTTATGTGTTCTGTCCATACCTTCATTACGGAAGTTTCTAGAGAACTCATAAACACCTTCAAATCCACCAACAATTAATCTTTTTAAATACAACTCATTTGCAATACGCATGTAAAGCGGAATATCAAGCGAGTTATGGTGCGTAATAAATGGTCTCGCCGAAGCTCCACCAGGAATGGATTGTAAAACCGGAGTGTCAACTTCCAAATATCCAGCGTCGTTAAAATAACCACGCATTGCACTGAACAATTTAGTACGTTTGATGAATGTTTCTTTAACTTGTGGGTTTACAGTTAAATCTACATAACGCATTCTGTAACGTAACTCAGCATCATTAAATGCGTCGTGAACATTTCCTTCTTCGTCAACTTTTGGCAATGGAAGCGGACGCAAAGTTTTACTCAAGAAAGTAAAACCAGAAACACGAATACATTTTGCACCAACTTGTGTAGTAAACAATTCACCTTCAATACCAATAAAATCTCCTAAATCGGTTAATTTTTTGAATACTTGGTTGTATAAAGTTTTATCGTCACCTTCACACAATACATCACGATTTACGTACAATTGAATACGTCCTTCGCTATCTTGCAACTCAGCAAAACAAGCTTTACCCTGATCACGAACACTCATCAAACGACCCGCAACGATAACCTTCTTACCCTCTTCAAATGACTCCTTTATCTGCTTAGATGTATGATTTACAGGAAAAAGATTAGCTGGATAAGGATTGATTCCTAAGTTGCGTAAGTTTTGAAGTTTTTCTCTTCTGATGATTTCTTGTTCTGATAATGCCATTTTTGCTTTATTTTTTTAAGTGTGCAAAGATAAAGAAAAGAATGTAGATTTTTTAATGCAGTTTTTAGATTTTTTGCAACATCAAATTATTGGGTTTCAATCAACTTTAGTCGGCATCGATAGCTGTTGGAATAGACGTGTTTCTAACAAATGTAAAATATGCTCTAATATCAAGTTGTTCATTTACAGGGTTTGGATAAAGCCTTAAATGACAAATTTGAAGTTGTTTTAAAATGAAACTAAAATAATTCTTAAAAGAAAGTATCTTCGCTTGAATAACTTAAACCTCAATTATGAAAAAAATTCTACTTTGCTTTTTTATTGCATTTTGTTTTACTAGCTGTATCCTTAAAGAAAAGATGACTATGAACGAAGATGGTTCTGGAACTTTTTCGTACGGTTTTGATATGTCTCCGATGTATAAAATGGGGATGAAAAAAAGTGATTCGACTAAAGTCAATAAAGTCGTAGACACTACTTTTACCTTCAAAGATATGCTTAACAAGTTAAGCGACAGTATTTCTAAATTACCAGATGCGGATAAAGAGAAAATCGAGATGCTGGAGAAAGAAAAAGAGAAACTTAAAATTTTGGAGAATTTTAAAGTTAGCATGAAAGTAAACGACGAAAAACAGCAATTTGAATACACTATGGCAATTGATTTTCCTAGTGGAACAGATTTTAAAACTATTGCAACACCTGCCGAAAGTTTAGAAGCGCTGGCTGCGACAGATAAGAAGAGATTAGGAGCTTTAAGTGCTGCGCCAAAGCCAGAAGAAAAGTCTAATACTAATACCACCATTTTTTATGATGGTAAGGTTTTCATTAAAACGGTTACTCCTTCGAAAGACGATAAAAAAGTTAAAAAGAAAAAAGAAAACAAGAAAGATAAAAGCGACGATCCATTCTCTAAAAAAATGGAAGAAATGATGAAAGAATGTAAATATACCGCTGAGTATCAATTTCCGAAAAAGATTAAAACAGTTTCGCTTAAAAATGCAGTACTAACAAAAGACAGAAAAGGTTTTACTGTAGAAGTTCCTCTGGATAATATGCAGGAGAGTAGTGTGGATTTTGGTTTTAAAGTAGAATTTGAGCAATAATTCGAGGTTTTCGATAAAATGTATTTTTAAAAATAGTCTTTGTATCTTTGATAAAAAATAGAACATTAATGAAACTATATAAACTACTTAGTTTTTCTTTTTTAATAGCGACTTTAACTAGCTGTACTTTCACTGAGAATATTTACATAAACGATAACGGAACTGGGAAATTCTCTGTAGATATGGATGGTTCTGCTTTAATGGAAATGGCTGGTGATCAGATTGCTGGGCAAATGGGAGACGACAAAAAAGATATTGATACTACTTTTACTTTCAAAAAAGTGTTTGAAGAGAAAAAAGACAGTATTGCCAAGTTGTCGCCAGAAACACAAAAAGAACTTAAAAAACTGGAGAGTTATATTGTATCAACGAAAATAAGTTCGGAGAAAAAACAGTTTTTAATGAACATGTCGACTGATTTTAAAAATGTAAACGAACTTCAAGATATTTTGCAAACATTAGGTACACTGCAAAAATTAGAAGGAGGCGCAAATCCTATGGGAAGCGGTTTCGGAGATAATGGTAGTAAATTAAGTTATACTTATGACGGAAAGAAATTTACAAGAAAAGCAGTGGTCGATGAGCAGAAAAAAGCAGCAAAGGCAAAAGATTCGGCTGGAGATATGTCTAAAATGATGTTTGCTTCGTCTAGCTATATTGTAAAGTATCACTTTCCAAAAAAAATTAAGAAAGTCTCTAACCCAACAGCTTTGTTTAGCGACGATCGAAAATCGATTACAATTCAATACTCTTTTACGGATTATATGGAGAATCCCGACAAACTGAACTTTGATGTTGAGTTTGAAAAATAATTAAAATGAACAAAAAAATCCAACTTCAGGATCTGGGCAATAAAGATTATAAATCGACTTGGGAATATCAAGAAGAAATCTTTAAGGATATAGTAGATTTAAAAATCAAGAACAGAAGAGAAGAACTAGATCTGCCAACACCAAATTATTTACTTTTTGTTGAGCATCCGCATGTTTATACTTTAGGAAAAAGCGGTGATCTTGAAAATTTACTATTAAACGAAAAACAGCTCGAAGCCAAAGGAGCGACTTTTTATAAAATCAACCGAGGTGGAGATATTACCTATCATGAACCGGACAGATTGTAGGCTATCCGATTTTAGATTTAGAAAACTTCTTTACCGATATTCATAAATACTTACGTTTATTAGAAGAATCCATAATTCTGACTCTGGAAGAATACGGATTAGAATCGGGCAGGAGTGAAGGCGAAACAGGAGTTTGGCTTGGTGCAGGAACTCCGTTTGCACGTAAAATCTGTGCAATGGGCGTTCGCGCATCACGCTGGGTTACTATGCACGGATTTGCTTTAAACGCAAATGTCGATTTAGGATATTTTGACAATATTATTCCGTGTGGAATTCGCGGAAAAGGCGTTACTTCTTTAAACGTAGAACTTGGAGTAGAAAAAGTAGATGAAGAAGAAGTAAAAGCTAAAATCATCAAACATTTAACTGAGCTGTTCGAAGCCGAATTTGTTTAAAAAATAATTGCTAATAAAAAGTAACCCGTTTCAAGCGTCGATTTTGAAACGGGTTTTTTATTTTGAGTGATGAATTGAATAATAAATCAGGCTTGTTTTTTTAATAGAAAGCAGTTTTTTTCTTAAATTTATATACAAAAAACGGAAAAACCATTTCTCAAAAGTTAAGATTTTGCAGGGATGGCAAATTCTATACTTCTTGTAGTTCTCTTAGCTATTTATGCTAAATTTGGTTTTGTACTATTAAATTTAAATTTTATTCTAACTGATTGCTTATGAGAAAAATCTACTTATTCTGTTTCCTTTTTGTGCTTAATGGTCTTTTTGCCCAAAAGAAAGATAAATTATATCCAGTTGCCGTTTATGAAAAAGTGTGGCAGGAAAAAAACAGCGATACCAGATTAAAGATGATTAAATCAATCTGGTTAGAAGATAGTACTTTTGAAGATCCTTCGGCTTCTATAAAAGGAACTGCTGCGTTTAATAATGTTATCAACGAATTTTACAAGAAAAACCCAGATGCCGTTTTAACTTCGGGAGCCAAAATTGTAAAAGATAATTATGTAACCTGGGAATGGAAAATTTTCGATTCTAAAAATAACCTTATCATGGCTGGCCGTGACTTTGCGCGTTTGAATGGAAAAGGTCAAGTAAGTAAAATTATTGGTTTTTGGGATAAAGGAGCAGCGCCGTCTGAAGCAGATGTTTTGAAAAATCTGGAAGCTGATAATTTGAAAGTAGTAGCAAAATATTACGAAAGTCTTTTTAAAACAAGAGACTTTGATGCGCTAGGAACTTTAATTGGAGACGGAGCCGTTTATAATCAAGCTGTAGGTTTGCCTTATGGAGGAACTTATATTGGCTTTAGCGAATGGACTAAAATGTTTACAAAATCGGCTGAGTTTTTTGATTTGCAGATAGAAAAAGAACCCGTTTATTTTAGTGATGCTTCTAAAAATGAAGTAATCATTTATTTTACGATAAACTGTAGATCTAAGAAATCAGGCAAAACAATGTCAGTTCCGATTTCAGAACATTTTGATTTGAAGGATGGTAAAATTACTGCTATAAGGTCTTTTTATTATGACACCAAAACATTTGCAGAATTCTTAAAAAGTAAAAAATAAAAAAAAACGACCTATTGAATAGGTCGTTTTTTTTTATGGAAAGAAATCGAGTTCTAATTGCTCTGGTAAAAGCCTAAAACTCATTCTGTGATATTTTGTGGTTCCAAATTCTTTGATTGCTTCACGATGTTCTTTGGTTGGATATCCTTTGTTCTGTTTCCAGTTGTACATTGGAAATTCTTCATGAATTTGATCCATGTATTCATCACGATATGTTTTTGCTAAAACAGACGCAGCGGCAATGCTTAAGTATTTCCCATCGCCTTTTATAATACTTTGATTCGGAATCGATTTTAAAAGCGCAATTTCATCTGGAGAAAACTGTTTTCCAAAATTATTTTTTAGTCCCAGTTTAGCATTCAAAGAGCGGTTCCCGTCCACAATAATATATTCGGGAACGTGTTTTAATTTTAAAATACATTCCTGCATTCCCTTCATTGAAGCATTTAGAATGTTTATTTCGTCAATTTCGTCGGGAAACAAATGAGTAACGGCAAAACATAGGGCTTCTTTTTCTATAATAGGTCTTAAAAGCGCTCTAGTTTTTTCAGAAAGCTGCTTACTGTCATTCAGAATTTTATTTTCAAAATTTTCGGGTAAAATTATGGCAGCGGCAGTAACTGAACCAGCTAGACATCCTCTTCCGGCTTCATCAGTTCCAGTTTCTAAAACAAATCCTGAGAAATTTTTTTCGAGCATTTTTTTTAGGTTTTAAAAAGGCAAATATTGTACTTTTTTTTCTAAAAAGCGTTAAATAGATTCAAATCAATACAATCAATAATTGCTCTTTAGAGCAATCCTATCAGCGAGTAATACTGTTGGAAATTACGCTATTTTTCAAATTGACTATAAGTATGCGATATTGGTTAAAAACCCGCGAAAACACTTGGTTTTTATGATTTTTTTTATGAAATGAATAATTGATAATTTTCTAAAAATGTATTCTAAAAAGATCAAATCAAGGATTTTTCCAACTTGGAAGAATTGATTTACAATTTATTACGATTTGAGAACGAAAAGCAAATTAAAAATTTGTCAAATACAACATTTTCAGTCAAGAATGTTTTATTTAATCGGCTTTATTGTAAGAATACACTTTGTTTTATTTTATTTTTTTGTCTGTTTTTTTAAGAAAAGCGCTATCTTGAATGTTAAATATATGTTAATTTTTTAATTAAAAAAAATGCAGTATTTTACGATTAAAATTACGTATTGAGTTGTTTTTGTGTTAATTAACTATTCGTTAACAAGTATATGTTAAAGAAATATTAAAAAAATGTTAGAACGAGACACTAAAACACATTGTTCTTTTAAGAAAATATTAAGATGTTTGCCACATACTAATTCAAAATTTTTAAAAATGAAACTAAAGTTAAATGGATTCTTAGTGCTTTTGGTGGCGCTGATTACGCAATTAACCTTTGCGCAAGAAAGAACTGTTTCGGGTATAGTTTCCGATAATTCAGGAATGCCTCTTCCAGGTGTGAGTGTATTAGTTAAGGGAACTAAAAGCGGAACGCAAACAGATTTTGATGGAAAATTCTCTATCAAAGCAACTCCAAGTGAAGTCTTGGTTTTTACTTACATTGGAATGAAAACGCAAGAAGTTGCAGCTAGTTCTACAACACTAAGTGTAAAATTAACTAGTAATACTACAGAATTAGAAAGTGTTGTTGTTACTGCATTAGGTATTAAGAGAGAGAAAAAAGCTCTTGGATATACTACTCAGGAAATAAAAGGAGAAGATTTAGTTGGTGGAACAACAGGTGCTAACTTTATCAATGATCTTTCTGGTAAATCTGCTGGGGTGCAAATTAGAAGAAATACCAACTTTGGAGGATCTACAAACGCAGTTTCAAGAGGTGTTAAAAACCTTACTGGAAATAACCAAATGCTTATTGTTATTGATGGTATGCCTATTAATAACGCGAATGTGAATTCAAGCAATGGAGCACAAACAGCTGGAGCACGTAATACTTATGATTACGGTAACGCTGGTATGGATATTAATCCAGATGATATCGAAACATTAAATATTCTTAAAGGTGCTGCGGCATCTGCTTTATACGGGTTTCAAGCTGGTAATGGTGTAATCATGATTACTACGAAAAAAGGAAAAGCTCAAAAAGGTATGGGAGTTACTATCTCAAGTGAGTTTGGGGTAGGTTCAGTTGATAAAAATACTTTCCCTGTTTACCAAAACAAATATGGACAAGGTTACGGACGAACTTATAAGACTGATGGAACTCCTAATGGAATTCCAGTTGGAACCAACAGGAGCGTTTTTTGTTATGGATAAAAATGGCAACCAAGTAGTAAGTACTACAGATGATGCTTCTTACGGTGTTGCGTTTGATCCAAATCTTTCAGTTTATACGTGGGAATCGTATACTCCATACTCTTCAAAATTTGGACAAAAATCTCCATGGGTTGCTGCTAAAAATGGTCCAATTACATTTTTTCAAACAGCTCAAACATTCAATAACTCAATCTCTTTTGAAGGTGGTTCAGATAAAAGCAATTTTGTTATCAACTACAACAACTATAAAGAGAATGGTATTTTACCAAATAGTGAATTGAGAAAAAATAACGCAAGTATTAAATTCAATCACAAATTAACAGATAAATTATCTGTTAGTGTTTTTGCAAATTATTTAGCGCAAACTACGCAAGGTAGAAATACTACTGGTTACGGTGGTGATAACGTTGCGAGTTTATTTCGTCAATGGTGGGGAACTAACGTGGATATTAAATCTCAGGAAGAAGCTTTCCAAAATTCAGGCGGACAAAATATTTCTTGGAACATGGCAGATCCTTCTAATGGAAATACAAATCCTAAATATTGGGATAACCCATATTTCACTAGATATAAAAACTACCAATCAGACGAAAGAAATCGTTTCATCGGTTACGGTCAGTTAGATTATAAATTTACAGATTGGTTAAGCGCTACAGGAAAAATTAGTACAGATTCTTATTCAGAACTACGTGAAGAAAGAAAAGCGGTAGGATCTTTGGCTGGAACATTTGGAATTAACCGTTTGGCTGTTGGTTCAGGATACCAAAAATATACTGGAATGTTTTCTGAGCAAAACTATCAGTTTACATTAAACTTCAATAAAAAACTTAATGATGATTTTTCATTAACAGGTTTAGTTGGTTATAATGCTTTAAGAACTAGACGTACATCTACATTAGCTTCTACAGATGGAGGACTTATTATTCCTGGAATCTATGCATTATCAAATTCAATAAATCCTTCTCCATTCCCAATTGAGGTGGAAGACAATACAGCTGTGAACAGTGTTTATGCTTCTGCTTCTGTAGGATTCAGAGATTTCCTTTATGTAGAAGGAACAGTACGTAATGATGCATTCTCTATGTTGCCGCAAGACGACAATGATGTTAATACTTATTCAGTTTCTGGAAGTTATGTGTTTACAAAACATGTTAATGCTCCATGGTTAACTTTTGGTAAATTAAGAGCGAGTTATGCTGAAAACCCACAAGGAAGCATCGATTCTTATGCATTGCAAGATGTATTTACTAAATTTAATCCATTTGGCTCAAACCAACTTTATTCAAGACCAAACATTGCTAATAATCCAGAATTACGTCCTGTTAAAACTAAATCTCAAGAACTTGGTTTAGAGATGCAATTCCTTGACAGAAGAGTAGGTTTTGATGTGAGTGTTTACAAAAGTTTAAGTGAAGACCAAATCTTCCCAGTAGATTATTCTACTGCAACTGGTAACTCTTCTAGATACGTAAACGCAGGATTTGTAGAAAATAAAGGTGTTGAGGTAATCTTCAACGTAACTCCTGTTAAAACAAATGATTTCCAATGGGATATTAACGTAAACTGGTCTAAAAATGAGAATACAGTTGTAGATTTAACACCAGGTGTTGATGTTTTAACAATTGGTACATTCCAAGGAGGAGTTAGTATCGTTGGTACAAAAGGACATGCTTATGGAGATATTCTTGGAAAAGATTTCATCTACAGTGCAGACGGACAAAAAGTAACTAAAAATGGAGTGTATTTACAAACAGCAACTACTAATAATGTAATTGGTAACGTTACTCCAGATTGGATTGGTGGTGTTCGTAACAAATTCACTTACAAACAAATCTCTTTAGGTTTCTTAATCGATGTTCAAAAAGGAGGAGATATTTTCTCTCTTGATCAATATTATGGACAAAGCTCTGGATTGTATGCTTCTACAGCAGGAAACAATGAACTTGGAAATCCTGTAAGAAATACACTTGCTAATGGTGGAGGTGTTATTTTACCTGGAGTAAACGAAGATGGAACTCCTAATACTACAAGAACACCAAGTCCTGAGGTAGCTGGAAGTATCTATGGTTACAATAATAACCCACAAAAAGCATTTGTTTATGATGCAAGTTATGTAAAATTAAGAGAGGTAAGCATTACTTATAGTTTCCCTAAACAATTTATAGCTAAAGCAGGTTTGAATGATTTACGTCTTTCTTTAGTAGGTTCTAACTTATGGATTATCAGTAAAAATCTTCCAGATGCAGATCCAGAAAGTGGTATAAGTTCAGGTAACTTATCATCAGGTTATTCAGGAGGTTCACTTCCGACAACAAGAAATATTGGTTGTAACCTAACATTAAAATTTTAAATCATGAAAAAAGTACTTTTATTAATGTCTGTGGTGGGTATGATGGTTTCGTGCAGCCAGGACATTACAGATATGAATGTTGATCCGAAAAGACCAACAACAACCAAAGCGGAATTTTTGTTTACCAATGCTGAGAAGAAATTAGTCGATCAAATGGTTAGTACTAGTGTGAATAATAACGTTTTTAGATTATTTGCACAGCAATGGACAGAGACAACTTATCCAGATGAGAGCCAATATAACATTACAAACAGAAAAATTCCAGATACGCACTTTTTGGTTTTGTACAGAGATGTTTTAGCTGATTTTCATGATTCAAGAGTTATGATTGCAGCAACAACTCCTGCAACTCCTGCTGATGAAGCAATCAAACAAAATAAATTAGCGCTTATCGATATCTTAGAAGCTTATGCTTATAGCGTATTGGTAGATACTTTTGGAAACGTTCCTTACTCACAAGCAATTGATATTCAAAAATATCCTTTACCAGCTTATGATGATGCAAAAACGATTTACCAAGATCTTATTAAAAGATTAAGTGCATCTGCTGCAGTTTTAAAAGCAAATAGTACAGTAGCTAACTTTGGCGCAGCAGATATCATCTATTCTGGTAATGCGGCAAGTAATGCAAAATGGGCAAAATTTGCTAACTCATTAATTATTAGAATGGCAGTTAATATGTCTGATGTTGATCCAGCTTATGCAACTACTCAAGTTCAGGCAGCTCTTGCTTCTGGTGCTTTAGCTAGTAATGCTGACAATACAAAATTGACTTATTTAACTACATCAGGAAATCAAAATCCATTATATGCTGATTTAGTAACTAGTCAGAGATTTGATTTTATTCCTGCTGAGCCTTTTGTTTCTGCTATGGACGCTGTTGTTCCTGGTGGTGACCCAAGGATGCCTAAATATTTTACTAACTTAACTGCTCCAGCACCAGTTATTCCTGCAGGAAGAACATTTACTGGTGGAACTTATGGTTCGGCAAATGTTTATACAGCTTATTCACAAATTACGTCTACATTAAACAATCCAGTTTTTCCAGGAACTATTTTTGATTTCGCTGAGTTGAATTTCTTATTAGCAGAAGCTGCTGAGAAAAACTTAATTCCAGGTGGTTCTGCTCAAGCAAAAGTGTACTATGATGCAGGTATTACTGCTTCTATGGCAGACTGGGGAGTAACTAACGCTACTGCTATTTCAGCTTACATTGCAAGTCCAAAAGTAGATTACAATAATCCTTTAAGTGGAGCAACATGGAAAGAAAAAATTGGTAATCAAGCATGGTTCGCTCTTTACAATAGAGGGTATGAAGCATGGACATCTTACAGAAGATTGGATTTCCCTGTGTTAAAAGCGCCTCAAGCAGCTATTAACAAACTTATTTTTACTGTTCCTGTTAGATATACTTATCCAGGTGTAGAAGCAAGTATCAATAAAACAAATTATACTAAAGCATCTGCTGATATTGGAGGAGATTTATTAAATACTAAATTGTTCTGGGATAAATTCTAATATTTAGAATATAATCCATATCAATTTAATTGATATTCAAAGTAAATTATACCCAGTTTGGGAATAAGAATAATAAATATTTTGATTTTTTTTGAGAGCCCCGTATACTTTTGTATACGGGGTTTTCGTTTCAAAAGACCAAAGCGATTCAAGCTTCATATTATATATTATGTTTTTTCGTTTATACCTTTTTATATTACCTTTGCTTAGCAAATTTTGTCAAAATAAATTTATACAAAGCCATCAAATGAGAATATTCATTTTTTTATATCTATTAGTTGTTCCAACTTTATTGTTTTCGCAAGAAAAAAAAACTGCTTCTAAAAATAATTTAGATATGAATACAGAATATTCAAGTGTCACCGATACCGTAAAAAAGAAAAAACAAAAGATTGCAACAATAGATCAGTATAAAATTGTCACATTAGAACATGATACTATTTATGCAGATACGTCGCTAACGCTTAAAAGTGCTTATAGGCAAAATCATCTGAGAAAAGATCTTTTTGGTCTTATGGAGTTTTCTAATATCGGACAGCCTATAAATACGCTTCAATACAGTTTGACAAGTTTTTCTCCGTATCCTGAAATTGGTTTTAGCGGAAAGCATTCTAATTACATGCAAGCAGATCAAATAAGATATTATTCTGTAGCAACGCCTTTTACAGAATTGTTTTTTAATACTACGATAAAAAAAGGACAGAATGTAGATTCTTTTATCACATTAAATGTCTCTAAGAATCTTAATTTCTCGATTGCTTATAAAGGTTTAAGATCTGAAGGAGATTATAATAATCAATTGGTTAGTGCTGGTAATTTAAGAATTACAACCAGTTATGCCACAACTAGCAAACGATATGCGATAAATGCACATTTTACAAATCAGGATATTTTGAATGAGGAAAATGGCGGTATAACAAACGATGCAGATTTTGAAAGTGATAGTCAAGATTATAAAAATAGACAAAGATTACAGGTTTACTTAACCGATGCAGAATCATTCTTAAAAGGAAGAAGATTGTTTTTTGATCATGCTTTTAGAGTGAATCCAACTGACGGAAGTAATAATTTATACCTTACGCATCAATTTAATTATGAGTATAAAGATTATGAATACAAGCAGCCAACTGTAATTTCAACAGTAACTGCAAATGATGGAACAACTAGTCGAGTGCAGAGATTTGGTGAGTCGTACGCGGCAAGCAATATTAACGATCAGACTAAATATGAAAGACTTTATAATAAAGTTGGAGCAGCTTACGAAAATTCGCTCTTAGGTAAATTTATATTTTTTGTTGACGATTATAGATCTAATTATAGATATAACAGAATTATTGTTGATGCAGCTGGAAACGCCGTTCCAGACAATTTGTATTTACAGTTTAACAATTTTGGTGCTCAGTACGAATATCAGAAAAACAAATGGAATGGTCGATTTTTATATTCAAGATCAATTACTAATGAATCGCTTTCTGATTTAGATGCTAAATTACGTTATGATATGAGCGATGAAATTAAGTTTGATTTTAGATATCGCAACATCAATAAACTGCCTAATAACAATTATAATTTATACCAAAGTAGTTGGATTTCGTACAATTGGTCAAATGATTTTAAAAACGAAAAAATTAATTCGTTAAGTGCAGAAATTACAACTCCGTGGCTAACAGGACAAGTTCAATATACGGTATTAAAAGATCATTTGTATTTTACAGATGTAGCGACAGATGCGCAAAAAGCGGCTAATATACAGATCGTTAATCCAATGCAGTACGGAAATGCGATTAATTATTTAGAGATTAAGGCTAGTAGAGAATTCAAATTTGGACCTTTTGCGTTAGATAATACCCTTTTGTATCAAAAAGTAGATCAGTCAGATTTAGTTTTAAATGTGCCAGATTTTGTAACTAGAAATACATTCTATTATTCGAATCATTTCTTTAAAAAAGCATTATTCATGCAAACAGGTCTTGTCTTTAATTATCTTACGAAATATTATGGAGATGATTATAATCCTGTTATAGCAGAATTTTTTGTGCAGCAAGACAAGAAAATCGGTGGTTTTGCAACATTCGATTTCTTTGTGAATGCCAGAATACGCCAGACACGTTTTTATTTAAAAGCGGAACATTTTAATGCTTTGTTTTCACAAAGTAATTATTATTCAGCGCCTCATAATCCGTATCGTGATTTTGTACTGCGCTTTGGTCTGGTTTGGAATTTCTTCCAATAAAAACTGGCTTTTTTTATTTCGAACCACTAAATAAACTTAAATAAAAATGGACTTTTCAAATAATATTTTAGAAACAATTGGTAATACGCCATTGGTAAAACTCAACAAAATTGTTGCTGAAATTGATGCGTTAGTATTGGCAAAAGTCGAAACCTTTAATCCGGGTAATTCTGTAAAAGACAGAATGGCTGTAAAAATGATTGAAGATGCAGAGGCAGATGGCCGACTTAAACCTGGAGGAACTATTATTGAAGGAACTTCTGGAAATACAGGAATGGGACTTGCACTTGTGGCAATTGTAAAAGGCTACAAACTAATTTGTGTGATCTCAGACAAGCAGTCTAAAGAAAAAATGGATATTCTTCGTGCTGTTGGAGCAAAAGTTGTTGTTTGTCCTACAGATGTTGAGCCTACAGATCCACGTTCCTATTATTCGGTTTCAAAGCGTTTAGCAGAAGAAACACCAAATTCTTGGTATGTCAATCAGTACGATAACATGTCAAATTCGTTGGCGCATTATGAGCAAACTGAACCTGAAATTTGGAAACAGACGGAAGGAAAAATTACACATTTTGTTGTGGGAGTTGGAACAGGAGGAACTATTTCTGGAGTTGGAAAATATTTGAAAGAACAAAATCCGAATATTAAAATCTGGGGAATTGACACTTATGGTTCTGTGTTCAAAAAATACCACGAAACAGGAATTTTCGACGAGAACGAAATCTATTCGTATATAACAGAAGGTATTGGAGAAGATATTTTGCCTAAGAATGTTGACTTTTCTCTAATTGATGGTTTTACAAAAGTAACCGATAAAGACGCTGCAGTTTATACTAGAAAGATTGCGCTTGAAGAAGGTATTTTTGTTGGAAATTCTGCAGGAGCTTGTATAAAAGGTCTGTTGCAGTTAAAAGAACATTTTAAACCAGAAGATGTTGTTGTGGTATTATTTCACGATTCTGGAAGCCGTTATGTTGGAAAAATGTTTAATGATGACTGGATGCGCGAGCGCGGATTCTTAGAAGAAAACATTACAAAAGCAGAAGACGTTATTAAAGATCATATTGATAAAGAATTAATCGTTGTTCGTACCGAAGAATTAGTTTCGCATGCAATCGAGCGTATGCGTAAATATAAGATTTCACAAATTCCGGTTGTTGATATCAATGGATTTGTGGGTTCTGTTGACGAAACAGATTTATTTAGAAGCTACGTTGCGGATAAAAATGTTGCCGAAAAACCAATTAAAGAAGTAATGGGCAAGCCTTTCCCAATTGTGAAACTAGGGACACCTATTGAAGAGGTTTCAAAACTTTTTAGCAAAGAAAATGATGCTGTTTTGGTTGACTTAGGAAACGGACACCATCACATTATTACTAAATATGATATTATTGGCGCAATAAAGTAAGCCTCTTATAAATATAAATAATCCATAAATCTTGTTGTAAATCAATTAGATTTATGGATTTGTCTTTTAAAATTAGAAAATGAATTTTACAGCTATAGATTTTGAAACTGCGACAGGATATCATCCGTGTTCGGTAGGTATTGTGACCGTCGAAAACGGAATTATTGTGGACGAATATGTCACTTTAATTAAACCGCCAAATAACGAGTATAATCCTTTTACGATTCGTGTTCATGGAATTTATCCTAAAGATACTATGAATGCAAAATCGTTCTTTCAGATCTATCCAGAGATTGAAAAGAGGCTAAAAAATAAAGTTGTAGTAGCACATAACGAAAGTTTTGATCGAAATGTTTTAATGAAAACAATGCTCCTGCATGGCTTAAATTATGACGATTTAAATATTGCCACAAAGTGGGAATGCACGGTTAAAATCTACAAAGCAAAAGGCGTAAAACCAACAAAATTAAGCGACTGCTGTCGTGAAATGAATATCCAGCTGAATCACCACGAAGCTTTGTCAGACGCAAGAGCTTGTGCTAAATTATATATGCTTCGTTAAAAAAAAAACATTTTTGTAAGAATAATATTAAAAATTAATTACTTTTAGATTTTGTAATTCTACTATAAAATCTAAAAATGAAAGAAGACTTTCTTCATTATATCTGGAAATTCAAGAAGTTTGATTCTTTGAATTTAAAATCGGTTCAAGGCGAATTAATAACTATTCTTAAAACTGGCGATTATCTAGAACTTGCTGGGCCAGATTTTTTTAATGCTCACATAGAAATCGGAAACCAAAAATGGGCAGGCAATGTAGAGATCCATTTGAAATCTTCAGATTGGTATTTACATAATCACGAGAAAGATCCTGCTTATAAAAATGTTATTCTTCATGTAGTTTGGGAAAATGACACGGCTATTTTTAGAGAAAACAATACCGAAATTCCTGTTTTGGTTCTTAAAGATTATGTTTCAAAAGAAATAATCGAAAATTATAAGGCATTGGTTTCTCCAAAGACTTGGATTTTCTGCGAAAGGCAATTAAAAGACATAGACAGATTTGTTTTTAAAAACTGGCAAGAAAGATTGTTTTTTGAGCGTTTAGAGCGTAAATCTAAATTTATTGCTCAGTTATTGGATGAAACCAATCAAGATTGGGAAGCGGTCTTATTTTGCCTTCTAGCAAAGAATTTTGGACTAAATACGAATGGAAATTCCTTTCTGCAAATCTCGATGGCAATTCCGTTTTCGGTAATCAGAAAAGAAAGTTTTGAAATCGAAAATTTAGAATCGCTCCTTTTTGGCACTGCTGGTTTATTGGAGGTCGAGAAAGAAGATGTGTATTATAAAGATTTAAAGTTTCGCTATTTTTATTTATTGCATAAGTATCAAATAGAAAAGACGTACACAGAACCTCTCCAGTTTTTTAAACTTCGTCTGGATAATTTTCCAACAATCAGGCTTTCTCAATTGGCGGCATTATACCATAAACATCAAAATTTATTTTCTAAGATTATCGATTTAAAATCTGTAGATGCTGTATATCGTTTACTAGGCGTGTCTGCAAGCTCGTATTGGCAAAATCATTATCAATTTGACAAAGAGAGCCCGAAGAAGTCTAAAACGCTTTCTAAATCATTTATAGATCTCCTGATTATAAATACCATTATTCCGCTTCAATTTACTTATTCGAATATTATAGGTGAATCAATTTCCGAAGATTTAATTGATTTTATGAATGAAGTTGCTTCAGAGAAAAACGTCATTATGGATAAGTTTAATTCTTTTGGTGTGCAATCAAAAACGGCATTTGAAAGTCAGACGCTATTAGAACTTAAAAATGAATATTGCGAGCGAAAGGCTTGTCTAAAATGTGCTATCGGATTAGAGTTGCTTAAAAATACTTAGATAATTTGTACTTTTGCAATCCTGAGCAGTCAGGAATCTAAAAATCTAAAAGTCTTAAATCTAAAATATAGAAATGTCAGCAATTTTAAAACTTAAATTTTTTTTTGAAAAATATGGTTTCCATGTTTCTTCAAGATTAGCAGATAAACTCGGAATGCGCGTAACAAGCGTGCGATTGTTTTTTATCTACATTTCTTTTGTTACAGCTGGTTTAGGATTTGGAGTCTACTTGACTCTTGCTTTCTGGATTCGCCTAAAAGATTTAATTCGATCAAAAAGAACATCGGTATTTGATTTATAAAAAAAAGCTCCAAATCTAAATTTGGAGCTTTTTTTATGAAGTTGTATTTATTATTCTTCAGTAGGATTGTTAAGTTTAGATCTTTTCTTGCTATATCCAAAGTATACAATTATACCAATAATAAGCCATCCAAAAGATAACAACTGTGCATCTTTGCTTAAATTAAAAATTAAATAAGAATTGATTGCAATTCCTAATACCGCAATAACTGGTAAAGCAGGAACTTTAAATGTTCTGGTTAATCCTGGTTGTTTTACTCTTAAAATCCAAACAGCAATACAAACCATTGTAAAGGCAAACAAAGTACCAAAACTGGTCATGTCAGCCAATTTGTTGATTGGTGTAAAGGCAGCAACTGTTGCGATAATAATTCCAAGAATCATTAAGTTTGTTTTTGGAGTTCCAGAAATAGGGTTTACTTTAGAGAATACAGATGGAATTAAACCGTCTTTAGACATTCCAAGGAAAATTCTAGATTGTCCCATGATCATTACCATTAATACTGAAACCAAACCAATAGTTGCCGCAACAGTAATAATAGAACCAGCCCAGCCTTGTCCTGCAATATCAAATGCATAAGCAACAGGAGCTTTAATAGCTTCAGGATATTTTCCTAGTGGATTAAAGTCTTGGTAATTCATCATTCCTGTTAATACTAAAGAAACAAGAATATATAAAGTAGTACAAATTAATAAAGAAGCGATAATTGCAAAAGGAACATCTTTTTTAGGATTAATAGCTTCTCCAGCTTGTGTAGAAACAGCATCGAAACCAACATAAGCAAAGAAAATAGCTGCAGCTCCAGAGATAATACCTCCAATTCCGTAAGCATTGTGTGTAGTTTCTTTTTCAATAATCTGAGTTGCTTCAGGAATAAATGGGCTCCAGTTTGCTGTATTAATAAAGAAAAGACCAGCAATAATTACAAAGATTACAGCAGATACTTTAAGAATAACAATTGCGTTATTTGCTTTAGCAGCGCTTTTTGTTCCTTTAATAAGCAATGAAATAACTAAAAGAACGATCAAGAAAGCTGGAAGATTCATAGAAAAACCTTCTCCTGTGTAGCTTGCAGGATCTGTAGTTAGCCAATCAGGAAGGTGAATGTGAAATATTTTGAGCAATTTGTTAAAGTATCCAGACCAGGAAACCGCTACAGTCATCGATCCCATTGCATATTCTAGAATTAGTCCCCATCCAATTATCCAGGCAAAAACTTCTCCAATTGTACCGTAAGCATATGCGTAAGCAGATCCTTCAACAGGCAAAATAGAAGCAAATTCAGAATAGCAAAGAGCTGCAAATACACACGCAATACCTGCGATGATAAACGAAATAGCTAATGCTGAACCTGCATGATAATAAGCCCCAGTACCTGTAAGTACAAAAATTCCACCACCGATAATGGCACCAACACCAATGGCAGTAAGGCTCCATTTTCCTAGGACTCTCTTTAAATCACTCTTTTTCATATCGGCCTCAAAGGCTGATATAGGTTTAACTCTCCAAATTGACATATTATTTTATTGGTTTATTTGTTATTAAGTGCCAAATGTATTGTTTTTTGTAAAAAATAAAAACAATTATCATGTTTTAAGTTATAAAATCTTTGTTTTTTTTACAGTACTCGTAAGAAAGATTCTCTAAGTATTGACATTCATTAAATTAATTGGACTTTTATAAGAGATTCGATAATTTTTTAAAAGTTACTTTTCTTACTAATTTTCTTAATAAATTTGAAAGATTTTTCTTAAGTTATCCTTCAAAAGTAATTTTAATCATGAATTTTAAGTCTTTAAACCAATATTTTCATTTTACTAAACAGCAACGGATAGGTATTTTTATGCTTTTTCTTATTATGATAGGACTGCAATTATTTTATTTTTTATCTGATTTCAATATATCAGAAGCAAAAAACTCTGAAAGAGAGGAGTGGCTTGCTCTTCAGTCAGAAATTGATCAACAGAAATTAACTGATAAAAGCGTAAAACCAATTACTTATCTTTTCAATCCTAATTTTATTTCAGATTATAAAGGATATAAGCTTGGAATGTCTGTAGAGGAAATAGATCGTTTAATGGCATTTCGTAAAGAAAATAAATATGTAAACTCTGCAGAAGAGTTTCAGGCGGTTACTGGAGTTTCGGATTCTCTATTAAAGGAAATTTCTCCTTTGTTTAAATTTCCAGATTGGAAACAGAATAAAAAGAATTATAGTGTAGAGAAAAAAGATTTCATTGTAAAAAGTTTTCCTAAAAAAGAAAAGTTAGAAATAATGAACATTAATGAGGCAACGCAAGAAGATTTGATGAAAATCTACGGAATAGGAGAAGGGTTGTCATCTAGAATCTTAAAGCAGAAAGAAATCGTTGGGTCATTTGTATCGATGGAGCAGATGAAAGAGATTTGGGGGCTTTCGCCTGAAGTTATAAATGAACTAAATGCTCATTTTAAAGTTGTAATTCCCTCAAACTTGAAGAAAATAAATGTAAATGACGCTTCCTTAAAAGAATTGGCTCAATTTTCATATTTCAAATATGGACTAGCAAAACAAATTGTAACCTATAGAAGTATGAATGGAAATTTTAATAATATTGAGGATTTGGCAAAAATTAAAGATTTTCCTGTTGAAAAAGCAAAAATAATTAGTTTATATTTGGAGTTCTAAAAGAAACTAACTCATGAACTTTGATTACAACGAAACACAACTAATGATTGCACAGTCTATAAAAGACTTTGCAGAAAAAAATATTAGACCCTATATAATGGAATGGGATGAAGCACAAATTTTTCCAATTCCGTTGTTTAAGCAACTTGGCGAGATGGGCTTCATGGGCGTTTTGGTTCCAGAAGAATACGGAGGTTCTGGTTTAGGTTATCACGAATATATTACAGTTATAGAAGAGATTTCAAAAGTAGATCCTTCAATCGGATTATCTGTGGCGGCACACAATTCTTTATGCACTAATCATATTTTGACTTTTGGAAACGAAGAACAAAAGAAAAAATGGCTTCCAAAATTGGCTACTGCTGAACATATTGGCGCGTGGGGACTTACAGAACATAATACAGGTTCTGATGCCGGCGGAATGAATACAACAGCTGTTAAAGACGGAGACCATTGGATTGTAAATGGCGCTAAAAACTTTATTACGCATGCAATCTCTGGAGATATTGCGGTTGTGGTAGTGCGAACTGGAGAAAAAGGGGATTCTAAAGGAATGACGGCTTTTGTTTTTGAAAAAGGAATGAAAGGTTTTTCATCAGGTAAAAAAGAAAATAAATTAGGAATGAGGGCAAGTGAGACCGCAGAGCTGGTTTTTGATAATTGTCGCGTTCCAGATGAAAATAGATTAGGAGAAGTTGGAGAAGGTTTTGTTCAGGCAATGAAAATTCTGGATGGCGGGAGAATCTCTATCGGAGCTTTGTCTCTAGGAATTGCAAAAGGAGCTTACGAAGCTGCATTGAAATATTCGAAAGAAAGGCATCAGTTTGGGCAGCCAATCAGTAATTTTCAAGGAATCTCTTTTAAATTGGCAGATATGGCAACAGAAATTGAAGCTTCAGAATTACTATTGCATAAAGCGGCTTTCTTGAAACAAAAGCATAAACCAGTAACAACATCAGGAGCTATGGCAAAGATGTATGCTTCAGAAGCGTGTGTTAAAATCGCAAATGATGCGGTTCAAATTCATGGCGGTTACGGTTATACTAAAGACTTTCCAGTAGAAAAATTCTACAGAGACTCTAAGTTGTGTACTATAGGAGAGGGAACAACTGAGATTCAAAAGGTTGTTATTTCGAGGAATTTGTTGAAAGAATAAAGAATAAAGAATAAAGAATAAAGAATAAAGAATAAAGAATAAAGAATAAAGAATTAAGAATTAAGAATTAAGAATTAAGAATTAAGAATTATATCTATTATCTCTTCTCTATACTCTTTTTCTCTTTTTTAAAAATAATTCACAATTTATAATTCATAATTCATAATTAATATATACATTTGCAGCCTTAACGAGAGGAGGTGTCTATATTATGTTAATTATACCAATTAAAGACGGAGAAAATATCGATAGAGCATTAAAGCGCTATAAAAGAAAATTTGATAAAACAGGAACTGTTCGTCAATTAAGAGCACGTACTGCTTTTATTAAGCCTTCTGTTGTCAAAAGAGCTCAGATTCAAAAAGCAGCTTACATTCAAGGATTGAAAGACAGTTTAGAAAGTTAGTATTTAGCTTTTCAAAAATAATTACCGTTAGTGGTCAAAATGTTTTAATTTTGATGCTAACGGTTTTTTTTATGCTTAATTTTTAGATTTATGAAAACGAATAAAGAAGCTTTTTCGGATTATCTTTTGCTGGAGAAAAAATATTCTCCGCATACAGTTGAGGCTTATTTGAATGATGTGGTTTCTTTTGAAGCTTTTGTAAAAGAATCTTTTGATCAAGAAAGTATTGATTTGGTAAATTATAGTCAGGTCAGAAGTTGGATTGTCTTTTTGGTTGATCATAATATTTCTAATGTTTCGGTTAATAGAAAGATGGCTTCTTTGAAAGCTTTTTATAAGTTTCTTTTGAAGACGAAGCAGATAGAAGTTAATCCGATGTTGAAGCATAAGTCTTTAAAGACTCCGAAAGTGGTTCAGGTTCCTTTTTCAGAAAAAGAGTTGAAGGATTTACTTGCTACAATTGAGGTTCCGGTTGATTTTGAGGGGATTCGGGATAAATTAATTGTGGAAATGTTTTATGTGACAGGAATGCGTCGCGCTGAATTAATTCATTTAATGATTAAAAATGTCGATCGCTCAAATAATACGATTAAGGTTTTAGGGAAAAGAAATAAAGAACGCATTATTCCAATTTTGCCGATTATTGCTGATCAAATTGATTCGTATGTGGGAGAAAGAGATGGTTTGGAAAGTTTGACGGATTGTGACTATTTTTTCGTTTCAAAAAAAGGGTTAAAATTGAGCGAATCTTTTGTTTATCGTTTAATAAATTCATACTTTAGTAGGGTCTCAGAAAAGGTGAAAAAAAGTCCGCATGTGCTTCGTCATACTTTTGCAACTCACTTATTAAACAATGGGGCAGATTTGAATTCAGTTAAGGAATTGCTAGGGCATTCTAGTTTGGCGTCTACACAGGTTTATACTCATAACAGTTTGGCGGAACTTAAAAAAGTGTATAAAGATGCGCATCCTAGAAATAAATAGTGGTTCTAAATGTTAACCCTAAAATTTTTATTATGAAGGTAGATGTTCATGCAGTTAATTTTACTGTCGACAGAAAATTAGTCGATTTTATCCAAGAAAGAATGGGTAAGCTAGAGAAATACTATGATCGAGTGGTTTCATCAGATGTTTTTTTAAAAGTTGAAAGAACGAGTGATAAAGAGAATAAAGTGGTGGAAATAAAGATTAATGTTCCTGGTGATGATTTTTTGGTAAAAAAACAGTGTAAAACATTTGAGGAGGCTGTTGAGCTTTCGGCAGAATCGCTAGAACGTTTACTTGTAAAAAGGAAGGAAAAAATTAGAGCACACATTTAATTGAAATTTTTTTCAAAAAATGTTTTGATTAAAAGATAAAATACCTACATTTGCAGTCCGTTAGAAATAGCGGACTTTTTTAATGTATTCGCCGATGTAGCTCAGCTGGCTAGAGCAGCTGATTTGTAATCAGCAGGTCGTGGGTTCGAGTCCCTCTATCGGCTCAATATATTTCAAATGCGATTTGAAATTGGTTCTTTAAAATAATGGAATTTTAAAATTAGGGGAGATACTCAAGCGGCCAACGAGGGCAGACTGTAAATCTGCTGTGTGAACTTCGCAGGTTCGAATCCTGCTCTCCCCACTAAAAAGAAGTTGAAGTTTTAGGTTGTAGGTTTTGGATTAATAAATTCTAAAATTTAAAATCTGAATTCTAAACTCAGAACTCTCTGCCGGTGTAGCTCAGGGGTAGAGTGCTTCCTTGGTAAGGAAGAGGTCTCGGGTTCAAATCCCGACATTGGCTCAAGTAAGTAGGAAATTGAAAATTAATATATAACTAAGATTAAAAATTAAGTAAAATGGCAAAGGAGAATTTTAATCGTTCCAAACCGCACTTAAACATAGGTACAATTGGACACGTAGATCACGGAAAAACTACATTAACTGCTGCAATTACAAAAGTATTGTCAGATGCTGGTTACTGTCAAGCAAAATCGTTTGATCAAATCGATAACGCTCCAGAGGAGAAAGAAAGAGGTATTACTATTAATACATCACACGTAGAGTACGAAACTGCTAACCGTCACTACGCTCACGTTGACTGTCCAGGTCACGCGGATTACGTAAAGAACATGGTTACTGGTGCTGCTCAAATGGACGGAGCTATCTTAGTAGTTGCTGCTACAGATCTGTCCAATGCCACAAACTCGTGAGCACATCCTTTTAGGTCGTCAGGTTGGTATTCCAAGAATCGTTGTTTTCATGAACAAAGTGGATATGGTTGATGATGCTGAGTTATTAGAGCTTGTTGAAATGGAAATTAGAGATTTATTATCTTTCTACGAATATGATGGAGATAATGGTCCTGTTGTTCAAGGTTCTGCTTTAGGTGGATTGAACAATGATCCTAACTGGGTTCCTAAAATTATCGAATTAATGGAAGCTGTTGATGCTTGGATTGAAGAGCCAGTACGTGACGTTGCTAAACCATTCTTGATGCCAGTTGAGGACGTATTTACAATTACAGGTCGTGGAACTGTTGCTACAGGTCGTATCGAAACTGGAGTTGCTAACACTGGAGATCCTGTTGAAATCATTGGTATGGGAGCTGAAAAATTAACTTCTACTATTACAGGAGTTGAGATGTTCCGTAAAATCCTTGACAGAGGTGAAGCTGGAGATAACGTTGGTTTATTGTTAAGAGGTATTGATAAAGCTGATATCAAAAGAGGTATGGTTATTATTAAGCCAGGTTCAGTAAAACCACACGCTAAATTCAAAGCTGAGGTTTATATCTTGAAAAAAGAAGAAGGTGGACGTCACACTCCATTCCACAATAACTACCGTCCACAGTTCTACGTACGTACAACTGACGTAACAGGAGTTATTTCTTTACCAGCAGGTGTAGAGATGGTAATGCCAGGTGATAACTTAACTATTGAAGTTGCTTTATTAAGCCCAATCGCTATGAACGTAGGTTTACGTTTCGCTATCCGTGAAGGTGGTAGAACAGTTGGAGCTGGTCAGGTTACTGAAATCGTAGAGTAATTCTATAAAATAAATAAAAAAGCCAGTGATTATTTTTTTAATCACTGGCTTTAATTACGGGCGTAGTTCAAGGGTAGAATAGCGGTCTCCAAAACCGTTGATGGGGGTTCGAATCCCTCCGCCCGTGCAATAAAAAATATATCAAATGACAAAAGTTACTAATTATTTATCAGAGGCTTTCGAAGAGTTAAAGTCAAATGTTACTTGGCCAGCTTGGGCTGAAGTACAGAAATTGACAATTGTTGTGGCTGTATTTTCGATCTTATTCGCTTTGGCAACTTGGGGAGTAGACGAATTTTTTGCAAAAGCTTTGGCTGGATTTTTTAACTGGTTAAAAGGATAATTTTTTTGTGATGGCAGATAATAATGTGAAAAAATGGTACGTAGTTAGAGCAGTTAGCGGTCAAGAGAATAAAGTGAAAGCTTATATCGAGACTGAGATTGCGAGATTAGGTATGGAGGATTATGTTTCTCAGGTTTTGGTTCCTACTGAAAAAGTGGTTACTGTAAAAGATGGGAAAAAATCATCTAAGGATAAAGTTTACTTTCCTGGATATGTTATGATTGAAGCTAACTTAGTTGGTGAAATCCCTCATATTATTAAGTCAATTACTAGTGTTATTGGATTTTTAGGAGAAACTAAAGGTGGAGAACCTGTTCCTTTAAGACTTTCTGAAGTAAACCGTATGTTAGGTAAAGTAGATGAGTTAGCTGTAAATACAGATACTCGTTCTATTCCATTTAGTGTAGGTGAAACAGTTAAGGTTATTGATCGAACCTTTCAATGGATTTAATGGATTTGTTGAGAAAATCAATGAAGAGAAGCGTAAACTTGAGGTAATGGTTAAGATTTTCGGAAGAAAGACACCATTGGAATTGAGCTTTATGCAAGTTGAAAAAGTATAATTTTTTGTTACACTATAATAAACCATTGTAATCGCTTCCATTGATTACAGTGTAAAATTTTTTAAAAATGGCTAAAGAAATTAGTAAGGTAGTTAAACTACAAGTTAAGGGAGGTGCTGCGAACCCGTCGCCACCGGTTGGACCTGCTTTAGGAGCTGCTGGGGTTAATATCATGGAGTTTTGTAAGCAATTTAATGCTAGAACTCAAGATAAACCTGGCAAAATTTGTCCAGTGCAAATCACTGTGTACAAAGACAAATCATTTGATTTTGTTGTTAAGACTTCCTCCAGCGGCAGTTCAGTTAATGGAAGCTGCAAAGCTAAAATCTGGTTCTGGTGAGCCTAATCGTAAAAAAGTAGCTAGCGTTACTTGGGAACAAATTAGAACTATTGCTGAAGACAAAATGCCGGACTTAAACGCTTTCACAATTGAGAAAGCTATGAGTATGGTTGCTGGAACAGCTAGATCTATGGGTATAACTGTATCAGGAGATGCTCCTTTTTAATTAAGAAAAAGAAATGGCAAAATTAACAAAAAAGCAAAAAGAGGCTGCTTCAAAAATTGAAAAGAACAAATTATACTCTTTAAAAGATGCTGCGGCATTAATTAAAGTTGTTGCTTCTGCAAAATTTGATGAGTCTGTTGATATCGCAGTTCGTTTGGGTGTTGATCCAAGAAAAGCGAATCAAATGGTTAGAGGTGTAGTTACTTTACCTCACGGAACAGGAAAAGACGTTAAAGTATTAGCATTGGTTACTCCAGATAAAGAAGCTGAAGCAAGAGAGGCTGGAGCAGATCACGTTGGTCTTGACGATTACTTACAAAAAATTAAAGACGGTTGGACAGATGTTGATGTGATCATTACTATGCCTGCTGTTATGGGTAAATTAGGTCCGATTAGGTCGTATTTTAGGACCTAGAGGTTTAATGCCAAACCCTAAAACAGGTACAGTAACTATGGATGTTGCTAAAGCTGTTCAAGAAGTTAAAGCTGGTAAAATTGACTTTAAAGTTGATAAAACTGGTATCGTACACGCAGGAATCGGTAAAGTTTCTTTTGGAGCTGAGCAGATTGTTGACAACGCACACGAAATTATTCAAACATTAATAAAACTTAAACCAACTGCTGCTAAAGGTACATACATCAAAGGTATTCACCTTACAAGCACAATGAGTCCTGCTATCGCATTAGACCCAAAAGCAGTATAATTGGTAGTTAAAAATTTTTAGTATGACTAGAGAAGAAAAATCAATCGCGATTGAAAATTTAACTGCGCAGTTAGCTGGTACAAATATCATTTACATTTCTGATATTTCTGGTTTAAACGCAGAGACAACTTCAAACTTGCGTAGAGCTTGTTTTAAAGCAGGTATCAAATTAGAGGTTGTAAAGAACACTTTGCTTGCAAAAGCAATGGAAGCTTCTTCTAATGATTATGGTGATTTACCTACAGTTTTATCAGGTAACAGTGCTATCTTTATTTCTGATGTTGCTAACGCGCCTGGAAAAATTATCAAAGATTTCCGTAAGAAATCTGATAAACCAGTTTTAAAAGGAGCTTACATCAATTCTGAAGTATATATTGGAGACAACCAATTAGATGCATTAGCTACGATTAAATCTAAAGAAGAGCTTATTGGAGAAATCATTGGATTATTACAATCTCCAGCTCAAAGAATTATTTCTGCTTTACAAAACAAATTCGCTGGAAGCGAAGAAGAAGGAGCAGAGTAATTATCGTAAGGGAGTTTGCTTCCTTACTGCTTAATTAGCGCACAATAATTAAATTATATTTTTTACACAAATCATTTTAAACGATAGAAAAAATGGCAGATTTGAAACAATTCGCAGAACAATTAGTTAACTTAACAGTTAAAGAAGTTAACGAATTAGCAACAATATTAAAAGATGAGTACGGAATCGAGCCTGCTGCTGCTGCTGTAGTAGTTGCTGCTGGAGGTGGAGACGGTGCTGCTGAAGAAGCACAAACTGAATTTACAGTTGTATTAAAAGATGCAGGAGCTTCTAAATTAGCTGTTGTAAAATTAGTTAAAGAATTAACTGGTTTAGGTCTTAAAGAAGCTAAAGATGTAGTTGACGGTGCACCAAGCAACGTTAAAGAAGGTGTTTCTAAAGAAGAGGCTGAAGGTCTTAAAAAATCTTTAGAAGAGGCTGGAGCTACTGTTGAGCTTAAATAATTAAACTCAGTTTAAGAACTAGGTTTAGGTCTTGAGTTAACACTCAAAGGCCTAAACCATTTTTCGTATAATAAAATATTATAAATTTTATTATCCCATAGTTTAAAATACGAAAAAGTTTTTGATCAATACGAAGAAAGAAAATCGAACTTGTTTTACTGTTTTATTTTTAAAGATGTATTGATTATAATAAGAAAGTATAGATTAAACAGTGTGTTTACACAAACAAAAATTACTTTTTTTTAATCAAAATTTTGTCCATTGATGATAACAAATCAGACTGAAAGATTGAATTTTGCCTCTACAAAAAATATCCCTGATTATCCAGATTTCTTAGATGTTCAGGTTAAATCTTTTAAAGATTTCTTTCAATTAGAAACGAAATCTGACGAAAGAGGCAACGAAGGGTTATACAATACCTTCATGGAAAACTTCCCAATTACAGATACAAGAAATAACTTTGTATTGGAATTCCTAGATTATTTTGTTGATCCTCCACGTTATACAATTCAAGAATGTATAGAGAGAGGTCTTACTTATAGTGTGCCTTTAAAAGCTAGGTTAAAACTATATTGTACAGATCCAGAACACGAAGATTTTGAAACTATTGTACAAGATGTTTATCTTGGAACAATTCCTTACATGACTCCTAGTGGTACTTTTGTTATTAATGGTGCCGAGCGTGTTGTAGTGTCTCAATTACACCGTTCTCCAGGGGTTTTCTTTGGACAGTCATTCCACGCAAATGGAACTAAACTTTATTCTGCGAGAGTAATTCCTTTTAAAGGATCTTGGATAGAATTCTCTACTGATATTAACAGCGTAATGTACGCGTATATTGATAGAAAGAAAAAATTACCTGTAACAACTTTATTCCGTGCTATCGGTTTCGAAAGAGATAAGGATATCCTTGAAATTTTCGACTTAGCAGAAGAAATTAAAGTTTCTAAAACAGGAATTAAGAAATATATTGGAAGAAGACTTGCAGCGCGTGTTTTGAATACATGGCACGAGGATTTCGTAGATGAGGATACTGGAGAGGTAGTTTCTATCGAGCGTAACGAAATCATCCTTGATCGTGATACTATTATCGACAAAGATAATGTTGAAGAGATCATCGATTCTAACGTAAAATCTATTTTGTTGCACAAAGAGGATAATAACCAAGCAGATTATGCTATTATCCACAACACGTTACAAAAAGATCCAACAAACTCTGAAAAAGAAGCTGTAGAGCACATTTACCGTCAGTTGCGTAACGCTGAACCGCCTGATGAGGAAACTGCTCGTGGTATTATAGATAAATTGTTCTTCTCTGATCAACGTTATAACTTAGGTGAAGTTGGTCGTTACAGAATGAACAAAAAATTAGATTTAGATATCCCTATGGATAAGCAAGTGCTTACTAAAGAGGATATCATTACAATCGTTAAATATTTGATCGAATTGATTAACTCTAAAGCAGAGATTGATGATATTGATCACTTATCAAACCGTCGTGTTAGAACAGTTGGTGAACAATTGTCTCAACAATTCGGTGTTGGTTTAGCACGTATGGCTAGAACTATTCGTGAGAGAATGAACGTTAGAGATAACGAGGTGTTTACACCAATTGATTTGATTAATGCTAAAACATTATCATCAGTTATCAACTCTTTCTTTGGTACTAACCAGTTATCTCAATTTATGGACCAAACGAATCCATTAGCTGAGATTACACACAAAAGAAGACTTTCTGCACTTGGGCCAGGTGGACTTTCGAGAGAGAGAGCTGGTTTCGAGGTTCGTGACGTTCACTATACGCACTATGGTCGTTTATGTCCGATTGAAACTCCTGAGGGACCAAACATTGGTTTGATTTCATCTCTTGGTGTTTATGCAAAAGTAAACGGAATGGGATTCATCGAAACTCCATACCGTAAAGTTACAGATGGTGTTGTTGATTTAGAAAGCGCACCAATCTATTTAAGTGCTGAAGAAGAAGAAGGTAAAATGATTGCTCAAGCAAACATTGAAATGGATGCTTCTGGTAAAATTACAGCTAGTAATGTTATTGCTCGTGAAGAGGGTGACTTCCCAGTTGTTGAACCAAGTTCAGTACATTATACAGACGTTGCTCCTAACCAGATCGCTTCGATTTCTGCATCTTTGATTCCTTTCTTGGAGCATGATGATGCGAACCGTGCGTTGATGGGATCGAACATGATGCGTCAGGCAGTTCCTTTGATCCGTCCTGAAGCACCGATTGTTGGTACAGGTTTAGAGCGTCAGGTAGCTTCAGATTCAAGAGTATTAATCAATGCTGAAGGGCATGGTACTGTTGAATACGTAGATGCTAACATCATCACTATTAAATACGATCGTACAGAAGACGAGAGAATGGTAAGTTTTGATGCTGATGAGAAAACGTACAACTTAATTAAATTTAGAAAAACCAATCAAGGTACAAGTATCAACTTGAAGCCTATCGTAAGAAGAGGTGATAGAGTTGTTCCTGGACAAGTATTGTCTGAAGGATATGCTACTCAAAATGGAGAATTAGCTTTAGGTAGAAACTTAAAAGTTGCGTTCATGCCATGGAAAGGATACAACTTCGAGGATGCGATTGTAATTTCTGAGAAAGTAGTTCGCGATGATATTTTTACATCTATCCACGTTGATGATTATTCATTAGAGGTTAGAGATACTAAGTTAGGAAACGAAGAGTTAACAAACGATATTCCTAACGTTTCTGAAGAAGCTACTAAAGATTTAGATGAAAACGGTATGATCAGAATTGGAGCGGAGGTTAAACCTGGCGACATTTTGATTGGGAAAATTACACCAAAAGGAGAATCAGATCCTACTCCAGAGGAGAAATTGCTTCGTGCAATCTTCGGAGATAAAGCGGGTGATGTGAAAGATGCTTCATTAAAAGCTTCTCCATCATTACATGGTGTAGTTCTTGACAAAAAATTATTTGCAAGAGCCGTAAAAGATAAACGTAAACGTACTCAAGATAAAGATGCTTTAGGCGCTTTAGAAATGGAATTCGAAACTAAATTTGTTGAATTAAAAGACAGATTAGTTGAGAAATTATTCTTGATCGTTAACGGAAAAACATCTCAAGGTGTAATGAATGATTTGGGTGAAGAAGTTTTACCAAAAGGTAAAAAATATACTCAAAAAATGCTTTACGCAGTAGAAGATTTTGCTCACTTAAGCAAAGGTCAGTGGGTTGCTGATGATGCTACAAATAAAATGGTTAATGATTTAATTCATAACTATAAAATTAAGCTGAACGACTTACAAGGAGCTTTAAGAAGAGAGAAATTTACTATTACAGTTGGAGATGAATTACCATCTGGAATCTTGAAATTGGCTAAAATCTATATCGCTAAAAAACGTAAGTTAAAAGTAGGTGATAAAATGGCGGGACGTCACGGTAACAAAGGTATTGTTGCTAGAATCGTTCGTCACGAAGATATGCCTTTCTTAGAAGATGGAACACCAGTAGATATCGTATTGAATCCACTTGGGGTACCTTCACGTATGAACATTGGTCAGATTTATGAGACTGTTCTTGGATGGGCTGGTATGAACTTGGGTAGAAAATTTGCTACTCCAATCTTCGACGGTGCTTCTCTAGACGAAATCAATGCTTTGACTGATGAGGCTAACGTACCACGTTTTGGACATACATATCTTTATGATGGTGGAACTGGAGAGCGTTTTGCACAAAAAGCAACTGTGGGTGTAATTTACATGCTTAAATTAGGACACATGGTTGATGATAAGATGCACGCACGTTCTATCGGACCATACTCATTGATTACGCAACAGCCACTTGGAGGTAAGGCTCAATTTGGAGGTCAGCGTTTTGGAGAGATGGAGGTTTGGGCACTTGAGGCTTATGGAGCTTCTAGTACTTTACGTGAAATCTTAACTGTTAAGTCTGATGATGTTATTGGTAGAGCTAAAACTTACGAAGCTATCGTTAAGGGTGAAACTATGCCAGAACCAGGCTTACCAGAATCATTCAATGTATTAATGCACGAATTGAAAGGTCTAGGATTAGATCTTCGTTTGGAAGAATAAATAAAAGTTTCTAGTCACAGTCTCAGTATTCAGTTTAGCACTGAAAACTGGGACTGAGACTGTTTACTAAATGTTAGAAGTTTTTAAAGATTTATACCCGTAAACCGTTCCGATTTTTTATAACAATGCAAGGCATTTTATAACTAGCGCTTCAAATAAGAATTTGAGGTTTAGAGAAGTAACCCGAGGTAGTAGCTGAATGATTAACTCTTATTTATTAAGAGTAAATTATAAATCTAAATTCAATTTTTTAATTGCAAAATAAATCAATAGTAAAAACTATGATGAATAACAGAAACAATAAAGAAAAAAATCCAGTAAAAAGATTTAACAAAATTTCTATTGGATTGGCTTCACCAGAATCTATCTTGAAAGAATCAAGAGGAGAGGTTTTAAAGCCAGAAACAATTAACTATAGAACTCACAAACCAGAGCGTGACGGACTTTTCTGCGAAAGAATCTTCGGACCAGTAAAAGATTTCGAATGTGCTTGTGGTAAGTATAAAAGAATTCGTTACAAAGGTATCATCTGTGACCGTTGTGGTGTTGAAGTTACTGAGAAAAAAGTACGTCGTGATAGAGTAGGACACATCAACCTTGTTGTGCCAATTGCTCACATCTGGTACTTCCGTTCTCTTCCAAACAAAATTGGTTATATCCTTGGTCTTCCATCTAAGAAATTAGATATGATCATCTACTACGAAAGATACGTAGTAATCCAAGCTGGTATTGCTAAAAATGCAGATGGAGAATCTTTACAAAGATTAGATTTCTTAACTGAAGAGGAATACTTAAACATTTTAGATACTCTTCCACAAGAAAACCAATATTTAGATGATTTAGATCCTAATAAATTTGTTGCCAAAATGGGAGCAGAGTGTATTATGGATTTATTAGCTCGTATTGACTTAGATGCTTTATCTTATGAATTAAGACACAGCGCTAACAACGAGACTTCTAAACAAAGAAAAACTGAAGCTTTAAAAAGATTACAAGTTGTTGAGTCTTTCCGTGAGTCTAACGAAAACCGCGAAAACCGTCCAGAGTGGATGATTATGAAAGTGGTTCCAGTTATCCCGCCAGAATTACGTCCGCTTGTACCGCTTGATGGAGGTCGTTTTGCAACTTCAGATTTGAACGATTTATATCGTCGTGTAATCATCCGTAACAACCGTTTGAAAAGATTAATGGAGATTAAAGCTCCGGAAGTTATCTTAAGAAACGAGAAACGTATGTTACAAGAATCTGTAGATTCATTATTTGATAACACACGTAAAGCTTCTGCTGTTAAAACAGAATCTAACAGACCATTAAAATCATTATCTGACTCATTAAAAGGTAAGCAAGGACGTTTCCGTCAAAACTTACTTGGTAAACGTGTGGATTATTCTGCTCGTTCGGTAATTGTCGTTGGTCCAGAGTTAAAATTATATGAGTGCGGATTGCCAAAAGATATGGCTTCTGAATTATACAAACCATTCGTTATCCGTAAATTGATCGAAAGAGGTATTGTAAAAACAGTAAAATCTGCTAAGAAAATCATTGATAAGAAAGAGCCTGTAGTTTGGGATATCCTTGAAAACGTAATTAAAGGACACCCAGTATTACTTAACCGTGCTCCTACTTTGCACAGACTTGGTATTCAGGCTTTCCAGCCAAAATTAATTGAAGGAAAAGCGATCCAGTTACACCCATTAGTATGTACGGCATTCAACGCCGATTTCGATGGTGACCAGATGGCGGTTCACTTACCATTACGGACCAGAGGCTATTTTAGAGGCACAATTATTAATGTTGGCTTCTCACAATATCTTGAACCCTGCAAATGGTGCTCCAATTACTGTACCTTCTCAGGACATGGTCTTGGGTCTATATTATATGACCAAAGAGCGTATTTCTACAGAAGACCACAAAATTATTGGTCAGGATTTAACTTTCTATTCTGCTGAAGAAGTAAACATTGCATTAAACGAAGGAAGATTAGAATTGAATGCTCGTGTAAAAATTAGAGCAAAAGATTTTAATGATGCTGGAGAATTAGTGTATCAAATTATTCAAACAACTGCAGGACGTGTATTATTTAACGAAGTAGTACCTGAAGCAGCTGGATATATCAACGACGTATTGACTAAGAAAAACCTTAGAGATATTATCGGACACATTTTAAGTGTGACTGATGTACCTACAACGGCAGCTTTCTTGGATAATATGAAAGATATGGGGTATAAATTTGCATTTAGAGGAGGTTTATCATTCTCTTTAGGTGATATTAGAATTCCAGAACAAAAAACGAAGTTAATTGCAGATGCTAGAGAGCAAGTTGAAGGTATCTCAACTAACTATAACATGGGGCTTATCACAAATAACGAACGTTACAACCAAGTTATTGACGTATGGACTTCAGCAAATGCTCAGTTAACAGAGTTAGCAATGAAAAATATTAGAGAAGACCAACAAGGTTTCAACTCTGTATATATGATGCTTGACTCTGGGGCGAGGGGTTCTAAGGAACAGATTCGTCAGTTAACTGGTATGCGTGGTTTGATGGCTAAGCCTAAAAAATCTACTGCTGGTGGTGGTGAGATTATTGAAAACCCGATTCTTTCTAACTTTAAGGAAGGTCTTTCAATCCTTGAGTACTTTATTTCTACTCACGGTGCTCGTAAAGGTCTTGCGGATACGGCTCTTAAAACGGCCGATGCTGGTTACTTAACAAGAAGGCTTCATGACGTTTCTCAAGATGTTATTGTTAACATCGAAGATTGTGGAACTTTAAGAGGTGTTGAAGTTGCTGCATTGAAGAAAAATGAGGAAATCGTTGAATCTTTAGGAGAGAGAATTTTAGGACGTGTTGCATTACAAGACGTTATTAATCCTCTTACTAACGAAGTAATGGTTAAATCTGGAGAGCAAATTACTGAAGCAATTATGAGAACTATCGAAGCTTCTCCAATTGAAAAAGTAGAGGTTAGATCTCCATTAACTTGTGAAGCTTTAAAAGGTATTTGTGCTAAATGTTACGGTAGAAACTTAGCTACTGGTAAAATGACACAAAGAGGTGAAGCTGTCGGAGTTATTGCAGCTCAGTCTATTGGAGAGCCAGGTACACAGTTGACACTTCGTACGTTCCACGTTGGAGGAGTTGCTGGAGGTATCTCTGAAGAGTCTAGTATTGTTACAAGATTCGCAGGTAGACTTGAAATTGAAGATTTAAAAACAGTTAAAGGAGAAGACGGAGAAGGTAACTCTGTTGATATCGTAGTTTCACGTTCAACTGAATTAAAATTAGTTGACGAGAAAACTGGAATTGTTTTAAATACACATAACATTCCTTACGGTTCTAGTATCTTTGTTGGAGATGGAGAAACTGTAGCTAAAGGAACTGTAATCTGTAAATGGGATCCATATAACGGTGTAATTGTTTCTGAGTTTACAGGTAAGATCGCTTACGAAGATTTAGAGCAAGGACAATCGTTCATGGTGGAGATCGATGAGCAGACTGGTTTCCAAGAAAAAGTAATTTCTGAAGCTAGAAACAAAAAATTAATCCCAACTTTATTAGTTTATGGTAAAGAAGGTGAATTGATTCGTTCTTACAACTTACCAGTAGGTGCACACTTAATGGTTGAAAACGGTGAGAAAATTAAAGCAGGTAAAGTATTAGTAAAAATCCCACGTCGTTCTTCTAAAGCGGGCGATATCACGGGAGGTTTACCAAGAATTACTGAGCTTCTTGAGGCTCGTAACCCTTCTAACCCAGCAGTTGTGTCTGAAATTGATGGTGTTGTTTCTTTTGGAAAAATCAAAAGAGGTAACCGTGAGATCGTTATCGAATCTAAATTTGGTGAGATTAAAAAGTATTTAGTTAAACTTTCAAGCCAAATCTTAGTACAAGAGAATGACTTCGTAAGAGCGGGAGTTCCATTGTCTGACGGTGCAATTACACCAGATGATATTTTAAGAATTCAAGGTTCAGCTGCTGTTCAACAGTACTTGGTAAATGAAATTCAAGAGGTTTACCGTTTACAAGGGGTAAAAATTAATGATAAGCACTTTGAGGTAGTTATTCGTCAAATGATGCGTAAAGTAAGAGTTCAGGATCCAGGTGATACTTTATTCTTAGAGGATCAATTAATCCATACTAAAGATTTCATCGTTCAAAACGATAAATTATATGGTATGAAAGTGGTTGAAGATGCTGGAGATTCTTCAGTGTTGAAACCAGGTCAGATCATTACACCTCGCGAATTACGTGATGAAAATTCATTATTAAAACGTACAGATAAAAATCTTGTTGTAGCAAGAGACGTAATCACTGCAACTGCAACGCCAGTTCTTCAAGGTATTACAAGAGCTTCGTTACAAACTAAATCATTCATTTCTGCGGCTTCATTCCAGGAGACAACGAAAGTACTTAACGAAGCTGCAGTAGCGGGTAAAGTAGATGACTTAGAAGGATTAAAAGAAAATGTAATTGTTGGACACAGAATTCCTGCGGGAACTGGTATGAGAGAGTACGATAACACTATCGTAGGATCTAAAGACGATTACAATGAAATGATGGCAAATAAAGAAGAATACATTTATTAATTAGGAAACTATGAGTAATCCGAAACAACAACAAGAGCAAATTAATATTGAGTTGGACGAAACTATTGCAGAAGGAATTTATTCTAATCTTGCAATTATCAATCACTCATCATCTGAGTTTGTTTTAGATTTTGTGAGTATTATGCCAGGTATTCCTAAAGCCAAGGTAAAATCAAGAATTGTCTTGACACCACAACATGCTAAGAGATTATTAAAAGCAATAGGTGAAAATATCCATAGATTTGAGGCAGCTCATGGCGAAATCAAAGAAACGGAACAAGCGCCAATTCCGCTTAATTTTGGTCCAACTGGACAAGCATAAACTTTAAAAGCCCCTTTTTTAAGGGGCTTTTTTTATGGCTTATGATTAAAATGCAGTTTGTCGGATTTAATTTACTTTAGTCGGGTAATTTTCTTTTCAAGAAAGTATTTATTTAACTTGCTATAGCCTAAAAAAGATTAAATTTTGAAATATACTGACTTAGTAAAGGTTGATTAATTCAAATTATAAAAAAGCGCTGATTCCATTAGCGCTTTTTTTATGTCAATTTTTTTTATTCTTTTCCCAACCTTTTATTCAAAAACATGCTCTATATAAGTATAATAATCCTTTCGTGATTTTTAACTTAAATAATTACAGTATGAAAAAGAAATTCACCTTAGAAATAGCAAGTCCATGTTCTGAAAATTTTGATAAAATGATTCCAAATTCAAATGGTTCATTTTGTAATTCTTGTATGAAAAATGTAATTGATTTAAGTAGAAAAACCAACTCTGAGGTGGCTAAATTCATTTCAGAAAACAAAGACAAAAGCATTTGCGCCAGATTAAAAGCTTCTCAACTGGAAGAAGAATTTCAATATGGTGAAACTTCAAAAATAAGTAATTTTAAATATGCTGCAGTAGCAGCAGCTACTATTTTACTTGCTTCAAATAACGTTGCTGGACAGGAAAGACCAATAATAGAAACAGAGGCAAATTGTCCGGAACCAGCTTATTACGCTCTAGGTAAAGTTGCATATAATCAAACTGTAGATAAAGAGGTTTTGATAACAATTAAAGGAAAATTAATTGAAGCTAAGTCTAAAAGACCATTTAGAGGAGATGCATATTCTAACTTTTCACTTTCTGTTAACAATTCTGGAAACACAGTGAAAATAAATCCAAAAACTGGAGAATTTTCTATAGCAACAGAAGTTTCAAAAGACAGTAAAACGCTTATGGTTACGATAAGTGGAAATGACTACTATCTTGCCAAACAAATCCCTTTTAACATAAAATCGGTTAAGGGAATTATATTGCAACAAAATATAATTATTGCTTCAGAAGAACTGACTAAAATCTATATTGCTGGTGGATTAGGAATTAACTATACAGGACAATAATTAAATTTACATATTGGGGAATGTAAATAAAAAGGCCTGTCTAGAAAAATTAGACAGGCCTTACATATTTTTTCTTTCAAAAGAAATTAATCAAATTCCGATGTAAAGTATAATTTCACAGTTGGATATTTACTCTGCGTCATTTGAATTGTAAAATCAGAATCGGCTAAAAATACCAATTGTCCGTATTTATCGTGAGCCAAGAATTTTTGTTTGATACGTTTAAATTCTTTGAATTCTTCGTTTTTAGCATCGTCCGGTTTTACCCAGCAAGCTTTATGTACAGGAAAGTTTTCGTAAGTACATTTTGCTCCGTATTCGTGCTCTAAACGATATTGAATTACCTCATATTGAAGTGCTCCAACGGTTCCAATAACTTTACGATTATTCATTTCTAAAGTAAATAACTGCGCTACACCTTCATCCATTAACTGATCTACTCCTTTTTCTAATTGCTTAGCTTTCATCGGATCAGCGTTGTTAATGTATCTAAAGTGCTCTGGAGAGAAACTCGGAATTCCTTTAAAGCTCATTATTTCACCTTCTGTCAAAGTATCTCCAATTTTAAAGTTTCCAGTATCGTGTAAACCAACAATATCACCAGGATAAGAAATGTCTACAATTTCTTTTTTCTCAGCAAAAAAGGCATTTGGACTTGAGAATTTTAAATTTTTCTTCTGACGAACGTGGTAATAAGGCTTATTTCTTTCAAAAGTTCCAGAAACAATTTTGATAAAGGCTAAACGGTCACGGTGTTTTGGATCCATATTGGCGTGGATTTTAAAAACAAATCCCGTCATTTTCTCCTCTGTAGGTTCAACTGTACGAGTTTCAGAATCTTTCGGTCTTGGAGATGGAGCAATTGTAATGAAACAATCTAATAATTCGCGAACTCCAAAATTATTTAAGGCTGAACCGAAGAATACGGGCTGAATTTTTCCATCTAAATAATCTTGACGTTCAAATTTAGGATATACTTCATCAATTAATTCTAACTCTTCACGAAGTTTGTTGGCTGCTTTTTCACCCACAATTTTATCTAATTCTGGATTGTTCTGTACATCAGAAAAAGCAATTGTTTCTTCGATATTTTTACGACTGTCTCCGCTGAAAAGGTTAATATTTTCTTCCCATAAATTATAAATTCCTTGGAAATCGTAACCCATTCCGATTGGGAAACTTAACGGTGTAACTTTTAAACCTAATTTTTGTTCTACTTCATCCATCAAATCGAAAGCATCTTTACCTTCACGATCTAATTTGTTGATGAAAACAATCATAGGAATATTACGCATTCTACAAACAGCAACTAATTTTTCTGTTTGTTCCTCAACCCCCTTAGCAACGTCAATTACAACAATTACGCTGTCTACGGCAGTTAAAGTTCTAAATGTATCTTCAGCAAAATCCTTGTGTCCAGGAGTATCAAGGATATTGATTTTTTTATCTTTATAATTAAAAGCAAGCACAGAAGTCGAAACCGAGATACCTCTTTGGCGTTCGATTTCCATAAAGTCACTCGTTGCTCCTTTTTTAATTTTGTTATTCTTTACAGCTCCTGCTTCTTGAATTGCACCTCCAAATAAAAGTAATTTCTCTGTTAATGTCGTTTTACCGGCATCGGGATGCGATATAATTCCAAATGTTCTTCTGCGTTGTATTTCTTTTAAAAAGCTCATATTTCGTATAAATAGGTTGCAAAAGTACTATTAAATTACGGCTTTATAAAAATATTCAGTTCCTAAATTTGGTAGTCTTTACTTCTAACGGGATTTTTAAACAAAAAAATAAGGCTGTTTTGCACCAGCCTTAAATAGTCATTTTTAAAATTACTGATTAATTGACCAAATTGAATATCCTTTTGGAGGACATTGTATTTTTACCCATTTGTCTGCCTGAGTAGTTGGGTACCAAGTTGAGTTTCCTGTAAAATCTTTAATTTGAGTATTGGCCCAATTGGTCTGAATCCATCTTTCCTGCCAAACGTCAGAATTATTAATGTAAACTACCAATCCTGGATTTCCGTTATATCCATTTCTTCGTGCAATATATTCGTCATTATCAGAATATAAAATAGAAGTTGTTCCTGTTGCTTTGTTATTGTGGATCCAGATTAGATTATTTAATTTGTTTTTATCTAGCCATTCTTCATAATCTCTATAAAAAATAGTTGGATAACCTTCATGAGTTAATATATAGGAGTACGCAAGCATTTTGCTCCAAATTTCATCAGTATCATGATTAGTTACAAAAGTTACCGCTTTGTATGGATTGCGTTTCCACATCATATCATCATTCAAAAGAGCAAGATTATTTCCGTCAAAAGCATCATTCATTTTGTAATAGCAAGCAAAATCAAAAACAGAACTATTAGCTGCGTTTGCCCAGTCATTTAGCACATTTACATTTGAATCCCATAATTCTCCAACAGAAAATCCGCCTACATTAGCATTCCAAGCATTTACAACCCAAGCACCGAATCCTTTTACATAGTCGAATCTCCAGCCATCAAATTTCATGGTATTTTTATAGTATTTACCAACTCCATCAGCTCTAATCCACAGCCAGTCTTTTACATAAGGATCGGCATGGCATAAGTCAGGAAATCCTCCAAACGAGCCTTCGTCATTATTGCCATAGCTGTTTTTATAAAAATTAGCATAATTACGTTTGAACTTTCCAGACGCTATTCCATTAAAATTAGTCCAGGTATTTGTTCCAGTAAAAGGATTCGCTTCCGATTGTCCGCCACTGTTATGGTTAATTACAATATCCGCATAAACCTTAATGTTTTCTGCGTGTGCAGCTGTAATTAAATTGACTAATTCGGTTTTTGATCCGAATCTTGTTTCTGTTGTTCCATTCTGATTATAATCTCCAAAATCAAAATAATCCGTTGGGTCATATCCCATAGAAAAGGCTCCATTTTGCGCTTTTGAAGCAGGTGGAAGCCAAATTGAGCCAATTCCAGCATTTCCCCAAGCAGTTACCTTACTGCTTACTGTATTCCACCAATTTCCTCCAGCAGGAACATCCCAATAGAAAGCTTGCATCATAACGCCTCCACCAGGATTATCAACATATTTTCCTGTTGCAGAATTGCTTGAAACTCCTGTACTGAAAGGTTTTCCGTCGTGATGCGTGACATCAATGATTTTAAATTTTTGACTTTCAGCTTTTGCGTCCGATGCGCTGATTTCATTTTCAGAACACGAATACAGAAGTACACTAAATGCCGAAATAAGGCATAATTTTAAAATAGGTTTTTTCATAATAGATGTGGTTAAGTTAAATAGTGAGCTTTGTAATTGTTTAATTATAAGGCTTAAAAATGCAGATATTTCTATTTTTTTTCCTGTAAATTATTAATTACGCATCTAAAGTAAAGTTTTTTTGATTTAATTTTAATTTGCAATAAAATAGAGGTTAACGAAAACGTTGTAGTGTTGAGAACTTTTTTTTATGGTGCTTATAATTAGGTGTTTATTTGATGTTTAAAACTAAATTTAAGAAGCAATTAGAAACTGTCTTTCATTGAATTAGAAAAATTGAAAGAAATGATTTCGTACATGGAAAGAGAACTATCCTATAATTTTTTGTTAATACTATATCGGATAGTTGGATTATGTAATTGAATTGTTATTTTTGTTCGTTATAAGTTACGAAAGAACTATACTTTAATTATTTATGTTTGATGAACATACATAGTTTCAGAGGGATTATCTAAAACAGGCTTACATTCAAATAAAAATTAAAATAATGCTATTAAAAAAATTACAGCTAAAAACAATTGATTACAAGTTTGCACTAACAATTTGTTTTTTTCTTTTTTTACTCCAATTATCTCAGCGCAAGAAATTATTCCTGATGTTGTGGCCCAAAAACCAGTTGAAGTTCCTTCTGGTGGGAAATTGAAAATCGACGGAATTATTGCAACAGTAGGAGATTATATCGTTTTAGATTCTGATATCGATAAAGGATTTTTGGAAATTACTGCGCAAGGCGGATCTGTAAAAGATATTACAAGATGCCAGATGCTTGGTAAACTTTTAGAAGATAAATTATATGCTCACCAAGCAATTCAGGATAGTATTATCGTAAGTGATGCAGAGGTAAGAGGAATGATGGAAGATCGTCTTAATTATATGACGCAACAAGTAGGAGATATCAATAAAGTAGTTGAATACTATAAAAAAAGCTCTGTAGAAGAGTTTAAAACTTATTTTGCTGATATCTTAAAGGAGCAAAAATTAGCATCAGAAATGAGAGATAAGATCGTTAAAGATGTTGAAATCACTCCAGAAGAAGTTCGTAATTTCTTTAAGAAAATCCCAAAAGATGAATTGCCAACTTTTGGAGCTGAAATGGAAGTAGCGCAGATTGTTGTTGAGCCTAAAATTTCTAAAGAAGACAAGCAAAAAGTTATTGATAGATTAAATGCAATTCGACAAGACGTTCTAGAAGGTTCTAGTTTTGCAACAAAAGCAGTTTTGTATTCTCAAGATCCAGGATCTGCGCCAAACGGAGGATATTATAAAATGACAAGAAAAACTCCTTTTGTTAAAGAGTTTAAAGATGTTGCATTTAGTTTGCAAGCGGGTGAGATCTCTCAGCCATTTGAAACTACTTTTGGATACCATATTATTATGGTAGAAAAAATTAAAGGGCAAGAAGTAGAGCTTCGTCATATTTTGATTGCTCCAACTGTTTCTGAAGCAGCTTTAAAAGAAGCAAAAGAAAGAATTACAAATATTAGAAATAAAATCATCAATAAAGAACTGACTTTTGCTGACGCTGCAAGAACAGAATCTGATGAAAAGGAAACTAGAGCAAACGGAGGAACATTGGTAAATCCAACCACGCAAGATACTCGATTTGAGTTGACAAAAATGGATCCGACTTTATACAGCCAGGTTTCAAATTTAAAAGGAGATGAAATTTCTCAACCACTTTTAAATACTGATGATAAAGGTAAAAAAACATATAAGTTAATTACAGTTACCAACAGAATTGAAGATCATACTGCAGACTATGCTAAAGATTATACTAAGATTAAAGAATTAGCATTAAAAGAAAAGCAGATCAATGCAATTGCAAAATGGTTTGATACTAAAATTAAAGATACTTACATCAAAATTATCGGCGAGTATAAAGACTGTTCTTTTGCAAACAATTGGTTGAAAAAATAAGTTTTAATAAATAAATAAAAAGAGTTAGTTTTATGAATTCATAGAATTAACTCTTTTTAATTTTAAATACATTCATAAATGTCTGACGTAACAGCAATTCACAATTTAGTTCAAAAAAGAAATGAATTAAAAAAAGAAATAGCGAAAATCATTGTAGGGCAAGACGCCGTTGTAGATCAAATTTTACTGTGTATATTTTCTGGAGGACACGCACTTTTAATTGGAGTTCCTGGTTTAGCAAAAACCTTAATGATAAATACTTTGTCTCAGGCCTTAGGTCTGGATTTTAAAAGAATTCAGTTTACGCCAGATTTGATGCCTTCTGATATTTTAGGAAGCGAAATTTTAGATGAAAATAGGAACTTCAAATTCATTAAAGGCCCCATTTTTTCTAATATTATTTTGGCCGATGAGATAAACAGAACGCCGCCAAAAACGCAAGCAGCTTTATTGGAAGCCATGCAAGAAAGATCGGTAACCATTGCAGGACAACATCATAAATTAGATTTGCCCTATTTTGTTTTAGCGACTCAAAACCCTATTGAGCAAGAAGGAACTTATCCTTTACCAGAAGCGCAATTAGACCGTTTTATGTTTGCTATTAAATTGGAATATCCAACTTTTGAAGAAGAGGTTCAAGTGGTAAAACGTACAACTTCAGACGTTAAAACAGAGATTAATCCTTTATTCACGGCGCAAGAAATTATCGATTTTCAGCACTTAATTCGCAGAATCCCTGTTGCAGACAATGTAATAGAATATGCGGTAACTCTAGTTAGCAAAACTCGTCCAGATAATAGTTTAACTAACGATTTTGTGAAAAACTATTTAGATTGGGGAGCTGGGCAAGAGCTTCGCAGAATTTAATTCTAGCAGCAAAAGCGCATGCGGCTTTTAATGGGAAATTTTCACCAGATATTGAGGATGTTCAAGCCGTTGCGACGGGAATCTTGAGACACAGAATTATTAAAAACTATAAAGCTGATGCTGAAGGTATAACAGAAGAAGTTATTATTAAAAAATTAATGTAAAATTTAAAATTTACATTTATAGAATCCTGATAAGTTATTGTCAGGATTTTTTGTTTTTAGCAAGTCAAAAACTCTTCTCAAAAGACGTTTAAAATCCCAACTATAACGTTATAATTACTTATTTAGAAAGATTCTTCATGAAAACAGAGGTAAAAACTTACTTGTTTTCTAACATCAAATTTCGACTTTGTTAAAGAAAAGATCTTTAAATGTTAATAATTCATTATTTTGATGTAAAATTGAGTTTTTGGCAAAAACAAGCAGTGAAAATCGTTTTTTAGCAATAATAATTTTTGAAAAGGCTTGTTCTATTAAATTTTTTTTAATTATCGCCTTTAATGCTTAAATTTGCCTCAAAAAAATAAATCCGCTTTTATTATGAATATTTATCAGGATTACATTCAAGAAATTGAAGAAAGAAAAAATCTAGGGTTACACCCTAAACCAATCGATGGAGCTGAATTATTAAGCGAAATCATTGCTCAAATTAAAGATGCAGATAACGCACATCGCGAAGACTCTCTTAAGTTTTTTATTTACAATACATTACCTGGTACTACAAGTGCTGCAGGTGAAAAAGCAAAGTTTTTAAAAGAAATTATTCTTGGCCAATCAGTAGTAAAAGAAATCACTCCAGCTTTTGCTTTTGAGTTGCTTTCACACATGAAAGGTGAACCATCTATCGAAGTATTACTTGATTTAGCTTTAGGTAGTGACGCTGCAATTGCAAAAGAAGCGGCGAAAGTATTGAAGACCCAAGTTTTCCTTTACGAAGCAGATACAGATCGTTTGGTAGAGGCATTCAAAAATGATAATGCAATTGCAAAAGAAATCCTTGAAAGTTATGCTCAAGCTGAGTTTTTTACAAAACTTCCAGAAGTAGCAGACGAAATTAAAGTGGTTACTTTTATTGCTGGTGAAGGTGACATTTCAACAGATTTACTTTCTCCAGGAAATCAAGCTCACTCTCGTTCAGATCGTGAACTTCATGGTCAGTGTATGATTACTCCTCAAGCGCAACAAGAAATTAAGGCGTTACAAGCACAACATCCTGATAAAAGCGTAATGTTAATTGCTGAAAAAGGAACAATGGGAGTTGGTTCTTCTAGAATGTCAGGTGTTAATAACGTGGCACTTTGGACAGGAAAACAAGCAAGTCCTTATATTCCATTCGTAAATATTGCTCCAATTGTTGGTGGAACAAACGGAATTTCTCCAATTTTCCTAACAACTGTAGACGTTACTGGTGGTATTGGTTTAGACCTTAAAAACTGGGTTAAAAAAGTTGATGCGGAAGGAAATGTTATTCGTAACGAAAACGACGAACCAATTCTTGAGCAAACTTATTCTGTCGCTACGGGGACTGTTTTAACGATCAATATTAAAGAGAAAAAACTTTATAATGGAGATCAGGAGTTGATCGACATTTCTAAAGCATTTACTCCTCAAAAAATGGAATTTATCAAAGCAGGTGGTTCTTATGCTATCGTATTTGGTAAAAAACTTCAAACATTAGCTGCTAAAGTTTTAGACGTTGAAGCTCCGTTAGTGTATGCTCCTTCAAAAGAGGTTTCTCACGAAGGACAAGGTCTTACGGCAGTAGAAAAAATCTTCAACAAAAATGCTGTTGGTATTGCTCCAGGTAAAGTATTGCACGCTGGTTCTGATGTTCGTGTAGAAGTTAACATTGTTGGGTCTCAAGATACTACAGGTTTAATGACTGCTCAGGAATTAGAATCTATGGCGGCTACTGTGATTTCGCCAATCGTTGACGGTGCTTACCAATCAGGTTGTCATACTGCTTCAGTTTGGGATAAAAAAGCACAAGCTAATATTCCTAAATTGATGAAATTTATGAACGATTTTGGTTTGATCACAGCTCGTGACCCAAAAGGCGTTTATCATGCAATGACTGACGTTATCCACAAAGTACTTAACGATATTACTATTGACGAGTGGGCTATCATCATTGGTGGTGACTCTCATACAAGAATGTCAAAAGGTGTTGCTTTTGGTGCTGATTCAGGAACTGTTGCTCTTGCATTGGCTACTGGAGAAGCTTCAATGCCAATTCCAGAATCTGTAAAAGTTACTTTCAAAGGAGATATGAAAGGGTATATGGATTTCCGTGATGTTGTTCATGCTACTCAAGCTCAAATGCTTCACCAATTTGGAGGAGAAAATGTTTTCCAAGGAAGAATCATTGAGGTTCACATTGGAACATTAACTGCTGACCAAGCCTTTACCTTTACAGACTGGACTGCAGAGATGAAAGCGAAGGCTTCTATCTGTATTTCTGAAGATGATACTTTAATCGAATCATTGGAAATTGCTAAAGGCAGAATCCAAATTATGATCGACAAAGGAATGGATAACGAGAAACACGTTCTTCAAGGATTGATTAATAAAGCTGATAAGAGAATTGCTGAAATTAAATCGGCAGAGAAACCAGCTTTAACTCCAGATGCAAATGCTAAATATTATGCTGAAGTTGTAGTTGATCTTGATCAAATTGCTGAGCCAATGATCGCCGATCCAGACGTAAATAATGCTGATGTTTCTAAACGTTATACTCACGATACAATCAGACCATTATCTTTCTATGGTGGAGAGAAAAAAGTAGATCTTGGATTTATTGGTTCTTGTATGGTTCACAAAGGGGATATGAAAATCCTTGCTCAAATGTTGAAAAACGTAGAGGCACAAACAGGAAAAGTAGAATTTAATGCTCCTCTTGTAGTTGCTCCTCCAACTTATAACATTGTTGATGAGTTGAAAGCAGAAGGTGACTGGGAAGTTCTACAAAGATATTCTGGTTTCGAGTTTGACGATAATGCGCCAAAAGGTGCAGCACGTACAGAATACGAAAACATGCTGTATTTAGAGCGTCCAGGATGTAACCTTTGTATGGGTAATCAAGAAAAGCAGCAAAAGGAGATACTGTAATGGCAACTTCAACTCGTCTTTTTCAAGGTAGAGTTGTAGAAGACAAAGAAGGTAAAAAAGGAGAATCATTGCTTTCTTCTACACCAGTTGTAGTTTTGTCTACAATTTTAGGAAGAACTCCAACATTAGCAGAATATACAACTGCGGTTGAAGGTATTAACTTGACTAAATTTGCACCTTCTAATAAATCGTTAGTAATGTAATCTTACGATTATTAATATATCAAAAGCCCGAGCGATAAACTCGGGCTTTTTCTTTTAACTCTCCTATTTTTTGTAACTTGTCATGTTCAAAAAAGAATAATAAAAACAAAAAATCTATGGCTTTTGATATCGAAATGATTAAAAAAGTGTACGAGAACATGCCAGGTCGCGTTGATAAAGCGCGCGAGATTGTTGGTCGTCCGCTTACTTTAACAGAGAAAATTTTATACAATCACCTTTGGGATGGAAATCCTACTAAGGCGTTTGGAAGAGGAATTGATTACGTTGATTTTGCACCCGATCGCGTAGCTTGTCAAGATGCAACTGCACAAATGGCATTATTACAGTTTATGCACGCTGGTAAATCTAAAGTGGCAGTTCCAACAACGGTTCACTGTGATCACTTAATTCAGGCAAAAGTGGATGCTGTAACCGATTTGGCAAGAGCAAAAACACAGAGTAATGAGGTTTTTGACTTCTTGTCTTCTGTTTCTAATAAATACGGAATTGGTTTCTGGAAGCCAGGAGCTGGAATTATTCACCAAGTTGTACTTGAAAATTATGCATTTCCGGGCGGAATGATGATTGGTACCGATTCTCATACTGTAAATGCAGGTGGTTTAGGAATGGTGGCAATTGGTGTTGGTGGAGCAGATGCTGTAGATGTTATGTCTGGAATGGCTTGGGAACTTAAGTTTCCTAAATTGATCGGAGTTAAATTAACCGGTAAATTATCGGGATGGACGGCTCCAAAAGATGTTATTCTTAAAGTTGCAGGGATTCTTACTGTAAAAGGTGGTACTGGAGCTATTGTAGAATATTTTGGTGAAGGTGCAACAGCTATGTCTTGTACAGGTAAAGGAACAATTTGTAATATGGGAGCTGAGATTGGAGCTACAACCTCAACTTTTGGTTACGATGATTCAATGAGCCGTTACTTACGTTCGACAAATAGGGCAGAAGTGGCTGATGCTGCAGATAAAATTGCTTCTTACTTAACAGGAGATCCAGAGGTATATGCAGATCCAGAAAAATATTTTGACCAAGTTATCGAAATAAACTTATCTACATTAGAACCGCATTTAAATGGTCACTTTTACTCCGGATTTAGCGACTCCAATTTCTAAAATGAAAGAAGAAGCAGTTAAAAATAATTGGCCATTACAAATTCAAGTTGGTCTAATAGGTTCTTGTACAAACTCTTCTTATGAAGATATTTCTCGTGCAGCTTCATTGGCAAGACAAGTTGCCGATAAAAATTTAAAAACAAAATCACAGTTTACAATCACTCCAGGTTCTGAAGTAGTTCGTTCTACAATCGAAAGAGATGGATTTATTGATACTTTCCATAAAATTGGCGCAACAGTTTTTGCAAATGCCTGCGGACCATGTATTGGTATGTGGGATAGAGAAGGAGCAGAAAAAGAAGAAAGAAACACCATTGTACACTCTTTCAATCGTAACTTCTCAAAACGTGCAGATGGTAACCCAAATACTTTGGCCTTTGTAGGATCGCCAGAATTGGTGACAGCTTTAGCTATTGCAGGTGATTTAAGTTTTAATCCGTTGACAGATAAATTAATCAACGAAGATGGAGAAGAAGTAATGCTTGACGAGCCAACAGGAGACGAACTTCCTGCTAAAGGCTTCTATGCTGAAGATCCAGGTTTTCAAGCTCCAGCGGAAGATGGTTCAAGTGTTCAAGTAGTGGTTAATCCAGCTTCAGAGCGTTTGCAATTATTAGCTCAATTTGATGCTTGGGATGGTAAAAATATTACTGGTGCTAAATTGTTAATTAAAGCATTCGGAAAATGTACTACAGACCACATTTCTATGGCTGGACCTTGGTTGCGTTTCCGTGGACACTTAGATAATATTTCAAACAATATGTTGATTGGAGCAGTAAATGCTTACAATCAAAAAACAAATTCGGTTAAAAACCAATTGACTGGCGAATATGATGCTGTGCCTGCTGTAGCTCGTTCATATAAAGCGGCTGGAGTTCCATCTATCGTAGTGGGAGATCATAACTACGGAGAAGGTTCTTCTCGTGAGCATGCGGCTATGGAACCACGTTTCTTAGGAGTTAAAGCGGTATTGGTGAAATCTTTCGCTCGTATTCATGAAACAAATCTTAAAAAACAAGGTCTTTTAGGATTGACATTTGCAAACGAAGCGGATTACGATAAAATCCAAGAAGATGATACCATTAACTTCTTAGATTTAACAGAATTTGCTCCAGGCAAACCATTAACATTAGAATTTGTTCATGCAGATGGTACAAAAGATATTATCTTGGCAAACCATACCTACAACGCAGGTCAAATTGGCTGGTTTGTTGCGGGTTCTGCATTAAATTTAATTGCAGCTGGAAAAGCTTAATATTTTAAATTTAATATAATGTAAAAGCCCTGTGAAAACAGGGCTTTTATTTTTTACAAACAATATGTTGATGCGATTAGTTTTTGTTTGCTAAACTATCTTGTGATAGAACTCTAATTCGGTAAGGTCTTGTGGTCTCAAATTCATCTATAGAAATGCTGTATGTTTTTGATGAAGGAGATGCGTAGTAATTGCTGAAATCGTATCCTCCAATGATATATAATTTGTCATTAATAAAGTGCATTGCAGCACATTTTAGTTCAAGATTAATATAAAATTCTTTAATTAGTTTTGATTTTGTATTATAAACAAACAGTTTTCCGTCTTCAAATAGGTAAATAGTGTCGTCATTGTATGTAACTGCAGGATTTTCGAGTCGGCAAAGTAAAGTTGCTTCCTTTTTCCAGCTTTCATTTGTTAAATCGAAACTCTGAATCTCAGAAAAACTTCTATTGTCGGAATTGCCAATTGTAAAAATTTTGTCCTCAATCAAAACTCCGCTTACTTCTTGGGCTACTGGCATTTTTGCTAACTCATACCAAAGGCCAGAAGTTAAATTGTACAGATGTACTTTATCTGTAAAAATTTTTGCACCTCTTACAGTTGATTTTATTGATCCACCCATAACAATAATGTTGTCCTTGTAGCTGAAGGAAGCAAAGTTTACGGCTTTATGTGGATTTGTTTTGTCAATTGCAATTTGATTTGTGTTAAGGTCAAAAACTTCAATTTCATTATCTAGAAATTCATGTTTTTTATTGCCTAGAGGCCCTCTTTTCCTCCCAAAACATACAGTGTGTTAATGTAAAAATTTATACTATGGTAAGCTCGTTTTTTTAATTTCTGATTTGATTTCTCCCATACATCTGTTTTTGGATCATAAATAAGGAGATCTCCCTTGTAAAAAACTTTACCTTGATCGCCTCCAATCTCTTGAAGATATTTGTTTAAAAAAATAGGATCATTAAATCTAGTAGGATCACCGCCACCAATATCTTTTGATTTTATATTAGTTAAAACATTCCATTGTTCACTATTATCACCTCCAACAACATAAATTTTGCCATTTGCTACCACAGAGCCAAAAGAATAAATGCCGTACTCTAAAGGTGATAATTTGGTGAAGTCAAGTTTCGATTTTAATTTAGACCACCTATTATCAGTTACAGTTACATTTTTTAAAGTTTCAACATCTTCTTCAAGAGAGATAATATAATTTGACTTTTTTAAATCTGTAATCGCAATTTTTGTTGTGATGAATCCGATATGAGAAACCTGAAGAGTGTCATTTGGATTTATTTTATTATTCAATGAAAATTCTCCTTTTCCATTGGTTAAAGTTCCAATATGAGTACGCAATAAATAGATATTGGTATCTTCTATCGGTAAGTTTGTCGATTGAGATTTAACAATTCCGCTTACTGTTTGCGCATTTGTAATAAAAGGTAGTAAAACGATAATATACAGTAGTTTTTTCACGGTAAATAAGTTTGTCTTGGATTAAATTCTTTTAAAAAGTCTCTTAAAACTGAGGATTGTAGTGACTTATTTGAAGTAAATTTAGTATTAAATTTTTTGAGTTCCAATGAAATAAAATAGACTTTCAGTTAAAAATCAAAGTTTATTTCTATTTTTAAAATTAATACATGAAAAAATGCCCTGTTTTTTGCAGAGCATTTTTATCATGAGTTAGTTTCTTTGAGCTACATTATTTTGAGACAAAATTCTAATACGGTTTGGCGCAGTAGTATCAAATTCATCAATAGAAATGCTATACACTTTTGATGATGGAATCTTCATGAACGAACCAAATGAATAGCCTCCAAGAATATACAATTTGTTGTCTATAAGATGCATGGTGGCATCTCTTAATTGAAGATCAACAAAGTATTCTTTAATTTGTTTTGATTTTGTATTGTAGATTGAAAGCTTCCCATCTTCAAAAAGGTAAATATCATCAACATTGTAAGCAATTGCTGGATTTTCTAAATGAGAAATTAGAGTTGCTTCATTTTTCCAAGTTTCATTTGTTAAATCAAAACTCTGAATCTCAGATAAGCTTTTGTTGTCATTATTTCCGACAGTAAAAATTTTATCGCCAATCAAAACTCCTTTTACTTCTTTGGCAACCGGCATTTTTTCTAGCTCATACCATAATCCAGAAGTGATGTTGTACATATGCACTTTGTCTGTAAAAGTTTTTTCTCCTTTTTCAGTCTTTTTTGTAGAGCCGCCCATGACAATAATATTGTCTTTATAGACAAAAGAAGCAAAGTCTGCAGCCATATGAGGATTGGTTTTGTCAATGTTAATCGAGTTTTTATTAAGGTCAAAAACTTCAATTTCGTTTTCCAGATATTCAAATCTTTGGTTTGTAGACATTCTTTTACCTCCTAAAACATAAAGCGTATTGTTGTAGCAATTTACGTTATGATAAGCTCTTCTCTTGAATTTTGTATTTGATTTCTCCCATACATCTGTTTTAGGATTGTAAATAAGCAAGTCTTCCCTGTAAAATTTTTTGGCTACTTGCATTTGAAGTAATTGTAGATATTTTTTTTGGAAGTTAGGATTGTTGTCAGAGCTTATGCTTCTTTCTTTTAAAATCTTTAATACATTCTCTTCTTCGCTGATATCACCACCTATAATATAAATTTTGTCATTTACAACTGCCGAACCAAAAGAATACAGAACATTATCTAAAGATTTAAGCTTAGTAAAGTCAAGTTTAGATTTTAATTTCGCCTGACGATTGGTGATCTCTACATTATTAAGAGTTTCAATGTCTTCTTTAAGCACTATGATAAAATTTGACTTTTTAAAATCGGCAATTGCAATTTTTGCTGTTAGGTAGCCAACATGTGATATCTGAAGCGTGTCACTTGCTTTTGCTTTGCTTAATGAAAACCCTCCAATGTCATTGGTTATGGTTCCTATTTGAGCTCGTAATGCATATATGTTTGCATCTTCAATTGGTAAATTGGTAGTTTCAGATTTAACAATTCCGCTTATTGTTTGCGCATTTGTAATAAAAGGCAGTAAAATGACAATGTAGAGTAGTTTTTTCACAATATTAGGCTTTAGTTTGGTTAGAAATTTTTAAAAAGGCTGTTTTTTATAAAAAACTGCTTTTCAAAAATTTGGCTCAATTTTTATGCCGAGGCTGTTAATTTGAGGTAAAATAATTGTTAAAAATACCGATTTTTTTACTTTAAAAAGTTAAATTCGCTTTTTAGGCAATATATTTGCTTTTTTTGAGTTGAAATAAATGTATAATTTAAAAAAGTGTAAAAACTTTAATAAGAGAGTATGATTTATCGGTTAATAATAGTGTTGTTTTTTTTCAGTGTTGGAGCTTTTGCGCAGGATAATTTCATTAAGCATAAGATCTCAAAAGGGGAAAATCTTTCTGTTATTGCTAAAAAATACGGAGTAAAAGTAAAGGATATTGCAGATGCAAACCCGAATGCTCCCAAGGTATTAAAACTAAACTCGACACTTTTAATTCCGAATAAAAACAAAAGTACTGCAAAGACAAAGTCAAAAAATGAAGAAATTGCAGTAAACGATACTCCTCTTAATACTTCTGGAACTCATGAAGTAGCCTCAAAAGAAACGCTTTGGGGAATTTCTAAAAAATATAATGTTTCTGTTGATGATCTAAAGAAAGCAAATCCATCTCTGGAAACCGAAGGCTTAAAAATAGGACAGCAAATTATTATTCCTTCTAATAATATAGTTTCAATTAATGAAAAGCCAGTAGAAGCAGTTGCTGAAGCGGTTTCGACAGATGTAGAACTTTATAGAGAAGTAAAAGCTAAAGAAACAAAATACGGCATTTCTAAAGAATATGGTATTACAGTTGCAGAATTAGAACGTCAGAATCCGTCAATTAAAGGAAAAGTTCCTGTTGGGTATTTGTTGAAGATTCGAGTTCCAAAAGAAAAAGCAGATGCGATTCAGTCTGCAAAAGCATTACAAGATAATAATTCACAAATAGATACTCCTTCTAATCAAGTAGCTCAAGCTGCTCCAGAAATAAAAAGAGATTCAACTGTTGTAAGGACAGGAGATTATTCTGGATTAATTGATCAGATAATAGCAAGTGCAACTGAAAATATAGGTATTAGATATAGATCAGGCGGAACAACAAAAGCAGGTTTCGACTGTTCGGGATTAATGTTCTGTACTTTTGGTAATTTTGATATTAAATTGCCGAGAAGCTCAATAGAGCAATCTCGAATAGGAACAAAAGTAGCGTCGGAGGAAGCTCAAAAAGGCGATTTGATTTTCTTTAGAACCAACGGCAGACGTCATATAAATCATGTAGGTATGGTTGTTGAAAATGTTGATGGTGAGATTAAATTTGTACATTCATCAACTCATGGCGGGGTTATGATTTCTTCTACAAAAGAACCATATTACACAAGAGCTTTCTCTCAAGTAAATCGCGTTTTAAATTAAGCTTCTAGAAAAGCATTTTTCAATATTTCTAATCTAAAAGGTTTAGTCCAAAAGTCAGACACATATTTGTTCTCTTTGACTTTTTTAATTTCATCGATATCTAAAGTCGAAGAAAGCACGAAAATTTCGGTTCTTTCTTTTAAATCTTCTGGTAATCTGTCAAATTCTTCCAAAAATTCAAAACCATTCATAATAGGCATTTGAATGTCTAAAAGAATAATCAAAGGGTTTTGTGGCTGATGCTTTAGTATCCAATTAATTCCTTCTCGTCCGTTATTAGCTATGTAGATAGGATTAATGTCGAGCCCTTTTTTAAGTAATTTTTTAGTGACAAATTGATCAATCAAATTGTCTTCTATAATTATAAATTGAGATTTATACGGCATATGAACTTGGTATTGTTACTATAAATTTACTTCCAACACTGCTTTCTGAAAAAACAGAAATATCTCCTTTAATATTTTCAACAGCTTCTTTTACAATATATAGGCCTAATCCTGAACCTTTATTTTTGTTTGTTCCAAAATACATATCAAAAATATTGGCTTTATGATCGTCATGAATTCCAATTCCGTTATCTGTTACTTCAATTTTATTTAGGCCTTCGCTAAAGTATGTCTTTATTGTAATAAACATTTCTTGTTTGCTGCAATCTGCATACTTTATAGCATTCGAGAGTAGGTTATTGATGATTATTTTTAACCGAAGACCATCACTTTCAATCTGATCTACTAAAAGTTCTTGCGTAAATTTAATTCTGTTTGCATTTTCAATATGCATTAATTGAAGGATGGCTTCATTGCACAACTCTTTCAGGCTTACGGGTTCCAAGATTATTTCTTTTCTTTTGTTTTTAGAATAATCAATAATGTCGCTAATAAATTGATCCTGCCTTTCAAGACTTTGATGCATCATTTCTAGATAGTTTCGAACCTGTTGTGCATCGTCCTCCAATGCTGTTATTTCGATAAGGCCTTTTAAAGAAGTAATTGGAGATCTCAAGTCGTGAGAGGCACTGTAAACAAATCGATCCAATTCGCGATTTACAATAATCAGATTTTCATTTTTCACTTCCGTTTCTTTCTTCGAAATCAGTAGTCTTTTGACCATTATCGAATAATAAAGACAAACGCTGCAGATTATAACCAGAATAAAAAAGATGTTTGTAATAATTAGTAAATCCTTTATTTTTCGGGTTCCTTCACCAAGCGTATTAGAAAAATTACGTTGGTTAATAGTTAATTGGTCACTTATTGAGCTAATTTGCTTTAAGTGTTTTTTCTGATCTGTTGAGGTTAAAATATTATGTTCGATTTTTGCATTAATCTGCTGGCCGATAACAAATAAATCAAAGATTAATTTGTCTCCTTCTCCCCATTCTTTTATGGCTTTAGATAAAAAGCTGACATTTTTAAAATTTTCGAATAGCCAGATAAGATCATCTAGATCATCTTCGTGATTTCGGCCAATTAAAAATCCATTGCGAGCAACTTTATTGTCTCCAGCTTTCAAAAGCGTGATTCTTGCAATACCATCTCCTTGGGGCACCTTTAATTCTTCAAGAAACAATTTCCATTGTGTATGGTTTTTGGTGAATAAATAGGTAATTAAATGTCTTGATGCATCTTTTTGTCCTTTCGAATAATGTGATTCCCCGTTTACATAAGCTCTATTGGCAGATAAGATTTTAATTGTAAAAAAATTGATGCAGATTAGCAATGCACACGAAATAAAAACGATTAAAATAAGGATGAAAACATTTGGGAAACGAAAGTTTTTTAAAGCTTGCAGTTTAGACATAATCTTAAAATTAGTAGGTTAATGAAAAAGTGCCTTTTGCGTTTTTTGTCAGTATGAATAAATAATTATTTGGGAAAATTAATTTATATTAAACATTAAACACTTGTTAAGGTATTTCGCTCTTTTTAAATGCTTTTATAATGATAATCTCAAATATAGTAAAATTTATCTTATGGTTTTAAGAAAAAAAATAGATACGAAACAAAAATATTTCCATTCTAAATAATTTTGTTTAAGTGTTTGATGGTTAATCCGTTGTGCTTTTTTTGGGGTTTTTTTATTGGAATATTGTTGAAAGAAAGCAACTTTTGATTTCAATTTTGAAGTGAAAAAGGAATTTATGAGGCATTAAAATAAACAAAAACAAGAATTGTTTTTGTTTAAAGATTAAAGGCTGATTCAATGAATCGTCTCTTTAAAATTTAGCGTAAATAATCAATCGTCTAAATGCGTAGATTGAAGGAACTGAAGGGAAATAAGCATCTATTCTTTTCTTAAATTCTGTTGTTAAAGCAGTAAATTCCTGCTCATTCAATCTTTCTTGATAAACAGTTAAGGCAGAACCCGAAATGAACTCAAAAAAGTCATCTTTTTTAGTAGAAATAATAGGATAAACTTTCTCATACAGAACCAAATCTGTACCGCCATTTTCGAAAAGGATTTTGGCATATTCATCTAAAGTCAATACTGGTGAAGGACGTGTCCAATTTTTAAGATACGATGCAAAGGGCTCTTCCTGCACCAATTGGAAAAGTATTTTATTGAGGATATTTTCATTTTGCTGAGGCATCTGAACCGCTAGCTGTCCGCCTGAATTAATGCGCGATATAATTTTGGAGAAAAGCTCGTAATGATTATCAATCCATTGTAATGCGGCATTTGAAAAAATCAAATCCCATTTGGTTTCGTCAGCAATCTGTTCTAAAATGGTTTTATCTTTAAACTCAAGATTTTCTTGTATTGGAGCTTTCGTCAACATTTCAGCAGAATTATCGATACCCAAAACAAATGGATTGGTAAGTTTTTGATATAATTTTTGGGTAAGTTCACCCGTTCCACACCCCAGGTCTATAACTTTCAGATTGGGTTTGTCAACAATATGACTTGTAAGATCATGAAAAGGTTTAGAACGTTCTTCTTTAAATTCGTTGTATTTTTTTGGATCCCAAGTCATGATGCTGTTTTTATTTAAAATTAATGAAAAATTCTAATGCTTCAAAACCAAGGGAAAAAGATCGTTCTGTTGTTTTTCAATTTAAAATTGAAAAACTTATTTAAAGTTATTCTAATTCATGCCAAAGATGACCGCAACCGTTTTTGCATTCTGTATTTCTTCTTTCTTTATCTGTAATTTTAAATATCCAAAGTAAAGAGGTTATTACTTTTTTATTTTCATTTTCTGGCAATGAAGCCAATTTATTGAAAGCCATTTTGGTGGAGAAACTTTTTAAGATTATAATTGGCGTGAAAGTTGGTTTTAGTGGAGTACTATTTATTGCTCTTTGATACGCTTCTAAATTATAATCTGTTTTGTTTGGAATAGAATTAATAATATAGTTATGTAGAGTATTAAAAAGCTCTTTAAAATTGTACTCTTCTTCTAGCAAAATATGCAATCCAAGATGAAAATTTACTTTATCTTGGGCGATCTTATTGATTATTTCTTCTGTCTTGTTCAATATGTTTTTTACTCTTTAATGAATTTATCGCCAATTACAATACCGGTTTCTGTTACGACTTGAAAATAATAAACTCCTTTTGGAAAACTGCTAATATTGATTTCGTTATTAACCAAATTACTATTTATTAATTTTCCATCTGTAGCATAAACTTTTATTGATTTCAAGTTCTCATTAAAAGTTATTTTTTCTTTTGAAGGATTTGGATAAAAAACAAATTTCAATTTTTGATTGTTAAAATCTTCTATTCCCAATGTATTATTAATAAGACTATAAGCACCAGTTTTTATATTAAAATTGATTTTGTAGGTTCCTGGTGTGTCTATTTTAATAGTTTCAGCTCCCATAGTAGATATTCCAGAAAGAAATGGCGCTGATTCTGATTTACCCCAATATAAATTATCTGACTTGTCTAAGCGAAATTTAATATCGCCTTGAGATAATACCACATTATCTATAGTGTACAAAATACCATCATTTGTAGGTAGAACTATATCTGTTGCATTATCTGGAAGACTACTTCCGTTAATTGAAATTTCAGGTTCTTTTAAAAACATTTTCCTAATAAGAGGAAAATTTTTTTCGAATACATTAGGGCTTTTAAGTCCTAATGAAAATAAATAAGAATCTTTTACTAAAGCAAGAGACCAATTTTCAGAGTAGATACTTGGTAAATCATTTTTCCAAAAATCAAGTTTACCTTCTTTAGATACTCTTGTAGTATATAAAAAATTATCGTCATTATTCTCGAAATTGTAACTACCACAAAAAATTATTTTGTCGTCGGATTGTAGAGCTATGTCTGCAAAAAAGATTGAGCCATATAGCCTATGTCTGAAATAACCAGAATCGCCATAGCTCGTATCTAGACTTCCATCTTTGTTTAATCGTCCTAAAATAGTTGCAGGATTGTTTGTCGTAAATTGTCGATTTAGGAAAATAATTTTCCCATCAGATTGAATTTTAGTAAAAAAAATATCTTTAACATAATTCGGATCGGCTCTATAAAATCCATTAACGCCAAAACCTGTATCGATATGGCCAGTATTGTCAAAACACACAATAATACCTCTTTGACCTTCATATCCAGATAAAATCATTTTTCCATCATCTTGAAAGTTTATTTGGTCATATTGGTTTCGATATAATGTAATTTCTGAATTTGAAAAAGGAAGATCTCCATTATTAAATGACGAATCTAAGGATCCATCGGATAAATTATAACGATTAAGAGTTTGATGTTGAGTAATAGGGTTTAATAGGAGAGAGTAAATATAATTTCCATGTATTTGGCCATGAACATTAATTGAACCATTTGTTCCATAACTTGTGTCTAGGGTTCCATTTGACAAATATCTACTGATAAAATAAACAGATGAACCATCTAAATTAGAGCGTCCTCCTCGTATATAAATACGAGAATCATTATCAGAAGATTCAAAATATGTTCTGTATAGTACATAGCTTTTATAAACTAAATCAGATATTTCGAGAAAGCCGTTTGTTCCGAAATCTTTTTTAGGATTGCCATAAAAATCATACTTTCTTACAAATCCAACAAAATGCCCTTCGGTCTTTTCATAACAACCGGCAATAAGTATATCCCCTGTTTTGGGTTGAACCTTAATTGAATAAGGCAAAAGATACGTTTTTTCATCAAGAGTTAAGGTTCCAGAATCTCCAAAGCTAGTATCAAGTTCGCCAGCGACAGGTATTTGTGAATGGGAAATAGTAGTAAGTAAAAAGAATAAAAATGTAAAAATTTGTAATTTCATGGGGAATGCTAATTTTAACACATTGTCTAAATGTATAATTCAAAGGTTAGTTAGTTTCGTGATAAATATAAGTCAATATAATGTTCAAAGACAAATAAATTTTAAACAAGAAAAGTCTCTAATTTTTTTACTAAATAGACTAAAAGTTTCCTAATGCAATAAATATCATGAAATCGTTTTCTTTAATTGAAATTTCCAAAAAAAGTATATCTTTAGCCAACCTAAACCAATAAAAATGCAAGAAAACGACCAAGAACATTTTAAAAGAGAACTCGGCCTCTTAGACGGAACCATGCTTGTGGTTGGCTCTATGATCGGATCTGGGATATTTATTGTAAGCGCCGATATAGCCAGACAAGTGGGCTCGGCGGGATGGCTTACCTTGATCTGGCTTTTGTCTGGATTTATTACTGTTGTCGCAGCAGTTAGTTACGGCGAATTGAGTGCGATGTTCCCAAAAGCAGGAGGACAATATGTGTACCTGAAAGAAGCTTATAATAAGCTGATTGCCTTTTTATACGGCTGGAGTTTTTTTGCGGTTATTCAGACTGGAACTATCGCGGCAGTAGGAGTGGCTTTTTCAAAATTTGCAGCTTATTTGTATGAGCCGTTAAGTGATGAAAATATTCTTTACGAATTGGGCGCTTTTAAACTGAATGCAGCGCAGCTAGTTTCGATTTTAACCATTATCATTCTGACTTTTATTAATAGTCGTGGAGTAAAAAACGGAAAAATTCTACAAACCGTTTTAACCATAATTAAAATTTTATCGCTTCTTGGTTTAGTCATTTTTGGATTAACGCTTGCCGCGAAAGCTTCTGTTTGGGATGCAAACTGGGCAGACGGATGGAGTACAAGAACATTTGACAAAGAAAGCGGTTCATGGCTTCCAATTAGTGGAACGGCTCTAATTTCTGGAATTTCGGCAGCAATGGTTGGATCATTGTTTTCTAGCGATGCGTGGAACGGTGTGACTTTTATCGCGGGTGAAATTAAAAATCCGAAACGAAATGTTGGTCTTAGCCTGTTTCTAGGAACGTTTATTGTTACTTGTCTTTATGTTGTGACAAATCTGATGTATTTGGCTGTAATTCCGTTTGACGAAATTGCAACAGCAAAGTTTGATCGTGTTGCAGTTGTGGCTTCAGATTATATTTTTGGAAATATCGGAGCTTTGATTATCGCAATTATGATTATGATTTCGACTTTTGCCTGCAACAACGGATTAATTATGGCTGGAGCAAGAGTATATTATACAATGGCAAAAGATGGTTTGTTTTTCAAAAAAGCAGCTGTTTTAAATAGTTCGAGTGTTCCTGCTTGGGCACTTTGGGCGCAATGTGTTTGGGCTTCGGCTTTATGTCTAACAGGGAAATATGGCGATTTATTAGATTTCGTAATTATCATTGTACTGATTTTTTACATTTTGACTATTTACGGAATTTTTATTCTAAGAAAAAAAATGCCAGATGTAGAAAGACCTTATAAAGCTTTTGGATATCCGTTTTTGCCAATGGTATATATTATTGTAGCATCAGCAATTTGCGTTTCGTTATTAATTACAAAATTTTCAACCTGTGGCTGGGGAGTATTAATTATGCTAACTGGAATTCCAGTTTACTATTTAACAAAACCAAGCGAATAATATTTTCTATTTGAAGTTGAAAAACTACTAAATAAAAAAGCATCTTGATCTATTTCAAGATGCTTTTTTATTTAAGGTATGTGCGGTTTACTAATTGGATAAATCGTTATTAATTTTTTCTTCTGTTGGTCTTAGAAAAATAAGATAGATAATGAGAAGAATTCCGAATAGTATAAAATCAGGTTTAAGAAATAAAATAATAAAAGCTGCGCCTTCCAAAACTGCCCATCGCATAATTGAAGCTGTTTGATAGATAGGCAATTTATCTTCAAGTTTTAGCTTTGGGTCAATCTGTTTTAATTGCGCTTTAAATAATATACTACTCAAAACAAAGGCTAGAACAGGAATTGCAAGATATATTATGGAAGCAGAATCAACAGTAGGAACTTGTAGTGTTTCTAGCGAAATATCGCCCACAATAAAATAAGCGATAATGGTTCCTGCGCAAATGCCAAGATGGATAATTTGTAAAGCTTTGATTTTTTCGGTCATAATTTGGTTTAGATTTGAGGTTAATTATGCAATTTAAGATTAATTCTTTTTAAATGAATGATTTATGTTTGAGTTTTACTAAACTCCTAAGTTTGCAAACAAAAAAAAGACACTATAATTAGTGTCTTTTAAATGTAAATAATCGTCGAAAACTCTAGTTATATGGTAACTGGTTCATCAACAGATTTTATAGTTGAATTAATAATAGACAAAGTAAGCGGATCGGTTTCTCCAGAGAAGAAAGCGTCCAAAATTTCTTGAAATATCGGATTTGCATTTTCAACCAAAGAAAACAAAGTCATACAGGAACGCAATTTTCGAGCATCTAAATCTCCTAAAATTCCGTCAGCCGATTTCATTTTAAAAGTCAAAAACAACTCTGAAATTTCTATTAAATGTTTTCCCAAAATTGGATGCTCCAAATAATCTGTAGCTTCTTTTAAATCATTAATGGCATAAAGATTTGCAGTATCGCTTTTTCCTAAGCCTTTTATTTGCGGGAAAATGAACCACATCCAGTGTGTTTCTTTTTTCCCTTTACTGATTTCAGAAAGAGCGGTAAGATAAAGTTTGTTCTGTGCGTCTAAGAAACGCGCTAAATCATTGTTCGAATAAGCCATTACGGTATTGTATTTTAAAAAAGGTTGCAAAAATAGTAAAAAAGATAGGTTTTGCCTAGTAAAAGGTTCATATAGTGCATGTTTTAACTTTTTAAAGAAGGAATATCTTACGTTGTTTTAAGTAAAAATTACTTCTTTTTAAAGATTCAATGCTATAAAAATCAAAGATTTCGATTGGTTCTTCTAAAGGTAAGATTGATCCTTGGCAAAACATCGCGAGCCGTTTTTGGAACTTGATGTTGCCAAAAACTATTAGTAGTTCCAGCCATCAATAAAAAAGATCCATGATGAAGCGGAATCTCAATTGGCGGAATTTCTTTTCTGAATTTATGGCGAAGTTTAAACATTCTCGTTTCTCCAAAAGTGACGGAAGCAATAATGGGATTTGGTCCTGTATTATGTTCTTTGTCGCTATGCCAACCTACGCCATCATTTCCGTCTCGGTATAAATTCAATAATACGGTATTAAAATCAAGTTGTGTTTCTTTTTCTACACGGCCTCTAATTTTTAACAATTCATAAGTCCAATCTGGTCCGTTTGGATCTGCGCCAGGATTATCTTTATCTTCATACCAAGAAATCATTCGCGGAACGGTATAAGTTTTATCGTAAATTTCCATTTCATACTCTCTCCATTTGGTTTTGCGAAGTATTCTCTCGTAAAAAGCATCCGATTCTTCTTTGGTGAAAAAGTTATCGATTAAAATTAATTCAGAATCTGGAATGTCAAATATTTTTTTTCCTCCCAAACCTGTGGTAAATAATTCGGTGTCGCTAAATAGTGTCATAATTCAGATTTTAGTTTTACAGCTCTATTTTTTATTGGTTTAGGAAATGAAAAGTTGTTTGTTAAAGAATATTTTTCTCGGATGTTTTTCTGCGTAAGCAAAAATTAACTGTTCAATATATTGATTGCTTTTATAAGGCGTAACATAATTTTTTACTTCATCAGAATCGTTGATGGCAACATCTCTCGGAATGTAGCCCATTCCATGAAAATGACCATTTTCAATCCAAATACAGCTTCTTTCGTCTCTAGAACGTCCTTTGTCTATAATGGCAAAACTTGGTCTGTTATTCAATAAAAATTCAATAGCATTGTCGACTTGTTCGTTATGAAATGAAACGTCAGGCAAATCTCTTGTATCATTATTTTGGAAAAATTCGCCTTCTTCGGGTCTTGTATATTTACAAAAACGATGATCGATTTCAAAATGCTCGGCTAGAGTTCGCAATAAATTAATGCCATCGTATTGGCTATTAAATTCATGAATACAAGTCTGAAATTTGCTCAATTTACCAACTGCCAAATATTTATAGCCGTTTCGAGCTTCGTATTGATAAATGCCAAATTTGGCTTCAAAACGTTTTAAAGCTCTGTTGTAAGTGGGCCAAAGTTTTTTGATTTCGGTACATTCTAAAAGAAGCGCCATGAGTTCGGTCGCGCAGACTTCAAAAGAAATTCCGTGAATATCTCTTAAAAAATGCTGTCTTTGCGGTTTGATATTGTTTCCTGTAAAATGAGAAGTGACACGCTTTTTTAAGTTGATTGCTTTTCCAACATAAATCACTTTTTTTGCCTGATTATAAAAATAATAGACTCCTGGTTTGTCAGGTAAATTATTAAAATCTTCTTGTGGTAAATTGGGTGGCAAACGCTGATCTTGCGCTGTTTTCTTGATCATTTTATCAATTTCTCCTGCATCGTCCCATTCCAATAAAAGCGAAAATAAAAGAGCAGTCGCATCGGCATCTCCGCCGGCACGGTGTCTGTTTTCTAAAGATATATTTAAAGAATTGCACAGATTTCCTAAACTATACGAACCCAGTCCAGGTTTGATTTTTCGAGCTGCACGCACTGTACAAAGCTTTTTTGCCGACCATTTAAAACCCGCTTGCTCCAGTTGATGATGAACGAATGAATAATCAAAGTTCACGTTGTGGGCAACAAAGACACGATCGGTAAGCATTTCCAAAACTTTCTCTGAAATATCATCAAAAATGGGCGCATTGGCTACCATTTCATTGTTAATTCCTGTCAATCCAAAAATAGAAGGAGGTATGTCCTGTTCAGGATTTACAAGTGTTTCATAACGATCCAATACATTTGTACCGTCATGAATAATAATGGCAATTTCTGTAATACGGCTTCCACTGGCATTTCCGCCTGTGGTTTCAATATCGACTATGGCATATTCTTGCTTCTTCATTTGTGTATAACGTAAGTTGTTCTTTAGTTATTTTTTTTGTGTTCAGTGTTCAGAATTTAGTGTTCAGTTTTCAGTCACAATGTTCAGTATTCTGAATACCGTGACTTCATGTCCTTACGGATAAGGCTTATCCTTTCTTCATTATGTGTATAACTTAAGTTTTTCTTTAGTTATTTCTATTTTTTAATCTCGCAAAGTCGCAAAGCATTTTCTTTTTTAAGTTTTTTTAAATTAAACTTTGCGATTTTGCGTCTTTGCGAGCAATTTTTGGCGTTTAGTAAAAATTAGTATTCAGTCAAAAATGTTCAGTATTCTGAATACCGCGACTGAAAACTGAGACTGTGACTGAACACTAAATTCTGAACACTGAAGACTAAAACTTCATTCGATGTCTCGGAAGATTAATTTCATGTCCTTGCGGATAAGGCGCTCGATGCGTCAAACTAACATCTTCCTTTATCTGATTTTGTGTTTTGTATTGATCTTTAGAATCCATATATCGTGGATCTGGAATAAAAGGCATTTTGGCCATTTTGAGAATCGTAATGGTCGGAAAATGATAGTCGACCTCAACATTTCCTAACAAAAGATAACAGCCTCCACCCTGAAAAGGATGTTTTGCAAGACTATCTGGAAAATGTGCCGTATCAAAATAAGTGCCTTCATGATCAATCCAAGTTCCAAAATACATCGAACCTTTTTTGGTCGGGACATGTTTTCTGGAAATGAGATAGGCAAGCATTCTAACTTGTCTTTTATGGTATTTTACTAAATCTTTTGCCATAATATCACCTCTATGTTTGGTTTGTAAAAGATCGAAAACCGTACAAGAAACAGGAAAACTCAGCAATTCGATTTCATCAAAAGCATCTTCAAAAATAGAACGTTCTAAAACAGGTAATTTGAATTCTTTTACCGGTTCTTGCAAAAGCATCAAATTTCGATTTTCGGGTTTAAAATTGTTTAAAAGCAAACTCGCACTAATCAAAAGCTGATTTTTTGTTTTTCCTGTAAAGCGAAAAGCACCAATAAAAATTAGAACTTTAACGCCTTCAATTCCAATTGGAATGCGATTGATGAAATTTTCCAGAGAAAGATAATCGCCGTTTTTCTCTCTTTCTGATGCTATTAAATTCGCAATTTTAGATTCTAAACTCTGCAAGTGCATAAACCCTAAATAAATATCGGTTCCGTACAAAGTCGTTTGATATTCGCTTTTATTCACACACGGATTATGGACAGTTCCGCCCGACATTCTAGCTTCGTGTACATAAACTTCGGTTCTATAAAATCCGCCTTGGTTATTGATTACCGCTGTCATAAATTCTACAGGATAATTAACTTTCAAATACAAACTCTGATAGCTCTCAACGGCATAAGAAGCCGAGTGCGCCTTGCAGAAAGAATAGCCCGCAAAAGATTCAATCTGGCGGTAAATTTCCTGACTCAAAGCTTCTGGATGCCCTTTTTGCGCGCAGCTTGCAAAGAAATTATCTTTTACTTTCTGAAGTGCTTCTAGAGATCTTCCTTTTCCTGACATGGCGCGACGAAGAATATCACCATCAGGAGCAGGAAGTCCGCCGTAATGCTGGGCAATTTTTATCACATCTTCCTGATACACCATAATGCCATATGTTTCGCCAAGATGTTCTCTAAAAACCTCATGAAAATATTCAAACTGATTTGGATTATTATGACGAAAAATATACTCTTTCATCATTCCAGATTGTGCAACTCCAGGACGAATAATAGACGAAGCCGCCACCAGAATTTTATAATTATCACAATTCAATCGGCGTAATAACCCGCGCATCGCAGGGCTTTCGATATAAAAACAGCCAATTGTGTCTCCTTTTGCCAAATAAGAATTGCAAACCGCTTCATCTTTAGAAATAGGAGTATTGCGAATGTCTACTTTTATACCTCTATTTTTTTCAATCAATTTTACGCTATCATCAATATGTCCGATACCACGCTGGCTTAGAATATCGAATTTGTCAAAACCGATTTCTTCGGCAATATGCATGTCAAAAAGTACAATTGGAAAACCTTTTGGAGGCATTTCCAAAGGAGTATAATTGGTAATTGGTTCTTCAGAAATCAGAATTCCACACGCATGCATGCTTCGTTGATTGGGATATTTTCCCATCATTTGTCCATATTCCTGAACCAATTTTACAATTTTATTGGTTGGATGAAGTTCTTCCGGATTTTTTGCCAAAAGATCTAATTCTTCTTTAGGAAGACCGAAAACTTTTCCAACTTCTCTAAAAATAGATCTGTATTTAAATTCGACATTCGTTCCACAAAAAGCAACGTGATCTTTACCGTATTTTCTGAAGATATATTCTAAAATTACATTACGTTCCTGCCAGCTCCAATCGATATCAAAATCAGGTGGTGTTTTACGATTTAGATTTAAAAAACGTTCAAAATAGAGATCGAGTTCAATAGGGCAGATATCGGTAATTCCGAGACAATAGGCAATGATACTGTTGGCACCGCTTCCGCGACCAATGTGCATAAAACCTTGACTATTGCTATATTGAATAATATCCCAAGTAATTAAAAAATAACCACTGAATTCTAATTCGTCAATAACTTTTAATTCTTTTTCTACACGAGCTTTCGCTTCAATATTTTCGTTTCCATAACGTTTTTCAAATCCTTCCCAAGCCAATTCGGTCAGTTTTTCTAAATCTTTTTGACGGTTTTCTGTATAGAATTTTTTATTTCTTTTAGCTGAAAAATCATATTGAAAATTACAATCGTCAATGATGCGCTGTGTATTTAAAATGATTTCAGGATATTTTTCATAGAATGGTAGAATCGATTCTACAGGTTTCATCACATCAGAAACTTTGCAATAATCAGCTTCCGTAAGTTTCGATAAAATAATATTCGTATCAATAGCACGAAGCACTTTATGCAGGTTGTATTCTTTTTTACTTCTAAAAGTTACAGGCTGTAAAATCACCATTTTGGAGATTTTATTTTTATGTTTTGAAGTCAAAAGACTTGAAACTTCTTCAGGGCGAACTCCGATAAATTCATTTTCAAAAAGCGTTTCTGGAGCATTTTCTAAAGTATAGATCACAAAAACCGATTTGAATTTTGGAGCACGTAAAGGCAAAGTTTCTCCGCTGAAATTATGGTCAGTTAAGAATCTGTTCATTTCTGCTAAACCTTCTGTATTTTGCGCCAGACCAATATATCGGAATTCATGATTGCATCGAAATTCCATTCCAATCAAAGGTTTGATTTCTTTTTCCTGACACGCTTTTATAAAATCGTAAATTCCGGTAACGGTATTTATATCCGTCAATGCCATTGATTTTACTCCATGCAAAACAGCTTCGGCAATCAAATCCTTAAGCGGAATCGTGCCGTAGCGCAGAGAATGATAAGAATGACAATTGAGATACATTATTTCTTACGTTTTAAAATTTCGTCTTTAGTATTTGGTTTAAAATGAGCTCCGGCACAGCGCATTACGGCATCAAAACCATAACGGCTTTTCATTTTATCCATCGCTTCATAAAGTGAAAGCATTTCCTGAGTGTCTTCAAAAAGATCAATTTGATACGTTCCGCGCACCAATCCGCTGAAGCGAACGCCAATTAGACGCAGACGCATACGGCGCTGATACACTTTCTCAAAAAGCTCTATTACATTTTTAGTCAAAATATGATCGGCTGAAGTATAAGCAACTCGGCATTGTTTGGTTTCGGTATCAAAATTGGCATAACGAATTTTAACTGTAACTGTTGAAGTCAGCCATTGTTCTGAACGCAATTGAAAAGCCAGTTTTTCGACCATTCCCAAAAGCACTCTTTTGAGTTTTGCAATATCAATGGTATCTTGAGAAAAAGTATGTTCTGTAGAAATAGATTTTCTTTCGCTATATGGTTCTACAGGTGTATGATCGATTCCGTTCGCTTTTTTCCAAATATCAAGGCCGTTTTTTCCAATCATTTGCTGTAAAACCTCAGCAGGCATTTCGGCCAAAGTCTGAATTTTACGAACACCAATTCGGGACAAGAGTTGGAAAGTTACGGTTCCGACCATTGGTATTTTCTGAATCGAAAGCGGATTCAAAAAAGTCTGTACCTTATGTTCTGGAATTTCAAGATTTCCTACCGGTTTACCTTCGCCTGTAGCGATTTTAGAAACGGTTTTGTTGATCGATAACGAAAAACTGATCGGAAGTCCAGTTTCCTTAATTACCTTTTGTGCCAATTCATCTGTCCATTTATAGCTTCCATGAAATTTATCCATTCCTGTAATATCCAGATAAAATTCGTCGACACTTGCTTTTTCTAAAACAGGTGCTTTTTCTTGGAGAATCTCTGTGACATCGTGAGATAATCGCGAATACAATTCCATATCTCCTTTCATGACTTTTGCCTGTGGGCAAAGTTTCATTGCCATTGCAATAGGCATTGCAGAACGCACACCAAATTTGCGGGCTTCATACGAACAAGAAGCCACAACGCCACGATCGCCTCCGCCAATAATAAGCGGAATATCATTAAGTTCAGAATTGGTGAGTCGTTCGCAGGATACAAAAAAGGTATCCAAATCCATATGTACAATTGCCCGTGCCATTTTTCCTTATTGTTTTTGTATGAAACAAAATTAGTACAGGTGGTAACATTTTTTTGTATATTTGCTGTTCCAAATTATAACAAATTTATTATGTCCTTATTTTCAGACAACATCAGAGCGTTAAGGGTTAAGCATAAAATATCACAGGAGAAATTAGCTGAAAACCTTAGTATTACAAGAGGAAGATACGTGAAATACGAAGACGGAACTTCGGAAGCACCGTATGATATTCTAAAGAAGATTGCATTATATTTTCACATGAGTATTGACTTGATATTATCTGTCGATATCCGTAAAATTGATGTGCAAAATTTGATAAAACTGGAAGGCAATCGACTTATTTTGCCCATTCAAGTGGATAGTTTTGGAGAAAATTTTATTGAAATTGTATCTCAAAAAGCAAAAGCAGGATATTTGAACGGATATGCTGATCCTGAATATATTGAAAGTTTACAGCAAATTACACTTCCGTTTTTAGCAGCTGGAAAACATCGCGGATTTCCCGTTGAAGGCGATTCAATGCCTCCACACGAAGACGGTTCTATCATTATTGGCCGTTATGTAGAAAAACTAGGAGAGGTGATGGATGGTAAAACCTATATTCTGATTACTAAAAATGAAGGAATGGTGTACAAACGTCTCAATAAAAACAAAAAGAACTCTTTGGTTTTAGAATCTGATAACAGCTTTTATCCGAATTATGAAGTGAAAGCTTCTGATATTTTGGAGATTTGGGAATATGAATGTAATATTGGCCGTTCGGATAAAAAACAAGAAATGACAGAAACCGGAGCAATGAAAGATTTGCTTTTAGAATTGAAACGTGAAGTTCGAGAGATTAAGAATAACACTTCGAATACCTAGAGGTTCTATAGAAATTAAGAGTAATGATATTTATTGTTTATACAGGCACAGTGAGTTTTATAACAAGAACAGAATTAACACTTGCAGAATGGGATAAACGATTTCACAAGTTTCTAAGAGTTATTGGTTTTATTAGTGATGAAGAATTTCTGGACGAACTCCGATTTTTATATCGTGTTGACGATAAGACTGTTGAAGAGATTAATGAAATAATCAGTAAAAAGAGTTTTATCAGTATTCGAATTACAAACAAAGCTTTTGAAGGTTTTAGATATGCTGAAAATTATTTAGATTTTACAGCTATAGAAGGACAGATTTTGTATTTTGAAGATTGGAATTTTATATTTCGAGTGTTTAATGAAGAATATTTTCTGTGGTGCTTTTTAGGCGGAATAGCAGATGTTCAAAGAGAAATTAAATTAAGCGAAGAGGATATCAAAAGATATAAAGAAATTGGTTTAGCACAAATAGATTATTTGATTGATAATTTACAGAAAAAGGATTCAATCGAATATGAAAAAGCAATTGTCGAAAATAGAAAATTACTTTAAAACGATATTTTAAATGAACATCCAAAAAGCCAAAATCGAAGATCATATCCGTTTAACGGAAATCACCAAAAAGTCAAAAGCGTATTGGGGATATTCGGATGAGCAAATGGAGAAATGGAGTAATAGTCTAACGATCACGATAGATTATATCGAAACAAATCCTGCTTTTAATTTGGTTGATGAGAATCAGATTGTTGGCTATTATTCTTATTTAAGATTAGAAAGTAATCAGGTAAAATTGGATAACTTATTTATTTTACCTGAATATATAGGAAAAGGATTTGGTTCTTTTCTAATGAATGATTTTTTGGAAAGAATGCGAAATGAAAAATGCCAGAAAATCATTTTAGATTCAGAACCAAATGCCGAACAATTTTACCAGAAAATCGGATTTACAAAAATCGGCGAATTTGAAACTTCCATAAAAAATAGATTTATGCCGATTATGGAAATGAATCTTTAATTCTGGAGTTTATTTTAAATCAATTTTCAGTTGCATTTCATTTTTCATATGCAATAATGCTTCAGCATTTCCCATGGCATCATCAACGGGATTATGCGTATGTTCCGTTTTTCGAAGATGTTTCCATTGAGCGAAAGTATCATTTACTAAACCACAGTATAAATCACCTATTCTTCTTGATGAATATCCAAAAGGATTTCTATTCAAAAAATGATGAAAATACCAGCAAATGAACATCCAGTCAAAACCATTATTATCGCTAATAAATATTGGCCTTCCTTTTGAATTTTCTTTTATCCATTCTTCAAAATTTAGCATTACCTCTTTTGGATCATCAAATTCTAAAGTTGTTTCTCTGTCGAAACCTGAAATTGCTAAAGCTTGCGGATCAAACTTATCAGAAATAGGTTTTAATTTTCCATAAAAAGTTTTATCTAACTTGTCATTTACAAGCACAGCACCAAAGCATATCATGGAATAATCTCCAGGAATTGGTCCGTCTGATTCTATGTCTACAACTATATAACTCATTTAATTTTTGATTTGTTTTTCTAACAAACTTAAAATATTAAATAAAGAATAATAGCATTTTATGACAAATTATAAATTAAAAAACCTTCGCAAATCCCAAACCATATTGCTGTCCATTATAAAAGGGCATTATCATAGAAGTAGATTTATTTTCGGCTGATGATTTGAACAATTTTTTAGTGATATACGGATTAATCCAATAAGCAATTTTGGTACTCAAAATCCCGATTCCAGCTCCGGCAGCGACGTCTGTTAGCCAATGGCGGTTGTTGTAAATTCTGAACAGGCCAGTTCCTGTTGCAACGGCGTAACCTGCAATTCCGTACCAAATTGATTTGTCTTTGTATTCTTGATACAAAAATTCGGCACCCATAAACGCAGTTGCAGTATGTCCGGAAGGGAAGGAGTTGTTTGAACTTCCGTCTGGCCTTTCTACATGTGAAATTGATTTTAAACCTAAAACCGTTGTAGCCATAATTGCATACGAAGTCACCAATATTACAGAGCGGTCACGCATATTGTTTTTGCCTTTTACGCCAAAAGCATTCAACGCATACACCGATGCAGCAGGCGCATACTGAGAAAAATCATCAATTGTAACTTTCTCGTCAATGTCTTCAGTAACTTCTTTTTTTATTTGCGAATTGAAGCTTAACAGCTGATCGCTTTCAAGTCCAATAACACCATACCCAATTAATACACCAGGAATAATCAATTGTTTGTAATTGAATTTTAGCTGATGCGAAGTACTGTCAATTTTTGTAATCGAATCGTTTTGCTGTGCATTTACAGAAAATAATCCGAATAGAAATAGTAGGGAAATCGTTTTGTGGAACATTTTCTTAGTCGTTATATTGTACAAAATTAACGAATGTTCGATGCAGGTATTTTGGGCTTAATTGAACCTTAAGGGAATATTAATTTGTTGGTTTTAAATGAGGTAGTTGAATTAAGATTGGCTTATTTTTTATTATTCTGAGTGTCACCCTGAGCGAAGTCGAAGGGCTTTACAGTACAAAAGGTCTTCGACTTCGCTCAGACTGACAGATGCAATAAATTGATACAAATAATTAAATTTAGACAAAGCCATTAAAAATCCTTTTAATCTATGCAATCTGTGGCTTAAAAAAAACTTTGCGACTTAGTGTCTTTGTGGCAAAAAAATCTAAACTTTCAACGAAAACCAAAATGTGCTTCCCAATCCTAAATTACTTTCTACGCCAACACTTCCGTTTTGGGCTTCAATAAATTCTTTGCTAATGGCTAATCCCAATCCGGTTCCTGATTTTTGACTTCCCGGAACTTGAAAATATTTATCAAAAACTTTGTCTTTATATCTTGTATCAATTCCTTTTCCGGTATCAATAACCTGAAAAAACATTTGATTATTTTCTTCTTTTAATTTAATAAGAATTGTGCTTTTTTCAGACGAATATCTAATGGCATTCGATAAATAATTAATTAAAACCCAGCCTGTTTTTTCAGCATCTGCTTTTACGTTTTTGAGATTTTCATTGGCATCAACAACTAACAGAATCTGTTTTTGATCTGCTTGAACTTTTACAGCTTCTACGGCATATTTCACAATTTCCTGTGGATTGCTTTTTCCAATATTTAGCTGAATATTTCCAGTTTCCAATTGTGATAAATTCAGTAATTCCCCTGTAATTTTCAACAAACGCTGACTGTCATCTTTTATACTTTCAACCAATTGTTTTTGGTCGTCGTTCATATTGCCCGTTTTAGCATTTTCAAGCAATTGAAGACTTAATTTTATAGAAGCAATTGGTGTTTTTAATTCGTGCGAAACGGTGGCAATAAAGTTCGTTTTAGCAAAATCCAATTCTTTAAAAAGCGTAATATTTCGAAGAATAATGACATCACCAATATTGATTTCTTTTTCTTCTCCTGTTGGCGTTATCGTGATATTATGAATTTCTTTTTCGAAATAACTTTCTTTTCCGTGAGCAAAAATTTTGAGAGCCTGTTTTTTAGTAGTTTCAGTTTCTTTCAGAATCAAAGAACGAATTAAATCATTGGAAACGGCTAATTTAGATGCAGGTTTTCCAATAATATCTTCCGATTTTAGACCGATAATTTTCAGCGCTTCATCATTCACAAACAAAACAATTCCTTCGTTATCCAAACCAATAATAGGATCATTCATATTATTGATCAGCGTTTCCAGTCGTTTCTTCTCAAAAAGAAGTTTATAAACATTACTATCATGATATTCTTCCAGCTTTTGCGCCATGGTATTGAATGATTTCGCAAGATCTCCAAATTCGCTGTGACTCGTAAAATGAACACGTTCTGAATAGTTTTTATTGGCAATTTCCTTAATACTCTGCGTTAATTCTCTAATCGGATTGGCAATATTATTGGGTAGATTAACCAATAAATTAAAAGCAATCAGAAAGCATAAAGTTCCCACAATGGCAATCGACAAATTAGCCGTTTCAGCCGAATGTTTAGCGATATCGCTTTTCTGTTTTATGGCGTCCAGATTCAGTTTCATAATCGCAAAAATATCCTGACGAATCTGAGCTTTTACAGATTCATCAGCATTGTTTTTGTCTAAAAGAGCAAAACTCGCTTTCAGTTTTTCAGTGGCTTGTTTTTCGCCTGGTTCTGTAATATTTTGAGTCTGCTTTTCGAGATTTTCCTCAAAATTCTGAATCGTCTCTTTTGAACCCGATTTGATTCCGTCTAAAGCAAAAATCATATTTCGGGAATATTCCAAAGTATTATAATTGGATTTCAGAATATTCTCGGTGTCTTGCTTAATCAAAAAAACAGAATAAGCACTCACTAACGAGAGAATGATGATCATTAAAAATAACAATCCAACACCCAGATTCAATTTGGTTTTAATTCTCATGACGTTTATTTAAAAACAAGTTTTTTTTATTTGAACCATTAAGATATTAAGGAAATTAAGCTTTGAACTTAATGAAGCTTACAAAGAGAAAATTAAGTATAGCTTTTATTTTCTTAATATCTTAATGGTTAGAAAAATTACGACAGTATAACAAGATCAACATTTGACAAAGACAGTTTGTTTAGTAAACGTCTAAAAATTGTTGTAGACAAAATTACTTTAAACAAATTAAAATGTGGTTTCCCAATACACACAGTTGTAATTTGTTTTTCTTCTACCGTTGTTAAAATAGCATCTGTAATATTTGAATTTTCCAGTTTAATAACTTCCGCACCTAACTGCACAGCGAGTTTAAAGTTATTAATTAAATGTCTTTGTTTATCAAGTGCAATCCTATTGCTGCTTTCTTGTGGAGTTTCTACATACAAAACATACCAAGAACCATTATAATAACTGGCTAATCTTGCTGCTTTTCTAATTATAATTTTGGCTGTTTTATCATTACTGCTTATGCACGCCAGTAATTTTTCATGTCGTAAAGCATGCAGATTAGGAACTTCATTTTCAACTTTTCGAACCACCTGACTTGCTACTTCTTTCAAAGCCAATTCACGCAATTGCAGAATTTGTTCAGATTTAAAAAAGTTCGCTAAAGCAGTCGGAATTTTATCTGCCGTATAAATTTTTCCTTCTTTCAGACGTGCAATCAAATCTTCTGATGTCAAATCGATATTTACAACCTCATCAGCCAATCGCAAAACATTGTCGGGAATGCGTTCCTGAACATCAATATTGGTAATCCTTTTTACGTCTTCATTTAAACTTTCAATATGCTGAATATTGACAGCTGAAATTACATTTATTCCCGCTTCCAGAATCTCTAAAACATCCTGCCAGCGTTTTTCGTTTTTACTTCCTTCAACGTTCGTATGCGCCAATTCATCGACAATAACCACTTCTGGACGAAGATTGATAATTGCCTGGACATCGAGTTCTTCCAATTCCTTTCCTTTATAAAAAATGGTTCGTCTTGGAATAATCGGCAAACCCGCTAATAATTCATGCGTTTCCTTCCGCATGTGCGTTTCGATGTAGCCAATTTTGACATCGATTCCGTTTTTCAATAACGAATGCGCTTCCTGAAGCATACGAAAAGTTTTGCCCACACCGGCACTCATCCCAATGTAGATTTTAAACTTTCCCTTTCGTGATTTCTGAATTAAATCTAGAAAGTGCTGAGCGTTATTATTTTCGTTTTCCATATTTTTTGGTTTAACCATTAAGAGATTAAGGAAGTTAAGCTTTTCTTAGTCTACAGAACATTAAGCTTAATGTTCTGTATTCTAGATTTAAATGAGGTGCTAAAACTTAATTTTCTTAATCTCTTAATGGTAAAAAATCTTTTAATGTTTAGAAAGAAATCGCCAGCGAAGTCGTTACAAACGTATTCTTATCCGTTGGAAGATTGTCTTTATTTGTAAAAATTTCGTCTTTACTTGAAAGATTTCGCGCTTCAATTCTAAACATAACATTATCAGTAACTAAGTAATCAAAGTTAGCTGAAAATCCGTATGTTTTAAATCCGTTTGGCGTTTCAGTTGCGATAATTACACCCTTTTCATCACTATAATATTCACCGCGTACTGCAAGCTGAATTTTGTCAACTGGTTTGTATTGCAGAATCAAAACAGGCGAAAACCAAGTATCGTATTTGTTACTGTTTTTAGCAGATTGCTGAGATCCAATATCAAAACCAGCCGTAATATTTGTCTTTTCCGTTACTTTAAATTGTCCGTAAAAGTTGTTGAAATAACGCCATTTTTTGTCAATATCTGGCTGTTCATTTCCAACATACGTACTCCAGTTCAAAACAACCCGATCAGAAGGTTTGTAAGTAACCTGAGTTCCAAAAGCAGGCGTCTGATTACCTTCTACTTTCTCAATCCTCTGCCAGCCATTTAAGTACATTCCGGCTAAATACCATTCTCCAGATTCAGATGTATAACCAATTTTAACTCCTGTCTCATAATATGGAGAATTTTCAGCCATAATACTTCTCGTTAAAGTCTGGCAATCTTTTCCAATTGCGCTTTCAAAGCCAAGATGCGAAGGCATAATTCCCGCATCAATCCATAAATTATGGTTTTTCGAAATCTTTACACCAACATTCGCCTCATAAACATTTTTCAATAAACCTTGTTCGGCAGACATATTATACTCGGCATAAGTTCCCGCCATTAAAGCGAAATTTCCCCGAATATTTTCTTTCGAATAATTCACTTTCGCCATTCCTAAATTTAGGTTTACCTCATTACTTTTATTATAACTGTAAAAAAAGTTTGGCCGAGTATGATTTTCTGGTTTCCCGAAATCATAACTATAGTAAGCGTCTACATATCCTGAAAATGTCAGTGGACTTTTGGATTCTTCTTGTGCATGTAAATTGCTATAACCAAAAGCGATTAAAGCAGTAAGTATTATTTTTTTCATTTTTGTGGTATTCTATTATTTATTAGTAGATTTTTTAGGAGCTAATCCCGCTATCCACTACAATCTTTTGTTTGGAACCCCCAAACAAAAGGATTTTCGTTTCTATCGGGGCTAGGGCATTTGGGGTAAAAAGGCGTTTTGTATTATAATAGGTTTTATATCCTAACAGGTTTCCGAAACCTATTAGGTATTATTGTAAGTTTAGTTTTTCGATTCCAATTCTCGCCCTTTTTTTGTCATCCTGAGGAACGAAGGATCACACTAGGAGCTCGACAAAGATTGACGATCATGCGGACGGAGTTTTTTGTGTGATCCTTCATTCCTCAGGATGACAAACTAAGCGGTTACTTCATGATAATACTTGATGGAGACTTCTCATATCCACAAGGTTTTTAAAACCTTGCAGGAGAAAAACCTTAGAACCTCAGTATCTTAGAACCTTAGCATCTTAGCGAAGCGCATCAAGCGCCACATTCAACTCCAAAACATTAACCGTTTTAGGCTGCAACAACAGCCGAATTAATTTTAGATTCTACCAAAGCTTTTACTTTAGCTTCATCCAATTTTCGTTCTTTAGCCACACGTTTCACTTGAATCAAAGCGCCTTGAGGAGAAACATTTGGATCTAAACCGCTTCCTGAAGCCGTAACCATATCAGCAGGAATATCAGATTTTTTCAAGTAAGGATGAACCAATAAAAGAGTATCAATTCTTTTTTGAACCAAAGCCAGATATTCGGCATTGCTTGGACCTTTGTTACTTCCGGCACTTCCGGCAGCATTATAATCAACAGCCGAAGGTCTTCCCCAGAAATAATTCGACTTATCGAATTTCTGACCAATTTTTTGATAACCAACCACTTTTCCGTTAACCGAAATCGTTTCTCCTTTCCCTTGATTTGGAGCAATTTGTGCGATTCCGTAAATCGCAAGAGGATAAATAACCGCAAATAAAATCAATGTAATCGCAGTAAGTTTTATTATAGAAAATAGATTTTTCATTTTTTTAAAGTTTCTAAGAGACTAAGTCTCTAAGTTTCTAAGTTTTTTTAATTGTGATAAATAAGTTTTAAAAGATTCTAAGAAAAAAAACTTAGAATCTTAGGAACTTAGCGCCTTAGCATCTTACATAAATAATGCTACTAGCAAATCAATTACTTTAATTCCGATAAAAGGAACAATCAATCCGCCAAGACCATAAATCAAAAGGTTTCTTTTTAAGATGGCACTAGCTCCAATTGGTCGATAATCAACACCTTTCAGCGCAAGCGGAATCAATATCGGAATGATAATCGCATTGAAAATTACCGCTGATAAAATCGCACTTTCAGGACTATGCAAATGCATGATATTCAAACCTTGAAGCGCAGGAATCGCAGTAATAAAAAGAGCAGGAACAATAGCAAAATATTTCGCAACGTCATTTGCAATAGAAAAAGTAGTTAAAGTACCTCGAGTCATTAAAAGCTGTTTTCCAATTTCAACAATCTCAATTAGTTTCGTTGGGTCATTGTCAAGATCGACCATGTTTCCGGCTTCTTTAGCCGCTTGAGTTCCGCTGTTCATAGCAACTCCAACATTTGCTTGGGCAAGGGCAGGAGCATCATTTGTTCCGTCACCCATCATGGCAACTAGTCTTCCTTCGGCCTGCTCTTTTCTAATGTAATTCATTTTATCCTCAGGTTTCGCTTCGGCAATAAAATCATCAACACCAGCAGCTTCGGCAATAAATTTTGCTGTAAGCGGATTGTCACCAGTAACCATAACCGTTTTGATTCCCATTCTGCGCAAACGCTCAAAACGTTCTTTCATTCCGGTTTTAATAATATCCTGAAGTTCGATAACACCTTGAACTTCATTATTTTTGATTACAACTAATGGAGTTCCTCCGTTAGACGAAATCGTGATTACTTGTTGGGCAGTATCTTCGGGGAAAGAATTTCCGGCTTGCTGTGCAATGTTTTTTGCAGCATCCTGAGCACCTTTTCTAATATTAGTTCCGTCTTTTAATACTACCCCAGAAGTTCTGGTTTCGGCAGTAAATTTGATGGTATGTGAAATATCAGAGGTAGTTTGTAAAAAGCTGGCTTTCGTTTCACTTTTTACATCTAACATTTCACTCAACTCCAAGATACTTTTCCCTTCTGGAGTATCATCTGCAAGAGAACTCAAAACAGCAGATTTAACAAAGTCATCAAAAGAAATTCCTTTTGTTGGATAAAAATTGGTTGCTTTTCTGTTTCCAATGGTGATGGTTCCTGTTTTATCCAAAAGCAGTACATCAATATCCCCAGCAGTTTCAACCGCTTTACCAGATTTTGTAATTACGTTAGCTCGTAAAGCTCTGTCCATTCCCGCAATACCAATTGCAGAAAGCAAACCACCAATTGTAGTTGGAATCAAACACACAAACAAAGCAATGAAAGCCGCAATCGTGATGGGTGCGTTGGCATAGTCGGCAAACGGTTTTAGCGTAACGCAAACAATCACGAAGATTAAAGTAAATGCGGCTAATAAAATGGTTAAGGCAATTTCGTTTGGTGTTTTCTGACGGCTCGCACCTTCAACCAAAGCAATCATTTTATCCAAAAAGCTTTCGCCAGGTTCGGAAGTTACTTTTACTTTAATTTTATCAGATAATACTTTTGTTCCTCCGGTAACTGAAGATTTATCTCCGCCAGATTCCCTGATTACAGGAGCACTTTCTCCAGTAATGGCACTTTCATCGATTGTAGCCAGACCTTCGATAATCTCACCATCGGCAGCAATTAAATCACCGGCTTCGCAAACGAAAATATCGTCTTTTTTTAATGCCGAAGAACTAATGTTTCTAATTTCTCCGTTAGGTAAAATTTGTTTTGCAGGAGTTTCTTCTCTTGTTTTTCTTAAACTGTCGGCTTGTGCTTTTCCTCTTGCTTCGGCAATAGCTTCGGCGAAATTGGCAAATAAAAGCGTTGCCAGTAAAATTAAAAATACAATTAGGTTATAAGTAAAACTTCCCTGATCATTTGCACCCATTAATATTGAAATGCAGACAGCAAACATAATGGCTGTTCCAATTTCTACGGTAAACATTACCGGATTTTTGATCATCAACTTTGGATTAAGCTTGACAAAAGACTGCGCTAAGGCTTCTTTTACCTGTTTACTTTCAAACAATGATGTGGATTTATTAGTTGTCATTTTCTTGTAAAAAGTTAAATGTTATTTGTAAAATGTTATGCGCTAAAAACACATAGATTATAGAATATAGCCAGCGGTTTCAACCGCTGGGACGCAACGTATATCACAATCTTTGTCCCTGTAATTCGTTTCCCGTGGTTGAAACCACGGGCTATATTGAAATGCGAATGGTAAAATCGTTATTCTAACTATGTGTGAAAACGAGTTTTCTTTTTATTCTTTTTTATAGATTAAAATTCTATGTTCCTATGTGTTTAAAATATCCAGCATTTTTATTTTAGTGTAAAGAATTCCGCTAAAGGTTGCAAGAGCCAACGCAGGAAAGAACGATAAAGCAGCGATAATTGCGATTACGGCAAAAGTCATGATTCCGAAAATTGAAGTATCGGTTTTTAAAGTTCCTGCACTCTCTGGAATGTATTTTTTACCTGCCAGTAAACCAGCAATTGCCAATCGAACCAATGATTGGAATAAAACGGCTTAACAGCAATACAATTCCTGTAGTGATATTCCAGAACGGATTATTATCTCCCAGACCTTCAAAACCAGAACCATTATTGGCAGCACTCGAAGTATATTCGTATAACATTTCTGAGAATCCGTGATTGCTAGGATTGTTTAACCAGCCTGTTGCATTTCCGCTAAACCAATAACCCATTGCAGTATCATGCGCAGCAAAATAAGAAGCTAAAGCAGTTCCGGCTAATATTAATAAAGGGTGAAGAATGGCTATAAATGCGGCAATTTTAACTTCACGCGCTTCGATTTTCTTCCCTAAAAATTCAGGGGTACGACCTACCATTAATCCGGAGATAAAAACAGCCAGAATAATGAAAATGTAATAGTTTAGAATACCAACACCGCATCCTCCGTAAAAGGCATTTACCATCATAGATAATAATTGCATAGCGCCAGAAACAGGCATCGAACTATCGTGCATACTGTTTACAGAACCTGTAGAAATTACCGTTGTAGCAATACTCCAGAAACCTGACATTGCTGGCCCAAACCGAACTTCTTTTCCTTCCATCGCTCCGGTTGCTTGTGCAATACCCATTTTTTCGATAGCTGGATTTCCATTGATTTCACTCATAACGGTTGGAACAACCAAGAGTAAAAATCCAACTGTCATTACACCAAATATGATATTTGATAATTTTCTTTTGTTGAGGTAAAATCCAAGAGCAAAAATCATTGCAAACGGAATAATCATCTGAGCCCAAAGCTCAACTCCATTCGTAAAATAAGTTGGATTTTCTAATGGATGTGCTGAGTTGGCTCCAAAAAATCCACCACCATTTGTACCAATATGTTTAATAGCAATAAAGGCAGCAGCGGCCCGCGAGAAACTTCTACATGATCGCCTTGAAGCGTTGTAATAGCATCTTTACCTTCAAATGTCATAGGAGTACCGCTAAATACTAGTGCTACAGCTACAATTGCTGAAAGTGGTAATAAAATACGAGTACAGCTTTTGATGAAATAATTATAAAAATTACCCAGTTTTTCTGTAGTTCTTTCTTTCATTGCTGTAAAAATCATTGCGGCAGCAGCCATTCCGATACCGGCAGAAACAAATTGAAGGAACATCAGGACGATTTGCGAAAGGTAAGAAACCCCGCTTTCGCCTGAGTAATGCTGTAAGTTGCAATTGACCAAAAATGAAATAGCAGTGTTAAATGCCAAATCAGGCGTCATCGAAGGATTGTTGTCTGGGTTTAGAGGTAAAGAACCTTGAAACAATAAGACAAAAAAGCAAAGAAAGAACCAAACCATATTGATACTTAAAAGTGCTTTTAAGTGTTGTTTCCAGTTCATTTCTTCAGCCGAATTAATGCCGCTGATTTTAAAAATAAATTTTTCAATTGGATTGAAAATCGGATCAAGAAGTGTTTTATCTCCTAAATAAACTTTAGCAATATATTTTCCTAAAGGAATAGCTAAAACAATGGTGAGGAGAAAAATACCAATGACGCCTAATAATTCTGTGTTCATATATTTAATATTAGATTGTTGATTTTAGAATTTTAGATTTCTTTGAAACAATCTTAAATTCTAAAAATTCATTTTTTAAAATTTTTCGGGTTTGATTAATACATAAACCAAATACACGAAAACGGCGATTGAAATAATAAATAGTGCGGTCATGATTTAGATTTTTTCAAAAAATTCAACAGAGAGAAAACAAATGGCAAATAGCACAACGGCAAGCCCGAGTAAAAGAAAAGTGATCATAAGATTATTTTAGATTTTAAAATTCAGATTTTAGATTGTTTTGAAGCGATTAAACGATTAAACAGTTAACCGATTAAACGCCAGAGGCATTAACTTGCTTGATATATTCCGCTTTAAGTGTTTGCGGAAACAGGTGCGAAATATTGCAGTGACGCACTTCCATAAAAGAAGAAACCGAAAAAACATACACATTAGAAATGGCATTTTTAGTTTCGATGCTTCCGGTTATAAACAAACGTTCGGCAAGAGCCAGACATTTCTTTGCTCTCACGATACTGCCGGAAATAATCGATTTTTTGGTGATTTCGGCAAAGCGTTCAGCTTGTTTGTAGATTGAGGTAACTTGAGTTTTCATTTGGAATGAATTTTTAATGTTCTCCCTCCTTATGCCAAAATATGTTCCGAAAAAATCAAGTTATAGCTAAAGTGCTGTCAATAAAAGGAATGTAGTTTTGTGCCAAAAATTAGGCATAAAAAAAGCCTATCATTTTGATAAGCTTTTCTCGTTTTGATATGTTATTGTCAAGCTCCAGAGGAGCGAAATATTTATAGAAATGATGAATCCACATTTATCAGAGCCCCAGCGAGGTGACATATTTTTCAGATTGCGTAGGTGTCGCTCCTCTCGAGCTTTTTCTCATTGGCAATAAAATAATCTATAAATATGATGCTTCTCCGAAGCTTTGAGAATTGTAATTGATATTGAAATTGAATTTTGCAATTGTTATTGTTATTGTTATTGAATTTGATACTCTTCTAACTTGCGGTACAAAGTCGCAATACCAATTTCCAGCAATCTTGCCGTTTCTGCTTTATTCCCTTTAGTATAATTTAAAACCTTTTGAATATGTAGTTTTTCAACACTCTGCATCGAGAAAGCCGACATTGGCTTAGAATTATTTTCAGCTTGATGTTGCATTTCATAAGGCAGAACATCCGAAGTTAAAGTATCGCCATTACTCAAAATAACCGATCTTTCGATAATGTTTTTAAGTTCGCGGATATTTCCTGGCCACGAATAATTTTCTAATTTCTGCAGAAAATCATCAGAGATATGTAATGTTTTTTTATTCGTTTTTTCAGAAAACTGTTTAACGAAATAATGAGTCAATACCGATATATCTTTGATTCTTTCTCGTAAAGAAGGCAATTTGATTTCGAAGATATTTAAACGGAAATACAAATCAGAACGGAAACGATGTTCGTCACTTTCTGTTTTTAAATCTCGATTTGTAGCGGCAATTAATCTGAAATTTGATTTTTTTGGAGTTGTGTCGCCAACAGGAATATATTCGCTGGTTTCTAAAACACGCAATAATTTGGCCTGAAGATCAATTGGCATTTCACCAATTTCATCAAGAAATAAAGTTCCGCCATTTGCTTCTTCAATAAAACCTTTTTTGTCTTTTACAGCTCCCGTAAAAGCACCTTGTTTATGACCGAAAAGTTCGCTTTCTAAAATTTCTTTTGTAAAAGTACTGCAGTTTAATGCCACAAAAGATTTCCCAACACGATTACTATTTTCATGAATGGCCTGTGCAAAAACTTCTTTTCCAGTTCCCGTTTCACCTGTCAATAAAACCGTAGAATCTGTTTTGGCAACTTTTTGAGCAAGATCAATAACTTGTTCAATTCCTTTTGATTTTCCGATAATGGTACTAAAAGAATATTTGTCATTAATGCGTTTTTCAAGATGCAGCACTTTCTTTTGCAAATGCACTTTTTCAACCGCTTTATAAAGAAGCGGAATTATTTTATCGTTATCATCACCTTTTACAATATAATCAAAAGCACCATTTTTCATTGCTTGAACGCCATCAGGAATATTCCCGAAAGCGGTTAAAAGAATAACTTCTGTTAAAGGAAAACTTCCTTTTATGTTTTGTAGAAAATCAACGCCATTTCCGTCAGGCAGTTTCACATCACATAAAACAACATCAATATCCGTTTGCTCCAGTTTTTTAAAACCAGACTTTAAATCTTTTGCTTCAAAAACTTCAAATCCTTCCGATTTTATAATGCGAACCAGTAGACTTCTCAGTTTTTCTTCGTCGTCTATAATTAAAATTTTGTGTGTCATTTGCAGAGATGCTAAATCAAATTTTGGTAATTGATGTACAAAGTTAGGTTTAAAATCTGTTCACTTTTTTGAATCGACAGAAATTATTTTAATCAGTAGAATCAGTTTTAAAATATTTTTTTGAAAAAGAAATGTACTTTTAAGTCGAAAACGAATCCCTAAAATTTATGCCAAAACGAATTCTACTTATAATATTTATTGTAATCTTCGGAAGCTTTAATAGTTTTTCAAAAGGAATTATTGAAAAAGATTCTTCGAAAACGAAAACAATTTCATTCAAAATAAAACTGAAATCTGCCGATAAAGTAAAAATTGCCGTTGCTTCATTAAAATACAAAAAACATTTCGCTTATAGTTTTACGCTTGACGATGGTTACAGATCGGCTTATTTAACGGCTTTTCCTTTATTGAATGGAGGAAAAATCAGTAATTCATCCATTAACGAATGGAAAATTGATCAAGGTGGAGATGGAACAGTTTCAGAAGGGCTTTTTTATTCGGACGGAATGGGAAATAAAATTCCTTTTAAATTGGCTTTGGCGGTTAACGGTGGTTCAATTCGAGATCTGCCAGAAAACCGCGGACATCTTTCGTGGGCTGAAATTAAAGAAATATACAATGCTGGTTGGGATATTTTAAATCACAGTTTTCATCATGCAACAAAACATGGAACTAAGTACTTGACAGAAGTAACCGAAAATACCGCTTCAATAAAGCAAAATCTAGATTTTACAATGTCGCATTTTGTGGTTCCTGGCGGAGAAGGTGATGAGAAATATTATTTGGAATATGAAAAAGAAGCTTTGGCCAATGGAAATTTATCAGTTGCTTCTTATTACGGTGTCGGTTCAGTTTTTAAAGTTGATTCAAAAGTAGATTTAGATAAAATGATTTCTGCTCGAACTTTTGTCCAAAGTTCAAAAGATACAATCACTTTTAAAACAATGGATCGTTATTTAAAAACCATAGATTCAATTATAAAACAGCCAGAACCGGTTTGGTTTAACGAATTCACACACGGAACCGGAAATACAAATTTGTGGAATCTAAGCATGCGTTTTCCTGATTTTAAGTATTATATGACAACGCTTGCCAATAAATACGGCGCAAAAGGAAACGATTCTATCTGGATGGCGCCGTGGCAGGAAGTTTACGAATACATTTGGTTAAGAGACCGAATAAAAGTCGATTTTCAGCAGAAAAATAAAGAAGTAATAGTTACAATTAAACTTCCCGAAATTCCAGAAACATTTAGAAATCGTGACATTTCTTTGAATGTAGAAACTACATCAAAATTTCAAATCGAATCAAACAAAGATTTGAAAATTAAAGACGATGGAAAAACAACTCATAAACAGATTTTCATTCAATTGAAATAAAAGGTTTTTGCCACAGATTAAAAGGAATTTAATGATTTTTTTTTGTCACGAATTCACGAATTTCTCTAATTCCTATTTTTGACTGATTTTTATTTCAAACATAGCCCGTGGTTTCAACCACGGGTACACAATATCTAATTATACCCAATTCGTAACGTTTCCCGCGGTTGAAACCGCGAGCTATATTTTGAGCATTTGTGAAAAACTAAAATTAAAAATTAGTGGAAATTCGTGGAATTAGTGGCAAAAAAACTAATCAATTTCTTTCTCATTGTCCTTTATAAAAGTATCAATATTCATTAAATAGGGATCAATAACAATACGTTGAGGTTTTGTTTTGAGTTTTAATTTTCCTTCAATTTTATTGTTTTTGATGCTAAAAGGATAAAGAAACAACTTTCCGTTTTCATCATAAATGCCAATATTTATAGAGGCATCGTTTGCGATTTGTTTTCTTTGTCCTGTTGCATTTTCTTTATATTTCTGAGAAAACGCTTTAAATGAAACCTCATAAAAACCATTCTTTTTAATACTTGAAACAGCTTCTATTTTTGAGGAATAGGTAATAATCTGCTTAAACATTTCGTCCAGTTTAGAATGCAGCTTTTTATCCGTTACAGCATAAATTTCTTTTAATAAAGCCTCAGAATCAGGAAACGGATTTGGATATTTATAATGATTCAGAAAATTTTTCAAAACCAGATTTACTTTTTCTTCACCAATTAAAACTCGAAGCTGATGCATCACTAGCATTCCTTTATCATAAGGTAAATGTGGTGTGTCATAATTCGTTTTATACAAAGGTGTTTCAGGATCATAACTTCGGCTGCTCAGATATAAATCCAGATGAATTTTTAAAGTTTCGAGCGCTTTTTCCAAGCCATGTTCTTTTTCATACAACATCAATTCCGTGTATTGCGCCAAAGTTTCAGTCAAAATCCAGCTTCCTTCTTTTTGTTCCGGACTTATTTGTGAATTTCCCCACCATTCATGCGACAATTCATGCGCTGTTAATTGATTAATTACATCTTCCTTATCCTTATTTTTGAGGTTGCTGTAAAAACCAAAATTCTCTTTCATAAAAACCGTCGACGGATACGAAGTCGCAGCAAATCCATCGGCGAAAGCAGAAACTTCGGCATAACGAATTGTTTTATACGGATATTTGCCAAAATTATTCTGGCAATAATCTAAAGTATTTTTTATATCCTGAATTAGTTTTTTAATGTTTCTTGAATGTCTTTTATCATAAAAAACTTCAATCGAAATACCTTTATAATTCGTTTTTTGGATTCTATATTCAGCAGAAGAAAAAGCAAATCGAAACGGAATCTTACCGTTAGATTTATAATGAAAATAATTACGGTTGTCTTTTTTCCAATTCCCAATTAAATCTCCAACACCAATCGCCGTCTGATTTTTAGAAGTTGAAACCACAGCATCATAATCAACAAAATCATATTTAATTTCCGATTTGTCTTCTAGCTTTTTAAGAGGCGTCTGAGGTTTCAAATGTCTTTTTGCCCTCTCTTTTTTACTGCTGATTTCATTCGATTCCTGATAACCAAAAAGCGGAAAGTAACGGCTTATTCGCATAAACGAACCATTTTCGATTATAGAATTAAAAGCAGTATGTCCTTTAAATGGCGACCACGACGACTCAAAAGAAAAATTCATTTTCATTTTCTGTTGAGGTAACAAAGGCTTTTCCAATCGATACCAATAATGATGAAATGCCGAAACATCATCTAGCTTTTTCGAATTCGAAATCTCAACCGAAGTCAGTTTCGAATTTCGATCTATATATAGGAGTAAACTATCAATAGGTTTTTCAGTATTATTGATCAATTCATAAACGCCTTTTACCTCATAACGATCTTCCTCAGGAAATAAATCGACTTTACTTTTTACAGAAACAATCGTGGGCTGCGCAAGATTAGTATATTTTTTAAATTGAGTTTCATATTTCTCGCTCCAATTATTCTGATCGTCTTCTGTCAAATACGGATATTCGATATTGGTTTTGTAAAAAAGATAACTCCCAAAACCAATAAAAAGAATAACCCCCGATAAGATAGTTCCTTTTTGAACGGCGTTGCACGAATTTCTTTTAAAGGTTTTTACAACTGAAGCATTTCTTTTCCACAAAATTCCTGTCAAAGTAAGAAGCAGTAAAGCCAATGCGAAATTGTACAGCATCGAAATATGAAACGGAAAAGTATATTTTCCGAAACCATTCAAATCAAAATATTCTCTTTTAAACGCATTTCCAAATCGCAGTAAAGGATGCGAAATTCCCAATTGTTCTCCAATTCCCGTACAAAACAAAATACAGACAAAAGCAGCAACCGAAAGTCCGATATATTTATTTTTAATAAAAGTCTGAATTGAGATTACCAAAATCGAAATCAGCAGCAACGGAAATCCGAGATAATAAAACAAAGAAAGATAAAGATCAATTTCGATTGGAGCATTGGCATTCATAATTTGAAAACTGCATCCAATTAAAATACTGATACTAATAAGGATTAATGGAATGATAAAAAGTGCCGTCAACTTTGATAGTAAAACTACAAATTGAGAACACGGTGCGGTATTTTCGAGCATTTCAAATCTCGAATTTTCGCTTCGGTTTAATAATTCACTGCTGTAAAAAAGGAGAATCAAGATCAGAATAAAAGGCAGACGATCCATTATTGTCGTAATCATCAAAGCCGTATCCGTAATTTTTTCGGCTAATCGGATTCCGCCGTCAATTTCATCCGAAATTTCGATTGCCAATAATCCCGAAAATAGAAGAACAATCACTAAAAATGGAATTCCTTTTAGAACTAAAAAAATATCTAACTTGATATTGCTTTTAAAAACAGCAATATTATGTTTGAAAGTTTTGAACTCGATGCTTTTTGGAATTTCCGAAGAAAAGATTTTTGCTTCTTTCGAAATAGTTTTTGGTGTTTTTATCTTTTTAGTTTTTGTTTTTCGGAAGGAAAACAATCGATACGAAACAAAAAGTAAAAGCAATGAAACCGAAATCCACAGTATTCTGTTGAACAAAAAGTTCCCCGAAAGCGAAACCAGTTCCGTGTTTTTTTCAATCGAAGTCCAATATCTCGTTTGTTCTAAAAACGCTGCCAAACCAAAAGGATCTATTTTAGCTGCCAAAGACATGGCTTTCGCCGAAGACGGAGAAGCATTTGCAAAGATGGGCGAATTAGAAAAAATGGAACTCGCTATATATAAGATGTAAATTAATAAACCCCCAACGTAAATGAAAAGCTTACTTCGCGTAAGCCAGGCCAAAGCCGTCAATATTGCAAGGCACAAGAAAATATTCGGAATCACAATTACAAAATACGGCCAGAGATAATTTATAATTTCAAAAGGACCAATCTCGCTTTTCGGAATCCAAGACATTTGATGTCCAACAATCATTCCGACGATAAACATTCCAAAAGAAACTACAGCGATTATAAATGCTGTAATAAATTTTGGAGCTAAATAATGAAGCTTAGAAATAGGAGAGGAGAAAATAATCGAATCGAATTTCGTTTCATATTCCTTTAAAAAACTCTGCGCGACCTGAAGTGTAATCGAAAATATCGTCATCAGCGAAATCAGGCCAATCGCATACGTAAGCACATACGGACTATTTTTGTAAGCACCCGAAAAAGAGAAATTGGCAAAAGCACTCACAAAAAATCCTAAAACCAAATAAATAATAAACGCGGCATAAAAAGTCCAGCTTCTGGTATTGTTATGCCATTCAAATTGAATTAATTTAGAAAGCATAACACTAATTTTTAAGTTGATTTTGAGCTAAAACACTAAAATAAACATCGCTTAAATCTGGCGATATTAATTCGAAACCAGAATCTGGACGTTGATCAGAGAAAACATGAATATTGATTTTCCCTGAATTTAAGTTGGACGAAATGATATTAAAGTTTGATTGATGATCCTTCAGTTCTGTTTTTTGAATCGCTTTCATCCAGATTTTATCTTTCAAAGAATCAATCGCTTCGTTTGGTTTTCCTTCCAAAATCAATTTCCCATTGGAAATAATTGCCATTTTGGTGCACAGATCTCGAACATCTTCGACAATATGCGTTGATAGAACTACAATAATGCTTTCGCCAATTTCACTCAATAGATTATTGAAACGGTTTCTTTCCTCGGGATCAAGTCCCGCAGTAGGTTCATCCACAATAATAATCTTCGGATTTCCCAGCAAAGCCTGAGCAATTCCAAACCTTTGACGCATGCCTCCCGAAAAAGAATGAACCGCTTTGTCTTTATGCTGCAGTAAATTCGTCTGCTGCAACAAATACAAGATTTGATCGTGTCGTTCCTTTTTATTAACAATTCCTTTTAAAACTGCCAGATGATCGAGCAGACGATAAGCAGAAATTTTAGGATAAACACCAAATTCCTGAGGCAGATAGCCTAGATTTTGCCTGATAAACATTGGATTTTCCAGAATATTAATTCCGTTAAATTCAATAATTCCCGAGGTAGGTTCCTGCAAAGCGGCAATAGTCCGCATTAAAGTTGATTTTCCTGCGCCATTTGGGCCAAGTAAACCAAACATTCCATTTGTAATTTCAAGCGATAAATCGTCAATCGCTTTTGTGCCGTTCTCGTACGTTTTGCTGAGATTTTTGATTGATAAACTGTTCATTTTTTGATTGATTTTGATGATTGAATTAAACTATGATTTGAAAAATTTAGGCAATAGACTGCGTGTCGGCTTCAAAAACCGATTTATTAAGAGTGAAATAAGATTTAAAAGAAAGCTATTCTGCTACGTATTCTAAAATATCGCCAGGCTGGCAATCCAATATTTTACAAATAGCTTCGAGAGTATCAAACCGAATTCCTTTTGCTTTTCCAGTTTTCAGGATCGATAAATTGGCAGGCGTAATATCTAGTTTTTCTGCCAATTCTTTACTCTGCATCTTGCGTTTGGCAAGCATTACATCAACATTTACAATTATTGGCATAGTTATATAAATAAGTCTTGTTCGTTCTGAAGGTTTAAACCTTGTTTAAAAATGGCGGCTAAAAAGTAAGCGAAAACACCCAGCATTCCGTGTAATAATATAAAAAGTGAAACTTCATTATCCAGCGGAACAAAAAAGAAAGCCACAAATATTACAATACCTGGAATTAATAAATTGGATAAATAGAAACGCCTTAAATGAGAAATTCCGTTAAGAGTAAACAATTTAGGCTGAAAAAATATTTTGAATACATTACTGCTTAATAAAAAGAAAAGCCCGTACAAACTCAGCGGAGCCAAAAAATCAAAAAGAATATACGGCAGATTATAATCACCTAACATTATTGGATGAGTTGTAAACGGATAACAAACTTGAAAATACTTTCCGTTGTCCTTAAAAGTCAAAAACAATCCCGTTAGTAAAGTAAAAACAGAATATCCGGCCAAAAAGAAATAAACCACAGACAAAAATCGGGTAAAGTAAAATAATATTCTAGATACAATATGAGTTGTCTTCATATAATGAAAAATTAGATTGATATTGCAAATATATAATTAATTATTGTAAAACAATAATTAATTATTGTAAAATAAACTTTTAGATGGTTTTAGAAATATTATAAATCTATTAACATTAGAAAACAAAAGGCATCCATATAAAAGGCTTAATTTTGCATATTAGCATTTTTTTATATGAAAAACCCAATTTCAGTCTCATTATTAGAGCTCGCTATCATTACTCAGGATAGCAATGCCACAGAAACATTTCAAAAAACAAAAGACATAGCGCAATTAGCAGATACTTTAGGATACAAGCGATTTTGGCTTGCAGAACATCACAATATGGCACACGTTGCAAGTACGGCAACAGTGGTTTTAATTGGTTATGTGGCAAGTCAGACAAAAAATATCCGTGTAGGTTCTGGCGGTATTATGTTGCCGAATCATTCTCCTTTAGTAGTTGCCGAACAATTTGGAACCTTGGAAACGCTTTATCCCAACCGAATCGATTTAGGTTTAGGAAGAGCACCAGGAACAGATCAGCCAACCGCCGAAGCAATCCGAAAAGACTTTTTTGAGCAGGCTCAGCGTTTCCCGCAAAACGTAAGTAAACTTCAAGAATATTTTTCAAGCGAAAATGAAACAGGAAAAGTACGTGCGTTCCCAGCCGAAGGCTTGAAAGTCCCAATTTGGATTTTAGGATCAAGTATGGACAGTGCGGCTTTGGCAGCAGCTTACGGATTGCCGTATGCTTTTGCCGGACACTTTGCGCCAAAACTAATGATTCAGGCATTTGAGTTCTACCGCGAAAATTTCCAGCCTTCAGAATATTTAGACAAACCAAAAACAATGGCTTGTGTGAATATCATTGCAGCAGACACAAACGAAGAAGCAGAACTATTGTCTACAAGTCTGTATCAAATGTTCTTGAATTTAATTAGAAACGACCGCAAAGGTTTACAGCCGCCAGTTTCGTCATTAGACGACATTATGAACGAACAGGAACGTTTCCATGTCAATCAAATGACAGCTGGAACTTTCACAGGAAACAAAGAACAATTAGTAACCGATTTGAAAAAGTTTATCGACTACGCAAGAATCGACGAACTAATGGTAACAAGCCCAATCTTCGATCATCAGGCAAAACTAAAAAGTATTCAAATCACCAAAGAAGCAATCGACACTTTAAACCAAAGTATACATATATAAGTATACTATATATAAGAGTAGATTTTATTCATACAACCCGACAGGTTTCCAAAACGTGTCGGGTTTATTTTTATACATATATATGTATAGAATAAATTAAAGATCCAGTTTTCCGTAGAGACGCGCAGCAGTGCGTCTTATCCGTAACATTATCTAGTTACCAATAGCTATAATATATCAATTGTCTCGCTGATCGAAGTCGAAGCCTTTCTATTTGCAATTTAATTAGAAGCTATTCGCGCTATCCGCTGCAATCTTTTTGCGGCGAACCCCGCCACAAAAAGGATTTCCGCTTCTATCGGGGCTAGGGCCATCAGTTTTCAGAAGAAAAAATCGGCAATAAAAGACCATTTTAGAAGAAAAAAAGAAGAAAAAAAAGAAACCTTTGCATCTTAATGCCTTTTCGAGATTAAAAAAACTGCGAAAAAACGAAGGTTTGCATCTTATTGCCTTTTCGGTAAAGCCAGACAAAACAGAGTAAAACGGCTAAAAGCCCCAGTAATTCCAAAATCATGAAAAAAACTTCGCCTTGTAAAAAACGCATAACCAGCCGTTTATAAAAAAGATTGAAATTATATAAAAAAAAGGCTTGGAAATGTAAATAAAGGTTCTACTTTTGCACCCGCAACAGCGAAGGCGTTCATCGAAATACTGGCAGGAAAGGAGAATCAGACGGAAAGAAATTTTCAAAAAAAAGATTCGAAAAAGCTTGCGAGATTTGAAAATGCTTTCTACATTTGCACCCCGCAAAACACGGAAAGTTCATTGATAGATTGGAAGGGAGATTAAAGAAAACGGGATTGAAAAAATCTCAAAAAAAAACTTTAAATTTTTCTTGCAGGAAACAAAAAGAAGTTTTAGTTTTGCACCCGCTTTGAGAGATAAGCGAAAACAAAAGAAGACACGTTCGTAGACATATTGAATTGACAGCCGTTTTAAGAGAGATCTTAAAACAAAAGGAATAAGAGCGGTAGAATCGGAAGATTCGAAAAGAACCGATAGGAAAAGCATCGATTATATAATATTAAAATATACGATGAAGAGTTTGATCCTGGCTCAGGATGAACGCTAGCGGCAGGCTTAACACATGCAAGTCGAGGGGTAGAGGCTTTCGGGCCTTGAGACCGGCGCACGGGTGCGTAACGCGTATGCAATCTGCCTTTCACAGAGGGATAGCCCAGAGAAATTTGGATTAATACCTCATAGCATAACCAGACCGCATGGTTTGGTTATTAAAGTCACAACGGTGAAAGATGAGCATGCGTCCCATTAGCTAGTTGGTAAGGTAACGGCTTACCAAGGCGACGATGGGTAGGGGCCTGAGAGGGAGATCCCCCACACTGGTACTGAGACACGGACCAGACTCCTACGGGAGGCAGCAGTGAGGAATATTGGTCAATGGGCGCAAGCCTGAACCAGCCATGCCGCGTGCAGGATGACGGTCGCTATGGATTGTAAACTGCTTTTGCACAGGAAGAAACACTCCGACGTGTCGGAGCTTGACGGTACTGTGAGAATAAGGATCGGCTAACTCCGTGCCAGCAGCCGCGGTAATACGGAGGATCCAAGCGTTATCCGGAATCATTGGGTTTAAAGCGGCCCGTAGGCGGTCTTGTAAGTCAGTGGTGAAAGCCCATCGCTCAACGGTGGAACGGCCATTGATACTGCAGGACTTGAATTATTGGGAAGTAACTAGAATATGTAGTGTAGCGGTGAAATGCTTAGAGATTACATGGAATACCAATTGCGAAGGCAGGTTACTACCAATGGATTGACGCTGATGGACGAAAGCGTGGGTAGCGAACAGGATTAGATACCCTGGTAGTCCACGCCGTAAACGATGGATACTAGCTGTTGGGAGCAATCTCAGTGGCTAAGCGAAAGTGATAAGTATCCCACCTGGGGAGTACGAACGCAAGTTTGAAACTCAAAGGAATTGACGGGGCGCACAAGCGGTGGAGCATGTGGTTTAATTCGATGATACGCGAGGAACCTTACCAAGGCTTAAATGCAGACTGACCGATTTGGAAACAGATCTTTCGCAAGACAGTTTACAAGGTGCTGCATGGTTGTCGTCAGCTCGTGCCGTGAGGTGTCAGGTTAAGTCCTATAACGAGCGCAACCCCTGTTGTTAGTTGCCAGCGAGTCAAGTCGGGAACTCTAACAAGACTGCCAGTGCAAACTGTGAGGAAGGTGGGGATGACGTCAAATCATCACGGCCCTTACGCCTTGGGCTACACACGTGCTACAATGGCCGGTACAGAGAGCAGCCACCTCGCGAGGGGGAGCGAATCTATAAAGCCGGTCACAGTTCGGATCGGAGTCTGCAACTCGACTCCGTGAAGCTGGAATCGCTAGTAATCGGATATCAGCCATGATCCGGTGAATACGTTCCCGGGCCTTGTACACACCGCCCGTCAAGCCATGGAAGCTGGGGGTGCCTGAAGTCGGTGACCGCAAGGAGCTGCCTAGGGTAAAACTGGTAACTAGGGCTAAGTCGTAACAAGGTAGCCGTACCGGAAGGTGCGGCTGGAACACCTCCTTTCTAGAGCCCCAAGTGTTAGCTGAAAAGCACGCTGGGGAAATAAGATGCCGGACTAGAGGTTTGGAATCTGAGATTGTATTGCTCTTGCTGTTAATTTAAAAAAATGATAAAAATTAAGTAAAACAGAGTCTCGTAGCTCAGCTGGTTAGAGTACTACACTGATAATGTAGGGGTCGGCAGTTCGAGTCTGCCCGGGACTACTATTTGACTTAAAAAAAGGAAATTTTAGAGGTTGAGGCCTTATGAGAAATAATTCATAACTCATAACTAATAACTCATCACTAAAAAATGGGGGATTAGCTCAGCTGGCTAGAGCGCCTGCCTTGCACGCAGGAGGTCAACGGTTCGACTCCGTTATTCTCCACAAAAAAGTACAAAGATGATAGTACAAAGTATCAAGACAGTAGTCTTAATACTTCATACAAAAATCTTAATACTTATTAAAGTTCATTGACATATTGAGATAAGAAAATAATAAGAAAGTAGAAAGCGTTTTTTGCAATTTATTGCAAAAGACAAAACAAAAACGGTCTTGTTTTAATTGGCAAGATTGGTGCAATAAGCAAAATAAGGGCGCATGGGGAATGCCTAGGCTCTCAGAGGCGATGAAGGACGTGATAAGCTGCGAAAAGCTGCGGGGACTGGCACACACAGATTGATCCGCAGATATCCGAATGGGGCAACCCGCTATGTTGAAGACATAGCACACCGATAGGTGGGCAAACCCGCTGAACTGAAACATCTAAGTAGGCGGAGGAGAAGAAAACAAAAGTGATTCCGTAAGTAGTGGCGAGCGAACGCGGATTAGCCCAAACCATTTATGTTACGGCATAGGTGGGGTTGTACGACCGCGACATTTCATGTGCAAGGAACCGGAAGCTTCTGGAAAGGAGCGCCACAGAGGGTGACAGCCCCGTATGGGTAACGAGCATAATGGATAGCGGTATCCTGAGTAGGGCGGGGCACGTGAAACCCTGTCTGAATTTGGCGGGACCATCCGCTAAGGCTAAATACTCCTGAGAGACCGATAGTGAACCAGTACCGTGAGGGAAAGGTGAAAAGAACCGTGAATAACGGAGTGAAATAGATCCTGAAACCATGCGCTTACAAGCGGTCGGAGCCCTTTCGTGGGGTGACGGCGTGCCTTTTGCATAATGAGCCTACGAGTTAACGCTGCTGGCAAGGATAAGTGGTTAAGCCATGGATCCGCAGCGAAAGCGAGTCTGAATAGGGCGCTTTAGTCAGTAGTGTTAGACGCGAAACCGTGTGATCTACCCATGGGCAGGTTGAAGCTGTGGTAACACACAGTGGATGAGCCGAACCGGTTGACGTTGAAAAGTCTTCGGATGACCTGTGGGTAGGGGTGAAAGGCCAATCAAACTCGGAAATAGCTCGTACTCCCCGAAATGCATTTAGGTGCAGCGTTATTTTAGTTATATAGAGGTAGAGCTACTGATTGGATGCGGGGGCTTCACCGCCTACCAATTCCTGACAAACTCCGAATGCTATATAATGATTGATAACAGTGAGGGCTTGGGTGCTAAGCTGTCCAAGTCCGAGAGGGAAAGAACCCAGACCATCAGCTAAGGTCCCCAAATATATGCTAAGTTGAAAGAACGAGGTTTGTCTGCCCAGACAGCTAGGATGTTGGCTTGGAAGCAGCCATTCATTTAAAGAGTGCGTAACAGCTCACTAGTCGAGCGGACGAGCATGGATAATAATCGGGCATAAGCATATTACCGAAGCTATGGATTTGCAAGCAATTGCAAGTGGTAGGGGAGCATTCTGACAGGGCTGAAGGTGTATCGTAAGGGATGCTGAGCCGGTCAGAAAAGAAAATGTAGGCATAAGTAACGATAATGCGGGCGAGAAACCCGCACACCGAAAAACTAAGGTTTCCACAGCTATGCTAATCAGCTGTGGGTTAGTCTGAACCTAAGGCGAACCCGAAAGGGACAGTCGATGGCCAACGGGTTAATATTCCCGTACTTCTTATTGCTGTGATGGGGTGACGGAGTGATGAAAGCGCCGCGAACTGACGGAATAGTTCGTTAAAGCACCTAGCTATAGGGTCTCTAGGCAAATCCGGAGATCTTGGTGAAATGCGATAGTACTCGGAGTCTTCGGACAAAGAGATAGTGCGCCTAAGGGCTTCCAAGAAAAACCTCTAAACTTCAGGCAGTAAGAACCAGTACCGTAAACCGACACAGGTAGTTGAGGAGAGAATCCTAAGGTGCTCGAGAGATTCATGGCTAAGGAATTAGGCAAAATAGACCTGTAACTTCGGGAGAAAGGTCGCCCCGAGCAATCGGGCCGCAGTGAAGAGTGTCCAGGCGACTGTTTATCAAAAACACAGGGCTCTGCAAAATCGTAAGATGAAGTATAGGGCCTGACACCTGCCCGGTGCTGGAAGGTTAAGAGGAGATGTTATCTTCGGAGAAGCATTGAATTGAAGCCCCAGTAAACGGCGGCCGTAACTATAACGGCTGAAGGTAGCGAAATTCCTTGTCGGGTAAGTTCCGACCTGCACGAATGGTGTAACGATCTGGACACTGTCTCAGCCATGAGCTCGGTGAAATTGTAGTAACGGTGAAGATGCCGTTTACCCGCAGTGGGACGAAAAGACCCTGTGCACCTTTACTATAGCTTAGTATTGACCTTGGATAAATGATGTGTAGGATAGGTTGGAGACTATGAAGCGGCGTCGCCAGGCGTTGTGGAGTCATTGTTGAAATACAACCCTTTGTTTATCTGAGGCCTAACCCCGCAATGTGGGGGACAGTGCTTGGTGGGTAGTTTGACTGGGGTGGTCGCCTCCAAAAGAGTAACGGAGGCTTCTAAAGGTTCCCTCAGTACGCTTGGTAACCGTGCGTAGAGTGCAATGGCATAAGGGAGCTTGACTGAGAGACATACAGGTCGATCAGGTACGAAAGTAGAGCATAGTGATCCGGTGGTTCCGCATGGAAGGGCCATCGCTCAAAGGATAAAAGGTACGCCGGGGATAACAGGCTGATCTCCCCCAAGAGCTCATATCGACGGGGGGGTTTGGCACCTCGATGTCGGCTCGTCACATCCTGGGGCTGGAGAAGGTCCCAAGGGTTGGGCTGTTCGCCCATTAAAGTGGCACGCGAGCTGGGTTCAGAACGTCGTGAGACAGTTCGGTCTCTATCTACTGCGGGCGTTAGAAATTTGAGTGGATCTGATTCTAGTACGAGAGGACCGAATTGGACAAACCTCTAGTGTATCTGTTGTCCCGCCAGGGGCACCGCAGAGTAGCTACGTTTGGAAGGGATAAGCGCTGAAAGCATATAAGCGCGAAACCCACCACAAGATGAGATTTCTTTTAAGGATCGTGGAAGATGACCACGTTGATAGGCTACAGATGTAAAGGCAGTAATGTCATAGTCGAGTAGTACTAATAATCCGTAAGCTTATGCACAAACTTTTCCCCCGAGCAATCGGGGGAGGAAACTTTCTAAAAAAAGCTTGTTTGTTTCTTTATCTCAGTATGTTAAAATATTATTTTAATTATTAATTGCAGATTTCCACCCGAGGCGATAGCCGAACGGAGCGAAGCTAATTATTAATTGGAAAGATTGCCCAAAGCAATTGCAACTTCTTAAGGTGGTTATTGCGGCGGGGCTCACCTCTTCCCATCCCGAACAGAGAAGTTAAGCCCGCCTGCGCAGATGGTACTGCAGTTTTGTGGGAGAGTATGTCGTCGCCTTTCTTTTGAAAAACCCTATCCAAACCGGATGGGGTTTTTTGTTTTTAGGGAAATAGGGAAACTGTGCGGGACTCCCATGCTTATCGGGAGCCGCTGCTTTTTCTTTAAGAATTCCTCCCAATCCCTCGGCAGGGATTTTCTGCTTTTTAAAGGGTTTGGTTTTTTGAAATGTTTAGATGAAAAAAAAATAAAATTAAAGTGGCAATGTAAACGAGTTGTATTTAAAAGTGTGATTTATGCGGTAAATAAAAGAGAATTATGGCTCTTTTGTTAAAATAATAAGGAAGAAGAAGATTTATGCTTGTAATAGAGTTATTGTCTGCTTTTGATATTAAATCTGCATTTTGGTGTACCTTTTTCTATTTTTCTTTATTATACAAATCATAAAGAGCTAATCTTTTTTGATCTTATTTAGTGACGAAGATTTTGTTAGCAAAGACTTTCTTTTTATTTTAAAATAAATTTTTTAGACAAAGTTGCGATATATTTTAGATAGAAATGTGATTTAAAATGATTGTAAATCAAATGGTTGTAATAGTTGAAAAAATTAAAAGTTTCTTAAAATCATTTGAATGTATTTTTTGAAGTAGTAAATTAGTAATGCTATAATTAAATAAATGAATTATGAAAATGAGGCTATTTATGGCCATAGCATTGTTAATCGTAACAATCTCGGCCAGCGCACAGAAGAAAATTGAAGTAACCGAATTGCCAAAACCAGCTCAGGAATTTTTAAAGAAGCATTTTAGTCATGCTTTAATAGAAAATGTGCAGAAGGATCCTGAACATGGAGAAAAAGGTTATGAAGTAAAGCTCAAAGATGGAACAGAAGTGGAATTTTGGAAAGACGGTTCGTACCGTGAAGTTGACGGTGGAGATAATCCAATTCCTACTGATTTTATTCCAGATAATATTAAAGCTTATGTAGCCAAGAATCATCCGAATGAAAAAATAACGCACATCGACTATGGGCACAAAGACCTTGATGTTGATTTGACAAACAAAATCGATCTAGAATTTACCAAAGATGGTAAAATTTTAAAAGACAAAAATAATGATGTAAAAAAGTAATAGTTTTAAAAGAGAGATACTATTTGAAAGTTTTTTGTCAAATGTTTGTGTGAAAGAAAATATATAGTAGACATTATATTTGAAGATATTAGCTTAGGAAATGCGTAATTTATCGTAGCGTATTTTATAAGTATCCTGTCACTCTGTGGCTTATTTATTAAAATGAATAAGTTTGCTATTGCTTTTCATACCGTTTTTTTATTTAATGTCAATTTTTACGATAGGACATCTTGAACGAAAATAGTTTATATTTACATCTTTATTTTTTATTTCATGGAAGAAAATAAACATGTAACGATCTACGATATTGCCGAGAGACTTAATCTGGCAACATCTACTATTTCACGAGCTTTAAAAGATCATCACACCATAAGTGATAAGACAATTAAAAAGGTGAAAAAAACCGCTGAAGAAATGGGATTTGTTCCCAATACTTTAGCAGCAGGTTTGCGTGGAAATAAAACTAGAACCATTGGTGTTTTAATTCCCACCGTTACACAGCCCTTTTTGTCATCATTAATCAGCGGTATAGAAATTACAGCTCAAAAATCAGATTATACTGTAATCATTATGCAGTCGCATGATTCGTATGAAGAAGAAGTTAATATGGCTAAATCTTTGTACTCCAATCGTGTGAGTGGAGTAATTTGTTCGCTTGCAATGGAAACTAGAGATACAGCACATTTTCATCAGTTTTCTAACAATAATATTCCATTGGTTTTTGTTGATAGGGTTCCGAAAGATTATAATACTTTTAGAGTTGTAATTGATAATTATACAGCAGGTTACAAAGCTACCAAACATCTTATTGAGCAAGGATGTATTCGTATTGCGCATTTAACGGCTGGCTCAGAATTAGGAAATTTGTACAACGAAAGAAAAAGAGGGTACATAGAAGCCTTAAAAGATCATAATATTGAAGTAGAAGAAGAATTGATTATTAATCTAAATTCTGTTACTTATGAAGACGGAGTAAAAGCCAGTAATGCTTTATTCGATTTAAACCCAATTCCAGACGGTTTATTTGCACCTGGGGATATTTTGGCAGTAAGTGCTGTTCAAACTGCTAAAAAACGTGGAATTAAAGTCCCAGAAGAATTTAAAGTAATTGGTTTTAACAACGACCCGATTTCGCAGATTATAGATCCGAATTTATCCACTATTACGCATCCTGCCGAAAAGATGGGAAAAGCAGCAGCTGATATTATTATAAAGAATTTGAAATCATCTAAAAATGATGATGATGCCAAAGAAATTACATTCTTAAATACGGAAGTATTGGCAAGAGAATCGACGCAAAAATAAAATCAAGAGCATTTTATATATAATAAAGGTTTATCGATTCGTTTGATAAGCCATAATTTTTATGAAAACAATTACACTTCCAGACGAGATGAATTTAGAAAAATCACAACAAGTTCATGTTGTTGGTTATAGCAGTTCTAAAGACGTTTCGAAACAGCAGATTATTTTAAATAAAAATATCATCAGTTTTTTGATTGAAGGCACAAAAGAAGTCATTTTTAATAATGAAGCATTGTCTATAACGCCTTCGAAATTTATTGTAATGAGATCTGGAAATTGTTTAATGACAGAAAAAAGAATTTCTGAAACGTCTCTTTATAAAAGTGTTCTTTTGTTTTTTTCTAATGAAATGCTTCATAATTTCATTAGAAAAATGGAATCTGAAAGATCTGAAGCAATTGAACCAAAATCAGTTTATGCGTTTGATTATGATGATTTTCTGAAACGTTTTGTAGAAAGTTTAGCCGATATTTCTAATCTTTCAAAAGCAGTTCAGTCAAAATTATTAGAAGTGAAGTTTGAAGAAATTATGCTTTATTTGACTGATAAATACGGAACAGATTTTCTTTATTCCTTAATCACAAATAGCGATGATGCCGCACAAAAATTCATTCGGACTATCGAAAATAGTCATTTAAGCAAACTAACTTTAAAAGAATTGGCATTTTTATGCAATATGAGTGTTTCTACTTTTAAAAGAGAATTCGAAAAATACTATTCAGAATCACCTATAAAATGGTTTCAAAATAAAAGATTAGAACATGCCCATTATTTGCTAAGTCAAGAAAAAAGCCCTTCTGAAGTTTTTTTTGAAGCCGGCTACGAAAACCTTTCAAGCTTCAGTCAGGCATATAAAATCAAATATGGTGTAACACCCAAACATCATAAAACGATTTGAGCTTTTAGCAACAGTTTTTGAGCCTTTGCCTAAAATTATTAAACGGTTCCAAATCTAACTTTGCTTAAAATTTTAAAACAGATAAAATGAAAAAGCTAAGTTTAATTTTGGCGATGTCAGCAATTTTCTCGACATCTATTTTTGCACAAAAAACGTTTACATTAACTAGTAAGGATTTAGGAGGAGAAACTACTAAAATTCAGGAATTCAACGGATTTGGATGTTCAGGCGAAAACCAGTCTCCACAGTTATCATGGAAAAATGCTCCAGAAGGAACCAAAAGTTTTGCTATAACCATGTATGATCCTGATGCGCCTACAGGAAGTGGATTCTGGCATTGGGTTGTAGTGGATATTCCAGCAAATGTAAATGAATTGGTAACCAATGCAGGAACTAAAAATCTTGTTCCAAAAGGAGCGATCCAAAGTGTTACCGATTATGGGATTAAAAGATTTGGATGGGCCTTGTCCGCCGGTTGGTCACGGATATCATCAATATATCATCACCGTTTATGCATTAAAATCCGATAAATTGGGAACAGATGAAAACACAAATCCAGCAGTAGTAGGGTTTAACCTTTGGAGCCAGACTTTGGCAAAAGCCAGTATTATTGCTTACTACAAAAGATAATACTAAAAAAGAATAAGAAGTAGTAACGAAGAGTTTTAATTCTTGAATTTTATCACACTATAGGCAGGATAGTTTTTATAATTATCCTGCTTTTATTTGTTATGGAAATATATTTTTTTGAAAAAAAGCAACTTAAAATTTTTTTCTTAAACAACAATCTTATATTTTTACGCAACCGATTGCATTGCTTGTTTTATTTAAGATAATGTATTTTTTAGATTAAATTTTTATCAAATACTTTTAATTGCTTGTGAAATATTGATGTTGTTAAAATGAAATTATAAAGAATAAATTAAAACCATGGCTTTACTACGATTTCTTTTCCTGTTTCTCTTGATTTCCTTTTCGGCTTTGGCACAAAAGGATTATAAATTGTGGCTTCAGTATAATGCCGTTAGCAATTCTGTAATGGCTTCAGAATACAAAAGCAATCTTAGACGCATTGTTGTTTTAGGAAATTCCGAAACTATTAAAATTGCTGAGAAAGAAATTAAAACAGGATTTTCAGATATGTTGGGAAATATTCCCGAAATCAAATCAGATATAAAAGGAGAAAATAATCTAATCGTTGGTTCGCAATCAAGCATAAGTGCCGAAATCAAAAAGGAGTTGAAATCTGATTTTGAAAAAATAAATGATGAAGGTTTTATTATCAAAACGATTTCCATTAAAAACAAAAAGCAAATCATTATTACAGGAAAAAATGACATTGCCGTTTTATACGGAGTTTTTAATTTCTTGAGAATATTACAGACGAATAAATCGGTTAAAAATTTAAATATTGTCGATTCTCCTAAAATAAATATCAGAATACTGAATCATTGGGATAATCTTGACAGAACTGTAGAAAGAGGTTACGCCGGATTTTCACTTTGGAACTGGCAGAAATTGCCAGATTTTATAGATCAACGATACATTGATTACGCTAGAGCGAATGCCTCAATAGGGATTAACGGAACGGTTTTGACCAACGTAAACGCAAACGCTTTAATTCTAACTCCGCAGTATTTAGAAAAAGTTGAAGCTTTAGCCAATGTTTTTAGACCTTACGGAATAAAAGTTTATTTAACTGCAAGATTTTCGGCCAATCGAAATTGGAAACCTAAAAACTGCCGATCCAAAAGATCATGAAGTTATTAATTGGTGGAAAAATAAGTCGGCTGAAATCTATAAACGAATTCCAGATTTTGGCGGATTTTTAGTAAAAGCCAATTCGGAAGGTCAGCCTGGGCCGCAAAATTACGGACGAGACCATGTTGATGGTGCGAATATGCTGGCTGATGCCGTTGCCCCTTTTGGGGGAATAATTATGTGGCGGGCGTTTGTATATTCAGAACATGATGCGAATGATCGTGCTAAACAGGCTTACGCCGAATTTCAGCCTTATGACGGAAAATTCAAAAAAAATGTAATTGTTCAGGTCAAAAATGGAGCAATTGATTTTCAGCCACGAGAACCTTTTCATCCGTTATTCGGAGCTATGCCGAAAACTCCTTTAATGATGGAGTTTCAAATCACGCAGGAATATTTAGGCTTCAGCACGCATTTGGTTTTTCTGCCAAAATTATTTCAAGAAGTTTTAGAGTCCGATACCTATCAAAAAGGAAAAGGTTCAACTGTTGCTAAAGTTGTTGACGGCACTTTATATCCAAATAAATTAACAGGAATTGCTGGCGTTGCCAATATAGGGAACGATTTAAACTGGACAGGACATCCTTTTGCACAGGCGAATTGGTATGGTTTCGGAAGATTGGCTTGGAATCCTTATCTAGATTCTGAAACCATTGCTGATGAATGGCTAAGAAGTACTTTTTCTAATGACGAAAATTTCATTAAACTAATAAAAAATATGATGATCGAATCGCGTGAAGCGGTTGTCAATTATATGACTCCGCTGGGTTTGCATCATATCATGGATACTGGACATCATTATGGGCGATGAGCTTGGGTTTCGAATTTGTCAAGACCAGAATGGAATCCGACATATTATCATAAGGCAGATAAAAACGGAGTGGGTTTTGATCGATCAAAATCAGGAACAAATGCCGTCTCGCAATATGCGCCAGAAGTTGGAAATCTTTTTGATAATCTAGAAACCTGTCCCGAAAAAGATCTTTTGTGGTTTCATCATGTTTCGTGGGATTATAAACTGAAAAACGGTCTGACGCTTTGGAATGGTCTGGCATTAAAATATCAGGAAGGTGTAAATCAGGTTGCTGCAATGCAGAATGTCTGGAAGAAAACTGAAAAATATATGGACAGCGAACGTTTTAATGAAGTTGAAATGTTGTTGGAAATTCAGTATAAAGAAGCAAAATGGTGGCGTGATGCATGTTTGCTGTACTTTCAGCAGTTTTCGGGAAAAGAACTTCCTGATGGAGTTGAAAGGCCAACACAGACTTTAGAGTATTTTAAATCATTAAAATTCCCATTTGCACCAGGGAATGGATAATAAATTTGAGTAATTGTAACGCGGATAAAACGGATTTGCTATCGCAAAGACACGGAAAAAGGCGGATTTTTTTAATAAAAATGAAAATGAAGAATCTGTGTAAATCAGCGATTTCACGGTAGTGAACCCGTTTTATCAGCGTACCGAAAATATATTTAAAAAAATTATGAGCAAAAAAACAGCAATAGTAACCGGAGGAAATTCGGGTTTAGGATTTGCAACAGCAAAGAAATTATGTGACAACGGAATTACAACCTACATTATTGGAAGAACAAAAGATAAAACAGAAGATGCCTGTAGAGAAATTGGAAAAAATGCTATTCCAGTAATTTTCGATTTAAACGATTTGAAAGGTATTCCTGCGATGATTGAAAGTATTACAAAAGAAAATGCAATTGATATTTTAGTAAATAACGCTGGAATCAATATGAAAAAAGAAATTCCAAAGGTATCCGATGAAGATTTTCTTTCGATTATCCATACCAATCTTTTAAGCGTTTTTGCTGTGAGTAGAGAGGTTGTGAAAAATATGAAAGTAAACGGAGGCGGAAGCATTATCAATATCAGTTCGATGGCATCGCAGTATGGAATTCCAAAAGTAATTGCCTATTCGTCAAGCAAAGGTGCAATTGAGTCAATGACTCGTGCAATGGCAACAGAATTGGCACCTTCAGGAATTCGTGTAAATTGTATTGCTCCGGGATTTATTAAGACCAAAATGTCGTCAACAGCACTTGATAATGATCCAGAAAGAAAAAATAAAGTGTTAGGAAGAACGCCAATGGGGTATTTAGGAGAACCATCAGACATTGCAGATGCGGTTTATTATTTCGCTTTAAGCGAATCAAAATATACTACCGGTACAGTATTGCCAGTTGATGGAGGGAATAGTATTGGGTTTTAATTGTGAAGATGCCACAAAGTCTCTAAGATACAAAGTTTTTCTCTTCAAAGTATTTTAAAATAAAACTTTGCGACTTAGCGCCTTCGTGGCATAAAAAAAGAAGTATGATAAAAATGCAGCAAACTATGCGTTGGTTCGGAACCTCAGGACAACGTAAAACTAATCGACATTAAACAAGCTGGCGCAACTGGAATTGTAACCGCATTGCATCAAATTCCTGTTGGAGAAATCTGGTCTGTTAAAGATATTCACGAAAGACAGCAGATGATTAGAAATGCTGGTTTGGAATGGACTGTGGTTGAGAGCCTTCCTGTTCATGAAGAAATCAAACGAGCTTCTGGAAATTATCTGCAATACATTGAAAATTATAAAATCAGCTTGCAAAATCTGGCCGAATGCGGAATCAAAATCATTACCTACAATTTCATGCCGATTTTGGATTGGGTAAGAACCAATCATAATTTTATAAACGAAGACGGGAGCAGAGCTTTACTGTACAATCAGGATGCATTTACTTATTTTGATGTTTTTCTTTTAAAAAGGCCAAACTCAGAAAATGATTATTCAGAGATTGAAAAGGAAAAAGCATTGTTATTTGGAAATCTACTGTCTGAAGGTGAAAAAGCATTGCTGTTTAAAAATGTCTTATTAGGATTACCAGGAAGTAAAATCCATTTTACGGCAGAGCAGATTTTGTCTCTTTTAGAGAATTATGCTGAAGTTGATAATCAAAAATTAAGAGAAAATCTGATTTATTTTTTATCAGAAGTAACGCCGATTGCGGAAAAAAACGAACAAAAATTAGCGATTCATCCCGACGATCCGCCATTTTCGGTTTTAGGACTTCCAAGAATTGTTTCAACAGAAGCCGACTTGAAAGCGATTTTCAGTGCCGTTCCGTCAGTAGCAAACGGATTGTGCTATTGCACAGGATCATTAAGTGCCGATCCAAAAAATAATCTAGAGAAAATTATAGACGATCATGGAGATAGAATTCATTTTTTGCATCTGAGAAATACCATCCGCGAAAGCGAAACCATTTTTAGAGAATCGGAACATTTAAATGGCGATGTTAAAATGGAAGCCATCGTTGAGAAAGTATTGTTGTTAATGAATAAAGTCAAAGTAAGTCTGCCAATGCGTCCGGATCACGGTTTTCTTCACAGAATTGATGAAGCGACAGAAACTTATCCTGGTTATTCTTTAACAGGAAGATTAAAAGGTTTGGCTGAGTTGAGAGGTCTGGAAATGGGAATTGCTTATAAATTGGGTTTATAGTCAAAGTTTCTAAGTTTTTACGTTGATAGTTTCTCGCAAAGACGCAAAGTTTTTTAAGCTCTAAAAGAAGTAAAAAATCTTAGCGACTCAGCGACTTTGCGAGATTAAATAAAAAAGTTTGTGACTTTATGTTTTTTAAAATTAAAACTTCATATCTAGTTCTACTACTTTTCCTAATCGGATTAAGTACAAATTCGTATGCCATAAATCCAGAGAAATATGTGGTCAATCAGGCTTCTGCTGGAAACTTTCCTTTAATAAGTAAAGGAAAAACAGCTTCGATTTTAGTTGATGATAAAGATTATGTGGGAGTTTTAAAAGTAGCAGCACATTTAGAAAATGATATTTTTCAAGTTTCTGATTTACATCCGAAAAGAATTAAAAAGATTGCTGAAGCAGAAGATTTTGTTGTCATTATTGGGACATTAGGAAAAAGTAAAATCATTAATCAATTAGCTAAACAAGGAAAAATTACTACCATAGAACTTCAGGGAAAATGGGAAAAATTTACAACCCAAATTGTTGAAAATCCGTTTAAAGGAATTAAAAAAGCGTTGGTAATTGCAGGTTCAGATAAACGGGGAACGATTTACGGAATCTACGATTTATCGAATCAAATTGGCATTTCGCCTTGGTATTATTGGGCAGATGTTCCTGTGAAAAAACAATCGGAATTGCATGTTTTACCCGGAACTCATTCTCAGGGAGAGCCAAAAGTAAAATACAGAGGAATTTTTATAAACGATGAAGCTCCTGCTTTGTCAGGTTGGGCATTTGAGAAATTTGGCGGATTCAATTCGAAATTCTACGATAAGGTTTTTGAATTAATTCTGCGAATGAAAGGCAACTATTTATGGCCGGCGATGTGGGGAAGAATGTTTTATGTTGAAGATCCTCAGAATGCTGTTTTGGCCGATGAATATGGAATTGTAATGGGAACTTCGCATCATGAGCCGTTAACAAGAGCGCATGCTGAATGGGGAAAATCTAACGGGAAATGGGATTTTAATACCAATTCAGAAGCCCTAATTAAATTTTGGAAAGACGGAATCAGGCGAATGGGAAATAAAGAAACTATTGTTACGGTGGGAATGCGTGGCGACGGTGACGAACCCATGACGGAAGGAACTGCGATTGAATTATTAGAAAATATTGTAAAAACTCAAAGAAATATTATTGCAGAAGTAACCAAAAAACCTGCCGAAGCAACACCTCAAATGTGGGCGCTTTACAAAGAAGTTCAGGATTATTATGACAAAGGAATGACCGTTCCGGACGACGTAACCCTTTTATTGTGCGATGATAATTGGGGAAATATTCGAAAACTTCCTGAACTCGACGCAAAACCAAGAAAGGGCGGTTATGGCATTTATTATCATTATGATTATGTGGGCGGGCCACGAAATTACAAATGGATTAACACCAATCAAATCGAGCGAACTTGGGAACAGATGGATTTGGCGTACCAATATGGCGTCGATAAAATCTGGATTGTAAATGTTGGAGACATTAAACCAATGGAGTTTCCGATTGAGTTTTTCTTAGATATGGCGTGGAATCCTGAAAAGTTTAATGCAGGAAATTTACAAGATTATTATGTGAATTGGGCAAAAGAGAATTTTGACAATCAATTTGCAGAAGAAATTGCGACCATTTTGAAATTATACACCAAATATAATTCAAGAAGAAAACCCGAATTATTAGATGCCAAAACGTTTAGTGTTATCAATTATAATGAAGCAGACCGAATTGTGGCGGAGTATCAGAAATTGGTTGAAAAAGCCAATTCGATAAACGAAAAATTAAAACCAGAATATAAGGATGCTTTTTATCAGCTCGTTTTATTTCCTGTTTTGGCAAGTGCAAATTTAAATGAAATGTATGTTGCAACAGCTAAAAATCATTTGTATGCAGATCAAGGCAAAGCCATTGCAAATGAATGTGCTGAAAAAGTAAAGGAGTTATTTGAAAAAGATGCCAAGCTTACTAATTATTATCACACTCAATTGGCAAATGGCAAATGGAATCATATGATGTCACAAACACATATAGGTTATGATAATTGGCAGCAGCCAGATAAAAATGTGATTCCGAAAACAAGAACAATTGAAATTCCCCATAATGCTAAAGCGAGAATTTCTACTAAGGATAATTCATCGAAAGTTGAGACAGCAATAAATAAAAATCTAGATAATGTTTTAGGTTTTGTTGAAAATGACGGTTACATTTCAATAGAAAGTAAAAATTATTCTAAAGCAATCAATTCTGATTCAGTAAAATGGACTATAATTCCAAATCTTGGTAAAACAAATTCTGGAATAACAATAAAGCCTTCAAATATTCATCCAATTGGAATTTCAGAACAATCACCAAGATTGGAATATAATGTTCATTTTTTCAGTAAAGGAAAAATAAAAGTAAAAGCGTATTTTTCACCGACAATCAATTTTAAAATAGGCGACGGATTAAAATACGGAATTGGCTTTGATAATGAAAAACCTCAAATCATGAACCTCAACGCAGATTCTTCAGAGAAAGCTTGGGCAGAATCGGTGGCCAATAATATTAAGATAATAACCTCAACGCATGAAATCGAAAAATCAGGAAATCATGTTTTGAAATTTTATGCCATTGATCCAGCTTTGGTGCTTCAGAAAATTGTAATAGAAACGGAAGCAGGAAAAGTTTTGGAGTCGTATTTGGAGCCGCCAGAAAGTTTTAGGAAAGAATGATACGCAAAGTTTGTCATTCCGAGGAATGAGGAATCACACTAGATATTCTGTGAAGAATGTAGCCAATCTTTGTCGATTCCCAAGTTTGATTCCTCGTTCCTCTGAATGACATAACTAAACGAATAAAAAACAATTAACTATTTAAACCAAAAGATATGAAATTTATTAAACCTTGTTTAGTTGCCGTCACGACTTTGCTGGCTGTTAGCTGTACATCGCAAAAAGAAACTGCTTCGTTAAAAGATGCTTACAAAGATGATTTCTATATTGGAACAGCTTTAAGCGCTGACCAAATTGAACAAAAAGACAAAAAAGTAGATTCTTTGATTAAAAAAGAATTTAATGCGAGTACAGCAGAAAATATCATGAAATCCATGTACACGCATCCACAGAAAGACAAATATGATTTTACTTTGTCAGATAAATTTGTGGCGTATGGACAAAAGAATAAAATGTTTATTCATGGACATACCTTGATTTGGCATAGCCAATTGGCACCTTGGATGGAAAAAATTGCCGACAGTACCGAAATGAAGGCCTTTATGAAAGATCATATCACGACAATAGTTTCCAAATATAAGGGAAGAATCAATTCATGGGATGTGGTAAATGAAGCATTAAACGAAGATGGAACTTTACGAAAATCCGTTTTTTTGAATATGCTTGGCGAAAAATACTTAGTTGATGCTTTCAAACTCGCAGAAAAAGCAGACCCAAAAGCGGAGTTATATTATAACGATTATAATATCGAAGAACCCGCAAAAAGAGCTGGAGCAATTGCATTAATCAAAAAAATAAAAGCTGAAGGCGGAAAAGTGGATGGAGTAGGTATTCAAGGACACTGGAGATTGCAAAGTCCATCCATTGAAGAAATTGAGAAAAGTATTTTGGAATATTCGGCTTTAGGAATCAAAGTGGCTTTTACAGAATTGGATATTACCGTTTTACCAAATCCGTGGGATTTGAAAGGCGCCGATGTAAATCAGAAATTCGAAGGAAATCCTAAAATGAATCCATATCCAGAAAAATTACCCGATTCAGTTCAAACACAAGTAGCAGAGCGTTACGCATCGATTTTTAAACTATTTTTAAAACATAAAGATAAAATCAGCAGAGTTACATTTTGGGGTGTTCATGACGGGCAATCGTGGCTAAACGATTGGCCGATTAAAGGAAGAACCAATTATCCGTTACCGTTTGATAAAAATTTGCAACATAAATCAGCTTACGATAGTATTTTAAAGCTGAAAGAAACTAAAGAATAAATACTAAAAAGCGTAAGTTTTGAGAAAATAACCAACAATCGGTTGTGGTTTGAAAAATATCTTAAATAAAGTAAACTAAATTTGCATAATATGTTTTTTTAACTAATTTTACACAACCGATTGTTTAAATTGTAATTCGTTTTCCTGCAAGGTTTCCAAAACCTTGTTAGGCTGATTTAAGAGTTGTAAAAAAACAATTGAAACCCACAAGGTTTGACAAACTTTGCAGGAATAAAACTAACTAATCAAAAATGACCACAAACCCACGAATGACTAACATTTCACAAAAACTATCCATCAAAGAAAAAATTGGATACAGCTTAGGAGATCTTGCTGCTAACCTCGTTTTTCAAACTTTGATGACCTATTTGGCGTATTTCTATACCGACATTTACGGATTATCACCAACAGATTCTTCGATCATTATGCTGATTGTTGGATTAATTGCTGCTTTTATTTTTAATCCGATTATTGGGGTTTTGGCAGACAGAACCAGTACCAAATGGGGAAAATTTAGACCTTGGATTTTAATAACGGCAATTCCACTTGGAGTAGTGGCGCTATTAGCCTTTTCAACTCCCGATTTCTCTTATAAAGGAAAAGTAATTTATGCCGTTGTAACTTATACTTTATTATTGCTTTTTTATGCTGGAAACAATCTGCCTTATTCTGCTTTGAGCGGTGTTATTACGGGCGATATGAAAGAAAGAAATAGTATGTCGTCGTACCGTTTTGTGGCGGTGATGTTTGCTCAGTTTTTTGTTCAGGTTTTCATGCTTGGCATTATCAAAAGTGCTGGAAACGGTGATAAAGCAATTGGAATTGAAAAAGTCATGACTGCATTAGCGATTATTGGAACGATTATGCTTTTAATTACGTTTTTAACGACCAAGGAAAGAATTATTCCGAAACCCGAACAAAAGTCAAGCGTAAAAGAAGATTTAAGCGATTTAATCAAAAACAGGCCTTGGGTTATTATGCTTTCGCTGACGACTTTGGTTTTTGTGACTTTGGCAATGAAAGGCGGTTCGTATGTGTATTATTTTGAGAATTATGTTGATAAAGAACAATTAGCCATTTTTATTCAGCCTATTTTAGATGCTTTATCAAATATCGGATTGAATCATTTTGGGAATGATCCCGTTTCAGCAGGTTTTGGTTTATTCAATGCAGGCGGAATTATCTTTATGATTGTTGGTATTACCTTGTCCAAAAATCTCGCAGACAAATATGGAAAACGAAATGTTTTCGGCGTATTTTTATTCATTTCGACTTTGTTCATTATAGCATTCTATTTTTATCCTCCAACATCAATTAGTCTGATGTTTTTCTCCCAGATTTTACACGGATTTTTCTATGGAATAACGATCCCAATTCTTTGGGCAATGATTGCCGATGTGGCCGATTATTCAGAATGGTTAAATAACCGCCGTGCAACTGCGATTATATTCTCTGCAATGATGGTTGGACTAAAAACAGGACTGAGCGTGGGAGGTGCTTTAACCACTTTATTTTTAGGTTATTTTCACTACGTTCCCAATGCGCCAGAACAATCTCAAACAGCCATAAATGGAATCAAATTACTAGTGAGTATTTTCCCTGCAATCCCTTTTTTAATTGGAGCTGGATTGTTGTTTTTCTATAAAATCAATAAAGAAATGGAAGTGCAGATTGAAACAGAATTAAAAGAAAGAAGAGCTTAATTATTTAAAACAAAATAGAAGTATGCCTGAAGATAGCATTGAACACATTAATTTTGAAGAAATTAATGACCTGGCGATTTCAAAGCCTTTAGTATCCCATATGTACACAGCCAATCCTTCGGCACATGTATTCAACGGAAAAATTTACATTTACCCATCTCATGATATTGATGCTGGAATTCCGTTTAACGATAACGGCGATCATTTCGGGATGGAAGATTATCATGTTTTTTCTATGGAAGACATTTCATCAGAAGTAGTCGATAATGGTGTTGCATTGCATGTAGATGATGTGGCTTGGCCGAAAAGCAAATGTGGGCGCCAGATGCAGCGCATAAAAACGGAAAGTATTATTTGTATTTCCCTGCTAAACGTGCCAACGGAATTTTCCAGATTGGGGTTGCCATATCAGATTCGCCAGTTGGGCCTTTTGTTCCCGAAAAAGATGCCATAAAAGGAAGTTACAGTATTGATCCAGCCGTTTTTGAAGATGAAGATGGTAGACATTATATCTATTTTGGAGGAATTTGGGGCGGACAGCTTCAAAAATATCGAAACAATCAATACGATCAAGATAATGAAGAACCTCTGGCAAAAGAAAAAGCTTTAGGGCCAATTGTAGCTTTGTTGAGAGATGATATGCTCGAATTTGCTGAAGAACCAAAAGAAATTAAAATTTTGGATGAAAATGGAAATGAGATTCTGGCAGGCGATCATGACCGTCGTTTTTTTGAAGCTTCTTGGGTTCATAAATACAACGGAAAATATTATTTCTCGTATTCTACAGGCGATACTCATTTTATCTGTTATGCCATTGGCGATAATCCTTATGGGCCGTTTACGTATCAGGGAAGAATTTTGAATCCTGTTGTGGGTTGGACATCACATCATTCGATTTGCGAGGTAGAAGACGAGTGGTATTTGTTTTATCACGATTCGAGTTTGTCAAAAGGGGTGACGCATTTGCGTAGCATGAAAGTAACCAAAATCGATTATTTAGAAGACGGTTCGATTATTACGATTGATCCTTATGGGATAAGAAGATTAATTGATTAAGATTTTTTGTATAAAAAAATTTCATAAAAATTACAATCGGTTGTGTGAGTCGATTATGTTTCTTTTTATTGCTTAGATTACAGAGGAAATGAAGATGCATATTAAAAGTTGCAAAGAAAAGTCATGGAGGGACGAAATATTTATAGAATTTTTAGAACATCCGATTGTAAAAGCTCCAGCGGGGCGATATATTATTTGTGGTAAATGTATCGCTCCTCTGGAGCTTCTAATCTGTTAGATTTGGAATTTTCTATAAAAATTAAGCTCTTCCAGAGCTATGCAAAGAAGGATGATAAAGATTACGGAAAAAGTTCTTCTGAAACGGTTTTGCGTGAGGGATAGCAGTGGAAAGCCCACAGCCGTGAGGGACGAACAGGCGAGGACTTGCAACGGATAGCCTCCCGATAGTTATCGGGACAAGCACACGCCCAAATTATTAGAATAAAAAAGAGCTTAAAAAAAATAACATATTTCATGTGAAAAATAATTTTTTATAAAAGTTTTTTAGCTACTTTAGCATAACAGAACGGAACAGAACGGTATGCTAAAAGAAGAAGAAAAATTTGAGTTTATAATGAATCACGAAAGTGATATTCCGAAGTATCAGCAATTGGTGGACGGAATTACGAATGCAATTGCGGAGAACATTTTGCAAAAGGGAGATTTGCTTCCGTCTGTGAATGTAATCTGCAAGACCTATCAGCTTTCGAGGGATACGGTTTTTAAGGCGTATTCTATTCTGAAAGACCAAAAAGTAATTGATTCTGTGCCGAACAAAGGCTATTATGTAGCAGGAGAAACGAGGAAAGTGCTTTTGGTTTTAGATACGTTTAAGGCTTATAAAGAGGTTTTATATCATTCGGTTGTAAATAATCTCCCAGATAATGTGATTATTGATGTGCAGTTTCATCATTATAATATTGATGTTTTTAAAACGATCATTAACAACGGAATAGGCAAGTATTACAAATATGTAGTGATGAATTTTGATCACGCGGCTATTGCTCCGGCATTATCAGCGATTTCAAAAGATAAGCTGCTTTTGATTGACTGGAACATCAGAGCTGATAAAACGAGTAATTATGTTTTTCAGGATTTTGGAAAGGCGTTTTATGAATCATTGAGAGAGGCAGGTGATTTGTTTAAAAAGTATAAAAAGATACAGTTTGTGTATCCAGATTTTACCAATCACCCGTGGGAAACAGTGGAGTTTTTTAAAAAATTCTGTGCGGATTTTGGTTTTGAATATGAAGTGCTTACAGATCCAAAGAAATTCAGCATCGAAAAAGGGATTGCTTATATCAGTGTAAGCGATAGGATTTTAGGGCACTTTTTAGAGCAATGCAAAGAGAAGGATTTTGAACCAGGGAAAGATGTTGGGTTTTTATCGTACAACGAAACCCCTATGAAAAAATTTATATACAAAGGAATTTCGGTTGTTTCAACTGATTTTAAAGAAATGGGAACCAAAGCAGCGGCATTTATTACGCATGACGAAGATACTCAGTGTTATGTGCCGACAAAATTAATAATAAGAGAATCATTGTAAGTATGTATTATATCGGATATGATATTGGAAGTTCTTCTGTCAAGGCAGCCTTGGTAGAAGCAGAAACGGGCAAAAAAGTAATCGTTTTGAATGAACCGCAAAACGAAATGGAAATCCTTTCGATTCACCCAGACTGGGCAGAACAGGATCCTGAAATTTGGTGGCAGCACATTTGTACAGCAACTAAAAGAGCGATTAAAGAGGCTAATATCGACGCATCGAAAATTCAGGGAATTGGTATTTCTTACCAAATGCATGGATTAGTAATTGTGGATGAAGCTGGAAAGGCGCTTCGAAATTCTATTATCTGGTGCGACAGCCGTGCGGTTGAGATTGGCAATAAGGCTTTCGCCGAAATTGGAGAAGAAAAATGCATGTCGCATTTATTGAATTCGCCAGGAAATTTTACGGCTTCAAAACTGAAATGGGTTAAAGAAAATGAACCTGAAGTTTACAATAAAATCTCTAAGTACATGCTTCCGGGAGATTACATCGCTTTGAAACTGACAGGTGAAGTAACAACAACTAAAAACGGTTTGTCTGAAGGAATGCTTTGGGATTATAAAGAAAATAAAGTAGCCGATTGGCTTTTGGATTACTACGGAATCGAACAATCATTAACGCCAAAAATCGTTGAAAACTTTACGAATCAAGGTGTTGTTACTGAAAAAGCTTCTGCTGAATCAGGTCTTCCAGCTGGAATTCCGATTGTGTATAGAGCAGGAGATCAGCCAAATAATGCTTTGTCATTAAATGTGCTTCGTCCGGGAGAAGTTGCTGCAACAGGTGGTACATCAGGCGTTTTCTATGCTGTGACAGAAACAAATTCAGGAAAAAGTACTCGTGTAAACAACTTCGTTCATGTAAATTATACGGAATCAAATCCGAGAGTTGGAAAATTGCTGAATATAAACGGAGCAGGAATCCAATACCGATGGATGCGAAACAATATCGGAAATGAATCCTATGAAGAAATGAATGAAAAAGCATCTCAGATAAATGTAGGTTCGCAAGGATTGGTTGTTATTCCGTTTGGAAATGGTGCTGAAAGAATGTTCAATAATAAAAATATTGGATCTCATATTTTAAATCTGAATTTTAATATTCATACCAATGCACATTTATTCAGAGCATCTTTGGAAGCAATTGCGTTTTCTTTTGTGTATGGAATGGAATGCTTGAAAGATGATAATGCAACTATTAATGTAATTAGAGCTGGAAATGATAATTTATTCCGTTCCGAAATTTTCTCTAATACAGTTGCAACATTAATTGGACATGAAATAGAAATTTACAATACAACCGGAGCAGTAGGAGCGGCGAGAGCAGTAGGCTTGACAGATGGTGACTTTGAAAAATTTGGTTCGGGAATTACAACAAACGACCACGTAATGACCTTTTTGCCTCTAAAAAATAAAGAGGAATACGAAACGGCTTATAAAAAATGGAAACAAGAATTAGAATTAATATTAACAAATAAATAAAAAAATCAAATGATAGTTTTAGGAGATAAAGAATACTACAAAGGTATTGGCCAAATTAAATTTGAAGGAAAAGAATCTGATAATCCGTTGGCATTTAAATATTACAATCCAGACCAAGTTGTAGCTGGAAAAACAATGCGCGAGCACTTTAAATTTGCTATCGCATATTGGCATACATTCTGTGGACAAGGTAGCGATCCATTCGGACCTGGAACACAGCAATTTGCTTGGGATGCTTCATCAGATCCGTATCAGGCTGCAAAAGATAAAGCTGATGCTGCTTTCGAATTTATCAGCAAAATGGGATTCGATTATTTCTGTTTCCACGATTACGATTTAATTGCTGAAGGAGCAACTTTCGCAGAATCAGAAAAACGTTTGGCTTTTATTACAGATTATTTAAAACAGAAAAAAGCGGATTCTGGAATTAAATTGCTTTGGGGAACTTCAAACTGTTTCTCAAATCCAAGATTTATGAACGGAGCCGCTACAAATCCAGATTTTAATGTAGTTGCAAGAGCAGGTGGACAAGTAAAATTAGCTTTGGATGCAACAATCGCTTTAGGCGGAGAAAACTATGTATTCTGGGGAGGAAGAGAAGGTTATATGTCTCTTTTAAATACAGACATGGGAAGAGAATTAGACCATATGGCACAATTCTTAGCAATGTCTAGAGATTATGCAAGAGCACAAGGTTTTAAAGGAACTTTCTTTATTGAGCCAAAACCAATGGAGCCGTCTAAACACCAATATGATTTTGACTCTGCAACGGCAATTGGATTCTTGAAAAATTATGGTTTAGACAAAGATTTCAAAATCAATATTGAGGTAAATCACGCTACATTGGCGCAGCACACTTTTCAACATGAATTAGAAGTTGCTGCAAAAGCAGGAATGTTAGGAAGCATTGATGCGAACAGAGGAGATTACCAAAACGGATGGGATACAGACCAATTCCCAAATAACATTCAAGAGACAACAGAAGCGATGTTAGTTTTCTTAAAAGCTGGTGGATTACAAGGTGGTGGAGTTAACTTTGATGCTAAAATTAGAAGAAACTCTACAGACTTAGAAGATGTTTTCTTAGCTCACATTGGCGGTGCTGATACTTTTGCAAGAGCGTTATTGACTGCTGACAAAATTATTACTTCTTCTCCTTACGAAAAATTAAGAACAGAAAGATACAGTTCTTTCGATTCTGGAAAAGGAAAAGATTTTGCTGACGGAAAATTAAACCTTAAAGATCTTTATACTATCGCTCACGAAAATGGAGAATTAAATCTTCAAAGCGGTAAACAAGAATTGTTTGAAAATATCATTAACCAATACATTTAATTGGTAAACTTCTACAGCAAACCTAACAGGTTTTTAAAACCTGTTAGGTTTCTATAAAATATTTAGTGAGAGAAAAAATATCTGAAAAGAATTTAACTTTGAATATGATAGTCGTAAAAAGTTAAAAGTGTTTTTAGATAGAAACTTCGAAAATGTGCATTAAGATTATGGCTTTTTTTACATTAAGATTTAAGAAAAATAGATTGAAGGTTTAGTTACTATTTTTTGAAAATCGAAACGAATAAAAGGTCAGTTTGATAAAATAATAGTGAGTATTTTTTATTGAAGGTTTTTTGAAGAGCAAAATCAATCGAAATGCACATTTTTCACTTACTAGAATATGCTGAGAACTTTGTCAAAGTTTTAAAACTTTGACAAAGTTTTTTTTACTAGAAATCAGACTACAATTAACCACAAACCAAAAAACTTATGAAATTTTTTATTGACACCGCCAATCTTCAAGACATTGAAGAGGCGCAGGCTTTAGGTGTTTTAGACGGTGTAACCACCAATCCGTCTTTAATGGCAAAAGAAGGCATTACAGGAAAAGAAAATATCCTGAAACATTATCTTAATATTTGTAATATCGTTGATGGCGATGTTTCGGCTGAGGTAATCTCGACCGAATTTCAAGGAATGATAAAAGAAGGAGAAGAATTAGCTGATTTACATCCTCAGATTGTAGTGAAACTGCCCATGATTGGTGATGGTATAAAAGCGTGTAAATACTTTTCTTCAAAAGGAATTCGCACCAATGTTACTTTAGTATTTTCGGCGGGTCAGGCTTTACTTGCCGCTAAAGCAGGAGCAACTTATGTTTCGCCATTTTTAGGAAGATTAGATGATGTTTCTACTGATGGAATGCATTTAATTGCTGAAATTAGAGAAATCTACGATAATTACAATTATCAAACTCAAATCTTGTCAGCTTCTGTGCGACATACCATGCATATTATCAATTGTGCCAAAATTGGATCAGATGTAATGACTGAACCGCTTTCTGCGATAAAAGGTCTTCTGAAACATCCTTTAACCGATATCGGATTAAAGCAATTTGTAGAAGACGCGAAAAAGATGAATTTATAACCTTTTTCATTTCCTTTTTTATAGTTTTAAAACTCTCTTCCAGTTATTTGGAAGGGAGTTTTTTTATGAAATAAAAGCAACCGATTGTCAACCCTTTTGGTTTTGTAAGAATTATAATATTTTAACAATATAGTTTTGGTTTTCAGTTTATAACATTTATTAAGTGAGCTTTTATAAGGGATGGCGAAAGATTTAATTTATGATGAATTTTTAGACAGTTACTACAACGTTTTAGTTTTTTTTGAAAAAATCTCATTTTTTAACATTTTATATTTTTTTTAAGATTTTGAATCAAATGATTTATTATCTCTAACGTTTTCGTGATATTAAATGCTGTTTTTAATGATTGTTTAATATTTTTTAATTATTAATACAGATAATTCTTTTTTTTAGCTTTATTTTTTTGAAATTAGGAATAAAAATTAACACAACCGATTGCGTATTGTTGTTTTTTGCATATATTTGTTTTGACTATAAGCTAGTTATTTGTTTGAAATGTTAAAATGAAATCGAGTAAAAAAGTCATCTAAAAAGAAAACTAACTAAACCATACTATTAACTCATTAAACCAATTATTTATGACTAACTTTTTAATTACTAAAAGCAGATCTAAATACTTTAAGAATTGGGGGTTCTTAATCCTGATGCTGGTATTTTCTGCTGCAGTAAATGCACAAATTACTGTTACAGGTACAGTATCTGATGGTGTATGACCAATACCAGGTGTCAACATTATTGTAAAAGGAGCCAAAACAAGTACCGTATCTAATTTTGACGGGACTTACACCCTTCAAGCTATTCCCAATAATAGTATTTTGGTCTTTAGCTTTATTGGATACAAACCGTATGAAGTTGCAGTGAATAATAAAACTAAAATTGATGCTGTACTAGAAGAGAATTTAAACGACTTAAAAGAAGTTGTTGTTATTGGATACGGAACTGCAAAAAGAGCAGATTTAACAGGAGCAATTTCTTCGATATCTAGTTCTGCGGTAACACAATCTGTTTCTACAACTATCGATCAGGTACTGCAAGGCCGAGCGGCTGGGGTGCAGATACAGCAAAATAGCGGTACGCCTGGAGGAAGTTCTTCGGTACGTATTCGTGGTATAAGCTCTATTACAGGTTCTAATGAACCTATTTATGTAATTGATGGTGTTATTATAGATGGTAATTCAGGTTCTTTAAATACAAATCCGCTTTCAGGAATTAACCCTAATGATATTGCTTCTATAGATATTTTGAAAGATGCTTCTGCAACTGCTATTTATGGTTCTAGAGCGGCAAACGGGGTAATTATGGTGACTACTAAAACAGGTAGAAAAGGAGATTTGACTTTAAATTTTGACAGTTATGTAGGGTGGCAGCAAATGCCTAAAGAATTGCAGGTGCTTAATTTAAGAGAATATGGAACGCTGAAAAACACGAGATCAGATTTAGGAATCGTTCAAAGAGATCCTTATTTTATTCGTCCTGATCTATTAGGAGAAGGAACAAACTGGCAAGATGAATTGTTTCAAACAGGTTTAATTCAGAGCTACAATTTATCTGCGTCAGGCGGATCTGATACTACTACTTATGCATTAGGAATGTCTTATTTTGATCAGGAAGGAACGATCATCGGTTCTTCTTTTGATCGTATGACCATTCGTGCAGTTGTAGACTCGCAAGTAAAGAAATGGATGAAAGTTGGAGTGAATTTAAATGCTTACAAAACCAATCAGGTCACTACAGTAAATGATGATTCGGTTATTTTAACGGCACTAAAACAGACTCCAAACGTAGCAGCTAGAAATGCTGACGGTACTTTTGACGGGCCAGATACTACTGAATTCGTTCAAACTAATCCGTTAGGAATTGCAATGCTGAAAGATAATCATGGTAAAGACTACGGAATTAGAGGAAATGTGTATGCCGAAATTGGTTTCACAAAAGATTTAAAATTGAGAACCCAATATTCTATAGATTATGGTTTTGGAAACCGATATACTTTTAATCCATCTTATACTTTTGGAGCATTATCAAATGAAGTTAGAGAAGGGTCAAGAACAAAATCTACGAGCGAAAACTGGATGTGGACTAATACTTTGACTTATAATAAAGCATTCGGAAAACATAATGTTAATGCACTGGTAGCTCAAGAATTTCAAGAGCAAAATTGGGAAAATCTTTATGGGTACCGTTCAGGTTATTTAACCAATGGAGCTACAGATTTAAACGCTGGAGACCCAACAACGGCTAGAAACTCAAATGCAAGTTCTACAAAATCGCTTAGTTCTTATTTTGCAAGAGCAACGTATACATTTGATGATCGATACATTTTAACAGGAACAATCAGAAGAGACGGATCTTCGCAATTTGCTGAAGGCAATAAATGGGATTGGTTTCCATCTGCTTCATTAGCGTGGAAAGTTTCAAACGAATCATTTTTAAAAGAAAATCAGACTATTAGCAATTTAAAATTACGTGCAGGATGGGGAGTTACAGGTAATTCAAGCGTACCAAATAATGCTTATACTTCTGTTTATGGCACTTCGGCAACCAATTGGGGAAGCGGGCAAATTGCAACTAATACAGCAAATCCAGACCTTAAATGGGAAAAATCAAACCAGACTAATATTGGTTTAGATATCGGACTTCTAGACAATAGAATTGAAATTACAACAGATGTTTATTATAAAAAGACAGATGATTTATTACTAAGATTATCACTTCCAGCTTATGTAGGAACAACGGGTCAAGGAGCTACAACGCCACCTTTTGCTAATATCGGATCTCTTGAAAACAAAGGTTTCGAGTTTACGATAAACACCATAAACATGCAGAGAAAAGATTTTCTTTGGAAATCAAATTTCAATATCTCGATGAACAGATTTAAAGTATTGAAATTGAATTCAGAATCTGGAGTTTACGATCAGACTTTGCAACAAGGTTCAGACGTAACAGTGGTTACACGTACTGCAGTTGGACAGCCATTAGGACAATTTTATGGTTATAAAGTAATCGGACGTTTTGAAAAAGCAACAGATTTCTATTATAAAGATGCTACAGGAACAGTAAAACCAACAGCATTGCCGGAAGGAATGGTAATTGGTGAAAATGGCGTTTGGATTGGAGATTATATGTTTGAAGACGTAAATAAAGATGGAGTAATCAACGAAAAAGATGCAGGTTATATTGGAGATCCTAATCCAGATTTCACTTTCGGTTTCAATAACAGTTTTTCATTCAAAGGATTTGATGTGAGTATTTTATTTACAGGTTCTTACGGAAATGATGTTTTAAATTACCAAAGAAGATGGCTTGAAAACCCACGCGAGAATACCAATTTATTGAAATCAGCTTTAGGATACGCGCAATTAGAACTAATCGATCCGAACCGGACCAAACGATTATCGTAATGTGCAAATTGTGGGCGGAGATCCTTACATGCCTAGAATTGCAGCGTCATCAGCAGCTTCAGCTTCTAATTATCGTTTAAGCAACAGATTTGTTGAAGACGGGTCTTATGTAAGACTTAAGAATATTTCGATTGGGTATAATCTTCCTAAAGATTTATATTCTAAATATGGAATTTCAAACATCAAAGTATATTCAAACATGCAGAATGTTTTAACCTTTACCAAATATAAAGGATATGATCCTGAAGTAGGTGCAATGTACCAAAACCAACTTTTAAATGGTATCGATAACGGACGTTATCCTTCACCTATGGTAACTACGCTTGGATTAACTGTTAATTTCTAAAAAACGCACAATGAAAACAAAGAAAATATTTTACACGGCTTTAATGATTGCATTGCCATTTGTTTGGACGAGTTGCAGCGATATTTTGGACGTTGAACCGAATGATGTAATTACAAAAGAGAACTTTTATAAAACGGAATCTGATTTTCAGGCCGCAACAGGGCCATTATACAATAAAGTATGGTTTGATTTTAATGATAAATTCTACTACGGATTAGGAGACGGACGTGCCGCAAACATGTATGCGCCTTTCTCAGATTATGTTTATCCGTTTACAGATTTAACAGAAACGGGACTAACAGGGCCTTTGGTTTCGGCTTGGGCATCTTTGTATAATGTAATACAGCAGTCTAATAATGTCATCATTGGAATTTCTGGAAGCGCAATGAGCGAGACTGTTAAAAACAAATATATTGCTGAAGCTCGTTTTATGAGAGGAACAGCTTATTGGTATTTGGCTTCATTATGGGGAGATGTAATTATTTCTACAGATCCGAGAGAATTGGTAAAAAATCCAATCGTAAACAAAAATCCAATGAAAGATGTTTACGAATTCTCGATGCGTGATTTAGAATTTGCTGCAAAATACCTTCCAGAAACTGCTGGTCAGGCTGGGCGTTTAACAAAATACAGCGCTTACGGAATGCTGTCTCGTGTTTATTTATCATTTTCAGGAGTTAGTGATAACCCAAACAGCGGAACACGCAATCAAGAATACCTTGATTTGGCCAAAAAAGCGGCAGAAAAAGTAATGAGTTCAGGACCTTACAGCTTAATGACCAATTATGAAGATCTTTTCATGATTGACAATAACAACAATACCGAATCGATGTTTGCACTGCAATGGGTTCCAAACGGAGATTATGGAGTAAACAATACACAACAGGCTTATTTTGCATTAGGTTCTGATATTACAGGAGACGATGCCGCTTGGGGATATTGGACAAGAGCTTCTTATAATGTTTTACAAGAATATGAATCAAAAGATCTTCGTCGTAGAGCGACTTTTATGGGAGATGGTGATCATTATGCAGAAATCAATAAAGCAAATGGCGGTTATACAGTAGATCACAGTGCTGATTTCTTAACCATTAAAAAAGGAGTTGTAGGTTCTACCAAAGACAATTCTAAAATTACGCGTATGAATTCTGCTTTAAATACTTACATGTTACGTCTGGCAGAAGTGTATTTAAATTACGCAGAAGCAGCTTTAGGAAACAATGCTACAACTGCAGATGCAACAGCTATTTCGGTTGTAAACAGACTTCGCACACGTGCAGGTTTAGATCCTAAAACAACACTGACTTATGCAGATCTTGCGCACGAAAGAAGAGTAGAATTATGTATGGAAGGGCAATATTGGTACGATCTAGTTCGCAGGGCTTACTACAAACAGCAGGAAGTAATCAACTATGTGACTGCGCAAAATAGAGGAACAATAACTCCAATTTTGTACGACACTGCTACCAATACCGTTACGGTTGATGCTACAAAAGCGACAAGTCCGAGAGCAATTGGGGTAATCGATGCAACAATTTTCACACTTCCTTATCCAGAATCTGAATTGGTTCAGAATCCGTTATTGAGAGAAAATCCTGTTCCGTATCAGTTTACAGAAGAGAAAATAAAAGACTTATTCTAGTTTCAGAAATAAAAAACTAAAAGACATAAATATGAAATATATTTTAAATAAAAAGTATTGGGCACCTATTGCACTATTAAGCATGATGGTTTTCGGTATGCTATTTACTTCTTGCGACAACAACGATTCTGAAGGACGCGCAATGACCATTACAAAAGTGTTTTTAGAAGATGTAAATTCGACCGTACCAGATAGAGAAGTTAGTTTTGCCCGTTTAGGACAGCTATTGCGTATCGAAGGTTCTGGATTTGAAGGACTGAAAAAAGTTTATATTAACGGATATTCGACCTACTTCAATGTGGTTTTTGTTTCCAACAATTCAATGTTGGTAAGCATTTCTGCAGATACACCCCTTACAGATGCAGATCCATCGGTAAGAAATACAATTCGTTTTGTAAATGATTCAAACGAAGTGACATTTCCTTTTCAAATCCGTTCAGGAAAACCAGCTATTTTAAGCATGTCGAATACAATGCCAAATCCCGGAGAGACAATTATTGTTTCAGGAACAGGTTTGACAGAAGTGAGCAAAGTAGTTTTCCCTGGAAATGTTGAAGTAACAACAGGAATCACTTCAGATGAAGAAGGAGAATCATTTACCGTTGTGGTACCAAGCGGAATCTCAGATTTAGGAGGTTCAATTTATGCCGAAACATCAAACGGAGGCGTTTACTCTCCAGCGTATTTTAATTTCAAAAAAGGTTTACTGCTTAATTTTGACGGACAAGGTTCACACGGATATTGGGGAAGTTCAACAAGCATGATCCAGCCAGCAGATTTAGAGTCGGCAGCTTTAGGAACCATAAATACATCTCAAGGAAAATACGTACCTCATCGTCCAGCTCGCATTGCTTCTTTTGATGCAGCAAAAAACCGTTGTACTGAAGTTTGGACAGCAGGAAATGGAGTAGACAATTGGAGAGCGCAATTAACGCCATACATTCCAGCAAGTACGCCATTGGATAAAGTAGGATTTCAATTTGATATCTATGTGCCAGATGTTTGGAGAGATTCAGGTTTCTTAAAAATTTGTATGATCAATAATTTTAATGGTGGAGAATGGACAGGAGCTTGTTACAACTATGTTCCTTGGATTAAAGATGGTAAGTCAATTGGAGTAAATACAACGGGATGGATTACCGTTACCATTCCATTAAATAAATTCTACGCTTGGTCTAAAGAAGCATTTACTTTCGAAACAGTTCTAGCTTTTCGCGAAGCGGCAACGTATCAAAACTTTGGAATTTACTTCGAAAATTCTGATGTAAAACTATCTAATGTAACAGGAAGCGCAAGCGAAGTAGAATTTCCTTCAAAAGCAACTTCTGTAAAAGTCTACACAGACAATTGGAGAATTGTACCATTAGATACGCCAGTATACAATGATTTTAACTAACCCAACAGCCACAAAATGAAATCTAAATATATCATACCAATAATTGCTTCATCACTAATGATTTTGTCATCATGCGATGATAATTTGATGGAGTGGGGAAAAGACCCAGAGCACGGAGAAGTTACAGGAGCCGAACTTCCGTTAGCTTTAGTAGAAAAAATAAGCCGTTACGAACCCTTAAAAAACTATTCTGATTTTCCTTTAGGAAACGGAATCGGAATAAGTTTGTACATGAGCGATGCTAATTATAGAAAAATCGTAAACGAAAATTTTGATGAAGTAACGCCAGGTTACGAAATGAAGCATGGGGCAATGGTAAACTCCAAAGGAGAAATTGATTTTGCTAATGTAGATGCTTTTATTACTGCAACAAAAAGCGCAGGATTAAAAGTTTTCGGACACACTTTAATTTGGCATTCCAACCAGAACGCAAGTTACCTAAACAGTATTATTGCCCCTACAGTAATTCCAGGTTCAAGCGGAACAAATGTCTTGGATCTAACGCCTATTAAAAACGGAACTTTTACAGGATGGGCTAGAAATAACCCAGGAAAAGGCATTACAACAGTTGCTAATGCTGGATTAACAAGTACATCTGCGGCAATTCAGCTAGCTTCTAGCGCAAGTTCTTCGGCGGCTTATAGTCTTCAGGTTACCTCTCCGAATGTACCAATTGTTGGCGGGCATAATTACGAAATCTCATTTTATATCAAATCTGATGTAACAGGAAAAGGACGTATTTCATTCAATGCTTCATTAGCAAATCAATATCCATACAAAGATTGGTTTAGCACAGGCGGAACATGGACAGAAGCTTTTGCAACCACTTCTTCTTGGCAACAAGTTAAAATTAAATTAGCGCCAGGCGATTTTAAAGCAGGAAGCACAACTTTTCAGTTTAATTTAGATTTAGGATATCTTCCAAATGTAACGTATCTGATTGATGCTAATACGCTAGCAGTTGTCGATTTGGATGCTGCGACAGGGCCAGTTAATTTAGTTTCTAACGGAACATTTAATTCTGGAATAACAGGATGGAGCAAAGCCAATGGAGCAGCTGATGCATTAAGCACAGCAGGAGCTTCAAATGCTTACGAAGGAAGTGGAGCTATGAAAGTAGTCAATGCAACATCTGATGCTGGAAACCAATGGAAAACTCAGATTCAAACCACTTTTACTTCTCCATTAGTAGCAGGAAAAAACTATACCATTTCGTATATGATTCGTTCTGAGGCTGCAGGTTCTGTAAGATGTTCGACAACTCCATCGGGTGTAGCAAGTTACCAAGGCGATCAGGCAACGACTACAACTTGGAAACAAATCGAGTGGAAAATCGCAGCAAAAGGCGGTGAAACAGGTTTTGGTTTCGATTTAGGAGGAGCGGCAGGAACCTATTATATCGATAATGTTTTGGTGACCGATGGTACAGCAACTGGTGGAGGCGCAACAGCTCCAGTTACAATTGAGAAAACAGATGCAGAGAAAACTAAAATTATTAGCGATGCTATGACAGATTGGATTTCTAAAATGATGACACATTATAAAACAAGCGTTTTCTCTTGGGATGTGGTAAACGAACCAATGAAAGAAGATGGAACTTTAAGAAACGGGACAGAAGGCGATACGGCTTCAGATTATTTCTCATGGATTAAATATCTTGGAAAAGATTATGCTGTAACGGCTTTCAAACTAGCACGTCAGTACGGAAATGAAACAGATAAACTTTTCATCAACGATTATAACTTAGAATCGAGACTGGATAAATGTGACGGATTAATCGAGTACGTAAAATATATTGAAGAGAAAGGTGCTAAAGTAGACGGAATCGGAACACAGATGCACATTGGTTTAACTACAGAGAAAGATAAAATTGTCCAGATGTTTCAAAAACTGGCAGCTACAGGAAAATTGATTAAAATTTCTGAATTAGACATCAGATTAGGAACCGCAACACCAACAGTTGCACAGCAAGCTTCTCAGGCAGAAATGTATCAATTTGTTATTGATTCATACAAAAAATATATTCCTGCAGCTCAGCAATACGGAATTACAATTTGGGGAGTATCAGATAATTCTAAAGAACATGAATACTGGCTTCCAAATGAATCTCCGAATCTTTGGGATGCAAATTACGTTCGTAAACACGCTTACAAAGGCGCAGCAGATGGTCTTGCAGGAAAAGATGTGAGTTTAGGTTTCTCAGGAGAATTACAAAAACCGTAGTTTTTTTAAGTTGAGTATACGCGTAGTTTTGTCATTTCGAGGAACGAGACCCGAGCGGTAGCGAACAGGCGAGGCAAATCTCCGCAAGAAACTCCTCAATCAGAATCAAAAAAGCTTTGTCAAAGTTTAAAACTTTGACAAAGCTGCTTTGTTATTTTTAATATTAAAATATAAGCCATGTTTAATATTCTCAGAAACAAATTTCTTCTCATTGCATTCTTGACGATACAGTTTGGGTTTAGTCAAAACATACCTCATCTTCAAAAGACAGGAAACAAAACACAATTAATTGTCAACCAACAACCATTCTTAATACGAGGCGGAGAATTAGGAAATTCCTCTGCAACCAGTATGGAAAGTATGGAGCCTATCTGGTCTAAATTGACCGATATGAACCTCAACACGGTTTTAACCCCGATTTATTGGGAATTGATAGAACCGCAAGAAGGAAAATTTAATTTTCAGTTAGTAGATGATTTGATTCTTCGTGCGCGAAAAGAAAACTTAAAACTTGTTTTTCTCTGGTTTGGATCATGGAAAAACAGCATGTCGAGCCACGCGCCAGAATGGGTAAAACTCAACCAGAAAAAATACCCGAGAGTTAAAGACGATACAAATAAAAGTCACGAAATTTTAACGCCTTTCAGCGAAAATAATCTTCAGGCCGATTTGAATGCTTTCAAAAAACTGATGGCGCATATCAAAGATTTCGACCAAAAAGACCAAACCGTAATTATGGTTCAGGTTGAAAACGAAATCGGAATGCTGCCAACCGCTCGTGATTATCACGCTTTAGCGAATGCTGCATTTCAGAAGCCGGTTCCAGAGGAATTGATCCAATATTTAGAAAAAAACAAACAAAAATTAGTTCCTGAATTTTTAGAAATCTGGAAGAAAAACGGATTCAAAACAAAAGGAAACTGGGAAGGAATTTTTGGAAAAGGATTACATACCGACGAAATTTTTATGGCTTGGTATTTTTCTAAGTTCACCAATATTGTTGCTAAGGCAGGAAAAGACGCTTATCCAATTCCGATGTTTGTCAATGCAGCGTTGAACGCTCCAGAAAAAAAGCCAGGACAATATCCAAGTGCATGACCGTTGCCTCATATTATGGACGTTTGGAAAGCCGCAGGAAATTCGATTGACTTTTTAGCGCCCGATTTTTACAATCCGTCATTCAAACAATGGAACGATTTGTTTACCCGTCAAGGCGATCCGTTATTTATTCCAGAACACCGTTTTGATGAAACTGCACCTTTCAAAGGTTTATACGCTATAGGGCATTACGAAGCAATTGGTTTTTCGCCATTTTCTATAGAATCTGTTGCCGATGGCAAAAAAGAACCATTAGGTAAAATATATGATTTAGTGCAACAGTTAACTCCGACAATTGAAGCCAATAAAGGACAAGGAAAAATTGACGGTGTTTTATTAGACAAAGAAAATAATACGCAAATCATCAAAATGGGCGATTACGAATTCACTTTCAAACACGATTATACCTTAAATTGGTCTGATGGAGCAAAAGCTGAAACTTGGCCAATGTCTAGTGCGATTATTATAGAAATTGCCAAAGATGAATTTTATATTTCTGGATCAGGAATTGTGGTTACTTTTAAACCATTGAAGGAAAATGTAAACGCAGGAATTCTAAAAACCGATCAAGGCCGATTTGAAAATGAAAAATGGAAAACCATCAGACATTTCAACGGAGATCAAACCCATCAAGGGAGGCATTTGAGAATTTCAGTTGGCGATTACGAAATTCAAAAAATAAAATTATATACTTATGAATAGGTTTTTTTCGCCACGAATTCACGAATTTCACTAATTATTTTAGCCACAGATTAAAAAGATTAACACAGATTAATAAAAAAAAATCTTTTAATCCTTTTAATCTGTGGCAAAAAAACATAATACAATGAAAAAGATACTTCTAGCATTTTTAATAACAGTTAGCATAAACGCGCAAATAAAACTTCCGAGATTAATTAGTGACGGAATGATTTTACAGCGTGATACAAAAGTCAATATTTGGGGCTGGGCATCGCCAAACGAGAAAATCGAACTTGATTTTAAAGGAAAAAAATACGACACAACAACAGCTCAAGACGGAAAATGGTCGATCCAGCTTCCATCTCAAAAAGCAGGCGAACCTTATGAAATGACTTTAAAAGCATCCAATACAATTGTATTAAAAAACATTCTATTTGGAGATGTGTGGTTGTGTTCAGGACAATCCAACATGGAACTTCCAATGGATCGACTGAAAGACAAATACAAAGAAGAAATTGCAAAATCTGCCAATCCGAATATTCGACAATTTTTAGTTCCCGATGAATATTATTTTGCGAAAGAAAGAAATGATTTTTCATCTGGTTCTTGGGTTGAAGCAAATCCTCTAAATGTTTTGCAGTTTACAGGAGTTGGATATTTCTTCGCTTTAGAAATATACGAGAAGTATAAAATTCCAATTGGATTAATCAACAGTGCTTTGGGCGGTTCTCCTGCAGAATCGTGGATTAGCGAAGAAAGCATTAAAAAATTCCCCGAATATGAGCAGGAATATCTAAAATTCAAAGACGGAAAACTCGAAAAACAAATCGATGAAAACGATAGAAAAGTTAGTTCAAATTGGTATAAATTACTCAATGAAACCGATCTTGGATTGAAAGATAAATGGAGAAATTCGATCGAAACTTCAGATTGGAAGGAAATGAATGTTCCAGGTTATTGGGCCGATGGTGAACTCGGGAAAATAAATGGTTCGGTTTGGTTTAAAAAGGATTTTGTTCTGGAAAAAGTAAAGGAAAATCAAGCAAAATTAATTTTAGGGCGAATTGTTGATGCTGACTCCGTTTTTGTAAACGGACATTTCGTTGGAACAACTTCGTACCAATATCCGCCAAGAATTTATTCTTTTAATTCTAATGTTTTAAAAGAAGGAAAAAATGAAATCACGGTTCGCATCATCAACAATTCTGGAAAAGGAGGTTTTGTAATCGATAAACCTTACGAGTTAATTGTAGGCGATAAAACTATTGATTTAAAAGGAACTTGGAAATACAAATTAGGTTCAAAAATGGAACCGTTACCAGGGCAAACTTTTGTGCGTTGGAAACCTGTCGGACTTTATAATGCTATGATTGCACCACTAAAAGATTATCCAATAAAAGGGGTTTTATGGTATCAGGGCGAAGCCAATACTAGAAAACCATTGGAATATGGACCTTTAATGGAAGTTTTAATTTCTAATTGGCGTGCGCAATGGAAACAGGAAAAACTGCCATTTTTATTGGTGCAGCTGCCTAATTTTATGGAACCCAAAACAGAACCAACAGAAAGTAATTGGGCAGCTTTAAGACAGCAGCAATTAAATACGTTGAAAGTTCCAAATACAGGTTTGGCGATAACAATAGATTTGGGCGAATGGAATGATATTCATCCTTTAGACAAATATGATGTTGGAAAAAGATTAGCGTTGCAAGCAAGAAAATTGGTTTACGGAGAAAAAAACTTAACTGCTTCTGGTCCGATTTTTCAATCGATGAAACAAAATGGCAATAAACTGATTTTAAGCTTTTCAGATATGGGTACAGGATTGCAAAGCAAAAACGGAAATGAGTTAAAAGAATTTGCCATTGCAGGAACAGATGGAAAGTTTGTTTGGGCAAAAGCAATTATTGAAGGCGATAAAATCGTAGTTTGGAATGATGCCGTTTTAAATCCTGTAAAAGTGCGTTATGCTTGGGCAGATAATCCAGTTGAAGCCAATTTATACAATAAAGAAAATTTGCCTGCTTCGCCTTTTGAAGCAGAGTTGAAATAAATTTTTAATAATGACAACTTTGTCAAAGTTTAAAACTTTGACAAAGTTTGCTACAAACAATTTTTAGACAAAATTCCGGAGGAATGAAATATTTATAGATTATTTGATACATGGTTAGCAAAAGCTCCAGAGGAGCGACATAATTCTAAAATTAATATTTCACCCCGCTGGGGCTCTTTTGAAATGGGAATAATTGTTTCTATAAATATGCCGTCCCGCTGGGACTTGTTTTAAAAATCCGATATTTAAAAACTATTTCAAATTCTCTACGAGCATTTTCAAAAAAGCCTTAACTGCTTTTTTCTCATATACTTCTTTCAAAGAAATCAGCATTGCAGTTCGGGTCATATTTTCTCCTTTTATTGGTATGGCGTACAAATCTTTTTCGTCTTCAATTGTAGTTTTCGTTAAGATCGTGTGCCATTTTCCCGTTTTAATTAATTCAAGCAATGTTGGAATATCATTTATTTCTATCGTAACATTCGGATATAAATTGTTTTTTTCAAAGGCCTTGCTGATAAATTGAGTGGTGCTAAAACCACCAGCAGGCATGGCAAGAGGCAACGTACTAATTTCTTCTAGAGAAATGGTCTTTTTATTTTTTAAAGAAGTTTCAGAAGACGTAACCAGAGCCATTGGCGAAGTAAACAATTCTAGATACTTAAAATGCGCTTCAGAAGCAATTTCCTCAAAAGTTAGAATAACATCGAGCTGAAAATGATTTAGTTTTTGAATGAGTTCCTGCGAAGTTCCAAAGATAATTTCGAATTGAATTTTAGGATATTCGGAACTAAACAAAATTAAAGCTTTTGTAACGACATGTCGCAAAGCGTAGGTAACGCCAATGGCAATTTTTCCAGTTTCGAGTTTGTTTAAATCTTTTAATAATTGAAGTCCGTCAGAAGCTTTGTTGACCGATTGCTGCGCGTAAACCGAAAATAATTCTCCAGCTTCTGTCAATGTAATTCGTTTTCCAATTCGGTTAAAAAGCGGAACTTGAAGTTCGTCTTCCAATTGTTTAATTTGTTGCGATAAAGTACTCTGACTGATATAAAGTGCCGAAGCTGCTTCGGTAAAATTCAGTAATTCTTTTGCTTTCAGAAAATATTTAAGCTGACGAAGTTCCATTTCTAAATCGGTTTTATCGATTGATTATATCGAAAAATAAGGTTTTACAAATATAGAAATTCTTAAGAACTTTGCTTTGTTATACCATTACAAACAAAAGCAACATGAAAATTATAGCATTACAAGAAGGAAATTATATTGTTAATTCTCAAAAAGAGTTTCAGCTTTTAACAGAGCATACAATCGATTCTGGTTTAAAAATGGCGATTCAGCCTTTTGTTGTTATTACAGATCATGATGTTATTTTAATAGATTTCGGTTTAGGATTTGTCAATAATGGCGTTCCATTTATTTACGAAATGCTGAGAAAAAATGATATCGAACCTCAACAGATTACTAAAATTCTGGTTTCGCATCTACATAAAGATCATATAGAAGGAATCGGTTATTTTGAAAATAATCAATTTGTTCAAAATTTCCCAAATGCGAGGATTTATATTCAAGAACGAGAAATAGATTTTGCTTTAGAACAATTGCAAAATCCGTCGTACGTTCCTGAACTATTAAATGAGCTGAAAGAATTGCCAAATGTTGAATTATTAAATGAAGACAACGGACAAATTACAGACGAAATTTATTTTGAAGTTACAGCAGGACATACCAAATTTCAACAAGTATTTTGGATTAAAGCCGATAACGAAATTGTTTTTTATGGAGCAGATGATTTGCCTCAAAAAAGATATTTAAAATTTCCTGTTGCCTACAAAACGGATTTCGACGGAAAACGTGCCATGGAATCTCGTAAGAAATGGGAACAGCAGGCAAAAGACGAAAACTGGAAAGTGCTTTTATACCATGATATGAAGACACCTGTTTTAGATTTTGCTGAAGAAAGAAGTGAGATGAAAGATGCTTATAGAAGAAAGAATAGAGAAACAAGAATATAGAATATAGAAGTAAGACGAAAGATATTGAGAGATTATAGATGAAAAACATAGAAACAATTCCGGCTTTAATTATTTACGGATCATTGGCTCCAGGAGAATCCAATCATTCGGTTATGGATCCGATTAAGGGAGAATGGAAAAAAGCAATTATAAAAGGAAAACTTGAAGAAGGGGGTTGGGGCTCTTCTTTAGGGTATAATGGTTTTATTCCTGTGAATAATGAAGAAGCCGAAACGATAAAGGCGTATGTTTTATTTTCGGAAGATTTGGCTTCGCATTGGGATTATCTCGATGAATTTGAAGGTGATGGCTATACGCGAATTCAAACCGAATATGAGCTGGAAAATGGAGAAAAAGGAAGCGGATATATTTATGCTTTGAAAAGTAAGTAAAATAGATAATTACTTATTTATTGAATTTTTTTAAGTCGTCTTCAATAAGCTTAATTTTATCAACATTATTTACGCTTGAAATCAAAGAAGTAAAGTGATCGCCTCTTTCCGGATCACTTATTCTAATTTCTGCTAATAGATAATCGTTAATCCTTTTTTTATTGAACATTGACGAAAACAATTTACTTCTATACTCCTGTGGTAAAAGTTTTTCATCTCTATTAATCCTCATCTTAATTACTGCCGTATCACAGTAATAATAAAGAACAACATTGTGTTGATTTAAATAATTATGTATTATGTCAACAAAAATGTTTAAAGTTTTAATTGAATTATACTCAATTTCATTATTCATCAATGTGATTGAAACATCAATTATTGGAATGCCGTAATCTATTCCGTTTGCAGAAAATTTGACAAAACTTACAAGATATTGATAACCTTCTTCAGTAATAAAAGGAATTTCCTTATCTAACTCCAAGATTTGTATATATTATTTAGACTTAGGGAAATAAATGTCTTTTTTAGCAATTAATTTTGCTTTGTTTTCTTCTTTTGAAGTACGAAGATTTCTAAAAAACTCTAATGTTTCTTTAGATGGTTTTGTAATATGTAACGGTTGTGTTTTCATAATAATGCAAAGGTAATTATTATTTTGAAAACTACAAATTTTGAGTAGTGTTGTAAGTCTTTGTTTATTAGTGTTTTAATTATTTTTAAGAAAGATTTTTATTACAATATAGCTTGATTAGGTTTAGTTTGCATTTTTTTTCTTGAAAACATAAGAAACAAAACACTCTTTACTTTTTCTTCCAAAGAAGTTCGTAAAATCGAGAACGCTTTGGTAATCTGCGCTTCAACGGTTTTGATAGAAACATCCAAATGTTCGGCTATTTCAATATTGGTTAAACCTTCTTTTTTACTTAAAATAAAAACCTCTTTGCATTTTGGCGGTAAATTCTGAATCTCTTTGTTTACCGCATTCAAAACCCTTTGAAAAGATTCAGAATCTTCTTCTTGAACAATTCCGTTTAAGGCATCATAATACGATTTTTCTAGAGAAAATAAAGACTGGTTTTTTCGGTACAAATCGATAAACTCATTATAAACCAGTTTGTAAAGAAAGCTTTTGAGCGAATGATCTACTTTTAGTCTTGTACGCTGTTCCCAAACTTTAATAAAAACATTTTGCACGATATCTTCGGCACTATAAACATTCTTTACCAAGCTGTTGGCATACACACAAAGTTTATGATGATAGGTGTCGATAAGGTACGTGTATGCACTTTCATCTCCATTTTGTAGAGACTCAATTAGAATGGTATTATCGCTGTAATCATCAATCTTCATAAAAACAAATATATAAATTAATAGGTTTTGAGGTTAAAAAGTAAACTGAATTTGCTCAAATCGACCTTTTTTTAGCCTTTCTATTTGAAAATTATTACAAATAAAAAAGGAAGAAAAATGCAAATATAAATCTTTTAGTTTGTAATATCTATCAAATTAGTCGAGTTTTATTGAGAGAAAACACTTGTGAAAAATAAAAAAATCAGTAAAATGAAAAAAACTTTATCAAATTGTTAGGGTTTTGTTTTTTGGCTTCGTAATAATATTAAAAACGACTAAAATGACAGTAAAAAAGTCAGAGAGACTAATTGTTAAATTTATCACAAATCAGGCTTCTCAAGAAGAGATTGAGCAGCTTACCGAGTGGTTAAAAGAAGAAGAGAATCAAATTGTATTTAAGGATTTTGTGCAAACCAATTATGCAATTGATACTGCTTTGAACACTTTTGATTCGACCGAAGTTAGAAAACAGCTTTCGGAACGAATCAATAAGGAAAATAATGTTTTTTATAAACGAAGATTTTCATCTTATTATAAATATGCTGCGATTTTAATTGTGGCTTTGGGAGGTTTTTATTTCTATAAAAATTCTAGTGCAGAACAAGTTAAACAAAATGTAATTGTGCCTAGAGTCGACGAGATTGTTTTACAATTGGGTAACGGTTCATCTGAAACTATTGATATTTCTGGAGAAAAAAATGTTACGGACAAAGACGGAAATATTATTGGAAAACAAGAGAAAAACAGATTGGTTTATAATAAAGCTTTTGCTGAAGGAGAATTGGTTTACAATACATTGAAAATTCCGTACGGTAAAAAATTTGAGGTGCAACTATCAGACGGAACTTTAGTGCATTTGAATTCTGGAACGTCATTTAAATATCCAGTTCAGTTTGTCAAAAAACAAAATAGAGAAGTGTATTTAACGGGTGAAGCTTATTTCGAAGTTAGCAAAGATAAAAGCCATCCGTTTACGGTAAATGCGCAACAAGTGAATGTTGAGGTTTTAGGAACTAAGTTCAATGTAGATTCGTATACTAATAATAGCAGTACAGATGTTGTATTGGTCGAAGGTAAAGTTTCGCTTTATAAGGATCAGAAAACAAACCAAAATCAGGTTTATTTAACACCAGGTTTTAAAGGTTCGGCTCAACAGGGACAGAGCGAAATTAAAATAGAACAGGTCAATACGGATTATTATACCGATTGGGTAAAAGGAAGTCTGGTTTTTAAAAATGCTTCTTTTGATGCTATTATCAAAAAACTAGAACGCCAATACAATGTGACTTTCATTAACAGAAATAAAACACTCGGAAAAGAAATTTTCAACGCTCGTTTTGATAATGAACCCATTGAAGTGGTCTTGAAATATTTTAGCGACAGTTATGCGATTGATTACAATATTGACCGAGACAAAATAACGATTAAGTAAAGACGCATAAAGAATATAGAAGAAAGAAGAAAGAGCGAAGAAACAAGATTGAGAAATCTAAAATCAACAATCTAAAATCTAAAATCAACAAGCCTATGTAACAGAAATCCAAAAAGAAAAGGATCGTTATAAAAAAACCGGAAAATGCGCCAACATTTCCCGGTAGAGTATATGCGGTCAGTTAATTAACCAACCAACATTAAAAAAAACATTTAAAAGTATGAAAAAACTCTTGAACAGAATCAGGTTTGATAAGCCTTTTTTGAAATTTGATTTGAAAATGAAATTGACCACATTATTTCTGCTAACTGCCTTAACAGTAATGCACGCCGGAACCACTTATTCTCAAAAAAACAAGATTTCTTTTAATGCCAGCAATATGACTGTTGCAAAAGTGATTGAAAGACTTGAATACACTACAGATTACAGATTTGTTTATAATGTAAGATCTGTAGATTTGAACAGAGTAATAGATGTAAATGCATATGAAGCTTCAATAGAAGTTATTTTAAATAAAATCTTTACTAATACGAGTACCGATTTTAAAGTATCGGGAAACCACATTATTCTGATGCCTAGAAAAGTCTCTACAGAAAAAACGGAAGAGAAAAAACCTGTAGCAGATTTTATTGTAAAAGGTAAAGTTACAGATGAAAAAGGAATGCCTTTGGTAGGTGCGGCGATTTCTGATAACGGTTCAGGAAGAGGTGTAGAAACCGATTTTAATGGTGAATATCAGATTATTGCAGTAAGCAGTGAAACGACTTTGGCTTTTGCTTATTTAGGATATGTTAGGCAAGAAATAAAAGTTGAAGGAAGAAGTGTTATCAACGTTGTTTTGAAAGAAGATATTTTTGAACTTGAAGGACTGGTTTTGAAGACTGGTTATCAGGATATATCGGCAGAAAAGGCAACAGGATCTTTCTCAAGTTTAAAAGCAAAAGAGTTTCAAGAACAACGTTTAAGCAGTTTAGATAAAATTTTAGAAGGACGTGTTGTTGGATATCAGGATGGAAGAATTCGTGGAACAACTTCAATGAGAGGGGTAACGGCACCGTTATATGTTATTGACGGTTTTCCTGTCGAAAATACAAGATTAACTCCTTATGCATCTATAGAAGAAAATCTTCCTAGTTTGAACTTAGAAGATATTGAAACGATTACAGTTTTAAAAGATGCCGCAGCTTCTTCTATTTATGGTGCTCGCGCTGCAAATGGAGTTGTCGTAATTACCACAAAAAAAGCAAAAGAAGGAAAAACAAATATTTCGTTTTCAAGTAATTTAACTGTAACGCCTTACCGAAATTATACGGGCAATCTTACTAGCTCTGCAGATATTATTGGTTTAGAAAGAGGATGGGCAGAAGGAAATCCTAACTTGAAAACCGCTAATTCAGCTACTTATGCGCAGTCTTTATTGAATAATGCAGTTTTTCAAAGTTTAGGAATGCAGACTATTTTAAATGGGTATGCAGGAAATATTTCGCAAGCAGATATGAATAATCGTTTGAATCAGCTGGGTTCTCAGGGGTATAAATACTACGATGATGTAGCAAAATATGCCAAACGCGATCAGTATTTTATGCAACACAACCTTAGTTTAGGTAAAGCTAGCCAAAACAATACTTTTAATGCGTCTATAACTTACAAAGACAATCAGTTAGAAGATATGTATTCTGAAAACCAAACGGTTGGAATTAATTTGAAAAACTCAACACAAATTAACAACTGGCTGTCTTTAGATTTGGGAACTTATTTGAATTACGGAATAGGAGATACTCAATATTATAATCCTCTTAATCCAACTACAATACCAGCCAATCCAGGTTATAAATGGCAACCTTATAATCAGTTGGTTAATGCTGATGGAAGCAATTTTGTTTCGACTGCTGCTTCTCGCTACAATAATTTCACACTTAATTCTATGCAGACTTATGGTCTTTACAACATGGATATTACGCCAATGGATGAATTAGGAAGAAACTTAATTGAAAACAAAAACTTCTTAAACAGAACATTTGCTAAGTTCAATGTAAAATTCAGCCATGCGTTTACTTATAATGCGATGTTCCAATATGAATTTGCTTCAGATCGCGCAAGCCAATTATTTGATAGAGAATCATATTATGTGAGAAACAAAGTAAATGGTTTGGTGACAATTGTGAATAACAAAGCGGTTTACAACTTGCCTTATGGAGATATTATCAAAGAAACCAATCAGTTTTCTAATGCTTATAATTTCCGTCAGCAATTAAATTTCAATCAGACTTTCGCAGAAAAGCATGATTTCTCTGCGATTGCAGGTATGGAAATCCGTCATTCTAAACAAGAATATAATGATAACACTCGTTATGGTTACGATTCACAAGCTTTAACATTTACAGCAATAAATCAAGCCGATTTATTAAAAGTATATGGATCTGTTTTTGGCGGTTATATGTCACAAAACGACTTTGGATTAGAAAAAGAATTGCAAAACCGTTACGTTTCGGTTTACTCAACTGGAGGTTATACGTATGACAAAAGATATACATTATCAGGAAGTATTCGTTGGGATCGTTCTAACCTTTGGGGAACAGACAGTAAATACCAAAACAAGCCAATTTGGTCTGTAGGTGCGGGCTGGAATATCAACAATGAATCATTTTTTGATGTTGCGTGGGTTGATGCTCTTAAACTTCGCGGTTCTTATGGTATTGCCGGAAACATTGCCAAAGATTCTGCGCCTTATTTAACAGCTTATTATTATGCTAATGCGAATGTTGGAGGAACTTATGGAAGTGTGGGGCAACGTCCAAATCCTGAATTGTCTTGGGAAAAAACAACAACAACCAATATTGGTTTTGATTTCTCTTTGTTTAAAAGTAGATTAAGCGGAACGTTAGATTTATACAACAAAAAAGGTCAAGATTTGTTAGCTACTAGCCAAGGAATTCCAACAGAAGGATTCGGATATTCTTCTTACACACTTAATAATGGAGAAATGACTAACAGAGGTGTCGAAGCTACTTTAAGAGGAACGATTGTAAAAACGCCTTCTTTCTCTTGGGATGCGGCCATTTTGTATGCCTATAATAAAAATACTGTAGATTATGTAAATGTAAAAGCTCCTGTTTACTATTTACAGTTAGATTATCCACAGGCTTATCCTAGAGTTGGAACAAGTTTTAACAGCATTTATGGTTACCAATGGGCTGGTTTAAGCAATACAGGAATTCCGCAAGTTTATGATGCTTCAGGAACTGCAGTAAAATACAATCCAGGTCAGATAGATGCAATCAAAGATTATGGTTCGACAGTTCCGACACACAGCGGTTCTTTCAATACCTCAGCAAATTACAAAAACTTCTCACTTTCGGCTCTTTTCATTTATGAGTTAGGACATAAAGTAAGAAATACATTCTTACCAATGTTGAGTAACAATTACAATGGTGCACTTGGAGGTTATGTAACAGATATTACAGTGGTAAACAACAATATTGCAAATCGTTGGATGCAACCAGGTGATGAGGCTTTTACTAATGTTCCGAGAGCGGTTTATGAATATGAAGCAGATTTTAATTCAGAATCTCGTACGATTTATTCTTATGCAGATATTAATATTTTGGATGCATCAAATTTAAGATTAAGCAACATTTCTCTAGCGTATCAAATGCCAAAAGACCTAATTAAAAGAGTAAAACTAGACGGAGTACGATTCAATTTGAACGCAGAAAACGTATACACTTTTGCCAAAAGCAGAGATGCCAAATACATGTTAGGCGGTTTCATATCTCCAAGCTTTGTTATGGGTGTAAATGTTAATTTCTAATTTATAAAGACTAGACGATGAAAAATATATATAAAAAAGTAGCGTGCTTATTGGCTTTAGGATTGACTTTGGCATCTTGCGATGATTACTTGAACGATGTGCCAAAAGGAGCAAAATCGCCTGAAACGTTAGCAGACTATGAAGCTTTTTTGCGTGACGAATACAATACAAGAATAGATATCCTAGGAGCTACACATTTGCTAAATGATCAATTTGTAACAGCTGCTACACTTACAAGCAATAGGTTGTATAATGCCAATTATATGTGGGACGAAAATGCAGATCGTATTGCATTGAAGGTATCAGACGAATCTACCTATTACACCACTTATAGCGGAATTTCGGCTTTTAATTTAATTATTGAAAATGCACTTTCGGCCACTAAAGCGACTGAGCAAGAACAGAGAACAGTTTGGGCACAAGCAAAAATAATGCGTGCGATGAACTTTTTTTATGTAACTAATTTTTATGCAGATACTTATGTAGCTTCTACAGCGGCAACAAAATTATCAGTTCCGTTAATTACAAGTGCCAATATTAATGCGCCAAGTAAACAAGTAACCATTCAGGAAATGTATGATTTTATTCTAAATGATATTAAAGAAGCATTGCCTTATTTGCCTAAGGTTGCTCAAACCGCTTTGCATCCTAATTTAGGAGCTGGTTACGCTTTTTATTCAAGAGTTTATCTGCAGATGAATAATTATACAGAAGCTTTAAAATATGCTGATTTGGCATTAGCAGAAAATAATAAACTCTTTGACTGGGTAGCTTTCTATGAAGCAAATAAAGCCATTATAGATGTGCCAAATTCTTATACAACAGCAGTTTCGCCAATGGGGTATAACAACGTTGAAAACTATGTTTTTAGACACGGTTCAAGCCGTTCATTAGGGAGAGAGCCAAGCATACCAGTAGAAAGAGCAGCGCGCTTTGAAACGGGAGATGCACGATTAAAATCTCGTTGGAAAATAAGAACCGTAGGAGCAGATACGTATTACTATTCGATATTGTCAGGAATGTACAATTTTGGCGGAATTACAAGTGTTGAGGTTTATTTAATTAAGGCGGAATGTCTGGCACGTGATAATAAAATTACTGAAGCATTGGCTATTTTAAATACGCTTCGTAAAACTCGTATTCTTCCAGCATCTTATCAGGATATTGCAACTACAGATAAAGCAACTGCTTTGAACGCTATTTACAAAACAAAAAGTAATGAATTGCTGCAAACCCTTACTCCTTATGCAGATGCACGCCGTTTAAATGCCGAAGGAATTTACAAAGTTAGTTTTACTAAAGTCGTAAATGGAATTACGTACACATTAAAATCTGATTCTCATTTATGGACATCGCCTTTCCCACAAGGAGCAACGCAAAATCCAGGAAACGGAACCATTACACAAAATGTAGACAAGTAATAATCTAAAAGCTTCCTGATTAGATTTCCCCGAAAGGGAAGCTTTTTCTAAATATCAATCAAAAATGAAAGCAATTCAAAATAAAATAGTAGCATTCTGTCTGTGCCTGTTTATAGTTTCCATCAACATTCAGGCACAAAAGAAAAAAGCAACTTCAGCACCAGTTTCTTCTTATACAATTGAAGGAACAATAACAGGTTTAGCAGACGGAACTGAGGTAAAATTGATTCCCGGAGCTACACATTCTTCTGAACTGCCAGTTGCTGAAACAACTTTAAAAGACGGGAAATTTACTTTTGCAGGAAAATTAAATGAACCGCGTTTTTTCTATGTTGTCTTTGGTAAAAACAAAGGAAATATTTCTGTAATGGTCGAAAATTCAAAAATAAAAATTACAGCAGCTGGTTCGGTTTCAGATCAAGAAGGAGAGAGAATTTCTTTTAAAGATGTAGTGGTTACAGGTTCAAAATCAAATGATTATTATAAAAAAGAAACTGCGTTTAGAGAGGAACTCGAAAAAGATTATGCAGCTTATCATACCAAAGATTCAGACGAATTAAGTAAATTAATCGGTGCCGCAAGACGTGATAAAAACACAAAAGCGGTAGACTCACTTCAAAATCTTCCAGTTTGGAAAAAATTTGAGACTGATGAAAAAGCATTTTTTACGAAAGTAGAAAAAACAACATTAGAGGTTATCTCAAAACATAAAGCTACTTGGTGGGGACCATTTTTCATGATGACCAACTTTAGTTATTTCACACCAGAGCAAAAACCTTTGTACGATCAGTTTTCTGAAGCAGCAAAGAAAAGCTACTACGGACAGATTTTAGATAAAGATTTGAATCCGAAATCTTTAATCGGAACAAGCATTGCCAATTTCAGTTTAAAAGATAAAGATGGAAAATCATCTAGCGCAAAAGACATTGTAGCTGGAAAAAAATACATTTTGGTCGATTTTTGGGCTTCATGGTGTGGTCGATGCCGAAAAGAAATTCCGAACTTAAAAACAGCTTACGCTGAATATGGACCTAAAGGATTTGAAATTTTAAGTGTTTCAATTGATAAAGACGAAAAAGCTTGGCAGAAAGCACTTGGACAAGAAAACATGCAATGGCACAATCTTCTAGATGATGATAAAGTGAGTAAAGCATTTAATGTAAAAGCAATTCCGGCAACTTATTTAGTGGATAGTAAAGGGGTAATCATCGGTGACAATTTAAGAGGTGCAGAATTGGAAGCGAAATTAAAAGAGCTTTTGAAATCTTAAATTTTTAGTCGCAGTATTCAGTCTCAGTCACAGTGAAAAAGGTAAACTGGAACTCCGATTGAAACCCAAAAAAAACATCGCAATCTAACAAATAAAAAATATAACATGAAAAGCACAGTATTAAAATCTAGCCTATTCGCATTAGCAATTGCGACTGCATTTACTTCTTGTGAAAAGAAAGAAGGATTTAAAATTAATGGAAAAATTGCAGGATTAGATAAAGGAATGGTTTATCTGGAATCTGCAGACGAAAAAGGAGATAAAAAAATAATCGATTCTGCTGAGGTAAAAGAAGGTGTATTTACTTTTACAGGAAAAACAGTAGAACCGTTATTTCATACCATTAAAATTAAAGGGCAAGAGTACGGCGCGTATTTTCTTTTAGATAATGAAGATATTACGATTGAAGCAAAAAAAGATTCGGTTTTTAAGGCTAAAGTAACTGGAGCTACACAAAACGGATTCTACAAATCGTACTACGATAACGAATTCAAAAAAATACAAGCAATTGCAGGTGCCTATTTACAAATTATCTGATTCGCTAACCCAAGGAGGAAAAGTAAAATTGACTCCAGAACAGCAAACAATGATGGATAAAAAATGGAAAGATCTTGGCGCTTTCGCGGATGATTTGACAGATAAATTCATCAGAAAAAACAAAGACAATTTAGGAGGCGCATTAGTAATTGAAGACCGAATTGTGTCTTATGGAACTCCAGAAAAAGTAAAAGAATATTACGCAATTTTAACTCCAGAAATTCAAAAATCATTTTACGGAAAAAAATTAAAAACGGCTATTGATCTTAATGATAAAACCGCTGTTGGTGCTCCTGCACCCGAATTTTCTCAAACTGATTTAAACGGAAAAGTGGTAAAATTATCAGACTACAAAGGCAAATATGTTTTGGTAGATTTCTGGGCAAGCTGGTGCGGTCGATGCCGAAAAGAAAATCCAAATGTAGTTGTGGCTTACAAAACGTATCACGATAAAGGATTTGATGTTTTGGGAGTTTCATTGGACGATAAAAAGAAACTTTGGGAAAAAGCAATTGAAAAAGACGGTCTAACTTGGACGCATGTTTCTGATTTAAAAGGATGGCAAAATGAAGCTGCTGTTTTGTATGGAGTAAAAATGGTTCCAACCAACTACTTAATTGGGCCTGACGGAAAAATCGTTGCTAAAAATCTTAGAGAAGCTGAATTGCAATCTAAATTGAAAGAAATTTTTAGTAAATCATAAAGTTAGTTTTCAGTCGCAGTTTACAGTCTCAGTGAAAACTGTAAACTGCGACTGAAAACTGAATACTGCTTAAATAATATCAACAAAAAAATGAAAAAATACATCTTTCTGGGCTATTGCTCATTAGCTTTCTGCGCCCTAATTTCAGCGCAGAACAAATCGGTTAACTTCAAGAAAATAAAAGAATTAGGCGGAATCGAAGAATATTTATACCAGCCAAATGGAATGAATGTTTTGCTTTTGCAGGACAACGCTTCTCCAGTTGCAACTGTACAAATTGTATATCGCGTAGGTTCTAAACATGAAGTTTTAGGAAATACAGGATCGACTCACCTTTTAGAACATTTAATGTTTAAAGGAACTCCAACTTTCAATAAGAAAAACGGAAACACAATTACTGATGTTCTGCAAAATACAGGAGCACAGTTAAATGCTACAACTTGGTACGATCGTACAAATTATTTTGAAACGCTGCCAAGTGATAAAATTGAATTGGCGCTTCAAATCGAAGCCGACAGAATGCGTAATTCTTTATTGTTAAAAGAAGATAAAGAAGCAGAAATGACGGTTGTGCGCAACGAATTTGAGCGTGGAGAAAACAATCCGAATAGTTTATTAGATAAAGAAATCTGGGCAGCGGCTTATATTGCACATCCGTATCATCATTCTACAATTGGATGGAAATCCGATATTGAAAACGCTCCAATTGAAGTATTGAGAAATTTCTATAATACGTATTATTGGCCAGATAATGCAACTTTAACCATTATTGGAGATTTCAAAAAAGAGAATGTCTTTGAATTGATCGAAAAGTATTTCGGTAAAATTACAAAAGCACCAAACGCAATGCCACAGCCATACACACAAGAACCTCAGCAATATGGCGCACGCAAAATTACAGTTAAAAAACCTGGAGAATTAGGCGTTGTAAACAAAGCGTATAAAATTCCGGGAGCTTTACACGAAGATCTTCCAGCCCTGAGTATTTTGGCTCAGATTATTGGCGTTGGGCCGACTGCTATTTTAAACAAAACATTTGTTGATACCCGTTTAGGAATTTATTCTTATGCAAGTGCAACAAACTTTAAAGAAGTTGGACTTTTTACAATTGGTGTTGGTTTTCCGACGACTTCAAAACATGAAGATATTGATGCAAAAATCAGTGAAGTTGTGGCTAAAATTCAGAAGGAAGGCGTGACTCAGGATGAAGTAAATAGAGTTGTAGCAAAAATTAGTGCACAAACTATTTTAGCACGCGATGGTTCTGGAGTAATTGCATCAGCATTAAACGAAGCAATCGCTTCTGGCGACTGGACAGATTATATTACAGGAGTTGATAGATTGAAAAAAGTAACTCCAGCAGATGTTTTGCGTGTGGCTCAAAAATATTTAGTTGATGACCAAAGTACAACAGGATATTTTATTCCGAAACAATCTGGAAACCAGAATAATGATTCAGCGAAAGCGAATAATTATATGCCAGAAAATGGTCCGTTTTATTACAGGCATTCAGAAGAAGGACATAGTCACGAAGAAGCTTCATCTATTCCAACTTCAACAAAGAACGCAACAGAAGAATTAATTTCTGCAGAAACTTTAATCGAAAAATCGGCTTCGGCTTTTAAAAGAGAAAAAGTATCTGGAATTGATGTGGTTTCGGTAAAAACATCAGCAAAAGATTTTGTAACCGTTGCGGCAAGCATTTCGTTAGGGAATTATGCCAGTGAGACTAAAAATGATATAATTCCAGCATTAACAGCATCAATTTTATCAAAAGGAACAACTTTGAATGACAAGTTTAAATTTTCTGAAAAACTTCAAAAACTAGGAGTTTCATTAAATGTAAATGCTTCAAGTTTTAAAATTAATATCGGATTTAAATGTTTGAAAAAAGACTTAGATCAGGTAATTGCTTTATTTTCAGAAGAATTAAGAAATCCGTTGTTTGATGCTAAAGAATTTGAAAATTTAAAACAGCAATTTATTGGAAATACGCAGGCAGGATTTGAATGATCCAGGCGAAAGAGGAAGCATTGCTTTATCTCAGGCGATTTATCCAAAAGGAAATCCAAATTACAGTTTGACCGTAGAAGACAATATTGCGAATATCCAAAATGCAACTTTGGATGAAGTGAAAGCTTTCCACAAAAAATATTTCGGAACGGCATCTATGCGTTTGGTAATTGTGGGTGACACCGATGGAGCGAATCTAAATGCTTCTCTAAAAAAATCATTTAAAAATTGGAATGGGGGAGTTACTGAAAAATTAAAATTTGAAGAGGCTGCAAAATCTCCATCAAAAACAGAAGTGGTTACAATTCCTGAAAAGCCAAGTGCAGAATTATTCGTCGGGCAGTTTACAGGTTTAAAAAGAGCCGATGCCGATTATATTCCGTTTTTTATTGGAAACTATACTTTAGGCGCTGGTTTTGCTGGACGTTTAATGCAGACTGTTCGTGATAATGATGGTTTAACCTATAATATTTCTTCTGGTTTAGGCGGAAATATCGAAACAGGAGGTTACTGGTTTGTAAACGCTTCTTTCAACCCAAATTTATTTCAAAAAGGTTTGGATGCGACAATGGTTCAGGTTGATAAATGGGTAAAAAACGGAATCACAGCTGAAGAATTAGAAAACAAGAAAACCAACTTAATCGGAAGTTTTAAAGTAGGAATGTCAACTACAAGCGGAATGGCGAGAACTATTTTAAGTTTTATCGAAAGAGGTTTAGAGCCAAATTACATCGATCAGTATCCAAAAGATATTGATAAAGCAACTTTACAACAAGTAAACGATGCGATTAAAAAATATATTCAGTTGGATAAAATGATTATCATTAAATCGGGTTCTCTTGATAAAGACGGGAATCCGTTGAAGTAGTTTTTTTAGTGTTCAGTTTCAGTTTACAGTCTCAGTATTCAGTCTCAGTTTACGGTGTAGATAGTTCAACTTTGTCAAAGTTATACTGCGACAAAATCTAAAATCTGCAATCTAAAATCTAAAATTTTAATAGTTCGTCTTTCATTATTTCATTTTAGAATCTGAATTAGTAAGCCATTTTCTGTGAAAGACCAAAAGAGCTGTTTGCCAACAGCTCTTTTTTTTCAAAATCTAATCAAAAAACAATGAGAAATACCATAATTACATTCCTGTTATTGCTCTCAGTTTCCATGTCTGGACAAATGTACAATCCGGTAAAATGGACGACAACTGTAGAAAAAATTTCAGATAAAGAATTCCTTTTAAAAGCACAGGCGAAAATACAATCGGGCTGGCATTTATACGGACAATATATTGAAGAAGGTGAACCTTCGCCAACAGCATTTACTTTTAAAAATCAGCCGAAAAAATTCGAATTAATCGGAAAAACAACTGAGGATAAAGGACATGAAACAGTCGATAAGATTTTCGATATGAAAATTAAATATTTTGAAGATAAAGCGCTTTTCACTCAAAAAATTAAATTCATTTCAGAAGATATTTCGAATATTGCTGCCGAAGTCGATTTTATGGTTTGCGACGACAGTAACTGTTTGCCGCCGTCTACAGAAGAATTAACTTTTAAAATTCCGAGTGAAAAGAAATTGGCTTCTGCCGAAGAAACTTCAATCGTAAAAAAAGATTCTGTAATTGAAGAAGAAAAAACGGTTTCTCAGCAGGATGAAAAAAAATCAAAACAAGAAATTACGAGTTCACCAAAGAAAATGGAATCGAGAGGATTGCTGACTATTTTTATTTTAGCTTTTTTATCGGGATTTGCTGCATTGTTGACACCTTGCGTTTTCCCAATGATTCCGATGACGGTAAGTTTTTTTACAAAACAGAGTAAAAGCAAGGCAGCGGGAATTAGAAACGCCATGATTTACGGAATCTCAATCGTAATTATTTATGTTTTATTAGGTTCAATTGTAACAGCAGTTTTTGGTGCCGATTCGCTAAATGCACTTTCGACAAACGTTTGGTTCAATTTAATATTTTTTATTTTATTGGTCGTTTTTGCCTGTTCATTTTTGGGTGCTTTCGAAATTGTATTACCAAGCTCATTAGCCAACAAAGTAGATTCGCAAGCCGATAGAGGAGGGATGATAGGGATTTTCTTTATGGCTTTGGCTTTGGCCATTGTTTCATTTTCTTGCACGGGACTGAATCGTAGGAACTTTATTGGTTGAAGCGGCTTCAAAAGGCGGAATCGCGCCAATTGTTGGAATGTTAGGATTTTCGATTGCAATTGCATTGCCGTTTTCATTATTTGCTGCTTTTCCAGGCTGGTTAAATGCATTGCCAAAATCGGGCGGATGGCTGAATACCGTAAAAGTGGTTTTAGGATTTCTGGAATTGGCTTTGGCTTTTAAATTTTTATCAAATGCCGATTTGGTTCTGCAATTGCATTGGCTAGAAAGAGAAGTTTTCTTAGCGATTTGGATTGCCGTTTTCGGGATGCTGGCTTTTTATTTGTTTGGAAAAATTACGTTGCCGCATGATTCTCCTTTGAACCATATATCTGTTGGACGATTAGGTTTTGGGTTAATCGTTTTAAGTTTCACGATTTACCTAATTCCAGGACTTTGGGGCGCGCCTTTGAAATTAATTAGCGGATTCCCGCCTCCAATGCAATACAGCGAATCTCCAAACGGACTTGGAGTTTCGGGCAATTCCGAGTTAAAAATTACAGGTTCGTTGCCAGAAGGAGCAGAGCATGGACCGCAAAATATCATCACTTTTCATGATTATGATAAAGGAATGGAATATGCTAAAAAAGTCGGAAAACCGGTTTTACTAGATTTTACAGGATATGCCTGCGTAAACTGCCGAAAAATGGAAGAACTGGTTTGGTCAGATCCTAAAGTTCTTGGAGTTCTGAACAATGATGTGGTCTTGATTTCGCTTTATGTAGACGATAAAAAAGAACTTCCAGAAAACGAACAATATGTTTCTGAAACAACAGGAAAAAAGATTAAAACAATCGGTAATAAATGGAGCGATTTACAGATTAAAACCTACAAAGCAAATGCACAGCCGTTTTATGTCATTGTAGATCATAACAGCACGAATTTGACAGAGCCGTCAGCTTATAATCCGAATATTGAGGAGTATTATGGCTGGCTGCGGAATGGGGTTGGGAAGTTTAGGAAGTAGTTTTTTACAAACATCTAGAAAGAATTGTTATCAAAAGTTTTTCCAGTTTATTTTCTAATAATAAAGCCAGCATAAGAAGATTTTTTTGTCATCTGATGCTGGCTTTGATTTTTGCTTTAAAATGATTGCTTAATCTACCATGTTGTTAATGCACTTCTTTTCCAAGTATTTGTGGCTGTACAGGTATAAATATAATTTTCATCAATTCTAATTTCTCCTTTTATACCAGTAGCTGTAGCAGAAGTTGGAGCTTCTTTTGCCGTTGTCATTGAAGGCAAGCTCGTAGCTAAATATTCTTTTGTGATTATAGCTTTTCCTGTCGTATCGCCTGTTATTAAAGCATTAGTTTGTCTAGGTACTCGTGTTAAACCTGTATTGTCACTAATGAATCCAATTATTCCGTATCCTGTTCCCAAAATTATATGATCGGTAACATCAGCTGTAACAACTCCTCCAATAATAGTATTGTTATTTCCATCTATAATTCCAGTAACATTTTGGGAAGGATTTAAAATAGTATTTCTACTTCCTGTTTTTACTCCATCATTTACGGTATTTTCAATTAATAAGTTTTTAATTCCTGTTGTTAGAGCTCTACCTGCCTGAAACCCTAGTAATATATTATTACTTCCCGTAGTTATTTCTCCCCCAGCTCTATAACCTAAAGCAGTATTAAGAGATCCTGTATTTTTGTATAAGGCTGAACTTCCTACTGCTGTATTGTAAATTCCAGATATGTTGTACGTTAAAGCGGAGTAGCCAATAGCTGTATTACTTTGTCCTGTAGTGTTATAGTATAATGCAAATCTTCCTAAAGCAGTATTATAATTGCCTTCGGTATTGGAAAATAAAGTAGCTACACCTACAGCTGTATTACTAGCCCCTGTAGTATTAGCCTTTAAAGAACTCCAACCCAAAGCGGTATTGTAATTTCCTTCAGCATTAGCATCTAAAGCGGATAAACCTAGAGCTGTATTGGCTGATTTATTATTATTCCCTTTACCAATCCTAATTCCGTTAATTAATTTATCAGCACCTCCTAATTCCTGTAGAGCAGTATTATTAACAATACCTGCAGTTGTTGCGGAAACTGATGCAGAAATATCATCTAAAGTTGCCAAAATATGATCCCCAGTTTCCTTTGCAGGTATGTGAAATGTAGCAGCATCTCCTGAAAAGGGAGCTATTGGCCTGTCAAATACTAGCTTAGACCAGGTATCATCTGTTCCATCAATCCTCCCTCTTTCCGCTAGTTCTAATTTATTATTTTGAAAAGTTATGGTGCTTATTGCATCTAATCCTCCAGAAGCTAAAGCTATACCTGTAGAAGCACCTAAAGCAAAAGTAGCGACTTTCTCTGGACTAGTATAAATAAAGTTTATATCATCAGGAGCTAATTCAGAAAAAATGGAAATTAACCTAGATTCTTCTGGATTTTTCCATATAGGACCATTATCCAAAGTCTGTTGTAAATTCTGAGATTTTTCTTCTCCTCCAAACTCACTTCTTGGCACAAATTTCACAGTTTTATCAGTGCCTCGTACAAGTACATCGTCTTCATTACTGCCTTCATTTACGGTTTCTAACTTTAGCGGTTTATTAATTATTTGATTTTTAGGTTTTGCGACTTGTTTAGACTCTTTTTCGAGAGTTTTATTACTATTGTTTTTTGTCATTTTGATTGTTTTTTAAATTGATATAATTTAAGTTGATTGGCATTTGGCAATTAAGAATAATGTTTTTGCAGTGGGGTTTGCAGGAGTTATTTTTCCATATGGTATTTAGGATCTATAGTAATGAGGAATTTTTTAAATAACTGGATTAATCTGCTTCTTATGGATTTAAGAATTAGTGTCATGGCATCGAAATTTTCAACTTCTTTTTTGGTTTTTATCGCAATTATATTGCTGATGATTGAAATTCCATCACTAACAATTAGTAAATCCATGACAATGGTGACAAACCATTTAAAGTTATAGTTAAGCCCTTTGCTCATTAATGCTAAAGCGGTTGGGATTAGTAAAACGGCTAATTTGGATACAAATCCTAAAGCTAATTTTTTAAAGCTAAAGGGATTGTTTAATACTATGGTTTTGATTATGCCCAGAAAAGTATCCATCACCATTAAGTAAAAAAGTATTTTAACAATTTCTACATCCATTTCTAAGTACATAAAAATTCCATAAAGGAATAATTTTAGTTCATTTGAATATTCTGAGATTTTAGGCATCATAGTTTTTTGTTTTTTGGTCTTTTATTAAAGAATTTTAAGTAGGATCAAAATCAATGCTTTCATTGATAATGCATTGTTTTTCTCGTTTTTTCATAAGTTGTTGATTGTGGTTTTTCTAACGATGCCAAATTGATTTGTAGAGCAAGGCATTATTAAACTATCATTTGTTAAGCTAAATTTTCTCAGATATTTAAAAGTCTGATTTATCTTAAACCGGGATATATAAAACAAAGAAGTGAAAATCCTAAAGAACAAATCGATGCAAGTAAAAGTAGGGTCCGATTTTGTATAATATTTTGTAGAATAATCATTTGGGGTTCAAAACCCCAAATGATTTCCATTTTTGTTATTAAGATTATGGATTTGTTGGCGGATCTAATGGTTTATTGTTATGAGCGACAATTCCTGAAATAACATAATTATCTACAGTTTCTACATCTAAAAGCGCTACTTCTAAAGGTTCTTCTTTGAAAATGATTGATTCGATAACTTTTGTTTTTCCGGTTTTATCTATTAATAACATGCTTTGCACGATATCTTTTATACATACCCATTTCAGGTTTTCACCATCTTCAGTAACTAGTAAAGGATGTTGGCCAGTAGCCTTTATCGTAGCATCTTCTGTCTTAATTTCATAATAATCTGGTTGGATGCTTGTTATTTTGTTAACTACTGTTACTTCTGCTCTAGAAGCTTCACTTAATAATCCATTCCACAACATATAATCTCCCTCAGATTCATCAATTTCGTTAGGAAAAGTCAATCCTTGCAGTTTGTCTCCAACTATAACATTTTTCAATTTTTTAGATTGGCCTGATGCCATTGTTACTAAAGATTCAACATCGAAACAAGAAGTAGTTTCTGTTGTTTCTGAAGCGTAATCAGACATATCTGATCGATTGTTAGCAGCGTCTTTGGCGATTATATAATAAGTATATGTGGTATTGTATAATAAACCAGTGTCACTATAATAATTATTAGTAACTGAAGTAGGGAGTTTGTTAAAAGTTCCATTATTTACTCTCCTCCATATTTCATAATAAATAGTAGATCCACCATTATTAGTAGAGCTATCCCACTGAACCATTATTTCATTTCTGTCCTGTAAATAACATGTTACGTTTTGAGGTATAGTTGGTGCAACTATTACTGATGTAGTGATGCTTACTGTATTGCTTTGCGCTGATGTATTTCCTGCATCATCTTTTGCTACGACATAAAAGGTATATTGTGTCCCAGGATTTAATCCATAAATAGTTCGAGTAAAGACATTACCTACTGAAATTGGCGAAATAGCATTTCCGTATACGATATAATCAGTAACGCCATATTCATCACTTGATGCTGTCCAGTTTAAAGTTACCTCTGTAGAACCTATAGTGGACACACTTAGAGTTGGTGGTGTTGGCGGTGTTTTATCACTTGGACGCCCTGTGTATTCAATAAACTGAACGACTCTATATGGACTCATAAGAGGAAAAGCTTTTCCTATACCAGCTTCTTTTGTAGTAAATGTAGTTCCTGTGGTACTATTTTTTACAAAGTCACTACCACCATCAGCATTAGCTCCACCTGTTCCAAGGCCTAATCCGTGGCTATGTTTAGGCATTTCATCAACATTCAGATTTTTTGCGACATGGCCACCTTCATCTCCTAGTGTTTCAAAAGGCCATATTAAATCACCATTTTCGTTATAGTAAAAAGTTAAATTTTGATAATAATTTTTTTGACCAATTTGAACAGTTCGTATTTCTGGAGATGGATTAAATAAACCAACAGGCATTTTTCCTGAAAGAGGCACATATTCTTCCCAGCCTTCAGGAAATGGCGCTGGTTTTCCCCAAATTGCCACCATTCCGATTGGCACTGCGGTAGATTTTTGATCTTCAAGTTTAGTGATTCTATCAAGCAATGAACTTAATAAGTTATTACTTTTAATAACTTGATTAGCTGTATCTAGTACTAATAAGGAATTCTCAGTACTATCAGGAGCCTTGTAATTTTCTGTGATTGCTTTTAAATTATCTAAATATAGTTTTCCGCCAATAGAAGTATTTTGCCAGTCTGACTCATAATTTAAATTCAGAGTAGTGGAAGCCGATGTATTATCATCTACTAAAGCTCTTCCTAAATAATCTCCAGAATAAAATCTTCCTCTTCCATCACTTGAACCAAACCTGAAATCCCTTGCTCTCACATTTGCTTGCGAGTTTTGTTTGGTGTCTAATTTTGATAAGTGATAAAGGCCCAAATTCAAATCTCCTTCCATCGCTTTTGAACCATTGATTGGAAGATAAGATTGATTGATAAGATTGATGTCTGATTTAATGTTATTTACATCTCCTTCAATTGCATCAATATTAGATTGAATAGATTTTAAAATTTCATCAATTGTTTTAATATCAGTAATCGTTTCAAAATTTCCTAAATCATAATATCTGATGGTTTGCACTTCTCCATTTTCAGAAACAATAATAGTATCATCATATTTGTAGGAACTATATTCTGCCTCATAATCATAATAAGCTGTTTGAGATTCTCCAGTTCCATAGACTAAATTTGTTTCGGTACAGATACTTTTTAAGTAACTCATTTGAGTGCCAATTGCAATAGGATATAAAATTCCGACCGTATTTTCTGATTTTGCAGGATCTTGCTGGTGAATAACTACCCAACCTTTTGCTTGGTCTGTTGCATGAGCAATTATGCAATTCTGACCAGGGTTAATGCTTAAATGCCTTTTTAAAGCATCATACAGCTCTGATCTATAAGCTGCTTGAAGTCTTTCTAAAGTTTCCTGCTCAAGCGGAAATCCACCAGGATTACTAAAATTTATTTGTTTCATTTTTATTAATTTAAGTGTATATTGTTTTGGTGCTATTAATTTAAACTTGATGTATAAGCGTAGCTTTCATAACTTTTACCAGCTAGTTTATAGAAGTTTAAGAGGTTATGATATTCAATGTTTGCAATTTTGATTGCTGCCGATGACGATTGAGGACTATTTCCGTTGGACTGAATAATGATATCTCCATTTAGTATTAAACTTTCGGGGATAAAGACTCTGAAGTTGGCGTAAGCGATTGTTGTGTAATCTTTTCGTTGAGCTAGATAAACTGGTTTTTTATATCCGTTTTTGTATTCATCATGTGTGTATACTTCCAGTTGAGGAATCAATAATTCGCCTTTTTTTATACCACCGCCTGGCAAATTGACATCAGGTTCGTAATATTCTTTATGGAGATATACATATTGCAAAGTAGGTTTTACAGATTCATCAATATAGATTAGCCCGTTTAATCGCTTCTGTTCTGTGCTTAAGTTAGGATCGTAATTTGTATAGGGATTGAAAGCATCATTCAAAACCTTTTCTAAATAAATTATTTGTCCTGTATGCTGCATTTTATAAAGCGTTTCTTCGTAAATCGAACGAATAGGAGCAAGTAAAACATGCAGCCATTGTGCGTGTGTACGCTTTCTAAGGATAGGGGGAATGAGCCATAATAATAGCTTTTCCCATTTCAAAATGGTGTATTTATTCATTGTATATAAATTAGACTATTGTTTATCTCGATAAAATGTATAAGGAATATAGTTTACCTCAATCTCAAGAGTGTCCATATCAAAATAGCCTGCTCTTGGAATGAAATATTCAATTTTGGTCACATCTGGAAGTGATGGATTTGGCTGATCACTCGGATTTGTTGCAGGACCAGTTTGAACTTTTGTTAAGATTGGAATTTTTACTCCTTGTGCTTTTTGAACAGCATCAATTAAATACGTTTTAACGAAAGCGCCATTAAATTCGATGTTTTTTAAATGGTCTGTAATGGCATCTAACACAGGAAATGCATCGCTATTTGATATCAATGAACCATTCTTTGGATCAAGCTTGTACGCGGCTAATGGCATAATGGAATTTTCGTTTGAGCCGTTTAAAAGTTTTGATTGATAATATTCAATATCTTGCGGATTGATATAAATGCTCAAAGGATCAACATAAACATTCAGGCTTAATTTTAAGATGTCACCTTGATCAGAACTGATATAAACCTGATTTCCTGCATCTTTTATCTTAGCAATGTATTCCTTAAATGCAAAAAGTTCATTAGGAACATCAATTCTAGAGATTTTTTTGTCTTTTACAGTGGCAACTTTAATAAAAACAACTCCAACTTTATTATGAAAATAATCAGAGAATATTTCTTCAATTTTTGATTCAGGTTTAAGAACTGTTTCAAGATCAATTTCGCTTACAGCGCAATGTTTTATAATTTTAGATTCTTCGATCTCCGATTCTGTAAGGCCTGTTGTGTCAAATTGATAGGAACCGTTTTGCCATGTTAGAGACATTCTGTTGCTCGAATCTGAATTTAAAGGAGTGCCGTAATGAAAATTTAATGCTTGTTCTCTGTACCAGTTTAAAGTATGCGGTCTCGAGACTAGAGCATTTTTTTCTACTATTTTTTCATGAATCCAAATCGCAGTAGCCATTATGTTGGTTCCAAAGTTTCCAAATCGCAGTTTTTGAATCTGTTAAGCCGCTTAGGGAATCGTAATTATCTTTTTCATCCAGAATTTCTTTCTGTATTTCAGCAATTGTACGTGCCATATTTTTATTTTTAGATATAGATTAGCCTGTAAGACATATGTAATATGCTTATAGTTAGTTTTTTATGTTTTTGTTATGTATTACTACGAGACTGTAGTTTTATTTTTCAGAGCTTTACAAAAAGCAGATAGAATTGTAGAATTCAGGTAAGGTTAATTATTCAAAAGTGAATAATTTCGATAAATGAGAAGATAGTTTTTAGTAAATGATAAAGTCATCTTCAATAATCATGTAGTCAATTCCAGAGAAGTTATCTAGTAGAAATTGTTCTTCTTCAGTAAGTTCGGTTGCGGGTTTTAAGTTTCGAGAAGTATAATACTCTACAATATCTTTTTTAAAAGCTTCTCTGCCAACTTTTAAATCCTCATATACCGAAATATCTTCAGTAAGATTAAATTGATCATTGTCTTCTAAAAGATCAAATACCGTTTCTATGCTTCCATACTCTTGCAAAGAGATGTCTAAAATGTTCTGATTTTGTTGTGGTCTAATAGTTTCCATCGATTTTAATGTTTTGTAAATCGTTGACATCTAATGTTTTTACATAAAAGTTGTCATACGATAATTGTTTATCTATTTCGTTTTCTAGTCTTAGTCTAGATGTAGCATCTGGACTGTTAATGTATTTTTCAATTCCTACTCCAAGTATCGGAAACTCTTTATAACTTCCTTTTTGACTTAACAGTAAATGCTCGATGTTTTGTTGATCTGCTACATTAATGGCAAAATCACCATTTCCAGAAGCATCTGTTACAATTAACAAGTCGTCATCCATGATAAAATCTTTCATATGTTGTTATTTTGTTATTATTTAAATTGATTTTTTCTTTTGAATTTGCGCGCCATACCCAAAAGATTTCCTTTTATTTGATACTGTAAAAATACGCTATGCTTACTCTTTAAACAAGATTTTGAAGCTTAGGAATCAGTAGTTTCAGTAAGTTAAAATTAGTGTTAACTTGTTTTAAATCAATTGATTGATTATGGTTTTTATTTAAGGATTAATTCGTTTTATCTCGTTGGAATAATCAGCCCCATAATCACATTTAAAATGATTTTGATAATGTTGTTTTTAATCGTGTTCAATTTTATTTTTGATATTCCAGCAGTTTGAAGTCCTTGTAAAGACACCAAATCCAATTGGCTTTTTAAGAGCCATTCTAACTCTTCTTCGGTCAAATCTCCAGAAGAAAAAAGAAAGAGCCAACGTTCTAATTTTGTTTTAGATTTTTCTAAAAATGTATTTAAATCTTTCTCCAATTGAGGTTTAATCTCTTTGTAATTTTCGGTTATTAGGTTTTTTAATTTGCTTTCTAACTCTTTTAATAATTTGTCGTTATCCATGATTTTTAGCTGTTATTGGTTGATTAAGTCTAAAAGAGCATCTTTGGATTCTTTGTCCTTTTTAATTTCATATTGAATCAATAAATCAAAAGCATCTAAAACTTGTTTTTTTGATTCCTCAAGAAAAGCCGGAGATAGTGTTTCTTTGGTTTCCCAACGTTTAAAGAATGCCGCTAAAAGATTTTTTTCTTTATTAGTCAACATCTTCCACATTGCAAAAGTGATTTCGTTATTGGGCTTGTTTTTTTCATATTCCACCAATTTTTCTATTTCAAGCAACAGCATTGTAACTTCTTTTTGATGAAGTGCGTAAGGACTAGTAGCTTCACTCATTAATTTTTCAGCTTCAACTTTTATTTCAGCCGTTTTTTGGTAAGAGTATTGGTCGTAAAGAGCCGTTTTTGTTGAAGAACATGAAGTAAATAGAAAAAGAAGAGCTAGAAATAACGCAAGTTTTAATTTTAAATGTTCCATTGGTTTATTTGTATAAGATTACATAATTCTTTCTGTCTCGTTTGAGTTTGCTTAGCACTTTCCAGTCGCTATATCCCTTTTTATCAAAATGAGGAAGATCTTTAAAGGTTTTCCAATCTCCGCCCCAATTCCAGCCATTTTTCTTGAAGATTTCTACACATTCCTGCCAGTCAGAAATTTGATCATTGTCCCAATCTTTTGCTGTGTCCCATGAAGCCGTTTTACCGTCTATAATCAAACAGATATCTACGGCAAAACCATAATTATGAATAGATTGTCCGCCTTTGGCATTGGTTACTTTTTTTCCTGGTTTGGTTCTGCCAAAAGCATACAGATCTTCCTGTTCTTGAAACGTTCTAAGACCTTGCGTAATACGCACTTTTGCTCTTCCGCTCAAAGCGATATCGCATTGTTCGATAATTTTGGTAACTTCTTCTCTGACTGAGGGATGAAGCAAATCAATGTGTTTTTTTGTTGTTTGATCCATATTGTATGTATTAATGATTAAAGAACAGAAGACTTTCTCGGTTATTAAAAAACACCAAGGGAATTGATAATGAGATAAGATAAATTTGTGTTTTGAAATTATTTTGGAAACTGAAATTAGTTCCAAAATAAAATCGTGAAAGGTTCTTTTTTGAACTTGTTATTTTAGCTAAAACAGATGCTTCTAAGAACAGTGTAAAGATATGTCCAAATGATGGTTTTGAAAAATAATATAACTTTGTAAATCAGTAGTTTCAGTAGGAAAATAAAAGCTTTTTATTTTGGTTTGTAGTTTTAAAATGCTATAAATTCAAAAAAAAACACCCATTTCTATGAAAGAAAAACGAGTGTTTTAATGCACTAATAACAGCTGTCAAATTAAAAATCAACTTTTGTTTTCATTCTAGAAAATTGTCAAAGTACAAAAACATTTTACTTAAAAATATTAAATTGATTATCAATAAAATTAGCGAGAAAATCAGATAGACTTTATTTTTAAAAGTTCTAAGAAATAAATAAGATAACCATCCAAAAATAATGCTAGTGATAGCATAAAGCAATTTTAGAAATCCGACAACATCTGCGTCAATTACGATGTCGTTTCCATCGTGGACAGTATAGGGATCAATAAAATAGCTGAATAGAAAGAGAAAAAGTCCAACAAAAAATAATATTCGTATTAAAATTTTCATAGTATTGGTTAATAATTGTTATTAAAGTAAAATGCAAGTTATTTTTTAAGTTGTTAAGTAAAACAGACTATGTCAAATATAAAATAATATTGAATAAGATTTTTTTAATAGTTTTAAACTTTTGAATTTTAGGAAAAAAGATGGTGGTTTAGAATAATTAATTCTGATCTCGTTAATGTATTATTAGTTCAAAGCATTATTAATTTCTTTTTGATGTTTGTAAATTGATCTTCCGTACGAAGTATCTTTCTTAATATTTTCTTTTGACAATTCTAATCCTCTATTATAGCGGCTGGCAATAATTTCTATATCTGCTTGTGTTAATTTATCTACTGGAGTATTTTTAAAATCTACATTTTTTAGCCTTTTTACGTGCATAGCAGCAATATAGATTCCAATTACAGGATTCTAATAAAGACTCTTGTATAGCGTCTCTATCTGTTTTATTTATGCTTTCGTAACCTAACTCTTTGCCAGCTCTGCCTAATTGAATTGCCATGTCTCCAAAAGATGTTTTGTCTGGATGATTTGTTGTTGTTAGATTTCTATCTATGATATCTGGTCCACTCCAATCCAGCTCTCTAAGAGATCGAACTCCCTTTTTTAGCCAATCAGGTTTTCCTCCAAATTCTGTAAACGCAATACCTGCTAGTAAAAATGGTGGTATTCCATTCATTTTAGCAGCATGTTTTATTACTGCACTATAATACTTAACAAACTCTGCCTTTCTTTTAAATAAATAATCATTGTTTCCCGATTTTTTCCATTTTATTATATCGCTGTTTGTCCAGGCAACGGTGTCACGGTCGTATCTCCACAATTTAGAAAGATTATTAGTTTGAACATGTAAAGGTGTAATTGATTCTTTTGTGTCAGAATCATTAGAATATAAATTTAGTTGACTCAAATCTTTCCGATTTGTTTGAGAATTTTCAATATATTTAAGCATTTCTGCGCTATTTTTGTCGTCTTCAATCTGCTGACGCCAAATGCTCAGCATAATTTGTCTAAACCGAGCCATTTCTGAAGCACTGGTGTCTTTTAATTCTATATTATGGTTTTTAACAATCATGATGCTTGATGTTTTTAAAAGAAAAGTGTTTATTTTTTTTAAAGGATTTCTACCTTAACTGGTTTAGGCTGAATATGATCTGAGAAAGCGGTTGTGATATTAAGACGTAAATCATCTTCTTGTTCGATTTTGCCATCGCCTCCCAAATAGCAGTTTTTGAACAAGACTTCTAAAGCCTTGAATTCATCCATTTTAGAAGCTTGCAAAACAGCAGCACGAATGCTCATGTCTGGTTTCTTGAAATAAGCAAAAAGAGTAGTGTCGTCGTCATCGTTAATGGTAAGCTTTACTACTTTTTTATGTTTATATTTCCATTGGTTTAATTGTGCTTGGGTGATATTTCCGTCTAGAATTTCGGTAGTTTCTGGTGTTGCTGTTTTCATGTTGAAAATCTTTTTTGTTTTTAAAAAAGAGGCTGCTCGAGCTTTATTTCAGGACGAAAATGCTCAGAGCAGCCTTCTGAAGTAAATAAGCTGTTTAAAACGGACTCCTAAAGAGCGGTTAAAATAGTTTGCTTGCAAAAATCATGTTGCTCAGAACTTCTTTTTTGCGTAACGCATGATAAAATTGGTTTTCTCTTCGGAGTCGGTTTTTAAACAATTTATAGTTTAGGTAAGTTGGTTTATGTAATGGATTAGTTCCACTCGATGTGTGAACAGATCAAGTCGAAAGAAACAGCGATTTTAGTATCTCCTTGACTTATTCCTCTACTGTTTGAATTGAATTCGCAGTTTCTTACAGTATGTGTGATAACTTCATTGCTGTCATCTAAATAACTTACAATGATGCTGAAAGGATTAATATCCTGCAATCTTTGTCCTTTTGGTAAAGCAGCCAAAATCGCTTCTACTTCGTAATTATATAAAGTAAGAGAAGCTTTAGCCTCATATTTTCCTCTTCCTCTGTGTACTGGCATGTCTCCAGCTCCATAATGGTTTTCTTTAGATACCGAGTCACTGTAATTTACAGCTGTAATACCCGTTACGATATTACCTGCAATACTTACTTCAATTGATGACCAGCTGTGTTGTTGTCCGTTAATTAATGGCAATTTATTCATAGTGTAGCTTTTGTTTGTTTTTTAATAATCCCGATAACGTTCAGGGGCTATCATCTGTTTTTGTTTGCTTTTCTAAGAAAAGAGTTAGGATGATAACATTTTGTGAATTTTTATGGTCTGTGAATTTTAAATTACGCTTTGTCGATTCCAAAAGGATTTTTAAATCCTAAATCAACCGTAATTTTGCGAGCAGTTCCAATTGGAGTAATTTCTGCTTTAATTTTTAATTCAGAAGTTGCTAAAATGTTTTGTTTTGGGTCTACATAAACATCAAAAGCAGAAACCTCCTGGTTAGCCACCATTCCTTCTAAAGCTGATCTGCATAAGCCTTCAAAACTTTTTGATACAGATTGCGGTAATTTACCATCAATGTCAACTAAAACAGGAGAAGTCAATTTTGGCAATAAGGCAGTACGCAATAAACGAGTTGCTTTGTTGATTGTACGGTTGTTTTCGATATAAGCAAAGTCTGATGTATCTGCCGTACAAGTAGAGCTGTCGTTAAAATAAATACCTGCTAAACCTGTGTGTGTTCTTGCAAAAATGAATCTATTGTCATTCAGTTCTCTTAGTTGGCTAAGAGTTTTAATTTCTTCTCCACCAACAAATCCAGCTTGTGAAAAACCTTCACCAGTTAGGTTGAATTTTTCAATCCAGGCAATGTTTTCTGATACTTTTGCTTTTGAAACGGCACCTAATGCTAATCCAACTGCTGCCGAATTTGGATATTTCTCAGCTTTTTTAACATCCATAGCTACCACAACAGATACATTTGCTGATTTTCCAGCTAAAGAAGGCACGTCATTTCTATCAAAACCTTTTCCTTCAAGAATTACTTCAAAAGGCATGTAATCTGCAAAAGCAAGTTCTGCTTGAGTTTGCGCTACAGCAACAGCATCCTGAGTATCCTCAAAAGTGGTTGCTCCAGAGTAGATAATTGCCATTTGGCGAATATTTCCATTTGCTTTTTGCTGCATATCAAAAGCTTTTCCTGCAATATCTTCATAAGAATTGGCAGCTGTTTTCATGATATACAAATCACCAGAAGGATTTAATCTGAAAAATTGCTGAACTTGATAATAAACAGATTGACCATTTAGATCATTATCTTCTGTAATGCCAAAGTCTTTAGCATCTTCCAATGAAGCTAGGCGTTCAACCTTGTCCGCTTCAAATTCTCCCGTAGTTTCTCCATCAAAAAGTAATCCTGAAACCATGTCTTGTTCTGGAGTTCTTCTTCCTAATCCGCCAGATAGTTTGTTAATTACTACATCGTTTAATGTACTCATAATATAAAATGTTTAAATGTTTAAAATTTGTTTTTGGTTTTTGCTTGAAAAAAGGCAAAATGGGGGCTGTAGCAAGTAGTTAAACTTGTTATAGTCAATGGTTTATTTTTTTTAAAATGATATTTGTAATCAGGAATCCAAAAAGGGAGAATTACTATTTTTGGACGATTTGCAAAACTGGTTTTTTATTGAACTTTACTCTTGGCCAAGAGATAAATTTGCTTTTGATATCGAGTACAAATTTAAAGTTTAATATCGTTTTTTACAATTTTTGTGATTGCTAAAACCAGTAGTTTCAGCAGGTTAAGCTTTAGCTTCTGTTGCCAATCCTTCGTTTATAATGGTATAAATAGTGCGCTCTGTTAAGAACAAAGTGTCAGAAAGTTCGGCAACAACAACTTTCATTTGTTTAGCCTGATTGTTGTTAAGATAATTAATAACGTAATCTCTTCTTTTGTCTAGTAGTGTTCTGCTTCTTTTCATATGTGGTATTTATAGTAGGAGTTAATTTTGCTTAGGTTCGTTTTTGGCTTGTAATATTTTAATTTTTTATGAGATCTGGGGAATACTCATATTTTGAAGATTACGAATTAGAGTTTAAATCGATATCTCCTTGAACTTGATTTGGGTTAATTTCAATTATTCCAGAGGTTAAATCGTATCCTAATTCTTCTAAATCTTCATTGCTTAATCCGTTATTAAAAAGGATATATTTCTTTTTCAATGTATTTTCAACCAATGTTGTTTTATAAGTGATTTCCCAGATGAAGTAATCGTTTATATTCCAGTAAGTATGTTCATTGGTATATTGCTTTTCTCTTACCTTAAAGATCGAATTGCTATCTATAAGGGTATTGTTATTGCTTCTAGACAATACAGCTTTGTCAACTCTTTGTGCAATATCGAATGCATTTGCATAACTTGTTGAAGAGATCGTGTCAACAGGAAGCACGATGTATAAACAAAAAGCAACATCTGCTTTGTAATTTTTCTCAGAAGAGGTCTCCCAAGAAATATTATCGTATTTAAACATCACGATTGGTTCTTCTATTGAAGATTTAAAAATGGCATCACTATAAAGATGAACAGCTGGCGCACTAGAAGAAAACTCTGTTTCAATAGCGCTCTTTTTTTCGGTATAAAATTCTTTTAAAATCATATGTTGGATTATTTTTAAGCAAATATAAAACATATGTTTTGTTTTCGCAAACATATTACATATAAATATACAGTAATTTCAGTAATATGATTTAACCATTTGACTACTAATATGTATGATAATTCATATTTTTGTTAATTATTAAGTACTGATAATCAGTGTATTTTAAAAATTACATATAAAATTGTGATTATTAGCCATATATTGTGTAGTTTTGCAACATATACTTGAAGTTTTGCTTTAAGTAAAACATATTACATAAAACCACAAACGATTTGCAACATGGAAATACATGATAAAATAAAACGTATTATAGATGAAATGAAGTTGAATAATAACTCATTTGCAAAATTAATAGGAGTTACCAGTACAACTATAGATAGTATTACGATTGGAAGATTACAAGCCGATGGAGAAAGAAAAAGAACCAAGCCAGGTTTTGATCTGCTCCAAAGTATTATTACACATTGTCATGTAAACCCTGAATATTTTTTTGGAGACAGCGAAGATATTTTTGCGAGCAAATCTAGTAATGCGGTTAGTTTGCATGTGCCGAAAATTATAACAGTAAATGAAGAGGGCGACGAAAATATCAATTTTGTGGGAGTAAAGGCTCGAGCAGGATATTTAGACGGATATGCGGATCCTGAATATATGGAAAGTCTTCCTTCTTTTAGCATGCCGATGCTTAAAAACGGCACTTACAGATGTTTTGAAATTAAAGGAAATTCGATGTCTACCACAATACATGATGGAGATTATCTTTTTGGAAAATATGTGGATAATTTTGATGATATCCTAGACGGAAGAATTTATGTAATTGTGAGTAAGAATGATGGAGTAGTAGTAAAAAGGGTTTTGAATAGAATTAGAGAAAGCGGAAAATTGATATTAAGATCCGATAACCGAGACGGAAATTATCCAATGTATTCTATTTATGCCGAGGATATTCTGGAAGTTTGGTATGCAAGTATGTACGCATCTAGACAAATGCCCGATCCAATTAATATTTATGAAAAGCTGCATGCACTAGAAAGTAAATATTTTGAATTGGAGGAAACGCTGAAAAAGAAACTGAATTAATATCATTTTCTAAAAAGTTTTGAAATAAAAAATGCCTCTTGTAATTTTTTACAAGGGGCATTTTAATTTTAGATTACATGGATTTAAGAAATATATCCTGTTCCAGTTCCTGTTTGTGCCGATGCTGAACCTGTTGTGGCTACCGTTGTAGTTACAAGCCCTGTTTTGACAAATGTATCAATGGCAGTTGCTAATTTTTTTGCGGTAGTTTTTCTGGCATTTTTTGTTTTATTAGCATTATCATCTCCGTTATCGACATCAACACTTATTTTTGAGTTTTCTTCTAATGCTTCTAATATTGCTTCTTCCAATGCTGATATTTGTAGTCCCATTTTTATTTTTTTAATAAATTATTTAATCTAGATTTTATTGCAAGTAGATTTGCAACATTTGAACCTACGCCTTGCACGACGACAATCTTTGATACTTCTGTTATGAAATTTTCTAATTCAAGTAATAGATTGTTTCCATTCGCATCAATTTTAAATTTCTCATCCATTTCAAAAGTTAATTTGTCTTTTACTATTGAAACTTTTTTGTCTGTAATCGTGGCTTCAAAACCATCTTTAATGCTTACTTTTACTTCTTTGTCTTTAAAATTGAAAATAGTATTTCCTTCGTTAATGCTGATTTTTTGCTCATCGATGCTAAAACTGCTTTTAGAAATTTCTTTTCCATTTTCATCATAAAAAGAAGCACTTATATTGGCCGATTCGTTGCTGTTAAATTCTAGTTGAGCAATATTTTTATAGGAAGGCGTTGAAACAGCAGAAGAATCATTACTATTTTTTTCTTTAAATAGCATTTTAAATTTATCTACATCAGTATCAATTTCCAGATATCGATTTTGTTCATTTTTAAAGCGGATAAAAGTACGTTCAACCTCAGATAATTGCGAAATAAATGCTCTAGTTTCAACTCCATCAATAATAGTAGTCAAAACCCAACTGTCTTTTTTAGGAACAGAAATAATTCCTTGTTCCAAATCTTGAATTGAAGCTTTTAATCGTACATTTTTAATAATTGCCCCATCAGCGCGCATTACATTTACGGTATAAGCATCTTCGGGATCATGGAGCGAAGTTTTTTCGGTATTGATTTCGATGACTTTTGCTGCAAAGGTTTCAATAATTCGATTTTTGCTGGCGACATCTTTTATTAGGTTTGTTATATTCCCCATTTTTTTCTTTTTAAATTTCTACTCTTCTTCCAATATAAATTCTCTGTCTGTATCCATTTTCGCCATAACTTCGTTCTACTTTCTCTACCTGAAAAGTTCCATTTTTTTCCTTATCCTTTGCATTTTCAAGTATTACTTTGTCGGTTGGCCTTACAAATGGTTCTCCAAAAGTGAGAAAAGAACCTTCAAATCCGCTTGGCTTACATTCCATGGCTCTTAAAGCGCCATATTGGTACAGTTCTGAGGCAGTTTTTGTCACTGCATTTTTGAAAGCTTCGGGATTATTTGGCAAATCTTCACTATCATCATGTAAAACATGCGTTTTGATTAATTGACCATTCGGATCTCCTAATTCAACATAAACGGGAGTATTAGAGTTCTTAAAATACTTTTCAATTCTAATGCGTGTGTTCTTTGTTGACTCTTTTACAACAATTAGTTTGTCTTCTATAATGTTATATCGAAATCTAAAATGAACCTGTCCTAAAAAACGGTCAGAAACAGATTTGCTTAATTTATTAATCTGAGAACCTAAAAGACTTAAACCTTGAGTTATTAGTTTTTTGACCAATGTTCCTGCGAGCGGACTTTTAATGAAATTTCTATCTATAAAACTGCCTAGTTCACTTACAGTATGCTGCTGCGGGTTATTGGTAATGGTTAATACCGGACCAGCTTCTTCGGTTTTAAAATACGTATAGATTCCTTTGTCTTTTAGCATTTCAAAAACTTGTGCCAAACTGTGGCTTCGATTGATCATTATGTTTCCTAATTCTTCGTCAAGAGCATTTATTTTAAAAGGAAATTTTAATTCTTTCATTCTTTTCTCAAAAAATGTTTTAGGATTAAAACTGTCAACATTTGTGGTCGGATTTGTAGCGACGGCATTAAGAGTATCTTTTGAATTTTGAACGTCATCATCTTTTACCGCTTTTACTTTTTTGAAGGCATACATTGCATCTTCACAAGAAATAGTTGCAGTTATATCAGATTGAACTCCTGTGATATAACCTCTAAAAGCGGGTTTGTAATCTCCATCATAACCTAAAAATATCTCGATGTAATTTTCTATTTTAAAGAAATCATGGATTGTTTTTTCTTCTCCATTTGCGTTTTTAAATAAGCTTTGATCAAATCCTTTCGTATCAGTATATACTTTTTTGGGCATCACAATAGTTGCTGTATCGGTCAACGATTTATATGAACTGTTTATTTCTACATTTTTTACATAAGTAAATTCATAAAATTTAGGAGTAGGTATAAGGCTTACTGTTTCGTATACTTTAATTCTAGCATTTAGTTTAAGCATTGTCTCTAATTATTAGTTCTACAGTTTCATCTGATGTGGCGCTGGCCGTAAACTTTTGGATGTTTTTTGTTCCAGAAATTGAAGGTATTGAATAGGAATCGATAACGAGTTCATAAATTCCAAATCGATTCAGAATGGCATGGGTAACTCTTAAAGAATAAGGCGCATTTAAGAATTGTTTCAATAAAAAAAGCTTTTCTTTTGGATATTCATCTCCAGTTTCATTAGCAATTAACCCTTCTATGGAAATGCTAAAATCGCCATTTGTAATATGTTCTTTGATTGTTGAATCTCTTCCTTCGATTCCTTCTTTTTTGATAATTTTTGAACGATTGATATTAACCGTAACCGCATCTATTCGTAAACTCGGTAAATTAAGATCATTTTTTACAAGAGGTTCAAAAACTAAAGGTGCAAAAACTCTAAGATTAAATTCGCCCCCAGTTTTATCTATAATAAAATCTTTTGATTCAGATTCGTTATAGTTTAGGCCACTATATTCAATGTCTTTATTTTCTAAAATTTCATTTACATTAAAATTGAATTTCATAATAATTTATTTTTTGTTTTTAATTTGAAAATGTTTGTGCGAAAGCTGTCATAAGTGTGTTTTCCATTCTTTTCTCATTATGCTTTTGTAGCCAGAGAGCTTCTTCCAAAAGTTTGTAAAACTCATCCATAGGTAATTGGTAAGGATTTACGTGAAAAGCGTATCTAATAAGTGCAGCCGATTTTTTGAATTCGTCTTTTTGTGGTGTTGCATCTATAATGAATTCACTGTCTTTTTTGATTATTTCGACGATTGAGTTTCCTGAAGAAAGCATGAACTCGTCATTATAATTTTCTTTCTCAAGTAAACATTCTTTAAATAAAAATAGAATCGCTTCATGTGGATTGTCTTTGTAAATATTTTGATAATTTAGAAATGTATTGAAAGAAGGTTTTTTGCAGTAAACTGTAACCAATTGATCATCAGAAGTGATTTTAAGCAAAGAGCCGTGTTTTTCTTTTAGGTTTTGAATTGTTATTTCGTCAAGCATTTTTTTTATGTTTTTGATTAAGAATTAAATATTGCTGTCTCTGAATTCTTTTTTGACGGCTTCTTCCAGGCTTTCGTTTTTTGGAGAAATGTTTAATGGAGCGATTGTAAACTGTTCGATAAAAATGTTTCCTTCAGAAGTCTGAGCCAAAGGATTTTTAAAATTGCTCATGTCTGGTGCAGGAGGTGTTTCTCCTAAATCTTTTGGTGTAAAATCCATGATTAGTGATTGTTTAATTGTTAATATGAATAGTTGAGTTAAGGGTATAGTTGAGGTATCTGCTTTCTAAAATGTTTTGAATGCAGAAGTTTTTTATGCTGTTTAAGTAAACTAATAGCCGGAATTAGAGTATGTAAAAATAAGACTTAAGGAGGCGAAAAACGAAAAATAAGGAGCTCGTTTTCAGTAGTTTCAGTAAGAAAAAATTAAGCTTAATTATGAGTATTTTATGCTTTAGAATATAAAAAACCAGAATTAAAGATTCTTTATCTTTTGATTCTGGTTTTCAATTATATTAATTATTTAGTGTAAAGCAGATTTTTAAAATTTGGTTTTTATCCTCACTAAAGTTTCCCATTCTCCAAACCAGTTGCTTTGTAAATCAGTTTCTCTATAAGTGCCATCATTGCTATATTCTATTAATCTGTAAGATGATTCGAAGGCATCAAATTGATTTGTTAAACTACCTCCTAAATATAACCTTGGTCTTAATGTAGCAGGTGATTCTCCAGCAGTAACATTCATGGTGAGTTGAAATAGTAAAGATGGATTTTCAGATAATATACTATTTACAGTATTTGAATTCATTATCATAAATTCAGCTAATTTCAAACCACTTTCTCTGCGAGTAACTGAATTATATGGAGAAGGTAATGCACCTTGAAAGATTGGGTCTAAGTAACTATAATCTGGATTAAGATATCGGACTGTATTTTCAATTATACCATTTCGATTCTCAATATTGTTATAAAATAGATTAGTGCCATTATAACTGTTTATATCCGATAAGGTTATATTTTCTATAATTGCTTCTGTAAGTGGTTCGAAACTGCTTATCAAATTCGTATCTCCACCATAATAAGTTGCTTCTGCCAGGAAATTTCCTTCGCAATAGCCAATTACACTGTCGCCAATTTCTAATTTATCTGTTGTATTGGGGTCAACTTTAAAAATTAGAAATTCTCCCGATGGAATGATCTTTTGGCTATTTTTTAGTTGGTCAATATCCTCAATATCTTCTGCAGGAATTTTGTCATATTTATGCCGAAAAGAATCCCAAGTATCCCAAAACTGAGTTTGCGTTGGTTTTAAACCCGTTCTAAACCAGTTTTTGATTGTTTTTAATGTTTGTATTGCCATGTTTTTTGTTTTTCCATTTAATTATTATTGTAATAGGCTTTAAAACGCATCAAAGTCTATGAAAGATTTAAGATCTTTGATAGGGCTTTGATGCATTGGATTAAAGAGAAGTTGTTTTTTGAATGCTTTTTAGATAGAAATGTTAAAACTAGAATTCTTAAAGAATTACATAAGCCAAACTATTATTATAGAATTCTTTTGTACTGCCGCTTACTACAGTCGATGATGTTTCATTTGTACCCGAATTCCAAATAGTTCCTTGTATTGTTATTGTGCCAGATCCAGCATTTATAATTTGAAACCTTATTTTATTATTTCCAAAGACAGGAGGTAAATTCCAGGTTACTGGGGCATTTCCTGTATAGGTATAATAAATGGTGAGAGCGTTAGTATTTAGAGTTATCGTATCACTTGAATTAATGATGACATTATCGTTTATTGCATTTATTTTGTACTCTAAATACTCTTTGGTAGCAATAGCTTTTCCTGTGCTTTCAGATTTAATATCTGAAAGTAAAGTACTTGGTAAATAGCCTAGTCCTCTAGAATCAGTATAAAAGTCTGGATTGGCAATTACATTGCCAGATTGGTCAACTATTAAAGAGTTTCTATAAGTTGGACGGCTAAATCTTGTGTAAACTTTATTTGTTCTGCTGGCAACATAAACGGATCCATCGCCTCCAACGGCAATACACTGTGGTCCTTCAGCAGTAGCACCTAGTACTGTTGAAACCCCATTAGGAGAAGTTTTTGTAACACCATTACTGCCAATTGTATAAACATTACTTTGATTATCTACTTTAAGATCCCAGCCTCCTGTAACAGTGTCTGATAGTATGGTAGTAGTTCCATCAGGAGCAATTTTATAAAGATTGGTGGTTCCTGAATAAAAACCATATGCGTATATATATCCGGTATTTTGGTCAGTTGCCAAACAAATTGCACCGTTTAAAGAACCTGACCTTAGCTGCGACATAGTACCATTTGGAGATATTTTTCTAATCATACCATTATCATGAAGTATATACATCATGCCAGAAGCTTTGTGCCTAGTAAAAGCATATACTGAAGGGGCTATAGGTTGGGGTTCGGATGCCAATAATTTAATAATACCGTCTGGAGTTATGGTATAAATTTCTCTTAATGAAGTTAGAATACCTAAGACATACATATTATCATACTCATCAATCTCGATTCCAACATAAGTTCTGTTGGGTAGTGTTGCCCATGTAGTAGTAACTGTACCATTTTTATCTATTTTGGTTATAGTTGCTGCTGATCTATTTACAGTAAAAAGATTTCCTTTACTGTCCATAACAATTCCAGATGGATATGCTCCTGTATCAGCAATAATAGTTGTCACACCGTCAATGGTAGTTTTCCTTACATTGCTATCGACTCTATCTGTTAGATAAGTATTGCCAAAATTATCAACAAGCATATCCCATGGATATGAACCAGTTGTTCCAAACATTATTGGTTTACTTTCGATTGTTCTAGCTGAAATATTAGGTAGTTTTAACCCTGAATAATCAACGACTGTACTGCTAATTCTCGTTGAAGGTCTTAAAATTGTAACTTCATCTGGAGTATCAAGTATGCCACTGTCTACAATTCCACTTCCAGAGTTGTTAAATTTGGAGATACGGTTTGGAGTTCCTGAAATAAATCCACTACCTAGTGATTCAAGGTCTGATGTGGTAGCTAATGTATAAGTACCTGATTCCTTGTCGGGGAATTTATAGTGTAAGGCTCTTCCTGCTGTATAACTGCTATCATTTAAGGTCAGTGTTGTAGAGCATCCTTCTGCTCCTGATCCGATTGATCTGCTGATAAAATCAGCATTGTAAGTGGTATTTGCAAACTCGTTTGACGCTCCTGATTTAGTATCTGAAACAAATAAACCAGTCCCGTTCAGGTTTATATAAGTGGGTGATGCAAAATAATTAAACATAGCAATATTAGAGTATCCAATATTGCCGTTATCCAATACACTTTGTAAATTTTGATTGCCTCCCGTAACGTCGTCTGTCGTCGCTAACGTATAATTACCATTAGGCTTATCAATTGGTAAACTATAAGTGGTTTGAGTTGAGGTGTTATAAGGAACTTTAAGAATATTATACCATCCATTAGTTCCATTATCATTATTTAATAAAGTGATGCCTTCATTTGTTAGCGATATATTGCTGTTAACACGTCCTGGGGCAGGTTCTGAATGGCTTAAACTAGCATATGTATTCCCTAAAACCATAGATGATCTAGTATTACCGTCACCTGTAACTAATTCAATGGTTCTTGAATCAGGATCTCCATTCAATAGTTTTATTCTACTATTTCCTCCATCGAATTGTGCAGTTTCTCCAGTCTCCAATGTCTCTTGTAACCCCTGAGGTTCTCCTCCAAACTCACTTCTAGAAACAGATTTCACTTCCTTATCTGCACCATAAACCAAAACATTGTCGGTTGGTTCGCCTTCATTTACAGTATTTAGTTGTAAAGGCTTATTAATTATTTGTGTTCCTTTTGATTCGTCAGGCTTTGGTGCTATATTTTCTTTCATTTTTTTGCTTTTTTAATTAATAATGTACTTTATAATATTTCCTCAAAAAACACTCAGGATTATTAGAAATCTATATCTTCAATAATTCTGAGTGCTTCATTAAGTGATTTAAAAGTTTTAAAATGCTTAAAGTTTTTTTACGATTTTTTCTTTATGAAACTATAAATTCCTCCGAATCTTCAAAGTCACCAAGAGTGTCTGTTAATTTCATAATTGTACCAGAAGGTAAATCAAGCCAATACACATATAATTTAGGATAATAGCCTGTTGGCCATGAAGTAGAAAACTCAAGTTCTCCTGGTCTTTTATACTTAATGGCAATTCCATTGTAAGCACCACAAGTATAAGATCTTAAAAGTATTTCGTCATGAAGTTCGTAAGTGATAGAATTAGTATCAAATGAAATGATTTTTCCCACTAGATTATTAGGTTTAGTAAAACTGCTCATCAAACTTGTATCTCCGCCGTAATAGGTTGCTTCGGCAAGGAAATTTCCTTCGCAGTAACCAATTACACTATCACCGATTTCTAATTCGTCAGCTGTATTAGGAGCAACTTTAAAAATTAATAACTCTCCAGATGGAATAATTTTTTGCCCCGTTATTTGATCAATATTTTCAATATCTTCTAAAGGGATCTTATCATCTTTATGTCTAAAAGAATCCCATGTATCCCAAAATTGGGTTTGTGTTGGTTTTGAGCTAGTTCTAAACCAGTTTTTAATTGTTTTTAAAGGTTGAATTGCCATATTTTTTGATTTAAAAATTATTTAGTAATGAAGTAGGTTAAATTCTGCTTTTTTGAATTCGGGCAAGAATCTGAAATTATGGATGTCTCTTTTTTTTTGCCTTTAGAAATTATTTTTATCCTTTGAAAACAAAGGAGTAATGCTTGGCAATACGGCCGATAAAAACAAACCAATCAATTTAATTCTGTTAATTGCGATCAATGAAAGTCCTGCTTGTTGTAAAAGATCAAATTTTGTATCAATAATTCCTGTTATTACAATTAAAATGCTCGCTAGTACGGCAATAGTTTTCTGATTCATATGTGTAAGTTTTAGTTTGTTTATGGTCTTGAAGAATGTGTTTTTATTCTAATAATTGAAGATTAAATTTTGAGTCATAAAAAGGAAGTTCTTATCAGGTATTTTAGGCATTTTACTGATGCCAAATGCAAATCTGTAATCCATAATGGTTATTGTTTAAATTGATTAATAAATAAAGTTGTAATTGCTTTCTGAAGAAAAATGAGATTGGAAAACTGACAGATAAATGCTGTTCAGAAATGATAGCTCCATTGGATAATTTGAGGTTGTAAAAGTAAGTCAGAAGAGTAGAAAATGAGCAAGAAAAAGACGCGTGTTTTCAGTAGTTTCAGTAGAAAGAAAACTTACTGAAACTACTGAATGCTAGTGGTTTGTAATTTTATAATTACGAATAAGGATGTTACTTTTACACCCAGAAAAAACACCAAAGCGATGAGTAAAAATACAATTCACAATTTCAATCTTTCCATACAAAATAGTGCTGAAATTCAAAACTCAGAACACTTAACTGAAACTATTATCAAAGAGTTGGCTAAAGTTTCAAACGAAATGAATCAGCAAAAAGATATAACCCAATTATGGCAGGAACAACAAGATAAAAATGCCAGTTTAAACGTTTCTAATTTCTCAACCGAAGGCGGCGCTGCTGAAACATTTGCTAAAAATAAAGAAACAGCACAATCAGTTAGCAATACTCTTTCGGTTTCAGGGAAAGCTATAGAAAGCACAACTAATAATGGATTGAAATTTATTGAAAAAGCTTCTTTAACAACATCAACTTTTAGCGCTCCAATCGGAGAAGGCGTTACTGATACCACAGGAGGAACAATTTTCGGTTCTTCTGCATCAGTTAGCACTACTTCTCCGATTTTGGGAGTAGAAAATGATTTAAATAGCGAATTATCGTCGCAAGTTTATTCCAATGTCGCGTCACAAGAGGTGTTATCAGTTCCACAAGCATTTCATGCAAGTAGTAATGAGCCAACAATAGAAGCGGTAAGAGCCGAAATCAAAAAGAAATTGGAAGAGGCGACGAAGGCAAATGATACAGAGATGATTACATATTGGACTCGTATCGATAAAGCTTTTGATGGAGAAGCAAAGATAACTGATTTTGAAAATGAACTGCCTTTTGCAGAAATGTATAATGCATTGAGACAGTCAGAATTATCATCAATTGAAATTAAAAACTTTAATTGGGAAATGGTTCGTGAAAAAATGATTGAAGCAATTAATGCTAATATATTGAAAGGTGCTATTTCAAAAGAAAATAAAATCCGTTGGGGAATAATCAAAAACAAATTGGCAGATGATAAAACAAATGTTGCTAATCTTTTTACGCAATATGACGAATTATTTTTATTACTAAAAGAAGTTGAAGGACTTGATGCTTTACCTAATTCTATTACGATAACAACAAAAACGAAAATATATCCTAATTTAAGCAATCCTTATGCGAATATTGGAAAAGAAGATGTTTATGTATTTCTACAAAGAAATAATAACGTTGATGTTTCTGGAAGTTCTGTAAAATCGGGTGCAGTAAAAATTAAAAATAGTACTGAAACTTCATTTATTGTAGGCGAAAGTTTGGAATTTTTACTTGATGAAACCTTATTAAAAGAAGGAAAAAATAAAAAAGAAAACATCAATTGGATTATTTACAAAGATTCAAAAAAATTAGGAACAGAATTTATAGATAAGGGTACATCTTTTACTTACAACTTTGATGCTCCAGGAACTTATATTGTAGAAGCATACGGATCAAGACCTGGCGCAAATAAAAAGGCAACAGCGAGTACATCGGCATTTATAAAACTAAGTATAATTGCTCAAGAAATTGTAATTACGCCACCTGTAAGCATCAAAAATAAATTGGGAAGAACTTCTGTAGAAGAGCACTTGTTCAGAGTATCTTTAAAAAATCCACAAATAAAAACTCTAAATCCAGTAAAACTTTATTATCAAGTAGTATACACAAATGAAGATAAAGCAACTGTAGTTTCGAAGGAACAAGAGCTTGATTCGACAGGAATTGTTAAGCTAGCGATGCAAAATTTTGGAGAATATGCTATTAAAATTGCCAGTAAAGATCAATATGGTCTAATTCAGAATCAAACATTTAGCGCGATTAAAAACTCTGTTGACAGTATAGAAATCCTCACGCAAGCTGATATTAGCAATGATGTTTATTTTTGGAATGAAACAAGCCGAGATGCCATATTTGCTGCCAAAAGCTTTAAAATTGAAGCTACTTCGCAAGAAAGAGAAAATGTAAAATGGTTGGTTTATGAAGAAAATGGCAAAACTTATATACCAGATGGTTTTAAACTGCAAATAGAAAATAATGAAGCGGGGAAACAATATCTCGCTAAAGGAGAAACGTTTGTTTTTCCAATTCCTAAAAAAGAAGGTGTATTTATTGTTGAGGCGTACAGCAATATTATGAAAGGTTTGAAATCAAAAATAATCAAAAAAATATATGTCAAATATCCAAAAGTAACTGAGGCTTCTTGGACTTACACCGATGGAAGTACAAAGAAAACCTCTGGTTTTGCGGGAGAAATGAATACTATAAAAGCAAGTATTCCAGGCTATGGAAATCAGCAGGTAAGAATTAAATTCTTTTTAAATGATAGTAGAGAGGTTAATTATTACAATGACACCAAAACAGACGGAAATGGAGAAATAAACAAAAAATTAAAATTTGATAACGTCTTACAAAAGCATTTCGGAATTCAGAAAGGCAAAACAGCCAAAATTAGATTTGAGCTTGAAGGGATAAAAAATGGAAAATCATACCCTTTTAAGAAAGACAGCAATGTGTATGATGATGCAGTATTAAATGTCGTTACTGCTGCTAAAATAACAGATGCATATTTTGTTTATGAAGGAAACCGAGTATCTCCTTTTACACAAGTGCCATATGGTTCAAAAGTAACAGGAGTGGTTAAAACTTTAAATATGGTAGGGAAGGAAGTAGTATTAAAAGTTTATAAGGATTTCCGCTATCCTAAACATAGTGTAAAAGTTATTGTAGATAACGAAGGAACTGCAACAATTGATTTTACTTTGAATGAAAAATGGCAGGAAATAAATTTTATGCAAGGTGTAATGGATATGTTTTATATCGCGATGGTAGGGGTAGAATCAAAACTTTATTCTGAGAATGGATTGAATGCTGTTTTGAGTAATGATACAAAAGTGAAAAATGGTAATTCAGTAATTACTAATAATGGATTTGGCATTATGTGGGGAGCAAAAGTTACTCCAGAATTCCGTAAAAAAGTGGTTCAGATATGTAAAGAACTTTGGGGAGAAGAAAATAAACTGAGAATGGCAAACCATTTAATGATTTGTATGAATGTGGAAACCAAAGGAAAATTTACCTCAAGTGTGGGTTATCCAGAAGCGACAGGGTTGATACAATTTACTGGAACTGCTATAAGTGAAATGAATAGAGTACAAAATGGAATAAAGTATACTGGTCCTGATTACAAAGACAAACTGCTAACTAGATCTGATTTAAGAGATATGACAGAGATTAGACAGTTAGATTTTGTTAAGCTATATTTTAAAATGCATATAGAGCGTTATAAAAGAGTTATTGATAATGCTGAAGATATGTACATGGCAATTTTTGCACCAATTGGCGTAGGAAAAGATGGAAATGAAGTTCTTTATGATAAGGCATTAAGTCCTAAAAATTATCATGATAACAGGAGTGCAGATGGAGAATATTGGGATGAAAAACAACACCAGATAATTAAAGGGAAAAAAGATGAAAAACTAACAAAAAATGAATTGACACCTAGAATAAAGCAATCGATTCACCTTGGGAAAATGTATGCAATAGAAATTGATGAAACTAGAAACTTGGACGTTGTTTTAGCAGACAAAATAATAAAAGAAAAGAGAATTACATTTAGTTCAATTCATCCATATTTATCTACAAATGACAGAGCTAATGCAGATGATAATATCAAAGATGCTTCTGAAGGAAATAAAGTGTATACAAGTGAATATGGACATGCAAGAGGTAAACAGGTTAAACTTTCTGTTGGAGTGCTATATGTTCTTCATGAATTAAGCAAAAAATATAAATTTAATGTTCAAGAGCTTGCAGGTGCCTCTCACTCTTCAGGTAGTCAGCATTATAAAGGAACAGCTATAGATATTAACACAATTGACGGTAAGCATGTCGACGATAAAAACTATACTGAAGAATTTTATGTAGAATTAACTAAAGCTGTTAAAGAAATGGGGGCTGTAAATGTTTATCATCCGTATTATTCTGCTACTCGTGCAGATAGAACTACTACAGAAGAAAGAAGAAAAAGACTTAGAAATGGAGAGAAATTAATTCCAAAATCGGATCACTGGAATCATATTCATATTCAATTTTAGTATATTCGCTTAAATATTTTAAATAATGAAAAAAATAATTTTAATAATAGCTGTACTGTTTCTTTCTTGTAAAAAGAAAGAAACAGTAACCGAAAGCAAAGTAGGTAATGAATTAGAAAAAGGGGAGTATTTTACTTCTTACAACAAAAAGCAAAGTTCTGCTCTACAACAAAAAACAGACACTTTAAATTTGTTCTATATTGATAGTCAATTAAATAGAGTTGAGATCAAAGTTTTTAATGAAAGTTTTGGTGGAGATACTCCTTCGGGTTATGTGAGATACGGATATCATATTAATAAAAATAATATTTTGGATGCTACTGTTACGATCAATGACACTTTAGAAGTCAATAACGGTTCAGATTATCCAAGAAAATATGAAGAGTACTATAATTTTTATAGAAACACCTACATTTTTAGTTACGTATCTCCAGATGGGAAAAAACTTGAAAATTACTTTAAGAGCACTGAAGATCCATCTAAGGGATATTTTAGCAGTCTTTTATCTCTAGATATTGTACTAAGTAAAATAAATTTCCCTCTGGAAAAAATGCCTAAATCTTTGTATGATATTAAAAATAATAAGGAGGATTTGTATGCAGGTCAAGATTCTTTAAAAGTATATGAAACAAATGATACAGGTCGTTTTAAAGTAATTTCTTCAAGTATACCTTTTAATTATTTAAGAGATATTAAAATAAAAAAAGATGGAAATTCATTTAAATATTTTGCTAAAGTTTCCATAAAGAAAGAAGGTTTAAAATACGTAGACCTAAAAGAAATAGAAAGAATACAAGTCATAAATCCTCATTTAGACGAAGAAAGATTTGTCACATCATCAAATGGATTAGAATTGTATGACAACTCACAAGAAAGCGATTGTTTTGGAAAGGAAGAATTTCTGATTGTAAAAATACCTAAGGGAGAACGAGTTGAAATGAAAGGTGGGTCTGATGATTATTTTTATATAGATGGTAAAAAAGGTAGTTTGGTAAATGTAATTTACCAAGATAAAGAAGGGGAAACCAAAGAAGGTATTGCATTTAGTGGATACCTTTCGATAAATAAGCCTTAAGGAAATAAAAAAATTATGATAGATTTCAACTATTAGCTGCATTAAACAAATTTTAAAAGTAATTAAGATTTCAAGCAAAAAAGCCTATAAACATTGAGTTTGCAGGCTTTTTTGTAAAAACAAACTAAGGTGAAAACTAGAACCCAAAGCTTTCAACACGATTTTCTAGAAAGAAAAGGAATCTTTTGTATTGATAATCAATGCCCTATCATTCAATAAACCTCAAATCATATCGCTCCTCATAAAACGTTTTTCCCCATTCTTGAACTTGTTCCGATTTTGTGAGCTCGAATCCCATCATTTTATACATTTGAAGCGCTTTGTCTTGCATGTTTGTGGTAAGCAGAAAAACATTTTTGAAATTTTTCTCTTTGCAAAAATCTACAGCATCAGTCAATAATCTTTTACCAATTCCAAGACCTCTAAAAGCAGGATCTAGAAGAAACCATCTCAATTGCGCTTCTTCGTTGGATTGATGTACGATTGCAACACAACCTACAATTTTGTTGTTGTATTGGGCCATCCAAATTCGGTCATTTTCTGGGGAATATTTTTCTAAGAAATCGTAAAAAGTCTTGATGACATACTTTTCAAAATCGGTCGAAAAATTGTATTCTTTGCCATAAATCGTGCCGTGTAAATGAATAATATAGCCAACATCTCCAGGCGTAATTTTATGACGATACGTAATAGCTTCTCGAGCTATTTTATTTTCTGTCAGCAGGTTTCTAACCGTTTTCATTGAATCAATCAAAATTTCTTTTTGCGAAGAATTCAGATTCTCAATTTTACCTTCAATCTTGTTTTCAGATTTAGTATTTAAAACACTTAATAATTCATTGCCAGAATCGGTCAGTTTAATGTTTAAAGCGCGTTTGTCTTCTTCTGAAGCGATTTTCACAATTAAATTTTCCTTTAAAAAACGTTTTAAAATTCGGCTTAAATATCCTTTATCCAGATTTAAAATTTCAGTGATTTTTTGAGCTGTTATAGTTTTGCTTTCGCTGATTTCATAAAGGATTCGTATTTCAGTCAAAGAATATTCGCTGTCTAAATAATGCTGACTTAAAATATCTAAATGCGCAGTATAAAATCTATTGAAACTTCTAATTTTTGAAGTCGTACTAGTCATGATTTGATATTGTATTGTTGAGGTACAAATATATAAAATTAGTTGCTTTTGTCAACTATTTTTGGATTTGTTTTTTTATGAGTTCGCCAATTTTTTAGAAGCTATTTTTGAAAAAGCATGCAAGAATATTATAAAAAAAAAACTCCAAAATCTGACTTTTGGAGTTTTTAGTGCGGATCAAATAATTATGAAAGCCTAGTAATACTCTAGCATTTTTCTCATATCAATTCACAATTATTTTTTTATAAGAAACTTTATTATTTTCAAAGTTTAATTTGAGTATATATAAACCTTTTGTAAAATGACGAACATCAATTTTAATGTCATCAGGATTTACGACTTTGTTTTTGAGTATTACTTTTTGACCATTTAAATTGTACATTTCGAGAGTATCTATTTTTTCTTCATTATTGAGTTTTATGGTTAAAAAGTCAGCTACAGGATTAGGATAAATAATTATATTTTTCTGATTAGAGAAATCACCAACATTTAAAGATGAAGTTTTATATTGATAAGTGTCTGAGTAAATTTTAGTGCCATATTGATTTGCTACTATTCTATAATAATAAGTTTGGTTTGGAAGTGGATTATTAATAGAAGAGGTCACTATAGTTGTTCCGTTTCCATAAATAAAGGATGGATTTGTAGCAATTGAATTACCAAAACTATCCGTAAGACCATATTCAAATTGTATATTTGTTAAATAATATCCGTTGCTATTTACCAACCCCTTTAAAACTATCGATTCATTTTTGTTCTCTATTTTTCCAGATGCCATTATAACTTTACCAGATATGTTAAATACAGCCTCATTACTATAAATAGTATTGCCATTATAATTGCCTTTTAGTCTAAAATAATAGAACGAATTTGGATCTAAATTTGAGATTTGTGCAGTTACAGTTTCTGTACTATTGGCTGTAATTTTAGATAAACTTAGAGGTACGTTTTTTTCATAATTCAATGTTCCATATTCAAGAACAAGATCGGTAATATCGTAAGTATTGGCAGTAATATAACTGGTAAAAGTAACTGTGTTCTCTTGTATATAAGGACCATACAAAAAGAATGTATATTCAGGTTTTGTTGTAAAAGACACGGTATTTCCGTAAATAACTTCTCCTTGATGTTTGGCTTTTATTCTGTAAAAATAGGCTGTATTGGGTTTTAAATCAGTTAGGTTGCTCGTAATGCTTTCTGTTGATTCTTTATGGACTAATGATGGATTGGCGCTAATTGTTTTATCTAAAACATTATTTTGTAGTCCATATTGAAATTCTATAGAACTTATATCGTTATAATTTGAAGTAATTTCTGCAGTAAGTTGAGCTGAATTTGTTGTGCAGTTAGGATATAAATCTGTAATAGTGTAATTAGGCAAAGTAGTAAAACTTAAAATTTTACTAGTGTAAGTTTTTGAGTTGTAGTCTGCTAATATTCTAAAATAATATGTTGTATTAGGAGCAAAATTTGTTATATCTGCGAATACATTTAACGACTCATTTGCATCTACTTTTTCTGGTATTGCATTCATTATTTTGTAAGAGGAATAATCAGCATTATAGTATTCAAAACGGATATTGGAAATTTCCCCTTTATTTGATGTAACATTTCCATTTAAAGTAACAATTGAATTTTTTACAACAGGAGTTAATGCCTCTAAAGAAACATCATCATATTCTACATCACTTCTGTAAAGTCTTCCATTTTCACCACTCCTAAAAATTTTATCTGATGCAATTTCTATTGATCTGATTCCGAATTGGGTAGTTAATAGTTCCCAGCTTTCCCCTCCATTAACGGTTTTATATATTTTTCCGTAATCCTCTGCCACATAACCTACGTTTTTTGAGTAAAATTTAATGATGGTGTAATATGCAAAAGGAAGAGTTAGTTTTTTCCATGTTTTTCCACCATCATTCGTCTTATATAATAATCCTTGGTCACCTGTAAAGTAGCCATTGTCTGCATCAACAAAGTCAAAATCTACAATATCATCTTCTACTTCTATACTTTGCTTCCATGTATTTCCTCCATCTGTTGTCTTGTACATAAATCCAGTAGAATAACCTATCCTGTTTCCGTACCCGATCTGACTATTAACAAACTGAATTTTACCATATTCGTTATTAGAAACCTGACTCCATGTAATTCCGCCATCAATGGTTTTTAATGCTATTTTTCTATTAAAGCCTCCAGAAATGAAACCTGTATTTTCATCTGTAAAAAAAACAGAACTCAATCCTTCGTCTACAGAAATGCTTAGTTTATTCCAAGTAAGTCCACCATCAATAGTTTTGTAAACGTCTCCGGAAATGCTGGTTGTTCCTCCTCCGATAGAATACCCTACATTTTTGTTAACAAAGTAAAAACCACTGCAATATTCATAATGTTTTACACTTCCAACTTGTGACCAAGAATTTCCGTTATCGACTGTCTTATAAAAAATCTGACCTGTTTCAAAGTATCCAGTTCCATCATTAAACATTTGAATTTTTTTGATAAGGTTATAAGTGAAAGAATTTTCTTTCCAGGTTTTGCCGCCATCTACCGTTTTGATTATTCTACCTCTCGCACCAGTTGCATAACCGATATCACTATTTTCAAAGTAAATTCCATACATCGAGGTATTGTAAATGTATCCTTTCTGAAAAAATATCTGACTCCATGTAATTCCTCCATTTTCTGTTCTAAATGTTGCACCACTATCTCCTGTTACAAAGCCTATATTTTCATTTAAAAAATAGAAATCATAAATGGCCTGACTAATTCCTGTAATTTCAATCCATGTTTCTCCTCCATCAGTTGTTTTAAACACTTTGCTATGTTGTTGTGATGAAAAACCAACTTTTTCGTTGATAAAATAAACGGTAAAAAAATCTGAGGGAAAAACATTTGTACTTTGGGTAACATACCAGTTTTGTCCGCCATCAATGGTTTTTAACATTTTTCCGTTTTTACATGCAGCATGTCCGATTAATTCAGAATTAAAAAAAGTTTTATTCACATCCACATTAGGAATGCTTAAGCTCGTCCAAGTAATTCCACCATCAGTAGATTTAACAATACTATTAGAACTTGATAATATGATGGTAGTGCTATTAATTACATTAACGGTATTGAAAGAAACATTGAAACCCGTTGAAATTTTTGTCCATGAATTTCCTGAGTCTGTTGTTTTTAAGACGTATCCAAGGTCACCAACAATAAATCCAAGATTATTAAAAAAGTTTATATCATTGCTTGAGGCGGTAAGTGTAAGCTTTTTTTTCCAAGAATTACCTGCATCCTCGGTTTGTAGTAATTCGTCAGATGTAAGTATGTAGCCGACGGTTGAGGATACAAACTTTACTTTTTTTCCTGTGTTGACAGTTGGTTTAGGATTTAATAATTCCCAATTTGTTTGGGATAAAATTGTATTCGCAGAAAGGAAAAGACATAAAATCAGGAGTAGTTTTTTAATCATAGTTCGGATTTATTTTTGCTGATCGAAAATAAAAAATGTCAGACTAATTTAGAAAAAATTAGATGCTTTTTACATGAGGTGTTAAAAATAGTTGTGAACATAAAAATTTTATTCTCTTCATTCATTTTTTTTTGAAAAGAATTTTCAATAGAATAAAACTCATTTTAAGGCATTCCTATTAATTATTTGTTAAGCACTTTTTCGCTCCAATTCTGCTTTTTATAAGATAAAGACTGTTTATCTCAGACAAAGTTTCTGAGTTTTTGCTCCAAATGCTGTAAAGCTTTATTTCGTGGCTAATTTTCGACTTCAAATGTTAATAATATGTTTCGTTTTACAGGGGTTTTATTAATGTAAACGTAACCTAATCAACCTACCCCTAGGTTTAATTTTGGAGACATATAAGAAGAACCCAATACTTTGTATATGCCAATTTTTAAACAGCAGGATCATTATCAAAACGAAATCAGAAAAAGTGTTTTGGCTCACGCTTTTCATTTGATTAATCATAAAATAATGAATCATGTATAAGAAGTTTACAGACGAAGAACTTGTCGAATTATTAAAATCGGGCAAGGATAAAGCTTTTGATGAACTTTATTTTAGATATCGAGATCTGTTAGTTCGATTTGTATATCTCCGAATGAAATCGATTGCCATTTCAGAAGAAATTGTGCAGGAAGTTTTTACCACTATTTGGGAAAGACGCAAAACAATTGTGATCCAAAAAAGTTTTGCGGCCTACATCTACACTTCGGTTCGTTACATGACTTTAGATTACATCAAATCGCACGAAGTTACCGACCAATACATTCAGGAAGTTTTAGATAAAAATACCGTTTCGCAAACCAGTTATAATGCGATCGAGGATTCTATTTATTATGACGAGTTGAAAAAAGCGGTTGATGAAGCGGCATCGTTACTTCCTAAAAAATCAAAAGAGGTTTTCATTCTTAGCCGCGTAAAACATTACACCAATAAAGAAATCGCCGAAGAATTAAACGTCTCAATCGAAACCGTAAAATACCATATTACATATTCGCTGAAATTCATGCGCACTTATTTGGGCGAATTCAATTAAAAGCAAACTTCAGATTAAGAACTCAGCTTTTTTCTTAACAGAAGCGTAACCTTTTGCGCCTACCTAAAATTACAATTCCCAAGACATACTATTAAAGACATAAAGAAATTATAATGCCTGAAAATTCAAATAACGAAATCAAAAATTTTTTAGAAGGAAAGTATTCTCCAAAAGGACAAGAAATGTGGAATAAATGGTACGATCGGACAGATGATTTTTTTGATAATATGGAAATGGTTCAATCAGACCGTTCCAAACTTAAAAAGGAATTAAGACAAATAAAAAATGCTCATAAAGTTATTGCCCTTCCATACAAAAACTGGGCTATTGCGGCTTCATTGGTTTTCTTAATCGGATTATCGGTGTTTTTTTATCAAACATCAAATGCAGTTGAAAGTAAACAATTTGCCGTAAAACTAGGAGAGCATGCTAAAATAGAATTAAGTGACGGAACACAAATCTGGTTAAATGCAGGAAGTGTACTTAAATATCCAAAAGAATTTAAAGGAGATACCAGAGAAGTGTATTTAAGTGGAGAAGCTTTTTTTGATGTAGCCAAAGACAAAAAGCATCCGTTTATCATTCATACCAATAAAATGGATACCAAAGTTCTCGGAACCAGTTTTAATGTTCAAGCGTATCCAGATCAAACGACACAAGAAGTTTCGGTTGCTACAGGAAGAGTAAACGTGAAATCGACTGTTACAGAAGAAAATGTGTATGTAACTCCAGGTCAGAAAGTGGTTTTTAAATCTCAAGACAATAAGCTTCAGGCTTTTAAAGATATTCCGGTAAATGCCATTTCGTTATGGCGAAAAAATATTATGGTTTTTGAAGAAACTCCTTTGCCAGAAGTTGTGGCCACAATTAATCGCAATTACAATGTTTCAATTGAAGTCAAAAACAAGAATTTAAACGCTTTAAAGATTAGCGCCTATTTTAAAGAACTGCCTGCCGATCAGGTAATTGGATTGGTGTGCAATATAATCAATGCCCAATACAAAATGGACTCAGGGGTTTACAAAATCGAATAATTCTTTAAACAATAAAAATAAAACTACGTAGCAAACTAATAAACAAAACAATTACACTAAATCTAAAAACTATGAATGAAAAACAAATGCGGTATGCCGCAAAATGGCAGAGCATAAGGACAATAGGAGCAAAATTATTCCTGTTTATGACTTTGTTTTTTGCTGCACTAACAGTAAAAGCCGGGAATGTTGACATTAACAAAAGAGTGACTTTAAAAGTTGACAATGAGAGTATAAAAAATATATTTCAAAAAATTGAGAATCAGGTTGATGTGCATTTTATGTACGAAAGCAGCCAAGTAAATGCCAATCAGAAATTAAGTTTAAAACTGAATAATGTAACGCTAGAACAAGCGTTGGATAAAATTTGCGGTAATGTGCTTAGATATGAGATTGTTAGCAACAATGTCGTAATCAAGAAAAATCAGAAAGTTGCTTCGGCAGATCAAAACAAAATTATTGTTTCGGGAACTGTTATAGCAGGAGACGATAATATGCCTTTGCCAGGTGTCGGGATTAAAGACAAAGGTTCGGATGCCGCAACAGCAACAGATTTTGATGGAACTTTTAAATTGGAAGTAAACGCCTCTGAAGCAACGCTTATTTTTTCTTATGTTGGATATGTAACGCAAGAACTAAAAGTTACGGGTACGCAAACCATTAATGTAAAATTGGCTGCCGATGTAAAACAGCTTCAAGAAGTTGTGGTAATGGGTTACGGTAGCGTGAAAAAAAATGAAGTTTTAGGAGCTGTTGGTTCTGTTTCTATGAAAGAAACTTCAAGCAGAACGTACAACAACGCTGCCGAATTATTGCAAGGAACAGTTGCCGGAGTTACGGTAATTAATGATGGTGGAGATCCGACTGCATCGCCAACAATCAACATTCGTGGTATTGGATCTTTGAATGCTGAAACGCCTCTAATTGTTTTGGACGGAATTATTTACAGCGGTTCTTTAAATACCATAAATCCAAATGATATTGCATCGATAAACGTTTTAAAAGATGCGGCTTCTGCAGCAATTTACGGTGCGAGAGCTTCTGGTGGGGTAATTTTAATTACTTCTAAAAAAGGAGTTTCAGATAAAATTAATGTAAATGTAAACTACCAAGGAGGTTTTCAGAATGTAGCCAAAAAACTAGAGGTTTTAAACGCTGCAGAATATGCTGATGCTATGAATCTTGCAAGAGATAACGCAGGTTTGCCTAGAATTCCTGCTTTCGATCCTGCATTTGAACCAACTGCAAGAACAACAAAAACAAACTGGATGGATGAAATTTTCCGTACAGGAGAAATTCAAGATCTATCGCTTTCGGTAAACGGAAAAACAGAAAAATCTAATTTCTTTCTTTCTGGAAGTTATAGAAAAAATGAAGGTATTTTGTTGAATACGTATGGAGAGCGTTATACAGTAAGAGCAAATTCTTCTTTTAAATTGGCTGATAATTTCACAATTGGAGAAAATATTTCGTACTCCTTAACTGATGGTCAGACGGCTAATACGTCAAGTTCATATACAGGAGCAATTCAAGCAGCGATTTTATATCCGCCAAACGCAACGATTTATAGAGAAGATGGTTCAGGCCAATTTGGTGGTGTTCCAGAAAAATATATTGGTTCTTACGGAGACGTTATCAATCCGGTAGCGTATTTGAAAAGATTAGACAATAAAAATCCAATTTCTACCATTTTGATCAATCCGTATGCAGAATGGGAAATTGTTCCAGGGTTAAAAGTAAAATCGAACTGGGGTTATACTAGAATTCAAGATAATGCATCAGACTTTACAGTAAAAGTTACAGAGCCGGGGAAAATCTTCGATTTCAACAGATTGACGCTGAAAAATATAACAACTACAGATTTATTGAGCGAGCAGACTATTTCTTATGAGAAATCTTTTGGAAAACACAATTTGAAAGCTTTGGCTGGATATACGTATCAAGAAACTAAAAGAGATTTTTATACCGTTGAAGGAACTGGTTTTGATAACGAAGATCCATCGCAGCGCTATTTATTGAATGCAAAATTGATTCAGCAGACAGCAGCAGGAAGATCAGATGAAATTATTTCTTCTTATGTGGGAAGAATCAATTACGATTTCAATCAGAAATATTTAATCTCTGGAATTGTTCGTCGTGACGGAACTTCAAAATTATTAGAAAATAACCGATGGAAAGTGTATCCTTCTGTTTCTGCAGGTTGGTTAATTTCTGAAGAAAATTTCATGAAAGGTATTGAGCCAATCATCAGCAATTTAAAACTTCGTGCAAGTTGGGGACAAATTGGAAACTTAGGAAACCTTGGGCCATACCAATTTAGTGTGCCTTTGGTACAAACTCAAGCTTTAATTGGAGCTGTACCATCAATCAATTACGGTTATGCTGAAAGCGAATTATCAAATCCGAATTTAAAATGGGAAAGCTCTGAGCAGACTAATATTGGTTTAGATTTTACCATGCTAAATAATAGTTTAGTAGGATCTGTTGATGCTTATGTGAAAAAAAATAAAGACATGTTGGTTCGTGACCAATTACCAGGAGTTTCGGGAACGCCACAAGGAAGAATCGTTAACTCGGGAGATGTTGAAAACAAAGGAATCGAGGTGAGTTTAACCTATCAAAAAACTCGCGGAGAATTTAAATTTGATGTTACGGCAAATGCTGGATTCTTAAGCAATAGAATTGTTTCTATCAAAGACGATTTAAATTCATTAGAACCACTTGGTTTAAGCAGAGTTCGTAGTTTGCCGTTAGCCAATATTTACCAAGTTGGAAGTCCAGTTGGAGCTTTCTACGGATATGCTACCGATGGATTATTCCAAAGCAATGATGAGGTAAAAGCTTTCGTAAATAAAGATGGCGTAATGTATCAGCCAAATGCAGTTGCTGGAGATATTAAATTTAAAGATGAAAATGGAGATGGTGTAATCAACAATAGTGATAGAGTAGTTTTAGGAAGCCCTTTCCCAAAAACAACGTATAGTTTGAATGCCAATTTCAGATATAAAGGATTCGATATGAATGTCTTTTTCAGCGGAGCTGCAGGAAATAGTGTTTTCAATGCGGTAAAACATACTGGTTTAAATGCTTCTTTCCCAGGTTACAATTTATTGTCTGAATCAAAAGAGGCTTGGTCGCCAACAAACACCAATACTAATGTTCCTGTTCTTTCCTCAACAGATAACAATAACAACTTCGGACGTATTTCTGATTTATACATTGAAGACGCTTCTTTCTTAAGACTGAAAAACGTTTCGATTGGGTATACAATTAAAGAAAGCTGGCTGAACGGAAAAGCAAAATTGAGATTCTTTATTTCTGGACAAAACTTATTTACAATCACGAAATATTCTGGAATGGATCCTGAAGTTGGTCTTAAAAACTTCGGAATGGATTTAGGACGTTATCCGCTTTCTCGTATTTACATGACAGGTGTTAACGCAACTTTTTAAAAAATAAAAAACAATTAAAATGAAAAAAATAAGTCTTTTATTATTGAGTTTCGTGCTTTTGGTAAGCACTTCGGCTTGCGAAAGCGAACTTGATGTTGTGCCACAAGGAGCTCCGTCAAGCGGAAATTTCTGGAAAACGCCAGCAGATGCAAAAGCGGGAGTAAATGCAATTTATGCTTTATATTCTGATGATAATATGTACGGTCGTGGTTTCTTTTGGTTAAATAATGCCAGCGATGATATTGGAACAAAACCAAGACAAAATGCAGAAAGAATCAAAAATTTTATTGTAGACGGATCAGAATCGGATACTAAGGATATTTGGAGAATTCACTACGAAATTATGAAACGTTGCAACGATGTGATTCGCAATATTCCAAAGATTGCATTGGACGAAAGTACAAAAAACGGAATGTTGGGAGAAGCTTATTTTAACCATGCTGTAATGCATTTAGAATTAGCGTACCACTATGGAGACGATCGTGCCGGAATTCCAATTCAAGATAGAGAAGATCCAACAAATGTTTTTGTGCCTCGTGCTAAAAATGTAGCCGAAAATTACGCTTACATTGAAGCAGATTTAATCAAAGCGGCAGATTTGCTACCGTATTTTGATCAGCTTACGCCAGACAATTACGGACGCGCTCACAAAACTGCGGCTTGGGCTTATTTGGTTCGTACGTATTTGTATGCAAAAGATTGGGACAACGCCATCAAATATGCAAACATGATCGTGGCTAGCGGAAAGCACAAATTATTGGACAATTTTGAAGATGTCTTTAAAATCAGTAACAACTGGTCTTCAGAATATATTTGGTCGGTAACTTCAAGTGCAGAAAATACTTCTTTGGGTTCTATTTTTCCTGGAGTTTGTTTAGAAGATAAAGGTTGGGGAGTTTACAACGGATGGGGAAATTTTTATCCGACAAAAGAATTATTCGATACTTACGCTGCCAACGATAAAAGACGCAGCGCTACGATTTTACAAAAAGGAGACAAATTTGTTTATTTCGGAGAAACAGTAACTTTTAACGAAGGCAATCACGTAGTAAGTTCAAGCAACAGAACAGGTTATCAGTTTAAAAAATATATGGAGCCGTTCAGTTATCCAAAAACAACTTCGGGCGGAGTAGATATTCGTTACGTAAATGCAAACGGAGACAAACCTTCAACAGCTTTAAATGTGCCTCTTTTACGTTATGCAGATGTCATTTTGATGTTAGCGGAAGCGAAATTAATGAAAGGGCAAAACGCAGATACAGAAATCAATATGATTCGTCACCGCGCAGGTCTTACAGATATTGCTGGTGCGACAATGGTAGATTTAAAAAGAGAAAGAAGATGCGAGTTGGCAGGAGAATGGACAGATCGCCATTTCGATTTAGTGCGTTGGGGAGATGCAAAAGAAACATACGCAAAACCATTGCACCATTACAATGGAAGCGTAATTTATCCTGCTCGTAATTTCAATCCAGCGATTCATCACGTTTGGCCAATTCCGCCAGATGAAATCGCAGTAAGTAAAGGAGCTTTGACTCAAAACCAAGGCTGGTAATACGTTAATTTCATTGTGTTTTTTTAGTTTTTTATACTGCAGTCTTAGTCAGGAGACTGCAGTTGTAAAAAAAACAGTAAAGTTTGTCATTTCGAGGAATGACAAGATTACTTTTTACTATGTGCATTTAAACAAGTGAAACGCCTTTACACATGAAGAAAAGCTATGTTTCTATGTGTTAAAAATAAATTACAAAAAAACATTTCTAATAAAGTTACCTACAGCTTTAAAAGAATATAAATCATTTTCGATGAAAAAAATAATCACCCTTTTTTGCCTTCAATTTTGCCTATTCGCGCAAGCGCAAGAATACAGTTCGTCTAACATTCATTCGCATAACGATTACGAAAGTAAGTTGCCATTCTACGGAGCTTATTCTAACGAAACGGGTGTTATAGAAGCCGATGTTTTTTTAGTAAATAACGAATTATTTGTGGCACACACTTCCAAAGAAATTGCTTTTCACAATACACTTAAAAGCATGTATTTGGAACCGCTTTCTAACAAATTAAAAACATTGGAAGGAAAAGCGTATCCAAGCAATAAGCCTTTGATTTTAATGATTGATATTAAGTCAGATGCCGATTCAACTTTGAAAGCAATTACACAGCAACTAAACACTTTTCCAGATATCATTTCGAATAAAAACATAAAAGTGGTTATTTCTGGAAACAGACCTTTGCCATCGCTTTGGGCAACGTATCCAGATTTTATTTATTTTGATGGAAGATTGAATGAAAATTATACTCCAGATCAATTGGCGAGAGTTGAAATGATTAGCGAAGATTTGCATGAAATCACAGTTTGGAACGGAAAAGGTGTTTTGACGCAGCCAGATGCCGAAAAAATTCAGGCAATTATTAAAAAAGTTCATGATCAAAAGAAAAAAGTAAGATTCTGGGCTACACAAGATAACGTGAACACGTATATGACTTTGATGAATTTAAAAGTTGATTTCATCGGAACGGATAAAGTAGCCGAACTGACTCAGTTTATTAATAGTATCAAAACGACATTTTATCAGAATACAGAATTTCATCAAGCTTATGTTCCTAAAAATGTTTTCAAGAATAAGCACCCAAAAAATGTGATTCTTTTAATTGGAGACGGAATGGGATTAACGCAAATTTATTCTGGATACACAGCCAATAAAGGGCAATTGAGTTTATTTAACATTCCTACGCAAGGATTCTCGATCACAAAAGCTTCAGATAGTTATATCACAGATTCTGCCGCAGGAGCAACGGCAATGGCAACGGGACATAAAACCAATAACCGTTTTATAAGTGTCGATGAACAAGGAAAACCGCTTCAGACGATTGCAGAACAACTGGCAAAGAAAAACTATAAAATAGGAATTATTTCTGCTGGAAATATTACAGATGCAACTCCAGCGGCGTTTTATGCGCATCAGCCAGAAAGAAGTTTAAGTGAACCAATTGCAAACGATTTTCTTTCGAATCCGTCAGATATTTTAATTGGAGGAGGACAGAAAGAATTTATTTCTAGAAAAGATGGCAAAGATTTGTCTAAAACTTTAATCGAAAAAGGATACACTTTCTCAGATAAATTCTCGAGTTTAGATACGATTAAAAACAGCAAATTTGTTGTTTTAGAAGACGCAGCAGCGGTAGTTTCTATAAAAAATGGAAGAGGAGATTTTCTAACGAAATCTTTAGCGAAAGCAACCAACACTTTTTCAAAAACAAAGAATCCGTTTTTTATTATGGCCGAAGGCGCTCAAATTGATTATGGCGGACACCAGAATAATGTCGAATATGTTGTGAGAGAAATGCTTGATTTTGACAAATTGGTTGGCCAAGCAATGGAATTTGTAGATAAAAATCCAGAAACATTATTAATCGTAACCGCAGATCACGAAACTGGAGGATTGTCATTAATTGATGGAAGTATTGAAAAAGGATATGTTCATGGAAGTTTCAGCACGAACGATCATACTGCGATTCCTGTTCCTGTTTTTGCCTACGGACAAGGATCTGAGAAATTCATGGGAGTTTATCAGAATACAGCAATTTACGACAAGATTATGGAATTGATTGAAAAGAAATAATTTCTTAAATAAATTCAAATGAAAGGAGCTTCTAAAAGGGAGCTCCTTTTTGCTTTTATCTAAAATATATAGCTTCACTGGAGCTTTTTTAATTTGTGTTTTAAATTTTATCTATAAATATTTCGCCCTTCCAGAGCTTGAAAATGTCTTTGTAAAGTCCCAGCGGGGTAAAAAATATAGTTTATCTACTTTTCACATTTCACATTTCACATTTCACATTCTGCATTTCACATTTTATTTATTTTCCTTTCAACAAATTAATGCTAACCGTTGCCGTATCGGCATCAGGAAATCTCTTAAAAATAGATTGATCTGGAAACAATCCGGCTTCTGCGGCAATGGCATTAAAAACATCAATTTCAACAATATATTGATCCGAAAAACCATGAGTTGCATCATAAGCTGTTGCTGGAGTTCGACCTAAATTATTAGCCGTAAGTTTCGGGTTTATAGTATGAAGTTCAATGAGCAGCAGACCAAATTTGCGTACGTAAGGTGACCACTTTTGCAAATGTTCCAAAAGATTATCTTCAACCAGATTATTGCTAATTCTTTTTCCTCTGTAAGCAAATGCCCCTGTTGAGGTACTGACTCTATTTTCGTTACTATGCTTCGGATCTTGCCAAATTCGATTATGATCTAGAAAAGTCCTCACATTTAAAAGATCTTTCAAATCAATATTATAGTTTTCTTTCAAATCATCTGCCAGTAAATCAGGACGTCCGATATCGCCCCAAATTACTTTTGCCCAAATGTCTGCATTGATAAGATTGGCTCTGGTGACTTTCAGTGCCGTCTGATTGTAATCAGCACCGACTAAAAATAACGGATATTCATCGAGTATTTTTCCGCGTAAAGTTTGCCTGTCGATTACTTCAAAAATATGCTGTAGAAAAGCGCCATTTCCGCATCCCATATCTAGAATTCCTTTAGGCTGTTCTTCGATCGGAAGATTAAAAAGTTTAATAAGAATTTCATCAACCACTTTAAAATAAGTATCGTGCGCGCCGCCGCTTCCCCAAACATTCATTTCTCGATCGACATGAATTTCGTTTTTGCCTTCTGCAGTTCTTAAAGCATCTGGATTGCCAAAAATTAATTCTTCAATTTTGGCAAATGTTGGAAGATAAGAAACTGTAACGCCATAGGCGCTGGCTCTTTTAGCAAAAAATAAACCGGCTTCGGTAAATTGATAATTTCCTTTTTTCTCCAGAAACCAGCCCAAATGCACAAAAAAGTCTAATATCTTTTTAAAATTTTCGGGTGATTTATGAAACTCTTCAGGTCTAAAAGAAGTTTCCATAAAATACTTGTGAAACATTCCGTTCATCGCCAATCGAACAATAGTCGGTCCGATGAGGTAACCTTCAATATGTTTTAAAATCTGTTCTTGAATGTTATTGGTCAAAGGGTCATTAGAAGACTCAATTCCGTATCTTTTTTTATATTTTTCAAAAATAGTATTGAGCTTTTCAAATGGCGTATCTTCAAACAAACGGGGATGAAAATGTATAGATAACTGAAGTAACTCGACAACATCTTCGTAGAGATGAAACAGCGAAAAAGCAGTTTCGGTTTTCTCATTTACAGAAATTGTAATCACTTGCGTTTTATTATCAATTTCATATTCTAAAAATCCTTGAGAAGCCAAAACTCGCAAACCCACATTCAGATATCCTTCGTTAGCATTAAAGGCAGTAGTAAGTTCAGCTATCGAGGTCTGTTTTTTATTTAATATAAATTCTAATACAGACTTATTTTTCAGTGCAACTGCTACAGGAGCAGTAACCAAGCCGTCAAGATGCCTGAAGATGGAACTTAAGAGTTGTGATTTATCGGTCATAATGCAAAAATGAAGTTAGTTAAAAATAGTGATTTTTTTCTTACGTAGGACATCTTGGTTTTAGTTGGCTGAGGTTTTGATTTTGTTTTTTCTGAAGAAGTGCTTTTTCATAATTTTAGATTTTTTGAGCTTTTTTTCGAAAAACGGTACTGAAAAATGATTACTAAATACCTCAAAACTGAATAAAATCTTTATAAAAATTGCAAAATCAACATTAAAAGTCAAAATGACAATAACTAATCAAAATGCTTTATTTGCTGAATATTTCGTTTTATTTTGTTGTTAAAAAAGAGATTTATTGAAAAAAAATTTTACTAAAACGTTTTTGTAAGTTTTGCTTACATATATTTGTGATGTACTAAAATATTCAACAATAAATTTTTTACTAGATGAAAAAGATTACAATTAGAGATATTGCTAAACAGGCAGAAGTTTCTATTTCTACTGTGTCTTTTGTTATCAATGGAAAAGGCGAAAAAATGGCTATTAGTCCGTCGGTGATTAAAAAAGTTCAGGACGTAGCACAAAAACTGCAGTATAAACCAAGCATGATTGCTAGCAGTCTGCGAACAGGAAAAACAAGATCAATCGGACTTATTGTAGAAGATATATCCAATCAGTTTTTTGCTGATTTGGCAAGAGTGATCGAAGACGAAGCAAAAAACATTAATTATAGAGTTTTTTATTGCAGCACAGGAGACGATAACAATCGTTCGGAAGAATTGGTGCAGAGTCTTTTACAGGCAAATGTTGAAGGCTTCATTATTACACCGACTCGAAATCTGGAAAAAACAATCAGTCAACTTTTAAAAATGCAAAAACCTGTGGTGCTAATCGACAGATATTTTGCCAATCAAAAAGTAAGTCACGTGGTAATGGACAATCACGAGGGAGCTTACTCGGCTACTAAATTTTTGATTGATAAAGGAAGAAAGAATATTGCTGTTGTAAATAACGAGTCTGGAATGATTCAGATGAAATTGCGAGAAAAAGGATATGTAGAAGCGTTAAAAGAAGAAGGAATCTATAACGAAAATTATACGCTTCATTTAGATTATCATGCAAACGAACAAAGCAGAGTAGAAGCCATTATAAATTTCTTTGCAAAAAATAAGGATATAGATGCTGTTCTTTTTTTAGCAAATTACCTCGGACTTGCGGGATTACAAGCTTTTAGATATTTAAAATATAAAATTCCAGATGATATTTCGGTGATCAGTTTTGATGATCACGACAGTTTCAAACTGCATACGCCCACCATATCTGTAATTGCTCAGCCCATAGAAGATATAGCGGTCAAGTCCATACAATTGCTAATGAGTCAGATGACCAACTTTGAAGACTATAAAATTGAAAAAATTCTTAAGAAAGGCTCTTTAATAATAAGAGAATCAGTTTAAAAATTTTTTAGCCATTTCACTAAAACGATTTAGTAAAAAACAAAAACAGCAAGACTTGCAAAGGCTTCTTGTTGTCATAATTGAAAGTAGAGTACCAATTTTTATTAATTATTTAAAAACAAACACGTAACAACAAAACACAAACGAAATCAAAACCAATAACCAAACAAAAAAGCTTATGAGACGAATATTAGCAGTGTTAGGAGTGATATTGCTTAGCAGTTTAAGTGCTGCCGCGCAAAATCGATTAATAACCGGCATAGTTACAGATGCAGAAAACAAGGGAGTTGTTGCTGCATCAATCGAAGTTCAAGGAAAACCATTTAGCGCCGTTACAGATGCTGAAGGGCGATTTAAAATGAATGTTCCAGAAGGTAAAATTACCCTTACTATTTCCTCTATAGGGTTTCAGTCAAAACAAGTTGTATTACAAGAAAAAGAAACGAGAGTTGCTGTTACACTTGCTGAAAATACTCAGGAATTAAAGGATGTTGTGGTAACTTCATTTGGAGTTAAAAAACAGAAGAAAAGTTTAGGTTACGCTGTAGGAGAACTAAAAGGCGATGATCTGACAAAAAATAAAGAAATCAATTTAGGAAATGCTTTGCAAGGTAAAATTGCCGGTGTAAACGTTTCGGCTCCAGTTACAGGGCCATCAGGTTCAAGCCGAGTGGTTATTCGTGGTGCGACTTCTGCATCAGGTTTAAACCAGCCTTTGTATGTGGTAGACGGAATCCCGATTGACAATACACAGCAAGGAAATGCGGGAATGTGGGGTGGAGCTGATAAAGGAGATGGTATGTCTTCTTTCAATCCAGATGATATTGCTTCGCTGTCTGTGCTTAAAGGTAGTGCCGCTTCTGCTCTTTACGGGTATAGAGGATCAAATGGTGTTATCTTAATTACAACTAAAAAAGGTAAAAACGGAACAGGAATAGGAGTAGATTTTAGTACCAATTCTTCTTTTAACACACCTGCAAGTCTTTTAAAATGGCAAGATCAATATGGTGCTGGTGCTCCAAATGCGAGTGGTGTGCCAACTAGATTTAACAATTTACAGGAACTTAGAGATTCATACTATTTTGCATGGGGAGATAAATATGATGGAACACCTTCATTATCACTTGATGGCAAGACAAGACCTTATCAAGCTTATGGAAAAGATAATGTGGAGAACTTCTACAGAACTGGATATTCTTTCAGTAATACTTTAGCAATTTCTGGCGGAAATGAATCAACAAACTTTAGATTATCTTTTGGAAATACTAAAGACGAATCTATTTTGCCAGAAACTACTTTTGGTAGAAACAATGTGGCTTTGAGTTTAAATTCGGCTCCAAATAAAAGAATCAGTATAGAAAGTAACGCTCAGTATATTTCGGAGAAAAGCCATAACCGCCCGTATTTAAATGATTCGCCGAGAAACCCATCTTTCCCAACAACTTTCATGACTCCGGGAACAGATATTAGATGGTTAAGCAATCCTTATGACACGAACGGCGGAGAGGAAGACTTTTTAGGAGCAAACGTATATCATACAAATCCTTATTTTGCTACCAAATCTCCTTTAAATGATGACCTTAGAAAGCGTTTTATCGGATCTGCAAAAGTAAATTATAACATTACAGATAAAATTTATGCTAAAGCTGTTATTGGTATTGACGATATTAATTATGAATATGCTGAAATTGAGCCTACTGGAATAAATTATAGTCCAGGAGGATCTATCGAAAACAGAATTGAAACGCGTTCTGAAGTAAATGCTTCTGGTTTTTTAGGCTATAAGGGAGATATTGCTAAAGACCTTTCTTTGGATGCTTTTATTGGGGCAAACCGTCAGCATAACAGATACAGCGGTATTAAGATGAAAGGAAATAACTTCATTGTTCCGTTCAAATATTTCTACGGAAATACACAGCCAGATAAGACTGAAAAATTATTCTCTGAAAGTGAAGTAAACTCTCTTTTCTATTCAGCAGATCTTGGATACAAAGACTACTTGTTTCTTAGCTTAACAGGTCGTGAAGACTGGTTCTCTACTTTAAATCCGTCAAATAATAGCACTTTTTATCCTTCTGTAAGTTCAAGTTTTATTTACTCAGAAGTTATCGGTCTTCCTGAATGGATTTCTTATGGTAAAATTAGAGCGGGTTGGGGTAACGTTGGAGGAGCTTTGCCAGAAGCTTATGCTTTAGCATTGACTTATACAACGCCAGACGGACAAACGGATTCGTTAGGACAGCCAATTTTAGGTGTAAATGGAGAAACAATTCCAAACAGAACTTTAAAACCTTACAACGTAAGCACAATTGAGTTTGGTTTTGAAAACACATTTTTCAACAACAGAGTAAGTACAGATTTGACTTTCTACAGCAAAAAAACAACGAATGATATTACAGATGCCGATGTTTCTCAAGCTTCAGGATATAGAACCACAAAAATCAATGTTGGAGAAATCTTAAATAAAGGGGTGGAGTTTGCTATTAATGTAAAAGCAATTAAGACTGAAAATTTCTCTTGGAACGTAGGTTATAATTTTGCTTATAACGATAGTGAAGTTTTAAATCTTTCTGATAAAATCACAACAAAAACATTAGAAGGAAATAGAGACGGAAGAGCTAATGTAGTTTTAGAAAAAGGACAGCCTTTTGGAGTTATTAAAGCATACGATTATTTAAGAGATGCCAATGGCAACATTGTATTAGATACAAATGGAAAATTCTTAAGAGGAAATTTAATTATTGCGGGACAAGGTGTTGCACCAACATCTATGGGACTTTCAAATGATTTTTCATATAAGAACTTTACACTTTCAGTTTTTGTTGATGCTAAATTTGGAGGAGAAATCTATTCAGCTACAAATCAGTTAGGAACACGTTATGGATTATCTGAAATTACGCTTCCTGGTCGTGAAGGTGGTGTAGCAGTAAGCGGAACAGATGTTAACGGAAATCCTGTAAACACGACAGTTTCGGCATACGATTACTGGAGAAGCTACAGTGATGTGACATCAAACTTTGTTTATGATGCTGATTTTGTTAAGCTTAGAGCAATTTCATTTGCTTATAATTTCCCAAAAGAATATTTAAAAAGAACACCATTTCAGTCTGTTAGTTTAGCATTCTCAGCTCATAATTTATGGACTATTTATGACAAAGTTCCAAACATCAATCCGGAGTCAAATTACTCAAACAGTAATGCGCAAGGTATGGAAAGAGCTTCTATGCCTTTGACAAGAAACTATGGTTTTGCACTTAATGTCAAATTCTAATTCTAAAAAAGATGAAAAATAGATATATCAAAATATTTTGTGTCGCAATTGTTGGTGCTTTGACATTGGCTTCATGCGATAAAGGATTCGAAGAAATGAATAAGAATCCGAACGCCTTAACAGATCCAGCTGTAAAATCAATGTTTACACTTGCAGAGATTTATGTAGACGGACAGGATTTCTCTAACACAAGAGGAAATAACTTATACGCAGCACAAATTGTACAGCAATTTTCTTCCCTTGGATGACCAGGTTCAAAATACACCTATTCTTCGGAGTATTCGGCTGCCCTTTTTGGTGAAACTTACGGAAAAGGTTTAAATCAGATTTTCCAATTATTATCTGTAGTCGAGGATACGCCAGAGAATACAAATATGATTCAGGCTTGTAGAATCATGAAAGTTTTCTTGTTTCAAAAATTGACAGATACTTATGGTGAAGTTCCTTATTTTGAAGCAGGAAAAGGATACAACGGAAACGTTTTTTCTCCGAAATATGATACGCAAGAAGCTATTTACAACGATCTTTTAAAAGAATTAGACGAGGCTGGAACAGCACTAGATGCTGGAAAACCTTTTGTTGGAAATGCCGATTTGTATTATCAAAGTGATGTTGCAAGATGGAAGAAATTGGCAAATTCTTTAATGTTAAGAGTAGCAATGCGTTTGTCTAAAGTAAATCCTGCAAAAGCAAAAGAGTTTGTTGAAAAAGCCTATGCTAAAGGAGTTTTTACTTCAAATGATGACAGTTTGGTTTTAAAGCACGATGCCGGTCGTGCAGGGGTTAAGACGAATCCAATTACCTCTTCTTGGGTTAGAAATGATTTAAATGGAGGAGAATCAAACATTAAATTCAGTAAAACTTTCATCGATTTATTGAAAAATACAAACGATCCGCGTTTACGAATTTATGCAAAACTAGAAGCTACAGGAGATAATAGCCCAGCAAGTCAGCAAGGTTTGGCAAATGATGCAAAAGAATTTCCGGGAGGAGATAAAAAATTGTTCTCAGACCCAAATACTTCAACAGTATTGCGTTTAGATGCTCCAACATTAATTATGTCTTATGCTGAGGTTCAGTTTTTATTGGCAGAAGCGGCAGTAAAAGGATGGAACGTTGGCGGATCGGCTCAGACTTATTATGAGAATGGAGTAAGAGCAGCTATGAATATTTTAACCATTTTTGGAGATAAAGTGCCTGCAGTTACATTAGCAGAATATAACACTTATATTACTACTTATCCATTTAAATCTGGAGGAACAGAAGCAGAAAAAATCGAGCAGATTATTACTCAAAAATGGATTGTATTGTTGTTCAACGGTTTTGAAGCATTCTCAGAATACAGAAGAACAGGTTATCCAGTTTTAGTTCCTGTGAATGATCCAACAGGAGACACAAAAGGAACAATCCCGAGAAGATTAATTTATGATCAGTCAGAACTTATTACAAACGAGGCTAATTATAAAGAAGCCATTCAACGTCAAGGTTTAGATTTAATGACCACAAGAATCTGGTGGGATAAATAATTTTTAAAGTGGTTGGTTAGTTAAGATAAGTCGGGTAATGAGCATACCCGGCTTATTTTTAAAATCATATAATAAATTGATCTAAAAATCAAGCAATTTGAGAAGTTACTTTACAGATTCAAATACCTTTTTTTTCGCAGCAAACTAAGAGAGATTCTGCTGAAAAAGATGGATTTACTTTCTGTATTTAAAAGATTTCAAAAAGCGATATTTAAGAATTTGTTTCATTATTTGAATTTAAAACAATCCACATTAAAACCAAAATAAAGCATAAGGCAGTGGTAAAGAAGATATTTCTAGTTGTATTTTAGAGTTACTAACAAAGAATAGATTCTAAAGAGAAGGAATAAACTTGGTCATTTCTTTCCTTCTCTAAACTGCCAAATTAGTTACCTTTTTACTAATTTTAGAAGGTATTAATATAGTATTCCATAAAATGAATTATCAAAAAAAACTTCACTGTTTCATGTGCCTATTTTGGGTAGGTTTTACATCAATTGCCTTTTCACAGCAAATTGATTTAAAAAACAATTGGGCATACCGTGAAGAGAAAACGCAAAAATGGTATCCGGCGACTGTTCCGGGAGAAATTCACACCGATTTGCTAAACAGCAAATTAATACCAGATCCGTTTTACAGAGATAATGAAGAAAAACTGCAATGGATAGAACGCAAGAACTGGGAATACAAAACCACTTTTCAGGTTACAGCAAATATGCTGAAAAAGAAAAATACAGATTTAGTTTTTGACGGATTAGATACTTATGCATCTGTTTATGTAAACAATCAGCTGGTTTTAAAAGCCGATAATATGTTTCGTCAATGGCGTGTTGAGGTTAAAAAAGTCTTGAAATCAGGAAATAATGATTTGAGAATCGTATTTCAATCGGCACAAAATGTGGTTGATTCTCTGGCTAAAAAAGATTATCCATTTGTAATTCCAGATAATTCGCGTGCCTATGTACGTAAAGCACAATACCATTTTGGTTGGGATTGGGAACCAAAATTTACAACCTGCGGAATATGGAAAATGCCAAGATTGGAATCTTACAACGAAAAAAATCCCGAGAAATCTTATGTTTTAAATCGAAAGATTGAATTAATACAAGAGCCAGATAGTTTAGGCAGATCTTTCTATTTTAAAATTGATGGAAAACCTGTTTACATGAAAGGAGCCAATTATATTCCATCAGATGCTTTTCTTTCTAGAGTAGATAAAAAAGAATATGAAAAAATAGTTTTATCTGCCAAAGAAGCCAATATGAATATGCTTCGCGTTTGGGGCGGTGGTATTTACGAAGATGATTATTTCTACGATTTATGCGATAAATACGGTATAAATGTCTGGCAGGATTTTATGTTCGCAGGCACAATGGTTCCTGGAGACGATGCTTTTTTTGAGAATGTAAAAAAAGAAGTCCAGTATCAGGTAAAAAGACTGCGTCATCATCCGAGTATTGTTTTATGGTGTGGAAACAACGAATCTGACGAAGCTTTTAAAAATTGGGGCTGGATGAAAAGTTTCAAAATTTCAAAACAAGATTCAATTCGTTTGTGGAAAGATTATACGCGTTTATTTCATGACAGTATTCCGAAATGGGTAAAAGAAGTGGATGATAAACGTCCGTATTTAAGTTCTTCGCCTTTACACCATTGGTCGAAAGCTAAAAGCATTACCGAAGGAGACAGCCACTATTGGGGAATTTGGTGGGGATTGGAAGATATTGAAGCCGTTCAGAAAAAAACAGGACGCTTTGTGAGCGAATACGGAATGCTGTCTTTACCGAATTATTCTTCAGTTGAAAGTTTTACTTCTCCAGAAGACCGTCATTTATATTCAGATACACTAAAAGTACATTTAAAAGCGGGTAAAGGTTTTGAGAAATTAGATTCTTATTTAGGTAAATATTTCATCGATGCTTCTAAAATTAAAAAAATGAATTTAGAAGATTATGTCTATTTGAGTCAGTGTCTGCATTATTATTCCATAAAAAATATTGTCGGAATTCATCGTTTGAAAGCACCTTATAACATGGGAACTCTAGTCTGGCAATTAAACGATTGTTGGCCTGTGGCAAGTTGGAGTATTACCGATTACCATAACCGACAGCCAAAAGCAGCTTGGTATGCTATAAAAGAAGCTTATAGAGACGACATAAAACCAGAAACTGATTTTACGCATCCGAAAGATTTGGCATTAGAAGACCCAAAAATAAGCTGGGAAATAAAAGGGAATAAGGTAATTGTAAAAGCTCAGAAAATGGCAAAATACGTTTGCATCTCGATGAAAGGGTATAACGGAAAATGGAGCGATAATTATTTTGATCAAAAAGCAGGAGAAGAAAAAATAATTTCGTTTGAAGGGAAAATATCAAAGCCCGAGATTAAGATTTATTCTTTGTTTGATGTTCTTAAAAGGTACTAAGATGCTAAGGTTCTAAGGGACAAAGGTTTTTTGTAGAGACGCACTGCAGTGCGTCTAACATACAGAATTTAAAAATATTTGCGTCAAACTTAAACAGACGCAATCAAAAATAAAAATATATGAGAATAGTATTTAGCGGTTTTTTGGCTTTGAATTTACTTTTTGCTAACCCGATAATTTCGCAGCAAAAAAGGAAAAACAAACCGATACAAATTATACACAATATGTAGATCCGCTTATTGGTTCGGCGGGGCATGGCCACGTATTTGTGGGGGCAAATGTTCCTTTTGGAGCGGTACAGTTGGAGCCTGTAAATATTTTTGAAGGATGGGATTGGTGCAGCGGTTATAACTATGCCAGCAATACCATTTTAGGTTTCACACATACGCACTTAAGCGGAACCGGAATTGGAGATTTAAATGATATTCTGGTACTTCCTGTTAGTGGAAAAGTCGGTTTAACCAAAGGAACAAAAGAAGATATGGTAAACGGTTACGGTTCGTATTTCTCTCATAAAAACGAAGTGGTAAAACCAGGATATTATAGCGTTTTATTGGATAAATATAAAATCAAAGCCGAATTAACAGCCAGCGAAAGAGTTGGTTTTCATAAATATACTTTTGAGAACACAAACGATTCACACATTTTAATTGATCTAGCTGACGGAATTGGCTGGGACAGACCCGTAAAAACGTTCATAAAAAAAATAAGCGAAACTAAGATTGAAGGCTATCGTTATTCGGCAGGTTGGGCAGCAGATCAGCGCATTTATTTCGCAATGGAATTCTCTGAACCAATCACAAATATGATGGTTTATGACAGCACAGCGGTGGTTAAGGGAATAGAAGGTGAAGGCTTAAAAATAAAAGTGGTTTTAGATTTTAAAACCTTAAAAAATAAACAGATTCTGGTAAAAGTTGGAATTTCTCCAGTTAGTACCGAAAATGCATCTGCAAATATAAAATTAGAAATTCCGAATTGGGATTTTGAAGCGATTGTAAAATTAGCAGATTCAAAATGGAACAAGGAGCTGAATAAAGTTCAAATAAAAGCGGACGAAAAAACAATGAAAGTTTTCTACACTTCATTGTATCACACTATGTTTGCGCCTTCCATTTTTAATGATGCCAATGGAGATTATCTGGGAACAGATAAAAAAGTCTACGAAAAAGCCAATTTTACCAACTACACTACTTTTTCACTTTGGGACACTTACCGTGGACTGCATCCATTGTATACCATTACGCAGCCAGAAAAAATCAATGATATTGTAAAATCGTTTTTAGCGATTTATCAGCAGCAAGGAAGGTTGCCGGTTTGGCATTTAATGGGGAATGAAACCAATACGATGAACGGAAATCATTCTATAGCTGTTATTGTCGATGCTTATTTAAAAGGATATCGTGATTATGATGTCAATTTAGCGTACGAAGCCATTAAAAAAACGGCAATGCAAACTCGCGACGGAATGGATTATGTTCAGAAACTAGAATATATTCCTGCCGATAAACTATTAGAATCTGTTGGAAATGCTTTAGAATATGCGATCGATGATTATTGTATCGCTTTGATGGCAAAAGCTTTAAACAAAACAGACGATTATAGTTACTTTACGAAAAGAGCGAATTTATACAAAGAATATTTCGATAAAGAAACCACTTTTATGCGCGGTAAATTGACAAATGGAAATTGGAGAACGCCGTTTAATCCGCTTTCATCTGCACATCGTAAAGACGATTATGTCGAAGGAAATGCTTGGCAGTACACGTGGCTGGTTCCACAAGATCCGTACGGTTTAATTGATTTATTTGGAAGCGAAGAGAAATTTATCGCAAAATTGGATTCGCTTTTTCTCCTGACTGATAAAGTAGAAGGAGAGGACGTTTCGCCAGATATTAGCGGTTTAATAGGCCAATACGCTCACGGAAATGAGCCAAATCATCATATTCCGTATTTGTATGCGTATGTCGGACAGCCTTGGAAAACAGCAAAATTAATTCGAGAAATCGATGAGAAATTCTACTCAACAAAACCAGACGGATTATGCGGTAATGAAGATTTAGGACAAATGTCGGCTTGGTACGTTTTATCTTCTATGGGATTCTATTCGGTTAATCCAGCAAACGGAATTTATGTTTTAGGAAGTCCGTTGGTAAATTCAGCTGTCATTCATCATAAAAAAGATATTTCATTTACGATAAATGCAATAAATAACAGCGCTTCAAATATGTATATTCAAAAAGCAGAATACAACGGAAAACCCTATACAAAATTGTATATCACACAAGAGATGATCGTAAAAGGAGGAGAATTGAAATTATATATGGGAAGCAAGCCATCACCAACATTTGGAGTTAAGAAAGAAGATAGACCATTTTAGTAGTTTTCAGTCACAGTCTCAGGATGCAGTTCCTGCAAGGTTTTTAAAAACGTGTAGGTATTTAGACAATGATCAAAAGCTTAAAGCATAAAGCAAAAAAAATATGAAAATAAAAAGTTTAATTTTTTTAGGAATAGTACAGTCCTGTCTTTTTCTAAATGCACAGGTAAAAGCCTTAGATCCTGTAGAATATGTAAACCCATTAATGGGAACGCAATCTTTGCATAATCTTTCAAACGGAAATACGTATCCCGCAATTTGTAGACCATGGGGAATGAATTTCTGGACACCACAAACAGGTAAAATGGGCGATGGATGGGCTTATACGTATACAGCAGAAAAAATTAAGGGATTTAAGCAGACGCATCAGCCATCGCCTTGGATGAACGATTACGGACAATTTTCGATTATGCCAGTTACTGGTAAAGTCGCTTTCGCAGAAGATGAACGCGCGAGCTGGTTCAGTCATAAAGCTGAGGTTTCAAAGCCATATTATTACAGCGTTTATCTTGCTGATCATGACGTTACAACCGAAATTACAACGACAGAAAGAGCGGCGCATTTTCAGATTACATTTCCTGAAAATGATAAATCTTCTATCGTAATCGATGCATTCGATAAAGGTTCTTACATCAAAATAATTCCGTCAGAAAATAAAATAATCGGTTATACGACTCGTAATAGTGGAGGAGTTCCTCAAAATTTCAAGAACTATTTTGTGTTAATTTTCGATAAACCATTTGCAGTAAATTCTACTTGGGTTGATAAAGTTTTGACTGTTGATAAACTAGAAGCAGAAGGAAATCATACAGGAGCTGTTGTTGGATTTAAAACCAAAAAGGGAGAAAAAGTCAATGTTAAAGCGGCATCTTCTTTTATAAGTCAGGAGCAGGCAGAATGGAACTTGAAAAACGAATTAGGCGCATCAACTTTTGAAGAAACGGTTTCGCAGTCTAAAGCAGAATGGAATAAAGTTTTAGGAAAAATTGCGATTGAAGATACCAATACAGATCAGTTAAAGACCTTTTATTCTTGTTTATACCGTACAGTTTGTTTTCCTCAAAAGCAATATGAAATTGATAAAGACGGAAAAATTGTGCACTACAGTCCATACAACGGAAAAACCCTTCCTGGATATATGTACGCAGGAACAGGATTTTGGGATACTTTCCGTGCTTTATATCCATTGCTAAATTTGGTTTATCCTTCTATTAATAAAGAAATGCAGGAAGGATTGATAAATGATTATAAAGAAGGCGGATTTCTGCCAGAATGGTCAAGTCCAGGTTTTAGAAATGTAATGGTTGGAAATAATTCAGCTTCTGTAGTTTCTGATGCTTACATGAAAGGATTACGCGGTTATGACATCAATACTTTATACGAAGCTTTACTTCATGGTGCCAATAATGAAGGTCCGATGGATGCTGTTGGAAGAAAAGGAGTTCAGTACTACAACACTTTAGGATATGTTCCGTATGATGTAAAAATCAATGAAAATGCAGCGCGAACACTAGAATATGCTTACGATGATTTTGCGATTTGGAAATTGGCAAAAGCATTAAATCGTCCGAAAAAAGAAATCAGTCTGTACGAAAAACGAATGCTGAATTACAAAAAACTTTACAATCCAGAAATAGGATTAATGAGCGGACGAAATAAAGACGGCAGTTTTCCAGCCAATTTTAATCCGTTTAAATGGGGAGATGCTTTTACCGAAGGAAACAGTTGGCATTACAGCTGGAGTGTTTTTCACGACATCCAAGGGCTGATTGATTTGATGGGCGGAGAGAAAAATTTCACAGCAAAATTAGACGCTGTATTTACTACACCTCCAATTTTTGATGACAGCTATTATGGTGCTGTTATTCACGAAATCCGTGAAATGCAGATTATGAATATGGGGCAATATGCGCACGGAAACCAGCCAATTCAACACATGATTTATCTGTACAATTATGCAGGAGAACCTTGGAAAACACAATATTGGTCAAGAGAGGTCATGAATCGTTTGTACAAACCAACTCCAGATGGTTATTGCGGAGATGAAGACAACGGACAGACTTCTGCATGGTATATTTTTTCAGCCATGGGATTTTATCCAGTTTGTCCAGGAACAGAAGAATATGTTTTGGGGGCACCTTTGTTTAAGAAAACGACATTACAGTTAGAAAACGGAAAACAGCTTATTATCAATGCACCAAATAATTCAGAAACTAACAAATATGTAAACGAATTAAAATGGGATAATGCTCTTCATACTAAAAATTACATCAACCATTTTGATGTATTGAAAGGAGGCGAATTAAATTTTGATATGACAAGTTCTCCTAATTTTAAAAGAGGCACAACAAAGGAATCATTCCCATATTCTTATTCAACTTCAAAATAAAAATATATGCAGTCACGTAGAAAATTTATAAGAAATGCAGGCATTTTTTCAGCAGGATTACTGGCACTTCAAACAGAAGCTTTCGGATTTAATTCAGATGCTTTTCCCTTTCCGCTAAAAGATTTTGTTTCTAAAAGACCTCCTGTTGCCGAAAGAAAATTTACGAGTAAAGCAATTGAAGCCGCTATCGTACGCATTAAAAAACAAATCGGCAATCCTGAGTTAGCATGGATATTCGAAAACTGTTTTCCAAACACATTAGATACCACAGTCGATTTTGAGATTATTGATGGGAAACCAGATACGTATGTAATTACAGGAGATATTGATGCCATGTGGCTTAGAGACAGTACGGCACAGATTTGGCCTTATATTCCGTTTGTAAAAGAAGATCCGAAACTGGCAGAACTGGTAAAAGGAGTAATTAATCGTCAAGCGAAATGTATTCTGCTGGATCCGTATGCGAATGCTTTTTATAAAGATTTTACGAAGGAAAGCGAATGGAAAAATGACCTTACTAAAATGCAGCCCGGAATTCACGAAAGAAAATGGGAAATTGACAGTTTGTGTTATCCTGTTCGACTAGCACACGGATATTGGAAGGAAACAGGAGACATCAGTTTATTTGATGCCAAATGGAAAGAAGCCATGCTTTTAATTCTTCAGACTTTTAAAGAACAGCAGCGAATGGACGGCAAAGGCGGGCCATATAGTTTTCAGCGTCAGACGGCTTGGGCTACAGATGGAGTTCCGTTAGGCGGTTATGGCTATCCTGTAAAACCTTGCGGATTAATTGTCTCGACTTTCCGACCAAGTGACGATTCTACTTTGTTTGGTTATCTGATTCCAAGTAATATGTTCGCTATTGAAATATTGGGCTATCTGATTGAAATTTTCTCTCTTCCAGCTTTAAAAGACAATGATTTGGTTGCGAAAGCCACAAAACTGAGAGATGAGGTTCAAAATGGACTTAATGAACACGGAATCATCAATCACCCGAAATTCGGAAAAATTATAGCTTTTGAAGTAAACGGATACGGCAGTTTCCATATGATGGATGACGCCAATGTGCCGTCATTATTATCATTACCATATTTAGGTGCAATTGCTCCAAATGATCCTTTATATCTTAATACAAGAAAAGTGGTGCTGTCTGAAAATAATCCGTTTTTCTATAAAGGAAAAGCAGGCGAAGGTATTGGCGGTTCGCACACGGGAGTTGATACGATCTGGCCTATGAGTATTGTTTTGAGAGCGATTACAAGTGTAGACGAAAAAGAAATAAAGGCTTGTATCAGCAATTTAATTAAAACAAACGCCGATACAGGATTTATGCACGAATCATTTCATAAAGACGATGTAACCAAATTTACACGTAAATGGTTTGCTTGGGCAAATACATTATTTGGTGAAATGATTGTACATACCAGTATTCATTATCCTCAAATTTTAAAAGACAAAAATATCTAGTACTAAAGCTAAATAATTAAAAATGAATACATCACACGCCATTGGGCTGGATATAGGAGGAACGCATATTACAGCTGCGGTTATTGATAAAGCAGAAATGAAAGTTCTTGACGTTTCGCTTTGTAAAGAATCTTTTGATTCAAATATGCCAGCAGATCAGGTTATGAGCATTTGGAAAAAAGTAATCAGCACCGCAATAGAAAATTCTAATGTAAAAGATATTACAGGAATTGCAATTTGCATGCCTGGACCTTTTGATTATAAAAACGGAATTTGCTGGATTAAAGATCAGTCGAAATACGAACATTTTTACGGATTAAACATTCGAGAATTGCTTTTGGAAACTCTAGATTTTCCTGCAGATTTTCCAGTTCTTTTTGAAAATGACGCTGTTTGTTTTGGAAAAGGAGAAGTTTTTAAACAGCAGGAAAATCTTTCTAAAAAAGTAATGGCCGTAACATTAGGAACTGGATTAGGAGCTTGTTTTATTGATAAAGGAACGTCAATTAGTTCAGGTAATTCTGTTCCTACTGATGGTGAAATATACAATCTGTCTTATAAAGATGGAATTGCCGAAGATTATGTTTCAGTTAGAGGTCTTTTATCACATTACAAATCTTTAAGTGGTAGCGATCTTAATAATGGTTTAGAACTTTATAATTTAGCGAAAAATGGAGATCAGAAGGCTATTCAGGTATTTGAAAGAATGGGAGAGGATTTAGCAACAGTTGCAATTCCGTGGATTACCAACTTTACAGCAGATCATATTATTATTGGTGGAAAAATTGCCAATGCAAGCGATTTGTTTTTGTCTTCATTTAACAAAACAATTGAGGAATCGGGTTCTGAAATTCAAGTTTCCATTTCAAATGACAACGAAGTGGCAGCATTATTAGGAGCCGTCAGTTTCCTTTGCGATTAAAAACAAAAACGGATGAGTATTGGACTCATCCGTTTTTTGTTTTGATTAATATTTCTTAATCTTTATAGAATTATCATCTAGAGCTAAAGCCGGTTTTTTATTTGTTTATAAAATCGTAAAAGCAATATTTAAAGAAATAATGTTTCTATTTCAAGTCTCTAACTGTATTAATTGGTAGTCAGGCAGTCTTCAATATTTTCAGGAAGTGGTGTCGGCTTAACCAGTGCATTGAGATTGTTGAAATCTCCATGACAATTTGAAATTAAAAGCGCTTTTACCATGCCTTCCATTCTCTTTTTAGGATTGGCCATCTCAATCCATCCCAGTTTCTTAAGCGTATCTTTGCTTTCTGCAGGATATGAGCCATATTTATACTGTGCTAGAAGGAAAAAAAACTTTTGATAGTCCGTAAGCCGATCAACGTCAAGTTGCGATACTTTTGGAAGTGGCTCAAGAGAGTTACATTGATAGTCTGAGGAATATACATTTGCCCTTAAGGCTCTATTCCAAGCATCTCTAGCGGTCGGATATAATGTTTTTAGATCTTCAGGTATTCTGTTTTGAAGGCTGACCTCCTTGATTTGGTTACTGATTGACGCTGATGCCATTTTGTTAAAAGTCTGGATGCCATATGAGCAGTCCGAGGAGACTGTGGGAGGAGTGGCAGGAGCGGATGGTGTGCTTGTATTGTGGGTGCCACATCCAAGTGTAATGGTGCATAACAAGCCAAATAGTTTGAAATAATATCTGTTCTTGATCATATGATGAAATGCTTTAGGAGTCATAGAATTTATTCTTTTTATTTTCGTGTCAAGTTATAGGATATTCCTACTAGAAAACTGGCTTGTATATCTGATTTTGTCTCAGGGACATAGTTTGCATCTGTGAATTGATTATCTCCATACATGGAGTGGATTCTATTAACTTGAGCAAAAGCCGCTCCTAAATGCAATATTGCACGCTGATATTTTCCAAATATAAAGCTAACTGTTGGAGACAAAACTAGCTTTGTTGACTGGTTGAACATAAATCCTGCCCCCAATGAGCCCCCAATATTGAAATTCCTGTCCCACTGCGAGTGGAAATTGACAAAGCCCATTGCTCCGTAGGAAAGCTTTCCGTTGTCAGTTGTCTCAATTTTGTAATTATTTGTGGTTGTATTGTCTGGATTTTGGATTACTTCTATTGTTTTTGTATAGCTCTCGTCATACAGTCGAGAGAAAAACACTCCAGCAGAATAATCTATTTTTAGACCCTTTGTCACTGGCAAGTTCACTATTGTTTCAGTCGTCGTGGAGTTCACTAAACTGTTTTTAGTAGTTAATTTCAGCACAAAGGCGTCAGTTTCTTCTATTTTGATATTAGTGAATTTTTTCTCATATTTTAAGTATAAGAGAGCTTTGTAATTGTTTACGGTGACATCCATCTTTGGGGACAAATTCTTCAGATAATCCTCTTTTAAGTCTTCTATTTTTTTTAGTGTAACTTTCAGTTCTTCGGTTGGATCTTTATATTCGCATCCTTTTTCTTTTTTCTTTCCCTTTATTTCGATAGCAATCTCTTTTGAAATATTTTCCAAATTATCACTTAAAGAATCGGAAACTCTCTCAAAATATTTGTAATATTGTTCTTTTTCGTATGAAATAAAAGCTGCATTTGCATGGTCAATACAGTTTTTAGCCTCTGGTTGAGGTTGAGTGTTGTCAAATGGATATTCCTTGATTTTTATTACATCATTCTCTATAGCCTTGCAAAGGATATCTTCTGTTAGATAATTCATGTATTTTAACTGTGTTATTTGATTATCTAATTTTGCAACCTGATTGTAGAAGTTTATGAAGCGTAATCGTTTTGAATTAATTTCGTCTAGCTTTGTTTTTGTTTCCGTGATTTTTTTACACTTGTCATCATCCTTATGAAGATTTTCCGGAGTTTCCGTAGGAGTTTTAGGGATGCTCAAAAATTGTGACAAGGCTCCATTTTGATTTGTACTCATATAGTATAAGACTGCAGGATCCTGAGCCAAAGTCATGTCATGTACTATTGGATTGTATTTTTTGATAGTAACATCAATGTTTGATCCTTCGACAATTTTGATATTGTTGCCGTTGACTATTTGATTTTTTCCGTTTTCGTCTAAAGTATAGTATGTAGAGCTCTTGGTAGTATAATCATAATCGATGCTACTCATTTTCTTTTTGCAACCACAAGACTGTAAAAGCAATAAAATTAAAAGAATTAGGGATAGTAATGTTCTATTCATAGTATTTGGGTTTGTTATGGATTAGTATTCTTTTGGGGTTGTTGGTTGTTTTTTTTGTGTTTTAATTAACACAAATATATGTATTAATTTATATTTTTAACATTTGTTTGAAGTTGAGTATCGTTTTGTAGCCATGTTTTTTGAATAGGAGAGGATTTCTTTTGAAGATGTTTTTTTATTTTATGAAACGTGCCAAAGCTAATAGAAATAGGCATTTTAGATATATTTGTTAATGAATTTGCTATGCTAATATTTGCAAATTTTCTTGTCTTTCGTGCCAAAAGAAAAATTCAACATTTTGTGAAAACAGGTATTTATACGGGGGTAGATTGAAAAGTTTTCTGCCATACTTATTACAATCTTATTTTTATCTATTTATGAAAATAATATGATGAAAAAACTAGCATTTATGTTTGGTTTCATTGCTTGGTTTAAGCTTAACTTTTATTTAAAAAAAGTACTAAGAAATAAGTACGATTTTCATATGGAATTAATTAATGATAGATGGTTTCCAATGCAATTCCTTGCTTTTAATGTATTTGTCTGTAGAAAAAATGATTGAGATTTGGGTTCAACCAAAGGAGGGGAATCAGTTAAGATTTGATTTCTGAAAAGCGCAGAAAACAAAAAAGCCTTTAAACATTTATGTTCAAAGGCTTTTTACTTTTTTAGTTTCTTCTGAAACTTCATCTGGCGGAGAAAGAGGGATTCGAACCCCCGGACCTGTTACAGTCAACAGTTTTCAAGACTGCCGCATTCGACCGCTCTGCCATTTCTCCAGTATGTTGCTCTCATTTTCTGATTGCGAGTGCAAAGATAAGGTGTTTTTTGAATTGTGAAAATTTTTTTGAAACTATTTACAAAGAAAATGATCTACTCATAAAAAAGAAAATCCCTGAGAAAGCTAAAGGTTTAAGAGTGAGGTAAAAACAGAAAGAATGGAATTAAGGCATCTTAGTTTGCTTTGTGAAATATTTCAATTTAAGATAATTTTTAATCTGTGATGAGGTTTTAAGTAACAAATCAGAAGATTTGCGACATATAACTTAAACCAGATAAAAATGATGACACTTATAGCAATATTTTTTCCATGTATCTCCTTTCTTTTAAGAGGTAAAATTTTAACGTCTTTACTTTGTTTAATTTTACAGCTTACTTTAATCGGCTGGTTGCCTGCTGCCATATGGGCTGTCATATCGCTTCAGAATTCAAGAGCCGACAGACGTAATGAAAAACTAATAAGAGCCGTGCGAAAAAGATGATTTTTTCATTTTCAAAGTATCTGGAAATTTATGCCCATTTCTCATCAATAATTCCAGGTTTTTCAAAATCAATTATTCTCTCTTTGGGAATCATCAGTTTTTCAATCTGATTTTGATCTAGATATTGTTTTTGCTCTTTGATAAAATCAGAAGCGTCTAATACAAATTCAATTTTTTCTTTCACCAGTTTTTCAAAATCTTCTTCTGTCAAATCCAGCTGTATGGTTTGTCTTTCGATTTCTTTTCCAAAATAATTGTAATCAGTATTCCATTCTGGTTTTACTTTTTGTAAAATCTCTTCAAAAGCTTCTTTTCTTATCCAAACAGCCAATGCGCTTTCCTGATTTTCTTTTTCGCTCAATTGGTAATGATGCATTATGGATAGAAAACTTAGTTGTATTGAATTTACTTTTAAACCGCTGTAATCAGCCTTCCCGAGGTCTTGATTTTCTATAATAGAGGTAGCTATAGTTTTTGTATTAAGCAGATACAACACGGCAAATTCTTTTACTATACCATCATATGGAGGGTTGTCAAGAATGTCAAGGTTTTTCATTACATAACCTATTATGTTTTGCCCGTTTTCAGGCAACTCTTTTAATCTATCTGGATAATTTTCAAGAGCTATTGCAAAACCCTTATATTTTGATTCGCCTAAAACGGGAACTTTCCTTCTGAATTCAAAATCCCATTGCACCAGTCTTTTGGTTGCGTATGCAGCTATTACTTCATTGGCTTGCTGTTCTATTTGTTCTAAATACTTTTTAGCCTCTTTGGTGCCAATATCTGCGAGCGCCCAAGTACATTTTCTCTGCAAAGGAAAATACTCATTCCAACTAATATATTCATAATCTGAGAATGCTATTTTAAATAAAGTTTCTGCTGTAATAGGGTTTGAAATATATTGAAAAGCGCTAGCCATATCTTCGTGAGCTTCATGCCATTCCGATTCAAACAGTTGACAAAGAAGTAAAAGAATTTCTTCATCTTTTTCATAAGTGTAAATAAAAGAAAGAGCATCTTCATATACTCCGTCACTGTCTTTCTCTGTTAAAAGCCTTTTTATTTCAATTAAATCAGTTTCTCTTTGGGTCATTCGTTTATTAAAGATTTGGATTTTGGGAACGGTTGATTGGTATTCGTTTATTTCTTGAGCTAATATAAACAATTTGCGTTGGCTAAGTAGTTTGGTTTTTGAACAACTTTATTTACGGTGGAAGTTCCACTTAGAATAAATCTTGAATATATAACTCAAATTTAAAGTCGGAGGATGTTGTAGTAAAAAAGAAAACCCTTAACAAAGTTAAGGGTTTCAAAGTTCTGCGGAGAAAGAGGGATTCGAACCCCCGGACCTGTTACAGTCAACAGTTTTCAAGACTGCCGCATTCGACCGCTCTGCCATTTCTCCAGTATGTCGCAATCATTGCCTGATTGCGGGTGCAAATATAAGACGGTTTTTCGGTTATAAAAACTTTTTTCGGACTTTTTTTTGAAGTTTTTTAAGATAATTTTCAAGTGTCTAATTATCAGTATTTCCGAAAGTGATGTTTTTTGAGAAATTAATCTAAATCGTCTAAAATTGGCGTTGGTTTTTTGTTTTCGTCGACAGCAACAAACGAAAAAGTTCCTGAAACTACCGTTTCACGAAGTTCAGAATACATTTGTTCCATGAAAATATCGACGTGAATTTTACAGCTGGTTCTTCCAACGCTGTCTACTTTTGCTACTAATTCAATTAATGTACCTGCAGGAATTGCTTTTTTAAAGTCAATTTGTCCTGTAGAAATCGTAACAACTTTTTTACGGCTGAATCGAGTCGCGCAGATAAAAGCAACTTCATCCATTAAATGAAGAGCAGTTCCTCCAAATAAAGTATCATAATGATTCGTTGTACTAGGGAAAACGGCTTTAAAAATACGAGTTTCCGATTTTTGAATTCTTTCTTCTACTGTTCCCATATTAATAATTAACGTATTCTGTAATTTCAAGCCCGTATCCAATCATACCCACTCGTTTTGTTTGTTCTGTATTCGAAACCAATCTTATTTTAGAAATATCTATATCATGAAGAATTTGAGCTCCGATTCCGTAATCTTTACTGTCAATAATCACTTTCGGAGCTTTTAAAGTTCCGTTAGATTGTAATGTTTTAAGCTCAGAAATTCTGTTTAAAAGATTAACAGCGGTCATATCTTGATTGATAAAGATAACAGCGCCTTTTCCGTTTTCATTAATCACTTTAAACATATCGTCTAATTGCTGTTCTGCATTATTAGTCAATGTGCCTAATAAATCGTTGTTTACTTGAGAAGAGTGAATTCTGGTCAAAATAGGTTCGCCAAGATTCCAAGTTCCTTTAGTTAAAGCAATATGGATTTGCTTGTTTGTGGTTTGTTCGTAAGCTCTTAAACGGAAAGTTCCAAAACGAGTTTCGATATCAAAATCTTCTTTTTTAACAATCAAACTATCGTGCTGCATTCTATAAGCAACCAAATCTTCTATAGAAACTAATTTTAAATCGAATTTTTTAGCCACTTTAATCAATTCTGGCAAACGAGACATTGTTCCGTCTTCGTTCAAAATTTCGCAGATTACACCGGCAGGTTTAAATCCTGCCAAACGTGCAAAGTCAATTGCTGCTTCAGTATGTCCAGTTCTTCTTAAAACACCACCTTGTTTAGCAATTAAAGGAAAAATATGACCAGGACGAGCTAAATCGTGTGGTTTTGTATTTGGATCAACTAAAGATTGAACTGTTTTTGATCTATCAGCTGCAGAAATTCCAGTTGTAACTCCTTGACCTTTTAAATCAACAGAAACCGTAAAAGCAGTTTCCATGTGATCTGTATTGTTGGTAACCATTGCACGAAGATCCAGCTCTTTGCATCGGCTTTCTGTAAGTGGTGTACAGATTAATCCGCGTCCGTGAGTAGCCATAAAGTTGATCATTTCTGGAGTCACTTTTTCAGCAGCAGCCAAAAAATCACCTTCATTTTCTCGATCCTCATCATCGACTACAATGATTACTTTACCTTGACGAATATCTTCTATAGCTTCTTCAATGGTATTCAGTTGTATTTTTGTTGTTGACATAATTATTTTTGCTTTTGAGCAGGTAAGAACCGCTCAGAGATTTTCTGAAATAGTTGTGAAATAGGAGTTGTAATCGCATCAAAATTAATTAACCCGTTATCGTTTGTTGCACGATAGGTTAATAATATGGCAAGAGGCGACAAAATAAAAGAGGACATCCATGATCCTAAAAACGGAGTCATACCGCCTTCTTGAGATACTCTTTTTCCGAAAGTATTAATAAAATGGAAAGTAATAAAGATTAAAACGGCAAATACAATAGGAAGTCCAAGTCCCCCTTTTCTAATAATAGCACCAAGCGGAGCTCCAATAAAAAACATTAAGAAACAAGCAAAGGCAATTACAAATTTCTCGTACAAAGCAGTCAAATGCTTGTTGATTTCTCTTTGTTTGTCTTTTAGATCTCGTTGAGTAGTCTCAATTGAATAGATGCTGCTTGTAACATTGCTTCCAGCCATTTTTAAAACATCTACTTTTTCTTTGTTGGAATAAATAGATAAAAGATCATTTGGAAGTGGTTTCTTCTTGATGTTTTTTTGCGAATCTGTGAAAAACTTTTTAAAGCCAACTCGTTGATTAATGTTTTCAGAAAAAGAAACAATTTCGTTATCTAAATTTTTACTCAAGGAGTCTAGAGTATAGCGCAATTCATTAACATTCAACATTGCATTTGTTCCTGCAATGCTTTCTTTGCTGTCATCAACTTTGTTAAGTTCAGATAAATCGATGTTGATGATCTGTGTTTTAAATTTACCTTTTATAAAAGGCATTTTTGCACGATCTTCATATTTCTTTGGCGTAACATCTTGGTAGTAATAGCCATCATTTAAAACTAGCTTTAAAATACTAGATTTTTCGTTACTGACTAATTCACCAGTTTTAGCTTTAATTACGGTTTTGTTTTCACCCATATTATTCGCTTTCTCGTGAATAGTTACACCAGTTAGATGATTACCATTTTCGCCAGATTTTTTGTTTACTTTAATGTTGTAAGTGCCGACATCATTAAACTGACCTTCGGCAATAGCCATCGCAGGTTTGGCTTGTGCGATGTTTTTTCTAAAGTTGACAAATTTGTATTCGGCATACGGAATGACGTTGTTTGCAAACCAAAATGCCACAATACTTAAAACGAAAATAAAAATAATCAGTACTCTCATTGCTCTTTGCAGTGAGATTCCTGAAGATTTCATGGCTGCAAACTCATAATTTTCGGCAAGATTTCCGAAAGTCATAATAGAGGCTAATAAAACCGATAAGGGTAAAACCAGCGGTATAATTCGTGGCATAGAAAAAAGCAGGAATTTCACGACCAATGTTAAGTCGAGATCTTTACCTGCTAGTTCTGAAATAAATAGCCATACTGTTTGAAGTATGAATATGAAAAATAAGATTACAAATACCGTAGTAAATGTAAATAAGAATGTTTTTAATAAGTATTTGTCTAGTATTTTCAACCTTCTGATTAATCTAATTTATTGATGTAGTATTTCGGGTATTTACTCGCTACAAAGGTAAATTGATTTTTTGATAATGGCTGATTGGTTTTAAAAGAATTAACGGTTAAAGTTGTTTTTGTTCCGTTTTTTCCAGTTTCAATCAAATTGTAGATGTGTTTTGTCTGAACGTCAATACCTAACAAAATTTCTTTTCTTTGGTCTTTTCCGCTTGTAGGAACTAATTTGATGTATTGAATTTTTCTTCCTTTTACATTCTGAACAATGTCCATGTTGTATTTATAGCCAGAATTGAAGAAAGTAAGCATTTTTGAAGGAGTGATAGCGTTATCATCTTTCTCGTTTACTTTAGAAATAGTAACTTCTTCGTCTTCAGGAACAATTGTGTAGGTTTTCTGACCGTCAAAAATTTTGGTAACGCCCATAAAATTCAAAACATATTGATTTCCTTTCATCGTTACGTTTCCTTTACTGTCTTGATTGATATTTTCTTTGGCATTATTCAAAGAATATTTAAAATCGATAACAATATTGTCGTAGCTCTTTATTTTAGAAGTCACTTCGTTCAATAAATCTTTCGCTTTTTTATCTTGAGCCTGAATAGAAGTGAAGCTCAAAAGCAAAATAACTGCCATTTGAAAACACTTTTTAGTCATGTTTGTGATAGAATTGTTGTTGATTTCTTGAATTTTTGCTTTCATGATTGGATTAATTTTGTTCATTATTAAAAAATTGATCAAGAGCATTTAAATCTAAGATGTTTACACTGCGTGCTTTACTGCCTTCAAACGGACCAACAATTCCTGCTGCCTCAAGTTGATCGATCAAACGACCAGCTCTGTTGTATCCTAATTTTAATTTTCGTTGCAATAAAGAAGCAGAACCTTGCTGAGCATTGACAATAATCTCTGCCGCTTCTCTAAATAAAGTATCTCTTTCGGAAATATCTATATCAAGATTAATGCCACTTTCTTCTCCAACGAACTCTGGAAGCAAATAAGCTGTGGCATATGCTTTTTGTCCGCCAATAAAATCGGTGATTTTTTCAACTTCCGGTGTGTCAATGAAAGCACATTGCACACGAATTACATCGTTTCCGTTTGTGTATAATAAATCTCCTCGTCCAATTAACTGGTCGGCTCCTTGTGTGTCTAAAATCGTTCTAGAGTCAATTTTAGAAGTTACTCTAAATGCGATTCTGGCAGGGAAATTGGCTTTAATTAAACCGGTAATAACGTTTACCGATGGTCTTTGTGTTGCAATAATTAAGTGAATACCAATGGCACGGGCTAATTGAGCCAAACGAGCAATTGGAACTTCAACTTCTTTTCCTGCAGTCATAATCAAATCGGCGAACTCATCGACAACCAAAACGATGTAAGGTAAGAATCGGTGGCCGGCTTCTGGATTTAATTTTCTAGACTTGAATTTATCATTGTATTCTTTAATATTACGAACCATCGCATCTTTTAATAAAGAATAACGATTGTCCATTTCGGTACAAAGTGAGTTTAAAGTATTGACAACTTTTGCGTTATCAGTAATAATAGCATCTTCAGTGTCAGGAAGTTTAGCTAAATAATGCCTTTCGATTTTGTTAAAAAGCGTAAGCTCTACTTTTTTCGGATCGACCAAAACAAATTTTACTTCGGCTGGATGTTTTTTGTATAATAGCGAAGTTAAAACCGCATTTAATCCAACCGATTTTCCTTGTCCTGTTGCTCCAGCCATCAATAAGTGAGGCATTTTAGCAAGATCGACAACAAAAGTTTCGTTTGAGATGGTTTTTCCTAAAGCAATTGGCAGTTCCATTTCGGCCTCTTGGAATTTTGCAGCTCCAATAACGCTTTTCATAGAAACCATAGTAGGGTTTTTGTTCGGAACCTCAATACCGATCGTACCTTTTCCTGGAATTGGCGCAATAATACGAATTCCTAATGCTGATAATGATAAAGCAATATCATCTTCTAAACTCTTAATTTTAGAAATTCTGATTCCTGCTTCTGGCACAATTTCATATAAAGTAACCGATGGTCCAACGGTTGCTTTGATTTGTGCAATTTCAATTTTGTAGTTACGAAGTGTGTCTACAATCCTGTTTTTATTTTCTTCTAATTCTTCCTGATTGATTGTAATTCCACCAGTCGAATATTCTTTTAATAAATCAATGGTTGGGAATTTGTAATTGGATAAATCCAGAGTTGGGTCAAATAATCCGAAATCGGCAACTAGGCGAGAAGCTAAGTTTTCTTCGATTATATCTTCTTCTTCTGCTTTTTCAATTACAAAGGCTTCATCAGGAGAAACTAATGGTAGTTCTTGTTTTGGGGTAATTGGCTTTAAAACTGGATTCAACTCAATTTCTGATGAATGAGAAATAGTTGGTTTTAAAGCTTCTTTGTTAAGTTCGAATTGCGTGTCAACTGTTTTGATGTGGATATCATCTATTTCAGGGTCGCTTTCAATTTCTTCTTTAATAGCAAATTCTTCCAGATTATAAGCGCTTTCAGGCTGATTTACAGCTGGTTTTAACTTGTCTAATTCTGATTTGAATTCTTTTTTAGTAGAATCAAAATACGATTGGATTTTTTCTGGCGATAATTTGATTTTGAAGATCAAATAGATAATTAAACCAAAAAGCAGTGTAAGCAGTGTACCTGTTTTTCCAATATAATCTTGAAGGAATAAATTTAATTCGTAACCAATTGTTCCTCCAAGTTCTGGTGCAGAAGTAGCGAAGAAACCAAATAGTACAGAAACAACGATAATAGCAAAAATGTCCCAGAACCAAGTGTTTTTTAGTTTTTGGGTCGAAAGCTCCAGTGCTAAAAACATTCCGGTAAGGAAAAACAAACGTACAAAAATGAAAGAGGCAAGTCCAAAACCTCTATAGATAATTAAATCGGCAAGATAAGCTCCGAATTTTCCGAGCCAGTTTTCAGCAACTTCGGCACGATCACCGAGCTGATTTACGACACTTTGGTCATTTTGCCATTGTCCGTTTACATAAAAAGAAATAAATGCGACCAATAGTGCAATAGAAAAAAGTACCAAAAGACAGCCTAAAACAAATCTTTGCTGTTTAGACATCTTAAATGATCTTTTAACTCCTTCCTGTTTTTCGTTTTTTTTATCTACAGTTTCTTTTTTATTTTTTGCCATTCTTGCGTTTTCCTTTGCCTAAATAAATTTTGGGATATAAATAATCAAGCCTATTGCAATTGCAGTCATTGCGGCAAAAAATACCGCTCCGGCAGCAATATCTTTAATAAAACCGATTCGTTTGCTGTAATCAGGATGGATAAAATCGGCAATTTTTTCAACTGCCGTATTTAATCCTTCAATGCTTAAAACCAAACCAATGGCCAGTGTCTGACACAGCCATTCGGTTTGAGAAATATGAAAATAGAATCCAGCAATTGTCATGATAATTCCCAGAGAGAATTGTACCATGATGCTGTGTTCTGTCTTAATCAATTTTACAGCTCCGTTAAAAGCATAAGTCATACTTTTTAATCGACCTGTAACAAATGTATTATCTTTTTGAAACTCCATTTAGAGGAAAATATTATAGTGCTGCTAAAGCTGCTTCGTAATTTGGTTCGTTTGCAATTTCTGCAACTTGTTCTGTGTGAACGATTTTTCCATCAGCATCAACAACAATGATTGCTCTTGAGTGTAAACCTGCTAAAGGCTCGTCAACGATTTCTAATCCGTTTGCTTTTCCAAAAGCACCAGTTTGAAAATCTGATAAGTTTACTACATTTTCTAAACCTTCAGCACCACAAAAACGTTTTTGAGCAAAAGGTAAATCTCTAGAAATACATAAAACAGTTGTGTTTTCTAATCCGCTTGCGCTTTGGTTGAATTTTCTAACAGATGCAGCACAAGTTCCTGTATCAACACTTGGGAAGATATTTAAAACTAATTTTTTACCAGCGAAAGTGCTTAATGTAGCAACTGATAAATCGTTTTGAACTAATTTGAAGTCAGCTAATTGCGATCCAACTGCTGGCAATTCGCCTAATGTATGAACTGGATTTCCTCCTAATGTGATAGATGCCATGATTTTTGTTTAAAATTAATGAGGCTCAAAAGTAAGGATTAATATTTGAATCTAAAAGTATTTGTTATGGGTTTAAGGAGAGATTAAGATAGGTTTTTTGGGGCTACAAATTCAAGAATTTTTTTTAATATTTTAGATTTTAGAGGGTAGATTTTAGATTTAGTGTGATTGCGAGTTTACCTTTGTCAAAGTTTTAAACTTTGACAAAGGTTTGATTTTGTTAGTAGAGCTACTTGTGTGGGCTTCGACTTCGCTCAGCCTGACAAAGATTTCGAGAAACTGCGACTGAATACTGTAAACTAAAAAAAGCGTCTCCAGATAGAAACGCTTTCTCAGCTTTGTTTTTTTATTTATCCTTTGGGAGGAAGCCGATTTACTTATCGATTGATCCTAAAACACGTTTCATGAACGTATTTAAAGCTTCTTTTTTATCTGTTCCTTGAGCAACCAATTTTTGCACTTCAAGGGCGCCATACATATTCGAAATCAATTCGCCAATTACGTCTAATTCTTCGTCTTTAAGAGAAGAAATTTCAGTCATTGCTTCTAGAACTTCGATCGTTTCAATGATGTAATCTTGATCGTTTTCTTCGATGAATTGCGTTAAATGTTTAATTACTGGTAATTTCATAGTTTAGATTTCTTAGATTTTTAGACTTGCTTAGACTTGCTTAGACTTCTTAGACTTTCTATGATTTTTTTTACAACATCTAAGTTGTCTTAAAATCTAAGTAAGTCTAACGATCTAAAATTAAGCAATTGCGTTTACCAAGTCAATTAAAACTTCTTGTTTGTTGGTTTGCGTTTCGCCAACTAATTGTCCGTTTACGAAAGTTGCAAATGTTGGCAAGTTGCTCACATTAGCTAATTTTCTTGATTCAGGAGAATTTTCTGCATCAACCAAAACAAAAGTAATAGCTTCATTTTCTGTTGCTAGTTTTTTAAATTTTGGTTTCATAATACGGCAATTTCCACACCATGAAGCTGAATATTGTACTACTACTTTTTCGTTTTTAGCAACTAAATCTGCTAACGTATCTTCGTTTAAGTCGATTAACATAATTTTCTGTATTTAAATTCCAAGTTTATAAATTCCAAATTCCAAATCTTACGATTGAACTTAGAAAATCTAAATTTTGAAAATATTATTGATTTTTTGAGAGAGAAAAATTCCAAATCCCAATTGGAATTTGGAATTTTAAAAATTTGGAAATTTTATTTCTTAGTTAGCGCTTAAGTATTCAGCTGTACTGATTCTGTCTGCAGACATAGCTTCTTTACCAGCTTCCCAGTTTGCAGGACAAACTTCACCTTTAGTTTGGATGTGAGTGTAAGCATCAACCATTCTTAAGTATTCGTTTACGTTACGTCCTAATGGCATATCGTTTACGCTTTCGTGGAAGATTTTTCCAGTTTCGTCAATAAGGTAAGTAGCTCTGTAAGTTACGTTTGAACCTTCGATGATAACTGAATCTGTATCTTCGCTATAGCTTGTAGATTCGATATCAAGAATACCTAAAATGTTAGCTAAATTACGGTTTGTATCAGCCAAGATTGGGTAAGTAACACCTTCGATTCCACCATTGTTTTTTGGAGTATTTAACCAAGCAAAGTGAACCTCGTTTGTGTCGCAAGAAGCACCAATTACGATAGTATTTCTTTTTTCGAATTCTGGTAATGCAGCTTGAAAGGCGTGTAATTCAGTTGGACATACAAAAGTAAAATCTTTTGGGTACCAAAATAAAAGTACTTTTTTATTGTTGTTTACTGCTTCTTCAAAAATGTTGATTTTTAAATTGTCACCCATTTCTGAGATAGCATCTACTGCAATACTTGGGAATTTTTTTCCTACTAAAGACATAATATTCGTTTTACGTTAAAAATTTATTTGGTGCAAAAGTAGGGCATAAGTACAGGTTCTTACAATAAGATGTGATTATAAAAATTTATAAGTTGATAAATTTTGACTATTTAATAATTTAAGTTATTGAATATCAATATTTACTGGTAAAATGCCATTGAAACTATTTTTTTCTAAAAATTGAATTCCTGCTGTTTTTTGAAATTCTTCAAAATCTTGATACGCCTGAATTAATCCCGAAGCCTTTTTTAGATTCGGAATAAGTGGTAAAACGTACGGGTTTCCAAAAACGAAAACAATGCATTTTTTGGTTTGCAGCAAATCAGAAAGTAGTTCTAAAACTTCATCGCTTACTTCGAAATTATTTAATGGTTTTGCTTTTGGAACAAATAAGGAAATAATGATCGTGTCAAATTTCTCTAACTCACTTTTGATAGAATTGATATCTGAAGTTTCTAAACTTTCAAAGGCAAATTCTGGTGAAGCTAATTTTGCATTTAAAGTTTTGAAGAATGTATTATCGGTATTTTTATATAAACTCAGTTTGGCTAATTTATTGTTTTTCTGCGCTTCAAACGCTAAATCTGAAGTGCCATTATCAATTATTTTTGTAATTGCATTTTGAGCGATTTCAAGATTTAATTGAGATGTTTTTTCGAAGTTTAATTGGCCTGAAATTGCAGTATTTCCAGAAAGGATTCCTGCTTTTTCTTTTGCTTTCATGATTCTATTATAACTTTCGAAAATACGGTCTGGAGAAGCATTTTTATAAATCGCTTCAATTCCTTCGGGAACATTTTCTGCGAAACATAAAACATCATTTCCAGCATTGAAAGCTTCCCATTCTAATTGGCCTTTTGTTTCGTACAATTTAGAAACGCTGTGCATATTTAAAGCATCAGAAATTACCAAGCCATCGTAACCTAATTGATCACGCAAAAGATCTTGAATAACGGCTTTTGATAAAGTTGCAGAAGTATCTTTTCCGTCATTTAAACTCGGAACGGCCAAATGTCCAATCATAATCGAATCAACATTATTTTCAATTCCTTTAATGAACGGATACAATTCGTTTTCCATTAATTCTTCCAGCGTTTCTTTTAAAACAGGTAATCCCAAATGCGAATCAACATTGGTGTTTCCATGTCCGGGAAAGTGTTTCAGACAGCCTAAAACGCCAACTTCAGACATTCCTTTTAAATATTCAATCGAAAAATCGGCTACTTTTTCTTTGTTTTCACCAAAAGAACGATAGCCAATTACAGGATTGTTCGGGTTATTATTGATGTCTGCCAAAGGCGATAAATTATACTGAATTCCAGCTGCTTTTAAATCTAAACCAATTTGTTTTCCAACTTCGTAAATTAAACTTGATTTGTTTTCTGGTAAAGCGCCAAGCGTAATGGCATACGGATATTGTGGTGTTTTTTCGATACGCATTGCTAAACCCCATTCTGCATCAATACTGATTAAAAGTGGAGTAGAAGCTGCTTTTTGATAACGAGCAATAAGTACTTTGATTTTTTCGTAACTGTCATCGTTAAAAACAACTTTTTTCTTGCTTTCGTAATTGGTTGCAGCGCTAGCACGGCTATGGAAAAAGGTCAATCCGCCAATATTGTATTCTTTGATTAAACGTTCCGTTTCCTGAATATTTTCTTCGGTATCGTTGATGAATACTGCTGGAAAGAAAAATTGTCCTATTTTTTGACGTAATGCTTCTGCTGTAATTTTCATTATTATAAAGTCTTTTTCATGCAAACACTATTATCCATTTTCTCGTAAGGTGGATAATTGGGAATTATGGTATAATTTAATTTTTGATATAAGTTGATGGCTTCGGGCTGATTTTTTCCAGTTTCGAGAATAGTATAAATATAGCCGACTTCTTTTGCCCAGATTTCTAATGCTGCTAAAACTGCCGATGCAATACCTTTTTTTCTAAAATCAGGATGAACATACATTCGTTTGATTTCTGTTGTTGCTGGTTCCTTTTCGCGAAAAGCGCCGCAGCCAACAGGAATTCCGTTTTCATAATACACGAGCACATGTTTTATCTTATCCGTTTTGTTGAACTGATTGTAAAACGCATGATCTTCACCGTCTCTAATCGCCAAATCTTGATCTAATAAAGCGACCAGATTTATAAAATCGATATCGTCTGAATTCGTACGTTTTAAAGTAACCATGTCAAATAAATTTAGTTATCTTGTTTTTACCATTAAGGCATTAAGTTCATAAAGCTATGGCTTAAATTGCTTAATCTATTCGAGGTAAAAAAATTAAGCTTAGCGCCTTAGTTTTACTTTATTCTCTTCTTTTCAATAAGAAAGTTCATAAAGCTTGGCTTAAATTACTTAATGTCTTAATGGTAAAAATTATTTCAACTTTGCTTTCTTTTGTTTAGCCAATTGTTTTTTGGTTTCAAGCGCTTTTTCCAATCTGTTTTTAAAACGGAAAAGCTTTGGTAGTCCTTCTAATCGGTCTTCAATGGTGATTATTTCGTAAACCACAATTGCTTTTTCTAAAACGCGGATTTCATTGTCCAGATCGTTTTCGTTTTTGTAGATCGTTGCCAATCGATCATAAGGGTGATTTCCTTTGAAGCCTTCTGCAACATTTTCTTCATACAACTCAATCGCTTTTTCTAGATTTCCATTTTTCTCGAACTCAGTTCCTTTCAGATTGCGTTCGTTCTGCAAATTCTCATTGATTTCCATAGGTAAAGTTTGATTTGGGGGTTAAACTTCTTCTGATTTCTTCCCAAAATCTTTTGGGAAAGTTAAAAAACGTGATAAAATAAGACCTGGAATAGTAGCTAAGAAAACCCAAATAAAGAAGTTTTGATAGCCTAAAAATTTCTGAATATAACCGCTTAACATTCCTGGAAGCATCATTCCTAATGCCATAAAACCAGTTGCCAGTGCATAATGTGCTGTTTTTGATTCTCCTTCGGCAACATGAATTAAATACATCATGAAGGCGGTAAAGCCAAAACCGTATCCGAATTGCTCTACAATTACAACGGCATAAATGTAATAAATTGATGTAGGATGAAAGAAAGCCAATAATATAAATCCTAAAATTGGAAGGTGCATGGCCAAAAACATAGGAAACATCCATTTGGTCAATCCTTCTTTTGAGATTGCAATTCCGCCTAAAATACCTCCGATTGTTAAGGCTGCAACTCCGCAAGTTCCGTAAATGATTCCAACCGCTTCGGTGTCTAATCCCATTCCGCCTAATTCTTTTGGATCAAGTAAAAACGGACTTAGCATTTTAAGCAATTGAGATTCTCCTAATCTGAAAACCAAGATAAAAGTTAGAATTAAGCCAATTTGTTTTTTCTTGAAGAAACTGACAAATATGGTTCCGAAACTTTGATTTGGTGTTTCCTTGTGGTTTTTTACTGCATTAACTTCATTTTTTGGTGTAAAAATGAAATTATAAACGGTAATGAAAGCCATTAATAAACCAACACAAATCATGGTATAAGACCACGCCTTTGTATTGTCTCCAAATTTATGTTCTAAATAACCTGCAAAAAGTACTACCAATCCGTTTCCTGCCAGCATTGAAAGTCTGTAAAAAGTACTTCTAATACCAATAAAGAAAGATTGCTTGTCTTCTGGCAAAACCAATAAATAAAAACCATCGCTGGCAATATCATTAGAAGCCGATGCAAAAGCGGCAACCCAGAAAATGGAAAGTGTCATGATAAAAAATCCGTTGAGCGGAATGGTGAAACCAACCAGCAGAAAGGCAATCGAAATGATTAATTGCATCAGCAGAAACCATTTTCTTTTGGTTCCGATTAATTCGATAAGCGGACTCCAAAGCGGTTTAATAACCCAAGGCAGATAAAGTAAACTGGTGTAAACACCAATATCTTCATTTGTAATTCCTAGATTTTTGTACATAATTACCGAAACAGAGATAATTATAGCATAAGGTAATCCAGAAGCGAAGTTAAGAAGCGGAATCCAAAACCACGGTTTATTATCTGTTTTCATTTGGCTGAGCTGGTATATAGTTTTTTAAAGGCTTTTTTAAATCTATTGCAGTTGGAGAACTTTCGTTGGCATAATAATCAATAAAAGTTACAGCGCAAGCTTTGTAAAGATTCAGTTTTCCGGCCGCTATTGCGAAAGTAATTTTTCCGTCAACTTCTTTAACCGTTACTTTTTCGATGATTTTTGTGGCATCGTTTATGTCAATTTTGGAAACATGGTCGCCTCCATAAACCACCATGTAACGGACTTTCGTATTCAGCGGACTTTGGAAAGTGAAATTATATTTAATGCTGTCTTTACTGTATTCTAATACTTTTGGCGTATCGATAATGACGTGTCTTAAATTCGGAACTGCAGCTGGAAGTGCAGGATATTTGTATTGATTTTCTTCTAAATGGCGAACCACATCGAAGTTTTTCCCCATGAACCATTTTGAGCTGAAATAAGCGCTACCTGATACATTTTTGAAAGTTCTTAAGAAATCAATTTGAGTTGGAATTTCGGTCATATAATTCCAGTTTTTATCGCCGTCAGCTCTAATTTTGTATGTAGCGTGACCGATATAAATAGCGGTATTATTCGAATTTTCAGACCACCATTTTACCAATTTAGAATAGGAAGCCCTCGGATTATTCATACTCCAATACAATTGAGGTAAAATATAATCGATCCATTTTTGATCCATCCATAACATCGGATCTGCATACAAATCGTCGTAGTTAGATGTAGATTGTGTTTCAGAACCTTTTGGATCTTGAGATTTATTTCTCCAAACCCCAAACGGACTAATTCCGAATTGAACCCAAGGTTTACTTTCTTTAATTGTATTTGAAATAGAATGTACAAAGTTGCTCACATTTGCACGACGCCAGTCAGCACGGCTTAAACCTGAGCCATATTTTTGGTAAGAAGCATTGTCGTTAAACACTTTTCCTGGAACAGCATAAGGATAGAAATAATCATCAAAATGAACTGCATCGATATCATAGTTATCAACGACTTCTTTTACGACTTTGGTTAAATGCGCCTGCACTTCTGGCAATGCAGGATCGTAATAATATTTTCCGCCGTATTCAATCATCCATTCTGGATGTTTAAAAAGATCGTGGTTTGGACTTAAAAGATTTTTATTCAAATCGAAAGTCGCACGATACGGATTCAGCCACGCATGAAATTCAAAACCTCTGTTATGCGCCTGTTCAATCATCCACGCCAATGTATCGTAATAAGGGTTTGGAGCCAAACCTTCTTTCCCAGTCAAAAATCGAGACCAAGGTGCAAATTCTGATGGATAAATAGCATCTCCAACGCTTCTAACCTGAACAATTACAGCGTTGTAATTCAGTTTTTTATAAGCCTCTAAAATTTCAAGATAATCAGCTTTTTCTTTTTCTACATTATCTGTACTTGTTTTCGGCCAGTCAATGTTTAGAACCGTTGCAATCCAGACACCTCTGAATTCGTTTTTAGGATGCATGTTTTTTTCCTGTGCATTAGAAATCGAAGTAATGAAAAATGAAATTAAAAGAAAGAATATTAAGTGCTGATTTTTATGCATTTCAATGTTTTTTAACAGGAATCAAAAATAGTTTTTTTTCCGCCACGAATTCACGAATTATTTTTTTTAATGATTGTGTGTTTTTCCGCCACGAATTGTTTTTTTAGGATTGTGTATTTTTTCGCCACAAATTCACGAATTATTTTTTAATGGTTGAAAATAATCCAATCAGTATAATCCGTGTAATTAATCGCGCTTATTTCGGATAGATTAGCGCTAAATTCGTGAATTTGTGGCTATAATTTTAATCAGGAAACGAAATTTTCCCCATTGTTACCGATGGAATTCCTTTGCTGTTTCCAAAATTGTAATCTCCTCCAGAAACGGTTTCGTTGGCCAAAAGCGCAAATAAAACAGCTTCTTTGGCATCACTTAAAATGCCCAAATCGTCGCTGGTGTGAAACTGGCAAGGCAATAATTCCTTTAGCCATTTTACCAATAACGGATTATTCGTTCCGCCTCCAGACATATAAATATGAAAATCTTCTGCTGGAATAGGAGTGTTTTTTATGGTGAAAAAAATCGCTTCTGCAATAGTTTCAGCACTTAAACGCGTTAAAGTCGCTAGCAAATCTGATGCCGAAATATTTTCTAAGCCACATTTTACCAAAGCCGACTGCACAAAATCGAAATTAAACAGCTCTTGACCAATTGATTTTGGAAAGCTTTTTTGGAAGAAATCATCTTTTTTAAGTTCGTTTAAAAGCTCTTGATTTATAGTTCCTTGTTGTGCAATTTCAGCATCTTTATCATAGCTTTTTTCAGGGAAATAATGTTTGGTAAAAATGTCGATTAACGTATTTGCGGTTCCAGTATCGGTTACAAAAACTTCCTCGGCGTTTAGAGGGGCTGGGAGATAAGTATAATTCCCGATGCCGCCCATGTTGAGCATGATTCGGTTTTCGCCTTTTTTGCCGAATAATAAATAATCGCCATAAACCGCCAAAGGAGCGCCTTCGCCACCCGCTGCCACATGTTTTTGTCTGAAATCTGAAAGTGTGATAATTCCCGTTTTTACTGCAATATGATCTCCGTCTCCAATTTGCAAAGTTGCGTTTGGAAATTTTTCCTGCTGATGCAAAAACTTCGGAGCGTGTAAAACGGTTTGCCCGTGAGAAGCAATTAAATCTACTTCGCTTGACGAAATATTCCATTTAGAAAGACAATCATTAATCATGTTGCTGTGCAATATTCCGATCCATTCGTTTAACAAAGCTAAATGCTGAAAATCGATTGTTTTTTTTGCAAATACTTTTCTAATCTCGTTTTTAATGTCTTCAGAATAAGAAATCGTTTCAAATTCTAGGATTTTCACATTCGTATTTTCGCCAGAACCCGAAATAGCGCACAAAGCAATATCAAGTCCGTCGAGAGAAGTTCCAGACATTAAACCCAATATTTTTCGGGTTTCTTTTTGAGCTATAGTATAGAGTGCGGTTATGTTTTTATTCATTTAAAATGAGGTTTTATAGTAGTCAGTTTATTGATAACGCTAAAATGGGATTATTTCGGATATAAATTTAGAAAATTGTGAAATTTTATTTTAAACACATAGAAACATAGTTTGTTTTACGGTAAAAGGCGTTTAGCTTGTTTAAACAAACATAACCAGTGGTTTCAACCACTGGAAACGTATCGTAAATTATATTGTGTTCCAGTGGTTGAAACCACTGGCTATATTAAAAAAATGTGTTTAAACAAAATGATAACTAGCAGATAAAACTTACATCTCTTTTTATATATTTGCCCATAACCAATTCAAAAAAAATACACCATGATTGTTATTCTAGGACTTATCGTATTCCTTCTTATTGTTGGAATTGTCATCTACAATTCACTTATCGGAAAAAGAAATCAAGTTACCAATGCGTTTTCGGCGATTGATGTAATGTTGAAAAAACGTTTCGATTTGATTCCGAATCTTGTTGAAGTTGTAAAACAATACACAAATTACGAACAAAGCACATTAACTAAAATCGTTGAGCTTCGTGCTAGAGCAACTTCTGGGAATTTAACAGATGAAGAAAAAGCGAGTTTAGATACTGAATTAAGTTCGGCTGTAAAAGGTTTGATGGTAACAGTAGAAAATTATCCTGATTTGAAAGCCAATATCAATTTCTTAAATCTTCAAACAACTTGGACAGAAAGCGAAGAACAAATTGCAGCAGCAAGAAGAACTTATAATGCTTCGGTAACAGATTATAACAACGCCATTATGATGTTTCCTGGTAATATGTTTGCGGGAATGTTGGGTTACACTAAAATTGATGTTTTAGAAACACCAGAAGAAGAACGTAAAAATATTAGTGCAAAAGAACTATTTAATAATTAATGGATTCAGAAATAAATTCGAAAGCAAACTTGCAAGACATTCTGAATAGCTTAGAAGTTGATCGAAAAAAAATAGCCGAAACCTATCAAACCTGTTACATTTTAATTGGACTTGCAGTGTTGATTTTGGTTATTGGATTAATCATTCGATTTGTTCCTTTGGGGATTATTGGCTGTTTGGTTCCTGTAATTATTGCCATTGTAATGTATTTCAGAATAGAAGACGATGCTGTAAAATACAAGTTGTCTTATAAAATGAACGTTGTTGGAGCGGCGTTAAAAGACATTAACGAGACGCTGACTATAACGCCGCAAAGCGGACTTCCAGAATATGAATTTATAAGTTCGGAACTTTTTACAACAAGACCAGATCGCTATAAAACACAGGATTTAATAAGCGGAATAGTCGATAAAACCTCTTTTTGGTTTGCCGAAGTTCACGCCGAGTATAAAACGGAAACTCGAACTAAAAATGGAACAAAAACAACTTGGCATACGATTTTTAAAGGAATTGTTTTTGTAGCTGATTTTAATAAAAATTTTAATGTTTCGACTGTTGTACGTCCAAAAGGTATAGCAGATGCCATTGGTTCATGGTTTTCGAAAAACGTTTTCAGTTTCGGTAACTCCGAGTTAGTACAATTAGAAAATACAGTCTTTGACGAAATATTTGTTACTTATTCTAAAAATCAAATCGAAGCGCGATACATTTTGACGCCTGCCATGATGGAAAGAATTTTGGATTTAAATAACAAATGTGATGAAACGATTTCGATCTCGTTTATACATTCTAAAATGTATATCGCTTTTCCGCTATCTCACAATTACTTTGAAGCACCAATTCATTCATCGCTTTTAGCTTCTGATTTACTTACTGATGATCTTTCGATTGTTCAGTTTATGCAGGATATTGTTCATGAATTGGATTTGAATACTAGGATTTGGGGGAAGGAGTAATTAAACTATAATGTTTATGAAAACAACTTTAGCTTATATTTTTCAATTTTTGTATTGGGTTTGGTTTGTTCTTTTTTTCTTTTACACCATAAGCGAGATTTTTAGACTTGCTCAGTCTCCTGTAGGTGAAGCAATCGTTTTTATGGGTGTTTCAACTTTGGTTTTATTTTTTGTTGGACTTTTTCTATATTTATTTACACTTACCGTTGAGATTCCAAACGAGATGAATAAATTTTTAAGATCAGGATCTCTTGTTTTTTGTGTTGTTTTGATTATAGTATTTTTTATTTTTATTCGGAATAATGGTGATTTAAAAGTTTATTATTAAATAATATAAAACCTCGATTTTTAAGTCGAGGTTTTTCTTTTTAAAGCTTTACTCCATCTCCAAATAAGGATTTAAAGTCTCAGCCAATTCATTGAGCCAGTAAAAGCTGTCTCTTAATTTGATGATTTCGCTTTGAAACGTTTCATGTTCGCTCAAAACGCATAAAGCGAGTGTGAAATTTACTTGTCTTAAAGTTTTAGCCATTTCTACAGGATCGATTCTGTCGTTGAAAAAATTCAAAAGCTTGATTTCGGTTTGTTTTGAAATTGTGTTGGTACTCATAAATGTTGTAGTTTTAGAAGTAAAAAACCCTTGTAGATTAGTGTTTCTAACGCCTACAACAGCGCTTACGGTCGTTTCCGATACCGCACACATAATACAAGGGCAAATCTTATTTCGTTCTTAATGTTGTAGTTTAAGAATTGTAAAAGTATCAAAAAAAACAACAAAAAGTAAGAAAAATAATATAATTTATTTGTTATTTGAAACGAGCTAAACGTGGAAAATCATCTCTGCATGGTAAATATAAAACGATATTTTGAGAAAAGGTAAACTCAAAGAGATTTCCACGCAGTTTGTCATTTCGACGAAGGAGAAATCTTCGTGCGCTGAGCACGCACTGTTGCGGAGTTTCTTGTGAAGATTTCTCGTTCCTCGAAATGACAAGATTGAGGAATTTGTGGTACAAATGTTTACCAATTACTTCTAATGAAACCAAGTGCCCTAGCCCTGATGGGAGCGGCATCCTTTTGTGGTGGGGTTCACCACAAAAGATATAGCGGACAGCAGGAATAGCTTCTGAAAAATATCTTATTTGATTGGCCAGCCAAATTTTAAAATATGTTGTATAAAGTCTTCGGCTTCTTTGTTGGTTTCGCTTACATAATCATACAAAGAAAAATCAACACTGGGTTCTTTTGTAACGGTTGCAAATTTGATGTTTTCATTTGAAAATTCGATTGCTAATTTATGTTCGAAATTTTCAGGAAAGCAATCAATTTCATAAAACTGAAATTCGTTGAAGGCTTCGTAAAAGGTTATTTGTGATCCAAATATGGTTTTTAAGTAATCCTTGAAATTTTCTACATTTATTTCTCCTGTATTAGAACGATCTTTTGATGCATTTTCTTGTTTTTTGTCAAATACAAAATCAGAGAAAAGTAATGCCGATAAGATAATATTTAGACACCAGACAGAACAGATAAACGAAAATCCATAATAATAAAGGTCATAGTCTTTTTTTATGTAGGTTATGCTAAAACTTGCGATGAAAATTAAAATGGTTATAAAACTTAGACTAGGAGTGGGTTTTAGATTAAAGCATAGTCTTAAAGTGATTAGTTGAATGGATAGATAGATAAGTAAAACTGCAAGAAAAGCAAAGACCTCGATTCCGAAACTGAATATTAGCATTACGAAATAAAAGAGACAAAATGCTAGACCTATGAAAAAGAACATAAAAGTCATGATTAGAAAATTGCGAATAAAATTTCTAAAAATACAAGAATGAAAAATGCCTAAAAAAGTGCAATAAATTACATAAGAATTAATAAAAGACCTATTTGTTATTTTGTTTTCGAGATAAGATGTTCCGAAAAATAAGAGCAAGTTTAGTAGTATTCCAAACAAAATAAAAAAAGAAATTCTTTTGAATAATTTGTCTGTTTGAATGTCAAAAAAATGATCTTTCATCTATATGTTTTTGAATTTGAAGATAATATTACGAATAAAATAAATAAGAAAAAAAATCTTAGACATTCTAAATCTTTGAATATCTATTTCAACACAAACTCATTGTAGGATTCTCTCAGAATTTTATAAAATGAGATGGAGTTGTTATATAAATTCCCAAAATAGAATCATTTTGCCCTGTGATATTTTTATCTTTGTGGTCTGAGTTTTTTCAGGAAATATTTTTATAAAAGCACATTTACATGTTGACCCAATCTCATTTAGAGCAATTAGCCACTAGTCTCGAAGGCACACTTTTATTCGATGAGCTTCATAAAACGCTTTATTCTACAGATGCTTCGGTGTACCGAATTAAGCCGAATGCGGTGGCAATTCCTAAAACGACTGAAGATATTGCCAAACTGATTCAATTTGCAGTAGAACATAATCTCTCGATTACGCCAAGAACCGCTGGAACTTCGCTAGCAGGACAAGCAGTAGGAGACGGATTGGTGGTGGATGTGTCAAAGCATTTTACAAAAATATTAGGTTATGATGCCGAAAAGAAAACCGTTACGGTTCAGCCAGGTGTAATTCGCGATGAGCTGAATTTATTCTTAAAACCTCACGGCGTATTTTTTGCTCCAATTACATCAACGTCAAACCGCGCGATGATTGGCGGAATGGTGGGAAATAACTCTTCAGGAACAACTTCGATTCGATATGGTGTTACGCGTGATAAAATTGCTGAGGTAAAAGCACTTTTAAGCGACGGTTCTGAAGTGGTTTTTAAAGACCTGACTTCGGCTGAATTTATCGAAAAAACAAAAGGCGATACTTTAGAAAATAAAATTTACAAAACGATTTACGACGAGCTTACTATAAAAGAAGCTCAAGAAGAAATTGTAAAAGAGTTTCCGAAACCTGAAATTCACAGAAGAAATACAGGTTATGCCGTTGATATTCTGCTGAAATCGGAATTATTTGGCGGAACAGAACCCACCATAAATCTTGGGAAATTACTTTGCGGAAGCGAAGGAACGCTAGCTTTTACAACCGAAGTGACGCTGAAAGTGGATGATCTGCCACCGCCTCACAGCATTATGGTTGTCGGACATTATCATACCATTCAAGAGTCTCTAGAGTCGGTTGTGGTGGCAATGAAACATCATTTGTACACTTGCGAAATGATTGACGATACGATTTTGGATTGTACCAAAACGAATCGGGAACACATTAAAAACCGTTTCTTTTTGGTTGGAGAACCAAAAGCAATTATGTTGTTTGAAGTCGCATCGCACACTTTACAAGATGCCGAAAAACAAGCCGATGCTTTGATTGCTGATTTAGAGCAAAACAATTTTGGTTACGCGCGAGTAAAAATCTACGGAAACGATATTGACAAAGCCAATGAATTGAGAAAAGCAGGTCTTGGACTTTTAGGAAGTATTGTAGGCGACGATAAAGCGGCAGATTCGATTGAAGATACAGCGGTAGAATTGAGCGATTTGCCAGCTTATATTGCTGAGTTTTCGGCAATGATGTTGCGTCACGGGCAGGAAGCGATTTATTACGCGCATGCGGGTGCGGGAGAATTGCATCTTCGTCCAGTTTTGAATTTAAAGAAAACCTCTGATTTAAAATTATTCAGAACCATTGCGACTGAAGTAGCGCATTTGGTGAAAAAATACAGAGGCTCGCTAAGTGGTGAACACGGAGACGGAATTGTGCGCGGAGAGTTTATTCCGTTCATGATTGGCGATAAGAATTACGAACTTTTGAAAAGAATCAAATTGGCATTTGACCCGAATTCGGTTTTGAATATTGGGAAGATTGTAAATGCTTTGAAAATGGATGAAAATCATCGTGTAATTTCGGGAAGAATTGAACCCGATATTAAAACGTTTCAGGATTTCTCAGATAGTTTAGGAATTTTGCGTGCTGCCGAAAAATGCAACGGTTCTGGAGATTGTAGAAAATTGCCTTCTGGCGGAGGAGCGATGTGTCCGAGTTATCGTGCAACGCGAAATGAAAAAGAAACTACTCGCGCAAGAGCCAACGCTTTGCGAGAATATTTGACGTATTCTGAAAAAGAAAACAAATTTGACCAGAAAGAACTATACGAAGTTTTTGAGTTGTGTGTAAGCTGTAAAGCCTGCGCAAGCGAATGTCCAAGTAACGTGGACGTAGCGACTTTGAAAGCGGAATTTTTATACCAATATCAAAAAGCAAACGGATTTTCTACTCGAAATAAGATTTTTGCCAACAATGCCAAACTGAACAAAATGGGAAGTAAATTCCCGTCGATTACGAATTTTATTTCGAATCAGTCTTTGGTTAAAAAAACTATGGGAATTGCGCCAGAAAGACAAGTTCCGTTATTGGCTAAAAAGACTTTTAGAAAATGGTATGCTAATAATAAACCGTCACAAACCGATTTTCCGAATGGAAGATTGTATTTGTTTGTAGATGAATTCACGAATTATTATGATGTCAATATCGGAATCGATGCTTTTGAATTATTGACGAAATTAGGTTATCAGGTTTTGGTTGTTGATCATGAAGAAAGTGGAAGAACGTATCTTTCTAAAGGATTTTTGGAAGAAGCGAAGAAAATTGCGAATCATAATGTAAGTGTTTTCAAAGATTTAGTTTTAGGAAACGCACCTTTAATCGGAATTGAACCTTCGGCTATTTTGACTTTTAGAGATGAATATCTTCGTTTAGCCGATGATAAAGAAGCTGCGGAAAAGTTATCTAGAAATGCTTTTACAATTGAAGAGTTCTTTAAAAAAGAAATCATAGATGGTAAAATCACAGCCGACTCTTTTTCAGAAGAAAGTAAAGAAATTAAGATTCATGGACATTGCCACCAAAAATCGTTGAGTTCTGTTGAGGCAACTTTTGCTATGCTGAATCTGCCAAAAAATAATACGGTTACAATTTACAATTCAGGCTGCTGCGGAATGGCGGGTTCTTTTGGTTATGAAAAAGAACATTATCAAGTGAGTATGCAAATGGGTGAGGATACTTTATTTCCTAAAGTGCGTAACACTGCCGAAAATGTAAAAATCGCCGCTGCAGGAACAAGCTGTCGCCATCAAATTTATGATGGAACGAAACGCGAAGCACAGCATCCGGTTAGTATTTTGCGTAGCTGTTTGAAGTAAATTAACCGTAAAGGTCGCAAAGAATTACGCAAAGAGCGCTAAGATTTTTTTGCCACAGATTAAAGGATTAAAAAGATTTTTCCAATCTTTATCTAGATAATTTTTCACGCAGATTTTACAGATTTAGGCAGATTTAATTTTAAACCAGAGATAACTAATAATCTGCGATTATCTGCTTAAATCTGTAAAATCTGCGTGAAATAAAAATCTTTTTAATCCTTTAATCTGTGGCAAAAAAAAAACTATTTCAAACTCACTTTCTTCCCAGTTTCAGCAGCCTTATAAATGGCATTAATTATTCGAACGTCTTTAATTCCTTCTTCTCCAGTAATATGATTGGGGAGTTTTTTGTTTGCTAAAATCACTTTACAAATCTCATCCATTTGGGTTTGCTGTTGGTTTATAACTGGAAAATTAAATGGTTTTCCATCAGATCTTTTGCCTACAAATCGAACCATAACTGACAGCAGGACTCATTTCAAAGAAACCTTCATCTGCGGCAGCGTAAAAACGATCAATTCCAAAACCACACGAACTGCTGCAATTGGCAACAGCGCCACTCGGAAATTCCATTTGCCAAGTGATATTTTCTTCAACTTGAGAAAACATATTTTTGTTATTGACATGTCCAAATTGTGCGGTAACAGCAATTGGTTCTTCGCCTAAAACATAACGCGAAACCTGAATACAGTAAATTCCTAAATTAATCAAACAACCGCCGCCTGCCGATTTTTTAGTCAGTCTCCATTCGTTGCGGGCGTTTAGATCAACAGGTTTATTTATGTCACGAACATCATAAGTACTATAACCGAGACCAGTTTCAATATAACGAACTTGTCCTAAGACTTTTTCTTGTCCCAATCGTTTTATTTCTAGATGATTTGGTTCGTAATGCAGTCGATATCCCATTGCCAATTGCACATTATTATCGTTGCAGGCTTTGATCATTTCTTCACAATCTTCAGCAGTAATAGCCATTGGTTTTTCGACAATAACATGTTTTCCAGCTTTTGCAGCGCGAACAGTAAATTCTTTATGAAGTGCGTTTGGAGTTACAACGTACACTAAATCAATGTCTTTGTTTTTTATGATTGAATCGAAGTTTTCGTAATTATAGATATTTTTTTCAGGAATATTATATTTCTTTTTCCATGCTTCAGCTTTAGAAGGCGTTCCTGTGACGATTCCTGCAAGCTGGCAATATTCAGAAACCTGAAGACCTTCAGCTAATAATGACGCATAGTTTCCTAAACCGCACAAAGCAATATTTAATTTTTTTCCGGTGTAAGGTTTGTGAACCTTTTCTGTTTCGGTAATAAAAGAAGGAAGTGTAGTCATCACAACCGAAGCGCCAACACCAAGTCCAAATTTATTTACAAAAGAACGTCTTGTGATTTTTTTCATAAAAATGATTCTTTAAAAATTAAATGCTACTTGTATTAGTAAGCTCATTTTGATAAATGTTACATTTGTGTTTTAAAATAGATTTAACTGCAAAGAGAGCAAAGAATTACGCAAAGTTCACAAAGATTTTATTTCTCTCGCAGATTTGATTTTAAAATCTACATAAATATTTTCATCACAACAAAAATCTGCATTATCTGTGAAATCTGCGTGAGAAAATTTATAAGACAAAGATTTGAAAAAATAATTCGTGAATTCGTGGCGAAAAAAAACGCCAGAAAAACAAAATGGTTTTATATATTTGAAATCAGGATATTTTTTGCATTATTTGCAAAATAAAACCAGAACAACTGAATTAAATCAATTAATAATAGCAAAAACATATATGGCATTTTCAAGTTTATTCCGAAAAAAAACAGTGCAGGATATTCTGAAACAGGTTGCAAAAAATGAAGCAGATGGACATGGAGCATTAGGAAAGCACCTTACAACCAAAGATTTAACTGCTTTCGGAATTGCTGCAATTGTAGGTGCGGGGATTTTCAGCACCATCGGAAAAGCAAGTGCAGATGGATAGGCCAGCCGTAATATTTTTGTTCCTTTTTACTGCTCTTGCCTGTAGTTTTGCAGCTTTTGCTTATGCCGAATTTGCCTCAATGGTTCCTGTTTCTGGAAGTGCTTATACGTATTCGTATGTGGCTTTTGGAGAGCTAATCGCCTGGATTATCGGATGGGCTTTAATCATGGAATATGCCGTCGGAAACATAACCGTGGCCATATCGTGGAGTGATTATTTTACAGGCCTTCTCCAGAGTGGTGGCATTCATTTACCGCAATGGATTCAGATGGATTACTTAACCGCTTCAAACGGATATAATGATGCTGAAGCTTTAATGCGCGGCGGAAAATCATTCGAAAATTTAAGCACAGCTTTACAGCAAGCACATACAGCTTGGACAACGGCACCTACTTTAGGATCATTTCATTTTGTTACCGATATTCCAGCTTTATTCATTATTATTTTGATTACTGCTTTGGTTTACAGAGGAATGAAAGAATCTCGTAATGCGAGTAATTTAATGGTGGTTGTAAAACTTTGTGTAGTTCTGTTGGTTATCGCTGTCGGTGTATTTTATGTAGATACAGCAAACTGGGATCCTTTTGCGCCAAATGGAGTTGGAGGAGTTTTAAAAGGAGTATCTGCAGTTTTCTTTGCTTATATTGGTTTTGATGCTATTTCTACAACGGCAGAAGAATGTAAAAATCCACAACGTGATTTACCACGCGGAATGATGTGGGCAATTATTATTTGTACCATTCTTTATATTGCAATTGCCTTGGTTTTAACTGGAATGGTAAAATATCACGAATTAAATGTTGGAGATCCTTTAGCATTTGTTTTCGATAAATTAGACTTAAAATGGATGTCAGGAATTATTGCCGTAAGTGCAGTAGTGGCAATGGCGAGCGTTTTATTGGTCTTCCAAATGGGACAGCCTCGTATTTGGATGAGTATGAGTCGCGACGGGTTATTGCCAAAGAAATTCTCAACCGTTCACCCAAAATTCAAAACACCTTCTTTTGCAACTATTGTAACAGGATTTGTGGTTGCAATTCCGGCTTTGTTTTTGAATCTGACAATGGTAACCGATTTATGCAGTATCGGGACTTTATTTGCCTTTGTATTAGTTTGTGCTGGAGTTTTGGTTTTGCAAAACAAACCTGAAATTCCAAGAGGGAAATTCAAAACGCCTTATATCAACTCAAAATTTATTCTGCCAGTTTTAATGATCGTTGGATTGTATTATGCTTTTGCTTTCAACAGCAAAGCAACAATGGCTTTTATCAATAACGATCCGCAGATTTATGATGCAACTTCAATCGTAACTTCTTTAGACAAATCAGAATCAGAGCAGGTTTTCAAATATTTAGAAAGTATTGAAGTCAACAATAAAACCGCTGAGACATCAGATTTAGAGCATTTATTAGGTCAATATCAAGACGACGAAGCTAAATATGCTGAAGTTGTAAAAGGATTGCCAATTGCAGATTCAGCTAAATATGAGTCTGGTTTCAGTTTATTCAAACACAAAATCCCAATGTGGATATTCCTATTCGTTTTGGTTGGATTAGCTGTTTGGGCTTTCAGAAAAAATCTGTCTTTAATTCCACTTTTAGGATTAATCTGCTGTCTGTATATGATGGCCGAATTAAGCGTTTGGAACTGGATTTATTTTACAATCTGGCTAATAATCGGATTACTGATTTATTTTACATACAGTAGAAAAAACAGTAAGCTGAATACTGAAAATATAGGATAAAAGTAAAATTATATACTACAAAAAGCCGTTCTGAGTACTTCAGAACGGCTTTTTGCATTCTTAGTATTTTATAGAAATATTCTTATGTTTTAAGAGTGCTTTTCCTTAAGTTTGTTTTCAGTAAAATTTTAAATTTAATTAGTAATACATGGGTTTTCTTGATAAAATATTGGGCAAAAAAGAAGCTGCAATACAATCTAATACTGATTTCTGGAATTGGTTTTTAAAAAATGAAAAAGAGTTCTTTGCAATAGTTAAAAACAGACAAAACATACACCAAGGTTTTTTTGAAAAATTGGCTCCAAAACTGGATGAAATTCACAACGGAATTTATTTTCTAACAGGAATGTTAGATGATAATACAGTAGAATTAATCTTAACGCCAGACGGAGCAGTTAGGAATATATATGCAATTGAAGAATTGGTAAACGCAGCTCCTCAAATTAAAGGTTGGAAAATTACGGCATTAAAACCAGCATCAGACATTCAGGATATTGGTATTGATTATGAAGGATTCCAATTTAATAAGGACAATCTAAAATTTTATCCAAACATTCATGACGGATATCCAGATGAAATTGACTTAACCGTTATTTACGATGATTTTGTAGAAGAAAAAAAACAAGTTATAACCAACGGTGTTTATATTTTCTTAGACAATTATTTAGGAGAACTGCATTCTGTTACTTTGATTGATAACATGAAAATAGACGGTCCAAATAGTATTTCAGAAGAATTAATTCCGATCGAAAAATTAAAAGATTATTTGATCTGGAGAGAAAAAGAATTTGTAGAAAAATACGAAGGCACAAGACATAATACGGAAAATGATAACTATTCAGGTTTTGAAGCAACTGCGAAAGATGGAAGTGGTATTATAGGATTAATGAATACAGATCTTTTGCAATGGGATAAAAAAGCATCTCATCCGTGGGTATTTATTATTACCATTCTTTTTGATGGAAGCAATAATAACGGAATGCCAGATAAAGAAACTTATGAGTTATTAAACGAAATAGAAGATGAAGTTGTAGTAGACCTTAAAGACATGGAAGGTTATTTAAATGTAGGAAGGGAAACACTGGCAAACAGGAGGGAAATCTTTTTTGCCTGCAAAGATTTTAGAAAGCCAACAAAAGTAGCAGATGAATTAATTAAAAAACACGCTGGTTCATTCGAAATAAGTTATGAAATCTACAAAGACAAATACTGGCAAACGTTTAGACATTACGAGCCAAGATAAAGTGCAAAAAGCCGTTTTGAGACTATTCAAAACGGATTTTTTTCGATAAAAAAAATCCGCTTAGAGAAAATCTCCAGCGGATTCAAACAATCTAATAAAAAATGTGCAAATTTATTTATAGAGTAATGTTTGTCTTTATGGGAATGATTTTCTCGCGCAGATTTTGCAGATTAACAGCTCCTTTTTATAACCCTATTAATAAATCGGCATAATCAGCCAAATCTGCGAGAGAAAAAGCTTAGCGAATCTCTGTGAAAACTTCTTTGTGAATCTCTGCGGAATGTAAAACTCCAACATCAACCATACATTGTTTCATCATTTCGTAGGTGCGATCAATATCATTATCCAATCCAATAGAAAAGCGAATCAAACCATCTGTTAATCCCATTTCTTTCTGCTCTTCTAACGGAATTTCACTAGAAGTCGAAGTTCCCGGTGCGCTGAATAACGTTTTATAAAAACCTAAGCTTACTGCCAAATACCCAAGGTTTCGTTCCTGCATCAATTCCATTAATTCATTGGCTTTTTCCAAAGTTCCAACATCAATTGTTAGCATTCCGCCAAAACCATATTCGGGATTAATCATCGTTTTGTACAATTCATGACTCGGGTGACTTTTCAATCCCGGATAAACCGTTTTTAAACCGTCTTTTTCAAACTGATCCGCCAAATAATGTGCATTATGACTATGCTGTTTAATTCTAATATGAAGCGTTCTTAAATTTTTCATCACACTTGCAGAACGCAAACTATCCATTGTTGGCCCTAAAAGCATACTTGCACCAGAATTTACATTCTTCAGCGAATTAATAAATTCCTTAGACGCACAAGTCACACCGCCAACGGTATCACTGCTTCCGTTAATGTATTTCGTCAAACTATGAATTACAATATCGGCGCCCAATTTTGCAGGAGAAACCGATAATGGCGAAAATGTATTATCTACAACCAATTTCAAATTGTGCTTTTTGGCAATTTTAGCCAATCCAGCAATATCAGCAACTTCCAGAAGTGGATTACTAACCGTTTCGCAATACAAAACTTTCGTTTTCGGCGTAATCGCAGCTTCTACAATATCCAATTTTGTAATGTCTACAAAGCTTGTTTCAATCCCGAATCTTGGTGTAAAGTTTTTTAAGAAAGCATAAGTGCCGCCATAAATAGTTCGGCTAGAAACAATATGTTCTCCCGCACCGCATAATTGCAATAGAGTAGGCGTAATAGCTCCCATTCCCGAAGCCGAAACATTTGCTGTTTCTGTTCCTTCCATCGCCGCCAAAGCCTGATCCAAATACAAATTACTGGGGGATGAATGGCGCGAATACAAGTAACAGCCTTCCATATTTCCTTCGAAAGTATCAAACATAGTTTTAGCCGAAAGAAAAGTATAAGTAGAAGAATCAGAAATCGACGGATTCACACCGCCAAATTCCCCAAAATATTGCAAATCCTGAATTTTATCTGCTGGGTTGAAGTTTTTCATTTTTAGTTAATTTCAAGTTTTTATTTGTTTGCTTCGCCCGTTCGGCTTTCAGCCTTGGGTCAAGTTTCAAGTTTCAAGTTGTTTGAGCCTTATGTTGATTTTTAGAAGCTATTTCCTGCTATCCGCTATATCTTTTGTGCCGAACCCCGGCACAAAAGGATGCCGCTTCTATCAGGGCTAGGACTCTCGTTTTCAAAAGAAATTCTATTCAAAATAAGATCTATTCAGAATATTAATCAATAAGTAATAGAATAATTAGATTTTAAAACTATAAAAATGTATTTATTGTGATTTTTAATCTAAATTTGAAATAAAAAGTGTGATTTGATAGATTTTCTTTCTTTCACAATAGACAACAAACCATTAACAACAAACTATAAACATGATTCTTGACGAAATCGATAAAAAACTCTTGGTTTTACTTCAAACCGACAGTAAAAAAACAAACAAAGAATTGTCTTTAAAGCTCAATCTTTCTGTAACGGCAGTTTACGAACGAATCAAAAAGTTAGAACGCGAAGGCATAATAAAAAACTATGCCGCTTTAGTAGATAAATCCAAAATCGAAAAGGGATTTGTAGTTTTCTGTCACCTAAAACTCATTCAGCATACCAAAGAATTCCTAACCAAATTCGAAAGCGAAGTCATCAAACTCAATGAAGTTTTAGAATGCCATCACGTAAGCGGCGATTACGATTATATTTTGAAAGTTCTAGTGAAGGATATGGAAGCCTACAGGGAATTTTTGGTTACAAAACTCACAAGTTTACAGCATATTGGAAGCACCCAAAGTATGTTTATGATTAGCGAAGTGAAGAACTCAACGGTAATTTCTTTTTGAGATACTAAGATTCTAAGATTTTTCGTAGAGACGCACTGCAGTGCGTCTAACATTACGTTAAATACACAAACGTAAAACATTAACAAAATTCAAAGCTAAAAAAACTTAAATTTGAGTTTAAATACAAACGAAATGGAAACGAAAGAATTAAGACGTAAGCTTATCAAAGATTTTGGAAAGTTCATAGACGACGATTCAAAATTAGAAATTTTAGAGAGCGTTTTTGATGCCATAAGTGATGAGGAGAAAGAGTCAGTTATTCCCGGTTCGCATTACAATTTAGTTGCCGAAGAAAGAGAAAAATATCTTTCAGGTGAAATAGAGGCGAGCTCGTGGGAAGAAACAGAGAAACGTTTGAATGCAAAATATGGTTTTTAAAATTACAATTTTACCATTAGCAGAAAAAGAAATTGAAGAGTCTATTGAATTTTACGAAAGCAGAAGCAGAGGTTTAGGAAAGCAATTTCTAACTTATTTAAAATCTTATCTCAAAGTTTTAAAAACAAATCGAGAATTATTTGAAATAAAAAAGCAACCAGGTTATAGAGAAATGACTTTGGTTAAGTTTCCATTTGTTATTATATATGAAATTATTGGAGTCGAAATAATTATTTATTCAATATTTCATACTTCACGAAATCCAGAAAGAAAACCTTAGTAAAGAGGGACAAAGTTACAGAGAGACAAAGTTTCAAAGGTTTTCTGTAGAGACGCACAGCAGTGCGTCTAACGTCCTGTTTGTTATCCTGAGGAACGAAGGATCACACGCGAAACTCTACAAAGATTTGCGATTTTGCATGCCGAGCTTCTAGTGCGATCCTTCGTTCCTCAGGATGACAAGTATGGGTATAAACTTTGCGACTCTGCGTCTTTGCGAGATTAAAAAAAACAAAAACTTTTGTGTCTTCGAGCCTTTGCGGCAGAAAACCTTCCTCCAAAATTTCACACAAAAAACATTGAAAATTAAACCTCAAACAGAACTTTATTGCTTAATTTTGTAACCGCTAAAATAAAAACAAAATACTATGAGTTCATTTGACGTAGTCATTATAGGTTCAGGTCCTGGAGGATATGTATCAGCAATTCGTTGCGCACAATTAGGTTTCAAAACTGCAATTGTAGAAAAATATAATTCATTAGGCGGAACTTGCCTTAACGTAGGTTGTATTCCTTCAAAAGCATTATTATCTTCTTCTCATCATTATGCTGAAATTGCTCATTTCGCAGATCACGGAATCGAAGTTTCTGGTGATGTAAAAATCAATTTAGAGAAAATGATCGCACGCAAACAAGCCGTTGTAGATCAAACTGTAGGTGGTATCAACTACTTAATGGATAAAAATAAAATTACTGTTTTCAATGGTTTAGGTTCTTTTGTAGACGCAACTCACATTGCAGTTGCAAAAGCTGACGGAACATCTGAAACTATCGAAGCAAAATATACTGTAATCGCTACAGGATCAAAACCATCTTCTTTACCATTCATCAAAATTGATAAAGAAAGAATCATCACTTCTACTGAAGCTTTGGCTTTAAAAGAAGTTCCAAAACACTTAGTTATCATCGGTGGTGGAGTTATCGGAATCGAGCTTGGACAAGTTTACCTTCGTTTAGGAGCCCAGGTTTCTGTAGTTGAATTTATGGACAGAATTATTCCTGGAATGGACGGAGCTCTTTCTAAAGAATTGACTAAAGTGTTGAAAAAACAAGGAATGAAATTCTACGTTTCTCACAAAGTAAAATCAGTTGAAAGAAACGGCGATGCTGTTGTAGTTCAAGCTGAAAATGCAAAAGGAGAAACAATTACTCTTGAAGGAGATTATTCATTAGTTTCTGTTGGTCGTCGTCCTTACACAGACGGATTAAATGCTGATAAAGCTGGAGTGAAAATTTCAGACAGAGGACAAGTTGAAGTAAACGATCATTTACAAACTAGTGTTCCAAATATCTACGCAATTGGTGACGTTGTTCGTGGAGCAATGTTAGCGCACAAAGCGGAAGAAGAAGGAGTAATGGTTGCTGAAATTTTAGCAGGTCAAAAACCACATATCGATTATAACCTAATTCCTGGTGTAGTGTACACTTGGCCAGAAGTTGCGGCAGTTGGACAAACGGAAGAGCAATTGAAAGCAGCTGGAGTGAAATACAAATCTGGAAGTTTCCCATTCAAAGCGTTAGGACGTGCAAGAGCAAGTGCTGACTTAGATGGATTCGTAAAAATCCTTGCTGACGAAAAAACAGATGAGGTTTTAGGAGTTCACATGATTGGAGCGCGTACAGCAGACTTAATTGCTGAAGCGGTTACTGCAATGGAATTCAAAGCTTCTGCTGAAGATATTTCTAGAATGAGCCATGCGCACCCAACTTTCGCGGAAGCGGTAAAAGAAGCAGCTTTGGCGGCTACAGAAAATAGAGCGTTACACGTATAATTTTTTACGTTAATCATAAAAGAAAAACCGTCAGTTCCAAATGGATTCTGACGGTTTTTTTTATTCTTTTATTAATTTGAAAGTATAATAGGTTTCTTTGTTTTTGGAGTAAACGCTGTAAATGTTTTCTTCTTCATCATAAATTTTGTATCGATATTTATCGCCTTTCACACTTAGGTTTTTTCGTGACAAATTATTACTTTCAATAAACTCAAGTTCAAATTCGCAATTGCTTCTTTTTCTATACAACAACTTCGAGAAAGTATTATCTCCGAATTTTTCTATCCAAAGATTTCCATTTATAGTTACCTCTACTTTTTTTCCTCTTTCTTCCCAGTAGTGAAATTTTTTGCTTTCGTCAAAATTATTGCATTGTTCCTTAGATACATTGCCTAAAGGCTTTTCGTTTTGCATTCCCCAGTCATTTTGTATAGAATCTTTAGGGAAAAGCGCATTAAATTCATTACAGTTTTTTTGAAGGCGATAAATCATTTTTTCAAAAGCTTTTCGCTGTGCGATAGTATCTTTAAATTTTGCCAAAAAAGGCATGACATGAGATTTATTAATGCTATGCAGTCTTATTTCATTATTTAAAATTTTGTTTTCAGCCAATGACTGGCATATTTCGTTATTTAAAGAATCTACTGTTTGTATAGTTTGAGATTGGCTAGTAAGGGAAAATAAAATAAAGAATAGTAATAGATGGATTCTCATTTTTGAGTTATTGATTGTGTGTCAAATTTAATGGTTTGTAACTCAAGTTGTAAAAACTTTATTGAAATTTTCAAAATCCCTTATTTTTTTGCGGCTTAAAAATATAAACTTGAAGAAAAATTTTGTAAATTAGATGTGTATTTCAGGTGTTATCTTTATGATTATTAAAAAGATAGTATTATGAAAAGTAAATATATCGCTCCGATTCTAATTGGAGCAGGAATTGGAATCGCATTGTACTCTTGTGGAGGCGGAATTCCAAAAAATGCACAGGCTGTAACAAACTTTGACAGCAATAAATATCTCGGAAAATGGTACGAAATTGCCAGATTAGATTACAAATGGGAAAGAGATTTGAACAATGTAACTGCCGAATATTCTTTAAACGAAGATAAAACTATAAAAGTCGATAATAAGGGCTATAATGTCAAAAAAGACAAATGGGAACAAAGTGTCGGGAAAGCTAGATTTGTCAAAAAAGACAATATTGGTATGCTGAAAGTCTCATTTTTTGGTCATTTTTATTCTGGTTATAACGTCGTAGCAATCGATCCAGATTATAAATACGCGCTTGTGGCTGGAGAAAGTTTAAAATACATGTGGATACTTTCTAGAGAAAAAACAATTCCGGAAAGTGTAAAAGCAGATTATCTTATCAAAGCTCAGGAAATTGGATATAACGTAACCGATTTGGTTTGGGTAAAACAGGATAAAGCGAATTAAACAAAAGCCCGTCAGGTATAAACTTGACGGGCTTTTGTTTTGGGTTGAAAAACGATTTACGCAGTAAAAACACTTTTATAATTATCCCAGTATCTGTAAATCAAAAATAAATTTCCTATAAATAGAAGTACTGCAATTGGCAGACCGTCGGGAGTTAAAAAATAATTGATAAACAAAATATTTACCGTAATTGGTAAGATCAAGATGTTTGCTAAAGTTACGTAACGCCCAGTTACAAATGCAATTCCACAAAGTAATTCGATAGATTTTGCCAGTGGCATTAAATACGTCGAAGCCATTAAACCTACATTAAATGCTTTAAAGTTTCCTGTAGTTTCAGGCTCTGGCATTAGATGGAAAAAATAACTGATAGAGGCAAAAAGCAGCAAAAGGCCAATTAAAACGCGGACAATAATAGTGGCAATTTTCATAATACTTAGGATTTTTTAAGGTTAAAAAATATAATTAAGTTATTGGAAAAGATGCAATCTAAAAGCTCAAATGAGAATCACAAATTATTTTTTTTGAGGTTCTTTTTTAAGGATTTTACAATTAAATTAATGCTGTTTTAGGATTATTCTAATTGTATATCAAATATAACGAATTTTTTCTTATAAAAAGAATGTATTTTTAACAGTTTTGCAATGTAATTCAAATCATTTGATTATTTTTTTTGCTTTCCGCTCATGAAAGAATTTTGTCGTAATTTTGACCTTTAAAATTACCATTTTTGAGAGTTTCCATCCGTAAAAATATTGCCAATCCGAAACTGTTTAAAGAACAGATCTTAAGTTGGGCGCAGCAATTTCGCGAAGTCGTTTTTTTAGACAGCAATTCTTATCCGCAGCAGTATTCTAATTTTGACTGCATATTGGCAGTAGATGCTTTTACTTCTTTAAAAACAGATTATTACAATGCTTTTGAAGATCTAAAACAATATCAGCAAAATACAAAAGACTGGCTTTTTGGATACCTTTCTTATGATTTAAAGAATGGTATTGAAAATCTTCAATCCAATAATTTTGATGGTTTGAACTTTCCCGACTTGTTTTTCTTTCAGCCTAAAAAAGTTTATATTCTGAAAGGAAATGAACTTGAAATTCAATATTTAATGCTTTGCGATGATGAGGTAGAAGAGGATTTTGAGGAAATAATAAAAGTTCAGACCGAAACATTTGTCACACTGAGCGGAGTCGAAGTGAAGCAACGTATTTCTAAAGAATTATATGTTCAGAAAGTAAATAAAATGCTGGAACATATTCATGTTGGTGATATGTACGAAGCCAATTTCTGTATGGAATTTTATGCTGAAAATGCCGTTATAAATCCGTTAGAAAAATTTCAGAAGTTGAATGAGATTTCACAAGCTCCTTTTTCAGTTTTCTTTAAAAATTACAAACACTATTTGCTTTCTGCTTCACCAGAACGCTACTTGAAAAAAGAAGGAGATAAGATCATTTCTCAACCCATAAAAGGAACTTCTAAGCGTTTTGCAGATCCAATTGAAGACGAAAAATCAAAGAGTGTTTTAGTTTCAGACGCCAAAGAGCGAGCTGAAAATATCATGATAACCGATTTAGTGCGAAATGATTTGTCTCATACCTCGCAAAAGGGTTCCGTTGAAGTCGAAGAGCTTTGCGGAATTTATTCGTTTTTGCAAGTGCATCAGATGATTTCTACGATCACTTCCAAATTAGATTCTCAATATGCGGCAGTAGATGTTTTGAAGACGACTTTCCCGATGGGGAGTATGACGGGCGCTCCAAAAATTTCGGTGATGGAAATTGTCGAAAATCTTGAAGAAACCAAAAGAGGATTGTATAGTGGGGCGGTTGGTTATTTTACGCCTGAAGGCAATTTTGATTTTAATGTCGTAATTAGAAGTATTTTGTACAATCAAGAGAATAAATATGTTTCTTTCTCGGTTGGAAGTGCCATAACATCGCTTTCAATTCCAGAAAAAGAATATGAAGAATGTTTGCTAAAGGCAAAAGCAATGCACGAAGTTTTGCAATAATTTTTTTCTGCCACGACTCGAGCGACAGCGAACAGGCGAAGCAATTCACGAATTTGCACGAATTTTTTCTTCAATTCGATAAAAAAAAGATAGCCACAGATTAAAGGATTAAAATGATTTAAAAAAATCTGTGTAAATCTTTTTAATCTGTGGCAAAAAAAATAATTCGAGCAAATTCGTGTAATTCGTGGCAAAAAAATACCCGCTTAACATTTCGTTTAAAAATAGATCAAATTTAATTCTTTACTTTTATCAGATGTTTTCAAAATTTCAAAATCATATCGTTTCAAGATTTCCTTTTTTAGCCGAAAAAAAGCTTTTTCTGGCTGTAAGCGGCGGATTGGACAGTATGGTTTTGCTGCATTTATTACACAGGCTACCTTATGAAATTGCAGTTTTGCATTGCAATTTTCAACTTCGAGGATTGGAAAGTTTTGGAGATCAGGAATTTATTCAGAACTATTGCGATCAGCACAATATTCCAATTTTTACGACTCATTTCGATACTGAAGCTTTCGCTAAAGATTATAAATTATCAACCCAAGTTGCAGCAAGAGAACTTCGTTACAGCTGGTTTTATGAACTTTTGGAAGAAGAAAACTTCGATTATATCCTGACAGCACATCATGCCGATGATAATCTAGAAACTTTTATTATTAACCTAACTCGCGGAACAGGTTTAGAAGGTTTAACTGGAATTCCAGAACAAAATGATAAAATTATTCGTCCGCTTTTGCCTTTTTCTAGAGAAGAAATTTTGAATTACGCAGAGGAGAATAAAATAGAATGGCGAGAAGACAGCAGTAATGCTTCGACAAAATATCTCAGAAATAAGATTCGTCATAATTTAGTTCCGGTTTTAAAAGAAATCAATCCTAATTTTCTAGATGCTTTTCAGAAAACCCAGTCCTTTCTTCAAGAATCAAAAGAAATGGTTGAAGATGCATCGATTATGGTATATCAGCAAGTGGCAAAAGAAGCAGGAGACGATATTCATTTTGATTTAAATCAGTTAAAAAAACTTCCAAATTATAAAGCGTATCTCTACCAATGGCTAAATGAATTTGGTTTTTCTGCCTGGAATGATATTTATGATTTGGTTGAAGGGCAATCAGGAAAACAAGTTCTTTCCGAGGAATTTAGATTGCTAAAAAATAGAGAAACGCTTATTTTAAGTCCGTTTTCTGAAATGCCAGAAAACGAAGAATATCAAATTAGTGAAAACGATACAGAAGTTAATTTTCCCTTAAAAATGAGTCTTTGTAACGTAGATCACACAACATTCGGTTCAAATAAGGTTATATTTGTCGATTCCAATAAAATCCGTTTTCCATTAGTTTTGCGTAAATGGAAAGAAGGAGATGTTTTTCAGCCTTTCGGAATGAGAGGAAAATCTAAAAAAGTGAGCAAGCTTTTTAAAGACGAAAAATTATCATTGATCGAAAAAGAAAAAACTTGGATTTTATGTTCTGAAAATGAAATAGTCTGGGTTGTTGGAATAAGACAGGACGAGCGTTTTAAAATAGAGAAAACCACAAATCAAATACTAAAAATAGAATTACAATAATGAACTTTACTCGAAATCTTCAGACAAATTTGTCAAAAAATGTTTGGACTAAAACCATTTTACTTTTCGTATTTTTCTTTGCTTTTGCAAAAGGTAATGCGCAAATATTGGAGCCGGTAAAATGGACTTCTAAAATTGAGAAAAAAGGAAACAATGCCGTTTTGATTTTTGATGGAACAATCGAAAAAGACTGGCATATGTATTCGCAGTTTACTCCAGACGGCGAGCCTTTGGCTTTAGAAATAACTTTTAAAAATCAAAAAGGAAACTACGAATTAGTTGGAAAAGCTAAAGAAGGTAAAACTAGAACAGCTTTTAACGATGTTTTTGGCGTAGATGAAACTTTTTTTGAGGGAAAAGCACACATTGAACAAGAAATAAAAATCATAAACCCGAATTTAAAAACGGTTGATGTAGATTTTGATTTTCAGGTTTGTAAAGAAGTTTGCATCAATTCGAGTAAGAAATTCTCGATTGCTGTTCCTTCAACTTTCAAAATGAATGAAGTTCCAGTTGTAACAGAAGCTAAAGCTGATGAAACAAAAGTAGTGGGACTAGCAGTTGATACCGTTAAAAAAGAAGAAGTTGCGCAGCCAACAGTGCAGAAAACAGACGAAACTGCACAAGAAGAAATTCCTGCGCCTGCGCCTTCAAGAAGTTTGTGGTCGATCTTTTTTATTGCCTTTTTATCAGGATTTGCAGCATTGTTAACTCCTTGCGTTTTCCCGATGATCCCGATGACGGTAAGTTTCTTTACAAAACAAAGTAAAAGCCGTGCAAAAGGAATTAGAAATGCAATTATCTACGGATTTTCAATCATTGCTATTTACGTAATTTTAGGTCTTATTGTCACTAAAATATTTGGTGCTGATGCCTTAAATGCTTTGTCTACAGATGTTTGGTTCAATTTGATTTTCTTTGTAATCTTAGTTGTTTTTGCTACTTCATTTTTGGGTGCTTTCGAAATCATGCTTCCAAATTCATGGGCAAATAAAGCAGATCAGCAAGCAGATAAAGGCGGTTTAATCGGAATATTATTCATGGCTTTGGCTTTGGCGATTGTATCATTTTCTTGTACAGGGCCAATTGTTGGAACTTTATTGGTTGAAGCAGCTTCAAATGGAGGAATTGCGCCAATTGTCGGAATGCTTGGATTCTCTTTAGCATTAGCGCTTCCGTTTATGTTATTTGCCATGTTCCCAGGATGGTTAAATTCTTTACCAAAATCTGGAGGATGGTTAAATACTGTAAAAGTAGTTTTAGGATTTTTAGAGCTGGCTTTGGCATTCAAATTTTTATCAAATGCTGATTTAGTTTTACAATTGCATTTCTTAGAAAGAGAAGTGTTTATTGCAATCTGGATTGCTATTTTTGGGGCAATGACATTATATTTATTCGGAAAAATTACCTTGCCTCACGATAGTCCTACGAATCATATTTCTGTTGGAAGATTGTATTTAGGATTACTGACATTTGTATTTACCATGTATTTAATTCCTGGACTTTGGGGAGCTCCTTTAAAATTAATCAGTGCATTCCCACCGCCGCCGCAATATAGCGAAAGTCCGTTTGGAGTTGGAGGTTCAGGAAACGGATCAGTTTCTTCAGAATCTATTAAAGGGCTTCCAGAGGGAGCTGAATTAGGCCCACACGGAATTATGGTTTTCCATGATTATGAAGATGGTTTGGCTTATGCAAAAGAAATCAATAAGCCAATTATGCTTGATTTTACAGGTTATGCTTGTGTGAATTGCAGAAAAATGGAAAATAATGTTTGGTCAGAACCAGCTATTTTACCAATCCTTAAAAATGATGTGGTTTTAATTTCTCTTTACGTTGACGATAAACGTGAATTGCCAAAAGAAGAGCAATTTACAACTGCTGCAGGAGATAAAATTATTACTGTTGGCGATAAGTGGACCGATTTTATGATTTCAAAATATAAAACCAATACACAGCCTTTATATGTTATTACCGATTTGGAAGGAAAAAACATGAATACTTCTAAACCAACAATAAGTTATGTAAATGCAGATGAATATTTACATTGGTTAAAAGAAGGAATTTCGAATTTTAAGTAAATCTTGGGAGGATAGAGATAGAGTAAAGAGATGAGAAAAATCTATAATCTATATTCTAAAATCTACAATCTACAATTATAAAAGGTATTTAATTCAAAAAGCACTCTAAGTCAAATTTAGAGTGCTTTTTTATTTATCAAGTAATGTGAGAAGGGAATTTATTCTTATAAGAATTCTCCGTGTTGAGAGATGTCTAATCCTAGTTCTTCTTTTTCTTCAGTAACTCTTAGAGGAGTAATTTTATTTACAATGAAGAATAAAGCATAAGAAGCTACAAAAGCAAAGATTGAAACAATAACTAAAGCAGTCAATTGATTGATGAATAAAGTTGGAGTTCCGAAGATTAAACCTTGATTATCTCCAACCGCAGGGTTGATTGCTTTTGATGCGAAAACACCAGTTAAAAGCATTCCTACCATACCACCAACACCGTGACAAGCAAATACATCTAGAGCATCGTCGATTTTTCCTTTAGGGAATTTGCTTACTACGATGTTACTTACAATTGCAGAGAATAATCCGATGAAGATTGCGTGAGGGATGCTAACAAATCCAGCAGCAGGTGTAATAGCAACTAGACCTACAACAGCTCCGATACAAGCTCCAAGAGCAGATAATTTGTGTCCTAAAATTTTATCAAGGAAAACCCAAGCCATTGCAGCAGCGGCAGCGGCAACAGTAGTAGTTCCTAAAGCTTGAGCAGCAAGACCATTAGCTCCTAAAGCAGATCCAGCGTTGAAACCAAACCATCCGAACCAAAGTAATCCTGTTCCTAATAGTACATAAGTAATTCTAGCAGGATTAACTTTTTGCACTTTTCTTTTTCCTAAGAACATAGCTCCAGCCAATGCAGCCCATCCAGCACTCATGTGTACTACAGTTCCTCCAGCGAAGTCAAGAACCCCCATTTTGAAGAAAACTCCATCAGGATGCCAAGTCATGTGAGCAAGTGGAGTATATATTAATAATATAAATAAAACCATGAATAGCAAATAAGCCCAGAAACGTACACGTTCTGCAAAAGCACCTGTAATTAATGCAGGAGTAATGATAGCGAATTTTGCCTGAAATAATGCGAATAATATAAATGGAATCGTTGGTGCAAGGCTCCATGCTGTATTAGTTCCAACTCCAGCAAAGAACAAATTCTCAGACGGGTTTCCGATAATTCCTCCAATTGTTGGTCCGAAAGCCAATCCAAAAGCAACAACTGTCCATAGAATAGTAACAATTACCATTGCCATAAAACTTTGAAGCATAGTACTGATTACGTTTTTCTTACCTACCATACCTCCGTAGAAAAATCCTAATCCTGGTGTCATTAACAATACAAAAGCAGTTGCAACGATCATCCAGGCAGTATCTCCAGTATCAAATTTTACAGCTTCTGCAGGAATTGGGTTGTCTGCAATAATAAAGTTTGAAATAAAGGTTAGTACCAAAATCGTGATAAGAATCACACTTAAAATAATTTTTCGCATAGTTATTTAGTTTTAAATTTTTTATAAAAGTATAAAATGATTTGATACCCCCTAAAAAAATAGGGTTGTATGCTTTATTTTTGTTGAATTTAAAATTTAACCCCTGTGATTTTGCGTGAATTTCTTAAAACAAACTTAAAATTTACAATTTGGCAACATTTTTTTTTCACTTACCATCATTTTTGATAATTTTTGGGGTAATTGATTGCTATTTTTTGTAGGATAATAGATATTTGTTGTTTAAAAAACGTCTGTTGCATGCTGTAATGGATATTTTTTAATCTTTTTAACAATTTTGATGATTATAATATAAGGATGGGAAATAGAAGTATTAAATGGGGAATAGTAGGATTAGGAAACATTGCAAGCCAATTTGCATCAGATTTAGTATTGATTGAAAATGCTGAGATTACGGCAGTTGCTTCAAGAGATTTAGCTAAAGCGGAAGAATTTGGAGGGAAATTTAATGCTCTAAGAATGTACAATTCTTATGATTTACTTTTTGAAGATTCAGAAGTTGAAATCGTCTACATTGCAACTCCTCATAATTCACACGCCGAATTGTCTATTAGAGCTTTAGAAAGTGGTAAACATGTGCTTTGCGAAAAGCCAATGTCTTTATCTTTTAAGGACACGCAAAGAATAATAGATGCTTCAAAAAAATACAATAGGTTTTTTATGGAAGCATTCTGGACAAGATTTATTCCTTCTGTTCAAGATGTTCTTGAGAAAATTGGCAATGGAATTATAGGAGACGTAAATTACCTAAAAGCCGATTTTGCCTTTCACGGAAGTGAAACAGAAAATAAAAGACTCTTTGATAAAGAACTAGGAGGGGGAGCTTTGTTTGATATTGGTGTTTACCCTTTGTTTCTGTCCTATATATTATTAGGATATCCAAAAGAGATTGCCGCTAAAGCGATTAAACATAAAAATGATATCGATCTACAGACTTCGATGATTTTACAATACGAAACAGCTCAATCGGTTTTGCATGCTTCAATAGTTTCTGAATCTGATATGAAAGCCGTTATTGCAGGAGCAAAAGGGCGAATAGAATTAAACGCTCCGTGGTTTATTGCCGATGGCTATTCTTTATATATAAATGAAGAAAAAGAAGCCACATTTACTTTACCAGCTTTAGGAAAAGGATATTCTCATGAAATAATCGAATGTCAAAATTGTATTCTCAATAATGAAATTGAAAGTAAACTTTGGTCGCATCAAAATTGTTTGGATTTGAGTAGGATTGTGGAGGAGGTTAAAAATAAAATAGGATTAAGTTTTTCTTAATCCTATTTTTTTATTTTAATGTCTTATCTAACTTTCCCAAGCTATATCTTTTAAAGCGTTATTCTCGTCACTATATACAGCAATTAATTCATCTGTTATTTCTGTTGAAATTGTGTAATCAAATGTTGCGAAATTTTCGTTTCCAAACACACCATCTGGTGATAATGCTACTCTTATTAATTTTAAATTTTTTAAAAATTGCTTTTCAACTTCAATTGTCTTGTCGCTAAAATCAATAATTTGTGATAGTTTGTTCATATAAAACTCTTCTAAATGGAACTCAACATAATCTTTTACTGTGCTATCATCCCCGTTATCATAATTTTTTTCAATCGAGACTATATTTTGAGAATTATATTGTTTAATGTTTGAAAGAAAATTATTTATTAAAGTCGCGGTGCTATAATCAATTTTATTTTTTTCAAAACTAATGATAATATTGACTTGATTTCTGTCCAATTCAAAAGTGGCTTCATAATATTCATCTAGATTGTCAATATCAATTTCTCCAAAGTGGATAAATGAAAAATTTTTCATTGCAATGTTGTTTAAATTTTTAAAAAGTAATAAAATATTTACAAAAATAATAAATTATTATATTTAATTAAATACTTTTACTTTTTTATAAGAATTTATTTATGTTAGTAAAAGTTTACGGAAGCGCTGTTTTTGGAGTTGAAGCCACAACTATCACAGTTGAAGTTCATATGGATAAAGGAATTGGTTATCATTTAGTTGGACTTCCAGATAATGCTATAAAAGAGAGCAGTTTTAGAATTGCCGCTGCTTTAAAGAATAACGGATTTAGTTTTCCGGGAAAGAAAATTACAGTCAATATGGCGCCTGCCGACCTTAGAAAAGAAGGTTCTTCATATGATTTGACATTGGCAATGGGAATTTTGGTCGGTTCAGATCAGATTAAAGCGCCAGAAATTGAACGCTATATTATTATGGGAGAACTTTCTTTGGATGGAAGTTTACAGCCTATTCGCGGAGCGTTACCCATTGCAATCAAAGCCAAAGAGGAAGGTTATAAAGGATTTTTTCTCCCAATTCAGAATGTAAAAGAAGCAGCTATCGTAGCGGGGTTAGATGTCTATGGAGTTGAAAATCTAAAAGAAATTGTTGATTTCTTTGCGGGAAAAGGAACGCTTCAGCCTACAGTTATCGATACAAGAGCGGAATTTTATAAAACACTGGATTTTCCTGAACATGATTTTTCAGACGTTCGCGGACAAGAAAGTATTAAACGCTGTATGGAAATTGCAGCAGCTGGTGGACATAACATCATTTTGATTGGCCCACCAGGAGCAGGAAAAACAATGCTGGCCAAACGTGTTCCGAGTATTTTACCGCCAATGACTTTGCGGGAAGCTTTAGAAACTACCAAAATTCATAGCGTTGCAGGAAAATTAAAAGAAGTCGGATTGATGAATCAAAGACCTTTTAGAAGCCCGCATCATACGATTTCTAATGTCGCTTTGGTCGGAGGCGGAAGTTACCCTCAGCCAGGAGAAATCTCGATGGCGCATAATGGTGTTTTATTTTTGGATGAATTGCCAGAATTCAAACGCGATGTTTTAGAAGTGATGCGTCAGCCTTTGGAAGATCGTGAAGTAACAATTTCGCGCGCAAAATTTACTATAACCTATCCGTCGTCTTTTATGCTAGTGGCAAGTATGAATCCAAGTCCGAGCGGATTCTTTAATGATCCAAGTATGCCCAATACTTCTTCACCGCACGAAATGCAACGTTATATGAGTAAGATTTCAGGGCCATTATTAGACAGAATCGATATTCATATAGAAGTTACTCCAGTTCCGTTTGAGAAATTATCAGATGAGCGAAAATCTGAAAGCAGTGTAGAAATTCGCAAACGAGTTACAGCAGCACGAGAAATTCAAACCAAACGATTTGAAACGGTAGAAAATGTTCATTACAATGCACAAATGAGCAGTAAACTAATTCGAGAATATTGTGTTTTAGATGAAGCTTCAAAAGAATTGTTAAAAACAGCTATGGAAAGGCTCAATCTTTCTGCCAGAGCTTACGATCGAATTTTGAAAGTTTCGAGAACCATTGCCGATTTAGATCATTCAGAAAATATTGTTTCTTCGCATATTGCTGAGGCAATTCAATACAGAAGTCTGGATAGAGAAGGGTGGCTTGGGTAAATTGTTGATTGTGAAATGTGAAATGTGAAATGAAGGCTTTAGTATATTACTACATCTCACATTTCACATTTTACAATATAATAAGGTCTATTCTTTACTTTTCGGATAAAAGAATTTAAACGAATTAGAAACAGCTGTATGCAGAATCAATCCGTGGTTTTCTTCGGGGAAATAGTCGAAGAAAGTTTTTACGTTTTTACTTTTAGATGCTTTTAGTTTTTCTGCCAGTAAGTTAGCATCAACTTCCATAACATGCGGAATTGCTGTTGGAGCTAATCCTTCCTTGCCGACAGCAATATAAATTTCGGTTGGCTGTGTAAAATTTTCTTTCAGCATTTCAGCATCTAAATCTAGCAAAGAACCATTGTTCCACCATAAACTCGGACTTACAATAACGTATTTATTAAAAAGAGCTGGTTTTTTAAGCAGAATTTCAGTGCCTAATAATCCGCCAAGAGATTGGCCGATGATGGTTTTAAAATCGTTTGTCTTGTATTTTTTTTCAATAAAAGGTTGTAGTTCTTTTTCGATAAAAGCAATAAACTGATCCGAATGGCCAGTTGTAGGAAAACGAGTTTTATCTTTTTCGATAGTAGTAGGAAAAGTAAAATCGCGTCTTCTGTCAACTGTTGCAATTCCTACCACAATTGATTTTGGAACTTGATTGATCCATTCAAAACTATTAAACTGTACCAATCCAGAAATATGAATAAAATCTTCGTCGGCAGAACCGTCAAGTAAATAAATTACGGGGTATTTTGTAGCTTCAGTTGGATTATAGCCTTCCGGAAGATAAATGTTTAGAATTCTTTTTTCGTCTAATTCTTTCGATTGAATTTCGTCGATAACTCCTAAAACAAAAGGCTTTGAAGTTTCTATGGTTTTAGTTTTATTCTTTTGGCTGAATGCTAAAGTAGAAGAAAAAAGCAAAAAGGCCAGAGCAAAAAATTTGTTCATTGATAGTAAAGTAAAAATGTTTATGTAAAACGAAATTACAATTTTAATATCAGTAAATTCTTCTTTTGTTTTGGCCTTTTTTGTGTAATTGGATAATTATTTTGCTTTTTCTGCAAAAATAGCATCCAAACCTTCCATTGTAATAGTAAAACCTTCTTTGAAGCCCATTTGGATAATCATTTCCAAATCAGATAGTTTTTCATGTTTAATAACAACATCTACAAAAGTAGAACCGTCTTTTTCAGAAAAAGTCACATCCCAGTCAGAACGTGGAAATTCTTTGTTTAAATTTCCTTCGCTATCGCTAAAAGCATCTAAATATTTAAAATTAGTTTTCGGACTAATTGAAGTAAAATCAGCAATGGCCCAATGCTTTTCGCCTTCTGGTCCAACCATGGCATACAATCTGCGTCCGCCTTCTTTAAATTCCATACTTTTTGTTTCCGATTTCCACGGTGCTGGTGCCCACCACAAATCTAGAATCTGAGGTTCAGTCCAAGCAGACCAAACTTGAGGAAGCGAAGCATTAAATTCACGTTTTACATTGACAGTCTTAGTTTCCTTATCAACAGTAAAATTCATTAAAAGATTTGATTTCATTTTCTTTAGATTTTAAATTCGTTAATAATAATTCGGCTGAACTGACTTTATTTTTCTGCTAAGATTTTGTCCAAACCTTGCATTGCAGAAGTAAATCCTTCTTTAAAGCCCATTTCAATTATTTTTTGCAGTTCTTCAAAACTGTCACGTTTTATCACAATGTCAACAATTGTCGAAGTGCCTTGTTCAGAAAAAGTAATATCCCAAAACGAACTTCCAAATTCAGAATTCGGATTTCCTTCGGCATCAGAAAAAGTAGCAGAATGTTTAAAGTTTGTTTTAGGAGAAATTGAAGAATATTCAAAATAACTCCAGCGCTCTGCACCGTCGGAACCAACCATGGCATATAATCTTCTACCGCCTTCTTTAAACTCCATGTTTTTGGTTTTAGATTTAAACGGAGCTGGCGCCCACCATAAATCTAGAATTTCAGGTTCTGTCCATGCAGACCAAACATTTGATAACGGAGCATCGAATTCGCGTTTTACGCTCACTCTTTTATTTTCCTTGTCTACAGAAAAATTCATTAATAAATCAGTTTTCATTTTCTTTAGATTTTAAGTTAAGTAATACTTGATCCAATTGACTAAAACGCTGTTCCCAAATTGCCTTAAATTGCTCCAGCCATTCATCAACTTCTTTCATTTTTTCTATTTTGAGCTGATAATAAATTTCTCTGCCCAATTTCTTTTCTTCCAATAAATCACATTCATTCAATATTTTAATGTGTTTAGAAACCGCTTGTCTTGTAGTTTGAAACTGCTCTGCAATAGAATTTGGCGTTAATGCAGTTGAGGAAATCAAAACCAATATTGCCCTTCTTGTCGGATCGGCAATAGCTTGAAAAATATCTCTTTTCATTTTCTTTGAATATTTATTCGCAACTAATCAGTTGCAAATATACGCAACTTTTTGGTTGCGCAATTCAAAAAGACATTTTTTTATTGAAAAAGTTTAAAGCAAAAAAAAAGGCGCATCAAAAATGCACCTTTTTCTTTATAATTGTGTTATATAATTACCTTCTAAATTTATTCTTTACAATGATGTCTTTTAGCTTGGCTTTCAGGTCTTCACCTGTATCATACACCATCTGTTCGTTGTTCGGAAAAGCAATAGCGCGTTTGTCAAAATACCCTAAATAATTATCATCGCAAGCGTTTCTATTCCCTTTGTAAGTCGAATACACATTTTCAAAAACATATTCGCTACTTATCGGGAAAGTCTGCACCAGCTGATTGCTTTTTAAATCTACATAATCAACTTTTGCTGTTACCAAACAAGACTTAAATTGTCTGAATTCATAAACCGTTGCACGAAGTGTTTTATAATTATCCACTTTAATTTCTTTACCTAAACTGTCCTTTACAGGTCTTCCGCGGTTGTCCAAAAGCGTTTTTACGCCATCTTTAACTTGTCTTTCTTTAACAAATTCTTTCTCTTTAATTTGTTCTGGCGAAATCGCAATTTGTCTGAAATTAAGAATCAAACTATAATCGTACGACACATTTTTTTGTCTTGTGCTATGATAAACCGTCCATTTATCGTTTAATCCGTAGGTTTTAAAATCCAATAAATCTTCCTGAAGCATTTTCGGAATCACCATTTCGGTTTCATTTTTGGCATAAACATCGACAAAATCAGTTCCTTTAAACTGAGCGTCATCCATCAATTTTTTGGTGTTTTTGTAGCCAGGATTAATGCTTTCCAAATAGGCAAAATCGTCATACGCTTTTCTAAAATCCAATTTGTTATTTGATTTCAAAAGAGTAGATGCGTTTTCATATAAATATTTCGAAAGTGCATTTTTGCTATTTACAATCTCATTCGAATAATTATCAAACGGAAAATTTGCATTTCGTCCCAGCTTCAATAAAGGCAAAGGCAAAATAGGTCTAATTTTTTCCTGACGATTATTTAGCTGTACATAAGTATTATAGATACGTTCGGCATTTGCCGGATTATTGTCTTTGTTCAGCATTTCTAGATTACGCAAATCGCGGTCTTTGGCTTTTGCAAAGGCTTCTTCCAACAGATAAACATAATCTTGTTTTCCTTTAGAATCTTTTTTGGTGCGAAGCGCTTCAACAGCGCGATCAATTGCACCGTCGTAATTTCCGTCGCTAAGCATTGATTGTGTTGTTTTTACCCCACAAGAAGAAAGGGCTAAAAACAATATAGAAACGAGAAAAGTAATTTTTTGCATAGTGTGTCTTTTGAAGTTGCAAATATATTTTATTTAACTTTCAACAACTATGCCTTTTTCTAATTTATTTAAGGAGCAGAAAAAGCTATTTTCATAAGAACGTTTACTCCCGCTGTCCGCTAAATTCCCGATTAACAAAAACTACGGCTGAAATAGCCTTGTTTTTCTAAATCGGGAGATACCGCTTCCATCGGGGCTAGATTACAGCTTTTGTTTTTCAGAGGAAACAAGAAAAAACTAACTTATTCTTCCACTTTTTTATATTCAAAAGTACCCACTTCAGGATTGGTTATAACACGTTTCTGACTGTCAAAAGAATTTATCGTAAACACAACCGGCAGAATAACAGAAACAATGGTCAATTGAGAATTGTCTTTAGATAATTTCCATTTTGCTTTGTGCGATTCGTCGCCAATAATGCTTTCAAAATCACCATTTTCTTTAAAAACCTGAAAAACCTGATCTGTTTTAAAACGTTTTTCAATGCTTTTTTCTTTTCCGTTTTTAGTCCATTTTACCAATTGCCATTTTCCAATAAGTTCTTTAGAAGTTTGCGCTGATGCAGATAAGCCAATTAAAAACAGAAATGCTAAGATTAATTTTTTCATTTTTAAATTTTTAAAGTTGAACTCTAATTTAATGACTTTTAATGATTTGAAAGAAAATTTTACGTTAAGTTGTTAAGCTGTTTTTTAATCAAAACAATTTGCCCTAAATGATAATAACTATGTTCAATCATAGCTTCGATATTTCTTTTATAAGTTCCGTACTGGACTTCTACAAAACCTTCATCCAGTTTTCCGACTGGCATTTGTTCTACTAAAGACGCAAATTCTTCAGCATCATTCCAGAATCGAGTTAGAAAAAAATTCCATTGTTCTTGAGAATGAATTGACGGAAAATCAAAACTAAATTTGTCTTTTATGTCCAAAGTTCCGCCTTTAAAAACCTGATTGATTCCGTTTATATAGTAATGAATATGCTGCGCCAAAACCGCAATTGTATTTAAGTTCTGAACGGGACTAACTGCAATTTTCCAATCTAGATTTTCGAGCTGATCTTTAAAATTGGTGTTCGCAATCCAAGTTCCGTTTAAAATGACTTCTCTAAAACGATTGGCAATTTCTACTGTACTTTTCATATTCAATAATTTAGGAGTTTATATTTATGAGCTTATTCCTGCTGAATCCACTCGTATTTTCCGTTTTTTAGATAAATAATTCCGCCTCCACAGCTTTCTTCGGCATGAATAAAAATCCCATCATTTGGAAGTTTTATTTTATCTTCTTCTTTAACTTCTTCATCGCCCATAATTTCACCGTCATCGTTTACATTGTTCCAGACGATTTCTCCTTTTGGTGCTTTCTCAAATGTTCCGACCCAGTCAATTTCGTCAAAACCTTGATTTAAAACAGTATTTCCGAATCCGAAATAATCTGTTCTTTTGTTATTTCCAAAAGTTATTTTTAGACCGCTTTTGTCACTTTTTGTACTTCTGATAATTTCTACGAGTTCGTTTTTTCCGTCTCCGTCTAAATCGCAACTTATTTGGTTGGTTTTATGTTTCTTAGAAATTACCAATGTATCAGCTTCCTCAATGTTAATTTCACCATTAGTTTTAGGTTTTAATGCGACTTCTAAAATATCTTTTTGAGTAGTTGAGGGTGTTTCGGTTTTAGTTTCATTTTTACATGAAATTGCAATTAGGGACAAAAGCAATAAAGTTTGGATTTTCATTATTTTATTATTTTGGCTTTGAAAAATTCAAGGCTAATATAAAAAAATACGTACAGAATCTAAAGTGTTTTTTAGTAGTTCTTAAATGACGCAATGAATTTTTGTGCTGACTTTTGATGAATTTTAAATGTATTGTAGCCACCAATATTTATGTTCCGATTTATATTTTCCAAACCATTGGCAAGGTTTATAAAGTAGCACAACAACAAAAATCCAAATTAGATAAATTAACCAAAGAGATAAACCGCTTTCTATGCCTTTTGGCCTTCCAAAAGTTCCGGTTGCAAATTCAAATTGCGAAAAACTGAAACCTTGCACAAAAAGCATAAGGAGTGTGAGAAAATGAATAACATAAAAATGAACGACAAAATAAAATAAAGGTACTTTCCCGTAGACCAAAGACACTTTTTTGATTCTGTTTGTGAATTGTTCTGCAAATGCTAGAAGCAAAAACATAATTCCTAAAGTTGCTAAACAAAATAGGAGAGAAGGAGGATATTTTGTCACATTAATAAATGACAAAAAATTAAAAACGACATTTTTTTGTGTAGTCCATAAAGCTGGATCTCCATAAATATTTACAAAACGAATTATGATAAATAAGACTAATGCGGTTAAACCAATTTTTGTAAATAGTTGTTTTCTTTTCTCTTCAGTCCATTCAAAGAATTTACCAGTTGCAAAACCAACAAGCATAATTCCAAGCCACGGAATCGGTGGATAACCCATTATAAAAGCTCTTCCTGAAAACGGAAATACTATTGGACTAAATAGCGGTGTTAAAGCAGTTTTTAAAATCGAATTTTCTGCAAATGGAATAAGCGGTGTGAGGTTGTGAAAAAAGAGTATAAGAAGTCCAATAATTCCTAATGTCTGTGAACGGATTTTCAGTAATGCACTTAAAATGATAAAACCAAAACCTATTGTTGCAATCACTTCAAACAAAAGAGAATGAAAACCAATATCGAAGAATAAACCAAAATTGACAATTGTAAATTCAAGGACAACTAACCAAATTCCTCTTTTGAGTAAAAACTTTCTGGTTTCGGAAACATTATTTTTGTTTTGAAGCGAAAGATAAACCGAAGTTCCGGCCAGAAAAACAAAAGTAGGCGCGCATAAATGAGTTATAAAACGCGTAAAAAACAGTAAAGGTGAAGTAGTTGTTAAATCGGTTGGACTTTGCGTAATAGAATCAACATGCATCAAATCTCGAACATGATCAAGCGCCATAATAATCATTACAATTCCGCGGACAATGTCGATTGATGGCTGTCGTTTCATGGGTTTGATTTTTAAATACTTAAGGGTAAATCTAATGAATTATTTTTTAAGTATTTAAGCAATATTAGTAATTGTAAATGAATTGCCTCCAGCTTTAGCTGGAGGTATATTTGATAAAAGTAAAAAGGCTTTAGCCAAAAAAAGATTTGGCTAAAGCCCTATGAGAAAGACTTTATTATTAAGCTCCTGCTAAAGCTGGAGGCAATTGAAAAATATATTTATTTAGATTTTCTAATCTTTACCTGATATACAATTTCCCAAAAAATAATAGAAAGAACAGCATTCGCAAATATGGCCGTTTTAACCTGATACGGATCATAATTTACAAGCAGATGCAAATTGGTAAATTGTAAAGCCAGAAACATAGCCAAAGCTGCGATTCCAATAGCACAAAGTACATTAAGTAAAGGTTTCCATTTTAGGGCTGTAAAAGCATAAATAAGATTCAGGATACCAAAGCCAGCTCCAAGAGTTACAAATCCATCACCTTTAAATTTCTCATTTAATTCAAGAAAAAAATGCGTAGAAGTAAGGTATAAAAAGAAAAGAATAGAGTAGATCAGGATTCGAACTTGTGGTTTCATTTTTTGTAATTTTTATTTTTAAAAGTGTAAGATTTTTTTTTGTTTATTTGCTTGTCAGAAAATGAAAGCTTTAAAAAGATAAAATTATGGATAAATTAATTAATGATTTTCAGTTTGGGTTATTTATTTGGCAGTTTTTAATTATTGCATTTTGCATCTTTTTATTTTATCTGTTGTATTTGTTGTTCAAGTTTTTGCGAAAAAATGTGTAATCACTGTTTTAAGATATATTAAAAAATCCCGTTTCTTTATTGAAACGGGATTTTTTTATTCTAAAAGTGCCTCGACTTTAGTTTCCGATTTTTCTTTTAACGGACTATCTGGCTGCAGACTCCAAATTACTAGAAATCGACCTTTTGCTATATATTCTTCTGGATGTTCAGGCGTTGGTTCGCCAGCTTTTCCCCAAAGTAAACCTTGCAGGAATCTATCGCCTTTAAAAACATGATCAAATTCAAAATACATAATAGAACCGCGATCTGCTTTGCTTTTAAAACTCTGAATCGCTTTACTTTTTATAGTTCCCACAATATTGCTGTACGTTTCAATATCATTATAAAAAGTACAGGCTTGTGGCGTAATGCAAATATTACCGTCGCTTACCATATAACCGCCTTTTGGAATTTCTTTTGGTTTTAGTTTTAAATCGGCTAGGGTTTGACTGAATGAATTTGCTGTGAATAGTAGGAAAAGTGTTGATAGTAGGATTGTAGGTTTCATTGCTTTTGGGGATTATTTTGATTTCTATATTGTTATAATTTGTTATCTAAATACATTAAAATAATAATGCATGTGGAGAAAAGAAAAATTTGAAATGCAACATTACTAATTCTATATAACATTCTGCTTCTTTTGGTTTCTTGTAGCCATTCTGCTGTATATTCTTTATTTTTTTTATTAAAAGTTCGATCATTAAAATATTTAAAAACAAAAAAGAGAACAAGAAAAGCGATAAAAATAAATGGCTCACTAATTTTTAAATTAGGTAGAAAAATTTTCTTAAGAATTAGTGAAATTAAAAATATTAATAATGATTCGTGTATTGAAATCGAAGTGGTGGCTTGCCAACTGTTTATTGACCTTGTGTTGATATAAAAGAATCTTCGATAAATTTTTTTAATGTCCAAGAGTTATTTTTTTTATTTGCTGAATTTGATTTTACAATTATAGCTAACTTCTAAAAACATTAATAGTTTTTGATAAAATTAAATACAATTGAAATGCAGTTATAGATATCGTAATAAGTGTGAGATAAGCAGAAGAATTAATAAGTTTATTGTTTTCTATCTGTAATTGTTTTGCAATATTTACTCTTCTGTTATTCAAGGTTTTTAAGAAATGCATTAATACGATTGACCAGCTAAACATAAAAAGTACAAAAAACGCAAAGCCATTTGGCATTTCTTCGATGTTTAGTAAAGTATAAATTTTGGTAAAAACTATTGCAATTACAAAATAGACTAATGCGTACAAAAGTATTTTTTTTAGTCCATTTTCAGATTTTAGAAAATAAAAAATGGAGCAATTTAGTAGGACAATAAAAAGGGCAAGAAGAAGATATGACATTTTGTTTCTGGGCTTAAAAAAAGCACAAAGTAAATCTCTGTGCTTTTGTAAAATTTATATTCTTGAGTAATTATTTTCCTTTTAGTAATTTTTCTAAATACTCTACTTTGTCTTTTTCAGCCTGAACCAAACGCTCGTAAAGTTCTACAACTTTATCAAGTGGGTTGAAATTGCATGAATTATTAGTTATAAAACTTCCTGTAACAGATTCATTAAAAGTATTAAAATAGTTAAATACATTTTCTTCCGAAAAACTTTTAATAGCTTCAATGGTAACGCCAAGTGCTTCTGCAATTTTTGAAAGTTTAGAATCATCAATAGTTTCACTTCCTTCAATACCAGAAATTGCCTGCTGATTTGTACCAATTGCCTGCGCAAGCGCTTCCTGCTTCATACCTCGAAGCTCTCTGATTCGGCTGATGTTTCTGCCGATATGTTTTGGTTTTGATGTCGTGCTCATAATTTCAAAGGTATTTAAAATTTTGATTATTTGAATAAAGTAAAAAGATGTTTTTTCTGATAGAATTTTAATTTTTCTTTTAAAAACTTTTATCTTCTTCGTTTACGCTTTTCATTAATGGGAATTTGATTGGATGGTGTTAATTCGTTTAAACATTGCTGATAAATTTCTTCTCGCCATTTTTCAAAAAGTTCAATTAAGTCAAAAAATAATTTTTCGGATGAATTTTCAGGTTGCGGCTTTTTGAACAAATTTCCTATTCTGATATTGTGTGATTTGCCCAAATGATTAATAACATAATCTTCCTTGCCTTGGTTCGTCCATAAATATATCAGAATAATAATGTTTCAATTCTAAATGATCGAGTTTTTGTATTTCTAAAATTATGTTTTTAATTTCAGAAGGTATTTCGCATTCGAATAGCTTTTCAAATTTCTCAAATTTTTTTGTACGAAAGGTCATGTCGATCTTACATTCAAAAATGATATCAATATAAATTCCTAATCTTAATAATCTTTCTGTCCAACCGTCAAACTGGTCATACGAAAGAATATAGTCTTCATGTAATTTGAAATTTCCAGTTGAGGAGTCTATTTTTCGTATGTTAAGTACTTCAAAGTCCATTTTTGTAAGTATTGAAAGTATTCAGGTAAGATATTAAATATTTTTTATTTTGGATCAAGTCTACTCTTATTCTTGTCAAATGACAAATATTGTAATTACTTTGCGTGGGCTTCGACTTCGCTCAGCCTGACAGATGTTTAGGAATCTAAAATCTGAACTCAAAAATCTAAAATAAAAAAATCCCGCCTCAATTAAGAAACGGGACTTCGATGATATTTTGGTTTTAAGATTAAAAGCTTAGTTTAAACTCGATTTTATTAATTTCATCTTGTTTTCCAGATTGAAACTCAATATTTTTAAGATTATTGAGAGATGTGTCAACAATAATCTTTGAGTCTTTTGTAGTTAATCTCTTAGTCTTAATTATTTTTTTTACACTTTTCATCTTCTTTTCCTTTTAATTAAAAAACCATCATAGTCTTTTTTATAATCAAATGGCTCATCTATGATTTTATTATTTTCAATCATTCTGGCACCAAATATATCAAAAGTTTCTGATAATTCCTCAAGATTTAACATTATAGCTCTTTTGTAAGTATTTGTTCTTCTAACATCACTGCCTTTAAAGAACACTGCTATTTCTGGATTTGTCTTTGTAAATTCATATACAGTTTGGGCTACAGTTGCCAAAACAATCCTAATGTCTCCATTGTCATTTATAACTTGATCATCTATAATATACTTTTTTATTGATGGGGCGTATTTTAAGTTTCCAAAACCAAGATTATAGATAGAAGGGTTTTTAGTTGGAGTGTAAGCAACCACTTTTCTAAAACTTCCTTTTATTCCAACACTTACAAAATTAAATATTGTGGATGATTCATCTTTCGTAAGGTCATATTTACAGTAATTCATTTAAATAAAAAATTTCGTACAAATATAATGAATTGAGATGACTTTTTTATTTGTGTGAAAAGCGAAGATTAACTTAATTATGTAAACCAATCTAAAATCTGAACTCAAAAATCTGAAATAAAAAAATCCCGCCTCAATTAAGAAACGGGATTAAAGTGATATTCTCTTTTTTTCTATTGTTAAACCGTAGCAGCAACTTCTTCTGGCAACGGAATTTGATTTTTAAGTAAATCTTCAAATGTTTCAGCTTGACGAATCAAGATTCCTTGACCGTTCATCCAAAGAACTTCGGCTGGTTTGTATCTTGAGTTGTAGTTGGATGACATTGAGAAACAGTAAGCTCCTGCATTTCTGAAAGATAAAATGTCTCCTTCAGTAATTTCCTGAATTCTGCGGTTGTTTGCAAAAGTATCAGTTTCGCAAATGTATCCTACAACTGAGTAAAAACGCTCTTTTCCTTTTGGGTTTGAGATGTTTTCAATATGGTGTGAAGATCCGTACAACATTGGACGAATTAAGTGGTTGAATCCACTATCAACTCCAGCAAAAACTGTTGAGGTTGTTTGTTTTACTACGTTTACTTTTACTAAGAAATGACCTGCTTCGCTTACCAAGAATTTTCCTGGTTCGAAAATCAAAGTTAATTCTCTTCCATATTCAGTACAGAAAGCATTGAATCTTTTTGATAATTTTTTACCTAGTTCTTCGATGTCTGTTTCGATATCGTCTTTTTTGTAAGGAACTTTGAATCCACTTCCGAAATCTAAGAATTGTAAATCTTTGAAATGTTTTGCCGTGTCAAATAAGATTTCAGCAGCATACAAGAATACTTCGATATCTAAAATATCAGATCCTGTGTGCATGTGAATTCCAACAATGCTCATTTTTGTATTTTCAACAATTCGCAAAATATGCGGAATCTGGTGAACAGAAATTCCGAATTTACTATCGATATGTCCAACAGAAATGTTAGCGTTTCCGCCCGCCATTACGTGTGGATTGATACGAATACATACCGGAATATGTGGATGTTTTGTTCCGAATTGCTCCAGAATAGATAAATTGTCGATATTGATTTGTACACCCATTGCGGCAACTTCTTCGATTTCTTCTAGAGAAACGCCGTTTGGTGTAAAGAAAATTCTTTCGGGTTCATAGCCAGCATGAAGTCCTAACTGAACTTCCTGAATTGATACAGTGTCTAAACCAGACCCCATGTTCTTTAATAACTGTAGAATCGCAACGTTTGACAATGCCTTCATGGCGTAATTAACTCTTAAGTTTTCTACCTTAGAGAAAGCTTTAGTTAATCTGTTGTACTGAGATTGGATTTTTTCAGCATCGTAAACATACAATGGACTTCCAAATTGGTCTGCTAACTGCAGTAAATCTTTTGCTTGCATTTTTAAATCATTTTGGGCAAAGTTATTACACTTTTATCTATCAGCAAATAATTTGTAGAAAAATAACAAATTATAACAAATTGTTTTATTTCAAACAAAAAGTTGCTGTTTTTGAGATTTTATAACCTTTTTAAAGGTGCTAAGGTTGTAGGATGCTAAGTTACTAAGTTTTTTTGTCTCGAATTCGTGAATTAACTTATTCTTAAATGCTGTTAAAATTGTTTTTTGCCACAGATTGAAAGGATTTGCACAGATTATTTTGTTTGCCACGAATTTCACGAATTTTCACGAATTTTCAATTTTGGATTTTCGCAAAATGCTAAAATATAGCCCGTGGTTTCAACCACGGGAAACGTTGCGGATTGAACGCAATCATATATTGTGTCCCCGTGGTTGAAACCACGGGTTATATTTGATTATAGAAACCAAAGAGAAAAGAAAAATTAGTGAAAATTTGTAAATTGCTTCGCCTGTTCGCTATCGCTCGGGTCGTGGCGAAAAAAATTATAGCAAAAACAAAACCCCTGAATTATTAATTCAAGGGTTTGTTAGTAGTATGTGTTGTATTTTTATTCGGTTTTTATAGGCTAGGAAGATCTCCTTTTCCTTTAGTAGGCAAGTTGGTAGAGCCCATTAAGAACAAATCTACTTCTCTTGCTGCTTCGCGACCTTCTGAAATAGCCCACACGATTAATGATTGTCCTCTTCTCATATCACCAGCAGTGAAAATGTGAGGAACGTTTGTCTGATAATTATGCGCTTTATAGTTGCTTCTCATATCAGTTTCGATTCCTAATTGCTCGCTTAACGTTTTCTCTGAACCTGTAAATCCAAGCGCTAATAAAGCTAAATCGCAAGGCCAGATTTTCTCAGAACCTTCTTTTTCGATTAATTCTGGACGCTGACCAGGAGTCATTTTCCATTGCACTTCAACAGTTTTTAATCCAGTTAATTCGCCTTTATCGTTAGAAATGAATTCTTTTGTGTTGATTAACCAGTTTCTGTCACAACCTTCTTCGTGAGAAGAAGATGTTTTAAGCTGCAACGGCCAGAAAGGCCAAGGAGTTGATTCGCTTCTTCCAACAGGAGGTTTTGGTAAAATCTCAAAGTTAGTTACCGATTTAGCTCCATGTCTGTTAGAAGTTCCAATACAGTCAGAACCAGTATCTCCACCACCAATAACGATTACATCTTTACCAGTTGCTTTTACTTGGTCTGGAATTGATTCTCCGTATAAAACTTTAGTTTGTTGAGTCAAGAAATCCATTGCTTGAACAACGCCTTTGCTTTCGATTCCTTTAGTTGGCAAGCTTCTTCTTTCAGTTGCTCCTCCGCATAAAACGATAGAATCGAATTGGTTTAATTCTTCAACACTGAAGTTTACACCAACGTTTACGTTAGTTTTGAAAGTGATTCCTTCTGCTTCTAGAATAGCTACACGACGGTCGATGATTCCTTTTTCTAATTTAAAATTAGGAATTCCGTAACGTAATAAACCTCCAATTGCGTTGTCTCTTTCAAAAACAGTAACCGTGTGACCAGCTCTGTTTAATTGCTGAGCCGCTGCAAGACCTGCAGGACCTGAACCAATAACAGCAACTGTTTTACCAGTTCTTGTTTTTGGCGCTTGTGGTTTAATCCACCCTTCAGCGAAACCTCTTTCTACAATGCTTTTTTCGATGTTTTCGATAGAAACTGGATCTTTGATGATTCCTAATACACATGATTTCTCACATGGAGCAGGGCATAAGCGTCCTGTAAATTCAGGGAAGTTATTAGTAGATTGTAAAATCTCTAACGCGCTTTGCCATTCTTCCTGATGCACCATATCGTTGAAGTCAGGAATTAAATTTCCTAACGGACAACCACTGTGGCAAAAAGGAATTCCACAGTCCATACATCTTGATCCTTGTTCTTTTAATTTATCTTTTGGTACCGGAATAGTAAATTCGTTGTAGTTAGAAACACGTTCTGCTACTGCTAAATTACTTTCATCGGCTCTGTTATATTCTTTAAATCCGCCTATTTTACCCATGACATTTTAATTAAATCTAAATGATTAAAATTCCAATTCTTAAATTCCAAATTCCAATTTTTTTAACCGCAAAGAGCGCAAAGGCTTTTTTAAATTCTTTGAGAGTTTTAAGTTCTCAAAGCTTTGAGGTTGATTTCAATCTAAAATCTAAAATCTGAATTCTAAAATCATTTATCCCGCTATTAATTCTTCTATTTTTTTCTCTTCTGCAATTCTTTGTAATGCTTTTTTGTAATCAGTAGGCATTACTTTTACGAAGTGCTGTTGTTGATTTTCCCAGTCTGCTAAAATTCTTTTTGCTAATGGACTGCTTGTGTACAATGAATGATTTTTGATCAGTTTTCTTAGTTTCGTAAGATCTTCTTCTTCCATTGGGTCGAATGCAACCATTTCCATGTTACAAACTGTAGAATCGAATTTCTTATTTGAATCATAAACATAAGCTACACCACCGCTCATACCAGCTGCGAAGTTTCTTCCTGTTTTTCCTAAAACTACTACTGTACCACCAGTCATGTACTCGCAACCGTGATCTCCAATTCCTTCTACAACTGCTGTTGCTCCAGAATTTCTAACACAGAAACGCTCTCCGGCCATTCCATTAATATAAGCCTCTCCGGTAATAGCTCCGTAAAGGGCAACGTTTCCGATAATGATATTGTCTTCAGGGTTGAAAGTCGCAGTAGGAGGTACTTTTACAATTAATTTTCCTCCAGACAGCCCTTTTCCTAAATAATCATTACAGTTTCCGTGAATTTTAAATGACAATCCGTTTGTTGCAAAAGCACCAAAACTTTGTCCAGCAGAACCTTCAAAATCAACTAAAATAGTGTCATCAGGTAATCCTTGTGCCCCGTAGATTTTTGAGATTTCGTTACTCAAAATAGCACCTACAGAACGGTCTGTATTTTTAATTTTAAAGGTTACTCTTGTTTTCTCTTTTCTATAGATAGACGGAATCGCTTCTTTGATGATATCAAAATCCAATACATTTTCAAGTTGGTGATCTTGAGTAGTTGTATTATGATTTGGCTCTGTTTTCGCTTTTTCCGGTTTGTATAGAATTGATGACAAGTCTAAACCATTTGCTTTATAATGTTTGATGGCTTTGTTCACATTTAATTTTTGTGATTGACCTACCATTTCTTTTAACGTTCTGAAACCTAACTGCGCCATGATTTCTCTTAACTCTTCAGCAATGAAATACATGAAGTTGATTACGTGCTCTGGAGTTCCTTTGAAATTTTTTCTCAATTCAGGATCCTGAGTTGCAATACCAACTGGGCAAGTATTTAAGTGGCAAGCTCTCATCATGATACATCCAGAAGCTACAAGTGGAGCAGTTGCGAAACCGAATTCCTCAGCTCCTAATAAAGCTGCGATGGCAACATCACGACCTGTTTTTAACTGTCCGTCACACTCTAAAACTACACGGCTTCTTAAATCGTTTAAGATCAAAGTTTGCTGTGCTTCAGCTAAACCAAGTTCCCATGGAATACCTGTGTGCTGTAAAGATGTTAAAGGTGCAGCTCCCGTTCCTCCGTCATAACCAGAAATTAAGATAACGTCAGCTTTTGCTTTGGCAACACCGGCAGCGATGGTTCCAACTCCAACTTCAGAAACTAATTTTACGTTAATACGAGCTTCACGGTTTGCATTTTTTAAATCGTAAATCAACTGAGATAAATCCTCAATTGAATAAATATCGTGGTGAGGAGGAGGCGAAATCAAACCTACATAAGGTGTAGAGTTTCTAGTTTCAGCAATCCAAGGCACTACTTTTTCTCCAGGCAACTGTCCACCTTCACCAGGTTTTGCTCCCTGAGCCATTTTAATCTGGATTTCTTTAGCATTTGTCAAATAGTTGATTGAAACACCAAAACGTCCAGATGCAACTTGTTTGATAGCAGAGTTTCTAGAATCTCCGTTAATTTCTTTCTGGAAACGTTTAGGATCTTCTCCACCTTCTCCAGAGTTACTTTTTCCACCGATTCTGTTCATTGCAATCGCTAAATTCTCGTGTGCTTCTCTAGAAATAAATCCGTAAGACATGGCACCCGTTTTGAATTTCTTTACAATTTCTGTCCAAGGCTCTACTTCGTCAATAGAAATTGGATCTAAATTGTTGAATTCGAATAAACCTCTAATGGTCATTAAGTTTGAGCTTTGCTCGTTAACGGCATTTGAATATTCTTTATAACTTTCTGGGCTGTTTAAACGAACCGCTTGTTGTAATTTAGAAATAGTGGTTGGGTTAAACATGTGTTTTTCTCCACCACGTCTCCATCTGTAAATACCTCCAATTTCAAGAGAAAGCAAACTAGCAACTTTTGAATTTGGGAAAGCTTTTTGGAAACGTTTTTTAACCTCTTTCTCCACTTCCATTAAACCAATACCTTCAATTCTTGATGGAGTGTAAGGGAAGTATTTCGAAGTAAATGTTTTGTTTAAACCTAAAATTTCGAAAATCTGAGCAGCTCTGTATGAATGTAAAGTAGAGATACCAATTTTGTTCATGATTTTCACGATTCCTTTTGCAATCGCTTTGTTGTAGTTTACAACAGCATAATCAGCTTTTACTTTTGTGATGAAACCTTTTTCAACTTGATCGTGAATGATTTCATTTACCATGTAAGGGTTGATTGCACTTGCACCATATCCGAACAATAAAGCAAAATGATGAGGTTCTCTAGGTTCAGCAGATTCGATGATGATTCCGAATTTAGAACGAACTTGTAAAATGTTTAATGAGTGGTGAATATAAGAACAAGCCAATAACATCGGAATTGGAGCTAATTCTTCGCTTACACCTCTATCTGATAAGATAATGATGTTGCATCCTTCTTCAACCGCTTTAAAGGTTGCTTGAACACATTTTTCAAGCGCACGCTCCAAACCGTTAACTCCTTTTTCTATTTTGTATAAAGTAGAAATAGTAGCCGATTTGAAATCTGGGTGATCGATATTTCTAATTTTATCCAAATCCTCATTCGAAACGACTGGATTTTGGATTTTTAGTTTTTTACATTGTTTCGATTCGATTTCGAAAATATTGAAATCTCCACCAATCGCTAAACTGATATCAGTAATGATTTCTTCACGAATACCATCCAATGGCGGGTTAGTAACCTGAGCGAATAATTGTTTGAAGTAATTGTACAACAATTGTGGCTGGTCTGAAAGAACTGCCAAAGGCGTATCGTTACCCATAGAACTAATTGCTTCAGCTCCGTCGCTACCCATTGGGTTAATGATTGTTTTTAAATCTTCAATAGTATAACCAAATAAACGCTGTCTTGTTAAGAAATCTAATTTTTCAACAGGAGTAGGGTTGTTGGTGTAAGGAACGCTAGCCAAAGGCAATAAGTTTTCATCAACCCATTGTTTGTATGGACGTTTTGTAACGATCGCTTTTTTAACTTCTTCGTCTTCGATGATACGTCCTTCATTCATATCAACTAAGAACATTTTTCCTGGCTCTAAACGTCCGTGCTGAATTACATCTTCTGGATCAATGTCTAATACACCAATTTCAGATGACATAATTACGAATCCGCTTTTCGTTAAAGTATAACGAGAAGGACGCAATCCGTTTCTGTCTAGTAAAGCACCAATTACGTTACCATCTGTAAACGGAATAGAAGCACGAACCATCCCAAGGCTCCATGATACAAGCGTTGAACTCGTAGAATGCTCTTTTTTCAGCAGACATTGTCTGGTGTTTTTCCCAAGCTTCAGGAACAACCATCATCATTGCTTCTGGCAATGAACGACCTGTCATTAATAAAAGTTCAATTACCATATCCATAGAAGCAGAATCTGATTTTCCTTCTAAGATAATTGGAAATAATTTTTTAATGTCTTCGCCAAAAACTTTGCTCTGCATAAGCTCTTCACGAGCACGCATACGGCTTACGTTTCCACGAAGTGTATTGATCTCACCATTGTGACACATGTATCTAAACGGTTGAGCTAAGTCCCAAGATGGGAATGTATTGGTAGAGAAACGCTGGTGTACAAGTGCTAAACGAGTCACCAAGTCTGGATCTTTCAAATCTATATAATAACGGCTGATGTCTTCTGGCATCAATAGACCTTTATATATTATAGTAGTTGTCGATAAACTAGTAAAATAAAACATGTGGCTTTCAGAAGTTTTTGATCCTCTTACGGCGTGTTCAGCAATTTTTCTAGCTGCAAAAAGTTTTGCATTAAATTCTTGTTCAGTTAAATCTTGTCCGTTTTTAGAAACGAAAACTTGTTTAACAGTTGGTTCTTTTTCTGCGGCAATTTCACCTAGATTTTCAACGTCAACGGGTACATCTCTCCAACCTAAAACTTTTAAGTTTTGGTCTTTGATTGTAGCTTCAAATGCATTAATACAAAAAGAAACCTGGTTTTTGCTTTTTGGTAAAAAAACCATTCCTACTGCATACTCACGCGCTTCTGGGATTTCAAAGTCACAAACTTTCTTAAAAAAATCATGAGGAATGTCGAATAAAATTCCGGCTCCGTCACCAGTTCTTCCATCAGAACTAACGGCACCACGATGTTCTAATTTAATTAAGATGTCTAATGCTTTGTGAATAATATCATTTGACTTAATACCATTCAAATTACAAATAAATCCTGCACCACAATTGTCGTGTTCAAATTCAGGCAGATAAAGCCCTTGTTCTTTAACTCTCATTCTTGATATTTTTTTTACAAAAATAAAGATTTCGTTAAACATAATGTAGTGAATTAGTGCTTTTGCTTTCATTTTTGCTGTAATATTAGAAAAAGCATTCTTAATTATTAATATTATGATATAAAGCATCCCGAATTGCTAAAAATATAATTACTCCTAAAATATATTAGGAAAAATCGTCGGTAGGCCAATAAAACCAATGAATTTTTTGTTAAATATCAAACGTTTTATGCGAATTGTGTTAACATTAACAAATTGTTCCGTTAACGATTTGTTTGCTTTGAAGAATTATCAACGTCTAATACCTATATATAACAATTATTTAATTGAAAAAGATTTTACTATTAAGTTGTATTTTGTTACTTTTGTCGCACTTTTATTCTGAAATAAATTCAGAACCAGACAAATTCTATATTATGAACATACACGAATATCAAGGAAAAGAAATTTTAGCGAGTTACGGAGTACGCGTACAACGCGGAATTGTGGCTAACAATGCGGTTGAAGCTGTAGCTGCTGCAAAACAATTAACTGCCGAAACTGGTACAGGATGGCATGTAATAAAAGCACAAATTCACGCAGGTGGTCGTGGAAAAGGTGGTGGAGTTAAGCTGGCAAAAAACTTACAACAAGTTGAAGAGTTAGCAGAACAAATCATCGGAATGCAGTTGATTACACCTCAGACTCCGCCTGAAGGTAAAAAAGTAAATAAGGTATTAGTTGCAGAAGATGTTTACTATCCAGGTGAAAGCGAAACTTCTGAATTCTATGTTTCTGTTTTATTGAATAGAGGTACAGGACGCAACATGATTATGTATTCTACTGAAGGTGGAATGGATATCGAAGAAGTTGCTGAGCATACTCCACACTTAATCTTTACTGAAGAAATCGATCCATCTGTTGGATTACAAGGTTTCCAAGCTAGAAGAATTGCCTTCAACTTAGGTCTTTCTGGAAATGCTTTCAAAGAAATGGTTAAATTCATCGATGCACTTTACAATGCTTACATTGGTTCTGATGCTTCTATGTTTGAAATCAACCCAGTTTTAAAAACTTCTGATAACAAAATCTTAGCTGTTGATGCTAAAGTTAACATCGACGATAACGCTTTATACAGACAACCTAAATATGCTGAAATGAGAGATATCCGTGAGGAGAATCCAATCGAAGTTGAAGCTAAAGAAGTTGGTTTGAACTATGTTGACCTTGACGGTACTGTAGGATGTATGGTAAACGGAGCTGGTCTTGCAATGGCAACTATGGATTTAATTAAATATGCTGGTTTTGAGCCTGCTAACTTCCTTGACGTAGGAGGAACTGCTGATGCAAAACGTGTTGAAACAGCTTTCAGAATTATCTTGAAAGATCCAAACGTAAAAGCTATCTTAATTAACATCTTCGGAGGAATCGTTCGTTGTGACCGTGTTGCTCAAGGTGTTGTTGATGCTTACAAAAACATGGGAGACGCTATTAAAGTGCCAATTATCGTTCGTTTGCAAGGAACAAATGCTGAAATTGCAAAAGAATTAATTGACAACTCTGGTATGCCAATCTTATCTGCAGTTCAATTCCAAGAAGCTGCTGACCAAGTTAAAGCTGCTCTTTCTTAATTAAAATTGTAGAGATGCACTGCAGTGCATCTTTCTGAATATAGAAAATCCCTCCGTGCTTCGGAGGGATTTTTTTTGGAGCCTATTTAACCGCAAAGTTCGCAAGGTTTTTTGTCAAGGATTATGAATACAAACGCAAAGTTCGCAAAGCTGTATGTTGAAAATAGCCACGAATTCACGAATTTTATTTTTTTACAATCTTTGAAAATAATTCGTGAATTCGTGGCTAAAAAAAAACTTTGCAAACTTTGCGTAATTCTTTGCGCTCTTTGCGGTTAAATCATCAAGTTTATTTCAAAACTGTAGATAGTTCTACAAGTTCAAATTCTGGATCATGTGTTATAAATTCTCTTATCAATGCAGCATGACCAGCTCCAACTAAAATCATTATTTTGTTATCTGTGCTTTCAGTTAGTTTCTGAATTAAAGAATACATATATAAGTTTCTTTTGTACCAATTTGAAACTAAATGCGCTCCTGTAAAATCATCTGGATTTCCAGCTCTATTGGCTACTTCCAAATACCATTGGATGTTTTTATTTTCGGTTTCTTTTTTATTGTAATGCAGCATGAGTTCTTGTAACGAGCTTTTTGCTATTCTTTCATTATGATCTTTTTCATTTCTTTTTTTCCACTCATTATTTCTTTTCAATAAATCCTGTTGGTTTGCTTTTTCCATTGACATCATTAAACTGTCATAACGAAAAGAAGTATAGAGATTCATTCCGTATAATTTTTTATGATTCAGTTTTTTAGCCGTCCGAAGTGCCAGTTGTGTTATTTCGTTTTTGTTAGTTTTAAAAAGACTGTCGGTATTTTTATTGTAAAATTTGTCTAAATCGGCCTGTTCGTTAAATTCCCATTCTACAAATATTTTATCAGGACCAAATTTTTTGATTTTGTCACTCATTATTTCGAGTTCTTTTTGGCTTTTCTCAGACAAGATATCAAAACTGTTTAGTTTAGCAACATCAAGACCAGGATTGGCGTAATGAAATGTTCCAACCAATAATATCTGCTTTTTCTTAGTTTGAGCAGATGCCATGTTAAATGTTATAAGAGCTAGTAATAGAATAATTTTTTGCATGATTTTTTGTTTTTATGGATAATGTATATCGTAGAGGCACACTGCAGTCTACGCAAAGTTTAATGATATGGTTAAAAAAGTATTATTTCAAAACAGTCGATAATTCTACGATTTCAAATTCTGGGTCATGTGCTAGAAATTCTCTTAGCATTGCAGCGTGTCCGGCTCCAAGTAAAACCATGATTTTATTATCTGAGCTTTCGGTTAATTTCTGAACTAAAGAATACATGTATAAGTTTCTTTTGTACCAATTTGAAACTAAAGAAGCACCAGTAAAATCATCTGGATTTCCAGCTCTGTTTGCTACTTCCAAATACCATTGGATGTTATCTTCATTAGACGCTTTTTCATTGTAGTAAAGCATAAGATCTGTTAAAGAACTTTTAGCCATTCTTTCGTTATTATCTTTTACAAACCTTTCTGTTGACTCCGTATTTTTTTTCATTAAATCCTTCTGATTTGCTTTTTCCATTGACATCATCAAGCTATCATAAGGAAAACGGGTACGATAATCAATTCCATACATCTTTTTGTGATTCAGTTTTTTAGCGGTACGTAATGCTAATTGAGTAATTTCATTTAGATCTTTTTTAAGTAAACTGTCGGTGTTTTTACTGTAATACTTGTCTAACTCAGCTTGTTTGCTAAATTTCCATTCTACAAATATTTTATCTGGTCCAAATTTCTTGATTTTGTCACTCATAATTTCGAGCTCTTTTTGGCTTTTCTCAGACATTACATTAAAAGTTTTTATTTTGGCAACATCATGACCAGGATTGGCGTAATGAAAAGTTCCAATTAATAAAATTTGTTTTTTCTTAGTTTGAGCAGAAGTTAAGTTTAATGTAATAATTGCGAGTAATAAAATGATTTTGTGCATGACGTTTTGTTTTTAAATTCATGACAAATGTATTCCGTCTTTTCACCTTTATTTTTTGTTTTTGATGAACCTAGGATTTCATTTTATAAACACCTGAAATTTGCAGAGTAATAATTTCGTGTAACGTTTTTGATAGTTCATCCCTAAAAAAGCATGTTTTAAATAAATGTCATTTTCGATTAAAGGCTTAATTGTATTTTTGAGCTAATTATCATAAAACTATGAAATCAAGAATCCCTTTTTACTATCACATTGTCTTTTTCTTATTATTATTTCTAACGTATATTTTCTGGGATATTGGACTTAATGATCAAAAAATAGAAATTGTAATAAAAGCAATATGTTATGGAATTACGCCAACTCATTTGTTAGCAATATTTTGTATTTACATTCTCAATTTTTATTACTTCTGTGAATGGTTTTTAAACAGGAAGAAATTAGTTTTTTATATTCTGACAATTCCGGTTTCGCTATTGCTTTTTGCGGCTGTTCGCTATTTTTTGCAAGAAGTGGTTATGTTTAATATTACCGGAATGCACAACTACTATGAAGAAGCCAGAGAAATAGGTTATTACATAAAAGACAATTTTTTCTTCGGATTGCCAGCTGTACTTTTAAGCGCATTGACTTTTTTATTTTGGCAGTTTCATACTACGCAACATCAAAATCAGGAATTGCTTCTGGAGAATAAAAAAGCAGAGTTTCAAATGCTGAAAGCACAGGTTAGTCCGCATTTTTTGTTTAATACGCTGAATTCTTTTTATAGCCAGTTGGTTTTAAAAGAAGATGAAATGGCTGATGATATTTTGGTTCTTTCTGATTTACTTCGATATGTTATTACAGAAACAGACAAGGATGAAGCGATACTTTCCAAAGAAATTCAATTCATTCAAAACTATATTCATTTGCAAAAGAAAAGATTTGAAGATCAGTTGTTTTTAGATTTTTCGGTTGAGGGAAATTATTCAAACGAAAAAATCATTTCGTCGGCTTTGGTTCACTTTGTTGAGAATGTTTTCAAGCATGGAAAATTTAATAATGAAGACGAAAAAGCCATTATTTCAATTCGAATAAAGGACGATTTTCTAGAAATTTCAACTTTCAATTATTTCATTGAAGGAGAAAATTATTCTTCAACAGGAATTGGTTTTGATAACTTGACAAAAAGGCTGGAATACACTTATAAAGGCCAATTTATTCTGGAAAAAACAGAAGAAAATAATACCTTTAAAACTTACTTAAAAATACCGCTAAAGAAATAATTTATGACTTTTAAATGCATAATTGTCGACGACGAACCGCCTGCAACGCGAATATTGGAAAATTACATCGGAAAAGTGAATTTTCTGGAGAAGGTTGGCGTTTTTAATGATTCGTTAAAAGCATTAGAATTTCTAAACTCACAATCTGTAGATGTTATTTTTCTAGATATTCAAATGCCTCAATTAACAGGTTTACAGATTTCTAAAATTATTTCTAAAGATATAAAAGTCATTTTTACAACGGCTTATCCAGATTTTGCTTTAGAAGGATTTGAATTAAATGCAGTCGATTATTTATTAAAACCAATTGCATTTGAACGTTTTTATCAAGCTGTTTCTAAATTAAACTCTGAACCGAAAATAGAAGTTTCGAGCACCAGTAACAGCACTGTACCAGATTTTTTATTTATAAAAACCGATGGGAAAAATAAATTTCAGAAAGTTTTTTTGAATGAAGTTTTGTACGTAGAAAGTTTACAGAATTATGTTTGCATTCATACTGTAAAGCAGCAGATTATTACACATTCGTCATTAAAAAATGTTATTGAATCATTACCAGAAAAAGATTTTATTCAAATCCATAAATCGTATGTGGTTTCATTGCAGCATATAGAATCGACAGATAATTTTTCGGTTTTTATAAATGGAAAAGAATTGCCAATTGGAGCTACTTTTAAAGATGCTTTTTTTGATAAAATAGAAGAGAATAAAATTTAATTTTTTTTAACCGCAAAGCACGCAAAGATTTTTGGCTAAGTAATATGAATACAAACGCAAAGTTCGCAAAGCTTTGTGAATAAAATTTTACGAGTTTTATTTCAGATTTCAACCACGGGGACGCAACGTATATCACAAAATGTATTTCTGGGCGTTTCAGCGATTGAAACCGCTGGCTATATTTGAGAGTCAGACCGTAATTAGGATCTTTTTCAAACGCAAAGTTCGCAAAGCTTTGTGAATAAAACTTTGCGAACTTTGCGTAAATCTTAGCGTTCTTTGCGGTTAAATCCTCAATTACGATTTTTTCTTATTGCCGTTTTTGAAAACTACTTTTTCTACCACAACTGGTTTTCCATTTCCTTTTGGGAATGCTTTCTTTTTAGGTTTTCCAGCTGATGAACCTGACTTTGAAGAACTTTGATCTCCTCTATATTTTTCTGAATCTTTTGGAGCAGCTTTAAATTCTGGTCTTTCTTTAGAAGTTTCCTTCTTCGGAATTTCAGATTTATGTTTTGCTAAAACATCATTAGGATTTTTAGGATTTTCTTTAGTTCCTCTTAAATGAATAACCAATCCGTTTAGGAAGTTTCTTAAAACCTGATCGCCACATTCCATGTAATTTGGATGATCTTCTGCTCTAAAAAAAGCGCCCAATTCTGATTTTGAAATTCTAAAATCTACTAATTCTAAAATTTCAATTATTTGGTCATCACGGAGCATCAAAGCCACGCGAAGTTTTTTAAGTATATCGTTATTCGTCATAATTCTTGTTTCAGGTTTTTTTGTGTTTCAAGTTTCAAGTTTCAAGTTTCCAATCTGGAACTAAAACTCTTCATTTATTTTACAAAGGTAGTTTTTAAAATGATTAAAATCTAGAATTGAAATCATTTAAAGTTGCAACAAATTTATCCAAATCTTCTTTTAAATGATTTGCTGTAACTACAATTCGATTTAAGGGTTCGGATTCTTTTGTGTATCTAAAACTCGCAATAATGATATTTTCTTCTTTTAGTTTTTCAACTAATTCATTCGATAAAAGATAAATTAAAGGATAATCTGCATCAAACTTAACGTTCTTATTTTTAATTAAAATCGAATCGATATAACTTAAATTATCTTTCAGTTTTTGATGCTGTATTTTATAAATTTCAGAAGCATCAGAAAGCGTTTGTACAAAAGCGGGATTCATTCCTGCGGCGCTTGTAAAAGTTTCAATTTCTTTTATTTCTTTGATGAATTCCGAATCTGAAGCAATCACTCCGCCTGTCAATCCGAAAGCTTTTCCTAGAGACGAAACCAGGATTTTTCTTTTAATTGGAAAATCAATTGAGGAATAGATTCCAGAACCATTTTTGCCAATAATTCCCAACGAATGCGATTCATCAACAACCAAGGTAATTTCTTTATGGTTTGAAATCTGTTTTAAGAAAGATAAATCAGCAGGTTTGGTTTCAAAAGAAGGAACGCCATCGGTCAAAATGGTTATTTTTTCTGATTTAGGATCTAATAAGCGCTCATTCAATTTTTCATTTATAAAAACAGGAAAGCTATTCTCAATTTGAATAGCCGAATGAATTTCGTTTAAATGATAAAAAAAATCGGTTTGCTTTTTCAATTTTTCTAGAACCAATTTTCCAGCTAACATTCCAGAAGAAACGGTTACAGCATCTTCAGAACCAATATGTTGAACTAAAAAATTTTCGCCCGCAGTATAAGCGCTCAATTGAATATTCGCAGTTCTAGAACTTCCGTAAGTCGTTCCCCATTTTAAAATGTTCTGAACGACTAAATCCTGAAATTTCTTGTTTGTTGGAAGTCCCAAATAGGCAGTTCCTCCAAAATACAGATACTGTTTTTGGTCAATTTCAATGATTCGATCTGGAAATTTTTCGACTATCATTTTACAGCAATGTAACTCCTGTTCCGTTAAGATTTGAATAATGGACTACACCCTCTTCAATTGTTACACCAGTTGCAATGTCTTCAGACAAAAGCAAGGCGCCATCCATATCAACATAATCCAATTGAGGAAGCAAATGTGCAATAGCAGAAATTCCGACAGTAGATTCGGTCATACAGCCCACCATTGTTTTTAAACCTAGTTTTTTGGCTTCTTCGATCATGCGTTTTCCTGGAGTTAAGCCGCCGCATTTTACGAGTTTTACATTTACGCCATGAAAATGGTTAAAACATTTCGCCACATCTTCTTCAATAATACAGCTTTCATCAGCAATTACAGGAAGGACAGAATGTTTGAAGACTTCTTTGTGGCCTTCCCAGTTATCTGCCTTCATTGGCTGTTCTAGAAATTCAACTCCCAATTTTTTCAATTCGGCCGCATTATTGATGGTTTCGTCAACCGTCCATCCACAATTGGCATCAATTCTAAAAATGGCATTGGTATGTTTTCTAAGTTCTTTTACAATAGCAATATCTTCTTTTGTTCCTAATTTAATTTTATAAATAGGCCAAGGCAGTTCTTGCATTTTAAAAACCATTTTTTCTATTGTATCAATTCCAATCGTATAATCAGTCAACGGATTATGATCGGTTTTGTAATTCCATAATTCGTATAATTTTTTTCCTTTTTTACGCGCATACAAATCATTATAAGCTAAATCTAAAGCGCATAAAGCAAACATATCCTCTTTTAAATACGGATGAATTTTTGACCAAAATACTTCTGGAGTCTCATTTTCTGTGTTTTCAATAATCGATCTAATTTTCTCCAAATCAGCGATCATCATTGGAACCGTAATATGATAATATGGATTTGAAGTAGCTTCTCCAAAACCAGAAAAACCATCACTTTGTAATTCTACAATTAAGGAAGGCTGAAAATCTATAGATTCTCTAGAAATCGTAAAAGTGTGTTTAAGTTTTAGATTGTATTCTCTTAAAATTAGTTTCATGGCTAATCCTTGTTTTGTGTTTCTGTTTAAAAAATAGAATTCTAACTCTTTTTGATTGACATTTTTATACCAATGCCTGTTTGTAAATCTGGTGCATTATCTAGATTTAAATCTTCCCGAAGATACACAAAATAAGAAAATCGCTTCGTAGAATAAGTACAAATTGCACTCCATCCTTCTAAATCTTCATACAAATGAGATATGGTCTTTTGCCAGTGTGTATTTATTCTTTGGCCGTTAGAACAATATAATCCATATCTTTTTTCTTGTTGTAAGAATTCTGGAAATTATAATTGATACCGTATGAAATTCGATTGTTGTTTTTAAGTTTTACTTTGTAATTAATAAGACCTTCAAAACTGCATAAAAAATCTTGATTGCTAAGATTTACGCCATCTCCATATTCAAAAATATGCTGACGTAAAACACCTAAACTTAATCCGAAACTTAGAATATTTTTATCCTTAATGATCATTTTTTTTAAGATGGAAGAAGAAATTCCGAAATCTGAAGCAGGATTATATTTTGAAGTATTAATACCCAGCTGAGCGCCAAAATTTAAGTAAATATGATGTTTTTCATTCATTTCTAGTTTAGGGTAATACGTATAATTTATATCAAGCCCAGAAATTAGAAAGTCATTGTTGTCCATTGTTAAGACCTTATTGTTTTCGTCTTTATAAGCTATTCCAGCTTGGTTTATACCATAATGGTATCTTGAAAAAGGATCTTTTCCGCCTGCAATATTGCGATGGAACCATTCGATTGATTCATCTGAAGTAAAAATAGAATACGGATATTTACCCCGATCAAGCGAGTTAGCTCGAAGGCTGAAACTCAATTCGTGATTAACTGTAAGCGGTAACGTAAAATTAAAGCGATACGATCGAATAACGCCATCGGCCTCAAATTCTTTAATTTTGGATGGCACTTTATCTAAATCAAATGAAAATTCGCGCGAATGCCAAGGCTGGTTTTTGGAAATTTCGCGGTCATTAGGATCAGTCAATTCATATGATTTTACATAAGGAAGCACCACGTTTCCGCTTGAAACTTCAAATGCGAATGAATATTTATCGGTCGAGCGAACGTTGAAATTGTGGTTTAATCTTGATATATAAATACCAAATGGATGAGTCGAAAGAGTATTAGGTTTTATAATGTCGGATGAATTTTCTAATTCTTCATTCCAAAAATCACTTTTATTTGATTGTGCTGTTGATACGCGGCTAAAAATTAAAAAAACAAAAAAGAGTATATAATATTTCATTCTAGAATTTAAAAATTTTTGATAAATCTAATGAATTTTAAAAAGATTAGATTGGTTAATTTTTAAAAAATGAATTTCGTTATTATGGCTTTATTTTTTTGGAATAAAGCCTTTTTTAAGGCAGTTGTTCCTGTAATTTTTTAATTTCGTCACGAAGTTTAGCAGCTTGTAAAAAGTCAAGTTCTTTTGCGGCTTTCTCCATTGTTTTGCGCTTTTCGCGAATCATTTTTTCCAGTTCAGCTTTAGATAAATAGGCAGTTTCTGGCTCAGCAGCAACAGGAATTGGATGACCTAATTCATATTCTACCAATGGGTTTTTGGTGAAAGCGCTTTCGATTTTCTTGTTTAGAGCTTGAGGAGTTATATTATTTTCTACGTTGTAATTAATCTGTTTGGTTCTTCTATAATTGGTCTCGTCAATTGTTCGCTGCATACTCGCTGTAATTTTATCAGCATACATAATGGCTTTACCATTTAAGTTTCTCGCTGCACGACCAATAGTTTGCGTCAAAGATCTATGATTACGCAAGAAACCTTCTTTGTCGGCATCTAAAATGGCAACGAGAGAAACCTCTGGTAAATCTAAACCTTCACGAAGTAAGTTTACTCCAATAAGAACATCAAAAATACCTTTTCGCAAGTCTTGCATGATTTCGATACGTTCTAAAGTATCAACTTCAGAATGTATGTAGCGGCATCGAATGCTTACTTTTGTTAGGTATTTGGCCAATTCTTCGGCCATTCTTTTGGTTAAAGTCGTAACGAGAACTCTTTCGTCTAATTCACAACGAACCTGAATTTCTTCAATCAAGTCATCAATCTGATTTAAGCTTGGACGAACTTCAATTTCAGGGTCTAATAATCCGGTCGGTCGGATAATTTGCTCGACATAAATACCATCCGATTTTTGCAATTCGTAATCTGCAGGAGTTGCAGAAACATATATTACCTGATTTTGTAATGCTTCAAATTCTTCAAATTTCAAAGGTCGGTTGTCCATTGCTGCAGGAAGACGGAAACCATATTCTACCAAGTTTTCTTTTCGGCTTCGATCACCTCCATACATGGCGTGAACTTGCGAAACGGTTACGTGACTCTCATCCACAACCATTAAATAATCACTTGGAAAATAATCTAACAAGCAGAAAGGTCTCGTTCCCGCTTCACGTCCGTCAAGATATCTTGAGTAATTTTCAATGCCAGAACAATATCCTAATTCGCGAATCATTTCTAAATCGAAATTGGTTCTTTCTTCCAAACGTTTCGCTTCAAGATGTTTTCCAATTTCTTTAAAATAATCTACTTGTTTCACTAAATCCTGCTGGATTTGCCAAATCGCGCCTTGTAAAACTTCTGGAGAAGTCACAAACATATTGGCAGGATAAATCGTTAAACGCTGAAATTTTTCTATTACCTGAGAAGTTTTGGCATCAAATGCTTCAATTTCCTCAATTTCATCTCCAAAAAAATGAATTCGATACGCATCATCGGCATAACTTGGATAAACTTCTACTGTATCTCCTTTAATTCTGAAAGTTCCAGGATTAAAATCGGCTTCAGTTCTGGCATATAAACTCTGAACTAAACTATGCAATAATTTAGTTCTCGAAATTACCTGATCACGTTTAATTTCAATTACGTTTTTCTGAAATTCAACAGGGTTTCCGATACCATATAGACAAGAAACAGAAGCTACAACCAAAACGTCACGTCTTCCTGAAAGTAGGGAAGAAGTGGTGCTTAAACGCATTTTCTCCAATTCTTCATTGATAGATAAATCTTTTTCAATGAAAACTCCCGTTACAGGCATAAATGCTTCTGGCTGATAATAGTCGTAATAAGAAACGAAGTACTCCACCGCATTGTTTGGAAAAAACTGTTTGAACTCCGAATACAATTGCGCTGCTAAAGTTTTGTTGTGCGCCAAAACCAAAGTGGGTCTTTGCACTTCCTGAATAACATTGGCAACAGTAAACGTTTTTCCCGAACCGGTAACTCCTAATAATGTTTGGTATTTATCTCCGTCAACCACGCCTTGCGCCAATTTTTGTATGGCTTGTGGCTGATCTCCTTTTGGACTATATTCTGAAGAAACTTGAAATTTCATTTGCGTATACTGAAAATTTGGTTTTGTAAAGATACGAAGTTTGTGTAAGTAAGTAGTTTAAAGTCTGTCCCGAATTGTACTAATTTGCACTAATTTTGTTTATGAAACCAATGTAAATGCAAAGCTTATTTGTAAAAATGTGTGACAAAAAAAATACTCTTAATCTAAAAAACTAATAACAGCGTCATTTACAATCTTGGGCTGATCAATAGTTAGAAAATGCCCTGCATCTTTGATGATTCTAGTTTCGCTTTTTGATAAATGTTTCTTCGCCCTTTCTAGACTTTCTTCTGAATTGATAACGTCTTTATCTCCAATTAAAACCAAAACAGGATTTTGAATCGATTCTAATTCTTTATCTGAAAAAGGCATCATTTTAAGCATGCTAGAATTGGATTTTGCGTATTTATTAGCCAAATAAAACTGTCTTTTGTAAATACGGCTTATGTTTTCTGGATGAGCTGAAAAGGTGTTTAATGTTTTACTAAATTTCTTTTCGCTCGGAAAAAGTTTTAGCATCAATGCAGAAGTTGTTTTTCTAGGTTTATCAAGAAATTTAAAAGTCTGTGCAGGACTTAATAAAACAATTTTATCGATAGAATTTTGTTTTTGAGTTGCTAATAATGTAGCAATCCAGCCGCCTCGTGAAGCCCCGATTAGATCCAATTTTTTTAATTTATAATGAGCGAAAATTTCGTTATAGAAAACAACAATATCATCAGATGAAAGCGGTTTTGCCGTTAGATGGGATTTGTTAGGTTCCATTATAAAATCGATGGCATAAATGCGATGGTTTTTGGCTAGAACTTTAATGTTTGGGTACCACATAGTAGAACTGGCGTCCATTCCGTGAAGTAAGACTAAGCTTTTCCCGTTTCTTGGCCCTGCGATTACAATGTGCGCCGTTCCAAAACTTGTTTTTACGTCTTCTTCGCTATAAGGAATATTCCAAAGTTTTAAAGCCTTATCATAGGCAGTTTGATATTTTGTCTCTTCGGCTTTGGTTTTAAAAACATAATCGTCAAATTTTGCTTTTTTTGAAGCACAACTTGTCACTAAAAAAAGTACAATTGCTAAGCGGGAATATATTTTTAATATCATAATAAAATTCAATTTTCAGCTTAAAGTTACGATTAGAGTAGGTGAAAAGGGTATCAGAATTTTATTTTAAAATATCATAATTTTAAGATTTATCGTTTTTGGAGGTTAAATAATAAATCTGTACAAAAGCTAAAATCGCGTTCGGAATAATTACTGGCCAAAGCCATTGGTTGAAATCTCTGTAATCATTTAAAAAAATGCCGTAAATGACAAAACAGATACAGCCAAACATATTAATAAATCGGATCGCTCTAAGGTTTTTTAGCAAAAAACCTCCAACAATAAATACAGACGCGAGATAACCAATGTATTCTGCCATGATATTGATTTTAAATAGTTTACAATAAATGTAGCAAAAGCTATTTATAAAATCAAGGTTTTGTTTTGGAAATGAGTTCTTTAGTTAGAAACAGGATTATAATTTCTTGGGATTACGACTTGTATGGCGAATTCTTAAAATATGAATTTCATTGAAAGTTATTTTGTATGATATCCTATAACTGTAGATTTCATATGCGCGATAATCTCTATTGTTTGGAATTTTCATTTCATCCAATTCGTAAATTTCCCAGTTTGTTTTTAAGATTGTTACGGAGTTGTAAATAGTATCAATTACTTTGTTTGGGATATTCTTATTTTTAGATTCTTTAAATATATGAAAGTATATCTTTTCAAGCTGATTTTTAGCAGCTTTAGACCAAATTATTTCTTTTTCCATTGCTCAATTTGATCCTTAATTTCATTATGAGAGTAGAAATTGCCACTTTGAATATCTTCTTCGGCAACTTTTAAATCTTCATTGTATCTTTCAGAATAATTGACAGGAGTTTTACGACTATCTAAAATTGTTTTTAGTGCAGATAAAAATTGATCGTCATCAATTTTTCCAATTTCAGAAATTAAAATATTTTTAAGCTCGAGAGTGTTCATGATTGCATAATTTTATCGAAGTTACAAAACAAAACGATACTATTGATTTTGAAAATCTTAAAATTTCCAAGAGTTATGCTCAGTATCATTTAGGAAGCTCCAAGCCACAATTCGGCTATTTTTTTGTCCTTGCGACATTTCGATTGTTTGGACAGAAACGGCGTTTACTTTTTTCAATATTTTGTAGATCGAAGAAAGATTTTCTTTTTTAGAAACCAGAGTGGTAAACCATAAAACTTGCGAAGGATATTTAGCGCTTTCATAAATCATTTGCGTGATGAATCCGATTTCGCCGCCATTGCACCACAATTCTGCATTTTGTCCACCAAAATTCAAAATGGGATTTGTATTTCTTTTTTCTTTCGGATTAAGATTGGAAACCTTTCGAGAAGTACTTTTATTCGCTTCCTCAGCAGAGGCATGAAAAGGCGGATTACACATCGTGAATGTAAAATGGTCTTCGGGCGTGATGATATTTTTGAAAATAAATCGGGGTTCGGTCTGTTGTTGCAAACTGATAGAATCGATTAATTCTGGATTGGCTTCGATAATTTTACTGCAATTTTCGATTGCTTTTTGGTCAATATCTGTTCCAACAAAACTCCAGTTATAAATTGAATTCCCTAATATCGGATAGATTAAATTTGAACCGGTACCGATATCTAATCCTAAAACATGTGAGGTTTCTGGAATCTGATTATTGTTGCTTTCTGCCAATAGATCGGCAATATAATGAATGTAATCCGCGCGTCCTGGAATTGGCGGGCAAAGATAATTTTTAGGAATATCCCAGTTTTGAATGCCGTAATAGGTTTTCAGTAAAGCCTTGTTTAATGCTTTTACAGCAGACGGATTGCTGAAATCAATAGTTTCGATTCCGTATTTGTTTACAGAAATAAAAGCTTTCAATTCTGGGCAATTTGAAATCAGTTTTTCAAAATCATATCGGTTTCGATGAAGATTTCTTGGGTGTAAATTGCTTTTTTCGGAATTGTCGTTTGTTTTCATTTTCATTGATTTCGAGTGCAAAGATAGGTATTCCTTTTTTGTAGAAAGAGTTGTTTTGAAAATGAGTGCCTAGCCCTGATGGGAGCGGCATCCTTTTGTGGTGGGGTTCACCACAAAAGATATAGCGGACAGCAGGAATTAGCTTCTAATCAAAACACTCCATTAAAAGCAAATCCCCTTCTCGATGTGTAATGGTTACAATGCCATCTTTTTCGACAGAATTACTGCTTCCGGTTCTATAGCCCATTGTAAGGGTATCGTTGTTTAATTCGTACTTTAAATTGGCTGAAGAAATTCCGTTTACAACACCAATTGGAATAAGTGAAATTGGTGTTTTAGCGGTATACCATTTCTCAAATTTTGTTGGAAGTAAAAATATTTTTGAATGATCGTCGAGAATTACAATTTTGAGTGAATTTCTGTAACGAACAATCTGTGTAAGGTTTGTAATCGTATGATCGGCGCGTTTTCCGGTTGCCCAAACGACATTTACGGCAGGAATTTTTCTTTCGATAAGATAATCAAAAGCCTTTTCTAGATCTGTTTTATCTTGATCTGGCGTATGAACGATTTCGATTGGAAATTGCGAAGTTTTATAAATTTCAGGATCAAAACCGCGGTCAAAATCACCCAAAAGCACATCGACTTTTATGCCTAATTCAATCACTCTTTCAATAGCCGAATCTAACACGATAACCAGTGGCGACCATTCTAATAATTGTCCTAATAATTCGGGATCGCAGGCTGCGCCATTTGCAATTATTAAAGCCGGTTCTTGATCGTCGCGAACTATATGGTGTGATGACATAAGCGTTTTTTTGAATGTGGTGTAAAGGTACGGGTTAGAATTTTAGATTTATGATTTTAGATTTTAGATTTTTTGGTAATCTTAGTAAAAATCTAAAATCTGCAATCTCAAATCTACAATCAGAAATCAAGAAGTCTTCTGTGGTAATTGATTTGTCCTAAATGATAGGCTAAATGGGTTGAAAGATGAATTAAGAAAAAGCCTGTTGTCATCTCTTTTTCAAAAACAATCTGCGGATAAATCTGTTCTAAATCTTTTTCAGTTAAGGAATCCAAGCTTTTATTGATCACTTCAATCGTGTCTTCGATTTTAGAAATCAATTCTGGTTTTGGAATATCTTTTAATGAAAACTCTAACGGACGATTTCGAACGTAACCAGTTTTACCAATTTCAGCGCCAATGTAAGTGTTTAGATTTCCAATTAAATGCAGGCATAAATTTCCAGCTGAATTGGAAATGTTTTTATCTATTACCCAAATTTGTTTTTCGAATTCGTACGATTCGATCTCAAATTTTAGTTTGTTAAGATCCCTATTGAAAAGAATTTTTAGTGATTCTATAACCATTTTAATTTCTATTTTTTATCGGAATCCAAATTTCTTCTTCAGAAGTTGGGTCGTCTTTTTTGTATTTATGATCCATTACGGCAAAATGCGGTCTGTCATCTACTGTATATTCAGACTTTGGGAGCCATTCTGCAAAAATGTAATGATATGTTTTATGAGCTTCTGTTGCAGGGCCTAATGAAGAAAAACGGCATATAAACCATCTGGAACAATTAAAGTTTTCATTCCTTCTGGAATAGTTTGATAATCTGAAACTTCTACTGCGGCCCATTTCTGGAAACTGTCATTAGGATCAAAATTATCAAAATGGTTTTTTGCATACACTTCTAAAGAATATAAATTGGCATCAATAGCATTTTTTATTTCTTTTCGATTGGGCATAAAACCACTCCATAATTGAAAAGTTTTATTCTCGATAAATGACATTTCGATAGAATGTCCAACGAGTTTTTTCTCGGTTAAGTTTTTAATGATGGGTAGCATAATTACTCAATTTTGTATTTCTGTGTACTGGTTTCGCTTAGAGAGAAATACCCAAGCGGATAATTATTTTTGTCTGTTGTATTGATGATGTTTCCTTTTACGGTGGCTGGCGGCGATTGAAACGGGACCTCCAACATTACTTCCCGCTATACTTACCAAGATGTTCATGTAATTATAATATTGCTTAGAAATCCCGTAATGCGTTACCTCGACTTCATCTCCTGCTTTTAAATCTTCATCAATGGCGCTGCTGAAAATTTCATTTCCTTGATAAAATTTATCTTCAGAAACATAATAATTTGAAGTTACTTTATTCGAATAAACATATTTAAATAAATAAAAATTGTCTTCATCTGCAGGATCTGTAAAATAAGCTTTTATTTCGATATCTTCTCCTGTAAAACCGCTGTTATTTTTTTGTTCGATTCGAGTAATTGGCGCTACCGATTTTAAAACTTCAGATGCTGTATAAGTGTTTCCTTTGTCAATAACGGTTAGAGTATATTCGTCATTAATTTCAGGTCTGAAATTAGGGCAGATATAATGCCCTGTATTATTAAATTCGATAAAATTAAATTTCTGATTTTTGCTGTTTGTCACATAAACCACCGCATTTGATACTGCAGGAATAACATCCTCAAAATAACCTGTTGTCGATGTTAATCTAATAACTTGTTGTTTTCCAGAAGTGCCCTTTTCCCAAGTTATAGCGGCTTCGATCACTAGTTTTGGAGGAGCGGTATCTAAGTCAACATCAACTACTTCTTCGCAACTAGTGAAAAACAATGATGTAAAAAATACGATTAAAAAAACTAATTTTCTCATAAGCTTATTTTTAGTTTTTGAACTCATTTTTTTAGAATTTGAAATTATAACTTACTGCAGGAACAATTCCGAAAATGGATAATCTCACGGCTTCATTTGCCCCCGTATCAACATTTTGCCTAAAGTTGATTGAAGCGGCATTCATTCGATTATAAAGATTGTAAATACTGAAAACCCATTCGCCTTTCCAGTTTCTATTTTTATTGTTGCGCGGCGTTAAAGTTGCAGAAATATCCAAATGATTATAAGAAGGAAGTCGATTTTCGTTTCGTAAACCATAACTTGGAACTATAATGCCTAAATATTGGTACTGTCCGTTCGGATACGTTACTGGCTGTCCTGACTGCAATGCAAAGTTAGCACCAAATGACCATTTTTCGTTTAAATTGTATGCAGATGTAATCGCTAAATTATGTGTTTTGTCATAAGCAGATGCGTACCATTTGCCATCGTTAATACCAATTTCTTCTGGAGTTCTTCCTGGAGTCTGCTGTTCCGATCTTGAGAGCGTGTACGAAATCCAGCCATTAAATCGGCCTTTGTTTTTCTTTATCATCAGTTCTAAACCATATGAGCGCATTTGACCATTTAAAATAACCTGTTCTATGGCATTGTTGGCAATTAAATCGGCTCCGTCTATATAATCTAGTCTGTTTTGTATTTTTTTGTAATAGGTTTCTACTTCTAGCGAATAAGCGTCATTATAAATATTTCTAAAATAACCTAACGCCACCTGATCTGCAAGTTGAGGTTTAATGTAATTATCGCTCGGCATCCAAACATCTAGCGGAGTAGGAGATGAGGTATTAGAAATTAATTGAAGATATTGCGCCATTCTATTGTAACTCGCTTTTAGAGCTTGTTCATCATTTAATTGGTACGAAATAGAAAAACGGGGTTCAAGATTTTTGTAACTCTGAATGACTTTGTTTTTGCCAAAATATTGTGTTGAAGTTGGCGTGCCTTTTTCGTAAATCTGCATGTCGGTATTAAAAACTACGGCTTCATTGTTATCGTAGTAATTAATAGTAGAAGCGCCTAATCTGTAAAATAAGCTGTATCGCAATCCGTAAGCGACAGTAAGTCTTTTAGAAATCTGACTTTCGGCATCTAAATAAATAGAAGGTTCAAAAGCATATTTTCTATCCAATTGATCTGGATTAATACCAGAATCTTCCCCGGTTGGCTTTATGGTTCCTGGATTAAAGTTGTAATAAATTCCATTAACGCCATAATTCAGTTTTAATTTGTCTGAAAGATAATGTTTGAAATCGTATTTGATGTTATAGTTTTTGATTCCTGAATCCCAATTGAAACCAACAAAATCAAGATCCAATCCGTAATAGTAATCACTATAAATTAAGGATAGATTGGAGAATAATTTATCAGAATACAGATGATTCCATCTTAGATTTAAAGTTGAATTTCCATAAGTATTGGTAAAACTTTTATTTAATCTGAAAACGTCTCGTCCAAAATATCCAGATAAATACAAACTGTTATTATCGTTGAGTTTATAGTTTAATTTGGTATTTAAATCATAAAAATAAGCTGCATTGTCTTTGTTGTCTTCAGAAAGTTTAAGAAAAAGATGTGCGTAAGAAGCCCTTCCGCCAATTAAGAAAGAACCTTTGTCTTTTACAATTGGACCTTCTGCCAGTAAACGGCTCGAAATTAATCCGATTCCGCCATTCATATGAAAATCTTTACTGCTCCCGTCTTTTTGATAAATTTCTAAAACCGAAGAAGCTCTTCCGCCATATCGTGCCGGAATTCCGCCTTTATACAGTTTTAAATCTTTAATCGCATCAGGATTAAAAACAGAAAAGAATCCGAAAACGTGAGACGAATTAAAAATAGTCGCTTCATCTAAAAGAATAAGGTTTTGGTCTGCACCGCCTCCGCGGACATTAAATCCAGAAGCTCCTTCGCCTGCATTGGTAACGCCTGGAAGTAATAAAATAGATTTCAAGACGTCTACTTCTCCTAAAACAACAGGCATTTTTTTTATGGTCGAAATGGAGAGTTTGTTCACGCTCATTTCTGGCGATTTGATATTGGCTTTGCTTTTGTTTTCAGTAATGATGACTTCCTGCAGTTCTTCGCCACCTTCTTTGATCGAGAAATTGTTTTTTATATTCTGATCTAAAACAATATTTTTTTGAATGGTTTGATAGCCCACGTAGCTAATTTCGATTTCATATTCGCCTTTTGGTATAGAAATAGAATAAAAGCCGTATTCGTTGGTTGTGGTTCCAATTTTTAAAGCTGGAATAAAGATATTAACTCCAATTAAAGTTTCGTTGTTTTTACTGTCGCTGATAGTTCCGCTTAAAGTAAATTTTTCCTGCGCAAATGAGGTGAAGATCGTTAAAATGAAAAGAAGAAATGTGCAGGTATTTTTTGTAATCATTATATTGATTTTGATTTACATAGATAATGAATTCTTACTAAATATTCTTACGGAACTTTTGTTAAACATAAGTTAAGATAAAAAAAGGACAACCTTGTGGGTTGTCCTTTTTGTTTATTTCGAAATACAGATGTATTCTGAATTATTTGATTTTAGCAACAATAGCGTTGAAAGTTTCACTAGGACGCATTGCTTTGCTTATTAACTCAGGAGTTGGTTGGTAGTAACCTCCAATGTTCTGCGCTTTTCCTTGAGCACCAATTAATTCTGCATCGATTTTAGCTTCGTTAGCTTCAAATTCAGCAGCAATTGGAGTAAAGATAGCTTGCAATTCAGCATCTTTAGTTTGAGCAGCCAAAGCTTGAGCCCAATAGAATGCTAAATAGAAGTGAGAACCACGGTTGTCAATCTGACCCACTTTACGAGCTGGAGATTTATCATTTGCTAAGAATTTATCGTTAGCTTGATCTAAAGTTTCAGATAAAACAATAGCTTTAGAGTTGTCTAAAGTTTGTCCTAAATGTTCTAAAGAAGCGCCAAGAGCTAAAAATTCTCCTAATGAATCCCAACGTAAGTATCCTTCTTCTGTAAATTGCTCAACGTGTTTAGGAGCAGAACCTCCAGCACCCGTTTCAAACAATCCACCACCGTTCATTAACGGAACGATAGAAAGCATTTTAGCAGAAGTTCCTAATTCTAAAATTGGGAATAAATCTGTTAAGTAGTCACGTAAAACGTTTCCAGTTACAGAGATCGTATCTAAACCTTTGATGATTCTGTCTAAAGTAAATTCTGTAGCAGCAATTGGGTTTAAAATACGAATATCTAAGTTTGTAGTATCGTAGTCTTTAAGGTATTTTTGAACTTTTACGATCAATTCTCTATCGTGTGCTCTGTTTTCGTCTAACCAGAAAACAGCAGGAGTACTAGATAAACGAGCTCTGTTTACAGCCAATTTAACCCAGTCTTGAATAGGAGCGTCTTTTGCCTGACACATTCTAAAAATGTCATTAGCTTCAACATTTTGCTCCATTAAAACATTTCCGTTTTGGTCAACCACACGTACAACACCGTCACCTTTAATTTGGAAAGTTTTGTCGTGAGATCCGTATTCTTCAGCTTTTTGAGCCATTAATCCAACGTTAGGAACACTTCCCATTGTTTTCGGGTCAAAAGCACCATGTTTTTTACAGAAATCGATAGTTGCAGTATAAACTCCAGCATAAGATCTATCTGGAATAACAGCAAATGTATCTTGTGCTTTACCTTCTTTGTTCCACATTTGTCCAGAAGTACGGATCATTGCTGGCATAGAAGCATCAACAATTACGTCAGATGGAACGTGTAAGTTTGTAATTCCTTTATCAGAATTTACCATTGCCAAAGCTGGTTCGGTTTGCAATTGCCTGATCGATAGCAGCTTCAACTTCTGCTTGCTCAGGTCTTCCAGCAATTTTAGCGTAGATATCGCCTAAACCATTTCTAGTGTCAACGTTTAATTCAGCAAATAAAGAAGCGTATTTTTCGAAAACATCTGCAAAATATACTTCAACGATAGCGCCAAAGATAATTGGATCAGAAACTTTCATCATTGTAGCTTTTAAGTGTACAGAAAGTAAAACTCCTGCAGCTTTAGCTTCAGCGATAACATCAGCAGCAAAAGCTTTTAATTTGCTTACGCTTAAAACAGAGCTGTCAATAATTTCTCCAGCTTTTAATGGAGTACTTGCTTTAAGAACAGTTGCAGTTCCGTCTTTAGCAACAAATTCGATTTTTACATCATTAGCTTCATTTACAGTTAATGATTTTTCACTTCCGTAAAAATCACCGCCTGACATAGAAGCCACTTTAGTTTTTGAGTCAGCAGACCAAGCACCCATAGAGTGCGGGTTTGCTTTTGCAAAGTTTTTAACTGCTCTTGGAGCTCTACGATCAGAGTTTCCTTCACGTAAAACTGGGTTTACAGCAGAACCTAAAACTTTTGCATATTTAGCTTTAATTTCCTTTTCAGCATCGTTTTGTGGATCTTCTGGGAAATTTGGTACGTTGTATCCGTGCGATTGTAATTCAGCAATAGCCGCTTTTAATTGCGGTACAGATGCTGAAATGTTTGGTAATTTGATAATGTTTGCTTCTGGCTGAGTTGCTAATTGACCTAATTCTGCCAATGCATCTCCAGTTTTTTGAGCATCTGTCAAAGAATCTGGGAAGTTTGATAAAATTCTTCCTGCCAGCGAAATATCTCTGGTTTCGATTTCAATTCCAGCTGTTGCTGTAAAAGCTTGAACAATTGGTAACAAAGAGTAAGTTGCCAATAACGGCGCCTCATCAGTTAAGGTGTAAAAAATTTTTGATTTATTCATTTTCTTTTTTTTTATAATCGTATCGTCAGGAGTTAACGATGTAAAAGATATATTCGGCTCAAAATGAGCGGAGCAAATATAATAAAATCACAACGAAAACGGTTGAGTTTTGATGAGAAAAGACGAAATTAACAGATTGTTATTTCGAGCTCGTTAAATTGCTAAATCGATGATTTTGGTATTAAAAAATTACGGTTTTGTTAGTGGTAGAAATAGAACATAAAAAAAACTCGTTTCAAAGAATATGAAACGAGTTTTTTATAACATTTTGATAAATGATTATCTTCTTTTATCTTTAATCTTAGCTTTTTTACCAGTAAGTTGTCTGAAGTAGAAAATTCTAGCTCTACGTACAGCACCTTTCTTGTTAACTTCGATTTTTTGTAAAGCTGGTAAGTTTACTGGGAAGATACGCTCAACACCAACAGATCCAGACATTTTACGGATAGTAAAAGTTTCTGTGTTACCAGAACCTCTTCTTTGAATTACAACTCCTTTAAAAAACTGAGTTCTTGTTTTTTCACCCTCTTTAATTTCGTAGAAAACAGTAATTGTGTCTCCAGCTCCGAAATCTGGGAAATCTTTTTTAGCAACGAATTCGTCTTGAACGAATTTTAATAAATCTGCCATGATAATTTAAATTATGGTTTTTATATTAGAGCAACATTCACGGATCTCGCCAGAGGTTGGTCAAATTCGGGTGCAAATGTAGATAAAAAAAATTAAATTCCAATAAATTAAATTACAAATTCCAATTTCTTAACTGCTTGGTTAATTGGGATTTGTAATTTTTAAAATTTGGAATTTACTCAAGCAAATCTGGTCGTCTATTTTTAGTATGTTCATACGCCATGTCTTCTCGCCATTTATCGATTTTGGCTGCGTGTCCGCTGGTTAAAACTTCTGGAACTTTCCATCCTTTATAATCTGCAGGTCTTGTATATATTGGTCCTGAAAGCAAATTGTCCTGAAAACTATCTGTCAAGGCTGAGGTTTCGTCACTTAAAACACCAGGAATTAATCGAATTAAAGCATCAGATAAAACTATAGCGCCCAATTCTCCTCCAGACAAAACATAATCGCCAATTGAGATTTCTTTTGTAATAAAATGATCTCTAACTCTTTGATCAACACCTTTGTAATGTCCGCACAAAATGATAATGTTTTCATACATTGACATTTTATTTGCCATTTTTTGGTCTAAAGTTTCGCCGTCAGGAGACATATAGATTATTTCGTCATATTCTCGCTGACTTTTCAAATGCGTAATGCAATCATCAATAGGCTGAATTGTCATTACCATACCCGCTCCGCCGCCAAAAGGATAATCATCTACACTTTTCTGTCTATTTGTGCTGTAATCACGAAGATTGTGAAAATGAACTTCGACCAAACCTTTATCAATGGCGCGTTTCATAATTGAGGCCTCAAACGGACTTCTTAATAATTCAGGTAAGAGTGTAATAATGTCAATTCGCATCTTTAATCGATAATTTCTTCCCGGCAAAGATACAAATATTGCATGGAGTCTTTTGGTAATAATTATATAACATACTTATTAAATTGTGTAAAAGTTAATGTTGTAACTTTATTTATCATTACATTCTTAATTATCAATGGTATAGCGACCAAATCCAAACGTAAATTCAAATACTTATTATGAAAAAAACAATATTAATGTTCCCACTGCTTGCACTCTTTGTGTTCTCTTGTGCAAGTACGAGCTCAGCTACGGTCGATGTGGGAGAAGCTAAATCGAAAGTGCTAAAAACCTTAGGGAATCCGGTAAGAACTTTAGATAATAATCAAAATGGTGAAATTCTTGTTTACGCAGATCAAGTTTTTACTGAAGATGGAACAACTTCATTGGCCGGATCAAACTACTGGCGCTACAATTATGTGTACATAAGTAAAGAAGGTAAAGTTACATCAACACGACAAGAGAAACAGAATTATCCGCCTCAAGCAATTGATTCTGCAAAAATGGAAGGATTAAATTTATTGACATCTAAATAAGTTTATCACAAATATTTTTGAACAATTCGTATTTTTAGATTCATTTAGAAATACGAATTGTTTATTTAATGACTTCACCAAAAATAAAAATCCTTGCCATATCTGGAAGTACGAGAAGTAATTCCAGTAATTTCAAAATTCTGAAATACATTTCAAATTATTTAAAACCTAATTTTGAAATAGAAATTTTCGAAGATTTAGAAAGCCTTCCTCATTTTAATCCCGATTTAGATACAGATAATCCTCCGCAAGAAATCACTTCATTTAGAAATAAAATAAGAGATGCTGATGGCGTTATTATTTGCACGCCCGAATATGTGTTTAGCCTTCCGGGAAGTTTAAAAAATGCTTTAGAATGGTGTGTTTCAACCACGATTTTTTCAAACAAGAAAACAGGACTAATTACAGCTTCAGCTTCTGGAGAAATGGGACACGAACAGCTTTTGCTGGTAATGAAAACACTCGAAGCTAAATTTGATGATGCAACACAGCTTTTAATTCAGGGAGTTCGCGGAAAAGTTAGTGCTGAAGGCGAAATCACATCAGAACAAACCGCAGAAGCACTTCAAAATTTTGCAGAAAACTTTAAGAATCAATTTTTGTGATATATTTACTTTCTGAAATTTATATCATAAAATGATTAGCAGAAGAAATTTTATCGTAACCACAGGTCTTGCTGCAACAGCTGTTTTGGCTTCACCATCATTTGCATTTTCTATGAATAAAAAAGAAATAGGCTTACAGCTGTATACGCTTCGTGAAGAACTTCCGAAAGATGTAAAAGGAACTTTAGAAAAAGTTGCCCAAGCAGGTTTTACCAATGTCGAAACATACGGTTTTTCGATAAAAGATCAGTTTTGGGGATTAACGCCAAAAGAACTTAAAAAGATTTTAGATGATAATGGATTGAAAGCCGTTAGCGGACATTATAATTTAGGAAGCTTTTTGTATGATGGCAATACCGAAGAATTAATTGCGTCAATTAAAGCTGCAAAAATTCTAAAAAGCGAATTTCTAACTGTTCCATGGGTTGATGAACCTTTCAGAAGAAATATTGAAGATTATAAAAAGATAGCCACTCGTGTAAATGAAGCTGCAAAAATGTGTAAAAGTGCAGGTTTGAAACTGGCCTATCATAATCATGATTTTGAATTTCAAAAGCACGATGGCGTAACGGGTTATGAAATTTTATTAAAGGAAACCGACAAAGATTTAGTCTTTTTTGAATTGGATTTGTATTGGGTAATTCATTCTGGAAATGATCCTTTAAAATTATTCAAAGAAAATCCCGGCCGCTTTAAAATGTGGCACGTAAAAGATAAAGACAAAATAAATAATGATCTAAATACCGAAGTTGGTTCTGGAACAATCGATTTTAAACCTATTTTTAAAGAAGTAAAACAATCGGGAATGGTTCATTTTTTTGTAGAACAGGAGAATAATTTTGCTTCCAATTCTTTTGAATCAATTAAAACGAGTTGTGATTTTATTTCGAAAAATTTAATCTAGTAAATTGATTTATGAAGAAACTTCTTTTGGTGTTATTAGTTATTCTTTGTTCTTGTGAATCAAATAAGAAAGAAAAATCAAAATCAAATCACGAGCCAAAGCAGGAGCTTAATTTAAAGGTAGATCCCTATTTTGTAGCGATCAAAACTAATGATGTTAAGCTTGCTGAGCCAGTTTTTGGTGATTGGCTGTATTCTCGTAAAGAAAAGGGCAGACTTTTGAGCAGTTTATTAAAACAAAACATGTTGTTCCGACTAAAGAAGAAAATATTATTTATCTGCAGCCTATAGGAACATTTAATTCGTTGCAGGTCAAACAAATTGAATTGGTTCGTCAATATTTGCAAATATTTTTTCAGCTAGAAACCAAAGTTTTAAAAGATGTTTCAAATGCTATTATTCCGAATAATGCTAGAAGAATTGGAGATGTTGGGCAGGAGCAATTTTTAGCAGGTTATATTTTAACCGATGTGTTAAAAAAAGAAAAGCCCAATAAAGGTGTTGCTTTAATGGCCATAACAGAAAAAGATTTGTACCCAAAGCCAGAATGGAATTATGTGTTTGGATTAGCATCTTATAGGGATAAAATTGCGGTAAGTTCGATGTACAGAATGCAAAAAGAAGCAGACTTTAATTTGAGTTTAGATCGATTATTGAAGATTTGTTCACACGAAATAGGGCATATGTTCGGTTTGCATCATTGCATTGAAGCGAATTGTGTTATGAACGGAACAAATAGCATGGTAGAAACAGATAGACATTCCCTTAGATTGTGTTCTCTTTGTCAAAGAAAACTAAATTCGGGATTAAAATACGATAATAAAAAAAGATTACTTGAGTTAGAAAAGTACTTCAAGGAAAATAAATTAAAAGAAGGTTTAGAATTGATGGAAAAAGACCTTAAAAGCATTCAACAAAAATAAAAAGATCATGAGTTTAGGAACAAGCAAAGAATTTATAAAAGGAGACGAAATCGAGTGGGAAGTAGTCGGAGAAGGAATAAAACGCAAAATTTTAGCTTTTGACGAAAGAGTGATGCTGGTAAATGTGCATTTTGAGAAAGGCGGAATAGGTGTTTTACACGAACATTATCATACACAAGTTACTTATGTAGCAAGCGGAAAATTCGATGTTACGATAAACGGTGTGACCGAAACGTTAAAGGAAGGCGATAGTTTTTACATTCCGCCTCATGCAATTCATGGAGTTGTGTGTTTGGAAACAGGAATGCTAACGGATGTTTTTGGCCCTGCGAGAGAAGATTTTTTAAAATCATAACAGGTTTAAAATCAGTTGATTTTTAGGTTTAAAATCCTGATCTAATCTTAAATTTAAAAATTTTATAACTTTTTTAAAGATTCAATTAAGATTAGATCGGTATTTTTGCAGCATGAATTTATCTAAAACAAATGTACTTTTTATGGCAGTTTGCACTGGTCTTATAGTTGCAAATCTTTATTACTGCCAGCCTTTGATTGTTTTAATTGCCAACGAATTTAAAATTCCTGAAGCCAGCGCCGGAACGATAACCTATCTAACTCAAGCAGGTTACGCGATCGGACTGTTTTTTATGGTTCCGCTTGGCGATAAAATAGAACGAAAAAGGCAAATTTTAATGACCACTTTTGCTACTGTAATTGCTTTATTAATTGCAGCAACAGCCAAAAGTTTTCTTGTTTTGCAAATTGCTTCATTGCTAATTGGAATCACGTCGATTGTACCACAGCTTATTCTTCCTCTTGCAGCTTCTTTAAGCGCGCCCGAAGAACGAGGGAAAGTGGTTGGAACTATTATGAGCGGACTTTTAGTTGGGATTTTGCTTTCGCGAACTTTAAGCGGATTTATCGGTCAAGTTTTAGGCTGGAGATCGATGTTTTATATCGCGGCAGGAATTTGTCTTTTGATCTTTTTTGTCATTCAAAATAAATTTCCGCAGAATAAACCACAGTTTCAAGGAACTTACGGACAATTGATTCAATCTTTATTTACCTTAATTAAAACACAGCCCGTTTTGCGCGAAGCAACGGCAATTAATGTTTTTAGTTTTGCTCAGTTTGGAGCATTCTGGACTACAATGGTTTTATTGCTTTCTGGCGAACCTTTTAATTTTAATAGTGCTACAATTGGTCTGTTCGGAATTGTTGGAGCTTCTGGAGCTTTGGCTGCGCCTTTGGTTGGGAAATTGGGAGATAAAGGAAACTCTAGAATTGCAGTAGGTTATGGCTGTTTATTAGTTTTAATAAGCTTTATGGTTTTCTATTTTGCTATTGAAAGTGTAATCGGTATTGCAATCGGAATTGTGTTTATTGATATCGGAATTCAAGGCGTTCACATTTCAAACCAAACACGTGTGTATTCATTATTGCCAGAAGCTAGAAACAGATTAAATACAGTCTTTATGTCGCTTACTTTTCTAGGTACTGCTGCAGGATCTGCTTATGGTTTAATGTTGTGGAAATGGGGCGGATGGCACGCTGTAACCATTGGTTGTATGGTTTTATCTGCCTTGTCATTAACAGTTTATGGACTTACTTATAAATCAAAATCTAAAAAGGCAAAAGCACAAATTGATTAAAAAATTAATTTGTAAATTTGCGTTCAAATTAAAAATAACAACATGGAAAACGGAATATACGCTAAATTCAATACTAGCAAAGGTTCAATTTTAGTAAAATTGACACACGATTTGACACCGGGAACTGTAGGTAACTTTGTTGCTCTTGCAGAAGGAAATATGGAAAATAAAGTGAAGCCTCAAGGACAAAAATTCTATGACGGATTAACTTTTCATAGAGTAATTGCAGATTTCATGATTCAAGGCGGTTGTCCAAAAGGAACTGGAACTGGAGATCCAGGTTACAAATTTGACGACGAATTTCACCCAAGTTTAAAACACGATCGTCCAGGAGTTTTATCTATGGCAAATTCAGGACCAGGAAGTAACGGTTCTCAATTTTTCATTACTCACGTTGCAACTCCTTGGTTAGATAATAAACATACTGTTTTTGGAAACGTTGTTGAAGGACAAGATGTTGTTGATGCTGTTGCTCAAGGAGACAATTTAGAGTCAGTTGAGATTATCAGAGTTGGAGAAGAAGCTCAAAAATGGAATGCAATTGAAGCTTTCATTGGTTTAAAAGGTGCTCGTCTAAAAAGAGAAGCAGCTTTAAAAGCAGAATCTGAAGCAAAAATGGAACAATTAGCTGCTGGTTTTGATAGAACAGAAAGCGGTTTACGTTATAAAATGATTCAAAAAGGAGAAGGAAAAAGAGCTGAAGCAGGAAAAACAGTTTCTGTTCACTACGAAGGTTCTCTAGAAAATGGAAAAGTATTTGATTCTTCTTACCCACGTAAAAAACCAATCGAATTCAAATTAGGAATTGGACAAGTTATTGAAGGATGGGACGAAGGTATTGCTCTATTGCAAGTTGGAGACAAAGCTCGTTTTGTAATTCCATCTGATTTAGGATACGGACCAGCTGGTGCTGGAGGAGTTATTCCGCCAAACGCAACTTTGATTTTCGACGTTGAATTAATGGACGTAAAATAAGACTTTAAAAGCAATTTAGTATTGTTTTAAATAATAATCCCATGCGCCGTAGCGTATGGGATTTTTTTATATTTACTAAAAACATAAGGAATGAAAAAAACTATAATTCTAGCGGGAGCAGTCTTGATTCTTGCTGCCTGCGGTGCTAAACAATCAAAAGGAGAGATACCTCCGCCACCGCCATCAAAAGACGTATCTGCTAAGGATCTTATATTTGGTGATCCAGCGTTAGCGGAAGGAAAACAATTGTATGATAATAATTGTGCGAAATGCCATAAATGGTATGAACCAAAACAATTTAGCAAAGAGGAGTGGAAACCAATTTTGGTAAGAATGCAGAAAAAGGCTAAACTTGATGATATAAAGATGGCATCGATAACCAATTTTATAGATTCTCAATTGTAGCACTTGTTATATAAAAAACAAAAAACCGATTCATTATTGAATCGGTTTTTTGTTTTCAAATAGATATAAAAAAAACACCGTCACAAAATGAGGTGTTTTTAAATTTAAGAATGATGTACTGCAGAGTTATCTACAGCTATTACTTTTAAAGTTTTGATGCCAGCCGGTAATTCCCAATCAACTTCGTCATTTTCTTTAAAACCAATAATAGCAACACTTAAAGGCGCTAGAATTGATATTTTAGATTGTTTTACGTCTGCTGCAGAAGGTAAAACGATTTGAATTTTCATTTGTTTCTTGGCTTTTACATCTTCTATCGTTACAAATGAATTGATTCGGATTACCGAACTATCCAATTCGCTTTCTTTACTAATTACAGCGCGATCTAATTCTTGCGAAAGCTGATTGGCTTCTTTAGTATTTGTCGAGTTTTTACTTTTTAAAATCAATTCTCTTAAAAATTGATAATCTGATTTACAGAAAGTGGGTGTTGGTTTCATATCTATATTGAATTTATTGTTATAAAATTTTAAATAATGTTTTCTTCTTAGAATAATCTACAAGTAAAAATTTCTCTGACTTTAAAAGACAGAATCGAAATGTTTAATTTGAAAAACAAAAAAATATCTGATCAAAAATTGATTTTTGTCAAATAATAAAATGTTTAAGCTGATGTAAATCCTCCGTCAAAAAGAAGAAAAGTGAAGTAGACGGAGGCCTAAAAAATAAAGGCCTTATTATGTGAAATAATTACAGCACGTAGCGGTTTTGCTAAGCAAAACGACTTTATAGAAGCTGTAAATGATGTTTTATTTCCCATAAGGAGGATTAAATTGATTTGCAAAGATAGTTAATCTTTTTGAATTTAGTGAGTTTTTACTTCCATTTAATGCCACAGCCTAAACTTGGTTTCTGTGGTTCTTTCAAACTTCTGTTGTAAATTAATGCATCGATCGCCCCTCTAAGGTCACTTCCGCTAAGAGGAATTCCGTTGCCGGGTCTTGAATCGTCAAGTTGTCCGCGATAGAATAATTTGTCTTGATTATCAAATAAATAGAAGTCTGGGGTGCAAGCCGCTTGATAAGCTTTTGCTGTTTCCTGACTTTCATCGTACAAATAAGGAAAATCAATTTTATTTTCCATGGCAAAGTCCGTCATTAATTCTGGACTGTCTTCAGGATACTTGACAACATCATTGCTAGAAATGGCAATTACTCCAAGTCCTTGAACGCGATAATCATTTGCAATCATTACAATTTCGCTTATTACATGATGCACAAATGGGCAATGGTTACAAATGAACATTACCAAAGTACCTTTCGAACCTTTTAAATCTTCAAAAGAAAAAGTATTGTTCGAGTTGGTGTCTTTTAAGTAAAAATCAGGTGCAACTGTTCCTACTGGAAGCATTGTTGATTCAGTTCGTGCCATTTTATTCGAAATTTGATTTTCAAAAGTAGCTTTAAAAATCTGTAAATAAAAGAGCACAATAATAAAAAATACCCAAAGAAAGCAGTTAGCTGATCCAGCTTGCTTCTTTGGATACTTTTTTAAGTTTTTATGAATTCAAAAAAGCCAGTAAATCTTCATTTAGCTTTTCTCTATCGGTATAAAAAAGTCCGTGAGGTGCACCTTCATATTCGATATAAGTATTGTTGGCTATAGATTTTGCTGCTTTTCTGGAGGTAAGGTCAATCGGCACAATTTTATCGTCGTCTCCGTGAATGATTAAAGTTGGAACTTTTATGAAGTCTACTTCATCTCTAAAATCAGTGAATGAAAAAGATTCAGCGCATTTTAAAGTAGCGCGTGGAGAAGCCACTGAACATAAAGCTCTGTAGTATTCTAATAAAGGCGTGCTTAAAGGTTTGTTGATAATATTGACACCGAAAAATGTTTTTCCGAAATTGTCAATAAAGGCAATTCGATCTTCTTTTATTGCTGCTGCCGTATTTTCACTTTTTTCTTTTGGATGTCCGTCTGGATTATCATGCGTTTTTAACAGAAACGGAATAATTGAAGAAATCAAAGCCGCTTTTATAACTCCTTTTCCCCCATGACGGCTGAAATAACGAACCACTTCGCCACCGCCCATAGAGAAACCAACAAGAGTTACGTTTTCTAATTCTAATTGCTCAATAATTTCCTTTAGATCATCAGTCAAAGTATCGTAATCGTAGCCATCCCACGGTTGAGAAGATTTTCCAAATCCGCGTCGGTCGTAGGCAATTACACGATAATTATTTTGTACTAAATGATCAATTTGATATTCCCACATTTCATTAGAAAGCGGCCAGCCGTGAATTAGGATAACAGGTTTTCCTTGACCGTAATCCTTTACATAAAGTCTTACATTTTGAGCAGTTTCTATATATTTATCGGTATGAATCTGTTTTAAATTAGATTCAAAATCCTTAATTGACATGCATGCATTTGGTTCAGTATGTTCCATGTTATATCTTTTTACGTGAGTATTTTCGTTTTTCTTCAAGTAAAATTAGCTCGTAAGTAAAAGAAATAGGTTATAGAATTAGGCGCATTAATTACAAAATTTATAGGTTTGTAAATAATACAATTTAAAAATGGATTTAACCTGGAATGAATTTGAGCGCACAGATATGCGCGTAGGAACTATTATTGAAGTCAATGATTTTCCTGAAGCAAGAAAACCTGCCTATCAATTAACGATCGATTTTGGCTCGGAAATCGGAATTAGGAAATCATCTGCACAAATTACCAAAAGATATCAGAAAGAAGATTTAATTAATCGCCAGATTGTAGCGGTTGTAAATTTCCCGAAAAAACAAATCGGAAAATTTATGAGTGAATGTTTGGTTCTTGGAGCTGTAGGTGAAGAGGGAGACGTGATTTTGTTAGCTCCGGATTTTAAAATATCAAATGGACTAAGGATTGGTTAGCTTACATATTATAAGCTTTTAGATTGAAAAAAGCCGATAAAATTTTACCGGCTTTTTATTTTATAATCTCCATTTATAAATTTTAATTTAAATCGGGGAAGCATATTGCCTTCAACGGTAATTTCTTTTAGTTCTCCTCTTAATTGAATATATTTTCCTTCTAATTCATTTACAGATTCTTTGATGCCATTTTTGATTTTTACATATTCAAATGAGAAAATTTGAGTTCCTTGCGTATTATTTACTCCAGTGAAAAATGTGTCGGGTTCATCATCTTTTAAATTTGTGCAATTGACATAACAGTTACTGTTAAATGGATGCGAAGGCATAATCATTTGTTTTGATTTTAGAAAAAGTACTTTTTTCAGAGCTTCTTTTTGGGTTAATTTTTTTTCATTTAAAAGACCAGCTGTTGAATAAATGTACATATGCCTCACAACTTCTTTTTGTATCTGCATAGAATCGACAGATTCAGTAAGGTCAAGAAGTTTTTTTGCTAAATCCTGAGATTTTCCCCAATTTTGTTTTGTAAGATTCTCTAGTAAAAGTTTATAATTGGTTTCAAACGAATTGTCTTCATTGTTTTGGCAGAAACAAAAATTTGTAATTAATAACGCGATTAAAAAGAATTTTTTCATAAAAGTGCTCTAGGTTTGTTTTCGGATTATATTCTTGATCAGATTTTCTAAAATCTCCTGTCCCTCTTCCCAATATTTTAAATCAGAATCGGAGTTGATGTGTCCTTGCTGGCCAATATTTACAAAATCGCTTCCCCATTTTTCAGCGAAGTATTTTTTTCTTTCGAAAGAAGCGTAAGGATCATTTTCGCTTGCCACAACTACCGAAGGAAAAGGCAATTTATAAAGCGGAATCGGCGAAAAATTTCTTGTGCATTCTGGCGTGTGTTCTAGCGAATCGACATCTGCAGGAGCAACTAAAAAAGCACCGATAACATTCTGATTATTGTATTTTTCTGCCCAATGCAAAACCAATGATACGGCTAAACTATGCGCCACTAAAATAGTTGGTTTATTAAGTTTAGAGATATTCTCGTTTAATCGGTCAAGCCATTCTTCTAGAATAGGTTCGTCCCAATTGTCTTGTACAACGCGAATTGAGTTTTGGAATTTTTCGTGCCAAAAGGTTTGCCAGTGTTTCTCTCCAGAATCTCCAAGTCCTGGTATAATTAATAGTTGTGTCTCCATTGCCGTGGAATTTTATTTAGTGATTATTTTTTAGTTTCTTTCAAAATTCGGTTTACTTCATTTACCAAAAGAGGAAAAGCAGGTTCTGTCATGCCGTGGTTGTAACCGTCTAATTCGTAAAGTTTAGTTTGTGTATGTCCGACCAATTTCATCATTCTTGCCAAGTAGGCGTTTTCTTCATAGCGGCCAAGCATTTCTAATTCACGATCTCCAGTAATTAATAATATTGGCGGCGCATCTGCACGAACATGATATAAAGGAGCAAATTCATCAATTGTTGGTTGTTTTTCTGGGATTCCTTTTTCTCTTCTTATTTCGAAATGAGTAATGCATTGGCTGCTAAACGGAATAAGACCGGCGATTTGATTTGCATCAATTTTTTCCTTTTCAAGCCATTTTTTATCTAACCCAATCATCAAACCGAGATAAGCTCCAGCAGAATGTCCAGAGACAAAAATCTTTGTTTTGTCGCCTCCATAATTAGCAATATTGTTAAAAGCCCATGCAACTGCTGCAGCTGCATCTTCAATGGCTTTTGCAGCTTTTGCTTTTGGCGAAAGCCTATAATTAACTCCAATAATAGCAAAGCCTTTATTTTTTAAAGCTTCAGGAATTTCTTTGTTTCCGCCAGTTAATCCGCCCCCGTGAAACCAAACGATTGTAGCAAATCCGGTTTTATTTTTTGGATAGTAAATATCTAGCACACATCTTTCGTTGATATATTTGTCTGATTTATTTACCGATGCATTATAATATTGAATGTTGTTTTTCGTTTCATATTCTATATTCTGTGCAGAAAGAGAAATTCCGAAGAAGATGAAACTTAAAAGAAGAATTAATTTTTTCATTTTTATGGAAGTTGAATGTTATAAGTTATAAGTTATGAGGTGTAAGTTATGACGTTTAACTCTTAACCTAATAACTTTTAACTTTATAAGAAAACTAAATATATAAAAAAAGTCCAAAATGCAGAACAAATTGGACTTCTACTTTATGTAGATGATTTTGATTAAATATCGTCAAAATCGATATCTGTAAAACTAGATCTTTGACTTTCAGTTTTTTCAGAACTGTATTCTTTTTTAAAGTCTTTTTGGTGTCTTTCAGAAATTACTTCTTCGCCTTTGTGGTTCAAAACATAAGAAGTCATTTCCTCTAATATTTCGGCAAAAGCACTAAAATCTTCTTTGTATAAGTAAATTTTGTGTTTTTTGAAGTGAAAAGAACCATCTTCCTCAGTAAATTTTTTGCTTTCGGTAATAGTAATGTAATAATCATCAGCTTTGGTAGCTCTCACATCAAAGAAATAAGTTCTTCTTCCTGCTCGTAATACTTTAGAAAAAATCTCTTCTTTTTCTAACATGTCATTTTCTCTCATAATACGTTCTATCATTTTTGGAATTAATAGTACTCAAAAATCATAAAAATTTATCTATTACGCAACAATTAAAGTAATTCTTTTTCCGAAAGTTGTTTTAAATATAACGCCGAATAATATCCTTCTTGATTTATTAATTGATTATGAGAGCCTTGTTGAATTATCCTACCATTTTCTAATATGATAATTTTGTCTGCATTCTTTGCAGATGATACACGATGACTCACAATTATAGTGGTTTTATCTTTAGAAATTTCAAATAAATTGTTCAAAATCATTTCTTCAGTTTCGGTATCGACAGCAGACAAACAATCGTCAAAAAGTAAGATTGCAGGGTTTTTAATAATTGCTCTAGCAATAGAAACACGCTGTTTTTGTCCGCCCGAAAGCGTGATTCCTCTTTCGCCTAAAACGGTGTCGTACTGTTTGTTAAAGGCGATAATGTTGTCGTGAACGACAGCATTTTTAGCAGCTTCGATTACTTCGTTATCAGTTGCATTTTGATTTCCGAATTTGATATTGTTTTTAATCGTATCAGAAAATAAGAAAGCATCTTGAGGCACGATTCCGATGTTGTTGCGAAGATCATTTAAGTTTAAAGTGCTGATTTCGTTTTCATCAATTTTAACTTCACCTTCAGTTACATCATACAATCTCGAAATCAAAGAAAGAATAGTCGATTTTCCAGAACCTGTTTTTCCGAGGATTGCCAATGTTTCTCCTTTTTTTACTGTAAAAGAAACATTTTTCAATGCTTCAATATTAGTGTCCTGATAAGTAAAAGAAACATTTTCGAAAGTAATATTTCCGTGAATTTCTGATTCGTTTTCGTTGTTGTTTTTGATTTCTGGTTCAATTTTCAAAAATTCATTCAAACGTTTTTGAGAGGCTTCTGCTTCCTGAACCATAGAAGAAACCCATCCTAAAGAAGCAACTGGCCAAGTTAGCATGTTTACATATAATATAAACTCGGCAATTGTTCCGATGTTTGGAATGCTTCCGTTGATGTACATTACACCTCCAAAATAAATCACAACTAGATTACTGATTCCGATAAGCGCAATCATTAAAGCTGCCAAATAAAGATTGAACCCTTGCAAGACTTAAACTCTTACGTTTGCTTTCTTCAGCAAGATCAACCATATTATTTTGATGCTGATTTTCTAAAGAATAAGCTTTTATTACTCGAATTCCAGAAAAGATTTCTTGAGTAAAACTTGAAACTTTAGAGAGGTATTGCTGGAATGTGGTACTTCGTTTATTGATTTCTGAGCTTAACTTAAAAATACAATACGAAAGAATTGGCAAAGGCAGTATAGTATATAAGGTAAGAAGTGGAGATACATTATACATATATAATATAACGATAGCAAAACGGATAGCTGTATTTATAGTATACATTACTGCTGGCCCGACATACATGCGTACTTTTGAAACATCTTCGCTAATACGGTTCATTAAATCTCCAGTTCTGTTTTGTTTGTAGAAATTCTGCGAAAGATTCTCATATTGTCTAAAAACTTCATTTTTTAAATCAAACTCGATATGACGCGACATTACAATTAAAGTCTGGCGCATTAAAAAGGTTAAAAAGCCTGCAACAATCGTAGTTCCGATGATAAGTAGCACATTATGAATGAGATCCTGACGAAAAGTAGCGATTACAATTTCTGATTTTTGCTCTACAGCAGAAAGTTTATCAAAGTTTTCAATAGCGTTTAAAGACTTGCTGATGAGCTTTGGGGTAAACAGAGAAAATATTTGTGCGATTATGGTGATTAAAATTCCTAACGAGAAACTATATTTATATTTGATGAAATATTTGTTTAAATAGCTTAATTCTTTCATTTTTTTAAGAAATATGATATTGAATTGTTTTGTATTTAAGAATTATTATTAAATAAAATTATAATAATTTGCGATTTATTCAAAACAATTATATTGTAAAATTGTTATTTTAAAGACAAAAAATTAGCGCATGTGTATTTTTTAATTATGTTTGAGATGTCTTTTTGACAAATTCATAATTTTAACCTAATTAATACTAGCGCTATGGATGCAACTTTCGCAACTGGAAAGGAACTTCAAAAAATGGATCCTGTTTTTGGTCAATTATCTTTTGACGATCACGAACAAATTGTATTTTGCAATGACAAAGATACAGGTTTAAAAGCAATTATTGGTATTCATAATTCGGTTATGGGGCCAGCTTTGGGAGGAACCAGAATGTGGAATTATAACACAGAATGGGAAGCTTTAAACGATGTTTTACGCCTTTCTAGAGGTATGACGTTTAAATCTGCCATTACTGGACTTAATATTGGTGGAGGTAAAGCTGTTATTATCGGCGACGCTAAAACTCAAAAAACACCTGAATTAATGCGTAAGTTTGGTGAATTCGTTCACTCACTTAGCGGAAGATATATCACTGCGGAAGATGTCGGAATGGAAACTAAAGACATGGATACTGTAAGAGATGTTACGCCTTATGTTACTGGAATTTCTGAAGAAAGAGGTGGTTCTGGAAACCCTTCGCCAGTTACTGCTTACGGAGTTTATTTAGGTATGAAAGCTGCTGCTAAAAGTCAGTTTGGTACTGATGTTTTAGACGGTAAAAAAGTTTTGGTGCAAGGAATTGGACACGTGGGAGAAACTTTGGTTGATTATTTAACTAAGGAAGGAGCACAAGTAACGATTACTGATATCAACGAAGAAAAATTATACCAAGTTGCTTCAAAATACAATGCAACAATTTATACTGGCGAAGATTTATATACTGCAGATGTTGATATCTATGCACCATGTGCAATGGGAGCAACAATTAACGATAATACTGCAGATAAAATTAAAGCTAAAGTTATTGCTGGTGCAGCAAACAACCAATTGGCAGATGAGAATGTTCATGGAGCAAGATTACAAGAAAGAGGAATTTTATACGCTCCAGATTTCTTGATCAACGCTGGTGGAATCATCAATGTTTATGCTGAATTAGCCAACTACGGTAAAGCTGAAATCATGAGCAAAACAGAAAATATCTATAACACAACTTTAGAAATTATAGATTTTGCTGCTAAAAACAATATTACAACTCATAAAGCTGCTCTTACAATTGCTCAAAATCGTATCGATCAAAGAAGAATCGAGAACGCTTCTAAGTAATTTTTTAAGTTTACAGTCTCAGTCTCAGTTTTCAGATCTACTGGAAACTGAGATTTTTTGTTTTTGCTAAATACTGAAAACTGCGACTGCGACTGAAAACTAAATAAAAAAGACCACTAAAACAACTACTTTTTTACGAATTAATTTTAAAATACGTATCAAAAGTTATACTTTTGCAGACTAATTTTTAAATGTTCTTACAAGGTGGTAAATAGAAGACACATACGCGTTAAAGTAATGCAATCCATTTATGCAATGCACCAAAGCGGTTCTGATAACATGGAAAAAGAAGAGAAATTTCTTTTCTACAGCATTGATAATATTCAGGACTTATATCTTATAATGCTTTCTTCATTGATAGAAATTTGCAAAAAAGAAGCTGTCTATTTGCATCTGTCAAGCAAAAAACACCTGGCAACTGCCGCAGAACGTAATCCGAATGAAAAATTTGTAAAGAATAAAATTTTTCAACTTCTTGCTGAAAGCAATTCTCTTAGTATCGCTTTAGAAAATCGTAAAATCAATAACTGGTCATTAAACGATGATTATATTATTTTGCTTTTAAATGATGTTAAAGCAAGCGATATCTACCAAAAATACATGAGCAATAACGTAAATACGTTTGAAGAAGACAGACAATTTATTATTGATTTGTTTGAAAATGTTATTGTTCCGAATGAAAAATTATACGAGTACTTAGAAGACGATAAATTGACTTGGGTTGATGATATTCCTGTTGTAAATACTCATATTGTGAAACAGTTGAAAGCAATTAAAACGGAAGATCCAGACGATTTTAGAGTGCCTAAATTGTATAAAGATGTTGAGGATAAAGATTTTGCAAAAGATTTATTTAGAAGAACAATTCTAAACGAAACGGCATTTGCAAAAGAATATGAAGATAAAACACCAAATTGGGACAGTGATCGTATTGCCGAAATCGATACTATTATCTTGAAAATGGCAATTTGCGAGTTTATTAAATTTCCGTCAATTCCAGTAAAAGTAACTCTTAACGAATATTTAGAAATTGCGAAAGAGTATTCTACACCAAAAAGTAGTATTTTTATCAACGGAATTTTAGATAATCTTGTTAAAGAGCTTACTGCCAATAAAAAGATGATAAAAGCGGGAAGAGGGTTAATGTAAAAATTAAATTTTCAATTTTTTAAATACCAAATTCCAACTGCTTTGTCTCTCTGAGCGTCCCGAGGCTTCGGGAGAAGTTAAAAAAGAGTATTAAATATAAATCAAAAATAAATTTAAATTATGGGACAATTAACTCAATTTGCGCCATTCCTTTTGATGTTCGTGGTAATCTATTTCTTCATGATCAGACCACAACAAAAAAGAGCTAAAAACGAAAAAGAATTTGAAAGCAGCCTAAAAGTAGGTGACAAAATAGTAACAAAAAGTGGTTTCCACGGTAAAATCGCTGAATTAGCAGAAACTACTGTTGTAATCGAAACTATGTCTGGAAAATTAAAATTAGAGCGTTCTGCAATTTCTCTTGAATTGAGCGCTGCTTTGAATAAAAAAGCATAATTTTTTTTAAAAATTACAATATTTAAAATCCCAAATTCCAAATAAGGAGTTTGGGATTTTTTTGTACCCATTTTTGTCATTTCGACCGAAGGGAGAAATCTTCGCAAGTAGCTCCGCAAAGATTTTAATTCATTGTATGCAAAAATAGCCCGTGGTTTTAACCACGGGAAACGGATTGTGATAATGATTGCGTCCCGTGGTTAAAACCACGGGCTATGTTTGCAAGATGATGTGTTTTCTATTATGAAAAAACCTTTGTCAAAGTTTTAAACTTTGACAAAGGTTTAGCCTCGTATAGTTTGGAATTTGGAATTTTGTAAATTGAAATTTATTTATCGATATTTATCATTCAATCCAACATTCGCCAAAATCATCGGAATCACTTTTTCAATTCTCGAAAGCCTTGTTTTTTCCTGTTTTGCAGTTTCAATATATTCTAAAAACTCATACTGTTTGTATGGAGAAAATTTTGCAAATGCCTCCTTTAAAGTTGGATTTTGAGTCATTTCGTTTTCTAAAAGTTCAGAGATTATAGCTTCTTTTTTAGAAGGTTTTATTACTTTTCCTTGCTTTTCGTTTTCAATTGCTTCTTGAATGTATTCTAAGACTTCTTTTTCGTTTACTTCATCTTTAGAAGTAAAACGCCATTGGCGCATCGATTTTGTTTTGTCTTCTTGAGCGTTGATTAATCTCTTTTTCTCATCTTTCAGAAATACGCCATTTAAAAACCAAATTGCAAAATAATTTTTAAAACCTCCAATTCCGATAACATTTTTTTTGTTGTAAACATAAATAAGTCCTCCCCATTTTATGGTTTCAACCAGCTCAGTTTTATCAATAATCGATTTCAGAAAAAGAAGTTCTTCTTCCCATTGATTGACTTTATCCCAAACGTGTTTTTTATCAGAATTCGGTTCCACTTTATCTTTTTCTTTTAGATTTTTCTGTTGCATCAAAAATTCCTGGTATAGCAGTCAGCTGTGCAATTTTTACGATTACATCAGTTGCTTTCTGAATGCTTTCTGCAGGAACATATTCGTATTTTCCGTGAAAGTTATGCCCACCAGCAAAAATGTTCGGACAAGGTAGTCCCATAAAAGACAATTGAGATCCGTCTGTTCCGCCACGAATTGGTTTAATGATCGGCTTGATGTTTAATTCTCTCATTGCCTTTTCAGCAATATCTACAATATGTTTTACAGGAAGAACCTTTTCTTTCATATTGTAATATTGATCTTTTACTTCGGCAATTACAATATCTTCGCCAAATTTCTTCGCGAATTTTTTATTGAATTGTTTCGCCAATTTATGAATCAATTCTTTTCTTTTTTCAAATTTCTTTCTGTTGTGATCACGAATAATCAATTCTAAAACTGTCTCTTCAATGTTTCCTTTGATGTGATGAACATGGAAAAAACCTTCATAACCTCTGGTTTCCTGCGGCGTTTCACCTTTTGGAAGTTCGTTAATGAAATCATTTGCTAAAAGCATAGAATTGATCATTTTTCCTTTAGCGTAACCTGGGTGAACGCTTTTTCCTTTAAAAGTGATTTTAGCTCCAGCAGCGTTGAAATTTTCGTATTCTAATTCCCCAATCTGACTTCCGTCCATTGTGTAAGCCCATTGTGCTCCGAATTTTTCTACATCAAAATGATGTGCGCCACGGCCAATTTCTTCATCAGGAGTAAATCCGATTCTGATTTTTCCGTGTTTGATTTCTGGATGCTGAATAAGATATTCCATTGCCGAAACAATTTCTGTAATTCCAGCTTTATCATCAGCTCCTAATAAAGTTGTTCCGTCAGTTGTAATGATCGTTTGTCCTTTATATAATAATAAATCTTTAAAGTAGTCTGGAGATAAAATAATGTTTTTTTCCGCATTCAATACGATATCTTTTCCCTCGTAATTTTCAACAATCTGAGGTTTTACATTTGCTCCGCTAAAATCTGGGGAAGTGTCAAAGTGAGAAACAAAACCAATAGTTGGTACTTCATGATCAACATTACTTGGAAGCGTTGCCATGATATACGCTTTGTCATCAATTGTTACGTCTTCAAGGCCGATTGCTTTTAGTTCGTCAACTAATTTATTAGCAAGATTCCATTGTTTTTGCGTACTTGGTGTTGTTTGTGAATTTGGATCCGATTCCGTATCAATCGTTACATAACTGATAAAGCGATCTATGATATGTTGCATTTTTTTGAATTTTTAGCAAATATAGAAAAATTTTTCTCCGCGAAAATTTAGCTTTCAATATCTGAATTAATAAAAAAGGGATTCAATTTAGAATCCCTTTTTGGTATTTTGAGTTTGTTATTTACTTTTTACGCATCTAAAACCTACGTGGTTTGCAGCAGATCTGATTTCGCCTTTTCCTCTTGTTCCAACCATGTATCGCGTGCAATATTGATCTGTACATAAGAACGAACCGCCACGGTGAACGCGTTTTATTTCAGTAGGATCGTTTGGATCATAATAAGCGTCTGAACCTTGCGGATTTTTTGTTACTTTCCCGCTTTCGGCTAATGATTTGTAATAATCTACACTATACCAATCGTGTACCCATTCCCAAACATTTCCAGCGATATCATACAAACCATATGCATTTGGAGCATATTGTTTTGTTGGAGCAATTCCTTTGAAACCATCTTCTCCTGTATCGCCATCTTTTATTGGAAAATGTCCTTGATAAATATTAGCTTGAAATTTTCCTTTAGGTTTTAAATCATTTCCCCACGCATATAAATTTCCAGTTTTACCGCCTCTTGCCGCAAATTCCCATTCAGCCTCTGTTGGAAGTCTTTTTCCGGCCATTTTGCGTAAGCTTGAGCATCTTCATAAACCACATGAACAACAGGATATTTTTCTTTTCCTATAATGTTGCTTTGCGGGCCTTCAGGATGTCTCCAATCTGCACCAGGTTCATAACGCCACCATTGCAAGAAATTATTCAAATTAACTGCAGATGGTGTAGGAGTAAAGACCACAGAACCTGTCACTAAATCTTCTTCGCTTGCGGATGGAAATTCTTCTTTTGTTGGTTTTTGTTCGGCAACAGTTACATATCCTGTGGCTTTTACAAATTTTTCGAATTCTTCATTAGTTACTTCAGTTTCATCCATATAATAGCCATCAAGATACACTCTATGAATTGGAGCTGCATCTTTCGTTACGCCTTTAATGCTGCACAGACTTTCGTCTTCAACATTAGTTCCCATAGAAAATTCGCCACCAGGAATCCAAACCATACCTTTTGGTGCTTTTTCTGCAGGTTTAAATTTATTTTCGACAGTTGGTTTAAATTCAGATTCAACATTACTTGGAATTTCATGACATTCTGCTGCTGTTGTTTCAACTTTAGTTGTAAATCTGGTATAACTGTAAGCGATTGAAATAATGGACAATGTGAGTAACGCAAAAATCCAAAAGGTTTTGTTTTTCATGGTTTATTTATTTTTGAGCTTATAATGGTTATCAATAGTGGGCATAAAATTAGGTAAAATTACTTTTATAGTATATTAATTTTATAGAATTAATAAAATTAACTATCTTTTTCAACTTGAACGACTTCGTATTTGTCTTTACCATCAACTTGTACGGGTTGATAGTAGGTTTCTCCAAATTTTACATATTTTACATCACCTATAGTGACTTCTTCTCCACCTTCGGGCAGTTTTTCTACTATTGTTCCTGCTGTAGGAGCAACGACAGTATATTTTTCTCCATCTTTTTCATAATACGTTCCGCCGTAATAATAATTATTCACCGTTCCGGTATTAACCGTTTCTGCTCCGCTTGGAATGTTATTTACAGTACCGCCGACTGGTGCAGGTACAGCAGTATAACCGCCATTTGTTGAGGTATACCAAACTCCTTGATCGTAATGGTATTTCTGATTTTCCACACTAACAATAATCGCTGTAGTTGCTAGAGTGGCGACAAAAAATCCCCACGGATGCCAAACAGGTCCCCAATAAAAAGGCACATAGGGACGCGGATAATACGGATGATAACAGTTGTATCTATAACCGCCATACACATAAGGCGGGCGTGTATATGGTCTATATCCTGGACGAACTACTGTATTTCGATTATTGCGAACATGAACGCTATTGTTAACATTAATATTGACATTATTTCTGTTTCTATTGACTGTATTGCCACTTATGTTGGTGTTTCTGTTGCCAACATTATTTATGTTTACAGTATTGTTTCTATTTACCGTATTGTTTCTGTTGGAATTGTTTGTAGGTCTGTTTATTTTAGTTCCAGAATTGTTTGCTCCAGGTCTAACCGTTGCTGGTCTAGTTGTTGCCGCTGGCCTTGTTGTGCTAGGTCTTGTGACATTTGGTCTAGATTGCGTAGCAGGTCTTGCCGGACGACTTTGTACTGCACCGCCGCCTCTGTTGAATCCGCCGCCACCGCCACGATGGCGCTGTGCTAAACTGTCAACAGAAATAAACAAAAAAGCTCCGGTCAAACACATTAAAAGTGCCAGTTTTTTTACTGTTTTCGATATACTTTTCATATTCAGTAATTTATGTGATTTAAAGTTATGAAAAAAAAATGTCCGTTTTGAATTAATGGATTAAAAGTTTGATTTATAATGAGATATCCCATTGTATTCTAAATCGCCATCCTTGCTGTAGGGAAAGCGTTTTGTCTTGAAAAGTAAAATAACTCACCTCTGAGGTCAACTTGTTTTTGTGTCCTTTAAAAAACCAGTTAAAAGCCAATGTAGATTCGTCTTGTCTATTTTCTCTTATAGAATTGTCAGGTCTATAAGCGGCATGTCGTCCAGCCATTTCTAAATGTTTTGGCCACCATTCGAAAACATTATGAAAAAAATACCCTGCCTGAACGTAATAGCCTTTCATTATGGTTGTGTCATCATTATTTATTTTATCAATAATTTCTTTGGTATGTAATTCGCTTTGCCAAGAAAAACCACGATACATAAAAGCAGTTTCAAAATTCCATTGATTGACTCTGTATTGGCCCGGTAAACCATTTTCAAATCCGTCTAGAGAACCTCCTCCCGCTTGAGAGAAACGGGTATAAGGGCTTCGGTTGGTTATGGCTGAAAAGGCTATTATCGGAGTGAGTTTTTCGTGAAATTCTAAATCACAGCCTTCAAAATCAAGAAATCTTCCTAAAAAATTCCATTGTGCTCTTCCAAAATACATTAAATGATTATCGTCATTTGAGGTGCTTCCACGTCCTGTTCCTGTCAAAGCTGCGGCCCAATAATTAAAATCGGCGATTCCAGCTCCTTTTAAGTGTCCGTAGACTTCAACTCCCAATTGTCTGTCTACGGTAAAAGGACGATTAATTAGGGATTGCTCAACCATTTGCTGCTCGCCACTGCTTATGAAACGTTCGCGGGTAAATTCAGTTTTCCATTGCCCTACTTTAAAGCTCAGCCAATCCCATTTTTCAATCATAATCCTGAAATCAAGTAAGTTGGACTGACTCAATTCATATTCCCAATAATATTTCAGCCAAGGTTCAAAAGCATGACCGCCAATTTTTAATCTGGCACGATTTATTTTAAAAGTCGTTTTAGCATCTTGGCTGTAATCGTCATAAGTTAAAGGATCTGTATCGTAAGGAGTGGAGAAACGAAATTGAAATCGGCTTTGTAGTTGAAAAAGGAACTTTTTGTCTCGAGTTTCCAATTCAATTCCTTTACTGCCATACCGAACATTCATCAGCTTTGTGGTATCTTTTTCTTGTTGCGAAAGTCCTTTAAAACCAATTATTAAAAGGAAAACTAAGAATCTATTTTTAGAGATAAGATTGAATTTATTTGCGCTATACATAAGATCAATGGGTTTGTATGATTATTTTCCTCCAAAGTTTTTTGCAATTCCTAAACCAATTCCCCAGCTGTCATAAGCATTCCATTTAAAGTCATAACTCACAGTGCCAAAAATTTCCCATCCCTTAGGAAGTTCATATCCATATTCAACTCCGGCACGGGTCAGGAAAAAATCTTCTTCTTTGGCAAATTCACCTCCAAAGCCTAAGAGAAAACTCCAATGCTCATTAGGTTTATAAATTCCTATTAAAGCAGGAGCTATAGGGTAGCTTCTTTCTATGGTTTCTTTATCTTTTTGGCTTCCGTAAACTTTTTCTACTTTAAATTTCTCAATAATAAAATCAGTGTGAAGTCCAATAGCCCATTTTTCATGGAATTGAAAAGTATAATCAACTCCCCAAGCCGGAAGACTTAAAACTTCGCGGTTTCCTTCTTCATCACGACCTTCAAAAACATGAACATGATTAATTGAAATTCCAATTTGATGATGGGTACTAAATGTTTTTTTTTCCTCGTTTTCTTGAGCTGTAATTTGGCTTGAATAAATACATGTTAAACAAAAAAGGAGTGAAATTAAAGATGATTTTTTGAAATAACGTTTTAAGTACAACATTTTATTAACTTTTTAATTTTCAAAATGAATGATAGTGATTTTGAAGAAAAAGAGGTATTTGCTGCACAGTTACCTGCTAATGTCAAATACCTCTTAGAATTAAATGTTTTAATTAATCTCTTTTCATAGCTCTTTTTGCTTCGCTGTTTAAGTCGCTATATTCGATTTTTCCAACATTTACACCAACACCATAAATTTCACCGCCTTTAAAAGTTCCAGGCGTTTTGTATTCTTGGCTAACGGCATCACCGCTGTCAAAACCAACACAAAGCCCGTCTCCAGAAAGTGTAAATTTACCAGATTGTGTTCTCATAGGTTCCAGATGCTACCTCTTTACCGTCTATGTACAATTTCATTGTTCCAATAGATTCACCATTTGGAACCTGCTTTTTCACGATTAAATTCCATTCCAAAAACGTGTTTTCCTGGAGTTATAGCAACATTCGAAGTAAATCTTTGCTCTGGTGCAATCCCTAAGAAGTTGTATACATAATTTAATTTTTTGTCTTTTAGAAATAAAGTATGTCCTCCAAAACGTGATCCATGTGCAAAAATTACACCCGAAGCATTTGCATCTTTCACATCAACATCGGCAACAATTTTATAAGAGCGTCCACGTACATTAACTGCTACACCTTCTGGTACTGCTGAAGTTCCAGGGTAGTATTTGTAAAGATCGCGAGGGGCTTCAGAAGAAGGTCTTTCGGTTCCTAGAATTTCAATTGCAGAGCGGTCGTCAAGTGGCAATACCAAGTTTTTGGCAGCTTCATCGTTCCAGTCTTTAATCAATTCTTTTAATTTGTCTGGATATTTTGCAGCTAAATTTTTAGATTCAGATCTATCTACATCGGTGTTGTATAATTCCCATACATCTTTGTCAAAATTTCCTTTTCCAGACAATGGAGAATGTAATGCTACAGCTTTCCATCCGTCTTTCCATAAGGCGCGGCTTCCTAACATGGCAAAATACTGAATGTGTTTTTGAGTTTTAGTATTTGGAGCAGCGTCAAAAGTATAGCGCATTGAAACTCCAGATAATGGATATTGTGGAACGCCTCGGTATTCTTTAGGCATTTCTAATCCGCATACATCTAATATTGTCGGAACAATATCTGTAGAATGATGGAATTGATCACGAACAACACCTTTTGCTTTTATTCCTTTAGGCCATGACATTACCAACGGATCACAAGTTCCTCCTGCATATTGGCTATATCTTTTAAACATTTTAAATGGTGTAGAAAATGCAGCAGCCCAGCCTGTTGGGTAGTGTTCGTAAGTGTCAGGGCTTCCTAATTTATCAATATATTTTAGGTTTTCTTTTAATTCGTCAGGATAGCCGTTAAAGAATTTGTTTTCGTTAACAGAACCTGATTCAGAACCTTCGCCTGAAGCACCATTATCAGCAGCATAAATTACAAGTGTATTTTCAAGCTGTCCTGTTTTTTCTAGATAATCAATAATTCTTCCAACCTGCGTATCTGTATATTCTGAGAAACCTGCATATACTTCGGCCAATCTTGAAAATAATTTCTTTTCTTCTGGTTTCAATTTATTCCAATCTAGTACATTATCTGCAGGATTTGCTACTCCCGGAGGCATAGGGTTAAATTTGTCAAAGTTTGTTCCCGGAGGTAAAACTCCTTTTGCAATCATTCTAGGAAGAACCCATTTACGATACGCATCATAACCTTCGTCAAATTTGCCTTTATATTTTGCAATGTATTCTTCAGGAGCTTGATGTGGAGCATGATTGGCGCCTGGACAATACCACATGTACCATGGTTTGGAAGGATTTGTTGCCTGTTGGTCTTTGATAAATTCTAATGCATGATCGGCTAAATCCTTAGATAAATGATATCCTTCTTCTGGAGTTGCAGGTGGTTCAATAAAATGATTGTCTTCAACTAAATCAGGATACCATTGATTGGTTTCTCCGCCAAGAAAACCATAAAAGCGATCAAATCCCATTTGAAGTGGCCAAGTCGCTCTAGGCTCGCCAGAGGCAATATCTTGTTCGGGTACATTATGATTTTTTCCAACCCAAAAAGTACTCCAACCATTATCTTGAAGAATCTGGCCAATTGTTGCGGCTTGTTTAGGAATTCTTCCGCTTGCTCCAGGATATCCATCTGCTGTTTCTGTGATTGCAGCCATTCCGTTAAGGTGATGGTTGCGACCTGTTAAAAGTGTAGAGCGAGTTGGAGAACATAAAGCTGTTGTATGCCATTGCGAGTAAGTAATTCCGTTATCGGCTAATTTTTGCATCGTTGGCATATTAATCGCTCCTCCGTATGTTGACCATGCAGCCATACCAGTGTCATCATATAAGATAAATAGAATATTTGGAGCTCCTGCTGGTGCTTTTTTAGGTAAGTATGGAGCCCAATCACTTTTGGAGTCTCTAATGTCTAAGGCCATTTTTCCTTTAAAAGTTTCTTTGGTTACCTGCTGAGGATCTGCTTGCGCAAATAATTTACTTGATAAACCGAAAGAAAGACAAAATAGAAGTACGAAGATACTTTTTAGAATTAATTGTTTACTGACTTTCATAATTGAACTTGATTAATTAATAATTATTGTGAAGGATTTTTTGAACGTGGGTATAATGACAATCTGAAAAAAAATAAGTTTTTTTCGGATTTGAATATTTTACTGGTGTATAGGTTTTTATTTGGAATGAATATCTCAAAATTAGAGATTCTTAACCCAAAAGGAAGTTTTAAAAGAAGTGAACTTGTTTCATTTTATAATTTGCAACATAAAAAACATGTTTTTAAACAGTACATGACATAAAATTTAAGAATGGTTTTATTTATAAGTAGAATAATCAAACAAAAAGAAAATGATTTGTTTTCGCAAAAAGACACCTTTTTAAACTATAATATTTAAATTTGCAGCCAAAATAACAACAACACAACTCTTATGTATAAATTGATAATTCGCCCGATACTTTTTTGTTTTGATCCCGAAAAAGTGCATTATTTTACTTTTTCTTTTGTAAAATTCATTTCAAAAATCCCAGGAGTTTCGGCAATTATAAGATCAATTTATGAAGTGAAAGATGTTCGATTAGAAAGAGAGGTTTTCGGAATTAAATTTAAAAATCCAGTTGGACTTGCGGCTGGTTTTGATAAAGATGCAAAACTGTATAAAGAACTTGGTGATTTTGGTTTTGGTTTTATCGAAATTGGAACTGTAACGCCAGTTGGACAAGAAGGAAATCCGAAGAAACGTTTGTTCCGTTTAAAAGAAGATCAAGCGATTATTAACCGAATGGGATTTAATAATGGCGGTGTTCTGGAAGCGGTAGAACGTTTGAAAAAGAATTCGGGTGTTTTGATTGGAGGAAATATCGGAAAAAATAAAGTAACCGATAATGAGGATGCAGTAAAAGATTATATCATTTGTTTCGACGCTTTGTTTAATCATGTAGATTATTTTGTAGTGAATGTAAGTTCGCCAAATACACCAAATTTGAGAGCTCTACAAGATAAAGAACCGTTAACGGCTTTACTGCAAACTTTGCAGAACAGAAATGTTGAAAAGCAAAAAACAAGCACTCAAAAAATAAAACCAATTCTTTTAAAAATTGCTCCAGACTTAACAGACGAGCAATTATTGGATATTATTGATATTGTAAAAACAACTCAGATTGCAGGTGTAATTGCTACAAATACTACAATTTCAAGAGAAGGATTACAATCTGCCAATCAAACGGAAACAGGAGGTTTGTCTGGAAAACCTTTAACGAAACGTTCAACAGAAGTCATTCGTTTTCTTTCGGAAAAAAGCAATAAAGCATTTCCAATTATTGGAGTAGGAGGAATTCATTCTGCAGATGATGCAATTGAAAAACTAAATGCAGGTGCAAGTTTAGTGCAGTTGTACACTGGCTTTATTTACGAAGGTTCAGCTTTGATAAAAGCAATCAATAAAAAGGTTTTAAGGCAGTTGTAAAAGTAGTGCTTGGACTAAAAGGCCAGCTATTATTGCAATACCAAAACTGATTAAAGTTCCGATCATTACGTATTCTGTAAGTTTTCGGTCTTTGGCTTCTTTTAAATCACCGAATCTAAAAATAGATTTAGCAGCAAGCAGAAAACCGATCGCTTCAAAATGTCCGGTTAAGATAAATCCGAAAACAAATAAGCGTTCTAAAATACCAATATAATTTCCAGCAGCTATCAGAGAATTATCCTGATGGCTGTTTCTGCTTTCTGGAGCCCATATTGAAATGATGGTTTTTATAAAAATTGAGGTAGGTTTGGTTAGCAATAAAATTCCTGTAAGCAGAATCCAGAATTCATTATTTTGCCAAAAATGGATTATCGTTTTGTTTTCATACAAAAGAGCAACACCAATTAAAATGAGAATATGCGCCATTTGATCAAACACAAACCAAGTTCGTTTGGTTTTCTTTTTCTGAAAATTCAGTTTGATTAAATCGATAATGCCATGTGTAACAGCTATTAAAACAGCATAAGGTATAAAACTGATTTCGCCCACTAAAACCGCTGCTAAAACTCCGTGCAGTAAAATATGAATATACAAATAAACACTTTTATGTTTTTTGAGTTCTTTGTCGGCTACCCAAGAATTGGGCTGCCAAATAAAATCTCCTAATAAATGAGCAAGAAACAGTTTTATAAATAAAATCATGAGGCTGTAAGTTGTTTTATTTGTTTTCTAAAATAGCGATCTAAATTCATAACCAAATCAAACTGAGCTCTTTTTTGTCTACGGCTTACAGCTGCTTGGTTGATGCCTAATTTTTGTCCTAATTCTTCTTGCGATAAAGTTGGGTTTTCAATAGCAGCGGCAACAAATTCTGCCGATTGTACCAGCCAGCTGTCCATAAAAGTCAAAGCCAGTTGCAGCATTAAATTCAGTTTTTCATCGAAATCTAAATCTCCTGTTCGCAGGGCTAGATTTACTTTCTGTTTTTTTAAGGTTTCAAAAAGTTCTCCAGAATTAATAAACGCAGAACCGTTGCTTTCAGATATTCTTTCGGCATTGTGTGTTTTATCTCCAAAACCAATACTCATTCGGGCATCAGATTTTATGGCTCTTAAATGCGCTTTTACCAAAATAGCGGTTAACAAAGCGTCTTCGGGATTACTGACTTCAATTTGAAATTCGTCTCCTCGATATACTTCCCACTCATTTGGAGTTTTGCCAAATGGAGCCAAGATCTTCTTTAAATCCTCAACCCAATGCTGAGATTCTTGTTGTCTTGAACCAATTATGTCGCCTGTAATTACACTAGTCATAACTCAAATATAAGTAAAAAATTATAAATTTTCTATTACAAATATACGTAATAAGATTTATTATTACGTTTTTGGGTAATAATTTGTAATATCACGCTTTTTGGTAATATTTTATAATATGATGCTATTTTGTAATAATAGACTTCAAGCAAAAATCTCTTTTATATCATCAAAAAAGAAACTAACTTAGCCTTTACAAAAGAATACGCTTTGAGTAAAGAAATCAAAATTATCGAATGCCCTAGAGATGCCATGCAAGGCATTAAGGCTTTTATTCCGACAAAAAATAAAGTTACTTACATACAAGCTTTGTTAAGAGTTGGCTTTGATACAATCGATTTTGGAAGTTTTGTTTCTCCAAAAGCTATTCCACAAATGCAAGATACTGCTGAGGTTCTAGAGCAGTTAGATTTGTCTCAAACAACAAGTAAATTGCTTTCTATTATTGCCAATACACAAGGCGCTATAACAGCTGCAAATTATGAGCAGATTCAATATCTAGGTTTTCCATTTTCTATTTCTGAGAACTTTCAGATGCGTAATACGCATAAAACTATTGCAGAATCTTTGGTTACCTTAGAAGAAATTCTGGAAGTTGCTGATAAGAAAAATAAAGAAGTTGTGACCTATCTTTCCATGGGTTTCGGAAATCCTTATGGAGATCCGTGGAATGTTGAAATTGTTGCAGAATCAACCGAAAAATTGGCAGCAATGGGTGTGAAAATTTTATCACTTTCTGATACTGTTGGAACTTCTACGCCAGAAGTAATTACATATTTGTTTTCAGATTTAATTCCGAAATATCCTGAAATTGAGTTTGGAGCCCATCTTCATACCACGCCAGAAAGCTGGTTCGAAAAAATAGACGCTGCGGCAAAAGCAGGCTGTATTCGTTTTGACGGAGCTATTCAAGGTTTCGGAGGCTGCCCAATGGCAACCGATAAACTAACAGGAAATATGCCAACAGAAAAACTGGTTTCTTATTTTACTGCCAATAAAAAAATAACCGGACTTAATTCTCTTAGTTTTGAAAGCGCATACAATGAAGCTTCAAAATTGTTTGGAAAGTTTCATTAAAAAATAGTTATATTTTCTTACCTTAGATAATGATTGTTTGCATAATGCGTTACATTTATTATAGCTATAACTATTGTCATGAGGTCAAGCCCATTAAATAAAATTTCGAGCCTATTATTTTGTACCTTTTTATTATTTTCCTGTTCAAGCGATTTGAATTTTGATCAGGTAAACGATTTTAAGATAGAGCCTGTTTTTGTAGCCAATCTTGCGTATTTTAATATTCCGGCCAATAGACTTATAGACGATGGAGGAACTAATGTTTATCCAGATGTTAGAGACTTTGATGTTTTTAAAGAGAAATTCTTTACCGAACGTCTTAAAAAAGCGGAGTTTGATTTTGAAGTCGAAAATAACATCAATCGTGCTTTCGTTCTAAATATGCTTTTGCTGAATGATCAAAATGAGGTTTTGCAAACTATATCTTTTACCGTTCCATCTTATAAAGGAACACCAAATGTTATAAAAATATCCTACAGAAGTTTTTGAAAATGCTCGATTGGATCTTTTAAAACAAACTCAAAAAATTGGTTTTGTGGTAGTAATTGCCTCGGGACACTCCTTTAAATGGCCAGAGTGAAGGAAGCTTAAAATTAAGATCAAGTGCAACGGCTTATTTAGTAATCGAATGAGAAAGGCGCTAATATTTTGCTTGTTTTTTCATCTTTTCTGTTTTGCCCAAAACAGAGAATTGCTGTATAACTTTACTTCAATTCCGCAGTCTTCGCTTGTAAATCCAGGAGCTGATGTCTCGTATAAATACTATTTTGGATTTCCCGTTTTGTCTGGAATTTCAGCTAATGTCGGATCTAGCAGTTTCTCAGCCTATGATCTGTTTTCAGACGATGGAGTCGATTTTAATCAAAAGGTTAGAGATGTTGTAAATAAATCTTCTAGCAGAGATAAAGTAGTAACCAATCAGCAATTGGAAATATTTTCTGGCGGATTTAGAATTGGAGGCAGAGAAAGCCGTTCTTATATTTCCTTTGGATTGTATCAAGAATTCGACTTCTTTATGTTTGTTCCCAAAGATCTTGCTTTACTAGCTTTAAACGGAAATCGAGATTATATCGGAAAATCATTTAATCTAGGCGATTTAAGCATGAAAGCCGAAGTGCTTTCTGTTTTTCATGTTGGTTTTCATAAAAAACTCAATGACAAATTTGTTTACGGAGGTCGCGCTAAAATCTATTCTAGCGGTGCAAATGCAACTTCTACAAAAAACTCAGGTTACATTTATACAGGCGAGGAGCCAGGAACACCAAATTTATACAGTCAGGTTATTTCTTCCAATTTAGAATTGAGAACATCAGGTCTTGCCCGTTTTACAAAAGATGAATACGAGGGAAATGTAGTTCGTGATATTGCCAATAATACCTTTTTTAATGGAAGTCTAGGTTTTGGAATAGATGCCGGAATTACCTATTATATAAAAGACAATTTACAATTTACCGCAAGTGTTATAGATTTGGGTTTTGTGAGACAGACCAAAGATATCGAAACACTTGCCTATAAAGGAATTTACCGTTACAATGGTGCAAATCCGGATTTTATGGGGACAGATGATCCTGAAAATGTTTTTGACGAATTTGACAAAGCAATACCAAGAGATACACTTTATAATAAGTATACCACTTGGCGCCCTACAAAACTTTATTCTTCTATAGAATATTCATTTGGAGAAGCGCGTCCAGATGACGAATGCAATTGTCATGGAAAAGTCAATAAATATTATAAAAATGCGACAGGAATACAAGTTTTTGCAATGTCTGCCCCTCGAACACCTTTGTTTGCGATAACCGCTTTTTATAGAAGAAATATTTTTAAAAAATTAGATTTTAAAGCAACGTACACTTTAGATACTTTTTCAAATAAAAATGTCGGATTAGGACTTGCTGGAACAATTGGTCCGGTAAATATTTATGCTCTGGTCAATAATGTTTTAGAATATAAAGATATTTCTAAAGCCAGCAGTGCCGCCTTTCAACTCGGAATCAATTTTGTTTTTCAAGACAAAGAATAGAAATTTTCAATTTTTTAAATTCCAACATACAAACTATGGAGTATTAGAATTTAGGTTAAGTTTTGGAATTTGGAATTTAATTATTGAAGTTTTAAAACCGTAAGGTTTTTCGTGTAAAGTCAATTTTATGAATAAGTTAGTATTCAAGTTTCCAATTTATTCACTATATTTGCACGCAATTCAACTAGAAATTGCACCATGATAGCACACAACTCCAAGATTATCGGCGAAGGTTTAACTTACGACGATGTATTATTAGTACCTAACTACTCGAATGTGCTTCCTCGCGAAGTGAGCATTAAATCAAAATTTTCAAGAAACATTACATTAAACGTTCCAATTGTATCTGCTGCTATGGATACAGTAACTGAAAGCGCAATGGCAATTGCTATGGCACAAGAAGGCGGAATAGGTGTTTTACATAAAAATATGACTATCGAACAACAAGCAGGAAAAGTTCGAAAAGTAAAACGTGCAGAAGCAGGTATGATTATCGATCCGGTAACATTACCAACCAACTCTACAATTGCTGATGCAAAAAATGCCATGAAAGAATTCGGAATCGGTGGTATACCAATCGTTGACGAAAACAGAATCTTAAAAGGGATTGTTACAAACCGTGATTTACGTTTTGAGAAAAACGGTGCGAGACCAATTGCTGAGGTTATGACAAGCCAAAACTTAGTAACTGTAGCGGAAGGAACTTCACTTGAGCAAGCAGAAGTAGTTTTACAAGGCCATAAAATCGAAAAATTACCAGTTGTAAATGCTCAAAATGAATTAGTTGGTTTAATTACTTTTAGAGATATTACAAAATTGACTCAAAAACCAATTGCTAATAAAGACAGCTTTGGTCGTTTAAGAGTTGCTGCTGCAATTGGAGTTACTGGAGATGCTGTTTTAAGAGCAGAAGCTTTGGTTGCTGCTGGTGTAGATGCAATTATTATCGATACAGCTCACGGACATACAGAAGGTGTGGTGAATGTACTGAAAGAAGTAAAATCAAAATTCCCTCAAATAGATGTAATTGTTGGAAACATTGCAACGCCAGAAGCTGCTAAATATTTAGTAGAAAATGGTGCTGATGGAGTAAAAGTTGGAATCGGAACTGGTTCTATCTGTACAACTCGTATCGTTGCAGGTGTTGGTTTTCCTCAATTCTCGGCAGTTTTAGAAGTTGCTGCAGCAATTAAAGGAACTGGAGTTCCAGTTATTGCTGATGGTGGAATTCGTTATACAGGAGATATTCCTAAAGCAATCGCTGCGGGTGCTGACTGTGTAATGCTGGGTTCATTATTAGCTGGTACAAAAGAATCTCCAGGAGAAACTATCATTTTTGAAGGAAGAAAATTCAAATCTTACCGCGGAATGGGTTCTGTTGAAGCAATGCAAACAGGATCTAAAGATCGTTATTTCCAAGATGTTGAAGACGACGTTAAAAAATTAGTTCCAGAAGGAATCGTAGGACGTGTTCCTTACAAAGGAGAATTAAACGAAAGCATGCTTCAGTTTATTGGAGGTCTTCGTGCAGGTATGGGATACTGTGGTTCTAAAGATATTCCAACTTTACAAGAATCTGGACGTTTTGTTAGGATCACTTCTAGCGGAATCACTGAAAGCCATCCACATAACGTAACTATTACAAAAGAAGCTCCAAATTATTCTAGATAATTTCTGAGGTTTCATATAAAACAAAAGGCGTAAGATTTTTTTCTTACGCCTTTTTTTATTTGCCTTTTGATATGGTTGATGTTTGTTTGAAATCACTTTTAGATTTTAAATCTAAGGCAAAATCAGTGTGTTTTAAGCCGAGAGTAAAATCCATTTCCAAATTGTTCTCACTTATAAAATGATTGGGTATATCATAAATCAAATTACCTTTTCCAATTCCAGATCCGTTGGTTTCAAATCTGTTGTCAGACATTTTCATTGTGTAAGTCTGCGTAATATCAAAGAAAGCATTTTTAGAATTTATGCTTTTTAAATTGTACACCGTAGTAATTTGCATTTCAATATTTATCCCTGCGATAGGCAGTATTAATGGGCTTTCTTGAGTAAAAGATTCGCCTATTTTTAGTTTTTTATGCGGAAGAGCCAATTGTGAAAAAGTATTTTTAACCATTTGAAAAACAGTATTTTTAAAATCCTCTTCCATGTCTTTTGAAACAATAGAATCTATTTCTGGCATGGTAGACAATGAAGCTTTTCCATAAATGAGGGTACCGTTTGGAATTATAGTTTTTCCATCTAAATCTACCGATTTCAGGTACTCGATTGTTATTGGGAAATTGCCGCTTTTATCACTTTTACCAGTTTTAGAAACCGTTTCTAAATTAAAGACAGTCTTTATTTTAGAAGGGTTTTGTACTTTATTATTCTTTAAGGTTTCTAAGAACGTTTCGCTGCCAGAATACAAAACTTCATAATCGGATGAATTAATCGTGGTTTGAAGATAATTGGTTTCTGGAGCATACCCAGCTTTAAAATCTAAAATTTGGTTAGATTGGGCATGGTTTAAAAATGTAACAAAAGAAAGAAGAAATAAAAATAGTCTTTTCATAAGTAGTTCAAAGCACTTTTTTTCGCTTAGAAAACGAAAGTAAGAAATAAAAACTACTTTATAGGTTAGAATTCTTTTCTTTAAAAGCAAGACCATTCTTTCTTAACTCTTCCAAAAGTTTTGGTAAACTGCTTGGACCAATTCCGTGCAAAGACATAATTTCTGCTTGAGTATATTGTGATAAATCTTCTACAGTTTTAATGCTTTTACTTTCTAAAGCTCTTCTTGCAGGTGCAGATAAAATAGATAAAATCCCAGATTTGGGCTTTTTTTCAGCTTCGCAAATAGGACAAGTAGGGCAGTCACTAGTTTTAAAATAGTGATGCCCTTTTTTGCAAGTTCTATTATTTTTTGAAAGGTTCATTATAACTATAAAGCTATGAAATTTATTCGTAACGGCTGTTTAGAATATCTTCAGCCACAATATCTGAATGCAGTAAATCTTCCATTTTCTTTGTCATGCGTTGTGCTTCTAATGCATAACCGAACATTTTTTTCTCATAATCAGCGATTGCTTCATCAATTGTTTTAAATTTTCCGTTGGTTAAATTTTGGGTTAAATGGAAAGCATCAAACAAGCCCATATTTACACCTTCGCCTGCAAATGGAGGCATCAAATGTGCTGCGTCGCCAACAAGTGTAAGGTTTGAATGTTCTTTCCAAGATTCTTCTAAAGAAAACAATCTTAAAGGCAAACCAGAAAACTCTGTAGAAGCGGCAAAGAATTTTTTGTAATCATCTCCCCAATTTTCAAAAGTTTCATTCAAAAAAGAAATCACAGATTGATCATCTTCAAAATTAATCCCGTGGTTCGAAACCCAATCTTCATCGGCTTTAAAAGAAACTCCAAAATGAACAGAACCGTCGCGCATGGTATGGGTGTAAAACATTTTGTGTTCTCCCATTGCCATCACATTTCCGTTTCCGTATTTTGGTTTAAATTCGGGATAATCTTGATCAGGATTCACAATTTCTCCTTGAATAATATAAGTTCCAGAAAGCTGAGGTTCTTGATCGCTCACAAATTTTCTAGCATTCGATCTTCCGCCATTTGCAACGATTACAAAATCGGCAGTTGCTGTTGTGCCATTTTTGAATTCTAAAACATATTGGTCTTCAAGTTTTTCAATATTAATTAGTTGGCTATCCCAAACTACTGTATTTTCGGTTAGATTCTCCAGCATAATTTTTCGAAGATCGTTTCGATCAATTTCTGGGCGTGAAAAAGCATTAGTTTCATCAGGCATTTCGTCAGAAGTAATATTTCCGTTCATATCAGCCATTTTCTCTCCAGTTGGTCGTGCGTATTTTTTAAATTCCTCCATTAAACCCGCTTTCTGAATCGCAAATTGACCAGAATCAGAATGAATGTCCAAAGTTCCTCCAGATGTTCGCGCTAGTGCATTAAGGTCTCTTTCATAAACCGTAACATCTGCACCATTAATTTGTAAAATTCTTGCAGTGGTTAGTCCAACAGGCCCACCACCAATAATGGCAATTTTTTTATTTTCTATAATTGAAGTTTCCATTTTATTGAAATTATATTGTATTTAAATCTGTTATTGATATTGAAATTGCTATTGTTATTGAAATTGCTATTGCTGTTGAATTTTAATCAGAGAGTTAATGCTTTTAGAACAAGGTTAAAAGCTTCATTTTTAATCTTGTCATTAAGAACGAAAGATTTTCCAGACATTGATTTTCCATCTCTATGAAATTCTAAAAGAGAATAAAGTGAACCGTAAGCAATACTCCAAAATACTTCATAAGGAACAGAAATGAGCTCTTTTCGCTCAATTGCCAAAACCATAAATTCAGTCATCATTTGCTTGTACTTTCCTGTTACTTCTTGTAGGATTGCATCGCCGTGAGTAGAATGTCTTAAAAGTTCAAAACAGGTAGTTTGTAGTGGAAAATTGAGATTGAAGTAAATACGATTTTCCCATTGATTTCGTAATCCTTCTCTAAAAGACATATTTGTAGCGAAACCATCAAACATCTTTTCAAAGAAATTTTGACCGATTTCAATTCCAATTTTGCGAATCAGATCTTCTTTATCCGAATAATAGATGTAAAGTGTTGCTACAGACACACCGCATTCTTTAGCCAGACGATTCATTCCAAAACCTTCTACACCTTGTGCAACGATCATTTCTATTGCTTTTTGCTTTACAATTTCTTCTTTATTTGTATCTCTAGTTCTCATAATTCTAACTAATTATAATGCAAAGATATAAATAATAAATGAACGATCGCTTATTTATGATTATTTTTTGAGATGCTAAGGTTCTAAGGTGCTGAGGTTCTGAGTTTTTTTATTTAGGTTCAAAGGTGCAAAGAGGCAGAGACTAAAGACTTGAAAGTGTGAATTGCCTCCAGCTAAAGTTGGAGGTTTAAGAAAGGACAAAGAGAAGATCTTTAGCCAAATTTTAGGTTTAAAAGCAAACAAAAAAAGCTGAAATGATAGTATATCATTTCAGCTGATTCTTTTATTTATAGTATATTTTATATTTTATAAAGTTTTTGAGGGATCGGCTTCTCTTAGGTTTTGATTTTCTAAGATTTCTTTTAAATAGGGTTTTACAGTATTTTCAATATCGCCTTGAGAGATATTTAAAACTTCTGGATCTGAAGCCAATTGAAGCCACGGTTTTGGTCCATCAAAATCATAACTTCCAAAAACGATTACAGGCGTACCTTTTACTTTTACATTTTCTTTGTCTTTCAGAATCCATTCGTCAGCAAATTTGTAAAGGTATTTAGCATCTTTCTCTAATAATCTCAAACAAGAATGAGAAGCAGGATAACCAGGCAAATCATATTCGTGAAAGCCAACTCCTAATTTGTTTTCGATATTAAAATTCCATTTTAAATCCCATTCGTCATTAAAAGTACTGGTTGTTTTTTCTGCTTTCCAATTCGTGAAAAATAATCCTGTTGGAGTAGGATCTTTTTTTCTTCCCATATTTGTTGGCCCTGTTCTAACTAATTCACCATTTTCATAAGCCGCAAAAGTTTGGGTTGGATAAGAAAAAAGAATAATTTTTGATACCTCCTCTAAAGCCGAAACATGAATTGGGAACGGAAGATAATAAACCAAATCCCCGCTAAAATCGGCTGGAATAACAACAGAATCCAGTTTTTTGAAATTAGCTTTATCAGTTCGGTTTAAAGCATAAACAATATCCATTTTTGAACTATCAGCTTCATTGAGCTTCAACCATTCTTTTGTTTTTTCAACTTGGTAAGAAACGGTTTCTGGTTTTTTATATTCAATTACTTTCTTTTTCTCTTTTTTGTTTTCAGTCAATGTTATCGTATCGGTTTTTTTGCAAGAACCTAATAAGACTAACATTAATAAAAGTAGGGCGTTTGCTGTGTAATATAACTTTTTCATAGGTCGTATTTTTATGAATATAAAGTTATGATTATGATAGCTGAAAAGGGTTACATAATTTTTGGAATAGGTTTCGGGATTTACATTTTATTATTTTGATTCAGCCTAAAGAGTTGTTTTATTATAGTTTGAATATCGAATATATTGCTAATAGTTCTGAGTCCTATTTGTTTTTCTAGATGATCGCTAATTGGAAGTTTTTCAATAGAAGAGCCTACTAGTTGAATTTGGTTAGCAAGATCAGGGAGGTATTTCATTCCTGAAATTGAAAAATAGGCGATCCTTTCTATGTTTCCAGTAGATAGTCTTCCTTTGGCGGGTAAATTGATGATTTCATTTAATTTCGGAATCTGGTCAAAAATACGGTCATAGAATTCAACTATAGGGCTTTCGTTAACTCCCGAAATTTCATGAATATATGCGACATAAAAACGATTTTCAAACTGTATAGATATAATGTCTTTTGCTCTATAAAAAGTAATACTTTCAGAAACCGTTGGCTTTCGTTTTAAAGGGATTGGCGGTGATAAAATAAATTGCTTAATCTCTTCTGATTTTTTTAAAAAATCATCACTCAATGCTGCACTTTTATTAAGTTTATCAATAGCTTTTATTGCCTTATTAGTAATGTCAATATCGGTAAAGCCATATTTATGTAATAGTATTGCTAATGCAAGAACTGTTGTTTGCTTATAATTATCTGAAATGCTATTTTCAGCATTTAAAATACAATTCCAACGATTTAAAAGTTTTGGTAAAACGTATAAAAGTTGGTTGTCTTTGTTATTGTCATAACACATTGCTCCGAAAGTTAGTCTTGCTAAATCTTCATCTAAGGATTTTACTAAATATTTGGCAGCAAGTTTGTCAAGAATTTGTTGATGTGTCATATTTCATTACTTAAAAAGACAAATATATGTTATTTTTAAGTTTTTTCTTTCATTTTTTAAGCTATTAAAGATTTTTCTTCCATCCAATTTTTGTTTTTGGATTTTTTTTGTATTATTAAGAAACTATATCTCTAATCTTAAAGTTTGCCCTTCCACAAAAAATCCTTTCGAAGCTGTAATTTTTATTTTCTGGTCTTCCGTATATCCTAAAGTTTCTCCGTTTCGTAATGTAACATCGCTATTAATAACGTATGAAATAATGCTGGTAAAGAAATTAAAGAGTTCTGGCAGATCCAAAGGAGATTGTAAGATTTCCATTTCTTGTTTTCCAAATTCAGGTAATCCATAAGTATACATGTAGTTTCCTTGCTCAGAGGTTTTGATGCCAATATAAATCCATACTTGAACAGGAGATTTTCCTTGCTGTAAATCAGGAATGTTTTCTAAATATTGATCTCTTGGTATCAAAAGGGTTTGTTTTCCTTGATAAACGCCTATTGAATTTGAAGTAGCAAGAATAGAGCATAATAATTTGCTTAAAAGGGTATATCGTTCTACTTGACTTCCCTGAGAAGACATAACAGAAACGATTGCATGTCCCGTGTAGTTTTTTAAATCTTCTCCTGCAGTATGCCAATTGTATGCATATTGAATGGTTGTGGAAAGTTCTTCGCCAGGAATTTGTGCCGGCACGTAAGCTATAGCTACTAATTCATTATCCAATTTAAAAACAGCCGAAGTATCATTTCCTGAAAAATTGACAATAGATAATCCCCAGAAATTTTTCAGGTTATCAATTACGCGGTCTATACTGTAACTTTCGTTGTTATTAAACAAAGGCATTGCAAGTAATACCCCTTTTTCGTCTTTTTGAGGAGTTTCGTCTTTCTGCGGAGTTTCTTTTTTCTTGAATAGGTCAAATAATCCCATGATTTAGGTTTTAGGTTAAGTTATTTTTGTTCGATTTGTTTCAAAGTATATTCCAATTGAGTATCTCTATTTTTCATAAAATCATCAAAAGTCTGTAAAATTTCATGATCCGGAATTATTCCTCTTCCAAAAATTTGATTTGCTTTTTTAGGAACATCTTGTTCTAGATTTACAATAGAAAACTGCGTTTTGATTTTTGTATTCGGTAATTCGTATTCGATAGGAGTGTGGCCATTATGTCCGTAATAACCGCCCATGGTTTCTTCGCCAATTGTTATGGCATTTGTGTTACCTGCAACAAGCGAAGCAAATAGCGATCCGGCAGAAGCGATTCTCGAACTAATTAGCATATAAATTTGCCCTTTAAAACTGTTTTGATCAGGCTGCAATAATGGATTGAATTTTTCGTCTTGAAAATATTTTCCGTTTTCGAGTTTCGGAAATTCTTCTTTTAATTCCTCTTCAAAATCCTTGCGTTCTTCTTGCTGTTTTTTAGCATTTGTTTCTTCGTAAACAAAATAATTTGGGAAAGGTATTTTTTGAAAATTTACATAAGCTGAAGCATTTTCGCGATAAGCCTTTTGTGCCAAATAAGAAAAAGTCACAATATCATTTGGATCGGTGCCGCCGCCATTGTTTCTAACATCGACAATTAAGTTCTGAATTTCAGAATGTGTAGAAAGATATTGAAAACAGCTGTCCAAATATTTTTTATAGGCTATATGCTGTTTGTCTTTTGCATTTCGACCAATTACAAAAGTATGAACAGAAAGTAAGGCTGTTTTTCTTGAAATTATTTTAAATGAATATTTGTCTTTTGCCCGGTTATATTGAAGACTATCAATTGGTAAAGAAAATCGGTTTTTGAAGTTTTCTTTTCGAATTTCATTCGAAACAGGATAAATGGTTTTGGTCAGTTTTTGCGTATGATTTGGAAGTGAATATTCAACTAAAAAGCTTTTTTGAGCACCATATTCCATTTGGAAATATTTAGCGAAAGAACTTCCAATTCCGATTGATTTTCCTGTAATGTTGTAACCGTCTGTTGTGTAATACTTAAAGAGAGAGGTAAGTAGTTTTTTGGTCTCAATGCCATTAATGCTGTAAATTTGAGAGCCTAGCGGAATTTCAGCATTTTCAAAATTAAGAAGTAACTGATTTTGGATTAATTTTACGGGATAGGGAAAGAAAACATTTCCTGATGAATATTTTTTCTCAAAATCATCAGGAAGTGTTGTGTCATTGTGCAGACTTCCTTCAAAATCGGTAATCTGCAAAAGTATTTTGTAGAATTCGATAAGTTCTTTTGGCTCTTTGATCTTCGAAAAAGCCCAAGAATAAATACTGTCAATCTGCTGTTTTGTTCTGTATTTATAAAGTCCTGAATTAGCTTTTTCTCTTATTTCCTTAAACAAGGTTAAATCTTGTTTGAGTTTTTCAGCTGGCCATTTTTTGTTTTGCGAGAGAACAAATAATGGCAAAAGGAAAATAAATACTATTCTAAGTTTGGGCATTTTAGATGGTTTGATTGATCTAAAATACTCAAAAAAAATTAAATTAATCCTTTTATTTTAGCGTGTTGCAATAGCATAATCGTTTTAGCATCTGAAATTTCCCCAGATTCGATCATGGCATAAGCTTCATCAAAAGTAAATTCTAAAACTTCTATGTTTTCCTGTTCAGCATCCAATCCGCCACCAGAACTTACCTTCATATTTTCGTCATATTCTCCCACAAACAAATATAAAATCTCTGTTACAGATCCTGGAGACATATAGGTTTCGATTACTTTTTGAACTTTTATTAAACGATATCCTGTTTCTTCTTCCGTTTCGCGAATAATAGCTTGTTCGGCATTGTCTTTGTCTAAAAGTCCTGCGCAAACCTCAATCATCATTCCCGTTTTATTTCCGTTAAGGTAAGTTGGTAAACGAAATTGTCTCGTTAGTACAACTGTTTTCTTGGCAGTATTGTATAATAATATCCCAGCACCATTTCCGCGATCATAAACTTCACGAATATGTGATTCTGTTTTTTCGTTTTCCTTTTTGTAGTTAAAAGTAACTTTGTTTAATATGTACCAATTATCTGAAAGTAATTTGGTATCTGTTATTTCGATTTCTGGATTCTTTCTCATTTGGAAAATTATTTCATAAAAAAAAACGCCCTGATTATCAGAGCGTTTAAATGTATTATTTTGTTATTGTTTGCTTTCTGTCTGGACCGAACCGATACAATTTTGATTGGCACTTCGATTTCTTTTTCAATAAACTCAATATATTCTTTTAGCTCAATAGGTAATTGATCGTAAGTTGTCAATCCAGTTAAATCTTGTTTCCATCCTTTAAACTCTTTGTAAATCGGAGTAACGTTTTCTGGTTCAATGTTGTAAGGAAAGTGAGAAATGTTTTGTCCTTTGTAGTTGTATTCTGTACAAACTTTTAAAGTTTCGAAACCAGAAAGTACATCACCTTTCATCATCATTAACTGAGTAACTCCGTTAACTTGAACGGCATATTTTAAAGCAACAAGATCTAACCATCCGCAACGTCTTTGTCTTCCTGTTACAGAACCAAATTCATTACCCACTTTTGCCATTGTAGCACCAACTTCGTCAAAAAGTTCAGTTGGGAAAGGTTCGCTACCTACACGTGTAACATAAGCTTTGAAAATTCCGTATACTTCTTTGATTTTGTTAGGAGCAATTCCTAAACCAGTACAAGCTCCAGCAGCAGTAGTGTTTGATGAAGTTACGAAAGGATAAGTTCCGAAATCAACATCTAATAAAAATCCTTGAGCACCTTCGCAAAGAATAGATTTTCCAGCTTTTTGAGCTTGGTGCATGTATTCTTCACTATCAATGAAATCTAATTTTTTTAATTCTTCAATAGCTTCAAAGAATTCTTTTTCTAATTCAGCTAAATTATATTGAATAGCAACATCATAAAAAGCAATCATTGCTTCATGTTTGTCAGCTAAAGCTCTGTAACGCTCTTTGAAATCTTCTAGTTCGATATCTCCAACACGTAAACCATTTCTACCAGTCTTGTCCATGTAAGTTGGTCCAATTCCTTTAAGAGTAGAACCAATTTTTGCTTTTCCTTTAGAAGCTTCAGAAGCAGCGTCAAGCAAACGGTGAGTTGGTAATATTAAGTGTGCTTTTCTAGAAATGATTAATTTCTTCTTGATGTCAAGGTTGAATTTTTCTAAACCTTCAATTTCTTTTTGAAAAACTACTGGATCAATTACAACACCATTTCCGATGATATTTACCGAGTTTTTATGAAAAATTCCAGAAGGAATTGTTCTTAGTACGTGTTTAATTCCGTCAAATTCTAGAGTATGTCCTGCATTTGGTTAGTCCTTGGAAACGTGCAATAATATCGTAATTTGAGGTAAGTACGTCAACAATTTTTCCTTTACCTTCATCTCCCCATTGTAATCCTAGTAATAAATCTACGGTCATTCTGTTTTAATTTGCGTTGAGACAATCTAAGTTGCCCTACTGATTATGTAGTTAATTTTCTTTTTTTTATTTTTTTTCGAAAAGTCTAATTTGAAAAGACTATGAGTTTGAGTTTTGCTTTTTGTTTCCGTAGAAATAAAGCGAGTGATTTGTAATTTCAATATCAAAAATTTCTTCGATAGTCTTTTTGATGGTTTGAATTCTTGGATCACAAAATTCTATTACCTCACCAGAATCTGTCATAATGATATGATCATGCTGTTTATCAAAATATGATTTTTCGTAGTAAGCCTGATTTTGTCCAAATTGATGTTTTCTAACCAAAGCGCAGTCCAACAATAACTCGATCGTGTTGTATAAAGTAGCTCTACTTACACGATAGTTTTTGTTTTTCATTTTAATATAAAGGTTCTCTATATCAAAATGCTCCTCGCTATCGTAAATTTCCTGAAGTATAGCATAACGCTCAGGAGTTTTGCGATGCCCTTTTTGTTCAAGATATAGTGTAAAAACATTTTTTACAATTTCTTGATTCTTAGTGTTGTCAGTTGAAATAAGTGTCATATCCGGCAAAGATAATTTTTTATTTTTAATGAATAAAAGTTTCGGGTTTAAAGTTTAACGTTTAAACATGTTTTTGATTAGTTATAATGCACTAAATACAGGCTTTTACGTTAAAAATATTTTCAAAGGTTAATTTAGCTTAATTAACATAATTTTTTTAATTTATGAAAAAACTAACAATGGTTAACTTGATTTCGACATATACATATACCAATTCCATTCCCAAGTTTTTCCTTTATCATCAGACATTGCTTGGCTCCAGACAGGATTCTTTTCGTCTCGAGCATCCCATCGGAATACTTGAATCACTGGTTTTTCATCAAAAACATCTTTAGAAAAAAAATGCCCAACTTTATTTTCAAAAGAACCAACTACAGGTTTGTCTAATGTTCCCGTAGTAGAATCTGACCAGTATATGCTCCACAATTTTGTTATCGGATTAAATAATCTTACTGTCATGCCTTCAAAAGGCTCTCCATCAAAAGTGGCTAGAAAATTATCAATGTTTCCAATTCCATTTAAAATCTTGTACATTTCCTGTGTTGAAGGAAATTCAATCCACTCATCGCAATTCGTCAATCTGGATTTTAATTTTCTGTTGCGAATAACAGATTTTCCTTGAAAAAAATCAAAATCGTCTTTTGATGAAGATTCAGATGCCGTAATTAAAAGCTCTCCATTTTCATCAAATTCTATTTTAGGAATTTCTAAGGATTTATTTTCCATGATTAATGTTTATGAATTAGTTTAAGTTCTATACTCTCTAGTAACCTTATCAACTCCGTCAATTTTCTTGATGGCGCTAATCATTTTTTTCAAAATAGTATTGTTTTTAACAATTACGGCAACTTGTCCGTGGAAAATTCCAGCATCGGTACTAAGCGAAATACTTTGAATATTTACGCTCATATTGTTTGAAATTACTTTTGTCAATTGGTTGGTAAGTCCTAAAACATCCATTCCTGTAATATTGATAATGGCTTTGAATTCCTCTTGCGAAGAATCAATCCATTTGGCACTCATAATTCTGTAAGCGTAATTCGACTGCATTCCAATCGCGTTCGGACAGTCTTTTTTATGCACTTTTATTCCCTCGTTAATCGTAACAAAACCAAAAACATCATCACCAGGAATTGGATTACAGCATTGCGAAAGTTTATAGTCTAATTTATCATGTTCGGTTCCAAAAACCAGCATGTCATAGTTACTGCTAATGACTGGTTTGTGAATATCTTCATCTGCGGTATCTTTCGTTCGTTTAATTTTATTTTTAAAGAAATTGATAAACGAATTGCTTTTCTGCGCCGCATAATCTTTTAACTGCTGATTTTCGATTGCACCAATTCCAACTCTATAAAATAAATCTAAACTTGTTTTTAGTTTAAAGAAGTTAACTAACTCGTTTGTTACCTGTTCGTTGAATGTAACTTTTAGGTGTTTTAATTTTCTAACAAGTAATTCTTTTCCTTCTTCTGCAATCTTTTTAGTGTTTTCGTTAAGAACGTTTTTAATTTTATTTTTGGCTCTAGAAGTTGTTACATATTCTAGCCAGTTTACCGTTGGTTTTTGGTTTGGCGAAGTAATCACTTCAACTTGGTCACCGCTTTTTAATTCGTAGTTTAGCGGAACTAATCGCCCATTTACGCGGGTTCCACGAGTTTTAATTCCAATTTCAGAGTGAATGCTGAAAGCAAAATCAAGAGAAGTCGCGCCTTTTGGCAACGATTTGATTTCTCCTTTTGGAGTAAAGACGAAGATTTCTTTAGAATACAGATTCATTTTAAAATCTTCCACAAAATCAACCGCATTGGTTTCTGGATTTTCCAACGCTTCGCGAAGAAGATTCAGCCAAGTATCCAGACCGCTTTCTTCTGTTGCGCCGTTTTTGTATTTGTAATGTGCTGCGTAACCTTTTTCAGCGATTTCGTCCATACGTTCGCTTCGAACCTGAACTTCGACCCAACGCCCTTTTGGTCCCATTACAGTAATGTGAAGCGCTTCATAGCCAGTTGATTTTGGTGATGAAATCCAGTCGCGTAAACGGCTAGGGCTTGGGCGATAATGATCTGTTACGATAGAATATATTTTCCAGGCAATGAATTTCTCTTCATGCGGATCTGCTTTGTATACAATTCTAAGAGCGAACTTATCATAAACTTCGTCAAAAGTTACGTTTTGCGCACGCATTTTTCGACGAATAGAATAAATAGATTTTGGTCTTCCTTTGATGATATAGTCTACACCTTCGCTATCTAAAGATTTCTTTAAAACATCTGAAATATCTTTGATATAAGCATCTTGTTCTTCTTTTGTTTCACGAATTTTGCTTACAATGTCATTGTAAACTGCCGGTTCTGTGTATTTTAATCCTAAATCTTCGAGTTTGGTTTTAATGTTGTAAAGCCCCAAACGGTGGGCTAGAGGAGCATAAATATATAGAGTTTCAGAAGCAATTTTGGTTTGTTTGTATTCCGCCATCGAATCCATGGTTTGCATATTATGCAAACGATCGGCCAATTTGATCAAAATTACACGAACATCATCGTTTAAGGTCAGAATCATTTTTCTGAAATTCTCAGCCTGCATGGAAGCATTCAAATCTTTTTGGACTAATGAAATCTTTGTTAAACCTTCAACTAGCTGTGCTACTTTCGGATTAAATAGGCGTTCTATTTCATCAACAGTTACAGGAGTGTCTTCAACAACATCGTGTAATAAAGCCGCGGCGATAGAGGTCGCTCCCAGACCAATTTCTGAGGCAACAATTTTTGCAACTGCAATAGGATGAAAGATATACGCTTCGCCCGATTTACGTCTCTGTTCTTTGTGGGCATCAACGGCAACATCAAAAGCTTTTCGAATTAATTTTTTGTCTGTTGGGCTTAAAGTTTGGTAACTTATTCGGAGTAATTCTTTGTATTCCTGCGCAATAGCTTTGTTTTCTTTTTCAATATCTATTTCTGTCATAACGGCATAGTTCAAGTACTAAAAATAAGAATTAGTTTGAACATACGCAAGGCCATATAATTGTAGATTTTAGAGTGAAGATTTTAGGTAAAATTCCAATTTTTAAATCCCAAATTCCAAAAAGGAGCAAAGCGACTTTTAGAAAATCTAAAATCTAAAATCTAAAATCTAAAATCTAAAATCTAAAATCTAAAATCTAAAATCTAAAATCTAAAATCTAAAATCTAAAATCTAAAATCTAAAATCTAAAATCTAAAATCTAAAATCTAAAATCTAAAATCTAAAATCTAAAATCTAAAATCTAAAATCTAAAATCTAAAATCTAAAATCAAAACCCTCTTTGTCTTTTAGCTTCGAAAATTAAAATTGCAGCTGCGACAGAAACATTCATGCTGTCGATTTCTCCTTGCATTGGGATAATAATGTTTTGAGTTGCTTCGTCACGCCATTGCTGAGTTAAACCTATTGCTTCTGTACCAACGACTAAAGCGGTTGGAGTAGTAAAATTTTGAGTATGATATGAAGTCGAATTTTGTAAAGTTGCGCTGTAGAAATTGATTTTATTTTCTTTCAAAAAAGCAATAATTTCTTCTGAAGTTCCTGTTGCGATTTGGTTGGTAAAAAGACATCCAACACTCGAACGTACAATATTCGGATTGTACAAATCACTTTTCGGATTGGCGATTAAAACAGCGTCTAAATTGGCTGCATCTGCAGTTCGTAAAACGGCACCAATATTTCCTGGTTTTTCTAAAGATTCTACCACCAAAATCAATGGATTATCTGATAACTTCAAATCTGATAATTTTAATGATTTGGTTTTCGCTATCGCTAAAATTCCTTCCGTTGTATCACGATAGGCCAATTTTTGATAAACCTCTTTATTGATTTCTATAATTTGAAAAGTATTTTGAATTAGTTTGTTGATTTCTGATTCAGAAACTAATTCGGGTAAAAACAAAACCGTTTCGATTTCGTAACCGCCTTTTATGGCTAAAGAAATTTCGCGTTGCCCTTCAATCAAAAATGTTCCGGTTTGTTTTCTGGCTTTGGATTTTTCTTGAAGTAAAACCAAAGATTTGATAAACGGATTTTGAATTGAAGTGATTTGTTTCATTTTTTTAAGGCTCAAAGTTGCAGAGGGGCAAAGGTACAGAGTTTTTTCTTCCTGCAAGGTTTTTAAAACCTTGTAGGTATAGCAATAAAGTTTCTTTTGCCACGAATTGCAATAATTTTTCGCCACAGATTAAAGAGATTCTCACAGATTAAATCATTTTTAATCCCTTAATCTGTGGCAAAACAAAATAGAAATTCGTAAAAATTAATGCAATTACTTTGCCTATTCACTATCGCTCGGGTCGTTGCTGGAAAAATTATTTATCGAAAACTTCTTTAATCTCAGTTTCTACAGGATGATCCGTTTTGAAATTATATCCCATAATTTTTGCCAAAGTTTGAGCAAACTGTTTTTGATATAATTGCGAGTTTGTTTTGATTTCGCCTTTTGGAGCAATTTCTGGTCCCATTGCGGCAAACCAAATTTCTGAGGCACCTGGAATGTCAGAACCGTGATCGGCTCGATTGTGCTTTTACTTTGTCACCGCGTCCGTGATCGACTGTTATGAAAAGAGTTGTTTTGTTTTTGTATTGCGGATCATTTTGCACAAAATTCCAGATTTCCTGAATCCATTTATCGACTTGATTGGCGGCATCCAAATACGAACGATATTGTGCATGATGTGCCCATTCATCGGTTTCTCCATACGCAATGTAAAGTACTTTTGGTTTTTTAGTTTTCAATTCATCTAAAGCTTGATAATGCGTAAAGACATCTAGGCATTCATCCATGTGAAATGGTTTATATGAATTGTCACGCATTTCATTTAACAAATGCTGAGCTGCTGTTGGTTTGTTTCCGCCCACTTTGTCAAAGGCTGAAATTACAGGAAATCCGCTTCTTTCTTCATTTAAAATTCGGTCAAAAGCATCCCATGCACCAAAAGCGGCAACTTTTCCTTTCAATTTAGACTGCTGATTTAAAAATTCCAAAACATTCACATTCGGATTGGCTTTATAGCTGTTTGAATTGACTTTTAAATCTACATTTCCAGTCATAATTTCGCTATAACCAGGATAACTAAACCAGTAAGGATTGGCTACATCAACTTTATTTCCTAAATCTCTATTTCCATAAATCTGACCTTTCGAAGCAATTTCAGACCAGAAAAAAGGCATTAGCTTTTTACGAGCTTCTTTGACATCAGCATCACTATATTTTTTATAAATGTAAGCGCTGTCTCCTTGATTGAATTTTTTATCGTTGGCAATTGCAGGATCAATGCCTTTAAAAACTTCCTGCCACCTAAAACCATCTGTAGTGATAATAATGATGTTTTCTGTTTTTTGGGCTTGAGATTGAATGCTTAATAAAACGAATAGAACTAGGATTGCTTTTTTCATTTTTTATCTGTTTTATGTTGTTATATTCAGATTATTTTCTTTCAAAACTAATTTAATAAAAGAGATAATAGTAAATTCAATCTTTAAAATAACCATAAGTTAACAGATAAACATGGCTACAAAATCCCTCTCGACTTAATCTCCAAATATTTATTGATCGCGTCAAGCGTAAGATTTTCTGGTTGTGTTAAAACAGAATGTATTCCGTATTTCTTCAATTCATTTACGATCAGTCGTTTTTCGAACATGAATTTCTCAGCGATAACTTTGTCGTAGACTTCCTGAATGGTTACTGTTTTTTTATTGATGATGGAATTCAATTCTGTATTTTGAAAGAAAACCACAACCAATAAATGGCTTTTTGCAATTCCTTTTAAATAAGGCAATTGACGATTTAGACCATCCATTGTTTCAAAATTGGTATATAGAATGATCAAACTTCTTTGATTGATGTTTTTTTTAATGTCAACATACAATCGGCTGTAATCACTTTCAAAGAAATCGGTTTTTACATTGTATAAAGTTTCAAGAATTTTCTGCATTTGTGAGCCTCTTCTTTCGGCAAAAACTCGATTTTCTACTTTTTTAGAAAAAGAAAAAAGACCTGCTTTGTCTTGTTTTTTCAGAATGACATTAGACAAAACCAAAGCCGAATTAATAGCATAATCCAATAAACTTAATCCGTCAAAAGGCATTTGCATGACGCGGCCTTTATCGATTGCCATATAAACCGATTGCGATTTTTCATCTTGAAACTGATTGACCATCAGCGAATTTCTTTTGGCTGTAGCTTTCCAGTTCAGGGTTCTTAAATCGTCGCCTTGAACATATTCTTTAATCTGCTCAAACTCCATTGTGTGGCCAATTCGGCGTATTTTTTTGATTCCGTATTGAAATAAATTGTTTGAAAAAGCAATCAAATCATATTTTCTTAATTGAATATAAGAAGGATAGGTCGGAACCATTTGATTGTTATCAAAAGAAAATCTTCTAGAAATAAGTCTTAAAGGCGAAGAAACGTAAATGTTTAAAGAACCGAAATGGTATTCTCCGCGTTCTGTTGGACGAAGATCGTAACCAATTTCTTTTTGCGTGGCAGCTTTTACTGTTTTTTTTATTTTGAAGTCGCGAATCTGAAATTGAAACGGAATTTCATCAATAATCTTCACCGTAATAGGAAAAGTATAATGATTTTTAAGATTGATTGTAATGGAATTTAAATCTCCGTTTGATAATTTTTCGGGCGTAATTCTTTCTGCTTCAAGTCCTGTTCGGGATAAATATAAAAGTAAAATGTCAAGTCCTAAAAAAGTAACCAAACCTAAAACCAACAACCAAACTGCATTATACATATTTGGAAAAATAAAGGCACAGATAAACAATCCTATAATGCCTATTAGCACATAGAAAAAGAAATTATTTAGATATAGACTTTTTATGAATTTCATTTTTTTGTTTCAAGTTTCAGGTTTCAAGTTTCGCTTTGTCAGGCTGAGCGAAGTCGAAGCCTTATGCGCCCTTTGACTTTGCTCAGGGAGACGAATAATTAATAATTAACAATTAACAATTGATAATTATCTTGGAATTTCTACTGTTTCAATAATCTGTTTAATGATTTCAGAGCTTGTAATTCCTTCCATTTCACGTTCTGGCGCTACGATCACACGATGTTGTAAAACTGGAATAGCCGCTTCTTTAATATCCTCAGGCGTAACAAAATCGCGTCCGCGGATGGCTGCGAAACCTTTTGAGGCATTCAAAATAGCGATCGAAGCACGAGGCGACGCTCCTAAATATAAAAAGGCATTTTCGCGCGTATTTACTACAATTCGGGCAATGTATTCCAGTAAATTTTGTTCTACTCTAATTTGTTTTACCAATGCTTGATATCCTTTGATTTCCTCTCCAGAAAGAATCGTCTTGATGGCATCTAGTTTTCCGTGATCTTGTAAAGAATGTTCTCTTTGGATAATTAAAATCTCCTCATTCAATTTTGGATAGTCAATCGTAATTTTAAAAAGAAAACGGTCCAATTGCGCTTCAGGCAAACGATACGTTCCTTCTTGCTCTACAGGATTCTGAGTCGCAATTACCAAAAAAGGAGCTTCTAATTGATAAGCAGAACCGTCAATTGTAATTTGGCGTTCTTCCATAACTTCAAAAAGTGCAGCCTGTGTTTTGGCAGGAGCACGATTGATCTCGTCAATTAAAATCAAATTAGAAAAAATTGGCCTTTTTTGAATTCAAATTCTGAGTTTTTCAGATTGAAAATTGATGTCCCTAAAATATCAGAAGGCATTAAATCGGGAGTAAACTGGATTCTGCTAAAATCAATATTTAAAGTTTTAGCCAATAATTTAGCAGTAATTGTTTTGGCAACTCCAGGAACACCTTCTAAAAGAACGTGACCGTTTGATAAAATAGCCACCAAAAGCTGATCAACCATTTTGTGCTGACCCACAATTACTGTTTCTATTTCTTTCTTAATCGTGTTTACGTGTTCTAAAAGAGGCGTTAAGTTAATTCTCGTTTCAAAATTCACATTTTCGTTTGTGATTTCGTTTGATGTTGTATTGATGTCGTCCATAATTTGGTCTGTTATTTTATGTTTTTTTTGCCACAGATTAAAATGATTAGCGCAGATTATTTTTATAAAATTATTTTAATCCTTTTAATCGGTGGCAAACTATTTTAGTTAATGTAAAATCTTTTCTATTGCTTTGTTTAGTCTAAGGAGGTCTTCTTCCAGACTTCCGTGATAACTATTTCGGTGATCATTAATTAATTGCACCAAGTCTCGAATATCTTTTTCGTCTTTTCCTGTTTTATAATGCAATTTGGTTATAAAATCGTCATCGAGTTTGGTCGTATCAAGCAAATAATCGGTTCTAATTTTTTCTAAAAAGTAAATAATCTTTTTATCAATGATATTCGTGTGATCACCTTCCTGATAATATAAATTTCCAACTGTTTTGGTAAAGTCAACGGTTAAATTCTGTAACGGTTTTATAATTGGAACAATGCGCTGTTTTCGTTTTGCATTGAAAATCATAAAAATAAGAATTCCGATTAAACCTAAATACCAAGCCGATTTTAAAGCGGGCTGACTCCATATATATCGCAACGGAGAACTTGAAATTCGTTGGTCGTTAAAGCTTTTATTGTACCAAAAAATATTTCCTTTCGGAATATAGGACACCAGATTTTCGGTGTACTGATAATAATTTTTTTTCAGCAGATTATAATTGGTAAAAGCTACTGGCTGCGTGTGCAGATAGAGATAACCATTTTTATAAGGCACTTCAATAAAATTGATTTGTCTTTTGTTTTTAGTACTGTTTTGGTAGCCTAAAACTTTAGTGTTTAAAGTGTCTATTTTTGAAAAGTAATCGCTTAATCCTGTATTAAGAGTATATTTTTTAGAGTTTACTTTTTTATTTGCCATCCAAACCGAAACGCTGTCAACGGGCATAAAATCGGTTTTTAATTCGATTTTTAAAGAATCCAGCAATACTTTCGGAAATACTTTCATGCTTAGAAAAGCATTATTTCCGTGAGAAACAAAATATAAAATTTCTTTCATTGACTGCTCGTCAATATTATTAACTTCAGAAATGTTAACAAACGTTCCTTTTATTTTATACGTTTCTACATTCTCTCTTGCATCATATTGAGAATCTAGGTACTCGTATGGAGTTTGTGTCGAAATTCTTTCTACTTTCTGTTTAAAAAGGACGTCTGCTTCATGATCAAAAATGTATAAACCAAACGGAATTTTATCATCAACAGAGTACGTAGGCGTCCAGTCAATAGGTTTTGGCTGTCCTTTATCTACTAATAATGTTATTCCGAAAATTAAAACCAGAATAGCAATGTATATTTTAACTTTATTATCCATTACCAAAGGTTTTTAATGCTTTTTTAAATCTGTTTTCAGTCTTTCTAAATGTTACGTCGTCAATTTCAAATTCGCCGTACCAAATATAATTGTACAAATAAGAAAGATAGGTGAACTCTTCTTTATGCGCAGGGTTGTATAGTTCGTACAAATAATCAGAATTGGTTTTTTCGATATCCCATTCAATGTAATTATTCTGCGCCATTACCTTTAAAAGCCATAAATAATAATATCGAATTGCAATTCTTCTTTCGCCCGCCTCAATACTTTCTTTAATAAGTTTTTCGAAATCTAAAAGATGAATGTTTTTCTCGGCATCAGAATAAAATAATGTTTTTTTATTGGCATTTTTTCCAAAAATCCATCTTCCTTCTTGTTTGGTTAAGGCTTTTGCAATAAAATAAATCAAAACAATTACGACCAAAACAGCAATTATTCTGAATAAAATAACAACAAAATTTAGTGATGTTTTTACGCTGCTGAAATTAAACAAATTAAAAATTTGTCTTGCCAGCCAATGCTTAAAGTGATCCCACCAGCTTTTTTCGGGAGCTTTGTATTCGTAAATAAACTCTTTATCGGTATATTTTTTCTTGAAATTCTTTTCAAAATGTTTGGCTTCTACAGTGCCAGAATCTACTTGAATGTCCTTTTCGGTATATTTAATTGCAGTAATTTTTGGAGGATCTTCAGTAACAGGAATAGAATCCTGAGCCTGAGAAATACCACAGCACAAAAGAAAAGATAAAATAAAGAATAATCTTGTCATTACTTAGTCTTAAAGTTTTTCGGCGGTTAAAGAATGAATTTTTTTGTGTACAATGAAAGGGTATATCAAGTAATAAAATGAAATTATTGCAAGCGTAAACAAGATAATAAAACTGCTTAGCCAATTGGGCATATCGATAGAATATCTGGTAATAAAACCTTCTAAAAATCCTGCGCTTATCGTAAAAGGAAAAGTACTTAAGAATATTTTGAAGCTATTTTTGAAACCAATTTTAAAAGAATTCATTCTCGAAAAAGTTTTAGGAAATAGGATAGAAGCCCCTAAAATAAATCCAGCGGTTGTTTCGATTACAATCGCGAAAATTTCCATAGAACCATGAATCCAAATTCCTCGAACACTTTTCCAGAAAACGCCCTGTTCGTAGAAAAAATATTGAAAAGAACCCAGCATGATACAGTTTTGAAGAAAAACATTAAAAGTTCCGATTCCTGCAAAAATACCGTAGAAATAACATTTGGCGCCAACAAATAGGTTGTTTACAGTAATGCCAATAAAACTTCCCCAATTACTGCCCGAACCATATACGGCCATCGGATTGCCCTTTTTAATATTTTCTAAAGTCATATTGACATATTCGTCACCTAATATCAGACGTACAAAATCACGATCGTAGCGAGCCGAAAGAACTCCGATTGAAACGGTAACAAAAAACAAAACAAAAGCATATACCAAATATCTTCTGTATTCGTAGACCAATAAAGGAACTTCGATTTTAAAGAAATCTATAACACGATTCTGGTCTGTGCGTTTGGTTTTATAAATCTTTTGATAAATCTGAGAAGCAAGATGATTTAGATATACAACCGTTTTACTTTTAGGATAATACGTTTGCGCATACGATAAATCATTCATCATTTGAATGTACAAATTAGCTAATTCATCAGGATTTTTTTTAGCTTTACCAAAAATTGCCAGCTCAAACTCGAGCCATTTTTCTCTGTTTTGTTTTATAAAGGCGATTTCTCTCATTGTAGGCTAAAATATGAAATATGTCAGAATTATCTATTAATACGACACAAAATGTCAAAATAAATTTTATTGCCGCTTCTGTTGGTGAAAGACTAGGAGCTTTTTTTATTGATTTGTTCATTATAATCTGTTATATAACAGCGCTTTCGATAATACTTTTTGATTGGTTACAACTAGATAGATTGATGGTTAATTTGGATGGTTGGTCGCGAGGCGCGATTTTTTTACTGCTCTATTCGCCGGTTATAGTGTACTCGCTGGTTTTAGAAAGTGTTTTTGAAGGACAGTCATTGGGTAAAAAATTATTGAAGATTAAAGTCGTTAAAATTGACGGTTATCAAGCGGGTTTTGGAGATTATTTAATTCGATGGTTTTTTAGGGTAATTGACTTTTTTACTTTTTTCGGACTTCCAGGACTTATTACGGTTATTACGAGTCAGAAATCGCAACGATTGGGAGACATGGCAGCAGGAACAGCAGTAATTACTTTAAAGAATAAAATTAATATCAGCCATACTATTTTAGAAGAAATCGGTGAAGCCTATGTGCCAACTTATCCTTTGGTTATCAAGCTTTCAGACAATGATATGCGAATTATTAAAGAAACGTATCAAAAAGCAGTAGCTAAAAATGATCACGAGATTATTTACAAATTAGTGGCAAAAATTGAAAGTGTAACAGGTATTAAAAATCAATCTGGAAACAACAGCGATTTTATTCGAATAATTTTAAAAGATTATAATTTTTATACCCAAAACATGTAATTTTTTTCTTTGAAGAATTATTTGATTTTTCTAATTTTTACTGATAATTTTTTATTTTTTCTTCGTAAATTTATATATAGATAATTAATTCATAAATTTCCAAACAAATGAAAATTACAAAGCCTTTTCTCGTATTACTAATACTGTTATCTGCTTGCGTAAGTTTTGCTCAAAGCGGAAAAAAATTAGATAAAATTATAAAAAGAGATTATCAGATTATTGAATGTACGGTTTTAAAAATGTCTGATAAAACAGTAGAATATTCACTTCCAGGTGAGACGGTTCAGATTTCGCTAGACATTTCTCAAATTGCGAAGATCGATTTTGCAAGCGGAAGATCTCAAACCTTTGATATTTCTCCAAACGCAACAAACAGTGCTCAAAGCACATCATCATCACAACCCATAATAAGTGCGGATAAACAGCACAATACAATTGCTGTATTGCCAGTTCCTTATGTAAATGCAGATAATCAGCAAGGTTCTGAGGATATGGCAAAATTTGCTCAAAACGATTTGTACAACAAGTTATTGGATAAATCAGCTAATATTTTTCCGTTGACGGTTCAGGATTTAAGAACAACAAACAGTTTATTGCACAAGGCTGGAATTGATCATAATAACATTGACGAAACGCCAATAGAAGATCTGGAAAAAATATTAGGAGTAGATAATATTGTTGCTGCAAAAGTTTCATACACAATAGGCACGGGCACTACAGCTACGACTTATGATAGTGGAAATGCTAAAGTGAGCAACAACAATAAAAAAGTAACTACCAGCGATATTTCGACTACAACAGCAAACAACCAAACCTATTACTATTATACGGTTTATTTTGATATGTACAGAAACACAGATAAAATCTATTCTCAAACCCGTAAACCCTTGCTAGCATTAAAAGACGGATGGATGGATTCTATTTCGTATTTATTAAAAAGAAGTCCGATTTATGTAAAAAAATAATAAGTATTTCTATGCGTTGGATTGGCTAAGACCGTTCTTTACAACTTTGTAGCTTTGATACTTTGCTTTTTTGTAGCTTAGAAAAAAGGACAGTTATTTTTCTGAGTCAGATTTACTAAGATTATTCCTTACAACTTTGTAACTTTGACGCTTTGCATCTTTGTAACTCAGAAAAAATGTTTCACTTACTTGATATTATTGGGACAATGGCGTTTGCTATGTCTGGCGCTTTAACAGCAATGCACAAAAAACTAGATCCGTTTGGTGTTTTTATCATTGCATTTGTTACTGCAGTTGGTGGCGGAACGCTTCGCGATGTCTTAATTGGCAGAACTCCTGTTGGCTGGATGCGTGACATGCAATATGTGTATGTGATTATTTTAGGATTTTTTCTAGCCATTATTTTTAGAAAAAGATTTGATAAACTTCGAACCTCATTGTTTCTATTTGATACCATTGGGCTTGGGGTTTTTACTTTAATAGGTCTCGAAAGAGGACTTATAACCGGACTTCATCCAGCAATTTGTATTGCATTAGGAACAATGACTGCTTGTTTTGGCGGTGTAATTCGTGATATTTTATGTAATGAAATTCCAAACGTTTTTCGAGAAGAAATATATGCAACCATCTGTATTTTGGGTGGAATTGTTTTTTTTGGATTGCGAAAATTAAATTTAAATGACGATATCTTATATTTAGTTACTTCTCTGGTGATTATTGTGGTTCGATTAATGGCAGTTAAATACAAATGGCATTTAAAAGCATTTGATCACATGTAATTGAGTATGGCGAAATTTATCATTAAAAAATACAATCAGAAAGATTATTCGGTTTGGAACGATTTTGTTGCTCAGGCTAAAAATGCAACTTTTTTGTTTCATCGCGATTTTATGGAATACCACAAAGATCGCTTTGATGATTTTTCGCTTTTGGTTTTTGAAGATAAAAAACTGCTTGCTATTCTTCCTGCCAATAAAAAAGGAAATGCATTACATTCTCATCAAGGTTTAACTTATGGAGGACTGGTTTATAAAGAACAAATCAAACAAAAAGTGGTTATCGACATTTTTAGAGAGGTGTTGTTTTTTCTGAACAAAAATAATTTGGATAAATTATACTTTAAAACTCTTCCTTCCATTTATCATTTGAAACCTGCAGAAGAAATTTTGTACAGTTTATTTCTGGCAGAAGCAAAGCTTGTGAGAAGAGATTCTCTTTCTGTAATTGATTTACAGCAAGAAAAAACAATTTCTAAAATTAGAAAAAGAGGATTAAAAAAAGCAATTTCCAACGAATTGATTATTAAAGAAGAGAATCAGTTTGAATTGTTTTGGAGCAAAATTCTTATTCCGAATTTAGAAAAAACACACCACGCAGCGCCAGTTCATTCGATTGATGAAATAAACAGATTAAAATCGCTTTTTTCTGAAAATATTCATCAGTTCAATATTTATAAAAATGACGAAATTGTAGGCGGAACGACGATTTTTGAAACAAAAAATGTGGCACATTGCCAGTATATTTCAAAAAATCCAGACAAAGAAGATTTAGGAAGTTTAGATTATCTTTTTCATTACCTCATTAATGAACGTTTTGCTAAAAAACGTTTTTTTGATTTTGGAATTTCAAATGAAAATCAAGGAAAAAATCTAAACGAAGGATTAACCTATTGGAAAGAAAGCTTTGGATCCAGTACAATAGTACACGATTTCTATGAAGTTGATATTGCCAATTATACTAAATTAGAAGGCATTCTTATTTAAAACAAAACAGAGATGATATCTTTTCTTGACCTTAAAAAAATAAACGAACCGTATGAAACCGCTTTTCAGCAAAAATTGAAATTGGTTTTAGAAAGAGGCTGGTATATTTTAGGGAAAGAAGTGGAGACATTTGAAAAAGCTTTTGCCGAATATTGCCAGTCAAAATATTGTATCGGAGTAGGAAATGGTTTTGACGCTTTAGTTCTTGTTTTTAAGGGGTATATCGAACTCGGAAAACTTAAAAAAGGAGATGAGGTTATAGTTCCTGCAAATACTTACATTGCCAGTATTTTGGCCATTCTACAAGCCGATTTAGTTCCTGTTTTGGTTGAGCCAAGATTAGAAACATACAATATAAATCCAGATTTAATTCAGGAGAAAATAACTCCAAAAACCAAAGCTATTTTAGCTGTTCATTTATATGGACAAATAGCCGAAATGGAGAGAATAAATGAAATTGCAAAAAAACACAACTTAATTGTCGTTGAAGATGCAGCACAATCTCACGGCGTAGAAAAAAATCTAAAATCTAAAATTTACAACCTAAAATCAGCAATCGCCTATAGTTTTTATCCAGGAAAAAATTTAGGATGTTTGGGCGATGGCGGAGCGATTACTACAAATGATTCGGATTTGGCAAAAGTGCTTTTTTCGCTTCGAAATTATGGTTCAGAGAAAAAATATTATAACGAATACATTGGTTTGAATTCGCGATTAGATGAATTACAGGCGGGGTTCTTAAATCTAAAATTGCCCCATTTGGATTCAGATAATGATAAAAGAAGAACAGTTGCAAAACGATATTTAACTGGAATTAAAAACAAAAAAATAACGTTGCCATTTTGGGATTTTTCAAACAACCATGTATTTCATTTGTTTGTTATTCGAACAGAAAATAGAAACGACTTACAAGAATATTTAACTCAAAATAATATTCAAACGGTTATTCATTATCCAATTCCGCCACATCAGCAAAAAGCTTTTCCACAATGGAATAATCTGTCATTTCCAATTACAGAGAAAATCCATAATGAAGTTCTGAGTTTGCCAATGAGTCCAGTTTTAACCGAAGTTGAGCTTGATTTTATTATAGAAATTCTAAATCAATATTAATTTGAATTTCTATAGAAAAATAATTAAAACCAATTTGTTTAAGATTACGTCTTTAAACAGCTTGAGCGTTGCTTTAAAAATTGGAATCGGATTTATTACATCAAAAGTATTAGCCATTTTTGTATGGCCAAGCGGAATGGCATTGGTTGGAAATCTTCGTAATTTTTTAACTTCATTAGAAAATATTTCCACTTTAGGATTTCAAAACGGAATCGTAAAATATGCGTCTGAAAATGAGAAATCTAAAAGCGAACTTCAAAAAATAGTTTCTACGGTTTTTATCAGTTTATTGTTTATTGCGCTTCTGTTAAGCGGAATTTTATTTTTCACAGCTTCTTATTGGAATCAGAATATCTTTGGAAATAATACAGAATATTTAACTGTTTTTAAAGTCTTAGCGTTTGTTTTGCCAACCTACGGATTTTCTATTTTTTTTATTGCTGTAATCAATGGTTTGGGCAAATTTAAAAAAGTAATTTGGATTAATATCATAGGAAACATTATTGGTTTGCTGACTTCGGTTTTTCTAATTATGCAGTTTAAAACCATTGGAGCTCTAATGTCGATTGTAATTGCACCAGCGTTATTGTTTTTGGTTACCTTTTATATGATTCAGAAAGAAATTCAGTTTTTTCAAATGATTAGATTTCATTTATTTGATTTTCAAGTTCTAAAAAATCTCTCTTCTTATACGTTAATGATGGTGGTTTCATCTGTTTTTGGCAGCTTTTGTATTGCTTTCAATTCGAAATCATATTATTCATAATTTAGGAATCGAACAAGCAGGATATTGGGAATCAATGACCAGAATTTCGTCCTATTGTTTGATGTTTGTAAGTACTATTTTAAGTGTTTATTTTCTGCCAAAATTGTCTAAAGCAGAAAATGATTTGGAAACAAAAAATATCTTTTTGCGGTATTATAAATTCATTCTACCGATCTTTATTTTAGCCATTACTCTCATTTATTTTATGAGATTCTTTATTGTCCGATTGCTTTTTACAAAAGATTTTTTACCCGTAACCGATTTGTTTTTCTGGCAGCTTTTAGGAGATTTTTTTAAAGTTTGCGCCCTTATTTTAGGGTATCAGTTTTTTGCAAAAAAGAACACTTCAGCATTTATTGTAAGTGAGTTGTTTTCACTCACAGTTCTGTACTTTTTCTGTTTGTATTTTATTAAAATTTATGGAATTGAGGGAGTTGTAATTGGATACGCGTTGGATAATTTTATTTATTTGTTCGTGTTATGTGTTTATTTTAAGAAGACTTTGTTTAATTAACCAGTTATGCTTTTCAATACACTAAGTTTTGCGGTTTTCTTTTTAATAGTTTTTATACTTTACTGGTTTGTATTCGATAGAGATCTAAAAAAACAGAATCTTTTTTTATTACTGGCAAGTTTGTTTTTTTATAGCTGTTGGAATTTTAAATTCACTTTTCTTTTACTTTTTTCTATCGGTTTAGATTTTTATGTTGGAAAGAAAATTTACATCAATACAAAAAATATTGCGGCAAAAAGAGATGGCTTTGGCTAAGTATAATTATTAATTTAAGCGTTTTAGGAGCCTTTAAATACTATAATTTCTTTATTGATAATTTCATAGAAATAATTACGGCATTAGGGTTTAAAGCGCATCTTTGGACTTTAAATTTAATTTTACCAATAGGAATTTCTTTCTATACTTTTCACGGACTTTCATATGTAATTGATGTTTATAAAGAAAAAATAAAACCAGTTGACAGCATAATTGAATATGCATTATTTGTGAGCTTTTTTCCTTTGTTGGTTGCTGGTTCGCAATAGAGCGAGCGACACATCTTTTGCCCCAGATTCAAAAAAAGAGAACTTTTAATTATGAAACAGCTATTTGCGGATTAAGACAAATTTTGTGGGGATTATTTAAGAAAGTTGTAATTGCAGATAGTTGTGCAGAGTATGTTGATTTAATTTTTGACAATCCATCTCATTATTCGGGAAGTACACTAGTTATGGGGACAATATTGTTTTCATTTCAAATTTATGGAGATTTTTCAGGATATACAGATATTGCTTTAGGAGTTTCTAGACTCTTAGGAATAGAATTATTACAGAATTTTTCCTATCCGTATTTTGCACGCGATATTGCAGAATTTTGGAGAAAATGGCATATTTCTTTATCGAGCTGGTTTAGAGATTATGTTTACATTCCACTGGGCGGTTCAAAAAGCTCGAAATGGATACAAGTTCGCAATGTTTTTATAGTTTTTATGCTAATAGGATTTTGGCATGGCGCTAATTGGACTTTTATCATTTACGGATTTATAAATTTTCTATACATCCTTCCTTTAGTTTTGTTTAATAAAAATCGAAGAAATATCGATGTTATATCGGTCACTGGTTTTAAATCTGGCTTAAAGATTTTTTCAAGCATGATTTTTACTTTTGGATTGGTTTCATTTGCCCGCATTTTTTTTAGATCAGAAAATGTTGAAAGCGCATTCACGTACATCTCTAAAATGTTCTCACTAAGCTTATTTGAATTTCCCGAAATATTTCCCAAAATGATAATTTTAATTTTGGCTGTATTTATGTGGATAGAATGGATTGGAAGAAAAAATCTTTTTGCTATTGAAAAATTAGGTTTTCAATGGGCAAAACCATTTAGAATTGCTTTTTATTATACTTTGTTATTATTGATTCTGCTTTTTTCGGGTAAAGAATTGCAATTTATTTATTTTCAATTTTAAATGAGAAAATTTATTCGATATACTTTCCTCTTTCTATTTCCAATAGTATTGGTGCTTTTGGCTATTGAAATTTTTTACCAAATAGCACCCAATAATTACACTGTAAAAAATGAAAATTGTGCAGCAAACTATCAAAATGCAGAGGTTTTAATCTTAGGAAATTCTCATTCTTTTTATGGATTAAATCCAGTTTGTTTCGATAAGCAAACATTTAATTTGTCCAACATTAGCCAATCCATGTATTTCGATAAACTTTTATTTGATAAACATATTGATAATTTTAAGAAGGTCAAATTTCTAGTTTTAAACATAGAATATACCAGTTTAAGTCAGCTCAAAAATACCGACGAAGATAGATGGCGAAAATATTATTATAAACATTACATGGATTTAGAAGTTCCTATCATACAAAGTTTCGATCTTAATAATTGGTTCGTCTCTGGAACAAAGAGTTTTAGTTCAAATCTTAAATTAATATCGCGCTATTTTTCTGAGAAAACCATTGTTGATTGCAATAAATACGGGTTTGGTACAAATTATACACAACACAAAAGAGCTGCAGATATGGAAAAAAGTGCGGCAATTACAATCAAAAGACACGAAGATAATTTAACTGATTTTACAGAAAATATTACAGCCATAGAGTCTATTATTGAAAAATGTAAAAACAAAGGAATCCAAGTGATTATAGTGACAATGCCTGTCACAAAAAATTATGCAGAAAAAGTAAATAAAGAGAAATTGAATAAGATTTTTGAAAGTGCTTTGCTATTGCAAAAAACAAATTCGAATGTTTTTTATCTTAATCTATTCAGTGATTCTCGTTTTTCTAATGATGATTTTTACGATGCAGATCATTTGCATAATTTAGGAGCCAAGAAATGTTCTAAGATGGTAAACGATTTTATAAATCAGAAATCAGCTAAAACGCAGTTTTAATTCTAAAGGAATGTATTTTATAAAAAGCAAAAGATCTAAAGTTCTATATGCTTTCTCCATTTCAAAATGCAGTCTTTTTAAAAGCGCTTTATTTTCTTCTTTTGTTTGGTTTAAGGCAATTGCTTTTCTAATAACTAAATAAGTGGATCGATTTATTTTTTTTGTTCTCGAATTAAGCTTTTTGTAAAACATATTGCCCAAAGAGTTGGCAAGTTCTCTCTTTTGAATCAACACAGAATCAATAAATTCAAAACTGTATTTCCTTGAAGTTCTAATCCAAATGTCTAAATCTTCATAGGACAAATTTTCATCGTACCCATTTAACTCTATTAAGACTTCTTTTTTAATCATTGAACTAATAGAGCAAATCATACTGCTTTGACTTAAAATTGCTTTATAAATGTCTCCTGAAGCGGGTTTTATAATTGCTTTTTTATCAGTATCAACTTTGTAATAATAATCTAAATGCGTGGTGTCTTCAGAGATAATTTCAGCATTTCCATAAACTATTGCCAAACGTTCCATTTTAGAGTTTAAGAAAGTGCTTATTTGTTTTTCGACACAATTTGGCAATAATACATCATCTGCAGATAGATCAATAATAAAATCACCATTTGATAATTTTAATGCCTTGTTAAAGGTTTTGGTATTGCCTAAATTGGTTTCGTTAATTATAAGTGTAGTGTGATGATAATTCTTATGCCATTCTTTAATTTTCTGTACAGACGAATCATTACTGCCATCATCTGCCACTATAATTTCAATATTTTTGTAAGTTTGATTTGTAATAGAAGTCAAAGCCTCTATTACGAATTTTTCGTGGTTATAGCACAAACAAATAACAGTTACTAAAGGCAGGTTGTGCATGAAAATTAAAGATTTTAAAATGAATTTATAAAATTCAAAAATAAGAATATTATAATGCTTAAGATTGTAAATTGTATTTAAAAAAGGAACTGATCTTAAAATCAGATTTTAGCCTTTTATGATGGTTTAATAAAATTGAAAATGAATATTTTGTTTGAAGAAAAAGATGTGGAAATACTAATTTCAACAATGAATAGAGATTCATTGGACTTTTTAGTTCCTATGTTTCCATCTTTTGATTATTCGAAAATTTCGATCTTAATAATCAATCAAGTTCAAAAAGAAACAAAACTTAGCTCAACTAATCCCAATATAAAAGTTATAAATTCATTTGAAAAAGGACTTTCTAAAAGCCGAAACCTAGCGTTGGAGAATGCGACAGGAAAAATTCTTTTAATTTCAGATGATGATGTGATATTTCAGCAAGGATTTATCGCCAAAATAATCGATGCTTATCATAAATATCCGAATGCTGCGGTTATAAAGTTTAGCGCTTTAAAAAAGAATAGCAAGCCTTTAAATAAACATGTAGCCCATTCTAAAAGCAGTTTAAGCATTTTTGATATTTTGAATACAAGTTCTATCGAAATAACATTAAATAAATTTCATGTTGATTTTGGAAAACATAAATTTGATGAAAATTTTGGATTAGGCGGAATGTTCGAAATGGGAGAAGAAGCTATTTTTTTATCCGATTTAAAAAAAGACCGTAAGCAGCTTGTTTTTGAGCCTCAAATAATTGTTGAACATTATACATCAACTTCATCAGACAAAATAGATGTTTTAGAGAAATACTTTATTAGCGGAGCATTGTTTACTAGAATTTTTAGAAAAAAATATATCTTCTGGATTCTTATAAAGATCTTTTTTGATTTAAAGCAGAAGAAAATAAAAATGAATAATCTGAAAGCAATTTTTAGTAGTGCTATAAAAGGACACAAAACGTTTCAGAAAATATAATTATTGTACTAATGAATGATAAAATACAAATAATAGCTATTCCTAAAATAGAAGAGAGAAGAGGTAATCTTTCTGTAATTGAGAATACTACTGTTCCGTTCGATATTAAAAGAGTTTATTATCTGTATGATGTGCCAGCCGGAGCCGAACGAGGAGGACATGCTCATAAAAATCTACGACAGTTTCTTGTGGCTTTAAGCGGTAGTTTTGATGTGGTTTTGAAAGATGGAAAAAAGGAACAGATTATTACCTTAAACAAACCTTATGAAGGATTATTAATTAATCCAGGAATTTGGAGAGAATTGCAGAATTTCTCTTCTGGTTCGGTTTGTCTTGTAATTGCTTCAGAAGTTTATATAGAAGAGGATTACATCAGAGAATTTGATGAATTTATTGCCTATTCTAATCGTAAATAGAAAAGTCAATTCCGCTTTGTTTTAGTTTTCTTTTTAATTTTAAAAGAGATCGTAAAATGAAAGGAGGAACTTTTAATAAAATCCTCACATTTAGCGGGATATTTTCTTGGCCAACATCTTGAAAATAAAAGTTTTTTTTGGCTTTATTTCCTGAAATATAATAGTGTAATCCGTATTCAATTCGATACAGATCCAGAAACTTTTTAAGAGATGGATCGTCTTTTTCGAAGATTTTGAATTGTTCAAAATTCATCAAAACCTTTGAGTTTATTTTGTTTTTAGCTAAACTATTTTCAATATTAAAATTATAGACAGCTGTTGTCTTGTTTGTTAAGGCAACAGGATATTTTATTCCTATTTTAGTCCATAATTCTAAATCTTGACCATTTGTAACTTCTGGCGTAAATCCTCCAATGTTTTCTAATATTTCTCGTGGAATAGCTAAAGAAGAAGTCCAAGTAATTCTAAAAGGTTTGTTTGAAAGAAAATAATCTTTTACAATTCCTCTAAAAGAACTATCTATTGCATCATAATAAGGAATTTGAAAGCGGTTTTTAGAAATTCTTATTTTATGGCGTGAGCAATATAGGCCGCAATTTGGATAATCATGATACAAATCTGATAACTCTTGTAGATGATTTGGGAGCCAAAAATCATCTGCATCCATAAACGCAATGAGTTTTCCTTTCGATTTTTCTATTCCAAAATTTCGGGCAGCAGAAACTCCTTGATTTTTTTGATTAAAGATTTGAATTTTTTGATCATTAAATCTGCGTATAATAGCTTCACTTTTATCAGTAGATCCATCATTCACTACAATGATTTCATAATCCGCAAAAGTCTGATCGAGAATACTATTTATAGTATTTTCAATATATTCAGCTTTATTGTATAACGGAATAACAACCGAAAAAAAGACCATAATTGATTATTTTTTTATAATGCAATAATAACCCAATCTATAAATATCAAAAAGAAAAAGCGAAGGTTTTGCGCTTAATAACTGTTTTTTAAATAAAGGTTTAAAAATCTTAAAACCAAAAGCGGTTAAAGAGACAAGATGATATTTTTTAAGGAGTTGAAAATAATGTGCCAGTTTAACGTAATCCGGAGAAATTAAATTCGAATCGATTAAATTTTTCAAACCTAAAACAGCTTCTTCAGATTTTTGCAAAAATGTTTTGCTGTCTTCTAAACCAAGATGAAAAACAGGATTGTCAATATGAAGAACCTCAATTTGATTTTGTTTTAACTCAAATGAAAACAAGGTGTCTTCATGTCTTAGATTTGGAATATATTCATTAAATCTGACTTTAGAAAAAATGTTTTTCTTTATGAGAAAGTTTAAAGTCAGAAAAGAAAGATGCGGATTTTTGATGCGTTCGGAAACTGATAAAGCTTCTCTTTCCTTTCCATAAATCCATCTTAAAAGTTCCTTTTTTGCAGGTTTAGAAATTTCATACAAAATTCCTCCATAAACTATTTTTTCAGTATTGCTGATCTGAGAAATATAAGCAGAGAGAAAATCTGCATTGGCAGGAAAAGTATCTGCATCTAGGAAAAGTAAATTTTCGTAAACTGCTTTTTCAGCCAATAAATTCCTAATAGCGCTTCGTCCGATATTTTTTTCTAAAATAGAATAAGAGGCGTTTTCAAATAGATTAATTCTTTTATTTTCAATTACAAACTTTTGAGAAGCATCATCTAAAAAAATAATCTCAAAAGTAATTCCACAAGAATTGCACTGCTTTACGAGTTCGCTAGCAAGCGGTAAAACATTGTAATTATAAACCGGAATTAAAATGGAAAGCATTATACGCTTCTTTGTACCACTTCGAAGATTCTTTCATCTTCGCATTTTAGGGTTTTAGATGGGAATTTCATCAATAAAGCATAATCATGAGTGGCCATAATGATGGTTTTGCCTGCCGCATTAATTGCTTTTAAAACTTCTAAAACTTCAGAACTAGTCTGAGGGTCAAGGTTTCCTGTTGGTTCGTCGGCCAAGATAAATTCTGGATCGTTTAAAAGCGCTCTTGCAATCGCAACACGCTGCTGTTCTCCTCCAGAAAGCTGATGAGGCATTTTGTTTACAAAATCTTTCATGCCTACTTTATCCAAAACTTCATCAATTTTGTGTTGCATGGCTTCTTTTTCTACCCATCCTGTAGCTCTTAAAACAAAAAGCATATTGTCTTTTATGGAACGGTCTGGAAGTAGTTTAAAGTCTTGAAATACAATTCCAATTTTACGTCTTAAATACGGAATGTCGTTTTCTTTTAATGTTGCCAAATCAAATTCAACAATATGTCCTACCCCTTCAATTAACGGTAAATCAGCATATAAAGTTTTTAGAAAACTACTTTTTCCGGAACCAGTTTTTCCGATAATGTAAATGAACTCACCATGATTAACGTCTAGGTTAATATGAGATATAATTTTTCTTCCTTCTTGATATATAGTGACTTCTTTAAGAGATAGTACGGTTTGTGACATAATAAATTGGTTTGAATGGTAAAAGTAATAAGATAACGGTTGTATTCAAAATAAATTTCGCTGAATTCTGAATAAAATTGCTATAGAAGTGCATTTTAACAGCATCTCTATAATGGTTCCTGCTTATAATAACTTAAGAGAGCTTATATGGTTTAAAATTATTTGTTTAAGAAAGTTTGAGAACCAATAATTTGAAGTTTTACAGAGCGTAAAATAGTAACAGTTTCATAATTTGTTCATAATAAAACCTCAAAACGTTTCGTTATAACCCTTATAAAATGATACATTTGAATACTAAATATTATTAAAATGCGTAAACTTTCCAGGTTCTTTTTATTCCAAATTTTCCTTGCTTCGACTATGGCTTCGGCACAAAAATCGGCGATTTATACGTATGAGTTAAAGGATTTTGACAAAGCACTGGCTTTATATAACGACAAACAATATGCCTCGGCACAATTGATTTTTGAAAAAGTAAAAAATAATACTACTAATGAAGAAGTGCAGTCTGACTGTGCTTACTATATTGCAAATTCTGCCATAAGAACCAATAAAGCAAATGCCGATGCTCTAGTAGAACAATTTGTGAATGATTATCCAACAAGCACCAAACAAAATCAGGCTTATATCGATGCCGCGCAATTTTTCTTCGAACAAGGAAATTATCCAAAAGCTTTGCAATGGTTTGATAAAGTAGACGAAAGCTACATGAGTAAAACAGAATCGGATAAGTTTAACTTCATGAAAGGTTACAGCTATTTTAATGCTAAAAAGAAAAAAGAAGCAACTAACTATTTTAATAAAGTGGTAAATTCTAAAGAATATGGTTCTCAAGCCAAATATTATTTAGGATTTATGGCTTATGAGGGTGACGATTACAAAGAAGCAACGAAGTATTTTGATGAGGTTTCGGGTGAAGAAAAGTACAAAGAAAAGCTTTCGTATTATCAAGCGGATATGAATTTCAAGTTAGGAAATTTCCAAAAAGCGATTGATTTAGGATTGGTAGCCATGAACAAATCGAACGACATTGAAAAATCAGAACTGAATAAAATTATTGGAGAAAGTTATTTCAACTTGAAGCAATACGGAAAAGCAATTCCGTACTTAGAGCAATATGCAGGTAAAAAAGGAAAATGGAACAATACCGATTTCTACCAATTAGGTTATGCGTATTATGAACAGAAAGAGTATGAAAAAGCGATTTCTCAGTTCAACAAAATTATTGAAGGAAAAGACTTTGTGGCTCAGAATGCCTATTATCATTTAGGTTTAAGCTATTTAAATACAGGCAAAAAGCAAGAAGCTTTAAACGCTTTTAAGAATGCTTCTGAAATGGATTTTAATGCTCAAATTCAAGAAGACGCAGCTTTAAATTACGCTAAATTGAGTTATGATATTGGAAATGCTTATCAAGCTGTTCCAGGTATTTTGTTGGATTTCCTTAAAAAATATCCAAATAACTCAAGCCGTGCAGAAGTAGAAAAACTTTTGGTTGATTCTTATATTTCTTCTAAAAACTACAAAGAAGCTTTGGCTTTATTAGAAAAAAATAGAACTGCAGAAAACAAAGCGGCTTACCAAAAAGTGCTTTTTTACCGCGGACTAGAATTGTACAATGAATCTAATTATCAAGAAGCGGGTAAAATGTTCAAAAGCGCGATCAACGAGCAAAAAACACCTGAATTTACAGCACGTGCCACTTTCTGGAAAGCAGAAACAGAATATTTGAATGATGATATGCAAAATGCTCTTCTGACTTACAAACAGTTTGCAGGAATGGCTGCGGCAAAATCTACAGACGAATATAAAAATATCAATTATAATATTGGTTACACGTATTTTAAATTGAAAGAATACGATCAGGCTGCAAATTCTTTTCAAGCTCAAATTGATAATTCTCCATCAGATAAAGTTCGTTTAAACGATTCTTATTTGCGTTTGGGAGATTGTCGTTTTGTAACTTCAAAATATAGCGCGGCAAATGAAGCTTATGCAAAAGCAATCGCAGCAAAAGGCGTAGACGCAGATTATGCTCAATTCCAAAAAGCGCTTTCTTACGGATTTATGTCAAATAATGCGAAGAAAATAGAGGAGTTGAATAATTTCCTTCAGATGTACAAAAAGTCATCTTACCGTGATGATGCTTTATTTGAGTTAGGAAATACCTATGTTGCAGAAAAGAAAAACGATCAGGCAATAAAAACGTATGATCAATTGATCTCTGAATTTAAAGATGGATCATTCACTTCAAAAGCAATTTTAAAACAAGGCTTGATTTATTACAATTCAGATCGCGATCAATTGGCTTTGACGAAATTTAAAAAAGTAGCTGCAGAATTCCCAAAAACGCCAGAAGCTTTAGAAGCGGTTGCAACAGCAAGATTAATTTATGTAGATTCTGGAAAAGTTGATGAATATGCGACTTGGGTTCGTACATTGGATTTCGTAGCGGTTACAGATGCAGAATTGGATAACGATACTTACGATGCGGCTTTTAAACAATACGGTCAAAACAATTCTAAGCAAGCTATTACCGGTTTTGCAGGTTATGTTTCTAAATTTCCAAACGGATTGCATGCATTGGAAGCTAATTTCTATTTAGGACAGCTTACTTATGCAGAAGGTTCTGAAACAAAATCTATTGCAAATTATCAGTTTGTAATTGATCAGCCTAGAAACGAGTTTACAGAACAAGCTTTAAACAGATTGGCTCAGATTTATTTGAAAGCAAAAGATTGCGATAAGGCGATTCCAGTTCTAACAAGATTAGAAAGCGAAGCGGATTATCCTCAGAATAAAACTTTTGCTCAAGCGAACTTGATGAAGTGTTACTACGACAAAAAAGATTATGACCACTCTGTAGTTGCAGCTGAGAAAGTATTAGAAAATCCGAAATCAGACGCAGGCGTAAAAGCAGATGCTCAGATTATTGTAGCGCGTGCAGCAATGCAGACAGGAAATGAAGATAAAGCTAAAACAGCTTACGCTAAACTTTCAGCTTCATCAAAAGGAGAATTGGCTGCAGAAGCTTTGTATTATGATGCGTATTTCAAAACAAAAGAAGGAAAATATGACGCTTCTAATGTTGCTGTTCAAAAATTAGCAAAAAGCTATTCTGCCTATAAATATTACGGAGCAAAAGGTTTGGTTTTAATGGCGAAAAATTTCTACGGATTAAAAGATAGTTATCAAGCAACATATATTTTAGATAATGTAATCAACAATTTTACAGATTATCCAGATGTTGTTGAAGAAGCTAAAAAAGAATTAGCAGCAATTAAATCGGAAGAATCAAAAACAAATTCGTCGATTAATAAATAAGAATACAAGAGTATAGAATAAAGAAAATAGAAAAAAGATTTAAAGCAAAGAGAAGAAAATCTATTCTCTATTTTCTTTATTCTATTCTCTAAAAAAATAAAACAATGAGTTTACCTTTTTACATAGTTGATGTTTTTGCTGATAAAAAATATGCTGGAAATCAGTTGGCGGTTTTTATGGATGCAGAAAATTTAAGTACAGCACAAATGCAGCAGATGGCTCGCGAGATTAATTTTGCGGAAAGCACATTTGTAACCAAACTAGATAGAGAAAATAATAAAGCAGAGATTAGAATTTTTACTCCTGCTCATGAAATGCAGTTTGCAGGACATCCAATCATTGGTACCTCTTGGGTTCTGATGAATAAGATTTTTGATAATTCGCCTAATGAAATTAAACTGGAAGTTCCGATTGGGCCAATTGCAATTTCTAAATCAGATGATTTGATCTGGTTAAAAGCGGCGCAGCCAAAGTTTTGGGATACTTTTTCTAAAATAGATTTTACCTTTTTCAGTAATCTGCAAGTGAGTGATTTCGAAAATCAATTTCCAATTCAAGAAGTTACAACCGGAAGCGCTTTTGTTATGGTTGGATTAAGCAGTAAAAGAGCTCTTGAAAATTTGGTTCTGGATAAAGATAAAGCTGATGAATGGATGAAACAGCACTGCAAAACAGATCATAGAGGTTTATACTTTTATTATTTAGAAGGAGAAAAACTGTTTAGCCGAATGTTGTGTGTTGAGCATAATCAATTGGTAGAAGATGCTGCGACAGGAAGTGCCAGTACTTGTTTGCAAGCTTTTTTGCTAAAATATCATAAACCTGAATTTGAATTGACAAATCATCAGGGAGATTACATAGGCCGTCCATCTGAAATTTATTTTAACGGAAAACTAAGCGGAGATTTGTTTGATATTAGAATAGGAGGTAAAGCTCAGTTTGTGGCTAAAGGTGATTGGGAAGCTTAAGTGAGAATATAGAAAATAGAACAAAGAAAAAAGATTTTAGAATATAGAAAGAGAACAAAGAGTTTTTAGCATAAGAATTAAGAAATGGCGTCAGTCTACTTTCTATACTCTTTTCTCTATACTCTTAAAAAGAAGAAATATGAAATTAAATTGCCAGTATAAAATTATCGTTTTACTCGTATTGTTTGTAGGTCAATTTTCGTTTGCGCAGAAGAAAAATGAAAGTATAGGAACGGAAACTGTAAACGTTGTAAAGCCGTATTCGCCAACTATTTCAGATGCTTTTAAAGTAAAAGAAACGCCTTCGCTTGACGATAGCGGCAATCAGCCGAAAGAAGTTATTAAATACAGTATTTTGTCTGTTCCTGTAGCATCGACTTTTACTCCTTCAAAAGGAAAAGCAGAAGGGGTTGAGAAAGCTAAAAAAGAAAGATTGTTTAATAACTACGCAACTTTGGGTGTTGGAAATTACAGCACTTTAAATGCAGAATTATTTGTAAATCATGATTTAGGAAATAATGATTATGTAGCAGGAATGTTTCGTCATCATTCTTCTCAAGGAGGCATCAAAGATGTAGAATTGAATGATGAATTTTACGATACGGCAATTAATGTAGGTTATGGCCAGAATAATAGAGATAACAACTGGAATGTAGATTTAGGATATCAAAACCAGATTTACAATTGGTACGGACTTCCAGCTGACTTTGGTTCTACAATTCCAGATCAGCGCTATGATTTAGTAAACAGCATCAATCCGGATCATTCTTATAATACGATTTGGTTGGGCGGAAATGCCGAATTTACAGAAAGCATTTTTAGTAATCTTGCTGCAAAATTCACGCACTTTTCAGACAGTTATTCTTCATCAGAAAACAGATTTTTTGTAAAGCCAACTTTTACAGTTGATGTAATGGATCAGGAAATTAAAACCAATGTAATTGTAGATCACGTAAGCGGTTCTTTTAAGAATAGTTATTTGCAAAACAATACAGAAGATGTAAAATATGGTTTTACGAATGTAGGAATCGAGCCAAGTTTTGTGATTCATGAAAACGATTGGACTTTAGAATTAGGAGCAGGAGTTTTCTACAGTGGAGATACAGAAAATAGTGGTAATAAATTTTATTTCTATCCAAAGGTAAACGCCTCGTACAAACTGGTTGGAGATTTAATGATTTTTTACACAGGGGTAGATGGAGCTTTAAAGCAGAATTCTTACGCCGATTTTGTAACCGAAAATCCGTTTCTATCACCGACCTTAAATATGCGTCCGTCAAGTACGCAATATAATGTTTTTGCTGGTCTAAAAGGGAAATTGGCAAACAATGTAAACTATAATTTGACAGGTTCGTACTTAAATGAAAAAGACAAAGCATTATTTAAAGCTAATGATTATACAGAAGTGATTACGAATGAAGATTATGCTTTTGGAAACTCTTTTGGAGTGGTTTATGAAGACATTAGAACGTTACGTTTTTATGCAGAATTAAAAGCTGATTTCTCGCAAAATGTAACTTTCGGAATTAACGGAACTTTTAATAGTTATAATACTGATAATGTTGTTGAAGCATGGAATTTGCCAACAATGAAATTAAGTTCAACTTTAGACGTTACTATTACTAAGCAGTGGTATGCAGGATTGAATGTGTTTTACGTGGGTGAAAGAAAAGATATGCAGACAAATACTTCTTTAGGAATTGATACTACACCAATTACTTTAAAAAGTTATTTTGATGCCAATGCTCACGTTGGATATAAATTCAGCGAGCGTTTAACGTTTTTCTTAAAAGCGAACAATATTGGAAATCAAGCGTACCAAAAATGGCTGAATTATCCTGTACAAGGATTCCAGATTTTAGGAGGTGCAAATTATAAATTTGATTTTTAAGAGATCTTTGCCATAAAGATACCTAGGCACAAAAACATTTTACATGAATGTGCCTTTTTTTTTCAGCCATGAACTCATGAATTTTTTGGAGTAGATTCGTGAATTCGTGGCTGTTTTTTTTAATAAAGGAAAAACCTTCGCATCTTTGCAGCTCAGAACCTCAGTACCTCAAAAAAAATGACTTTCAAAGAAAAAATATATTCCCATTACACTCAGATGGTTCAGGACCGAATTGATGTTTTTAGAGACATGATTTCAAATCTGACAGAAGATTCAAAAAACGATGCCAAAGGTTCAGCCGGAGACAAACACGAAACGGCCTTATCAATGATGCATATCGAACAGGAAAAATTGACTACTAAACTAAAAGAAGCAATTGAACAAAAAGCAATTTTAGACAAAATAGACCCGTTTAAAACTACTGAAAATATAGTTTTAGGAAGTTTGGTAAAAGCAAACGGAATCTATTTGTATGTGAGTGTTGCGCTTCCTAAAATAACAATTGACGGAATTAATGTGATTGCGCTTTCTCCGCAATCTCCTTTAGGAAATCATTTAATGGGAAATAAAGTAGGATTTCAGTTTGAAATAAATAAGACGCATTATACTATTCAAAGCGTTGAGTAATCTAAAGTTGACTACGGGCAACTTTGTCAAAGTTTCAAACTTTGACAAAGTTCTCTAAAGATTAGATATAAAGTAACTCCACACAGTTTGTCATTTCGAGGAACGAGAAATCTCCACAAGTAACTCCGCAACGTAAATCGCCAATCTTTGTAGAGCTTCTCGCGGAGATTTGCTTTGCCTATTCGCTATCGCTCGGGTCTCGTTCCTCGAAATGACAAACAGTGCGTTTAATTGTCGCTAATATTTTTTGGGAGATACAATTATATTGTGTAAATTATAATTCCAAAACAACTTTTACTGTCTTCTTTACGAATCTTTCATCTGTAGTAGAATAACTCAAAAATTAATTCAAAAAACGGGTTTAAACTTTCAATTTTCAAACGGTTTTCTAGTCAAAATTAAAATTTTCAAGTTTTGAGCTTATTTTTACTTTTAAATTTTACATTTTATATGTAAAAATGAAATTATGGTTATAGAATGTAATTGAAATCAATGTTTGTGTTTTTCAATTGTAACTAATATTCCATCTTTGCCCTATCAAATTAAAATTTAAAGAATTAAAATATAAAATTATGTGTGGAATTGTATGTGCCTTTGATCTTAAACAAAAAGCCGAAGCGTTAAGACCTCAAGTATTAGAAATGTCAAAAATCATTCGTCACCGCGGACCAGATTGGAGCGGAATTTACAGCAATGATAAGGCGATTCTTTCTCACGAGCGTTTGGCAATTGTAGATCCAGCTTCAGGAAAACAGCCTTTATTTACAGAAGACAAAAAACTAGTTTTAGCTGCAAATGGTGAGATTTACAACCACAGAGATTTGCGTAAACAATTTGAAGGAAAATATAACTTTCAAACAGAAAGTGACTGTGAGGTTATTTTAGCTTTATATAAAGAAAAAGGAGTAAGCTTTGTAGATGAACTAAACGGAATCTTTGGTTTTGCAATTTATGATGTTGATAAAGATGAGTATTTTGTAGCTCGTGACCACATGGGAATTATTCCATTGTATATTGGATGGGATCAACACGGAACTTTTTATGTTGCCTCTGAGTTAAAAGCTCTTGAAGGATATTGTACAAAAATCGAATTATTCCCTCCAGGACATTATTTATCAAGTAAAGACGGAGAATTTGTACAATGGTACAAAAGAGACTGGACAGAATATGATGCAGTAAAAGACAACGAAACTAGCATTCCAGAAATTAGAAAAGCATTGGAAGCTGCGGTTCACAGACAATTAATGAGTGACGTTCCTTACGGAGTTTTACTTTCTGGAGGTTTGGATTCTTCTATTACTTCCGCTGTAGCTAAGAAATTTGCTCAAAAAAGAATTGAGTCAGATGATACTACAGATGCTTGGTATCCACAATTGCACTCTTTCTCAGTTGGTTTAGAAGGTTCGCCAGATTTAGCTGCAGCGAGAAAAGTGGCAGATCATATTGGGACTATTCACCACGAAATTAAATTCACTATTCAAGAAGGTTTAGATGCAGTTCGTGATGTAATTTACAACTTAGAAACATATGATGTAACTACCGTTAGAGCTTCAACTCCAATGTGGTTAATGGCAAGAGTGATCAAATCGATGGGAATCAAAATGGTTCTTTCAGGTGAAGGGGCAGATGAGTTATTTGGAGGATATTTATATTTCCACAAAGCACCAAATGCTAGAGAATTTCACGAAGAAAACGTTCGTAAATTAGGAAAACTTCATATGTACGATTGTTTGCGTGCCAACAAAAGTTTAGCGGCTTGGGGAATCGAAGGACGTGTACCTTTCTTAGATAAAGAATTTATGGATGTTGCCATGCGCATCAACCCACAAGATAAAATGATCAACAAAGAACATCCGATGGAAAAATGGGTTGTTCGTAAAGCTTTTGAAGACATGCTTCCAGAAAGTGTGGCTTGGAGACAAAAAGAGCAATTTTCTGATGGAGTAGGATACAGCTGGATTGATACTTTGAAAGAAGTAGTGGCAAGAGAAGTTTCGGATGAGCAATTAGCAAATGCTAGATTTAAATTTCCGTTGCAAACTCCAACTTCAAAAGAAGAATATTACTATCGTTCTATTTTTACAGAACATTTCCCAAGTGATGCTGCGGCATTATGTGTGCCTCAGGAAGCAAGTGTGGCTTGTAGTACCAAAATTGCTTTGGAATGGGATGAAGCTTTCAAAAACATGAACGATCCATCTGGAAGAGCGGTTTCAAGCGTTCACGATGATGCCTACGTTAAAGCATAATACGAGTTTAATTTTTAGAATTAGTATATATTTTTTAGGAAAAACGTTCTCTGTCGAGAGCGTTTTTCTTGTCTAAAGTAATTTACTGTCTTAAATTTCTCATTGACTGCAAACAAGCAAGCTATTAATTGATTTTCTTTTGATATATTTGGTGTCTGCAGTATTATTGTTAAACACTTGATATTTTAACGAATTTAATAATGGAAAGCGAAAATTAATATTTAGTTTTGCTTTCAGTCGAAAATTTTAATGATTTTTTAATGTTCGCTTCACGGCTGAGCAATAATGAAAAATAAAATAAAAAAATAGAATATTATGTCTGGATTGTTGGCCGTAATTGGTAAAGGAAAAGACCCGAAACTTGTAAAAGAACTTTCTGAAAGAATGTTGCATCGTGGTCCTGATGAAAGTGATGTTCGCATTATGGAAAATGGCAGTATACTTTGTCATGAGAGTTTATCGATTATCGATCTTAATTCGGGTAGGCAGCCAATTCAAGGAACTGATAAAGCTTGGATGGTACATGATGGCGAAATTTATAATTATCAGGAACTGAAAAATACAGTTTTGCAACATCATACTTTTAGAACAGAATCAGATTCAGAAGTGATTGTACATCTTTATGAGGAATTTGGATATGATTTCTGTAATAAACTAGACGGAGATTTTGCTTTTGTGGTTGTGGACGGCGATAAATATATTGCAGGTCGTGATCCAATAGGGGTAAAACCTTTGTATTATGGTTTAGATGAAAGAGGACGAATCTATTTTTCATCAGAAATGAAAGCTATTGCAGATCAGTGCAAATCGTTTTCTACTTTTCCTCCAGGGCATTATTACACGGCAAAAACAGGTTTTGTAAAATATTATCATCCAGAATACGAAGATCATAAAAATGCAAATCAGGCATTAGATTTAGGGTTGATTCGTGAAAGTCTTATTCAGGCAACACGCAAGCGCTTATTGGCAGAAGTTCCTCTAGGAGTTGTGCTGTCAGGAGGCTTGGATACTTCTTTGATTTCGGCTATTACTTCAAGATTATTAAAAGAAAAAGGACAGAAATTGCACTCGTTTTCTATTGGGTTAGATGCTGATGCGCCAGATAATATTTCGGCTAGAAAGGCTGCGGAATTTTTAGGGACAGAACATCACGAAATACATTTTTCTGTAGAAGAAGGAGTTAAAGTTTTAGAAAAAGTAATTTATCATATTGAAACGTATGATATTATTTCTGTACGTTCGGGTGTTCCAATGTATCTGCTTTCTAAAGCCATTGCTGATCAGGGCATAAAAGTAATCTTATCAGGAGAAGGGGCAGATGAGGTTTTTGGAGGACATTTGTACTTTAGAAATGCGCCTTCAGAAGAAGAATTTCAAGATGAAACAATAGAAAGAGTTCAGAAGCTGTTTACAGCCGATTTACTTCGCGCAGATAAAACGACAATGGCAAATGGTTTAGAAGTTCGAATTCCATTTTTGGATACAGAATTTTTAGATGTTGCTATTCGAATTAAAACAGAAGAAAAACAGCCTAAATCATATGATGGCGTTGAAAAATATATTTTAAGAAAAGCGTTTGATACTCCAGAAGATCCTTATTTGCCTTCGGAAGTTTTGTGGAGACAAAAAGAACAGTTTTCTGACGGAGTGGGCTACAATTGGGTTGATGAATTAATTGAGTATTGTGCGTCGCAGGTTACAGATGAGCAATTATTTGGAGCAAGTGCAGAATTTCCATATAACTCGCCAACGACTAAAGAAGCGTACTTGTACAGATCAATTTTTCATAAATTCTATCCACAGGTCAGCGCGGCACAAACTGTGCGTAAATGGATTCCAAAATGGCAAGAAAACCTTGATCCAAGTGGAAGAGCAAATGCTGCCCATTTAAATGGTAATTTTGAACCAGTGAAAACGAGTGTTATTGCTTAAAAAGTGAAATTTCAATTTTTTTAAATTCCAAATTCCAAAACCAAGAGGGAGAATTCAAAAAAAAAATAAATTCCAAGTTGGAACTGATATAAGAAAACCGAAATGCATTTTAATGTCATTTCGGTTTTTTAAATTTAATATATTAGGCAGGTTTTCAAAATTTGATTCGGTATTTCAGGTTGAGATTTGGAGTTCGAGATTTGGAATTTGGATTTTCAAAATTGGAATTTGATATTTAAAATTATAGGATTTTCAAAAATTTTGAATTTAAACTCATTTTTGGGTTTATTTTTTGGTTTTTCAGACAATTGTGTTAATAACTTAAGTGCTTTAACTCGTATTTTAATGGGTATATAGCTTGCGATTTCATATATTTGCGTGTTAGACAATAAATACATTTTAGAATAAATTATATGAGCGAAGAAATCAAGAAGAACAATTATTCAGCAGATAGTATTCAGGCATTAGAAGGAATGGAGCACGTAAGAATGCGTCCATCAATGTATATTGGAGATGTAGGAGTTCGAGGACTGCATCATTTAGTTTATGAGGTTGTTGATAACTCTATTGATGAGGCCATGGGAGGGCATTGTGATACTATTAGTGTCTCAATAAACGAAGATGGTTCTGTTACAGTTGAAGATAACGGACGTGGTATTCCAGTAGATTTGCATAAAAAAGAAGGAGTTTCTGCTCTTGAGGTTGTAATGACAAAAATTGGAGCCGGAGGTAAATTCGACAAAGATTCATATAAAGTTTCTGGAGGTTTACACGGGGTTGGGGTTTCGGTTGTAAATGCCCTTTCTGTTCACATGAAATCTACTGTATTTAGAGAAGGTAAGATTTATGAGCAAGAATACGAAAGAGGAAAATCTTTATATCCAGTAAAACAAATCGGAGAAACAGATAAAAGAGGTACGCGCCAGACTTTTTATCCAGATGATACCATCTTTACTCAAACTACCGAGTTTTCATACGATACGCTTTCAGCTCGTATGCGTGAGCTTTCTTTCTTAAATAAAGGAATCACAATTACTTTTACAGACAAGAGAGAAGTTGATGAAAAAGGCGAATTTAAAAGTGAAGTATTCCATTCTGATGAAGGGCTTAAAGAATATATTCGTTATTTAGATGGTAACCGTGAGCCAATTGTTTCTCATGTTATCAGTATGGATAATGATAAAGGCGAAATTCCTGTTGAGGTTGCCTTAATTTACAATACAAGTTATACAGAGAATATTTTCTCTTATGTAAATAATATCAATACGCACGAGGGAGGAACGCATTTACAAGGTTTTAGAAGTGGTTTGACTAGAACGCTTAAAAAATATGCAGATGCTTCTGGTTTATTAGATAAATTAAAATTCGAAATTGCTGGAGATGACTTCCGTGAAGGATTAACGGCTATTATTTCGGTAAAAGTATCTGAGCCTCAGTTTGAAGGACAGACGAAAACTAAGCTTGGAAATAGAGAGGTTGTTTCTCCGGTTTCTCAAGCGGTTGGAGAAATGTTGGAGAATTATTTGGAAGAAAATCCAAATGATGCAAAATTGATTATCCAAAAAGTAATCTTAGCAGCTCAAGCACGTCACGCAGCGAAAAAAGCGCGTGAAATGGTACAGCGTAAAACCGTTATGGGCGGTGGCGGATTGCCAGGAAAATTATCTGACTGTTCGGAACAAGATCCAGCAAGATGTGAGGTTTACCTTGTCGAGGGAGATTCGGCTGGTGGAACAGCAAAACAAGGACGTGATCGTAACTTTCAAGCGATTCTGCCATTACGTGGTAAAATCTTGAACGTTGAAAAAGCGATGCATCATAAAGTATTCGAAAACGAAGAGATTAGAAATATCTTTACTGCATTAGGAGTTACAGTAGGAACTGCAGAAGATAGTAAAGCATTAAATCTTGAAAAACTTAGATATCACAAGGTAATAATCATGTGTGATGCCGATGTCGATGGTAGCCACATTTCTACCTTAATATTAACATTCTTCTTCCGTTTCATGAAAGAGCTTATTGAAGAAGGTCACGTTTACATTGCAGCACCGCCTTTATATTTAGTTAAGAAAGGAAATAAGAAAGAATACGCATGGAATGATGTTCAGCGTGATCAGGCTAACGAAAGAATGGGGGGAAGTGCCAATATTCAGCGTTATAAAGGTCTTGGAGAGATGAACGCGGAGCAATTATGGGAAACTACAATGGATCCGAATTTCAGAACTTTACGTCAAGTAAACATTGATAGTCTTGCCGAAGCTGATCAAGTTTTCTCTATGTTAATGGGTGATGAAGTACCGCCTCGTAGAGAATTTATCGAGAAAAATGCAGTTTATGCAAATATTGATGCATAAAATGAAAATTTAATAATTCCAATTCGTTTAATTGTTTAAATTTACTAGACAATTAAACGAATTGTCTTTTTAAAGAATAGACAAAATTAATAACCGATAAAGTAAAAAATATGAAAGTTACCATTGTAGGAGCAGGAAATGTTGGAGCTACATGTGCAGATGTTATTTCTTATAGAGGAATTGCTAGCGAAGTAGTATTGTTGGATATTAAAGAAGGTTTTGCCGAAGGTAAAGCATTGGATATTACACAATGTGCGACAAATACTGGTTTTAATACTAAAGTATCTGGCGTTACCAACGATTATTCTAAAACTGCAGGAAGCGATGTAGTAGTAATTACATCAGGAATTCCGAGAAAACCAGGAATGACAAGAGAAGAATTGATAGGTATAAATGCAGGCATTGTAAAAACAGTTGCCGAAAATGTACTCAAGTATTCTCCAAACACTATAATTGTTGTAGTTTCCAACCCAATGGACACTATGACGTATTTGGCTTTAAAAGCTACAGGTCTTCCAAAAAATAGAATTATAGGTATGGGAGGTGCTTTAGATAGTTCTCGTTTTAGAACATATCTTTCCTTGGCTCTAGATAAGCCAGCAAATGATATTTCGGCAATGGTAATTGGAGGTCATGGAGATACAACTATGATTCCGTTGACTCGTTTAGCATCTTATAACGGAATTCCGGTATCGGAGTTTCTTTCAGAAGAAGTATTGCAAAAAGTTGCTGCAGATACTATGGTTGGAGGAGCAACGCTTACAGGTCTTTTAGGAACGTCTGCGTGGTACGCACCAGGAGCTTCTGTAGCTTATTTAGTAGACAGTATTTTAAATGATCAGAAAAAAATGATTGCATGTTCTGTTTTTGTAGAAGGAGAATATGGTCAAAATGATATATGCATAGGAGTACCGTGTATAATTGGTAAAAACGGTGTCGAAGAAATTCTAGATATAAACTTAAACGATCAAGAAAAGGCTTTATTTGCGAAAAGTGCAGATGCAGTTCGTAGTATGAATGATGCCCTAAAAACGATTTTAGTATAATAAAAACGGCAAAAAAGAAAAGCTGCACTTTTGCAGCTTTTTTTTTGAGATTAATTAATAAATAAATTGGTTAATATTTTCGTTAATTATATATTTGCTCGGTTTAAAAAAAAATTGGTAATTCGTGATCTCGTTTTTTTGTTTTAAAAAATCATGTCAGGGCTTATTTTATGGGAGTTTAAAACAAAAACAAAAATAAAACATAATTAATTTTTAGTAATAATGCAGAATAAAGGACTTATTAAATTTTTCGCAATTCTATTTGCATTGGTAAGTATTTACCAACTATCATTCACTTTTGTGGCAAATGGTGTCAAAAGTGAAGCTAAAGCTTTTGCAGGAGATAATCCTGATAAAGAGCTGAAATATTTAGATTCTATTGGTAAAGAAAAAGTATTAAACCTTGGTTTTACTGATTTCACTTACAACGAAGTGAAAAACAAACAGCTTAATAAAGGTCTTGACTTAGAAGGGGGAATCAACGTGATTCTTCAAATTTCTATTAAAGATGTATTAAAAGGTTTGGCTAATAATTCTAAAAATCCAGTTTTTAATAAATCATTAGCTGATGCATCTGCAAATTTAGAAGGAAACAAAACGTATTTAAATAAGTTTTTTGAAGCTTTTGAAGCAAATTCAAAAGGAACTGTAAAATTGGCATCTCCAGATATTTTCGCTAACAGAAGTCTTCAAGGAGAAGGTGGAGTAGACTTTCAAATGTCTGATGCGCAAGTTCAAAAAGTTATCAAAAGAAAAGTTGATGAGTCTGTAGAAAGTGCTTTTAAAGTATTAAGAGAGCGTATCGACAAATTTGGTGTTACACAGCCAAACATCCAGAAATTAGGAGAAACAGGAAGAATCTTAGTAGAGCTTCCAGGTGCTAAGGATGTGGATAGAATTAAAAAATTATTAGGTGGAAAAGCTCAATTAGAGTTCTGGGAAACTTATAAAATTGAAGAAATTGGTAATTTCTTAGTTTCTGCTAACGAGGCTTTAAAGAAAACTGAAGTTAAAAAGACTGAAACTAAAACAGTTGTTAAAGATTCTTTGAATGCATTATTAACAGATGCTAAAGATTCTTCAGACGTTAAAAAAGGAAACAATCCTTTATTTGATAAAATTATTGGTAATGGTGGTGGACCAGTTTTAGGATATTTTGCTCCTAAAGATACTGCTGCTATCAATGAATATTTTAAAAGACCAGAAATTAGAGTTTTATTGGGTGCTGACCAACACTATGCAAAATTTGTATGGAGCAAGCCAACAACTATAAAAGATCCTAAAGCTAAAGATGTAAAAAGTGCAGCTGATATCGAAGTTGTTGAATTATATGCTTTAAAAGGAAACAGAGACAATAACCCAGCTATGAGTGGTGGTGTTGTAACTGATGCAAAAGATACTTTTGACCAAATGGGTAAACCTGCAGTTTCTATGCAGATGAACAGTCAAGGTGCTAAAGTTTGGGAAGAGTTAACAGGAAGAGCATTTGCTCAAAAAAGCTACATTGCTATTGTATTAGATGATATCGTATATTCTGCTCCAGGTGTAACAAGCGGTCCTATTGCTGGAGGAAGATCTGAGATTACAGGTTCATTTGATGTAGCTGAAACTAAAGATTTAGCAAACGTATTAAATGCGGGTAAATTACCAGCTTCTGCAGATATTATCCAGTCAACTGTTGTTGGTCCGATCTTTAGGACAAGCAGCTATTGATGCAGGTACAATCTCTTCTGTATTAGGTTTCTTATTAGTTTGTGTTTGGATGGTATTCTATTATGGTAAAGCAGGTTGGTATGCAAATCTTGCCTTATTATTGAACTTACTATTCTTATTCGGAATTATGGCAAGTTTTGGTTTTGTATTAACATTGCCAGGTATTGCAGGTATCGTGCTTACATTAGGTACAGCGGTAGATGCGAACATTATTATCTACGAAAGAGCGAAAGAGGAATTGCGTGAAGGTAAATCGCTTTCTGAAGCAGTTGCAGCTTCTTACGGATGGCATGGTGCAATGCGTTCTATTATCGATGCTAACGTTACTCACGTTTTAACTGGAGCTATCTTGTTTATTTTTGGAACAGGCCCTATTAAAGGTTTTGCGTTAACATTATTAATTGGTATCGTAACTTCATTGTTTACATCAATCTTTATTGCTAGAATCTTTATTGATAGAAACATTGCAGGTAAAGGGGATTTAACTTTCTCTACAAATATTACTAAAAACTGGTTTACTAATTTCCACTTTGATTTCATTAAAGTTAAGAAATTCACTTATATCTTCTCTTCTATTGTAACAGTAGTAAGTTTAACTTCTATTTTCTTTATTAATGGTTTAGATGAAGGTGTTGATTTTGTTGGAGGTAGAACTTTCCAAGTTAAATTTGAAAAACCAGTTGATGCAACTGCTGTTTCAGATGAATTATCTGCTGCTTTCGGTACTCCAGTTGAAGCTAAAATTTTAGGAGATGATGATCAATTGAAAATCACTACTAAATATAAAATTAAAGAAGATGGTGTGGCTATTGATGAAGAAGTGAATCAAAAATTATATGCTTCTCTACAGAAATATTTCCCGAATACTTCTTACGAGAAATTCATTAACTCTTTCGACGGTAAAAAAGTGGGTGTATTACAAGCGTCTAAAGTTGGGGCTTCTATCTCTGAGGATATTAAAACGAACTCATACTGGGCAGTTCTTGGAGCAATGGCAGTTATTTTCTTATACTTAATGGTATCTTTCCGTAAATGGCAATATTCATTAGGTGCAATTGCAGCTGTTGCGCACGACGTAATCTTTGTATTAGGAATTTACTCTTTATGCTACAAATTCATGCCATTCCACATGGAAATGGATCAGCACTTTATCGCTGCGATCTTGACTGTAATTGGTTACTCTATGAACGATACGGTAATTGTATTTGACAGGGTGAGAGAGTTTATCATCGGAAACCGTAAAGGAAGTTTTGAAGATATCGTAAACGCTTCTATTAATACTACATTATCAAGAACATTGAATACTTCATTAATGATGATTATCGTATTATTAACGATGTTTATCTTTGGTGGAGAGTCTATTAGAGGATTTATCTTCGCAATGTTAATCGGTATTATCGTTGGTACTTACTCTTCATTATTTATCGCTACTCCTGTATTGGTTGATACGATTTCTAGTGATGAGAAACACACAATCGAAGACAAACATAATAAAGCATAATTACTGTTTTAATTATATAAAAAAAGATCCAGCGAAAGTTGGATCTTTTTTTTGTGCTATATTTAAATGGAATTTTAAAAAGATTTATGACAAGAAAATTACTTTTAGTTTTATTGTTTCTTATGGCTGTAAAAAGCACTGCCCAGCAAGATGATTCAAATTTTTCTTTAGGTTTTAATTATGGTTTTGGAAGTGAATTTAGTAATAGAAACTACACGTTTACAAATCACTTTTATAAAGTCCAGCTGTATTACAAGATAAAAGAAGCAAAGCATTTTCAGTATCAGATTTTAGTTCAGCCTGAGATTAATTTTGCTGAGCATCAATTATTGAATTTCTATTTTGTAAAGCCTGAAACACCAAATTATCAGCAAAAAAGAGATGAATATACGCGTTTAAAAGATGTTCGCGAATATGTGGTTAATTGTGGTTTTTTGACTCGTAAACCTGTAGGTGAAGTTTGTTCTTTTTATGTTTTAGGCAGTATTGGTCCTATGATTACAGATACAGAAACAGAGCGAATTTCTAAAGGTTTTGCTTTTGCCGATGTTTTAGCGGTCGGTTTCACTGCAAGTTGTAATAAATTTCAGTTTGATGTTCGTCCAAGTATAAGGCATGTTTCTAATGCTGGATTAGGAAGCAGTAATGCGGGCTATAATACAAAGAATATTGAATTTGGTATATCGTATCAATTATAAAAAGAAAAAGCCCAATATGTAAGATATTGGGCTTCTTTATTTAAGAGTAATTGATTTTATGCTTCAGCTAAAGGATTTCTCTGAGCTCTTATGATAAAGAAAAGTCCAATAATGATAAATGGTATGCTTAGCCATTGACCTGTTGAAAATAAGCCTAATTCGCTTTCAAAACCTCCTTGGCTTTCTTTTACAAATTCTACAACGAAACGAACAGCAAATAATAACACTAAAAATAATCCGAATAAAAGACCAGATTTAAGTCTTGCATTTGTTCTCCAGTATAAAAAGAATAAAATAGCGAATACAAATACATAACAGAAAGCTTCATATAATTGAGTTGGGTGTCTTGAAGGGACTTCTGCTAATAATGTTGCAAACTTTGGATTTGTGGCAATTGCAGTATAAGCGTCTTTAGGGTCTGCAATTCCCGTTTTCTGTACTGCTTCGGCTTTACTGAATGTATCGTGAAGAAATCGAATTCCGAATGCAGAATTAGTTTCATGACCAATAATTTCAGAGTTAAAGAAATTTCCTAAACGCACAAAAATAGCTCCGCTTGCAACAGGAATTACTACGCGGTCTAATATCCATAATAAAGAGCGTTTTAGTATTTTTTTGCTGTAATAGTACATTGCAATAATTATTGCAATTGCAGCTCCGTGACTAGCTAATCCTTGGAAGCCTGTAAATTGAAACTCAGGCTCGAATTTAAATGGGAGGAAAATTTCAAGTAAATGATTTCTGAAATATTCCCAATCATAAAAGAAAACATGACCTAAACGTGCTCCAATCAAGGTTGCTAGAACTGTCCAAACAAACAAAGAATCTAGTTTTTCAATTGATTCATTTTCTCTTTCGAAAATCTTTTTCATTAAGAACCATCCTAATCCAAAAGCAATTACAAACATTAAGCTGTAATAGCGAATCATAAAAAATCCTAAGTTGATTCCCTCAGAAGGATTCCAAACTAAATTTAAGGCGTGTGTCATGTATAAATGTTTTTATATAGCTGTAAAAATAAATATTTAATGTAAAGTACCGCTTTCTAAAAAGTTAATGTTTGTGGTTGCATTTCTTTTCTGGTACAGGATCGTAACCGGTTCTTCCCCAAGGATGACAACTCAAGATACGTTTAATGCCTAAATATCCGCCATAAAACAATCCGTGAATTTGTAGTGCCTGAATCATATAAGTCGAACAAGTTGGCTCAAATCTGCAGGATGCGGGTGTAAATGGTGAAATGGCCGTCTGATAAAAACGGACTAACAATACAAATGGATATATTAGAATTTTTGAAAACATATTTTTTTTGTATAAGTTAGTTTATAGTGGTCAGTGTTCAGTTTTTAGTGTACAGTCAGTTCAAAGTTTGAATCTGAACACTAAAATAGTGAACACTGACCACTTTTTTTATTGTATACTAAAAGTAGTTCCTTCTTTTCCGTCTTTAAGCTGAATACCTAAAGCAATTAATTGATCGCGAATCTGGTCAGAAAGTGCAAAGTTTTTATCTGCTCTAGCTTGATTTCTCATGCCAATAAGCATATTTACTACACCTTCCAATTTATCGCTATCAGCATCAGCCGCTTTGTCATCGTTAAGTCCTAAAACGTCATATACGAAAGCGTTTACCGCTGTTTTGAAATCAATTAAATCTTCGCTAGAAATCGTTTCTTTGCCATCTTTTAATAGATTGATATAACGAACAGCTTCAAATAATTGCGCAATTAAAATTGGCGTATTGAAATCATCATTCATTGCATCGTAGCAAAGTTGTTTCCATGCGCCGAAATCTATTGAACTAGAACTTCCTGCAGTAATGTTTGGTAAAGCATCAAGTGCTTCCATTAATCTTTTATATCCTTTTTCGGCAGCCACAATTGCGTCATCAGAAAAATCTAAAATACTTCTATAGTGTGCTTGAAGCATGAAAAAACGCGTCACTGAAGCAGAAAATGGCTTGCTTAAGATGTTGTTGTCTCCGCTAAGAATTTCGCCTGGAAGAATATTGTTTCCAGTCGATTTTGCCATTTTCTTTCCGTTTAAGGTAAGCATGTTGGCGTGCATCCAATAATTTACTGGAGCCTGACCAGTGCAAGCTTCGTTTTGAGCGATTTCACATTCGTGGTGTGGGAATTTTAAATCCATTCCACCTCCGTGAATGTCAAAATGATTGCCAAGATATTTGGTGCTCATTGCAGTACATTCCAAATGCCATCCAGGGAAACCATCGCTCCAAGGAGAAGGCCATCTCATGATATGTTCTGGCTCAGCTTTTTTCCACAACGCAAAATCTTGTGGGTTTCTCTTGTCAGATTGTCCGTCAAGATCACGCGTATTTGCCAACATATCGTCGATATTTCTACCGCTTAAGATACCGTAATTATTGGTTTCGTTGTATTTTACAACATCAAAATATACAGATCCATTGGCAACATAACCAATGCCTTTATCTATGATTTTTTTAATAATTTCGATTTGCTCAATAATATGACCTGTCGCTGTAGGTTCAATGCTTGGCGGTAAAAAGTTGAACGCTTTTAGAATGTTATGAAAATCTACAGTATAGCGCTGTACAACTTCCATTGGTTCCAATTGCTCTAAACGTGCCTTTTTAGCAATTTTATCTTCACCTTCATCCACATCATCTACGATATGTCCAACATCGGTAATATTTCGAACATAACGAACTTTATAATCCAAATGAAGAAAATATCTAAAAATTACATCAAAAGACATAAAAGTTCTCACGTTTCCTAAATGGACATTACTATATACGGTATGGTCCACAAACATACATTCCAACATTTCCATCATGGATGGGTTTGAAATCTTCTTTTTCGCCAGAAAGCGAATTGTATATTTTGAGCGGTTGCGTTGTATATAATGGCATAAAATTTATGTTTAACCGTTTAATCGTTTATTTGTTTAATCGTACTGAACGGATTAGTCTTGTGAAAGATAATATTTTTTTAGATTATTTATTTGATTGCAAATTTTTTCAATTTTTTCCCTTGATGTCGTATATTCTAACTCTGAAACATAATTTAAATCTTTAGAGATAATTAAATGATTTAAAGTTTCCATTGCAGATGAATACGATATCGTCAAAAAATGAGCTTTGTCCTTGCTTGTATTTCTTGAAGTTCCTTCAGCAATATTTGTTGCAATCGAAGATGCACTTCTTTTTATTTGAGATGTTATTCCGAATAATTCATTTGACGGAAATTTACTAGTTAATTTATAAATATCCAAAATTAACATTCTTGCATTTTGCCACACTTCAAGCTTCTCAAAAGAAAAAATGTACATTTTTTTTTGTTTAATTGTTTAGTTTGTTTAATTGTTTAACCGAAAATTAAGTTTAACGATTAAACAAATAAACGATTAACCCAAATATTTAGAACTGAGTGTCTAGTTTAATATAGTCTAAGAATTCTCTTTTCGTTTGAGGATCTTTGAATTTTCCGCCGAACTCAGAAGTAACAGTGCTACTTTCGATATCTTTAATACCGCGAGAGTTTACACAAAGGTGTTTTGCATCGATAACGCAAGCAACATCTTCTGTTCCTAAAGCTTTTTGTAATTCTTGAACAATCTGCATTGTAAGACGCTCCTGTACTTGAGGTCTTTTAGCATAATACTCAACGATACGATTCATTTTTGATAAACCAATCACACGTCCGCTTGAGATATAAGCCACGTGAGCACGTCCAATAATTGGCAGTAAATGGTGTTCGCAAGTAGAATAAACTGTAATGTTTTTTTCTACAAGCATTTCGCCATATTTATAGTTGTTGTCAAAAGTAGAAGCTTTTGGCTGTTTTGCTGGGTTAAGACCACCAAAAATTTCCTTTACAAACATTTTTGCAACTCGGTTTGGAGTTCCTTTGATGCTGTCATCTGTCAAATCCATTCCAAGAGTTTGCAGAATGCTTTCAACATCTTTTTTAATTTTTTCTATTTTTTCTTCGTCAGTTATATCAAAAGCATCTTCTCTTAGAGGATTTTTTGCATTACTGCTAAAGTGATTATCTCCTATTTCGTCTAAAAATTCTTCGTTGTTTATCATTAAAACTACTATTAGTATATGTATTCCTTTTTAAGGCGGTAAAGATAATTAATAAATAGGAAACCTTTTCTATCGTTTTTAGGATTTAATTACTCCTTTTTGGATATAATTTAAATTTTGGAGAGAAATACCGTTATTAGAAACAAAAAAGACAACAACGAAAAACGTTATTGTCTTTTTAAATCTATTATAATGAATTGATTATCTGTTATTGTAAACCAATAAAGCTTCTTTTAGAATGTTTACGGCTGTAATCAAATCTTTTTTGTTTAGAACATAAGCAATACGAACCTGATTTAGTCCCATTCCAGGTGTCGAGTAGAAGCCTTTGGCAGGAGCAATCATTACCGTTTCGCCATTTAAATTGTAACTTTCAAGCAACCATTGTGCAAAATCGTCTGAATCTTTTATTGGAAGTTCTGCAATGCAATAAAAAGCACCTTTTGGTTTTGTTACAATAACACCGTCAATTTTGTTTAATTCGGCAATCAGCGTGTTGCGGCGTTCTTTATATTCTGCAATTACTTCATCAAAATAACTTTGAGGTGTGTCAATGGCAGCTTCGCAGGCAATTTGTTCAATTGTTGGCGGACTCAAACGTGCTTGAGCAAATTTCATTACGGTTGCCAAGACGTCTTTATTTTTAGTAACCAAACAGCCAATTCTTGCTCCGCACATACTGTAGCGTTTAGAAACAGAATCAACCATGATTACATTTTGCTGTACATCTTCTAAATTCATTACAGAAAAGTGCACATCGTCGCCATCATATAAAAACTCACGGTACACTTCATCTGCGATTAAGTATAAATCGTGTTTTTTAATTAAACTAGCCAATTGTTTGATTTCTGTTTCAGAATATAAATATCCAGTCGGATTTCCAGGGTTGCAAATCAGAATGGCCTTTGTTTTTGGTGTAATTAATTTTTCGACTTCTTCAATGCTTGGTAATGCAAAAGCAGTTTCGATAGTAGAAACTAAAGGAACTACAGTTGCACTTGTTGAAGATGCAAAAGCGTGATAATTAGCATAAAATGGTTCTGGAATAATAATTTCATCTCCAGGGTCTGTAATTGTGGCCAGTGCAAAAAGTAAGGCTTCAGAACCACCAGTAGTTACAATGATGTCTTCTGTGTTAACGTTTACATTTTGGCGCTGGTAAAATTCTGCTAATTTTTTTCTATAGCTTTCATATCCGGCAGACGGACTGTATTCTATAAGAGTTAAATCAATATTTTTTACCGCCTCGATGGCCACTTCCGGTGTCTTGATATCCGGTTGACCAATGTTTAAGTGATACACCTTGTGTCCTTTTTTCTTTGCTAAATCAGCAAAAGGAGCCAGCTTGCGTATCGGAGATTCGGGCATGTTTCTTCCCTTGAGTGAAATTGTCGGCATGAGTATAAATTATTGAAGTGCAAATTTGCATATTTTTTTCGTATTTAACGTAAATAATAAGGGTACTTCTAAAAATGTAACAATAATAAATATATTTACTAATTTTATAATAAAATATTGTCAATGAAAAAATATATAGTATTGTTTTTTGGGTTATTCTTACCTTTTTTGCTTTTTGGACAAGGCGATTTCATATTGGAAAACAATGCAACTAAGGCTACAATACCTTTTAAACTGATTAATAATCTTATTTTTATTCCTATAAAAGTAAATGGAGTAGAATTAAATTTTCTATTGGATTCTGGCGTAGAAGAAACAATTCTCTTTAGTATGGAAGAACAGCAAGAAGTTAGTTTTAACAATGTTGTAAAAATTAAACTTCGTGGTTTAGGAAGCGAAGAGGAAATAGAAGGCCTAAAATCGACAAAAAATATTCTAGAAACTCATGGTCTAAAATCAAGCGATCATATGGTTTTTATTATCCTAGATCAAAGTTTTAATTTGTCTTCTCATATCGGAATTCCTGTAAACGGAATTATCGGGCATAAATTCTTTAGAGATAATTTTGTTGAAGTTAATTATCAGAAAAAGAAAATAATAGTTCACGCAAAGACTGCTAGGTATCAAGAAAAACTAGATAAAAAGTTTAAAATGGTTCCGATAACTGTAGAAAAAGCGAAACCATATATCATGACAACCGCTACAGTTAATAATGAGCAAGTTCCAGCAAAGCTTTTAATTGATATTGGAAATAGTGATGCTTTCTGGATTTTTGAAAATGATAAAATAAAACTCCCAAATAAAAATTTTCCGGACTTTTTAGGAAAAGGATTTAGCGGAGACATTGAAGGACATCGTGCTAAAATTGATAAATTTTCTATTGACGAATTTGATTTTAAAAAACCAATTGTTTCTTTTCCAGATTCTGCTTCAATTCGTAACGTTAAGATGGTTCCAGGACGTATAGGGTCTGTTGGAGGCGAAGTTTTGAAACGATTTACCTTGGTTTTAGATTATGGAGGAAAAAAACTGTACTTAAAAAGGAATAGTAAATTTGGAGAGCCTTTTACCTATAATAAGAGCGGAATCACGGTGCAGCACAACGGACTTCAGTGGGTACAGGAAACAGTGCATTTAGAAACCGTGCGAGTTGCATCTTCAATGGGAGAACTGCAGGAAAAGGACAAAAACGACAATAATTTTAAATATAAATTTGCTCTTAAGCCTGTTTATGAAATAGTGAATGTACGCAAAAATTCTGCTGCTGAAAAATGCGGATTGCTTAAAGGAGATATTATTGTCAGTATTAATAAAGCGCAACCCTACAAGTATACTCTTCAGCAAATAAATAATCTTTTAAAATCAGAAGATGATGTATGGATTAATCTTGAAGTCGAACGAAATAGTTTGGTGCTTAAATTTAGATTTAAACTTGAAGATGAGCTGTAAAAAGATTTGCATTATATTAATTGGTTGATTATTTTTTTAAACCGCGTTTCATGTTGCTTTATTGAAGGAATGTATGTTTTTTGTGAAAATAAGTTTGTTAAAAATTAGTTTTTTAGTTAAATATTTTCTTATGTTTAACAAAAAATTAATCTATGGCAAAAAACTACATTAGCTACCTACATTTTGTATTGTTTTTTATTTTTTTTACTGTACTTCCTTCAAAACTAAGTGCTCAATGTGCTGGTAATGATAATGTAAATGAATTAATTTGCGATGTCACCAATCCAATATATCAATCCGTAGATTTATTTTCTTTGTTAGGCGGTTCTCCAGTTCCAGGCGGAACATGGACAGATGATAATAATTCAAAAGGGCTAAATCCTTCTACGGGTATTTTAAATGCTCAATTTATCCTTAGTGGAGGAGAATATCATTATACTTACACAGCTCCGGCCACTTCGGGTTGTACAGATAATAAAGCAGTAGTCACAATTACGATTGGTGCATACGTTGGAGTCGGATCTCAAGCAACAGTTTGTAACGAGAATGGCTTATTTAATCTTTTTACGGCTTTTGATAGTAAGGTAATGGGGCCGCATGTAAACGGAAAATTTACCACTACTACAGGTCAGCCTGTAGAATCTACAATAGAGATCGGGCAATATACAACCAAAACTACACTTGACTTCATTTATACCGTGCCCCCAGTGCTTGCGTGTTCTCCTAACTCAAAGTCTACCAATGTACAAGTAACTATTTATATAGCTCCAAAAATAGGAAGGCCAGTAGATTTGGAGTTATGCGGCACTACAGATTTGGCAGGTTATACCAATTTAGATTTATTTGATCAGCTAATTGGAGGAGATAGAGGAGGTAACTGGACAGGTACAGGCTTAACATCTGCCACAGATCATAATATTAATCTTCAAGAATTGTTTGACGCGAATCGAACCTGGCGTATATTCTTATACCTATACTGTTTTAGCAGTTCCTGGTAATAATATATGTAAAAATAAAGACGTTAAAGTAAATATAACTCTCGAAAAAAGACTTGATTTTACAGGATCAAAAATAGAAGCTAGCAAAGATATTTGCGAATCTGAGATTTCGACCGCCACTTACTCGGCAAAAATTATGCAAGGACCAGATAATATCCCTAATGGAACATACGATGTTAACTTTAGTGTTGTTGGGCCAGGAGTGTCATCATCTGAAAACGTAAGGGGAAATTTTGTAAATGGCGAATTTAATTTCCCCATACGATCGTCTTATTTTAAACAAGTAGGGGATTATACTATTACTGTTACAAGTATAAAGTCTACAACAAGCAAAGGTACATGTGTAAACATATTTAATCCGTTTTCAACTGTTTTAAAGATTTATCCGTTGCCACGTTTAAACAATGCTACATTAACAGCGCTTCCAATTTGTCAAAATGATATGGCCACAATTGAAATTGCTGCACCCCAATTGCTTGATGGACTTTACCGTATTTCATATAATATTAATGGAGATAATTTAGCTCTGGGCGAAACCGCAGAAATGCAGTCTGTTGGCGGAAAAGCATCATTTACAATTCCGGGAAACCTGAGTACAAGAAGCGGATTATCAGTAATTACGATTTACAGCATAACAAATATTACGAATCCTTCGCCGCAGTGTACCAATACAGCAAATGTTGCAGGAAATCTGTATATAAATCCATTGCCAAATACATTGACAGTAAAAGCAGCAGTAAAAGATTATTGTTTGAATGCGCCTGTTACCGTTGCCGTTTCAGGATTAGAAACTTTAACCAATGTCATTATTTCTTATGCATTGTCAGAAGCTAATATATCTGCGGTACAAACGATTACTAAAGCAGTAACAAATGGTAAATTAGATTTTGTTATTCCTGCCGAATTGCTTTTAAATTCAGGCGAGACAAAAATTACATTATTGAATCTAACGAATACAGTTACCAATTGTGAGGTAAGTTTAATCAACATTACAGATGATTTCGTAATAAATCCAATTCCTCCAGCACCAGCTGTTTTAGATCAGCAATTTTGTAAAGTGGATGAAGCTGTAATAGCGAATCTAGAGCCAAAAGGAACTCAATATAAATGGTACAATTCTGCAACAGCAACAACGCCACTTGCAGTCGATTATGTCTTAAAAACAGAAGATTATTTCGTTAGAGAAACTGCTGTTACAGGCTGCGTTTCAGAACCAGCAAAAGTTTCGGTAATTATAAATGATACAGCTGCACCAGAAATGAATGAAACGGCAGATTTTTGCGGACTGGCCAATCCAAAAATAAGTGATCTTTCTAATAAAACAAATGTTCCGGCAACGGTAGCTTGGTATGATGCGGTGGATGGAAATTTACTGGCATCGACCACATTATTAGTTCATAATGCAATTTATTATGGATACGATTTAAATGAAACAACCCACTGTTTGTCAGAAAGCTATAAAGAAGTAAAAGTCTCACTGCAGGACTGCGAGGTCGCACAGTACGAGTTCTTTATTCCAGATGGATTTTCGCCAAACGGAGACGGTGTAAACGATTCGTTTGTGATAAAAGATATTGAATTTTTATATCCAAATTATACACTTGAAATTTATAATAGATACGGAAACGGAATGTATAAAGGAGATAATAATAAACCTGCTTGGGATGGCAAAAACTACGAAAAAAGCGGTATCGCTGGAGGTATTGCACCCAACGGAGTTTATTTTTATGTGTTGCATTTCAATAAAGACAATAAACCGCCACAGCAAGGTCGTCTTTATTTAAATCGATAAATCCTTTTTACATTTTAATATAATTTTCAAATGAAAAAAATAATACTTCTTATAAATTTCCTTTTCTATTTATCCGTTTCTGCTCAGCAAGATCCAGAATACACCCATTATATGTATAATATGAGTGTAGTCAATCCGGCTTATGCGACTGGAGTTCCTGCCATGATGAATTTTGGCGGATTGTACAGAACGCAATGGGTTGGTGCTTATGGCGCTCCAAAAACATTTACCTTTTTTGGGCACACAGCTATTAATGATAAAATAGAAGCTGGTATCTCATTCGTTTCAGATGATATAGGAGATGGAGCTAAAAAAGAGAATAATGTTTATGCTGATTTTGCTTATGTTTTAAAACTAGGCGGAAAAAATAAATTGTCTCTGGGGTTAAAAGCTGGATTTTCGTCTATGCAAAGCAATTTTAATGGTTTTCGTTTTACAGACCCTCAAACAGATATTGCTTTTTCGGAAAATATAAATGCAACAAAACCTAATATTGGAGTTGGAGCGTATTATTTTAGAGATAATCTATATGTAGGATTGTCTGCCCCAAACTTATTGAAGTCAAAATACATTGAAGAAAAGTCAGGAGTGAATGCTTTTGGCTCCGAAGAGATTCATACTTTTTTGACTGCTGGTTATGTTTTTCAGCTCAACAACGCATTGAAATTGAAACCCGCATTTATGTCCAAATTTGTAAAAGGTGCGCCAATAACTTTAGATGTTTCAGCCAATGTTCTTTACAACGAAAAGTTCGAATTTGGAGCTTCTTATAGAATAGATGATTCTGTAAGTGCGCTTTTCAATATTAATGTTACACCGACCTTAAGAGTGGGGTATGCTTACGATTATACGCTTACGAACTTCGGACAATTTAATTCTGGAACACATGAAATTATGCTGTTGTTCGATCTGGACTTGTTAGGAAAAGGATTTGATAAATCTCCAAGATTCTTCTAAAATGAAAAATATGAAAAAATTACTCGTTATTATATTCGTATTTTCAATACAGTTTATAAATGCACAAGATCTAGAACTAGCTAGAGCAAAACGTTTTTTTGACAAAACGTATTACAGCGAAGCTATTATTTTATACCAAAAATTGGCAGACGAAAAACCGTCTCAAGAAGTGATTAAAAATCTAGCCGATTCTTATTTCTATACTAACGACTTAGTAAAAGCACAGCGTTATTACCGTCTTTTGATTTCAAATTACAGCAATAATTTAGACCGAGAATATTATTTTAGATATGCGCAGACTTTAAAAGCAACAAATAGTAATGATGATGCAAACGCCAATTTAAAAGAATATTATGCTAAATCTGCCAACGCAGAAGATCTTGTCAATTTTGAAAAAGACTTTAAAACATTAGAAAATGTTACGGCAATTGGTAAACGTTTTGAGATTAAAAACCTTGCGATAAATACACCAAATTCTGAATTTGGAGCTGTGAAATATAAAGAAGACCTAGTTTTTGCTGGTGTGAAATTGAAGCCTGGTTTATTTGATAAAAAGTTTAAATGGGATAACGAAACGTATTTGAATTTGGTTTCAATTCCTTTAAAGAATATTAATTCAAGAGATTCTATAGTTCATTATTTTGCTAAAGAATTAAAAACCGGAATGCATGAATCGAATGCTGTTTTCACAAAAGATGGCAAAACGATGTATTTTACCCGAAACAATTCTAAAAACGGAAAGAAGAAAAAAGACGATAAGAAAATCTCTAATCTTCAGATTTTTAAAGCAGAATGGGTTGAAGGAAAATGGACGAAAATTACTTCGCTTCCATTCAATAGTCCGAATTATTCTGTGGAGCATCCTGCTTTGAGTGCAGATGAAAAAGTATTGTATTTTGCTTCAGATATGCCAGGATCTCTAGGTTCTTTCGATATTTATTCCGTTAATATTAATAAAGGAGCATTTGATACTCCGAAAAATTTGGGTCCAGAAATTAATACAGATAAAAGAGAGCAATTTCCTTTTGCCTCTGCAGATAATAAGCTTTATTTTTCGTCTGACGGACATTTGGGCTACGGATCTTTAGACGTTTTTGTTTCTGATATTAACGGAAATGAGTATTCAAAACCTATTAATGTAGGACTTCCGTTAAACTCTAATTTAGATGATTTCGCTTTTAACATTGATTCTAATACCAAAGAAGGATTTTTTGCTTCTAATAGAGAAGGAGGAAAAGGGAGCGATGATATTTATCAATTCAAAGAAATAAAAGATTTGATTGTTGAAGATTGCAAGCAATTAATCGCGGGAACAATTACAGATATTGATACGCAATTGGCTCTAGAAAATGCAACGGTATTATTACAAGATTCTGAAAGTAAAACTTTAAATACCATTACAACTTCTGCTGATGGAAAATTCAGTTTTACGGTTCCTTGCGAGGCTTCGTATAAAATTTCAGCTTCCAAAGAAAACTATACAAATGCTTCAAAAATACTGACATTAGACAAAACAAGAGATAAAGTTAATGACGGTTCTTTAGCTTTAAAATCATTGGAAGTTATTAAACAGGAAGAAAAATTAATTGCTGAAAATAAGAGAAAGCAAGAAATTATTATTGAAGAAGAAAACAAGAAAAAAGAAGCTTTGGTGGCAATTGAATTGAAAGAAAAAGAGAAAAAAGCCAAAGAAGCGGCAATCGTTGCAGCTGAAGTTAAAAAGCAGGAAAAAGTAAAAGAGATATTGGCAAAGGAAAAAGATGTTGTTAAAGATAAAGATCGTTTAATCATAAAAACAAATCCAATTTACTTTGATTACAATATGTGGTATATCCGAAAAGAATCAAAAGTAGTTTTGGGCAGGGTAGTAGAGCTGATGAAGAAATATCCAGATATGAAAATCGAAATTGGTTCGCATACCGATTCTAGAGGAAATGCAAAATTTAATGAAGATTTGTCTCAAAAGAGAGCCAATTCGACAAGAGAATTTATAATTCAGTCTGGTATTGATGCAAAACGAGTTATGGCAAAAGGGTATGGAGAATCGGTGCCCATTATTAAATGTAAAACAGACGAATCTTGCTCAGAAGAAGAGCATGAATTGAACAGAAGATCTGAATTTGTAATCAAAAGTTTGTAATTTTTTTTAACATAGTAAACCCGACAGATTTTAAAAACCTGTCGGGTTTCATTTTTACAGAAAAACTTTGCCGAAACCTTTTTACGGAAATCTTTTTTCTTTAATTTTATAGTGATATCAACGAAATAAAAAAAAATATGAGAAATCTAACCTTGTCTTGTTTGCTTTTATCCTTTATTGGATTGCAAAGCTGTAAAAATGAAGAAAAACAAAAAGCTACTGAAGCTGCAAAAGCAGAAGGTGAAGCGGTGGTAAGCACTGCATGCTATAAAGCGATTTATGAAAAGGACACAATAGATTTAAAATTGAATACTTTAAAAAACGGAAAATTAGCGGGAGATATGATTATGAGAGTTGCGCCTTCAACTGTTAGAACAGGAGAAGTGGCAGGTGAGTTTCATGGTGATACTTTATTTGTGGACTACACTTTTAAAGACAATGTAAATGGAGATAAAACATTCAAGAACCCGATGGCACTTTTAAAACGTAACAACCAGCTTATTTTAGGAAATGGTGTTATGCAAACTACAATGGGTGTTACTTATTTGGTAAAAGATAAGCCAATTGATTTTGAAAGCGTAAAATATAAATTTGATTCTGTTGAATGCGCTGAGAAGAAATAAAAGAAGAAAGATTTGAGAGTCAAGATGTTTCTCTTCAAAAATAAAACGAAGCTGTCTCAAAAGGACAGTTTTTTTATTGGACACAAATATTTATAACATTTTTTTGATCTGTAAAAACCCCAGCGGGGTGGAATATTTATAGAAGTGGTAATATCAAAAATGGATAAAGCTCCAGAGGAGCGACATATTTTTTCTGTAGACTTAATATATGACGCTCCTCTGGAGCTTTATGTTGTAATCATTTATTCTTTTTCTATAAATATTTTGCTTCTCTGAAGCTTTTAAAAAAAATAGCCGTCCATTTGAGACAGCTATTTTTGTTATTTTTAGAAGTTTAAATTCTTATTGAACTTCACCCTTAATTTTAAGAGCTACTCTTCCGTCAGGATAGTTTACTGCGTTTGTTTCAACAGTAATTGTTTTACGAATAGGTCCTGCTACCATGTTATATTTTACATCGATTTTCCCTTTTTTGCCCGGCATAATTGCTGCTGCAGGTTTGGTAACAACGATTGAACTTAGCGTAGATTCTGCGCCTGTAATTAATAAAGGAGCATCACCAGTGTTTGTAAATTCAAAGGAACGAAGTCCATTGTCTCCTTTAGAAATTTTTCCATAATCAATTGTATTGTCTGGGGCTGCAAATTCAATTTTGGGCCGTTTTGTGCATAACTTACTGCGCTAAACAATAAGACTGCAATAAAAGAGGCTGCATTTTTCATATGAAATCTTTTTTTTAATTGTAAGTAAATATACATTCTTTTAATTAACACACAAATTATTATTTCTCTTTTTATAGTCTACTTAATTATTTACTTTTGCTGTCAGTTATAAATACAAAAATTGAACCATTTTTTTGTTTGACTGTTTAGTCGTTTATTTGTTTAATCGTTGAGATTGATTTATAAAAGACTTTTTTTAACAGAAAATAAGAAAACAAATCAATTTGAAATTCGATGATCAAAACCGATTAAACGGTTAAACAAATTAACGATTAAACAACCCTAGTAAATGACAATTCCAGCACAATTTGACGCTAAGACGATTGAGAGTAAATGGTATGATTACTGGATGAAAAACAATTATTTTCATTCAGAACCAGATCATAGAACACCGTACACCATTGTAATTCCGCCGCCAAACGTCACTGGAGTCCTTCACATGGGACATATGTTGAATAATACGATTCAGGATGTTTTAATTCGCCGTGCACGTCTTAAAGGATTCAACGCTTGTTGGGTTCCAGGTACAGATCACGCCTCTATTGCAACTGAAGCAAAAGTGGTAGCGAAATTAAAAGCAGAAGGAATCAATAAAAACGATTTGACTCGCGAAGAATTCCTAAAACATGCTTGGGAATCGAACCGATAAATATGGTGGAACAATATTAGAACAACTTAAGAAGTTAGGAGCTTCTTGCGATTGGGAACGCACTAAATTTACGATGGATCCAGATATGTCTGCATCTGTAATTAAATCGTTTGTAGATTTATACAACAAAGGTTTGATTTACAGAGGATACCGTATGGTAAACTGGGATCCAGAAGCAAAAACGACTCTTTCTGACGAAGAAGTAATTTATGAAGAACAGCAAGGAAAATTATTTTTCTTAAAATATAAAATTGAAGGTTCGGAAGATTTCTTGACGATTGCAACGACACGTCCTGAGACTATCTTTGGAGATACTGCCATCTGTATCAATCCAAACGATGAGCGTTTTACACATTTAAAAGGTAAAAAAGCGATTGTTCCAATCTGCGGAAGAGTAATTCCGATTATTGAAGACGAATATGTTGATGTTGAATTCGGAACAGGATGTTTGAAAGTAACGCCTGCACACGATATGAACGACAAAACTCTTGGTGAAAAACATAACCTAGAAATCGTTGATATTTTTAATGAAGATGCAACATTAAACAGCTTCGGTTTACATTATCAAGGAAAAGACCGTTTTGTAGTTCGTACAGAAATTGCAAAAGAACTGGAAGAAATTGGGGCTTTAGCAAAAACAGAAATACACTTAAATAAAGTGGGAACTTCTGAAAGAACAAAAGCAGTAATCGAACCAAGATTATCTGACCAATGGTTCTTGAAAATGGAAGAATTGGTAAAACCAGCAATTAAGTCGGTTTTAGAAACAGGAGAAATTAAATTACATCCAAAACGTTTCGAAAATACATATGCGCACTGGTTAAACAATATTCGTGACTGGAACATTTCTCGTCAATTATGGTGGGGACAACAAATTCCTGCTTATTATTACGGAGACGGAAAAGAAGATTTTGTAGTTGCAGAAAATATCGAAGATGCTTTAGCTTTAGCAAAAGAAAAAACATCTAACAGCTCACTTACAACATCTGACTTAAAACAAGACGTTGACGCTTTAGATACATGGTTTTCATCTTGGTTATGGCCAATGTCAGTTTTTGGCGGAATTATGGATCCAGAAAGTCCAGATTTTAAATACTATTATCCAACAAACGACTTGGTTACAGGTCCAGATATTTTATTTTTCTGGGTTGCGAGAATGATTATTGCAGGTTATGAATATGCTGGAGAAAAACCATTTACAAACGTATATTTAACAGGTTTAGTTCGTGATAAACAACGCCGTAAAATGTCTAAATCATTAGGGAATTCTCCTGATCCTTTAGATTTGATCGATAAATTTAGTGCAGACGGAGTTCGTGTAGGATTGCTTTTAAGTGCTTCTGCTGGAAACGATATTATGTTTGATGAGGAATTGTGCAGTCAAGGAAAAGCGTTTTCAAACAAGATTTGGAATGCTTTTAAATTGATTAAAGGTTGGGAAGTTTCAGAAACTATCGCACAGCCAGAATCGTCAAAAGTGGCTATTGAATGGTACGAAGCGAAATTGCAGCAAACTTTAGTTGATATTGAAGATAATTTTGAGAAATACAGAATTTCAGATTCTCTTATGGCAATTTATAAATTGGTTTGGGATGATTTCTGTTCTTGGTTCTTAGAAATGATCAAACCGGCATACCAACAGCCAATTGACAGCGTAACTTTCGCGAAAGCGATCGAAATGTTAGAAAACAACTTGAAGTTATTGCATCCTTTTATGCCTTTCTTAACAGAGGAAATTTGGCAGTTAATCGCTGATAGAACGCCTGAAGAAGCTTTAATTGTTTCGACTTGGCCAGAAGTAAAACCGTTTGACGCAAAATTAATTGCTGATTTTGAAAACTCAATTGAAGTAATTTCTGGAATAAGAACAATTCGTAAAGACAAAAATATTCCGTTTAAAGATGCCATCGAATTAAAAGGAATCAACAGCGAAAATGTTTCTACTTACTTTGATTCGATCATAACGAAATTAGGAAACGTTTCTGCTTTTGAATATGTTTCAGAAAAAGTAGACGGTGCATTGTCTTTCCGTGTAAAATCAAATGAATATTTCATTCCGATTACAGGAAACATCGACGTTGAAGCTGAAATTGCAAAACTGACAGAAGAATTAAATTATACAAAAGGATTCTTGAAATCTGTTGAAGCAAAACTTTCAAACGAGAAATTCGTAAACGGAGCTCCAGAAAAAGTCCTTAATTTAGAAAAACAAAAACAAGCTGATGCTCTCGCAAAAATTGCGACAATAGAGCAGAGTTTGGCTGGTTTGAAGTAAGAGTCAAATCTCTGTTTTAATTATATAATTAAACCCGACAGGTTCAAAAATCTGTCGGGTTTGTTGTTTTATACATACAGTTTGTCATTCCTGTAACTATACGCATTGTCAGTCTGAGCGAAGTCGAAGACCACGCTAGAAGCTCCGCAATAAAAATCGCCAATCTTTGTCGAGCCACTTACGGAGATTCCTCGTTCCTCGGAATGACAATATTATGGTATTTCTTTTCTAAAATCAATCAGATTTATTGTTTTTACATGTCACTTTTTTTATAAAAAATAAATTGGACTTTTATGATTTTGTGTTTTAAAATGATATAAATTTAATACGATTTTTCACTATCTAAATTTTCCTTTTCAAATGAAAAAAATATTATTTTTTGTATCCATTTTGACTCTTTTTTTCTCTTGTTCCAACAAAATTGAGAATGTTGAGAAATCTTTTTATTACTGGAAAAGTAACAACTGGAGTTTGAATTCAAAGGAAAGTAAGGTTTTAAAAGATTTAGAAGTCAGGAAATTGTATATTAAGTTTTTTGAGATTGATCATAATGAAGCTTATGGAGATTTTCCTGTTTCCAAAACCTCTTTGCGTTTTTATCAAAAGGAAGATTTTTTAATTGTTCCAACGGTATATATTAAAAACGAGGTTTTTAAAAACACGAATAGACAAAGGATAGATACACTTGCCAATAATGTTGCTTTTTTGATTAATAAATATACAAATGAAAGATTTGAAGGTGCTATTGCGACAAAAGAATTTCAAATGGATTGTGATTGGACTTTGACAACAAAGGATAATTATTTTTATTTTTTGAAGAAATTAAAGGCAGTTTCAAAAAAAGAAATTAGCTGCACATTGAGATTATATCCTTATAAATATCCTAAAAAAATGGGTATTCCTCCTGTAGACAAAGCAACTTTAATGTGTTATAATTTGATAAATCCTTTAGGGAATCATTCTAAAAACTCCATTTTAGATATAGAAGAATTAAAACTTTATCTCAATAAGAAAAGAAAATATCCACTCCACTTAGATATTGCGCTGCCCACTTATTCTTGGATGCAGGTCTATAAAAATGATCATTTCTACAAAGTGATTTATGAGGGACAGAAAGAGGTTTTAAAATCTTTGAAAGAAATTAAACCTTTGTGGTACGAGGTGACAAAAGATACGGTCGTCGATAATTTTTATTTAAGAATTGGAGACAAGATTAAATACGAAAATTTAACCTCAAAGAAAATTAATGAGGCAATTGAAGTCATCAAAAAGAATGTCGACTTTGACGCCAATACAACAGTAACATTATTTCATTTAGACGAAGAACAATTAAGTAATTATAGCAATGAAGAACTTTCTAGTTTTTATAGCAATTTTAGTAAGTAATAGCATTTTTGCTTGCGGGTTTTATCCGTTTGGGGAAGAAATCCGATATTCATTTTTTAACCCTTCGAATTTTAATTACTATCCTTATTCAGAATTTAATTATTCTTATAATTCATTCTATCCAAATATAGACGGTGTGTACCCGCAAGGTTCAATCGATGAGAATGAAAAACTTTGGATGAAATATTGTCGAAGTAAAGTTTCTATCGAAGCTATACGAAGCATTTTATATGATTTTAATGAAGAGGATATTAATGAAAAATCTTCGAATGAAATGCTTTTGTATTTTTATAAAACTAAAAATATAGAAGCCATAAATTATTTAAAATTTGCTAAAACCTGCGAACCTCTTAACGGAATGTATGGCGATTCATGGGAAAAAAAGGAAGGAGCTACAATGCCAAAGAGAAAAAATCTTATAGATAAAGCCATAAAAATTTCTAATAAGGTTAAAGATAATGAAATCAAATTACGATATGCGTTTTTGGCTATTAGACTAGCCTATTATAATAATGATTTGGAACAAATCAAATCATTGTATGATACTATTTTTAAAAACCAAAAAAAGAAAGATATACTTAATTACTGGAGTTTATATTTTAGGACATTTGCCGAAACCGATAAAGCCTTAGCGAATTTTTATGCTGCTCAAGTTTTTGTAAAAGCTCCAGATAAGCGCTTTATAATTTCTCAGGTATTTAACTCTAAAATTTCATTGGAAGATGTTTTAAAGTATGCTAAAAATGATGAAGAAAGAGCCAATGTTTATTTTTTAGCAGGTGTAAAAAAGAGCAATCAAGCCTTGTTTTGTTTAGAAAAAGTCTATCAGTACAATCCAAAATTTGAAGGCCTTTCTTTTTTGCTTCTTAGAGAAATTAATAAAATTGAGGATTGGGTTTTTACTCCTTATTATTCTTTATTTAATCCAGCGGTTTCAAAATATGACTATTGGTCAGACGATGCAAATAATTCGATAAAAGATGTTTTAAATAGGGTAGAAAATGATAGGATTTACGCTGGCAAAGTGTTGCAATTTGTAAGCAACGTAAAACTTAAAAAAATTAATGACCCAATTTTATGGAAGTTAGGGAAGTCTTATTTATCATTTGTAACTAAAGACAACCAGGGCTGTTTGAATGAAATTGCTGCTATAGAAAAGAAAATTTCTAAAACAGGGCCCCTTTATAATCAAATAAAAATTATAAAAGCATTAGCCTTAACTGCTAATCAGGAAAAAGGAAAAGCTGTTATTTTGGATGCAGTAAAACCAATTCTTCTTGAAAATGAAAAAAATAGAAAATTTTTATTTGCTATTGGAAGGGAATTAGAATACAAACAGAATACATTGGATGCCGCTTTTTTATATTCAAAACTTAATGAAGTTGTGACAGAGCCTGCTGATTATTCTGAAAATAATACAGCAGTTTGGAAAACTTTAAAAAACAAAAGCAATTCATACAGGGATTTTTATTCTAATTACTTTGAATACATTGATGTGATTTATTCGCCAGAACAAGTGCGGGAAATAGTAGAAAGGATTGAAAATAAAAGAGAGAAGCTAGATTCGTTTTCAGAATGGAAACAAAATTATCTTAAAAAAGAAATTCCAAGATTATACGATTTGATTGGAACAAAATACATTCGTCAAAACAATCTCAAACTAGCCTCTGAATATTTTGGAAAATTGGATATTGACGAAATTGCCAGTTACGCAGATTGTCTTTGGGAAAAACCAAATTGCAAAGAATCAGATATGTTTGATGTAAATCCGTTTTTTGTCCTTAAGTATACTCCTGAGTTTATTAAGCAAGAAAAGCCCTTTAGATTAAATAAAAGAAGCATTACAGAACATTTGATATTATATATTAAAAAGGCTTCTAATCCGAAAGAAGTCAATAAGGACTATTATTATTTTTTAACAGCGAATGCTTATTATAACATGACGCAAAATGGAAATTCATGGATGATGCGCCGTTACAATTGGCATCATTATGTTGATGATACTCCTTTTGAAGATGAGAAAGAATATTTTCAAGGTAATTTAGCACAGCAATATTATCTTTTAGCGTTAAAGCATGCTAAAACAGATAAGTTTAAAGCTTTATGCTTGAGAATGATAGGAAGGTGCGAAAAAAACAAACTACAATATCAATACCCTGATGATTACTATAGCCAAATTGAAAATTATGATGATTTTCTTTTAAGTAAAAATAAATACTATCAGGATTTAAAATCGAAATATGCAGATGATTATGTTGATCTAATGTCTGACTGCAGTTCTTTTGAAGAATATTTTAAGGCGAGAAGGTAAAAAACAAAATCCCAATATTGAATTTCAGTATTGGGATTTTGTTTTGTTATAATATTTTACTTCTTCTTCAAAAACAAAAACAAAGGATAAGAAACGATCGTAATCGCAACAATAATAATAAAACTTTTAGGGTCACTGTAAATAAATCCTCCAAGTAATGCAATAGAAAATATAATCGCTATTATAGTGGTCCAAGGATACCAGAAAGAATGGTAAGGTCTTGGCAAATCGGGTTCAGAAGTTCTTAGTTTTAAAAGCGAATAATAAGCCAATCCCCAAACGATTATAGAGATAAAGGCAGCGAAAGAAAATAATACTTCAAAAGAGCCAATGCAAATTAAAAACAAACTGAAAAGAGAGGAAACCAATAGCGCAACAATTGGTGTCCCGCCTTTGTTTACAGTTGTTCCTTTTTGGATAAAGAAACCGTCACGGCTTAATCCGTAAAGGATTCTTGGCGGAATCATCATAAAAGCATTCAAAATACTAATTAATGAAAAAATAGAAATTACCGTTACGATTTTGGCACCACTTTCTCCAAAAAGAATTTTAGCAACATCGGCAGCAGCTAGATTAGATTTGGCTAAAGTTTCGATTGGCAATACATGAAAAAAAGCGGCATTCACTAAAATGTAGATTGCAACAACGAGCAAAACACCACTATACAAAGATTTCGGAATGTTTTTACTTGGATCATCATTTTCTTCTGCAAAAAAGCAAACGGCATTCCAACCATTATAAGTTCCAATAATGAGTTGTAATGATTTAAAAAATCCAAAAATAAGTCCGATTTGAAAAATAGAACTATCCGTTTTTATCGCTGGAACTTCAACTCCAGAATACATAAAACAAGCCACAACCAAAGCCACAAAGCAAATGACTTTTAGTAAACTGGTAATCTGCTGAATTACACTTCCGTTTTTTACGCCGCTTAAGTGCAGCAAAACAAATGCAACCAATAAAGAAATAGATAATACTGTCGAGTAATGCGCTAATTGCGGAAATAAAATAATCGTGTATTCGCTAATTACGATGCAATAAAACGCGGGCGGAATAGCATTTACAATATAATCGTACCAACCAGAAAGAAAACCGGCATACTCGCCCAAAGCTCTTTTAATATAATTGTAGGATCCACCTGCTTTTGGTAGCATTGTAGCCAATTCTGAATACGAATTTGCTCCTAATAAAACATACAAACCTCCAAAGAGCCAAGAAGCAAGAATAATCCAGTAATTATTCAGCATTTCTGCAATAGTTCCTGGCGTTCTTAAAATTCCAACACCAATTGTTCCGCCAATTAAAACGGCAATATTGAAACTAAGTCCTAAACTTTTTTGTAATTGGTTTTTTGTAGAATCCGACATTCTTGAATTGGGTTTTAAGGATTATAATTTCAAGCAAAAATAGTGTTAATTGAATTAGTTTTGGGCTTAAAATAAAAATCCCAAGATTTTCGAGTGAAACTGAAAATCTTGGGATAAAATCAAAACTCTAATTCAATATTTTAGAACTTGTAACGCAAGCTTGTCATAACTTGACGAGGCGCGATTGGGTTCACACTATAATTTTCGTGAACGGTATAATTTAATTCGTTTGTAATGTTTGATAATTTACAAAGGATTCGAGAATTTTCTCCAAGTATATCCAACAGATGCATCAATTGTAGCATAACCTTCTAACGGAATTTCTCTATGGTAGATTCCATCAGGATATTTAGTTAGATCTGTACTGTGTTGGTCATTCCAGCCTCCTAAACGATCACCGATGTAGTTTCCAACAGCTCCAACAGATAAATTTTTAAATAAACCTTCTTGTACCGTATAAAAGAAACTTAAGTTTGCTGTATTTGCTGGAGTTCTAACAAGACGATCGCCTTCGATAAAACTTCCGTTTAAACCAGATGTTTTAGTATAACGCATATCGTTGTAGCTGTAACCTGCAATAATGCTAAGTCCGTCAATTGGTCTTGCAGTAACGTCAACTTCAACACCTTTACTTTTAGTTTCACCGCTTAAAACTTTTACGTTTGTGTCAGTGTTTAAACTTCCATCAGCTTTAAATTCTGCAGTTTGAGCCAAGTTGCTGTTTGTGATTTGATAAACCGTAACATTTGTGCTTAATAATCCTTGTAGGAAATCGGTTTTAATACCAGCTTCATATTGATCAATAATAGAAGGCTCAATTGGTTTTAAATCTGCTGTAGTTCCTGTGTTTGGGGTAAACGAAGTAGAGTAGCTACCAAAGATAGAAACCTCTTTTCTAGGCTGATAAATTAATCCAAATTTTGGAGAAAATGCATTGTCTAGTTTTTTAGCGCCTACTGTAGGAACTGCATTTTCAGGCTTAACAGTTTGTTTTCCGCCAGCAAAAGTTTCTTTGTAAGTTGTAACTTCGGCTTCTTGCCAAGACCAACGTACACCTGCTAATACTTTAAACTTCTCTGTAATCGAAATTAAATCTTGAAAATAAACACCAAAACGGTTGGTTTCTGTTTTTGCAATTTGAGTTGCTCTAGCATCTGGAATATCATTTCTTTGTGTTGACGGATCAAAGTTGAAAAGATTGATGGTATCATAATTTGCAGGATTAAATGTAAAAGTATAAGCTGTTGCAAATGAGTTTTCCCAGTCTGCACCTGTAAAAATTTGATGTTTTACAGATCCTGTATTAAAGTTTCCTTGAAGACTTAATTGATCTCCTAAAATTTGTTCTGAGTTGTCGTTTTGAACCAAAGGTCTTGTCCAGTCTCCATTGTCTTTTACAGTCGATAATTGTGCTGTAGATTTTGAAGCTCTATCATAATTCTGGAAAGAAGAATTAAAGTTTAATTTCCAGTTTTTGTTGAAATCATGATTTAATAATACCGATGCACTAGCAGATTTTGTATTACCATTAGACCAAAGTGCTCCGTAAAAAGTATTTCTAGGCAAATCAAGAATTTGTGTGCCAATAATTCCAGTTCCAAAATCAGGTGTCCAATCTGCACTTAAATAATCTCCTTGTAATGTAATTTGAGTTTTAGGATTAATGACAAAAAGCAACGATGGATTTACATATACACGTTTGTTTTTTACAACATCTCTAAAGCTTTCTGAGTTCTCGTAAGAACCGTTAATTCTAAATGCGATTGATTTAGTAAGACCTCCGTACAAATCAAATGCTGGCTTGTAATAAGAGTAGCTTCCAATTTGCATTGAAACTTCTCCACCGCTTTTAAATTGAGGTGTTTTGGTAACTAAATTAAGAATTCCTCCTGGCGCTACGTTTCCAAATAATAACGCTGAACCACCTTTTAAGAATTCTACTTTATCTAAACCTGAAACATCAGGAATTGATCCTGCATTGTAACGGAATCCGTTTTTAAACATATTGTTTGCAGACATGTCATAACCTCTAGAGAAGAAAGATTCTTGAGCACCACCACGTGCAGAACCAACGTAAACACCGTTAGCGTTTTTAAGAACTTCGCTTAATCTAATTGCTTGCTGCTGTTCGATAATTTCAGAACCAATAACTTGTATGCTTTGTGGATTATCCATTGGTTTTAATCCAGAGCGAACTGCTGTTACGGGTTTTGGTTCTTTGGTTTTAGTAACAACTACTTCATTTAAAATTTCCCCTTTTTTATTCTTAACAGTATCGTTTACTGAAGAAGTAGATTCGGCGCTTGAATAATCTTGCGCATAAGAGGCAAAACTCAATAATCCTAATACAAATAGTAAATTATATTTCATGGTATTTATTTAGATTCAATAAAAATTATCGAGTGCAAATATAAATAGACATATTCTTTAACAGGAAATTATGAAGTGGATTTCTTACTTAAACCTTCCTTAGTCTTTTCTTAAGATTTGCTTAAGGATTTTCTAATGTTATTTTAATTTTGTATTTAAAACCAATTAAAATGCCTTATAGAATATTCTAGAAGGCATTTTTACAAAAAAACAGGGCTGGCTCATTTTTGAGTCAGCCCTGTTTCAATTGAAATTAAAACCTAAGAATGAGATTTTCTGAAATTATTTTACAGCAATTTGATAAGTTGCCATTTTCCAGATTTCATCGTATTTTTTTCCGTTATGTTCACCTGCAGATTTCTCTGTATAAGCAAACTCAACCATATAATTTCCAGACCAGATAGGAGTAAAAGAGATTTCTCCTTTATCATTTGTCCATAATTCTTTTTCCCATCCGTTTGGAGCAATTACTTTAATTTTTTGAGATTTTGCAATAGCGCCTTCGTATAAAGCAGAAACATTAATTACAGTATTTTTTTTCGCGATATCGGCATTTTCAGAAAAAACGCTAATCTTATTATTGTTAGCCGCAGCTACATTTCCAGCCGATTTGTTTCCAACAACAACGGTTGCACTAGAATTGTAGTCTAATTTCATTGTTCCGTAAACATCTCCAACGGTATGATGCATTACAATGGTATAAACTCCGTCTTCGTCTGGTGTAAAGAAAGCTTGGTATTTATTATCTAGAGCTTTAGAAGTTAGTTTAGTTTCTTTTTTTGAAGGAGAAATTACAACTAGAGAAAAATCTTTCAGATCAGAAAACCATTTATCAGCTTTTGTAATATCATTATCAGAGAATTCTCCAAAATAAACAGAAATTTCCTGAGCTTTTCCTTTTGTTCCTGTTGCTTTGGTTTCAATCCATAAAGCATGGGCAAAAAGCTGAGGTGCAGCAAAAAGCATTAGAAATAAAAAGCTTAGTGTTTTTAAAGTATTTGATTTCATAAGATCAAGTTTAAATTATTAGAATGATATTTTTTACAAACATAAGTCTTATTTAGAATAATTAAAAATAAAACACTAAAAAACCTCGAAATTCATTTCATATGGAACGTATTTCGAGGTTGTGGGAAATATTTGAGTAAGAAAACTAAAGTCTTACAGTCAGGTTTACTAAGAAGTTTGCTGGAGTTTGAGCCATTCCATAAGAATCCCAATATTTTGTGTTGGTCAGGTTGTTGAATTTAACTCCAAGTCTCCAAACGGGTCTGTCGTAAAATACTGTTGCACTATAAATAGAATAAGAAGGAGCATAAAAGCTTTCATCTTCAAATTTATACTGTTTGTCTACATAATTTCCTCCAAAACCAAAGCCTAAATTTTTTAATGTGTTTTGAAGTTTATAGGAAACCCAAAAATTCAACACATTTTCTGGCGCGCCACTAGCCTTGTTGCCTTCAATTAAAGGGTCAGACGATTTAACGATACGATTGTCATTATAAGCATAACCAGCCGTCACATTTAAACCGTTTATTGGATTGGCAATAAATTCAAAATCAATTCCTTTACTTACTTGTTTTCCATCCTGAATGTTATATCCATCTGGTTTTGTTCTTGTGGCATTATCAATTGTAATGTTATAATAGCTCAGTGTTGTGCTTAGTTTTTTATTGAAAGCTTCTACTTTTACACCACCTTCATATTGATTAGCATAAACTGGTTTTAAGATTAATATTGATCCATCTGGCTGATTTACTGGACCTGAATTTTGAAAACCATTCATATAATTTCCAAATAAAGAAACCTGATCTTTAACTACTTCATAAACCAAACCTAATTTTGGAGACAAAGCAGTTTGGTTGTAGCCCTCTGTATCTTCGATTTTTTTCTGAACAAAGTTATCCAAACGAAGACTTAACATTACAGATAAGCGATCTGAAAAACTAACTACATCTGAAGCATAAACACTGAAAGTCTGCTCATTTGGAACACCAAATTGCATTTCTTTCAATTTTGGGTCTACATCGCTTTTTCGAATTGGTTCAAAATCTGTTGTTACATCAATTAAATCCAATACTTGTGTGGTAGCATATTTAAATGTTCCTTTTGTAAATCTGTAATTGATACCGGTTAATAATTTATGTTTGATGCTTCCTGTTGAAAATTCACCATTAATGTTTTCCTGAAAATTGGTAAAATTATTATGAATTGGTCCAAAACGGGATACCATTCTTTGAACTTCTGTCGGCGATTTCCATGCAGTGTAGTACTGATAACTATGATCGACACGTTCGTCTACCAATGAGAATAATGTTGTAGATTTCCAATTTTCAGAAAGTTTATATTCTGCCTGAGCAAATATTTTAGGAGAACTTGTTTTAGCGTCAAGATCATCTGCAAATAAGCTCGTTCTGTAATCTACTTTTAGGTCTGTTGGGTTGGTAAGTCCTGCCGCATACGAGCGTCCGTAAGTAGGGCGTGTGTTGTTGGTATTGAAAATTTCTGTGTCTAAACTCAGCGTTAATCTGTCGGTTGCTTTATAAATAATGCTCGGCGCAAATAAAACTGTTTTATTAAAGCCATAATCTAAGAAGCTGTTTTCTGTATTTGCCGAAGCGTTCATTCTAAACAAAACTTTTTTGTTTGGAGTCAAAGGCATATTAAAATCTACCGCGACACGCTGTAAACCAAAGCTTCCTCCTGTATAAGATATCTCTGTTTTGCTAGTTTCAAAAGGCTTTTTGGTAACCAAGTTTACAACTCCTCCAAATGAAGAAACAGAAGAACCAAACAAAGTTCCAGAAGGCCCTTTTAGCACCTCAATTCGTTCGGCATTATCAATTGAGATAGAGCTTCTCCCAGAAAGAGTCTCCATGCCGTTTCGTGCATTTACACCCGTGCTGAATCCTCTAAAACTAATTTCAAGTCCGCCAGAAGGATATATTTTTGAGATTGCGCCCGTAGCATTTTGAACCGCGCTTCTTATATCTACCGCAATTTGCTCTTGCAATAGTTCTTTGTGAATAACATTATAAACCTGCGGATTTTCCAGGTTCTTTAGTGGCATTCTGGCTACATAATCGGTCTTTTTTGATAAAATGCTTTTCTTGCCATTTACGATAACTTCATTCAATTCTTTATTAGAAACCTTAAGCTGTAAATTAATTGTTGAGGTTTCATTTTCTGTAACTGTAACTTCAGTTTCTGCGGTTTGGTAACCTGCCAAAGATACTTGAAGTGTATAAGAATTGGCTCTTACTTTATTGAAATCAAAACTACCGTCATCATTCGAAACGGTGCCGTATTTTGTGTTTTTAAGAATAATATTTACACCTGCAGCAGCATCGCCATCTGAGGTGGTTATGGTTCCTTTAATTTTTCCGTGGTTTTGTGCAAAGGCAGATAAAAACGAAAATAAAAAACTGATAGAAAATAGAAAACGTGAAGTTTTCAAACTGAGGTAATTCATTGCTATTTATTAATTGGTTTATAAATGATATTTATTTAGAATAAATAAAAACAATGCAAATGTAAAAATTAAAGTAACTTTAACAATTTTATTTTTTGTCATTTATTTTTGAAATTGTTAAATGTTGATTATTGAGATAATTAAATGAAATTCTTAGTTGATGTTTTAGCGAGATAAAGTTTTAAAGCCTTAATTTTGCAGTCTGAAAAATGACTTCATGATTTTACCATTCTTTAAAAAGATTCAAAATACGCCTAGAGGATATCGTATTGCCAATACTGTTTTTTTCTTCCTTTCTGGCTTTGGATACTCTTCGTGGGTTTCAAGAATTCCACATATACAAGCCCAATTAAAATTGTCTGAAGCCGAATTTGGTGCAGTTTTATTTGCTTTTCCGATAGGTTTAATGTTAACAATGCCTTTTACAGGAAAACTATTAAATAAATACAGCAGTCGTTATATTATGCTTCTTGGCGCTGTTATGTTCAATATTGCGTTGTCTCTGCCTGGTTTGGCGGCATTTGTTTGGCAGTTGGTTATTATACTTTTATTCTTTGGAGCTTCTCGTAATATTTTCAATTTATCTATAAATGCACAATCTCTGGAAGTGCAGAAACTATATCCGAAATCTATTATTACGCGTTTTCATGCCGTTTGGAGTATTGCCGTTTTCTCGGGTGCGGGATTAGGTTATGTAATGGTAACGCAGAAAATTGCACCATCGCATCATTTATTGGGAGTAAGTATTTTTATGCTGGCGCTAACGGCTTGTTTTTATCCGATGAGTATTCACAACGAACCTGTTCCAGTTAAAAAGAAGTTCTTTTCGATGCCAGAAAAAAATCTGGTAAAATTCTCTCTAATTTGTTTCGTTTCTATGGCTTGTGAAAATACCATGTACGACTGGAGCGGAATTTATTTCGAAAATATATTAAAAGCTTCTCCAAAATTAACCAGTGCGGCATTCGTGTTTTTTGCTTCGGCAGTAACGTTAGGACGTATATTTGGAGATTATGGGGTAATGAAATTTGGAACTAAAAAAATCTTGCTTTATAGCGGAATCTTAATTACAGCTGGTTTCGGTGTTTGTTTTATTTTACCGTATGCATACCCAACTATTTTCGGTTACGTTTTAATCGGATTTGGGGTTTCTTGTGTGGTTCCGTTAGTATTTAGTATTGCTGGAAGATCTTCAAAATTAAGCAGTGGTTCTGCCTTAACTTCAATATCAACAATTGGTTACCTCGGATTTTTATTGGTTCCGCCAATGGTTGGTTTTATCTCTGAATATTTAAGTATGAAATGGGCGTTTCTTGTTATGGCGCTTCTCGGAATCCTGATGATTTTTATGGTGAATAAGATCGGGGAGAATGAGTAGTCTTTTTAAGATGCTAAGGTTCTGAGATGCTGAGGTTCTAAGGTTTTTTAGGATTATTATATAAATTAATTTACATATAACTTTAAATTGGGCATACTGTCGTTTTAAACCTTTAATTCAATTGTTTGGATAAAACAAAGAAGAATTATTAAAATACCGATTCCTAAAAGAATTTTAGTATATCTTTTATCCTTCAGATCTCCATATCTGCCTTCAAAATAACTTTTGTATCGGTACATTTGCCCTTTTCCAGTTTCATATGGAATAAATTCTCTTTTGTTTTTCTTCCAAAATATCATTCTGATTATATGATAGAGAATAAAAGTTAATAGAGGAATCAATGCTGTAAAATAATTAGCAATTAAAAAAATGAGAGAAAGTATTAACCAGAGAATTGAAAAGTAAACGTTTCTAAATCTCAGCCCAAAGGGTGACGAAATTGTTTGTCCACCACATATTATAGATACAGTAAAAGAGATTGCAAATATATTTCTTGGTTGATATTTGCTCGCAAATACATATAACATTATTCCAATTATGTATCCGGCTAAATATAAATAATCGGATACTATAAATTTTCTCGCTTCTAATTTCCCAAAAATAAATTTTCGGCTTGATTGATTTACTTTAGGCAATTTGTACACTTTAATCGAATATTTCTTTAAGATATTCTTTCCATTTTTGTTTATCAATGATGTATGAATATTGGTAACTCTTTTCACAAATTCTTATTTTGTTTTTAAACTCTAAGGTATCTACATAAAAGAAATCAAGCTCTTCTTTTTGATTTAGAAAATGAATAGTAAAAGAGCTTTTTGGGCAACAGCAATAACCTGTTTTTTCTGCGTTTTCGAAAATGGCTTCAAAATTCTTTACCTTTTGTTTTGTAGAAGTTTTATATTCTGTTGTTGGGGGATAAAATTCTACTTCTACAGTTTTATATGTTACTGTTGAATCATAAGATTTTATGATGATTTGATTGCTGTTTGATACCGTAGAATTAAATGAAAAATTATCCCAAATAGGATCAATATAATTTTGAGTTTTTTCGTTACAGCTTATTATTAAAGTTGAAAACAGAATTAATAAGAAAAGCTTTTTCATTAAAGTTATAGTTATTTATTTTCTGAAAAGACAAAACTTTATATCAAAAATCACACATTTTAGCTCCTTTCGATTCTATTTCCTTTTTAAATTCGATAGGTAATTCTAATTTAAATTTACAGATATCTTTTATTTCATATTGCTGAGTTTCTTTATTAAAAATTACTGCCTGAGACGAAAGGTAATCTGAATTATAATACCATACATCAGCATTTTTATCCACATATAAAACCCAATAGTGATAAGCGCTAAAAGTTTCATCTAAGTTTTGTTGAAACAGTATTTTGTTTTTACTGTTTCTTATGGCAAATATTTTCAATCCATCTTTTAGTTCTTTGATCAAAATATTTCGATCCTTTCCAGGAATAGTGTAAATTCCATCGTTATACAAAAAACCTGATTTAATACTTTTATAGCTTAATTGATAATTGTTACAAGACACAAAAAGAAGAATTAAAATAATATTAATCATTATTCTAATTCTTCTTTTTGTCATTTTATTTTTTACAAAAAACATTGAACTACTTTTTCGTCATAACAAACTTCTCAGAACTTGGTTTTCCATTCAAATTCCCAGAAATTTCTGCGGTTAAAGTATTATTTGCTCCTTTTGTATAAGTAATTTTTTGAGGATAATCATGTTTCGGATTTTCAAAAATCAATTGTTGCTCTGTTTCTGAAGTAGAAGGGAAAAAGACCGGTTTGTCATCGTTTTGCCCTTTTACTGTTGCTTTGTAAGTAAGCGTTTCGCCTAGCTGTGCCAAAACAATAGTTTCAAAATGCAAAGTGTCTTTTCCTTTTATAAAATAAGAAGAAGCGCTGAAAGTACTGTCGTTTAGTTTTTGCCAATTTTCAGATAAAATGCCTTCAGGAGTTTTGTTTTCCCAGTTTCCGATTAACCAGTCGGCTTTTTTGATTTTATCTTTTTCTACCGTTTCTTTTTTCTGGCATGAAACTGCGGCTAATACAAGAGCTAAAAGAGTAATTTTCTGAAACATATTTATAAGGTTTTTGATAGCACTAATGTATGAAAAAAATGTTTGCCACAAATAACACGAATTTTCGCGAATTTCTTTTTTTATATCTGCCACAGATTAAAAGGATTAAAATGATTTTTTTTACTGTGTGTTTAGCACAAGTTCTCTCTTTTTTTATTTCACGCAGATTTAAAAAAGATTTAAGCTGATTCACGCAGATTTAGATAAATGAAAATCTAATTAATCTGCACAAATCTGCAAAATCTGCGTGAAATAAATTAGTGTAAATTTGCATAATTACTACGTCAGTCCCTTCGGTCGAGTCGTGGCAAAAAAAATAATCTGTACTAATCATTTTAATCTGTGGCAAATAATATAGAGACAGTAATTTTTAAAAAATAATTCGCGAAAATTCGTGAATTCGTGGCAGAAAAATTTTTAGACACTTTCTGATAAAATAGAATAAACCAATTCCTTAGTTGGTTTTTGATCTTTTAGTTTTTCGCGAACTTCGTCAAAAGTCACTTTAAAATCACAGCCCGATTTATATTCTGCGCAACCATAAGCCGTTTTGCCTTTTAGAATTGTTCCTTTTTTACATTTCGGACAAACCAATGCATCTGAATTTTCTTTGGGTTCGGCTTTTTTATCGGTTTTCTTTGGTTCTAATTTCAGTTTGTAATTTTCTTCAAAACGAATTAAGCCTTCCACAGTTCCAGAATCGGTTTTAAAGCCTTTTATGTTTACTGTAGAACCCTTTTGAACCAATCTTAAATACTGGCTTTCGGTTATTTTTTTATCATGAAAAACAAAAGGCAATACAAAATCACAACCCGATTTGTACTCGCTGCAGCCAAAGGCCGATTTTCCTTTCAGTATCTTTCCTTTTTGGCATTTCGGACAAGTTTCTGCTGAAATTCCAGAGGCTTTCTTTTTCTCTTTTTCCGCTTTTACAACTGGTTTCTTAATCGTTGCCGCATGCGAAATATTGGCGTGCTTGGTTTCGCTTCGAACTTCATAAACCAAAGCTTCAACCATGCGTTTCATGTTTCTAATGAAGGCTGCTGCGGTGAAAGTTCCTTTTTCAATATCTTTCAATTGTTTTTCCCAAGTTCCTGTAAGTTCGGCCGATTTTACCAATTCGTTCTGAATCGTATCAATCAACTGAATTCCAGTCAAAGTGGGTAAAACTTGCTTTTTGTTTCGAACAATATATTGGCGTTTGAAAAGCGTTTCAATAATATTCGCACGGGTTGACGGACGACCGATTCCGTTTTCTTTCATTAATTCGCGTAAATCTTCGTCATCAACCTGTTTTCCTGCGGTTTCCATAGCACGCAGTAAAGTTGCCTCTGTAAACTGATTAGGCGGTTTGGTTTCTTTTTGAAGAAATGAAGGTTCATGCGGCAGCTTTTTCGCCCACAACAAAACTTGGCAGTAAATCGGGTTCTTTTTCCTTCGCATTCGGATCTTCAAAAACAACGCGGAAACCTTTCTTCAAGATTTCTTTTCCGGTCGCTTTAAAAGTCACATCGGCAGCTTTTCCAATAACTGTAGTATTGGCCACCAAACAATCATCATAAAAAACAGCAATAAAACGTCTGGTAATAATATCATAAACCTGCTGCTGATTATGAGGTAGATTATTTTGAACTCCCGTTGGAATAATCGCGTGGTGATCGGTTACTTTTTTATCGTTGAAAACCTTTGGTGATTTTTTGATTTTTTTTCCTAAAAGAGGCTGAGTCAATTCGGCATAATTGGTTAATTTCTGCAGAATTCCAGGCACTTTCGGATAAATATCACCTGGTAAAAAAGTTGTGTCAACTCTGGGATAGGTAATAACTTTCTGTTCGTACAAAGTCTGTGCAATCTTCAATGTTTCTTCGGCAGAAAATCCAAATTTTTGATTGCAATAAACTTGCAGACCAGTTAAGTCGAAAAGTTTTGGGGCATATTCATTTCCGTTCTTTTTATCAACAGAAACGATTTCGAAATCACTTTCTTTGACTTTGGCCGCGATAACTTGTCCGTCTTCTTGGTTTAGAAAACGACCTTCTTCGTAACTAAAAAGCGTTTCTCTGTATAAAGTCTGCAATTCCCAATACGGCTGCGGTTTAAAGTTTTCGATTTCTCTAAAACGCTCTACAACCATCGCCAATGTTGGCGTTTGTACGCGTCCGATAGACAAAACTTGTTTGTAGCCGCCATGTTTTACAGTGTACAAACGTGTGGCATTCATTCCTAAAAGCCAATCGCCGATAGCTCTAGAAAATCCGGCATAGAATAAATTATCGTAGTTAGCAGAAGGTTTTAAGTTTTCAAAACCTTCTTTAATAGCTTCTGTGGTAAGAGATGAAATCCATAATCGCTGAATTTCGCCTTTGTAATGCGCTTCGTTCATCACCCAGCGCTGAATCAATTCTCCTTCTTGTCCAGCATCCCCGCAGTTTATAACGACTTCGGCTTTGTCAAAAAGACTTTTAATGATTTTAAACTGCTTTTGGATTCCAGAATTCTGAACCACTTTGGTTTCAAATTTTTCGGGAAGCATAGGGAGATTATTCAAATCCCAGCTTTTCCAATGCGGTTTATAATCGTTGGGTTCTTTTAAGGTGCATAAATGTCCAAAAGTGTAGGTTACTGCATAACCATTGCCTTCGTAATAGCCATCGTGTTTGGTATTGGCACCCAAAACAGATGCAATTTCACGCGCTACACTTGGTTTCTCAGCAATACAGACCTTCATTTTTTCTCTTCTAGTTGGACATGCGAAACTACGGATTTTATGGGAAAGGGGCAAAGATTATTAGAATGAAAGGATCAAAGTTTCATAAGAGCAAAGAGGCATAGGTTTCTTTTGGATTATTGCTTTTTTAATAATTTTATACTAATTAATTCAATCGAGAGAGGTCTAAAAAATATCATTATAGCCTAAAAGATTTCCTATTGAAATAGCAAGAAATACCAAGCCAATAACAGTTACTAAAATTACTGTACAACCATTAGAATGGTCTTTTATTATAAAATTTTCGGGTTCTTTAAAATTGTATTGAATTTTAATATTCTTGTTTATGTTTTCTTTATATGTTTTAAATTTATCTAAATCTGATGACGAATGGATAAAAGGTTTTCCTCTAAGTGTTTTTCCATCATAAGTTTCAAATTCAATGATAGGTGTTTTAAAACCTTCACTATCGCTTTCGTAAGAAACAATTTTGCCAAAACACTCAATTTTATTTTTATTTAATTTTTTTTAAACTAAAAGAGTATGAATAGAATAATAGGTGCATGCAATACCAAGCAATAAAAAACAAAGCACAGGTTTAAAAAACATGCAAATAACGAAAAGGATAAAAAAAGGCAAAGAAATTTGATTTTTCGGATCAAGTGTCATTTTGAGAAATACTTATTTTAGTTGTAATTTTTCTGATTGTAATATTTTGATTTAAAATTGCATACATGTTTCTAAAATCCATTCTGTCTTCATAAATCGGCTAAACTTTAAAAACATCGATACTCTTCATCCAGAAAATTTCCGATTCTAAAAATTGAAGTTTGGTCTTAACAACCTTATCGCTTTTATCTCTCGGATTTTTAGTAATAAATCTAGCGGTTGAATTATTGAAATCTAAAGTATATTTTGAGTCAAAATCTTCTTTTTTGTTTGCTGAAAAAGTAATCAGATTGTCTTTTGCACTCCATTTTCCTTTTCCGTATTTATTGTCTTCCGCTGAATTTCCGCCTTGGATTTTCGAATACGAATGAAACAGAAAAGTTCCGTCTGGGTTTAAAGTCAGTTTATATTCGATTGTGTGTTTTTCTTTTTCAGAAAGTGAACGAGAATATTCGCCAACAAATTGATTGGATTGTGCGGATAAAGTTAAGGTGAGAATTAAAAGAAAAGAGGTGATTAGTGGTTTCATTGGTTTGGTTTTATTTTATTGGTTGTTATGCATTCTTTCAATTATTAATCATCGGGTCCAAATCACAATCCTTATTTCTCAAATCTAATCCACCTTCGTAAACCGATTTTAGATTTGTGAGATAAAAATGCCAACCGTTGGAACAGCCTAATCTGATGTATTGTTTCGAATGATCATCTGTTGGAATATTATAATGACGAAGTTCCACAATCGTATAATCGTCTTTCTGGCTTAGATTTATATCTACAAGACAGTTTCCTTCAAAAGTAAATTGCAATTGATCTATTCCATTGGCAGAAACGATTTTTCCTGACATAGCATCATCATACAAATACCAAAGCCATTCGTACGTATTATCTTTTTCTGCGTTTTTGTCTTTGCTCATAGATTCCTGATTAGCGCCAAAAAATGATACTTTTTCGAGAAACCATTTTTCTAACTCATTCGCCTTTGTCCAAGCATCGTAAATGTCTGAAAGTTTAGCTTTAACGGCTATTTTTTTGGTAAAAGAAGTCCAATCGAAGTTTTCCATAATGGTTTATAATATTTTGAGGTTAGAGGAAAGAGATCTAAAATTAAAACATTGATTAAAACAAATGTAAGCTATTTCTTCTTACTTTTTATTTCAGAAAAAAGCTGCAGAAAATGTTTCTCTGCAGCTTTTAAGTTTAGGTTTGCTATTGTTTATTTCTTTTGTTTCAAATGTTTGTCTAGGAATTTTTCCATGGCACCATAAAAATCAAAACGGTTATCTTGATTTCTAAAACCATGTCCTTCGTCATTTTTAACCATGTATTCTACAACGACACCACGTTTTTTCAGCGCTTCAACCATTTGGTCGCTTTCGGCTTTATTTACTCTTGGATCGTTTGCTCCTTGTGCGATAAACAAAGGTGTTTTTATTTTGTCTGCATGTAATGCAGGCGATGCAGAAGCAAGTAACAAACTATCTTTTTTAGGATCGCCCACCATTTCGTGAAACTGATCTAGATAAGGTGTCCAATAAGGAGGAATCGTATTCATGAAAGTAAACAAATTGCTCACGCCCACATAATCTACTGCCGCTGCATACAAATCGGGTGTAAAAGTGATTCCAGCAAGTGTTGCGTAACCACCGTAACTACCGCCGTAAATAGCAATTCTATTTGGGTCTGCAATGCCTTCTTTTTTTAGCCATTCCACACCATCGGTAATGTCGTCTTGCATTTTTTTGCCCCATTGTTTAAAACTAGATTGCCAAAATTCCTTTCCATAACCGGTACTTCCTCTATAGTTCATCTGTAAGACAGCATAACCGCGATTTGCCAAGAACTGAACTTCTGGGTTAAAGTACCAGCCATCTCGTGCCCAAGGACCGCCATGAGGGTTAATAATGACAGGCAGATTTTTAGGCTCGACTCCCAACGGAAGCGTTAAATAGCCGTGAATTTCAAGACCATCTCTCGATTTATACGTAATAGGTTTAATATGGCTCATGTGTTTCTCTTCAATCCAAGGAAACGGATTCGCAACTTCTTTAACTTTTGTAGTTTTGAAATCGTATATATAGTATTTTCCTGGAGTTCTATCGTTTCCAGCCCAAACAATAGCTTTGGTTCTGGCATCGTCGTAGTTTACAATTTCAGTTTCGTAACCTTCAATCTGCTTTTTCAGATTGTTTTTGATTGCCTCCCATTCTTTATCAAAAAAATGTTCTTCTTGTTTTTCGGCTTCCCAAGTTACAGAAGTCAAGGCTTGTTTTTTTCGATCGTAATTAACCGCATCTAAATCATATTTAGGATCGGCAAATAATTCTTTTACATTTTTTTTGCCAATCGGGTCGTATTCAACCAAAACCACTTTATCCTTGCCAATATTACTCAGCGCATAAATGTTTTTATTGTCTTTGTCAAAAGAAGCAGGAGAAAAGAAATCTTTGAAAGTTGTCGTAATAAGAGGCGTAAAAGATTCTTTGTCAGAATTTCGATAATTCCAAGTAATGTTTACACCGTCCGTTTTTGAAGCAAGACGAATTACGCCATTATTATCTGTAACCCATCCGTCAAAATTTTCTTTGTTGTTGTAAAGCAGTGTCAAAGTTCCAGTTTCGACATTTAAAAGATAAGGATCAAAATACTCTTTTACCCTTTTGTTGATTTGTACAATTAGTTCTTTCTCTTTGCCTGGAACGTCAATTAGTGCGTCTATAATGTCACTTCTAACACCCGGAAAAGGCGTTAATGCTTTTAAATCGGTTCCATCCGTTTTTACCGAAAAGAGTTGGAAATTCTCGTCTCCGCCTACGTCTTGTGCGTATATAATTCGGTCACCTTTCCAGAAATAATTGAAAATGCTTCGCAAAGTGTCGTTGGTTACACGAACTGCTTTAGTGTCATTTACTTTCTGAACAAAAACGTTGGTTTTTCCTTTATAATCGGCACGATAGCTAAAGTAGTTTCCGTCGGGCGAAATCTTGAAAGAGCTTTTTTCTCCATTCTTGAAGAAGGTCTTTACATCAATTAATGGAGCAGGTGTTTCTTTTGGTTCCTGTTTGCAGGAATTTAAAGTGATTGCCAAAAGAACTAAAATGGATAAAATGGATTTTTTAATCATGTTTGGTTTGTTTTTGGTGATTGATGAATTATAAAACTACTCTGGGAATATATTGTAATTGTATTGATAATCTGTTTTTTATCAAATCAAAAATAGGAAAAAGTTTGCAATATAAATGGAGTTAAATTATTTTGCTGCTTTATTTGGATTACACTAGAAAATTAAAGCGAGTTCTCTTGACGCTTCATTTTTTTGTAAGATAAAAAAGGCGTATATTGCCGAGATAATTTGATATTATAATGGTCACTGCAAATTTTTATTTAATAAACAGTTCTTTAATGTGCTTAATGTGCACGTTATTGTATTTGCATGACGATACTTTCTTAAAAAGCTCAAAAGAGTTTATTTCTTTAGCCCTGTCACAACTCTAGACAGGGGATATTTTCACTATTAATTTTTATTATTTAATCTCATTTTTATTCAGGATAGGATATCACTGAGTAGTTCGTGTTGCGTGCTATTCACTGAAGAGTTGTGTCCTATTTTAGAGAAAATGAAACCAACAAGAAAGTCATGTCGCAAAATATAATTTTAACAACAGGAACATACGATTTAATTAAAGATCACGTAAGAAGAAAAAAAGTAACGGTACAAGAAGAAGAACTTTTATTAGGCCAGCTAAAACATGCTACGCAAGTATTGCGAAAAAATCTGCCTGAAGATGTAGTTTCTATAGATCGAAAAGTTACTTACAAAGATCATATCAATAACGAAGAAAAAACAATTCTCATAGTTGGTTCAGATAAAGCAAAAGCAAGTAAAAACAAAATTTCGGTTCTTTCAGACGAAGGAATTGCAATGGTAGGTTACAAAGAAGGCGATATTGTTGAATGGCCTGCTAAAAAAGGAAATCTCAAATTAGAGATTTTAAAAGTAGAGGAGTAGGTTTACTATCGTTTCGTTTTCGTTTTAAGTTTAGTAAAATCCCAAAAGAGTTTTTCTTTTGGGATTTTTTTTTGTGGATACTATTTTAGAATAATCTATTTCATTCCAGTTTCGAGATAATCTTCAAAACCTCCGTTGTATATTTTTTCGACCCATTTTTTAAAATCTGTGGTATTTTGAACTACATACGTTTTAGTGTATTCTTTGTCAATATTTTCAATGATTTTGATCGTTTCTCCCTTTTTAATCCTTTCATTTATTCTGTAAAGATTATTTGCGCAGAATTTAAAAACCGACAAAGTATCGTATTCGCTAGAATTATTAAGATATAAAATCTCTGTTTCAGCATTATAAAAATGATATCCCATTTTAATTGAATGGTTTCTTATTACGTATTAAAGATAATGAGCAGCATTATGAAACCGCCTAAAAAAAGAACCCCAATCATATGATTTCGATTACTGTTATCATCTTTTTTTTGGCTACTTCCGCTTGGCGACCAGAAACTTGAAAATGTTCTAAAATCATTGTCGTTGGAAAGAGTCCATAAATTATAACCAAGAAATCTCGCTGAAGCGCCTAAAAACTCCAGAATAATTCGTCCTACTATTATTTGTTCAAAATCCATTTTAAGCGTTTCAGTCGAAGTTTTCCATGATTTGTTTTTTATTAATCCAACACTTAAAGTTGCATTTTTTTAGTGTTATTTGAAGCAATCTTTTTCTTAAAGACCTGCTCGTAATTGGCATCCATTAATTCTCCAATTAATTGAGGACTGTTGTGGTTGAGTAAAATTACCATTCCCCAGTTTGATTTTTTATCGTAGGCAAATATTGTAGCACATCCCATTGTATTTCCTGTTTTATAAAAATAAACATCGTCGGCAACTCGTTCCATCTGCTGCCCAAAACCTATTTCTCTTTCTGTATTTTTAAAAAACGTGGTTTCGGCAATTGCTGTTGCTTTTGAGATTTCACCATTATTTGACAAAATAGTTTTTAGCAATTTTGTCAAATCTGAAGTGTTCGATTTTACAAGACCTGCGGGAGCGATTAAATAATTCCAGTTAAAAAAATCCTGCGGAATTCCATTAAATTCATAACCCGTAACTTTATTTTTTACATTAAAATTACTAGTCAGCGTATTTTCCATTTTAAGAGGCAAAAGCATTTTTTCTTTCAATACCTCTTCAAAACTCTTTGAATAGACTTTCTCTAATATCATTCCCATTAGGGTATAACTGATATTAGAATAACGATAACTTCCGTAATCTATTAGTTTTGTATTTTCGTTTATAAGAGCATGAACACTCTCTTTGGTTATATCTAATGGCTGTTTTGGATTTATTTCCATTAGTTTTCTAAAATCAAAATTAGGCAGACCAGATTGGTGCGAAGCCAAATCTGAGATTTTGATCTTGCCTTTTATTTCGTTTGATAAGACATATTCTTTTGGCAGATAATCGTCTATAAAATCATCAATTTTAAGTTTGCCTTCGTTGTGGGCTTGCGCTACTAAATTTCCTGTAAGAAGTTTGGTAATCGAGCCAATCTCATAAATAGTATTTTCGTTTACGGCCTGTGTGCTTTCTTTGCTGATTTTTCCGTAGTTGAAAAAAGTAGTATTACCATTTTCTACAAATCCTACGCTCATCGCTATTTCTGGATTATAAGTGGCAATCGACCGAAAAATCGAATCAATTTTTTTTGCAGCTGTTTGTGCAAAAGTAATTTGGGAAATAAGTAATAGCGTAAAAATACTGGTGGTTACTTTCATTAGTTTTTTTGAGATTAGTTTTATTTTTTAAGATTGTACAAAGGTTATTTTTGAACTTGTAAAGTAGTTATATTTTTCGAAATATAAGATGATTGTGTTGTGAGTTAGTAAATTTGTTTTTGGTATTTTCTAATTTATAAATTTCTTGATAAAATACTGATTTAATGAGGGTTGGTTTTTATAGTTTGCTTCTCGTTAGTTTATCCCTGAAGTTTGTTATTTCGAGGAACGAGACCCGAGCGATAGCGAAAAGGCGAAGCAAATCTTCGCAAGTAACTCTACAAAGGGTTTCCATATTGTAACCACAAAGTATTGTCATTTCGAGGAACGAGACTCGAGCGTTAGCGAACTGGCGAAGCAAATCACACTCGTTTACCTACAAAGATTGGCAAATATACTTTCCGGAGTTTCTAGTGTGATTTGCTTCGCCAGTTCGCTAACGCTCGAGTCTCCTCACGTCGAAATGACAAAACTAGAAGGAAACAGAATAAGAAAATAGACTTCCTACGTAGATTGTGTTCACGAGCGGGACGCTCGCGCCACCTCAGGGTTGTCACTAAATAATTTCTTCAAGTTTATAAACTTCTCCCCATTTATTTAGTGAGCGGCTATCATAAATGTTAAAGGGAATAATTGAACTATCTTTTTCGGTAGACAATCCGGTAAATGTCCAAAACAAATCCTCAAACTTACAAACCAAATATCCTCTATCATTAAATGAGTAATCTCCAACAATCTTATAATTTTGTAAATGTTTAATGTCATGCTCATCCATAGGACGAAAGGCATCAACGACCTTTTTTGTTAGCTCAACTTTACCATTCTTAAAGAACTCCAGTTGATTTTGGTAGATTATACAAAAAAACAAACCACCTGCATGAAGATCAGTATCTGCGATTAAACTTGACTGATACTTTTTGTTAATTTCTATTTTCATTAGTTCATTATTCATGAGTGTATTCAATTTGTGAAGATTGCGTGCACGAACGAGACGCTGGCACTAGCGGGGGAAATAATGTCATTTTTTAAGTTTTTATTTCTCTAACTCAGCTTCAAGTCTTTTGACTATTTTCTTTTCGAATTCTCGTTTTAGCATTATATTCCAAAATAAGCCTAAATCCTGATTAACTAATTGCCATCCGTTTTCTCTATTTCTATATACAGACACGAAAGCTAGATCTGTTCCGTTATCAGCAGAAGGTCTTGTCCAAGCTTCTATTCTTTTACCATTTAGATCAAAATAAATATCATGCCAATAGTCTTCGGGATATCTATCCTTAAAATCAGGATTTTGAAGATGTAATTTTTCAAGTGTTTCAATGACTTTCTTTTCGGGATATTTTAAATAATACGTTTCGGCATACGGATATTTTCCTGCTGCATAAAAGTGAAAAGTAGAGAAAAAAGAAACAATATGATAGACAACAAAGAGAATTATTAAGATGGCTATTAATGACTTGAGTTTAGATTTAATCATTTGGATTCAAGATTTGGAATTTTACTGCTTCTGTTAGAATGAGCTGGTTTTTTACTTATTCTCATAATTTTGTCATTTCTGTAAAAGTTACTTATTTCGACGCAAGGAGATCCGAGCGTTAGCGAACTGGCGAAGCAAATCTCCACAAGAAGCTCCGCAAAGGTTTTCCACATTGTAACCACAAAGTATTGTCATTTCGACGTAAGGAGACCCGAGCGTTAGCGAAACCCGATAGCGCGGATTTGCAATCCGTGCCCACAAAGATTGACTTTTTTAAATTATTCGTATTGTGTCTTGCTGTTGCGGGCACGGATTGCAAATGTGCGTTATCGGGTATTTGTAATTTTTGATTTCAAAATAAAATATACTTCTTTAACTTTTAAGATGTTATATAGTACAATGTCATTTTCACTAAGATTTAAACGTGATGATTCTAAAAATACAGGTTCTTTTTCTCCAATTACTAAATAGCCATTTCCATATGCATTTTCTTCAAAATTTAAAGTAGGAAAACAATTAAAATAAAAAGAATGTTCGATTAAATTTTTATGGTTTTTAATAATTAATCTTTGATTTGTAACGATATATTCCCATTTATAAGCAACTAAAAACCTTTTGTAAAAATTAACTATTAAAATAATAAGAACACTCGACATCATTACTAAAGGAATTAAATCAATTATTGAGAACTGTTTATTAAACCTTTTTATATCATAAAAGATTTGACTAACAAAAAAAGAAAACATTACGATAATTATTAATTTTAATAAATCTTCAACTTTAAAAGGAAGGTATTTATTTTTCTCTATCGAGAAATCGATATATTCATCAGAATTTAGCTTAATATTCATGTCCTTTTACGATATAATTTTTCGCCACAAATTAATTGATGTGGTAAATAATAAACCCAAAATAAAAAATAGTAAAAAGAATATAAGAAAGAAATCCCATTCGATTTTTCTTTGGAATAAATTTATTACGATTAAAACTCCAATAAAAAATAGAGCATAAGTAAGGCTATTTAATAAAGCTAGAACGAAACTATTTTTATCTTGCTTAAGAATAAAATTGCCAACAACAATCTGATAAAAACTAGAAAAAGCGATTAGTATTAAGGCGTATGTTAAATAAGTTGTATTACTAAGCTGATAAGTTTCGCATGCTATATTTGGTTCGGTAAAAAAAGTTTGATTAATGAAAAGGCACCCAATAACGATTAGTGTAGTAATTGCTATCGGAATAATGGTTCCTAATATAGTTTTAGATGTATTCATTAATTTTTTCGTGATTACAAATCTTTAATTAATTCGCTTGGATGAATTTTTAAAGCTTGCGCAATTTTAAACAAAGTACTTACTTTCATTTCTTGTGAGCCTTTAATATATTTTCTTAAATTTTCTACATCCATTTCAGCATCATGAGCAACTTCTCTTGGTTTTAAATCATTGCTGTTAATCACATCTTTTATCTTATTTCCAAGTTCTTTTACCACCTCTGGAATTTCGCTTTTTCTTTCTCTTTTCATAGAAATGAAATTACAAGTAATAGATTGTTTTGATATGATTGTTAAAAATCGATTGTTTTCAACTGATATTTTATATATTTGTTTAAATTGTAAATTAAATCTTATATGAAAATAGAAATAGAAAATAAAGAAAGAGCCGAAGAATTGTTAGAATTAATAAATAAAGGAAGCTACTTCAGCAAACTAAAACCAGTGCCAAAAGAAACCAACTCGTATACAGTACCGCTAAAAGTATCTTCTTATAACGAATTAAATCTAATGGTTTCAGATTTGCTAAAAGCAAGCCTTATTTTGCTTAATCCAGATGCAAACAGTTTGTCGAGTTTTACAAAAGACAATAATGTCAATGTAATGACTTTGCTAGAAATTGCCTTGCAGTTATTGCCAGAAGATGAAATGGAATTGCTGGATGATTTGTGTAAAGTTTCCCTAGAACACTAATTTGATTTTTTTTTCGTGCTTGCACAAATGTCTCTGACTTTGCGCCATTTTTGCTATCGTTAATTTTGAAAACAGAAACGTCTCAAAGTCTCTGACTTTACATCATTCGTGCTTATAAAATAATCATTTTAGAACTATTCGTAAAAAGTCGGGAGACTTTTAATTGGCTTTACGATTTATAAGAAACAAAAAAAACGCAAAGTCTGAGACATTTGCGTAGCTTTTCAGTTGAACACTTCGGGGAGCGGGGTTATTTAAATGGGTTTAATCTATTTTCTCTTTCTTTGCGTTCATTATCATTTTTTCTAAATTCTTCAATAGCTTTGATTATTTTTTCTTCTAATCCATCATTAAAGTTGTTGCATTCTTCATGAACTTGACTGATATTTTCTTCTATTTTCTCAACAACTTCAGTTATTGTATTTGAAACTTCTGTTTCTGTTTTTTTATCAAGATTAACATTTGCATATTGTGTTTGTAATTCGAAATGTAAAACATTACCTCTAAAATTTCCTTCATAGGTGAAATTTGAATGTTTTCTGGGTTGGTATTTGAATAATTCACTATTGCCTTGAAACGGAATAAAATAATTAACGCATGCTAATTCATAACTATTTTTATTTGCAAACATCCTAACGTCATATGATAATCTATTTGTTGGTACACTTTTCAAATTTGTGTTCACAGTAGTTTCTTCTTTCTTTAACCTCAGTGTTGTTTTTATCGCAATAAGTTCATAGATATCTTTAGCAAAAGTCTTTATTTCTTTATTTAGAGCATCTTGTTTTCTCGCAAATATGCAAGAATTTATTTTTTCTTCAACTTCGGAAAATAGTTGGTCTATTTTTTTCTCTGCAAACAATTTCATATTTATAAGAATTTAATAATTAATAAAGTTTTAGATTCTGTCAAAATTAACAAATCCCAATGTTAGTAATAGTGGAGTGATCACATAAGCAAGGGGGGATAATTAAAATTTTATAGATTTAAATATTCTGATAATATTCTCAATTTTTCTTTAATTGTTGATACATCATTTGTTCCATATTGAGACAATCTATCAAATTCTAAAAGTTCAAAATCTGCATCTTCATAATTTTTTTCAGCTTTTAGTCTATTATTTTTTACTAAATCATCAAAATTTTGTAAATCGATTCTGCTAATTGTGATATTTTTTTCTAATGCCTTTTTAAATAAAAGATAATAAACAACCATTATACCTTGGGTTCTTAATAAATTGTCTTGGTTTATAAATGTTATAGCCATTGATTCAACAATTTTTTCTACATTATTTTTAAAGTTTTCGACAAGCTTAGTATTTCCAGTTTTATATCTTTTAGCCATTGAATCAAGATATACTTTTTTTGTGTCAATTAATTTCGAGTTTTCATAATTAGAAGTTTCAACTAACAGGTATCTGGCCGCAATTTCATAATGTTGATACCTGTTATTTTTAAACTTTACTTTTTGAGTAAATAGTTTTAAACTAGAAATGTCTCTTATGGCTTTTACCATATCTCCTCCATAAGCATTTCTTTTTTCAGCAGAATTCAATGGAGCTGCTTCGTTTAATCTAGAGAACATGTCTTCAATTAGATCAAAGTCGTTAGTAATAACACATATGATAGGTAATACAAATGAATCAAACTTTATTTTTAATTTAGGATACTCTTGAGCAATATCATTATAGCTCATTCCTGCAATTTTTATTGATTCATCATCTTGATAGTCAAAGTCTTCTGATATTTTGAATTCATTGTTTATAAATGACCAAATTGTTTCCAACCTTTGCTTTCCATCTATTATGGAGTATGATTTGCCAATTTTTGATCTATCTTCTCTTGAATATTGATGAAAATAAATTTTTGGAATATCATAATTGTTTATAATAGAATCAATTAAAAGCTGTTTTTTCTCTGGAGTCCAAACACCTCCGTTTCTTTGATATTCTGGAGATGTCTCTATTTCTTCTCTTTCAGAATAAATTCGTAAAATAGTACTATGTTGTAGCGGAAAAGTTTCAATATAACTCATGATAATTTCTTTTTAAGAATTTCACCAATGCTAGATAATTCTGGAAAAAGTGAAAATTTATTAACACTTAACAAATCTAATTCTTTTCTTAACAAAGCTTTGGATTCTTTTGGAATCAGATATTTAACAATTTCTTTTTCTGAGCAAAATTCGTCAAGAGGTTTTTTATTTAAATGATGGATTGTGAATACACCTAATTGAGCTTGTATTCTTGAATTATTTCTTGTGGCTATTGTTGCAACTGGTGACATTTCCAATTTTTTATTAGAGTTTACATTTTGAATGTTATAATTTTCTAAATACTCATCATCAAAAGAAGGAATGTAATTTTTTTCAGTAGTTTTTATATTTGCCAATTTGTTTAATTCAATTGGTTTAAGCACCCACAAAGCACTGTCTTTATCGTCATGTTCTTCATCAGAAATTGCAAAATATAATGATGTGAGAGGACTTTCAGACCAATCTAATAATCTCGTTGGGACTCCATAATGTTGCATTAAAAAAAGCCAATCAAAATCATCTTTTGGAGATGTGTCAATTAATAATGATGCTGACTGCTTAAATCTTGTTAGTAATGAAGTTTCAGAAATTTCACTTGTATATCTAAAAAGTCCAGGAATTAATTGCCAATCAAAAGAAGATTGGCCTCTAAACCACACATCTTCACTGTATGCACCTATATCATCTTTTAAAATTGAAATAAGTTCACTTAACGAGTTTATTTTTTTTATCATTAATTTTTGATTTTGTTTATATCTTTTGTTTTTTTTCAAATCTATTTTATATTAGCTTATTTTCTTTACGGAAAACCGTAATGTGTAAATAAGACGATTTTTCTGTCTCTAAATGGAAGCAAATCTTAAATTAGACAAAAAATATTAAAAACAAACATCGTACAAAATTCAAACCCATCACCAAGTAAAAACACCTGTTTTTCAAAATCAAAACCCATCAAAATCCACCTTAAATTCCCCAAAAAAGGAACACTAGAATTTTCGATAAAAATTTTGTAATTTTGCCGTCCAATAAAAGGAATTAGAAAATGTTAGATAGACTTCAATATGTAAAGCAGCGTTTCGATGAGATTTCGGATTTGATTATTCAGCCGGATGTTATTTCTGATCAAAAACGTTATAAGCAGCTTAATCAAGAATATAAAGGGATTAAAGCGCTTGTTGAAAAGAGAGAAGAGTACATTGTAATTTTGGCAAATATTGACGAAGCAAACGAAATTATTGCTGACGGAAGTGATGCTGAAATGGTGGAAATGGCCAAAATGCAATTGGATGAAGCAAAAGAACGTCTGCCAGAATTGGAGGAGGAAATCAAATTTATGCTTATTCCTAAAGATCCTGAAGATGCGAAAAACGTAATGGTGGAGATCCGCGCCGGAACGGGTGGGGACGAAGCGAGTATTTTTGCTGGTGACTTGTTTAGAATGTACACGAAATATTGTGAATCTATGGGATGGAGATCATCTGTTGTAGATATGAACGAGGGTACTTCTGGAGGTTTCAAAGAGGTTATTTTTGAGGTTACTGGAGAGGATGTATACGGAACTTTGAAGTTTGAAGCGGGTGTTCATCGTGTACAGCGTGTTCCGCAGACAGAAACTCAAGGACGTGTGCATACATCGGCTGCAACGGTTATGGTTTTGCCAGAAGCTGAGGAGTTTGATGTTCAGGTAGATATGAACGATGTTCGTGTCGATTTCTTCTGTTCTTCTGGACACTGGAGGACAATCGGTAAATACAACGAAATCGGCTGTACGTTTAACGCACATTCCTACAGGATTGGTGGCGCAATGTCAGGATGAGAAATCGCAGCACAAGAATAAAGATAAAGCTTTGATGGTATTACGTTCTCGTTTGTACGAAATGGAATTGGCTAAAAAGCAGGAAGAAGATGCTAAAAAACGTAGTTCTCAGGTAAGTTCTGGAGACCGTTCGGCAAAAATCCGTACGTATAACTATGCGCAAGGTCGTGTAACCGATCACCGTATTGGTTTAACGCTTTACGATTTAGGAAACATCATGAATGGTGATATTCATAAAATCGTTTCTGAGCTTCAGTTGGTTAATAATATGGAGAAATTGAAGGAAGCTTCAGAAGTTTACTAACGTAAACTTCTTAGATGCTAAGATACTAAGTTGCTAAGGTTCTAAGTTTTCTTTTAGGACTTTTTAATAATTTAAGCCGAACTTTGTTCGGCTTTTTTTGTGGAAAAAATACCAAAGATTGGGAAGGCCTTAGAATCTTAACATCTTAGCACCTAAAAAGAATATAGCCAGCGGTTTCAACCGCTGGAACGCAAAGAATTGGTTAAAGTTGTTAAGATTCTGAGATTCTAAGGTTCTAAGTTTTTTCTTTTTGAAGATAATTTTTTTGAGTTGCTAAGTTACTGAGATTCTAAGGTTCTAAGTTTTTTTCTTTTTAAACATATTTTTTGAGTTGCTAAGATTCTAAGGTACTAAGGTTCTAAGTTTTTTTTCTTTGAACATAAAATATATTTAAGCCGAACTTTGTTCGGCTTTTTTTTATGCGTAAAGCTTAAAGAGAGAATGAAAACTTTGCATTTTAATATCTCAGCAACTTCCCATCTTAATTTCTAATGATAATTTAATATGGATAATTAAGGCCTGTAATTTCCAAAAAAGCGTTCTAAATTAAGATAAATACTATAGCGCAATTTTGTGAAGTAAGATTTATAATATAGTTGGTAAAGCTTAGTCCCTTAGAACTTTAGCGTCTTACAACCTTAACGAAAACTTGTTTTTTTATAACTTTTTTTTGCCTCATATTTGCCCTATTAACCAACCAACTAACATTAATTTATGAAGAGAACTTTACTTTTATTTTGCTTCTTTGGGAGCTTTTTTTATGCGCGATCGCAATCGTATTTTGGATTCAGGGATGATAATTATGCCGGAATTCAGTCCGCATTGTTTAATCCGTCCAATATTGTAGATTCAAAATACAAAGCCGACGTTACGTTTGGATCTGGCAGCGGAACTGGCCAAAATGATTTGTACGGAGTTAATATAATGGATGTCTTAGACGGAGGTTACAATCTGGAAACCGATGCAAGCAAAAATTTCAAATCGAACAATAGAGGAAATTTCAATATAGACATTATGGGGCCTTCTGTAATGCTCAATATTACGCCTGTACATAGTGTTGCGCTTTTTACGCGTGTGCGAAGTGTGACGAGCCTTGTTGGCATAAACGGACAGCTTATTGATGAGGTGAACAAAGATGTGGATGCTTCGAATAGTTTTTTAATTACGGGCGGAAACCCCAACGCTGTTTCGAATTCTTGGGCTGAGATAGGAGCGAGCTATGCTATTGTTCTGTTGGATCGTGACGATCATTTTGTAAAAGGTGGTATTACTTTAAAGTATTTAATGGCGGGAGTGAACGGCTACATTAACGGAAATGATTTAAGTGTGGCTTTTAATAAAAACGAAGCCAATCCTTTGTTAAGCGAATATTATTCGACAGGAACCATAAGAACAGCTGCAAGTTATGATTATGCTAATGGAAATGATCCTAAGTTTGATGCCGCTTCGGCTGGAGTAGGAGTAGATTTGGGTTTTACCTACGAATATCGTACAAACTGCCATTCTTGCGCAGGAAATCGTTATAAGTTTAAAGCCGCGGCTTCTATAACCGATATTGGAAAACTAAATTATAATAACATTGTCGAGAATACTTATAATATTACAGGAAGGGTAACGCAACAAGATATCGAAGATGCAGATGATATTTTTGATTTTTTTGATTCTAACTATACTAAAATATCTTCAAGAAGAGGGGTAAAAGCAAATCTTCCAACGGCTTTGCACACCAATTTGGACTGGAACATTGACCAGAGATTTTATTTGAATTTAAGCGGTGATTTCAATTTAGTAGATGCCAAAAAAGTAAACGGAACCGCAATTGCCAATTCGGTTACTTTTACGCCGAGATATGAAACCAGACAGTTTAGTTTCTATGTTCCGGTGACCTATATGCAATACAGCGGAACACAAATAGGAGCGGGTTTTAGAGCACGAATATTTATTGGTTCTGGAACTCTTTTCTCCAATATGTTTTCAAACAACTCAAAAGGCTGTAATATTTACGCTGGTTTAAAATTGCCTATTTATCAGGATTATAGGTAGAGGTTCTAAGATACTAAGTTGCTAAGATTCTGAGATGCTAAGATTCTGAGATTCTGAGATGCTAAGTTTCTTAGTTTATGAAATTTAAGACATAAAAAAAACAGCATCTACTTTGTAGATGCTGTTTTTTTATTTAAGATTAGTAAGATAGGATTATAAAATCTAAATATAAAACTTAGAATCTTAGCAACTTAGTATCTTAAAAAAAATATATAGAAGGTCTTCACTCCATCAACCGTTTCCCCAAACACGTATGATGGAGTTAGACGCCTAAAAATACTCTCGTATATTCAAAACATTTATATAGATTCGAGTAAACGTATACTCCATTTTTTATCATTATTTCGCTAAACTTTTCCATAATAATTTAAATTAAGTTAGACAAATTACTCTCTAGATGATTCGTATTGTGATGATTCTTCTTCTTCTTCTTCTTCAGAAGAATCATGATGAGGTTTCGAAACCAGATTGGTTACAATAAGCTGAACAATCGAGCCTAAAACACCTTTAAACATGGAGTCTCCTTTACCGACAATAAATCTTTTGGCTAAATAACCAATTCCGATACTGATGGCAGATTGAGCGATGTGGCTTTTAAAACCAACCGTTTCGTTGATTTCTTCCACCGTGTTTCGAATGAGGTTAATGGGCTTTAAATTGTCTTTAATTTCATTAATCTCGTCTTTTATAGCACACCATTCTGTGTCCTGGCGAATTTCTAGTTCCTCAATTTTTTGATTTAACTGATCAATATTGTAAATAGCCTCCATAGTTTTTTCGGTTTTTTAGGTTAATTAAATCAGTTTTTTGTTTCTTTTAGAATACTTGAAATGATAGTATTTCCAATAGGAGTTTTTATCAGTCTATGATGCGATTTTACAACCACAATTACCAAAATAAGATAAAATAATGCCATGATAAAAAAGCCATAGTAATACTCTCCAAGTTCTTTACCAATCCATAAACTAATCCCGATATTTAGGAACAAAGTAAAAAATGCAACAACAATACCAATCGCTATCTTTGAAGCCAATGATGAAGCACCATCAGCCACAGAACATACTGTTTTTAGTTTAAGTAATTCTAAACTTGTTTTAGCATAGTTTTCTGCTTTTTCATAAAGATTTAAATTCTCGTTTGTTGTTGCATTTGGTTCCATGATATAGGGTTTTATGGTTTGAAAATTTCACTAATTAATTCTAACTAATTAATAGTTTGATTTTACTGTTTTAACATCGTCTTTTAGCGTGTTGTAATCTTCTTTAACTTGGTTAAGTTTAGATTTTCCTTCTTCGATAATTTCTTTACCGTTTGAAGTAATCGTGTTTACAATGCCATCAAATTTTGTTTTTAGATTATCACCGTAATCTTTTGATTTATCTTTGATTTTTTTTCTTGTGTTTGATCCTTTGTCTGGTGCAAATAAAACACCTATGAATGCTCCCGCCGCTGCGGCTCCTAAAATTCCTAAAATTGTGCTACTAGTTTTCATAATAAATAATTTAATGGATTAATATTTAATAATTTGTTGATTTAATAAATTGTGATTTTTAAATTTCTCGACCTTTAATTAGTCGAAGCAATACTGCTATAATGGCAATTACTAACAGAATATGGATTATGCTTCCGAAACTGTAAACAAAGAACCCAAGAGCCCAAAGTATTACCAGAATCACTGCCAGTGTATATAATAAGTTTGACATGGTTTTTTATTTTAGTGGTTAATAATCAGTTTTATTCGCTTAGTTTAACTTATAAGAAAGATATAAAGTCAAGTTGCTGTTTTTCGCATCAGGAAACGTGTATGTAGTTCCTGCAACTGTTCTTTCTTTACCTACAGTGGTTAAACCGTAATTGTAACGTAATCCAACGCTAATTGGGTTAAAGTCGACTCCAACACCAGCAGAAAGACCTGCATCAAATTTCGCTAGATCATCTGTGTCAATGTCTTGGTCAAAATCAAAACTTCCGTCTCCGCTTACTTTAGAGCTTACTAAATAAGAAGCGTAACCACCGGCATGAATGTTGAAATTTTTAGTAACATTTACTCTAACCAAAAGTGGCACTTCTATATAGTTCAATCTAAATTTTGTGTTCCCAGATGCAAAAGCATTGTTGTATTCTAATTCTGAACCTTTTGTTGTAAATAAAATCTCTGGCTGAATCGCTACAAAATCTGAAATAGGAAGTGTAGCATAAACCCCGGCATTAAATCCGTATAAGATATTATTATCATCGACATTGTCTCCGCTGCCATATAAGTTAGACATGTTGAATCCTCCTTTTACACCGAATTCGGTATTTACATTAGTGTCCTGAGCGTGCAGCATTCCAAATGATGCTGATAAAAAAAGTGTTAAGGCGCATAAAAAATTGGCTTGTAATTTCATAGTAAAAAATAATTAGTTAATAGATCGATAATAGGCGTTTATTCATTTCGTTTTTTTTATTCTTTCAGTCTCTCGTAAGAGTTTATATTGTTCGGGCAAAAATCTAAGAACAAGTTCCAAAATTTGTTTATCATTTGTTTCTCTAGAAATAGTCTCAAATAACTCAATCTGGTCGCATATGGCTTCTGTCATGGCGTTTAAATAGATATTGTTAAAATCATTATTGCTTGCGTCTATGAGGTTGTACAGGTCTCGTTTATGCGTGGCGTTTATTTCAGTAATAACAATGAGCTTTGATGTGGCCAATTTGGATATTTGATCTAACAATTGATTCTCTTGGAGTTCAATTCTTTTACTTAATTCCTGAACAATAACATCTGAACTTTTTTGTTGTGCAATTTGACTTTTTGAAATAATAGATTTGCTAATATTCGCCGTAGAAATAAAAAAGTAGACTTCTGTTTCTTCTCTTTCATTTTTTGCAAAAGCTTGATTCTTCAAAGTATTTTCAATCGGATTAATTTTTCTGCAAGATGTGATGCATAGTACCAATAAGATTAAGAAAAAGACTTTAAAATATGTCGCCTTCATGGGGGAAATTACTTTCATTATTACTTCTTAAAGTATTACATTACAAAGATGCTAACGAATGAAAGATTTTGCTTTACAGCATAAAAATGAATCGTTATATAATTCCCATAACAGATTTTTTTTAAGGGTTTATCCTTTTAAAATCAATGGTTTGTGAAGTTTGACTTTGGTGTAAAAAAAAAGAAATTATAGATTTTTCTATAATTTCTTTTTCTGTTTTCGGTATAATGTGATAGATTTTTTTTCTTACAAATAGAAATAAAATTTTAATCTGGTAGAAAGACCGTAAAGATCGAGCCTTTGCCCAAAGTGCTATCTGCTGTAATGTGACCCTTATGATTCTCGACAATCTTCTTGCAGATCGCTAATCCGATTCCGGTTCCTGGATAATCTGTTTTAGAATGAAGACGCTGAAAAAGAATAAAAATGGTTTCTTTAAACTGTGGGTCAAATCCCATTCCGTTGTCTGTAAAAGTAATTTTATGAAATTTCTTTACCGACTGTTCTAATATTTCTGGATAATCGCAAGAATTGACTTTTTCGCTAGAAATAGATATTTCAGGTTCAACATCGGGCTGGCTGTATTTTAATGAATTTCCAATTAGATTGATAAACAGCTGTTCGATCTGATACGGAATTACCGCAAGCTTCGGAAGTTTACCAATGCGCTGGATTACGGCTTTCTTTTCTTCAATAGTTTCAGCCAGTTCCGATTCGGCATTGTCCAGAAGTTCATTCAGATTCATTTTAATGAATTCCTTTTTGGTTGTATTGGTTCTGGAGAATAAAAGAAGGTCGTCTATTAATACACGCATTCTTTTTGCCGAACTTTCTATTTTGGTAATGTAATTTTTACCGCTTTCAGACATAACTTCTTTGTCGGCACTTGAAACTCTAGAAATAAAGGTTTGTATTTTTCGAAGAGGTTCTTGCAAATCGTGACTAGCAACATGGTTGAAAGAAGCCAGTTCTTTATTGCTTTTTTCCAATTCTTTATTTCGTTCCTGCAATTCGATATTAAGAAGATGCTCGTCTGTAATGTCAAAGTTAATTCCGAGCAAGATTTTACTGCCTTGCTGATCGGTTACTAATTTACCCGTTGTTTTAAAGTAGCGCACTTCAAAATCTGGACGTATAATTTTGTAATATACAAACGGAAGATGTTTCTTTTCTATAATTCCGTCAATAGCTTTTGCTACAGCTTCCTTATCATCTGGATGAACATATTTTAAAAGTGTTGCTTTGTTAGGAGCAAAAGATTTTGGCTCAAGGCCTAATAATCGGAACTGGTTGTCTGAAAAATCTATTTTATCAGAATCCAGATCCCATTGCCAAGTGCTGAATTTTCCAATATTTTCAGATTCAGAAATTAAACCTGTCGAAATAAGAAGCTTTTTATTGAATACTTTCAAGCGTTCAAAATCACGGCTAATTTGACGATAAGCCAGTAAAATAAAACTTAAAGCAACTAGAAATAAGGAAATAGAAAACAGCGGACTTAAAGAAATTTCCGAATCGTAAATCTTTAGTCTTTTCTTTAAGAAATCCTTCTCGATGTCGTTCATTTCATCCACTTTAAAGCGGATGTTTTCCATTAAAATACGGCCGCCAAACATATGATTGTCTAACTTTCTCTTATCGTATGTTTTTGGATCGCTATATTTTAGACAATTTTCAAAAGAAACAAAACGCTGGGTAATGAGTTTGAAAAGTTTCTGAAGATTTTCCTGCTGTCTCGGATTATCGGCAGTGAGTTTTTTTAAGGTAATAAAAGAAGTATTGACCTTGTCTCGGGAATAAATGTACGGAGTCAGAAAACGGGCATTGCGAGTGATAATGTACCCTCGCTGGCCCGTTTCTGCATCTTTTATAGCCGACATTAATCGTTCGAGCTGAATGTTGATTTCGTAAGTATGCATAACCAGTTTGCTTGATTCATTCAAGTCCTGATTATGTTTGTAAGCAATTGAAGAAAGAAATAACAGAATGAAAACTGCGATTACAAAAATAACTCTCAAAGAGTTTGAAGAATTAAAATTTGGTATCCACTTCATTATTGGAATGCTTTTATTTTAGTCGCAGCAAGAAATTATCACGGTTTAAACCAGAAGTATGATAATGCCAGTTTACGGTCACGACTTCATTAATTATTTTTTTCAGCGTATTGAAATCGCTTGGCTTTTTGATGTAAATATTGGCGCCTTGAATAAAGGTATCTTCAATATCTTCTTCAGATGAAGAAGTAGAATAAATCGCAATGATTATATCTTTTAAATGGTCCGTTTTTTTGATTTCAATCAAACATTCTTTACCTGTTTTCTTAGGCATGTTTAAATCTAGAAACAAAATATCAGGAAGTTTATTGTCTTTATTCATTAAATGATCCATAAGCTGCATCCCGTCATGAACAAAATTTACATTCGTTTGTATCTTTATTTCTTCAAATGCATCTTTAAAGAAAAGACGGTCATCTTCATCATCATCGGCCAATAAAATGTGTAATGCGTTTTTTTGCATTTTAATATGGTATTTGGGTTTTTATTTTAAATTTTCTCTTCGTTTCTTAATAATTCTCTGAAAAGCAGACGGAGTAATTCCGGTTGTATTTTTAAACTGTGTACTCAAATGTGCAACACTCGAATAATTTAGTAAAAAAGCTATTTCGGTCAAACTCATTTCGTTGATAATAATCAACTGTTTTGCTCTTTCAATTTTCTGTAAAATAATAAAGTTTTCAATAGAAGAATATGTAACTTCTGAGAAAACATTAGATAAATAACCGTAACTGTGGTTTAATTTTTCTGCCAAAAATACAGAACTTTTATAATTATTGCTGTCATCCATAAAAACAAGTTCAATAATTGCATCTTTTATTTTTTGGACTAAGACACTTTTTTGATTTTCAACTACTTCAAAACCACACGGAGCCAATTTAGTTTTTAAATTATCCAATGCTTCAGCATCAAGATTGTCTTCAATCTCAATTTCACCAAAACCCAGAGTTGTAAAATTTATGTTGTTTTGTTCCAGATTTTGTTTTAAATAAAGAGAGCAAATAGTATTGATGTCGAACTTTATAAATAGTTTCATTTTATAGAAATTTGGTTAAAGATACTTATTTTTTTTGGTGTTTTTGCTTTTAAATGGTATAGAATTACACGGAAATGTGATTTTAAAATAAATTTTTCAAAAAAATACCGTCTAATATTTTCTTACTAGACGGTATTTCCCTGATTGAGTTGCAAGGATTTACAATTCTGACAGGATCTGATGAAATTCTTCTTTTGTTTTTCCCAGTTTTTGCTGAAGTCTTCCGTACATTTCGTCTTCTTTTCCTTCAGCGAACATCAAATCATCATCTGTTAGAGTTGCAAACTTTTGTTTCAGTTTACCTTTCAGCTCATTCCAGTTTCCTTTTATTTCAGTAGTATTCATAATTTCTATTTTTTAATTTTTATTGTATTGTAAAATTGCAAATTGCAAGTCGGCTTTGTGTTACATTTATTTTTCTGACTTTTGCATAATTTTCATTTTTCTTTCTTTTTTACTCCTGATATCTTCTCAGAATCCACGCCATTTTTTCGTGTTGCTTGCAACAATCCTGTTACAAAATCGGCAGAACCTATATCATTAGTTTCATTCTCAAAAACCGGAATATAGTCTCTAAATTCGGTGACCAGCTGTTCGTGGTTTTCTAAAAGTTCAGATAACATATTTTTTTGAGAAGCATATTCTTTTGGAGATTCCTTTAGAGTAGAATTGTCGATAAACTCTTTCATTGTCCCGATTGTTTTTTCGCCCAACTGATTAATGCGTTCTGCAACTTCATCAATATTTGCTTCCAAAATTCTATATTGTTCTTCAAACAATTTATGCAGTTCCATGAAGCTATTTCCTGAAATGTTCCAATGAAATTTTCTGGTTTTTACATATAATGTCATCTCATTTGATAAAATTGTTGCTAAAATAGAAGCGCTCTTCTTTAAGTTTTTGGGTGTAATTCCAATATTTGGGCTCATAATTATCTGTATATTAGGTTATTCTCAAAGATACTTTTACAACCTCATTTTTTCTTATATAATTTATCAGAGAAATTACATGAATTCAATGTTTTTTTAACCTTTATAGGCTTTAATTGTTGTAGTTTTGCGCCCATCTAAAACTAAATTTAATGAGAAAACATTTACCTATTTTATTTTTTTTAATTATTTCTTTTACAGCAAAATCACAATCCTATTTAGGCTATTTTCATGACAACTATGCGGGAGTTCAAAGTGTTTTGTTCAATCCAGCTTCTATTGTAGATTCACGTTTTAAAACAGACATTAATTTGTTTTCAATTAGTGGCGCTGTAGAAAATGACTTATATGGCGTTAAATTATTTGATGTTTACAAAGACGGATACGATTTTGAAAGCCAGTCAAAAGTTTCTGCAAAAAATGCCAACAACGGATTGGCAAATTTTGATATCATCGGCGCCTCTTTTATGTTTAATATCGCGCCAAAACATTCTTTGGCTGTTTTTACAAGAGCAAGATCTGTTTCTAATATCAGAAAAATTAACGGCTATCTTATCGATCAGGTAAAAGACGGATTAGATCAGTCTGATAGCTTCAATTATAATTTAGGAAGTCCAAATGCTGCCTCTCATTCTTGGGGCGAACTTGGAATTTCTTATGCTGCAGTTTTATTTCAAAAAGACCAGCACTTTTTAAAAGGAGGTTTAACGGCTAAATATCTTCAAGGTGGTGTAAATGCTTATGTTCACGGAAAAAATGTGAATGTTGCTTATATTGAAAACTCAGCAGATCCAAAAGAAGGTTCTTTAATTTCAAATGGTGAAGTTACGGTTGGAGGAAGTCAAGATTGGGAAGCAAATGACGATTATGAATTTGATTCAAAATCACGCGGATTTGGTTTCGATTTTGGATTGGTTTACGAATGGAGACCTGATTATGATCAATATGATATTAAAAAAGCAAAACCAGCAGATAATAATTTTAGAGATTTAAATAAATATAAATTGCGTTTCGGTTTATCGGTAACAGATATCGGATCGATCAATTATAAAAACTCAAAAGTGGACACTTATAATGTAAACGGAGTAGTGACGCAACAAATGATTGATGACGCAGAAGATTTGTATGATTTTTTAAATGAACATTATACCAAAACTTCAACTTCAAAAGGAGTAAAAACAAATTTGCCAACTGCTATTCGAGCAGATGCAGATTGGAATATGTACAATAAATTCTATTTGAATCTTAACGGAGATATTAATCTGGTTTCTGGCAGTAAATTGAATGGTTACGGAATTGCTGACCGAGTTACATTAACGCCTCGTTACGAAAGCAGATGGTTTAGTTTTTATTTGCCAATGACATATATGGAATATAGCGGTATGCAGGCTGGAGCAGGTTTGCGTGCAGGAGTATTCTTCATTGGTTCTGGTTCTATTTTGAGTAATTTAGCTTCTAGCAACTCTAAAGGAGCTGATTTTCACTTAGGAATGAAGATTCCGGTTTACGAAAAACAATTTAAAGATACAGACGGAGACGGTGTAATTGATAAAGAAGATGCTTGTAGAAAAGTTGCTGGCCCAGCCGAAAATGGTGGTTGCCCGTGGCCAGATACAGATAAAGATGGTGTTTTTGATAAAGATGATGCTTGTATTGATGTGGCTGAACCAAAAGAAAATAAAGGTTGTCCTTGGAAAGATAGTGACGGAGATACTTTATTGGACAATGTAGATGCATGTCCTACAATTGCTGGTCCTGTAGAAAATAAAGGATGTCCATGGCCAGATACTGATGGAGATGGTGTTTTAGATAAAGATGATGCTTGCCCGAACGAAGCAGGTGCAGCAGAAAATAAAGGCTGTCCAGAATTAGACGCAGATAAGGATGGCGTTTTGGATAAAGATGATGCTTGTCCGACAGTTGTAGGCTCCAGCAGATAATAAAGGTTGTCCAAAAGTGACTAAAGAAACTTTAGCGCAGCTAAAAGTAGAAGCAAGATCTATTTTCTTTACAACTGGAAAAGCAACTTTAAACGATGCTAAAAAAGGAGAAACTTCTGGAAGATTAGATGCGATAAAAGAAATCTTAAGAAATTATCCAAATGCAAAATTTACTATTAACGGACATACAGATAATGTTGGAAATGCAAAAGCAAATCAAAAATTATCTGAAGCTAGAGCAAAAGTAGTAATGGATCTTTTAATCGAAAAAGGTGTAAATCCAGAGAATTTAACTTCTAAAGGTTACGGTTCGACAAAACCTGTAAAATCAAATAAAACAGCTGCAGGAAGAGCAGAAAACAGAAGAACAGAAATTGTTTATTTAGGCAATTTGTAAACGCTTCTGAATATAAAAGTAAAAAGCCATTCTTAATTGAGTGGCTTTTTTTATTTTTGCATACTTTTTAAAAAGAATTAATTCTTTGAAATAGAAGAACTAAAAATACAATATGACAACACAACAACTACACGAACAAATTCTTCAAAAAAAATCATTTTTATGCGTTGGTTTAGATCCTGATTTGACTAAAATTCCGCAGCATTTATTAGAAACCGAAGATCCTATTTTCGAATTTAATAAAGCGATAATCGATGCAACGCACGATCTGACAGTTGGATACAAACCAAACACCGCTTTTTTTGAAGCATACGGAATAAAAGGATGGATGTCTTTGCAGAAAACAATCAATTATATCAACGAAAATTATCCTGATATTTTTACAATTGCAGATGCAAAACGTGGAGACATAGGAAACACTTCTAGCATGTATGCGAAAGCTTTTTTTGAAGATCTGAATTTTGATAGTGTAACTGTTGCCCCGTATATGGGAAAAGATTCTGTAGAGCCTTTTCTGGCATTCGAAAATAAACATACTATTATGTTGGCTTTAACTTCTAATGAAGGTGCTTTCGATTTTCAGACTTTAAATACTAATGGAAAAGAATTGTACAAACAAGTTCTAGAAACTTCTAAAACTTGGAAAAACAGCGAAAACCTAATGTATGTTGTCGGTGCAACAAAAGCAGAATATTTTACTGAAATCAGAAAAATTGTTCCTGATAGTTTCCTACTAGTTCCAGGAATTGGCGCTCAAGGTGGAAGCTTATCTGAAGTATGCAAATATGGAATGAATAATAAAGTTGGTCTTTTAGTAAACTCTGCAAGAGCTATTATCTACGCTTCAAAAGGAACCGATTTTGCTGAAAAGGCTAGAGAAGAAGCTTTGAAAGTACAGCAAGAAATGGCTGAGATTATTGGTTTAAAGTTTCAGGTTTAAAGTTTCAAGTTAACTTTGAGCATAATTTTTTAACGCAAAGTTCGCTGAGTTTTTTCGCAAAGTGCACAAAGAAATTATATACAGTGTTTTAAAAGTTTCTTAAGTTCTCAAAGTAGGGTGTAAGCTTTACTTTTTGTTAAAGTTAACTTTGAGTATAATTTTAACGCAAAGTGCGCTAAGGTTTTTCGCAAAGTATACAAAGAAATTATATACAGTTTTTTTAAGTTCTCAAAGAGGAAATTTATTTTAAGCTTTGAGAACTTAAAAAAACTTAAACTCAACGTTTAAGCATAAACCTCTGCGAACTTTGCGAAAAAACTTCGCGAGCTTTGCGTTAAATTCCACACTCCAACAAACCTCAAACATGAAACAAATAAAAGACCAGCTTGGCAAAGTTCATACTTTTGAAACTGCTCCAAAGCGTATCATTTCGCTAGTTCCATCGCAAACTGAATTATTATATGATTTAGGTTTAGAAGAGAAAATCATCGGAATAACGAAATTTTGTGTTCATCCGTTTCATTTTAAATCGACTAAAAAGATTGTTGGTGGTACCAAGAAAATTCACTTCGAAAAAATAAAACTTTTAGAGCCAGATATTATTATCTGCAATAAAGAAGAAAACACACTGGAGATTGTAGAGCAGTTAAGTACAATTTGTCCAGTTTGGGTTACCAATATTGTTACTGTCGAAGATAATTTCCAGATGATTTCAGATTTTGGGCAGTTGTTCAATTGCAGAACCGAAGCGCAGAAATGGAACGACAAATTGGCTTTCGCTTTAAGCGATTTTAAAAATTATATTCAGGATATAAAAGAAAAAAAAGCGGCCTATTTTATTTGGAAAAATCCATACATGGTTGCAGGAAAAGATACGTATATCAATGAGTTGCTAAAACTAAATCATTTTAAAAACATCTACGAAGACAAAGGCCGTTATCCTGAAATCGAATTAAAGAAAATGCGCTTAGAAGGCGATCCCGATATTGTTTTTCTTTCGTCAGAACCGTACCCTTTTAAGGAAGAAGATGCTTTCGAAATAGGAAGATTTACACATCACGCCAAAACCATTTTCGTTGACGGCGAAATGTTTTCTTGGCACGGAAGCCGATTGTTAAAAGCTTTCCCTTATTTTAAATTGCTACACGAAAGATTAAAAAATTAGTTAAATGAATTTCTAAACTCTAAAGGTGAAACTGTAGTTTTACTTTTGAAAAGCTTATTAAAAGATTGAGGATATTCGAAACCTAATTTATAAGCAGTTTCACTTACACTCAAGGTAGTTGTGGTAAGAAGTTCTTTGGCTTTTTCAATAATTTTATTGTGAATATGATGCTGTGTGCTTTGTCCTGTCAACGAACGTAACATATCACTTAAATAATTTGGCGTAACATTTAGTTGTTCCGAAATGTAAGCGACAGTTGGTAATCCTAATTTTTCAACTTTGTCACTTTCAAAATATTCAGAAAGAAGAATTTCCAGCTTAGTTAAAAGCGTATTGTTTGCATTTTTTCGGGTAATAAACTGTCGGTTATAAAAACGATTGCAATAATTAAGAAGCAGTTCAATATGCGAAACCATTACATCTTGGCTGAAAGCATCAATAGAAGACAGATATTCTTGTTCGATATTCTGCATAATTCCAGTAATCATTGTTTCTTCTTTTTCTGAAAGATGCAAAGCTTCATTAACAGCATAAGAGAAATATCCGTACTCTTTTATTTTTTTTGACAAAGCATAATTCTGAATAAAATCAGGATGAATGACTAACATCGAGCCATATACAGAAGAATCCATTGGAACTTCTGTCGAAATAATTTGTCCTGGCCCATAAATGTCATGACACCTTCATCAAAATCATAATAGTTTTGGCCATATCTCATTTTTCCCTTAAATCCTCTTTTAATTGAAATCGTGTAGAAATTATAAATGACACTCTTTAGATTATTATCAAAATGACAACTTATATCTTTCAGATTTACAAAACTTACCAAAGGATGATCTGGTTTTGGAATTCGTAATAATTGATGTAATTCTGAAATAGAGGTAATGTTATACGGGATATGATCTTCTTTCTTCATGGCTTTAGGTTTAATACAGGAAAAGCTGTCATAAAGATAACTTTTCCTGTAGATTTTTTTTCTGATTTCTTATAGATTCACAGATTTCATTCCAGATTCATCATAACGATTTCCGGTAATTGTTCCTAAAGGAATAATGTTTTCTAATCTGTTCAATTCCTCAGTAGTCAGGATAAGCTGAGCAGCCTCGATATTTTGCTCCACATATTTTACTCGTTTTGTACCCGGAATGGCTAAAAAACCTTTAGATGCAATCCATGCCAAAGCCAATTGCGAAGCAGTAATTTTTCTTTCGTCGGCGATAAGTTTTATTTCATTTAAAAGTTCAATGTTTTTATAAAATTGTTCTCCTTGAAAACGAGGAATTGTTCGTCTAAAATCATTTTCGGCTAAGTCTTGCGGATGTTGTATTTCTCCCGAAATAAAGCCTCTTCCTAGAGGTGAATAAGCTACTACACCAATTTGAAGTTCTTCTAATGTTTTTATAATTCCGTCTTCTTCAATGCTTCTTTCAAAAAGGGAATATTCACTTTGAACTGCGGTCAGGGGGTGAATGTTATGCGCTTTTCTAATAGTTTCAGAAGAAACTTCAGAAAGACCAATATAACCAACCTTTCCTTCTTTTACCAAATCAGACATTGCCAGAATTGTTTCCTCTATTGGAGTATTAGGATCAACACGGTGCAGGTAATATAAATCGATATAATCTGTTCCAAGATTTTTTAGAGAACGTTCTACGGCTTTTTTCACATATTCTTTTTTGCCATTAAACTGCCAGGTAAGTTCTTCGTTGTCATTAATCTCAAAACCAAATTTTGTAGCAATGATGTAAGCGTCACGATTACCTTTTATAGCTTTTGAAATCAATCTTTCATTTTTCAACGTGACCATATAAATCGGCCGTATCTAAAAAATTACCGCCTAATTCAAGTGAGCGATGTATTGTTTGTATAGATTCAGTTTCGTCTGCTTTACCATAAATATCATTTCCTGCAATCTGACTCATTCCCATGCAGCCTAAACCAATATTAGGAACAACAAGTCCCTGATTTCCTAAATTAACTTTTTTGATAGTACTCATAATTACTGTTTTAATTTTAAATCAAAATTGATTTAGCAAAGATCCATCAGTATTGCTTTTATAAAGTATCTAAATCTCGTGTAGTTGTATCCAAAATGAGTCAATGTTTAAAAGATTGTGTTTTTTACCGCAAAGCACACAAAGAATTACGCAAAGTTCGCAAAGTTTTTAAGGCAAAGCTTTGCGAACTTTGCGTTTTATACTAAACCTCTTGAGTAAAAAAGCTTTGCGCTCTTTGCGTTAAAATATGCTCAAAGTAAAGTAACCTGAAACAAAAGAAAACCTGAAACCTGAAACTAAACTTATATAAAAAAAGAATGCCGACATCTAGAAGACGCCGGCATTATTTAACTAACCAAAACCAAAATAATAAATAACCAGTTTATTACATTACAAATGTCCGACATATATCAATCTTATGCTGTTAAGATCTTGTTATTACTTTGTTGGATATAAGTTAATGTTCATATTGTTGATAGTTTAACCGCAAAGCGCGCAAAGAATTACGCAAAGTTCGCAAAGTTTTTTTATAGAAAGCTTTGCGAACTTTGCGTTTTATACAAAACCTCTTGAGTAAAAACCTTTGCGTTCTTTGCGTTAAAATTATGTTCAAAATAGATAAGTTAATGTTTTTTTACCGCAAAGAGCGCAAAGAATTACGCAAAGTTCGCAAAGTTTTTTAAGGCAAAGCTTTGCGAACTTTGCATTTTACAAAAAAACTCTAAAGCAAAAAAACTTTGCGCTCTTTGCGGTAAAATTATGTTCAAAGTAAACAACTTGAAACCTTAAACCTGAAACTAAAATTTATATAAAAAAAGAATGCCGGCATCTCGAAGACGCCGGCATCATTTAACTAACCAAAACCAAAATAATAAATAACCAGTTTATTACATTACAAATGTCCGACATATATCAATCTTATGCTGTTAAGGTTTTGTTATTACTTTGTTGACCATACGTTAAGATTTGTCAAACCGCTGTTTTGAGCTTTCTGCACTGTTAAATAAAATTTGATTATTAAAATATAATAACAATCAATTTTGCTTATTAATATGGTAAAGATAAGTTTGTATATTTGATAAAATATTAAAAATCAGCAATATGGAATCAAACAAAAAATTAACAACTGCAACAGGAACACCCGTTCCAGACAATCAAAACATTCAAACAGCTGGCCTCGCGGCACCGTTTTATTACAAGATTTTTGGTTCTTAGAAAAAATGGCTCATTTTGATCGAGAAGTGATTCCCGAAAGAAGAATGCATGCCAAAGGATCTGGGGCTTACGGAACTTTTACTGTTACGCACGATATTACTAAGTACTCAAAAGCAGACTTGTTTTCTGAAATTGGTAAAAAGACAGAAATGTTTGTGCGGTTTTCAACTGTTGCAGGAGAAAGAGGCGCTGCTGACGCCGAAAGAGACATTCGTGGTTTTGCCATGAAATTTTACACCAACGAAGGAAATTGGGATTTGGTAGGAAATAATACGCCAGTTTTCTTTTTTCGTGATCCAATGAAATTTCCTGACTTGAACCATGCTGTAAAACGTGATCCAAAAACCAATTTAAGAAGTGCTGATAACAATTGGGATTTTTGGACTTTATTGCCAGAGGCTCTCCACCAAGTTACGATTGTAATGAGTGACCGTGGAATTCCGAGATCGTATAGAGAAATGCATGGTTTTGGAAGCCATACTTTTAGTTTCATCAATGCACAAAACGAAAGACATTGGGTAAAATTCCATTTGGTTTCACAACAGGGAATCGAAAATCTCTCTGATGAAGAAGCTGCTAAATTGGTGGGTGGAGACAGAGAAAGCCACCAAAGGGATTTGTTTAATGCAATTGAAGAAGGTAATTTCCCGAAATGGAAAATGTTTGTTCAGATTATGTCAGAAGAACAGGCGAGAACGTATCGTTTTCATCCATTCGATTTGACTAAAGTTTGGTTAAAAGGAGATTTTCCGTTAATTCCAGTTGGAGAATTTGAATTGAATAAAAATCCAGAAAATTATTTTGCAGAAGTAGAACAGGCAGCATTTAATCCAGCTCACGTAGTTCCTGGAATTGGTTTTTCTCCAGACAAAATGCTTCAAGGACGTTTATTCTCTTACGGAGATGCGCACCGTTACCGTTTAGGAGTAAACAATTACCAGATTCCGGTAAACGCTTCTAGATGTCCGTATAACAGTTTCCACAGAGACGGAGCAATGCGTGTTGATGGAAATTATGGCGGAAGAAAACACTACGAGCCAAATAGTTTTGGCGAATGGCAGGATCAGCCAGAAGTAAAAGAACCGCCATTGGCAATTTATGGTGATGCTTATGCACATAATTTTAGAGAAGACGATAACGATTATTTTACTCAGCCAGGACTTTTATTCAACTTGCTGACAGAAGAGAAAAAACAGCTTTTGTTTAAAAATACAGCAGGTCAAGTAGGAGGAGCGCAGAAATTTATTCAAGTCCGTCATATTAGAAATTGTTACCAAGCCGATCCAGCTTATGGTGCGGGTGTAGCAAACGCTTTAGGAATGACAATGGATGAGGTAAATGCTTTTGATGATCCTAGATTGGCGATTAAAGCTAGGTAAGTTTCTGAGTTACTAAGATGCTAAGTCTCTAAGTTGCCAACTTTTGAGCTTAATATAAAAGAAAACCCGACAGGTAAAAAACCTGTCGGGTTTGTTATTTCACACAAAGATTATAAACTTAGAACCTTAGTAGCTTAGCATCTTAGAATCTAAGAAAAAACCACCGTCTTATTGCTATAAACCATTGTTTTTCTTTCTGCATGCAGTTTAATTGCTCTAGCTAAAACGATGCGTTCCAAATCACGTCCTTTCATGATAAAATCTTCTACAGAGTGAATATGAGAAACCCTTGCAATATCTTGTTCAATGATCGGACCTTCGTCTAATTCTTCTGTTACGTAATGACTTGTTGCACCAATAATTTTTACACCGCGTTTAAAAGCCGAATGATACGGTTTCGCACCTGGAAAAGCAGGTAAAAAGGAGTGGTGAATATTGATGATTTTATTTTCGTAAAGCGAAATCAATTTTGGAGTCACGATCTGCATGTAACGCGCCAAAACGATAAAATTGATTTGATATCTTTTCAAAAGTTCTATTTGTCTTGCTTCTCCTTCTTCTTTGTTATCCTTTGTGAACGGAACATAGTGAAAAGGAATATCAAAACGCTCTGCAATTGAACGTAAATCGTTATGATTGCTAATAATCATAGGGATTTCGACACCTAATTCATCGGCGCTATAACGACCCAAAATGTCAAACAAGCAATGATCGTATCTAGAAACAAATAAAGCCATTTTAGGTTTTTGCTCCTGATTGTACAAATCCCAAGACATGTCAAATTTGACAGCAAGAGTTTTATTAAAGTCTTCTTTAAAACTTTCAACTGTGATAGTCGAATTTTCGAATTCACATTCCAGACGCATAAAAAACACATTTTGTTCTACGTCTACATGCTGGTCGATATAAGTAATATTTCCTCCAACCTTAGCAATAAAAGTAGTAACTGAAGCAATAATATTCTTCTGATCTTTACAATGAATGAGTATGGTAATTTTTTGCATTTTGGTCTTTTTTTTTGGTTAGTGACAAAGTTGTAAATTTAGCTTTGTACTTTGTAACTCTGTCTCTTTGTATCTTTATGAAAACTATTTTCCATCTTGCAGAGCAAAAACCTTTTGTAATAAAGGTGTTGTTCTGGCAGAAATATTGTTTCTAATTTCTTTTTCTTCTACAGCAATCATTTTAAAAACGCCAGTAAGAGCTTGATTGGTTGTGTAATCAGTCAAATCTGGATTTACTTTTTTTACTAATGGAATTGTGTTGTATTTGTTTATAATTTTTGTCCAGACAGCATCTGCACCCACTTTTTCGAAAGAGCTCTTAATTACAGGATTAAATTTGGCATATAATGAAGTTGTTGTACTTCCTTGTAAATAATTTGTTGCTGCGTTGTCACTTCCTAGAAGAATGTTTTTAGCATCTGTAAAACTCATATTTTTTACTGCTGTAACAAAAATTGGAGTAGCTTCTTTTACGGCATCTTCTGCAGCGCGGTTCAGCATTTTGATTCCTTCATCTGCAAGAGAGCTTAAACCTACTTTACGCAGGGTTGCATCTACTTTTTGTAATTCTTCTGGCATTAAAATTTTTACAGCTTCATTTTTATAAAAACCATCTACTGCGGTTAATTTACTCACTTGTTGCGTAATTCCTTTATTTAGCGCTTCTTTTAAACCTGAAGCAATATCAACAGTTCCTGAACTTGGAAGCTGAGATGCGATTTGAGGCAGTTGATTTAGGGTCTGTTGTACTTGTGCACAAGAAGTAAGCGAAAACGTAACGGCTAATAGTAAAATCTTTTTCATTTGGGGTTTTTGTTTAAGTTTCAAAAATACTACTTATTCAAAAACAACGCCACAATTTTATTTAAAGCAAAGTAACATTTTGTTGCAAACTTAACATAAGCGAAATTAGGGTCTCAAAATTACGGCCAAGACATTCGAATATTAAATTCCCAATAAGTTTTACTCGAAATGTAAGTAGGTTTAGGCTGTTCTATTGGTGCATTATTGGCATTAAAGTAACGAACACGAATAATTTTTTCGCTAGAGTCATCTTTCATGCTAATGTTTCCTTCGGCATCATCAATGAGTTTTTTCTTTTTTAGATACAAATCTGGTTTTTCAATTGTATATTCTATGATGGCTTCACCGTTCAGTTTTAAAAGACACCCAATTAAATTTCCATTTTTGTCAAACGATTCAATTCTTTTTAGAAAATTGTTTTCATAATAGTATATTTCAAAAGCGATACTGCAAGATCCTTGTTGAAGTTCATTATTATGCAATCGGAAACGAAGTATTTGGTTTTTAGCATTTGTAAATTCTATATAACCATTTCCTTGAGCGTCAACATTCTTGTTTAATATTCTCGCAGGTTTTGAAAATTGTTTGATTTTATTGGCGTAAACTTGGTAATTTTTGGCAGATTGTGCAAAAGAAGAGATACAAACTAAAAAGACTATGAATAGACTAAAAAAAGATTTCATTTTATAAATTTTAATTACTCAAATCTATTTTTATTTCTCCAATAAATCTATTTTCTCATCTGTATTTTTAATATAAACCGACATTTCAGAATATTTCCACGTACCTCTTTTTTCGCCTACGATAAATAAAGTTCCTTTGCCTTTTGGGCCTTTCAACGGAACCTGTACATCGCAAGTTCGAACCTCATTATGTGAAGTTACAGTTCCAGAAACCATTCCGTCTGTTTCAACAGGAGAACCGAGTTTTTCCACTACGAGTTTATTATTCTCTACCGCTATCATAGATTCTTTATAAGCTTCAGAATCTTTAAGAACCGAAGTTACTTCATAGAAAATTCCTCCAATAAATAAAGCCGCTAATACTAAAAGCGTTAAACATCCGCTGGGAATAAACCATTTCCAGTTTCTGTTTAGCCAGCTCTGTCTTTGTACTAACTCGTTTGAATCTTCCATAAATTTAGTTTTAGGTGAAATTGATAAAGCTAAAATAAGAATAAATTTAATTGATTTTCAGAGTTTTATATTAAATAAAAAATCACCTTATAAATTTTACAAGGTGATTTTTTTTATATTACTATTATTTAAAAACTTATCTGTTACTAAAAGCAATTTCTTCTAAAGCTTTAGGATTACTAATTGCTTTGCTGACATCTTGTTTTTTCATATCGTCATTATCTCCAGTTCCAGTGCATAAAGTAAGTTCTTTTGGCATTATCGGTTTCTTATCGAATATTGTTGCAAAAAGCAATGCTCCTTGCAAATAACCGCCATCATTTAAAAGATGTAATGTGTTTTCTCCATAACGAAGGTTATCTTTGTTGGCTACTAAATATTTATAACCATTTTTGCCATTATATGCATCATTGACTGCATCGCCAACTCTTAGCAAACCTGAGTTTTTTGTAGTTTCCACAACAGCAATTGCATTTTTACGAATTTCGTCGAAATAATCTTTATATTCTGAATCGGTAATAGGTAGTGGAGACATTCCTTCATAGATATAAAATGCTGCATCAGGGCTGTTTTTGCGTATTTTATCTGCAATCATTTTTACATTCGCCTGATATTTATCTAGTTCAGCCAAAGCTACGGGAGTAGATTCCTGAATAACTACATAATCATAATAGTTACCATCTTTGTCTGCTTTTGCAAAATTTTGTTCTGCCTCTGTTTTATGATCGTCATAAATTTTATCAATAGAAACACCCATAGTAACCAATTGATCAACATTCATTGGCTGGTTGTTAGCTTTACAAATTTCACCAAACAATACAGGAGCGCTTACAAAAAATTCGGTATGGCTGTTTCCGATGAACAATATTCTTGGGCTTCCTTCTGCTTTTGGAGCTTTAGGATGAGCTGTAGTTTCTGTACTTGCAGTTGAATTTTCAGTAGAAGTTGATTTGTTGTTACAAGCAGAAAATAGAACTGCTGCAATACCAAAAAGTAAAAAGTGTTTTTTCATGGGAATTAATTGAAAATAGATTATAAAATTTCGGCAAATCTCTTTTTTATCAACAACAATTAGAGTCTTGATAAGTTTTAAAAGTGTTAGTTTAGGACATTAATTTGTGCATTTAGAATTTGATGTGAAATCCAATAAACAGATTCCAGATAATTTATCTATTACTAAAAGCAATTTCCTCCAGAGCCTTAGGATTGGTCACTGCTTTTGCTACTTCTTGCTTTCTCATATTGTCATTATCGCCAGTTCCCGTACTTAAAAGAAGTTTTTTAGGGATAATAGGTATTTTATCAAATATTGTAGAATATATTAAAACAGCTTGTAAAAAACCTCCATCGTTTATAAAATGAAGGGTGTTTTTGCCATCACGAAGATTGTCTTTATTACCTGTTAGATACTTATAACCGCTTTTTCCTTCATATGCATCTTTAACAGCATCACCCACTCTTAATACGCCTGCATTTTTAATAAAAGCGGCAGCTAGAATGGTATTTTTACGTAATTCTGTATAATAATTATTGTATTCTGAGTTTGCATAAGATAAAGGAGACATATTTTGATAAACATAAATTGCGGCATCTGGGCTGTTTTTATGTATTTTTTCTGCAAATAATTTCAAATTGTCTCTATACTTAGAAAGATTTGTTAATGCTATTGGTGTCGATTCCTGAATTATGACATAATCATAATAGTTTCCATCTTTATCTATATTGGAAAAATTTTGTTCGGCCTCTGTTTTATTAGTGAAATAAACTTTATTGAGCGGAACACCTATTGTTATCAGCTGCTGCACATTTATATTTTGATTATTGGCATTGCATAATTCCTGAAATAGAGTGGGGCTGCTTACAAAATATTCGATATGACTATTTCCAATAAATAATATACGTGGAGGGCCTACGGCTTTTGGTGGTTTTGGTTTGCTGATAACGTTGGAAGTAATTGAGCTTTCTGATTTGAAATTATTACATGAAAAAAGTAGAATTGAAACAATAAGACTAGAAATTAAAATGTATTTTTTCATTGTTGATTTTCTATTAAAAAAAGAATTTGCAAATCTCTCTTTAACATATAATCAAACTAGTCTCAAAAGGTTTTAAAAATAATAGAATAGGACAAAAAAAAATCACCTTACAAAAATATAAGATGATTTTAAATTTGTACTTATAAGTATTAGAATCATTTTGCTTTCAGGATGTAGGTTTTTCCTTTACTCTAATACTTTTTTATTTTCAAATTGTACAATTAAAAATTTATGGGACAAAAAAGGTGTTTAAACGTACTGTAAACAATATAAATTGGGGTTATTGATTGGGTTAATCTGCTTTAAATTGGCTAAAATATGTTGCGTGCAATCTTTACCGCCAAATGTCAAGTAGAATAAAGATTTTGAAATGTAAGATGGTCTTAACAGAACTGCGCGCCAGCCAAGCGTTATATTTTTAAAAAAATGTTTTAATGCGTATTTAATTGTTTTTTCGTCAGGACGAATAAAATAAATAGTATAGCCTCTAAGTTTTGTCATCAGGTTTGGAAACATTACAAATCTTCCGCCTTGTTGTATCAATAAATTTATTTCAAACAATGATAAACCTTCAATATTTTCTGTTTTCATGATCTATTGTTTTTTAATTTAATGCTAGTGGTAGTATTACGATGCAAAGTTGCGACAGAAATAAAAATATAAAAGGCCTTAAAAGTTTTAAAACTAATAACTTAAGACATTTTTGAATAAAAAAAATCGGAAACTCAACTGAATGAATTCCCGATTATTTTTTTATATATGTCGTTTTGCATTAATTTACACTAAGAGACAATTGATTATTCAATTCTGCATCTTTTTCATAAACATCTTGAAAGAAACCAATTTCTCCGTTTTCATTCACCAATGAAGTAAAATAGGTAATGAAAATTGGTACTTTTTTAGACAGTTTAAAACTGTTTTCTGCTTTACCATCCATTGCTTTGTCAATTTTTGCCTGATTCCATTCGGGATAATCTTTCAGCATAGCAACAGCCAATTCTTTTGCCATTTTTACATTAATACATCCGTGGCTAAAAGTTCTTTTTTCAAAATCGAATAAAGTTTTAGATGGGGTATCGTGCATATAAATATCATCTGAATTTGGGAACATAAATTTTACCAATCCTAAAGAATTGTCTGGACCTGGTTTTTGTCGTACTTGACCATTAACCATTTCCATATTTTTTTCTGCAAGATAATTTGGGTCTGCAGCAATTTTAGATTTCAACTCATTTTGCACAATACTTTGAGGAACTGTCCAATAAGGGCTAAAAACGATTCGGTCAATTTCTCCATTAAAAATGGTTGTTTTGGTAAGAGGAGCTCCAACAAAAACACTCGATTTCAATACTACTTTTCCGTTTTTAACATAAAACAATTCATAAGAAGGAACATTTACCAAAACATACTCATCGCTGGCAGCAATTTGAGCCGAAATCTCACGGCATCTTTCCATGTTAAGTTTTAAAGTAGCCACTTTATTTTCAAGCGGAATATTCATTTCGTTAATATGCTCTTCTGCTAGAATATAATTGGGCTTAAATCCGTTACGAACTTTGTATTTCATAACAGCATCCATCAATTCACGATCATAAACATCGCTTTTAGAATCTGTTTTTAAATCTCCTAATAAATACAAACGCGTTCTAACTTGCGAGATAGTGCTTGAAACCGCATCAGGGCGCAACTCTTTATAAGGAGACTCTGCCGGAACAATAGGTTTGTATTTACTAGATTTTTCTAATCTTTTGTATTTTTTTAGAGCATCTTGCAATTTGTAATATTGGTCAAATTCTACTTTTTCATTACTTGCAACTGCTGTCGTTTCTGCCTCTTCTAATGTACTGTAGTTTAAGAAATCTTTTAGCATAGTATCATAAGCTAGTTTTTTCTTGTCGGCATTACTTTTTTTAGCATACACTATATATAATGAGCTCAAAAGCATATCTGCATCAGTTTGAGAAAGTGTGCTTTTATCTGATGAAGTGCTAAACAATTGGTCTATTTCTTTTTGGTAAGGAATAATCAAATCATTTGTTTTTTTTGCTTTTTCATACAAAGCAGAGCCAAATTCGTTGATTTCGTTTTCATCAAACCAGATAAATCCAAGAGTTCTGGTTTTGTATAATGACATGACATCAGATTTATATTTTTTCAAATCTGAATATCTTTTAAAGAAATCGTTCGAAATTTCGTTTACATCATTTTGATTATGGTAAACGGTTAAATGATTTGAAGCTTTTTTATATTTAAAACTGTTGTTTTCAATTTTGTTAAAAGAAAATACAAAAAAACTCAAACTTAAAATTACGGTGAATGAATAAAATGTTTTCATTTTTTTTTAATTTTTACGTTATTACTTTTCTACGTAAGTCATTGGTAAAAATTTGGGGCTTTTCTACAATGCTAAATTACTATGGGAGTACTCAAAACGTGTTTCCTGATTTTGTTTAAATGTTGCGAAATTGCCATGTCTTTAAGCTTTCTTTAACTTATATCCATTAGTGTCAAGAATTACTACCTTTATATTGAAGAAAAAATATTTTCTTTTTTATTAACATAATGTTATTTGAACGATCAAATATTAAAATAATTTGTACATTGGTCGCTTAAAATTATCATATTCATAAAATGGAACAACAAATACCATATATTCCTAAAAATAAAGTAAGAATTGTTACCGCTGCTTCACTTTTTGACGGGCATGATGCCGCCATCAATATTATGCGCCGTATTATTCAGTCAACTGGAGTTGAAGTAATTCATCTTGGTCATGACAGAAGCGTCGAAGAAGTGGTAAATACCGCCATTCAAGAAGATGCCAACGCCATTGCAATGACTTCGTATCAAGGCGGACACAACGAATACTTTAAATATATGTATGATTTGCTTCGCGAAAAAGGAGCCGGGCATATTAAAATCTTCGGAGGTGGAGGTGGAGTAATCCTTCCAAGTGAAATATCAGAATTGCATGAATATGGTATCACTAGAATTTATTCTCCAGACGATGGACGTTCGTTAGGACTTCAAGGAATGATTAATGATTTGGTACAGCGTGCTGATTTTCCTATCGGAGATAAATTGAACGGGGAAATTGATCATATCGAGAATAAAGTTCCTACGGCAATTGCACGTTTGATTTCTGCTGCAGAAAATTTCCCAGAAATTGCAAAACCTGTTTTTGATAAAATTCACCAAAATAATGAAACTTCTAAAATTCCAGTTTTAGGAATTACAGGAACGGGTGGTGCAGGAAAATCTTCTTTGGTAGATGAATTGGTTCGCCGATTTTTAATTGATTTCCCAGAAAAGACAATCGGATTGATTTCTGTAGATCCTTCTAAGAGAAAAACCGGAGGAGCACTTTTAGGAGACAGAATCCGTATGAATGCAATTAATAATCCTCGTGTATATATGCGTTCGTTGGCGACACGTCAGTCGAATTTGGCTTTGTCTAAATATGTAGCTGAAGCGATTCAGGTTTTAAAAGCGGCAAAATACGATTTGATTATTTTAGAAACTTCAGGAATCGGTCAGTCTGATACCGAAATTATGGATCATTCCGATGTATCCTTATATGTAATGACACCAGAGTTTGGAGCTGCAACGCAATTGGAAAAAATCGACATGCTTGATTTTGCCGATTTAGTAGCTTTAAATAAATTCGATAAACGTGGAGCGCTTGATGCGTTACGCGATGTAAAAAAACAATATCAAAGAAACCATAATCTTTGGGATAAAAATCCTGATGAAATGCCAGTCTTCGGAACAATTGCTTCGCAGTTTAACGATCCGGGAATGAACACGCTTTATAAAGCGATTATGGATAAAGTGGTTGAAAAAACGGCTTCAGATTTGAAATCGACTTTTACAATCACAAAAGAAATGAGCGAGAAAATCTTTGTGATTCCGCCACACAGAACACGTTATTTATCTGAAATTGCAGAAAATAACCGCAGTTATGATGAAACAGCACTTTCGCAACAAAAAGTAGCGCAGAAATTATACGGAATCTTCAAAACCATCGAATCGGTTTCTGGAAAAGTTCCTCAAATCAATAAAGCTGGAATTGACGATTCTACAGTTTTGCCAAGCGGAATTGCTGAACACGACGAAAACAGAATCTTTTTAAATCTTTTACTCAATCAGTTCGATAAAGTAAAAATGGATTTAGATCCGTACAATTGGGAAATTATCCTGAATTGGGATGAAAAAGTAGCTAAATATAAAAATCCAGTTTACTCGTTTAAAGTTCGCGATAAAGAAATCAAGATTGCAACGCATTCTGAAAGTTTATCACATTTGCAGATTCCGAAAATTGCTTTGCCTAAATACGAAGGTTGGGGCGATATCTTGCGTTGGAATTTACAGGAAAATGTTCCTGGAGAATTTCCGTTTGCTTCGGGATTATATCCGTTTAAACGTGAAGGCGAAGATCCGTCAAGAATGTTTGCGGGCGAGGGCGAGCCAGAAAGAACCAATAAACGTTTTCATTATGTAAGCGCGGGAATGCCTGCAAAACGTCTTTCGACAGCTTTTGACAGTGTAACTTTATACGGAAATGATCCAGATTTGCGTCCGGATATTTACGGGAAAATCGGAAATGCTGGAGTTTCAATCTGCTGTTTAGATGATGCCAAAAAACTATATTCAGGTTTCGATTTGGTTCATGCATTGACTTCGGTAAGTATGACGATTAATCGGCCTGCGCCAATGTTGTTAGGTTTCTTTATGAATGCGGCAATCGATCAGCAATGTGAGATTTACATCAAAGCAAATGATTTAGAAAAAGAAGTTGAGGCAAAAATCAACAAATTATATAAAGACAAAGGAATCGAAAGACCGAAATACCAAGGCGAACTTCCTGCTGGAAACAACGGTTTAGGATTAATGCTTTTGGGTGTTACGGGAGATCAGGTTTTGCCTTTGGAAGTTTATAACGAAATAAAAGTAAAAACGTTAGCTCAAGTTCGTGGAACGGTTCAGGCCGATATTTTAAAAGAAGATCAGGCGCAGAATACGTGTATTTTCTCAACCGAATTTGCTTTGCGTTTAATGGGTGACGTTCAGGAATATTTTATTACTAAAAACGTTCGTAATTTCTATTCGGTTTCGATCTCAGGATATCATATTGCTGAGGCGGGAGCAAACCCAATTACGCAATTGGCTTTTACGCTTTCTAATGGTTTCACTTACGTGGAATATTATTTGAGCCGCGGAATGAACATCAACGATTTTGGACCAAATTTATCGTTCTTTTTCTCAAACGGAGTTGATCCAGAATATTCAGTAATTGGTCGTGTGGCGCGTAAAATTTGGGCAAAAGCCATGAAAAACAAATACGGAGCCAACGAAAGAGCGCAAATGCTGAAATATCATATTCAGACTTCTGGACGTTCGTTACACGCGCAGGAAATTGATTTCAACGATATTAGAACAACTTTACAGGCTTTGTATGCGATTTATGATAACTGTAATTCGCTTCACACCAATGCTTACGACGAAGCAATTACAACGCCAACAGAAGAATCTGTGCGTCGTGCTATGGCGATTCAGCTGATTATCAATAAAGAATTAGGTTTAGCGAAAAACGAAAACCCAATTCAAGGTTCGTTCATCATCGAAGAATTAACCGATTTAGTTGAAGCTGCAGTTCTTCAAGAATTCGACAGAATTACAGAAAGAGGTGGAGTTCTTGGCGCAATGGAAACAATGTACCAAAGATCTAAAATTCAGGAAGAAAGTTTGTATTACGAAACTTTAAAACACAATGGAGATTTCCCAATTGTGGGTGTAAATACGTTCCTGAGTTCAAAAGGTTCGCCAACAGTAATTCCGGCTGAGGTTATTCGTGCAACCGAAGAAGAAAAACAATACCAGATTACAATGTTGGATAACTTGCATAGTTTCCACGAAGCAAAAGTAAACGAGCATTTAAATACGTTACAGCAAGCCGCTATTAAAAACGAAAACTTATTCGACCATTTAATGGAAGCTACAAAAGTTTGTTCTTTAGGTCAGATTACTTCGGCGTTGTTTGAAGTTGGTGGGCAGTATAGAAGGAATATGTAAAACATAAAAAAAACAGTTCATTTTGAACTGTTTTTTTTTGGGGATTACAAAACTTACTTAAATTGTATTCATGGATTAAAAGCATTTACATTCCATTATTTTAGTATTTTCGTTAAATAAATAATCTAAAAGCTTAAAAAAAATTATGACGGATTATGATTTATTAGTGCTTTCTCCTAGTGAATTTGAGGATTTTTCTAGAGATATTTTACAAAAGAAAAATAATTGTTTTATTGAATCATTCAGAACTGGACGTGATGGAGGTATTGATTTAAGATATACTACTGAGGAATCAAAAAATATAATAATTCAGGCTAAAAGATATTCTTCATATTCAAATTTGTTAAGTAATCTTAAGAAAGAATTTTCAAAAGTAATAAAATTAAATCCAGATAAATACATACTAACCACGACAGTGGATTTAACTCCAAATAATAAAGAAGAAATTATAGAAATATTTAAACCTTATATAAAAAGAACAGAAGATATTTTAGGTAAAAAAGATTTAAATAATCTTATTTCTATTTATAAAGAAATTGAAAATAAATATTATAAGTTATGGATTTCAAGTACAAATATTCTAAATAAAGTTTTACACAGTAAAATTTATAATCAGACAGAATTTGAACTTGATGATATAAAAAGTAAAATAAAGCTGTATGTACAGAATGATAGTTTCAATAAAGCATTAGAAACTTTAAATAAGCATCGTTATATAATCATTTCAGGAATTCCAGGAATAGGAAAAACTACTCTCTCCAGAATTTTAATTGTTTATTTATTGGCAAATGAATTTGAAGAATTTGTCTATTTAAGCGATAATATTGATGATGGCTATAAATTTTATAAAGAAGATGCAAAACAAATTTTCTTTTTTGATGATTTTCTCGGTAAAAATTTTTTTGACGCAAAGGACTTGCCGAAAAATGATGAAAAAATTGTTAAATTCATTCAGAAAATTAAGCACTCTTCAGATAAGGTTTTGATTTTTGCTACGAGAGAATATATTTTAAATCAAGCAAAATTATTTTATGAGTCTTTTGAAATTAGTAATATTGAAATCGCTAAAAGCATTTTAGATTTATCGACTTACACTTCAATAATTAAGGCTAAAATACTATATAATCATTTGTATTATGGTAAGATTCCAAATTTGTATATTGAAAATTTATTAAAAAATGGAAATCATCATATATTAATAAATCATAAAAATTATAGTCCTCGTATTATTGAAACGATTATTAATAGAAAGCTATGGGAAAATTGTTCGCATGAACATTTTTTTGAAACTATTAAAGATTTTTTTGATAATCCGCAAAGTGTTTGGTTATATGCTTTTGAAAATTCATTAGATAAATTTTCTCAATTTACTCTCATAGTATTAGCAAGTCTCGGTACACCAGTACTTCTTACAGATCTTGAAAAAGCAATGAAGGAATTTTCTCTTGTAAATAGCACATACTTAATTAGTTTTGATTCTATAAAGTTTAATAGATCTATAAAAGAATTAGAAAATACATTTATAAAAACAAATGCAGATTCATTTGGTATTATAGCAGTTGAATATCAAAATCCTTCAATTTATGATTTCATCATTCATTATTTGAAGGGAAAAACAGATATAATTGAAAGTATTTTAAAATCTTCGCTTTTTATTGAACAGTTTTTTACAATCTTTTCAACAAATAATTATAAAAAGGAGAAAATTAAACTTAATAAAAGATTAGTTAATTCTTCAATGTTACGAATTTGCGAGGTAGGACAAAATCTTAAAACATCAAATCTTTCTAGATATGTAATTCATGATAAAATACAGTACGGCATCATTGATAAATTTATTTTTAAATTTTTAAATGATATTAGAGAAGAATTTTTAGAATATAGTTTATTAGCGGAAGATTATATTTATGAAAATTTTCAAGAAAATATTTATAAGATTAAATCACTATCTTATTCTGAGAATCACAATTATCTCGAATTATTGGAAAATTTAAGTTTGGAAAAATTAGAAATAAATGAAGAAAGGTTGATTGATACATACTTGGAGACTTTGTTTTGGACTGATGATATTGATAATTTTGAAAGATTTGAAAGTATTTTTCCAAGAACATTTAATGATACTATTAATACCAAAGAATTTGTGGCTAAAATTACAGAGATAATCGATTATGAAAATGAAAATGTTGAATTTGAGAGCCTCGTGACATTAAAAGAAAGAGTAAAAGAATTACAAGACAGATATTCTATTGATTTTAGAGATATACTTGATGAGCTAGATTTAAAAGCTGAAGAATTAGAAAATGATCCAGATAGTAGGGTTAATACAGGATCGGGTAGTAATTATAAAGATGAAAAAAGTAAAATTGATAAGAAAATTATTGATGAGATATTCAATAGTTTAAGAGAATAATTTTAATACAAGTTGTAAATAAGGTAGTCATAAAATGATAAGTAATGCACGAGCGAGACGCTCGCGCCAGCAAATAACAAAAATCCAATTGTCAAATATAGCCCGTGGTTTCAACCACGGGTACACAATGCGAGCAAAACAAATATTGCGTTCCCGTGGTTGAAACCACGGGCTATGTTTATACCGCTTAGGAATAGCAAGGAGAAAATTATTCAACAACCTCCCCAACAAACCCCAAAAACTCCATTTCATCCATAGGAAACAAATGCAGAACCGTTTCTAAAACTAGAGAAACATTAATAGCAGAACTATTATCTTCCTTAGAAAAATTATGCATGTCGTTATCAAGCGCCAGAATGCATAACTTCAGTAAATCGGTAATGAGACAGCCGAGTTCTAAATAATTGACCACTTTAAATTGTGCGGTATAAGAATTGGCTTCATCGGTTGGTTGTAGCGTTGTAAAATACTGGGCAGTTAATTTTTGCAGTTTTTGTAGCTTTTCTGTTTGGTTCGTTTCCATAAGGCGTATATTTTAAATGATTTACAATTTGACTTTTATAAAATTATTATAAGAAAAATTGTACTTTTGTTTGATTCGGCGAAGGAAGAAATAGATTTTGCTGTACGAAATCATTTTTTACTGTATCGCACGGCAAAAAAATCTGTTTTTTACATTTTACCGATTTTGACACTTTATTATTATCTTTGAATTATGAGCACACTAACAAAACCAAATCATATAGGGCGAAAAATAAGCCGTATTCGTGAACTTCGAGATATGAAGCAGGAAGCTTTGGCGCAAGCTTTAGGAACAAATCAACAAGCGATTTCGGCTATGGAAAATAGCGAAACCATTGATGACGAAAAACTTGTTGAGGTGGCAAAAGCACTTGGTGTATCGGTTGAAGCTATCAAGAATTTTTCGGACGAAGCTGCAATTAATTATTTCAATAGTTTTAATGAAGCTGTTCATAATAGTCATTTTGGAAATAATAATCATTGCACTTTCAATCCGTTAGATAAATTAATGGAAACGGTAGAAGAAAATAAAAAGCTTTACGAACGTTTGCTTCAAGCAGAAAAAGATAAGATCGAATATTTAGAAAAATTGCTAAATCAGAAATAGTAAATTTTATATAAAAGAAAACCTCTCAGAAATGAGAGGTTTTTTATTTTACAAAAAAAATATCGTTTTACGGCTTTCCTCAATTTAGAAGATATTTGTTTGTATATATTAGCAATCAGAAAGTAGAGATGAAAAGCTTTCGCCGAAAGGCAAATAAATTATAAAAACCAAAAACTATATCTAACTTCAGAAATTAATTTTAAATGAAAAAAAGCATTTTTATTTTAGGATTGCTATTTATTACAAGCTTGAGTTTTAGCCAGACAAAGGTTAAGCAAGATATAAAAGCAATTAATAAGGCGGAAAACAAAACTTATGACCCGAAACTTTTTGGATGCTGGAAAGGCTCTGAAATGGGACAACAGCAAGAAGGAGTAAATAAATATTGGGTGTCATGTCGTTTTGAAAACGGAACAAGTGTTTTACTTTTTGTTGCGATGTACGAAAACGGTAAAGTCGATCAAATTACTGAAAATGGTAAATGGTGGGTTGAAAACGGAAAGTATTATGAACTACATAACTATGATGGCGTAATAGATGTTTATGATTATCAAGTTACAGATCAAGGCGTTAATTTCCAGTCTATTGAATTAATGGGAAAAAAGGACAATACTTATAAGTTTACCGATTATAAAATATCGGATTAATTGAAATGATAAGGTTGTGATTTAAATAAAAGATCTTTCTGAATAGAGAGTTTTTTTGTTTATTGATTTTGACTTTTATGAAGAAAACTTACTAAACAAACCGAATGAAAACAAAACTACTTTTATTTTTTATACTTTGTATTTTTACCGAAACCAATGCTCAGCAAAAAATATATGATTTTACGAGTTATCCATTAGGTTTTCAAAAAATTAACGATAAGCTGATATTCGAAGCAAGTGAAGCTGATACTGGTCGCGAAATATGGCAAAGTGATGGAACTACTTTTGGTACAAAACTAATAAAAGATATATATTCTGGTCCAGAATTTTCTATCGTAGGGACACCTGGAAAAGGTACAGTACTAAATAATAATTTCTATTTTATTGCTAAAGATGAAAGTTCTTCTGGAGAGATATGGAAAACCGACGGAACGGAAGCTGGTACTGTAAAAGTTACAAGTTTTATTAATGGAAGAACTTCAAAGCTTACAGCTGTTGGCAACTTAATTTATTTTTTAATTAAGGAAGATGATAAGCTGCAAGTCTGGAAAACCGACGGAACGTCAATGGGTACAGTATTGGTAAAAGATAATTTACCTATTTGGAATACTCCGACGTTTCAAGGTAAATGCAATAGTACTTTTATATTTACGTTTCAGCCTCCAGGTACAAGTAATTCTAAAGTATGGAGAAGTGACGGCACTTCAGTTGGGACATTTCCGATAACAGGTTTAATAGAAGGAAATGGATCTGATAGTGTAGGTTCATCGGGTCTATCACAATATATAGAACACAATAGTAAATTGTACTTTGTTAGTAGATTATATCTGCATGAAACAGATGGAACGCTTGAAAATACAAAAACAATAGGAGAAGTTTGGAACGCCCAACAATATTGGGTTGACCATAGTAGTGTTATCGAGGCAAATAATAACTTGTATTTTATGTTTTTTTCTGACGAGTTAAATAAACTTTCAATATGGAAATTTGATTCGGTGAATAAAAATGTAACTGAAATTTACAGAAAAATTAGTAGTTATTATTTTCCTCCGTCAAATTTTACAAAAACGGACAACTCGCTACTTTTTGCTTCACCAGACCAAATGGGAGGCACATCTTTAGTGTCTTTAAGCCTTACTGATTACACAGAAACAAATTTAGGAGAATTATCGAAGGGTATACCTAAATCTTCTATGTTCATTGATTTTTTAGATTCTTCTATTTTTTTCAAAATTAACGATAATCAATATTACATAGCATCAGTAGATCAAAATCGATCTACTAAAGGATATATTTTTGATTTAAAACTAAATACTCTAAAGCAAATTAGCGCATTGGATAAGGTGCTAAGTTTCGTTTCTTACAATGATTATTTATATTATGCAAAAGATAATACATTATGGAAATATGCTAATAATTTAAGTATTCAATTAATAGAAAATAAATCGCCTTTAGTTTTTTATCCAAATTCATCAAGTGATTTTATAAATGTAAAAGCTGAAAATGATGTTAAGATTGAAAATTTCCAAATTTTTGATTTAAATGGAAGATTGATAATTAGTGAGGAATTGGGTTTAAATGATAAAATTGATATATCTAAATTAAGCCAAGGAGCCTATTTATTGAAAGCAAAAGTTAATGGAACTTTTATTTCTAAGAAAATAATTAAAAAATAGATTTCTAGAGTTTTCATCACTAATTATGGAAAAGGGTTATAAAACAAAAAAACCTCTCAGAAATGAGAGGTTTTTTATATCCATTCAAGTTTTATTAAACTTTACTTTTTATAGAAGTTTTCGATTTACGCTTTAATTTTTCGATAAGAGCATCGGCTTTTTCGTTTTCAGAAATAGAGCGTAACGATTCTGCGTAGCGGTAATAATAAACAGGATCCAAATCTGTGGTTAGAGCGAAGAGTTCGCTGTACCATTCGGCTGCTTTTTCTAGTTCGCAATTAGAATACGATGAATTTCCTAGTTTTTGAAACAAGTCTACAGATTTGTAGCCTTTTGCAGCAACCTTTTCGTAGGTTCTTATAACATCGACATAGGCATATTTTTCGCCGACTTTATCGGTTTTATAAAAGGTTTCGTTTTGTGCAGAAGCACGAAATGAAAATACGATAAACAATACTAAAATAGCTAGTTGTTTTTGCATAGGTTTAGTTTTGGTTGTGGTATTTAATCGTATTCTTAATTGTTTTTGAAAATCTTTTTTCGCCGCAAAAACAGCTTTAAACAATTATAAACTTTAAAATTCTGTATTTATTATATATTTAATGCGCTTTTTGATGTACAAATATATGGAAATCAAGGATGTGAACTGCATTTTAACGATGTTTGTTCAGTTTTGTCGATTATATGCCATTTTTGTAAATAATTGATTTTATATGATTTATATATTTTTTTGAATGAAAAACGATTTTTAAAACATAGTTTTTCCTTTACAGAAAAAATATCATTTAACTTTATATCACTTAAGGTTTTCAAGATGACAATACAGGAATATTTAGATAAAATAGAGGTTTTACAAAACGAAAAAAATAAGATTGTATATTCTGATAATGCTGATTTGGAGCTATACATTCAAAAAATAAAAAACGAAACGACAGAACTGTCTTTTACTCTTACTGAAATATTTCAAAAGTCAAATTCTAAAATGACAATTATAAATAAGGATGTATTAAAAAGGTTTTCAAATCATTTAGGTTTGTTTTTTTTAGACGAACAAGAATCTGGAAATGTATGTTTTGCTAATAGTGATGAGGTAAGATCAGAATATAAACAGAGTTTCAAATTAATAGATGTGCTAGATTATATTTATGCTTTTGGACATTCTACTGCTTTTGAAGAATCTCAAAAAATAATAATCATATCAGAAACAGATCTTTTTTGGAAATTGGCAAAAATAGGTTCAAGTTTAAGAGAAAGAACAATCCGCTAAGGCTTTAAATAAATAACTTAAAATAATTACTTGTTGCTTAAAAACAGGTATTTATACTTTAACTAGTGATTTTTTTACAGTGTATTTTTGGTTGGCACTTAAAAACATAAAACTATGGAATCAGGTTCTAATCAATTATTAAACGATTTAACCCTTAAATGTACGGCAGGGGGCACTAGAATTGCTACTTCTTCAGGAGAAAAAGCTATCAGTGATTTGCATAAAGGAGACTCAGTTCTGGCATTTTCTGTAAAATTAGATTCAGGCAAACTTGAATTATCTTCATCAGAAGCAAAAGTTATTTTTAGCGATGGTATGCAAGGGCAAAGTAAAGCACTTTATATCACTTTTGGAGATTATAAAGAAATTATTTGCACTCTCGACCAACCCTTTTTACTTAGAAATGGCAAATATGCTAGAGGTTCACAATTGAGGCCAGGAACAGAGCTTGTTGATGGGCAAGGGAATCCTGTTGTTGTTAATATTATTTCAATGGGAACTTATCAAGGAATGATTAATAATATTGCTGTTGGTGATTTTAATTTTACTAGTCCTAATGGCCATTTATTGTTGGCTCAAGGAATTATAATAGGAGATTTTGCGTTTCAATCATCTTTTGATTCTCTTCCTGATAATTTAAAACAATAAAAAAGAATATATAAAAAAGCAGCTCCTGGTACGGGCTGCTTTTCTAATTCTTTTGGGGGCAAAAAATTAACGACGAAAAGATGGACTCTGGTTAACAGATTGGTCTAACTTTACAGTCTTCACTTTTTTAGCAGCGACTTTAATTTCGTGTTTCGCAACTTTGTCGTTTGCTTTCACTTCAAGAACATACGTTCCAGCAGGAAAACTTTCTAAACTAATTGTTTTAGAAACTTCTAATTTGTCTGCTGCAGATTCTCCCGCATAAAGTAAATTGTGATTTTCGTCGTAGATAGAGAAAGATGCATTTTCTACAGTGCCTAAAGTAAAGCTAACTACTTTTCCATTTCCTGTTTTGATATTTAAAATGTAATCACCTTTTCCATCAATGGCGTAGGTAAACACAGTCGCTAAAAAAAAGGCAGCAACTAAACCAGCTTTGGTAAATTTTGTCATGTTTTTTTTAAATTGTTAATTACTAAATGTGGAACGCGTAAAACTACAAATACAAATTTAATTTTTAGCAATAAATTAGCATTTTTAAACGCTTAAGTTATTGAATTGTAATTATTTCGGTATTTTGTTTGAACTATGTACGTAAATACTGGGCTTTTGGATTTATTTTCAGAAAACATTTTTTAACACTTAAAAATCAAAGAGTTGAATTAATAAGAATAATTTTCAGAAATTTTCTGTTTCATCATCTGTTTTAATCTTTAAACAAAAAAAAAACAGCTCTGTAACCACCACGAGCTGTTTCTTATAAGCGAAATTTTTAAATTTTCTAACCTCAATTTATACCTTTTTGAAGTATAAAATTTTAGCGTGTAGCAACACTAGTGTTTTTAGCAAAACCAGATTTGTAAACAGAAGAAACTGCATTTCTCGATAAAGATGCATTATCTCCTATTGTGATTTCATATTTTACTCTTTTTACACTGTCTTCTACTTCTAAATAGTAAGTCCCCTCAGGAAATTCTTCTAGACTGAAAGTTCTTAAAATTCCATCTTTTCCAGATGCGCTTTCAGAATAGATTAAAGTTCCGTCCTTGTCATAAATAGCTAAATTGGCTTTCTGTACTTTGTTAAGTGCGAAAGTGATCAGTTTTCCATTAGCTTTTAATACATGAAGATTAAAATCTCCATTTCCATCAATTGCGTAAGTGCTTATTCCTGTGAAAAGCAACGCTGCTACTAAACTCAATTTTGCAATCTTTTTCATGGTACTTAGTTTTAAATTAATAGTTCTAATTCTCTGATGCTAAATTACTTATGTATTGCATGAAAAAGCGCAACTGTATTTTCCTATTTCTATGCTATATTCTCATTTACGAAACCGTTATAGGTTAAAACGTGAATTATTTTTAATGTTTTTGTTAATTCAGTTATTATTTTTCAATGTTTTGCTTGATTTTAAGTTTACAGTGGGTTAAGGATTTATTTACAAAAACGAAGTGAGTTTTTTAACCGCAAAGTGCGCAAAGATTTACGCAAAGTACGCTAAGAATTATTATACAAGGTTTATAAAACGAAAAAGTTCGCAAAGCTTTGTGGAAAAAACTTTGCGAACTTTGCGTAAATCTTTGCGAGCTTTGCGGTTAAAAACTTTGTGGTAAAAAAAAACAGCTCTATAACCACAAAGAGCTGTTTTTAAAACTTTTGAAAGTTTTTAACTTACTAACTATCTAACCTCACTTTTATACTTTATGAAAGCATAAACTTTTTAGCGTGCTGCCACGCTTGTATTTTTAGCGAAACCTTCTTTGTAAACAGAAGAAACTGCGTTTTTAGATAAAACAGAAACTTCATCCGTTATAGTGATTTCGTATTTTGCTTTTTTTGTATTGTCTTCTACTTCCAGGAAGTAAGTTCCTTCTGGAAACTCTTCTAGGCTGAAAGTTCTTAAAATCCCGTCTTTACCTGAAGCACTTTCAGAATAAATTAAAGATCCATCTTTATCGTAAATTGCTAAGTTGGCTTTTTGCGTTTGGTTAAGACCAAAAGTGATTTGTTTACCATTAGCTTTAATTACATGCAGGTTAAAATCTGCTGTTCCATCAATTGCATATGTGCTTATTCCTGTGAAAAGCAATGCTGCTACTAAACTCAATCTAACAATCTTTTTCATGGTATTTAGTTTTAAATTAATAGTTCTAATTCTCTGATGCTAAATTACTTCAGTTGTAAGTAAAAAATCAATACTATATTCTCCAATTTATATGCTATATTCTCATTTACGAAACCGTTATATGTTAAAATTTGAGTTATTTTATACTGTTTTTCTTGATTTGGCTATTATTTTTCAACGTTTTTAATGATTTTTAATTTACATTGAGATAACGATTTCTTTAAAAAATGTAGGAATTATAAAGATGCTAAGGTTCTAAGATACTGAGATTCTAAGTTTTTATTTGGATTGTGCCTTTGCGGTAAAAAAACTGCGTGAATTTAACCGCAAAGTGCGCTAGGATTTTTAGTATGAGGGGTTATAAAAAACGCAAAGTTCACAAAGATTTTTGGAGTAAATTTTATAGAATAAAAAAATTCGCAATGCTTTATCCTAATATAGCTTTGCGAACTTTGCATTTATATTCATGATCTTTGATGAAAAAACTTTGTGAATTTTGTGTGACCTCTGCGGCCTTTTGCGTTAAAAAAAAGTTTACGTGAATTTGACTGCAAAGCTTTGTCAAAAATAAAGTTTGCGAACTTTGCGTAAATCTTTGTGTCTTTGCGGTTAAAAATCTTTGCGGTTGAAAACTCAAAAAGTAAAGAGCAAAAAAAAACAGCTCAGTAACCACAAAGAGCTGTTTTTAAAACTTTTGAAAGTTTTTAACTTACTAACTATCTAACCTCACTTTTTATACTGTATTAGAGTATAAAGTTTTAAGTGCCGTGAAGAATTGCACTTAACCTTAATATTTTCTTAGTTAACAGAAACTGTACCTTTTGAAGACAAAACAGAACTATTAGCGTCAACAGTGATATCGTATTTTACTTTTTTGAAGCTGTCGGCAACCTCTAAAATATATTTTCCTTGAGGAAATTCTTCTAAACTGAAAGTTCTTAAGATTCCGTCTTTACCAGAAGCATTCTCAGTATAGATTAAAGTACCATTTGTATCATATATACTAATAACTGCTTTTTGTAATTGATTAATTCCAAAAGCAATTACCTTGCCATTTCCTTTTAATACATGAAGATTTAACGCTTCATTTCCATCAATTGCATATGTACTCATTCCTGTTAGAAGTACTGCAAATACTAAACTTAATTTCATAACCTTTTTCATATTCTATAGTATTAAATTTTTTTCGTTCATTTCTCTGATGCAAAGTTATAGCAGCATGTGTGGTATTTTAACATCTATATTTTCCAATTTATATGCTATATTCTCATTTACGAAACCGTTATATGTTAAAATTTGACTTTAATGTTGTGTTTTTGTTAATTTGATTGTTTTTATTCAAAGTTTTTCAAAAACTGAATACTTCTTAAAATTTCTATTTTTCTTACAAATTTTAACATATTGGTATAAAATCGTGTTTTAAATAAGATAAATAGAAAAAAAGTAAGGAAAAAAAATAAGACCCTAAAAAAAAGGCGAATTTGATATAAAATCTTCAGCGTTAAGAACGTTATTTTAATGTAAAATTCGCATTTACGAAACCGTTATAGGTTAAAATTTAAATTATTTTAGGTGATTTTGTTAAATTTGCTATTATTTTTTAAAGAAATTATCATGAAGACTATTGCCCCAGCTCTTGAAGTGATAACTAACTCATACGGAAGTTCTTTTACCTACGCTAAACACGCCGAAAAGACCAATAGCAAAGCTCATTTATGGCACTATCATCCAGAAATTGAGTTGGTCTATATAAACGGTGGGGCAGGAAAAAGACAAATAGGAAGCCATGTTTCTTATTATACCAATGGTAGTTTACTTTTAATAGGAGCTAATTTGCCGCATTGCGGTTTTACAAATGAGCAAACAGGAAATACAACGGAAACCGTTATCCATATTAAACCTGAATTTTTAGGAAGCGACTTTTTTGTTGCGCCCGAAATGAAAAAGGTGCAGAATATTTTGAAACAAGCTAAAGGCGGGATCGCTTTTGGAGGTGAAACGAAAAAACGTATCGGAAAGAAAATTGAAATGATGGAGAATGAACCGCCATTTCAAAGACTTATAACGCTTTTGAGTGTTTTAGACGAACTGGAATCGGCTGAGGAATATACCATTTTAAATGCCGACGGATTTTCGATGGAATTGCAAACTCAAGATAATGACCGTATGAATGTGGTTTTCAATTTTGTAAAAGACCATTTTCAGGAATCTATTTCTATAGATGAGGTTTCGAGTCTGGTAAGTATGACTACGCCTTCTTTCTGCCGTTATTTCAAGAAGATATCCAATAAAACATTTACTGAGTTTGTAAATGAATATCGTCTCGTGCACGCTTCAAAACTTTTGGCAGAACAGCCAATGAGTATTAATGAAGTTTGCTACGAAAGCGGATTTAATAATTTCAGCCACTTTAGTAAATCGTTTAAACAATACACCGGTAAAAGCGCTTCGCAATACCGTCATGAGCATAAGATTATAATCAGCTAGTTTTTAGCTTGAGTTTTTTTAGCCACGAATTCACGAATTTTATTTAATATTAATTCGTGAATTCATGGCTATCTTTTTTTACTCCAAAGCAAGTGGGATTTTTCATATATTTTATTCTGAAAAAAGTTATATTTACAAACCCTAATCAGAAAAAAAATATCAAAATGAAGAAATTTAAAATGCTATTGTCTGCATTTTTGCTTTGTCTTACCACCATGACATATGCTGCAAAAGTAGACACACTACAAGTTGCCAGTACCGCAATGGGAAAAACCTATAAAGCAGCGGTAGTTTTACCAAATTCTTATGCTAAAAGTAAAACGGCTTTTCCTGTAATGTACCTTTTGCATGGTGCATACGGACATTTTAGCGACTGGCTTAAAAATACTCCAAACAAAAAACTGGTTCACAATCTGGCTGATCAATACAATATGATTATTGTAATGCCAGAGGGGGAAACGTTTAGTTTTTATATTGATAGTCCTGTAAATAAAGAAAGTCAGTTTGAGACTTTTATTGCACAGGAAGTAATTCAGAAAGTAGACAAAACCTATAAAACAATTGCCAACAAAAGTGGTAGAGTTATTACAGGTTTATCCATGGGCGGACATGGGGCATTGTATCTGTCTGCCAGACACCCAGATTTATTTTGCGCAGCAGGAAGCATGAGCGGAGCAGTAGATATGAGTACGATGCTTAACAGAGATTCCTCAGCGCAGGTTGTAAAATTGATGCAGCCCGTATTTGGAGACAAAAGCGGTAATACGGAATTGTACGAACAAAATTCTGTTTTAAGAATGGCCGATAAATTAAAATCGAATAAGCTTCCGTTAATAATAGATTGCGGTGTAGACGATTTTTTAATTGAGCCAAATAGAGAATTGCACAGAAGATTGGTTTATAATAAAGTTGACCACGATTACACAGAACGTCCAGGAGCTCATACTTGGGATTATTGGGAAAACTCACTTCCGTATCACGTATTATTTTTTAATAAAATACTAGCTAGAAATCAGGTGACTGTGAAAAAATAAGGACATTTTTATGGTAAAATAAGCCAAATCACTTTTTTTGGTTTAATTTTTGGAATACCTTTATATATAATCCTTAAAAAAAAATAATTATGAAAAAGATACTTACCTTATTTGCAGTTATCGGTTTAATTGCATTTTCTAGCTGTGAAGGGCAGGAAGGCTTCCGGGAGTTCCAGGAGTTCCAGGAGAATCAGTAGCTGCTGAAGTTATTGATGTAAATAATGTCTCATTTGATGCCAATGGAAATGGTGGTGTTAGATCTTTTGGTTTTACACTTTTTCCAGGTGATGTAGTTTTGGCTTACAGAGCAGATGGAGTAAGTGCAGGACGTACTGTTTGGGTACAGATTCCAGAATCACATTATTACAATGATGGAACTTTATTTTTTACTTACAAATTTAATTTTACTCTAGTTGATTATGAACTTTATCTTCAAGGTTTTGAATTAAATGAAGTGCCTGCTGATTTAAGAACTGGACAAAAATTCCGTATAGTAGTTGTACCAGGTAATGATCCTGTAAACACTAATAAATCTGTTAATAAGCCAGATTATTCAGATTATTATGCTGTAATTAAAAAATATAACATTGATGATAGTAATGTTAAACAAGTAAATTAATTTTAAAATTGATTTAGAAACAAAAAAGGAAATCCTAAGATTTCCTTTTTTTTATGAATATATGTTTTAAAACTAATTATTCTTCGCTTGACGAATCATTTAAAACCTTTTCTGGTCCAGAATTTAAGAGAAACTAAAATTCCTACTAGAAGAGATAAGGCGATAAATCCTAAAGAAGCCCATTCTGGAACGTGGAAGAAATCGTGTAAAAGCATTTTTAATCCAACAAAAGCTAAAATTGCTACTAAGCTGTATTCTAAATAACTGAATTTTGCTAACATATTTGCTAAGAAGAAGTACATAGAACGTAATCCAAGAATGGCAAAAATGTTTGAACTGAATACTAAAAACGGATCTTTGGTAATAGCCAGAATTGCAGGGACACTGTCTACGGCAAATAAAACGTCCATTACTTCAATAACAATTAAAGCTACAAATAGTGGAGTGGCTGCTTTTTTTGCCGTTTTGGTCGAAATGAAAAACTTCTCACCATCTGTTTCTGCTGTAATCGGCATAACTTTACCTAAAGCTTTATAGATAAAAGAATCTTTTGGATGAAAATCTTCTTCTTCTCCAGAAAAAAGCATTTTTATCGCGGTAAATATTAAGAAAACTCCAAAGACATAAGTTGTCCAAGTAAATTTATTGATCAGCATTACACCAAAGAAAATCATTAATCCGCGGAAAACAATAGCGCCTAAGATTCCCCAGAATAAAACACGGTGCTGATATTTTTGTGGAATTTTAAAAGAAGCAAAAATAATAGCAATAACAAAAATATTGTCAACACTCAAAGAGAGCTCGATTAAATAACCCGTAATAAACTTCATTGAAGCAACGGCTGGCTTCAAATTATCCGGATTATCAATATAGTCTGTGGTGTATAGCCAATAAATTACTCCCGAAAACAGGAATGATAAAGTAACCCAAACCAAGGTTCGATTTGCTGGCTTCTTTTGTGCTAATAATATGGGGTGTTTTGTTGAAGACACCTAAATCTAAAGCAAGAATAAAAACTACAGCAAGTAAAAAGAGTGACCAGACTATCATAATAATTTTTTTTAATGATTTACAAAGATAAGTTTTGATGTTTAACTTAATTAATTTAAAAATTAAATTAACCCTAAAATTAAGTAATATTTGTTATTTGTAAAATGTTAAGTGTTATAAAGTTATGAGGTTTAAGAGTGAAAATAGGTGATGTTGAAACTTTGTCAAAGTTTAAAACTTTGACAAAGTTGGCAGATAACTTATGATTTAAAGCTCTCGGGTTTAGTATAAAAAAAATGCCAGCAAATAATGCTGGCATTTTTAGAATATAATTTAAGCTTAAAATTATAGCGCTGATTTAACAGTTTTGATAATTCTAGCAGCAATTTTGTAAGGGTCTCCGTTTGAAGCTGGTCTTCTGTCTTCCAACCAACCTTTCCATCCTTTTTGAACAGTCATTAAAGGAATTCTGATAGAACATCCTCTGTCTGAAACTCCATAAGAGAAATCGTGAATAGAAGCAGTTTCGTGTTTACCAGTTAAACGTTGGTCGTTGTAAGCTCCGTAAACTGCGATGTGCTCAGCAGTAACAGGACGGAAAGCTTCGCAGATTCTTTCGTAAGTTGCTTGGTCTCCACATGTTCTTAAAACTTCGTTAGAGAAGTTAGCGTGCATTCCAGAACCATTCCAGTCTGTATCTCCTAGAGGTTTTGGGTGATATTCAATATAGTAACCATATTTCTCAGTCAAACGGTCTAATAGGTAACGAGCAACCCAGATTTCATCTCCAGCTTTTTTAGCACCTTTAGCAAATAATTGGAATTCCCATTGTCCGCAAGCAACCTCTTGGTTGATTCCTTCAAAGTTGATTCCAGCAGCGATACATAAATCAGCATGCTCTTCAACTAATTTTCTTCCGTGTGTGTTTTTTCCACCTACTGAACAGTAGTACATCCCTTGTGGAGCAGGGTATCCTCCAACTGGGAAACCAAGTGGAAGTTGGGTTTTAGTATCCATAATGAAATACTCTTGTTCGAAACCAAACCAAAAATCATCATTATCATCATCAATTGTAGCTCTACCGTTAGAAGGGTGTGGAGTTCCGTCTGCGTACATAACTTCAGACATAACTAACCATCCATTGATACGAGTTGGATTTGGATAAATTGCAACAGGAACTAAAAGACAGTCAGAAGAACCACCTTCAGCTTGTTTAGTTGACGAACCATCAAATGACCAGTTTCCAAGTTCTTCTAATGTTCCTTTGAAGTTTTCGTGTTCTTCAACTTTAGTTTTACTTCTAAGATTTTGAGTTGGTTCATATCCATCTAACCAAATGTACTCTAACTTAATTTTAGCCATAATAATATAAATTAATTTTTTTGTTTTTTTTCGTTGGGTCAAATATAGATTTATTTTTTTAGTCCTAAAAATTAGGGGGCTATTTTGTTTTGCGAAGTATAATTTTTTGGATAAGCGCAATTTTGTGAGGGGTATATTTTAAAAAAAGCAATTTTAGTAAGCTTAAAAAAATAAATTCGTAATAATTACGGCTCATTTTTGAATTTATGAGTTAAGAAATTATGAAAAAATGTTTATTTAATCAATAATACCGTACAGTTTTGTTATATTTCTACGATTTGAATTCATTATTCTTTGAAAAAAGCATTTTATGTTGAAAAATCATTGACTAAAAATCTATAATTTATATTCTAAACAGGCTTATTTATTGTTTATATTTGTTGCTTCTTTTTTTAATGAAAATTAGTACGAATTTAAAATATACATAACCATGTCAACATTACGTTTCCAAGCTTTACAACAAGCTTCTAACAGAAAGCCGGTACATTTTGAAGAAATTGGCCGAAAATCAAATCTTTTTGGTGCAAATGTGTTTAATGAAAAGGCAATGAAGCAATTTTTAACTTCAGATGCATTTAAAGGAGTAAGAGATGCCATCCAGCACGGAACTAAAATCGACAGAAAACTAGCAGATTATATTGCTATGGGAATGAAAGAATGGGCTCTTTCTAAAGGAGTGACTCATTATACGCATTGGTTTCAGCCTCTTACTGGAACAACAGCAGAAAAACACGATGCTTTTTTTGAAACTTCTTATGACGGAAGCGACCCTGTAGAAAAATTTGGAGGAGCACAATTAGTGCAGCAAGAGCCAGATGCATCTAGTTTCCCGAATGGTGGAATTAGAAATACTTTTGAAGCAAGAGGATATACTGCTTGGGATCCGACTTCTCCAGCTTTTATATATGGTACAACTTTATGTATTCCAACCGTATTTATTGCTTACACAGGTGAAGCTTTAGATAATAAAATACCTTTATTAAGAGCATTGTCTGCAATTGACGAAGCTGCAACAGAGGTTTGTAAATATTTTGACAAAAACGTAAAAAAGGTAACTGCAACATTAGGATGGGAGCAGGAATATTTCTTGATTGATAAAGCGCTGGCAAATTCTCGCCCTGACTTAATGATGACGGGAAGAACTTTATTAGGGCATACTTCTGCAAAAGGCCAGCAGTTAGACGATCACTATTTCGGATCTATTCCAACTCGCGCGCTTACTTATATGAGAGATTTAGAGCAAGAATGTATGTTATTGGGTATTCCGGTAAAAACACGTCATAATGAGGTTGCACCAAATCAGTTTGAGTTAGCGCCGATTTTTGAAGAAACGAATTTAGCCGTTGACCACAACTCTTTATTAATGGATGTGATGCAGAGAGTTGCAGAGCGTCATGATTTTAAAGTATTGTTTCACGAAAAGCCATTTAAAGGAGTAAACGGTTCTGGAAAACACAATAACTGGTCGTTGGCAACAGATACCGGAGTTAACTTGTTGAGTCCGAGTAAAACTCCAATGAGCAATTTACAGTTTTTGACTTTCTTTATTAATACGATAAAAGCAGTAAACGACAACGAAACTTTATTAAGAGCGTCTATCGCAACAGCAAGTAACGACCATAGGTTAGGAGCAAACGAAGCGCCGCCTGCAATTATGTCGGTATTTATTGGAGCTCAATTAACTAAGGTTTTATCTGAATTAGAAAGCGTAACAACAGGAAAACTTTCGCCAGAAGAAAAAACAGATTTGAAATTGAATGTTGTTGGTAAAATTCCAGACGTATTATTAGACAATACAGACAGAAATAGAACTTCTCCTTTTGCTTTTACAGGGAATAAGTTTGAGTTTAGAGCTGTTGGATCCAATTCAAACTGTTCGAATGCCATGACAACTCTGAATGCGATTGTAGCAAAACAGTTAATTGATTTTAAAAATGAAGTAGAGAATTTGATTGAAAATAAAGACATGAAAAAAGACGATGCGATCTTTAATGTCTTAAGAGAATACATCAAACAATCTAAAAAAATCCTTTTTGAAGGAGACGGTTATAGTGAAGCTTGGGAAAAAGAAGCGGCTAAAAGAGGCTTGAGCAATTTTAAAACTACTCCAGAAGCTATTAAAGCTAAAGTTTCTAAACAAGCTTTAGAATTATTTGAACAATTAGGAATCTTTAATCACGTAGAAGCTGAAGCTCGTTATGAAATCGAATTGGAAGAATACACTAAAAAAATCCAAATTGAAGGAAGAGTTTTGGGGGATATTGCGAGAAATCATGTAATTCCAACAGCAATTCGTTATCAAAATACTTTAATTGATAATGTAAAAGGATTGAAAGAAATTTTTGCAAAAGAGTTTGAGGCTTTAGCCAAAGAACAGATTGTTTTAATTAAAGAAATTTCAGGTCATATTGAAGGAATCAATTCTAAAGTATTGGCGATGACTAATGAAAGAAAGAAAGCAAATCAATTGACCGATGCTCAAAAAATGGCAGAAGCGTATTGCAATAACGTAAAACCTTACTTTGATGAAATTCGTAATCACTGTGATAAATTAGAATTATTGGTAGATGACGAAAGCTGGACATTGACCAAATACAGAGAATTATTGTTTACCAAGTAATTATATAGTAACAATTTGTTAAAGCCTGTCTCAAAAAGACAGGCTTTTTTTTGAGATTATAATAAAAAAATGGTTTGCCAAGAACTTTTTTGCCACTTATACCCCCTTAAATGTAAAGAAATTGTAATAAGTATCTTTTTTCCTATGAAAATTTTTAAGCATTTGGGCAGTTCATCGAGATAGTATTACAGTTCATCGAAAAGAGGTTAATATGTTGTAAAATAGGTATTTGTACGTGAACCAATTTTACAGAAAGTTTTCTAATTTTGGTCGTGAAGTTGAGAAAATAAGATTAAAAATCTATTTCAAATGATGTTCTGAAGCCCCCTTCAATTTGCCCCCAAATTGTAAACCTGCAAGTACCTACATAATAATTTGTATTAATAACCAATTAAATATATTTATTATGAAAAAAGTAATTTTAAGCATCTCCGCGATGCTGTTTGTAGGTGTAGCAGCAATTGCTCAGGGAAACACTTCATCAGTAAACCAGGTTGGAAATTCTGACACAGGTATTGTAAATCAAAATGGTCAAACGAATGATTCTAAGATCGACCAATTAGGAGATTCGAACAAATCTGAAGTTTATCAAGGAATTCAGCCAGGTGTTTATAATGCTAAAAATAATGCAGCTGATGTAAAACAAAAAGGAAATAATAATACTGCATTTGCTTCTCAAAGTAACCATGACAACAAAGCTTACCAAACTCAAACAGGAGACTGGAATAAAGCAACAATTTGGCAAGATCAAATCGCTCCTCCAGCATCAGCATTAGGTGGATTTGATAAAGCAACTCAAACACAAACAGGAAAAAACAACGAAGCTATTATTGATCAAGGTACAACAGGAAACGAAAAACCAACTGGAGCTCCTTTCAATGCAGCTCAATTGGCAGCTGTTAATGCTGTGAGTGTGCCATTTGCTCCTCATAACACTAACGAAGCTACTCAAACTCAAAACGGAGATGGTAACTACGCTTATGCTACTCAAGGAGGGGTTAAAAACAAATCATGGCAGACACAAAAAGCTCCAGCTGGAACTTCTGTAGCAGATGGTAACAAATCATACCACTATCAATATGGTAATGAAAACAAAGCTACTACATCTCAAGATGGTACTAAATTGAAAGAAAGCACTTTGCAAATTGGTAACAACAATACTGCAACTGTAACTCAAACTGGTGCTGCTCATAGCAGTGTTGCATTTTCACAAGGTAACTTGAATACAATTACTGTTACTCAATCAGGAATGTAAGAGTAAAAACAAAATGTGATAGCCGTAAAACGGTTATCACATTTTTTAATCTAAATTATTAAATGATGAAAGCTTTCATTTTATACATAATACTTTTGATCTTTTATTGCCCTGTGTTTTATGCTCAGGAAAAAGCAGATAATTCAGAATTTAAAAATTATAGTTCATCGCTTTTTAATTCAAAAGAGAAAGCATTTAGTATTGTTTCTAATTTGAATAAAAAAGAAAAAAACGAATTGAATTCTAGAATTCCATCTGGCGTGCAAATTCAGCAGATAGGAGATTTTAATACAGTTTATGCGTTCTTAAAATCGAACGATACAAAAGTTGCTATAGATCAAAATGGCGATAGCAACGCATTATTGTTAAATAAAAATGCTAAAACAATTACTCAAAGTGTTGTTCAGCAAGGAGACAATAATAAGATTACTGATTTTACATTGCACACTAATTACAATGTAAATATGGAAATGATCCAAAAAGGAGATAATCAAAGCATTCAAAACATTGGAACCAATTCACTGTCCAAAAACATGAAAATTACTCAGACAGGAAATGGGGCCTCAATTATTCTTATAAATAATTAAAATAATATGCATTTTATAAACAGACATATTACAATCTTTTTAATGCTTTTTGCAGTTTTAGCCTACGGACAAGTTCCGCAGGATAAGATAAAAGCAAAAATTGAAATAGAGAAAGTAGAGAACAGCGTAAAAATTACAGGTACTGCAGAGAACTTAACAGATGTTATTCGAAGTGCCGCTTATCGATTGTCTGTTATAAAAAATAATGATAAAAGTAATAATCAATCTAATAATGAGCAAGTTGGTGTTTTTACCTTACAGCCCAACGAGATTCAGAAACTATCCACCTCTCAAATTAATTTGGCCACAGATGACGAAGTAATTGTATTGCTATTGTTTTATGATGAAGACAAACAAATTGTCGCAAAAGATCGTGTGGTATTAGGTGAAAAAAAAAGATAATGTAATAGTCCTTCCTACTGATGGGTTTGTTTTAAGAGGTATTATCACCGATGATACTAAAACAAAAGCAGGAAAAGATTTTTACGATAGGTATTATTACAAATACAATGAAATAGGGATAAACGCCGAAAAAATAGTAACAATAGGTGAAGAATATAGTTTTGCCAGAAATACTGCAATATCTATAGTAATAGATAATGAAGTTATTTATAATTTTCTAATTAGGCCAGACGACGAATTTTTAGATGCGGTTGCAGAAGAAGCTGTAAACGCAACCTTTACTTATTTGAAAGAAAAAGAAAAAGAACGCAAATATTTCACTCAGTATTAATTTTATTATTAGCGCTATGAAATTTATTTTAACCTTCGCAGCAGTACTCTGCATTTCTCCGTTTATAAACGCTCAGGCACTAGTTTATAAACCAGTCAATCCGGCTTTTGGAGGAGACACCTTTAATTATCAATGGCTTTTAAGCAGTGCAGAAGCACAGAATAAGCAAAAAGATAAAACAGCAGTTCCTGCAACACAAACTGATTTAGAGCGATTTAAAACCAATTTAAATTCGCAATTGTTAAGTCAGATCTCTAGCCAGCTTTACAAACAGCAATTTGGTACAGATGGTATCAAAGAAGGCTCTTATACTTTTGGGAGTTATTCGGTAGATGTTTTTCCGTCATCAGATGGATTAACACTTAATATTTTGGATACCAATACAGGAGAGCAAACACAAGTAATCATCCCAAATCAATAACATGCGATTACATCACTACCTATTTATATTATTTGGATTTCTTTTTAATGGCTGCGGCGCTTACTACAATCAACCCACTGGAGTTCAAAAAGCTGTTTTGGGAGAAGGAACGCCTGCGACATCATTACTAAAAGATTTGCCAAAACCTAAGGAACAAGTTGTTGTTGGGGTCTATAAATTTAGAGACCAAACAGGACAATACAAGCCTCAGGAAAATGGAAGCAGTTTTAGTACAGCTGTGACCCAGGGAGCCACTTCTATTTTGATAAAAGCGCTGGAGGACTCAAAATGGTTTATACCAATTGAGCGTGAAAATATTGGAAATCTATTGCAGGAGCGAAATCTTATTCGTGCTACTCGTCAAGAATATATAAAAAATGCTGATCCGAATGAACCGCAACTAACTCCTTTATTGTATGCGGGAGTTTTATTGGAAGGAGGAATTGTTTCCTATGATTCTAATATTATTACGGGCGGATTTGGTGCGAGATATTTTGGTGCAGGAGCATCTGTAAAATACCGTCAAGATCGTGTAACGATTTATCTTAGAATGATTTCGACTTCAAACGGAAAAATTTTAAAATCTGTTTATATTTCAAAAACGATCTTGTCGCAAGCAATCGATGAGAGCCTTTTTAGATATGTCAATTTTAAAAGACTTCTAGAAGTAGAAACGGGATATACTACCAACGAACCGGTGCATATGGCCGTTACAGAAGCTATAGAAAAAGCTGTTGAATCTTTAGTATTAGAAGGAATAAAGGATAATGTGTGGGAAGCTGACGCTCCAAAATGGGAAGTCGATAATTTACTGAAAGCATACGCAGAAGAAACTAAAACTGCCGATGTAACGGGTTTATATGACAGAGTGCTTGAAAATAGAAGAAGTAAATTTGCCATAGAACTTTCTGGCGGTACTACTTTAATGGATGGAGATTATCGAGATCCGCTATTAAGACCTTTTGGACGTGGAGCTTTAAAATGGATGCTTACTCCAAGTTTTACAGTAAGTGCTTCTACCAATGTTGTAAACCTCGCTAACAAAAATTTATTGGATGTCGGCTACATTACCTATGATTTGAATATGGAATGGATCATTCTTCCAAAAGATCGTTTTACTCCATATTTATATGCTGGAGGAGGATATGGTATGAATAGGAAATTTGAAAATACGTACGGAAAATTTCAATACGGTGCAGGTTTAGAATATATGGCATCAGATCGCATAGGAATAAAATTATTTGCTGAGCAGAATATCAATTTCAGTGACAATCTTGATTATATCGTAGCAGGAACACGTGATGATTACTATTATAAATTCGGGTTAGGACTAACGTTTTATTTCGGCAAAAAGAAGAAGTAATAGGTTAGAAATTTCGAAAATAGAATACACACGTTTAAATCTTAAAGCAAGCGAATCATGAAGAATTTATACAAAATAATAAGTGCAATTTTTTTAGTGGTTTTTATTTCCTGTAGTGAAGAAAAAATTGGATCATCTGATTATGGAACCGTTACCGGAAAAGTCGTTAACAGCGAAACTTTTGTGCCGATGGAAAATGTAAAAATAATGTCTAGCCCAACAACTAGTACAGTATTTACAGATGCCGAAGGAAAGTTTACTGTTTCGAATGTAAAAGTTGGTGAATATTCTTTTCAGGCTCAAAAAGATGGCTTTACAGCAAAATTTGAATCAGTCAACGTGACAGCAAATAATACCTCAGAAATTGTTTTTGAATTAAATAAATCTACGGCAAATAATAAACCGCCAACAGTTCCTGTCTTAACAGTTCCTGCAGATAATAGTATAAACCAACTCGTAAATTTAGATTTAACCTGGACTGTTACAGATCCAGATAATGATGCAATGACCTATACTATAACGCTTAGAAATGATAAAAATAGCGATGAGGCTGTTTTTAATGACATAAAAGATAAAAAGTTGACAGTCACAGATCTGATTTATGGAACTAAATATTATTGGCAAGTTACAGTAAATGATGGAGTAAATACGCCTGTATTAAGTACTATCAGCACCTTTTCTACAATAGCATTTCCTGCAACAAGGCATTTATTTGTGAAAAGTATCAGTGGTAATAATGTAATTTTTACTGCAGATGATGCTGGCAAACAATACCAATTGACAAGTTTAGAAAAAAATAGCTGGCGTCCTAGACGAAATAATCAGGCTCAAAAAATTGCTTTTATAGGAACAAGCGGTTCGCAAAATGATATTTATACTATGAATTTTGACGGAACCGATATTAAAAAGGTGACAAGTTCGGTTTCTATTGCAGGATTTAATGCCGATTATTTAGGTTATTCTTGGAATGCATCAGGAAGCGAATTTATCTATCCAAATTTTGATAAATTATACCGAATAAAAAGCGACGGCAGCGGATTAACAAAAATCTTTCAGACTCCAAATGGTAAATTTATTTCAGAATGCGACTGGAGTGCAGATGGAAGCAAAATAGCCTTAAAAGTGAATGATATAAATGGATATAATGTGGAAATTTACGTTATAAATCCGTCGGGCGTAATTGTTACACCTGTGTTGGCAGGAGAGCCAGGTGCCGTTAGTGGTTTGAATTTTTCTGTTTCAGGTCTAAAATTAGTTTACACAAAAGATGTTTCAGGATTTGAGAGTTCAAATTATCGTCAGTTGGATTCTAAAATTTTCGAATACAGTTTTATTCTTGGAAATTCATATCAATTGGCTACAGAAAAAATAGCAGGAACAAATGATTTAGATGTTCGATACTCTCCGAATGAAGCAGAATTAATTTTTCTAAATACTTCAAATGATGGCATCTCTGTAAAAAATGTCGTGAAATGCGGCATTGGAGTTGCGAATTCAAGAACTACCTTATTCACAGGATCATCCATGCCCGATTGGGAATAAAAAATAATAAACCAAGCTTTAATAACCAATTTTATTTCGGGAGATCGGCAGAATATATAATTCTGCCGATTTTTTTATCAATCAAATAATCGAATAAGGCAAAGAATTAAAAAAAGGGATTATCTTTGCTGCACATCAACACAAACTAATTTTCATGAGTTCAGATTCTAGCAAAAGATATGCACAAAGAGGTGTTTCGGCATCAAAAGAAGACGTACATAACGCTATAAAAAATATTGACAAAGGTTTATTTCCGCAAGCATTCTGTAAAATTGTTCCTGATTATTTAACTCAGGACGATGAGCATTGCCTTATTATGCATGCTGACGGAGCAGGTACAAAGTCATCTTTGGCATACATGTACTGGAAAGAAACTGGAGATCTTTCGGTTTGGAAAGGAATCGCTCAAGATGCCCTAATCATGAATATTGATGATTTATTGTGTGTTGGTGCAACAGATAACATTTTACTTTCTTCAACTATTGGAAGAAATAAAAACCTGATTCCAGCTGAGGTAATTTCTGCAATCATTAACGGAACAGAAGAATTAATCAACGAGTTAAAATCATTCGGAGTTACCATTCATTCAACAGGAGGAGAAACAGCCGATGTTGGAGATGTAGTTCGTACTATTATTGTAGACTCTACCGTAACAGCTCGTATGAAACGCAGCGATGTTGTAGACAACGCAAATATTAAAGCAGGAGACGTAATTGTTGGTTTGGCTTCTTTTGGACAAGCAACTTATGAGAAAAGCTATAATGGCGGAATGGGAAGTAACGGATTAACTTCTGCACGTCATGACGTTTTTGGAAAATATTTGGCTAAAAAATATCCAGAAAGCTACGATGCAGCAGTTCCAGAAGAATTGATTTATTCTGGACAGGTTAATTTAACAGATGAAGTTGAAAACAGCCCAATCAATGCGGGTCAGTTAGTGCTTTCTCCAACTAGAACATACGCGCCAATTATCAAGAAAATTTTAGATAAATATACTCCAAATGATATTCACGGAATGGTGCATTGCAGTGGAGGAGCGCAAACTAAAATTTTACATTTCGTAAAAGATTTACACGTTATAAAAGACAATTTATTTCCAGTGCCACCATTGTTCAAATTAATTCAAGAACAATCAAAAACAGATTGGAAAGAAATGTATCAGGTTTTTAACTGCGGTCACAGAATGGAGCTTTACGTTCCAGAAAGTATTGCACAAGATATTATCGAAATTTCGAAATCATTCAATGTTGATGCGCAAATTGTAGGTAGAGTAGAAGCTTCAGATGCTAAAAAGCTTACTATTACAAGCGAATACGGAACATTCAATTATTAAAATAAATTAACCATATAAGTGATATAAGTTCATTTTAAACTGGCAGATTTGATTGTCAGGCTGAGCGAAGTCGAAGCCCTATATTGATTTGACAGCTTTCGATTTCACTCAGAAAGAATTTATAATTTCTTATATCACTTATATGGTTTAAAAATATTTAACTATGTACGAATTACTTTTTTGGAAATATCTAGACGAAATATACCTGAACAATCAGGAAGTTTATGAAGCTCTTGTTGAAAAACAAGAAGTGGAAGGTCTGGCTGAACTTCAAGTTGAAGTAATCGTAAATAGAATAAATTCAGTCTTTTCTGAATGGGAAAGAGTGGATGAAAACAGCTGGAAAAACCCAAAAGGAAAAGGTGCGTTTCAAGTTGTTACTACACCCCAAAGCATAAAGATTGACTGCTACGGAACGGAAGGAAAAACCATGAATAAATTGGTAGATATCATGGAAGAATTCAAATGCCCACTTTACGACCCACAAGTTCCAGAACGTTACGATGAAATGAATGAGTAGTTTTTTGTTTAAAGTTTCAAGTTTAAGGTTTCAAGTTTTTCCACAAAGTTTTGGAATTTGGAATTTAAAAAATTGGAATTTCTTAACCCTATCCATTTTTCAAAAGCAAATCCTGTTCTTTTCTGATTTTTTCTGTCAACTGATTGATGTACGTTTTTATTTTCTGCGGAAGCGTATTCCAATTTTGATCTTTTTCAAAACTTCTGCAATCATCTAAATCGCATTCAACCGCGCGAATCACATATTTTTTATTTTTATAAACCGTAATAATTTTTACGCGTCTTATATAGCCATCTTCATTACGAGTTCCATAAACAATAATAGGTTCAATGTAACCGTCGCCATCAATATCTTTTGTGCTGCAATATTTTGTCCAGAACCAAATGTTTGTTTCTTTCGGAATAGTATTTTCAAGCAAATCATTAATTCGCCATTTTTCTAGAAATCCGCCGTGATCATTAACTACGCAAATGGCTTGTATTTTGGTATTTAAAGTGTCTTTTTTAGAAACTATTTTCTGATTTTCGCCTAAAACCAATTCGTAAACACCTCCTTTATCACTAAATTCAAATGCTTTATAAATAGGGAAATCAGTGACGTTTTCAAGCTCTCTTTCTGAGATTTCTTGTTTGGTCAATTTATAGCTTTCTACTTTTTGAGAAAAAACAAATGTCGAATAAAAGGAAAGAAGAATTAAAATATATTTTTTCATATTTAGTGGTATACTTTTAGTATATCAAAGATATTTAATAGAACTTAGTTTTAATTATTAGCCTAAATTTTAATATCTATATTTTGCAATTTTATACCTATTTTTAAAAGCTCATTAATTAATAAAAAAGATTCTTCTATAATATAGTCGCTGGCATTATTGTATTTAGAAAAACTGGCATCCGAAGTTTTAAATTTACTAGAATCCCTTGATGGCTGTTTTACATATTTCTTTTCATTAACGCCCCATTCAGTTTCTTTATTAGATGGTATAGGTAAAAACAATGTATGACTTCTAAGTAACATTGATGATGTTGTAATTCCTTTTTTATAAATTCCAGCCCAAATTCCTTTTCCTAATTGTATATTAATTTCAATTGTCCAATCAGGTAATTCTTTGATGAAATTACAGCTTTTTGTTATTTCAAAAAGGCGTTTTTCTATTATTTGTCTTTCATTTTGCAAATTTTGAAAGTCAAACATTTCAGGGTTTAGATTTACTTTAAATTTCATTTTTTTTATGCAAAGATATTTAGAAATTAAACGAAAGAAAAATCTTGTTTTTTTTAATATTTTTTTAGTGTAAGTATATATTTTTTTAAAACTACATTTTGTTGTATTTTTCTACATTCAAAAAGCAATAAAAGACAATTCTAAATGATTATAAGAAACTCCAAAAAAATTCTTCTAGGAATATCGGTTTTAATATTCTCTTTTTCGAATAATATAACAGGGCAAAAGAAAGCAACCGAAAAACGAAATTTAATTCAATATGTTGATCCAATGATTGGAACAGCAAAAATGGGACATACTTATCCAGGTGCAACAGTTCCTTTTGGGAGCGTGCAATTAAGCCCAGAAACCGATACTATTGCTTACAGTTTAAACGGAAAATACAACGGAGAAGTTTATAAATACTGCGCTGGCTATCAGTATGAAGATAAGACGATTGTAGGTTTCAGCCATACCCATTTCAGCGGAACGGGACATTCCGATTTAGGCGATTTCTTAATTATGCCAACAACTGGCAAACTGCAATTGAATCCTGGTGTAGCATCAAAACCGTTGTCTGGTTATAGATCTGCATTTTCACATTCGACAGAAAAAGCAGAACCGGCATATTACAGTGTTTTTCTGGAAGATCATAAAATAAAAGCAGAATTGACAGCGACAACGCGCGTTGGAATGCATCAATACACTTTTCCAAAATCTAATGAAGCACATATCATTTTAGATCTGACTTCAGGAATTTACAACTACGATAAAAAGAATGTTTGGACATTTGTTCGTGTAGAAAATGACACTTTAATAACGGGATATCGCCAAACAAACGGATGGGCGAGAACTAGAACGGTTTATTTTGCAATGTCTTTCAGTAAACCAATTAAAAGTTACGGACAAGCTGCTCATGAAAAAAGCGTTTATAGAGGTTTTTGGGGAAGATTCGATCAAACGAAAAACTTTCCAGAAATGGCAGGTCAGAACCTAAAATTATTTTTTGATTTTGATACGAATGAAGGCGAGAAAATTAAAATCAAAATGGCACTATCTCCTGTAAGTTCTGCCGGTGCATTAGAAAATATGAAAAAAGAAGTTCCAGATTGGGATTTCGAAAAAGTGAAAAAACAAAGTCAAGAGGTTTGGAATAACGAATTGAATAAAGTTCAAGTAGAAACCATTCAAAAAGAAGATTTGGTTAATTTTTATACCGCAATGTATCATGCATTTTTGGAACCAACAGAATACATGGATTTAGATAAAAATTATAAGGGGCTAGATATGAATGTGCATAAAGCGGAGAATTTTACCAATTATACCAGTTATTCACTTTGGGATACGTATCGTGCTTTGCATCCGTTATTTAATATTGTGCAGCCAAAAAGAAACGCCGATATGGTAAGTTCTATGTTGGCACATTCAGATCAAAGTGTTCATAAAATGCTTCCAATTTGGTCGCATTATGCCAATGAAAACTGGTGTATGATTGGATATCATTCGGTTTCGGTTGTGGCAGATGCTATTGTAAAAGGCAATATTAGTTTTGATTCCGAAAAAGCGCTTCAAGCTTGTGTAAATACTGCAAAAGTGCCGTATTACGATGGTTTGGAATTTTACATGAATAAAGGGTATGTTCCAGAAGATAAAAACGGTGCTTCGGTTTCTAAAACTTTAGAATATGCTTATGACGATTGGGCAATTGCACAGGCAGCTAAGAAATTAGGAAAAACAGATATTTATAATGAATTCATTACTAGATCGAAAAACTATAAAAATGTTTATGACGAGAAAACGGGTTTCATGCGTCCGAAATTGAATGACGGAACATTCAAAAAAGAGTTTGATCCGCTAGATACGCATGGGCAAGGTTTTATTGAAGGAAATTCTTGGAATTACAGTTTATACGTTCCGCAAGATCCTGCTGATATGATTAAATTGATGGGTGGAAATGAGAAATTTAAAGTTCGTTTAGATTCTCTGTTCAATATGCATCTTCCAGACAAATATTTTGAAAATACTGAAGATATTACAAGAGACGGAATAATCGGAAATTATGTTCACGGTAACGAGCCTTCTCATCACGTGGTTTATTTGTACAATTGGACAGATTCTCCATGGAAAGCGCAAGATAAAATTAGAATGATCTTGAAAAAAATGTACAGAAATGGCGCTGACGGTTTAGGAGGAAATGACGATTTTGGACAAATGAGTGCGTGGTATATTTTTAGCAGTTTAGGATTTTATCCAGTTGCTCCAGGTTCTGACGAATATGCACTAGGAAGTCCGTTGATGAAAAATGCTATTTTAAATTTAGAAAACGGAAAAACTTTTGAAGTCGAAACCGTAAATCAATCTGATAAAAATGTATTTGTGAATAAAGTTCTCCTTAACGGAAAACAATTGGAAAAACCATTTTTAAAACATGCCGATGTGATGAATGGAGGAAAGATTACGTTTTATATGAGTAACAAGCCAAATAAAAAGCAATATCAAAATTAGTTTTACGTCTGTCACTCTGAGCGGAGTCGAAGGGCTTTTTAGCTTAAAAGGGCTTCGACTCCGCTCAGCCTGACAAATGATACTATTTAATTCGTGAAAATTTGTGCAATTCGTGGCAAAACAACAAAAAACTTCACGAAATTTGCACTTCAAATAAAGACAATCGATATGAAGATCAATTTAAAATCAGGAATAGAGAAACTGCTTTTCGGAATGAAGCAGAATGATGTAACAGCAGCTTTAGGAAAACCTGATAAAAACTATAAAGACGAAGACGACAATGTGATTTTTGTTTATAATGCACACAAAATCAGATTGACATTTTATCAGGAAGAAGACTTGAAATTAGGTTATTTAGTAGCATCAAGCAATGATCTAGAAGTTTTCGGATTCAAATTAATCGGAAGAAAAATTGCTGACGTAAAGAAAGATTTTGCTGCAAAAGGAATCACAAAATTCAATCAAGAAACATTTGATACTTTTGAAAATTACTTCAACGAAGACAACTGGTTTATACTTCAAACAGAATTTGATGAGGTAGTGAAGTTTGAAATTGGAGCAATCATCAATAGTAAAGATGAGTTTGATTGGAAATTTCCAGTGAAAAAATAAACTTATTTTTGTCAGGCTGAGCGAAGTCGAAGCCACACAAGCCGAATCACAGTGTGTGACTTCGACTTCTCTCAGTTTGACAAACCTAGAAGACATAAAAAAACCGACAATCACTTGTCGGTTTTTTTATGTCTTTAAAAAGAAATTATCCTTTTAACCATGCATTTTTAAGTTTCTCTTTTGAAGCATCTGTAGCTTTAAAAGTTTCTGTTTCTTCAAATGGCAGTTTTACAGTTCCTTTTATGGTTTCTTCTTTAGTTCCACGTTTTACTTTAAGTGTGATAGGATCATTTTCTTTCCAGTTTTCACTTTCTGTAATTAAATCATAAATGTTATCTAGGTTGTATGATTTATTGTTTACAGCTAAAATTTTATCGCCACCTTTTAAGTTTAGGTTTTTAAAGAATGCAGTTGACTCTGATTCAGGACGAACCGCGATTTCTTTTGTTGCCTTATCAATAGTAATGTAAGGAGTTTGTCCTTTAATGAACGGATTTCCAGCCTTTTTCTCGCTTGCTTTTGTAACACCCACTTTTGCTAGATAAAAATCGTAAGGAATTGGAGTAGTTCCAGCTACATATTTATTTAAAAAGTCACCAACTTCAGGATAAGTCAAAGAAGTGATTTTTGCGAATAATTCATCGTCATTAAAAGGTTTTTCAACCCCATATTCATCAGATAATTTATGCATTAAATCCAAAATACCTCTTTCTCCATTACTTTTCTCTCTAATGATAATGTCAATACACATACCAATTAAAGCGCCTTTTTGGTAAACATTTAAATATTGATCTTTATAAGGCTGATCCAATACATTTTTACTCATTACAGTAAACGACATTGTATCATCTAACTGTTTAGATTGTGCAATCTTGTCTGCAATACGCGTATAGAATTCAGCTTCATCAATTAAACCTTGGTTAATTTGAAATAGATTAGCAAAATATTCTGTTACCCCTTCGTACATCCATAAATGTTCTGACATTTTTGGTGCATTGTAATCAAAATACTGAATTTCTTTTGAGTGAATAGTCAATGGAGTCACAATGTGAAAGAATTCGTGAGAAACTACATCTTTTAGTGTTTCTACCAATTTTTCTTTTGGCATTGATTCTGGTAAAACCACAGTTGTAGCAGTTGGGTGTTCTAAAGCTCCAAAACCGTGAGCATCGTCTTTAGCCATGCTTGAAAGGTATACCAAAACAGTATATTTTTTAGTAGAATTTACTTTTCCTAAAAAGTTTTTCTGTGCGGTCATCATGGTTTTCATCTCTGGAGTAATGCTCTCTGCAGTATATTTTCCGGTAGGAGAGTACACAGCAATTAAGATGTCCATTCCGTTTACATTAAAAGTAGTGTAATCAGGTTTAGAATACATAATTGGATTTTCTACCAAAATAGCATAACGAGAAGTGGTAAACACATCAGAAGTATTGCTAGCATCTTGATCTGTCATAGAAGTAGCTCCCCAAAGTGTTTCAGGATGCGTGATCGTAACTTTGTACGGAACGTCTAATTTATCTTGAAAATATCCTACAAAACCATGAGTGTTAACCATGAAATTTTTTCCTGCATCGATGTTTGTTCCTGCTGGAGAAAAAATATCGTCATTTCCAAATCCAGTTCCTTTTTCTGTATCGAAAGTATCGTTTACCAGATAAGTAATTCTTTTTAGTGTCTTTGCGTTCGAGATAGACCAAGAATTATCACCTAATCTTTTTACAGTAAGAGCATTTCCTTTAGCATCAAAAGCTTTAAAATCTTCTGAATATTTTCCGTAATTATCTGTAGAATAAGTACCAGGAACGGTTTTAGGAATACTGTAGGTAATTTCATCAGTCTTAATGGCTGGTGGCGTAACGGTTACCAAGACCTTATCGTCTTTAACATCGGTTAAATTGATATTAACTTCAACTATATTGCTTTTCGCGGCTCCAGTGCTACCTGTTTTACAGCTCCAAAAAGTTACCGCTAGAGCTAAGGTGTAAAGTATTTTTTTCATTTTTATATGTTTAGTTATAGTATTTGACACAAAAAGTACCGAAAAGTTACTAAAAAATCACATTATATTTACAGATAAAAAAAAACTCCTGAAAAACAGGAGCTTTATTTTAGTCTAATTTATTCTTGATATAATATTTTCCGTCCAAATCTTCATCAAAATCATCTATTTTAACTGGTTTTGGTTTTGGTTTATTTGCAATTGCCTTCTTTTTCCACATCTCAAATTTTTCAAGAGGCATTTTCTTTTTCATGATGTCCAGGACTTCTTTTTCTGCCAATCCAAATTCTTTCTTTATAATTTCAAATGGATTTCTTTCTTCTAAAGCTAACGAAACAAGTCTTTCAATTTGTTCCGGAGTTAATTCTTTGCGGCTACTCTTTTTCATCTCGTGAAAATTAATTCAAAATAGGGTGTTAATTATTAATAGATTGATTTTCAATTTCTGTATCAATATTAAAAAAAAAATAATAAGTTGGTTCAGTAAAGTTCAATTTTTTTAATGATTTTAACTGTTTTTGAAGGATCGTGATTTTTGAAATGGAATTTTTAACAGATTCTTCAATTCATTGTTTTCTTCAGACTGCATATGAGTGTCTACACCATATATCAATTGATCTTTAGGTAAGTAGGTAAAGGTTTTAAAAAGCCTGTCCCAAATAGAAAATATATTGCCATAATTGCTATCTGTATATGGCAGCACATAATGATGATGCACCTTATGCATATTAGGCGAAACAATAAAATAACTTAAGAATAGATCCAATTTTTCTGGCAGCGAAATATTGGCGTGGTTAAATTGTGAAGCAATAACCGATAATGATTGATAAAGAAAAACCATCCACATGGGAGTCCCGATAATTAAAACGCCTAAAGTGGTAAAAATAAAACGGACTACGCTTTCTCCAGGATGATGTCTATTGGCAGTTGTGGTATCGATCCAAGTGTCGGTATGGTGCACCAGATGAAACTGCCAAAGAATTTTTACTTTGTGTTCTACCAAATGGGCTAAATAAGCTCCAATTAAGTCCAGAAGCAGTAAGCCAATTATAGTATATAGCCAGATAGGTATTTCTGGAAGCCATTGCAGAATTCCAAAATTATGTTCGATTGTCCAAGCAGCAGTTCGTATTAAAATAAACGCAAGAATAAAATTGACAACAATGGTAGTGAAGGTAAAAAAGAAATTTATACCTGCATGAGGCCATTTTTTATATTGCATTTTAAACAAAGGAAAACTGTTTTCAATTAGCCAGAAAATAGTAATACCGCCAACCAAAATTAAACTTCTATGCGAAGAAGGAATCGTAGAAAAATAATTAATAATGTCATTCATGATGCATAAATATTTGAATTAATTAAAGATTTCTTTCGGTTTTACTCCAATAAAAAAGAGAAAACCAAATATAAATATATCTGATTTTCTCTTTAGAAATTATTATTTAGGATATTATTTTTTGATGAGGCTGATTATAAATAATAAAACCCACGCACCTCCTACAGCAATCAGAATCTGCCATAGAAGGCCGCCACCTCCAATGCCAAATTTTCCAGCAATCCATCCTCCGATGAATCCGCCTATGATTCCGACAATAATATTGCCAATTAAACCAAATCCGGCACCTTTCCAGATTTGACCCGCTAGCCATCCAGAAATGGCACCTATAAGTAAGAAATATAAAAATTCCATATTTTTATTTTTTTGATGATGTTTTGATTTCTTTTTTCAGTTATTATGCTTCTGCGTGATTTTGAAGCAGTGTTTTATAAAGAAAACCTGCGGCTAATGCACCAAGAATAGGGGCAACCCAAAACAGCCAAACCTGAGATAATGGCTCTCCGCCAACAAAAATGGCTTGAGATAAAGATCTCGCTGGATTTACAGAAGTATTCGTAATCGGAATACTGATTAAGTGTATTAAAGTTAACGCCAAACCGATTGCGATTCCTGCAAATCTGCCATTTGCAAATTTATCAGTTGCTCCTAAAATCACTAATAAAAAGAATAATGTAAGTACAAATTCTGCAATGAAAGCAGACTGTAAGGAATAGCCATCAGGAGAAAAAGCTCCAAAACCATTAGATGCAAAGGCTCCAGCTTTTGTACTGTCAATTGCAAAACCAGCTTTTCCAGAAGCTATTGTATATAAAGTTCCTGCTGCCGCAACAGCTCCAACACATTGTGCAATGATGTACGGAATAAGATCTTTTGTCGAGAATCTTCCGCCAGCCCACAAACCAAAAGAAACAGCGGGATTAAAATGGCCGCCCGAAATATGGCCAACAGCATAGGCCATTGTAAGTACCGTTAAACCAAAAGCAAGCGCAACACCAGCAAATCCGATTCCTAAATTTGGAATTCCCGCTGCAAAAATTGCGCTTCCGCATCCACCAAAAACAAGCCAATAAGTTCCAAAGAACTCTGCAAATAATTTTTTCATAATAAAATAATTTTAAATGGTTAATATTAGAATGTATATTGGTAAGCCCAATAAATTAAAACAATTTGTAAGGGTAAACGTACAAATAAAATCCATAATGGTAAACCAAATCCTGCTTTTTTATTTTGAAACATATACAAATTGGCAGGAAAAATAGCAATTAATAGCATTATAATTCCCCAGGCGGCAATTTGTGTTGTAAAAGGCAGGATTAGAAAGATGCCTAGAATAATCTCAGAAGCACCACTTAAAATATTTATTAATTTGGGGTTTTTAAATGCGGGCGGAATGATTTTTATGTACATTCCAGGTTTTCTAAAATGATTTAGACCAGCAAGAATATAAAGGAAAGCCATTAAATATAAATGCCAAGGTAAAATCATGATATTTAATTGTTTATCACGAATTTATAAAAAAATTAACAATTATTGCATTACAAGACTTCTTTTTTTGAAAGTATGTATTTTGGGCTATTTTTTTGACTTGAAATTTACATTCATAATAATTATGGCCAGAATAATCAATACAATGCCGACCCATTGAGAAAAGATTACTTTTTCGTTTAATAAAACATACGCCATCATTACAGAAACGGGCAGTTCAAGAGCAGAAACAATACTTCCTAGTCCAATTCCAGTTAACGGAAAACCTGCTGTCATTAAAAGCGGTGGAATTATGGTACCAAATAATGATAATACAATTCCCCATTTTAGGAAGATTTCCATATTAAAGGCCGTAACCTGTGTCGCAAAAGCAAATGAAAATACAATAACAGCACCTCCTAAAAGCATATAAAGACTTCTTTGGGCAGATGAAATTTCGGTTGCTACACTATTGGCAGTAAACATAGTTGTAGTAAAAGAAGCAGCAGCAAGCATTCCCCAAACTAAACCTCTCCAGTCTAATTCGATATCATTATTGATAATATTAGTGGCTAAAACAGTTCCAAAAAGCACTATTAATACCGCAATGACCTTTTGTTTTGAAGGCAGTTTTTTTTCTAAAATCATTTCAAGCAAAACACCCATCCAAACGGTTTGCATCAATAAAACGATTCCGATAGAAACAGGAATATATTTTACCGCCAAATAATAAAATAAGCTTGTCATTCCTAAAGAAGTTCCAGCTAACATTAAATTGAAAACATTTTTACGAGATGCTTTTACGGCAGGTTTGTTTTTGTTTTTAATACGCTGAAAAAGATTGATGGCAAGAATACCTAGAATTCCGTATATAAACTGTGAGGTCGTTACTTCTGCAGTTGTGTATCCTTCAGAATAGGCCATTTTTACAAAAGTAGCCAACATTCCGTAAGTAGTTGCTCCCAAAGCAACAAGAAAAACACCCTTTAATACATTATTTTGCGACGTCATAAATTATCTGTTTTAAAAAAATTAAGCCGGCAAAGGTAAGCTATTTTGTTTAGGATTCTCTTGTACTATGTTGAAAATAGTGATTTAATTGTAATAGAATTGATTTTTAAAGGCTTAAAATAAGAATTCTTTAAAAAGATAAACAGCAAAAAATAGAAAAGCCATCAAGAATAATTCTGATGGCTTTTTATATCTATAAAGAATAAATCTCCTCTTTTCTAATTACTTAGGCTGGTTTTGATACGTTTCAATTTCAAAAATCAAAGTTGCATTTGGAGGGATAACTCCGCCAGCACCTTTTTCGCCATACGCTAAATTTGAAGGTAAAAAGAAAGTCGCTTTTTCTCCGTCTGTCATCATATCCAGAGCTTCAAGAAAACCAGGAATCATTCCCTCTTTTTTACCAACTGTGAAAGGAAACGCTTTGTATCCGCCTTGCGCATCTCTATTGGCATCATATTTTCCATATGCTTTTGCTACTGGAGCCATGCTGCTGTCAAATAAGTTTCCATCTTCAAAGTATCCAGCGTAGTGAAAATAGATGTTAGAACCTTCAGCACCTTTAACGCCAGTACCTTTTTGAGTGATTACATATTTTAAACCAGAAGCTGTTGCAGTTGCTTTTGCTTTTAAGTCTTTAAAATAAGCTGCTTTTGCAGTTATTACTTTTTTTGCTTCTTCTTTTTTAGCCGCTTCTTTTTTTACATCGTCACTTAAAACTTTTAGAGCATCAAATTTCTTTGCAGCAGCACCTTTGCGTGTAATAACAATTTTTGTCATTACATCGTCTTGAACAATTTTATTTACATTATCCATTCCAGACACTACGTGGCCAAAAATAGTGTGTTTTCCGTTTAACCAAGGAGTATCTTTGTGTGTAATGAAAAACTGGCTTCCGTTTGTTGCAGGACCAGAATTTGCCATAGCAAGAACACCGCCTTTTTCGAACTTTAAATCGTCTACAAATTCATCTTTAAAAGAATATCCTGGGCCTCCAGAACCATTTCCTTCTGGATCACCACCCTGAATCATGAAATCGTTAATTACTCTATGGAATTTTAATCCGTTGTAAAACGGTTTTCCTTTAAGAGATGCTTTAACATTAGGATTTGTACCTTCTGCCAAAGTAATAAAGTTTGCTACTGTAACAGGAGCTTTTACATACTCTAAAGAAAGAACAATGTCTCCTTTTGTAGTCGAAATTGTAGCGAAAATCCCGTCGCCAGGATTTGCCACAGCAGCTGCTGTAGTTGTAGGTTTCGCTGCTGGTTTCGCCGCAGGCTTTTTAGTTTGAGCTTGTATATTTACTATTGCTAAGCAAAATAAAAATAGAAATTTAAATTTCATTGCTTTTAAATTTTAAGTCTTTAATTGAATTACTGTTTGTCTGAAATTTGGATTTCGAAAATGATATTAGCGTTTGGCGGAATTACACCTCCAGCACCAGTTGCTCCATAAGCTAAGTGAGATGGAATGAAAAGAACTGCTTTGTCTCCATAAGACAATTGCTCAACTCCTTCAATAAAACCAGGAATTAAACCGTCTTTACGACCTGCTTTAAATTCAATTGGTTTGTAGGCTTGTGCTTGTGCTCTTGCAGGATCAAATTTTCCGAATTGTTTTGCCACTTCTTCAATGCTAGTGTCAAATAAAGTTCCGTTTTCAAGGAAACCAGCATAGTGAATGTAAATTTGACTTCCAATAGCAGGTTTCTTACCGCTTCCTTTTTCTGTAATTACATATTCTAAACCGCTCGTAGTTTTAGTTGCTTTTGGTTTTAGAGTAGCATAATAATCTACTTTTTCTTTTTGAGCTCCCGCGTATTTTTGTTGTTCTTTTGCGATGTCAGCAAAATAGTCGTGGAATACTTTTACAGCATCAAATTTTTTCGCCGCTTCACCATTTCTAATAATAGTTACAGCAACGATATTGTCTCCCTGAACAACTTTGTTTACGACTTCTTGATCTTTTGCGCTTACCACATGACCAAAAATAGTGTGTAGGTTATCTAACCAAGGAGTTTCTACGTGAGTGATAAAAAATTGGCTGCTGTTTGTTCCAGTTCCGTTATTTGCCATTGCTAAAACTCCAGCTTTGTCAAATTTCAAATCTGAAAATTCGTCTTTAAATTTATATCCAGTATCTCCAGAACCAGTTCCTAATGGATCACCGCTTTGAATCATGAAACTTTCAATTACTCGGTGAAATTTTAAACCGTCAAAAAAAGGTTTCTTTTTTAATTGTTCGTGTGTTACAAACTCGTTTTTACCTTCAGCCAAAGTCACAAAGTTAGCCACTGTAATAGGGGCTTTTTTGTAATCAAGCTCTACAATGATGTGACCTTTGTTTGTTTCGATATCGGCATATAAACCATCAGGAAGATTACTGTGGTCATCTTTACAAGAATAAAATGAGCCTACGGCTATTAGTAATAATAAAATACTCTTTTTCATTTTAAGATGTTGTTTTTATTGAGTTAGTGTAATGTATCTTGTTTAGCTGGTGCAGAAGGTTTTACAACTGCAGGTTTTGGCGTTACGGCTGATGGCTGAGCAGCAGGTTTTGCTATTGGTGCCGTAGGATCTGGAACAAAATTTCTAAGCGTTACTGTAACGATTAGAGATTCGTTTGTTCCAATTTTTTTATTATCTCCGTGATATCCGTAAGCCATATGCGATGGAAATAAAAACGTAACCGTTTCGTTTTTATGCATTCTTTTTATTCCGTCGCGAAGCCCCATCATAATGTCTTGTTTGTCTACATAGTAAGTTTGATGACCAAGATCAGATTCAGAATAAATGACATTGCCTTTTATGTCTTTTACTTCCATATTAAAGTAAGCAATATCACCTTTTCTTGGAGCTGCAGTTTCATTTGTATTTCTTTCGTCATAATAAAACCAATAGCCTTTTGGAGTAGCATAATATTTTACCTTCGGATTGCTTTTGATTATTTTCTTAATGACATCTTCTTCATTTGCCACTAATTTTTTGTTTCGGTCAGCCGATTTTTTCATGAATGTTCCCGAAGCTCTAGAAATGGGTCTTCTGGCTTCTTCATGATGCTTACAGCTGCTCAACAAAACTGTAAAAAGCAAAGTGTAAATGCTAAGTTTTAGGTAGTTCATGATTTGGATTATAATTTTAGTTTTTTTACTAAATCTTCAAATTTATTAACTGTTTCTTGCATCGAAACTTCAGATCTTCCGCCAGCTGCATTGCTATGTCCGCCACCGTTGAAATGGTCTCGAGCAAACTGATTTACATCAAAACCTCCTTGTGAACGGAATGAAATCTTGATAATGCCTTCGTCTTTATTTTCGATAAAAATAGCAGTAAAAACAATATCTTTTATACTTAAGCCATAATTAACAATTCCTTCAGTATCACCTTTAACATAATTAAAAGAATCTAGCTCTTCTTGTGTTAAAGTCGTATATGAAGTTTTATGATCTTCAAAGACCTTCATGTTTTGCAAAGCGCGGCCTAATAACTGTAATCTGCTGAAAGAGCTATTGTCAAAAAGTAATACAGGAATCTGAGTGTTTTCAACTCCTAAATCTATTAATTCAGCAATAATTCTATGTGTATTTCCTGTTGTGCCAGGAAAACGAAACGAACCTGAATCGGTTAAAATTCCTGTATAAATACAAGTTGCAATGGTTTTATCTATGTCTTCTTTTTTGTTTAAGAAAGTGATAAAGTTATAGACCATTTCGCAAGTAGATCCGTATGAAGTATCAGAATAAGTATAGGTAGCGTAATCATCAGGTTTTTGATGATGATCTATCATAATGAAAGTAGCTTTCAGTTTTGCTAAAGTATGCTCCATTTCGCCTGTACGGTGAAAAGCATTAAAATCAAGTGTGAAAATGATTTCAGCTTCTTCTAAAATTTGTGTACAGATTTCAGTTTCTTTTTCGAATATTTTTACGGTTTCAGATCCCGGAAGCCAAGCTAAAAAATTAGGAAAATCATTAGGAGCAATTACTGTTGCCTGATGATTGTTTTTAATTAAAAAATGGTATAAACCTAATGTTGATCCCATTGCATCGCCATCTGGTCCTCTGTGCGGAATGATGACAATTTTCTTTGGGGTAGCGAGTAATAATTGAATCGCTTGAATATCTTGTATTTTCATAGTGTGCGAATTTACATTTTTTTAATGTAATGCTGAAAATATTTAATCGCAGTTTTCAGTTTCAGTTTTCAGATATTCTAGGGTTAAAAAAAATGTACGCGGATGAAACGAATTCGCTATCGCGAAAACGCAGATTTGGACGGATTTTTTTATTTTAAAACTGAGAGTGTAAACTGCGACTGCGACTGAAAACTCCGTTTAAAGAAACCTTTGGTACAATTTATATTTCGCACCTTTTACAATCTGAGACTTGTAAATTCCAACAGAACCAGAAGAAAAATAAGCAATTGTACAGGCAATTGCGATGAAAATTCCAGGAGCAATTCCGAATAATTCCATTCCCATAATCGTACAGGCGATAGGAGTGTGGGTTGCGCCTGAGAAAACAGCAACAAATCCGATTCCTGCTAAAAGCGCAATAGGCATTGGAATTACGGTCGATAAAGCACTTCCTAAAGTCGCACCGACAAAAAATAGCGGTGTTACTTCGCCACCTTTAAAACCAGCTCCTAATGTGAATCCGGTAAATAAAATTTTTAATAGAAAATCATACCATTGGTTTGGATTCGAAAAAGAATCCACAATTACAGGAACTCCTAATCCAGAGAATTTTGTAAATCCGAAACCGGCAATGGCAATAGCCAAAACGACTCCACCAATTACAGGACGAAGTGGAGGATATTTAATGTTTTTCGAAAAAAGTGAACCCCAAAAATGTGTGCTTCTAGAAAATAATAATGCTGCAAATCCAGATAAGATCCCAACAATTAGAGTGAAAATAATATTGTTTAAACTAAGTTCTGGAACAACAGGAATACTGTAATGGGTATGTTTTATTTCCCAGAATTCTACAGTAAAATAGGCCGCATAAGCCACTAAAAAAGAAAGTAAAATGCTTTTAAAATTAATTTTACTGAAATATAAAACTTCTAAAGCGAATATTGCGCCAGCCAAAGGAGTTCCGAAAACGGAAGCAAAACCTGCGCTGATTCCAAGAATAATCAGAATCTTGCGTTCTGAATTATCAAGTTGGAAGAATTTTGTAAACTGATCGGCAATTGCGCCTCCCATTTGTACCGCAGTTCCTTCTCGTCCCGCAGATCCTCCGAACAAATGGGTCAGTAATGTTCCTAAAAGTACTAAAGGAGCCATTTTAAACGGAATGACTTTTTTGGGATTTTCGTATTCTTCCAATAAAAGATTGTTTCCTTTTGCAACCGATTCTCCCCAATAATAATAACTCAATCCAACCATAAATCCGCCGAAAGGCAAAAGCCATATAATCCAGTCATGGTGAATTCTAAATTGCGTCACCCATTCTAAAGAAACTAAGAAAAATGCTGAAGCCGATCCAGAAAGTATTCCGATTAAAGCACAGATAAGAATCCATTTAGGAATATCAAGTAGTAGTTGTTTTGAGGCTTGAAAAGTCATTCAAATAATAAAAATATTTTAGCCACGAATTTCGCCAATTTTCACGAATTAAAAGGGAAATAATCATTTTTAATCCATTTAATCTGTGGCATAAAAAAATAATTAGCGCAATTAGTGTAATTCGTGGCTATAAAAAATTACTGAACAACAGCAGTAAATTCTATTTCAACCAAATATTCTGGAGCAACCAGTTTACTGATTTCGTAAAATCCTGTTGTTGGTTTTATATCTTTAAAGAAAGCAGAATGTGCTCTCGCCACTTCTTCAAAAGTAGAAACATTGGTAGTGAAAATTCTAGTTCTAATAACATCTTTCATCCCCACATTTAAATCTTCTAAAACTTTTTCAACTCGTTCCAAAATATTATAGGTTTGAGCATAAGCGTCATCAGCTTTTACTTTTTCGCCGTCAACAATGGCTACAGTTCCAGAAACTTCCACAATATTGCCAATTCTTACGGCACGGCAATATCCCATTTTGTCTTCCCAAGGCGATCCAGTTAAGATGTTTTCTCTTTTCATTTTTTTAGTTTTTTGCGAATTTGGCTGTACGTTTTAAAAGCAAATTCAGGTTAATTAAAGATGCTGCAATTTAAGAATTATGGTTCTGAAAGGGATTAAAAAAAGCTTGAAATCAATTCAGAAATTCAAGCTTTTTTGTGATATTAATTGTTATTCAGTTTCTCTTTCTTCGTAAAGGCGAAGCTTATTTTGTATCGTATTTAAATTTTGCTGTAAGGCTTCAATCTTATTTAATAAATGTGCAATGGCATCAATTCCTTCTAGATTTATTTTGAGATCATAATGCATTCGAATCATTTTTTCAACCGTTGGCAGCTGTTCTTGTTCCAGAAACTCGTCATTTTCTTCATTAATAATATGAATAAGGCCATAATTATTAAGTTCAGTGATAAAAGTGTTTTCAATTTCGTGATACATACAAAACTGTTTGATCTGGATTAAATTTTTACTTTTCATGACTTTCTTAGTTTTGCTAATTCTTCAAATAATTCTTTCTCTTTATCCGACAGTTTTGTTGGAAGTTTAATGGTATAAGTAATGTATAAATCACCAAACTGATTTTCTTTTTTGTAAACAGGAAAACCTTTTCCTTTCAATTTTACCTTTGTTCCAGGCTGCGTTTCTGGTGGGACTTTAATTTTTACTTTTCCATCAAAAGTATTGATATATGTTTCTCCGCCTAAAATAGCCGTGTAAAGATCGATTGGCGCCTCGGCGTACAAATTATTTCCTTCACGTTTAAAATCTGAATTATTTGAAATTATAAAGGTGATGTACAAATCGCCGTTTGGTCGCCGTTTACACCTGGCCCGCCATGATTCGGAATTTTTATAATCTGCCCATTTTCTACACCAGCGGGAATTGTAATTCTAATATTTTTTCCGTTTACAGACAAGTTTCGTTTATGTGTTGTGTAGGCTTCTGCTAAATCTAAAACCAGTTCAGCATTAAAATCCTGACCTCTATATTTAGATTGAGATCTGCTTCTTCCTCCGCCATACATCGAATTAAAAAAATCGGAAAAGTCGCTTCCAGAAAAGTCTCCACCTTCAAAACCAGAGAAATCGCCTTCAGAATATTGATAACCGCCTTGCTGTCTGCTTTGCTGCTGGTTCGGATCGTAGCCTGCTTTTTCAAATTCGTCAGCATGTTTCCAGTCTTTACCATACTTATCGTATTTTTTTCGATTTTCAGGATTGCTTAAAACTTCGTTTGCTTCATTTATTTCTTTGAATTTTTTCTCGGCTTCTTTATCATTCGGATTTAAATCGGGATGATATTTTCTAGCCAATTTTCGATATGCTTTTTTGATGTCTGCTTCGGTAGCCGATTTTGTAACATCCAATATTTTGTAGTAATCTATATAATCCATTTTGCTGTGATTTATAAATGGTAAATAAAGTCTTCAAGGTAAGAATAAGTTGTTAATAATCAAAATACTATATGCTTTTAAAAAGTAAGTCTTTGGAATTTGCAAATTGTAAAATTGAAATTTATTTTTTATGAAATAAAAAATTTTGGCAGGTTTTTTGATTCCAAAAATTAGCTTAATTTAATGTTATAAAACTCCTAAAGTTGTAGCACCTAACTAAATTATACTATTTTTGTGATGCTAGACTTTTGGTTTGTATTAATTATAAAAGGCGATTCGATAATATTTTTTCAATGAAGCACATTTTATTTTTCATATTATTTTTTACTGCGATGTCTGTATCAGCTCAAATTGAGTCTAATACTAAATTCAAAGCAATTCCAGGGGGAAAGTTTACTGCGAAGCCCAAAAAGACTCCGATTCCCGAAGTCAAAGATCCGCAGGCAGATTTTAATGATATGCCGGCAATTAAAACGCCAAATGTTTTTGAAAATACTACTATAACTCCAAAATCAAAATTTCAGATTGGAGAAGAAAAAAGCAAATTTACCATGTCTACTGAAACCGATTTTGCTAATCCCGGTGACCGATATGTAGCAAAAATGGAAAAAGATTTGGATAAAAGCTTAAAAGATGCTGGTTTAAGAGAAGGGCGAGGGGTATTGGTGAAGAGGAATATTTCGTTGGGTGATTTTAAAACGAAATCAGAATATTTTATAGTGAAGTTCCGAGATTTTGGAGCAATTGATGGTGATTTAGTAAAAGTATCTTGCAATGAAGTTGTGGTAAGAGACCGAATTTTGCTAGATTCCAATTTCCAGCAAGTAAAAATCAATCTTGGACAAGGTTTTAATAAATTAGATTTTGAAGCTCTAAATATAGGAACGCTTGGAGGAAACACAGCAGAAATACAGGTTTACGACGATAAAGGTAATCTAGTAACCAATGATTACTGGGATAATCTAGCCGCAGGTTTTAAAGCGTCGATAGTGGTGACGAAAGAGTGATTTTTTTAAGATTCTAAGATTCTAAGTTTTTTTTAGAAGCTTAAACACAAACAAAAAGGAGATTCTATTTTAGAATCTCCTTTTTGTTATACAATCTGATTAAAATCTCAGTATCTTAGAATCTTAGTATCTCAGTATCTTAGAATCTTAGTATCTTAGTATCTTAGACTAGAATGGATCCGCAGTAACCTTAAACTTCATTTCTGCTTTTACGGTCACATCTTTTGTTAAGGTTTCTTTCAATGTTACTTTCGTTCTGATTTTGTAACTGTCTGCTTTTATGTATTCATCTAATCTTTTATCAGTACAAATCAAATCGATCGTATTGCTGGATACATTGATATTGTCAGCATACGCTAATTCAATTTCTTCTGAGTTAGCTGTAGAAATATATAGATGTACAGATTTTAAAAAGGTAAATGTTTTATCCGAAGGATCTGTAATTGATAATTTCAGCGATCTGATTTTTACGTCTTTCACCAAATTTGCTTTTGTTTTATTGTTTTCAAACTCAGCAGAAGAATTGGTCGTAACCTCTGGCGTAATAATCTCTGATGGCAAATTGATTGGAGAAGTGCTTTGAATTTTAATCGAAGCATTGTTCGAAATAGTAAAAGTCAGCAAATCATCAACAGTGTTGCAAGAGCTAAAAAAGATCGATAAGAAAGCTGTCAGGGCAATAATTTTTGATTTCATTGTTAAATTAAATTTGGTTTTTCGTTAGATACGAAATAATTGGGTTTTTGGATTTGCAAAGATACTGAGTTGCTAAGGTTCTAAGATGCTAAGTTTTTTGTTTTTGAGTTAGAAAAAAGCTCAGAATCTTAGTAACTAAGTATCTTAGAATCTACAGTGAAAAAAAAATATTTTTTTTCACTGCTCCGATTTTTCAATTTCGAATATAAAAAGTATTTTTGCGCATGCAACACAACGTACTTATTTTAGATTTCGGATCGCAATATACTCAGCTTATTGCGCGTAGAGTTCGCGAATTAAATATATTCTGCGAAATTTTTCCTTACAATCACATTCCAAGTGATTTATCAAGTTATAAAGCCGTAATTTTAGGAGGAAGCCCTTTCTCTGTTAGAGGAGAAGATGCGCCACATCCTGATTTATCACAAATTAGAGGTAAAATGCCTTTGCTTGCTGTTTGTTACGGAGCTCAATATTTGGCTCATTTCAGTGGCGGTGAAGTAGCTGCTTCCAATACAAGAGAATACGGTAGAGCAAACTTGTCTTATATTAAAGAAGGCGAAACTTTCTTTGAAGGAGTTTCAGAAAACAGCCAGGTTTGGATGAGCCATAGCGATAGTATCAAAGCGCTTCCAACAAATGCTGTAAAATTAGCTAGCACACATGATGTAGAATACGCAGCTTACAAAATTGAAGGCGAAACTACTTATGCAATTCAATATCATCCAGAGGTTTACCATTCTACAGATGGGAAAAAAATGCTGGAAAATTTCTTAGTAAAAATTGCTGAAGTTCCTCAAAACTTTACTCCAAATGCTTTCGTTGACGAAATGGTAGCAGAACTAAAAGAGAAATTAGGAAACGATAAAGTGGTTCTTGGTTTATCTGGAGGAGTAGATTCTACCGTAGCGGCAGTTTTATTAAACAAAGCCATCGGACAAAATTTATACTGTATTTTCGTTAACAACGGACTTTTACGTAAAAACGAATTCCAAAATGTATTAGATCAATACAAAGGAATGGGATTAAATGTAAAAGGTGTAGATGCTGGAGATCGTTTCCTTGGCGAATTGGCCGGAATCAGCGATCCTGAAACGAAACGTAAAACAATCGGTCGTGTATTTATCGAAGTTTTTGATGATGAATCGCACTTATTAGAAGACGTAAAATGGTTGGCGCAAGGAACTATTTATCCAGACGTTATCGAATCTGTTTCGGTAAAAGGACCATCTGCGACAATTAAATCGCACCACAACGTTGGTGGATTGCCAGATTATATGAAATTAAAAATTGTAGAACCACTTAGAATGCTTTTCAAAGACGAAGTAAGAAGAGTAGGTGCTACATTAGGAATAGATCCAGAATTATTAGGAAGACACCCTTTCCCAGGCACCTGGATTATCAATTAGAATTTTAGGAGATATTACGCCAGAGAAAGTACAGATCTTGCAAGATGTGGATTCTGTATTTATTGAAGGATTAAAATCTTGGGGATTATACGATAAAGTTTGGCAGGCTGGAGCAATTTTGCTTCCTGTAAACAGTGTTGGTGTTATGGGTGATGAGCGTACTTACGAAAAAGTAGTAGCGCTTAGAGCTGTAGAATCAACAGACGGTATGACTGCTGACTGGGTTCATTTGCCTTACGATTTCTTGATGAAAGTGTCAAACGACATTATCAATAAAGTAAAAGGCGTGAATCGTGTAGTTTACGATATTAGTTCGAAACCACCTGCAACAATTGAGTGGGAATAGTAGCATAATTTAAAATTAAGGTCTTACATTTGTAAGGCCTTAATTTTTTATAACCTACTATTTATGAGAGAACTTTTAACGATTTCTCTTGTGTTTGTTTTGTCTTTTAACAAAATAACTGCACAAGATGCAATAATTGAACACAGAATTCAAAAAGGAGAAACCGCTTTTTTCATTGCCCAAAAATACAAGGTTTCTGTAGACGAGATTTACAAACTCAACCCCGAATCGCAAAACGGAATCAAGGATAATCAGATTATAAAGATTCCAGTTCACTCCTTACAAAATACAACTTCAAAGCAGCAAACCCATATTGTTGCACCCAAAGAAACATTGTTTGGTTTGTCAAAACAATATCATGTTTCAGTTGAAGCCATTCAGAATGCCAATTCAGAAATTCTGGCCAGCGGACTCCAAATTGGTCAAGAATTAATAATTCCCCAAAATTTAGATAGTGCAACTAAATCAGAAGTTGGTGTTTCTTCAAAAACTACGCATCAAGTTGTGGCTAAAGAATCTTTATTCAGCATTGCGAGACAATACAATGTTTCGGTTCAAGATTTAGAAAATTTAAATAAAGACATTTTGATTAATGGATTGCAAATTGGTCAAACGATTTCAATTCCGAACAAAAGAAAAACTTTGGATGGGAGAGTTCGCGTAATTAATCAAGAAACCATTTTTCATGTTGTAGAGCCAAAAGAAACCAAGTTTTCGATTGCTAAGAAATACGGAATTTCAATTGATCAATTAGAATCTCAAAATCCTGAAATCGTAAACGGATTAATTGTTGGAAACAAATTAGCCATCAATACTGCAGCCATAAAACCATCAAACGAAAGTGAAGAATTGATGTTGGCTTTGGCCGAAAAACAAGTTGTGGTTGAAAAAACAAAAGCTAAAACAGTCGAAATAGAGGATTTAAAAGACCGTCTTGTGGTTCAGAAAGAGATGAATCAGAAAATTATAAAAATTAATGATCTGAAAGTGAATTTGAACGATATGAATGGTTCTAAAGAAAACTCAGTTGAAAAACTCCGATTGGTTTTAGAAGCTAATAAGAATGTTCAGGATATTTTAATGGCCAAGTTAGATTCGCTTGTCACTTCAATGAATAATGATTTGAAAGAATTGAAGAGAATGGATATTTTGAATGTTGAAGAATCTAAAAGATTGGAAAAACAATCTTCTGAAGGAATCAATAAAACGAATGAATTATCGTCTCAATTGAAAAAGGAACTGGCCGAAAACCGAAAAGCCTACGCTGGTTTGATGAATAAAGTAGAGAAAATCGCAGTTGAGGAAAATCAGGAATACAAGAAGAAAATCCGCGAAAGCGAGAAAAAATCCAATACAGAACCTTTACAGCAGCGTTTGTCTTTAGAAGAAATTAAACGTTATAAAATCGAGCAGGAAAAAGGAGATGAAAAAAATCAGCTTTTAATTGCTAAAATAGATTCTTTGGACACTCAGAAAAAAATTGAGGTTAAAAGACACATCAGTAAAGCCTCTTATTATAGTATGGAAGCTCGAAAATTTGATGATAAATTGGCTTTGATCAAATTGAAAAAATATCAGGATGAAGCGGTTAAGAAACAGAAGGAAAATGGTGCAGGAGAAAATTCAAAAACAATTTCATTGCAAGAAATGAAACAAGAATTGAAAGACAATCCCTTAAGACCTGACAAAACTGTAAAAGTTGAAGTTTATGATAATCTTAAAGAAGTTTCAAACGGGTATTACTTAGTTTTAGGTATATTTACAGACGCAGTTGACCGAGATAAGCTCATTATGAAACTCATTGATTCTGGCGAATTTAACGCTAGCTTCTTTTTCAACATTAACAGCCTTTCATATTATGTTTACGCCGATAAGTTCGAAAACATGGAAGAAGTGCTTTATAAATGCAAGAAAAAAGAAGAAGATGAGTTATATAAAGAAATCATTATTGCTAAAGTAGAAATCGATTTAAGGTAATTTTTACAGCGATAAAGCAAACGGCGCGAATTTTGCTTTTAGTAAAATTGTAACTTATTTTAGAATTAGAAATTAAATTGTTTTAAGCCTTATTATGAAATATTATTTAACAGTATTGTCTCTCGTATTTTTTATGACTTCCAGCGTATTTTCGCAAGAAAAAGTGGTGAAGTATAAAGTATCGAGCGGTGAGACGATTAATCAGATTGCACAAAAATTTAAGGTAACGCCTTATGATATCTATCAGCTCAATCCAGATGCAAGAACGGGATTGGTGCCAAATTCTGTGCTGTTGATTCCGACAAAAACAGGAGAAGCAAAAAAAGAAGTTTCTGAAACTAAAGCTGTAGTGGCTTCAGGAAAAGAGATTATCCATGAAGTGCAACCAAAGGAAACTTTTTATAGTATCGAGAAAAAATACGGAATTTCAGATGAAGCTTTAAAAGCTGCAAATCCGTTTTTGGAAAAAACTGGTGTTCAAATCGGACAAAAGTTAGTTATTCCAGCAAAAGGATCTGCTCCAAAAGCAGTGGCAGCAAAACCTGCTAAAGAAAAAGGTGCTGAAAAATATGTTTATCATGATGTTCAGCCAAAAGAAACAAAATTTGGTATTGCAAAACAGTATAATATTACGGTTGACGAATTGGAAAAACGCAATCCAGATATTGTGAACAGCTTGCCAGTTGGTTACAGATTGACGATAAAAGGAACAGCTCCAAAAACAGAAGCTGCTCCAGTAGAAACGGCAAAAGCTGTAGAAAGTAAAAAGCCTGCTGAAACTTCTAAAAAAGCAGTGACTTATATGGAATATCAGGTTAAACCAAAGGAAACTTTTTATAGTTTAGGAAGGGTTTTTCATCTGTCGCAAGAAGAACTAGTGGCATTGAATCCGTCACTTTCTGAAGGTGTAAAAGAAGGAATGGTTTTGAAAGTTCCAACAGGATATGTGGCTCCAGCACCAATTGTTGCTGCACAAGTGCCAGATAAACCTGCTGATTCTTCAGTGTATAAACCAGTTGAAAATACTGGCGGTGGAATTAAAATTGTCGATAAAGTAAAATCGACTGAAAACGAAAACGTGGAAATTGTTGAATTGACCAAAAAGAAAGGTCTTAACGAGCGTAAAAAAGTAGTTTTATTGCTTCCTTTTAATTTGGCTAAAGTACAAAGCGATACTTCTGGAACAGCTAACAGAATTAAAAACGACAAGTTTTTAAACATGACTTTAGATTTTTATGCTGGAGCTATGATGGCGATTGATTCTGCAAAAACATTAAAGCTTCCAATTGATGTTGCTATTTACGATTCTCAGGAAACTAAAACAACTTCTAATGTTGTAGGTTTAACTCCGAAACTTCAAGATGCAGATGCTGTAATTGGACCATTTTACCAAAGTAACGCAGAAACGACAGCAAACATGCTGCGTTCGTATGACGTTCCGGTAATTTCTCCTTTATCAAAAGATAGTGCAAATCCGATAGATAATTTATACCAAACCGTACCTTCAAGTGATGTAATTAGAAATTCGGTTTTTGATTATATGCGTTCTAAAAACGGGAATATTGTAGCGGTAGTAGATAAGAAAAAGGAATCGGTTATTAATTACATCAGACAAAACCAAAAAGGAGTTGCATTTTCAACTTTAACCGAAACAGGTGGTTTGGATGTGGCTAATTTAAAAAGCTTGTTGATGCCAAATCGAATGAATTATGTTGTGATGGAAACCGGTAATACAGCGATGGTTAAAGCTACGATTAAAGCATTGCTTGATTCTCAGAAAACATGTCAGGTTCAATTGGTGATTTTAGAGCCAAACAGCACATTGGATACAGATGAAATTAGTTTTGATAATTTGATAAAATTGAAATTAATGTATCCTTCTGTAACGCGCGAAAGTGACGAACAGCCAGTTTTAATTTATGAAAAACAATTTCGTTTGAAAAACAAAGCAAATCCAACAACTTATGCAACTAGAGGATTTGATGTAACTTTTGACACGATGATGCGTTTATCTCAAGGAAAAACATTTCAAGAAACAGCTGATTTGATGACGACTCAGCAAGTAGACAATAAATTTCAATATTATAGAAAAGAAGATGGCGGACACGCTAATAAAGGTGTTTACATCTTATATTATGATAGTGACTTAACTTTAAAAGTAGCAAATTAATGACATCAAAAGTAACCTATTTAGGAGATTTAAGAACAAGTTCAATTCACGTGCAATCAGGAAGCGAAATCATTTCTGACGCGCCAGTAGATAATAACGGAAAAGGAGAGGCATTTTCTCCAACAGATACTGTAGCAAACGCATTAGCAAGCTGCATGATGACCATTATGGGAATTAAAGCCCGTGATTTGGAAGTAGATTTTGTTGGTTCTACAGCTGAAGTAACTAAGATTATGAATGCTGAACCAAGAAGAATTGGAGCAATCGAAATTGTATTTCAAATGAAAAGTAATGCTGATGAAAAAAGCAAAACGATTTTGGAACGTGCTGCAATGACTTGCCCAGTATTTCTAAGTTTAAGCAGTGAAATAGAAAAGAGAATTACTTTCAACTGGAATTAATTTTTATTAAAAATAAAAGAAGCCATCTGAGAAAATCAGGTGGCTTTTTTGTTTTATGAATGGTGTAAAAATGGAACAAGAGAGCAACATCTACTTTGCCCTCTTGTCGCTCTTTAACTAACCAATATATTTATTCTGAAAACTCTAATTTTTTAAGTTTATTCCAGCCTCCACGCGTAAAATCTGGAATTTCAACGGGAGCGGAATTATGGTCTAATGAAATTTCGGTTAATGCAACGAAGGCAAGACCATTCGGCTAAATCGTACACGTCCATATCCAACGGAAGTCCTTTTTGCAGACAGTGAATTAAACGATAATCCATTATAAAATCCATTCCGCCGTGACCGCCGACTTTTTTGGCTTGTTCTTCGATTCCTTTTGCAATTGGATGTTTGTATTTTTCCATTAATGCTTTTTTCACTTCTTCAGGAACAAAAGAATGAGCACTTAATTTTTCGTGATTTGGTTTTACATCATCACCTAATTCTTTTCCATCCAAAGCATAACCTTCTAATGGATATTTGTTAGCAAAACCTTTTGTACCACTCAATTGATACATTCTGCTGTAGGGACGAGGAGAAGTCACATCGTGCTGAATTTGGATCGTTTTTCCGTTTTCGGTACGAATCATCGTCATGGTATGATCACCGTTTCTAAAATCTTTAATTTCTTTTCCTGATTTTTCTTTGATGTAAGCAGGATTTCCGACGGCTTTTGTATCCATTGAAACCAAGAAATTCATTTTGTCACCGCGATGAATATTTAGTGCCTGACACGCAGGCCCCATACCGTGTGTCGCATAAACATCGCCGCGGTGTTTGATATTGTAATCCATTCTCCAGTTATTCCAGTATTCTCCCCAAAAAGGCTGTAAACCGTGAATATACGAACCTTCAGCATGAAGAATTTCTCCAAAAAGGCCTTGCTGAGCCATGTTTAAAGTAGTCAGTTCGAAGAAATCATAAACGCAGTTTTCCAATTGCATACAGTGCTTTCTCGTTTTTTCTGAAGTATCAATCAATTCCCAGATTTCTTTCATGGTTAAAGCGCCAGGAACTTCAATCGCAACGTGTTTTCCGTCTTTCATGGCTTGAACTCCGATAGAAGCATGATGAAGCCAGTCTGTAGCTACATAAACTAAATCTACGTTTGGCAAAGCCGTTACTTTTCTCCAAGCATTTTCATCGCCATAAAATTCCTGCGCTTTTGGAAAACCTGCTTTGGTTAGAATTTCATTTGATTTTGCTGTATTTTCCTGAGTCATATCGCACAACGCTACAATTTCTACACCCGGAATATGTGTCATACGTTCAACGGCGCCAGGACCGCGCATTCCAAGTCCGATAAAAGCAACACGAACGGTCGGAATCGGATCTGCTGCCATTCTCAATACATCTTGCTGTCCTTTTGCACGCGCAGGAGTTTTGGTCTTAATCATTTGTGCGGTTGCAATTGTCCATCCGAACAAAAGAAAAAGGATGATTAGAGGTTTAAAAAAGGTAGTTTTCATAAGTTGGTAATTTGGTGTTCAAAAAATGCTTTTAGGGCATTTATTTTAATTAGTTGGATGTGATTTTTAACACATAGAAACATAGTCATTGCAAACTAAAAAAAGGCGTTTCACTAATTTTAATGCACATAGAGCTATGTGTTAAAGCTTGCTTTTTCTCTAATCTTAAATAGAAGCAACAAAAATCTATGTTTCTATGTGTTAAATTGAATCTTTTATAGCTGGTAATTCTAAAAATAACCTCTCTAATGAACCAAATTAGAGAGGTTTTCAAAAACAAAACAATCCAAGGACTTTTATAATTATTTTTGACTACTAAATCTTTTTATTAATGGCGTTACATGTTTTTGGGTATCGTCATCTAATGAAGCCAATGCCTTATCTGCTTCGGCTGGTGCATATTTTGTTAATCCTGCTAATCCGGCGGCAATTACGTTGTATGATTGTTCTTTAATGCTTTCTTCCATTAACGTTTTATAAGAAGTATCTCCAGTAGAAGCCAATTTTACAATAGCATTTGCTCTGGCAATGGTCTTTTTGTCGTTTTTGGCAATATCAAGCAGTGATTTTAAAACCTGATCTTTGGTTTGTATTTCATTTAAATCAATTGCTTTGATGCTCAACACTCTTAAATCTTCTTGAGGATCTTTTAAACCGTCCAATAAAATAAGTTGTGATTCCTGACTTCTGTCTTTTGAAGCAAATTTTATAGCTTCAATTCGGTTATAATACGATGGTGCATTTTTATATTGAAAAAGATAATCAGCAGCCGTTTTTTTATCAACATTCACTTCGCCAACTAAGATTTTATCTGGATCTAAGTCTATAAATTCAGGTTTTGAAGGAAGATCAAAAGTGAATGTTTGTTGTTTTTTATTAATTAAAATATCCTTTCTGATTTTAGTTCCGTTTACGTAAAAATCAACTTTTAAAGGCAGTGTAAAGGTTTGCACCGAACTATCCTGAGATTGATTTATCGTAATAATAACTTTTCCGTTAGCATATTTGTAGTTTACATCCAGAATCGGACTTCCAGCATTATAATACCATTGTTCAAAATAAGGTTGCCAGTCTTTTCCAGTCACTTCTTCCATAGACAAACGCAGTTGATGCGGTTCGCCAGATTTATAAGCGTTTGTTGTCAGATAATGATTTAGTCCTTTAAAAAAGGCTTCGTCACCCATTTGGTTTTTCATGGCATACAAAATAATCGAACCTTTAGAATAGCTGATATTATCAAACATATCGTCTGCGTTTCTGTAATGAAAACGTGCTAAAATAGGACTGTCACCATTTTTTTGAGAGCGTAGATAATTCTGCAGTTTTTCATAACGTGATCTGTCTTCACCATCTTGTCCGGCATCATGCCCATGCCAAAGCACTTCTCCAAAAGTGGCAAACGATTCATTCATGGTTAAGTTTGACCAAGACTCAGCCGTTACATAATCGCCAAACCATTGGTGAAAAAGTTCGTGAGCAATGGTACTTTCTTGATTATCATCTAATAATTCTCGTTCTGTTTTTTGTACATATTCACCATGAACGGTTGCAGAAGTATTTTCCATTGCACCTCCAAAATAGTCTTTTACCACAATTTGAGAATATTTCGCCCAAGGATATTCTACGCCAAGCATTTTGCTGTAAAAATTCATCATATCTGGAGTTTTATAAAAAATTTGTTTGGCATACGGCGCATATTTTGGCTCTAAATAATAGCTGACTTCTTTACCGTTATATGAATCTTTATAAATTTTAAAATCACCAACGGCCATCATAAACAAATAAGGCGCATTTGGCTGTTCCATCTTCCAGATATCCGTTCTTGTTCCGTCTTTATTTACTTTTTGAGAAGCCAATTTACCGTTTGAAAGTGTCGTATATTTTGCCTCAACAGTCATCGCAATTTCAGAAGTTGTTTTCTGATTTGGTTTATCGATTGTTGGGAACCAGCAAGAAGAAGCTTCCGTTTCACCTTGCGTCCATATTTGTGTTGGTTTGTCACCTTTTCCGTCAGGATTAATAAAATACAATCCGTTTGAATTGGTAATCGATTCGCCAGCTTTACTTTTCAGTTCTGCTGGTTTTGCAGTGTAATTAATGAAAATCGTATACTTTTCAGTTCGTTTATATTTTCTATTTAAAGCAATTGAAAGCTCTTCGTTATCATATTTGTATTGCAACGGAATGCTTTTTTTACCATCAATAATAGCAATTTCTTTGAAATCCATTCCTTTTGCATCTAGCTTAAGTGAATCTGTTTCGTAGAAATGAGGTTTTAAAGTAATCCATTCTTTTCCGTACAAATAACGTTTTCCGTAATCGAATGAAACTTCCAGTTTGGTATGAATTAAATCGTGTGTTTTTAATGGAGTAGCGCGGTAAATGGATAATTCGTCAACCTTTTCAGCTTTGTTTTGCGCCTCAATTTTTGGACTCATCAAAACGACAAGACCCAAAAAAGTATATTTTAAAAAATGGTTTTTCATTTTATTGTTTTTGAAAGTTCTTTACAATTTTTCGATAATTCTAACTTCACCGTCTTTTTCATCTTCACTCAAAACATTCGATGGTTTTTTGGTGTAAGACAATAAAGTCCACTGCACAATTTTATTTGTAGGATATAAATCTGCCTGCGTTTTAATCCATTTTTCGGCCTCTTGTGAAGAAGATGTTTTTTCGATAGCCCACGCCGAAACAAGGTTGTTTGCCGGAAGGAAGTTCATAACCGTATTATCCACTACAGGACGGAAAGCAACGATTTTATCTAATGATTTAGAAGCCATTTCTTTATTTCCAAGACTGTTGTAACATTGATAATCCAGCCAGTTTTCTAGTCTTTCATCTATGTTTTCGTCATACGGTTTTCCAACGCCTAAATTCTCTGGAAATAGTTTGGCATCGGCAATAAATTGTAATGCTTTTTTGTACTGCTTGTTTTTGATTTCTGCTAAAGCTTGCATCAACTTAGCTTCATGATACAATTGTCTTCCTGCTGTTGCACCTTCAAACGGAAGGATTTGCAATTTGGTTAAAAACGAATCGGCTTCACGGTATTTTTTGTTTAGCAATAAAGTTTTAGCGTAAAGCATTCCAATCAAATAATTGTCTTGATGCTTTTTATAGAAAGATTCAGCTGTTGTAAGCGCTTTATCAAATTGTTTTTGAGCGATATAATGTTCTGCCAGCATTTTATGGTATCTCCAGCCTTGCGGATCTAATTTTATAGCTTGTTGAAGACTTGTCAAAGCGATTGTAGCATCGTCTTTGAATAAAGAAGCTTTTGCGCCATAAAAAGCAGGATCATTTGGTTTTGAACCGCATTCTGAAAACAATCTTTTAGCTTCTGAGATGCTGTTACGATTCCATTCAATTAAACCCAAATGATATTTTAATTGGTATTGATCGTTTGTTTTAATTAAAGATTTTAGAATTTCAGCAGTTTCATTTCTAAAAGGGAAACTAGTTCCTGGTTTGATTTTGCTTACATCAACCGGTTTGTTTTCTAAAAAGGCTTTCCAATAGATAATTTCAGCACTTGGTTCTGCAATAGAAAACACTTTTAAAGCTTCTTCTTTTCGGCTTAAATTATTGTACCAGATTCCTAATTCAAGAAAAGTCTGTTCTGGCATTTCGTTTTGAATGGCAGCAGTAAAAGCATTTTTTGAATCGTTTGAATTGTTCAAAAGGTATTTTTCAAAATCAGCAAAATGATTCAGCGGATCTAGTTTTGTAATGGTTTTTAAAACCAAATTTGCTTTATCAGAATTATTTTGAAGACGATATAAAACTGCTAAAACCTGTAAACCTTCAACATTGTATTGATTGTAGATTAAGCTTTTTTCAGCATATTCAACCGCTTTTGGCAAATCGTTTTCGGCCAAATAAATTTTGCTTAAAGCAGTATAAGCAGGAATTCTAAATTCAACGCTTGCAGCAGCAATATCAAAACCATCTTTTGCATCGGTATTATTTCCTAAATGGAAATTAGCCAAAGCATAAAAATAATTACCCGCAGGATCGTAAGTGTCTATTGATAAAGCTTTGCTTGCTGAATTTACAGCTGCTTTGTAATCTAATTTTCTGATTTGTAAAGAAGCCAATGCAGAAAGAGCAGGAGCGTAGTTAGCATCTAATTTTAAACAGGCATTTAATTTTTCTTCGGCAAGTACATAATCTTTAAAACTGATGTAATTTTTCCCCTGCAAATACAATCCATAAACCGAATTATGATCAAAATCTTTAGGTATTTCTACAGGACGATTGATATTTCCATCTTCTGGAGCAGAATTCCAAACGAGTTTATTTTCACCTAAAACAAATTTCAATTTATTAGAATCAACTTTTACCTGAATTGAATCTTTAAAAGTTTGCATGGTATTCAAAGCAATATCTTTAGAATACACTTTTTTATCGTTTTCAAAAACCTCAATTTTTTCATTTAATTTTTGAAGAGGAGAAAAATAGATTTTCAGCCAGCCATTTTCGTTTTTAATATTGACAGAGCCATAATTATTGGCTTTAACAAAACCTTTTGTGTGTTTTACAGGAAACCAATATTCTGTCCAGGTATCAGTCTGATAAGGCGCAAATGAACGTTGTTTGAAAGGTGTAAGGTTACTGCCTTCGCTCGCTTGATTAAACAATCTTCCGCTTTGCACTTCTACATATTGTCCGTCAGTATCTGTTAATAATTTTTCCCAGATCATTCCTTGCTGAGACAATCCCCAAATCCAGATTTTTTTGCCCGGTTTATCATCATGATTGCCATATCTTCCCATTCCGAAATCTTCGTCATGATAATATCCGCCAAAGAAATCATCATATTTCCCGAATACGTGATAGGATTTGTAACCGCCAAAATTGTTGTTTTTGTAGAATGACAAATCTTTGCCATTTTCTTTGTCAATTGGCCATGGATGGTAATCTCCGTTATGACCAATATAAGTTTGTCCTGGATAAATAAATTGCAGATTTTCGGCTGCTTTTATGCCCGTATTCATCCAAGTGTAATAAGGCTGTTCGAATTCGGTTGTATTTGACCAAAACGAATTTGTAGTAAAATAAGCTTTGTCTTTTGGCAGATTGATGTCTAATTTCCAAGAAGTTCTTGTCAATAAATCTAAAACCCCAATTACACAGCTGATGCTTCCGTCTTCTCGGTTTATGATTTTGTAATCGACAGGAGTGGCGCAGTTTGGCGTGTGGCCGATAATTCCGTAATTGCCTTCAACACCTCCGCTTGTCCACGGCTCGCGCATGGCAATGTCTCTAAATTTTACCACATGATTATTGTACACAATGTCTTTTCCTGTAGATTTTTCTATAGCCGACCAAACTTTTCCGCCAATCTCTGGCAGAATCATCAGTTTGATATAATCGTTTTCAATTTCGATCACTTTCCATTCTTTCTGAACGGGTTTATCGGTAAAACCGTCAAAACGGAAATACGGATAAAACTTGGTATCTGGTTTCGGAATCGGATCAGGATTTGAGAACGGATATGTGGTAAATACTTTTTTGTATTCTTTTATAGTGGGTTTGTTTTGTGCTGTGACAAAAAGGCTTCCAAGGAGTAAAAAGGATAGTAATGGTCTAAATTTCATGATGGAGAGCTTGGTTATTTGTGGTTATTTGGTTTTGCCACAGATTACACAGATTAAAAGGATTTTTTTAATCTATGCGTAATACAAATTAATATGTGTTAATCTCTGTAATCTGTGGCATTAAATTTTAGTTGTATTTACTTCACAATCAATAACCATCCTTTTCCTTTAGGAACAGTTATTTCGTCTTTTGTTGTGAATGTTTTTGCAGGCTGGAAATTGGTAACTTCTGGAGCACTAATAGTTGCTTTTGCAGGATTGATTCCTAGTTTTTTCCAGTCAATATTTAGTTTCACATTTACATCTGCATCTGCCCAGCTTGCGATTGAAATTAAAGCCGTTCCGTTCTTTTTGTAAACTGTTGCTAGAACTTTGTCGTTGTTTGTTTTTACAGGACAGTTTTCGCTCCAATATCCAATCATTTCAGAACCTTTAATTCCGAAAGAATCCCATACTTTCCAGATGTTTCTTGGGTCAGCACCGTCGCTCCAAGGCAATCTGTTTGTCATCCCGTAAACCATTCCTCTCCAAGGGTTTCCTCCATCCTGAAGCATTTCTCCCATTAATCCAAACGGAATTCCGCTTACCTCAGTCAAGAAAAAGTCAGGCTGATTTTTTTCGTAATCGAAATATTCTCCAAACCATAATTTATTGATGTACGGAAAGTGCTCCATATATAAATTGGCACTGTTATTAAATCCGTCGCTTTTGTTGTATTGATTCGCGCTATGCAAATCGATAATTCCAGGATGACCATCTTTAGTCAAAACTCTTTTAATACGTTTCATAGTGATTCTGTCAAAGGCAACGTCATCTAGATAAATTCCGTCAATGCCAACGTTTTGAGTCAGCCAATTCATTCCTTCAACATAATAATTATGCCAACGGTTCATACCGCTGTTTACGATTGCAGCATCTTTAATTTCAGGAACAAACCAAGCTGCGATATAATCATCGCCAACGTGTTCTTGTAACCAAGAGAATCCGCCACCTTTTCCTGGTGAATAGATTTCGTGACCTAAACTTCTAAGAGCGAAAGTCTCATAAGCTTTGTTAGAAACCTCTCTAACCGTATTGTAGATTTTTACTTTTAATCCTTTTTCATGCGCTTCATCGATATATGTTTTCATCTTTTTAAATTCGATAAAAGGATAATTGATATATGGATTGATTGCGTTTGCATGGTGAATATTGATTACCGTTGCGCCAGTTTTAGCAATAGAATCGATTGGGCTGTATTTGTGGTAAAACTTTGTATCCCATTGAAAATCGGTATTAATCGTATGGAAAGGCGTAATCAATAAGTTGAAATTATAATACAAAACATCGCCTTTTTTCATTGTTCTAGCACCACTGTAAGCATTTACTACAACCGATTTTTGGTTTGGCGTAATGGTAATACCGCCCTTATTTTCGTTACCCCATGAAGTAGGAAGTAATAAAGGTTTTTGCAAATAGAAATTAGTATTTAAAGGGCGGCTATATTTTTCATCTCTCAAAGAAAACTGCAATCCAGAATTTACAGCACCAATCCAAGCGCCGTCTTGGTTTTTATGTGCTACATCCCATTTCCAATCGAAAGTTGCAGGACGATCGCCACCTTTTTGACCTAATCCCATCATGTATTTTGCAGATGCTGGCTGCATTGACATTTGGAAATTAATATCATTAAAGGTAACGTCTTCAAGAGCTGTAACTTTCACGATATAATGTACAAAACCGTCAAATTCAACAGAAGCGTTTACATCCATTTGAACCGATTTTGAAGTCGAAGTGTTTTCCCAAGAAACTATTCCAGCTTCTTTTTTAGTGAATTTTACACCGCTGTTTTTCCATTGTACTTCTTTTCCAGAAGCGTCAACAAAATGAAAATCGATTGGAGCGCTTAAAACATCATTTGCTTTTGCTGTTACAGAAGTCATTTCTGGAGTAAAGAAAGTCTGAATTTGTCCCGGGAATCCGTTTGGAGCTAAAACCAGTTTTCTTCCTAATAAAGCAATTTCAGAATTGTTTACGACTAATGGAGTATAAGGAGCAATAACGGTATTTTCCTGAGCTAATGTTGAGTTTAACCATTTTAGACGAGTCATTTTTTCTGGACTGTCGATACCTCCGTTTTTTGTTACTTGATTAGAAACGGTAATTTGAAGGCTGATTTCTTTTGATTTTCCGTCAGCAATTACAGTTGCCTTTCCGTTGTAAGTTCCAGCAGCAGCTGTTTGCGGAACATCAATACCGCACCACATTGCTTGAATTTTTCCTTTTGAAACTGAAACCGTATTTGCAAAAGGAGTACCATCATATCTAGTTCCGTCAGTATTGATGCAGTTGATGTCTTTCGCTTCAATTGTTGCTCCAGTTGTGCTTACTAAATTGGTGAAAGATACTTTTACATTTTTTAAATCTTCAAGAGCGTAAACTCCCAACTGAAAAGCTAAATATTCACCTTTCATTGCCGTATCAGAAAAGCTGTTTTGAACGCCTTTCTGAATCCATCTTTGTGGCAGATCTGATTTTAATTTGATAGAATGTTCTCTGTCTTCTGGGAAAACTAAGAAAGAATTTCCGTTGTTTTTTGCAAGAAGAGCCGAAGTTTCAGCAGCTGTCGCAATTACTTCCATTGGATAAAAACTATTGAAAGCATTCACGCTCTGAATTTCTGTTACAGCCGCATTGTCTTTTAAGTTTGCTTTTACATTAGAAAGCCATTTTGCATCGGCTTTGTCTTCAGGTTTCTGATAAATTCCTTTTGGATAATTTGCAGTTCCTTCATCAACATAAGGCATGTAATACACGTAGTATGTTCCTTTTCCAGAAATTGGTTCGAAGTAAATAGTACCGTTTTCTCTATTGATGTTTTCGGTTTTTATATTCTGAATATCTTTTCCAGATGCATCCTGAACGATAATTTTTTTAAGTTCTGGATTTGTGTCTCTTCTTCGCCATTCGATCGTTGTTTTAGCAACATTTCCTGAACCAGAAAAAGCAACTACAGCGCGGTGATTCCCTAATTGATTCGGATTCCAGCTGTCATTTCCGTCTGAATATTTAATTTGTGCAGTTAGAGGAATGCTGATCGTAATAAAACACATTATCAGTATTCTGCTTAAAAGCGTTGTGTTGTTTAGGTTTAGTTTCATTGTATTGTATAATCAGGTTAAATAGTATATTTTGAGTTTAGTAAACGGCTTTCCATCCTTGTTTTTTCCAGTAAGCGATAATAGGTTTATAAGGACCGTATTTATGCTGTTCTTCAGAGAAATTATCATTGAAAGGGCTATGTGCATAATCAATAGGCTTGCCCATTTTATTTGGATAATCCAATGTTTTTGGGTTTGGTCTTGAATGTTGGGAATCGTCATTTACATAAGCAGCAATATCAAGCGCTTGTTTGTCTGTAAGGTACGGTTTTCCAAGCTGTACTTTATCATAAGGCATGTTGCTTTTTAACCATTGCGCCTGTTTGATTACGCGGTGCATGCTTGAGCCAGGCTGATAACCATATTGTCCCCAAAGAGGAGGATAAGTGTAGCCAGATTTATCAGCATTATAAACTCCTTCACCATTATTTCCGTGACATCTTGCGCAGTTTTCGGCAAATAAAACTTTTCCTCTTTCTGGACTTGCGGCAACATCCGGGAATTCGATTTCTAAATTTTTAGCTCCTTTAAAATTACCATCTTTTGGTACAAATTTGCTAATCCATTTAAAATAAGATAAAAAGGCTACCATTTCTTTGCTATCTAGCGGAAGCGGTTTTCCAGAATGCGGGCGCATAATGCAGTTATTAACTCTTTCTGCTAGTGTAAGCACCTTATTTTCGCGCCCGCGATATTGTGGATAATTGTCATGTGAAGACATTAAATTGAATGCATGAGGTTTTGTTCCCGCATCTTGATGACAATTGGTGCAGTTCATTTTATTGCCTAAATATTGTCCGTTTTTTCCGTTTAGGCCAATGTAATAAGCGGTTTTCATCATTAATTCTCTTCCGTAACGAACCGATTCTCCAAATTGATCATCAGGAATTTGAGAAGTATCAATTGTGATGTAACCTTCATCTTCTTCTCCTTCTTCGATTGTATTTGAAGCTAAAGTCTGAGAATTGCTTTTGGTACAGGAATTGAAAACAGCGATTGATAATGCTGAAAAAAGTCCGATAAGAATTGTTTTTTTCATGTCTATTATTTTTATCCTAACAGGTTTTAAAAACCTGTTAGGTATTTATTCTAATTTACTTATACCTACAAGGTTTTAAAAACCTTGCAGGAAAATATCTTTTTAATTCAAAAGAAAAGGTTTCAGTTTTTCTTCTGGAATAAAGATGGCTCTATAAGGCGGAATTTCAGATTCTAAAGCCCATAACAAAACACCTTTTTTATTGGTTAAAACGGTAATATGTCTTTTAGAGCAACATACCAAAAAGAGGTCTTTATTGATCATATAAGCACTTCCCATTCTATCGTTGTATACATCTTTTGGTAATTTGATATGAAAATCAAGTTTTACATCATTATTTTTTTCGTCCACTTTTAAGGCAAAAACAGAAGATTGTTTGATGTCGACTCCATTGTCAAAAAACAATAAACTGCCTTCTTGGTCGATATGCGCAGCATGCGCCTGAGAGAAATTGGTGTCTGGAGCCATTTTCATTGTGCCGCCTTTTCCTAATTTCCAGATTACTTTTCCTGTTTTAGAATTGATTTTCCAAATCTGACCATTGTTATAGAAAGAAATTAAAAAGTTTCCATCTGTATCGTAGCTCAAACTGTTGGCATGCGTCCAATCCTTTTTGGTTTTTAGTAAATCTTTATCTTTAAACGGATCTAAATCATCAAAAACGCTCCATTTCCAAAGCTGTTTTCCTTTTTTATTTAAGATTAAAATTCCGTCTCCGTTGATGGTATCTTGTTTTTTACCTCCAATAGAAGTCAAATCGATTATTTTTTGCTCGACAGTTAAGGCGACAATTTCATCAGCCGATTTTTTGATGATTTCGTGATGAAGAACCTGCTTCAAATCGCCTTGCCCTTTTTTGATGTGGGTTAAAGTATCGCCTTGAAGATTAATTTCTAGGATTTCACTTCCATAACTTGTTGGTTCATCATTTGTTCCCAAAATGGAAAGAATCGTTTGTTCTTTTGTAAAATGCGTAACTTTAAATCCAGTTCCTTCAAGCGTATGATACCATCTTAAATTTCCTTTGTAATCTACAATATAGGCCGTTCCTGGAGTTTCTCTTTTGGCTAAAAGCAGAAAACCTTTTTTGAAATTTTCTGGTAGTAATTCTGGTTTCGGGCAATTGGCTTTAAATTGTTTTTGTAGCCATTCTGGAAGTTTTCTAGATTTGAAAGTATAAACTTTACTGGTTTGTTTATTACCGTTTTGAACCGTTATTAATTGAAAACTATAATTGGTTTCAGGAGTTATGTTGCAAAGTACCAGCGAATGTTTAAGACCTGATTTTGAAATAGGAGAGGTGATTTTACTTTGAGTTCCTTTTTTGTCCGACCAATATTCTGCATATACCTGAGCTTGGTCATTCGTAGTAACATCGATCTGAATTTTCAATTCGTTGTTGCCATGAGTGCCAATATTGATATTGGAAATAATTTGGTTGTTAGAACAACTTGCCAATGCAAGCAGAACTAAAATAAAACTTCCTTTTTGTATTAATTTTTTGATCATCTGAAAAGCTTCTTTTGTGAAACAGAAAAGTACTTTTATTGTTATAAAAATTCAAGAACAGACAGACATTTAACTGTCTGTTCTTGATTTAGATATTCTTTATTGTCTGTCGGCGTTGCTTAAGTTCGGATTAAGGTCTACCTGACTCTGCGGATAGGTGTAATATTTGTTTTGCGGCATTTTGATTAAAGCGGCCTCACCAACTCTAAGATGGTATGCATTTACCAAAACATCATATTTGTTCATTCTGATTAAATCTGAACGGCGTTTTCCTTCGTAGAAAAGTTCCCAACCTCTTTCTTGTAAAATAGCATCTCTCAAACTAGTCTGCGTATGATCTGATAAAACTAGAAGTTTTGCATGCGATCTTCCTTTTACTTGGTTGATAAGATCTATCGCTTCTTGAGTTGGTCCGCTGATTTCGTTTAATGCTTCAGCTCTGCTCAATAAAACATCAGCATAACGAAGAATATTTACACTATGACCATCATAATAAGTAGTGGTTTCGTCGTCAGCATATTTTTTTGTAGAAACGTCTTGCATGTAGAATTCCCCAGCTGGTGGTTGAGCTCCCAATGAAGGCGCTTGTTTATGAAGAAGACCATCTGTACCCATAAATTCTGGGAAGAAGCATTGTTTTCTTTCATCTTCGTCACCAAAAGTGTTGTAGAAATCCCAGTTTACAGTATAATATTGCCATCTGTTTTGAACAACAGGATGATCAACAGGACCAAAGTGGTTTAATAATTCTGTTCCGTTTGTGTTGGCGTCACTCAAAGAAGAGAAGATGTTTTCGCTGCACCATTTGTTACTTTCTTTAAACAAACCTAAGTAAGAAGGATAAAGCTGGTATTCGTTTAAATCCATTACTTGTTTGGTTAGCGTTGCTACTTTTTGCCAGTCGTGGCTTCTTAAGTATAATTTAGCCAAAAGCGTAAGAGCTGCACCTTTTGTAGCGCGACCCACATCATTTGTGCCATAAATTTCATTGTTTTTGTAATTAAGAGGAAGAACATCGGCAGCTTCAGTCAATTCTTTAATCATGAAAGCATCAATTTCTTCTACAGAAGATGGCGGAGTTTGATCTAAATACCCAGGGTTTCCTAGATTAGCTTCAGTAATCAAAATTACTGGCTCCCAAGAATCTGTCAAATCCATGTAAGCAGAACATCTTAAGAATTTAGCTTCTGCAATAAATTGAGCTTTTTCTGCAGCTGTAATACCACTCATTGGTGTAATGTTGAAAATCGCATTATTAGCATTGGCAATCAATTTGTACATAGCGTTCCAATCTTCTTTTAGAAGACCGTTTGCAGAATTCCAAGTTCCTAATGATAGTTGTCCTGGATCTCCTCCAAATTGGCAGTGTCCTAAATCTGTCGCAATATCTGTTAGAGCAAAGTGTCTTGTAGCCCAATATGAGAAGTTATCGCCTACAGAAGGTTCCTTTTAATCTTCCATAAATGGAATTGATAGCCGCAATAGCATCCGATTTTGTCTGATACCCATTGGTATTAGTCAAACTGCTGTATACCGTAGGATCCAAATCTTGGTTACACGAAAATTGTGTCCCGGCGGTAAGTAAAAGTAATAAGATTGTATATTTTTTCATTTTAATCAATTTAATGTTACTATAAAGCATTTTAGACTAGTGAATTGCTACTTTAATTCCAAGTATAAAAGTTCTTGAAGCTGGGAATGAGTTAAAGTCGATTCCACCACCTAAATTGTTCGTAGAGTGTCCGTTTACCTCAGGATCATTTCCAGAATAATTTGTAATCGTCAATAAATTTTGTCCGATTGCATATAATCTGATGTTATCAATAAATTTCACCGTTTTTAATGCACTTTCAGGAATTGTATATCCGATAGAAACATTTTTCAAACGTAAGTAAGAAGCTTCTTCAACAAATTTAGAATTCACATAACTTCCGTAAGTGCTTTTGTAATAACCATCTCTAGGAATATCGGTGTTTTCGTTTTGTCCAGCGACCCAGCGGTTTAGTGCATCTGTGCTTGTAGAAGACTCACCAACCATTTTAGTCATATTGTAAACTGAATAGTCAAAAGCGCCTTGGAAAAAGATATTCATATCGAAATTTCTATACTTAAAATCGTTATTGAAACCTGCAACATAATGAGGAATAGTATTTCCTAAATAGGTTCTGTCTTTTGCTGTAATTTGTCCATCACCATCAACGTCTACATATTTAGGATCTCCAGGAGCAGATAATGGCTGAGGGGCATAAGTTTCTCCTGTTTTGATAACTCCTGCATATTTGTATCCAAATAAAACTCCCATTTCTTTTCCAGGCTCCAATCTTGTAAATTCTTGACCAGAAACTGTTCCGCTTGGGTTTGAAGTGTTTGTACTAATAATTTTTACGTTATCTGCTAGAGATACTACTTCTTGTTTATTGTATGCTACGTTTAATGAGGTAGTCCAAGTAAATTTATCTGTTCTAAAGTTTGTAGTGCTTATTCCTAGCTCAATACCTTGGTTATCAATAACTCCTGCGTTAACTCTCTGAGTGCCAAATCCCCACCATCCTCCAACAGGAACATTTAAAAGAGCATCTGTCGTTCTTTTTTTGTAATAATCGAATGTAATTGAAAGTTTGTCATTAAATAAACCTAAATCTAAACCGATATCAGTCTGAGCTGTTTCTTCCCATTTTAGATTTGGGTTAGCTAAGTTGGCTGGTTCTGTTCCTGCAACAAATTCATCTGGTGCAATAGTTACACCCCAAGAAGATAAACGGCTCATATAAGAGTAGTCTCCAATACCATCACTACCTGTAATACCATAACTCGCTCTCAATTTAAGTTCGGAAATTGCTTTTACGTTTTGCATAAAGGATTCGTTAGAGATTTTCCAGGCAACGGCTCCAGAAGGGAAAATACCAAATCTGTTGTTTGGCCCAAAACGAGAAGAACCGTCTTTTCTAATCGTAAAAGTGGCTAAGTATTTATCGTTGAACGCATAATTTAACCTTCCAAAATAAGATGTCAATTTTGTTTCTGTTTTTTCTGTTTCAGGCTTTAGATACACTGAAGCTCCTTGAAGATTGTAATAAGTCAATAAATCGCTAGAGAAACCTGTGCCAGCCGCTCTTACTCTTTCATAAGTATCTTTTTGGTTCGAAGTACCAATCATAGCTGTTATAGAATGTACTTCTTTGATATCAAATTTATATGTCAAATACTGTTCTGTACTCCATCTGAAATATGTTTTATTTTCTTCAGAACCAGAACCTTTTAATGCAGCTCCCGCTACTAAAGTACTAGGAGTATATTTTCCTTGAATATTTTCTTGCCATTCTGCGCCAGCACCAAAATGATACGTTAAACCTTTAATGATCTGGTAATCCAAAAACATGTTTCCGTTTACCAATCTATTGATTGTATGATCTGTTGGCTCAAGTAAAAGTGCTAATGCATTGTCTTTTCCTTGAAATTTATAGTACGAACCATCAGCATTGTATATTGGAATAGCTGGAGGAGCGGTCTGGATAGAGAACATTGGAGATAAGATATTATCACCAAAATCACTATTATTTCCTTCAGCAACAGCGCCATAAGCATTCATTCCCATGTTTAGCTTATCGTTGAATTTCTTTTCTGCACCCATTCTCACACTGTATCTTTCAAAATCAGTGTTTACGATGGCTCCAGTTTGTTTTAAATAGTTTCCAGAAAGAAAGAATTTTGAAGTTTGGTCGCTTCCGCTAAAAGTAAGCGTTCTGTTAAGCACTTCTCCAGGACGAGTTGCAGCGTCAAACCAATTCGTATTGGCAACAGGAAAACTTGAAGGGAAAAGTGGCGGTCGTCCGTTTTCAGCATTAAGAGCATTCTGATAATCGGCATATTGCTGCCCAGTCAATAAAGAAGGCTCTTTTATGATGTTTTGAAAACCATCAGAAATCTCGGCCTCAACATTCATTTTTCCAGCTTTTCCTTTTTTAGTAGTAATCAAAATTACCCCATTTCCTCCACGAGCACCATAAATTGCTGTAGAAGCCGCATCTTTAAGAATCTGAATGTTTTCAATATCGTTTGGACTAATTGAACCTCCGGTGCTAGTAATGAATCCGTCAACAACATATAACGGAGCATTCGAAGTATTGATTGAGTTTCCACCTCTAATTATTACTGACGGATTTGTTCCAGGCGCATAACTATTTTGCTGAACCTGCACTCCAGAAGCACGTCCTTGAAGAGCTTGTCCAACGTTTGCAACCGTTCCGCCTAAGTTTAAATTGTCTTTGCTAAGCGAACTCACAGAACCTGTAAGGTCTTTTTTCTTAGATTTTCCGTATCCAATTACTACTTCTTCTAGTTTTTGTCCTGCTTCTTTCATGACAATTTTTAGAGGAGCGCTTCCAATACTAACTTCTTGATCTTCCATACCGATGAAAGTAATCACCAATTTTGTAGCATTGTCTGGAACTGTAATGGCAAAAGTTCCGTCAACATCCGTCTGAACACCTTTTGTAGTTCCCTTAACCACAACATTTGCCCCTGGAAGAGGTAAACCGTTCTGATCTGTTACAGTACCTTTTATTGTTTTTTCAAAATACAGCGCTGTTTTGTTTTTATCTGAAGTATTTATAGAAGGAGCTGCAGAAGCTTGAAATGTAAAAACTAATAACGAGAGAACCGTTATTCCGATTTCTTTGCGGGATAAATTGTTAATCCGAAAATCTCTTGGCTTTTTTTGGGTTAATAATTTCATACTTTAAATTGGTTTTGGTTAATGTTTAATTGTTTTTTTCTTGTTTGTAGGTTTTAGATTTCTTTTTTGATCGTGGAATTCATTTTGTTTTTTTAGTTACGTGTTGATTAAATTGTTTTCTATGCGAATAAGAGTTTTTGCTTTTGCGCTAAACACGGCTTGTTTAGTTCTATTTTCTTCTTTTTTAAAGGTTAAAAATCACCCTAATTTTTACATAATTAACTTAGTTTTAAGATTAATCTCTGACGAAACTAGAGATTATATTTTTATAAAACAAGAAAAAACACAAAAAATGTGCTCGAACACACAAAATTTATGTTCTCGAGCACATAAAATTGTGCGAATCGTTTTTTTTGACTTAAATTGCTGTGATATTTTTAAAATGATTTGGAAAAAACAGTATGTGTGATATTAGTAGTTTTTTGAATTATAAATAAGGATTTATTAAAAACTTGTGAATTTCGCAATCACTAAACGAAAAACATAAAAATTAAGCAGTCTTTTCTTATGGTGAAAAGGAAGTGATTTTTAGTTTTAATTATGAATTCGCTTTGTTTTTTTATTGGATTTTTGAACTATATTGGTCAACGATAAAAAGGCCGAAATCGCGAAATAAATTAATGGTCATTTTGACCTTTTATGAAAATAAAAAATTAACAGATTTTAAGAAGAAGAATTTTGAAAGAATACCACGTAGAAATTATCGATAAAAGTCAAAAAAACGTAAGCGAAATTATGGATCCTGTTTTTTGGGAAAAAGCAAATTGTTTAACCGATTTTACTTCGCCATGGAATAATGATCCAGTTTTAAAGATTGAATTCCGCGCGCTTTGGGATTTAGATTATCTTTATTTTAATTTTCAAGTTTTTGATTCAGAGGTTTATATTGATCGAAAAGACAATTCCACAGACAGTATTTGTAATTCGGATAGAGTAGAGCTCTTTTTTAGAAAAGATGAAAAGCTGAGTCCGTATTATTGTTTGGAAATGGATGTAGATGCGCGTATTTTGGATTTTGAAGCTTATCCGAATTGGAATTTTGATTACAATTGGAGATGGCCGGAAAAACAGTTGGAAATACAGTCGGTAAAAGGACAAAATTCGTTTACGGTTGCGGGAAGGATTAGTATTGCGTCTTTAAAAGAATTGGATTTAATTCAGGGCAATATTATCGAAGCTGGGGTTTACCGAGCTAAATTTTCTCCAAATGAAAAAGGCGAATATCAGCCAACTTGGATTTCATGGGTGAATCCAAATACAGCAGAACCGAATTTTCATATCGCTTCTTCTTTTGGGAGGTTTATCTTGAAGTAAAGTTTGCCGCAAAGGCGCTAAGGCACAAAGTTTTTTTAAAGGGAAAATCTAATTTGAATTGCCTCCAGCTTTAACTTTTGTTGTTTTTTTTTTTTTTGCATCTATTTTTAAACACATTCCATGGTTGTTTCAAATAAAAAAACTTTGCGTCTTAGTGGCTTCGTGGCAAAATCCTAGCTAACGTAAAAAGAAGCATTTTCTACATTTATAATATCAATAGGAAGCAAAATAGTTTCCGGAATGTCTTTTCTAAATATAAAGTGATCTGCTAAAGTGCTTACGCCTAAATAAGCCTGTCTTTTTTGGTTTTGATGGATTAAAAAGTGAACCAATCCTTGATTTAAAAAACTAACATTTTTATCAATTAAATCATATCCAATCAAAGCGATCTTTTTGTCTGTTACGTTTGAAAGTGTAGAGGCAATTTGGTAGGCTTTTGAAGTGGTGATGAAAATGCCGCTTAAATCTGGATTTTCGTTTATGAAAGCTGGTAGCTTGGTTTCAATGTTGGAATATTTCAGTTTTAAAGTGGTTAAAGAGAAATTAGAAAGGTTTTTTTCTTCAAAATAACTTCTAAAGCCGCGTTCTTTTTCCTGCATGTGAACGGCATTTTTAAGGCTTTCATCAATATGTATAATCGCAATTTGCCCTTTCGGAAGAATCAGATTCATTAAACTGGCAGCAACTCGGCCGCTTTTGTATAAATCCTGTCCCACGAAGCTTTTAATAGAAGAGGATTCCACTTGGTTGTTAAAGGTGTTGACCATAATCCCCAGTTCGTCATATTGATTTATGATTTCGATGGTTTCCTTATGGAAAAGCGGAGTCAATAAAACAGCATCTGGTGATTGCGATATAATAGTTTCATTCGTCTTTAAAAAAGATTTGGTGCTTTCTGGATTAAAGTAATGTATTTCTATAACGACATTGTAAGCTTTGAATTCTGTAATGGCATCCTGAATTCCGTTAACACAAGGAAGCCAGTAAGGGTCAAATACAGGATCAGGAAGTAAAACGCAAATACGATACACTTTTGTGCTTTTTAAATTTCGTGCAATTAAGTTGGGTTCATAATCAATAACATTCAAAACTTCATTGATTTTTTCGAGTGCAGCAGGAGAGACTTTTCCTCTATTGTGCAGCACACGGTCTACAGTTCCTTTAGAAACTCCAGCCATTTGTGCTATATCCTTAATTGTGTACTTTTTGTCCATATAGACAAATATAAAAACTTTGAGTTAATAAACGCATTTTTTATGTAAGAATTTATAAATGTGCTCGAGAACATAAAAATAGTGTGTTCGAGCACATTTTTATATTTTTTCTTGTTTTATAAAAATATAATCTCTAGTTTCGTGAAATAAAAACCGAAAAACTAAAATAAATCTATAACCAAATAATGCTTTAATTTATTGAAATAAAGTATTTTAACACAAAGTGTTTAAGTGAAAAAAATTACCTCATTAGCTCCCGGCCGAACCTGTCTTTTTGGAGATCATCAAGATTATTTAGGGTTGCCTGTTATAGCCTGTGCGATAGATCGAAATATTAAATTAATTGCAAAAGAAAATCAGACCAAAACTTTTGTTCTGAATATGGTTGATATTAATGAAATTCGAGTTATCGATATATACGAGGCTTTCGAAAAATTAGAACCAAGAGATTATTTTGCATCTGCTTTGCGAGTATTGCGAAGATATGGCTGTGAACCTAAATCGGGCTACGATATTACAATTACTGGAAATATTCCGATTAATTCGGGAACATCGAGTTCGTCGGCTTTATTGATGGCTTGGATTCGTTTCCTTATAGAAGCTTTCGGAATAGATCAAGAAGTTACGCCTGAATTTCTCTCTAAATTAGGTTACGAATCTGAAGTTGTAGAACACGGAGAACCTGGCGGAATGATGGATCATTTTAGTATTGGCGTTGGAAATATCGTTTATATTAATACCCAAAAGCCGTTTTCTTTTAATGTAATAGGAACAGAGTTGAAGGGTTTAATTACTGGAGTTTCTGGTGTTCCAAAGGAAACTATTGGATTGCTTGGAGAATTAAAAGGAAATGCTTTAATGGCAATTGATATTGTGAAGCAAAACTATCCGCAGTTTGACTTGAATTCATCTGAAATAGAGGATTTGGATAAATACAGAAATTGTTTGCCAGATCGTATGATTCCGTTTTTTGAAGCTGCTGTTAAGAACTATCAGTACACTAAGGAAGCTTTAAAAGAATTTGAAAAACCAGTTTTGGATCTTAAAAAAATTGGTGCTTTAATGAATGGGCATCATGAAGTTTTACGCGATTTGCTGAAAATAACTGTTCCAAGAATTGATGAAATGATTAACGCAGCATTGAAAGCCGGTGCATACGGAGCAAAAATTGTAGGTTCTGGCGGCGGCGGAAGCATTGTGGTGATTGCCGATCCAAAAAATGAAGATGGAATTATTAAGGCGATTTTAGATGCTGGAGCGCAAGAAGCTTACGCGGTAAATGTTGATCCCGGAGTACGAATTATTGATAATATTGAAAATTAAAATAAAATGCACAACAATTTAGTAATTCTAGCTGGTGGAGCTTCTTCTCGTATGAAAAAAGAAGCGGTTACCCATAATCTTTCTTCAGAAGAAATCGCACAAGCTAACGAAAGGAGTAAAGGTTTAATAGGTGTTGGCGCAAGCGGAAGACCTCTTATGGATTATCTTTTATGGAATGCCAAAAAAGCAGGTTATAAAAATATCTATATTATAATAGGAGAGCAAGGAGAATTGTTTAAGGAATTTTATGGAAGTAAAATGAAGGATAACGATTTTCACGGACTCAATATTTCATTTGCTGTTCAGTATATTCCTGAAGGAAGAGGGAAACCTTTTGGAACTGCAGATGCTTTATTTCAAGCTGTAGAGCAATATCCAGAACTAAATTCGCAGTTTTATTCGGTTTGTAACAGTGATAATTTGTATTCTGCTGAAGCATTGCGTGCTTTGAGAGAAACTGAAAGCCCGAATGCTTTTATTAGTTATGACCGCGATGCAATGGGTTTTCCACTGGAACGTATTTCTCGTTTTGCAATTGCAAAATTAGATGCAAATAATCAGCTTTTGGATATTTTAGAAAAGCCTTCAGAAGAGGATTTGGAACAATATAAAGATGCAGAAGGAAAGATCCGTGTGAGTATGAATGCTTTTAAGTTTAATGGCAAGACTTTATATATACATCTTAAAAATTGTCCCGTTCATCCAGAGCGTGATGAAAAGGAGCTTCCAACAGTGCTTTTGAACTCCGTTAAGGAAAATCCGAATACAACGATCGGAATTCCGTTTTCGGAGCATGTTCCAGACCTAACGGCCAAAGAAGATATTGTCGATGTAAAAACATATTTGGCAAAATATTACCCTGATTTAAACTGGAATAGCAAAAATTAACAAAACTTTCATATCTAAATTAGAGAATAAGGAAATTTAATGTAGTACTTTTGTTTTGCAAAAAAAATGCAGATATTTGCATAAATTACGCAATCAATAATGTGAGAGTTGATTCTAATTTAGATTTTGAATTAAATAAATCTATAAACTAATCAACCAAAAATTATGACAAACATTCAAAGTACATTACAGGTAGAGAAAAAAAGCGCCATTGTTCCGATGGTAATTTTAACCTTATTGTTTTTTATTCTAGGATTCGTAACCTGGCTTAACGGACCACTAATTCCGTTTTTTGAATTAGCCTGCGAACTAACTTCTTCGCAAGCTTATTTTGTGACTTTCGCATTTTATATTGCCTACTTCGTAATGGCAGTTCCTTCTTCTTATATTATTGAAAAAGTGGGGTATAAAAACGGAATCTCTTTAGGATTGCTAATTATCGCCGCAGGAGCTTTTATGTTTTATCCAGCGGCTTCTAGTCGTACTTTTCTTTTATTTTTATTAGCCTTATTTGTAATGGGAACTGGTTTGGCGGTTTTACAGACAGCATCAAATCCGTATGTTGTTGTAATTGGGCCTAGAGAAAGTGCAGCGGCAAGAATCAGTGTTTTAGGAATTGCAAATAAACTCGCTGGGTTTGTAGCGCCAATCGTTCTTACGGTTTTGGTTTTGTCTAATATGCAGGACTTTACCGCAGACAAAATCGCTGCGATGGATGAAGCTGCAAAAACTACTGCGTTAAATTCTCTTGCTTTGCAATTGCAAACGCCGTATCTTTATATGGGGTTGATTATTACAGTTTTAGCTTTGATGGTTAAATTTTCTCCTCTTCCAGAAATTGATTTGGATGAAGAAGGAAATGTTTCGAATTTAAGTGTTTTTCAACAGATTAAAAATGCATTTAAATATCCGCAGCTTGTTTTAGGAGTAATTACTTTAATGCTGTATTTGTCTGCCGAAGTTTTGGCAGGAGATTCTATTGGAGCTTTCGGAAAACAACTTGGAGTTTATGGTGGAGAAGGGAATTTCTATCTTAAACTAACCTCATTTACCATGTCAGCAATGGTTATCGGATACGTTCTTGGAATAGTATTGATTCCTAAATATCTTTCTCAGGTCACTGCTTTAAAAGTGTCGGGAATATTGGGCTTGGTGTTGGTTTTGGCAATTGTTTTGATTTCGCCAAAAATAATGATCGCAGTTCCTGGAACTCCAAATATACCATTGGTGATACTTTTGGTAGCGCTTTTAGGATTGGCAAATGCATTATGCTGGCCAGCAATTTGGCCAATGGCTTTGCAGGATTTAGGTGGTTATACCAAGATTGGTAGTGCTATTTTGATTATGGGAATTATCGGTGGTGCAGTTTTTCCGCTTTTTTACGGAATGATTACTGAAAGCATCAATTCTGCAAATATTGCAAAAAATATGCAAGGTGTTTCAAAAAGCGGTAATCAGTTGGCGTATTTAATGTTATTACCTTCTTATGCAATGATTTTGTTTTATGCTGTAAAAGGGCATAAATACAGGAAATGGAATAGTTGAACAAAAATAAAAAATTAATATATCATGTTAAAAAGTAAAATCGACAAAGCAACAGGTTTCGAAAAACGATTCGAAAACATTAATACAGTTGTTTTTGAAAACTCAACAGATGCTTCAAAAGAAGTAGCGCAAGAAATTGCAGCATTAATCAAAGAAAAAGAAAAAGAAGGAAAGCCATGTATTCTTGGTTTGGCAACAGGTTCTTCTCCAAAAGGATTGTATGCCGAATTAGTGCGTCTGCATAAAGAAGAAGGTTTGAGTTTCAAAAACGTAATCAGTTTTAACTTGGATGAATATTATCCAATGGAACCCAATTCAATCAATAGTTATGTTCGTTTCATGAAGGAACTTTTGTTTGATCATGTTGATATTTTACCTGAAAACGCTCATGTTCCAGACGGACTTTTAACAAAAGAACAAATTGCAGATTATTGCCACGAATATGAAGCTAAAATTGAAGCTTTAGGCGGAATCGATCTTCAGATTCTTGGAATTGGAGGAAACGGACACATCGGATTTAATGAGTCTGGTTCGCTTCAAAACTCTAAAACTCGTTTAGTGGCTTTAGATCATATTACAAGAGTTGCGGCAAGTAAAGATTTCTTTGGTTTAAATAATACGCCAAGAACAGCAATTACGCTTGGGGTTAAAAAAATCATGGAAGCAAAAAGAGTGATCTTATTAGCTTGGGGTGAAGGAAAAGCAAACATTGTAAAAAAATCCGTTGAAGACGAAGTTACAAACCGAGTTCCTGCTTCATTCTTGCAAGAGCATAACAACGCAGTTTTTGTTTTAGACAAAGAAGCTTCTTCAAAATTAACGAGAATCAACAAGCCTTGGCTGGTTGAAAAAATTGTTTGGACAGATAAATTGACTCGTAAAGCAGTTTTAGGATTGGCATTAGATCTTAAAAAACCAATTTTAATGCTTACAGATGCAGATTATATCGAAAACGGTATGAGCGATTTGTTGGCAGATTCGGGTACAGCTTACGATACTAATATTAAGATATTTAATAAGTTACAAAATACAATCACAGGTTGGCCAGGTGGGAAACCAAATGCAGACGACTCAAATCGTCCTGAAAGAGCGGAGCCAGCTAAAAAACGTGTATTGATTTTCAGTCCGCACCCAGATGATGATATTATTAGTATGGGAGGTACTTTCATGCGTTTGCAAGAGCAAGGACATGAGGTGCATGTTGCTTACCAAACATCTGGAAACATCGCCGTTGCTGATGATGAGGCGCTTCGTTTTGCAAGATTTGTGATTGATTACAACGAGAAATTCGGAATCAAAAGTGCAGAAGCTGATAATATCTATAAAAAGGCAGAAGCATTCTTGCAGAACAAAAAGAACAGCGAAATTGATATTCCAGAAGTTCGTTACATTAAAGGTCTAATCAGAAAAGGAGAGGCGAGAGCTACAAGTCATTTTGTTGGTCTTCCAGACGAGCAAATTCACTTTATGGAATTGCCTTTTTATGAAACAGGGACAATCGAGAAAAAACCAATTGGAGCAGAAGATGTTCAGTTGACAGTTGATTTAATTGAGAAAATTAAACCACACCAGATTTACGCAGCGGGAGATTTAGCAGATCCACACGGAACACATAAAGTTTGTTTGGATGCGATTTTTGAGGCAGTAAAAGTTTTAAAACCAAAAGAGTTTATGAACGATTGTTGGTTATGGTTATACCGTGGAGCTTGGCAAGAGTGGGGAATTGACGAAGTTGAGATGGCTGTTCCAATGAGTCCAGATCAAGTTCTAGAAAAACGTCATGGAATCTTCAAACACCAGTCTCAAAAAGATGGGGTTGTTTTCCAAGGAACAGACGCAAGAGAGTTCTGGCAGAGAGCAGAAGACAGAAACCGCGAGACGGCAGCTTTATATCACCAATTAGGTTTAGCAACGTATGCTGCAATGGAAGCTTTCGTGAGATGGCACTACTAAGATGCTAAGGTTCTGAGATGCTAAGATGCTAAGTTTTTTTAGCGTTTTTAGAAATTAGTAATAAGTCTTAAATGATATTTTTGAAGCAGGAAGAGGGAACGCAAATAAGTTCTTTTTTCTTGCTTCTTTTTTTTAAGCTTCTAAGTTGCTGAGATACTAAGGTTCTAGGTTTTTAATCTGTGAGAATCCTTTTAATCTGTGGCAAAAGAAAAAATAAATAGTAGTTTTGCATGAAATGAAATAAGCAGAAAATCTATGAAGTCTTTCATCTTGCTTCTTTCTTCTACAAGAAAACTATGGATCAAGATAAAAAACAACTCATAAAATTAGCGCACACCAAAATGCCTTTCGGGAAATACGAGGGAAAATATTTAATTGATTTACCTGAGTATTATGTTGTTTGGTATCATAATAAAGGATTTCCAAAAGGAGAGCTTGGTCAACAATTGCAACTTATTTATGAATTGAAATTGAATGGTTTAGAAGAATTAATTCGGAATATTAAGAAGCAATATCCCAAGCCAATGTAACATGCTTTTTATGATTATGGGATTTTTATATAATTAGATAAAATTTTCATTATAATGACTGAAAATCTTTTAAACAATAGATAAAAATTAATATATAGGAAGGTTTTCTTTTGATTTGAAAAAGCTAAAAAATCAGCATTCTAAAATTCTAAAAATCTAAGAAGTCTATTGTATAAATTGTCTAATTAAATTTGTACTTTTGCCAAGTTTTTTACACAACTACTTACAAACAACAACAGAATGAATCAAACAAAATATATTTTTGTTACAGGAGGTGTGACCTCTTCATTAGGAAAAGGGATTATCGCGGCATCTTTGGCAAAATTGTTACAAGGAAGAGGATATCGCACGACTATTCAAAAATTTGATCCATATATTAACGTAAATCCGGGGACACTAAACCCGTATGAGCACGGAGAATGTTATGTGACAGATGATGGAGCTGAAACTGACTTAGACTTAGGACACTACGAGCGTTTCTTGAACGTTCCTACTTCTCAGGCTAATAACGTTACTACAGGAAGAGTTTATCTTTCGGTTATTGAAAAAGAAAGAAGAGGAGAGTTTTTAGGAAAAACGGTTCAGGTTGTTCCTCATATCACAAACGAAATCAAAGACAGAATGCAATTGCTGGGTAAATCTGGCGACTATGATATTGTAATTACTGAAATTGGAGGTACAGTTGGTGATATCGAGTCTCTACCTTACATAGAATCTGTTCGTCAATTAGTTTGGGAGTTGGGTGAAAATAACGGAATCGTAATTCATTTAACATTAGTTCCTTATTTGGCTGCAGCTGGTGAGTTGAAAACAAAACCTACTCAGCACTCTGTTAAAACTTTAATGGAGAGTGGTATTAAAGCAGATATTTTGGTTTGTAGAACAGAGCACGAATTGTCTCAGGAATTGCGCCAGAAATTAGCTTTATTCTGTAATGTGAAAAAAGAAGCAGTTATTCAGTCAATTGATGCTTCTACTATATATGAAGTTCCTAATTTAATGCTTGAAGAAGGATTAGATGTTGTGGCTTTAAAGAAATTAGATTTACCTAAAAAAGCATCTCCAGATCTTAAAAACTGGAATACTTTCTTAAAAAGATTAAAAAATCCAAAACAAACTGTAAACATTGGTTTAGTTGGAAAATATGTCGAAATGCAAGATTGCTACAAATCTATTTTAGAGGCGTTCATTCATGCAGGAGCTGCAAATGAAACAAAAGTAAATGTAATTTCTATTCACTCAGAGCATATTAATGCGGATAATGTTGAAGAGAAATTAGGTTCTTTAGATGGAGTTTTAGTTGCTCCAGGTTTTGGTGAAAGAGGTATTGAAGGAAAAATTGAAGCAGTTCGTTTTGTACGTGAAAACAACATTCCTTTCTTCGGAATTTGTTTAGGAATGCAAATGTCTGTTATCGAATATTCTAGAAATATTTTAGGTTATGCTGATGCGAATTCTACAGAGATGAACGATAAAACGCCTCATCCGGTTGTGAATTTAATGGAAGAACAGAAAAATGTAACCGATAAAGGAGGAACAATGCGTTTAGGTGCTTGGAAATGTGATATTAAACCAAACACTTTAGCACACAGAATTTACGGAGAAAAAACTATTTCGGAGCGTCACCGCCACCGTTATGAGTACAATAATAAATATGCTGATGAATTGCAAAAAGCAGGTTTGAAGGCTTCTGGAGTTAACCCTGATACAGGTTTAGTAGAAATCGTTGAGCTTGATAATCACCCATTTTTTATCGGTGTTCAATACCACCCAGAATACAAAAGTACGGTTGCAAATCCGCACCCAATCTTTGTAAACTTTGTGGCTGCTGCAGTAAATGCGCATAAAAAACAGTAATTAATATTTTGAGAAGTTTGTAACTTTTGAGATAAACTCAGTACTAATAGACTTCAACGAATAACTTTTTTAAATTATAATGGAAGAAAAAAAATTAGACCTCAATTCGATCATTGGTTTTGTATTGATCTTCGGAATTTTGATTTGGATTATGTACCAAAATCAGCCTTCTGAAAAAGAAATTGCTGCTGAAAAAGCCAAGAAAGAATTAGTTGCTAAACAAGAAGCACAAGCAAAAGCAGATAAAGCAAAAACGGCATCATTACCAGCTGCTGCTGTAACTCCTGGAGATACAGTTCAATTGGCTCAATTGCAAAAAACTTTAGGAGGATTTGCTTATTCTGCAACACTTCCTTCTGCAAAAGAAGCTTTTACTACAATCGAAAATGAAAAATTAAAATTAAAGATTGCTAATAAAGGTGGTTATATTGTTGAAGCTACTTTAAAAGAATTCGAAAGATTTAAAAAAGGTTCTGGAGAGCTAGTTGAGTTAATCAAAAATAACAACTCAAATTTAAATTTGCAGCTTCTTACTACAGACAATAGAACATTAAATTCTAAAGATCTGTATTTCGAACCAACATTAGAGAAAATTGGTGCAGACCAAGTTTTATCTATGCGTTTGAAAGCTGGAGCTAATGAATTTTTAGAATATAAATACATCTTAAAACCAAACAATTATTTAGTTGGTTTTGATATCCGTTCTCAAGGTTTGAACAGAGTTTTAAATTCTGCAAGACCAATTGATTTGCAATGGGATTTAAAAACATATAGAAACGAAAAAAGTGTTTCTTATGAAAACCGTTTTGCTCAAATCGATTTCAAATACAACGAATCAAAATACAATAACGTTAGTTCGCACGGACAAGGAAAAGAAGAAACTCCTGAAAAAGTGAGTTATGTAGCTTTTAAACAGCATTTCTTTGCTACTATTTTATCTACAGAAAAGCCTTTTGAGACTTCAAAATTACAATCTGATGATTTAGTTAAAGATGAAAAAATCGATACTGTTTTTACGAAACAGTTTAGAGCAAATTTACCTTTAGCATTTTCAAACGGAGAGATCGATTACAAAATGAATTTGTATATGGGTCCTGTGGATTACAAAACACTAAAAGCTTACGATAAAAATTTCGATAAGATCATTCCTTTAGGATGGGGAATTTTTGGATGGATTAACAAATTAATCTTCATTCCATTATTCGGATTCTTAAGTTCAACAATCGGATTGTCATTAGGAATTGCGATTATCATTTTTACGATTATCATCAAATTGGCTATGTCGCCAATTACCTATAAGTCATTCTTGTCTCAGGCTAAAATGAAAGTTTTAAGACCTGATATTGCTGAGTTGGGAGAGAAATTCAAAAAAGACCCAATGAAGAAACAACAGGAAACAATGAAACTGTACAACAAAGCAGGTGTAAACCCAATGGCAGGATGTATTCCGGCATTGATTCAGTTGCCATTTATGTATGCATCGTTCCAGTTTTTCCCTGCAGCATTTGAATTAAGACAGAAAAGTTTCCTTTGGGCGGACGATTTATCATCTTTTGACTCTGTTGTAAAATTACCGTTTACTATTCCATTGTATGGAGATCATATCAGTTTGTTCCCAATTTTGGCAGCAATTGCAATTTTCTTCTATATGAAAATGACTTCTGGAGATCAGCAGATGGCTGCTCCTCAACAAGAAGGTATGCCGGATATGGCAAAAATGATGAAAATCATGATTTACGTTTCGCCATTAATGATGTTAATTTTCTTCAATAGTTATGGTGCAGGATTGAGTTTGTATAACTTTATTTCAAACTTAATTACAATCGGAATCATGTTTGTAATCAAGAATTATATTGTAGATAGTGATAAAATTCACGCTCAGATTCAAGAAAACAAACAAAGAGAGCCTAAAAAGCCAAGTAAGTTCCAACAGCGTCTTCAAGAAGTAATGGAACAACAGGAAGCAGCAAAAGCTCAGAATAAGAAAAAGAAGTAATTCTATATCAATAAAACAAAAAAACCGTCTCGTTTTTTAACGAGACGGTTTTTTATTTGCAATTAGTTGTATTTAAAATTTAGGTAATAAAACCTTGTCAATAGCATGGATTATACCGTTTGAACATTGAACATCTGTTACAATAATATTACTAACTCTATTATTGGTGTCCGTAATTTTTGCGCCTCCAGTAAGGCCAATTGTGAAACTTTGACTGGCAAAAGTATTAACTACCTGTCCGTTTGTTAAAGAAGTCGATTGCACATTCGCACCAGCAACCACATGATATTTCAGGGTAGTTTCTAAAACATTAGCAGGAATCGCAGAAAGACCAGAGAATCCAGTTTCGGTTAAGAAACTTGCAAATGCAGTATTTGTAGGTGCAAAAACAGTAAAAGGTGAACTTGCCGTTCCAGATAATATTCCAACAAAACCAGATGCAGAGTTGTAGCTCAATGCTGTTACAAGTGTTGTGAAATTTTTGTTAGCCACAGCATGGTTAACAATAGTAGGTAATCCTATTACACCATCAACCAAATGAATAACGCCATTTGAAGCTTCAATATCTGCAGTTGTTACTGTTGCACCGCCATTGGCTTTTCCGCCATTAATATCAACTCCTGTGTTTTTTTCAAGATACATACTTATGGTGTTTGATGCTGAAGCATTTCCTTTTGCCAGAGTTTTTACATATCCTGTAGTAATCTCGCTAGATTTTACTTTTGTGCTTAAAACATGGTTGAGTAATATTTCTTTTAAAGCAGCAACAGGAACTGCATTAAGATTAGCATAACCGTTTGCAGAGAGGAAAGCGCTAAAAGCTTTATTATTAGGTGCAAAGACGGTGTAAGAGCCAGAAGAGTTCAATGTAGCAGCTAGATCTGCTTTTTCTAAAGCAGCAACTAAACTGCTAAGGTCAGGATTTGCTTTCGCAATAGATACAATCGTTTGTGGAGTCTGTTGCGAGTCGTCGTCATCATTATTACATGAAATGCTAACGAAAGCAATTAATGCTAAAAAAGCAATTAATTTAATTTTCAATGTTTTCATAATATAGTTTTTAGTTTGTTAGGCTAAATTATGATATTTTGTTTAACTATTTTTACATAATGTTAAACAAAAGTTATATTCGTTACATGTTTTACTCGCTTTGTTTGTCGTTTTTATGTTGTTGATTTTTAGTTGTTTATATTGTTTTAGTTCTGATTTTATTATTCGTAGGTCTAAATTTTGTTTAACAAAATTTTAAATAGTATTTAAGACTTTAAAAATCGGTAAAAAAGTAAAATTGGTTATACTTTTGCAATAATAAAACACGCTTTTTAATGTTATAAAGAAAAACAGTTTATGAAAAAAATTTGGATTTTATTTCTAATTACTACAGCAGCTTTTTCTCAAGAAACCAATAAAGTTGACGCGGCTGGAAAAAAAGACGGACTTTGGAAAGGCACTTATGCTGAATCTAAACGCCCTCGCTACGAAGGAACTTTTGATCATGGAAAGGAAACTGGTGTTTTTAAATTTTTTGATGATACTAAAAAAGGTGATGTCTTAGCAACAAGAGATTTTAGTGCCAATGATGGAAGCTCGTATACTGTCTTTTTTGATCAAAATAAAAACAAAGTAAGTGAAGGAAAAGAGATAGGAAAAGCTCGCGAAGGGGAATGGAAATATTACCATAAAGCTTCTAAAGTTTTAATGGCGGTTGAGAATTATAAAAATGGAAAATTAGAAGGTTTAAAAACTGTTTATTATCCCAATGCACAAATTGCGGAAGAGATGACCTATAAAAATGGTTTAAAAGAAGGCAGCATATAAAAAAATAGGGCAGGACGGAACGCTTTTGGAAGAATCGAACTTTGTAAATAATGAATACAATGGTGCAGCTGTTTTTTATGATTCAGATAAGTCTGTTGCTTCTAAAGGAAAGTTTATAAATGGTAAAAAAGCTGGAATCTGGCAGTTTTACCAAAAAGGAAAATTGGTGAAAGAAGTAAATATGAGTGATCCTAAAGACACGAATAAAGCTTCTGAAAAATGACCAGCGCCAAAAAAGTAATAGCCTAAAAAGTTCAGAATTCATTCCTTAAAAATAAAATAGGTAAAGAATAAATTGTTTACTTTTGAGTAACCAATTTATTCTAACCAATGGATTTACAAGAACTTTTAGGACGATTTTTACTGTTGTTTTTTTCGATTTTGGTTTTATATTTTTTCTCAAACAGAAAAGATAATGCTACTATAAATCCGTTGATGGTTATTGTGGGACTTTGTACTTTTTCCCTTTGTTATCTTTTTACCAAAATAGAAATTGGAGTCGGAATTGGTTTTGGCCTTTTTGCTATTTTTTCGATACTTCGATTTAGAACACAATCTTTCACGGTAAATGCTATCATCTTTCTTTTTGCCACAATTACATTGTCAATTCTGGACATTATGTATCCGTTTGAAAAGATTGAACTGTTGCTGTTTTTTCAAATTATTATTATCGGATTTTATATTGCCGCTTCGGTTATTGTCAACAAAAAAGCTTCAAAATATCTGAATTCTGTAGATGTGAAAATTCCGCTTGACGATAATTTTTCTTTAAATTCAGAAGTAATTCGAAAATCAATTCAGCAGAAAATTAAGATTGAAGATTTCGACTTTAGAATTGTATTAATCAACACAGCAAGCAACGAAATAGATTTATTAGTATTCTATTAATCGTTGAATGGACGGACTTGTTTGATGTACAAATCTCTTTTTTCTCCCACAATTTTAAATTCAATATCTACAGGATGAAATTGGTTTTTACGCCAATAACGATACATTTTAGTTTCAATTTTTTTACTGACATCGTATAGATTACTCATTTCTTTTCGAGTCAATAACGGTTCATTATTATTCAGATTGGAATTGGAAGTATAATCAATATCAAAATCTGTTTCGTCTTTTCCGTCGTTAAAATGATAGGCTACAAACTGTTCGCAGATTTCTCCTTTTTCGGGTTTCACAACCGAATTTTCTCCCTTTTGAACATTGACCGTAATTCCAGGAAAGTTTTCTCTAAATATATTTTTGGTAATAATTACGCCATTTGCCAATTCATCTGGAAAAGAGCGATGCACCAAGACACCCATTGCAATATTTTGCTGATCAATTCCAAAAAGTTCTCGTTCATTATACGAGGCTTCATTCCAGACACTTGCCCAGACTTGTTTTATGGCTTTTTCGAAAGTTTTGATCGAATCGCCTATAATTCCGGTTTTAGAATCGTACAATCCAGCGCCATTAAAATCATCTAAATCTTCTGCATTCGTAGACGAACGAAATCTGAAGTTTTTAAATTTGGCGTCTTTAAAAGCAATATTCAATTTCGATATTAATTCAGGATCAATAGGTTCTTTTTTGATAGCGTCTCTAATTTTCTTAAGCTGTTTATTGATCCAAACCGCAGAATCTTTTTGTGGGAAAGCCAAAAGCTCTGTAATTAATGGCGAAATAGATGCTTTTTGAATATGTTTTGTGTAAAAGTAAAACGGAATAGCATGTGCATTTTCTGGAACTTTAAAGGAAATCTCTTTAGAAATGGCAATTAAATACGCCATGTTTTGTGCCTTCGAACCAATATAATTAATTCCCTTTTTTGGAATTTCAGATAAATTGACCAATTCTATAACGCTATTGTCTATAACTAGCTTTTTCTTTTTTCCAGGAGATTTTGTTGGAATTTTTTTAGTGGTTTCTTTAATGAAAAAAGTATCGACTTCAATTTTTAATTCTACTTTTTTAGAAAGTAGCCTTTTTATGTTCTTGTCTTTTTCAATATCCGTATACGCCATTATCGGAATCTTTCTGTTTTTTCCTAAAAGAACCAAATGGCTTAATGGAGTTTGAAGTTCATTGACAATAATTCCTCGCACATTTGGGAGAATATCAGGCGTTCCGTCCAGAATAATAATCTCGTCAGAACTAGGTTTTGTAGTTTCTAAATCTTTGATTTTGTATTGTCGCAGAATCCCAATAGTACTTCCACGAACAACTTCCTGATATTTTAATTCGCCAAAAATATAATCAGATTTTACACATGGAATTTTGAATTCCTCGCGTTGGAACCAATTCATCATTTCTGGATTGTTCAGATAAAATTTCAGTTTTTCTCCAATAAAAGTGGAATTTTTAACCATAGTAAAAAAACGTTCAATCAGTGGTAGAGGCATATGATCGGATGCAGCGAGTTCAAAAATCCATTTGTCTGTTCCTTTAATGTGATTTAAATTTCCGAGAAGAAAATCTCTATTCTTTTCAGTGTTGCTATAGTTCTCATTATTGAAGACTTCTAAATCATGGCTGTATCCCAAATAATTAACTACAAAATCGTAATGAAGCAAAATAATACTGCTGTTGAAATAATACATTTTTTGTTTTCTGAGATCGTAAATGACTTTTACTGATTCAATATTCGAAAATTTATCAGACAAAGGTTTTCCTCTAAATGCTTTGTAAGCTTCATAATTTGGTAAAGACGCGCTAAATCGCTGCGCACTTAACGAAGTTAATACGAAAAGGAAAAACAAGCTATAAATGTATTTTTTCATATCATAAAAATGGATGATTAAATGTAATTAAAAAAAGAACTCATTGTGTGAAATTGTTTTTGTCAATTTTACCTCGTCCAATTAAATTTAAATCTTTGCAAATCTGCTTTAATCTTTTAAAATCTGCGTGAAAATATCGACTGAAAAAAGTATTTCACGCAGATTTTAAAAGATTAAAGCAGATCAAATTTGATTTTTATTCTATTAATTATTCTATTTTGCCCAATGGGTAAAAATAGAATAAGTTTTATCTACCGCGGGATTGCTTAAAGTAATGAAAACCATGGTGAAATTTTCTATTATTTGGCGTACCTTTGCAACCTTAAAAAATTAAACTTTTCAAAATGAAACGAGTAGTTGTTGGACTTTCAGGTGGAGTAGATTCTAGTGTTGCAGCGTATTTATTGCAACAGCAGGGATACGAAGTTATTGGCCTTTTTATGAAAAATTGGCACGATGACTCTGTTACTATTTCTAACGAATGTCCTTGGCTGGAAGACAGTAATGATGCTTTGCTTGTGGCTGAAAAATTAGGCATACCGTTTCAAACTGTTGATTTAAGCGAGGAATACAAAGAAAAAATCGTTGATTATATGTTCAACGAATACGAAAAAGGAAGAACTCCAAATCCTGACGTGCTTTGTAACCGCGAAATCAAATTTGATGTGTTTATGAAAATCGCTTTAAGTCTTGGTGCCGATTATGTGGCAACGGGACATTATTGTCAAAAAAGCGAAATTGAGGTAGACGGAAAACCAGTTTACCAACTAGTTGCTGGAGTTGACAATAATAAAGATCAATCGTACTTCTTATGCCAATTGTCACAAGAACAATTGTCTAAAGCTTTGTTTCCTATCGGAGCTTTAACAAAACCTGAAGTGCGCGAAATTGCTGCTGAAATGGAATTGGTTACAGCAGAAAAGAAAGATTCACAAGGTTTATGTTTTATTGGAAAAGTTCGTCTTCCAGAATTTTTACAGCAAAAATTACAGCCAAAAGATGGTAAAATTGTTCAAGTAGATAAAACCGATCCGATTTATACCTCTGAAAAATCAGCTGAACTTTCTTTGGAAGAAAGATTAAAGTTAGAATCTCAAAAGCTAGACTACATTCCAACAATGGGAAAGGTAGTTGGAAATCACCAAGGAGCTCATTACTTTACAGTTGGACAAAGAAAAGGTCTAAATGTAGGAGGAACAATAAATCCTTTGTTTGTAATTGCTACGGATGTAGAAACTAATACAATTTATACAGGTATGTCGAGCCAGCATCCGGGTTTATTTAAAAAAGCTCTTTTTGTTGGAGAGTCTGAAGTTCATTGGATTAGAGAAGATATGACTTTGAAATCGGGTGAGAAAATGGAAGTGATGGCTAGAATTCGTTATCGTCAGCCTCTTCAAAAAGCTGTTTTACATCAATTTGAAGACGGTATGTATGTAGAGTTTGAAGAACCACAGTCTGCTATTACAGAAGGACAATTTGTTGCTTGGTATTTAGAAAATGAATTAGTTGGTTCGGGAGTAATTTCTTAGCTTTATACTTTATTTGGGAGAAGATCCCTAAAAAGTATAGATGAATGAGATGTAACTTTACTTTTCTTTTAATACTTCTTTCGTTTACAGTATTTGCACAAGAAGATGCATGGGTTTATTTTAATGGTAAGCCTAATGCTCAGGCTTTTTATGACAATCCTCAAGCTGTACTTTCGCAAAGAGCTCTGGATCGAAGAACGAACCAGAATATCGTTTTGGATATTACTGATGCTCCGTTAGAGACCTCGTATGTTAATCAAATTTCCGCAAGTACAGGAATTACGGTAAAAGCACAGTCGAAATGGCTGAATGCACTTCATATTCAGGGAACTCAGGCTAATATCAATGCTTTAAAAGCGTTAGCTTTTGTTCAGAAAGTAGAATTTGCAGATAGAACTTTAAATACTACGGGAAAAAAAGTTTCAGAAACTGCAATCAATCAGACGAAAAAACAAATACAAACCGCTATTGATTATGCTTATGGTAATTCTGCCAATCAAATTCAGACGTTGAATGGGCAGGTTTTGCATCAACAGAATTACACAGGAGAAGGTAAAATTATTGCTGTTTTAGATGCTGGATTTCCAGGTGTCAATACCGCTCAACCATTTGAAAATCTTAGAAATAATAATAAAATTCTAGGAGGATACGATTTTACCACTCGAAATGCTAATTTCTATACTGGAGGAGATCATGGAACGAAAGTGCTTTCTACAATGGGCGGTTACAAAGAAAATGCTTTAATAGGGACGGCTCCAAACGCTTCCTACTATCTTTTTATAACTGAAATTGTTGATGATGAGAATCCTCTTGAAGAATCACTTTGGGTTGAAGCGGCGGAGAAAGCGGACGCTTTGGGAGTAGATATTATTACGACTTCGCTTGGATATTTCCTTGATCGAGATGAAGTTAGGTACAATCATACATACAGCGATATGAACGGAATTACGACTTTTATTTCGCGTGGTGCAGAAATCGCTTTTAATAAAGGAATATTAGTTTTGGCTTCTGCTGGAAATGAAGGAGCTCAACCTGAAAAGCACATTGGTGCTCCAGCTGATGCAGTGTCTGTTTTGGCAATTGGATCGGTTACAGCTAACAAAGTACGATCTAGTTTCAGTTCGATCGGGCCAAGTTACGATGGAAGAATTAAACCTGATGTAATGGCACAAGGATCATCGGCTGTGGTTTCTGATGCAAATGGAACTATTGGTACAGCAAGCGGAACTTCATTTTCTTGTCCGATAATGGCGGGAATGGCAGCTTCATTGTGGCAAGCTTTTCCATCAAAAACAAACAAAGAAATTAGACAAATGATTTTGGCTTCTGCCAATAAATATGCAAATCCGGATAATAACTATGGATATGGAATTCCAAATTTTGGGGCAGCATTAGGTGTTGATGATTTTATAGCTGAAGCTTCATTTTTGGTCTATCCAAATCCAGTAAAGAGTGAAGTTTGGTTTTCTTTTTTAAACGAAAGCAATACCGCATCGGTAACCATTTATTCTATTTTAGGACAAAAATTAATCGAAGAAAAAATCAATAATTCAAATCCAGTTCTTTCCTTGCAATCACTTCAAAGCGGACTTTATATTTATAGTTTTGATGCTGATAATCTGCATAAAACAGGAAAAATAATCAAGCAATAGTTTTAATGAATAAAATTACCCAACTCTTTAATATAAAATACCCAATCATTCAAGGTGGAATGATCTGGAATAGCGGTTACAAATTGGCTTCGGCGGTAAGTAATGCAGGAGGTTTAGGACTTATTGGTGCAGGTTCTATGTATCCAGAAGTTCTTAGAGAACACATTCAAAAATGTAAAAAAGCCACAGACAAACCTTTTGGTGTCAATATTCCGATGTTATATCCTAACATCAAAGAAATTATGAATATTGTGGTTGATGAAGGGGTTAAAATTGTTTTTACTTCTGCAGGAAATCCGAAAACTTGGACTTCTTTTTTGAAAGAAAGAGGTATTACAGTTGTTCACGTGGTAAGCAGCAGTGTTTTTGCTTTAAAAGCGCAAGATGCTGGTGTTGATGCTGTCGTGGCAGAAGGTTTTGAAGCGGGCGGACATAACGGCCGTGAGGAAACGACTACTTTGACTTTGATTCCGATGGTGAAAGAAAAAATACAAATCCCTTTAATTGCAGCTGGCGGAATTGCAACAGGAAGAGGAATGCTTGCGGCAATGGTTTTGGGCGCAGATGGTGTTCAGGTGGGAAGCCGTTTTGCAGCATCTTTTGAATCTTCGGCACACAATAATTTTAAAGATACGATAGTTAATACTATAGAAGGAGGTACACAGCTGACTTTGAAAGAATTGGCACCTGTACGATTAGTGAAAAATAAGTTCTATCAGGATGTTCAGGATTTGTATCAAAAATGTCCTTCTAAAGAAGAATTGGTTCAGCTTTTAGGACGTGCAAGAGCCAAAAAAGGAATGTTTGAAGGGGATTTGGATGAGGGAGAATTGGAGATTGGACAGGTTGCAGGTCTCATTCATGAAATTTTGCCAGTTGAAGAAATTATTCGACAAATGATAGTCGAATTTGAAGTCGCATCCAAAGAAAAGACTACATTTGAGTTTTAATTGACTGCAAGAAATAATCTATGAATTCTATACGCACATACATACTATTACTTTTTTTAGTGTTAGGCCTTCAACAAGCTAAAAGTCAGTCATATCATTTTAAAACTTCAGGATTTAGCGTTCTACAAAAAAATGAAAGAGGAAAATGGGGCGAGTGGTCCAATCTAGATTTAGTAAATCTTTCAGTTGTTTTAGACACCAATAAACATAGAATTGTAGTTTATTCTCAAGAAATCCAGCTTTACAGTATTTTAGATTATATTGAAAGAGAAGAAAATGACACAGATATTGTATATTCTTTTATGTGCAAAGATAATGATGGGAAAGAATGCAAGCTGTCAATTATCACGCGAAAAAAACAAGATTATAGAAAACAGCTTTATATTAATTATGATGATCATATTATCGTTTATAATATTATTACTGTCTAAGTTTCTGAGATGCTAAGATTCTAAGTCGCTAAGTCTTTTGAATTTAATAAAATAATAAACCCGACAGTTTTTAAAAATCTGTCGGGTTTGCTATATAAAAAAGCTCAATGTCTTAGAATCTTAGAATCTTAGAATCTCAGAACCTTAGCATCTACAAAGAATCCACATCCTTAATAAACTCATCATATTCTAAATAGAACATTTCTAGAGCATGCATGTTTTCGTTGAAGAAATCAAAAATAGTATCCCAAGTGTTTTTATTGCTGAACCCAACGCCAAGTTTTTCTACCCAAATTCGGCTGATGTTTTTACCACTTTCAAGAGTATAATTTTTTTCAAAAACCAAATCTTTGATAAATTCTTCCTCTAGGATATTTTTTAAAGCTTCAAGTTTTTCAAAGTAGGCAATACGTTTTTCATCGCTTCTGTGTTCGATATCAATTAAAACCTGCGCTTTCTTGTTATCTACATAAAATTTAAAAGAAAAATCTTTGATTTTAGTGTCGTAAAGCACCCATTTGCGAGGGTATTTTTCGGCAAAAGCTACCCAAAATTCTCTTTTTATTCTTTGCGATTCTTCTCTGCTGTACATTTTTTTTAGGCTTTAAGATTAGAAAACTTGCGGTACTGCGTTTTCTGGAGTATATTTATGATTTATTTGAAAATACAAAAATAAGCTTTGATTATGAATTTTCAAGACTTTTTGAAATATGTTCCCAATATAATTCCGCTAGAATTACCAGCAGTGACGTCACACTTAAAAATGGCTCCAAAAGAGCGTATAGAGGGATTAAAAAATCTTGATATTGATGCATTAAACGCCAGAATGGCGGGAGTAATGATGCTGTTTTATCCAAAACAGGAAAAAACACATTTGGTTTTGATTGTTAGAAATGCTTATGATGGAGTTCATTCTGCTCAGATAGCATTTCCAGGAGGAAAATATGAAAAGGAAGATATAAATTTTGAAACTACCGCACTTAGAGAAACACATGAAGAGGTTGGAGTACCGAGGGATAAAATAAATATAATTAAACATTTTTCTCCGATGTATATTCCGCCAAGTAATTTTTTGGTGCACCCTTTTTTAGGAATTGCTACAGAAGAACTTTCTTTTTATCCTGATATAAGAGAAGTAGCTGCAATTATTGAACTGCCTTTGTCTGTTTTTTTAAATGATGATATAATTATTGAAGCCAGATTATCAACTTCTTACGGAGCAAATATCTTAGTTCCTGCCTTTAATATTCAAAATCACGTTGTTTGGGGTGCCACAGCAATGATTTTGAGTGAATTGCGCGATGTTTTGAATGTCGCTATTGCAAAAGAAATTTAATAAAGTTTATTTAATGATTTGATATTCATTTGGATAACTGTTATTTGGAGAAATTGTTTTAAAGTGTTGCTAAAAGAATAATTTTTGTATGTTTGCGACCTAACAAAAAAATAAGATAAATTAGTTATGGGATTGTTTAAACGAAATCCTTTTGGGCACATATTATTCATCAAGAAATGGTTAATCCGAGTTCTCGGTGCCATGACTCATAGAAGGTATAGAGGTTTTAATGAATTGCAGATTGAAGGGTCTGAAATTATTAAAACACTCCCAGATACTAATGTTTTATTTATATCCAATCACCAGACTTATTTTGCTGATGTTGTAGCGATGTTTCATGTTTTTAACGCGAGTTTATCGGGGCGTCAAGACACTATTAAGAATATTGGCTACTTGTGGCAGCCCAAAATGAATATTTATTACGTAGCAGCCAAAGAAACCATGCAGGCTGGATTACTGCCAAGAATCTTAGCTTATGTTGGCGCAATTACCGTTGAGAGAACTTGGCGTGCTAAAGGTGTTGATGTTACAGAAAAGCGTGATGTAAATCCAAACGATACAGAAAACATTAGAATTGCTCTCGAAGACGGCTGGGTTATTACTTTCCCTCAAGGAACAACAAAATCATTCAAACCAGTTCGTAAAGGAACAGCTCATATTATCAAACAGCATAAACCAATTGTTATTCCTATTGTAATTGATGGTTTCCGTCGTTCGTTTGACAAAAAAGGACTTCGAATGAAGAAAAAAGGAATTCTACAATCCTTCATTATAAAAGAGCCTCTTGATATTGATTATGAAAACGATACTATCGAACAAATTGTAGAAAAAGTAGAATATGCAATCGAACAACACCCTTCATTTTTAAAAGTTATTCCTGCTGAAGAAATCAAAGCACAAGAAGAACTGAATAAATTAAGACGTTGGGATTACTAAAAGTTGGTTTTATTTTGTTTCAAGTTTAAGGTTTCAAGTTTGCTTTGTCTGGCTGAGCGAAGTCGAAGCCTAACGTTGTTCCCTTCGACTTCGCTCAGGGTGACAAATCGATTTTGTATCAGGTTTATGGTTTTAGGTTTCAAGTAGGAAAAACTTTGTCCCTTAAAGAAAAAACTTAGAACCTTAGCATCTCAGAACCTTAGAAACTTTTTCAAAAATCTATCTTCTTCAACTCTTTATAATTAGCGTACAATCTGCGTAAAAGTGTTCCGTAAATAATTCGGTAAAAACACCAGAATAATCCAAAGAAACCTAAAATTACAAGGAATAATATTCCTATAGTAACAAACATGGCTTTTCCGTTCATCGCTAATTTTTCTCTAAGAAACTCCATATCTGGATTGTAAACAAAAGCAATAAAGAAGCTTAAAATTGCTGTAATTACAATCATTCCGAGATTATACCAAACATAATATTGTACTGTTTTTCGGGTCTTTAAAATAGCGCTCATCAATGATTTTGTTGCTATTGTGGTCGAAATTGTTCTGTAGTTTTTGTAGAAAATGTAAACAAAAATCAATACTACAACATAATTAAAGTAGGTTAGAAACTCTAAAGCTGTTACTATTTCAGGATGATTCATTTTTCGCAATACATCATCTGTATTGATAAACAAGTTGGAAAAAGTCCAAAACGAAATCTCCACAATACTGATGATTAAAATCCATTTTACAATTGAAGATGATTTTCTATGAATCATCTTATAGATTTCATTTTCAGAAATTTGTTGAAAAGAAGCAGAGTTCTTTTGCCAGTCTTTTTTTAGTAAATCCAGTTCTTTCATAATAATTTTTAAGGATTTAGTATTTTTTTAAGTTTCCCTTTAATTCTGTTCATTTTCACGCGTGCATTCACTTCGCTGATTCCTAAAGTTTCAGCTATTTCTTGATAATCTTTGTCTTCTAAATACATAAAAACTAATGCCTTTTCGATGTCATTTAATTGATAAACTGCCTTATACATCAGCTTTATCTGTTCCTCTTCTTCATAATTATAGTCAACATCTTTTACAAAATGCTGATGATTTTCATAATCTACGGTCGATATAGTTCTTTTGGTTTTTCGGTATAAGGTAATGGCTGTGTTTAAGGCAACGCGATAGGTCCAAGTCGAAAATTTACTGTCGCCTCTAAATTTTGGATAAGCTTTCCAAAGCTGAATGGTAATCTCTTGAAACAGATCTTTATGAGCATCTTCGCCAGCAGTATATAATCTACAAATCTTGTGGATTATATTCTGATTTGCCTGCAGCTGCGCAACAAATGACTGTTCTAGATTTTCACTCATAATGTATTAGTAGTTATGAAATCATTTTTGTTACAGTTGAGTTTTATTTTTTGCCACAGATTGAACAGATTTTCACGATTTTCTGTTTTTAGGCTAGCGATTAAAAGAGATTAGAAAATCTTTTCAATCATTTAATCTGTGGCAAAAAAAGCTATAATTCTCTTGTTTTGTAGTAATTAATCGTCAAATCGATGAACTTACTATAGCTTTTCATTCCATCTTTTTGGTTATTTGTTTTTAAAAAACTATCCCATAGAAAATGAAAACCTTCATCTATAAATGTGTCATATTTTTTCCAGAAATCTTGGTCTTCTTGATAGTTTTTTAAAATTCCGGTATTTATTTGTTTCTTTAGTATTTCAAAAATTTTCTCGTTTTTAAACTGCCAGATTCCTAGACAATAGCGTAATGCAAAACTATATCCTGCATATTGATAATATAAATTGTCATTTTTGACAGAAGCTAAAAGGCCAATAAAATTGCATTCACTTTCACTTGCAAAACCAATCTGATGTGCCATTTCATGAGATGTAGTTAGTGGAAAAGTGTACATTGGCAATAAGTCGTTAATTTGCGCTTCGTTTGTAAATGGATTTAAATAACCGCCAAATCCCATATAAGTTAAAGGAAGGCTGAACAATGATTTTTTTACACTTAATGTTTTGTATTCAAAATAAGGGTGTTCTTTCGCTAAATTATCATAACCGTTTAAAATCATGTTAAATGACTCTTTCTGTGAATATGGAAAGACAATTTTAGAGCTTTTATTTTTTGTGATTTGAAACTGAACTTCATTCGTCTTTGCAATTAATCTTTTAGTGAAAGCCAAAAGATCTGCATCAGTATATTCTCTCTTGATTTCCATTTTCTCAAAAAGAGGTTTACGATAATAATTGAAAGCCCAAAGCAAGTGAAAGAAAAAGTAAAAAACAGAGATTTTACCTAGGATTTTAAGAAGATGATCCTTCCAATCTGTTTTCCAAGTTTTTCTGATTTTCCAAAACCAAGTAATTATGGAAATCATTAAAAGAGCATAAATAATGTCGCCGACAGAAAAAGGAATTTTACCTAAGATTGTTCTTGAAAAATGAGAAATTCTAACGAATAAGTTTTTGCTGTAAAAGCCCTCCACAAAATCTGGAAAGAATGGCAGGATTTTATAAAAGATAATTTGAACTAAGAGAAATAAAGGTAAAACGTATTTTGATTTCACAGTATAGTTTTTAGATACGTAAATATAAACACAATATTATTATTAAAAAAAAGGATTGTATTTGTAGGATTTGATTTTAAGAATTTGGATTCGTGCTAATTCCTCAAATTTGTGCTCAAAAAAAGTTGAAACTTTGTAACTTTGGGACTCTTAATTGTTAAACATCAAACAAAATATAATGAGTCAAGAAATTAGAAATCTGGAGCCTAAAGCACTTTGGAATAAATTCGCAGATTTAAATGCTGTTCCTCGTCCGTCTAAAAAAGAAGAGCGCGTAATTGAGTTTATGAAGAACTTTGGAAACAGCTTAGGTTTAGAAACTTTCGAAGATGAAATCAGAAATGTAATCATCAGAAAACCGGCTACTCCAGGAATGGAAAATCGTAAACCAATCGTAATGCAAGGGCATTTAGATATGGTGCATCAAAAAAATGCTGATACAGTTTTTGATTTTGATACGCAAGGAATCGACATGTATGTGGATGGTGACTGGGTTCGCGCGCGCGGTACAACACTTGGAGCTGATAATGGGCTAGGAGTGGCGACTATTATGGCTATTCTAGAAAGTAAAGATATTCCGCATCCTGCAATTGAAGCTTTATTTACAATTGATGAAGAAACAGGAATGACAGGTGCTTTAAACCTAAAAGGTGGTATATTACAAGGTCAGATTTTATTGAATTTGGATACAGAAGAGGATGATGAAATTGATATTGGATGTGCTGGTGGAATTGACGTAACCGCAACTAGAACCTATCATGAAGAAGAGGTTCCGGAAGGTTCTGTTGGGTATACAATTACAGTAAAAGGCTTAAATGGCGGACATTCAGGAATGGATATTCATAAAGGTTTAGGAAACGCTAATAAAATTATGAACCGTTTGTTGTTTGATGCATTTGAAAACTTTGGTTTACAAGTTGTAGAGATCAACGGAGGAAGCCTTAGAAATGCAATTCCGAGAGAAAGTGTTGCAAAAGTGGTTATTTCTCAAATGTTTGATGAAGCTTATGTTTATGATATGCAGGAAATTATTTCTGATATCAAAGCAGAATATAAAACAACCGAGCCTAATTTGACTATTGAAATCGTAAAAGGCGATTTGCCTGAAAAAGTGATGGATTTAGGTGTACAGGAAGGAATTATCAGAGCGATTTATGCAGCTCAGAATGGAGTTTACAAAATGAGCGCTGATATGGCCGATTTAGTTGAAACTTCAAATAATATTGCTCGCGTCGTTATTAAAGATGGAGAAATCTTGGTAGGATGTTTAACACGTTCTTCTGTTGAATCTTCAAAATTTGATTTGGCAAATTCTTTACGTTCTGCTTTTGAATTGGTTGGGTGTGAAGTGGAGCTTTCTGGTTCTTATCCAGGATGGACACCAAATGTAAATTCTGAAATTTTAGAAGTCTTAAAAGAGATTTACGAAAAGCAAAATGGAGAACAGCCTAAAGTTGTGGCTTGCCATGCAGGTTTAGAGTGCGGAATTTTAGGAACAAATTACCCTGATATGGACATGATTTCTTTCGGTCCGAACAATTCACGGAGCGCACTCTCCAGACGAAAGAGCAAGTATTTCTTCTGCACAGAAATACTGGAAATTTGTGTTAGAAATCCTTTCTAATATTCCAGTTAAATAATATTAGTATTCAGTCGCAGTCTCGGTAATCAGTTTAGAAGAACTGTAAACTGAGACTGTAAACTGAGACTAAAAATTAATCCCTCTTAGGAGTATTTTTCTTTTCTCTCTTTTCTTCTTTCTTTTCTTTAGCCGTTTTTAACGGTTCTTTTTTTGCTGTTTTTTTAGCGTCTTGACCTTTTGCCATAATATTGATTTTGCTGTTTTGTAAGTAAATGTAAGGTTTTTAAAATCCGAAACGCCAAAAAAATCCCCAATTTTAAAAATTGAGGATTTAGGTGTTCTTTTATTGGTATTAAAAGTTTAATTGCGTTTTAATACTTTATATTGTTCATAACAAGCGCTGATTGCGTCCATAATCTGAAGATCATTTGCGGTCTGGATGAAAGAATCGGAATAGTTACAGCGATGCATAATTTCAGGGATTTCATCTTTGCTGACTCCTAATAATACGGCAACTGTTTCACGATCGTATTTTGATTCTAACAGCGTTCTTACCGTATCATCTTTTTTCATTTCCTTCAGCTTCTTGAGTTCTTTACCATTTTTCCCGAAGAAATTATAAAGCATATCGGCAGGGTTAAAGATCGAACCGAGGACTTTTCCAAAAGCATTTGGAGCATATTCTCCAGCTTCATAACCTTGTGTAAGTCCCGAAATACTGTAACGATAGTTTTCTTTTGTTGGAATTAATTTAGAATCAATTTCAAGATATCCTGTCAAAGAGAAAGGAGCAATAACAACTTCTTCCAAAGCAATTGCTTTTTCTGTAAGCTGAATTCTAGTCACTTTATTCTTAATCCAGTCATTTGTAACTCTAATTCTTAGCGATTGAAATCCTAGAATAGAAAAATGAAGTGTATCGTTTACTTGCACGTCAATTTCAAAATACCCTTTTTCGTCAGATTTTGCACCGCGCACTTTGTTGGTGTTAATGATATTTACGCCAGCCAGTGGTTGTTTGCTGTCGTCATTAATAACGTAACCTGAAACTCTTTGTGGAACTGTTGGCTGTGCATCTTGCGTATCTTGTGCAAAACCAATGTTGGCGAGAAGTGTAAAAAAGAAAACTGCGAAATATTTCATATCCTGATTTAAAGCACTAAAAGTAGTAAATCGGGATTAAATATCTCGTAGTCTTGGAATTTAATTATAAGAAAATTAACAAAGGCTGCAGTATTGCTTTTTTTGTGTTAAATAAAAAGGGAAAGAGAAGATTGTATCCTGTTGTTTTGGATTGTAAAACTATTTATAAAGTATGAAATTATGGATATAAAAAAATCCCAACTTCCAAGTATGTCTGGAATTTGGGATTTTGTATTTTAAGAAATTAAATTATTAATCTCTTCTAGATCTTCTTGGTCTTGAGCTGTCGCCGAAGTTTTCAGAACGTCTTGGTGCTCTATCTGAACCACCTTCGCTTCTTGGTGCAGAACTTCTGAAACCACCTTCTCTTCTAGGAGCTGAGTTTCTATCACCTCTAAAACCTCCTTCACGAGATCCACCTTCGCGTGATCCACCGTCTCTAGAAGAATTTCTATCACTTCTAAATCCGCCTTCACGTCTTGGAGCGAAGTTTCCGTCTCTTCTTCCAGAATCGCGTCTTCCGCCACCACGGTTGTTGTGATCACGTCTTCCACCACCATCATTTTTAGAAATCTCAACATTGATACGGCGACCTTCTAATTGAACGTTGTTTAAAACATCCATTACTTTATCAGTAAATTGAGGATCAGTATTAAAGAATGAGAATCCTTCTTTTACGTCAACTTTAAAGATATCATCACGACCTAAATCTAATGTTTCTTTCAAGTAATCTTTTAATGACATCCAGTCGAAGTTGTCTCTAGAACCAATGTTCACGAAATAACGAACTGCTCCATTATTGCTGAATTCTCTTGGTTCAGAATCACCTCTTTCGCGTCTGTCTGAAGATTGAGTAGAAATATCTCTGTTCTTTTTGTAGTATGCGATGAAACGGTTAAATTCTACTGATACCATTTTTTTGATCAATTCTTCTTTAGATAAATCTTCAAGAACATTGTTGATTGCTGGTAAATAGTTGTCAATTTCGTGATCAACCTCAGTATCTTTAATTTTGTTTGCTAAGTGTAACAACTGAATTTCGCAGATTTCAATTCCAGATGGAATCGTTTTTTCTTCGAATTTCTGTTTGATGATTCTCTCGATAGAAGAAATTTTACGTAACTCGCTTTTTGTAACAATTACAATAGAAGTACCTAATTTTCCAGCTCTACCAGTACGGCCGAACGGTGGTTGTATGTTTCAATTTCGTCAGGCAATTGATAGTTAACAACGTGAGTTACGTTATCAACGTCAATACCACGTGCAGCAACGTCAGTAGCAACAAGCATCTGAATTTGTCTTCCACGGAACGATTTCATTACACCATCACGTTGCGCTTGAGATAAATCTCCGTGTAACGCAGCGGCGCTATATCCATCTTCAATTAATTTTTCAGCTACAGCCTGTGTATCTCTTTTAGTACGACAGAAAACTACAGAGAAAATATCCGGGTTAGCATCTGCTAAACGTTTTAGAGCTTCGTAACGATCACGAGCATTTACTAAGTAAAATTCGTGAGAAACTGTTGCAGAACCTGAGTTCTTAGCACCAACAGTAATTTCAACCGGTTCGCTCATGAATTGTTTTGCAATTCTGGCAACCTCTTGCGGCATAGTTGCAGAGAACAACCATGTGTTTTTTTGATCTGGTGTATCTGATAAAATAGATACGATGTCTTCATAGAATCCCATGTTCAACATCTCATCAGCTTCATCCAAAATACAGTAATCTATATTTTTAATGTTAACTAAACCTCTGTTAATCATGTCTTGCATTCTTCCTGGAGTAGCCACAATAATTTGTGCGCCTCTTTTAATCTCTCTAGCTTGCTCTGTAATACTAGCCCCGCCGTAAACTGCTACCACATTAATACCTTTTTCGTATTTTGAGTAGTTTTTAAGTTCGTTGGTAATCTGTAAACAAAGTTCTCGTGTTGGCGATAAAACTAATGCTTGTGTGTTTCTATTGTCAGCATCAATTTTTTGAATTAGCGGAAAACCGAAAGCTGCCGTTTTCCCTGTCCCTGTCTGAGCCAACGCAACCATATCTGTGTCTTTTTCCAATAATAGGGGAATCGCCTTTTCCTGTACCTCTGACGGATTTTCAAATCCTAGATCTAAAATCGCCTTCAGTAACGATTCATTCAATCCTAATTGTTCAAATTTATTCATATATGTATTTAAAATAGGGTGCAAAATTACTGTTAATTATTCAGATAAACTAATGCAATTTCAAGAATTATGTATTTGTTATGATTTGATTATCAAAAAGTTACGATTTTGGTAAAATGATTTTTTACAAAAAATCTAGAATTTGCCCCAAAAACACGTCTGAAAATGTAAAATTTGAGCTTTAAAATGTTGTATTTGAAACAATTATTTTGTGGTAGTCAGGAAATCAATTAGTTGCTGAACTGCTTTTCCGCGATGTCCAATGGTGTTTTTTACTTCCAACGGCAGTTCTGCAAAGGTTTTGTCAAAATTTTCAGGTTTAAAAATGGGGTCGTATCCAAAACCATTTGTGCCTGTTTTGGTTAAAGTAATTTCTCCTTTTGCAATCCCAGTAAACAAATATTGTTTTCCATTTAGGTTTAAAGTTATAACAGTTTTGAACTGAGCGCTGCGATTTTCTTCATTTTTTAAAGCATCTAAAAGCTTGTTCATGTTGTCGTCTGCATTTTTTTGCTCGCCTGCATATCGTGCAGAATATACTCCAGGTTCTCCATTTAAAGCATTTACTTCTAGACCTGTATCATCTGCAAAACAATCATACCCATATTTTTGAGTTACATAATCTGCTTTTAAAATCGCATTTCCTTCAATTGTATCTGCAGTTTCTGGAATGTCTTCAAAACAATTAATATCTTCTAAACTTAATATTTTAATGCTTTCTGGAAGCATACTTTGAATTTCTGCGATTTTATTTTTGTTGTTTGAAGCGAAAACGAGTTTCATAGCATTATGTGTTTAAATGATTTTCAACACAAATTTAGAATTCTTATATTTGATATGTTAGCTAAAATTCAAATAAATGCAATTATCAGTACTTTATAAAAAAATCTTGCCTTTTGTAAAGCCGTATAGAAAAATGGTAATTGCAACTTTACTGCTAACTTTCTTGGGTTCGTTTGCAGCACAGGTAAATGCTGTAATTTTAAAATATACTGTCGATACTATAAATAATTTGATGGTAGCGCACGAACCATTATCCAAAGGATTTCATTTACTTGGTATAATTAGTATTGTTTTGTTAACTAAAGAACTGGTGAATTCGGTAGTTCAATTTGGACAGAAATTCTACGGAGAAAAACTCCGCATCTTTATAACCCGTGACATTTCTCAAACCATAGTAGAAAAAATTCTAAGCTATCGAATGGAATTTTATACTTCAGATGAAAATGAAAGTGGAAAACTGCAGACTAGAATTGATGCCGGAATTAGCAGTTTAACCAGATTGGTGCAAAACTTCTTTATTGATATTCTGCCATTATTTGCTAACGCTTTTGTGGCTTTGGTAATTATGTTCTATGCCAATGTTTATGTAGGTTTGGTAAGTTTGTGCATTATCCCGATTTATTTTTATATCAGTCAATTGCAAGCAACGAGATTGAGCGGATTCCGACGAAGAATGCGTAAGTATCGCGAAACTAAAAATAACGGAATCATCAGTTTAATTGAATCGATAACAGTAATTAAGTCTTTTGTGCGTGAATCTACAGAAGCTGATCGTCATGAAAAGATTCAGTTTGAAATGACCGAAAATCAGCTACAAACCCGAAAAACCAGTTTTATTTTTGAAAGTATTAAAAGCTTTGTTGAACAGATAGGAGTAGTAATTATAATTATTCTAACGGCTTATTTTGTTTTGAATAATCAAATGACAATTGGTGCGATTATGTTTCATATTATGCTCTTTAATAATGTTTCATCGCCAATTAGACAATTACACCGAATTTATGACGAGGTAAATGATGCATTAATTTATTCTGAAGGGTTCTTTGATATTTTAGAAGCAGAGCATGAGACAGAAACTAGCGGTAATTACATCCCAGAAAAAATTGTTGGATTAATAGAAGTGAAAAATGTAGATTTTGTATATCCAAACGGAACTCAGGCACTTTATGATATTAATTTCACTGTAAAACCAAATGAAACCACTGCTTTGGTCGGATTAAGCGGAGCTGGAAAAAGTACCATTATTAATTTATTGGATAAATTTTACTTGCCTTCAACTGGTCAGATATTTTTGGATGGAGTTGATTTGGTTGAATACAATACCGATTTTCTGCGCAAAAATATTGGTTTGGTGCTTCAGAAAAATCACATTTTTAAAGGCACAATTTTAGAGAATATTTTATATGGAAAACCAGAAGCTTCAAAAGATGAAGTTATAGAAGCGGCAAAGCAAGCTTATATTCACGAGCAGGTTATTCAATTGCCAAAAGGTTATGATTCTGATGCGCATTTACTTTCAGGCGGCCAACAGCAGCGAATAGCGATTGCTAGATTGTTTCTGAAGAATCCGCCAATCATTTTTCTTGATGAACCAACAGCAAGTTTGGATGCCATTGCAACAGAACAAATTAAAAAGTCTCTGGATGCTATCAAAAAAGATAGAACCGTAATTATAATATCGCACAGTATTTCTCAAATTATCGACGCTTCTAATATTATCGTTTTAGAAAAGGGAAGATGTGTCGAAAAAGGAACTCATGACGAATTGTATGATAATAAAGGAACGTATCATCAAATATTCATGGCAATGGCCAACAGCTTAAACATTGAAAAAATTACACAGACTTTTGACTGAAATAATTCAAAGTTATTTTTTCAAAAACAAAAACCACAAGAATTCCAAAAGTATAAGCCAGAATATCTTCCCAAAGAAATCCTTGGCCTAAAACATATCTTCCAAAAAGTGTTTTTCTAAGTGCTACAATCCAATCGGCTTGATATAATTGTAGAAATTCAATTCCATAACAAATCAATAAAGAAAGGCACGCAATTGCGAAAGCATTTTTGAAAGGAAGAAATATCCGAACCAGAAAATATATCATGACAGCGTATAGAAAATCGCCAATCCATAAGGGGATAAAAGAGATTTTTCTAGAAAGGATTCCAAGGAAAATGATGCTTAGAAAAACTAGGAAATAGGTAATTCTGGTTTTGTTCAAGTTGAGATTGGTTTTAGTTGAAGCAAATGTATATAATCAGTTGTAATTCCTCTTTGTCAAAGTTTAAAAACAAGAGTGTAACAAATTTTAGTTTTACACAGAATAGCCACAATTTTTGTCATTTCTGTAAAGGTTAGATAATTCGGTAACAAAATTTAACTTTAATAAATTTTGTTGCGATGAGAAATAACAGTCAGGATTCGACATTAGAGAGAAACTATTTAGAGAAATATCGTTTTTTAATAAGAGAATACGAGCAGGTAAAAAACAAGACTCATCCAGTGCATAAAAAAGCAATGGATTTTTACACAGCAAATGATACCTGCCGAAAAAGTTTTTTAAAGTATTATAACCGCTATAAGCAAAGTGGTAAGGCTGTAGATTTATTGCCTCAAAAGCGAGGTCCAAAATATAAAACCAGGCGCCCTTTGCCTTTTATAGAGCAAAAAGTAGTTGAATTAAGAGAAAAAGGAAACAACAAATATGAAATTGTTAGTATCTTAAATCCCAAATTAGGAAAACATACACCATCATATTCTGGAGTTTATAATATTTTAAAACGGCATAAAATAAATAGATTAACTCCGAAGATTAAAAAGAATCATCAGAAAATAATCAAAGAAAGAATGGGACAGCTGGGTCATATTGATTGCCATTACTTAAGTAAAAGCATAATTCGCGGAGAAAACAAAAAACTGTATTTAGTCTGTGTAATTGATGATTACAGCCGGATTGCCTGGGCAGAATTGGTTCCCGATATAACCAGTTTAACCGTAATGTTTGCTTCATTAAAATGCTTAAATATTCTAAGCAGCCATTATGAAATAAAATTTGAAGAGTTATTATCTGACAATGGAGCTGAATTTGGAATTAAAACAAGCAAGGTAAAAAATCAGCATCCTTTTGAAAGAATGCTTATGGAACTTGGGATCGTACACAGATACACCAGACCTTACCGTCCGCAGACAAATGGTAAAGTAGAGCGATTTTGGAGAACTCTGGAAGAGGATTTATTACGAGATACTGACTTTGATTCTCAAGAAGAACTAAAAGAGGAACTGTTGCAATATTTATATTATTACAATCATGAAAGACCACATCAGGGAATTGATGGAAAAAAGCCAATTGAAATGATAAATCCGTTACCGAAATAAGTAACTTTTACAATTTCGACGAAGGAGAAATCTTCACAAGTAACTCCGCACAGAAAGTCCAATCTTTGTAGAGCTTCTTACAGAGATTTCTCCTTCGTCGAAATGACAAAAATGCGTAAAAAATAACTTTATGGTTTATTTTTTATCAAAGTACCTCATAACCTTGGTTTTGAATTTTGACAAAGAGGAGAGAGGTAGACAGCAGGAATAAACGTGAATGAAATAGTACATCAATAATCCACTTTTAGGTACCAAAAAATACAAAACTCAATTAGATTCACTTTATTTCCTAAATTTATCGATTAAACAAACTATCAACCACATGAATGCAAAATTTTTTACTCTGATTGCAGCTTTGTTTTTTCTAGGAAATCAAGGTTATTCTCAGAAAGACAAAACGTTTAATATTAAAAAACAGTTAGGCTATTGCGCAGAGCAAGCTTCTAAAACACTACAAGTAATTCCAAACGACGGAACTTCTCCGCGAACAGTTCCAAACGGAAGCAAAGAATGGAAATTTGTTGGCTATAAAGACTGGACAAGCGGATTCTGGCCTGGAGAATTATGGTTTTTGTATGAAGCAACTAAAGATAAAAAATGGAAAAAAGAAGCCGATAAATTCAGTCGTTTTTTAACGCCATTATCTGTTAGCAAAGCCGGTGATCATGATTTAGGTTTTCAGGTTTTTAATAGTTTTGGAAACGGATATAGATTGACTAAAAATCCAGAATACAAACAAATTATATTAAGAACTGCAGATACATTGGCAACACTTTTTAATCCGAAAGTGGGAACCATTCAATCTTGGCCTCATAACAAAATGGGAGGGCATAATACTATTATTGATAATATGATGAATTTGGAGCTTTTGTTTTGGGCTTCAAAAAATGGAGGAAGTAAAAAATTATACGATATAGCAGTTAAACATGCCGAAACTACAATGGCTAATCATTTTAGACCAGATAACACTTCTTATCATGTTATAATCTATGATTTCGAAACTGGAAAAAAGATAAAAGGAAGAACAGCACAAGGATATAGTGATGACAGTATGTGGGCGCGTGGACAGGCTTGGGCGATTTACGGTTTTACAATGACGTATAGAGAAACAAAAGACGTTAAGTTTTTAGATTTTGCCCATAAATTGGCCCGTGTTTATTTGGATAAATTAACTACAGAAGATTTAGTTCCGTATTGGGATTTTAATGCGCCAAATATTCCGAACGAACCTCGTGATGCTTCGGCGGCGGCTATTGTCTCATCTGCGCTTTTAGAGTTAAGTTCGTATACAAAAGACAAGAATTTAAAAGCTGAATATTTGACAAAAGCCAAAAAAATGATCGTTTCGCTTTCAAACGATTATCAAAGTCATGATGTGAATTCGGCATTTTTATTGCATTCAACGGGCCATAAACCTGCAGGAAGCGAAATAGATTGTTCTATTAATTACGCAGATTATTACTATCTTGAGGCATTATTAAGACTTCAAAAAATAAAATAGAATATTATGCTAAAGAAAATAAGCCAGATTGCCTTTGCAATAATGATGGTATTGACACTTGTCAGCTGTAAAAATACCAAACAGAAACTTCAAGAATATGTTGTTACGTACAACAAAAACATTGCTCCAAGTTTTAGAGCTGAAAATGTAACGCTTACTACGGCAAGAGGTTACATTAATGATAATAAAATTGAATTGCGATTTGAAACTGGCTTAGACCAAAATGAAGGCAATAAATTAGCTTCTTCTATATCATTTGTAAGATTGATAAGATCAATGATTGAAAAAGATCAGATTCCAAGGCAATTAATAGAAGAGGGAGTTCAATTTGATGTTTACTTTTTAGCAAATGATAATACTGTTTTAGATAAAGAGGTGCTCACAGGAGAATCTCTTAAATATATTTTGAAATAATAGATCGATTAAAAAAAATAAAATATTTTTAAATTCTTACATATTGAAAGTCTCTTTAAAGTTTATTTAAAGAGACTTTTTTGTATTTACAGCTAAAAATTAAAATTTAAAATAGCGTTTTCATTCTTACAAATATTTGTATTTTACAAGTATAAACGGTTTGCATTCAAAGAATTACATATGTCTTTTTTATAAATTCATATTGGTTTTATGTTATAAATTAATTATGTTTGAGTTAAAAAATAACTATTAAACCAAAAAATTATGAAAAAAATTACCCAAATCGCATTTGCAATTGCTTTTGCATTATTTTTAGTAAGCTGTAAAAACACCAAGCAGAAAATTCAGGAACATGTAAGTAATTACAATAATTCTGTTTCTATAAAAGGGAGCGGTATTACGAGTACATCGGCAAAAGCTTTTCTAAATGACAATAAAATCGAAATTAGAATTGAAACCAATTTGGAAGAAAACGATGCAAACAAATTAGCCTACAAAGAATCTTTTCCAGATTTATTAAAAGAGATGATCAAGAATGACCAAATTTCATCTTCTCTTATTGCTGAAGGAGTAAAGTTCGACGTCTATTTCTTAGCTTATAATAATGCTATTTTGGCTCAAGAAGTAGTAGATAAAGAAGAATTAGCGGTTTTGGAAGGAAATACCAGTGCAGGTAAAGAAACAGCGAAATTATAATTGAAAAACTTAGGTAAAAAAAAATCCTCTTCAATTGAAGAGGATTTTTTTTATGAGAATTGAGTAACGTTTTTCAAATTATCAGGGAAATAGAGTTCAGATAAATTGGTAAACTCATCTCCACGCATAAAAATGTTGATATCAACATCGGCAAATGACGTTTTTCCGGCAGCAGCTAAAAGTTCATTTGCAGAATGAAGTGTATTTTTATGAAAGTGAAATACCCTTTCTGATTTATCTGTAACAACCAAACCTTTCATCAACATTTTGTTTTGAGTTGCCACTCCTGTTGGGCATTCGTTATTATGACAGCGTAGAGCCTGAATACAGCCTAACGAAAACATAAATCCTCTCGCACTATTACACATATCTGCACCCAAAGCAATTGCGTGTAAAATAGAATATCCAGAAATAATTTTCCCGCTTCCAATAATGCGCATTTTATCGCGTATACCTAAACGCACCAATGTTTTATTCACAAAAATTAAAGCAGGCTCAAAAGGCATTCCGACACCATCTGCAAACTCAAGCGGAGCCGCTCCAGTTCCGCCTTCTGCACCGTCAACAGTTATAAAATCTGGATAGGTGTCTTCATTGATCATTTCCTGGCATATAGCTTCAAATTCGGCTGTATTTCCAATACATAATTTAAAGCCGATTGGTTTGCCATTAGATAGATCACGTAATTGTTTGATAAACTGAATTAGTCCGTTAGCATCAGAAAAAGCATGATGCCCAGGAGGAGAAAGAATCATGGTGTGCGGTACAACACCTCTAATTTTAGCAATCTGTTCGGTGTTTTTCTTAGCTGGAAGAACACCTCCATGACCTGGTTTTGCACCTTGAGAAAGCTTAATCTCAATCATTTTTACGTTTGGAAGATTTGCTTTTTTTGAGAAGTTTTCGGGACTGAAATTACCTTCGGCATCTCGACAGCCAAAATAGCCTGTTCCAATCTGCCAGGTAATATCTCCGCCGCCTTCAAGGTGAAACTCAGTTAATCCGCCTTCACCTGTATTTTGGTAGAAATTCCCTTTTTTCGCACCAATATTTATGGCACGAACCGCATGCTCGCTCAACGAACCAAAACTCATTGCGGAAACATTAAATAAAGAAGCGGAATAAGGCTGTTTGCAATCTTTTCCGCCAACTAAAACGCGAGGCAATTCTTCGTTTACTTTTGCTGGAAAGATAGAATGTTTTATTCCTTCGTAACTTTCTGTATTTAAGTTTAATTGAGTCCCAAAAGGCGTACTCGAATCAATGTTCTTAGCTCTTTGATATACCAATGAACGCTGGTTTCTAGAAAAAGGTTTTCCGTCTGTAGATCTTTCAATAAAATATTGCTGAATCTCAGGTGCGATCATTTCAAATAAATATCTGAAATAACCCAGAACAGGAAAGTTCCTTAAAATGGCGTGTTTTTCCTGAGAGGCATTGTAAGCTCCGACAATTAGCAAAAGCGGAATAATAAATACGAGTAAATAACCTCGTCCAGTGTAATAATAAATTGCAGCAACAATTAGAAACAATAAGAATCCGTAAATAAAGAATTTTTTTCTCATGTTTTTAAAAAATTAAATAGGTAATAAATGCGATAATTAGTTGAATCTTAAACGTACATAAACGTGTTTGATTCCTTTTTTGTCTGATTCTCTTTCGTCGATTTCCAAAATATCAGTTAATGATTTAAGCATTGGCGTTAGTTTAGAAAAGCCATAATTTCGAGGGTCAAATTCTGGTTTTTTCTTCACAATCAGATTTCCGACATCTCCTAAAAATGCCCAGCCATCATCATCTTCAATATCTTCAATGGTAGCTTCAATCAGTTCAATAGTCTGTTTGTCAATTTTATGAAGTGCTTTTTCAGCCGGTTTTTCAATTGGTTTTTTGGTATCGGCAGCAGCTGTTTTAGGTTTTTTCTTTTGAATTGCTCCATCCAAAACCTCAATGTAAATAAATCGGTCGCAGGCAACAATAAACGAACTTGGTGTCTTCTTTTCGCCTATACCAATTACTTTCATACCCGATTCACGAAGTCTCACAGCAAGACGCGTAAAATCGCTGTCGCTAGAAACAATACAAAAACCATCTAGTTTTCCAGAATAAAGCAAATCCATTGCATCAATAATTAAAGCAGAATCTGATGAATTTTTTCCAACGGTATAACTATATTGTTGAATAGGAGTAATAGCATGTTCTAATAAAACGCCTTTCCAGCCATTTGCATTAGGTTTTGTCCAGTCGGCATAAATCCTTTTCGTAGTGGGTGTTCCCAATTTTGCAATTTCTTCCATCATGCCTTTTACATTGCTGTATGGCACGTTGTCTGCATCAATAAGGACAGCCAGTTTTAAATCTTTTGAATTGCTTAAAGGCATTTGTTAAATATTTAAAATTTAGTACTCTCAAAGTTAAAATTAAAATTGGGTTTTATAAGAATTCAATGATGAATATGTGTAATTATTAGTACTAATTAGTTTCATTATAAATAATATTTAATACATGGGAAATTAATTAAAGATAAATTTGTCTTTTATGTAAAACCTTTCTATCTTTGTCAGGAATTAATTAAGGATGTATGTTTTCAAAAGCGTGTGAATATGGAATAAGAGCTTCAATATTTATTGCAACTAAATCTTCAAAAGGGATTAGAGTTGGGATAAAAGACGTCGCGAAAGAGATTGATTCGCCAGAACCCTTTACAGCCAAGATTATGCAGATTTTAACCAAAAATGGCATAATTAATTCGACAAAAGGAGTAGGAGGCGGATTTGAAGTTTCGCCAGAGGCAGCAAAATCGATTAAATTAATTCAGATTGTAGATGCTATTGATGGAAACAAAATTTACAGTGGCTGCGGAATTGGATTAAAAGAATGCTCAGAAGAACATCCTTGCCCGGTTCATCACGAGTTCAAGAAAATACGTGGACTGCTGTTAGAAATGCTTAAAAATACAACTTTAGAACAACTAGCTTCTGATGTAAAATCGGGAGATTTCTTTCTCAAAGCGACAAATGCGAACAATTAATATTATTAAATATCTTAAAAATGAATACAAAAACCAAAATTTCAGTATTAATCCTAATGGGATTTTTAGCAGTTACTTCTTGTGGTAAAAAAGAAACAGCTCCAGCTGAATCAACAGAAACAACCGAAACATCTACCGAAGGTGAACCAGCTCCAACAGCTGCTCCGACAGAGGAAAATGTTTTAGTTATTGAAGGAAATGACCAAATGCAGTTTAATACAAGTGAATTGAAAGCTGTTGCTGGAAAACCAATCAAATTGACTTTGAAACACGTTGGTAAAATTCCGAAAGAAGCAATGGGACACAATTTAGTGATTTTACAAGAAGGAACAGATCAAGCTGCTTTTGCTTTAAAAGCTAATGATGCCAAAGCAACTGATTATATTCCAGAATCTGAAAAAGCTTCGATCATTGCACACACTAAATTAATTGGTGGTGGAGAAGAAGATACAATCGAGTTTACAATTGATAAAAAAGGATCATACCCATTTATTTGCTCTTTCCCTGGTCACGTAGCCATGATGAAAGGTATGTTAATTGTTGAGTAAATAATATAAACTCCAAATGCTGTAAATAGGTTTGGAGTTTTTTTAAAAACAAATAAAAGATAATTTTGTCTTTTATTAATCAATTTCCCCCCAAGAGAAATGAAAAGAGAAAAAAAATTATGGATAGTTTTTGCATTGGTAATGAGTATATCATTTGCCGTGCTTGGTTATTACGGTTACGAGATTTATCAGCAGGCACCGCCAGTTCCAAAAGAAATAGTAACCGATTCTGGTAAAGTTGTCTTTAGCGAAAGCGAAATTAAAGACGGACAAAATATCTGGCAAAGTATAGGTGGCCAGGAAGTGGGATCTATCTGGGGACACGGCGCCTATGTGGCCCAGACTGACCGCAGATTGGCTTCATAGAGAGGCTGTTTTTATATTGGATATCTACGCAAAGAAAGATTTTAACCAGAAGTATGATGAATTAGATGCCGAAAAACAATCGGCTCTAAAGGTTCGTCTTCAGAAAGATTTAAGAACCAATAGATATGATGCTGAAACAGGAGTGCTTACCATTTCTGAAAACCGTTTGGCTGCGATTGAGTATTTAAGCGAGTATTATAAAGGTCTTTTTACAAATGATCCTCAATTTGATAAGTTGAGAGAAGAATATGCGATTCCGAAAAACTCTATTAAAGATGTGGAGAGAATGCATAAAATGAATGCTTTTTTCTTCTGGGGAACTTGGGCAACCGTTACCAACCGTCCTGATGGAGATATTTCGTATACACACAATTGGCCGTCAGATGAATTGGTTGGAAATACCGCCACTACAGAGCTTTTAGCTTGGTCTGGAGTAAGTATTATTTTATTGATTTTAAGTGTTGGAATCTTAGTTTTCTATCATGCAAAATCTGGCGAAGAGGAAGAATTTCCGCTTCCAAAAGAAGATCCGCTTATCAAGCAGGGCAAAACCAAATCTATGGGATTGGTAACCAAATATTTCTGGATTGTGAGTCTGCTAATGGTTTTACAAATGGTTTTCGGAATTATTACCGCGCATTATGGAGTGGAAGGAAATGGTTTATACGGAATTCCGATTGACAAAATTCTGCCTTATGCTGTAACACGAACATGGCATACACAATTGGCTATTTTCTGGATCGCAACGGCTTGGTTGGCAACAGGACTATATATTGCTCCAGCAGTTTCGGGTAAAGATCCTAAATTTCAGTGTTTTGGTATCAACTTTCTGTTTATTGCGCTTTTGATTATTGTTTTAGGCTCAATGGTTGGACAATGGTTTGGAGTGATGCAAAAACTGAATTTGGTTCAGAATTTCTGGTTTGGCCATCAAGGTTACGAATATGTTGATTTAGGTCGTTTCTGGCAGATTTTTCTTTTAGTGGGATTGTTCTTGTGGCTGGCTTTAATGATTCGTCCTTTGATTCCGGTTTTAAAGAAAAAGACAGAAGAAAAAAACTTAATCATATTGTTCTTAGTTTCTTGTACTGCAATTGCCATGTTTTATGGAGCTGGATTAATGTGGGGAAGACAGACCAATTTAGCTATTGCTGAATATTGGAGATGGTGGGTAGTGCACCTTTGGGTTGAAGGATTCTTTGAAGTATTTGCAACAGTTGTAATCGCCTTCTTGTTTGTTCGTTTAGGATTATTAAAAACGAAAACGGCGACTTTAAATGTGCTTTTTGCAACCATTATTTTCATGTCTGGAGGAATTTTAGGAACATTCCATCACTTATATTTCTCTGGAACGCCAACAGCAATTATGGCTTTGGGAGCAACATTCAGTGCTTTAGAGGTGGTTCCGTTGACTTTAATCGGATTTGAAGCATATCAAAACTATAAAATATCAAAATCAACGAAATGGATTGCCGATTACAAATGGCCTATTTACTTTATGATTTCTGTTGCCTTTTGGAATTTCCTTGGAGCCGGAATCTTCGGATTCATTATTAATCCGCCAATTGCATTGTATTATGTTCAAGGTTTAAATACAACGCCTTTACACGGACATACCGCATTATTTGGAGTTTACGGAATGCTAGGAATTGGTCTGGTACTATTTGTACTAAGAAGTTTATACCGAAATGTAAGCTGGAATAATAAGCTGTTAAAAATTACTTTCTGGTCTTTAAATATTGGTTTATTCCTAATGGCAATTCTAAGCTTATTACCAATTGGAGTTTGGCAGGCAATTGAAAGCATCAATCACGGAATGTGGTACGCTCGTTCATCAGAATTAATGCAGCAGCCAACAATGATTACTTTAAAATGGCTTCGCGCTATTGGAGATTCTATTTTCGGAATCGGATTTATTACAATGGCTTGGTTTGTATTTGAACTGACATTAAAAAACAAAAAATAAAACACACAAAATATAATACAGATTATCATGGAAAATTTAAAAAACAAAACAATAGGTTCGTTTGTAGCTGAAGATTTTAGAACGGCTGCAGTATTTTCAAAATATAGAATAGATTTTTGCTGCAAAGGAAACCGAACAGTTACTGAAGTATGCGAAAAACAAAATATTGATGCCGATACTTTATTAGAAAATGTATTGCAAGTTGTACAATCAGAAAATAACGGAAGTATTGATTTCAACTCATGGCCATTAGATTTATTGGCAGATTATATCGAGAAAACACATCACCGTTATGTGGAAGAAAAAACAAATGTTTTGCTTCCTTTTTTAGATAAATTATGCAAAGTGCACGGTGCAAATCATCCAGAATTATTTAAAATAAATGAACTGTTTATTGGCTGTGCAGGAGAATTATCTCAACACATGAAAAAAGAAGAATTGGTTTTATTTCCATTTGTAAAAAGGATGGTAAAAACTAAAGATTCTGATGGGATTTTATCTCAGCCATCTTTTGGAACCGTTTCAAATCCGATTGCGATGATGATGCACGAACATGATAATGAAGGAGAACGTTTTAGAGAAATTGCCGAATTGACAAACAATTATACTGCGCCAGCAGATGCCTGTACTACTTATAGAGTAACTTTTGCTATGCTGAAAGAGTTTGAAGCAGATTTACACAAACACATTCATTTGGAAAACAATATTTTATTTCCAAAAGCTGTGACTTTAGAAAAAGACTTTGTTGAAGTAGAATAAAGGTTAATTTTAATAGTTTGAAAACATCGGTAATAATCTTTTAAAATGATAATTATCGGTGTTTTTTTTAAACCATATAAGTAATATAAGTTCATTTAAAACAGACTTATAATTTCTTATATTACTTATATGGTTTAATAATTTTATAGGTTTAAAAGTTGCAATATGAATTCTCAAAAAGCTTGGATACTTTGCTGTTTTTTTAATTTTCTGATTGCCTGTGTTTTTGGATTATTAATGCGGTTTATTTATTTGTTTTCATTAGATTTTTTGAACTATAGTTTTCTACTTCATGCGCATTCGCATGTTGCCATGTTAGGCTGGGTTTATATGATCGTTTATGTTTTGGTTGTTCATTTTTTTATTCCGAAAGAAAAAAGCCAGAAACCAATTTATAACCGTCTTTTTTGGCTGACAGAATTTTCAGTAATCGGAATGATGATTACTTTTCCAATTCAAGGTTATGCTTTGTTTTCGATTGTATTTTCAACCATGCATATTTTGCTGAGCTATGTTTTTTGCCGTTTGGTTTGGAAAGATTGTTTAAGAGATAAATCACCATCGCAAAGACTTTTGTCGGTTTCGATTCTATTTATGGTTTTATCTACTTTTGGAGTTTGGTGTCTTGGTCAGGCGGTGAGCACGTTAGGAAAACAAAGCGCTTTTTATCAGATTGCGATTCAGTTTTTTCTCCATTTTCAGTTTAATGGCTGGTTTATATTGGCAATTTTAGCTTTGTTTTTAAAACAATTTCAAAATAAAATTGATGAGGTAAAGTTTAAGAAGTTTTACGTTTTAATAATTATTTCTACACTGCTGACAGTTTCTTTTCCAGTGCGATGGTTTATAGAAAATGATGTTTTAAGTTATATTAATGTTTTGGGAGTTTTGATTCAGCTAGGAGCTTTTATTTATTTCTATAAAATGTTGCAACCGCAAATAAATTATTTCAAAAGTACTTTAGATAAATCGACTAAAATAGTTTATGGTTTGGCATTATGTTCTTTGTTTTTGAAAGTAGGAATTCAATTGCTGACTATTTTCCCAAACTTAGCTGAAGTTTCACATCAAATTAGAAGTTTTGTTATTGGATTTATTCATTTAACGACTTTGGGAATCATAACTGGATTTTTGTTTGGAATTCTTCTTCAAAATAAAATGCTTTCTGCCAATTCTGTCCTATTAAAAATAGGAGTGAAGGTTTTTATTTTGGGATATATTTTGACAGAAGTTTTGTTGTTTCTTCAAGGTTGGTTCTTCTTTTTTGGAGAAGGAAGTATTCCAGGATATTTTCAAAGTATTTTGATTTTTAGTATTCTTTTGGTTTTGGGATTGGTTTTAATAATGGCATCACTAGTAAATTTTCGTTCCAATAATTTCAACAAATAAGTTCCGGAGGAACGATATATTTATAAAAGAGGGATGATATATTGTAAAGCTTCGGAGAAGCAAAATATTTATAGAAAACGTTTGGCGAAGATAAAAAGCTCCAGCGGAGCGACATATTTATAGAATCATATTAGGATTGTAATTTGTTAACCTGATAAATATTTCGCTCCGCTGGAGCTCTCTATGTGGGTAATTTAGATTTTTCTATAAATATTTCGCTTCTCCGAAGCTTAACTTAGCTTTTTAGATAAATAAAAAACAAGAGTCAACTTTATTTCTAAACTTGCTCTTGTTCCTTACTAATTAACCTATTTAAATTTCTATATTTTTGCCGCTTCTAAGTTTATGGTTTCAATTGTTTTTTCATTATTAACTCCTAAACCTTCTTGCTGAAATACCAATTCTCCTTCTGGATTAAAAACGCTGATAATATTAGAGTGCGAAAAATCTATTGGAGAGATTTTTTTATAATTGACAGCCAAAACTGCCGCAAACTCTCTTGTATTTTCTTCAGATGAACGAAGGAAAATCCAAGGTTCTTGATTCATTTTATTTTCAATTGCAAACGATTTTAATCTTTCGGGTGTATCTGTATTAGGATCAATACTAACCAAAATCAATTTGACATGTTGTTTCGTCTTTTTCTCCAGTTTTGATTCTATATCCCGCATATCGGCAACTAATCTAGGGCAAGCCGATTTGCAACTGGTATAAATCATCACCATTACCAAAACATTTCCTCTAAGTGATTTTAATTCAATATCTTTTCCATCTTGTGTTGTCCATTTAGAAGGCAGGTTGTAAATTGATAAATCGCTGATTTCCTTTTTTGTTTCTGCTTTTACTTCTTTTTTATCAGACTCTTTGCAACTGTAAAGCGAGAATAAGAGAAGAAAAGCAACTGCTATTTTTTTCATTATGAAATAATTTTAAATTAGATTTTCGGTTTTGTCGTGCTGGCACATCTAAATCCAAGATTTCGTGTAGAATACTGTGCTTTCAAGCTTCCTCTGAACGCATATCTCATAAATGCGGCATAATCCATTAAATCGGACGCATTTACAGAAGCGCTTCCGCAGAAAAGATTTTTATCGGTGCTTTTATCTTTTCTCGACTCTCCTGATAAAAAGATACTGTTAAAATCAGAAGTCCATTCCCAAACTAAACCGTGCATATCGTAAACTCCCCAATAATTTTTAAAAGTTTTTCCAATTTCATTTTCATACGTTCTCGATTTCTCATACCAAGACAAAATATATTCGTTGAATTCTTTTTTGGTTCGCGCATCGATTTTTCTGGTGTTGGCCATTGCTACATATTCCCATTCATCCATTGTCGCTAATCGTTTTCCTTGACATTCACAGTACTTTTTTGCTGCAAACCAAGATACACTTGTTACTGGCGATTTAGGATTGGCATTTCCAAAATGAAAATCATTTGTCCAATAAGACAAATAGCTTTTATCAGCGAAAATTCCTTTAATCTTAGATTTTTGATAAGAAGGATTTTTTTTGACAAATTCTAAAAACTCGCTATTGGTTACAGGATAAATGTCTATGTAAAAAGGTTTTACTATAACAGGTTTTTGAGAAACAGCTCCATAAAGAGGGACATAAGATCCCTCTTTTATGAATGCCATCCCTTTTTCCTGAGCCTTCATGACACTAACCGCAGAGAAAAAGAAAATTGTAAGTATGAAAATGTATTTTTTCATTCTAGGAGTTTTGCTGTTATCTTAAAGCTTTAACCATTTCTGGTGTGACTTCTGTTTTATTGTTACCCCAGCTATTATAAATGTAAGTCAATACATTTGCGATTTCATCATCAGATAAATTCTGAGCAGGCATTACGTTGTTGTATTTTTTACCGTTAACGGTTACTTCTCCAGTTAAACCATGAAGAATTGTTTTAATTGCACGTTTAGAATCGGCATTTAAATAATCTGATTTTGCTAGAGGAGGAAAAGTACTTGGAATTCCTTGTCCTTCAGATTGGTGGCAAGCGAAACATGTTGTTCCAAAGATTTCTTTACCAATTTTAACTTTCTCTTCAACAGTACGTTTCGGAACTGCAACTTTTGCAGTTGAGGTTCCTGGCATTTTTTGTATTGTTCCGCCCTCAGGCAAGTAAATACCCTCTTGAATGGTTCCTGAGTAAATGTTTTTATTTTCTTTTCCTTCAACTTTAAGCATTCCCAAAGCCCCTTTATTAAATGCTCTAAAAATAGAGTGATCAACTAAAATAAAAGTTCCCGGAGTTTCTACTTTAAAATCTACAATTGCTGCACCACCAGCAGGAATTAAAGTAGTCTGAACATTTTTATTTACTGTACTTCCTCCTTCAACATGCACATTGTCAAATATTTCTCCAATAACGTGAAAAGAAGAAACTAAATTAGGTTCGCCATTTCCAACAAACAAACGAACAGTTTCGCCAACTTTTGCGGTTAATTCACCACCATTTGTTAAAGCACCAACTTTTCCATTAAAGACAACATAATCAGGAGTTTCTTTTACCGCCTTGTTCATGTCAAACGGCTGAAGACCTTTTGCACCATATTCGCCTTGAGTATAAAAATCACCCTGCATTACATAGTATTCTTTATCAACAGGAGGAAGTCCGCCTTCTGGTTCAACCAAAATTAATCCGTACATACCATTTGCAATGTGCATTCCCACAGGAGCAGTAGCACAGTGATAAACATACAATCCAGGATTTATAACTTTAAAGCTGAATACTTTTTCGTGTCCTGGAGCTACAAGAGATGAGGTTGCTCCACCGCCTGGACCAGTTACAGCGTGTAAATCGATATTGTGAGGCAATTTGTTATCAGGATGGTTTTTTAAGTGAAATTCAACTTCATCGCCAACACGAGTTCTAATAAAGCTTCCTGGAACAGAACCTCCAAATGTCCAATACGTATATTTTACACCGTCAGTCATTGTTCCTTCTTGTTCTTTAATTTCCATGTTTAGTTTCAGTTTCATCGCTGTTCTGCTTCCGACTGGTTTAGGAACATGAGGAGGAGCTGTAAGTTCGGCATCCATTTCGCCTTCAGTCATAATATTTGCATACGACTTGTCTTCATTTTTTTTGCAGCTTCCTAAAATGAGCAACATAAATAACGTGCAGATAAGAAAGCTTGTTTTAATCCAGATTTTGATAGTTCTTTTCATGATATATTTAGATTTAGTTTTGCGTTAAATTTCTAAACAAAAATAAAAGACTTCTTTATCCTTTATTATGATATTAATCATGTTTTTACACAATTACAGAGTTAAGAAGCTTTTTTGGGATTAAATAAATAGATGTAAAATCTTATATTTCTTTTGTGACCGAATATTTTTTAATAAAAATAATTGAGGCTCTTCATTTTAAATTAATAATGATTATTTTTGCTCGCTGATTAAGTAAAAAAAATTACTACATATATTATGGTAAAAGATTTATTCGAAAGAATTCAGGACAATAAAGGGCCTTTAGGAAAATGGGCTTCTCAAGCAGAAGGTTATTATGTTTTCCCAAAGTTAGAAGGAGAGTTGGTGCTAGAATGCAATTTCACGGAAAAAATATTTTAAACTGGAGTTTAAATGATTATTTAGGTTTAGCCAATCATCCAGAAGTTCGTCAGGCAGATACTGATGCAGCAATTCAATTTGGTGCAGCGTATCCGATGGGAGCTCGTATGATGTCTGGACACACTACGTACCACGAACAATTAGAGAATGAATTGGCAGAGTTCGTAATGAAAGAATCTGCTTATTTATTAAATTTTGGTTACCAAGGAATGGTGTCTATCATTGATGCCTTGGTTACTAAAAATGACATTATTGTTTATGATGTAGATTCACATGCTTGTATCATTGATGGTGTTCGTTTGCATATGGGTAAACGTTTCACATACAAACACAATGATTTGGAAAGTATGGAGAAAAACCTGCAGCGTGCTACTAAAATGGCAGAAGAAACAGGCGGAGGTATTTTATTTATTACTGAAGGTGTTTTTGGAATGCGCGGACAGCAAGGAAAATTAAAAGAAATTGCTGAATTAAAGAAAAAATACAATTTCAGATTGTTGGTAGATGATGCTCACGGTTTTGGTACTTTAGGTAAAACTGGTGCTGGAGCAGGTGAGGAGCAAGGAGTTCAAGATCAAATTGATGTTTACTTCTCTACTTTTGCAAAATCTATGGCTAATATCGGTGCTTTCGTAGCGGCTGATAAAACAGTTATCGATTACTTGAAATATAACTTACGTTCTCAAATGTTTGCTAAAGCTTTACCAATGATTCAAACAATTGGTTCTTTGAAACGTTTAGAGTTATTACGTAAATCTTCTGCAATTAAAGACAAACTTTGGGAAAACGTAAATGCATTGCAAAGCGGTCTTAAAGAAAAAGGATTTAACATTGGAGATACCAATACTTGTATTACTCCAGTTTACTTAGAAGGAAGTATTCCGGAAGCAATGGTAATGGTAAACGATTTAAGAGAAAATTACGGAATTTTCCTTTCTATTGTGGTTTATCCAGTTATTCCAAAAGGAATTATTTTGTTAAGAATGATTCCAACTGCCTCTCACACTTTAGCCGATATCGAAGAGACTTTAACAGCCTTTGAAGCGATCCGTGAGAAATTAGTTAACGGAACTTATAAAGAAATTGCTGAACGTACAACGGTTGACGTTTCGTAAATTCTTGTAAAAATAGATTTCCTTAAGTGGGAATTATGTAAAAAAATCCATTCGTTCTACGAATGGATTTTTTTTTATTTGAGGTAACTTTATGTCATAATCACAAAATAAAAATAAAGAATTATGAAAAAAGTACTAACACTAATAGCTGTACTTTCCTTGTCGGTTTTTGCTTCTTGTAAAAAAGAAACAACGACGATAGAGCCGGTACAAATTACACCAAGTCCGCCAAAAGAAGCTGAACTTGTAGAGCCTGCGGGAGATCAATGTTATGCTTGGCGATTGAACGGAAGTATTATAGAAATGAGTTTTAATGTTAATTCCCATCAGGAAGTAAACGGAAAATTAAGCTATAATTTGGTTGGAAAAGATAAAAACGAGGGAACCTTAATCGGGAACATGAAAGGCGATACTTTAATTGCTGATTATACCTTTAATTCGGAAGGAGTTTCATCTGTAAGAGAAGTTGCTTTTCTACAAAAAGATGGAACTTTTATTGAAGGATACGGCGACGTGGTAACCGCTAATGATAAGGTTTCTTTTAAAGATAAATCAAAACTGAAATTTGATCCAAAAAATACTTTGGTAAAAGTGGATTGCAAAGTAGAGTAATGATGTGTTTTATAAAAGTGAAAAATCCATTCGTTTGGGCGAATGGATTTTTTTTATTTTTTAAAATTTTGTTTCATGACCTATGTAAATAAGTGAACCTCCCATACAACTGTTTTCTCCAGTTAAAATTCCTCTGTTAAACAATGCATGGGCATACATTGTTAAGTCTTTGTCATCAAGATAAGAATACCATTTTTTGTTCTTCTTTATTTTTTCAGCAAGTAAGTTAAAGTTAATTTTAGATTCTAGTTTCTTCAAGTCATTTACTGAATAATATTCTACTCCCAAATTTGCAATTGCACTGTCATTTTTAAACTCAAAATATCTTTCCTTGTTTTTTAAAGCAATTTGATATGCCTTGAGTAATCCTTTTTCAGTATATGGAATTTTATATTCATGATGAATTGCCCCTTGTAAAAAGTTACCTTTCGTACATATTTCTCTAACTTCATTGGTATTTAGGTTTTTAATCTTAATGACCAGGAAAAATTGAAAAGTACCACCTTGATTTAGTGCTTTAGCATAATTTTCATATAAAAGATCTTTTTTATCATTTGTAAATGAAAAAGAAATTATGATTAAAAGTATTATGCCAATTTTTTTCATACTATAAACTGAAAACTGCGACTGCGACTAAAAACTAAAATTAAAGATTCTTTAAATAAGTCTTTCTCTGACAGTGAATAACTGGATCAAAGTTTTTCCAAAGCAAATGGATTGCATTATTTTCTAATAATTCTGGAGTTCTAATGCAATTTCTAATTCCTTTTTCTGAAAAAGTTTTGTAATATTCATCAAAAATTAATGCCGTTACACCTTTGTTCTGGTAATCTGGATGGACACCAATTAAATAAAAAACAACATCTTTACTGTGTTTTTTAGCCTTTAATAATTGTAGAAAACCAAACGGAAATAATTTTCCTTTTATTTTTTGCAGTGCTTCTGTAAAACTTGGCATTACAATGCTAAAAGCGACTAAATTATCATCTTTATCAACAACAAACTTAATATATTCTGGATTGATGAAACTGATGTATTTCTTTTTGAAATATTCTTTCTGTATATCAGAAATCGCTACAAACGAAGCCAGTTTCTCGTAAGATTCATTAAACAAATCAAACATTTTGTCTACGTGAGGCATAATGTCTTTTGTTTTGGTAAAAGTTAGAGATCTTACTTCGTAACGTTTTTTGATTAAAGCCACAGCTTTCTGAAAGAACTCTGGTTTTACATTTGAAAAAGGGAAGATACTTTCGATATATTGTTTTTCAACCTGAAATCCTAATTGTTCAAAATGAGTTACATAATAAGGATGATTATACCAAGTAATCATGGTTCCAACCTGATCATAACCTTCAGTAAGAACTCCAACTTTGTCTAGATTCGAGAATCCCATTGCAGACCTTCAGCATGCTCTAAGTTGTGTTTTCTTCCTAATTCATAAACTTTTTCTAGAAGTGCTTTTGTAACTTCAATATCATCAATTACATCAAACCATCCAAAACGAACTTTTCTTTTGTGCTGATTATTCACTTCAGACCAATTAATAATGGCAGTAATACGCCCAACAATTTTATTGTCTCTGTATGCTAGATAAAAATAAGCTTCAGCATTATCAAATGCAGGATTTTTGGTTTTATCAAAAGATTCCAATTCATCTGAAATAATAGGTGGTACCCAATACGGATTGTCCTTATATAATGAGAAAGGAAATTTAATGTATTCGGTTAATTCTTTCTTGCTTTTGGCTTCTTTAATTGTAATCATTAGGTGGTATTAATAGTCCTTAAAAAGGATCTAGTTATTTATGTTTATTCGTATTTTGCTTTACGTTTTCTTTCTTTTTCCTGATAATCAACTTTTTTCTCGTTGTCAGGATTCTTTTTAGCTCTATCAGCCGCTTTGTTTTCAATTTGTTTTTCTTTGTACCATCCGTCATAACGCCATGATACACCAACGCCTCCATATACAATAGATGGTGTGTTTTTGAAATTAGTAGTTATAGAAGCATCAACCTGCATATTCGAAGATAGCAAAAAAGCAGCTCCAGCACGAAGGATTGAATCGCTATAAAAATCACTTTTATGTCCTTGGTTTTCAATAAAACCAGACCATCTATCATTGAATCCGTGCGTCAAAGTTAAGATATATCCGTAACTTGGATAGTCTGTGCTGATATAATCTGCAAAAATATTAGTAACAAACACCCAAGATCCGCCTCCTAGCAAGTTTTGCGTGATCAATGAAACTTTAGGTGAAATAGCTCCATCTGGAGAAAAATAGTACGGATTATTTGCGCCAACAAAATTAGCTCCAGCAAAAACCGAAACCGCTGGAATTAATTCGCGCCATTGAAAATTACGATTGGCTCTATAGCTGTAAATGTTTACTTCTCTCTTATAGTTTTTGTATGGATCATAAATAAGATATTTAGCTCCTAAAACCGTTTGTCTGAAATTGTTCTTTTTGTAACTAGTATACGGAGTATCAAAGTTTTCTGTTTGATATTGTAAATCTACAACAAACTCTAGCTGTTCTAAAAAAGCTCCATATCTTAGGGTTAAATCTGTACCAAATCCGCTGGCATCATAATCTAATAAATCGTGTTTTTCTTTAATGCCATAAACACCAAGTTCGGCCTGAATTACAGATTTTCCGACAGCATATGCTGACATGGTTTCTCCTGGGCGATTGGAATTAATAACATCAGTATATTGCGCAAAAAACAGTTGTGGAATAAAAAAAAGTACCGGGGCAAGTAAGTTTTTAATTTTGGACATATAATTTTTTTTGGATTAAAAAATAATAACGCATTTCAAATGTACATATTTTATTATTTATTTAAGATTCATATTTTATTTTTAAGGAATGGATTTATTAATTTTGGAAAAAAATATATAGTTATGCAAGAAGCATCATTTTCAGGTTTGTTTAAGACCATCATGTGGGTTATAGCTTTTTATTACATTTTTAAATTTTTAGCTAGAATCTTTTTGCCAGTATTGGTAAAAAAGGCGGTAGAAAATGCTAGTGAAAATTTTCAAAGACAGCAACAGCAGTATAATCAAAGCAATACGTATCAGAACAAACAATATACAAATAATAATGATGAAATAATCATTAATACCGCTAATGCTAAAAACCCGCGCGAAACCAAAAAAGTGGGAGAGTATGTCGATTACGAAGAAATAGATTAGATTTGTGTCCTGAAAATTTAGGATTCATTTTAACCCAAACTAGCCAAAATTGAAAATAGTAAATAAGTTCTATCCGCATGCCCTTGTTATCTTGGGCTTTATTTTTGTTTCGTTAATTTATTTTTATCCAGTTCTGCAAGGAAAACAAATCTTCCAGTCTGATATTGCTCAATATACCGGAATGGCAAAAGAGCAAAACGATTTTAGAGCAACGGAAAATGCTGAACCTTATTGGACAAACTCTGCTTTTGGAGGTATGCCAACCTATCAGCTTGGAGCAAATTATCCGAACGATTTTATTGGTAAGGTTGATGACGTACTGCGTTTTCTTCCGCGTCCTGCAGATTACTTATTTTTATATTTCCTTGGTTTTTATGGCTTATTATTGGTTTTAAAAACAGATCCTTTAAAAGCCTTTATAGGTTCAATTGCGTTTGGTTTCTCCACTTATATGATTATTATTTTAGGGGTTGGGCATAATGCTAAAGCGCATGCTATTGCCTATATGCCTTTGGTGATTGCTGGTTTTATACTCGTCTTTCAGAAGAAGTACATTAAGGGAGGTCTGCTCACCATGTTTGCCGTAGCACTAGAAATTAGTGCCAATCACTTCCAAATGACCTATTATTTATTGATTTTCTTATTGATACTTTCAGGTTATTATGCTTTTAATTATATCAAAGAAAAAGATTTTAAAGGACTTCTAATCTCTTGTGGAGTTTTACTAGTTGCAGGGATTTTTGCCTTAGGTGCCAATGCAGGTAATTTAATGGCAACCAACGAATATGCTAAATACAGTATCAGAGATAAAAGCGAGTTGACTTTTAATCCAGACGGATCTAAAAATGAAACGACTGCTTCTATGACTACAGATTATATTACAGAATATAGTTATGGTATTGCAGAAAGTTTAAATTTAATTGCACCAAGAATTTTTGGAGGTTCAAGTCACGAAAACGTGGGTACAGACAGCCGCATGTATGCATTTATGCTTGAACAGGGAGTTCCTGCATCTCAAGCTCAGGATTTTGTTTCTGGAATGCCAACGTATTGGGGAGATCAGCCAATCGTTTCTGCACCAGCTTATATTGGAGCTGTAGTTTTCTTTTTAGCAGTTTTAGCTTTATTTATAGACGAAAGAAAAATTAAATATGTTTTTCTTACCGGAGCACTTTTTACTTTGGTGCTTTCTTGGGGGAAAAACTTCTCTTTATTGACAGACTTTTTTATAGAATATGTTCCTCTTTACGATAAATTTAGAGCTGTATCTTCAATTCAGGTTATTTTAGAATTATGTTTCCCTGTTTTAGCCGTGATGGGATTACAATCATTCTTTAAAGCTAAAGATGAACCAAAATTGCAGCAGAAAGCATTAGTGCAGACAGGCGTTTTTGGTTTAGGTGTACTTGTTATTTTGCTAATAGCAAAAAGCTTCTTCCATTTTACAGGAACTAGTGATCAGTATTTCTTAGAAAGTTACGGGCCAGGTTTCGTTGATGCTTTAAAAGAAGACAGAATGACGATGTATTATGCAGATTTACTAAGATCTGGATTCTTAATTATAGTCACATTTGTAGTGCTTTGGATGTTTGTAAAGAATAAATTCTCTCAAACAACTACCTTAGTTGTTGTTGGATTAGTAATGATTTTTGATTTATTCTTTGTAGATAAAAAATACGTTTCTGCCAAAGATTTTGTAAGCCCAGTTCAGATTGCAGCTCCTTTTCAAGAAACGCAGGCAGATTCTCAGATATTAAAAGACACTTCGGTTTATCGTGTGTTTGACCTTCAGGGACAATTACAAGGAAGATCTTCTTATTTCCATAAAACAATTGGAGGTTATAGTGCTGTAAGACCAAGAAGAATGCAGCAATTGTATGATTATCAAATTGCTAAAAATAACCTTGAAATACTAAATATGTTAAATGTTAAGTATGTAATTCAAGTGAATAAAGACGGAAATCAAATTCCTGCTGTTAATCCAGATGCTAACGGAAATGCTTGGTTTGTGGGTGCTGTAAAACTGGTAAATAAACCAGACGATGTAATGAAAGCGCTAAACACTTTAGACACTAAAAAAGTGGCAGTTTTCAATGTTCACGAACATGAAGGTAAATTCCCGAACGCTCGTCTAAAAAAGCCTTGGGATACAACTGGAACGATAAAAGTAGTAGAGTACAAACCAAATTATATCAAATACAAATCTGAAAATAACGGAGATGGTTTAGCTGTTTTCTCTGAAATGTATTATAAAAATGGATGGAACGCTTATATTGACGGTAAACTAACAGATCATTTCCCTGTTGATTATGTTTTAAGAGCAATGGAAATTCCTGCAGGAAAACATACTATTGAATTTAAATTCGAGCCTCAGATTATTCAAACTGGAGGAACCATTACGTTAATAAGCTCAATTGGAATGTTGTTGCTTTTAGCTGGAGGGATTTATTTTGAGAATCGAAAAAAAAGTTCAAAAAGCGAACTGAAAGATTAAATTTTTAGATGAAAATCCCAAAAATTATTAAAATAGTTTTTTTGGCTATTTTTGATTTATTCGTTTTCATTTTTTGTGGCATTTTCATGATGGGGTATGATGATTCTTATTCAGAAACTCAAGGAGAATATTTTAGTTTTTCAAGTATGAAAATGGAATACAAAATTGTTTGGGGATTCTATAATTTTTGGATTGTTTTAAATTGTATACTTTTATCTTATATTATATTTAAACTTTATAAAAGATTTATTTTAAAATAATTTTATGGAGAAGAATAAAAACATTATTTGTGAAGTAAATCTAAAAGATACAGAACAAGAAAGAATAAATGAAGTGAAGTCGTTATCTTATCTAGAAAGATTAGAAAGATTGATGATACTTATTGAAGTCTCATATACATTAAAGAAAGTAAATAGAATCCCACTTAGAAAAGCTTTTAGTTCATTTTCTTAAATATTAATCATATTATTTCCTTGGAACAAAAAAAACTTTTAATAATTACCTATTATTTTCCACCTGCGGGATGGCTGGAGTACAGCGTTGGCTGAAATTTGTAAAATATCTGCCTGAATTTGATGTACAACCAATAGTTTATGTTCCAGAAAACCCAACTTATCCAATTGTTGATGAAGGTTTGGTAAGTGAAATATCAGATAAAGTAATCGTTCTAAAGAATAAAATATGGGAGCCTTATCAATTGGCTTCTATTTTTTCTAAAAATAAAACCAAGAAAATCAGTTCAGGAATTTTTCCTCACAAGAAAAAACAAACTTTTCTGGATAAAACATTTCTTTGGGTTAGAGGAAATCTTTTTATTCCAGATGCACGTGTGTTTTGGGTAAAACCATCTGTTTCTTATTTGGAAAAATACATTCAAGAAAATAATATTGATACGATTGTAACTTCTGAACCGCCACACAGTTTGCATTTAATTGGTTTAGAATTACAGCAGAAATTAAAAGTGAAATGGTTCGCTGATTTTCGCGATCCTTGGACAACTATTGGCTATCATAAAGCACTTCGATTATCTTCTTATGCCGAAAAAAAGCATAAGAACTTAGAATACAAAGTGCTTAATTCTGCAGACGAAATCATTGTAACAAGCAAAACTACAAAAGCTGAATTTGAGGCTATTACCAATAAGCCAATTACGGTAATCACAAACGGTTACGATGTTGAAACTGTCGAAAAACAGACGCTAGACACTAAATTTACCTTAGCCCATATTGGTTCATTTTTGTCTGATAGAAATCCGCCATTTTTATGGGAGGTTTTAGTTGAGTTGTTGCAAGAAGTTCCAGAATTTAAGACGCATTTAGAAATAAAATTAATTGGAGCAGTAAGTCAAGAAGTTCTTGATGCTATTCAAGAACATAGATTAAATGATTATTTGAATTTGGTAGGTTACGTTTCTCACAAAGAAGCCGTTTCGCATCAAAGAAAATCTCAAGTTTTACTTTTAATAGAAATTAATTCTGAAGATACTAAAAGTATTATTCCAGGAAAATTGTTCGAATATATGGTCTCAAATCGTCCGATAATCGCTATCGGGCCTCAAGGTTCAGACTTCGCCGATATCGTTACGCAGACCAATACAGGAGTATTTTTTGATTATTCTGAGAAAGCGAAGTTAAAAAGTGTAATTTTGGACTTTTTTAATCAGTTTTTGGAAGGGAAATTACAATCGCATGGAATTGGTTTACAGCAATATTCGAGAAAAAACCTGACCAAACAATTAGCACAGCTGATTAGAGGATAATCATTTAAAAATAAAATACAATCTAAACTCAAGAAATGGGTATTGTCTTAAATCAGTCTTTTAAAAACACTATAATTACATACATTGGTTTTGGTATCGGAGCCATTAATACGTTATACCTTTATCCTGTTTTTCTTGGAGCAACTTATTATGCATTAACCAATTACGTTACTTCTGCAGCAAACGTAATTATGCCCTTGTTTGCAATTGGAATGCAGAATACGCTTGTAAAGTTTTATTCGCAATATGAAACAGAAGAAGAAAGAGAGCAGTTTTTGTCTTTTACAGCACTGTTTCCCATTTTAATGTGTATTCCGTTAGGACTTATCGGAATCTTCTTCTATGACGATATAACCGATTTTGTTTCTAAAGAGAATCCAGTTGTTCGTGAGTTTATGCTTCTTATTCCGTTTATTGGAATCTGCATGGCCTATTTTGAGATATTTTACGCTTGGGCGAGAGTGCATATGCATTCTGTTTTTGGAAATTTTATAAAAGAAGTTGGTTTAAGACTGCTTTCTACATTTGCTTTGATTGGATTGTATTTCAACTGGATTAGTTTGGTTGAATTTGTTTATGTAACGGCAGGTATTTATTTTCTGGCTTTTATTGTCACAATGTTTTATGCATTTTATATTAAAAAACCGAATTTCCAGATTACAATACCAGAAAATGTAAAAAGTGTAATGGAGTATACTTTTTATATTATCTTGTCAGGAAGCGTTGCCAATTTGCTTCTAGATGGAGATAAGCTGATGCTGAATCAATACATGAAGATTGAAAATATTGCTTATTATTCAGTCGCTACTTATATCGCTTTGGTTATTTCAGTACCGAGCCGTGCCATGCATCAGATTGTGTACCCGATTACGGCCAAATTAATGCATGAAAACAAACATGACGAATTAAATCTGCTGTACAAAAAGACGTCAATTAACTTACAAATTGTCGGTGGATTTGTAATGCTGTGTATTTTTGTGAACATTCATCAATTGTATGAATTGGTTCCAAAAGAATACAGCGGAGGTATTTCAGTTGTATTTATGATTGGTCTTTCTAAGTATTTTGACTTGATTTTAGGAAATAATAACGCTATTATTTTCAATACCAAATATTACCGTATGGTATTGTATTTAGGATTAATGCTTGTGGTTCTGACCGTAATTCTAAATATGATATTTATTCCGATTTTCGGGATTTTTGGTTCTGCCTTTGCAACACTTTTGTCTATTACTTTATATAGTTTGGCAAAACTGCTTTTTGTGGTGAAAAAACTTCATTTATACCCTTTTACAAAACAGACTATTCATTCGATGCTCTTAACCTTTGCATTGTTTTTATTGTTTTATTTTTGGGAATTTCCATTTTTTCAATTAATAAGTATTGCTTTAAAATCGATATTAGTAACTATTTTATATCTGTACTTGAATTATAAGTTTAAGATTTCACCAGATATCAATAATGTTATAGATTCAATTTTTAAAAAATTAGGTTTTAAAATTTGATCTGATTTTTCTGTAAAAAAGAAAGTAATTTAAAAATCGTAGCTTTTTTGTTTTTATATTTGTTAGAAAGGATAACTAATTTATTTCTAATAGAATATGAAAATAAAAGTACTTAGGTTATTAGCTTTCTTTTTTGTCTTGTTTTCTTTTTCTGTAATTGCTCAGAATAAAAATCTGAAAAATCCAGAAAAAGAATCTACAGCAATAAAACTAAAAGGTTATCCTGTAAAGCCTTTTAACGATACACTTTTTCTAGTATATCATAATGTCGGTTCTTTTTCTGCAAAAGAAAGAGCGCAATACATCACCAATAAGATTAAAAGGCTTTATAATGAATCCTTTTTCGAAAAAGACTCTATAAAAGTTATTCCTTCCGATGTTTCTATGGATATTGTGTACCAAAGCGATTTGGTGATAATGTCTGTTTTGGAAGCCGATGCAAAAGCCGAAAATAGTACAGTAAGCGCAATTGCCAATCGCAATTTGGCTAAAATTAAAAGTGCAATAATCTATCAGAATGAAAATTATTCGCAGCTTCCTAAACGAATTGGTTATACAGTTTTATTAACTATTATAATTGGATTAGTCTTATTTTTGATATCGAAGGTTTTCAATTTCATAAAAAGATATATTGTAAAAAATAGAGCGAGGTATTTTAAAGGAGTCAGTTACAATTCAATTAATATATTATCTCCAGACAAACAGCTGTTTTTGTTCCTTCGATTTTTTGGCATTATAAAAATAATTACGCTTATTTTAATCGTATATCTTTCGCTTCCTGTTTTGTTCAGCATATTTCCTGCTACAAAAGACTATACAACAACATTGCTCAAATGGATTTTAACACCAGCTAAATTGGCTTTTATGGGATTTATCAGCTTTTTGCCAAGCTTGTTTACCATAATTGTAATCATCATTATTTTTAAATATTCACTTAAAGTTATTAAGTTTTTCTTTTATGAAATAAAATCAGAAAACATTAAAATTGATGGCTTTTATAGTGATTGGGCATTACCGACATTCAACGTAATCAGACTTTTAATGTACGCTTTTATGCTGGTGATTATTTTTCCGTATTTGCCAGGCTCAGATTCACCTATTTTTAAGGGAGTTTCTGTATTTGTCGGAGTTTTATTCTCGCTTGGTTCTTCTAATGCTATTGCCAATATGGTTGCAGGTTTGGTCATTACCTATATGCGTCCGTTTAAAATAGGGGATTTTATAAAAATTGGTGATGTAAGTGGAGAAGTAATTGAAAAAACTGCCTTGGTCACCAGAATCAGAACACCAAAATTTGAAGATATAACAATTCCGAACGCTACCGTTTTGTCAAGTACTTCAACCAATTATTCGGCAAACACAAATCAGTCTACAAACGGATTGCTAATACATACCACAGTGACAATTGGATATGATGTTCCTTGGAAAGACATTTATGCCGCCTTGATTGATGCCGCTTTAAAAACGGAAATGACAGAAAAAGAACCTAAACCATTTGTGCTTCAAACCAGTTTAGATGATTTTTATGTTTCGTATCAAATAAATGTTTATACCAAAGAACCAACCAAACAACCTAGGATTTATTCTTCACTTCATCAAAATATTCAAGATTCTTTTAATGCTGCAGGTATAGAGATTATGTCGCCTCATTACAGTGCTTTACGAGATGGAAACACAACAACAATTCCGCCTAATTATTTAAAAGAAGATTATGAATCTCCTGTTTTTAATATTAAAAGCAAAGGTTAAATAATTGATAACGAGTAATTAAATTTAAAACTTTAACACATGAATACTTTGTAATTAATCGAATAAAAATTAACTTTATCATGAATGTTTGTCAGTACTTTGCTCAAAACTCAGTTTTTTTTTAATAAAACGACTAAATCTAGGTGTTTATATATTGTTAGGAATTAAATAGTTTTGAAGGAAATTACGAATAAAGTGTAACCAGAATTAATTGTAGATTAGAAATTATGAAGTACAATCATCTCAGCCATGAACAAAGCATGCAAGTATTTTCTAATATGATATCAACCAAAGTTCATAATGGATTTACTTTAGAAGAAAGAAATGATGAATTGCTTTTCGCGGTTTTATCTAAAGGTGGTAAAGTGGTTAATCACAGTTTGAATTTTTTGATTTTTTGTTTAACTCTAGGTTTATGGTCATTTGCATGGCTGTACTTAACCTTTGAAGCTTCAAAACAAAAAAAGATTTTAGTAGCTATTGACGAAGATGGTCTTCCTTTTGAGGAAAGATGTTTGGTAGCATAAGAAAGCTAAAAAACGAGAAATAAATAAAGCCATAAATGCAAATTAATCAATTGCACTTATGGCTTTGTTATTTAAAAACGGGTAAGATTTATAGTTTGTCTTTTAAGTAAATTCCCGTTACCGATTCTTTTACTTTTACAATATCTTCTGGAGTTCCAGATGCCAATAAATGACCTCCGTTTTCTCCACCTTCACGAACCTAAATCAAGTATCCAATCGGCGCATTTTATGAGATCCAGATTATGTTCGATTACGATTATCGAGTGTCCTTTATCTATTAAGGCATCAAACGAAGCTAAAAGCTTTTTAATATCATGAAAATGAAGTCCAGTTGTTGGCTCATCAAATACAAACAAGGCCTTATCTTTTGTTGCTCCTTTCACTAAAAAGGAAGCCAATTTAATACGCTGTGCTTCTCCACCAGAAAGTGTAGAAGAAGATTGCCCTAACTGAACATATCCTAAACCTACATCTTGAAGAGGCTGCAATTTTTGAGTGATTTTAGCCTGTTTGTTTTTTTCGAAAAAGGCAATCGCATCGTCAATTGTCATGGTAAGAATGTCATTGATATTCTGATTATCAAAAGTAACCTCTAAAATTTCTTTTTTAAATCGTTTTCCGCCACAAGTTTCACAAGGCAGAGAAACATCGGCCATAAAGACCATTTCGACATTTATAGAACCTTCACCTTTACAAGTTTCACATCGTCCCCCGTCAACATTAAAAGAGAAATGTTTGGCTTGATAACCTCTTATTTTTGATAATTTTTCTTTGGCATACAAATCACGAATATCATCATATGCTTTGATATAGGTAACCGGATTTGATCTTGAACTTCTTCCAATCGGGTTTTGATCTACATACTCAATATGTTTAATTTGCGAAAAAGATCCAGCAATTTCAGTAAATTGTCCTGCTTTTTCAGAGGCACTTTCTAGTTTTTTCTGAACAGCTGGAAATAAAATTTTCTTAATCAAAGTACTTTTTCCACTTCCAGAAACTCCTGTAACAACAGTTAAAACGTCTAAAGGAAAAGTGACATTAATATTTTTTAAGTTATTTTCGCGTGCGCCAATGATGTCAATATGATTTTTGAATTTTCTTCTTTTCTTTGGAACAGAAATTTCTAAATCGCCATTTAAATATTTTGCGGTCAAAGAATCAGATTTCAAAATCTCATCATAAGTTCCTTGTGCAACCAATTTACCTCCAAAAGTTCCAGCTTCGGGACCAATATCGATAATCATATCGGCAGCTTTCATAATATCTTCGTCATGTTCAACCACAATTACAGTGTTGCCAAGATCACGAAGAGAAAGCAGTACTTTGATCAGTCTTTCAGAATCTTTAGGATGCAGACCAATACTTGGCTCATCCAAAATATACATCGATCCAACCAAACTACTTCCAAGCGAAGTCGCTAGATTAATGCGCTGCGATTCTCCTCCAGAAAGTGTAGCAGAATTTCTATTTAAAGTAAGATAATCCAGTCCAACTTCGGTTAAAAAAGATAAACGATTATTAATTTCAACCATCAAACGTTTAGCAATCTGCTGTTCGTACTGATTTAATTCAATGTTTTTGAAGAAAGTAACCAAATGTTTAATTGGTAAATCTACCAAGTCAGAAACCGTTTTCCCGTTTATTTTTACGTAAGAAGCTTCTTCGCGCAGACGTTTGCCTTTGCAAACATGACATTTTGTTTTTCCGCGGTAGCGCGAAAGCATTACACGATTTTGAATCTTATAATTTTTTTCTTCTAATTCTCTAAAGAAATCATTCAGTCCCTGAAAATACTGATTTCCAGTCCAAATTAAATCTTTCTGTTCGTCTGTTAATTGAAAATAGGGTTTGTGAATTGGAAAGTCAAATTTATAAGCATGTTTTACCAGTTCATCTTTGTACCAACTCATGCTCTCGCCGCGCCATGGATAAATAGCGCTTTCATAAATGGATAATGAAGTGTTCGGAACAACCAGATCAGCATCAATGCCAATTATATTTCCATAACCTTCACAAACCGGGCAGGCTCCATACGGATTGTTGAAACTGAATAAATGCACATTTGGCTCCAGGAAAGTCATTCCGTCAAGCTCAAAATTATTAGAATAAGAAAATCTCTTTTCTGCATTTAATTCTTGAAGGTAACAAATTCCTTTTCCTTCAAAAAAAGCAGTTTGTACAGCATCAGCCAGACGGTTATAAAATTCCTCTTCCTCTTTTACAACAATACGGTCAATGATCAATAAAATATCTTTATTGTCTAATTGATGTAAATCTGAAGCAGAAAACTCGTCCAAACGAATCATTTCGTTATCAACCAAGATACGGGCAAAACCTTGCTGTAAAAGCACTTTTAGTTTATCTTCTAATTGTCTGCCTTCTTCAAGATGAATAGGAGCAAGAAGTAACCATCTGCTATCGAGTGGAAGGTTTTTAACGTCGGAAATAACATCTGTAACGGTATTTTTTTTGACTTCCTGCCCAGAAATAGGAGAGTAGGTACGTCCAATTCTCGCAAACAAAAGTTTGATATAGTCGTAAATTTCTGTAGAAGTTCCGACAGTCGAACGAGCGTTGGTTGTATTTACTTTTTGCTCAATAGCAATTGCAGGCGCAATACCTTTAATATATTCTACCTTTGGTTTGTCTAAACGGCCTAAAAACTGACGCGCATAAGAGGATAAACTTTCTACGTAACGTCTTTGTCCTTCGGCATATAAAGTATCAAAAGCCAAACTCGATTTTCCTGATCCTGAAAGACCTGTAATGACAACCAGTTTATTTCTCGGAATAACAACATCTACATTTTTTAAATTATGTACCTGTGCTCCTTTAATTATAATATTTGATTTTGGATTTATTTTAGAAAGGTCAATTTGCATAAAAAAGTCAATTTTTACAAAAGTAATCAATTTTGAATTGGATTTAGTTAAGGATTTAGTTCCAAATCTTAACTATTTTAATCTTTTAGGATTCATTTTTGAACCGAATTTTAACTTAAAAAATGTGCTTTTTGGATGGAAACAAATTGTTCTGCAAAAAAAAATATTAAGCGATTGTCTGTTTATTTCGGGAAAAAATTGTAATTTGAATTTTGATTTGAATGAATAAGTAAAGATTATCTCGTTAATATTGAGGTCTTTAGATGTGTTTTTTAACGCTTTTAAGCCTCTTTCGTTTTATGAATTTTTAGCTGTTTGCACGTAAATTTTATGTTTATTGTACATTAATAAAAGTTTTACTAATAATTATTAATGATTTTATTTGCTTTTTAAAACTAAAATTTGTTAAATTTGGTCACAATATTAACATAACCTATAAAAAAGAAACGCCTATATAAGAAAACTACTTTTTAGAAAATACTCCAAATTTTAAAATTAAAACTAAAAAAAGTAGTTATTATGGCTGATCTGCATACTCCAGACGCTCTATTAGTAAAAAATTATGTTGACGGTAGTGAAGCTGCACTTGCAACATTAATAAAAAGGCACGAGTCTAAGATATATGGATTTATATATTCTAAGATAGCTGATAGAGATATTTCAAATGATATTTTTCAAGATACATTTATTAAAGTAATTAAAACTTTAAAAAGTAATTCGTACAACGAGGAGGGTAAATTTTTGCCTTGGGTTATGCGTATTTCTCATAATTTAATTGTAGATCATTTTCGCAAAACAAAGAAAATGCCGATGTACAGAGAGACAGAAGAGTTTTCTATTTTCTCTATTATGTCAGACGATACCTTGACAATTGAAGGCAAAATGATTGTGGATCAAGTAGAACTTGATTTAAAAAAGCTAATAGAAGAGCTTCCAGAAGATCAAAAGGAAGTACTTGTGATGCGTATGTATCAAGATATGAGCTTCAAAGAAATCTCTGAAGTAACAGGCGTTAGCATCAATACAGCATTAGGAAGAATGCGTTATGCGCTAATGAATTTGAGAAAAATAATAGATAAACATCAAATTATTTTAACCAACTAATACTATTTTGATAATAAGCCCGTTATATTAGTATAAAATAGTCTGATAGTATGGGGAAAATTTACTCAAAAAAAGCATTAGCTTCTAAAAATCTTAAACCTAAAAAAGAAGTTGTTTCTTTTTTATTGAATTATTCAAGAGCCTTGACTGTAGTTAAGATTGAGGATAAAAATTTTGAGATTATAGCTAACTAAACAGCCCACTGGTTCTGTCGGATGTTTATCAAAATAAACCAAATGGTCGTTTTGGTTTAAGAGCTCACTGTTTGTATATTTAATATACAGGTAGTGAGTTTTTTTTTTTTCTACTATTTTTTGATATAAAAACATAAGGTTTTTACATCATTTTTCTCCTCTTTTTGTTAAAATTTAAAAATTTGATGAGAATTTATATGTTTATTTGGTTTTTAATTCTATTTTAGTTAAAAAACTAACTTTTTATTCGAATAAAATGCTTTTGTGAAGTGTTATTCATATTGAAAAGTTGTTTAAGATAAGAATTAGAAAATAAACATTAAAAATTAAATATTTAACCCCAAAACAGATCGTTTATGAAGAAAAACTACCCTGCTTTATTTTGTTAAGTTTGATGCTCATTTGATTTTTGAGAAAATATTTGGACCAGAAAATGTTTGCTCACAAATGGTAATAAAGATAATTTTAAATCAATTTAATTATCTTTTTACTATGCCTCAAAAGAACTAAGAAAATCATTTAATCACCAAAACTTAACCGTAAAAATGAAAGAGAACATTAAAGTGTTGTCGTGCTTATTATTGATGAGCATTGGCGCATTTGCCCAAAAAGACAAAATTAAGGAAGCGCAGTCTTTATTTGATAAAGGAAATAGTCAAGATGCTTTGGCTATTTTAACTAAAACAGAATACCTTATTCTTAATGCTTCTGATGAAGACAAATCTGATTACTATTTCTTAAAAGGTAATGTCTTAAAAGATTTGGCTGTAAAAAACATAGACGCAGCAAACAATTTTACATTGGCATCCCAATCGTATCAAGACGTTTTCTTATACGAGAACGAATCAGGAAAATTTAAGTGGACAATTAAAGCTAATATGGCTTTAAAAGACATGAAAGCTAGTCTTGTTAATGGCGCAATGGCAGATTTTAAAGCCGAAAAATATAAAGAAAGCGCTGAAAAAAGTTACAAGGTATATTTGTTTGATAAAAAAGATACCATAAACTTATACAATGCAGCATCTTCATCTCTAAATGCTAAAGATTTTAATGCAGCTGTGACTTACTACGAACTTCTCAAAAAAATTAATTATTCAGGAAAAGGAGTTTTGTACTTTGCCACAAATAAGAAAACAAAAGAAGAAGACCTTTTTATTTCGCCAAAAGCTAGAGAATCGGCAATACAGCAAGGTCTTTACGAAAAACCAAGAACCGAGTCTGTGCCTTCAAAAAGAATAGAAGTAAATAATAATTTAGCTTATGCTTATCTTGAAAAAAAGGATTATCCAAGAGCAGAATCTATTTATAATTATGTTCTGGAGCTAGACCCGAATTATGTCGATGCTTATATTAATTTGGCTTATTTGAAGTTGCAAATGAAAAAAGATTTGGCTGATGAAATAGCATCATTAGGAACTACTCCAGCCGAAATGAAGAAATATGATAAGTTGAACGCTCAGAAAGATGATATTATTCGAAGTGCAATTCCGTATTTGAAAAAAGTATTGGTTCTTGAGCCGAAAAATCCAGATGCTACCAAAACATTATTGGGCGTTTACAGATCGCTTGATATGAATGCAGAATATAATGCTTTAAAAGCGGGAATGTAATTTTCTTAAAAAGATACAAAGTTGAAAAAATAACAAAGGTGCAGATGTTTTTATCTGCGCCTTTTATTTTTTGACCTTATTTGTGCTTTTTTCCAACTCTTCAATTAGAGATTTTTTACCAACGGTTTTAGTTATAATATCTTTTTCAAGATTCCAGCCTCTAGCGGGCGAATATTCTCGGCCATACCAAATAATTTGCAAGTGCAAATCATTCCATAAATCTCTAGGAAATAATCTTTTGGCATCTTTTTCAGTCTGCGCTACATTTTTGCCGTTAGATAAATTCCATCTGTGCATCAAGCGGTGAATATGCGTATCTACAGGAAATGCAGGCACGCCAAAAGCTTGTGACATTACTACACTTGCCGTTTTGTGTCCAACAGCAGGTAAAGCTTCAAGTGCCTCAAAACTCTGTGGAACTTCTCCATTATACTTTTCAATTAAAATTTCAGATAAACCATAAATGCCTTTAGATTTCATAGGAGATAAACCGCACGGACGAATAATTTCTTTGATTTCTTCTACCGACATTTTAACCATATCATACGGATTATCGGCTTTTGCAAATAATAAAGGTGTAATTTGGTTTACACGAACATCGGTACATTGTGCAGATAATAAAACAGCGATCAAAAGCGTATAGGGATCTTTATGATCAAGCGGAACAGGTATAGTAGGGTAGAGTTCTTTTAGTTTATCAATAACAAATTGTACGCGAGCTTCTTTATTCATTTCCGTATTTTTAATGTTGTAAAAATAGTATAATTTTAATGATGTGCCTAATCCAGCTTTCCGTTTCAACTCCTCATTATGCTAGTCACATTTTTAAGTATTTAAAAGAGCTTCCTTTGGTCGCTTTTTAAATACAAAAAATGTAGACTATCATAATTCCGGGGTTTTCACTTCAATCTGGGGCATAAAAAAGTTATGAATTATAAGTTATGAGTTAAGAGTTGTGAGTTATATTTGTGAATAATCTAAAATCAACAATCTAAAATAAAAAAAGGTATGACAACATTAAAAGCAGGAGATAAAGCGCCAAATTTTTCAGGAACAGATCAAGACGGAAAAACACATAAGCTAGCAGATTATGCTGGAAAAAAATTAGTTGTTTTCTTTTATCCAAAAGCAAGTACACCAGGTTGTACGGCTGAAGCCTGTGATTTAAGAGATAATTTTCACCGTTTTCAATCAAATAATTATGAACTTCTTGGGGTTAGTGCCGACAGTCAGAAAGCGCAGATAAAATTCAAAGAAAAATACGAATTGCCTTTTCCTTTACTTGCAGACGAAGACAAATCGGTTATTAATGCATTTGGAGTTTGGTGAACCGAAGAAATTCATGGGAAAAGAATACGATGGAATTCATAGAACAACTTTCGTAATCGATGAAAAAGGAATTATAGAAGAAGTAATCGAAAAAGTAAAAACAAAAGAACACGCTTCGCAGATTTTGAAATAGAGATTTTTTGTTTCAAGTTTCAGGTTTCAAATTTCAAGTTGCCTGTTGGGACTTAATTTTAACGCAAAGTTCACAAAGTTTTTCGCAAAGCTTGCAAAGGTTTACAGTTTGAATTAAAGTTTTTTTTAAGTCCTCAAAGCTTAGAAGTATAGATTATATTACTTTGAGAACTTAAAAAGCTTTTACAAAGCTTTATATAATTTCTCTGCGAGATTTGCGAAAAAACTTTGTGAACTTTGCGGTAAAAAAAATACCCGCTCCAACAATAACCTGAAACTTGAAACAAACAAAACCTGAAACAAAAAAAAGTCCCAATACAGGGACTTTTTTTATTACGTATTTTGTTCTAATTCTTTCTGTGGATGATATCCAAAAAGGTGATGTTCTTTTATAATTTCAGGAATTCCAGGAGGAAGCATTGGTTCCCATCCAGGTTTACCTTGATTGATCATTTTTAGGATTTCTCTAGAGAAAACATCCAAGATATTCGGATCATAATCTTCTATATCAACCACTTTTCCGTTGAATTTAAAGAATTTATATAATTCTTTCATTCTAGGATGAACCTTCAGGTTGTTCGAATTCATTAATGAGCCATCTTCATCTAACATAGGATATAAGAATACTTTCATATCACGATAGAATAATTTACCGAAAGCTTCTAGAATTCCACCACTTAAATGACGGTAGTACTTCTCGTCAAAAATATCAACCAGGTTGTTTACACCCATTGCTAATCCCATACGAGCTTTGGTGTAATTGGCGAAGTATTCTACAACTTTATAATACTCTTGAAAATTCGAAATCATAACTGTTTGGCCAAGAGAACAAAGTAATTCGGCTCTGTCCATAAAGTCACGCTCGTCAATTTCACCGTCAGAACGTAAATTCGAAAGAGTGATTTCAAAAACAACCAGCGTGTTATTTTTTTCAACTTTATTTTCTTTTAGAAACATTTCTAATGATTTCTCATACATGTCCATATTTACTTTAGTAACAGGACGGAAACTTCCTCTTAAAGCTAAAAGGTTCTTTTTGTATAAGATAGCTGCTGGCAGAATGTTTTTTCCTTCAGGGTTAAACATTACGGCATCTGTCATTCCGTTTTTAACCAATTGCAAGCTTATTAAACGATTGTCTACATCGGCAAAACGAGGTCCAGAAAAGTTAATGGTATCGATCTCTAATTGATCTTTATCTAAGTGATCGTATAAGTAACGAAGTAATCGTTTTGGATCGTTGTATTTATAAAAAGCACCGTAAATTAAGTTAACTCCTAAAATTCCAAGTGTTTCTTGTTGTAATCTAGCGTCAGTTTCTTTAAAACGAATATGTAAGATAATTTCGTTATACGCTTCGTCTGGTTCAATTTGGTATCTAATTCCGACCCAGCCGTGACCTTTAAATTGTTTGGCAAAATCTATTGTGGCAACAGTGTTAGCGTAGCTAAAAAAAAGTTTTGTAGGGTGTTTTTCACGACTTAAACGCTCTTCGATAATTTGCCCTTCATGTGTAAGCATTTTTTTCAGTCGCTCTTCAGTAACATATCTTCCGTCACTTTCAGTCCCATAAATGGCATCACTAAAATCTTTATCATAGGCAGACATCGCTTTTGCAATAGTTCCCGACGAACCTCCTGATCTGAAAAAGTGTCTAACTGTCTCTTGTCCAGCGCCAATCTCAGCAAATGTTCCGTAAATATTTTCGTTTAAATTAATGCGTAACGCTTTGTCTTTTATAGAAGGAATCTGTTCGATGACCTTGTCACCCTTGAGTTTTATTTCTGTACCCATTTTGTTTTAAATAGATTTGTTACAAAGTTAGTAAATTAGGCTTCTAATGAAAGAGAAATAATCCTATTTTTGTAAAAAAATTAAGTTCAATTGAAGGTTTATTTTTTAGGTACAGGTACTTCTCAAGGTATTCCAATTATCGGAATCGATCATCCCGTTTGCAAAAGCACTGATGCTAAGGATAAAAGGCTTCGTGTATCCATTTGGATAACATGGGGCGAGCATTCTTATGTAATAGATTGCGGTCCCGATTTCAGACAGCAAATGCTTTCTTGCGGATGCCAAAAATTGGATGCAATTCTCTTTACTCATGAACATGCAGATCATACTGCAGGTTTAGATGATATCCGCCCGTTTAATTTTAGACAGGGAGAAATTCCAATTTATGGACATCAACGCGTTTTAGATAATCTAAGACGTCGTTTTGATTATGTTTTTGAAACAGTAAACAAATATCCAGGGGCACCAAGTGTAAAAACAATCGAAGTGCAAAACAATGCGCCATTTGCAGTTGGCGATAAAGTGGCAATTCCGATAAATGCTATGCACGGTGATTTGCAGGTTTTTGGATATAGAATAGATGATTTTGCTTATCTGACAGATGTAAAAACCATCGAACCAGCTGAAATTGAAAAACTAAAAGGACTGAAAGTTTTGGTTGTAAATGCTTTGCGTGTCGAACCTCACAATACTCATTTCAATTTGCAAGAAGCACTTGATTTTATTAATCTTGTTAAGCCCGAAAAAGCGTATTTAACGCATATTAGCCATGTTTTAGGATTTCATGAAGAAGTGCAGCAAAGCCTTCCTGAAAATGTTTTCTTGGCTTACGATAATTTAGAAATTACAATTTAATTATACCACACAATGAAAAAATCCTTAATGCTTTATCTTTTTATTCTTGCCATTTTAATGAATGTCTTTACTTATGCGTTCTACAGCGGTGAAGTAAAATTTGCGCAGAATAGATATGATAAAACAACTAAGAAACTAAGAGATAGTATTAATCTAGTAAAAACTCAATTGGCAGAGGCTGATTATTTTTCTTTAGAACACAACGAGAATGCACAAAATTACTTTGATAATAGTGCTTCTGGCGGAAAAGTGATTTTGTATGAGAAACTAATTCCGGTAGTAACTGAAAAGCTGCTAGATTTCAATGCAAATCCAAAAGGGAATCCTTACACAGGGCAAGATCAAATAGGTCCAAACAAATTTATCATCAATAAAGTAAAAATTTTAAACCACCGTTGGATAATTGCAGATTATAGTAATGGAGAATTATGGGGAGAAGTCTTGTTAAAATACTTTGTTGATAACGACGATAATATTACCTTTGAAGTAAATCAAACTTGGTTATATCAAAAATAGGATTTTATAATCCTATTTTTTTTGACCTTTAAATAAATTTAGGATTATGAAAAAGATATTTTTGTTTTTGATTATGGCAAGTGCAATTTCTTGCGGAAAGAAAGTTTCTCAAGAAAATACCAGCACAACTCCAAAAGAGCCACAAAAAGAAGCTGTGGTTGGAGGAGATTCCGATTCGCATGGCTGTAAAGCTTCGGCTGGTTATACTTGGTCAGCGCTTAAAAAAGAGTGTATCAGGGTTTTTGAAAATAGTACAAGACTGAACCATGCAGAAGATGGAAAAACATATTCTACAGTTTCCTATGTAATTTTTGACGGAAATAAAGCAGAGCTTTTCTTAGATACTCAGAAAGAATCGATCATTCTAGAAAGAAAATCGGAAGGTGATTCTTGGGTTAATGGCGATTGGCAGTTAATTCCTTGGAAAGGATATGTTCTGAAAAAAGAAGAGAAGATTCTTTATACAGGGCAATAGTATTCAGTCGCAGTATCGAGTCCCAGTTTACAGACTAAAACTTTGTCAAAGTTTGAAACTTTGACAAAGTTTTTTTTCATCATTCAAGACTGAAAACTGCGATTGCTACTGAACACTAAATAACCTCTTTAATAAACTCAGAGCTTACTACCTGAGCAAATTCTTCGTTTAAACTTGCTAAAGCAGTCTGATGTATTAATTCGGCAGAAAATTCTTCTCCGTTTAGACCTTTTTTATTGAAAGTTGCGGTTGCATCAGAAACTAAATATACTGTATAACCAAAATTACCAGCCATTCTAGTTGTTGTAGAAACACAGTGATCTGTAGTTAAACCAACAATAACAAGATTCGTGATATTAGCATTGTCAATTAGTTCTTTTAGGTTCGTTCCTATAAAAGCACTATTGACATTCTTTTTGATTATTGTTTCTCCCTCAAGAGGTTTCACAATATCCTGAAATTCATTTCCAGGATTTGTTTCGTTTAAAATCGAATTTGGATTTGAAGAACAATGCTGAACGTGAAAAATTGGCAGTTTTTTAGCTCTCCAAATTTCCAAAAGTTCACTCGCTTTTTCTTCTGCGTCGACATTATTTCGGTCTCCGCCCCAATAGGCAACATCGTTAAAACCTTTTTGAATGTCAATTAAAATCAATGCGGCGTTATTAAGTTTTGTAGTGTTCATTTATATAGTATTGTAATGATGAAAAAAGTTTATTTATCTAAACTGATCGTTAAGTCTTTCAATTCTATTTGAAATTTGACTGTAGCTTTTAGTGCTGTAAAAACTTTAATTACAGTTTCTAGTGTTACATTTCCCGCATTTTTTTCAAGTTTGGATATTTGTGCTTTTTGAACTCCAATAAGTTTGCCTAACTCTTCTTGAGTTAAATTGCGTTCTTTACGAGTTTGCTTAATCGCATTTCCAATCAAATCCATTTGTAAATCATGTTCAAATCGATCTCTTGCAGGAGTTCCAGTTTTACCAATGATTTCATCGGTTACTTGATTTAAAGTATATGTTTTCATGTTTTTAAAATTGAATTTAATCTTTATCTTTAAAATATTCTAACCTCAATTTTTGCGCTCTTGATATTTCTTTATCAGGTACTTTACCTTGTTTCTTTATAAATCCATGTGTAGAAATTACAAGAGTGTTTTGTGCATTGGTTTTATCCCAAAAAGCTAATAGCCGATAGTAATTTCCTTGATATAAAGTCCGAAACTCCCAAATTTCATCATTTAACTTTTTAAAAAGCTCAGGATCATTTTTTGTTTGCGATTTTCGAATATTATAAATTATTTTTTCTGAATGTTTGGGTTTCAAATTTTTTAGAAAATCAAAAACTTCTTCTAGAAAGATTACATCAAAATTTTTTTCCATTTTCTTGCTATACAAAAATACCCAAAAGTTTCCTTTTGGAGAAACTTTTGGGTATTTAATTACTTTACTCTCTTTTAATAAACCATGTTCGGTTTATTAAGGCTAAAGTACAATATATAATTTGAAAGGTTGTGAAAAAAAATAAGTTTTTTCTTTCTTTTTTAGTTATAAAGCTAGCCAATTCTTAAAATCAAAGAAATTCTGAGGTGCAACTCCGTGTCCAACTGGATATTCTTTGTAAACAACAGGAATATTTAATTTCTCTAAAATTGCCGGAGTTTTTCTTGCCCACTCAATTGGAATAACTTGATCTACAGTTCCGTGTGAAGCGAAGAATTTTAAGTTTTTGAAATCATTATCTTCAAAACCTTCTTTGATAATTTCTTCATTAAAATAACCACTCATTGCTACCACTCTTTGAATTTTTTCTGGATAAGAAAGTGCTGTAGCATAACTTAAAATAGACCCTTGACTGAATCCGATTAAAGTTACATTATTAGCATCAATTGGGTAATTGGCAACCAATTCGTCAATGAAATTAGCAATTATATCACGAGAAGTTTTTGCTTGTTCATTATCAGAAAATTTATTTTGATCAGCATCGAAATTGATTGCGTACCAAGCGTAAGCGCCATACTGCAAATCGTAAGGTGCTCTAGCAGAAATAATGTAATAGTTGTCTGGAAGTTCAGAAGCAAAAGAAAATAGATCGGCTTCATTGCTGCCGTATCCGTGCAATAAAAGCAATAACGGATTTTTATCTAAAATTACTTTTGGTTCTCTTATTTTATATTCTAAAGATAGATTCATTTTTTTAGTGTTCAGGTTTTAGTATTCAGTGTTCAGCTTGATCTTTGTCAAAATTTCAAACTTTGACAAAGATTTTTAAGGTTTCAAATTTCAAATTTCAGATTCCAGTTTTGGAATTTGGATTTTTAAAACTTGGGATTTTAAAAATTAACCAATTTTTTTAAACCATTTCTGAAATAATTCCCCAACTAGCGGAATAGGTCTCGTTTGTCCTTGAATAGCATTAAAAATTCCAAAAGTCCATAGAATTGAAATACAAATCCACATTGGGAAAGTGATAAAAAAACTATCGAAATTACTGATTATTGCTCCTAAAGAAATAAAAGTTAAAGACAAACCTAAAGCTTGACGGATATGAAAAGAAGCAAAGCTATTTTTGTTCTCAGAATTCATGCTCATGGCAATCAAAACACCAATGATTAGAATGTAACTCGTTATAGCAATTGGTTTTCCTTCTTCGACTGAATTATTCATTTGTATTATTTTGTAACTAGTTGATTTTGATTTAAAATTCCGTACACAGAACCTTTAAGTTCAGTTCCTAAAAAAGCAGAATTTTTAGATTTTGAAAGAATGTTTTCTTTCGTAAAAGTTGATTTTCCTTCTGTTGTAAACAAGGTAATATTAGCTTTTGCACCTTCTTCGATTGTATTGTTTTCCAAACCAAAAATGCCTCTTGCAGCAGTTAATTTTGCTACAATTGTTTCTACTGGTAAAACTGTTAATAAAGCTCCAAAAGCGCTTTCTAAACCTATGGTTCCGTTTTTGGCTGTATCAAATTCCATTTTTTTGAATTCAATATCAATCGGATTATGGTCTGAAGTAATCAAGTCGATGGTTCCGTCAGCAACTCCGTTAAGCAAAGCTTGTCTGTCAACTTCTGTTCTTAGTGGTGGCGTTACTTTAAATCGAGTATCGAACCCGTCCAGTTTTTCATCTGTTAAAACCAAATGATGCACAGATGCGCTGCAAGTTACTTGTAGGCCTTTAGCTTTAGCTTCTCTAATTAATTCAACCGATTTTGCTGTAGAAATAGTTGGAATGTGAAGTTTTCCGCCCGTATATTCCAACAAAAATAAATTTCTTGAAATTTGCAGTTCTTCTGCCAGATTCGGAATTCCTTTTAGGCCTAATCTTGTCGAAACAATCCCTTCGTTTGCTACACCATTCCCCTTAATGTTTGGATCTTGCGAATAAGCGATTACCAACCCGTCGAAATCTTGAACATATTGTAAAGCGATTTTCAGGATATTAGCATTGTCGATGCTTTTGTTGTAATCTCCAAAAGCAATCGCTCCAGAATTTTTCATATCAAAAAGTTCTGCCATATCTTTTCCTTCGCTGGCTTTAGTTAAAGCGCCGATTGGGAAAATTTCTGTAGCAAAACCATTTGCTTTATTTTTTACAAAATTTACTTGAGATTGATTGTCAATAATTGGTAAAGAGTTGGGTTGTAATGCAATTGCTGTGAATCCGCTTTTGGCAGCAACATTCAATCCGTTTGCTATCGTTTCTCTGTCTTCGTAGCCTGGCTCGCCCAGCGAGACACTGCTGTCAAACCAGCCTTGAGAAACATGAAGATCATCAAATCGTACTACTTCTGCATCGTCATTTGGAAGAGAAACGCCTATTTTTTCTATTACACCATCTGCAATTAAAAGATCAACGGTCTGATTGTGAAACGGACTTTTTGAGTCGATAATTTTGGCGCTTTTGATGATTAGTTTCATATTTTGAATATTTATTTTTATTAAAACATTAAATGTTTTTTTATTTACTACCATTAAGAAATTAAGTTAATAAAGAGAAGAACTTAATTTTCTAAACATTAAAAAAGTAAGTTCATAAAGTAAAAACTTAATAATCTTAATGTCTTAATGGTAAAAAAATCATTTCACAAATTTTATAATTGCCATTTCTAATGCTAAAAATAACAGTGCAAAGATAACAAACCATTTCCAAATTTGGCTGTCTGTTCGTTCTGTTTGTAGTGTATTAAAAATGGTTGAAATGGTATCGGCAGTTTTAAAATCAGAAACTACATTTGTGTTTACTTGGCTCAAATCGCTTTCGGTTCTTTTGTAATTAAAACTGATATTTTCAACCCATTCTTTTTTGTCAAAAACGCTGTAATTTCCAGCGGTTTCAGGAAAATCATTGAATGTTAATTTGACTTTATTATTTAAAATCTGCTGAATCGGAATAAACGAATCGTCTGTTCCTTTAACTTCCAAAATGGCATCTTTAGTCAATAAAACATCTACAAAGTAAGGCTGGTTGTTTCCAATTGTCAAAGCATTTACGCCTGTTTTCTGATTGTTCTGAGCGATTTTATAAAATAACGGAACAATTAAAGGAGATTGCTGAAAATTGGAATTGGCACTATTTATTGGCGCGGTAAAAACCGTTATTCCAGAAACCTGATTTTGAACAGCAGTTACAAACGCGGTTTGGTCTTCAAATGAAAGTACAGCTGGATAAGAACTCGAAACAGCAAACGAACTATTTACTTTTGGATATTGAAAATTGGTTATTTTGTTTTCGAAAACGCCTGAAAATAAAGGATGGTCGAAATTAATTTTAGTGATTAATTTGCTGTTGGTTTCTAAATTTCCGAATTGAATTTTTCCAAAATTCCCCAATAATGCATTTAAGCTCGAAAGAGAAGTTTTCTCAGATGGAATGACAACCAAATTTCCGCCTTTAGAAACAAAAGCTTTTAAAGTCGTCTGCAATGTCTGCGGAATATCAATTAATTCGTTCAGAATAATCGTATTTTGTTTTTCTAAACTATTATAATCTAAAGAGCCAATTGGGTAATTGTTGTAATTGAATTCTGCCGAGGTATAAATTCTCGATAAGAAATTGCTTTTTTCAGGTTCACCAATGCTGATAACGTTTGTTTTTTTGTTTTTAGAAATGCTGAAAAACAATTTGTTGTCATAACTTAAACCATTGTCTTCAATTGTAACATATCCATGAAAAGCTTCTTTTGGAATGGTGAAATTGATTTTCTTTTTCTTGGTGTCAAAATTGATAATCGTTTTGGCGATAAGTTTATTTTGATTGTATAAGGCTGTAGAAACCGGTTTAAAATCTTTGCCATAAGCAGACAAATTAATGCCAATTTCGTAGAAGTTTTCTAAAGTCTGATTAATGTAAACGCTATCAATAGAAACATTGTTTTTCTGTTCTGCTTCTGGAACTATGAAGTAAGGTTTTTCTTCAAAATCGATAGTTGCAATATCTTTTTCTTTTAAACCAACGGCATCAGTAATAATGACAATATCTTTTTTATGAGCCGATTTATGTGCCTTAATTTTAGCTGTAATGGCTGAAAGATCAAAAGAAGTTGCGCTGTATTTTAGATTTTGTAAAGCACTTTTAGATGATTTTATATCGGTATTCCAAAAGTTTTCGGTGTTTGTTAAAAGCGAAAATTGAGTGTTTTCTGGAGTGTTTTCGAGTAATTCCTGAACAGCTCTTTTTAATAATTCGCCCTTTTTGCCTTTAGCCTGCATACTAAACGAATTATCTAAAACGATATACATTTCGTTTGAAGCATTTTTGCTGTCGGCAGCTTCAAAAAAAGGCTGTGCAAACGCAATAATCGCGCAAGCAAGCAATAATAAACGTGTTGCTAATAAAAGACGTTTTTTGATTTTAGAACTCTTTCGAGTCTGAATGGCAAGTTCTTTTAAAAATCGAACATTGGTGAAAAAAGAAGTTTTAAATCGTCTTAATTGAAATAAGTGAACCAAAATTGGAACAATCAATAAAAACAGAAAGTATAGAATTTCGGGATGTTTAAAATGCATTCTGGCTTCGATTTACTTCACTACGTTTTGTTTTTCGCGAAGATGCTGGTCAAAAATACGAATTAAAAATTATTAAACCATATAAGTTCATTTAAGAGATTATTGGTAAAGTCTAAAGCTTATATTTCTTATGTACGTGAAAAAAATGTAACTTTTGTAATTTCTTGTAATAAAGAGACTGTTTCAAATAGATATATTGTTTATTTTAGCTAATTCAAAAAAAACAAATTATGAAAAAAATATATTTAATCTTGTTTTCCGCTTTATCCATAACCGCTGTTAAAGCTCAAAATAAATTCAATTTATTAGTTGGAACTTACACCAATACCTGCCAAAGCAATGGTATTTATGTTTATGAATTTGATGCTTCTACTGGCGAATATAAATTAAAAAGTTCTTCTGAGAATGTGGTAAGCCCAAGTTATTTATCTGTCTCTGCTGATAATAAGTTTATCTACGCAGTGAACGAAAATGGAACACAAAGTACAGTAAGTTCATTTTCATATGATTCAGCATCTGGAAAGACTAATCTGTTGAATAAAAATGACGCTTTAGGAGCAGATCCGTGTCATTTGATAAATGACGATAAGCATGTAATTGTTGCCAATTATTCTGGTGGTAGTATTGCGGTTTTTAAGAAAAATACAGACGGAAGTATTACAGAAGTACAGCAGTTAATCCAGCATGAAGGAAAAGGCCGAACGCAGCGCGACAAGAGAAAGCGCATGTCCATATGGTTGTTTTTTCTCCAGATAAAAAGTTTGTGCTTTCGAATGATTTAGGTTTAGATAAAGTATTTATTTATAAATATAATCCAGCAGCTAAAAACGAAATATTGACATTAAAAGGAAGTGTTGATGTAAAGCCAGGAAGCGGTGCAAGACATTTGACTTTCAGTAAAGATGGAAAATTTGTGTATTTGGTTCAGGAATTGGATGGAACTTTGACAACATTAAGCTGGGATAAAACAGGAAGTTTGAAAGTAGTTGCAGAAACAAGCATTCTTCCAAAAGACTTTAAAGGAGGAACAGGAGCAGCGGCAATTAAACTTTCGCCAGACGGAAACTTTTTATATCTTACGGATCGTGTAGACGCCAATGCAATTTCAGTATACAAAATTCTTAAGACAGGAGCTTTAGAATTGGTAGAACAGCAAAGTACTTTAGGAAAATGACCAAGAGATTTTGCGATTGATCCAACAGGAAATTACCTTTTAGTAGGACATCAATATACTAATGATATCGTTATTTTTAAAAGAGATATCGCAACAGGAAAACTGACAGACACTGGAAGAAGAATTCAATTATGTTCGCCAGTAGGACTTCTATTTACGAAAATTTAGAAAAAAGGTTCTAAGTTGCTAAGATACTAAGCTTCTAAGCTAAAAAAAAGGGTAAAGATTCAAAGAATCTTTACCCTTTTTTATGTAGTAATAGAAAAAAAACTTAGAACCTTAGCAACTTAGTAACTTAGCATCTAAAAAAAACTTATTTTTTCTTCTTCTTCTCGTTTCTTGTCTTCAACATATTTCTGTTAACAGAACCGTGAGTTTTCTTTTTGGTTTTTGAAGTGACCTCCAAGATTTACTTTTTGGTTCTTTTTAGATTTTTCATGAAAAGCTCCATCACCTGCTAGTTTTGGTTTTTTCATTAAAAACTTTCTTGGCAATTTATCTTTTTCAGCTTCGATCAGTTTTTCTGAGATTTCGACTTCTTCAGGGAAATCAGCAATTTTAAGCTCCTGATCCATTAAAAGTTCCGTTTCAATTTTGAATTCTTCTTCTCTTGGAGTAACAAAACTAATTGCAGTTCCCGTTGCGTCTGCACGACCCGTACGACCAATTCTGTGCATGTACAATTCTGGTTCTTCTGGAAGTTCAAAGTTAATTACGTGCGTGATGTTAGAAATATCCAAACCTCTTGCCATAACGTCGGTTGTAATTAAGCCGCGAAGATTTCCTTCTTGAAATTCTGCCATTGTGCTCAAACGGTAGTTTTGGGATTTGTTCGAGTGAATTACACCAAATTGTCCTTCAAAAAGCTCATCAATACGATTGAAAAGCATATCTGAAATCTTTTTATTATTTACGAAAACCAAAATACGACTCATACTTTCATCGTTTTCCAGTAAATGTTTTAAAAGATTTACTTTGGTATTGAAATTCGGAACATTATAAGTAAGCTGCGTAATTTTTTCAAGCGGAGTTCCTGATGGTGCCAATGTAACTTCTTCAGGAAAATCGAAATAATCATTTAATAAATCATCGACTTCATCTGTCATCGTTGCAGAGAACAAAATGTTTTGACGTTTGGTTTTCATCATCGCAAAAAGCGAAGTCAGCTGTGGTCTGAAACCTAAATTCAGCATTTCGTCAAACTCGTCGATCACTAGTTTTTGTGTTTCGTCAAAACGAACGACAGCATCAAGAGCTAAGTCCATAGTACGTCCAGGCGTTCCAACTAAAATGTCAACACCTTCGTAAACGGCCTTTTTCTGCGTATTGATGTTTACACCTCCGTAAATACCCAACGTTTTAACCGACATATAGGTAGTCAGTTTTTCTACTTCTTCAACTACTTGAACCACTAGCTCACGAGTTGGAACTAGAATTACAATTTTTGGCGTATTGGTATGAGTAAATTTATAAAGCTTTAAAAGAGGTAGTAAATAAGCAAATGTTTTACCGGTTCCGGTTTGTGCAATTCCCATCATATCACGTCCAGACATGATTACAGAAAAAGATTTTTCTTGAATAGGAGTAGGCGTAACAAATCCTAATTCGTCAACTGCTTTTTGTAATGATTTTGGAAGATTAAATTTTTCGAAAGTGCTCATTTGCTTTTAATTTTGTGCAAATGTACGTTAAATTCGTGGTTTGTTTAGCAAATTCTTAAAATCATCTAATAATTTGTTAGTCTAACTGTTTAATTTTCAATATTAAAACCCTTCAAAAACCCCTAATCCGAACAAGGCAAAATCGTATTTTACAGGATCTTGCGCATCCATTTTTCTTAATTTGGTATCTAATTCTAATAAAGCTTTAGCATCATTTTGCTTTCGCGAAAGAATTCCAAGTTTGCGGGCAACATTACCCGAGTGAACGTCTAGTGGACAAGATAAAACTGATGGGGAAATACTTTTCCAGATTCCTAAATCGACACCTTTTGCATCTTGGCGAACCATCCAGCGCAGATACATGTTGATTCTTTTTGCTGCCGAATTGTTTAATGGATCTGAAATGTGTTTTTGAGTTCGCGCCAAATGATCGGTTTCAAAGAATATCTTTTTGAATTCGCTGATGCTTTTCTGTAAACTGTCTTTTTCCTGATTTTTAGCAAAAACATTTTCCAGTCCATTATGGTTTTGATAAATGTTTTTTAAGCCTTTTATGAAGCCGGCAAAATCATGTCCGTTGAAAGTTCTGTGCACAAAAGTTTCTAGTCTTGCCAAGTCTTCGTCAGAATGTGACATAACGAAATCGTAAGGCGTGTTGCCCATTAATTCCATCATTTTATGCGAATTCTTGATAATCATTTTACGGTTTCCCCAAGCAATAGAAGCGCTAAGAAAACCCGCAATTTCGATATCTTCTTTTTGAGTAAAGAGATGCGGAATCTGTACAGGATCACTTTCTATAAAATCCTGATTGTTATATTGAATGACTTTTTCGTCTAGAAATTCTTTGAGTTCTTTTTGGTTCATTTTAAATGAAATATTCTTTTATGTTCGAGTGCCCTAGCCCTGATGGGAGGGAAAATCCTTTTATGCCGGGGTTCGGCATAAAAGATTGGAAGGACAGCAGGAAATAGCTCCTAATTAACTTAATTGCTAATTTGTCCGTCGACCATTACTAATTTTCTATCAGCCATATTGGCCAATTCTTCGTTGTGGGTTACAATGACAAAAGTCTGTCCGAACTCGTCTCGAAGCTGAAAAAACAATTGGTGCAGGTTTTCGGCAGAATGGGTGTCCAGATTTCCAGAAGGTTCGTCGGCAAAAATGACATCTGGTTTATTGATTAAGGCTCTTGCAACTGCTACACGCTGTTGTTCTCCGCCCGAAAGTTCGCTAGGTTTATGGTTAATTCTGTGCGAAAGACCAAGATAGTTCAACAGTTTTTTTGCTTCTTCTTCGGTTTCAGCGGTCTTTTTGCCTGCAATATGAGCTGGTATACATACGTTTTCTAGCGCTGTAAACTCAGGTAAAAGTTGATGAAATTGAAAAATGAAACCAAGATTTAAGTTTCTAAAATCGGATAAAATTTTGTCTTGTCTGCTTTTCTTTTTAAAGTAACGATTGTAATACCCTAATAGTAAAATAATGGGCATAAGTAATATTCCCCAATTGATATAACCCAAAATATCATTCTCTATTTTATTTCTAAAAAGCACTAGAAACACCGCAAGCAGAATAATATAAAAAGAGCCTAACCAAGTGATGATTTTGAATGCTTTTTCTTGATTTGAGCTATTATTTTTAATGTTTTGTAACTCGAGTACATTTTTTCCATTAATGGTTAAAGATGAATCGGGATTATGATCTGGTTTGTCTAGCGTTCCTAAAATTTGCAGTAATGTAGTTTTACCAGCGCCCGAAGCACCAACGATAGAAACAATTTCGCCTTTTTTAATATGTAAATCGACTCCTTTTAAAACTTCAAGTTTGTCGTAAAATTTATGTATGTTTTTTGCGTGTATCATGTAGTGAAACTGTTTTTACAAAGAAACGAAGAATATGATCAAAATCAAATTTCAATATGTGAAATTCCAAATTCCAAAAGGAGCGAAGCGACTTTTAGAAAATCTAAAATCTAAAATCTAAAATCTAAAATCTAAAATCTAAAATCTAAAATCTAAAATCTAAAATCTAAAATCTAAAATCTAAAATCTAAAATCTAAAATCTAAAATCTAAAATCTAAAATCTAAAATCTAAAATCTAAAATCTAAAATCTAAAATCTAAAATCTAAAATCTAAAATCTAAAATCTAAAATCGGTACGTAAATTGATATGGGAATAATGGAAATTAAATTTAGGAAAGAGATAATAGTATTTCCTGAATTATTTTTAATTTCGATTAACTTAAAAATGAATGTGTTATGCAAGATTTAGAAGTTGCAGAAGATAGCAGAATGTCAAAACTACTTATAGGGCTGGTTTTGGATGGAATTGGTATGATTTCTTTCTCGATTCCGTTTCTGGGTGAGTTTTCAGATGTGGTTTGGGCTCCCATTGCGGCAATAATTATGGCAAGGATGTATAAAGGAAGAGTAGGGAAGGTTGCTGGTGTTTTGACTTTTCTTGAGGAAATATTGCCTTTTACAGACGTAATTCCGTCTTTTACCTTGACTTGGATTTATACTTATTTCTTTCAGAAAAAATAAAAAAAGACGGTTTTAGGCCGTCTTTTTTAATTGCTTTAGTTTTAACTATTGAATGATTATTTTTTTTACATATTGTGTTTTCTTAGTCTGCGGATTTACCACTTTAATCAAGAAAACACCTTTTGAATGCAATTGGATTGTTTCTTGTGTGCCTCCTTTAATTTTTTGCTTTACTAATTCTTTTCCAGAAATATCGTAGATCTTAAGATCTAAAATTTCTGCTTCTTCATTATCAATAAAAATAGAGAAAGATCCGTTGCTTGGAATTGGCCAAACATTAAAAGCATTGTTTTTACTTTCTTTAATACTATCGTCTGTTCCTAATGTCAAGCTTTGCCCGCTTATGACATTCACTTTTCTTTTCATTGTGCCACCTTCAGAATCTGTTACGGTAAATTCAAAAGAACATAATCCGTTTGAAGTTGGTGTAAATGCAACCACATCTGAATTGAGAGTTGCATTTCCGTTTACTACATTCGAAATGGTATAAGAAACGCCACTTGTAAATCCTCTTGATAATTTTTGAATATTAATGTCAATTTTTGTTCCGTCTGGAGATTCGTAATGTGGCAGTGACATCCATTGTAAATATTCGTCTAGATGAGTATAGCCATCTAAATTAGGATCGGCATTTGCATCTGAAAAATCCCCAATTGCAGAGTTTACATTGGTTCCTATGATATTTTCCCACCAGTTTGGCAATCCATCTTGATCGCTATCCCAATTAGCATCTCTCACTACAGTCGGATAGTTTTCGAAACCACCAACATCTGCTTCATTATCTGGAAATCCAGGTTTGCCTGTTACACTTCCAACTGCAGAATACGTTCCGTTTAATGTCTCCGAAATAATTCTTTGGTCATGTTCGTCAAATTCTGGCTGGGTACATCCAACATCAGAAAGAACAATTTTATAAGCATTTTTAGCTGATTGCGTCGTTACATAAGAAGGGAAAAAAGGGGTATTTACAAAGTTGTTATACGGGACTGTATTTCCTGATGCTTTTCTTCCAGCAGTTTGGTTGGTTTCGTCGAAATAACCAGGCATTACATTTCCGTTAAAATAACATTGCTGCATTCCGGTTCCAACACCTTCATTTTGCTGATTAAAAGCAACAAATATTTTTGAACCAGCGCCAGGTTTGTAATAGTTGTTTACAAAGTTAACTTCTTTGGTTCCTCCGTCTGTAGTTCTTCCTCCCCAGTTATAAACGACATTGTTCGTAATATCCATTTTTCCAGCATAAGCACCGTTTCCGTCCAGTCCGCCGCCAAGACTCCAATTTCTGCCATAGCAATGGGCTAATAGATTATGATGGAAACTCCCGATATCTCCGCCAATTGTAGCAGCATATCCATGTTCTGTTCCTGCTGGGTAATTTTGATGATTTGCTGCATTTAAAGCCTCAGAAATAAGTGTTCTCTGAAGGGTGATGTTTTTTCCAGATCTAGAACTAAAAGATTCATCTATAGTCCAGCTGATTGAACAGTGGTCAATAATGCTATTATCTGCACCTGTTAATCCCATTCCGTCAAAAGTAGGCCTGCACCAACTCTAACACGCAAATTTTGTACAACAGCATCGTTTCCTGTTACGCCAAAAGGAGCAGAACGAATGCAGATTCCTTTTCCTGGAGCGGTTTGTCCAGCAACTGTTACGTAAGGCTGGCTTAAAACCAGACGGGATTGCAACTGAATTACACCCGAAGTATTAAAGACAATTGTTCTCGGTCCAATATCGTTTGTAACGGCTTCACGAAAACTTCCTGGGCCGCTGTCGTTTAGATTAGTAACGGCAACAACTTTTCCGCCACGTCCTCCACGTGCAAAACGGCCGTATCCTTCAGCATCAGGAAAAGCAAGCTGTGCGGGACGAAAGCGCCAAACATTTCCTTTTTCAATTCCATTTGATAAAACTTCATCAATACGCCAGTAATAAGTTGCTCCCGTATACAATCCGTTTGCTTGATAAGAATTGTTGGCTAAAGCTTGATTTCCTTTATATTCTGGTGAAGCTGTCGTTGCATTGTCAACCGCTGTTGGATCTGTTCCAAAATAGACATTGTGCGAAACAGCTCCTGACCCAGCAGTCCATTGCAACAATTTTCCGCCAGATACTAATTCTACATGTTCGTTGTTTTGTTTTGGATCTGGGTTTATAGCTTGATGAGAAATATTGGGTGTGTTTAATTCAAAACCATTAAAAATGAAGTTTTTAACATTTTCTGTTCCTGAAGTTTCTGCAGCGATTAAAATTACGACATCGGTTCCTGCTGTAGCTTGAAATCTTAAATAAGAAGACGCTGCGTCAGCTGTTTTAGTTGCTCTTACAGTTGGAATTAAATTATTGACCACTACATTTCCATCGACAGAAATATCAATTGGACTAAAGGTATTTGTGGTTGGGCTGTCTACATTGTTGAAGAAAGCCAATAAAGTATGTTCTCCTGTGGCTAAACCGCTTATTTTGAGTTCGATTTGAGCACCAAGATTTGCTGTTGTACCTTTTACTGTAAGTCCGTCACAGACTAATCTAGCGTAATAAGGGGCTTGAATTCCTGCTTTGTACCAATTGGTTCCTAAGTTGTCTCCATTAGTTCCGGTGCGACTAATTGTAAAAGTAACTCCATTTTCGGTATAAGAACTAGTGTTTCCAGAAGCAATTACCCAAGCGGTGTAATCGGGATCATTTACTTCGGCTTTCGGTCTTCCAGATTGGTCAAAGTCGATTTTTACAATCGGATTTTGAGCAAAAACCTTGTTTACGGGTGCAATGAGACAAATCATCGCCACCATAAGGGAGGATTTAAAGTAATTTTTCAGCATGTCAAATTGTGGTTTGGTTAGTAAGTAATAATTTTTGTTAGAAACATTAATTGTTTGATTATCAAGTTTAATAAATGCTTCTAACTATTGTAAAGTTTGTTATTACTTAAAATATAACTATCCTGTACCATCCTGTTCTGTATAGTGATTAAATAAAAAATTGGCATAAAAAAAATGTTATGTATTTTTTTTATGCCAATTTTTTAAATATGTAATGTTTGATAAATGCAGGGATTGATTAAACTGCAGTTTCAAAAATAGTAAACGGTCTAAAAAATGAAATTAAATAAAATTTTAGCTTAAGAGACGATCTTAACCAGAACGGTTTTTTTATTAAGTGGGTAAAAGCGGAGTTATTCTTTGAATAAAAATCCTAGTCCCATATTTTTAAGCATTTTCTTTTCGAAGTTCCAAAAGAATTTAAATTGCCCAAAAATAGTTCCAATCGCAACTAGTAAAACTTGATAAATAGGGAAGATAATAATAAGACGAATGAGTGTAAACCAGCCACCAAAATCTTCTTTAGTAATACCCAGCAAAACACAGAAAGGTTTAGAAAGCCACGCAGATGCCGATCCTGTGATGGCAAAAACGATAAATATAATTATGGCTTGTAAATTTGAGGTAATTCCCCAGCGTTTTTTTAATCTGTTCATTGCTATTTGTAATGATTACAAATATAGTATATTATCTTGACGGAACATAACCCCAAAGCTTTTGTTTGTAAGTATTTTGAAAATAAATCATGTAATTGTAAATTAAGTAATTTACTTCGTAGCCATAATGAATATCTGGACGGTAGTCAATAGACATTTCGTATAACCTTGGGCTATAACGCTGTGGCTGTAGAACACGATTATTCCATTCTGTTACATACAAATAGTTTTTGTTTTCAAGGTATTGTAAGGAGTAATAGTTTCGTGGATAGGCTCGAGAGGCAAGCCAGGTTGAGAATCCGTTATCGATTATGATGACTTCGTATTCTAATGAATCGTTTGCAATTCTAATGGTATCGTTTACCTTTTTATTTGATGCAGATACAGTATCAGTGCTGGCAATATTCTGCGAAGTTGTAGAACATGCAACAATGGTAAGTAGTACAATTAATATGGAAATGCATTTTTTCATAGCCTAAATTTACGAATTTTTTTTTAGGTTCAGAGAGGCAAAGGTTCAAAGTAACAAAGGTTTAACTTCTTGCTAATTAAAATAAAAAAGGATTACAATTTTAGACTGCACCCAAAAGTTTAGACAAATTAATAATTAAGTTTTATAATAATGAGCTCGATATTGTATCGGGCTCATTGCTTTTAGATTAAGTTTTATTCTGTCATTATTATAATAATTAATATACTCAATAATCTCCTGTTTTAATTGACCAATGGAACTGTATTTTTTAAGATAAAACAACTCTGATTTTAATGTTCCAAAGAAGTTTTCAATAATTGCATTGTCAAGACAATTTCCTTTTCTGGACATACTCTGTTTAATTCCTTTTTCTTTTAATAAGCATTGGTACTGTTTCATTTGATACTGCCATCCTTGATCAGAGTGCAGCGTTAAATTAGTATTGTCGGGTATTTTCTTAAATGCTTTTTCAAGCATCACGGCTACCTGATTAAATACAGGTCTTTCAGCCAGTTCATAACTAACTATTTCTCCATTAAACAAATCAATTATTGGTGATAAATATAATTTTTTTCCTGAGACGTTAAATTCAGTTATATCGGTCGCCCATTTTTGATTAGGCACTGATGCTTTAAAGTTTCTGCTCAGAATATTTGGGGCAATCCTGCCTTGTTCTCCTTTATAGGATTTATATTTTTTAACTCTGATCAGGCTTTTTAATCCCAACGATTTCATTAGCCTTAAAACTGTTTTATGATTGATGATTATCCCTTGAAGCTTTAATTACTAGTGATCCTCCTGTATCCGTAACGCCCCTTATGCTTAGAATAAATTGATTTTATAAGTTCTTTTACTTTTTTGTATTTATCAGCTGTTTTACTCTGTTTTTGATAATAATAAAAACTGCTGCGCGCCACATTACTGCAATTTAAAAGTAATTTTAAATCATAGAGATGCCTTAATTCCATTATGACTTGCGATTTTTGGCTTTTTCTTCGGCTTGAATTAAGGCTTGTAACTTTTTTAGATAATCAATTTCACAGCGTAATGCTTCATTCTCCAACAGAAGTTCTTCTTCCCTGGTTAAAGGTTTTTCAGATTTACTTTTTTTATCTTTAAAATCACTCATAGATTTTGGTCTCCCTTTTGGTTTTAGTTTTAATCCTTCTAAACCAAAATTAGCAAAATCTTTTTTCCATTTAATGATAATTGAATCCGAAGGAATGTTAAATCGCAAACGAGCTTCTCTTAAAGATAATGAATCCCTGCAAATTGACTTTAAAACCTTTAATTTAAAACCAATCGGATAAACCTGATTTTTTCGTGACATTAAACCTGCCCTTCCATATTCCCTGTAAAAACTGACCCATTTGCGTATATTAGATTTGCTGGTTCCTTTCTCGCTAGATGCTAATGCAAATGAATAATGTTTAACAACTACTAATTCTACACACTCAAGTTTGAATTCATAGCTGTGCTTGACTTTTCTTTCCATAAAAATGCCCCCAAATAGCGTCTAACTTTTTGGGGGCAGTGCATTTTGTAATCCTTTTTTATTTTAATTAAAAGTCTCTCTTACTTTGGGCCTTTGTATCTAAAGAGCTATTTGCTTCCAAACAGCTTTCCAATAAATCCTGCGATTCCTCCTTTGCTTTTGGTAACTACTAATACATCTGCAACATCAACTTTTCCATCGTTGTTTTGGTCAAGGCCAAATTGCATTCCGTATTTAGAAATAGTATCCATTATTCCAGATGCTTGTCCGCTGTTTCCTGAAATGGAATTTATAATATCAGAAATTTGAAAACTGCTATCGTTTGGATCTTTTGCTTTATTTACTAAAGAGCCTAAAATCTGTGGAATCAAATTGGAAGCAACTCCGCTTGAATCGGCGCTGCTTAATCCGAATTTTTGACCAAGACTTCCGCTTAATTGCTGTTGAATTTGCTGTACAACAGGGTTTGAGCTGTCAATGGGTGTGTTTCCGTTAAATAATCCGGCAATCTGATCTGTATTTCCTTCAGAAACAATCTTTTTTAATCCTTCAAAAATAGAACTGCTTGTTTCGTTTATTACGGCTTCATTATGTTCGTTTGGGACAGCGTTATTGTTTACCACAGCGTCGCCTCCGTATTGCTGTACTAATTGGGTTAATTGTTCAAACATGATATTTAAGGTTTAAAATTACACGCCAAAATTAATAAAAAAAAGAAAGATATTTACTACAAATGTAGTGATAATCCATTTAAAGATACTTTATTTTTTAATTACTTGGTTCGGCAAATTCAAGAAATTCGCTAAAACCTTATTTATATTGACTTAAATTAAAGACATTGTTAAAACTTAGTATTTGTATCTTTTATTTTGCACCAGGTTGTAACATCTTTAGGATTAAATCCAGGACAACTATTAATGTTCTTTTTAGGAAAAAATAACACATCATTATCAAATGTACTCAGGTTGAAGTAATAGTTGCTGTAATCTTCTCCATATCTCCACACATCGCTTGAGCCTTCATTGCCAGCAGTTTCATTAAAAGTAAAAATGGAAGATTGCTCAGGTATAAAATATTCTTTTTCAATAATAAGCGAAAATATATTGCCAAAGATAGAAGTGCAGAACAAAGCAATTGCAATTACAATTACAATCAGTCGAATGATCCATTTACGTCTAGAGCTTTTTTTATGTGTATTCATAGTTGTACTTTAAGTGTCCGCGAAAGTATAAAAAAGAAAGGGATTTACTACAGGTAAGTAGTAAATCCCTTTAATCGAATTTAATCTATTTTTATTTAGCTCAACAAAGTAATAATTTGTGAAGCCAATTCAGTACCAATTCTATCTTGCGCTTCTCCAGTTGCGGCTCCGATGTGTGGAGTCAAAGAGATTTTAGAGTGCATTAAGATTGCCATTTCTGGTTTTGGCTCGCTTTCAAAAACGTCTAAACCAGCAAAAGCAACTTTTCCTGAATCTAAAGCTTTTACTAGCGCTACTTCATCAATAACACCACCACGAGCACAGTTTACAATTCCAACACCATCTTTCAAGATTTCAAATTCTTTCTCTCCAATGATGTATCCATCTTGTGCAGGAACGTGTAGTGTAATGAAATCTGCTTCTTTAAATAAAGATTCTAAAGATTGAGAAACAATTTTAGTTGTGATAGACTGTCCGTCAAAAAACTCAACTTTTACATCTACTTCTGGGATAAAACTGTCGGCAGCGATAACTTTCATTCCTAAACCAAGAGCCATTTTTGCTGTAGCTTGTCCGATACGACCAATACCAACAATACCTAAAGTTTTTCCTCTTAATTCAGTTCCGTTAGCGTAAGCTTTTTTCAAACCATCAAAGTTTGAATCTCCTTCAAGAGGCATATTTCTGTTAGAATCATGTAAAAAACGAACACCAGAAAATAGGTGTCCAAAAACCAATTCAGCAACAGATTCTGAAGATGAAGCTGGAGTATTAATTACATGAATTCCTTTGCTTTTAGCATAATCCACATCGATATTGTCCATACCAACACCACCACGTCCGATGATTTTGATACCAGGGCAAGCATCGATAATATCTTTACGAACTTTAGTTGCGCTACGAACTAAAATTACGTCAATGTTATTTTCATTTATATAGTTAGCTACTTGTTCTTGAGCTACTTTTGTTGTGATAACTTCAAAACCACCTTTTTCTAAGGCTAGAATTCCGCTTTTAGAAATTCCGTCATTTGCTAATACTTTCATTGTATTTATTGTTTATTTGGTTAATCGTTTAATTGTTTAATCGATAAACCAGCTATTTGATTTTTCTTTTTTGATATTTTAAAGGAGGTATTTTTTGACGATTAAACAGTTAAACAAATTAACGATTAACCGAAAAAAAAACTAAACTTTAGATTCCAATGCTTTCATTACATCCACTAAAACCTGAAGACTTTCGATAGGCATAGCGTTGTAAATAGAAGCTCTGTAACCACCTACAGAACGGTGTCCTGGCAATCCAGAAATATTTGCCGCTTTCCATAAAGCATCAAAAGTTTCAGTGTGTTCAGGATTGTTCAATAAGAAAGTTACGTTCATGTTAGAACGATCTTCTACCGCAGCAGCACCTTTAAACAATGGGTTTCTATCGATTTCAGCATAAAGTAATTCTGCTTTTGCGTTGTTTAATTTTTCAACAGCAGCAATTCCGCCTTTTTCTTTAATCCATTGTAAAGTTAAAAGAGAAACGTAAACAGCAAATACAGGTGGAGTATTGTACATACTTTCTCCTTTAATGTGTTTAGCATAATCTAGCATACTTGGAATAGTTTTTCCGTTTTTGCCTAAGATTTCTTCTTTAACGACTACTAGAGTAGTTCCTGCAGGACCCATATTTTTTTGAGCACCAGCATAGATTAAATCAAATTTAGAGAAATCTAATTCACGTGAAAAAATATCAGAACTCATATCGCAAACAACAGGAACATTTGTTGCTGGGAATTCTTTCATTTGAGTTCCAAAGATGGTATTGTTACTTGTGCAGTGGAAATAATCAGCATCGGCTGGAATTTCGTAACCTTTAGGAACATAAGTATAATTGTCTTCTTTTGAAGAAGCTACGACAACAGTCTCACCGAAAAGTTTAGCTTCTTTGATCGCCGCAGTTGCCCACGTTCCTGAATCTAAATAAGCAGCTTTTCCGTTTTCTTTCATTAAGTTATAGGGTGCCATTAAGAATGCTGTACTTGCACCGCCTTGTAAAAATAAAGCCTGATAACCTTTTCCTTGAAGTCCTAATAATTCTAAAGCAAGGGAACGAGCTTCCTCCATAACTGCAACGAAATCTTTGCTTCGGTGCGAGATTTCAAGGATCGATAACCCTGAATCATTAAAATTTAAAATTGCTTTTGATGCCTTCTCAAAAACTTCCTGAGGTAAAATACTTGGTCATGCGCTGTAGTTGTGTTTTTTCATGGTTGTTGTTAATAGTCGAAAATTTTAAAGACGCAAATTTCGGTAATAAGAGCCGAAAAAGCGTTAAAATATTCGAAATAATTAAACAATTTATTACTTTGTTGTTAACAAAAACGTTATAGTATCGACATTATCTGCGTAATCCCACAATTGCGGTTTTTGGGTTTCTCCAAATGCTATACTATCTGCAGTTAGATTATTGCTAACAATGCATTGAATTTGGTCTGTGTCGTCCTGAAGGCGTTTTTTAAGTTCTTCTAAGCTTTCATAATATTCATAAAAAACACTCGAAATGGGAGAGGCGTAACTTGAGTCTTCCTTTAAAGTCAAGAATCCGTTGTCCAATAATTTGAAATTACTCATTAAAAATACCGCTTTATTATAGTCATAATTATTAGCGTATTTTTCGTAATGGATAACGTCTTGGTATTTAAATATTGCTTGGAAAAAAGTGTCAAAAGAATAGTCTTTCGGAATAAAAAGTTTGGAAACATTTCTGCATCCTAAACCAAAATATCTAAAAATATCTTCTCCAAGCGCTTCCAATTCTTCAGTGGTTTCTTTTCCGGTTAAAATAGCGGCCGAATTTCTGTTTTTACGAATAATCGAAGGCTTATCTTTAAAATAATATTCAAAATAACGAGCAGTATTATTGCTTCCTGTGGCAATTACGGCATCAAAATTTTCTAGTTTTCCTTCCACGAAAGTGATGCTGTTTTTCAGATTTTCATCAACAGCAATTAAGTATTTAGCCAAAAATGGCAATAAATGCTGGTCGTTTGACGAAGTTTTAATTAAAGCTTTGTTGCCTGTAATTAAAACAGATAAAAAATCATGAAAACCTACTAGCGGAATATTTCCAGCTAAAATCAAAGCAACAGTTTTTGCATCGCCTTTCTGATCTATTTTGTAAGCCGAAAGCCATTTGTCAATATTTTCAGTGGTTAAAGCTTCAGCCCACGATTGTATAGAAAAATAAACCTGTTCAGGGGTATACCATCCATTATGAGATTGCGATAAATGAATCAGATTATTGAAATCATCAAAAAAGATATCATTATATAAGACATCGGATTTTTGCGCAGAAGCACCTTCAGAAAACTGACTTAAAAATTTTCCTAATTCAACAAAAACACTTTTTTTTGTTTCTAATGTCATAATGTTTGTTTATGAATTGTTTTGATTGTAATTTTGCACAAAAATAAGCATAATTAAGTCGAAAGTCAAAAGTCATAAAGTCAAAAGCTATGCTTGCCTTTATTTTGACTTTAGAACTTTAAGACTTTTAACTTTAAGACTAATAAACGATGGCAATTATTATAACTGACGAATGCATCAATTGTGGGGCTTGCGAACCAGAGTGCCCAAATACAGCAATATATGAAGGAGCAGATGATTGGAGATATAAAGACGGAACAAGTCTTTCTGGAAAAATTGTATTACCTGACGGAACTGAAGTTGACGCAGATGACGCTCAAACTCCAATTTCTGACGAAATCTACTATATAGTACCAGGAAAATGTACAGAATGTAAAGGTTTCCATGATGAGCCGCAGTGTGCTGCTGTTTGTCCTGTTGACTGTTGTGTACCAGATGATAATCATGTTGAAGACGAAGAAACTTTGTTAGAAAGACAAGCGTTTTTGCATAACGAATAATTATTTCTGAATATCTAAATGAGTCGTCCTGAAAAAAGTTGACTCGATTAGTAATATAAAATTAGTTAAATCGGAACAGAATTACTTTTGTTCCGATTTATTTTTTTCCATGTTTTGAGTTTAATTTGATTTTGTAAATGTGCTTGATTTGGAGTTAGCATATTTATTGATAAATGCACTCTGATTTGATTGTAAAATAAAATGGATTGCTGGACTTGCTTTTTTAAGTTCTCAAAATCTTCAAAGATTTCCGATAATCCGAACTCCTCTTTTAAAATGCCATTTACTCTTTCTGCAATTGCATTTTCATATGGATCATAGTTTTGTGTCATACTTATAAGGATCTTACTTTGAGATAAATACTGAGTATACTCTTTGCTGCAATATTGAAGACCTCTATCGGAATGATGTATAAGATTTCTGTTGTATTTTCTATTGCTAACAGCCATCTTTAAAGCTTCTAATGTAGAACAAGCCATTAAATTATCCGATAAATTATAGCCTACAATCTTCTTTGAATAAGCATCAGTTATTAAATGAAGGTAGTACGTTTTTTCTTTTATTCTTAGATAAGTAATATCAGCAACCCAAACCTGCTCCGGCTCATTGAGCTTAATTTCTTTTATTAAATTGGGATATTTACGCATCCAATGCCTTGAATTTGTTGTTTTATAATATCTTCTAACTTTAGGAATCAATAAATATTCATCACGTAAAAAATCAAATAATTTATCTCTGCCAATCTTTATTTGATATCTTTTTAAATCATCTTTCAGCATATAATACAGTTTCCTGCCGCCAGTTTTTGGTAGTTTTTGACGAACCGACATTACCAAAGATTTGAGATATTCTTTGTCATGACCTAACTTTAATTGATGTGATGTTCGTTTGTAATAAGCCTGTTTACTATATCCAAACAATCGACATATTTCACAAGGACTAACCTTGTGCATACGATTTATTTCTTGGACTGCTTGGAACCAGACTTTTTTACAATCTCGATTTTTAGTTCGCGTTCGGCTATTTCTATAAACTTTTTAAAGACCAGTAATTCCTGCTCTTTCTTAGCTAATTGAGCTTCGAGTTCTTTGATGCGTTGAGATTGAGGATTTTTCATAGGACGTCCCAGTGTTAGTTTTTCCAGATATGTAAATTTACCATATTTTCTTAACCAACTATCAATACAGCTATGGCTTCTGATTTGATAGCGACGACGTAGATCTGCTTTACAAAATAATCCCAATTCAAATTCTTTTACAACCTGTTTTTTGACTGCCTCACTGTAAGTGCATATAGGCATAACTCTTTTAAATTCTTCTCTTGGTAATGACATAATTAGATTAATTATAGTCAACTTTTTTCAGGACGAGACAAAATAAAAAAAATCCTGAGTTGTAAAACTCAGGATTTTTTTTGCCCCCTGATATCAGGTATTTTTAAAAGTTAGTTTGTTGGTAATTAATGTTTTATTTTTTCTAGGGTTGCTTTATTGTTAAAAAAACAATAATTTAGTTGAAAATATAACAACGCCTATGAAGCAACTGCTACTTTTATTTGTCGTATTATTTCAGTTGAATGTTTTTGCACAAAATGATGAATATTCTATTTATGTAAAAGACATTGAAACCCTACAGCCTATTGAGAATGCTACTGTAATGGTCTTAAAAACGAAACAGGTTTTAATGACTAACGCAGATGGTAAAATAACTTTTGTTTTGAGCGGAGGATCAAACATACAGGTTTCAGAAATGAATTATGAAAATCTGACTGTTCGTTGGGCCGCTTTAAAAGAAAGCGGATTTGTAGTTTATCTTAAAAATAAAAAAGAAAACTTAGACGAAGTTGTAGTCTCAAAAGAAAATCCCCAAAAAATGCTTCAGAAAGTAGTTTCAAATTCGAAACAAAAAATTAGCATTGCACATCGATTAAAAGTATATGTTCGTGAATTTTTCATGCTTGACAATCAATATTCTTATTATAATGATGGATTAGTTAACTTTCAATTCAATAAAAACAATACAACTACGTTATTAGTAGAACAAAATCGTTCTTACGGTTTGATAGACACAGATGTTAGTGCAGATTTGAAAGGATATAATTTGAATGATATCATGGAGAATTACTCTAACTTTAAGTATTTGGATCCGCTGTTGGATCCCAAAGCGAAAAAGGAATATGATTTTACAACAAAAGGACATTCAAAAAATAAAGATTATTATATAATGTCAGTTGTTCCGCTGGATAAAGCAAAAGAGGCAATTGATAATTTTGAAATTATTTACGATCCTGAGAAAAAAATTATAGTAGAATTTACAATTTCAGTTACGCCAGCAACACTGGATAAAGTGGAAGAAAAGACAAAAGAAGGCGAAAAGAATATTACAAAATCGTTTGTCAAAGTAAATTACAGATGGGACGGAACTGATTATTATTTATTGAGTTCGAATGAAGAAATTGGTTATAATGTTGTTGTAAAAGATAAAACTAAAAATGTTCAGGTAAGAAATAGTTTTGTGACAACAGGTTTCAATAAACAGAATTTCACTTATAGTGAAAGTGATGTTTTTAAAGAAAAATCGCTTTTTAATAAGAAAAACAAAATTCTGACCAATTATTGGGATATTTCGGGATTTACAGCAACAGAGCAAGAAAAAGCGATTATTGCATCATTAGAGTTTAAATTGTAATTAAATAAATAGAAAAGAAAAATCCTGAGCGTTATACTCAGGATTTTTTGTTTTATAAAGTTTGTCAGGCTGAGCGAAGTCGAAGCCCAATATAACTTGAGATGTACTTTGTAGAGTTTCTTGCGTGTCCTTCGACTTCGCTCAGGAAGACAAAAAAAGAACTCATTCAATTGTCAGGCTGAGCGGAGTCGAAGCCACTTGTTAATTATTAAAAAGTAAATCCAAGTCTTGCATAGTAATAAGCACCACTGAATCCCATTTGTACAGCATCCCAATATCCTCCAGCTTCTGTGTTTCCTTGCTCATCTTGTTTGGACGGATATACGTTAAATAAGTTGTTGCTTCCGATAGTTAGTTTTAAACTTTTAGTGAACTGATATCCAACTGTTAAATCGGTTACCACTCTCGGGTTGTAAACATCATCTTCGTCTGCATAATCAACCAAAACAACTTTGCTGAAACGAGTAAAAGCTAGTCCGGCGTCAAATTTGTTTTTAGCATAATTTAGGTTTAAACTGAATTTGTTGTCAGGAGCAGAAGCTAATAAAAAGGCTTTTTCGCGTTTTCCGAAGAAAGTTGCTTCATCAAGAGTGCCGTTTTTGACTTTGTCAATTTTCATATCGTTGATGTTTCCAACCAAAGTGGCGCTAAGCTGACCAAAATCGTATCCTTTTTTCCAAGAGAAAACTACATCAAGACCATGTGTGCTCGTGTCTACACCATTGGCAAAAAACTGTGCTTCAGAAACACCAAGGTTTAAAGCGCTTGCATCAAAATATCCAGTAAGTACAATACGATCTTTTACCTGAATATAGTAACCGTCAATTGTTGCAGTGAAATCGCCAAAAGATGCTGTAAAACCTAAAGATGCATTTACTGCTTTTTCTTCGTTTAATTTACCAATTCCGAAAGCTCTTGTAATTTCGCTGTCATTTGGCGCTAATAAAACTTCGGTTGCACCGCTTGCATTAAAGTTGGTGAAACGTAAATTATAATAAATCTGTGCTAATGATGGTGCACGGAAACCGGTACTTGCAGAACCTCTTAAATTAAAGTGTTCGCCGAGTTTTAATCTAGAGGCCAATTTTCCGTTTACAGTACTTCCAAAATCACTGTAATTCTCAAAACGAACGGCTGCATTTACCATTAAATCTTTAGTGATGTCCAATTCGCCATCAGCATATAAAGAGAAGTTGGTACGGCTTTCATTTACTTCATTCGCAGGACTGTAGCCAGGAAAACCTTGCGAGCTTCCAGGTCTAGGATTTCCCGAAATAGGATCAATTGGCGCGCTTTGGGTGGTAGGATCAGTAATAGGTTGTCCATTGGTGTCGTAAGTGGTATATGATCCTTCTTCGCCAGCAAAGATTTCAAATTTTTCTACTCTAAATTCGGTTCCAAAAGCAATATTAAAGCCTTCAAGAACACTGTCATAACTTTTAGAAATATCAAAATTAGTAGTGTTTTGAAGCAAACTATGTCCTCCAGCATCAAACTCATGAGGAGATTTTTCTTCTAGGGAAGCATTTATTGTTCCTTTAATATCATATTGAAATTTATTTTTTCCGAAAGTATTACTCAAATCAAATTTCCATCCTCCAGTAGATTCTGTTTTGATTCCTGCAGCAACTGAATTATCATTAATTTTTGACGTAATTCTTGGCGTGTAGCCTCCAGGATAAACTGATTCTACCACTCTTTCGCCATCGTTTCTAGTAAACGCATAAGCATCTGTATCTCTGAAATTACTTCCTCCAAAAGCGTAAAACTCTGTTTTGTCTGAAATCGGAATAGAAAGATTGGCGAATAAATTTACTCCGTGCATACTTGCATCTCCAAAACCTTTTCTAAAATCATAAGCAGGTCTTAAGGTTTTATTTTTGTTCAAAAACTCACCTGTAAAGTTTGCATAACCGCCTTTAGTTCCTAAAGCAACTCCGTAATTAGCAGCAACTCTCACAGAACCACCATCAAAATCCTGATCTTTTCCGTATGAATTTCCGTTTCCATCTTGATCTAATCTAAAGCCTTTTGTATTTGGTGTTCCAGGAAGAAAATCGCCTTTCGCCTTTGTGTTGAAAGCACCGTAGGTTACAGATCCCGTTAATTCGTTTACATTATCGTTTGTAATGATATTGATTACTCCCGCAATGGCATCAGAACCATATTGCGCCGAAGCTCCGTCGCGTAAAATCTCGATTCTTTTAATAGAAGCGGCTGGAATTGCGTTCAAATCTGTTCCTGTGTTTCCACGACCTCTTGTTCCAAATAAGTTAATTAAAGACGATTGATGCCTTCTTTTTCCGTTTATTAAAACCAAAGTCTGGTCAGGTCCCATACCTCTTAATGAAGCGGGATCTACGTGATCGGCACCATCAGAACCCGATTGTTTGTTGGCATTAAAAGATGGAGCAACATATTGAAGTAATTGATTAATTTCAATTTTACCACTTTGTGTTGTAACATCTTTTACACTAATAACGTCAATAGGAACAGCAGAATTTACAACAGTTCTCTTCGTGCTTCTGGATCCTGTAACAACAACGTCACTTAAAACTTGACCTTCACTTTCGCCTAAAACTACATTGATCTTGTCGGCAGAAGCTACTTTTTCGACTGTTGCGAATCCTACATAACTGAAAATTAAAGTAGCGCCTTCTTTTACTTTTATTTTATAACTACCTTCAAAATCGGTAGAAACACCATTTGAAGTTCCTTTTTCGACAATATTTACACCAGGAAGTGGTGCACCAGATTTGTCTTTTACAACACCCGAGACTTCTTTTTGTGCAAAAAGAAACGCTGAACTCAGCAGAAATAGTAATAATGCAATCTTTTTCATGGTATTTGGTTGTTTGGTTTGTTTTTTGTTGATTAGTTTTATAAAAGTACTTTTTTTTAACAAAAAATTAGCAAAATGTTTAAAAATTTTTAAGATTGGCGCTAAAATTATATTATTGAACATTTTTACTTCGTGCAAGAGCTATTAAATCTTATATTTGCAAAATTTTAAAGCCAAAAAATATCATTTTGGCAGAAATAAAGAAAAACATGTAAATCATAATACATTAAATAACAGGGTTTAATGTTGCAGACCTTTTAAAGGGTCGAATAAATAAATAGAAACAAACAGATGAAAGCAGGAATTGTAGGATTGCCAAATGTTGGAAAATCAACATTATTTAATTGTTTATCTAATGCAAAAGCGCAGAGTGCTAACTTTCCGTTTTGTACAATCGAGCCAAATATTGGTGTTGTAAACGTTCCAGATCCAAGAATCAACAAATTGGAAGAATTGGTTAAACCAGAGCGCGTTCAAATGGCAACTGTAGATATCGTAGATATTGCAGGTTTGGTAAAAGGAGCAAGTAAAGGGGAAGGTCTTGGAAACCAGTTTTTAGGAAACATTAGAGAGTGTAATGCTATTATTCACGTTTTACGTTGTTTTGATAATGATAATATTGTTCACGTTGATGGAAACGTAAATCCAATTCGTGATAAAGAAACTATCGATATTGAATTGCAGTTAAAAGATTTAGAAACTGTAGAAAAACGTTTAGAAAAAGTGAAACGTGCTGCAAAAACAGGAAATAAAGAAGCTCAAGCTGAAGAGGCTTTACTAAATAGAATTAGAGAGGCTTTGTTACAAGCAAAATCTGCAAGAACAATTGTTCCTCAAAATAATGATGAAGAAGTTTTAATGGAAGCTTTCCAGTTAATTACAGCAAAACCAGTTTTATATGTTTGTAATGTAGACGAAAGTTCTGCAGTAAACGGAAACAAATATGTAGATCAAGTTCGCGAATTAGTAAAAGACGAAGAAGCTGAAGTTATTGTTCTTTCAGTAGGAGCGGAGGCAGATATTACAGAATTAGAAAGCTACGAAGAGCGTCAGGTTTTCCTTGAAGATATGGGATTGGAAGAGCCAGGAGCTTCAGTTTTAATTCGTGCAGCTTATAAATTGTTAAAACAGCAAACTTATTTCACAGCTGGTGTAAAAGAAGTTCGTGCTTGGACAATCAATATTGGAGCAACTGCACCACAAGCAGCGGGAGTTATTCATACTGATTTCGAAAAAGGTTTCATTCGTGCAGAGGTAATTTCATATGATGATTACGTTCAATACGGTTCTGAAGCAAAAGCAAAAGAAGCTGGAAAATTCAGAGTTGAAGGAAAAGAATATATCGTAAAAGATGGTGATGTAATGCATTTCCGTTTTAACGTTTAATTTTTTTTTCTTTAGAAAATAGAGTAAAGAATAAAGAGAATAGATTAAAACTGCTGGAGAGATTCAGCAGTTTTTTTTATACTCAAAATCAAAGTTCTGTTTTGTCAGGCAGAGCGAAGTCGAAGCCCACGCGAAGATTGTCTGATACTTTTCGGAGCTTCTTGTGTATCCTTCGACTTCGCTCAGGATGACAAAAATAAGAATAAAAAATCCGTTTAAATCCGTGCTTTCGCGAAAGCGAATCCGAAAAATCTGCGTACCATTTTCAGGAAACAAAATTTTTGGCTCAAAAATTGGTTAGAGAATAATTAACCAATTACTAATCTAAAATCAACCAATCAAAATGCTAAAAAAATCTTTTAAAATTCTAGGCTGGACGCTTTTCGGAATTTTCAGTTTTCTTGCTCTTTACATTACTTCTGTTTTAATTATTTCTAAAATTACAGTCAACTCCGATATAGCAAAAGTCGAAGAACAAAATGCTATTCCGATTTACATTCTTTCAAACGGAGTCCATACCGATATTGTAGTTCCGATTAAAAACGAAGTTAAAGATTGGCGAAACGAAATTCAATTCAGTCAAACTCAATCAAAAGATTCGTTAATGAATTATATTGCTTTTGGCTGGGGCGATAAAGGATTTTATCTCGAAACACCAGAATGGTCAGATTTAAAAGCAAGTACAGCCTTCAAAGCTGCTTTCGGAATCAGTTCATCTGCGGTGCATGCTACATTTTTTAAACAATTAAGAGAAGGAGACGACTGCAAGCGTATTTTGGTTTCAAAAGAAGATTATCAAAAGTTAGTCACTTATATTTCAGGTAGTTTCAGCGATCCAGTTCGTCCACAATGGATTCAAGGCCACAGTTATGGTAAAAAAGATGCTTTTTATGAAGCTAAAGGAAGTTATAGCCTTTTCTATACTTGTAACACTTGGGCAAATAATGCTTTAAAAGCAGCCAATCAAAAAGCAAGTTTGTGGACGGTTTATGATAAGGGGATTTTTTGTCATTATAAATGATCCTACGATGAAGAAAGCAGTTTCAATTATCGTAATAATTGTATTGATTCTTTCCTGTAAAAAGGCTGATGCAGCTGCAGAGTCTGGTGGTTTGACATTTTATTTTGAGAATCCTCAACCGATTGATGATTCTGAACTAAATAGATTTCCTTCTAAATTTAAAGGACTATATATGAATTCAGATTCTACTTTTTTAAGAATTGACGATAATGGAATCTTTATAGAATATTATTTTAAATTCAAGGTTTACAGACAAAAATTAGATTCTTTAAAATCTGAATACAACCTCATTAGTGGGAAATTAATTACTAAGGATAGAAAGTATAAATTTGATGTGCTTAAAAAAGGAGATTCTATTGAATTGTCTCAAAGAGATACGGATACATTATTCAGATTGTCATATAATCAGAAATTAAAGCGTATAAACGGTCAGTTGGTTTTAAGTGTAAGAGATTCGGTTTTTTGGAAGATAAAAACGATTACATTAGAAAAGAATATTCTTAAAATTAAAAATATTTATTTACCAGACGAACCTGAGGAAATTCGACTCCGTTACCGCTATAAAATCAAAAATGCTAGATTCGCTTTCTTATTTGATCAAACCAACAAAGAAAGAATTTAAAAATATTTTAAAAATTAGAAATCTAGGATATGATCAGGAATATAAAAAAGTTTCTAAATAAACATGGTAAAAATGTAAAATCTGCCTAAAATCCAAGAATTTAAGAGTTTTCATTATTGCGTAAATTTGAGAGAATATCAAATAAGTAGCAAATGAAAATCAAAAATATATTCTCCAAAACTTGGTTTCTCTTAAAGAATACCTTTTTAGAATTTAGTGATGATAATGCCATTAAGTTAAGCGCTGCATTGGCGTACTATACCATATTTGCGTTACCACCTTTATTAATTATTATTATCACAATTTGCGGTTTCTTTTTTGGAGAAGAAGCGGTGACTGGAGAATTATACGGACAAATTAATGGTTTGGTAGGCAATGGCGCTGCAACTCAAATTCAGGAAGCTATTAAAAATGTGCAATTATCTGGCGATAATGTTTTTGCAACCGTATTTGGAATCGTAATGCTATTAATTGGAGCCTCGGGAGTTTTTGCCGAAATACAAAGTTCTATTAATTTTATTTGGGGACTTCGTGCAAAACCAGATAAAGGCATTAAGAAATTTATTCAAAATCGATTAATGTCATTCTCTATGATTGCTTCAGTTGGGTTTTTAATGCTAGTCAGTCTTTTTATAAGTACAACCTTAGATTTACTTAGTGCACGTTTAAAAGTCTATTTTCCAGAAAGTACCGTCTACCTATTTTACATTGTAAACGTGGTCATTGTTTTAGCCAGTATTACACTTCTCTTTGCTATAATTTTTAGAACATTACCAGACGGAAAAATAAAATGGAAAGATGCTTTTATAGGATCAGGAGTTACGGCAATACTTTTTATGATTGGTAAATTTGCCATTGGATTTTATTTAGGTAGTTCGACAGTAGCTTCTGTATATGGTGCAGCGGGTTCTGTGATTATTATTCTGGTTTGGGTTTATTATTCGGCAATAATTCTGTATTTTGGAGCAGAATTTACTAAGGTCTATGCAAAGTCTTACGGAGGAAAAATCTATCCTAACGAATATTCTGTAGAAATTGCAAAGGAGATTTATGAAATCGACGGACCAAAAAAAGAACTAATTGAAGAAAAATAACTAAACAAGAAACCATGAAAATTATAGCCTTTGGAGGAAGTAACAGTTCACAATCAATCAATAAACGTTTGGCTACTTATGCGTCTAGTTTGTTTGAAAATGCAGAAGTTGAAGTTTTAGATCTTAACGATTTTGCAATGCCTGTATTTAGTGTAGATCTTGAAAAAGAAATTGGTCAGCATGAAGTGGCGCAAGCATTTTTAAATAAGCTTAAAGAAGCTGACATTCTGGTTGTTTCAATGGCAGAAAATAACGGGAACTATTCTGTTGCTTTCAAAAATGTTTTCGATTGGAGTTCTAGAATTGAAAAAGATGTTTTTCAGCATAAACCAATGTTATTATTAGCAACTTCTCCAGGCGGAAGAGGAGGCGCATCTGTTTTAGGAATTGCCCAGAATCTTTTCCCGCGTTATGGCGCAGAAATTAAGGGAAGTTTCTCATTGCCAGCATTTGGCTCGAATTTTGATTTACAGGAAAATAAAATTTCTAACGTTGAGTTAGATAATGAACTGAAAAACATTATTAAATCAAATTTTTAAATGCCACAAAAAAAGATTGCCCTTATTTTCCTTTTATTAAATATTTTTTCTATCAATTTTATTTTCGCTCAAAAGATTAGCGAAGTCGATAAAATAGTTGCAAAATATCCAAAAAATTTTGACAGCACCGAAAAGTTAGCCGACAGAATCGAGAAAGATTTTGATTCGGATGCTGAGCGTGCACGCGCTATTTACAGCTGGATTGCCTTTAATATAAGATATGATTACAACGCCTATTTGAATCCGCCGAGAGTGCAGGGTTTCAGTTATTCTACCGAAGCCGAAAAACAGCGAAAAATAAAACAATTGAATGATAACCTGATTCAAAAGACTTTTAATTCTAAAAAAGCGGTTTGTGAAGGCTTTACTGCTTTGTATCAGAATTTGGCTGAACAAGTTGGTTTGAAATGCGAAATTGTTAAAGGAGATTCTAAAACGAGACTGGCTGACATTGGAAGAAAAAATACTTCGTCAAACCATGCTTGGAATATGGTTTTGATTAACAAAAAATGGCGCTTGATCGATGTAACTTGGGGTCAAGGTTATTATGATAGTAATAAAGGAAGAATGGTTAATGATTTTAATCCGATTTATTTTGATACCGATCCTGACTACTTTTTTGCCAAACATTTTCCAGATTCTGGATCGTTTTTAGGAGATCGATTAAACAAAGATGATTTCTTAAACGGTCCATTGATTTATAATAAAACGATCGAAAACGATTATAAAATCAAAACGCCAAGTTCCGGAATAATGGAAGTAAAAAATGGAGATAAAATAACTGTCGAAATTAAAAATGTTTCCAAAACCAATCAGGTTTTTTATTTAAATAAAAAGAATCAACCAGTTAAAGTTCAAAATCCAAAGGAAAAAAGAGGAGGCTTAGAGTTTCAAATTCTTATTGACAGCAATGTTGGTAATTTTATCACGATTTTTGTGGACACCGATAGTATTGTGTCTTTTAAAATTGTCTAGAAAATAAGAGTTCTTCAATATTTTATCTTTTCTGAAATTGCCGTATCTTAGCAGGAAATGAAAAGAATTTGATGCTATGGAAACAACTTTTTTGAAATCAATTTTAGATAATGATTTCTACAAATTTACAATGCAGCATGCTGTAATAAAGCTTTTTCCAAAGGCAAAAGTCCGTTACGGATTCATAAATCGGGGTAAACATATTTTTCCAGAAGGTTTTGCAGATTTACTTCGCGTTTCTGTAGATGCAATGTCGGATCTTCGTTTAACAAAAGAAGAAAAAAATTATCTGGCCCATTATTGCCCTTATTTGGATCCCACTTATTTAGATTTTCTCCAGGGATATAGTTTTGATCCTTCTGAGGTGCAAATCAGTCAAGAAGGGTCAGAAATCAGTGTTACTGTAGAAGGATTCTGGTATAGAACAATCTTGTGGGAAGTGCCGCTAATGGCATTGATTTCAGAATTGTTTTATAAAGCGAGCCATCTGATTCGCTTAAATGATGAAGCCATAAAGAATCTTACGAAAGAAAAAATTGAAAACTATAATAAACTAGGAGTTTCAGTTTTAGAATTTGGAACCAGACGTCGCCATTCTTATGAAGTTCACGACTTAGTAAATAAAACGTTGAGCACTTATGGTGGACAAAGTTTTATTGGAACAAGTAATGTGCATTTTGCAATGGTCAATAATAAGCGTCCTTTAGGAACACATGCACACGAATGGTTTATGTTTCATGCCGCGCAATATGGTTTTCAGGTCGCGAATTTTATAAGTCTCGAAAACTGAACCAAAGTTTATGGCGGTGATCTCGGAATCGCTTTAACGGATACTTATACTACAGAAATATTTTTCAACCAATTCGATAAAAAATATTCTAAGCTTTTTGATGGTGTTCGACATGACAGCGGCGACCCAATTGAGTTTGCCCAAAAAGTAATTGCTCATTATACCAAAATGGGAATTGATCCAAAATCAAAAGTTATTGTTTTTTCAGATTCTTTAAATTACGATAAAGTAAAAAAGATTGTCGATTTCTGTCAGGACAAAATAAAAATGTCATTTGGAATCGGGACAAATTTTACCAACGATGTTGGTCTTCCAGCAATGAATATGGTTATAAAATTGACAGATACAAAACCTGACAATATACATTGGCAGGGAGTTGTTAAACTTTCTGACGAAAAAAATAAAAACACGGGAACGCCCGAAATGATTGCATTGGCAAAACAAGTGTTGGGAATCAAATAGTATTTTTTTGCTGAAAAAGCAGTTTTTTATAATTTTAGTGTTTGTTTTATTTTAAAATCAATTTAAATAGAATTTAAACTGTTATTATTCATAACAAAAAAGAAATACGCTTTTATTTTTTACCGATAAATGGTACATTAGCCAAAAATCCTAAATTCATTTATGCTAGAGCAAAATCAATACAACGAAGATAATATTCGTTCACTCGATTGGAAGGAACATATTCGTATGCGTCCGGGTATGTACATCGGGAAATTAGGGGACGGATCATCACCAGATGATGGTATTTATATTCTTTTAAAAGAGGTTTTAGACAACTGTATCGATGAGTTCGTTATGGGTGCCGGAAAAACTATCGAGGTAAGTATTAAAGACAAAACAGTTTCTGTTCGTGATTACGGACGTGGAATTCCATTGGGTAAAGTAGTCGATGTAGTTTCGAAAATGAATACTGGTGGAAAGTACGATTCTAAAGCTTTCCAAAAATCAGTTGGTTTGAATGGTGTCGGAACAAAGGCAGTAAACGCTTTGTCTAATTATTTCCGTGTAGAATCGGTTCGTGATGACAAACAAAAAGCGGCTGAATTCTCTGCTGGAAATTTGGTTCTAGAAGAAGACGTTATCGATACAACAAAACGTAAAGGAACAAAAGTAATTTTTACGCCAGACGAAACGATTTTCAAAAACTATAAATTTCGTTTAGAATATGTAATCAAAATGGTCAAAAACTATTGTTATTTGAACAATGGTTTGACTATTATTTTCAACGGAGAAAAATACTATTCAGAGAACGGACTTCGTGATTTATTAGAAGAAACGATCAATGAAGACGATTTAGAATACCCAATTATTCATTTAAAAGAGCACGATATCGAGGTTGCACTTACACACAGTAAAACGCAATACAGCGAAGAATATCACTCTTTTGTAAACGGTCAGAACACAACACAAGGAGGGACGCACTTAGCGGCTTACCGTGAAGCTGTAGTAAAAACAATTCGTGAGTTTTACAATAAGAATTTCGAAGCATCAGATGTTCGTAAATCTATTGTAAGTGCGATTAGTATTAAAGTGATGGAACCAGTTTTTGAGTCTCAGACCAAAACAAAATTAGGTTCTACCGATATGGGTTCTGATGACGGAACTCCAGCAGTTTCTGTTCGTACTTTCGTTAACGATTTCATCAAAACGAAATTGGATAATTACCTTCATAAAAATCCAACAACTGCCGAAGCTTTATTGCGTAAAATTCTGCAGGCAGAACGTGAGCGTAAAGAATTATCTGGAATTAGAAAACTGGCGACAGATCGTGCTAAAAAAGCCAATCTTCACAATAAAAAATTAAGAGATTGTCGTGCGCATCTTCCAGATACCAAAAACCCAAGAAACTTAGAAAGTACACTTTTCATTACCGAGGGAGATTCGGCTTCTGGATCGATTACAAAGTCGCGTGACGTGAATACACAAGCGGTTTTCAGTTTGCGTGGTAAGCCTTTGAATTCATACGGAATGACGAAAAAGATTGTGTATGAAAACGAAGAATTCAATTTATTGCAAGCGGCGCTTGATATCGAAGACGGACTAGAAAAATTACGTTACAACAATATCGTAATCGCTACCGATGCCGATGTCGACGGAATGCACATTCGTTTGCTTTTAATTACGTTCTTTTTACAATTTTTTCCAGAATTAATCAAAGAAGGGCATTTGTATATTTTGCAAACACCGCTTTTTAGGGTTCGTAATAAAAAAGAAACAATTTATTGTTATTCTGAGGAAGAAAGAAAAGACGCTATCGAAAAACTGAAACCAAAACCAGAAATCACCCGATTTAAAGGTTTGGGAGAGATTTCGCCAGATGAGTTCAAAAACTTTATTGGAGACACCATTCGCCTTGATCCGGTTATGATGGATAAACACACTTCTATTGAGCAGTTATTGTCTTTCTACATGGGGAAAAACACACCAGACAGACAAGAGTTTATTATCAAAAATCTGAAGGTTGAGATTGATGAATTGGAGGAGGTTTAAGAATTTTTAGAATAATAAATAGTGTCAGACGGTCTTCAAAACAAAGTTATTTATCAGCAAGTTGCCGAGTTATTGCAAAATGCCCGACAACAGGTTTTGCGTACTGTAAATTCAACAATGACAATTACCTATTTTGAAATAGGAAGAATAATTGTTGAAGAAGAACAAAATGGAAAAGATAGGGCTGAATATGGAAAGCAGCTTCTAAAAGGTTTATCCGAACAGCTAACAAAAGAGTTTGGTAAAGGCTTTTCTATTAGGAATTTAGAGCAAATTAGACAATTCTATATTATTTTTTCAAAATCCGAGTCACTGACTAGGATTTTGAAAATTCAAAAAACGCAGTCACTGACTGCGGAATTCAAATCTGAAAAAACGCAGTCAGTGTCTGCGGAATTTAATAAAGTAGATTATCAAACTTTGGCTTCATTTTTTAAATTGACATTTACCCATTATGTCTTTTTAATGCGAATTGAAGATGAAAAAGAAAGACGCTTTTATAAAATAGAATCTGAAAAACATAATTGGAGTGTTCGGGAGTTAAAACGTCAATATGACACGGCACTTTATACACGATTGGCTTTAAGCAGAGATAAAGAAGGAATTTTAAAGCTTTCAGAGCAAGGACAGATTATCGAGAAACCGAAAGATATTATTAAAGACCCTTATATTCTTGAATTTTTAGGATTACCAGAATTACATCAATATTCAGAATCGCAGTTAGAAGAAGAAATCATTAGTAAACTGGAACATTTCTTATTAGAGTTAGGTCATGGTTTTACTTTTGTTGCAAGACAGGAAAGAATTACTTTTGATGATAAACATTTTAGAATTGATTTAGTTTTTTACAATAGAATACTGCGATGTTTTGTTCTTATAGATTTAAAAATAGGCGAACTAAAACATCAGGATTTAGGTCAGATGCAAATGTATGTCAATTATTACGATAGAGAAATGCGATTGGAAGATGAAAATAAAACTATCGGAATTGTACTTTGTCAGACCAAAAGTGAAGCTGTAGTAAAATATACATTGCCAGAAAACAATGAGCAAATATTTGCCAGTAAATATAAGACCGTTTTACCAAGTGTTGAAGCTTTAAAAGAACTACTCGAAAACAAATAGAATTATAATTAGAATATAATTAAATGAAAGACGAAGAAGACGATAACATAATTCCAAACGACGACGAGAATAATCAAGATGAGAACCTGATGGATGACAATCAGGATGGAGATGACGATGATATTATTGACGTAGATGCTAAGCATTTTGAAGGACAGCATTTTTACGAAAATCAGGAAGAAGAAGGCGAAGACGTTATTACCAAAGTAACCGGAATGTACAAAGACTGGTTCTTGGATTACGCTTCGTATGTAATTTTGGAACGTGCAGTTCCTGCTATCGAGGACGGATTCAAACCTGTTCAGCGTCGTATTATGCACTCTTTAAAAGAGTTAGATGATGGTCGTTATAATAAAGTTGCCAATGTTGTTGGTCACACCATGCAGTATCACCCACACGGAGATGCAAGTATTGGTGATGCAATGGTGCAAATTGGTCAGAAAGATTTATTAATTGACTGTCAAGGAAACTGGGGAAATATTTTAACGGGCGATGGAGCAGCAGCTTCGCGTTATATTGAGGCACGTTTATCTAAATTTGCTTTAGAGGTTTTATATTCTCCTAAAATTACAGATTGGGGAGTTTCGTATGACGGTCGTCGTGCAGAACCAAACAATCTTCCAGTAAAATTCCCATTGCTTTTAGCGCAGGGAGCAGAAGGTATTGCGGTTGGACTTTCGACTAAGGTTTTACCTCATAACTTCAATGAGTTAATCGACGCTTCGATCAAGATTTTAAAAGGAAAACCATTTACGCTTTATCCTGATTTTATGACGCAGGGTATTGCCGACGTTTCTAATTACAACGACGGAATGCGTGGTGGACGTGTGCGTGTGCGTGCTAAAATTTCGCAATTAGACAAAAATACATTGGTGATTACACAGATTCCGTTTTCAACCAATACATCGAGTTTAATTGATAGTATTTTGAAAGCCAATGAAAAAGGTAAAATCAAAATCAAGAAAATCGAAGACAATACGGCTGCTGATGTTGAGATTTTAATCCACCTTTTTCCAGGCGTTTCTCCAGATAAAACTATTGATGCTTTATTTGCCTTTACCGCTTGTGAAACATCTGTAGCGCCTTTAGGGTGTGTTATTGAAGATAATAAACCGTTGTTTATCGGTGTTTCTCAAATGTTGAAAATTTCAACAGAAAGAACAGTCGATTTGCTTCGTCAGGAATTAGAAATTCAGTTAGAAGAATTAAAAAATAAGTGGCACTTTTCTACTTTGGAGAAAATCTTCATTCGTGAAGAAATGTATATTGACTTCAAATTATATGGCGATAGAGAATCACTTTATAAATATTTATACGATCGTTTTGAGCCTTTCAAAAAATCATTCGTTAGAGAAATCAATGACGACGATTTACAAAGATTAACTCAAATCCCAATGATTCGTATTACGCGTTTCGACTCTGATAAAGCGGATGATTTAATCGCTAAGTTAGAAGATGAGATGAAAGAAGTAGAGCATAATCTGGAACATTTAACAGATTTTGCCATTGCTTATTTTACGAAATTAAAAGAAAAATACGGAAAAGGTCGTGAACGCCAAACAGAACTTCGTGTTTTTGATAATGTGGAAGCTACGAAAGTGGTTTTAAGAAACACAAAACTTTACGTAAATCGCGAAGAAGGTTTCGTAGGAACGAGTTTAAAGAAAGACGAATACGTGGGTGATTGTTCTGATATTGATGATGTTATCGTGTTTTTAAGAGACGGAACATTGATGATCACAAAAGTAGATGCCAAAACATTTATAGGAAAAGATATTATACACGCCGCAGTTTTTGATAAAAACGATAAACGCACCATTTATAATATGATGTACCGTGATGGTAAATCGGGACCTTCTTATATAAAACGTTTTAATGTTACAGGTGTAACACGTGATAAAGCTTACGATTTAACTAATGGAACAAACGGTTCTCAGGTCGTTTATTTTTCACATAATCCAAATGGAGAAGCTGAGGTTGTGACTATTTTGCTTCGTCAGGTAGGAACGATTAAGAAATTGAAATTCGATATAGATTTTGCTAATTTAGCGATTAAAGGACGTGGTTCTAAAGGAAACTTGGTTACCAAATATCCAATTAAGAAAATTGAATTAAAAGAAAAAGGAATTTCGACTTTACTGCCAAGAAAAGTTTGGTTTGATGATACGGTAAAACGTTTAAATGTTGATGCAAGAGGAGAATTATTAGGCGAATTTAAACCAAGTGATAAAATATTGGTAATTAGTCAATCGGGTAAATTGAAGGTTATTATTCCTGAATTATCGACTCATTTTGATGAAGATATGATCGTTTTGGAAAAATGGAAACCTAAAAAACCAATTTCTGCAATTTATTATGATGGAGAAAAAGAACGTTATTTCTTGAAACGTTTCCTTGTAGAAAACGAAGGTAAGGAAGAAAGCTTTATTACCGATCACCCGAATTCGCAGTTAGAGATTGTTTCTACAGATTATCGTCCGGTTGCACAATTGGTTTTTGCCAAAGTAAAAGGGGTTCAAAAAGATGATTTACATATTGATGTGGAAGACTTTATAGCCGTAAAAGGTTTCAAAGCATTAGGAAATCAGTTGACAACAGATAAACTAAAACAAGTAAACTTATTAGATCCGCTTCCTTATGAAGAACCGGTTGAAGAAGTTCCTGAAAGACCAGAGATTTCAGAAGACGATCCAGTCGAAACAGAATTAGATGACGATGGCCAGATAGGCTTGGTTTTAGAATAAAAAATGAAAACGCTAAGAATTAATTCTTAGCGTTTTTTTTATAGATAGATTCTTCTATTAATTTTCAACGGGAACAATTTCTTCTTTAATCCATTTCACTTCGTTATTCTCAATAATTACCGTAACGATATCGCCATCTTTGACTTCTCCAGAAATTAGCTTCTTTGCCAAAGGCCTTCTCAAGTGGCTTCTAATAATGCTTTTAATTGGTCTTGCTCCATATTTGGCATTAAATCCGTTTTCGGCGAGATAAGTTTTAGTCTCAATCGGAATTTCAACTTCGACATTGATGTTTTTCAATAAGTCCGTAAATTCTTTTTTAAGATGTATTTCAAATATTTTAAGTGCATTTTCTTTACTAAGTGGGGCAAAAGGAATAATTTCAGTTAATCTTCCTAAAAACTCTGGTCTGAAATAATTTGCCATAATTTCCATTAAAGAAGTCGAACTTGGAATTTCGCCGCTGTTAAAGGTTTCTACAATGTGATCTGCTCCGATATTCGATGTAAAAAGTATAATAGCATTCGAAAAATCACCTTCTTTTCCTAAACGATCATGGAGTTTACCTTCGTCCATAACTTGCAGGAAGACATCAAAAACAGATGGATGCGCTTTTTCAATTTCATCAAATAAAACAATAGAGTAGGGCTTCTGTCTAATTTTGTTGACTAGCAAACCACCTTCTTCATAACCCACATATCCTGGAGGCGCACCGTATAGAAGAGCTGCAGAATGTTCTTCTTTAAATTCAGACATGTCAAATCTGATAATTGCATTTTCATCTTGAAAAAGAAATTCAGCTAAACTTTTGGCTAATTCTGTTTTTCCAGTTCCTGTTGAGCCTAAGAAGAAAAAAGATGCAATGGGCTGACCTGCTTTACTTAAGCCTGATCTTGATTCTAAGATAGAACCTGCAACCGTGGCAATGCAATGATCTTGCCCGATCACTCTTTTGCTTAAAACCTCTTCAATTGTGTTAAGTTTATTTTTTTCTTCTTCGTTTAGCTTGCCTGCCGGAATTCCGGTTTTTTGTGCAATTATAAGAGATAAATCAAAAGCCTCAATATGAACACGTTTGTCTAAAGCTCTCTTTTCGATTATTTGCAAAAGGTTTTCAATATGAGTGATGATAGCATCAGAAGATTCAAATGTTTTAGAATTATTCTCCTCATCAGCAAGCATTAAAAAAGCAGTTTTGTTTGCTAAATCGGTTAAAAACCAATTACATTCTTTAATTAATTGTTCTTCAGATAAGCCCTTTTCATTTTGTTTAAGAGCTTCCAGTTTGCTAACAAGCGCAGCTTTTTCTTTTAAAAAAGTTTCACCAGAAGTTTTTAGAACAGACATTGTATGGTCAATCAGATTTATAGCTGATTCTGGTAGACTTTTTTCTTTTAAATACCTTTTAGATAATCGAATAGATTCAGAAATCGTTTCGTCATCAATTTGTATTTTATGATGTTCCTGATATGTTTTTATTGATTCACGAATCATTCGAAACAAGGTTTCATCATCCGATTCTTCCAGTTTCACAATTTCAAACATGCCTGAAAGCCCTTGCTCTTTTTCGATTCTTTTTGTAAATTCATCAATCGTCGAGGTTGCAATAATGTTTAAACCTTTTGCCAATTCACCTTTTAAGACATTAGAAACTCCTGAATCTCCACCATTTTTATCTAAAAGAGTATGTATTTCTTCTATAATTAAAATTGCTTTTGGATATTGTTTTAACTCCTGAATACAGTTTTTTAAACGGTCTTCAATTTCTCCTTTGTACGAAGCGCCGGCAATTAAAGAAGATAAATCCAGTTCGAATAACTGCACTTTGTCTAATACATCTGGAATTTTATTATTAATGACATTTTCGACCAAAGCATCAATTAAAATGGTTTTTCCAATGCCACGATCACCAATTAGCAATACATTGGGTTTAGAGAAACGGCATAAAATTTCTTTAATAGTATTTAATTCGGCCTCACGGCCTATTGCAGGTATTCTTTTCTTGTTCTTTTCAAGATTTTTATGAATGCTGTATTTGCCCAAAAAGCCTTTTTTGACTTCTTGTTTGACCGCGTTATTATTTTGAGGAATAACAATCTGATCCTCCAATAATTCATTTCTAGAAATAGGATAAGATTTCATCTGGTCAAAATTGAAAGCTACACCAGGCGAACTGATGGCAATTACAACAGCATAAAGGCTAATTTCATCCTCATTTAATGCTATTCGAACAGATTCGGCTTCCTTTATAATTTCGTCAATGAAATCGTGTGGTTCAGCATCAAAAACATTAGTAGTTTTAGGTTCCTCTTCAATTCTTACTTCAGCCCATTCATCAAGATAATACACATCTTTACCCATAGCTTCAAGTCGTTTTAAAAGTGATAAATCTCTATTTAAAATGGCTTTTAGCAAATGAGCAGCCGAGTAATATTTGTTTGAATTGGTTTTAGCAATCTTTTTAGCAATTTCTAATGCGCTTAACAGCTCTGTACTGAAAATGTTTTTTTCTTCTTCCATATCCAATTTAATCTTTAGACCATATCAAATACTTTTTTACTTTGTAGCTGATATTTAGTCCTTTAATGCAGTTAGTTTGTTTGTCTTTGTTTAAGCGTATTGATTCGATTTTAATTTTCTTTCCTTTAACAGAGGCGCATAATTGCGCAAAAGTCAATAAATCTGCGTCGTTTTTTACAACTGGAATATCAAGATCGTCACATAAAAATTCGGCAAAATCATCTTTTACTTTACTGCCTTCTGCCACTTTTTTAAATAAAATCTCAAACTGATCTTCAGACATTTTAGGTGCTTTTTTGGCTGTAGCAGTACTGTCTTTTACTGTTTTTGCTTTAGGAGCAACAGGTACGTACTGCAACATTTCTTCTAAAGGATCTTTTTTTACAGGACCGCGAGGAAGTGCAAAAGCTTCTGCTTTTTTCTCAAATTCATACGAACTAACATCCAACGGATTGGTCTTTTTTATAACTCTTGGATGCACATAGATTATTTTTTTAGCGACACGACTAAAATCGCCATTTATGACCAGCGTAATTGTTTTTTCGCCGGGAGTGATGAAGTTGTAGACTGGGTTTGAAGAAGTTTCATCTATGCCTTTATTTTCACCAAATGCCCATTCCCAAGTCTTGGCATCTTCAGAAATTGACTTAAAATAAGCAGGCTGTCCAACGGTGATAGTTCTAGGTGCAATAATCTTTGGCGTGCCTATTTTATCGGCAGCAAATTTATCTTTTATAATCAGCTCTCTTGTATGTGTGCAACCACCGTTTATGGTTAGTGTTACATAGTATTTTCCTGGGTTTTTGTAAATGTGAAAAGTATGCTTTCTGACATCTTTTTCTGATCCGTCTCCAAAGTCCCAAACCCATGATTTTGCATTAGGAGTTTTATCATAAAATTCTATAGATTCTTCTGATTGCGATTGGTCTGAAAAGATATAAAATTTTGCGTCTTCACAATCGACATGATTAAAAAATTGAACTATAAAGGCAATGATTCCAGCTAATAACAGGATGGTAAAAAAAAATACAATCCTAATATCGATATTTTTTTGATTCATTTTTAAATTTTGGAATATTTTACTATGTAAGATAATTTTAACAAAAAACGGAAGCAAATGTAGTTTTTATTATTTTAAAAAACTTATATTTTATACTATAAATTTTACAAAAAAGATTTGTATTCTTACAAAATATTTTGTTAGGTTTGTAACCACCTCGTTGCAAAATGTAAATAAATTCATAATAAACGAGTTACGTCCAAAAATGAGAATTTTCTCAAGGTTGAAAAAGGAAAAATGAGCGAGAAAATTATTTTTTAATGTTGCTAAAATTTTAAAAAAGACCCGTTTTGGGAAGTCAATTAATTTTTAATTATCTAAAAAGAGCGTATTAATATTATTTTTTATGAGGCAGATTGTTATAATGATTCTTATGATGCATTTATTTACAGAATGCCATGCTCAAAAATATATTTCCCAAATTCCCTTCAAATATGATTATTCTTTGGAGCTATTAAAAAAACAGTCTCAAATGACCGAAACAGGTTTGAAGAATAAAACAGTCGTAAATGATAACTCCGAGAATTTAAGCGATGAAGTATTGGCTCTCAAAGAGAAATATTCTATTATTCTGGCTGTAATGCCAAATAAAATAACCAATTACAAATTATACTCGTACATAAATCCTTGGTTGAACACGCCGTATAAAGAAAAAAGTTTTTCTAAAAAAGGAATTGATTGTTCTTATTTTCTACAGTCTCTATACAGTGATGTTTACAAGGTTACTCTTCCTAAAGATCCTGCAGGGATGTGGAAATCTAAATCAATCCAGATTTTTACAGGTAGAAGTTTTCTTGCCGAAGGCGATCTAGTTTTCTTTAGATACGATAAAGATCATCCAATATCTGATGTTGGCTTGTATCTGCATAATGACCGAATTCTGGCTTGTACAGACAAAGGTTTGGCAATATATAATTTCAATGATGAATACTTTCAGTTACGATATATAGGCGCAGGACGAATCAACGAAGATGGAAAGAAAAAGTAAAAAAAGTCTTGAAGAGCTTGCATACGAAATAGAGAGTATTTCCTATGATATAAGGGCGGAAGTTGTTGCTAATGAACTTCTTGAAAATAAAGCCGTGGCACAAGACGAAATCACGATTTCGAACCATGGACAGTTTTCACGAGCATACAGAAGTGATATTCTAGGAGCAGGAATTCAGGATGATAATTATGACAAACAGGAGTATCTTAATATTAGGCTGTCGCGAGATAGTATGTATGATGCATTACCAGAGGGTTTTGTTCATAGTTTGACTGAAAACAATTCGGATAAGTCTGTAAAACAAATGATTAAGGAGCATAAACACCAGAAAAAGCAAGAAGCAGAAGCTCGTGTTTTTTTTACTCCTTTTGAAAATGAGATTTTTCATTATCGAACTAAAATTGAAAGTGTTGAAAGAAATTTTTTGTATCAGCTCAACGGAAGTAAGCCATTGGAATTTTTCTATGATTTTTGGGGATTGTCGCACATTTATCCAGAAATTTTAGTTTCAAAGTTTATTCAGCTTTTACCTTATGCGTATAAAATAGTGGGAGATATAGACTTGGCTTGTCATTGTTTGTCTAGTATTATTGAAGAAAAAGTAACTTATACAACGACTACTTCGAAAGAATATAGTGAAGAAGGAGAGCAGATTAAGTTAGGTGAAAATCGATTAGGAGTTGATTTTATTACCGGGAAAAATTACATGGATTATTCGATGAATTTAACCATAAAAATAGGTCCGATAGCGAATAAACCGTATCAGCATTATCTTAAAAACGGCGAGATAAAAATATTTATAGATTGTTTTTGCGAACATTTCTTTCCGATGGAAGTAGAAGTAAAAACAGTTTTATTGATAAATGAAGAAACCGAAGAGTTTAATTTTAGTAAAGAACCTGTGTTAGGGTACACAACACGAATTTAGTAATGGTAAAAAAGCATTTATTAGCCCTTATTGATATTAGGCTTATTGTATTTTTAGTAGCAATTATAGCAGTGAGTTTTATACTTACGATGGTATTCAGCGATAAAATAAAAGAATTTGCAGTACAGTATAAAAGAAAATTTTACATCTATGTTTTCTCATTTGTATTGATATATGCCCTTGTTGGTTTTTTGGGGTATAACAAATTATTCACAGAGTTATCAGACGAATTTCGATTTTATCAAATAGCATCGCTTTTGTTCGGAATCCTTAATGTTTACCTGTATAGATGGTACTTTGACGAGTTCAATAAAAAAGGATCTGTTGGTATAGAATTGTTGTTTTCTTTACTAATAACACTTTACTCAAGCGTATTATTTGTCATTATCTACACGGCATTAAACGGCATTGCCTTGACTTTTTTAATGTGCTCTCATTTCTTGGTATTTATCGTTCCAACAGGAGTTTATGTGGTATTTAATTATATGATGCAGATACCTCCAAAAGAGTATGTTACTTGGAGAATACCAGAAAGAAAAAATCCTTTTCCTGAGATAGAAAACGTTCAAATGAAGGATTTATTACTGATAACATTATTGATTCAGAAAAAAGAAAGCGATACAAAATATACCTCAATTAGATCAAAAGGTTCGGTTAGAATTGATTTTGGGGCTCTATTTTATCATACCGTTTCAGGATATAATGAGCATAATGCAGAAAGTAAAATTGATTTAAAGCATAATGGAGAAAATTACAATTGGGTTTTCTTTTTACAGCCTAAATGGTATCAGACAGCGAAATATGTAGATGCAAAATATACTTTAGGGATGAACGGCATCACTGAAAATTCAGTCATTATTTGTAAAAGACAAAGAGTGAAAGAAATTACTCAAACAAAAAAAGAAGGAAAAGGTAAAGACTTTATGTTTGAACCTAAGATGGAAAATAAAGAAAAAGAGGTTGAAGTTTAATGTTGCTGAGAAAATATGTATTACGAAGACAAACCTGAAGAATCCCCATACGGTAAGTTCCGTACTTATAAGATCAAAAAAGGAGATACACTTGCAAGCGTAGCTAGAGATCTTGGCGTTGAGGCCGATGAGCTTAGGTGGTATCATAATATGTATTGTGAGATTCCAGATTTAATAGAAGCTGATTTTAAAAGCTATTCTGAGTTTTTGATTCTGGCTCCGGAAAAATATATTGAAGAAAGAAAAGAAAAAGAAGAGAAAAAGGGACAAAAAATAAGTTTGGGAAGTGATTATGGGCTACCCTTTTTAGCAGAAAGATTAAATGGAAGATATAAGGTAAAATATACATTTGAGGTTGGAGACCAGGTAGATGTCACAGAAATGGCAATAAATGTAAAATGGCTTGCTACAGATAAAAATAGATACCATCTTTTTGAAATTGGACGAAGTAAAACTGTTCATATCAATGGTTTGCCTCCTAGTTCTTTGATTGAGAAACTTGGTGGAAAAACAGCAGAAATGCTTTATCCTCTAAAAATTGTGGTAGACAAATTTGGTAAATGGGTTGATATTTATAATTATGATGAAATTGAAAGTCGGTGGGAAAATTTAAAAAATGAAATTCTGAATTATTACGAAGGCGAATTAACGGAAGCTTATATTGATTATACGGAAAAAACCTTAACAAATTCAGATACTTTATTAAGATCGCTTCGTTCAGATTATTTTTTCAGGACATTTTTTAATGGAATTTATGTTGGTTATACAGCTGATTATTCATTTAAAGATGAAGTTTCTTTCCCTTTAGAGGAAGAAGTAGAAGCTATTTTTGAAGTTATGCAAAAAATCACTCCTCTTTTAGATGATGATGGTTTTATTAAAGTAGATCAAAAAGGCGCTTATATGGATTCAGGCTTAGGGATTTTATATGGGTATAGTCCTTCAAAAGTGAATTATAGCGCTATTTACTTCTTGAATTCGGAAACGTATACAATTGAGAGAATGAATGTAGAATGCAATATTTTATCAAATGAGCATAAAAAAAATACTATTGAGATTAAGCTTTTAGAATAATAAGGAAGATAATAGTTTAAAATTCAAGGAATATCAAGGATTGTTTTGACATTAAATGAAGTAAAGTTATGAGTGAAAAACATGTAGTAGTACAAGGAGCAACTTTAAAATGCAAGTTTAGCGTAGAGCCTAAGTTAGATACGCTTAAGGTTAAAACGCACAGTAAACATTATGCTAATGATAAAGGTGCTGAAAGCAAACTCATAGCAACCGATAAAGAAATTGGTCAGACACTAGAGAAAAATACTTTTGGAAAATGTAAAATGCAACCTAACGGAAGTGGAGATTACTTGCCATGTCAAGCAGTAATTACTAAATGGAGTGGTTTTTACGAAAAAGTTACATTATCTAACAAAGGAAAAATTTTATTGGAAGACAGTAAAGGAACTTGTCCTATTGGTGGAGCTGACTGTATAGAAGTGGATAAACACGGGCAAAAAGCAGAATTGAACAGACAGAATTTGAAGAATGCTAAATCTGAAGTTCTAAAGCAAATAAACCCAATGGTAGATGTAAAAGAGCTATTCGCAATTGAACATACAGACGAAGGAATAATATATAGTTAAGAAATAGTTTCATTATTTTCTAAAAGTATAAAAATGGCAAAGGGAGTAAAAAAAATAAAATGGGTTGGTCAAAGTGGTGCGCTAAGAGATTTTAGTTTGCAGAATAAAATACTTTGCATAAAACCAAACCAAACAGCTCCATTTATGGTTGACGAATGGTATAGTGAAACCACAGAGGAAGAAAAAAGAAGAAACATCACATGGTTATGGATGGATCAGAAAAAGAAAAAGATTTTCAAGAAAGAAATAAGATCTGCTGGTACTCCTTTCGGTGTCAACTTGCCTAAAAAGCTATGTGGGTCGTATGCTTTTTATCTGGAGGCCAGTTTATATGGAAGCCATGACCGCAATGCAAATACTGGATTACATGTATATGGAAAATGTGAAAAAAAAATAACTTCTTCTTCTTGGAGTAAAAAAGAAAATACAGCAGATAATAGCGAGATAAATTATGGACATGATTTATTTATTTCATTAGAAACGGAAGGTGTAAATGGTGATACATTAACATTGGAATCATATAGTGCAAAAAAAACAGAAACACCTATACAAACTGTAAATGTAAAATGCATAAATGGAGCACTTAAGGCTAAGTTTACAACAATGTCTTGTTTTATGGCAGTTCCAGGTTTGCCTAGTGATTTAGAAAATTTTTATATAAAAGTACTTGACATCACAGGAGAGTATCTTAAAACTGAAAGTGGGAATGATAAAATAGTTTCTTTTACTATAAAAAATAAGAGGGTAATGCCTGTATTTGAGCCACCAACAAATACAACTCCCTTAACAGTTGACAGCACTCCTAAAGAGGAAGAAGTAAAAACAGAAGGTATTATTACAGCATATTTTGCTAAAGAAGAATTTTCGTTGGAAACAGCTGAGGTTGCTGACCAATTCGAATATAAATTTAAAAATAGAAATGCCAATATTGACAAAGACAAGATTGCTGCCATTATTAAGAAAAATGTAGACCCACAAGTAAAAGCAGATAAAAAATATGCTAAACTTGATGATATTAAAAATGCGCTTATAGAGAGGACTTATGAAAAGGGGGCTTCTATTTCTTTTAATTTGTACAAGTTAGGAGCAAATTATATAAAAATAAACAGTGCTCCTTTGGAAGAGGAAGTATATGTCGTAGCAAAAACATTTTTATTGGACGGCAAAGAAGTATCTATTACAATAAAAGAAAAAGAGACCATTCTGATAGATGCAGATGCAAACGTACCTGTTTTGGAAGCCAAAGAAGATGGAGCAGAACTTGCAACACTAAAAGCAACGGTTGAAAAAGGCATAGCAAAAGTAAAAATAAAGCTTCGCCCAAAAGCAGATGAAGATTTAAAAGAATGGAAAGAAAAACTGCTTAAAGGAAAAAAAGAAGAAGCTTACCGCTATACATTTAAAAACGAAACCGTAATTACAGATAGCAATAAAAAACAATTTGCAGTAATAATACTAAACAATGCAAAAGAAGGAAAACAAGGCAATGCAAAGATAGCAACCGGAAAAACGGCTTTTGCAGATGATGTTGAAAAAGCGTTAAAAAGCGAAACCTACAGCAGTGGTGCCACAATTAGTTTTGATACCTATAAAACACAAGCCGAAAGCCTTTGGTTAAAAGCCGAATGTCAAGGTGAGACTGTTAAACACGAAAAAGAATTTTTGAAAAGAGATGGGGCTTATTTTATAATTGGGAAAAAGTGTGAGTGTGAAGCAAGAATAAGAGCATTCATGAGGGTAATACGCATTGCAGAAGGAACAGGAGAATATATAAAAGGAACTAAACAAGCAAGAGACCCCGAATTAGGATATACAACTTGGTTTAGTGGGGCTGGAAATAACTTTACTTTATCAGATGATCATCCACGAGTAATAAACAGCAATAGTACAAATACGATAAGATCATCAGCTGCTGGTGCTTATCAAATTATGAGTTGGAAATCTGATAACCTAAATGGATATACATTAGTATTTAAGGATGGATATTTTCAAAAAAAACTCCCTGAAGAATATATTGAAAAGTATGATAAAGCTAAAAAATACGATGCAAAAGGATTTTCTAAAGAGGCACAAGATAAGTTGTGTGTTGCTATATTAAAAGATGATGCCAAAGTAATAAATGCTCTTCAAAAAAAAGATATTAAGGAAGCAATTTCAAAATCAAGCGGAATATGGGTGAGTCTTCCTGGAGCAACAGCTGGACAACCCACTGCAAAAATGCAAGAGACATTGGATTATTATGAAGAGTTTTTAAAAGATGAATTGGCAGGAAAAAGTAATCTACATATCAAACAAGGGTTTTTGAAAGATTTTGATATTAAATGTAGTTGTGATTTAGGCGATTGTACTGAAGAAAAATGTACTCAGTATGCTGATGTAGTTCCAAATCCTCAAATAAGTACTGATAATGGAGGAAAGAAAAACAATAGATTTAACTCAGCAGGAGGAAGGAAAAACCCACATAGAGGTGTCGATATTTATACTGGAGATAATAAAGTTGATGTTCATTCTTTACTTTGTGGTGAAGTAGTCTTTACAGTGACCTCATTTGCTACAAATGAATACAACTCAACTAGTCTAGGTAATTTAGTTGTTGTAAAATCGAAAGATAAAAATGATGAAGTAGTTTATATAATGTATTGTCATCTAGACTCTGTAAAAGTAGCTAAGAATGATAAAGTTAAGCATAACGATGTAATAGGGATTTCGGGCTCTACAGGTAATGCTGGTTCAGTGTATGAAAATGGAAAATTGATACATGGTATTTCTCCAGAAAATTATCATATTCATATCGAGGCTTCAACCAGCTATGTTGCTGGGACTGCTACTTTTAAAAATGTTGCTTCTTCAAGAGTAAATCCTGAGGATTATATGAAAACTAAATTTGATATTGATGGTGAGAAAATATAGTAAACTAAAACAAATTATAGAAGTAATTCTAATCTTTTTATTGATTATTTCATGTAATGGGCAAGTTTCAAATAAGAAAAATCAGGTTTTAAATGAGGATAAAGAACAAACTAAAAATATAAAAGAACATCCGCCTGTTGATTTTTTTGACCAAAAATATTTCAATGGTTATAAGATTTCCTTTGGAGATGAAGATATATCAGAACATCCATATCGCTATTATTATAATTATGAAAATAAAGAGATACAGTGGTTTGCTATAAGTTATGTGCCAAAAAACATTTCTTTACATAAATACTGGTCAAGCTATCTTCAGGGTTCGAGCTCAAATGAAGCGACACAAAGTTCAACAATTGAAAAAATAATCAATAAAGATTTGAGTTCATATAACATTTTTGCAGTTTATATACCTAAAAAATATTTGGATATATCAAATGGAGTATCAGAAGAGGCAATGTTTTTTAAAAATAATACAGAGTTATATTTTTATCTATATGATGCATTAGAGAATAAATGGAAATTTCTAAAAAAAACACAAACAAATGCACCATTAATTGGAAAACGTGATTTTTTCAGCAAACAGTTTCCAGAATTATTTTCTTTAAAAAAAGATTTGAGATTAAATGATAACAAGAATATTAGTGAAACAGAAAATATAACTTTATTAAGAAACTTTATTTTTGAGTTCTCAATATCTAAAATTGAAAATGAAGATGGAAACGAAATACAAAAAGTTAAAATAAACCTTAAAAACAAGGAAACAAATAAAATTCAGGTAATAGATTTCACTCCTAAATTATTAGTAACACAATTTGATGGAAGCTCAGCAAATAGTATATCATATTTTGGTAAAGAACAATCAATTATAAAAAGTTATCAAGAAATAGAAGGCGGTCATATGTTGATAGCTTTAGATGTAAATTTTGATGGGTTAGAAGATTTTGCAATAATAAATTATCAGGGAAGTAATGGAGGAACTCAATATGCTTATTATGTTCAAAAAGCAAATAAGCAATTTGTATTGGATTCATATCTAACAGAAAATGTTAGATTTTTTCCATCTGAAATTAATAAAGGTAAAAAAATATTAACAATAATTTATCCTTCGGGGTGTTGCCAGTTTCAAACATCTAAGTTTCAGATTCAATCAAACGGGAAATGGAAAAATACCTATTCGCATTTAGAAAATATTAAATAAGATTTGGTAAATATTTTTAGTTTAGATTCAAAAATTATTTTATTCAAAAAATAGATATAAAGCTCTTTGATATATTGAAAAGAAAAGCCCTAGCTAGCAAAAGCGCAATGCTTTTGTTAGCTGAGGGAATTAAATGAAAAAATATGAAAATGAAAAATTGCATGTATAAAACTTTTTTAAAATCATTTATACTTTTTGGAATAATAGTAAATGGTTGTAAGCAGGAGAACCAATCTTACTCAAAAGAAAATGAAGTAATTATTAAACGGGATGATTCTACAAAGGTCTCTTCAATCGCTGAAAAAAAGGATAGTATTTATGTAAAAAAAGAGATTTCATTTGACATCATTCATTCTTTTAAAGAAGATACTTCTGAAAATTCTTATATATGTTTTGATACGAGACTAACCTATAAGACAGATAATAGCTTTATGCTAACAAAAAAAGAATTTGGAATTACCGATGTTGATTTATCTGAAACAAATTATGAAGGCTGGTTTTTCTATGTATTCTTATGAATCTAGCAAGAATAAAGATATAGAAATAATTATCATTGAAGCTTTAGCAGATATTGGTACAAATTGGTATTATGTAATAATATTAAATAAAAAGGATTTAGTTGATAAATTTTACATTAAAGAACCTAGATCAAATTCAGAAATAACTCAGATAAAAGATTTTTTAAGTATTTTTTTTAGTAACGGAACATTAGTATTTAAGTTTAAAAAAGATAAAATAGCTAAATATTCAACAGTTAGCCCTGACTTAAAAAGTGATTTAGAATATGTTTATATTGAAAAAAAACTGAATTTATAAAATGTGATAATACCTAAAATATCTTATTACATAAAAGCTAAACCTAAATGACGTTTTTTAATAGATCTTGGTAAAGAAAAGAAAACATTAGAATAATAAATGTACTAATGACAAAGACAATGATCACAACGACCATCTACATATACAAGGATATTCGCCAACACTAAAAGAAATTTAAAATGAAATACTTATTATACTTGGTTTTTTTTATTCAATTTCAAAATTGCAAATCCGAAACCAATATTGAGTCAAAAGATTCATCAAATAATGATGTAAAAGTTGAAAAGTTAACTCAAGAAAATTATTCAATAGACTCGATAGATAAAAGTGCCATTGGTAAAAAGATTAAGGAATTGAATAAGATTAAGGAATTAAAAAGCATATTGAAAAATTCCTTAGAGAGACAAATCGAGAGACCCTATATGTTCGATATTTTTGTTTCAAGTAATGATACTCTATTGCAATTTTATGATTATAAATTTTTTGAAATTAATGCGACTAAAATTAAATCATATTTTATAAAAATAGATTATGAAGATGCTGATTTTCAGTGTGTTTTATTGGTTAATGAAAGTTTGAATGTCGAATATAATAGTATGATAGTTTATGAAGAATTAAACTCTGAAGTAAAATATTTGAGAATTAGTGAAATAAAAGCAGACAAACTTTATATTAGTTTTAAAAGTCCTAATACAGTCGAAAACTTATTTTTTCAGTTAAAAGATGGTATGTTTTTAGATTATTTTGACAATCAGTCAGTTGATGAAAAATGGGGTGAAAGGGAAATTTTCGGTCAAAAAGAAATTTTTAAATATCTATTGAAAGGAAAAACAAATAATCATTTAAAAAATGGTTACTGGGTTGAGAAAAGGTATTTATTCGAATATGGCAAAAGTATAATTCAAGATGGATATTATATTAATGGATTAAGAAACGGTGATTGGAATTTTTCTCCTGAAGGTTCAGTAGATATGATAAAGAAATTTGATAAAGGGAGATTTATTTCACAATCATATCCTTAAAAAAATAAATAAATAATACGATTTTAAAGTAAAGAAAGCTCCTTGACATATTGAAAAGAAAAGCCCCAGCTAGCAAAAGATTTTTTCTTTTGTTAGCTGAGGGAATTTATAAATTAAATAAAATGAAAAAAATATTAAGTTTTGCAATTTTGACTTTATTGTTTGTAAACTGTAAAGGAGATTCAAAAATCAATGCCAGTCTAGGAAAAGACTTAAAAGAAGATTCAATACAAATAGCTTCTAAATTAGAATCAAGTCAAGACAAAGAGTTAAATGATAAAAGTTTAGCAGGGAATTATTGGTCATTTTATAAAATTTCTGAAAATTCTATCTCAGGAACATCTAAAATGACGAAAGATGAAATTGTAAGTCAATTTAAAAATGTTAAAATAGAAATTGATGAAAAGAAAGTAAAAATAGGAGAATTTTGTATTTATGATTATTATAAAAGTAATAAAAGCCTAACAGAATATTATGAAAGTACTAAAACGGCTAAACTGTATGAGGATATATTTGTAAAAAAAAAATAAAGTTTGGCAATGAAATTACGGTTTATCAATCATTATATCCTGAAAAGGCTTGTGAAATTCCTTGGGACGAATTAATTATTGCTGATAATACAATTATTATAACATTTGATGATTATCTGGTGTTTTTTAAAAGGCAAAATGGCAATTATCAAGATGATTGTTATTCAAAGACTAAGATTACAAATTTACCTATAACAAATAAAATTATTAATGGTAATAATGTATGGAATCAACTAGATTGTAATATAGCCAATTTAGACAATAAAGATTATTTAAGATTACCAGACATAAAAGATGTTAAGGTTTTTATTTTAGCAAATTTCAATTTTGATGATTTTACCTATACGTTAGTAACCATAAAAAATGATAAAATTATTACAAAGCAAGATATTGGTTTTGCTAAAGATATTGATGAACCAAATACAATATCTGAAATAACAGAATTTGAAATAGATCAAGATTATGTTTTTGTGATAAATACTAAATCAAAAAGCGGTGAAGATTTAAAAATCAAAAACACAGAGCGATTTAAAATAGATGAAAATGGCTTAATTGTAATTATTAAATAATTAAAATTTGTTATACAACTTTTTTAAAATATTGAAAAAAGGCTCGACTAATAAAAATTTGAAAAATTAATGATACTTATAGTTTAGATGGTAATGAAAATAATGTTTAATTTTTTAATAATAGCTCTGCTAATTTCTTGTACTGGAAAACCAATAAAAAGTAATGATAAAAGTGTAGAAAAAATAAATTATTCGAACAAATCAATCTCGAATAATGATAAGGAAAAATTTACAGATAATGGTTTAATAGATACATTAACTACAATGATTGCAGAATACGGTGGAATTAAATTTTACACTGAAGATAAATTAAGAGGTGATGGTGTAGTTCAATTATTAATCGATATGGATATCGAAATTTTAAATTTTGATAAAACTGTATTTGGAAGTATAAAATTAAATAGCAATGTAGAAGAACCTTTTGATATAAAACTACCAAAAAGTGTTGTTGCAAGGGAGTTGATTCCAAATGTTGAATATAGAATATTCTGCTTCGATGCAGAACAACCTGAAAGCGATAATAATTTTTTAATTATTTATATAAATAAAGAAAAAAGATTAATTAGTAAACAGAGAGTTAAATATAAGTTTAGTTCATGGGAAGCATATGCAAAGACAGCTTTTGTTCACCTGACGCCAAAAGTTAAAAATAGTTCGAAAGAGGAGAAGCTATATTATTATGAAGTACTTCAAGTAAAAGGAGATTCTATGAAGATTAAATCTGTTTCTAAAACGTCCTGTGATTATGTGGAAGAATATAAAGATGTTACGAAATGGATAAAATGGAAAGACAACTCATATAAGTTTATCGCATTTGATTTTTGTAATTAGAATAAAAAAAACATTACAACAATTAATGAAGTTTTAAATCTAAATTATAAATCAAATAGGGAAGTTGAAAATCAGGCTCAATGCGCACAATTGTATCTATTTAACCCGTAAAATCTTGTTATAATAATAGAGCTAACAGTAATAATCAAAATCTAACCAAAAAAAAGAGGAGTTAAAAATTCTCATTTCAAAATAAAAACTAATAGAATTATGATAGAAAAATTAAGTCATTTTCCCGTAAACTGGATTGATGGGATGAAGATAAATAAGAGTCATTTTTTATCTATTCAGGACAACGTTTCTGAGTTGGTAAACGATGCCATTGGTATTCATACCACACCAATAAGTTACGGATTGCTGGATTCTGGAAACCAAAATAAAGAAACTACAAAAATTACTTTAGGAATCGACAATCACAAACTGCTTCGTGTTCGTGTAGAAGAGTGCCACGCTATAACGCCAAACGGTTCAAGAATCGAAATCAGTAAAAGCAATACCGATACATTAGATCTTCAGGTTCCGTATCCAGAAGACACTTATGAAATAAAAGACGGAGAACAATTGGTGTTATTAGCCTGTATATCAGTTAATTCAAAAAAGAGAATTCCTTTTGGCGAGCCAGATCCAGATGAGGTTCCGCCAAGATATCCGTATACACAGCCAGAATACAAATTGCATTTAATTAAAGCCGAAGAATTCCGTTCAGGAATTGGGTACGGAGGTTTTTACTTGGCAATTGGTAAAGTGCTTATTGGAGACACTACAATTTTAGATGAAGATTATATTCCGCCATCAGTCACAGTGGCCTGCCATCCAAAATTAGTTGACATGCAGGCACAGATCGCCCGTTCGTTTGGACAGATTGAAATTTATGCTGTTCAGATTTCTCAAAAAATAAACAGAGGGCAACAGGCAGGAGTTTTACCGCAGACTGTAATGCAGCTGGCAGACAATACCGGGTATTATTTGGGAAGTACTCTAACACAATTTCGTTGGTTTTCACTGCATCAGCACCCAGCTTCAATGCTAGGCTCGGTAGTATCGTTTGCGAGAGTGATGAAGAATTTTATCGACTCGAAATCGGGAGCTGGAAAAGAAGAGCTGTTGAATTATTTTGCCGAGTGGTGCGATATTTCACAGGGAGATTTGGAGATTATGTTTACCACTCTTATTAATGCAGGTTACGATCATGTGCACATTGATAAAACAGCTTCATTGGTAATGAACGCTTTGGCGAGAATAGAGAAGTTATTTGAAACATTAAACAAGCTGGATTACATAGGCAAGAAGAAAGAAAACATCGAATTGTTTGTTGCTGAAACAGATAAAAAAGATATCGTTCATAACCCAAAACGTCACGGTTTCTTTATCAAAGATTAAAAAGTAAAATAGTAATATAAATTATGGAAGTATTAAATAAACAAGAACGCCAGAAAGCCTTTATCGCTTTTTTAATTGCCTTTATCCTAACTTTTTGCGTTATGCTGCTTGCTGTTTCGTTCAACTTTTATATGCCAGTAGCAGAAAATAAAATGCTGAAAGCAGAGAATGAAATGATGAAAAGAGAATACGATTATCAAACTAACTTTTCGGTTAAAATCGACAGTATTAGAATGACAATCGATTCTATTAATTCGCCAAAAGTAGATAACGATTTTCAGCAGCGTCTGGCAAATGTTATGATTGCGAATATTTATCAGAAAGTACCAAAAGATACGACTGAGAATAAAAAATTATACAACAATGTTATTCTGGCCTACAAGAATATTATTGATTACAAAAAGCAGATTAGAAGTCTTACGCACAATTCTCACTTAATAGACAGTTTGAACCAATCGGCCAAAACATACAAAGAAGAATTAGAAAAAGTAAGCAGAGATTTAGATGTATGTCGTCAGATTTATCAAAATCAATAAACAGAAATAAGAGTAAAAAATAATAAACCAATCATTAAAAAAATTCAAATTATGTTGTCAAATTATGGAATTGGAGGTAACGAAGTAAAAATTGATGCAGATGAAGCAATCACTGCAATCCCTCAAAACAGAACACTTGTTGCTCAGAAGTTAACAGTAGATGCTCCAGTAAAACCTGAATTGGTAGAAGGAATTACAAGTATCGAAAAAGCATTTGAACACTTTAAACCAGAAGTAAAAGTAAATTTTGAAACTGTTGACGGAGCTACTAAAGTAGAAGCTTTAAACTTTAAAAATTTAGGAGATTTTGGAATAAAAGGAATTACTACACAAAGTAGTTTTTTATCTGATCTTGAGACAGAAAAGGATCAATATCAAAAAATTATCCGTCAGTTAAAATCAAATAAGATTTTAAAAGCGGCTTTAGAAGACGGAGAAGCAAAACAAGCTTTATTAGAAAGTCTTGGAGCATTGATCAATGAGTTAAAAGAGAACAAATAAGAATCTTAAAATATTTTAGATATGTCAAATAAAGAAGCATATAAAGGAGATCTTGATACAGCGGTATTAGAACCTAAAGCAGTAAAAGGAATTTCGATTGAAAAAAATGTTGAAAAACTAGCTAAATACGGTGGTTTTGATTTACTGGAAATGTCTATTGAAGGAGTTCAAAATCTTAATCCAGAGAGAAAAGCAAGAAGAAAAATCTTTTTAGGCGAAGTAAACAAAGCAAAAGAAAGAGAAACGCTTTTGAAAACATTAGAACTTTGGACTTCGGTTTTAAGCAATAATGAAGCTTTGACTGACATGGTAGCACAAAGTGAAGACAAATGCAAAGAATCTGAAGCTTTGCTACAAAAAAACCTTGCAAAAGCTGTTGAAGATACAAGAGAGATTGAAGCGGCTTACAGAACTTTAGCTTTATTCTTTAAAAACACAGAAACAGATAAAGTAAAAAATGTTACGATTGTAAATGCTGAACTTGATCAGTTAAAAGATCTTGACAATACACGTTTTATCGATGCAATTCACTCAGAATTAGTGGATAATTATGATCGTTTAGACCTTAAAAATAACTACGGAATTTTGGTAATTCCTGGATATTTAGGTTCTAATAAAGTGATTGAAAAATGGGCAAAAATTGCGCATGAAAATAAAGTAATGTTGGTTACAGATTTCGAACACTTAGATGAACCGGATGATGTAATGGAAATGTTTGACACTGCTTCTTTAACAGGAGGAGATGTTTACCGTTCTAACGTAATCATGACGTGTAACTGGCTTGTTGGACGTGGCAGATTTGATCAAATTGGAGAAAGCGAAGATTTACACGTTGCGCCTTCTGCAGCATTAGCAGGAAAAATTTACAAAACATTAATGTCTCAAGTTACTGCAGGTAAGAAATTTGGAGGAATTAATGAAGTTGACGGAGTAAAATTTGACCTTAAGAAAAGCGAAATCGCAAATCTTGAAAACTTAGGTTTGGTTCCAATGGTAAACGAGTACGGAAAAGTTATGGCATTTTCTGCTAAAACACTATTCAGCGGAGATAACTTAGGTTTACAGACTTACTCTGTAGTTCGTGTTTTTGATTATGTAACTAAAGTATTAATGGATTTCCTTAATCGTCGTGCATTCGAAAACTTTACAGCTAAAACACGTAAAGAGATTATGAATCAGATTGTGGCTTTCCTTGACGGAATCACAGGTCCAGATAAATTGATCGAGAATTTTGAAATCCGCAGATTCGAACAAGATCCAATTCAAAAAGACAGAATTTATATGGATATCCACATGAAACCTTATTTCCCTGCTAAAAACTTCCTTATTAAAATGGATGGACACAAAGGAGATGACGGAACAGAATGGGATACAGATTACGAGCAAAAATAATTGTACAGTAAATAAAAAAAGGAAGCACATAAAATTGTGCTTCCTTTTTCAACAAAACATTGATCTTTTGAATGATCAAACCAAATAATTCAAATTCATGAACGTACTTAAAATTTTACTTTTAGTCGGTTTGTTTTCCATATCAAGTTCGATTAAAGCACAAAAAGTAAAACAAATTGATACTTTAAGTTGCCCTATTACGCAAAACGATTTATTGCTTTCAGGAAAGTTATTTGCAAGTGCGACCCCAATTTTACTTCGTGTTTACAACGAAGATTATGAATACGCTGTTTTTCAGTTAGGAAAAAGGAGAGGCAGCATTTATTTATACTTTAAAATTTTTACAGATAATGTCTGTGTAAAACAAGAGCAGCCGCTGGAACTCTATTTTAAAAATGGAGAAATGTATATTCTCAAAAACACTTTCAAGGTAAATTGTGATGGAACTGCAGCTCTTGAACTTTCACGAAGAGACATTAAGAAATTAATGTCAAATAGTATCAATACAATTAAATTTTTCACACTTAAAAAAGACTATGAATTTAGTCCCACAGAAGCTGATAATCAAAATATAAGGTTTTATCTACACTGTTTAAAGCTTTATAAAGTGAGAAAGAAAAAATAGAATTCGATTGACATAATTTGACGCAACCTAAATATAATCTCTAATAAAAAATCAAGATATGCCATTTCCAGAATTGAACCTTTCATTAGGACTTACAGATAACGACGGTTCTGTTTTCTATGCGGGAAGCGGAGAAGGAAAAGTGATTGTAAAAACAGATTCTGCTTTAAAAAAGCATAGTATCAATATCACAATTTCAGAACAAGAGGTTGGATCAGTTTATTTGAATACACATTTAAAAGATGTCGAAATTCCTGCTGAAATTGAAATTCCTGTTTATCAAATGATTGTTACAGATGATAAAACAAACGAAAAAGAAATCTACAAAGTTACTCGCGATACTTTTTTCTATAAACAGCAAACAAAGAAAAAAGGATTGTGGAGTTTTTTGGGTTTAAAATTCTTAGCTCCCAATAACTTTCTTTTTGAAAATATTCCTTTCGAACCTTTAAAAGAAGAAATGGAAACCTATGAAATTTCAAAATACAGAAAGCTAGATCAAGATAAACTGACTTATAGTTTTCAGAAAGGAGAACAAAATATTCAGCTTTTTGCTGGTGATATTAATACGCTAAAAGTAGAGAAGGGCATAAGCTATTTTGTAGTTGTTGATGAGAAAAAAGGACAAAGATTCATTGGCGATATATTATATAGAGAAAAATTTATAAAACTAACACCATCAGTTAAACTTCATATCATTAAACGCAGGCGAGTTTCTAAAGAAATGGAAACAGATAAAAAAGGCCAAGCTAATAAGTTGATTTATATTTAAGAAGCAAAATTATGAAAGGAGCATTTTACAAACTTCCAATAGATTTTAATAGCGTAATGCAAAAAAAAGAGTTGGAAAAAACCTCGATTGAGCATTCTATCGCCCAACAGATCATTTTACTGGCTACTACCACATTTGGTGAGTGCAAGTTTGATGAAACGTTTGGTTCAAAAATCTGGGAAATCGACTTTGATTTGCTGATGAATGAAAATACGTTAAAAGAAATCATTTCAAAAACAATGAAACAGTCTTTGGCTTTTCATGAAAAGAGAATAAAAGTAAACGAGCTTAAAGTTGAATTATCTGAAACGATCTATTTTGTTGATGATGTGAGCAGATCAAAAAAGAAAGTCGATATAATAATTGAAGCAACAATTAAAAGTACCAATCGTGATTTTGACTTTAGAGGGTACTTTTTTGTTGCAACCGCTATCCTATAAATAGCTTTTTTTAGTGCGATTTTTATTTCAATAAGCTAAAAAGGTGTGTTTTTTTAGTTTTTAAATATCTGATAGTTTGATAATTATATATTGTAAATAAAGTTTTATTAAATAAATTATTATAATAAGATTTTATTTATATATTTACAGCATAAATAAATAAATTAATAATTAAAAATTTTTCATTATGTCGTTTTTAACATCATTAACAGTAGCAGGAAAAGATTACAAAGTATTAAACGTTAGTTATGATTTAGCTCAAGAAACAGATGCTTCTGGGCGCCCATCTACAGTAACACGTGGAGGAAGAATCATGATCGAGGTTGAATCAACTGGAAGTACTGAATTGTTTGAATGGATGACTAACAATTTCGAAAGAAAAGACGGGTCAGTAAAATTCATCAAACGTGATTCAAATGCTACTTTAAAAGAGCTAAAGTTTACAGAAGCTTACATGGTTAAGTACAAAGAAAACTTTGATCATAACAGTGAAAATCCATTAACTGAAACTTTTATGATTTCTGCTCGTAAAATTTCGATGGGTGGAGGAGAATTTGATAATGCTTGGGTATAATCCTTTGGACTTTATCAATCTTAATTAAACTAAAAGGAAGTCCGATAAGTGGACTTCCTTTTTTGTTTTCTTTTTTAGAATATCTGGTTTTCAATTCCCGATTAGCTGGATTTTCGCACTTCCTAAATTAATCATCTAAACAAATCTACAAATGAGTTTTTTATCTAAATTACATATAGACGGCGAAGAATATAATGTTCTTGAATTTAATATTGGTTTCAAACAAGAAATTGACACAACAAGCAAACCTACAGGAAACGCTAAAGGCGGAGTAATAAAAATGATTATCGAAGCAAGTCAGAACAGTCATTTTTTGTCTTGGATGTTAAACGGAGATTTAACCAAAGATGGTAAAATTGTTTTTTATAGAAGAGATGCATTAAGTAAAATGAAAGAGCTTTCATTTACTAAAGCATTTTGTATTGGTTACGATGAGCAATTTACAAGCACTACCGAAATCCCAATGAGAATTACTATGGAATTAGTGGCAAAAGAATTGACTTTTGGAGACGCTAAATTCTCAAATAATTGGATTGCGTTAGATTAATTGTTTAAAAGCTCATTAAAAAACAAGGACACATTATTATGGCACATTTTTCAGAACAAGTACATATAACTATAGGAGGTTTTACCCAAAACGTTGTTTATTATGATTTAAAGCTATCTCAAAAAATGGCCGATCATCATCATTTTTCGTTTGTTTGGCAATACACGGGTAGAGCAGTAATTAATCCGGCAGATCAAGCAAAAGCACTTAGAACCTATCTTGGCGATGAGGTGATTTTTACCTTTAAAAGTCTTACTGGAATAAGATTAATGAGTAAAGGAATCATTACGGAACTTTCTTCTATTGATCTTGATGGAAGCCCAGCTGGATTACACGTTTCTGGCGTAAGCCACAGTATTGTAATTGACGATATGAAAAAGTCAAGAACATTTAAAGATCGCAGTATGGATGATATCGTACTGGGAATTTTTGCTGAAGTAACCTGGAGAATTTTATCAAAGAGATTCTATTAAATCAACCTATCTTAAAGAATTTAGAAACCTTTTGCAATATAACGAGACTAGCTTTGAGTTCTTAAAGAGAATTGCTAAGCGTTACGGGCAATGGTTTTATTTTGACGGAATGCGTATGCAGTTCGGACAAACAAAAAGTAGTCAGACCAAGTTAATTAACGGGGCTTCATTACATAGTTTTAAGATACAAGCTAATATGAGCTCGCATAAAATTTCGCTGAATGGTTATAATTATGAAAATGTGGCAACCTTTCGTGATGCTGCCGCTAAGACTTCCTCTGGAAGTAAAGATAGTTTTGCCGCTATTGTTGGTTATAATCAGGGAACGGTTGCAAATTCTGATTTAAATAATGGTGCGTATACTGCAAATGCTACAAATAAAGAAGAACTAGAGGAAATGATAAAACTGCAAACTGCGGGTAGTGATGCCAACAGTGTATATTACAGCGGTATTTCTTATTTTCCAATTGGTCTTGGACAGGTTTTTACAATAGTAAACCAAACTGTAGTGCATGAGCTAATTGCTATAGAAGTTGTACACCATTCTCAGGTTCATGGAAATTATTCTTGCGAATTTAAAGCAATCCCTGCCGATGTATCGGCTCCACATTATACAGATGTTTTTGTATACGGTAAAGCAGAAACACAGCCAGCAAAGGTAAAAGACAATAATGACCCAGAAGGATTAGGACGTGTAAAAGTAGAATTTTATGGAGCAAGCGGTACAGCAGTTACAGATTGGATAAGAATGGTACAGCCTTATTCTGGACCAGGAAAAGGATTTTATTTTGTTCCCGAAATCGGAGAAGAAGTTTTAATTGGTTTTGAAGGCAATAATGTCCAAAATCCGTACGTAATTGGTGCGCAATATAACGGACAAGATTCAAGCGGTTATGCTGATGCTCAGAATAATGTAAAAGCAATTCATACCCGAAGCGGACACGTTATAAAATTTACGGAAGACGAAAGCATCATAATTGCCGATAAAAATGGTAACGAGATAGTAATGGATACTGTGGGTGGTAATATTAGTATTACAGCAAACAATACGATTGATCTTAACGCACAAAATATCAATTTTAATGCTTCTCAAAACATTAGTGTAAGCGCTGGAATGAATATTACAGAAAGTGCTGGTGCTGACAAAACTAGTGTTGTAGGTATGATGCTTAATACAACAGTTGGTGGTGATAGTATGTTATCAGTTACAGGAAACTTCATGGAAAATATTGAAGGTAATTTGGAATCGCATACTGCAAAAGAAAGGCAAGAAATTGGAGTTAAAGGAATTGACAATAGTAGTGAAGGCGGAATAAATAAACACTCTAAAAAAGAAATACAGGTTAATAGTGCCGAAAAATCTAAATCACACTAAGGTATGAGCAGAATAAGAATTGTAGGAGGTACTATCACCAAAACTACTGGAGGAGATCACAATATTTATTCTGAGGGTAATATTGTTTATAATTCAGGAACAGCAGTAACAGAAACAAGTGAAACTAGTATTGTTTATGGAAAACCTAAAGATTTGCCTTCTTCACCACTTTTAAAAAAATATTTTGAAGATGGTTGGTGGTCTTCCGATGAAGCTGGAGATATAAGAATTAAAAAAGCTTTAGTAGGAGATCATGTTTATTTTCACATAACAACAAAGGGCATTCCTGATGGTGAAATTGTACAAATGAAATTGTATGATGATGATAATACTAATGAAAATGAACGTAAAGATAAAGATAAGGATAATGATGACTATATAAAAACCAGAATGAGCAATAATCAAAAAAGATTAGGATGGATGGTTAAGAATAATAAAGTTGTTGTTTCTATTGTCTTAAACAATTTAGAAAGTTTTATAAAAGATGAGGAAGATAAAGAGATTGAACTTTATTATCGTTGTAGTTACAAAACAGAAAATGTAGAATTACCAAAATCACCTAGTAATTATTTAAGAGTGACTGTTGATACAATTCCTCAACTCATACTTGTAAATGGTCACTGGAATAGAATTGCAAATGCATTAGGCGCATCACCAGGAAGTGGAGGAGAAAAGTATTGGGATTATTTTTTAGGACGTTCAAAACAGACTTTTATAAAAGATTCTGAGACGCATTTTAATATAAACTATAAAAACGGAACACCATACTTTTTTGATGGAAGTTCGTTTATTGGAGGAAGTAGTTCTGGTAGTGCAAGAAAACAGAAAGGAAAAGAAGCAGCGAAGGAAAAATTCGAAAAAGAATTAAAAGCCATGCAAACTAGGACATATTATTTTATTTCACATAGCGAAGGCGGTGCCTTTGCAGCTGGAGTTGCAGAATATCTAACTGAAAATGGAGTTACAGTCGGAGAGCATATTATGTTGTCATGTGATGAAGCCGATGAATTTACGGTAAATAGTCAAGTTCCAACTTATCAATTAATACCTTGCTATCTTACAAAAGATTATACAATTGTGAAAAAGATTTTGAACCTTCCGAGATTCATATTTCATAGTCAGCAAATAAAAAAAATAAGAGATTATTATATTATTGTGGACTGGGTGGTTGGTGATTATCGATTAAAAGGAGCTATAAAATCAGGAGTGGTTATTAGTAACAATCCTAATGTTGATTGGATGAATTTGCATGCCGATTTGATTGATTCAAATATATTTAAACAATTAGAAGACCTAAAAAAAGTAAGAGTAGGTCAAGTGATCGGTGAATATAAAGGAGAGTTTTATAGTGGATATGCACAATATGATGTCAATACTCGTTTTTATAGAGTTGAAGACAATATAATCATAGACAACATACCGTTAAATTAGCTAAGTAATGAAAAAAAGCATTAAATATTTAGTACTGTTCATTTTTATAATAGGAACATGTGTTATAGTTGGAGGCGTTTTGTTTTCGATTGGACACGGTAAAGCTCAATCAGTTGATTTAAAAAGTTATCCTAAAGAGTTGATAGCATTGGAAAAATATGCTAAAAATGAATTTAAATTGGATACAAACGAATCTATTTATGATTTGAAAGAAAGAGGATGTGCAAAAGTCTACGGAAAAAAAGATACTTTTTCTAAAGAAAACTTCAATATTTATCTAAATGAAGTCAAAGCACCAAAATATTCAAAAGATACAATACTTTTAGATAAAAAAATCGACAGTCTTGCGATAATCATTAATGAATATCTTCCTCGTAAGGAATGCCATGATTCCATTTCTATTTATTATTATTTGTATGACTATGCAAATAAAAAACAATATTATAATAGGAAGAAAAAGTATAAAATCAATTAAAAAAGAGACCTCGCTGGCGAGAAGCATTTCGCTTGTGATATTTGTTATGTTTCATCTTAAAAAAAGTTTACATATTTTACATTTAATACTAAAATAGGTACAACTACGAATAGCTTAAATTGATCACAAGAGTGAGACGGTAGCACCAGCGTGGGAGTATATTATTCAGTTTAAAATCGAAACGTTATAAATATACATTTTCAATTAAATAGATTTTTTAATATTTTAAAATGTCTCTCTTTGCAGATCCTGCTTATTCATTATTATAGAATAAAAGAAATGAAGAAGAAAATATTTTGGTTTGTACTTTTTGTTTTGGCAATTGGATTGTATATATATTTAATGGATTGTAGACATAATAATATAAAAACTGAAATTTACACTGATTGTGCAAATGATACAATCGTTAATTTAAGAAATGGAGATTTATCATTGATTTTTAGTAATAGATATGAAAAAATGACTAAAAAAGGAATGATAATACAGGTAGTAAGGAAGGGTAAAGTTTTTGGAGAATTGAGATACACAAAGAAAAATGCGAATGCTCGAATAGAACTAGAATTAGAACAGTATAAATTATATAAAACTGACAGTTTAAAAATAACTTTTAGTAATAGCAAATTTGTCTATATTCATGGGTTTGAAAATGAGGTTGAATATGCACATGGAGAACACTTTGTAGGTTGTTTTTTATTATACTATAAAGTAGATAATCAGGAAGCACAAACTATTCACGACGGATCCAGAATTAATATCCTATGATTGTATTGGATTATTTTCACAAGTAGAAAAGAGAGATTAAATCGAGTTTTGGAAGAGAGCAGCAAAAGATTTATAAATGAAAAATATATTATTAATATACCTAGCTTTTGTATTTCATAGTTGCAAATCGAAAAATGAAGATCACAAGGAAATAGAAAAAATAAAAAGTACTTTGATAAGAGAAAGTTACTTACATAATGTGAATAGATGAAAAGAATACTCTCTGCTCTTTCTATGATAATGATTGTATTTTTCATTTTTAAGGCAAATGATTATCGAAATAGAAATAAATGTAGTTCTTCTGAATATGTTGCTAATGGAGAAAGAGTATGGATAAGGTTAAATCCACATTTTAAAAATTTAAGTCTAAAAGAGATTAAGATTAAAACTTCAAATAATAAAGAATATAATTATAAAATAGATACTATAAGTAATCTCAATTTTTATATTGATTCAAAGATTCTGGTAGAAGACACTTTAACTATTTTACTAAAAGATAAAATCTATAAAATTTATGATTTTAAAAACGGAGGTCAAATATCAAAAGCAGGTCAGGATAAAGGTAATTTTCATTGTGGTATTCTCAATGCAACAATAAATGGCAAAGTTTATAATTCTTATGGTTATAATGAGATTTTTCTAGGAAAAGATTTTTAGGATGTGTCATTTTATGGTAATTGTTAATATTATAGATGTCTTTTTAAAATAAAATTCATACGGTATTTTATTAAAGAAAAAGCTATTGAAGATTATAGAAAGCTTCTTTTTTTTTAATTATACTAACTAAAAAAAAACAGAATTAAAACAAGACAATGAGACAAGATCGAATAAAAGACAGAGTGCTAAAAAGAGCAGCTAGGTCATGGGGCTTTTCAGATGTTGAGATGGAAACATCTTTCGATCCTGTGGTGTCAATGATGCTTAATGCATTGTCTTACGAACTGGAGAAAGTAGCCCATGAACTTGAAGACTCTAAAACAAGAGTTGTAGAAAGGGTTTTGGAAATTATGTTTCCAGAAGTTACGGCGGGAGTAAAGCCAGCAAGAGCTATTTTGCATGCTTTGCCAATAGATAATAATATGAAAGTTTCATTGCAGAATCAAATGTCGGCAAGTAGAAGAATTCATAATATTTATAATCCTTTAGCTCCAATAACCAAAGAAATTGCACTGTCGCCGACATTAGAAGTAAAATTAGCGTCTGCTGAGGTAAAGTATATTGCTTACGAGAGAAACTTATTCGAAATTTCGAATCTTTTTTATAAAGATGCGATTCGTGATTATAAACATTCTCTTCCTTCTGGTATTGTGTTTATGGGAATTGAATTAAAAAATCCAAAAGTGTTGGATTTGGAAGATTTAATGTTGTACATCGATATTAAAAACACGCATCAGAAAGAGATGTTTCATTACTACCTGAAGCAAATGAAGTGTTTTCAGGATGAGGTACAAATCACGGTAGAAGAGGGATATAATGTTCCTATAAATAACATTGATATAGAAAGCATTATAAACCGCAATTACACGCATTTGAGCGAGATAATGCAGGAGGTAAATGAGTTTTATTTTGATAACTTTTACACACTAAAAGGAGCGTTAAAACATAAGCCTATTAGTGAATATGGTGAAGAGTACAAATGTTTTGAAGCGATAACAAATAGAAATGATAATCCTATTATTTGGGTGAAAATGGTTTTTCCAGAATCTTTAATTCCTCAAATATTAGATAATGTTTCTTTTACCGCAAATTGCTTTCCAGTAATTAACAAAAAGAAGCACATTATAAATAAAACACTAGGTAATTTCTTGTCGTACATTGCTTTAGAAACAGATAATAATATCTATTTGGATGTTGATACTGTTGTCGATGGATTCAATAATCATTACGAAATAAAAGAATTTAAAGATGGTGTTATTGAAGAAGGAAATGCAGTATTAAGAACGGGTGGAGTTTCAAGATTTGATTCTAGAAGTGCATCAGAACTGCTTCAAAATGTATTAGATCTTTTAAAAGATGAAAGTTCTTCTTTTGCAGGTTTAGGAAAAGACTTTATGAACAGTTCTTTGGTCGAAATTAATCAGCTTTTGGCTTCTGTAGAGCAGCAGGCTAAAGAAAGTAGCTTTTCTAAAAATAATGATCCTTATTTAATGATTAAACCTAAGTTTGATGAATCTTTAGGAAAATCATTTTCAATACATTATTGGTCTACTTGTGCAGAAGAGGGGAATGATATAAAAGCAGGAACGGTTTTAGAAACCAAAGAAGATATGCAGTTTGTAAGTAAAGAAGCCGTACTGATTACCAATACGGTTGGCGGAATGAACAAACAAAACAATAAAGATAGAATCTTAGCATACCGTAACGCTTTGCTAACGCGCGGTAGAATTGTGACGTTTGCAGATATAAAGGCATTTGGATTTAATCATTTTAAAAGCTGTATTTTAGATATTAAAATAGAGAAAGGAACTCGAAAAGAGATTTCGGTAAAAGCAGGTTTTAGCCGAACGGTCGATATTCATTTAAAAGTAAATCCGATTGAGAAAGAGTATCTATCGGCAATGGAATGGGATTATTTGTGTGAGAGTTTTATGAAGAACTTAAAAAATAGATCCTCAAATGTATTTCCATATCGTCTTTTTATAGAAAACGAATAAAAATAAAAAGAAACGCCAGAAACTTAAAGCTCTGGCGTTTTTGATTTACTGAAATCTATTTTGGTTTTTATTGGTATTTCTTATCCGTAAGCGTTTTCATAAATGCAACAAGCGATTGTTCTTCTTTCACAGTTAAATTTAATTTATCGAATGGTAAAGTTTGATTTTCGACTTCGTAGCCTAAACCTTGACCGCCTCCTTTGTTGTAAAAATCAACGACTTCTTCTAAAGTTTTAAAAACACCATTGTGCATATAGGGAGCTGTAACAGCTACATTTCGAACTGTTGGAGTTTTGAAAGCTCCAACCAATTGAGGCATTTTATTGTATAAATACCGTCCTTGATCTACGCTCAATTTCTTGCCTGAAACATCTTGAGGAGTTCCGATAACTTCATGTTCGCTTTTAGAATAACTTGGAGGAACGGTTCCGTTAAACAAAGGCGTAAAGTGACAAGTTGCACATTTTGCTTTTCCCATAAAGAGATTCATTCCCTCTATTTCCTGATTGTTCAGCGCATTTTTGTTTCCTCTCATGTATTCGTCAAATCTTGAATCGAAAGCATTTAAAGAACGCACATAACTCGCAATAGCATTTTGAATCTGCCAAGCTTCAGGTTTTGAAGTTTTTGGATATGCTTTCTTGAAAAGGCTGATGTATTCTTTATTTAGTAGAATTTTAGTATGAATGGCATCCATTGAACCATGCATTTCCTCTTTATTCTGAATTACATCTACACTCTGCTTCTCTAAGTCTAACTGACGCATATCCCAAAATTGAGCATTTTGTAAAGAAGCGTACGTAAGAGTAGGTGTGTTTCGTGCAAGATTAGATCCTGTTAAGGAAACGTTTGTTTTTAAACCATCTGTAAATGCTTTTTCTGGATGATGGCAACTTGCACAGCTTCTGTCGTTATTTTTTGAAAGGCTGGTGTCATAAAACAGTTTTTCTCCCAGTTTGGCTTTATCTGTGGTATAATTGTAATCTTTAGAAAGTACAAACGCATTTACATCAAAAGCATCTTTATCAAACAAAGTTTCAATTTCGGGTTTTAATGGACTTGTTTTTTTTACGTTTTTAATATTTAGTTCTTTCTGAAAAGTTTTAATTTTTTTCGAAATCGGATTCAAATATTCTGTAATAAAAAAGGCTCGGTCAAAAGCATTGAAGTTATTGTTTTCTTTACAATATTGCTGTGCTTCTGCGATTAACTTCTTTAAATCGGCTAGTGCTTTATTATCGGAATTAATGATTTCAAGAGGTTTAGCAATTGATAATAAACTTTCTCCCGCTTCAGGAATTGAAGATTGTAAAATAGGACTGTCAAAGCCTGTAATTCCTAACGTAATAACACGAAATATATTCTGTTCCATTGCATCCAAAACATAATCATCAGAAATAGTGATTACTTCAAATGTGGTTTTCAGCTGCTTTATGTTAGATTGAAAAATATTCAATTCTCTTATGACATTTTCTTTATCCTCGATTTTATATTCAGGATAAATGATTTCTTCGATTACTTGAAACCCATGTGGCTCAAAAGATCTGTTTTCTTCCAATTCCATTTCATCCAAGGCCGAGCCATTCATAAAACGAGCCGTTTCGGGAATAAAATATTCGATTGCCCATTCCGCTTTTTTATAGAATAAGCGTGATTTTTTAAACTGTTCTACAATTTCTTTTGGAGAAGCATTGCTACCTACCAGCTTTTGAAATTGGGTAATTTCATTACTTAATTTGTTTAAGTCAACAAGAAGATTCTGTTTGATTGTTGTTTTAGAGGTTTCATTTTTTTGACACGAAAAAAACAAACAAAGTGCTAAAAATAGAAATGAAAAATATTTTAATTTCATAATAGTGTTTTAATAGCAACAACCCTTATCGAAAAATAAGGGTTGTTAATAGATTTTGACTGAAATTATTATCTCTGTACGTTTCTGATAATTACAGTTTGTCCTCCCTCTTTGTTGGTTTGAGTTCCTGAACCGTCTGCATTTTTGAATGCATCACTTTGCCATGTGTGTGGGTGAATGTTTACGGTAAAAGTATCTGGAACACCAATGATATCTGAAATATCTTCCATAGCACCAAACTCCCAGCTTCCTAATCTCATTTCGCCAGTTTGATTGTATAAAGTATTCCAAGCAGCATCGGTTCTTTTGTGGTTCATGTTTAACCAAGGTTTATTTTGCTTTGTCGCAATGCTATATTGCCAGATATATGAATCGTGTTTAGCATCGGCATAGTAGCTGTCACCATCTTCTTGAATGTAAACGTAGTTCTCTGTTACACATAAGTTATCTGGGTTAATAATTCCAGTTCCTGGAGTACTGTCACCTTCAACGGCTAATTCTAAAGTTCCTTTTAACGGATTTGTAGCATCTAGTTTCACTTTGTAAACTCTTCCCCACATCGTGTAACCGTCAACAGGAGCATTATTAGTTGCTTGACCTGTAGCAGTAAAATAAACTTCTCTATTGTTGTTTGCGCTCCCTTTTCTGTAATCTACGTCTTCAACTCTAGAAAAACGAATCGCTTTTAAGTCGTTAACAGTTGTATTGATAACAGCACCAGTAAGGTTTTTTGCATTTGGAATTTCAACAAATTCAACGGGATAACTGCTATTTAATTTGATATCCGTTTCAACTTGATTTCCATCAGTTCTTTTTAAAGCATATAATTTTCCGTTAGACAAATCGCCAACAGTACTTACATACATAATTAATTGTCCAGCACTTACGTGTGAAGTCGCGTACGACTGATCTTCACCAATTAGAATTACGGTTTTTCCTGGATAAGCTTCTTTAGGAAGCGGAACAGCGTTTTCCATACTCGCTTTTCCTAAAGCTGGTAAAACTCTATCTTTTCTTGCTTTGTCTGAAGATTGTCCCAACGGATTGATTCCATGCACCATACTTTCTTGTCCGCTTTCTCCAGCAGTTAAAAAGATTGGTCCAAAGCCGTGAATTTCTGGAGTTGCCAATGTAGCAGAACATAAACGAGTTAAGCCACCAACACCATCAACAATATAGTCACCTTTTACAGGTTTGAAAGTTTTGTCTAAATAAACTCTTGATACAGATTGCAGAATTTCGTGGTTAGTAATCATGATATATCCATCACCATTTGGATCTTTCATTAATCCAGCTCCATCAGGCTGTGCACCATACACAAAAGAAGGAGATTCTGGAAGAACATCTGTACTAGCAATTAAAGTACTGATTTTTAGATTTTCAAAACCTGTCATTGGATAAACAAAAGGTGGCACCTTTGAATGCGAAGTAAAATCGATACTAGCATTTACACTATTCGAGTCTTTGTCATCGTTTTGACAGCTTATTACAGAAAGACCTGCAATTCCAAGCAAGGTAATTGATTTTAAAAAGTTAGCTTTCATAATTGTTTTTGTGTTTTTTTTGATTACGACAAAGCTATCTTTCAAAAACAAAATACAGGTTATGGCTATTTTTCTTTTTTGCTAATTTTTATAAGTCTAGTATTATTAAATGGTAAATTACAGTGCTTAAATGTAAAGTTAAGATTCATAAAAAAATCTTAAGGTTTGAAAAGCTGATTTAAATTAATTGCTTTTTTCTCTCTCAATTTCTTTACAATCTTAAGAAAAGCAATGGCAGTGATGTAGGCATCGCCCAGTGCTGTGTGGCGATCTTTCTTAGAAATATCAAATTTGTCTGCAAGATCATCTAAGGTGTAATGATCCTTTCGTTCAAATAAATGAGATTGAATTAAAGTCTTTTTATACAAATAAGCCGTGTCTAAGGTTTGATTAGTTAAATGAGGAAGTCCGTTTCGCTCTAAAGCTCTATTGATCATGGTAACATCAAAAATAGTATGATGCGCAATGATAATGGAGTCTCCTAGAAAATCTAGAAACTGCTGTAATGCCTCCAATTCTGTAGGACGTTTTATCAGTAAATCTTTTAAAATACCATGAATCTGAGCGGTCGATTTATCGTAATGATCTTGTTCTAAATACACTTCGAAACTTTCCTGAACATTAATAATTCCGTTTTGAAGAACCAATGCGCCAATGCATAGAATACGGTCATTTTCATAATCAAAACCAGTTGTTTCGGTATCCAAAACCACAAAACGAGTTTCTTCGATTGTAATATTTTCATCGAATAGATTATTCTCTTCTTTTTTCCAAAAATTAAATAAACTCATTATTATACCAGATTTGAGATGTTAAAACGCACCGAAATAAGTTCCTGAAGTTCCTTAATGGTTTTAAAAGTACGTTTCAGCTTAATTTTTTCCATTTTGGTCAAAGATTCCAATTCGATAAACTGACCAGAATCATGATGCAGAAGACCCTGCTTGGTTCTAAATTTCAGTAAAGCTTTGAACGAATAGGAGCACGATAAATACAATTCTCTGTTGTTAGGTTCCAGTTCTGCTAATTTCTCAAAGCGCTCTGCTGTATTGCTAATCGATTTTATCGAATGAGATAAAATTAAAACACGGGCAGCATCTGTCAAAGGCATTAAAGCTCTTCTTTTAATATCAAAATTATCTTTATTTGCGCCATCTTGCTCTACCAAAAATTGTCTAAAGAAGCCAGTAGGAGAAGGACTTTGCAATGCTCCACTCACCAAATGCATATAAAAAATAGGATTTGCTTTTAAATCTTCAAAAATATAATCAGACAATTGATTTGCTACTTCCGTATCTCCGTAAGTTAAACTATAATCAAAGAAAATAAAGGACAATAAGACCTCATTTTTACCCGGATTTGTAATCCAGTGATGCACATTGCTTTTCCATTCGTCTACACTCATACACCATTTTGGGTTCGAGGCCATCATTTCGGCAGGGCAATAATCGTATCCAATTTCAAAAAGCCCTTTATTGACAAGTCCGGCAAATTTTAGAAAATAGATTTTAGTTTCCTCTCTAAAGACTTCATTCACATTTTCATAAACAATTGCATTATCTTGATCTGTATGTAGCATTTGTTCACCGCGACCTTGACTTCCAAGTGCGAGCCAAGCAAATTTAACGGGTGGAGGACTGCTCATTTTTTCTAAGCAAATCTCAATAACACGATTGGTGCAAGCTTCATTAAGTTCGGTGATGATTTTCGTAATCAAAGTCATCGGAATATTTTGATCCAAATAGCCTTGCAATAACTGCATAATACGATTGCGAATAGGTTTTATTTCCTTAATTTTTTTAGTTCGTTTTAAGGCTTTAATTAAAACCGCAGGATTGTTTCCGAGCGCTACCATAACGTCGTGTTTCGATAAAATCCCAACCGCTTTTGTGTTTACCGTTCCGTCTTTGGTCAAACACAAATGGCTGATATTGCTTTTCATCATGGCCATTTGCGCCTCAGTAACCGTCATTTTTTTAGGATACGTAATAACAGGTTTGGTCATTATCGTTTCCGCAGTAGTTGTAATTGGAAAATCTCCTGTAACGATTTTATTTCGAAGATCTTTATCCGTCAAAATACCAATCGGAAGCATTTCGTCTACGATTAAAATTGCACCGACTTTCTTTTTATTCATAATTTTTGCAATCTCTTTTACCGTAGTTGACGGACTGCAGGTTACAATTTTTTTTGAGTATTTTATGGGCGCTAAATCAAAAGAATGATTGCTCGAATGCAGGTTTTCATTTAACTGATCATCACCATACAATTTATCTTTATGAATGTCTGAATATGGATTTCGAGTATTCGAAGCATAACTTTCAATCAAGAAATTACCAACGTTTCTATTCTCGAGCGCATAAGGTTTAAAAACTGCAATAGGAATGGAGTACAAAATACTTTCTTCGTGAGCGACCGCTTCCATGATGTAATTTTCTTGTGCCAATAACGGACGCAATCCAAAAATATCGCCTTCATCGCACATATCTAAAACGGTATTTTTAGTATTTTTTTTAAGTGCAACAGCGCCTTTATGAACCACATAAAAAGAATCGTGGGTTTTGTCATTTTCAGCAAAAATGACGGCATCTTTTTCTTTATAAATAATAGAAATCTGTTCAGAAAGCTTTTCTAAATCTCTCTGATGAAGAAAATTAAACGGCGGATAATTCTTTAAAAAATCGGCAACTCTCTGCGAAATGGTATTTTTCATTTGGTTAGATTAGAGTTCTAATGTACTATTTAAAATAGAAATGTAAAAGAAACACGTTTGTTTTTTTAGTTACAGAGGGATAAAGATTCAGAGTTGCAAAGTTTAAAAAATGAGAATAAAAAAACTTGGAGACTTTGTGCCTTTGTGGCATAAAAAAAGCTCCAAAATTGGAGCCTTTATTATTTAATCAACTTTATAAACCGTTCCTCGCTGTTTTTCTTCAGAACCAACCAAGCCAAATTCGAAAGTATAAGAATCTTTAGAAGTATTTAAAATCTTCATGCTGATTGCTTTTTCTTCAGCCATATTTTTAGGATGTTTCTTTTGCAACACGTACTCACAGTCACTTACCCAACGTATTGTAGCAGTATCGGTTTTACCTTCAAAAGTTTCAATTTCAATATCGTTTTTACGCTCAAAATAAGTTGTTTTTTTTACGCCGTTGACATCTGTTTCAAATTTGAATTTCCCTGTTTTAAAATCCTTGCAATTATGTTCTGCATTATAGCATGAAACTAAAGCTAGAAAAGGGAATAAGAATGCTATTTTTTTCATTTTAATTAAGTTGTTTTTTTAGAGCTAGAGATTTCATTTTTATGTCACAAAAAGGTCTTCGACTTCGCTCAGACTGACAAACGGGTCATTTCAATCTTTTTAACTCATCATCGGTAAAGTTCTTGATTTCTTTTTCTTTGGCAAACTTTTCAGCATTATAATTTCCCGATTTGTTTTTCGGAATCGATAAACTATTCCATTCACTGTTTTTCAGCTGTTTGGCATAAAAAACAATTTGGCCAATATGATACGGATAGTGCGCCAATTGTCGATTTATAGCTTCTATAACCGTATGGCCTTCATTTCTAATATAAATAATGTCCGAAAGTTGATTAGGTTCTAAGTTTTCAAGAGCATTTTCGAGACAATTCCATCCTTTATTCCACAGTTCAAGAACTTCATCTTTAGATTGTAAATCATTTTCAAATTCAGAATCTCTGTTGCGCCATTCTTTTTCACCATCTGTTGTAAGAAAATCAGTCCAGCGGGACAACATATTGCCCGAAATGTGTTTTATTATTGTAGCAATGCTGTTGGTGTCTTCATTTACTGAAATGAAAAGCTGATCTGGTTCAAGCTGATCCATTGCTTTTTCGCCAAGCATTTTATAATACAAAAACTGCTTTTTAACGCTTTCTAAATAAGATTGATCGGCACTCATAACTAAACGATTTTGATATCATATTTATCTAATAATCCGACAATTCCTTCCGTAGAAAATTGTGCTTTTTTCATCGGATTAAATTCTGGATCTATTTTGTAATTGTAAGCGGTTTTAAAATTGACCGATGCTAATTGTGTTTCATTAAAAATAGCGCCATCAAGATCGCAATTATCAAATACAGAACTCGTTAAATTGGTTCCAACAAAAGTTACTTCGCGAACAGAAGAATTAATGAACTTAGTTTTTGGCATTTTTTTGTTTGAAAACAATGCGTAATCGAGAACGCATTCATCAAAATAAACCTGGAATAGAAAATCGTCACATTCGTTAAATGCAATTCCGAGAAGTTTACAGTTTTTAAAAGTGACGTTTTTTAAACTCGTTCCTGCTAAACTTGTCATTGATAAATTACAATCAATAAACTCGCAGTCAAGAAAAGTATTAGAATTGAAATTGCTGTTAGAAAAGTCGCAGTTTTTAAAAACACAATCTTCAAACTCGCGATTGTTTATTTTCTTATCAATATAAACAACTTTCTCAAATGTTTTCTGAATGTGAATTAGAGCTTCCATAAGTGTTTTTGAAATTTAGGGTTTCAGTTCTTAATCGTTAAATATACCTTTCATAATAATTTTCAATCCCAAAAAGATCAAAAGCATAGAACTTAGACAAGCCACAATTCCAATTCCTAAAACAAGATAATGCCAGTTGGTATGCTGATTCATAAAAGCATTATAAATCAATGTTGGGCCAAGAAACATTAAAGGCAGAGCGCCTGATAAATATTTCACTCCTTTTTTTAGTAATTCTTTATTTGTTGCCATCTTTTTTGTTTCAATTTTAAGGTTACAAGCTGTTGGCTTGTATTTATCGCAAAGTACGGTAAGTTTTTTAGATGCTATATTTTTATAATGACAAAGTTCGCAAAGTTTTGGACAAAAACCTTGCGAACCTTGCGTAAATCTTAGTGTACTTTGCGGTTAAACAACCACTCAGAAGCCTTTTTATTTTTTATAATTGTCGACAGCATTTCTTACGCTGCCATATTTTTTCAATAATTCAGACGCTTCGTCATACGAAACTGAAATTTCATCCATAATCATTTTTACACCACGATCAACCAGCTTTACATTGCTTAACTGCATATCGACCATTTTGTTTCCTCTTACTTTTCCTAGCTTAATCATAGCAGCAGTCGAAATCATGTTTAAAACCAGTTTTTGTGCAGTTCCAGCTTTCATTCTTGAACTTCCGGTTACAAATTCTGGTTCAACTACAACCTCAATAGGAAATTGCGCCGTCAATGCCAACGGACTTCCTGCATTACAAGTAATACAACCGGTGATAATATTGTTTTGGTTACAAGTTTCTAATCCGCCGATAACATACGGAGTTGTTCCCGAAGCAGCAATTCCGATTACAACATCATTAGAATCGATTTTATGGTTTTGAAGATCAATCCAAGCTTGTGTAGGGTTATCTTCTGCGTTTTCTACTGCGCGTCTAATCGCTGTGTCACCACCTGCAATAATGCCATTTACTAAGTCGAAAGGAACGCCAAAAGTGGGCGGACATTCAGAAGCATCAACAACACCAAGTCGGCCAGAAGTTCCTGCTCCAATATAAAACAATCTGCCGCCAAGTTTTAATTTGTCGACTATCTGCGGAATCAAAGCTTCTATTTGAGGTAAAGCTTTTTCGACTGCATAAGGCACCGTTTTATCTTCCTGGTTTATATTAGATAACAATTCATGAACAGACATCTTCTCTAAATGTTCATATTTTGAGGCTTGTTCAGTAGTTTTCGTAAATGTCATTTTATCGTTATTTAGACTCGTCAAAATTAATATATTTTATTTCAATCTTGCAAAGTCTCAGAGATTTAAAATCAATTTTTTTCTTCTATTTTTTCTCTCTAAAGACTGTTTTATTGTGGCTTTGTTACAAAAACGAAAATATTATATTTGTCTAATATAAAAAGATAGATGGATCAATTAGATTTACTACAGGGAATTGCTCGAATTTCTGTTTTCGTTTCCTTATTAATGGCATTTTTTCTGCTAACCGTTAAAACAGAAAATAAACTGGCAAACCGCTTGTTTGCTTTGTTCTTTATTTTTTCGGCAATAGATCTCAGTGGCTTTTTTATGTATCTGTATACAGAAGATCACAGGAATTTAGAAATTTTCAGAGCAACTTTCTGTTTACTGGGAATGCCATCATTTTATTTGTACGTTTTATCTGTATGTTATTCAGACTTTAAGTTAAAATGGAAACATCTCATTCATTTGCTTCCTTTTGTAATAGTCAATTTAATTTTTATACCAAGAATATATTTAAGTATTGTAAATGGCAACTTCATAGGTCCTTTAAATGAAATGTCTGAGATCTATTTTATACAGATTTTAATAGAATTTCAGTACGTTTTTTATATCGTAAGTGTGTTTTTGATCTTGAAGAAATACAAAGAAATTTATCTAGAAAACTACGCCAATCCGAGCGTTTCTACTTATAAATGGCTTTTTCAAATGACATGCGTGTTTCTTATTGCACATTCTATTGTACTTTCAAAAAATATATTGAGGTATAGTGGTTTCAAAGAAGTTTTTTTGTGGGCAAATGTACTTGTTGGAACTATAGCTTTATTTATAACGTGCTGGTTTATAATGAAAGCTTTAAAATATCCAGAACTTTTTAGAGGTGTAAATTCTAAGTTAGTGTTAACAAAAGATATTCTGCCAGAAATTGATGAAAAGCCAGAAGCTGTAAACCAGCAAAATGATTTGATCACTACACAAATTAGTACTTTAAAACAATATATGACTGAGAAAGAACCATTTCTCAATCCGTCGCTTACTATTCAGGAATTGGCCAATCAGATTAGTATTCCCGTTCGCGATTTATCTGTTTTAATAAATCATCATATCGATCAGCATTTTTTTGATTTTGTAAATGAATATCGTATTCAAAAAGCCATGCAAATTTTAAGAGACCAGTCAAAAAATCAATTAACTGTTCTAGAAATATTGTACGAAGTTGGTTTTAACTCCAAATCTTCTTTTAATACTTCATTTAAAAAATATACCAATTTAACCCCAACAGCCTACAGAAATAGCTGGAAATAAAGGGTTTGTAAAAAGTCGAACGCCTTGCCTATATAAAGTCGAACCAATTTCTATTTGAGAAAATGGTTCGACTTTTTTCGTCGGTCGCATAGGAAGATTTTCTAAGGGAACTTTGCTTCAAATTAATCGAACAAGTTAAAATTAGAAATCATGAAAAAATTAAATCTCCTAATCTTTTTACTATTGCCTTTATTTTGTTTGGCACAATCAACATTAAAAGGAAAAGTCACTAGCGAAACCAAATCTTTAGAATGGGCTGAAATTTCAATATTAAATAAAGAAGGGAAAATTATTGATGGAACTACGACTAAAGAAGATGGCTCTTTTGAAATTAACCTAAAAAATGGTTCTTATAAAATTGAAATCAGTCTTTTGGGTTTTGCTGATTATGAAAAAGAAATTTCACTAGACAAAAACACCGATTTAGGAACTATTATTTTAAAAGAAACCGAAACCAAATTAGTTGAAGTTGTGGTTCAGTCTAAAAAGAAAACTATTGAACAGAAAACAGATCGTTTGGTTTATAATCTAGAAAATAATGTTACAACTACTGGCGGCGATGCTTTAAGCGCAATTAATACTGCGCCTGGAGTTGTAGTGAAAAATGATGTAATAACCATTTTAGGAAAGGGAACTTCGCGCGTCATGATTGATGGACGTTTAATTGAATTGACTGGCGAAGAACTGAACAATTTCTTGAAATCAATTTCGGCTGCAGATATCAAAAATATTGAAGTTATAAGCAATCCGCCCGCAAAATATGAAGCGGATGGAACTGGAGGGCTGATTAATATTATTATGAAAAAAGGAGTCCGCGATTCGTGGAAAAATTCGATTACAGTTTCTTACGACCAGAATAAATATGGAATTTACACTTTGAGAGATAATTTCTTTTATAGCAAAAATAAGTTTAGATTTTCGGCAAGCGTGAATGGTAAAACTGGTTATAAAAATGCTATAGAGAATTTAGATATGTATTTTCCAGATGGACTTTCTACAATGGATGCCGATACAAAAGTTAAAAATGAGAATTTTTCAGGAAAATTGGCATTAGATTATGATGTATCTGAACGTACAACAATTGGTTTTCAGTTTATGAATGACAGGAATAATCCTGATTTTGGATCGGATATTAGAATTGAAAAGTACAATACGCAAAACGAATTACAGCAGGTTACATTGAATAAAAGTTTTACAGATAAAGGTTCTAAAAATCAGACTTATAATGCGCATTTGATTACCAAATTTGATTCGAAAAAGAAATTATCCTTTGATGTGGATTATTTCAATTACAGTTCAAAATTTGATAGAGATTTTATAGCGAATAATTTTAATCCAGATATGGAATTTATTGATGTCAATCAGGCAGGAAGAAATATTTCTGACCAAGACATTGATAACTGGAGTTTTAAGGCGGATATGGAACATCCGTTTGAAACTTTTAATTTGTCTTATGGGGCAAAAATGAGTTTTACCAATAGCATAAGCGATGTGGTTTTTTACAATACTATTACTGGCACTCCAGAATTAGATCCTAGTCAGTCAAATCAATTTAAATACACTGAAAATAATCAGGCGTTTTACATTAACGGAGATAAAAAACTGAATGAAAAATGGAATCTGCAAATGGGTTTACGATTGGAGAACACACAAACAAGCGGATTCTCTGAAACCATGAATCAGGAAAATGTAAATGATTATTTGAAGTTGTTTCCAACAGTTTATGCTTCGTACAAGGAAAACGAGAATAATACTTTTAGTTTGAATTATGGAAAAAGAATCAACAGACCGCGTTTTGATTTGCTGAATCCGTTTAGAGTTTATATTAATAGTAACAGTTATTCTGAAGGAAATCCGTTTTTAAAACCTTCATTTAGTGATAATTTTGAGTTTGCACATTCGTATAAAGAAATTTTTAGAACCAGCGTTTTTGTGAATTTAGTTTCAAATGGTTATGGCGTTTTGTTTACTTCAAATCCAGAAACGAATACACAGATCGTAACGCGTGAAAATTATTTTAAAAATATAAATTACGGTGTTGGAGAAACTTATTCAGCCACTTTTGCAGATTGGTGGCAGAGTGAAAATAGTTTGTACTTTTTAGGCGCTCAAACGGAGTTTATAAAAGATATTAATGCAACGCCATCAAATAGTTTACAGATTGATTTTACGACGAATAATACTTTTGTATTAGGAAAAAGCACTAAACTTCAAATTGATTTTAATTATAGTTCGCCTTTTAAAAGTGGTTTGTATGAGATTGGTTATGCATCAAGTTTTGATATTGGGTTTAAACAGGATTTGTTGAATAAAACGCTTCAGATTGCATTTTTGGCCAATGATATTTTTAATACTTCTTATTTGAAAGATTTTACTTCGGTTGTAAATGGCGTGAAACAGGTTTATAGCCAAAATGAAAGTAATCGCTTTGTTCGTTTATCTGTGATTTACAATTTCGGTAATAAAAAGATTAATGTGAAAGAGCGTGCTTTCGGAAATCAGGACGAGAAGAAGAGGGTAGGGAATTAAGGAATTAGATAATTAGTCAATTTGATAATTAGATAATTAGATAATTTTTCACTGGGCTTCGACTCCGCTCAGCCTGACACGCGAGAGTAAAACTTAAAACTTGAAACCTGAAACTTAAAACAAACTAATGTCACTCTGAGCGAGGTCGAAGGTCAACAAACAAAAGGGCTTCGACTTCGCTCAGCCTGACACGCGAGAGTAAAACTTGAAACCTGAAACTTGAAACTTTTTCTTGCGTGAGGGATAGGAGCAAATTACCGAAGTAATGCGGATAGCCCGACCGAATTTGCGAAAGGCGCACGTAAGCGGTTTGTTAAATTGCGCCTTTTGTAAATTTGGGCACGCCCAGATTATAAAAAGAATGCCAACAAAATTCCTAGAACGATCATAGAAACTTTGGCAATGTTGAATTTATGTCCTTCGCTGCTTTCAAAAATGATGGTTGAGGAGATGTGGAATAAAATTCCGATTACGATTGCTGTTATTTCGGTGTAATATTTACTTAAAAAAGGCAAATATTCTGAGGCTACAGTTCCGAGTGGCGTCATGATGGCAAAGGTCAGCATGAAGGCAAAAATGGCTTTTTTGTTTAAATCTGCATTGATGAAAAATGTGGTTAAGATAACCGCAATTGGCAGATGATGAATGGCAATTCCTACTGCTAAACCATGATGGTGGCTTACAGGAAATCCTTCTAAAAAGGCGTGAATGCAAAGGCTGATAAATAAAAGCCATGGAATTTGAGACATTTTTGCATGCCCATGAACGTGTCCGTGTTCGGCACCTTTTGAGAAAAATTCAAGTACAATCTGGAATAAAATTCCGACCATTATAAAGATTCCGATATTATGATTTTGCGATTCGTAAACATCTGGAAGAAGATGCATTACGGTTAACGATAATAAAAAAGAACCGCTAAATGCGAGTAGTAATTTTAAATTATTTTTGTTTTCTGGTTTTATAAATAAAGCCACGCCATATCCTAAAAGTACAGAAAATAAGGGTAATAAATAGTTCATTTTTATTTTGTTTAATCGTTGATTCGTTTAATCGGTTAATTGTTTTTTTTGTTTAGCGATTAAACGGTTAAACAATTAAACGATTAACCAATTTACTTAAAAATCATGATTAATCTTTCGCTTTCGGTTTTATGGAATTTTTTGAGTTTGTAGTCTCCAAAAATGTCTAAAAGAAAAATTCCAGCCTCGTCCATTAAATCCTGAAAGTCTTTCAAAGTTAGTGCTTTTACTTTTTCTGTAAAATGATATTTTCTGCCTTGGTCTTCAAAATCAATTTCTTTGAAAATATGTCCGTCTTCAACGTATCTTTTGATGTGAAAATCTATTTCGTCAACTGTTTTTACTTCTTCGGGAACAAGATTTTCAATAACGTTTGGCACATTCATGAAATCGATTACAGCAAAACCGTATTCTGATAAGCTTTCTTTAATTGCTTTTAAAGTGGTCAGATTGTCTTCGTCGCTTTCAAAGTAGCCAAAACTGGTAAAGAGATTGAAAATAGCATCAAACTTTTCTTCAAAAGGCTGGCGCATGTCGTGCACTTTAAAATGAAGGGTTTCATTGCTGTTTTTGCTAGCTTCTGCGATGCTGTTTTCAGACAAATCTGCGCCTAAAACATCGTAGCCTAATTGATTTAAATAAATAGAATGACGGCCTTTTCCGCACGCTAAATCCAATACTTTGGCTTTTTCTGGCAAGTTAAGATAATGCGTTAAATTGTCCATGAAAACCTGAGCTTCACGATAATTACGATCCTTGTAAAGAATATGATAATATGGCGTGTCAAACCACGAAGAATACCAGTTTTGATTGTCGTCTTCTTGATTTTGGATTGGTGCGTTATGTTTTACAGACATTTATTCTATTTCAATTAATTCAAAAGTCCGGCAAATTTAGTGTATTTTTGCCGAAAAATAACTATTTCGCTTCGATACCTATTTATAACAGTATAATAAAATGTTATAGCGATTAGCTTTTTTTAATTGAAAAAGAAATGGAAGAAAATTTTAAAATGATTGCCAAATGTTTTTTTGGCTTTGAAGAAATATTAGAAAAAGAATTACGCACACTTGGCGCTCAAGATGTTGAAAAAGGTGTGAGAATGGTAAACTTTAAAGGAGACAAAGGTTTTATGTACAAAGCCAACTTGTCTTTGCGTACTGCGCTTAAAGTTTTAAAACCGATTTATTCTTTTCGAGCTAATAATGAACAGGCTTTGTACAAAGGAATTTTGGGTATAAACTGGTCTAAATACTTAAATGCGAATCAGACTTTTGTGATTGATAGCACGGTGCATTCGACTTATTTCAATCATTCTGAATTTATTTCTCAGAAATGTAAAGATGCGATCGTAGATCAGTTTAGAGAAAGAACAGGACAGCGTCCAAGTATTGATAAACAGTATCCAGATTTGCGTATAAATATTCATATTGACAAAGATCAGGTTTCGGTTTCTTTAGATACTTCTGGAGCTTCACTTCATCAGCGTGGTTACAGAACGGCTACCAATATTGCACCTATTAATGAGGTTTTGGCAGCTGGAATTCTTTTATTGTCTGGATGGGATGGACAAAGTGATTTCTTGGATCCTATGTGCGGTTCTGGAACTTTCTTGGCAGAAGCAGCTATGATTGCCTGCAATATTCCAGCAAACATTAACAGAAAAGAGTTTGCTTTTGAAAAATGGAAAGATTGGGACAATGATTTGTTTGATACAATTGTTGACAGTTTAATGAAAAAAACTAGAGAATTTCATTATACAATTAAAGGTTTTGATAAAGCGCCAAGTGCTGTAAGCAAAGCGAAAGACAATATTAGAAATGCTAATTTAGAAGATTACATTAAAATTTACGAAGAGAACTTTTTTGATACAGAAAAAGAAACGGAAGGTAAACTGCATATTGTTTTCAATCCGCCTTACGATGAGCGTTTGGATATTCATATGGAAAAATTCTACGCTAGTATTGGAGATACTTTAAAGAAGAATTATCCAGGAACAAACGCTTGGTTTATTACAGCCAACCTTGAAGCCTTAAAATTCGTAGGATTAAAACCTTCTAGAAAAATCAAACTTTTTAACGGAAGCCTTGAAGCACGTTTGGTAAAATACGAAATGTACGAAGGAAGTAAGAGAACAAAATTTCAAGTCTAAGTCTCTAAGATGCTAAGAGTTTTAGCAAAATGGGAAAAAGAATAATTTTAAATAAATATCAAGTTTCTAAGAATATAAGTTGCAAGGAAAAAAACTTAGCATCTTAGCCTCTCAGAACCTTGGCAACTCAAAAAAAATGTCAAAACTACAACTACGCGCTTTTTTATACCAATTGGCTGCTTTTGCAATTTTATTTCTTTTATTTAGATATTTGATTGCTGCTTATACGGGATTAACTGGAATTTGGATTCCGATGACGGCATTTGTAATTGGAACTATTATTGGTCCTAAATTTCAAGCGGTAAGAACCAAAGACGGTGAAAAGCTTTTTATGAAATGGCTTTTTATAAAAGGAATTAAAGAAATCGGATAATTTGAAAAATATATGAGGAAAATTGGACTTATTGGCGGAATCAGCTGGGTTTCTACATCTGATTATTATACTTTAATTAATAAAGGAATTAATGAAAAACTCGGCGGACTAAATTTCTCTGAATGTCTAATCTACTCTTTTAATTATGCCGATATTAAAAAGAATAACGATGCCAACGACTGGGATTCTACTTTTAATATGCTTCTAAAAGCGGCAGAAGTTTTAAAATCGGGCGGGGCAGAAGCTATTGTTTTATGTGCCAATACGATGCATTTAATTGCAGACAAACTGCAGCAAGCTATTGGACTTCCGCTTATTCATATTGCTGAAGAAACAGCAATTGCAATTCAGAAAAAAGACTTGAAAAAAGTCGGTTTGCTGGGAACAAAATTCACAATGGAATTGGATTTCTTTAAAGATAAACTTGCTGAAAAAGGAATTGAGACAATAATACCAATAAGCGAAGCTGACAAAGATTTTATTCATTACACCATTTTCGAAGAATTGGGAAGAGGAATTGCAACTGAAGAAACGAAAAAACGTTATCTTGAAATTGCAAATGAATTAATCAAAAATGGAGCAGAAGGAATTATTTTAGGATGCACCGAAATTCCGTTAGTAATAAAAGAAGGAGATTTTAGTGTCCCTATTTTTGATACTGCTTTAATACATACACAAGCAGCGATTAATTTTCAGTTAACTTAAAAAAGATGCTAAGATTCTGAGATGCTAAGTTTCTAAGTTTTTAATCTTAACAACATAAAAAAGCGGTAAATTCAACTTGAATTTACCGCTTTTTTTTAAACTTAGTATCTTAGAAACTTAGCATCTTAGAACCTTAAAAAAAAACTATTTTTTCTTCTTAGGCTCTTCTTTTTTTACTGTTTCAGATGCCATTGTTTTTTTCTTGTAAATCGGAATAAAGTAGGAAACTGTGTAGTTGAAACCAATTCCAAAACTTCCATCATAAGTTCTGTTAAAACCTGGAATATAAAGGTTTTCAAAATTATTTGGTTCTTTATTAGAAGTCAGAAGTTTAAGCTGAACACCGAAACCAACAAATACATTTTTCACAACTTGGGCTTTTAGTCCTAATGCAACTTCAATCCAAGTAGCGGTAAGTCCGCTATATTTATTGTCTGTTGCTATTGGAGGTAGCTCTCCCCAATACGGATTCGGGTTGTAGATCTTATAGCTATGCAATTCTTGCGCAAAACTACTAAATCCGCCACGGAGTCCTATCGTGATCAGGTTTTCCATATCAAGCCAGTTTTGATAAAAATTATAGTCAAAACCTGCTTTTATATAAGTTCCGTTAGCAGAAGAAGTCAAACGGTCATCTTCTGTAGTTTTATCTTCGTAGCCTAATTCTGCCGCTAAGAAATACTTTTTGGTTAATCGCCAGTCTCCAACAAATTCTACTCCTTTATAATCTTTGTCATAAAGGCCACGAGTAAGTTTGTACAAATCAACACCAACACGAAGTCCGTAACGGTCTGTTTTTACAACGCTATCTTTTAGGGCTTGAGCTTCCTGAATTTCTGGTTTTGCCGTTTTTACAGTTTCTGTTTTTGGCTTTTTAGTCGCTACTGTGTCCTTCAAATTTTTAGAAATCTCAGGAACATCCTGCGCATAACCTAAAAACATTGAAAACAATAATGAAAGACTAGAAATAAACTTTAATGTGTGTTTCATTTTCAGATTCAATGTTAGGGTTTTCTAAATCAACTTCGGTCATCCAAAACGTATCTCCGTCTGGATCAGTATGTACAAAAGGCAGAATATTTTTTAGCTGAAAAATAGTTTTAAAGCCACAAGCTCTCGAAACATATACATTTTGCGTGTTATAGTTAAATTTAATAACATCAGTGTTGATGGCTGTGGTGCTTAACGAACTGTAAATAAACTTAAAGGTTGCTGTAGTGTCATTTACCTTTAACGGAATTGATACCGTACTTCCGCTGGTTACATATCTCAATGAATCATCTTCTGCAAGACTTTCATTAAAAACAATCCCTTCTTCCATTCCGTCACCAATAACTTTTAAGTTGGTAACATTTTTTGTTTTCGTCGGACTAGAAATATCATAAAATGTCATAACCAATCTTGGTGTAGTTGGTGTATTGGCATCGCAGATATCATCTTTCTCGCAGCTAGATAAGCCGAAAGTGAAGAGCAGTAAAAGAGAGATTAATTTTTTCATGTATTTTTTATCGAAGTTCTAAAAGTACAACATTTTCAACATGATGCGTCTGCGGAAACATATCTACAGGGCGCACACGAGTTACTTTGTATTTTTCATCCATTAAAGCTAGATCGCGTGCTTGAGTTGCAGAATTACAGCTTACATAAACCACTTTTTTAGGAGCAATTTTTAAAATTTGCTCTACAACATCTTTATGCATTCCGTCGCGAGGCGGATCTGTAATAATAACGTCCGGTTTTCCGTGCTGTGCAATAAAAGCTTCATTAAAGACTACCTTCATGTCACCAACAAAAAACTCGCAATTTGTAATATTATTGCGTTCTGCATTGGCTTTAGCATCAATAATAGCTTCAGGAACACTTTCTACTCCAATTACTTTTTTTGCTTTTTTAGAAACGAACTGAGCAATGGTTCCAGTTCCTGTATATAAGTCATAAACTACTTCATTTCCTGTAAGTCCAGCAAAATCTCGTGTTATTTTATACAATTCGTAAGCTTGATCAGAGTTGGTTTGGTAGAACGATTTAGCATTAATGCTAAATTTTAAACCTTCCATTTCTTCCAAAATGTAGTTTCTTCCTTTGTAAAGAATGACATCCTGATCGTAAATTGTATCGTTTGGTTTTCCGTTTACAACATATTGTAATGAAGTAATTTGAGGGAATTTCTCGTATAAATGGTCAAGAATTAATTCTCGGTTTTCTTTATCTTCTTCAAAAAACTGAATCAAAACCATGATTTCTCCAGTAGAAACTGTACGAATCATAACCGTTCTTAATAATCCAGAATGTTCTCTCGGATTAAAAAACGCTAAATTATGTTCGTTTGCAAAAGCTCTAATTTCGTTACGAATGGCATTTGAAGGATCTTCTTGTAAATGACATTTGTTGATGTCTAAGATCTTATCCCACATTTTAGGAATATGAAAACCTAAAGCGTTTCTGTTCCCTAAATCTTCAGTGCTTCCAATTTCTTTTTCAGTTAACCAACGGCTGTTAGAAAAAGAAAATTCCATTTTATTTCTATAGAAAAACTGTTTCTCAGAACCTAAAATATCTTCAAATTCTGGAAGTTCGATTTTTCCTATTCTTTGTAAGTGATTTTTAACTTCATTTTGTTTAAATGCAAGTTGTTGGCTGTATTTCATATTTTGCCATTTGCAACCACCGCATACACCAAAATGCTCGCATATTGGTTCAACTCTATATTCAGATAATTCGTGAAATTTTACCGCTTTACCTTCGTAATATGCTTTTCTTTTTTTAGTGTCTGTACGTCTACAACATCTCCAGGTACGACATTCGGAATAAAGATAACTTTTCCGTCAGGTGCTTTGGCTACTGAAACCCCTTTTGCACCAGCATCAAGAACTTGAATTTGATGAAAGACAATTTTGTCTGTATTTTTTCTTCCCATAGCGCAAAAATAAGCCTTTGAAAACTTTTACAAATTTAATTTTAGAAAAAATTTAGAAATTCTTCAAAATATTAGTTTAATTGGGGATAAAAGCTAATTTTGTTTTCGTAATAATCCCAATAAAATTACATATTAACCTGCTATTTTTATCTTTTTATGAAGTTGTATCACAAACTTTCACAAATCAGCTTTCTAAAAAAAAGTTATGCTTTCAAATTTTTATTTGTTGCTTTTATCGGTATCCATATTCCCTTAATCGGAATCTTGTTTTTTGTTCTATTTTTTGAGCATAAAGTATCCTCAGCTTCTATTCTTGTTTTTTCTTTAATTATGACATTGCTGGCAACAGCAATAACGCTTTTGGTTTTAAATAAACTGATAAAGCCAATTGCTATAGCTTCAAAAGCGTTAGATGACTATAGAGATTCAAGAAAAATAGCTGCTTTGCCAACAGAATATACAGATGAAGCAGGTCTGCTTTTGTGTAACATACAGGAATCTATTAACGAAGCAGAGAATTTTATAAACGAAAAGCAGGATTTGGTTTATATGCTTTCGCATGATTTGAAAAATTTTGCAGGAAATCCGCAAGGTTTAGCGAAGCTTATTATAAGTGAAGAACCATCAGAATCGGTTAAAAATATGGCCGAGCTAATTTGCGAATCGACTGAACTGCAATTTAGATACATCGAAAATTTTATCAAATTGCTAAAAGAACAAGACGATGTTGTAAAAGTAAACCCAGAAGTGAAGGCGGTTTTGTTTTCGAATATTGTGCCTTTTATTAACGAACAAGTCGAACAGCGTTTGTTAGATAAAAATATAAAAATGGATTTGGTTTTGGAATGTAATGAAGCAAAACTGAAGATAGACGAGGGGCTTTTGGTTCAAGTATTGGTAAATCTAATAAGCAACGCTGTTAAGTTCTCTTATTTTGATAGCGAAATTAAAGTCAGAATCTTTTCTGCAGATTCAAAATTGATTATGACGGTAAAAGATTACGGAATGGGTTTTGATCGAAATCAGATTGAGGAACTATTTAAAAAATTCACTAAAATGAGCCGTTTAGGAACCGCAAACGAAGGTTCGACAGGAATCGGATTGTATTTGTGCAAAAAAATCATAGAAAGAAACAAAGGTCGATTGACCGCATCTAGCGAAGGAAAAAATAAAGGTGCAGAATTTAAGATAGAATTCGACGTTTAGATTCTAAAAAAAATAAGACTGTAAGATTTTATTCTTGACAGCTTTTTTTTATATTTTAATAGTAATAACTTACCAAAGCTGATGAACAGAAGGTTTGATAAGATCATTATAGATTTTATTCATTGCTGAAATCTGCTCTGAAGTTAATTTTGGAGTGTCATAAACCGATAAATTTGATAAAACATGTTCTGTTTTGGATGCTCCAGGAATAATACAGTTTACTTCATTAAAACTCAAAATCCATTGTAACGCAATTGCGGCCAGATTTTTTGATTCTGGAAATAAAGTTTTTAATTCTTCAACAGCTTTTAATCCTAATTCGTAATCAATGCCAGAAAAAGTCTCGCCTTTATCAAACGCTTCTCCGTTACGATTAAAATTGCGGTGATCCTGAGGGTCAAAAGTTGTTTTTGCATCAAATTTACCTGTTAAAAGACCGCTTGCTAATGGAACTCTGGCAATAATTCCGATATCTTTCTTTTTAGCTTCCGCGAAAAACAATTCAGAAGGTCGCTGACGAAACAAATTGAAGATAATCTGAACCGTTGTTACGTTTGAATATTCAATGGCTTTTAAAGCTTCTTCGACTTTTTCAACACTTACACCGAGGTTAAGAATTTTTCCCTGATCTTTTAGTCTATCAAAAAGTTCAAATATTTCTGGACTATAATAAACTTCAGTCGGCGGACAATGCAACTGAATTAAGTCAAGCGTTTCTAATCCCGTTCTTTTTAAACTGTCTTCAACAAATTTTTGAAGTACTTTTGGCGTATATCCTTTATTAACATGAGGATTAATTTGGCGTCCGCATTTTGTGGCAACAAAAATACGTTCAGAACGAGAACGAACCACTCTTCCAACAGCAGTTTCGCTTAATCCATTTTCGTAAACATCTGCCGTATCAATAAAGTTTACGCCATTATCAATAGCAGTATTCAAAAGTTCATCGGCAGTTTTATCATCAAAACCCGATCCCCATTTTCCGCCAACTTGCCAAGTGCCAAGCGAAATTTCAGAGATATTAAAGTTTGTTTTTCCTAGTTTTCTGTAGTTCATTTTTTTAAGATTCTAAGGTTCTAAGTTGCTGAGATTCTAAGTTTTTTTTTCTAAAGTTGCTGAGATTCTGATATACAAAGTTTTTTCAGTTATTCAAATCTTAGCATCTTAGAACCTTAGCAACTTAGTATCTTTTTAGTCAAATAAATCCGAAGACAAATAACGATCGCCGCGGTCGCAGATAACGGCAACCACAACTCCAGATTCTAATTGTTCTGCAATTTTTAAGGCAACTGCAACAGAACCTCCGCTGCTCATACCAGCAAAAACACCTTCTTCTAGCGCTAGTCTTTTGGTCATTTCTCGTGCTTCTTCTTCGCTCACATCTACAACAGTATCGACTTTAGAAGCATCAAATATTTTAGGAAGATATTCCTGTGGCCATTTACGAATTCCAGGAATCTGAGAACCATCACTTGGCTGTGCGCCAACGATCTGAACATTTGGATTTTTTTCTTTCAAATAAGTAGAAGTCCCGATAATAGTTCCTGTTGTTCCCATTGCCGAAACGAAATGCGTTACCGTTCCGTCAGTATCATTCCAAATTTCAGGTCCTAGTCTGTTTTGTAATGCGCTTTCCAGTTATCATCATTCGCAAACTGGTTCAGCATTAAATAGCCTCCTTGCGCTACTTTTTTATCTGCATAATCTCTAGAACCAATAATTCCTTCGCTTGCAGGCGTAAGAATAACTGTTGCGCCATAAGCACGCATAGTTTGAGTGCGCTCTTTGGTAGAATCTTCTGGTAAAACCAGTTCGATTTCAATGCCGAATAATTGAGCAATCATAGCCAGCGCAATTCCAGTGTTCCCGCTGGTTGCTTCAATTAATTTATCTCCTTTTTTGATATCGCCTCTTTCTAATGCTGCAGCAATCATATTGTATGCCGCTCTATCTTTTACGCTTCCTCCAGGATTATTTCCTTCTAGTTTCAGTAAAAGTTTTACATTTTTATTTTTAACTAGATTGACCGTTTCCATCAAAGGAGTATTGCCAATTAGGTTTAATAATTTATGTGAATTCATGTTATTTTTTTTCTTTTATTTTAACGTCAGTCGTAGTGGTGTTTAAAACGATAGAATCTTCCGGAATAGATTTGGTAACCCATGCATTTCCTCCAACAACACTGTTTTTTCCAATTACAGTTTCTCCGCCCAGAATTGTTGCATTGGCATAAATGCAGACATTGGCTTCAACAGTGGGATGCCTTTTTGCATTTTTCATGTCTTTGCTTACGCTTAATGCACCAAGCGTAACACCTTGATAGATTTTTACATGTTTCTTGATAACGGTAGTTTCACCAATTACAATGCCGGTTGCATGATCAATAAAAAATGGCGATGCAATATCGGCTCCAGCGTGAATATCTGTACCAGTAATTCTATGTGCGTATTCGCTCATTAATCGAGAGAATAATAATAAGTCTAAATGATATAATTCGTGACTAAGTCTGTAAATTGCAATGGCATAAAAGCCTGGATACCCCAAGTACACTTCATCAATGCTGTTTGATGCAGGATCGTTTTCAAGAATATATTCGGCATCTTGATTTAGTTTTTCTAATACTCCAGGAAGTTTCTCCAAAAAGCGATCCCAGATAGATTCGCATAAATTTTGAGGTTTTTTACAAGCCAAAACCGCAATTTCTTTAAAGCGAAACTCTAGTTCATCAATGCTTTCGTCAAGTGCCGCATTCGAATCAAAAAGCGTGTAAAAAAGCTTTTCTGTAAAGTCTTCTGTTTTGGTTTTAATACCGTAATTTATGTGTGAGTGGCTCTTTAAAGCTCTTATATTTTGTATGATATTGTCTTTTGTCACAATGGTAAAAATGAATGAATAATTTTGGAACGTTAAAAGTAAGGCGTTTTTTGGAAATAAAATCACGATTTAACGAAAGAAATTTACTTTGAAAGGTTTGATTTGTGATAAAAAGCAAATTCTAAACGGTTCTTATTTATGCAATTCTTAAGAAGTTAATTGCGTAAATTAGCTTTCAAAATATACTAAAATGAAAAATAAACCAACATTTAAGAGTGCAATTTCTGGCAATTCTTTTGATGAAAATGAGAAAGTTTATGGAAGAGCAATTCATGATCCTATTTTGGGATTGATTAAAAAGGAATATCCCGATTTTAATGCCGAAGATTGCATTTCTATAAATGAATTGAATGTCTACCGCCAGAAATACATTTCGAATTATCTTTCTAGTGAAATAGGAGCGCTTTCGGCAATGGAGAAAAATGTCATTTCTTCGTTAAAAGAAGATAAATCGATTGTGAGTATTGTAGAAGATGAGGAAGAAACTAGAACTTTAGGGCAAAAAGTGGCCGATAAAGTGGCTGATTTTGGCGGGAGCTGGACTTTTATTATTTCGTTTGTAGTTTTTATTACGATTTGGATTGCTTCAAATGTTTATATTTTTCTAAACAAAGGTTTTGATCCCTATCCATTCATTCTTTTAAATTTAATACTTTCTTGCGTTGCAGCTTTGCAGGCGCCCGTTATTATGATGAGCCAAAACCGTCAGGAAGAAAAAGATCGCAATCGCGCTAAAAAAGATTTTATGATCAACCTGAAATCGGAATTGGAGATTAGATTAATTCATGATAAAATTGATCATTTAATTATGCATCAGCAGCAAGAACTAATCGAAATTCAGAAAGTGCAAATCGAGATGATGAATGATATTTTGGATCAGATTAAGAAATAGAAGTTTCTTAAAATTCGAATTTTTTTAAATCCCAAATTCCAAAAGGAGCGAAGCGACTTTTAGAAAATCTAAAATCTAAAATCTAAAATCTAAAATCTAAAATCTAAAATCTAAAATCTAAAATCTAAAATCTAAAATCTAAAATCTAAAATCTAAAATCTAAAATCTAAAATCTAAAATCTAAAATCTAAAATCTAAAATCTAAAATCTAAAATCTAAAATCTAAAATCTAAAATCTAAAATCTAAAATCTAAAATCTAAAATCTAAAATCTAAAATCTAAAATCTAAAATCTAAAATCTAAAATCTAAAATCTAAAATCTAAAAATAAAAGTGTTTGAAATAATAGCCGCCGAGCATAAAAATGAAATTTACCACAGCAATGTTCCAAACGATTTTTTTGTAATTTCTTGATTTATCTAAGAAATGAAACGCGATAAAAAGGAAGAGTAAAAGACAAGTATAAATGGCTGGATACATTTTAAAAGCACCAAAAAAATCACCTTGAAAAAGTAAGAATAAAGAGCGCTGAAATCCACATCCTAAACAGTCATAACCAAAGAAGGTTTTGAATAGGCAAGGGATCATGTATTTCTCTAAGCTCATGGTGAATCTTTTTTGCAATTTTACTAAAAAAATATGACAAACGTTTGGAGTGGTATAGAACAAGTACTTGAAAGTTTTATACTTTTGAAATCTTAAAATACAGGAAGGATGAAAACTTTTAAAATTATAATAATGATTCTTGCAATTTCGGTTGCGCTTTATGAGCAAGTTTCAGAAGAAAAAAACATCTATATCATGATTGCTGCAATTGTAGTTTTCATGTTCGGAATGATGCAGCTTAGTGCTAAAACACCAAGTAAAAATAACGATAAAGAAGAGTAGAATGCTGGCAAAAGGAGATAAGGTTTCTGTACTTGATGAAGCCATAAACGGAACGGTGATTTCGGTTAAAAACAATGAAGTTTTGATTGAAACTGAGGATGGATTTATGATGACATTTTTAGTCAACGAACTGATTAAAATACAAGAAACCAGTAATTTAATGAATTCTATTAAAAGAATTGATTTAGATGAAGTTTCAAAAGAGAAAACAGAGCCAAAACCGAGAAGTTTTGTTAAAGAAAAGAAAGATAAACGCGATGTTGGTGTTCCGGAATTTGATTTGCATATCGAAAAATTGGTTCCAAATAAACGCGGAATGTCTAACTATGATATTTTGACATTACAGACCGAGACGGCAAAAAGACATATCGAATTTGCGATTAGAAATCGCATTCCGAAAATCGTTTTTATTCATGGCGTGGGTGAAGGAATTTTGAAAGCCGAACTTGATTTTTTATTAGGCCGTTATGACGGAATTGATTTCCAAGATGCCAATTATCAAAAATATGGACTTGGAGCAACCGAAGTTTATATAAGGCAAAACAATAAATAATAAGGCTTGCTTTAGTACAAAAGTTTCATTATAAAACATAAAAAAAACGTCTGTTTTTTGTCGTGATTTAGTTCTAAAATCATTTCAAAAAACAGACGTTTTTTTGTAAGAATTATTTTTTGTAAAAAATATACTTTTAGTTGGTTGCTTGTCGTTCAATTTTTCCAAGAACGAAGCTGTTTCCAAGTTTGAAATTACTTTTTCCTTTTAATAAAATTACATTTTTAAGGACAATTGTGTGCGTATAAACTTGACCTAATGCATTAGGTGATACAGTAGTGGTTACTTCTATAATTCCGCTTATGTTTGCTACACCAAATTGGCCTGTCCATGTTTCATCGATAGCAGGAGAACTTGGTTGTACTTTAGCGCAAATAAAAGCTGGTGTAATAGATCCAGTTTCTGTCAATGCAGTTCTGTAAAATACTTTGTTTTGTGTTGCTGTTATTAAACTTGTACGTGGTTGGTTACTAGCTGTTACTTCATTGACAAATAGTGCAGGATCTATATCTTCAATCGATAAATAAAATGAATTGTTGTAATTATAAGTTTTGTTGTCACATTCATAAGCCGAACCATTCGGATTAGTTTTGAAAGTCAAATCAGCCTTAGTTACATTTGTGTTGTATGTTCCAAACACAAATTCAGCTTCTGTTTGATTTCCAGCTGGTTTTGCAAATGTGATATTTCTAAAAATAATACTATGTTCGTAACCCTTTATTCTTGTGCTTCCGTCAGTTGCACTTGAATCTACTAGTTGAGTTGTTGCAACTTCAATCAAACCTTCAACTGCATTCCATTCCTCGGTCACTTTTGGAGTGGTAGGAGGTATTGCACCACAAATATTATCCTTTGCTACAGTTCCGTCATAAGCTCTATAAACTACACGATATGATCCTTTTCCATTTGCGTCGATAGTATACGTGTAGGTTCCTTGATCATTAACAATTGCTCCTGCAGGTAATTGAAGCAAAAGTGCTTCCTGAGATTTTAGTTTATAAATTAAAGTATTGGTTAACGGATCACAGGCTGACGATTCCTGTACATCAGCAAAATCTATTTCGTCTACAGTTAAATCTCCATCATCGCATCCATTCAAGAAAAGAGCAAATAATAGGAGGGCAGCATATTTTTTCATCGTAAAATTTATTTGGGTCAAAAATAGTGAAAAAATTGCCAAATGATATTTAAGATTTGACAATTGATATTTCTTAACTTTGCAGCAATGAAAAAAGTATATCTAGATAATGCCTCAACAACTGCCATGCGTCCTGAAGTAATTCAGGAAATGACAAAAATAATGCTTGAGGATTACGGAAACCCATCGTCTACACACAGTTTTGGTCGAAATGGTAAGACCATATTAGAACTTTCTAGAAAGAGTATTGCAAAACACTTAAATTGCACTGCTCAAGAAATAATTTTCACCTCTGGCGGAACAGAAGCCGACAACTGGATTTTACGCTCTGCTGTTGAAGATTTGAAGGTGGAGAGAATTATTACTTCAAAAATTGAACATCATGCTGTTTTGCATACTGTTTGGGTGCTTCAGGAAGAATACAATATTCAAGTTGATTATGTAAATGTGAATGCAGACGGTAGTCTAGACCTAACGCATTTGTCTAATTTATTATCCGAAGAAAAAAAGACTTTGGTTAGTTTAATGCATGTCAATAACGAAACGGGGACAATTTTAGATTTAGATCGTGTAAGTTTGATTTGCAAGCAGTATAATGCTTTATTTCATTCGGATACAGTTCAATCTATTGGAAAAACGGAAATCGATCTGCAAAAAACACCTATTGATTTTATTTTGGCGAGTGCACATAAATTTCACGGGCCAAAAGGTATCGGATTTGCTTTTATTCGAAAAAATTCTGGTTTACAGCCTTTGCTTTTTGGAGGAGAACAAGAAAAAGGCCTTCGCGCAGGAACAGAAGCAGTGCATCAGATTGCTGGTATGGCAAAAGCTTTGTCTATTTCATATGGAAAATTAGAAGAAGAAAGGAGTTATATTTTAGGTTTGAAAAATTATCTAATAGAACAATTAGAAATTCATTTTCCAAATTTCAGAATTAACGGAAAAAAAGAAGATTTCTATAATATTATCAATATCATTCTCCCGTTTTCATCAGATAAAACTTCGATGCTGCTTTTTAGTTTAGATATGAAAGGAATTGCAGTTTCTAGAGGAAGCGCTTGCCAGTCTGGAAGCATTAAACCTTCGCACGTTTTAAACGAAATGCTTTCGGAGACCGATTTAAAATTGCCAAATCTCCGAATTTCATTTAGTCACTACAACACCAAAGAAGATATTGATTGGCTTATTGAGAGTTTGAAAACGGTATAAGTTGCTAAGATACTAGGTTCTGAGATTCTAAGTTTTTTTAACCGCAGAGTGCGCTAAGAATTACGCAAAGGTCGCTAAGATTTTTTAGAACCATAAAATGAAAAAGTTCGCAAAGCTTGTTTTGATAAAGCTTTGCGAACTTTTTTTAACTCTAATTTAGATTCTCAATAAGACCTTCTTTGCGTACTTTGCGGTAAAAACTACACTCAAAGTTTTTGAAACCTGAAACCTGAAACAAAAAAAAGCTATTTACGAATTACTTTTACCTGAGAATCTTTGGTTAATTTGATTATCGTAGAAGATTTTCCGTTGATTTTATCTTGGTTTAATTTCACCACATAATCAACACCTTTAATGATTTCTGGGCTAATGTCCTTGAAAGCTATTGGTGTTGGTTGTCCAGAAATATTAGCAGAAGTAGAAACCAAAGGCTTTTTCATTCTTTCCATCAATTTGAAGCAGAAAGGTTCTTTTACCAATCTAACTCCTAGTGATTTGTCTGCAGCAATAATATTTGGAGCAACGTTTCGCGCATCATCAAGAATTAAAGTAGTTGGTTTCTCTGATAAATCCCAGATTTGCCATGCAACTTCAGGAATCTCTTTAAATACATTGTACAGCATCTTTTCGCCATTCATTAAAACAATCATGCTTTGTGTTTCTGCACGCTGTTTTAACTTGTAGATTTTAGCAACAGCTTCTGGGTTTGTAGCGTCACAGCCAATTCCCCAAACCGTATCTGTTGGATATAAAATGATACCGCCTTCCTTAATTACTTCGTATGCGTTGATAATTTCTTCGTTCATTATAAATGGAATATGTAAAGTGCAAAATTAATTTTTTTATTTGGTAAAAAAATCAAATTTACTTGGCAATAATTAAGTTTTTGTAATTTATAAGATTATTTTTGCACTTAAAGTTAAAATACCAAATAGCAAAAAATCCAAGCCGTAAGCAGTTTTGCTTTAACCCAAAACCATATGAATAAAGTATTAGCAAAAGTAGTCATTCCTGTATACAAGGAGTATTTTGGAGAATTAGAAGAAAAATCATTTTTACAAGGCTGCAAAATTTTAAAAGATTATGAAATTGTAATTGCGCATCCAGAAGGATTAAATTGTTCTTATTTGACTGAAAAATATGAGAATTTAACTTTCAAAAGTTTTCCTAAACATCATTTTGCTACTATAGATGGTTATAATGAGCTTTTGCTATTGCCTGAATTTTACGAGCCTTTTTTGGACTCAGAATATATATTGATTTATCAGCTTGACGCATTCGTTTTTAGAAATGAATTAGCAGAATGGTGCCAGAAAGGTTACGATTATATTGGAGCTCCCTGGATTGCAACTCCTGTAGATACTTTTGGGAAGAAAATATTGAATGCAATTACTAAAAATTTCAGATCGGCAAAGAAAAAAGAGCGCGAACAGATTTTTTATAAAGTAGGTAATGGCGGATTTTCATTACGTAAAGTGGCTTCGCATTTTGCTATTGCAAAAGAAAAAAGCCAATTTATAGCAGACTTTTTAAAAGCAGATAAAAAGCCAATTTATGCTACAGAAGACGTTTTTTGGTCTTTAAAAGCTCCCGAATTTGATTCAAATTTTAGAATTCCGGATTATAAAGAAGGCGTGCTTTTTGCCATTGATAGAAAACCAGAAATTGCTATGAAAATAGCTGGCAACAAGCTTCCTTTTGGTTGCCATGCCATTAACAAACCTAAAGTGAATAAATTCTGGAAACCAATTTTAGATCAATATTAATTTAAGCTTTTGTAAAAATCATAATAGTTTTTTTGCATTATGCTGAGATTATGATTTTGACTAACGAGCTGAAAAGCATTGGTTTTTATTTTTTCCTGTAAAGATGGATTATTTATAATTTTAAGTACGCTATTGGATAACGTTTCGGTATCTTTTAAATCGGCTAGAAATCCCGTTTCACCGTTTGTAATGACCTCTGGGGTTCCGCCGGCTTTAGTACATACTACAGGAATTTTACAGGCGAAAGCTTCATAGATAGTCAATGGAAGCCCTTCGGTTATAGAAGTTAATAGAAAAATATTAAATTCTGGAAGTAAATCGGCAGTATTTCGATATCCAGTAAAAAATAAATCATGCTCTAAATCATTTGCGATAGCATAATTTAGCAGCTCTTCTTTAAGACGACCATCTCCAATTACAATAAATTTTATGGAGTCAGAAGTGTTGGTTTTTAGCTTAATTAATTTAGCTGTGTCAATAAAAGTGTGTATGTCTTTTTGACTTGTGAGAGCGGCTATATTTCCCACTATTTTGGTTTCTGGTGCAAAATTAAACTCTTTATGAAGCAGATTTTGATTTGTCTTTTGAGCAAATTGTTCAACATCGATAGCGTCATAAATTGTTATAAGGCGGCTTTTGTCTACAATTTTTTCAAAAATAGCTTCAACAGCCTTAGAAACGCATATAATTTTATGAATTCTAGGATGCGAATATTTATATCTGTTTAAAAATTTGTCTTTAATTTTATTGTTTCTTTTTCTGCTGAAGATTAAAGTAATTGATTTATTTAAAAATTTTAAAGCAATAAGGGCAGCAGTTAAAGAAGTTGAATCATGTATATGCAATACGGTTATCGATTCTTTTTTGCAGATTTTAATAATAGATAAAATCAGACTGAATAATTTGAATCGGTTTGTTTGGTAAGTAAAAAAATTAGCGTTGTCATTTTTGCAGATAGCCGCTAAAACAGCTTTATCGGGACATAAAATATATTGTTTTAGATCCGTTTTATGAGCTAATAGCTTGTAGATTGTATACATTTGCGAATCGCCGCCTCGAAAGTCAATCATCGAGGTAACATTTAATATTTTCATTGCTTTAAATTTTTACAAATATATAAGAAAAGGATTACTTTTTGTAAAAATATTCTTTTCTTTTTTTATTTCTATGAAAGCATTTAGTTATTTTTGAATTTTAAAAGTATAGATACCCATTATGTCATTTGAAATAAGCAAAAAATTTAAGTCCGAAGAACATTCAATACAACAAATTATCAGCAGTTTTGATTCTTCTGGTGAACTTTTTGGAAATGGCGATCGAAATAAAATCAAATTATTTGATCTAAATGGGAAGATTATAAACGTGAAATCTTTCAAGATTCCTCATTTTATTAATAAAATAGCATATAAATATTTTAGAAAATCAAAAGCCAGACGATCTTTTGAATATGCAAACAAGCTTATAGAGTTGGGTGTTGGAACACCAGAACCTATTGCATTTGTAGAGTTTTCGTCTTTATTAGGTTTAGAAAACAGCTATTATGTAAGCGAGCATCTTTTGTGCGACTTGACCTATAGAGAGCTTGTAGAAGTGCCTGATTATCCAGATCGTGATAATATTCTAAGACAATTTACCAAATTCAGTTTCGATCTTCATGAAAAGGGAATTGAATTTTTGGATCATTCTCCAGGAAATACTTTAATAAAAAAGAATGCCAGCGGAAATTATGATTTTTTTCTAGTCGATTTGAATAGAATGGAATTTCATACTACAATGTCTTTTGAAACGCGTATGAAAAACTTATGCCGTTTGACTCCATTAAAAGAAATGGTGGCAACAATGAGTAACGAATATGCTAAATATTATAGCGAACCTGAACAGAAGATTTTTGATACTTTATGGAAAGATACTTCAGATTTTCAAGAAAAGTTTTATCGAAAAAAACGTCTGAAAAAGAAACTTAAATTCTGGAAGAAGTAATTCTTCTTAACTCTTTATATCGAACAAAAACGCTGTACGCATTCAGATAACAGATTGTTACACCTTTTCCTCCGTCTAGAAAACCCAATCGGATTATAAATTGATACAAAAAAGTGTATAAAGGATGAAGAAATAGCAGAAGGAAATAAGGTTTTATTCCTTTTGCAAATTTCTCATTGGCTTTAAGAATTCCATAATTGTACATTTTCGATTTATAATCCTCATAAGAAGAGTAGGAGAAATGTATAATTTTATTTTTTAAAGTAGAGATTGGTTCGGTTTACAATCAGTTTTTCGTGAACGGTTCTTTCTTCGTTGTATCTGCATTTTGATTTATTAAAAAGCCTAAAAATCTTGTCGGTTTGCCAGCCGCTGAAGTTTAGTTGGCGCTCCTTAAACATAAAAATACGATAGACAAAATAAGCGCTTGCGACTTTTTCAGCATTAATTGCAGTAACGATTTCAGATTTTAATTCAGGTGTTAATCTTTCGTCAGCATCAATAAATAAAACCCATGAGTTTTCAGCTTGCTCTAAGGCAAAATTTCGCTGAGAGGTATAATCAATAAAAGGATTCTGAATTAATTTTACGTTTTTGAAAGACTCGACAATAGGTACCGTTTTATCGGTGCTGTAAGAATCAACAACAATTATTTCATCTGCAAAATCAATGTCTTCAAGAAGTGATTTTATATGATGTTCTTCATTAAGCGTAATAATCAATACTGATAATTTTTGCTTTTCGCTATTCATTGGTGATGCTTTGCTTTTTCAATTTTTATATTCCTGAAAATAAGTCTCTAGTTTTTTAAGCATAAGTTCCAACGGATATTCAGCATAATATTCAAAAGTGTGTTCTTTTATGTATTGTTCGGTGTGCTTCTCGTAAATCTCAGGTTTTAAATCTTTTAAATGAATTGAAGCATTTTTTGCTTCATTTTCAAACAACTGCCAAGTTTCTTTTCTAACAGAAGGAGTAAAAATAGAGAAAGTTGGTATTTCAAGTGCTTTGGCCATATTTACAGCTCCTCCCTCGTTTCCTATCAACATTTCGCATTGAGAAAGTATTGCTAAAAACTGACGTAAATCTGTAGCGTACAAATCGAAAATAATATGCTTTTTTGTTTCTTCAGAACAATGGTTGTAAACCTCTAAAGCTTCTTCTTTTTGGTTCGGAATATAATTAAAGAGAATTGTAGCGTTTGTTTTTGCTACGGTAAAATCGATAATTTTTGCCATTCCGTCAAGCGGATAGGTTTTGTAGTGCTCGCTTCCTAAAATTCCAAACATAATAAGAGGTTTTTCGGGATCAATATTGTAGCTTTTTAAAATGCTTTTTGCTTCTGCAATTTCAGATTTTTTTAAAAAGATTTTCGGTTTTACATTCGTTATCTTTTCAGTAAAAAATGGTTTAAGGAGCAACAACCTGTTTTCAATTGCCAATCCATATTCTGATTTTATGGCATCAAAACGTTCGTAACTATAATTGTAAAAGACATTAGAATACCATTTATGATACGAAACTTTATATTTTGCTCCAGAAAAAAACGTAATTAAGCTAGTTCCTAATTTGCTGTAAACGTCTATTACGGCATCATATTTTTTTCTTCGGATCTCAAAAATGAATTTAAGGAATCCGAAAGTCGATTTTCGGATTTTATTAGTCACCGGAATGATGTTATCGATATTCGGATTTTCTTTTAGAACATCAATCGAATTGGGATAACACATATAGTCAATTGTAGAGTCAGGAAACTTGCTCTTCAAGTTGTTGCAAATAATTGTGCTTGTTAAAACGTCTCCAATTCTTTTTTGTTGGATAACTAATATTCTCATCTGGTTTTTTATTCAATTTGAAAGCTAAAGTACAAACTATTTTATGAAGTGCACAAGTGATGGCGGTAATTAAGATTAAACTAAATTAAAAAGTTATATTTTTGTGGTCAACAAATTAAAATTTATAATGGGAATTAGCGGTTTGGTTATTACTTTCAATGAAGAAAAAAACATTGGAAAATGTATAGATGCCTTATTTAAAGTTTGTGATGAAGTTATTATTGTAGACTCTTTCAGTAAAGATCGCACAGTAGAAATAGCTAAAGAAAAAGGAGCGCAGGTTGTTAAGCAGGCATTTTTAGGAGACGTTCGCAGCGTACCCACGGATTGCCTTTTTGTAAAAATGACTGGATTTTAAACCTTGATGCAGATGAGTTTTTAGATAAAGATGCTGAAGAATTTATTCTAAAGAAAAAATATTTGGAAGGAAATCATGATGCTTTAAGTTTTAGAGTAAAAAACTTTTTGGCCGATAAATTAATTGATTTTTCAGGATGGTATCCAGATCATAAAGTTCGTTTTTTCAATAAACAGACTGCTCATCCTTCAGAATCTAAAGTGCACCAGAAAATTGTTGCTCAGAACGAGAAAAAGGTTGCAGTGCATATTTTGCATTACGGATGGGATTCTTTTGATCAGATTATTGCTAAAAAGAATCAATATTCTGGATGGCATGCGCAGCAGTTGTATGATCAAGGAAAAAGAATTAATGCCTTTAAACCTGTTTTGAACGGAACTGTAGCTTTTGTTCGATGCTATTTCTTTAAAAAAGGAATCTTTAACGGTCTTGACGGATTATCAATCGCAATGATTCAGGCTTTTTTCTCTTATATGAAATATGCGAAGCTTATAAAACTGCAAAAAAATAAGTAATAAAAAAATCCAAATTCCAGTAATAATCTATTGGAATTTGGATTTTTTAATATTTAGACTTTTTAAAGCTTATACCGCAACATCGTACTCACGAAGTGCATTGTTTAAAGAAGTTTTTAAATCTGTAGATGGTTTACGAGTTCCAATGATTAATGCACAAGGAACTTGGAATTCTCCAGCTGCGAATTTCTTAGTGTAGCTTCCAGGAATAACTACAGAACGAGCAGGTACATAACCTTTCATTTCAACTGGCTCATCACCTGTAACATCGATAATTTTTGTAGATGCCGTCAAACATACGTTAGCTCCAAGAACTGCTTCTTTACCAACGTGAACACCTTCAACCACGATACAACGAGAACCGATAAAAGCACCGTCTTCGATAATAACTGGAGCAGCTTGCAATGGCTCAAGAACACCACCAATACCAACACCACCGCTTAAGTGTACATTTTTACCAATTTGAGCACAGCTTCCTACAGTTGCCCAAGTATCAACCATTGTTCCTTCGTCAACATAAGCACCAATGTTCACGTAACTAGGCATTAAGATTACACCGCTTGAGATGTAAGCTCCATAACGAGCAACCGCGTTTGGTACCACACGAATTCCTTTTTCAGCATAATTTCTTTTTAGTAACATTTTGTCGTGGTACTCAAAAATACCAGATTCCCATGTTTCCATTTTTTGAATCGGAAAATACATCACAACCGCTTTTTTAACCCATTCGTTTACCTGCCATTTGTCACCAACTGGTTCAGCAACACGTAATTTTCCAGCGTCTACTAATTCGATAACTTCTCTAATAGCATCAGTTGTTGCGGTTTCTTGTAATAAAGCTCTATTTTCCCAAGCTTGTTCAATTATAGTCTGTAAAGAATTCATACGTTTATTTTTTTTGCAAAGATAAGGTATTTGTAGAAATGCAAAAAAGTAAAACGGTTTGAAAATGTTACAGATTTAACTTTTTGTTTCTTATTTGTAAGGTTAATGAAGCGATGTGTATTTTTTACTAATACTGCTACCACTAGAAGTTTTTTTTGTATCAAAATATGACAAAAGTCAGGGTTTCTGCTTTTTCTTCACTTTAATTTCGCAGTGTTGATCAACAATTCCATTCCATAAATAATCATATAAGCAGTAAAATATGAATCAAGAAAATCACCTTCAAAACAGAGTAATCATTGACAAAGAAGTAAGCTGGGATAAAACTCAGGTTATTATGAGTAAAACAAATGCTTTTGGTATTATAGAATATGCCAACGAAGTGTTTGTAGACGTTTGTGGTTACGAAGACTATGAATTAATGGGGCAGCCTCATAATATCATACGTCACCCTGATATGCCAAAAGTAATCTTTAAAGTGCTTTGGGAAAATCTTAAAAACGGGAAAAACTTTCACGCTATTGTAAAAAACCTTGCAAAGTCTGGAAGATACTATTGGGTAATTACCGATTTTGAAATCGCCCGCGACGAAAACGACGTTATTGTAAATTATTTCGGAAGAAGACAAGCTGTACCGCAGGAAGTTATTGCGATGCATATTGAACCTTTATATAAAAAGTTATTGCAGATTGAAGCCGCAAGCGGAGTTGAATTTAGCGAAAAGTATTTAATAGGATTCTTAGAAGAGAAAAAGAGAACGTATGTTGAATATATTAAGGAGCTGATTTACGAACACGAAAAATCACAATCTAAGTTTGCTAATTACAGTGAAGAAGAGGATGCAGGAGAGGAAGAAGAACACAGAGGTTTTTTTGGCCGATTGTTTGGAAGATAAATTGAGTTATTTTTTAGGTTTGAATATTTGGATAAAAGTCCGTCTTGAGTTTCTCAGGGCGGATTTTTTTGTTTTTAAGTTTAATTTAAAAATCATGAATTTAAAAAGGTTTATATTTGTATGGAAAATGAAAGTATTATGGAAGCGATTAGATTGGAATTTCAGCCAGAGATTAGAGAGAAAGTACTTAAGTTATTAAGTGAGTTTTCTCCTAGTGAATTGACAATTATTGAAGAAGATTCTGACTTTGAAAATGATAAAAAAAAAATACATGCAGCTTATGCTAAATTAAAAAGTGGTAATGAAAAGTTGTATTCAATAGATGAAGTAGATTCAATTTTAGACAATACATTTTCGGAATATGACAATTAAAATTTCGAATGAATTTTTAAAATTATTAAAAGAACAAGTTCATTATATTTATAAAGATAAACCTGGAGCAGCACTAAAGTTTAGGAAAGATTTGCTAAGAAATATTAAAAAAGATTTAAAACAGCCTTTTCTCTTTAAAAAATCAAGATATTTTGATGATGAAAATATTAGGGATTATGTTTTTAAAGGTTACGTTTCTATTTATGAAGTTGATACCGATAAAAACATTGTTTTCATTTTCGGTTTTATAAAATATAAAGACTCTCTTTAAAGATTATAATTTTACTTTCTAAATCTTTTATAAAAATTTCAAAACATGCCAAGAATCCTTTCAATAGATTACGGACAAAAACGCACAGGAATAGCTGTTACAGACGAAATGCAGATTATTGCTTCAGGCTTAACTACAATTCCGACTCATACTTTGATTGACTTTTTGAAAGATTATTTTGCTAAAGAAAAAGTCGAAGCGGTTTTGATTGGTGAACCCAAACAAATGAACGGTCTTCCGTCTGAAAGCGCTTCTATAATTAATGGTTTTGCAACTCACTTTTCGAATATCTTCCCAGACATGAAAGTGATTAGAGTAGATGAGCGTTTTACTTCAAAAATGGCATTTCAAACTATGATCGACAGCGGTTTAAATAAAAAGCAGCGTCAGAATAAAGGTTTGATAGACGAAATTTCTGCTACAATTCTGCTTCAAGATTATCTTTCCGCAAAAAAATAACGCTGTTCGTCGTATTTTTTATTTATAATTTAATGGTTTTTAGAAAATCCTAACTTTTATCATCTAAAAATTAGTTTTTTTTTGCAATTAAAAAAGTACCTTTGCACTTTAAATAAAAATACTGTTATGCCTGACGAAACCATACGTTCAAATAGTGATGTAGTACTCATTGGCGCTGGAATAATGAGTGCCACTCTTGGAGTAATTTTGAAAGAATTACAACCAGATATAAAAATTGAAATTTACGAAAGATTAGATGTTGCAGCAGCTGAAAGTTCTGATGCTTGGAATAATGCAGGAACCGGACACTCTGCTTTTTGTGAATTAAATTATACTCCAGAAAAGGCAGACGGTAGCATCGATCCTAAAAAAGCAATAAGCATCGCAGAATCATTTGAGATTTCTCGCCAGTTTTGGTCTTATTTAGTGCAACAAAATAAAGTGCCGTCTCCGGATAATTTTATTAAAAGCGTACCTCATATGAGTTTTGTATGGGGAGATAAAAACGTAGATTATTTAAAAAAGAGATTTGAGGCGCTTCAAAGCAATCCAATTTTCTCTGATATGACTTTCAGCACCGATTTTGAGCAACTTCAGAAATGGATGCCATTGGTAATGGAAGGCAGAACTGCTGACGAAAAATTAGCAGCAACACATATGGAAATTGGTACCGATGTTAACTTTGGTGCTTTAACAAGAAGTATGTTCAATTACTTAGAAAAATTAGATGGTGTTTCTTTGTATTTTAATCATGAGGTTAAAAAACTAAAACAGCGTGAAGATAAATCTTGGAGAATTAAAATTAAAGATTTGTCGACAGGAAAAACTCGTAAAGCCTATACTAAATTTGTATTTATTGGTGCAGGTGGAGGTTCTCTTCCTTTATTAGAAAAAGCAAATGTTCCTGAAGGAAATGGATATGGAGGTTTCCCTGTAAGCGGACAATGGCTAAAATGTACAAATCCAGAGGTAATAGCTAAACACCAAGCAAAAGTATATGGAAAAGCAAGCGTTGGAGCTCCTCCAATGTCTGTTCCGCATATCGATACTCGTGTAATTGATGGAGAAAAAGCACTTCTTTTTGGTTCGATTTGCAGGATTTTCAACTCGTTTCTTGAAAAATGGTTCTTATTTAGATTTGCCGTTATCTATTAAGCCTAACAATTTAATTCCGATGCTGGCTGCAGGATATCACAATATTCCATTAACAAAATATTTGATCGAGCAAGTGCGCCAGTCGCCAAAAGATAGAATGAAAGCTTTACGCGAATATCTTCCAACAGCTCGTTCAAAAGATTGGAAATTGGAAAAAGCAGGACAGCGTGTTCAGGTGATCAAAAAGGATGAGAAAGATGGCGGAGTTTTAGAATTTGGTACTGAAGTAATTAATACGCATGACGGAACGTTGGCGGTTTTATTAGGTGCTTCTCCAGGTGCTTCTACAGCTGTAGCAATTATGGTTGATTTGATCAGCAGATGTTTTACGCATCAAATTAAAACACCAGAATGGCAAGCAAAATTAAAAACAATGATTCCTTCTTACGGTCAGACTTTAAATGATAAGCCAGAACTTTTACAAGAGCTTAGAAAACAAACAGCAGAAGTTTTAAAATTAAATTAAGCTTTTCCTCATTTATATAAAAAAACAAATCCAGATGAATTAATCTGGATTTGTTTTTTTTAGGTCGGTTGTGTTTTTTAGAATTTTTTCTGCCAGATTACTCATCCAGATCAATTGTTCAATTACCATTTGTGCTTCCTGCATTTTAGCCTGACGCGTTTCCTTATCCAAATCATCATCTTCGGCTAAGCGCGTAAAATGCTTTCGCTTTAATTCTTCAAATTGCAAAGTCACATCTTCTTTTTCAAAAAAGGTATCCTTTATAATAACTTCATTTCTTAAAACAGAAATAGAATGATCCAAATTGGCTAAAATTGTTTTGATGATATAATTAAAAGAATCTGATGCAGAAGTGGTTTGGTGCGACTGAATATAAGTTGACAATGAAGCCAAAGCAGATAATAAAGAGTGGTTTAAAACTACCAATTTGTTCACCAAAGGCATTGTCTTCTGTTTCGATTTTGGCTCTTGCATCATGCGCTGGAAAGAAGTCATTAAATTGCCTATTTCAACAAAAGCATTTTTTCTGGCAAGACGGTAAGAAGTAGGAACTTCACCTTTTTTATTATAAAAATCTGCAATTTCTTTGAGGTAATTCCTGTTGGCTCGAATCGTGTTTTCGATATGAATTGGTGTATTGATAAATTCCCACGCAGGCCATAAAAACTGATTGGCAATAAAGGCTAAAATAGCTCCGGCAAGCGAATCTAGTATTCTGTATTGGATTACCTCATTGATATCTGGGGTAAGAATTCCGTAAATAAAAACGACATACATTGTAACAAATGTCGCACTTATCTTATAGTTGATTTGGGTAAATGAAATTCCCAAAAGCATACATACAATAGAGAAAATGCTCAATGCTACGTGATTCTGAATAACCGATACAATTCCGAAAGCTATAAATCCTCCCAAAACAGTTCCGAACATCCTGTTGTAAGATCGTTCCTTTGTTAAGCCGTAACCAGGGCGCATGATTACTACAATCGTAAGCAGAATCCAATATACGTTTTGAAATGGAAGCACTTGTCCGAGAAAGAAACCGATTAAAATAGTAATGGTTAATCGTATCGAATGTCTGAAAATTGATGAAGAATAACTTAAATTTTCGATTAAAGTTCTCAACGGATAATATTGTGGCGTAAGGAATTTTTCAAGTTCCTTGTCTTTGTCTTTTAGTTTATAAGACTGCATGGCCAGAGAAAGTGCGCGCTGAATGGTTTTGATTTTTCCAACCTGGTTTTTAGCATATTTCAGCATATTGGTCAGCATTAAAACTCCTTCTGCGGCTTCTTCTTTGCCTAATGTTTTTTCATAATCAAAAATGGCAAATTCTAGAGCATCCAATTCGTTTTTCAAATCATGTTTGTCAACATAAACACTAATATGACGGACATTTTTTGAAAGCTTCTTGAGAGTTGAAGCTAGTTTATAAGCAACATTTTGATACGTTCTTAAAACATCGGGATGTTTAGCGAATTTTTCATGAAGTTTGCTATGATCGAAAGAAGTGTACAGCGCCAATTCTTGAATTTCGACTAAAGTAATAAAGACTAAAAGCATTTTTCGATTCTGACTTGTAATTCCAGATGCATTCTGGTTTCCAATCAGCATTTTTCTTAAATCTTCATGAATAAGATTCAATTCTACCTGTACGGCCAGCTGTTTCTCGATAATAGCTTTTCTATTGGCTTCAGGGCTCCATAAATCACCTCTTAGTTTTAGATATTTGGCAGTAAGTTTTATTCCTTCGGCAATTTGTAATTCTACATATTTATAGGGCTGTACAAAATGAAAAACAAGAGATACTACCAAATATAGAATTCCTCCAATAAAAATAAAGCCAGAATATTCAAAAGCTTCCCAACCTTCATGTAAATGTCCAAAAGAAAGAGAAATCGATAATAAAGCCGAGAAAGAAATCAGAGTTGCTCGCTGCCCGTAAACCGAAATCATAGAGCACAAAAACAATAGAAATCCTAAAAAGATATAAAAAAGGAAAGGATATGGATAGACGAGATTTACAAGTAGATTAACGCCTGAAACAATAAATGACGCAGCAATTAATCCTTTTATTTTATGGCTAAGAGAACTCGGAATATCACTAGGATAGGTGTAAAAAGCTCCAAGTGCGATGGTGAACCCAATTTCAAAATGGCCTAAAAAATTTAAGACTAAAACAGGAACAACAGAAGCAATAGTTACTTTGGAAGCATTGAAAAATGAAGTGCTGTTTGTAAATTTTGAAATCTTATCAATCATAAAAAGAGGTTTACTAACAAAGGTAAGAATTGTAGGAGTGATTTTGGCATAATTATGGATGAGATTTTTAACAGCTTGTAAAAAATGCGATATAATAGTTTATTAGAATCATTCTTGACTATTTTTTACTATTTTTGCCAGCTGAAATAGCATAACTTTAATTCTGTTTTTGCAGCATATTAAATATAAATAAAAACAAATGATTTTACCAATTGTAGGATACGGTGATCCTGTTTTAAGAAAAGTAGGGCAGGACGTTACACCAGAATATCCAAACCTAAAAGAAACGATCGCAAATATGTACGAGACGATGTACAATGCGTATGGAGTTGGACTTGCAGCACCGCAGGTTGGGCTTCCAATTCGTTTGTTTGTTATAGATACAACGCCTTTTAGTGATGATGAGGATCTTCCTTCAGAGGAACAAAAAGATTTGAAAGGCTTTAAGAAGACTTTTATCAATGCTAAAATCGTTAAAGAAGAAGGAGAAGAGTGGGGATTTAATGAAGGCTGTTTAAGTATTCCAGATGTGCGTGAAGACGTTTACAGAAAACCAACTGTTACAATTGAATATTGTGAAGAAGATTTTGTAATGAAAACGGAAGTATTTGACGGATTAATCGCAAGAGTTATCCAACACGAATACGATCATATTGAAGGAATTTTGTTTACAGATAAAATATCATCTCTTAAGAAGCGTTTAATCCAAAAGAAATTGAAAAATATTACTGAGGGAAAAACGTCTCAGGAATATAGAATGAAATTTTTCGAGCTAAAAAAGCAAGGTAAGTTTTCTAAATAGTTAGAAACAAAAAATAAATCAAATTCTTAATACTAATTTTAATAAAAATGAATTTAACGAAAATTTTAGCCATTTCAGGAAAACCAGGTTTATACGAATTAAAAGTACAAACTCGTACAGGTTTTGTGGCGGAATCATTAATTGATGGGAAGAAGATTACTGTAAATCTAAAAAGCAATGTAAGTTTATTGTCTGAAATTTCGATTTATACTTATGAAGGTGAAAAACCGTTAACTGAAGTAATGCAGCAGATTGCCGTTAAAGAAAATAAAGGACAAGCTATTTCTCATAAAGAAGATAATGCTACTTTGTCTGCTTATTTCAAACAAATTCTTCCAGATTACGATGAAGAGAGAGTTTATCCATCAGATATCAAAAAAGTATTAAATTGGTACAACACGCTTCAAGCAAAAGGTTTAGTAACAGACTTAGCTCCTGCAGTTGAAGAACCAAAAGAAGAAGCTCCTGCTGCGGAGAAACCAAAAAAAGCTCCAGCAGCTAAAAAAGCAAAAGCTAAAAAAGAAGAATAGTAATTTTTCTTTTAAACATAAAATAATCCTGTTAAGATGTTTTCTTGACAGGATTTTTTAATTTTACAGAATCGAGTTTAAATCAAAAGAAAACTTCAAAATGAGCAGAGAAAACCAGTTAAAAGCATTTGAGAGATTATTGAATATCATGGATGAACTTCGTGAGCAATGTCCGTGGGATAAAAAGCAAACTTTGCAGACATTGAGACATCTCACAATCGAGGAAACCTACGAGTTGGGCGATGCTATTCTGGACAATGATTTAAATGAAGTTAAAAAAGAATTGGGAGATTTACTGCTTCATATTGTTTTTTATGCCAAAATAGGTAGCGAAACCAATGATTTTGATATTGCTGATGTCTGTAATGAAATCTGCGAGAAACTAATTCATCGTCATCCTCATATTTATGGAGATGTAAAAGTAGAAAATGAAGAAGAAGTAAAACAAAATTGGGAAAAATTAAAACTGAAAGAAGGTAAAAAATCTGTTTTAGAAGGTGTGCCAAGAAGTCTTCCAGCTTTAGTGAAAGCGAGCCGAATTCAAGATAAAGTTAAAGGAGTAGGCTTTGATTGGGAAGAACCTCATCAGGTTTGGGATAAAGTTCAAGAAGAATTACAAGAATTGCAAGACGAGGTAAAATCTGGAAACCAAGATAAAATCGAAGACGAATTCGGAGATGTTTTGTTTTCTATGATTAATTACGCAAGATTCTTAAATGTAAATCCAGAAGACGCATTAGAAAGAACCAATAAAAAGTTTATAAAGCGTTTTCAATACTTAGAAAGTAAAGCAAACGAATTAGGTAAGCCATTAATGGATATGACACTTACAGAAATGGACGTTTTCTGGAATGAAGCTAAAAAACTCTAGTTGTCGGCTAATTTCTTTAAAGCGCGAACATCTTTAAGCATAATCTTTTTACCAACCAATTCTATTAATCCCAATTTATTAAAATCAGATAATAAGCGAATACAGCTTTCTGTTGCAGTACCAATAATTCCTGCAAGTTCTTCTCTTGTTAGCTGAACTTTAAGCGTTTTGTCAGCGTCTTCGCCAAACTCGTCATGTAATTGCAATAAAGTTTCGGCAAGTCGTTGTTTAACGGTTTTTTGAACTAAAGCAATTTTTTCGTTTTCAGATTCTTTTAAATCTTCGCAAACAGACTGCATCAGATTTAAAGAAAACTGATTGTTATTGTTAAAGAAATTGATGATTTCAGTTTTAGGAATAAAACAAACCTCCATGTCGGCAATCGCTTTTGCAGTCAAGTTTGCCGGCTCGTTACTAATCATCGAGCGCTGTCCAAGTAGTTCGCCAGATTTAACCAATTTTACAATTTGATCTTTTCCGTTTGCACTCAATTTCGAAAGCTTACCAACACCATCTTTTATACAAAAAACGCCATTGGTTACTTCGCCTTCTTCAAAAATGGCTTCACCTTTTTTAATTTTGTAAGAGGTTTTACTGCTGGCTAATTTAATGACTTCTTCTTTGTTAAGGGCTTTTAATGAGCTTAGCTGACGTACAATGCATTGATCACATTTATTCATGACAATATTTGTTTGCTGCAAAAATAAGCATATTTAAGGGTTTTAACGACCATAATAAGGTAAAATTATTATAAATTAGGGTTTACTCTCGTTTGAGCTTTTTATTTTATAAATTTAGGAATCCGATTTCAAAATAACATGATAATTGTCATCTTAAAAATTATGCTTTAATTGGAAATTTGCAACAAATAAAAACAAGTTTATGAGGGAGCAAAGTTGTTTTCATTGTGGTTTAACTATTGAACAAAATGAAGAAATTGATTTTGATGATAAAAAGTTTTGTTGCACAGGCTGTAAAACAGTTTACGAAATTTTCAGCATCAATGACCTAACATCTTATTATGATTTTGAAAAGTCTCCAGGCGCCACTCCGCAAGACATCAAAGGAAAATATGATTTTTTAGAAAATGAAACCATACTAGCAAAGGTTTTGGAATTTCAGGAAGGAAACACATCGATTGTTTCGCTCAATATTCCGCATATCCATTGCAGTTCTTGTATCTGGATTTTAGAAAACCTAAATCGTCTTCAACCAGGAATTAGTACTTCTCAAGTTAACTTTCACGAAAAGAAAGTTAGAATTACGTTTAATTCAGATGTCGTTTCTTTAAAAGAAATTGTTTATCGTTTAAGCTCTATTGGTTACGAACCTTACATAAGTCTAGAAAATTACGGAACAGCAAAAGCAAAGGTAGACAGGAGTTTAACTTATAAACTTGGAGTCGCATTTTTTTGTTTTGGAAATATTATGCTGCTTTCATTTCCAGAATATTTCGAAATGAAAGAATTCTGGTTGGATAGTTACAAACCGTTTTTCAGATTACTGATTTTTCTTTTAGCATTACCAAGTTTCTTGTATTCGGCAAGCGGGTATTATATTTCTGCCTATCACAGCATTAGAACTAGAATGCTTAACATTGATATTCCGATCGCTTTAGGAATTATTGTAATGTTTATTCGCAGTACATACGATATGTTAATGGACGATCGTCGGGATTTTTTGACAGTTTGGCCAGTTTAGTATTTTTTATGCTCCTTGGCAAAATGTTTCAAATTAAAACGTATAGTTTTTTAAGTTTCGAAAGAGATTTTAAATCGTATTTCCCAATTGCTGTTACTAAAATTAATAAAGATGCTACCGAAGATAATGTCGCTATTTATGATGTATTAAAAGGAGATCGATTATTAATTCGAAATCAGGAGCTTATACCGGTTGACGGAATTTTAATTAGCGAAAGCGCAGAGATAGATTATAGTTTTGTTACAGGAGAAGCAGTGCCAATTACTAAAAAGTCTGGAGATAAAATATTTGCAGGAGGAAAACAGATTGGAAAAGTAATAGAAATGGAAGTATTGCATTCTGTTTCGCAAAGTTATCTGACTCAGTTATGGAGTAATGAAATTTTTCAGAAAAAAGTAGATCAGAAACACAAAACCATAACAGATGCAATAAGTCGATATTTTACCCCTATTTTATTGCTAATTGCATTTGGTGGTTTTGGTTATTGGATTTTTATTGATGCCAATACTGCTTTTAATGTTTTTACGGCCGTATTAATTGTGGCTTGCCCTTGCGCATTGGCTCTTACAGCTCCGTTTACTTTTGGAAACATATTACGAATTTTAGGGAAAAAGAAATTTTATCTGAAAAACGCGATTGTAATCGAACAACTTGCTAAGGTGGATACGATTGTTTTTGATAAAACAGGAACAATTACAACGAATAAAAAATCGAATATAATGTATGAAGGAAATGCTATTTCGGATTCAGATATTGTATGGATTAAAAATGTATTACGAGGATCAAATCATCCATTAAGCAGAATGCTGTATGATTTTCTGCCAGAAGCTAAACGTGTCGCTGTAGAAGAATTTCAAGAGATTACAGGAAAAGGAATTTTGGCAATTGTTGAGAATAAAGAAATTAAAATTGGTTCAGGACAATTTGTACATGATATAGTTGCAGATGGTTCGGAAATTGAAAAAACAGCGTTGCATATCAAAATAGGAGAGGTTTATTTGGGGAAATTTACTTTTCAAAATCAATATCGTGAAGGTTTAGAAAAACTTTTTGAAGATCTGAGTAAAGCTTATAAAATCAAAGTGCTTTCTGGAGATAATGATGGTGAGAGAGCTAATTTGGAAGCGATTCTTCCAAAAGGAACTGAGCTGATTTTTAATCAGAAACCAGAACAAAAACTAGAATACATAAAGAAACTTCAAGAAAAAGGGCAAAATGTAATGATGGTTGGCGACGGGCTGAATGATGCAGGAGCGCTGGCGCAAAGCAACGTCGGGATTTCTATTTCAGAGAATGTAAATGTCTTTTCGCCTGCATGCGATGCAATTCTTGATGCAACAGAATTTTCACGTTTGAACTACTTTTTAAAGCTCTCACATAAAGCGATTTCTATTATTAAAATGAGTTTCGGACTTTCCTTGCTTTACAACGTTGTTGGACTTGCATTTGCAGTTACAGGAAACCTACTTCCGTTAGTTGCTGCTATCATTATGCCATTGAGTACAATTACTATTGTGAGTTTTGTAACTTTAATGTCTAACTATTTCAGTAGCAGAAATTTATAATAACTATAATTTGTATTATAAGATTTTTTTTATAAATTTAACAATCTTTTTGTTTATGATAATTATCATATTTTATACGCCCTTAACGAAGTAATTTTGTTAATATAAATCTAAGGTATGAGTGTTATTTATCTATTAATTTCAGTAAGTATTTTTGTGGCAATCTGTTTCTTTGTTGCCTTTATCGCAGCTGTCAAGTCTGGACAGTACGATGATGATTATACCCCTTCAGTCAGAATTCTTTTTGATGACGAAACCAAAATTAATTCCCAAAATAATAATTCACCAATCGAAGAAAAACAAGTATAATTATGGAAATGGAACAGTTTTATTACGACAACAAAATTGTAAAAAAATTCATTTACGCCACAATACTATTTGGTGTTGTGGGTATGTTAGTGGGGCTTACCCTTGCGGTAATGTACCTTTTTCCCAACATTACAGATGGGATTTCGTGGCTTAGTTACGGCCGTTTGAGACCGTTACACACCAATGCAGTTATTTTTGCCTTTGTGGGTAATGCCTTCTTTGCTGGTATGTACTACTCGCTACAAAGATTGCTAAAAGCCAGAATGTTTAGTGATTTTTTAAGTAACCTTCATTTCTGGGGATGGCAGTTAATTATTGTAGCAGCCGCAATTACACTTCCGTTAGGTTATACTTCTTCTAAAGAATATGCAGAACTAGAGTGGCCAATTGATATTGCAATCGCTTTAATTTGGGTGGTAATGGGAATCAATATGATTGGAACCATGCTGCGTCGTAGAGAGCGTCACTTGTATGTTGCAATCTGGTTTTATTTAGCAACATTTGTAACGGTAGCAGTACTTCATATCTTTAATAATATAGAAATTCCGGTTTCAGCTTTAAAAAGCTACTCTGTATATGCAGGTGTTCAGGATGCGCTTGTGCAATGGTGGTACGGGCATAATGCGGTAGCATTCTTCCTTACAACTCCGTTCTTGGGATTAATGTACTATTTCGTTCCAAAAATTGCAAACAGACCTGTTTATTCTTATAGATTATCTATTATTCACTTTTGGTCTTTAATCTTTATCTATATATGGGCAGAGCCTCACCACTTATTATATTCTGCATTGCCAAACTGGGCTCAGAATCTTGGGGTTGCATTCTCAGTAATGTTAATTGCGCCATCTTGGGGGGGTATGATCAATGGTCTTCTTACATTAAGAGGAGCTTGGGATAAAGTTCGTGAAGAACCCGTTTTAAAATTCTTCGTAGTGGCAATTACAGGTTACGGTATGGCAACTTTTGAAGGTCCGATGTTATCTTTAAAAAACGTAAATGCTATTGCGCATTATACGGACTGGATCGTAGCACACGTACACGTAGGGGCTTTAGCTTGGAATGGTTTCATGTCATTTGGTATTATCTATTGGCTGATTCCAAGAATGACAAAGTCAGAGCTATTCTCTAAGAAATTAGCAAACTTCCATTTCTGGATTGGGACTTTAGGTATTATTGTGTATACAATTCCGTTATATGTGGCTGGTTTCCAACAAGCATCAATGTGGAAACAATTTAATCCAGATGGTACTTTAACTTATGGTAACTTCCTTGAAACCGTAACGGCTATTATGCCAATGTATTGGATGAGAGCTATTGGAGGTAGTTTGTATCTAATAGGTATGCTGACCTTGGTTTATAATATTATTATGACTGTAAAAGCTGGTAATACAATTGAAGATGAATTGGCTCAGGCTCCAGCTTTGCAAACAATAAAAAGCAGTAGATTAAGTGGAGAGAAATTCCACTCATGGTTAGAAAGAAAACCAATCCAGTTAACCATTTTAGCAACTATTGCAATTTTAATTGGAGGTATTATTCAGATTGTTCCAACAATAATGGTAAAATCAAATATTCCAACTATTTCAAGTGTAAAACCATATACGCCGTTAGAGCTTGAAGGACGTGATTTATATATTAGAGAAGGTTGTGTTGGATGTCACTCTCAGTCCGTTCGTCCATTTAGAAGTGAGGTTGAACGTTATGGAGTTCAGTCAAAAGCGGGTGAGTTTGTTTACGACCATCCATTCTTATGGGGATCAAAACGTACTGGACCAGATTTGTTAAGAGTAGGTGGTAAGTATAATGACAATTGGCATTTTAACCACATGTGGAATCCACAAAGTACATCTGCTGGATCAATTATGCCAGGGTATAAATGGCTGTTTGATAATAAACCAATGGATATTTCATTGACTCAGAAGAAAATGCAAGCTATGATTTCTTTAGGGGTGCCATATACTCCAGAAGAAGTTGCTAATGCACAAAGAACTTTAAGAGAGCAGGCTGTTAAGATAGAAAAAAACTTAGAAAGCGATCCTGATTTTGTTAAGAGTTATGAAGACAGCCGCAAAAAAGCTGAAGCAAAAGGCGAGAAATTCATTCCGATGAACGAAAGAGAAATAGTTGCTTTGATCGCTTATATTCAAAGACTTGGTACTGATATTAAAGTAAAAGAAACTTCAAAATAACAGCATTATGTTTGAACAAATAAAACACAATATGGAAACAATATCGGGTATAGAAGTTTACCCGATTATTTCCCTCTTAATTTTCTTCTTATTCTTTGTAGGATTAGGCGTTTGGGTATTCTCTTATAGAAAAGAAAAAATTCAAGAAATGAGCAATATACCTTTAGATGAAGGACTTAGTGTAATTACAAAAGATAGATAAAAATGAAAAAGTTTTTCCCAGTATATGTTAGAGTACCGTTGATTTTCTTCATCGTATTTGCTTTGATGGAATATTTTATAGACTCAGGCGATAAGCCCGCTTTTGTAAAGTTCCCAATGGTAGCCCTCTTTTTATTCGTCTTTTTATTTATTCTGATTGCAATCGAAATTACGCTTAGCGCTGTAAATCGAGTGATGTATCAATTGCTGTCACCAGAAGAAAAAGCGCAAAAAGAACTTGAAGAAAGTTTAAGCTTCAAAGAAAGCACTTGGTTTAAAAACCTTATGCATAAATTGACTAAAACAGAACCGATTGAGAAAGAAGCTGATTTATTGATGGATCATGATTATGACGGAATCAAAGAATTAGATAATAATTTACCGCCATGGTGGGTATATTTATTCTACATCTGTATCATTTTTGGAGTAATCTATGTAGTTCGTTACGATGTTTTAGGAGCCGATGATCAAGAAATGGAGCTGAAAAAAGAATTAGCTCAAGCAAAGATTGATGTTGCAGAGTACATGAAAACAGCACCAGATTTAATGGATGAAAAAACGGTTGTTTTACTAACTGATGCACCGAGTTTGGATGAAGGTAAAACAATCTTTACAACCAATTGTGCCGCATGCCACCGTGCAGATGGAGGAGGTCAAATTGGGCCTAACCTTACAGATGATAAATGGATTTTAGGAGGAGGAATTAAAAATCTATTCCACACTATTACAAATGGAGGTAGAGATGGAAAAGGGATGATTGCTTGGAAAGGAACCCTTAAACCAAAAGAAATACAAAAAGTGGCAAGTTATATTCTTTCTTTACAAGGAAGTAATCCTAAAGATCCAAAAGAAGCTGAAGGAGAAGTTTGGGTAGATGATAGTGCTCCCAAAACAGATGCGGCCGCTGCAGCACCAAAAGATACCACACAAGTTAAAAAATAATTAGAATATCATGTCAAATTTACCAGACGAAGCTTTTAGAGATACCATTGGAACAATAGATGAAGGTGGAAAACGAAAATTTATATTTCCTAAAAAACCGTCTGGTAAATTTTATGATTATAGAAAAATTGTCAGCTATGTTTTGTTGGCAATTTTATTCATAAATCCTTTTATCAAGGTTAATGGGAATCAGTTTATGATGTTCAATATTATCGAACGTCGTTTTAATATTTTTGGATTCCCTTTTTGGCCACAGGATTTTTATCTCTTCGTAATTTCAATGCTGATCGGCGTTGTATTTATACTCTTATTTACTGTTGTTTTTGGAAGGATTTTTTGTGGATGGATTTGTCCGCAGACTATTTTTCTTGAATTGGTTTTCCGTCGAATAGAATATTGGATCGATGGAGATCGCGGAGCTCAAACTCGTTTAGCGAAACAAGAATGGAATGCAGAAAAAATTAGAAAAAGACTGATTAAGTGGACTATTTTCTTTTTGATCTCTTTCCTTATTGCTAATGTCTTTCTTGCTTATTTGGTAGGAAGCGACACATTATTTTTAATGATTGAGCAAGGCCCGATAAAACAGGCAAGCAATTTTATAGCATTATTAATATTTACTGGAGTTTTCTATTTTGTTTTTGTATGGTTTCGTGAACAGGTTTGTATTATTGCTTGCCCGTACGGAAGATTACAAGGGGTTCTTCTAGATAATAAATCTATAAATGTTGCTTATGATTTTGTACGAGGTGAAAAAGAAGAAGGCCGTGCAAAATTCAATAAAAAAGAAGATAGAGCATTAACAGGAAAAGGAGATTGTATTGATTGTCTTCAATGTGTTCATGTTTGCCCTATGGGAATTGACATTAGAAACGGAACACAGTTAGAATGTACAAACTGTACAGCTTGTATCGATGAGTGTGATCATATTATGGAATCTGTTGGACTGCCAAAAGGCCTTATCCGCTATGCTTCGGAAGATGAAATTGCCAAAAAAGAACCTTTTAAGTTTACAGCAAGAATGAAAGGTTATACAGCTGTTCTCTTTATTTTATTGAGTATTTTTGTTGGAATGCTATTTTTAAGAACAGATGTACAAGCAGTAGTTTTACGTTTGCCTGGTCAGTTGTTCCAGCATAATGGAGAAAAAATTAGTAACGTTTACACCTATAAAATTGTAAACAAAACGATGAAAGATTACAACGATATTCATTTTGAATTAATAGATCAGAAGGGAGAAATTAAAAATGTTGGTAAGAGACATTTTAAGGTTGCAAAAGAAGGAATTTCTCAAGGAACATTATTCATTGAAATCGATGAAGTTTTATTGGAAAGCGATAAAACAAAAGTAAAAATAGGAGTTTATAATGGTTCTGAACTCATAGAAACAACAACAACAAATTTCTTAGGACCACGTAGTTTTAATTAAAAATATAGTATTATGAAATTTAATTGGGGAACTGGAATCGTCATTGCATTCGGATTGTTTATGACATTTATTTTATATTTTGTTTTTGAAGTGCAGTCAAATTCTAAATACGATAATGATTTGGTAGTTGAAGAATATTACAAACACGATACGCACTTTCAGGACGAAATGGCAAGGATTCAAAATGCACACGATTTACAACATAAACCATCAATCAAATATACTGAAGATGGTGTAGCGGTAATCTTTCCTGCAGGATTTGAAAGTGACAAGGTGAAAGGTAATATTCAACTGTATAGACCTTCAAACAAAAAATTCGATTTTAATACTCAAATTGCTTTAAACAATTCAGAAATTATTATTCCACAGAAAAAACTAATAAAGGGTCGTTGGGATGTGAATATGGAATGGCAATATGAAGGAAAAAAATATCTCACTAAAGAAGTCATTTACGTAAACTAAATCAAAATGTTATTCTCTGCTTTATTTTTAGGTTTGATCAGTAGTCTGCATTGTGTTGGAATGTGCGGGCCAATTGCTATGATGCTTCCTGTAGACAGGCAAAATGAAGCCAAAAGAGTAACACAGATTATGACATATCATTTTGGTCGATTAACCGCGTATTCAGCAATTGGGCTGATTTTTGGATTGCTCGGAAGAGGTTTTTTTCTCGCAGGATTACAGCAGAAAATGTCAATAATTATTGGTGTAATTATGATTGTTTTGGTTTTGATTCCTGAGAAGAAATTTGCTCAATACAATTTTTCTAAACCAGTATACAAAATCATTTCAAAAGTTAAAGGCAATCTTGGAAGTCAGTTTAAAAACAAGAGTTATAAATCTCTTTTTACAATTGGTCTTCTAAATGGATTTTTACCATGCGGAATGGTTTATGTTGCTTTGTTTGGAGCAATTGCCATGCAGAGCGCAGGTCTTGGTATACTTTATATGCTTTTGTTTGGAATCGGAACAATTCCTTTGATGACGATTGTAGTTTATGTCAATACATTGCTGAAACTGCCTTTAAAAAACAAAATTCAAAAGGCAATTCCTTATGTAGCAGTTATAATTGGAGTTTTATTTATCCTTCGCGGATTAGGATTAGGTATTCCTTATATTTCTCCTTCAAACATGAGTTTATTTGTGCAGCAGACTCCAAACTGCCATTAAAAAGATATTTTAAAAAGATTTTATACGGTCATCGAAAACAAATTTGTTTCCGGTGACTTTCTTTTTAGATGTAAATCAAAAGCCATACAAATATTACGTACAAAAGGCCTTCCTTCTTCTGTAATTTTGATTTTATTACTTTCAATAATAATTAAATTATCGTTTTCGATTTCTTTTAAAGCAATAATAACCTCAGGAAGTTCGGCAAAATTTAGAGATTCTCCACTCCAGGAAGTCTCCAATTCACAGGTTAAATTCAGAATGTGTTTTCTAATAATTAGATCTTCAGCGTTCAAAATATGGCCTTTTACAACAGGAAGTTGGTCAGACTCTAAAATCTCGTAATATTCCTCTAGACTTTTGGTGTTTTGTGCAAAACTATACCAGCTGTCGCTAATAGAAGAGACGCCAAGTCCAATCATAACCTGCGTTTTTGAAGCGCTATAACCCATGAAGTTTCTGTGCAGATTTCCATTATGTGCGGCTTTATATAAACTATCGTCTGTTAAAGCAAAATGGTCCATGCCAATTTCATGATAACCGTTTTGAATTAAAAGTTTTTTACCAATTTCATACAGTTTTCTTTTTTCCGAATCTTTAGGCAGATTTTCGTCATTAAAACCACGTTGTCCATTCCCTTTTATCCAAGGCACGTGTGCATAACTGTAAAACGCTAGTCTATCTGGTTTTAATGAATTGGTTTTTTCAACTGTATCAATTACATCTTCGATGGTTTGAAATGGAAGTCCAAAGATAATATCGTGTCCAATTGAAGTGTAGCCAATTTCTTTTGCCCAAAAAGTTACTTTGGCAACATTATGAAATGGCTGAATTCTATTTATAGCTTTTTGAACAGTTGCAGAGTAATCTTGAACTCCAAAACTTACTCGGCGAAAGCCTAATTCGTAAAGTTTTTTAAGCTGTTCGTAAGTTGTATTGTTTGGGTGTCCTTCAAAACTAAATTCGTGATTTGCTGCTTTTACAGCATTTTTAAAAATTCCGTTTATAAGGCTCTCCAGATTTTCTTTTGAAAAGAATGTTGGAGTTCCTCCACCTAAATGTATTTCTTTAATAACGGGCTTTTCTGGAAGTAAATCACAATACATTTTCCATTCTTTAAGAACGGCCTGAATGTATTTCTCTTCTACTGAATGATTTTTGGTAATACGCTTGTTGCATCCGCAGAAAGTGCACATGCTTTCGCAAAAAGGCAGGTGAATGTATAAACTGATTCCGTTCTTTGAATTGCTTTCTGAGAATGATTGTTTTAAAGTAGTAATCCATTTTTCTGATGTAAAGTCAGCTTCGTTCCAATATGGAACTGTCGGATAACTAGTATATCTTGAACCTGGGACATTGTACTTTTGTGTCAAAGAAATTTTCATAACGACGGATTTAGTTTTCATCAAAATTAAAACTTAAGGCGAAGACATAAAATGACAAATATCATATAACTTGTAAAAAAAAGAGACCCAAAATTGAGTCTCTTTACTGAATTAAATAACTAACGTGATATAGAATCTTGGATGATTTTAAGCCATTTTTTCGCAAACTGATGATCTTGATAGACACTAATCTGTTTGATGCGGTCATCATCAAAATCATAGAATGGAATTAATATTTTTTTTGATGTTTCTTTTTCTTGAAATTCGAAATCAATTTTGATAATTGTATCTGAACCAGCATCTGTTGTCGGAATTAATTTGCTGGAAGCAATTGTATTTAAGTCGACATAGGTTGATTCCTGTTGATTTGGATTGAAATTCATCAAAATGAATTTATTATTTTTCTGATCAATCGTTAAAGTTTTATTGTTGATAGATTCCGTCAAATCAAAATCTTCAGGATGATTTGGATTGAATCTTTTCTTGATGTTTAAAATTCTTGATTTGCTAGCTGCAGATGAGCGCGCAGAAAAATATACTGGGATAGCGACAATAATCAGAATCACAATACCCATAATGGTGGTAGTAGTTTCCATGATGTTTTTAATGAAATAAATAAATGAGATAAAGCGGTTTTCAGTTTGAAAACGGCTAATTAAGTGCTAGAAGAATAATCTTCTAGGGAAAAATCAAGTATTTATTTACCAGAAAAAATGGAAAGCATAAAGTATGACCGAGACCTTTTTACTTTGAGTAGTAAAGAGTTTAGTATATGCTGTGTTATAAGTAACGGTTTGATGCTGTGGAATTAGCGGTAATAGCGTGTCAAAACATTTAATAATTCCGCTAGGATTTGTTTTGATGTTTGCCGCAAACTGATAACTTCCCTGAGGCTGTATAAATGCAGAAGAATCTAAAACGTCTTTACAGAAATTGGTATCCGATTTTTCTGTTTCGATTATGCGTGCAGAATCTTGGTCTGCCTGATAAGCAAACAATCCCGCTAGCAAAAGCGTAATGAAAATAACGGTTTTACGAATCCAATTCATGCCGGCGAATTTAAGTCATAAAACGCAATTAAAGAAATTTTATAGAATTAATTAACACTCAAAAAAAAGACCCCAATAAAATGGGGGCTTAAGAGTTATTGTTGCATTTTAAAATAGTAATCTGCCGAGTGTTTACCGCTTCCATAAAATAGGAAAAAAATGCAGACAAATAAAATGATTAATGCTAAAACTAAACTTTCGGAGTGCATTTGTCCCATAAAGTTAATGAGAACGGCCCGAATAAAATGGGTAATTGAGCTGCTATTGCCCATCTGGTTAAAAGTCCAAAAATAATCATTATACCACCAATCATGTGGGCAGGAGCAATGTAATGTAGCATAAACATACCTCCGCCATACTTATCGATAGGGGAAATCAAATCATGCAGGTATTGAATATTGGTGACGAAAGAGACACCTTTCATAAATAAAAATCCACCCAAAACAATACGTACTAAATCAACTGGTAAATAAGTGTGCGAATTTGCCCATTTATTCAAACTTTTTACATTTTCCATGATGTTGTGTGATTAAAAATTACATTACTAAGTTACTAATTTTTAATTAAATATTTATTTTTAACATCTTGAAAATAAGCTTCTTGCTTTTAATTTAATGTTTCTTTAAGAATTCTTAAATCCTTAAACTTGAATGACTCCCAAATTGAATGGTTTTTGAATAGGAGCGTGGTTTGCAGCTTCAATTCCCATTGAAATCCAATTTCGGGTTTCTAATGGGTCAATAATTGCGTCTGTCCACAATCTTGAGGCTGCATAATAAGGTGAAGTCTGCTCATCGTAACGTGCTTTTATTTTATTGAATAGCTCTGTTTCTTTCGCTTCATCGACTTTCTCTCCTTTCGCTTTAAGCGAAGAAGCTTCAATTTGCGCTAGTACTTTTGCCGCTTGAGTTCCGCCCATTACAGCAAGTTCTGCGCTTGGCCAAGCAAATATTAATCGCGGATCATAAGCTTTTCCGCACATAGCATAGTTTCCTGCTCCGTATGAATTTCCGACAATAACTGTAAATTTTGGAACAACTGAATTGCTTACAGCATTTACCATTTTGGCACCGTCTTTAATAATTCCGCCATGTTCTGATTTTGAACCCACCATGAAACCTGTTACGTCTTGTAAAAATACCAATGGAATTTTTTTCTGGTTGCAATTGGCAATAAAACGGGTAGCTTTATCGGCACTGTCAGAATAAATAACACCGCCAAACTGCATTTCTCCTTTTTTGGTTTTCACCACTTTTCTTTGGTTGGCGATAATCCCTACAGCCCAGCCATCAATTCTGGCATAACCTGTAATGAGAGATTGTCCGTAACCTTCCTTATAAGCTTCAAATTCTGAATTATCAACCAGACGCTTAATGATTTCCATCATATCGTATTGTTCGGTTCTGGCTTTTGGAAGAATTCCGTAAATATCATTGGGTTCTAATGCCGGTTTTTCCGATTTGATTCGGCTATAGCCTGCTTTATCAAAATCTCCAATTTTATCTACAATATTTTTGATTTTATCTAAAGCATCTTTATCGTCTTTGGCTTTATAATCGGTAACGCCTGAAATTTCGCAATGTGTTGTCGCACCACCTAAAGTTTCATTGTCTATTGTTTCTCCAATAGCCGCTTTTACTAAATAGCTTCCAGCAAGGAAAATACTTCCCGTTTTGTCAACGATTAGAGCTTCGTCGCTCATAATTGGCAGATAAGCTCCGCCAGCAACACAGCTTCCCATAACGGCAGCAATTTGGGTAATTCCCATGCTGCTCATTTGAGCGTTGTTTCTAAAAATACGTCCGAAATGTTCTTTGTCAGGAAAAATTTCGTCTTGCATTGGCAGATAAACACCTGCGCTGTCTACAAGATAAATTATGGGAAGTCGGTTTTCCATCGCGATTTCCTGCGCACGAAGATTTTTCTTTCCTGTAATCGGAAACCAAGCTCCGGCTTTTACAGTTGCATCATTGGCAACTACAATACATTGTTTGCCTCTAATGTAGCCAATTTTCACCACAACACCTCCAGAAGGGCAGCCACCATGTTCTGGGTACATTCCTTCTCCAGCAAACCCTCCAATCTCAATACTTTTAGAATTTTCATCCAATAAATAAGCAATTCTTTCGCGAGCGGTCATTTTACCTTCAGCATGCAGTTTTTCGATTCTTTTTTCGCCTCCGCCTAATTTTACTTTGGCGAATTTTTGTTTTAGTTCAGAAAGAAGTAATTTATTGTGATCTTCGTTTTTATTGAAGTTTAAATCCATGAGGTAGTATTGATTTGATAAAATAGTGTTGGCTAATTTACAAAATCAATTGAAATAAATGAGTAGCTTCACGAATTAAGAAATAGTATGCAAATGTTTTTTTATTGTATTTTTCAAAAGTAGGGCAAGAAGGATTACTTAATTATTTTTCTTTAATTTGCTATTTAATACTAATTAGTATTTTTTATGTCAAAAGCGGCAAATACACGACTAACAATTCTTCATAAAGCATTTGAATTGATTTATACCAAAGGGTATCAAACCACTAGTATTGATGAAATTATTGCGACAACTAAAGTAACAAAAGGTGCTTTCTACTATCATTTTAAAACGAAAGATGAAATGGGAGTTGCAATTATTGAAGAAATTCTAAAACCAACGATGCAGGAACATTTCATAAAGCCCACAGAAGCCTCGCAAAATCCTATTGAAGATTTTTATAATATGATTTCATATTTGTTGCTTGAAGATCCTTTCCTGCAGGTAAAATACGGCTGTCCAGTTGGAAATCTTACTCAGGAAATGACGCCATGGAATACTAAATTCAGTGAAGCTTTAGCCGAATTGGTTGATTTATGGAAGGCAACCATCATCAATTCAATTGAAAAAGGAAAAGAATCAGGTTTAATTCGCAAAGATGTTGTTGGCGAACAAGTAGCATTTTTTATCTTATCTGGTTATTGGGGAATACGAAATTTTGGGAAACTTCAGAACGATAATTCTTCTTATCTGGTTTATTTAAAGGAACTTAATGTTTATTTGAATGGTTTAAAATAAAATTAATATTCAAAAACATACCAATTAGTATGTTTTTGAATATATTTGCATTGTCTAAATCAAAAAACAATGTATCAAACACTTTTAGAAGGCCATTCATTCGTGAGGTGGCTTGTATTAGTAAGCTTATTGTATTCTATTTTTATTGCTTACAAAGGTTATTCTCAAAAACTTCCTTTTACCAAAAAGGATAATCTCCTTAGGCACTGGACGGCCAAAATTGCTCATATTCAGCTTCTTTTCGGCATATTGGTATATGTGCAAAGTCCGATTGTGAAATATTTCTGGAGAAATTATAAAGATGCTGTTCAAAATCTGGATGCTTCTTTCTTCGGAATTATTCATATTACATTAATGCTTATAGTGATCATTTTTATAACAATTGGATCTGCTCTAGCCAAAAGAAAACTTTCTGACAAAGAGAAATTTAAAACCATGCTTATTTGGTTTTCTATCGCTTTAATAATCATTTTTATTGCCATTCCGTGGCCATTTTCACCTCTTGCTAACCGACCTTATTTTAGATAATTATGAAAAATTTATTTCAGACCAATACCGGACGTTTACGAATTATTGGATTTCTTGAAGGAACTTCACTTTTGATTTTGCTTTTTATAGCAATGCCCATGAAATATATTTTTGAAATGCCATTTTTGACCAGGCCAATAGGAACCATTCATGGTGCTTTATTTCTACTTTTTATATTTAATACAATAAGCGTTGGAGTAGAGCAGAACTGGAAGTTTGCAACTACAACATGGAAAGTGCTTTTAGCTTGTGTAATTCCCTTTGGTACTTTTTATATTGATTCTAAAATTTTAAGTAAGATTAAAAACGGGTAAAATCATGATTTTTGTATTCAAAACAAATGTTGACAGCATTTCTAAAGTGAAGAAAGTTACGCCAAAACTGAATCGCTTGTTTCCAGATTCAAAATGGAATTTTGATCTTGAAGATTGCGATAATATTCTCAGATTTGAATGTAAAGATGATATTATCGAAAAAGTAATTTTCCTGATGAAAGTTATTGGCTTTGAATGTGAAGCTTTATAAAACAAAAAACATCCGCTTTTGCGGATGTTTTTTTATAAATAGAATTGATTTATTTTTTAGGAATGCAAACCATTTGTTTAAGTAAAGCCCATTGTTTTAAAGCATCACGAGCTTCAACGGCAGGGTACCCAAGCATTGTTTTTCCTGCAGGAACATCTCCGGTAACGCCAAATCCGGCACCAATTATGGCACCATCTCCAATTGTAGTGTGGTCTTTTATAGAAGCGCTTCCGCCAATAATAACTCCGTTTCCTAAGGTTACAGAACCTGCTAAGCCACTGTTTCCGGCCATAATGCAGAACTTGCCTAATTTGCTATTATGTCCAATCTGGACTAAATTATCAATTTTACATCCGTCACCAAGAATTGTAGAGCTGAATTTTCCTCGGCTCACACAAGAATTTGCGCCAATTTCAACTCCATTTCCTATGATAACATTTCCAATTTGCGGAATCTTTACCAATCCTTTTTCCGTACAAGGACGAAATCCAAAACCATCTGCACCAATTGTTGCGTTTGGGTGAATAATGCATTCGCTTCCGATATGACAACGTTCGCGAATAACAGTTCCAGACCAGATAATCGTGTTTCTTCCGATTGTACATTCGTCTAAAATGGTCACGTTAGGATAAATTACGGTGTTAGCGCCAATTTCTACTTTTGGGCCAATGTAGCAGCCAGCGCCAATTTTAGCGCCTTCACCAATTATAGCGGTTTCGTCTATAGTGGCTGTTTTATGAATATTGTTATGAAAGATTGGGGCAGGGGGAGCAAAAAGGGCAAGGATTTGTGACATTGCCAAATCGGCATTTTTTACTTTTATAAAAGCGCGGTTCTCTCCAGGCTCTATTGAAATATCTTCATTTACAACTGCAATGGAAGCATTAGATGTCGACCAGTATTTTTCGTATTTTTTATTTCCGATAAATGAGATTTCCGAAGTCGTTGCTTTTTCTAATTGTTCTGTTGCAGTTACGCTTTGTGAAGTACTGCCGTAAATTACACCATTAATAACTTCGCTAATTTCTTGAATTGAATAGGATCTCATTGACAAATTTTAATCGACTAAAGGGTTATTTTTTGCCAAATAAAATGAATTAGATTTTAATTACCTAATTATTTTTTTATGTTTCTTAATAAATGTTTAAAATAAGATGGTAATTTTTACAAAATTAACATTCAGTGTATTAATTTAATGAGGGTTTTTTAATAAACTGACTAATAAATGCTTGGGTATTTTGTTTAGAATAATTGGAAAGTGGGTATAGAAAATAAATAATTTAATTGTTAGGTTATCGCTTACATTTGTTTTGTTAAATCATTTATAGTGAGGGTTTAATAAAAAAAGCGATTCGTTTTAATGAACCGCTTTTTGATGTATTATTCTTTGATTTTTGATAAAGAAACTGCGTTAATGCAGTAGCGTAAACCACTTGGAGGCGAACCATCAGGAAAAATGTGTCCTAAATGCGAATCGCAAACATTACAAGTTACTTCAACACGAATCATTCCGTGAGATCTATCAGCATGATATCCAACCGCATTTTCTTTTACGGGTTGCGTAAAAGAGGCCATCCTGTTCCAGATTCGAACTTTTCGCTGGCATCAAACAATAAAGTGCCACAGCATTTACATTCGTAAATTCCAGGTTCAAACAAACTGCACATTTCTGAGCTAAAAGATCTTTCAGTTCCCTTTAAACGTGTTACCTGAAATTCTTCTGGAGTTAGAATTTGTTTCCATTCTTCATCCGTTTTCTCCACTCTTTTGTCTGGAGCTGGATTTCCTTTATTTGTAAAATGAATTACATCTGCCCATTTTATCATAACTTTTTTGTTTTAAAGTTTAAAGTTTCAGGTTCACTGCAACTGAACACTAAAAAAAACTGAACACTGAATACTATTCCTCTTCCTTCTGTCCCATCATCATCAGATAGGCTTTAAGGAATGGATTGATATTTCCGTTCATTACACCGTCCACATCACTGGTTTCGTAACCTGTACGAACGTCTTTTACTAATTTATAAGGCTGCATAACGTAATTACGAATTTGCGAACCCCATTCGATTTTCATTTTTCCAGCTTCGATATCAGCACGTTGCGCTTGTTGTTTCTTTAATTCGATTTCATACAACTGAGAACGAAGCATTTGCATGGCACGCTGTCTGTTGTCTTGTTGAGATCTCGTTTCAGAACATTGAATCTGAATTCCAGTTGGTTTGTGAACTAACTGAACTTTAGTTTCAACTTTATTTACATTCTGTCCACCAGCACCACTCGAACGAGAAGTTGTGATTTCGATATCGGCAGGATTAATGTCGATTTCGATACTATCATCAACTAATGGATAAACATAAACCGATACGAAAGAAGTATGACGTTTTGCGTTACTGTCAAAAGGCGAAATACGAACCAAACGGTGAACACCATTTTCTCCTTTTAAATACCCGAAAGAGTAATCTCCTTCGAACTCTAAAGTTACGGTTTTAATTCCGGCAACGTCGCCTTCTTGAAAGTTAAGCTCTTTGATTTTGTAACCATAGCTTTCTCCCCACATCATGTACATACGCATCAGCATTCCTGCCCAATCGCAACTTTCAGTTCCGCCAGCTCCTGCAGTAATTTGAACTACCGCACTTAAACTGTCGCCTTCATCAGAAAGCATGTTTTTGAACTCGATATTTTCAATATGTGCTTGAGCAGCTTCATATTGTTCATCTAATTCATCTACAGAAAGTTCTCCTTCTTTGTAAAAATCATAAGCCAGCTGTAATTCTTCTGTGAGTGATACTGCTTTGTCATAATCTTCAATCCATTTTTTCTTGTTTCGAAGGTTCTTTACAATGTTCTCTGCTTCTTTTGGATTGTTCCAAAAATCAGGAGCAAAAGTTTTTTCTTCTTCGTTTGCAATCTCGATTAGTTTAGCATCGACGTCAAAGATACCTCCTCAACGCACCAAGGCGCTCCACAATACCTTTTACTTGTTCGGCTGTTGTCATAAATTAATTAATAGGTTTTTATATGTTTTTTAGAATTATTACGTTAATTTGGTCTATAGAAACGAGCGAGTTAAATTTTATTAAACTTGCCCAGAATAACTATTTGTAATACGTAATTTTGCATACAAAAATAAGATATAGTTTTTAGAATATGGAAATAAATTTAATCAGCGATACCATAACAAAGCCTACTTATGAGATGCTTCAGTATATGTTTAACGCTCATGTCGGCGATGATGTATACAAACAGGACCCAACGGTGATTGAATTAGAAAATAGAACAGCGGAGTTTTTTGGTATGGAAGCTGGACTTTTTTTCCCGTCTGGAACTATGGCAAACCAGACTGCAATTAAACTGCACACGCAGCCTGGAGAACAATTAATTGCAGATAAATATGCTCACGTTTATCATTATGAAGGAGGAGGAGTTTCTTTTAATAGCGGTGTTTCTTGCTGTTTATTGGATGGAAATCGCGGAATGATAACTGCTGCGCAAGTAAAAGCCGCAATAAACGATCCAGAGTTTTATCATAGTCCGCTAACGAGTTTGGTATGTGTAGAAAATACGACCAATAAAGGTGGTGGCGCTTGTTATGAATTAGAAGATTTAAGAGAGATAAAAAAAGTCTGTGATGCTCATAATTTGAAGTTTCACTTAGATGGTGCTCGAATTTGGAATGCGTTAGTAGCTAAAAGACAGAATCCTAGAGAATTTGGGGCAATTTTCGATACCATTTCGGTTTGTTTGTCTAAAGGGTTAGGCGCTCCAATTGGTTCTGTACTGCTTGGAAGTAAAGCTGATATTCACAGAGCGTTGAGAATCAGGAAGATATTAGGTGGAGGAATGCGTCAAGTTGGTTATTTGGCTGCAGCAGGATTATATGCTTTAGCTCATAATATTGAAAGATTGGCAGAAGATCATCGCAGAGCGAAAGAAATTGCAAAGATCTTGAGTACAAAACCTTGGATTGCATCTATTGAACCTGTTGAAACCAATATTTTGATTTTTTCTCTTGCAGAAGGTTACAGTGATCAACTATTGATTGAAAAATTAAAACAGAAAAACATATTAATAAGTTCTTTAGGACATAATAAACTTCGTATTGTAACGCATTTGGATTATAAAGAAGTAATGCATACTTATGTAATTGATACGCTTTCGAAGTTTTAGAGAAAGTGATAAAGTGACAAAGGTTCAGAGTGACAAAGTTTATAAAAAAAGACGCACAATAAGTGCGTCTTTTTTTGTAACAAAACAAGAATATTATTTAACATATAGAAAATGCTATTATAGCTCTGTCCACTTTATGCATCTTGGACGTGTTTTTGTAACAAAAAATTCTGTTGCTACCTCATACATTTTGTTTATAGGAACAATGTTTTCACTAGATAGTTCTGTTTCTTCACCTGACATACTTTCATAAAAAATCTCCGTTTCCCCATGGTGTTCATAGTATTCAAACTCATCATATGAAACAAAATTCTCGCTATTTTCCTCTATGTAGTAGATAATACATATATCTTTTTTTACAAATATATTTAACTGCGGAAATCCATCTTCGCTAAAAGTCAAAATAAAGTTATTAGCATCAAAAGCTGGACGTTTTCTTAAAACCTCTTGAAGCTTCTCTTCAGATTTGATAATTTCTTCACCTTCAAAATCACCTGCATACATACTAAAACTTCCTCCTAAGTTTAATTATACCTTTTTTAGGTTTTGATGGTTTAGGTTGATTACTATTTCCAATAAAACCTCTAAACCTTTGCATCTCTAAACCTTTGTAACTTATTTAAACAAATTATCCATTCCAGGAATAGACGGCATATCCATTCTAGCTACGGCATCTAATTCTCTTTCGTTTACACTTGTTGCTTTTTCTATAGCTTTATTTAACGTTACAATTAAGTAATCTTCTAATTGCTCTTTATCTTCTAAAAGAGAATCGTCAATAGAAAGCGATTTTATTTTTCTACTAGCAGTGATAGTAACTTTTAATAATCCGTCAGCGCTTTGTTCATCAATCAAAACAGTATCTAAGCGCTTTTTAGTATCTTCAATTTTTTGCTGGGTTTCTTTAAGTTTGCCCATCATTCCCATTAAATCCATTTTTGTTGATTTTTTAAATTATTTCAGACAAAATTACTATATTGCTGTGTGAATTCAATAGAATAATTTAAGAAAAAATTAATTCTGTTCTGTTGGGTTTGTGCTATTTTTGCGTCTTCATATTTAAAAATTAATGCTTAATAAATGCAAAATGATATATCGGCCCCAAAGGCTAAAATAATTCCAAAGACATTAAAAAAACATAAAGAAGCTAGGATTGACAACTATTTCTGGCTTAATGACCGAGAGGATTCTGAAGTAATTGATTATCTAAATAAGGAGAATGCTTATTACCAAAGCATGACTTCTCATACCCAAAATTTAAAAGATAGTCTGTTTGAAGAGATGAAAGCAAGGATTAAAGAAGATGACTCTTCTGTTCCTTATTTTTATAATGGATACTTTTATATTACACGTTTCGAAACAGGGCAGGATTATCCAATTTTTGCAAGAAAAAAAGGAAGCCTTTCTGCCGAAGAAGAAATTCTTTTTAATTGTAACGAAATGGCAAAAGGACACGCTTATTTTAAATTAGGTGGTTTAAGCATTAGTCCAGATAACAAATTTGCTAGTTTTGGAGTAGATATTGTTGGAAGAAGAATTTATACGATTCAAATAAAAAACCTAGAAACTGGTGAAATTTTAGCAGATAAAATAGAAAATGTTACAGGCGCTTCAGTTTGGGCAAATGACAACAGTACTATTTTTTATGTGAGACAAGATCAAGTTACGTTGAGAGCCGATAAGGTTTTTAGACATAAATTAAATACTGCATCTGAAAATGATGTTTTGGTTTTTGATGAAATAGATGATACTTTTAATGTGTCGATCAGTAAAGAAAAATCAAGAAAATATATTGTTATTGGTTCTGGAAGTACATTAACGACAGAATATAGAATTCTAAACTCAAGTAATCCAGATGGAGAGTTTACAGTCTTTCAGCCTCGTGTACGCGGGTTAGAATACAGTATCTCTCATTACGAAGATTCTTTTTATATTCTAACCAATAAAGATAAGGCGACCAATTTTAAATTGATGAAAACGCCTGAAGGTAAAACAGGAAAGAAAAACTGGGTAGATCTCATTCCGCATAGAGAAGATGTCTTGTTGGAAGATATTGAAATCTTTAAGAACTATTTAGTCGTAGAAGAACGTTCTAACGGATTAAATCATATTAGGATCATGCCTTGGGGCGATGAGCCAGATTATTATCTTCCTTTTGGCAGTGAAACGTATAATGCGTACACCACAACCAATGTTGATTTTGACACCGATATTTTGCGTTACAGTTATCAATCATTGGCAACTCCGTCTTCTGTAATTGATTTTAATATGAAGACTAAAACCAAAGAAATCTTGAAAGAACAAGAGGTTTTAGGAGGGAAATTTGATAAGAACAATTATATAGAAGAAAGGGTTTGGGCAACAGCCAGAGATGGTGTAAAGGTGCCTATTTCGATGGTTTACAGAAAAGGATTGGAGAAAAATGGTAAAAATCCGTTGTTGCTTTATGCATACGGTTCATACGGAATTACGATGGATACATATTTTTCTTCGACAAGATTGTCGCTTTTAGACCGCGGATTTGTTTATGCAATCGCCCATATTAGAGGAGGTGAGGACTTAGGAAGACAATGGTATGAAGACGGAAAACTGTTAAAAAAGAAAAATACCTTTACAGATTTCATCGATTGCTCTAAATTTGTAATAGACCAAAAGTACACTTCTCCTGAACATCTTTATGCTGAAGGAGGATCTGCTGGAGGACTTTTAATGGGAGTGATTGTAAATGAAGCTCCTGAATTGTATAATGGCGTTATCGCTCAGGTGCCTTTTGTAGACGTAATTACCACGATGTTGGACGACAGTATTCCGCTTACAACTGGAGAGTATGACGAATGGGGAAACCCAAACAAGAAAGAATATTACGATTATATGTTGTCGTATTCGCCTTACGATAACGTAAAAGCACAAGAATATCCTAATATGTATGTGTCTACTGGTCTTCATGATTCGCAGGTACAATATTGGGAGCCAGCTAAATGGGTTGCAAAATTGCGAGATTTGAAAACAAATAATAAACTTTTGTTTTTAGATACCAACATGGATGCAGGTCATGGCGGGGCTTCGGGACGTTTTGAGGCTTTAAAAGACTTAGCAAAAGAATTTAGTTTTTTATTAGATTTAGAAAAAATTAAAAGCTAATTAGAAATTTTTTGTTAAATTTGCAACCTATCAAGGTTAATTTAGAAAAGACCTTTGATTAACTATTTTTTTATGAAAGAAGAAATAACTGCTTATAATAATGTTTTAGAGTTAATAGGAAACACCCCCCTTATTAAGCTAAATAAAATTACCGAAGAGTTAGAAGGAAATTTCTACGCAAAGGTAGAAGCTTTCAACCCAGGTCATTCCTCAAAAGATAGAATAGCACTATATATTATTGAAGAAGCCGAAAGAAAAGGAATTCTATCTCCAGGAGATACCATTATCGAAACAACATCTGGTAACACAGGATTTAGTTTAGCAATGGTAAGCATTATTAAAGGTTACAATTGTATTTTGGCTGTAAGTTCAAAATCATCTAAAGATAAAATTGACATGTTGAGAAGTTTAGGCGCCAAAGTGTATGTCTGTCCGGCTCACGTTTCTGCAGATGATGAAAGATCTTATTATAATGTAGCAAAACGTTTGCACGAAGAGACAAAAGGTTCAGTCTACATTAATCAATATTTCAATCAGTTAAATATTGATGCTCACTATAACACTACAGGTCCAGAGATTTGGGAACAGACAAAAGGACAAATTACGCACTTAGTTGCTTGCAGCGGAACAGGAGGAACTATCTCTGGAACTGCAAAATTCTTAAAAGAAAAAAATCCAAATATTAGAATTTTAGGAGTTGATGCTTTTGGTTCTGTATTGAAAAAATACCACGAGACAAAAGAATTCGATAGCAAAGAAATTTACCCTTACCGTATAGAAGGTCTTGGTAAGAACTTAATCCCATCGGCTACAGATTTTGATATTATTGATAAATTCATGAAAGTAACCGATGAAGAAAGTGCTCACTCTGCTAGAGAGATTACTAGAAAAGAAGGTTTATTTGTTGGATATACTTCTGGAGCAGTAATGCAAGCTATTAAGCAATATGCTGAAGAAGGAGAATTTACAAAAGAGAGTAATATTATTGCTATCTTCCCAGATCATGGTTCTCGTTACATGAGTAAAGTATTCAGCGATGACTGGATGAACGAGCAAGGTTTCTTTGATAGTGTTAACGAAGAAGAAGCTCAAAAAATTGAATTCGTAAAGTAGTATAAAGTACTTTATTCTAATATAGAAACTCCATTCGTAATTTCGAATGGAGTTTTTTTTGTTGGCTTCTTTTTCGGCAAGTAAACAAACATGTAAAAGTTAAAATTTATTATTTTGTTGATTATACCGTATTTATACGTAGGAAATTATTAAGATTAATAAATTTAATTTAAAGTTTTGATAAAATTATTGAGTTTTAAAAAATGACTTTTTATAGATGAAATGATTAAAAAACGTTATTTTAACGAGTATTTAGGTAAGTTGTCGGAAATATTTTAGCTCGATACCATAATAATATAGTTTAGAGGTATTAAAATAACATAGTTGTTTAATCCCTAAAATCTACTATTATGAAAAAATTACTACTAACAGTATTGTTTGTAAGTTATTTGAATGTGAATGCGCAAACACCGATTCAGGAATTTAACTTTAATGGTACTTTAAATAATACGGCAAACACCACTTCGTTTATCGGTACCAACAATTTCGTAGCAGACAGAGCTGGAGTTATAAAAGGAGCTCAACGATTAAATAATAAAGCTCTAGAAGCTGTAATCGATAACCTGCCTCAAGGAAAAAGCTCAAGAACAATTAGTATTTGGGTTAAGTTTAATGATATTTCAAACGCAAACTATATTTGGGGTTACGGAAGTCCTCTTACTGCGCAATATTGCGGGCTATTACAGCAAGGAACAACTTCTTCTAACTCCGATTTAAGTTTGGCTGCTTGGGGTGCTTCTAATGATGTTATTGTATCTACACCGCTTGAAAAGAACATTTGGTATAATTATACGATTACCTACGAAGGAGCTACTTCTAAGATATATCGCGATGGTAAATTATTGAAATATCTAGAGGGTATGGTAAGGTCTACTAATGGAAATATTTTTAGATTGGGCGAAATTAACACAATGGTTGGAATAAATGCTGATATAGACGATTTAAAGATTTATAATATAGCGCTGACCCCAGATCAGGTAAATGAGTTATATGAGAGCGAAAAGGCTTCTAATTTGCTTGTAGCAGCAGTTACAGAGACTAAAACAGCTAAATCGGCAGTAAAAACAAAAACAAATCAAACTATTATTGCTTCGGGCGATGTTAGTGGAACAACAAAAAGTGTAGAAGTTTATTCGCAAGGGCAAAAGTTAATGGGAAGTAATGCAACGAATATAAGCGATCTTCCAGAAGGGACTTATTTATTAAAAATTACCAGTACTCCATCAAAAAAAATTACCTCAAAATAAATGGTTTTTTAGTTTTTAAATGTTAGTTAGTTTTTTTTATTGCGCAAGCAATTGAGTTTTTGGAATAGTAAGGAAAGCTTTCTGTATTCAGGAGGCTTTTTTTTAGTCTAATTTCCATCCAAAAGTGGTTTGAAACACATAATCATCTTTAGATGCTCCTGGCTTTGGTTTGTTGTCGTAGTTGTAAACAAAAGAAAGTTTAATAAAAAAATCTAGTGGCAAGTCGTATTTCGTATCAACAGAAAAATCGGTACGAATCCTTTTGCTTTCTGTTAAACTAGGAAAAAAGGTCACTTTAGACTGAATGCTAAAATCACCAATATCATATAAGTTAAGATCGCTGCCTAAAAATAGCTCCAAACTTTTATTCGGTTCAGGAGTTTCTGTAAAGCGCTCGTGGTTAAAAGACAATCCGGAAGCGATTCCCCAGTATTTTTTGTTGCTATGAATGATATATTTTCCGAAACCTGCTTTTGAAACAACACGAAGATCAATATCCTGTTCTGTATTCTTTAAAGTCACCACCGATAGCGGAATAAAATAATCCTTTGGCAGTAAATGTACATAACTAACATCGGTATCAATTCTTCGTATAGGATCGCTATCATCTTGTATCGATTGAATTTGTTTAAACATAGCAGTTCCATACCATTTTTTTGCAGTGTAGCCTAAATTTACGTTTATTGTTAGTTGCTGTAAACTTTGCGCTTTGGTTAATTTAATTCCGGCATCAAAGCTGGCATCGAGTCTGTGCCAAAAACTATCATCAACCGGTTTTATGCGTACAATATCGGCAAGATTTACAATGCTTTTGGTTTGCGTTTCTACATTGGTGATTTCACATTTATTGGGAGTTTTGGTTTTGGTAATTTTTCCGTTTAATAGATTACCATTAGAAAGGTTGATAATATGAACTCTTTCCGAGCCAATGCTTTTAACGTATTTCCATTCTAATTTAAAATCGTCTTTACTGTAATCGGTTTCAATCTGTACAATGCCTTTATTCATGGTTTTTATTTCACCTACAATAATATCATTGTTTTTCAATACAAGAGTGTCAGAAATCTGTGCAGTGATTTTTAAGAAAAATAAAAGAAAAAATAATAGTAAAATTTTCTTCATGTCTAGGTATATTTCTTTGATTTCCAGCTTGTAATGCTAAAGTTAGAAATAAAAACGTAATGTAAGATAGAATCGCAAAAAAATAGTGTTTTGAATGTTGCCCAATATTATGGATATGTTGAAGTGCGCTTAAAGCAATTGGAAGAAGCAGTTGTTTGAGCTATTAAGTATTTTTGTGAGAATTATGCATTTGTATGTAGGAATTGTTTGGAGATGCTGAATTTTAATTATAGTTTTAACAAATTTTCTAAAAATAATAAACGAAATTTTAGAACTGTAAAATCTAATGAATTTAAATTTTACAGTTAGTTACTATTTGCCCTAAACCAAAACTATTCTGATAAAAGCTACTACTATGAAAAAAATATTACTCACTTTAATGTTTGTAAATTTTTTAACTGCTAACGCGCAAAATCCGGTACAGGAATTTAATTTCAATGGAAATTTGAACAGTACCGATAATACGATTTCGTTTTTAGGCACACCGCTTTTTGTAAATGACAGAATGGGAAGTCCTAAAAGTGCTTTACGACTTGTAAATAAGGCTTATCAGGCTGTGGTAGGAGAGCTTCCACAAGATAATAAACCAAAAACAATATCGGTTTGGGTAAAATTTAATGCGGTTAACATTCCTAATTATATTTTGGGTTACGGTGCAGCAGTAAACGGACAATACTTTGGATTAGTGCAGCAGCCTGTGTCTGGAAGCAATTCAGATTTGAGTTTGGTAGGATGGGGAGACGCAAATAATGTAATTGTTTCTGTGCCTTTAGTAAAAGAAACTTGGTATTTTTATAGTATTACCTATGATGGAAATATTTCTAAAATCTACCGAAATGGCGAATTGCTAAAATCTGTCGAAGGAATTCAGCGTTCTGCAAAAGGTTATATTTTAAATCTTGGAAAATTGAATACCTCAACGAGTATCAATGCAGATATTGACGATTTAAGATTGTATAGTGTTGCCATGACAGATGAACAAGTGAGGGAAGCCTATAATAGTTCCAAACCAACTGGCGCTCCTGTAACCGAAAGTATACCTGTCTCAAGTCCTGCAACTTCAAATGCATCAAAAAAAACTGTTGTAGCAGCTATGCCTGTAAAGACTGCAGCTCCCGCGACTTCAGTTGAAACAAACAAAAGCGGTAAAACCATTGAGGTCTTCTCACAAGGAAAGCAAATAATGAGTGCCAATGCCTTTAATATTACTGATTTGCCCGAAGGAACTTATTTGATTAAGGTTATTAATGGTTCTAAAAAATAATCATTAAGGTTTGCGTAATATCCTTGTTACATTTAATTAAGTAGCCTTCATTTTCGTTTTGAGAATTTAAAGAAATAAGATTTAAGAACAACTGTTTAACTTTTACTTTTTTTTAAAATAGAAATCAGACAAGGAATTATGAGTAAAATCAGTGCATAAATAATTATACCTTTAATATAAATTGTAGGTTGTAATTCATTTGTATCTCGTAATATAGTTTTGTTTACATTTTTGCAATACCACACTTTTAAATATTGTCCCTTTGTATCTAGTGAGGTATTTTCCATTAAATAAGAAGTAGAATAGTATATATTTTCATTTATTTTTTGTTTTTCTAAAACACCATAATACCAAGAATTAAATCCGCTTGAATTGGAGGAATTATTATTCTCTATCTTACAAATGTATAATTTATCTTTTTCATAATAGTTAGCTGGATCCAAATTATAATATATTAATTTGAGATCCCTGAAATTATGTGTTAATTCAGAAATTAATCCACCAATAGCAAAGACTAATGTAATGTAGGCTAACAGTTTTCTCATTAATGCTAAGTTAAAATTATTTTCATATAAAAAAACCTCCTGAATTTCAGAAGGCTTATAAAATTATCTTTTTTTCTGCTGGCCTGGAGCGTAAGCTTTTGCACTTTTATCTCCATTCATTTTTTTGGCTTGTCCTGGGGGTATTTTTTTACCAGATGGAGCAGGGTGGTTATGAACATGTGTATGTGTACTACAGCTAATGACACTTAATACTAAGAATAAAAGTACTAGTGCTACGACAGCAATTCTTGTGATTTTTGATGTTTGCATTTTTTAGTTTTAATTATTTGAGGTATTGCAAATATAATCTAAATGTTATCTTTAGCTATTTTTAGGCCTAGTTTAAAATGAGTTCAAATAATTTTATTTTAGCTTTGATTTCCTGACTATTTATGAGATAATATGACGATAAAAGAAAAGTTTTTAATAATTGGATTTACGGATTTTGTTCATTTGGATAAGAAAAAGAGAGACGGAAGGGAGAGAATAACTTTTTGCGCTAAATATCTTAATGAAGAGATTTTTCTTTTGCTGGTCAATGAAAATGATATTTGGAAAATCGAAAAAATGGAAGATGACGATGTTATCAGTGTTACGTTAAACAAAAATAAATCGTCACTTGAAGCAGAAGACTTGTTTTTGTTTTTTAGAAATTATTACTACGCTAATACTGATTTGTTGAATTTTTTCTAGTGTTAAGCGATATTTTTTATCTCTAAAACCCCATGTACAAAAAAGCCATAATAACCTCTATTTTCATGAACCTCAAAAATTAAAAGATAAGTGTTCTGGCAATCTTTAAAATTACAAATCTGATACCTAAATGAAAATACTGCGTTTGGATCCTCCAAATATTCTAGTTTAACTATATTGTTTTGGGCTAAATCATGATTTGTTATCAGACCAGTTTCGATTAATGAGCTTAAAAAATTAGAGTTTTTAAAAGAAATAATAGCTTCATGCTTTATTCCTCCGCTTCCGCAGTAGAAATTAAAATATACTTCAGAATCAGGAGTTTCAATTGGAAACGATCTTTCGCCACCTAGTTGTATTTTTTTTATAATTGAAATTTTGGTCATAATTGAGTAGCCTGACTTTTAATTATCGCTTTTTTATTTTTGCAATTATTTCATCTGTCAGTAATGGAGATTCCCAAATGCCAAGAATATAAGTTACATCTTCTCCCAAACTATCTTCTCCAGCTCCTCTAGGCTGATATTCATACTGCCAGCGACGAAATTCAATCATTAGATATTCTTTATCGCCAGATTCAATAAAAGTAATATCGCCAGGACTATTATACAGTTTATGGATTTTTAGAGCGCTTACGTAATATCCTTCATAACGAGAATGTTCTTCAATTTCAAATCCGTATGTTTTGGATAAAAATAATAACTCATTTATTGTAAAACTATCATCAGCAACTAATCTTTTTGTGTAGGTCTTTTTCTCTGCAGATTCTATATCTAATATTTTTACTGAAGGTCTTATCAATTCTGTTTTTATTGAACTTATTCCTTCAGTATTATTTGTGCTTCCATCACCGAAAATTTCAGATTGGATACAGTAGAAGTTTTCTATTAGTTTCATTTAGAGAATTTGTCTTGAAATAAAAAAGTCTTCTGAAAATCAAAAGACTTATATTTTTTTTTTAGCTAATAACACTAATCACAATAAATAAGATTACAAGTGCTATTACAGCAAATTTCATAAATTTTGATGATTGCATAATTGAAGATTTAAATTAGTTTATATCTGATAGTAGCAAATATAATTTTTTATTTGAATTAGAGGTAAATTTCCTAAAATAAAAAAGCTCCAGAAAAATCCAGAGCTTTTTTAATATATTTGATAGAAAGACTATTCTTCTTTCATAGTATGATAAACGTTCATAACGTCATCATCTTCTTCGATTTTCTCGATTAATTTCTCAACATCAGCAATTTGGGCTTCCGTTAATTCTTTAGTGATTTGCGGAATACGCTCAAAACCAGAAGATAAAATTTCTAAACCTCTATTTTCTAATTCTTTCTGTAAAGCACCAAAACTTCCAAAAGGAGCGTAGATTAGGATTCCGTCTTCGTCTTCAAAAACTTCTTCGGCACCAAAATCAATAAGTTCTAATTCTAGTTCCTCAGCGTCAATACCGTCTTTTGCAATTCTGAAGTTGCAAGTGTGGTCAAACATAAACTCAACAGAACCTTGAGTTCCCATTGTTCCGTTGCATTTGTTGAAATAACTACGAATATTAGCTACAGTTCTGTTATTGTTATCAGAAGCAGTTTCAATTAAGATTGCAATTCCGTGAGGAGCGTATCCTTCAAACAAAATTTCTTTATAGTTAGCAGTATCTTTATTACTTGCATTTTTAATCGCGCGCTCCACATTGTCTTTAGGCATGTTGGCAGCTTTCGCATTTTGTATAACAGCTCTTAATCTAGAATTGGCATCTGGGTTTGGCTCACCTTCTTTAACAGCCATTACGATATCTTTACCAATTCTGGTAAACGTTTTGGCCATTGCAGACCAACGTTTCATTTTTCTTCCTTTTCTAAATTCGAACGCTCTTCCCATTTCTAATTTTTAGTTTTGTGATGCAAAAATAAGGTTTTCCTAATTTTTACAAAAACAAAATTGTTCTTTTTTGTTTCAGGTTTGAGGTTTCAAGTTATTTAGTTTGTGTTGAGTTTAACCGCAAAGTACGCTAAGGTTTACGCAAGGTTCGCAAAGTTTTATTTATATAGCTTTGGGAACTTTTTTATTTTGTGCCTTAACTTAAAAATTTCTTTGTGAGCTTTGCGTAAACCTTAGCGTACTTTGCGGTAAAAAAAATCTCATGCAGTTAAACCTGAAACCTGAAACCTGAAACAAAACCATTATTTACTAATTCCATTAAACTCATTAATGATATTTACGGCCTCGTTGAGGTACGGATTTGTTTTAAGATTATCCATTTGATATTGATTAATCGTTTTATCATTTGGATAAGCGCCTAGAAGAAACTGATTAACGCTAGAATTGTACACATCAAGCGGATTATTTTCATCATTAAAAGTATTGATCTCTGTCCAAAGTGCACCTAATGTCTTTTTCTGCTTGAAAACCGAATCTAATGTCATTGGAATTTCGGCTTTAGGAGCATTCACAATCTGATCTATTTTAAGGTTAATCTTTTTAATGTTATTGAAAAAATAATTGTCTGATAATCTCGCCGAGCTGTTTTTAGCAATTTTGTCTATCAAATTTCGCTTTACATACGTCTTGTATTTTAAGAACGGTTCGATGCTGTCGTTTTTTATAGCCGTCGGGAAGTCGCTTTCTTTTTGGTAAATATCTTCGTAAAATTCAGGTAGTATAACATCTGGCTTTACGCCGATATATTGATGACTTTTGCCCGTAATCCTGTAAAATTTATTGATTGTAATTTTTAAGAAATCCGTGTTTTTATCTTCTTCAAGCGGAAGTATAGTCTGCATTGTGGCTTTTCCGAGGGTATTGCTTCCTAGCAAAAGCGCACGGTTATAATCTTGCATAATAGAAGCAAAAAACTCACTTGCTGAAGCCGTGTTGGTATTTACCAAAACTACAATTGGACCTCGATAAATGACGCCTTTAAACGGATCGTTAATGACAGATTTCTCTTTTTTATTATCAATTACAATCGAAAGCGGACCGTAATCTACAAACATTCCAGCCAGTTTTATGGCTTCTTCCATAGAGCCGCCGCCATTGTCTATAAGATCAATAACAAGTCCTTGTATGCTATCTCTTTGCAGTTTTATAACCTCGCGCGCCACATCATCTGCACAGCCCTTTCTGCTGTTGCCATCAAGGTCGGCGTAGAAACTCGGAATTTTTATATATCCAATTTTACTGTCTTTGCCAATGATGAAACTGAAAACAGAATTTTCTTCATCTTTCATCATTTGTTTTTCAATATAAACATCAAAATTTTTGCCCGAATTGCGTTTTAAAGTAAGCGTAATATGCTTGTTATTTTCAGATAAAATCATGGAAGATATAGACTCCAAAGAAGCACAAGAAACTTGAAGTGTTTCTTTCTGATTGGAAATCGAAATAATCTGATCGCCTTTTTTTATCTGTCCAGTCTGATAAGCCGTTCCGTTCGGATCTACCTCATCGATTATAATTTCGTTTTTCTCGTTGAGGTTTACCGTCATTCCAAGTGATAAATGTTCTTTGGACAAAGAAGCAACAAAACTCGTTTTAGAATCATCACTAAAATAAGCCGTATGAGGGTCAAAATAGGTGCAGAAGAAATTGTATAGTTTTTCTTCTTGTTTTGTATTAGAGTCTATTAGCGAATTAAAACGGCAGATTTCATTTGTAAGAATTTGATTTTTAGAAGCCTGCTCAATAGATTTGAAATTAGCTTTTAAAGAATCGAGATTATCGCTCGTTTCAACAATATCATCCAAGATTTGATAACGCAATTTTTTCACCCAAACCTTTTCTAAATCTTCTTTCTTCAAATAAAAAGCAAAAGATTTTTTATAAAAACGGATGGTATCTTTCTTGGTATAATCAATCGGAATAGTCTGAATTTTTTCTAAAACTTTTTTAGTACGTAAAAGGCCGTTGATGTAGGTAGCTTTAATATCGGTAAGAAAACTGCAGTCGTTCTTTAAAATTAAATTGTCGAGATTGTAACGGTATTTCTGAGCCAATTCGTCGTATTCGCTCTTAAAGAAGATATTGCGTGAAGGATCAAGTTCGTTAATAAGATTGTCAAAAACAAACACAGAAAGACTGTCATCAACTGGTTTTGGTCGTAAGTGTTCTACTTGAATAAGCGCATTTATTTTGTTTAATATTTCACAAGTTTCTGCGCTGTTCTGACCAATGGATATAGTTGATGTCAGCAAAAAAAGGAGTAGTGAAATCTTTTTCATAAATGGAAATTCATGGGTTCATGATTAAAGTTACACTAAATTTTTTACAAATTGTAGGTTTTTTAGCAAAATATCGACAATGAAAAGTTTTTAATCGTCAAACGAACGCACACCAAAAAATTTAACTCGAATTTGCCTATTTTGAAGAAAAAAAATGCGTTACAATCGTAACGCATTTTTAAACTATAAAGTCAAAACTTATTTCTTGTAAAACGGTAATTTAACCACTTTTGCAGGAACATCATTTTTTCTAATTCTAATAAAAATATCGCTGTCAACCGCACTATTTGCAACTGTTACATATCCTAAACCAATTCCTTTATTCATAGAAGGAGACATAGTTCCAGAAGTTACAATTCCGATTACTGCTCCAGAACCATCAACAATTTCGTAATCATGTCTTGGCACAGCGCGCTCTTGCATTTCAAAAGCAATTAATTTTCTTGTAACACCAGCTTCTTTTTGTTTTTTAAGCGCTTCAGAATTGGTAAAATCTTTTGTGAATTTCGTAATCCATCCTAAACCAGCTTCAAGTGGAGAAGTGGTATCATTAATGTCATTTCCGTAAAGACAGAATCCCATTTCAAGACGTAAAGTATCACGAGCTGCAAGACCAATTGGTTTAATTCCGTAAGATGCTCCAGCTTCAAAAACTTTATTCCAAACTTGTTCTACTTCATTGTTTTTACAGTAAATTTCAAATCCGCCAGAACCAGTATAACCTGTAGCAGAAATAATTACATGCTCAATTCCAGCAAAATCACCAACTTCAAAATGATAATAAGCAATTTCAGATAAATTTACAGAAGTCAAAGCCTGCATAGCTTCAACCGCTTTTGGCAGCTTGAATCGCTAATAAAGAATAGTCTTCGGAAATATTCTTCATCTCAACTCCCAAATCATTGTGAGAAGAAATCCAGTTCCAGTCTTTTTCAATATTCGAAGCATTTACAACTAGTAAATACTGCTCTTCTTTCATTTTATAAATAATCAAATCATCAACAATTCCGCCTTCATTATTTGGAAGACAAGAATATTGCGCTCTTCCAATTGTCAAAGTAGATGCATCGTTTGAAGTCACTTTTTGAATCAAAGCCAAAGCATTTGGCAGCTGTCAACAAAAATTCACCCATATGCGAAACGTCAAAAACTCCTACGCCGTTACGAACCGTTTCGTGTTCAGCATTAACCCCTTCATAAGTAATAGGCATATTATAACCAGCAAAAGGAAGCATTTTCGCTCCTAAACCTTCATGTATGTGCGTAAGCGCAGTATTTTTCATTGTGTTGTTTTATAAAATTGTTTTGCAAATCTATTCAAAAAATATCAAATTTGAATGTCTTAAATTATAAATTTCGCAATAATTAGGAGCTATTTCCTGCTATCCGCTATATCTTTTTGTTTTTAAAGAAAAAACAAAAAGGATGCCGCTTCAAACGAAGTTCACTGAACTCCTATAAAAAATAAAAATATGGTGAAGTAATCAGGGCTAGGGCTAACAGTTTCAAAAGAACAATCATCATTTCAAATTTTTACGTAATTTTATTATATAAAAGTATTCAAATGAAATCATCGTATTTAATTACAAAAGAAGAGATTCTGAAATTATACAAACCCATAGATTCCAAAGCACATAAAGGAACACAAGGGCATGCGGTGATTATTGCCGGAAGTTATGGCAAAATAGGAGCAGCGGTTTTAGCTTCAAAATCCTGCCTAAAAACAGGCTGCGGACTCGTAACAACTTTTGTACCCAAATGCGGTTATCAAATACTTCAAATTTCCATTCCAGAAGTGATGGTGGCAACTGATGAAAATGTGAATTTTATAACCAATATTCATCTGCCATTAATTCCGCAAGCAGTTGGATTCGGCCCAGGAATAGGAAAGGAGCTCGGAACACAAAAAGCTTTATTTGAGTTTTTAAGAGTCAATAAAGCCCCTTTAGTTCTCGATGCAGATGCGTTGAATATTATTTCAGAAAATTTATCTTGGTTAGAATTAGTTCCAGAAGATACCATTTTAACACCTCATCCAAAAGAATTGGAACGTTTGATAGGAAAATGGAATTCAGAAGCTGAGAAATTTCAAAAAACAATCGCTTTTTCAGAAAAATATAAAGTCATTGTGGTTATGAAGGGCGCACCAACCTACATTATCAACAGAACTTCGGTATACGAAAACACAACAGGAAACGCAGCTTTAGCAACCGCAGGAAGCGGCGACACCTTAACTGGAATCCTGACAAGTCTTTTAGCACAAGGCTACGAACCTAAATATGCCTCAAAATTTGGTGTCTATCTCCACGGGCTAACAGCCGATTTAGCCCTGCCCAAAACAGGTTATGAGTCTTTTACGGCTTCTAGTATTATTAAGTACTTAGGAAAAGCTTTTTTAGAATTAGAGAATTAGAGAATGTGTCAATTAGATAATTAGTTGTACGTTTTGTCATCCTGAGGAACGAAGGATCATACAAGAAACTCCTCACAGTAACCATAAAGTAATTCGCCAATCTTTGTCGATCTCCTAGTGTGATCCTTCGTTCCTCAGGATGACAAGTCAAATGTTTTATTCTGCAATAAAAAACTTTGTGACCTTAAAAAAAGCAAAGCAACTCAAAAAAACTCAGCGAACTTTGCGAAAAACCTTCGCGTGCTCTGCGTTAAAAATCTCACCGCAATAAAAAATCTAAAATATACCCTCTACAATCTAAAATCAAAAATCATTAAGTTTGTAATATGAAAAATTTCGACTTAAGAACAGTAAACGTCATGCGATATATAACGCCACTGCGCGAAGGAGGTTCTTTACCCGCTTTGGCAGAAGCCGATGACGATTTTAAATACGTATTAAAATTTAGAGGAGCCGGACACGGCGTAAAAGCCTTAATAGCCGAATTAGTCGGCGGACAAATAGCAAAAGCCTTAAAATTACAATTGCCAGAATTAGTATTCGCCAATCTTGACGAAGCTTTCGGAAGAACCGAAGCCGATGAAGAAATTCAGGATCTGCTGCAAGGAAGTCAGGGATTAAACTTAGCGCTTCATTTCTTATCTGGCGCCATTACTTTTGATCCTGCTGTAACCACTGTCGACGCTAAATTGGCTTCACAGATTGTTTGGCTTGATGCTTATATTACAAACGTAGATAGAACTTTCAAAAATACCAATATGCTAATCTGGCATAAAGAATTATGGCTAATTGATCACGGCGCGTGTTTATACTTTCATCATTCTTGGAACAACTGGGAACAACATTCCAAAAGTCCGTTTGCGCTGATAAAAGATCACGTTTTATTGCCACAGGCTTCACTTTTAAAAGAAGTTGATGCTGAGTTTAAAGCCATTCTAACACCAGAAATTTTAGAGGAAATTGTCAATACGATTCCGTTAGACTGGCTGCAATGGGAAGACGCAGACGAAACTCCTGAAGGATTGCGAAATGTTTATTTGCAGTTTTTAAAAACAAGATTAGAGAATTCAGAAATATTTGTAAATCAGGCGCAAAATGCAAGATAACCACTTATACGAATATGCTGTGATTCGTGTTGTGCCAAGGGTAGAACGCGAAGAATTCCTGAATATCGGAATCATTTTGTTTTGTAAAAAAGCCAAATTTATAAAGGTTCTTTTTCATTTAAATAAAGAAAAAATACAAGCCCTTTCTTCTGATTTCGACACCGAACAATTAGAATGTAATCTGACTTCGTTAGTAAAAATCGCCAACGGAGCAAAAGACGGCGGTCCAATTGCTGAATTTGAGATTCCAGAGCGTTTTAGATGGTTAACCGCCATTAGAAGTTCGGCAATTCAAACCTCAAGACCTCATCCAGGCTTGAGTCAGGACTTGGAGAAAACGATTCAGAGATTGTTTGAAGAGTTGGTGCTTTAGGGAAAGGTTCAAAGGTGCAGAGGTTCAAAGTTACAAAGTTTTTTCTGTAGAGACGCACTGCAGTGCGTCTATTTGTTTGCCACAGATTAAATGGATTAAAGTGATTTTTGTTTCTCGCAGATTTACGCAGATTTATGCAGATTTGATTTAATTGATTAATCTAATTTTAAATCTGCTTGAATTTGTTAAATCTGCGTGAAAATCTCTGCGCTTCAGCTCTCGATAACTATCTGGATTACGAGATTAAAAAAAACTTTGTGCCTTCGTGCCTTCGTGGCAAAAGAAAAAAATAAAAAACCACGAACTGCATCACTGCAATCCGTGGTTCTAACTAAAAACTAACTTACTTTTTATTCTAATTCAATTTAAAAAGAGCCACAAACATTCCCACCTAAAGTAGCGTCACTGCATTTGCAGAAATATCAGCTTTAACCGCAGTTTTAGCCAATTTTACGATGGAGTAAGGCGGAGTAAAAGCAGTACCGCTTCCAGCCTGAGTTCCTGTTACATTTGTAAATACGTTATCAGTAGAAGTAACGGCAGTAAAACCAGACATTAAATCGATTGGATTTTTTACACCTTCAAAAACATTGCTTTCTACGCGAATACTAGCTTCAAAACCTGCTGCAACACATTTGTTGCTTACGGTGCTGTTAAATAAACTGTTTACAATATGCACTTTTCCAAAACGAACTCTAGGCATTCTTTCCTTACAGCCTGGAGCCCACCAGCATCTTGCAAAAGTAATTCTCAATTTACCGCGATCACCAGTTGCACCATCGCTAGAACCAATTAAGTTTGAATATCTATGATCATCTGATCCACCAGATCCACCTGCTTTTGGAGGTTTTAGGTAGTGGAATTTAGAATACGTAACCGAGATATAATCAGATTTGTTTTTGATATCGAAGTTTCCATCAACACCATCTCTAAATTCGCAGTGATCTACCCAAACGTTTGTACATTCGTCAAGGATTGCATTATCCCATCCGTCAGTGTCATAAGCACCTGGAACCTTCAAAAATCAAGTTTCTGATGATGATGTTTTTACATCTTTTAATGTTGATGATTCCAGAACCATCTTTGGTTTGATTTGTCGAAACCAATTTTGCTCCACTTGCTCCATAAATTGTTTTTCCAGTTTGATCTTGAAAAGACAATCTTGTTGTAATTGTGATCGTTCCAGAGACTTTAATCACTTTTACAGAAGTGTTCTCAATAGCCGATTTCAACTGAGCATAAGTAGTAACTGTAGTTTCAGCAGCAGAGCCACCACCAGTTGTACCTCCGTTTTGAGAAGCCCATCCTGGAACCTCAGCGCAGTTTCCAATTTTACCCGTCGGGTTGGTTGCAGCTGTTTCAACGGTTGTTTCATTGCTTTGAATCCCTGCTTCTGTGTTTGAAGCGATTTCTTCAGAATTACATGCTGTAAATCCGAAGATCAATGTTGCAGCGAACATTGAAAGTTTTGATTTTAAGTTCATAATAAGTTTGGTTATTTAAAAAAGTTTAACAGCGCAAAACTCAGTATTATTTGTAGGAAAAAAGTTGAACAAGTTCAAACTTTTACAAAAAAATCTACGAAATGTGTTTTTTTAACACTTGTAAATTTACAAAAATGCACAAATAGCGTATTTTTACGTAATCGATTACATTGGTTAAGCCCCTAATTAATGATGAATCGAAAAACAAACTTATTCCTTAAACAAAAACCACAAAAAAATGTACAACCTACTAAGAAAAAACATTGAAAGGAAAATTCCGCTCACGGATGAAGAATGGGACATTATTGTCTCTAAAGCCGAATTGATAAAGCTGAAAAAGAATCAGTTTTTGCAAATTCAAAATTCTCAGAATAGTTATGAGGGGTTCATTTTAAAAGGATCATTTAAAACCTACATTCTAAACGAAAACGGAACAGAAACGGTTATTTTCTTTTCTTTCGAAAACGAATGGATGTGTGATCTGGAAAGTTTTTACCATCAAAAGCCCACAACGTACAACATTAAAGCCATTGAAGACAGTGAAATAGTGGTCATCAATAAAATGCAAAAAGCGTATTTGTTTGCTGTAATTCCGAAACTCATTAAGTTTCATGTCTTGATGATTGAACGAGCCAATGTTGCCATTCAGCAACGGCTTTTAGATGTGCTCAACAAAACCTCAAAACAGCGTTATCTGGATTTTAAAGAACGTTATCCGCAAAAGGTAAGTTCGATAAATAATAAGAATCTTTCGTCGTATTTGGGCGTTTCGCACGAGTTTCTTTCGAAGATAAAGAGAACAGTTTCTTGATTTTTTTTAGGTTCAAAGGTGCAGAGTAACAAAGTGACAAAGGTTTTTCTGTAGAGGCGCACTTCGGTGCGTCTCACATTCCTTAAAAAAATCTCGCAAAGTCGCAGAGGCGCAAAGTAATTAAACCATATAAGTTATATAAGTTCATTTTAGGCAAAGCTTAAATTATCTTATATAACTTATATGGTAAAGAGAATAAAACTTTGCGTCTCTGCGACTTTGCGAGATTAAAAATAAAAACTTCGAGTCTTCGCGCCTTAGTGGCAAAAAAACTCGATTAAAAATTCAATACTCCAAAAAGACATTCAGTAGAAAAATGAAGCCTTACATTTTCCTTTTCTTCATTTTCAATAAGCAATACATCATAAGGTTCTACATGATACGGCTTTTCATTGATTGTAATAAACGCTGTATGTAAAGAAAATACAATTACTACGCCAGCATTACAATTCTGATTACTATTGACTACTTCCAGTTTATGATGGGATATTTTTTCAGAAATCATCCAATTAAAATCAGTGCCTTTTGTATAAGAAGTCACATTATCATCGGAGTTAAATTCCATGATTTCATATTTCTTGTATGCTTTCTTTTCTTTGTTTACCTCAACATTTAAGACATTATCGAGCATAACCAGATATCGATAATAGCCCTTAAATTTGGTAAACTCTGAAGGCACTTCCTCTATTGTAGCACTGCTTATTCTAAAACCAAAATCTCTATCGGCATAAATAGCAGTTTTCGGATATATTAGATATTCATATATCAATCCGCCGCTCCAAATAGAGGGTTTAGTATTTTTTTTAGAGAAATGCTGTACGTTCATTTATTGAATATTTTAAAAATTTTATTCTCTTTTTTTTGTCCTCCTGAGCGAAGTCGAAGGATCATAAGTAGCTCGACAAAGAAAAAAACTTTACTGAATAGCTTGGCGATCCTTCGACTTCTCTCAGGAAGACAAACCGTATAGAAGCTTTATAAAAAAAAACTTTGCGACTCTGCGGCTTTGCGAGATTAAAAAAACTTCGTGTCTTAGCGCCTTTGTGGCTAAACAAAAACTTAAATACTTTTCTCCAAATAAATAAACTCCAAAGGTTCAGCAGAAACTGTAGTATGAATTTCACTTTCAGGGAAAGCTTCACGTTTTCCAGTATCCACATAACCATGACGTTTGTACCACGCCACAAGCTCCTCACGAACCGAAATAACCGTCATAATAATACTCGATAATCCCAAAGATTTTGCATGATTTTCGGCTTCTGCCAAAAGTTTTTTTCCGATTCCACTGTTTTGAAGTTCTGGCGAAACGGTCAACATTCCTAAATACAATTGATGTCCTTTTTCTACCAACAAAACCGAACCGATAATTTTATCATTCTCTGTAAATTTCAGAATCGTATTTTTTGGATCCAGAAATATTTCGGTCATTTCTTGTTCGTCGGTTCTTTTTCCTTCTAGTAAATGCGCTTCGGTTGTCCAGCCTTTTTTTGAGGTTTCGCCTCTGTAAGCTGAGTTTATTAAGATGGTTAATGCTGGAATGTCTTGGAATGTAGCTTGGGTAATCATGATAATATTATGATATATTTTTTTTAAGTTTTTGAATTTAAATTTTGCTTTAGCAAAAGATAAAATTGAATTGCCTCCAGCTTTAGCTGGAGAAACAAAGTTATAGTAGAAAAGGGCTTTAGCCTAATCTTTTGAGTTTTTGGCTAAAGCCTTTTATTCTGCCAAACAATACCTCCAACTAAAGCTGGAGGCAATTGATTTCAATATTGTGCGCATTTGATAACGTGAGAGAACTAATTATTTTTCTGTGATTCAATCAAATCTAAACGATTTTTGATTCGTTCAATAATATCTAAATCATTGTCGCCATGAATATCTCTTATATTATAATTCGGATTTCTTGGGTCAGTAGTTTTCTGAAATTCATTAATATTAAGATTGAACAATGCCTGTCCAAATCTCTGACTTGGATTCTTTTCTAAATAAGATTCTATTAACTCAAGGATAAGTTTATGCTCTGGTTTCATCTGAACTATTTTTACTTAAATCTTCTAAAAATTGTATTGGATCATTTAAAAATCTTGTAGCATTTGAGGCTTTAATGCTTTTGAAAATATCCTCTAAATTTGGTTGAAAAATTTCTCCCTTTAAGTCAATTAAAATGAAGTGATTTTTTTTGCAAAGATTTAAAATAGATTGCAAAACGTCAGTAATATTGGAAGCTTTTCTTAAATCAATTCGAAATTGAAAGCTTTCAATTTTCGATTTATCATCGCTTAAACAAATACAGGCATCATTATCTTCATCCTTATTTCCATTTCCTTTCCAGCTTAAACAAGTTTCATTTCCCCAATCAGCTTTAGGGATAATTTGATCAAGTTCAGAAATGATTGAAGAAATGTCACCATCAAAATTTTTCCAAAAAACATCAGTCTCTGGTAAATATTCTGTTTTGTTATTTTTAAAAATACATTCGTAATTACTATCAATAGAATCTTCAGGAACTACGATTAAAAGATATTGCCAAACTGCCATTTTACGATAAGATTAATAATTGATAATTACTCTCGAGGCTAATATAGAAAATATGAAAATAGTATCTTACAAAAACAGCTTTGTTTTTTACAGAAACTGATTTTCGTTTAAGAATTTTAAATATCTTTGAATTATGAGTACAGCAATAAAACCAAAACATATCGGCAGAAATATAAGCCGTATCAGAGAGCTTAAAGATATGAAACAGGAAGCACTGGCACAGGCTATAGGAACAAATCAGCAGACGATTTCGGCTATTGAAAACAGCGAAACGGTTGACGAACAAAAACTAATTGAGATAGCAAAAGCTCTTGAAGTTTCTGTTGAAGCAATTAAGAACTTTTCGGATGAAGGTGTTATTAATTACTTTAATAGTTTCAATAATAATGTTGTTACAACAGGCAGTATTTTTGCAACAAATTGTACTTTTAATCCTTTAGATAAAGTAGTTGAACTTTACGAACGTTTGGTGCAAGCTGAAAAAGATAAAGTGGAGTATTTGGAGAAATTATTGAACGGGAAATAACCGTTTTCTAAGATGTATTATTAGATTGAGAAGAGACCTTTGATGAGGTCTCTTTTTATTTGTGTTAACGAGAAGTACGATTGCACACTGGCGATATTTATTTTTTAATTAAAGTTCCTTCGCTTTCGGTTTGTTGTAATTGGTTTGTATACGTTTTTCGAAATGATAGTTTTTTTTCTTTTGAAGTTATTTCAAAAACTGTCGAATCCTAGATTTTTATATCTATTAAACAGGGTTGCAACAAGCGAGTCACCAGTATTATTAATTTCTTCAATATCATCACTTGTTTTTCTCAAAATTATGTCGTTACAAACAATTAAAGTTTTTTCGGAGCTTAACATGAAAGTTTTGAATTTTCCTTTTCCAATTGTTCCACTAACCATTTTCTTAGAATAATTATGACTTTTCATATCAAATGTATATATGCCTTCATTTATGGAATCGGTTTGATATTTTCTACCAGTCAAGATTGATTCAGATTTGCAACTAATTAAGCTTGAAAGTAGTAGAAGTAAAATATATTTATTCATCAATTGAGAATTTGTTTCTTGAATTTCTTTGTGTTCATGAGTGGGAAATCATTATTTATTTTATCTTAAGTAACTCTATTTCTTCTTGCAAAAAAAATGAACTCGATATTTCCAGATTATAAATATTCAAATGCATATTAAATAATTGTTTTTTTGTTTTAGGTGAAGAGTTGTTTGATTTTGCAACTTTTAGTATATCTAATAGAGTTGCTTTTTTATCTTTTATGATTTCTATTATAGTGTTCCAAGAATAGATATCAATAATAAAAACATTTTCAGGTGGTAAAAATTTATAATCCTTCGAATTTGAAAATTTATCTTTGCCAATTTCAAATAACTCATCAAAACTACTCCAGAAAAGCTCTTTGTAAGTTAAAATTATTCCCCAGTTTTCCGTATCTGGGCTCATTGATTTTGCAACATTTAAAAATTGTTTAAAATAAGCTTTAAGTATAGAATCTTTTAGAGAATTGTAGAGAAGTTCATCTGTTGGGTTTATTGAAGTGTATGCTTGGATTTCTATAGCTTTGCATTCTATGAAAATATTATACGGGTCAACATAGAAATCGACTAAATTTGAGTTTTTTGGTAAAAGCTTTTTTATGCTATTTTCATCTTTAAAATTATACTTTATTTCAGTTAATGAACTTCCAATATATCTTTCAAAACGATATCCAAATTCAGTCGTAAAATCACTATCGTTTGATTTCATAAAATCATAAATGTAATAATTAGCAAAATGATTGTAAACAGATTTATGGATGACTTTTATTTGATTATTGAAAAATTGAAAAGGATAAATAGTAAAAAAGGTAGTCTCTAAGGATTGAAGATCTTCTAAGATAATTCGTCTTTTATATTTTTCAATACTTTCAATTGTTGTTGTGGGATTTAATATTAATAGATTTAAAAAACTGTTTACTTTATTTAAATTAGTCATTTGAATTAAAACGTCAATGAATTCTTTTGTTAAGTGACCTTCATACTTAAACGTATTTGACGTATTATCAACATTTACATATAGCCATGTAATTTGTTGTAAATAAAGAAAATCAAAAATTGATAAACCAGTTTTTTCCAAAAATGATTTTTCAATATCATATTTACCTTTTAAAGAACTGTAAAGTTTTAATTGTGTAGCGAAGACTTGTAGGCTTACATTTTTTTGAAGATAAAATTGTTGAGAAGCTAAAATATAAAAACCTCTATGGATATTTGTTTTTAAAAAATTTGATACATGATCATTGTTTAATTCAAACGTTAAGTTTAAAAGTTTTAAGAAGTTTTCATTATTTAGTTTTTTTAGATTTATATTATATCCACCATGTAAATACGACCATTTCATTAAAGTAAAAATAGGCCAGATTGGGAATGATCTTTCGTTCTGAAGTTGAATGTAATTATAACAAAAGTCTAATAAATCATTAGTTTCATATTGTCTTATTTTATTTCTTATATAATTAAAATTCAAACTCATGATTATAGATAAATTTTATTTTTTCCTAAAAAAGTAATTCTAAAATATGAAGTTTATTCTATTTTGTCATATATAGAATCTGTTAAATAATAAATCATATCAAGCTCAAATAAAGTGATTAAAGATATTGCTTGATTAATTGAGTTCAAAAAACTAATTATATGTGAGGGTAATTCTTCATTATCTGTTTTTAAATAATGATTTTCTAAAATTTCGTCACCTACAAATGGAACGCTCATGTTTTCGGTTCCTTTGACTGTTTTGTAATTTATAATTCCATCGCTAAGACTCAATATCAAATTATGTTTATGTTGCTTTTTAGTCGCTCCATAGTCGATTTTAGATACATCAAAATCAAAATTAAATTTATGACAGATTAATACCGAATATACATTATCAAAAGGATTTATTTCAGGCATATATTTATATCCTTCAAATTTAGAATTATATGAATGATTGGATATTACTCCATCTCTTATTTTTTTTACTTTTGATAGCTTTAATAAATAATTGTTTAATTGACTTATTGACTTAATATCAGATTTGATTTCACCGATTAAAACAATAGTTTCTACAGGAAAAAATCTTTGATTTTCGACTGTTTCAATCTTTGGAGTTTTGTCTTTGTCATATATTATTAAGTCACATTGAGTACTGATTTCACCTTTTGAATTAATTAAAAATCCTGAACTAATTCCAAATTTTTCAGGAATGAATAATCTTAACCACCTTTTAACTAATTCTTCTCTGTAAAATCCATATTCGCCGCTATGTATTAGCTTATTTTTTTCATCATCCCAAAAAACATTTTTTGACTCTTTGAATGAGTTTATGAAACTTTTAAAATTTTGTATTGTAAGGTTTTTAATTATTGGATTCATTTGGTTAATTTGCTTATGACTATTATATAGACAAAACAAAACCTTCGTATGTAAATTTAAATTCGGATATATATGAAGGTCAGTCTCGTTTTCTTGCTCTTCAAATATATGTTTTTTATAGTGTATTTATAAGCTTAATGTAGAACATTGTTTTTGTTTTTTGAAACAAAATAGATCTAAGAATAGTTTAGACAAAGGATTGACTCAAAAAACAAAGCGGCTGAAATTAATTTCAGCCGCTTTTTAATATTTTGTTATAAAAACTACCCCAAGAAACTCTTCAATTCCTCATAAGTCCCAATCTTCACACTAACTTTCTCCTCATTAATAACACTCTCAATTTGAGCAGGAATAGGAAGTGTAATTCCTAGCGCCGGTTCCACCACATCTAAGAATTTAATCGGATGCGCGGTTTCTAAGAAAATACCAATCGCGTTCGGGTGTTTTTCTAGTTCTTTTTTCAAACCTAAATAACCAACAGCGCCGTGAGGTTCTGCGATATAACCGTCTGTATTGTAGATTTTCTTTAGCGCTTCAAGCGTTTCTTCATCAGTATAACTATAAGAAGAGAAGTCTTTTTCGAAAGCTTTTAAATCATTATTGTATAATTCCTGAATTCTAATAAAGTTGCTTGGGTTTCCAACGTCCATGGCGTTAGAGATTGTTGCTTTAGAAGGTTTCGGGTCGTATTTTCCGTTTTCTAAGAATCTTGGCACGGTGTCGTTTACGTTTGTAGACGCAACAAAATGTTCAATTGGCAAACCTAATTTTTTTGCCATAATTCCCGCGCAGATATTCCCGAAGTTTCCACTTGGGCAAGAGAAAACTAAAGGTTTGTTTTGGCTTTTCAACGCTTTGTAAGCAAAGAAGAAATAGAACATTTGCGGTAGCCAGCGTGCAATATTAATCGAGTTCGCCGAAGTCAGGTTTTTATGCGCTAGAGTTTCATCTAAAAACGCTTTTTTCACCATATCCTGACAATCGTCAAAAACACCGTCAACTTCAAGCGCTTTAATGTTTTGCCCTAAAGTAGTCAATTGTTTTTCCTGAATATCGCTCACTTTTCCTGACGGATATAAAATGACAACATCAACGCCGTCAACGCCTAAAAATCCGCTGGCAACGGCTCCGCCTGTATCTCCAGAAGTTGCTACTAAAACCGTGTTTTTAGCGTCTTTTTTGTCTTTGTTGAAATATCCCAGACAACGTGACATAAAACGCGCTCCAACGTCTTTAAAAGCCATTGTCGGCCCATGAAATAATTCTAACGAATAGATTCCGTTTTCGACTTTCACAACAGGGAAATCAAAAACTAAAGTTTCGGCAATGATTTCTTTTAGTTTTTCTGCTGGTATTTCGTCGCCAACAAATTGTTTAATGGCTTCAAAAGCGATTTCTTCGTGGCTTAAACTTTCGATTTTATCAAAAAAAGAAGGATCAAGCGGTGTAATGCTTTCTGGGAAATATAATCCTTTGTCAGTTGCTAATCCTTGTATAACAGCTTCTTGAAAAGAAACTTTTGGGGCATTATGGTTTAAACTGTAGTATTTCATTTCTAAATTTTAGATTTTAGATTTTAGATTTTAGATTTTTTGGAGAGTAAATTCCAATGCTAAAATTCCAAATTCCAATGGTTGTGTTTTTTATTTAACCGCAAAGAGCGCAAGGAATTGGTTTCTTTTGAAAACGCAGAGATCGCAAAGCTTTGTGGTAATATTTTTTTATTTCAATATTTTATGTTTTCAATTGTGTGTTGCTTTTGTCAGGCTGAGCCCTTCGTTCCTCAGGATAAACTCCGTCGAAGCCCCGCAAAGTATGCACATAAAGTAAATCCTCAACGTTTGTCATTTCGACGTAAGGAGAAATCTTCGCAAGTAACTCCGCAACGTTGATCCAATCTTTCTCGAGCTTCTTGCGAAGATTTCTCGTTCCTCGAAATGACAAACTGGACGCGCTATACTTTGTCGCTCACTTTGCGGGGCTTCGACTTCGCTCAGCCTGACAAACTTTGTCTTAATACTTAATACTTAATTCTTAGTACTTAATACTCTTCTACAAAATTCTTACACCATCAGGATTAATCTTCGAAACATGAATTTCATACGGTAAATTCATTTTTTCGTAAACGTCGCTCATGGCTTTTGCGATTTGGTCGGCGGTTTCTTTTCCTCGGCTTAAAGCGAAAATTGACGGGCCAGAACCTGAAATTCCAGAACCTAAAGCGCCGTTTTCGTAAGCGGTTTGTTTGATTTGATCAAAACCTGGAATTAAAACACTTCGTAAAGGCTCCACGATTTCGTCGTGAAGCGAACGACCGATTAATTCGTAATCTTTGGTGTAAAGACCTGCTACTAATCCGCCTACATTTCCCCATTGCATAATGGCGCTTTTTAGGGAAACGTTTTGTTTTAAAACCGAACGGGCGTCAGATGTTTTTAACTCAATTTGCGGGTGAACAACCGTTGCGTACAATTCCTCTGGACTGTCAATTCTGATAATATCAAGCGGAGCGTAACTTCTTACCAAAGTAAATCCGCCTAAAAGGGCAGGAGCAACGTTGTCGGCGTGAGCGTTTCCGCTGGCTAATTTCTCGCCCTGCATGGCAAACTGAACTAAATCTTTACGAGAATACGGTCTTCCTAATAATTCATTAATTCCGAAAACCGCTCCAGCAGAACTTGCAGCACTGCTTCCGATTCCGCTTCCGGCTTTTATGTTTTTATAAATTTCGATTTCGAATCCAAAATCCAGTTCGTCCAAAGTTTCAAGCATTGCCAAAGCTGCGACTCCAGAAACGTTTTTCTCGGTTTCCAAAGGCAAATCGGCACCGACAATTTTAGTGATTCGAACTCCTTTTTGATCGACTTTTCGAACAATCATTTCATCGCCCGCATTGTCTAAGCAAAGTCCGAGTACGTCAAATCCGCATGAGAGGTTGGCAATTGTAGCGGGACAGAATAATTTTATTTCCATTTTTTTTGGTTTTTGCCACGAAGGCACAAAGTCACAAAGTTTATTTTTATAGTTTCTGAGATGCTAAGTTTCCAAGATGCTAAGTATAAAAAAAACTTAGAAGCTTAGCGTCTTAGTGCCTTAGCGGCTAAACATTCCCAATACGAATAACGTCGGCAAAAATTCCTGATGCTGTTACTGCTGCTCCGGCACCGGCTCCTTTGATCAATAAAGGCTGATCTACGTAACGATCTGTGTAGAACAATACGATATTGTCTTTTCCTTCTAGGTTGTAGAAAGGATGATCTTTTGGAATGAATTGCAGACCTACGCTTGCTTTTCCGTTTTCGAATTGTGCTACGTATTTCAATCTTGAATCTTTGGCTAAAGCTTCTTTATAAATGTTTTCAAAATGAGCAGCGTGTTTGATTAACGATGCAAAAAAGTCTTCGTTGTTTGTTGTCGCTAAACATTCTGCAGGCAGGAACGATTCGTTTGCAATGGCATCAATATCCATTTCGTAACCGCTTTCGCGAATTAAGATTAAGATTTTACGCGCTACGTCGATTCCGCTTAAGTCAATTTTTGGATCTGGTTCTGTGAAACCTTGAACTCCAGCTTCTTTTACCACATCGTGGAAAGAATTTTTCTCATCAAAATTGTTGAAAATAAAGTTCAAACTTCCAGATAAAACGGCCTGAATTTTATGCACTTTATCTCCAGATGCAATAAGGTTTTTTACGGTATCGATAATTGGTAATCCCGCACCAACATTTGTTTCAAACAAGAAAGGAGCGTTGTATTGGCGAGATAAGCTTTTTAATTTTTTATAGTTGTCGTAAGCAGAAGAACAAGCAATTTTATTACAAGTTACAACGGCAATACTTTCTTTTAAGAATTTCTCGTAAGCTTCAGAAACGGTTGCATTTGCTGTAATATCGACAAAAATACTGTTACGTAAATTCAGTTCTTTGGCTTTTTTGATGAATTCTTCAATGCTTGCTGGTTGACCTTCGCTTAAAGCGGCATCCCAATTTTTTAATGAAATTCCGTCTTCATCAAAAATCATTTTTCTTGAATTTGATAAAGCAATTACGCGAACGTTGATCTTTAAATTATCTTTTAAAAACTTTCTTTGGTTGTGAATCTGCTCAATGAATTTTTCTCCCACATTTCCAACTCCCATTACGAATAAGTTGAGCTGTTTGGTGTTTTCTTCAAAGAAATTCTCGTGCAAAGTATTCAATGCTTTTTTAACGTCTCTTTCATTAATTACAGTCGAAATATTTCTTTCAGAAGCACCTTGCGCGATTGCACGAATGTTTACGTTGTTTTTTCCTAAAGTAGAAAACATTCTTCCGCTTAAACCTTGGTGATTTTTCATGTTTTCACCCACCAAAGCAATAATGCAAAGATCTTTTTCTACATAGCAAGGATCGATTTTGTTCTGCGAAATTTCGATTTCAAAAGCTCTATTAATTGCAGCTTCGGCATTATCAGCATCCGAATTCAAGATTCCGATACAAATTGAATGCTCAGAAGAAGCTTGCGTAATAAAAATAACGTTGATTTTTTCTTGAGATAATACTTCAAACAAACGTCTAGAAGAACCTGCAACTCCAATCATTCCTGGGCCTTCAAGTGTTAAAAGTGAAATATGATCGATATGGCTGATTCCTTTAACTACAGTGTCTTTAGATTGAACCTGACTAGAAATTAAAGTTCCTTCGGCTTCTGGCTCAAAAGTATTTTTGATTAAAATAGGAATGTTTTTTCTTAAAACAGGCTGAATGGTTGGCGGATACAACACTTTTGCACCAAAATGCGATAATTCCATCGCTTCTTGATACGAAATGTTTGCAATTGGCTGTGCTTGTTTTACAATTTTCGGGTTTGCAGTAAACATTCCGTTTACATCAGTCCAGATTTCCAGTTGTTCAGCATCGATTGCACCAGCGATAATGGCTGCAGTATAATCAGATCCGCCACGTCCTAAAGTCGAAGTGATTCCGTCTAAAGTCTGCGCAATAAATCCTGGAAGTATATTGATTTTTGATTTATTCGAAGCGAAATATTCCTGAATTAACTGATTCGAAACTTCAAAGTTTACCACAGCTTTTCCGAAGTTACTATCCGTTTTAATCAATTCACGGCTATCTTTGTAAACCGCATCTTTTTCAGTTTGCTGAAATGCCTGAGCAATAATAAAGGAAGAAAGTAATTCACCAAAACTTAAAATGGTATCGGCAGTTCTTGGAGATAATTCACCCAATAAGAAACATCCGTCTAATAAAGTTTCTAAATGGTTTATGATTCTTTTTACATGGCTCAACAAACTACTTTGTTCGCTTACCGGAATCAATTCTTTTAATGTATCAAGGTGTTTTTTCTCGATTTCGGCAACCACTTCTCTAAAGCTTTCGTCGTTTGCTGCTGCTTTTGCCGCCGCCAATTGCAGTAAATCTGTCACTTTGCTCAGGGCAGAAACTACAACGACTAATTGGTCTTGCTTTGCTTTTTGGTTAACAATTTCGAGAACGAGTTTTATATTTTGAGCATTGGCAACCGAAGTTCCGCCAAATTTTAATACTTTCATTTTGTTTGATATTTTTTAATAAGGTGCAAAGATTTTGAGTGACAAAGGTTCAAAGGTTATCAACTGTGAACTGAAACTGAAAACTGCGACTATTTTTTTTGTAAATGTTTTTTATGTATCCAATAACTCTCTTCTTTCAAGAAAAAAGTATAGGTAACCTAGGATGATATGTAAAAATGTATACCCCTAAGGGGTAGTAATTGTTGTAGTAGAAATAATGGTAGCAGCAATTGCAACTCTTGTTTGAGCTGTAATAATTGTAGATTGATATTTTATGCTGTTACTTTTCATTTTTGATTTTTCAAAAGTACAGCTTTTTATAAGAGTTAAAAAGTTAAAAGGCTTTTTTACGAATATTTTAATAATTCAAATCTCTATAAATCAATATTGAGTATTTGTTAAAATTGCTGATGTTAAATTGATGTTTTAATATATTTCGCACAGCGTTTTTTGGAGATTTAACCCGCGCAAGAGATTGATGTTTAGCCCAAAAAGGCATGAAAAATGGGTGAAAATGAAATTTTCTGGTTCGAAAAGCAATTAAATGTATGTTAAGAGTTTTTATAGAAATTTTAATTATTGTGATAAAATGTTGCTTTTTAATATTGATTTGTTGAATTTTGGTGTTTAAAATTTAAAATCATCATGAGAGAGATCCATTATATAAGTTCAGAAACCATTACTTTAGAAACATTACAAGAAATTTTAAGTCAGAATAAAAAACTTGAATTATCTGAAGAAGCTAAAGTAAATGTTCAGAAATGCCGTGATTATTTAGACAAGAAAATGGCATCGCATACGGCGCCAATTTACGGAATCAATACAGGTTTTGGATCTTTATATAGTGTGAAAATCTCCAATGAAAACTTATCTAAACTTCAAGAAAACTTAGTAAAATCGCACGCCTGCGGAACAGGAGAGGAAGTTCCTGCAGAGATTGTGAAAATGATGCTTTTACTGAAAATCCAATCATTAAGTTATGGACATTCTGGAATTCAGCTAGTAACTTTAGAGCGTTTGGTTGATTTTTATAACAATGATATTCTGCCTATTATTTATACGCAAGGTTCGCTTGGGGCTTCTGGAGATTTAGCTCCTCTGGCGCATTTGTCTTTGCCTTTAATTGGAGAAGGAATTGTTTTGTTTGAAGGAAAAAAAGTGGCTTCTGCTGAAGTTTTAAAGCATTTTAACTGGGGACCTATTGTTTTGCAGTCAAAAGAAGGTTTGGCTTTACTGAACGGAACGCAGTTTATGAGTGCTTACGGAGCGCATATTTTAATTAAAGCGTATAAATATTCGTATTTGGCAGATTTAATCGGAACGATTTCTTTGGAAGGTTTTGATGGAAGAATTGAACCATTTAACGAATTGATACATTATATACGCCCACACAAAGGACAAATCGTAACGGCACAAAGAATTACAGAATTTTTGGACGGAAGCGAAATCATTACTCAAGAGAAGAAACACGTTCAAGATCCTTATTCTTTCCGTTGTATGCCACAGGTTCACGGAGCTTCAAAAGATGCGATTGATTATGTTCGAAAAGTATTCAAAACAGAAATCAACTCGGTTACCGATAATCCAAATATATTTATAGAAGCCGATCAGATTATTTCTGGCGGAAATTTCCACGGACAGCCTTTAGCATTAGCTTTAGATTTTATGGCAATTGCTTTGGCCGAATTAGGAAGTATTTCTGAAAGAAGAACTTATCAGTTAATTTCAGGATTGCGTAATCTTCCAGCATTTTTGGTAGATAATCCAGGATTAAATTCAGGTTTCATGATTCCGCAATATACGGCTGCAAGTATTGCCAGTCAGAACAAACAATTGGCAACTCCAGCGAGTATTGACAGTATTGTTTCAAGCAACGGTCAGGAAGATCACGTGAGTATGGGAGCAAATGGAGCAACAAAAGCCTTACGTGTTTTAGATAATTTAGAGCGCATTTTGGCAATTGAATTATTAAATGCTTCTCAGGCCATTGCGTACAGAGAGCCTCTAAAATCAAGTGATTTTATCGAAATGTTCTTAAATAGTTACAGAGAAGTGGTGCCTTTGGTGAAAGAAGACAGGATCTTACATAATGACATAGAAAACACAGTGTTATTCCTTGAGAGTTTTCAAATTGAAAACGATTTGTTAACAATGGCTTAACACTGAAACGTGTTATTGAAGGTAATTTTGCACTATCAAAAATAAAACAATGTCAATAAACAGTATTTTCCAATTTTTAGTGCCGAAAGACAAAAAATTCTTTCCACTTTTTGAAGAGGCTTCTAGCAATTTAATTGAATTAGCTTCTAACTTACACGAAGCTGTAAATTTACCATTAAAAGAAAGAGAAATTCTTTTTCAAAAGATTGACGAATTAGAACAAAAAGGAGAAGACATTACACGTCAGACTAACCTTGAGTTAAGCAGAAACTTTATTACTCCATTTGATAGAGAAGACATTCACACGTTAATTACTTCAATTGACAACGTTGCCGATTACCTTCATGGTGCATCTAGCCGTATGAGATTGTATCAAGTTGATAAGATTACAAAATCTATCAGAAAGATGACAGAAATCAACCTTGAAGCTTGTCAAAACATTGACAGTGCGGTAAAAGAGTTGAGAAACTTACAAAATTTTAAAGTTATTAAAGACGCTTGTGCTAGAATCAATAAACTAGAAAACAAGTCTGATAACGTATATAACAAAGCAGTTTTTGAAATTTTTGAAAACGAAACAGACGCTAAAAATATCATTAAATATAAAGAGGTGTTATCTGTTTTAGAATCAGCAACAGACAAATGTAAGAGTGTTGCGAACATACTAGAATCTATTTCTGTAAAACATTCTTAATTCAATTTTTCAATCTGAAGTTATAATTTTATGACGCTACTTATATTAATTATAGTATTAGCCTTAATTTTTGATTACATCAATGGTTTTCATGATGCGGCAAATGCTATAGCGACTGTTGTTGCAACAAAGGTTTTGACACCTTTTCAGGCGGTTGTCTGGGCAGCATTTTTTAACTTTCTGGCTTATTGGGTTTTTGGATTTGGTGTTGCGGATACTGTTGCTAAAACAGCGCACACAATGGAAATTAACCTTGTGGTTATCCTAGCCGGAGTAATTGCAGCAATCTGTTGGAATTTATTGACTTGGTGGTTAGGAATCCCTTCAAGTTCTTCGCATACCTTAATTGGAGGTTTCGCAGGAGCAGCTGTAGCGCACGCTATTGCAGTTCATGGTTTCTCTGGTTATGTTGGAGAAGACGGAGCAACTCACTACTGGTATGAAATTGTAAGCTGGTATAAGGCTGGTAAAGATGGTGGAATGCCCTCGGGAGTCCTCATTATTATTGCTTTTATTGTCTTAGCACCGCTTTTAGGAGTTATTGCATCTTACTTAATTTCGATTTGGCTGTTAAATGCTTCACGTAAAAGTATTGGCTAAAAATCTTTACTGTGGCTTTAATGCTTGCAACTATTTGGTTTGTTTACGTTCAAATGGTTTCTTATGAAGAGATTTTAGAGCATGGAAAACCTCGTTTCGAATCTCATTTCTGGAGCGTTGTATTCGATTCTCATAATATTAAATGGTTCTTAGTAGCCTTCATTATCTTAACAGTAAGCGCATTCTGTTTAATATTCAGCAGTTTGAATCTTCATCAAGCAGATGCTGCTTTAAAGAAAATGCAGTTATTATCTTCTGCGGCATTTAGTTTAGGTCACGGAGGAAACGATTCTCAAAAAGTAATGGGTATTATTGCTGCTGCTGTAGCGGTTTATATCAATACTAATCCTGGAGTTCATATGGATGCTTGGTTAGATGTTGTGCTTCCAAATGACGATGCAGGTATTAAAGGTGTAATGCCGAGCTGGATTCCTCTTGCGTGTTATTCTGCCATTGCAGCAGGAACTTTGAGTGGTGGATGGAAAATTGTGAAAACAATGGGTTCTAAAATTACTAAAGTAAGTTCGTTTGAAGGTGTTGCTGCTGAAACTGCAGGTGCTTTGACACTTTACTTTACAGAACACTTAAAAATCCCAGTAAGTACAACGCATACCATTACAGGATTTATTATTGGTGTTGGATTAACAAAACGTGTTTCTGCCGTTAGATGGGGAGTTACAGTAAGTTTAATCTGGGCTTGGATCTTAACTATTCCAATTTCAGCTCTATTAGCTGGTTTGGTTTACTTTATTCTAAGTGTATTTATTTAGTAAATGATTATTGTAAAATGTGAGATGTAAATTGCATTTTATCTAAATATTTAAAAGGCCGATTTCAAATTTGAAATCGGCTTTTTTATTGGATTAGAATTAATTAAAAAAAATGTCTTCAAATAACATTTTTTTAATTTTTACTAGCCATTGTTAGTATTCTATAGATTGATATTTGCGCAATTATTCAAGGTATGTTTCATTAGAAAAAGTTATTGAAACAGCTCTGAACAACAGCAAATTTCAAAAGGAATGTTCAGTATAAAAAATATTATAAGTTCAAGATTCTATATCTTAATTTTTGTTTTTTCATTGTATTCTTGCCAAGAACAGGATATAAGAAGAATTCGTTTGCAAGTAGATCAAAAGAAGGTAACGAGTAGTCCAAATGAAGAGTCAGATTTAATTTCATGTTTCATTAAAGAATCAATTGGAAGGTCTTTAAAAGGGATAGATACAGGCAAGCTAAAATATTATTCAGTAGAAAGAAATGATACAATCTTGGTAATAGTAAAAGTTACTGATATGGTAGGGATTGAAAAAGCTTCAAGGAGAAAATTGTTATTTGCAATTAACCATTGTATTTTAACATCCGAAAGGTATAATATGAAAAAGATTTATATTGATGTTGAAGGAAACTTTACCACTCTTTTAGTGAAAACACCTTCAAAATATGATCTTGATGGGAAATTTGCAAATGAAGATTTACTTCTATCTTTTTATGGAAAGTCAAAAAGTTCATTTAAAAAGAAAAGATAATTTTTTTTGCGATTAAAATTTTTGAAGGTTTTTATGATTATGCTTACGTTTGTAATGTGTCTGTTTAAGCTGTTTTTGATCTTTAGAAATGATGCTTATGGTACCGTCAATCTCAAGCATAGCGAGTTTAATATCAGTTAAATGCTCTAAACCATGTTCGCGCGCGGCTTCTTTTAATTCTTCGTGCGAAACATCTAATCGGCTCAAGGTTTGAAAATCTAATATACCGTCATGAATTAATATTTCAGGTTTGTCGAGCAATAAGTCGCCAAGAGTTTTGAATCTCTTTGTTAGTTTTTTGATAGCAAAGTTTATGGTAAACAAAACTAAAGCTGCAACTAGACCTCCAATAAGACTGGTGTCAGGGCCAACCATTGCATTCTGAACGGAGTTACTGATTAATAAAATCAAAATAATGTCGGCAGTATTTAATTGCGAAAGTTCTTTTTTGCCAAAAACGCGAAGCGCAATGGTCATGAAGAAATATACGGCAACGCTTCGAATAACAATATCTAAATAAGGAAAATGCATGTTTTTTATTTTAAAGTTAAATAAAAAAGCTTTGCCAAAGTTTTAAACTTCGACAAAGCTGCTAAATTATTTATAGGGAATTAAGTTTGGATGAACTTAATTATAGTTTGAAATTCTTTTCAATCGCTCTAATCATTTCTCCAGCTACATCTTTGTTGGTTGCGCCTTCAATTCCTTCCAAACCTGGAGAAGAGTTTACTTCAAGTAATAATGGGCCTTTAGACGAACGAATAATATCGACACCGGCTACTTTTAAATCCATTGCTTTTGCGGCTTTTATGGCGATTTTTTTCTCTTCGGCAGTTACTTTGATTACAGATGCAGTTCCGCCAAGGTGAATATTAGCTCTAAACTCGCCTGGCATAGCTTCACGCTGAATTGCGGCAACTACTTTTCCGTCAATTACAAAGCAGCGAATATCTTTTCCGTTGGCTTCCTTGATAAATTCTTGAACCAAGATGTTGGCATTTAAACTTTTAAAAGCATTGATTACACTTTCTGCCGCTTTTTTAGTTTCAGCCAAAACAACGCCTTTTCCTTGTGTTCCTTCTAATAATTTCACAATTAGTGGCGAACCGCCAACCATTTTGATTAAGTTGTCTGTATCAAGCGGAGAATTGGCAAATCCAGTAGTTGGAATATCGATTCCGCTATTCAGTAATAATTGTAAAGAATATAGTTTATCTCGAGATTGCGTTATGGCTGTAGCCGAATTTAATACAAAGACTTTTAAAGCTTCAAATTGACGTGTCAAAGCACAGCCATAAAAAGTGATGCTAGGGCGAATTCTCGGAATAATAGCATCGAATTCGTTTAAGATTTTCCCGCCTCGGTAATGAATTTCAGGTTTTTTTGCATCCAATTTCATGTAGCATTCCTTGATATTTAAGAAATGCATTTCGTGCCCGCGCATTTCGCCAGCTTCCATAATTCTTTTATTGCTGTACAATTCTGGATTACTGGCTAAAAGACCAATTCGTAGGCCTGTAGTTGCTTTTTCTGAATTTTGATATAATTCTTTTAAAGATTCTGCTGTTGGCTGCCCTAAAAGATATTTTTGCTCAGGATCAACCAAAACCCTTCCGCTCATAGCTTCGCGTCCTAAAAGCATTCTAAAACCCATAGAATCGCGATTGGTCAAAGTCATTTCGATTGGCCATTTGGCGTCGCCAATTTTTAAGTTGGTTTGGATCACATAGCGATGCTCTCTAAATCCGCTCGAACTTTTTACAATTCGTTTATCAACCAAAGGCGCTTCACAATGAATAATGGTTTTGATATTATTCTGAATCGGGTTAATGTCGAATTTAACCCAATTGGCATCATTTTTTATAAAAGGAGCTATGTTTAAAGCGTGCATTGCCGAAGTTTTGGCACCAGAATCGACACGAGCCTTAATTGTCGGGATTCCAAGTTCTGGAAATGAGCACCATTCTTCGCTACCTAAAATGACTTTGTTTTGAAGCATATTTTGTTTTTTATTATAGAATTTAAATTCAAAAATAGCTATTTGCTTTTACTAAAGATAGTGATTTTTGATAAAAAAAATACCCGTTATGTTATGAAAACGTAACGGGCATATTATGAATGTTATAAATTTTGACTAATTTATTGATTCGTTGGCTCTTCGGCTTTATGAATCTCAACTGATAACTCTTGAGAATCTTCTTTTAAGTCCATCATAATTTCATCACCCGAATGTATTTTTGAAGTGATGATTTCTTCAGCCAGCAAATCTTCAACGTATTTCTGAATCGCTCTTTTCAGCGGTCTTGCTCCAAATTGTTTATCAAAACCTTTTTCAGCGATAAACGCTTTTGCTTTATCAGTTAAGCTTAATTTGTAGCCTAACTCTGCAATGCGAGAATATAGTTTTTTCAATTCGATTTCGATAATCAAATCAATATCTGCTTTCTCTAATGCATTAAATACAATTACGTCATCTATTCTGTTTAAGAATTCAGGAGCAAAAGTTTTCTTTAAAGCGTTTTCGATAATGCTTTTTGAGTTTTCATCAGCTTGAGCTGTTCTTGCAGCAGTACCAAATCCAACACCTTGCCCGAAATCTTTCAACTGACGAGCACCAACGTTAGAGGTCATGATAATGATAGTGTTTTTAAAGTCAATTTTACGACCTAAACTATCTGTTAAATATCCGTCATCTAAAACTTGAAGCATCATATTGAATACATCTGGGTGAGCTTTTTCGATCTCGTCTAAAAGAACTACACAGTAAGGTTTTCTACGAACTTTCTCAGTCAATTGACCGCCTTCTTCGTATCCAACGTATCCTGGAGGCGCTCCAACTAAACGAGAAATCGCAAATTTCTCCATGTATTCACTCATATCAATACGAACTAAAGCATCTTCAGAGTCAAATAATTCTTTTGCCAATACTTTAGCTAACTGTGTTTTACCAACACCAGTCTGACCTAAGAAAATGAATGAACCAATTGGTTTGTTCGGGTCTTTAAGTCCAGCTCTGTTACGCTGAATAGAACGAGCGATTTTTAAAACAGCTTCATTTTGACCAATTACTTTATTCTGAATCAATTCAGGCAATTGAGCCAATTTGTTGCTTTCTGTTTGAGCAATTCTGTTAACAGGAATTCCAGTCATCATAGAAACAACATCGGCTACGTTATCTTCTGTAACTTCAATTCTGTTGTTTTTAGAATCTTCTTCCCATTGTTCTTGTGCTGTAGCAAGATCTTTTTCGATACGTTTTTCATCATCGCGAAGTTTGGCTGCTTCTTCATATTTTTGTTTTTTAACAACCATATTTTTCATTTCGCGAACTTCTTCTAACTGACGTTCTAAATCCAAAATTTGTTTTGGAACATCGATGTTAGTGATGTGTACACGTGAACCTGCTTCGTCCATTGCATCGATTGCTTTGTCTGGTAAGAAACGCTCAGACATATATCTGTTTGTTAGCTTAACACAAGCTTCAATAGCTTCTGGAGTGTAAGTTACGTTGTGGTGATCTTCGTATTTATCTTTTACGTTGTTCAAAATTGCGATTGTTTCTTCAACAGAAGTTGGTTCTACAATTACTTTTTGAAAACGTCTTTCTAAAGCACCATCTTTTTCAATATATTGTCTGTACTCATCAAGAGTAGTAGCACCAATACATTGAATTTCTCCTCTAGCTAAAGCAGGTTTGAACATGTTTGAAGCATCAAGAGAACCTGTTGCTCCACCAGCGCCTACAATAGTGTGGATCTCGTCAATAAAAAGAATAATATCGTCGTTTTTCTCCAGCTCGTTCATTACGGCTTTCATTCTTTCCTCAAATTGTCCTCTATATTTTGTGCCAGCAACTAAGCTTGCAAGGTCAAGAGTTACAACACGTTTGTGGAAAAGGATACGCGATACTTTCTTTTGGATAATACGTAGCGCCAGTCCTTCTGCAATAGCAGATTTACCAACTCCAGGTTCTCCAATAAGAAGCGGATTGTTCTTTTTTCTACGGCTTAAAATTTGCGATACACGCTCAATTTCTTTTTCACGTCCTACAACAGGGTCTAATTTTCCTTCTTCGGCCATTTCTGTTAAATCTCTCCCAAAATTATCTAAAACCGGAGTCTTAGATTTTTTGTTTGACTTATTGGCGGGATTATTAAAACTGCTTTCTTTAAGACTGTCATCTTGTCCTGAATCATCATTATATGATTCGTTTCTTGGCAAGTTTTCTAAGAATTCTTCTTCGTTTGGAGTCATATTTAAATACTGTTCTTTAGCTACGTCATAATCTATTTTAAGTTTATTCAATAGCTTGGTTGTTGGATCGTTTTCGTTTCTCAAGATACATAACAGCAAATGTGCCGTGCTTATCGATGAACTTTGAAATACTTTTGCTTCAAGAAAAGTGGTCTTCAGGGCTCTTTCTGCCTGTCGGGTAAGATGAAGGTTTTTCTTTTCTGCATTTACTTCAACGCTCAAGTTGGCAGGGCTAAGTACTTCTACTTTTCTGCGTAAATGATCTAAATCGACAGCTAGGTTATTAAGTATATGAATAGCTTTTCCGTTACCATCTCTTAAAATACCTAGCATAAGATGTTCTGTACCAATAAAGTCGTGCCCTAAACGAAGAGCTTCTTCCTTACTGTACGTAATTACATCTTTTACTCTTGGTGAAAAATTATCATCCATAATATATAATTGGTATTGTAAATTTAGTGAATTACTGTTTTAAAAACAAAAACCGTACCTTCAAGAACTACTGTCAGCTAATAGACGAAAAAAAAGAGAATAAAAGAGTTAAAAAACGCTTAATTTATTAACTAAAAGCGGAAATAAAGTTGTTAATAAATCATTTAAATAAGTGTAAGGAAATAGCTGAAAAAATTTTAAAAAAACGTATCTTGGCACGCTTTGAAACTAATGTAATTATTAAAACATAACAACTTATGTCTGAAGGAGAAAAGTTAATTCCTATTAACATTGAAGATGAAATGAAATCAGCTTACATCGATTATTCGATGTCAGTAATTGTATCGAGAGCGCTTCCTGATGTTAGAGATGGCTTGAAACCAGTGCATCGAAGAGTTCTTTACGGAATGTATGATTTAGGTGTAACATCAAGATCTGCCCACAAAAAGTCTGCGAGAATTGTAGGGGAGGTTCTGGGTAAGTACCACCCGCACGGAGATACTTCTGTATATGATGCAATGGTACGTATGGCGCAGGAATGGAGCATGCGTTATTTATTAGTTGATGGTCAGGGTAACTTTGGTTCTGTCGATGGAGACAGTCCTGCAGCAATGCGTTATACTGAGGCTAGAATGCGTAAAATCTCAGAAGATATTATGGCAGATATCGAAAAAGAAACAGTTGATTTTCAGCTGAACTTTGACGATACTTTATATGAGCCAAAAGTAATGCCGACAAGAGTTCCTACTTTATTAGTAAATGGAGCAACTGGTATTGCGGTTGGTATGGCGACTAATATGCCGCCACACAATTTAACAGAGGTTATCAATGGTACTTTAGCATACTTAGATAATAATGATATTGAGGTTGACGAATTAATGACACATATTAAAGCTCCTGATTTTCCAACGGGAGGTGTAATATATGGTTATGAAGGCGTTCGTGAAGCTTTTAAAACAGGTAGAGGACGTATTGTAATGCGTGCTAAAGTTGGTTTTGAAGAAGTGGACGGAAGAGAGTGTATCATTGTTACTGAAATTCCATATCAAGTTAACAAAGCCGAAATGATCAAACGTACGGCTGATTTGGTTAACGAGAAAAAAATTGAAGGTATTGCAAACATTCGTGACGAATCGGATAGAAATGGTATGCGTATCGTTTATATCTTGAAACGAGATGCTACACCAAACGTAGTTTTAAATACCTTATATAAATATACTTCATTACAATCTTCTTTTAGTGTAAATAATATTGCATTAGTAAAAGGACGTCCGCAAATGTTGAATCTAAAAGATATGATTCATTATTTTATTGAGCACCGCCACGAAGTTGTAGTTAGAAGAACACAGTTTGAATTACGTAAGGCAGAAGAGAGAGCCCATATCTTAGAAGGGTTAATTATTGCTTCTGACAATATCGACGAGGTAATTGCGTTAATCAGAGGATCTAAAAACACAGATGAAGCTAGAGAAAAATTAATCGAAAGATTTAAATTATCAGATATTCAAGCTCGTGCTATTGTTGAGATGCGTTTACGTCAGTTAACAGGTCTGGAGCAAGATAAATTAAGAGCTGAGTTTGAAGAATTAATGAAGTTAATTGAGCATTTGAAAGCTTTATTAGCAGATGTTAATTTGAGAACAGATTTGATTAAAGAAGAGCTTACAGAAATTCGTGATAAATATGGTGACGAAAGACGTTCGCAAATCGAGTACTCTGGAGGAGATGTGAGTATTGAAGACTTAATTGCTGACGAAAATGTGGTTATTACAATTTCACATGCAGGTTACATCAAACGTACAAACCTTACAGAATACAAAACGCAAAATAGAGGTGGAGTTGGACAGAAAAGTGCAGGAACAAGAGATCAAGATTTCTTAGAGCACATGTTTGTGGCAACAAACCACCAATATATGATGTTCTTTACCCAAAAAGGAAAATGTTTCTGGATGCGTGTTTACGAAATTCCAGAAGGAAGTAAAACAGCAAAAGGTAGAGCAATTCAGAACTTGGTAAATATTGAAAGTGATGATAAGGTAAAAGCTTTCATTTGTACGCAAGATTTAAAAGACAAAGATTATATCAATACGCATAATCTTGTAATGGTAACCAAACAAGGTCAGGTGAAGAAAACTTCTTTAGAGAAATATTCTAAACCAAGAGCAAATGGAGTTGCTGCCATTACAATTAAAGAAGGAGATGAGTTGATTGGAGCTCAGTTGACAAACGGAGAAAGCCAAATTATCTTAGCGGTTAAATCTGGTAAATTAGTTCGTTTTGAGGAAACTAAAACACGTCCTATGGGAAGAACAGCTTCTGGAGTTCGTGGAATTACTTTAAAAGATGAAACTGACGAGGTAATCGGAATGGTTACTGTGGATAAAAACGATATTTCTACTTCTCAAATCTTAGTTGTAACTGAAAATGGATACGGTAAACGTACTAAATTGGTTGATGACGACGGAGAAGACGTGTATAGAATTACAAACCGTGGAGGTAAAGGGGTTAAAACACTTAATATCACGGATAAAACAGGTAAATTGATCTCGATCAACGCTGTTACTGATGCAGATGACTTAATGATTATTAATAAATCTGGATTAACAATTAGAATGGCAATCGAAGATTTACGTGTTATGGGACGTGCAACTCAAGGTGTTCGATTAATTAATCTTAAAGGAAAAGATTCTATTGCTGCTGTAACAACTGTAATGAAAGATGATGCCGAAGAGGTAGAATTGGATGAAGATGGAAATGTAATTGGTGCTATTGAGAGAGTTAAACCAGATTTGGAGGTTTTAGAAGATGATGGATCTGTAGAAGAGGAAGACGACTCTGATGATGAAGTAGAAGAGGAAGACGATGCTGAAGCAGAAGACGAAGAGTCTGAAGAATAAGTGAAAACAGAAAATTAAATACAAACAAATAATACCATTATGAAAAGTAAATATGTAATACTTGCATCAGCATTACTGATCTCTGTAGCTACGTTTGCTCAGAAAGATCAAATTAAGAATGCTGAAAAGGCATTAAAAGGCGGAGACGCACAAGGCGCTATTGCTCAATTGAAAGATGCAGAGAACTTAATTGCAAATGCTAAAGATACAGAACAAGCACAATACTATTTCGTTCAAGGAAATGCTTTTCTTGACCTTGCAAACAAAAAGGTTGAAGAGGGTAAAAACTTATTAGCAGCAGCAGACAGCTACAAGAAATTAATTGATGTAGAAAAATCTTCAGGAAAACAAAAATATTCTACACAAGCAGCAGCGTCAATTACTAACATTAAAGGATTATTAATTAATTCTGCAATTGCTGACACGCAAGTAAATAAACATGCTGAAGGTGCAAAGAAATTGTATGAAGCATACGAGTTAGACAAGAAAGATACAATCAACTTGTATTATGCAGCTTCTACAGCTGTGAATTCACAAGATTATGATCTTGCTTTGCCAATGTATGAAGAGTTGAAAAAATTAAACTTTTCTGGAAAAGGAACTTTGTACTTAGCTGTAAACAAAGCTAACGGAAGTGAAGATAACTTTGCTAACGCTAAAGAAAGAGATTTAGCTGTTAAATTAGGAACTCACGAAAAACCTAAAACGGAAGCTATTCCTTCTAAAAGAGGTGAAATCTACAAAAACTTAGCTTTAATTTTAGTTCAAAAGGGACGTACTGAAGATGCTAAAAAAGCAATCTCTGATGCTAGAAAAGCAAACCCAGAAGATTCTTCTTTAATTCTTACTGAAGCAAATTTATACTTAGAAAGTAAAGATTACGAGACATACAAAAAATTAGTTGGTGAAGCTTTGGAAAAAGATCCAAAAAATGCTGATTTAGTATTCAATTTAGGAGTAATTAGCTCTGGAGCTAAAAACACTGCTGACGCAGAGAAATATTACTTAAAAGCAATTGAAATCAATCCTGAGTATACAAATGCTTACTTGAATCTTGCTGCTTTAAAATTAGAAGCTGAAAAACCAATCATCGACGAGATGAATAAATTAGGTACTTCTACTAAAGACATGAAACGTTACGATGTTTTAAAAGCACAAAGAGAAGCTGTTTTCAAAGGAGTTATTCCTTACCTTAAAAAAGCTAACGAATTAGATCCTAAAAACGAGGATGTTTCTAAAACATTATTAGGAGTTTACAATGCTCTTGAAATGACTGCAGAAGCTAAAGCTTTGAAAGCAAAAATGTAAGCACTGCTTTTTAAAATAAATAAAAAACCATCCGCCTTGGCGGATGGTTTTTTTTATGCTTTTAGCTGATTAATTCAGCAGATAAAGTAATGGTGGTATTTAATAGTTTTGAAATCGGACAGATCTCTTTTGCTTTGGCAGCCGTTGAAGCAAACTCTTCGGCAGAAATTGATGGTACTTTCCCTTTTAAATCTAAATGAATTAAAGTAATAGATCCGTCTTCAAAAGTTACTGTCGCTTCGGTGGTTAAATCATCGGCTGTAAAACCTGCTTCATTCAATAAAAAACTTAATTGCATGGTAAAACACCCTGAATGCGCTGCGGCAACCAATTCTTCTGGATTTGTACCAACGCCATCAGCAAATCTTGTTTTAAAAGACAGTTGTGCATTATCTAATGTGGTGCTTTGCGTGCTTATTGTTCCTTTTCCTTCCATACCGGTTCCTTGCCAGTTGGCGTGTGCTTTTCTTGTAAATTTCATATTCTCCTTATTTAAAAAATTAGTATTAAATGTTATTTGTTTAATTGCCAGTTAATAGTGGTAACTCAAATATAATCAATATTTTGCAGAATAGTTTTATGAAATTTAATGAGATTGTTAAGTTTTGGGTTTTAGGTTGTAGTGAGTTTTAACCGCAAAGTACGCAAGGGTTTACGCAAGGCACGCAAAGTTTTTAAGTTTGTTCGAGGTTTTATAATCTTTGTCAAAGTTTGAAACTTTGACAAAGTTTTGCATCATAAAAAAAAGACACAATGGATTGTTATTGCATCTTTTTAAATTATAAAAAAAATAAAATTCCAAATTCCAATTAAGCGTTGTTAATTGGAATTTGGAATTTAAAAAATTGGAATTTCTAGTATTTATTCTTGTCCCAAGTTTCTTAATTGTTTCAATTTATCTTTCCAAACTTCAAGGCTTTCTTTGTGAATGGCAATGTTTTTACGAACTTCTGTAACTATTGAATTCTCTTTTTTAGCATTTTTAGTATTGGTAAAGAACTGAATGTTATTTTCTAACTGGAAAATTTCATTTTGAACTTCCTCAATTTTACGCATAATAAAGATTTTTTCATTGTCTAATTTACGCGTATCATTGCTGTCAGATAAAGAATCAATACGATTTGCAAAACGCATCATTTCAGATTCTTTTTTGCTTAAGCTTAGTTTCTCAAAAAGAGCATCTAAGATTTTATTGAACTTCCCTTCTATGTGTCTTCTAGAGAAAGGAACTTTACCAAATCCTTTCCAAGTTTCAATATGTGCTTTTATGGCATCTAAATCTGTTTTGTGATCTCCAGTCAATTGGAAAGATCTTAAAGTGTCTAAGTATGCTTTTTTGTTGTCAAAAGCGGCAACTTCTTCACTGTTCTCTTCCGATTTATGCTCTTTTAATTTATCAAAATAATGGTTGCAGGCATCCTTAAATTCTTTCCAGATTTTATCGGAATATTTTTTAGGAACATGGCCAATTTGTTTCCATTCTTCCTGGATCTGTTTCATTACAGGAGTTGTAGCTGAGAAATCAGTGCTTTCTTGTAATTCTTTAGCTTTTGCAACAAGAGCCAGTTTTTTATTTAAATTATCGTTTTGGTCTTTTTTGATATCCTTATAAAAAGAATTTTTGAAAGCGTTGAAGTTTCGAACAGCAGTTTTAAATGCTGCCCAAGTTTCTTCATTTACTTCAGAAGGTACTTTTCCAGCAGCGAAGAACTCGTTTCTTAACTCTTCTACTTTCTGAATCTGAATAAGCCATTGCGAATGAGAATTTACTTTTTCGCTTCCAAGCACTTCAATTTTAGCAATAATTTCTTTTTTGGTTTCAAGATTTTTTTGCTCGTTTGCTCTTTGGCTTTCAAACAAAAGTTCTCTTTTATCGTGTATTTTTTTAGTCAATTCGCTAAATTGATTCCAGATGGCATCACGGTGCTCTTTAGAAACGGGTCCGATCTCTTCCTTCCAGATTCTGTGTAAATCCTGTAATTCGCGGAAAGATTTGCTTACATCGGTATCATTTACCAATTCTTCAACGCGCGCTATAATCTTTTGTTTTAGTTCTAAATTATGTTTAAAATCTAAATCTCTAGCCTCACGATCTAAGTGTAGATAATCGTAGAAGTTTTCTACATGAAAATGGTAATTGTTCCAAACGTGATTGTATTTGTCTTTTGGAATTGCTCCAGCATTTTTCCATCTTTCTCTTAATTCATTAAAATGCTTAAGAGTGTCTTTGATGTTTTCTTGCGGATTGATTAGTTCCTTTAATTCTTCAACAATAGCCAGACGATTCTCTAAATTGCTTTTTAGATTGGTTTGTAAATGTTTAAAATGAGCATTTCTTTTATCTCTAAAAACATTATAATATTCGTCAAATTTTGATTTTAAAGGAAGATGATATTCAAATTCTTCATTAGGATCTGGATTAGAAGCTAAAAATTCTTCTTTTTTCTCCTCTATAAGATGGTGATACTGTAGTAAAAAAGCTTTTTTGATTTCTTCAATATGATCTTTTACAGACATTACTTTGTCTATATTAACCAATTTTTTAAGTTCATCAACAAGAGCGTCAAGTGAGAAAGTGTTGTAATCCTGCATAGGAATGTCATGACGATCCTTTAACGTTTCGTCTTCACTTTCAGCAGCATTTGAATTTGTAATGACATCTAATGCTTCTTGATGATCATTTTCTTGTTTTTCTACTTCATTTTCAGTTTCTGAGACCAAATTTTCGGTCAAAGTTTCAGAATCTGATGTTTCGATTGCATCATTTGCTACAGAATCATTTATTTCGATTCCAGATTTTCCGTCTGCTTCATGCAGGTTATCATTCTTTTCTTCTAACATCTTTAAATGTATAAGGTTTTTATTTTAAACAATGCGAAAGATAGTAAAGGTGTTTCTAAATACAAAATAAATCACTTGTTTATACGGTATTTTACGATGAAATTCCTATTCTTTCTGAAAGTTTTCTAGTATGTTGAATCTGTTTTTAGCGAATTGCTGAAGGATATATAAATTCAAAATTGGCATTGTAAATAAAATAGACTCTCAATAATCTAATTTTTTAGGACTTATTTTGCTATTATTTTAAATTAAAAAAGAATCAACACTCCAACTTCCATTCCCCAATTATAGGTTCTGTTAGGGCCGAAACCAGCGCTCGGGTGTATGTAAACAAGATTTGAAGGTGTAATTTTCCTTCCAAATTCAATAAAAGCGTTATTTTGAAAGCCTTCAATAACAGTATTATATCGAAGTGCTACATCTCCAGAAATCCAGTTTTTTCCAAAAAAATGCATCAACAGATTTTCTAAAAGTGCAGTGCTAATGTCGGAACGATCACTATTTCCAGCAAAACTCTGCTGATATTCAACCGTAGTCAGTAGCAGAAACTTTTTTTGATTGAAATATCTTCCGTAAACCATAGCGGGCATGACAACCCATTTTCCGGTTCCAAAATTTGGATCTTCGGCTGTGTTAGAATAAACTCGGGTTCTTACCGCAATACCGTTGTTATTTCTTAAGTAAGGAATAAAACTGATTCCGCCTCCAACATCTCCAATGGCTGTTTTGTTGGTTGAAGTCGTATTAGTAGAAACCAAAGGAAGATCAAAACGTAGATTCCAGGCTTTATTGCCAATTGGTAGTAAGAAACGAACTTGTGTGGTGTTAAAAGAACCTTTGTCGGTATCTAGATACTCATTGTAAAACAAAATTGTTTTAAGAAAATAATGATAGCGAGGCTCAGATAACGGACTTTGTATAGTGTCTGCGTTTTGAGCTGAAAGTAGGTTGTGTAATAAAAAAAATAAAATGCTAAGTAATTGTATTTTCTTCATAACCACTTGTTAGTTAGTGGATTAAAAGTACGAAAAATACATTAACATTTTATTTTTTGATACTTATTTTATTTATTCCAGATTTTCCATGCTTTTTCAGCTTGAAAAATAAGCATATCGTGACCATTTTTAATTACAGCGCCCATTTCTTTTGCTTTTCGTAAGAAAGTGGTTTCTGCTGGATTATAGATTAAATCGTAAGCAATGTGTTTTTCTGTGAAATACTCGTATGGCAAATTCGGACAAGCTTCAATATTTGGGCTTGTTCCAACTGGCGTACAGTTGATTATAATTTGAAAATTGTCAAAAGTAGTTGCATTGATCAAATCATAGTCAATGATGTTTTCTTTTGCTTCTCGAGAAACAAAAGTATACGGAATATCCAATTCGTCCAAAGCAAAAGCAACACCTTTAGAAGCGCCTCCTGTTCCTAAAATAAGCGCTTTTTTATGATGCGGCTCTAATAGTGGCTTAAGAGACTTTTTGAATCCGTAATAATCGGTATTGTATCCTTTTAATTTGCCGTTTTTGGTAAATTTAATGGTATTAACAGCGCCAATTAGAGTGGCTTTTTTTGATAATTTATCTAAGAATGGAATAACTTGTTCTTTGTACGGAATAGTAACATTTAAACCCTTTAAATCAGGATTGTTTTTAATTAATTCTGTGAAGTAATTAATTCCAGAAATGTCAAAATTCTCATAGCTGTTGCCAGCAAAAACTTCATTATTAAATTTTTCTGTAAAATAACCTTTTGAAAAAGAGTAGCTTATGTTGCGTCCTAATAATCCAAAACGTCTTCTTAATAAAATATCAACCATTCTTATTTACGATGTTTTTCTATATAATTTTTTACTGTTTTTTTTGCCCAAACAACTGGGAATAAGTCTTCAATTAAGATATAATTATCAAAATTTAGACGTAAGCCATTGCTTAAGTGGAATTTAGCTTTTGTGTTATCTTGAATCATAAAATACAATCCTGCCAAACGATATTCGATTTCGTTTTCTTCAGGGAAATATTCTGAAGCTTGCAATAAAGTTTGAATAGCGGTTTCAAATTCTCCTAAAAACTGAAGAATATCAACCCAGTACAACCAAGTGTCTAAGGCATAATCTCCAAATTCAACCGCTTTTCTAAAACCGAATTCGGCTTCTTCAAAGAAATTCATTTGTTTGTTGATTGTAGCATATCTTTTCCAATACAAACGATTCTGATTGTCAATCGCTAAAGCTTTATTTACAAAAAATAATGCTTTTTGATAGTTTTTCTGGCGAAGATGAAAATCTGTAATCGCAATCCAGCCTTTGTCTAAAAGCGGATCTTCATGTACAGTTTGGTTATAATATTGGATTGCTTTCGCTAAATTTCCAAGTTTTTCATAACATTTTCCAATTCGAAGAAGGGCATACGAAGTCGCATCGTCCAATTCGATGGTTCTGTTATAACTTTCAATTGCTTCATTGTATTTTTTTAGACGCTCGTAAGCTTTTGCTTTTTCCATAAAAGCGCCTAAAAATTCATCATCAATCAGCGTTGCATAATCAAATGCACGAATTGCTGCTTCATATTCTTTTATGCCATAATGAAGGCGTCCAAGCTGATGCCAAGCGATTTCGCTGTAAGGGTTTCTGTTGATGTAATCGTTTAGATAAACAATAGCTTCTTGATTTTGGTCTAAAAACTCAAAGCAATACACTACGTTATAAAGAGCAGATTGATCTTCTAAGTCTTCTTCAAGGCATTTGATAAAACTGTCTTTTGCAAGCTCAAGATTATCCATAAAAAGATATTCCATTCCGATCAAATTGTACACATCAGCGTAATCATCAGTGTATTGAAGCGCGATTTTTAACAGTTCAACCGCTTTTTCGTGCTGATCTCTTTTTGAGCAGATATTGGCTTTCTGAATATAGATTTCCTCGTTGTTGGGTTCAATTGCGTATAACTCATTCAAAAGCTTTTCAGCAATGTCGAGTTTGTCATCATAAACCAGCATTTCTACTTGTACTAACTTTAAGCCTGTAGATTTTGGATGCTGATCTAATGCAAGTTTTAAGGCCTTTTTTGCTAAATTAGCCTTACCTATGTCTAAATAATGAAGAATGATTTCCTCAAATTCTTCAGAATCAAAAAAGAGCACTTTGTTAGTTTTTAACATCGACTCAAATTTGGATAGGGATAGGTTATAATCTTCTTCTTCGTTGCTTAATTGCATACTTCGTATATTTGAAATTAGCCTGTTATAAATTTAGGCAACCATATAATCGCTGTAAGGATAAGAAATTAATTGTTTTGAACAATTTAATTAACAATATATGGCGTTTTTTATTCTATTTTGGGAAGAAATCTCCTTTGTTGTCAAGGGATTAGCTTCGGTTTTGTCATTTTTTTATTGGTATCGGAAGACTTTTTTGAAATAGAAATGGAGCTTTAATTTCTGTCAGTTTTATTAAAACAGCGCTCCAAATAGTTTTGTATTTTAGTTATTGCTCTTCTTCATTATTTCGTCCATCACGTCTAAAATAATGGCACAACCTTCTCTAATTTCGTCTTCAGAAATAGTCAAAGGAGGTGTAATTCGTATCGCGCATCCTTCAAATAAAAGCCAGAATAAAATAAGTCCTCTGTCTTGACAGGTTAAAATGACTTCGTTTGTAATATCTGCCGATTCTGTCATAGTGGCAAGCATTAATCCTTTTCCTCTAACTTCTTTAATCAAAGGATGTACCAAAAGCGATCTGAAGAGTTTTTCCTTCTCCAGCGTTTCTGCCATTAAATTTGTTTCAGTTAATTCTTGCAAAGTAGCCAAGCAAGCTGACGCAATGACAGGGTGACCTCCAAAAGTGGTAATATGCCCTAGTTTTGGATTCTCTGTTAAAAGGTCCGATTTTTTCGGCAGAAGCAGTAAAAGCACCAACTGGCATTCCGCCGCCCATTCCTTTACCCATAACCACAATATCTGGAACAACGTCATAATTTTGGAAACCAAAGAGTTTTCCTGTTCTTCCAAAACCAGGCTGAATTTCATCAACAATCATTAAAGCACCAACCTCATCACAGCGGTTACGTACTTTTTGAAGGAAATTATCTTCTGGCTGAATAAAACCGGCGCCTCCTTGAATGGTTTCTAAAAGAATGGCTGCCGTTTTTGTAGTTATTTTTTGCAGATCTTCTTCGTTATTGAAAGTAATAAAATCAACATCTGGAAGCAAAGGTCTGAAAGCTTGTTTTCTTTCTTCAAATCCCATAACGCTCATCGAACCCATGGTGTTTCCATGATAAGCATTATGACATGAAATAAGCTGACTGCGTCCTGTAACTCGTTTGGCTAATTTTAAAGAGCCTTCAATCGCTTCTGTACCAGAATTGACCAAATAGGTTTTGTTTAAAGATTCTGGAAGTAGAGAGGCCATTAATTTGCAATATTGTACGGCTGGACTCTGAGAGTATTCTCCGTAAACCATTACATGCGAATATTTGTCTAATTGATCTTTTATCGCCTGATTTACTCTCGGATGCTGATGTCCTAAAGTACACGCCGAAACTCCAGCAACAAAATCTAAATATTTTTTATCGTTTGTGTCGTATATGTAAGAGCCAATGGCATGCGAAACTTCCATTCCGAGTGGGTAAGGAGAAGTTTGCGCTTGGTATTTTATAAAATCTGGATTCATTTTTTTTAAGTTGCTAAGGTACTGAGATACTAAGATTCTAAGGTCTTTTAACTTTACGCTTCAGTTAACTTTGTGTTTTAAATTATCGTAGAACTTTAAACTGTCACTGAGACTGAAAACTACTTAATTTTAGGCTTCGGTTCCGCTTTGGCAGCTGGTTTCTTCTTGTCGTAATTCAAGGTTTCTTTCCTAATTTTCAGTGGAACGTTTTTACCTTTTTCCTCTTGATCTTTTCCTTCTTTAATCAGTTTTTCATTGAGTTCATTATCTTCTGCAGAAAAAATATCGTCTTTAGACTTTATTCTTTCATCGCCTCGCCATTTCATTCCTCGAAGTTTTCGAGCATTTTCTGGAAGTTCGTCTTCAGGAAAAATATCACCGTCCACTTTATTAAAGAAAGTAATGGTTTCGATCGCATTATTTTCCAATATCATGTTGATTTTACTGCTGACATTTTTATTGATACCAATTAGCTCGTTGGCATCATTTCTCATGTAATAAATGACTTCGGTGTTTTTAATGACATCAACATCATGCAGTTTTCCATCCCGGAATTTTCCAAACAAATTAATTCCCTTGACTTGATTGAAACCTGTCCCGAGCGTGTCCTTGGAGAGTACGAAAGTATTATTGAGCACCTTCAAAGAATCAATTTTCCTCGTTTTATTGTCGCCAATTAAGTGCATTACGTCGCCCGTAATTTGGTTGTCGCCATTCCAAAGAATCGGATTTCCTATAAGCTTTGTCAAAGCACTTTTAGAATCTGAGTGTATAGAATCGCACTTACCGCTCATATCTGTCTTGTAAAAACGGACATTGTTAAAAGCGCGCAGAATTCGTTCGCCTTCTTTACCTGTTACCATTAATTTTTTTCCGTGAATGTAAACCGAATCATTCTCAACTAAATTGATGGCAACAGCTCTTTTGGTTACAAACATCGAATCCTTGAGTTTGTAAAGCTCTGCGTAATGGCCTTTTACAATTCCTTTGTTAATGGAATCGGTAATTTTTACATTTCGTGTTGCCGATGCAAATTCAATATTTCGATTATAATACAAACTATCGCCTTCTATAAGTCGGTCATCGTACTTAATGTACGACCTTCGTAGAAAATGGGCTAAGTTTTTCTTCGTATCGTAAAAACCTTTTTCGGTATAAATATAATTGGCTTTACTTGTAATAGTTGAGAGGCCAAGAAGATACGTATGTCCAGAATTGCTGTAATAATCCAAATGGTTTGATTTAATCACATATTTCGGATTCGTAATCGTAACTTCAGTCAAGAACTGAAATTTCTTTTCTTTTACATAATACCTTCCAGATTTACTGACCAAAGTATTGTCTTTGTTTACGATCGTACCTTTTGTATTGTAAAATGCTTCCTGAACATTTCTGTCAAAATTAATAGTATCAGTTTGCAAAGTGGCGTCAGGAGAAGTTAAAACCGCATTTCCTGTAGCAAAAGCTTTCTTTTCATTTCCGCTATATTCCGCATATTTACTATTCAAGAATAAAGTATCTCCTTGTACTAATTGTACATTTCCGAATGCTTTTAAATAATTTTCTTTTTGAAAAAAGTAAGCTTTGTTGCAAGTTAGCACAACACCATCATGATTCACTTTTACATTTCCAGTAAGTAAAAGCGCATCAGGTACATTAACTTGATCCACGTCAGAAAAGTCGGCATTCTCGATGACAATTGTTTTCGGAGATTGAGCAGGTTTTTTTGCTTGCGCGAAAGTGAATTGAACGCTTAAAAAAGACAGACAAGTAAATATGAAAAAGAGTGATTTCTTCAACTGATTAAATTTTTGTCAAATTTATAAAAAAGGATAGAACCTGTGGCGGTTATTAGCATTAATTTATAATTAGTCATTAACAGTCCAAAGTTCAATTTAGGCATTATTTAATTTTTCAACAAAATAACAAACTCTCACGTTGTAGTAGTTGTCTTTTGAGCTGAAAACGGTGTAAATTAGATAAATCGTTTTCGAAGTTTTAAAAAATGAGCTATTTTTAGAAAATTGTTTCCATTCTTTTTAGAAATGGAACGAAAAAAACAAGATAAGAATAGCCTAAAAACATGATAAGTAAAAAAATAATTGCAGTCGGAATTACATTAACTGTACTTTTTTCAGCCTGTAAAACAAAAGATTTAAAAATGAGTACTTCAAACGAAAATGCTGCAACAGATAAAAAAGTTGTAGTCTATCAAGTATTTACACGCCTATTTGGAAATAAAAATACAACCAACAAACCATGGGGAACTATTGAGGAGAACGGTGTTGGAAAGTTTAATGACTTTACGGATAAAGCCCTTCATGAAATAAAAGATTTAGGTGTTACTTACATTTGGTACACGGGAGTTCCGCATCATGCTTTAGTGCGTGATTATACAGCGTACGGAATTTCAAATGATGATCCAGAAGTGATAAAAGGTCGCGCAGGTTCTCCTTATGCCGTGAAAGATTATTATAATGTAAATCCAGATTTGGCTGTAAATCCTGCAAAGCGATTAGAAGAATTTGAAGCTCTAATAAAACGTACTCATAATGCTGGTTTGAAAGTGATTATTGATATTGTCCCGAATCATATTGCCAGAAAATATGACGGAAAATCGAATCCAGAAGGGGTGAAGGATTTTGGAGCGGAAGATGATGTTACGGTTGAATACAAAAGAGATAACAATTTCTATTACATTCCGAAGCAGCATTTTGAAATTCCTGACGGAGATATTCCTTTAAACGGAGAAAAAAATCCAATGATTGATGGTTTTTTTGATGAAAATCCGGCAAAATGGACAGGGAACGGTTCTCGTAAAATTAAACCAGATCAAAACGACTGGTACGAAACGGTAAAAGTAAATTACGGAGTACGCCCAGATGGGACTAAAGATTTTCCTGAACTTCCTGCTGGCTTTGATCAGAAATCCTATCAGGAACATTTTGCTTTTTGGCAAGACAAAGAGGTTCCCGATTCTTGGAAAAAGTTTAGAGATATTGCGTTATACTGGACAACAAAGGGTGTTGATGGATTTCGTTACGATATGGCCGAAATGGTTCCGTATGAATTCTGGAGTTATATGAACTCTTCGATTAAAATGAAAAATCCAAATGCGTTTTTGTTGGCTGAAGTTTACAATCCGAATGAATATCGAAATTATATCCGCTTAGGAAAAATGGATTATCTGTATGATAAAGTAGAGACGTACGATAAGCTGAAAGATGTTATTCGCGGAAAATCTTCGCCAGACGAATTAACCAAAATCCAAGACGGAATGGCAGATATCGAGCATCATATGCTTCATTTTCTTGACAATCATGACGAACAGCGCTTAGCAAGTCCAGAATTTGCAGGAACTCCAGAAAGAGGAAAGCCTTTAATGGTGGTTTCAGCAACAATTAGTACTTCGCCAACAATGATTTATTTTGGACAAGAAGTAGGAGAGGCAGGGAACGAAGATGCAGGTTTTGGAAAACGATCAAGAACCTCGATTTTTGATTATATTGGAGTTCCAAATCATCAGCGCTGGATGAATGACGGTAAATTTGATGGAGGAAAGCTTTCTGAATCTGAAAAACAGCTCCGTGATTTTTACAAACGATTATTGAATTTTACTATTAGCAGCAGCGCTTTGATGGGAAGTTTTGAAGAGATTCAATCTGCAAATAGACAAAATAATGAAGGTTATGATGCACTGTTGTATTCTTATGCGCGTTGGTCTGAAAATCAAAAATTGATCCTAATTGCTAATTTTTCTTCTGAGAAAGGAAATGAATTCAATTTAAAAGTTCCGTCATCACTTATTTCAAAATGGAATTTAAAAGAAGGAGAATATCAATTGAAAGAGCAACTGTATCAAAACAAAACATTTGTATTGAAAGTGCAAAATGGAGAAGGAGAAGCTAAAGTTTCCATTCAGCCTTCAGAATCTTTGATTTTGGAATTAAAATAAACTAGCTCATCTTTTGAGTTGATTTTTAACACATAGAAACATAGCTTAGAAAACTTGAAAAAGGCGTTTCACTAGTTTAAATACACATAGCGTCTATGTGTGGAAACTAGTTTCTTTAATATTCTTTTTTTTTAGTATTAAAATCTATGTTTCTATGTGTTAAATATTTTTTTGTTTTAAATTTTTTTAAGCAACGAAAGAATCTCTTTAATGGAAAATGTTGCGCCGCAGACAAATTCATCTGAAGCGCCGTAATAAACAGTTAGTGTATCGCCATCTGGATCAAGAATATGACCGTTTGTGAAAACGACATTTCCAAAGAAACCGCTTAATTCGTAATTTGTTTTAGGAAACATAATAGGAGTTTCGGTTCTCGAAATCACTTTTGTAGGATCTTCTAAATCCAATAAAAAAGCACCTAAAGAATATTGATGAAATTCGTTGGCTCCATGATAAATTTCTAGCCAGCCTAATTCTGTTTTTATCGGAGCAGCTCCAGCGCCAACTCTTTTGCTGTCCCAACTATCTTTTCTGGTTTTGATAATGCATTTATGATTTCCCCAATGAATTCCATCTGGAGAAGAAGCAATCCAAATGTAGTTTCCGCCAATATCTACACTGCTAGGACGATGCAAGGCATAAAATAAGCCGTTTATTTTTTCTTCAAAAATGGCACAGTCCTTATTGTGAGGAGGAAATATCAGTCCATGTTTTTCGAAATTCTTCCAGTCGATTGTGGTTCTTAATCCAACGCCTACACCACTAGGAGAAACGGATGTAAAAGTGAGGTAATATTTTCCTTCAATGAGAGAAACCCGGCAATCTTCAATTCCGAACGTTTCTAGTATTCCTTCGCCAACTAAATGTGGATAATCTTCAGGTTCATAAAATCGTTTTCCGTCTTCGCTGCATAACAATCGAATATGTGATAATGTGGTCAAATAATCAATGCCTTGATAATTAATTACGCGTGCATCTGTTGCAATAAGTTCCGGATGATCTTTTAGAATTTCAATAATCTGAATAGTTCCTGCTTCTGTTAGTATTGGAAAAGAAATAATGTTTTCAATTTGCTTTGGTCTTTCGGCAACACGCACCGCTAGCCAGATTTTGTTTTGAAACCGAAACACGCCAGGATTCAATAGACAGGTAATTTCTAAACCTTCTCTACTAGGCGGTATATCTGACGGAGATAATATGGGATTTTCGGTAAAACGATTGGCAATGTCTTTCATGATCTTCGTTTGAGTACCTAAAAGGTATAAAAAAAAGCTGATACTTAATTGCATCAGCTTTTTTTCTATACTTTTTTAACCTTTTTGAGTGCTTCAACGTAATATTCGTTCACTTTTTCCCAATTTATATGATTGTAAAAAGCGTCAATATAACTGCCTTTTCGGTTTTGATAATCTAAATAGTAAGCATGTTCCCAAAGATCAATTCCCATAATTGGAGTTCCTGGAATCAAAGCATTTTTCATCAGCGGATTATCTTGGTTATCAGTTGTGGTAATTTGCAATTTACCATATCGATCTACAACCAGCCAAACCCATCCAGAACCAAACTGCTTTTCTGACTGTGCCTTAAATTGATTGGTCAGATTATTAAAAGAACCAAATTCTTTATTAATAGAACCAGCAAGAGTGTCTTTTGGGGTCTGCTCTTTTGGTGTCAGAATATTAAAATAAAGCGTATGATTATAATATCCTCCAGCATTTTGACGGAGTTTTAAATTCGTAAGAGGCATTTTTTTTAAAATGTCTTCAAGAGGCATGTTTTCAAACTCAGTCGAGACAATCTCTTTATTAAAAGCGTTGGTATACGATAAGTAATGTTTAGAATAATGCGTTTCTAAAGTTAAGGTTCTAATATCAGGAGCAAGAGCGTCATAATTAAATGGCAGTTTCGTCATTTCAAAAGAGCCTGGATCGGCTTTAACATCATTTGGCGAACCAATAGTAATTTTTTCTTCTTTTGTTGGAAGAGGAACTTCAACTACTTCTGTCAGTTTATCTTCTTTACAAGAAAATAATAGTAAAAATGAAGTTAAAGTGCTTAAAATAACAACGTTTTTCTTCATAATGTTTTATTTTGATGTTAATGAATTGATGATCTCGATATAATTTTCTTTGGCTTCGTCTACAGACATATGACTTATCTGCATCCAGGCATTGGTTTTAAAAGCATTTCGCAAATCAAAATTCTCAGATTGATTGTATACAGCCGTTCCAAAAGTAGCCTGTTTGTAAAAAGCATAAAGTCTTAACTGCACATCTTGCGGCAGTGAAGCCTGAGTCATTGCCATTGCGGCTTCTACGGCTTTAGTGAAGCGAATATCTAAATCTTTATCAGCCATTTATGCTTTTGTAGCAATAATTGTTTTTCCTCCAATCGCTTTTTGGTTTAATTCCACATTGATTGGTGTACCTAAAGGTAAAAATAAATCGACTCTTGATCCAAATTTAATGAAACCAGCGTCAGTTCCTTGAACAACCTGCATTCCTTCTTTAGCGTAGTTTACAATTCTACGAGCCAATGCACCAGCAATTTGTCTGTATAAAATAGCGCCGAAAGTTTCATTTTCGATTACTACTGTAGTTCTTTCGTTTTCTTCACTTGCTTTTGGGTGCCAAGCAACAAGGAATTTTCCAGGGTGGTATTTGCTAAATTTAATGATTCCATCCATTGCGTAACGTGTTACGTGCACATTGATTGGCGACATAAAAATAGAAACCTGTAAACGTTTATCTTTAAAATATTCTCCTTCATAAACTTCTTCAATAACCACCACTTTTCCATCTACAGGAGCAAGGATATGATCACTGTTTCTAATTGCAATTCTTTTCGGATTTCTGAAGAATTGTAAAATAATAATTAAAATTACAAGCGCTGCAAATTGCACAAGCATTCTCAGCCAAGCAATATCAATGAATTTATCAGCAATTAAAAGTACAGCTACAGTAAATACAGTACCTAATAAAATGGACGGGCCTCCCTCTTTATGAAACATAATATAAAATTTGATAAAATAAAAATATAATTGGTGCTACAAATATAACACTATCTAATCGATCTAGAATACCTCCGTGACCAGGCATTATCGAACCGCTGTCTTTTATACCTGCAATTCGTTTAAATTTGGATTCTATTAAGTCTCCAATAGTTCCAAAAATGCTCACAATTAATGCGATAATAGTCCAGATTAAGATTGATGTATTGCTGAATTCGGGTTTAGGCTGAATATAGAGTTTAGAAATCAAAAAACCAGCAAAAGCAGCAAAGACAACACCACCCAGAAAACCTTCAATTGTTTTTTTAGGAGAAACTCGCTCAAATAATTTGTGTTTTCCCATTGATTTTCCAACTAAATAGGCGAAAGTATCATTGGTTCAGATTAAAACAAATAAACCAATAATAATTTTCGGATTATAATCATTTGTTCCAAAAGAGATTTTTACGATAAATACAAAAGGAAGCGTAATATATCCAAGGAGATATAAATATTTTGAAGAAGTACTTACTTTTTGAACCGAATCGTAGAATAAAAATAGGATGCATTTTATTGAAACGACAATAGTTATAGCAAGAAGAATTAAATCGAGCTGTTTAATATTGGTTTCTAAACTAATGTTAGTGTTAAAGGTGTCGTTAAGAAACTTGGTTGTTTGTTTGTTGTAATGACTTACCAAAACAATTGAAGCATAAACTAAAGTTCCAAAAAGGATAGAAAACACTTTGTTTAAGTTTACGATATTAGAAAACTCGTATATCGTGATAATTAAGAAAACACCAAAAAGAGTAATGAAGCTTTCGGTAGAAAACAATATCGAAGTTAGTAATAAAGCGATATAAACAGCACCAGAAATGGCACTCTTCAGTGTTTCGTTCATCTTAAAGATCTTCTAAAAGCAGTAAATAAAGGTTTTTCGCAACACTTCCGTATTGTGTAAAATCTTCGTCTTTCGCTTTTTCGAAATATTTTATTGTAGTGATATTAGTAGGATAGTCTCTTTCGTATTTTCGTTTTATAGCGCTTAATCCGTCGCTTTTCATTGGAAGGATTTGGCTTGTGGTTGCTATAATAACAATATTTGCAGGTAATTCGTTTGGTTTATTTTGTCTGATTTGTTTTGATGAAAATAAGATAGAACCTTCATCGGCTATAAGGTTTTCGCAGCTAGCCAATAAAAATTTTGGGTTAGTTGGAGCGATATAAAATAATTTATTTTCTTCCAGTAAGCCAAATAAGCCTTGCTCATAGCATAAAACTTCATTCTCGAACCAGTCGTTTTCTTCTAAAATGTTTTCAAACTGTTCAGCAACTTCTCCCATGTTTTCGCAATACAAGAACTTTCCTCCATTTTTTTTGAAGTTGAAAATAAATTGCTCGTCTAAAGATAAATGACTGTTCTGCGCAGATGAACCTGCATATTCGCTTTCGTTCTCTTCGTCAGAAGCGGCTTCACTAGAGCCAAATATTTTTTTGAAAAAATTCATTTTTTATATGAAATGCTTTACATGTTAATTGAAAACGTTCAAAGATAAAAAAATCTTAATTCAAAAGGGACTTTTGAATTAAGATTTTAAAAATTTATTACGTTTTTCGTAATTATTTATGAAACTACTTCTTCTAAATTTTTGTCAAAAGTACGTTTTCCGAATATGTTTTCTAAGTCATCTTTAAAGATTACTTCTTTTTCAATCAGAATATCAGCAAGTTGGTTTAACTTGTCTTTGTTTTCCTCTAAAATCTGAATCGCTCTTTGATATTGACCTTCGATTAACTCTGAAATTTCTTTGTCAATAATTTTTGCAGTTTCATCAGAATACGGTTTAGAGAAATTGTATTCATTTTGTCCAGTTGAATCGTAATAGGTAACGTTTCCAATTTTATCGTTCAATCCGTAAATAGTTACCATTGCACGAGCTTGACGTGTTACTTTTTCTAAATCGCTTAAAGCACCAGTCGAAATTCTGTCGAAAGTTACTTTTTCAGCAGCTCTACCACCCATAGTAGCACACATTTCGTCTAACATCTGATCTGTTCTTACGATTTGTCTTTCTTCTGGTAAATACCATGCAGCTCCTAAACTTTGTCCACGAGGAACAATTGTAACTTTAATAAGTGGCGCAGCATGCTCTAACATCCAACTTACAGTAGCGTGACCAGCTTCGTGAATTGCGATTGCTCTCTTTTCGTCTGGAGTAATGATTTTGTTTTTCTTTTCAAGACCACCAATAATTCTATCTACAGCATCAAGGAAGTCTTGTCTGTCAACAGCCGCTTTGTTGTTACGAGCTGCGATAAGTGCGGCTTCGTTACAAACGTTAGCAATATCAGCACCAGAGAAACCTGGAGTTTGTTTTGCTAAGAAATCTAAATCAAGACCTTCAACTTTTTTGATAGGAGCTAGGTGTACTTTGAAGATTTCTGCTCTTTCGCGAATGTCTGGTAAGTCAACAAAAATTTGTCTGTCAAAACGTCCTGCACGCATTAAAGCTTTGTCTAAAACGTCAGCTCTGTTTGTTGCTGCTAAAACAATTACGTTAGAGTTTGTACCAAAACCATCCATTTCTGTTAGTAATTGGTTCAAAGTGTTTTCTCTCTCGTCGTTTCCGCCAGACATATTACTTTTTCCTCTTGCTCTACCAACAGCATCAATCTCATCAATAAAGATAATAGCAGGAGATTTTTCTTTAGCTTGTTTGAATAAGTCACGTACACGTGAAGCACCAACTCCAACAAACATCTCAACGAAATCTGAACCAGATAAAGAGAAGAAAGGTACTTGCGCTTCACCAGCAACAGCTTTTGCTAGTAAAGTTTTACCCGTTCCAGGAGGCCCTACCAATAAAGCTCCTTTTGGAATTTTACCTCCAAGGTTAGTGTATTTTTCTGGGTTTTTAAGGAATTCAACAATTTCCTGAATTTCTTCCTTAGCACCTTCTAAACCAGCCACATCTTTAAATGTAGTTTTGATATCTGTTTTTTCGTCGAAAAGTTTCGCTTTAGATTTCCCGATATTAAAAATCTGACCTCCACCTCCAGCGCCTCCGCCAGACATTTTACGCATAATAAAGATCCATACACCAACAATGATGATGATAGGAAGTAAGCTGATTAAAATATCGCTCCAGTTATTTTTTTGAAGGAAGTTGAAATCTTTCAATTTCCCCTCATTAACTGCTTTTTCTAATTTAGTCTGAAAGATTTGATCATTACCAATTTCCAGCGTATAGTGCGGGCCTTTGTTTGGTTGTTTGAAAATATCTTCAGCTACTTTTTTGTTTGCCGGGTCTTTAAGAGCCGCAGCATTTAAATACACCTCAGCTTCTGCTTTATTGTAAACAATTACTTTTTCAATCTGGCCTTTTTCCAAAAGCGTATTGAACTTAGAAGATGTTAATTGAGCAGGTTCGCTTAGGCTTGATCCTCCTGTAGCAAAACTTATGAATAAAAAAACTAAAAGTATTGCGGTATATATTAACCAAGGACTTATTTTAAATTTATTCGGATTTGGATTATTATCTTTAGCCATTTAATGAAAGTTTCTTTAGTATTTGTTCTCGATTGAAGTTATTTTGGCATCGCCCCAAAGGCTTTCGATGTTGTAATATTCGCGAATGTGCTTCTGGAAAACGTGTACTACAATGTGTACATAGTCCATAAGAACCCATTCTGCATTATCTGTTCCTTCTACGTGCCAAGGTTTATCTTTTAAGTCTTTTGATACAATTTTTTGAATTGAGTTTACGATGGCGTTAACTTGGGTGTTTGAGCTACCGTTGCAAATAACAAAATAGTCGCATACAGCTGTATCTATTTCTCTTAAGTCAAGAATATCGATATCATTTCCTTTTACTTCCTCAATCCCTTTGATTATGTTCGCCAGTAGAACATCATTATTAATAGTCTTTTTCGCCATGAATTATTTTATATGAATTTGTAAAGTTACCAAATTTTGTGATTATTTTTGAACCTTAACAAAATATTAAATTAAGATATTTAAATTATTTAATGAAACTAATCAAACTCGATGCCATAGATTCTACAAATGACTTCTTAAAAGCTTTGTCAAGTCAGGATGAACTGGAGAATTTTACAACGGTAACAGCTGAAAATCAGACAAAAGGGAAGGGGCAAGTTGGAGGCTTATGGAAGACTGAAGCAGGTAAGAACTTAACTATGAGTATCTTGGTGAAAGATTTTCTGTTTAATAACGACGAAGTTTTTAATTTAAGCGTCTTGGTTTCTTTATCGGTTGCAGAGGTTTTAAAATCGTTAAATATTCCTAATATATGCATTAAATGGCCAAACGACATTCTGTCATACAATAAGAAGTTAGTTGGCATATTAATCGAAAATACCTTAAAAAGCGATGGCAGAATCGTGTCAGTTGTCGGAATCGGAATCAATGTCAATCAAACCGATTTTGAGGAATTGCCAAATGCTTCTTCGTTGGCAGTAATCTCAGGAAAAACTTTTGACAAGGAAGAGTTGGCAATCTTAATCGTTGAAAAACTAAAAGAGAAAATTCAATCTTGGAACACCTCAGCACAGATTTTCTGGGATGACTATTTTAATTTTTTATTTAAAAAAGGAATTCCAACTGCATTTAGAGACAATAACAATCAAGATTTTATGGGAATCATTCAAGGCGTTTCTCCAATAGGAAAACTACAAGTTTTATTAGAAGATGATTCTGTTGCAGAGTTTGAGATTAAAGAAGTGAAAATGCTTTATTGAGAGTTGCAAAGTGACTGAGAGACAAAGTGACAAAGGTTTTTCGTAGAGATGCATTGTAGCGTCTAACTAAGGTGCTAAGGTTCTGAGATGCTAAGATTCTAAGTTTTTTTTACGAAGTTTTTTGTAGAGACGCACTGCAGTGCGTCTAACGTATTTATGAAATCTCGCAAAGTCACTAAGTCGCAGAGTTTTTTTATTAATTTATTCGGAAAACAAAGTGTGAAAATGACAAACTGTATGAAGCTTTGCTAAAAGAGAAACTCTGCGATTTAGCGACTTTTGAGAAATAAATCAGCAAAATCTGCGTAAAAAAACTTTGTGTCTTAGTGTCTTCGTGCATTCAAAGAAAAAGCCCGATCGTTAAATCAGGCTTTCATTTATAATTCACAATTAATAATTTACCATTATTAAAGCTTGTGCATATTGTTTGCTAAAGTTTCAATAAACTTACTGATTGGGCAGCTTTAACCATCATTGCCATCATAGCGTTGAATTCACCTTCAAAAAATAACTGAACTGCACTTTCTGAATCAGAAATAGTATCAATTTTTGAAGTTAGTGTAAATGGAAGTTTATCACTTGCAGCACCCAAAACAATTTTGTTTGGCGCTACTTTATCTTTCATTTTCAATTTGATTTCAGGCATCCCTTTCAATCCAAAAATAAAAGCGTCTTCGCCAGTCACTTCAAATTTAGCGATATTGTCTGGCATTAATTTTTCGAAATTCTTTACATCAGTCAATTGATCGAATAAATCTTGAGCTGATTTCTGAACTGTAACTTTTGGACTTTCTAAGTTCATATAGTGTTTTTTGTTTTGTTTTTTACTGCAAATGTTTTTTTACCGCAAAGGGCGCAAGGTCTTTTTATATACTTTGGTTTTATTTAAGTTCGCAAAGCTGAAATTTTAAATAAAATCCCAATTTTTTAAATCCCAAATTCCAAAAGGAGCAAAGCGACTTTAAAATCTAAAATCTAAAATCTAAAATCTAAAATCTAAAATCTAAAATCTAAAATCTAAAATCTAAAATCTAAAATCTAAAATCTAAAATCTAAAATCTAAAATCTAAAATCTAAAATCTAAAATCTAAAATCTAAAATCTAAAATCTAAAATCTAAAATCTAAAATCTAAAATCTAAAATCTTACTCTTGTCCCCAAGTAGATGGGCTAACGCTCCATTCTTGCAGGGTAGATTGCTGATCTTCTGTGATATATTGTTTTTGAACTGCTAAATCTAATAAGTTTTCGTAGTTGCTTAAAGTGAATAAATCAACATTAGCTTCTTTAAAGTTTTCTTCGGCAACGCCAAAACCGTACGTAAAGACCGCTGCCATACCTTTAATGTTAGCACCTTCGCTTCTTAAAGCTTCAACAGCCATCAAACTGCTTTTTCCGGTACTAATTAAATCTTCGACAACCACAACATTTTGTCCTTTTTGTAAAAAACCTTCCACTTGGTTTTGTCTACCGTGTTTTTTTGGCTCCGGACGCACATATACGAACGGAAGTCCTAAACTTTCGGCAACCAAAATTCCCACTCCAATCGCTCCAGTAGCAACACCAGCGATCACATCGGGTTTTCCAAATTGTTTTTCGATGTTCTTAGCAAACTCATCACGAACATAGTTTCTGATGCTCGGAAATGAAAGAATTAACCTATTATCACAATAAATAGGAGATTTCCAACCAGAAGCCCATGTAAAAGGATTTTCGGGATTCAATTTAATTGCATTTATTTGCAAAAGCAATTCGGCTGTTTTTTCGGCAGTATCTTTATTAAAAATCATAGTACAAATGTATAAAGTTTTTGTAAACGACAAACCACTTTTTTTGACAAATGAAATCTCGCGCGAAACAGATTTCCAATTGTTCTTGTTGGAGAGTATTGATATCGAACAGCTTATTATAAAAATTTTTCAAAATAAAATTCAAAAAGCCATTCTATATCATCCCGACGAAAGTGAGATCATGAAAACCCTTAAAGCCAAGATTCCGGTAAATAAAGCGGGCGGAGGCTTTGTCTACAATAAGAAAGGCGAAGTCTTGTTTATCTTTAGAAACGGAAAATGGGATCTGCCAAAAGGCGGAATCGAGAAAGGGGAAGACATTGAAGCGACGGCTATGCGTGAGGTAGAGGAGGAGACAGGAGTAAACCAGCTTCGTATTACGAATAAACTTCAAAAAACCTATCATATCTTTAAACGCAACGGAAAATACAAACTCAAAATCACGCATTGGTTCGAAATGCAGTCTGATTTTGAAGGAACGCCACACGGACAAATAGAAGAAGGAATCGAAAAAGTAGCGTGGTTAAACCCAGATCAAATCAAAGAAGCACTTAAAAACTCATACGAAAACATTAAATTGTTGTTTGAAGAAGATAAAAGTGCTCCTGTAGATCTAAAGTCAAAAAAGGAAAATTTAGAATCTTAAATTAGATTTCTGAAATAATTAGTCAACCTTTTTCAGGACGACTCAATCATAAAATGATAGAGGAATTCTAAAAGAGCTTATTTTATCTGTTTGTAATAAATAAAGTAAGTTCCGCAGATTCCTTTTTCGCTCTCACCAATAGAATTAATCGACCCTTTCTCAAAATCAGCTTTAAAAGTTAGACTTATCGTTTCTTGGTTAGTGTTTCCGTTTACAATTATACTTCCAGCTGGCTTTACTTCAATACTCCACTGAATGGTCGTAGCATTTAATGAGCTATTGTATTTAAAAGTCAAAGTAGATTTTGGCTTTGCAATACAACTTGCATTATTGTCCTTGTCAAAAAAAACTGTACTACCAGAAATGTAACAGTAAGTTCCTTGTAAGTTAGAAGGTGTGCTAAATTTATTGATTGCTTCATCTTTTTCATCATTAGAACATGAAACAATGAAAATTGTGGCAAATACTATAGATAATTTTTTCATTTTACTTTTGTTTAGAGTTCTATACTATCAGTAAAATATATTGTAAAAGGTTGCGTCTAGAAAGCAAAATTGTCACTGTTATGGCGTGCCACCAATAAAAAAAAGACCCAATAAACTTTGCGTTCTAGACTGCACCCAAAAGTTTAGACAAATTAATAATTAAGTTTTATAATAATGAGCTCGATATTGTATCGGGCTCATTGCTTTTAGATTAAGTTTTATTCTGTCATTATTATAATAATTAATATACTCAATAATCTCCTGTTTTAATTGACCAATGGAACTGTATTTTTTAAGATAAAACAACTCTGATTTTAATGTTCCAAAGAAGTTTTCAATAATTGCATTGTCAAGACAATTTCCTTTTCTGGACATACTCTGTTTAATTCCTTTTTCTTTTAATAAGCATTGGTACTGTTTCATTTGATACTGCCATCCTTGATCAGAGTGCAGCGTTAAATTAGTATTGTCGGGTATTTTCTTAAATGCTTTTTCAAGCATCACAGCTACCTGTTTAAATACAGGTCTTTCAGCCAGTTCATAACTAACTATTTCTCCATTAAACAAATCAATTATTGGTGATAAATATAATTTTTTTCCTGAGACGTTAAATTCAGTTATATCGGTCGCCCATTTTTGATTAGGCACTGATGCTTTAAAGTTTCTGCTTAGAATATTTGGGGCAATCCTGCCTTGTTCTCCTTTATAGGATTTATATTTTTTAACTCTGATGAGGCTTTTTAATCCCAACGATTTCATTAGCCTTAAAACTGTTTTATGATTGATGATTATCCCTTGAAGCTTTAATTACTAGTGATCCTCCTGTATCCGTAACGCCCCTTATGCTTAGAATAAATTGATTTTATAAGTTCTTTTACTTTTTTGTATTTATCAGCTGTTTTACTCTGTTTTTGATAATAATAAAAACTGCTGCGCGCCACATTACTGCAATTTAAAAGTAATTTTAAATCATAGAGATGCCTTAATTCCATTATGACTTGCGATTTTTGGCTTTTTCTTCGGCTTGAATTAAGGCTTGTAACTTTTTTAGATAATCAATTTCACAGCGTAATGCTTCATTCTCCAACAGAAGTTCTTCTTCCCTGGTTAAAGGTTTTTCAGATTTACTTTTTTTATCTTTAAAATCACTCATAGATTTTGGTCTCCCTTTTGGTTTTAGTTTTAATCCTTCTAAACCAAAATTAGCAAAATCTTTTTTCCATTTAATGATAATTGAATCCGAAGGAATGTTAAATCGCAAACGAGCTTCTCTTAAAGATAATGAATCCCTGTAAATTGACTTTAAAACCTTTAATTTAAAACCAATCGGATAAACCTGATTTTTTCGTGACATTAAACCTGCCCTTCCATATTCCCTGTAAAAACTCACCCATTTGCGTATATTAGATTTGCTGGTTCCTTTCTCGCTAGATGCTAATGCAAATGAATAATGTTTAACAACTACTAATTCTACACACTCAAGTTTGAATTCATAACTGTGCTTGACTTTTCTTTCCATAAAAATGCCCCCAAATAGCGTCTAACTTTTTGGGGGCAGTGCATTCATTGGGTCTTTTTTTATTGCTGTCGGGCTTTCTCTTCCGCCGCGGCGGATTGGCTCTATCCCTCACGCGGGCAATCAGCCTTAAAGATTATTTAGTTATTCGAAGTTTAAGAATTACCATTTAAGCTTGTCAAAAGATCATTTTCGTTAAAAACGGCATTAATGATATTTCCGTCTTTTTCTGCTTTAACTTCATTTCCGTTTGGAGTCAATTCAAAACCTTTTTGAGAAAGATAATTGGTAAAAGCATTTCTGTGATTCTGAATTTCAAATGTCGAAATCAACTCTGGGAAAACAGTCAGAATTCTAGAGAATTCCTCACTTTCAGAGTTGTCAATTGCATCATCTTTTATCGTAACCACCATTGTTCCTTGACCATAATTTCCAAGATAATAGCCGCTCAAATTAAACATTTCAGTAGCAATCATTCCTATTAAATGCAAATCGTTTTGTACAGCATCAAATTTTCCAACACTTAATAATTCTATATTATTTTCTTCACCATATTGCTTTAATAAAAGCGCCTGTTGCATAACAGATTCTGCATAACCGCCTGCTTTATTTTCCCAAAGCCATAGCCATGTTTCTGACGAATGAGAAAACGAGCCCAAAACCTGCATTGGAAAAGTAAGATCGTCTCCAAAAGTAATTTCTTCCTTGTTCATGTCCACATTCCAAGAAAGTCCACCAGTTACGCTGTAAAGATTTCTTTGTTTTTCTAAAGCAAGAGCTCCAAACTTTTCTAAAAAATCATTTTCAGAGGTAAAATGCTTAGCAATATTTAGCTGATTTGTATTTGATTCTGTATTTTCTTCTTGCTTTTTAAAAAGATTATTGAATAGTCCCATGTTTTTGTGGCTTGTATAATTATAAAATTGAAATTCTTGATTTTTAGTTAAGTTTTATTCACTATCCTCATTTTTAATGTCTTTTAAGAGAGCATAAATGGCCATTGCATGCCCTTGTCCTAAAGCAAAATCATTTTTAAGCCAGTTAACAATATCTCCAGCTTTTACTTCGGGTTTTAATTCTCCGTTTGAGGTAAATCCTTTTTGTTCAGCGAGAGTTCTAAACTCAGCTGAACCATTTCCTGTTTTTTCTTTAATCGTTTTTAGATATCCTTGAAATGACATAAAATAGAATTTAAATAGTTAAGCAAAACGAATGTACAAATTAAAGTAAGATTAGTATTCGCTTTTCAAAATTTCTTTAGCTCAACTTTGTCAAACAAATGGTGTTTAGAACTTTTTTATCACTTGTAAGTATATAGATATTCAGTTCTAACTGTTAAGGGGCTATATTTTGTGCTGGAGCGCACATTTGTAATGGTTTTTTTCTCTAAAAGATTTTTGTCATTTATCACATAATCATATTTAATATGATTATTATGTAACCCAGGATTACTGGGTACAGAAATAGTTCTGTATTCTGATATCAGGTTTTTAGAAAAGCTAAATAATGCGTCCCCTTCGCCAGTTGTAATCCCAACTGTATACCCAATTAAGTATTTATTAAGTTTCCATTTTTCACCATATAAAAATTTACTGTAATCATATTCGTTTTTTAACGAGCTGTAAGAGTACGTTGTTGTATTTGACGACATGTCGGGATGAAATGATGTAATACTTACTATATTGCCATTATCATAGCTGTATTCTTTCGAATAGGAACTTGGTGCATTGATTCTTTTAGGTTCTTGGTTTGAGTTTAGCAAAAACGCTGTAGAGTTCATAAAAGTATTTTTGTAATAAATAGAAGAAACAATTTTATCAGTCAGGTACGTAAAAGTAAACTTATCTTCGAGATTATTTGTTTCGCTATTGGGTAGGTCTCTTTGGCTGTTAATTTCAACAATTCGTTCTTCGCTATCATAAGAAAAAGTAGTTACTGTGTAGAGATTTTCGGGGTATTCATATCGTACTGCTTTACAAAGTAGTCCTTTGCTATTGTAACTGTAATTCTCATAATTTTGTTCAGTTCCGTTGTCAGAATACGTAACCTTTGTTAGTTTATCATTAGAAAAATGCATGATCTTAGAATAAAGAAAAACATCATCTCGATACTCATCTACCTTAATAGTTGACAGACTATTACTGGTTTCGTTGCCAATTACCTCATCGTTTACACAGGAAACAGCTGTAAACCCTAGTAAAAACAAAATAAATTTTTTCATTTTTTTATCTTTTAAGTTATATACTTAAGTAAAAAAAATATGAAAAGGTTGCGCTTAAACCTTAATATAGGACTAAAACTGTATCAAAAATTTATTTAATATGTTTTTAATATTTTTCTTGCTAAAAGAAATATAATTCTTTTATATTCGCGACCTTAATTGTAAGATATTATTTAAGTTAAAAGAATTTATTAACCAACCAATGTAAATGAATATGTATAAGTTTATTAAGTATTCCGTTTTTACCTTTACTGCACTTTTTCTTTTGTCGTGCAATAATGATGAGTTAGAAAAAAAACAGGAAAATGCAAAAGTTGCCAGGACTACTTTAGAATTAGCGAAATTTTCAAATCTTAACATCGCCCAAAATGTTGAAGCGGATTTTGAAAATGTAAATGAAATTGAAAAAGACAATTTTAAAATTTCAGAGTTTTCAGCCAAAGAAAAAGTTGTAAACACTTTTAAATCTAATGTTCTGCAAAGCCAATTAAAATATCAAGGTGTTACAATTGAAAATGAAGGCAAATCGCAATCTTATTTTTTAGAAGTTTATACGCTTGCAAAAAGTGCTGCTTACCCTCAGACTATCACAAAGCTAAAGGATTTTACAGGGGGATTGAATGTGTATTCCTTTAATGGGGAAAATTTAGGTTCAGTTGTCGTTAGAAGTGGTAAAGCTGCAAATGCTTCAGGAAAAAATGAGTTGGATATTTTAACAAAAGTAATAAATTTGTTTTATGCTCCATCCGATATTACAAGCAAAATACCTCTATGCGACGCAACATACACACAAACTGTATGGCTAACTCAAGATGTTTGGAGAATAATTAGCAATGGCCCAAAGATTTTAGAGGTTATCTATGAAGGCGAAAGGGTGACAAAAAGTATTAATATCCTACCTTACCCTTGTGATGGTCCAGCAGATATAGAAGCTATAAAGTTGCAGCGAATGGCACATTATTATCGCTATAGCGATGGTGGGCAATATCTTGGAGAGAGCTCTGCTTTCCAAATTATGGATTATCTTACAGGAAAAGCAAAGTGCCTTAATGATTTATTAAATAAAAACGGGAATTCTTTTGTCCAAAATCTATTTTCAAAGTTTGAAGGAGAATCAAAATTCGATATTGCGATTTCTTCCGCAGATGTTCTTATGGTTACTAAAGATGGCGTAACTAAAGAGGTTAATGGAAAGACGTTTAAGCCAGATGGTAAATTGATAAAAATCGAAATTAGCACCTCTAGGGTAAATGCAAGAGCTCCGCTTGAAGTTGCAAGAATTATTTTGCACGAATATATACACGCAGATATTTATAGGAAACTTGGCACAGTACTTGCCATGAATGTAGAGAATTTAGATTTTAAAACGACATATGAAAAGTATGAAGGGGAACAGCACAGTGTAATGGCTACATTGTACGTTCAAAGTATGAAGGAAGCATTGAAACAATTTCATCAGAGTATTTTGCCTGGTGATATTAAAGCTTATACTGATTATTATAATGAACCACCAAGTGATGCGTTTTACGAAGCTCTTGCGTGGGGAGGATTGAGGGATGAAGATGTAAAAGCTTGGAATGAATTATCAGCTACAAAAAAAGCATCTATAGAGGCTCTTGCCAGCAGAGTAGAGAGATTCTCCAAGACAAGCCCTTGCAGTAATTAATAATAAAAAAATAAACGATATGAAAATTGCAATACTTTTTATTTTGTCATTATTTCCTTGCTTTGCAGGAGCTCAGGAAAAAGTAAAGGACACACTAATCTTTTCTTATGATAGTAATTATATTATTACGCATAACGAAATTCCCAATCATTTTTACATAAAAGATGGTAGTGGCGGTAATGTAGGAGAATTTTTCTTTGCTGGAGTTCAAAAGATAAAGAATTACAAAACTAAAAAAAGAGAAATTGGTCTTAAAGAATTTATTAGGTCATCTAAATTCTATGACGAAAATAGAAGATTAAAATTAAGAGATTATGAACTTGCTGATTACCTTGAAGATTACGTTATTTTTTTAGTCAAAACTGAAGACGGTAAAAAAAGTTATATTCAAGTAAAATCAAGTTTTGAAATTGAATAAAATTTTTGAGTTTATATCAATTTAAGTTCGCTCAAGAACCACCAATTGATGCGTTTTACGAGGATCTTGCGTGGGGAGGATTGAGGGATGAAAGGGTAAGCTTGGAATGAATTATCAGCTGAAAAAAAACATCTATAGATGCAATGTATAATAATATGGCTAAGAAGCTAACACAAGTTCGCCTTTGTGATAATAAATAATATCAAACTTAATTTGATTTTAATGATGATGTCGAAATTTAAAAGCTTTGTTTTTATAGGGTACACACTAATAATGCATTTATTTTTTTTAAATAATGTACAAGCGCAGCAAAAAGTAAAAAAAGACACGTTGTATTTTAAAATAGATAATTCTTATCTGTTTGAAAACAAGAATATTCCAAAAACTTTTTTTATTGAAGACGGAAATGGACACACTGAATTTTGTTTTCAAGAAGCTGAAATTTTATTTGATTTAAGACCTATACAAGTCTTAGATTTAAAATACTTTATAAGAAATTCAAAATTCTTTATAAATCAAGGAAAAATAGCATTAGATATAAAAGGACTGGTAGATTTTATGAAAAACTATAAAATTATTTTAATAAGAGAAAGTGATAAAAAGACAGAATATATTAAAGTAAATGTTTCAATTATGATTTTTGGATAAATATTTAGGATAAAGCTTGAAATTTGGAAAACAAATTATGAAAATATTCATTTTATTAGTGACTTTTGTTCTTGGAATAAATTCTCAAGCTCAGGAAAAAGTAAAAGACACACTTTTCTTTTCTTATGATAGTCAATACATTAATACGCATATCGAAATTCCAAATCATTTTTACATAGAAGATGGTAGTGGTGCTACTGTAGGAGGATTTTACTTTACTGGAGTTCAGAAGATGAAGAATTACAAGACTAAAAAAAGAGAAATTAATCTTAAAGAATTTATTAGGTCGTCTAAATTCTATAATGAAAATAGAAGGTTAAAATTAAGAGATTATGATCTTTGGGATTACTTTAAAAATTATGTTATTTTTTTAGTCAAAACTGAAAATGGTAAAAAAAGTTACTTACAAGTAGAAGCAAGTTTTGAAATTGAATAAAATTTTTCAGTTTATATCAATTTAAGTTCGCTCAATTAAGCATTAAAAAGAAGCCCCAGCATCTTAGAATCTGAGAAACTTAAAACTTATTTAATTTCATGTCTCAAAAATCGTACTTTTGTTTAATAAGCAATACATTACAATTATGAGCACATTTACAAAACCAAGCCATATAGGAAGAAAAATTAGCCGTATTCGTGAACTTCGTGACATGAAGCAAGAAGCTTTGGCTCAAGCTTTAGGAACAAACCAACAAGCGATTTCTGCTTTAGAAAATAGCGAAACTATTGATGATGAAAAGCTAAAACAGATTGCAAAAGCTTTGGGAGTAAATGTTGAAGCGCTGAAAAACTTTTCAGAAGAAGCCGCGATTAATTATTTCAATAATTTCTATGATAATAGTAACGGGACTAATTTCGGAACTAATAATAATTGCACTTTTAATCCTTTAGATAAATTGATTGAAGCTTATGAAGAAAATAAAAAGCTTTACGAACGTTTGGTTCAGGCTGAAAAAGATAAAGTGGAGTATTTAGAGAAGATATTAAAGGATAAATAAGTTTTTTGTTCTTTCTGAGATAATAAAAAGCCTAATAAAATTTGTTTTTTATTAGGCTTTTTTGCTTTATATGTTTTTCGTGAGCGCGAGCGTCCCGCTCGTGACTTTTTTGTGTCTCGTTTTGAAATTAGATTGTGTTCACGAGCGGGACGCTCGCGCTAGCGGAGGTAAAAGGATAATACTATGAAGGATTTTTAAATTCTTCCGTTTTAGGGTCGTAACTCAATAATTTTTTATATTCAACGGTTTCTTTGTTTTCTGTATGAAAGAAAGTAAAATCATTATTAGGTTTTAAAATTAGTTCGCTTTCGATGGTATCGCTATATTTAAATTTTATTGAATGAGCTTTTATTGTTTCATCACTATTTTTAATTACTCGACCAGTATTTTCACTTTCAGGCTTACTAATTGAAACAGTAACATCAAATTCTAAGCGAGTTAAATCTACGTTTTTTAAATTTTCATCTTCTATATAAAATGTTTGTGGTAAAAAATCCATACCCAAAGTAACGGGAATTGTGCTATTCGATTCAATGGAATCTTTGTATTTTGCATAATGTTTTATTACAATGCCATCTACACAGCGCTCAAAAAGCTCAATTGTCATTTTCATTAATTGAAAAATTGTAACAGTTTTTTTTGTGCCGTATTCAATGAATTGAGACTCATAAGAAAGATTTGATATTTCTATATTTATTTCTTCATTGCTTCCAAGAGAAATTCTATGACCATACTTAGGGGTTATTTGGATGTATAGATTTGAGATGTCGGGCATAAGTTCGTTTAAATATGCTACACTAATCTGTTCTGCTGTTAGAAGGTCAATCCCAAAATTTTTGGCTTGTGTGATTGCTCCACGTTGATAACCAAGAGCACTAACAAAAACCATTTTATTAATTTCTTTGACCGTTGAACACTTGGACTTAAATGCTTCAATTTTTTCAATTGAAACCCTTGAGCCATAGTCTTTGCATTCAATTGCTATGCACATATCATAACCATTTACCTTAGATTTTATTACTACATCGAATTCTCTTTCAATTCCACTTTCGCAAATTAGTTTATGACTTAAGAAAACTTTAGTGTCAGGCGAATTATTGAAGGTTTCTTCAATTAGTTTAATAGTTTTTTCTAAGGTTTTACCGCTATTTTTTTTTGCCATAAATAGTACAGTTTTATCTCTTTACTTTCGAGGTTTAGGATATTATTTTTTCTATTAGATTTTGATAAATTTTAGATTGCATTTACGAGCGAGATGCTCGCGTTAGCGGGAGTTAACTTCTCAAATGTTTAATATAATTATCAAGCAAACCCTGAATTTGCTGACTCGCTACAGGATTAGCAGAATGTACATTAAACTTTAAATTTTGCATATCAATTCCAGATTCATAAACCAGCCATTTTGCGCAAGCGTAACCATCTTCGGCAACTTGATCATTTGCATCGAGACCTAAATCATTGTCAAAACTAATTAATTCAGGAAGTCCTTTTTCAAGAATTACTTTTTTAAAATCATCGAAATTTCTAACGACAACGAAATCATCATTAGTTAATTTTTTGTAAACCATATTTACATCTCTAATGTCGTCAAGAAAAAGTTTGTATGTCATTTTTAAAGGTTTAAAAATTATTTAATATTTTGTCATTTCGAGGAACGAGAAATCACACTAGTAATTCCATCCAGAATATTGACAATCTTTGTCGAGCTACGAGTGTGATTTCTCGTTCCTCGAAATGACAAACGTTGTGCAACAAAACTTTGAGTAAGAATTTTGACAAAGTTCTACACTTCTAGCTTTGCGTTCTTATCGCAAACCAAACCCAATCAAAATAAAAAAATCTTAGCGCACTTTGCGTTAAAAAAACAAGCAAAAAAAATCTACAAAACCCGATAAACTGGATACTGCATATGCGCCTTTTCATAATAAACAGAATGCTTGTAAATCCAATTCAATTGTGCTTCGGCGTTTTTAGCAAATTCACGGTCGTTTTCTTTTTTAGTTTCTAATTCTGCTTTAAGAGATGGGTTCTCTTTTAAAAGCTGACCAGCAGTATCTTCAAAAATATATTCTGAGTAATGTTCTTTTTGCTGTAAAATAGCATCAAAGAAATTCCAATTAAAGAACGAATCAACGCCTTCTGGTTCAAAAGCTTCTACAAGGTATTTTACACCTTTTTGGTTTGTTGGAACTAGGTAATCTCCTTTGGCGAAAGCCATTTTAACGATTTTAGAAGTTACGGTTGTGTTTCTGTGCAAATAATGTCCTTCGTAAGCAGACGGAACGGTTTTAAAATCGGCAATTCTGTAGCTTTCGACTTCTATAATCGTATCGTTTTTAATTGGTTTAAACGAGATGTTATTGTTTTTTAAAAGGTCAATAATATTCCAATATCCTCTCGGAACAATATAAGCCGTAGGAATCGCCACTTCTTTAACCGATTTAAATTCTTTAATGTACGGAACATCTTTTTTGTACGGTTTGCTTCGGTCGTAATACAAACGATTTCCCGTTGTAGCGTCGCTTTTTTTGTAACCGGCTTCATAACCTAAAAACGAAAAAGTTGTAGCTTTTGTACTGTCCAATTCCCATTTTAAAGTGTATGATTTTTTAGGCTGATATTGTTCTAAATTTTGTACTCTTAAATCTTTTATTTTCTGGTAATTCGCATCGGTAAAATCCAAAGTCGATTTCATGTATTCGTAGGTCATTTTTACACGTTCGGCATATTTTTTCAGCATGTGCGTTTCCACCACAAAACCAATCGTATTAAATAGCGAAGTATACCCCGTTGTATATCGCGGACTATCTACAAACTGCCCAAAACCTTTATCTGGCGTATCTTTAAACGAATCGACATAAGGCGTAGTTTCGATTTTCTTTTTCTGAAGATCTTTTACCAAAGCCGGCATCATTTCGTTATTCATAAAATCGCCCAAAACGGTTCCCAATTTGTTGTGCTGCGTCATAATGTACGTCAATTTGTATTGATAATCAGAACCGTTGCTTACGTGATTATCGATAAAAACATCGGCGTTTATTTTCTGAAAAATCTCCACAAAACTCTTTGTATTTCGCGTATCCGATTTCATTAAATCACGATTCAAATCGTAGTTTCTTGCATTGCCTCTAAAACCATAAATCTCAGGTCCGTCCTGATTGGCGCGCGTTGTCGAATTTCGGTTTAAAGCACCGCCAATATTATAAACCGGGATCGTAACCAAAACAGTGTTTTTAGGCGCTTTCATTTTTCCTGTTGCCAAATCTCTATAGAATTGCATTGTCGCATCGATTCCGTCTGGTTCTCCAGCATGGATTCCGTTATTTACAAATAGAACAGCTTTGGTTTTCTGGATTTTATCAAAATCAAATTCCTTGTCAGGATTGAAGGTAATCATGTGCAAAGGTTCACCAGAATCCGTTAGTCCCATTTCTTTCATTTCAATAGTCGGAAAATCGGCAGCGAGCATCTTCCAATAAGCAATAGTTTCTTGATAAGAGGCCGATTGGTTTCCGTTTCCTTTCTCAAAAAAAGTATCGTATTTTTTATTGTTTTGAGCAAAAAGAGTAATGGTGAAAAGTGAAAAGAGAATGGTAAAAAGTTTCATGGTTTTGGGTTTAATAGGAATCAAATATATAGTTTTTTGTTTCAGGTTTCATATTTGATATGCTTTGTGTTTTTTACCGCAAAGCACGCAAGGTTTTTTAAGTATGTATTTTACAAAAAAAAGCAAAGTTCGCAAAGCTTTGAACTTAAACTTTGTGAACTTTGCGTAAACCTTTGCGTGCTTTGCGGTTAAAAAACTTTCCCTACTTTTGCAGCATGAAAAAACACCATTCCAACGATATACTTTCGAATTTAGGGATTAAAAGCCTAAACGAAATGCAGGAAATGGCACATGATGCTATTTTAAACGAAAACAATACTTTATTACTTTCTCCAACAGGATCTGGAAAAACATTGGCTTTCCTGCTTCCGATATTGGAATTGTTGCAGCCAGAAGTGTTGTCTGTTCAATGTTTGATTTTGGTTCCGTCACGCGAATTGGGACTTCAAATTGAGCAGGTTTGGAAAAAAATGGGAACGCAATACAAAGTTAATATTTGTTACGGCGGGCATTCAATCGAAACAGAAATCAAAAATTTAAGCAATCCGCCAGCAGTATTAATTGGAACGCCTGGAAGAATTGCTGATCATATTGAAAGAGAAACTTTTAGAACAGATAAAATTCAGACTTTAATTTTGGATGAATTTGATAAATCGCTTCAATTAGGGTTTCACGAACAGATGTCTTTTATCATTGGAAGATTATCGAAAGTAAACAAAAGAGTTTTGGTTTCGGCGACGTCTGATATTGAAATTCCGAAATATACGCGAGTTGTAAATCCAGTTGTTTTGGATTTTATTCCGGAGGAAGAAGACAAAACGAATCTTTCGATGAAAATGGTGATTTCGCCAGCGAAAGATAAACTGCAAAGTTTATTCAATTTGATTTGTTCTTTAAAATCAGAATCGGCAATTATTTTCTGTAATCATCGTGATGCTGCAGAACGCATCAGCGATACTTTAAACGGAAAAGGAATCTATTCGGTGTATTATCATGGCGGAATGGATCAGGAAGAACGTGAGCGTGCCTTAATTCAGTTTAGAAACGGAAGTGTTACGTATTTGGTTACAACCGATTTGGCAGCAAGAGGTTTGGATATTCCAGAAATGAAACATGTAATTCATTATCATTTGCCTTTAAAAGAAGACGAGTTTACCCACCGTAACGGACGTACAGCGCGTATGCAGGCAACAGGAACGGCGTATGTAATTATTCACGAAAGTGAAAAACAATTAGACTACATTAATTACGAAATGGAGGTTTTGGATGTTGAAGGTAAAGTTTCTTTGCCAAATCCGCCTCAATTTCAGACTATTTATATCAGCGGCGGTAAAAAGACAAAACTGAACAAATTTGACATTGTTGGATTCTTTTCGCAAAAGGGAAAACTAGAAAAAGACGATTTAGGTTTGATTGAAGTAAAAGATTTTGTCTCGTTTGCAGCGGTAAAATATAATAAAGTAAAAGATCTTCTGAAGAATATTAAGGATGAAAAAATGAAAGGGAAGAAGTTTAAAATCGAAGTCGCTCGTAATGTCATCAAGAAAGAAGAAGAGGAGAAGAGAGGGAAGTATTGATTTTAGATTTTAGATTTTAGATTTTAGATTTTAGATTTTAGATTTTAGATTTTAGATTTTGGATTTTGGATTTTGGATTTTTAGAATTTGGATTTTGGATTTTGGATTTTAGAATTTACAATATTTATTTTATTGTATTTCAATAGTTTAGGATTGCTTGGCTAAGTTTTACAATTTTATGTTAAAAAAATAACGAATTGATAGGTGTTTTTTCAATATTTCTGTGTTTTTTTGTGTTCGTAAAATTGTAACCCCAAATACTATATGAAAAAGATTATTACTCTTGCCGCATTGTTTTTTACTTTTATTTCGTTTGCACAGGTTAAGGTTCTAGAAACGGTTCCTGTAGAAAAATTAGGAAAAGTAAATAACAACTACATTCAGAAAATTGGTGACGAATACACTGTGTATTACACTATTGTTCAAAGTGATGACGATTCGACTTTGAGAAAATTTTCATTTAAGAACATCGATAATGCTTATAACGCTTTATACAACATTATCATGGGCGGATTTACAGCTTCTCCGTTGTACGATATCAAATTAGAGTTACCTAACAACTACATTTGGTTGCACTACACAGGAAACGTGGTTCCAGACAAAGCTACAGTTCAGTTTATGGTTTCTGGTAAAGAAAGAGACGCAGCAACAAACAACGTTTCTGAGCCATTCGTAAAAGATCAGATCAATAAATTATTCCAAAAATAATTTACGATTAAAAACAATATATTTAAAAAGCCCGTTCAGTTTTATGTACGGGCTTTTTTGTTTAAAGTTTCAGGTTTAAAGTTGATATACTTTGTCTATAATTTTAACGCAAAGCTCGCTAAGTTTTTTTCTAATTTTAGGCTTTATAAAAGCGCAAAGTTCGCAAAGCTTTGTGGATAAAACTTTGCGAACTTTGCGTTAATCATTGTATGCTTTGCGGTTAAATAGTTAGTATTCTAAAAAAAACTTAGAATCTTAGCATCTAAGAACCTTAGCAACTTTATTTAAATCTTCTTCACATATTGCGTAATAATCACAATCTGCTGTCCGTCTACTTTTCCTTCAATGTATTCGGAGTTTTCGTGGTCTAAACGGATGTTTCTAACAGCAGTTCCTTGTTTGGCAACCATGCTAGAACCTTTTACCTTAAGATCTTTAATTAAAACTACAGAATCTCCGTGTTGTAGTACCACGCCATTGCTGTCACGGTGAACTAATTTATTTTCGTCATCTTCGCCTTCTCCCGTTGCTTTTGCCCATTCAAGAGTATCTTCATCTAAGTACATCATATCGAGTAATTCTTGTGGCCATCCTGCAGCGCGCATACGGCTTAACATTCTCCAAGCTACAACTTGCACAGGAATATTTTCGTTCCACATGCTGTCGTTAAGGCATCTCCAGTGATTTAAATCGACGTTGTCTGGATTTTCAATTTGGTCAATACAAGTGTTACAGGCTAATACAGCTTCATCAATTCCGCCTTTTTTAGTTGGCAGGACTTGATAAACTTTTAAATTCTCTTCAGCACCACAAAGCTCACATTTAGATCCGCTTCGTTTGCTTAATTCTCTTTCGATGCTCATTATTTATTGTTTGTTTTAAAAATGCGAAATTACTTATAATTGATAAGCATTGCAAATTTAATGATTAGAACTATTTTTGATTTAAATTTAGTTTAAGGTTTTTAATCCAAGTAATAATTTCAGTCAAGGCTTTTTGGCTCATGTCATATAAATCATTGTATTTTTTTGTTTCTTTCCAGTTATCATTACCTTTTATTAAGAAGTGATTTAAGCCATCGATTATTCTAACATCAATGTTTTTATTATTGACTGAACGTAAAAGATCGGCAGTTTTTTCACTTTCTAAGAAACTGTCATTAGATCCTGCTATGAACAATAGAGGAATATGTATGTTTTCAAATACAGTTTTGGCACTTACTTTTTTAATGCTATTAAAAGGGAATTGTGATTTAGTAAATCTTCCATATTTTTCAAATGGAGTTGACATCAGTACAATAAAATCTAAATTTAGACCTTTTTGATAATTATCGATAGTTGCAATTCCTCCTAAACTGTGTCCCAAAATTCCAATACTTTTTTGAGATAAATTGCTTGCTTTTTTTATATTAGTATAAGCATAATATAGATCACGTATTATTTGATCTACACTAAAATTAATATTTCCTTCTGATTCTCCAACTCCACGATCATCAAATCGGTAAACAGCAATATTGTTTTTTAATATTTCTTCTGCTAAAACGTAATGCGAATTTTTTGTATTCTTTCCACTACCAGGAACAATTATAATGATCTTTGAATATTCTGTTTTGGGAGATATTAAAGTACCGCTTAATTTTTCATTATTTTCGGAATCAATAAAATCAATTTTGTTAAAATTGTACTGATTAGGATTTTCTATTTCTTTTTCAAAATCCTTATCTTTTTGTGCTAGTAATTTGTGTGATGAAATTGTCAGAAAAAATACATATGTAATGATGTAAGAAAGAATTTGTTTCTTATTCATATTATTTTTTCACTCTAACCGCATCTGGAACCAGCATCTCATATTCGCCACCATGGCGCAATACATCGCGCACAATACTCGAACTGATAAATGAGGTACTTGCAGCTGTCAATAAGAAAACGGTTTCTATTTTAGACAGTTTTCTGTTGGTATGTGCAATGGCTTTTTCGAATTCGAAATCGGCTGGATTACGTAGGCCTCTTAAGATGAAATTGGCTTTTTCTTTTTTAGCCAAATCAATTGTTAGTCCTTCATAAGTAATTACGGAAACTTTTGGTTCGTCTTTGAAAGTTTCTTCAATAAAGCGTTTTCTTTCTTCTAATGAAAACATGTATTTTTTTTCGGCATTAACCCCAATGGCAATCACAATTTCGTCAAATAGAGGAATTCCTCTTTTGATAATGTCTTCATGTCCTAACGTAATTGGGTCAAATGATCCTGGAAATATGGCTTTTCGCATTTCTTTAAGTTTCTAAGGTTGTGGGATGCTATCCCGATAGCTATCGGGACTAAGTTTTATTTGGATGGTGCTGAATCTTAGTTTTTCTTTGTTTTGGAATTTGGAATTTTTCTTTTTTGGAATTTATTTTAAGTTATTCTAAGGGTATTTATAGCTTCGACCCATTCTTCTCTTTTACATACATCACACTTTGCTGTTCCTTTTTTAACTTCTTGTGTGTGTCCGCAGAAAGAACAAGCATAGATTCCGTCGGTTGGAATGAATTTGTTCTTAGCATTAAACAATGAAGGCAAAATAGGGAGTCCGTATTTTACATTTTGGTCGGGATAGTAAAAAACACTTATTTCACCACTTGGTTCTATAAAAGCATGTTTTACCTGCCCTAAATGTTCTATTGATTTTACACGAAGTTCTGAGAAAAATTCGTCTTGTGCCAAAGTTTCTTTTTTAAAACTCGATATAGAAAATTTTCCATCATTAATTAAACATTCGGTTTTACCTTCTATAAACTCTTCAAATTTTTTGCTTTTTCCAGTAAGCCATGTCACAGACCGGTACAAAATAATAATGACTAAAAAAACAATTGCTGCCGGAACGATTCCGACATCTTCATAAAACATAGGATCGCCAGCAGCAGAACCTAATGCAATAACAATTACGGTTTCAAAAATTGATAATTGTTTAACACCTCGTTTACCAGCCAGTTTAAGCGTTAACAGTAAAATAGTGAACATTACTGTCGAACGAAATATTACTTCCAAAAGAAAAACTTCTGGCAATTCATTAAAAAACAGTCTATTCCATTCGAAGATTTCTTTCATTTTTTTTAGGTGCTAAGGTTCTGAGATTCTAAGAGGCTAAGGTTTTTAGGTTCAAAGGCTTTGACTTCGCTCAGCCTGACAATGCGAAAAAATAAGGTGCTAAAATCTTAGAATCTTAGCACCTTAGTATCTTAACATCTTATTTTAAAGCTAGTTCGATTGCGTTTGTGAATAAATCTTCCAGAGAAATTCCGGCTGCTTTTGCTTGCTGCGGAATTAAACTTTCTGTTGTTAAACCTGGAATCGTATTCATTTCCAGCATATGAGGCTCGTCGTTTACGATAATGAATTCGCTTCTAGAGAAACCTTTCATTTTTAAAACTTCGTAGGCACGTTTTGCTGTTTCGCCAACTTTTCTAGTCATTTCGTCAGAGATTCTCGCTGGCGTGATTTCCTGCGATTTCCCTTCGTATTTTGCTTCGTAATCAAAGAAATCATTGTCTGATACAATTTCTGTAATTGGCAATACTTTAATTTCTCCTTGATAATTAATTACTCCAACAGAAACTTCGGTTCCGTCAAGGAAACTTTCGATAATGATTTCGTTGTCCTCTTTATACGCAACTTCAATCGCAATTGGCAATTCAGCTTCAGTTTTTACTTTTGAGATTCCGAAACTTGAACCTGCTTTGTTTGGTTTTACGAAACAAGGAAGCCCAACTTTTCTAACGATTTCTGCAGTATTGATTTCGTCTCCTTTGTTCAAATAATAAGAAACTGCTGTTTTAATTCCGTATGGTTTTAAAACAGACAATAAATCTCTTTTATTGAATGTTAGTGCCGATTGATAATAATCGCAAGAAGATTGTGGCAGACCGATTAATTCGAAATAGGCTTGCATTAATCCATCTTCGCCTGGAGTTCCGTGAATGGCGTTGAAAACACAGTCAAAAGTAATTTTCTCGCCGTTTACGGTAACTGAAAAATCATTTCTATCGATTGGGAATTCGGCATCATTTTGATCAACATAAACCCATTTTTCTTTAAAAATGTGAATACGGAATCCGTTGTATTTTGTTTTGTCAAGATATTGATACACGACATTCCCGCTGATTAATGATATTTTGTATTCGCTGGAATAGCCGCCCATGATGATGGCAATGTTTTTCATTGTATATTTTTATTTTTTAATTGTTTCAAGTTTAATGTTTTAAGTTTTTGCCACAATCCAAGCTATAGCGAAAAGACGAAGCGGGTGAACTAATTTTTCTTAAATGTTTTTTATTCGTTTTGATTGTCAGACTGAGCGAAGTCAAAGTCCCGCGTGCTGAATCACTTTGTATGACTTCGACTTCGCTCAGTCTGACAACAAGAAAACGTTCTTTTGAAACCGACTGTCCTAGCCCCGATAGAGCCGGTATCCTTTTTGGCTGCTTTTTCTGCAGACAAAAAGATATAGGCGAAAGCGGGAAATAGCTCCTGAAAATTATCCTTAGTCTTTACTCAGGATGACAATCTCGGGACTTTCTTGTTTTAAACAAAATTATCATTTTTTTTGAAACGAAATACTTTATCTTTGTCGCTATTAAAAATAAATTTATGAGTTTACGTCAGTATTTAACAAGCCGAGTTTTTTTCTTGCAATTGCTTGCGGCCGCAGCTATTATAGCGGTTATTGGTTATTTATTCATGCATTGGTTAACTTTTACAACAGATCACGGTCACGAAATTGCGGTTCCGAATTTGTCTAAACTAACTGAAGAGCAAGTGGAAAACAAATTGGATGAACTGGATTTAGATTATGTTCTTTTGGACAGTGTTGATTACAGAAGTGAATACCCAAAATATAGCGTTGTAGAGCAAGATCCTTTGCCTGGGACGATGGTAAAAGTGGGTAGAAAAATTTATATTAAGATTAATGCATCTGGTTTTTCTTCTGTGAAAATTCCAGATTTAATCGAAAAAACATATCGTGAAGCTGTACCAACGTTGAAAGCGTTAGGTCTTGAGCCAGGAACGATTACGTATATTCCGAATCTTGGAAAAGATATGGTTTTGGAAATGCGTTTAAAAGGAAGAAACTTAAAAGTAGGAGATCGCGTTTTGAAAGCGTCTAAAATCGATTTGGTTTTAGGAGACGGGAAAGCAAGTTATGTAGATGAAAGTCAGGCAACAGATAGTACTGCAGCGCCTGTAGAAACCCCAAGTGATGAACAATAATATTGAAGAAAATTTAGATCTGGAAGACGAATTATTTGAGCACTACAGATTTGAAGTCCCAAAAGGTCAAGCGTTTTTGCGTATTGACAAATATTTAATGTATTTGATTCCGAATGCCACACGAAATAAAATTCAGAATGCGGCAACTAATGGAAACATTTTTGTGAATGAGATTCCAGTAAAATCAAATTACAAAGTAAAACCTTTTGATGTGATTACGGTTATGTTGTCGCATCCTCCGTTTGAAAATCATATTCTTCCTGAAGATATTCCGCTGAATATTGTCTATGAAGACGATGCTCTTTTATTGATTAATAAAGAGCCTGGAATGGTTGTGCACCCAGGTCACGGAAATTATACCGGAACTTTGGTTAATGCTTTGGCGCATCATTTTGATAATTTGCCAATGAATAGCAGCGAACGCCCAGGTTTGGTTCATAGAATTGATAAAGATACTTCTGGTCTTTTGGTTGTCGCTAAAACGGAAGCCGCAATGACGCATTTAGCAAAACAATTTGAGGCTAAAACTACCGAACGTGAGTATATTGCTCTTGTTTGGGGAAATGTTGCGGCCGAGAGCGGTACAATTGAAGGAAATCTAGCAAGACATTTAAAAGACCGTATGCAAATGGCGGTTTTTGATGATCCAGAAATTGGAAAACCAGCTATTACGCATTATAAAGTTTTGGAGCGTTTTGGTTATGTAACTTTAATTTCTTGTAAACTGGAAACGGGTAGAACGCACCAGATTCGTGCACATATGAAACACATCGGGCATCCGTTGTTTAATGATGAGCGTTACGGTGGTCATTTGATTTTGAAAGGAACGACTTTTACAAAATACAAACAGTTTATTGAGAATTGTTTTAAAGCTTTACCACGTCAGGCGCTGCATGCAAAAACGCTTGGATTTGTTCACCCAAATACGGGAGAATTAATGCGTTTTGATACAGAATTGCCTCAGGATTTTCAGGATTGTATTGAGAAATGGCGTGTTTATGTGAAGTCGCATAATACGGAAGATGAAAGTTAATTAGATAATTTGTCAATTAGAAAATTAGAAAATTTTTATAATAATAAAAAGCTCCTTTTTGGGAGCTTTTTTCATTTTAACGCAATTTTTTATTGTTCCAATATTTTGTAGAGGCTTGCTGCAGTGCGTCTAACGTATTGTGGATATTCGTTGCGGAGACGCACTGCAGTGCGCCTCTACGGATATGCTTTGTGTAATGGCATATATTGCTTCTGGTAATTAAATTATTGTAGAGATTTAATTCTTAAATCCGTTATTTTAACTTCTCCGTTGGTTATGAAACCTAGTTTTCCTTTTTGGTTTAGGTTGTTTTTTTCGAGTGAACATTCTAAAGTTGTTTTATCGTCTATAGAAAAGAATAATTGGTTATTTGTAACTCTGATTTTTATAGTATACCATTTGTTATTTTCTAATTTCATTGGTTTTTTGAATAAGGTTTTTCCACCTCGTTTGCCATATGAATCGTCTTTTTTATCATAGATCCCGTCACCAATTACAATGTTTTGATCAATTTGGTATAAGTAGGTTCTAATGTATTTTCCTTTATCCAAATTGAGCATGATTTCGAATAAAGATGAATTTGTCATGTTGACTTTAAAATCAATTTCATAATTATTTGGGAGCTGTTTTTTTGAAACCAAAACTCCCCAAGGTGAAAGAGAACCATTTCCTGTAAGGGTATCGTTTTTTAAAACCCATTCTTTAGAATCGATTGTCCAATTTGATTTTAGTTTTTTTGAATGGTTTAAAGTATATTCTTTTTTTACTGTTGAAATGGTGCTAGAGCACGAAATCAAGATGAACTGCAAAAGGAGAAATACTGCAAATTTTATTTTCATTTAATTTAATTCTGATTACTATTTTATTTTTCCGGTTGATCCCGTTTCTGATGGCAAAAGTTCGAAAACAGAAGTAGGAGCAAGGCCTTGTTCGATTCGGTGTGAAACATAAAGTATAGAAACATTGGTTTCTTGTTTTATGGTGTTGATAAGCTGAATTACCAAATCTACATTTTCGTCGTCTAAACCTTCTACAGGTTCGTCTAAAATTAATAATGGCGGATGTTTTAAAACGGCGCGAACAATTAATGCCACACGCTGCTGCCCGATAGAAAGATCTATAAAACGCTTTTTTCTTAAATGAGTCATTTCAATCACTTCGAGCCATTGCGTTACGATATTTTTCTGATGTGTTGTAGGTTCTGTATACAATCCGATTTGGTCAAAGAATCCCGATAATATCATCTGTTCTACCGTATGGCCCTTTCTGAAACAGATCCATCATAGAAGTAGTGTAAATCCCGATTTGTTTTTTAATATCCCAAACACTTTCGCCAGTTCCTTTTTTTCTTCCAAACAAAAACAAATTCTGCCCAAACCCTTTCGGGTTATCTCCTGTAATCAAAGATAAAATTGTGCTTTTTCCAGAACCATTTGGACCAATTAACTGCCAGAATTCGCCTTGTTTGATTGTCCAGGAAATGTTGTCGAGAATCTTTCTTTCGTCATAACTTACCGAAACATTTTCAAGTCTGATTAGTTCATCTTCTGGAAAAGTATGAGTTTCTGTTGCTTTAGGAATTGTAGTTGTATTTAATGTTTTGAAATGACTTTCGGTTTTTTTGAATGGATGTAATTCGAATGTATTGTCTTTAATTTGAGCTTTATTGGGTACAAATTCAAGCACATCAACAGTACGATTTAAAAGCTGAATAATTGCAATATCGTTGGTTAGATCTTTTAATGAATCGGCTAAAATTACTCTTGAAGCCTGATCCAAATGATCAAAAGGATTATCGAAAATAATATAATCTGGTTTTTGATTGATGCAGTATTTTAAAAACTCTTTTTTACGTTCGCCAGACGAAAAAGTGCGAAGTTGTCTGTGCGAATCTGGAGAAGCTTCTACGCTGTCATATTGAAATTCTTTTTCGATGAATTTTTCGATGGCAATATCAGAAAACAGTATTCCTTTTTGATGGTTAAAAACGGCTAATTCGCCCGTTGCTTCCCCATTTAATATATTATCTATTAGTTTCTTTTTATTTACCTGATTTGATAAAAGTATATCCCAGTGTTGCATTGTAATTTTTATTTGTATTATTTTTTTTTGCCACAGATTTCGCAGATTAAAAAGATTAAAAAAATGTGTTGCCAAGAATTTCGCTAATTCGCACGAATTTTTTGTCATTTATAATTAGTGAAATTAGTGGAATTGCTTCGCCTGTTCGCTATCGCTCGGGGCGTGGCTAAAAAAAATCACTTTAATCTGTGAAATCTGTGGCTAAAAATTATTATGTTTGTTGTGTTGCCATTTCGCGATCGTTTCTTGACCATTCGCTCCAAGAACCTGCATATAATTTCGGAATTGGAAGTCCAGCGTAATCCATCGCCAATAACGTATGACAGGCTGTAACGCCAGAGCCGCAATGGACAATTGTATTTTCTGGTTTTATATCTTTAAGAACAGCTTTGTATTTTTCGGCCAATTCTTCGGCAGATTTAAACAATCCGTTTTCGTTCAAATTTTCAGTTAAGGGAACGTTGATAGCTCCAGGAATATGTCCAGCAATTAAATCCAGAGGTTCTGTTAAGCCATCGTAACGGTTTTTGTCACGAACATCGATTACGATATTTTGATCGTTTTTACGAGCTTTTTCGACTTCTTCGATATCAGCTAAAGCCAATTTCCATTCTTGAGAAGGATAGGCTGTTTTTTCAAAAGTCTCATTTCCAGAATTGGTTGGAAAACCAGCTTGAATCGCAGCTTGATAACCGCCATTTAAAACCTGAATCTTTTCATGTCCAATGGCACGCATCATCCACCAGAAACGTGCAGCGAAATTAGAGCCATTTTTATCATCGTAAACCACAACATGATCGGAAGGTGCAATTCCTAATGAAGAAAGTACTTTAGAAAAATCTTCTGGAGATGGTAACGGGTGTCTTCCGCCATTGGCTGGATTTTCTGGAATTGAAGCCAGATCACGATTTAAGTCTACAAAACGAGCGCCTTTCAAATGTTCTTTTTGATAATTTTCAAAAGTATTCGCGCCAGCCCGAGCATCAACTAAAATGATTTTTGAAAAGGAATTTAATTCGATTAATTCTGGAGCTGTAATTAAGGAGATAATCTTTTTAGACATTATTTTTTCTATTTGTATAATCTATTAATTTGAAAGACAAGATTATTCATTTTCTATTTCGTTATCAATATTTTGTATAATCAGCCAGTCAAAACTATCTTGATTACCTATTTGTTCTAATATTTCAAAAATTTGTTGCTCAATTCCTGCATCAATGCCTTTTGCTAAAGAATAATTATGGTAAAATTTTTTAAACCAGTAATACCTATTTAATAATAAATCTATTGGTTTAAGTTTTGTTTTTTCAATTACGCTTAGTTCATGAGTAAGGAGTAAATATATTTTTAAATAATTAGACCATTTATTAGGGCTAAATAAAAGTTCTTCGGCATAAGAATGATCGCTTGCAATCTTATTTATAATAGAATTGTCAATATTGGCATAATATTCTTCTTCTAGAATCAAATAATTTTTCATTTAACAAATTTATTTTTTCTTTGAATTTCCAAGCCAAAGCAAAGCATTCAAAATTAATTGACTTTGTGTTTTGTTTTCAAAAGTGTACGATAACGTTTTGTTTGTTCCATCTTCATAATCAATATCATTATGTCCCATATTTACGTACAACATTTTATACTTTTTATTGGTCCAAACAACGGGGTAATAACCACTATTCCAGATTTCATGCGCTTTTGGACCAGTTCCGAGTGGAAAACTAGATTCGTCAATAGCCACTAAAATTTCGATATCTGGATTTTTGGTTAAATCGTTCGACCATCTGTACCATTCATTTGGAGCGGAAGAGAAGGTTTTAGGCAAATTTTTAGTCACAGGGTGCTCATTTTCTACTCTCAAAACTGCCGAAGTTGGTTTCCAAGTATTGCTTCCGTATTCGCCAGAACCTAAGAAAGTGTTGTGATACCAGTTCCAATCTTGATTGTAGCTAGAATCATTTAAAGCGAATGCAGAGAAATGAAATCCAATAAAACCGCCGCCATTTTCCATATACTTTTGAAAAGCTTCTCGCTGTTCTTTTTTCTCAGGTCTTGTATCTAAAAATAAAACAACCTGATATTTTGCTAAAAACTTAGCATTTAAATTATCCCAATTGCTTGTAGAATCATATTGAAAATGATTTTCTGCTGCTAATTTTGGAAAGTATTTATTGGCTTCGTGCACAAAACTAATATGCGCCTGATCGTTTTTAGCCGTATAAAAAGCAATGACTTTGAATTTTGAATGTTCTTTTTTGTTTTGAGAAAAACCAAAGAAAAAGACCATTAAAGCTAAAAGTACAATGTTTTTCTTAAAGACGGTTTGGTGGTTTTGGTTGAAAAAAGCCATGAATGTTGAACCGATTAAACAGGAATTTTTTCGATTAAAATTTCGTGTTCGGATTTGTCGAAATATGTGCAAGTCATTTCAATAATATCAACACGCCATTTTGCAATTCCAGCTTGTGCGCAATGATTACAGAAAGTCATATAATCGGTTTCGCCATGCTGATGTTTTACCAAATGTTCTATAAAAAGTTCTTTGTTTGGAGAATCAGCAACTTTAATTTCCGGATATTTTTCTTCGGCAGCTGCGGTATAATTGTTTAATCCATAGTAAACAGTGCTTCCGTCATGAACGTAAGTATCATATCCTTTTACGCCTAAAATGATTAAATCCTGGATGTAATTTGGAAAATCTGCACCACTTTTTACTTTTCCATGTGCTTCTTTTATTTGTTCGATTGTAAACATATTTTTAATTTTAGATTGTTGATTTTAGATTTTAGATTTTGCCACGACCCGAGCGGTAGCGAACAGGCGAAGCAATTGCACGAATTAAACTTTTTGCCACAGATTAAAGGATTAAGATGATTTAATCTGTGCTAATCTTTTTAATCTGTGGCGAAATAAAAAATAATTAGCGCAAATTCGTGTAATTCTTGGCTAATAAACTATTTCAAAAATACGATTAATGATTTTATAAACGAATCAAAAGATTCGATATGTGGCAAATGCCCTGTATTTGGAATTTCTACCAGTTTTGAATTCGGAATTGCTTTCTGTGTTTTTTTGCCCAATTCAGCATAATTACCCATTGTTTTTCGTACTTCTTCAGAAACTAGTGGCTTTCCTAAAGCGGTTTTATCTCTCGTTCCTATAATTAATAGCGTTGGACATTTAATATTTTTAAATTCGTACAAAACAGGTTGCGTAAAAATCATATCGTATAACAGAGCAGAATTCCAAGCAACGCGATCATAGTCTGGTGCCGTTGTCCATCCTGCACCCAGTTCAGCCCATTTTTGATAATCGGCATTCCATTTTCCGTCATAATAATTTGCCATTTGGTATTGCTTAATGCTTTCATAATTCTGTTTTAATTCCGATTCGTACCACCAATCAACAGGTTTGTACGGAACAACTAATTTCCAGTCTTCCAAACCAATCGGATTTTCTAAAACTAATTTTTCTGTCGTTTCAGGATACATCAATGCAAAACGTGTCGCCAGCATTCCGCCCATAGAATGTCCCAAAATCGTGGTTTTTTGAATTCCCAAATGATCTAAAAGTTTCTTGGTATTTTCGGCTAACTGCTGAAAAGTGTATTGAAAATGGTCTGGTTTTGTCGATTTCCCAAATCCAATCTGGTCGGGAACAATTACCCGATAACCTTCTTTTGTCAAGGCTTTAATAGTAGTTTCCCAATAAGCGCCATTGAAATTTTTTCCGTGAAGTAACACAATATTTTTTTGATTGTAGTTTTCTGGAATGATATCCATGTAGCTCATTTTCATGTACTGGCGCTGACTGCTCAATTCGATAAAATGAACAGGAAACGGATATTCATAATTACTTAAATTAATATCCAGTGCTTTTATATTTCCTTGCTGGCCAAAGCTTAAGAAAGGAATTAGTATAAAGATTAGTTTGAGTATTTTCATTTTAAAGTCATTTGTTATTACGACTTATAAAATTAAACCGAACCATTTTTAAAACAAAGCGTAATATCTTAAAGTTATCAGAAAAAAAGCTTTCAAAATGTTTTAATTGTTTTTAGTGTTAATAATCGATGATTTATTGAGTTTTTATCGATTAAATGAAGCTGATTATGAAAATAATGTATTTTGACGAGTAATGTGGCACTTCAAAGAACTTCTTTTATTAACAGGAAAAATGTATGTAATTTAGTTTCAGAATGTTGTAAGCCTTAAAAAAATAGTATTATGAAAAAGACACTACTTTTGCTCCTGCTCACTGTCCCCACATTTGCCCAAGAACTCAATACTTTTGATTTCGCCGTTATAAACTCAACCTTAATTTCTCCCAATATAGATCTCGATAAAGGCCGGAGTGTCATCGCGGCAAATCAAGATCAATATTCAGCTTATTTTCAGTATGCTCTTACCATGTGTGAAGACGATATCATTTTTGGTGCTGGAATTGACAAATCCGAAATAGATCGCACTTATGTGGGTTACATAGGGAAAATTTGCGAAAAATTTAGAGCTACAATTGGTATCGGTTATGTAGATTCTAGAAGCGGTTATGAGGGAACTTTTACAGGTTTCAGTATCTCTTGGCATTTTTCTGAAAACACCTATATTGGCGGAAACCTCGAAAATTTGCATTCGTCAATTATTGATTATGAAACTGACGAAAGTTTTGATTATTACAAAAAACTGGTTCCCAAAGTTTTTGGGAGTTACGAGATTATCCCGCATGTAATTGCTTTTGGACAGTTGAGTTCGAGGGTAAATGATATTGCTTTAAAATATCAGGTTCGCCGATTTTCTGCTGGAGGATTTTATTCTGGACATTCCGTTGGCGGCATTTTCGGAACTGTTAATGTCGGACGATTTGCCTTTTCGTGCAGTACTACTTTTGAAAAAGTAAACTTTGGATTAAAGTTTGAATAACGAAATTAAAAATACAATTTGGTTAAGAGAAAATCCCAAAAACAATATTTAAAATTGTTTTTGGGACTTTTTATAAGATTACGATTTACTGGTTTATAGTCCAACAAAATCATCACTTTTTGGGAAAATACTCAAAGCCTGAATCGCGATTTCTGGCGTTGGAGAAGCTAGTTTTCTCAGTTTTGTATCCATCCACGCACCATCAACCGTGATTGTTGCGCAAAGTGTATCGTCTTCTCTTCTAAATTCATGTATGATTGACCAACGAGAAGCATCGGCTTTCATTTTTGAAGTTTTAGTATGAATGAATATTTTATCAGAAAGTTTTAATTCTTTTCTAAAAACGCATTCTTCTCTAAACAAAACAGGACCAAAACCTTGCGTTTGCATTACTTTTAATGTTAAACCCAATTCTTCTAAAATTTCGATACGATGCTGCGCACCAAAATCATAATAAGCGCTGTGACGAACGTGAAAATTAGGATCAAGATCTGACCAACGGAAAGATATTTCTTTTGTAAATGAAGCCATTTTTAATATTGTATTTTATTGAAAAACCGAAATTACAAATAAAAAACAAACGAATATCATAAAATTACTATGCGTGCATAATTTTTTTGTTTTAAAATTATAAACAGCTAGTTCCAATAATCTATTTTGAAAGCAGTTTTTTGATTTCGCTTGCTATCTTGTCTAGGTTTCCTTCAGCATTTCCTACTGCCACATATTGTATAATTCCGTTTTGATCGATTAAAAAGTTTTTAGGAATTGCATTCGTTGCATATTGATTCCATATTATATTATTCGGATCAACGCCGAAATTAAAATTAAGGCCATCATTTTTTAGTTTTGTTACTTTTTTAGCCACTGCAGTTTCTTTTTCTCCGCTTGAGATTGCTAAAAAGACAAAATTATCATTTTTAAAAGGTTCGAGAATTTTTGATGGAATATCGTAGAACTCTTGTAGGCAAGGTGCGCACCAGGTTGCCCAAAAATTAACCAGTACCACTTTTCCTTTTAAGTCAGAAAGTTTTACCTCTTTGCCGTCGACAAGTTTTAAGGTAAAGTCTTTGGCTTTGTCGTTTACATTTAAGAGAAATTGTTTTTGTTCGACTTGAGGTTTTGGATCTAAGGCAGTGTCTTTAGTCTTTTTATCGTTTTCGATTTTTTCTTGTTCAGTAAAAACCTCTACGACGACTATAAATTCTCTGTCGCCAATTTTATCGCCAAATTTTTTTGCTAGTTCATTTCGCTTTTCTTCACTAACGCCTTTATTCATTGATTTGACATAACCCTCATTGCCATATTTCATCACTTGATCCATTGTGGCAATTTCGTTGTTGATAATAATAACGGTTTCAGGTTTTTTTGCGACTTGGTTTTGCGCATAAAAGGATTGAGCAATTAGAAAAATTGCTAGAAGGATAATTTTTTTCATGTGATTGATTTTGATTGTTTAATGATTGATGATAAGGTAAAAATACGGAATTAAGTTTTCATAATTACATTTTAGATAATTCAACTTCCAGTTTGTCAAAGTTTTCTTCGTTTTTATCGACAACATAAGGTTTTAATTTCTGGCATTCTGCTTCAGTTTCAAAAAGCATTTTAAAAACTACTTTGGTTTGGTTTTCGGCAACAGTTTCAAAAGTGGTTAAGATTTGAAAAAGTGGTTTCGTATGGCGTTTCCAAGCAATAAGATTGGGTTTGTCTATTTTGATGAATTCGCATTCATTGGCATAATTTCCAACTTCTGGACCATGCATAATGAAGCTCCATTTTCCGCCTTCGCAAAAGTTAAACTCCTGAAAAGTATTAGTAAAACCTTTTGGTCCCCACCAATTTTGTAAATGTTCTGGATTGCTCCAAGCTTTAAAAACAAGTTCTTGCGGGAAATTCAGAACACGTGTGGTTACAATTTCTGAATCTGATGTTGTATTGAGAATATCTGAAGTCATTTTGAGTTTTTTTTATTGAAAATCAAATTGTTATAGTAAAGTTAATGGGTTTAATTTTTAATTAAGAATTATTTATACAATTTTATTCTTTGTAATTATAAATTTTCAACGAACTAATACTGGTTCTCGGATTTGCTTTTATACTTTTCAAAGTAGAATTAGATATAAGATTATCTTCTATATTTACAAACCCATTTTCATTTTTTGATCTGGATTGGTTTTGATTAGATGCTATATGTTTTAGATTATTCCAAAAAGATTTTAACTGATTGTTAATCAAGTTATCTGTTCCAATATAAAAACTATGTTCACCTTCTTTTCCTAAGCCGTTTTCTATAAATATTTCAAAAGGTTTTAGTTTCAATTTTTTTTCAGCCTTTTTTACAAAATCCATTACAGGTTTTTCAGATGGTGTCCCACAACATATGCTTGAGTAAGTTATAGCAATGTAATTTTTGTTTGTTTGCGACAATGTTAAGATAGGGATAAATAGTATAGTAAGGAATATAAATTTGAGGCTTAGTTTCATTTTTACTGTCTTTTATTATGTGTGTTGCATAGTCAAATTATTCTTTAGGTTTGAATTAAATGAAGCTTCCGTCAATCCTATTATTTTATTTGAATGTTAACAGGAACCCTAATGGTCTTTTTTGCCAATTTCGAAGTTATTGGACAATAGAAAAAGACTTTTTCGAGTTGGCAGTCGTCTGATTTTAATACTGAAACAAAATTACCCTCATTAGGATTCTCCATTTTGTCTAAACCAAATTCTTTATATTTTTTCAAAAAGGAAGCATAGTCTAATCCTTGATTGTCTCTAAATTTATCATAAATATTTTCAGGAGATTGCACACTTCCATAATTTCCGTTGCAATTGTCTATATAAACGCTGAAATTTTGAGAATCAGAATTAAATAATTTATAATGAATTGCATTAGCATCAAATTCTAAAATCTGTATTTTTTGGCCTCCAATGCTAAATTTGTCTCCAATATCACTTTTGGTAATTTCTATCTTTTCATATTCTACTGGAATTTCTACTTCAATATCTACATAACCTTTCAGTATTAAATATTTTGAATCTCCCATTCCAAGGGTTTGAAATACAATTCCTTCTAAAAGCTTTCCATTTTTTTCTTCAAAACCACCCCCACCTAAACCTAGAACTTCTCCATTCAATTTTATTTTTTCATTTTTTTCGTTGGTCAAATCGTATTTTTTAATTGTGGCTTTTATATAATCTAAAATTGAAGTTTGTGTAGTTATGCTTCTATTTTTTCTATATTCTGAAAGTTGTTGGTCTGTATAAAAATTATCTACCAGCGAAGAAAAGTTAATAGAATTTGAAGGTTCTTTGTTATAATCAGAGGCACCGTCTGTTATTGCGATTATAGATTTCTCAATTTGATTAAGAGTTTTTTCTGTACGTTCCTTAGAGACTGATAGCATCCAAGGATATTGTTTTTTTGCAGAAGGTTTAGGTTTAGGTAATTTACTGTTTTTAGTGGTGATATCTTCGTAAATCAAAAATTCTTGAAAATGTTGTTTTGTGAAATCTGAATCTGAAAATTTCGATTCTTTGTTTATTAAATCGGGATAGTTTTTGTTTTGGCACGCAGTTATTGTACCTAAAATAAGTAATAGTAAAATTTGCTTCATGATTGGTTAAGGATTGTATGTTTTTTTGCAACTAGAATACGAATGTAAGTTTTTTAGCACTTCAGTCAAAAGCAAAAAACTAAAAACATAAATTTTATTTTCTTTCTGTCGAAACTTCTTTGCCATTTCTCATTTTCCTCTACAAGAGATTTTTGAAGTCATAATTATTAGTTTTCAAATCATAATGAAAAGCTAATAATCCTAAAAAAAATGACAGTTATACAATGTTGTGCCATGAATGTCAGGTTTTGGAAATGTCATGTTGTCAGATGATTTTTAGGGCACTGACGCTAAAACTGACAATTTTATTTAGTTTTTTATATTGGCACAAAGATTGACTTATGCCACCTGAGTTATAAAATTAAATCAAAAATTAAATATATAAAAAATGGGTAAAATAATCGGAATTGACTTAGGTACGACGAACTCTTGTGTTTCTGTAATGGAAGGTAACGAAGCAGTTGTTATCCCTAACGCAGAAGGAAAAAGAACTACACCATCTATCATCGCTTTTGTTGAAGGTGGAGAAATTAAAGTAGGTGATCCTGCAAAAAGACAAGCAGTAACGAATCCTACAAAAACGATTGCTTCTATTAAACGTTTTATGGGACACACTTTTGCTGAAACTCAAGAAGAGGCAAAAAGAGTTCCTTACAGTGTTGTAAAAGGTGACAACAATACTCCACGTGTGGATATTGACGGTCGTTTATACACTGCTCAAGAATTGTCTGCTATGACACTTCAAAAAATGAAAAAAACTGCTGAAGACTATTTAGGTCAAACAGTAACTGAGGCAGTTATTACTGTTCCTGCATACTTTAACGATGCTCAGCGTCAAGCTACAAAAGAAGCTGGAGAAATCGCTGGTCTTAAAGTTATGCGTATCATCAACGAGCCAACTGCTGCTGCACTTGCTTACGGATTAGATAAAAAAGGAAATGATCAAAAAATTGCTGTTTACGATTTAGGTGGAGGTACTTTTGATATCTCTGTTCTTGAATTAGGAGACGGTGTATTTGAAGTATTATCTACAAATGGTGATACTCACTTAGGTGGTGATGATTTTGACCAAGTTATTATTGACTGGTTAGCTGACGAATTCAAAACTGAAGAAGGTATTGATTTACGTTTAGATCCAATGTCATTACAGCGTTTGAAAGAAGCTGCTGAGAAAGCTAAGATTGAATTATCATCTTCTGCTGAAACTGAAATCAACTTACCATACGTAACTGCTACTGCTTCTGGAACCAAAACACTTAGTGAAAAAATTATCTAGAGCTAAATTTGAGCAATTATCTGATTCTTTAGTAAAACGTTCTATGGAGCCAGTTGCTAAAGCATTAAAAGATGCAGGTTTATCTACATCTGATATCGACGAAGTAATCCTTGTAGGAGGTTCTACTCGTATGCCAAGAATCGCTGACGAAGTTGAAAAATTCTTCGGTAAAAAAGCTTCTAAAGGTGTTAACCCTGATGAGGTTGTTGCTATTGGAGCTGCTATTCAAGGTGGAGTTTTATCTGGAGATGTAAAAGATGTATTGTTACTTGACGTAACTCCTCTTTCTTTAGGTATCGAAACTATGGGTGGTGTATTGACTAAATTAATCGAGTCTAACACAACTATCCCAACTAAAAAATCTCAAGTATTCTCTACTGCTGCTGATTCTCAACCATCTGTTGAAATCCACGTATTACAAGGAGAAAGAGCAATGGCTGCTGATAACAAAACTATCGGTCGTTTCCACTTAGATGGTATCCCGCCAGCACCAAGAGGAGTTCCTCAAATCGAAGTAACTTTCGATATCGATGCTAATGGTATCATCAAAGTTTCTGCAACTGATAAAGGAACTGGAAAATCTCACGATATCCGTATCGAAGCTTCTTCTGGATTAACAGCTGAAGAAATCGAAAAAATGAAAAAAGATGCTGAAGCTAACGCTGATGCTGACAGAATTGCAAAAGAAAGAGCTGAGAAATTGAACGAAGCTGACAGTACTATTTTCCAAACTGAATCTCAATTGAAAGAGTTAGGAGATAAATTGACAGATGAGCAAAAAACAGCTATCGAATATGCTTTAACTGAATTGAGAATGGCTCACCAATCTCAAGATCTTGACGCAATCCAAAAAGGATTAGACAATGTAAATGCAGCTTGGAAAACAGCTACAGAAGCAATGTACGCTCAAGGTGGTGAAGGACAGCAAGCTGCTCCACAACAAGAGCAGTCTTCTGGAGATAACGTTGAAGACGTTGAATTCGAAGAAGTAAAATAATTCTTTAGTATTAAGTAATTAGTACAAAGTATTAAGATAGAAAACCGAGTCAGAAATGGCTCGGTTTTTTTTATGGGTAATATTCACGTTTGTTAAACCCGACAGGTTTTTAAAACCTGTCGGGTTTGCTAAAAAGAGTGAAATTATAGACTTAAAAATTCTTCCAAAGAAGCAAAATTTTCTCTTTGATTATGAGAAGTTTTTAGGTTATCTAGATCTTTAAATAATGATAATACTTTTTCACGTTTTAATTTAGTGGGTTTTTCAGATATGCAAGTCAAATAGGAGCTCCAAGGATATTCTATCGGATGATCGCAAAAACCATGATTTACAGGGTTGTAATGAATGTATTTTATAACAGAACGTAAGTAAGCGTCATTATCAATTAATTTTCTTTTAAAAGGCCTTTCAAATAAAGCGCCGTGTCTATTATATCCTTTGTTGATGGCTTTCGTATAAGAGTTAAATAAATTCCCAAATGACTGATGTGGAGGAATTATTTTTTTAATCTCATGTTCTTTATGAGTTTTTAGGATTTCTTCAAAAGTTTTAATTCTTACTAATAGATGGAAATGATTTTTTAGTAGAAACCAAGCCAATGTTTCCGCAATTGGATCAATATGCTTAGTGTAAAGCATTAAGAAATACTCATGATTTCTATTTTCTTTAAACAAATTTTCGCTGTTAATTCCTCGATTATAAATATGATAATATTTTCCAGATTCCAGATTTTCAGTTTTTTGCATTTTTAATATGTTGAGAACCCGACAGGTTTTTAAAACCTGTCGGGTTTAATTTTAAAAAGTAGTAAAAATACTATATTTTTTAATTTACTGAGTTTTGCACAAACTGATAATTGTCATTTCCTGTTCGGATTCTTTTTCGTAATATTACTATTGTAAATTTTCATGGATGAGAAAGATCAAATACAAGAAAGGACGTAAGTTGCAACACATTACTTTAGAGTATACTGGCACCCACAAAGAGCACGAAACAGAAATGCAGCTTTTTGTTTATAATGATAATGATGTTGTTGAATATGATAAGTTTACAGTTCTTGCCCTTAATTCTTGTTTTGATTATACTAAAAACAATTGGCTCAATATTCATGGTTTAAACGATATTAATCTAATAAAAACTATCGGAGCGCATTTTAAGCTTGACGATTTTCTTTTAGCCGATATTTTAAATACAACAAAAAGAACCAAGTTAGAAGAACAGCAAAATGTTCTGTTCTTTAATATAAAATCACTTTTGCCTTCTGAGTATTCTGATAATATCAGTGTCGAACAGATTAGTTTTATTCTGAAAGACGGAATTTTAATTTCCTTTCAAGAAAAACGAAGTGATTTCTTTACCCATATTCGTGAGCGTTTGCGTACGCATGCAGGAATTGTTAGAACCAAAAAGGTAGATTATCTCTTGTATTTGCTTTTAGACGCTGTAATGGAGAATTTCTACATCACATTGGAAGACGAAGAAGATAAAATTGAAGAATTAATCAATTTGACCAAAAAAGAAGCGAAACCCATTATTTTAGAGAAAATTGAAAATCACCGCGATAATTTAAATTTCTTAAAACGCTCCATTATACCGCTTCGGGATTCTTTGTTTTATCTAAAAACGATTAAAGATGATGATGAATCCAACGGTTTGATTCAGAAAGAAACATTTAATTTCTTTATTAGGCTTCATCAAAAGAGTCTAGAGCTTTTAGAGCAGATAGAATCTGACATGAGCGCACTGGAAAGTGCCTCAAACTTTTATTTCTCGGAACAAAGCCGAAAAATGAACGAAATCATGAAAACGCTGACGATTATTTCAGCAATCTTTATTCCGCTTACTTTTATAGTTGGAGTGTACGGAATGAACTTTGAAAACATGCCAGAACTTAAAACCCAAAATGGCTATTTTGTAGTTATGGGTATTATGTTCTTGCTCGTAGTCGCCCTGATCATTTATTTCAAAAAAAGACGCTGGTTTTAACGTTTGTTGCAAGCCAGAGAAATAGTATTTATGTAATTTTGTTATTTAGAATAAATATAAATAATTATGAGTAAAGCAATATATATAGCCACTAGCGACCATAACAGTGGTAAATCAATTATTACGCTCGGTTTAATGAGTATCTTGATTGGTAAAACGGCTAAAGTAGGATATTTTAGACCTATAATCGAAGATTTTGTGGATGGTGAGGTAGATAATCATATCGAAACTGTTTTGTCGTATTTTAACCTTGATATTGCGTTTGACGATGCGTATGCTATTACCAAAAGCAGATTGATTAAGAAAAAAAATAAAGGTAAGATAGGAGAGGTTCTAGATTTAATTATTGAGAAATATAAGAAGCTGGAAGAACGATTTGACTTTGTTTTAGTTGAAGGAACTAGCTTTACAGGAGAAGGAACTTCTATCGAATTGGACTTAAATGTTTTGATTGCCAAAAACCTCGGAATTCCAACCATAATTGTTGGTTCAGGTGTTGGCAAAACCTTAGAAGAACTTTTAGATAGTTTATATCTGGTTTATGATTCTTTTAAAATAAAAGAGGTTGAAGTATTATCCGTTTTTGCCAATAAAGTACAGCCAGAAAATATAGAATTGGTTACTACGAGCTTGCAAAAAAGTTTGCCTTCAAATGTTTTGATTAATACAATTCCGCTTATTTCGAGTTTGAATAATCCGACCATGCAGGAAATCGTACACGAATTGAATGCTAAAGTGCTATTTGGTGAAAATTATTTGAATAATGAAATTGGACATTATAGTGTAGGAGCAATGCAATTGCATAATTATCTGGTTCGATTTGCATGACAATGCACTAGTTATTACTCCAGGAGATCGATCTGATATTATTTTAGGAGCTTTACAAGCAAATGAATCAGCAAATTACCCAACTATTTCAGGAATTATCCTGACAGGAAATATTGTTCCAGAAGAAAGTATTTTAAAGCTTATAGAAGGACTTTCTCCTATTGTCCCAATTATTGCTGTTGATGGCGGAACTTACCATATCACCAATAAAATAGGTTCGATTAAATCGGAGATTTATGCGAACAACACGCATAAGATAGAAACATCGATTAACACTTTTGAAAAGTACGTTCAAATTGAAGCTCTATCGCAAAGAGTAATCACTTTCCAACCTGAAGGAATGACGCCAAAAATGTTTCAATACAATATGGTTAAAAGAGCTAAACAGCATAGAAAACATATTGTTTTGCCAGAAGGGAATGATGACCGAATTATTGCTGCAGCTTCAAGATTATTAGATATGGATGTGGTTGATATTTCTATTATTGGGGATAAAAAACAAATTGAAAGCAAAGTGGCAGAACTTGGACTTACATTTGATTTTTCTAAAGTAAACATCATCAATCCAATCGAATCTGAAATGTATGAAGATTATGCTAATACGTACTATGAGCTAAGAAAGGCGAAAAACGTAAGCATTACAATGGCAAGAGATTTAATGGAAGATGTTTCGTATTTTGGAACTATGATGGTGTACAAAGGCCACGCAGACGGAATGGTTTCTGGTGCGGCACACACAACACAGCATACCATTTTACCAGCACTGCAATTCATTAAAACAAAACCGAATTCATCTGTGGTTTCTTCTGTATTCTTTATGTGTTTAGAAGATCGAGTTTCTGTTTTTGGAGATTGCGCTATTAATCCAAACCCAACAGCAGAACAATTGGCAGAAATTGCAATTTCTTCTGCAGAATCAAGTTTAGCTTTCGGAATTGAACCAAAAATTGCGATGCTTTCTTATTCTTCTGGATCATCTGGAAAAGGGGATGAAGTAGACAAAGTGAGAGCGGCTACAACAATCGTAAAAGAAAAAAGGCCAGACTTAAAAATCGAAGAGACCAATTCAATACGATGCTGCGGTGGATTTAACTGTAGGAAAAAGCAAAATGCCAGATTCAGAAGTTGCAGGGCAAGCAAGCGTATTAATTTTCCCTGATTTAAATACAGGAAATAATACATATAAAGCCGTTCAAAGAGAAACCGGAGCATTGGCAATTGGTCCAATGTTACAAGGTTTAAATAAGCCCGTAAATGACTTAAGTCGCGGTTGTACTGTAGACGATATTATTAATACGGTAGTTATTACAGCAATCCAAGCGCAGGGAATGTAAAAACAATAAAAAAATAATAATAAACTAAAACTCTTAGAATCTCAGCTTCTTAGAACCTTAGCAATTTAAAAAGAATGAAAATACTAATAATAAACTCAGGAAGTTCTTCAATTAAATATCAATTAATGGTAATGCCAGAAAACGAAGTAATCTGTTCTGGAATGATTGATAGAATTGGTTTAGAAACTTCAAATGTAACTTTTAAAACAGCAACCGCTTCAATCGAAGAAATGCTTCCAATTCCGAATCATAAAGTAGGTTTGCAAAAAGTAGCCAATATGCTTTTGGATGCTGAAAAAGGAGTTATTAAATCAACTTCAGAAATTTCGGCAGTGGGACATCGTGTTGTGCATGGAGGAAGCGATTTTAGTGACACTGTAAAAATCGATGAGAAAGTTAAAGAAAAGATTAAACAGCTTTTTGAATTGGCGCCTTTGCATAATCCAGCAAATTTAGAAGGAATTAATGTAGCAGAAGAGATTTTCAGTTCAGCAGAGCAAATTGCTGTTTTTGATACCGCTTTTCATCAGACTATGCCAGAAGTAGCATATAAATATGCTATTCCAAATTATCTTTTGACAGAAAATAAAGTCCGTGTCTATGGTTTTCATGGAACGAGCCATAAATATGTGTCTGAAAAAGCCATTAATTATTTAGAAAATAATTCTAAAATAATTACGATTCACTTAGGAAATGGCTGCAGTATGGCCGCTGTTAAAAATGGAAAATGTATTGATACTTCAATGGGGTTTTCTCCTTCAAATGGTTTAATCATGGGAACCCGTGCTGGAGATATTGACCAGTCTGTGGTCTTTTATATGATTAAAAATTTAGGATATACGCCAGATGAAGTAAATGCTGTTTTACTGAAACAAAGCGGTATGCTTGGTCTTACAGGTTATAGCGATTTGCGTGATATTGAAGCTGAAGCCGAAAAAGGAAACAAAGATTGCCAGTTGGCATTACAGATGAATGCTTATAGAATCAGAAAGACGATTGGTGCTTACGCAGCAGCTCTAAACGGACTAGATGCTATTGTTTTTACTGCGGGAATTGGCGAGAATTCATCTTATATGCGTAATTTGATTTGTACAGATATGAATTATTTTGGAATTGAAATTGACACAGCAAAAAATCAAATTCGTTCGAAAGAATTAAGAGAAATAAATTCAGAAAATGCTACTACAAAAGTTTTAGTTGTTCCGACAGATGAAGAGTATGAAATTGCCAATCAGGTTTATCAATTACTGGAAAATTAAAATTGAAATACGATCAGAAAAACTCCTCAAGCTTGAGGAGTTTTTTTTGGACTAAAAATTAAATATTTGTGAGTATCTTTGAAGTTAAAAACGAATACTTTGAAATCGATACTTTTTAAATCAGTTATCTTCTTTTTCATCGCTTTACAACTTCAAGCACAAGAATTACTTCCCTTTGTCGAAAATTACAGCAAATCAGATTATCAGGGTGATAATCAGATTTGGAATGTGGCACAAGGAAATGATAATGCGATGTATTTTGCCAATAATCACTACTTGCTTCGTTACGACGGAGTAAAATGGGAAAAATATACACTTCCGAACAAAACGATCATTCGATCTATCTTGATTGAAGGAGATAAAATCTATTCTGGTTCTTATAAAGAATTTGGCTATTGGTATAGAAAAGAAGGAACAATGCACTATGTTTCTATTACCAAAAACCTTAGATTATTTGATGAGAAGGACAACGAGGAAATTTGGAAAATATTCAAATTTAACGGGTCTCTTTATTTTCAATCTTTTAATGATGTTTTTATTTATAATGGAAAAACAATTAAGAAAATTAAATTTCCATTTCTTATTTCTTATTGTTTTGGTGTCGATAAAGATTTATATGTTGCTTCTGTGAGAGACGGAATTTTTAAAATGAATGGTAAATATATTGCCAATCCAAAAGGATGGAATGTTTTAAAAAATACTGTCGTTCATGCCATAGAAAAGTATAAAAACCAGACTTACATCTTTACACAGAAAAAAGGAGTATTTATTGTAGAAAAAAATGGACTAAGAAGTTGGGAGCATCCAATAAATGAAGTTTTAAAATCGGCTACAATTAATGTGGCAAAATTTGTCAAAAATGAAAAACTAATTATCGGAACTGGAAATCGCGGAATTTTCATTTTAGATTTAAAAAACAATTCATTCAAAAATATTGAACGCAATAATGTCTTAATGAATAATTCGGTTTTAAGTTTAGGATTGGATAAAGAAAATGATTTGTGGGTTGGTTTAGATAATGGTATTGCGCACGTTGAGGTTAATTCTCCTATTTCTTTCTTTTATGATAATTCTGGACTTTTAGGATCAGTTTATGCAGTCGCTTCAATTAATAAAGGTTATTTAATTGCTTCCAATCATGGAATTTTTGAATATAGTGCCGGAAAGTTTAATATGATGCCTAATACGCAAGGGCAGGGCTGGAATATTTCTCTTATAGATGGAAAATATATTATAGGTCATAATGATGGTACTTTTTCGTATGAAAATAATACTCTGACCAAAATAAATGGTGTTAGTGGAGGTTGGAATATGGCTAAGAGCAGTATTAATGATACTTATTTTCAGTCAACTTACAGCGGTATTCTGGTTTATGACAATCCCTCAAACATGTCTCATTATAAAATCATAAAAGATCTTGCAAAACCTATAAAGTATGTAGCTCAAAATAAAAAAAATGAAATTTGGGCTGCAGATAATTATCGCGGTTTGTATCGTGTTTTACTAGATGATAATTACAACACGCTAAAAGTTGAAAATGTCACACAGCAGAGTAAAATACAAAATGATTTTGGGATAAAGATTTTTGAGTTTAGAAAAGAAATACTTTTTCTAATTAATAATTCTTGGTATACCTACAATTCGATAGCTGGTAAATTGGAAGAAAATGAATTGTTTAATACAAGTTTTAAAAATGTAACAGATATTGTTTCCATAGACGATGATCATTTTATGGTTCTGCAAAACGGGATCTTATATCATATTTATACAGAAGGAAACAAGTTTGTGTGGAATATTATTCAGGAGAAATATTATAAAGGAAAATTAATAAATGAGAATTTAAGGATTTTTAAGAAAGATAATTATTATCTGTTTAATCTCGATGACGGATTTGTTTCACTTAAACTTGAATATGAAAACAAACAAAATTCTGGAGTAAAAATTGAAGCATTTAGTAATGATATTTTAGTTCCGAGTGAAGAGAAAGTTAAATTTAATACGGAATTGAAGATTAACGTTATTTCTGGAATTTATGGTGCGAGCAGACCAAATTTGTTTTATAAACTTGATAAGGAAAAAGAATTTATCTCTATTTCAGATGGATTAATCGTTTTGAACAATTTAAGCAGTGGTGATCATACAGTAGAAATATTCAAACACGATGGATCAACTTATGATAAAGTTTCTTCTTATAAATTTAAAGTTGCAGAGCCGTGGTATTTTTCTTTTTGGATGATTCTGTTATATCTTCTTGTTGTTGGTGCAGTTTTATTTTTCTATTATAAATGGAATAAACTTCGCTATATGCAAAAATTAAAATTGCAGGCTGAAGAATTAAAACATCAGAGAGAAATTCTTGAGATGGAGTTGAAGAAAGAAAACGAACTTAATATTCAAGAATATGAAAAACATATCTTGGAATTAGAATTGCAAGCAAAATCTTCAGAAGTAGCGGGTAAATCTTTATCAATTGCCAAACAAACAGAAATGATTGATAAAATTCAAGGTATTTTGGAAACCGAAAAAGATTTTGGCAAACTTAAAAATGAAATTAGAAAAGCAATTAAGATCAATGAAGTGAATAAGCACGAATGGGAAACTTTTGAAACCAATCTGAATCAAATTCACAATGAGTTTATTATTAACCTTTCTAAAAAATATCCACAATTAACTCCAAAGGATATAAAACTGTGTGTTTATCTAAAAATGAACCTGTCTTCTAAAGAAATTGCTCCTATGATGAATATCTCTTTTAGAGGTGTAGAATTACATAGATATCGTCTTAGAAAGAAGTTAAACCTTACTCAGGACGAAAACCTGTCTAAGTTTTTATTAACTCTGTAAGATTTGGTTTTGTTTTTTACAGAATTTATATTTTTCCATATCATTTTTTATATAATTGCGATACATCATTACTACATCATAATGTTATGTTAAACGAATTTCTTTAACATTTATAATATTGATAATCATTGTTGTAGGGTAAAATTTTAACATAATGATGTAGCTATGTTGTAGTGGTGTTTGATGTACTACAACGTTGTAATTGCTTAATTTGGCTCTACTAACTTAAACGATTACGTACTGTATGAAAAATTTTATTTTTAGCTTTTTAGCGCTCTTGCTGCTGCCTACCTATATGATGGGGCAAGCTCAAGCAATTAAAGGAAAAGTAGTAGACAGTAATGGAATGGGAATTCCAGGAGCAATTATCGCTTCAGCTGATGCTAGAGCAACTGCAGATGCAGATTTCGACGGAAACTTTACAATTAATGCAAAACCTGGAGATATTTTAAAGATCTCTATGTTGGGTTTTGATTCGGTTTCTGTACCGGCTACTTCCGCACCAATGACAATAACCTTAAAAGAAGCGGGTGATACTGCTTTAAAAGAAGTAGTTGTAATTGGATACGGTACAAGAAAGAAAATTGATAATACTTCGGCTGTAAGCTCAATTAAGTCCGAAGAGATTACCAAAATGAAAGTAATAAATGCTTCTCAAGCTATTCAAGGTAAAGCTGCAGGGGTGCAAGTTGCTACTTCAGACGCACCAGGAAGTACACCTTCTATTGTTATTAGAGGGGTTGGTACTGCATTAGGAGGAAGAAATCCATTGTATGTTGTGGATGGTATGCCTACTGATAACATTAATAATATCAACTCAAATGATATTACTTCTTATGAGGTTTTAAAAGATGCTTCTGCACTTGCCATTTATGGAACAAGAGGTGCAAATGGAGTAATCATGATCACTACTAAAACTGGTAAAGGAAAACTTACTGTAGATATTGACAGTTATGCTGGTTTTAGATCTCCTCTAAAGAAAGTGAAAATGGCAAATGCTGACCAATATATTCAGTATAATAATGCAGCGTTTATTAGTCAGTTTCCTGCTGGAAGATTTTCTCAAAATCAACCATACAATACAAATTGGTTTGATGAAATAACAAGAACAGGAGTTTACACTCAAAATAACGTATCGCTTTCTGGATCAGGAGAAAATATTAAATATTTCTTTAGTGTTGGTAATTACGAAGAAGAGGGTATCTTAAAAGGAACTGAATACGGGCGTACTACTTTTAGAAGTAACAATGAGTACAAAATTTCGGAGAAACTTAAAATTAGCCAAAATTTCAGTGTTAGTTCTATAAAAAATACTCCACAGCCAATGTCTGCATTTACATCTGCTTACAGACAATCTCCTTTAGTTCCAGTACGATATGCTAATGGAAAATATGGTGTGCCATTTATACAAAATGGAGTTGTGGGTGAAACAGGAGATTCTTTTAACTCAGTTGGTAACCCTGTTGTTGCTTTAGATTATAACAATGAGCAACAAAAAACAGTAACACTTCAAGGTGGATTAAGATTAGATTGGGATATCATGAAATCATTGAAGTTTACATCTCAATTTAATGGAGAATATTTTACTTATAAACAATATAATTTTGTTGATAATTTAGGTCTTTGGTTAGCAGCTGATCCGAGCAGAGTAGAATCTGCTTATGACAAAAAGAGTTTGAATACAAACACTTTGACAAGAAACACTGATGATTATTTCAACTGGAATTTATCGAACTATTTTACTTATAACAAAGTTTTTGCTGAAATTCATGATGTTGAAGTTACTGCAGGTATTGAGGCTAACGTAATTGGAACTAGATCAAAAACTACTGCGGATATTAGAAATGTAAATCCAAATAGTAACTATTGGGGACTTGATGGTATTAATTACGCACAAAATGGAGGTGTAACTACATATAAAGCTGTAAATGATAATCAAGCTCGATTAGCATCATATTTTGCACGTTTTCAATATAAATTATTGGACAGATATTTATTAACAGGTACTGTAAGACGTGACGGATCTTCAAATTACTCTAGCGACTACCGTTGGGGAACATTCCCATCAGTAGGTATTGGATGGATTGTAACAAAAGAAAGCTTCTTATCTGATATTAAAAATTTAGATTTATTAAAAGTTAGAGGTTCTTGGGGTAAATTAGGAAACCAAAAAGTGCCATTAAACATTCAGTCATTTACATCTGGAGTAGATTATAATGGAGGTTCTGGAACAACTATTAATTCGCAAATTGATCCAAGTTTATCATGGGAAATTGTAGAAGAAGCTTCTGCAGGTATAGATGTTGAATTGTTTAATAGTAGACTGAAAGGATCGTTTGATGTTTACAGTAAAAACACTAACAATGCTATTTTAAATGTTACGCCTTACTCAACTTCTGGAATCACTGTAGAATCTCCAACACACGTAGGTGAGGTATCTAATAAAGGATACGAAATCGCTTTACGTTGGGATGATAAAATCACAGATAACTTAAGTTACTGGGTAGGAGGAAATTTCTCTCATAACAAAAATGAATTATCTAGTTTGAAAAATGTAAGACTTGCAACAATTAATGGTGGTTCATTAGGAAATGGTCAAGTAACAAAAATACTTGATAATACATCAGTAGGACAGCCTTTAGGTAGTTTCTATATGTACGAATATGCAGGGGTTGATCCAGCAAACGGACAAATGTTGTACTATACAGCAGACGGAAATAAGGTAGCTCAAGGTGCTTTAGATCAAACTAAAGACAGAAAATATGTAGGTTCAGTTTTACCAACTTCTACTTACGGGGTTACTTTAGGATTAAATTACAAAAATGTTGATTTCTCTGTAGACGGATACGGAACAAATGGAGCAAAAGTATATAACGGAAAAAAAGCACAGCGTTTTTATGGCGAAAATGTAGAAACTTCTTTACTTAATGATATGTGGACACCTACAAATACATCAGGATCTAATCCAGCTCCATTTAATCAGGTTCCAGTAGCATCAACTTATTATTTAGAATCTGGAGATTTCTTCAGAATCAATAACATTACATTAGGTTATAAACTTCCGTTAAGAGAAGAAGGTTTTATTAGCTATTGTAGAATCTACGTAAATGCCATGAACCCTTTCATCAGTCAAAAATTTTCAGGATTCTCACCTGAGGTTTTAGGAGATGGTGAATTGGTTAAAGGTACTCAGGGAGTAGAGTTAGATGCTTATCCAGCATTGAAAACATTTGTAGTTGGTGCAAACTTAAAATTTTAATATCATGAAACGATTATATATATCACTTTTTATACTTTCTGGTTTGTTTGTATCTGGATGTTCAGATGAATTTTTGGAAGTAGATCAGACAAAAAATATTCCAGCAGATCCTGCTTTAGTGGATAGCGATGCAGGAGCTACATCAATGGTTGATGCAGTTTATAATATATTTTTATCTTGGGACATGTCTTCTTTTGCTTGGAACGGGGTAAGCAGTATTATGACTGACGACGCAGATAAAGGTTCAGATCCAGGAGATACTGGTACAGATAAAGATGTTTTGGATGCTTTAACTTTCAATTCTTCTACACCATCTTTTAGTAGTATCTGGAATTATAATTATGCAGGAATCAATAGAGCTAATCAAGCATTAGCAATGTTTCCAAAGCTTAAGCAAGTATCTCCAGCTTTAAAAACAAGATTAGAAGGAGAAGCTAAGTTTTTAAGAGCTTTTATGTACTTTACTTTAGTTAAAGGATATGGAGGAGTTCCAATTGTTGACCGTTTGCCAATTCCTGGAAATGAAGAAGACAGACTTATGCAGTTAACTCGTAAAACTCCAGCTGAAGTTTATGCTTTTATTGAAAAAGACTTAAATGACGCGATCGAAGCTTTGCCATTAAAATCTTCATATAGTGGAAATGACGTTGCACGTGCTTCTAAAGGAGCAGCTTATGCTTTGTTAGCTAAGGTTAATTTATACCAAAAAAACTGGCAAAAAGTAATTGACAATTGCAATCAAGTAACAGGTTATTCTTTAGTTTCTGACTACTCTTTACAATACAAGAAAGAAGGAGAGTTTGGTCCAGAGTCAATTTTTGAAATTAATGGAATTGGAGGAACTTCTTCTCCAGGATATGGAATAGGAAATTATACTGTGTCTCAAGCGCCAAGAGGTGCTGGAGGATGGGGATGGGGTTTCAATACACCATCTCAAGGACTTGCTGACGCATATGAAGCGGGAGATGTAAGAAGAGCTGCAACCATTATTTTTAGAGGTTCTGTTTTGTATGATGGTAGAGAGGTGGCATCTACTGTATCTAACCCAATGTACAATTATAAAGCATATTCATCAGCGTTTTACAATCAGGAATTTACAGACGTAAATCTTAGATATTTGAGATATGCTGAGGTAATATTAATGAAGGCTGAGGCTCTAAATGAATTAGGACAAACTTCAGAAGCGATTCCTTTGATCAATCAAATTAGACATAGAGCGGGATTAGGTGATACTCCAGCAACTGGTCAGTCAGATGTTAGAAAAGCAATTTATAAAGAAAGAAGATTAGAATTTGCTTTTGAGCATGACAGATGGTTTGATCTTGTAAGAACAGGACAGGCAGAAGCAGCTATGAAAGCAGATGTTAGTGCTACTTTCCCTAACGGAAAAACTTTTATAGTGGGTAAACATGAGTTATATCCAATTCCAGCTTTAGTGGTTCAACAGTCTGGAGGGGTAACAACACAAAACCCTGGATATTAATCAAAATCTTAAAAATCACTTCCCTTTAGATTTTCTAAGGGAAGTGATTATTTATTAAAATCTTAAATTTTTATAATGGTTAGAATTTCAGTTTTATTTTTAGCTTTTACTTTTTTTAGTTGTGGATCCAATGCCGATAAGTCGAAAGAAAATGTACAGGAAAATACTTCTGGCGTTACTGCATTAACAGACGAACAGCTTTTAGATGCTGTTCAAAAACAAACATTTAAATATTTCTGGGACTATGCAGAACCAAATTCTGGGTTAGCGAGAGAACGTTATCATCCTGACGGAGTTTATCCTGAAAATGATTCGAATATTGTTACAACAGGTGGTTCAGGTTTCGGATTAATGGCATTAGTTGCAGGAATAGATAGAGGATATGTGTCTAAGGAAGAAGGAGTAAAAAGATTAGACAAAATTGCAGATTTCCTTGCAAAAGCAGATCGCTTTCATGGAGCATGGTCACACTGGATTGATGGAAATACAGGAAAAGTAAAACCTTTTGGAACCAAAGATAATGGAGGAGATTTAGTCGAAACATCATTTTTGGTATCAGGATTTATTACAGTTCGCGAGTATCTTAAAACAGGTAATGAAAAAGAGAAAGCAGTTGCGGCAAAATACGATGCACTTTGGAAAGGTGTTGATTGGCAATGGTACACAAATAATAAAAATGTTTTGTACTGGCACTGGTCTCCGAGCTATGCTTGGGAGATGAATTTTCCGTTGGAGGGTTACAATGAATGCTTAATTACTTATGTATTAGCAGCGTCTTCACCAACGCATACAATCGATGCGAAAGCCTATCACGAAGGATGGGCGAGAAGCGGTGGTATAGTTTCTTCAAAAACAAAATACAATATTCCACTTATTTTAAAGCATAATGGTGCAGAAGAATTTGGGGTCCGATTATTCTGGGCTCATTATTCTTATGTAGGTTTAGATCCAAATCAGTTAACAGATAAATATGCTAACTATTGGGATTTAAATGTTAATCAGACTAAAATTAACTACGAATATTGTGTTGAAAATCCGAAAAAAATTGCGGGTTATGGACCAGAATATTGGGGATTAACAGCATCATATTCAAGAAATCCTGACGGTTCTATTGGATACAATGCACATATGCCAAGTAACGATCAAGGTGTGATTTCTCCGACAGCGGCAATTAGCTCAATCGTTTATACGCCAAAAGAATCAATGACATTTATTCGCAATTTATATGAGAATCATAAAGATGAAACTTGGGGAAATGCAGGTTTTTATGATGCTCTTAGTTTAGGAAATAAATGGGTAGCAAAACGTTATTTGGCAATTGATCAAGGTTCAGAAGTTGTAATGATCGAAAATTACAGAACAGGATTATTGTGGAAATTGTTTATGAATGCACCAGAAGTAAAACAAGGCTTAACAAAACTTGGATTTAAATCTGGAAAATACGGAATTTAAGGTTCTATGAAAAATAAGTTAGCATTTATATTTCTGTTGTTTTCTCTAGTTGTTTTTGGGCAGAGTGAAACAACTGGAAAAATCAATACAGTTATAATGTCTAAATATGAACTGGGATATGTTTTACATCGTCCAGCGAATGTTAAGGAGAAAAAACCATTGATTGTTTTTATTTCGGGCGATGGAGAAAAAGGAACCGATTTGGAGAAAGTAAAAATTAATGGTCCTTTAAAATATTTAAAAACACACCATTTAGACGCTTATGTTTTGGCTCCGCAATGCAAAGAAGACGAAAATTGGGATATAGAATCAATTTATCAGCTGATTGTAAAAATTCAGAAAGAGAATAAAATCGATTCAGAAAGAATATATGTTACTGGTTTGAGCTCAGGAGGTTGGGCTTCTTGGAATTTGGCTTTTTCACATCCGGATTTATTTGCAGCAAATGTACCTGTCGCGGGTTTTGTAGATTTAATTCAGTTAGAAAACGCTTGTGAAATAGCTAATATTCCAACCAGAATTTTCCACGGATTACAGGATAATGTGGTAAATGTAAATTATGCCATCACGATTTATAATGAATTGAAAAAATGTAATGCCAAAGATGTAAAGCTGACCATTTTTGATGATGCCAATCATGACAGCTGGACAAGAGTTTATGATAACAAAGAAATCTATGACTGGATGTTACAGCAAAGAAAAACGAATACAAACAAATAAATAGAATAGAATGAAATCACTTTGATTCAAACAAAAAATTGAACGAAGAAAAGTGATTCCATGTTCCGATTAAAAACAAATATTAAATACACATGAAAAACAAATTAGTCTTACTTTTTTTAGGATGCGCTGTTTTGGGTTATGCTCAAAAAAAGCCAGCTAAAAATACAGTGAAAATTAAACCAAAGTCTGAATTTGTGGCGGAGTTAATGTCAAAAATGACTTTAGACGAGAAATTGGGTCAGTTAAACTTGCCAACATCTGGTGATATTACCACTGGGCAGGCAAACAGCTCAAATGTGGCAAAAAATATTGCTGAAGGAAAAGTGGGTGGTTTGTTCAACATTAAATCAGTTCAAAAAATTAAAGAAGTGCAGAAAATTGCGGTTGAAAAAAGCCGTTTAAAAATTCCGTTGCTTTTTGGTATGGACGTTATTCACGGTTACGAAACAACATTCCCAATTCCGTTAGGATTATCTTGTACTTGGGATATGGGATTAATTGAAAGAAGTGCGCAAATTGCTGCAAAAGAAGCCAGTGCAGACGGTATTAACTGGACATTTTCTCCAATGGTTGATGTTTCTCGCGATCCAAGATGGGGAAGAGTTTCTGAAGGTTCAGGAGAAGATCCATACTTAGGAAGCCAGATTGCAAAAGCAATGGTGAATGGTTACCAACAGCATGATCTTTCAAAAAACAACTCAATTTTAGCTTGTGTTAAGCACTTTGCATTATATGGAGCTCCAGAAGGCGGACGTGATTACAACACTGTCGATATGAGCCACATTAGAATGTTTAATGACTATTTCCCTCCTTACAAAGCTGCAGTAGATGCTGGTGTAGGTTCGGTTATGGCTTCTTTCAACGAAGTTGACGGAATTCCAGCAACAGGAAACAAATGGTTAATGACAGATGTTTTAAGAAAACAATGGGGTTTTAAAGGATTTGTAGTAACAGATTTTACTGGAATTCCTGAAATGATTGAGCACGGAATGGGAGATTTACAAGCAGTTTCTGCTCAATCTCTAAATGCTGGTGTTGAAATGGATATGGTTGGAGAAGGTTTCTTAGGAACTTTGAAAAAATCTTTGGACGAAGGAAAAGTAAAAATCGAAACAATCGATAATGCTGTAAAACTTATTCTAGAAGCAAAATACGACTTAGGATTATTCCAAGATCCGTATAAATATTGTGATGAGAAGAGAGCTAAAACGGAGATTTTTACAACAGATAGCAGAAAAGAAGCACGTGATATTGCTGCACAATCTTTAGTTTTATTAAAAAACCAAAACCAGCTTTTACCACTTAAAAAATCTGGAACAATTGGTTTAATCGGACCATTGGCAGATGCTAAAGAAAACATGCCAGGAACTTGGAGTGTGGCTACAAAAATGGAAAATGCCGTTTCGTTATTGAGAGGTATTAAAGAAGTAGCGGGAGCTGGAACTAAAGTTTTATATGCAAAAGGAAGCAATTTAGATTACGATGAAACTTTTGAAACTAATGCGACAATGTTCGGTAAAACTTTACACCGTGATGCTCGTTCAAAAGAAGATTTATTGGCAGAAGCTTTAAAAGTAGCAGAGCAGTCAGATGTAATTGTAGCAGCTTTAGGAGAATCTGCAGAAATGAGCGGAGAATCTAGCAGCCGTACAAACTTAGAAATTCCACAAGCGCAAAAAGATTTATTAAATGCTTTATTAAAAACTGGAAAACCAGTTGTTTTAGTTTTATTTGATGGACGTCCGTTAGTAATTACAGACGAAGAAAAAACAGTTCCAGCAATTTTAAATGCTTGGTTTGCTGGTACAGAAGCTGGTTATGCAATTGCTGATGTGTTATTCGGAGATGTAAATCCTTCAGGAAAACTGACTTCAACTTTTCCAAGAAGTGTTGGACAGTTACCAATTTATTATGCACACAAAAATACAGGAAGACCGCTTTCTAACACAGAAGGAAAATTCGAGAAATTCAGATCAAATTATATTGACGAAAGAAACGAGCCTTTATTCCCATTCGGATTTGGTTTAAGCTACACGACTTTTGATTATTCAAACTTGAAAATTTCTTCTGATAAAATGAATCCATCTGGAAAATTGAAAGTAACTGTTGATGTAACAAATACTGGAAATTTTGACGGAAAAGAAACAGTTCAATTATACATTAGAGATTTAGTTGGTTCAGTAACAAGACCAGTTAGAGAATTAAAAGGTTTCCAAAAAATAGCACTTAAAAAAGGTGAAAAACAAACAGTAAGTTTTGATATTACTGTTGAAGATTTAAAATTTTATAACTCTGATTTACAATTCGTAGCAGAGCCAGGGCAGTTTGATGTTTTCGTTGGAGGAAATTCAAATGCCGATAAGAAAGTTAGTTTTGAGTTAACTAAATAGTTGGTTTATTTGATTAGTGAAAAGCCCTTCGTTTGGAGGGCTTTTTTTCTAAAAAGACAAAGCCTTTTTGTAATTTTTTAACTACGTTATTATGAATAAAATTAAAATATTTAGTGCCGTATGTCTTATTGCTTTCTCCTATTGCAATGCGCAAAAGAACGCAATAGTAGCGCATCGCGGAGCTTGGAAAAAGAATAATTTACCTGAAAATTCTATTGCATCATTAAGACATGCAATAGATTTAAAATTGCCAGGATCAGAGTTTGATGTTTGGAGAACAGCAGATGATTCACTTGTAATCAATCATGATGCTCATTACAACAAACTGCTTATTGAAGAAACAAATTATGCAGATTTGATAAAGTTTAAACTTTCTAACGGAGAAAAACTTCCAACGCTGTATGAATATATTTCCGAAGGAATGCGAAATAACAAGCACACACTTTTGGTTTGCGAAATTAAGCCTTCTGAAATCAGTAAAGAAAGAGGACAAAAAACTGGTGTAGCAGCAGTTGAAACCATTAAAAAATTAAAAGCCAATAAAAATATCTGCTACATCAGTTTTGATTACGATATTCTAAAAAAAATCAGAGCAATAGATCCGAAAACCTCTCTGCAATATTTAGAAGGGAATAAATCTCCAAAAGAGGTAAAGGCGGATGAAATTAACGGTGTTGATTATCATTATTCTGTTTTTCAAAAACATCCTGAATGGATACAAGAAGCAAAGGATAATAAAATTATTCTAAACGCTTGGACTGTTAATGACGCTAAAGATATGGATTGGATTATTGAACACAAATTCAATTACATTACTACAAACGAACCCGAACTTTTAAAGGAAAGAAAAGAGATTAAAAAATAAGCTGTAATGCTTAGCTAAAGAATCTAATCATGAAGAATATATATAAACAATTTAAGCCAATTTTATTGCTTTCGATGCTTTTCGGAAGCAGTCTTTCGGCGCAAAATTCTGGGAAAACAGAATGGTTTGACCCTAGCAGACCGGCAACAACATATTGTAATCCGATAAATATTGGGTACAATTTTACGACTCATAATCACAATGGAATTCCAGAATCACGCCGTTCAAGCGCAGACCCAGTAATTATTACTTATAAAGGCGAATATTATTTATTTGCTACCAATCAGGCAGGTTTCTTCTGGAGTAAAGACATGTCCGACTGGAATTTTGTTTATGGAAGTTTCCAAAGGCAGCCAGGCGATGATGACCAGTGTGCTCCTGCTGCTTGGGTTGTAAATGACACTTTATTCTATGTAGGTTCAACTTGGAAAAGAGATCATCCGATTTGGAAAACAGCTGATCCCAAATCAGGAAGATGGACACGCCACGTAGACAAAGCAATGTTGCCAACTTGGGATCCAGCGATTTTTCAAGATGATGACAAAAAGGTATATATGTACTACGGCTCAAGCGGAAAATTACCACTTGTAGGTGTTGAGGTTGATTATAAAACTTGGCTTCCAAAAGGAAATCAAGCAGACTATGCAGAATTGTATAAAGCGACAGAAGTAGAGGATATTCAGAAAGTTTATGGACAAGTTAAGGAAGTCGCTATTTTGGATCCTTCGGCTCACGGATGGGAACGTTTTGGACCAAACAACGATATGGAACCTGCGCCGTGGGGGAATTTCATTGAAGGAGCTTGGATGACCAAACATAACGGAAAATATTACATGCAATATGGAGCGCCTGCTACCGAATTTAAAGGCTACGCAAATGGTGTTCATGTTGGAGATAATCCGTTAGGGCCATTTACGTACCAAAAACACAATCCGATGTCATATAAACCAGGCGGATTTGTAATTGGAGCAGGACACGGAAATACTTTCGCAGATAATTATGGAAATTACTGGAATACAGGAACGTGCAAAATCTCTATTAAAGATCGTTTTGAGCGTCGTATAGATATGTTTCCTGCCGGATTTGATAAAGATGATGTAATGTATTCGATCACAGCTTATGGGGATTTTCCAATTGTATTGCCAACAGCTCAACGTGATCAAACAAAAGGAGCTTCTTCTGGATGGATGCTGCTTTCCTATAAAAAGCCTGTAACGGTTTCTTCTTCAGAAGAATGTATGGAAGTAGAAACACACAGAATGGATAATGGCGGTAAAAAAGTATATGAGAAATTCTGTTATGGACCAGAAAATCTTACCGATGAAAACATTCAAACCTATTGGTCTGCAAAAACTGACAATCCAGGAGAATGGCTTCAAATGGATTTGGGAAGACAAATGGAAATTAATGCTTTACAAATTAACTACGCAGATCATAAAGCAACGCAGTTTAATAAAGCAATGGATATTTATTATCAATATAAAATATTCATGTCTGATGACGCTCAAAATTGGACTTTGGTTGTAGATAAATCTAAAAATGATAAAGATGCACCTCATGATTATGTAGAGCTTTCAAAATCTATTAAAGCGCGTTACATTAAAATGGAGAATATTCATAATGCATCTGGTTTGTTTGCAATTTCAGATTTTAGAGTTTTTGGAAACGGATTGGCAGCAAAACCAAAAGCAGTTGCTTCTTTTAAAGTAGACAGAAACAAGGCAGATTCTAGAAATGCGATGATTTCTTGGAAAAAGCAAGCTGATGCGATCGGTTACAATATTTATTACGGAATTGAACCAGATAAATTGTATAACAGCATTATGGTTTTCGGTGATAATACTTATGATTTTAGAGGTTTAGATAAAGGAACTAAATATTATTTTACGATTGAGCCTTTTAATGAAAACGGAATCGGAACGAAAAATAAGATTATTGAAGTTAAATAGTCTTTATTTATAAAATCTGTAAAAGCTCCAATTGCAAATTGAAAAATTTGCAATTGGAGCTTTTTTTTGAGAAAAGGTTGAGAAAAAGACGTCAGAAATGTTAATAATTTTGTTCCTTTGCTAATATACCAATGGTATGCTAAACTCCAAAATTACTATCAAAACTATGAAAAAAACAATTCTTTTAACTGCATTAGTTTTAAGCGGATTGACATCTTTTGCTCAGACAAATGATGAAAAAAACATCAAATTATTTTATAAAAAAGCTTTAACTGAATCAAAATGTTACACTTGGTTAGAATATTTGTCTAACGATATCGGGGCTCGTTTGTCTGGATCTAAAGGTGCAGAACTGGCAGTTGACTATACTAAAAGACAATTAGAAAGTTTAGGACTAGATAAAGTTTATTTACAAGAAGTTATGGTACCTCATTGGGTACGTGGCGAAAAAGAAACGGCTTACATTCTTGATGGAAAAGTAAAAACTACTGTGCCAATTTGTGCACTTGGTGGTTCTGTAGCTACTGCAAAAACAGGTCTTACAGCAGAAATAATAGAAGTTCAAGGAATTAAAGAACTAAATGAACTTGGAGCAGATAAAGTAAAAGGAAAAATTGTTTTCTATAACAGACCAATGAATCCGGAAAATATTGAAACTTTTACTTCTTATGGAGCTTGCGTAGACCAAAGATATGCAGGAGCAAAAGAAGCAGCGAAATTAGGTGCTGTTGGAACAATTGTTCGTTCTATGAATTTACGTCTAGACGACTTCCCTCACACTGGTACTCAAAGCTACGGTGATTTGCCAAAAGAACAATATATTCCAACAGCTGCAATTAGTACAAATGGAGCAGAATTGTTGAGTAAAACTTTAAAAAGAAATCCAGCTTTGAAATTTTATTTTAAACAATCTTGCGAAACTTTACCAGATGCATTGTCTTATAATGTAATTGGTGAATTGACAGGAAGCGTAACTCCAGAAAACATTATGGTTGTTGGAGGACATTTAGATTCTTGGGATTTAGCAGATGGTTCTCACGATGATGGAGCAGGGGTAGTGCAGAGTATGGAAGTAATTCGTATTTTAAAAAACTTAAATTACAAGCCAAAAAATACGATTCGTGTTGTATTGTTTATGAACGAAGAAAATGGAGGAAGAGGCGGAGCCAAATATGAAGAGGTTTCAAAACAAAATAAAGAAAACCACATTTTTGCTTTAGAAAGTGATTCAGGCGGATTTTCTCCAAGAGGATTTTCAATTGAAGCAGATGATGTTAATTTGAAAAAAATTCAAGGTTACAAAGACCTTTTTGAGCCTTATTTGGTACACAGTTTCACAATTGGCCATGCAGGTTCAGATATTAGCCATTTGACTTCTCAAGCTATTGTAAAAGCAGGTTTAAAACCAGATTCTCAGCGTTATTTTGATTACCACCACGCAGCAAACGATAAATTTGATGCAATCAATAAAAGAGAGCTTGAACTTGGTGCAGCAACAATGACCACATTAATGTATTTATTAGACCAAAACGGAATCGAAACTAAAAAAGCAAATTAAGTTTCAAAAAAATAAGACACAAAAAGCCATAAGTTTACTTGTGGCTTTTTTTATGTCAAGATTTCATCACAACCAAATAATAAAAAAAGAGGATTGGAATATTTGAAAATAAGATTAGAAGCTTCACTCCAATATCTTTTCGCTGTTCTGAGAGATGAATAAACAGATCTGTCAAATGTAAAAACATAATTGTATTTACAATTATGGCTCCTAAAGCAAAAGGCCATGCAATAACTAATACCATAGCATTTCCGTTTGAAACGATGTAAAGAATAAATAGAATTGTACTGATTATAAATGTACCGATAGCTAATTCTGTAGACTGTTTTTCTTCAGAAGGATTATAAATTGTTTTCATGATTTTTAAATTTTAAAAGTTTGCTGAATAGTTTGAATTGGCAAAAAAAGCATTTTTGAAAAATCGAGGTAATGAAAGGCATTTGCCTTTTTCCCTCTTTTAAATTGCTGAATGAAATAGCTCATACGTTTCGGATAAAAAATAGTGCCAGTTAGTATGACCATAAACAAATACAAGCTTTTCTTCCCATTTCCGAGTAAATAATACTGCATTCCGATTTCTTCATAAACTGAAACTCCCGTATTGGTCAGTACATGAATGATGTCGTGATCTTCGAGTTTTTCCTGAATATCAAAATGATTTTTATAAAGAAAACTACCCAAGCTAAATCCTAGGCTTTCTTCAGGATAATCCATTAATTTAGTTTTATCAATATTCCAAGGCTGATTCTTCTTGAAATATTTTTGATACGGTTTTTTAGAACATTCATACAGTTTTTCAATCAAATAATCTCTCATAGGTTAGTTTTTGTAAAGTTCTTTGAGTTTCAAAGTAAATAGATAAATAAAAAAGCTAGTAACAATAAAGCAATCTAGCTTTTTAAAATATTAATAAGTGTCTATTACAGTTTTTAAAATAGTAGAGTCGGCAAGGTCAGAAGGAGCAACGACTTTTTCCTCTAATGGTATGTTGTTGCCATAACGTTCTTTTAGTATTTTCTGAACCCCCGGATCTTTCAAATTAAAATCTTTCAATTCTCTAAGTGGAGATAATTCGATTCCTGCAGCATTTTTATAAATTTTCCAGATCAATTCAGAGCAATATATTCTGTTATCAGTCCATTCAAAATAAGCATCATATTCTTTACCGTCAAACTGCTGGCTGTAGTCTTTCATTTTTTGTAAAACTTCGGGTTTTAAAACACTATCGTCTTTTAATCGTTTAACTACATATTTATGATCTTTTCCATGTTGGATCCAATCTTCCAACGGAGTAAGCTTTACAGGCTGAACGGCTTCAAAAACAAACCATTTTCCGTTAATATCATAAATGATTCCGCAATGAGAAAACTTCGAATTTGTAGCAATGCGAACTGCTTCACACTGTTTAGATTCTGATGTTTGAAAAATAAGATCTCCGTCTTTAAACTTGCTAACAGCTGTTTTTTCTGTTTTGGATGTTCCAGTAAACGGATTATTCGGAAAAACTTTTATAGCCACGAATAAGGCACAGCCAAAGCTTAAGAAAAAAGTAATAATCGGAAATAGATATTTTTTGTTTTTCATAAAGTAAAATTTAAAGTACTTTGAAGCACAAAGTAAATGATAAAAAAAATAGCTGCCAAATAAAATGGCAGCTATTTTCTAAATATATTTTACGAGATGTTAGAGTCTAAAAATACCTCCAACAGCAATAATTCTTTGAAAATAAGTAAAGTGCTGAGAAGCTTTATCTTCATTGCTAGTAGTTGTTCTAATGTCTTGCATATTGATATAACCACCTTTTAACTCTCCTTGAATATAGAAATGCTTGAAGAAAGTAACGTTTAAACCAGCTTTAGCAGAAACACCATAACCTGAAACGTGAAAATCATCGTGACGTTCTTTGCCTAAAAGGGTAGTATTGGTTTTAGGATATAAAACTCCAGCGCCAATACCTTCGGTTAAGTTAATCTGAACTTTATCAATATTTGGTAATCCAAACCATTTAGAAACATCATCAAATCTTGCAACTTCCGTATTAATGTAGTTTAAACCATCTGTATGTTCGTACATTAAAAAAGCTGGACCATTTACATTTATTTCACCATTGCCATAACCGCCTTCTTTCGCTCCTCCTTGGGACATATCGACAGGAGTATTGTTGTAGTTACCATTGTAAATTGACGCGGGATCATCTGCAGGTAAATTGATGTTTCCAGTAACATTTGCGATTTGATTCTGTGACATTACGTATTTCATGTGGTCAACACCAATTGTAACACTATAATGATCACTAAAAAAGTAACCCAATCTCAAATTGGTTTGAGGAATAGTCATGTTAACAGGATTGATGTAATCAACATGCCATCCTTTTGGTTTGTCATGAGCAGCCATATTCTCAACTGTAAAGTTGTAATCTTTACCTCTAAAGTTTACATCAGATTTTGAGTAGCTTTCTCTGTTACCACCCCACATAACAAAGAATTTTCCTTTATTATGGGCAGCATATTTTTGTACTGGTATTTCTTCCTGAGCAAATGTGTTTAAAGAAACACAAGTCAGTAAGAAAAATAAAATTTTTGTTTTCAAAGAACTTAAGTATTATAAAAAATTAAAATGAGTTAACCGTTTTTCTAATAGCTACTAATTTGTTCATCAAACCTTCAAAATAGTCTAAATGAAGCATATTAGCACCATCACTTTTTGCATTTGCAGGATCAAAGTGTGTTTCGATAAAAATACCGTCAACACCCACTGCGATACCCGCTTTTGCCACTGTTTCGATCATATCAGGTCTTCCGCCTGTAACCCCAGCAGTCTGATTTGGCTGTTGTAAAGAGTGTGTTACATCTAGAACTGTAGAAGCATATTGCTGCATAGTAGGAATGCCTCTAAAATCTACAATCATGTCTTGGTAGCCAAACATAGTACCACGATCTGTAACCATAACATTCTCGTTATTGCAGTCTAAAACTTTTTGAACAGCATGTTTCATGCTTTCCGGACTCATAAATTGTCCTTTTTTTAAGTTTACCACTTTTCCGGTATTGGCAGCAGCCACAACAAGATCGGTCTGGCGTACTAAAAATGCAGGAATCTGTAAAACGTCAACGTATTGAGCTGCCATGTCAGCATCTTCGTTGGTATGGATATCTGTTACAGTTGGAACATGAAAAGTTTCTGAAACTTTTCTTAAGATTTTTAAAGCTTTTTCGTCACCGATACCAGAAAAACTGTCAATTCTAGAACGGTTTGCTTTTTTAAAAGATCCTTTAAATACATAAGGAATCTGAAGATTGTCGGTAATACCAACTAATTTTTCAGCAATTCGCAACGCCATTTCTTCTCCTTCGATAGCACAAGGCCCTGCCAATAAAAAGAAATTTCCGCTGTCAGTATGCTTAATTTGTGGAATATGTTGTAAGTTCATAAAATTATTTTTTGCACTGCAAAGGTAGTTATGATTTATGAATAGCAGATGAAGATTTAAGATTATTTTAAGAACTCGAATAGCTGACTAGGAGCTGAGTAGAATTAACGAATTGCTAAAATTTCTTTAAAACGATTAAATGCTTTTTCTGAGGCAATATTAAAGCATGAAAAGAAACTAATAAATGACATTTATCATGTTCTAAAGTTTTGAAGTTTAATACTCTCTTTCATTAAGAAATATTGAGATTTATATCCTATTTCTTTTTGCTCGCCATCTCTTAATTAGAAATTGAATTACAAGAATCAATATCAGAACAAAAAGTAAAAAGAAACAAGCTACAGCCATTCCAACAAGTGGCATGCCACATCTCATAGGATTGGGATATTGTTCGTATTGTTTAGAAAAATTATAATCAGCAATATTAAAAGCTACAAAAGAAAGTACAATTTGCAGGCATAAAATTAATCCAAGAAATTTGGCTGAATTTAAATGATGCAGATCTATAGATAGAAAATGTTCCCCAGATTAACTGTGATAATACAGGTAAAATAATCAGCAATAACGGTAGTATAGTAAGCATGGTCTTGATCTGAGATTATTTTATTTCAACCTCAATCCCATCGGAACCATTAAAATTCCTTTTTCATAAATGTTCAAATACAGTTTTACAGGCTTTTTCTGCCCTTCCCATTTCAACTCATAAACATTCAAAAATCCAGCGCCCATATTGCTTCTTTTGGTTGGAAACGGGCAACAAGTTTCTAATCTAGTATACGTAATTTTTTCGCCATTTGAGCCAGCCAAAGCATTTAAGAAACGGGTTTCGTTTAAAGTCTCACTATTTGTATTTTGAAAAAATATGTTAACAGGATAATCAGGATCATAACCGTACTTTTTGTCTTTAGCAAATTGCGTTATAGCAAACGTATTGTCCTTCTTCAAAATCAAATCAGGCGCATTATCATCAACATTTTTTAAAGTCGATTTTGTGCTTACACAAGAAGAAGCAAAGATTACTAAAACAATTAAAAGTGCTATTTTTTTCATGATTGAGGTTGTTGGAAAAGTTAAACTGTTTGCTGTTCTTTTTTTGGATTTAGTTTTAAAATACCAACTACAATCAGATATTGTGCCAGAAGATAAGTTAGCATAATAAAAAAGGAGCTTTTAGGAATTGGAGCATAAAATTTATTTACAGCCAGAATACTATCAGAAATAATAAAGAAAATAGCCCCTAAAAACACGAGCTGATTTCCGGGCTTTTCCCACACTAAAAATCCGTTGAAAGCAAATAAAAGCATAATTGAAATTATCGAAGCGTAAATAGAAACAGGAATTTCAAGATCTCCTAAATGTGGCATTAATACAGAAACCATCCCGATTAAATAGACTGCGATTAATATGCTGCCAAATATAAAAATTGGTTTGTTTTGTTTTTTTCTAATTCTCTTCTGCTTATTGAAAAGAATGCAGTAGATGATATGTGCAGATAGGAAACATAAGAGTCCTAAAATAAAATATATCTCACCAAGATCTGTAAAAAGTAAGATAACATCTCCAAGCCAAGAGAGTACAAGTGCGGCTAATAAAATATTCTGCGTTGGAAAATTTCTATAAAAGTAAGCGCCAAACCCAATAATTGGTATTAGAATGGGTTTAAGAAAAAGATCAAAACGTTCGTGGCCAGTGAGCAGAATAATGAGGTAAACCACACTAAATGCAGCATAAATTTTAAAAAAAGATGAGTTTCTCATAATAGGGGTTATGAATTGGTATATTGGTTTTGGTTGGTTTTAAAGTCAAAATTAACAAAATAAAGTGTTGCTGAAAAAGATAAAATCAGGTAGGTAAAAATAATATAATTGCTAATTGGGATTGTACGATTTAGCCCAAACCAGTCTCCGTAATAGCCAATAATACCCATTACTATTGCTAATCGGATGCCTTCCCATAAAAGAGCCAATCTATTTTTATCCATTAACTCTGTGTAGCTATATATGGTTACGAAAATAAAAAAACCGTAGATAAAAATATTGGGCAGACCAATTTTGGCAATATTTTCAAATAGATAGCTTACAAATAGTAAGGTTATTAAAACTTGTAAGACCGACCAGTAAATTAATTTTTGAGAGTTTTGAGTGCCATATTTCTCAAAATTAAAAACATTTTCAATTTTGTTTACAGGATATTTTTCTTCAAAATTTTCGGGGCGCCAGCCTGTTGGTTTAAACCAAATGGTGAGTTTGTCTTTCCATTTTGGAGCGCGCCAGGCATCTTTTATAAGCAAGCTCAAATGCTGAAAATTTATTTTAATAGGATTCCAAGTATTGGCAGGTCGTGTGATTCCGAAAACCGGAGGAACTTCGTCTAATTCTTCTTGGAAAGTGCCAAAAAGTTTATCCCAAAAAATAAAAATCTGAGAGTGGTTTTTGTCTAGATATTCTGGATTAATAGCATGATGAACGCGATGATGCGAAGGAGTTACTAAAATATGCTCCAAAAAGCCCATTTTTTTGATGTGTTTGGTATGATACCAAAATTGCAAAAACAAGTGAACAGGAAGCGTTATCGCAATTACTGAAGCAGGAACACCCAGTAAAGCAGCAGGAATCAATAAAAAAGTAAAGAGATTAACCAAACTAGCAATGGGCTGACGTAATGCGCAGGCAAGATTAAATTCTTCACTGCTGTGATGAATAGCATGTTTGTTCCAAAGAAAATTAACCTGATGTGCTAGTCTATGACTCCAATATCCATAAAAATCAATCACAAAAAAGGCTATGAAATAAGACAAGACATTGACTTCTAAGTGTTGTAATGCAATTTTAGAAACCAGCCATTCATAAGAAAGAAAAGTGATACTGAGTCCTAAAACATCTTTTACAGAATTGGTTATTCCAGAACTAATGCTCGATACGCTATCTATTAGTGGCGCTGTATCGTTTTTTACATAAATGCCGTATATTTTTTCAATGATAATTAAAGTCAAAAAAATGGGCATTGCAATAATCAATATCTTTCCATATTCTTCCATAAAAAAAGCATTCTATTTCGTTCAAATATAGAATAAAATCAAATGCTTTTTAAATTATTGTTAAATTAAACGGTTTTTAATGTGATATTTTGATTTAAAATAAGACAAATAAAAAACGCATTCTATTTTATTCGAATATAGAACAAAATAGAATGCGCTTTAAATTATGGATCAATTAGACAATTTCGGCGCTAAGTCCAGCTTCCAAAAGTTGTGTGCATTGAGGTTTAAGTTTTTCAATCGGACCCGTTTTTACAGTGCATTTTCCGTTGTAATGAACAATCAAAGAGCATTGTTCAGCTTGTTCAGCCGTATGGTCGCAAACACGCATAAGAGTATCGATTACGTGATCAAAAGTGTTTACATCATCATTATAAACAATGATCTCGTTATTAAAAGCAATGGCTTCTTTTTCGCGAACTCTTTCTCTTACTTTTTCTTTAGTACTCATATCTTATAGGTTTTGTACTGAGTTGATTATCAGTATCTAATTTACGTATTTTAAAGATACCCAGTTGTTTCTTTGAAGCTTTTTAACATAAGTTAATCCCTTTTCAACGCATGAAGCGTCAATAAATGGAATGTCTTCTTCATAAAAACCGCTAAAAAGAATAATTCCTTTTGGGTTTAAAGCATCAACATAAGCCTGCATATCGTTCAACAAAATATTTCTGTTGATATTGGCAATGATTAAATCGTATTTTTTACCCGCTAATAAAGCCGCATTGCCCTCATAAACGCTGATATGTTTGCAATTATTGCGTTCGGCATTTTCGATAGAGTTTAAATAACACCAATTGTCAATATCAATTGCATCGATAGGTTCAGCGCCTTTCATTTCTGCTAAAATAGCTAAAATGGCAGTTCCACAACCCATATCAAGTGTTTTTAAGCCTTTTACATCCATTTCCAATAAATGCTGAATCATCATATGAGTAGTTTCATGATGACCAGTACCGAAACTCATTTTAGGTTCGATCAAAATATCAAACTCAGCATCGGTTTTTGGGTGAAAAGGAGCTCTTACGTGGCATTTTCCATCAACATCGATTGGTTCGAAATTTTTTTCCCATTCTTCGTTCCAGTTTACCTGATCGATTTCTTCAATGGTATATTCAATTTTAAACTCTTCAGATTGTAAAATGTAAATATCATCCAGAATATTTTCGTCCCATAAATCTTTCTTCACAAAAGCCGAAATTCCGTTTTCTGTTTCTGTAAAACTTTCAAACGCTTTTTCGCCCAATTCAGCAACTAAAATTTCTGATCCTAATTCTTTCGGCTCAATCGTAAAATGATATCCTAAATAGATGTTTGACATAAATAAAAATTTTTGCAAAGGTAATCCTTAAATTATAAATTTTCAATTTAAAAATTCCAAATTCCAAAACGAAAAAACCATTCGCACCGCGAATGGTTTTTTGTAAAATCTAAAATCTAAAATCTAAAATCTAAAATCTAAAATCTAAAATCTAAAATCTAAAATCTAAAATTAGATAGCCGTTACAATAGCTAAGAAATCGTCAGCTTTTAAAGCAGCACCTCCAATTAAACCACCATCTACGTCTGGTTTAGAGAAGATTTCTTTAGCGTTATCTGGTTTAACAGAACCACCGTATAAAATAGAAACTTCATCAGCGATTTCAGCTCCAAAAGCTTTACGGATAGTTTCTCTGATAAATTCGTGCATTTCTTGTGCTTGTTCTGGCGAAGCAGTTTCTCCAGTTCCGATAGCCCAAACTGGCTCGTAAGCTAAAACAATTTTAGACCAAGATTCTTTAGCAATATGGAAAACACCATCACGCAATTGATTTTCAACAATATTAAAGTGATTTCCAGATTGACGATCTTTTAATTCTTCTCCAAAACAGAAAATAACTGTCATGTCATGTTTTAAAGCTGTATCAACTTTGTTTGCAATTAAAGCATCTGTTTCGTGGAAAATAGCTCTACGCTCAGAGTGACCTAAGATTACGGTGTTAACGCCAATGCTTGTTAACATATCTGCAGAAATTTCTCCTGTAAAAGCACCACCTTCAGCTTGGTGAACGTTTTGAGCAGAAACACCAATAGTTGTATTTTTTAATTTTGCAGCAGCAGCTTGTAAGTTTACAAAAGTTGGAGCTACAATAACTTGTGCATTTGTTTTAGCTGGAATTTTAGCCACTAATTCGTTTAATAATTCTTCAGTTTGCTCAGCATTTTTATGCATTTTCCAGTTTCCTGCAACAATCGATTTTCTCATTTTGGTAGTTTTATATTATTTTTTTGTTTTTTTATTTTGAAAGAAGTCAAAATTTAAATTGAATTTTGACATTGATATTGTTATTGTTATTGAAAGATTATTTCAATGATTGTAAAGTAGAATTGATTTTCTCAAAATCAGTTTCAATCGCTCTGTATAAAACGATTTTTCCAGTTTTATCAACTACAATGTATCTTGGAATCCAGTCTAAGTCAATAGCTTTTCCAAAAAGCCCTTTCATACCATCATTCATCATATAATGATCGCCTTTATTTAACTCATGTTTTTCGATTCCAGCTTTCCATTTATCAGCCGTTTTATCAGCCGAAATGAATAAGTAAGACACATCAGGATTATTAGCTTGTAGCTCTTTTAATTTTGGCATTGCTTTCACACAATCACCACACCAAGAAGCCCAAACTTCTATCACTAAAGTTTTGCCTTTGTATTTTTTTAAGATGTTTTTGAAGGTAACCTGACTTCCATCAGTGGCTAGTAATTTCTCAGACAGAGCTTCTTTAGAAAAAGCTGTTTTTTGAGCTTGTGAGCAAGAAAAAGAAATAAACGCAATTACGACTAGAACTAATTGTTTCATATTTGATTAAAATTATTTTTTATTAGGGTACTGAATTCACAAAGTTAAACAAACAAATCGAATGCCGATTGCAGATTAACAAAATTTGAAGAGTCGTTTATTTTGTAACAAATCGACGTTTTTTGGTTGAAAAAAGAGTGTTGAAATCGTAATAGTTGAGGTAGGAAATGGTGTTTTTTCCTAATGGAGGTGTTTTGAAAATAAAAAAATGATAAAAATTTTATTTTTGGAAAAAGATTTTAATCAAAAAAAACGTCAGATTGCAATAAAAAAAGCCTTCAATAAAATCAAAATTATTGAAGACTTTTTTTATGTTTTTGTAATGCTTAATTTAATTCATAATTGCCATTTGCCCATTTTTTGCTTGGAGCAATCCAATTGTCTGCCGCTTTGTACAAAAAGCCATGTTTTAGACCTGTGTTAAGTTCAATTTCTTTAAAATGATCTATTTTGCATTTTGAAGTTTCTTTTCTTTTAATGGCAGAAACTCCGTAAATATCTGATTTTTCGTAAATGGTTAAAATATTGCCACAGAAATTAATATCTGGAATTTCTTGAATATCAACATCTCTAAAACAACCAATGAAAACGAAATTCACATCTGGATTGGAGAGATAAGTCGAAACATATTGGGCAATATAACCACCTTGTGAAGTTCCAATTACTGTAATATGATTTGGCGGGACGCCTTTCTTTATAAGCTTTTTGATTTGTTTTGCGATCTTCTCGGCATATTCGGCAGAATTGGTGTTTTTCTTTCTTTTTTCACTGAAAACGATGAAATTATCTTTTCTGAATGATTCTAAAATTTCGTTGTATTCTGCTCTGCCATATTCTGGATGAACTGCATTTAAATCATTTTCTTCAACAAATTTGTTGTGAAAAAAGAAAATGTAACGTTGATCTTCATTTTTTGTTTGGCTGAAACCTGAAATGCTAAATAAAATGGAGAACGCGAAAATAAGTGATTGAAAGATTCTTTTCATTGATTGGATTAAAGGATTGTAAAGCTGAATTAAAATTGATTTTAGTTTTTTGTATTTATTAGAATTTTATAAATCCCAGTTGTTTTTTCTTCTTCATATTCAGCATTTTTAATTTCAATTGATTTTTTCACGATACCATTACATTGGCTTCCTTTCATTCTCTCCGTAACAACAGATAATTCAAAGGCAGGTTTGTCTCCAATATTTACAGCATATTTAAATGTTCCTGTTTCAAATGCTAATACTAACAGAGCACGATCTGAATTGTTGCTTTTCATATAAGTAGTTTGAATTATCTTATTTTGATTCAAATCTGTTACTGTCACGGGTGTTTGTGGGGTAAAAGTGCCATTGTCAAACAAGTTTGTTCCCGAATCTTTATCAACAAATTCAAAAGTATAAATCAAAAGGTCCCGTTTCGCAAATTATTTGAGGCGAGTCACATCCTGCAGCAAAAAATAAAACTAGAATAGCGGAAATCTGTAGCAGTTTTTTCATGGTTAAAATAGTTTTTGGTTTGCTCAAATGTAGGATTATTATTCGTAATCTAAAAGTTAACTTTTGACGGAATGCTAAAAATCAAAAACGCCAGCAAACAATACGTTTGCTGGCGTTTTTAATTTTTTTTTGAAGTATTACAATTTCAAATCATCAACATCATTGTAATGCACTTTTTGAGCGATAGTTCCGTCATGTACCACAACAATACTTGGATTTGCTCTTTCAACAGTTTTTAAAGCTGTTCCATCGCAGAAATAGAAATCAATATCTAAAGCGTAATCTTTTTTAGCTTTAGCAATTTCGTCAGCTCCAGAAGCGGTCATCCCAATTACTTTGTAGCCTTTTGCTTTTGCATCTGCAGTAACTTTAGATAATTTTTTCATTCCTTCAGAATTCGATAAATTCAAATCGTAAGTTACATAAATCAATAATTTTGGCTCTTTTAATAATTCTTCTTTGTAGTCAGAATCATCTTTAGTCATGGTAAAATCATGAATAGGAGGAACGTATCCTTCAGAGATTACTTTGTCTTTACGATCAACAAATACAGCACCTTCAGGAATATTCATTAAATCCTTTTCTGTAAATTCTTTGTCAACGCCATTTACTTTATAAATGAAAATCATTTCTACAACCGATTTTGGAGCACCTTCTGGAATTTCCATTCCTTTCTCGATGTTTGTTCCTACTTTATATGGGCGGAAATCTTTGATAGGATTGTGATTGATAACCCAAACAGCCATAAAAACACACAAAACAATGCTGATTAAAGTGATAATATTGGTTGCCAATTTAGAGAATAAAGGTTTTACTAATTTTTTATTGATAAATAAAATCAATATAAAGAATAGTAAAACAATATCTTTTGTGAATGATTGCCAAGGCGTTAAATGTAAAGCATCTCCAAAACATCCGCAATCTTTTACTACGTCAAAATAAGCTGAATAGAAAGTAAGGAATGTAAAGAAAACAATTAGTAAAAGTAAAGCCCAAATCGTTAGTTTTGATTTATAGCCAACCAACAGCATTACACCTAAAACTACTTCTAAAATCACTAAAAAGATCGCCAACCCTAAAGCTAATGGCTCTAAAAACGGCATATTGAAAACAGGTTCACTGAAATATTCAGCCAGTTTATAAGAGAATCCAACTGGATCGTTTAGTTTGATTAGTCCGGAAATGATAAATAATACGCCGACAAATAATCGGGAAAATTGAGTAATGATGTTTTTCATGGCAAATATTTAGGGTTTAAATTCCAAATTTTTAAATCCCAAACTCCAATTTTAAGGTTGGAATTTGGAATTTAAAATTTAGAATTTTACTTAGTAATTGGGTTTAGGATTAAAGCAAAAACAGAATAATTAATCATATCCTGATAATTAGCATCGATTCCTTCAGATACGATTGTTTTTCCTTTATTATCTTCAATTTGCTTTACGCGAAGGAGTTTCTGCAAAATCAAATCAGTTAAAGAACTTACACGCATATCACGCCAAGCCTCTCCATAATCATGATTTTTGGCCTCCATTAATTCTTTGGTCAATTTTACTTTAGCATCATATAATTCAGTTGCTTTTTCAACATCAAGATCGGGCTGATCAACAACGCCTAATTCCAATTGAATTAAAGCCATAATAGAATAATTGATGATTCCGATAAATTCTCCTTTTTCATCTTCATCCACTTTACGAACATCATTTTCCTGTAAACTTCTGATTCGTTGCGCTTTTATAAAAATTTGATCTGTTAGCGATGGCAATCTTAAAATTCTCCACGCACTACCATAATCTTTCATTTTATTGATGAATAAGGTTCTGCAAACCTCGATAACATTATCAAATTCTTGGGAAGTATTCTTCATTTATATGCTGTATATTTGCTAAAATTTCTTCAAAAATAAGGATTAAATTAAAGAGTTTCAAGTTTCAGGTTTTCTTTGTTTCAAGTTTTTTCTAAACAAAGTGTTAATAGCAGTAACTTGAAACTAAAAAATGTTTCAAGTTTTAGGTTTCAAGTTTTAACTTTTCGAACTTACGCAATCTGCATCAACTTGAAACATGAAACATGAAACAAAAATAACAAAACGCATGACGATTAACTGCAAAGGTGAACTTATAGATTTATCGATTCCTAAAGTAATGGGAATCTTGAATGTTACGCCAAATTCTTTCTTTGACGGAGGCAAATATAAAAAAGAAGACGAAATTATTTCGCAGGTAGATAAAATGCTTTCTGAAGGCGCAACATTTATCGATATTGGAGCGTATTCCAGCAAACCAAGTGCTGAGTTTGTAACCGAACAAGAAGAAATTGACCGAATTGTTCCAGCAATAGAATTGATTTTAAAACACTTTCCAAAGACTTTATTATCTATTGACACTTTTAGGGCTGAGGTTGCAAAAGCAAGTATAGAAAGCGGCGCAGCAATTATAAACGATATTGCTGCAGGCGAATTGGATGAAAAAATGTTTGATGTAATTGCGCATTATAACGTTCCATATATCATGATGCATATGCGTGGAAACCCGCAGACGATGCAGAGTTTGACCCAATATGACGATATCATTAAAGAAATGCTTTTTTATTTTTCTGAAAAAGTTAAAAAAGCGAGAGCTTTAGGAATCAACGATTTGATTTTAGACCCTGGTTTCGGTTTTGCCAAAACAACAGATCAGAATTATGAAGTCATGCAAAAAATGGAACTTTTTAATCTTTTAGAATTGCCCGTTTTAGCTGGAATTTCAAGAAAATCAATGATTTATAAAACGCTGGATATTACGCCTCAAGAAGCCTTAAACGGAACAACTTTTCTGAATACAATTGCTTTGACAAGAGGCGCAAAAATTCTGCGTGTGCATGATGTGAAAGAAGCGGTGGAATGTGTTACTTTGTTTAATAAAATGAGTTTATAAATCGCCAGTTTTGTCATTTCGACGAAGGAGAAATCTTCGTTGCTAGATCGACAAAGAATGGATTCTCGTTGCGGAGTTACTTGCGAAGATTTCTCCTTCGTCGAAATGACAAACTTGTGTAAAATGAATTGTAAAAATATGAAATACTTTACTCTAATTATAGCTTTCCTACTTTTCTCCTGTGGAAAAAAAGAAGACGTTTTACTTCCAAAATCAAATATTTCAATTGTAAAAGACGTACAAGATCATTCGCCGATTTATATTTTCTTTAAAAAAGAAGGAAAAGATACCATTGCAGATTTGAATAGAAAGAGTGCGATTATTTCAACCAATTGGATATTCAATATTGACAAGCGTTTGCCATTAAAAGTTGTAATTCCGCAGGTAATCAAAATGCAGGAAAAAAAGCGAGCTGACAGCGCCCACAAAAACGAAAATGCCGAAAATTATTATTCTTACGCAGATTCTATAGGGAAAAATCTAGCCTTTTTGCCTTTCACAAAAGTGTTTTATAAAATGGAGAAACCTACAGCAGGAAGTTTTGTGGTTTACTTTAGTAAAGGGAAAAAACGAGTTTTTATGGGAAATCAGGAAATAAAAATATCAGAAATATTAAAGCATTTTTACAGTATAAAGTTTGAGAAAGTGCCAGATCTAGTATTTTTATTTGATAAGAACATGAGTTATGAAGAATATATTCAATATAAAATTCTACTTCAAAAAGACGTTACTTACAATCTTGATACACTTCCAGTAGAATTTATTTTCTAACTTAAAACTTTAAACCTGAAACAAAAAAAACTATTGATGATGATAAGGTTCGTTGCGTAAAATGGTAAATCCGCGGTACAATTGCTCTATAAAAAACAAACGTACCATTTGATGCGAAAATGTCATTAGCGAAAGCGAGACTTTTCCCTGTGCTTTTTTGTAAACGGTTTCAGAAAATCCGTAATGACCGCCAATTACGAAAACTAAAGTTTTAACACCAGAATTCATTTTCTTTTGTAATTCTTCTGAGAAACCAACGCTTGAGAATGTTTTTCCGTTTTCATCCAACAAAATCAATTGATCGGTTGCTGAAAGTTTAGACAGAATTAATTCGCCTTCTTTTTCCTTTTGCTGACTTTCAGATAAGTTTTTTACGTTTTTGATATCGGGAATAATTTCCAGATCAAATTTGATATAAAAGGACAAACGTTTGGTATAATCGTCAATCAAAGTTTGAAGCGATTTATTATCTGTTTTGCCTATGGCTATAAGTTTGATGTTCATTGGTTAAGTTTTTTGCCACGAATTGCACGAATTCACACGAATTTATTTTTGCCACAGATTAAAAGGATTAGAATGATTTCTTTAGATTGTCACCCTGAGCGAAGTCGAAGGGCGTTCCAATTGGACGTAGGCTTCGACTTCGCTCAGCCTGACAAAAACAGCAAATAGAAAATCCTTTTTAATACTTTTAATCTGTGGCAAATAAAATCTATTTTTTATTTTCAAAAACCGTTTCGAAATGCTCTACAATTGGAAACGGTTCGTAATAATGATGTAAAATCTTTTTCCATTCGAGATACGCTTCAGAAGTTCTAAAACCTACTGTATGATCTTCTAATGTATTCCAATCGACCAATAAAAGATATTTGTTTTCGACTTCCAGACATTTCTCTAATCGATGCCCTAAATAACCATCAATTGAAGAAATGTATTGACTTGCTTTTGTAAAATCGACTTCAAATTGAGAAGTTAATTCTGGTTTAACGAAAAGAAATGCGGCTTCAAGTATCATATTTAAAGGAATTTTATCTGCTTAATTTGCCAAATCTGCGGGAAAAAATTATACTCTCGCAGATTTTGCAGATTAAGCTGATTTTATTCTTAGTATTTTGGTAAAAAAAAATCTGCATTAAATCAGCCTAAATCCGTTTAAAATCTGCGTGAAATTTTTATACAGATTTTTTTTAGATTAGTTTTTAGAAAACTTTGCTTCAAAAGTTTTAAAACGATTATCTAAATCTTTAATTAATTGTTTTTTAACCGAAGCGTCTTGAATAAAACTGTAATTAATGCTGTTATAAACGTATTTTTTAATTGTTTCGTAATTTACATCAGGATATCTTTTTGCCAGTAAAACATATTGTTCTGTCATATTGCTTCTTAAAATTCCTGCATCATCTGTGCTGATTACAATTGGCACATTAAATTCTTTGTAAAGTGTAAATGGATGTCTGTTTTCTTTTACTTTCAAAATGAATTCATTACTTACTAAATTAATCTCAATTGGAATATTTTTTTGAGACATGTACTTCAATAAATCATACGAATTAGCTTCGTAAGCAATATCAACTCCGTGACCAATTCTGTTTGCACCTGCAACATAAATAGCATCGTTGATGTGCCATGTTAATTCTTCTGGCTGAACTAAACCTAAAGTCAATTCACCTGCATGAAGCGTATATTTTACATCAGGAAATTTGGAATGACAGTATTTAAACATCACCATGTGCAACCAGTAATCTTTCATAGAAGTCTGTCCGTGTTCTGGAGAAACGATATTTACACCCGCAGTTAATTTACTTTCGCTTGACGAAATAAAAGCAATAACCAGATTTTTAAACAAATCTACCGGTTCCATAAAACGAAGCACAAAGTTTTGATAACGCATCGTGAATTTATCGTCATCCATTTTTAATTCCTTGTGCAGCTTGGCAATGAAATTAGTGTTGAAATCTTCAGCATATCTTTTAGCCTCTTTTTTCTGAAGCGATTTATACAATTCATCCAAAAGTTTCAGAACTGTTTTTTCATCTTTCTGTTCTGAAGCTTGACGAAGTTTGGTATTGAAATCAGCTAAGTCAGAAACATTCATATCACAAGGAATTGTAGATAATTGTGTTTCTATATAAGTAACGTTTTCTGCAATGGCGCGCTTTTTTAGTTCAAGCATTCCTTCTGCAAAATGCCCCGCGATAGTAGGTTCAAATTTCATGAAAGAATCAAAAAACTGATCATCCGAAGGCACAGAACCATTATAATCTTTTACCGACCAAGTTTGCATGATCTGCTGTTCGTAATACTCTAATTTTCCTTTGTTATTAAGAGAGGAGAAGTTTTCCCAGTTTCCGTTTGCAGGTTTGGTTTTAGAAACTGCCATAGTTTCCAAATTTAAATAAAAGTCTTCTGCAATAGCTCTTTCTAAAAGAGGTTCTGCATAAACTGATCCTGAAAAATGGTGGTGTAAATCGCCTCCTTTAGGCATTTGTTGAAAGAAAGCCGTTAAGAGAGCTTCATTATTTCTGATTTTTTCTAAATAACTCTCAGCCGATTGAGAAAAGCCAATTTGTGCTATAAAAAAACAGAAAAGCGTAATTATTCTTGTCATACTCTAAGATTAAATTACGCGCAAATATACGAGTTTTCGGAGAATTTCGAAAATTTGTTTTTTGTTGTGGTGAGTTTTACCGCAAAGAGCGCAAAGATTTATCGCAAAGTTCGCAAGGTTTTATTACAAGCTTAACTTGATATAAACGAAAAAGTTCGCAAAGCTTTACGAAAAAAACTTTGCGAACTTTGCGTAATCCTTCGCGAACTTTGCGGTTAAAAAAAACTTAGAACCTTAGCATCTCAGAAACTTAGAAACTCAAGAAAAAAGTACATCACGAATTTCTTCAACTTTATCGAAAACGCTTTTGGCAAACGGACAAAGCGGAATAATTTTTAAGTTGTTTGCTCTTGCATATTCTACGGCCGCCATAACCAGTTTCTTACCAACGCCTTTTCCGTTAAAATCTGGGCTTACTTCGGTATGGTCAATTATGAATTTTGAATCTCCCGCCCAAGTGTAAGTCATTTTTCCGGCTTCCTTTCCGTCTTCTATGGCTTCAAAATAGCCTTTTCTTGTGTCGTTTATTTGTTGAATTTCCATATTATTTATACTAAAGAAGTTTCTATTTTAATTGTATTTATAAGTGTTTTATGAACAGGACAGCTGTTAGCAATTTTCAAAATACGCTGTTTTTGAGCATCGTCTACATTTCCTGTAATTAAGATTTTGGTTGAAAATAAAGAAACGGTATGTTCTTCATTCTTTTCAAAATCTACCCAGATTGTAAGTTCTGAAACATCCCAAGCTTTGCGGTCAATGTACATTCGCAATGTAATTAAAGTACAGGAAGCGAGCGAAGAAGCTAGGAGTTCAAACGGACTAAAGCCTAAATTTTTTCCGCCCATTTCTTGCGGTTCGTCAGCAATTAGAATATTTCCTGTTTTAGAAGTTATTTCTGTGCGATATTTTCGGGTGTCTATTGTTGCTTTTACTGTATCCATATTTATTTGATTCTTGGTTCTGGTAATGGCACAAATTCAGTTTCTCCTGGAACTTTCGGGAAAGTTTGGTTTGTCCAATCTGTTTTTGCTTTTTCGATGAGGTTTTTGTCAGATGAAACGAAGTTCCAAAAGATAAAATGCTCTTCAGGAAAAGGCTGTCCGCCAAAGATATAAACAGTCGAATTCGCGGCAATTTCGAATTCGCAAAGAGAAGCTTCAGTTGTAATCAGAATTTGTCTTGGATCGTAAGTATGTTCGCCATTTTTAATGCTTCCATCTAAAATATATAAACCGCTTTCGCCAAATAAATGATGTCCAATATTGATTTTCTTTGCTTCTTTGCTTTTAATTTCAATAAAGTAAAGCGGACTATAAACAGGAACTGGAGATTTTTTGCCAAAAGCTTCACCAGCAATTAATTTATATGAAACGCCATCTTCTTCCCAAGCCGGAATATCATCTGCTTCAACGTGCGTAAAATTAGGTTCCATTTGCTCCAATTCTTTTGGAAGCGCGACCCAAATCTGCAATCCGTGAAGCATTTTGTCTGAATGTCTTAAATATTCAGGAGTTCTTTCAGAATGAACTATTCCTTTTCCAGCTGTCATCCAGTTTACAGCGCCTGGTTTTATTTCCAATTCTGTTCCTAAACTATCGCGGTGCATAATACTTCCTTCAAACAAAAATGTAAGAGTAGAAAGTCCGATATGCGGATGTGGAGGAACATCCATATTTTCATGATCACTTAAATGTGCAGGTCCCATATGATCGATAAATACAAATGATCCGACAGCTCTTTTTTCACGGAAAGGCAATAATCGTCCTACCATAAAATTGCCAATATTGGCAGCACGTTCTTCGATAATTAAACTGATATTTGACATGGTATTTTTATTTGATTTGAAAACAAAATTACAGTTGTGATGCGTCTCTGTAACTTAATTTAGATTAAGAAAAGTTGTTTTTGATTTTTTTTGAATTATAAAAGTAAGGAAAATGCTGGATAAGTGAAGCATTTTTTGTCAGACTGAGCGAAGTCGAAGTCACACATGCTGAATCACTTTGCGGGACTTCGACTTCGCTCAGTCTGACAAAACTGATCACAATACTTTTTTTGTTTAATCAATCAACTCAAACTCCAAAACCTCACTCTCAGTTCCATTAATAATAATCGACAACTGATGCGCTCCAGTATGAAAAACTCGCGTCGTAATTAATTTAAAAGATTGATTTCTTTCGATTTTGGTTAATTGATTCGGCTGGTAAATTTTCTCACTGATTTTGAAGACTTTTTTCGCCAAATGCCCTTTTGCTTTTTTATAATGAACCGCATATTCTAAACGGATTGTTTTTGGTTCTTCGTTTTTATTATTTAAGTGAAATTGAAACTGCAAATAATCACCAATTTTTACAATTGGCGTTTTAATTTCAAATGAAGAAAGCTCAATATTGGTACTTTCTAGGCCATAATGACTTAAAATTTCAGGATGTCCTTGTTTCAATAAAGTTCGGCAGCCGTGTTTAATGATTCCGTCGGTTTCTTTGCTGTGTCCTTTCCATTTATTGGCGATTTCTAATACAATCTGCGGATTATCTTTTGCAATATCATTTAAATTATTAGCAACACTTCTGCGGACATATTCTGAGGGATCATTCTTTAAATTCTCCAAAATTGGAAGAATAGACGAGGGGTCTTTTTTAAGAAACGGAATTGCCATTGCCCAAGGTAATCTGGGGCGGGAACCTTCACTAGCTAATCTGCGAACATGATGATTTTCATGCAGAGACCATTTTGTCATTTCTCCGATCATTTGTTCTTTATATTTTAAAATAAAAGGACGAACGGCAAATTCGCAGCTTATAAATTGTGTTATGGAAACAAAGGCTTTCGCTGAAGTTTCAAAATCATCTAAACCATACATTTCAATATAATCGGCAAAGAAAATGAAAGCCAAATTGCTGTCTGCAAAATTATTTCTCTTTAAATTTTCGATGATTTTATCAATTAAAGAAGTGGCTTCTACGAAATTTTGAGGCATGAATTGATGAAGTACAACTGTTGTATGTTTCATTCGTTCTTTCCATTCTTTTTGAACAAAATCACCTTCGTAAATGGTATCGATGAATTTCTTTTTGTTGAATGAAGGATGCACTTCGGCGACAGCCTCACCAAATTTTTCGTAAAAAGAAACCGAGTAAATATCTTTAATTAATCCCATAAATTTTGTTTGATTGAACTTCAAAGATATTTAATTGAACGCTTATTAGTAGATTAAGTTTTGTTAAGAATTGTAACTTTATTTTTCGGAATATCTTAATGGTTAAAAAAGAGATATTTAATGTTTTATGTGATTTTTCATGTTGTCAGAACTTTCAAATCCATAAAATATATCCTAATTTAGCATTATTATTAAAAACAGAAAAATGATAAGCAAAGCTCAATTTCAAGCAGAATTAAAACTTTTAATCAGTAATGCCATTAGAGAAGATGTTGGTTCAGGCGATTACAGTTCACTGGCTTGTATTCCTGATACAGCACACGGTCAGGCTAAATTATTGGTGAAAGATCAAGGGATAATTGCAGGTGTTGAATTGGCTAAAATGATATTTGAGCATGTAAATCCAAAATTGAAAGTAAAAACTTTTATTGAAGATGGAACGCATGTAGAGTATGGTGAAATTGTTTTTGAAGTTTCTGGGAGCTCGCAATCTATATTAAAAGCAGAAAGAGTTGTTTTAAATACGATGCAGAGAATGTCTGCAATTGCTACAAAAACAAACCATTTAATGCAACTTTTGGAAGGGACAAATGCAAAAATATTAGATACACGTAAAACAACTCCAAATTTTAGAGTTGCAGAAAAATGGGCTGTAAAAATTGGCGGAGGAGAAAATCATCGTTATGCTTTGTATGATATGATCATGTTGAAAGACAATCATATCGATTTTGCTGGCGGAATTACTCGCGCTATTTCTAAAACTAAAGAATATTTAAAGGAAAATAATCTGGATTTAAAGATTATTGTTGAAGCCCGCAATCTAGATGAAATTAGAGAAATTTTATTGAGTGATGGTGTTCATAGAATTTTAATTGATAACTTTAATTATGAAGATACCAAAACGGCTGTCGCTTTAATTGGTACAAAATGTCAGACAGAATCTTCAGGAAATATTAGCGAAAAAACAGTTCGCGAATATGCTTTATGCGGTGTAAATTATATTTCGTCTGGAGCTTTAACACATTCTGTTTATAATATGGATTTGAGTTTGAAAGCGTTTTAAGGAAGTTATAAGTTTTGAGTTATAAGTTATGAGTTTTGTAAATCTAAAATCTAAAATCAGAACTCTGAAATCTAAAATCAAAAAAATATGTCGCAAGAGATAGAAGATCGGATTGAGAAACTGCCTGTGGTGCGGACTTTAGCCCGACTTTTGAAGAAGATAAAACTGCCTTGGCTGGAAGGATTTTCATTGTACGATTTATTAGAAATGTATACCATCGGGATTATTGATGGAGCTTTTTCGTATCATGCAAGTGCGGTTTCTTTTAGCTTTTTTATGGCTTTATTTCCTTTTGCGCTGTTTATCTTAAACTTAATTCCGTTTATTCCGATAGACAATTTCCAGGAAGATTTTTTGCAGTTTGTGCAACAGAGTGTTCCTCCTAATACGTTCGATGCTATTAGTAAAATCATCAGCGATATCTTAAATAATAGTCACTCAGGATTATTATCATCAGGTTTTTTGCTTTCGATATTCTTAATGGCAAATGGTATTAATGGAATTCTAAGCGGTTTTGAATCTTCCAAACACGTTTTTGATAAGCGTGGTTTTTTTAGACAATATTTAGTTGCGCTAGCGATCTCTATTGTTATGACTGTTATTCTGTTTGTAACAGTGGCAACAATTGTGGTTTTTGAGGTATTTATTCAAAAAACAATAATTCAGGATGTACTGAGTGATCGAATTCCGTTGATTATTTTAGGAAGATATCTGTTTGTTGTTTTAATGATCTTGATAACATCTTCAATATTATTGCGTTATGGTACAAAACAGTACAATAAAGTGCCTTTTATAAGCATTGGTTCTGTTTTTACAACGGTCTTAATTGTTATATCTTCATTCTTTTTTGGGATTTGGGTTATAAAATTTTCAAAATACAATGAACTTTATGGTTCAATTGGGACATTATTAATTCTAATGTTTTATATTTGGATAAACTGTATGATTCTGCTTTTAGGGTTCGAATTGAATGCTTCTATCAGAAAATTAAAACAAAAAAAAGAGAAATAATATGAAAAATTTGATGCTAACTATCGGAGTGTTCTTCTTTGCGCTGACCATGCAAAGTCAAAGTGTAATTGGAAAATGGAAAACAATTGACGATGAAACAGGAGAAGCTAAATCTATAGTAGAAATCTACGAAAAATCGGGAAAAATATATGGTAAAGTAGTAGATATCCTTCGTGACAGCCATAAAAAAGATGTTTGTGTAAAATGTGATGGAGCCGAAAAAAATAAGCCAATTTTAGGTATGGTAATCATAAACGGTCTTAAGAAAGATGGTTCAGAATATAATGGAGGAACCATTTTGGATCCTACAAGCGGTAAAAAGTACAAATGTTATGTTACTTTAGAATCTGCAGACAAATTAAAACTTCGCGGTTATGTTGGGATTTCTTTGATGGGAAGAACACAATACTGGACGAGAGTAAAAAACTAATTAAAATATAATGCGAAAAATTGCTTCAATAATTTTATTCTTAGTTATAGTTTCAAATAGCTTTGGACAATCTAAGAACTCGCCATTACAAATAAGTCATCTTACAGGTGACTTTTATGTTTATAAAACTTTTAATGAATACAAAGGGGTAAAAATTTCTGCCAATGCTATGTATGTTGTTACAAAAGAAGGTGTTGTTCTTTTTGATGCTCCGTGGGATAAAACGCAGTTTCAGCCTTTGTTAGACAGCATTGAAGCGAAACATAATAAAAAGGTCGTAATGGTTTTTGCAACGCATTCGCATGAAGATCGCGCGGGTGGATTGGATTTTTATAGAAAAAAAGGAATTAAAACCTACTCAGGTAAATTGACAGACGAAATCCTTAAAGCGAATAATGAAGGAAGAGCAGAATTTATAATTCCAGATGATGCGACTTTTACCGTTGGGCAATATAATTTTGAAGTGTATTATCCAGGTAAAGGTCATGCACCAGATAATATTGTGGTTTGGTTTGGGAAAGAGAAAATTCTTTATGGAGGTTGTTTTATAAAGAGTATTGAGGCAAAAGATTTAGGAAATTTAGGTGATGCTGATGTTAAGGAATGGCAAAAATCCATAAAAAAAGTTCAGTCAAAATTTAAGAATCCGAAGTTTGTTATTCCGGGGCACGATGGAGGGACAACAAATGAATCTGTTGTGCATACTTTAAAGCTGATTCAGGATTATAATCTTTCCAACGACACTTCCTCTAAATCAGGTCAGAAATAATAACTGATTTATAATAAAAATCCATGCATTTCATTGAAGTTATTTTACCGCTTTCTTTAGCTAAGACATTTACATACCGAATTTCTGAAGCCGAATTTCATTTCATAAAAAAAGGAATGCGTGTTGCTGTGCCATTTGGTAAAAGTAAAATATATACAGCGCTTGTTCTGGACGTTCATGAAAATGCTCCAACATTATACGAAGCTAAAGAAATCCATCAAATTTTAGATGAAGTACCCATTGCAACCGAAATCCAGATTAAACACTGGCTTTGGGTTGCAAATTATTATATGTGCGGAATTGGAGATGTGTATAGAGGCGCATTTCCGAGTGGATTATTGTTGGAAAGTGAGACAATTATTTCGCATAAACCTGATGTTGTGGTAAATGACAGCGAACTTTCTGATGATGAATTCTTGATTTATGAAGCGCTGCATCATCAAAGTTCATTAAAGATTCAGGAGATTACTTCGATCTTGAATAAAAAGAATATACTTCCGATTCTGCAAAAGCTAATAGCGAAAGACATTATTTTTTTGGATGAAGAAATAAAAGAAACCTACAAGCCAAAATTGGTTCGATATGTTAAATTGCATTCAAAATACGAATCTGATAACGGCTTGGCTGAATTACTCGAAGTGCTGAAAAGTGCTAATAAACAGAAAGAAATTGTTTTAACTTATTTTCAGTTGAATGCTTCGGAGAAAAAGCCAATTACGGTCAAAAAACTTACGGAAGTTTCAAATGTAACAGCAGCAGTTGTAAAGGCTTTAGTTGAAAAAGAAATTTTCGAAGAATATTATTTGCAGCACGATCGTGTTACATTTAATGGAGAAGTATCAGATAAGCAATTGCAGCTTAGTGAGGCTCAGGAAAATGCTTTTTCTGGAATCAAAAATAGTTTTTTGGAGAAAGAGGTTTGTCTGCTTCATGGTGTGACTTCTAGCGGAAAGACTGAGATTTATATCAAGTTAATTGAAGAGTATTTAGAGACAGGAAAACAGGTTTTGTATCTTTTGCCAGAAATTGCTCTTACTACGCAGTTGGTTTCGAGACTGCGTTTTCATTTTGGAGACAAAGTAGCTGTTTTTCATTCCAAATACAGTAATAATGAAAGAGTTGAGGTTTGGAGGCAAACGCTTGAAAATTCTCCAAAAGCACAAATTGTAATTGGAGCAAGATCGGCTTTGTTTTTACCTTTTAATGATTTAGGATTATTAATTGTTGACGAAGAACATGAGCAGACTTTTAAGCAGACAGATCCTGCACCAAGATACCATGCCAGAGATGCTGCAATTGTTTTGGCTAATTTTCATAAAGCAAAAGTGTTATTGGGTTCTGCAACGCCTAGCATTGAAACCTATTTTAATGCCCAAAATGATAAATACGGATTGGTAACACTTTCTGAACGTTACAAAAATGTCCGCTTGCCTGAAGTGCTTTTAGTTGATTTAAAAGACAAGCATTTCAGAAAAAAAATGACAGGGCACTTTAGCGATCTTTTAATCGAAGAAATTGCAGAATCGATGTCATTAGGTGAGCAGGTTATTTTGTTTCAAAATAGAAGGGGATATTCGCCTATAATAGAATGTTTGACTTGCGGGCACGTTCCGCATTGCCAGCAGTGCGATGTAAGTTTGACTTACCATAAGCATAAGAACCAATTGCGATGCCATTATTGCGGTTATTCTATAGCAAAACCTACAAATTGCCATAATTGCTCGAGTATTGATTTAACTACAAAAGGATTTGGAACCGAGCAGATAGAGCAGGAGCTGGCTTCACTTTTTCCGAAAGCAAAAACAGCTCGAATGGATCAAGATACTACTCGAGGTAAATTTGGTTTTGAAAAGATAATCGATACGTTTAAAAATCGCGAAATTGATATTTTGGTGGGTACACAGATGCTGGCCAAAGGACTTGATTTTGATAATGTAGGCTTAGTCGGAATCATGAATGCGGATAATATGCTCCATCATCCAGATTTTAGAGCTTTTGAACGTAGTTTTCAAATGATGACGCAAGTTGCGGGAAGAGCAGGTAGATCAGAAAAACAGGGAAAAGTTGTCATTCAAACTTACAATCCGAATCACAATACAATTCAGCAGGTTACAAACCATAATTATATAGGTATGTATAAAGAACAGTTGTATGACAGACAAATTTATAGATATCCGCCTTATTTCAGGATTATTAAGCTTACGCTAAAACATAAAGATTTTGATAAATTGAAGGAAGGAGCTATGTGGCTGTATCAGGTTTTAAGTCAGAACTTAGGAATGCCTGTTTTAGGGCCAGAAGAGCCAGCGATAAGTAGAATACGAAATGAATATATTAGAACTATTTTAATAAAGATTCCGCATAATCTTCATTTAGGAAACACAAAAAAAACTATTCAGAAAATGCTGAATAGTTTTGAAGCTGTGGCTCAATACAGAGCTATAAAAGTTGTAGTTAATGTAGATTTTTATTAAAACGGCAATTAAGAAGAAGTTGAAAGAGCTTTTACTAGATCTTCTTTTTTATTGCGGCTTAGCGGTATTTTGGTAATGCCTATTTCGGCAAATTTACTATTGAAACGTTCAACCTTATCGATATTAATAATATACGATTTGTGTACACGAATAAATTTGTCCTTAGACAAATCATTTTCAAAAGACTTCATAGTAGAGAGAACCAGATTGCTGTCGTCTTCGGTTACTACTCTTACGTAATCTCCAAAAGCTTCAATCCATTTTATTTTTGAAGTAAAGATTTTAAGTTTTTTTAGATTACTTTTGATGAATATATGTTCGCCTTCTTCTTCTTTGATATCCTTTTTAAGCAAATGCATATCAATTGCTCTTTTTACAGAGGCATTAAAACGATCTACTGCAATAGGTTTCTGAAGATAGTCGGTAGCGTCGTAGTCGAAAGCTTTAAGGGCATATTCGGCTTTAGATGTAATAAATATAATTTGCGGTTTTGATTTTAATCCGTCAAGAAAATCAAATCCGTTAATAACAGGCATTTCAATATCAAGAAATATTAAGTCAATATTATTTAATGAGATACAACTTTTTGCTTCAATTGCATTAGAAAAATCCCCGATTAAATGCAAGCCTGGGTGATTATTGACCAATTTGGCAATAATTGTCCTTTGTATAGAACTATCATCTACAACAACACAGTTTAGTTTCATAACATTTATATTTAGAATAAATTCAGGATAGCAGTAGTAAATGTATTATTTTTTTGTAAAAAAAACTAAGGTTGAGGCATCTTTTTTGCATTATGACGAATAAAAGAAAAAAAATGTTGGATATGTAAATTAAATGCTTACTTTTGCACCCAATTTTAACAAATAAAATTTTTATTTATGAATCATTATGAAACTGTTTTCATTTTAAATCCCGTTTTATCTGAGGTTCAGGTGAAGGAAACAGTAACGAAATTTGAAGAATTTCTTACTAGTAGAGGAGCTGAAATGGTATCGAAAGAGGATTGGGGTCTTAAAAAAATGGCTTACGAAATCCAAAACAAAAAAAGTGGTTTTTACCATTTATTCGAATTCAAAGTAGCTGGAGAAGTTCTTTTAGCTTTTGAAACTGAATTCAGACGTGATGAAAGAGTTATGCGTTTCTTAACTGTAAGTTTAGATAAACATGCTATTTCATGGGCTGAGAGAAGAAGAGCAAAATTAAAATCTACTAAAGCGTAATTATTATGTCTACAATCGAGCAATCTGCAAAAGGAAAAAAAGACGGAGATATCAGATATTTAACGCCTTTAAACATTGAAACTAACAAAACTAAAAAGTATTGCCGTTTCAAAAAATCAGGAATCAAATACATCGATTATAAAGATGCTGATTTCTTATTGAAATTCGTTAACGAACAAGGAAAAATTCTTCCACGTCGTTTAACTGGAACTTCATTAAAATACCAAAGAAAAGTTTCTGTAGCTGTAAAAAGAGCTCGTCACTTAGCTTTAATGCCATACGTGGCCGATTTATTAAAATAGTATAAAAAAATCTAGTCGCTGGTTTCTGTTTGATCAGAACCTAACTTCTAAAATATAAGGACAACAACATGGAAATTATTTTAAAACAAGACGTACAAAACCTAGGGTTTAAAGATGATGTAGTATCTGTAAAACCTGGTTACGGTCGTAACTTTTTAATTCCTCAAGGTTTTGCTACTTTAGCAACTCCTTCTGCTAAAAAAGTTTTAGCTGAAAACCTAAAACAAAGAGCACACAAAGAAGCTAAAGTTGTAGCTGATGCTAAAGCAATAGCTGAAACTTTAAAAGCTCTTGAAATTAAACTTACTGCAAAAGCTGGCGGAGAGAAACTTTTTGGTTCTATCACTAACATCGATATTGCTGCAGCTTTAGAGAAATCTGGTAATGCTATCGATAGAAAATTCATCACTAGCGGTGTTGTAAAACGTTTAGGTAAATACAATGCTACAGTTCGTTTACACAGAGATGTAATCGTTGAATTAGCTTACGAAATTGTTGCTGAAAAGTAATAGTTTTTATATCTATACAAAAATCCCGATGAAAGTCGGGATTTTTTTGTTTAAGACAAGATTAATAGTAATAATTAGACTTATGGCTGGATGCTTATAGCTTGCAGCGTAAAGCATAAAGCCTAAAAAAGAAATGAAATACGCAAGATTAACAAAAGAGCAGTTTGACGAATTACATGCTGAATTTGCAAGTTTTTTGGCAACACAAGCAATAGACAGAAAAGAGTGGGAAGAGCTTAAGATTAATAAGCCAGAAGTTGCAGAACAGGAACTTGATGTTTTTTCAGATTTGATTTGGGAAGGTGTATTAGGTAGAGCAGAATATTTGGAACATTTTTCTAAGAACCATATTTTTCTGTTTCATTGTTTTGACACTTATATTAAGTCAATTGTTTTGAAAACTTTTTCTCCAGAGGTGGACTTTTTGACTAAAGAGGGGCTTCAATGGTTAAGCGATAATATGTTTACAGAAAATATTGAAATGAAAGTCGGGAAGAAAGTGTTTACAGAGGAACGTAATTCTTCGATTTTTGAATTGATTAAACAAGGTGCTTTTTTAAGTGATGGACAGTTGTTTAATCAAATTAATACAATTATAGAATCTTAGAATAATTTTTGTAAGGTTTTTAATAAGCAGACAGTTGTTGGGAACTGTCTGCTTTTTTTGTTTTTTAACTTTTGTTTAATATTTTTGAAATTTTTGACACCGTATTTCTACTTGTTTTTTTAAAACTCTTCATATTTTTTTAGATTTTGAGGTTTCATGAAACAGTTTTATTGCTTTTGGTCTTTATTACGGATAGTTTTGTCGATAAAATTGTTTTTAATGTAGGATTATTCTTTATTTACATCGATTTAACATATTTTGTTTAATATTTTGTTTAATAAGGAAATTGTAAGCTAATTATGTTAAAAGTAGCGATTTTCTTGATGTTTTGATGTGTCTGTAATTTTAGAATTAAAGTTTTATGAATAAATTATAAGAATTTTATGTTTGTTTTATGTTTTTGTTTTACCTAATTTTAGGTAACAAAAGTTAAACAAAGTTTTCTTTTGGTTTTCAAGACATATTGGTTAGAAAATTATTGGCCATGTTGTTAAGATTGAAAATTGAGAAATTATACCACAACCTAATAAGTCTGCGTATGGAATTGACAATTACTTTCTTTATCAAATTTACTTTAATCGTAAATTTTGTTTTAGTTTTATTTTTTAACCTATTTCGCTTACTTCGTTTCAAAGATAATTTTAATCGTTACATAATACTTAATTTTTTTTCAAAAAGTTTACATTTTAGTTTGCTGTCTTTTAATCACCCCATTTGGCGGGCTGACTATAAGGGAGAATAATTTTTTGAATATAAAAAGATTCGAACTAACTTTTGCAGTTAGTTAGTTTTAGAAAAGACTAATCAACTTTCTGAAAAAAAAGAATCGACATATATAAAGAACCCCAGTTCTACTTTCAACTAAAATTTTCATTATGAAAATTAGGCCTGCAACAAATCACTCCTCTTGGAAAATTGATTACAATCATTTTTCCTCTAAAAAAGCAGAACTTATTTTGTCTCAAAGAGATAGAATTTGTTCTACGGTATACTTTGATATACCGAATTCAACATAAATTTTTTTATTAAAACAGAATTTAGCAGCTTTTTATAGGCTACTATTGTTTGTTTTAACTGTTTGATTTTTAACTGATTGTTTAATTGCGTAGGTGCTTGCACTTACTGCATGAGGTGTTTTATTGTCCATTTTCTAATCTTCCAAATTATGAAAAAAAAAATTACTTTTTGTAGTCTCAATCCTCAAATGAGATTATTAGGACTTTTAACGTTATTCTTTATATGCGCCAATGCATTCTCTCAGACTATTTGTAGACCTGTGTCTCAGACAAATAGTGCAGGAGGAGGGCTTTTGTGTTTAGGAGTAGATGTTAATAGTCCTGCCAATGCTTATGATAGCGCTGGCTTATCCACTTATGCAACCTTAACAAATGGTGTTGCAGTGCTTGGATGTTTTGCAGAAGAAACATTGACCTTAAACCAAACAGCTAGAGCTGGTGACCAAGTTGCAATATACTTTGGTACAGGCAACGGATTGCTTGATTTAAGTTTGTTAGCAAATGCAACAGTTCAAGCTAAAAATTCTGGAGCCAATGTGGGTTCCAGTGTGGCTTTAAATAGTCCGCTTTTGAATTTGAATTTGTTAAGCGGCAATACGGTTGCTGTTGCAAAATTCCCTATTACGGGTGACACCAACCAAATTCAAATTCAGGTTGGTGGTGGACTTTTAAGTCTTTTGGTAAGCTTACGAGTTTATGATGTTAGGCTAGAATTTGCACAGCCAACTGTATCTGGCGGTTTATCGCAGACAGTTTGTGCGGGAGTTCCAACCACTCTAACTGCGACACCAGCTGCGGGTACTTCGCTGGCTTGGTACAGTTCTGAATTTTCTACAACAGCTTTGGCAGTGGGAAATACGTATACAACCCCAGCGTTAACAGCAAATACAACATATTATATAGGAATAACTAGAGCTGCAGGCTGCGAAGGAAATGTTCGTGTACCTGTTGTCTTGAATGTTTCTAATCCATTAATACCAGGAATTAGTAATGTTGGAACAACAGTTTGTTCTACAGGTGCAACTCAGCAAACCACTTTATCGGTTGTAAATGTGGCTCCAGGAACAACTTACAACTGGTACTCTTCGGCAACTGGTGGTCCTGTTTTAGCTAGTGGAACTACTTATTCGCCAACAGTGCCATTAGGAACGACTCAATTCTTTGTGGAGGCTGCTATTGGCAGCTGTGTTAGTTCTCGTACGCCAGTAAGTGTTGTTTCGACAGCCGTTCCAATTACTCCGACAGTTTTAACGCAAAGTGTGACTATTCAATCTGGTCAGAATGCAACGTTAAATGCATCGACTACAGAGGTTGGAGCACAATTAAACTGGTATGAAACTTCAACTGGAGGAACAGCTGTTGCAACAAATACAGCCACTTTTACAACGCCAATTTTAACAGCTACTAAAACGTATTATGTTGAAGCACAAAGCCCAAATGGAAATTGTGTTAGCGCAACGAGAGTACCCGTTACAGTAACGGTTCAGCCAGCAGCTTTAGGCGGATGTCTTGAAGCCAGCAGTCAGGTAACTTCTCAGGTTGGTGTATGTTTATTGTGTAATGCTACAAATCCGAATTTTTCTGTAGACGGAAATCCTGCAACTGCAACAAGACTTACTCTTCCTGCCAATGTATTAGGATCTATGCAGCAAACATTACAATTTACAAATCCAGGAAAAGCTGGTGATATTGTTGATGTTGACTTAGAATTGCCAGGAGGTTTGGCAGATGTTCAGTTGTTAAGCGTGATTAGTTTGGCAACCTACAATGGTGCAACTTATAATAATGATAGAGTTGCAATTAATAATCCTCTTATTACCTTGCAGTTATTAAGTGGTACTAGATATAGAGCTAGCGTTACGGCTGGTGCGAATTTTGACCGTGTAGAAGTTCGTTTAGGAGGTGTACTTGGTCTTATAACTAATTTGGATATTTATCAAGCTGCCTATAGATATAAAGCTCCAGTTGTTTCTGGAAATACTGCAATTTGCAGTGGACAAACGGCGACATTAAATGCTAATCTGGCTTTAGGGGAAACGATTAGATGGTATGATGCTTTAACTGGTGGAAATTTATTAAGCAGTACAGCTTCGTTTACAACTCCAGCCTTGACAGCTAATACAACTTATTATGTTGAATTAACTCGTAATGGTTGCGTTAATAGTGTAAGAAATCCTTTTGCTGTTACAGTCGATAGTCCAGTAGCTCCAACGGCGATTTCTACTGTTCCTGCAAATTTATGTAGTGGAGAAACTACAACGATAACAATTCAATCTCCAGTTGCCGGCACAACGTATAATTGGTATGATGCTGCTACAGGAGGAACTTTGGTATTTACAGGAACTTCTTTTGTAACTCCAAATCTAACTGTTCCAACTACTTATTATATTGAAGCAGTAATTGGAGCTTGTTTAAGTACTCGTACAGCGGTAAATGTAAATGTAAATCCTAGACCAGCGGCACCAGTCCCTGTATCTTCTAGCGTTATTATTCAGTCAGGCCAGAATGTACAGTTGTCTGTTGTAAGTAGCCCTGGAGTTTCTTATTTATGGTATGATGCTCCAACAGGAGGAACTCTTTTGCAAGGTACTGGTAGTAATACTTATATACCTAATCCAGTTTTAACAGCAAATGAAACATTTTATGTTGAAGCTGTAAGTACGGCATCAGATTGTAGAAGTACTTCAAGAGCTGCTATAAATGTGATCGTAACCAATACAGTAAGCACTTGTTTGCAACCAAGTACACAAGCCATAACGGTTGACCCTGGTTTATTATGTGTTCTATGTAATGGTGTTAACGGAACCTAACGCTGTTGACGGAAATCCAAATACATTTTCTTCTTTGACAATAACTGCGGGAGTGCTTAATTCATACATACAACAACAGTTAAATTTTCTAACACCCGGTCAAGCAGGAGATATTATTGATGTTGAATTAGAATTACCAGGCGGTCTTGCTGATATTGCATTGCTGGGATCTGTAAGCATAGGAACTTCTTTAGCAGGAGCTGAAAATCCAGGCAGACTTGCAGTAAACAATAGTTTATTGAACTTACAGGTATTATCAGGAAACAAATTCAAAGTTAGTTACCCAACAACTGCTGCATTTGATAGAGTTGATATTAGATTGGGAGCATTGGTTGGTTTATTGACTACTGTAAACATTTATGGAGCTTCTTATAGATTTCCAAATGCCACAATAACTGGAGCAACTGCACCAATTTGTGCTGGTCAAACAGCTAATTTATCTGCAACTTCAGCAGGAGGAGAAACTTTTCAATGGTATGATTCTCCAACTTTAGGAAATGTTGTAAGCGTAGCTCCAACAGCTCCATTAACAACTACAACTACATACTACTTAGAAGCAACACGAGGAGGTTGTGTTAACAGTTTACGCCAAGCGGTTACTGTTAATGTTTTACCAATTCCGACTGCGGCAAATATTTTAATTACAAGTCCAGTTGAAGCTACTTGTTCTGGAGAGGCAGTTTTAACTCCATCTTCTGATATTGCTGGTGTTCAGTTTAAGTATTATAGAGATCAGAATAAAGTAACAGAAATTGTAGATGGAAGTGTAGATGGAAGCATAACATTTGCAAAAGATCCTATTACTGGTGTTCTTTCATTAACTGGTTTAACAACTTTAAATTCTCCTTACAATTTATATATATCTGCAGTTAATGGAGGTACTTGTGAGAATGTGAATGGAGATTTAAAACTAGTAACGGTTAATTTTCCTTCAACAACACCTTTAACGGTTATCACTACTCCATTAGTAGCCTGTGGTAGCGCCAATTTGGCTAATGCAATCACTAATTTTGATTCAGCAGCTACTTATACTTTTTATGATCCTTTAAATAATGTAATGACCGCTGATGCTGCTGCAAATGTAACAGTAAGTGGTATTTATTCTATACAAGCACAGGGCGCGACAAGCACTTGCCCGTCAGCTAGACAATCTGTGACCGTAACAATTAATGCGGTACCAACTTTAGTGGTGACTAATCCGCAAGAATCTGTAAATGTTGGAGCTGATGTTGCGTTAAATGCTACTTCTACAGGAACTGTAACATGGTTTAATCCACAAGGTGTTGCGCTTGCAGGTTCTCCATTTACAACAGGTCCTTTAAATGTTCCGGGAGTTTACACCTACACAGCTGTTGCAACTTTAGGAACTTGTAGTGTTACTGCAACTAAGGTAATCAATGTGATAGATCTTACCAGCTGTCAAAACTTAACAGAACGAGTTTATGCATCAGGAGAAAGTGAAGGCTTTATACTTACTGGGAGTGTTTCAAACAATGCAAATGCAATTGATGGAAATCCTCAGACATTCTCAACAATTACTACTGGTTTAGGACTTTTAGGAATTGGCACAACATGGCAGAATTTAACTTGGGCAACTCCTATTGCTAAAGGTACCCCTGTTACAGTTAAATTAGGATCTGAATATAGTTTGTTGGCTGTTGGAGAGAACTTATCGGTAGTAGGAACTATTGGAGGTAATCTTATTGGAGCAATGCAGCCTGTGTCGGGATCGCTATTAAAACTAATTTCAGGAGACAATACTTATGAGTTTACTTTTGTTCCTTCAGATGCATCAGTTCCGCAAGATTATGATGGTATTCGTATTGTATCTTCTTCAATTTTAAGTCTTGCTCAAAATACAAAAGTGTTTGAAGCTCATTATAATAAACCAGTTACTGCTGTAACTTGTACTCCAGGAGATATTCAGGATATTTTTTATGGTGCTACAGATATAAACCTTCCTATAGGTGCGGCAACTGCTTTAATAGGTGTAAGTGATGCTTGGAATGTTGCTGATAATGACGTAACAACTTTTGCTACAATGTATAGTGGAGTTGGAGTGGCGGCAGCTGCAGATTTAACGGTACAATTTAAAACACCTTCTGTTCTTAGTGATACTTTAAGAATTGTGGTTTCAAAACCAGGCAGTCTTTTAAGCGTGAATCTGCTTACAGGATTCTCAATTCAGCGTTATTTAGGAAATGTGGCAGTTGGTGCTCCAATTCAAAATACTAGTACATTATTGAGTATAAAATTATTGCCAGGAAATTCTTTGGCAATGGTATTAGTGTCTTCTCCAACAGAGATTTATGATAGAGTTAGAATTCGTTTAGGAGGTGTTGCTGGAGTATTAGATTTCTTAAGAGTTCATACTGTAGAAAGAACAGCTAACACCACCGTTATTGGAGCAGATCCGCAGAATAAAATTACGGTCTGTCCGGGCAGCGAAATTGAACTCCAGATTCCTGAAGTCGCCTGTTCGACCTATCGATGGTATGATGCCGAGACAGGAGGAAACTTGGTGGCTAGCGAACCAACCTTTACGTTACCAGATAATTTAACTGCAGGTATCTACAAGTATTATGTACAACCAGTACGTTACGGTTGTGAAAATTACGCAAGAGGAGAGGTTACTGTCGAAGTAAAAGCTTCTGCTCCAGTAAATGCTTTAACAGATATTACATTAAACGGAGGAACAGCAACATCAATTTGTTCTGCTTCTGGAACTGTAACTTTAGCAACAGGTTTAAGCGGAACTCCTGTTTTAACAAATCCTGTATACTATTGGTATAGTTTTAATGGAACAACAAGTCAGTTAATTCCTGGCGAAACAACTGCACAGTTGATAGTAAACGGATTGGCTCCGGGAACTTATACTTATTTTGTTGGAGTGAGTTCAGATGAATTGTGTGAAACTGCAGCAGCAGATAGAAAACAAATCACATTCACAATTTTGCCTCCTTCAATAGGAAGCGATATTTTGGTTGATGATGTAACGGTTTGCCCAGGCTTATCAGCATCATTAACTCCCACTGCACCAGCATTAACTAGTCCTGTATTTACTTGGTATTTAGACGCTGCTAAAACGCAGCCAATTACAAATGGGGCTGTAATAGCAGGGGTTACTTATGCAATAGATGCAGCTGGTATTTTAACTGCTACAGGTTTAACAAAAGCTGTAAGTCCGATCACCTATTATGTAGCGGTTTCAAGCACTAATACGTGTGAAAATTTAGCAGGAACATTACAAGATGCAGTAATTATAGTTAGCGATCCAAATACGCCAACAACTACAAACGATACTCAGAATTTCTGTTTATCTTCTGCGTCTACAGTTGCAAATATTCAAGTAAATGAGAGCAATGTTATTTGGTATGATGCAGCGATAGGTGGAAATGTAATTGCCTCAACTACTCCTTTAGTAAGTAGAATTTACTACGGAGCAGCTACAGATGCACTTACAGGCTGTGAAAGTTCAGTAAGATTAGAAGTAACAGTAAATGTAAACGATCCAGGAACACCTACATTATTAACAGCAGGAGTCCAAAATTTCTGTCAGGTAGATCAGCCTACATTTGCCAGCATTCAGACTAATGAAACTAATATTGTTTGGTATACAGCTATAACAGGCGGAACATTGATTCCATCTACTACGGCTCTAACAACAGGACAATATTTTGCAGCAATCTCCGACCCAACTACAGGTTGTGAAAGCAATTCAAGGTTGACAGTTGATGTAATTGTAAGCGATCCGGGAACACCAACATTGGTGACTGCAGGAACACAAACTTTCTGTCAGGTAGATCAGCCTACAATTGCAAGCGTTCAGTTTAATCAAGCGAATATTGTGTGGTATACAGCCATAACAGGCGGAACATTAATTCCATCTACTACGGCTCTAACTACAGGACAGTATTTTGCAGCAATCTCCGACCCAACTACAGGTTGTGAAAGCGCTACAAGATTAACAGTTGATGTAATTGTAAATGACCCAGGAACTCCAACATTGGTGACTGCGGGAACACAAAACTTCTGTTTGGCTAATGCTCCGACATTTGCAAGCATTCAGACTAATGAAACTAACATTGTTTGGTACACAGCTATAACAGGCGGAACATTGATTCCATCTACTACGGCTCTAACAACAGGACAATATTTTGCAGCAATTTCAGATCCTGCAACAGGTTGTGAAAGCGCTTCACGATTAACAGTTGATGTAATTGTAAACGATCCAGGAACGCCAACTTTGGTAACAGCCGGAGTACAAAATTTCTGTCAGGTAGATCAGCCTACATTTGCCAGCATTCAGACAAATGAAACTAATATTGTTTGGTACACAGCTATAACAGGCGGAACATTGATTCCATCTACTACGGCTCTAACAACAGGACAATATTTTGCCGCGATTTCAGATCCTGCAACAGGTTGTGAAAGCAATTCAAGATTAACAGTTGATGTAATTGTAAGCGATCCGGGAACACCAACATTGGTGACTGTTGGAACACAAACTTTCTGTAAAGAAGACCTTCCAACATTTGCAAGCGTTCAGTTTAATCAAGCGAATATTGTTTGGTATACGGCTTTAACAGGCGGAACATTGATTCCATCTACTACGGCTTTAACCACAGGACAGTATTTTGCAGCAATTTCAGATCCTGCAACAGGATGCGAGAGCGCTACAAGATTAACAGTTGATGTGATTGTAAATGACCCAGGAACTCCAACATTGGTTACTGCGGGAACACAAAACTTCTGTTTGGCAAATGCTCCTACGTTTGCAAGCATCCAAACTAATGAAACTAACATTGTTTGGTACACAGCTTTAACAGGGGGGACAGTAATTGCGCCGACAACAGCTTTGACAACAGGACAATATTTTGCAACAATTTCAGATCCAACAACAGGTTGTGAAAGCGCTTCACGATTAACAGTAGATGTAATTGTAAACGATCCAGGAACGCCAACTTTAGTAACAGCAGGAACGCAAAACTTCTGTTTGGCTAATGCTCCGACATTTGCAAGCGTTCAGTTCAATCAAGCGAATATTGTTTGGTATACAGCTTTAACAGGCGGAACGTTAATTCCATCAACAACAGCTCTGACAACAGGCCAATATTTTGCTGCAATTTCAGACCCAGCAACAGGCTGTGAAAGTGCTTCAAGATTAACAGTTGATGTAAATGTGACTGACCCTGCAACACCAACAACAACTGCTTTAGCACAAACTTTCTGTACAGGTACAAATCCTACAGTTGCTAATATTCAAGTGAATGAAAGTAATGTAGTTTGGTACACAACTCAAACAGGAGGAACTGCTTTGGCTGCGACAACTGCGCTAACTACAACAACTTATTTCGGAGCAATTAAAGATCCAGTAACAGGTTGCGAAAGCAGTGTCAGATTGCAAGTGGCTGTAACAGTTGGTAATACATTAAATCCAACGACAAATAGTACAGCACAGACTTTCTGTTCTGCAAATGCTCCAACTATTGCCAATATTCAGGTAAACGAAAGCAATGTAACATGGTTTACAGCAGCAACAGGAGGAACAGCAATTCCAGCAGGAACAGCGCTTACTTCAGGAATTTATTTCGGAAATATAGTTGATCCATCAGGATGTGAAAGTTCAACTCGTCTTCAGGTGACTGTTACCGTAGTTAATCCAAGTCCAACACCAACTACGGCTAACACAACACAAAACTTCTGTACTTTAAATTCGCCAACAGTGGCAAATATTCAAGTAAACGAAGCAAATGTTGTTTGGTATAGCACAGCTACAGGAGGAACAGCAATTGCGCCAACAACAGCTCTTGTAACAGGTACATATTATGGTGCAGTTTCAAGTGCTATTGGATGCGAAAACCCAGCTAGATTAGCTGTTACGGTAAATGTAAATTCGCCAAGTGTAATTACAACGCCAAGAACTACACAAACATTCTGTTTATCAGCTTTGCCAACATTGGCTAGTATTTTTGTAAACGAAACAAATGTAGTTTGGTACGCATCTGCAACTGGCGGAACAGCATTAGCAAATACAACTCCGCTTACAGCAACGACTTATTATGCAGGAGCATTGACTAATACATTTAACGGTTGTGATAACGGACGAAGATTAGGAGTTACAATTGCATTCGAAAATGACGCTGCAGTTCAGCTTGCTACGACAGATGATACTCCTTGTGTATTCAAAGGTGTAACGTATTCAATTGCAAATGGTAAATCTAATTATGTATGGACTATTAATGGAGGTACAATTGTTTCAGGCGGGGGTACAAACGATGGTTCTGTAACCGTTTCTTGGTCAGATATTGGTTCAGGAAAAGTAACTGTAGCTTATGTTAATAATTGCGACGAGAGAACAATTAAAACGTTAGATGTTACTGTTGCAAGCTGTTCAGATTTAACTATTACGCATACTGTAGATAATCCAACACCGAACTTTGGAGATAAAGTAACGTTTACGATTACAGTAAACAATGTAGGTGAAGGAGATTTTATCAATACGATTGTGAGTGATTTGCTTCCTAGCGGCTTACAATTGGTAAGCTCTTCAGCAACTGCAGGAACATACGATCCAGCAACACAGCTTTGGACTATACCAACATTAACGGCAGGTCAGAGCGTAGTATTAACAGTTGTTGCAGAAGTATTATCAAGCGGAAACTACACTAGCGTTGCTACCGTTGAAATTTCGACTCCTTTAGATGTTGATGCATCAAATAATTCAGCTTCGGTTACATTAGAACCAATTTGTCTAACGGTTTACAATGAGTTTACTCCAAACAATGATGGTAAAAACGATTTGTTCAGAATTGACTGTATTGAGTCTTATCCAAACAACGAACTGAAAGTATTTAACAGATACGGAGCATTAGTGTATAGTAAAACACGTTATGAAAATGATTGGAACGGTACAGCAAATGTATCCGGTGTAGTTAATAGAGGAGATATGCTGCCAACAGGTACTTATTTTTATGTGATAACCATTGGAGATGGAACGGTTAAAAAAGGCTGGTTGTCTATTATGAGATAATCCACTTCTATTAATCATCTAATTAATTAAACTAAATAAGTATCGTTATGAAACTATATATAAAATCATTAGAAACATATTTCATTTTAATATGTTCTTTTATTACGGTTTGCGCTTCGGCACAACAAGATCCCGAATATACCCAGTATATGTATAATACTATGGCGGTAAATCCAGCGTATGCTGGATCTACCGGAACCATAGAAGCAGCACTTTTGTATCGTTCTCAATGGGTAGGAATGCCTGGAGCTCCAGAAACACAATCTTTCTCTGTTCATGCTCCTCTTAGAAATGAAAAATTGGGAGTAGGTCTAAGTATTGTAAATGATAAAATCGGACCTTCAAATGAGCTATATCTTGATGGGAACTTCTCTTATTCATTACCTCTCGGATATGAAAAAAGATTAGCTTTTGGTATAAAAGCTGGTACGAGAATGTTAAACATCGATTGGTCTAAAGGAAGATACTACGATGATGATGATGTTTTGTTAAATCAGAACATTAACAATCAGATGAAACTAGCTGTAGGAGCAGGTATTTACTACTATACAGAAAAATGGTATGTAGGATTCTCTATTCCAAGTTTTATTCAGAATGATTACTATGACGATGTAAAAGAATCTATAGACTATGATCGTTTGCACTACTATTTAATGGGGGGATATGTTTTTGATTTGAATCCAAATTTGAAATTTAAACCAGCATTTTTAGTAAAAGCCGTAAGTGGAGCACCGCTTACCGCAGATGTATCAGCAAATTTCATGATTCAAGAAAAGTTTGTTATAGGAGGAGCGTATCGAACAGATGATTCGATAAGCATACTGGCAGGTTTTCAAATATCACCAAGTTTCTATCTTGGATATGCTTTTGATTATACTGTAAGCCAATTGAATAAATACAATGATGGCTCACACGAGATCATCTTGCGTTATCAATTTGTGAAAAACCAAAGCAAAATTAAATCTCCTCGATTCTTCTAAAAACAAAACTTATGAGAAAACTATATATCCTATGTTTAATTTTGAGCGTTACGTTTAGTTTCGCTCAAAAAACTAACTTAAAGAAAGCGGATGCTTTGTTTAAAAACTTCTCTTATTTGGATGCTTCCAAAGCTTACGAAGAATGTTTGCAAAACATAAAAGATCCATCAGCGCAGACTTTGAAGAACGCGGCAGATTCCTATTATTTTATTTCTGATTCCAGAAATGCTCTTAAATGGTATAGAAAATTGTACGAAGTTCAAGGAAATAATCTGACTGATATTTACTATCTGCGTTATATTCAGTCTATGAAAGCAGTTATGGATTATGATGAGGCAGATAAAATTACAAAAGAATATCTAGATAAAAAAGGTGATAAAGCAGAGATTAATAAATATGTTGCCCAAAAGAAATATATGGACAGCGTTGCAAAAGCAAAACCGCTTTACACCATTAAAAATTTGGATATCAATACCAGCAAATCAGATTTTGGTGCTACATTTTTTAAAGATAATGTAGTATTTACGTCAGCTCGTGATACAACAAAGTTTAGTGAAAAATTGTATACCTGGAATAATCAGCCTTTTCTTAACTTATACATTGCAGAAAGAAATCCGGCAGATGGAAGTTTATTCAACGAGACGGTTTTTCTTCCAAACGTAATGACCAAATATCATGAAGCTACGGCAAGTTTTGATAGTAAAGGAAGTACCATTTATTATTCGACCAATATTGTAAAGAAAAATAAATTGGTTGTTGATGAGGCCAGAGTTAACAATTTTCAGATTGTCAAAGGATCAATTGTCAATAATAAATTAGAAAATCCTCAGAAAGTATTTTTTGATAGCGACGATTATTCTGTAGGACATCCATCATTAAGCGAAGACGGACAATTGCTTTTCTTTGCTTCAGACATGCCTGGAGGTCAAGGCGAAACAGATTTGTACATGGTGAAAATTGCGGCCGACGGAACCATGAGCTCTCCTAAAAATTTAGGATCTAATATTAATACGATTGGTAACGAAGTGTTTCCGTTTTACCAAAACGGAGTTTTATACTTTTCGTCTGATGGACATTATGGCTGGGGTGATTTAGATGTTTATGAAAGTAAACTTTTACCCGATGGAACATTTTCTGCACCAAGAAATCTTGGAGCGCCTATCAACAGTAATAAAGACGATTTTTCTTTTATAATTGATAGAACAGGTGCTTATGGCTATTTTTCTTCCAACAGAGCAGGAGGAAAGGGCGATGATGATATTTACTCTTTTGTAAAAGGAAAACCAGTTTGCAACCAAAGTATTTCTGGAATGGCTATCGATCATAAAACAAAAAAGCCTTTAACAGATGTTACGATAATGGCGTATAACTCTTTTAGTGAAGTTCTGGGCGAAACCAAAACAAACTTTGACGGAAAATATGCTATTGAAGTTCCTTGCAACAAAGTGGTAAAAATGATTGCCGCAAAACAAAATTACAGTAGTGATGATAAAACAGTAGAAACAACTGGTGAAAATGGTGGCGAAATAAAAGATGTAAATTTTGAATTGAGCAATTATGATGACTTAGTTGTCAAAAAACAAGGAGTAGAAAAAGTGGATGTAAATCCAATTTACTTCGATTATGATAAGTATGACATTACACCAAAAGCTGTAGAAGAATTGTCTAAAGTGGTCTTCATCATGCAGAAGTTTCCAAACATCAGAATCAAAATTGAATCGCATACCGATTCACGCGGAAAGGATTCGTACAACTTGAAACTTTCAGATAATAGAGCAAAATCAACTCGAGATTATATCCTTTCGCAGGGCATAGATGATTCTCGTATCGAAAGTGCTATCGGCTATGGTGAAACACGATTAATTAATAAATGTAAAAATGGTGTAAAATGTTCTGAAGAGGAGCATGTGCTAAATAGACGTTCAGATTTTATCATTATTCAAAAATAGTTCTATATTTGTATTGTAAAGTATTGATTTTCAGTTAAAAATATAAAACGTCAAAACCATTTGGAAGTTGGTTTTTTTTAATTCTTTTTTAAGAATAATGGACAAGGAGGAAATCAGACTGCATGTATTTGCAGTCTGATTTTTGATTTTTTAAAACTTTTATTTTTTCTGCATTTGAACAAAAATAAATTCTAATTTTGATATTCAGTTTTACATTATTATAATCTGCAATATTTTACTATTTATGAGCATTCAAGAGACCATTCAAGCATTACGAAATGAACTTAATCAGCACAACTATAATTATTATGTGTTAGATAATGCTACAATTTCAGATTATGATTTTGATATTAAGCTAAAAGAACTTCAGGATTTAGAAAATAAACACCCAGAGTTTTTTGACGAAAATTCGCCAACTCAGCGAGTAGGAGGAACTGTTACCAAAAATTTTAAAACGATAGCGCATCAATACAGAATGTATTCTTTAGATAATTCTTATTCTAAAGAAGATCTTTTAGATTGGGAAAACCGCATTCAGAAAGTTTTAGGAAACGTAAACTTGCAATATACCTGCGAATTAAAATACGATGGAGCCTCAATAAGTATTACATACGAAAACGGAAAATTAGTTCAAGCCTTAACGCGTGGAGATGGTTTTCAAGGAGATGAGGTAACGAGCAACATAAAAACCATAAAATCAGTTCCGTTGCATTTGAAAGGAAATTATCCTGATAAATTTGACATTCGTGGAGAAATTATTCTTCCGTTTGCCGGTTTTGAAAAAATGAACCAGGAATTAATAGAAATTGGCGAAACTCCATATTCAAACCCAAGAAATACTGCTTCGGGAAGTTTAAAATTACAAGACAGTGCTGAGGTAGCCAAACGTCCGCTAGAATGCTTGCTTTATTTTGTAACAGGAAACAATCTGCCTTTTAAAACGCAATATGAAGGACTAGAATTAGCCAGAAGCTGGGGCTTTAAAGTTCCAAAAGAAGCAAAATTAGTTAATAGTATGCAAGAAGTTTTTGACTTCATTGATTATTGGGATGTTCACCGTCATAATTTGCCTTATGAAACAGATGGAGTTGTTGTAAAGGTTAACAGCATTCAGCATCAGGAAGAATTGGGGTATACAGCAAAATCGCCACGTTGGGCAATTGCTTACAAATTTAAATCAGAACAAGTTTCAACTAAATTAAAATCAATTTCGTATCAAGTTGGAAGAACTGGAGCTATCACGCCAGTTGCCAATCTAGAACCTGTGCAGCTAGCTGGAACTATTGTAAAAAGAGCTTCTCTTCATAATGCCGATCAAATTGAAAAATTAGATATTAGAATAAACGATACTGTTTTTGTCGAAAAAGGAGGAGAAATTATCCCGAAAATCATTGCGGTAGATTTAGAAAAACGTCCTGAAAATTCAGAACCAACACATTATATTTCTTATTGTCCAGAGTGCCATACAGAATTGGTTCGAAATGTTGGAGAAGCCAATCATTATTGTCCGAATTTTTATGGATGTCCTCCGCAGATTATTGGAAGAATTCAGCATTACATTTCTAGAAAAGCAATGGATATTGAAGGACTTGGAGGAGAAACGGTGGCGCTGCTTTTCAAAAATAACCTCGTGCACAATTATGCCGATTTGTATGAATTGAAAGTAGAGGATATTCTGCATTTAGAACGAATGGCTCAGAAATCAGCAGAAAATCTGGTAAATGGAGTTCAGAAATCAAAAGAAATTCCGTTCGAAAGCGTATTGTTTGCACTTGGAATTCGTTTTGTTGGAGAAACAGTTGCCAAAAAACTAGCCAAACATTACAAAAACATAGATGCTTTAGCACAGGCTTCTTTAATGGATTTAATTTTGGTTGATGAAATTGGAGAAAGAATTGCTAAAAGTGTTATCGAATTCTTCGAAAATGAAGAAAATAGAAAAATTATTGAACGATTAAAAAGTTATGGAATTCAATTTGAAATTGAAGAAAAAATAAACCCAAATGCTACTGATAAATTTGTTGGAAAAACTTTTGTAGTTTCTGGCGTCTTTAGCCAATTTTCTAGAGACGAATTAAAGAAGGCTATCGAAGATAACGGAGGAAAAGTAGGAAGCTCAATTTCTGCAAAAACAGATTTTGTAGTTGCGGGAGATAATATGGGCCAGCAAAACTGGAAAAAGCAACAAAGCTGAACATCACTATATTATCAGAAGAAGACTTTATAAACAAATTGAATGAAGCCTAATAAACCATCATTAATTTTGTTCTTTTTCGGCTTGTTTTGTACCATCATTTTTGATTGGGCAGAACAAGATGTTTTTGCGACATATGCAAAAGCGATTGTTCTCCCTGCTATTTTTATTTATTATTTAATTAGCAGTGAGTTTCAAATCGGAAAAACAGAAGGATTGATTTTTTTATTCTGTTTTGTTGGACAAGTTTATGATTTAATGGATGTTGAAAGCTCTGAATTAGGAGGAGTGCTCAGTTTTCTAGTTGTTTATAGTTTAATCGTTACTATATTTATTCGACAGCACGAAAGAATCAGATTAACCAAACGCGATATTCTGCCAATTTCTATTGTAGTTGTTTTTATCGTCTATTTGTTAATCTCTGTTTTGAGCCTACAGCTCGACAGCATGAGAAAATTTATTGTAATATACACCGTGTACGGAATCGTTCTGAGTATCTTGAGCTATTTCTGTTTTGTAAGTTACATCACAAAGGGAACACATATAGCGCTACTGATGTCGCTCATGGCAATAAGCTACATTTTCTCAGATATCTTCTATATTTTTAATGAATATTTCTCGTATTCTATTGTTTTAGTTTTAATACGAGATACAACTCAAATTCTAGCTTATTTCTTTATGGTAGAATACTTTTTAGAAAAAGCTAGAATTCAAAAAAAGACTATACAATAATAGTTGCACTTTGGTTTGTATGCGCTTTGTTTTTATCAAAATAGAAATCGATACGGCCTAAATTAATTCCGTAACACCCAACTTGATTAACAAGAACCTCTTTTCCAGCCTTATTTTTTACAATTGTAGGTTTGTCTAAGAAAGTATGCGTATGTCCTCCAATAATTAAATCAATGTCTTGTGTTTGTTCTGCAAATGTCAAATCACTAATTTTTGTTGCATCATCTTTGTATTTATAACCCAAATGCGAAAGACAAATTACCAAATCACATTTTTGTTCTTGCTTTAAAAGTTTTGTCATATCCTGAGCAACTTCTACTGGGTTATTGTAAACCGTTTCTAGATATAATTTTTTATCTACTAAACCTTGCAATTCAATTCCAACACCAAAAACACCAACTTTAATTCCATTTTTATTAAAGATTTTGTACGGTTTCACATGTCCGTCCATAACCGTGTTTTTAAAATCGTAGTTAGAGTTGATAAAGTCAAAAGTTGCGTGAGGAAGCTGAGCATATAATCCGTCAAGACCATTATCAAAATCGTGATTTCCAATTGTAGAAGCATCATATTTCATCATACTCATCAATTTGAATTCTAATTCACCTCCATAATAATTGAAATATGGCGTTCCCTGAAAAATATCACCAGCATCTAATAAAAGTACATTAGGGTTTTCTTTACGAATAGTTTCAATCAACGTTGCACGACGAGAAACACCACCTTTGTTAGGATTACGCGGATCATCAGCAGGAAAAGGGTCAATGTGGCTATGCACATCATTAGTATGTAGAATCGTTAAATGCTTATTCTCGTTACTTTCAAAACTGCTCAAAGACAATCCTAAACTTAATAGGGCAGTACTCGCTGCTGTTTTTTCGATAAACTCTCTTCTTTTCATTTTATATATTTTTTGCAGAAATGCTTTGCTTGTTTTTATAATTTTTATTCCTCTGTGATTCTGATATTTTTCGGAGCAACTACTGTGTCAACTTCTTTAAAATAATCAATCAATACATCTCTAAGCTTGTAGTTTAAGTCAAACTTTTGAGTGCTTTTTGCAAAGAAAGTCATGCTGTCTCCGCCATTTGCCAAGTAATCGTTTGTAGCAACATAGTACGTTTTGTTTAAGTCAAGCGGTTTGCCTTGCACCATGATGTTTTTTGCCTTATTGTCTTTTGTAATTGTAAAAGTCATTCCAGACAATGGCTGAGGTTTTTTCTCCTTAATAATATAAGCAGCAATTTCTGAGATTTGCTCACCTTTTAAAGCGAGAACAACCAAGCTGTTTTCAAAAGGCATAATTTCAAAAGCCGATCTAGTTGTAACATTTCCTTTTGGAAGAATAGCACGAATACCGCCATGATTTAAAAGACATAAATCGATATCTTTCTTTTCGCGAGCGTTAAAAACAATGTTTCCTCTTAGTACACAAACATCTGCCATCAAGCTTCCAATGCCAGTTTGCCATTTTCCAGTGCTTTTGTCAAGAGTTTCTGGGCAATAAGCCAATACATTATCCAAATCTTTATTAATGTGATCGCGATAAGGCTTAATAAAGTTTTCAATTTCAGGAGTTTCTGCAGCTTTTTCAGTAACAGGGAGTTGTTTTCCTTCAATTTTAGTTAAATTGTAGTTATTCTTACTACAGGAAGAGATTAAAAAAAGTGTTAAGAATATAACAAAAAGTTTTAAAAATCCGTTATACTTTTTTAGTTTTACCATTTTAAATGCAACTTAAATAATTAATTTTGTAATCTAGTAAAAGTACTATGTTTTTGAATTATATAAAGGAATTTTTTGTAAAAAAATCATTAAATAATAATTTAAATAAGGAAAAAAACGAAGTATTTACTAAGAACATCCAATCAATTGGTTTATTGATAGATGAGAGCGATTTTGAGTATTCGGAAGCGGTAGTAAAGGAGTTAACGCTCCACGGAATTGCTTTAGAAAATATAAAAGTTCTTGCGTACACAGGAAAATTTAAGGAAAAAGAAACCTATTCTCGTCCAACTTTTGGTAAAAAACACATCAGTTGGAACGGAGAAATTACAGAAGGTTTCTTGAATGATTTTGTGAATTCAGAATTTGATCTTTTGCTGAGTTATTATAATGTCGAGAATAGTATTTTGATGTTAATCACGAGCAAGTCAAAAGCTAAATTTAAAGTCGGATTTTCTGCTGTAGATCAGAGGCTAAATCGTTGGATGATTAATACAGAATTAGGAAGCTATAAACTATTCGTTTCAGAATTGTTTAGGTATTTAAAAAATATAAAATAAATTAATAATAATATGCAATCATTGATAGGAACTGGTGTTGCGCTTGTGACGCCATTTAAAAAAGATTTTTCAGTTGACATTGAGGCTTTACAGCGAATTGTAAACTTCTCTATAGATGGCGGAGTGGAGTATCTTGTTGTGATGGGGACAACAGCAGAAAATGCAACCCTTACAGCAGAGGAGAAAGAGTTGGTTATAAAGACTGTAATCGATGTGAATAAAGGAAGATTGCCTCTAGTTTTAGGAGTTGGAGGAAATAATACTATGCAGATTGTTGAGGAGCTAAAAACAAGAGATTTTTCTGCTTTTGAAGCGATATTATCAGTTTCTCCATATTATAATAAACCAACTCAGGAAGGAATTTATCAGCATTTTAAAGCAATTGCGGAAGCTTCTCCAATTCCGGTAATCCTATATAATGTTCCTGGAAGAACGGCAAGTAACATGCTTCCTTCAACAGTGGTGCGTTTGGCTAACGATTTTAAAAATGTTGTAGCTATTAAAGAAGCAGCTGGAGATATGGCTCAAGCGATGCAGATTATTAAAAATGCTCCAAAAGATTTCTTAGTGATTTCTGGAGACGATATGTTGGCTTTACCGATCGTTTTGGCTGGAGGAGCAGGTGTTATTTCTGTAATCGGACAAGGTTTTCCTAAAGAATTTTCAGAAATGATCCGTTTAGGACTAAATAAAAAAGCGGCTGACGCTTACAAAACACATTACTTTTTGTCAGACAGTATTGATATGATTTTTGAGCAGGGAAATCCAGCTGGAATCAAACAAATCTTCCAAGCCCTTGGAATTGCTGAGAATACTGTTCGTCTTCCATTAGTTTCTGTTGATGAATCCCTAGCAACAAGGTTAAATGACTTTGTAAAAAACAGCATTAAATAATTGTTAAAGTGCTAGTATTTTAAGATACTAAAAAATTATTTTGCAGTAGCTAAATTAATAACTAAATTTGCCACCGAAACTTCGGTGCGATTTCACTTTGGCATAATTAATTGTCTGAGAGATTGTAATAACAGTAAGAAAATGAAAAAAATAGTATCGCTATTAATTGTTGTAACTCTTTTTTATTCTTGTGGAGAATATCAAAAAGCGTTGAAAAATGATGATGTTGCAGCAAAATTTGAAGTGGCAACAAAAATGTATGATGCTGGTAAATACACAAAGGCGATTCGTCTTTTTGAGCAACTGGCAACTTCATACAGAGGAAAACCACAAGCAGAAAAACTGTTTTACATGTTTTCGCAATCGTATTATAAAACAAAACAATATTATTTAGCTGGATATCAGTTTGAAGCTTTTGTTTCGGGGTATCCAAGAAGTGAAAAAGTGCAGGAAGCTGCATTTTTAGGAGCTTATAGTTATTCTAAGTTGTCGCCAGTTTATAGCTTAGATCAAGCAGATACGGTAAAGGCATTAGAGAAATTACAGACTTTTATTGAAAATTACCCAAATTCGGAATACATTCCTCAGGCAAATGAGACTGTACAGAAGCTAAATGGTAAGTTGGAGAAAAAAGCTTACGAGAACGCTAAAGGATACAATACAATATCAGATTACAAATCGGCTTTAATAGCTTTTGATAACTTTATTGCTGATTTTCCTGGTACACCATTTAAAGAAGATGCGCTTTTCTATAAATACGATTCTGCATATAAATTAGCAATTAACAGTGTTCCTTCAAAAATGGAAGATCGTTTACATGTTGCACAAACATGCTATGCTAACTTATTGAAGTTTAAAAGCGATACCAAATATAAAAAAGAGGCAGACGAAATGAATGCCAGAGTTGAAACAGATTTACAAAAATTTACTAAATAAAATAAAGTCATGGATTTAAAAAAGACGAATGCTCCTGTAAACACAATAACTTACAATAAAACAGTTATTGAAGAGCCAACAGGAAATGTGTATGAGGCAATTACCATTATGGCTAAAAGAGCAAATCAAATTAATTCAGAGATTAAAAAAGAATTGACTGAAAAATTAGAAGAGTTTGCTACTTACAATGATAGTCTAGAAGAAGTTTTTGAAAATAAAGAACAAATTGAAGTTTCTAAATTTTACGAAAAATTACCAAAACCACACGCTTTAGCTGTTCAAGAATGGTTAGACGGTAAAACTTACCACAGAAGTTCAAACAAATAATAGTACAATGTCAGTTTTAAACGGGAAAAAGATTTTACTGGGTGTTTCCGGTGGAATCGCAGCGTATAAAACAGCCACTTTAGTACGACTTTTTATAAAAGCAGGTGCACATGTCCAAGTGATCATGACACCTGCTTCTAAGGATTTTGTAACCCCACTTACATTATCTACATTATCAAAAAATCCAGTACATTCAAGTTTCTTTAATCAGGATGATGAAGAGGCAGTTTGGAACAATCACGTAGAATTGGCTCTTTGGGCAGATTTTATGTTGGTTGCGCCTGCTACTGCAAATACTTTATCTAAAATGGCTACAGGAAATTGTGATAACCTTTTAATTGCGACCTACTTATCGGCAAAATGTCCCGTTTACTTTGCGCCAGCAATGGACTTGGATATGTACAAACATCCTTCGACTTTATCGAGTTTTACAGCATTGAAACAGTACGGAAATGTTATGATTCCTGCTGAAAGCGGAGAATTGGCAAGTGGTTTGTCAGGTGAGGGTAGAATGGCTGAGCCTGAGAATATTGTAGCTTTTCTAGAAGCTGATTTAGAAAGTAAATTGCCTTTAAAAGGAAAAAAAATACTAGTTACCGCAGGACCGACATACGAAGCGATAGACCCTGTACGTTTTATAGGGAATCATTCGTCAGGGAAAATGGGATTTGATATTGCTAATGAAGCGGCAAGCTTAGGTGCAGAAGTGTTCTTAATTGCAGGGCCAACTCATTTAAAAGCAAAAAATAGTCTGATAAAAGTGATAGATGTTGTTTCGGCTCAAGAAATGTACGATGCTTGTCATTTGTATTTTAATGAAGTTGATGCGGCAATCGCTGCTGCTGCTGTTGCAGATTACAGACCTAAATTAGTTGCAGATCAAAAGATTAAAAAGAATACTGCAGAATTTTCGATAGATTTAGAGAAAACAAAAGATATCTTGTCTTCTTTAGGCGCTATCAAAAAGAATCAGTTTTTAATCGGGTTTGCATTAGAAACTGAAAATGAAATTGAAAATGCTAAGCTGAAAATTCAGAAAAAAAACTTAGATTTGATTGTTTTAAATTCCTTACAAGATAAAGGTGCCGGTTTTAAAAAAGAGACCAATAAAGTTACTTTTATTGATAAAAATTTTGAAATCGAACCTATGGAATTAAAATCAAAAGAATCTGTTGCGGCTGATATTTTGAATAAAGTTATTCTGCATTTTTCAAAATCATAAATTTAGAATATACGCCGAAAACATAAATTGGAAACAACTTATGTTATAAAATTAAATATCTAGACGATTATGAAGAAGATAGTTACGCTATTAGTATTTTTAAGCTTTGGTTTTGTACAAGCTCAACAGTTAAATTGTACAGTGACTATTAATACAGAACGATTAACAAACCCAAATAATCAGGTTTTTAAAACGCTTCAGACTTCTTTGGCTGAGTTTGTTAATAAAACAGACTGGACAGGGTCTGTTTTAAAACAAAATGAAAGAATAAACTGTTCAATGTATATTACTTTATCATCTAACAGTTCAGATCAATTCACTGGAACCATTCAAGTTCAGTCTTCGAGATTGATTTTTAATTCAACCTATTCTTCTCCGGTTTTAAATTACAACGATAAAGATTTTAATTTTAGATATACAGAGTACGAACCATTGTTGTTTAACCCAAGTACTTACGAGTCAAACTTGGTTTCTGTCATATCTTTTTACTGTTATGTAATTTTAGGAATGGATGCCGATACCTTTCAGATGGGAGCAGGAAATCCATATCTTCAAACCGCGCAAAATATTGCCAATGTTGCACAACAAGGAGGTTTTAAAGGATGGAATCAATCTGACGGACTTCAAAATCGATACTATTTAATTAATGATATGATTGCTCCAACCTATAGCGATTTGCGTCAGACTACTTATGCATATCATACAGGATTGGATGCAATGACATTGGATACAAAAGCAGCTAAGGAAAAAATCAAAAATGCATTAATGCTTATTGGTAAGTTAAACTCTGTTAAGCCAAATGCTTTTATAACCCGAGTTTTCTTTGATGCAAAATCAGATGAAATTGTTTCTATTTTTTCTGGAGGCCCAAGTATCACAATTACAGATTTAACCGATGTCTTAAATAAAGTTTCGCCGTTAAATTCTACAAAATGGTCACAGATTAAATACTAATCTCGTTTTTCATTTTTATCTTCGCTACTTTTTAACCTTATATTTTTACAAATCGACCTATGATTACATCACTGTCAATTAAAAATTATGCTCTTATCGAAAAACTGGCTATAGATTTTTCTAAAGGTTTTTCTATAATTACAGGTGAGACAGGTGCGGGAAAGTCAATTATTTTAGGGGCTATTGGTCTTGTTTTGGGTAAAAGGGCAGATCTAACTTCATTAAAAAATAAAGAAGAAAAATGTGTTATTGAGGCACAATTTGAAATTGGAAAATATAATTTAAAGGAGTTTTTTGAAGCTAATGATTTGGATTATGAAGATGAAACCATCATTAGGAGAGAAATTTTACCTTCTGGAAAATCTCGTGCTTTTATAAATGACAGTCCGGTAAATCTTCAAGAATTGCAAGATTTGAGTTTATATTTGATTGATATTCATTCACAGCAGCAAACTCAAGAATTATCAGATGAAAATGTTCAGTTTAAAATTATTGATGCCATTGCAAACAATAATGATATAATTGCTGAGTATCAGAAACTACTTAAGTCTTATAAGTCAGATAAATCGAAGTTAAATGCTTTGCTTAAAAAACAAAGTGATGCTGGGAAAGAGCAGGAATATCATACATTTTTATTGAATGAACTGGTTGCGGCTCAATTGAAATCTGGAGAGCAGGAAGAGTTAGAAGCAGACTACGAAAAACTGAATAATGTTGAGATAATTAAAGAATCTCTAGATAAATCTTTGACAATTGCTAATGAAGAGCAATTTGGTGTTTTTCATAGTTTAAATGAAATCAAAAATGCTTTGCAAAAAGTTGCACCTTTCTCTGTAGAGTACCAAAATTTGTTTGAAAGAGTAACAAGTATGACTATAGAGTTTGATGATGTTTCTAAAGAATTGGAAAATTGCTCAGAAAAATTATTGAATGATCCTGCACAATTAGAATTGATCAACCAAAAACTGCAGTCGATTTATAATTTGCAGAAAAAACATCAGGTAAGTACTGTAGATGAGTTATTGCAAATTCAGTCCGATTTAGGAAATTCTTTGCTTGAGCTTGATAATATGGATGAAGAAATAGCTTCATTGACTAAAATTATCGAGGAAAAAGCAACAGAGCTTGATGTTTACGCATCGAAAATACATCAAAATAGATTAGATGCAATTCCTACGCTATCAGCACAATTGGTTTCAATTCTCGAGACTTTAGGAATGCCTAATGCACGTTTTAATATGGAATTGCAGCCTTCTGAAACGTATTTTCAAAACGGAAAAGACGAATTACAATTCTTATTTTCAGCAAATAAAGGAACCGATTTTGGCTTGCTAAAAAAAGTAGCGTCAGGCGGAGAGATGTCTCGTATTATGCTGGCTGTAAAAGCAATTTTAGCTAAATATTCAAAACTGCCAACTTTGATTTTTGATGAAATTGATACAGGGGTTTCGGGAGAAATTGCCATCAGAATGGGAGAAATTATGAAAGAAATGAGTGCAACAATGCAGATATTTGCCATTACGCATTTACCTCAAATTGCGGCAAAAGGAGATTCTCATTTTAAAGTTTCTAAATCTACAGTTGGCGACGATACACAATCTGAATTGAAACTTTTATCGCAAGAAGACCGAATTATAGAAATAGCTCAAATGTTGTCAGGAGCAAACATCTCTGAATCAGCATTAAATCACGCAAAAGAATTATTGAATTAAAATAGACGAATGGAAAGTTTGAGTTTTTACGAAAATCAATTTATTAAGGCAGACACATTAATTTCTGAAGGAAATTCAGCAGATGCAAAAGAACTGCTGGAAGAAATTTTATCTCAGTATCCTGATTTTGGTAAAGCTCATAATCATTTGGGATGGATTTACTATAATAAATTAAGTGACTTCGAAAGAGGAATCTATCATTATAAATTGGCCATGAAGTTTGATTCTAAATATCCAGCTCCATATTTAAATTACACCTATCTGCTAATTGACATAGGGAGATATGCAGAAGCAAAAGAGCATATTAATTTTACATTGGCTAATTTAGAAAATGCAGATAACTCTACTTATAACAGTGAATTAGGAAGGATGGCGGAGTATGAAAGCCAATATACTAAGGCATTCAATTTTTATAAAGAAGCAAAGAGGAATGCATTAAACCCAAATTTTATTGACAATATGAAGGCTAATATGAAAAGGGTTAAGGATAAAATGTCTATTTTTGAAAAATTAAAACTGAAATTGAAATAATACAAAAAAAATAATTGCAAGATGATTATAGAACCTAGAATGAGAGGATTTATTTGTTTGACTGCCCACCCAACGGGAGCTGAGCAAAATGTAAAAAATCAAATCGAATACGTAAAATCTAAAGGAGAAATTGCTGGTGCTAAAAAAGTTTTAGTAATCGGTGCTTCTACAGGTTTCGGATTGGCTTCAAGAATTACTAGTGCTTTTGGTTCTGGTGCATCAACAATTGGAGTGTTTTTTGAAAAACCACCAGTTGAAGGGAAAACAGCTTCTCCAGGATGGTATAATTCTGCAGCATTCGAAAAAGAAGCTCATAAAGCAGGTTTATATGCAAAAAGTATCAATGGTGATGCGTTCTCAAACGAAATAAAAAGAGAGACTTTAGATTTGATTAAAGCAGATTTAGGACAGGTAGATCTTATAATTTATAGTTTAGCTTCTCCAGTGCGTACAAATCCAAATACAGGGGTTACGCATCGTTCAGTTTTAAAACCAATAGGACAAACTTTTACAAACAAAACTGTTGATTTTCACACAGGAAAAGTTTCAGATGTTTCTATCAATCCTGCAAATGAGGAAGATATTGAAAATACTGTAGCGGTAATGGGAGGTGAAGACTGGGCTATGTGGATTGATGCTTTGAAAGCTGAAAATTTATTAGCTGAAGGAGCTACAACAGTTGCTTATTCGTACATCGGGCCAGCTTTAACTGAAGCTGTTTATAGAAAAGGAACAATCGGTCGTGCAAAAGATCACTTAGAGGCTACTGCATTTACTATCGAAGATTCTTTAAAATCTATCGGAGGAAGAGCTTATGTTTCTGTAAATAAAGCTTTGGTTACTCAAGCAAGTTCTGCAATTCCAGTAATTCCATTGTATATTTCTCTTTTATATAAAATCATGAAAGAAGAAGGGATTCACGAAGGTTGTATTGAGCAAATCCAGCGTTTATTCCAAGACAGATTGTATAATGGTTCTGAAGTTCCTGTTGATGAAAAAGGAAGAATCAGAATTGATGACTGGGAAATGCGTGAAGATGTTCAGGAAAAAGTGGCTAAACTTTGGTTGGAAGCTACAACTGAAACATTGCCAGAAATTGGTGATTTAGCTGGTTACAGAAGTGATTTCTTAAATTTATTCGGATTCGAAGTTCCTGGTGTTGATTACAACGCAGACACTAACGAAGTTGTTGAGATTGAAAGTATCAAATAATATATTTTTACTTAGTAAAACCAAAAACCATCAACCAAAAGTTGATGGTTTTTTTGTGAATATACCATATCTTTGTTAAAATTTTAAAACAATAAAAATATACCCTTTAATAACGCACATTCTGCTATGATTTTTTCTTTAATTATACCCGTGTATAATCGTCCTGATGAAGTTGATGAGCTTTTGGAAAGTCTCTCAAAATCTGATTATAATGAAGCTTTTGAAATTGTTCTTGTCGAAGATGGATCTTCTATTCCATGTCGGGATGTAGTGATGAATTATCAAGGAAAATTAAATATATCATACTATTTTAAAGAAAACTCTGGTCAGGAGATTCTAGAAATTTTGGGATGCAGAGAGCTAGAGGTGATTATTTTATCATTTTTGATTCAGATTGCATTATTCCATCACAATATTTAACTGAAGTTCGTAAAGAATTAGATGCAAATTATGTAGACTGTTTTGGAGGGCCAGATAAAGCATTAGATAGTTTTTCTGATATTCAAAAAGCCATTAATTTTGCTATGACTTCTTTCTTGACCACAGGCGGAATTAGAGGTGGTTCGGAGAAGATAAACAAGTTTCAGCCACGCAGTTTTAATATGGGTATTTCTAAGAAAGCTTTTGAGGCATCAAAAGGATTTGGAAACATTCATCCGGGTGAAGATCCAGATTTATCAATTCGTTTATGGAATTTAGGCTTCGAGACAAGGCTTTTCAAAGAAGCTTATGTGTATCATAAAAGAAGAATCGATTGGGAAAAATTCTCAATTCAGGTAAATAAATTTGGTATTGCTCGACCGATTTTAAATAGCTGGTATCCAGAACATAATAAGTTAACTTTTTTCTTTCCGACTTTCTTTATACTCGGATTATTATTAGCTTTTTTATTGTTAATTTTCAATATCGATATTTTATTACAATTATATTTCGTATATTTCGTTATAATTTTTCTTACAGCCAGTATTCAAAATAAAAGTATCAAAATTGGATATCTATCTGTAATTGCAGTGTGGAAACAGTTTTTTGGTTACGGAACAGGATTTTTAAAATCCTACATTAAAGTAATTTTATTAAAGAAAAAACCACAAGAGGCTTTTCCGCGTATGTTTTTTAAATTATAAGAATGACAAAAGTTATTGGTCTTACAGGAGGAATTGGCAGTGGGAAAACGACTGTTGCAAACTATTTTCAAGAAATGGGCGTTCCTGTTTATATTGCCGATGACGGTGCTAAAAGAGTAATGCAGTCAAAAAACATTCTGTCAGAAGTAAAAGCTGCATTTGGTGGCAATATTTTTGATAATGATATTTTAAATCGTGCTAAACTAGCTCAAATTGTTTTTAATGATAAAGAACAATTGGCAAAATTAAATGCGATTGTGCATCCAGCGGTAAAATTAGATTTTGATGATTGGGTAAAAGAGCACAAGAATAATGATTATGTAATGTATGAAGCTGCTATTTTATTTGAAAGCGGCCGATATAAAGATTGTGACGTAATTATAACCGTAACAGCACCCGAAGAGGTAAGAATTGATAGGGTTATAAAACGAGATAAAACCACCCGTGAAGAAGTTTTAAGTAGAATGAAAATGCAGTGGAATGATGAAAAACGAATTTCTAAGAGCAATTTCGTGATTAATAACAATAATCTTAAAAATGCTAAAGAAGAAGTTGTTAAAATTCTTAAAATTTTAAATATAAAACAAAAACAGTCTTAAATGTTAATATTTGGTTAATGTATTATTTAGTATATTGTTAAAATATTAATTTTGTTTCGATGAATAAATTATTTTTTAGAATACTTGTTTTATTGATGAGTTTGTCCTTGATAGGGATAATTCTGGTGCAAGTGTTTTGGTTCAATTCTTCGTTCAAAAATAATGAAGAGCAATTTAAATACCACGTTACTCAAGTAATTGGAAATGTTGCAGACAAGCTGGAACAACAAGAAGAGTACAGTTTCTACGACAAATACAACCGTATTAAAGACAGTACGGGTAAAATTCCAAAAAAAGAAGATTTACTAGAAGTACTTTATGTACAAAGAAACACAAAAACGAATAAAACAATCGTTTATTCAAGCACATTGACATCTGAAGATTACGATATTAATGGCTCTGTTTTTAACAAAAAATTCAGTAGCGAGCGTTTTAAAAATTTTAGTTCAAAAAGAATAACTGAAGTTTATAATAACCACAACGGAATTGATAATAATAATTTAGGTCAAAGTATAATTCCTGATCAAAGATTTGAAAAATCAGGAAGTTTAGATATTTTAAATAAAGTTCAACAGCAGATTCAATACAAAGATATTGCTTCTCTAACTCCAATTGAAGGGAGAGTTACAAAGGAAAGGCTTTTTAAATTATTGAAAAAAGAACTTGAAGAATATGGTGTAAAAACCAAATTTGAATTCGGAATATACAGCAGTGGCGTTCCAACAAAGATTAAATCCGATGGATTTCATTTTGATAAAGAATCCACATATGATATTCCAATTTATACAGATAATGAAGGGAATAGCAAATATGAATTATCAGTTACTTTTCCTCACAAAAAGAAATTCTTATTATCTGAATTATTAAGTATTACTATTTTGTCAATAGTTTTTACATTAATTATAATAGTTGCATATACAAGTGCGTTAAATCAATTATTGCGTCAGAAACACATTTCTGAAATCAAGACCGATTTTATTAATAACATGACGCATGAGTTTAAAACTCCTATTGCAACTATAAACCTAGCATTAGATGCTATTAGAAGTCCGAAAGTTATTGAAGATAAAGAAAAAGTGTATCGTTACCTTCAAATGATTCGAGATGAAAACAAAAGAATGCACGCTCAAGTTGAGAATGTTCTCCGTATTTCAAAATTAGAAAAGAGAGAACTTGACATAACTAAAGAGCCAACTGTAATTACAGATATAATTGACGATGCTATTGAGCATGTGAATCTTATTTTAGAAGACAGAAATGGTTCGGTAGTAAAGCATTATAACGCAGCAAGAACAACTTGTTTGATTAACGAAGTTCACTTTACAAACGTGCTGGTTAATATTTTGGAAAATGCCATTAAATATTCTCCAGACGCACCAGAGATCGAAATCTTTACTGAAAACATTAAAGATATGATCCTGATAAAAGTGAGAGATCATGGATTGGGAATGAGTAAGATAGCTCAAAAACGAGTGTTTGAGAAATTTTACAGAGAACACACAGGGGATCTTCATAATGTAAAAGGACACGGATTAGGACTTGCTTACGTAAAACGAATAGTAGAGGATCACAATGGTCAAGTATATGTAGAAAGCGAAAAAGGAAAAGGTAGCACCTTTATAATAAAAATACCATTAATAAATTAAAATATGGAAAATACTAACAAAAGAATACTTTTAGTAGAAGATGACCTAAATTTTGGGGCGGTTCTTAAAGATTATCTAATGTTAAATGACTTTGAAGTTACTTTAGCTAAAAACGGTATGGAAGGTTTCGAGAAGTTCAAGAAAGATGTGTACGATTTATGTATTCTTGACGTAATGATGCCTTATAAAGATGGTTATACTTTGGCCAAAGAAATTAGAGAGAAGAACAGTGAAGTGCCAATTATATTTTTAACAGCAAAATCTATGAAAGAAGATGTGTTAAAAGGTTATAAAGCTGGTGCAGACGACTATTTAAATAAACCTTTTGATTCAGAAGTTCTTTTAATGAAGATTAAAGCAATCATTCAAAGAAAATCAGCTGATACAAAAGCAGAACAAGTACAGTTTGAGTTTAATATTGGAAAATTCCACTTAAATTCAAAACTAAGATTCTTAACTTTCCAAGATGAAGAGCCAATTAAATTGTCTCCAAAAGAAAATGAATTGTTAAAAATGCTTATTCTTCATGAAAATGATTTGATGCCAAGAGAACTAGCTTTAACAAAAATTTGGAGAGATGATAACTACTTTACATCAAGAAGTATGGACGTTTACATCGCTAAATTAAGAAAATATCTAAAAGCAGATGAAGATGTTGAAATCTTAAACATTCATGGAGAAGGTTTCAGATTGGTAATAAAAAGCAAAGTTTCTGAATAATCATTCAGCAAAAAAAAGATAAGCTCTGAGAAATCAGGGCTTTTTTTGTGCATGAAATAAAAATATTTTAATTTATTTTTTGTGATATAGATTTGCTTTTAATTGTTTGATTCTAAAATCAATAGTGTTGGTTTTAAAAGCTCAAAATATATTGGTGAAATTTATTTTGAAGAATTTTCTTTAAATAAATTTGGAAAATCAAAAAAGTATTATGAATATTTGCACACGAAAAAAAATAATAACCCTTTAAAAACGAAGAAAAAATGTTTGTACTTACATTGACATCTCAGAGCTTTACACCAAATGTTTTTGGTGAAGCAATTCTTCGTGGCTTATTTCAATCTTAGAAATATATTTTTAGATATATAAAAAAAGCCCGAAGACAATAAGTTTCGGGCTTTTTTTTATTCTAGACTCTTCAAAATTTTCCCGAAAATCGATTTTTAGAATTTATCCGTCAGGATAAATAGTTTGGCCTTTTTGGCTGTTAATTTAATGCACGATAATTTTTTTATGGAAAATTATACGGTAGACGAGTATGCTTTATGTACTCGTTTTAAAAGTAAAAGAAAAAAGAAAAGATTAGTAAAAGAAGATTTTGAAAAACAATTAATCCAGTTAAGAAAACTTGAAATCGACCTTTGGAAAAAGCGTAAAGACTTACCATTGGTTCCTTTGGAAATTCCGTATCAAAAAGGCTGGCAACGTAATTTTAAATTAAGAGATGATATTGCTAGATCTAGTGAAGCGTCGTTTTACAGAGAGTTATTGGAAAAAATAAATACATGGCAGTTTTCTCCTGAAAAATCTTTTAAAAGAAAGAAAAAGAGAAAGAGAAAACATCTGTATGTTGAAAAACTGCAAACTGTAAAAGAATTTTCGGAATGGGAGTGGAGAAGTTCAAAATTAGAATTGACCGAAAAAGAAAAAGCACATTTTTACAAAAGGGAACGTTGGTGCAGCAATTTTAAACGATACAAAATTCATTATGTATTTAACGAACCTTGGCGATATGTTCTTCGTGTAAGCCCTTATATGATAACACATACTAGAATGGTCGATTCAGATTTAGAAAGCCAAATTCAGCTTCTTGACAATTATATTGTTAATCATTATCTGAGAGATAAAATAAATAGATTAATACACGGCAGTTCTCATAAATGGAGTTACTATGAAAAGGAAAATCCAAAAGAGATAAGCCCAATTAAAAATAAAAGTCTGCATGCTTTGTATCAGGAATATGCAGACGAAATGATAGAAAATCATGGGAAATAAATTATCTGGAAAAGACCTGATTAAATTAGGTTTTCCAAAAAATAATTCAATAAATATCGCCTTAGGACAGATAAACAGATATAGAAAAAGAGAAAAAAAGGAATCTATTCTAACAGAAGCAAAGGATGTATTGTTAAATCCTGAAAAATATGAAGGAAATGGAACTTGGGGTAAAGTAGCCGAAGGTTTAATCAAACCCGTTCAGGTAAGAATGCATCAGCTTAAAAATACAAGAGCGCCCTTTAAGATTTTTGGTGAGAACGAAATAGACGAACAGGCTAAATTTCAATTGTACGATTCGTTGAAACTCCCAGTATCGGTTGCTGGAGCTTTAATGCCAGATGCACATTCAGGCTACGGATTACCGATTGGAGGCGTTTTAGCAACAGACAATGCTGTGATTCCGTACGGAGTTGGTGTTGATATTGGATGCAGAATGAGTCTTTCCATTTTTGATTTGCCAGCTTCTCATTTCAAAGGAAAAGAACATCAATTAGAAGCTATTTTGAAAGACAATACAAAGTTTGGAATGTATGAGACGCATGCTTCAAGAGTAGATCATGAAGTATTTTATAAAAGTGAATTCAAGGATATTCCGTTGTTAAAGAATCTTTTACCAAAAGCTTACAAACAATTGGGAACTTCAGGAGGAGGAAATCATTTTGTAGAATTCGGAATTGCAAAAATCGATAATCCAGAAAACGAATGGAAGTTGCAGAAAGGAGAATATTTTGCTGTTCTTTCGCATAGCGGTTCCCGCGGATTGGGTGCTAATATTGCAAAACATTACACGTATCTGGCCACAAAACAATGTCCGTTGCCAAAGAATGTACAGCATTTAGCTTGGCTAGATTTGAATACACATGATGGTCAGGAATATTGGCTGGCTATGAATTTGGCTGGAGAATATGCAAAGGCTTGTCATGATGATATTCATAGAAGAATTGCCAAAGCGATTGGAAAAAGAGTAGTGGTAACAATAGAAAATCACCACAATTTTGCTTGGAAAGAAATGGTAAATGGTCAGGAATGTATTGTGCATAGAAAAGGAGCTACACCTGCAGGTGAAGGACAATTGGGAATTATTCCAGGCTCTATGACAGCGCCAGGTTTTATTGTAAAAGGAAAAGGAAATGCTGAAAGTTTAAACTCTGCTTCGCATGGTGCTGGACGTTTGTTTTCGAGAGCCAAATGCAAAAGTACTTTTACGCAAAGTGAAATCAAAAAGGTTTTGAAAGCCAACGATGTAACCTTGATTGGCGGTAATATTGACGAAGCTCCAATGGCATATAAAGACATTACAAAAGTGATGGCTAACCAAACAGAATTAGTTGAAGTTTTAGGAACATTTACGCCTAAAATTGTTAGAATGGATTGCTAAAAATTAAGATTATGGAAAGATTTCAAGATGAAAATAAATGGTTGGGACATTTTGCAAATGAGATTTTTGTAAGATGTCCAAAATGTGAATCTAAATCTAGTATCAAGAGAAGTAAAATAGATTGTGAATGTGGTAAATGTTATAATTATTCGAATGTTTTTGAATGTAAACATTGCTTTTACAAGCTTGAAAAACCTATTTATCAATACGTAGCTTATGGAAATCCATATTGCAACAATTGTTATGAACAATATGAATTTGAATCACAGCCATTAAAAGAAAAACCAGAGAAGTGTAGAGTAAAATGTCCGTATTGCGGCTTTCACGAAGAATGGAAACCAAAAATTAGAGAGTTTTTGCAGGATTCAAAAATAGAAGATGGTTTAGTAAGAGAACAACACTATAACTTACCTCTTTGGTTTCAAAAAGATATTGGCGGAAATGTTTTCTGGGCTTATAATCAAGATCATATTGATTATCTGGAAAGATATATTCAGGCTGATTTAAGAGAGCGAAATTCAAAAGCAAATTACAATTCAAGCTTAGTTTCTCGTTTACCGCAATTTGTAAAAGCATCGAAAAATAGAGAAAAGCTGCTAAAAATTTTAAAGAAATGGAAAGAATAATTCAGATAACAGCGGGTCGCGAAGCTGCAGAATGCACTTGGGTAGTTGCTCAAGTGCTTAAAAAAGTACTTGAAGAAGCACAAGAACAGCAATTGGAAACTGTTTTGCTGCAAAGAGAAGCAGGAACTGAAAACGGAACTGTAGAAACAGCTTCAATCGCTATAAAAGGAAAGAACGCTGATCAGTTTGTGAATTCTTGGATTGGAACAGTTCAATGGATTGGACAAAGTCAGTTTAGGAAAATGCACAAACGCAAAAACTGGTTTATTGGAATCTTTGAAATTGAACAACAGAAAAACAGCTTATTTTCTGAAAATGATATTCAATATCAGGCCATGAGAAGTTCTGGTGCGGGTGGTCAGCACGTAAATAAAGTAAGTTCGGCAATCAGAGCGACGCATATTCCAACCGGAATTGCAGTAGTTTCTATGGACAGCCGTTCGCAGCACCAAAACAAAAAACTGGCAACAGAAAGATTAATTAAAAAACTAGAAGACGAGAAACTGATTCAGCTTAAGAATCATGTGGGAAAACAATGGGAAAATCAGCTCAATGTACAACGAGGAAATCCAGTGAGAGTTTTTACCGGAAGTGATTTTAAGAAGAATAAAGTGGAGAAAAGTTACAAAGGGACTCGTCAGAAATTAAAAAATGATTTACGAAATGAAAACAACTGATAAATACCTTTTTCAAGCGTTGGATAATTATCCTTACTCGCTTGAAGAAACTATAGAATCTTTAGATTATGCTTTTTCTTATGATTCAAAAAATACAATGGTTTTGTGTTTATACGGAAGAATTCAGGCAGAACAATTAATGAATTATGAAGAGGCAAAATCTTATTTTCAGCAAGCTTTATCTATTAATATTTATGGGCTTGAAGTATATCCGTATTATTTGCAAACCTTGATCGTGAATGAAGATTATGAAGAGGCTCAAAAGCTAATTGATTTTGCTTTAACTGTAAAAGGAATAAACAAGTCTGAAATTTACATCAAAAAAGCAATTCTGTTAGAAGTACAGCATAAATTTAAAGAAGCTTTAAAAGAAATTAAGCAAGCAAAATTATATTCTATTCAGCATGATTATGACTCTGGAATTAGTGAAGTGGAGAAAAGAATTAAAGTTAAAGTTGGTTTATTGAAAAAGAAGAAAGAGAAGAAAGAGGATAAATCTAAGAAAAGCTCTAAAAAGAAATCAAAGTGATTTTAAACAAAAAACGATGCAATTTAGCATCGTTTTTTTTGTGTTCTATGAAGAATATTTAGATAAAGTTTGTCATTTCGACGAAGGAGAAATTTCCGCGAGTAACTCCGCAACGAATGTACAATCTTTGTAGAGCTTCTTGTGGAGATTTGCTTCGCCTATTCGCTATTGCTCGGGTCTCCTTCGTCGAAATGACACTATTGCGGGAAAATAGTAAATAAAACTTGTTTATAAGCTTCTTTTACTTCCAGTGCAGCTCCAAAGCAAAACAAGTTTTATCGTCTTTCGTAATACTGAATATTGCTGTTGTATGATCGTCGTCTTCGCTTTCGTGAATTACCACATTATCTTGTAATGAAAGCTCTTTCATGAAATTCATTTCGAAGCTTTTTACTTCTTGTTTTATAATTCTTCTTGGATTGACACTGGTCCAGACACCATTCTAAATATTTTACGTTATTGACGTGGTTTACAATGTCTAAATCTGATAAATAAACTGTTTTTTCGAAAACAGCTTCTTTTTCGTGGTTAATATTTATTTTAGAAAAACCTTCTGTTGTTGCTCTTTTTTCTGGGAACAATTCGAAATGTTCATAAGGCAAAGCTAAGGCTTCTGGACGACGTGCTTTGGTATTAAAAACGGCCCAATAGGTTTCGCTTCCAACAATCTTTTTCCCATTTACATACATTTCAAGCGCACGAACCGAACGTGAATTTTCTAAGCTGTTAATCCATGTTTTTACTGTTACAACATCTTGCCATTTTGGTAATTCAGTAATTTCTACACGCATTCTGCTTAAAACCCAAGCCTGATCAAATTCTTGCATATCTGTAAAGCTGATTCCGCCAACTTCTGAATGTGCAGCAGCTGTAAGCTGTAAAAGATTGCATAAATCGGTGTATTTTAAGTAGCCGTTTGGCGTACATTGTGTAAAATTAATTTCCCAGTCTTTACTTAAAACTGATGTGAAATTTGGTGATATAGGCATTGCTAATTTTAGATTTTAGATTGTTGATTTTAGATTTTTCTGTGGAAAATAGAATAAAGATGAAAGAGAAAAGACTTCTACTTTAGAAGATTTTCTATGTAATTTATAATCTCATTTCTATCAGTCGAATAATCAAACCATTTGGTGTTTTCATTTCGTTTAAACCACGTTAATTGTCTTTTAGAAAATCGACGTGTGTTCTTTTTTATTTCTTCAATTGCGAATGGCAAAGTGAAATCTCCGTCAAAATAACTAAATAATTCTCTATAACCGACCGTTTGTAAAGCATTTAACTCTTTGTTAGGATAAAGTGATTTGGCTTCTTCCAACAATCCCATATCCATCATAATATCGACACGTTGGTTGATTCTGCTATAGATGATTTCTCTGTCGGCGTCTAAGCCAATTAAAATAGGAGTGAAGTTTCTATTGTTTTTCTTCAAATTTAAAAATGAAGAATAGGGTTTTTGCAATCCAATACAAACTTCTACAAAACGCATCATTCGTTGTGGATTTTGTAAGGTCTGCGGATTTTCGATCGTTATTTTTTGATAATAATCTGGATCTAAATTTTGTAATTGTTCTTGAAGATATTCGATTCCGAATTTTTCATAGTTTGAATTTACTTCGGCACGAATTTCTGGAGCAATTTCTGGAAATTCGTCAAAACCTTTTAATATGGCATCGACGTACAAACCTGATCCACCAATTAAAATAGCGAAGTCATTATTTTGATATAATTCTTCTAGTTTTAAAAGTGCTTCTTTTTCGTAATCGCCAACGGTATAATTTTCGAAAATAGATTTGTTTTGAATAAAATGGTGTTTTGCAGCACTTAATTCTTCCTGACTTGGAATAGCGGTCCCAATGGTCATTTCTTTAAAAAACTGACGGCTGTCGCAAGAAACAATTTCGCATTTAAAATGCTGTGCCAAAGCAATGCTCAGGGCTGTTTTCCCGATAGCTGTTGGTCCGACAATGGTAATTAGGTGTTTCATATTTTTTAGCCCAGATGGAAATGGAAACCCCGGACTTATATTTGTTGCATTTTTTTGGTGTAAAAGAGCGACCAGCGGAAGCTCCTTTTATGCCTTAAAAAATTACAAATATAAGGAGGAGTTGCAATGTACAGCTGGATTAGCTTCTAAAATTAATTATTTGGCAATTCTGTTCCGCATTCGTAACAATATTTTGCATTGTCAAAATGAACTTGCGACTGACATTTTCGGCATGTTTTTTTTCCGCTTACTGAATTGTTTCTTAGGCTGCTTTTTGCAAATTCGGCTGTAACAATTCCGGTTGGAACAGCAATTATTCCGTAACCTAAAATCATTACAAATGCAGCAATAAATTGTCCTAAAGGAGTTTGAGGAGAAATGTCGCCATAACCAACGGTTGTTAAAGTAACAATTGTCCAATAAATTCCCATCGGGATACTTGTAAATCCTGATTCTCTGCCTTCAACCAAATACATGATTGTACCAATTATAACGGTGCTGATTAATACAAAATAAATGAAAACCAGAATTTTTTCTTTGCTGGCTTCTATAGCTTCTTTTAATTGTAAAGATTGATGATTAATTTGCGGAATATGCAAAATCTTGAACAATCGAAGAAAACGTAGTGCTCTTACGATGGATAAAATACTCGCACCAGGAAAAAAAATCGATAAATACATGGGTAATACGGCAAGCAAATCGATGATTCCGTAAAAGCTGAAAACGTATTTAACGGGTTTTTGAATAGAAATAATTCTCAGTATATATTCGATGGTGAAAAAAACCGTAATTATCCATTCGCATATCAATAATTGTTCATGATATTTAGAGCTCACTCCTTCAACAGTATCAAGCATTATTAGGAGAACGCTCAGCAGGATTAAACCCAGCAATACTAAATCGAACATTCGTCCTAAAATGGTATTGGTACCATATAGAATAATTTTGACTTTTTCCCTGAAGATTTCGTATTGTGATTTTTTATTTTTCATATCACTAAAGATAATGAAAGTTTTGTTTTGTTAAAAATGAAGTATTTTTAATGATTTGCTTTTTCGGATGTAATTCTGAATGATATTTTTCACATCACGATTATGCTGCATTGGAATCAGAATGTTTTTCAGGATATCAATATTGGTGATTTGATGATTCAAATCGTAATAAGCATAACCTTGATAGGTTCCGTTTTCTATTAAAATAGCACTTCTTTCGTTTACATTTCGGCCTCTGTCTATTAAGATCATGCTTTTATTATCGAAACTGTTTTCTGAGATAAACTGCTGTACTCTTAAATTGTAAACTTCTGGTGTAACTTCGCCAATGCAAGCGCCGTCGCATTCTTTGATTTTATATTGAAAACACTCTTTTTTGGTTTGATATAAACCGGTTAGTTTTTGGCACAAATGATATTTTGCTGTAAACCTAAAAAGTGCATTTTTACCTTCTTGCAAAGAAGCAAAAGAGGTTATTTCTTTTTTACGTCCGTCTGCTTTTTCAAGTTTTAAATTGATGTATCCGTTTTCATCTTTTTCGGCATACAAGGCGAAAGGAAAAACAGTTTTCTTTTGCGAACGATTGTATCTCGGACGATTTATTTTTACTTCCTGACTTTCTTTTAAAAGGGCGATTAATTCGCTTCCAGTTTCATCGTAAGTTATGGTAAAGACTTCAGCCTGAATTCTTTTGCTTTTGGTTGTAACTCCAGTAAAATGCTGATTGACTCTCTTTTTGATGTTTTGACTTTTGCCAATATAAATCAAAGTTCCTCCTTCGTTATAAATATAATAAACGCCTGTTTTGGCTGGCATTTGATTTAAGATATCTAGGAGTTTTGGAGAAATTCCTTTTTCGACTTCAAGTTTTATAAAATCTTTTACAATTGTTTTCTCTGTGTCTTTTTCCAAAAGCATTTTGAACAGCTTTGTCGTTGCCATAGCGTCTCCGCTCGCACGATGTCTATCTGCCATAGGAATTCCGAGCGCACGCACTAGTTTTCCTAAACTGTATGAAGGTTGTTCTGGAATTAGTTTTTTGGCTAATTCTACTGTGCAAAGAGTTCTGGCTTCGAAATCATAGCCTAAACGACGAAATTCTGTTCTCAGGATTCTATAATCAAAAGAAGCATTGTGAGCCACAATTACAGAGTCTGAAGTAATTTCGATAATGCGTTTGGCGATTTCATAAAACTTTGGAGCAGAACGCAACATCGCATTATTGATTCCAGTCAGTTTTACTACAAAGGGCTGAATCGGAATTTCAGGATTGACAAGGCTGATGAATTGGTCTACTACTTCATGTCCATCAAATTTATAGATGGCGATTTCAGTAATTCCCTCTTCATTAAATTGTCCTCCTGTAGTTTCTATGTCTAGTATTGCGTACATATTCAATGTCAATTTCAAAAATCAATGGCAATTACAAGATCAAAACTCAATATCAATTTTGAAAATTGTTATTGTAATTGCCATTGTCATTGATATTGAAAAATTATCTTTTATTTATTATCATTTTTGATGAGATTGCGATTAATTGCTCTACTTCAATTAGAAGTTTATTCCTTTTGCTGTCGTCGCCTTCTTTTATATAATCTAGAATTTTTAATGAGTTTCTAGACTCTTTTAACTCTTTTACAACTAATGAAACTTTAAAGACAAAATCTTTGTCAGTTATTGTTCCTTGCGCTTCTCCAAAATTTAAAGATGCACTTCCAGATGATCTAATTAATTGATTTTTATAATATTCATTTTCAAATAATCTTTCTAATTGTCTTGTAAAGAAAATACATTCTCCAGCAAAACGAACTAATCGATCTTCAAAATTGAATATTTTTTCCATTTAAAAATTTCCCTTCTTTTAAAATTGACATTGATTTTTGCAATTGAAATTGATGTTGAAAAATTATCTGCCTCCAAAAATGCTGCTTCCAATGCGAACCATTGTGCTTCCGCATTCTATTGCCAATTGATAATCTCCAGACATTCCCATTGAGATTGTAGAGACGCACTGCAGTGCGTCTTTACCATATCCGTCAATGTTTTTTAATGAATCAAAAATGGATTTTAAATGGGTAAATTCTTTTTTAATCTGGTTTTGATTGTCTGTGAAAGTTGCCATTCCCATTAAACCTAAGATACGAATATTTTTTAACTCTTTAAACTCTGGAGAAGTTAAAAGTTCATTTAATTCGTTTTCATCCAAACCAAATTTAGATTCTTCTTCTGCAATATAAATTTGAAGAAGGCAATCTATAATTCTTTTATTTTTTAAAGCTTTTTTGTTGATTTCTTGTAATAATTTTAAACTGTCAACACCATGAATCAAAGTCACGTACGGAGCCATAAATTTGACTTTATTGGACTGAACATGACCAATCATATGCCATTGAATGTCTTTTGGCATTTGTTCCCATTTCTCGGTCATTTCCTGAATTTTGTTTTCTCCAAAAATGCGTTGGCCTGCTTCGTACGCTTTTATTAAGTCTGAAACAGGTTTTGTTTTAGAAACGGCAACAAGAGTTACCTGTTCAGGTAAAGTTGCTTTGATTGTATGTAAGTTTGATGCTATTGACATTTTATTTATTTTTTTAAAAGCTGAATATGTAAGCTTTCATTTCTTTCTGATGGAATGTAAAAATCGATCTTTTTACTTTCCATTTTTAATTTAGTATCGAATCCAGGCCTTTTGCATCATCCTCTAAAGGAATATAAAAAGAACCCATATCACTTTGAAAAAGAGTGCCAAATACTTTGTCATAGCACTTATCAGAACCACAAAAATAGCCTACTACTTTGTCATCAAGATTTACAACGATTATTTCAAAGTCTGATTTTATATTTAAATCTCTTAAATATAAAATTAAAAAATTGTGTTTTCGCTTTTTATCAAAACTCTCGGTACTTTTAAAGACACAATTGTCATACCTTTTGTTGTTGATATCCAGTTGATATCCATTTTCTGGCTTTAAAGTTCTAGTTATTCCAAATAAATAATCAATAGTCACTGGTTTGTAATAATAAAGAGTAATTAAACTAAAAATTATTAGAATGACTAGAAAGATTATTTTTTTCATTGAACAAATCAGATTTTACAAAAATTGCTTCGAGATTTTCTCTGCTTTTTTACTTTCGCTGTAATCGTAAAAACCTTCTCCAGATTTAACTCCAAGTTTTCCAGCTCTAACCATATTAACTAAAAGTGGGCAAGGAGCATATTTTGGATTTTTGAATCCGTCGTACATTACATTTAAGATTGCTAGACAAACGTCAAGACCTATGAAATCAGCTAATTGAAGTGGTCCCATTGGATGCCCCATTCCTAATTTCATTAAGGTGTCAATTTCGTAAACTCCTGCGACTTTGTTATATAACGTTTCAATTGCTTCGTTTAGCATTGGCATTAAGATTCTGTTTGCTACGAAACCTGGATAATCGTTTACTTCAACAGGAACTTTACCTAATTTTTCAGATAAAGTCATGATGATTTTAGTTACTTCATCGCTTGTATTGTATCCTCGGATGATTTCGACTAATTTCATAATCGGCACAGGATTCATAAAGTGCATTCCGATAACACGTTCAGGATGTGCTACAACAGCTCCAATCTGTGTAATTGAAATAGAAGAAGTATTGGTTGCTAAAATGGTGTTGTGCGAGCAATATTCGTTTAATTGTTTGAAGATATTTAGTTTTAATTCAACGTTTTCAGTTGCTGCTTCAACTACTAAATCTACACCAACAACACCGTCTTTTATATCTGTGTAAGTAATAATATTGGTGATAGTTTTAGCAACATGTTCTTGAGTAATTGTTCCTTTAGAAAGCATACGATCTAGGTTAGCAGCAATGGTTGCCATTCCTTTATCTAATGATTTTTCAGAAACATCGATTAATTTTACAGTAAATCCGCTTTGCGCAAAAGTATGTGCAATTCCGTTACCCATTGTTCCTGCTCCAATTACAGCTATTGTTTTCATATTACCTTTAGTATATTATATTTTACGATTTAGCCACGAATTCGCAACTTGATCGCGAATTTCGTGGCTAATTTATTTTTAAAATTCTTTAATTTATTTATCGAAACAATCAATAATTTGATAAGCCACGCGCAAAGCATCTGTAGCTTGCTCCAGTGTTACAACTGGTGTAGTATCTGTATTGATTGCATTTGCAAAAGATTCTAATTCGTCCAGAATTGCATTGTTTTGCTCGACATCTGGATTGGTGAAATAGATTTGTTTTTTTACACCTTCGGCGTTTTGAAGAATCATGTCAAAATCTCCAGGAACTTCTGGCGCATCTTTCATACGGACCACTTCGCATTTCTTTTCTAAGAAGTCAACAGAAATGTAAGCATCTTTTTGGAAGAAACGTGACTTACGCATGTTTTTTAATGAGATTCTGCTTGCTGTTAAGTTCGCTACACAACCATTTTCGAATTCAATTCTGGCATTGGCAATATCTGGAGTATCGCTAATTACAGATACACCGCTGGCATGAATATCTTTTACTTTTGAATTTACTACACTTAAAATGGCATCAATATCATGAATCATTAAATCTAAAACCACAGGAACGTCTGTACCACGCGGATTAAATTCGGCCAAACGATGCGTCTCAATAAACATCGGGTTTTCGATCATGTTTTTTGTAGCGATAAAAGCGGGATTAAAACGCTCTACGTGACCAACTTGCCCTTTTACATTGTACTCTTTTGCCAAAGCAATAATTTCTTCCGCTTCTTCAACCGTATTAGCGATTGGTTTTTCAATAAAGATATGTTTTCCTGATTTGATGGCAACTTTTGCACATTTATAGTGTGAAAGTGTTGGAGTTACAATGTCAATCACGTCGACAGCGTGAATAAGTTTTGCAATTGTGCTGAAGTTTTTATAGCCAAACTCTTTAGAGATTCTTTCGGCATTTTCTTGATTTTCGTCGTAAAATCCAACTAATTCGTATTTGTCAGATTGTTGTAATAAGCGTAAATGTATTTTACCAAGATGACCAGCACCTAAAACTCCTACTTTTAACATGAGAATGTATTTTAAACAAAAATATAATTTATTTGTTTAACGTGAAAATGAATTTACCGAATTGTGAAATGTGAAATGTAAATGTGAGTTATGGCTTTCGATATTTAACGGTCGATGTTTTACGTTTTACGGTCTATATTTCGCAATTCACATTTCAACTTTTAGCTTTATTAATTTAATATTTAAAAATCAATATTTGAAATCCTGTTTTGTTTCTTATTTTTGCGAAAATAAAACCTACCCATTTTGAAAGACACTGCCAAACATCAAGGACTTCGCAATCAATTAGTAACGACTTTAGAACAAAAAGGAATTACTGATAGAGCGGTTTTGGATGCCATTAAAAAAATCCCAAGACACCTTTTTTTAAATTCAAGTTTTGAAGATTTCGCTTATCAAGACAAGGCATTTCCTATTGGCGCGGGGCAAACGATTTCTCAGCCTTATACGGTGGCTTTTCAGTCGCAATTGCTTGAAGTTAAGAAAGATCATAAAGTTTTGGAAATAGGAACTGGTTCTGGTTATCAGACTGCCGTTTTATTTATGCTAGGCGCTAAAGTATTTACCGTTGAAAGACAAAGTGAATTGTTTAAAACAACTTCCAATTTATTTCCAAAGTTAAACATTCGTCCAAAGCATGTTTCTTTTGGAGATGGTTATAAAGGATTGCCCAATTTTGCTCCGTTTGATAGTATTATAGTTACAGCAGGTGCGCCTTTTATTCCGCAGCCTTTAATGGCTCAGTTGAAAATAGGAGGAAGGCTTGTTATTCCGTTAGGAGAAGATGTTCAGATTATGACTTTATTAATCAGAAAGAATGAAACTCAATTTGAAAAACATGAGTTTGGAGAGTTTAGATTTGTTCCTTTATTAGAAGATAAAAATTAATACGAAGCCCAGTTTTAGCTGGGCTTTTTTATTGTGTAAGAATTGAAATATATCTTTCCAGGCTTTCTTTTTCTTTTTGAGCTATAAACAGAAAAAAATCTTCTTTGTCTTTTTTGGTTTGAGCAATTTCTAAGGACTGATAATATTGCATTCGAGTTTCATAATCACCTTTAATGTTAGCAATAGGATAACCTTTTTGCATGAGTATTAAATTCATAATTAATCTTGAAGTTCTTCCGTTTCCATCAATAAATGGATGAATTGTAACTAATCTTTCATGCATTTCAGCAGCAAGAATAATAGGGTGTAATTTATTTTTATTGATTTCATACCAATTAAAATATTCTTCCATTTCTTGTGGAATCATTAAAGATTGAGGAGGCATGTGACTGCTTCCTTGAATCATGACCTGAACTTTTCTATAACGTCCAGCATCTTCTGGAATTATTCCTCTTAAGATTAAGTTGTGAATTGATAAAAGATCGCGTTCGTTTAATGAATTGTTTTTACTCATTAACTCTTTTATAAAACCAATAGCTTCCTGATGATTAATGGCTTCAAGATGTTCGCGCATGCTTTTGCCAGAAATTGTCAAGCCTTCATTGATAACCATATCTGTTTCACGAAGAGTCATTGTGTTTCCCTCAATCCTATTACTTTCAAAAGTATATTCTAATTCGAGAGCTTGTTTGATCTTAAAGCTGTCGTACTGGCGATAAGAATCTAATTTTTCTTTTAAAGCATCAATCTCTTTTAGGATTTTCTCTAACGAAGTAGATAACTTAAGATTCGAAACCGTTTTATTGTATTTGATTTCGTCTTCGGCAACTTTTAGCGCCTTTAAAGCAAGATCATCATCCCCAATTTCATAAAGAATTTTCTCTTTAAGCCAAGCAACCATTAAAGTTTCATAATCAATCTCTAAAAGTTGAGATAATTTGGTTACTTGCTCTTTCGTTGGTCTTCGAGTTCCAGATTCAAATTTGCTGATCAAAGCTTGATCGATATCAGCAAGCTGAGCTAACTCACGAGTTTTTAAACCTTTCTGTTCTCTAGCGTTTTTTAAAAGTGATTTCATTTTATGAAATATTTAGTCTTGACAAAATTAGTCAATTTTTTAAGTGAAAGAAAAGCAGTATTTCATAAAAATACTGCTTCGACATTTTATTTTGGAGGAAGCAATCCGTCCTTTCTCATTTCTTTTACAACAGCTTGCATTATTGCATCAACGGTTTGTCCTAAATCGGTAACATATTGCGATTCTGTAGTTCCTGTCCAGATTAATTTGTTTTGTTTTAGCGAAAATACATTGGTTTCTACCATGTAAGATGTAGTTTCTTGGTAATATCCTGGATCGTAAAAATTTGGAGAATACATTCCGTACCAGTTTCCAAATCCATAACCGTACATTCCTGTATACATTCCGTCAAAACCGCCATAGTACATTCCTGTATAAGTGCCAGGAACATAATTAACTTCTTTTTCTTTGCTGACTAATCGCATACTGATTACTCCGTCAAAATTTTCGTCTTGTAAAACCTTTAGTTTTTGTTCTTGTGATAATTGTGAAGTTGCATTTAAGTATTGATACGACGTTTTAAATACTGGATTGCTTGCCGCAATTCTGTTTTCTGTAATTCGTCTCGAAGCTTCATCTTTGACCAAAGCGACAACCAAAACTTTTTTAAATTGTTCCTGAGCAATCGTTACATCAGGATCTCTCCAGCTGTTTACAATAGAAGTATTACTGCCACAACTTGAAAACGCTGCAATAGCGAAAAACAAAACTAAGTACTTTTTCATATTTTACAGTTAAATTGGTTATAAGTAAAAATAACTATAAAATGTTAATTATAAGTGTTTTGTATAAAAATAAAAAAGCTTACTAGTTGTAAGCTTTTTTAATGCGGTCTAAATCTCGTTTGGTATCTTGCTCCTTTAGAGATTCACGTTTGTCGTAGTTTTTCTTTCCTTTACAAAGGCCGATCTGTAACTTGGCTAAACCTTTTTCATTTGTAAACAATTTCAAAGGGATAATAGTAAGTCCTTTTGCCTGAACACTTTTATGTAGCGTTTTTAACTCCTTTTTGTTTAAAAGTAATTTTCGCTCACTTCTAGATTTATGATTGAATTGATTTCCAAAAGAATATTCTTCAATATAAGTATTAATGGCAAAAAGTTCCATACCACTGAATTCACAAAAACTTTCGGTAATGTTTGCTTTCCCTAAACGTATAGATTTAATTTCTGTTCCTGCCAAAACAATTCCAGCAGTGTACGTATCGATTATTTCATAATCGAATCGGGCTCTTTTGTTTAATATATTGACTGATTTTATCATAGCTGCAAATGTAAGACAAAATTGAAAAATTTCATGAGGGCTAAGATAATTAAAGTTTTTTTTTAATCTATGATTTTAATCATCTAGGACAAAAACGCTTCCTTTTAAGTTTGTCTCATAATTTCTAAAACAAATTTAATAATGAAAAAAATTGTAACGCTAGTCGGCGTTGTAATTATGGGTTTAACCGCTAAAGCCCAGGATTCAACTCAAGGACTAAAAGGAGCATGGTTTGCAACCTCTCAATTCGGTTATCAACAAACGAAAACGGCAGATGAAAAAAATACGACATTATCTGTGCTGCCAATTGTTGGAACATTTGTAACACCATCTGTTGCGGTAGGTGCAGGAGTTGGTTTTATCAACATTAAAGCAGATTCTGATGCTGGAACTGCAGCAAAAACAAATCTATTTGTCGCGCAGCCTTTAGTTAGAAAATACTGGAATGTTGCTGGTTCACTTTATTTCTTCGGACAATTGGCAGTACCTATTATTACTGGTAAAGAAAAAGAAAGTGAGTTAAAAGTAAATCAAGTTGGATTGTCTTTATCAGGTGGATTTGATTATTTCGTAACCAAAAATTTCTCTGTGGAGTTTTCTTATGATTTGGCCAACTTTACATCAACAACACTTGATCCTAAAACTGGAGACAAAACTACAGTTACCAATTTTGGTTTAGCACATGTTGCAAATATAGATCCGTTTTACAATACAGCATTAGCAGGAAGTAACCCAAATTTGACCTCTCCTGTTTCTGTCGGATTTAAATTCGTATTCTAATTTATTCTTTATTTGATTATCGTAAAATTCTATTTTAGTAATTTTGCAAAAAGAAAAGACCGTACTTTTCCTAGTACGGTCTTTTTGATTTATTATCTAAAAAGTATAAAATGCAAAATCAATCTAAAGATCCCCTTCACGGAATCACGCTTCAAAAAATTGTCGAAACTTTAGTCAATCATTATGGATTTGATACTTTAGGAGAATTAATTCCAGTAAAATGCTTTACTTCAAATCCGAGTGTAAAATCGAGTCTTACATTCTTGAGAAAAACAGATTGGGCTCGTAAAAAAGTAGAAGAGCTTTATGTAAAAACGCTTCCTAAGCTCAGCTGATTCTTATAGTTTATAAGAGATCATAACTCCTCCACGGTACGGAAGCCATTCACCACTTTTATTATAATTCGGGGCTTTTTCATATCTTCCTGGAGTTCCATCATTATAATATCCTTTATAAAAACCTTGATGCCATCCACCGCCTACAAAAAAGTCAAGTAAAAACTTATCACTTAGTTTTAGGTTATAACCCACAGTAGCACCAAGTCTATATCCAAAACCATCTTCATAACGGTTACTGTCCCAATAATTCCATTTTTGCAATTCGTATTTATCGGCTCCAATATGTCCTCCTACATAAAAACCGTTATATTTTTCTTTAAAATGGTAACGTACTTCTGGAGTAATAGTAATAAATTTCATTGGATTGTGTCCGTTAAACGATTCCCAGAAAGAAGCCATTACATCGGCACTAAATGTGGTTTTCTCTCCAATGCTAGTTTCTATTCCAATATTAGGAACTAAAAACAAAGCAGTTGCTCCGTTAAATTTTACAAATGTCTGACTTTGTAATTGCATACAAAATAAAAGAACAAGTAGGGCAGGTATTTTTTTCATAAAAATGTTTTGGATTCAAAAACAGCTTTTTTTGCTGATTTCGAGCGCAAATATAACGTATAATGCTAGAGAACAATTGCCTATAAGATTATTTTAACAAGAATAAAAATCTACTTTTCTAATAATGAATAAATTACCTTATCAAGAAATTTTCCTTCCCAAAATTCTGATTCTTTTAAATGCGCTTCTTTAACAAATCCACATTTTTGTAATACTTTTTCTGAGGCATGATTTCCTGGATCAATTACAGCTTCTATCGAGTGAAGTTTTAAATCTTCAAAACCAAATTTAATTAGTCGGTTTACAGCCTCTGGAATAATTCCTTTTCCATGATAATCAGCTGAAAGCATATAACCTATTTCTGCTCGGTAATTTTCAGGTTGCAATCTGTAAAAACCAATAATTCCAAGCAACTTAGGGTTGCCTTTTAGTCTGATACTCCAATTTATTCCAGTGTTATCGTCAATTTTATCATTGATTATTTTGATGTGTTCCAAAGCGTCTTCATGATTTTTTGTTAAAGGTCTTGGAATAAATTTCATGATTTCAGGATTAGAACGTAGTTCAAAAACTTCCTGTACGTCTTTGTTGTTAAGGCGGTCTAGAATTATGCGTTCTGTTTCTATTACAGGAAATGGAGTAAAGTTAAAATCTAACATTTTCTTTATTATAATGTTGTTATACTAAATTTTGCACTGAAATCTTTGTTGGCTTCCAATGTCAAAATTCCTTCTTTTTGGTATAAATCACCTGTGTTTTCATCAGTGTCAGAATATCCAAGCCATGGTTCAATACAAATAAAAGGTGCGTCTTCTTTTGTCCAGATTCCTAAACTTGGAAAATCTTTATAATCAACTTTTATATAAGGTTTTGAATTGTTTAAAATAGTTAAAGATTTTGATTCTAATGTTTTAAAGATTAGAGCATCGTTACTAAATAGTTCATAATTTAAAGGGACTAAATTGTTTTTGGTATCTAAAATTTTAGTTTTAGACGAAATCAAATCGTTTTCAAGAAGGTAATATTTTAAACTTTCCTCTTTTTCAAATTGAAGGGCATAATTTTCAAAATGATCAGGAAGAGCAATTGCTGGGTGCGCTCCAATAGAAAAAGGCATTTTTTCTTTTCCTTTATTAATGACTTTGTATTCAAGCTCCAATGCGTTTTCATTAAGCGTATAAATAAGCTGCAATTCAAATTTAAAAGGATACTTCTGCAATGTTTCTTCAGAAGATTGAAGAGAGAAAACGGCTTTATTTTCCGTTTTTTCAATCAATTCAAAGTCCATGTCACGAGCAAAACCATGGCGTGGCAGATGGTATTCTTTTTCATTGATTGTGTAGGTGTTATTTTTTAAAGTTCCTACAATTGGAAAAAGTACAGGAGAATGTTTGCCCCAAAAATCTGGATTGCCTTCCCAGATATATTCGTTTTCTTGATTGTCTTTTAATGAAAATAATTCAGCTCCAGCATGTTTAATGGAAGCTTTTAATATTGAATTTGAAATAGTTGTAGTCACAATGTTGAATATAAAATGAATATTTTTTATAGAGATGTAAATATATTTTATAAAATTTAGTTTTTTAAGAAAAAGGCTTAAATTATTTTATTGATAAAATTTTGCTAAAATTGAATTTATGTTTTAAAGTTTCTCTGTAAATAGCTTTTTTTTTCATTAATTTGCTACATAAACAGCTAAAAAATATGAAAAAGCAATCTGCAAAAGCCATTTTAACCGCGGCTTTATTTTTTGGGATTTCTTCAGTATGGGCGCAGCAAACCCCGTCAGCGACAGCAGCAAATCCGGTAAACAATTACAATTATCATGATGCCTTTGGAACCTCATTTTTACACCAAAAATGCTACATCAACCCGCGCAGCTAGTGGTGAGCCAGGAGTTGAGTATTGGCAGAATAGAGCCGATTATCAGATTACGGCAAAATTAAACGGAACTACAAATGAGATTGTAGGGACAGATGAAATTACTTATACGAATAATAGCCCTAATAAATTATCATTTCTTTGGCTGAATTTAGATCAGAATTTATTTAAAGAAGATTCTAGAGGAAACGCTATAGTGCCTTTGACAGGAAGCCGTAACGGAGCCCAAGGACAAGTTTTTGATGGTGGAAATAAAATTAAATCTGTAAAAGTAATTACTGGTGGAAAAACTAAAACAGAAACAGTTGCCAAATATATAGTTACAGACACAAGAATGCAGATTTTCCTTCCACAAGAATTAGCTGCAAAAGGAGGCTCTGTAAAAGTTAAAATCGAATTTTCTTTCATCGCGCCTTTCGAGGGCTCTGATAGAATGGGAGTTTTGGAAACAAAAAATGGAAAAATTTTCACGATTGCACAGTGGTACCCACGTATGTGTGTGTATGATGATGTTAGAGGATGGAATACAGCTCCTTATTTAGGTGCGTCTGAGTTTTACTTAGAATATGGAGATTTTGATGTGAAACTTACAGTTCCAGGAAATCACTATGTTGTAGCTTCAGGAGAATTGCTAAACGGTCAGGAAGTATTTTCTGCTGAGCAATTAAAAAGATATAAAGACGCTTCAAACAGCGACAAAACAGTTATGATTCGTACTGCCGATGAAGTTAACGCAACGGCAAATAGCAACTCAGGAACTGAAAAAACATGGCATTATAAAATCAAAAATGCACGTGATTTTTCTTGGGCATCTTCTCCGGCTTTTATCTTAGACGGAGCTAAAATTAACCTTCCAAGCGGTAAAAAATCATTAGCATTGTCTGCTTATCCAGTTGAAAGTGATGGGCAAGGTGCTTATGGACGTTCTACAGAATATGTGAAAGCTTCAATTGAACATTATTCTAAACAATGGTTCGAATATCCTTATCCAGCAGCTACAAACGTTGCAGGTAATGAAGGAGGAATGGAATATCCTGGAATTGTTTTCTGCGGATGGAAATCTAAAGGAGCAGATTTATGGGGAGTTACAGATCATGAATTCGGACATATTTGGTTCCCAATGATTGTTGGTTCTAATGAAAGATTATTTGCTTGGATGGATGAAGGATTTAACACTTTTATTAACTCGTTAAGCACTGCTGCATTTAATAATGGAGAGTACAAAGAACAGCCAACAGATTTGCACGAACAAGCAGAACCGTTTACTAGACCCAATTTAGAAACAATTATGAGTTCTCCTGATAATATGAAGGAAGCTAATATTGGTATGTTATGCTACTTTAAACCAAGTGCAGGTTTAGTAATTTTAAGAGAACAGATTTTAGGAAAAGAGCGTTTTGATACTGCTTTTAGAACCTATATTCAGCGTTGGGCATATAAACATCCACAACCAGATGATTTCTTTAGATCTATGGAAAATGTTGCCGGTGAAGATCTAAGCTGGTTCTGGAGAAGCTGGTATGTAAACAATTGGCGTTTTGATCAAGGTGTTAATTCTGTAAAATATGTAAAAAACGATCCTGCTAAAGGTGCCATAATCACAGTTGAAAATTTTGATAAAATGCCAATGCCAATTGTTTTAGATGTGAAAACAAAAAGCGGAAAAGTAACTAGAGTTAATCTTCCGGTAGAAGTATGGCAACGTAATAACAGCTGGTCTTTCAAACATAATTCTACAGAAGAAATAGAAAGCATTACGCTAGATCCTGATCATGTTTTTCCAGACAATAACGACTCAAATAATGTTTGGACAGCAGCAAAAGGTAAATTGGAAAAAGATATTATTTTAGATGGATATTTAGGTAAATATGCTACAGCAAAATCTCCTTTAACTATTGAACTGACAGAAAAAAATAGTGCTTTAGTTGCCGAACTTCCAAATTATCCTAAGTTTACATTAGAGCCTGTAGCAGGCGAAAAAGACACATTTGAATCGAAAAGAGCGGGATTAAAATTTAAATTTAATGAAGCTAAAAATGCGTTTGACATGACAATTTTAGATAACGGACAAATAATGCAGTTTACTAAGAAGTAAAAATTATAAAGATATAACCTATTTAAAACCCGATAGTTAGAGATAATTATCGGGTTTTTGTTTTTGCATATATTAACAAAACCTAAAAAAAATGTTAGAATTTTAATTTTTTGTTTTGTAAATAAAAAAATAATGTACTTTTGCACCGATGAATAAAATAAGTTTACATATAACTTCTTTGTCACGGACAAACTCACCGATTACTTCTCCCGAAGTACGGACACTATCTCTATAGTGTTCACTGAGTTTTATAGCCGTATATTTATTCATATCCATTTTTCATTTTGAAATCACATAATTTGTCCATTGGACAAACGCATCCTAAAAGTATTTATTATTTTGTAAATTTTCTTAATCAATGTTTTGGTTTTGAGGTGTTTACTTCTTTTGTGCTTAATTTTATTGGATTCAATTCTGGATTTCAAGCGAATCAATATGCTTTAATTTTTAACTCTAACTTCAATAATTGAAATGAAGATCTCTATTGTTGTAACTCAAGAAGAACACTTTAAGTATGCGCAGGAAATCTGCGATACGATAGAATCGTCTGCCTTATTAAGAGGTACGGGGATTGCTAAAAGGACTCCTGAGTACATTCAGAAAAAAATGGCAAATGGTGATGCGATGATTGCTTTGGCAGACGGAAAATTTGCAGGTTTTTGCTATATAGAAAGCTGGCAGCACGGAAAATTTGTCGCTCATTCAGGATTAATTGTACATCCAGATTATAGAAGTCATGGTTTGGCAAAAAAAATAAAATCCAAAGTTTTTGATTATTCTTTGAAAAGATTTCCAGATGCTAAGATATTTGGAATTACTACAGGTTTAGCTGTTATGAAAATTAACTCTGAATTAGGCTATAAACCAGTTCCTTTCTCAGAATTGACAACCAATCCAAGTTTCTGGGCGGGCTGTAAAACCTGTACTAACTTCCCAATTTTACAAAGCAAAGAAAACAAAATGTGTCTTTGTACTGGAATGTTGTACAATCCAAAAGAAAAACAAAAAACACCACCGAGACATCCTTTTAACGAGGCTGTTTTAAGCAGACTTAAAAAAATAAAACAGGCTTTATTCTTAAACAAATTATTGTCATTTGTTTTTTTATTCAAAATTTAATTAAAAAGAAATCTCAAACTGCTATATACGAAAGTATTAGCCTAAATTATAAAAAATGAAAAAAGTAGTATTAGCTTATAGCGGAGGATTAGATACCTCGTATTGTTTGAAATATTTAAAAAATGAAAAAGGTTATGAGGTTCATACCGTTCTTGTTGATACAGGAGGATTTAGTGCAGAAGAATTATCAGCTATAGAAAAAAGAGCTTACGAGTTAGGAAGTGCACAGCACGCCAACTTAACAATTTTAGATAAATATTACGATAAAGCTATAAAATACTTGATTTTTGGAAATGTATTAAAGAACAATACATACCCATTATCAGTAAGTGCTGAGCGTGTTTTTCAGGCAATTGAAGCTATAAAATATGCGAAAAAAGTAGGAGCAACTGCTATAGCTCACGGAAGTACTGGTGCAGGAAACGACCAAATTCGTTTTGATTTGATTTTCCAGACTATTGCTCCAGAAATCGAAATCATTACGCCGATTAGAGATTTAAAATTGTCAAGACAAGAAGAAGTTGATTATTTGGCTCAAAACGGAGTTCACTATTCTTGGGAAAAAGCTCAATATTCTATCAATAAAGGACTTTGGGGGACAAGTGTTGGAGGGAAAGAAACTCTAACTTCAAGCCAACCGTTGCCAAGTGAAGCGTACCCTTCTCAATTGCAAAAAGAAGGTGAAGAAAAAGTAACGCTTCATTTTGAACAAGGAGAATTAGTTGGTTTAAATGGAAAAACGGATAAACCATCAAATAATATTGTAGCTCTTGAAAAACTGGCAAGTGCTTATGCAATTGGTAGAGATATTCACGTTGGAGATACGATTATTGGAATTAAAGGAAGAGTTGGTTTTGAAGCTGCAGCTCCGTTAATTATCATCAAAGCACACCATTTATTAGAGAAACATACTCTTGGAAAATGGCAGCAATACTGGAAAGAACAATTAGGAAACTGGTACGGAATGTTATTTCACGAAGGTCAATTCTTAGATCCAGTTATGAGAAACATTGAAACTTTCTTGCAAGACACACAAAAAACAGTAAACGGAACGGTAACAGTTTCTTTAAAACCATACCATTTCTCACTTGATGGAATCGAATCTGAAAATGATTTAATGAATACAGGTTTCGGTCAATACGGAGAAATGAACAATGCTTGGACATCTGACGATGCAAAAGGATTTATTAAGATTTTAGGAAATGCACAAAATATTTTCTCATCTGTAAACAAATTAGATCATGATTAATGTCGGAATTATTGGTGGTTCGGGCTACACGGCTGGAGAACTCATCAGAATTTTAATGTATCACCCCAAAGCAAACATCGATTTTGTTTACAGTACAACAAATGCGGGAAAGCCGCTTTCTGTGGCGCACCAAGATTTGATGGGTGATATCGAAATGAATTTCACAGCTGAAATAAATCCAAATGTGAATGTTGTTTTCTTGTGTTTAGGTCACGGAAAATCGATTTCATTTTTGAAAGAAAATCAGTTTGCAAGCCATACGAAAATCATCGATTTAGGAAATGATTTCAGATTGAATAAAGACGCTCATTTTGAAGGAAAAGATTTTGTTTACGGATTGCCTGAAATCAATAAAGCCGAAATCAAAAAAGCAAATTATATTGCAAATCCAGGTTGTTTTGCAACTGCTATTCAATTGGCATTATTACCTTTAGCAAAACATAATTTGCTGAATAATGATATTCATATTAATGCTACAACGGGAAGTACAGGAGCGGGAGTAAGTCTTTCAGAAACTTCTCATTTCAGTTGGAGAAACAATAATATGTCACATTATAAAGCTTTTGAACACCAGCATTTGGGAGAAATCGGAGAAAGCTTAGTTCAGTTGCAAGACGATTTTGACAGCGAATTGCTTTTTATTCCAAACAGAGGAGATTTCCCAAGAGGAATTTTTGCAACTTTATATACATTATGTGATGATAGTTTGGAGCAATTGGTTGCCAAATACGAAGAGTTTTATAAAAATGAGCCTTTTGTAACCGTTACCACAACCAACATCAACATGAAACAAGTGGTGCAGACGAATAAATGTATTATTAGTTTATTGAAAAAAGGAAACCGGGTTCTCATAACATCAATTATCGATAACTTAACCAAAGGTGCTTCAGGACAAGCAATTCAAAACATGAATTTAATGTTCGGATTAGAAGAAACCACAGGTTTACATTTGAAACCAAGCGGATTTTAATTTTTTAATTTCAAGTTTCAAGTTTCAGGTTTCACGTTCTGTGCGTGACTCGAAATGGATACGAAGAAACATAACTAGTTTTAAGGTTTGAAGTTTTAGTTTTCACGTTCAGTGAGTAACTTGAAACATGAAACCTGAAACAAAATAAACAAAAAAACACATGAACTTATTCAACGTTTACCCATTATACGACATAACTCCAGTAAAAGCAGTAGATTGTACAATTATTGACGACAAAGGAGTAGAATATTTAGATTTATATAGCGGACATGGTGTGATTTCGATCGGACACACACAACCGGATTATGTAGCAAAACTTAAAAATCAATTAGATCATTTAGGATTTTATTCGAATGCTATTCAGAATCCTTTGCAGGTAGAATTGGCTCAGAAATTAGGAAAGCTTTCTGGTTTAGAAGATTACGAATTGTTTTTATGCAGTTCTGGTGCTGAAGCCAATGAAAATGCTTTGAAACTAGCTTCTTTCCACAATGGAAAATCAAGAGTTGTAGCTTTTGATAATTCTTTTCATGGAAGAACTTCTGCAGCAGTTGCAGTTACTGATAACAAAAAAATTGTTGCACCAATTAACGCACAACAAGTGGTTACTTTTTTACCACTAAACCAAATCGAATTAGTTGAAGCTGAATTAGCTAAAGGAGATGTTACTGCTGTAATTATTGAAGGAATTCAAGGAGTTGGTGGTTTAGATCAAGGAACAACTGAGTTTTTCCAGGCTTTAGAAAAAGCTTGTAAAAAACACGATGTTGTTTTAATTTTAGACGAAGTACAATCAGGATACGGAAGAAGCGGGAAATTCTTCGCTTTCCAGCATCACGGAATCAATGCTGATATTATTTCGGTTGCAAAAGGAATGGGGAACGGTTTTCCTGTTGGAGCCATCTTAATTTCTCCAAAATTTGAAGCAAGTTTCGGATTATTAGGAACTACTTTCGGCGGAAGCCACTTGTCTTGTGCAGCGGGAATTGCGGTTTTAGATGTAATTGAAAAACTAGATTTACAGAAAAATGTAAACGAAGTTTATGAATACTTCTTAGAAAAAATAAAAGAAGTTGACGGAATCAAACAAGTAAAAGGAAAAGGATTAATGCTTGGAGTTGAGTTTGATTTTGATGTTGCAGCTTTAAGAAAGAAATTGATTATCGAAAAACACATTTTTACAGGAAGCGCCAACAATAAAAATCTATTAAGAATTTTACCGCCTTTAACTGTGAAAAAAGCTGATATTGATACGTTTGTAAAAGCTTTAAAAGAAAGTTTAGAAGAATTAAAGAACTAATTCTTGTTACGTTATACCTGACGGGTTTTAAAAGCCTGTCAGGTTTAAAATAAAGTTTCTGAAAAAAGAAACAACCAAAAAACAACCAACCACTTGAAATTATGAAACCATTATCAATTGAAACACGCAATGCGGTTTTGCGGACTATGGCAAAGCTGGTCGAACAGGAACGGAATGAGATAATCTTGACTAATCAGGAAGATCTTGCCGATTACGACGGCTCAGATTTAGCGATGGAAGAACGCTTAAAAGTAGATGATAAAAAAGTTGACGAAATGATTTTATCATTAAACCAATTAGCTTCTCAAGAAGATCCCGTTGGTGTTGAGCGTTTTCATTTTACTCATGATAATGGAATAAAAGTGGTGAATAAAACCGCTGCTTTCGGAACGATTTTAATTATTTACGAATCTCGTCCTGATGTTACCATAGAAGCGGGAGGAATCGCTTTTAAATCTGGAAATAAGATTTTATTAAAAGGAGGAAAAGAATCTTTAAAATCAAACTTGAAAATCGTAAGCCTATGGCATAAAGCTTTAGAAGAAAACGGAGTTTCAAAAGAATGGGTGGAATATCTGAATTACAACAGAACAGAAACTCAGGCATTTTTAGAAAAACCAACTCAAAAAGTTGATTTAATTGTTCCAAGAGGAGGAGAAAAACTAATTGAGTTTGTAAAAGCGCATGCAACTTGTCCCGTAATCGTAAGCGGACGCGGCAATAATTTTGTTTATGTTAATGAAAAAGCAGATACAGATTTGGCTTTAAAAGTGATTTTGAATGCCAAAACAGCTAAAATTTCAGCTTGTAATGCTTTGGATAAAGTTTTGATTGATTCGAAACTTCCTAATTTTGAAGGCTTCACAGCAATGCTGATTGAGGCTTTAATAGAAGCAAAAGTAGAAGTTATTGTAGATAAATCATTAGAGAATTTCGAAAACACGAAAACACTGCAAAACGAAGATATTTGGTACGAAGAGTTTTTAGATTATAAAATTGTAATTGGAACCATCGATTCTCAGGATCATGCAATCGATATGATTAATAAATACTGTGGAGGACATTCTGCAGCAATTATAACAAGAGACGACGAAACGGCACAACAATTTATGGAAGCAATAGATGCTGCAGCAGTATACCAAAATGCCTCAACCCGTTTTACAGACGGCGGACAATTTGGACTTGGTGGCGAATTAGCAATAAGTACCGATAAATTGCACCAAAGAGGTCCAATTGGTCTTCAACATCTTGTAACCAATAAATGGTACGTGTATGGAGAAGGACAAATTAGGTGATTTTAGAGTTCAGATTTTAGATTGATGATTAACGATTTTTGATTTTAGATTATTGGAATTTGGAATTTATTTTTTGGAATTTAACTATAGATGAAGCTTTGCGAACTTAGCGTTTTGTAAACACACACAATAAAAAAACCTTGCGCACTTTGCGGTTAAAAAATCGCAGCAAAACAACAACAATGGGTAAGAAACGGATTTTATTAAAAATAGGAAGTAATACTTTAACCAAAGAAACCAATCATATTTCGCGGGGAAAAATTGAAGACCTTGGAATACAGATTGCAGCTTTAAACGACGAATATGAATTTATCATAGTGAGTTCAGGAGCAATTGCGGCGGCAAAGCAATTTGTAAAGCTGGATAATCAAGACAAGGATGTTTTTGTAAAACAGGCTTTAGCTTCAATTGGACAGCCTCATTTAATGCGGATTTACAATGAAAATTTCAAGGATTTAGGTTTAAATACATCGCAGTGTTTACTTTCTTATTCTGATTTCGAAAAAGAGCAGACCAAAAAGAATATTGTCAATACCATTAATGTATTAGTTAAAAACAATTACATTCCGATTATTAATGAGAATGATACTGTTGCAACAGATGAGATTAGGTTTGGAGATAACGACAAATTAGCCGCTTTAACGGCAGTGCTGTTAAATGTTGATATTCTGATTATTGCCACCAATACAAATGGAATTTACACGAAAGATTCTATTCACGATGAAAATCCAGAAACAATCAAATTGGTAAATGATTTAAAGACCTTAGAAAAGGAAATCGGCGAATCAAAATCATCACACGGAACAGGAGGAATGCAGTCCAAAATAGAAGCGGCTGCAATTTCAAAAGCAGCGAATATCGAAACTTGGATTGTCAATGGATTAAACGATAATTTTATTTTAAAGGCATTAAAAGACGAAATTCCGTTTACCAAGATTGTGTAGATAGAACACGGATGAAACGGATTCGCTATCGCGAAGACGCGGATTAAAACGGATTTTATATTTGGTTTTAAATTTTATGTAGTATATTTCATTCAAATTTGTTTTTTATGAAATTATTGCATCAAGAGTTAACCGAAGTAATTATCAAAACTTTTTATGAAGTTTATAATGAGTTAGGATATGGATTTTTAGAAAGAGTTTATCAAAATTCGTTGTATTTAGAATTAAAGAATAAAGGGCTTAACGTTGAAGCACAGAAGAAAATCATCGTTTATTATAAAGGAATAAAAGTAGGCGAATATTATGCAGATTTGGTAGTGGAAGATTTAATTATTTTAGAATTAAAAGCAGCAGATTGTATCGTAATGGAATTTGAAAACCAAATTTTAAACTATTTAAGAGGTACTAATTGCGAAGTAGGTTTACTTCTAAATTTTGGAACAAAACCAGAATTTCGAAGAAAAATTTTTGAGAATAGCAAAAAAGTAAGAATATAAAAAATCCGTCTCAATCCGCGTCTTCGCGATAGCGAATCAGTATAATCCGCGTCTAATTTTAGGAATTGCATATAAAAAAATAAAAACAAAAGAAAACAAATGAACTATATCTCAATAAAAGACATCAACTCATTATCAAAATGGGTAAAACAAGCGATAAAAATCAAAAAGAATCCGCTTAAAAATCAAAGTTTAGGAAAGAATAAAACTCTTGGAATGTTATTCTTCAATCCAAGTTTAAGAACGCGTTTGAGTACTCAAAAAGCGGCTTTAAATTTAGGAATGAATGTTATGGTAATGAACTTTACCAACGAAGGATGGACATTAGAATTCGAAGATGGAGCTGTAATGAATTCTGGTGCATCAGAACACATCAAAGAAGCTGCAGAAGTAGTTTCTCAATATTGTGATATTATCGCAATTCGTGCTTTTGCAGGTTTGGTTGATAAAGAAAAAGATTATCAAGAAACTGTAATTTCAGGATTCTTGAAATATGCTACTGTGCCAATTGTAAACATGGAAAGTGCTATTCGTCATCCTTTGCAGTCATTAGCAGATGCGATTACAATGGAAGAATTCAAACCTAGACACAAAGAAAAACCAAAGGTAGTTCTTTCTTGGGCTCCGCATCCAAAAGCGTTGCCTCAGGCGGTTGCAAATTCTTTTGTAGAAATGATGCAGATGCAAAAAGAGATGGATTTTGTAATCACACATCCAGAAGGTTACGAGTTAAGTCCAGAAATTACAAAAGACTGTAAAATCGAATACGATCAAAATAAAGCGTTTGAAAATGCCGATTTCGTTTACGTAAAAAACTGGAGTAATTTTAACGATTACGGAAAAGTAACCAACAGGGATCCAAATTGACCGTTACAGCGGAAAAAATGGCTCTAACCAACAACGGAAAATTTATGCACTGTCTTCCAGTTCGTCGTAATGTAATTGTAAGTGATGAAGTTCTAGACGGAGAAAATTCAATCGTAATCGAACAAGCGAATAACAGAACGTACTCAGCGCAATTAGTTTTACAGAAGATTTTGAAGAAATTGTAATTTTTTTAAAGTTGCTAAGATTCTAAGCTACTAAGATGCTAAGAAACTTTGCGCGGAAAAAAAACTTAGTATCTTAGAATCTCAGAACCTTAGAATCTTATGAAAGTTAACGTAATAAAAATAGGTGGAAACATCATTGATAATCCAGTAGAATTAGAACAATTTTTAACTGATTTTTCTAAAATTGAAGGCTATAAAGTTTTAGTTCACGGCGGTGGAAAATCGGCTACAAAAATGGCGCAGAGTATTGGTTTAGTTCCGCAGATGATTGACGGACGCCGAATTACAGATGCTCCAATGCTGGACGTTGTGGTCATGATTTACGCTGGACAAATCAATAAACATATTGTGGCGCAATTGCAGGCAAAAGACAATAACGCAATTGGTTTTTCAGGTGCTGACGGAAATTTAATTCAATCGGTAAAAAGAAATCATCCAACAATCGATTACGGATTTGTAGGCGATGTAAAACAAGTGAATACAAAATTACTGGCAACTTTATTAGAAGCTGGAGTTGTTCCTGTTTTCTGTGCGATTACACACGACAAAAACGGACAATTATTAAACACAAATGCCGATACTATTGCAAGCGAATTATCAATTGCATTATCTGAAGTTTTTGATGTTACGTTGACCTATTGTTTTGAAAAACAAGGTGTTTTACAAGATTCAGAAGATGATTCGTCTGTAATTACTGAAATCAACGAAACATTATATAATAAGTTAAAAGAAGAAAAAGTAATCCATTCCGGAATGATTCCGAAATTGGATAACTGTTTCAATAGTTTATCAAGAGGTGTGCAGAAAATCAAGATTGGGCATCACAAAATGCTCCAAAATTCAGATATTCCGCATACAACGATTACATTATAAAAAATGTTGCCACGAATTGACACTAATTTTTGTTGTTAAAAGAGAAAATAATTTTAGATGTACACTAAAAAGTTCATTTTGATTTTAAATCTACAACAAAAAAATAATTTGCGAAAATTCGTGTAATCAGTGGCAAAAAAACAGAGTTGCGCAGTACTTTTAAATATTAATTTTAGAAATTTGCGCCAATTAAAAATGTCACAGATTTAAATTAAACTTTGTGACTTCGCGCCTTCGTGGCAAAGAAATAAAACCTATGAAAAGTATAGATACGCTTACCCAAGAAGCAATTAGTTTATTAAGAAGCTTAATCGAAACCCCTTCATTTTCAAGTGAAGAAGACCAGACGGCACTTTTAATAGAAAATTGGTTCTATCAGAATGAAATTCCTTTCAAGAGAGAAAATAATAATGTGTGGGCTTTCAACAAATATTTCGACGAAAACAAACCAACACTTTTACTTAACTCACATCACGATACTGTACGACCAAATCAAGCTTATACAAATGATCCGTTTAAAGCAATCGAAAAAGACGGAAAACTATTCGGTTTAGGAAGTAATGATGCAGGTGGATGTCTAGTTTCATTATTAGCGACTTTTGTTCATTTTTACGAAAATCAAAGCCTATCACACAATATTGTAATTGTGGCTTCCGCCGAAGAAGAAAGCAGTGGAAAAAATGGATTAAACAGCGTTTTAAAACATTTACCGGAATTAGATTGCGCTATTGTGGGTGAACCGACATTAATGCAATTGGCAGTTGCTGAAAAAGGTTTATTAGTTTTGGATGTAAAAGTAAAAGGAACTGCAAGCCACGCCGCGCACCAAAATGACGATAATGCATTATACAAATCAATTCCGGTAATGGAATGGTTTAAAAACTATAAATTCGACAAAATCTCAGACGTTTTAGGTTCGTGTAAAAATGACCGTAACGCAGATTAATGCAGGAAAACAGCATAATGTTGTGCCTTCAGAATGTGATTTGGTTGTAGACATTCGTGTAACAGACCGTTATACAAACGCTGAAATTTTGGAAGTTGTAAAAGCAAATGTAAATGCCGAAGTAACGCCAAGATCTATGCATTTAAACGCATCGTCTATTCCAGTTGCGCACGGTTTGGTTCAAGCTGGAATTGCATTAGGAAGAACAACTTATGGTTCGCCAACACTTTCAGATCAATCGGTTTTAAGCTGTCAGTCTTTAAAATTAGGGCCAGGAGAAACGTTGCGTTCGCATTCAGCTGACGAATTTATTTTTGTAAATGAAATTGAAGAAGGAGTCGACTTGTATATCAAGATACTAACTGATTTCTTTAAATTATAAGAAAAGAAAAACCGCCACGAATTCACGAATTAATTTTTTACTATCTAAATCAGATATTAATTCGAATTAATTCGAAAAAAATAATCGCAAAGATTTGAAAAAATAATTCGTGAATTCGTGGCGAAAAAAAATATGACCTATGAAACTTTGGGAAAAAGGAATACCAACAGATAAACAAATCGAACACTTTACGGTAGGAAACGACCGTGAACTGGATTTGGTTTTAGCAAAATATGATGCTTTAGGTTCAATTGCTCATGCGAAAATGTTGGGACAGATTGGTTTATTAACGCAAGAAGAAACAACATCTTTAGTTGATGCATTAAACGAAATCATTGCTGATATTGTAGTTGGGAATTTCGAAATCGAAGACAGTTTCGAAGACGTACATTCAAAAATCGAATATCTTCTAACCGTAAAACTAGGCGATGCCGGAAAGAAAATCCACACCGCGCGTTCTCGTAACGATCAGGTTTTAGTAGACGTTCATTTGTATTTAAAAGACGAATTAAAAGCAATAAAAGAGCAAGTAAAAACATTGTTTGATTTGTTGATGGAATCGGCAGAGAAACACCAGAACGTTTTATTGCCAGGTTATACACATTTGCAAATTGCTATGCCATCGTCATTCGGAATGTGGTTTTCATCTTATGCCGAAAGTTTAATTGACGATGTAACAATGTTGAACGCGGCTTCAAAAATTGTAGATCAGAATCCGTTAGGTTCTGCTGCGGGTTACGGAAGTTCTTTTCCAATCAACAGAACTTTTACAACGCAGGAATTAGGTTTTGAAACCTTAAAATACAATGCTGTTGCTGCACAAATGAGCCGTGGAAAAGCAGAGAAAACGGTTGCTTTTGCGATGACAAGTGTTGCAGGAACATTGTCAAAATTTGCAATGGATGTTTGTTTGTATATGAGTCAAAACTTTGATTTTATTGGTTTGCCAGCGCATCTTACAACTGGGTCTAGTATTATGCCTCACAAGAAAAATCCAGATGTTTTCGAATTAATCAGAGGAAAATGCAATAAGATTCAGGCGCTTCCTTACGAAATCACTTTAATTACCAATAATCTTCCAAGCGGATATCACAGAGATTTACAACTTTTGAAAGAAGGTTTGTTTCCAGCAATTCAAAACCTGAAAGCTTGTTTGGATATTGCTATATTTTCAATAAAAGATATTACGGTTAAAGATCATATTTTAGAAGATAAAAAATACGATTATTTGTTTACGGTAGATACTTTAAACGAAATGGTAGTAGAAGGAATGCCATTTAGAGATGCATACAAAGCTGTTGCAGAACAATTAGAAGCAGGAACGTACAAATCTCCAAAAGAAACCAAACATACGCACGAAGGCAGTATTAATAATTTATGCTTAGATGCTATAAAAGATAAAATGAAAGCTGCTTTTTAAGTGAGATGTGAAAAGTAAGATATAAAATGTAAAAAGGTCATTGATTTGTTTCAATGACCTTTTTTATGGAGTAAGTTTAGTTTTTTACCAGTTTAAAAGTTTTGCTTCGATTTTCGATTTGAACTTTGCATACATAAATTCCTTTAGCAAGATTTCCAACATTCAATTCTAGTTTTTCATCAGGAGAAACATTTTTGGAATTTGAATATACTTTTGCGCCATTAGAAGAAAAAAGATCAACATGTGCCAAACCATTATCTGAACTGGAAAAATCGATATTCAAAAGACGATTGATAACTGACGGATAATATTTTAAATCTAGATTGTTTGCATTATCATTTAAGCCTAAATTGTTGCAGCTCGTAGATACAGCCCCTTGAGCACTAACTTGAAGCGTTGCTCCAGCTCCGCAAGTAGCATTAGAAATATATCCAGCAACATTAGCAATTGGCAAAACACTATAAGTATAAGAAGGTTTTGTAACAGTAGTTCCTGAATTTGCAGGAGCATTTAAACAATCTGTAAAAGCAATTCCGATTGTTCCACCGTCTGTACTCACATAACTTTTGAAAGAAGTTCCGATTTTTGCGAAATCAGTTCCTTCTACATAACAAGTTGTATTATTATTTCCTCCACCTAAACCAATTGCAAGTGAACCCGAAACGGATGTATTGTAGTAACAATTTAAAATATGAAGTTCGGCATTTCTTGCTCGTGGCATTCTTTCTTTACAGCCTTCAGCCCAATAACAGTTTTTAAAAGTGATGCTATAATGACCGTCAGAAGGAGCATCAGTTTTAGAAGAACCAACTAAATCAGAAAAACGGTGATCATCGGCTCCGCCAGATCCTTCAGCTTTTGGGGCTTTCAAATAAATAAATTTACACCAAGATACCGTTACGTTATCAGCAGCCCCTTTATTATCAAAATTCCCGTCCATTCCGTCCTGAAATTCGCAATGATCTACCCAAAGATTCGTTGCTTCAGAAGTAAGATTATCGCGTCCATCAACATCATACGCACCTGGGCCTTCAAAAATTAGATTTCTAATAATAATATTATTTGATCCTGGTTTTAAACTTAAAATTCCAGAACCCGCAGCAGTTTGATCCAGATTGACTAATCTAGCACCAGGAAGACCAATAATAGTTTTGTCATTTACTAGGAGGCTGGTGTAGGAACAATTTATGGTTCCTGAAACCAAAATAACTTGTGGAGTAGTCAGTTTTAATTTCGCCGTTAAATCGGTTAAAGTAGTTACTGTTACAGGAGTTGCACTTCCTCCGCCAGTGGCAGAAGCTCCAAATCCTTCTGGCGCACTCATAAAATAGTTTTGTGCAAACAGAAAGGAGCAAGGCAAAAGTAAGGCCAATGCAATAAGTTTCGTTTTCATTTAAGTGTGGTTTTTTGTGGTTTAATAGTCAATGTAATCGATTGCACAAATGTAAAAGAATTAAAAGAATTTCAAATTAATTTTTCAAATATTTATGTTTTAAAGTTTTGATTTATAGATTTGTAAGTGTTGTTTTTACACTATTTAATTGTAATACGATCTGTAGAGATGTTTTAGAAAACAGGAAAGGTTTTAAAGTAAAAGGAGAAAATTCATGCTAAATACATATATTTGATGTACCAGTTTAAAACGTACCAATGGAAAAATTCAAAGATCAGTCTGCTCTTCATCTTTTCGAGAAAGGTTTAATCACACAAAACCAGTTAGAAGAAGTGAAAACCTATCGAAGCCTAAATATCTTTTCGTTAAATGCAGAATTAAAGTTATTCCTTTATTTATCAGTATTATTATTTACTTCAGGAATTGGAGTTTTGATTTATGAAAATATTGATACTATAGGACACATCGCTATTCTATCGTTGCTTTTAATTGTTATTGTAGTTTGCTTTTTTTATTGTTTCAAGCATTCTAAAGGTTTTCAGAAAGCAGAAACAACTTTTGAGCATCCTGTTTTAGAATATCTGGTTTTGGCGGGCAATATCTTGACTTGTATTTTTATCGGATATCTTCAGTTTCAATATAAACCTTTTGGAGAACATTACGGATTAGCGACTTTAGTGCCCACTGTTGTGAGTTTCTTTTGTGCTTATTATTTTGATAATAGAAGTGTTTTAACGATTGCAATTACGGGTCTGGCGGCTTATGTGGGACTTTCGGTTACGCCACAAGATATATTTAATGATAGTAATAATTTGTATGCTAGCCAAAGTTTAAGCTATTCAGCAGTAATGTTGGGAGTTTTACTTATTTTATGGACGATCTACAGTAGTCGAATTTCACTTAAAACTCATTTTAGTTTAGTTTTTCTCACTTTTGCATTGCATATTGTAAGTATCGCCGCAATTAGTAATTTAACAGGTTATGATACATTAACATGGGTAATATTTGCTTTAGTTTTAGCTGGTTCAACCTATTATTTTTATAAAGTTAGCTACCAATATAAAGCAATGTCACTATATGTATTTATGATTGTTTATGCTTATATCGGTGGAAATATTGTTTTGTTTAGAATTTTTGAAAATGTTGATTTCTCTGATATTTGGGAATTATTAGTTTTCTTACTACCAGCTTATTTTGTTGGTTCGATTGTAATGTTCATTAAATTGATTAAAAAATTTCATAAAGAGATAGCGGAATGATAGTATATAGCAAACAATTATTAGATAATGAAATTTTGGTCGATGAATCAGATTCTTTGTACAAAGGAGGTTTCATTAGTAAAGAACAGAAGAAATTTATAGAAAAAAAACTGCCAGTTTTAAAAAGTCAGAGTAATATTCTGGTTAGAATAGGCTTCTTTTTGCTTGGCTGCTTGTTGTATGGTTCAATTTGTGGAGCAATTTCTTTATTTGGATTAAGCGCAGAAAATGTATTTTTTCAAATCTGCTGCTATATTTTTACTATAGTTGGATTTGCAGGAGTAGAATTGCTTGCAAATCAAAATTATCATAATCATGGCTTAGATGATGCTTTTATATTAAATGCGCTTTTATGTTTGGGCGCAGCAGTAGCAATAACAACTGAAGGTCATGAAATAGTAATTGCTTTTTTTGTAGCAGTTGGCGCGCTTTTTATGTTTTTGAGGTATCTGCATGTGCTATCAATCCTTGTATTTTGCATTTCGGCAACCGCCTTTTTGTTTTTCGGAATGTTTAAATTTGGAGATATTGGAAAAGCTATTTTGCCATTTGTAGCAATGATTTTTGCAGGATTATTTTATTTTTTGACAAAAAAGAGAATGAATTATCTAAGCAAAAGTTATTATTACAACGGATTATTATTGGCAAATAGTTTTTGCTTGGTTTTATTTTATCTTTCTTGTAATTATTTGGTTGTAAGAGAACTTTCTGCAGAACTTTTAGGAACAGAAGTAAAACCTGGAACAGATATTCCGTTTGCATTTTTCTTTTATGGGTTTACTTTTATTGTACCGATTGTTTATTTGGTGCAAGCTTTAAAAACAAAAGACCGAATAATGCTTTGGTTGAGCTTTTTGGCAATTGCATTTTCAATCTATACCATTCGATTCTATCATTCGGTTTTACCAATCGAAGTAGCGTTTACGCTTGGAGGTGTAGTTTTATTTGCAATAGCATATTTTTCAATTAGAAAATTAAAAGAAAAAGAAAGCGGTCTGACTTTTAAACCAGATAGAATAAACCATTCAGATAGTTTATTAAATGCAGAAGCTTTAGTTGTAGCTTCAACTTTCGGAATGAAACCAGAAGTTAAGACAGCTTCTCCAATGGAATTTGGAGGAGGAGGTTTCAGCGGTGGAGGGTCAGACGGAAGTTTTTAAGTTTAATTATGAGTTGTGAATTATGAGTTGTGAATTATGAGTTGAGCGCTAATTTGAATTAAAATTTAGAGTTGACTAAAAAAAATAAAGCCTGAAATTATACAAATAATTTCAGGCTTTATTTTTTTTAGTTTAAGTAATTAACTCATAACTTAGATCTTACCCTTCAATGCTTCTGCATCAATATCACTGTGCGAAACATCGTAAACTGCTTTTCCGTTTTTGATCAATATCAATTGAGGAGATTCATGATAAACTCCAAATTTACTTGCAATTTCATTTGAAATGTCTCTGTGTGCTATTAAATCTAAAAAATAAGCGTCAACAACACCTTCAAGATCATATTCTCTTTCAAATTGTTTTAAAGCCATTCGGCTGATGCTGCATCTTGTGCTATGCTTAAAAATGACAACTGGTTTTTCATTTGAGATCGCTTCGATTTCCATTAATTGAAGCATATCTGTTAATTCTGTCCAATTTACTTTACTTTTTGCTGCTTCTGAGTTCTCTGAACTTCCGAAGATTGAATTAAAAAAACTCATATTTGGCTTGTTTTATGACTTTTTGACGTGTTAAAAGCGTTAAAAACTAATTTTAACTGTCTTTTTGTCTGTTTTTTTACTGTGGAATATAATTTGTCTATTCGAATACAAAGTTAAATTATTTGATCGAACTATTTACCTCAATAAATCGTAACTTTAATCCTATATATTTTAAACAGTTAAATCAATCAAATTAAAAGATATGAATATAAATAAATTTACAATCAAATCACAGGAAGCCATTCAGTTGTCGCAACAATTAGCGCAACGAAATGGTCAGCAACAAATTGAAAATGAGCATATTTTTAAAGCTATTTTTGAAGTTGATGAAAACGTAGCGCCATTTATTTTGAAAAAATTAAATGTAAATGTGCCGTTGTTTTTACAAATTTTAGATAGCACAATTCAGAGTTTTCCAAAAGTTTCTGGAGGAGATGTTATGCTTTCTAGAGACGCAAACAAAGCTTTGAATGAAGCAGAAATCATTGCACAAAAAATGAACGACGAATATGTTTCGATCGAGCATCTAATTTTAGCCATTTTTGACTCAAAAAGTAAAGTTTCTCAGATTTTAAAAGATCAGGGAGTTACAGGAAAAGGTTTGAAAGCGGCCATTGAAGAATTGCGTAAGGGCGAAAGAGTAACTTCGGCTTCGGCAGAAGAAACCTATAACTCATTAAATAAATTTGCTAAAAACTTAAATGAATTAGCCCGTACAGGAAAATTAGATCCGGTTATTGGGCGAGATGAAGAAATTCGTCGTGTATTGCAGATTCTAACTCGTAGAACCAAAAATAACCCAATGCTTATTGGTGAGCCTGGAGTTGGTAAAACCGCTATAGCAGAAGGTTTAGCGCATAGAATTGTGGACGGAGACGTTCCAGAAAACTTAAAAGATAAAATCGTTTTTTCTCTTGATATGGGAGCTTTGATTGCCGGAGCGAAGTATAAAGGAGAATTTGAAGAACGTTTAAAGTCGGTTGTGAAAGAAGTTACAGCTGCAGACGGAGATATTGTTTTGTTTATTGATGAAATTCATACGCTTGTTGGAGCAGGTGGAGGTGAGGGCGCAATGGATGCAGCGAACATCTTGAAACCAGCTTTGGCTCGTGGAGAATTGAGAGCAATTGGTGCTACGACTTTGGATGAATATCAAAAATATTTCGAAAAGGATAAAGCACTTGAAAGACGTTTCCAAAAAGTTCTTATTGATGAACCAGATACAGAAAGTGCGGTTTCGATTCTTCGTGGAATTAAAGAAAAATATGAAACGCATCATAAGGTTCAAATTAAAGATGAGGCAATTATTGCAGCAGTTGAACTTTCACAACGTTACATTACCAATCGTTTCTTGCCAGATAAAGCGATTGACTTAATGGATGAAGCAGCTTCTAAATTGCGTATGGAAATCAATTCAAAACCAGAAGAATTGGATGTTTTGGATCGTAAAATCATGCAGTTAGAAATTGAGATTGAAGCCATTAAACGTGAAAAAGAAGAAAGCAAGCTGAAAATTTTGGGTATGGAATTGGCCAACCTGAAAGAAGAACGAAACGAAATCTATGCGAAATGGAAACAGGAAAAAGATATCGTTGACGGAATTCAGGCTGTAAAACATGAAATAGAAGACTTTAAATACGAAGCAGAACGTGCAGAACGTGATGGTGATTACGGAAAAGTAGCGGAGATACGTTACGGAAAAATAAAAGAAGCGCAGGAACGTCAGGAAACTTTGCAAAAACAATTGCAGGAATTCCAATCTGGAAATTCTTTAATTAAAGAAGAAGTTACCAGAGAAGACATTGCAGAAGTGGTAGCTAAATGGACTGGAATTCCAGTAACCAAAATGCTTCAGACAGAAAGAGAAAAACTATTGCATTTAGAAGATGAACTGCACAAACGTGTAGTAGGTCAGGAAGAAGCGATAGAAGCCGTGAGTGATGCTGTTCGTCGAAGCCGTGCCGGTTTACAGGATATGAAAAAACCTGTTGGATCATTCTTATTCTTAGGAACAACCGGAGTTGGTAAAACCGAATTGGCAAAAGCTCTGGCCGAATATCTTTTTGATGATGAAAATGCAATGACGCGTATCGATATGAGTGAGTATCAAGAGCGTCACAGCGTGAGTCGTTTAGTTGGTGCGCCTCCAGGATATGTAGGGTATGATGAAGGAGGTCAGTTGACAGAAGCTGTTCGTAGAAAACCATATTCTGTTGTACTTTTAGATGAGATCGAAAAAGCGCATCCTGATACGTTTAATATTTTATTACAGGTTCTAGACGAAGGACGTTTAACAGACAACAAAGGACGTTTAGCCGATTTTAGAAATACGATAATTATTATGACCTCAAATATGGGAAGTAATATTATTCAGGAGAAATTTGAAAACCTAAAAGGCGGAGTTGAAGCAGCTACAGAAGCCGCTAAAAACGAAGTTCTTGGGTTATTGAAACAAACTGTTCGTCCTGAGTTTATCAACCGTATCGACGAGATTGTAATGTTTACGCCACTTACAGTAGAGAATATTTCAAGAATTGTAAGTTTGCAGTTGAAGAGCGTTACAAAAATGCTGGCTTTGCAAGGCATTACAATGGATGCGACTCCAGAAGCTATTGCTTATTTGGCAGACAAAGGTTACGATCCTCATTTTGGAGCAAGACCTGTAAAACGTGTCGTGCAGCGAGAAGTTTTAAATCAACTGTCAAAAGAAATTCTGGCAGGAAATATAATAACAGATAGCATCATTTTGTTAGATGCTTTCGATGGCCAATTGGTTTTTAGAAACCAGACCGCTAATTAATTTTTTTAATGTTAATCTTAAAAAAGCATCAGTTTTTAACTGGTGCTTTTTTTTGCCCGAAATTTTGAAACTTTTCATCTAATTCATATAACAAGATATTCTCAAAAAAGAATGAATTTTAAATAAATAAAAATCAGCAAATTATTAATTAAAATTAGAAATTATGAACAATATATTTAGAGGATTATTGGCAGGTTATGGAGCTAAAAAGCTTGGAGGAGGATGTTTTGGAACAATTATCGTTTTTATTATTTTATGGGTGCTCTTAGGGCAATGTAGTTAAAGGTTCTGTACAGAAAATAGGAATAAAAACACAAATTTTGATGCAATATTGTTGGGCAGATTAAGTCAAAATGTCTAGATTCGCATCACTAAAAATAAATTTAAAAAATGGCTTCAGGTTTTTTTGTTCTATTAGATGATATCGCAGCAATTATGGATGATGTTGCAGTAATGAGTAAAGTTGCTGCAAAAAAAACGGCTGGAATTCTAGGAGATGATTTGGCAGTAAATGCCGAAAAAGCTTCTGGATTTGCATCTTCAAGAGAATTACCGGTTTTATGGGCAATTAGCAAAGGTTCTTTATTGAATAAAATCATTATTCTTCCAATTGCATTTTTACTAAGTGCTTTTTTACCAATTGCAATTATAATAATTTTGGTGCTTGGAGGATTGTTTTTAGCTTACGAAGGAGCCGAAAAAATTTACGAATTTGCCTTTCCGCACAAGCACGATGAATCAGAAGGAATTACCCATGAGGATTTAACAGAAGAACAAATTCTAGTAATTGAAAAAGGAAAAGTAAAATCGGCAATCATAACCGATTTTATATTATCTGTAGAAATAGTAATTATAGCATTAGGAACTGTTATAGAAGAACCGCTGACACAGCAGATAATTGTAACTTCGATAATCGCGTTAGTTGCGACAATAGGAGTGTACGGAATTGTAGCACTTATTGTTCGTATGGATGAAGCAGGCTATAAGCTTATAAAATATAGCAAAAGCGAAAAAAGTCCATCACGATTTATTGGAAATTTATTAGTAAAAGCATTGCCGCTTGTTATAAAAGGTCTAACTGTAATTGGTACAATTGCATTGATTTTAGTGGCAGGAGGAATATTTGTGCATTACATTCCGTTTTTTCACCATTTGTCAGAAGAAATTAAAATCCCTTCTATCATCAAAGAATTTACAGTAGGATTAACTCTAGGGTTAGTTGTTTTAGTTTTTGTAAATCTATTCAAAAAGATTTTTAAGAAGAAAACAGCTTAGTAAAATTCAAAAAACATACATTAAAGAAAACATCAGTTAGCACTGGTGTTTTTTTGTTTTAAGAGCTGATCCAAATCATTTTTAGAAAAAAAGTTTTGTCCTCTCGATTAATTCCGGACTATTCTTTTTCCGCTTGTGAAAGCTAGAAAAAGGATATTATTTTGATCTTGACTATTCTAGAAATTTTTATTTTCATAAGAAAGAATGGTGTTTTTTTTAATCTTTTTTAGATGAATAATTTTTTGATTTACAATGCTTTAATGTTTTGTTGAGAATTTTTAACATTTTATCAAAGCAACCAAAGCAATCTTGTCACGTCTTCATAGTAATTAACAATTAATTATTATTTTATATGAAAAGTTTTAGATTAAAATCAGTTTTAGTAGTATTATTTTTATCAATTGGATTTGTGTCATGCAGTAACGACGATGATAACAATACACCAGCTCCAACAACAAAAGCAGCTTTGGTAACCGAAATTAAGGGTCCAGCAACAGGAAAAGTAAACGACGAATTAAGCTATGATGTAACGTATGTAGTAGATAACGCTTGTGCTGAATTTGATAAGATCTCGGAAGTAACTATCGGATCTGAAAAAGGTCTTCAAGTAATTGCAAAATACCCATCAGAAGTTTGTACTCAACAAGTGCCTGAGCCTAAGAAAACAGTTTACAAATTTTCATCTAAAGTAAAAGGAACTTTCGAAATCAAATTTAAAAAATCAGAAACAGAATTCCTTACTCAAAAAGTAGTGATCGAATAACAACAAGCTTAGTGGGATTTTTTTAGGTTGATAGACCATTTTGCAGAAGTTTATTTTAAATGGATGTGAAATGGTTTTTTTTTCTAACATAAAAGATGAACGAAAATTTCTATCTTTGAAAGATCAAAAAAGTATGATTATGGGAGCCTTAGAGTTGAGAGAAAGTGTGTTAGAATATATTAACACGGCAGATGAGCGTCTTTTAAAAGTAGTAAAAGCGGTTATTGAGAGTTATCAAGAAGAAGAAATAGTTGCATTTTCAGTAGAAGGAAAACCAATTACTAGGAGTGATTATAAAGCACAACTGGCTGATGCTAAATTAGAAATTGAAAGAGGAGAATATACTTCCCAAGAGGATTTAGAAAACGAAGCTAAGAATTGGTAATGGATAAACTTTTGGAAGTAGTATGGACTTATACTGCTAAAAATTAGTTAAAGACAATTTACAATTACTATAAAGAGAAATCTGTTCAAGGTGCCAATAATATTAAAAATGAAATTCTGAATGCGACAAAAAATATACGTTTTAGTGAACAATATCAAAACGACGAAATAGAGCCAGAATGTAGAAGGATTATAGTTAGCGATTATAAGATCTTATATTTGGTGGAAGATGAAGTAATTTATATATCAAAAATATTTTCAACCAAAAGAGATTTTACACAACAATTATAAAAGGAGCTTTTAAGCTCTTTTTTTGTATCATATAGTTAAGTAAAGTAAACGCACTTTGCCATTCCTTTAAAAAGTATTATTTTTGCACTCTAAATTTTATGTCATGGCGAAAAGAAAGTATAAAATATCGGTTATTCAGTTAAATCTGAATGATGTTGCCGAAAACAATCTTAAAAAATGTATCAGCTGGGTAAGAGATGCTGCAAGTCAAGGTGCTGAGGTAATCTTACTTCCTGAATTATATAGCAGTCATTATTTCTGCCAAAGCGAAGATGTAGATAATTTTGCATTAGCAGAGCCACTTTACAGTACTTCATTTATTGCATTCAGCGAATTGGCAAAAGAATTAGGAGTAGTAATTATTGTTCCTTTCTTTGAGAAAAGAATGGCAGGAATTTATCATAACAGTGCTTATATCATTGATACTGATGGAACAGAAGCTGGTTTGTATCGTAAAATGCATATTCCAGACGATCCTCATTTTTATGAAAAATTCTATTTCACGCCAGGTGATTTAGGCTTCCAAGCAATCGAAACTAAAAAAGGAACTGTCGGGACTTTAATTTGCTGGGATCAATGGTATCCAGAAGCAGCTCGTATTACAGCGCTTAAAGGGGCTGAGGTTTTATTTTACCCAACAGCAATTGGGTGGCATCCTAAAGAAAAAGAACAATATGGAGAAAACCAATATGGTGCTTGGATGAACGTTATGAAAGGACATGCAGTAGCAAATGGTGTTTTCGTAGCAGCAGCTAACCGAATTGGTTTAGAAAAATATCTTGAAGGAACAGAAGGAATTCAGTTCTGGGGAGCTTCTTTCATTGCACGGACCACAAGGAGAAATTTTAGCTCAAGCTTCTCATGATAAAGAAGAAATTTTAATTGCTGAAGTTGATTTGGATTTGCAAGAAAACGTTCGTCAAAACTGGCCATTTTTTAGAGACAGAAGAATTGATGCTTTTGGAGATATTACAAAAAGAGCAATTGATAAATAATTAGATTAAAATTATATGAAAAAAGAGCTGTCTCAAAAAGACAGCTCTTTTTTGTAAGCTTCGGAGAAGCGAAATATTTATACAACTTTAATAATGCAAATGGAAAAAGCTCCAGCGGAGCGAAATCTTATGTTCTAAATATGTCGCTCCGCTGGAGCTTTATATTGTAAACATTTCTTATTTTCTATAAATATTTCGCTTCTCCGAAGCTCTATGTGTGTTTTTATAATAAAAAGGAGCTATTTAGTATTGAAATAGCTCCTTTTCTGTTTTTAGCTTTATATATAAATTACTTCACTTGGAAAGTAACTCTTCTCACGATTTGACGTGCTTCTTTAGAATTTTTGTTAACAGAAGTATCTTCTCCATTAGCAATTACGTTCAATCTTGAAGCATCAATTCCTGCATTAACCGCTACTTTTTTCACAGCCTCAGCTCTTTTTCTAGATAATTCAGTGTTGTAGTTTGAATTTCCAATTTCGTCAGCATATCCAATAATATCAGCCGATTTTCCTGGATTGTTTTTCAAGTATTTCACTAAGAAATCTACGCCTGATAAAGATGCGTTTGTAGGTTTAGACGAATTGAAATCGAAATAAACATTTACATAACCACCGTTAATTAATTCTTCAACAGTATTGTTTGTAGCCGTTCCAGCGCCTTTCTTTTCGTAAGTTTTGTCTAAATAGCTTTCTAACTCATCTGGCACACCATTTTGATTCGTATCAATAGATTGTCCTTTTGTGTTAACAGCAACTCCAGCAATGCTATTTGGTTCTAAATCGTATAAATCAGCAACTCCATCTTTGTCTGAATCGATAAGACCAGTTTCGATCAAGTCCACTCTTTTTTCCAATTCATCAATTCTATCTTCTTCACCAATCCAGTCAGCATGTTTCTGGTTTTTTCCTAAGTAGAACGTCAAACCAACAGAAGCATTCAATAAAACACCATCAAAAGAACCAGTTGTTGTGTTGCCCATTCCGTCAAAGTTCCAATTTTGTCTTCCGTTTACAATTCCAGTAAGGTCTCCTGTTAAAGCTACACGATCACTTAATCTAATTTGTCCAGTTAAACCGGCAATTCCGTGAGCCATGTAATCTTGTCCTCCAAATCCTGTTTCAGTACTAATTTGAGAAACCCCAAAACCACCATGCGCCAAAAGACCGATTGTATTTGTCCAAGTTTCAAAATTTAAAGCACGTCCAACGTTAACAACCCCTTGTAAACTTGCTCTAACATAACGGCTTTCAAAGTCTGGAGTATCTTTTTTCTCTTTAAATTGGTCGTAACCAACATCTAATTTTAAACCAAATTTTGGATTAAACATATATCTTACACCTAAATCTCCGTGAAAAAAGTTCAATGATTCAGTAGTATACCCTGGAGTCATTGTTCTGGTTGGTTTGTTAACACCACCATTTAGTTCGATCGACCATTTGTTGTATTCTTGATCTACGCTAGGTTTGGTAGAAGTGGTAGCCATATTTTGAGCGCCTGCAGCAAATGATAGTAATAATAAGGATGCTGATACTAATTTCTTTTTCATGATATCAAAAATTAAATTGTTTTTATTTTAAACTCATGAACAAAATTAGAGGTCGAATCTTAGAATGCGTTGTATATGCCCTTACATAATTCCCATCTTTTGGCTTTTAATTATGTAAATACGTTAAAATAAGTACAATAGAAAGCATAAAAAAAGGACAAAATTCACATTTTGTCCTTTTGCTCTCCTGAAAAAATATTAATTATTTCAAATCTGGCTGATAAATTTTAACAAATCCATCTCCTTCACTGCTTACTATTAATAAGCTTCTTTTTGTAGGACTTTTTGAAGCCGGAATGAATAATAAACCTTCCGGTGCGTCACCTGTTTTTACAGTTTGTAAATACTGTGGAGAAGCTGGATTTGAAGCATCATAAACCATAAACGCATCAGATCTTTCTAAACCAACAAATAAAATATTTTGAGTTCCCATTTTTGCTACAACTACAGCTTCTGGTTCAGAACCTTTGTCATCACTTCTTTTATCGTCGTATGTGCCAACTTCATTCGTCTTTTTGTCAACATCATTTTTACTGTCAAAAACGATTTTTCCAGTTTTTCCATTCCAAATAGAGAACGATCTTCCTCCAAAACTTATCATTTGATCCAGATCTCCATCTCCGTCAGTATCTCCCATATCTGTAACAAGGTTTAATCTGCCTAAATTCGTATCTAATTTTAAAGTAGCAGCATCTGGAAAAGCAGTTGCGTCAAGTGTCATGCTTTTCATGCGCTTCACATCAGAGTAAGCAGCGTATTCTCTTGCATCACCTTCGTTAGCAGTAACAAAATATGGAATATTATTTACCGTATAATGGCTAATAGCATCTGGCATGTAAAGACCTTTTACTTTCCACGGATTGAAGGCGATTTTATTATCACTATCGCTTACATCAATTGCATTCTCAGCAGTATTGTAATCTTTTAAACCTAAAGGATAAATGGCTGTAATCGTTTTTGAAGTTAAATCTACTTTTGCAACGCCATTGTTTTCTTGTAGCGTCACCCAAGCAGTTTTAGAATCGTCAGAAATTGTAATATATTCAGGTTCGATATCTTGAGCGAAACTCTTAGCAAATTTCGAAACTCTGAATCCGTCTTTTTTTAATGCTTCTGCTTGACCCGCAAAAGAGCTAAAATCTAAAGTCGTGACATTGTAAGTGCTAGTTTCAATAATAGAAATTGTTCCGTTTGGGTCTTGAGAATAATCGGTATTTGGCTCGCTTTCGTTAGCTGTCATGATATATTTTCCATCTGGCGAAAAAGTAATCATATCTGGCAATGCACCAACTGTAACTTGTTTGATTAAACTGTAATCAGAAGTGTTGAAAATAACCACTTTTCCATTTCCTTGCTTGTTAGCAGTAGATTCTAAAGCAACAGCTAATTTTCCGTCAAAAACAGAAACACTATTTGCAGCGCCTTCATAAGCAACTAAATCAATTTTTCCGACTTTAAGAGGTTTTGTTGGGTCAGCAATATCAATAACGTCAATTTGGTTTACACCGCTGTTGTTTACAGTAAAAAGTCTTTTTGTTTTCTCGCAGTAAGCAGAGATTTCTGCAGCAGCTTCTCCGCCAATTGTAATAGAGCCAATTTCTTTAAAAGTTCCAGGGTTTTCGTTTACAACAACTTCTGGTTCGTTGTTCGAATTTTCATCATTGTTACAGCTTGCTAATATAAAAAGAACAGCTAATAATGAGATTGATAAATTTTTCATGTGTTAGTTTTTAGTTTTTGCAAAAGTAATTCTGGCCTCTCTGTTAAATATTAAGGATGTATTATTTAATCTTTAACTTAATTTTTGCAGGATATTTTTTGTGAAATAACATACGATTTTGGTTCAGATGTTTTAAAATCCTAACGAATGCTTATCTTTGCACTTTCTAAATTAGAACGTATTTATGTCAACAGATAATAGAAGATTTCCAGCAGAATGGGAAAAACAACAAGGAATTGTATTGTGTTTTCCGCACAATGGTAACGATTGGCCAGGAAAATACGAAGCTGTTCAATGGGCTTTTGTAGAGTTTATTAAAAAAGTAGCGACTTTTGAAACTGTTTTTTTAGTGGTTGCCGATGAAAAGCTAAAAGAAAAAGTAGCCGATATGCTTGAAAGAGCTCGTGTAAACCTTAACAACGTTTCTTATATTATTCATAAAACCAATAGAAGCTGGATGCGTGACTCGGGCCAATTATCGTAAAAAACGGTTCGAAAAGAGAAGCATTGAATTTTAATTTTAACGGCTGGGCAAAATATAAAAACTATCAGTTGGATAAATTTGTTCCTGGTAAAGTGGCAGATTTTATTGATGTTCCTTTAACTCAGGTGATGTACAAAGGAAAACCTGTAATTGTTGAGGGAGGAGCAATTGATGTAAACGGAAAAGGAACTTTACTAACTTCTGAAGAGTGTCTAATGCATCCAACAATTCAGGTGAGAAATCCTGGTTTTACCAAAGAAGATTATGAAGCCGTTTTTAAAGAATATCTTGGAGTTACCAATGTAATTTGGTTAGGAGATGGAATTGAAGGCGACGATACGCACGGTCATATTGACGATTTATGCCGATTTGTAAATGAAGATACCATTGTTACAATTGTAGAAACAGATAAAAACGATTCAAACTATAAACCTTTGCAGGATAATTTGAAACGTTTGCAAAACGCAAAATTAGAAAACGGAAAAGCGCCAGTAATTGTAGCGTTACCAATGCCAAAACGTGTAGATTTTGAAGATTTACGTTTACCAGCAAGTTACGCAAACTTCTTGATTTTGAATAATTGTGTTTTAGTGCCTACATTCAATGACAGTAATGATCGCGTAGCTTTAAATATATTGTCAGAATGTTTCCCTGATCGCGAAGTAATCGGTATAAGTTGTATTGATTTTATTTGGGGATTTGGAACATTGCATTGTTTAAGTCAGCAGATTCCTGCATAAAATAGTAGCGTTAGATTAAAAAAAATCACTTTGATCTTTTTTAATCTGTGATAAAATTATCAGATATACAGAGACTTTCCTATATTATTTGAGCTGTCACCAAAAGTGGCAAGCTTTTTTGTTGTATATTTAACAGACAGATTTGCCGTGTGTCCCCGTATCCTTCTTATATTCGTATGTTCAATAATGCAGAAATGCAGATTTAATTTTATATGAAGAAAATATTTTTTATCCTTTCCGTGCTTTCTTCCGGAGTTCTTTTTTCGCAGTCTGAGGCGCAAGAAAAAACAGAACTTACATTTGCTACTTACAATGTAAGTATGGAATCTGATAATTATTCTCCGAAAGGCGCAATGGGAAAATCGGAGCAGATATTGATTTATCAGCTTAATTCAGGGCATAATACTCAAATCAGAAATATCGCCCAAATTATTCAGACCGTTAGGCCAGACGTTATTCTACTAAACGAATTTGATTATATTAAAGACCCTGAACTTGGTGTAAAGGCGTTTGTTAAAAATTATTTGAATGTGAGCCAAGGCGGAGCAACACCTATTGATTATCCTTATTACTATTATTCGACAGTGAATACCGGCCAACCAAGTCCTTACGATTTGAACAATGATGGAAAGTTGGATAGTTTTGGAAATGATGCATGGGCATTTGGTATGTATTCTGGTCAATATGGGATGATGCTTTTGTCTAAATATCCTATTGATGTTAAGGCGGTTCGTACTTTTCAACATTTTAAATGGAAAGATATGCCGGGAGCATTGCTTACTAAAAAAGCAGATGGATCGGATTGGTACAGTAAGAAAGCATGGAAGGAATTTCCATTATCTTCAAAATCTCACTGGGATGTCCCTGTACAGATAGGGAATGAAACGGTTCATGTTTTAGTCAGTCATCCAACTCCTCCTACTTTTGACGGTGCTGAAGATCGCAATGGGAAAAGAAATCATGATGAAATCCGATTTTGGAGAGATTATATTTCAGACAATTCGGCCTCGTATATTTATGATGATAAAGGGATAAAAGGTGGTTTGTCTCCTAATTCTCGATTTGTTATAATGGGTGATCAAAACGCTTCACCAGTTGAAGGCGATGCTATGAGAGAAGGCATAAAATCCTTAATAGAAAGTCCGAAAATTAATAACGACTTTACACCTGCTAGTAAAGGTGGTGCTGAATTTAGTCCTGAAAATCCTTTTGGAGTTAATCATACAGCATTTTGGAGAATGAGAGCTGATTACGTATTGCCATCCAGACTTGGATTTAAGGTTGTCAACAGCGGTGTATTCTGGCCAGCCAAAGGCGAACCAATGTCGGAATTGGTTGAAAAACGCGAATCAAGTTCAGATCATCGTTTGGTTTGGGTAAAGGTAGTTTTGGAATAAATAAAACTTTGCCTTTTAATTTACGAGATTAAATAAAGCATAAAAAAACCTTGGGATAACCAAGGTTTTTTGTTTTATATCTCTTCAGTTTTATCTGCTCTTCATTGTTTAATGAAAGGAGGTAGCAATTGGCTAGAAACTTCTCCAAAACCAATTCTTACTTCCGTATTTTCACAGAATCCACGAATAATTACAGTGTCATTATCTTCGATAAATTTACGTTCGCTTCCGTCTTTTAGCTTCAATGGATTTTTTCCTCCCCAAGTTAATTCTAGCATAGAACCAAAACTATCAGGAGTTGGACCAGAAATTGTTCCAGAACCCATCATGTCGCCAGAGTTTACACGGCATCCGTTAGAAGTGTGATGCGCTAACTGCTGACTCATTGACCAGTATAAATATTTGAAGTTAGATCTTGAAACAATAGTTTCTTCTTCTTGATTTTCAGGTTTTAAGGAAACTTCCAAATGAATATCAAAAGCTTTTTTTCCTTTGGTCTGCAAATACGGAAGTGGTGTTGGATTTTGTTTAGGCCCTTTGTTCTAAAAGGCTCCAAAGCATCCATAGTCACAATCCAAGGTGAAATAGAAGTCGCAAAGTTCTTAGCTAAGAATGGTTCAAGTGGCACATATTCCCATTTCTGAATGTCGCGAGCGCTCCAATCATTTAGTAACACCATTCCGAAAATATAATCTTCAGCTTCATAAGTTGAAATATTTTCGCCCATTACATTTACATCTGTTGTAATAAAAGCAGTCTCTAATTCAAAATCTACTAAACGTGAAGCACCGAAAACAGGCGTGTCGTGTCCAGCAGGCAAAGTTTGTCCCATCGGTCTGTGAACTGGAATCCCAGATGGTACAATGGTAGAACTTCTTCCATGATATCCAACCGGAATATGAAGCCAGTTGGGCAACAAAGCATTGTCTGGATCTCGGAACATTTTACCCACATTTGTAGCGTGCTCTCTACTAGAATAAAAGTCGGTGTAATCACCAATTAAAACAGGAAGTTGCATCTCTACATCTTCAATTTTAAATATAACAATATCTCTATGTTTTGTTGAATCTCTTAAATGTGGATTAGTCTCGTCGAATATGTCTGCGATACGATTTCGAACTAAACGCCATGTTTTTTTTCCGTCAGAAATAAAATCATTTAGCGTATCCTGCATAAACATATCATCGGTTAATTCTATTCCTTCAAAATAGTTTAATTGCTGTAAAGCCCCTAAATCTATGGCGTAATCGCCAATTCGCGTTCCTACGGTAACGACATTTTCTTTAGTAAGAAATACACCGAAAGGAATATTCTGAATGGGGAAGTCGCTATTTTCTGGCACTTCTAACCATGATTTTCTACTGGTATCGTTGGCAGTTATTGGCATGTTTAATGTTAATTATTTGTTGAAAAATTACTTGTCAAATATATCATAATCTAGCAGTTTGACAAACGTTTTTTTGTATTTTTGCGTGAAATTAACGAAAAACAAAAAAATGCAACGCGACGAACAAATTTTTGATCTTATCCAAGAGGAGAAAGAAAGACAAATTCACGGACTAGAGCTTATTGCTTCTGAGAATTTTGTAAGTGATGAAGTAATGGCAGCAGCAGGGTCTGTTTTAACTAATAAATATGCTGAAGGTTATCCTGGCAAAAGATACTACGGCGGTTGCGAAGTAGTTGACGTTATTGAGCAAATTGCTATTGACAGAGCTAAAGAATTATTTGGCGCTGAATATGCAAACGTACAGCCTCACTCAGGTTCTCAAGCAAACACAGCTGTTTATCACGCTTGTTTGAATCCTGGTGATACGATTTTAGGTTTTGACTTATCTCACGGAGGTCACTTAACTCATGGTTCTCCAGTAAACTTCTCAGGACGTTTATACCGTCCAGTTTTCTACGGTGTAGATGCTGAAACTGGTCGTTTAGATTATGATAAAATTCAAGAAATTGCAACTAAAGAACAGCCAAAATTAATCATCGCTGGAGCTTCGGCTTATTCTCGTGATATGGATTTTGCTCGTTTCAGACAAATTGCTGACAGCGTAGGAGCAATCTTATTTGCTGATATTTCTCACCCAGCTGGTCTTATCGCAAAAGGATTATTAAACGATCCAATTCCACATTGTCATATTGTTTCTACAACAACTCACAAAACATTAAGATGAACCACGTGGAGGTCTTATTTTAATGGGGAAAGATTTCCCAAATCCACAAGGATTAACAACTCCAAAAGGAGAAATCAGAATGATGTCTTCATTATTAGACTTAGCTGTTTTCCCTGGAAATCAAGGACGAGCCTTTAATGCACATTATCGCTGCTAAAGCGGTTGCTTTTGGTGAAGCTCTTAAAGATGAGTTCTTTACTTATGCAATGCAATTACAAAAAAATGCAAATGCAATGGCTGACGCTTTCGTAAAAAGAGGTTACAACATTATCTCTGGCGGAACAGATAACCATATGATGCTTATTGACTTAAGAAATAAAAATATTTCTGGTAAAGAAGCTGAAAACGCATTAGTAAAAGCTGAAATTACAGTAAACAAAAACATGGTTCCTTTTGACGATAAATCTCCATTTATCACGTCTGGAATTCGTGTTGGAACAGCTGCAATCACAACTCGTGGTTTAGTTGAAAAAGATATGGAAACTATCGTAGCTTTAATCGATAAAGTTCTTACTGATCATACAAATGAGGATGTTATCGAACAAGTTGCTGAAGAAGTAAACGAATTAATGAGCGAAAGACCAATTTTTGCGTATTAATTAGTTTAAAGTTTAAGGTTTCAAGTTTAAAGTTTTGTAATGCGTAAATAAACGTATTATGAAGCTTTAAACTTTTTTTCGTTTAGAAAAGAAACTTGAAACCTGAAACAAAATAAACCTGAAACAAATTAAAAGAAATGGGCGTATTAAGATTACAATTGCCAACCGACCCAAGATGGGTAAATATTGTTGAGAAAAACATTGAAGAAATCTTGACAGATCACGCTTGGTGCGAACAGAAAGCGGCAACAAACGCGATTACGATTATTACGAATAATTCGGAGCATCAAGATTTAGTAAAAGATTTATTGGCTTTGGCCAAAGAAGAAATAGATCATTTTGAACAGGTTCATAATATCATCATCAAAAGAGGACTAAAATTAGGACGTGAGCGTAAAGATGATTACGTAAACGAACTATATCAATACATGAAAAGAAGCGGTGACGGAAGTCGTGTTTCTGGACTTGTAGAAAGATTATTGTTCTCTGCAATGATCGAAGCTAGAAGCTGTGAACGCTTTAAAGTGCTTTCTGAAAATATTAAAGACGAAGAATTAGCCGTTTTCTACAGAGAATTAATGGAAAGCGAAGCAGGACATTATACAACATTCATTACCTACGCACGTAAATACGGAACTGGAATAGATGTTGAAAAGCGTTGGAGAGAATGGTTGGCTTTCGAAGAATCGATAATTACGAATTACGGAAAAGGAGAGACGATACACGGATAATTTTTTAAGTTTTCAGTTTTCACGTTTGTCAGGCTGAGCGAAGTCGAAGCCCACGCAAAGTAAATCAATTGTTCAAAAGTTCAAGTTTTTGTTAATCTAAAATCTAAAGTCTACAATCTAAAATTCCTTACATTTGAGAGTAACCAAAATCTCGAACTATGAGAATAGAAATCGAACCTGAAATTAGGATTCAAGGATGTAATGTTTAGACCTAAGAGATCAACGCTCAAAAGCAGATCTGAAGTTTCGCTAGAACAAAATTTCAAATTTTTGCACAGTACAGCAAGCTGGACAGGAATTCCAATAATGGCTGCCAATATGGATACGGTTGGAACTTTTGAAATAGCGAAAGTTTTAGCAAAAGAAAAACTCTTTACAGCCATTCATAAACATTACACTTTAGAAGAATGGAATGCATTTCTAAAGAACGTAACTCTTGATTTTTACGATTATGTTGCTGTAAGCACAGGAACAGGAAAAGAAGATTTTGATAAAATAGGTGCAATAATTTCTGCAAATCCGTTGCTGAAATTTATCTGCATTGATGTTGCCAACGGTTATTCGGAACATTTTGTTCAATTTTTAAGGAAAACTCGAAAACAATATCCCGATAAAATTATTATTGCAGGAAATGTAGTTACTGGCGAAATGACCGAAGAACTTCTATTAGCTGGTGCTGATATCGTAAAAGTTGGAATTGGTCCTGGTTCTGTTTGTACAACTCGCGTTAAAACAGGCGTTGGTTATCCGCAATTATCGGCTATTATTGAATGTGCCGATGCCGCTCACGGTTTAGGTGGCCATATTATCAGCGATGGCGGCTGTTCAACTCCGGGTGATGTTGCCAAAGCTTTTGGTGCTGGAGCAGACTTTGTAATGTTGGGAGGAATGCTCGCAGGACACACAGAAAGCGGCGGTGAATTAATAGAAGTAAAAGGAGAAAAATTCAAACAATTTTACGGAATGAGTTCTAAAACTGCCATGGATAAACATTCTGGAGGCGTTGCAGAATACAGAGCAAGCGAAGGAAAAACAGTTCAAGTTCCGTTTAAAGGAGATGTGATTCACACTGTTTTAGATATATTGGGCGGAATAAGAAGCACTTGTACTTATGTAGGAGCTTCAAGATTAAAAGAATTGACTAAACGAACGACTTTCATCCGCGTAAGCGAGCAAGAAAATCAAGTTTTTACAAAATAAATATGATTAAAATTACCGAAGCATTTGTTGAAGATATTGCTAAAATTCAAGAAATAGCGCACATAACTTGGCCGATTACTTATGGCGAAATTTTAACAAAAGAGCAGCTGGATTATATGTTGGATTTGATTTATTCTGATGAAGCATTATCAAAACAAATTCAGAATAAAGAACAGTTGTTTTATTTGGTTTCAGATTCAGAATCTGTAATTGGTTTTATAGGAATCGAGCATCATTATAAAAACGAAGCAATTACTAAAATCCATAAAATCTATCTTTTGCCAGAAACGCAAGGAAAAGGCTATGGAAAAACAATCTTTAATTCAATTGAGGAATTGGCTTTAGAAAACCATTCCAATGAACTTTTACTAAACGTAAACCGCTTTAATACTGCTTTAAATTTTTATAAAAAACTTGGTTTTGAAATTAAAGAAACCGTAGATATAGAAATTGGAAATGGGTATTTAATGGAGGATTACGTGATGGGGAAGAATTTAATTGTTTAATTGTAATATTCGATTTTTCGTTCAGCAACTAAAGTTGGTTCTCCATCTGGTGTTCCTTCAAGGAATATGTTGCATTTTATCCAGTTGTTATGGCTGTCGTATTCGTAGGTGTAGTAACTTATCTTTTGAATGATAACTTGGTTTGGATAATCAGGAATGTATTCTCTTTTTATAATATCGCCCTGTTCATTAAATGTTTTTACGAAATTTTTAGTAGGATTGGCTATTTCTCCATTTCCTGTTACATAATACTTTACTGTTTCTACATAATCTTTAATAGAATTGTAGCTATAATCTTGTTGCGCAACAACTTTTCCACATCCGAACATAATAATCTTGGTAATGCGTGATTTTGAGTCGTATTCATATTGTAATTGTAAGTCTTTACAATAAGAACACTCAGTGCCTAAAAAGTGATATGCCATTTTATTCTGAGCATATAAACCAACTGTAATTTTTTGATTTACAACTTGCCCTTTTTCATTATAGATAAATGTTTTTTGATTTATTAAGTCATTATCATTGGCTTTTTTGTTCTTAGTTTCTTTACCAGTTCTATATACAAAATACTCTTTCTCATTAATAATTCTTCCTGCATCGTCAATTTCGTATTCAAATTTATCTTCTCTATAGTGAGGCCAAGTTCTTCCATCTTCTTTAGATATTTCATCTTCTTTAGGAATTCTAATTTGATTTAATTTGATTAATAAATTATAATCCATCACAGGATAATACTTTTTTAAAGTAGATCTTAATTCTTTTTTTTCTACCCAGTCAGTTTCATTATATTCATATTCGTATTCTGTTTTAGAATCATCTTCTAGATAGTTTAGACGTGGAAAAACAACGCCTGATCTTTTTTGAAGTCTTTGGAATTTATCAAAATAGAAATATACAAAGCCTCTAATTCCATTACTAAAGATAGCATCTGTTTTTTTATATTCCGGCATATCCTCTTTTGGTTTACTTATTTTGAGATGAACAGATTTTACAGAATCTTTTAAGTTTTGATTACTAATCGCATTATATTTCTCATAAAATAAGTTATCATATTTTTTATTGCTTTGAGCAATTGAAGTTGTAAAAGAGAAAAATATTAAATTAAAAGTCAGATAAGATAAACGAAAATTCATATGTATAATATTAAGTTTTAGTGTCATAAAGAAAAAAGTTAACTCACTACCACATCATGCTTAAATAATAATCCTTTCACTTCATTCAAAGAAAAAACAGCTTTTTTCAATTTCGTTTTAGAAGGATCAATAGTATAATTAAAACTCGTTTTAAAATCAGCTTTGTTGGCGATTGCTTTGTTGAATTCGGAACGGTATAAATCGCAATTATCGAAAATTACGTTGGTTAAATCAGCGGCCATAAAATCTACCGCTATTAAACTGCAATTTATAAACGGAGTTCCTTTTAATTTTAAAGTATAAAACTTAGAAAAGTCAAGGATGCAATCATTAAAGCGAACTTCAAAAATAAGCTTGTCACACATGGCAAAATTCACTTCTTTAATTTCGCAACGATTAAAAGTTACGGTTCTAAAAGCGACATAATTAATTTTTGCTTCACTAAAAATACAGTCATTAAAAACACAATCGATAAAAGTAACGGCCAAAAAAGTGCAGGCAGAAAAGTTACAATTATTAAAAACACAGCATTCGAAGTCTTTAAAATTAAGATCATCTTTGGCGTAAACAATCGTATTGTATTCTTTATCAAGAAAATATTCGCTTTCTTTTTTCAACCTTTTTCGATAATTATTTGAAGGTGAAAAGGTAATAATTTACCATAGAAAAATGCGAACAAATTATAAATGATTTTGATTCCATTCTCATTTTTAATCCATAAAATGCTGTAGCTTTACACTTATTTTTTAAGTTAAAACATATCAATTTTTATTATATGGAACCAACAAGAAAGGAACATGATTTTTTAGGAGAATTAGAAATTCCGAATCATTTATACTACGGAATCCAGACTTTTAGAGCTGTGGAGAATTTCAACATCACAGGAATTCCGATTTCAAAAGAACCTTTATTTATCAAAGCTTTAGGATATGTAAAAAGGCTGCAGCTTTAGCCAACAAAGATTGTGGGGCTATTGATGCAAAAATAGCAGAAGCAATTTGTTACGGAAGCGATCAGGTTATTGCTGGTAAATTTGATCAAGAATTTGTGAGTGATTTAATTCAGGGTGGCGCAGGAACTTCTGTAAACATGAATGCAAACGAAGTTATTGCCAATATCGGACTAGAATATTTAGGTCATAAAAAAGGAGAATACAATTTTCTTCATCCCAATAATCATGTAAACTGTTCTCAGTCTACAAACGACGCATATCCATCGGCATTTAGAATTGCATTGTACTTGAAAATGGAAACTTTTATTAAAACTTTAGCCGGTCTAGAAGTTGCTTTCGCTAAAAAAGGCGAGGAGTTTAAAGAAGTTTTAAAAATGGGAAGAACACAATTGCAAGACGCAGTTCCTATGACTTTAGGACAAGAGTTTAAAGCTTACGCGACAACAATTGGCGAAGATATTCAGCGTTTGAAAAATGCTCAGGAATTATTGTTGGAAATTAATATGGGCGCAACAGCGATTGGAACAAAAGTAAATGCTCCAGAAGGTTATCCAGAAATCTGCGTAAAATATTTGGCAGATGAGGTTGGAATTCCTTTAACGCTTTCGCCAGATTTGATTGAAGCAACGGTAGACACAGGCGCTTACGTTCAGATTATGGGAACATTAAAGCGTTCTGCGGTGAAGATTTCTAAAATCTGTAATGATTTACGTTTACTAAGTTCTGGGCCAAGAACGGGTTTAAATGAGATTAATCTTCCTGCACGCCAACCCGGTTCGTCTATTATGCCAGGAAAAGTAAATCCGGTAATTCCAGAAGTGGTCAATCAGACTTGTTTTTATGTGATTGGGCAAGATTTAACGGTTACAATGGCAGCAGAAGCAGGGCAATTGCAATTGAATGTAATGGAGCCTGTTATTGCTTTTGCGATGTTTACTTCGTTAGATTATCTTTCAAATGCGATTCAGACTTTAATTGATAAATGTATCAACGGAATCACAGCAAACGTTGATCATTGCTATAATATGGTTATGAATAGCATCGGAATTGTAACCCAATTGAATCCGATTATTGGTTACGAAGAAAGTGCAAGTATTGCTGGAGAAGCGTTAAAAACGGGTAAAAGCGTGCATCAAATTGCTGTTTTAGAACGAAAACTAATCACTCAAGAAAAATGGGATGAAATTTATTCTCTAGAGAACTTAATTCACCCAAAGTTTATTACTAAATAGTATTTTAAGATAATATCTCTAAGCCGTCAAATTTATTTTTGACGGCTTTTTTTGTTAAAATATTTTTGAATTAATTAGTTTTAGTTTGTAAGATGTTGAAAATAAGACTTATATTTACAAGAGGATTGAATCTCGTTTCCTAAAACAAAACTTTGTAATGGTGATTTTTTTAAAAAATAATGCCGGTCAATACAAGTCTAAAATCTTAGGATTATTACTTCTTATTTCTTTTAATTTATCTGCTCAAGAGGAAATTAAAAATCCTGAAATTGAAACTCCAACAATCTGTCCTCCTAAAACATTATTTGATCTTTTTAAGAAAAAAGACGATGCTTTGGTTGTTAAACCCACAAAGAACAATTTCTTTTTATTAATTCCCGCAATTGGTTCACAGCCTGCAACAGGTTTCTTTTTTGGTGCTGTGGCTCAGTATACCTTTAAAGGAAAAGAAGAAAAAGACAAATATTCAATTGCCAACGTAGGAATTACTTATACGGTAAAAAATCAGTGGCTGGTTAATATTAAAAACAATATTCTACTGAAGAATAATAAAATCTTTTTGAGTGGAGATTATCGATTGTATTTGTTTTCGCAATCTAATTATGGTTTAGGAACCGATATTATTCCGCCCAGACGTGACCGCCCTCCAGGTTTTAGTGTAGATTCTCTTGCTCAGGCAATGGATTATAATTATCTAAAGTTCCATCAAACAGTTTCTTTTGAGGTTAAAGAGAATTACTATATCGGAGGGGGGATTAATATTGACTGGTACTCAAGGATACAAGATGAGGAATTGGATGTTACAAACGGAAAATATACCTATCATTACGATTACAGCCAAAAATATGGATTTGATAATTCTGAATATTTTTTAAATGGAGTTAGCCTGAATCTGGTTCATGATTCTCGTGATAATCAAGTAAATGCATCAAAAGGTTGGTTTGCCAATATTAACTATAGATTTAATCCAGTGCTGTTTAATAATCAAGATTACAGCAATGTTCTATTTGCAGAATACCGCCATTTTATTCCTGTTTCTCATAAAAATCCGCATTATATTTTAGCTATTTGGACGTATGGGCAATTTGTGACTAGAGGGAAAGTTCCGTATTTAAATCTTCCTGCAATTGGCTGGGATCAGCGGAGCAGGAGCGGAGAAGGGTATACACAGGGGTTATTTAGAGGAAATGGGTTGGTTTATTTGTCAACAGAATTTAGGTTTCCCATTACATGCAATCAATTGTTAAGCGGTACGGTTTTTACCAATTTTGTGACAGCCAGTAATTCTGATAATGATTTAAAATTATTTAAATCAATACAACCAGCGGCAGGTATTGGTTTGAGAATCTTAATTGATAAAGCTTCCAAAACAAATCTGATTTTGGATTATGCTTGGGGGAACAATTCTAAAGGATTCTATTTGAATGCTGGAGAGACTTTTTAATCTCAAAAATTAGGAATCAGAAACTTTAAGTGCAAAATAATATCAAAAAGCAGGCTATCGTGTCTGCTTTTTTGATTCTTCATAATTAAATCATAATTTGTATTGATGTGCCAAATTATGTTAAATTGTATTCTTATTTTTGTTGTATATACAAACTTCTTAAGATGAAATTACTTATAGTTGAAGACGAACCAAATCTATTATCAATATTAAGAAAAGGATTTGCAGAAAATAATAATGAAGTAAGCGTTGCAATGGACGGTAAAACGGCTATGGAGATGATTCATAATTATACTTTCGATGTAGTAATTTTGGATGTTATGCTTCCGGATGTTAATGGAATTGAAATTTGCAGAAGACTTCGCGCAGCAAAAAACTTTGTGCCAATTTTACTTTTAACAGCTTTAGGAACTTCAGAAAACATTGTAACAGGATTAAATGCTGGTGCCGACGATTACTTGGTTAAGCCTTTTAAATTTGGCGAATTAGATGCCAGAGTAAATGCGCTATACAGAAGGTCGCAACAGGAAACAGAGAAAATAGATACGATCACAATTGCTGATTTAGAAATAAACGGACGCGCCAAAACCGTTAAAAGAGATGGAGAAAACATCATTTTAACTGCCAAAGAATTCAAACTTTTATATTATTTGGCTAAAAACACAGGCAGAATCGTATCGCGCGATCAGATTTTGGATAATGTTTGGGATATTAATTTTGATATGAATACCAACGTTGTTGATGTCTATATTACATACTTAAGAAGAAAGATAGATAAGCCTTATTCGTCTAAACTTATTCATACTATGAAAGGTTTGGGGTATGTTATAAAACCATAATATGGATATTAGAAAAAAAATTACTTTTAATTATGTTGCCCTTTCTACCTTTAGTACTTCGCTATTGTGTATCATCGTGTTTTTCTTGTTTAGAGAAAACAATCGATATCATTTTTTGAAGCGTCTGGACGATAGAGCAAAAATTGTTTCTTCTATTCATTTTCAAAAAGACCCAGAAAAGATCAAATATTATAAGAACCTTAAAAAGAATGGTCTTGAAGAATTGATCGAGGAAGAAGAATATGTATTGAAAATCAACAGCCACAATAGTTTTGATTACAATACCAATCTAAATCTTCCAAACTCTTTTTATACCAATATTTTAAGAACAGGAAAAGATTCTTTTGAAAGAGATAACAAATATTATTTGGGACAGATTTTTCAAGAAAACAATCAAAAATATATTGTAATTGTTGGCGCGAGAGATCGAAAAGGAAAAGATACAACCGTTTACATTGTTAAAATTATGCTTTTTGGCGGAATCGGTTTTGTGATTCTGGCTTTTCTTTTAGGGCGATTTTTAGCAAAACGTGTTGTCGATCCGGTGGCAAGAATTACAAAAGAAGTAAAAAGAATTAGTGCTTCTAATCTTCATAATCGTTTGCCTGAAGTTAAAAATTCTGATGAAATTTCAGATTTGACCAATACTTTTAATAATATGCTGGATCGTTTGGAAACGTCTTTTGAAATCCAAGCCAACTTTATTAATAATGCCTCTCACGAATTAAAAACGCCAATTACAACTATTATTGCCGAAGCAGAAATTATGCTGCTGAAAGAAAGAGAGCAACAAGAATATATAGAGTCGCTGCAAAACATCTACAGTCAGGCTTCAAGATTAGGAAATTTGACGGAAAGCTTGCTGAAATTGACTCAAACGGGTTATGACGGACAAAAACAAGTGTCTGATATTGCTCGAATGGATGAATTGTTATTGGATGTAAAATCAGATTTGGATAAAATTTATCCAGACAATCGCGTAAGCATTAGACTTAATTTTGCTCCAGAAGATTCTAATCTATTATTGCTGCCATGCAATAAACCGCTTTTAGAATTGGCAATCAATAATATTATTACCAATGGTGTAAAGTATTCTGATAACAATGAAGTGTTTGTGAGTCTTTCTGCTAATAAAGAAATGATTAAAATATCGATTAATGATATCGGAATCGGAATTCCGCCTGAGGATATTCCGCATTTGTACGAGCCTTTCTTTAGAGGTAAAATCGCTGCCAAGTATATAGGATATGGTTTGGGACTTCCGTTAGCATCTAAAATCATTAGAATGCATGATGGCGAACTTCAAGTGCAATCGGAGCAAAATAAAGGAACAATTGTCACGATTATCTTTAAAAAAGGCAACATTAAAAAATCTAATGTTTAATTTTAGAAAATTCTAATTTTAGATTAATTAAGGTCTAATTTGCGGACAGTTATTTTGTAAGTATAAACTAAAAGATGTACTTATGAAAAACTTTCTTATACCTACGACTTTAAAAGATGATACAATCTCTGCTGTTAAATCTGCGGTGAATCAGTCCAAAAATACGGAATCAGAAATTATTTTAGTATTAGTTTCAGAAGCGCCCGATACGTTTTCTTCTTCTGGTTTTTTGAGAGAAATGAAATCTGGACTTACCAGAAGTCAGGAAGAAGTTCTAGAAACCTGCCGCTATATTGTTGAACACACTTCAAACATAAAATTAAAAGTCCACAACCAATACGGACTTTCAGCACCGATTTTTAAAAGGCTAATTGAAGCTTTTTCAGTCAAATTGGTCATTCTTACCCATTCTTATAAACAAGAAACCAAAAGAATTCATCAGTATTTGGTGCAATTGGCAGGAAATCAGAAATGCCCAATTCTACATTTAAGCACAGAGATTAATAAAGAAGTTTTCCATAAAGCACTTTACGTAGAAAATTCTAGTATGAACATTCATGTAAAAGATGTTCAAGATTTTTTGAGCGCCAATTTCTCTTTTGAGATTGTAAGTCAAACTGCCAGTTTTGAAGACGACTACGAAAAAGTCGCTCCATTCTTATCAGAAGCCATTTCTAAACATAATATTGATATGTTGGTAGAAACCAGAAAAGGCGAAAAAATCAAATTTAAAAAATCGAAAAAAGAAAATGTCAATGAAAAACTAGGTCTTCCTGTTCTTTCATTGTACGAAGAGATGGTTTGATTTCTGAGATTCTAAGTTCCTAAGACACTAAGTCTCTAAGCTTTTTAATTCTTAGCATCTTAGAAACTTAGAATCTTAGCCTCTTAAAGAATATTAATTTAATTTAAAACCGAAAATATGTTATTAAAGAAAAGAATACCAATGAAGTACGTTCTCGGGAAAATTAAAGTAGAAATTGTATTGGTATTAGCATATACCATACTATTTGAGATTTTTCATCATTATTTCATCAATCTTCCTGTAGATATCCCGATTGCTATTCCGACCATGATTGGAACCATAATTTCCTTACTGTTAGCTTTTAAATCAAATCAAGCTTATGACAGATGGTGGGAGGCACGAATTGTTTGGGGCGCTGTTGTAAACGACTCCAGAACTTTGATTCGTCAGGTTTTAACGTTTTACGAAGATCCAGATTTCTCTGTTGGAGCAAGCGAATTCAAAGAAAATTTTGCTAAAAGGCAAATTGCTTGGTGTTACAGTTTAGGTCAGTCACTTCGAAATAGAGATGCAATACAACCAATTGAAGGCTTAATTAGCGAAGAAGAAATCAGATACATCAAAAATCATCAAAACGTTCCAAATGCAATTTTGATGCTACATGCAAGAGATTTACGAACTGCTAAAAACGAAAAGAAAATTAACATGTATCAGCAAGTTGAAATCGATAATACTCTGTCTAGATTATGTGATGAAATGGGGAAATGTGAGCGAATTAAAAATACGATTTTCCCAACAACCTACAGTATGTACATTAGATTGACTTTGTGTTTGTTCATTTTTCTATTGCCTTTCGGACTAACGAGCGTTTTAAGCTGGTTTGCAATTCCGTTGATTACTGCTATTGGAGCTGCTTTCTTTTTGATCGAAAGAATGGCGATTCATTTGCAAGATCCGTTTGAAAACAGACCAACAGATACTCCAGTTACTGCAATTGCAAATACAATTGAAAAAAATATTAAACAAATGCTAAACGAATATCAAAGCGAATTTGATATCCTGAAAGAATTTGATTTAAAAGACGAGCCTAAGAAAGTCGAAAAAGACGCTTATTTTGTCTTATAACTAATTAATTTTGGTCTGCTTTTAATTGTTGGCTGGACAGTGTGTAGTTGCGCTGTCCAGTTTTTTTATTATTTAAACACATAATTTTGGAGTCTAGAGTTGCTTCGCCAATCTCCCCAATGTCTGAATAGCAGTTCTCAACTCATTAGACCAAGGCAGTCCAAAACTCAATCGCATGCAATTTGAAAATTGATTCTGAAAGGAAAAAATCCTCCCTGGCGCAATACTAATATTGTGTTTCAGAGCTAAATGATAAAAAGCCGCGGTATCGATTTTTTTATCCAATTCTACCCAAAGAAAGAAACCGCCTTGAGGCTGGCTTACTTTTGTTCCCGCTGGAAAAGATTCCAAAACGGTATTGATGTAATTAGTGCAATTTCGATTTAAAATCTGGCGAATTTTTCTCAGATGATTCTCATAACGGCCATTTTTCAAGAAATCTCCAACCACTTCATGTGTAATAGTGGTGTTAGAAATAGTATGATATAATTTTGTTCTTAAAACCTCTTTTTTAAATTTTCCTGGCGAAACCCAACCCACTCGATAACCTGGCGCTAAAGTTTTAGAAACAGAACTGCAACACAAAACAATGCCGCTTTCATCATAAGTTTTGCAATTAGTTGGTCGACTTGTACCAAAGTATAGATCGCCATGAATATCGTCTTCAATTAGTGGAACATTGTAGAAATCCATCAAACGAACAATTTCTTTTTTATGTTCATTTGGCAGCATGCTTCCCGACGGATTACTAAAATTACTCATCAAAACGCAAGCTTTTACCTTATTGGTAGAAAGTGTTTTTTTGACCGCTTCCAATTCGATTCCTGTCGTCATATTGGTAGGAAGTTCCATTACATATAAGCCTAGAGATCGAGCCAATTGCAGGATTCCAAAATAAACTGGACTTTCTGTAATAATCGTATCTCCCGGTTTAGTCAGTGTTAATAAGCAATCTGAAATAGCAGAAATACAGCCTGGAGTAGTGATAATATCCTCTTCGGTTAGAGAACCTCCCCATGTAAACGACCATCGCGCAATTTCTTTTCTTAAATTGCTATTTCCTTGAATTTCCTCATAACTCGTTCCGCTGTTTGGTAATTGTCGCATTGCCTGAACCATTCCTTTATTCAGTTTAGCAATCGGAAGTAATTCATTGGACGGAAAACCAAGCGAAAGCATGGTAACATCTTTAGTTCGCATATCGCCGTAAACCAAATCGATTAAATCTTCGCGTTCAATGTTTTCTAGGCTTAATTGCGGTTTGCTTGCTGAAGGTTCAGCAATTACTCGAGCAGAAATATTACTCACATAATAACCAGATTGCGGTCGGGATTCGATAAGAGAACGGCTCTCAATTTCGTAATAGGCTTTACTTACGGTACTCATACTGTAACCTGTTTCTGCGCAGACTTCGCGTATAGAAGGCAGTTTATCGCCAACGTTTAAAACGCCCGATTTAATCTGTTTCTCGATTCGGTCAGCAAATTGAAGATATAAGTAATTCGAATTTTTCATAAAATAAAAACTGTTATGCTGCAATTTACAAAAACTGTATCTGTATTGCTGTTTTATTTTTAAGAAATTTGCCAAATCAAAACAGAACAATTTCAAAAAGCAAGTTTGTGAAGACAACAAAATATTATATCGCGGCGATTCCGGCCTTTATTATATGGGGACTTTTTAGTTTGGTTTTAAAGCCAATACACGAATATCCTTCATTAGATATTTTGTTTTTTCGTGTTTTTAGTTGTGCGGGCTTAATGCTTTTAATTGCTTTTTTATTTAAAAGAAAACAAATAAGAGAAACCGTTGAGATTTTTAAAGCTATGCCAAAATCAGAAAAAAGAAAATCGATTCTTCTGAATATTGGCGGAAGCGCATTTTTAATGGCCAATTGGTTTACATTTATATATGTAGTAAATCATGTAAGCGTAAAAGCGGCTTCTCTAGCTTATTTGGTTTGCCCCATTTTAACGACTTTATTGGCTTATTTTATACTGAAAGAAAAACTGCTTAAAACACAATGGCTTTCTGTAGGATTAAGTATTTCAGGATGTATATTGCTTTCTTACAGTGATATAATGGATATGCTGTTCAGTATTATTATTGGTTTAACCTATGCGGCTTATTTGGTAAGTCAGCGTGCCAACAGAGGGTTTGATAAGTTTATTGTTTTAACTTTTCATATAACCTTATCAGCATTATGTTTATTGCCATTTTATCCAAGTTACGGAGTGTCCAGTTCCAACAGAGTTTAAATTCTATTTCTGTATCGAGACAATTGCAATTTTGTTTACAATTATTCCGCTTTTCCTGAATTTGTATGCACTTTCTGGAATCAATTCTTCAACAGTTGGAATGTTATTAAACATCAATCCGATGATTGCATTTGGTTTGGCGGCCTTCTTTTTCAGAGAAAACATTACACCTTTACAAATTACAGCATATGGTATCATTTTTACCGCAGTGTTAGTTTTTAATTCACATCATATTTTTGCGATTAAGCAAAAAATGACCTCAATATCCAAAGGTTCATAAGGGTTAGTTTTCATATTTTTTATTGGTTTAAAATCGAAAATTATAAGAACCTTAACAGGATGTTTAAACAGGAATGAGTATTTTTCATTCCTGTTTTTTTATGCAATAACGCGTAAATAAAAGATAGCCACGAATTCACGAATTATTTTAAAAAAAACTAGATTAAAAAAAATCGTGAATTCGTGGCTAAAAAAAACTATTTCTAAACCGAATACTATTGATATGAAAAATACCAAACTTCAAGCCTTTACTCCGTTGTTTTATTTAGTGTGGTCAGATGATTTATTGACTCAGAAAGAATTTGCAACTTTAAAAGAGTTTATAAATTCGTTAAATGTTTTATCTGAAGAAGAAAAAGAATATCTGCTTTCTAAACTAGATATTTCGAATCCGCCTTCGCGAAATGAACTCACACAATGGAAATTGGATATTGAAACAAGTATTCAGGACAAATCTTCGATCAAGTCGATTTTTGATATTGCAAAAGCGCTTTCAGGAAACGATTTGGATTTAACGCCAATCGAATCAGATTTCAAAAAACTAGAAAATGATTTAGGAATTTTAGGAGAAGAAGCGCTTCAAAACTTCAAAACTAAAGCTGGTTCTTTTACGGCCAATTCTCATACCGACGCAAGTTTTGATATTCAGAAAATCACTCAAATTTTAGATGGAAAAGAAGCGGCTATAATCAAAAGAGTAAAATCGGTGATTTCCAGACCTGAATTTGCTTATGAAACTTCAACAGATATTAATGTTTTCAGACAAACCGTTTACAAATGGTGCAAAATTTTAGCCGATGAAAACCTGGGAAATATGGCATACCCAAAGGAATACGGAGGAGGAGGGAATGTAGAAGATTATTTTGCTATTATGGAAACGTTGAGTTATCATGATTTGAGCTTGGTAATCAAATTTGGTGTTCAGTTTGGACTTTGGGGAATGAGCGTCCAATCGTTAGGAACAGAAAAACATTATGCTAAATATTTAAAAGATATTGGTTCTCTGAAACTTCCAGGTTGTTTTGCCATGACTGAAACACATCACGGATTCGAACGTAAAAGGTTTGGAAACTACAGCAACTTATAACCATAATGATCAGACTTTTACGATTCATACACCCAATAAAAACGCTCAAAAAGAATATATTGGAAACGCAGCTGTTCATGGGCAAATGGCAACTGTTTTTGCTAAATTAATTATTTACGATCATGACTATGGTGTGAATGCTTTTGTGGTGCCGTTGCGAGATCCAAACGGAAATGTGGTAAATGGAGTAACAATTGGCGATTGTGGTCATAAAATGGGATTAAACGGCGTTGATAACGGAACCATCAGTTTTGATAACGTTGTGATTCCGAAAGAAAACATGCTGGATCGTTTTGCTTCTGTAAATGATAAAGGCGAATTCGAAAGTCCTATTCCGAGTGATAACAGACGATTTTTTACCATGTTAGGAACTTTGGTTGGAGGTAGAATTGGGATTCCGCGTTCAGCATTGGCTGCAGCAAAATCTGGACTGACAATTGCCATTCGCTACAGTGACCAAAGAAAACAATTTGAACCAGAAGGAGGTTCTGAGGTTCCAATTTTAAACTACAGAATGCACCAACGCAGGTTATTGCCACATTTGGCTAAAACGTATGCAGTTCATTTTGCATTACAATATTTAACCAACAGATTTTTAAACAGAACTGAAGCCGAAATGCAAGAAATTGAAGCTTTAGCAGCGGGAATGAAATCGTATTCTACTTGGAGTACTAGAGATATTCTGCAAGAATGCAGAGAAGCGTGCGGAGGAAAAGGTTATTTGTCTGAAAACAGAATTGATGCGCTTAAAAACGATACCGAAATTTACACAACTTTTGAAGGAGATAATACTGTATTGATGCAATTAGTGGCTAAAAACCGTTTAGCCGAATTCAGAAAATCATTTGGAGAAATGGGTTCGTTAGGAATTATTAATTATGTGTATGAAAACGCCAAAACGGCTATTTCAGAGAAAAACCCAATAGCGACACGAAGAACAGAAGACGAACATTTGTTAGATGGAGAATTTCATCTTCAGGCATTCGTTCACAGAGAAAAAACAATTTTGGCTTCGGCAGCGCGACGCATCAAGAAATTAATAGACGGCGGATTAGAACCTTACGATGCGTTTAATGTCGTTCAGCACCAAATGATTGATGTAGCTCAGGCCTATTTAGAAAGAATAGTTTTAGAGCAATTTCAACTTGCCATAAAAGCAGTTGAAGATGAATCTTCAAAAGCCATTTTGACGAAACTGAATCAATTATATGCACTTTCGCAAATCGAGAAAAATAAAGCTTGGTATCTGGAAGACGGTTATATGGAAGCAGTTAAAACCAAAGCAGTGCGTAAAATAGTAAATCAGCTTTGTTGGGATATTCGTCCCGATGCTGTGGCTCTTGTAAATGCTTTTGATATTCCAGAAAGCTGTTTAGCGGCGCCGATTGCGCTTTAGATTTTATATAATTTTAGAGGAGCTTTGTCAAAGTTTAGAGCTTTGATAAAGTTCTTCTTTTATAAATTTATTTATAGGATTGATGTTCTGTTTGCTAAATTATTTATATCATAAAGATTGTAATTCTATTTTTGGTTAATTATAACCACTGTTGAAATAATTCATTTTTTATATTTTCGCTTTGTTATATTTGTAATTCCTTTATATTAAAATCGCTTTGAAAAAATATTACTTATTTCTATTTCTTATCCTAAACTTTCCTCTTTTTGCATCGGAAAGTACAGATAGTATTTTAAAAGAATTAAACGAAGCAATTAAAAACAAACAGCATTACGTAAAGATTAAAGAAGAAAGAATTGCGAACTTCAAGAAAATAAAATCTGATAATCTTACGAAAGAGCAGGAGTACAATTATAATAAAACACTGTATTTAGAATATCAGAAATTAAATTCAGATTCTGCTATTCAATATGTAAAAAAGAACCTCAAAATTGCAGAAGAACTTCAGGATAAACAGCTCTTTAATTTAGCGCAATTGCAATTGGTAACGCTCTATTCTTCGTCAGGAAAATATCGTGAATCTGAAGCTCTTTTAAAAAGCATTAATAAAAAAAGTATAGCCACTTCATTACTTCCCAACTATTATATTTCGTATCGAGAGTTTTTTGAACATTATGCGGCCAACAGCTATAGCCCTGAATACAGAAAACAGATTGGAAAATATCGAGATTCATTATTAAGTATTTTAAATCCGAATACATTGGATTATCAAATTAATAGAATCCAGCAAGATATTTTTAGTGATAAGAAATACAACGATCCCAAGAAACAATTATTAGTTTTATTAAATAAAACAAATGAGGAAAGTCCGCAATATGCGATGATTACTTATTTGCTTGGAAAAATTGCCGAAGCTACACATGATTTAGAATCGAGAAAAAAGTATTACGCGCTTTCTGCTACTTCAGATCTTAAAAATGCCAATAAAGACAATGCTTCATTGCAAGAATTGGCATTGGTTTTTTATGAAATTGGCGATGTTGATATGGCTTATAAACTCACACAATCTGCTATTGAAGATGCATTGTACTGCAATGTACAGTTTAGAACTTTATTGATGTCAGAAGTGTATTCTATTATCAATACCGTTTATCAGGAGCGCGAAGCGCAGAGAAAAAGCGAATTACAGATTTATTTACTTTGCATCAGTTTGCTTTCTCTGTTTTTGATCGTTGCGGTTATTTATGTGTATGTACAGATGAAAAAGGTTTCCAGAATTAAATCGGAACTTTTTGAAACCAGTCAGAAATTGGCAGAATTAAACAAAGATATTACCGAAACCAATAGTCAGCTTCAGGAAAGCAACCTGCAATTGTCTGAATCTAATTTGGTTAAAGAAGAATATATTGCGCATTTCTTCAACCTTTGTTCGACTTACATCAATAAATTGGAAAATTATCGCATTATTCTAAACAAAAAAGCAACGGCAAAACAATTCGATGAAATTTATAAAATTCTAAAGTCAACTACTTTGGTTGATAATGAGTTAGAAGAATTGTACAAGAATTTTGATATTATCTTTCTGAATTTATATCCCACATTCGTTAAAGATTTTAATGCTTTATTGATTCCAGAAGAACAGATTGTTTTAAAACAAAATGAATTGCTAAATACAGAACTTCGAATTTTTGCTTTAATCAGACTTGGAATTACTGACAGTGTTAAAATTGCAGCATTTTTACGTTATTCTTTAAGCACAATTTACAACTACCGCACACGAGCTCGAAATAAGGCTGCAGTTTCGCGAAATGATTTCGAAGAAATGGTCATGAAAATTGGTTCGATGGCTTTGAAAGCGTAAATATTTATTTTAAAACCACTACTTTTTTTACTATAGATTTTATTTTAAATATTTGTAAATCAGTTTTTTAATTTTTTAAACCACTACTTTTTTCTATCTAAAAATGTAACTTGTACGATAACGTTTTAGTTTTACAATATGATAGAGAAAGTTTTTATAATAGACTTTATAATATTATCTAACTAATGCTTAATTATTACTGTTATGTTAAAAAACGTTAAAACAATTGTTGTTTTACTTTTACTGAGTTCTGCGGGAATGAATGCTCAGAACAAAGTTCCAGTTTATCTAGACGATAAAAAACCGATTGAAGAGCGTGTAGAAGATGCGCTTAAACGAATGACTACCGAAGAGAAAATTGCCATGATTCATGCGCAATCTAAATTTAGTTCTCCAGGTGTAAAACGTCTTGGAATTCCAGAAAACTGGATGACTGATGGACCAGCACGGAATTCGTACTGAGGTAAAATGGGACGAATGGGATCAGGCAGGATGGACAAACGATTCTTGTATTGCTTTTCCTGCACTTACAGCACTTTCGTCAACTTGGAACAAAGAATTGGCTTCTTTATATGGTAAATCTATTGGAGAAGAGGCACGTTACCGTAACAAAAACGTATTATTAGGGCCAGGTGTAAACATTTACAGAAGCCCATTAAACGGACGTAACTTCGAATATATGGGAGAAGATCCGTTTTTGGCTTCAAAAATGGTTGTTCCTTATATTAAAGGAGTTCAGTCCAATGGAGTTGCTGCCTGCGTAAAGCATTTCGCTTTAAACAATCAAGAAACCAATCGTAACTCGGTTGACGTAATTGTTGACGATCGCGCATTGTACGAAATTTATCTTCCAGCTTTTAAAGCTGCAGTTCAAGAAGGTGATGTTTGGTCGATTATGGGAGCTTACAATAAATACAAAGGTCAGCAATGCTGCCATAACGAATATTTGTTAAACGATATTCTTCGTGGAGAGTGGGGCTTCAAAGGTGTTGTGGTTTCAGATTGGGGTGGTGTTAATGATACCAAACAAGCAATCCACAATGGTTTGGATATGGAATTTGGTTCATGGACAAACGGACTTTCTTGGGGAACAAGTAATGCTTATGACAATTATTACTTAGCAAAACCATATTCCGAAATGATCAGAAAAGGAGAAATTGGAACAAAAGAATTAGACGAAAAAGTACGTCGTGTTCTACGTTTGTCTTTCTTGACCACAATGGATAGAAATCGTCCTTTTGGATCTTTCGGAACAGAAGAACATGCTATTGCTGGACGCAAAATTGCTGAAGAAGGAATTGTTTTATTGCAAAACAACAATAACATTCTTCCAATCAATCTTTCTAAAACCAAAAAGATTGCTGTAATTGGAGAAAATGCTATCAAAATGATGACTGTGGGTGGAGGAAGTTCTTCGCTTAAAGCAAGATATGAAATCACTCCGCTAGAAGGTTTAAAGAAAAGAATCGGAAATCAAGCTGAAATTGTTTATGCAAGAGGTTATGTTGGAGATCCTACAAGCAACTACAATGGCGTTGTAGCTAAAGTAAGTTTAGAAGAAAAACGCCCGCAGGCTGAATTAACGGCAGAAGCTTTAAAAGTTGCTAAAGATGCAGATATTGTTCTTTTTATTGGAGGATTAAATAAAAGTCCAAATCAAGATGATGAAGGACATGATCGTAAAGAATTGAATTTATCTTATGGTCAGGATAAATTAATTAGCGAATTAGCGAAAGTAAACAAAAACATTGTTTTCGTAAATATTTCTGGAAATGCAGTGGCAATGCCTTGGATTAAAGAAGTTCCAGGAATTGTTCAAGGATGGTTTTTAGGAACTGAGGCAGGAAATGCTTTAGCAAATGTTTTGGTGGGAGATGTGAATCCGTCAGGAAAATTATCTTTTACTTTCCCAGTAAAATTAGCGGATAACGGAGCTCACGCTTTAGGCGAATTTCCAGGAGGCGATTCAGTAAAATACAATGAAGGAATTTTTGTAGGTTACCGTTGGGCAGATAAAAACAAAATCAAACCTTTATTCTCTTTTGGACACGGTTTAAGCTACACGACTTTTGCTTACGGAAAAGTAACAGCAGACAAAAAACAAATGAACGCTGGAGATAAAATCACATTTTCTGTTAATGTAAAAAACACAGGAAGCAGAGAAGGTTCTGAAGTAGTGCAATTGTACATCACAGATGTGAAATCTTCATTGCCACGTCCGATAAAAGAATTGAAAGGTTTTGAGAAAGTTGCTCTTAAAGCTGGAGAAGAAAAAACAGTAACGTTTACAATTGATAAAACGGCTTTAAGTTTCTTCGACGATAAAAAACATGACTGGGTTGCAGAACCTGGTGATTTCGAAGCGATTATTGGCGCTTCATCTACAGATATAAAATCTAAAGTGAATTTCTCACTTAAATAAGTTTTTTTATTTCTAAAAATTGGTTGGTTTGTAAAGCTGCAAGTGTAAAAATTTGCAGCTTTGCTTTTGGTTAAAAAAATCACCATTAAGACATTAAGAAATATAAAGAGAAGCTTTATTTTCTTAATATTTAAGCATTAAGATTAGATTCATTAAGTCAAACTTAATTTTCTTAATATCTTAATGGTAAAAAAAAGAAACAATATGAAAAAAATTACGATTGCAATATTGACTTTATTTTTTGCGAAAAATATTTCAGCACAGACACTGAATAAAATGCAATGGTTTAATGAACCTGAAAAATGGGAAATTAAAAACAACGCTTTAATTATGAGTGTGACCGCAAACAGCGATTATTGGAGAATTTCACACTACGGATTTACAGTTGATGATGCACCTTTTTACTTTGGTAATTATGGGGGCGAATTTGAAGCAAAAGTAAAATTGACTGGAAACTACATTGCGCGTTTTGACCAAATGGGGTTAATGATTCGCATTGACGAAAAAAATTATATTAAAACAGGAGTAGAGTTTGTTGATGGAAGATTTAATATAAGCACCGTTGTAACACACGAGAAAAGTGATTGGAGCGTAACAACTTTAGAAAAAGTGCCTCCTTTTATTTGGATTAAAGCCGTTCGACGATTAGATGCTGTCGAAATATTCTATTCTTTTGATGATAAAAATTATATCTTGACTAGAAATGCGCCTTTACAAGACAACACGCCAGTTATGGTTGGTTTAATGGCCGCTTCTCCAGACGGAAAAGGTTTTGAAGCTAACTTCGAAAACTTCACGGTAAAACATTTACCAGATCAGAGAAGAGCGGAATGGCTGAAAAACCACCAGTAGATTAAATTTCAATTTAAAAATTTCAAATTCCAAACTTAATTTTTGAATTTTAAGATTGCAGAAAATCTAAAATCTACAATTAAAACCTAACCTAACTTAAACCAAAAACAAATGAGTTCAATTTCATCTGATATTAAACCAAAAAAACATTACGAAATTCTTGACGGACTGCGTGGCGTTGCGGCTATTTTGGTAGTTGCTTTTCATATTTTTGAAGCTTTCGCAGGCGGAAATCGTTTTGTACAAATTATAAATCACGGATATCTTGCTGTTGATTTCTTTTTCCTTTTATCTGGATTTGTTGTCGCATATGCGTATGATGATCGTTGGGGGAAAATGGGACAATGGGAGTTTTACAAACGCCGATTGATCCGTTTACAGCCAATGGTAATCATGGGGATGATTATTGGGGCCATATTTTACTACTTTCAAGCTTCAGATATATTGTTTCCAATGATTGGAGGTATGGAAGTTTGGAAAGTTATTTTGACGATGGTAATCGGTTTTACTTTATTGCCAATTCCGCCTTCATTAGAAATTAGAGGCTGGGGAGAAATGCATCCTTTAAATGGTCCGGCATGGTCCTTTTTTTCGAATATATTGCAAACATCTTGTACGCCTTAATCTTTCGTAAATTTTCGAATAAAGTAATGTCGGTTTTTGTATTGATATTTGCCGGACTGTTAATTAATTATACTGTTTTTGGACCAAAAGGAGATGTAATCGGCGGCTGGTCATTGAATTGGGAACAAATGAATGTTGGTTTCACTCGTTTATTATACCCGTTTTTTGCTGGAGTTTTATTATGCCGTTTAGGAAAATTAATTCATGTAAAAAATGCTTTTTGGGTTTGCAGCATTTTAATCACAATTGTTTTAGCATTGCCAAGACTTGGAGACGAAAACAGTCTTTGGATCAATGGATTATACGAATCAATCTGTATTATTTTTATTTTCCCAATTATTGTGGCAATTGGAGCAGGAGGAGAAATTAAAAATGAGTTTTCACTTAAGATTTGCAAACTTCTCGGAGATATTTCATACCCAATTTATATTACACATTATCCCTTAATTTATTGGTTTACAGCATGGGTTGTAGACAATAAAGTTTCGATGGAAAATGGCTATTTGGAAGGAATCGGCGTATTAATCGTAAGTATCATTCTAGCTTTTGTATGTTTAAAATTATACGACGAACCAGTTAGAAATTGGCTTGTAAATAAGTTTCAAAAGAAAAAGCCAATAGAGGCATAATGAGTTTTTTAGAGTTTGTAATTTTTGTTAGTTGCAAATGTAGAAAGGGATAAACTTTAATGGTTTGTCCCTTTCTTTTTTAGATTATAAAAGAAAATTTATTAAGTTTAGAATAAAGAATAGTCACAGATTAAATGATTAAAATGATTTTGAAATGTCAAGATTAGATGAAACGCACAAAATGCCCATTTTTCAAAAGGCAGAGCAGATTTTGAAGTTAACGGAAGGTTTAGTTCATATTATCCCAGCTGAGAATGAATTCCTGCAAGAAACAATCGTTCGATTTATGTTGGAGAATGCTATGATTATTCCCGCTAAAATCGCTGGAGCAGAAGCTGGTGACTTGTATGATCTAAGAATGGAAAATGCTGCAATTATTAGAAAAGCGGCAAGAGAATTATATGTGCAAGCAGGAAGTCTTCGTTACGAGGATGGAATTACAGATACTGATTATATTTATCTGTTACGAAATACAATTGAAGAATTTCGCTTTTTATTTATTGATTGGGTGGCGAGTTTTGATGTTTGGAATTATATAAAAGACAGTTGGGGATTATTTAATCCGCCTGGTGTAAATGCACATGATAAAGATCCAGATGAGGATATTCCATTTAATCCAAATGATTTTTTTAATTCGGATGGTGATGACGATGATTTACAATAAAAGAAAAGATAAATATTCTATTTATCCCTTAGTATTTTAGAAAATAAAAAAGGTTCAAAGGAAAAACTCTGTCCCTTTGAACCTTTGTAACTTTGTATCTTAAAAAAATTATTCTAAAACCAATTGCCCTAAAGCTTCTTTAGTAAAGCCTTTTAATTCTTCAGTTTTTCCTGCTTTGATTTTAGCAACCCAATTCGGATCTGATAAAAGAGGTCTTCCAACGGCAACCAAATCAAAATCACCTCTGTCGAAACGTCTGTTTAATTCTTCTAAAGAAGTCGGTTGCGAACTTTCTCCTGCAAATGCACCAAAGAAATCACCAGAAAGTCCAACAGAACCTACTGTGATAGTTGGCGCTCCCGTTACTTTTTTAGCCCATCCAGCAAAGTTTAAATCAGAACCTTCAAATTCTGGTTCCCAGAAACGACGTTGCGAAGCGTGAATAATATCAACACCAGCATCAACAAGAGGAGTAAGCCAAGCTTCTAATTCCTGTGGATTCTTAGCCAGTTTATAATTATAATCAGAAGGTTTAAATTGAGAAAAACGCATAATCACAGCAAAGTCATTTCCAACTTGCTTTCTCACTTCTTTAATTACTTCAATAGCAAAACGATTACGCTCAGGAAGTGTTTTTCCTCCATAAATATCTTCACGCAAATTGGTTTCAGCTCTAAAGAATTGGTCAATTAAATAACCGTGTGCTCCGTGAATTTCAATAGTGTCAAAGCCTAATCTTTTTGCATCAGCAGCAGCTTTTCCAAAAGCAAGAATAGTATCTTCAATATCTTTTTCAGTCATGGCAACACCATTTCTAAAATCAGGACGGTTTAATCCAGACGGACCTTCAAACGGAACTGGCGGAACCCATCCAGAATGATGGTTGTCCATAATTCCCATGTGCCAAATTTGCGGACCCATTTTTCCGCCTGCAGTGTGAACTTCGTCAATCACTTTTTTCCATCCGTTTAAAGCTAAATCGCCATAAAAGTGAGGAACATTAGCATCATTAGAAGAAGATTTTCTGTCAATAACAGTTCCTTCAGATAAAATTAAACCAACTTCGCCTTCAGCTCTTTTTTGGTAGTAAGCTGCGACTTCATCAGTTGGAACTCCGTTAGGAGAGAAAGAGCGCGTCATTGGCGCCATTACGATTCGGTTTTTCAGATTTAATGATTTTAGATTAAATTCTGAAAATAGGTTGTTTGTACTCATAGTAATTTTACAAATTAGATTGAATTAATTTACTGAGTGCTTCAAAGGCACCTTCGTTACGTTTATAATAAGTCCATTGTCCAACACGTTTGGCCTCGATAAAACCAGCGCGCTGTAAAATAGACAGGTATTCGGATACTGTGGATTGTGTCAAACCAGCTTTGGCTTGAATCTGCCCAACGCAGACACCATGCTCAAATCCGGCATGTTCAAGCTGTCCCGGAAAATTGATTTCGGGCTCTTTTAACCATTCCAGCATTTGCAATCTGGATTTGTTCGATAATGCTTTAAAAATTTCTATCGTTTCCATGATACAAATATATCGACTTTTCCCGATATACGGATTTGCAGAAAAATATTTAGGATAATTTTATGATTGGGGAGGACAAATGAAGAAGATTTTAATAAAGAAAATTTATATTTGCTAATGTATTAATCTCGCAAAGTCGCAGAGTCGCAATGGTATTTTTTGAATTGCCTCCAGCTTTAGCTGGAGGTAATAAGGAGGTTATAAAAAAGGCTTTAGCCAAAAATATAGATTTGGCTAAAGCCTTGTGAGTTTGTATTTATGAACCTCCAACTAAAGCTGGAGGCAATTCAATTGCTATAACTAAAAATTTTGCGACTCTGCGACTTTGCGAGATTAAAACGATCCTCGAATAAACAAAACTTAATCTATTATGAAAAAAACTTTACTTATCGTAGCATTTTTATGTTGTGTAATTACCAGTTCTAAAGCTCAAGTTGTAGGCGTAGATGTTGGAGATATTGCTCCAGAAATTGATCTTCCGGATACAAAAGGAGAGAAAGTTGCACTTTCTTCTTTAAGAGGAACTTTAGTTTTAGTAGACTTTTGGGCTTCTTGGTGCGGACCTTGCATTAAAGAGCAGCCTCTATTAATAAAATTGCACAATGCGTATCCAGACAAACTATCAATTTACGGAGTTTCTATGGATACCAAAAAGCCATTATGGACAGGAGCTATCGCAAAAGCAAAACTGCCTTGGACAAATGTGAGTGATTTAAAATACTGGCAATCTCCAGTTATTGGAGATTATATGCTACAATCTATTCCATTGAATTTTTTAATTGATAAAAACGGAATTATTTTAGCAAAAAACATTCACGGAACAGCTTTAGAGGCTAAAATTAAAGAGCTTTTAGAGGTTCAGTAAGATTTTCTTTAACCGGAAAGAGCGCTAAGGTTTACGCAAGGTTCGCAAAGTTTTTAAATTCTTAGCGTGCTTAGCGTAAACCTTAGCGCTCTTTGCGGTTAAAAACAAAAAAGCCCAATCGATAATATATTGGGCTTTTAATTTCTAAGACTCTTTAATCACTTTTTTTACACCTCCAAAACTCGTTTTCAGCATTTCTCTTATTTGAAACTGCGTTTTGTTTCCCGATGCGCTTTTCCAATCTTTGAGATCAAAAATATGAATTTGATCTGCGTAAGGATTTGTTAAGAATGAAATTCTTGAAATGGTATATTTATAGTATTTCAGTTCGTGAGAAACATGTCGATTGGGAACCACAATTAATATATTTTCCCAGTTCAAAAAGTCCTTCGGAACGTCTTTTCTTTCTAATAATCCTAAAGATTCAAAAAAAGCTACAATCTTTTGATCATTAAGTTTATTAATCTTATGATCAAGGTTTTTGAAAGTCGTTTGGAGTCTATTTTCATTCATAATAGTACTCATAGTAGAATTGCTTTTTAAGATTTCAATATAAAATTACATTAAAAGAAAATAATTTTTGAATCTGAAGCCATTAGATTCATTCTAAATTTTGAAAGTCTATTCTAGAAACATTTGTTATGAATGAGTTATCATATTTTGATAAAATACTATTAATGTTTCTTCTCTAAAAACTTTATTTTTATCGCTATCTGATTTTACTAACAAACCAAACTTATGAAAACCACTTTCGTCCAAAAAACAATTTTCTGTTTTTTTCTTCTATGTTCATTCCATTTACTAGCACAAAATAGATCAGGGAGAGCGCTTGTTTTAATCGATAAAGATTGGAGCTTTTCATTTGGTCATCAATACGATACCAAAAGAGATTTCGGTCATGCAGAAGGTTATTTTTCGTATTTAACCAAAACAGGATTTGGCGATGGGCCAGCAGCTTCTGGATTTGATGATCGTGCTTGGAGAAGATTGGATTTGCCGCATGACTGGGCAGTTGAACAATCTTTTAGCGAAAATGCCAGTTTCAGCCACGGATTCAAATCAGCAGGCAAAAATTTCCCAGAGAAAAGTATTGGCTGGTACCGAAAAAAAATAAATATTCCGAATGAAGATTTAGGGAAAATTATTTCTCTGAAATTTGATGGTGTTTTTAGAAATTCAAAAGTCTTTTTTAACGGATTTTATTTAGGAACCGAAGAAAGCGGTTATAATGGTTTTGAATATGATGTGTCGGCTTATGTTAATTATGGAGGAGAAAATACAATTGTAGTGCGTGTAGATGCTTCGATGGAAGAAGGCTGGTTTTATGAAGGTGCCGGAATTTATAGACATGTTTATCTTCAGAAAACAAATCCACTTCATGTGAAGCAAAATGGAACTTATGTTACATCAGAAATTTCAAAGGATAATGCTTTAATTACTGCAGAAGTTAAATTGGAAAACAAAGGTCATTTTAAAGGTAATGTAGAAATAAATCAAATTATTTTGGACGCTTCTGGAAAACAGGTTGCTACAAATTCTGAAAATGTTGCAGCTCCAGAGTTTTATAAAACAAATGCTTATTCATCAAAATTGAATGTCAAAAATCCGCTTTTGTGGGATATTGATTCGCCTAATTTATATCAGTTAATTACTGAAATAAAAAAGGATGGAGAAGTAATTGACAGCTATAAAACCTCTTTTGGAATTAGAACGATTGAATTTAATCCAGAAAATGGTTTTTTCCTTAACGGAAAACAGGTAAAACTGAAAGGAACAAACAATCATCAGGATCACGCGGGAATTGGAACAGCACTTCCAGATGAAATTCAGTATTATAGAATTGCAAAACTGAAAGCAATGGGTTCGAATGCTTATCGCTGTTCACATCATCCGCCAACGCCTGAATTGCTGGATGCTTGCGATAAATTAGGAATGCTGGTTATTGACGAAACTCGTTTAATGGGAATCAATGAGTATCATTTGAATGATTTACAGCGAATGATGGAGCGTGACCGAAATCATCCGAGTATTTTCTGCTGGTCAGTTGGAAATGAAGAATGGCAGATTGAGGGAGGAATTACGGGTGAAAGAATTACCAATATCATGCAGGATTTTAGTAAAAGTATCGATCCAACAAGACCTGTTACAGTAGGAATCAGCAGCGGATTTAAAAGCGGAATCTCTTCTGTTGTAGAAATTATGGGATATAATTATCTCGGAAACGGAGATATTGATGCGCATAGAAATCAGTTTAAACAACAGCCAGGAATGGGAACCGAGGAAGGTTCGACTTTTGCAACTCGAGGCATTTATTTTACAGATGATGCCAAGCATTATCAAAGTGCTTATGATAAAAAGCCTCGACCAACTTTTTATAGTATAGAAGAAGGCTGGAAGTTTTATGCTGAACGACCTTATTTGGCAGGAATGTTTATCTGGACAGGTTTTGATTACCGCGGAGAGCCAACGCCTTATGGCTGGCCATCGGTAACTTCCTATTTCGGAATGATGGATGTTTGCGGTTTCCCGAAAGACAATGTTTTCTATTTGAAATCTTGGTGGGGAAAAGAACCCGTTTTGCATGTATTGCCACATTGGAATTGGAGTGGAATGGAAGGCAAAGAAATTGATGTTTGGGCGTATTCCAATTGTGATGAGGTAGAGCTTTTCCTTAACAAAAAGAGCTTAGGTAAAAAGAAAATGGAGCAAAATAGCCATTTAGAATGGAAAGTAAAGTATACTCCAGGAACTTTGGAAGCTGTTGGATATAAATACGGTAAAAAAATACTTTCTGATGTTCAGAAAACCACTGGAAAAGCAGAAAATATTAAACTTTCTTTAGATAAAGAAAATGTATTGAAAGGAAATGTTTCTGTTTTAACGGTTGAAACTACAGATAAAAATGGCTTGCACGTTCCGACAGCAAACGATGAAATTATGTTTTCGATCAAAGGCGGTAGAATTTTAGGAGTAGGAAACGGAGATCCAACTTCATTAGAAAGCGATCAATTTATTGATAATATTGCTTTGGTTGCTATAAGTAATTTTATGGAGCAAAAAGCAACAACTGCCTCTCTGCCTCAGGAATTGTCTAATTATTCAGAAAACCAGTGGATAGAAGCATTTAAAGATCGTGATTATAAAAAGCAAGCGCCATCTTATATTTATAAAGGAGAATTTGATTTGAAGAACAACTCCGCTTCAAATGTTGTGAGTTTCTTTTACAAAAAAATAGGAGTTGAAACTGTGGTTTTCGTGAACGGAAATAAAGTTGAGCCAAGTAAAGAAGATTCTCAAAAATATGTTTTGAATTCGGCTATTTTAAAAGAAGGAAAAAACACCATTCACATTGCAGCAACGCCTTTACAAAAAGTAAAAGATTGGGATGTTATGAATACAAATCCAGGAATTATTCAAGTAATTACACCAGCAGAATCTTGGAAGAGAAAGCTTTTTAATGGCTATGCTCAAATTATCATTCAAAAAGAAGAAAACGCCAAAGAAGTGGTTTTATCTGCTTCTGGGAAAGGATTAAAGAATGGTGTGATTGTGGTGAAGTAGTTTTTTTAACTGCAAGGCACGCTAAGATTTACGCAAAGGACGCTAAAAAAAATAAAATCTCGCAAAGACGCTAAGGCGCAAAGTTTTCCTTTTTAATTTGAATGTATGAATTGCATCTAGCTTTAGCTGGATGTAAAAATAATATAGTTAAAAAAGGCTTTAGCCAAACTATTCGCAGTTTGGCTAAAGCCTTTTTCGACTTAACTCTTTAAACCTCCAGCTAAAGCTGGAGGCAATTAAAAGAAAACTTTGCGCCTTAGCGTCTTTGCGAGCATTTCTATCTCAAAAAAAAACTTAGCGAACCTTGCGTAATTCTTCGCGCTCTTCGCGTTTAATTCCAAAAACCTGAAACCTGAAACCTGAAACAAAAAATTAACAAAAGAATAATGTTTGATTTTCATAACTTTGCAAAATGAATAATCAAACAGAAATACAGAATTGCGATTTCACTTCAGATTTGAAGATGAAAGGTTTTAAAGTTTATCCTATAAATGGAGATTTCAGTAAAGTTCCCGTTTATAGCCGAAGAGACTTTTATAAAATCTGTATTAATACCAGTAAAAGCATCATACAATACGCCGACCGGGGAATAGAAACCGACGGAACGATTCTGTTTTTCGGGAATCCGATTATTCCATATTCTTGGGAAACTATTTCTGAGAAATTCGAAGGTTATGCCTGCGTTTTTACCGAAGAATTTTTTAAAACCAAAGACCGTTCTGAAACACTTCAGGAATCGCCTTTGTTTAAAATAGGAGGAACTCCAATTTTTACTTTAACTCCTGAACAAAAGGTGTTTATCGATTCATTATTCCAAAAAATGATCGAAGAATACGAAACCGATTATGCTTTCAAAGACGATTTAATGCGCAGTTATGTCAATTTGATTATTCATGAATCAATGAAAATGCAACCTTCAGAGAACTTCTTTAAACATAAAAATGCTTCTTCGAGAATTACTTCTTTGTTTTTAGAATTATTAGAAAGACAATTTCCAATAGAAACCAAAGATCAGCCTTTAGCTTTAAAAACACCACAAGATTACGCGCAGAGCCTTTCTGTTCACGTAAATCATTTAAATCGTTCCGTAAAAGAAGTTACAGGAAGACCAACTACAGCGCACATTACAGAAAGAGTCATTAACGAAGCAAAAGCTCTATTGCAGCACACAGACTGGAGTATTTCTGATATTGGTTATTCGCTTGGATTTGAATATCCGAGTTATTTCAATAATTATTTTAAAAGACTTACAGGAACGGTTCCGAAATCGCTTCGAATGTAAATTGTTTCAATTTCTTAATTTTTTGTTTGAATATTGTTATTTCGGCATTATAGTATTGCACTACATTTGCCCTGAAATAAACAACGAATCTTTGTATCAGTTTTTTTAATGACTAAATAACACTTCACAAAAGCATGCTCAGCTTTGCATTTAGTTTTAAATTTTGATAATAGAAAAATATAAATTTTTTAAAGTATTAAAATTAAAATCTCCTTCTAACAAGAGATTCGATGTACTGATTATTTCATTCAAATAAGCTTATAAGAATTTTAAAATTAATTATTAACCTAAAAACAACGAAATTATGTCGACACATTTCACTGCCGTAACCGAAGAAGGTAAAATTCCAAATACTTATATGACAGGCGAAGTGTCATATAAAAAGCAGACAAGCGAAATTCATCCTGAAAATACTGTTATCAAAGATATTTCTTTTGAACCCGGAGCAAGAAGTAATTGGCACAGTAACGCTAGCCTGCAGTTGATCATTGTAACAGATGGAGTTGGCTATTACCAAGAAAGAGGCGGACAAATTAATCTTATCGAAAAAGGCAAAGTAATCACGGTTTTACCTGGAATTGAGCATTGGTACGGAGCAACACCAACGACAAAATATTCTCATATTACCATTGTAACAGAAATAGATAAAGGTCATGGAACTTGGCTGGAAAGCGTTACTGATGAAGAATATTATTCTTTTGAAAGATGCTAGATTGTAAGATGCTAAGATTCTGAGATTCTGAGATTCTGAGATTCTAAGTTTTTTTTACGCAGATTTTACTGATTTATAACAGATTATATTTTTTGATTAGCTAAAAATAATCGAAATTTATATAACTATTTGTAAATCAATATGATTTGGTAGACTCTCTATGCCTTTTTTCAACAGTTTTTAAAACCTGAAACCTGAAACAAAAAACAACAAATAAATTATGGAAACAAAAAACATTAAAGCCTTTGGTACCGAAGCTGCCGAAGCACCGTTAAAGACCCTAGATATTCATAGAAGAGCAGTACAGGCACACGATGTAGAAATCGAAATTTTGTATTGCGGAATCTGTCATTCAGATTTACACTCAGCTAGAAATGAATGGCATGGCACAATTTATCCAATTGTTCCTGGACATGAAATTGTAGGTCGTGTAACAAAAGTTGGAGATCACGTAAAAGGTTTTAAAGTTGGCGATTTGGCAGGAGTGGGATGTTTGGTTGATTCTTGTAGAGAATGTGAACACTGTAAAAATGATTTAGAGCAATTTTGTGATGAAGGAAATATTCAAACATTTAATTCGCCTGACAAACACTTAGGAGGACAAACTTATGGAGGTTACTCTCAAAGTATTGTAGTTGATGAGAGCTTTGTACTGCATATTTCAGATAAACTAGAACTTTCTGCTGTTGCACCATTATTGTGTGCAGGAATTACGACTTATTCACCATTAAAACATTGGAAAGTTGGTCGTGGTCAAAAAGTTGGAATTGTAGGTATTGGCGGTCTTGGCCATATGGGAATAAAAATAGCAAAAGCTATGGGTGCTCATGTAGTGGTTTTTACTACATCTTTATCTAAAACAGAAGACGCAAAACGTCTTGGAGCAGATGAGGTTGTATTGTCTACAGATGAAGCGCAGATGGCAGCACACGCTAGAAGTTTAAACTTCATTTTAGATTGCGTTTCTGCAGAACACAGTATTGATTCGTATTTAAATTTATTGAAAGTAGATGGAACATTAACTTTAGTTGGAGCGCCAATGGATCCGCTTCCTGTAACTTCTTTCAGTCTTATTTTAGGAAGAAGAAGTTTCTCAGGATCTCTAATAGGGGGAATCGCTGAAACTCAGGAAATGTTAGACTTCTGTGCCGAACATAATATCACATCAGACGTAGAAGTAATCGGTGTGAATGATGTTAATGATGCCTACGAAAGATTACTAAAAGGAGATGTTAAATACCGTTTTGTAATTGATATGGAGTCACTTAAATAAGATACTAAGTTGCTAAGGTTCTAAGATGCTAAGTTTTCTCTTTAGTGCTTAGAATCTTGGTTAATTTAGATAGTGATAAAACAGGATGCAGAGATTTAGCTCAAAATAAAGAAAATTTAGAACCTTAGTATCTCAGCATCACAGAAACTTTAAAAAAGTAACCGAGATTTAAAGACAAAGTAAAGAAAACTTAGAACCTTAGCGTCTCAGCATCTTAGAAACTTTAAAAAAAAACATGCAAACACGTAAACTAGGAAATAGCAGCTTAGAAGTCTCCACGTTGGGACTGGGCTGCATGGGAATGAGTTTTGGCTACGGGCCAGCCCATGATAAAAAAGAAATGATAAGTTTATTACGCTCTGCTTACGAAAAAGGAATTACCTTTTTTGATACGGCAGAATGTTACGGACCATTTTTGAACGAAGAGTTATTGGGAGAGGCATTATCGCCTTTTCGCGATAAAGTTATAATTGCCACAAAATTTGGTTTTTTGGAAGGCGATTCTAAAAAAGGGTTAGACAGCCGTCCAGAATGGATTAGAAAAAGCATTGAAGGTTCCTTAAAAAGATTAAACACCGAGGTAATCGATTTGTATTACCAGCATCGTGTTGATCCAAATGTTCCCATGGAAGACGTTGCAGGAACTATAAAGGATTTGATTCAGGAAGGAAAAGTAAAACATTTTGGACTTTCAGAAGCAGGCGTAGAAAGTATTCGACGTGCACATGCGGTTCAGCCTGTAACAGCACTTCAAAGTGAGTATTCTCTTTGGTGGAGAACTCCAGAAGAAGAAATTTTTCCGCTATTAGAAGAATTAGGAATTGGTTTCGTGCCATTTAGTCCGCTAGGAAGAGGTTTTCTAACGGCTAAAATTGATGAAAACACGCAATTTGATAGTACAGATTTTAGAAATACACTTCCGCGTTTCACACCAGAAGCCCGAAAAGTAAATCAAGCTTTGGTAGATTTATTATCTAAAATTGCTTCTGATAAAGGAGCAACAAACGCACAAGTAGCGCTTGCATGGATTTTGGCTCAAAAACTTTGGATTGCACCAATTCCAGGAACAACCAAACTGCATCGTTTGGAAGAAAACCTTGGCGCAACAGATTTAGTGCTCTCAGCCCAAGATCTAGCAGAAATCGAACATGCAGCTTCAAAAATAACAATTGAAGGATCAAGATACCCAGAACATCTGCAGAAGATAGCTGGAAAGTAAGTTTCTGAGATGCTAAGATTCTAAGTTTCTGAGATTCTGAGATTCTAAGATTCTAAGATGCTAAGTTACTAAGCAACTAACAGAAAACTTAGTATCTCAGAAACTTAGCATCTTAGAATCTAAAAAAAAAACAAACCCCTCAAGCAATTCAACTCTTGAGGGGTTTTTTTAGCAAAGATTTGAGGTTCTTAGATAATTTAACTTAGAATCTCAGGACCTTAGAATCTTAGCGTCTTAACTCATTTTTACTTTTTGTCTAGGTTTTGTTTTAGCAATTTAGCGTGCTCTAAATGCGCTGTTAAACCTGCAATATTGTTAGAAGCCCAAGTTTTTACATCTTGGTCAACGGCATCTTTTGTTGCATCTTGAAGTTTTTTGATCGCTTTTTCGTGACCATCAATCATCATGTCTGCAAATTTTTTATCGAAATCAACTCCCGTTTTTTCGTTTAGTTTATTGTATTCCTCTTGACCTTCTTCAGTTAGAGAAGTTGGTAGAGTAAAGTTTTTCGCCTTTGCTAAAGCACTCACTTCAGAAGCCGATTTAGTGTGCTCATCAACAAGCATTTTACCAAATTTTTTCACTTCAGGGTTTGTACTTTTTGTTTGTGCCAGTTTACCGATTTCGATTTCAGCTAAATTAATTTCAGCTTGATCTACTAAAAATTCAGAATCATCTTCTTTGCTGTCAATAGAATCAAATTTCGCTTCATTTGCATCTTCTGCAACTTCTTTTGGATCTTCTTGTTTAGTTTCGTTTTTGCAAGATTGAAGGAATAATATAATAAGTCCTGCTCCTAAAATGGCTTTTCCGGCTAATAATAACTTTTTCATGATTTTAATAGTTTAAATGTTATGATGTAAAATTATTAAGAACATACAGGAATGTCTTACAGGATTTTGAGAGATTGTTATAGGATTTGGATGCTTTTATATAATTAGAAAATGTATGTTTGTATATTAAGAAGTAAAAAGATTATTCATGAAACAAAAAATTACAATTCTATTTCTTTTAGCTACAGCTTTTGTATCAGCTCAAATCAGTTATAAAGGTTTTATTGATAAATACCCAATCGAGTTTGTAACCGATATCTATTCTGATGGACAAGGAACGGCAATTTATGCTTATTCCAATTATGACACTCCAATTGTCTTAAATGCTAAATTAAATGGCAAAACTTTAGTATTTACAGAAAAAGATAAAAATGATAAAGAAACCGCGAAATTGAGTTTTGAAAATTATAGTTCTGAAAGTGATCAATTAAATGGAATTTGGAAAGATTTAAATTCCGGAAAAGAACTTAAAATCAGTCTGATAAAAGAGTTTGACCTTAATTATAATAATGGAGAAGAATGGACAGAAAGAGAAATTCTACAACCCGTTTCTTTAAAAGACAAATATTTTAAATTGGTTATTTTGAAAGAAAAAGGTTCATCTACGGTTTCTGGAATAAAAATTATTGAAAAAAAGACCGATAAATTAATTCAGAAGGTTGATATAGAATGCCAACTTTGGGGATTGCATAATATAAATGTAGGCGATTATAATTTTGATGGATTTGAAGAGTTTTCTGTTTTCGAATCTAGTTATGCAGGTCCAAATACTTCAAGAATATATTTTCTTTATAATCCAAAAACAGGAAAATATTTTGAAAGCGGTTTTAGCGGAACTTCTTTAGAATTTGACAACAAAACAAAAAGAATTTACGAGCATAATCAGTGTTGCGCTGGAAGAAGCGTAGAAAGAACTGAATATAAAGTGGTCAATAATAAAATGGTTTTGATTAAAAAGACCTGTATGGAATATGACGATAAAACACAGGATTACAAAAAGATTAAATGTGATTAATTATTTTATAATATTATAAAAATGAAGTTATTAAGAACATATAATGGGGGCTTACAGGATTTTTAGAGATTGTTGTAGGATTAAGGTTTACTTAAAAAATCATAATTTTAAATAATTATAAGAAGGAGATTGATTTATTAAAAATTATATATTTGAACCTAAAAAAAAAATAATATCAAAAACTTTAAAATCAACTATTTTATGATTCGAAATTTATTCTTGTCAATATTTACTTTTTTATGTGTTGTAACATTTTCAAAACTAACGGCTCAGCAATTAACTTTTATTCCAAATAAAACAGATAAAGGACTAATCTTCGGATCAATTACATTTCCAAAAGAAAAAGCACATTTTAATGAGTATTTTATTCAGATTAGTTATAAAGCTGCAGATGAAAAAACTGCAAGAAAAAATTTTAAAGAAGTTCATATTAGTCCAGCTCAAATTTTTAAAATGAGACACAAGGGAGAGTTAGATAATGGACTTACTTATCTTTTTGCAATTGAAAGACCAGAAGGAGAAAATGAAATAACTGGAATTCGACTTTTTTCTAATAGTGGTTTTGCAATACTTCAAAAAAATAGTGGATTGGGAGGTTTTTCGATTCCCTTTAAAGTAAATAAAGGTGAGATTTTATATATTGGGAATATATTATTTAATGAATATGCTGAAAAAGGTGAGGTGGCTGTTAGCTATCAAAATAACTTTGAAAAAGATTTGGCAGGTATAAAAAATGTGCAAAAATATGTCTATTGGGATGGAGCAAAAGAAGATCAGTCAATAAAAATATCTTATAAAAAAGAAGATTAATATCCTTAAATTTTTAAAATAATCAAAATCCCAACTCCAAAAGAGTTGGGATTTTTTTTTTCATTTCACATTCCACATTTCACATTTCATAAAAAAAAAAGAAAATTTACATTTCCACTTTCACAATTCCCATCCCACAAAAATGAAATTTCCTGCAAAAATTGTATAACAGAATGATCTTACTTTTTGAAGAACTTTGACTTATCAGATTTTTAGAAATAATATTAAAAAATTAAAGTCATGCCAAATCCAAGAATTAAGAATGAAGAGCAATATGAAGCATTGGTAAAAAAAGGATACAGCAAAGAAAAATCGGCTCGTATTGCCAATACTCCAGATGCGGGGAAGAAAGGTGGAAAAGCTAAACCGTATGACGAATGGACAAAAGAGGAACTTCTGAAACAAGCCAGTAAAGTTGGCATAAAAGGAAGATCTTATATGAATAAAAAAGCCTTGATTGAGTCTTTAAGAAATAACTAAAATTTAAAACAAAACATTAATGCGATAAAAATAGCAATATCATGAACGCCACAGCCAAAAAAGAAATCTTAATGAATCAGCTGATAAAAGCACCACATTTAGTAATTGAAAAACTAGATTTGGAATACATCAATGATTATCAATTGACAATTGTACGCTGTCGCGAAGGAGAAAATTTCGTTTATAAAAAGAACGGAAAGAATGTAAAAAGCAAACATGAAATTAAACGCATTAATAGTCTGGTACTTCCGCCAGCTTGGGAAAATGTTCGTATTACCGATATTACAAATGGACATTTACAAGCCGTAGGAACTGATCTTAAAAATAGAAAACAATATCGTTATCATCCAAAATGGAATTTGATTCGAAATCAGACCAAGTTTTATAAAATTGCTGAATTTGGATTTAAACTTCCAGCAATTAGAAAGCAAGTTGATCTAGATCTGGAACAGAAGGAATGGTCTAAAGAAAAAGTAACAGCTTTGGTTATTCGATTAATGGAAGAAACACATATTCGAATCGGAAATGAGAAATATGCCAAAGACAACAAATCGTACGGACTTTCAACTCTTAGAAAACGTCATATTAATATCAATAAAAATTCGCTCCGATTTGAATTTGTTGGCAAAAAAGGGAAACAGCATACCATTACGACCCGAAACAGACAATTAATCAAACTGGTGAGCCGTTGCGAAGAAATTCCAGGCTGGGAAGTTTTTAAATATTACGATAAAAACGGAGAGAAAAAAGTACTGGACAGTCATATGGTCAATGAATATTTGCATAATATATCGGGAGAATATTTTAGCGCAAAAGATTTTAGAACTTGGGCAGCCTCTATTATTTTCTTTGAAAGCCTAATGGAAATAGGAGTGACTTCAGATGAAAAAGAAATCAAGCAGAATATTATAACTGCTTTTGATCTGACAGCCGAAGCGCTCGGAAACACCAGAAAAGTATGCAAAGATTATTACGTTCATCCGCTTTTGATTTCGACTTATGAAGATGGCTCTATTCAGGAGTATTTTGATAAGGTCAAAAAAAGCAGAAGCACGAAAAAATATTTTACAAAAACAGAAAGTGCATTCTCGGAATTGATTCAGAATTATGAGATCAATCTAGAAGCATCATGTCAATAAAAAGAGTTGGAGCATCTCTCCCAAAAGTTTCAAAAGTTTGAAGTACAAACAAAATCATTATTAACTAAAAAACTATTATTATGTTACGTTGGACAGTCACTTTTATTATTCTAGCCATAGTGGCGGGAATATTTGGTTTCGGTGGAATTGCCGCTGGAGCTGCTAGTATAGCAAAAATTTTATTCTTTATATTTTTAGTTCTTTTTGTTATTTCCTTAATAAGCGGAAGATCAACAAGAGTATAGAAGAAGTATCAGTAAATACAAACAAATCAAAAACGACACATTTCATTTAGTAAATGTGTCGTTTGTGGTTTCAATAAAAAAAGCCAAGTCATGGGAACAAAAAGCGGTGCTTACCAGGATGTTTATATTAAAAGAGAAGATGAAATGGTAAGCCTAAAGAATGATGTGACAGATTTTTGCGAAAAGTATATAAAACCTGTTCATCCTAAAGATTGGGATTGGTCAGTACGTGATTTTGAAAATTCTGAAAATGATCCGACAACTGCAGAAGCACGAGCTATTGCAAATGTGGTTTTTAAAGATTTAAATGATAAGAATCACACCGATGTTGATCTTTCTACAATGAATAATGTTCATGCAATAAAAGCTTATCTGGATCCGAAAAGCAAACATGAAGCTTTTAATATGGAAGAATTCGCTTTTGCATTAAAAGTAGAGTTGGAACACGGTAGGGTAAAAGATGTAAATGTGACCAATAACCATCCGTTTTTGACCGCTATGATTGCGCTTGCACACATGACCGAAAGTCTGACTTATTATAAAAGACTAAAAGTAATGGAAGCGGAGGGTGAGATTTATGAAATTATTAGAAAAATAGAGTCATCGCCAGTCGGTAAAGAAAAATGGTATATAGAATTAGGGAAAGCTGAGCAAGAGCTTAATGAAGCAAGAGCCGGGTTAGCCGAGCGTTTAGCCCGAATGGACGATATTCCAGTATTGAAAATTATTGGAGATTAAGTAGTTAAGTTTTAGACTCAAAAAAAACGTCTCGTTGTTCTTTAACGAGACGGTTTTTATTTTTGTAGAATGAACTATTACAATCTTCGCGGATCATTTTCTGGATACCTTTCATCATCCTTATCTTCCTGAACATCGTCTTCGATATAATCAGTATCATCTTCTTCATCAATATCCTCTTCGATGTACTCGTCTTCATCGTCATCATCGTCGTCTTCATCATCAATGTCTTCCAAAACATCTTCGGTTTCGTTAAAGTCGTATTCGTCTTCTTTTAAATCGGAAGGATTATCAAATTCGTCATTTTCTTCTACATAATTATCATCTTCCAGTTCAACTTCATAAACATCGTCGTTGTTATCTTCTAGATCTCTGTCAGTATGAAAATCATCGTTTAGATCGTCCAAATCATCATCACTTACAAAATCTTCTTGATCTGGATTTGGCCTGTTCGGATTGTAGCCGTTTCTTACTGTATAACCTCGCTCTGCAATCTCACGATTATCATTGTCGGGTTTTTTAACATCATCTAGATCTTCTGCCAAGTTTCTATCATTTGAGAAATGATTTTTGAAATCCTTATTCGTGCTGTTGTTTTTATCTATAGTATTCATGATCGCTGTTTTTTAATGATTATATATACAAAGCTAGCATGAAGTTGACGGAATATATTATAAAATTATTTAGTGTAATTCTATAATTAACAGATGTTTAGAATGGAATTTTAACTTGTAATCATATAACCAGTCTCATAGCACAGGCAGTAATTTTACCATTATATTAATCATAAAAACTATTACCATGAAAACTACAGATAGTAAAAATGCAGCTTGCTGCAAAAGAAACTACACCGAGAGGAGTTACGAAGCCGAAGTCTAACGCCGCTTCAGGATTAACAGAATTATTTGAAGACGGATTAAAAGACATTTATTGGGCGGAGAAAGCACTTCTAAAAGCCTTGCCTGTAATGGTTAAAAATGCTTCTTCTGTTGAATTGAAAGATGCAATAGATAATCATTTAACCGAAACAGAAGAACAAATTGTCCGTTTGGAAGAGGTATTTAAAATTATTGGCAAAAAAGCAACGGCAAAAAAATGCGATGCCATGGAAGGTTTAATTGAAGAAGCCAAAGGAATGCTAGAAGAAACAGAGCTTGGAGTAGTGCGTGACGCAGGAATTATTGCGGCAAGTCAGAAAATTGAGCATTACGAAATTGCCACTTACGGTACTTTAAGACAATTTGCAGAAACGCTTGGTTTGCCAGAAGCAGCAACTTTATTGGAACAAACACTCGATGAAGAAAAAGGAGCCGATAAAACCCTTACAGAAGTCGCTGTAAATGCAGTGAATCTTGAAGCTGCCGAAATTGAATAGCAGTTTAAGAAATGAAATAAAAGTGCAGTTCTAAAACTGCACTTTTTTAGTTGAATAAAAAATACAGTATATGCCCGAAGGTCCGTCTATAGTAATCTTAAAAGAAGAAGTGCAACAATTTACTGGACAGAAAATAATTTCTGTATCTGGAAACACTCATATTGATATTTCACGACTGAAGGATAAAACGATTCTTGCCTTTAAAACTTGGGGAAAGCACTTTTTAATCTGTTTTGATTCTTTTACGGTAAAAATTCACCTGCTGATGTTCGGAACCTACCGCGTTAACGAACGCAAAACTTCAAAACCCAGACTGAGTTTAGTTTTTGATAAGGGCGAAATTAATTTCTACACCTGCTCAGTTAAAATCTTAGAAGGTGATATCAATTCTCATTATGATTGGAGGGTTGATGTGATGAATGAAAATTGGAATCCGAAGAAGGCAAAAACCAGTGTAGACAAAATGGAAGATAAAATGATCTGCGATGTACTATTAGATCAGGATATTTTTTCTGGAGTGGGCAATATCATAAAAAATGAGGTTTTGTACCGCTGTTATGTTCATCCAGAGTCGATTGTAGAGAAGATTCCGCCTCATCTTATAAGCCAGCTCATAGCCGAATGTTCTATTTACAGTTTTGAATTTTTATACTGGAAAAAGAAATTCGAACTGAAACAACATTGGGAAGCTTATACCAAAAGTATTTGCTTACGATGTAATCTGCCGTTTGAAAAAAACAGACGGGAGATCGTAAACGCAGAAGCTTTTTCTGCACCAATTGTCAACAACTATACAAATGAAAAATCAAGTAATAATAGGATGTTCAAGTTTTTATAACAGTTTTTGGAAGAATATTTTTTATCCACAAAATCTGCCTTCAAAGCAATGGTTTGATTTTTATTGCCATCATTTTGATACTTACGAATTTAATGGAAGTTTTTATAAATTTCCAACAGTAAGAATCTTTCAAAATTGGTACAGTAAAACGCCTGAATCTTTCAAGTTTTCGATTAAAGTGCCAAAAGAAATTACCCATATCAAAAAACTGCAAGAATGTGAAGGTCTGCTTAATGACTTTTATCAGGTCTGTAAAGTAGGTATGAAAGAAAAACTTGCAGCTGTTTTGTTTCAATTTCCGCCGAGTTATGTTTTTAGCCAAGAAAAATTAGAAACCATAATCAATAGTTTGGATTATAATTTTAAAAATGTGGTCGAATTTCGTCACGAAAGCTGGTGGAATGATGAGGTTTGGAATATGTTCAAAGAAAATAATATTACATTTTGCAGTGTAAGCCATCCTAATCTTCCTAAAACTATTTTTAAAGATTTTCCACTGCTTTATGTGCGATTTCATGGAGTTCCGAAATTATTTTACTCCAGTTATTCTACAGAAGAATTACAGCAAGTAAATCACCAAATTCATTCCAAAAAAGGATTTGTATACTTTAATAATACAGCAAGTGAAGCCGGTATTTTGAATGCTTTGGAATTGAAGAGAATGAATGCTTAAATCTGTCTGTATTTTTTAACGCAAAGTTCGCAAAGTTTTTTTTTATTTTGAAGACTTAATGCATGCGTGAAAAAGTTCGCAAAGCTTTGAGTTTAATTTGCTTGCTGAATAATTTTTATTTCCCGCAGATTTTACAGATTTAGCAGATTTTTTTTTTAAATCTTTTTAATTCTCTTAATCTGTGGCAAAAAAATAACCGTGTCTATCTAAACGCATTTTTTTTAACGCAAAGCGCGCGAAGTTTTTTTATTTGAAGGCTTAATGCATGCGTGAAAAAGTTCGCAAAGCTTTGAGTTTAATTTGCTTGCTGAATAATTTTTATTTCCCGCAGATTTTACAGATTTAGCAGATTTTTTTTTTTAATCTTTTTAATTCTCTTAATCTGTGGCAAAAAAATAACCGTGTCTATCTAAACGCATTTTTTTTAACGCAAAGCGCGCGAAGTTTTTTTATTTGAAGGCTTAATGCATGCGTGAAAAAGTTCGCAAAGCTTTGAGTTTAATTTGCTTGTTGAATAATTTTTATTTCCCGCAGATTTTACAGATTTAGCAGATTTTTTTTTAATCTTTTTAATTCTCTTAATCTGTGGCAAAAAAATAACCGTGTCTATCTAAACGCATTTTTTTTAACGCAAAGCGCGCGAAGTTTTTTTATTTTGAAGGCTTTAATGCATGCGTGAAAAAGTTCGCAAAGCTTTGAGTTTAATTTGCTTGCTGAATAATTTTTATTTCCCGCAGATTTTACAGATTTAGCAGATTTTTTTTTAATCTTTTTAATTCTCTTAATCTGTGGCAAAAAAATAACCGTGTCTATCTAAACGCATTTTTTTTTAACGCAAAGCGCGCGAAGTTTTTTTATTTTGAAGGCTTAATGCATGCGTGAAAAAGTTCGCAAAGCTTTGAGTTTAATTTGCTTGCTGAATAATTTTTATTTCCCGCAGATTTTACAGATTTAGCAGATTTTTTTTTAATCTTTTTAATTCTCTTAATCTGTGGCAAAAAAATAACCGTCTATATCTAAACGCATTTTTTTTAACGCAAAGCGCGCGAAGTTTTTTTATTTTGAAGGCTTAAGGCATGCGTTAAAAAGTTCGCAAAGCTTTATAGTGTTGCGTGCTGAATAATTTTTGTTTCACGCTCCCGATTACAGATTTAAACAGATTTTTTTAAATCTTTTTAATCCTTTAATCTGTGGCTAAAAAAATAACCGCAAAGAGCGCAAAGTATACGTAAGGTACGCAAAAGAAAAAATCTTAGCGAACTTAGCGTATACTTTGCGCTCTTTGCGGTTAAAAAAACTTTAAAAAAACTTTAAAAAAGCTATAATTTCAAGCTTCCTTCAATTCCGTCATCCATCGTTTTTCCTGTTACAAAAGCCGCTGTCATTTTAGCAATGGCAACCATTTTTCCGTTTTTGTTGTTCCAATAGTAACCATCTTCAGGAACTACTTTTATAACACTCAAATTTGGATCGTCTACACCACCAGGCATCCAGATTTTTACTATAGGATTCCATAATTTTTCGATCGTTTCTCGATCGTACGAAATACTTGCGGTTCCGTGAAGCGTTAGAAATTTATCATGCGGTTCAGAAAAGAATATTTCAACCATCGGATTTAATGTAATTTCTGCATTCTGACTGCTGTTTCGGTCAGATAAAAACCAAAGCTGTCCCAAATCATCAATTTTCTGAACAGACATTGGTCGGGACTGTAATCTATATTCATTGTATGTACAAAACATACATGTTTTAATATGCTCAGCAAGATCTTTTATTTTATCTACTGCAAATTCATCTGTAAGGTCTTTATGATCGCCCATAATATTAATATTTTTAAGTTAATTACTTGACAAATAAAGTCTTGTTTGTCATTGAAATAGCTAAAAGTAAAGTTGGCTCTTTTTGTCCGTTTACAGATTATATAATTAAACTTATAAATTATGAGATTTCAATTTGCTGTTTTTGTAGGAAATTAGTTTAAAATCTGGTTGTTACATAAAATTACATTATATTTGAGACATTATAATTCGAAGCCAAAAGATAATGACTGATTTTACGATATTCTATACTGATGACGATGAAGATGATTTGTGTATTTTTGCTGATGCCGTAGAATCTATACCTCACAACATTAAACTTCAAACCTATTCTGGCGGGCAGAATTTTTTAAACGCAATTTACGATCCGCCTGCTACACCTTATGTAGTTTTTTTAGATTTAAACATGCCTGGAAAAAATGGCTTTGATGTTCTAGAAGAACTTCGAAATTCAGATTATAAAAAAGATATTCCTGTTGTAATTTATTCTACTTCAAGCGAACCTGGAATTATAGAAAAATGCCGTAAACTTGGCGCTAACTGCTTTATTACAAAACCAGTTTTAATGAATGACATTATAAAATCTATTGAGCATGCCATGCAAATAGATTGGGAAAAATTTATTCCCAATCAATCCAATTTTGTGTTTAAATATTAATTTCAGACAAATCGGGAATGTAAATATTAAAAGTAGAACCTTTATCTTTTTCGCTAGAAACTGTAATGAAACCTCTATGATTTTCAACGATTTTTTTCACAATTGCAAGACCAATTCCAGTTCCTTTGTATTCGCTGTCGGTATTTAAGCGCTGAAAAACTTCAAAGATTTTTTCTTTATAAATAGGTTCAAAACCAATTCCGTTATCTTCAACTTGGAGATGGAGGTAATTTTTGTCTTTAAATTCAGCATTAGGAAGCGATTTTCCATCAATTTGCGTAGCAGAAATTTTTACTTTTGGAGGAACACTAGGAATAGAAAATTTCAAGGCATTTTCTACCAAATTATGCAGTAACTGTCTAAACTGAAACTGAATAAGATTGGCTTCTCCTAAATCGTGATATTCTACAATAGCATTTTTTTCTTCAATTCGATCAGAAAAATCACTTATTACTTCTTCTGCAATTTCGTCTATTTTAACCGTTGTAAAAATACGATCGGCAGAGTTGGTACGGGAGTAGGTTAATAAATCCTGAATTAGATTTTGCATTTTCTTTGCCGAAAACTCAATTCTAGCTAAATAAGATCTGGCATTTGCCGAAATATTTTGCTCGTCCAAAGTAGCCAATCGACTTGCAAAAGTCTGAATTTTTCGCAGCGGTTCCTGCAAATCATGGCTTGAGATATAAGCAAACGACTGCAATTCTATATTCATATTAATCAAATCCCTGTTTTTGAGTTCCAATTGTGTAGTACGCTCTATAATTTGATCTTCTAGTTTATTGGTAAAGTTTTTTTGCTCTTCTATATCAGTGCTTGTTCCAACCCACATTTGAATCTTTCCAGATTCATCCAATTGTGCTATTGCACGGCTGAGCTGCCATCTGTATTCCCCATCATAGCGCTTAAAACGGTGAATGAAAAGAAAATCATTTCCTGTTTTTACAGATTCCATCCATAGTTTTACATTTTCCTCACGGTCGTCGGGATGCACAATTTGAAGCCAACCGTTTTTCTCAATTTCTTCTTTAGACAATCCAGAATAGTTGTAAACCGTTTCATTAAAATAATTCAGATTTCCTAGAGTATCACTCGTCCAGATGAACTGAGGGATAGAATCGGCGAGAAGTCTAAATTTTTGTTCGCTCTTCATTAAAACGTGCTGACTTTCTTTTTCGATTGTAAAATCCATCACAGTTCCCAACATTTTGGAAGGTTCGTTATTTTCATCAAAAAAGATTTTCCCCTGAACTTTAATCCATGCAATCGATTGGTCTAGTTTTAAAATTCGAGCTTCATATTTGTAAATTCCAGTTTTTAATGCTTCCGCGAAAGCGTCTAAAACAATATTCTCGTCTTCTGGAAGTATACAGTTTCGAATGTCTTGATGTACAATCTTTGTGTTTTTCTCAAATCCAAAAATATCTAGAATAGTATCGCTGTAGATTAATTTCTTTGTTTTAAGATTCAAATCCCACATGGCAATTTCGGCAATTTCAGTAGCCAAACGTGTTCTTGCTTCGGCAGTTTCCACTTTTTTTCTGGCTTTAACTTTAGAAGTTACATCATAAACCGTGCACATTACACCAGATGCTTTTCCGTTTTTTTCGTATAGCGTAGTATATTCGTAATCCAGATAGAATTTTTTGAGACTTCCTTTAATATCAACATAAGCCACAGCTTCATTCTCTCGAATCGTTTTTCCATTGACCAAAACATCATGTAATAATTCAGGATATTTTTGGTTTTTCAATTCAGGGAAAACATCTAGTAACGGAATGCCAATACATTCTTTTTCTTCCTTTTGCCAAATATTATACATCATGGCTTTATTGGCCATTTCGATAACGAAATCTTTTCCTCTAAAAATTGCCATTGCAATAGGAGAATCAATTACAATATTTCGAAAAGCTTTTTCATTTTCTTCAAGGAGATATCTGCCTTTTACTTCTTCGGTCACTTCATATGCAACTACAATAACTCCAGTAATCTCGTTTTCTTCATTTAAAGGGTAAAAAACGAGATTGAAATAAGCTAATTCTTCTTTGTTATAACGATTTAAGGTTACAGCAAATTCATCTGCATAGTAAGGTTCGCCAGTTTCGAAAACCTTTTTTATAATAGGATATGCAGTTTCTCTAGTTTCGGGAACAGAATCAAAAATAGACTTGTTTAATATGGCACTTTCTTCTCTATCAATTATATGGAGATAAGTGGTATTAGCCATCTCGACAATTAGATCGGCTCCTTTTAAAACACAAATTCCGAGAGGCAATTGTTTAACTGTATTTCTAAAACGTCTTTCGCTTTCTTCGAGTTTTTTGCGAGTAATGATTTGATTGGTAGTTTCATTACAAATTACCAAAACGCCATTTGTTTTTCCGTTTTCATCATTTACAGGACTATAACTAAATGTCCAGTAAACATCTTCCAATTTTCCATTTCTATAAATCGGTAATAATTGGTCTTCGTGCCATGTGGCTTCTCCATTTTGAAGCACTTGATCGATTAGAGGCTTAATAAAATCCCAGATTTCAGGCCAGTAATCGGCTCCTTTTTGGCCTAGAATAGAAGGATGTTTTCCATCATTTCCTAGACTTGGACGATAGGCATCATTGTAAAAACAAATATGATCTTGTCCCCAAAATAAAAACATGGGGAATTTAGAGTTTAGAAGAATTCCTAAAGTAGTCCTAAGACTTTGAGGCCATGATTCTATAGGCCCAAGTGTAGTTTTACTCCAATCTTTTGCGCGAGTAAGCATACCCATTTCTCCTCCGTTTGCGAGAAAATCATATTTGTTGCTATTCATTAAAATCTTATTTTTCGTCTTGTTAACAAGCTACTTTTCATTCGTATTAAAGTTAGTAAATTCTTGTTTTGAATTAAGTTTTATTAAAATTAATGAAAATAAATATTCGCAGAAAAGCGATTTTTAAATGAGGCAAGATTAAAATCGTTAGAGTTAATTTTATCGCTTTCCTATACGGAAATTTGAATAACAGTTAAAAATAAAAAACAATGAAAAGGGAAGATTCAAAACACGAAACCGATAATATAAAGAGATATCAAGAAGAAGGATACATGGTAAATTATTTATTCGAAAACGATCATTTGATAGATTCAGAGAGCAAAGTAGCCTATAAACCAGAAGATATTTTTATTGTGGCGCATCATCGTTATGAAGGTATGAGTGATCCCGATGATATGTCAATATTATACATAATAGAAACTAAAGATGGAGGTAAAGGAACTCATTTATTAGGATATGGTTCAGAACGGCAGATTTGGAAGAAGCCGAATTTTTTAAAGACATCCCGAAAGCCAATTATTCCAAAAATGCAGACATAAACGAATTAACATAAAAGAATAAAAATAGATTGGTATTTTTATTTTGCTGATGAGCAGTTGTTTCAAATTTATTTGAGGCAAGCTGCTTTTTTTTTGAAAGTTGCAAAGTTGCAAAGTTGCAAAGTTGCTGAGATACTGAGATACTGAGATACTGAGATACTAAGTTTTTTTGCTCTTTGTTTTTTTTAAAGTGAGAAAGTAGAAGTTAGTTCCTTAATTTGAATTCATTTGAGGTAGTTTTTTTTACTGTTTTTGAGTTTGAGAAACTTAGTACCTCAGTATCTCAGCAACTTAGCAACTTTAAATAATAATTATGAAATATCTGCACAAAATTGTATAAAGATTTGACTGACAATATAAACGAAATTTGGATTATAGAAAGTTAGCAACCAAGGTTGGTTTTTATACTTAAATAAATAACTAACCGCTTTTACTAAAACCAAACCATATAATGAAAAAACTTTACATAAATACTGGAAGCTTTGATGCTGTTTTTAATAATCTGAAAGAAAGTTTTGGAGGAAAATTAAAAGTTATTGCCAATGAATACAATTTGACAATTCAATCAAAATGGGCAAAGGGAAGCATTTCTGGCGTTCGTTTTGAAAAAGAGATGTCTTATCTGAGTTTTGATTTAACTTTTACTCAAGAACTTAGTTTAAGCATCGAATCTAATCCGTTTTCGCCTGTATTTTTTGCATATTGCGAGAAAGGAAACGTTTTGCATAGTTTTGGTGCTAATGGAGCTACTCATTGCCTTAAAAAACAGCAATCGGGTATTATGAGCAACTCTTCTACTATTAATAGTGTATTGCATTTTCAAAGTCACCAACATATTCAATTCTCTTTAATAGGAATGCCAACAACAATCGAAAATAAAGAAAGCGATTTTGTTTCTCAAGTAAAAAAAATATTTACGAGCAATTCTGGAAATTATATTTATATAGGAGATGAAAATCACAAAATAGGAGAGAAATTTCAGGAACTTAAAAGAATTCCAACTCAAGGATTAGTTCGTTATATACTAATGAAAGGTATTCTTCGCGAAGTTTTAGAACTTGAGATAGCGCAACATAGTTATAATTATTTTACTGCGTTTGAGCCTATTTTGAACTTTGCAGTAAAACAGTTGAGTGAGATCAAGAAATTATCTCATATGAAATTAACCGCAATTACAGCGCCAGTACAGTTTTTAAAGCGAAACTTACAACCTCGAAAATATCAATTGGAATTAAAGCCATACAACCAAAAATTAGCTAGCTAGTAAGCATACCATATCCTTCACTTTCAAAAAAACAGCTTCGATCGAGCTGTTTTTTTTTATTTTATTCTTTTTCATAGTAAATAATGAAATAAACCATGATGAGATTTAAAACGAAAGATATACTATTGGTCAGAATAATGGGAAGGTCTTTTTTGAGAATTCCGTAAACAATCCATACCGCAATCCCAAAGGTCAAAATGCTGAACATCCGTAGCGAAATTTCTTTTACTTTCTTGGTCTTCCAGACCTTTATAATTTGCGGAATCGTAGAAAGTGTAATACACCCTCCAGCAAAAAGTCCGATGATATCTATAAAATTCATTTTTTCTTAGATTTATTAAGTTGGTTTAAGATAATCTCGCAAAGGCGTAGAGTCGCAAAGTGATTCTTTTGAGTTATAAAGACAAAAAAACTTCGCGCCTTTGCGCCTTTGCGAGCAAAAAAATCGCGATCATTGCGTAAACCTAAGCGGCCTTAGCGATTAATAATTTCATTGTTTTAAGATTTGTTAAGTTGGTTTAAGATACTCTCGCAAAGTAGCAAAGTAGCAAAGTTTTCTATTAAATTATAAAACAAAAACTTCCCGCCTTCGCGTCTTTGCGAGCAAAAAAAACTTAGAATCTCAGAATCTCAGCATCTCAGAAACTTTTTCACCCAACCAATTCTCCACCATTTATATGAATAAACTGCCCAGTAATATAACTACTGTCTTCAGAGGCCAGAAACACATAAGCAGGTGCCACTTCCGAGGGCTGACCCGCTCTTTCCATCGGATTGTCTTTTCCAAAATCAGATAATTTGTCAAAAGTGGCTACGATCAAAGGCGTCCAGATTGGTCCAGGTGCAACGCCATTTACGCGTATTTTCTTTTTTGCCAGCATAGTCGAAAGTGAACGGGTAAAACTTACAATTGCACCTTTGGTACTCGCATAATCTGCCAAATGTTCGCTTCCGCGAAAAGCCGTAACAGAGGTGGTGTTTATAATGCTATCGCCCTCTTTTAAGAAAGCAAGCGCTGCTTTTGTGATATAAAAGAAAGGGTAAATATTAGTTTCAAAAGTTTTATGAAGCTGTGCCGAAGTTATTTTTTCTATTTCTGTTTGCGGAAACTGAGTTGCAGCATTATTTACCAAAACATCAAGACTTTTAAAAGTGGTATGGCATTTTTTAATGGCACTTTTACAAAACTTTTCATCTTTCAAATCACCATTAATTAGTAGGCATTGCTGGCCTTCTTTTTCAATCATTGCTTTGGTTTCAAGGGCATCTTTATCTTCTTTTAGATATACAATTGCAATATTAGCGCCTTCTCTTGCAAAATGCACTGCAACACTTCGACCGATTCCGCTGTCGCCACCAGTAATGAAAGCTGTTTTTCCTAGTAATTTACCGCTTCCAACATAATTTTCTCTTATAATTTCAGGCTCCGGATTCATCATGTGTTCATTGCCTGGAAGATTTTGTTTTTGCTCGGGAAATGTTTGTTTCTTTTTCATGATTTACTCTTTTTTAAGCTTGTAGTTTCATTTAAAATTACCTGTTAACTGCAATTTTAGTTGCCTTAAAAGGTATTTTGTTTAGCTCAATCAAAATAAAATGATAAATTATGTATGAAAATACATCTAATAGGTGATAGGGTTAAAATAATAGAAATTTCTAATAAGCTAAAAATCATGCAATAGGTTAATGTGATAGCCAAAGATGGGAATTTTGTAACTATTTTTGATTTAGATAAAAAACCTGCTCGTTATTTTTTTTATACATTTGAGAATTTCCACATAATTTTTAAGAGTTACATGTGTGATTCTTTAAAAAAATAAGAAAATTTTTAAATTTAACCTTAAATTCAAGAGTTTTGATTTACAACCGATTTAGCTTCAACATGGCATGGTATTAATTGTAGACGATATAAGGGCCAATATTATTGCCTTAAAGAAAACATTAGAGCTGCATAATATCGATGTCGATAGTGCCGAATCTGGAGAAGAAGCTTTAAAGAAAATCCTGAAAACAGACTATTGTCTCATTATTATGGATGTTCAAATGCCGGGACTCGATGGTTTTGAGGTAGTAAAAATTCTTTCTGGAAATATACGTACAAAAGATATTCCTGTTATTTTTCTTTCGGCACTTAATACCGAGAAAAAGTACATCTTTAAGGGGTACGAAACTGGTGCTGTGGAGTATATTACCAAACCTGTAGATAGCGATTTACTGATTTTAAAAGTAAAAACCTTCATTAAAATCTACGAACAGCAAAATGAACTTAAAGTGATGAAAGATCTTCTTTCTAAAGAAATAAAAATTAGAAAAGAAGCGCAGGACAATCTTGAAATAAAAATCGCGGAAAGAACAAAAGAACTGGTTCAGAAAAATGAAGAGCTTGAACTGCGAAATCACGAATTGCAACAGTTTTCTTGGGTGGTATCGCACGATTTAAATGAGCCAATCAGAAAGATTCAAATCTTTATCAAAATAATAAAAGACCTTTACTTAAAGGCAGACGACAAAGCGATCGATTATGTGAACCGAACAATAAAATCGGCAGAAAGAATGCAAACTTTAATTACCGATCTTTTGGCTTATTCAAGGCTTTCTGCTCAGGTTAAACCGGAAAAAACAGATTTGAATATTGTTTTGCAGGAAGTGTTGGGAGATTTTGATTATTTAATTGAACGCAAAAACGCCACCATAAAAACCAACGAACTTCCAACAATAGATAGTATTCCGAGCCAGATGCGTCAGGTTTTTCAAAATCTAATAGGAAATGCTTTGAAATTCTCAGGAAATGAAGAAAAAGCGGTAATTGAGATTACTTCTGAAACTATTTTAGAAAAATCAATCGAAAGTCCGACTTCGCCAGAAGGTAAATTTTGCAGGATTACAGTAAAAGATAACGGAATTGGTTTTGATGAGATTTATCTTGATCGTATTTTTATTATCTTTCAAAGTTTAAACGATCGTCAATCTTACGAAGGAACAGGAATTGGACTGGCAATTGCTAAGAAAATAATCGAAAAACATAACGGATTAATTACAGCAAAAAGTAAAGTGGGAGAAGGTGCAAGCTTTATCATTGTTCTTCCTTTAAAATACGAATAAAAATAATTTAGAATATATGAATGGTAATTTTAAAAGAAATTTATTAATCAGTTCACTAGTTTCACTGCTTGTACTTACGATTAGTTCTGTTGCCTCTTTTATTAGTATTAAAAGTCTACTAAACAGTAATTTTTGGGTAAACCATACTCAGGATGTAATATATAACCTAAATGAAGGTTCCTCAATTATTATAGAAGCCCAGACCAGTATGAGAGGTTATCTGCTTACAGGCGATGAGCAGTTTGTGGATCGTTTTAATGATGCTGAAGCGAAATCAAATACTTATTTTGATAAGTTGGACGAACTTACATCTGACAATCCTTCGCAGAAAAAATTACTAGAAGATTTACGCTCTAAACGTTCCGGTTTCTTTAAATATCTAAACAATCAGATTGTCAAAAAACGTTTAAGCAAAGAAACGCTGATTTTTGATTTGAATGAAGGCAGAAATATGATGAACGAGATTAAGGCTATCGTTAGGAAAGTTGAAAATACAGAACAAAAACTTTTAGAAGAACGCAACTCCAATTCAGAACGTTACGGTAATTATAGTTTAGCTTTAATTGCTGTTGCTTTCTTTATAGCCTTTCTTATTTCTATTGTTTTCTTAATCAGAATTCTAAAGGATTATAACGAGAGAATGTTATTGCAACTCGAATTAGAGAGAAAAGATAAAGAAACAGCTGAAAGACTTGATGTAATAAGCGGTATTGCAACACAAATTTCTAGAGGAAATTACGATGTTCAAATAGACGATAGAAAAGCAGATACTTTAGGAGCTTTGGGCGCATCCATTCATAACATGAAAGATTCATTAAAAGATTCTTTCGAATTATTATCTCAAAAAGAATGGCTTCAATCGGGGGTTGCAACTTTGAACGATAAAATGCTGGGAGAAAAAACAATCCAGAAATTATCCAAAGATGTAATCGAGTTTTTATGCCAATATACCAATAGCAGTGCGGGAGTTTTGTATGTGATTGATGGAGAGGAATTGACAGTTACAGGAGGTTACAGTTATATACCGAGCAAAAACAGAGAAAGAATTAAGAAAGGCGAGGGGTTAATTGGCCAGTCTATTGTTTCTGGAAAAATGCTGGAACTTAAAACGCTTTCTCCAGATGATATTCAGATTAATTATGCACTGGGAGAAATAAAACCTACGCATATCGTGGCATTGCCATTAATGGATTTTAAGATTGAAGGCGCAGTGGAGCTGGCTAGTATTTACGGATTTTCTGTTTTGCAGCTTGAATTTTTGAATATGGTAGCCAATAATATCGGAATTGCGATTAAAGCGACCCAAAACCGTAAAAGGGTAATGGAACTTCTGGAAGAAACCAAATCTCAGTCAGAAGAATTACAGATTCAACACAGCGAATTGGAAGCTATAAATGCAGAATTGGAAGCACAAACCGAAAAATTGCAGGCTTCGGAAGAAGAACTTCGCGTACAGCAGGAAGAATTGGAACAAACCAATGAAGAATTGTCTGAAAGAAGCGTTTTATTAGAAGAAAAAAACACGGAGATCCAAAAGAAATCAGAAGCTTTAGAATTAACTACGCGTTACAAGTCAGAGTTTTTGGCCAACATGTCGCATGAGTTGAGAACACCGTTGAATTCTATTTTATTGCTGAGCCGTTTATTGTCTGAAAACAACAACAAAACGATGAACAATGAAGAAATTGAATTTGCAAAAGTAATTCAGAGTTCAGGAAATAGTTTGTTAGGTTTAATTGATGAAATTCTAGATTTATCTAAGATTGAAGCCGGAAAAATGGATCTGGAATTTTTGGATGTTTCGACCAAAGAAATTACAGATAATCTATATAACTTGTTTCATCTGGTTGCAAAAGAGAAGGGAATTAATTTTGAAATTATTGCCAAAGACGCGCCAATTGTCATCAAAACGGACAAAATGCGTTTGGAGCAGATTCTGAAAAACCTGATTTCGAATGCCATTAAATTTACCGAAAAAGGAACCGTTTCTCTTGAAATAAAAGTAGATACAGACGATGATAAAATTATATGTTTTATTGTAAAAGATACTGGAATCGGAATTCCGTTAGAAAAACAGCCCTTAATTTTTGAAGCCTTCCAGCAAGCAGATGGTTCAACGAAACGAAAATATGGCGGAACTGGTTTAGGATTATCAATTAGCCGTGAATTGGCCAAATTACTGAGAGGAGAAATTGTATTGCATAGTAAAGTAAATGAAGGAAGTACGTTTACATTGTGTCTTCCCGTTTTAGGATTTGCGATCAACAAAGTTTCGGTAAATAAAATTCCACATGCAGAAGAAATCGAAGTAACAACTGAAAGTGATGAGGAAAGACCGAAATACATCAGTGAAGTTATTCCGCAAGAAATTGAAGATGATAGAGATTCAATTGTAGAAGGTGATAAAGTCATTTTGATTGTAGAAGACGACATCAATTTTGCCAAATCATTATTGGCTTTCACTCAGAAAAAAGGGTATAAAGGAGTAGTGGCAGTAAGAGGTGATTACGCTTTAAATTTTGCTCTGATTTATAGACCAGTCGGAATTTTATTGGATATAGAACTTCCAATAAAAAGCGGATGGCAGGTTCTGGAAGAACTAAAAAATCATTCTCAAACCAAACATATTTCGGTGCACATTATGTCTTCGCATAAATTGAAACAGGAAAGTCTGCTAAAAGGAGCGGTCGACTTCTTAGACAAACCAGTTGCTTTTGACCGAATTCCAGATGTTTTTAAACGTATTGAGCACATTATAAACAAAGAATCGCAAAAGGTTTTAATTATTGAAGATAATGCGAAACACGCAAAAGCATTGGCATTTTTCTTAGAAACGTATAATATTAACTCGGAGATTAAAAGCGAAGTTTCAGAAGGTTTATCGTCTTTAGGAAAAGAAGAGGTAGACTGTGTAATTCTCGACATGGGAATTCCAGACAAACAGGCTTACGAAATTCTAGAAGGGGTTAAGAAAAGTCCAGGTTTAGAAAATCTGCCGGTAATTGTATTTACAGGAAAAAGTCTTTCGATAAAAGAAGAAGTGAAAATTAAGAAATATGCCGATTCTATTATCGTGAAAACAGCACATTCGTACCAAAGAATGCTCGATGAGGTTTCGCTTTTCCTTCACTTAGTAGAAAATAAGAAAGAAGGAAATACAGCAAAAGAAAGCAGTAAAAAACTGAATTCGCTAAACAATATTTTATTTGAGAAAAAAGTATTAATTGTAGATGATGATGTGCGAAACATTTATTCGCTTTCTAAAGCTTTAGAAGCCTTTAAGATGACTGTTATCACGGCTTTTGATGGAAAAGAGGCTATTAAAATTTTAGATGAAAATCCAGATACCGATGTCGTATTGTTAGATATGATGATGCCTAATATGGACGGTTATGAAACGGCAGAAAAAATTAGGAGCAATCCTAAATTTCTTAACTTAGCCGTAATAGCCGTAACGGCCAAAGCCATGACTGGCGATAGAGAAAAATGTATTAAAGCGGGAGCTTCAGATTATATTACAAAACCGGTCGATGTCGATCAGTTATTATCGCTGCTTCGAGTTTGGTTATACGATAAAATCTAATCTTAAAAAATACTGTACATGGAAAAGAAAAAAGTATTGATTGTAGATGACGATTCTAGAAATATTTTTGCTTTAGTAAATACCTTAAAGGCAAAATCTTTTGACTGTCTGTCTTGTTTAAGTGCTGAAGAAGCCTTAAAAATATTAGCAAATGACAATTCAATTGACGCCGTTTTGATGGATATGATGATGCCCGAAATGGACGGTTATGAGGCCATTCCGCTCATTAAAGCCATTCCGTCTCAAGAGAATACTTTTGTAGTTGCCGTAACAGCGCAAGCTATGGCAGGAGATAAAGAAAAATGTTTACAAGCCGGAGCAGATGCATACATCTCAAAACCTGTAGATGTAGATAAATTACTTCACATCTTGGGAGAAATTTAAATGAATTATGATTGAAGATATTGAATTAGAGACTCTCATTAATGAAGTTTACGAATATTATGGTTTTGATTTTGGAAGTTATTCAAGAGCCTCACTTAAAAGACGTGTAAGCAGGGTATTTACTTTGGATGGATTTAAGCATTTTCATGAATTTCTGTCTAAAGTCCGTACCGATCCAGAATATTGCAAAAAAATGATTGATGAAATAACGGTTAACGTTACAGAAATGTTTCGTGATCCGTCTTTTTATTTAACGCTTCGAAAAGAAATTCTTCCTTTGCTGGGAACCAAACCTTTTATCAGAATTTGGCATGCTGGCTGTTCTACAGGAGAAGAAGTGTATTCGATGGCGATTATGCTCAAAGAAGCTGGTCTGCTACACAAATCAATATTGTACGCTACCGATATAAACGCTACGGTTTTGGAAACGGCAAAAAGCGGTATTTTTCCGCTGAGAATGATAAAAGACTATGCCGATAATTATCGTGAAGCGGGCGGACAAGAAGATTTTTCAGATTATTACATTGCCAATTACGGGTTTGCAAAGTTTAATGAAAATCTTTCGGAGAAGATGGTTTTCTCTCAGCATAATCTAGTTTCTGACACTTCGTTTAATGAATTCGATCTGATTTTGTGCCGCAATGTTTTAATTTATTTTGATAATAATCTGCAGAAAAGAGTGGTCAATCTATTTGATGACAGCTTGGCTGTTTTAGGTTTTTTGGCACTTGGAACAAAAGAAACTATAAAGTATTCTATATCTCAAACCAAATACAAACAATTTGATAAAGAGAAAATATGGAGAAAAATAAAAGAGTAACAAATTGTAAAGTAGTTATAATTGGCGGTTCGGCAGGAAGTTTGCAGGCATTATTGCAGATTTTACCTTTTATAGAAAAACCTGTTTCTTTTGCTATTGTCATTGTTGTTCACAGAAAAAACTCCGACGAACAAACCTTAGAAGATTTAATCGCTTTAAAATCAAAAATAAAAGTAAAAGAGGTCGAAGACAAAGTAAAACTTGAAGAAGGATTTATTTATATCGCGCCTTCCAATTATCATTTATTATTTGAAAAAGAAGAAACGTTGTCTCTAGACACTTCAGAAAAAATAAACTACAGTAGACCAAGTATAGATGTTTCTTTTGAGTCTGCCGCAGAAATATATGGTCAAAATTTAGTTGGAATTCTACTTTCGGGTTCCAATTCGGATGGTACAGCAGGATTGAGAGCAATTCAGGCTGCGGGTGGAATAAGCGTTGTACAGAATCCGCTTTCTGCAGATATGCCTTTTATGCCTAACAATGCGATTTTGCATACAGTGCCAGATTTTATTTTAAAAACCGAAGAGATTTTAGAGTTTATAAAAGAAATTAATATTGCTGATTTTTGATTAACGATTTTTGATTTCAGATGGAAGAAATCAAAAATCGTTAATCCTCAATCTAAAATCTTCAATTTCTTAATTTTTCTCGTCTTCAGGAAGCACGACTTTATTTAATTCAGCTTCTTTTTCGGCTCTTTTTTGCGCAGCTTTCCCTTTTCCTATCGGAATTCCTGCCGTCACATACAAAGATCGGTTGTATTGATTATTTTGACCGTCTCCTTTCATTACCGTAACAAGCCCGTAATAATATTGAACGGTGATATTTAAACCGTTTCCAACATTCATATGATAGCCCGCACCGAAGGCAAGTCCAGCATCTATAACATGAATCTGATCTCTAATATTTTTCTTGTAAACCACATCATCTTTGTTGATTTCGTTTTTAAACTCATCAAATGCTTTGGCTAACAAACCAAATTGAGGTCCAGTTTTGAGATAGATATTATTTTTAAATTGGTATTTAATTAATATCGGAACATTAAAATAACGTATTTCACGATTTACATGTCCGCCCGCAAAAGTATTGTCTAGATTTTCATCGTTTAGAGAATACACCGGAATCTCTTTTGCTCCCATAGGAGATTTTACAATTACTCCAGTATTGATCATCCACGCCGGATTTTTTCTTGATCTAAAGTCAAAATAAAAACCAAGATTAAATCCTGGGTTTAAGGCCGAAGATCCCATATTAGAAATGGTAGAAAAATTTGCACCGCCTTCCAGACCAAATTCTAAAAACTCTGAGTTGAGTTTATCTCCAAAGATTAAGGAAATCAAAACTTGTGACTGCGCCGTGGAAATACAAAAGAAAGCAAAAACGATTAATAAAATCTTTTTCATATATGGATGAATTACAGTCCAAAACGGTATTGTAAACTTCCCAATACTTGTGTACGAGTCCCTAAGAAACCGCACTCTGCACGAAACATTACATGCTTACTGAATTGATACTGCGACCCAATAATGAAGTTCCACATGTCTTTAGGCCTTTTTTGAAGGGAATATTGAACAGATGAATCTGAGGCTGTGCTCAATGCCCCGTCTAGAGTTGCAAGGAATGTTCCTGCTCTTTCTAGAGCTCTGTCGGCAGTATTATGTTTGGCTACATTAACCGGATTTTTTTGTTCAGCTGGCGTTAAACCATCCCACCATGCATCTACTTTTGTCTGATTGTCAGAAACTTTTTGAAGTCCGCTGTCTACTTTAGCCTGAGCACTGCTTAGATCAATAAAATCAGATAAAGGCAAATCTCCATTTGTATCTCCAGAAATATGAACTCTAAAACCTCCAACCCAAATCGCTATATTGGTGTCTGGTTTATTGAATTTAAATGTTTTTCCTAATCTCGGACCAAAAACATAGGAAAAAGCAGGTTTATCTAGCGAACTAATATCAGTCCAGGCCATATTCATATCCAGAGCCAGCCAGCCACCGCCAATACCAATTGTTGGAGTCATACCTATACCAAAAGTAGTAGCGTCAAAATTGGCTTTGGTGCTAAAATTGGCAACTTCAGACCAATTGTTATCTGCATCTGGCACCCAAATACCAGCATTAATTTTAGTTGCCGTCTTGGCTTTTCCAAAAATTCCATAAATATTTAAAAAGGGAAGCAGCCAGATATCAGGTCTAATAGTTAGCGCACCAGCTTCAACCGTTGATTTATCAAATCGTACAATTTCATCCAAGTTATATTGGGGCCATGATTAAAACCAATGTTTAAATCATTAATGACAATTTCAGATTCCTGCCAAAAATAATTAACAGAAACACCTGCAGAGTAGGGAAGTTTGTATCCTTTTTGAGCTACTTTCTCACCCCAAATAGGCAGAGCGTACGGATATTTTTCTACTTTAAGACTGTCTAGTAATTCTTCATTTTTTTTCCCTACAATTTTATCGGTATAAACCTGCCCGAAAATTTGCATGCTAAATAGTAATAAAAAGGCTGATATTAGTGTATTACATTTCATTGATTTAAGTGTTTTAATGTTAAATTAATTAAACTGCGAAAAATAAATATGTACTAATGCTATTGTGAGAATCTTTTTATTGGTATGCTAAATTGGCTTTATTGTAATTAAAGATTAAGGCTTGATAATGTGTTAATTAATGTTAAAGTTAAGGAAATTTTCTTACCACCGACAAAAAATGATAAGAAAATGATAAAAGGCATTAAAATAATTTTTGTACCATTTTTCAGTATTTTTATTCTAGGAATTAGCACCGTCAAATACCAATTAAAAAATAAATTGTATTTTTACAGCTGTGAAATGGATAACAATCATATTATCAATTTACCTTTTGGCATTGTCTAATATGCCCTGTGCCGATATGGAAGTAAACAGTGCTATGCATAAAACAGCTCAGTTTGCGTCAGAAGACAATCATTCGCATGACAAAGACAATGATTTATGTTCTCCATTTTGTGCTTGCAACTGCTGTGGTGCACAGGTTTTAAGTTATCATTCTACTGTAAGTTTTGAGTTTCCTAAACCTTACAATCAAATTTCAATTGTATTACCAAGTTACAGTTCTGTTTTTATTTCCAATTTCTACGGAAGTATTTGGCAGCCCCCTCAAATAGCATAATGATTAGGCCTGTTCGATAAAAATCGAAAACGGGCGAGAGAGTTGTGGACTTTCCACACGTTTACAGACAATTTAATTGTCTAATTTCTCACGTCATTATATACTCAAATGTTAGATAAAATCATTCAATTTAGTATACGAAACAAATTCGTCATACTATTATTTACCCTTGTACTTATTGCTTGGGGAAGTTATTCACTTAAAAAATTACCGCTCGATGCCTTGCCCGATGTAACGAACAATCAGGTTCAGATTATTACCACTGCACCAACATTGGCGAGTCAAGAAGTCGAGCAATTAATTACGTATCCTTTAGAAAGAGCTGTAAAGACAGTTCCAAATGTGATCGAACTTCGCAGTATTTCTCGTTTCGGACTATCGGTTGTAACCGTTGTTTTTGAAGAAGATGTTGATATTTACTGGGCTCGTGAACAAATATTTCAACGCTTAAAACAAGCCGAAGAAAACATTCCAGATTATGTAAATTCTCCAGAATTAGCGCCAATCTCAACGGGTTTAGGAGAAATTTACCAATATGATGTGTATGCCAAAAAAGGGTATGAAAACAAATACAGCGCGATTGAACTGAGAACAATTCAGGATTGGATCATTATTCCGCAATTGCAGGGAGTTCGCGGTGTTGCTGAAATTAGCACTTGGGGTGGAAAATTGAAACAATTCGAAATTGCCGTAAATCCTAATATGCTGAATAGTCTTGGAGTTACCATTACCGAAATTTTTGACGCTTTAGAAAAAAACAATCAAAATACAGGTGGAGCTTATATCGAAAAAGATCAATACACATATTTTATTCGCGGTGTCGGAATGGCAAAAGGCGTAAAAGATCTCGAAAATGTAGTAGTTAAAAACCGAAACGGTTCGCCTGTTTTGGTTCGAAATGTAGCTCAGGTTCGTGAAGGTATTGCGCTACGTTACGGAGCATCAACCAAAGATGGCAAAGGAGAAATTGTTTCGGGATTGGTTTTGATGCTGAAAGGAGAAAACTCTAGCGCTGTTGTTGAACGAGTTCATGAAAAAATGGCTCAGATTAATAAAAGCCTTCCCGAAGGAGTTGTTGCCGAAGCTTTTATTGACAGGGGAAAACTGGTTGATAACTCCATAAAAACTGTTGCAAAGAATTTATTAGAAGGAGCTTTAATCGTAATTTTTGTTCTGATACTATTCTTAGGAAATCTTCGTGCGGGATTGATTGTCGCTTCTGTGATTCCGCTGGCAATGCTGTTTGCCGTTATTTTAATGAATGCCTTTGGCGTAAGCGGAAACCTAATGAGTCTTGGTGCGATAGATTTCGGAATCATAGTCGATGGAGCCGTAATTATTGTCGAAGCCACAATGCATCATCTGCAGAAACTCAAAAATAAAAAAGAATTAACACAGGAAGAAATGGACAAAGAAGTCTATAATTCGGCTTCAAAAATCAGGAACAGTGCTGCTTTTGGAGAAATCATTATTCTGATAGTATATCTGCCAATTCTGGCTTTGATTGGAACCGAAGGAAAAATGTTTAAACCAATGGCCATGACGGTTGGTTTTGCCATTATGGGAGCATTTATTCTTTCGCTGACATATATTCCAATGATGAGTGCTTTGTTTCTTTCAAAAAAAACAGAACATAAAGAAAATTTTAGTGATCGCATGATTGCTTGGCTAGAAAGCCGTTATACACCTTTATTGAAAAAAGCGCTAGAATTTAAAAAAGTAGTGCTTTCTGTTGCTGTCGGGTTATTTGCTTTTGCTTTTATTGTTTTCCAAAATATGGGAGGCGAATTTATCCCGACAATCGAAGAAGGCGATTTGGCGATCAATGCTACCATTATGACGGGAAGTTCGCTTTCGCAAATGGTGGAAACGGCGACTAAATATGAACAGATTTTAAAAGCCAAATTCCCAGAAATCAAGACTATTGTGACTAAAATAGGGAGTGGTGAAATTCCAACCGATCCAATGCCAATAGAAAGTGGGGATTTGATTATTGTTTTAAAAGACAAAAAAGAATGGAAAGGCAAATATCGTAATTGGGAAGAATTGGCCAATGCCATGAAAGAAGAAATGGAAATTATTCCAGGAGCGAATATCGAAATCTCTCAGCCAATTCAGATGCGTTTTAATGAATTAATGACGGGAAGCCGTTCTGATATTGCCATCAAGATTTTTGGTGACGATTTGGAAATCTTAGATGCCAAAGCGACAGAATTGATTTCAAAAATAAAAGGAATCGACGGAATAGGAGATTTAAAAGCCGATAAAGTTACAGGATTGCCACAGATTACCATTAAATACGATTACGATAAAATTGCGCTTTACGGACTAAATATTTCAGATATCAATCAAATTATTCGTTCGTCTTTTGCGGGAGAAGTGGCTGGAAAGATTTATGACGAAAGCAAAAGGTTTGATGTTGTGGTGAGAATGGCCGAAGATAATCGCGCCGACATTACCGATGTGAGTAATTTGTTTATTCCGCTTCCTAGTGGACAGCAAGTGCCGCTTTCTCAGGTTGCTTCTGTAGAGTACGAACAGGCATGTGCAGGTTATCCGCGAAGACGGAAAACGAAGAATTACCGTTGGATTAAATGTTCGAGGGAGAGATATCAAAAGTGTTGTCGAAGAAATTCAGGCAAAACTGGATAAAAGTTTCAAACTTCCCGCAGGTTATTATGTGACGTATGGCGGACAGTTTGAAAATTTAATTGAAGCTTCGAAAAGACTTTCTGTAGCCTTGCCAATTGCTTTAGGACTGATTTTAGTCTTGCTGTATTTTACTTTTAAAAGTGCCAAACAAGCACTGCTGATTTTTAGTGCGATTCCGTTATCGGCTATTGGAGGTGTTTTTGCGCTTTCGCTGAGAGGAATGCCTTTTAGTATTTCTGCCGGAATTGGGTTTATCGCCTTATTCGGAATTGCAGTTTTAAACGGAATTGTACTGATTTCGTATTTCAACCAATTAAAAACTGAAGGAATTTCAGATCCGTTTCAGAGAATCCTTATCGGAACCAAAACGAGATTACGTCCTGTTTTAATGACTGCAGCTGTAGCTTCATTAGGATTTCTGCCAATGGCTTTATCCACAAGCGGCGGGGCAGAAGTACAGAAACCTCTAGCAACCGTAGTAATCGGCGGATTAATCTCTGCAACTTTATTGACCTTAATCGTTTTACCGATTTTGTATTTATTGTTGGATCGTGGGTTTAACCGCAAAGATTTTAACCGCAAAGAACGCTAAGGTCTACGCAAAGCACACAAAGAAAAATTTAAAAGAAATTACAATGAACTTAATATATAAAATCAGCGCAATCCTCTTTGCGAACTTTGCGAAAAAACTTTTGCGAACTTTGCGGTTAACTGCATTCCTATTGATAAGCACAACAACTTTTGCACAAACCAGAATATCGCTAGAAAAAGCAATAGAACTAGCCAAATCAAACAACATCGACTTAAAAATCGCTGACAAAGAAATCGAGAAACAAACCGTTCTTAAAAAAGCAGCATTTCAGCCCGATCCATTGCAGGTACAGTATCAGGGTGGGCAGTTTAACAGTGTAGATTACGATCATAACGTTTCGGTACAGCAGTTTTTTCCGTTAGGAAATATAACAAAAGCCAACCGACAATTGCAGGAAGAATTGGCAAAACTGGCTGAAAAACGAAAAGCTTTGTCTTCGTATGAAATTGAAAAAGCGGTGACATTGGCGTATTATCAATATTTGTATGGAATTTCGATCCAGAAACTAAATTCAGAATTGAATGCTATTTATACCAAGTTCTTAAAGAACGCCGAACTGCGTTTTAAAACAGGAGAAAGCGGTAATATTGAAGTGATTAGTGCTAAAGCCAAAGTAAAAGAAATTGAAACTCAAAAAGCACAGTTAGAATACGATTTGGCAATTTATCAGAAACAATTGCAGTTTTTCATTCAGACAGACGAAAATATTGTTCCCGATTCAAATACCGATTTACAATACACTTTTATAGAAAATCAGGAAAACACAAAAGCAGAGACTTTGATGACCGATTTTTATCAGCAACAGATTTCAGTTTACCAAAAAGAAGCGGGAACGTTTAAAGCATTACGTACACCAAAAGTAGGATTAGGTTATTTTGCGCAAACCATCAATACCGAATCGCTGTTTCAGGGTTTTACAGCCGGATTACAGATTCCGTTATTTGGCGGTGTGAATACTACCAAAGCCAAAGCGGCCGAAATTAGTATTTCGCAGTCGCAAATGGCTTTAGATAAAAACAAAATGATTTTGAATCTGCAGAAAGAAGAGTTGCAGAACAATTTCAAAAAGCAGCAGAAAAACTTAGCGTATTTCCAAAATGAAGGCTTGCATTATGCCGATCAGATTATTGAAACGGCTCAGAAAAGTTATGCCAATGGCGATATGAGCTATTGGTCGTATATCAGCTTTTTAAATCAGGCAATTGATATTAAAAAACAATTTACAGAGGCAACGTACAGCTACAATCAAAGCGCTATCGAACTTCAATTTCCAACTATCAAAAACAATTAATCATGAAATATATAGATAATAGTTTAACCGCAAAGAGCGCTAAGGGATTTTCGCAAAGTTCGCAAGGTTTAATTTCCTTGCGTGCCTTGCGCTTTGTCTTTGCGTGCCTTGCGGTTACTTTAGCAAGTTGTAACGAAAAGAAAGCCGAAGAACCAAAGGAAGAAGAAAAAGAAACTACAGAAGTGGCTTTGAGGGAATCACAATACAAAACGGTTGGCATTGAAACTGGAATTGTAGAAGATCGTAATCTCAACAAAGTCATCAAAGCAAATGGTTACACAACAGTTCCTCCGCAAAATTCTGCTGAAGTTTCGACTTTAATTGGCGGAACAGTAAAAGATATTTTTGTTTTGGAAGGAACTTATGTAAACAAAGGAAAAGTGTTGGCAACGATTCAGAATTTGGAAGTTATAGAAATGCAGGAAGATTATCAGTCGGCCGTTGCGAATGTTGAATACTTGCAGTTAGAGTATAATCGTCAGAAGACATTGAGTGAGGAAAATGTGAATCCGAGAAAGACTTTCCAGGAAGTAAAAGCCAAATTAGCGGCCGAAAGAGCCCGAGCGCAAGCCGCAAAAAACAAATTGGATGCTTTGCATGTGAATGCCAAAGGAACAACATCGGTTGTGCCAATTGTGTCGCCAATAAATGGTTTTGTTGGAAAAATCAATATTGCCAAAGGCGCTTTTGCGAATACAGGAGTTTCGCTTTTTGAAGTGGTAGACAACAGTCAGATGCATTTGGATTTGAATGTGTATGAGAAAGATTTGGGTTCGATTTCTGTTGGTCAGATAATCGATTTTGTCTTAACCAATCAGTCGAATAAATCAATCAAAGGAAAGATTTTCGGAATCAATAAGTCTTTTTCTAACGAAAGTAAAACGGTTGCCGTACATGCTAAAATTGACCCTGCCGATGCCAAAGGTTTGATTCCGGGAATGTACGTTTCTGCGAATATTAATATTACCAATGCCACTGTTCCAGCATTACCAAAAGATGCCGTGGTTCGAAATGCCGATAAGTATTTTGTTTTTGTTCAGGAAGAAGGTCATGCAGAAGAAAAACACGAACACAAAGAAGGTGAGAAAGAAGAAGCACATGAGGAAGAAGTTCATTTTAAAGCTGTAGAAGTAATTCCAGGCACAACCGATTTAGGTTTTACAGAAGTAAAATTCGTTGATAAGATTGATTCTCAATCAAAGATTGTTATAAAAGGTGCTTTTTATTTGCTTTCAGCAATGAAGGGAGGCGGGGAGCATTCGCATTAGTGAGTTTTGCCACGAAGGCGCTAAGGCACAAAGTTTTTTTTATGCTGGAGTGTAATTTGCTCGCAAAGACGCAAAGGCGCAAAGTTTTTTTATGGTAGAGTGGAATTATCTCGCAAAGACGCGAAGTCGCAAAGTTTTTTTAAGCAGATTTAAGATGTTAATTTGAGTTGCCTCCAGCTTTAGCTGGAGGTAAAAAGAGACCATAAGAAAAGGCTTTAGCCAAAATTCGTAAGTTTGGCTAAAGCCTACAAATTAGAATTTATTCAACCTCCAGCTAAAGCTGGAGGCAATTGAAATTTTGCCACAGATTAAAAGGATTAACATGATTTTTTATACCATACAGATTAATAGATTTTTTTTTAATCCTTTCAATCCTTTTAATCTGTGGCAAAAAAACTTTGCGACTTAGCGTCTTTGCGAGACTAACTCAATCCAACTTAAAAAAAACTTAGAGACTTAGTGCCTTTGTGGCAACAAACTTTACCACAAAATGCTTAATTTTAGGACATTATTTAAACAATAACTTCAGGCATTAAAAACTTGAAACTTTAAACCTGAAACTTGAAACTCAAAAAATGATACATCAAGATAAAGAAATAAAAACGATAAAAAATAAAACCAAACCTTCTTGCTGCTGTTCTCATGACGAACCAGTGCATTCAGACAATGATGGGCACGATCATGGCGGACATGATCACGAACACAATGCAAGTGGCAATTTATTTAAACTATTTCTTCCATCGATTATATCTTTTATTTTACTGCTAATCGGAATTAGTTTAGACAACTATTTTCCGCAAGAATGGTTTACAGGATATGTTAGAATTGTATGGTATGCGATTGCGTATCTTCCGGTCGGACTTCCGGTTTTAAAAGAAGCTTACGAAAGCATTGTAAAAGGAGATGTTTTCTCAGAATTTTTCCTGATGTGTATCGCCACAATCGGTGCTTTTGCCATTGGAGAATATCCAGAAGGTGTTGCTGTTATGCTATTTTACACTATTGGAGAAACCTTTCAAGGAATGGCGGTTAGTAGAGCAAAATCGAGTATTAAAAGTCTGCTCGATCAACGTCCAGATGAGGTGCATGTTTTAGAAAACAATGTTGCAGTAAAAGTCAAAGCCAAAGACGTTCAGATTGGAGCGATTATTCAGCTTAAAGCGGGTGAAAAATTAGGTTTGGATGGCGTGTTGTTATCCGATTCCGCTTCGTTTAATACAGCCGCTTTGACGGGAGAAAGTAAACCAGATACTAAAAAGAAAGGCGATACCGTTTTGGCTGGAATGTTAAACGGAAGTACTATTGTCGAAGTAAAAGTAACAACAGCTTACAATGACAGTAAATTGTCTAAAATTCTAGAGTTGGTACAAAATGCCACAACCAAAAAAGCTCCTGCCGAATTGTTTATTAGAAAGTTTGCTAAAATCTATACACCTATTGTAGTCTATCTTGCCATTGCGATTTGTCTGCTTCCAATGCTTTTTGTAGATAATTACGTTTTTAGTGACTGGTTATACAGAGCTTTAGTTTTCTTGGTAATTTCTTGTCCGTGCGCTTTGGTTATCAGTATTCCGTTGGGTTATTTTGGCGGAATAGGTGCGGCAAGTAAAAACGGAATTCTATTTAAAGGCAGTAATTTTCTTGATAGTATTTCCACAATTCAGCATGTCGTAGTTGACAAAACGGGAACCATGACCGAAGGTGTTTTTAAAGTGCAAGAAGTTATTATAAAACCCGAATTGGATAAAGACGAAATTTTAAAACTGGTCAATGCTTTAGAAAACAGAAGTACACATCCTGTAGCTACGGCCATTCATAATCATGTTGGACCAATTGATTCTTCGGTAGAATTAAAAGAAATCGAAGAAATTTCAGGCCACGGATTAAAAGCAACTTACGACGGAAAAGAATTGCTTGTAGGGAATTTTAAGCTTTTGGATAAATATTCGATTTCGTATGATATTGATCCGTCTTCAATAGTTTATACCACAATTGCAATTGCTTATGAAAATAAATTTGCAGGTTATCTGACTATTGCAGATGAAATTAAAGAAGATGCGAAAGAAACGGTTTCTAAACTAAAGTCTCTAGGCGTAAAGCTGACCATGTTGAGTGGAGACAAATCGAATGTCGTTCAATTCGTAGCAGATAAGCTTGGAATTACGAAAGCTTTTGGCGATTTGCTTCCAGAAGATAAAGTGAATAAGGTTAACGAAATTAAGGCCAAAAACGAAACGATTGCTTTTGTGGGCGATGGAGTAAACGATGCGCCTGTAATTGCTTTAAGCACGGTCGGGATTGCGATGGGAGGTTTAGGGAGCGATGCTGCCATAGAAACTGCCGATGTCGTAATTCAGGACGATAAACCAAGTAAAATTGCAATGGCAATCAATATAGGAAAACAAACCAAAAAGATTGTCTGGCAGAATATTACATTAGCTTTTGTGGTAAAAGCTTTTGTATTAATTCTAGGCGCGGGCGGACTTGCCACCATGTGGGAAGCTGTTTTTGCTGATGTTGGAGTAGCGCTGTTAGCGATATTAAATGCGGTAAGAATTCAGAGAATGAAATTTTAAGATAATAAAAGCCCAATTCATACGAATTGGGCTTTTTGCTTATTTCTTTAAATGTTTTTGCTCTTGAATTTCCCCATTGCCAAAAGACCAGTTTTCATGACCATTATTTTCCAGTAAAATAATAATTATGTTGTTGATTAGTATTTCAGTTGAAGCCGAAATTTTTGAAGCAATTTTATGATATAGTTTTTTCTTTTGTTCTAAAGTTCTTCCTTGTCCCGCAGTTATTTGTACATAAACTATTTGTTCAGAATGTGAAATTCCTAAATAACTTTTAGGATATTTTATCTGATGTGTTTCTAGTTCTTCAATTACATGAAAATAATCATCGACAGGAATATTAAATTCTTCAATTAAAGATTGATGAATAACTTCAGAAATAGTATTTTTTGTTTCAAGCGAAAGTTTTTTTGGAAGACTTATTCTAACAAATGGCATTTTATTCAGTTTTTAAATCAACAATAAAAGTACAAAAAATCGAATTATTTATTGATTATATCTTTCCATCTACTTTCGGAATAGAACTTTTGAAATGCTGTATTAGATAATAATGATTTTAAGTTTAAATCGCCTCTAAGATGATTTAAACTTAAAAAATCTAAAGCAATACTTCGGTATTGTTCTTCATTGGTCTGATTATAAATTTTTGCAAAAAGTTCCGCGGCTTCAAAGTTTTGTGTGCTTGTCATTCCGCCTAGAATCATTGAGGCGTTATTGTAGTTTTCATATACTTTCTGAAATACTTTTGCTGCATAATATTTTTTAGCCAAACTGATAAGACTTAAAGTGTCTTCTTTATCTTTTTTATCCTTTTTTGCAGCGTCCGAAGCTGTCGGAAGCGTGTATTTAAAACCATAATTTAGTGCATAAATTTTTAAAGGAACCAATCCTAAAGAAATTCGCCTTTTATCGGTTTCATTTTCTTTTAAAATTCCTCTAAAACCTGATGCTTCACCGTTTCGGGTCCAATTTACTTGCGTTCCGTAAAGTTGCTTGTAATTGAGATTGCATTGAACTCTGTCATACAAAAAAGCATAATTTTCCATATCGAGTTCTTTTGTTCCTTTTAGTTTTTCCATTTCATGCAAAGCAGTTTTTTGAAATAGAATATCTTGATCTGAGTGCTGTACAATGAGCCAGAAATTGTGAGCGCCGTCTTTACCAATTTGAGATATTTTGAGCCAGCCGTGTTTTTTCAAAATCTCTTTTGCAGCAGAAAGATTTTTAAAATCTAACTCGTTAATCTTCTTCTGTATTTCATTCAATTGTGCAGGATCAGAAGTTTGAATTTTAGAATACCTGATTTTCTGATCTTCAATTCCCATTGCAATAATTTGTTTTCGAAGCTCAGGAAGTAACAATGTCTTTTCATATTCTTGTTCTTTCAAATGCGATTTTTGCGCTATAACTTTCCATTCTTCAGGATAATTATTCCGAATGAAATCAAAATACGGATCGATCAATAATTGGTCTGCTTCCGTCCAACCTTTATCCAATGACAAATCTAAATACTCAAACGCTTTTGTTTTATTTTCGTCAAGCGAATACATTCCAGCCGCTTTGTACGCATTTAGAGCATCGGGTTTTTCAATTGAAAATGCCTTTTCCAGTTTTGGAATAGCGTTTTTATAATTTTTTTGAAGATGCATTAACGAAGCTTCTGCAATTAAAGCTTCGTATGCAAGATTGTTTTGCCCTTTAGAGGTATAAAAACTTAATAGCAACAAGACAAATCCATATTGTTTCAGATATTTTAAACTCATTTTTTCAGCTTTTATAAGATGAAAATACAAATTATATTTTGATGTGCTTGAAATAAAGTGTTTTAAAAACGTAATTCAATTATGTTTTCATTATTCTCTAAAGTTATTTTTACCGGATTACTTTCAGAAGGAATTTGAGTTGGATACCAATTTCTAGTCGGTTGAACCAGAATCAATAAACCTTCATGATCGCCAATTGCAGCAAATTTATCGGTATTTGTATTTTGAGAAAAGAAATGCAATCCGTGTTCTTCGATTAATTGATTTCCTAATTCTAATGGATTTTCCGTAACAATTCCGATTTCGCTTATGTTTAAAATAGAAGCAGAGTTGAATTCACCAACTTGTTCATTATTAAGATCATGTCTAGCAATGAATTCGAGCAAGTTTCCATTGTGATCAAAGAAATAAATAGAATGCGCATTCCAGTTTTCAAAGTTAGTAACGACGCTTTTATCTTTCAAAACAATTAATTCAACTTTGTCTTTGCACCATTGAATGGCTTCTTCAAGCTGATTTTCAGGAATATTAAAAGCAAAGTGATAGATGGAATTAAAATCTGGATCTTCAACAAATTTTAAAATAGAAGTTCCGGCTTGAAATGTGATCGATTTTTGGTCATTTTCCAGAATAAAAAGCCCAAAGAGGTTTTGGTAAAATGCTTTCGTTTTTTGAATATCGTTTGTTTTGATTTGTATTTGATCTATTCTCATGGCAATAATTTTTTATAAAAGAAAAAGCTTCTTTTCAGTGATAAACAAATTTAAAAAACGCCATTGATAATAAGGACACAGCGCTATTTTATGCATCAATGAAAGGATAGTAAATAAGTATTGCTTGGAGTTAAATTACGTTTTTAAATATTTTATTAAAGTTACAAAAAGACAAACGGGAATTATTGTAAGATTATCGAAAAAATTTCATTTTGCAATTTTTGGGGTGTAATTCATGAGTTTTAAAAAAACTGCCGACTCAATTATAACTCTTCTTTTGTAAGCTTCGGAGAAGCGAAATATTTATAGAATAAACGTTTACAATATAAAGCTCTGGAGGAGCGATATATTATTCGGGTTGTTTGAAAGATTTGCATGATTGGAATTTTTTCAAAAAAGCCTCACTAATTATCTTAATTTGATATAATTACAACTTATAGAGACTTTTTAAACTGTTTGATTAAAATATATTTGCAATTAATATTGTAGTGAAAATATGACAAAGGAAATAAATATATATGAATCTAAATTTGGGAATTTAAATTTAGGGAATGGTCCTGATAATGAATTTATTTGGTCAGGATATGTAAATGAAATCCCAATTTATATTTTTACAAAAAACAGGATAATTTCAAATGAAACGATAGAATTTGTAGAAGCTGTAGTTTTAAATATTGATCAATACTTAGAAACAGCTATTTTATATATTAAAGAAACTTTAACTGAAAAAAGAGAAAAATATAATATTAAAGAAAGCGAATATGATCTTTTGGTTCTTGATCCTGATTTATTTCCAATTGCTATGCCTGAATTTACATTTTGGGAAGATTCGGTTGAATGGATGATAAGGTTTGCAGATGGAAAATTTAATATTTGTGACCCTTTAGGAATTGGAATTACTTTTAGATTTAGAAAACCAATTAGTGTTGACAATCTTGAAGAAAGTGAGTGGATTGATTAATTTTTAGTTCTTATTATATTTTAAACAATTTAAAATGAATTTTATAGATAGAGTACTAAGCAATTTATATAATATGACTGCTGACGATGTCATACAATCAGCTCTTCTTTTGTAAGCTTCGGAGAAGCGAAATATTTATAGCAAAGAATAAACGGTTAAAATATAAAGCTCCAGAGGAGTGACATATATTTAGATTGCAAAAAAATATGTCACTCCTCCGGAGCTTTTTTTATTCGTTTTTATTGTAATTCTATAAATATTTCACCCCGCTGGGGTTTTACAAATAAATTAAATTTTATTACTCGATTGTATTTCACGATTGAATAAAAGTTGAGAAAGAAGAAAAGTACTCAAGATTTAATAACTGAAATGAATAACATTTATGTCTTTAGAATAAACATTTCTAAATAAAAAGCCCATTTCAAAAAAGAAATGGGCTTACCAGATTTGTAAATAGTTGGGGCAAAATACAAATCAATTAACTAACTTATTTTGGCATTTCGGGAATCATTATTCTTCTAGTTGGCGTACTTAAAGTTTCAATAAAAGCCAATAAATCGCCTATTTCTTCCTTACTTAAATTCAATTTTCTAAGCATTGGATTTGATTTTGGAATGAGAGAATCTCGGGCTGTTCCTAGATATTTTTTTTGAACAGGAGACGGATTTCCGAGATTGTACAATTCTACAACATCCAATAAAGTTGGAAAATGTCCGTGATGCATCCAAGGTTTTGTGTTTACAACTTCACGGAGTGTTGGAGTTCTAAATTTGCCGATATCTTTTACATCTTTCGTCACATTGTAACGTCCGAAATCTTCGTTTTTGGTTCCGAATAAAGTTTGGCCGTCATTATGAAACTCATTATCACTAAAATAAGGCGTATTATGGCAATTAATGCATTGTGCTTTGGTTCTAAACAAATGCATTCCTTTTACTTGCTGATCAGTATAAATATCTGATTTTCCGCTTACAAACTGGTCAAATTTACTTTTCGGACTATTGATCGATCTTTCGAAAGTGGCAATCGCATATTGAATTCTCTCTAAAGTCACTTTTTTATCTCCAAAAGCATCTGTAAATAATGCATTGTAACCTTTTATTTTGGCTATTTTATCAACAGCAAGCGTCAGTTTTTCATTCATTTCTAAAGGATCAGAAACAGGAAATTGCGCTTGATCTTCTAAGCTCGAAGCTCGTCCGTCCCAAAATAGAGAGGTTGCGTATGCCGAGTTTAAAATCGTCATTGAATTGCGTTTTCCTGTTTGGCGATCATGACCAAAAGAGCGTGTTAGATTGTCTGTCCAGCCCAATTCTGGATTGTGGCAAGAAGCACAGGCAATTTGACCGCTTCGCGATAATCTCGGATCAAAAAACAAAATCTTTCCCAAACTTTCTTTTTCCTTCGAATACGGATTGTAAGCAGGATAAGGAACCGCAGGAAGCACGCCAATATCTTGAAATTTCGATTTATCGACGTTTTCATTTAATTCTGCGACAGGCCATTTTGAGGCATCTCCACTAGAATAGAGTTTTCTTAGTTCCTGAATATCGATGTAATCAGGCACCTTCTATGCTTTTATGAGCCGTTAAGCTCAGCAGGAATAAGATTGGGATGATTAGTTTTTTCAATTCTCTTGTTTTTTTGTTTTTGTTTGATTTTGTTTTGAAGTCTCAGTCTCAGTCTCATGTTGTCTTAACTTCCGAAAGCTTTGTCAAAGTTTAAAACTTTGACAAAGCTTGAAAAGTTCCAAACTGCGACTGAGTATTTAAAGCGTAACTTCCTTCGGACAGTCTATACTTAAAGCCGCTGGTTTTGGATACGTTCTGTTATTGTACATTCTATATTGTGTCGAAACTGTTCCTCCAAACAGTGCCTCATTTGTTAGTTTTAATTCAAATGATATTTCATATAAGCCATTGCTTATTTCTTTGTAGGTTCCTTCACCTGAAATAGCAATAACATGTGATCTTGATGGTACAGCTGCAGTTCCGGTAGTTCCAATAGTGATGTCCTGCGGAATTACTAAAACGGTTCCTTCAGTTTTGCTGTTTCCGTTTGCAGGGAAAAATTCTAAAGCAGACGTAATATTAAATCCAGGTGATATTGAAGCAGAATTATTTTCGTTAGAAAACCATCTTTTTAAACCAAAAGAATTCACCGTATTGGTTCCGCTTGCTACGTTAAATCCAATTTTGAAAGCATCGTGATAAATATCGTCGTTAGGATTTGTAGTTCCTCTATCGCTGTATAATATGGCATTAGGATCGTCTTTTGTAACGATAACTGGGAAAGTTAAAGCGTTGAAAGTCTGCCAAGAACACGTACCATTATTATTAAACCAATGTTCGCCGTATGTTAGATAAAACGCATTGGTCGGGTCTGTAAATTTTGAAGCTGGATAGGCCAGAACATCTCTTGGCGTTTTTATTGGTTTTACAATGGTCAAGTTGATGTTTCCAGTTGCAGTGTAATTCGGAATATTTACAAGCGTTAATTTAGACTCGTATCGAACATCGTCATTTTGAAGATCTTCTAAGAGAGTTAAATGATAGGTTACAGAAGTTCTGTTGTCGCCATAATCATCATGAGTTAAGGAATATTCGAATCCGTTTTGGAATTTAAAAATAGACGCATTTTCAATTTCCTCAGGGAAAAACCCATTCGGATAATTGACTATAAAATCGATTTTTTCGCCCATTTCGCCTTTTATATTGTATTGTGTTACAGGAAAGGTGCAATTGGTTGCAATAGTTCCTAAATTAATCTTGAAAGTAGTGTTTGGATATTCTGTATTCAGGTTTCCAATATGAATATCAGGATCAGAAACCGTTTCTAATTTTAATGTAATATTCTGGCTTTGAGTCCATCTTTTATCAAACGAGACATAAATTGTATCTGTCAATTTGCTACCTTGAAAAGAAAGCTGATTGACAGGATTTACACTAAAACTGTCGCTTGCACCGTTTGTTTCGGCACTAAAATTGGCTGTAACAGTTCCTTTCAATTCGCGTGTTGTTAAAGCTACAGGAATTTTTAAGGTCTTTACAGATTTGTTTTCATAAGTAGACTGCGGAACTAAATTTCCGTTTACGGTTGGGTATTCTAGAGGTGTATTGTCACTTTTTACTAAAAAATTAAATCGTAAAAAAGGATCAATGTCTGAGCCTAATTTGTAATCATCTTTAGAACATGAAATATATAATACTGCTATAAATAATATACTGAATATCTTAATACGAGTCATTTTGCTGCAAGTTTGGGTTAAGATTAGTGTTGAATGTTGGTATTGGCAGTACGTATTTTAAAGACGGATAAGTAAGACTGCAAACCGTAGCAATACAGCCATCATTTCTGGAAACATCTTTGTGCATTCTGGCAATATCAAAAAATAGGAAACCTTCAAAGCATAATTCTTTTCTTCGTTCTAAAAAGATATTTTCTTTAAGATTGTTTGTATTGGTTAATAGAGATGCATTGGCGCGGGCACGAATGATGTTAATATCTGCCATTGCCAAATCGGCTCTGTTGGTTTCTAGCGCTGCTTCGGCACGAATTAAATACATTTCACTAAGCCTAGAAGCTACATAACCTGCATTATTCTGGTATTTTTTGGTAAAATTGTAATTAAGATTGGTCTGAACGCCACTTACTATTGTAAAAAGCGATTTTGTTAAGAATAATTGTTTTCTTAAATCTGTGCTTTCGTAAAGATTAACTAAATCATTTGAAGCAGTATATTTTTGAAAGTTAGTATCTGTAATATAGCCGAAAGTACTAGACATGGATGAAGTAACACTTCCTTCAGTATCTTTTGGAATAGAAAATTCCAACAAAATTTCAGACACCGGAAGATCTGGCTTTTCCCATTCTGCAATTAAAGTTTCTTTGCTGGTTAACACAACGCCAGAATTGGTAATTACATCATTTGCCATTTCGTAAGCATTTGCCCAATCTCCTTTTTGAAGATAAACTCTCGCCAATAATGCTTTTGTATTTTTTCTGTTAAAGAAAGAATAAGCACGAACCAGAAAGGAGTGAAGCATCTGAATAATTATCGATAGCCGTTTGTAAATCATTTATAATTAAAGTATAGGTTTCAGCAACCGTTTTTCTGGCAGGATATTGTATGCCAGATTTTATAGATTCTTTGCTGTATATAATCCCTAAATGCGATGCATCTGGAGTATATTTATAATCTTGGCTGTAAACAAGAGATAAAAGAAAATGTGCGTATGCTCTTATTGCCAAAGCTTCTGCTTTTATTTGGTTTTTCTCTGCCTCAGTGGCGTCGGTTAGGGCAGGAGTAAATTCTAAAATTAAATTTGCCTGATTGATTATATCATAACTGGTATCGTAAAATGATTTGAAATTACTGGTTAGCGCTACATCTTCAAAAGAATAAACTTGCTGCAGATTTATTGCTGGAGAAATTTGACCTCTAGAACCTCCCGTTGCAACTGGTGCAAATTTTATATTACCGCCCTGTAAATCAGCATAAGCAGCATAACGATCTGGTCTTACATTGGCTTCTACTTCGGTGTAAAGACCTGTAAGTGCCTGTAAAACCCCTGTTTTGTTCTGTAAAAGTTCGTCTATAGAAGTTTGTGTTCCAGGTTCTTGTTCTAAAAAGTCACTACAGCTTTGTAATGAAAGCATTAGAAAAAATATAGATAAGTATTTTGAATATTTCATTTTCTTAAAATTTAGCATTTACTCCAAGCGAAATTGTTCTTGCTTGCGGATAGATATAACTATACTCTCGAACTCCGTTCATTCCTTTCGGACTTTTTTCTTTGTACCAATACGCCACATTTGTAGCATCGGCAAAAACAGAAAGAGCATCCAGAAAAGTATTTTTCAGCGGTACATTATAACTTAAATTTATATTACTAATTCTGATGTAAGTAGCATCATAAACATACTTGCTTAAGTTGTTTAGAATTGGCGAAAGTGTTACCGCTGACTGAGAAACATTATCGCCTGGGTTTCTCCAATAATCGTATGCATTTACAGAAAGATTTCGGTTTGTTGTTACATTATATTGATCTATAAGCACGCTTGACGCCAATAAGTCACCACCAATTTGATAATCTCCTCTAACAGACAGCGTAAGATTGTTATAGAAAGTAAAAGTGTTATAAAAACCACCGTAAGCATCTGCTTGCTTGTCTCCAATTGGCTCCCAATCGGCAACAGTATGGAGTTCATTATAGGTTTTTGCATCGTAAACTTGACCATTTTTTTGAACAAGATCTCTTCCTGTTGCAGGATCAACGCCAACCCATTTTATTCCCCATAATGTTGTAGTGCTATAGCCTATTTTTTGCGCCAATGCAATATTCGCTTCAGAATAATCGCTTCCTAGGCCTTTTAAGTCGGTTACTTTGCTGTCTATGGTAGAAATATTAAATGCTGTTGTCCATTTAAAAGCATCGCTTTTTATCCATTTAATTCTTGTAGTAAGCTCAAAACCTTTATTGTACATACTGGCTGCGTTTAATTGCACTGCGCTATAACCCGTTTCTGTCGGGATATCTCGGGCAGTAATTAAATTGCTTTTGTTGTCATAATAATATTCTAAAGTCAATTCGATTCTTTTGAAAATATTAAAATCAAATCCTGCATTGAATTTTGTGTTTTTTTCCCAACTTAACCTTCCATTTGGCGCAAAACCTGTAGTTGCTCCAATAGCACCATTATATCCGTTCTGGCTGATATTGTACAAACCTTTTGATCGGTAAGAACCAATTTTAGAATTTCCTGTTGTGCCATAACTCGCTTTTAATTTCAAGAAATCAATCCAAGAATTAGAGTCTAAAAAGTTTTCATTGCTAATAATCCAACCAGCACCTAAACCTCCATTATGAGCCACATCGGTATCATCTCCAAAAACAGAACTCTGATCGCGACGGTAATTTGCCAACAAGAAATAGCGTTTTTTATAATTATAATTTACCTGAGAGAATAAAGAAACTCTCGAATTGTAACTGATTTCATTTCTGTAGGTCTGACCATCTTTAGATTCATCTTGAGTTGTGTTTGGATTATCATCTCTTATGGCATCTGTAACAGCATTAATACGGTTTGGCTCTAAAAATCCGACCCCAGATTGGTAATTGAAATCTGTTTTGTCTTCAGCCAATTCAAAACCAACAACACCGTCAATTTCATTGTTTTCATTCAGTTGCTTATTGAACAAAGCTTGTCCTTGCCAGTTCCATTTAGTTGAATTTCTTTCATTGATAAGACGGCGTCCCCAAGCGGCATGAGTATCTCCGTTTAGAATAAAAGTTCCGTTAAACTGACCGCTTTCATTTGCTGCAGAAAAATAACGATCTTGTTCTTTATCGGTATAATCCATACCAAAAAGAGTAGAAAAACGAATATTTTTATTGAGTTTATAAGATAAATTGATACTTCCTAAAAGACCAAAAGTCTGTGCTTCATTTTTGTTTTGTTCAATTGCCGCCAACGGATTTCCTCTCGTAGCACCGCTTAAACCTAAATCGGCATACGATCCGTCTGCATTGTATACGGGAAGAGTAGGAAGGTAGGCAAAACTATAAAAAATGTTTGGCGCATCTTTTTGTACAAAACTCGGATTCAGCATTAAATTGATATCCCATTTGCCAGAACTATATCCTAAATTTATTCCTGCATTTAATTGCTTAGACTCATTTCCAACCTGAGGTTCGTCAATTTTGGTGTAACTAACATTGGTTCGGTACGAAAATTTAGAAGTAGAACCCGAAACATTGAAATTATATTTGTTATAAATTCCAGCTCGGTTTAGAATGTTAAACCAGTCAGTATTTACGCCATTATAAGCAACAGGAACATAGCCAGTTGTGGTGTTTTTCATGAACTCATTTCGAAGTTCTGTGTATTGTTCTCCGTTTAAATATTTAATTTGATTAATGGCAGAAGAAACTCCTAACTGATTTGAAAATCCAAATTGCGTTTTACCTTTTTTACCCTTTTTAGTGGTAATCAAAATTACTCCATTTGCTCCGTCGGCACCATAAATACCCACGGCTGCAGCATCTTTTAAAACAGAAATGGTTTCAATATTTTCTGGAGCAATTTTCATTAAAGGATTAGCGATGTTTTCAGAAAAATCGCCGCTTCCGTTAAACAAACTGCTATCAATAGCATATTCTTCGCTCATTACAACACCATCAATAATAATAAGCGGTTGCGAAGAAGTTCCGGTAATTGCCCCGCTTAAAGAAGATAATGTACCTTGACCGCGGATATTAATTTTTACAGGGCCACCTACACCAGAAGTATTTTCTACCATAACTCCAGCAATTTGTCCCGTGATCATTTTATCAAAACTCTCAGAAGCTTGCTCGACAGCAATATCTTTGGCTTGTAAAGTCGAAATACTTCCCACAATTTCTTCTTTTAACTTTGTAGTACCATAAGACGAGGTAATCACAACAGGATTTAGTTCATCTGTTGCTTCTTGAAGATAAAAAACAAAATCCTTTTTATTGTCTGCTTTTTGAGATTGGGTTTCCATTCCTAAAAAACCGGCTTCAAGAACCAGATTCGAAATCGTATTTCCTTTTAGCTGATAGACAAACTTTCCGTTAAAATCGGTAATAGCGCCCATTCCAGTTCCTTTTATGCGAATAGAAGCACCTGGAAGTGGTTGTCTGTCTTTTGCGCTATAAACTGTTCCGCTAATCATTCTTGAAGTTTCCTGAACTGCCGAATTTGAAGTTTCAGGAACCGAAGGAGTCAATAAAACCTGCTTTTTCTGAATGTAAAATGCAATGCCTTTATCTTTTAGTAACTGCGTTAAAACCGTTTCTAGAGAAGCATTATTAACATCTAAATCGGCTAACTGATCGGTATCTATTTTTTTTGCATTATAAATGATTCTAAAATCACTTTGCTCTTCAATAGATTTGATAATTAGGCTTATAGGTTTGTTTTTTACATGTAATGTTATGAGTTTATTCTGAGAAAATCCTTTGAATCCAGATATGAGTAGGGCTAAGAAAAACAGAATTTTTCTTAAAACGGGTTGTATCGTAAATGTCATGTTTATTTATTTATCGCGGATTGGTGATTGTAATGGTTTTTTGTTGAATAGAATAATTAAATGGCGTGTCACGTTTTAGCAGTTCTAAAATGTTCTCGACACTAGATTCGCTAATTTTAATCGTACCGGTAAAATTCTGTCTGGCCAAATCAGAATTTTCGTTGATAATTTCAACATCATAAGTACGCTGAATAATTTTAGCGATTGTAGAAAATGGGGTGTCTTTAAAAGCAAGTTCGCCTTTTGTCCAGGCAGCATAAAAGGTTGGATCTACTTCTTTTAAGACCAGTTTTTTGGAATTATTTTGCCATGTAGCCATTTGGTTGGGCTCCAGCAAAATAGCATTAGAAGGATTAAGGGCTTCAGACATTCGAATGCTTCCTTCAATTAATGTACTATTAACTGTAGGGTTTTCGGGATAAGCGCTCACATTAAATGTGGTCCCGAGAACTTCAATATCTGCTTGATTAGCATGAACAATAAACGGATGCATTTTGTCTTTGGCTACTTCAAAAAATGCCTCGCCAGTTAAGTACACGTTTCTGCTTCCATTTAAGCCAAATTGCTCCGGATAGCGCAAAGTGGTTCCAGAATTTAAACTCACAACAGTACCATCTGAAAGTTTAAGTTTGAAACGTTTTCCGTACGGAATAGAAAGCGTATTATAAATCACTTTGTGATCTTGAACTTTGCCAAAGTAAATAATCTCGTTAGGAAATTTTTTGGCAACCAAATCGCCTTTGTCATTTAAAAGAGTGGTCTGAGTTTTTCCAGAGAAATACTCCAGACGGCCGTCGCCTAATTCTAGAACAATTTCTTTTGGAGTTTCAGATTTACTGTTAAACAAATAAATAGTGGTTCCTAAACCCAAAAAGAATAGAAAAACTGCAGCATACTGTAAATACGTTCTGATTTTGTTTTTTGGCTGCATTTGGATTACCGAAACAGTCTCAATAGATAAGTCTGAAGAAAGTGTGGTTAATGCCCAAATTTTCTTAGCCTTTATAAATTGTTTTTTATTTTCTTCTGATGCTTCAATCCAATCAAAAAGTGCCTGAACTTCTTGTTCTGAAGCTTCATTAGAAAGGTATTTATTTAGTATTTCCGATGTCATATATGCTTTTTAAAACTTCTCGCCATTATAAGTACACCTCAGAATTAAAATACCCTACCCTTTATTCTTAATTATTATAAATAAGGATAAAAATTAAGAACAAATAATCAGATAATTTAGTCTTTAAAATCTTCAAAGCCTTTGTCATATGGGCTTCTACGGCTTTTAAGGAAACTCCTAGTTCTTCGGCGATTTCTGCATTTTTTTTATTCTCAAAGCGTTTTTTAATAAAAACTTCTCTGGTTTTTGGAGGCAGATCGCTGATAGATTCCTGAATTATACGTTCTAATTCGGTTAATTCTAAAGTGTCAAACTGAATCGAATTTAAAACTTCGATATCCAATTCTCTTTCTTTGTGGTTTAAGAGGTCATTTTTGAATTTATCCTTCACTTTATTATGACGGATTAAATTCAAGCATTTTGATTTGGCATAAGTAAATAAGAAAGCTTGAATCCCGTTTATAGATTCTATGTCTTCTCTACTTTGCCACAGGTGTAGTAAGGATTCCTGAGCAAGATTTTCAGCTTCGTCTTGATCGTAAATAAATTGAACGCTGAAAGATTGGATTCTCCTAAAGTATTTATCGTAAAAAAACTTGAATGCAGTTTCGTCGCCTTCCTTAAAGGAATGGAAAAGATCTAATTCTAAACTGGCATTATCACTCATTAAACGAAATTTACTTTGGGTGAAGCAATATTAAAAGAAATTTTAAAAACTACTCAATTTTGCTCAGAAAGCGGCAAATATAAAAGTTTATTTATATTAATTCTAAATAAAATTCAAATAAACTACTTTCCTGAAAAAATTATTCAGAATAGGTTTAGTATTGCTGTTTTTTTAACCGAAAAGCACGCAAAGTTTTTTGTTTAGGATTCTTAAAAAAACGCAAAGTCCGCAAAGCTTTGTCTAAAAACTTTGCGAACCTTGCGTAAACCATTGCGAACTTTGCGGTTAAATAATTTTACAGCTAAATAATTTTGTGGTTAATTAAGTATCAAATCTATATTTTGAGATAACCTTTCGGCTAATTCGGGTGTAGTGTTGTTATTTAAAACCCATGGAACCAGTTTTCCCTTGTTTATGATTTCATTTTTAGAATAAACTAAACTGAAATATTCCTGTAATTCATTGTAATCAACTGGTATTGGAAGATGTTTTTTATTTTCGGGAATTTCTTCAAAATAATATCTTGACTGCAGTAAGGAAGGATATTTTTCTAATAAAAAATTATTCAAGGTATAAGAACGAACCAGCTTTATACAAATCCTCTTTTAGTATTCCGGTAATTTTTATATTGCCTATGTTTTGTTTTAAATCTTTGTAAGCTTCTTTGGTAGTAGAGAAATCAGATTGAAGTAGCTTGTCTTTTTGCGATAACTGCCTAACAACCGAAAGTCTCACATAATCGCCGTTTATTTCAATTACCCTAAAAATAAAGTATTTGTGTTCCATGCTTTGACTCCCGTTAGAGCCGCTTTGTTTGCTAAAGATAAAACTTCCCAATTGCAATTTATGCTCAGGACTGTTAATTGCTTTTTTCCATTGATAAGAATCATAAACTAATTTTTTGAAAGCATATAAAATGAATACAAAGACAACGCCGGCTATAAATATTTTTTTCATTAAAAAGAAATTTCACTAAAAGTACTACTTTTTAACCGCAAAGTATTGCTTTTTTAACCGCAAAGCACGCAAAGTTTTTTTGTTTAGGATTCTTATAAAAACGCGAAGTCCGCAAAGCTTTGTCTAAAAACTTTGCGGACTTTGCGTAACTCTTCGCGCTCTTTGCGGTTAAAAAAGGCAAATATTTTCTAAAAAACTTTGCGAACCTTGCGTAAACCTTCGCGCTCTTTGCGGTAAAATAACTTTGCAGTTAAATAATAGCTTTACGTTTAAAATTCCTCCATCCAAAACCGATCAAAAGTAAATTGAAAAGCACCAAAGGCAAAATCGTTTTCATAAAACTCGTTTCAGAGTTGTCTTTAAACGTTTCTACTTTAAAATCTTCCCATTTTTGTTGATTTACAGGTGCATTTTCGAATATTTTTGGGTAAAAATGCAGACGTAATTTTTCGTGGAATTTAGTTGTTTCTTTTAAAAACAAAAGCTGATTACGCAAATCTGACTTTGCAATTTCGTTTAACTGAATCTGTGTATGAAGCGTTGGAATAAACAAGGCAATTAATTCGCTGGCATGGTTTCGCTGTTCTAATTTCGATTCTAATTCTTTGGACTGAATTGCCGATTCGTCGTCGCCCATTTGTTGCATCGCGTAATACCAAAGCCAGCTAAACTCTGTGTCAGGAAGTGCATATTTTTTAAACTGCGGATAATGTTTGTAGAATTTATCTACCGTTTCCTGTTTGTCCATATCCCACTTTTCGTGGTAGGCATTTCGTTGGGTAAGGGTCAATTCTAAAGCTTCGGGAACTTTATATTTGTTGATAATATAAGTATTGATTGCGGCCGGAAGAATGATTATGAGAAACAGCCAGATGGTTAACAGAATAACCGCATTGAAATTAGAATTTTTCTGCAGTGATACAATGAAAAAACAAACCGCAAACCAAAATAAAATGTACAAAATAGAAAGTCCATAAAACACAAAGAAGGATTGATCAAGCGGAATCTGTAATAAGACAACCGCCGCCAAAAGAATCAAAGTTAAAAGTGCCATTAAACTTAAAATTCTAACATAGAATAGTTTCAGGATATAAAAAAAAGTATTCGGACTTTGTACAGCAACAATCTTCCAGGTTCCTGATTCTTTTTCTTCAGAAATAATATTGTACGAAAAAGCAATGATCAAAAGCGGAAACAGGTACAAAAGAACAAAACTAAAATCAATATTTCCAGACAATAAATTACTCGGATTATTGAGTTCCGAATCGTATTTCTGGCCTTCTAAACCACGAATGGTAACATTTTGAATAGACGGATTAACATCTCGCTGCCCAATGGCTAAACTGTTAATTGGCAAAGTATTGTTGACCAATGAAAACTTGATGTAGTAGAGCAGGAGGCCAATTTCATCTTTATGGAAGGCGGCATTTCTAGCGATATGCTCTTTTTGATACACTGCCGCTTCAGTAATATTATTTTGTTGTTTTTCCTGAAATTGATGGCCAATTAAAAGGCTTATAAAACCAATGATTAATAAAAAAAGTAATCCAATTTTGGTACCTTTTGATCGTATAAAATTTTTAAATAAGAGTACTAGCATATTAGATGGCTTTTAGATTTTTAGCAGCAATTCTGATCAAAACAAACAATAGAATTACCCATAAAAGAATAGATACAATAGAAACGATTTCGGTTTTTAAAACTTCGCTAATGCTTTTAGGCTCATAATGAAATTCTTCAAGATCTGCCCAGTGTTCTTTGCCAATTATTAGCGGTTTATCATTTGGGCCAGGTTTTTTATTGCTGATGTATTTAACTTGCAACGCATTCATTTTCTGCGCCATTATGTAACGGTATTTCTCCGCTTGTTTCTGGAAATCGATATAAGAATCGTAATCCGTATTCGATAATCCCATTGATAAATTTTTCATGGCGATATACGGATTGAGAAAAGAAACGGCTTTTGAAAAGCTGTTTTGTTGGGCATAAATCTTCAATAAATCTTTTAAATGTCTATTGTAGATATTCGAGCTGATTCGCTCACCTTCGGTCATAATAAACCCAGAATAATTAAAAGGAAGTTTTTGTACCGAATCGACTTTGTAAACTCGTAATAAAGAATCTTTTATTGCCTTATAGTGCAAATCGTTTGGATTGTGGCTGTCACCTTGTTTTAAAATATCTTTTTCGATATTGCTGGTAAACTGAATTTTTGATGGCGCTTCATACAAATAAGCTCCAATAGCTTGTGTTGTTCTTGGCAAGATAATCGTTAAAATCAGCCAGATTCCAATTAAAGAAACTAATGCTTTTTTTGAAGTTTTGCTTGACGCCGATACCAAAACAGCAACAACACAAAAGAACATTAGATAAATAAAATGAAACAGAATAAACAGCAGCATTTTGATCGTCTCATCTGCCGAAATTGAAAAATCCTGAAGCATTAGCCAGATTAAAACCAATACGATAATGGTTGGAACAAAAAGAAGCATAACAACGCTAGCAACACCAAGGATTTTGCCCCATAAAAGTTGTTTCCAATTAATTCCTTGGCTCAAAAGTATTTTTAGAGTTCCGTTTTCTCTTTCGTAAGCAACAGCATTAAATCCGATAAAAAAGATTAATAAAGGCAGTAAAACTTGCAAAACCATCGCAATGCTGATCTCGCCAAAACGAAGCATGCTGTTGGAAAAGCCTGCCTCAGAGAAATTAGCCGTATTTTGTTTATGAGCTTCTAAGAAAATCGCATTTCCAAAAAAAGGTTCCATTCCAAATTCAAAAACGCTTAAAGAGGTGCTTTTTCTAAAGGCAAAATTGCCGTAATGCGCCATCCTATGCGGATTTTTGTCTGGATTTTTCAACCAGTCTTCGCGAGATTCATGCTGATATTTTTCACTGGTTTCATTTTGGCTTTTGTAATTGTCCCAGCCCGAAAAAGCGGCGAATAAAAGTAATGCGCCAATAAAAAAGGTAATGATATAAAGAGCCGGATTTTTAAAAACAGAATTTTTAAAATGCCTGGCTATAAGGAGTTCTGTATGTAATAATTTCATGTTAATTAAAATTTATCTGTTGAGTGAATGGTTTAAACACATAGAAACATAGATTTTTTTTCTAAAAGAAGGTAATGGAAAGAAACTAGTTTCTAACACATAGCTATGTGATTTATTCTAGTGAAACGCCTTTTTAAAACAAGCCAAAATCTATATTTCTATGTGTTTAAATATTTTCATCTCAATGGAATTAAAATTTATAAGTTACGGTAAGGCTTGCATTTCTAGGACTTCCAGGGAATAAACGCAGGTAATTCTGCGCGCCAAGCCAATAGGTTTTGTTTAATAAATTGCCCGCATTTAGAGCAATTTGCACATTGCTTTTGTTGGGTTTGTAGAATAAAGCTGCATCAAAAATGGTAAAATCAGGAAGTGTAAAATCTCTTGTAAACCAAGGCACTTTACTGCTTTGGTATTGAACTCCAAATCCAATTCCGAGATCTTTTAAGGCAGAATCGGCAGCAAAATTGTAGCGTGTCCATAAATTGGCGCTATTTTTTGGTGTATTTTGCTTTCGTGCACCAATTAGAGCAGGATTACTGTCTTGAATTATTTCGGCATCGATATAACTATAGGAAGCATTAATCTGCCAGTCTGGCGTAATATAACCCGCTAAATCACATTCAAAACCACGGCTTCGTTCAGCACCTCGCGTTACCAATAAATCCGGATTTGCTGGATCATTTGCGTTCATTAAAATATTACGCTGATTGATTTCGTAAACGGCCGCATTAAAAGTCATCGTGTTGTCTAAGAAAGTCGTTTTTACCCCGATTTCTTTCAAATCACTTTCTAGAGGATCAAATAGACTTCCGCCTGGCAAAGAACCCGTTTGAGGCATTAGCGTCACGGTATTAGATTGTGGCTGATAGCCTTCTAGATAAGTCGTATAAACATTTATCGCACTATTTACAGCATAAGTAATTCCAATTCTGGGCAATAAAGCTGTTTTTTTGACGGTCAGTTCGTTGCTAGTTTCATAGTTCGTAATGTCTTCAAACCATTCGTTTCGCAAACCCAATAAAAAAGTAAACTTTTCCCACTGAATCTGATCTTGGATGTAAATAGCGTTTGTAATTGTTAATGCCGATGGCAGTGCCGTTCTTACATTCAAAGTATAATCTTCAGGACTTGTAATTCTGTAAATCGGATTATTCAAATTAAAATAATCAACATTGGGTTTGGGCAAAACAATACCATCAATTGTAACAGTTTGGTAATTGGATGCATTTGCCAAAACAAAAGTGCTGGCAACTGTTCCATCTTTCAATAAATAGCCTCTACCTGCGTTTTGTCCGCCACCTTTGTTTTTATTCCAACTACTTAAATCGTAACCTGTTAGTAACTTATGATTCAGTTTTCCTGTTTTAAAATCGAAATTAAAATACGCGCTTAAGTTGTCGACATCCCAGTTTTGCTGACGCTGTACAAATTGCATCATGGCTAGACTGGTAACAGGCTGATTATTCATGTCTACAGCAAAAGCATTTGTAGTTCTGTGTTCCTGCAGATCTTCTTTCCAAGTTTGCTTCATGTAGGAGGCGTTAAAACCAATTTTAGAATTGAATTTATGTGCAAAATTGGTCATCAAAATCATTTCTTTCGACTTGAAAAAATCACCTGGCGCACCAAGATTTAAACTTATTGGTGTTTTATTCAAACTCGTTTTTCCGGCAACAGCACCAAAAATAGGCTGTCCGCGATCCAAAACTCCTGTCATATCGCTCAGAATTAGTTCTGTATTAATTGCCGTTTTTTCATTTGGGATATAACTGAAAGAAGGCGAGATTAAAAACGATTTATTATTGACTAAATCACGAAATGATTTTGCTTGCTGATATGCACCGTTTACACGATATAAAAGTGTTTTAGATTCGTTTAAGGGTCCAGTAAAATCAAGCGTTCCGCGCAAAGTGCTAAAACTGCCCACGCTCATGCTAACTTCTTTTCGGTCAACTGCCAACGGTTTTTTGGTAACCATGTTAATGCTTCCGCCTGGATCAACAGAAGAAAATGTAGCGCTAGACGGGCCTTTAATGACTTCAATACGCTCAATATTGCTTGTTAAAGGCTGCAGAAAATAATACTGACGCGTTCGCATTCCGTTGATTATCTGCCCTTCTTCATTTTGACTAATACCACGAATCGTGTATTGGTTGTAATAACTAGCTGGAATTACGCCACTAGACATCTTTACGGCATCAGCCAGATAAAAAGCGCCTTTGTCGGCAATTAATTCTTTGGTTATAGTCGAAATAGATTGCGGAATATCTTTGTTTAAAGCCGCAGTTTTAGTGGCAGCAAAAGAATAGTCGCTGTTGTATTTTTTAGTCGAACGCCCCACAATTTCAACAGTCTGCAATTCGTTTCGTTTGGTTTCCATTTCCAGAGAATCTTTTGCAATACTGTCTTTAACTTTGTTATTGCTATTTTGAGCCTGGATGAAATGTGTACCGCCGATTAAAAGTAAAAAAGAGAATATATTTTTCATCTTAAACCGTCTGTAAATACAAATCTTCCAACTCATTTGCAGAAATTTTATCCGCTTCAATAACAGTAACAAGATTTCCCTGCCTCATTATCCCGATGTGCGAAGCCACTTCTCTAGCTCTGAAGATGTCGTGAGTTGCCATTAAGATTGCCGTTCCGTCTGCTGAAAGCTCTTTTAGAATCTGAGAAAATTCATTAGAAGCTTTTGGATCTAAGCCGCTTGTAGGCTCGTCTAACAAAAGCACTTTTGCTTTTTTTGCAATCGCAATTGCAATTCCTACTTTTTGGCGCATTCCTTTAGAGTAACCGCCTAAGTTTTGATTATGTGCTTTGGCTTGAAGTCCTGATTTGTCTAGAAAATAAGTTAATTCGCCATCAGAATAGTTAAACCCTGCTAATGACGAAAAGAATTTAAGATTCTCTAAACCAGTAAGATTTGGATACAGCATTACGGTTTCTGGAATATAGGCCACATGTTTTTTAGTTTCCTGATTGTTTGCTGTAACCGATATATTGTTGATTTCTAATTCTCCCGATGTTGGCTCAATAAAACCTAAAAATAAATTGATTGTTGTCGTTTTTCCTGCACCATTTTGTCCTAAAAGAGCAAAGATTTCGCCTTCTTTTATGGTTAAGTTTAAGGCATTTAAAGCCGTATGATCGCCGTATTTTTTAGTTAGGTTTGTTGCTGTAAGCATAAGTTTTGTTTGTTGAAAAAAAATGATTTTTAAAAATAGATATAGAAATGTCAGGCTTTTAATGGTTTTTAAAAGCTTGATTATTAATTTTTTATTGAATAATTACTGCAAGGAATAGAGGTCTTTAACTTGGAGCTAAAGAGTTTAAACTAAAAAACGGTAATGTGAATTTCCTTTTACTCCATTAGAATAAAAGAGCAAAGTTTTTTGAGTTTAAAAAAGTGCAGTAATTAAAAGAATGTAGGAGGCGCACGCAAGGCAAAAAGACTGCCCTTGAAAAATGTTGATATTGCCTCAAAATATAAGAATGTATAAGAGGTATTGGCAACTGCTTTATGAAATGTAAAGGTTTGAAATGCGTTGGGAATAAACGTACTGAAAGCAAAATGACAAATATGGCAATTTGCATCGACCGAATGGCTGTGTGTTATTTCTTTTTGACCAGGAGTGTATTTATGATCGCAATGTTTTTCTGCCGACTGCTTTAAAATATGCTCATAGGAGTGAACCGTCTGAAACAGCATAGCAAACAATACTGCAAAAGACATTAGGAAATTTACGGCTGTAATCTTCTTTTTCATTCCGTGGTATTTCTGCTGTATATTTAAAAGTTTAATTATCAAATAAATAAACGCAACAGCGTTGCAAATATAAATATCTTATTTAGAAATACAGTTAAATAGGTCTTATTTTTGGAACAACCTGCAGATTTGCAAAGTGATTCTTACTTCTATAAATTGCTATACAATAATTGCAGCGTATGAAAATCGGATGAGCCATCAAAATGCTTGTGAAGCACTTCCTGAAAAACAGGTTCTGTGTTTTGTACACTGGCAAACAAAGTCATACACGATTGAAGTTTTTCTACATCAAGACCTTCAAAAATATCAGAAACACTTTCTTCTTTTTTGGCAAGTTCTGAAGTAATTTCTACAAGATGTTTTCCTAAAATGGGATGCTCCAGAAAAGCAATTGCTTCATCGGCATTCTTGATTTCGTAAAATTTGGAGTTATCGCTCGAACCCATTCCTTTTATCTGCGGAAAAATAAACCACATCCAAGGCGATTCTTTTTTACCCTTTTTGATTTCTTCTAGAGCTGTTAAATACAACTTGTTTTGAGCATCTAGAAACCGAAGTAATCCATTAGTATTGTAAGACATTCTTTATGATATTAATTTGGGGATATCAGGCCATAAAACTAGGCAAAATATATTTATCTGTATGTGATCAAATCTTTTTTTTAAAGTCATTTTTTAACATTTTAAAGGGAATAATTTAAAAGTGCGTTTACTTTTAAAATTAAGCACTTAAAATTTGCATTAACAGAAAAAATCGTATTAATAGCCATTTTTATTGTTATAAAATGAAGTTTTTGTTGGTAATTCTGTTATGATTTTCCTATTTTTATGAACAAGGGGTTTTAACAGCCGTCTAAAAAAAATAAAATTAGGATTGATATTGACCACTTTACAATATCAATATTTTCAACCGGGCACGCTTCGCCCATAAAATAATAAATGCTTATGAAAATAGGATTAATCGGATTTGGGAAAACTGGAAAATCAGTAGCTTCAATACTATTAGAAAATAAAAAATTCAGCCTTGAATGGGTTTTAAGACAAAGTAATGTTTTGGAGCACAGATCAGTTCCCGAGTTTTTTGGAATCCAGTCAGACGAACCCGGCTTAATCTATTCAAGTTCGCATACCTCTGTTGAAGAATTATTGGAAAAACATCCAGTAGATGTTATAATCGATTTTTCTTCTAGTGAAGGAATTTACACGTATGGAGAAACAGCTGCGAGGCACAAAGTGAAAATAATTTCTGCAATTTCTCATTATAAGGAAAAAGAATTGAATTTATTGAAGAAACTGGCAGATAAAACTACCGTATTCTGGTCGCCAAATATCACGTTGGGCGTTAATTACTTATTATTTGCTGCAAAATTTTTAAAGAAAATTGCACCTTGGGTGGATATTGAAGTAAATGAAGAGCACTTTAAAGCAAAAGAAGGAACGTCTGGAACCGCAGTAAAAATTGCAGAAGCACTCGATGTTGACAAGGAAGATATTAATGTTGTGAGGGCAGGAGGAATCGTTGGAAAACATGAAGTTATTTTCGGTTTTCCTTTTCAAACGGTGCGTTTAATACATGAATCGATCTCTAGAGAAGCTTTCGGAAATGGAGTTATTTTTGTAGCCGAAAATCTAAAAGAGAAAGAAAAAGGACTTTATAATTTTGAAGATATCTTGACGCCTTATTTCACGGTTTAATTTTTTTGCTAAGACGCTTAGTTTTTTTGCCACAAAGACTCTAAGGCACAAAGTTTTTTATTGAAAAATGGTTCATGCTGTTTGTTTTCCTGAGCGAAGTTGGAAGATAAGCGCAAAGTATTAAAAGTATATTTAATCTCGCAAAGTCGCAGAGTCGCGAAGGTTTTATTGAAAAAGATTTGTGCTGTTTGTCTTCCTGAGCGAAGTAGAAGGATAAGCGTACTGTATTTAAAGTATTTTTCTAATCTCGCAGAGTCGCAAAGTTTTAAAACTTAAAAAACTTAAAAAAAGAAAAACTTTGCGACTTTGTGTCTTAGCGGCAAAAAAAAACTTACTTCCTAAAAGTCAAAGCCTTCATATATTCTAAATTCATTTTAGCAATCGAAAGCACAGAAATGCCTTGTGGGCATTCGATTTCACAGGCTCTAGTATCAGAACAATTTCCAAAACCTTCTTCATCCATTTGTTTTACCATAGAAATGGCACGTTTAGGAGCTTCTAATTTTCCTTGCGGTAAAAGTGCTAAATGTGTTATTTTGGCACCTACAAACAAAGCAGCACTAGCATTTTTGCATGTAGCGACACAAGCCCCGCATCCAATGCAAGCAGCGGCATCAAAAGCAGCTTCGGCGGTTTCATACGAAATCGGAATACTGTTTGCTTCTGGCGCCTGACCCGTTGAAGCTCCGATAAATCCTCCTGAAGCGATAATGGAATCAAATGCTTTTCTGTCAATTTTTAAATCTCTTAAAACAGGAAAAGCTTTCGCGCGAAAAGGCTCAATGTAAATGGTATCTCCATCTTTAAAACTTCTCATATGAAGTTGGCAAGTTGTAGTATTTTTTAGAGGCCGTGAGCTCGTCCGTTTATCATTACGCCACATTGCCCGCAGATTCCCTCGCGACAATCGTGATCAAATTCAATAACACGTTCTCCTTGCTGAATAAGCGATTCATTCAAAAGATCCAGCATTTCCAGAAACGACATATGTTCAGACACTCCATCAATTTCATAATCTGTCATTTCCCCTTTGGTAGAAGAATTAAACTGCCGCCATATTTTAAGATAAAGTTTCATGGTTTTATGTTTTTTGGTTTCATGTTTCATGTTTGAAGTTTCAGGTTTCAAGTTTTTGATCCTGTTTGTCAGGCTGAGCGAAGTCGAAGCCCCTCGCTTTGTGCCCTTCGACTTCGCTCAGGGAGACAACGTCTTTTTAGGAGTTTCAAGTTCACTTCATATCTTTTATCTTGCTTCTTGTATCTTCATCAACTACTTATAACTCCTAACAGCAAGTTCCACCGATTCAAAGGTTAAAGGTTCTTTGTGAAGTTCAGGTTCGTTATTTAAACCTTTCCACTCCCAAGCCGATACATAACAAAATTCATCGTCGTTGCGGACAGCTTCTCCGTCTGCGGTTTGGTATTCTTCTCTAAAATGAGCGCCACAGGATTCTTCACGCTGTAAGGCATCGTAACACATTAATTCTGCCAATTCGATATAATCGGCTATTCTGCCCGCTTTTTCTAATTCGCTGTTTAAAGTATTATCTCCTGTAATTCTGAGGTCTTTTTCGAAAGAAGTTTTAAGTTCCCGAATTTCGATAATCGCTTCTTCCAGTTTTTTTCTGCTTCGCGAAAGACCGCATTTTTCATACAAAAGACGTCCGATTTTTTTATGGAAATAATCTGCTGAAAGCGTTCCATTAGTATGTAGAAAACGATCTAACTGTCTTCTTACCGTATTTTCAGCTTCTTCAAAAGCAGGATGAGAAGTGTCAGGTTTAGACAAATTCAATTCACCTGCCAAATAGTTCGGAATAGTGTAAGGCGCGATAAAATAGCCATCGACGCAAGCTTGAAGCAGCGAATTTGCTCCAAGTCGGTTTGCACCATGATCGGCAAAATTCGCTTCGCCTAAAGCAAATAAGCCTGGAATCGTAGTCATAAGTTCATAATCGACCCAAAGTCCGCCCATTGTGAAGTGTGCTGAAGGCGAAATCAGCATGGGTTCTTTATAAGCATTTATGCCCGTAATTTTTTCATACATGGCAAAAAGGTTGCTGTATTTGGCTTCGATTTTATCTTTTCCCTGCGCTTTAATAGCATCCGAGAAATCGAGATAAATAGCATTTTTCATTGGGCCGACTCCATGACCAGCATCGATTCTTTCTTTTGCAGCTCGTGAAGAAATATCTCTTGGCGCTAGATTTCCAAAAGATGGGTAACGTCGTTCTAAGTAATAATCGCGTTCTTCTTCGGGAATAGCATTTGCATTTCGATCATCAGCTGCTTTTTTCGGAACCCAGATTCGTCCATCATTTCGCAACGATTCCGACATTAAAGTCAGTTTAGATTGGTTTTCACCATGTTGCGGAAGAGAGGTGGGGTGAAACTGAATCCAGCTCACACCAGCCATAAAAGCCCCTTTTTTATGTGCCCGCCAAATTGCCGAACTATTACAGCCCATGGCTAAAGTAGACAAATAATATACTTTTCCGTAACCTCCAGAAGCCAGTACAACAGCATCAGCAGCGTGGCGTTCTAGAATTCCTGTTTCAAGATTTCGTGCAATTATTCCTTTGGCTTTGCTGTCAATAACCACGAGTTCGAGCATTTCGTGACGAGTATACAAATCAACTTTTCCTAAAGATGCCTGACGTTCCAAGGCTTGATAAGCGCCTAATAAAAGTTGCTGTCCAGTTTGTCCTCTAGCATAGAAAGTTCTAGAAACTTGAACGCCACCAAAAGATCTATTATTTAAGTAACCCGCATATTCCCTTGCAAAAGGAACGCCTTGCGCAACAGCATGATCGATAAGATGAGCCGAACATTCTGCTAAACGATAAACATTCGCTTCACGTGATCTAAAATCGCCACCTTTTATAGTGTCATAAAACATTCTAAAAGTGCTATCGCCATCGTTTTTGTAGTTTTTGGCAGCATTTACTCCGCCTTGAGCGGCAACAGAATGTGCACGTCTAGGAGAGTCCTGAAAACAGAAAGATTTTACATTATAGCCTTGTTCAGCAAGAGATGCCGCACACGAAGCGCCCGCAAGACCTGTTCCGACTACTATAATATTTAGCTTTTTCCGGTTTGCGGGATTTACTAGTTTGGCTTTAGACTTGTATAGACTCCATTTATCAGCAAGACGAACCTTCGGGTATTTTTGATTCCATCATTTTTAGTGGTTTAAAATGAATCCATACAAAAGTTCAAAAGAAAACTAAATTTAGCATAAAATATTGATATTTAGATGTTTTTTGTATGAATATATTTAAATAAAAATGGGTTTTAAGTACAGTTGCATGTTTGAATTTTTCACGCAGATTAAAAAGATTTAAGCAGATTATTACAGATTCTAATAAAAAAATCTGCAATAATCTGCTAAATCTGCGTGAAACAAAAAACTTTTACCAGTTATATATTTAAATCTTTTACGAAGATTCTAAAAAAAAATCTGCTGAATCTGCTAAATCTGCGAGCAAAAATTACTCCCGCAGATTTAGCAGATTCATCAGATTTATAAAATTGAATTGAAATATTTTTTGAAAAATTATTTCTCGATTATCATGGTAACTCCTTGACCGCCTGCGGCACAAATAGAAATTAATCCTTTTCCAGAGCCTTTTTCGTTTAATAATTTTGCCATTACGCCAATAATTCTTCCTCCAGTTGCAGCAAAAGGGTGAGCGGCTGCTAAACTGCTTCCTTTTACATTCAGTTTATTTCGATCTATTGCGCCTAGTGGTTTCTTTAAGCCAATTTCGGCACTCAATTCTGGGCTTTCCCAGATTTTTAAAGTGGCCAAAGTTTGTGCAGCAAAAGCTTCGTGAATTTCATAATAATCGAAATCCTGAAGGTTTAATTCTGCTTTTTCGAGCATTCTTGAAGCAGCAAATAAAGGCGCTAATAAAAGATTCTGCTGATTCTTAACGTATTCAATTGCGGCGATTTCAGCAAAAGTGATGTAGGCTAAAACAGGAAGTCCTTGTTCTTTTGCCCATTCTTCGCTAGCTAATAGAATACAAGAGGCACCATCTGTTAATGGAGTTGAATTTCCTGCAGTCAGCGTACCATTTACCTTATCAAAAGCGGGTTTTAATTTGGCTAATTTTTCAATTGTACTATCTCTTCTCAGATTATTGTCTTTTTCTAATCCGTTAAAAGGTGTAATCATATCATCGAAAAAACCTTCGTCATACGCTTTTGCCATGTTTAAATGGCTTTTCAAAGCAAACTCATCTTGTTCTTCTCTGGATATTTTATAATATTTCGCCGTGATTTCAGTATGTCCACCCATTGAAAGGCCAGTTTGCGATTCTTCATTTCTCGGAACTAAAGGAGACAAATCTTTTGGACGGAGCTTTAGAAAAGTTTTAATTTTTCCGCCCAATGATTTTGCTTGTCTAGCTTCTAAAAGAATTTTTCTAAGTTTCTCACTAACTGCAATTGGCATATCGCTGATAGAATCTACACCACCAGCAATTCCAGAATCAATTTGCCCGAGAGCAATTTTGTTGGCGATGTAAATAGCGCTTTCAATTCCAGTATCACATGCTTGTTGTAAATCGCATGCAGGAGTTGCAGGATCAAGACTGGTTTGCATAACAGATTCACGAATCAAATTGTTGTCGTAAGTATGTTTAATTACAGCACCTCCAGCAACTTCGCCTAATAATTTTCCTTTTATATTGTATTTGTCAATAAGACCATTGAGTGCTGCGATCATCATTTCTTTGTTTCCAACATTAGAATAGGCTGTATTGGCTCTCGCAAAAGGAATTCTGTTATAACCGACAATGGCTACTTTTCTTATTGTATTTGATTTCATATCAGGAAGTTATTTGTTTTTGATCATTGAAATTTCGAAATATAAAGATAGAAATAGATTTTGGTTTCAAACTTAATGTAGATTAATATTATCAGGAAATAACTTAGAAATGGCGATTCTCAAAATTTATTCCTACTGATTTAGTTTAATTTGTTTTATTTATTTAGAATGAATTAAAATAATTTGGAAAAGTTGAGATTTGCATCTACTTTTGTCGCTCAATTTAAAATCAAAACCAAATGAAAATAATTATTAATGCAAAAGTTTATCTTTTCGTGCTGTTTTTGAGCTCATTAAATATAATGGCACAACAGCTTGGAACTGTAAACGGAAAAGTTTCTTTGAGTGGCAATAAACCAGCAGAAAATATAGCTGTAGCGTTAAAAGGAACAAAATATTCAGATATTACAACTGTTTCAGGACATTATGAAATTAAAAATGTAAAACCAGGAACGTATACTATTGTATTAAATGGAGTAGGAATTCAACCTGTCGAGGATAAGATTGTAGTCAATTCAAAACAAACGACAACTAAGAATTTTTCTCTTTCTGAAAGCCAAGAAGATTTGGAAGAAGTGGTCATTAAAAAGAATAAATACAAGCAAAATAACCCTTCATTGTCATTGCGTCTTCAAACTCCTGTTTTAGAAATTCCTCAAAATATACAAATTGTAAGCGGTCAGACTTTAAAAGATCAGCAAATTACGAGTATGAGCGACGGGGTAATTCGTAACGTGAGTGGAGCCGTACGTTTGGAGCACTGGGGAGATTTGTATACGAATATTACGATGAGAGGTTCTCAAATTCAGGCTTTTAGAAACGGATTTAATGTAGTTTCTTCTTTCTGGGGCCCTTAACAGAAGATATGAGTTTTGTAGATCATATCGAGTTTGTAAAACGAACCAGCAGGATTCATGCTTTCAAGCGGAGATCCAAGCGGATTGTACAATGTGGTGACTAAAAAACCAACGGGAGTTACAAAAGGCGAGGTGAGTGTATTGGGTGGAAGCTACGATTTTTATAGAGTAAGCGTTGATTTTGACGGGAAATTAGATAAAAAAGGAAAATTGCTTTATAGATTTAATGGAGCTGCTCAAAACAAAGGATCGCACCGTCCGTTTGAGCGCAATAATCGCTATGTAATTGCTCCTGTAATTTCATATCAGATTGATGATAAAACAAAAATTACGGCTGAATATAATTTCCAATATGCAAATATGACCGAAGTGGGTTCATATTATGTTTTTGTGACCTCAAGCAGGTGGTTATGCAACTTTACCTGTAGGTTTTACTATGACGCAGCCAGGATTGCCTGATACCAATATTCAGGATCATAGCGGCTATCTTCAGTTTGAACATAAGTTTGATGAAAACTGGAAACTTACCGCACAGACTTCTTATTTTAAATATATTCAGCAAGGATATAGTTCATGGCCAGGAGTTGTTGGTCCGCAGCTGCTGATAGAGATTTTGATGGTGTTCCGGAAGGAAATCTTGCTTATGGAGAAATCATTAGAAATGTGGGTATTTGGGACGCAGAAAGTAATATGTACTTAGGACAAATATTTGTGAACGGAAAATTCAATACAGGAAATGTTTCTCATAAAATATTGGGTGGAGTAGACTTAGGAAGCAAAGATTATATGGCAGACTGGGGACAATCGCATGATTTAGATACCGTCGATAATCCATTTAATGTTTATAATCCGAATTACGGAACGCCTTCAAATGGTTTCCCACAGTTTGATCACGATACTCCTTTAAGCCAAAGAGCTGGCGGACTTTACGGTTCAGAATATGCTGCTGGATATATTCAGGATGAACTTGGTTTTTTGGAAAATAAATTAAGATTGACTCTTGCTGCAAGATACACATGGATTAGCCAGACTAGCAGCTATGAGGCAGAACCAATTGAGGATAGCCATATAACGCCTCGTGCAGGTTTAAGTTATTCTATTACTGATGATTTTGCGGTTTACGGATTGTACGATCAAGCCTTTACACCTCAATCGGGTGTAGTGAGAAGCGGTGATGTAAAACCTCTTACTGGTAATAATGTTGAATTTGGACTTAAAAAGGATTGGTTTGACGGCTCTTGGAATACCAGTTTATCTGTTTACAATATCTTAAAAAAGAATGAGTTAACGGCAGATCCTAATAATCAGCCAAACGAACAATATAAAATAGTTCTAGGTGAAAAAAGAGCGCGTGGTGTTGAATTTGATTTGAGAGGAAAAATCTTTGATGGCTTAAATCTGATTGCAAATTATGCCTTTACAGAATCAACTGTAACTAAAATTGATCCAGATGTTTCTGAAGCTAATGGGATTAAGGTGGGGGATATTGTTCCAGGTTATGCTAAACATACCGCAAATGCTTGGTTAAATTATACGCTTCAGCATGGAAAATTAAAAGGTTTTGGTGCTTCTATTGGAGGAACTTTCCTTGACGGACGCCAGACTGATACTTGGAGTGCAGGTCTTCAAAAACTACCTTCTTACTTTAAATTGGATGGAGGTTTATCTTATGAAACCGGTAAATTTAAAGTTACTGCAAACGTATTCAATATCTTAGATAAATATCTATATAGCGGTTCATACTACAGCTGGTTAAATGCTTATTACTGGCAGACTGAAGCGCCAAGAAATTTTAGAGTTGGTGTTACTTATAAGCTCTAAATTGGTTTGTTATCGTTGAAAAATTGCAAATCACACAAAAGCATCTGACTTAATTGTTGGATGCTTTTTTTTAAGATGCTAAGGTTCTGAGATTCTAAGAAGCAAAGTTACAAAGTTACAAAGTTACAAAGGTTGAGAAGTATAATTCTTTTGAATTGCCTCCAGTTTTAACTGGAGGTTACAAATAAGATTGAAAAAAGGCTTTAGCCAAACTCGATGTTTGGCTAAAGCCTTTTGGCTTTTGCTCTATTTTGCATCCAGCTAAAGCTGAATGCAATTCAAAAATTAAGGATGGAAAAAAATCCTTTTAATCTTAATAATCTGTGGCTTTTTTTAATAAAAACTTTGCGTCTTAGCGACTTTGCGAGATTAGTAATTATGCCTTGCGTATCAAAGGAATCAATTTTGTACCAATCAATTCAATGGCATTCATTAATTGTTTGTGTGTCAATCCCGCATTGTCCATTTGGAAAGTAAATCGATCCACACCGCCAAGAGCTTCGCTGTGTTTCAGGATTTTCTCTGCAGCTCTTTCCTGACCACCGACAATTAAAACACCTAAATCATCAATTAAGCCATCAAATTTGCCTTTGGTTACAGGAGGCCAACCTCTTTCATATCCTAATTTTGTCCATAATTCGGCATAACCGGGATAGTATTCTTCAATTGCTTTTTCTGTTGTGGTGCCAACATATCCAGGCGAATGCAAGCCTACTTTTAATTCATTCGGTTTATAACCTGCTGCTTTTCCAGCTTCACGATATAAATCGACTAAAGGTTTAAAACGATGTGTTTGTCCGCCAATTACGGCAACCATTAACGGAAGTCCTAACGAACCAGCTCTTATAAAAGATTCTGGCGTTCCGCCCACACCAAGCCAAATGGGCAGTTTTTCTTGTAAAGCTCTCGGATAAACTGGTAAATTATTTAAAGCAGGACGGAATTTACCTTCCCAGCTTACAAATTCATTATCTCTAATTTGAAGAAGCAGTTCGAGTTTTTCTTTAAAAAGAGCATCATAATCTCTCAAATCATATCCGAAAAGGGGATAAGCTTCAATGGCAGATCCTCTCCCGACAACAATTTCAGTTCTTCCTTTCGAAATCAAATCTAAAGTTGCAAAACTCTGATAAACCCTCACTGGATCTGCAGCACTTAAAACGGTCACGGCACTTGCCAGTCGGATATTTTTTGTTCTAGCCGCCGCTGCACTCAAAATGACAGCTGTAGCAGAATCTAAAAACTCTTTTTTATGATGTTCTCCAATTCCGAAAACATCAAGACCAGCCTGATCTGCAAATTCAATTCGCTGCAAAAGCTGTTCCATAGCATCAACACTGCTCAACGTGTTGTTATCGCCATACATCGCCGAAGCAAAACTGTCTATTCCTATTTCCATGTCTTTAAATTTCAATATTTAAATTCCAAATTCCAAATTCTACAATCTACAATTTTTTAATGCGAGAAACCAAATGAAATACTGATAATGATAATCATGATTACAATCAATGTAATGCCAACGTACAAGTAATCTTTTTCCAATAAAAATGAAAATAGCGAAAGCAATACGCGTAAAACGGGTGTCATGAACAAGAAAATAATTCCTGTAAATATTAACGATTCTCCGTTTCCTTGAATTGCACCATTGTAAATAGCGGTAATTACTTCAAATATATTTCGGTCATTTTCTTTAAAAACAGAATAATCTTCAATTTGGCTTCCATTATGAATTAAATATACAATTCCTCCAATAAAAGCAACCGATAACGAAATCCAAACCCCGTAACGAAGCAGGTTTCCTATAATAGTTTGAAAATCTTTTTCTCCAAATTTTTCTTCTTGTACCATATTAGATTTTTCCATTTAGTCCGTTATAAATCATGTTTATTGCCAAAACAAAAATCAGGCAGGCAAAAAATATTCTCAATTTCTTCGGATTCGTTCTTACTAAGATTTTTGCTCCAGCCATTGCTCCAAACAAAACTCCAATTACAACCGGCATACAAATTCCAGGTTCGATATATCCTTTTTGAATATAAATTACAGAACTCGCCATTGCTGTAACTCCCATCATGAAATTACTGGTTGTGGTTGAAACTTTAAACGGCACACGCATAATGTTATCCATCGCGATTACTTTAAAAGCACCAGAACCAATTCCGAGAAGACCCGACATCATTCCCGCAACTCCCATCATACTAAAACCGCCAATTACATTTTTGGTTCCGTACTTTATCACTTCGCCATCATGAGCAGGATAAGTTCCGTCTAATTTAAGTTTTTTAGCTAGCGGACTAGATTCTAAAACAATGTGTTCTTCTTTCTTTCGAAGCGAATTAATGGCAGAAAAAATAAGCGTTAAACCAAATAAAACCGCAATAAAAGAAGTAGGGGCGATAGTAGAAAGCAATGCTCCGCAAACGGCTCCGATAGTAGTAGCGATTTCGAGAAAAATTCCCATTCGCATGTTGGTAATTCCTTCTTTTACATAAGCGGCTGCAGAACCTGAAGAAGTGGCGATAACGGAGACTAAAGCAGCTCCAATTGCATAATGAATATCGACACCGAGAATAATAGTAAGAAGCGGAATAATAATGATACCGCCTCCTAAGCCTGATAATGAACCAATAAAGCCTGCTAAAAAGGCACCCAGAATCATAATCAGCGTAAAGGTAAGTATTGTCATTTAAGATATGTTTTTGTAATGGCTAATTTACGAATACATATTTGTTCGAAATAGCTTTATGACCTTAAATATACCTTAAAAATTTTTTAGTACTCAGTGTTCAGTGTTCAGTGTTCAGTTTTTTAGTGTTCAGTCTCAGTCTCAGTCCCAGTGTTCAGTTTTTAGTGTTCAGTCTCAGTTAGGTTAAGAGTCGAGAAGCTTTGTCAAAGTTTAAAACTTTGACAAAGCTAGCTTTTCTTACCGCAAAGACTGCAAACTGCGACTGTACACTGCGACTAATAAACTGATCACTAAAAAACTGAATACTGAACACTGAGACTGAACACTAAAAAAAAACGGTATATTTGGAATCCTAATGAACTAAAACAGCAGTATTGAAGAATAAAATCCTCACGTATTCCTTAACGCATCACAAGAGTTTATTTTCGTACGGAGATCAGAAAGAGTACTTCTATATCCAGACTAGCGAGCATCCTTATATTACCGAGCCTTATCGTGCCGAAAGCTACGCAATTGAGTTTCTAAGAAAAGGAAGTATAATCATGCATACTGGGCTCGAAACAAAAGTGGTTCATGCTCCAGCTATTATTGCTTTAGGGCCTTCGGTAATAAGAAGCTTTTCTAAAAATGAGGACAAAATTCTAATTGATATCATATTTTTTAAACCGCAGTTTTTTCTAGAAAATCAAGCAAACGTATTTTTTCTAACACAATATAATTTTTTTGAAAATAGTGATAGCAATACCTCTCCGCTTACAAAAGCAGAGGAAAGCAAGTTTGAACGCATTTTTAGTTTAATCAAAGAAGTATCAGAAGATCAGTCGAAGCATCAAGCCTCTATTTTGAGAAGTTATTTGTACATTTTAATTTATGAAATTGATGGTTTTCAGAAAGAAAAAATTCCCACAGAAGTACAAAATCCTTTATATGAAAAGTTTAAAGAGTTGCTGTTTAAAGATTTTCTAAATTTCAGAACCGTACAGCATTATGCAGATGAATTAAATGTAAGCCGAAAATATTTGTCTGAAGTCATTAAAAAACATAGCGGAAAAACGGCTAGTGACTGGATTAGCGAAATGGTAATTCTGGAAGCTAAAGTTTTGTTGCAAAATAAAAAAATGTCCATCAATCAGATTAGCGATTTACTTCATTTTTCTGATCAATCTGTTTTTGGACGATTTTTTAAAAACTATGAAGGCATTTCGCCTTTAGAATATCGAAAAAAACAGATCGATTAAAATCATTCAGCCGACATTTTGCACAAAACAGAAGCCTTATCGCTCTTTTTTTAGACTAACATTCGGTGCAATTTTGCTTTTTATTTTTAAAGAAAAGAAATGAGTAAAATTGCAAAATTTGTTGTCATAATCAACGATAATGTCTTTTGGATGGAAGACAAAGCCGTTCAATTCTATACCAATTTATTTAAGGAAAAAGAGTTAGGAGAAAAATATGCCGAAGAGCATCTTTCGAAAAAAGAGTTGTTTCGAATTCAGAATGATTTTTCGATCGAGATTCTGATGGCTCATCTTGGCGAAACTCCGCAAGCGTATTTAAAATTAGATTCATCGAGAATACGAAATGAAAACCTTGGAGCGTCAAAAGCAATCAATCTGAGTGAGATTGTTTATTTTGATGAAGAAGATTTAAAAGCACTTATTAAACGTGCTGAAGAAATTGCTTCTCAGCGAAAACACGATTTAATTTGGGTAAGCGCTTTTGCCGTAGATACTGCTTTGATCGATATTTTACGATCATTAAATTACGAAGAATTTGTAGGGAAAGAAAGTATAGAAGATGAATTTCCGAAACGAATTTACCTCAGAAAAAAGATGTAAACAGATGTTTTTAAGCTGAACTTTTCGAAGCGATTAACTTTGTCAAAGTTTTAAACTTTGACAAAGTTTCTAGAACGCTTTTATCCAAAATTATATCCTATTGTCAACGGCATAAGATGTTTTACCAATATTGGCAAGTAGTAAAGCCGCTGCACAACTTGTCCAAACCGAATAGTCGAGAGGTGCTTTTACAGAAACGGAAACCGACATAGCAAATGCAAAAAAGAACATTAAAAGGGTAGTTCCTAAAGCGGCAAGTCTGGTTTTGAAACCGAATAACAATAATAGGCTTAGTAAAACTTCAAAGAAAGTGGCAATTCCTGCGAGGACTTCTGCTGTGGCTTTGTTGGCAAAAGAATTTAGAGATTGGGTGTAGATTACGAAGTTTTCCCAATTTCCCCAGGCAACTGCGTGAGATCCTGGTGCGCCCCAAACTCCAAATCGGTCTGCTACGGCCGAAAGCATTGTGATTCCTAAAACTATTCTTAAAATTAAACCTGCTTCTAATATTGTGATATTTTTCATTCTATAATTAATTTTTGATTTGAAGATGTTCTAGGTTCTTCTTAACCAAAGTTTTGTTCCCAACTACTTTAAAACCAAGCTTTAAATACAGTTTTTTAGCACTCGGATTGTCCTCTTCAACCAGCAGACCTAAAACCTCTTTATTTTTATGAACGTATTTATCAATCAAAAATTGCAATAATTGAGAACCAATTCCTTTTCCCTGATATTTCGGATTCACGCCCAACGAATCTATATAATATTCGCCTTCACGGGTCTCAAATTCAGGATCGAATTCAGGATTATAATGTTTTCTAACGTATTCAACAATAGGATTTCGTAATTCTTCAATGTCAGCACCATTATAAATGTTTACTGCACCAATGATTTCATTATTCTCTTCTGCCACAAAACAGTTTTGATAAGAATATTGATTGTTTTCTCGTTCAACGAAATATTGCAGAAAGTCTTTCGCGGAAGCGTAATCTTCCTTTGCAATAAATTTGTAGATAATGTCTTCCATTGCTAACAATAATATAGGAGCAATATATTTTGAGTGTGATTTTTCGGCTTTTCTGATATTCATAGTGTAGTATTTTTAGCAAATTTAGTCTTTAAAATTATTTCCCGCAGATTTTAAAGGATTTGAGCAGATCTGAGCAGATTTTAAATAAAAAATCTGCAGAATCGGCTATAATCTGTAAAAATCTGCGTGAAACAAAAAACACAATATGCTTAATATATACAAATATACGCTCAATATATACCAATTTTGAGATTTCAACTCGTCTTATCTTTGTAATATAGTTTTAATTTAAACATTAAAAAGAAATGAAAGCAATAGGATTTAAAACATCATTACCCATAGAAAACCCAGAAAGTTTTATCGAATTTGAAGCCGTAAAACCAATTCCTGGGCCACACGATTTATTAGTTAAAATTGATGCGATTTCAGTAAATCCAGTCGATTTTAAGATTCGCCAGAGCAGCGCAAAAGACACCGTTTTAGAAACTCCAAAAATTATAGGCTGGGATGCTGTCGGAATCGTTCAAGCTGTCGGACAAGACGTTACTTTGTTTGAAGTAGGCGATCCCGTTTATTATGCTGGAGATATTACCAAACAAGGTAGCAATGCAGAGTATCAGATTATAGACGAAAGAATTGTTGGCAGAAAACCAAAAGCATTAAGTATTGAAGAAGCTGCTGTAATTCCGTTAACCGCTTTAACCGCTTGGGAAATTCTATTTGACAGAATCAGAATTAGCGCTGATAAAGACAAAGGAAAATCTATTTTAATTATTGGTGGAGCAGGAGGAGTTGGTTCAATTGCCATTCAGCTAGCCAAGAAAATTGCTGGTTTAACCGTTATCGCAACAGCGTCGCGTCCAGAAACGATCGCTTGGTGCAAACAGCAGGGAGCAGATTTTGTTGTAGAACATAAAGATTTGGTTTCATCTGTTCGAGAAGCTGGTTTTGAGTACGTTGACTTTATTTTAGATTTCGTAGACACCAATGCTTACTGGGACATTATGACTGAATTGATAAAACCTCAGGGACATATTGCCTCCATTACAGGAAGCAGCGATCCTGTTGCATTAAACAAGTTGAAAAGTAAAAGTGTTTCTTTTTCTTGGGAATTGATGTATACGCGTTCTATGTATCAAACGGAAGACATGATCGAACAGCATAATATTCTGAATATTGTAGCCGATTTACTCGATGATGGAATCTTGAAAACGACTTTAAATACCACTTTAAACGGACTTACAGCCGAAAATCTAAAGAAGGCACACGAACTTTTGGAATCTGGAAAAACAATTGGAAAAATTGCGATAAAGTTTTAAAGTAAAAACGTGTTTGTGATAGTCTAAAAACGGTTATTTAGAATTGTTTTAAATAAGATTGTTTTTCATTGGGAAATTTTTGTATTTTAGTCGGCTTATAAACCCAATTTTGATATAAATTTTTAACCTAAACAAAATTTTTTATGATTTCAAAAAACACAGACCTTGGATTATTGCTATTGCGTATTAGTACTGGTGGATTAATGCTTTTTCACGGTGTTTCTAAATTGATTCACGGAATTTCTTTCCTTGTAGATAACATGGGCGCATTTGGATATGCGGTTTACATTGGTGAAGTTTTAGCTCCAATTGCCATTTTATTAGGATTTAGAACTAGAATTGCGGCGGTTCTTTTGGCTATTACTTGTGTGGTTGCAGTTGCAACAGCTCACGCTCAGGACATTTTTACCATTAGCGATCATGGAGGTTATGCTTTAGAATTATTAATGCTTTATCTTTTTGGAGCTCTTGCCTTGTTTTTTACTGGAGCAGGTAAATTTGCCCTTTCTAAAAACAATCAATGGGACTAGTTTATTAGGTCACTTATAAATAGTAAGAAAGCTCTAAATTTCGATTTAGAGCTTTTTTATTTAAATCCCTTTCATTTTGAAAATCAGCCTATCATTTTGATAAGCTTTTGCAAATTGATTAAAGCCGATTTTTTATTATTTGTTTTATAACGAGTGGTTTATTGTAGTTTGAGATGCTATGGCATGCCTTTTGTTTTTTATGTTGTGGATTATTAAACAAGCCTTTAATTATACAACATTTAAGAAATATGAAAACAAGTAATAAAAGAAATAAAGAAATTACAAAAACGTACTTTTCAAATAAATCTAGACGAAATAAAGATCGATTCGTTAACTTAATGGTTTTTACAGTGGTTCTTTATATCACCGTTATGCTGATTGCTAAAATAGTTTAGGTGTCATGAAAACTATAGAGTATAGAAAAGATGCAACTGTTTTTTCTTCCCATGAAAAAGCTGCCGAATCTTATGATTTTATTTTAGAAGAAACAAAAGCGGAACATGTTTTTTATCTAAATGAAATCTGCGAAGAAACATTATTATCTGCCAAAGCTCGCGGAACAGGAATCTCAAGTAGACCGCCCGAGCTTCTTGAAAAAAAGATGAGAGAAGGTGAAGCCGTTATCGCAATTACACGAGATGGAAGATGGGCCGGTTTTGCTTTTATATCTTCGTGGGAAAACGGCAAATATGTTTCAAATTCGGGATTAATTGTTGCGCCAGAGTTTAGACACACTGGCCTGGCAAAAAAAATTAAAAGAAAGATCTTTGAACTCAGCCGTAAAAAATATCCAGAAGCGCATATTTTCAGCCTAACGACAGGTCTTGCCGTTATGAAAATGAATCACGAACTAGGCTTTGAACCCGTTACTTACGCTGAATTGCCAAATGATGAGCTTTTTTGGGAAAACTGTAAAAGCTGTATCAACTGTCCTATTTTATTAAGTAAGGACAGAAAAAACTGTTTGTGTACCGCTATGCTGTACGATCCGAAGAAAAATGGCTCTGCTGTTTCAGATTTTTGATAAGCAAGCTTAAAAATCTTTTTTATGCTATTTTTGCACTCAAATTACCAAAATAGCAATGAAATCTTTATCAGCACTTTTCTTTTTTATTCTTTCTTTTTCTATTAATGCACAATCTGTCAATGGCATTGTAAATGACGGAGGAGGAAAATCTTTATCAGAAGTATTAATTCGTGATTTAACCTCAAAAACACACGCACATACTGATGCCAACGGAAAATTTACATTGGAAGGAGTGGAGGTAAATGATAGTTTGCTGATTACAAAAAAAGGATTTTCTCCTCAAAAAATTAAACTTGCTTCTTTGGATTTCTTAACGATTTCAATAAATGAGAAACCGTTTTTATTGGAAGAAGTTAAGATTAGCCATAATTTAAAATACCTGAATACTATTTCTAAAATTGATTTTGAAATCCAGCCAATTTCAAATTCTCAAGATCTGCTGCGAAAAGTCCCAGGACTTTTCATCGGTCAGCATGCAGGAGGAGGAAAAGCAGAACAAATCTTTTTAAGAGGTTTTGACTGTGATCACGGAACCGATATTAACATCACCGTTGACGGAATGCCCGTAAACATGGTTTCGCACGCACACGGGCAAGGGTATTCAGATCTGCATTTTGTGATTCCAGAAACAGTCGATAATATTGATTTTGATAAAGGAGCCTATTTTGTAGATAAAGGCGATTTTACAACGGCAGGATATGTTGGGTTTAATACTAAAAATGCTTTGCAGAACAGTTCTATTTCTTTTGAAGGCGGACAGTTTGATACCTTCCGTACTGTTGCCATGTTTAATTTATTGAATAAAGAAAACCAATCGGCTTATTTTGCGGGAGAATACATGATGACGGATGGTTATTTTGATGCGCCTCAGAACTTTAACCGAATTAATTTATTTGGAAAATACAATGCCAAAATGGAGAATGGAGATCGTCTGGCTATTTCGTTTTCCCATTTTAAAAGTCAGTGGGATGCCAGCGGACAGATTCCAGATCGTGCGGTAAACGACGGAACCATTTCGCCTTTCGGAGCAATTGATTCTAATGAAGGAGGAAATACAGATAGAACCAATTTTAATTTGCAGTACGATGCAAAAATTGACGAAGACACACATATTAAAAGCAGTGCTTATTTGAGCAAATATGATTTTGAACTGTATTCTAATTTTACTTTTTTCTTGAATGACCCTGTAAATGGCGATCAGATTAAACAGAAAGAAAATAGAACTATTGTAGGTTTTCAGTTGGAATACGATCAGAAATTAAACGAAAATTGGCGTTTTAAACTGGGTGCTGGACTTCGAAACGATAATAATAAAGATGTAGAATTATCTCATACATTAAACAGAAAAACGGTTTTGGATTATTTGAGTTTAGGAAATGTAAATCAAACTAATTTATTTACGTATTCAAGTCTTGATTTTACAGCAGGAAAGTGGTTAGTAAATGGAGGTTTGCGTTTAGATTATTTCAAATTTGGGTATGAAGATCAATTGGCTCCAACTTACACCAATCAGACGCAGACCAGAGCAATTGTGAGTCCGAAGTTGAACTTTTTGTATACGCAGAATGACAAACTGAACTATTTCTTGAAATTAGGAAAAGGATTTCATAGCAACGATACGCGTGTAGTAGTGGCGCAAAAAGGGGAAAAGATTGTTCCAGAAACGTACGGAGCAGATTTAGGAATCAATTGGAAACCATTTCCACGCATGATTATTAATTCGGCAGTTTGGTATTTGTATTTAGCGCAGGAATTTGTTTATGTGGGAGACGAAGCGGTTGTTGAACCAAGTGGAAAAACAGAAAGAAAAGGTTTCGATTTTGGTTTCAGATATCAATTGACCAATTGGTTGTTCTGGAATACCGATTATACATACACGCACGCAAGAGCAATTGATGAGCCTAAAGGAAGCGATTACCTGCCATTAGCTCCAAAAAGTACTCTAATGAACGGAATTTCAGTAAAAGATCTAAAAAGCTTCTCAGGAAGCATAAGAACTCGTTTCTTAGGAGATAGACCAGCAAACGAAGATAATTCGGTTGTAGCAAAAGGGTATTGCATTACCGATTTTTCTGTGAATTATCAAATAAAGAAAGTTTCAATTGGTGTAAACATCGACAATATTTTCAATACAAAATGGAAAGAAACACAATTCTTAACCGAATCAAGACTGGCAAATGAAACTGATCCTGTCGAAGAAATTCATTTTACAGCAGGAACGCCGTTTAATGCAAGATTGATATTGAAATATATGTGGTAGAAGTTAGTCAATGTGTCAATTAGAAAATGTGCCAATTAGAAAATGCGAGTAATTATCCAATTGGCACATTTTCTAATTAATGGTTTATTTTGAATCGAATTGAATTGAATTGAACTCTTCATATTTAATAGAGGCTGTCATTCCGTAGGAATGTTTCGTCGGTAGAAAAAAAAATGGTATCCCAAATTACGTTCCGTAGGAACGTTTGATATGTTTAATGAAAAAAATATGAAACCAACCAAACGTTCCTACGGAACGTAAAACGATTTAAAAACATAATTTTTTCTACCGATGAGATGTTCCTACGGAACATAAAATGAATATTAGCTGTTTTGATTTTTGAGATAGCCTTTTTTTAAACCCAAATCTAAAATCTGAATTCTGAAATCTGAAATCAACAATCTATTATCGGGTAAAATAACATTTTCACCGAGCAGATAGTGTGTTCTACCGATGACAATTTTAATTGATATACTCGCGATATACTTTTGATTCAAATTAAAACCTTAAATCAAAATTATGTCATTATTTACACCCCTTCTTTGGATTTTGCTAATCGCTCCGATTATTGTTATTGCGTGTTTCAAATCGGAAAAATTGAATTTAAAATATTTAGGATTTTTCATTTTATATTTTCTTGCCGATGTGTTTTTACAGGCTTCAGGAAAACAATTGATAAATCTTGATTTAAAGTTCAATTGGGCAGGAAAATTCCTGAGCTTAGTTTTAGCATTGATTATTATCTTTTCGGTTTCAAAAGAAGAAAGAATCAAAATCGGATTCACTTCTAAAACCAATTCGCCAACAAATTTGAAATTCGGATTACTGGTTTTCTTCGGATTCACTTTCTTCGACATTATTTTTAAACTCATTTTATTTCCAAAAGGAAATGCCTTCAATCTAGAAACTTTTCTTTTTCAAGCCACAATGCCTGGATTAACAGAAGAAATCCTTTTTAGAGGAATCTCTTTATGGCTTTTAGATAAAGCTTTTGCGCCAACATGGAATTATCGAGGCATTAAATTTGGCTGGGCGTTTGTTATCGTAACGGTTTTATTTGGAGTTTCGCACGGAGCAATTTTAGATCAGGATCTACATTTGAAGTTGGATATTGTTACAATGGTGTACTTAACCTTGATTTCTTCTTTGAGTGTCGGCATTCTAAGACAGTTTTCTGGAAATCTTATTTATTCAATTCTCGGTCATAACACGATTAATTTGATCAATGCGGTTATTAGAATTTTATAAAAAATGAATTAAATATGCAATTAATTTTTAAACACATAGAAACATAGATTTTTTTATTTCGAAAAAGAAAAGAGAAAGAAAACTAGTTTCTCACACATAGATATAAACTTTTGCAAACAGTTCTAGATACAAACGCAAAGAAAATCTATGTTTCTATGTGTTTAGTATATTTCCGCATTCAGTGGAAAAAAAAATAAATTATATTTGAAACTGCTTTACAAATCTTTTACATGCCAAATACGACATCGACTTCGGGATATTTTTTAGATAAAATGGCGCCGCTGAATTTTGATCACTTTTTTACGAGAAGAAATCGAATTTTAATGCACGTTTTCATGTGGTTAGGTTTTTCTGTTTTGCTTTTTTTGAGCTATGTAATTGGCTATAAATTAGTCTATTTTGATGCTGTTTTACTAACAATAAGAATGGCATTGGTCAATATGATAGTATTTTATATGCTGTTCTATTTACTGCTACCAAAGATATTTTCAGAAAGCAAAAACCGAATTATAATATTGCTGCTATTGGTTTTTCCAGTTTCCATATTGGTCTGGATGGCGGCAACATATTTTATTTCACTGTTTTATTATGCTTTAGGTCTCGAAATTACTTTTGGAGAACTTAAAGGCGTCATTAAAATGAGTGCAAATCAAACTTTTCTAGAAGCGGTTTCTCCAAAAAGAATGCTTTCTCAAACTATAATTATCATCTCCTTGCTTTCGCCTTTTTGTTTTGCTAAAATATTGGTCGAGATCACGAAATTGTACAACACGAAATTTCAAATTGAAAGAGAGAAGGCCACTTTGAAACTTCAGAATATTCAAATTGAAAAAGACTTTCTGAAGGCGCAGTTAAATCCGCATTTTTTATTTAACACCTTGAATAATCTGTACGGACTGACGGTTAGGAAAGACAATCTGGCGCCAGAATTAATCTTGAATCTTTCGGATATTATGAGCTATACGCTCTACGAATCGAATACCGAAATGGTCCGTTTGGAAAAAGAATTGGACTTTATCAAAAATTATATCGCTTTAGAAAAAATGCGTTATGCCGATGATGCTGATATTCAAGTCAGCATTGAAGGAGAAAAAAATACACCAGGACTTTTTATAGCACCACTTCTTACTTTTACTTTTATAGAAAATGCCTTCAAGTATGGTTTAAAAACCAAGAATGCTTTTGTAAAACTAGACATTAAGATAGAAAATAACGTATTTTTCTTTAGTTTAAAGAACGATTCTGAAAAAATGGTACACGAATCAGTCTTTGGCGGAATAGGGGCGCAAAACGCTTGTAAACGATTAGAATTGCTATATCCCGACTTGCATGAGTTAGAAATTGAAAGATTGGAAAGTTCGTTTAGAGTCGATTTAAAAATTGTATTAAGGAAATAATGGAAAAATTAAAATGCATTGTCGTTGACGATGAGCCGATTGCAAGAGATATTATCGAATCGTTTATTGCTGAAGTTCCGTTTTTGGAATTGAAGAATTCGTTTGCAGAAGCCTCTAAAGCTTTTTTGTTTCTGGAGGATAACGAAATTGATATTGTTTTCAGCGATATTGAGATGCCTAAATTTAACGGTTTAGAATTGGCGCAGTCGCTTACCAAAGCTCCGATTATTATTTTCATCACGGCACATCGCAATTTTGCTTTGGAAGGATTTGAGACAGGAGCAGCCGATTATCTCTTAAAGCCCGTTCGTTTTGATCGTTTCCTGAAAGCGGTGAATCGTACCAAAGAATATCTTTCGCTAAAGAAAACAACTTCTGTTCATCAAATCAATTCCGATCGTATTTTTATCAAATCGGAAGGGAAGCTGATTAAAATCCTGTTGAGTGAAATTCTTTATGTCGAAGCCCAAGGAGATTATCTGAAATTCGTCATCAATGGCGCATCATACACAACTTTGGGAACTTTAAAATCTATGGAAGAAGTGTTGAGGCTTCCGATGTTCTTTCGTGTGCAACGCTCTTTTATTTTAAATCTGGAAGCGGTGAGAAGTCTCAACGGAAATGTTGTGGAACTAATCGATGGGAAAACTATTTCGGCAGCTCTGAATAAAAAGGACGAATTGTATCAGTTATTGGGGATACGGTAATGAGATAATTTGGCAATTAGAAAATTAGAAAATTTGATAATTAGAAAATGGGTGTAATGTTTCTTTTTTTTAATAAATAAGATAACTCAAAAATGAATTGTTTTTAAAATTTTGAGTATTTTTTATTGTTTAATGTGTTGATTTACATGTTAGTTGTTAATTGCTTGATTGTTAATTTTTTATAAAATTTTTAATTGTTGACTGAGATATGGTTTTAATGGCTTTTGAATTGGAAAATAACACTTTGCTAATAGTGTATAATAGGCTTAAAATTCCATTAAAAAACTTTAAAAGCAGGAGAGAAGCGAGTTATGGTTTATTTGTTTGAATTTTTGACTGAAAACGTATAAGATTTAAGTCAGAAATTATGAATTGAAGAACGTGGTGAGAACGAATTTTTTAATCTCTTTTTTTTGAAATTAAGAAATATATTTTTGTGGTAAAATAACTGCTTTTTATTAGATTTTCTATTATAGAGTTTTTCTATAGTGATGTGTTAAAGTACTGATTTTTATTTTTTAAATAGTTTTAGTTAAATAAATAGTTTAACAACTTAAATTGGAGTGTGTTTTTTTGCTTTTGAGTTTGCTTTGTGTTTTTTACTGCTATTTTTTAGGAGAAAAAGAGCTAAAAAAAGCTTTAAAAAACCAATTTATTTTGCTGTCAAATTATGATGTTTTTTTTTCTGAGCAGGTCATTTTTAAAAATAGATTCAGCTGACCAGCGTGTCGTTCTAAAATTCAATTTTTACGCTTTTACGAAACGAAATAAAGGTTATTATTTTAACGTTTTTGGCCCGCTTTTAACATAGAATTAATTTTAATATTGTCTATTTCAGTTCAGATTCGTACATTGTTAAAAATTACAGACATGACTAAAAAAATAGAAGATTTAATTCCGCATCGTGCTCCATTTCTCTTTGTAGATGAAATTATTTCTTATACAACAGACACAATCGTTGGTTTAAAGACGTTTACAGATAAAGATGCCTGGCTTCAGGGCAGTTTTCCCGATTTTAATTTTGTTCCGGGAACTATTTTGATAGAAGCTATGGCGCAATGTGGCGGTGCAGGTATAAAGCTTTTAGGAATTGCAGATGGCGTTTTTGGATTGGTTAGTATGGATAATGTTGAATTTTTTGCGGGCGTTGAGTTCAATAAACTCGTTAAATTTGTTGTAAAAAACATTCGCACAAGCGAAAAAATCATAAAACAATCTGGAGAAGCGTTTGATGAAGATAAATTGATTATGAAAGGGGAATGGATGTGTGTGAAGCTCCAGTAGGAGAATAGAGAATAGAGAATAGAGAATAGAGAATAGAGAATAGAATCGATGTATAGAAAGAGATTTTAAAAGAAAAACCGCTTTTTTTAAGCTTCGGAGAAGCGAAATATTTATAGAAAAGAATAAAATTTTAGAGCAAAAGCTCCGGAGGAGCGACATATTCCTTAGTTAGATATGTCGCTCCTCCGGAGCTTTTTCTATTTGTTTTTTGTAATTCTATAAATAGTTAACCCCGCTGGGGTTTGCAAATATTTTTATCACATTTTTGTAATGATGAATTCGCTTCGGCGGTTGACTTGGTGCTGCGATTCTGTGCAGGGAACTCCGTTAGAGCAGTTGTTAATTAATTCGGTTTCTCCGTAGCCTATTGCGCTTTCTATTCTTTCGGGGGCAACTCCTTGAGAAATTAGATAATCTCTTGTCGCTTTTGCTCTTCGGTCAGACAATTCGAGATTGTATTGGTCGTTGGCACGGGAGTCGGTATGAGATTCAATTTTGATTATCACAGTATTATACTGATGCATTAAGAGAACTACTTTATTAAGTTCTATTGCAGCATCATAACGAATATCAGATTTATCTAAATCAAAGAAAATAATTCCGATTTTTATTTTTAGAACGCCATTTTCACGAACAATTAAAGCAGGATCTAAGCCTACAAGAGCTTCTGTTTTTCCAGAACTTTTTGCCGTTACGATTGCTTTAGTATTGGCGTTATAATTCTCTTTTGTAACCTCAATCGTGTAAGGAGTATTGCAATTTACGTTGTTATTGAAATCATATTTTCCGTCAAGCTGAGAAACGGTTTCAGATACTTTTATTCCGTTATTATTTTTAAGAGCTACCATTGCGCCAGCAATTCTATTGTTTGAAATGGCATCAAAAACATAACCGCTTATGGCTTGGTTACACGATCTTTCAAAAGAGTAAATATCATCATCGCCTTTGCCTGTCTTTCTGTTAGAGCAGACAAAACCTTTGTTTGTGGCTTCGTTAACGATATAACCAAAATCGTCTCTATTGCTGTTTAAAGGTGCTCCGAGGTTGGCTGGTGTGTCAAAAGCGCCATCGTTTATTCTGCTTTCGAATACATCCAAACCTCCTAAACCTAAAAATCCGTCAGAAGAAAAATACAATGCTTGATCGGTAATATACGGAAACATTTCACGTCCCGTCGTGTTTATTTTTTCGCCCAAATTTTTTGGTTGAGAGAATTGATTATTGCCTAAAATATCAACCATAAAAATATCTGTAGAACCAATTGTTCCAGGCATATCCGATACAAAATAAAGCTTTTTGCCGTCTTTACTTACTGAAGGCTGTCCAACTGAATAACCATCGCTATTAAAGGGTAGTTCCTGAATATTGGTTCGATTTAGTACTGCCATTTTCGTTTTCTACAGCGGTTGCAGAGTAGATTTTTAAGTTATTAATGCCTTTGCTGTCACGTTTCAGTTTTCCGTTATAATTGTTTCGGGTAAAATAAATCGTTTTTTCATCGGGAGAAAAGGCGATACATGCTTCGTGATATTTGGTTGTAATATCCTTTCCGAAACGTTCTTTGAAAGTGACGCTAGATTGCGTTTCGCTAATTTTACCCAATTGCATATTAAGATAAGGCTGATCATTCCAGCCGTATTTATCTGTTTTCCAATAGGAAGAATCGGCAGTAGTAGAATAAACTAAGTCGCCTTTGTAATACATGGGGCCAAAATCTGAATTAGCAGTATTTATGTCTAAATTTTCTAATAGAAAAGAAGGTTTTATATTTTCAATATCTTCTAAAGTGACATTTTTAAGAGAAAAATTCTTCGCTCTATGATCTGTCGATTTTTGCTTTTCGGAGAAAATTTTCATCCATTTTTTAGCCAGATCATAATTCTGGATCCCTTGCAATGACTGAGCATAACGAAATAAATATTCTGCTGAAACTTCATTCTGATAGTCAGCAATTAGCTTTCCATACCATTTTGATGCGCTTGACATTTTGGTATTAAAATAATAAGCATCTCCAAGTCGTTGAAGCGTTTCTCTGGAAGCATCTCCATTATTTATCGAAAGCTCGTACGATTTTGCGGCTTCAACATAATACATCTTATCAAAAAGAGCATCGGCAGTTTTGTTTTTGGTTTGCGAATAAATCAGCTGTATAACCAATAATGCGAGTATAGTAATTGTTCTTTTCATAGACTATCCGTATTAAAAGAATCTTGGTGATTTTAGTCCTTTTTTGCGTGAAACCAGTTCAAAACGAAGCATAATTTCGTGTGTACCGCTGTTGTAATTCTGCAAAGCAGTTGTGGTGTAATCGTACGCATATCCGGCCATTATCATTGGTGTGATCTGGATTCCAACAAGACCGCTTACAGAGTCCGATGTACGATAGGCAACACCAAGTGTTAGAGCGTTATTAAACATAAAATTGGCTGATATATCGGCAATAATTGGAGCTCCAGCGACATATTTTGCTAAAAGAGCAGGTTTGAATTTAGTATGTGCCGAAAGGTCAAACACGTAACCTCCAATAAGATAGACGTGTATTCTCTGATTGACCAAATCTTCGCTAATATCATCATACGTATAACGTTCTCGGGTCATAAAATTCGGGATTGAAAGCCCCACATAATCTCTTTCTCCGTGCCAATACAATCCCGCGCCAATAACTGGAAGGAATTTGTTGGTAATGTTTTCACGAAATTGCACATCTGGATCTTTATAACTTCCCTTAGACCAGTCGATATTGATGACGCGACCACCACCTTTTACTCCAAAAGAAAGTTTGTGTGTTTCTCCAGATTTAATGGTGTAAGAGAAATTGGCATCTAGATATTGTTCTTCTGTTGGTCCGATTTCCTCGTTTACGATCGAAATTCCAAGACCAACATTTTTTCCGACTGGCGTATCCAAAGAAAAACTTTGCGTGTCTGGAGCTCCTTCAATACCAACCCATTGTGTTCTGTAAATTCCTGTTATGGCTAAATGTCCCAGGGAACCGGCATAAGCCGAGTTTACGGTGAGTGTATTGTACATATACTGCGTGTATTGTGGATCTTGCTGTGCAAAGGCTCCATATGCCGAGAATAGAGTTATTATCGCGAAAACCTTTTTTATATTTTTAATCATAGCCAATTTTATTTTGGTTAATCCTATTCTTAAACTTTTCATTTTCTGGGTGGTTTTATTTTAGGTAAAGCCATCCAGAGGTTTTTTTAGATCCGTCTCCTAAATCCAAAATATAGAAATAGGTGCCTTCAGGAAGCGTTTTGGCAGAACCTTCCTCTTTTCCGTCCCAAGTATTTTTATAGCCTTTTTGGTAGTAAACCAAATTACCCCAGCGGTTAAAGATTTCCAGCTGATTATCTGGATATCTTTCGATACAATCGATATAGAAGAAATCGTTCTGGCCATCATCATTTGGCGAAAATTCGTTATAGATTTTCAGACAGTTTGGCGAAACAGTCGCAGTATCCTGATTGTTGGCCGAATTGGTGTCTATCTGATCTAGTTTAACCAAATGAGCATTGTTTAAATAATCATTAAAATCGACCACTTTAACTGTTAAAGTTAGCGTTTGTAAAGCTCCTGTATTGATTGATGGAATGCTCCAAATACCGGTTTTAGGATCATAAGTTCCTGAAGTTACCGCTGAGTTTACTAATGAATATCCTTTAGGCAACGCATCTTGAACTTCTACATTTGTGGCAGTTAAATTGCCTAAGTTTTCAGCAGTGATAGTAAAGATTACCTGAGTATCCATAGGAACATCTGTTTTATCGACTTCTTTATTGATAGCTATATCAGTAGAAGGGATATTGATAGATTCGGAATCTTCATCATCTTCGCTTTGGTCTCCGTTGTCGTTATTTGGAGTCGAGTCTGGATCAAATTGATTGCTGGCGGTTACCTGAGCTATATTAACATATTCAGCACTTTCCAGTCCAAACGGATTGACCACTGTTGCCTCATAGGTTAGTGTAATGCCGCCTACAGGAACGGTCAAATCAACCCATTTGATAATGTTTTTGCTGAAAATACCGCCATTATTGATGTTCGAAATATTTTTGAATCCAAGCGGGATCAAGTCTTCAATAGCAACTCCGGTAGCTGTGCTTGGCCCTTCATTGTTAACCTGAATGGTAAATGTTACCACCTCGTTTACATTTGCGTTTTTATTGCTGGCTGTTTTCTCCAAACTTAAATCGGCAACGGCGACTTTGATTTGTAAACTGTCATAATCATCTTCTGTGGTTACCCCGTTGTTTGGAGTAGAATCGGGATCGGGCAGGTTACTGGCAATGACTTCGGTGGTATTTGTATATTCGCCTGCTATACCCGATGGCTTATTTACTGTGGTATAAATATCTAATGATTGATCAGTTCCCGTTGGAATATTTCCGACATTCCAAATACCTGTGACATAATTGTACAAACCACTTGTAGGACTACTTGTTTGATAGGTGAATCCAGGAGGAAGCAAATCTTTTACTCTTACACCAGATGCATCTGCACGGACCATCATTGGTAACGGTAACGGTAAAAATAACCGTTGAACCTACTTCATGAATCGCATCCTGATTAAGAGCCGTTTTCTTAATAGATAAATCTGCCATTACAATTACAGGCGTAACAGAAATACTGTCGTAATCATCTTCTGTCGCAATTCCGTTGCCTGGTGTACTGTCCGGATCATGCTGATCTGCAGTCATAATTTCTGCTATATTTAAATATTCATCTGCAGTACCTGTCGGAGCTTTTACAAAAACATTTAAAATTAAAGTATGACTATTGCCAGCAAGTATAATTCCAGGAGTCCATTCTCCTGTTGCCGGATTATAAGCTCCCGAAGTCGAATTATAGAAAATATAATCATATCCAGAAGGCAATACATCTTTGACAATAACTCCAGTGGCATTGCTTGAACCTGAGTTGGTTAATGTTATGGAGAATGAAATCTGCGATCCTACAGCAGGATTAAGTATGTTATTGATTACTTTTTTCTCAATAGATAAATCGGCTACAGCAGGAACAGGAGTCAGTAATACAGAACTAATGTCGTCCTCGCCGCTGACATTGTTATTTGGTGTCGAATCTGGATCCAGTTCGTTAGAAGCGTAAACTTCTGCAATATTTTGGTATACACCTGTAGTATTTACTTTAGCTCCAATTAATAATGATTCTGAACCGCCGTTTGGTATATTTCCAATTTCCCAGATTCCGGTGGTATTAAAATATTGCCCAGCTGTTGAGCTGTATACCACATATTCGTAACCGCTCGGTAGCATATCGATTACTTTTACTCCAGTTGCATTTTGAGCTTCACTGTTTTTTACGGTTATTTCAAAAGTAACAGTCGCACCAAATATTGGACTAATATTACCGCCGACTACGGCTTTTGTAAGTGATAAATCGGCCATAGGAACAACAGGAGTTGTTGCAATTTCAGCATAATCATTTTCTGTTGGGATTCCGTTATTTGGAGTCGAATTAGGGTCTGGTATATTACTAGCAGTAACTTCGGCAATATTTACATAATCTCCTGTCGGATTTACAACAGCGGTTATGCGTAATACTTGCGAATCTCCGTTTAAGAATGAACCAATTGCCCATTTTCCAGTTGTTGGATTGTAAGTTCCTTTTGTTGTGCTGTAGTTAGTAAAAGTATATCCAGAAGGTAGTAAATCTGTCACTTCTACTCCTGTGGTATTTTGATGGCCATTATTGGTTGCAATTACTTCAAAAATGACTTGCGTGCCTATAAGTGGTGTTGCGTTATTAACTGTTTTAGTTAAAGATAAATCGGCTGCCTGTGCATTTGGAGTGACGGTTGCTGTTGCATAATCATCTTCTGTTGTAACTCCGTTGTTTGGAGTTGAGTCAGGATCTTCATAATCAGCTGCCGTTACTTCTGCGATATTAGTATAATTTCCAGAGGCGTTTACAGTTGCTATAATTTGAAGAGTTTCAGATTTTCCGTTTACGATATTGCCAACGTTCCATAAACCTGTCGCTGGCGTATAGGTTCCTGTAGAAATAGTATATCCAGTAAGTGTATATCCAGAAGGAAGCAAATCTGTAACTTGAACACCTTTATTGTCGTCTTTTCCGCTGTTGGTAATTACAACCTCAAAAGTAACTTGAGAACCGACTAATGGTGTAGCATTATTTACAGTTTTAGTTAATGACAAGTCAGAAACTGGTGGTGGAGGCGGTGTATCTGCCCTTGTTCCGACTAGAGCAAATGCATAATCATCCTCCAAAAGTGCTCCGTTATTTGGAGTGGAATCAGGATTTGCAAGATCGGCCGCGGTTACTTCTGCTGTATTTGCAAAATTTCCAATCGAATTTGCAATTGCTTTAATCTGCAATGTTTCCGATTGATTTTTTGGTAAGTTTCCAATATTCCATATCCCTGTTGCAGGATTATAGGTTCCTGTTGAAACAGTATAGGCTGTAAAAGTAAATGCTGCAGGCAGTAAATCGGTTACCTGAACACCTGTATTATCTTGCGAACCGTTATTGGTAACAATTAATTCAAATGTGATTTCTGTATCCACAATTGGGGACGAATCGCTAACTGTTTTAGTTAAAGATAGATCGGAATATTGAACTGTTGGAGTAGTGGCCGCTTCTGCATAATCATCTTCTGTTGTAACTCCATTATTTGGTGTAGAATCAGGATTGGGTTGACTGCTTGTGGTAATTTCGGCACTATTGGTATAGTTTCCTGTAGCATTAACTGTAGCTGTTATTTGTAAGGTATAAGAATCTGAAACAGGCATATTTCCAACTGTCCAAATCCCTGTTGAGGAATCATAACTTCCTGTTGTTGCACTATACGATACGTAGGTGTATCCAGAAGGCAGTAAATCGGTAACAGCCACGGAATTTGCTTCTTGCGGACCAGAATTGGTTACCTGAATACTGAAAGTTACCTGTGAACCCACAAGTGGAGTGGCATTGTTTACTGCTTTTGTCAATGACAAATCTGCTGATGTCGGAACTGGAGTTGTTGTGGCTTCTGCGTAATCGTCTTCTGTATTAGCTCCGTTGTTTGGAGTGGAGTCAGGATCAGGAAGATTAGCAGCTGAGACCTCGGCTTTATTCGTATAATCGCCACTTGGATTTACCCGCGCCACAATCTGAAGTGTTTCTGCATCACCAGCAACTAAATTGCCTACTGTCCATACTCCTGTAGCGGTATCGAAAGTTCCAGTAGAAATGGTAAATCCAGTAAAAGTATATCCAGACGGAAGTACATCTCTTACCTGTACACCAAAATTATCCTGTGGCCCATTATTGGTTATTACTACTTCAAAGGTAACAAGCGAACCTACCAATGGTGTCGCATTATTAACGGTTTTAACCAAGGACAAATCTGAAGATTGTAAAATAGGAGTCGTAGTCGCGGTTCCATAATCGTTTTCTGTTGGCACTCCATTATTTGGCGTTGAGTTAGGGTCTGGAGTGTCACTATTGGTAACTTCGGCAATATTTGTATAATCACCTGTTGGATTAACTATTGCATTAATCTGTAAGGTTTCAGACTCACTGCTCTCTAATATATCTAGTGTCCATAAACCTGTTGTACTATCATAAGTTCCACTTGTTGCATTAAAACTGCTGAATGTATAACCAGAAGGTAATAAGTCGGTTACCTGAACTAGAGCCGCATCTTGTGGTCCGTGGTTTGTGGTGATAATGCTAAATGTTACAATAGACCCAACCAAAGGAGTTGTATTGCTTACCGATTTTGTTAATGATAAATCGGCAGCTGGAGGTGTGGGAGTTAGTACAACATTATCTTCATCATCTTCGCTTTGATCTCCATCGTCATTATTAGGTGTACTATCAGGGTCAGGAAGATTGCTGGCAGTAACTTGTGTTATATTTTTGTAATCTCCTGTTGGCAATACTTTTGCATCCAGAATAAGAGCTTCTGTAACGCCAACATCGACTGTACCAACATTCCATATTCCACTAGTGCTGTTGTATGTTCCAGCAGACGAACTGTAATTTACGTATTGAAAACCGGTAGGCAATAAATCGGTTACCTGTACTCCAGTTGCATTATTTGGACCATCATTGGTTATCTTAAGTTCAAAAGAAACTTGGCTTCCAACTACAGGACTTGTATTGCCTGTAACTACATTTTTGGTTAAAGATAAGTCGGCAGAACTAACCAAGGAAAATAATTTCTGCATCATCCTGATCATCTTCAGAAGCAATATTATTGTTTGGTGTACTGTCAGGATCTGGTAAATCACTAGCTGTTATCTCTGCAATATTGAGATAATTTCCTAAAGGATTAACAAATGCATTAAAGGTGAGATCGACATTAGAGTTTGCCGCTATCGTTAAATTTGTCCATTCGAGTGTCGCCGTCGCAATCTGATAGGTTCCGCCATTAGATACTGACCCTGGTATAAGTGTATATCCGACAGGAATAACATCTTTTACAGCAACTCCAGTTGCGTTTCCGGACCATTGTTAACGACATTAATGGTAAAAGCTACCTGTTCTCCAGCTGCTGCAGAAGTTGGAGTTACAGATTTAGTAAGCTCTAAATCGGCTTGTTTTAAGGTAATATTGGCACTTGCCATATCATCTTCTGGCAATCCATTTCCAGGAGTACTGTCTGGATCAAACTGATGAGCTGTTTGTATTTCAGCAGTATTAATGTAATCACTTGGTGATGAAACGACGTTTACTTTGGCCGTAATTTGTAAAGCAAGAGAGTTTCCATTGTTTAGATTGCCAACATTCCAAATTCCTGTGGCATTATTATATTTTCCGCCACCATTGTCACTTACATAAGTATAGCCTGGAGGCAATTGGTCTGATACTGTAATTCCACTTGCATTATTAGGACCGCTGTTGGTAACTCTAATGGTAAATACAACATTGTCGTTTATACTTACCGTTGCAGGTGAAACTGTTTTTTGTAACGATAAATCGGCTACATCCAGAACTACTGTTGCGCTATCTTGATCATCTTCTGCAGGATTCTGGTTGTTAGGCGTACTGTCAGGATCAAATTGATCGGACGCGAAAACCTCTGCGCTATTTACATAAGATCCACCGCCCAGAATAGTAGCTTTAAATGATAAATTTAAAATACTGCCACTCGGAATGGTTAGACCACTCCAAGTAATGGTATTATCGCCAACATTATATATTCCGCCCAAGGTAACGGTTCCAGCAACAAGTGCAAAGCCCATTGGAATATAATCTCGTATAGCAACATTGGTCGCTGTAGCAGATCCGCCCAATGAATTGTTATTGAAAACATTGATGTTGAAAGTAACAACGTCGCCAATGCTTCCTGTTGTTGGTGTTACTGTTTTGGTCAATTCCAGATCTGCAATCGATAAAATGGTCAGGTTCATAGTATCTGATGAAACAGCACAAATACCATTGCTAACCGTCTGATTGCAGTGTGTATATTCCAGGAACAGTTCCAGTTACAACAGTAGTAGGAGAGGTAACATCCATAAATCCTAAGGTACTTGGTCCAGAAACCTGTGTCCATTGACCAGTGCCGACTGTAGGAACTGTTGCATTTAAGTTTACAGGTGTAAATTGAGGAACTATTTGATTTGGACCAGCTTCTGCTGTTGATGGATTTGCATATATGGTAACTAAAACAGTATCTTCAGAAGTACAGCCATTTACATTTACAGTTGTGGTCGTCCAGCGGAATTCGTAAGTACCAGGAACAAGACCGAGCATTAAGGAATTAGGAAGGTTTGGAGCTGCAATATTAGCAAAATTTGGTCCAGAAACTTGTGTCCATTCCCCAACACCAGAAATTACAGGCGTGGCAGCCATGGTAGCAGTGGTAGCAGCACACAATTCCTGATCAGGTCCTGCGTTAGCAATAGATGGAGGGATATCATTGAATGTTATGGAAACTTGATCTGAGGTTGGCTGACATAAAGATGGATTGGTAAAATGAACGATTAGTAACTGTCCAAGTTAGGACATAAGTACCCAAAACATTGATATTAGATAATGTTGTAACAGGGCTATTAGGATTGTCAATAACTGCATTTCCTCCGGGCGGTTGAGAAGCAAATGTCCATGTTCCAATACCAACAGTTGGAGGTACGGCTGCTGTTTTATAAGTTGTCTGACAAGCTACTGTGTCGTCAGGACCAGCATTTGCTCCACTTGGAGGGGCATTCATTACGATTCTTACAATGTCAGACAAAGTTCGACAAGACGGACTTTCAAAAACCCATTCTAAAATATACAAACCTGGTACTGTTAGACCTGTAACTGTTGTGAGTGGTGCAGTAGGGGTTGTAATATTGGCCACGCTTCCTGAAGGTTGGAATACAAAACGCCATTCAAAAGTAGTAACATCAGGTGGCGGAACATTTCCTTGCAAAGTCGCAGTTCCGCTGACATCAGATATACATAACGTTTGGTCTGCACCGGCATCAGGAGGAATACTTGCTCCACTGAAAATTTCGACATTTACAGAATCAGATGATCCTGGACAAGTTGATCCATCAGGGAAAGTTGCATTAGAAGTGGTATAGGCAAAAACATAACTATTTCCAGGAACCACTGTAGCATTTGCAATATAACTATTAGGGGGAGATTGTGATATATGAACATCTGCTATATTACCAGATGTACTAGTAAGTGTCCATGTTCCAGTTGAATTTTCATTTCCTTTAAGCTGAATACTCGTGACATCACAATAAGTTTGATCAGCACCTGCATTTGCAGCTGGAGTAACTACTACAACCATATCGTCAAAAGTACCTTGACACAAGAAAATACTTTTTGCGGTTATAGTCCATCTAAAAGTGTATGTCCCCGCTACAAGTCCGTTGATGACAGTATTTGGATTTGTCGGATCGACTATAGTGGGCTGATTTGGTGCGCCAGTTAGTACAGACCACTGTCCAGTTTCAAAAAAACTGTCATACGTACTTCCTGCCATCGTAACGCTTGTACTGGCACAGACATTTTGATCTGGTCCTGCAACAGCTTGATGAGGCGGAATACCGATTGTTAAATTGATGTCATCAAATGCCTGACCACAGACTGAGGCATCTACCGTCCATCTAAAAATATAATAACCGCTGTAGGTAAAAGTAAAAACAGCATTTGGGTCATGTATATCGCTTATGGTATAGTTTCCAACACCAGAAATTCTTGTCCATGTTCCAACTGCACCACTGCTTGTTGTAGCGGCCATTGTAATTGTCGATCCGCATATTTCTTGATCTGAACCCGCATTTGCAGCTGGAGGTATATCTGCAATTGTTACTGAAACACTGCTCTGGTTTGATGCACAAAGTCTTGTTATAGTTTCTATAGACCAAGTAAAAACATAGGTTCCGTTTCCAGGAACAGTAACTAGTGTATTAGGATCGCTAGCATCGGCAAAAACAACTCCTGTCGATGGTGTCACTGACCAAATTCCTATTTCTAGAAAAGCAGGGGTATTACCGCTAAGGTTAAAAGAAGTGGTTCCCGAAGGATAACAAGCATCTGAACCAGCATCAGAAGTAGAGGCGGCTGTAGAATTATTTGTCCCAATTGTTACGGTATCAGAAACAGATGAACTACAAGATGGGCCAGGATGAAGGTAAGATACTGTCCATTGTAATTCGTATACTGATACGATTGATGTAAAACCTGTCGCGACAGCGTTTGGATCATTAACATTAGAAAATGTAATTGTATTTGGCCCAGAAACTTGGCTCCATGTGCCGATTTCTCCAGCTTGTACTGGCACAGCTGCAAGACGCACTTGAGCATTGGCACAAACAACTTGGTTACGACCAGCATCTGGAGTAGCCAATGAAGTATCAGATACATGAATAGTTACTGTTGAAACAGAAAAACCACAAGTTGCACCACCTCCTTTTGTTATATATTGAAAAACATAAGTTCCCGGTATAAGCCCTGTAACCTGAGTGTCAATGGCAAAATTATCAGCAATTACGGCTTGATCCCGCTAAGCTGGCTCCAAAAATGCATACCTTCTCCTGTTACGACTCCAGAAAGCATTGTGCTTGTATCACCGCAAGGTAAACTTACGTCAGATCCTGCATTAGAAGGTGTTGGGTCACCAGAAACAAGAATATTTAAAGTGTCAAAACCGTAATCACAGCCAGAAGTGAGTGAACCATTTTGACTTCTGATAAATTCAACCGTATACTCTCCAGATGTTGTAAGTGTTAAGGTTAGAGAGTCTCCAACATCTTGCAATGCAGTAGGAAAGGGAGCGAGAGGCGAGGTGTCTGGCCCAGATACAATTCTGTACTGATTTACTCCAGATCCTGTAACTGTAAGCGGAATAGTAAATACCGTTGCATTACAGCTTCCTACCATGTCATTACCATTATTGGCGACAATGCTTCTGGTTGCTCCGTTATATTGAACATGGTAATCTTTAGTAAAAACGCAACCCGTATTGCTGTTGGTAAGCGTATATCTAAACGTGTACGGATCACCCGCATCAGATATATTTGTAACTAATGTTGTTGGGTTTGTTGGAGAAACTATTATAGCGCCACTGTCTCCAGATATTTGTGTCCATTGAACAGTTTCACCTGCATACAAAGGTGTTTGCGCTACTAAGGTTACTTGATTAATAGTATTGTCGCAAAAGAAAATATTTTCGTCTCCACCAGGAAGAGTAGTAACATCTTGTGTCGCAGCAGGAACATTAATTGCAACTAAATCATTACCCGAAGCACAAGTGACCAGTTACAGTCCATCGAAAAGTATAAGTTCCTTGAACAAGATTTGAAATTCCAGTATTATTGGCGCTAGGATTGCTTATTGTTGGCGTATTTGGTCCGCTCACAAATGTCCATTGTCCATTTTGCCCATTAAGACCGCAGCCGCCATAAGTTGCATTAAGATTAGTGCTTTGTGTTGTGGTGTAACAATTACTAAGTGTTTGATCAGGTCCTGCAGAAACGGGTTTAACACCTCCGTAATTGGTTACTGTTATTTGAGAAGTAGTTCTGCAACGCTGTCCAGGGGCATATTCAGGTCCTTCAATAACCCACTGAAGAGTTGTAACGCCACAACTTGTCGCAGGCAAAGTTATAGTTGAGGTAGGCAGATTCGGAAAATTAATTACTACACCTGCATTATTAGAGCCAACAATTTCCCAATGTCCTTTTTCTCCAGTATTTTGAGGAGCATTTGCTGTAATAGATAAATTTCCTGTACTATTAGGACAGCTAGTGATATTAGCTCCAGCGCTTGCAGTCGTAATAGGCTGCACATTTACAACTTTATCCTGATAGGCTGTAATTCCGTCACCGCAAGTTGCGCTATATCTAAAAATATAAGTATTTCCTCCTGTATAACCAGAAATAGTGGTGCTTGGACTTGTTGGGGAATTAATAGTTACAGCTGGCCCGGAGATCTGAGTCCATTTGACTGTGCCGATAATAGGGCTAGGATTATTCCCAGTTAAAACCAATGCATCCGTCACACAAATGGTAACATTTAAAACTCCAGCGTTTACAGTACAGTTTTGCGCATTTGTTTTAAAAGTGACCAGAAACAGTATAAATGCAGCGAAAACTAGTTTTTTTGATAAAATGCAGATTTTCCAAGAAAAATAAAATTGTGCCATAAGCAATCAGGAATGAAAAGGCAGCACAGCAAATTTACAACTACCTCGAAATTAATAAATTGATTTTGAGCATTTGATTGTAGTTAAGATTTCGAATATATTTTGGGGTCACTCAAATTTAAAGAAAGATAGCCATGAAATGTTTTTTTGTATGTTGCATATTATAAAATGAAACAAGAAACACATTTTGAAACACTAAAAACTCATTATTTAAAAACAATAAAAAAATCTCTAAATATTTGATTTAGAGATTTTTTTATTCAATTAAAATGCTTCACCGATTCTGAAATAAATTCCCCAGTCTCCTTTACCGACTGCACCGTCCAGACCGACATTGAATTTTGATTTTTTGAAAGGATTATATCGGTAACCAACGCCACCTCCTGGATACATTTTCCAGTCAAAACTGGGAGTATCAGAACCGTAAATGGTCGCAATACCAAAAAAGCCAACCAATCCCATTTTCTTTCCAAAGTTGTATCGGTATTCGCCTTGAATATCCATTAATCCTGAACCCCTGTATTTTCCTTCAGAATAACCGCGAATATCTGTTCCGCCAATAGTACTTTGCTGTTCAAATGCAACATTTCCAAGTCCGAACTTGCCATAAAAGCGTGCCGCGATAACATCTTTGCCTTCGCGGTTAGGGATATATTTATTGGCTTGAAAAGAAATTCGATTGGATGCCAGTTCGTTATCTAAAAATTTCGGATAAGTAGACCAATCCATTCTAATTTTGTAACCCGTTGTCGGATAGTAAACGGCATCTCTCGTATCATACAATAAATTAAAGACAACTGCATTACTGTGAGAAATAGAAGAAGGAGAAATATCATCTTCATAAACGGTATTGTAATGTGCATACGTATAAGAAAGTCCGCCATAAAACTTGCCGACAATTTTCCTCTGTCCACCTATACCTAAAACAGTTGTTTTGGTTCCATAATCGTAAAAATCGGGCTGATCTATATCATCCACATAAAACTGTGAATTCTGATTTCCAGTAAAAAAGAAAAATTTTAAACGCCATTTGTCTTCATTTAAATACCATTTATTAAAAAATGCCAAAGCGTATGATTTATTGGTAGTATAAATGGCCGACATTCCAGACAGTGATTTAGGAGAAATAGTATCGTTGTGGTTGACTTTGTACATAGCCATCGGAATAACACCAAACATAAAATCTAGATTTCTATTGTAACTCAAATACGGCATTACTCTTAATTCAATTTTCTTTTCTTTAGGTTTTTCCGGAACAGAATCTTTAATTTTTTGACCGAAAGAAGAAGAGATAAAAGCAGTAAAAAAGAATAGGAGTAGAAAATGCCTCATTGTATAAATTTGTTTAGTGAAACTTATATTGGCTATAATTACTTAAAATTACGCTTTTCGGGTATATGTAAATTTAAATAAAAAATGTAAGTGTTTGAAATAAAAATAATTAAGATTGAGTTGTTGGATTAAAAATAGCGACAAGCTTTTCTAAAGCATTTTCAGAATGCAATTGTTCACCATTACTCAAAGTATCATTTAAAGCTTCTGCAGCTCTTTTCAACATTCGTTTTTCAAAATAAGAAATAGCAGTTTTTAAATCAGAAAACGAATTATTGGTTAAAAATTCTGCCAGTTCGAGACCGTCCAGCATAGCCAGATTAGCACCCTTTCCCGCAAAAGGAGGCATTCTATGTGCTGCATCGCCAAGAATGGTCAGGTTTTCTTGTGTTTCCCAAGATTGGTTTTGCGGAAAATAATACTGTGGACGAAATATAAAGTGCAATTCTTCACTTCTAAAAAATTCGTGCCACTCAGAACCCCAATCATTGTAAACCTCTTCAAACCAATTAAAAATCATCTGATTGTTTGTAAAATCCAAATCATTTTCAGTAATCCAGTTTTCTGGAATTTTACTGCTAAGAAGAAACATTAAAGAACCGTCTCCTTTTGTGCCGTACATGATAGTCTGTTCATTTCCTAAAGCGAGAACTTTTCCGCCTTTTGAAAATTCAAAAAGCTTAGGAGCATTTTCTTGGGCATTATAGATTGTACCTTCAATCATGGTTATACCAGAATAAAGGGGTTTTTGTGTGCTTAGATAAGAACGAATCTTGGAATTTGCTCCATCTGCGCCAATTACCAAATCGGCATAAACGGTTTTTCCATTTTTAAAGAACAATCTCCAGCCATTATTTTCTTTTTCCATAGAAAGAAATTGACTGTCCCAAACCATAGTTTCTTTCAAAAGCGAATGCAATAAAACAGCTCGAAGTTCTGAGCGATCTATTTCTGGACGTGGTTTTGATATATCCTGAAGGGAATCATGATTGTTTTCTGAATTTATCTGAGAAATGCTTTTCTGATCAGCATGCTCATCAAATTTCAATTCAAAATTCTGATTTAAAATTCGAGCTTTACTAGCATTTGGGCGAATCTTTTTGTAAAACTCATCTAGTAAATTTGCTTTTTCCATGGCTATTAAACCTGAATCTTCATGTAAATCTAAAGGAGAACCCTGTACACGAACTTTTGAGTTGAGGTCTCTTTCGTAAACCTTTACCTTTATATTTTGCAACTGTAAAAGACGGGCTAATACTAAACCACCCATTCCGCCGCCAACAATGGCAACCTGTTTATTTTGTAGTAACATAGTTTGTAGTTAAAATCTATGTTGCAAAATTATTTAGAGGAAAGAGCAGATAATAGTATAAATCGGTCGTTTTTGTTTTGAAAAAGCTCTTTTGGCAGTGATCCCGAAATTTTCTTGATTTCTTTAATAAAATGTGTTTGATCTGTAAAATTCTCCTCGGGAAAAAGTTTCCCTTTAGCAATATGTTCTAAGGAAGCACGAAAACGAAGAATAGAACAATAGGCCTTTAACGAAATGCCGAAATATTGATTAAAATACCGATTAATTTGACGGCTGCTCCAATTAGATTGTTCGGATAATTCTTTTACCGTCAGATTTCCGTTGGTTTCATAAATGAGTCTAAACAGTTTTTGTTTTCGAGTATCTATTTCCTTTACTAATAAAGACTCGATTTTTGAAGAAGCTTTTTCGCAAAACAATTCAAAATCATCTAAATCATTTTCGTTAAAATCCCAAAAGTTGTTTTCAAGCAGTTTTCCTGAGTTTAAAATTTCAGTAATGCTTTCGCGGAAGATATACTCAACAGCAGGAAGTTTAAAGCTAATGACAAAGGTCAAGCTATTGGCTGGAATTATCCCTTTTTCATACTGTTGCGTTCCTAAACCTAAAAGTCTAATTTGAAAAGAAGTTTCAGCGGTTTTCATCAAGGACAAATCAATTCGTCCATCGGGAAGGCCAATCGTTTCCAATGTTTGATCCGATTTATTTTGCATGCACCAAAAGCTCTCTACAAAATCTAAGAGTTTTTTGCTAGGTTTTATGGATTTGTATGCTAAATCGTTGAACATTATATCAAATTTTAAAGTGAAAGTAAACAAAATGTATTTTATTTCTAAGAAAAGAATCACTTATAGAAAGCTTATAAGAGACTTTCTAATTCGATAAAAAGTGCGATGAAAAACTTAACATTGGATAAGTTGTTGTATATTAGTTGTTTGTGTCTGTTTTTTAGGAGCAATGAAAAACTTAACATTGGCGAATACCTTTTTCAATATATCTTTGTTTATTATTTTTTGATGTTAATTTAATGATTTAATAACATTAAAAATTAGTTTAATTCAAAATAAATTTAATCAATTTCTTAAAATTAACAGAATAATGGCAAAAGAAATACTTGTTGATGAAATCAATCAGGAGGCAGAAGCTGTTTCGGTTATCTCTAATGACGAAATCGAGCAAAAAGAAACTCCGGTTTTAGAATCTGCTGAAACTCCAGAAACAAAACCAAAAACTAAAAGAGCTCCAAAGAAAGTGGCAGAAAAAGAGGCGAGTACAGTAGAAGAAGCTGTGCAAGAACCAACACAAATAGAAGAAATTTCGTCTGAGGCTGAAGAAGAAACATCTGAAGAAAACAACAATCAGCCAAAATCTAAAAAGAATAAAAAAATGAAAGAAAAAGACAAAGAGAAAAAGAGAAAAAGAAAAAAGCTGTTGCTAAGAAAAAAGAAAAAGCAAAAGATAAAAAGAAAGAGAAAGCTAAAAAAGCAAAACTAAAAGCTAAAGCTAAAAAGAAAGCAAAAGCTCAAAAAGCGAAAGACAAAGCAAAAGCGAAAAAAATCGCTAAAAAGAAAGCAAAAAGATCTAAAGCAAAGAAGAATAAGAAAAAATAATGGTTAATGCTTAATTGTAAATGGTGAATTGTTAATTGTTGAAGGTTATGTAGGATAGCTATAACTTTCTGACATTGTCAGGCTGAGCGTAGTCGAAGCCGAGCAAGATTCATCCATCTCGATAAAAGTATAAAGCCACAGATTACAAGATTGATACAGATTTTAAAAAATCATTTTAATCCTGTAATCTGTGGCTATTTTTTTTTTTTTAGGTTTGTTAGGCTGAGCGAAGTCGAAGCCCGCGCAAAGATTCATCTATTCCAATAAAATTACAAAGCCACAGATTACAAGATTAACACAGATTTTAAAAAATCATTTCAATCCTGTAATCTGTGGCTGTTATTATTGCAGTTTTCACATTTCACATTTCACCATTCACAATTTTTGAGTTTTTTTCTCTATCGCAAGTTTGTCAATTTTCTGAAGAAATTCGGGATCAAATTCGGAGTAAGCACGCAATCTATATTTTTCGTCTCTAATTTTCATTACGAGACGAATCTTCTGTACCATCAGCCAAATTGGCTCATATCTTTTATGGCCAAGCAAATATTGAATTTTAAGAATTGACATTTTTCGGTGGGAAAGCGTCATCAATTCAATGCAAATCATCCAATAACGAATAGGGAGATTGGAGTTTTCCATTACAGTTCCCGATCTTAAACTAATTCTACTTCCACATTTTCTGCACTGAAATTTTAAATCATTCTGACGAAAAGAATGTACGTCATGCCCACATTTTCGGCACAAAAGTCCATTTTCTAGACGTTTGTTTTTGAGCTCTTCAATACAAGTTGCTTCATCAGAATATTTTTCAAAATAAGCGCGTAATTCCATTTATATAATTCCTTATTTAGGTTTCGAAATATAAAATATTTTGAAGAAATGAAGATCACGTTGGAATAAAAAATAAAATGTTTTTTTTGCGTTTTCTGAATAGTATTGATTGTGCCGATATATTTCGCCCAATTTGGGCTTTGAGTTATATGGCAGAGCTCCGGAGGAGCGCACTATTTATAGAAAGAAATAGCACAAAAGATATAAAGCTCCAGAGGAGCGACATAAAAACAGGTTTAAAAAATAAAAAGGAATACTCGCGAACGACTATTCCTTTTTATCAAGGGGGGGCAAAACTTTGTTACAATTTACCTGCAATTTCTTTTTTATACTTATTAAGGATAGATTTTGTCATACCTAAATTAGCTTTTGTAGAATCTACAGCCAAATAAATAAAATAATCTTGATTATCAGAAACGTCGATAATGTGAATTTGAGAACTTAATGTAATCATTACATTGTCAATAACTTGACCGTTTAAATTCAAAGCTTTAATAGCATTCATTTTAGCTTTTACTACTTCTAGGTTGTATGCAGATGCCAATTCTGGATCAAAATCTGCAACTGCAGAGTGTGAATAATATGACATACCGCTTGCGATTTCAGCAACAGATACTGCGATGAAACCTGGGACGTTCTTTTTTAGGTCTTCCCCAAATTGCGTTAAGAAATCAGACATAGGTTTTTAGGATTTAATTAGATTGAATCGTTTTGGATGAGGCAAAATTAATTATACAATATTATTTAATTATCCGTAATGCGTACCTATTTTTAGGCAAATAATAAAATTAACATAAGTTCTAAAAATCAGTTTTTCTGATTTCTTTAATTGAATTTTGTTTCAATTTGAAAATGAAATAATTAAACTAAAAATGCTTCTGAAAAAGTGCTGCTGCACTATTTCAAAAGCATTTTCGTTTAAACAAAAATTAATTTTTTACTTGATTTCTGTTATAAAATCTTCTTGCGGAGTTCTTACTTTTTTCATGTTTACCAACCAATCATTTTCATGATCTCTATATCCTAGAGGTAAAACTAAAACACTCTTTAATCCAAGTTCGTTTAAACCTAAAAGTTTGTCTACTTCAGCAGGAATAAAACCTTCCATTGGAGTTGCATCTACTTCCTGTTCTGCAGCTGCAGCGATTGCAACACCAAACGAAATGTAAGCTTGTTTTGCAGCGTGGTTAGCATGCCATTCTTGTCCAAGTGGCTCGTACATTCCCCAAAGTCTTTGTTTGTATTCATCCATTGCATCAGCAGGAATTCCTCTTTCGGCAATTGTTCTGTCAAAAACAGCAGAGATTTTTTCTAAACTATAACCGTCCCAAGCAGCCCATACCAAAACGTGAGAAGCATCTGTAACTTGACTTTGGTCAAAACTAACCGTTCTAAGTTTGTCTTTTAATTCTTTGTTTGTGATAACAAAAATCTTATAAGGCTGTAATCCAGAAGAAGATGGTGCAAGTTTTGCAGCTTCAAGAATATAATCTACTTTTTCTTGCGGAACAGCTTGTCCGTTCATTTTTTTTGTAGCATAACGCCACTTTAGTGCATCTATTAAGGCCATTTTTTTTAATTGATTAAAATTGTATTCAAATGTAAAAACTTTAAGTGTATTTTTGTCATCCGATTACCAAAAGTAACTGTAACATCGAGGTAACCTACTAATAGAACATGATAAAAGAACCAATACACGATAAAAAATCATGCAACCAACACATTATGGCGGTGCATGATGCCATGTATATCTTAAACGGAAGATGGAAAATTTCTATAATTGCATCACTTTGCTTTAATACCTTAAGATTTACCGATTTATTGAGGGAAGTAGAAGGCATTTCGGGAAAAATGTTAAGCAGAGAATTAAAGAACCTTGAAGAAAACCAATTGGTTACCAGAACTGTTTTGAATACGCAGCCCATAACGGTCGAATATCAGTTAACAGAGTATGGGCATACTTTAAAAGAGGTAATTGATTCTTTGGCAAAATGGGGACATAATCACAGAAAAAAGATTACGGGTAAAGAGTAAATCAGCTTTTGAATTCTGAAATTCTCTGAAAAAATCCTTGTGTAGCCAGTTTTTGCTCCGTTTCTTCAATAGCTCTCAAAAGATTGTTCTGATTATCGGTGATTTCGTTTAATGCATTTTTCATCACCGTCCAAACTGGCTGCATTTTTACAACAAGTTCTTTTCCTTTGGCGGTAAGCACAATTAATCTCTTGCGTTCGTCTAACTTGTCTTTTTTAGAACTGATAAGTTTTTGTTTTTCTAATTCCTTCAATAAACTTATAGTTGACGGATGGCTATAGCCAATTTCGCTCGCAATTTCTACAACGCTAAGCATTTCTTTGATGTGAAGCGTATAGATTACAGGAAACCATTTCGGTTCAAAATCAATATCGAACGATTTGTAGATTAAGGCACCGTCTTTGCGCAACTGTTCGCTCAGACGCTGCAATCGCGTTGATATGGCTAATATTCCAATCTCGTCAATTATATTCATTTTTATTGCTTTAGGTTTAAATGACAAAAAACATTATCGGGTTTCATTAACGGAAAATCAGTTGGAAGCGCTTCTTTTTCGATTCTTACAAAATTATTCTTTTCGTAAAAACGCAAAGCCGCCTGCAGTAAAGAAACCGTTCCTAAATATAAGTCTTTAATTCCTTTTTCTTTGCTGTATGCAATTAGCTGCTCTAATAATTGTTGGGCAATTTGGAATTCTTTACCTCTGTATTCTTTCTTAACGAACATTTTTCTGATTGCTGCAGCTTCAGAATTGAATTTTACCAAAGCAATTGTGCCAACCAATTTTTCGTCTATAAAAGCGCCAAGAAAAATCCCGCCTGGTTTATAGTAAAAGTTCTCAATATCCAATAAATCAGGCTGATCTTCTAAAGTCACAGGAACATTAAATTCTTTTTGCTGAATGTGTAAAATCAAATCTACGATTTCATTTTCGTATTTATTTTGTATAGGCTGAATGTGCATTTGTCTTGTAAATTAAATATGTGTACAAAACTACGTAGTTAACTACATATATGCAACAAAAAAACTGCTGAGACCAGCAGTTTTAAGTGTTTTTTATGATTTCAAACGATTTCTATTAGAAATTTTTATTCTTTAACTAATACGATAACAGCTTTGTAGCCCGTACCAACATTCCATTCGCTTGACGAAATAACCTGACCTTTATCGTCATAAACTTTAAACTCGGCTGTATTTGGAGAAGCAAAACCTTCGTTTAAGGCTTCAATGTCAATTTTGTTGATTCCTTTTACTAAGTTTATTTTCACACTTTTAAAATCACCAGTTAAGAAGACTTCAGGCTCAATTACTTGATCGTTTAAATATACTTTTACTTTATCGCCGTCTACAAAAGCGGCATCGCGATACATAATGGTCGAAGTAACGGCTGTTGTATTGAAATTGCCTAAAAACTGATTTCTTCTATAAAAGATTCCCTCAACATTTGCTTCTGGCTTATAAAGATTAGTGTTTTTAAATAACTCGTCTGGGTTAACCTGAAGCGGTGCAGGTTTCTCAATAGGTGCTGGCGGATTTTCTTTTGGAGCTTCTTCTTTTGGCGGAATAACTTCTTTTACAGAAGATTTTTTTGCCGGAATCGATTTGAATTTATTATCAAGTTCCTGAGCAAAACTGTGCAATGAAAAGGAAGCAAAGGCAATTATCAAAAATATTTTTTTCATGTTTTTATACTATTAATCTTGTGTGGTATTGATTTTTAAAAAAAATAGATGCATCATACTCTTTTATATATAAACATTTTATAAAACCAAATATTGTCTTGTTAGGAATTATTTGTTGAAAAATAACTTCTTTATAAGCAAAATTTAAATGTTTTCTGCTGAAACTGAATTATCTCTATATTCTTGTGAAGTTTTGAAGATTCTTTTTTTTATATATGGAAAGGGAAAATGTTTTAAATTCCTTCTTTTTATATTTATTTTATTGTAAGATATTGAATATTAATATTTTGTATATTTATTGTTCAATAAAATAATTTCTGGTATGAATAGGTTAAGTTTTATCTTTTTCCTTTTTGCAGTCGGTAGTTTTGCTCAGGAAAACAGCACAAATTCGGGTATTAAAAAGCAGATTGAAGATTATAATGCCTCATTTGCAATTGCTTTTACAAAAGGGAATCAAGACGATTTAGTAAAAGCGTATACAGATCAAACCATCTTTATGCCTGAGCATAGCAGACAGCGAGTGGGTAGAAAAACGATTCGGGATTTTTACAAACAATGGTTGAAACAGGCAAAAATTACTTCCTATCAAAAAACAATTTTAGAGTTACAGGATTTTGGAAACTATGTTTTGGAAATAGGAACTTTTAATGAAGACTTAAATCTAAACGAACAGAAAGCGTTTTCTTATATTGGAAAATATGCAGTTTTATGGAAAAAGTCTTCAAAAAAGGGCGTGCCTCCCACAATTGCTGCGGAAATTTGGGGTTCGTCAAGTTATTTTGATGATAAAAATATTCCGGATATAAACGATATCGAAATTCCAAAGACTAAAAAATATATTCCGACAGACAAATTAACTTTAGAGGTAAAAGAAAGAAATAATACCATTAAAGAGCTGGTTCAAAATAGGCAAGGAGCAGAGCATGCCAAAATGTTTATGCCAGATGCGATGTATTTAACTTATTATACTCCAATTCTTTCGGGTGAAAAGGAAATTACGGATTATTTTACAGAACATGAAAAACCGGGTACACTGCGTATCGAACAAATTTCGATTGAAACTTCAAATATTATTTATGCACAAAAAGCGATTGTAGAATTTGGTTTCTACAGCGTTGATTGGCGCGATGGTGACAATCACGGAAATGTAAAAGGGAAAAGCGTTAATGTCTGGAAAAAAGACAGGAATGGAGAGTTGCTGCTTTTTCGCCAAATTGTAAATCATGATTAACTTTTTGGTCTTTTTTAGATATTATTTATTTCTTCTGTTTGTTGTTGAATACTAATAATTTTGTATAATTTTGAATCCATCTTTATCATTTTTACACACGATGGGTCGATTACTTTGCATATTTTTTATTTTTACTACTTTTTGTATTTATCCGCAACCTTCAACAAAAGAATGGATTGATAGTTTAAATACTATTGATAATCACGAAAAAAAAGTGGATTTAGCCCTAAAAATTGCTTCCCAACTTCAAGATTCTGATTGGGATAGAGCGATAAAATATGTAGAGCTGGCTGAAACAGAGGCAAAAAAAACAGACAAAGCCGATTTAGCTTTAGCTAAAGTTTATTTATCTGCTGGAGGAATTTACAGTTCAAAAGACGTACTGGATATTACCTTGCAATATTATTTAAAGGCTTATGAAATTTATAAAAGCAATAACATTGAAGATGAAATTGTTCAGGTAGAAAATAATCTAGCCATTACTTATGGAAAAACCAATAACCAAGAAAAAGCGCTCAAGTATTTCCTAAATGTATATCGTTATCAAAAATCTAAGAACCAGCCAGAAAAACTGCTAAAAATATTAAACAACATTGGTACAACTTATCTTGGTAAAAGCTTAGATTCATCCTTGCATTATTATCATAAAGCCGATGCAATTGCAAAAAAACTAAAAAACAATACCTTAACAGTTTATGTGTACACCAATTTGGCTAGGGCTTATAGTTTAAAAAGAGATAAAAAAAATGCTGATTTGTATTTTGAAAAAGCTTTTTTATTAATAGATACTCCTATCGATGATTCACTAAAAGCCTTTGTTTTTGAATCGTTTTCCGAATATAATTTACAAGAAAAAAAACTGGATAAAGTCATTTTAAATGCGAAAAAGTCTTTGGAATATTCTCAAGGAAATCTATTTGGTTTTTCTAGCATGCGTTTGAACAAAATGCTTTATGAAGCCTATTTACAAATGGGTGATTATAAAAATGCTGTTTTTTATTTTCAGCAGTTCAATAAAATTAGTGACAGTATTAATATCGAACAAAAGGCCGTAAATCTAGAAAGAATAAAACTCGAACAAGATTATAAAGTCCGAAGCCAGATTCGAACTTTAGTGGAAGAGAAAACCAGATTTAAGTATTATGTGGTTGGGTTAATATTGGTTATTGGAATATTGACTTTAATCCTTTTATTAATTCGTTATCGAAACCGAAATATTACCAATCAGCTGGAAAAAGAGAAATTAAAAGCCAAACAGCAGGAATTGAATCAAAGTCTCGAAGCCAAAAATATGGTTTTGGTAGGTAAGGCTATGGCCGAAATTCATCGTACCGATAATATCAACGAAATCCTGACGGATCTAAAAAAATCAAACTCAAAACTGCCAACAAAGAATTACAGCAGGCAATTGATATTGTTTTGAAACGACTGGAAAAAGATTTGAATGCCGATATCTGGAAAGAATTTGAAATTAGTTTTGAACAGGTTCATAAATCTTTCTTCGATAAATTGACTATAGATTATCCGACACTTACTCCAAAAGAACGCCGACTTTGTGCGCTGCTTTATTTAGACTTAACTACAAAAGAAATTTCCCAAATTACAGGACAATCCTTTAAATCGATAGAAAATGCGAGAACCAGATTGCGCAAAAAGTTCGATTTAACCAACGAAAAAGTAAATCTTTCCACTTATCTGAACAGTTTTAAAGTCGATTTATTGTAAAATAATTTTAAGTGTAACTGTTTGATATAGTTGTTTTTATTTTAAAAAGAGTGTTTTCTGAGTGCTCTATTTCTGCCTGCGAGTGTTTTTGCATTAGTCCTTTTTTTTCGAGCCTTATAGCGTCCTTCTATTTTTACCAAACGATTATCAAAAACAAGTTTGGATGAATACCACAAAAAAAGAAGAACCCTCTAAAAGTCTGGAAGAACTTCTAGAAGAAACAAAAACAAAAAAGAGTGCGCTCTTAAAAATTCTACAAAAAATAACGAAAGCAAGTTCTAAGAATCAACCGCCGAATTGATTCTAAGAACTTGCTTTTGTGGTTTTCTGCGAACCATCATATCTATTAACTCGCAGCCTTAATACTAATTTTAAATTTAAAAAAAATGAACCAGATTTACTCTAAACCCAGGTATTTGTTTCTTTTGTTAGGTTTCTTGGTCTGTTCCGCTGGAATGGCTCAGTCTCCTTTTCCAAAAAACAAAACATCTAATGCGCAGACGGCCGTACAATCGCCAGCCGCTAATCAGAAAAAAGAGCAGCTTTCTCAAAAAAAGACCGATCAGAATGCTAATCAGGATTATGATTCTAACATTCTTTCACCTCAAAAAAGTGTCAATGGAACAGCACTTTCGCAACAAGAAAGTGATGATGTAAATAAGAGATTAAAAGCTAGTCAGAAACTTTTTGACAAAAGTCAAAGTGCTTCAACGGCAAAAAATGTTCAAAGCGCAGACAGTACAAAAGTGAGATCTTTTGCAAAATCGTCTAATCTGACAATTCGCAATGTGTTTGAAGTTAAAAGAGCAGATTTTGAACTTTCGAGTGCAGATAAGATGCAACTGAGATCGGTTTCAGATAAACACGGCAGAAGTCTTGCTACTTATCAGCAAATGCATAATGCTGTTCCTGTTGAAGGAGCGATTTATAAAGTGAGAGATAATAAGAGCAAAATTGAAGCTTTTGGGCATATCAGTAAAAAATTGCCTGCAAACAGTAATTATAAAGTAAACGCGTCGGCAGCTTTACAAAATGCATTAAATACAGTAAATGCTAAAGAATATGTTTGGCAAAGCAAAAAATTATCGGCTTTAGTCCATAAAAAAATCAGTACAAAACCGCAAGGAGAATTGGTTTATGTGGGACCTAATTTTTCTTCTGAATTAACAGAATATCATTTGGCATGGAAGTACGATATTTTCGCTACAAATCCGCAGTCAAGTCAGACGATTTATGTTGATGCTAATACAGGAAAAGTCATTTTAAAAATTGATTTAAGTAGAGATCTTCATTCTTCTTCTTCGCCTATTATTGATGGCAGAAGTACAATTGGTAAAGGAAAAGCAAGATTCTCTGGAGATGTTACTTTTGGTACAACTCAATATACAGATGGTTATAGATTAGAAACTTTGGAAGGAAAATACAAAGTGCCCATTTATACTTTGAATATGAATCATGCAGAACATGCATCTGATGAAGTGCTAACAGAATATATCGATGAAGATAATAACTGGAATGATTTATACAACAAAGATCATGATGAAGTGGCAATCGATATTCATTGGGGATTGCAAAAGACTTTAAACTATTACGAAGAAAAATTTAGCCGAAATAGTGTTGATGACAAAGGAATGACCATTTTTGGTCTTGCTCACTTAGGAACCAATGTAGAAAATGCCTCTTGGACAGGAGGATGGGCGCAGTTTGGAGATGGTAAAAATCAGCCTTTTGTAAGTTTGGCCATTACTGGACATGAATTAACGCATGCAGTAACACAATTTTCTGCCGGATTAATTTACCAAGGAGAATCGGGTGCAATGAACGAATCTTTTAGTGATATTTTCGGTGTTTCTATTGAATTTTACGCTGGAAGAGATACTAAAAATGATATTTGGCTTTTGGGAGACGAATTGTATTCTCACGGAAGTTTAAGAAGTATGGCTAATCCAAAAGCCCAAGGTCAGCCTGATACCTATGGAGGTACAAATTGGGTAAATCCAGCCAACACATCGTATGATAATGGAGGTGTGCACATTAACAGCGGTATTACCAATTATTGGTTTTATCTTTTGGCTGAAGGTGGAGAAGGAGTTAATGACCTTAATAACAGTTATACAGTTAAACCAATTGGTTTAGCTAAAGCGGAAAAGATTGCCTACATAGCATTAACAGAATATTTATCGCCGTCTTCAAATTTTAGCGACATGCGTCAGGCAACTTTGATGGCAACAGAAGATTTGTATGGTTTAGGTTCTGAAGAGTTTAAACAAGTTACTAATGCTTGGTATGCCATTGGGGTAGGTACAGCTTATGCAGATCGACAAATAACTATTGTTTCGGTAGAAAATCCTTCAACTTCTTGCGGGCCATTAAAAGGTGACGAGCCTTTTTATATTACACTAAGAAATACAGGAACTTCTGTTATTAAAGCGGATGAAGTTTTAAATTTCAAATTAAGAGCCATGGCAAGCGCACTTGGCAGACTTATTACTTTTTATACCAATGATGGGAAAGTTCCTTTTACTAAAGATTTAGGAATTGGAGAAGAAACAACTATCGAAGTAAAAAGCACAATACCGTATCAAATAAATGCGACGACCTATGTAGAAGTAAAAGTAGATCTTAATCCGATTGTAGATTTTGGGGTTAAAGAAGGATATTCTTTTGTTACAGGTTTATATGTTGCCACTGCACAAAAAGATTTTGACATTAAAGCTACAGCTTTAGATCTTCCAATGTATACAGGAGATTTACTTGCTACAAGTTATACTCCGGCTATTAGGATTTTTAATTTAGGCTGTCAAGATATTCCAGCGGGAACTGTTTTAAAAATTGGATATGCCGATACCAAAGCTGGAAGCGCAACAATTTGGAAAGATGTGACATTGCAGACTGCTTTTAAAGGAAATTCAGAAATGAAAATATCTTTTGATACTGCTGTCGATTTATCAGCGGCGGGATTACACACTTACGAAGCTTATGTAACCTATGATAAAGATCCAGTTACTACAAATAATAGTATCATAAATGCTGCTTACAGCGATGTTATAACACAATTTCCTTATAGTGAAGGATTCGAAAGAACGCCTGGAGGATGGAACACAAAAGCATTAAGCGGGAATCAGAAGTTTGTATTTCAAAATTATCCTGCATCTTTTAGAACCGTTAAATCACAATATATGTGGGGAATGGTAGACTTTAAAGGAAATGACAGAATGGGACTTAATTCTGATTTCGTTTTAGAATCTCCAATCTTCGATTTTACTAATGTAGTTTCTCCGTATGTTGAATTTGATTTGTATTATTTACTGCATAGAACTTACGATGGTTTAATTGTTGAATATTCGGAAGATAAAGGTAAAAGCTGGAAAAAAATAAATACAGTAAATTACCCAGAAATAGAACATGGCAATGATTTATTTGATGGCGCTTGGTTTACAGGTGTAAATACCCAACTTAGAAAAGATCCGTATCAAATTCGTTTAAATGAATTAGCAGGAAAAAAAGCGGCTATTCGTTTCCATGTAAAATCGGATGACTATTATGACGGATTCTTAGGTGGATTTATAGATAACATTTTAGTGAGCGATGCGCCTTACGATTTAGAAGTTATATCGGCAAAATTAGACGCTGGTAAATGTGATATCAACAATAATAATGCGGCAGTAATTGCTAAAATAACAAACAATTTTGCGACTGCAAGTCAAGAAGTTATTATTACAACTAAAATTCTGGATGCAGCAAAAGTCGAAGTTTTTTCAAAATCAGAAAAAACAACTTTAAACTTCGCTAAGTTTAAAGACACGATAAACTATTCTGTTCCTAATATTAATCTAAAAAATATCGGAGAGCATACGATTTCGGTTTCTGTTTTTCCTGAAGACATGGCAAAAGACCTTAAGCAAGGAAACAATGCCGTAACATTAACGTACGATAATTGGAATAATGAAGACATGAAAGTTTCTGTACTGCCTTACAAAATGGATTTTGAAGACGATTCTAAATATAAAGGATGGAGAACTTCTGAAAATAAAGGTTCTGCAGGATGGCAACATGGAGTGCGAGCAGATTTAGGCTCTCCAGGATGGTTTCTTGAAGATCACACCAAGTTTATGGCAAGTAATGATGACAAATGCAATTGTGATGCTTCAAACGATATGTTGGTTTCACCAGTATTTGATTTAACCAATTACAAAGAAGCACACTTAGCATTTGATGGTTTTGGAGATCCGCAACAATGGTCAGACGGTTTTGTAAAAGTAAGTACAGATGGTGGAACAACTTGGAAAGAGGTGTTTAAAATGCCTTATTATGGTGCTTGGTTTGGATATAACGTTGATTTAAGTGCTTATGCTGGAAATTCTTGTGTTATGGTTGCTTTTCAGCATAATGACAACGGCTTTTTTGGTAATGGTTTTGCAGTAGATAATATTGAAATTACATCAACTAAAAGTAATTTACAGCTATCGAATTTAGTTGTGGGTGAAACGGTTTATGAAGATGTACCTTCGCATGAGTTTTATATTGATGCAAGAAATGTAGCTTATAAAACATTGGAGAAAGTTACGATCAAATATCAAATTCTTCAGAACGGAAACGCCATTGGTGAACCAGTTTCATTAGAAAGAACTAAAACGATACGACAAGGTGAAACTCTTGTTTATAAAATAGACGGTCTTCCTAAATTAGCTGCTGGAAATTACGAAATTAAAGTGCAGGCAACTGCCGATGGAGAGGCAAATACAGATGTTAAAAGTCTTACTGCATCTTTTCAAGTTGTTGAAAAAGCATTGGAACTAAACACAGAGGATTTCTCTAACCTGACGCAAGGTTCAATATTTGGATCAAAAGGGTTTATTTCTAATCAAAGTGATGAAAATTATCCTTGGAGAGCTCTTACAACTCCAGATAATACCTATTTGACGGTTCCACTAGAAAACCGAACAGGAGACGCTAACGGTAAACTTTTATACAGTCAATTAGAAGGTTATTATTACTATAGCGAATTAATTTCTCCACTTTATAAACTATCTGCAAGTGCTACAGCTTTAGAGTTTTATTACGCTATGCAAAGTAATGTCAATGATGCTTTAATTGTAGATATTAAGCCAGTTGGCGGAGAATGGACTGAAGCTTGGAGAGCAACAAATCAAGGAACTTATGTAGATACCGAATGGCAAAAAGCAGTCTTAAACATTACCAAATATGCTGGAAAATCAGTATTGTTCCGTTTTAGACATGCAAAATCAGATGGGTATTCTTATATGGTTTTAGATGATCTTAAAGTGATTAGCGAGGCTGTTTTAGATGTTTCTGTTCAAATTTTGTCTCCAAAAGATATTTGCGGTAATAGCGAAGTAAAAGTTAGACTGACAAACGAAGGGCAAGTTGCTATTAAAGAAAATTCTATCCAGTTAGATTTGGAGTATAGTAATACATCAGAAAAAATCTCAGAAGCCGTTGCATCAGGAATTCCAGTTGGCGAAAGTATTGATTATACTTTTATCAAACAGCCTAAATTAGATGACTCTGGAGATTCTCATGTATTTGCCATAAATGCAAAAATGGAAAACGATGCTATCGAACAAAACAATAGTATCAAGAATTATGTATACCAAGGTGTACCGTCAGATTTTAAAATGTTTGATGTGTCAGTTATCCATGCTTATGCAGGCAAAAGTGTATTTCTGGATGCAGAGAGAAACTTTTCTGCTAAAGAATTAGAAGCGACTTCATACAAATGGAGTTCAGGTGAAACTACCAATTCTATAAATGTTGATAAAGCAGGAGATTATACCGTAACAGCAACATTAGAAAACGGATGCAGCCTTACTGAAAAAGTAACGGTGGTATTTGATACATTCGAATCTGAGCTTCCAAGCGGAGATGTTTGTGGTCTGAAGTAGTTTTAAATCCTGGAAATTATGCTGCTTACGAGTGGTTTGATGGTTCTACAGATCCAATTTTCACTACAACAGAAAGCGGAGATTACTATGTAACGGTTTACAACGAACACGGATTAGGAAAAATTTTCACTACAACGATTAATGTTCTTGAAAACACAGTTCCAGAGATCCAGGCATTAGAAGGAAATAAAATTACAGCTTCTAATGATGCTGCTGGCTACCAATGGTATTTAAACGGTAGGCCTTTGCCAAATGCAACCGAAAAAACAGTTGCTACAATTTGGGAAGGAAGTTATAGTCTTCAAGTAACCAATGCACACGGCTGTACAAATATGTCTGCTCCAATTGATTCTAAAGGGTTGCTTATCGGAAAATTGACAAATTCATTCCGAGTTTTCCCAAATCCAGTGGCAGATAATGTAAATATCTTCTTGGCTGAAAAAGCAGAAGGTGAAGCTGAAATGAAAATTTACTCTATGGAAGGCAATGCCGTTTGGAGTAAAACCTATTCTGCTGTTCCATCAAGTGTAAATGTAAGTCAGCTTGCAACTGGAGTTTATATTTTAGACTGTACAGTTCAAGGTAAAAAGTACACGGCTAAGATCATTAAAAAGTAACAAAAATACAGATAGAAATGGCAGTTCTCGTGTAGAACTGCTCTTCTAAAAAATAAACGAAAAAGATGAAAAAATCAAAGCTAATAATCTGTGCACTACTGATGTGTGCAGGTGTAATGGCCCAAACCGAAAAGGTGAAACTGGGAGTAAAAGCGGGTTTGAATATTTCGAGCCTAACATTTGATGATAACGAATTGAACTCCTCTGATAAGACAGGATTTACAGCCGGTTTAATGGCTGAAATTCCGTTGGCAAAAAACTTCTCGGTACAGCCGGAGTTATTATACAGTCAGCAGGGAATGAAATTGTCTTATTCAGATCCAGAAGTTCAAAACTCACATTACAAAAGCACCATTGCCATAAATTATTTAAACATTCCAGTAATGCTGAAATATTATGTTGTTAAAGGGTTGAGTTTACAAGCTGGGCCTCAAGTAGGAATACTTTTAAAAGCAAACAATAAATATCAAGATAACTTTTTAGGTTATGATAATCATGAAGAAATGAATTTAAAAGAGTATTCAAATGGAGTAGATGCTTCTGTAAATTTCGGATTGGGTTATCAGTTTAAAGACAAATTTTATGCAGATGCAAGATATAATGTTTCTTATACTAATGTCTTTAAAGATGTAACCGCCAACACCAATTATAGTATTAACAGCGATATGAAGAACCGAATTTTTCAAATAACAGTAGGTTATTTTTTTAAGTAGAGTTAGTAACATTCTTCTTCATATCTTTTTTAAACCACTCTTTTTTAGGAGTGGTTTTTTTGCTTTAGCAATATTAATTTTGGACGAATTATAGAGCTTAATTTTAAACCTATTAGCTATTTCTTTGAATCGATATCACAAATAAATCTTTTTGCGAGAATAAATAACACTACTTATATTATTACATTTGTATAGTAATTCTATAGGATTTGTATATATGATTCGGACAAACTCATTTAAATTAATTGTCTTTTTACTGTTTTTAGTAGTTAGTGGATATTTAAATGCACAAAAAAGAGATAGTTTGTCGCAGCAGTTTTTGATGAATATAGAAATACGTCCAAGAGCAGAATATACTTCAAATTATATGCTTCCTCCAAATGACTCGATAGATCCCTATTTTTACATAACGCAGAGAAATAGAGTTTCAATGCAATACTTGCGTGAAAAATGGTTTATAAAATCCGATTTACAAGAAATTCATTTGTGGGATGAAGCAAATTCAAATTCTAAAGTCGGAAGCATAAATTTTTATCAGTTGTTTTTGGAAACGAAATTTAAGGACATAAACTTTCGTCTAGGAAGACAAAATATTTTATTAGATAACGGCAGATTATTTTCGGATGCGCCTTGGGCTCAGCAGGGTAGAGCACATGAAGGAATTCGAATTATGAAATATACGCCACATTTTGCCCATGATTTTTTCTTTGTTTTTACGAGAAAATACAATACAAGTTTTGAAAGTGCTTATTCTCCAGTTGCTTCCAATAAATACAAATACATGCTAGTGTACAACTTTAGTTATAATTCGAATAAAAATCTTTCTTTTAATTCTATAAATACAGTTGATTTTTTAGAGAAAACAAATTCAGAAACACTATACACTCGCGCCACTACAGGAGGAAGAATTGAGTTTAAAAAGAAGCAATGGTATTATACTTTAAATAGCTATTTGCAATTTGGTAGAAATCAAAAAGGGCAACATTTGTTTGCATACTATTTCCAGCCAGAAGTGAAATTATCATTGCCAAAAACTACTTTACGATTAGGAGCGGAGATAATTAGCGGAAGCAGTTTACAGACAGGGAAAGAAAATTCAGGAGACTTTGATGTTTTATATGGCGTTACTTGGAAGTTTAATGGAAATATGAATGTTTTTACGCGTTTTCCTGCTGATGTTGGTGGAAAAGGTCTTGTGAATCCATATTTGTTTGCTTTGTTTCCAATAAATTCAAAACTTACGTTTCGTTCAGATTTTCATCTTTTTTATACACAATATTCTTTGCAGCATAATTTAAATCAGGCGATGTCAAAATTTTTAGGATGTGAAAGTGATATTTCTATAAAATATGTTCCTATTAAAGAGCTAGAAATTAACGGTGCATTTTCATTTTATAAATCTACAGATTCAATGACAAACCTTCCCAAGGTACAAGACGTAGAAAAACTGTCGTTTTGGAGTTATTTGATGGTTTCGTATTCTTTTAATGCGATCAATTTTAGAAGAAACAAAAAATAATAGGCTTTAAAATCTTTCGAATTTACATTTGTAAAAGATAATTATATCTTTGCGGCTGATTTTGGTCTATTTTTTCAATTCAGAAGAAATAGTTAAAAGGGAATCAGGTGTAAATCCTGAACAGACCCGCTACTGTAAGTTCTATTTAAGTCTTTAAACATTACTAATGCCATTGTTCGTTGTTTCGGATGAGAAGGCCGTTTAAAGATGGAATAAGTCAGGAGACCTGCCACGATCACATAGTTTAAAACTTTCGTGGTATGAAGTTGAGGACAAGATAATGACCTGCTATTTAGGATAGTTGGTCTATTTCTATGTTTTTATAATTGTTGCATCACGTAAAGTTTATTTAATAAAATCGTGATGTATAATTTGAGTAAAACTTTATTTTCTGTTTTTTTAGTACTTGTTCCTTTTTTGCTTCATTCACAAGCAGTGACTGATAGTTCGCGGGTTTTAAAAGAAGTTGTTTTAAAAGGAAAACCGTATCAGGAAGTGATTCCCGTACAAAGTCTTTCGGGCGTTTTGCTCGAGAATTTGGCGACTCACAATGTCGCAGATGCTCTTCGTTATTTTGCCGGAACTCAAATTAAAGATTATGGCGGAGTGGGCGGCCTTAAAACGGTTGATGTTCGTAATATGGGAACGCATCATGTTGGTGTTTTTTATGACGGAATTCAGCTTGGAAATGCTCAAAACGGCGTAACCGATTTAGGAAAGTATTCGCTTGACGATATGGAATCGCTTACGATGTATAATGGCCAGAAAAGTGAAGTTTTCCAGTCAGCAAAAGACTTTGCGGCTGCTTCTACGATTTATTTGCGAACCAAACGTCCTGTTTTTACAGGCAATAAAAAAAACAATCTTCTGGTTCGTTACAAAACAATGTCCATCAATTATCACGATCCTTCTTTTAGATGGGAACAAAAACTGAGCGATAAAGTCAGCTTAAGTGTAAGCTCAGAATACATCAAATCAAACGGACAGTATAAATTTAGATACAAAAGAAAAAATCAAGACGGAAGCATTGCCTACGATACCACAGCAACACGATGGAATAGCGATATTGAAGCATTCCGATTGGAATCGGGCTTGTTCGGAAAAATAAATAAAGGAACTTGGGATGCCAAAGTGTATTACTACGATTCTGAAAGAGGCGCTCCAGGGGCCATTGTAGAAAATAAGTTTCGAGATGGTTTCCGTCAATTTGATAAGAATTTTTTCGGACAGTCTTCTTTAACGAAAGACGTTTCAGAGAAATATAAATTTCAGCTAAAAGGAAAATTTGCTTACGATTACACCCATTATATTGCACGAGATACAACCAATGTTTTAGGAGAAACCGTAACAGAAGGCGTGCAATCTGATGATAGTTATTATCAGCAGGAAGCCTATTTTTCTGCAGTCAATATGTACAGCATTTTACCCACTTGGGATGTTTCGCTCTCAACCGATTTTCAATACAATAAACTAAATGCAACCAGAAGAGGCATTCGGACACAGTTTTCTTTTCCGCAGCGTTATACTGCACTTGTTTCTCTGGCAAGTTCCTATCGATATGAAGGTTTTAAAGTTTTAGGAAATGTACTCGCAACTCGCGTTATCGAAGAAGTGAAGTACAATGCCAAAGCACCCAATAAAACCGAATTTACTCCCGCTATATTTCTTGGTTATACGCCGTTTAAGAAATACGATTTCAATTTAAGAGCTTTCGCTAAACGAATTTTCAGAATGCCCACTTTCAACGATTTGTATTATACCATGATCGGTTCGAGCACTTTGAAGCCAGAATACATGAATCAATACGATGTTGGTTTTACGTATAATTTCCCCGTAAGGGAAAGCTTTTTTGATAAATTTTCTTTTCAGGCAGATGCTTATTATACCAATACAAAAGATAAAATTATTGCTGCTCCAACAGGAAATTTATTTCGCTGGATGATGACCAATATAGGGCAAGTAAAAGGAAAAGGAATCGAAACGGTTTTGAATATGGCAACGCATTTTAATAAGCTAAAACTAGATGCCAATTTAACCTATACGTATTCTCAAAGTCAAGATTTTACAAAGTTTGTCGGTTTAGAAATGTCTTCTTATGGCGATCAGATTCCCTACACGCCTTGGCACAGCGGATCTGGAATTTTGAATGCGGGTTATGAATCTTGGAATTTCAATTACAGCTTTATTTATGTCGGAAAACGCTACAACGGAAATGTCAATAATATTAAAGTAAATGAAGTTCAGCCTTGGTATACACACGATTTGTCGGTTCAAAAATCTTTCACATTCAAAGATTACAAACTGAATGGAACGGTTGAAGTCAACAACGCTTTGAATCAGCAATATGAAGTGATTTACAATTATCCGATGCCGGGAAGAACATTCAAATTTATAATCAGTTTTGAGTTATGAAAAAGAGCATTTTAAAAATAGTATTCAGTTTAAGTATTGCCATTTTTTTAGTTTCGTGCAGAGAAGACGAAACGATATTTCTTTCTTCGGATGTGAGTGTTGCAGCACCAAGAAGTGATGGAAAGATTGAAGGTTTTTATCTTCTAAACGAAGGTAATATGGGAATGAACCGTGCGAGTTTGGATGTTTTCAATTACAGAACAGGAAATTACACCACAGATGTGTATTCAGAACGAAATCCTTCGGTTGTAAAAGAATTGGGAGATGTTGGAAACGACATTAAAATCTACGGAAATAAGGTTTATGCGGTCATTAATTGTTCTAACAAAGTGGAAGTTTTAGAAAAATGGACAGCAAAACGCATCAAGAAAATCGATATTCCAAATTGCCGTTATGTGTCTTTTTATAAAGGCAAAGCGTATGTGAGTTCGTATTCTGGACCTGTTGCTATAAATCCGAATGCTGAAATTGGTTTTGTTGCCGAAATTGATACGACTTCATTAGAAATAAAAAGAAAAGTAACGGTTGGTTATCAGCCCGAACAAATGGTCGTTCATAACGGAAAATTATATGTTGCGAATTCAGGCGGTTACAGAGTTCCAAATTATGACAGAACGGTATCTGTAATTGATTTGGAAACATTTACAGAGATTAAAAAAATCGATGTTGGAATAAATTTATACAGCATGCAGATTGACAGCCGAGGCGATATTTATGTGAGTTCGCGAGGTGATTATTACAACACGCCATCCAATCTTTTTGTTATAGATACGCAGACAGATGAAAAGAAAATGCAACTCGATATTCCGGTTTCTGGAACTTGTCTCGTTAACGATTTATTGTATTACTATAGTGTTTCTTGGAGCTATCTAACGGGAACCAATAAAGTGAGTTACGGAATTTTGGACACCAAAACTAAAAAAGTAATTACAGACCAAATTATCACAGACGGAACCGACAAACAAATCATGATTCCGTATGGACTTCAAGTCAATCCAGAAACCAAAGAAATCTACATTACCGACGCTCAAAACTACGTGGTAACAGGCTATATCTACTGTTTTACGCCCGACGGAAAATTAAAATGGAAAACAACCGCAGGAAATATTCCCGCTCATATTGCTTTTATAACTAAAAATTAAAAAATGTCAAACAAAAACCTTTTCAAAATCGCTTTGTTTTCAATTCTCTTTTTGGGATTTGTTGCCTGCGATAAAGACAACGAAGAAGATTTGCTTCCTGCAGAAGTGCTGAAAGAATCGTATACAATTGACCGTTTTAAAGTGCTGAATATTGCTACAGCTCTTCCGAGCACTGCAAAACTGACTTGGAGCATTAATGATTCTATAATTTCAGAAAATGCAGATTTAGATTTTATTAGTCCTTTTCAAAAAAATTATCCGCTGACTTTAAAAGTAGAAATTAATGGAGAGTCAAAAGTCTACACTTCTTCAATTAATGTGATCAAAGAAACGGGAACTTACAGTAAATATATTTCTAATGTACTTGATTTTCGTCCAGCAGTTGGGCAGTTTACTAATGAAATTCCGCAATATGTAGCAGGAAATACAGAGGCCAACATCATTACAGCTGCGAAAAAAGCAATTGTGGGTTCAAATACATCTATGATTTCGCTTGGTGGTTTTGGCGGTTATGTAGTTTTTGGTTTCGATCATACGATTCCGAATATGGGCGGTCGCGATTTTAAGATTTTAGGAAATGCTTTTTGGGGAAATGAAGCCAATGAAGCGCGCGCAGGATCGTGTGAACCCGGAATTATTATGGTGGCTTATGACAAGAATAAAAATGGAAAACCCGATGAAGACGAATGGTACGAAATTGCTGGAAGCGAATATTTTAAGAGCACTACAGTAAAAAACTACGAGATCACTTATTTTAAACCAGATGCCAATAAGGAACCTGTTGCAGGAAATGAATTTTGGCAATTTGATACAGAATATATTAAATGGCAGGATAATGCTGGGCAATCAGGTTATAAAGTGCAAAATGTATTTCATAATCAAAACTATTATCCGCTTTGGATTGCCGATGCTTCTTATACTTTGAAAGGAACCAAAATTGCAGATAATTTCTATGATCAAAGTGGAGAAGGCTCGTATTGGGTAGGCAAATCGTATGAATTTGGCTATGCGGATAATGCGCCCAATAACGATGAAGCTTCAAATATTGACATTTCTTGGGCAGTAGATAAAAACGGAAAATACGTCAAACTTCCAGGAATTGATTTCGTAAAAGTTTACACCGCAATTAATCAGGAAGCAGGCTGGCTTGGAGAAGTTTCTACAGAAGTTTCGGGGGCTTACGACTTACATCTTAACTAAATTTTTAAACACATAGAAAGATAGATTTAGTCTTGTGATTTCTTACTAGAACTTTGTCAAAGTTTTAAACTTTGACAAAGTTTACGGCAAACAAGACATTCCCGATTTTTCTATGTGTTAAACAAACAACAGATTAACACAACATTTTAAAATCAATACATTATGAAGAAAAATTACTTTATAGTCATCCTGTTATTTTTTGCATTTCTAACCCATGCACAGGTAACAGTGCAAGGCGTTTCTAGAAATGATATTAAAACAAAAACAGTAACGCAAAAACAATTAACCGCAAAAAGCGCCAGTGCAACTACTTTTGCAGATATTCAGTTTTGGGTTGGAAGTGGATCTAATCAGGCTGCATTGGTGGTGCAATGGAATGACGGTAAAACTGCTGACGCTTTGGTTTGGGGTTTTAAATGGGATGGAACTGCAACAGGAGAAGATATGGTTAAAGCCATTGCAAAGGCTGATCCGCGTTTCTTTGCCTTACTCAGACAAGGAACTCAGTATGGATCTGCAATTGGCGGGTTAGGTTTCGATTTGAATGGAACAGGTACAAACGGACTTTATAAAGATGGAGATAAAAAATATCCATATTATCCTTTTGATGGTCTTATTAATACTAGCGAATACGATTTTGATTCTTATACAGGCATCGATCCAAATGATCATTGGCAGTCAGGATGGATGGTAGGATATTGGTCTTATTGGGTTAAAGATCCAATAGATGCCGATTATAATTATTCTGGTGTTGGAGCTTCTACTCGTGAATTGCAAAATGGCTCTTGGGATGTCTGGAATTTTAATCCAAATATGGAAAGCTTTGATATTGCCACAACTTTTACTCCAGTTGCTCCTTATTCTAAAACAATAGATTTTACTAAAGGCTATTTCATGGTAAACGAAGAATGGTTTGGCCACACTAATGGATCTGTAAATTTTGTCAGCAATGACGGAAAAATTAATTATAGAGTTTATAGCGATGTAAATGAAAATAAAGCTTTTGGCGCAACTACACAATACGGAACGATTTACGGAGATAAGTTTTATTTTGTTTCTAAACAGGCGGCAGATGGAGGAGATACACACTATACGCCGGGTGGAAGATTGGTTGTTGCCGATGCTTTAACCATGAAAAAAATTGCTGCATTTGATAATATTGGAGGAGGAGACGGTCGTTCTTTTATTGGTGTTGATGAAAAAACAGGATATATAGGTGCTTCAAACGGAGTTTTTCTTTTTGATATTGCCAATATGAAAGTGGGAAGCTTGATTGCAGGAACGGGCGGCGGAAGTCAGTACTTGGGGCAAATCGGGAATATGATTCGTACTTCGCAATATGTTTTTGCTGTAAAACAGAGCGCAGGAATTTTAGTTATTGATCCTAAAACAAATACCGTTGTCAAAACTATTACTGGAGTCTTCAATTCGGTTACGCAGGCTAAAGATGGAAGTGTTTGGGGAATTCAAGACCAGAAATTGATCAATATTGATGCAAAAACTTTTGCAACCACAGAATATGCGATTCCAACAACTAAATATCAAGGTTCTTGGGGAGCTTGGAATGCAGGAAGTTTTACTTATAGCAATAAAGAAAATGCATTGTATTGGAACAATGGTGTAAGCAGTTATGTTAGTGGAATTAAAATTGTAAAGTTTGATATTGCAACGAAAACATTCAATGAAAATTTTGCTACAATTCCTGGACAAACAGGAACGTACAAACAGATTGTTTACGGTGCTGGATTGCGTATTGATCCAGTTTCTGGTAACTTAATTGTAAACACAACAGAAAGCGGATTTGGAGCGCATTATCAAAAAAACTGGGTTCATACTTACGATACTACAGGGCAATTGATTGATACTAAAACTCTAAACGATTATTATTGGTTTCCTGCTATGACGGTATTTCCTGATAATGCAGCGCCAGTTGTCAATGCAATTTTACCTTCACAAGTTTCAGTGTTAAGTCCAACAATTATTGATTTGAAAACGGTGGTTTCAGATGAAGACAATATTTCGGCAGCGATTGTAAAAACGATAAAATCAAATAGTGATGAAAATATTGTTTTAGCAGAAATTAACACTAACGAAGAATTAGTTTTAACTCCAAAGAATCCAGGAACAGCAACAGTTGTAATTAGTTTTAATTCTAATGGAAAAGTGGTCGAAAAATCGATTTCAGTTAATACATCGACTTTAGGAAGAGATGAATTCACAAAAGTGCACTTGTCTATTTATCCAAATCCAGTTTCAGATTATCTGAATATCAGTAGTGAAGAGCAAATTATTGATGTTGTAATTTACGATGTTAATGGAAGAACCCTTAATACTAGAATTAACAACAATCAAATTGATGTAAGTAATTTTGCCAAAGGTTTTTACATTATCAATATTGCAACAGACAAAGCAAAGTATACACAGAAATTTATTAAAAGATAAAATTTAGAATTGCATTAATTTGAGGCTGTCACTTTGGTGACAGCCTTTTTTGAAAACGCTCCGTAGGAGCAATATATTTATAGCTAAGAAGCATAACCAATGATTTTGACCATTGGAATGCAAAGAAAAACCGAGCACAATACTTTTTTAATGCTTCGGAGAAGCATAATATTTATAGCAAACAGAATAACCAAAGAAAACGCTCCGTAGGAGTGAAATATTGGTAGACGACATATTGGTAGACGTTTTTTTCAATAAAAAGATCATTATATTTACGATACAAAATTTGCGAATATTATGAAAGCATTGGTAATTGGAGCAACAGGCGCAACAGGAAAAGAGTTGGTTAATCTGCTTTTAGAAAGTAATGATTATTCAGAAGTTTCCATTTTTGTGCGACGTGCAACAGGAAAATCACATTCAAAATTAACAGAACACGTTGTTGATTTTTCAGATGTAAATTCGTTTCGAGAATTAATTACCGGCGATGTTCTTTTTTCTTGCATTGGAACAACTTTAAAAGATGCGGGCTCAAAAGAGAAGCAATGGAAAATTGACTATGATATTCCAGCTGAATTTGCTTCTGCCGCAAAACAAAACAATGTAAATTCGTTGGTTTTGGTTTCTTCTTACGGAGCTTCGGCAAAAAGCAATGTATATTATTCGATGATGAAAGGAAAACTAGAAGATTATCTACAGGAGCTTCATTTTTCGCAATACATCATTTTCAGACCTGAGCAGCTTTAATTCGAGAAAATACAGATCGTTTGGGCGAAAAAATTTCAGTAAAAGTCATTAAATTCTTCAACGCCCTCGGACTTTTTAAAAACTTGAAACCAATCACAACTGCATATTTAGCTCAAAAATTAGTAAAAGCTCCAAAAGCACTTCCATCAGGAAATACAACACTTGAACTGAATAGAATTCTGGAGTTATGAGTTATGAGTTATGAGTTAAGAGTTAAGAGTTAAGAGTTAAGAGTTAAGAGTTATGAGTTATGAGTTATGAGTTATGAGTTATGAGTTAAGAGTTAAGAGTTGACCTATTTGCAACTACAACTTATAACTCTTAACTCATAACTCATAATTTAAAAGCTATTTTTTATCTTCAGAAAGAATTAAAGTAGAAGGTATATTTGCCAGCCAAGGGCTTTTATTCTCTACCAAATGTTTCCATCCATCAATAGAAATCAGCATAAGATCTTGTTGGTCAAGAAAATCTTTTTCAATAGATTGTTCTTTTCTTAGAGTTAGCTGGTTTGGAGCAGCTTGTTCCATTAGCCTAATTTGTTCTTTCGTGTCCAGATCGGCCATAATTTTGCCTTCAACATCCAAAATTTCAATTCTCGCATTGATATTCTGAATAAATTTCTGAACATAGTTCTGAATAAAACTCCAATCTTTTAAACTAAAAAGCGGAATGAAAATCGTGTTGATTTCGGCCAAATCCTTGTCAATCAAAACTCCAACAGGAATATGTGATTTTGCAATAATTTGTCTTGTTCCATCATCAAAAGGAGCAGATTCTAAAATGTTTTCCTTTCCAGTTACGGTATTTAATATGTTTTCAGGATTGATAATTCGAGTTGTAAATCCAAGCACTCTTCCTAATAAACTTCCTTGATAGATAGATTGCCCAATTCCAACCAATAATAAATCATGTTTGCTTTTGTTGGCCACATTTACAATTTCGTTATCAATATCAGAAGATGCCTTAAACATAGTAGTGATATTTCGGTTTAAAGCAACAGATTCTTCTACAATATCTTTAAACTTTTCGTCTTCGTAAACATCTGTGTTGTAGTGATGTAATTCTTCTGTAGGAAGAAAGTGCATGGCAGTAATTTCAGCGCTTTCAGAACGTTTATTGGTTAATCCGTCCGCAACTTTAAGTAAAGCCCTTCCAGATTCTGGTCTATCAAAAGACAATAAAATTCGGTACTTGTTTTTTAATGCAATATCTTCTTCGGTTTCTGGTTTGCTAGATCTAAAAAGCCAATTGATTAAATCCAATGTTGGCCCCGTCATAAATGTTGTAGCCAACGCCATAATTACAAACATAGAGAACAATTCTGGACTCAATACGCCAAGATCATAACCAATATTTAAAGCCACTAACTCAGTTAAACCTCTTGTATTCATTAAAGCTCCAATCGATAAACTGTCTTTCCAGTTTTGTCCCACAAATTTTGCTGCAAGCGCACTGCTGACAAATTTGCCTATAACAGCTACAGCAAAAATTAACCCTGCAATTTTCCATAAATAAGGCTCGTTCAACAAACCAATTTGCGTTCTTAAACCAGTAAAAACAAAGAATAACGGCAATAAAAGTACAAGTGCAACGTCTTCGACTTTTTCGATAAATAGATTTCTGAATCTAATATTTTCAGGCATGATTGCTCCAGCAATGAAAGCACCAAATAAAGCATGAATTCCGATAACTTCTGTTAAGTAAGAAGAAACAACAAGAGTTAGAAAGAAAATGGCAACACTGGGTTTGCTTAATTTTTCGCTTGTCGCATACAAATCTCCAATTCTTTTAAGAAACGGACGAACCACTTTTATCATTAAAAAAACATATCCTAAAGCCAAAACAACAGTATATAAAGCACTACCAAAAGAACCCGCTTTTACAATTGCGATTACAACCGCAAGAATACACCAAGCCGTAATATCATCGGCAGCCGCACAGGTAATTACGATCGTTCCTAATTTTGTTTTATGAATGCCGCGTTCTTGCACAATTCTGGCAAGTACCGGAAAAGCAGTGATACTCATCGCGATTCCGGCAAACAAACCAAAAGATGTAAATTGTACATCTGCGGGGGCAAACTCGTCATAGATAAAATACGCTAGTCCCATTCCTAAAACAAACGGAATGATAATACTTGCGTGACTTATCACTACAGCATCATGGGCTTTGTTTCTCAAAATCTTCATATCGATCTCCATTCCGACGATATACATGAAAAGGATTAAACCAATCTGGCTTAAGAACTGAAGATTTCCAAGTGATTCCGCAGGAAATAAAGCCGCAGAAAACTCAGGGAGATACATTCCGATTAAAGAAAGTCCCATCACAATTCCTGCAATCATTTCTCCAATTACGGCAGGCTGTTTTATTTTAATGCAAATCCATCCAAAAATACGGGCAACAAAGATAATCGTAACAATCTGTGCCAATAAAAGCGCTAAAGGATGGTGCAGGTTTTTTATAAGAGAATCGAGAAATTCGCTCCATTGGCTTTTGTCAGAAGTGGGGATTTTAAGATTTCGGCCTGTTTCCAGTTTTACGCCTAACAAAATAATCCAATACATTAGAACAGAGAATCCTCCAATAACTCCAATGTAAAAAATACTGTTTCTTAAATTTTTCATTTATTTTAATTTTTTGCTCTTCGAAACGACTTGATTTTCTTTTAAAAAAGATAGAAAAAGGGCTTTTTTGAAGAGATTAGTTGATAAAATCAGGGCAATTTTATAACAAAATCAGCATTTGCCCAATAGGGGATATTCAATTTTGTAATGACCAAGAAAAAATTTGTAATGAAATAAAAAAAGGAAGATTTGACCGATGAAAACTACTATACTTAAAGTCGTTTTGATAGAAAAGTCGAGATAATGCAAGGGGCTTAGACTAAATTGCCTTACCTTTATACCTTTACCACTTGAATAAAATGAATAAAGATTATCCAATTCCAGATAACGAACTTCAACGTTTAGCTGCTCTAAAACGTTATAATATACTCGACTCGCTTCCAGATGATGCTTTTGACGATGCGACAAAGCTTGTTGCTTATATATGCGGTGTGCCAATTGCCCATATCTCTTTTATTGATGAAAATAGACAATGGTTCAAATCTGAAATTGGAATAGGAGTTTCTGAAGTTCCGCGCGAAATCACTTTTTGCAATTACACTCTTTTAGATACAAAAATTCTAGAAATCAACGATACGCATGTCAACGAAACATTCAAAGACGATCCCAATGTAACAGGCGGATTTAATGTTCGTTTTTATGCAGGTGTACCGCTTACAACGCCCGATGGCTATAATATCGGGACTTTGTGCGCAGTAGATCATGTCGTAAAAGAACTGAATGAAAATCAGCGTAATGCACTTTCTATTATAGCGAAACATGTTATCGCTCAGCTCGAATTAGGCACAAAAAACCATCAATTATATACGCAGCGAAAAATTGCCGAACGCGCTGTTCTGGCAAGAGACAGTTTTTTGGCCAATATGAGCCACGAAATTAGAACACCTTTAAACGCGATTATTGGTTTTACAGATTTGCTTGCACAGACAGAACTCGATGATACACAGCGCGATTATATTGAAAGTGTGCAGATTGCTGGTGAAAATTTACTTTTGATTGTAAATGATATTTTAGATCTTTCTAAAATTGAATCGGGAAATTTACCAATCGAAGCCGAACCATTTAATTTAAAGAAAACGCTCAAACACGTCTATAATTTACTGAAAGTAAAAGTGCAGAAAGAGGTGGAGTTTAATCTTTTCTTGGATGCCGAAATGCCAGATTTGGTTATTGGAGATCAAGGAAGGCTTAATCAGATATTGGTAAATCTTATCGGAAACGCTCTTAAATTTACAAATGAAGGAGAAGTAACCGTTTCGGTAAAGAAAATAGAGGAAACAGAAGACAGTTATTCGCTTAAATTTTCTGTAAAAGACACCGGAATCGGAATCCCGAAAGATAAACTTGCAACTATTTTTGAACGCTTTACACAAGGCGAAGAAAGTACAACGCGAACATTTGGCGGTACCGGACTTGGATTGAATATTGTAAAACAACTGGTTGAATTGCAGAAAGGAGAAGTTCACGTAAAAAGCACTTTAAACCGCGGTTCGGAGTTTTTCTTTACCCTTTCGTACAAAAAGTCAAATTTTGAAGAAACCGCAGTAAAAACGGTTTCTAAAAATGATTTAGGAAATCTTAAAATATTGCTTTGCGAAGACAATGTTTTAAACCAAAAGCTTGCAAAAAGCGTCATTAATAATTTTGGTTTTGATTTGGATATTGCGCAAAATGGCGAAGAAGGCATCGAGCTTTTGTCTCAAAACGAATATGATTTGGTTTTAATGGATTTGCAGATGCCTGTTAAAGACGGCTATCAAACCACAGAATATATTAGAAACGAGATGAACTCCAGTATTCCAATTATTGCCATGACGGCACATTCTCTGGTAGGTGAGCAGGAGCGATGCTACAAAGTAGGAATGAATGCTTACGTGCCAAAACCGTTTAAACAGTCTGTTCTTTTAAAAGCGATAAAAACAGTAATGACGCCAGATAACAATACGCATCATAAGAGAATTATTGATATGTCTTTTTTGGATGAAATGTCTGGAGGCGATTCTGAATTTAGAAAAGATATGATAGATCTTTTTATAGAAAAAATTCCAAGTCAGGTGGCACAGTTAGAAGAAGCATTTAAGAATACGGATTATGAAAATGTAAAAAAACTGGCGCATAATATGAAATCAAGCATGGATATATTTATGCTGCAAGATTTAAGCAATTGTCTGTCCATTATCGAAGTAGAAGCATCATCTGGCGAATTTACTTCGGAAACATTAGATAAAGTGAATATTTTTCACTGCGGAATTGAAGAAGTCGTTAAAATTTTAAAAGAGCTATGATATAATAGAAATATGAAGTAGCTTTATAAATAAGAAGTTATAATTTTGAATATCCCCCAGATAAAAAAATAAAAAATGAGAATTATTGTAGCAGAAGATAATGATATCCTACGCAAATCGTTATCTTTTTTCTTAGAGTCGAAAGGATTTAGTGTTGACCAGTTTTCTGATGGTAAAGAGGCGTTGGACGCGATCGAAAAAGAAAACTACGACTTAATATTGACTGATATAAACATGCCGGGTGTTAGCGGAATGGAAATTACGCAGCACGTTAGAGAGAACCTTAAATCTGATATTCCCGTTATTATATTGACTTCTTCGGGTGTTGAGCAGACTGAGCTTGACTCTTTTGATATTGGAGCAAACGAATTTATTGCAAAACCAGTAAGTCCGGCTGTACTTTTAGTGAGAATTAATAAACTACTAAAAACCCGAATCTGATGAAGTTTATTTATTATTCTATTTTCCTGCTTTTTATTTCTTCTGTTGCAATAGGACAAGAAATCAATATAGACGAGGCTTTGGCCAATGTGAAGCGCGAAGTCGAAAAAGAAAATTACGATAAGGCATTATCGATTATAGAACCTCTGCGCGCCAAATATCCTGAAAATGAAGATATACAAATCTACACAGGACGCATTTACAGCTGGAAAAAAGAATATAAAACTGCTATAAAAATTTTGTCTCCAATGGCAGACCGAAATAATCCAAATCCAGAAGCTTTACAGGCCCTTCTAAATGTCTATTTTTGGACAGAAGATTATGAAAAATGCATTTCGTATTGCGATAAATATCTGGCCATTGATCCAAAATCGGTTGATGTATTGAAGATTAAAGCAACTTGTCTAGAGAAATTAAACCGCGATCAAGAAGCTTTAGATTTGATAGAAAAGGCATCTTATATTGATAATAGTACGCAGGCTTTTAGAGGAATCCGTACGCTTATTGGGCGCAAAGCAAAAAATGCCGTTTCGTTTTCTTATCTTAATATTTCGACCTCAGATCCTGGGCAATCTCCATTTCATTATGGATATGCAGAGTATTCGCATAAATTCAGCAAATCGGCAATTGTAGGAAGGGCAAATATTGGAAATGTGAGCAATGAAACCCAAATGTTATTTGAAACCGATTTCTATCAAACCTTTTCAAACAAAAGCTATTTGTATGCAAATGCTGGGGTATCAACAGGAGAAACTATATTTCCTGTAGCCAAAGCAGGTTTAGAATATTATTTTAAGCCACAGAAACATTTTGATTTTTCGCTTGGCGCAAGATTTATGCATTTTGATACCGACGATATTACGCTGCTTACAGGACAAGTGGCCTATAATGCAGGGATTTATAGTTTTGCTTACAGACCTTATTATGATACTTCGAACGAATTGTTTTCTCATGTTTTAAGTGTGCAACGCGTAAACGAAGAAAAAGAACGTCTTATCAGGCTGGAGTTGCAATACGGAAACGTTCCTTATTTGTATCTGTACAATAATTTTACGCAACCTTTAAAAGCGTATAGAATTGGAATTCAGTATCAGCATCGTTTTGGTGATTCGTTATTTGTACGCCCGATTTTCCTTTATGAAGATGAGGAATATGTACCTGGCGAATATAGAAACAAGTTTAATGTGCAGTTAATTGTAACAAAACGTTTTTAATAATGACTGAAATCTGGGAACTATATAAACAAGGTCAGTGGGAAGTGCCTTTTCTTACTTTCTCGATTTATCTGTTCATAGCGGCTTCACTTATTCTATATCTTATTATTGTTGCCAGCAGAAACGGTAAAATAAAGCGAGAACGCCTTAGCAAAGAATACAGTACAATAATAGACAAAATAATGTCGGCTGTTATTTTTGAAGATGTTCCGTTTGCCGAAGTAAAGAAGGACAAAAATTTCCTAGTTCTTTTTGATACTTCTTTTTTCAGAGAAGTTTTGACAGAATCTCTTATCAATCTGCATAAAAACTATGAAGGTGTTTATGCTCAAAAATTAGAACATTTTTATAAAGATTCTGGACTGATAAAAGATTCATTCAAAAAAATGAAAAGCCTGAAATGGGAGGTAAAATGTAAAGGAATCACCGAATTGGCAGAGTTTAATATCAATGAAGCTTTTGATCAGATTATTGTTTATTCTAAAGCCAGAAAGAAAACATTAAAAATTGTAGCACTAAATGCAGCTATTAAACTTGAAGGGACTGAAAGCATAAAATATCTTGTAGAACATTCAGATCCTATTGACGATTGGATGCAGTTAAATATCATTGGTGCTTTTAAAAAACACGATATTGGTGATAGAGAAGGAATTGAACATTTGTTAGAATCGCAAAATACGACTGTAATTGCACTTGGTTTAAAACTGATAAAAGAACTTAAACTAACACAAAAGCTTCCTTATGTTGTTCATTTGGCAGACAATACATCAAATACTATAATTAAATACAAAGCACAGAGTCTTTTACAGACCTTAACACCATAATATTATAAGAAAATGACTTTTTTTAATACTGAAATAACGTGGTTTTTGGATGTATATATACTCCTTATATTAGGTTACGCCATACTAATCATGTCTTCTTATTTAATGTTGGCTTATCTTTCTACAAAAGAACTTAGAAAATATCTTAAAAGAAACAGTTTTGTAGATTATGATGTTTTGTTAACCAGCGAGTTTGCACCAAAACTTTCGCTTATTGCGCCTGCTTATAACGAAGGTTTGACTATTGAAGAAAATGTAAAATCGCTGCTTTCGCTGAATTACAATAATTATCAGGTTATTGTGGTAAACGACGGAAGTAAAGACAATTCGATGGAAATCTTAACCAAAACCTACGATTTGGTTTTGACTGATTTGGATTTTCATCCGCAGATTGAAACCAAAAAAATTAGAGGAATTTACACTTCCAAAAATGCCGCTTTCAAAAAACTGATTGTCGTTGACAAAGAAAATGGTGGTAAAGCCGATGCCTTAAATGTCGGACTTAATATTGCTCAAAATCCATACGTAGTTTGTATTGATGTTGATTGTATCTTAGATAAAGATTCACTTTTAAAACTCGCAAAACCATTTTTAGAATCGTACGGAAAACGAATTATTGCAACAGGAGGTGTAGTGCGAATTGCCAATCAATGCGTGATAAAAAACGGACGCTTGGTCGAAGTAAATGTTCCAGATGTAATGCTGTCGAGAATTCAGGTTTTAGAATATCTAAGAGCTTTTCTTTTAGGAAGAATGGCATGGGGAAAACTGGACGGATTATTGCTTATCAGTGGTGCTTTTGGAGCTTTTGACAAAGAAATTGCCATTCTTTGTGGCGGATACAGCACCAAAACGGTTGGAGAAGACATGGAACTCATTGTCAGAATGCGTCGTTATATGCTCGATAATAAACTGCCTTACTCAGTGAGTTATATTCCAGATCCGCTTTGCTGAACCGAAGCGCCTGAGGATTTCAAAATATTCAAAAAACAGCGTTCTCGCTGGATGAGAGGAACCATAGAAACATTAAGCATTCACCGCAGAATGTTCTTAAATCCAAAATACAAATTATTAGGAATGCTAAGCGTGCCATATTGGACTCTGTTTGAGTTTTTAGCGCCTGCAATTGAGTTTATCGGTTTGGTCATAACCGCGGTATTTATAGTGTTCGGTTTGCTAAACTGGCATTTTTTCTTTTTACTGCTGCTTTTTGTGTATACCTTTGCAGTGTTCTTTTCGGTGATTGCCTTATATAGCGAAGAGAAAACCTATCATAAATACCCAAAACAAGCCGATTTTTTTAAATTATTAATGGCCGCTTTTATTGAGCCGTTTTACTTTCATCCGCTTACAGTTTATGCAGCCTTAATTGGTTATAAAGAAAAAATAATGGGGACTAAAGGTTGGGGAGAAATGACGAGAAAAGGATTTACGAAGAAATAGAAGATGACAAAGAAAATTTTAATAGTTGATGATCATTTGGTAGTGCGAAATGGAGTGGCCATGATTTTGGAGCGACAATTTGATGATGTTGCCATTTCGAATGCCGAAAATTTCTTTGAAGCGATTACACTTTTAAAAAATCTTCCTTTTGACTTAGTGATTTTAGATATCAATATTCCAGGAGGAAAAAATACTGATATGATAACCGATATCAGAGTCATTCAGCCTGAGGTGAAAATATTGATTTTCTCAGCGCACGAAGAAGAACAATATGCTTTAAAATATCTTTCTTCTGGTGCCAACGGTTATGTAGACAAACTGTGCAGCGAAGAAAAAATCATGTTTGCCATTACTTCAATTTTCGAATCGGGAACGTATATTTCATCTGAATTAGTTAGTAAACTAGTGAATATTCAGACGAGCAAAAAGACTTTAAATCCGTTGGAAGGTTTGTCTAAAAGAGAACTTCAAATTACAGATTTGCTGGTTCAAGGAAATGGTAATTTAGAAATCTCCAACAAACTCAATATTCACATGTCGACCGTGAGTACTTACAAAGCGAGGGTTTTTGAAAAATTAAAAGTCAATAATCTGGTAGAACTCATTAATTTATATAATACTTTTCAGAGTTAGTTGTATTCTACCATAATCTCAATCGTAGTGCCTTTATCAAGGTCGCTAATAATATTGATGTTCCCTTCAATAAGAATAAGAAGTTCAATAATCATATGAAGTCCCAGATGATAATTTTTTGAAATCGGGTTTTTATAAAAATTATGGTAATAATCAATAAGCTCTTTGCTCATTCCTTTACCATTATCTATAATTTTTAAAGTCAGAATATTTTCTTGAGTCGTGCATAAAAGCTCAATTCTTCCGTTTTTGGTATTTTTTATGGCATTATCAATCAGATTATGAATGATAATAGAAAGCGCTTTCTTGTTGGTTCTAACACAAAAACCTTTTTCTACATTATTGACAATCGATACGTTTTCTGCTTCAGCAATCTTTTCAAAAATCTGGATTCGTTCTTCGATCAATTCATGCAAAGAATAACTTTCGTCTTCCAGTTTTTTTCCTTCAATAAAAATAGAAGAATATTTTATTAGATTTTCTACATATTCATAAAGCTGAGATGTCGAAGTCTGTAAGGTCGTTAATTGCTGTTTGAGGCGTTGGTCGTCTTGAATACTGCTGTTTTCTGAAAGATGTTTTATAGAAGAAGACAAGAATTTTAACGGACTTTTTATATCGTGGCTCACACTTTTAACCAGCATTTCGTGTTGTTTAATTTCTTGTTTTAGATTGTTTTCTGTTTTTTCAAGCTTTTTAACGGTAGAGGCTAATTTTTTCGTTTTTTTCGCAATTACTTCTTCCAGCTGTCTTCTTTTCATTCTTTGATAATACAATCTGATATGCCAGATCGAAATTACAAAACCAACGGCCAGAATACCGCAGAGAATGGCAAACCAGATCGTCTGGTAAAATTTGGCAGGAACAACAAGAATTACAGTTTTGTAGGCATAATTGGCGTTAAAACCAGATAAACTTCTAAAGGTAAGTTTATAATTTCCAGGAGGAAGCGTGGTAAAAGATATCGATTTGTCGGCTTTTAATCGTTCCCAGCGATCACTGCCAATTTTGTCCATTTTTGCCTCTATAGACAGATTTTTAGGATTGCCATAATAAGGATAAGAAACCAAAAAACTAACCCTTTGAAAGTTGTTTTTTAAGACAATGGTGTCTTTTGGATCAATTGTTTTTTGGTCCAGAACAATTCTGTCAATAAAAAGTTCCTTGCCAGGCAGTAAAGGAGCAACTTTATAAGGATTGAAAAACACGATACCATTCATAGACGGAAAAGCGATATCATTATTCTTTAGAAAATTGCCGCATGGCTGGCATCCGCCGTTAAATTCATTAATCAAGAAACCCTCCGATTTAGTGTATTGATGGTAGTAAATAACCGTGTTTTTATTTTTAATATATTGAAGAAGCGCTTTTCTAGAAACCTGAAAAAGCCCTTTGTTGGTAGATATCCAGAAAAAATTATTTTTATCTTCAATGATGCAGTGTGTCGTGTTAAGATAATGCTCTTCATCTGTTGGAAAAGAATGCAGCATTTGGTTTTCATACAGAAAAAAGCCTTTTTCGTATGTGGTGAGCCACATTTTTTGTTGACTGTCTATAAAGACACTTCGAATATTTATTTTTTCGGTATTTTTTGCAAAATCTAACTTTTTGGTTTTTAGATTATAAAGAAACAAACCGTTATCTCCAGCCAAGTACAGAATATTGTTTTGCTGGACAATATAATTAATGTTGTTTTTCAAAACTGCTTCAAGCTTCGAAACTCCATTTTTTATGGAATATAATTTGGGCTTGTGAAACTCATCCAGACTCAAAGCAACCCAGATGGTATTGCTGTTATCTTTAAATATTGTTTTCGGGTTTTGATCAAAAGGATAGGTTAGGTATTCTTTATATGCTGATTTTTTCAGATAACAAAGCATTTTCATTCCCCGGCTGATCCAGATATTTTTTTCGTCATCAAGAGCGATGTTTATTCTTTCATCCAGATAAACGCTCTTAGGAAAAGGAATACTGTTAAGAACTCCTTTGTTGCTAATAATCAGCCCTTCAGAAGTGATGACGGTACTGTCGCTAAAAGCTTGTGCAGCATAGTAAACTTCAGCTTTTCCTTTTTTCTTCGTTATTGTTTTAAACGCAGGAAAAGAAATAATACACAATCCGTTTGTGCCGCTTCCTAAATACAGTTTTTGGTTTTTCTGGTCAAAATAAACAGCGATAATATTACTGGTTTCAAAATCTCTGTATTCGACAATTAATTGGGCTGTTAATTGGTCATTTTGATTTTTTAGCTGATAGATTTTATTTTTTATAGAAAGAAAAACCTGTCCTGTTGTGATATTCCAATATAGTTTACGATTGTTTTTTGAAAGTAATGCATTTAGCTTTCCAGAAGATTTGCCCTTTTTAGAAAAACAGTGGTAATCGCCATTATCTGCGAGATAGAAAAGAGAATTGTCGATTGCAAAAAAATTAAAAACATTATCGTTTTTAAAGACATTTTTAGAAATGCTTTTCATTTTAGAATCGCATAATTCAACGGTTTGGTTATCTATAAAAAATATATTTCCAGTAGCTAATTTAATATAATAAGGTTCATGCTTATTGATCGTATAGTTGGAAGGAAGACCATCATGAAAAAAGAAACGTCTGCCGTCTCGCACTAAACTAGAATTGAGCGCGTTTTTTTTGAGTATCTGGACTTTTCCATTTCGGATAAAGACAAGCTCTTTTTTACTTTCGTTGAAACTGGTTAGGCTGTCTTTTTCGATGCTTCCGAAAATATCGGTAAAGCGGGTATGTTCTAAAGAGGTGTTGGAAGAATTGAAAGTAAGAAAATTATTTCCGTCATAGCGAACAATGCCATTTTCAGTCGTCATCCATATAAAATTGTGTTTGCCCTGAACAATTGCCTTTACGCTATTCTGCTGCAGCTCGTTATTATCCGCAGTGTACCATCTGGCTGTGTAGTTCTCTTGACAGACCATTTGGGTTGTAATGAGCAAAAGCAGAAAACAACAGTAACGCAAAATATGAACCGCTATTTTTGGCATCTGACTAAATTATAGAACAAACTTAGCAAACATAAATCACAATTTGCCGTTTGTAGTTTTAAATCTACAACGTTGTAGATTTATTGGCACAGCAAAAATAAGTCGTGTAGTACTTTGTACCGCTATATTTGCGTTATAAGGTTAAAAGCAAAATGCAAAACGTATGAAGGTTGGGGTAATTGGTTTATGTAGTTTTACAATGGATTTTGTGAACCGTGCGGTCAAGGCTGGGTATCAGGTATTATTAAGTTCTACACGCGAAAATCGTCAGTTTAAAGATATGGCGGAGACTTTGGGAGAGAATGTAAAATTGGTTAGCAAAGACGAAGCTGCAAAAGCCAGTATTTTAATAGTGTTTATTCCGCGTGAAGATGTTGGATTATTCCTTACTGACTTGCCAGATATGAGCGAAAAAGTAATTATATACGAGAGCAATCCGATTTTTAGTTTAGAATGCTTGAAGCCAAATTCAAAATCATCATCTGAAATTATTGCTTCTCTTTTGCCGGAAGCTCATGTTATAAAGGTGCTTAATATAGTTAATCCAGAAGTATTTTCTATAATAAGCCAAAAGCTGAATGGCGATGAAATATTTTATACAGGATTGAATAAACAGGCAAAAAATAAAGCAAAAACATTTTTTAAAAGCCTAAATCTCGTAGGAGTAGATTTTGAAGAATTGTACCAACTTCCAGTGCATTCTTGTTTCCTGAATTAAAGAGGAATATATTACGAAACCAGCTTTGAATAAATTAGAATTGTTCAACCTCAAATGTTCCCAGAAAAGCTAACTTTCTGGGACATTTTTTGGTGCTATTTCTTTAAAAAGTTAAAGATTAGTCTAAATTGGTTTTTAAGATAGTTTTCTTTTCAGTGCTTTTACTCAACAAAAAGACAGTCGAGATTATTAATAAACTTCCCATCCAGTCAATCACAGAGAAAGGTGTTTTAAGCCAATAAACAGCTAAAATAGTGGCAGCAAGTGGCTCAGCAGATGCTAATAAACTGGCTTTTTGAGCTCCAATAATTTTCACGGAATTAAGATAGAATGTAAATGCAATTAAAGTTCCAAATACAATTATTAAAGCGGTATATAAAAAGGTAAGTGAATCCCATTGTCCTTCTATTTGCCAAGGAGCTTTGATAAAGCTAAAGGCAAAACCACCGCAAAACATTCCCCAACCAATTACGACTGAAGGTTTGTATTTATGAAGCAATTTAGCTGGTTGTAATGTATAAATCGCCAAAGCAACTGCCGAACTAAGTCCGAAAAATAAAGCAGTTCCAGAAATAGCTAGTTTATTAAGATTGCCATGCGTTACTAAGAGTACCGTTCCAGTTACGGCAAGTATAATAGCTAATGTTTCTTTTGCTTTGGGTAGTTTCTTAAATTTTAAGGCTAAGTAAACGGCAATGATAATTGGGCCACAGAATTGCAATATGGTAGCAGTTGCAGCATTAGAATGTTTTATTGCAGCGAAATAGGTGTATTGTACAGAAAGCATTCCGGCAATGCTAAATAGTAATAATTGAAAAGCATCTTTTTTAGATTTCCAGATTTCAAATAAAGCAGTTTTTTCACTTATTTTCGAATAAAATAAAAGTATAATTCCTGAGACTAACATTCTAACCGTAATTAACCATTCTACATTTATTCGTCTTTCTTGAAATAAAAATTGTCCAAACGTTCCCGAAATTCCCCAAAATATGGCCGCTATAATAGCCAAAAGAAATCCCTTAAATATTGATTTACTCATTTTTGTGTTCATTATTAATTTATAGAATGCAAAATTGCATCATTTTTAGAGGTTATTTTGTTTAAATTTGAAGACGAATTTGCAATTTTGTTTCATTTATGGATAGTTTTGATAAAGAAATACTAGAAATCCTTCAAAAAAATAATTTAACTCCGCAACGAGATATTGGAGAAACAATTGGTTTATCTGCTGCTGCAGTACAGCGAAGAATAAAAAGAATGCGTGAAGAAGGCATAATTAAGAAAGATATTTCAATTTTAGAGAGAGAAGCTCTAGGAAATCCTGTTACCTTAATTGTTGAAGTATTTTTGGAAAGTGAACAAATCGATTTGATTGATGAAACCAAAAAGTTATTTGTATCCTGTTTGGCTGTACAACAATGCTATTACGTTACTGGTGAATCTGATTTTGTTTTAGTAATTATAGCAAAATCAATGGCAGATTATGAAAAGCTTACAAGAGAGTTATTTTTTGCGAATAAAAATGTTAAGAGATTTAGAACCGTTGTCGCAATGGGAGTAGAAAAATTAGGACTGAATATTCCAATTACATTGTAATTTAGTAAAATGAAAATCGAACTGAAACAATCTTCTTTTCTTGAAAAGGGAATCAACGAGCCGTATTACAACATTTTAATGTTTGATGGAAAAGCGGATTTTTCTGTTGATTTAACCGATTACGAATGCCAAGGGAAATGTCTTTTGTTTTTAACGCCATATCAGTTATTGCAATGGAAAAGTTCAACTGCATCTTTCATAAATGTTCTCAGTTTTCATGGCGATTTTTATTGTATTGAATACCATAAAAAAGAAGTGGCCTGCAACGGAATTTTATTCAATGATATTTATAGCGAACCTTTTGTGACGGTTTCCGATTTTATTTACGAAGAAATCGCGAGCATTATGGAAAGAATGAAAAGGGTAGAAGACTCTGAACTCGATTATGATAATTCGATTCTAAAGTCTTATCTGCAGGTTATTCTCGCCTTGAGCAGTAAAGAAAAACAGCTCAAAATGTCACCACAGATTCAGGAATCTATTGGGAATGCTGATATTTTGAAGTTTCAGCATTTGTTAGACACTCATTTTCTTGAAGCCAAAGAAGTCGCTTTTTATGCTTCTAAATACAATTTAAGTGTAAATACTTTCAGTAAAAGAATCAAAAAGCATTTCGGAAAATCGCCTTCTCAGCTTATTCAGGACCGAATTGTTTTGGAAGCCAAAAAACAGCTGCATTTAACAACTAAGACGATAAAAGAAATTGCAGACGATCTTAATTTTGAAGACGAATTTTATTTCAGCCGATATTTCAAGAAAAGTGTGGGTATTTCGCCTAAAGAATTCAGAAAAGAAGTCGGTATTTCTATCGTGGCAAAATAGTCCATGAAAACTCCTTTTAGTCCATTTTTATCCAAATAGCAGTATAGTAATTTTGGTATGTATTTAAAACAGAATCAAAATGGAAAAATTTATACGATTTATTGCTAGTGGACAAAACAATTTTATTCACTTTTTAAGAATTGCCATATTTGTTGTAATGGCATGGATTGGCGGATTAAAAGCTTTTAAATATGAAGCTGACGGAATTGTTCCGCTGGTTGCGAATAGTCCGTTTATGAGTTTCTTTTATAAAGATGCCAATAAACAAGTTGTGAATGAAGATGGTAAAACCGTAAAAGCCTACACACTTTACAAAAACGTTGAAGGCAAAACTGTGGAGAAAAACATTGAATGGCACGAAGCCAACGGAACTTATATTTTCTCTTACGGATTAGGAACTGTTATTGTGACCATTGGCTTGTTGGTTCTTTTGGGAATTTGGTTTCCTAAAATCGGCTTTTTGGGCGGACTTTTAACGTTCGGAATGGCATTTGTGACTTTATCGTTTTTAATCACAACACCAGAAGTTTACGTGCCGAATTTGGGCGGAGATTTTCCAACACCAGAATTTGGTTTTCCGTATCTTTCTGTCGGAGGCCGTCTGGTTCTCAAAGACATTATCATGATGAGCGGTGGATTGCTTGTAGCTTCAGACAATGCAAAGGAAATTTTAAAACGATTTTTTTTCTAACGATGAGATATTCCTAACGGAATATAATTTCATAAAAAAAGCTGTGCAAGGGCTCAGACTTGCACAGCTTTTTACAAAAACTCAAAACTAATTATTCGTATTTTAAATATTTTAGGACATCCACTTTTGTTGCCTGATACGCTTTTGCTAAAACAATGCATAAGGTTAGAAATAATAAAAGCAAAAAGGAAAGTAGAAACGGCAGCATCGGAATTTCGATTCTAAAAGCAAAATTATTCAGCCATTTCTGCAATAAAATATAAGCAGGAAATACAGCAATAAGAAAACCTATTGCACAATAAACTACATATTGTTTAGACAATTCTTTTAATAAGATATTGGTTTCTGCGCCCAAAGTTTTTCGAATCGCTATTTCTTTCATTCTCCTTTGAATGGAATAAGATGCTAAAGCAAATAATCCAAAAAGAGCAATTAGAATGACAACAATATTTAATAGCGAAAACAAGTTGTTTTGTTTCACATACGACTCATAAGTTCTCGCGTATTGCTTATCAACAAAATCATATTGAAAAGGATTTTCGGAATCTACTTTTGCTTTCCAAAAATTTTCAATGCTTGCAATGGTACTTTTTATGTTTTGTGGCTTTAGCTTTATGTAAACAACGTTCATCTCTGCAGCCATATCCAAAGATTTAATATGATAGAAAGTCATTGGTACGATACTGGATTCTGGACTTAGAATATTGAAATCTTTTACAACTCCAATAATTTTCATGGGTTGATTGCCAATTCTAATTTCGCTGTTAATCGGATTTTTAATATTCATCAGTTTTAATGCTGTTTCATTTATCAAAACAGAATTTACCGTATCTGAAGCTAGTTTTGTATTAAAGTCACGTCCTTGAATGATTCTTATGTTCATCAGATCTAGCATTCCATAATCTAGTCCAATTGCTTTTTGTTTAAAGAGTTCTTCTTTGTACCAGACTGGCCACAATGAATTATCATTTCCGTCAAATGCAAGCAGTCCTGTCGAAACTTTAGAAATACCGTTTAGCTTTGATAACTCTTCTTTTATCGTATTGTATCGATTATAAATTCTCTTAGTACTTGACTCTCCTTCAAAATAAGACGAAGGAAAATTTAAAGAAACAGCAATAACTTGATCTCCTTTAAAACCTAAATCTTTATTGCTTAAATATTCTATTTGTTTGTAAACTATGCTAGAGCCAATGATAAAAAATGCAGCAGTCGAGAATTGAAAGACTAGCATTCCGTTACGAAGCCAAATGCCATTTTTACTTCTTTCAAAATTACCTTTTAATACATTTATCGTTTCAAAATTAGAAACATAAAGTGCAGGAAATAAGCCAGCTGCTAAAATTGTAATACTAAAGATAATAACAAGTTGCAAGTAGAATTGGGCATTTATGATCGTTAGATTTTTACCAAGAAAATTATTGTAGTAAGGAAGCGTTAACTCAACAATTACCAATGCCAGTAAAATAGAAAAGCAGGTAATTAAAGCCGTTTCAAAAATAAACTGTAAAACAATTTTGCTTTTTGAAGCTCCAAGAATCTTTCGTATTCCAACTTCTTTAGCACGTTTAATGGCGTTTGCTGTTGCCATGTTAATATAATTGACAATTGATAAAATCAAGATCAAAATAGACAATCCAGCCATTATTAAGAGAAATTGATAATTGCCTCTTCCTTCTGGATAACCGTCTAATATAGAATGCAATCTAGATTCAGAAAGTGGTTCCATAAAGACTTTAAAATGGCCAATTTTCTTTTCCATTTCAGCAGGAGACATTCCAGCTTCTTTCGAGTTTTTTACAATAATTTCGTCATAGTATACTTTTTCGAGCATTGTCCTTGTACTCTCAATTTTTGAGGGATCTTTAACCTTCAACAGTATTTTTAAAACAAACAAACCTTGGTTTTTGCTCAAATCGACTAAATCTTTCATTTTATTGACAATTACTGTCGGGGCGATTGAAGAATTTCCTGGAATGCTGTAAACAGTCTTGACAGTGAACGTTTCTGATAGGCAATTAATCTGTTTGCCAATAGGGTTTTCGGTGCCGAACAGTCTTTTTGCAATATTTTGCGAAATTGCCACACTTGAGCCTTCTTTTAGAGCCGAAAAGCTATTTCCTTGAATTATTTTAAAGGGAAAAAGAGAAAAGAAACCATTTTCCGCGTTGATAATTTTATCTGTAAATTCTTTTTTTCCTTTATAGATTATTTTGTCTTTCTGATACCAATCGTCAGCATAAACGATTGTCTCCACATTAGGGTCATTTTCTAAATAGGCTTTTAATCGAACCGAGTTTTCGGCAACTGCCGGCATATCGCCAAGCTGAACCAAAACCTGATAAACCTTATCTTTTTCTGGATTCCAGGCATTGTAACTATGTTCGTCGTTCCAATATAAAAGCGCGAAAATTAGACCTGAAATTCCAATTGATAATCCGAGAATATTGAGAGCAGTAAATAATTTACTGTGTTTGATTTGATAGATAAATATATTGATCCAGTTCTTTAGCATTTTATTGGTGTTTTTTGGTTTTGGAGTTAGTTTACTCGTATTTTAAATATTTTAAAACATTTACTTTGGTCACTTGATAGGCTTTTGCTAAAACAATGGTCAGAGTTAAAAATAACAGTGATACAAAAGCAACTATAAAAGGCAGAAACGGAATCTCAATTCGAGAAGCAAAGTTTTCAAGCCATTTTTGCATTAATAAATAAGCGGGAACAATTCCGATTAAGAAACCAATTACACAGAAAATCACATATTGTTTAGATAGTTCTTTCAGTAAAATAGTGGTTTCTGCACCAAGCGTTTTTCTAATCGCAATTTCTCTTAATCGTCTTTCCATAGAAAACGAAGCTAGAGCAAACAGACCGAAAACAGCTATTAGAATTACCACAACATTCAGCAGCCCAAACAAATTTCTCTGATCCTGATACTTTTTGTATGTTCGGGCAAAGTTTTTATCTACAAAATCATATTCAAACGGATATTCCTGATCTACTTTAGATTTCCAGAATTTATTAATGGTTGCAATTGTTTCTGGCATTTGCTCGGGCGATATTTTGATGGTGATATTTCTCATATCATTAGACATCCAATCAAAAGCTTTAATATGGAAGAATATCATTGGAGCCACATTATATTCTAAACCGATGTAATGGAAATTTTTGACAATACCCACAACTTTAAATTTCTGCCCACCAAAAAGAACTTCTTTATTTATAGGATCTTTTACCTGAAGTGTTTTTGCAGCGGTTTCATTCAATAAAGCACTCGAAATGCTATCTGTTGCCAATTCAGGATTCAGATCTCTTCCTTTTAATATTTTTATGCCTAAAAGGTTCAGTTGTCCAAAATCCATAGGCAATTGCTGCGTAATTACTTCTTTGTTTGATTGATAATGAAGTCCTTGCCAAGAATTGTCATTGCTTCCAATAGAAAACATTCCAGCAGAAACATCTTCAACACCTTTAATTTTCTGCAGTTCTTGTTTAATGGTTTTATACCTTTCGTATTGATTTTTCCCTTTTTGCGGTTTAAAGTCAATATCCATAACCTGAGATCCGTTAAAGCCCAAATCCTTCGCCATCATAAAGTTTACCTGTTTATAGACAATAAAGGATCCTATAATGAAAAGTGTAGCAATAGAAAATTGTAAAACAAGCATTCCGTTACGAATCCAGACACCGTTTTTACTTCTCGAAAAATTGCCTTTTAAGACTTTCAGTGTTTCAAAATTTGCAATGTAAACAGCAGGAAAAACCCCCGAAACAAGGATTACAAAGAAGAAAATTAAAATAAGTTGGAAGTAAAATTGAGTTCCAATTAATGTTAAGTTCTTGTTTAAAAAAGCATTGTAAAAAGGAAGCGAAAGTTCTACGATTACCATTGCCAGTAAAACCGAAAACAAAGTAATAAGTGTGGTTTCAAAAACAAACTGTGTTACAATTTGCGATTTAGTAGCACCCACTATCTTGCGAACTCCAACTTCTTTAGCTCGTTTTACTGCATTTGCAGTAGCCATATTAATGTAGTTTACGATCGAAAGTATTAAAATTAAGATAGATAAACCCATTATAATTTTTAGAAATTGCAAATTGGCATTCTGTTCAGGAAATGCATAATTTCCTTGACGAAGCCTTGCTTTTGTAAACGGAAGAAGCCTTGATTTTATAGGGTCTCCATATTGTTTAAAAAACTGTTTTATCGATAAGCCTTCAGCTTTTGCCTGTTTTTTATAATAGTCTTCAAGGAATATTTTGTCTAAATTTTGAATGACTGCAGTGGTATCGCTGGGTTTTTTGAGCTTTAACATTAATCCGTAACTAAAGCCCCAATTATCTTTGTTTTGTTCCAATTCCTCTTCTACAATCGGAGTAATTACGGAAGGCATCACAGACGATTTTTCAGGCATTTTGTAAATACCGCGAACAACAAAAATTCGATCTGCGTACTTGACCTGTTTTCCCATTGGGTTTTCATTCTTAAAAATGCGCGCAGCAGTTTCTTTAGAAAGAACCATGCTGTTGCGGTCGCTAAAAGCTGTCTTAGCATTCCCTTGAATAAATTCAAAAGGGAAGAAAGAAAAAAACTCCTTTCGGCCGAAAAGATTTTGTCAACCAATTCGATTTTTCCGTTATACTGAATAGTTTCCGTGGTATAGTTTACTCTGAAATAACAGTATTTATCCAAGTATGAAGTAGTTGCATTAAGCATTCTACCTGGAATTGGAGAATTTGTTGTCCAGATATTTCCACCGCCAAAATCGTTCATTACAATGAAGATTTTGTCTTTTTCAGGATTCCACTGATCGTAAGCGTGTTCGTCGTTCCAGTATAGAATCGCAAAAATTAAACCTGCAATTCCAATACTCAAGCCCACTATATTTAAAGCTGTAAAGAATTTGTTATTCTTGATATGATATACAAATATGTTAATCCAATTTTTAAGCATCTTACTCGTATTTTAAGTATTTTAAAACATCCACTTTTGTTACTTGATAGGCCTTTGCTAAAACTATTGTCAGCGTAAGGAATAACAAAGACACAAAAGCAAGAAAAAAGGGTAGGAGAGTGATATCTATTCGGAATGGGAAATTTTTAAGCCATTTCTGCAACAATAAATAAGCAGGAACAATTCCGATTAAGAAACCAATTATACAGAAGATCACGTATTGTTTAGACAATTCTTTCAGTAAAATATTGGTTTCGGCGCCAAGTGTTTTTCTGATTGCAATTTCTTTTAATCTTCTTTCCATAGAAAAAGAAGCTAGGGCAAACAGCCCGAAAACGGCAATTAGAATTACAACAACATTCAATAAAGCAAATAAGTTTCTTTGATCTTCGTATTTTTTATAAGTGCGCGCAAAATTTTTGTCTACAAAACTGTATTCAAAAGGATATTCGGCATCTACATTTTTGGTTCAGAAATTCTTAAGGGAAGAAATTGTCTGTTGCATATCTTTAGGAGAAACCTTTACCGTAATAGATTCGATATTTCTCTGTGTCCATTTTTGGGCATTGATATGAAAGAAGATCATCGGACTAATTTCTTTATCAAGACCAGAACAATGGAAGTTCTTTACCACTCCGACAACCTTATATTTTTCGCCTTGCCAGTCGATTATTTTGTCCACAGGATTTTTTTCGTTCATTGTTTTAGCTGCCACTTCGTTCAGTAAAACATTAGAAATCGTATCAGAAACCAGTTTATTGGTCAGGAATCTTCCTTTTAGCAATTTAACGCCTAACATTTCCAGCATTCCAAAATCTGAACCCAATTGCTGAATGATAACTTCCGGATTATTTTTATAATGCAAACCGCCTCTGGAGCTCCAATCATTTCCAATAGAAAAAGCTGCTGCAGAAACCGCTTCAACACCTTGAATTTTCTTCAGTTCTTGTTTTATGCTTTCGTATCGCTCAAATTGACCTTTGTCTTTTTGTGCTCTAAAAGAGATATTTATTAACTGGGACCCATTAAAGCCTAAATCTTTTTCTACCATAAATTGAACTTGCTGATACACAACAATAGAACCGATGATAAAGAAAACAGCAATTGAAAATTGTAAAACAAGCATGGCATTTCTAAGCCATAAACCGTTTTTGCTGTGCGAATAATTTCCTTTTAGCACATTCAAAACCTCAAAATTTGAAATATAAACAGCAGGAAAAACACCGCTTACAATAATCACAAGAACAAAGATTACAACAAGCTGAAGATAAAATTGAGATCCCGCAAGAACCAATTCTTTGTTTAAAAACTGATTGTAAAAAGGCAGAGAAACTTCGACAATTACGAGTGCCAATAATAAAGCAAAAAGCATGGTCAAAGCAGTTTCAAATACAAATTGAAGCACAATCTGTCTTTTTGTAGCACCAATAATTTTTCTCACACCCACTTCTTTTGCACGTTTTATAGCATTAGCGGTAGCTAAATTGATATAATTGACAATTGACAGTAATAAAATGACAATAGACAATCCCATTAAGATTCGTAAAAACTGAAGGCTTCCTGTTTCTTCTGGAAACGGATAGCTTTCATTGTGGAGCCTAGAATTTTCAAATGGAACTACTATGGTTTTCAAAGGTTCTCCGTATGTTTTTATAAACAGTTCAAGCGTCATGCCTTCATTTCGTGCTTGTCTTTTATAATTTTTTTCTAAGAATATTTCATCTAGCGCTTTTTTTGCCAGTGGAGCATCACTCTTTTTTTTCAATTTTAGCACTAAACCATAATTGAAGCCCCAATGATCTTTATTTCTTTCAAGACTTTCTTCAATGCTGTTGGTAACCACATCTGGCATGACAACCGATTTTCCAGGTATTTTATAAACACCACGAACTATATAGGTTCTGTCATCATATTTTACCTGTTTTCCAACTGGATTTTCATTCTTAAAAAATTTAAAAGCAGTTTCTTCAGAAAATACAATGCTTTGAGGTTCTTGAAGCACAGTATTGGGATTGCCGTATTTGAATTGATAAGGAAAAAAAGAAAAGAAGCTTTTTTGTGCAGAAAAGATTTTATCTACAATTTCTGTTTTGCCATTATATTGAATCGTCTCCTTTGAGTAATAATCAGTAAAATAGCAATAATTTTCTACGTATGGAGTAGACGATTTTAGAAGTGGCGCTGTAATAGCAGAGTTTGTAGCAAAAATATTTCCTTTTCCCACATTATTCATAACAATAAATGTTTTATCCTTTTCGGGATTCCATTTATCATACGAATATTCGTCGTTCCAGTACAGCGTTGCAAAGATTAGACCTGCAATTCCGATACTTAAACCAAGAATATTTAAGATGCTGAAAAGCTTGTTATGCCTTAATTGATATATAAATATATTGATCCAATTCTTAAGCATAAACTAGTTGTTAGCAGTTACCAAAACGTCCACATTTCTATGATTTACTTTTTCAGAAAGAATTTCGCCATCTTTCATTAAAATAGTTCTTTGCGAGAAAGAAGCGTCATAATCGGAGTGTGTTACCATCAAGATTGTCGAACCGCCGGCATGAAGATCGGTCAATAATTCCATAACCTCATTTCCGTTTCTGCTATCTAGGTTTCCTGTTGGCTCATCGGCCAAAATAATTTTCGGATTATTGATTAAAGCTCTCGCTACAGCCACACGCTGTTGTTGTCCTCCTGAAAGCTGCTGGGGAAAATGTTTTAATCTGTGCGCAATTCCTAAAATTTTTGCGATCTCGTTTACTCGCGATTTTCTTTCGGCAGATGGAACATTATTATAAATCAAAGGCAATTCGATATTATCGAAAACAGATAATTCGTCAATTAAATTGAAGTTCTGGAAAATGAATCCGATGTTTTCTTTTCGGGCTTGCGCTCTAGATTTTTCCTTTAAGCCCACCATTTCCTGATCAAGAAGTTTATAACTTCCGCTAGAAGCACTGTCCAGAAGTCCAATAATGTTTAATAAAGTCGATTTTCCGCTTCCAGACGGCCCCATAATCGATACAAAATCGCCTTGATTGATGGTTAACGAAATTTCGCTTAATGCTTTGGTTTCTAATTCCTCAGTTCTAAATACTTTTGAAAGTTTTGTAATGGTAATCATAATTGGACTGTTTTAATTTTTGATTGATTTCTTTTAAAATTTTTATGCCCTTTGGAAATGACAGAAACAAGTCTGAAAATTAAGATAAATTATTTTTAATTTATCGCTATTTATTTTGTTATTTGTACTTCCGAAAGGGGTTAATAATTAATGATTTACAAGTTCTAATGTGATTTTCGTGCCAGTAAATTAAACATTGTAAACACCTTGTTTTTAAGGGATTATTTTTAAATAAAAATTTAAACTGTCCATAAGTGGACACCTTTCGTCCAAAACTGAACAATAATGAAAAAGACCAACGCATCTATTTTAATTATCGACGATCAGGAAGACATTCTTTTTGCATCAAAAGTCTATCTGAAAAAGTATTTTGAAAACATTTATACCCTCAATAATCCGAAAAATATTGTCGAATTATTGGCAAAAAATGCCATTGATGTTGTATTGTTAGACATGAATTATAGATTGGGATTTGAAGATGGAAGGGAAGGTTTGTACTTATTGAAAGAAATAAAAACGCTTTCGCCTAAAACGGTGGTAATTCTAATGACGGCTTTCGGAAAAGTAGAAACGGCTGTTGAAGGTTTAAAATCGGGCGCTTTTGATTATATCTTGAAACCTTGGGAAAATAAAAAGCTTTTAGAATCAGTAAAACAAGCAGTTGATAAAGCCCGAAAAGAACAAAAGAAAACTAAAGACATTGAGATAAAAGAAGACTTTTTTGTTGGCAGTTCTGAAATTATAAAAAAGGCCTATTCGCTGGCAGATAAAGTGGCTAAAACCGATGCGAATGTTTTGATTCTAGGCGAAAACGGAACAGGGAAATTCGTTTTGGCACATCATATTCATACACAATCCGAAAGAAAAAATCAGCCTTTTGTTGCAGTTGATTTGGGGGCTTTAAATTCTAATATTTTCGAAAGCGAATTGTTTGGTTATGCCAAAGGCGCTTTTACCGATGCTAAAACGGATACAGCGGGACGTTTTGAAATGGCACAAAACGGAACTATTTTTTTGGATGAAATAGGAAATGTACCACTTCATTTGCAATCAAAACTTTTGCAAGTTATTCAAACCAAAATGGTAACAAGATTGGGTGAAACAAAAGCAAGACCTTTAAACGTTAGAATTATTACAGCAACCAATTTGAACTTAAAACTAGAAGTTGCCGATAAAAACTTCCGTGAAGACTTGTACTATCGCATCAATACGATGGAAATTATTTTGCCTCCGCTAAGGGAAAGGCACGAAGATAAGATTCCTCTTGCCGAATATCTTTTGGACAAAATGATTGAAAAATATAGCCGTGACGAAATTACGTTTGATAAAAAAGTATTGGAACAGATTGAAAAACACGCCTGGAATGGAAACATTCGCGAAATGGAAAATAAGATTGAACGTGCGGTTATTCTTTGCGAAAACAACACCATAACGGTTTCTGATCTGGATTTAGAAACGATAACGCCTTACGAGGAAAACTCAGATGATATTCAGCTTTCTTCGGTTGAAAAAGCAACGGTCGAAAAAGCACTTCTTAAAAACAACAACAATATCAGCAAAACGGCCGAAGAACTGGGCTTGTCAAGAGGTGCACTTTACAGACGTTTGGAGAAATTTAATATCAATATTGACTAATTATGTTAAGGACTTTACAAACTTATAAACTCCTTTTTCTGCGATTAATTTTTATCGTGATCGGAATCGAATTGTCGCTGTATTTCTTTAGAATTGGTTTGCTTTTTACGGGAGTTTTTGGACTCTGTATGGTTTTTCTGCTTGGGAGGGAAATGTATTTTTATGTTAGAAATATGGTCTTGATTTATAACAAAACCATCTCTTCGATATTGCAGGATGATTTTAGTTCCGATTTCTCTAAGCATAAATTCAACAGTACTTATAATGAGCTGTTTACTTTGTATGAAACCTTAAAAAACAAGCAAAATGAGCAAGTTACGAGAGATATTATTTATCGTTCGATTTTAAACAATATAGAATCGGGTGTTATTATTTTGCAGAAACAAGAAAGCGATTGGAGTATTTTTTTAATGAATGATTATTTTTCGAGTCATTTCAACGTACCGAAAGTTTCGAAATGGAGATATCTTAAAAATCAGTTGCCTTCTTTGTGTGAAATAATAGAAGAAGATGATTTTCACGAAATTAAAACTTCAATCGAGCTTAGCATAAACGAACAAAGCAAACAGACTTTTGTTTTGCAGGCTTCACGAACTGAAATTTTCGGACAGGATTATTTTATTGTTTTGCTGGATTCGATTCAGAATGTGGTAGAGAAAAAAGAAAAAGATGCTTGGATTAATTTAATGAAAGTGATTTCACATGAATTGCTAAATTCTATAACGCCAATTCGTTCGATTTGCCAAAATTTGGAGGATTTAGTAGAGCAGGATTCACTTTCTACAGAAGACTTAGAAGACATAAAAAACAGTGTGCAGACGATGCTGAGACGAAGCGATCATTTGCAGAAATTTGTCGAAGGGTACCGAAAACTGGCTATGCTTCCTTCTCCTAAAAAAGAAAAAGCAGAATTACAACATTTGGTTGACAATTGTATTCAGACTATGAATCCGTTGTTTAAGAAAAATAATATCGAAGTAACCAATGCCGTTGCTCCAAACATTTTGATCAATGTCGATTCTCAACAGATAGAACAAGTGATAATCAATTTATTGACGAATTCAATTAATGCTTTGGAAAACAGTAATCTAAAACAAATTTCGATTTCGGCGGAAGCCAAAAACAATCGTATTTTTATAAAAGTTTCGGACTCTGGAAAAGGAATCGAAAAAGAAATTGAAGAAAAGATATTTCTTCCCTTTTTCACCACCCGAACTGAAGGAGCAGGAATCGGACTTACTTTGTCTAAAAATATTATTGAAGCACACGGCGGTTATATTTCGCATAAAAGCGAAAATAATACAACTGTTTTTGAGATTTCTTTGGTTGAAGATTAACAGAATAACGGTTAAAATATCTTTTTAAAATTTGGATAATTTTTTTTGTTTAAATTTGTGAAAGAGGAGTTGCAATTTGACTCTTGTAAATAATAATAATATTAAAATAATGAGTACAAATCCAACTTCAGCAATAGCTTCTGGCTTTCTTAATGATCTAAAAACACAAACTGCTGATTCTCATAAAAAATTAGAAGAACTTCCGGTTTCCATGTCAATTATGTCTCCAGACATGAAAATTGATGAATATGCGAAATACTTAAATTTGATGCATGACGTTCATCAAGATACAGAGGGAACTATTTTTCCTTTGTTTACAAATCTAATCGACGATTTAGAACAAAGAAGAAAAAAACAGCTTATAGAAGCAGATCTTTCATTTTTAAATTACGAATTGACTCCTTCAGAGAAAGTTTTTAAGACCAAAGATATTTCGGTTCCTTTTGCGCTTGGTATTTTGTATGTAGTAGAAGGTTCCACACTGGGCGGAAGGTTTATTTTAAAGAATGTTTCAAAAGTACCACAACTTTCAGGAGATAAAGGCGTTTCTTATTTTAATGGTTATGGAGAAAAAACGGGAAGTTTCTGGAAATCTTTCTTGAATTTTCTTTCTGAATATGAACAACAAAATAATTGTGGAGATAGTATTATAGAAGGAGCTGTATTTGCTTTTGATAGTATTTATAATCACTTTGAGAGCAAATAAAAAGAATGAAAATTAAGGATATAGTTAATCGCGATATCGTTACGTTAACCAACTGCGAGCATGAACCTATACACATACCAGGTCAGATTCAGCCTCACGGTTTTTTGCTTGGTATAACACTGCAATGGAAAATAGATTTCTGTACAGAAAATGTTGCTGCTTATTTTGGTATTTCCCACAATCAAATGTTAGGAAAAGATTTTGCAACAGTTTTTGGAGTTACCGCCGAAAATGAAATTTTAGCTTACACAAACGGAGATGAGTTTAAAGACGCTTTTCCTCTGGAGATAGAATTGTTGGGTAGCTTATTTCAAATAAACATTCATAAAAGTGAAGGAATTTACATTCTTGAAGCTGAATTACTGTTTGCAGATCAAGAAAAACTCGCTGATGCTTACAAACAAACGATTCAGTTTGTAAGTCAGATGAATAAAACTACTTCGCTTAAAGATCTTTGCGCCCTTGTAGCACAAGGAACGCGTGAAATTACAGGTTATGATCGTGTCATGATTTATCGTTTTGATGAACAATATAATGGAGAGGTGTTTGCCGAAGATTGCAGAGAAGATCTAGAACCTTTTTTAGGATTGCATTACCCTCATACCGATATTCCAGCCCAAGCAAGAGAATTATATATTAAGAATCTGTTGAGGCTGATTGTCGATATTGATTATGAGCCTGTACCAATTTATACGGTTGATGATAAAGAGGGAAAAAATCTCGATTTAAGTCTTTCTATTTTAAGAAGTACATCGCCGATTCACGTAGAATACCTTAAAAATATTGGAGTGGGCGCAACATTGACGATTTCTCTTATTCATCATGGAAAATTATGGGGACTAATTGCCTGTCATCATTATTCAAAGAAAAATATATCTCCTGAAATTAGGCTTGCAGCAAAACTTCAGGGACAGTTTATTACTTCTCAAATCGATATTAGACAATCTAATGATGAGTATCTTAGTGCCCAGAAAACGAATTTAGCATTAGAACAGTTGACTAGCTTGGAGCTTCCTGTTTTAAAAGAGTCTTTAGAAAAAATTGTTAGTACACCACAATTGTTAGAAATCGCAAATGCTTCTGGTGTATCTATTATCACTAGAGATAAAATCTATAAAAATGGTTTAACGCCATCTGATGAACAAATTATTGATTTACTCAGACATCTCAAAAGTAAAAAGAATACTGATTTTTTCTCAACGAATAAGATTAGTGACCATTTTCCAGAATTTGATGAAAATTCTAATTTCGCTGGAATTATTTACCATTCACTAGGTAACAATGGGCATGTAATATGGTTTAGACCAGAAACGATTTCAGAAATTAAATGGGGAGGCAATCCAGAAAAAAGAATTGTAAAAGACAGTAAAGGACTCCATCCAGGAAACTCATACAATATTTATAAACAAATAGTAAAAAATCAAAGCAGTAACTGGAAACTTTATGAAATTAATGCTGCTTCTCAATACACTCATACTTTGTACAATCATTTGATTTTGATTATGTTAAGTGAAGAGGAAGAGAAGTATCGTAGTCAAAGTGAAATTTTGAAAGAAACCAACTCTGAGCTTGAAAACATCAACTGGATCAGTACGCATGATTTGCAGGAACCGTTGCGTAAAATTCAGCTAATTACTTCGAAAATGCTTTCGGAACTAGATGTTATTTCTACAGAATCAATTTCAAATTCTTTGCAGCGCGTTTCTAAATCTGCCAACAGAATGAGCGGCTTGCTGGAAGATATTCTGAAATATACCCGTATAAAAAATACAAGAGAGAAGCTGGAAGAAGTAGATTTAAACAAAATACTGAAGTCTACGATTAAAGAGATGCATGAAACTATCGCAGAAAGTAATGCTATAATTGAGCATGAAAATCTTCCGGAAGTTCACGCTATCAGTTTTTTAATGCGCCAGTTGTTTAATAATATTCTTCAGAATTCAATCAAATATGCTTCCTCAGAAAGACAGCCTAAAATTGTAATCACAGCTTCTCAGGAACCTGTTATGATACACGATAGATACAAAGTATATTGTCACTGGGTTCGTTTCTCTGATAATGGTATTGGTTTTGAACAGCAATATGCAGAATCTATTTTTAAAGTTTTTACAAGACTTCACACGCAGGAACACTATACAGGTTCGGGCATTGGACTTGCTTTATGCAAAAAGATTATGCAGACAGTTGGAGGAGATATTCAAGCAGAAGGGAAACCAAATCAAGGTACTGATATTATTATTTATTTCCCTTGCGATCCCGAAGACACGCTTTTACCTTTGTAAATAAGTTTTTTTTCACGCAGATTCAGCGGATTTAAATAGATTATAAAATAAAATCTGCTTAAATCTTTTTAAATCTGCGTGAAATCTTTTAAAATATTAGTTTTTTCTAATCAGCATTTTTAATTTTTTACTTTTAAAATTGACTTCAGAAATAATGGTTGCCGAGAAAATTAAAGTTCCGCCCAAAAGCAGTCGCCACGAAAGGTTTTCTCCTAAAATAAAAAACGCTCCGATTGCCCCGAAAACAGGTTCAAACAAATAAATAACCGCTACACGTTCTGCCGATAAATAACGCTGTGAAATGTTTGAAACCGTGTACATAAAAGCTGTAGAAAACAAAGCGCAGTAAACAGCACCAAGCCAAAACGTATCGTTTTTAGGGAACCAAACAGCTTGCGAATCTGTAAGTGCAATACAAAAAGTAAATAAAGCACAAAACGCAAACATAGGAACAATCGAGTACAAAAGATTTTTGGCAGCAGAATGTTTTTCGACAGAAATTAGATAAACGGCAAAAGCAAATGCGCCAGAGATGGTAAATAAATCGCCAATGTTTATGGTAAATTTATCTGTTATAGCAATAATAAATAATCCCGTTAAAGCAGTGAGAGCGGCGATCCAAATCTTTAAAGGCGTATTGGTTCTGTAAATCGCCAACTTCAACATCGGAATAATAATTACTGTCAGTCCTGCGATGAAAGAACATTGTGAAGCGTCGGTATATTTTAACGCGGTTGTCTGTAATTGAATTCCTAAAAACATAGGAATGGCAAGTATAAAACCGGTTTTAATAGCTTCTCGATTAATGTCTTTAACGTATTTCCAAAAAACAATGCTCAATACCATTACGGCCAGCAGGAAACGATAAAATAAAAAAATGTTGAGTGAATAGTGGCCAATTGCCATTTTGGTAACGGAGTAAGAAACTCCCCAAAAGGCAGTGCCAAGAATTAATAGAAACAATATTAGCTGTCTTCTTTCCATTTTAAATCAATACTTTTTTCATCATTAAATCAGTTTGCTCGTCGTTGCCTAATCTAAAAATATGGGTGTCAAATTGTACAAAACCATTTTTAGTATAAAAGCTTACTGCCCTGAAATTCTTTTCCCAAACGCCCAGCCACATGTAAGTAGCTTTTATTTCTTGGGCAATTTCTTCTGCTTGAGCGTACAACGCCTGCGCGACTTTCTTGCCATGAAATTCATGTGCTACATAAATACGTTCTATTTCTAAGGCGTTTAGATCTTCTTTTTCGGTTTGAGCATTGGCTGTATTCAATTTTAGGTAACCCACTACTTTTTCGTCTAAAACAGCCAAATAGAAATAAGATGACGGATTGTCGAGTTCGGCAGCCAATTTTGCTGTTGCGAAGCTTTCATCCAGATATTTTTTCATGTTTTCTTCGCTGTTTACATCGGCAAAGGTTTCAGAAAAGGTTTGTCGGCCAATTGCTTGAAGTTTTAAAACGTCATCAGTTGTGGCTTTAGTTATTTTTAGCGTGTTCATTTTTTATTTCTTTAATGCGTTAAAAGCTATTTTTTGTTTGCAATAAATGCGTAAATTGCATCAATGGATTTACAGCAGATTAAATATTTTTTGGCTTTGGCCCGCGAACTTCATTTCTGGAACACCGCCGGAAAAATGAATATTACACAATCGGCACTCAGCCGTCAGATTCAGTCTCTTGAGAATCAGCTTGGCGTTCAGTTGTTTGAGCGTAACAAACGTAATGTCAAACTTACTGCTGCCGGTCAGTTCTTAAAAGAAAAATGGGAGGTTGAATTGAGTAAACTGGAGTTTATTCACCAATCTGCCCGCCAGATTCAGTTGGGGGAGAGTGGTACGATTACCATTTCTCATCCCGATTCTATTTCGGCTTCTCTTATGCCCGAAATTTTGTCGCGTATTTCAGAAGCTTTTCCAAAACTAAAAATCAAACTGGTTCAGGTGCTGTACGAGAATCAGCAAGATTTTCTGCGAAATTATAAAATAGATCTGGCGATTACCAGAGATATTAATAATGCAAAAGACATTCAATCCCAAAAAATACATACCGATCATTTGGCGGTTGTGGTTCCAGCAGATCATCCGTATCAAACCCCTGAGGATCTGACTAAAGAAACACTTGCGTCTCAGAAGTTTATTTTACCAACCAATGATGAAGGCAGCAGTTACAGCGATATTATCCGAAGATTGTTCCATTCTTTGGAGAACGCGCCAGAAGTATATCTTCATTCTGAATTTGGTTCTTCTATAATCGCTTTGGTTCGTAAGGGACTTGGAATCGCCATTTTACCCGATTCGTATGTCTTTCATGAAATTCCGGGAATCCGATTTATCAAATTACCGCTCGAAACCGATTTATATGTCAATTGGAGAACGGAAGATCATAATCCTGTGCTTTCCAATGTTTTAAAATTGATTATTCCGTAAACCTTTAAGCTCTTAGCATTCCGATATGCGGAATTCCGTCTTCATCATACACTTCACCTTGTTCTACAAATCCCAAAGATTGATAAAACTTGGATAAATGGTATTGCGCACTGATTCGGATTGGACCTTTTCCAAATTTTTCTTCACATCCCGCAATCGAAGCTTCCATTAGTTTTACTCCTAAACCTAATCCGCGATGCGATCTTGCAATGACAACTCTTCCGATCGAAACTTCATCATACGATACTCCTTTTGGAAGTAAACGGGTCACACCTGCCAATTCGTTATCTACATAGTACAACAAATGAAAACCTTTCTGGTCTTTATTGTCTAAATCGAGATAAGCACAATTTTGTTCGACCACAAAAACGTCGCTTCTTAATCGAAGCATATTGTACAATTCGTGATTGGTTAATTCGTCAAAAGATTTAATGGAATGGCTGAATGTCATTTTTTTATTTAGGCTTTAATTTTTGACAAAGATAAAAGCCTGAGTAATGATATAAAATGCTATTTTTTTATCATGTGATGCTGGAAACGCATTAGTTTGTTTAAATTCCAAATTTTAAATTCCAAATTCCAAACTGAAAACTTTGACAATGTTTTAAACTTTGACAAAGTTATAGGAGCAGTTTGTGTCAACAGTTTGTCAATTCCGAGGAACGAGGAATTTCCGCAAGTAGCTCCGTACAGAATGTCTCCAATCTTTGTCGAATCCCGCGTGTGATTCCTCGTTCCTCGGAATGACAAGATTGCGTAAATATTCTATGTGTTAGAAACTAGTTTCTTTCAATTTTCTTTTTTTGAGAAATAAAAATCTATGTTTCTATGTGTTTAAAACAAAAAAACTTTGTCAAAGTTCTAAATTTTGACAAAGTTGTATCCAATTTGTGTAATATATTTTTAATGAGAAACCGCCTTTAAACCAACAATAGAACCCACCAATGTTGCTAAGAAAAACAATCTCCAGAAAGCTGCAGGTTCTTTAAAAACAAAGATACCTACTAGAACCGTTCCAACAGCACCAATTCCTGTCCAGACAGCATAAGCAGTTCCTAGAGGAAGCGTTTCTGTAGCTTTCATTAATAAAAGCATGCTTACCGTTAATGATATAAAGAAACCAATATACCAATAATACATTTCGGTTCCAGTAGTAGCTTTTGCTTTTCCAAGACATGATGCGAAGGCTACTTCAAATAGACCCGCGATGATTAAAATAATCCAGTTCATATAGTTAAAATTTTGTGATGCAAAGTTCTTTTATGGAAATCAGAAAAAAATTAACAAATGATAAAAAATGAAAGTTATTTTAATCTGTTTTACTCAAGAATTAAAATCTAACTTGATCTGCTAAAATCTTTTATAATCTGCGTGAAATACTTTTTGCATATGATTTTTTCACGCAGATTTACACAGATTAAAGCAGATTTGTTCAGATTTAAATGGAGATTTAAAAAAATCTCCTAAAAGGTTATTTTAATTCTGCACGTATTCTGCTTAAACTGACTTGTGTAATTCCCAAATAGGAAGCAATGTGTCCTAGTTGAACTCTTTGCAATAATTCAGGATGATCTTTCATTAATTCCAAATAGCGTTCAGACGCATTTTTGAATTGTTTAGAAATCAAACGTTCTTCGGTTTTTATCAATTCTTTTTCGGCAAATTTTCGTCCCCAATTGGCTATGTTAACATCTTCATTAAAGAGTTTTCTTAGGTTTTCTGTTTTAAGTTCGTACAATTCGCAGTCTTCCAAAAGTTCAATGGTTTCATAACCAGGCTGATCTTCCACATAACTTTTCATTGAAATGATGGTTTCTCCTTCTTTTCCAAACCAAAACGTAACTTCATTATCTCTTTCTACATAAGCTCTTACTAATCCTTTCTTTATAAAATAAATATTTGGTTCTACTTTATTAGCTTTTAACAAAATGTGCCCTTTAGAAAAGGCTATTTCTGTAACATTGTTTTGCAGAGCAAGTTTAGACTGCTCGGGAAGTTCGTATATAAGATCAAGGATTTTGGAAATATCCATTTTTTGTTTTTTGGAATAAAGATAATAGTTGTTAAGTGTAACCGAAAAATTTCGATAAAAAAAACAATAGCTTTCCTGTTGGAGGGCAAAAAAAATTAACGCAAAGTTCGCAAAGACATTTTTATTCTGAGACTAATCCTAATCGATATTTTAAGTTCGCAAAGCTTTGCGAACTTTTTCATTGTAGTGATTCTAAAAAAACTTTGCGCACTTTGCGTAAAATCTTTTGCGGACTTTGCGGTAAAATATATGGTTTTTATCTATGTGTTAAAAATAATTTAGTCCTACGGGGCATGTTTTAAAAAAAAAATCCCATTTCAAAAAGAAATGGGATATAAAACAACCTCTGCGATGAGCTATTATAAACAGAAGCCATTTTTGACCAACATATAAACTAATTTATTCCTCCGCCTAAAGCTTTATAAAGCAATACTTGAGAGTTTGCATTTCGAAGTTGGATATCGACAAAATCCAATTCGGCCTGCAATTTATTTTTTTGTGCATTGATGATTTCCAAGTAATTAGCATAACCGCTCAAATACAAATCGTTTGAGACATTTACGGCAATTTCGAGATGATCAATTTCGTTTAATTTATATTTTAAAACATCTTCGTAAGCTTGATTTCTATGCAACAGAGCACTTAACTCGTTGAAAGCTGTTGTAACCGTATTTTGATATTGCAGAAATGAAATTTCCTGTCTTCTGTTGGAAACATAAAATTCCTGTTTGATCTGTCCTTTGTTGAAAACGGGAGCTGTTAATCCGCCCAATATCTGCCAAGCGAAAGAACCAGCGTCAAAGAAAGTGTTGAACGAAAACGAATTGAATCCTGCATATCCGCCCAAATTCACAGTTGGAAAAAAAGCGGCACGAGCCGATTTGGCATCTGCATTACTGGCTAATAATTCGAAGTAAGCTTCAGATACATCTGGTCTTTTGTGAATGATAGAATCCACGCTGATTTTTTGGTTTAAAACCTCCAAATGTCCAGATAAGAAATCGCTGCTTCTGTCAATTTTTCCGCCATATTCGCCTAAAAGTGTCAATAGCGCTTTTTCGGTCTGATCAATGCTTAATTTTAATTCTGACGCTTCGGCGTGAATGTTATTGTTTTGTGCATTAAACTGCTGTACAGCTAATTCTGTCGCTTTTCCAACCGATCTTTGTGCCGAAACAATATCAAGCGCTTTTTCCTGCGTTTTCAAGTTATTATCGTAAATCGCGGCTTGTTTGTCTAAAGCGATCAATTTGAAATACAAGTCGGCAACATCTCCTAAAAGACGCGTTTGCAGCAAACGCATTCCTTGCTGAGAAGCAAAAAATCGCTGTTGAGCTGCTTTTTTACGATTGCTTAATTTGCCCCAGATATCAGCTTCCCAAGAAACTTTGGCTCCCAAAAATAGGTTAGGAGTAAGATCTTCGTTGATTCTTTGTTTGTCGCTAATATTTTGAGAAAAGTTGGTATCAAAGTTACCAACTCCATCCATTGTATATTTTCCGTAATGTGTTCCCGAAGCATCGGCCACAAGATCTAAAGAGGGAAGAAGTGCTAGTTTTGCTACTTTTAAATGCGAATTGGCAATTAAAATTCTTTCCTGCATGATTAAATAATCAGGATTCTTGGTAATGGCTTTTTTTAATAGTTCCTCTAATTTGGGATCTTTAAAAAACGTCTCCGTTTTTAACGGAATAAAAGGTTGAGCCTCAGTTGAAGCTTCTTTTTTCTCCCTATCAAAATTTTCTGGAAGCTTTGCTGCGTCTAGTTTGTTACTGACTTTTGGCGCCGAACAAGCCGTTAAAAGTAAAACTCCGGTTATTACAACGGCACTTTTGGTTGTCCTTAGAAAATGCATATCAGTATTTTTATATTGATTTAATATCTCTTTCATTGTTTAATTTATTTGTTCTATCTGCCAAGCATTTTTCAATCGTATTCATTAGCTTAGATTAATCTGTTAAATCTGCTTTAATCTGTATTAATCTGTATTAATCTGCGTGAAAAAATCTATGCGTAAAAAAATATTTCACGCAGATTTTAAAAAGATTGTTGCAGATCAAAATAGATTTATTTAATCTATTTTGATCAACGAATTAATTGTTTGACTTGCTCATTCGTTTTTCCAATTTTGCAAACAGTATGTAAAGTCCAGGAATGATTAAAAGACCAAACACAGTTCCAATTAACATTCCTCCTGCAGCTGCTGTACCAATCGAACGGTTACCAATTGCACCTGCACCAGAAGCGATACACAACGGAATCAATCCTGAAATAAAAGCAAAAGAAGTCATCAAAATCGGTCTGAAACGAAGTCTTGCTCCTTCAATTGCTGCTTCGACAATATCACGTCCGAGTTTGTTCTGCGCCATAGCAAACTCTACAATCAGAATGGCGTTCTTGGCGAGCAGACCAATCAGCATGACGAGTGCTACTTGAGCGTAAATGTTATTGTCCAATCCAACCATGACAAGCGCGATGTAAGAACCGAAAACTCCAACCGGAAGACTTAATAATACTGGGAACGGAAGCAATAAACTTTCGTATTGTGCCGCAAGCAATAGGTATACAAATAGTATACAAAGCGCAAAAATGTAGATCGTCTGGTTTCCTGATAAAATCTCTTCACGCGTCATACCAGACCATTCCAGTTCAAAACGGCTTGGCAGTTTTTCTGCAGCAATTTTTTCAACAGCAGCAATGGCATCTCCAGAGCTGTAACCTTCAGCAGGTTCACCGTTAATCATAGCCGACATGTACATGTTGTAACGTGTTAGAACCTCATGACCGTAAACTCTTTCTAATTTGATGAAAGTAGAAAACGGAACCATTTCGCCAGCTTCATTTTTCAAATACATATCCAAAATACTTTCTGGATTTTGACGGAATTGCGGACTTGCCTGTACCATTACTTTATACATTTGAGAAAAACGAATAAAGTTGGTTGCATAAAATGAACCTAACATGGTTTGTAAAGTCGACATGGCATTGTCTACCGAAATTCCTTTTTTGGCCGCTAAATCGTAATCAATATGGATTAAATACTGCGGGAAAGTGGCATCAAAACTCGAGAAAGAGTTCTGAATTTCTGGCGAAGCGTTTAATTCTTTGATGAATTCTTTGGTTACTTTATCGGTATTGGTAATACTTCCTCCAGATTTATCCAGCAAACGAAGCTCAAAACCACTGGTGTTACCAAAACCAGGAACGGTTGGCGGAGCAAAAATCTCGATTTGTGCATCGGTAATGTTTTTGGTTTTTTCTGTAAGTTCTGCCATGAATTCGGTTACCGAAATATCACGTTCGCTCCAGTCTTTTAAGTTGATCATTCCCATTCCGTATGAAGCTCCAGCGATTTCAGTTACAATACTGTATCCAGCAAGAGTTGTTACGTTGTCGACACCTTTAATTCCGCGAGCAATTTTAGTTACTTCGTCTAGGGCTTTTTCAGTACGTTCTACTGTTGCTCCTTGCGGTGTTGTAACACTTACGTAAACCATTCCTTGGTCTTCAGTTGGGATAAATCCAGATGCCAAAAATTTGGTTGTTCCCCAAGTTAAAAAGCAAAATAGAACTAATATACCCACTGTAACGGTGTTACGATCGGCAAACTTCACCAATACTTTGATGTATTTTGAAGTAATATTATCGAACCAATGGTTGAATCTATTAAAGAATCTGTCTAAAAGCGATTTTTTCTCTTTATTTGGATCGTGTGCTTTTAACATAATAGCGCAAAGGGCAGGAGTAAGGGTAAGGGCGTTAATACCCGAAATCACAATACTAATAGCCATTGTTAAAGAAAACTGCCTATAGAAAACCCCAACCGGACCACTCAAGAAAGCAACCGGAATAAATACGGCAGCCATTACAATCGTAATTGCAATAACGGCACCTGTAATTTCTTTCATGGCACTAATGGTAGCCTCCATTGGCGACATATGTTCTTCGGAGATTTTTACGTGAACGGCTTCGACAACAACAATGGCGTTATCAACCACGATTCCGATAGAAAGTACTAAAGCGAAAAGCGTTAATAAGTTGATCGAGAAGCCCATCATCGACATAAACGTAAACGAACCAATAAGCGCGACAGGAACTGCCAATACTGGAATTAAAGTAGATCTCCAATCTTGAAGGAAAAGGAAAACTACAAATGCTACCAAAATAAAGGCTTCAACCAAAGTTCTTAAAACCTCGTGAATAGAAGCATCAAGGAAACGCGAAACGTCATAAGCAATGTTGAATTCCATTCCTGGAGGAAAAGAAGAGCCTTTTAATTCGGACATTTTTTCTTTTACGCTCGCAATAACCTCAGAGGCATTAGAACCTGGACGTTGTTTCAACATGATGGATGCCGAAGGTTTTCCGTCGGTTTTAGAAACCATTCCGTAACTCATCGCACCAAATTCAATTTTCGAAATGTCTTTTAATCTTAAGATAGTTCCGTCTGAATTGGCTCTTAACGGAATTTCTTCATATTGTTTTGGCTCGAAGAATTTTCCGCCATACTTAATTACATATTGTAATTGATTGTTCATTTGTCCTGAACCTTCACCGACTTTACCTGGCGCTGCAGAAATGTTTTGTTTTTGAAGTGAATTAATCACTTCATTTGCCGAAATATTATATGAAAGCATCTTTTCTGGATCTAACCAAACACGCATCGAATATTCTTTCTGACCCATGATTTCGGCACGTCCGACACCATCAATACGTTTTAATTCCTGAAGAATATTAATATCCGTAAAGTTGAAGATAAACTGTTCATCTTGCGTTTTGTCGGTACTTGTAATGTTCAAGTACATCAACATACTGTTTACCTCTTTTTCGGTTGTAACCCCAGCACGAATTACCTCTTCTGGAAGTTCGTCCAGAATCGTGGTAACTCTATTCTGCACGTTTACGGCAGCCAGATCGGGATCGGTTCCTACTTCAAAGAAAACCTGAATTAAGGTCAAACCATCGTTGGATGTTACGGTTGACATATACGTCATTCCGGGCACACCATTGATAGCTCTTTCTAACGGAAGGGCGACGGCATTGGCCGAAACCTCTGCGTTTGCTCCTGTATATTTTGCTGTAACGGTTACAGACGGTGGTACAATGTCTGGGAATTGGGTAATGGGAAGCTGAAACAACGCCAGCAATCCCAGAAGGACTATCATAACCGAGATGATTAATGACAATATTTTCCTTCTGATAAATAACTCTATCATTTTAAATTTTTTAGATAAATAATTAAATAACTGTTTTACAGGTCGATAACCTACATTTGTTTCATGTTGATTTTATCGCCGTCTCTCAATGATTGTGTACCTTCTTGCACAATTAGGTCGTCGCTTTTTAGACCTTCGTTCAAGATATACACATCATCTAGAGTCGTTTCAATTGTAACATTCGTCATTTTAACTACTCCATCTTTGTTCACGCGGAAAACGTATTGTTTGTCCTGAATAGAAAAAACAGCTTTCTGCGGAATTAAAATTGCATTGGTTTTTGGCTCTGAAATAATCAATTTTCCAGAAGTTCCGTGTTTGATAAATCCTTGCGGATTGTGAAATTTTGCTTTGTATTGAATCGAACCTGTTTGTTTGTCGATATCTCCATCAGCAGTTCTTAATTCTCCTTTTTGATCGTAAACTTGTCCATTTGGCAATACCAATCTAATATCGCCCTGCGTGTTTAAGGTTTTGTCTTCCATCATTTGGAAATAAGTGTTCTCTGGAATTGAGAAATAAGCGTACACATCGTCTAACTGAGAAACAGTAGTCAATAATGAACCATTTTCTACTAAACTTCCTTCTTTAAACGGAATACGGTCAACAGTTCCGTCAAATGGCGCGCGGATCGTGGTAAAGCTAATCTGCTGATTGATTGCTTTTCTTTCTGCAGCAGCGTGAGCCAATTTCGCGGAAGTGGCTTCATATTTTGCTTTAGATAATTCTAATTCCTTGTCTGCAATTACTTTTTTATTGAAAAGGGTTTGAGCCTGTTCTAGTTCTACAGAGGCAATTCTTAAATCGGCTTTTGCGCTTTTGTAAACCGCTTCAGCTTTTAGCAATTGAATCTGAAGTTCAACATCGCTTATTTTAAAAAGGATTTGCCCTTTTTTTACTTTTTGTCCTTCACTAACATATACTTTGTCTAATAAACCAGGAATACGAACGTGGATTTCTACATTGTTTTTAGCATGTACATCGGCAACAAATTTGCTCGAAACTATAGTGTCTTTTAGAGTTACCTTATAAACAGGAAACGTTTTTATGTTGTTTGAATCTTTTTTTGATTTATCTCCGCACGAGACTAAAACGAATAAAGCCAAGGTGCATAAAAGAAATGGATTTTTATAAATGCTCATCATTAGGTTTAAATTTTTGAATAAATAGATTTTCTCCCTTGATAATAAATATCGGGAGTATGAATTTGGATTCTGTTTTCGAAAACAATCGAAACAAAAGATAAAAATGGATTTTGGATGTTTCTCTGTTAGAAAAGTACCGTTTTGAGAATGTTTTTATAGCAATAGCAACTCTATTGCATAAGCAAATGAGATATTATTCTAAATATAAAAACGACAAAAATTTAAAGCCTAGAAAAGCTGATACAAATGAAGATGAGGATGTCTTTCGATGTGGTATATTGAAGCTATACCATATATTAAAGTCTCTTTATAGACTTTGAAGTTGACTAAATTGCTAAAATACGGAGCTTTGATCGTACTTTGTTCCAAAGTAGTCGCTCTGCATTTCATTTTCTTTTTGAGCTTATAATGAACTTCTAGATTTTTAGAAGAAGAAAAGTCAGAAGAAAAAATCTGCGTGTCGTCTGCTGCAACACTATCTAAGGTAATGCAGCTGCTAGCACTATAAATTGGCGAATACGTCTCGGTACCTCTAAAAAAAGAAAGCAACGATAGTAAAACGACATATATGAACTTGGCGGGTTTCATTTACAGTACAGTAGATTATATAATTTTGTTCCTTAAAAAGAGGTAATATATTTGTTTAAAGTGCGCCAAATATAGTAATTTGAAAAGTAAGGTTTCTTAAAATTTTTCTAAAAACTGTGAGATTTAAAAATTTGATAATAATTGAAGTTGATTTTTAGGGGTTTTAATTTTTTACTCTGTTCCTTATTAATAAGTTAGTATCAATTGGATTTTGAGAATTTAGTAAAAGAGTAAACTTTTTTATCTTTGCGCTATAAGAATATAAGGAAGCAAACTTTGTTTCCCATAATAAAAAGAATACCACGTGAATTATTTAAAGCTTTTTGGAACAAAATTAATGCTATTGATGAGTATAATTAGTTATGGACAAAATCTAGAAAAATTAATAAAAGAAAACATTGCAAAAAGAACCGACACTTTGGTTCATTTCAAAACAGACTCGCCTTATAATTATATGCCTGTAACGATACTTTCAGGAAAAGAAAAAGGACCTGTTTTTACCATTATTGCGGGAATACATGGTTTTGAATATCCGCCGATTACAGCAGTTCAGGAATTAATCAAAGAAATAGATCCGAAAAAGTTGAAAGGAACTTTGATTGTGGTTCCAATTGCCAATGTTGGTTCATTTTATAAAAGAACACCATTTGTAAATCCGTCAGACCATAAAAATTTGAATAATGCTTTTCCAGGCTCAGAAACAGGAACTATTACAGAACAGATTGCTAATTATATCACGAAGCAGATTATTCCTCAATCAGATGTTTTTTTGGATATTCATGGAGGCGATGCCAATGAAGATTTGCTTCCTTTTGTGTGTTACTACAATAATGCATCAGAAGAAAAGAAAACGCTTTTAAGCAGTAAACTTTCAGAGATTTCAGGAATCAATCATATTGTTTCTTATCCGTACACGATTACGAAAACCGAACCTGCAAAATATGCTTTCAAACAAGCTTCCCAAAACGGAAAAACAGCTTTAAGTATCGAAGCTGGAAAATTAGGAAATGTACAGACAGAAGCGGTACATTTGATTAAAAAAGCAGTTTATAATATGCTCAATTACATGGAAATGTACAGCAACGGAATAGCTTCTGTGAAAAATCCATCAGCTGTTTATTTGAGTAATCAGGAATACGTAAAAGCAGAAGTTGCGGGAATTTTTAATAGTACTTTAAAAAGCGGAGATTACATAAAAAAAGGCGATAAAATCGGATTTGTTTCTAATGAATTTGGAAAGGTTTTAATCGAAATTAAATCACCCGCAACTGGAATTATTTTATATAAAATCGGAACTCCGCCAGTGAATAAAGGTGAGACTGTTTTTTGTATTGGATATTAGAAAAACTTGAAAGATGATTAAAGCATTAAAAGTAACTGCAATTAGTTTTTTTTTATTTTTGAATTTATGCTTTTCGCAAGAAAAAAGAGCGAAGGATATAACATTTGAAATAGTTGACAAAGTTTTAAAAAACAATAGTTATGCTAAATTGTTGATTAGTAATAATTCATCTTATAATTATTGTCTTCCAATTTTAAACTCTGTTGACAGTGAAAAATGGAATTTTATGTTACCAACAAATGAGACGAGTTTTTTTTTAGTACATATGATTGTGTATAATTTTAATAATGAAAACTTAAGTTGGCAATCAAATAATTGTTTTGATGAAGATGTAGATCTGATATCGAGAAGTTTTGATGAGAAATGGATGCAAAAGAAAAAAAGTATTAAAATAGAAGATTTTATTCTATTAAAAGCAGGCCAAAAAAAGGTTATAAATGTACCAATCAATTTGCAGATAAAACTTTCAAATGATTGTTTTTGGGAGATTAAAGATTATAAAAATGAAAAAGAATTAAAAGTCTCCTATTATTATAGAAAAAAACAGGAAGAATTAGAGTCTTTATTTCTGAGTTCTGAGATATTAAATAAGTTGAAGCAGTTGAATTATAAACTTTATAATTTGGAAATTGAATCGAACAAAGTAAATTTAATTTTGCAATAAGTAGATTAGTTTTTCTAGTTTTAGAATTGTCTAACATAGCATTTTTCTCTCTATAAAAAGAAGTTCAAAATTTGAATTAAAGAGTTACGCAAATGTCTCAAAGATATTTACCTAACTCTATTAAGGAAGACTTCAGAGAGCTGGGAAAATTGGAAATTGCTCATAAATAAATTAATATGAAAAAAGGACTTATATTATTTGTTCTTCTTTGTTTAAGTTGCACAAACAAGAAGCAAGAATTAGAATATTTAATATGTAAAGATTCTATCCAATTTTGGAATTATGAATGGCCTAGAGATAGAAGTGAATTTTACAGTTTTACATTTAGCTTCGATAATGAAGGAAATGTGGTAAAATATTCATATAACAAAATAAAAAACAAGCGGATAATTTTTACAGACCATCCTAAACAATTTAAAAAAAAATGGAATGTAACTAATGATTCAATATTTACTTTTTTTGGTTCTGCTAAAAAAATTATTAGATATACAGAAGATTCCATTTTTGTAGTTTATCCAGAAACTAAAGAGATAGGATATTTTTTAAGGGTCAAGAATAAACTCAACATTCAAAAATATGAAGAAATTGATAAAATTAATTAGATACACCCATCTCTCCAAAGTTTCAGATTTGAATTGAAAAGTTGCACAAACGCCCGATCGTAAGGATTTATCTCAGCAACGTTAGCGCGGATTTGCAATCCGTGCCAACGATTGAGAGTAAATCTGCGCAATCGGGATTATAAGAAATGCCAAGGATCCTCAACATCTACGGACATTGAATTAGTCGAGAATTAATTAGTAAATAGTAATTTTTAGAATTTGTTAAACTAAGTTTTAATGGCACAAATAATTATAATTTTATTGCTGATGATAGCTATTGGTACTTTCATTTATATCAAAAAATATAAAGATAATGGAAAACCAAAAGTTGGAATAAAAAGAGATAATTACTCAGATTATTTGAAAGATTATAGTAATTTGAAGTTATATTGGGCTTCGATATCTTTCATTTTTTTGGGTATTGCTATGTTGATAGCTATTTTGATTTTAGAAATACTTTTTAACTAATGATTTATCTTTGCGTTTTTAAAACCCGATCGCGAAGATTTATCTCAGCAACGTTAGCGCGGATTTGCAATCCGTGCCCGGAATGATTGGACACAAAATAAATTAATAAAGCAAAAGCTATATAATTAATTTACTTTTTTATGTTTACAAAGAGGACTAACCAATCTTTGCGGGCACGGAAATTGAATTGAACAGAGTAAATTTAATTTTGTAATAAGTAGATCAGTTTTTCTAATTTTTAGAATTGTCTAACAGGGCATTTTTTACTCGCTATAAAAGAGTTCAAAATTTGAATTAAAGGGTTGCGCAAATGTCTTTGACTCTAAATAGTTAATATGAATGAGAAATTTTTTTTAGGCAAAAATTATAAAAACATTTTAAGTGTTGTCATCTTTATTATCATTAGTTTTCTGTTTGTTTTTTCTTATTTTCAAAAAACAGTAGAGGAAGTAAATTATGAAGACGAGTTAAGTTATAAATACAATGGTTTTGTAGTTAATAAATATGTAGATTCTGCAGACCATTCTATTTGCAAACTGGTTTTGAAGTCTGGTAAAATAATTAATGTTTGGGATAATTGTTATCAAAAGGTGGAAATTGGTGACTCAGTTGTAAAAAACAAAGGGAGCTTTGACTTTTTAATATATAATTCTTATGGGACTGAGACTGTCAATATTCAAGATAATTTAATAATTCCAAAATAATAAAATTTTCCTCTTCGCTCTATAAAGGATTCTAAGTTTGAAATAAAGAGCTGCGATGGCGCAAAGTCGGAGACATTTGCGCAGCACTATTAAGAAAGACTTCGGAGAGCGGGGGGAAATCTAATTGATGGTAAAACAAAGAGTTTGACAATGGTATTAAAAGCGTGTACAACTGGTTCTTTACGAGAACATAATATTTCTCAGGTTTTGACGAATGCGCATAAAGGTCTTAGAATTTATGCTCCAGCCCAGAACTGGACCGAAAAAGGCACTATAGAATTCACTAAGGGAGGCAAAGTTCAGCAGGGTTGGTATAATGTATTTGAGAATGGAGTTTGGACTAAAAATAGTCCAATTAATTTAAAATAAAAAGAATGAAATCAACTATATTATGCGTAATAATGTTTATCATCATCAATACAGCATGTAAGAAGCAAAATAACGATGATAAAAATACTCTTATATCAGAAAAAAGATATGATAATGAAATTAATACTGCAAAATCTAGTGTTAAAGACTTTGGTGATGAAATTTCATATGCTGATTTGGAACTTTATTATTTAAATAATAAGTACAAAAAAGAAGAAATTTTACCATATACAATTCTTATGGTCGAAAAACATAAGAAGTTTAAATATTCATCTAAGGTTTTTGAGAATTTACTTGATTTATATACTGGTGCAGAATTAAAATATGATGGTACCAATACTAGTCTTGTTCAATACTTAAAAAATGTTGAAAAGTTGGATGGCTATCAGCGAAAATATTTTTTTAGCTTTCTGTGGATAGGGGCAAGAGAAAAAAGCATGTCAAGTGTGCGCTATTTGGAAATATTAAATCGTGAAGGGATTGGTATGCAAAAAAACATAACAATTGCGGACAGTTTAAAATTACAATTAATAAAATTAGAAATAGCAAACCATGTTAAATAATTATTTAATGCTTCCCCCTCGCTCTGCAAAGAGTTTTAAACCTCGTCCAGCTACCGCTCTGCAAAGAGTTCCAAACTTGAATTAAAAAATTGCGCAAATGTCTCTGACTTTGCGCAATTTTTTTGGTCTTAGAATTTCTAAACGTAATAAAAGTCTCTGACTTTTTACGATGACATCTTAAAAACTAAAATCACTCCAAAATACTAGAAGAATCCTTAATCTCAAAATCGGCATATTGCCAAGCATCATCATAAGAGGTTTTAATTTTTAAAGCCTCTTTTTCTTTTTTCTGAGCAACTAAAGAGTTGTAAAGTCCGATTAAGGCGAAGCCGTTTTTTGGGAGCGTTTGTAAATCTTGTCTGTAGATTTTTTCTGCTTCGATGTATTTTCCAGCTTTTAGTAAAACTGTGCCTAAATAATGTCTAATAGAGAAAAACCAATCCGGCGGTTCGTTGTAATTTAACTGATCTTCAATTGTTATTGCTTTGTTTAAAAGAACAATTGCTTTATCCAGATTATTCTTTTTGGCTTCAACTCCTGCTGAAAGTACATTGGCAGCAATTTGAACAAGATCGTAAGTGGTGTTGATATTCCAAATAGTAACCTCTTTTAAGGTTTTATCTTTGGCTAATTGATTAAGAGACGCGAGCTGTTTTTCGGCATTGGTAATATCATTTTTTCCGAGATAAGCCATTCCTTGCGCATAGTGCCAAATAGCATTCGGGTATACGAGATCTTTTTCAGGTTGTGGAATCTCCATAATTTTATCCCACATCGAAAATTTTACAGCGATATAATACAGAATGCTATAATAATGCTGTAAAGTCCCCCAGCCAGCTTCACGCATGATTTTGGGAGATATATGCTGTTGTAATATCTGTGCCGATTTCCAAGCCAATTTTGAATTTCCTTCTAAAGCAGCGGTAGCCACCAAAAAATGATAATTGTGCGGATAATAGGCTAAAGGGTAAGCGCCTTGTGCATTACAAGCAGTAGAATACAAACTATCAATTCGAACAGCCTCAATATTAGAAAGCGTGCCTTCATGATAATCTCCCGTACGAATGTAAATATGAGACGGCATGTGCACCAAATGTCCGGATCCAGGAACTAAAGTTTCTAGCAACTTGGCACTTTTAAGTCCGTTTTCTGGATGTGCAGAAGCTTCTACAGCATGAACTAAAAAATGATGCGCACCCGGATGTTTCGGATTTTTTTTAATCAATTCGTTTAAAACGGCAAGTATTTCTGGAGTCCATTTTTTAGGTATTCCAGTGCCTTTTTCATACAAATCCCACGGATGGAGATTCATTTGAGATTCCGCATAAAGTGCACCAATATCAGGATCTGAGGGAAACTGAGTATATACTTTTTTCATCGCCTCGGCATACGCAATGTCGAGCGGTTTTCTATCAGCAGGAGGATTTTTAGCATAACGCACTAATAAGGCGTCAATCATAGCCATTTCTTTCGGAGAACATTTCACAGAAAGTTTCTTAGCTTTTTGAACCGCATCATAAGCACGCTGAAAATTATCTTCTTCCATTCCGGCGTTGTAATTCGGACCTAAAACATAGGCAAATCCCCAATACGCCATGGCACAATTGGGATCTAATCGTGAAGCTTCATAAAATGATCTGGCTGCTTCGGCGTGATTGAATCCGTAAGCGAGCATCATTCCTTGGTTGAAATATTCCTGCGCTTCTGGATTATTGGTTGTAATTTTAAAATTCACACCATCAAGACCCTTAAATTTTGGTGCTTTCTTGTTTTGGGTGTACCAATCTTTATCGTTCGTTTTCGGAATATAACACCCTTGCGAAGCGCTAATTTTAACTGATTTGGGTTCTGTGTTTTTTTCTTTACAGGAAATAAAAAGAAAAAAAACAGCAATTAGAAAGTAATTATATTTCATCGCAAAATGGATTTGAAATTATATAATCAGTGTAAAAGCTCTACTGAAGAAAACTAATGCTTATAATCTAATGGATTGAATAGGAGAGTATTAAGCAAAATTAAATAAAAAAGAAATAGGTTTGTGTAAATATTTGTTTTTCAGTGTTTTGTGATTGTATGGCTGGGCTTTAGGTTTCACGCAGATTTTGTAGATTTAAGCAAATTCACGCAGATTTTTTTCTAAATTTAATCTGTTTAGATCTGCTTAAATCTGCAAAATCTGCGTGAAAAAAAATTATCAAAAAAAGAAGGTCTATATTTTTCAATATAGACCTTAAATTATATAGAAATAAATAATTTCTTAGTTTGTTCCCGCAGCAACTTTATCCACCAAAAACAATAATTCGCCCGAAACTGGTTTAATCAATTGCATTGGGTATAATGTTGGATTGTATTCGCCAGTTGTTACTTCTTTTAAAGCGTTGATTTTCTTTTCTCCAAAAGCCACCACTACGATTTTCTCTGCTTTGTTAATTAGCGGAGCTGTAAGCGTGATGCGATACATTTTTTGAGGGGCTAAATAATAAGCATCCACCCATTTAGTTTGCTCTTCTAGAACCGCTTCGCCTGGGAAAAGAGAAGCTGTATGTCCGTCATCGCCCATACCTAAAAGAATCAAGTCAAATTTACCTTCTTCGCCTAAAACTGTTCTGATAGACTTTTCATATTCAGCTGCATATTCTTCTGGTGTAACACCGTCTTTGTACATTTCAAAAATGTTTTCTTGCGGAATAGGAACGTGGCTCAATAGGGTAGAATAAGACATTTTTGCATTGCTCAAATCATCAGTAAGCGGAACCCATCTTTCATCACCCCAAAAAATATAAACTTTACTCCAGTCTATTTTGCTTTTGTAGGCATCAGAAGCTAATAATTTGTAAATCCCAGCAGGAGAAGAACCTCCTGTAAGTACAGCTGTAAATTGGCCTTTTGCTGCAATCGCTTTTTGAGCTGATTCTACAAAAAGATCTGCAGCCGCAGTATTAATTTCTTCTGTATTATTGTGTATCTGTATCATTTAAAACTTCTTCTTTTGTTTGTGTATTCGGAATCCATTTGTGGCCTTGACGTGCCAACAATTCATCCGCTTCTTCAGGTCCCCAACTTCCTGCTTTGTAATTTGGGAAATTCTTTGGAGGCGTTGTTTTCCAAACTTGCTGAATCGTTTCAATTGCATCCCAAGCTTCTTCTACTTGATCCCAACGCATAAATAGAGTAGGATCTCCCAATAATGCATCTGCAATTAGTGTTTCATAAGCTTCTGGTGACATTGTAGAACAAGAAAAATAATCAAAAACCATCTCTGCAGGTCTTAAAGACATCGATAAGCCTGGTTTTTTGGTCATAAACTGCAGTTTAATGTCCATTGAAGGTTGAATGTTGATAATCAATCGGTTTGGTGTCATGCCTTCTTTTCCGTATGAGAATGAAGAATGCGGCACTGGTTTAAACTGAATAATGATCGAAGACTGTTTTTCTTCCATTCTTTTTCCAGAACGCAAGTAGAACGGAATTCCCTGCCATCTCCAGTTGTCCAAATAGATTTTCATGGCTACATAAGTTTCTGTATTAGAATCTGGCGCAATGCCTTTATCTTGACGGTAACCCGGAACAGGAACTCCTTTTATTTCTCCAGCATCATATTGGCCTCTTACGATATAATGATCAACTTCTTCTGGTTTAATACGTCGAATTGACTTTAAAACATCTGCTTTTCGATTACGAATGTCATCAGCATTCAAAGAAGCAGGAGCCTCCATAGCCGTCATACATAGAATCTGAAACAAGTGGTTCTGAATCATGTCTTTCAATGCACCAACACCTTCGTAGAATCCGCCGCGTTCTTCAACGCCGACTTCTTCTGCAACGGTAATTTGCACGAAATCAATAAAATTACGACTCCATAATGGCTCAAACATTGAATTTCCAAAACGGAAAGCCAAGATGTTCTGAACCGTTTCTTTTCCTAAATAGTGGTCGATTCTATAAATCTGCTCTTCTTTGAAAGTCTGCGAAAGCATTTCATTCAACTCGATTGCAGAAGCTTTATCGTAGCCAAAAGGTTTTTCGATAATAATACGATCTTGTTTCGGATTTGCAGCAAGTCCAATTTTCTTGATATTGTTTGAAATCGTTGAAATGAAAGAAGGCGTAATCGAAAGATAGAAAAGACGATTAGCGCGTTCGCCAAAAGCAAGGTCAAAATCGTTTATTTTTTCGTTTAGTCCAAAGTATGATTCTTCTTTATCGATATCAAGACTGTGGTAAGAGATATGCGAAAGAAACTTTTCTGTTTCTGGATCGTCAACTCCTTTTCTTCTTGAGAACAGATTTAGATTTTCTGCTACATAAGCGCGAAAATCGTCATTGGTTTTTTCAGCTCTACCAAGAGCAATAATCTGAAACTGTTCAGACATGCGTCCGTCAAGGTACAGATTTTGGAAAGCGGGGAAGAGCTTTCTCTTTGCTAGATCTCCAGTTCCACCAAAAATAACAATGATGGTTGGATTCTTTAGTTTATTTTTAGTCATTGTGTGTAGTTGTGTTGCTTTAATTGTTTATTCAGCCCATTGTGTATGGAAAACGCCTTCTTTATCGATACGCTCGTAAGTATGCGCTCCAAAATAATCACGCTGTGCCTGAATTAAATTAGTTGGAAGATTAGCAGATCTATAAGCATCAAAATAAGATAACGAGTTCATTAATCCTGAAACAGGCAATCCTTTTTGAACGGCGAACTGAATCACAGCTCTCATTCCTGCTTGGTTTTCTACTAATTTTGAAGCTATTCCGCCATCCAAAAGTAAATTTGGCAAATCTGATTTTGCTACGTATGCTTTTCTGAAATCCTCTAAAATAGTCGCACGAATGATACATCCGCCACGCCAGATTTTAGCAACTGTCTCTAGATTTAATCCGTAATTGTATTCTTTAGAAGCGGTGTGAAGCTGAGCTAAACCTTGAGCGTAAGTTACCACGATAGAAAAATACAAAGCCGATTTTAAAGCCGCAATGGCTTCGCTTTGCGGAACATTTGTTTCATCAGCGTTCCAAACTAATTTTTTAGCCGCTTCAATTCTTTCTGGTTTTGTTTTAGACATATCACGCATGTTAACCGCTGCGTCGATTGTTGGAACTGGAACTTGTAAATCCATTGCATTTTGCGAAGTCCATTTTCCTGTTCCTTTAGATCTTGCCCAATCCGATATTTTGTTGATTAATTGTGTTCCGTCTTCATCTTTTTGTTTTAAGATGTTTCCAGTAATTTCAATCAAATACGATCTTAAATCATCTGTCTGATTCCATTCAGCAAAAGTTTTCTGAATCGTTTCATCATCCAAGTTATAACCTCTTTTCATTAAGTCATAAATCTCAGAAATCAACTGCATGATTCCATATTCAATTCCGTTGTGAACCATTTTTACGTAGTTTCCAGCAGAACCATTTCCTAAATATTCTACACAAGGTTCGCCGTCTACTTTTGCTGCAATGGCTTCAAAAATAGGACGAAGTCTTTCATAAGCTTTCTGATCTCCTCCTGGCATCATAGCACGAACCGAAACGAGCCCCTTTTTCACCACCCGAAATTCCAATTCCGAAGAAGTGGATTCCTTTTTCAGATAATTCAATAAATCTCCTGTCCGTATCTGTAAAATAAGTGTTTCCACCGTCAATAATAATGTCTCCTTTATCTAAGTGAGGCAATAAGCTGGCGATAGCGCTGTCAACTGGTTTTCCAGCAGGAACCAATAACATAATCGCTCTTGGCTGCTGAATAAGCTCTACAAAATGTTTTACATCTGTCGTCGCTTCAATAGTGTGGTCGGCATCGGCTTCTTGTTGAAGAGAATTGACTTTTTCGGTGTCTAAGTCTAAACCTGCAGCCGCAAAGTTATGGCTGGCGATATTTAAAAGTAGGTTACGACCCATTACGCCGAGTCCTACAATTCCAAAATCAAATTTGCTCATAGTTTTCAATTAACTAAATTATTAGAAGAAATGTTTTTGCAGCAAAAAGTAAGAGAAAGTATGGTAATTCTTTTTCATTCAATGTTTTGCAGCAAAACAATGGTTATTTTAATCTTACATTTCAAAATGTAGAGCGCTAAGTTAGAGAAAAATGCTGAAAAATAAGGGGTAAAATCGTTCACTTTTGGTCTTTATTGTGATACTTTTTATGTGTAAAAATTACGCTTATTATGACTGTTTTTCAACTATATCGTTGTAATACTGCTAATGCCATTTGTCAATACTTTTATTAGAAGCAGCTTCATGCGCGTAAGAAAAAAGATGTGAAAAATTATAAAAATGTTTATTGAAAATATAGGAATTGAGGTATTTTTGAAAACCCAATTATTGGATCCAAGATTTAATTCATTAAAGTATTATATCCTTTTTATGCCAAGAAACATAAAGTTTGTTTTTACAGCCATCTTTTTAACCCTTACTTCGGGTATCTTTTTTAAAGCAAATGCACAGTCGGTATTAGAAAACGAAATATCTATTCAAGCAGATAAGAAACCATTAGGCAGTGTTTTGGACTTAATGGAAGAAAAAGGAAATTTTAGATTTGCTTATTATGGTAAACTAGCTGTAAAAGATAGTGTCGTTAGCATTCATACTGATAATAATACCATAAAAGGAGTTTTAGATCAGCTGTTAGGTGCCAAATATGAATTGAAAGAATCGCCAGGGTTTGTTATTGTTCGTTATGCTCCTTTGGAACTTGCTCTTGTGTTAGAAAAAAACACTGTTTTGAGTGATGGACAGCAAATTGTAATTGGTTATATTGTAGATACAAAAACCAATAATCGTATTGAAAATGTGAGTGTATTAGAAAAGAATGCACTTGTGTCTACCTTAACTAATAAAGATGGTTTTTTTGAACTTCGATTAAAAAATGCACCTCAAGCTATAGAACTTACAGCTGTTAAGGAGAATTACAAAACGGTGACGATGGTATTTCTTTCTGAAATTAAAATTCAGATGGGAGATAAAAAAAATAAAACAGATTATATTGATGGAGATTTCTCTGCAATTGAAAGATCAGGAATTGGCCGTTTCTTTATTTCTTCCAAACAAAAAATACAAGCGCTCAATCTAGGAGGATTTATTTCTAAGGTTCCTTTGCAGGCTTCTTTAATTCCAAGTATCAGCACTCGAGGAATGCTGAATACGCAAATTGTCAATAATTTTTCGCTAAATATATTAGGAGGTTATAATGCTGGAGTTCGCGGGCTAGAAATGGCAGGGCTTTACAACATTAATCGTATGAATGTTGACGCGCTTCAAATAGCAGGAATATTTAATACCGTTGGAGGATTTGTTAACGGAATTCAGTTAGCCGGAATCTATAATAATGTTTTTGGCAATTTAAGAGGATTGCAAGTAAGTGGCATTCATAATAGTGTGAAAGGTTCGCAAGTCGGTTTGCAAATGGGCGGTATCTATAACAATGTTTATAAAGATTCTAAAGGACTTCAAATTGCAGGAATTGGTAATACAGTAAAGGGTTCGCAAAACGGATTACAGCTTTCGGGAATTTACAATATTGGAAAAGATACTGTGCGTGGTGCTCAAATTACAGGACTTTTTAATTATGCCAAAGAATTAAACGGAGTCCAATTTGGATTAGTCAACATTACAGATTCACCGTCTGGTTATAGTTTTGGTCTGCTAAACTTTAAAAAAGGCGGTTATAAAAAGATTAGTATTACAAGCAACGAGATTTCAGACATAAATCTTGCTGTAAAAACAGGAGACCATAAAATGTATACCATTTTAATGGCAGGAAGAAGCGATAGAACCGATGAAGAAAAGCTATTTTCTTTCGGAATCGGATTAGGAAAGAACATTCCGTTAGGGAAACGCTTCACTTTTAATCCCGAATTTAGCACGCAATATCTTTATTTAGGAAATTGGGACGTTTATAATTCCTTATCTAAATTTGATTCGTCCTTTTCTTTTCAATTATGTAAAGGTGTAGCGCTCTCTGCACGAACCTTCTTTAAATTTTTATTGGTCTGAGAAACAAGATAAAAACGGCAATTTAAATACTTCTACATTCGTTCAGGATCGTACCAAACGCTATACTATAATCAACAATAATAGCAAAGATATTCTGGGATGGATTGGATGGAGTTTTGGATTGACACTGTTTTAAAAAATGATAAAAAAAGCCTGTAAGTATTAATTTTACAGGCTTTTTAAAGCTATGTGTTAGAAACTAGTTTCTTTCTTAGTTCTTTCTCAACTAAAAAATTCTATGTTTCTATGTGTTTAAATCCCATTCTTTTAAGGATAAATCATCAAAAACATATAAGCAAACAAATTAACTAGAAGCACAACGCCGTAAACGATATTCGATTTTCCTTTGCTCAGAGAAAGCATTACGGTAAAAACAGATAGTGCCAAAAGAACAATAGATTTAATGTCAAGTCCTAAAACAATTGGAATTCCCATTAGGATACAAACGAGCGCAACAGTTGGAATAGTCAAACCAATACTGGCAAGTGCAGAACCTAAAGCTAAGTTTAAACTCGTTTGCAATCTGTTCTTTTTGGTCTGCAATTATCGCTGCGATAGCTTCTGGCAATAAAATAATGATGGCGATTACAACCCCAACCAAAGATTTTGGAAGATTGTGACTTATAATAATAGTTTCAATAGTAGGCGAGAGGGTTTTGGCCAGTAAGACCACAATTCCTAAACTCACTAATAGAAAAACAAGACTTGTATAAAATGTTTTATTATTAATTTCGATCGGATGTGTTTTAGATTCGTCCTCAGTTGTGGTATTGGTTAGAAAATATTGGCGATACCCTTTGGTTTGTGCGAATAAAAAAGAAGCGTAAATAACCAGACAGGCAATAGAAGCAAAGATCAATTGGGGCGTCGAATAATAAGAGCCGTGAACACTTTCTGTAAAAGTCGGGAAAACCAGCGTAAATACGATAATCGAAATAAGCGAAACCAAACCAATCGTTACCGAAGAAGTAGAGAAATTCTGTTCGTAATGTTTGATGCTTCCAATAAGTAGACACAATCCAATAATTCCATTCAGGATCAGCATCGTGGCGGCATAAACGGTGTCTCTGGCCAAAGATGCGGCCTCAGAACCTTCAGAAAGCATTAAAGAAACAATAATAGAAACTTCAATTACAGTAATAGAAATCGCCAAAATTATGGTTCCGTACGGTTCTCCAACGCGTTCTGCAATAATTTCGGAGTGATGAACTGCTGACATTACGCTCAGAATAAGCAATATACTAGCAATAATCTGAAAGAAGCTGCTGTCGGCTATAAGTCCGCTAAATAAAAGAACCCACGAAAGGATTGGAATAATGATGGTCCACTGTAATAGTTGTTTCATTTTTTGTAGTTTTAAAGTTTATACTGCCGATAGGGCCAACAGAATCGGCTTTTACCTTTTTTGTAAGATAGAACTTTTATAGCTAAAAATGATAAAAAAAAGACATTTTTAAGCACTTTTTAAGTTTATTTAAGAGTGTTTTGACTCAAAAAGTATATTTTGACTTAAATAAAATTAAAACTTTATTTAAGAATTTCTCATGTTTTCCTTTCGATGCGATTTTTCCTTAATAGTTTAAACTTTGTCAAAGTTGGCTTCGTACTGAGACTATGTGTTAGAAACTAGTTTCTTTTTAAATTCTTTCTCAAATAAAAAATCTATGTTTCTATGTGTTTAAAAAAGATTAAGAGTTTCGAATAATCTCTTTACGATGCGATTTTCCCCATTTGATCATTTCTTCGATTACGGGAGCAAAAGATTTGCAGTACGGCGTCGATTCGTATTTGACTTGAATTTCGGCATCACGGTCTTCAGTTCTTTTGATCAGCATATTGATCTCCATTTCTTTGAGTTCTCGCGAAAGCATGCGTGTCGTAATTCCTGGAATACTGCGTTCGATTTCCCTGAAACGGTTATTTCCGTTACAGATGGAATTAATGATGGGCAAACGCCATTTTCCGCCCAAAACATGTAACGTGTCCTGAAGCGCTTGTACTTCTTCTTTCTGATTTCTTTCCATAACAAAACAGCATTAGTTTAGAAAATTTACTGGTTACAAAGTTATACCATAAATCTAAAATAATGAAAAAAAATAAAGATGAAACGAAATTTAAGCTTCAATAATGCTCAAAATAGTTTTCGGAATTTCAGCGAAAGCTTCAAAAGAGTACGGTTTAATTAAGTAGGCTTTTACGCCCATATCATCGCATTTTTCTTTGTAAGAAGGATTAATGCTTGTGGAATAAACAAAACACGGAATTTTTTTTAATTCATCATTGCTAAGGATTTCTTGCAAAGCTTCAATACCGTCAATAATGGGCATATTGATATCGGTAAGAATAACATCGGGATTTTCGTTCGAACCGTTTTTTAGATAATTAAGCAGCTCCTCGCCATTGGCAACAAGACTGACTTTGCTAAAATTTGGATTTTTGGTAAAAGTTTCTGTAATAACATCTGCATCATCTATGTCATCTTCAGCAATTACGATATGTAAATTATATTTTTCCGGCATTTTATAAGATCGGGAAGTAAAGGTTAAATATGGTTCCTTTGTTCAATGTACTTTCAACGGTAATATTTCCAGAATGGTTTTCCATTATCTTTTTACAGATCGCGAGGCCAATACCGTTTCCTGAGTATTCGTTTCTGGCATGCAGGCGCTGAAAAATGACAAATATTTTAAGCAAATGGCTTTCTTCCATTCCAATACCGTTGTCTTTTATCTGAACCTTTACAAATTTAGCATTTTGATTCGGTATTTCATCATCTAAATTTTCTTCCTGCGAAATTTCTATTATAGGAGCAATATCTGTTTTGCTATATTTAATGGCGTTTGAAATAAGATTAGAGAAAAGCTGTCTCATCTGTACGCGAGAAGCTTTAATAATGGGAAGTTTTCCTGTTTTGATAACCGCTTTTTTATCAGCAATTATAATTTCAAAATCCTCAATAACTTCTGAAATTATGGTTCTTAAATCTATTTCTGTTCGTTCTTCCTGCGCGGTATGCGAAGAATACTGCACTAAATCGTCTACAAGCGAATTTAATCTTAAAGCCGATAATTTCATGACATTTATAGCTTTTGTATCGGCTTCTTTAAAATAGCTTCCGTCAATTCTGCTGGTATTCATGACAATTTTCCGCAGCGGTTCTTTCAAATCGTGCGAGATTACATGAATAAATTCCTCTAGATTACGATTGATTTTATTCAGTTCGTTTATTTTTTCTTCCAATTCTTTCTGATGGCGAATTAGAGCTTCCTCATGCTTTTTCTTTTCGGTCAAATCGGTAATTACAACCCCAATAGCTTCTACAGAGGGTTCCAGATCAGTTAAAGCGATATAAGCTGGAAAAGTTTTTTCATTCTCCGATTTTAGAAGTATTTCATGTTTAGTAATTCCATATCTCAGTGCTTCTATAAGAGAAACAAACTGCGTTTGGTTTGTAAAATATTCATAAATGTACGTTCCTGTTATTTTTTCTGAAGGAAGACCAACTAATTTTGAAAATTGCTCATTGCAGTAGAGTATCAATCCATTTCTTGAAATACTCAATGCGCCCTGACCGAATTTTTCTATAAGAAGACGATACGTATAATCGGCAGTTTCTAGAGAATATAGTTCGGGAACTCCATTACTGGTTACCACAAGCGCATCAACATCTCCTTGTTTTATAGCATTAACAATACTGTTTGACTCATAAAGTTCTTCTTTCAATGACTCAATTTCGGCTAATAGAGCGGCAATATTTTTTTTATCTTCCTTCAATTTATTTGCTTATATTAAGTATGTATAATACTTTTTCTTTATCTGATAAATCTCCTAAAATGATTCTTTTAGGTTCTGGATGTGTTTTGATCAAGGTAGGAATGGCTACAATTTGATGAATCACAGCCAGTTCTTTATCGCGGCTGATATCAACAATTTCTAATTCATAATTGTTGGTGAGATAGGTGTCGCAGATTTTGCGTATATTTTCGATTGCATGTCCTGATTTAACAGACATACCTGAAACAAAAAGCATAAACTTATGTTTGGTTGTACTAGTGCCATCAGATGAATCTTCCATGATTAAGAGTTTATAGGTTTGATGTTCAGCCCTACAAGCACTCTTTCTTCATTAGAAAGGTCACCTATAATTTTACGAATAGGCTCGGGAAATTTACGCACCAGAGTAGGTACGGCCAAAATCTGATCGCCTTCTGCCAATTGCGGATTCTTCAGCAAATCGATAATCTCGATGCTGTATTTTCCTTTTAGATGCTCCTCGGCATACTTCTTTATGTTTTCGAGCGCCTTGATCGATTTTGGCGTTTGCCCTGCTATATAAAGCAATAATTGCCATTCGGCTACTTCTTTTTTCATTTTATTTATTTTTTCTTAGAAGACAGTTTTTCCTGCAATTCTTCTGTTGCTTTAAGGATGCTTAGTTCTTCTTCAGCCGATTCAAATTCTGTTCTCAATGCTTCAATATTCGCCTCAAGGACTTTGCGTTTACGCTCAATCTCTCTGTCTTTTCGACTGATTTCGTTTTGAAGCTTAATATCCGAGATGGTTTTTTTGAATTGATAAGATTGTCTTGCCGCTCCCGTCAAAATTCCCTGCGGACCTAATTCAACATCTAATAATTCGATTCCGTTACTTGTTATGACAAATTCTCTAACTTGATTAGAATGTCCCATTCCGCGCGCTTTGATGATAAAAATACCACGGTTTCTTTCGCCAACACCTTCCATATCGCGAACCGTAATCCAGGTATCCACCAATGACGAAACCGATTCTTCTGCAAGATCAGGTCTAACAGTGTCGGTTTGTTTGTTTAACGACGTAAACATGGCCGTAATATTATTGGCTTTCAGCATGTCAATTAATCGCACCAGCATAGAGCGCACTTCGTGTTCACTTCCTACCGAAATAAGATTACTGATCGGGTCAATAATAATGGTAGTAGGTTCAAACTCTTTGATTAACTTTCTAAGCGTAAGCAAATGTAGTTCTAAACCGTTTAATGACGGACGGGAAGAATGTATTTGCAAAATGCCTTTTTTGATGTGTTTTTCCAGATCAATTCCGATTGATTTCATGTTGCGCACCAATTGATGCGGTGATTCTTCAAAAGCAAAGTAAATCGTTTTTTCGTTCTTTTCGCATTGTTCATTAGCAAAATAACAGGCAACGGTCGTTTTAGCCGTTCCCGCCGTTCCCGAAACCAAAATATTACTTCCTCTGTAGAAACCGCCGCCATGAAACATTTCATTTAGTCCGGGAACACCTGTAGAGATAATATCTGAGGAAACTTCGTTATCCAACTTCAGAGAAGTAATCGGAAGAACTGAAATTCCGTCTTCGTCAATTAAGAACGGATACTCATTCGTTCCATGTGTTGAACCTCTGTATTTTACAATTCTAAGCCTTCTAGTCGAAACCTGTTCAATTACACGATGATCGAGAACAATTACACAGTCCGAAACGTATTCTTCCAGACCTTGACGGGTTAGTGTAGCCTCGCCGCGTTCTCCTGTAATAACGGCAGTTACGCCTTTGGTTTTAAGCCAATGAAATAATCTTCGTAATTCTGCTCGTAAAATGGCTTGATTGTCCAGACCAGCAAACAGCGATTCGATAGTATCCAATACAACACGAGTCGCTTTTATAGAATCGATAGCATGTCCTAAACGAATAAATAAACCGTCAAGATCGTATTCGCCCGCTTCCTCAATTTCTGATCTTTCAACGCGAACATGATCTACAACAAGCTTTTTATCTTTTTTAAGTTGTTCAAGGTCAAAGCCTAATGATTTAACATTTAGAGTCAAGTCGTCTGAAGGTTCTTCAAAAGACATAAAAACTCCTGGTTCGTTATACTCTGTAATTCCTTTTATAAGGAACTGCATAGACAATAAAGTCTTACCGCATCCCGCTCCACCGCAGATTAAAGTTGGTCGTCCTTGCGGAAATCCACCTTCTGTAATCTCATCTAATCCGTCAACCCCAGTAGGAGTTTTTGGAAATATAAAACTATGTGATTTTGTTTTTTCTTGCACGATAATAAATTTCTGTATTACTCAAATATACCTTTTTCTGAAGAATTTTCAATGAATTCTGATTAAGATTTAACAGGCGTTTAATGAAGTTTTAAAAATAAATTAAGAGAATTGATTTAAAAATCTAAATAAATCGAAGAATTTTAACCAAAAAAGTAAAGAATACCAATTCAATATTTAACATTAAAATGAGACTTTTTACTAAAACTTATTTTTCAATTCTATTTTAATGTTAAAATGTACTTCTGGTATACTCTGTGATACTGGTTACAAAGTTATACCATTTTGAATTTACCTTTGTCTCATTAATTTAAAACACATATAAAATGGACAATTTAAAAAATAAAGTGGCAGTCATAACAGGCGGAAATAGTGGGATAGGATATGCTACAGCGCAATTATTAAAAGATCAGGGGGCAGAAGTAATTATTACAGGAAGAAGAAAAGAGGCGATAGAAACGGCAGCTTTAGAACTAGGCGTTACAGCCATTACAGCAGACCAATCGAGTATTTCAGATATCGAAAAACTGGCTGAAAAGGTAAAAGCCGATTTCGGTTCGGTTGATATTTTGTTTATCAATGCGGGAATTGCAGGTTTAGGAACCATCGAACAAACCACAGAAGAATTGTACGACAGCATTATGAATGTGAATCTAAAAGGTGCTTTTTTCACTTTAAGCAAATTTATCCCGATTTTGAAAGATGGTGCTTCAGTAGTATTTCTTTCTTCGAATACCGCAAGTATGCCGGTCCGGGATCTTCGGTTTATTCGGCGAGCAAAACGGCTTTGAATTCGTTTATGAGATCGGCTGCTTTAGAATTAGCGCCAAGAAAGATTCGTGTCAATTCGGTTAGCCCAGGACCACTCAAACCGAAGTGATGAACAAAGTAGGCTTAGATGAAGCCACGGTAAAAGGCATTATGGATGTCGTAATAGAAAAAGTCCCACTAAAACAAATGGGAAGGGCAGAAGATGTGGCTCAAATGGTTTCTTATCTAAGTAGTGATGCTGCGGTGTTTATGACTGGGGCGGATGTTATTATGGATGGTGGGATGAGTTTGGGGTGATATTGGTTTTTGTAATTTACATCTGTTTTTTGGCTTAAGATTTATCTTAAAATGCCATATTTTCTGCTATATTTACGCTCAAATTTATAGAATAAAACAGAATAATGGCAGAGAATAAATTATCACTGACGACTTTAGAAACATGGCTTTGGGATTCAGCAAATATATTAAGAGGAAGTATTGATTCATCCGATTTTAAAAATTACATTTTTGGATTGTTATTTTTAAAACGTTCCAACGATGTATTTGAAGAAGAGGTTGAAAACATTATGAAACGTGATGGAGTTTCTCGTGAAGATGCTGAAGATGAAACTTATTTTCAAATGCCAATTGAATCTCGTTGGGAGACTATCAAAAAAGAAACCGAAAATATAGGTATTGCTTTAGATAAAGCGTTTGCTGGAATTGAACGTGAAAATACTTCCTTAGAAGGTGTAATGACTGCTACAAAATTCGGTGATAAAGAAAAATTATCTGATGAGTTATTACAACGTCTTTTAAGACATTTTAATCAACATTCTTTAAGAAATTCTCATTTAGAATCTAATGATTTATTGGGTGATGCGTATGAGTATTTGATTAAAATGTTTGCAGATGATGCTGGTAAAAAAGGAGGCGAATTCTACACTCCTCGTGGTGTGGTTAGACTTATTGTACAATTAATTAAACCTGAACCCAAACAAAAAATATATGACCCCACTTGTGGTTCTGGAGGTATGCTGATTGAATCTGCACGTTATATAGCAGAACAGCCTAATGGAAAAGTTGGAAACAATGTAAATGTATCTCTTCTTGGACAAGAAAAAAACTTAGGTACTTGGGCAATTGGTAAATTGAATATGTTGCTTCATAATTTTATGGATGCTGATATTAGAAAAGGTGATACTTTAATTACGCCACAGCATAAAAATGCAAATAATGAATTAGATTTATTTGACCGAGTAATTGCTAATCCTCCATTTTCGATGGATGGATGGTGGACACCTGCTGAAAATTCTATCGAAGTAAAATTGGATAAAGATGGTAAAGAAAAAAAAGTTACTCCAAATTATACCAAAGTAGTAATTGATCCATACGGACGTTTCCAATACGGAATACCACCGAGAGGTTATGCCGATTTGGCTTTTTTACAGCACATGATTGCGGTTTTAAAACAAGATGGAAAAGCTGGGGTTGTTTTACCACACGGTACGTTGTTTAGAAGTGGAGCTGAAGGAAGTATTAGACAAGGTTTACTGGAAGCTGATTTGGTTGAAGGAATTATAGGATTACCAAGTGCTTTGTTTTACAATACAGGAATACCAGCTTCTATTTGGATTATTAATAAAAATAAAACGGAATCTCAAAAAGGTAAAGTGAAAATTATTGATGCCAGTAGTGATTATAAAGAAGGTAAAAACCAAAACGAGTTATTGCCAGAACATATTGCTAAAATTGTAAAAGCCTATGATGGAGCCACAGATGTAGAAAAATACATGCGTATTGTTGATGTTTCAGAATTGGCTGAAAACGATTATAATTTAAATATTTCTCGTTTTATTGATACTTCTGAAGCAGAAGTTGAAATAGATATAAAAGCGGTTCATATTAAGCTGGATGAATTAGAAAAACGAGAAAAAGAAATTGATACCAAATTAGCTGTATTTCTAAAAGAATTAGGGATATGAATTTAGATAAAAGCAATTTAAGTTTGCCTACTAAATGGCAATCGGTTAAAATTTCCGATGTTCTTACATTGGGTAGTGGAAAGGATTATAAACATCTACAACACGGTACTATTCCTGTTTATGGAACAGGTGGTTATATGACATCTGTTAATGAATATTTATATGATGGAGAAAGTGTCGGTATTGGAAGAAAAGGAACAATTGACAAACCTGTATTCTTAACTGGGAAATTTTGGACTGTTGATACTCTTTTTTATACACACTCATTTAAAAATGCTATTCCTTATTTTATTTATTTGGTATTTCAGTCAATTAATTGGCGGAAATATAGTGAAGCAACTGGAGTTCCAAGTTTATCAAAGAATATAATTGAACCAATAAAAATTCTACTTCCACCGCTCCAAGAACAACAAAAAATAGCTGAAATATTAAGCACCGTTGACGATAAAATCGAAATAATAGACCAACAAATTACCGAAACCCAAGAACTCAAAAAAGGTTTAATGCAACGTTTATTAACAAAAGGTATTGGACATACTGAGTTTAAGGATTCTCCTTTGGGGATGATTCCTGAGAGTTGGGGTGTAGTACAAGTTCAAGAGGTATCTAAAGTAATAGATAGCTTGCATAAGACTCCCGTTTTTTCTGATGAAGGATATCCAATGGTAAGAGTTGGGGACATAAATAAAGACATTCTAAACTTAAAGAATTGCTTGAAAGTAAGTAAAGATGTTTTAGATGATTTCAATAAAAATCATCAGCCGAAAATTGGAGATATCTTAATGACAAGAGTAGGCTCTTTTGGAAAGACCACTTTAATTAGAACAGAAGAAATTTTTTGTCTTGGTCAAAATACAGTCGTTATCACCAGCATGCAGAATCCTGAATTCTTATATCAAATATTTAATAGCTCGCAAATTCAAAAGCAATTAAACTTATTAACTAATGGCTCTTCACAGCCTTCTTTAAGTTTAAAAGATATACGTAATCTACAAATATTATTTCCTCCAAAAAAGGAGCAAAAGCAAATAGCAAATATTTTAAGTTCAGTTGATGACAAGTTAGAAGTTTTAGCTGAAAAGAAATTAAACTACCAAGAATTAAAACGAGGTTTGATACAACAATTGCTAACGGGAAAAATTAGGGTAAATGGAATATTTAATTAGAGATTTTAAGAAAAGAATCGCAGAGTTGGAAGAACAAGGTCAAAAGTTTGAAGAGGAAATAAAGACTAAAAACTACAATGAAGAAGAACAAAAAGTTTTAAACAAGAAAATAAATGAAATTGAAGTCATTATAAAAAGAGCGCAACAAAAAATTGTAGACCTACGTGATGATATGTTAAATAATTTACTTAGCTGAGTATTTTAGAAAACTATTGTAAGTAATTATCCGCTATTAAATTAGTCAAAAGCACTATTGTAATTAAAGCAGTAGTACCTAATATAACAGTTACTAACTTTGAAAAATTAAGGTAAACGTTTTAACTTATGGAACATGCTATTACCAATATTGAAATATTAATTGGCGAATATGAGGCGTTAAAAGTCAATTTTGAGCAAGAACAAATTGATGAAGATATCCCAAAATATGATAAACTTTTGGATGATTTTAGTGCCATGAAAAAAGAATATTATGAGTGGAATCGGAAAAAAGCCGAGCGTTATAACATCTTCCAAATTCTCAATATTAAACATGCAGAAACAAAAACGCATACTCCTTTTCTAATCAATTTATTAAATCCAAAAGGTTCTCATGCTCATGGTTTATTGTTTTTTGATTTGTTCATAAATGCCATAGCTCCTGAAAGTAAAAAACATCTTTATCAGAATTTAAAAATTTCAAATCTTCGAGTAAAAAAAGAAAAATCTACAGAAGATGGGCGATTAGACATAATCATTGAAAGTTTTGGTCTTGGAGAACAGTTTATTATTGTTATTGAAAACAAGATAAATGCTAAAGACCAAAAAAAGCAACTTTCAAGGTATTATAGTCATTGCAAAAAATCAGGATATACAGATGATAATATTCTGTTGATTTACTTAACAAAGTGCAAAAAAGATGCAAAAGATTCATCAATGTCGTTTCTAGAAAGAGAACGATTAAAAGAAGCCGATGTATTGGTTAATATGAGCTATCGCCAAGATATAAAAAACATACTTAAAACGTATATTAAGCAATTAAATTCAAAAAAAGTAAAATTTATTACTAAACAATATTTAGACATTATTAAAACATTCTAAAATGAGTGAATACGAAAACCGAATTTTCAATACCCTAACTGCTACTGAAGAAAAGTTTAAATCAGCATTTGAAATTGCTACTCATGTTAATCGCATCAAAAGAAAATTAATCATTGAGTTTTGGAAAAATGTAGAAAAGGAACTGAATATTTTAATAAATGAAAACAATCAAGATTTTAAATTGTTTGTAGACCTAGATATTTTTCATAAAAATTCAAAATGCTTTTTATACCTCAATAATAACAAAAAAGCAGGGCTTATTTATGAGCACTTGGCAAGTGACCAATCCATGGGTTTATGGATGGATTTTACTAAGCTCGACATGGCAAAAGTTAATAGTTATAGAATGCTAAACGAGAATAATATAACTAATTTTATCAATCACGCTTGGTGGTTATCATATAAAAATGTCAATGAAAATTTTAATAATTTTGATTCATTGCTAATGATTTTACCAGAAAATTCAATTGTTTATAGCAAAAGAAAAGCCCAAGAATTATTTGATTTTGCAGTAGCTAATAAGGAACATTTGCAGTATATTATTAGCAATTGTATTAAATAAAGGCAGAAGACAAAAGAAAAAACTGCAAATAATTATCAGAAGAATTAAATAATAAATCTTTCATAATATGTTATTTACTAAACAGAGAACAATTAATGTAGAAGAATATACGCATGCTTCAGTTACAATAAAGCGTGCAACTTTAATATCGACAGGAACTAATCCCGACTTACAATTTAATGGATGGCGTATAGCTCATGGAGTTGCAAGGACAACATGCGCAAGATATTTAACACAACCTGAATACTGGTATGAATACATTTCGAGCCTATTAAGTTTATCAAATTTAATACATTCACATCAACCTAATGTTAGAATTAATTCCAATAGAATTTCTTCATTAAGGGATTTTTCCAGAACAAATAGAATTGGAGAAATTTCTCAAGGTTTAGTTTATCTCTACATGCAGAACACAGGTTTTCCTTATGTAAATGATTTTCATTTTTTTTGCGAGAATAATCAAATTAGTATTCCAGCAAAGACTTCTACGCCAGATTTTGTCTGTCAAGACAAAAATCTATCTAATCAAATATGTTTAGTTGAATCAAAAGGCAAAGAAAAAACTTCTAAGGGTGATATAAAATCCAAATTAGCAAAAGCAATTAGCCAATGTGTAAGTGGAGAAAATATAATTAATACAAGTAATATAGGCTATAATGTAGTTAAATCTTTAGGCTTTTGCAGTGAATGGTCAGATGAAAACAATGCAACTGATTCAATACTTCATTTTGTTGACCCCGAAAATGAAACTTATCAAAAAGATATAAATTCGGCTCCAATGAGGTTTCATTATGCGTCATGGTTTTATATGATTGGTGATTTTGAAAATGCGCAAAGACTTATTCAGGGTGAGAAAATAAATTTTAACGAAGGGTACTTTCGTAAAACTACTATTGATGACAAACAATACTGGATTTTATGGAGATTGCCAAAACACTTTGGCAGATACGAAGATTTTGATTTGTCATTTGAAATAATAGAAGAGCTCTTCTTTTCAATGCCCTTTATCCGAACCATTGGGGTAAGTGATGAAATTATAAAAAGTTTAACGAGTGGAGAGTATAATGAAATCACTCATGTCGATTTTAAAAATGAATCAACAGAAGAGTATGAATTTTTTATAGATGGAACAATTATTTTAAAGTAATAATATGCGCAACTCTCCAGAATATATCCACAGTGAAATTCCAGCAATAGAATTATTCAAAAAAATGAAATATGGCTATTGTAACGGAGAAATGCTTGACGAACGGAGTGACATAACTGAAGTGATTCTCAAACAAAGATTATTGGATGCCATCAACCGTATTAATCCTTGGATAGATGAAAATAATCTTAACAAAGCCTATAGTTTAATCACTTCTGTTAATGGAGCTTCATTAATAGAAATTAATGAGGCCGTTTGGGATATTCTAAAAGGGGGAACTTTCACTCCAAAACAACTAATTAACGGAAAGGAAGAATTTCGTCCAGTTCATTTTATAGATTATAACAATGCAGAAAATAATGATTTTTTAATTGTCAGCCAAATGTCATTTCATAACCGAGTTGGCAGAAAATCGAGACCAGATTTAGTTGTTTTTATCAACGGTTTGCCTATTGCAGTTATTGAATGCAAATCTCCAGTTGCTCCAAATGCTTGGGACTCGGCTTATAACGATTTAAAAGAATATCAAGATTTAAATCAAAAACTATTTCATTTCAATCAAATCTTAGTTGGAATCTGGCAAATAGGCGGACGATATGGAGCAATTTGTTCTCCACAACAGTTTTTTTCAGTTTTCAGAACTAATAAAGAAGATAATTTTGATTTATTGGGGGACAATCCAACGGAACAAGATAAATTACTATATTCTATTTTTCAAAAAGAGCGAGTTTTAGATATTATTCGCCACTTCGTTTTATTCGAATTGGATGAAGGAATAACTATCAAAAAACTACCTCGTTACCAACAATTAAGAGCTACCAATAAAACTATAGAACGCCTACAAAATGGTGAAGGTGGTGTGGTTTGGCATACGCAAGGTTCTGGAAAATCGTTAACTATGGCTTATGTAGCCCGTAAACTGCAAGCTCCAGAATATGGCTTTGATAATCCGACGGTTTTAATCATGACCGATAGAAAGGATTTGGATAGACAGATAACAACTACTTTACAAAATGTAGGATTCAAAAATGTAAACCAAGCATCGTCTGTTGTGCATTTAGATAAATTGCTTCGTAATGATTACGGCGGAATTATTACCACAACAATCCAAAAATTTCAAGAAACAGACAAAGAAGCAACAATTTCAGTAGACCAAACCGAATTGGAAGAGCGTGGTAATTTTATGATTGAAAAACATATAAAAGATAAAACACTTTTCAAGATTACCAAAGAACTACAAAAGGGAAAATGGATAGAAATTGAAAGAGTTGAAATCCAATTTGAAGAGCTTTCGAAAAAAGAAAATCTTTATGTTTTAGTAGATGAAGCGCACCGCAGTCATTATGGCTTTCTAGCATCTTTTATGCGTACTGTTTTGCCTAACGCAAAGTTTATAGCCTTTACAGGAACTCCTATTTCTAAAGAAGATAAATCAACTCTAGGTGAATTTTATGGCGGTGAATATATTGATGTTTATACTATTAAAGAATCTGTTGCCGATGAAGCTACTGTTGAATTATTGTATGATGAAGGTATATGCAAATTAGATGTAAAGAAAGAAGAACTGGATAAAGAGTTTGAAGAAAAATTTGGAGATTCATCCGAAGACAAAAAAGACAAACTCAAACGTCAAGCATTACAAAAATATCAATTGTCGGCTGACCGTATTAATGATATTTCCAAACATATTATTGACCACTTCAGAGATAAGATTTTTCCTGATGGAAATAAAGGGATGTTAGTTTGTAATGGTCGTGAATCGGCTATCAAATATCAACAAGCATTACATTCTTTAAAAGAAAAAGGTTATCATAATTTTGAATCAAAAGTTGTAATAAGTATTGGCTCTCCAAAATCAGATGCCATTGCAAAAGAATATTATGAAACGTTAGAATGGAACCGAACAAATCCAGATAATAAGAAACCTATTTATGTTGTACCTCCTGAAGGAGTTAAAGATGCAACAGATGATTTTAAATTACCTTTTGGTAATGAAAATGAAACGGAGAAATCAGGAAAAAAGAAGTTTGACAACACTGCAATAATGATTGTTTCAGATATGCTATTAACGGGTTGGGATGCTCCAATTGCCTCCTGCTTATATCTAGACAAACCATTAAAAGAACACAACCTTTTACAAGCTATTGCAAGGGTAAACCGTTCTAGAAAAGGAAAAAAAGCTGGTTTTATTGTAGATTACAATGGAATTACAGCCTATTTGATTCAAGCTTTGGAAATCTTTTCGAGAGACATTCGTCCAGATGATATTTTGAAAAATTTGAATGAAGAATTTCCCAAATTGGAAATGAATCATACTAAAATGGTAGATTTCTTTAAACCAATGAAAGTAGACAGAAACTATGAAAGAGAACATTATATTGATTCGGCTGTTCGTTTTATAGAACCAATTAATAGACGTGATGATTTTAAAGCATTGCTAAAAGACTTTAATAAGTCAATTAATATTGTATTACCGAATACTAAAGCTTTGAAATACCAAGGTGATTTTAAATTGTTCAATGAAATTAAATTAAGAGCCAGAAATGCCTTTCCTGATGATGAAGATTTAAAAATCACAAAAGATGAAAGTAAAATGCTTCAATCTATGATTGACGAACACTTGAAATCTTTAGGCATTCAAAATATGCTTGCTGAACCCATTTCTATTATAGACAAAGAGAGATTTAAAGAAGAGATTTTGAATGCCTCGCCAGCTACCAAAGAGCTAAAAATGCGAAATAACTTGAAGCATACAATCAAAGTTGGACTGGATAAAAACCCTGATTTTTATAAACCACTTGCTCAAAGGTTAGAAGAGCTATTGAAACAAAAAGAAGCACAAAGAATTGATGAAGCACAATTATTAATTGCCTACACTGCAATACAAGACGAAATTATTAATGAACAAACTGAAGGAGAGCAAAAAGGTTTTGTGACTGAAAGAGAAAGGGCAGTTTACAATTCTATGAAGATAATTTTCAACGAAGATGCTGAAGATGCAACTAAAACTTTATTTGACCTAATAAACGGAGAACTAAACATTGTAGGCTGGGAATCGAAAGGACAGGTTTTAAAAGATATCGAAAACAAAGTATTCCGCTTCGTAAAAACTAAGCTAGAAAGAGACAAGGCTAAGGAAAAAGCAAGAGAAATGATTGAAGTTTTAAAGCGAAATAAAGATGTTTAGTGTACAATACGGCAACCGTACAATCGAGTATGCTATTTTAGAAAAAGAAGGCCTTAAATCGCACTATATAACTGTAGAAAAGGGAGTTGGTGTTATTCTTAAAGGCAAATCAATTTCAAAAGAATTAGCGAATAAACTGATTCTAAAAAAAGCCAAATGGATTATTGATAAATTAGATTTGGTGAGTTCAATACACGATGGAGATATTGTTACTGGCTCAAGAATTCAATATCTTGGAAGAAAATATTATGTAGAATTAATTATTGATAATGATACCGACAAGATTGAAATTGATTTCACAGAATCTAAGTTCAAAATTACATTACCGAATAATTTAAATACTCAAGAAAATTTACGTCAAGCTTTTGATTATTATTATAGAATAAAGGCGCAAGAAAAAATTGAACCTATTTTAAAAAAGAAAGCAAAAGCTACTGGATTGGCGTATAATAATATTAAATTTATGAAGCTTGAAAAGCGTTGGGGGAGTTGTACACCATCAAATACCATCATCATAAATTTTCATGCTATTAAACTTCCTTATTCGCTTATAGAATATTTGGTTGTTCATGAATTAGTTCATACAAAAGTAAAAAGTCACTCTAAAGAATTTTGGGCTGAACTATCTAAGTATGTTTCAAATTGGAAAGAGTTGGATTCCAAAATATATGGGATGAAGTTATAATGTTTATGTAGTTTTTTTAGAATCTAATCATATATTAAGTAATATTTGTTCTGCGATTTCTGTAGCTCCATCATAATTGCTAAAATGAATTTCATGTTGGAATTTAGGCCAATAATCAAGCTTTTTCCTAACTAAATAGACTAATTCGCCTTCTATCGCTTCTATAAAACTTCGATTATGATCATACTTCTCATTGAAAATCGCTACACAAACTGATAAATTTCTGGAAACATTGTATTCTTTATTTAGCCATTTATATCCTTTATAACCACCTCTAGCTTTACCTTTCCTTATGAAATAATTAAAAGAAGTGCTCCCTCTTTGAAATCTAGTTTTAATTGAGTGGTTAGCTTCTCCCACATATAGAATTTCACCTTTATAATGAATTATATAAAGCTTTCTTCTTTCTTGCAATAATGCTTGACCTTTTGTAGGGGAAAGCTCTGTTCTACAGCTGTTATCTTCTTGGTCAATTAGATTTAAAGTATAATGCTCAATGATATATTCCATAGATAAAGTTTTTAGTTTGTATTTGGTAATGTTAAGAATATTTTTTCTTATTTGTTTAGGTAAAAACATAATTTATTAAAGCGAGATCAAAGTTTAATAAAAAACAAAACCCTCAATCTTATAAAGACCAAGGGTTTTAATTTTTTCAAAAAAGAAATAAACCTTTACTCCAAATCCAGATAAGGATCTAAAATTTCGGCTAGTTCATTGAGCCAATAGAAGCTGTCTCCAAGTTTGGCAGCGTTTAACTGAATGTTTTCTTGATCGTTTAGAACGCCCAATGCGAGGGTTAGATTTACCTGTCTTATGGCTCTCGCCATATCGAGTGGGTCAATTCTGTCGTTGAAGAAATTCATTAGACCGATTTCGGCTTCTTTTGAAAGGGTTTTGGTACTCATAACTCTGTAATTTAGGAAATATAAAACCCATGTAGCTAAGGTGTCCTACGCTTACAGAAGCGTTACGGTTGTTTCCAATGCCGCCACCATACCACATGGGCAAGAAGTTTTTTAAGTATCATAATTCTGTAATTTAGGAATCGCAAATATATTAAAAAAGAAGTTGGTTTAATAGTATAAAAAGTAGTATAATTCTTAAGTTTTTATTTTTCCGATAGCGAAGATTTTCAATCCGTGTCCGTAACAATAAGAAACGACACAAATTATCAAGGCAGAAACTACAAAGAATCATACAGCTTTTATTTTGTATTTAAAATAGAGAACCAAACCGATCTTTGAGGGCATGGATTGCAAATCCGCGCTATCGGTATTTTTTTTGTCTGCAGAATTGTGACTTAGAAAATTTTCTTACACTTATTTGTTTTTAAAGACAGTTTTGATTCAAGTACTTTTTTCTCAATTACTTTTCCTTTCTGATCAATTTTGAAGCATATATAGATATATCCATTGCCTATTGTCGAATATGAAAAACTATTTATTTCGATTATTATACTTGTATAATTTAATCTTTTTAATGCGACGATCTTAATAGGAATGAGATTTGTAAAATCTTTGATAACAATATTTTTAATGTCATAATTATTTATCTCTATTATTGGATTTTGTGAAAAATTTAGTTTTTCAATTAGCTTTTTTGTTAGCGAATTTTTATTGCATTCTGAGGTAATTACATTTTCAGTTTTTAGAAAAAAAGTAATTTCATTGTTAAACAGATTCTCGTGAATTTTATAAACACTTAAAGAATCATTAATTGCTATTCTGCATGATTTTATTTCCTTTTGAATAAAGTCAGGAGTATTCTTTTGTGCAATTAATTTATTAAGAAAAAGACAGAAAAAAAACGTGGTAATTCTCATAATTTACCTGTTGAGCTATTTTTAAAACTGAAATGTGTTTGTTTATGGATTATTTTTATCTAATAAGGTTCTTATTGAGTCAATATCTGTTCTTTTGAAATTAGAAAGAGAAAAGCTTGTGTCAGCATATTTTAATGTTTTTCTATATTGTTTCTGACCCCACGACTCAACATTTATGCTATCCACATAAAATTCATTAGCCTTGAATGAAATATATGTTTTTGTATAAAAACCACTATTTCCTGTAAGCTCTTTAAATACAATAAAACCACTTTTATTTATTTTTATTTTTTCGTAATAAGCAGGAGTATTACATTCTAAAACGTTTTTGTAGATTTTGAAAATTGTACTTTTTTTATTTATGGTTTTGCTTATCAAAAGTATCGGAAAATCAAACTCTGAATTATTAGGAAAACAATCGTCATTACTACTTTCATAATAAGGTTTTAAAACAACAATTGTATCTATTGTTTTATTGTTGTCAAAATCAAAAGGAATAGGTTGGTCTGTATAATAATTTGAGAATATAATTCCATATCTGTTTTTGTAACCCTTAATTTGATCCAAACATTTTTTTTCTAACAAATTATTTTTTGGTCTAAATAAAGTGTCTCTTGATAAATCATGTGAATTTAAAATCACATTTTTTTCAATTTTATTGTTGCATGAAGAAAGAATAATTGATAATAAAAGGAGATATAAATTATACTTCATAATTATTTAAAATTTTAAAAAGAAAATGATACTTGACTAAAAATAGCTCCACACTAAAGGATTCGTTTGTAAGCGGTTAAACATTACCCCCTATTAATAATCTTAAATATTTCTTTTTCATTTAAAAATAATTGTTTAGAATTAAACACTTTATAAGCAGTTCTTTTAATCTCATATTTTGTTTCTTTTCCTAACCCGACTTGGAAAGCTGAAATCTTTGAATTGTAACTATTTTTACTTGTATTAAAAGACTCTTCACTATTTACAATTAATCTACTTTCGCTATTTCTGCAAATACGATATTTAAAAGTTTTATCTTTTGAAATAATTAATTTTTTTTCTAAAGATTGATCATCTTCGGCTGATTTTTTTAATACGTAATTTAGGGCACCTTTCTTGTTGTATGAAAATTTTATATTCCATTTGTCTAAATAATCTGTCGCTTGTGATCTGTAGGATTCCATATAAGCTTTGATCAACTTAAAATCTCTATGCTTATATTTTTCATTTGAGGATATGAACTTTAAATCTTCAAGGTTATAATCCTCTAAAAAATCTTCCAGAAGGTCTACAATATCCTTAATATTAAGGCTTTGATTAACACTTTTGTAAAGATATTTGTAATAAACTCCATTCAGATAAAAAATATCTTTATCATTTATTGATATTGATTTTTCCTGAGTATTAAAATTTACCCTAATTTTATTTACGTAACTATTTCTTTTAAAACTCAAAAATAAAGTATCACTTCTTTTTATGAGTGTGCATATAGAAGGCGTCTTTTTTGTGTTTATTTCGGATCCAGAAAATTTATAATAAACTATTGTATCTTTTTTAAAGTTACATGTATAAATTAAATGATTTGTATTGATTTCTTGCTTTTTATTGATTCTTTCATCATTTACATATTCACCCTCATCAATAATTTTGTTAAGAATATAGACTGTAGTGTAAAATTTTGATGATTGTGCCAAAACATTCATATTAGACGTTAATAATATGAATGATATAAAGTAAGTCCTTGAAATCTTTTTCATAATTAAATTTTTATCTTTTTCCAAAAAATGCTATACCCAGCTACGCCCCTGCTAGCGCGAGCGTCTCGCTCGTGCATTTGCAAGATTTGTCTTTAATTGTGTCATTCTTTGTGTTCACGAGCGGGACACTCGCGCCGGCAGGGGAAAATGATTGCTCTAGGAAGTAGTGGTATTTTTTTGTAGTGAAGTTGGTCATTAGTTCGAGCGAAACGCTAGGAAGATTTTTTAATATTCTTGCAAATTATTAATCCATTTTTGTTGGTCATTATTTAACGTATCGAACTGCATTATTGCTTCTAGATTTATTGTTTTTTCAATGTTGTGAGGTGTTTCCATATCTAATGTTTGTACTATCGGTTCACTTTCACTGTAATAAGATGTTTTTATTTTATTTATTATTAGTTTATAGTTTTTTAATTGAAAAATGGTACTTATTTTTCTGTTGTCTTCTTTTACATTAAAATGAAATTTTAGTTTAAGTTCTGATAACAATTTTTCATAACTGGTTTCTTTTTCTTTTGAATTATAGCAAATAACAGCTAATAGTAGGTTATTAGTATCTGACATCATTTGAAAATGATTAAATCTTAAATTTTTATAGAAATATGATGTGTCATCTTCTGTATATCTGTTGAGAGAAAATACTTTTCCAATTATTTTTTCCGCATCATCTGTATAATTAATTTGATTGTTTAACTCGTTAGCATATATGTTTTTCATAGAAACATATCGTGTTTCATAATATTTGGAAAATGCTTCTTTCGCATTTATCGTTTTATAAATATTGTTCTCATTGGGCAATAAATATTGGGTAGAATCTTTATCCACAAAATTTGCAAGAAAAAATTCTTTTACATTTACTTTTTTGTTCAAATTTTCAAAATTGGTATAACCCTTTTGTGAGTATGCAAAGTTAAGGACAATGTGACAGAGTAAAATTGAAAATACTTTTGCCTTTAGTGATTTCTTGTTATTATTTAATGTGATCATATTTAATTTTTTAGTTTCTTTTATTTTTCCTGCCAATAATTTAATTCTGGAAACACAATAGGTTCTCTGCCTTGCCATTTAGGGAATACAAAATCTTTTGGAAGCGAGTATTGTGATATTTCAAAATCATTTTTTTCTAAATTGAATTTAGATGCTCTAAATTTCATTATTTCAATTTTTTCTTTTGAATTTTCAAGCCATATCTTTCCAAATGTGTATGGTTTATTTTTCGAAACTTTATCCATTCCTACAGCAAGAAATACATCTTTCCCATATTGTTCTTGAAATTTTAATAGTTGTTTATCTAAATTAATAGGTAAAACAATTTGTGATTCATACCATTCGTTGCCATCTCTTGAATGCCATCTCATCCAAAATTGCACAGGAAGCTTTTTCCCTTTTGTAACTTTTAGCTTGACATTCTCATTCCATTTTATGTATGGAATCGGATCTTCATTTGAGTAAATTATGCTGCCGTCTTTGGTATAGCCTGCAATAGCAATGCTATAATCTTTTTTGTCTTCTTCTTCAGTTGTGAACCCAATATCATAATCATATTCTTTTTCTCCTTTTCCCAAACAGAATACGGAATGCCATGCAAATAGCGAAAAATATTCATCTCACTGTTTATATATGTTTCGGAATGACGGGCTTTATACTCAAACTTATTATAATCAATGTCATTTTCCCTCCATATCTCTTTATTCATAGTTTTAAATTTGCATATTTCTGTATTGCAAGTTCCTCCCTGCATCCAAATAGTGACATTTCCTCCGGGAGCCATTCCTGCTACAATCAGACTGTATTCTTGTTTAACACCATAAGAATCTATTACCTTTTTTTGAAACAATTCGAGCATTTTTTCTCGTGGTAATCTAAAACTAGCTTGATAATAATATCTATCAGCCTCACATAGCCAATTTACAGCAATACTATCGGGAACAGGCTTATATTTTTCGCCGCCAACATACCCTCCACTGGTAATGCCCCAACCAGGATCGTTACCAATATTTGCAGATACGCCTGCAATGCTTTTTCCTTGATAAAAATATTCTACAGTAGGAGAACAAGCAAAGTATTTTGGTGCTGACCAAGCAGCATTCCAGTCAAATGTACCTTTAGGCTGACAACTTGCAAGTAAACCGATAATTAAAAAACAGCATAAAAAAAATCTAACTTTTGGGTACATATATTTCTCGCTTATAAATTACTTTATCCTCTTTTATAATTGGTTCAACAGGTTCATTGATAAAAACATAATTTGCCAAAAGATGATGATCTCCTGTTTGCACTGTTAAAAAATCATTTTCAAAACCGCCATAATGCGCTGATAAATGAACGTAATTGTGGTGTATGTGTTTGTAGATCTCGTAATCTATCTCGTAGGTTGAATTTTTGTCTTTGTTTTCTTCTTTTGAAGCGGCACGCATAATTTCTAAATACTTTCGCAATATATCAAATGATTCTGTTTCGGGTTATTTATAAAATTTCAAGCTTAAAATTACCTAGATAATAAGTCGCGAGAGGTTAAATAAATTGTGTCAGATTCTAAACAATATTCTATATTGTTTATTTTCATGTAATTATAGCAGAAAAATATACCTTTGTTCTTGCCGTATTTTTGTCTTGAGCCTTCGCCTCTAAAATCATAAATTTTTACTGTCTTGTCTCTCAGTTTAATTAATAATGTATCTGTTTTTAATATTCTATCGTCCAAATAATACGATAAGTTGTTTTTGGACAACGTATCTATTTTATGGTATCTAATCGTTTTTTTGAACCTCCTTTTTGTGTGATTAGTATTTTAAGATTTTCATTTATTTGAGTGTCTGAAAATTTAATAATAATATTGCTAGAACCTACAAAATTGCTATTTTCACATTTATTGTGATTACTATAATCATCAGCAGTAAAATAAAAAAATCGAAAAATGAAAATGTTAGTAAAAAAAAAACAATATAATTTTCTTCATTTTATTTAGCTTTAATATATCCATTATAATTATTCATAAAATGATTTGACTTTATTGTTTTTCTTAAGTATCTTGATTATACTTAAGACGCATCTAATATTATAAAATATCAATTTTGAATCCGTCATGAATAGTTTGTTTTACATGATTATCTACATTGTAATAAAGTAAAAAACAACCTATAATGTGTTGTTCTCCATATGCGTATTCTATCTCGTTTTCGAATCCGTGAATATAGATAGATTTGTTATTGTCAAAAGTTATTTTTAAGCTATCAGTTGTATATAGTTGATACTTTTTTAGCTCTATTTCAATATTATCGTTTTTTTTTATGTGATTTAACTTTTTAAAAACTTTACCTTTTCGTATTATCTGTATTATCATTTTATTTTTAGCAATTTTTTCGTAGATATTGTTAAAATGTAGTGATAGATTGCCATTTCTTAAATTAACAATAGTATCGTTCGTACACTTGGTGTAAATTTCAGCTTTTATGTTGTCTTGTTTACGCACCCTTAAATAAGCATACAATCCAATTACAAAAATTAAACAAGTAGTAAAATATATTTTATTTTTCATTTCCATTATTTTGCTTTAATGTAACCATTATAATTATTCATAAAATGTGAAGATGATATCACTTTTTTTAGATATCGATTACCCGATAGCGCGGATTTGCAATCCGTGCGCGCAACAATAAGACACTACAAAAATTATCAAGAAAGAAGCTATAAAGAATCATACAGCTTTTGTTTGGTATTTAAAATAGAGAAGCAAACCAATCTTTGAGGGCATGGATTGCAAATCCGCGCTATCGGTTACTATTAATATTTCTAGAAAATAATTATTTAACAATCCATTTTTCTTCTTTATCCTTAACTTTATCAAGATAATTAAATAATGAATCTATTTTTTGTGTAGAAAGATGATTCATCTCTTTGTCAATTTTTATTTTTGCAATATAAGCAAGTGTATCTTGTAGAATTGGCTCCATATTTTTATATTTCTCGATGAAAAATATATCTTTCAAACATAATTTTTTATTGAAATCATCTATTTGAAACATGTAATTCCAAGTAACATGACTTGTACCATATTCAAATTTCACAACAAACGTATTTTTCGGCGTTTTGAAGAATTTTTTTTCAATTTCAACATCTAATTTACTATCTAAAATTGGCTCATAATCTTGAACATATCTACAAATGATTAATTTTTGATTCCAAGAACTCCATTTTTTTTTATAGCTACGTACTTTTAAGTAATAATTAATTGAATCCTTTGTTATTCTTTTTTCTAAAATAGTTTGTATTATTTTATCTTCATTTTTTTCTTCTAAATAATCAACACATTCTATAAGTGGATATTTTATATAAACACCTTTTGTGGTATCTACTACCTTTTCACCAGGATTTAATACAATGTTTTTTTCTTTATTTCTGTTGCAACTTAATATCATCAAAGTCACTATAGTGATATAAAAAAACTTATTTTTTATTTTGAAAGCATTTTTCATATGACATTATTTTTTTTAAAAGGTTATATGCTTTAATTCTTTCATCTCTTCCATTAATTCCACCGTTAACAAGTACAGATACTCTATTTAAATTATCCATATCTGCTATTGTATTTATGTCTAAGATAAATCCATCTTCTAAAACTTTTCCATATTTCCAGAACCAACCACCTGAATCTGCTGAATAATAAATTGAATTTGAAATTAGATTTAAATTTTTTATAACATCTAATCCAGAGTACTTTTTGTACCCAAGATATGCAGTTGCGTTATACGTTCTACTATCTTCTAATCCAGGTTCACCTTTTTTAGTTCATGTGAGTTGCATAAAACCTCTTCCGACATATGGATAATAAGGTTGATTTTCAGCATTTTTTTCAGTTGTAGCTGAAAAGTATCCTGTTTCCCAATATATCTGTGCAATAAAATGTATTTTTCTTAAACAACTATTTATTTCAAATTTTCTTAATGTGTCATTTAAAGCTTTTGTCAAAGCTGTATAAGATTTATGATCTTTAGGCATGTTATTTTCAAAGTGAAATAATTTGTCTATTCCATGATATGGCAAATTTATAATTGGAAATTCTTTGTTTTTTTTGTTTCAGGATCTTTAGCTGTATAAAATGTATTTTCTTTTAATTCTTTTACAATTTTTTTTACTTCCGCCTCTTTAAAATCCCGATTACAATAACAGGTAGAACTTGCCCCAATTGTAACCCTGCCACAATGTTCCCAGCTATCGGGCAAATTACCTTTAAGATCAAGCCATGCATCAGAGTTGTCTTTATAATAGAAATCAATATATTTTACAGATTGCATTAAATCAGTGTATACCTATTTCCAAACAAATTTTTGTTTTTTTTGTTGAATTTTTAGACATTCATTTATTGTGTAATTTATTGGGCAATCAAAACATATATTCTTTATGTCTTCCTTTTCAAAAAGATTGGAAAAACTAATTTCTGTTTTTATTATGGATTTTAGCGATTGACTACAAATCAATGTAGAGGGAAAAGACTCTATATCATCTTTACCTATTTTTTTGTTATATACATTATTAGAATATTTGAATTTTTTTGTTATATATAATTGTCCGTTGATTTTAGAAACAAAGAGCCAATAACTATTACCATTATATATACTGTTAAATTTAATTATTACAGTGTTTTTATTTTTTCTTATTGTTTCTATAGTACAAATACTTTTTAAATAGTTTTGTTCTGTTTTACCATTTTGTATTCCATTTATTTCAACAGGAATCTTTATTGTAACATTTTGATCAAAGATCTTATATCTATATATAGAATAGCAATTATCACATTCTCTACTTGTTATCTCATTAATGTTTCCTATTTTTTTTTTGTTTTCATAGACGGGAATTTTGTATTGACTTTGTGAATAAAGCTGAATAGTAAAAAAGCTTAGAAAACAACACACTACTTGTTTATACATTTCTTATCATAGTTTAAAAAGTTTTTTGTCCATATAGTAAAATTAATCCTTTCTTTCAATCCATTATCTCCGCCATTAATTGCTTTTGTAACTTCTTTGATTATTTCATCAGAAAATCCCTTATCCATAGCTGCCAAAGTTTTCTTTTGAAAAATTGTAGAATACCAGCCAGCTGAATTAAATGCATGAAATAAATCTTCAGATAATTTTTTAGCAAATATTTTTAATTTTTCATAAAAAGCCTCATCTAGACCTTTATTTCTTACATCTAAATTATTTTTTATACAGTATTCTACACTTTCATTTATATTACCATTAGAATCTTTGGAACTATACTTTTCGTATATTTGATAATAATTGCTTTCATTTATATAATCATAATATTTCAAATAATTAGAGTCATGAGTAATCTGTTTCATGCCTCTTCCTTGAAAAGCTACACCTCCTCTATAATTGCTAGGGACTACAGATCTACTTTCGTATGTATATCTAAAGTAAATTGTCTCTAAATACATTTGACCAAGGAAATGAATTTTTCGTTTGCATGAAGTTATTTTAAATTTTTCAAACATTTTATTCAACTCAACTGTAAATGCTTTAATTTTGTTTCTGTTTTTTTCTTCATCTATTTTCCCTTCAATAATTCTAATAATAGAAATAAATTCCAATCCAGCATCAAAAAATGCTTCCTTTCTTTTTTCCATCTTTTGATTGGTTCTTAGATTATATATAATTCCAATTATATCTTCTTCTGTAAAATCTCGATTACAATAGCAAGTAGAACTTGCTCCAATCGTAATCCTTCCACAATGTTCCCAGCTATCGGGCAAATTACCTTTAAGATCAAGCCATGCATCAGAGTTGTCTTTATAATAGAAATCAATGTATTTTACAGATTGCATTAAGTTTTTACTAAATACAATCTCAACAATGTCGTCGTATCTTTTTACGCCTAAATCGTGTTCAACTTCTTTTTTATTGTGGTTCGAAACAAAAGCCTGACCGTTTACGGCTGTCAATTTGTACCGTAAGTAACCGTCGGGATCACTTGCATACTGATGCGCCTTCTGGAGTTTAAACTTTAAAATCGTTTTTTCTTTTTTGATTGTTTCAGGTTTAAATTCAATTGTAACCTCAGATTTCTTTTTGTAAACTTCTTTTATTGCGGTAGATATTAAACTTGATTGGTTTGAAGAAATTACTTTAAAATCATCATTGCTTTGTAACTCTGCAAAAGGCACAAAGTCGTAACTGCTTACATAATCATAAAAATTAATCGCCATTGCTGTTTGTTTTTAGTCGTTTTGATGCAATCAGTTGTACGTCTCCAAGAGTGGTTTTTAAAACTATTTTTGATGCATTTTTTGATATAGTTTTATTCACGATAATGTTACTGTCTGACTGCGCTTTTATTATAATATTTTTTGCTTGTTTTAGTATTGCCATAATCTTTTTAGTTAAAGCTTGAATTTTCTGCTGAATGTCCATTTATATTTTTTGCACTATGAATATTAATATCGTCTTGAGTTGTACTAATATTTATTTTTCCGGCTATTTCTCCTGCAGTTCCGCCTACTTCTCTCAAATAGTTATCATCTGCAATTTCTGTTCGGTCATCAGATTTTTCGAAAAGATTTCCGCTAGCGTTTATAGTAATGTTATTTCCTGCGATTTGTGTTATATTATTATCTGCATTATTATCAATGTCATATCCTGCTTTCAGTGTAATACTTTCAGAAGCCTCAAAAACAATATTTTTAGCGCGTATGGTAACTGTTTCAGGAGAGGTCATATTAATATTTTTGCCTTCTTCATCTAGCTGAATTTCATTCCCGCTTGGGTCAGAAAGCCAGATACCTACTTTTTCAATAAACTTGAAAAGCTGTCCAAAAGGGAGTTTCCAGCCTTTAATTCGGTTTTTGTCGTCAAAAAAATCGGGCATTTCTTTTCCGTTATAATAGGTGCCAGAAACATACGGGCGTTCCGCATTGCCGCCTTCAAAACTCACCTGAACTTCTTCGCCAATTTCGGGTCTGAAATAAAGCCCTTTTCCAGAACCAGAGTAAGGCTGAACCACACGCATCCAGTCGCTTTTGCTTGACCAGCCATTCCAGAAGAATTCCACTTTTATGCGTCCCATCTTTTCAGGGTCATTATTGTCAATTACTATTGCGGGCTGGCTTTCGGCGGGAGCAAATGCCGTTACGTCTGTGTAGTGTGGCGCTGCCACATCGGCTGGAATTGCTTTGAACTGGCAGGTGTAATTTCCGTTTACTTCAGAGCGGTGTACAATTTCAACTGCCAATAAATGGTGCTCTACATTTTTGTTTTCAATAGAAAAAGTCTGTCCCAAACCTATAGGCAGATAAGAGGTGCCGCTGTAGAATATGCTGTTGGCATCGCGCCCTGCAGTCTGCATTTTCACCATTTCATCAATTTCTTCTTTATTTTGAGCGTTGCTGGTATACGCGCCGTTTTCGAGTCCGGGTCTTACAATGTAAGGCTGTTTAAAGACGGCAAGCGATGCAAAACGATCTCGGCTTCCTTCTGAGGTTTTTTCTGCACCATTTTTTATGGGGGAAGCGCTATTGTAGTCATAGCTGCTGAACGAAGTTTTGTGCGAAACCAGATTGGCCTCGATGCTAAAGTTATGCAGAGACGATTCGTTTATGAGTTTTATGTCGGTGTTTTTAATCTGGCCAAACTGCATGCGCATTCCATCAAAATAAAACCATTGGGCATAGCGTGCAGAAAGGCGTTTAAGGAAATCAAAGCTTGTTTCGTTATACTGGATTTTAAAACTGAATTCTTTTGTATAAGTAGGCACAATGGCTTCTCTCTGATAAAATTCTCCCGAACTTTCTTCTGCAAAAATTTCGAGCCCAATCTGCTGAAGGCTTTTCTCGCGAAAGATTCTGGATTTTGGCATATCATCCAGAGCAATGGTATGGCTTGTTCCCGTTACATGCAGTCCGGCGGGGCTTCCGTGCAGATCTATAGAGCCTAGTTTTGTAATTCTTCCTTTAGACATTAATCGGATGCCTTTTACTTTAAAGGTAAAAATGACCTCGCTGCCAATATAGTTGCTAAAGGCTTTTTCCTGATCCTGCGGGGCAATAATAGGTTTTCCTGTGTATTGCCAAAAGAAAGAAAAATGATGGTGGTCTGCCATTTTTTGAGAGAGCTCAAGATTGTAGTAGATAACATTTTGGGTAAAGCCTTCTATGGTAATATGTACCTGTTCGGAGAATTTTGACATTTTTTATAAATTTAAATAGGGTAGTGATTGGTTAAATTGAAATCTATTTTTTAAAGAACTTGGCATTGCCAAAAACCGATTCTTTGGCTGTCAGTTCTATGGATAAGAGCATTAGAATTTGCTCATGCTGTTACATTCTTCTTCGTTGATTTGTAGTTTGCTAGAAAGCTCATGCTGTTTGCTTTAAGGTTAATTTGATGCAATAGTTTTGCGATCCTTTATTTTGATATAGAGGAGAATAGTGGGATTTCTAAAATGTAGTTGGATTTACTGCTGGTATATGCGCAGTATTTTTAGTGCGGTATTATGGTAAATATAGACAGGGAGAAATAATAGTGACTACCTCTAAAAGACAAAAAAATAATAGAATAGGGTATTTTAAGAATCGCTAAATAAAAACAAAAGCAAAGTTTTCTTAAAAAACTAACAATAAAAAAGAGCAACTCAGTACCTTAGCATCTCAGTATCTTAGAAACTAGAAGACATGACCATTCAGCAGTTAAAATATATAGTCGCTTTAGACGAAGAACGGCATTTTGCAAGAGCTGCCGAAGTTTGTATGGTAACGCAGCCTGGACTTACCATTCAGTTAAAAAATCTGGAAGAAGAAATCGGAATTAAGATTTTTGATCGAAATAAAGTGCCGTTGACACCAACCGTTTTAGGAATTGAAATTATTAATAAAGCCAAAAAGATACTTCGTGAAGTCGATGAAATTCGTGATTTTGTAATCAACGAAAAAAATCTATTGGAAGGAGAGTTGAAACTTGGTATTATTTCTACTTTATCGCCTTATTTGATTCCGCTGTTTATTCAGGCCATGAAAGAAGTGGCGCCCAAAGTGCATTTTATTATTAAAGAAGGGTATACGGGGCATTTAATGCGCGATTTAGAAACTGGCGCAATTGACGTTGCGATTATGGCTACGCCAACAGGAAATCCGAATTTAATCGAACATGTTGTTTTTAAAGAACCATTTATTGCCTATTTAAATCAGACGCATCCTATGGCGAATGATGAATTTTACGAAATGCAGCCTGGCGACAAAACCGAATTGTTATTATTGCATCACGAATATTGCTACAACGCACAATTATTGGACATCTGCGGACTAAAAACATCGGATAAAATAAAGGAACAATTTACGTACGATATCAATTCGATAGAAACCTTAAAAAATCTAGTTCGAGCGCATTTAGGATTTGCAATTATTCCTAAACTTTCCACCTTAAACGAATCTGGCGGACTTTTTAAACCTTTCAAGGAACCTGTTCCCGTAAGAGAAATAAGTCTAGTAGTTTCCGATTCCTTCTCCAAGAAATTATTACTAGAAAAAATGAATGAAGCAATCTGGAATTGTCTTCCCGAATCACTCAAAAAAGATTTCAATTATAAAAAAATCCGCTGGAATGATTCGCCTTATTTTATTAAGGAGATTAGTAAGTATCGTTAGAAATTCAAAAATGAAAAATCCAAATTCCAATTACTGTATAGCTTGGAATTTGGATTTTTTATTTTTTACGAATCTATTCAAAAAAGAATTACATTTAGTTTTGTTAGTCTGAGCGAAGTCGAAGACCAAGCAAGTAACTCCGCAATCAAAATCGCCAATCTTTGTAGAGTTTCTTACGAAGATTTCTCGTTCCTCGAAATGACAAACTGGGCGTTGTAAACTAAGCGGCTAATCACTCATAACTCATAACTCATAACTCATAATTCACAATTATTTTGATGCTTCAATAATCACATTCGCCACTTTCTCTGGCTGAGAAATAAATACCACGTGGCTACCTTTAATTTCAGTGATTTTGGTGTTAGAACGTTTGTACATGGCGTGCTGAATACTCGGAACAATACTTTTATCTTCAGTCGCTACGATTCCGTAAGAAGGTTTAGTTCTCCAAGCGGCTTTAGTTATCGGAGTTAAAAAACCTTGCGCATGAAAAGCACCTTGCGAAGCATACATAAAATCGGCTTGTTCCTTGCTCAAGTCTCCCGCAAAACCAACGTGAAATTTAGCTTTGTCATAATACGCAATTCCTTTTTCGTCTGGAGGCAATACACCATTTTCTGGAGCTGGAGGAGCAGTTTGCAACCATTGGACAGAATTTTCGCCATTATCAGGCTGTAAAGCCGCTACATAAACCAAAGCTGCTACTTTAGGATGATTTCCAGCTTCTGTAATTACTGTTCCTCCCCAAGAATGTCCAACTAAAATAGTGGTTCCGTCTTGTTTGTCTAAAGTTAAATTTGTGGCTTTAACATCATCTTCTAAAGAACTCAACGGATTCTGAACGATGGTTACATTATAGCCTTTTTTAGTCAAAACTTTGTATAAACCTTGCCATCCTGAGCCATCTGCAAATGCACCATGAACCAATACGACATTTTTAATTTTAGGATTAGTTTGTGCATTTACGCTTGTGAATGCTAAACTAAAAATTAGTATTGCGAATGCTAAAAAGCTTTTAAATATTGTTTTCATTTTATTTAGATTTTAAATTTGAATAGAAATTTCAATTTTAAAAATTCCAAATTCCAATTTTCCATTCAGACTTGGAATTTGGGATTTTTGTATTGGGATTTATTTAAAGTAAAGTGATTGATAAAGTAATCTCAGTATTCAGCAATTTAGAAATTGGACAAATTTCTTTTGCTTTTTGCGCGGTTTGCTGAAACTCTTCTGCAGAAATTCCGGGAACTTTTCCAGTCAATTCTAACTGAATTAAGGTGATAGTTCCGTCTTCAAAAGTTACTTTAGCTGTTGTATCTAAATCTTCAGGAACGAAACCTGCTTCAGATAATAAAAAGCTTAACTGCATAGTAAAACACCCAGAATGTGCCGCTGCGATTAATTCTTCAGGATTGGTTCCAACACCTTGCTCAAAACGAGTTTTGAATGATAATTGGGCATTATCTAAAGTTGTGCTTTGTGTACTGATTGTTCCTTTTCCTTCCATTCCTGTACCTTTCCAGTTTGCGTTTGCTCTTCTTGTAAATTTCATGATTTCTATTTTTTAAGTTATTTTTTAAGATGTTCAAATCATTTCTTTGATTTTGATGAGACAAAGGTATAGGGAAGGTATTTATTAATCAAATTAATAATTTTTAGTGGTTATAAAAATATTTTATAACTACTGATTAGATTGAGGTTAGAACACAAAAGACTTTAAATAATAATTTTCTGCAAAACTTCCTTTTGGAAATGAGTGCCCTAGCCCTGATAGAAGTGAAAATCCTTTTGTGCTGGGGTTCAGCACAAAAGATTGTAACGGATAGCGGGAAATAGCTCCTAATCAATATCAATGCTTCATTTTAGTTCATTTATTGGAGCAGATTAAAATCTTGGTTCAAGAAAAGAAGGGGTATTTAGGCACTTATTTGGTTTCAAATTATAATGTGAAACAAAGTAAGCGGCCGATTTGTAGTTTTATTTATGTGGTGAATTTAATTTTATACGAAAGAATTTTATAAGACGATCGAGAAAATAAATTTTCAATGAATAATCTAACTTTTAAATTTATGAGAAATGCTTTTCTAATAATTGGAGTTTGTTTGAGTTCAATTTTGTTCTCCTGCAAAAAAGATAAGGATAAAGAGCAAGTAAGTACAGAAGCGGAAAAGACTGATACTGCCGACTCTACATTAATTGCAGATCGTGGTTGGCCTCGTGAAGCGGAGAATAAGGGTACAAAACTGGTTTATTATCAGCCTCAGGTAGACGACTGGAAAGATTTTAAGGAACTTACAGCGAGAGTAGCTTTTTCGCTGACTCCAAAAGATGGAAAACAGGTTTTGGGTGTGGCTTCTTTGAAGGCAGAAACATTGGTAGACAAAGACAACCGAAGTGCTTTTATTAAAAATCTTCAGGTAACCGATATCCGGTTTCCAGCTCTGGACGAAAAGAAAGTTCCTGAAATGGAAAAGCTGTTTAAAGAAACGTTGCCTCAGAGCGGAGATCCTATTTCGGTAGATCGTATTTTGGCAGATTTAAGTCATACCAAAAGTCCGCCAAAGGGAATTACGGCTAAAAATGATCCTCCAGCCATTTTTTACAGTACGAATCCGTCGATTTTGCTTATTGTGCAAGGCGAACCGGTTTTGGTGCCTGTAGAAAAATCGGATATTCAGTATGTGGTAAATACCAATTGGGATTTGTTTTTTGATAAAACCACAAAAGATTATTATCTATTGGTAGAGAACATTTGGCTGACTTCGAAAAATATTGCGGGAAAATGGACTAAAACAGACAAATTGCCTTCGGGTTTAAGCAATCTACCTTCGGGACAGAATTTTGATGATGTTAATAAAATGATTCCGCCCCCGTCTTCTGGAGCAGCTCCTGAAGTTTTCTACAGTAATAAACCTGCTGAATTGATTGCGATAAACGGAAGTCCGAAATTCGTTAAAATTCCAGGGACGAAATTGCTGTACATTGACAATACCGAGAATGATATTTTTGCCGATGAAAACAAAGGTCAGTATTATGTATTATTGTCAGGAAGATGGTTTAAGTCTAAAGAATTAACTGGACCGTGGAGCTATGCTAGTAATAGTCTTCCTGCCGATTTTGCTAAAATTCCTAAAGATTCTCCGCGTGCCAATGTATTGTCATCGGTGCCAGGAACGCAGGAAGCAAATGATGCTGTAATGTTATCACAAGTTCCGACAACAGCTATTTTGAAGAAATCGGATGCTGAAGCGAAAGTAAAAGTATCGTATGATGGTGGAACACCTCAATTTAAACCAATCGAAGGAACCAAAATGCAATATGCAAGCAATACGCAAGAGAAGATTATAAAAGTGGGCGATTTGTATTATTTGTGTTTTCAGGCGGTTTGGTTTATGTCAACAAATCCGAACGGCACCTTGGAAAACATGCGATTCTGTGCCCAAAGAAATTTATACGATTCCGCCAAGTTCGCCAGTATACAATGTAACGTATGTAACGCAAACTACAACCGATACAACGGTTGAAAGCAGTGCAACGGCAGGTTATTTAGGCGCTTTTATTATTGGTGCTACATTTGGCGCGATATTGACTTATGGCACAGGATGGTATTATCCGCCTTATATGTATTACGGCGGACTGTATCCAATTTATCGTCCGTGGCCATATGCGTATGGAGGAGGAGCGGTTTATAATCCGTGGACGGGTGGTTATGCAGCTGGAAGACGCGTTTACGGACCTTATGGAGCAGCTGGAACTTCGGCTTGGTATAATCCTGCAACGGGAAGATACGGTCGTTCTGCAAGTGTTCAGGGTTGGTATGGCGGGCGCACTGCTGCAAGTACTTATAATCCGTGGACGGGAAATTATGCGAGAACCAACCAAGGACATAACGCGTATGCACAATGGGGACATTCGGCTGCTACAAACGGGAATCAGTGGGCGCAGACAGGTCATATTACAACGCGACGAGGAACGGCAATTGGTTATGAAACTTCGGGCGGAAATAAAGGTGTAATTACGCATAGAAGAGGCGGAGGAACTACGATTCATACCAATAATAATGTGTACGCTGGTCACGATGGACATGTTTATAAAAGAGATGCCAACGGAAACTGGAGTCATTACAATAATGGAAATGGTGGCTGGACGCAAGCAGGAACTTTGGGTTCGTCCAAAAAAGCGGGCGATGCGATTCAGCGTAATAAGCCGAATCAGGGACTTGGTGCAAATGGAGCGGGAGAGAGAATTCAGCGTGACAGACCTAATGAAGGACTTGGTGCAAATGGAGCAGGAGAGAGAGTTCAGCGCGATAATTTGCCAAAAGCGGGTCAAAACCTAGGAGGCGAAACCCGAATAGGAGATGGAATGCAACGCGATAATTTCCCTAAAGCAGATCAAACCCTCGGACAGCCAAATAAACCGCTTGGAGAAGCTGGACATCCAGATGTTACAAACGATCTAAATCGCTCGGCTCTTTCTAGAGATCGCGGAGAAATGCAAACGCGTAATTTCCAAAATATCCAAAGAGATGGAGGCCATTTTAATGGTGGAGGTTTCGGCGGTGGCGGTTTCAGAGGCGGAGGCGGCTTTAGAGGCAGAAGATAAAAGTGAAGGTTAAATTTAATTCAGAAAATCAGGATGGCGGTAAAATGCTAATCCTGATTTTTTTTTGCTCATTTTGCCACAAAGGCTTTACATGCTGTTTATTTAACCGCAAAGAGCGCAAAGGTTTACGCAAAGCACACAAAGATATTTTTAGAGTCAAACTTATTATAAGTATTGAGAACACAAAGCTGTGAGAATAAAACTTTGCGACTTCGCGTCTTTGCGAGATTAAAAACTTCGCGAACCTTGCGTAAATCCTTGCGTCCTTTGCGGTTAAACTCTCAAACATTTTACCTCTCAAAATTCACAACTCACGGCCTGTCCATTTCACCTTTGAGTTTGTCCGTTTCAACTATTTTCTGATTTCGTATGAAGGGTTATCGAAATACTTTTGACTAAGAAATTAACGAAAACAAATAATTTAAAATCAGAAGTTATGGAAACGGAAAAACAAAAAACATGGGTTATAATCGCAATTATTGTTTTAGGAATCATTGCCTTTTTAGTTCCGAATCAGATTGCGGCGCAGACAGGAGTTAAACGCGTTGATTTGCAAAAACACGATCTAAGCGTTCCGGGACGCGAAATGGTTCAGGCACGAATCGATTTTGACGGACATTCGGCTTTTGGGAAACATTCTCATCCGGGCGAAGAAGTGATTTATGTGGTTGAAGGTTCGCTGGAGTATCAGATTGAAGGAGAAAAGCCAGTGACACTAAAAGCAGGCGAAGTACTTTTTATTCCAGCGGGCGTGGCGCATTCGGCTAAAAATAATACAAATGTAAAAGCATCAGAACTCGCGACTTATATTGTGGAAAAAGGGAAACCGATACTTGTAATGAAAAACTAAAAATTTTAACCGCAAAGTACGCAAGGTATTTTACTCTTGCTTTCTGCTGCAATACGCAAAGTTCGCAAAGCTTTGTATTGAAATTTTAGCCACAGATTAAATTGATTTGCACAGATTTTAATCATTTGAAAAAAAAGTTTTGAGTTGAAATGCATATAGTTTTTAACGCAGAGCGCGCAAAGGATTTTCGCAAAGTACGGGAAGTTCTGTTTAAGGAGAATGTCAATAGACATTAAATTCGCAAAGCTTTGTGTTGAAAGTTTAGCCACAGATTAAATTGTTTTTTACAGATTTTAATCATTTTAATCCTTTAATCTGTGGCAAAAAAAACGTAAAGTTTGGTAAATAAGCCTTTGTGAACTTAAAAGAAACTTAGTTTCAACTCAAAAAAATCTTTGTGTTCTCTGCGAATCCTTTGTGCTTTTTGCGTTAAAGTTATCCCAAATTAAAGCCTGTCCATTTCAACCTAAAGTTTGTCCACTTCACCTTTTTTTACCTTTTAAAACAAACAATGTCAAGATACCTTTGACGAAGAAATTAACTGATAATCAACTAAGCAAAAAATAAAAAATTATGAAAACACTATCCAATATTCTAATCGCTATTCTTTTTATGAATGCAGCTTTCACTCAAGCACAAACTTCAAAACAAAAAACAATTGAAGTAAACAGTTCACTTGGAACTTTAAAACAAATTAATGCTGGATTATTGAACGTGGGCTATACAGAAGCAGTGTCCGTCAAACGGAACTCCAGTAATACTACTTCACGGCTGGCCTTATGATATTCACAGTTATAACGAAGTCGTTCCGATTTTAGTAGCAAAAGGTTATCACGTTTTTACACCATACTTACGCGGATTTGGAACTACGACTTTTCTTTCGAAAGAAACTTTCAGAAACGGTCAACAAGCTGCTTTAGCCAGTGATATTATCGCTTTTATGGATGCGCTGAAAATTGACAAAGCTGTAATTGGCGGTTTCGACTGGGGAGCGAGAACTGCGGTGGTAGTATCGGCACTTTGGCCAGAACGTGTAAAAGGTTTGGTTTCTGTAAGTGGTTACTTGGTGGTGAACTTAGAAGCAAACTTAAAACCGCTTCCTCCAACAGCCGAATTAGGATGGTGGTACCAGTATTATTTCGCAACCGAAAGGGGAAAAGAAGGTTACACTCAAAACACTTACGATTTTAATAAACTAATCTGGAAAATCGCTTCTCCTTTATGGAATTTTGACAAAGCAACTTACGATCAAACGGCCAGTCTTTTGATAATCCAGATCATGTAGCGATTGTGATTCACAATTACAGATGGAGACAATCTCTAGAAGCAGGTGAAGCTAAATACGATTCTTTAGAAAAACGTTTGGCAGCAAAACCAGAAATCAAAGTTCCAACCATTACAATAGGAAGTGATTTTGACGGCGCTTTCGCGGATGGAAAAGTCTATGCAAACAAATTCACCGGAAAATACGAACACAGAGTTTTAAAAGGAATCGGACATAATGTTCCGCAAGAAGATCCAAAGGCGTTTGCACAAGCGATAATTGACGTCTCTAAGTAAATTCCAATTTTTAAATCCCAAATTCAATAGCAATTGCAATAGCAAAAATCAATATCAATAAACATTTCACTTTTTACAAATAACATTTTACACAAAAAAATCATGGAAACAAAAGTTTTATACACAGGAAAAACACACACAACAGGCGGTAGAGAAGGAGCTTCTCAAAGTTCAGACGAACAATTGAATATCAAATTAAGCGCACCAGGATCTTCACGTCCGGGAACAAATCCAGAGCAATTGTTTGCTGCAGGATGGTCAGCTTGTTTTATTGGAGCACTTGGAATTGCAGCTTCTAAACTTGGGGTTCGACTTCCAGCCGAAACCGCTGTCGACGCCGAAGTAGATTTGGGCGTAACAGAAGGAGAATATTCGCTTCAGGCAAGATTAAATATTAGTCTTCCAGGAATTGATACTCAAACGGCAGAAACTTTGGCGGCACAAGCGCATCAGACTTGTCCGTATTCTAAAGCGACTAGAGGGAATATAAACGTTGAGATTAATATTCTTTAAAAAGAGTTTTAAGTTATGAGTTGATGCGATAATTCAGCTCTCAACAAACCTGACAGGATTTTAAAACCTGTCAGGTTTAATAAATTTAATTATGAAAAAGATAAAAATTTTAAGTGGTTTTATAATGCTGTTTTTTTTAATTGGAAACAGCGTTTTTAGTCAAAACAACTCAAAAGGTTTTGCACTTTTAGAATTATATACTTCCGAAGGCTGTTCGAGCTGTCCGCCTGCTGATGAATTGCTTGGAAAAATTCAGAATGAATACCGAGATAAAAACGTTTATGTATTGGCTTATCATGTAGATTATTGGGACAAACAGGGCTGGAAAGACATTTTTAGTAATGCCGATTTTACCAAAAGACAATACGATTATGCCCAATTTATGGGGAAAGAACCAATTTACACGCCCCAAGTAATTATTAACGGAAAAACTGATTATATCGGTTCTCAAGAAACGAGTCTCAGAAACGGAATTAAATCGGCGCTTTCAAAGCCAGTTTCGACAAGCTTAAGTTTAGAAAGCATTCAAAAAGAGAATTCGCTTGCAGTAAATTATAACGTCGAAGCCACTTCAAAAAACAGCCGTTTATTGCTTGCAGTTGTTCAGAAAGAAGCTAAAAGCAATGTAAAAAGAGGCGAGAATGCGCATCGGGTTTTATCGCATTATCAAATTGTTCGTAATCTCCAATCTGTAGATTTAAACAAAGCCAAAAAAGGAGCAGCATCAATTCGTCTTCCTAAAAATTATAATGCACAGGATTTCGAAATCATTGGTTTTGTACAAGATATGAATTCAGGTGCTATTTTGGGAGTAAAGAAGGCTTAGTTTTCTATTTCACGCAGATTTAAAGTGATTTTAGCAGATTTAGCAGATTTTTTTTGATTCTAGTTTTCCGCCCTGTTTGTCATCCCGAGGAACGAGGGATCTCCGTGAGTAGCTCTACAAAATGAGAATAAAAAAAACTTTGCGCCTTAGCGACTTTGCGAGATTAAAATTTATCTGCGCATATCTCCTAAAATCAGTAAAAATCTGCGTGAAATCTTTTTCAAATAAACTTATCTTTGATCATAACTAACCAATTACAATATGGAAAAAACAAAACGTTTTCAGGTTTCGCTCAAAGTCATTTGGGGAAGTTCGATTGCATTGGCGGTCATGGCTTCGATACCTAAATTATTTGATGCCGATTCTACACCTGGAGACCTTATTATAAACTCTTCGATTACGTTGTTGTTCTCCCTTTTTATATGGTATTACAACATTTACAGTTTACCAAAATTTTCTGCTAATCATGCCAACAAAAGCCTGTTTAACTGGAAACTTTTACTGAGTGTTATTCTAGGGATTGTCTTAATGGTGATTTTGGTAATCGCACATCAGGAACTGTTTCAGGTTTCAAAAATGGATGCGCCAATCATGTTCGAACTTCGAGGAGTTTTAATCAACTTGATTGTCTATATGTTCCTGCATCTGCTTTTTCAAAATTATCAGACACAGCAAATGGGAGTTGAGCTAGAACGCACAAAAGCTGTAAACCTTGGCGCTCAATACGAATTATTGAAACAGCAGGTAAATCCGCATTTTTTATTTAATAGTCTGAATACGCTAAAATCTATGGTCGATATCCAAGATCCGCAGAGTTCTGATTTTATCTTGAAATTATCCGATTTTTACCGTTTTACGCTAGAAAGCCGAAAAATGGATTTGATTCCGCTGAGCGAAGAAATTCAGATTCTGGATTCGTATGTGTATCTGCTGAAAGCGCGTTTTGAAGACGGATTTGTTTTAGAAAATGAAATCGATCCAAAGCAGTACGATTCGGCAATTCCACCTTTTACTTTACAATTATTAATTGAAAACTGCATCAAACACAATGTTGTTTCTTTAGATAAACCTCTCAAAATAAAGCTTTATACAGAAAATGAGTTTTTGGTAGTTGAAAATAAAATTCAGCTCAAAAGAGGCGCCGTGTCTACAGGTGTTGGTTTAGATAATATCAATCAGCGTTTTATGCACCTGATTCATAAAGAAATTGAAATTGACAAAGACGAAACTACCTTTAAAGTAAAAATACCACTAAATTATGACTATCATAATAATTGAAGATGAAGTAAAAACGGCCAAAGCACTTGGTCAATTAATTCTGAGCATCAGACCCGATGTTCAGATTTTGTCTTATATACAAAGCATTGACGGCGCAGTAGAGTATCTTTTAGAAAACGATCAGCCAGATCTTATTTTTATGGATATTCAACTTGCAGACGGTCAGTGTTTTGAGATTTTTAAGAATGTTGAGGTTTTGTCGCCTGTCATTTTCTGTACCGCTTTTGATGATTATGCCATCGAAGCATTTAAATCAAACGGAATTGATTATGTTTTGAAGCCTTTTTCAAGAGACAGCATTTCCCAAGCTTTAAAGAAAGCGGGAGAATTGAAAAACTTCTTTCAGAGAAATAAAAAAGCCATGCCCGATTTTGATTATTTATTGACCAGAAATGGCGAAAATAAAGGAAAAAGCAGTTTTTTAGTTTTCAAAAACAATAAATATCAGACGGTTTTAACCGAGAATATTGCGTTTTTCTACATCAAAAATGAAACGCCGACAATTATGACTTTAGACAAAAACGAATATCCGTTAACGCAGTCATTAGATGAGATTCATAAGCTTTTATCGCCAATTCAGTTCTTTAGAATCAACAGACAATATTTGGTTAATTTTTCGGCTATACGAGAAGCAGAACATTATTTTTCGCGTAAAATAATCGTGAAATTAAGCGTTCCAACAGAAGAAAAATTATTGGTAGGAAAAGAAAAAGCAACGGCATTTTTAAGCTGGTTAGAAAACCGATAAAACCAATTAATTTATCTTTTTTCAGACAAACTAATTGGCTTGATTTTACAATCCAGGAAACATAAAACAGCTTATAAAAAACAAAGCCGAAAGTATAAAACAGAGAATTAGAATGATTTTTTTCATCTTGATTTGTTATTAAGAATAAGAAATAATAAAATGCCTAATATCAATTATTAGGCATTTTATTTTGATATATTTTCTTTAGTTTATTTCTGATGGAGTATAAGTTGCGGTGTATAATTTTCTATACATTGCATACGTAACACTTACCATTACAAAGGCAATAATGGCATCGGTTGCTGCGCCAAAACCTAAAACGGCAATTTTGGAAAAGAAAGCAAAGATAATATCGAAAAATACGCCTGCGAAAACCCATTCTTTTAATCGTAATAATTTATTCGGAATTAAAAGGGTAATGACACCGGCTACTTTAAAAACGCCAAGGATGTAAATGAAATGTGCTGGATAACCCAATTGTTGTGTAATGCCCCAAACCAATGGATTATTTGTTAATTCGAAGAAACCGCTTGCGCCAAACCATAAAGAAGTTAATACTGCGCCTGTCCAATAGATAATTTTTGTTGTTTTTGAGTTCATGATTTTGATATTTAAAGTTATTTAACGGTACAAATGTGCGTTGAAAGCCTTAAAAACGAAATCGAAATTATGTTGAAACGGACAAAATTTGGGGTGAACTGGACGCTAATGGGCTTGGTGTTTTTTAACGCAAAGTTCGCTAAGTTTTTTTTCTTTAGATTGCGTTTTAAGTTCGCAAAGTTGTGCAAATATTGTGGTTTTTTAATCTCGCAAAGTCGCAGAGTCGCCAAGAATTTTTATTTTTTAAAGCCACAGATTAAAAAGATTAAAAGGATTTCTCTCTCGCAGATTTGGCAGATTTATTGGGATTTTTTAATATTAAAAATATAATCTGCTCAATCTGCCAAATCTGCGAGAGGTAAAAAAACTTTGCGACTCTGCGACTTTGCGAGATTAAATAAACTTAGCGTGCTTTACGAAAATCCTCCGCGAACTTTGCGTTAAAAAACTACACCGACATTTCAGCAATTAAATACTGCATTAGTTCGCTAGCTTTATGATGTTTTAAATTGCTTGTATTTTGTCCCGACCAAAAACTAATCATGTCGGTTCTTCCTTGAGCGAGTGCGGCTACTTTTAAAGGGGCGATTAATTTGGTTTGAAGAGGAAAAGGAAGTACTTCCGTTTCAAAGGGAACAGCGTCAGAGATTGTATTGCTAATCATTCGGCCCATTCTTCCTGTAAGCGATTTTGAAACCGTAGTTGGAACATTCGGATGAGTAAACAGCATTTCTTTATGAACAGGTGCAGCGCCCGATTCATCTGTGACCATAAAAGCAGTTCCTAATTGTACAGCATCGGCACCTAAAGCCATTGCTGCTTTTATTCCTTTTGCGTCTATGATTCCGCCCGCAGCAATGATTGGTGTTTTAGTTTTTGCTTTTAATTGCTGAACAAGAGTAAACAATCCTGTAAAAGAATCTTGTGCTGGTTTTAGGAACGATGGCCTATGTCCGCCAGCTTCAAATCCTGCAGCGATAATCGCATCTACTTCGGCATCTTCTAGCGCAAGCGCTTCTTCTAAAGTCGTTGCAGCGCCAACGGTTTTTATGCCTAGTTTTCGGCTTTCTTTCAGTATTTCTTTTGACGGAATTCCGAAAATAAAACTGAAAACAGCAGGTTGGAGTTCAAATACAACTTCTACCTGTTTTTCAAATTTAGAAGGAATGTTCGAAGATAAATCAGGAAGCGGAATTCCTAATTCATCAAAATAAGGTTTAAAATTCTGTTTTATCTTTTCCAGTTTTTCTGGAGGATAATTTAGAAGGCTTTTGTCAACATCATTAACCCATAAATTGATATTGTAAGGTTTAGAAGTAGCGAGTTTGATTTCTTTTCCAGCTTCACGAATTTCTTCGGGAGTGAGCGTATAAGCACCGTAACTGCCCAATCCGCCTGCATTGCTTACAGAAGCCAATAAAGCGGCAGTTGAAAAACCACCGCCCATCGGAACCTTGTAAAATTGGGTACTCAATGCCTAGTAACTGTGTTATTTTGGTTGAATTCCACATTGTATTTTAATTTACTTTAGTTGCTAATTTGTTACTGATAACCCATTTTCCATCAACAACGATAAGACTTAAAAGGTCATAATAATCATACTCGAATATCGGAACTTGAACTTTCGCGACAGCGGTATTATTGATAATTTCTAAAGATAGGATTTTCATTTTGAATTCTTCTCCCAATTCCTCCGGACTTTTACGGTTTTTTGCGCCTTCCAGATATTGATTTACGGTTTTAAAATGAGTTTCCCCATTAATATCAAAACCAACAATTGCCTCTTGATGAAAAACACTTCGCAATAAAGGAACATCACCAGTATAAATTCCGTTAAAATAATTCATAAGCACAGCTGTAATCAGCGCTGCATTTGTGCAAAAATTTTCCATGATTTTAAGTTTTGAAGTTATCAGATGCTGTGTCCAGCAACGTGTCCGCCATCTAAATTAATGATTTCGCCAGTTACAAAATTGCTTTCTGCCAAATAAAGAGCCAATTGTGCCACATCGTGGGTTTCTCCAATGCGTTTCAATAGATGTAATCCTGCCAAACTATCGGCATTATCGACGCCTGTTTTAGCTTGAAGCGGACTTCTAATAATCCCTGGAGCAATCGCATTTACTCTAATATTGTTTTTTCCGAATTCTGCGGCAAGTTGTCTTGTAAAGGCATGAACGCCGCCTTTGCTTGAAATAGGCGCAGTTGCTGGAAATCCGTCGATGGCATGATCTACCAAAACAGTTCCGATATTAATAATTGATCCTTCACCTTGTTGCAGCATTTGTTTTACGGCTGCTTGGCTTGTAAAATAAGTTCCTTTTAAATTAATGTTTAAAAAACGATCTAAGTCTTGTTCTTCAACATCTAAGAAAGATTGTGGCTGGAATATCCCTGCATTGTTTACCAATACATCAACACTTCCGAAACGGTCTAAAGCAGTTTCAACTAATTCTTTTCCGGTTGCAATACGGCTTACATCACCATGTACAATTGCAAGTTGATTCGCATGTCCTAATTCTTTAAAAGTAGTTTCAAGATTCTGCAAATTGGCAGAATTGATTACTACATTGTAGCCTTTTTCTAAAAATAACTGAGCTATTGATTTACCGATGCCTGTTGAAGCACCGGTTACTATAATTGTTTTCATTTTTTCCTGATTTTAAATTGATTATTTCTTTTGAGCAGTAATACCTCTTTCGCGCAATACAGAAACCTGTTCGCCTGCAAATCCCCAATCGTCCAATTCTATTTCTTGAATCACGATGTGTGTAAGACTCGGATCTTTGTCCAAAACATCTGTTATTAGTTGCGTAATACCAGAAATGAGCTGCTGTTTTTGTTCTCTTGTAACACCTTCACGAGTTACTTCAATTTTTACATATGGCATGATTTCTAAGTATTAAGCAAGTTTTGCTGTTAGGTTTACATCCAATTCAAATTCGTTGTAAATCAAAGTATCTCCAAGATTGGTGAAGAAATTTCCAGAACGGAATTTCATATCATATTTGGTACGATCAATGATGATTTTACCAAAAGCTTTCAAATCGTTTTCATTTTTTTCCACTTCCAAATTGAAACCAATTGGATGTGTAATGGCTTTAATAGTAAGATTGCCTTCGATAAAATAAGCCGAAGAAGATTGTTTAGAAACAGTTGTAATGTCTAGAGATGCAGTTTTGAATTTGTCTGTAGAAAAGAAATCCTCAGAGGCCAAATGTCCCGCAAATTGCTGATTTGTTGCAGAGTCGGTAACATCAAGAATTAAGATAGAAGTAGTGTCTATAACGACATTTCCGCCACTAAGTTCGTCATTAGAAAAAGTAAAATGACCATTCTCGATATTAATTGTTCCATTGTGTTGTCCAGTAACTTTTTTTCCAATCCAGTTTACTTGACTTTCAGTATTCGAAATTTTAAAATTTTTAGTTTCCATTATTCTGTATTTTAAATTGTTATTAATTTATAGTACAAAGTAATGGCGGTATTCAAGATAGATTACGTGATGTAGATCACATTCGTCAATGCGGTTTAGAAGCGTTGTACAATCGGCTTAAAGTTTCTCTGGATACACCAAGATAAGCGGCGATTAAATGTTTAGGTACGGTGTTGTACAAGGCAGGATAGAGGGCAAGCAATTCTTCGTATCTCGTTTTGGTGTCATTATTCATAAAAGAAAGCAATCTTTTCTGAGAAGCGACATAACCGCGATTGGTTCTCCATCTAAAAAAATGTTCTATTTCGTGTATTTCACTACAGATTTTCTCTCAATCCTGATTTGAAAGAGAAAGAATTTCAACATCGGACACACAATCTACATTAATTGTAGCTTTCGTTTTGTTGTAAAGTGCCGCATAATCAGAAGCCCACCAAGTTGGCATAGCAAACTGTAGGATGTACATTTTTACGTCATCATTGACATAAAAGGACTTTAAACAGCCCGAAACTACAAAATACTCTTTTTCAACGTCCTGACTTTCACTAATAATAGTTTGCCCTTTTTTAAAAGTTTCTGTTTTAAAATGCGAAAAGAAATAATCAAACTGTTCGTCTGTTAAGGTGACAATTTTAGAAACATGTTCTTTTAATAAAGATTTGGCATCCATAGCTGAAGTTTTAATAAAAGTAAAAGTAATAAATATTAAAACGGACAGAGCCGATTATTTTCTATGGTTTTTAAAGTAAGAAACAAAAAAGGAAAGTCTGTTTTTTCAGAAATGATATTTTACGGTTGAGTCGTTAAAAATGATCATTCAGTTATATAAAAAATGCTTGAAGCCTTTATTTAAGCAATTTTGCGCAAAAGCTTAATTATATTCTATGAATTCACCTCTTACTATAATCGCCGCAACAAATTTTTCTGCCATTGCCACTAATGCAGTTAATTATGCCGCTGGGCTTGCAAAAGCTACAGGAGCAAAATTAGTTTTATTTAATTCATTTTCGCTGAGTGTACACAGTGCAAACTCGCATATTACTGCAGATGCAATGCAGAAACAGATTGACAAAGCAATTTCTAGACTAGAAAATTTAGCCAAAGAAATAGCAGATTCGTTTAAAATTGAAACAGCCGCAATTTGCACTTATTCTTTTTTGGAAGATGAGCTTCCAAAAATTATCAAGGAAACCAATGCAGATGTTGTGGTAATGGGAATGGCAGAACGTTCTTTTGAACAAGAATTACTAGGAAATTCAACTACAACAGCCATTAAGAATCTTCAAATTCCAGTTTTGGCAGTTCCTGAAAATGCCCATTTCTTGAATATCAAAAAAGTATTGTACGCTTGCGATAGTTTGAGTTTTTCGGCTATTAAAAAGTTTAGCTGGATCAAAAATGCTTTGGGAGATTTTGGAGCAGAAATCGAATTTTTTAGCGTAGACGAAAAATTGGACGATTTGAAAGAAGAACAGCACAGAATTTTAATGAATTCGAATATCGAAAAAGAATTTGAAGACGTTAAATATTTGTATAAAACCATAAGATCGAATGCGGTGATTAACGAAATTAAGAAAGAAATAAAAAATTATGAGGCCGATTTGCTAATTATGGTGCCTCAAAAATACGGTTTTTGGGATTCTTTGGTTCACAGAAGCAAAACTAGAATTTTGGCAGCAGGGCTAGATATTCCATTATTGTCGTTTCCAAATTATTAAAGATTAATTTGTTTTAAAAACAATGATATAAAAATTACAAGGTTTTTTTGAAGAAATTTTATCAAAATAAATTTTAACAGATTTTTTTTGATTTTAGGGATTCTATAATTTTTAGTGCTTGATGCCGAATTTCAAAAATATATTTTAACATTTAAGGCAGTTTTGTTAATTATTCTTAATTGTCTGCTAGTTTCAGATTTTTTTAAATTAATTTTGTGGCACTCTAAAAACTTAAATGCAATAGGTTTTTTTATCAGTATGGCAGCAGCTATAATTGGGAATTATCTACAAACTGAAATAGCATTGTATGATTTTAAAAATAAGATAAATTAAAGATTTTATTCCAAAGTAATACCGAGATAGCACTTGGTGTATATTTTTAATTTATTTTAATTGGATTTTGTATAATGATTTTAGCTTGTTCAGGTTTAAAAAAACAATATTTCTCAATAAATGATATTGCCAGCAGATTTAATCGGCTTTTTAAGAAATACCACTCTGTTTCCTGCATCAGTTCTTAATTGAGCTGAGCTGAAAAAAAGAGAAAAAGTATTAAGCATTGCGTTCTAAGAGTACAAAGCTTAAAAAAAAATAAAAACAATGAGCGCAGTTATTACAGCAATAGGTGGTTTCGTGCCATCATCAATTTTGACCAATAAAAAGATTTCAGAAACTGTTGATACATCGGAGGAATGGATCATTAAAAGAACTGGAATTAGAGAACGTAGAATCGCAGACGACGACACAGCAACATCTGATCTTGCCGCAGCAGCGATTGAAAATCTTATCGAAAACTATAAGGTAGATCGCGAGGAAATAGAAGCGCTGTTGGTAGCGACAGCAACTCCAGATCATATTTTAGCGCCAACAGCAAGTATTGTTTGCGATAAAAGCGGACTTACAAATGCTTTTGGAATTGATATGAATGCGGCTTGCAGCGGATTTTTGTATGCGCTAGAAATGGGAGCAAACATGATCGAAAGCGGTCGTTACAAAAAATTAATCATCGTTGGAGCAGATAAAATGAGCTCTATCGTAGATTATGAAGACCGTAATACTTGTATTCTTTTCGGAGATGGAGCAGGAGCAGTTTTGTTAGAAAAAACAGAATCTGATGCTGGTTTAATGAAAACGATTCTAAAAACGGACGGAAGCGGAGTTTCTTCTCTAGCTGTACCGGCTGGAGGTTCTAGAAATCCAACTTCTATGCAGAGTCTTTTGCACAGAACACATTATTTAAAACAAGACGGTGCTTTTGTATTTAAAAGAGCCGTTGCAGCAATGAGTCAAGTTTCGCAAGATGCTTTGGCAAAAAATGAACTAGAAGCAGATAAAATTGATTGGGTTGTGCCACATCAAGCAAATTTGAGAATCATTAATGCTGTAAGCGAAAGCTTGAATATTGATTTTGACAAAGTAAAAGTAAACATTGATCGTTACGGAAATACAACATCTGCAACAGTTCCGTTGTGTTTATGGGATTTCAAAGATGATTTTAAAGAAGGACAAAATGTATTGATCACTACTTTTGGTGCAGGATTTTCTTGGGGTGCAACGTGCTTAAAATGGGGCGTTATGCGTGAGAAAAATCCAACTGCTACCATAAAAGCAGACAAAAAAGAAGAAGGTGTTCTAGTAGAACACTAATAAGATAGGATTTTTCAATTTTTACAGTTGAGGGAATAAATGGGGAGAAAGAACCAAAATAAAAAAACAGGCAAGAATTTTTTCTATAAATACTACAGGGTTATAGTGATTCCAGCCGTTTTTTTGGTCTATCTTTCGTCCTATTATTTTCTAAATCCATATAGGAATTTTGAAGAGGAAGGTTTGCTCGATTTAGATCAGACCTTCGATATCTTCATCATTTTGCTTTACTGCGCCATCCTTACAGAACTAACTTTGTTTGTTGGCCGAAAATTAAACTACTACATAAGTTGGGAGCAAAATCCAGCATTTAGAGCAATAGCACAGTTTATTTGTCTTATTGCTGGAAATATACTTTTAAACTACTTTTTTTCTTGCCTTTGGGATTATTTATACCCTTGTACAGCGCTGGAAGAAAATGATTTGGTTACCATTTGGCAGTCTAAAATTATGGCAGCGATTATCTCGCTTTTCATTAGTGCCATTCATACCGGAATATTTTTGCTAAACAGATGGCGCTTAAACGCTATTGAAACGGCCGAATTAAAAATTAAAGCGTCAGAACTTCAAGAATCGGTAACACGTTCAAAATTGGAATCTCTTAAGATGCAGTTAGATCCGCATTTTGTGTTCAATAACTTCAGCACTTTGACCGAGCTGATTTATGAAGATCAGAAAGAAGCGGCTTCGTTCTTAGAAAATATAACGAGAGTATATCGTTATATGATTTCCAATTCCAATAAAGATACCATTACTGTAAAAGAGGAAATAGAATTCCTAAATGCTTATTTTTATTTACTAAAGAAAAGATTGGGCGATAAAATCGATTTGAAAATTGAAGTTGATTCTCCTTCTTTAGCACTTCATTTACCGCCATTAACCTTGCAGTTGTTGGTAGAAAATGCTGTAAAACACAATATGGCCACTTTGGCCAATCCGCTTACTATTACTGTTTTTTCTGATTCTGGTGATATTATCGTTCGAAATAACTTGCAGAGAACCGCTGGAAAAAGCTTGGCTTCAACAGGAATAGGAAATAAAAACATCGAATTTCGTTATAAAATTTTATCTGAAAGAATGCCGATTTTTAATGAATCAAGCAGCTATTATGAGGTACGTCTGCCATTAATTTAAAAGTTATGAAAATTTTAATTGTAGAAGATGAAAGTATTAATGCCAGTCGACTAAAAAGGCTGCTCGAAGAACTAGAACCCAACTGTGAGATTTTAGGAATCATTGATACAGTTGTGGATACAGTCGAATGGTTAAAATCAAACCCTTGTCCAGATTTGATTACAATGGATATTCGTTTAGCCGACGGATTAAGTTTTGCCATTTTTGACGAAATTACTATAACTTGCCCTGTAATTTTTACTACTGCATATGACGAATATGCGATTCGTGCTTTTAAGGTAAACAGCATCGATTATTTGATGAAACCTATCGAAAAGAACGAATTGGAGTTTGCCTTAACCAAATTTAAATCTTTAAATAAAAACGAAACCAGCGTGACCAATATCGCCGGAATTCTAAAGGAACTGATTGAAAAACCAGTTTTCAGAATGCGCTTTTTAGTAACCTATCGTGACGGCTATAAAAGCGTAGACGTTTCCGATATAGACTTTATATATTCGGAATTCAAAACCAGTAATTTATTCCTAAAATCAGGCGTAATTATTTCGATTCCGCAAACTATGGAAGAACTGGAGCAGGAATTAGATCCAAATATTTTTTTCCGCGCCAACCGTCAGTTTTTCATTCGTGCAGAAAGCATCAAATCTATTGCGAACTACTTCAACGCAAAACTCAAAATCCAATTAAAATTAGATCCCGAACGGGAGGTAATCATCAGCAGAGAAAAAACACCTTTTTTTAAACAGTGGATGGATCGCTAGAAAAGGTGCTAAGGCTCTGAGGTTTTTTGTATTGCCACGAATTTTTGCCGCGAAGGCGCTAGGACGCAAAGTTTTTTTTGCCACGAATTCACGAATTTTTTTGATACGAAGATGCGAATTTTTTTTGCTACAAATTCCACGAATTTCCGCTAATTTTTTCCTGTGTTTATGATGTTTTGCTCTCATTTTTGTCATTTCGACGAAGGAGACTCGAGCGATAGCGAACAGGCGAAGCAAATCTCCACAAGTAGCTCCGCAATCTATAGCCAATCTTTGTAGAGTTTCTCGCGGAGATTTATTTCATCCGTTCACTATCGCTTGGGTCTCCTTAATCAAAATGACAAACTTTGTGTTTTATCATTCTTGCTGATAAAAATTCGAGAAATTGTATCCACAGTATTTAACAAAACAATTTTAATTAGAGACAATTCGTGAATTCGTGGCAAAAAAACTTTGCGAGATTCCTTTTCCTTTATTCTTAAAAAAAACTTCGAGCCTTAGCGCCTTTGTGGCAAAAATTAGCAGAAAAAAAACTTAGCGCCTCAGCGTCTTTGCGAGATTCCTTTTCCTTTATTCTTAAAAAAAACTTCGAGCCTTAGCGCCTTCGAGGCAAAAATTAGCAAAAAAACTTAGCGCCTCGGCGTCTTTGCGAGATTCCTTTTTCCTTTATTCTTTAAAAAAACTTCGAGCCTTTGCGCCTTTGTGGTAAAAATTAGCAGATAAAAAACTTTGCGTCTTAGTGCCTTCGCGGCATATCCGTTTCAGTATCAAAAAATGCCGTTTGGGTAAAGTTCTTCCCTAAAAAACGGGTTTTGATCTGTTATTTTGCGCCCAAATTTGAGGTAATTCATTTAAAAATGAAAAGTAAAATGACAAAACAGTTTTTTAAAAATAATAAAGCAATTGGCAGGATTGCCATTTTATTAATAACCATTTCCCTTTCTTCATGCGGAAAAAGCGGAGAGGCACAAATGGCTCCTCCAAAGCCAGAAGTAGACTTTCTTCAGACTAATTCGGCAACAGGAGAAGTAGAAAAGAAATATCCAGGAACAGTCGAAGGTACAGTAAACGTTGACATAAAAGCACAAGTATCAGGCTATTTGGAAGCCATTTATGTAAAAGAAGGAGACTATGTAACCAAAGGACAATCCCTTTTTAAAATAAAAGGCGATGTTTACGCCGAACAAGTAAACAATAGTCGCGCAGCTTACAAAAGCGCTTTGGCCAATCAGGCAAATGCAAAACTAGAAGTAGAGAAAATCAAACCTTTGGTTGAAGGAAAAGTTTTCTCAGACATGCAGTTAAAAACAGCGCAAGCCAATTACGAGGCCGCAACTGCACAAGTAGCACAGGCTAAAGCCGCTTTAGGATCATCTCAGTTAAATGCCGATTTCTCTTTGATTAAAGCTCCTGTAAGCGGCTATATTAGCCGTATTCCAAACCGTATCGGAAATTTGGTTACGCCAAGCGATGCCGTTCCGTTAACGACACTTTCAGAGATTAACAGTGTATTTGTTTATTTCTCTTTAACAGAAGCAGATTATCTGGCTTTTTCGAAAGACGCAAAAAACAATCAGACCGTAAGTTTAATTATGGCCGATGACAGCGAATATGATCAAAAAGGAAAACTAGAAGTGGCCAGCGGAAACATCGATCGTGCAACGGGAACAATTCCCTTAAAAGCCATCTTTCCAAATCCGAAAAAAGAATTGCGTGCGGGCGGTTCGGCAAGAATTGTCTTGAACAAAAGTTTGTCATCTGTAATTACAGTTCCAATGGCAAGTGTAAAAGATATTCAGGATAAATTTTTTGTTTTTGTTCTAAAAGAAGGAAACAAAGTAGGCATGGTTCCAATCGAGATTGCAGGAAGCGCTGGAGCAGATTATTTTGTAAAATCTGGATTAAAACCTGGAGATAAAGTGGCACTCAATAACATCGATGTCCTTTTTGATGGTATGGAAGTCGTTCCAAAAATCGCTGCTAAAAGCGCAAGCAGTAAATAATTTTTCATTCAATAAAATAACATTTCCATGTTAAAGAAAATAATAGACAGGCCAGTATTGGCCACAGTTATCTCTATTGTACTAGTTATACTGGGGATTATAGGTCTTACCCGATTATCGGTAACGCGATTCCCAGATATTTCGCCACCAACAGTTATGGTAAGCGGTTCGTATCCGGGAGGAAACAGTGAAACCGTTATCCGTTCGGTAGTAACGCCTTTAGAAGAGCAGATTAACGGAGTTGAAAATATGCAGTACATTAAATCTACTGCGAGTAATGATGGGTCTTTTTCGATCAGTGTCATTTTCAAACAAGGTGTAGATCCAGATCAGGCTGCGGTAAACGTACAGAACAGAGTACAACAAGCCACTCCAAAATTGCCTCAGGAAGTTATCCGTATGGGATTAACGACTTCAAAACAGCAAAATAGTATGATTGTTATCTTCAACTTATATACAGATGATAATAGCAAATATGATGAGTTGTTTCTGCAGAACTATGCCAATATCAACTTAGTGCCTCAAATGAAACGTGTTCCGGGAGTAGGACAGGTTCAGATTTTTGGGCAAAAAGATTATTCGATGAGAATCTGGCTGGATCCGCGTAAAATGGCTAATGCAGGTTTGGTGCCTTCAGATGTAACACAGGCCATTGCAGAACAGAGTTTAGAATCGGCTCCAGGTAAATTGGGAGAAGAATCTTCGGCGGCATTAGAATATGTAATTCGCTACAAAGGAAAAAAGAACAAGCCAGAGCAATATGAAAATATTGTGGTTAAAAACGTTGGCAGCAATGTTTTGAGACTTAAAGATGTTGCAAGAGTAGAATTTGGTTCTATTTCGTACAGCGGTGACAATAAATCGAATAGTAAAAATGCCGTTACAATGGCCATTTTACAAACTTCGGGTTCAAATGCTAATGATATCGAAATCGGAATTAATAAAGAAGTAGAACGATTGTCTAAATCTTTTCCTCCAGGTATCAAATACGTTAACGTAATGAGTACCAAAGAAAGATTGGATGAAGCCACAGGTCAGGTAAAATCGACTCTTTTTGAAGCTTTTATTCTGGTATTTATTGTAGTATTCATTTTCCTTCAAGACATTCGCTCGACGATTATTCCAGCTATTGCAGTTCCGGTTGCGATTGTGGGAACGTTTTTCTTCCTTTTGGTTTTCGGATTTACGATTAACATCTTAACGCTTTTTGCGTTGGTATTGGCAATTGGAATTGTGGTCGATGATGCGATTGTAGTTGTCGAAGCGGTGCACAGTAAAATGGAAGAAGACGAAGGAATTTCGGCCAAGGAAGCGACACACAGCGCCATGGCAGAAATCACGGGAGCGGTAATTTCGATTACTTTGGTCATGTCGGCGGTATTTATTCCGATTGGTTTCATGACTGGATCTTCGGGGATTTTCTATAAACAGTTTGCTTACACATTGGCGATTGCAATTATCATTTCTGCTGTAAACGCATTGACGCTTACGCCAGCATTATGTGCGCTTTTGCTTAAGAATCACGGATCTAAACATGGTGATCACGAGCACAAAACTACTTTTAAAGACCGCTTTTTCGTCGGATTCAATACAAGTTTCAACAATTTAACGGGTAGATATATTAAAGGTGTACGTTTTTTAATTGGAAGAAAATGGATTGCGGCTGGTTTAGTGGCTGGAATTACAGCACTTGCCGTGTACATGATGACATCAACCCCAAAAAGTTTTGTGCCTCTAGAAGATGATGGTTTCATGGTATACAGTTTATCAATGCCACCAGGAACGGCTTTGGATCGTACAACAGCTGTCATTCAGAAATTAGAAAAAGAATTAGCTCCTATAGAAGCGATTGATGTGAATACGAGTATTACAGGATTTAATATTTTGAGTAATAGTGCCAGCCCCGCTTATGGTTTAGGTTTTATCAAACTGAAGCCGAAAAAAGACAGGGGAGCAGTTAAGGATATTGAAGAAATCATGAATATCGTAAACGGTAAACTGGCTAAAATTAAAGAAGGTCAGATTATGGTTTTCAGAATGCCTCCAGTTGAAGGTTTTGGGGTAACGAGTGGTGCTGAGATTGTGTTGCAAGATAGAATGGCGAGAAGTCCAGAAACTTTAAAAGCTATGTCTGATAAAGTAATCGGACAGATTATGCAGCAGCCAGGAGTGCAGTATGCGTATACGACTTTTAGAGCCGATTATCCGCAATTGGAATTGGAAGTTGATGAAGATAAAGCGCGTCAAATGGGCGTAAATATCAAGGAACTTTTAGGAAATATCCAGACGTATTTTGCAGGAGATCAATCGGCTGACTTTTCGAGATTTGGTAAGTTTTACCGTGTGAATGTAAAAGCGGATGGTATTTTTAGAATGGATGAAGATGCGTTTAATGAAATTTTCGTTAGAAATGCCGATATGCAGATGGTTCCAGTAAAATCGATTGTGAAGTTCCACAAAGTTTACCGAACCAGAATCGGTAAATCGTTACAACCTTTATAATTCGGTGAACATTACAGCTATGGCATTGCCAGGTTATAGTAACGGACAAATTATGGGAAATCTGGAACAAGTTTTAGATAAACTTCCATCTGATTATACGTACGAATGGACAGGTTTAAGTTTGGAGGAAAAAGCAGGAGGAAGCCAGACAGTTGCCATTTTTGGGTTGTGTCTATTGTTTGTATTCTTCCTGCTTGCTGCTCAATACGAAAGTTATTTATTGCCACTTGCCGTATTACTTTCTATACCTACAGGAATTTTAGGAGCTTTCGCCGGAATCAAAGCGGTTGGTCTAGATAACAATATTTATGTTCAGGTCGGATTAATCATGCTTGTCGGACTTCTAGCTAAAAATGCCATTTTGATTGTAGAATTTGCTTTGCAGAGACGTCTTGCTGGATTGACGATAGTTGAAGCTGCAATTGAAGGTTCCAGATCAAGGTTACGACCAATTATCATGACTTCGCTAGCTTTTATTGTAGGTATGATTCCGCTAATGTTTGCTTCTGGAGGAACTGCAGTTGGAAACCGATCAATCAGTGTGAGTGCTGCTGTCGGAATGTTTAGCGGTGTTGTACTGGGGGTTTTTGTGATTCCGTTGCTTTTCATTGTATTTCAATATTTACAGGAAAAAGTATCTAGAAAAAAGATCGCAACTCAAGTTCAAACGATAAAAGAATAAGAATGAAAACATTATATAAAATCGGAATGGTTTTACTTACCGGAGCGATCATGACATCGTGTGTGGTAGGCAAAAAATATTCTCGTACAGATTTAAATGCTCCAGAAAAGTACCGCGAAGAAGTCGCGGTTACTGGAGATACAGTTTTGCTTCCGTGGAAAAACTATTACAAAGACCCTTTGCTGATTGCTTTGATTGAAAAAGCTTTAGTCAAAAACAATGAAGTTATCATTGCTATGAAAAGCATGGAACAGCTCGACCTCAGTTATAAACAAGCCAAATTATCGTTATTACCCACACTAGATTTCGATGCTGGAGCGAGCCGTTCTTATCCATCAAAAAATTCTTTGAATGGATCTTTGAGTCAACAGTTTATTGGTAAAGATTATATGGATGACTATAGTGCTAATCTTCGTCTTTCTTGGGAAGTCGATATTTGGGGAAAGGCAGCCATGCAGAAAAGAGATGCTAAAGCGGCTTATTTTGCTCAAAAAGAAAACCTTTCAGCATTAAAGACTCGAATTATTGTTCAGGTAGCGCAGTCTTATTACAATCTTTTAGGTTTAGATGAACAGCTGAAAATTGCAGAAAAAAACATCGAACTGAGTACGAATACTTTGAGCATGATGCAATTGCAATACAAATCGGGTTCTATTAGTTCTTTGGCAGTAAACCAAACTGAGGCTCAGAAAAAAACGGCTGAATTGCTAGTGCCTTTAGCGAAAGCGAATATTGCGGTTCAGGAAAATGCTTTGCAGATTTTATGCGGAGAATATCCAGATAAGATTGAAAGAGCTGGAAATATTGATGCTGCCGAAGTTTCGGTACTTTTTCCAACAGGAATTCCAGCTTCACTTTTAAGCAGAAGGCCAGATGTAAAAGCGAGCGAATATGCGGTAATATCTGCCAATGCTAAAACGGGATTAGCAAAAGCAACGATGTATCCGACTTTAAGTCTGAGTCCGTCGATTGGTTTGAACTCTTTTGAATTTGAAAACTGGTTTAATTTTCCAGGTTCTGTTACCAAAACTATTGCGGCCAATTTAGCGCAGCCTATTTTTAGAAAAAAAGCCTTGCGAACAGCTTATGAAGTTGCGGTTTTAGAACAAGAAAAAGCGGTTGTACAATTCAAACAGTCTTTTATAACAGCAGTTGGCGAAGTAAATGATGCCATGTCTAGATTAAAATATGCAGACGAACGAATTGTTTTAGCAAAAGATAAAGCAGAATCTCTAGATAAAGCAACTTCGGATGCTTCTTTGCTTTATAAGAGCGGAATGGCCAATTATCTTGAAGTGATCGCAGCGCAGGACAGTTCGCTTCAAAACGAATTGGATCTGGTAACCATAAAACTCGAAAAACTGAATGCAGCAATTAACCTGTACCGTGCTTTAGGAGGCGGAGTAGAGTAGTACTTAATTTTTCTTAATTCACCATTACTATAAGAAATTATAGAGATGGTGAATTTTCTTTTGAATTGATTTTATCTGATTTATGGACAAAATTACTTTTACCCCATCAGAACTTTATAGCTTGGTTTGGAAATTTCCAATTCCGCAGATTGCAAAACATTATGAAGTTTCCAGTATGGGAATTAAAAATGCTTGCGAAAAAATGAATATTCCGCTTCCTAAAAGCAGACACTGGATTGGACCCGCATATAAGAGAAAAAATGTTCCTCAACTTTCATCGGATTTTAAAGGAAATAATGAAATTGCCATTTTAAAAAAGACGTACGAAATGCAACTTCGAGTTCCTTCAAAATCTACACCTTTGCTTGATTTGGCTCAAAGCATCAAAAACGATGTTTATGCTCCGTTGACCATTAGCGATAAGCTAGAAAATCCGTTTGAGATTATTACGGCAACCAAGCAATATTGGGAACACAAAATTTTAAATCAAGATATTCAACCAGATAAATTAGAGATTTTAGATTTAAATGTTTCTAGAGAAAACGTAAATCGGGCTTTGCTGTTTATGAATGCTTTAATCAAACTGATTCAATATCGCGGACATGAATTTAGAAAAGGTCTTGATGGTTTGGATACAATCGTCTTTAAAAATGAAAATGAAATAAAAATCGATTTAAGAGAAGCGCAGAAAAGAATGACCAAAACAGGTTTAAGAGAAACTTCTGGCTACATTTTTACAGGCGATTTCATTTTTAGAATTTCAAGAGGATCTAATAAAAAAGAATGGCGCGATGGCAAGATTTCTTTAGAAAATAATCTTGCATTAATTATGGCTAAAATAGAATTAATGGGCGCCGAAGATTAATTTTTTTTATCTAAATTCCTTTTTAAATACTAACTCAAAGCTAAGTCCATTTTCATTTTTAATCGCTAAATCTCCTTCAAGCGTATTGCTTAAGCCGTTTATAAGTGTCATTCCGAACGAATTGCTGTTTTGCAACTCTACAATATCCTGTATGCCGATTCCATTATCAGAAATAAATAACTTATAGCAGTTTTCTGAAATCTCAGATAATGAAAGTCTGATAATGCAATTTTCAGTATCCTTAAAAGCATATTTTATCGAATTGGTAATTACTTCGTTGATAATTAAACCCAATGCAATGGCTTGCGAAATATCCAATTCGATCGCATCAATTTTCACTTCAAAATGAATGTATTCGGCATTAAAAGACTCTTTTAGATACTCAACCAATTCGTTGCAATAATCGGGCATATCAATCATAGAAACATTGTCTTCCTTATACAGTTTTTGATGGATCAATGACATCGCATAAATTCTGTTTTGGCTGTTTTTTATGGTAGAAATCGCCAAATCATCTTTTAAATAAGAAGATTGAGAATTAAGCAGGCTAATGATGGTTTGAAGATTGTTTTTTACCCGATGATGAATTTCTTTCAAAAGCCATTCTTTTTCTTCGACCAAACGCTCCAATTTTACATTTTTTAGCTTAATTTCTTTTTCTTTTAACTGAAGACGGCTCGTGCTGCGCTGTTTTATTTTGGCTCTGTTGTACAATAAAATAATGATAATCAGCAATAAAAATAAACTGCTTATAGAGATTATATTTAAAAGTTTGGACGAATGCAATTCACGTTTCTGAAGATCGGTCTGCTGTTTTAAAGATTTTATATTTTGTATTTTGGCACTTGTTTCAAACTTGAATTTCAAATTTTCATAATCTAGGTTTTTACGCATGTTATCCATCGAATCTTGAATTCGAGTATAGTTTCTCATGTGTTCGATCGCAGAAAAATACTTTCCGTTCACGGAGTCAATTTTGAATAAAGTAAGTTCCAAAACATAATGGCTAAAACCCTCTGTATTACGAGTTGTAGCAAGAATGCGATTGGTTATTTCTTCTGCTTTTTGAGGTTTGTGAATTTTGACATAAAACAGCGCCATAATCGAAGTACAGGTCGCGACATCTTTGCGCGTTTCTGCTGAATTTAGTTTTTTTGCAAAAAAATCAAGTTTTTCATAACAAGCTTCTGCTTCTTTCAACTTTCCTAATTCTTCATAACAGCGCGCCTTAAGCTGATTTAGGATCATATTATCCAAATCATTTTTTGGAGGGTATTTTTTAGAGTTGCTTTCCAGATATTTTAATGCTTCTGCGTATTTAGAATTATCCATTAATGCCCTTACAGAACCAAAAAAACTTTTGTACCAAGTCCCCGCATTAATTTCTCTTTGATTGTATTCAATTCCTTTCTGATAAAATTTAATAGCATCGTCATAATAGCCCGTGCTGTTGTAAATATTGCCGAGGCGTATGTAAAAGCTATCTGCAAAAGCATAATCTTTTGTTTTCTCCATCGAGCTAACGCTCCTTAAAGCGTAATATAGCGCATCTTTAAAATTATTGTTGAATAAATCAATATACGAAATAGTCGTTTCGGTATATTGTGTGTATAGAAAACCAATTTTTTTCTGAAGATTAAGACTTGTAAGGAGTTCTTGTCTGGCCAATTTCATTTTACCAGTCCAAAAATGAACCGGAATTATTTTCATATAGGTTTCAAGCTCTTTTTCTTTGTTGTCTAATTTTTTATAAATAGCCAAAGCCTCAGCTAGAATAACTGCTTTTTCTTTGTTGCTATCTGGCATAAACGTGCCTTGGTTGTCAATAGCTTCTGCTAATATTTGTTCGTTTTGTGTTTTTCTTGCGGCATTAACCAGTTGCGAAAAAATGGTGCTGCTCAGTTGTGGTTTGTCTGCTTGGTAATAATATTTGGCAAGAAGATATTTAGATTGAAAATGCCACTTTTGAATTTTAGATTTTTCTGCCAGTTTTTGGGCTTTATTAATATACAAAAGCGCATTTTTTAGATCATCTTTTTTCGCGCCAGCTTTAAAAAGATAAAAGCTCCCAATTTGCAAGGACAGTCTAATTTGATCGACTGTATTTAATCTTGGCAATAGCAATTCTGCTCCACGAGCGTAATTATTGGTAATTAAATTATTTCCCGGAAAGTTAGATCCATCATTAAAACCTTCATCATTGGCAAGCGTGTACGGAAGTTTGTGCGCTTTGCTAGCCAAAATCATCGCGCTGTCAATATCTATCGAACCTTGATTAACGTTACGAAGATAAATAGCGACATTGTGCAGCATCAATCTATCTTTCTGAAGCTTAAGTTTATTGGATTCATTTTGGCTAAAAGTGGTTGTGGTAAAGAAAGTTAGTAAAAGTAAGAAAATTACTTTTTTCATGTTTAGGATTGTTTGGAGGAGTAAAACTAAGGGATTTAAAAGTGTTTAGAAAACATTTTTATAGATAATTTATTGCTCCGAAGAAGAATTATGTTACAAAGTAATCATAAAAAAGCTGTCTAGAATTTAGACAGCTTTTTCAAAATTGTAGAAGCCGATAGCGCGGATTTGCAATCCGTGCCCGCAACAGTGAGACATAATGCAAATTATCAAAAACGATTATCTTTTAAGGGCACGGATTGGAAATCCGCGCTATCGGGGTTTATTCATCAATAGAGTATTCGTTTATTTTCTTTTTTAGGCCATCCGCCAACGTTCTGGCTACAGCGGGTTTGGGATTAAATTAAGATATTCTTCTGATTTGTCAAATCATCCCAAACACAACAAACCAACTTTGAATTAAGCCAATTGCTTAAATCCATTGTACGTTCGTTTTTTATTTTCTATTTTGAAGGTTTTTCAAAATGGAATCATTCTTTTTTTTGCAAATTCTGTTTGCATTTGAAAATTCTTTATATTATTATTATTATTATTATTATTATTATTATTATTATTATTATTATTATTATTATTATTATTATTATTATTATTATTATTATTATTATTATTATTATTCCCAAACATTATTAGAATTAAAGTCTTTTATATTTATAAATTCGATAACCTTCTTTTTGTTCAAATCCATTTACAACGTAACCTAATCCTAAAATATCGTTGACAATAATTGCCATATTCATTCCAGTTGGGTCATTTAACTCATCAGAAATTAGAAGAGTTTCTTCATTGTTTTTAAAGTTCTCTTTAATATATTTTTTTGCGTTTTCTATTGTTGTAATAGGCTTGTTGTTTTCTTGATTTATCATTTGTTCAACCTTTTTTGAGTTACAAGATATAAGTGCTAATATTAAAAGAAATAATAAGTTTTTTTTCATTTTATGTTTTTTTCGTTTCTGTATAGGTAAAATAACTCACAACTATTATATACTACCGACAATATGAGACCCATTACAGCAAAATAGAGTAGATAGTCCTAACAAAAGTCAGTTTTTACAATCACTCAAATATAAAATATTTTCCTATAAAAAATCAAACCATTTTAATTTCCAAAACAAAAAAAGCCATCCCAATTTGGACAGCTTTTTCAAAAAAGTAGTTGTGTTATTCGGGATTAAACCCAGTTTAGCATTTAAATTAATTAATTTTAACCAAATGCTCTTCAATAGCAGCTCTTTGAGATTCGTATTGAGCTGGAAGTTTTAAGTTTTGACCTAATTCTTCTAAGCTTTCGTCGACTGTAAATCCAGGATTATCTGTTGCAATTTCAAACAAAACTCCGCCTGGTTCTCTGAAATATAGAGAGTGGAAATATTGTCTGTCAATTTGCGGAGTAATCTGCAATCCGTAGTCTTCGATTTTTTCTCTGAATTTCATTAAAATTTCATCGTTTGGTACTCGGAAAGCCACGTGGTGAACAGTTCCGTTTGCATTTAAACCGCGTTTTTCTTCCGGTAGTTCTACCAAGTCAACAATTGCAGCATTTTCTACAGCATCTGTAGCATAACGGTAACGGTTTACATCTTGGTCAATCAATTTATAACCAAAAATATCAGTTAAGATAGCCGCAGTTGGTTTAACGTTGTTTAAAGTCAAAGTTATGTTATGAAAACCTTTTGTAGCCACATCTGCTTTTACTTCGTCAGTTTCCCAAGCTTTTCTGTTATCGTCTGTTTTAGATTCGATTAATTCCAATTTTAATCCGTCTGGATCTAAGAAAGTCAAATATTTTTCACCAAACTTTTCAGCTGGTTTATTGTAAATTACGTTGTATTTTTCGAAACGTTTTTGCCAGAAATCAAGACTTCCTTTAGGAACAGAATATCCAATTTCAGTTGCCATTCCAGAACCTTTTCTTCCTTGCTGAATTCCGGCTCCCCAAGGGAAAAAGGTTAAGATAGTTCCTGCGCTTCCTACTTCGTCACCAAAGTAAAAGTGGTACGTTCCTGGATCGTCAAAGTTCACTGTTTTTTTAATGAATCTTAATCCTAAAATTTTTGAATAAAAGTCAAAATTGCGTTTAGCGTCACCTGCAATTGCAGTAATATGGTGTAAGCCTAAAATTTTATTTTCCATGGTATTTTTTATATTAAATTGTTATTGATTTTTCTTTTACAAATTTACGGCGGTTATGCTTCTGCATCGATTAACCTAGATTAAGAAATAAAAACGCACTGTTTTTTGAAAACATCAAAAGCAAATCAAATAACATTCCGATTTAATAAAGGCTTTCAAAACAAGGCTTTGGGAGAAGTACAAGATTTTAGAACCTACGATATATCGTAATTTTATGATTTAAAAATGGCATATTTAGAAAATCTATACTTGTTTACTAAATGCTATTCCTTATTTTTACGCTATCACTGCCAAAATACCACAATAAATACCGTTTATGGAAAAGCCTATAGATAAAGCTGCGATCGCAATAAACCGATTGCAGGAAAGAGAAAAGGAACAAATGATTATTATGTCTATTTGTACAGCACTTTCTCGGGCTTTAAACAAAAAGGAACTAGAATCTGTTGTGAACGGAATATTAAAAGATAACTTCCAATTTGATGATTTTATTTTGGCTTCTTCTGATGAAAGCAAAGGAGATTATTTCATTTTTCATTCAACAGATCAATATGTAGATTCAAAAAGTTATGCTATAAATGATGGCTTTTTTGATGATTGTATTAATTCTGCTGATGTAGTTTCTTCCGATTTATCAAATTCAAAGTATCCAGATTATATTCAGAACATTTATAAAAAAGGATCTAAAAATGCATTTGGGATTGGACTTCCTTATATAAAAGGAAATCGAAATGTTCTTTTTCTTTTTTTTAAAAATGCTAAAACTTTCAGCAGAGAATCGAATCGCGTTTTGAAAGGAATTGTGATGCAGCTTTCTATTACAGTGAGAAACATTATGCTGACGCAGCAAAATGAAGATACGCTTGCTGAGTTGCAAATATTGAAGCAAAATATTTTAGGAAAGAAAGAAAAAAACATTCAGAAAAAGGAAGGTTTTCACGGAATTATAGGAACTAGCGATGCTATGAAAGACGTTTGTGAATTGATTGCTCAAGGAGCCTCTTCAAATTCTACGGTTTTAATTTTGGGAGAAACTGGAACCGGAAAAGAATTGGTAGCAAGTGCAATTCATAATTTATCTGAAGTTTCCAACCAAAAAATGATTAAGGTAAATTGCGCTTCAATTCCTGAAAATTTAATCGAAAGCGAATTATTCGGTCATGAGAAAGGCGCTTTTACAGGAGCAACCGAACAAAGAATTGGTAAGTTTGAGCAAGCCGAAAACAGTACGATTTTTTTAGACGAAATAGGAGAGCTGCCATTAGAATTGCAAGGGAAACTGCTTCGTGTTTTACAAGAAAAAGAAATTGAACGCGTTGGAGGAAACAAAAGCATAAAAGTGAATGCTAGAGTGATTGCCGCAACCAATAAAATACTTGAAAAAGAAGTTTATGGCGAGCGTTTTAGAAGTGATTTATATTTTCGATTGAATGTTTATCCGATAAAGCTTCCTGCTTTACGCGACCGTAAAGAAGATATTCCGGTTTTGGGACATTTTTTCTTGGAAAAGCATGCCACAAAAATGGGAAGAAATGTAAAACGGTTTTCTAAAAAAGTACTCAACAGTATGATGACTAACGCATGGCCCGGAAATGTACGTGAGCTGGAGAATATGGTAGAAAGAAGCATCTTGTTTGCCAAAGATGAAAAGATCAAAGAAATGATTTTTCCTGAAATTGTAATGGCTAGCCCAGATACTTTAGTCAATGAATTTTATACCAAAACCCTTCAAGAAGTAGAGAAGGAGCACATTCTAAAAGTCATAAAAAAATGCAACGGACGAATTTCAGGACCGCAAGGCGCAGCTGTTTTACTCGGTTTACCGTCTACAACATTAACTTCTAGAATGAAGAAGCTAGGAATTAAAAAAGAGCATTTTTTGGATTGATTTTTTTGACAGCGTAAAACTTTGTCAAAGTTTTAAACTTTGACAAAGTTCGACAGAACTTGAAACTTTGAACCTGAAACCTGAAACCTGAAACTATTTAAACCAACTTTATAAAAATAGATTTTCTCAGTTTAGGTTCCATATTTTTGGTTTTGTGACCTTTTCCTGTGGTATCTTCTACCAATAAAATAGAGCCTGTATTGAATGTTCTTTTTTCTCCTAATGAAGTTTCAATTTCTACGCCTCCTTCCAGCAAAACAATGTATTGGCGATCTGGAGCATTATGAAAATCGTAATCGTAAGAAGGACTAACTTCTCTAAAAACGATCGATTTCACAGGTTTATCATCAGATAAAAATCCGATATCGCCATTGTTTTTCAACGGAACTTCAAAATCTTCAAAATGACTTTCTCCATTGGCATCGCTGTAAACACGAGTTATCGTAATCATTATTTTTTATTAAAAATTAATGCGTTGGCACAATTTATTTCGTCTTGGCTGATCGTATGTCCCATATTTGGGTAGATTTTTTTAGTAACATCTGCGCCCATTTTTTCCATAAGCGCTTCAGTCTCATTGACTCTTTCTACAGGAACGTGAAAATCGGGATCGCTTGTTCCGATAAAAACAGGTGTATTTTCGAAGTTTCCTGAGTAATGATTTTCATAAACTTGATCACCAATTAATCCGCCTGTGAAAGCCACGATTCCGCCATATTTTGCTGCATTTCTTGTAGTGAATTCTAAAGCAAGACAAGCGCCTTGAGAAAAGCCTAAGAAATAAATATTCTCTTTTTCGATTCCGTTTTGCTGTATAGCGACCACAACTTTATGTATGGCTTCTAATGAATTTGAAAAGGATGGCTCGTTTTCGTTCAAAGGAGCTAGAAACGAATACGGATACCAAGTTCTATTTTCTGCTTGAGGCGCAACCAATGCAAAGTCATCTACTTTAAGATGTTTTGCAATCGAAAGAATATCATGAGCGCTAGCACCGCGTCCGTGAATTAGAATCAGGGCTTTTTTAGCTTCATTTAAAGGAATACCATCTGTTAAAATATCTGTATTCATAGTTTTTTGTTTTAAATTATTAGAACAGCGAATTAATGTTTCACGCAGATTTAAAGAGATTTTAGCAGATTTTGATTTTAAAGAATCTGCATTATCTGCTAAATCTGCGAGAGAAAAATCGGTCATCAGATTTACTCCACTTTATCAAGAATTATTTCTTCCAGATATCTTCGTATTCGTCCGGATGTCTTTTAAATTGCGCGTGAACGTAAGGGCAAAGCGGTAAAACTTTTAGGTTATTGGCACGTACATAAGAGACCATTTCTTCTAAAAGTTTCTTAGCATAACCTTTTCCTTCTTCTTCTGGCTCAACTCCTGTGTGGTAAACCGTCAGTAAATCTGGTTTGATGCTTACAGTCATTTCTCCTAGTTTTTTATCATCTACATAGAGATTAAAAGCACCATGTTTTTTCTCGTCTAATTCTAGTTTTATTGTTTCCATATATTTTGTTTTTTATAGCTTGTGAAATTTAACCGCAAAGGCGCAAGGGTTACGCAAAGTTCGCGAAGTTTTACGCAAAGTACGCTAAGATTTTTTTAAAGAACTTAAGCTAGATCTAAATATTGAGTTCGCAAAGGTTTGTGCGGATAAAACTTTATGAAGACAAAGCTTTATATACACAAAGCCTTTGCGAACTTTTAATTTTCAATTAATCTTTATTAAAACTTAGCGTACTTTGCGTAAACCTTAGCGAGCTTTGCGGTTAAATCTGCGGTTAAATAAAATTTAATTATATCCTTGTTTTATACCTAATTTTTTCATTTTTGAATACAAAGTCTGCGGTTGCAGTTTTAAAAGTTCGGCAGCGCCGCCGATACCCGAAACTTTGCCATTGCACATTTGAAGCGCATTCATAATATGTTCTTTTTCCATTTCTTCCATCGACTTTATTTTATCTGTACCGATTTCTAAAGAGACAATAGGGGCAATGGAAGATAAATTAAATTTTTCGATTTCGTTTGTTTTGGCGAGAAGTACATTTCTTTCAATCAAATGCTCTAATTCGCGTATATTTCCTGGCCAGTTGTAATTTTTTAATTGTTCTAAGGCTTTTGCGCTTATACTGTTTACGTTTCTTCTCGAAATTGCGGCATATTTTTTCAGAAAATAAGTAGCAAGCATTTCAATATCTTCTTTTCGTTCTCTTAAAGAAGGCAATTGTATCGGAAACACATTTAGTCTGTAATATAAGTCCAATCTAAAGCGGCCTTCTGCAACTTCTTTTTCAAGAATTTTATTGGTCGCCGCTACAATGCGAACATTAATTTTAATTGTTTTATTGCCTCCAAGACGCTGAATTTCTTTTTCTTGCAGAACTCGTAATAATTTAACTTGAGAGTCAAGAGGTAATTCTCCAATTTCATCTAGAAAAATAGTTCCGTTATTGGCTTGCTCAAATTTACCGATTCTTAACGCATTGGCACCTGTAAAAGCGCCTTTTTCATGTCCAAAAAGCTCAGATTCTATTAAAGATTGAGGTAAAGCGGCGCAGTTTACTACTACAATCGGATGAGAGTTGTGTGCCGAAAGTTCGTGTATGGCGTTTGCTGCTCTTTCTTTTCCTGTACCGCTTTCGCCTAAAATTAAAACAGAAGTTTCAGTTGGAGCGACAATTTTTATTTTTTCAATGGATTCTTTTAGGAGAGGACTCTGACCAATAATTCCTTGAATTTCTTGAGTTTCTGGATTTACATGCGTTACTCCCAAATCTTCTTTTTCTTGATTAAATCGATATCTGGCAATATCCAGCATTACAACAAGATCTTTTTCTCTAAAAGGCTTTACCATAAACCCGTACGGATGTGTAGCTTTTACAGCTTCAAGTGTACTTTGATTGGTATTTGCTGAAATATAGAGAAAAGGCAGATTTTTTTGGCGAAGTTCCCAAGCTAAATCAATTCCAGTCAATTGGCCTTTTAAAATGATATCAAGCAGAATCCAGTCAGGGCTTTTTTCTTCGATTAGTTTTCGAGCCTGAGCTACAGAGGCAGCAATACCAACAACTTGATAACCCGCTTTATGCAGCATGATTTTTAAATCATTTGCAACTATAAATTCATCTTCAACAATTAGTAGTTTCTCCTTCATTACATTGTTTGTATAATTTCAGAATTTTCAGGAATAGCCAAGAATTTGGAGTTTTTTAGAAATTTCTTTTTGGATTGATTTTAGAATTCCCTTTTGAGAAAAGGGAACTAAAATCATTTTTTAAAGATACTATATTATCAGAAATCTGCAATCCGAAAATGTGGGTTTAACTAGCTTTTTCGGTGGTATAAATAGCAAATAATCATGGCTGCTCCGGGTAGAATTAGAGTTCCTAATCCGAAAAACTTTCCTGCAACTGCTCCTAGAAAACATCCAACAAGAAATCCGATTAAGGTTATAAACTGTTTTTTAAAACTTAAAAGAACTTCTGCATCTTTAAACCCATTTTTTAATAAACTTCCTAAATCAAGAGAAGCTTGGGTCACATTTCCTGTCATCATAGTGGTTGGTCCGTAGGTTTCTTTAGCATAAAGTTTTCCAAAAGCATTCTGAAGCCCCATTGCAAAAACTGTTGTCATAGCAACCGTATACATGGTCCGATTGTTCGAAGTTTTGCAAATAGCCAAAAACGTATGATGCAATACCGCTTAAAACCAATATTATGCCTTCCCAAAATAAAATGGTGTAGCGATTGGTTGCTTTTAGCGCAATTCTTCCTCCTGTAATTACCGCAATAATGAAAACAGGAAAAGTAAGCAGTTTTACCCAGGCATGAAGGTCTGAACCTTTTACAATCTGATAGGCAAAAACGATAAAGTTACCTGTTACGTGCGCCGAAAATATCGAATCGGCTGCGACAAAAGTTACGGTATCGCAATACCCTGCTATTATGGTGAGAAGCAGGGTTACGTACCAAATATTTTTTTGTTGAATTTCCATAATTTGTTTTTAGTTTAAATGTGCACGAAGCATCCATGCCATTTTTTCATGATTTTCTACAAGACCGGTGATAAAATCGCTAGTTCCTGCATCTTGCCATTCGTTAGCAATAGGATTAATATTCTCTCTAAGATAAATAATAATGCTTTCGTGATCTAAAAGCAATTCTTTGATAAAACCATTACTATCGTTTTTCTCTTTTAATTCTTCTGTTAAATGCGTCAGCGCTAGAAAATCTTTTAAAGTCGCTGGAGTATAGTGGCCTAAAGCTCTAATTCTTTCTGCAACGGTGTCTACAATTTCGTCAATTGCGTCGTATTGCTGTTCAAAGAAAAGGTGTTTGTTGTAAAAATCTGGGCCTTCAACGTTCCAATGCGCTCTTTTTGTTTTGGTATAAAGTACGAATTCGTCTGCAAGAATTTTAGTTAATACATCAACAATTTTTGAGATGTTTTCTTGTTTAATTCCGATGTTTGTTTTCATTTTTAAATTAGGTTTAATAAATAATATTTGTGTTAAGGGTAATTAAATTAACACATAGAAACATAGATTTTTCTTGTTTTTGGAAAAGAATAAAGAAAGAAACTAGTTTCTAAAACATAGTTCTTTGCGAGAACTTTGTCAAAGTTTAAAACTTTGACAAAGTTGAAAAAGCTATGAGTATTCATGCAAGTGAAACGCCTTTTACTCGCTTCAAAAAAGCTATGTTTCTATGTGTTAAAAATTAATTGTTTAATAACGATAATAAATAATCATCAAGTGAATACGTTCCTGCGCCTAGAGCAAGAAGCAATAGTAGGGATAAAGTGTACATGTACGGAACGTCACGCACTTCTAGCGAATCATTTCTGTGAACCACAAAATACCCAATGGCAGTTACACCAATTGTTGGGAGAACGGCAAGACGTGTTCCAAGTCCGAGAATAATGAAAAACGGAATTACAGTATCTGAAAATGTTGCAACTAAACCGTTTAATTTTTCGGGCAAATGCAACGGATTTGGAACTTGTTCTTTCTGACCGTTTTCGACTCTGAATTTCTTCATTCCGTGTACTCTGAAAAGCTCAATCGCCAGCAGCACTCTAAATGCTAAAAGCGCTGCGTTGTTGAATGAATTTCCTAAATCGGAATGCAATATTTGTTTTATAATTTCGATCATATTTTTAAAATTTAGAAAGCAAAACAAGAACAGCCCAAAGCGCCCCAGAATGCATTATAATTGTTTACTGGAACATTGCTCATTCTCGCAGCATCGTGATTGTGCAAATGAACATCGCAACTTCCGGTGCAGCTGTGAATCTGCGAAGTCAATTTTGGTTTTGCATCTGCTTTTGCGTTTTTTTCAATCGCACTCTGGAAACTGCTTCTCGCAGGATATCCGTTGTAAATATTGGTTGGCGACCAATCTGGCAAAATCGGAATGTGAGGCGGCGAGAACGAAGAAAAATCTCCATTGGCATACACAATTTTTCCATCGACAATAGTTAAATCGGCTTCGATTTTTTTGATGTCTTCGTTGTCAATGGTAAAATAATCACGATCTAAAACCACTAAATCGGCAAACATTCCCACTTTAATATCTCCTTTCTTAGTTTGTTCCTGCGAAAACCAAGCGCTTCCTCTGGTGTATAATTCTAAAGCAGTTTGTCTGTTCAATCTCGTTTCATTGTATAATTGCAATCCTCCAATAGTTTTTCCGACGGTCATCCAATACATTGAAACCCACGGATTGTAACTGCTCACACGTGTAGCGTCTGAACCTGCACCAACAGGAACTTCCATTTCAATCATCTTTTTGATTGGCGGCGTGTTTTCGGCAGCTTTTGCTCCGTAACGATCGGTGAAATATTCTCCTTGATACGCCATTCTGCTTTGAACTGCGATTCCTCCGCCTAAAGCTTTTACACGTTCGATGTTTCTTTCATCAATCGTTTCTGCGTGATCAAAAATCCACGGAAGTCCGTTGAAAGGAACATCTTGATTGATCTTTTCAAAAACATTCAAAAACCTTGTAATGCTTTCGTTGTAAGTCGCGTGAAGTCTAAAAGGCCAGCGATTTTCTACTAAAAGGCGAACTACTTTTTCCAATTCAGCTTCCATGTTTTCCGGAAGATCTGGTCTTGGCTGCAGGAAATCCTCAAAATCGGCAGCAGAAAAAACCAACATTTCACCAGCTCCGTTATGACGGTACATATCATTTCCTTGATATAATTTTACGGTATCAATCCAATCGGAGAAATCCTCAAATTCGTGTTTTGGTTTTTGAGTGAAAAGATTGTAGGCAATTCTTACGGTCAATTGTTTCTTTTCGTTCAATTCGTTAACCACTTTATAATCATCTGGAAAGTTCTGAAACCCGCCTCCAGCATCAATAACACTTGTGATTCCGAAACGGTTCAATTCTTTCATAAAATGACGCGTCGAATTAATCTGATGTTCGTAAGAAAGTGTTGGGCCTTTTGCCAAAGTCGAATACAAAATCATTGCATTTGGAGTCGCAATAATAAGTCCCGTCGGTTCTCCGTTGGAGTCACGTTCAATATGTCCTCCCGGAGGCGCAGGCGTATTTTTGTTGTAACCAACGGCTCTCAGCGCTGCTCGGTTCATAATGGCTCTGTCGTACAAATGCAGAATAAAAACAGGAGTATCTGGTGCAATTGCATTGATTTCTTCTAAGGTAGGCATTCTGCGTTCTGCAAACTGAAATTCTGACCAACCGCCAACGACACGAACCCATTGCGGATTTGGAGTGCGATCTACTTGTTCTTTCAGCATTCGAAGCGCATCTGCCAAAGAAGGAACGCCATCCCAACGTAGTTCAAGATTATAATTTAATCCGCCTCGAATAAGGTGAATATGCGAATCGTTAATTCCAGGAACGACTCTTTTATTCTGAAGATCAATTATTTTGGTTTCTTCAGATGCAAAATCCATTATATCGCTGTCATTTCCTACTGCAATAAATTTTCCGTCTTTAATGGCAACAGCTGTAACGTTTGGAGTTTCAGCATTGAAACTATGAATTTTCCCGTTGAATAAAATTAAATCTGCTTTCATAGTCTAATTATTTAGCGTTCAATTTGGTAATTGCTTCTTTTATTCCTTCTCCGGCAACGGTGTAAAAAGCAGGGCCAGCAAGCAAGATAACTTTGGTTAGAGGCTTATAATCTGTTAGCTTTTTTTCTTTTAAATAAGATTGAGTTCTATAAGCTTCAAAAGAACCTAAAACCACATTTTCGGCTACTAGAGCAGTTGGAGAATCGATCCCTGCATCTTTAATATCACTTGCAAAAGAATAGTTTGAAACCCCTAAACGTAAAGCTTCGCGCATGGCAGTGCTTCCCACACTAATCATTAAATCTGGAGTAAATTTATTGCGGTCTCCCAATCCGATTAATAGTAATTGTTTGGATGCTAAAGTTCCTTTTGGAGGTGTAATCAATAAAGTTTCAAGAGAATGGCCTGTAAATCTGCCACTTTTGCGTAATTCGGTAATAATGCCTTTTAACGCGTCGTCTAAATGCACCATTCCGTTTAAGTTGGCAGGAAGGGCAGGAGGGTTAAAAATATCACCTTCTGTATATTCAAAAACGCAGGCAACTTGCAAGTCAGCTTCTGCTGCAGATGGCCCTTGAACCAATCCGTTTACTGCAATTCCGTCTACTTTCCCCCAAGTTACCGTAGAACCAATTGAAGCTGTTTGTGCAAAAGCATTGTTGCTAAGAGAGCCTGCAAATGCTATAATTAGCAGCATTAGATGGGAAAATCTAAAACTGTATTTTGAAGTGTTTGTTTTCATTGTTAAGGGTTTAGTGTTGTTAAAATTTTTTAAACACATAGAGACATAGATTTTTTTTACTTTGAAAAAGAGTAGAGAAAGAAACTAGTTTCTAGTACATAGCTCCTTTAACGATTTGTGAGAACTTTGTCAAAGTTTTAAACTTTGACAAAGTTTGTAATGCAAATAGTGCTAGTACACCTTCTATGTGTAGTATTGCAAGTGAAAGGCCTTTTCACGCCTCAAAAACTATGTTTCTATGTGTTAAAAATTAATTTATGTATTTGATTAAAATTTGAATCCAAGTCGGGCATTAAAGAAAACCCCGTCTTTTGAGTTCGGAATCATGTCATCGATAAAAGCGCCGGTTTTGAAATACTGGATACCGCTGACAACCGAAATATAATTGTTTACGCTATAGGTAAAATTGGCGAGATAGGCAGTTCCGATATATCTTTCGTCAGAATCGTTTCCGCGAAGATTTAAAATTCCGCTTGGCCTATAAACTCCGTCTTGTGTTGAAAATCTCCAGTTTAAAACCACATCGACCTGCATCTTTAGCTGTGGCAATAAATCCATCGTTGCATACGGATGAATATCGATAAGGTTTACTGGTCCGAACTTGCGGACTAAAACCAAAATATCCTCCTTTTGGATACAGCGGATTAAATGTCTGAAGATTTCCGTTGCCTTGATTTTTATCTCCTGAGATATAATCGTTTCTAAGATTTATGGTGGGTTTAAATTTTACGTTTTCAAACATATACCCAATATCTACAGATCCAGTCCAGGCGTTGATATTTCCAGAACCAAAAGTTCCGAACTGGTATGCTGCTTCGAGGTTGTAAATAAAACCGCCACCGTATTTCCATAATCTCGAACCGATTGTATGCCTTCTTTCGGGAGCAATTCCTTCTTCAAAAACAGATTCATCTCTTCTGAATCCGAGATAATACAGATCAAGATTTCCTGCTTTTGGAAAAATTATTTTAGAATAGGCTCCCCAAAGGTTAAGCTGTTTAGACATTTTATTATCAAAAACACCTTTGTGAACCGTGTCGGCCATCATGGCAAAGGCATCAACTGATACTCTTGACGAACTATACATTAGTTTTCCTCCTGTAAAATAAAGCCTCGTATTCTGAACCTTCTCTAACAGAAATCAACCTTCCAGAACCATAGTCCAACTCTTGTCTTCCAGCGCGGACGGTTATTTTTTTGTCTTTTTGCTGCCATACATTCACATCTACAAAAAGATTCTGTACATTCAGCTGATCTTCGTCTATACCGCGAGCGCCATTTACACGGCCATCTTCTAGGGCGCTTCTCAATTGGGCAAATATTCTAACGCGTTTTCCTAAATGCACATCGGCATGAAGATCGTAACGCTGCAGTAAGAAATTGTTGTGTCCAATATTGAATCGTCCCCAGTCTTCATTGTTGAAATCAACATATTCATATCTGGCTTCGCCACCAATTGACATGTAAACGTCTTTATCTTGATTTAAGGGAATGAACTTTAATCGTTCGTAAAAGTTTCTATTTGAATCTTTTAAGAATTCATAATTTTCATCGTAACGGAGCAGCTTAAAACTTTGAGCCGATGCCGTGTTTCCTATTAAAAGAAAAGAAACAATACAAAGGAAAAGGATTTTTGATAATATGGATTTTGATGATTCCAACATAATGAAGCGTAAGAGATTTATAATAAAATGAATTAGTCCGATTAGTGTTTCAACATGTTATGAGCGTAGTGAATACCAATTCCGTAAGAACCGCCATATTTTTTCATTAAAGAAGTAACAGGACCATAAGTTGCTTCGCGTGCCCAGTCTCTTTGAAGTTCTAATAAATATTGGATAGAAGTTACCGGAATTGCTCCAGCTTGTATCATTCTTTGTACAGCACGCTCGTGAGCTTCGGCAGTAACATCACCACAAGCGTCTGTAATAATGTACACTTCGTAACCTTCTTCAATTGCAGACAATGCAGGACCTACAATGCAAACGCCTGTCCAAAGTCCAGCAAGCACAATTTTCTTTTTGTTTTTTGCTACGATAGCTTTATAAGCATTTTCGTCTTCCCAAGTATTCATGGTAGTTCTGTCAATGTACCCAGAAGTAGCAATTGGATAAAACTCTTCTAATTCTGGAAAAACAGGTCCAGAAAAGCTTTCTTCTGCAACTGTAGTTACAACTGTTGCTACGTTAAAAATTTTCGATGCTCCAGCAACAATTGCCACATTCGTGCGTAATTCGCTTACTGGAATATTGTGCGTTGCGAAGGCCATTTGTCCTTCAAAATCGATTAATACTAATGCGTGATTATCTGGTGATAATAAGTTAACTGATGGTTTCATACTATTTATTTTTAAGATTTTTAATTGGTTAGGCTAATGAAATAGAGTAATCATTAGCGATATTTCGTGTTTTTTTTAAGATTAGTGTGTAGACAATTTCTTAATCATTTCGGAAGAAATTGAATCGGCATAAATTCCAAAAGCGCTAGTTAAAACACCTTTGATATTGTAGATTTCAGATTTAATCCCGTAGACAATATCTTCATCTCCTGGATCGGTATCTCCTTCAAAACGGAATAAATATTCGATTTTGAATTCTTCTGGCGACATACTCTGCGTATTGTTATTGTAGCGAATACAGTTAGAATCCAGATTAAAGTTTTCTGTAAAACCTTGTGTACTCAACCATTGCAAAGCTTCTGTAACCGTATCAAAAGAAGGTTGTTGAAAAAAACTCATAATGTGAGAAGATTAAACTACCTGTAAATAAACCTTTACAGGTAGTTGTTATGGATTATTTGATGAAATCTAAAATATCGTTGTTGATCGTTTCTGCCTCTGTTGTAGGCATACCATGAGGAAATCCAGGATAAGAAATTAATTTTCCGTTTTTCAACAATTTTGCAGCTCTTGGTGCTTGACCATAAGGAACAATTTGGTCGTCTTCTCCGTGCAATACTAAAACTGGAATATCTAAACTTTTTAAATCCTCTGTAAAATCAGATTCAGAGAATGCTTTAATTCCTTCGTAGTGAGACAATACAGAACCCATCATTCCTTGACGCCACCAGTTTGCTTTGATGCCTTCTTGAACAGTTTGCCCTTCGCGGTTCCATCCGTAGAAAGGAATAGGGAAGTCGTAGAAATATTGTGCTCTGTTGAATCCTGTTCCTTTTCTGATTTCGTCAAAAACTGACAATGGAACTCCTTCTGGATTAGATTCGTTTTGAATCATTATTGGTGTAACTGCGCTTATGATTACCGCTTTTGCAACACGACCTTTTCCGTATTTTGCAGCGTAACGAATTACTTCACCACCACCTGTTGAGTGCCCAACATGAATAGCATCTTTTAAGTCTAAAGCTTCAGCCAATTCAGCAATATCAGATGCATAAGTTTCCATGTTATTTCCTTCAGAGGCTTGACTAGAACGACCATGTCCGCGTCTGTCGTGTGCAATAACTCTGTAGCCTTTTTGAAGGAAAAACATCATTTGTGCATCCCAGTCGTCACTTGATAAAGGCCATCCGTGGTGAAAAACAATTGGTTGTCCTGTTCCCCAGTCTTTGTAATAAATTTGTGTTCCGTCTTTTACTGTAAATGTGCTCATGATTTTTTGATTTTAGGATTAATTTTATTTTGAAATATTTGAATACTTAATAATTATGTTTAGTTTTTTAACATATAGTTTGATATATGTTCGATGTTGTTATGTTTCTGATGCAAACTTATTACGGAAAAGCATGTACATCGATTAACCTAGATTAAGAAGTGAAAAATGATGTTAAAAATTTTAGTTTATCGAAATCTTTCCTAGACAAGTTTGCTTTTTCTTTTCTACAAAAAGCTGGATCTTGACCTGAAAATGACTGTAGTTTTGGTTTCATAATGTTTAGCATTTTTAAGTGATTTAGCAGAATGCCATAACTATTGCCAATTAACGTGCCTTATTCGTAGTGCCTTTATTTTAAGGGGATTGTTTAAAAATGGACGTTTTTTTTATTTACGATATTTCGTTATTTTATGAATATTCCGTTTTTTGTAAATAAAAATGGATTTGTCTTTTATTAAATAAAAAATCTGAATTAGTTAAAATAAATACAAAATAGTATGTACTTTTGCGACCAAACTATTTGAACAAGCACTTGAAAAGGTTAATCATCATAGCACTTTCTATTTTACTTATGTCGCCATCTTTTGGCAGCTTGTTTATTTATGCTTCTTTTAAAATCAATCAGAAAGAAATTGCTAAAACGATTTGCGTTCAGCGTAAACAAGCTTTTAACAGTTGTAACGGTCGATGCGAACTTCAAAAAAGCATTAAAAAATATTCTGATAATGAACGAAAAATGCAAGACAGTCTAAAAGACAAATTAGAGCTTGTGTATGTTCAAAATACTGCTGAAATCACTTTTGGCGCAATTCCAGTGATGGAATCAAAAAATAACACTTCAATTTTGTTTGAGAAGAAACCAATCGGTGCTTCTAATCTTACTTTTCATCCTCCTCTCTACACAGTTTAGAGATCAACATTTAGTTTTAAATTCCAATATTTTTAAATTCCAAATTCCAATTCTGAAATTGAATGGTTTGATTCACTTGCTGGGATTAAAAATTCTAAGTTTAGGCTAGGATGATATAATTTATTATTCTAAAAACTGATTTTGATCTTCTTTGTAATTGAAAAGGAAAACTCTTCCATTTTCATTTACGTCGCCATTTTTTTGGCTCACTCACAGCATTTTGGCTCTTTTTTTGGTATTCAAAAATTTATGGCAGGGTGCTATTTTTTAAACGTTTTTTATAACATCATCAAATGAAATCTTTTAATTTTTGGATAATCGCACTATTGTTTGCGGTTACTTCCTGTACAATTGATAAAACAGATTACGAAGCTGAAATAGGTTCTGAAGTTCCTGAAAATCTAGAATTTAAAGAAGCAACATCTCTTACAAGCGGTAACTATAAGATTAGTATAGAAGCTTTAAACGGAGCTTTTTATAAAGGATATAATGAGCTTCATTTTAAAATTATTAATACTCAAAACAACCAAGAATTAACGACAGCTGCGGTAACTTTTTTACCCATAATAAGTAATGCCGACGGAAGCAAAAGTTCTTGTCCGCACGAGTATAATGTGTTATATGATTCTACCAATAAATACTACAACGGTTATGCTGTTTTTACGGGAGAAAGCACTACAACAGCAAGCTGGAAATTGTACATCAGTTTTACCGCTGATAACCAAAAATATGAGATCAATAAAGATGTTACGGTTGAAAAACAAAGCAATAAAAACCTCAATATGACTGCTTTTGCAGGAAATGACGGCGAGCAATATGTAATTGCCTTGATTTCTCCTCAAAAGCCTACAGTTTCAGAAAACGCTTTGGTTGCTGGTGTTTACAAATACAACAAACCAACAACTCCAGCAGGAACTTTTCCAGATCCGTCACAGTTTTCTTATTCTAAAGTGGTGGGATACACTTTAAAATTAGATCCTAGAATGCCAGAACCTTCTATGGGAAATCATTCTTCGCCAAATAATAAGGATTTGACACAAGAAAACGATGGTTTGTATCACGGTGTTGTTAATTATACGATGACAGGTAACTGGACTTTAAACTTAATTATGATGAACCAAAACGGTTTAATCGTAAAAGGAACTATAGTTCCAACCGATCATACGCCAGGAGTAGAAGGCGTGAAAAGTGAACTTTATATTGATACTTTATTTTAAAAACATGAAATATATTATAATGCTGCTTTTCTTGGGTTTTTCAGTTACAGCTCAAAATCAGCATGCACATCACGATAGCATAAAAAACTTAGAAGAAGTAACGGTAAAAAACGCGACGAAAAAGAAAATAGAAACCGAGATGAAAATGGCTGTTTCTGTTGATGAATTTTTGTCTTCATCTGATAATATTAGTTTTATAAAACGCGGAGCTTACGCTTGGGAACCTTTATTAAACAACATGAGTACAGAACGTTCTACGGTTACCATTGACGGAATGCATGTTTTTGGCGCTTGTACCGATAAAATGGATCCGATTACGTCTTATGTTGAAAGTAATAATCTGGCGGCAGTAGATATTAAATCGGGTCAGGAGGGAAGCTTGCATGGAGCAACTGTTGCAGGAAGTATCGATTTAAAAAGAAAAAGCACGCCCTTTGGACTTCAAAAGAAATGGAATGGAGCGTATCAAACAGGATTTGAATTTAATAATAAGCAGTTTTTCAATTTAGGAAATATTGCTTACTCAGGAACAAAATTTGTGGCCGACGGAAGCATTTCGTACCGTACTGCCGATAATTATTCTGACGGAAATAACAACGAAGTAAAGCATTCTCAATACAATAAATTCAATACTTCGTTAGGTTTGGCTTATAAAACCAGCGATTTATCATCGGTTAGATTAGACGCGATTTTTGATGTGGCAAAAGATGTGGGTTATCCTGCTTTGCCAATGGATTTGTGGCTTTCGCGAGCGCTAATTACTTCAGCTTCTTATAAACAATTGTTCGAAGAAGGTTTGGTTAGAGTAGTGGACACGAAAGTATATTTTAATGCCATTGAGCATTATATGGACGATACAACACGACCAGAAAACTTGGTTCACATGGATATGCCGGGTTGGAGCACAACATACGGATTGGTTTCGAAAGCGAATTTGAAAAAGAATGATTACTCTTCTGAAATTCAGCTCAATGCTTACGATAATTTGTCTATTGCAGAAATGCGTATGTATCCGCAAGATCGAAGCGAAAGAACGATGTTTGCTTACAGCTGGCCTTGGGTTACGACTCGTTATGCAGGACTTTCTATGAATAATTCTTGGGACATTTCTGAAAAAAGTCAAGTGCATTTGGGAGGTTCTTTGGGAGTCAATTACAATTATTCTAAATATGTAGAATTCAATTGGATTTTTCATCCAGGAGCGCCTCAAGAAAAAACGAGATTTCTGCCGAGTCTAAATGCGGCATATAACTTAAATATTGATCAGTTTAATTTTTCTGTCGGAACGGGTTATGGCCATAGAGCACCTTCTGTTTCTGAGGGTTACGGTTATTATATCTATAATAGTTTTGACCGTTATGATTACATCGGAGATCCGAATCTAAAAAATGAAATTTCGTATGAAGGAAATGCAAGCGCAGGTTTTAAAACCGAAAGATTGAGCATTCAAGGAAAAGTCAACTATTTCTATATTCAGAACTATATTATTGGTAAAATCCTGAGCATGGGAAGTCCGATGAATTATCAATCGGTTGGAGTAAAAGGGTATACGTCATTAGATTATGCAACGCTCTTAAATATGTCTGCCAATGTGAGTTACGATATTTTAGAGCATCTACATTGGAAAGGAACACTTACCTATGCACGCGGAATGGATAATAAAGGAGGAAATCTGCCTTTTATACGTCCGTTAAGCTATTTGACTTCGATTCATTATATGTATAAAAATTTCGGAATTCAGACTTCTGTAAATGGTGATTTTGAACAGATTAATTACAGTCCAGAATATGGAGAAGATCAGACAGCATCTTATGCTATTTGGAATATTTCTGCCGATTATTCTTTTAAAATTAATAAGGTGCAAAGTAGGATACAAATTGGTGGAGAGAACGTATTAAATGCGTATTACAGTACTTATGCTGACTGGGGAAATATCCCGAGAATGGGACGTAATATTTTCACTTCTTTAAAATTGAATTTCTAATCTGTTTAGTAAAATTAAATTGAAACACATAGAAACATAGTTTTTTTAATGTTGAAAAGAAAAAAGAAAATAGAGAATAGAAAATAGAGAATAGAAAAAAGAAAGAAACTAGTTTCTAACACATAGTTCTACAACAACGTTTGTCAGGATGACAAAAAAGTGCATAAAAAGGATAATTATAATTAAAAATGAAAAAAGTTTTTAGTATCACAATGACGATTCTGTTCCTGCTGGTTTCTTTCCAGCAGGCACTTATCGTGGTGCACTTTAAACTGAATCAAGTTGCTATAGAAAAAGAATTTTGTGTTAACAAAGCCAAGCCAGAATTGCAATGTCATGGTAAATGCCATTTGAAGAAAGAACTTCAAGAATCGGAAAAAAATACCGATTTGGAATTGAGAAGCATTAGCAAAAAGATCGATATTACTTTAAACACAACATTTGAGTTTCAGGTTCCACTATTAAAAACTATAACACCCAAGAAAGTGTCGATTTACAAAGAATCGGATCGACTAGAACCTTGCCTTGAAATTTTTGTACCGCCGCCTATTTTATAATCTTCCTTTCGATTCATAAAATACAGTACAAAAATTAAAATCATAAAAATGCAAAATTTAAAAAAATACCTTTTATTATCAGTGGCCGCTTTGGCATTTGTTTCATGTTCAAACGATGACGATGCTCCAGCAGCAAACAATGTAACGTTGGAATTCAACAATACGTTTAAAGATAAAACCATTGTTTTGGGAGATGCAACTTCAGCATCTGCGTCTACAAATACTTCAGCGGTAGGACAAGTGCATCATTTTTCTGAAGTAAAATATGTGATTAGCAATATTCGTCTAATAAAAGATGACGGAAGTGAAGTGCCTTACAATGTAAATGATTTAGACAAAGGTGCAACAGTAATCGATCAGGCAAAAGCAGCTTCATTAAGCTATGTTTTGAGCAATGTGCCTTCTGCGTCATACAAGCAGATAAAATTTGGTTTAGGTATTAAAACAGAACAAAATACGCTAGACCAAACAAGATTTCCTAAGTTTTACGCAGCAGCTGGTGCCAACGACACGGCAATGATGTGGGAGTGGGGAACAGGATATCGTTTTACAAAAGTTGAAGGCTTTTATGATACAGACAATAAAGCCCTATCTATTCATACAGGAAGTACTGTTGCGGGTACTGAAGGGGCTTACACACAAGGTGTAAATGCATACAGAGATATTACGCTAAACCTTACTACAAATGCAACTGTAGGTAAAAATGCTCCGAAAATCAAAATTAAAGCTGATTTCGACAAATTGTTGAGCGGAAAAATCAATACAATTACGTTGTCTACAGGAACAGGAATGGGCGATAATGCAACTCCGAATGTTCATACTGCAGCGCAAATGGTAAAATTTGTAGATAATTTAGGAGGAAACGGAACAAACGACATTACAGGTATGTTTTCTATTACTAGTGTAGAAAACTAAATTAACACTTAGGTTTTGAAGATTAATTGCCTCCATCTTTAGATGGAGGTAAATAAAATTTGCGCAAATAAGGCTTTAGCCTAGCTAATTTACATTTCTAAAATCCCATAGTTAAAACTAGGGGCTATTGGAAAACTTTAATCAAGCAAAAATCAAATTTAATCTGCTAAAATCTTTTAAAATCTGCGTGAAATATTTTTCCGAATAGATTTTTTCACGCAGATTAAAAAGGATTAAAGCAGATTTATACAGATTAAATTTAATCTAAATGTTGTAAAAATATTTCAGAGCCGTCTGAAATTTTAAAAGACGGCTCTATTTTAAAATTCATTAAAATGAAAAAAATAGTTGGCTTTATCCTAATGGTACTCTTTTTCACTTCTTGTAGCAGTAGTGATTCTGATGAGACTTATTTTGATAATCCTGAGCTTTCATTGCCTATTCCGACTGATTTTCCAGAGGTAAACAGTTATGTGAGTTTGAACAAACCCACAAAATATGGTGCCGAATTGGGCGAAAAGCTTTTCTCAGACAAAAGATTTAGTAAAGACAATACCATTTCGTGCTCAAGCTGTCATATCCAAGCGAATGCTTTTGCAGATCATAATGCGCGAGCTATTGGAATTGAAGGAAGAGTTGGACTTAGAAATGCACCACCGCTTCAGAATTTGATATTTTTAAAATTCTTTAATTGGGATGGAAGCAGATTGCAATTAGAAACACAGCCTTTGGTTCCTATTATAACTCACGAAGAAATGGATTCTTCAATTCTAGAAGTTATCGGAAAAATTAAAGATGATGCTTCGTATAAAGAGATGTTTAAAAAAGCATTTGGAGATCAGGAAATTACACCAGATAGAATTTATAAAAGTATTGCTCAGTTCGAATACACCTTAATTTCTGCTAACAGCAAATACGATAAAGTAAAACGAAAAGAAGGGCAAACGTTTACAGAAAGCGAAGCGGCAGGCTATGCCACATTTCAGCAGAAATGCGCTAGCTGTCATAGTACCGAATTGTTTACAGATCAGAGTTTTAGAAATATCGGTTTTCCTTTAAACATAGATTCTAATGAGGCAGGACGAGGCAGAGTTACCGGAATTCCGGCTGATTTTATGAGTTTTAGAGTTCCGAGTTTAAGAAATGTTGAATATACAGCCCCTTACGGAAGTTTTGGTCAGTTTGCTACCATAAGAGCTGTTTTGGATTATTTTGATACTGGAGTCTTGAGTGCAGAGAATTTAGATCCTATTTTTAAAAATAATGGCAATAGAATTCCGCTTACAGAACAAGAAAAAGAGAATCTTCTTGCATTTATGAAAACCCTGAGCGACAAAGATTTTACAGGAAATTAGTTTGAAAAGTATTGATTTTACTGATGTTTTGCATTTCTTTTTAAAAAAGAGGAAAATGTTTATAATATGTTGATAAATAATACGTTGCGAACTGTGTTAAAATCTGATTTCGATAGATTAAATGTTTTAAATTTATAACTGAATGATAGTTAATTATTTAAAAATTTTTGAATATGGAAAGAGCTATAAAATTACAGGTTCGTAAAGAACTTGATGGAAAACAAGAAGTAAACATTATTAAACTAAAAGGGAGTTTAATAACCAAAGGCTACACAGAAATTATCCATATTAGTGACAAGGACGATGAATTCTACATTAACTCTTTTGCAACCAAAACAGAAGCAAGTAAAGAGGTAAGAGAATTTATTTTGGATTTTATAAACAAAGAAAATTTAAGCAATACAATCAGCGTTCTAGCCTAATAGATAGAATCGCAAGATTGTATTGCTTAAATTATATACTTAATAAGTAGCTTTTAGTTTAAATTGCATTTGTAAAACTAGTATTTTGATCCAGGTAAAGATGCTGATCTTTTAAAATTTCATCTGGTTTCTCGTCCCAATCTCCCCAATCTCCTACATAAGTTTTACGAAATATTAATTCATTATTATCACCATCACAAACCAAAGTTCGGCCTGTACAGGTTTTATTGTTTGGACTGAAATTTATTTGTGTATTTTTCATGGCGCAACTATTTAATTGTTTGTAAATGAGATCATAAAAGTAAATAGATCGCGTCAGAATCAGTTATAAAAAAATATTAAATTATTGTTTAATTCCCATGTATATGACTGAATAATAACTCTATACAAAAAATGCTAAACAATAGGTTTAGCATTTTTTATTGATCTCCAATTTATATTCTTTACTCTTTATCCTATATTCTTTACTCTTTACTCTTTACTCCTTTTAGAACACCTTCCTCGCGGTTCATCACCTTCTAGAAGTATAATTTCGGAATGTAAAAACTGAGCGGCATCAGCAGAACCTAGTACTTTCGTGGCACTGCGTTCAAGCATTTCAGATTCGAATTCGTTTAATACACATTCTCTCAATCCTCTTTCTTTCCATTTGGACTTAGCGTTACAGCCTTTCGAAATTTTTCTAGCCAATTTTAAAGCATCCAATAAAGCCTGATTGGCACCTTGACCTTTAAACGGACTCATCGGATGCGCGGCATCGCCAATTAAAGTAATATTTTGATTCTTTTCTAATAATTCAGAACTCAACAACTCGCGATCATAAACCGGATATCCAGAAATTAGATTTTCCTGTGTTGCCTGTAAAATCTGAGGAATAGGAGTATGCCACTGCGTTCTTCGGCAGGCTTCCTCTTTCAAGGCTTTCGGTCCTTTTGCGCTTAGTTCTTTGGCCTCTTCTTCAGACATCGGAAAACTCAATTGCCACATGACAGAATCTGCAGTATAAGGCATTACATAAATACGTTCATTTCCGTTGGCAGTCTGAAATATTGTTGCACCATCAAGTAAATCACTCGAAAGTCCTTCGAGCGAACTTAAAGGACAAATTCCTAAGATTACAATGCAATCCAAATAACGTAGCGGTGTTGCCTCTTCACCAATTATTAGATTCCTCACGGTACTGCGAATACCATCGGCACCGACAACAAGATCGGCTTTTGCAGTTTTTATTTCGCCGTTTACCTGAAAACTTAACTCTACACCATTTTCAGATGCTGCAAAATCTATTAGTTGATGTCCCCATTGGATAGTATTATTTCCTCCAAGTTGCTCTAATAAAGCTAAACGAAGCGATTGTCTTGCGATATGTATGTTTGTGCGTTTTGTAGGCGTTTTAATTGCGGTTTCCAGCCATTTTCTGGTTCCCCATTCGCCTAATATTTTTCCTTCGGTATTGTGTACGATATGTTTTGTAGAAATTACACCTCCTAAAGAAGTAATTCCTAACCCTTTCATAGCTTTACTGGCTTGCTGTAACGTAAGTCCGTAACCTTGAGATCGGGCATCAAAGTTGCTGTCTCTTTCATAAATCGTAAACGGAATACCGCGATGCAAACACGCTACCGCTAGAGCAACTCCGCCAATACCTGCACCAATAATGGCAACGTGCGGTTTTGTGAGATCGGGTTCAAGATAATTTTTAGATTGCATCAATCCGGACCCAGAACAATTTGTGCACAAATGCAAATGTGCCTTAGGGCGTATTGGAGCAGTATTACTCTGCTTGTTCTCATATAAAGCCAATTCCGTTTTATAAAGGCGTTGCACTTTTTTACTGAGTCCGCGATTTATTTTACCCTGTCCCTGGCATTCATGACATATAGTCCACATATTCTATTGTATAACCTCTTTAAGTATTATGGATGCAAAGTTAAGCTTAAACTATTTGATTTTCAATGTTGAAGTTTTGTAATTGTCAAATTATTGAATAGGTGTGATATAAATAGGAGCAGTTTTATTTTATAATTTTTAAAAATGATTATATAAACCAAGCCATTGTATTTGAGCTAATTTTAATAATCATTTAAAAACTAGGAATTATGGAGAAGAATAATCAAACTCAGAAAAACCCGAATCCTAAACAACAGGGTGGAGGAGATCATCGAAACGATACGAGAAAACATCAATATAAAGAACATGACGAAGTTTTGACAAATGATGAAAACTATGATGTTGATACGAAAAAGTTTAAAGGCAAAGAACCTGAACTCGATGATAAATTGAACAACGAAGAAAAAAAATAATCCAGAAACGTCTCAAAGTTTATTTGAGACGTTTTTTCATTTTTTTTTCACTCGGAAAGCACTTTTTTTTTAATTGATAAAAGTAAAGAAGTAAAAGTATGGTTGGATTTTTATAGATTTGTAAAAATCTAATACAGTTTTTCAAACCATAATTGAGAAATAATATATAATAAGGCATGAAATCGGTTACTTCATTTTTTTTACTTTTAATTTTTGTCTGTTCAAGTTCATATTCGCAATTGAGTGCAGACAAAATATTTGAAAGCTTTAAGCAAGGTGAACGTACAAATTGTTCATCGATAGCATTTATTAAAGCTTCTTTAAATGTGTACGGATTAGATAATCTATTTGAAAGCGAAAAACTACACAATAATTCTTATAGGATTACGCTAAAAAACAATGCAACCTTTAATTTGGACAGCAGCGAAGTTACTAAAGCGAGAAAATCTGCAGGTTTTGTTTATATTAAAGATAATTGCGACAGCGAAAAAATACGTGATTATGCTATTTTAACGTATGCTGTTATGGCAAAATACATGCAGATTATCGATAAAGAACCCACTTTTGAGAAAGCCTTAGAAGAATTAGAAGAAGGCACTGTATACACTCCAACAATCTACAAATATTTAGGATTTAAATTAGGCAAACAAATTCAGAAGTTAAAAAGAGAATCTGGAAGCGAATATTGCGGAGTTGTAGCTTGGTCTAAAGCTCATGCTGTTTTTGTTTGCGAAGACTTTATGGATTACTACGGAAACAAGAAAAGCATTTGGATCAAATATCCAGGACGTTTTAGAATCATTAAGTCTTAAAAAAGAACGATTGGAATATCGTAATTTGTAAGCGTTTTATTTCTATTTTGCTAATAACATTAAAAGATTATTATAATTTTAGTAAAAAGGACTTCCAAAAATTGCATTTTAAGTTAATTTATATATTTTTGTTTTTATTCAAGAACCAAATCTATTAAGAAAATGAAGAGTAAAATTATTTTATTATGTGCACTTTTCTTCTTGACGACTGCCGCTGTTTCTGCACAGGCAAAAAACGCACCAAGAAGTATCATTAGTACAACAGCCTTAATTCGCAAATACCACGATCAAAAAGAATTAAGCGGTATGCAAAAAGGAGAGCTTTTAGAATTGTACATTGAACGTATTAAAGTTCTAGTAAAAACACTTCCTTACATTGCTTTGGTTACTAAGCCAGGTGTTACAATGGCAGATCTAGGTATTCCTGATACAGCTGACAATAAAAAAATATTAGATGGTCAGGCGTTAGGTACAACTAGTTTCTTAGATACTACAGTAGAGTTTCAGAGAAAAATGATGCCTTATTCCGATAAAGGAAATCTCATTGCAGCGATTTTATTTTATGAAACTACATTGAAATCTCTACACGAATTCAACGAGCTATAATAAGTAAGAAATACAAAAAAAATAGAAACTCCAAGGTCTTATGATCGTGGAGTTTTTTTTTGGTTTAAACTTCCTGAATTGGAATTTAAAATAGCCAAAAAAGGTTTTCTAATTTTAAGATTTTAGTACAATTCTTATAAAACCATAAAAACGCTTGTTTTTTATAACTTATTTGTTTTTAGATATTTATGTCCATCCGTTTAAAAAGGTTAACATTTTTTTTGCAAAAAGTTTAATTAAAATTTGGGTAATATTATTTTTAACTTACTTTTGTTCTATCAAATTAGTAGAGTTTAAAAATATAAGTTAAAAGCCAGAGATTAAGAACCACGATATTTCATTTCAAAATACGCAAAAGCATTCGGCAGTTTTCGTCCTTATGCATTCTACGGTTAAAATTCCTCTTTTTTAATTCATTATAAATTTTAAAAAGTACAATAATCCCGAATAGGGGTTAAAATTTTATAGGCCAATTTAAAAGAATAGTAATCCAAAAAAAAAATAAAAATGAAAAAACGAATGTGCTGCAGATAAAAAGAAAAAACCATTTCTGTTGCAGCAGAAATGGTAGAAGCTTAAAAAGAAATTGTCATCTCTAAAAGGGAAAGCTAGAATAGCATAAAGCGCTCTAAGCTCGCCTTATTTATTAAACTAAAACAAAGTAATGAAAATAAAACTAAAAAGATATGCTTGGCTATGTATTTTCTTGATTTCCATAGGAGTTAAAGCTCAAGAGACAAAGCCACTAATTCAGTCTAAACTGGAAGGAACAGTTGTCGATGCCGTTACAAAAGAGCCTATTATTGGGGCTTCGGTAACGATTCAAGGAACTACACATGGTGTTATTACAGATACAGATGGAAAATTTTATTTCCAAACAGGACAAAAATTCCCTTATGTACTTTTAGTTAGTTATTTAGGATATAAAAAACAAGAAGTTGTAGTAAACAAAAACGATATTACGATCGATCTTACCGAAGAACAAAACGCTTTATCTGAAGTTGTGGTTACAGCACTTGGGATTTCAAAAGAAAAGAAATCTTTAGGATATACAACTCAATCAGTAAAAGGAAAAGAATTGGCGACTACCAAAGAAACCAACTTCTTGAATGCTCTTTCTGGTAAAGTAGCGGGTGTGCGTATTACCAATTCGCAAGGAGATATGGGATCTTCTCGTATTATTATTCGTGGAGAAACTTCTATTGCAGGAAACAACCAACCGCTTTTTGTGGTAGATGGTGTTCCTGTAGATAACTCTCAATTGAATTTTGGTGGAGCTACTCGTGATTTCAGAAATGCAATTGCCGATTTGAATCCGCAGGATATTGAAACTTTGACTGTTTTAAAAGGGCCAAATGCCGCTGCTCTTTACGGATCGCGTGCTGCTCATGGTGTTGTGCTTATTACAACAAAATCAGGAAAAGGACAAAAAGGAGGATTTGGTGTTACTTTTAATACAGGTCTAACTGTTTCTCAAGTGGCTACTTTGCCTTCTTTCCAGAACACTTTTGGACAAGGATCTAACGGAAGATTTAGCTATGTAGACGGAAAAGGTGGAGGAGTTAATGATGGTGTTGATGAAAGCTGGGGACCAAGAATGGACGGACGCCTTATTCCGCAATTTTACTCTAAAGGAGAAGCAGTTCCTTTTATTGCGCACCCAAATAACGTGAAAGATTTCTTCAACACAGGACTTACTTACGATAATAGTGTTTCTATCGCAAAAGCTAACGATAAATCAGATTTCCGTTTAGGTGTAAACAATCAAAAACAGCTTGGAACTGTACCAAACAGTGAAATCAACAAAACCAACTTTTCTATTAATACTAATTATCAGATTTCTGAAAGTGTAAAAGTTGGGGTTAATGCCAATTATATCGCTACAAATGCTCCTCAATTGCCAGGTGGTCCATCTGGTGGTCGTGCGGCTGGGGTAATGCTTCAGTTTCTTTGGTTCGGACGTCAGGTTGATATTAATGAATTGGAAAAAGATAGAAATACCAACTGGAATAACAGCTATTACAGCAACCCGTATTGGAATGCCTATTACAATACAACAAGTCAACAGCGTAATCGTTTAATTGGAGATATCCATTTAGATGCGAAATTGGCTGAAGGATTAAACTTCAGATTCCGTACAGGAGTTGATTATTATAACGATAGAAGAAAATATACTATTAAATATGGTACAAATGGAACTCCTTTCGGATCGTACGCAGAAGATGCTTACACTGTAAATGAGCAAAATACTGAGGGTATATTTCAATATACAAAACAGCTTAACGATGATTTTACTGTAGATGCACTTGCGGGATTCAACATTCGTAACCATAGCGATGCCAACAACTATCAGAAAGCGCCTCGTTTAGCGGTTCCAGATTTGTATACTTTAACAAACTCTAGAGATCCGTTAACATCATCAAACTCATTATCTAGATTGAGAGTTTACAGTGCTTACGCTTCTGCTCAGTTTGGTTTTAGAAATTATGCTTTCTTGAACGTTACGGCGCGTAATGACTGGTCTTCTACATTACCAAGCAGCAACCGTTCTTATTTCTACCCATCTATTAACGGTAGTGTGGTTTTAACAGATGCATTAAATATTAAGAGCAGTACATTAGATTTCTTAAAGCTTCGCGGAGGATGGTCTGAAGTAGGTAACGATGCAGATCCGTACCAATTGGCTACAGTTTATAATTTCCAGACTGCATTTGACGGAAATCCGATCCAGACTTCTTCTCAAAGAAAACTGAATGAAAATTTGAAGCCAGAAACGACACGTTCTACTGAGATAGGTGGTGAAGCTTCTTTCTGGAAAAACAGACTTCATTTTGATATCGCGTATTACAATACCAATAGTTTTGACCAGATTTTAGAAATCAAAACTACAGCAGCAAGCGGTTATACTTCGCAGTTAATCAATGCAGGTAAAATTAATAACCAAGGTATTGAAATACAGTTAGACGGAAATCCTGTGCAAACAGAAAACTTTAAGTGGAATGTTGCGGTGAATTATTCTAAAAATAAAAGTAAAGTAGAAATTCTAGATTACGCAGGAGATATTAAAAACTATACGATTGGTTCTTCTGGAGGTGTAGATGTATTGGCGTCTGTAGGGCAAGCGTATGGAGCACTTTACGGAACAGCTTACGAGCGTGATGCAAGTGGGAATATTGTAGTAGGAGCAAATGGTCTTCCAAAAGCAGATCCGACAAAAAAAGTATTAGGACATTATACTCCAGATTATTTAGCTGGTCTTACGAATACTTTGACTTACAAAAATCTTGAGCTTTCTTTCCTTGTTGATGCTAGTGTTGGTGGAGAACTTTTCTCAGGAACAAACAGAACAGGTAACTATACAGGGGTTTTAGCACAGACTCTTCCAGGTCGTGGTGCTGAAAATGGTGGTTTAAGCTACTATTATCCAGGAAACAATACCGCTAATCCGAAAACTTTGGTAACAGGCGGAGCAGCTCCAGGTGGTGCAACAATTTATGATGACGGAATGATTTTCGGAGGTGTATTTGCAGACGGAACTCCTAATAATAAAGTGATTAGCGCACAAGAATATTATAAAGCATCATACAATATTAGTGAAGCTTACATCTATAGTTCAACTTTCGTAAAAATGAGAGAGATAAAACTGACTTATAATTTTAATAAAAAGCTGATTAAAAAATTAGGTTTAGAAGGAGCAAGCGTTACCGCTGCTGGCCGTAACTTATTCTTTATCTACAAAGATGCTCCAAATATTGACCCTGAAACGGCTTTCAATACTGGAAATGCACAAGGATTGGAAAGTTTAGCTTTACCAACAACTAGAAATTTCAGTTTAAACCTTAACGTTAAATTTTAAAAACTCGGAATCATGCTAAAAAAACTATCATATACAATACTGTTTGCATTGACACTGAGCTCTTGCAGTGATACTTTGGACGATATTAATAAAAATCCAAATGCAACTGAAACCCCGCTTGCACCATATCTTTTAACTGGTACTTTAAAGCAAAGTGCCGATTTGTACTGGGGAGATGCAAATAACTTTAACTCGACTTTACTATTTGTGCAGCATTGGGCTAAAATTCAATATACAGAACCAGATCGTTACGATGTTTCTAATGCTTCTTTCACGACATTGTGGGATAAGGGATATTCGACTCTAATTACAGATTTGAATACGATTTTAAAATTTCCCGATGCTCAGGCAAACTCTAACTATAAAGGTATCGCCTTAACGTTGCGTTCATGGACATTTTTATTGCTGACAGATGCTTACGGAAGCATTCCGTACAAAGAAGCGGGTCAAAATGTAACGCCTGCATATAACACACAAAAAGAAGTATATACAGGATTGCTTGACGATTTAAAACAAGCGCAATCTTTGTTAAATCCAGCAAATGGTTCTGTTACGGGTGATTTGGCTTACAAAGGCGATATTTTGAAATGGAAAAAACTGGTAAACTCACTTCGTTTGCGTATTGCGCTGAGAATTTCAGACAAAGAACCAGGTTTGGCAAAACAAGCTGCTATAGACGCTACAAGCGACGCAGGAGGATTAATTGGCAGTAATGCAGAAACCTTCCAATTTGTTTATACAAGTTCGCCACAGCAAAATCCAGCTTCGGCTTGGTTTGAAACTAGAGATGATTTCCGTATTTCAAAAACTATGGTCGATCAATTGTATGCATTGTCTGATCCACGTTTGCCTGTTTTTGCACAATTGCCTTCAGATGCAACTGTAGGGAAATATGTTGGAGGTGCAAACGGCTTATCAAATAGTGATGCCAATAGCCAAGGTTTTGCTAAAACATCAAAACCAGGAACTTATTTCTTAACATCGGCTTCTCCTGCGATAATTGCTTCTTATTCGGAAACATTGTTTAATCTTGCAGAAGCAGCAGCCCGCGGATATATTTCGGGAGATGCAGAACAGTATTACAAAAATGCTATTACAGCATCTTTGAATCAGTTTGGAATTACGAATGCGACTACGATTTCAACTTATTTAGATCAAGCAAGTGTGAAATATGATGCGTCAAATTATGCTAAATCTATTGGTACACAAAAATGGATTTCTTTCTTCGGACAAGGTTTAGATGCTTTTACAGAATGGAGAAGATTGGATTATCCAGTTCTTACAGCTGGTCCTGCTACTGTTTTGGACGGAAAAGTTCCTTCTCGTCTTTTCTATCCGGGTACAGAACAATCACTAAACGGTGCTAGTTACCAAGCAGCTGTAGCGGAACAAGGAAAAGATTTATTGACAACCAAATTATGGTTTGATGTAAAATAAAAAATGTTGTTGTTTTTTTGAGTTAAAAAAAAGCCCTGTATCTTAAATGATACAGGGCTTTTGCTTTCGCATTTCTACATAGTTCAATTTAAAAAAGCAAAAAAGTTATAGAATTCAGTAACAAAACTTTCTTTGATTTTACTAATAAGAAAGACGGCAAAAATGGTATGTTTTTTTGTTGTAATTTAGAAATAAATTAACTGATTTATAGGTTTTAAAGTAGCAATAAAGTAGAATATAAATGAGTTAGAGTTTATGAGACTTGTTGCAATTTCTGCAGTAAATACAAGTGTTAGAAAAAATAAAGCAATTTAAAAAGTTAAGCAGTATGCAAACTATATTAGGAGCCAACGGACAGATTGGAGAAGAATTGGCCAGAGAACTAAAAAGAAATTATACCTCAGATATACGAATTGTAAGCCGTAAAGCACAAAAAGTAAATGATACAGATACCGTTTTTTCGGCAGATTTAACCATTAAAGAAAATGCAATAGAAGCCGTCAAAGGCAGTGAAATAGCCTATTTTACATTAGGACTTCCAATGGATACTGATTTATGGGAAAAACAGTTTGTGCTGATTTTAAGAAATGTTATTGAAGCTTGTAAAATCAATAAAACGAAATTGGTCTTTTTTGATAATACCTATATGTATCCGCAAGACAGCAGAGTGCTTACCGAAGAAACGGCTTTTGAACCTGTCGGCAGAAAGGGAGAAATTAGAAAACAAATGACGGAAATGGTGCTAAGCGAAATAAAAACGGGACAATTGGAAGCCGTAATCTGTCGTGCGCCTGAATTTTATGGCAACCTGCCAAAACGCAAAGCATTACCAATACTTTAATCTTTAAGGCTATTAAAGAAAATAAAAAACTAAAAGTGCCTTTGAAAGACTCTAAAAAAAGAAGCCTAATTTGGACACCAGACGCAAGCCGTGCCACAGCTTTAATAGGCAATACACCAGATGCTTTTGGGCAGACGTGGCATTTGCCAGTAGATGAAAGCCATCTTAATTATAAAGAATTCATTGCCTTAGCTTCTGAAATATATGGGAGAGAACTAAAATATAAAGTTATTCCAAAGTTTGTTTTTACCATTGGAGCGTTTTTCAGTAAACAAGCAAAAGAACTCCAGGAATTGCTTCCAAGATATGAGCATGCCAATGTTTTTGATGATTCAAAATTTAGAAAGCGTTTTCCGGATTTTGCAGTAACAAGCTATAGAAGCGGAATTGAAGAAATAAAAAAGGAGCAGCAATCTTAATCGGAATGATGGTTTGAAAGAAAATTAAAAATGCTAAATCCAAAAGATCTAGCATTTTAATATATTTTTTAAAGTTGAAATATATAATTTCTATAACGATTCATACCAATTTAAGATATAATCGGCAACACTTTCCCAACCCGGTTCTCCGCAAATAAAGTGGCTTTTGCCATCAAATATTTTTAGATCAACACGACCTGTATTTTCCTTATATCGGCTTGCAATTGTTTCCGTTAAACTAGGAGGGAAGATATGGTCGTTTCCACCGCCAATAAACAAAATAGGTTCGTGCGGTTTTTTGAAATTGATATTGGAGAAAGAATTCAAAACCAATTCTCTACTCACTTTATAACTTTCAGGCACTGCGAATTTCTCAAAAGCAATGCTTTTTTGCGATTCCGGAATGGTATTAAAAAAAGCATAATCATACCATTTTCTGCTTCCCATAAAATATTTGCTTGTAGAGAAAAAACCAAAAGCCGGTATTACTGTTTTTAAGGTTTGAAATGGCGGAAACACATTTTTTGGAGGCGCTCCATCAATGCTTACTCCAGCCGCTGCTTTACCTAATTCAACCAGTTTTAAGGTGGCCATACCAGCCATAGAATGTCCAATTACCAAAGGCTTTTCGGGTAAAGTGTCTATTAATTTGCTGATAGCCGTAACAATATCTATAAATCCAGTTTTGGTAAGATCAGGATGGACTCTTGCTCTCAATTCGGCAGGAACTCCTTCGTGTCCTGGATTTGCGGGAGTATAAACCGTATATCCTTTTTGTTCATAGTACTTTTTCCATTCTGTCCACGTTTTGTCGTTCACAAAATTTCCATGAATGAGTACAATATTTTTCGATTTTGACATGATTCTTTTATTTGATTAATGTTAGAATTTCTTTAAAAATTTCCCGTCTCGAATCTTTTACAAGTTCATAAAGGCACATTTCAACATTGGTTACTGAAGCTCCTTTGTGCTGCAGTTTTTGCAAAGCAATTTCAATGCTTTCCTCTGATCTGGAAGAAATACAATTGGCTACAACTTCGACTTCAAAATTATAGGCCAATAATCCTATTGCCGTTTGATACACACAGATATGAGCTTCTATACCGCAGATTAGCCATTGCTTTCTGCCAGAATCTATAATCGCCTGTTTAAAGGTTTCATTATCCAAAGCATTGAAAGAAAACTTCTCAATTGGCTTCTGATCCTGAAAAAGCTTTTCTAATTCAGGTATCGTTGCGCCAAGTCCTTTTGGGTTTTGTTCGGCCCAAATTATCGGAATTGAAAGTAATTGACAACCTCGGATAAGTTTTTCCAAATTAGCGGTCAGCTTTTCGCTGTTGTGCACCATTCGGCCAATTTTCCTTGAAAATCAATTACAATCAATCCAGTTTTTTCTTGTACAAGCATAACGACTTCTTTTTATTGTTTTTGAGAATTAAATTTACAAATTTATTTTATTGTAAAATATTTAATTACAGGTTGTTATGTTTGTTTTGTTCAAGAATTAGTCTTACTTCAAATACTTTTTAAGTTCTGCTGCGGCTTGAATAAAAAGTGCTTTTGTCTGCGGAATTTCAGCTAAACCATTCAATAATCCGAAATCGTGAATGACGTCGTTGTAACGAACAGTTGTAACGACAACTCCAGCATCACTCAATTTACGTCCGTAAGCTTCTCCTTCATCTCTCAAAATATCATTTTCGGCAACCTGAATCAAAGTTGGAGGCAGGCCTTTCAGCTGAGATAAATTGGCTTGCAGTGGCGAAGCGTATATTTCTTTTCTTTTGGAAGGATCTACGTATTGATCCCACATCCATTTCATTAAAGAATCGGTCAGAAAGCGCTGTTTGCCATATAGTTTATACGATTCTGTTTCAAAATTGGCATCGGTTACAGGCCAGAAAAGAATCTGCACTTTATAGAGCGGCGTTCCTTTTTCTTTCGCCATCAAAGCACTCGCTGTAGCGAGATTTCCACCTGCACTGTTGCCTACGATTCCTAATTTACTTCCATCCACATTGATTTCGCTTCCATGCGCAGCAATCCATTTTGCAGCTGCATAAACCTCGTTTACAGGCTGAGGATATTTGTGTTCTGGAGCGAGAGAATAATTGACAAAAACGCCCACATAACCCGTTAAAACGGTTAAATCTCTAACCATTCTTTTGTGCGTATGATAATCGCCCAGTACCCAACCGCCGCCATGAATGAACATAAAAACAGGCAGTTTTCCTTTTGCGCCAGCGGGACGAACAATATTCAATTTGATTTTGTAACCGTCGGCTGTAATTTCTTTTTCCGATTCTTCAATTCCAGACAAATCAACTTTAAAAGCATTTTGAGCGCCGACCAATACATTTCGGGCGTCTGCAACCGGAAGCGATTCTAATGGAGCTCCTCCAGAATTTAGAGGTTTTAAAAAGGCTTTTACGGCTGGAGTCAAATGCGGATCTGTAGCATAATCGCCTTGCGCATAACCTTTTGTTGTTAAAGTGTTTAGAATAATATAAGGGATAAAGATCATTTTTAAGAGAATTGATTTTTTCATTGTGTTTAAGCTTTAGAATTATGTTTTATTTTACAGAATAAGGCAATGAAAGATTTCCGCTGGCAACAGTATAAACTTTGTATACCCCGAGCATTGGCTTAGAACCTTCAGAATCATGCGAACCGCCAGCTCCTGTGCTAACTTCCATATAGCAGCTTACAGCATCAAACTTAAAATTGGTTTTGTTGTTGATTCTAAAATCGGGTACGATTACTTTTATAGAATTTCCTTTAGCCACGATATTAAAACCAGGACTATCCATATACATTGCCATTCCAGGATTTGTTGGAGGAAGAACCACATTTGGATCTCCTTTTGTAAATTCTCTAACCGAAAGTCCGCCGGCAACACGTTTGTCTTCCACTAACAAAACCCAGTGTGCATGCCAGATTAAACCATCATTTAGATAATTTCCATCAAGATTTTCATCCCAAAGCGGAGTGTCTTCAAAATCGGGATGAGAAGTAAGTGCAAGTGCTACTATTCCTTCGGCTTGACCGAAACCAATATCAGAAGATTTTAAAGTAGTCGGAAAAACATAGGCCAAAACTGGCGCACCATTTAATTGACCAACTGGTTTGGGCATTGTTTTTCCTGCAGTTCCTTCTACTTTAATGTCCCAAACCGTAAGGCCTAAATCTGCTTTATGAGTTATTGTGGCCGATTTTATTTTAAAATCACTGTTATTGTAGGAACTGCATTTGTCGCAGGCTTTTGCAGCGCTAAAATTTAGAAATAAAATGATGATTAGCAATATTGATTTTTTCATAATAAATTGGTTTTTAAGGGTTAACTTCTCTAGAAAACCAATTTACATGCCATGGCAATAAAAGCTTTAATAATACGGTTTTAGCGCTTTTTATGGAGATTAAAAGCGCTATATTTCGCTAAACCCATTTCGATTCGTGAGATTTCGCTACAAAAGAAATTAGGTTTTGTTTTTTATACTATCTTCTTTTTTCATTGATTGGAAACTCTTTAGAGAATTCTATTTTAAGTATTGTTCCGTTATTGTTTTCCATAGAAAAAGCCGCATCCAAATCATCGCTAAGACCTCTTATTAGGCTTAAGCCAAACGAATTGATTTTTTTGTTGCTGATGTTTGCATCAAAGCCCACTCCGTTATCGGCAATGGTCAGCAGGTATTTGTCTTCGGTTGTCGCTTGGAGCGTTACATAGATCATTCCTGTCCTGTTGTCTGGAAAAGCGTATTTTATTGAATTGGTAATCGCTTCGTTTAAAATAAGCCCAAGCGGAACGGCCTGTAATTTGAAAACGACTAATTTTAATTACGATAATTAACTATTTTTGTATCAATAAATTAAGTGCAAGATAAGATAAAAAATACTCACTTATGAAAAACTCTCCCGATAACGGACATGAAACTGTTGCTGCTAGTTTGAAAAAACGAATTTTAATTGTAGAAGATCAATTTATTGAAGCTCACGATTTACAGTTAATTCTCGAGAAAGCAAATTATGAAGTGATCGGAATCGCGCGGTCGGTAGAACAGGCTTTAGAGCAAATTGAAATTGAAAAACCAGATTTGGTCTTCTTGGATATTATGCTCAAAGGAAGCCGAAATGGTATTGAGTTGGCGCATATTCTTAAAGAGAAATATATTGGCTTCATATTTATTTCTGCCAATTCAAGTAAAACTGTATTAGATAAAGCCAAAACTACTCATCCTTATGGGTTTATCGTAAAACCTTTTCGAGATCAAGATGTGCTAACGACTCTTGAAATTGCATTTTATCGTCAGCAGTATAGCCTAGAAAGTCAGCTAATGCAGCAGTTTCAGCTTCAGGCCGCAATTACAGAAATTATAAATTCAAACCTGAAGAAAGAAGAGGCGTTATTGGCATTTGCAAAAGTGGCTCAAACTTTTATTCCTTTTGATTATTTGGAAACCGGTTTTGTCACCTCGACACATTATGATAACATCGGAATTGTGCGCAGAAATTTAGAGCAATATCAAATCATCAATTTGCAGAAACTTTCGCAAATAGCGGTATTATCTGAAAAGGAAATCAATGAAACCTACAGGAAATCAAAAGTAGACAAGAAACCTATAATTTATAGCGAAGAAACCTTGATTAACAACCTACAAGAAGCGCCAATTAAAGCTTTAATTGCACATAATTTTGGGATCAAATCTTATTTGGTTTTTCCACTTTCTATTGCCTCGATCCAGAGCTATCATTTTACTTTTTACAGTCGTAATCTTACTGTTTATTCTCAAGAACACTTACGATTATTGGAGTCGCTCGAAACACTTTTTCATCAATTTATTGCTAAAATTTATTCGAAAGAAGATTTAAATCTGCCTATTAAAAAAACGGAAGTCAAAAGCACAATTTCTCCTGTAAAGCCACAAGAAGACTTTGAAGGCATTATTGGCAATAGTTCGCAAATGAGTACGGTTTTTTAATTATATTCGAAAGGTTTCGCCTTCAGACACTTCGGTTTTGGTTTTAGGAGAAAGCGGAACAGGAAAAGAAAAAATTGCGCAAAGCATACATGCTTTATCTCCGAGAAAAGACAAACCTTTGGTTATAATTAATTGCGGTGCTATTCCTGAAAATCTTGCCGAATCATTACTTTTTGGACATGAAAAAGGAGCTTTTACAGGCGCTTTGGACAGACGTATCGGTAAATTTGAATTGGCAGATGGGGGAACTATTTTTTTAGACGAAATAGGAGAGATGTCTCTCGAATTGCAGGTAAAACTGCTTCGTGTTCTGCAAGAAAGAGAAATTGAGCGTGTGGGCGGCACTTCGTCAATGAAAATAGATGTTAGGATTATTGCTGCAACCAATAAAAATTTGGAAGAAGAAGTGGCAGCAGGACGATTTAGAATGGATTTGTACTATCGTTTGCATGTTTTTCCGATTATGGTTCCGCCGCTAAAAAAGAGAAAAGAAGACATTCCAGATTTAGCCAATCATTTTATAGCAGTTTATAGTGAGAAAATGGGCAGAAAAGCGCCCATTCTTTCCGATTTTGCTTTGCAGCAGATTCTAAATTACAATTGGCCAGGAAACATTAGAGAACTAGAACATGTAATGCAACGCGCCATTTTGCTGACAGAAGGAAATACGATTAAAGAAATTGAACTTTCTATGTCTTCCAAAATTCATCCTGAACCAGTACAAGAATCATTTTCAATAAAAACGATATTAGAAAATGAACGAGATTATATTTTATATATCCTTAAAAAATGCAACGGAAAAATTTCTGGAGCGGGTGGCGCTGCCGAAATTTTAGACATTCATCCGTCGACTTTAAATTCTAAGATTAAAAAATTGGAAATAAAGAAAGGGATTATTTAGCAGATTTATTGATTCCGTTTTTTAGTCATGTTTAAAGATATAGCCCGTTGTTTCCACCACGGGAACACAAAAAAAATCCGCAATCCATTAAGAAATTTTCTTTAGCCAATTGGCGATAAACTCAGCTGTAGTCTGCCAGTTTTCTTGATTTATACTCAAATGATTGCCATCTTGAAATTCTTTGTAACAAGTGATAGAATGAAGGTTTTTATATTTTTTAAAGTTTAAATTATTTAAAGAAGCAGGAACAAAAGCATCTTGTGAACCCGCTACAAACAAAAGCGGATTGTGTTTTTTCTTGAAATCAATCTTAGCTGATTTGGAATAAATGTTTCGTATAACTGATTTAGATTCGGGAATCAATAGAGCTTCGTAAGCTTCTTTTTGCTTGTCAAACGGCATTTGGTTCGCAAAATAGTATTGCCATGTCTTAAAAGGCATTAAAAAGGTCTTATTTATTGAACTAAGACCATCGGAAAGATTCCAAATTGCTTTATAAAACGAAAAATTAAAATGCATAAGATTGCCAGGCGGAATAGAATTGATGCAGATTCCGTGCGATCCCAATTCTTTTTGAAGAAGTAACTGCGTTAGAAGTCCGCCATAGGAATGGCCTATCAAAATTGGTTTTTCAGGAAGCTTGTCAATGATTTCAGTATAATAATCCAATAAGTTATCTAAACGGATTAAAGCAATTTTGGACTCTGAATGGTTTTGTCTCAAATCGACTGCCAATTCGTTTTTGTAAAGCCAAGGCGGAGCAACCGTTTTATAGCCTTCATTTTCAAAAAAAACAATCCATTCTTTCCAGCAAGCATGGCTGATGAATGTTCCAGTAATAAACATAATCGTTTTTTTAGTAGATAAATACATCATATCGAAGCTGTTAGATTAATGTTTTGAAAAGAGTACTATTTCATTTACAAAAAACAAAAGGAATGCCTTTTTTATAAAGTATTGATTCTAAAAGCATTGTTTGTAAAACAGATTTAGGAATTATTATATATCGTTAAAAAGAAGATTGGATTCTTGAAATATCATAATTCTTTAGTATACGAATAATCGTTAAATGCTTTATTGTTAGTGTTCTGCGTTTTGGTTTAATCTTTGTCTACTTGATGAAAACGAATATTGATTTCAATCTTTAACTTATAATTATGGAAAAAATTTATGACGCAGAGACACGTTTTGCCGATTTAGGCGATCGTAAAATTGCTTATCGTTCGTACGGCAAAGGAAAAGCTGTAATTTTTGTGAACCGTTTTAGAGGAACACTAGATACTTGGGATCCGTTGTTTGTGGCATCGATGGCAGAAAAGTTCAACGTTATCGTATTTGATTATTCTGGAATTGGCTCTTCTACAGGAAGTCTCGCTCCAGACATTACCGTTGTAGCCAAAGATGTAAAAGATTTGGCAGATGCCTTAAAATTAGATTCGGTTGTTGTTTTAGGATGGTCTTATGGTGGGTTGGTGGCACAGACGGCAACTTTGCTTTATCCTAATTTGGTAACGCATGCCGTTTTGGTAGGAACAAATCCGCCGGGAGAAAACAAAGTTCCTATTGAGCAAGCGTTTTTTGATGCCGCACTCAAACCTTTAAATGACTTTGATGATGAAATTGTGCTGTTTTTTGAGCCAAAATCAGAATCAAGCCGTTTGGCAGCAAAAGCTTCGCACGATAGAATTCATAAAAAGATAGCCGTAGATAAAATTCCTTCTACAATGGATGTTTTTCAATTATATTTTGGCGGAGGAGATACTTTTAGAGAAGATGCTTTAAACTTTAGAGAACAGCTGAAAAAGACCAAAACTCCCATTCTAATTATTTCTGGAGATCATGATATCAGTTTTGCCGTAGACAATTGGTATCCGATTATCAATCAAATGACAAATGCTCAAATGATTGTTTATGCCGCAACAGGGCACGGAACCTCAACATCAATATCCGGAACTTACCGCGCAATATATCATTAATTTTGTGGAATACATATAATTTGAAGTTCATCAGCAAAACTTCATTATATGCAAAAGGAATAGTGTCAGCAGCTATTCCTTTTTTTTATGAAAAAAATTTGGTGTTGTTTTCTGTGTTCTTTTTTATAAAATGATATTTCGCTAAAACCCACATTTTAGCGAAATATAGCAAAGAAAAATAACCAATTTAAATCTCGATAGTTGTGTTTATTTTAGGTAAGAATAATTGAAAAGAAGCTTTGTTAAACTCCTCTAAAGCTTTTTGATCTGTCCATTACAATAAATCCAAAAGTATCGTAATGAACACCTAATATTTTGTTTACCCCAACGAGTTTTGCGGCTTCAATAGCTTCTTCAATTCCCATAGTAAGTCCGTCGCCAATAGGGAAAACAGCAAAGTCAAGTTTGGTAAATTTCGGAATAAGCTGCATGTCTAAAGTTAGAGCCGTATCGCCGCTGTAATAGAAATTTCCATCTGTGGTTGAAAGCACAAAACCACACGCAATTCCGCCGTAAGAGCCGTATATAAAACTGCTAGGATGCTGGGCTATCACACATTTTACGGTTCCGAAATCAAAATCAAACTTTCCTCCTGGATTAATGGGATGTGCATTTTCGATTCCGTTTTTCAGTAGCCAATTATAGATTTCAAAATTTCCGAGCACTTTTGCGCCCGTATTTTTGGCAATTCGCTCGACATCGAGAATATGGTCATAATGCGCATGAGAGATAAAAATGTAATCTGCCTTTATAGCATCTACATCAACTTCTTTTGCTAACTCATTTGGTGTAATAAAAGGATCAAAAAGAAGGTGTTTTCCGCCAGCATAAACAGAAAAACACGAATGCCCGTAGTAAGTAACTTTCATGATAAATAGTTTTAAATCAGTTAATAATGATAATTATTTTCAAGAAATGTGCCAGTGGGGAATGACGTTATAAAAGCAAAATTATTAAGAACTGTGTTTAAATGCTCCACAGGAGCAAAATATTTATAGAAGAATCTATTTCGCATCTACAAAAAAGCTCCAGAGGAGCGATGTAAAAAATGGTTTTAGATAAGGAGATTGCATTATGCTGATTTTCCGTAAATTAAAATAGCACTTATAAAATAAAATCTTTATCTTTAACTAGTTGGTATATCGGTATATATATGATTTTTGCTGGTATACTTTTTTCGCTGTTTAGGTTAAGTACCCAAATTTTCGTAAGCAGTATATTCTAAATAAATTTAAACCATTTCAGAATTTATCTGAATAATAAGTTTTTATCTCATTTCTATTTTATCCTGCTGTTTTTAATTAGACAGCAAAGAAGTCGCTAGTTAAAAGTAATTTCAATTTATAAGAATATTATATAGATGCACATAAAACTAAATTTTCTAAAGCCATTTATCTTGTTTTGCTTTTTGTTCGGTCTGGAAACAAAAGCGCAGACCACTTCTCTGGAAGAATGTTTTTCTATAGCACAGCAAAATAATATTACCATAAAACAAGCAAAATCTGCATTAAAGACAGGCGAATATAATCTTCAGGCCGAAAAGAAAGGCTACTTGCCTAAAGTAGATCTTTTATCGAGTTATTCTTATTTGAGTAATCCGCTTACGATAAATCTGCAGACCGTTAAAGACGGAGTTGTTGAGGGTTCATCACAGCAAAGTGTGAATACGGCAAACGAAATTTATCATGAAATTACTGGAAATAACTTATCGCAGGCAGCACAGGATCGTATTTATAATGCATCAAAAACGGTTATTGGAGGTATTTATCCCGATTATAATCCTAGTTTAAGCAAGCAGTCTTATTTTATTGCAGGAGTAGGAGTTCGTCAGCCTATTTTTCTTGGAAATAAAATAAATTCGAGCATAGATCTAGCTCAATCAGTAGCCAATTCAGCAGGAATTGGTGTTGAGATAGCAGGTAAAGAAGTTGATTTTTTAATTGTTGTGCAATACCTCAGAATATTATACCTCAACTCTTTAATTAAAAAGCAGGAACAGATTGTAAATGCTTTAGATAAAAATAAAATTTACGCCGAAGAATTGGTCAAAAATAAAATATTGCCTCCGTACCAACAAAACTGGACGAATGTGGTTTTAATTCAGGCGCAGAGTCAGTATAACAATATTAAGATGGATAAACAAAATGCCCATCTTGAACTGAATAAATTAATGGGAGTTGATCTTGACACCACAATAGTGATTTCTGACACTTTACGATATACCGAAATCAATCTAGAAAAACCTATGAAAGATTATTGGCTTACAAATCCGGTTTATAGAATCGCAAGCAATAAAATCTCTTATGCAGAAACTGCTGAAAAAATCAGTAAATCATTGGCTTTGCCGAATGTTTTTGCCATTGGAAATTACAATTTATATCAGAAAGATTTACCGGTTTCTATTCCAGATTGGTTTGTAGGACTGGAATTGCAATGGACTTTGTATAACGGACAGACTAGCAAAAAAACTTTAGCTGCAAAACAATTAATAGAAGAAGCCAAGTTAGGAGAGGAAAATTCTAGTTTAATGCTTCAGGTGCAGTCGAGAGTGGCAAAGAATAAAATGAGTTCGCTGCAAAATGATGTTATGGCTATGGATGCGGCGAGAAAAGAAGCCAATACAACCAGCAGTTTAATTACCAAAAGAATGAATAATCAGCTATCATCGCCAAAAGACGTTAATGATGCTTTGCTGGTAGAAACAGAGATAGAAAAAGGGTATTATACCGCTGTTTTAGGATACTATCTGGCATTAGCTGAATATTTTAATAGTTTAGGAAATCCAAGTCAAATAACGCAATTTATTAAATAGATGAAAGATATATTTAAAAACTACTGGGCGCTGATCATTCCAATCTTTGTAGTAATAGCAGGACTGATTTTTTTCTTAAAAGACAATAACAAAGAAGACGATAATTTTATAGGAATGGTTGATGCAACAAGTGTTGACGTTGCGGCCGAATTCCCAGGTAGATTGGATTCGTTGCTTGTAAAACAGGGCGATACTGTAAAAACAGGACAATTGCTGGCTGTACTTCGATCTAACGAAATAAACGCCATAAAAGCGCAGGCATTATCGGCAATTGATGCAGCAAAAGGTCAGCAGGAACTGCTTACACAAGGAGCAAGACCAGAGTTGATAGAAGCGACTTCTAAACTCTATCAGATCAGTCAGGAACAATATAAATTGTTTAGCACGACTTATGATCGCATGGAACGATTGTATAATGAAGATGTAATATCAGGACAGGAAAAAGATGTTTTCTATTTTAAGTTTCAAGCGGCTAAAAAGGAAATGGAAACCGCTCAGTTAAATCTTCAGATGCTAAAAAACGGAACTCGACCAGAATTACTAAAAACTGCAAATGCTATCGTAAAACAAGCAGAACAAGCTTATGAACTGACTAAAGCGCTTGGAGATAATACTAGAGTTTATGCGCCAGCAGATGGCGTAATTTCTAACTTGGTTACGCATCAGGGCGAAATTATTTCTATAGGATATCCGATTATGACCATAGAGAAGAAAAACTCTACTATAATTAAGTTTAATATCAGACAGGATAAATCAAATCTGCTAAAAGTTGGGCGCAAGACAGCGGTTAAAGTTCCAGGTTGCGAACCTGAAACCTTTGATGCCGTTGTGCATTCTATTGCGCCTACATTAGAATTTGCCAATTGGGTTCCGTCAAAAGATAAAGGAGAATTTGAACTTAGAACTTTTACAATAGAAGTGAAACCCGAAAACCTTACACAAATTAAAGGACTTCGTTCTGGTATGACTGCTTCTTTAATTCTTCCTCAATGATTTTGATGCTGAACATAATGATTAGGGAATGGAAGCGCATTCTAAGTCTAAAGGTATTTTATTTGGTAATGCTTATAGTTCCTGTCGCTTTGTTTTTCTTCTATGCTCTTATTTACCAAAAACAAGATGCCAAGAACTTAGCATTTGCGATTTGGGATGAAGATCAAAGCGCTATAAGCAGAGAGCTGATTTTTTTATTAGAACAGAAAGAAACCTTGCAGATTACGAGAAGAGTAAGCAGCGAAGCCGAAGTTAAAAAACTGATTCAAGAAGGGAAAATACTGGGCGCCGTACATTTTCCTGCCAATCTGCAAAAGAACATCTACAGCCGTCATCCGAGTAATGTTACTTTGTACACCAATGCCGCCGCGCTTGTTCCTGCTAAGTTAGTTTATAAGGCTGTTGCCGAAGTTGTAATTACAGGAAGTACAGGCGTAATTTTACAGAAATTGGTAAAAACTGGAATGAAATCTGATCAGGCCATGGCGATTGCAAATCCGATCAGTCTGAGAACCTATCAGCTTTATAATCCAACTTACAATTATCAGGAATATTTGGTTCCGGGATTAATAACAGTCGGAATGCAGATGATTCTAATTATCAGTTCTATGCTGGCTTTAAATTATGAATGGATTACAGGAACGATGCACGAACTGTACGATTCATCAAATGGTTCTGTTCTCAGAGTAATTGTTGGAAAAACAATAGCTCATTTAGCCATCAGTTGGATTAATTTTCTCATTATTACGGGAATTATTTTTACTTTTTTCGATATCGGGGTTCCCGTAGCCACAGGGAAGTTTTTTGTACTATACACCATGCTTTCTTTGGCATGCATTGGTATCGGAATGTTTATATCGGCTTTGTTTAAAGATGTAATGCTTTCGGGAGATGTGGCTCTTTTTTATACTTCGCCCGCTTTTGTGTTCAGCGGATTTACTTTTCCGAGATGGGCAATGCCTTGGTACGATCAGTATTATGCGCTTATTATGCCTTATACCGCTTTTTTAGACGGATTTTTTAAGGTGTATTATATGAATTTGCCTTTAAAATATGCTCAAGGCGAATTCGCCAAACTCTTGCTGTTTTGCTTGGTCATGTATCCTACTGCGATGTTGTTGTTTAAACGTCAATTTAATTCGATTAAAGATGAAAAAGAAACCGCATCAATCGCTGATTAATCTCTTTTTGAGAGAAGCTTCGCAAGTAGTAAAGGATCATAGTTTGCTGCTGACGCTTCTTATCGCTCCTTTGCTTTATGCTTTTTTTTATGGAAGTATTTATATCAATAAAGAAGAATTTGATGTAAAATTAGCGGTCGTAGATGATGATGGCTCGAGATTATCACGTTTGCTGCAGCAGAATATAGATGATTCTCCAATTGTAGAACTAATTCATTTTTCGAATTTGGAACAGGCAAAGGAGCAGATGTATCAAGGCAATTGTCAGGGATATTTTTATATTCCAGAAGGAACAGAAGCCAATTTGCTGAGTTTAAAACAAAGCAATGTAGTATTGGCAATCAATGCTGCAAGATTTCTGCCATCGAGTGATTTGTTGTTAAATGTACAGCATATATGCCTGACAGTTGGAGCAGGAGTACGTCTTCAATATTATCAGAAAAAAGAAGGCATGAGCACTACTATTGCTATGGAAAATGTGATGCCTGTAAATTTAGATTATCGTCCTCTATTTAACGAAAGATCCAGTTATGGCGCATTTTTATTGCCAGGATTGTTGGCCTTAATTCTACAGCAGACCTTATTAATTGGCTTATGCGAAAGTGTAGCAGGCGAGCGGCAGCGTTCTCGTTTAGGAGAATGGCTTGGTTCGGGCATTTCTAATGGTATTTGGGGCAAAGGATTGTTTTATCTGATACTATTTGCTTCGTACGGCTTTTTCTTTTTAAATGTAAATTATAAACTACTTAATTTACCCATGCGAGGCAGCGGATTTGAATTAAGCTTATTGCTGCTTTTGTTTATTGTTACTTTAATTCCGATGGCGCAGTTTATTGGTTCTTTGTTCCAATCACAATTGCTTTGTTTGCAGATGATGGCTTTCTCAACTTATCCGATTTTCTTGATTACAGGATACAGCTGGCCTTTTGAATCGCTTCCGCTAGCATTGCAGTGGCTGTCTAATCTTTTACCTACAACGCCTTTTATTGTTTTGTATACCTCCATTGTACAATCGGGTGCCAGTTTATGGGATAATCCGTCTGTTTTATTGCATCTTATTCTGCTTTTTGCTTTTTATAGTACGATTTGTTTTATTCGTTTAAAATATTTGATGAGGAGAGAATAAAGAATAAAGATTAAAGAATTAAGATTAAAGGATTAAGAGTTGTGAGTTATGCCTAATCATTACGCAGCATATATTCAAATATAGCCCGTGGTTTTAACCACGGGGATGCGGGATGAGTTATGCGTGTTGCCTAATCATTATGCATATATTTAAACATAGCCCGTGGTTTCAACCACGGGGACACGGGTGAAATGTTTATAAACCAGTTATTAATTTGAATTGGCTCCAGCTTTAGCTAAAGTTTAAATAAAGAGAATCATAATGGCTTTAGCCAAAAATAGCGATTTGGCTAAAGCCTTATTCTTGAGATTGTTAAATACCTCCAGCTGAAGCTGGAGGCTATTCGAAAAGAAGCTTAACTTAAAGCATTTTAAATTATTCTTAAATCTGCCTAATCTGCGAGAGAACAAATTAGAAATGCTGGAATAAATCGTAAAACTCGATTTATTCCAGCATTTCTAATGGAGTTAATTATTTAAAATTTTATAATACAACTAGAGGCGAAATTATACCAATCATAATTCTTCCAGTGGTGCTATTAGATTGCCCTAAACTTGTTTTTGAATAATCGCTGTACTCATAAAAACGAGCGACATAAGTAGCAAAGAACTTTAAATTAAAGTTTTTAATTGGATAAAATTCTACTGTCGGAATAACGCCCCATGCGGTACGGATTCGGCTAGAACTGATATTTGGATCGGGTATATCTTTCCATGAAGCCGTGCTAACCATTCCAATTGCCGAAATTTTCCAGTTTTCATTCAATGAATATACAGTTCTCAGCCAATGTTCGATATAATATACATTTTCTGCCGCATGATCTAAAACCGTGTCTGGAATTAAAGAAGTCACAACTCCTGTTCGATCCAGATCTTCGCTGCTCCATTTGAAATCATATTGAAAAAGCCATTTTTTGGTTCGAAACTGATTTCCTAATGCCGTATAATACATATTTACGGGGTGTCCATTTTTTGAAGCTTCCTGAAAAATACTGAAACTGTAAATCGTTTTAAATTTTCCATCTAAAAAACTACCGTTCCAGTTTCCAACATAGGCAGCAGGGAATTTTGCTTCTTCGACATTTGGCACATTTTGATAGAGTTCAGGAAAAGTTTTAGTTCGAGAATTTAAAATCTGAGCAGAAAAAACATGATCCTTATTGAGTTCCCAGTTTAACTGAACTCCAGTTAAAAAGTTATCTGAATTATCGACAATATCATTGTACTGATAAATGTCAATTGGATTCATGTCAAACTCATAACCACCCCAGTTTGCGGTCATTTTTCCAATGGCAATACTTGTCCTGTTGGATATATTATACCCAATAAAAGCCAAGTCTGTAGAACTGCTGATATTGTCTGTAGATTGTGGTTCAGTCTCTTTAGTATATCGGTCTCTAAACCTAAAAAATACTTTATCCTTATACACTTTCCCTTTTACTTCCAATCTAAATTGGTTCACTTCAAATTTACTGCTAGTATATTTTCCGTCTTCAATATAGCTGTTAAAACCAACCTGAGTATTGAAAATTAAATCGACATTATTGAGCAAATCAACTTTGGTTGCTTTTATTAGGGGAGTTTTATGATTGAGAACGGTATCAGTCTGTTTTTCCTGCTGGGCATAGGCACCAGCGGCCAGAAAAACACTCAAAATTATTGAAGTTAAGATACGCATAGTTTACAATATCAAATGGTTTAATACTCAAAGAAGTATTCTTGGAGTTTTTTACTGTCTGTAGTTTGGGTAAGTCCCAACATTAATAGAATCCTCGCTTTTTGCGGAATTAAATCATCTGCGACTATAGTACCAAGTTTTTGATCATCGGTTTCGTCAAATAAAGTAACTCTTCCAGACGGTACTCTAGAAGCTCTTGCAACGGCAATTCCTTTTTTAATAGCGCTAGCCGCAGCATCAGAGTTTACTTTGTTTAGATTTCCGTTGCCTAAACCGCCAGTTACAATTCCTTTTACTCCAGAAGCTACATACGCATTTATGGCAGTTGCCGGCGCATCAGCATATAATTCGACAACAGCTACTTCTGGTAAAGTGGTTAAGCCTGTAATATCAAAAGGAGTATTTTTATTGGTTTTTCTTATCGGATTTTCGTAAAGAGAAACTTTTCCGTCATAAACCTGTCCGATTGGACCGCTGTTTGGTGCTGTAAAAGCATTTAAGTGAGTAGTGCTCGTTTTTACGGCATTTCTTCCCGTAAAGATATATTCATTAAATACCAGTAAAACACCGCTGTGTGCTGCTTGTTTAGACGCTGCTAAAGTTACGGCATCGTATAAATTCTTTGGACCGTCTGCGCTTATGGCTGTTGCTGGACGCATAGATCCGGTAACGATTACGGGTTTATCAGATCGTACCGTCAACGATAAAAAATAAGCTGTTTCTTCCTGCGTATCGGTTCCGTGAGTGATTACGATGCCATCGGCTTCATTATTTTTATAAATTTCGTTGATTCTTTTATTCAGCTTAATCCAAATCTCGACAGTCATGTCCTGACTCCCTACGTTTGAAATCTGTTCTCCAGAAATTTCGGCAACTTTATCAATTCCTGGAACCGCTGCGATTAAATCTTTTATAGGCAATTGTCCTGCAGTATAAGCAGAGCGATCTGCAGATGCGCCTTGTCCGGCAATTGTTCCTCCAGTTGCAAGTATCTTAATTCTAGGTAATTTTTGGGCATAAATACCTGTTACCAATAAAACGGACAATAATAAAGTAAATAAATTTTTCATAGGTTTAATATTTTTAATTTAAGCTTCTATTATTTTGTTGAGTTTTCCCAGCTGGTTACATATTCCAATAAAATTTTACGGATATTTTTTCCAAGTATCAGATAACTATCCGTTGGAAGATTAGCAAGAGAGACTCTGATACTCCATTCAGGTCCTGCAAAACCGCCACCGTTTAAAAGTACGATTGCTGTTTTTTCTGCCAAGCGGAACAATACATCAACGGGTTCAAAATTTGTTTTCAGCCAATTGGCAAAATCATCCCCGTGAAAGTGTTTTGCCGCCACCATAATATCGATTTCAGAATAATATCCTGCACGCATCGGATCTTCTAGAATCGGAACTTCTAATCCTTCCCATAATAAGCTAAGGCGTTTGTGAATAATAGACTGTGTAAGGGTTTTATAAACATCCTGAGTATCCAATAAACAAAATGCAGAGAAAAGCATCATTTGAAATTGCTGCGGTAACGATAATCCTGCCGTGTGGTTTAAAGCTACCTGTCGGCTATCGGCAACGAGTCTGTCAATAAACTTGATTTTTTCTGGCTCTAATGTGAGAGAAGAATAACGATCGTGCAGTTCTTTTTTAAGTTCTGGACTTAAATCGGCAATTTTTTTATCGAAAATATTGTCTTGATGAATGGCAATCGTTCCAAGTCTCCAGCCTGTACAGCCAAAATATTTTGAGAATGAATATACCGTGATCGTATTTTGTGGAATAATAGCCATTAATGATCTGAAATTATTAACGAAAGTTCCATAAACGTCATCTGTAATAACCATCAAACCTGGGTTATGATTTTTTACTATATCAGCGATATAATTGAGCGTCTCAGTACTCATCGCCGAAGATGGCGGATTACTTGGGTTTACCACAAAAGCCACTTTAACCGCAGGATCTTTTAGTTTGTCTAATTCAGAATTTGGATATTGCCAAGTATGGAATCCGTTTTCGCCAACTCCGCTAGCTTCTACATAAACGACATCAAATTTGTATCGTTCTAATTCCGGAATTTCGATATAAGGAGTAAAAGTAGGCGTAAGCAAGGCTATTTTATCGCCACGTTCGGTAAGGTGATTTTGCATAAGCGAATCAAAAATGTAACACATTGCAGCAGTTCCGCCTTCAACAGCAAAAATATCATACTTGCCCTTGTCGTTTCCTGCACCGCACATTTCTTGTACCAAATAATCATGAACAATAATTTCTATCTGACTTAGCATACGATCTGGGACAGGATAGTTAAATCCGATTACAGCTTCTATCCATTCTCGGATCCATGCGTCACCATCAAAATCGTGTTTGTCTACACCATAATGATATGTTTTTTCTAAAAGTGCAGCGGCAGGAGTATCTTTATGTTTCAATAAAAAAGCTTCAAAACGAGAAGCCACTCCGCTTTTGTTTTGTACAATTCCTGCTAGAATGCCTTGTTCTTCCATAACATTACGGCATTCTTCTAGAGCAAATTGTCCAAAAAGGAAAAAAGCCTCTCTAGGAACTGTAGCAATCCAGTTCGGATTTCCTCTTCCGGCATTAAGTGTAATCGCTGTAGATTTAAGCGCACTTTCATCTGCCAAATGAATTAATTCATTTTTAATTTCAAATGGGCTGAGGGTCTGAAGTGTTTTTTCTACCTCTCTTGATGTTTTTATTTTTGAAATATCAATTGCCATAACTAAAATGTTTAGAGATTATATAAAAAATTCGACTAACTCATGATTAAAATAATGACGACACCCCATATAATGAGTAGCGTATTACCAACGGCATAGGTCACGGTATAACCCAATGCAGGGGTTTTGCTTTTTACGGCATCTTGCAGAGCTCCAAGGGCGGCAGTAGTTGTTCTTGCCCCGGCAGCACATCCTAAAGTAATAATAGGATGGAATTTGAAAATGTATCTTCCTATAAGAAGTCCGAGTATTAGCGGAATGGCTGTTGCTGCAGCACCCGCAATGAAAAGTCCCCAGCCAGCTTCTTGAAAACCTACTATAAAACTTGGTCCTGCTGTAATACCCACTACAGCAATAAATATGTTTAAACCCACATTATTCATAATCCACAAGGCAGGCTCTGGAATTCGCCCAAAAGTAGGATGCTGACCTCTTAGCCATCCGAAGAAAAGCCCAGATATTAAGGCACCACCACTTGTACTAAGGCTTATTGGCACTCCGCCAACTTTAACGGTTAATGCTCCAAGTAATCCTCCCAGTACTATTCCTAAACCAACAAAAGCCATATCGGTAGAATTTGTTGGACGATCTGGATAGCCAATATGTGTCGCAACTTGATCTACGTCTCGTTTAATTCCAATTAATTCGATCATATCTCCTTTTTGAAGAACAGTATTGGGTAATATGGGCATCTGGATTCCAGCTCTTTTTAAAGATCTCACGACAACACCATGCATGTATTTTAAATGGCGTAAATCGGCAAGGGTTTTATTTATTACTTCTTTCTTTACAACGAGTACACTTAATACTTCTACTGGAAAATTTAGAAGTTCGATATCTAAAACTTCTTTTTCATTTACAGCAACGTAATTCATCATGTATTCTCTTCTTCCGCCGAGTGCAACAACATCATTTTCTTGAATTACAAATTCTGGAGAAGCATCTATAATTTCTTTTCCTCTTCTGATGCGCTGTATAAACAAACGTCTTTTATTTCTTTCCAATTCATTTTCAACTTCTGCCACTGTTTTGTTATTAGCATACGAGTTTGAAGAGATTTGATATGCATTATATATTACACGATCATAAGCAGAGGCAATACTTGGATCATCGCCAATGGCATCGCCTCCAAGCTGAATCTCGAGTTCTTTTGCTTTTTCGACTAAATTACCGCCTAATAACTTTGGACCAATAGAAGCCAATAGCCAAGCAGATCCTGCAGTTCCGAAAATATAAGTTACAGCGTATGCAACTGGAATTTTGTTGATTAATGCTGCTTTTTGATCGGCAGGAATACTAAGCTGATTGATAGTGTCAGAAGCGACACCAATTACCGCAGATATGGTTTGAGAGCCTGCAAGCATTCCAGAGGTTAATCCCATGTCGTAGCCCATAATTTTCCCTATTAGATACGGACAGATCAAACATAAAACGCATACTACTGCGGCATAAAGCATTTGAGGCAGTCCGTCTTTTTTTAAACCTCCAAAAAATTGGGGTCCGACACTGTATCCAACAGCGAAAAGAAACATAAGGAAAAAGACCGATTTAACGTTGGGAGAAATGACAATGTCTAATTGTCCGACTAAGACTCCCACAAGCAAAACACTGGTAACCGTTCCTAAAGAAAAGCTTCCTATTTTAAATTTTCCGATAAAATAACCTAGTGACAGGGTGAGAAAAATGGCCAGTTCGGGATAATCTTTTAATGTAGTAATAATCCAATCCATAATTATTTGTTTTTAGTTTAGATGTATCAATAATTGATTATGAAAATCGAGGAGTACAAAAAGATATGGGGAGAGGCGTTTAGGAAGGAATTTTTTAAGCCATTCAAAAATATTTCATAAAGTGAGAATAATTGCATAAAATGACAGGTGGAGATGTTCCAAATTATAATTTGGAACAAGAAAACTTGCAACTTAACATTTTGATAATTAAGATATTTGCTCGAATTGTCTTTGTTTTTTTAGAAATTTAAAGAAATCTCTCCTAAGCTTGAAAAAATATAATAAGGTGAAAATTTATAAATCAAGCAGCGTTTTTAAGAATTAAATTTTAAGAAAGGTTTATTTAGAAAATTTATATTCTCGTTGCATATTATAATTTGCAACCACTTTAGAAAAAACGGCTCTCTTATTAGCAGTAATTTAGGTTATCAAAAAAGTTTCTCATTCTGGAATTCTTTGAGAAGTAAAAAACGCTATTTCTTACTGCACTTTTTTGCCAAGATTTTAAACAACTCATATTTAATTAAAATTTAAAACCATGAAAAAAAATGCCTTAAAATTAATTTTTGCAGGTCTGTTATGTTGCACTGTCATGGGAAGCATAAACGGACAAACCAAAAAGAAGCCTAATATTATTATGGTAATTTCTGATGATACTGGCTGGGGAGATTTAGGAGTGTACGGCGGAGGAGTTGGACGCGGAATGCCTACGCCTAATCTGGACAAAATGGCTAAAGAAGGAATGCAGTTTTGGTCTTTTTACGGACAGCCAAGTTGTACACCAGGAAGAGCTGCGATGCTAACAGGGCGTATTCCGAATCGAAGCGGTATGACTACCGTTGCTTTTCAGGGACAAGGAGGCGGATTGCCCAAAGAAGAATGGACTCTGGCTTCGGTGCTTAAAAAAGCCAATTATAAAACCTACTTTTCTGGAAAATGGCACCTTGGAGAAGCAGACTATTCGATGCCGATTGCTCATGGTTTTGATAAAATGCAGAATGTAGTGCTTTATCATTTAAATGCTTATACTTATGCTTTCCAGTCTTGGAATCCGGAGATGTCTTCAGAGATGCTAGAACTTTTCAAAAAAGTGACTACAGGTGTACTTGAAGGTGAAGCAGGTGGAAAAGCCCGAGAGGTAAGTAAAGTAACAGAAGAGAATATTGCTGAGCTGGATATGATGATGGTAGAAAATAACTTAAAGCAGCTTGATGAATATGGAAAAAGCAAAGATCCGTTTTTTATGTGCATCAATTTTGCTAAAAACCATCAGCCAAACCTTCCTTCAAAACAATTTGTTGGCAAATCTCCAGGTAAAAGCAAATATTCAGATGCTGTAGTAGAAATGGATTACAATGTAGGCCGAATTATGGATAAGATTCGTTCTTTGGGTATTGCCGAAAATACTATTGTTATTTACACAGTAGATAATGGTGCTTGGCAAGATGTGCATCCTGATTCTGGATATACTCCTTTTAGAGGTACAAAAGGAACCGATAGAGAAGGAGGTAGTCGTGTACCTGCAATTGCTTGGTGGCCAGGACAAATTGAAGCAGGAAGCCAAAGCCATGATATTGTAGGTGGGCTTGATCTTATGGCGACATTTGCCAGCCTTGCTGGAGTGGAACTTCCTAAAAAAGACAGAGCTGGTGCCGATATGGTTTTTGATAGTTATGATATGTCAAACGTGTTGTTTAAAAAAGGAACGCCACTTCGTGATAGATGGTTCTATTTTACAGAAGCCGAATTATCGCCAGGTGCTGTACGAATCGGAAAATTCAAAGCAGTATTTAATACCCGAGGAGATAATGGTGCTATTGCCGGAAGTGACGCACCTGGACAACAGCTTGGTTGGCGAGGAGATGAAAGCTATGTAGCGACAGTTCCTGCTATTTATAATTTATGGCAAGATCCACAAGAACGTTATGATTTGTTTATGAACAGCTGGACAGAGAAAACATGGACTGCAATAATTTTTAATCAAGCTATTGCTGATCTGATGAAAACTTATGCTCAGATTCCTCCAAGAGCACCTCAGAGCGAAACTTTTACGGGTGAAATGCAGATTGAACGATATAGAACTATCGAACAAGTGAAAAAATGATGAATGAAAAGAAAGTTAATCTTCCTCCTTTAAGCGTAGACCCTAAGCAATAATTAGAAAATTAGAAGGCAAAATTATCTGCTTTGATAATTTTATAGATAAGCAAAACCATGTACTTTTCTAGAAAAGACATGGTTTTCTTTTTCTTATTAGTTATGCGTATATTTGAGAGAATAAAAAAATAAAGCCATTATGAAAAAAATAGGATTTTTATCATTTGGGCATTGGGCTAATCATCCGTCATATAAAACTCGTACAGCGGCAGATACATTGTTGCAATCCATTGATTTAGCAGTGGCTGCTGAAGAAATAGGTATAGATGGTGCTTATTTTCGAGTACATCATTTTGCACAGCAACTGGCATCGCCTTTTCCTTTGCTTGCGGCAGTAGGAGCGAAAACAAGTAAAATCGAGATCGGAACTGGCGTAATCGATATGCGTTATGAAAACCCATTGTACATGGTAGAAGATGCTGGATCTGCCGATTTAATATCGGAAGGTCGTTTGCAGTTAGGAATTAGTAGAGGATCACCAGAACAAGTTATTGACGGTTGGAGTTACTTTGGTTATGAACCTGAAAAAGGAGAAACTGATGCCGATATGGCCGTAAGAAAGCACTAGAATTTTTGGATAAACTTAAAGGAGAAGGATTTGCAGAACCAAATCCGTACCCAATGTTTCCAAATCCGCCTGGATTGTTGCGTATTGAACCGCATTCTGAAGGATTAAGAGAAAGAATCTGGTGGGGAGCGGCGTCGAATGCAACTGCTGTTTGGGCTGCCGAAAACGGAATGCATCTTCAGAGTTCTACGCTTAAGTATGATGAAAACGGAAAACCTTTTCATGTGCAGCAAGCCGAACAGATAAGATTGTACAAAGAAGCTTGGAAAAATGCTGGGCATCAGCGTGAAGCAAGAGTTTCGGTAAGTCGTTCGATATTTGCATTGGTTAATGAGCAGGATCGATATTATTTTGGCGGACAAGCCAAAGGCAATGATAGTTTTGGTTATATCGAGCAAGACAAAAGAGCCATCTTTGGTAAAAGCTATGCTGCAGAACCCGATAAATTAATTGAAGAACTTGCTCAAGATGAAGCTATTCAAGAAGCAGATACTTTATTGTTAACTATTCCGAATACCATAGGTGTAGATTACAATATTCATATTTTGTCTTCTATTTTAGAACACGTTGCACCTGCATTGGGCTGGCGATAAGTTTTGATAAAAAGAATGAAAAAAGCCCTCTGTTTATAGAGGGCTTTTTTATGATTCAGTTTTCATTTGCAGTTTTATACTCTTCATCAGTAACAGGATTAAGCCAAGTAACTTGAGTATCTTCTTTAAAGTTAGTGATTGCCACATGAACCATTGTAGTTGTTGCGCTAGCACCGTGCCAATGTTCTACATTTTCAGGAATATTGACTACATCTCCTTTTTGAATGATTTGAGCAGGTTTGCCTTTTTCTTGATAAAGTCCATGACCTTCAATAACCAACAGAACTTGACCTTTTGGATGTGTATGCCAGTTTGTTCTCGCTCCAGGTTCAAAAGTTACGCTGCCTGCTGAAAACTCATTGTTCTTGTCTCTTGCAATCAAAGGCTTCAAAAATGCATTGCCTGTAAACCAATCTTTAGAAAGAGGTTCTCCTTTTGGAAATATTTCTGTTGAACTCATACTATTTTTTTTAGAATTACATGCAGTTAAAAGTACTGTGAATATAATGATTATTTTCTTCATTTATTTCTGTTTTATACTACAACTTCTTGTTTTTCTTAGCTATTGTACGAACATCAATCTCTATTAGCATCATTGGCTTGTCGAATTGCTTTTGCATCGGTTAGATTAAAACGATAAACAAAACTCAAGCGATATCTCGCTGCATTTGGAATGCTATTATCTTTAATGACATAATCTGTTCCCGTTGTAACGCTTTTGTATTGACGAAGATTAAAAGCATTGGTAACATCAAAAACAATAGTAGCTTTATCTTTAAGGAGGAGTTTGCTAAACCCGAAATCAATTGATTGTAATGCTTCGCTGGTAATTTGTGCATTGCGTTTTTCTCCACGAAAGTTATAACGGCCTTGAAAACTAAATTTAGCAGGAAGTTTAATCTGCGTGCTTAATCGAGCAGTAAAGTTTTGACTGCTGTAATCTAGGTTTTCGTCTCTATAATTTCCTTTTTGTTTGAAGTGATAATAATTCATCTCGGCATTAACCTGAAGCCATTTTAACGGATTATATAATGTCGATAATTCAATTCCGCTTCTTATTTCGTAATCAATATTTATGGGTGTGGTCAGAAAGATATCATCTTGACGATACGTATAATCTTGAATAAAGCCTTTTTCGTATTGATAATAAACCGAAGGATTCAAAGTAAATGTTTTCCAATTTTTAAGAAATGCCATTTCAAATGCATCCGTATAAGAAGGATTTAAATCAGGATTTCCGATATATTGTGCATTTAAATCGGTGACTTCATTGAAAGGATATAAAGCATATAATGACGGACGTTTAATGCGTTTGCTGTAATTTAACTGTAATGACGAAGCATCAAACTTATAAGCTAGATTGATAGTAGGAAAGAGTTTGTTATAGTTTTTTTTATCGCTATACGCATTTTCTACATCTTTAATGGCAATATCTGTAAACTCGGCTCTTAAGCCCAACATATAACTAAACTTGTTGATTTTACTGCTAAATTGCGTATAAGCGCCCGTAATGGTTTCGTCGTAATTTAAATCATTATCAATGTTCTGATAAACGATCCAATTATTGTCCTGTTGTTCTTCTGCCAAATAATTGCTTGTAACCGTTCTAATTTCAGTTTTTAATCCAAATTCCAAAGTAGAAAGACTGTCAATAGGCTGTATAAAATCGGTCTTAGCCAGAAAATCTTTGCTGTTTCCTACAGAGCTTGTTCTAATGCCAGGATAAACCATTGTGTCTGGAAGCAAACGTTGTGTAGAAAGATCCCATTTTTTGTCGCTGTTCCACCAATCGTATTGAACGTCAATAGTCCATTTTTTTGCTTTCTGTTGGAATGTTCGCGTATAATTAAACTCAATTTGACTGTAATCCCGTTTTTCCAATGATTTTCCATGTCTCGTCAAAAGACTATCAGCTGTGGTATTACCTTGATCACTATCGTACTGATAACGCAAATCGGTTTTATCATTATCATGTGTGGCATTCTTTAAAAAAGCAGCCGTAATCGTTTGATGTTCATTAATAAAATAATCGGCACCCATATAAAGCAATTTTCCATCGTCGTGACGGTCTTCATTCTGCACGCGATGCATGTAATTTGGAGAAGTGGTACTATTAGTTACCTGATTGGTTGTGTACAAACCCACATAATCGCTAGAACGGATACTGAAATTGGAAAAAATATTGATTTTGTTTGATTTAAAATTAAGGCTCGGATTAAGACGACTATCATTGGGCGATCCCGTAACCAATCTAACCTGACCGCTAAAACCACTTTTTTTGTTCTTTTTCAATATAATATTAAGAATCCCCGCAGAACCCGCAGCATCATATCTTGAAGAAGGATTGGTAATAACCTCAATTCGTTCAATCTGGTCGGCTGCAATCTGATCAAGCGCATTGCTTTGGGTAAGTCCAGACTGTCTTCCGTTAATTAAGATCAAAACATTACTATTTCCACGAAGACTTACCGTTCCCGCAGCATCAACAGCCACAGATGGAACTCCATTTAATACATCGTGAGCAGAACCATTTTGCGAAAGCACATCTTTACCCACTTCAAAAACCTTTTTGTCAAGTTTTAAACTAACATTCGATTTTTGACCGCTAATTTCAACTGCTTTTAATTGTACCATATTGGTAATTAATTCAATTGTTCCCAAATCAATTTTTTGTTTTCCTGCAATTAAAGATTGCGTATGATTTTGATACCCCGTGTAACTAAACGAGATAGTGGTCGAAACATTTGGAGCTACTTCAATAGTAAATAAACCAAGATCGTCTGTTATGGCTGTGGCCAATGTTTTTGATGCATTGTCTTGTATGGTTACCGTTACGTAAGGCAGTGCTTCTTTTGTAGCGCTGTCTTGAACTTTACCAGAAATAATGGTTTGCTGTCCTATTCCTAAAAACGGAATAAAGAGAATTAAGGTTTTGATTATTAGAGATTTCATTTTGATTGATTTTCTTGTACAAGATTAATTCATAAAAGAAAGCACCGTTTTCGAAAACATTCAAACGGCTCTATAAGCTTTTCAAAAGCATTTGGCAATTCGATATTTGTTCTATCTTTATCTTATGTATAAATCTTACTTTTTTATCGTTTTACTTCTTCTCATGTGTACCTCTTGTAACTATTACAAAGAGTACGTTACAACCGATGTAACATATGATGTTGATTACGATCATCAGAAGATGGATTGGGGTAAACCGGATAGTTCAAGTTTTAGATTTGAAACAGACGTTGAAATAGAAGAACGAAAAAATACTTCCCAATCGTTAGGGCTTCAAATAAACGCCTTTGGTGCTTTTGATGTGTATTGGGATGGAGTTTTGATTGGGAGAAATGGTCAAATGGCAAAAGGAGATCGTGTTGAGGTGCCAGGAACAGAAACCTCTTATTATCAAATACCAAACAATTTGTCTAAACTCGGGAAACACACCGTTGTTTTAATGGGTTCGCAAACCTACAATAGAGAAGCACAGCGCGGTATCGATGTAAAACTTAAAGATTATCTGCAACTTCAACGTTCACCGCTTATTGTGGTTTCTTTTATGAATATTATGGCAGGTGCTTTTCTTATTGCAGGCATCTATTATTTTTTTCTCTATCTCAATAGTACCCGAAAAGAACTAGCCGTTTTGCTCTTCGGAATTATTTGTCTGCTTTTCTTTTGTTTGCTCATTATCGAATATGTCAAGTATTATTTAGATATTCCTTATAATGAATTTTATACTCGTTTAAAGATTATTGGTTGGCTCACTTTTGCTGTTTCAATGCTCGTGCCGTGGTATTTTATGTTGCAGTTTGAATTTAAAAGAAAGAAACTAGTGCTGTTTTTTTTGTTCATTGTCCTTTTAGCGATTTATATTGGCTATTATGGTCATTATGATATTTCGGCTGCTTATTTTACTATTACTGCTCGTTTCTTTTCTATTGTAATCGCTATTGAAGCCGCCATTAGAAAAGCAAAAGGCGGACTTATAGTTGCAGCGGGTTTATTGGCAGGAGTAGTGGTCAACTATTTTATGTTTTATGACTTCGGATTGTTTATAGCTTTTACCATTTTGGTCCTTTGTATGCTCTATCTCCATACGATACGGGCAAAAGCAATGGAAGAAGCTCATAATGCATCATTGCTGCTTTCTTCCAGATTGCAATTAGAACTAATTAAGAAAAATATTCAGCCGCATTTTCTTCGAAATACTTTAACCTCGCTGATTGATTGGATTGAGGAATCGCCTAAAGAAGGAGTTATTTTTATTCGCGCTCTGGCGGAAGAATTTGATATAATGAACGATATTGCCGAAGATACACTTATTCCAATTAGACAAGAGATTGATTTGTGCCGAAGACATTTGGAAGTAATGTCTTTTCGTAAAGAAATTTGTTATAAATGGCAGGAAGAAAGAATAGACGAAAACGAAACGATTCCGCCAGCTATTTTTCATACCATAATAGAAAACGGAATTACGCATAGTCTTCCTCCAAAAGAAGGCTGTATTGTTTTCTGTTTAAAATTCACCCGAGAGAAGCAATACAAAGAATACACTTTATTGACTTTAGCTAAAAATAGACAAACTAAAAAAGATAAGCGAGTAGGAACTGGATTTAAATACATCGAAGCCAGACTAACAGAAAGTTATGGCACCAATTGGTCTTTTGATTCTCATGCTGTAGAAAAAGGGTGGGAGACCATCATTAAAATTTTTGATTAAGATGAAGATACTCATAATTGAAGACGAAGCTCGTATTGCCAAAAGAATAGAAAGAATGACACGTGATTTCTTTGACAAAGATGTGCAAATTTTACTTTCTGATTCTCTAGAAAGCGGATTGATAGCGATTGAGAATAATCAAATCGATCTTCTGCTGTTAGATTTAAATCTGAATGGAGAAGACGGATTTGAAATCTTGCAGACTTTTGTGGCAGGCCGTTTCAGACCATTATTATTTCTGCCTATACCGATAAAGCTATTACAGCTTTTAATTATGGAGTTTTGGATTTTGTACCCAAACCTTTCGATCAACACAGATTGGAGCAAGCCTTTACACGTTTTACGACACAGGGAAAACAATCGGGCGGAGATGTTCGTTTTTTGGCGGTAAGAAAAGCAAAGACATTTAGACTCGTGCCAATTAATGAGATTCTATACATTAAAGGGGCGGGGATTTATACCGAATTGCATTTGGCAAATAACAAAATAGAATTACACGATAAATCGCTTGAAGCTTTAGAAAAACTGCTTCCTGAAACATTCGAAAGAATACATAAATCCTATATTCTCTGTTGGGAACAAGCAAACAAGATTGTCGTTGAAGCAGGAGGAAAGTACAGCATGCAGCTAAAAAACGGTGACTTACTACCCATTGGACGTTCGAAATATAAAGAGATTAAAAACAAGCTGATTTAGTAAAATATTTCAATTTTAAAACTATTAGCCAAAACAATTATACAGCCAAATCTTTATATTTTCAGTATATTTAAACGCGCTAGTAATGGATTAAAACTAGAGTAATTATAAATTCAAGACAAAAGAATTAATTTATGAATGTATTTTGGAATAAAATTAAGGTATCGTTTTTATTTACTTTTTTCTCACTTGGTATTATGGCACAAAATAAAGATCAAATGGTTCGCATTGCAGAAGTTGAGATAATGCCTGATTATCTTGAGCAATACAAAGCTATTCTTAAAGAAGAAGCAGAGGCGTCTATTAGATTAGAGCCTGGAGTGATTGCTATTTTTCCGATGTTTCAAAAAGACAGTCCAAATCAGATAAAAATATTAGAAATTTATGCTAATAATGAAGCATATCAGTCTCATTTAAAAACGCCTCATTTTTTACTTTACAAAACATCTACACTTAAGATGGTCAAGTCGCTAAAGCTAAATGATCTTGAGGCTTTGGATGTTGAGACCATGTCGGCGTTGTTTAAAAAATACCAATAGATGCGAGTCGACTTTTAATTTTTGGTATTTATTTTTTAATGTACTTTAACGAATTGTCAAAAAAAGGAGCGTAATGCAAAAAACGCATTAACAAATTAAAAAATAGCATTTTTGCGCATTAGGTTTTTGTCTAGTTTTATCCCTAGAAAAACACTACCAAAGAACCATAAAATGATAATAACCAAAAACCTTTTAATAAAACCTTACAGAATAGAAGATTCAGAACGATTCTTTAAAAGTATTACCAACAACAGCGAATATTTGTATGATTACTTTGCAAACATGATAAAAGTGAATGATAGCTTAGAATCAACAAAAAAATATCTCGAACAGAAAGAGATAGATTGGCAAGAAAATAAAAGTTATGCTTGCGGTATATTTTCAAAAGAAAATAATGAATTTATAGGCCATATATCTGTACGGGGAATCGATTGGAGAATTCCAAAAGGCGAACTCGCTTATTTCATTTTAAAAGAACATAATGGTAATAATTATGCTGCCGAAGCATTAACGGCTTTTAAAAACTGGTGTTTTGCAACTAAAAAGTTTAATAGACTTTTTATGAAAATTGCAAAAGAAAACGCTGCAAGCATTAAAGTAGCCGAACGTTCTGGATTTGTATATGAAGGGCTTCTAAAAAAAGATTATAGAAAAAGAGAAGAAGATTTGACAGATATGAAAATATACGCATATACTGAAAATCTGGAACTCGTAAGAACGAATTCTCAAAATGCAGATTTCGCCAGTTTAATTGTAAAACTAGATGAGAATTTAGCAAGCCGAAATGGTAATATGCAGGAATACTTCAACCAATTTAATAAGGTTGATGCCATTAAACACGTCATTATTGCTTATATCAACGGAATTGCGGTGGGTTGCGGAGCAATAAAGCAATTTGATGATGATTCTGTTGAGGTAAAACGCATGTTTGTTTCCGACGAATATAGAGGAAGAGGCATAGCATCTAAGGTTTTAAATGAGCTGGAAAACTGGGCTAAAGAATTAGGTTATGCATCGACCGTTTTAGAAACCAGCAATGTGCAAACAGAAGCAGTTGCATTGTACACTAAAACGTATACTGTTATCGAAAATTACGGACAATATGCCGGAATAGAAACTAGTATTTGCTTCAAAAAGGAATTATAGAAAGCTTTTAACTAATAACAACTTCGATGCTTTATGGTAATAGATAGCATCGAAGTTGCTGGGTTTATTTTTTCGGTTCAAATGTTTTTTTTAAAGTGTTTTAAACACTATAGAGCATCCCAAGATGCACTAGGATAGTAGATAGAGCTTGTTACAGGAGCTGTCCAATAGCTTTGGCTTCCTCCACGGAAAGTGTGAAGGCTCACAGCATTTACATTTCGCTTAGCATCGTTGGTTACCCAGCGAATTTTTTCGTTCAATATCTCTGTACCATTTACGTAATATTTTACGTACCCGTCAGTATTTGATCCTGTATTTAACTTCACAGATATCTGGCAATTATAAGTAACACCTTCCTGTATGTAATATTTCTTTCCGAAATCATTACCGTATTGTCCCGGCTGATCTCTATAATATACATAAGGCTGAAGATAAGCGCCACTTCCTTTAGCCGTATTAGAACCACTTGGGCAATACCACATAAATCTTGCGCTACCGCCATTTCCGTCCCATGCAGCATCGCCACCCGTATTTTGGTCACCAATTAAGATTCCATATCCGCATTTTCCGCCTCGGCTCCAATAAAACCCATTATTAAATTTCATTTGAAACCAAACGGTATAAACGCCTGTAGACCAAACACCATACGACGTACACAATCCACCTGGGCAAGATAAGGTGTTGGTTTGCAAAGTAATGGTTCTTGCGCCAGCCGTTCCTTTTGCTGTTGTACCGGCTTGTATGGCAGAATTATTTGAAACAGTGTCTCTATTCGCGATTAAGTCAGTATCTTTTTTAGCAGTTTGAGATACCTCTAAATCTTGTTCCTTTTCGCAGGAATAAAACACTAATGCTGCAGTAGCTAGCATACAAGATAATTTTATGATTTTCTTCATTTTTTAAATTTTAAGGTTAGTAAACAATTAATAGTTAGTAAAATAGATAGTAGTATTTGAAACCGAAAGTGTAAAGTTGATTATTAATAATTTATACAAGGAGTAATAAAGTACGTTTTTACGTACACAGAAATCCAGCATGTCTATTTGTTGTATACTCAAACAGATAAGATTGATATGGAGAAGTTTTTCGGAACAAGGAAAATTGTCGAGAGAGTAGAAATCAACTTAAAAAAAATGAAGGAAAAATGAGGCTGTTTAATTTTTTTAGATCCAAAAAAGTTTTGACACACTCAGAATCTTGAGATTTCTTTTATAGCTCTTTCACAAATTTTAACTTTTTTGAGATCCAAATTTTGACAAATGTCTAAATAGGCAGATGCTCAATTTGAAGAAAAATAGAGTAATTTTTATGACTATTGTAAAATTTAATTATATGATTAAAACCCTAAAAAAGACCGATAAATACTTGGATTGTTTATATTGAGGATATGTTAATGTTTGTGTAGATATAGTGTTTATATTGCATTTTTTTGTCGAAATTATCAAAAAATATGCCAAAATGTACTATTTTTTTTACTGAAAAAACTTGCTTGTTTTGAAAGATTTAAATTACATTTACAAAAAACAAACATAATCTTTAGACATGGTACAATTAGTTCAAAAGTATTTAAGCATCAATAATTATAAAGATCAAACAGAAGAATTCGAAGACCTATTTCAATCTCATCCTGATTATCCCAGTCTATTTGCCATTACCGACACTTTTGATTTATTATCCATAGAAAATGTTGCCGTAAGAATTCAAAAAGAGCAATTCTCTGAATTGCCAGATTCTTTTTTGGCTGCATATAAAAATGATATCGTCTTAATAACCAAAAACGGAGATTTAATAGACATTGAGTCAAAAAATGAAGGGAAGAAAAGTTTATCTTTTGATGATTTTACTCAAAATTGGGAAGGTATAGTCACAGTTATTGAGCCAAATGATAGATCAAAAATTGTAAGCCTAAAAACAAACTCAAATTGGTATTCTTATAGTTTGGCAATTCTTGCTTTAGTAGTTGTTTCATTTGTTTATAACAGCTATGGCATTAGCGAAATTTTATTGCTTTTAACCTCAATTGCTGGTTTTGTTTTTAGTGTTTTTATTGTCCAAGAAAAATTGGGTGTAAAAAGTGAAATAGTTTCTAAATTCTGTAATATTAGCCCAAATGCATCTTGTGATTCTGTAATTGGTTCTAATAAAGGAGAAATTAATAAGTGGGTCAACTTCTCTGATCTGCCAGTACTCTTTTTTGGCGTTAATTTAATTGCAATATTATCTAATCCTTCTGGATCAAGTCTTGTAATTGGATTGTTGAGTCTTGTGTCTATACCTGTAATATTATATTCTATTTATGTACAAAAATGGCAACTTAAAAAGTGGTGTTTGTTATGTTTGACAATTTCCTTTATCATAATTTTTCAAAGTGCTGTTTTTGTTTTTATGAGAGAGTCATTTGTTTATAATTCATCTAGTCTTTTTTCTTATTTGTTTTCGATAATACTGATAGGAGCTATTTGGTTAAGTATAAAGCCTGTTTTAACAGGTAAAATGAAAGCAGAAAAAGAAGTAAGTAAACTGAAAAAATTTAAAAGAAATTACAAGATTTTAAATTTCTTGACTAAAGAAATCCCCGTTTTGGCTGGTTTAAATAAATTACACAGTCTGAAGTTTGGCAATATTGATGCTGATGTTGAGCTTTTAATTATAATAAGTCCTGGCTGCGGGCATTGTCATAAAGCTTTTGCTGATTCCTTAGAATTAATAACCAAATATCCTGAAAAAGTGTCTTTGAATGTTTTGTTCAATGTTAATCCAGAAAATAATGATAATCCATATAGAATTGTGGTAGAGCGATTATTGGAAATTAACTATACAAAGGAACATTTAGTTTTAGAAGCAATTTCAGATTGGCACATAAAAAAGATGGGATTGGATAAATGGCTTGAGAAATGGAATGTGGGGCCTATTGGTATGAAAGTAAATCAGCAAATAGAATTGCAATACAATTGGTGTTTTGAGAATCAGTTTAATTATACGCCTGTGAAAATTGTAAACAATCAAATGTTTCCTAGTGAATATGAATTAAATGATTTAAGATACTTTTTAAGTGATTTATCAGAAGAAAAAAGTTTGAGAAAAGTGGTTTGATAATAGTATAAAAATATATAAAAAATTCTTGCGCAAGAATAGACATAAACTTCAAGTGTCTTTAAACCGATTGAGGTATTAACTAATATTAAAAACTATATGCTATGTTAAAAAACATCTTAAAGTTAGACGGTGTTGCTGAGCTAACTAAAACTGAAAAAAGAAGTGTAAAAGGAGGTTTAGCTTGTGTTGGTGGGGTATGTCCAAAACCAGGTAATTATTGCTGCTATTTAGGAGATAGTGGTGAAGCTATTTGCAGACTTAATGGCACAAGTTGTCCAGGATAAGAATTTCAAATTCCTGTTATATTTCAATTTAGGTGCTTTAACATAATGTAATATAACTATAGAAAAAAGAATTTCTAACATCAGAATATCAGAAGAGACTGTTTCGGCAGTCTCTTTTTTGGTTCTAAAAGGAAACTTTCATCAAAAAAACAAGCTTTACACAATTTAAAAACTAAAAATAAATTGTACCTTTTATATCGTTTTTAAATAAATACGATAAAAAATAATGTTATGATAAAGTCTATAAATCCTTATAATCAAGAGATTGTCTATGAAGTTGCTGAGTTTGATAGGAAAGAAGTAGAAAATGCAATTGATAAAGCTGATGCCCAATACGCGATTTGGAAAGAAATTCCCTTTTCTGAACGTTCCGTTTTAATGAAAGCTGCCGGTCAAGAGTTAAGGAAAAACGCACGAGAATACGCCGAGGTGATTACCCAAGAAATGGGAAAACCGATTACTCAGGCATTGGCAGAAGTAGAAAAATGCGCTGCTTTATGTGATTACTATGCGGAGAATGCGTCTAAGATGCTTGAAGATAAAATAATAGAAACAGAAGCGCATAAGAGTTATGTAAGCTACGAACCAATAGGAATTGTTTTGGCCATTATGCCATGGAATTATCCTTTCTGGCAAGTGATGCGTTTTGCCGTTCCAGCATTAATGGCGGGAAATGTTGCCGTTTTAAAACATGCCAGCAATGTGATGAAAAGCGCCATGAGCATTGAGAAAATATTTGATCGAGCAGGTTTTCCTGCAGGATGTTTTACTAATTTGCCCATTGGAAGTAAAATGGTAGAAGAAATCATTAAAAATCCTAAAATTAAAGCAGTTACACTAACAGGAAGCGAAGCCGCGGGAAGAGCCGTAGCTGCTGTTGCTGGAAATGAAATTAAAAAAACAGTTTTAGAGTTAGGAGGCAGCAATGCTTTGGTGGTTTTTGCAGATTGCAACTTGCAGAAAACGGTTAAAACTTGTGTGCAGGCGCGTTTTCAGAATGCGGGGCAAAGCTGTATTGCAGGAAAACGTCTTCTAGTAGAATCGTCTATTGCAAAAGAGTTTATAAAAGCTTTTATAGAAGAAGTTGGCAAACTTCGTTCGGGCGATCCTTTGAGTGAAGAAACAACAATAGGAACAATGGCAAGAGTGGACCTTGCTGAAGAATTGGAAAAACAGCTTCAAGATGCATTGGATAAAGGGGGTGAAGTTTTATTCGGAGGTAAAAGAAATAAGGCTTATTTTGAACCGACTGTTATTGGAAAAGTGACGACAGATATGTCGATTTTTAAAGAAGAAGTTTTTGGTTCGCATTAATTGGAATCACGACTTTTAAGGATGAAAAAGAAGCTATTGCACTTTCCAACAATAGTCCATTCGGACTTGGTGTTACCATTTTTACAGAGGATTTCGAAAAAGCATTCCGATTAGTGCCCAAATTTAATGAAGGAGCAGTATTTGTAAACGAACTGGTAAAAAGCGATCAGAGGCTGCCTTTTGGCGGAACTAAAAACTCCGGATATGGCCGTGAACTTTCGCAAGATGGCATTCAGGAATTTGTAAACAAGAAAACGGTTTACATTAATAAATATTAATAGAAGTAAAAAAGGTGTTTGAAACTCTCAAACACCTTTTCTAATTTTAGAAATCCTACTTTACGGATTAATTATGTCTGAGTCCGGAAGGTTAAAAGATCCGTCTGTGACTTCTACTGCTAATCCTGATTCTAGATTTCGAACCTTTCCAGAAAAGGTCCCTTTAATTCCGTTTTTACTTATAGATTCAATTTTTACTATAAAAACGTCATCGGCAGCTCGAGTACTATACAAAATAGTTCCGTTTGCGGTTTGAACAGCATATCGGGCCACCATTTCTAATTCTGCTGGAGTAGAATAAGTGCCTGCGGTGATGTTTCCTCCAATTTTCCAAATTTCAAAATCTAATGATGGAGGAAGTTGCTCACCAGCAGTTTTAGGATAAGGCGCTTCAGATCCCCCGAGTATAATATACTCAAATCGATTATCGTTGCCAGCGGACTGAAAGTTAGCATTATAAAAATTTATTTTACGACCATCTAGAGTGGCTTTAAAATAATAATCAGATTCATTGTTATTTGATTCACTATCACTGCTTGAACAAGCCGAGAAAAGCACGGTTAAAATGGAAACATAAAAAAGCTGTTTTACAAAACGAGCTGTTTTATTTTTTAAAGAAAATGATTTCATTACTTTAAAACCATCAAAATTAGTATCTATCATTCTATATTTTTTTTAGTTCATAACAAATTTACCAATGCAAGATGCAGTAAACAATACCTGATTTCATGGTTATTTGCTATTAAAAAGCAGTAGCTTTTCTTTAAGAAAAGAGCGCAGCATCAAATAAAATTAAATGCATAAAAAGGTAAGAAGCAACTGCTATTGCCTATTTTTGCAATCGATCTAAAATATCCAAACTATGAATAAAACATTTTCTTCCAACAGTCAAATTGGTGTGGTCTCTACTTTTTCTGAGCTTGTAAGTACTGATTTTAAGGAAGAAATGAATGCATTATGTTGGTACAGAAATCTGGATGGCGATTTTAAAGAGATTGTGAATCAATTAAGTTTAAAAGAAAATATAACCGAAGTTTCTCCAGAAGATTTAATTGCACTTCAATTATCTGGAAAAGGAAATAGAGCCAGAGAAATTATCTTAAACGATTTGCAATTATTGACTGAATTTGGCGCTTCGCCTTCTCTTAATTTACTGAAGTGTTACGAGCGCGATGACGAATTTGATTTCATATCTACCGATGTATATTCGTTTCACGTTGATCGTTCACCCATTGCAACCGATACATTTTTGTGCACTTACCACGGAACGGCAAGTGATATTATTCCTAACTCGCAAGCAGAACAGAAAATTTTAATTCCAGAAATTCGAGCAAAACTAAAAGAATTGCATGATGGGGCAGAGGAAGAATTCGAAGACTTTTTAAAAGAGAATTTCTTTGACCTGCATTATCAATTGCATAAAGACGCAGAACCCATTAATTTAGGAAAAATGCATCTGTGGCGTTTGGCTGTCGATCATCCAAAACAGCAAGTGAAGCCTTGCATTCATAGGGCGCCAAAAGAAAATGATGGAGAATATCGCTTATTGTTGATTTGCTAGTTCAACGGCTAAAAAAAGAATATTTATATTTAATTATAAGAGAAGTCACAGAACGATGCTTTGTGTGATTGCTTTTTTAACTTATCTTCGCTTTTTATACATTCTGAATACATTTAAATACCTTAAAACAAAATCTGTGAAAAACAATCATGATGCTGTAGAAGAGAATCAGCTTAAACGTGGACTAACTAACCGACACATTCAGTTAATTGCCTTAGGCGGATCTATAGGAACAGGTCTTTTCCTTGGCATTGGTTCAGCGGCCGTATTAGCAGGGCCATCTGTTATTTTAGGATATGCTATTGCCGGAATTATCGCTTTCTTTATTATGAGACAGCTTGGCGAAATGGTGGTCGAAGAACCCGTATCAGGAAGCTTTAGTTATTTTGCCTATAAATATTGCGGTTCTTTTGCCGGTTTTGCATCAGGTTGGAATTATTGGATTTTGTATATTCTGGTAAGTATGGCCGAACTGACAGCCATTGGAGTTTATGTGCAGTTTTGGTGGCCGGAGATTCCGCTTTGGGCATCCAGTTTATTTTTCTTTCTGGTTATTAATGCCTTAAATTTTGCCTCGGTAAAGGTGTACGGAGAAACTGAATTTTGGTTTTCAATTATAAAAGTGGTTGCGATTATTGCCATGATTCTTTTTGGTACTTATCTGCTAATAAGCGGAACAGGAGGAGAGCACGCTACGATTCATAATCTATATAACGACGGAGGCTTTTTTCCAAAAGGGATTTTTGAAAAAACTGGAAATGGCGGTTTTCAAGGTCTGTTGTCAGCAATGGCTTTGATTATGTTCTCTTTTGGTGGTTTGGAACTTATTGGAATTACCGCTGCTGAAGCACAGAATCCAGAAAAAAACATTCCAAAAGCAACCAATCAGGTTATTTATAGAATTCTTATATTTTATGTTGGGGCATTAGTCATTTTATTTGCTTTGTCGCCTTGGAGACAAATTACGACAGACAGTAGTCCGTTTGTAATGGTTTTTCAAAACTTAAACGGAATGGAATTTGAACTTTTTGGTAACAAAATATTTTTTACAAGCCTTATCGCCAATGTGCTTAATTTAATTGTATTAACTGCCGCTTTATCTGTTTACAATAGCAGTGTTTACAGTAACTCGCGAATGTTATTTGGTTTAGCAGATCAGAATAGTGCTCCTAAATTTTTAAAGAAGTTAAACAAACAATCGGTTCCAGTTAATGCCATTTTAGTTTCTTCGTGTTTTGCGGCTATCTGTATTTTAATAAACAAAGTAATTCCAGAAGAAGCTTTTAGTATTTTAATGTCTTTAGTAGTGTCTTGCTTGGTAATTAACTGGGTTATGATTTCGTATACGCATCTGCAATTTAGACGTGCCAAAGACAAGGAAAATACCAAAACGAAGTTTGCTTCTATATTTTATCCGGTAAGCAATTACATCTGTTTCGCCTTTTTATTGGGTATTTTAGCCATTATGTGGATGACGAATATGGAGATATCTGTAGAATTAATTCCGATTTGGCTGGGTATTCTTTTTGTGTTTTATAAGGTTTTTAAAGCGAAAGAATAGGCATCATTTAGTATAGTATCATTATTAAGGCATTGATTATTAACATAAGGTTGATTTTCGATGCCTTTTTATATTGGGAAAATTGAAATAGCAAATGGTATTTAAAATTATAAAATGTAGTACTTGTATAAGCAAAAACTTATTGCGATATTTGAGTTATGAACAAACAAATGTCTTTTTCGGTATGTGGAGAATCGTTTTCGGCTCCTATGCATATTTGTGGTTTTTTCGATTCGAGAGAACAACAATATGAAGTCATTATTCCTTATATTTTGGAGGGACTGGAAACGAATGATAAAGTAATTAATATCCTTGAAGGAAACCGTCACGGTGAGCATTGTCGTTGTCTGGCAGATAATGGGATATCTATTGCTCAAAAACTCGCGAGTGGACAATTGGAAGTGCTAGCTTCTGAAAATACGTATATCAAGGACGGCGAGTTTGCTGCCGAAAAAATGTACAAAACGCTTGAACAGACTTTATTATCAGCTTCAAGATCAGGATATGATAGTGTAAGAGCGTGTGGAGATATGATTTGGGCTCTTAAGAATCTGCCAGGAACTGATGAACTTTTAGAATACGAAGCCAAATTAAATCTGTTAACTCCACAACATGCAGTTTCACTAATTTGTATGTACGATGTGAACAGTTTTAGCCCAAGCACACTTACTGATATATTGCTTACGCATCCTTATGTTATAAAGGATGGAAAAATCAGCAAAAATCCACATTATGTAGAGCCTTTAGAATTTATTTCTAATCTTTCGAATTATCGAGCTGATAAGCTTAAGTCTTAATCAATTTTCTTTTTTTCTTATAAGCTTAAAAAAGCTAAAAATCCTACTAAAACATCCTTAAATATAATAGAAAGAAGGACTTTTGCTTAAGTAAAACAAGTAAACTGACTATCAATATCTAGCAGTTTGATTGTTAAGGAAAAAGCCGAATTTAGGGCTGATAAAAAAAAGTTAAAAGCATTCTTTATTTTAGAATGGCACAATTCATGCCTGCAAAAAATCATAAATAATCTGAATGCTTAACCGGTATTCTAAAAAATTAAAATGATGAAAAGATTTAAATGTATGTATGTTTTTGTGGTAGTATTAGTATCAGCATTTACATACGGTCAGGAAAGTTTAAAAATGTTTGTAAAAGAAAGTAAAGTGCCATGTCAAGGTGTTGGCCCTATGGAATGTCTGCAAGTGAAGTATGATAAGGACAAAGAATGGCAGCTTTTTTATGATCATATTGAAGGTTTTAATTTTGAAAAAGGAAATCGATATGAGATAATGGTAACAAGAACCAAAAGACCAGAACCTATTCCGGCAGATGCTTCTTCTTACCAGTATAAACTGAAAAGTATTATTTCGAAAACGCCTGTAAATACCGAAAAAGGCATTTACAATACCAAAATGATTTTAACTCAGTTAAACGGGAAAAAGATAAACAGCGGAAAAGCATTTATTACCATTAACGATGAAACGGGTACCATAAGCGGTAAAAACGGATGTAATAATTTCAACGTAAAATACACGAAGCTTTCTGCAAAAAATCAAATTAAGACCAATTCTCCAATGGGAACTTTAATGGCTTGTAATGACGAAAGCATGAAATTAGAACAAGAATTTAGCGCTGCAATAACAAAGAAAAAGTTCAAAATTGTAAAGAAAAACAATACTGTACAGTTTAAAAACGCGAAGAACAAAGTGGTTATGGAATTTTCTATTCCAACTCAAGACCAATTGTGGAGTTTTATCGAAAAAAATAACTGGAAACTAATAGCTCTAGAAAATGTTGGACAGGATTACGGCAGAGCTTCTATTAAGTTTAATGTAGCAGAAAAGAAAGTGAGCGGAAACACAGGCTGCAACAACTTCTCTGGAACTTATGAAACCAATGATGATCGTATTTCTTTTGATAAAGTAGCGTCTACAAGAATGGCATGTATTGGAGAAGGAAATGAAACAGAACAAAAAGTGTTGTCGTATTTAAACAATAAAGACCTGCGTTTTGATGTAGCAGACCAAACGCTTAATTTTTATCTTAACGATAAATTGGTCATGATGTTTGGCATTACAAAATAAAAGCGTTCTAGAAGTCATCTTAAAATAGAGGATGATTTTTAAAAAATAATTACAAAACCAGTGAAGTTGATTCACTGGTTTTTTTTATGGGTAATTAGTTTTAAAGTCTGAGATTAGATATACACAACGATGGTGTGGAAATTCTTTCTTTGTCTGTTTCTAATACGAATAAAAGTAGGATTTTCCCTTTTTAATCTGTTAAGATATGCTTTGTGTACAAATTCGCCCGATTGGGATATTAAAAAAAATGTTTCAAATTATAATTTGCAACATCATCACGAAATTTTGCTTGTTGCTTGTTTGTAAATTAGTTGTTTAATAAGAACAATTTAAGCATTATATCATGAAAAAGTTTATTGTTTTAGTAGCAGCACTTGCTTTTACAACTCAAATTAGTGCACAGCAAAATTATTTTAATCCAACGGTCAGAGTAAAAGATTATTTAGAGCCAGCAATTCCGCATCCAGATCAGGATAAAGAAATGAAGGACAAAATGAGCAAATTGAAAAATAAACCTAATATCTTGATCATTCTTATTGATGATATGGGTTACGGAGATATTGGTGTTTATGGCGGCGGTGTAGCGATTGGTGCACCAACACCAAACATGGATAAACTGGCTCATGAAGGATTGCAACTGACTTCGACTTATGCGCAGCCAACCTGCACACCGAGTCGTGCGGCGATTATGACGGGAAGAATTCCGGCAAGATCGGGGCTGACAAGACCAACTTTAACTGGAGAAAATCCTAAAGTAAATCCGTGGGCTTCAGAAAATACAACAGCCAAAATACTTTCTCAAAATGGCTATAAATCGGCTATTTCGGGTAAATGGCATTTGGGCGAAAGCAAAGGAAGTCTGCCAAACGAAGTAGGTTATGATGAATGGCTGGGATTTGGTTCTGTTCAGTCAGAATACGCGCAGTTTGTAAACGAATGGATTTATCCAGATTTGATCAATAAGCCAGAAAGACTAGCTGCGGTGAAGAAACTTGTTGACCAGAATATTTTAACAGGTAAAAAAGGAGGAGAAAATAAAGTGGTTCAACCCATATCTACCATAGAAGAACTTTCTAAAGTAGATCAGGTTTTTGCTAATTACAGCGAGGATTTTATTCGACGTTCGGTCAAAGAAAATAAACCATTTTACTTGATTCACTCATTTTCTAAAGTGCACAATGATAATTATGTATCTGAAGGTTATAAAGGAAAAAGCCCTGCAGCAATTCCATATAAAGATGCTATTGTTGAAGTTGATGACATTGTGGGAAGGCTTATGAAACTTTTGCAGGATTTAAAAATAGACGACAATACATTAGTATTTCTTACTTCTGACAACGGACCAAATGAAGATGTTTGGCCAGACGGTGGTTATACACCATTTAGAGGAGGAAAAGGCACAACTTGGGAAGGAGGAGTGAGAGTTCCGGGAATCGCATACTGGAAAGGTATGATTGCTCCAGGACGCATCAGCGATGGTTTATTTGACATTTGCGATATGTTTAATACTTCTCTTTCGGCAGCAGGAGTTTTAGATAAAATTCCTTCCAGTAATTATATTGATGGAGTAGATCAGTTATCGTTTTTTCTGTCAGACAAAGGAGTTTCTAATCGAAACGCTGTTTTTATGTATTCAGAAACCAAATTTATGGCTATACGCTGGCAGGAATACAAAGTGCATATGAATGTTTTTAATACCTCGGCTACAAGAAGAAACCTAGATCAGTCTACTATTCAAAGTATCGGGATGAGTCCGTGGGTATATAATATTTATGCTGACCCAAAAGAACAATTGAGTCAAGGACACCGTTATTTTGAATGGGGAATTCCAGGCGTAATGCAGCTAATTGCAGCACATCTTGCCACTTATCAAAAATATCCAATGAAAGATATCGGTCTAAAGAAACCGGGTGCAGAATAATTCAAAAAAAAAAGAGACTTTTAAGTCTCTTTTTTTTTGAATTATTATTTGTTTTTGATTAATTTCTCAAACCTTATGAGCATTTCATCTTTCTCTTTCAACATCCGCTCATACAACGCAATCATTCGTAAATGCGTTACGATAGCGCAGAAATTCTTTTTGTGCAAGTTCCTAATATTAATAAAGGCAGGATTTTTTTATCTGTTAAGATATACTTCATTATTAACTAATATTAATAATTAATAATTGCAACGCTTAGAATTGCCATAAAAACAAAAAAAGGAATAGAAAATAGTAATAAACCAATATTAATATTTCTTAATATTAGGTTTTTCTGTCGATGAAAAAATATAGTTTCTCTTAGTATAAATATGCTAAATACAAAAAATAGAATGAATGAAAAAGAAGAAAAGAAAAAGATTTCTTCAAAACCTCCATAATTAGTCTCCCCGAATTTCGATATTAGAAATAAGATAAATAAAGGAATGACTAATCTAATTATTAGATGTTTTATTATATTATTTTTCATTTTTTGATAGGTTTATTATAGTTGTAAATATTAATTATTTTGAAAAGATTACCCGTCGATAATTTTTCTATTAGGTTTTCCATCATGCCTATAGAGGTCGAAGTAGAACAGAATTTTGTTTATTCTGCGTCATACACTGCTACTGTAGAGTTTGGTATTTCAACTTCCGATGTTGCTGATTTTAGAAAAACTTTACCTGAATATACCGGCTTACGGATGTTGCTTTTTACAATTTCTTTATTAAATTTAATGTAGAATTCTACATTTTCATTTTGAGCATAGAATGCTTTGAAAATTTTTATCAGCTCTAGGTTTTTATTACGTTCCTCAAACAATGATAAATTTTCTTCTATTTTTTTTTCTTTAGGAACACAGAGATCAATACGTACTTCAAGCTTTCGTTCAAAATTATCTTTAAGAAACAGCACCATATTTGAAGGAATAGCTTTTGATATTTCAGACTTCAAAATATAGTTCAAATCATTGCTCTTAGTATCGAAAGCTTCATGATTAATAAACCAAATCTCATAATCATATATTTTGTATTCTTTTGTTTTATTGAAGTTGACAGAATACTCATATTTTTCTAATAAATCTTTCCAATAAATATTATTTATTTTGTTTTGTGCTATTTCATCTTGTACAAAAGGAAGCATATCTTCTTGATAGCTTTTTATAACAACTTCTCGTTTTGCCTCTCCTCTAAAAAAATCTTTCCACTCCATATTTATTTCGTGTGCCTGATAAGTCCCTATTTCTATTTGTGCAAAACCGCTCATCCATAGCGTTACCAAACCTTTTGGAGCTAATCCAATTGTAAGTTCTGAAAATCTTAAATCAAATTCTGATCCGTCAGGATGCATTTCTTTTCCATAATCTCTCTTAAATAAGTTGTACATTATTTGTTGCGGTAGTTCAAATTCTCCCGAAAAAAACTTGTTTTCAGCATAAGAAAACCATGTTATTTCCATACGCTCTGGTACTTTTCTCAATTCGTCACCTACGACCCAAACGCCATTTCCATTGCCCCAGCCAGATTTTAAAATTTCTCTACTTGGTATCCATTGAGAACTGCCATCAGAGGCAATAAAGCTTCCACTCACAATTTCCATTGGATATTCTTCACCTGCACCTGCAGTTGCCAGCCATCCGAATTTTTCTGTTTTTATAAGCATTTCTTTTTTCTTTTCCTTATTAAATATTAGCATGCCTCTTTCCTTGCATATATTATATCCAGCTTTTAGTAATAATGCTAATAGAATTATAACTATTAAAATGTAAACTTTGTTTAAACTATTTATCTTCATAATTTTAATTTGGTTTCATGCCTTCGACAAATTCATTTGTATAACAGATTAATAATAATAGCATAATGCTTAATATTATAAGAAGTATGAATAAAATTTTTGCAAGCATTTTTTTTAATCCATAAACATATACATAGAAAGAAAACAAAATTGTAAAAACAGGAATTGTTGTTATTAATTTTTCTCCATTTGAATGATCTGAATAAAAAAAACTGCATAAAAAAGAAATTAGCAAGATTAGAAATAATGATAGTATCCTGTTTTTATTTTGATCTGACATTTTATTTGAAAGTTTTAATGTTTGTAATATTAGCTCTTAAGCATCTATAATTTTTCTATACGGTTTACCATCTTTGTATCTGCCTTCTAATCCTAATTCATCTTGAGTAGATCGGTGAAGATATTTATTGCGAATAAAATGTAGTTTTTCACCTTTTAGGGTTACTATTTTAGAATGTGCACCATCATTTGCTATAGCATAGTTTAAAAGCAATTGTTTTATATCAGCTAAATCATCTGGAACATTATACTTAATTTCAATCTCTTTTTGGTCAAATTTTAGTTTGTAATTTTGAGATAAACTTACCATAATGGCTAGTGGGATAAATTGATAGGATAGGGGTAATATTCTAATACCCATATGTGTGGTGTACGATAATCCTTCATTTGAAGTTGTTGTGGTTGCAATTTGTTCTCTGTTATACCAACCCTCTTTTATTAAAGTTTCTTTTATGTTATCAAAGCCCTTTTCCAAATGCAATTTTCTTATTTCTTTTTCTATTTCGGCGTAGCCACCTCCAATGTCACTATGAACACCTGGTATAGAAAGCTCATAGCCAATTCCAGCATCAATAGAGCTTTTTATGTTGGTAAGAGAGAAGTTATATCGATATTCATCAAATGCAGTTAGATGAAATACTTTTTTTATATTTCCCTCTAATTTTAATTTAAGTTCTTCAACATCATTATCAAAATCATGCGAAAATCCTGAACCGTATTTGTATAAATAACCTTCTTCCTCATAGGACGAAACCGTATCAAATAAACCTACAAAATTTATTATGAATTTATCTGATTCAATATTATACATATCTTGCAATTTTCTTCTTTGTGACAAAAAATTACGTGCTGCTGTTGCACCTCTACTAAAACCGAAAACATTTACATCTATTTCATTTATAAACTGATCAGATGTTATGTACTTTTTCTTTTTTAAGCTATCTATTTCAGTTTGTATTCCCGTAAAAGCTTTACGAACTTTTACGGGAATTCCGGATATATCTCCACTGCCAAAAGCATATCCCATTACATCATCTTTGCCCAGATTTGTTGTTCCTTCTCCCTCTATATAAATAGAAACAATTCGTTCTTTTAAATCCATGAGATTTATTGTTTTCATAATTGCAACATTCGAAAAATAATTAGCATAACTAATTCCTGCATCTTTATTTTCTATAAAAGCTTTTACTGCTATTTCTTCCTCAGGAGTTATTTTTATTCCCTTTTTCTTCTTTTCGTAAGCTAATCTCGCTTCAGTATTTTTCATGTTATTTTTCGTTCCATCAAAAAACACATTAATTGTTACTTTGACACCTACTTTATTCTCAGGTTTGTTTTGCTTATCAGGAACAGCGACTTTTGCAACACTATTGTTTTTAGGAGGTTCAACAGTTTTTTTGAGATCATTTAGAATCTTAAGTTGTATGGTGTCTTGTATGGTGTCAATTTTTCCTATATACTTAACTTGGGCATAAAATTCGTGCTCGTTTTCGTCTCTATAATCTTTATCGTTTAGTATTTTTTGATATACTTTTATGTTGTTAAAGTATAGTTCTGCTTTTCCATATTTGTCAACAGGAGAGGTGGTATAGGTTCCCATATTTCTAGAAATGCTAGAGTGTCCATCTGCACCTTCGTCTTCCCAAATCGTTACTTGAAGCCTGTCTCCAGCCGGAATATTTAGCGTATGAATAAACAAACGGACATTGTCAGAATAACCAATCGCTTTACCTTTTAGGTCGCGATAATATTGGTCTTGCCATTTAAGCTCTTCTATGCTTGGTGTTCCTGCAACTGGTGTAATATTTAGTTTGGCAGTATCTTTTGCTCCATGAATATCGGTAAACGTAACGGCAATTGTGTAATTGATTCCTATGCTTGCTTGATTAAAAGTAACTCTACCATCGTTGCCTAAATCTAAAAACAGTTTTCCGTTTTTTAAAATTGTCCAATGCTGTTTTACAATTTTAGTCCCATCTATCTCTTTATGGCTATCCTCTTTTTCATTTACATAAAATTGCAGCCCTTTTTTTCTTGATCATTAGCCATCTTTGTATACATTAACGAATACACATTTTTGCCAATTATAGGCCTTGAATCTCCTTTGATATAAAATTTCATCACTATTATTTTTTAGCTTCAGGTATTCCGTTTAGGTCGTTCTGAAATTCCGCCATATTAAACATCGGGTTTATTAGATTATGAACATCTGGATTTGCATTGATAAAATTTTGCTCACTAGGTTCCGCTATTTGCCCGTGATTTTTAACTTCAATACAATCAGTTCCGCCAACAGGACAAGTCGCTTTACTGTCTTCTAGTAATGCTTTGCCGTTATTAGACAAGGTTATTTTTTCATAAAAGCCACTCCATTTGGTAATTGTAGTTTGGCATGGTAAATAATCGCCATTTCCGTTTGGTTGCTTTTTGCATTTGCCGAAAGTATTCTTTTCTAGAGTTTGACCTATCTCTTTATCTGTCGCTATAAGTTTTGCACTGCCATCTTTATCGTTTGCATAATGTTTACTTTGCGTTTTTACTTTTAATTTATCAAGTTTGGGCTCTACGCTAAACTTACATTTTAGCGTTGCACCGTTTACAACAATGTGTTTTTGGCTCATAATTTTATCTTATTCTTAATTAATGGAGTTTAAAAAGATCCTTGAAAAAACTTTCTTTTTTGATCGTTTCGCCCACAAAAAAGTCATGATTTTGCTCAGATGCTATAATTTTTTTGTCATTGAGGTTGTAGATTTTAACTGTCGCTTTTTTAGTAAGATCACCAATAATATCGCATTCTAAACTTGCATTTTCTATGCAGTAAGTATTTGGATTTAAGTGGTAGATAGAATGGTAGCTTCCAGAGAGAATATTCTTCTCAAAAGCACTTTCTTGTGATGTATTGGTCAATGTGCCTTTTTTTTCAATTACCACCATATTTCCATCATTTAGGAACTCATCAATTTTTTGAGTTACTTGAAATGTTAGAGCATTATCTTTGGGAGTAATGGCAAAATCTACCGCTGTTGTAAAAGATAAATCGGAGGTGTAAGTAGTATGAACTCCGTTAAAGAAGACTTTTAAAAACCAATCATCAGATAAATTTTGAAGCAGGTTTTCTTCTTCATTTAATATAGAATCTATAGTATTTAAATATTTATGTATGGCGACACTTTCATTTTTTTCTACGATTGATTTTCTTTTTGCCATCCATCGTTCGCGTATAGCACTAAAATTATGGAGGTCGATCCATTTTCCTTCTGGATCAACCACAATTAGCAGCGGGTACAAAACGTTTGAAACTTCTTCGGCTATAACATCTGTTAAGGTGTCAACTTGAACATTATTTAAATATACTTTAGATATTCTATCAATTTCAAATAAAGAATATCCATTTTTATCTTTTTTAAGATACTCTACACTTACTTTGTATTTTATAGTTTGCAAATGCTTTTCGTTTTCAGTTGTCTGAAGCACCATGTAGCTATTTTTTCCTCTTACGTTATGGAAGGGTATTTTGAAGCCATTATCGAAAATTATTTTAGTTGGCTTTGCATTTTCTTGCTCGTTATCTGATTCCTGTTTTGTTGGTTTTAAAAGAAGAAATTCTAAGTGACTTGGAAAATCAGCATTTATTACATCGCGATCTTCTATGCAATTAAAGTTATGATAATGTCTAAGTTCGTCGAGTGTTATTTCGAGTTTATCTGCTACCAAAATAGGAGTGTCTCCTTCTTGTATTTTGTAAGTAAAGTGTTTAACTGCTCCCCAATTGTCTAAAATTTTACCAATAGTCATGAAAATAGTATAATTTATTTCGATGCTAAATATACATACTTTTCTTACATTTAGAATAAAAATATACTAAAAATAAATTATTTCTTGTTAAATTTTGGTTTTCTTTCTTTGTAGGACGTAGATTAGATAGTTAAACTGTTATTTTAAATCTGGTGAGATATACTTTGTGGGCACGGATTACAAATCCGCGCGATCGGGTTTAAAAATGCTTTTACAAATCCGTGCGATCGGAGCGATCGGGAAATATCCGTAATTACGGAAAACCGTATATTTTTGTGAAAAGCTTTCTTTAGGTTTGTCTAAAATAAAACGGTTTATTATGATTAAAATAATATTTACTTATACGCTTTTCTTTTTTACAGTACTAACTTCGAGTGCACAGAACGATAAACTTGTGGCCAGTTGTTGTGATTCAAAACCTAAAGAAGATGGCAGATGTACCGGTAGCGCGTACTGCAGTGCCTGTTCGAACTGCAGCAGATGTGCACATTGTTCCAGCGGAGGGAGTTGCGGGGTATGTAATTCTCGTTCACAAACCGTTAGGTATACGGCATCACCTAAAGCTACAAAGAGCAGGATTTCAAATCCGTCTACAAAACCTGCGGTAACTTCTTTTACTTCCGAGACATCCGTTAAATTCAAAGAAAAGAAAGAATCTATGACAAAAAAAGCGGTAATTATCTATAGTCCTGAAGATATGCTGGCCGTAAATGTTGAAACCCTTAAGTTGCGTGAACGGTCCAGGAAATGAATATGATGTAATAGAAAACCTTAAAAAATATGATATCTTAATGGTTATTGCTATTGATGGGGAATGGCTGCAGGTGAAAGTGATTCAATCAGGTAATTTTGGATATGTGAACGCGAAGTATGTTTATAAGATGTAGAGTGTCGGGGGGACTTTTTTTTAAAATTTGTTAGGATATACTTTACGGGCACGGATTGCAAATCCGCGCGATCGGGGTTAATAAAACACGTATTAATACCTGTAAAAAAATTAAAGGTTATTTATATACTTGCTTAAATTATTAAGTTTTTTGTAAAAAGAAAGCTTTGAGATAATAGAATAATTTAAACTGATAAAAACTTCATTGCAAATAAAAAGATTAATATGAAAAGAAAACAAATCACTAATAGTGAAATAACAGAGATTGTAGCAACTAATTCAAAACCTACCGCTTACTCAGGTCAATCTTTTCCATTTACAGAATTAAGTGATAGAATTTTTGAAATCATGTTGTACCAAATTTTTCAGTTAAGAATAGAGACAAAAGATTTAAGCTTAATAGAAAAATATGATAGTGTTGCTTTGATGCAAGGTGTCGGAGAAAAAGGGAGAGATTGTATATTGACACAAAAAGGAGCTAATGTTGGTTTAATCCAATGTAAACAAATCAACAAAAACATTACGAAGCCTGAAGTTTTAAAAGAAATTTTAAAATTTGTTTTGCATTATATAAATGACAAAAGTTTAATTACTGATATAGATAATTTCACTTATTATTTAGCAGTTTCTAAAGGTTTAGCAGAGACTTCTATTACCTTAATTAGTAATTTTAACAAGAATTTCAAAACAGAAGATATTAAGCATTATTGTGAAGAATTAATTTCTAAATATGCTGGATTGAAAAGTATTAATTATAATGATCAAAAAGCTGAAATTTTTAAAGTATTAGAAAAAATTCAAATAAAATGTATAAATCCCTCTGATTTATCTCGCTATCTGTTTGAACATGATTCATTGGTTAAATATTTCTTTAGAGTATTAACAATGACTGATAATGCTCTTCTAGAAAGTATAATAGATACATATCTATCTCCAATTTTAAATAAAATTATACCTAAAGAGGATAGAGAAAATAAAGATTTTTCATTTAGGTTTAAAGAATATATTCAAAGAGTATACACACACTATTCTTCATCAAGAACTTTAGTATTTGGAAATCAGCAAAAAAAATTAGAAGATTTTTATTATCCACTAAATTTAGAATGCAAAGTGGAAGAGATAGATTGTAAGCCTTTAAAAGTGTGTACTTTGAATTACGAAGAAGATTTTCTTCCACAATTTAGAAAGGTTATAATTGTTGACAATGGCGGAATGGGGAAGTCAACAATCATGAAGTGGCTATTTTTAAATGTTATAAAATATAAAAAAGGTATCCCAATCTTTATCGAACTGAGAAAACTTAAAAATAGAAAAACTATTATTGAAGAAATCATTTCAGAACTCAATCCAATCGATAAAGTTCTTGAAAAGGACTTAGTTACTAAATTAATTGCTCAGGGAAATTTTATTTTCTTTTTCGATGGTTATGATGAAATTTCGGATATTGACAGAGAATTTGTAACTACCGATTTACAAAATTTTATTTCGAAATCATCGAACAACCTATTTTTGTTAACTTCTAGGCCAGAAACAGCTTTAAATACTTTTAGTGACTTCAAAGAATTTAAAATAAAAAAAATGGAGAAAAGTGAGGCTTTTGAATTAATAAAAAAAATTGGTAATAATAGTGAAAAATCATTGAGATTGATAGAAAAACTTAAAGAAAATGTTTTTGAAAATATTGATGATTTTTTACAAAGTCCTCTATTAGTATCTCTACTTTATAAAAAATTTGAATATAGAGAGAACATTCCTATTCAACTTCAAGAATTTTATTACGATGTATTCGAAGCTCTATATCAAGATCATGATTTGACTAAAGGAGATAGTTTTGTGCGAAATAAAAAAACAAAACTTAGCTTTAATGATTTTTTTCAAATATTAAGGGAATTTGCTTATTACACATTTAAAAAAGAAGAAATTGAATATAATGATGCAATTCTTAATAAATATCTTGATGAAATTTCAAAAAGATTACCTCACATAAAATTTAAGTTCAATGATTTAGCGGAGGATCTTGTAAAGGCTGTCCCATTATTTAATAAAGAAGGTTTACAATACAAGTGGTCTCACAAATCTTTTCAAGAGTATTTTACTGCGGAATATATTTGTAGAGATTCAAAAGAAAGACAGGTGAGTATTTTAAATCAGATGTATAGAAGTTCTAAATCTGAAAAGTATTTTTTTATTTTTAAGTTATGCTATGATATTGATTTTAAGTCTTTCAGAGAAGCAATTCTTGTGCCTTATTTAAATGAATTTGTTGAACATTTTGAAAATTCCTTTACTTTTCTATCCTCACTTCCAAATATAGACCTAAATGAATTGATTTTGAGAAAACTAATAACTTTTAATAAATCTTTTCTAATAATTACAAATAGAAATAGTGATATCATTAATTCCATTTTCAATAAATTGAAAATGGAAGATATTTTTAATGCTGGTAAACTGGAAGATTTTCCTGATTTTATGGATGATGATCACAAAATAATGCTCATTCTTTTTTCTTCAGTAACTATTATTGGATTGAGAAAGCAATCTGATATTCTAAATCTTCTAATTAATAAAAAAAGTGATTTATTAAAAGATATTAAAAATGATTCAAAAAAAAATAAAAAAATGAAGAAATTAACGGAAGGTCTTCCGGAAACGATAATTGTAAACTTACAACAAAATTTTTCAAATGAGACAGCTGAAAATTTAATTCTTTTTAATAATCTTATTTTATCAAGTTGGCCTGAGAAGAAAAATCAACATTTAGACATTGATAAATGCAAAATATTTCTAAAAAACTATAATGAAGAAATTGCAAATATACAAGAGGACTATTATCAAGGATTTTAACTTTTATATGCAAATATTAGAATGATATAACTTAATAAAAAAATATTATGTATAGGAATTTTATACTGAATATATTACTAATTTTATTTGTCTTGTCTTCACAAGCACAAACTCCTAAAAATAGCACAAATACAACAAAACTGATAGAAAATCAAGTTGAAGATCCAATTTATAAATTATTCCCAACTGAAAATTATTGGACTTTTGTTAAATTAGATACTCGAAATGGAAAAATGTGGCAAGTACATTTTACTATATCGCAAGAGGGCTATGAAGGCGAACTAGTATTAAATTCAGATTCACTCGTATTAACGACAGAAGAAGTAAATGGAAGATTTACACTTTACCCTACAAAAAATACATATAATTTCATTTTACTTGACCAAATAAATGGTAAAGCATATCAAGTACAATGGAATAGTGACAAAGAAAAAAGATTTGTCAGCCGTATTTAAAAAATGAATGTATTTATGAGCAAACATTTTCAAAACATAAAAAAGAGACTCGACAGTCTCTTTTCTGTTTTGTTATATCTTCTATAAATAATTATTTACCAATCAACTTCTCAAGCCTAACCATCATTTCATCTTTCTCTTTCAACATTCTTTCGTACAAAGCAATTTTTTCATCATATAATTGAACAATTTTGTCAACAGGATTGAAAGTAGGTTGGTAGCTAAATCCAGAAGCAACAGCATTATCTTTAAAGTCTTGGAATGAATAAGTATTGGCAATAACATTCACAGCTTGCTCTTCATCAAAATTCTGAAAAGCTTCAACAGGAATTTTCAATACAGCTGAAATTTGTTTTAGCAAACTGTCTTCAATTACATCTTTCTGCTCCAGCATAGAAATTTTCTTTTGGTTCCAGTCTTCGCCCAGATCATAAGCCAAAGCTTCCTGCTTTATGTTAAGCATTTCTCTAAAACGCTTTACGTTTCTTCCCTGATGTATTTTCTGTTCCATACTAAATATCAATTTTTCTAAAAGATCAAAGATAAAGCCATTTCGGCTAAAAATCATGCGTTTCAAAGATAAAAAAATATACTAAAGAAGAACTTTTTTTGTCAGAATATTATATCTGTATTTGGAATAGTTTATCCTTTTAAAATAGAAGAATTTCGCTACATAAATTAAATCTATTGACTATGAAAAAGAATAAAATGCCGTTCGAAACCAGCTTTTGGGCAGGAAATATTGTAGGAAATCCATTTAAGGTAATTAATGCCTTTTTTGTCTATGCAGATCTCGATTATTATAAACAGACTTTAAGCGAAGCGACTATTTACTGTTATAAAACAAAAGTCTACAAACAGGACAATCCTTCAGATGTTTTTATTTTGTATTCAGTTCTAAAATCATTCCTCAGAGTTTGTTATTGTTTAAAAGAGAAAAGCAAAAAATGGAAGGTAAATGAATCTTTGTCGCAAGAAAAGATTTTTCAACTTTCTTCTCTAACTAAAGAAGAATACGAGAATCCTTTTATAGTATTTCAGAACGCATTTAATGAAAAAACGCTCCAAGAGTTTGAATTGTTTCTATATCAAGTTTTAGAGCTTTCATTGTCGCCTTATGCCGCAGATCCTGATCCTGACTTGATGACGCCTTATATTCATGTAATCAAAATGCTCGATGCAGTAGAATTAATAAGAGAAAGGGGAGTGGAGAAAATCAAGAAAAAGATTCCAATTGATGCTGTAATCCAATAAAGCGAAAACAATTTGATATCGATAATTTAGTATATTTAACAGCCAAAATTATTCATGGATTTTTAGGAATTTTACAAAATCAAACTTTAATTTTTAGCGCATATTAAATACTGTTAAGTCTTACCGATAAACTTTTTAAATCTTGTTCTAGAGACCGAACAGTAGCTTGCAATTCATTTAGCATATTGGCCCTTGAAGACAGATCGTCTGCGGAGTAAATTCCGCCATCATAAAAAAAGAGTTTTTCGGTTTGAGCATCTATTTTTCCATCAAAATTGTATTGCAACCATCTGTTTTTAATGCTTTCCTGCAGATCATTTTTTCCCGAATTGCTAAATTGTTTTTCGTTTAGAATCGCCCAGATAGAGTTGGGGTATGCGCCGTTAGAATTATCATTGAACCAAATATTTCTGAGCAGATTTCTTTCCAGTTTTAAGTTGATTTTTTTTCCTTTAGGAGCAATAGTCAGCGCTCCTAATCCGGCACTCACTAATCCGCCGCTGACACCAACAATATCACTAGCGTTATTGTTTTTTATTAAAACAGTAGCTACAGTAGTTAATGCGCCAATAGTTACAGAAGCGACGGTAAGATTTCTGGTTTTTTTATTGTTGATATCGTTTACAAAATTGGCCAGTTTATCGATACGTTCGCCATTACAATCTAATTCTGATGCCAGTGCATTTATCTCTATGCTGGTAAGAATTAAACGATCGGTAATTTTTTGTTTTAAAACTAGTCTTTTTAAAGTGTCTTTTTTGGTTTGAAGATATTCTGAAAGATAAGATTCAATACCAATAGCCTTGCTTATCAGGATATCATGCTGCGATAAATTAGCTTTTAGAATACTGTCGTTATTAGATGTTTTATTCGGGAAAATTTCGAGTTTAGAATAATCATATTCAATGGTAGGCTGGCAGTAATTGCTGGTGAGATAATCAATTTTTGGACTATTCAAAACGGTTGAACATGAGGATACAAAAATAGATATAACGAATAAAATAAATATTTTACGCTGCTTCATATTGATTTTGTTTAACATTAAAAATACGAATTAACTTTTTACTGTTAAAAAAAACATTTCGTTAGAAATAGAATTTGCGAAGGCTTAACTTAGAAAACGACTATAAAAAGAAAAACGGATTACAGGCTATGCTGCAATCCGTTTCTACATAAAATATCTTGATTTAAGAATTACCATAAAGGTTTGATTCCCCTCCATCAATAGCAATGGTTTGTCCATTTACATATTGGCATTCATCGCTAAGGAGAAATGCAACAAGGTTACCTACATCTTCAGGTTTTCCTAACCTTCTTGTAGGGTTTCTTTGTGCGTATGTTGTTTCGGCAGCTTTAGGATCTGATGGGTTTACCTGTTTAAAAGCTTCTGCCACCATTGGAGTAAGGATAGCTCCAGGCGCGATTGCATTGGTATAAATTCCATCTTTACCATATTCTATTGCTGCATTTTTAGTCATACCCGAAACGGCATGTTTACTTGCTACATAAGGCATCTGATTAATAACCCCTCTGATTCCGCCTACAGAAGCTACGTTTACAATTTTTCCTCCGCCGTTTTTCTGCATTACCGGGATCACGTATTTTAGACCATAATAGACCCCCATAAGATTGATGTCAATTACTTTTTTAAATATATTGATGTCATAATCCACTATTGAGGCCTGTTTTCCTTCGATACCTGCATTATTGTAGAATCCATCGATACGGCCAAACTCTTGAACTGTTTTGTCTACATAATTTTTGACAGCCTGTTCGTCTGAAACGTCAGCGATTATGGTTATAATTTTTGCATTTGGAGCAACTGAACGGATTTCTGCTTTTGCTTTTTCTAGTGCTTCGGCATTGTAATCTACAATTGACAGATTGGCTCCTTTTACTGCTACTGCTTTACTTGCTGCTAGTCCGAGCCCCATAGCTGCTCCAGTAATGATAATTGTTTTGTCTTTAAAAATGCTCATGATATATAGTATTAAAATATGTTAATTGAAAAATTATTCATTTAAACTTAAAATTATTAGCTTATGCCTCTCCACACCAAATCAAAGCAGTCATCGATGAGCTGCTGGCTTAATGGAAATAACTTTTGTATGATGCCTGTAGAGCAGGAGCGTACCGCACCATCAAAAAAGCTGATTAGTATAATGGCATCCAGCGCTTTTATAATTCCTTCTCGCTGTCCTTTTTCTAAAAGATCATAAAGAGGTTTATTCTGTTTTTCGTACTCGGCCAGTTGTTTGGAGAAATTGAGATGTATGTAACCCGACTGTTGATATTGGTCGATAAATACGGTTTCATCATAATGATTTAGCCTGTAGTTAAGCATATTGATGTAAATCTTCTTAAGTGATTGCCTTACGGGTATATTAATGTCAAAGTCCCGATACATGGCCTGCGTCATTTTATCCTCTACAGCGGCATAGGCCAATTGCACAACTTCCTCCTTGTTTTTAAAGTAGATGTAAAGTGTTCCTGCAGCAACTTCGGCGGTTTTACTTATGCCAGAAATAGTAACGCTTGCTAATCCCTGTTTGCCTGTAAGTACATATACAGATTTCAAAATTTTCTCTCTTTTATCCGGATCTAATGGTCTCATATAGTAAAGTTAAATGAAAAAATATTCATTTAAATGCAGTTGTCTGAATTATAACTTTTCTTTAACTCATTTTGGGTGGTACTCTCAATTGCTATTGTTTTCTTATAATTGATAGCCAATCTCCCATATATGTCCAAAAGGATCTTTTAGCTTTCCAATTCTCCAGTCTTCTTCGGTTACCATGGGACAAATCTGTATTGCACCAAATTTTAGTGCATTTTCAAATATTTTATCTGCATTTTTAGTTTCTAAAATTATTCTGATTAGTGTGTTAAATGCTGGATTTTCAATGCCATCACAAGGTGTTTCGTCACTAAGATAAAATTCGGCGCCTTCAATTTGCAAAACAGAAGATATTTTGTTGTTATCAATTTCAAATCTTTTAGATTCAACAGCGCCAAAAGCGTCAGCGTAAAATTTAACCGCTTTTAATCCATTATTGACTGTGAGGAAAGGCTTGATTTGAGCTTTCTGAAGTGTAACTTTGTCTTGATTTTTTTCTTCTTCCAATTCCATAAACTTCAATCATTTGTTACTATAAAAATAGTATTTTTTTTAACTATACTATTTTCGATAGTTTAAGAGCGGTTGATTTTTAGAATTTATTCAGAATCGGTTTGAATATCTTGTTGGTATATTGGGTGAAATAAGTGCCGGCGAATAGGGTTAGGAATAACCATTATGAAAGTTGGTTGTTCAGCGGTTTACAATTAATTTTTATATTTGAATACTTTAAAATGAAGAAAATGAGCGAAAAAACGAAACCGTATGCCTTAATAACGGGTGCCAGCAAAGGCATTGGAAAAGCTATTGCTTATGAATTGGCCAAACAGGGTTATCCGCTATTGCTTGTTGCAAGAAGTGAGGAGGAATTAAAAGCCTTATCTAATGATCTTCAAGATAAATACGGCATCAATGCTTTTATTTTATCTCTTGATCTTTCAACAAATGGCGCATCGCAAATAGTAACCGATTGGATAAAAAGTAATAACTATCCACTTGGAATTCTAGTTAATAATGCTGGTTATGGCGTGTGGGGCGATTTTAGTCAGTCTGCTCTAAGCGATCAGCTTGGCATGATGCAGCTCAACATGAATGTAGTGGTAGAGCTTTCGCATTTATTAGTTCCCATACTTTCACAACAAAAACAAGCCTACATTTTAAATATATCGAGTACCGCTGCCTATCAGGCTGTGCCTACGCTTGCGGTTTATTCTGCTACAAAAGCTTTCGTTTTGTCGTTTACCCGTGCCTTGCGTTTCGAATTGGCACAAACTTCAATTTCGGTAACCTGTTTTAGTCCAGGTTCAGTTGATACTGGTTTTGCCGCAAGAGCTGGTTTAAGCGCTTTAAACAAAATGGCAGAAAAGTTTAATATGCAGCCCGATGAAGTGGCAAAAATGGCGGTAAAAGCCATGTTCAGTAAAAAATCGGAAGTTATTCCTGGTTTTACCAATATCATTTCAGTTTATGCCAACCGCATACTACCAAAGGCTTTTATCGAAAAAACGGCAGCTGGGATTTATAAAATCTAATTTTTTTCGAAAAAAATATAAAAATATTCTTTGCAAAAGAAAAAATATATATTATGTTTGTATTAAATTCTACTAATTCTATAGAGTATGTCAGATAAAAGAAAAAATACGTTTAATTTTCCTAAAGGTCGAATGCAAGCAAATATGCGAATGTGTTGTTGCTGTTGTTGTTGCAGCAATCTTTTAGACAAAATTATAAACACTATTATTTCATTTATTAAATCTATATTATCATGGGATCTTCTTATAAAACCTTCACTCTTACTGAGCAATTAACTAATGAGCAAATAAACTTTTTTAACGAACATGGCTTTATCCATTTTAAAAAATTCATAAATCCGGAAACGGTTTCATCCATCATTGAAGCTTCCAAACAAGTGGAGCAAAAATGGATTGAAAACAATCTTCAAAAAGTAAATGGTGTTCCTATCAAATTCGGAAAAGATTTAGATGGTTCTCCTATTGTACAGCGTTTTGCTTTTATCAATCAGCATCATCAAGCCTTAAGCGGACTTTTACTTGATCCAAGATTTAATGGTTTATTACCATTGGCAGGCGATGGAGCTAGATTGGGAACTGAAGAAAAAGACGGAATGGTTTTCAATCATTATATCAACGGGCCAGAAAGTAAGTTTACAAAAATGGGCTGGCACACAGACGGTTTAAGAGATATTTTTTATGGTGGAAAACTAAACCCGATGTTAAATGTGGGGATTCATTTAAGTACTTTGAAACCTGAAAATGGCGGTCTTAAAATCATTCCAGGTACACATAAGCAAAGTATTTATCAAATGCTTTTTCGTAAAAAATACTTTTTAGATCATCAAGCCGATCCAGAGGAAGTTTCTATTAATCCGGAAGCTGGAGATTTAACTATTCACGATGGCCGTTTGTGGCACAGAGTAGCGCAATCCTCTATCCGTGGCGAAGAGAGTAGAAGAAGGGTTATTTATATTCCGATTATAGCAGGAAAATATGCTCCTAAAAACGAGAACAGTCCAACGGTTTTCTATCAACGTTTTGCAGGTATTGTTAAATAATTATGCTGATTGTTCTCGCATTTAGTTATCTGGTTAGATCAGGTAAACTAAAAAGTGCCAGCGATTTCTTTAAAAGTAAGCAAAGAAAAATCAAATTGAAAATTGCAAAGGTAGAATTGGCAATCCTCTCAGGGTTACAAATATTGGGCTAATAATGGGAAAAGAAATACAGGTGGAGGAGTATAGTACAATTGCGCAAAGAACATTTTCGGACCGCAAGCGAACTAATATTTTAAAAAGAGCAGAACAGTTAACTATTGTATTTTTGCTTCCAAAAGTGCCTAAATTCATTTCGCCCAACTTGCTTACTTTACTTGGAACGCTTGGTTCAGGATTCGTTTTTTTAGCTTTTGTTTTAGGAACTTATTTGGCCAATTGGTATTTGCTTTTGGGTATTATCGGATTGGCTATAAATTGGTTAGGCGATTCTTTAGACGGAAGATTGGCTTATTATAGAAATATTCCGCGACGTTGGTATGGTTTTGCACTCGATATTATCGCCGATTGGATCGGTATTGTACTTATAGGCTTTGGCTACTACATTTATGCTGAAAATGGCACACAAGTATTAGCCTTTGCTTTTGTTGCATTGTATGGCTGGTCGATTATCATCAGTCAGTTGCGCTACAAAATTACAGATCAATACAGTATAGATTCTGGCTTAGTTGGTCCAACAGAACTTCGGTTTATTATTGCTTTAATTTTAATTACAGAAGTTTTATTTCCTGGATCTATAACTTATTTGGCAGGCTTAATCACCATTGCGTTATTTATAATTAATACCATAGACAGCTTGAAACTCTTAAAGTTGGGAGATTTAAAAGATAAAAATCAAGGCTGAAATGTTCAAGAAGAAAGCGATTGTCACTTTTCTGCAGGCGCAAGTTGCGGCATTTTTGGGTGGTATTACCGATTATGGTTTAATGATTCTATTAACAGAACTATGTAAACTGCATTTTACCTTCTCTATTCTAATTTCAGGAACCGTTGGCGCCATCATCAATTTCAGCATCAATAGATTTTGGGTGTTTAAAAATCAATGCGGTTATAATAGCCGCATTAATAGTCAGCTTTTTAAATTTGCGTTGGTTGTATTAGGAAGCATTTCTTTAAAGTCATCTGGTACGTTTATTTTGCAAAAAGCATTTCAAATCGATTACCGAATCGGAAGATTAATCATCGACAGTTTTGTTTCTTATGGATTTAATTACCCAATGATAAAATATTGGGTTTTTAAGACCAACCAAAAACAGGATATAATCAAATCAAATTAATCTTTTGGGTGTGATTGTTTTAACACATAGAAACATAGTTAAGAAGCTTCGGAATTAGATGTGTAAAAAGAATATTAAAAAGAAACTAGTTTCTTAACACATAGCTATGTTTGTTTTAAGCAAGTGAAACGCCTTTGTAGCCATCCTGTAGCTATGTTTCTATGTGTTAAAATAAATGCACCCAACACTTCATACAAATATTTCGTTTATGAATAAATTATCATTTAAATATTTTACAAAATCACTTATCGTTCTAACGATCTTAGTAACTATAATTTCCGAAAATCTATCGGCACAAGCTAAAAATCCTTCGCCATTAAATTTTCCCACGCCTAAAAACGTAGATAATATGCTATTTTACATTCAGAGGGACCCTAATATAAACACTGCTATTTATGCCATAAACTACCAAGAAAATGGAAAAATAGATAAAGAGAATCCGATAAAAGGATATTGGATTCGATATGCCGAGAAAGGAGAGAAAAAAGACTTTAATTACATACAACGCAAATTTGCCTACGGAATAGAAAGCAAAGTCTTGAATAATGAGGAATTTGAGCTTCAATTTGTATCGTATAAAAAGTTACCATTAACCTTAAAAAAGATAGATTCAGATCAAAAATATCATGTTTTTGTAAGTGTAAATCAGAAAAGAATACAAGTAGAAAAAATATTTGTGCGTATTGAAGGAGGTTCTTTTTGGCTGCCCAATGTAAAGTATGCCGAAGTTACCGGAATTGAGGCTTCTTCGAACAAAGCAATTACAGAAAGAATAGTATTAAAATAAAATAGTTGATAAGTTAAATTGTTTTAATAGATAATACAAAGTTGTCATTTAATTTAGAAAAGAGTGGAAATGTATAGCTTAAAGTCGTAAAAACTTTGTTGCAAATTATAATTTGAAACATCATTAGAAGATTTTGTAAAAGGCATGTTTGTAAATTTATTACGAATAACAAAATCTCGTAATATGAAATCGTTTATTAGCCCGAAACTGCTTTTCATTTTAGCTGTATTTCTTTTCAGCTGCAATCAATCGCAAAAAACCGATTCTGTAACAGAAAAAACTGATTCCGGAGAATTAGACCGAACCATACTCCCGATTCCTGAGCCTGCTTTTGGCGGTAAGATTGGCAAAACGTATAAAGATTCGAAAGAAGAATGGCCAAAATTGGTAACTCCGCCACAAGGAGCGCCAAATGTTATTATTATCCTTTTAGATGATGTTGGCTTTGGGCAGGTAAGCACTTTTGGCGGGCCGGTTCCAACTCCAGAACTGGATAAACTTGCTGCAAATGGCTTAAAATATAACCGTTTTCATACCACTGCAATCTGTGGTCCTTCACGTGCAGCGTTGCTAACGGGTAGAAATCATCACAATGCAGGTTCTGGCTTTTTGGCCGAATGGGCAACAGGATATCCAAGTTATAACTGTATGATTCCAAAAACGACCGCAACTTCAGGAAGAATATTAAAAGGAAACGGATACAGCACCAGCTGGTTTGGAAAAAATCACAATACGCCAGATTGGGAAACATCTGTTACTGGTCATTTTGATCGCTGGCCTACTGGTTTAGGGTTTGATTACTTTTACGGATTTAATGCTGGTGAAACGCATCAATATTATCCAGTTCTTTTTGAAAATACAAAAGCAGTAGAACCAGACAAATCGCCAGAACAAGGCTATCATTTTATGACCGATATGACCGATAGAGCGATCAATTGGCTAGAATACAGTAAATCAGTGGCACCTCAAAAACCGGTTATGCTATATTTTGCTCCTGGTGCAGCACACGCTCCGCATCATGCGCCAAAAGAATGGCGAGATAAATTTAAAGGACAATTTGACAAAGGTTGGGATGTAGTGAGACAAGAAACTTACGAACGCCAGTTGAAAATGGGAATTATACCAAAAGGAACTAAATTGACTCCAAGGCCTGATTGGGTTACGCCTTGGGATAAACTTTCGGCAGATCAGAAAAAATTATTTGCGCGCTTAATGGAGAATTATGCTGGATATCTTTCGTTTGCAGATCATGAAACAGGAAGGCTTTTAGAAGCTATCAGCAAACTTCCAGATGCAGATAATACATTGATATTTTATATTGTTGGAGATAATGGAGCAAGTTCTGAAGGAGGAATGGAAGGAACAGTCAACGAAATAAAAGCATTGAGCGGAATTGCAACGCCTTTGGCTGATAATCTAAAGCATCTTGATGAAATTGGAAATCCTAATACAGAGCCACATTATCCTGTTGGCTGGGCGTGGGCAGGAAATGCTCCTTTTCAATGGGTTAAACAAGTGGCATCTCACTTTGGCGGAAGCCGAAACCCAATGGTAGTTAGCTGGCCAAAAGTAATTAAAGATAAAGGCGGAATGCGCAGTCAGTTTGTGCATTTGATTGATGTACTTCCTACCGTTTTAGATGCCTCTCATCTTCCGACTCCAAAAACGGTTGATGGCGTGGAGCAAAAACCTATGGATGGTGTTTCATTCTTATCTACTTTTACAGATAAAAATGCAAAACCGGTTAGAACCAGACAATATTTTGAAATCTTTAGTAATAGAGCAATTTATGATAACGGCTGGGTTGCTGCAACACAACATACTTTCCCATGGAGACAGGATTTTGCTCCAGGAAACTGGGATAAAGACAAATGGGAGCTTTATAATATTGATGAAGATTATAGCGAATCTGTTGATTTGGCTAAAAAATATCCTGAAAAACTTAAGGAACTACAAGCAATATTTGATGAAGAAGCGAAAAAGTATAATGTTTATCCGTTAGATGACAGAGGAACAGGCCGATTAATTTCGCCAAAACCTACGCCGTCAGATCCTAAACGCAAGCATTTTACCTTTTATGAGGGAGCAACACGATTGGCTGAAACGGCTTCGCCAAATACTAAAAATAAATCGCATAGCATTACAGCCGAAATTGAGCTGAAATCGAAATCAGACAGCGGTATTATTGTGGCTTCAGGAGGAAGTTCTGCCGGATTTGCATTGTACGTGCAGAACGGAAAACTGGTATATCATTACAATTATTTTGATGAAGCCCGTTATGTCATTACTTCAAAAGAATCACTTCCGATTGGAAAAAGTACTGTACGATTTGATTTTGCTTATGATGGCGGAGGAACTGGAAAAGGCGGAACTGGAAAATTGTATATCAATAATAAATTAGTTGGCGAAGGCCGAATTGATAAAACAGTTGCCGCGCGTTTCGGAATCGATACTTTCGGAATTGGCGAAGATACCGGATCTCCAGTTGCATATTCGTATAAGCTTCCGTTTAAGTTTACTGGAATAATTGATAAAGTGGATATTGATTTGAAGTAGAACAATATAAAAAAATGAATAAAGAAAAATCCCGTTTCGAAAGAAACGGGATTTTTTTGTGACGACTGCATTACAAAAGCTAATTCAATTTATGCAAGATTTAAAGAAATTGGATTATTTGCAACACAGATTACGATAATTTACTACTGTTATATATTTTCGATTGTACTGTAAAAAAGACCTTTGAAGTTAAATATTATAACTATTAAGAATATTTTACTCCCTTGTGATCTTGTAATTATACCGCTAAATCAATCAAATTTGTAATTGTTATAAAAGACACTTCTATTTAAGATGTTTGATAGACTTTTTGGGGGAAGTTTATGATTCTTTTTACTTAATCCTTTTGAGATTGAATTGAATCAATATCAATAATCTAAAAGCTGTTAGAATAGTAAAAACTTACAGTCTTAATAGATATAGAAATTCAATTACTGGCTTACATGCCAGTGATTGAAACTATAGAAAATTTTCCGATTCCGTCTCGGTTTCTATAAAAGAATGTTTTTACCGCTAAACCTTCCTTGTAAGTGGGATGTTTGTAACTTTTAGAGGTATAGATATAAATGAATTTTTAGTGTTCAGTTATAAATTTATTTTAAGCATAGTGCTAGATCCTACTAATAAAATATCTTTTTTTTATGGCTGTAAACTCAAATTCACCTCCTTTCTTTTTTTGTCAAATTATAATTTACTCTTCTAATTTTAGCTAAAACGTAATCAAGTGTTTAAGATTATTTTAGAGTAAAGAGCATCAAATTTATTTACCCACTTACTACTTATTAAATTTTACGTTATGAAAAAAAAATACTCATCAAATTTTATACTTTTAATTTCTTTTGTGTTATTAAACTCTCTAAATGCCCATTCTGTCTTTTGCAAGCCTGTATTTCAAAACAGTCATCAATCCATATTACATTACAAGGATGTTCCCGCAATTGAAAGACATCGGGTATGGCTTAATCTGACTAATAATGAAGGTCTTTTTAAGCAGCTTTTACTTGGTTATATAGAAGGAGCAACTAATGGTTTTGATTTTAATTATGATGCCGTTTCCTTGGATGCAAATAAATATGCGGATTTTTATAGCATTAACGAAGGAAAGAAACTGGTGATTCAGGCACGTGGTCTGCCGTTTCTTCTCAGCGATACAGTTCCTCTTGGTTACAGATCTGAAATTGTCGGAGATTTAAACATTTCAATTGATCATGCAGATGGCGATTTAGCTGATCAGGATATTTATCTAGAGGATAAAGAGACTGGTATTGTGCATAATTTGAAAAAAGGTGCTTATACATTTTCAACAGAAAAAGGAACTTTTGTAGATCGTTTTATAATTCGCTATACTGCCAAAGCAAGTTTAGGGAATGCTCAATTTGATAATAATCCCGAAAATCTAATAGTTGCTTCAAAAAATAAAGTTATCACATTAAAATCTTATAAGACCGCTATGGAGCAAGTTTCAATTTATGATGCGGCAGGAAGGCTGATTTACAATATTGGGCAGTTAAAAGCATTTGATTTAGAGATTGATAGCATCAACTCTGGCAGTCAAGTATTCCTAATTAGGGTATTTTTTGAAGACGGGGGTAGGACATCAAAAAAAATAATATTTTAATTTCAAATTAGAATTATATCTTTCCAGTGGCAGTTTTTTTTAAATTCTGCCACTTTTTTTAAATATAGTTTTAAGATATTAATAGGTGATAAGATGATGGCATAAAAAAAACGTTAATTCCTAGGAATTAACGTTTTTTACTTTAGCGCTTAATTTTTCATTCATTTATTGAAAGCTTTTTTTTCTTAATTCATTACCCTGTATTCATTAGGAGTACTGCCAACATGTTGCTTGAAGAAACGAGTAAAATGCTGTGGGTATTTAAAACCTAATTCATAAGCCACCTCATTGATGGTTTTTGTAGAATCAAATATTTTGTCTTTTGCCGTTTCAATAATTTTATTTTGAATGTATTCCTGAGCAGATTTCCCTGTTTCTTTTTTAATTAAATCACCAAAATAATTTGGAGACAAATTAAGCTCTCCTGCATAATAGGCAACAGATGGAAGTCCTATTGTATTTGGTTTGTCAGAAGAAAAATAACTATTTAATAATTCTTCAAATTTTTCAACAATTCCTTTATTGGTAGTATCTCTAGTAATAAACTGGCGGTCGTAAAACCTTTCACAGTAATTCAGAAACAATTCAATATTAGAAGCAATAAGTTTTTTACTGTGCTTATCTATAGATTGTTTTAATTCAATTTCAATTTTATTAAAGCAGTCAAAAACAAGTTGTTTTTCTTTTTCGGACAAATGCAAAGCTTCGCTAGTATTGTAACCAAAAAAACTATATTCAGTAATACTTTTAGCAAGTGTTGTACCTCGGATTAAATCGGGATGAAAAACCAATCCATGTCCTGCAGGCTGGTAATAATCTACTTTGTTTTCTACATCAATCGTCTGTCCTGGAGATATAAATACTAAAGTTCCTTCCTGATAATCATAATAATTACGACCGTATTTTAAGTCTCCACCCGCCGACATTGTAATTACGGTTGATGGCAAAGAATATGCGAAAGGACAAGTGAAACGTACAGTTCATGTAGCCTTTACAGCCAGCGAAACTTTTGATGTTGGAGAAGATTTAGGAGGACCAGTTTCTATTCGTTATTACAAAAAAGCGCCTTTTAAGTTTGAAGGAAAAATAAATAGTGTAAAAGTAGAGTTGCTTTAATTAAAAAGACTGCCTGAATTACATTTGGAAACTAAAAGATTTGACTCTGGTGAGCATAAAAAAATATGTTAAAGTTGTATTATTTCTAAATTTGGAAAAGAAAAGTCAAGATTTGTGCTACTCAATTGTATTTCAACCCCACTAATTTTGCGAGTATAAAAGAACAATTCTCTAATAATTGAAATATTCTCGATGAAGTTAGCTTACATTTTATTCTTACAAATTTGCCTCTTAACTATTCCAAGTAGTTATAGCAACTCTGTTGTGAAGAGAATGAATACTCACAAAGCGACTTCATCAGTTTTTGAGACGCAAACCACCAATAAGTCAACAGTAAATAAAGCACTTTCAGATTCTGATGAGTTGAAATTTGTTTTATTGGAGAATACTTTTGAAACGGAAAAATCTAGCAGTTCTTTGCCTGATTCTCCATTTAACTTAAATTTCAAAAATTTAAAGGACGATTGTTTTGTTTATGTAGAAAATATAAAATTAAACAGTCAAGGAATATGGGAAAGAAACATAATTCCTTTTAGAAACACGTCACGAAATATCCTATTTCATAGCCTGAAAATCCACATTTAATTTTTTTTAACTGCTTAATTGAATTTAGCGCATTGCGTTCAAGATAAACTTAGATTTTTTATCTTGAGTGGTTTTATGCTCAAATTTTAGCAAAATACTTATTATCTGCAAGTTATTACCACGTTTTGCAGCAAATAAGACAGGTGTATTTTTTGTTCTAGAAAATACATCTTTATACTTGTCCAAGTAGCATTCTATGCCGGATAATGTACTTATCACCCCATTTAATCCATTTTTATTATCTAAAGAAATCATTATTGATCTAAAAAAAAGAGATCAGTTATGCGGATCTCTATTTACATAACCCAAAATATTTTACTATGCACTTAACACCAAGAGAGATTGAGAAGCTAATGCTGCACACAGCTGGAGAATTGGCTCAAAAGAGAAAAGCCCGAGGCTTAAAATTAAATTATCCTGAAACCATTGCTCTTATTAGCAGTGAACTTATGGAACGTGCACGAGACGGCAAGACAGTAGCCGAATTAATGCAATATGGCGCGACATTGCTTCGTAAAGAAGATGTGATGGAAGGCGTGGCGGAGATGATTCATGATATACAGATTGAAGCAACATTTCCAGATGGAACAAAACTAGTAACCGTACACAACCCTGTGCGATAAACAACAAAAAGAAACAGCAATGATTCCAGGAGAGATTATACTAAAAGATAGTACTATTATTTGTAATGATAGCCGTAAAACGTTAACTATAAAAGTTACCAATACAGGAGACAGACCGATTCAAGTAGGTTCACATTTTCATTTTTTTGAAGTGAACAGAATGATGTCTTTTGACAGAGAAAAAGCATTCGGAATGCGATTAAATATTATTGCCAGTACAGCAGTGAGATTTGAGCCAGGAGAGGAGAAAGAAGTTGAACTGACGGAGTTTGGCGGAAACCAACGTCTTTTTGGACACAACAATTTAGTTGATGGAGACTTGTCTCCACATAATAAGGCTGTTGCATTAGAACGTTTAGAGGAAGGCAAATTTAAAAATGTGAAATCATGAGTTTAGAAGTAACTAGAAAAAATTATACAAGTATTTTTGGTTCAGAACAGTAGGAGATCAAATACGTTTAGGAGATACAGATCTTATTATCGAAATTGAAAAAGATTTCTGTTCTTATGGAGATGAAGCAAAGTTTGGTGGAGGAAAAACAGTAAGAGATGGTATGTGCCAATCTTCAACAGCTTTGCGTGATGAAGGTGTTCTAGATTTTGTAATTACTGGTGCTACAATTATTGATCACTGGGGAATTGTAAAAGGAGATATTGGTATTAAAGATGGAAAAATTGTTGGTGTTGGTAGAGCGGGAAATCCTGATACCATGGACAATATCACACCAGGCATGATTATCGGAGCTTCAACAGAAGTTCATGGAGGTCATGGATATATTGTTACGGCTGGAGGAATTGATACGCACATACACTTTATCAGTCCGACTCAAATAGAAACGGCTTTGTATAGCGGAGTTACTACGATGATAGGTGGTGGAACTGGCCCTGCTGATGGAACAAATGCTACAACAGTTACTCCAGGAAAACATAACATTAAAAGAATGTTGCAAGCTGCAGAAGCATTTCCTGTAAACGTTGGCTTTTTCGGAAAAGGGAATGTGGCTACAGAAGCTCCAATTGAAGAACAAATTGAAGCAGGAGCATTGGGAGTAAAAATCCATGAAGATTGGGGAGCAACTCCAGCTGTAATCGATGCTTCTCTAAAAGCTGCTGACAAATATGATGTACAAGTAGCTATTCACACCGATACGCTTAATGAAGCAGGATTCCTTGAAGATACGATGAATGCTATCGCAGGACGTGTTATTCACACCTTCCATACAGAAGGAGCAGGAGGTGGTCATGCACCAGATATTATCAAGGCGGCAATGTATCCAAATGTATTGCCAGCGTCTACAAACCCAACCAGACCTTATACAACAAATACTATAGACGAGCATTTGGATATGTTGATGGTTTGTCATCACCTGAGTCCAAAAATTCCAGAAGATGTGGCTTTTGCCGATTCGCGTATTCGTCCTGAAACTATTGCGGCAGAAGATGTGCTTCAAGATATGGGAGTATTCAGTATCATGAGTTCCGATTCGCAAGCTATGGGACGTGTAGGTGAAGTAATTACCCGTACTTGGCAAACGGCAGATAAGATGAAGAAGCAGAAAGGTCATTTAGCCGAAGATGCAGCAAACAAAAATGACAACTATCGCGCAAAAAGATATGTATCTAAATACACAATTAATCCTGCAATCGCACACGGAATTTCTAATTATGTTGGATCAATAGAAGCAGGCAAAATTGCTGACTTGGTAATTTGGAAACCTTCATTATTTGGAGTGAAGCCAGAAATTATCGTAAAAGGAGGTTTTATTGCCGCAAGCAAAATGGGGGATGCTAATGCTTCTATTCCAACACCGCAGCCTATCATTATGCGTAATATGTTTGGAACCTACGGAAAAGCATTGACCAAAACAGTTTTCACCTTTGTTTCTCAAGCTGGTATCGATAATAATATTGCCGAAGAATATGGTTTGGAAAAGAAATTACTAGCAGTTTCAAATTGCAGAAACATTGGCAAGGCTGATATGATTCATAATAACGCAACTCCAGAAATCATGGTAAATGCTGAAAACTATACCGTGACAATCGATGGAGAAAAAATCACTTGCGAACCTGTGGATAAACTTCCATTAGCACAATTATACTACTTGTTTTAATTAATAACTGTTATTCTACTTCTTACTGCGGCAATTTATCTTGTTGCAGTAAGATTAGATAAAAACAAAAAAAGAATTTATGAATAGTTGGAAAATTAATTTGGGTTTAATTCTTCTCTTAGTATGTACGTCTTTAACAACGGTTCATGCACAGAAAGGATCTTTAATGCTTTATGGTTCTTTAACCTATAAAGACAATAATAATACGGGTAGCAGTTTTGGTGCAAATCCAATCGGAGTAGGATATTTTTTTAATGATCACGTTGTTGCAGGGATGAATTTTGCTTTTGATCAAGAGAAAAACGCAGCAGGAAATCTTACTGACTCTAAACACGAGATAGGTCATTTTTATAGTGATTCTTGGAATATAGGAGATCATTTTGCCATCATCGCTCAGGCTGACGCGCATTATGTATGGGGAAATACGCTTATGAATACTCCAGGATCTTACAGCTACAACGGCTATTTAGGAAGAATCTATCCAATTGTAGCCGTATTTCTAGGTCATGGATGGGCGCTAAAAGCCAAATTCTGCGAATTATCATATGAAAATACTACAGGAAATGATGCAAATAAAACGAGTAATAGAACATTTATTGCTGGAATAAATGGCTCAACATTAGGGCTCGGAGTTTCAAAAAACATCTCCTTTAAAAAATCAAAATAATGATTATACAACAGATAATAGGTAATACAAAAACACATTCAATTGAAGGTCTTGAGATAGATCTTCTGGAAATAGAGTGGTTTGAAACTACCAAGAGAATTCAGCGCAAGCGAACAAATTCAGGGGTTGAAATTGCGATTAAGTTTATTCAGGAAGGACAGCGATTGAATCAAGATGATGTTCTTTATCAAGATGATAAAAAAGCGATTGTTGTAAACATTAAACCTTGTGAAGCGATTGTAATGACACCTTCGTCTTTATTAGAAATGGGAACCATTTGCTATGAAATTGGAAACAAACATCTTCCATTATTCATTCAAAATGATCAGATTATGATGCCTTTTGAAATGCCAATGTTTAGATGGCTCGAAGCGAGTGGTTACAAACCAGAAAAACAGGAGATAAAGCTCTTGCATTTGCTAAAATCAAATGTTGCGCCTCACGGTCACGGAAATTCGTCCCTTTTTACAAAAATCCTAAATATGGCTTCTTCAAATGACTAATATAGAAAACACTTATTTAGGAAGTCTTCTTCATTTGGCAGATCCGACTTTACCTATTGGAGGCTATACACACTCCAACGGTTTGGAGACTTATGTTCAGGATGAAGCGGTAAATTCTGTAGCTTCAGCAAAAGAGTTTGTTTCAAACATGTTAATGTATAACATTAAATACAACGATGCATCTTTCTTGAAATTAGCTTATGTAGCGGCTGCAAATAATGATTTGGAAACTATCGTAAAATTAGATCAAGAATGCAGCGCTTTAAAAAGTCCACGAGAAATACGTGAGGCAAGTCAGAAGTTGGGAATTCGACTAATTAAGATTTTTCGAAGACAGAAAGCCTTTGATCTCATTAGCAATTATGAACGTGCAATTGCCAATAAAGAAGCAACGGCACATTATTGTATTGCTTTTGGATTGTACGCACAGTTATTAGAAATTCCGTTAGATGAAGCTTTATTCGCATTCTATTACAATGCCGCTATCGGGATGATTACCAATTCGGTAAAGCTTGTACCTCTAGGACAATTAGATGGACAAGATGTTTTATTCGAATTACAACCGCTGATTAAAAAATTAGCAAAAGAAACCTTAACAATAGACAGAGAACTTGTAGGTCTTTGCAGCATCGCGTTTGATATTCGATGCATGCAACACGAGAGGCTTTATTCAAGATTATATATGTCGTAGAAAAAGAGAAAAGAATAAAAAAATAAAGAAAATGGAAACTAGAAAATATGTAAAAGTAGGAGTTGCAGGGCCTGTAGGATCAGGAAAAACTGCATTATTAGAACGTTTAAGCCGAAAAATGCTAAACGATTATAATTTAGGCGTAATCACCAATGACATCTATACTAAAGAAGATGCCGAATTTATGGTAAAAAACAGTTTGTTGCCAAAAGAAAAAATCATTGGAGTAGAAACAGGAGGTTGCCCTCACACTGCAATTCGCGAAGATGCGAGTATGAATTTGGAAGCAGTGGATGAATTAGTTTCTCGTTTTCCTGATATCGAATTAATTCTAATTGAAAGCGGTGGAGATAATCTTTCAGCAACCTTTTCGCCAGACTTGGCCGATGTGACAATTTTCGTAATTGACGTTGCCGAAGGAGAAAAAATCCCTCGTAAAGGTGGACCTGGTATTACAAGATCAGATTTGCTTTTGATAAACAAAATTGACTTAGCGCCATATGTAGGAGCTAGTTTAGAAGTGATGGAGAACGATGCACGTAGAATGAGAAAAGGTGCACCGTTTGTATTCTCAAACCTTAGATCTACAGAAGGAATTGATGAAGTTATTGGCTGGATCAAGAAATATGCATTGCTAGAAGATATTGAAGAACCAAATTTAGTTCGTTAATCAAATGGTAAGTACCCTAAAAATAGAAATAGAAGAAAGGGATGGGGAATCATTTTTAAGAGATGCATACGTGACACAACCCTTCAGGATTATGCCTGTTGGACAGTACAAATCTGATGGAGCTTCATATTTGATGATCATGAGTTCATCACCTGGAATTTTAAGCGGTGACGTTTACGATATACAGGTGAATGTAAAAGAAAATGCCCGTTTGCAATTGCAGTCACAATCCTATCAGCGATTGTTTAATATGGAGGGGAGTGCTTCGCAGATCATGAATGTCAAAATGGAAAAGGGAACTTCTTTCTCGTACGTTCCTCATCCTGTAGTGCCTCATGAAGACTCAACATTCAAAAGTCATAATAAGATTTATATTGAAGATGATTGTGATTTGACAATAAGCGAAATTATTACCTGTGGGCGCAAACATCACGGAGAAACTTTTAAGTATGCTCATTTTCAAAATCTTCTAGAGGTTTATTATCACGATAGACTGGTCTTAAAAGACAATGTTCTCTTAAGACCAGATATTATGCCCTTAGCTGCGATGGGTTTACTGGAAGGCTTTACCCATCAAGGAACTTTTGTATATCTCAATACAAAAGATGACGACTTGGAAGATCGTATAGAATACTTTTTTAAAGAACTAGAAGGACTAGAAAATGTATCATTCGGAATCAGTAAGCTAGAAGCAAACGGTTTTGTCATTAGAATTCTAGGAAATGGAGGAGAGCAAATGTTTGATTTCTTCCGAAAAGTGCAGGATGTGCTTTGGGAAGAAAAAGCAGTAATACAAATTTAAGCAGATTATGGATTCAAATTTAATAGCATTATCAATTACAGCGATCAGCATCAGCTTTTTTCATACGGCTTCGGGACCTGATCATTATTTGCCATTTATTGTTTTGTCAAGATCTCGCAAATGGAGTATGTCCAAGACAATTATGCTTACAATAGTTTGCGGTTTCGGACATATTTTGAGTTCGGTAGTTTTAGGATTTATTGGGGTTTTCTTAGGATGGCAAATCAATAAAATAACATTTTTCCAAGATTTTAGAGGCAATGTTGCAAGCTGGGCACTGCTGTTATTTGGTGCAATTTATCTTATTTATGGGCTTTGGGCTGCATACAAGAACAAAGCGCACAAACACTTTGACGTAATGGGAGAAGATGTATTTGTGTTTTCGCATAAACATGGAGAAGTAGTTATGCCTACGAATCGAGTTAAAGTAACGCCTTTAGTTTTGTTTGCCATTTTCGTAATGGGACCAAGTGAACCTCTAATTCCTTTATTATTCTATTCTGGATTGAAACGTTCTGTTGGCGAAATTTCTACAATCATTGGTGTTTTTACGCTAAGCACCGTTTTGACTATGCTTGGTATGGTGCTTTTGGGAGTATATGGATATTCTTTTTTCAAAACGGAAAAACTAGAACGTTATACCCCAGCAATTAGTGGAGCAGTAGTTTTAGCATGTGGTGTCGGGATGGTCTTTTTAGGCTGGTAATTCAAATAATTTTTATTTCTAGAAGTATACACAAATGAAAAAAATAAAATCAATAGTAGAAACAGTGCTTAAAGGCATTGGGCAAATCATGCTTCAAGAAAGTGCTTGGACAGGGTTATTATTTTTAATTGCGATATCTTATGACTCGACCCTGATGGGAGTTGCAGCTTTGCTGAGTTCTATAATTGGTACTGCGACAGCAAAAATTTGCAATTTCAGTAACGAAAATATAAAGGCAGGTTTATACGGATTTAATGCAACGCTAGTAGGAGTAGGATTAGTTTTCTTCTTTGAAACAAGTCCTTTAATATGGTTTTTACTTGTTTTAGGATTTGTACTAAGCACATTGCTAATGGAATTTTCCATTCGTAAAAAGATTCCCTTTTTCACCTTTCCTTTTATCGTTATTACGGTAATTGCTGTTTTGAGTATTCAGCATTTTGGATTAGCAGTTGCAAGAATACCTGCAGCTAATATAGAAATGAAGGAGCTTGAAGATTTTGCAGTAGCAGCGCATGCCTATAGTGAAGTGATTTTTCAGGGAACTATTGCTGCAGGTTTGCTGTTTTTTATAGGAGTTTTTCTCAATAATCCTACAGCAGCTTTATACGGATTTCTAGCGGCGGTAATTGCAGCGGCAATTGCACATTTTGATCAAGATTCTGTAAAATTAATAGAAGATGGAATGTTTAGTTTCAACGCTGTTTTATGCGGAATTGCATGTAGCGGAACAAAACCAAGAGATGGATTATATGTATTGCTATCAGTAATCATAGCAACATACTTTGACATTTTTATGATGCATAACGGATGGATTACACTTACGTTTCCATTTGTTTTATCGATGTGGGTAATTGTTTCCCTAAAAAAAATAGTAGGTCGTTTTGAAAATAAAACGGCAATTGTAGAAGAAAATTAATAATAATGAGAAACAAACTTTTTACAGCAATTGTAATAGTATTGTTAGTGATGCAAAATGGATTTGCTCAAGAAGCAAATAAGCCAGAAGCAAAAAAAACAGAAGTAAACAAATCAGAAGCAGATACAGTGCATCTGAGTAAAATAGTAATTAGTAATATCGACTTCAGAAAACAAATAATGAAAGTTGATTTAAAAATGGCTCCTGTAAATTCTGCGCAGGATCTATTGCGAAAAGTTCCTGGACTTTTTATTGCCCAGCATGCTGGAGGAGGTAAAGCAGAACAAATATTTTTGAGAGGTTTTGATAATGACCATGGAACCGACATCAGCGTTATAGCTGACGGAATGCCAGTAAACATAGTCTCACATGCGCATGGACAGGGATATGCCGATTTGCATTTTCTGATTCCAGAAACGATTAAAGATATCGATTTTGGAAAAGGATCTTATTATGCAGATAAAGGAGATTTTAATACCTCAGGATATGTCAATTTCAGCACTTTTGACAGATTAGAGAATAATCTTTTCAAAATTGAAGGAGGGTCTTTCAATACGATGCGTGCAGTTACAATGCTGAATCTTTTAAATAAAAACGAGAAAGACAAAAGTTTCTATGTAGCGGGTGAATTCAATTATACCGATGGACCGTTTGATGTGAAACAGGATTTTAAACGCATTAACTTTTTGACTAAATACAGCCAATGGATTGATGAAAAGCATTATTTCTCTATTCTAGGATCTACGTTTAGTTCAGACTGGAATGCCTCTGGACAAATTCCTGAAAGAGCAGTCGAAGAAGGAATTATAAGCAGATGGGGATCTATAGATCCAACTGAGGGCGGAAGAACATCGAGAACTAATTTGGCATTAAATTATAGGTATTTAGCCAACGAGAACGAAGAGTTTTCTAGCAATTTATTCTATTCTAAATATGATTTCAATCTGTTCTCAAATTTCACTTTTTTTCTAAATGATCCTGTTTACGGAGACGAGATTCAGCAAACTGACAATCGTTCTATTTATGGACTTGAAAATAAGTATGTCCGACGATTTGCATTTGAAAATAGCAATATGACTTGGACATCAGGAGCGGGCTTCCGTTTTGATGATATCAAGGATTTACAACTAAGTCATGTTTTTCAGCGTGATTTATTGTTAGATAGAATGTCTGATGCATCTGCCTCTGAAATCAATGTCCACGGCTATACCTCAATTGATTATAGAATAGGGAAATGGCTAATCAATCCATCAGCTAGGCTAGACTATTTTACCTTTAGTCTTCATGATCGACTTGCTAGTTTACCTTCGGCGAAAGAAGCTTCTGCGGCTAGAGTAAGTCCAAAATTGAATATTTCGTATACACAGAATCAAAATGTGCAATGGTATATTAAGTCTGGTTTTGGATTTCACTCAAACGACGTAAGAGTTGTAGTAGCACAACAGGGAAAAGATATTCTTCCTTATTCTTTTGGAAGTGATTTTGGTGTTATTCTGCGCCCAACAGCCAATATGATTATTCAGCCAGCAATTTGGCACATGTATTTGCAGCAAGAATTTGTATATGTTGGAGACGAAGCTGTGGTAGAACCTTCAGGAAAAACACGTCGTTTAGGTTTTGATTTGAGTTTGAGATACCAGCCAATTCCTTGGTTATACCTAGACGGAGATCTTAATTATGCTCACGCACGTTTTATTGATGAGCCAAAAGGAGAAGATTATATTCCGTTGGTTCCAACCTTTACAAGCACCGGAGGTGTAGCGGTAAAACTTCCTTCGGGTTTCTCGGCAAATCTGAGATACCGTTATATGGATTCGCGACCTGCCATAGAAGACAATTCGGTTAGAACACGAGGCTATTTTGTTAATGATCTTGTCTTGGCTTATGGAAAAAGAAACTGGGAAGTAAATATGCAGTTTCAAAACATCTTTAACACCAAATGGAATGAAGCGCAATTTGAAACAGAAACCAGACTTAGAGACGAAGCTAGTTCAGTATCAGAATTATGTTTTACTCCTGGAACTCCTTTCGCTGTAAAAGCAGGAATAAGCTACAAATTTTAAACTTTAGAAAATATGAAAAACGTGTCTGCAAAAAGCAAATTGCTATTGGCAGTGGTCATTTTTGTGGTCACATTTAGTAATAAATCATACGCACAGTTAAGCCCACCAGGTTTAGGAGAGGCAAAAAATGCTTCTTGGTTTGCCTTTGGGGTCAGGCAATCTTTAGATTCGCTTAAACAAAAAGAATCGACAACTTATGTAGGTGTTGGTTTAAAAAGTAGTCCAGATGAGAATAATCCATTTTCTAAAATGGCAATTCTGGTAATTAACGAGGAAATTTCCAACCGTTATAACAAGAACTGGGAATACTCGTATGCGCTAAGCTACAGAAGATCTAATAATTACGACTCTCAAGCGCCTTATGAAGAATTAAATCCTGCAATTGAACAGGAATTTAGAGTATACGGACGCTATTCTTATATCACAGAAGGCAACGGACTGAAATGGAAAAATACTATAAGACAAGAGTTTAGGGAATTTTTCAATCCTGATTTTAGTAATACCGAAGAGAATTTTCAGCTACGTACACGTCTTAAAACACAGCTAAGCTTGGATTTAGGAACTACCAAAACACATCATATAATAGGTGGAGCAGAAGTTCTTTTTGCAATAAGCAAAGAAAATGAACCCGAGAAAGAATGGTCAAAATTTGATTATAAAGAAAGCAGACTCACTCTTTACTACTCACTTACTCCACATGAAATTCCATTTGTTTTCGATGTAGGCTATATGTATAACCTCATTGGAAAAGGGACAGATATTTCAGATGTGAATTATTTAGCCTTAGATATAATTTGGAAAAATCCTTTTGGGGCATGATAAGCTAATAGAAAGGCTAGTACATAAAAAGTAATTATAAAAACAGAAATTAAACAAATTATGAGCGAAATTAAAAAGAACTCGAGAAACACAGAAAATGCGCCAAAAAGCCCATTTTCAACGCAAACTGTAGCATTTTCTCATTACAACAATTTCTCGGCGCAATTGCCTATCGATCCTAAAACAGGAGAAATAGTTATTGGCGGTATTAAAGAGCAGGCAAAACAATGTTTGACCAATATTCAAGCAATTGTAGAAAGCATTGGTCATGTTATGGATGATGCGGTAAAACTAACTGTTTTCTTAAAGAATATTTCTGATGTAGAAGCAGTAGACGAAGTGTACAAAACATTCTTCAAAAGCAATCTTCCAACTCGTACAACGGTTGCCGTAGAAGCTCTGCCATTAGATGGCGCTTTAATTCAGATAGATACTCTTATTTCAAACGGTGAGGGAACAACTCCGCAAAAAGCTTTAGATCTTGTTAAAGTGACCAGAAATGCAGAAAATGCACCTAAGAGCATACATGCGCATAACGTATCGTTTTCTCACTATAGCAATATTTCTGCACAATTGCCTATCAATCCACAATCTGGTAAAATTGTTGGAGGTGGCGTAAAAGAACAGACTGAACAATGTTTAGAAAATATTAAAGCTATTTTAGAAAGCATTGGACACGTTATGAATGATGTGGTTAAAACGACCGTTTTTCTTAAAGACATTTCAGATGCTGAAGTTGTGAATGAAGTTTTAGCAAAATTCTTCCCAAACTATGTTCCTGCAAGAACAATTATTAATGCTCGAGCTTTACCAATAGATGCTTTGGTTCAGATTGATGTAGCAGTCTCACATGGTGACGGAACGCCTCCGCAACTTCCAGAAGATGCACGTTTTTTAGTTATTGAAGCAAATAACACAGAAAACGCACCAAAAGTTCCGTATTCGCACACAGTTGCTTATTCACATTACAATCATATTGCAGGTCAATTGCCTTTAGTTCCAGAAAACAATCAAATAGTTGGAAGCGGAATTAAAGAACAGGCTACACAATGTTTAAACAATATCAAAGCAATTGTAGAAAGTATCGACCATAAAATGGATGACATTGTTAAAATAAATATTCAATTAAAAAATATTGAAGACCTTGATGCTGTCAACGAAATTTATACTTCATTTTTCAGCGGAGATTTGCCTGCAAGAACAGTAATTGGAGTTTCGGCAATTCCGAAGGATGCTTTAGTTCAAATTGATGCTGTTGTTTCTAATAGTGAAGGTACACCAGCTTAATTTATAAGCTAAAATTTATATTTTTTAAGTAGAGTCTTTTTTAGACAAAAAACGCTTATAACAGGATTTTTAAACATCCTGTTTAAGCGTTTTCTTTTTTTATGAATGAGTTTTAAATTTTAATGTTTTAAAAACTGTGTTCGATAATCAGAAGGTGACTCTCCTGTCACTTTTTTAAACATACGTGAAAAATAAGAAGGCGATTGAAAATGCAGCTCAAATGCTATTTCTGCTATTTCTTTCGAATTATCTTGCAAAAGAATTTGGCTGTGTTGAATCGTAATTTCGTTTATCCATTGCTTTGGTGCCTTTCCAGTAGTTTCTTTAACGCATTTGTTCAAATAATTGTCTGATATTTTTAATAGATTGGAGTAATAATCGATGTTTTTATGTTGAATATGGTTTTTCTGAACCAATTCTCTAAATTGAAAAGAGATAAAACTTGCACGGCTAAGTGATTTATTATCAGTATTTTCTGTTCGTATAATTTTTAATAATGCAGATTGAAGAAGAGATGTAGTAATTGCATTAATATGTTCGGTTTGGTTCAATTCCTCTTCCAGTAATTCAAATAAACGGATAAGCCAATTGATTTGGTTAGGATTTAAAATAGAGAAAGGCGAAGTGTAAAAAAAGTTTAGATCACTTGTAGTCAACGCAATTTCAGTGATCACCTCATTTTCATAGATAACAAAAAAACCTTCAACATCGTCTGACAGTTCTAATGTTGCTGTAAAATTCCCTTGTTTGATACTGAGCGCTTGATTGGCATTAATTTCAAAAACCGATGTTTCCAGCTGCTGTTTTACATACCCTTTTGTGACAAAAATTAGAAAATTAAAGGTGGTTTGATACGGATTAACGGGAATTACAATTTTCTTTAAATAATTCTCAATTCGGTACAGTTGTACATTCGAATTATTAAAGAGATTATGAGCAGATATATCTGGAAGAAAGAACTTCTTGTACTCATAATTGCTGAGTAATTTAGGGTTATTTTTCATTAAAACCTTATTTTATGCTATAGCTGCGAATGTATATTTAACAAGTTGGGATAAGCGATTAAATATAAACTCTTAAAAATTGGATATGTAGTTAAAAACGAAACAATAAAATAAGCTATTTTCTTTTATTTGTTTCAGTAAACAAAAGTGTGGAATATATGGCCAACAGGGAGTTAACGGGAAGTTAAAATATAAAAAAAGGAAAAGAAATTTCTATTATCCTGCACTGAAAACCCATATGTTATTCTTTTTGCTCTAGGCGGAGGCGGAGGCTGAAAAAGGGTCAGCAAAAGAGGATTTCTTTTTGAAACACATATTGCTTATGGAAGACTATTATTCGACGTAAAGAAAACGGATCATACTAATGTGCAAACATTTGGGTTGAGTTGCGGGATATAGGTTTTAATAAACTGGATCCTTCTGCCACAAAACTTATGCAGAATAAAAACGGTATAATCTACCTGAGCTTTTTGTGGCAGAAAAAGTATCGAGTCTAGACGGTTGAAGGTATACTTTTACCGTAATAATTAATATAACTCATTATATTAGTAAACTTTCGTTATCATTTCGTCTATAGGTAAACGAACTTTTTTCGTAGCTGCCATATAGTCCTTTTCCGAATCGCGATATCCTAAAGCAAGGATAACTGTAGAATGTAACCCTTTTTCTTTCAAACCCAAAACCTCATCGATAATGGCAGCATTAAATCCTTCGATAGGAGTTGCATCCACTTTCAATTCTGCCGCTGCAATAAGTGCAGTTCCTAGTGCAATATAAGCCTGTTTGGCTGCCCAAAATGCTTTTTGCTCTGCGTTAATAGCGCTGAAATAAGAATTCAATCCATTTCTAAATCCTGATAATGCACCAGCATCAAGACCTCTTTGCTTTTCTGTCATTGCCATATAATCGTCAATGTAAGTCGAAGACATATCACTGAATGCGGCAAAAACCAACAAATGAGAGCAAGAGCTAATCTGTCCATTATACGAATCAGCACCTAATTTTTTTTGAATTTCAGGGTTGCTTACAACAAAAACACGGTAAGATTGCAGACCACAAGAAGATGCTGAAAGATTTATAGCCTCTAAGATTTGATCAATCTTTTCTTCTGCTACTTTAATGTTGGAATAAGCTTTGGCAGCGTAACGCCATTTTAGATTTTCTATCAAATTCATTACTATATCTATCTTAAATTTCAGCAAATATAAATTATATTGTTTTCTTTTTCGAGCCTTGAATTGCTATGGGAAGCTTCAAATTGGTCATATTCCGGTTCTCTAAAGAATAATTATCTGTTTTTCCTTGTTATTGTATTTGCAAAAAGATTAATAATCTTTAAATATGTGTTAAAAAAGAATAATTATCTGAATTTTTGGATTATTAAAAATATTAAATCTTTTATTTTCAAATTTGCAGGGTAAAAATACTAAACCTTGTCATCAGATGAAAGCGAACATACAAGAAGATTTAAGAAACGAAAAGCAGGATATCGAAAACGCCCAAAATACAATCCAAAATGATTTTGTGTTTACGCTAAAAAGCACTTGTTTAGATGAAAATTATCACCCCTCAAGTAAAACGCGTCTGACAACCAATTTTGCTAACTTGGCAAGAGGAGCTAATCGTCAGCAAAACTTACGCAATGCTTTAAATATGATTAACAATCGATTCAATGCATTGGCTCATTTGGATAATCCAAAAGGAGATCGTTACTATGTAGAACTTGAAATTCTTACAGTAACGATGAGTATTGATGATAAGAATGGTAGTAACGATCTACCGATGATTGAAGTTTTAAAAACAAATATTATTGACCGTAAAACTGGCCAGCAAATCGAGGGAGTTGCTGGAAATAATTATTCTTCTTATGTACGTGATTATGATTTTAGTATTTTATTGATCGAGCACAATAAAAATAAATCTAATTTTTCTATTCCTGAAAATTTTGGTGATTTACACGGAAAACTTTATAAATGCTTTGTGAATTCAGCGACTTATAAAGAGCACTTTAAGATGTCACCGATCATTTGTCTAAGTGTATCGAGCAACAAAATGTATACTCGCACTGAGTATCAGCATCCGGTTCTAGGTTTTGAGTATCTGCAGAATGAGTATTCTCTCACTGATGAATATTTCTCTAAAATGGGCTTAAAAGTTCGTTTTTTCATGCCTGCGCATAGTGTGGCGCCGATGGCTTTTTATCATTCCGGAGATCTGCTTGCTGATTATACTGATCTTGGACTAATCAGTTCAATCAGCACGATGGAGACTTTCCAGAAGATATATCGCCCTGAAATTTACAATGCAAATTCAGTGGCTGGAAAAATCTACCAGCCTAGTCTTAAACACGAAGATTATTCACTGACTCGCGTGGATTATGACCGCGAAGAGCGCAGCCGACTGGCTGTTGAACAGGGTAAATATGCAGAAGAGCATTTCATTAAGCCTTATAAAAATCTCCTGGAACAATGGTCTGCTAATTTTACCCTTTAATTGATTACAACGCCTTAAAATTATACTATTATGAAGAAATTATTATTGCCTACCTCTATTGTTGGAAGTTTACCCAAACCTGCCTGGCTTGCACCACCCGAAAAACTTTGGTCACCATGGAAATTAGAAGGCGATCAGCTGCTTGAAGGAAAACAAGATGCTTTACGCATTTCTTTGCAGGAACAACAATTGGCAGATCTGGATATTATTTGTGACGGCGAGCAGACACGTCAGCATTTTGTAACGACTTTTATCGAGCATTTAAGCGGTGTAGATTTTGAAAATCGTAAAACGGTAAAAATCCGTAACCGTTATGATGCGAGTGTTCCAGTGGTTGTAGGTGAGGTTGCACGTCAAAAAGCAGTTTTTGTTGAAGATGCTAAATTTTTACGTAAACAAACTAATAAACCTATAAAATGGGCATTGCCAGGCCCGCTTACAATGGTAGATACCTTATACGACGACCATTATAAAAGCCGTGAAAAATTGGCGTGGGAATTTGCGAAAGCACTCAATGAAGAAGCAAGAGAGCTTCAAGACGCAGGTGTAGATATTATCCAGTTTGATGAACCTGCATTTAATGTGTTCTTTGATGAAGTAAACGATTGGGGAATGGCAGCATTAGAAACGGCCATTGAAGGTTTGCACTGTCAAACTGCGGTTCATATTTGCTATGGTTATGGAATACAGGCCAATACTGATTGGAAAAAGACATTAGGTTCTGAGTGGCGACAATACGAAGAAATTTTTCCGAAAATTCAAAAATCTAAAATTGATGTGGTGTCTTTAGAATGTCACAACTCCAATGTGCCTTTAGATTTAATGGAACTTGTTCGAGGTAAAAAAATAATGGTTGGTGCTATTGATGTGGCTACCAACACTATCGAAACACCAGAAGAAGTTGCTGCTACCCTGCGCAAAGCTCTTGAGTTTGTAGATGCCGAAAATCTTTATCCTTCGACAAACTGCGGTATGGCCCCGCTATCTCGGGACGTAGCCAGAGGCAAGTTAAGTGCCTTAAGCGCAGGAGCAGAAATTATACGCAAAGAACTTGGGATTTAGTCTCAATATATTAATAATGGAGTCCGTGTCTCCACGGAAAAATAATATTTAAAAACACATTGAATAAATTATTAGAAGTATTAAAAAAAGCAGGTTTCGATGGTTTCCTGTTAATGATAGCCACCATGATTCTGATGGCTTATTTTTTGCCACAGCCAGGTATGGTCAAAGAACCTGTTTCGCTGGAAGAGATTGCCAATGCTGGCGTTTCCTTAATTTTCTTGTTTTATGGCATGCGACTGAGTGTTGAGAAACTAAAAGCTGGACTTTCCAACTGGAAAATGCACATTGTCGTCCAGTTGACCACCTTTTTATTTTTTCCGCTCCTTGTTTTGGCATTTCGCCCGTTGTTTGTCAATAACGGTTTCGAGCTGCTTTGGCTGGGTGTATTTTTTCTGGCAGCATTGCCATCTACAGTATCCTCTTCCGTGGTCATGGTTTCCATTGCCAAGGGAAACATTCCCGCAGCCATTTTTAATGCAAGCATTTCCAGTTTAATCGGAGTAGTGGTTACGCCGCTCTGGGTTGGGCTATTTATAGCTTCTGCGACAGGCGATTTTGATGTCACTCAAATCGTCATAAAGTTGATTCTGCAAGTCTTGTTGCCTGTCATCATTGGTATAAGCCTCAATTCCCGTTTAGGAGCCATTGTCGAAAAATACAAGAAACAGCTCAAATATTTCGATCAGGCCGTTATTCTAACGATTATTTACACGTCGTTTTGCAAGTCATTTTCCGAACATCTTTTTGAAGGCTTTACCGCCCTTGAACTTGCCGGACTCGCTGCAGGTATGATGGCGTTGTTTTTTGCCGTATTTTTTTGTGTCGGACTACTCAGCCGCCTGCTTGGTTTTTCAGATGAAGATCGTATTACTGTTTTATTCTGCGGATCTAAAAAGTCATTGGTACACGGCACCGTTATGTCAAAAGTACTTTTTCAGCACAGTAGCATCACCGGCATCGTATTGCTGCCCCTCATGCTTTACCATGCCTTGCAATTGATTGCCGCTAGTATCATCGCTCAGGGTATGGCTCGACGAAAAGAAGTATAATTTTTTATTTATGGTGTGAACCTTTATCTTTTTTTCGATAAAGGGCACCAAAGATAATGCTCCCCGCTATAAAATAATGCCTTTTTAGATTTTTCTTACTTTGAACATAAACTTTGCAGTATGTTATGTTTTTAATTTCTGTAAAATAAGATTTTTGTATTGTTTTTGGTTATATTTGAAGAATTTTATTCTGTTTTAGAAATAAATTAAACCAAAATATTCTATGGAACAAATAGACGATATTGATCTTCAGTTATTAAATATACTACACGATAATTCTAAGTATACAGTAAAAGAGCTTGCTAAGATGGTAAATCTTTCGGCATCGCCTGTTTTTGAGCGAATTAAAAGATTAGAGAACAGCGGTTACATTAAGAAATATATAGCACTCCTTGATGCAGAAAAATTAAACAGAGGGTTTATAGTTTTCTGTAATATTAAACTTAAACAGCACGATCGTAATATCGGGAATCAATTTGTTAGTGATATTATGAAAATCGAAGAAGTTGTGGAATGCTATAATATCTCAGGAGATTACGATTTTTTAATGAAAGTTTCTGCCAAAGACATGAAGCATTATCAGGATTTTGTGTTTAATAAATTGGGATCAGTAGAAAGTATAGGAAGTACCCAAAGTACCTTTGTTATGTCGGAGATTAAAAATTTGTACGGATAGTTCTTCGATGGTTTATTATTTGAAATTGGCAAACTTTTTTTATCTGTTGTGTACATTTTTTCCTAAAACAAGAACTTGATTTCGTCAAGATTCTGCTTTTTCAAATTAAGTACAAGCAAAAATTATTTTGGAATTACGATTACAATTTATTGAGTTTATTTACCAGATAACTTATTAATTGTGCAATACTTTCAGCAGGAATGGAGAAATCATTTTCGATCCAATTTTTGATGACAGCAATACTTCCTTTTTCTCCAAATTGGTATGCCATTTCAGCAAAAGGCTTTACTTCGGCAGTAAGTTCTATTTGATTTTCAACTGGAAAATTATTCCGAACACTTCTCAGGATTCGCGACAGAATTCCGCTTCCATCTGCTTTGGTAAACACAATTTTACTCATCTGCTTATCGCTTTCCAATAACTGGCAGCTGAGCAGTATCACATCATCCATATTGGTGCTTTTACGCAAAACCGCTGAGAGTTTTTCAAAAACATCATCTTCTATTTCAAGTAGTATATCGAGCGGAATATTATAATGTCGATAAAATGTATTGCGGTTGACATCGGCAGTTTTACACAGTTCGGTTATGGTAATTTCGCTCAATTCCTTCTCGTTCAATAAACTAAATAATGCCTCATGCAATATTTTTTTAGTATACTGAACCCTTCTGTCTTTTCTTAAATCCATCACAAATTATTTTATATACGCTACAAAAGCATTGGTCTTTGTTCGCTAATGTACAGTAACATCCTTTTTTGAAACAGCAAATACATTCTTCTTTAATAGTTTTACGTAGTAATCAAAAAGAACACAACGTTAAATATTGAACATACTGTATAACAAATATAGCTTTTTCATCAAAATTGAAGCGGATTGAAAGGACAAATGATAAATTAAAAAAAAATGGAAAATAAGATATCACGAAAAAAAATACTGCTCACTGGTGCATCTGGAACTGTAGGAATTGAAACCTTGCAGCATCTGGTTGAGCATACGGATTATGAAATAACGGTTTTTGATCTAAAAACCCAAAATTCGGTAAAAAAACTGGCTCCCTTTCGATCTCGTGTAGAGATTATGTATGGCGATATCAGCAATCGACAAGAAGTGCTAAAAGTTGCTCAAAATAAGGATGTAGCTATCCATTTGGCAGCGGTCATTCCACCTCTTGCAGATATAGCTCCGGAGATGGCTTACAGTGTAAATGTGAAAGGAACCGAAAATCTTATTTACGCTTTAGAGAAGAACTCACCAGATTGTTATTTGATTTTTAGTTCCAGTATTTCAGTTTATGGCGATCGGATGAAGAATCCCCAGATATGTATCACTGATATTTTGCAACCCAGTCCAGGTGATCAGTATGGAGAAACAAAGGTATTGTGTGAGTCCTTGATTAGGAAATCCAAATTATCATGGAGTATTTTTCGTCTGGCTGCCATTATGGGAAATCATAAAATATCCAAATTGATGTTTCACATGCCGCTGGATACACCAATGGAAATCTGCACGCCAAAAGATACGGGTAGAGCTTTTGCTAAAGCAATTGAAAACCAAAAAAAACTAGAGAAGCAAATATTCAATTTGGGAGGTGGAGCGGATTGTGTTATTACTTACGAATCTTTTCTAGACAAAATGTTTGCTGAATTTGGCTTAGGCGAAGCTAATTTTCCACAAAAGGCGTTTGCAGAGAAAAATTTTCACTGCGGAATTTTAAAAGATGGTGAAGATTTAGATAATATTCTGGGTTTTCGACAGCAAAATTTGAATGATTATTTCGAGATGGCTCGCCAGAAAATTCATCCTCTCCAAAAAAAAATCACCTTCATTTTTAAAAGTATTATAAAAAAATGGCTGCTCTCACAGTCAGAACCCTACCAAGCGTTTAAAAAAGGGAATGTAAAAAAAATGACTCATTTTTTTAACCAATTGGAGAAAGAGAAGCTAGAAAATGTTCTATTTTAAATCCTAAATAATATAACTTATGAAAATTAAAATGATAAGCTTGATAGTACTTTTAACAGTTAATTCGGCACTGTTTGCACAACATAATTTCAGCGTTGAAGTATCGGGCGTAGAACCCGGCAAAGGATCTGTTTTTTTTGGATTGTACGATAAAGAGAAAGGCTTTCTTGATAATGAGTCACAGATTGCCACCGCAAAAGTAAAAGCTACAGAAAATAAAGTGGTCTACACGTTCAAAAACCTACCGGATGGCGATTACGCTATTGCTGTTTATCAAGACTTGAATAATAACGGAAAATGTGATAAAAATATGATTGGTTACCCGACAGAAGGATTTGGATTTTCTCAAAATTATAAACCAAGACTCTCAGCACCTAGTTTTGATCAGGTGAAAATTGCAATTAACCAGTATGCTAAAACCAATATTGTATTGATTAAATAGAAGACCTTTGCTGAGTTATGGGAATTGCATATTGTTATACTCTTTGTTATACTCTGCTGATCATGACTACATTATCTCTAACAACAAAGCAGTCCTATTATTTATTAAACTTCCCTGATCTTGTCACGGTGGTTTTTACCCCACTCAATCATTTCTGAAATCATATTGTGCAAAGTATCGCAATATACAGAAGCAGTATATTCGACAATTGGAGGTGAGTTATCATAGACTCTTCTTACAATGAGCTTGTTTAGTTCCAGTTCTTTAAGTTCCTTTGACAAGACTTTACTTGTAATGCCGTTTACACTCCGCTGTATGTCACGGAATCGACTGTTTCCTTGGTGTACAGCTGTCAATATGGGCAGTTTCCATTTCCCGCTTATCACATAAAGAGCATCTTGCAAATGTCTGATCTGCTGTGCATTTTCTGTAATATCTTTTTGTATATCTGGCATCCTTTAGGTAACTGGTATCTTTTGTAAACCAATTAGGACGTAAATTTACAAAAAATTTAAATTACAAAAATATGAAAGATAAATCATTAATACTGGTAGCTGGTGCAGCAGGTACTCAGGGAGGAGCAGTTATTGACGCATTATTAGCTAAAAATATAGCGGTAAGGGCTATTGTTCGAAATAAAAACAGTGAAGCTGCAAAAGCACTCGCTGCAAGGAATGTTGAATTAGCTGAAGCGACGTTCGATGATTTAGAAAGTCTAACTGAGGCCGCTAAAGGTGCAACAGGCGTATTCTCGATGCAGATGGGGTCCCATCCTGGGAATAAAGGAGAGGAAACTAGACATGCAAAAAATCTGGTTGCTGCAACAAAAGCCGCCGGGATTCAGCAGATAGTTCACACCTCTGTTGCCCGCGCGGGAGATCATCAAAACTTTGCGGACTGGGATAAAGGTAGGTGGGAGCCGCTTTACTGGGAAGAGAAAGCTGCAGCTATAAACGCTGTTAAAGATGCCGGATTTACTTTTTGGACGATCATAAAACCGCCGTTTATCATGGTGAATCTGCTTCCTCCTAAAAATGAATGGATGTTTCCTACTATTTCTGAGGGTAAAATAATAAGTCCAACTGCGCCGGATACAAAAATAGACTGGGTGTCTCCTGAAGATATTGGTCGTTTCGCAGCTGAGGCATTTACAGAGCCTGATAAATTCAACAGAAAAGAATTCGCTATAGTGGGAGATTCACTTACAATGGGAGAGGTTGCAGATGCGCTTTCAAGCGTTACGGGTAAGCAATTTGACGCTATTAGTATAACAGATGAGCAAGCCGTCGAAAGCGGATTGTTTAAATGGGGAACCGAAGCTTTTATCTGGCAGAACGTGGAAGGGTATAAAGTTGACCCTCAAGAAGCAGCAGGTTTAGGAATTGAGCCTGAATCGCTAAAAACTTACTTGGAGAGGAATAAATCCCTTCTTTTAGAAGCATATAGTAAATTAAAATAAACTGAATTGAAGAAATCAATTAATACTTTTTTTAAAATTGAAAAACATCTTTTCGAAGATTTTTTAAGGAAAGCTATTAGAATGTCTCCCGAATTCGCCTCGTAAATATTATTCAAAACAACAAAAAAGAGACTCGAAAGTCTCTTTTTTGTTTTAATATATCTTACATGAATAATTACTTATTGATCAATTTTTCAAGCCTCGCCATCATTTCATCTTTCTCTTTCTACATACGCTCGTATAACGCAATCTTTTCTTCATGAAGTTTTTTGATTTCCTCAATAGGATTGTTGTTGAAAATTTCAATTCTGTTATTGAACATTGCATTATCCGAGAAATTACAGGAAATTAAATTCACAGCCTGTTCTTCATCAAAATTCTGAAAAGCTTCGACAGGAATTTTTAATACGGCTGAAATTTGTTTCGTTTGTCTTTCATTGGCTTTGTAAATTTGGTTTAGATATCCTGTGACGGATTGCTACTTAAGTGCATTTTTATGTAAAATTTGTAGAAAAATGTTATATAATTATAAAGAAAAAAAATCTGCTTAATAATGTCATATAGGTGTTGTTTATTATTAATTATCTGTAATTTTAAAAGATTAAATTAAATAGCCAACTTTGTAATAAATAGAAAAAATATGCTGCCGTCAAATATTTTACAAAAATTCAATGAATACTACAAAAATGACATTACACAGGATTTTTTAAATGAAATTGAAGCAACAGCAATGTACGTTGAAGTTCCTAAGGGTGAAATTTTATTTACAGCGGGTAACACAAAACAAATTTTCCTAATTATAAGTGGTAGTTTAGTACAATTCGTAGTTACGCCTGACGGAGGAGAAAAAGCAATTATGTTTCATACGGAGAGCTTTTTGCCTTTTACAGGAAATTCTTTTATTGGAATTGATCATTCCTCTGTTAATCATTATGCAAAAGTTAATGAAGACATCAAAGCAGTTGTTATTCCTTATGATTTTGTTTCAAATGCAATTTTAAAATATCCATTTTACGCCAAACAGGTGTATCAAAACACGTTGCTTTATATCCAAAGTCTTATACAATTTCAAAATCACCTCATAGGCTTAACCAGCTTAGAATTTTTAAAGTGGCTTTTAGAGCATTATGGTTTTCTTTTCCAGCGATTTCAATCGAAAGATATTGCCAGTTTTATGGGTATTACACCTACTTGGCTTAGCAGTCTAAAACACAAAACGTGTAGAACAACTTAAATCAGAAGTATAATGCTAGTGAAATCAAATTAATTTGATTTGAAGTATTTTTTTTATAACGAATTTGCATCATAATTTAAAATTAAATAAATATGGAAGATTTCGTAATAAAATTTGACTTTGCTTGGTCATGGATAGGTTTAGGAATGGCAATTGTATTTTTTGTCCTATTGTTTTTTACAGATTTGCTACGAAGCGATTTGAACAAACCTCGTTGGCAAGATGCAGGTTGGTATGCTTGGGTTGCGGCGCCAATGTATATGATTCATCAATTTGAAGAATATGCGCTTTATTATGATGTGCATTCTCTTCATCATCCTTTTGCGGATATGATTTGTCAAAAAGTAGGGTATGGAGCTTATCCAAATTGTCCGATTCCTTTACAGCATTATTGGCTTGTGAATATTATCTTATGGCTGATGGCAATGCTTGGAGCTTGGAAATTCTACAAAACAAACCCAATGGTTGCATTAGCTCCATACGGCCTCATTTTAGCTAACGGACTCCTTCATATTGGAGGTTGGCTATCATCGGGAAATCCTTTATATTATTATGTTAGCGGCGGTACAATTACCAGTATGTTTTTATTTATTCCTGTAACTATATTGATGATTCGTGCTTGCTTAAAATGGAAAGTAATGAGTGGATGGGCAATGGCAGCAACTTTGACTGCAGGCTTAATTGGTCACATTATTTTATTTGGAGCATATGCATCACTTGATGCAGGAGGAGTTATTGCACTTTATATATTTGATTTTTTAGCAATGACATCACCTCTTTTATTAACTTGGTTAGCAAGTAAATGGCTTTTAAAACCAAAAAAAAGTAAATTATTATAGATTAAATGGTTTTTAACACCCCTTTAAAAGCGAGAAAATTCTTGAATCCTCCTATTGGTGCGAGCTTCTAGCTCTCAAACGTTTATGTTGAAAGTGATAGTGAATAAATATACTAAACAGTTATGAAAAAGACATAAAAAAAATCCCATTTCGTTAGAAATGGGATTTTTTTGTGACGGTTACTTCACAATTTACAAATCATTTTATGAACGATTTAAAGAAATTGGCTTACTTTCAAGTGAATTTATAGGATAATTATTTGGATTTTTTTATTAGGAAGCGGTTTGTCTGTATTGTAAAGGTTAAATGTTAAGATCCATTATGCACTAATATTTTTCGATCTGAAGGTTGTTTTTTCCAAGTAAAATTTTATTGAGCTACTATTTCTTTTTGGAGTTAATCGAATAATATTTTAAAATTAGAAAAATATTTTTAGAAATTTGACATCAAAAATTGTTGGAATAATTAATGATTTTAATTTGTAATTAATTAAAAAAGTTTTTCTAAATGTTTAGGGTAATTTTCTAAATCTTGAGCAATATCTCCATCTTTAAAAATATCAAAACAGTTATAGCCTTTTAAAATTTCTACGCCACAAAAACGATAATTGCTTGTAATATTTAAAAATAAATCTTCGGTTCCTTTTCCTTGCATTAAAGACTGTAGAGGATTGTCAAAGCTTTCTGCGGGTGCATTAAAAGTAGCGCAAATCATGAACTTTTTCCCCTGCATTTTTCCACCTGTTCCGTATTGTTTGGTTAAATCTTCTCTCGTTCTTCCGTCGCCTGAAAGAAATTTTTGGCTGTTAAGTCCACTGTTAAAAACTTCATCTACATATTTTTTATAAATCCATGGCGCACCAAACCAATTGACTGGAGTTTGCAAAATGATAATATCAGCTTGGAGATGTTTTTCTACTTCATTATCTACATCATAGCCATTTTCTATTTGGGTTTCTAATACTTCTAATCCTTTTGCCGTAAAAAAATCTTTAGCTTTTTGAAGAAAAGAATTATTTAATGTTCCCTCTGACCAACCTTGATAAGTTAAATGTGTATTGATTAATAATACTTTTTTCATATTTATTATAATTTCTTGATTTTGTATTTAAATAGTATAGTCAATTGAACTCATATGTGCTTCTCCCATACGGTTACCGTAAACAGGGAATTTTGTAAAACAAGTTTCTATACTTTGAATGTCTTCCTTTGTTAAATGAATTTTTGATGCGCCAAGGTTTTCCAATAAATGTTCCTGAGTACGAGTGCCAGGGATTGGAACGATATTCGGGCTTTTAGCCAGTAACCACGCTAGGGCGATTTGAGCTGGTGTTGCATTCTTTGTTACGGCATAATCTTTTAGCCAGTCTATCATTGGCATGTTCAATGGTAAAAATTCTTTTGAAAAACGAGGAAAGCCGGCGCGGAAATCTGATTCTTTATCGAATTTAGTAGTTGTATCGTATTTGCCAGTCAAAAAACCAGCACCTACAGGAGACCATGGCACGAACCCGATGCCTAGCTCTTCACAGGTTTTAAGGACTCCATTTAACTCGACGTTACGTGTCCATAATGAATATTCTGACTGAACAGCGGAGACTTTTTGAACAGCATGTGCGCGCTGAATTGTTTTTGCACTTGCTTCGGAAAGTCCAAAATGCAAAACTTTACCTTGTTGAATAAGTTCTTTAATTGTACCGGCAACTTCTTCTATTGGTACATTAGGATCAACTCGATGTTGATAATATAAATCAATATGATCGGTTCGAAGACGTGTAAGTGATTCTTCAACAACTTTCTTGATTCTTTCTGGTCTGCTGTTTAATCCAACAGTACCATCAATTGCGAATCCGAATTTTGTGGCAATCTTAACTTCTTTACGAAAAGGCTCAAGCGCTTCGCCAACCAGTTTTTCATCTGTATAAGGACCATATACTTCTGCTGTGTCAAAAAATCGTACTCCATTTTCAAATGCGGTGCGTATAGTTTTAATAGATTGTTGATGATTTGCAGGAGGATTGTAATTACCGACCATATTCATGCATCCAAGACCAATTTCTGAAACTTCCAGAGTTCCAAGTTTTCTAGTTTTCATATTGTTTGCCTTATTATTGTTGATTTGTTTTGAATATGAAGAAGTGTTTGATGCAGACAATAAATTTGGTGCAAATAGTAAACCTGCACTAGCAATTGCTGTTTGTTGAATAAATTTTCTTCTTGAATTTTCTTCGCCTTTCATATCTTAAATTTTAATGATACAAATTTAGATTTCGTACTAAGAATCAAAGGAAACAGATCACTAGTAAAAAGGAAACAAATTACCGATAACAAAAAACGCCATCTTAAGATGGCGTTTTTTTATTGATTTGAACAAGTTGTAAACGGTATTCTTTCGGTGTGAGATTAACCTGCTTTTTGAAGAATTTTGAAAAATAATTGGGATATTCAAAGCCTAATTCATAAGCTACTTCTGCAGTTTTCATTTTAGGATTTTCTTCTAAAAGATCTTTTGCTTTTTTTATAACAAATTCATGAATAGTTTCAAGTGTAGATTTTTGAGTAAAATGTTTTACAATATCGCCCAAATAATTAGCGGTTAGGCCTAATTTATCGGCAAAATATTGAACATTTGGAATTTGAGAAACAGGTTGATTGTAATAATCAATCAAACTTTGCTGAAAATCGGATATGATGTGATTATATTGTTTCGGATCGGTTGAAAACTGTCTTTTGTAAAATTCTTCCACTAATGAAACTAAAACATTCACGTAAGAAAGTAAAATGGCAAAATGCTTTTTATCGCTTTGGTAATATTTTATCATCAATTTGAAAACTGCATTAATTTCTTCTATTTCTTCGTCTGTTAATTGCAAGGCCTCGTGTTGTCCATAATCTAAATAAGTCTTAAATAAAAAGCGGTTTTCTTCAATTATTTTTTTGGAAAGCTGTAAATACATTCCAGTATAAGTTGGTTCAACGTCCCAGCCTGTTGTCAAAACTAACTCGGGACTATTGAAAAAGACAGCATTAATTGGTTTCTCTTCAGGTGTGATTTTACTCTTAAAATTTATTTTGATCGAAATTCTGTAAAAATCAACCATTACAGCTTCTGATTTCAAAAGCATGTTTGGTGGATCATAATAACCAACGTCTATGTCGTTGTCCAATGGCTTATCTAATCCAATGTAATTATTGTAAGATTGAAAATCCTTAAAAAGTTTCATCTGTAGCTTGTTTTTTTGATTCTGAGGGAACTTCATATCAATTGAAAATGTTCGCAAAGAAAAATTCTATTCATACTAGTAAAGCATTTTTTGAGCTTTTTCAGCTGTATTTTTTCTCTATACCTTTCTTTTTCAATTTTTATAATCTTAAATTATTGTTAATATAAATTTAGAAACTTTTTTTACATCAATGTTTACAGGACTTTATGGAAGGTTTGTATCCTGTAGAGTTAACATCACAGAATTAACAAATCTTTCTTTTTTGGATGGAAAAGATTGTTAAATAGTGTTGAATAGGCATAAAAAAAACGCTAATACCAAGGTATTAACGTTTTTTTAAGAGTGACCTCGACTGGATTCAAACCAGTAACCTTCTGAGCCGTAATCAGATGCGCTATTCAGTTGCGCCACGAGGCCTTTTGTTATCAATTAGCTATTTTTTTGTAGCTTTGTTGATTGCTTATTGCGGGTGCAAAGATAGACATAAATGTGAGATATACAAGAGAAAAATAACAGAAAAATAAAAAAAAATGCAGATTAAAAATTATATACGTGATATTCAGGGATTTCCAAAAGAAGGAATTTTGTTTAAAGATATAACACCTTTGCTAATTAATCCAGAAGCGCGTACAAATTGCCTTAAAATTTTGCTCGATTCTTTAAATGGACAAAAAATTGACAAGGTCGTTGGTGCTGAATCTCGTGGTTTTTTCTTCGGAATGTTATTGGCGCAAGAGTTAAATGCCGGATTCGTTCCCGTAAGAAAACCAAAAAAACTTCCGTTTGATACCATTTCTGCTTCTTACGAATTGGAGTATGGAACTGATAGTCTCGAAATGCATACCGATGCTATTAAAAAAGGAGATCGAGTTTTAATTCACGACGATGTGTTAGCGACTGGTGGAACCGCAAAAGCAGTTTGTGAATTGGTAGAGAAATTAGGTGGGGAAATTGTACAATGCAATTTCTTAATGGAGTTGACTTTTCTTAACGGAAGAGAAAAAATAAAAGAGTATCCCGTTTTTGCTGCGCTAACATATTAATAGAAACGAAAAAAAAATCTCGAGCAGTAAAGGTTTAAGTCTAATTTTACCTTTTATTGCGTATTTAAGGCTAGAAAACAGTAAAACCATGTTCAGCTTTAAAAAGAAGATAAAATCCAAACAAAGCACCCTGTTTGGCTTAACATAATTTTAAACGTGCTGAAACTTGAAACAAAATAAAAAACCCGACAAAATCATTGTCGGGTTTTTTATTTTGAAAGTAAGAAAGAAATTATCTTAAACTTGCACCAAGTTCAGTTTCGAAAGTCTGCTGTAATTTAGACATGATTTTGTCGATTTGAGCGTCGGTTAATGTTTTAGTATTGTCTTGAATAGTAAAACTCAAAGCGTATGATTTTTTTCCTTCTGGTAATTTATTTCCTTGATAAACATCAAATAGATTGATATCTTTTAAAAGCACTTTTTCTGTTTGTTTTGCCAAGTTAAAAATGCTTTCATAAGTCGTTTTTTCATCGATTAATAAAGCCAAATCTCTACGAACTTCTGGATATTTAGGAATTTCAGTATACTTAATTTTTCCTGTAATGATTTTTAAAACCAAATCCCAGTTAAAATCTGCGTAATAAACGTCTTGCTTAATACCAAAATGTTTCAAAATAGGCTTTTTAATAACGCCCATTTCAACCAAAATATCGTTGTTGTAAGTAATTGCTGTTCCTTCAGAATAAATATCAGATTGAACTGGTGCATTCGAAATCTTTTCAATTCCTAAACGAGATAGAATTGCTTTTACATATCCTTTCAACAAGAAGAAATCTGTTGTTTTTTGCGGATTTGTCCAGCTTTCTTTGTTTCTGTTTCCAGAGATCAATAAAGAAAGGTGTTTATGTTCTTCGTAACCGTTTAAATACTTATGGTATGTTTTTCCGAATTCAAATAATTTTAAATCTGAATTTTTTCTATTGATGTTGTATGAAACTGCTTCTAATCCAGAAAATAATAAAGATTGGCGAAGTGTAGCCAAATCACTACTCAACGGATTCAGCATCGATACATTGTGTTCTTCTTTTAATGAAGCTGATAATTTCGCGTAAGCTGCAGTCGTTAATGAATTAGCCATCATTTCATGGAAACCTTGCGAATTCAACTGAGAAGCAATTACGTTTTGTACTTTGTAATCTTCTGTTCTTGGCGAATTTGCTACTGTAGCATTAAATTTCTTAGAGAAGTTAATGTTATTATAGCCGTAAACTCTCAAAATTTCTTCGATTACATCAATTTCGCGCTGAACGTCTACACGATATGCCGGAATGGTTAAACCTAAACCAGTATCTGAAACGCTGTTTACTTTAATATCTAATGAAACTAATATTTTTTTGATCGTATCTTTTGGAATTTCTTGTCCAATAATTTTAGAAACATGACTGAAATTCAACAAAACAGAAAAATCTTCTACTTTTTTAGGATAAACTTCTACAACATCAGAAGTAATTTTTCCGCCAGCAACTTCCTGAATTAGAAGCGCCGCACGTTTTAAAGCGTATTCTGTAATCGTTGGATCAATTCCTCTTTCAAATCTAAAAGAAGCATCTGTGCTTAATTGATGTCTTTTTGCTGTTTTACGAATGCTTACAGGATCAAAATAAGCACTTTCTAAGAATATAGAAGTAGTTCCTTCAGAAACTCCAGATTTTTTTCCTCCAAAAACCCCAGCAATACAAAGCGGACCTTTTTCGTCGCAAATCATTAAATCTTCTTTATGAAGTGTTCTTTCAACATCATCAAGAGTAACAAATTTAGTTCCTTCAGCAACGGTCTTTACAATAATTTTTCCATTGATTTTGGCAGCGTCAAAAGCGTGTAAAGGTTGTCCTAATTCATGTAGAACATAATTAGTAACGTCAACAATATTATTTTTTGGAGTTAGACCAATAGCTTTTAAACGGTCTTGTAACCAGCTTGGAGATTCGTGTACAGAAATTCCAGAAATAGTTACACCGCAATATCTTGGAGCTAAATGATTGTCCTCAACATTCACGTCAATTTTAAGCGTACGCATGTCAACTCTAAAATTGCTTACAGAAGGCGTAATCAATTCTACATTTACACCACGTTGTAGCATTCCTGCTCTTAAATCACGAGCAGTTCCATAATGGCTCATTGCATCGGCACGGTTTGGTGTTAATCCGATTTCGAAAACTTCATCATTTGCAATTTGAAAAACTTCAGAAGCAGGAGTTCCTGGAACCAAATCTTCGACCAAAACCATAATTCCGTCATGGCTATTTCCTAAACCTAATTCATCTTCAGCACAGATCATTCCGTGGCTTTCCTGTCCGCGAATTTTTCCTTTTTTAATGGTAAATTCTGCACCATCTTTATCGTATAAAACGGTTCCAATTGTTGCAACAGGCACTTTTTGTCCTGCAGCCACATTTGCAGCGCCGCAAACAATTTGTACAGGAGCTTCTAAACCAACATCAACTGTAGTAACTTTCAATCTATCAGCATCAGGATGTTTTTCGCAAGTTAGAACGTGTCCAACAACAACGCCTGCCAAACCTCCTTTAATTGATTCGTATTTTTCAACAACTTCAACTTCTAAACCTAAATCTGTTAGTAATTCAGAAGTCTGCTCAGATGTCCAATCAGTTTTAATAAATTGTTTTAACCAGTTGTAAGATATTTTCATTGTAGTTCTTTAATTCTTTGTATGAGGTTACAAATATAAGGATTGCGCGTTGGAGTAAGAAAAAATTGAGTAGTTTTTTCTATTTGTTTTTAAATGACCGAAAAATGTTGTTTACTAATTATTTAGCAATTTATAGATTAAAATTTTGCTAAATGATTATTATAAAAGTCTAAAAAAAACGAATGTGTAATTTTTGTGCTACAAGATGAATGAAAAGTGCTATTCTGTTTCTTTTTATGAAACTAAATTTGGAGTAAATCAAAAAAAGAAAATTATGAGTACCGCAGTAAAAAGACCTGAATTTAAGGCAAAATACGATAACTATATTGGTGGAAAATTTGTAGCCCCAATTAAAGGAGAATACTTTGATGTTGTTTCTCCAATTGATGGAAAAGTATTTACAAAAGCAGCACATTCTGGGAAAGAAGATCTAGAATTGGCTGTAGATACCGCTTATGAAGCATTTAAAACTTGGGGAAAAACTTCGGTAACCGAAAGGAGTATTTTACTAAATAAGATTGCACAAAAAATTGAAGACAATTTAGAATATATTGCAGCAGTTGAAACGGTAGACAACGGAAAACCAATTCGTGAAACACTTGCTGCAGATATTCCATTGGCCATTGACCACTTTAGATATTTTGCAGGCGTAATTCGTGCAGAAGAAAGTTCGATAGCAGAATTGGATTCGCAAACTGTTTCTATTGCATTAAGCGAACCTCTTGGTGTTGTGGCGCAGATTATTCCGTGGAATTTCCCGATTTTAATGGCAGTTTGGAAAATTGCTCCAGCTCTCGCAGCAGGAAACACAATTGTTCTAAAACCAGCAGAAAGCACGCCAATTTCGATTATGATTTTAATGGAATTAATTGGAGATATTCTTCCTCCAGGAGTTTTAAACATAGTAAACGGTTTTGGTGCCGAATTAGGCCGTCCGTTAGTAACCAATAAAAAAGTGTCAAAAGCGGCATTTACGGGTTCTACTACAACAGGACGTTTGGTAATGCAGTACGCTACAGAAAACATTATTCCGGTTACTTTAGAATTGGGTGGAAAATCTCCAAATATTTTCTTCCCGTCAGTAGCAGATCATGATGATGATTTCTTTGACAAAGCGGTTGAAGGTGCTGTATTATTTGCTTTAAATCAAGGTGAAATCTGTACTTGTCCTTCTAGGCTATTAGTTCACGAAGATATTTACGACAAGTTTATCAAAAAAGTAATCGAAAGAACTGAAGCCATTATAGCTGGAAATCCGTTGGATAAATCGACTATGATTGGGGCTCAGACTTCGATTGTGCAGAAAGAAAAAATCATGTCTTACATTAAATTAGGAAGAGAAGAAGGAGCAGAGGTTTTAACGGGAGGAGATGAAAATAAACTAGGAGGCGAATTAGAAGGCGGTTATTACATTAAACCAACTTTATTTAAAGGTCACAATAAAATGAGAATCTTTCAAGAAGAGATTTTGGCCAGTTCTGGCGGTCACGACTTTTAAAACTACAGAAGAAGCGATTGAAATTGCAAATGATACGATGTACGGTTTAGGTGCAGGAGTTTGGACACGTGATGCGCACGAAATTTATCAGGTTCCAAGAGCAATTCAGTCTGGTCGTGTTTGGATAAATCAATACCATTCTTATCCTGCTGGCGCTCCGTTTGGAGGTTACAAACAATCTGGAATTGGTCGTGAAAACCATAAAATGATGTTGAGCCAATACCGTCAAACCAAAAACATGCTGATTTCTTATGACAAAAAGAAATTAGGATTTTTCTAAAGACTAGCTATCAAAATCCTGGAGTATTCTTAGGAAAAAGTTAGCGGAATGTATGGGGCGTTAAATGAAAATTTAATGACATTAAGCAAGCTCACTCCAGGCAATTTTGATTTGAAAATATTCAATATAATCGAATTACTGTTTGATTGAAAGTAAAACATAAATAGGTGGTTATGTCAAAGCAGTAAATTTCTTCATAGAGTTTACTGCTTTTTAAATTTTAATGATAAAAAGATGATTAAACGAATTGATGCCACAGAAAAAGCAGTTGAACTGATAAATATTCTAAAAGAAAAACACGGTGATTTGATGTTTTACCAAGCAGGTGGTTGTTGTGAAGGCACACAGCCCCAATGTTTTGAAAAAGGAGGCTATTATCAGCGAACTGGAGATGTATGTATTGGTACAGTTGAAGATACTGAATTTTGGGTAGACAAAGATTTATTTGAATATTGGAAACACGCACATTTTACCTTAACCGTAATTGATGCCTTTGGAGTAGGAGGTTTTTCGCTAGAAACTCCATTAAAAAAGACTTTTCAAATAGAATATCGAATTTTTACTCCCGAAGAAGAGAAGGATTTGGAACCGGTTTTTAGAATTGAATAGTTTTTTTGTTTCAAGTTTCAAGTTTCAAGTTTCAAGTTGAAAAACTTAGAATCTCAGTATCTCAGAATCTTAGCATCTAATTGATATATAGTAACTGATACTGTTTTGGTGTAATTCCTTCATATTTTTTGAATAATCTAATGAAGTAATTCGCATCTTCAAACCCTGCCAAATAACAAACTTCGTTAATTTGAAGCGTTGGGTTTCTTAATAGGTTTTTAGCGCATTTTATTTTTTCATTTAAAATATATTCAATCGGACTCATTCCAAGTTCGCGTTTAAAGAAACGATAGAAAGAAGTGGTGCTCATACAAGCTTTTTCGCTCAGCGATTTCAAATTGATATTCTCTTTTAAATTTTGCTTAATATACTCAGTAACTTCTTTAATCGGATTGTTATCTTCAAAAGGTTTTCCTTCGTCAAGAGATTTTACGGTCTGAGTTTGAATAATCCTAATTAGTAATTCTTTTAAAGTCAAATCGGCAAAAATGTCTTTGGTAATCGAAGTACTCATACATTCTTTGATGAGTTTGTTTATGGTAGCAGCCATTTCGATATTATTGTAAAAGAAATAATTCTGGTAATTGAGTTGCCAGTACATATTACTGCCTTCTTTTGGGTATTGCTCATTTAAGAAATTTAAAATCTCGGCAATTTTATCCTGATCGATGGCCAATGCTAAACATTGCGTCGGATTGTGTTTTGAAGCTTCAGGAAAATCAATTTTCATTTCTACATTAGAAGGAACAATCACCGTTTCGCCTGGAAGATATACAAATTCAGGGTCATCAAAAAGATGCATGATTTTTTTACCGCGAAGCATGCTGGTCACCACCAAATCATTAAACTTCAATGGAACTTTTTGAGTCGATTCGTAGGTTTCAAATAGATTCAATTCACAATGATTCAAATTGTAAATAGTTCTATTTTCTACAAGAGTTTTTAATGATTTTTCTTGCGATAATTGGAGCGGATTGACTAAAAATCGTTGGTTGTTCATTAAAATTTATTTTTTGGTGAAGACTTTAAATTTAATGAAAATAAGAATATAAACTGCAGATTTAACGTTTAATTATATCAATTCTTCCACATGTTTTCTGATGTTTTCCGATATTTTTTTTGTTGGAAGGTCGTTCTCATCATTTCCAAACGGATCTTCAATTTCTTCAGCAATAAGTTCTAAACTTGCCAAAACATAAAAAATAAAAACAACAACAGGAGCAACTAGATAACCTAAACTAACAGAATATCCAAAAGGAAGCGTCATAGTATAAAAGAAGATGAATTTCTTTATAAAAGCACTGTAAGAGTAGGGAATAGGAGTGTTTTTAATACGTTCGCACGCTCCGCAAATGTCTGTAAAAGCAACTAACTCTTCATTTAAGGTAATGAGTTGTTCTCCCGATATTTTTTTAGCATCATACAAATCATTGATTTTATGATACATGATTCTCTTTAATTGATTTGGCTTGTGTTTATGCTGGTCAATTTCCAGTTCAACATCTTCAAACAGCATTTTGCCTGTATCTTCATCTTTTAAATGATGATGAAGTATATCTGCGTACATCGGAATGTATTTTCTAAAAAACTTTCTATCATTTTCATCTTTTAAAATTGCGGATAGTTTTATAGCAAGATTACGGCTGTTATTTACAAGTCCGCCCCAAAGTTTTCGGCCTTCCCACCATCTGTCATAAGCGGTATTGGTTCTAAAAACAAGCAAAAGCGAGATGACAAATCCAAGCATTCCATGCATGATTGGAATGTTGTGGATATAATCGTTTTTGGTTACTTTAAAATAATGAAGTTCAAGATAACAGACAGCTGAGGCATAAATTCCAATTGCAATCATAATCGTGAACAGTTTTCGAACTGTATCTGACTTATGAAAATGAAAAATAAAAGTGAACCAATCTTTGGTATTGTATGTAATCATTGAAACTTGTTTTGTAACAAATTTAAAGTAAAAAAATATTCTGTTGGAAGTAAATTATAAAAATATTCAGCATCAAAAACAAACAGAATGTTTTCTTAAAAGCGTTATGTAACTTTTGCTAAATTTAAAAAAAATCTGCCCAATCTGCTGAATCTGCGAGAGAAAAATAGCTCGCAGATTCAGCAGATTGGGCAGATAATATTTGATTTTTTAAAAGTGAATTAAAAATTAATATTTCCTGCTAATTCTTTTAAAGCAATTTCAGATAATTTTGCTTCGTATTGCGCGTTGCTGTAACGCACTTTTGCATTAACGTAATTGAGTTGGGCAGTTCTAAAATCTAGCGTTGTAATAGTTCCGATTTTAAATTTGTCCAAAGTGATTTCTAAATTCTGTCTTGCGATAGCTTCATTATCTTCTTCTAAATCAATTAATTCTAAATTGGTTAAATAAGTTTGAAAAGCAGTGCTTAACTGTGTGTTTAAAGTTATGTTTTGCTGTTCTATAGCAAGCTGTGAATTTTCGATCTGTAATTTGGCAACTTTTTCATTACGATGCTGATTGAAACCGTCGAATATATTCATAGAAGCATTAAAACCATAGTTTAAACCTTTAGAAGATGTTTCACTAGTAAATCCTAGACTCGACTGGCTTTCAGAAAAATTGTATCCCGTAGTTAACCTCAAAGTAGGGTAGCGGTCTGCTTTTACTTGTTTAAGTTGTAATTCGGCTATGCGTTTGTTTATAATTTCAGCTTCTAAACCTGGATTTTGCTTTTGAGCCAATTCCATTAAATCAGCCAAAACTAATTTATTATCAACTGTAACTTTATCAGTTACTTTAAAGTCAATTTTAGGATCGCGTGCTAAATGCTGATTCAGCAAAATTTTACCATTAGCATATGCTTCTTTTTGTCTCAATAAAGCAACCTGATCTGAGTTTAAATCCACCTGTGCATTTAATACTTCCAGTTTTGAAGCTTTTCCTATGCTAAAGCGGTTTTTAGCTAAAGTCAAACGTTGGTTCGAAATTACGATTGTAGTGTCTAATGCCGACAATTGCTGTTGCATTTGAACTAAATCATAATAAGCTGAATTTACCTGAGCAATTTTGACTAAAATAGTTCTTTTAAGTTCTGCGTCGCCAAGTTTCTGAAGTTCTTTCAACTGGTCTAGTTTGGCAAACATTTTCATTCCGTCAAAAACGGTCCAGCCTAAGCTCACGCCATAATTTAAACTATTGTTTTTAGCATTGTTCAATGTAGTTGATGTACCATCTTGACGTACTTGTGTTGAATTCGTAAGATTATTATTGTCTGTAATATTTGCTGTTGCAGTCGGCAACATTCCTGCATTACCAATTGTTACATTTGTTTCGGTTATTTTGGAATTATTTTTGGCAATTTTAATTTCAAAATTATTCTCCAAAGCTATAGACATAGCCTGCTCAATAGTAAGAACTTCCTGTGCCTTTGTCTGAATTGCACAAAAAAGCAGGATAAGTACTGTACAATATATTTTTTTGATATTCATATTCGTTTTCTTTAACCAGAAAGTATATTTCTGATTTTTATTTAATGCTTTCTCTTTCGTATTCGTCAATATGATCAAATTCTGGATAATGCTTTCTTGCTCTTGACCACATAAAATAAATGGCAGGAATTACAAAAAGCGTTAAAGCCAATGAAAAGATAGTTCCTCCCACAATTACAACTCCCATCCCAATTCTACTTGTAGATGCAGCTCCAAGCGACATTGCAATTGGAAGCGCTCCTAATGCAATGGCCAAACTCGTCATTAAAATTGGACGTAAACGTGCCTCTGAAGCTTCTAAAATAGCTTCTAATTTAGGCTTGCCTTGTTCTCGTAACTGATTGGCAAATTCTACAATCAAAATACCGTTTTTGGTTACCAGACCAATTAACATTACCGTACCAATCTGGCTAAAAATATTCCATGTTTGATTGAAGAGCCATAACGAGAATAAAGCTCCTGCAACCGCCATTGGAACCGTCAAAATGATAATGAATGGATCAATGAAACTTTCAAATTGTGCCGCAAGAATCAAGAAGATTAACAATAAAGCCAATCCGAAAGCGAAAGAAGTATTAGAGCTACTTTCTACGAAATCTCGTGATTCTCCAGCTAAATCTGTAGTGAAGCTTTCATCTAAAACTTTTGCTTTAATACGATCCATTTCTTCAATTCCGTCTCCCATACTTTTTCCTGGCGCTAAACCAGCAGAAACCGTTGCAGACATGTATCTGTTATTATGATATAATTGCGGCGGATTACTTTGTTCGTATACGTTTACAACGTTATCCATCTGAATCAATTCGCCATTTTTGTTTTTCACAAACATAGAAGTCAAATCCAAAGGTTTCGATCTGTCTTTTTGGTCAAATTGTCCAATTACTTGATATTGTTTTCCGTTTTTAATAAAATAGCCAAAACGCTGTCCGCTTAAAGAAAGCTGTAAAGTCTGTGCAATGTCAAGAATAGAAATTCCTAAACTTTCTGCTTTTGCACGGTCAATGGTAACGTTGATTTCAGGCTTGTTAAATTTTAAGTTTACATCTGTTGTCGAAAACACATCACTTTTACCTACTTCATTCATAAAAACAGGGATTTTCTCTCTCAACTTATCAAAGTTTGGAGCCTGAATAATGTATTGAATCGGTAAACCCCCACGTCTGTTTACTGCAATTGTTGGCTGTTGAATTACCGCTATTTTAGCATCAGGATATCTTTTTGTCCATTTGCTTAATTTGTCTGCAATTTCTTTTTGAGATCTGGTTCTTTCGTCTGGTTCTTTTAATGACAGTCTCACAAAACCTGAGTTAGTTGCAGAACCTCCAGATCCTCCAGCGGTAATTACTAAACTAACTTTTTTTTCAGGGATTGAATCGTCAACAAGTTTTGAAATTTCTTGCATAAAACGATAAGTATAATCATAAGAAGATCCTTCTGGCGTGGTCATACGCATGGTAACAGAACTTCTGTCATCATAAGGCGCTGTTTCTTTTGGAAGAATCGTAAAGAATAAATAAATAATTCCAAAACAAGCAATTAAAATAGGAAAGCTGATCCATTTTTTGTCCATGAATTTTGTCAGTGATTCAGCATAACTGCTGTTCATTTTTTCAAAAAATGGCTCAGTTTTAATATAGAATTTTGATTTCTTTTGTTCGCCGCCTTTCATTAAATAGGCATTTAACATAGGTGTTAAAGTCAAGGAGACAAAGGCTGAAATCAATACTGCAGCTCCAATTACAACTCCAAATTCTCTAAAGAGTCGGCCAACAAAACCTTCTAAGAAAATTACTGGCAAAAATACTGCTGCTAAAGTGACAGAAATGGATATAACAGCGTAAAAGATTTCATTAGAACCTTTAATGGCTGCTTCGATAGGAGACATTCCTTCTTCGACTTTTTTGAAAATATTTTCAGTTACAACAATTCCGTCATCCACAACAAGTCCTGTTGCAAGTACAATAGCAAGAAGTGTTAGTACATTTATTGAGAAACCAAAAAGCCACATAATGAAGAATGTAGCAATTAACGATACAGGAATGTCAATTAATGGCCTGAAAGCAATTGCCCAGTCTCTAAAAAATAAATAAATAATAATAATAACCAGAACGATTGATATTCCTAAAGTTTCGGCAACCTCCAATACAGATTTCTTTACAAATTGCGTGTTATCAAGCGCAATATTAAGTTTAATATCTTTAGGCAAATCTTTTTTTAAGGCTTCAAATTTTTTGTAAAATTCAGCTGAAATATCCAGATAATTGGCTCCTGGCATTGGAACAATAGCCATTCCGATCATTGGAAGCCCGGAAGACATCAAGGAAGTCTCTATATTCTCTGGACCTAATTCGGCACCGCCTACATCACTAAGCCTTACGATTTTATCGCCATCTGTGCGAATGATAATATTGTTGAATTCTTCTGGTTTAGAAAGATTTCCAACTGTTTTTACGGTTAATTCGGTATTGTTTCCTGTTAATTTACCAGATGGCAGTTCGACGTTCTGAGCATTTAATGCGTTTCTCACATCGGCAACTGTACACTTATAAGCATTTAGTTTTACAGGATCTATCCATAGACGCATAGCATAGCGTTTTTGCCCCCAAATTTGCACGCCACTTACGCCTGGAATAGTTTCCAAACGCTGAGAAATAACATTTTCGGCATAATCGCTTAATTCTAAAGAGCTTCTGCTGTCACTTTGAACCGTCATCGAAATAATAGATTCGCTATCTGCATCGGCTTTAGAAACAACTGGTGGGGCATCTATATCTTGTGGAAGATTTCTAATGGCTTGCGAGACCTTGTCTCGAACATCATTGGCCGCTTCCTCTAAATCCTTATCTAAATTAAACTCGATTGTAATGGTACTGCTTCCTTGGTTGCTGGATGAAGTAATATTTCGAATTCCATCAATCGCATTTACGGCTTTTTCTAGAGGCTCTGTAATTTGCGATTCAATAATATCAGAATTGGCACCAGTATAATTGGTACGAATAGAAACCTGCGCAGGGTCAATCGAAGGAAATTCTCTGACTCCTAGAAATGTATAACCAATAAAACCGAATAGTATAATTAACAGATTCAGTACTATAGTTAAGACAGGTCTTCTTATGCTTGTAGTAGATAAACTCATTTGTAATTTTAGATTTTAGATTGTTGATTTTAGATTTCAGATTTATTGCTAAATCTTGACTACCATCTTTAAATCTATATTCAAGTCTTTCGACTTTTGACTTTTGGCTTTAGAACTATTTTACTTGAACTTTGATAGGAGCTTCGTTTTTTAATGACATAACACCGCTTGTAATTAAAGTGTCTCCAGGTTTTAATCCTGCTAAAATTAAAATTGAAGAATCTGTTCTTGTTGTCGCATCAACCATTACTTCTTTTGCTTGCCCGTTGTTGGCAACAAATACTTTTTTACCGTCTTGAATTGGAATAATTGCTTGAGAAGGAACAACTATCGCGTCTTTGATAATATTTAAAGGCAATTTGATGTCTGCAAAAGTCCCAGGAAAAAGTTTTCCGTCATTATTATCAGCAAGCGCACGAATCTGAAGTGTACGTGTAGCAACAGCAACTTCTGGTTCGATAGCGTAGATTTTTGCATTATACGTTTTGTCAGATCCAGAAACTCTAAAATCGATTACAGATCCTGATTTTACTTCTGATGCATATTTTTCTGGAATAGAAAAAGTAATTTTTAATTTACTGGTATTTACCAATTTTGCCACTAAAACAGTTGGTGTAATGTATGTTCCTGGAGAAATATTACGTAAACCAATTTTTCCTGAAAAAGGTGCTCTAACAGAAGTTTTAGAGATTTGCGCTCTAATTAATTGGCTTTGCGCTTGAGCAGAAGCAAGATCTGCTTTTGCGACATCTGCTTCTTCTTGACTGATGGCTTCTTTTTGCAGTAATAATTTTGCTCTTCTTGCGTTTTCAGCAGCCAAATCTTCTCTAGTTAGGGCTTGTCTTAGCTGTGCTTTTAATTCAATATCATTTACTTTAAGAAGCACTTGTCCTTTTGTTACATTGCTGCCTTCGTTAAAAAATATTCCTTCAACAATTCCTGAAACCTCACTATGAATTTCTACTTGTTCGTTTGCTTCAATAGATCCTGATAATGCTAAATTATTGTCAAAAGTAGCAGTCTTTATTATAATTCCATTAACAGTTGTTGGAGCTTTTTTATCATTGAAATTTTTAGATTCATCGTTTTTACCCTTGTTCGAAATAATTCTGTAGGTGATAAAGCCACCAATTGCAACAATTAAAAGGGTGTAAATGAGGTGTTTTAGTTTCATAAAAATGAGGTGAGTATAGAATTTAGGTTTTTGTTTTTAGTAAGCTTACAAATTTAACTTTTTGGTGCGAAATCGAAAGCTGTTAGCGTTTATTTAACATTTGTAGGTACAAAGGTTTGTATTTAGACTACAGGCAGGCAAAAAGGTTTAATTTAAGTTTAATTTTTTTTGAAGAAAGTAGAGATGCTGAGGGTAAAATTACGTTCTAAGACTTAGATAAGCGCTTATCGTTTCTAGTATAGAAGATTTTTTTTTGCAATTTGTCTGATTTTTTTTGCACTTTATCGATTTTATTTGTAACATTGATATGTTAAACAAAATGAAAGATTTTTACGCAAAAGTTAACAATTGTTTTTGCTTTTTGTGTTAAAACATGTAGATATAAGTTGTTTTTTTTTGTTTTTTGATTAATATAGTGAATAATTATATTAACAAGTGTTTATTATTTACGGTTGAATAAAATAAAAAAAAATAATTTATGAAGAAAAAATTACTTCTAAGCTTATGGTTTACATTTTTGCTTTTTTCAATTGGTTATCTATTTTGGCAGAATGAGTTCCAATACAGTCTTCCAACACCTATTCCCAAAAATTATCATGCGATAGCAATGGGTTCAAAAATTGAACTTGGTCCATGCTGTGCATTTGACAACAAACCTATTTTTATCCATTTTTTTAATCCAGAATGTCCCTGTTCACGATTTAATGTTCCGCATGTAAGCGATTTAATTAAAAAGTACGGAGATCAGGTTAATTTTAAAATTGTGGTGTTAAACAAACAGAAGAATTTTACCATTGATGAAATTCAACAAAAGTTTGGTGCCGAGATACCTGTATATTTTGATGAAGCAATTGCCAAAAAATGTGGTGTTTTCTCCACTCCGCAGGCCGTTTTACTAGACCAGTCACATAATTTATATTATAGAGGCAATTACAATAAAACCAGATATTGTACAGATACCAAAAGCAATTATGCCCAAATGGCGATTGATTCTCTTCTTAACCAAAAAGAGAAACCTTCTTTTAATGCTTTAGCTCTTAAAGCATACGGATGTTCATTACCAAAATGTACTAAATAACTTTTCCAAAAACCTAAATCTAAACCTATGAAAACAAAAGCTAGCTTAAACGAACAAGATTATCTGCATAGTTTTATGTCTACAATGACACAAAAATCAGATACAATTATTAATTATGTACTTGCAGTATATTTTCTTCTGGGTATCGGACTTTCTTTTAAATATGATACTTTTGAAATTGGCGTTGGCGTCGGGACATTGAATCTTTTGCTTTATTATTCGGCAAAATTTTTCATGAAAAATTCTAAATTTTACCAATACGTTTTATCTGTCGTTCTGGCTATTTTTATGGCGCAGTACATTTATCAGATGCACGGAATGTTCGAAATGCATTTTACCGTATTCATTGCCAGTACCATTTTGATTATCTATCAGAATTGGAAGCTTCAAATTCCGCTTACTTTATTGGTTGTTCTCCATCATGCTGGATTGGCGTACCTGCAAAACTATATTTACAATGATGCCAACGGCCTTCAGGTGTATTTTTCGCAAGTAAATTTTGATCTCGAAACATTAATTATTCATACCGTTTTGGCTGCAGTGGTTTTCTTTATGAACGGCTATTGGGCGTACTATTTTAAAGAACATAGCGAAAATCATATCTCTAAAATTTCAGACGAGTATGAGTTGGAAAACATGAAATTGGCTTCGGCAAAATACAGCTCAATGTCAGCTACAAAAGATTATAATGACTTTATTCATAGAACGACTTTAGATTTAAAACTGCCAGTAAATTCAGTTTTAAAATTAATTGATGTTTCAAAAGGACATACAGATAATGACAAGCTGCTTAGTTATCTTGAAATGATGAGAGAAAGTGCCAAAAAAATTGATGATTTAGTCAATGATATTCATGTGAAATCAACAACCAATAGAAACTAGTTTTTTAAAACTGGAATTAAAGTCAAGTCCCAAAGAAAACAATATTAATATTTTTAAACCTGTTGTATGTTTAAGCATGATTTACCCACTGCACTGCCTACGCTGCATAGTCTTAAAAGAATAATTGAAGATTTTTTGAATGAAAGCATAACATTAGATTCGATTGAAAAAATGGGGATTCAATCTGATTTTGAAATAGAGGTAAAGGAGATTTTTAAAAATTACCGAACGAGTTCGCATGTTTACGATCTTGATTTTCAATACAAAAAGCTAATTCAGATTATGAATGATATTAGACAGGTTAATCTTGCTGTTAATAATGAAATTCCAGAATGGCTTGAAAATGAGTTGGAAACAGTTTTTCGTAAAATCAGAAACATTCTACTTGTCTTAGAAATCGAGTCAAATTAAGGTTTATGGATTCATTTTATGCGAATTGAATTGTAAATTAATTTAAATGTAAGAGTTATGGATACCAGATTACACCGTCCAACAGCTTCGGATAGAGAAGTGGACTGGAATAAGAATAAAGTATTGCTTAGTAAAACTGATAAAAAAGGAACCATTTTATATGCCAATGAAGACTTTATAGATGTTTCTGGTTATGATGAATTTGAGCTTGTTGGCCAGCCTCATAATATTGTACGTCATCCCGATATGCCAAAAGTAATTTTTAAATTTTTGTGGGATAGTATTAAATCTAGTGAAAACATTCATGTCATTGTAAAAAACATGGCAAAAACAGGCCGTTATTACTGGGTTGTAACCGATTTTAAAATTGTGGCAGATACCGATGGTGAAATTGTAGGCTTCTTCTGCACTCGAAAATCGGTTCCAAACGATATTATTGTAAAATTTATTGAGCCCTTGTACAAGAAACTTTTGCAGATTGAAGAAACCAGCGGTATGCACGCTTCTGAGGAGTATCTTGTAGGTTTTCTAGAAGAGAGAAAGAAAACGTACATGGAATACGTCGATCACATGATTGCAACCGGAAAGGATGATAAAAATAAAATAAGCAAAGGTTTGTTTAGCGGTCTTTTTGAAAAGAAAAACGAGGCAAAAAAATAATTACTAACTATATACTTCATTGTGTCCGATAAAAATATTCACCCCTTAAATTTGTCCCCCAGCAAAACTAAATCACATGAATGAAAATAAAGGACGCAATGGAGTTTTTTTTTCTTAAGTTGCTAAGCTTTTAAGTTTAAAAAGCTCAAAGATTAAACATTTAATCTTTGAGCTTTTTTTAGAATTCTTAGAACCTTAGTATCTTAGTATCTTAGCATCTTAGCTAACTAATATAATTCCAAATATTCTTTTTCTTGGTTAATTCTATAAAGATGTTTCTTAAAACAGCGTGTTCTGGTTTTTGAAGAGCAGAATCTTCTTTTAAGATTTTCATGGCATAATTTCTTGCCAGAGATAAAATATCTCTATCTTTTACAATATCAGCAATTTGAAGGTTTAAAACGCCGCTTTGTTGTGTTCCCATTAAATCTCCATGACCACGAAGTTTTAAGTCAACTTCGGCAATTTCAAAACCATCGTTGGTTTGCACCATGGTTTCCATTCTAGTTTTGCTGTCAGAGCTTAATTTATGTCCAGTCATTAAGATACAATAACTCTGTTCGGCACCACGACCCACGCGCCCACGGAGCTGATGCAATTGAGAAAGCCCAAATCGTTCTGCGCTTTCTATAATCATTACACTCGCATTTGGCACGTTTACACCAACCTCAATTACAGTTGTTGCCACCATAATATTGGTTTTTCCTTCAGAGAAACGCTTCATTTCAGAATCTTTATCAGCTGGCTTCATTTTTCCGTGAAGAATAGAGATCGAATATTGCGGAAGAGGGAAATCGCGAGATATACTCTCGTAACCGTCCATTAAATCCTTATAATCCATTTTTTCAGATTCCTGAATAAGCGGGTAAACAATATAGATTTGTCTTCCTTTTGCAATTTCATCACGAAGAAATTTCCAGACTTTTAATCTATTCGTATCATAACGATGTACGGTCTGAATTGGTTTTCTTCCAGGAGGTAATTCATCAATAACCGAAATATCCAAATCGCCATATAAACTCATTGCCAGCGTTCTCGGAATAGGAGTAGCGGTCATAACCAAAACGTGTGGCGGAATATCATTTTTCTTCCACAATTTAGATCTTTGCTCTACGCCAAAACGATGCTGTTCATCAATTACAGCCAAGCCTAAATTCTGAAATTGCACTTTATCTTCCAATAAAGCATGAGTTCCAATTAAAATTTTAAGTTCTCCACTTTCTAATTCTTCATGAATAATTTTTCTTTCAGCAGTTTTAGTAGAACCTGTTAAAATTCGAATATTGATGTTTAGTGTTTTAGCAAATTCAGATAAACCCAAAAAATGCTGATTGGCCAAGATTTCTGTCGGCGCCATCAAACAAGCTTGAAAACCATTATCAATTGCCAAAAGCATACTCATAAAAGCCACAATCGTTTTTCCAGAACCCACGTCACCTTGCAACAAACGATTCATTTGAGCATTACTGCCCATATCTGTCCTAATTTCTTTGATAACTCTTTTTTGAGCATTAGTTAAGTCAAAAGGCAAATGATTTTTATAAAATTCATTAAAAAGTTCTCCCACTTTGTCAAATGGATGTCCTTTTATTTTATGTTTTCGAATGAGATTCTTTGTGATTAATTGAAGCTGAATAAAGAACAATTCTTCAAATTTTAGTCGGAATTGCGCTTTCGCTAAAATCTCGGCGCTCTTTGGAAAATGAATGTTGAATAATGCGGCACGTTTTGGAATCAACTTTAATTCTTCAATTAAAAACGGCGGAAAAGTTTCTGTAAACAATGCCTGTGTTTCCAAGAAAAGCTGTTCCATCAATTTATTAATGGTACGGTTCGAAATTCCTTTATTAGCCAAAGCTTCTGTTGAAGGATAAACGGGCTGCATAGCCGAACGTAAACTTCTTTCGTGTTCGCTTAATAATTCAATTTCGGGATGTGCCATACTAAACTGGCTTCCGTACAGCGAACATTTTCCAAAAATGACCAAAGGTTCGTTAATTTTTAAGCTTTCGCGAATCCATTTATGGCCTTGAAACCAATTCAAATCAATTTGCCCAGTATCGTCAACAAAACTCGCGACTAGACGTTTTTTGTTTTTGGCAAATTCGACGGTTTTAATATTGATTATTTTTCCAATAATTTGGACTTCAGAACCCGTATTCTGCAATTCATTAATCTTGTAATAACGTGTTCTGTCAATATATCGATTCGGAAAAAGATTGACTAAATCTCCATATTTATGAATGCCCAATTCCTTACGAAGCAGCTGGCCACGGCTCGGACCAACACCTTTTAAGTATTCAATTGGAGTTTCTAGAAGATTATTAGACATTAATTTATTTTAGATTTTAGATTGCTGATTTTAGATTTGGTTTCTATCCTGAAAATTCGGGACGGAATTGGAATTTGGAATTTATTTAATTGGAATTTTATTAAGAAGCGAAGATAGATTTTAATTGGGAATTTTGAAAATGATTTATTGTTTTCAAGTGTTTGAATATTAACTTATCGTTAAGTTGTAATGTTTAGACGCAACTGTTTTAAGAAAGGAAAATCTTAATAATAATTAACTCATTAAAAACTATAAAAATGAAAAAAATTGGACTTTTGATTGCAATGTGTGTTTCTTTAATTTCTTGTTCTAACGACGATTCAAGCGACAAGGCAGATGCAGCCGTTACAGATTATTACGGGAAGTGGATACAGTATACCGAGGCTAAGTTTTCAAACGACCCTTCTTCAAAACAGTATTCTTATGTATTTAATAAAGACAATACATTTTCAAAAAGGAGAGTTTATGAAAATATTGATGTGACGCTTACAGGAACTTTTGAGATTATAAGCAAAGAAAATCTAACTCGTTTTGTATTAACTTATAAAGAGAAAAAGGAGAATTCATTCATTTCAAACTGTACAGGCAGTTTGATAGAAAGTTTTACTCTTGACAAGTCAGGACATTTGCTGGATGATGCTCGCGCATGTGACGGCAGTTTTGTATTTAAGAAAGAAAATTAGAATTGAAATAAGCAAAAGCTGTAAAACTCTGTTGGTAAACTAACAGAGTTTTTTATTTTTATCGTCAGTATAATTTTAATAAAAAAGATTATTAGATTTGTTAAAACATTTAAATTATAAGCCTCAAATTATGATTAAAGAAGAAAAAGTTCCTTTTGAAACTATGGTGTTTTCTGGTATTACATTCAAGGTAATTAACCGACACGAAGCCCACAATATTATTGGAGATCTTACCGATTTCAAGAATCAGAAAATTTATAATGTTTTTGAAGATACTTGGTGTTTCCCTGATTACGAAGAAAATCCGATATTTCTATTAGCAGAAGATGATGTAGAAATGGACTTGTTTGAGATGGATTTTAGTACCGAAGAACATCCGGATATTTTTATTTTAGGATTTATTTTCAAAGGAAATCTAACAGTTGCAAAGCTTATCAGTTCTTATGATACGGATAATTCTCCGGCTTTAATTGTTTTAGGAAAGACAACAACAGTCAATATCAATTTGTTCGGAAGCGTTCATTATTTGGGCGGAGGCTTACAGTGCGATACGCTTGCGGGAGAATACAATCACGGAGAACTTTTTGTAAAAGGCGATCTTATAGCTTGGCTGGTTTATACAGATGATATGCTCTTTCATTTTGAACGTTTTACAGATGTTCAGGCGATCATAAGTTCGGGCAGACCCGACGTTTTGATTTGTAGCAATGTGCAAGACACTGACGGATTTATTATAACTGTCGAGAATTATCTGCCTTCAACACACAAACTGTCGGATATTGTAGACGATGCTTTTGTAGAACTTTCAAGTTATGGCAGCGAAATATTGGGCAATAACTATTTAGATATTTTTAAAGAAGGACTTTCAATCTTAGATTACGATAAAAAAGAGCGGTATTCGTATGCAGATTTCCGTAATGAGTTTATCAATATGGTCGAAGTTTTGTCTGAAAATGAAGAATTGAAAGAAAACGGAAAAATCGTTAGACATATTTCTGGAACCACTTATTTGTTTATTCCTTTTGATTATGAAGGAAAAAAATACAGCCAGATTTCTGAAGAAATTTCAAATGGTTTTAATATCCGAATGCGCGCTTTGTGGTGTCATGAAGATGAAGAAATTATGATTATTCTGGAATATCTTGATGAAAACGGAGATCCAAAATACCAATGGATGAATGACGAAAATGCTCCCGGAATTGAGTTTTTCTGCGTAAAAAATGCTGTCATGAAAACATTTGAAATATTGATGGCTCCAGAAGCTGAAGAAGAAGATGACGAAGATAATGAAACAGAATATGCAGATTATGAAGGCAGTTTTTCATTAGAAGAATTTGCAGTTCAATTTGGCAGCTATAAATTACCTGAAGATTTAGTAAAATTATATGAATTCGAGCAAGAACATGGAGTAGAATCTTATTCGGAATGTTTTGGACTTACTATAACTGAAGAGAAAACAGGAATAAAAACATGGTCTGAAGAAGAAGAGTTTTACAATAGTTTTATCGAATTTGCAGGCGCAAACGGATCTGGAAGTTCATATGCGTATTGGCTTATAGACAAAGATTTGAATAATTGTCCGATTGTTGTTTTTGGTGACGAAGGTGGAGTTCACGTTGTGGCAGAAAGCACTCGTAAACTAATTCAGTTGCTGACATTAGACACTGAAATTTCTGTAGACTTTGATTCTGCTTATTTTTATAAAGATGAAGAATATTATGAAGAAAGCGAAAACAAAGAAGAGTTTCAAGAATGGGTTAAAGAACAGTTTGGTTTTGATGCAATAGAATCTAATGAAGAAGCAGACGAAATTGTAGCACAAGCGAAAAGAAAGTACAAGCAGAAGTTCAATGATTTCTTAGTGAAATTTGATATTGAAATTAGTGAAGAAGATGATGACGAATAGTTTTTTATCTTTGACTTAAATTAGAAAAAATGAAAACACATTTAGCGCTTTTACGCGGAATCAACGTTTCTGGGCATAACATGATGAAAATGGAAGCTTTGAAAGCAATGCTGGAAAATATTGGTTTTCAGAATGTTCGAACGTATCTGCAATCTGGAAATGTCTTTGTAGACAGCGAAGAAGAAGCCTCTAAAGTTGGTTTTATGATCAAACAAGAAATATTTAAAGTTTTTGGACACGAAGTTCCTGTTGTGATGATTACCAAAGAAAATTTAGAATCTTGTTTTACCAATAATCCGTTTTTAAAAGAGAAAGATATTGATACCAAAAAGCTCTATGTGGCTTTTGTTTCAATGAATTTAAAAAAGGAAAGTATAAACGATTTGAAAATCAGTCAGTTTAAACCAGACGAAGCCAGTATTGATGAAAATAAGATTTTTATTAAATATGCCGTTGGCGCTGGAAAAACACGTTTTGATCAAAAATATATCGAGAAAAAATTAAATCTAACAGCAACAATTCGAAACTGGAATACCGTTACGAACTTGCTTAAAATGTATGAAGAATAATGAAAAAGTACTTTTTTATAGTTTTTGTTTTTGCAATGAGTTTAAATACTACAGTTTATGCTCAGAACGCCAAAACAGCTCCAGAAGATTTTAATGTCTTTTTTAAGAAATTTAATGAAGATCAGAAATTTCAAATTAGCAGAGTTATTTTTCCTTTAAAGTATAAAATGAATAATGATGATTTTGAATTAGCGGATTATACAATGCCAAAAGAAAATTATAAATCCCTTAATTTGAATAGAAAATCGGATGAGAAATATTTAAAGCGCGCCTTGGTGGTAAAGAAAAATAAAGTCACACTTCAAGAACGAGGACTTGATAGCGGAATTTATATTGATTATATTTTTGAACTAAAAGATAACAAATGGTTCTTGAAAACTTTTGTAGACCAATCTACTTAAGATTAATCGCGAAGCCATTTTTGCATAGCCGGAAAAGGAGATTTATTTTCTTTTTCGGCTTTTTCATTTCCAAGACACAATCCCATCCATTCCAGAAGAGGTAATCCCATATAATTTTCAGATTCGAAGTTCGAAATAAACCACTCCGAATGACCTTTGTATCCGTTTGGATGAAATACAAATTCAGCAGGAAATTGTAAATGATGCAACGCGGCATACGACCATAAAATAGCGGCAATTTCGTCGCCTTGAGTCGGCCAATCTTTAGAAATTTGTGTCGAACCAACCAATTCTCTTTCAGAAGGAATTGTGACTGCAAGATGTCCAGCCTCATGTAAAATATCACCAGGATATAATAATTTAGTATAATCGATATAAATGCAATTAGGCCCTAAATCTAAGCCTGGCAAAAAGGTTTCTTCAAGCTCTTTTTCAATAATTTCAATACCAATTTCATTCAAAAAGAGTAGTACTTTTTTTACTTCATCATTTTCTTTTAAAGCCATATTAGTTTGTTTTTAAAATAGTCTTCTTGATGTAAATAGTGTCTGCATTATGAAAAGCTCCTTTTTTCATTCCACCGCCAAAAGGCTGTATAAATTGAATGTTTTGAGATTCGTAACCTTCTTTTTTAATCGCTTCATTTACGGTTAAAGTTGGCGCTTCGAAACCAAAAAATGTAAATTGGCGATAGCGTTTTTCTGCTAATGAAAAGTAACCGTTTGCTTGGCTTAAAGTCTCTCCAACAGTACAGTTTCCTATAGGCCGTTTCGTTTCTGCATCGTAAATATAGCCGGTAATTTGAGGCCTTTTGCATCTGTTAACCAAACAACTTTGCAAAGAGAAAGAAATAAGAACTAGAAATATAAATTTATAAAAAAACTTCATTTATTTTTTAATTAAATCACAATACCAAAATCCAAAATCAAAAGCAGTTTCATCATTGGTATCGCAAGCTGTTTTTGACGAATCTTTCTTTTCTGGTTTTTCATATTTTCGATAAACAATTTCGCCAATTTCAAAATCAATTGGTTTAGAAAATATTGGCCCGTCAAAAGTAAAAGTATGAAATTCACCGTTTTCACCACAAACATCTACATTTTTAGGTAAGTCATTTATGAAATCCTGATCGATAACTCTACCAACAAAACTTTTGTCTAAATATTTTTCGTTTACACAAACCACAATTGTTTTGAATCCCAATGCAATAAACTCGTGAATTAAATCTTGAGTTGGAATTTTCCAGATAGGAAAAACACCTTTTAAGCCAATTTTTGCCAACTGATTTTCGCGATATTGACGTAAATCTTCTAGAAATATATCTCCAAAAATAGAATGCGTTATTCCATTTTCTTTTAATTTGGTTAAAACTTCGGTCATCACTTTTTCGTAAATTTCCATAGTTGGCATTTCTGGAACTTCAAGAATTTTTAACGGAATTCCGATGCTTTGCGCTTGTTCCTTCAATAGTTCAACGCGAATTCCGTGCATCGAAATGCGTTGATATTGCTGGTTTACGCTTGTCAATAAACATTCTATCTGAAAATCAGTGTTTTGAAGTGTTTTGTATAAGGCTAGAGCAGAATCTTTACCGCTGCTCCAGTTAAATAAGGCTTTTTGAGGTATAGACACGATTTGCGGTTTTATATGGTAAACTTACAAATTTCATTCTATTTGTAAAGGAAACCTTTTGTAACTTTGGGATTTTACATGCCAAATGACACCATTATTTAAAGAAAAATTCAAAATAGATTCGCACCGACTGCAAAACTGGGATTATTCTAGTGAAGCAGTTTATTTTATTACGCTAGTTACAAAAGATAGAAAATGTATTTTTGGCAGTGTCGAAGAAGAAAAAATGATTTTAAATGAAAATGGAAAGATTGTTGAAAATGAGTTATTGAAATCAATAAAGATTCGAAAAAATTGGTTTTTTCATAATTGGGTTATTATGCCAAATCACATTCATTTATTAATCGAAATTCAAAATAAAGATGTTTCTATTAACATGGAAAGCACCCAGAATATCGTAGAGACGGACAGCAGTGCGTCTTTACAGAACCAATCTGAAGAAAAAACAGAAATTGACGCAACGCATATCGTAGAGACGCACCGCAGTGCGTCTACGTCCAGCATATCCACAACAGAAAACAAAATTTCGGACATATCTTTGTCGACATACGGGCGTGAGACGCACAGCAGTGCGCCTCTACAGAGCCAATCTAATTCCGATTTTCTATCCGAAACGCATATCGTAGAGACGCACCGCAGTGCGCCTACGTCCAGCATATCCACAACAGATATTTCTTTGTCGACATACGGGCGTGAGACGCACAGCAGTGCGCCTCTACAAAACCAATCTGAAGAAAAAATAGGAATTAACACAATGCATATCGTAGAGACGCACCGCAGTGCGTCTACGTCAAGTATATCCACAACGGAAAACAATATTTCTGACCTATCTTTGTCGACAAACGTTGCGGAGACGCACTGCAGTGCGCCTCTACGAAATCAAACGGAATCTAAATTTTCCAGAAAATCCAATTCTATTTCATCATTTGTAGCCATTTTTAAATCAATTACGACTAAACAAATAGGCGGTTCAGAATCAATTTGGCAGGCTAATTACCATGATCATATTGTTAGAAATTATAAGAGGTTTGAAAAGGTTTACGATTATATTAAAAACAATCCAAGATCTTGGGAAACAGATTCTTTAAAATAAAATTTTCAATGAAATACATCTTTTTATTATTCACTGGTTTTCTTTTTGCACAGCAAACGCAATACGTCGATTTTAAATCTGTTTCAGGACAATTGTCTTTAAATTCAAAAGAAAAAACAGTTTCAGGTACAGTCGATTTTCAATTTGAGGTTTTAAAGGATTGTGATACGATTTCGCTTGACGCTAAAAACATGGAATTCTCGAATGTGAAAATCAACGAGAAAGAAATCATTTTCATTAATACAACCAAACAATTAAAATTGGTTTTTCCATTTAAAAAAGGAGAAAATCATCTAACTTTTAATTATTCGACAAAACCAAAGCAAGCCTTGTATTTTGTGGATATGGAAAACGAAGAAGTGCAAATCTGGACACAAGGGCAGGGAAGATACACGAGCAATTGGTTTCCGAGTTTTGACGATGTGAATGAAAAATTGATTTTTAATTTAGGGATTTCTTACGACAAAGACTATCAAGTAGTTTCAAACGGGGTTTTAAAAGAAAAAATAGCTAACGGAAATCTAAATCACTGGCAATATCAGATGGAGAAGCCAATGAGTTCGTATTTATTAATGCTGGCAATCGGAAAATATGATAAAAAAGAGTTTAAATCTAAAAGCAGGATACCTTTAGAATATTATTACGAGCCTAAAGATGCAGATCGTTTTGAACCCACTTATCGTTATTCAAAGCGAATTTTTGATTTTCTGGAAAAAGAAATTGGCGTAAAATATCCTTGGAAGATTAACAGACAGATTCCTGTTAGAGACTTTTTGTATGCTGGAATGGAGAATACAACTTCAACTCTTTTTGCAACGCGATATGTAGTAGATTCAACAGGTTTTTGCGATCGAAATTATACCAATGTCGATGCGCATGAATTGGCACATCATTGGTTTGGAGATTTGATTACAGCTGAAAGTAGTACGCACCATTGGCTTCAGGAAGGATTTGCGACATATTTTGCCTTGCTTGCTGAAAAAGATATTTACGGAGAAGATTACTTTTATTCTAAATTATACGACACGGCACAGCAGATAAAATTTGCTTCTCGCACCGATACTATTCCAGTTTTAAATCCAAAAGCAAGTTCGCTGACATTTTACGAAAAAGGAGCTTGGGCGCTATTTGTTTTGCATGAATCTATTGGAGATAAGGCGTTTAAAAAAGCAATTAAAAGTTATTTAAATAAATACGCTTATCAAACCGTAAACACACAGAATTTTTTCGGTGAGATAAAAAAAGTCTCTGATTTCGATTTGGATAAATTTCAAAAAACTTGGCTGGAATCAACTGCTTTTGATACGCCAACTGCAAATGCTTTATTAAGTAAAAACAAAGCAATCCAAAAAAGATTGGAAATCGATAAACTAAAAAAAACGCCTTTAAGAGAAAAAACAGATATCTTGAAAAATGTTTTAGAATCAGATGTTTACCAATCTGTAAAAGAAGCGGTTGTTGATCAGTTGGAAAATGAAAAATACGAAGATAAAAAGTCACTTTTGCTTTTGGCAATGCAAACCAATAATCTTAAAGTCCGTCAGAATCTGGCCGGATCTTTAACCAAAATTCCAGAAGATTTTAGAGCAAATTACGAAACACTTTTAGATGATAAATCCTATCAGACACAGGAAATAGCATTTTATTGGCTTTGGAGAAATTTCCCTAACCATAGAACCGAATATCTGTATAAATCTAAAGATTGGATTGGCTTTAATGACTATAATCTAAGAACGTTGTGGCTTTCTCTTGCTTTGTCAACACCAAACTATAGTAATGATCCAGATTCTTTAGTAAATGAGTTGATTGCGTTTTCGTCTACCAAATATGAAGCTACAACACGACAAAATGCTTTAGAAAAGTTAATCGCCTTTAAAATTATTAACGATCAGGTTTTGAGTAATTTAGTTGGCGCTACTACACACCATATGTGGCAGTTTTCAAAATTTGGAAGAGACACAATTAGACTTCTGCTAAAAAATTCTGAAATGCATGCTTCATTTAATAGAATTTTACCTAATTTGACACCCGATGAGCAATTCCAATTGAATCGTTTGTTGAAAGAGTAATCAGAGAATAGAAAATAGAAAATAGATTGAGTAGAAGTCTTTATTCTTTGTTCTATATTCTTTTGTCTTAAATAAAATCCAAAAACAAAACCTACATTACAATTTATGAGAGCATTGGTTATTTCAGGTGGCGGCAGTAAAGGTGCTTTTGCCGGCGGTGTTGCCCAGTATTTAATAGAAGAAAAAAGACATGAATACGATTTGTTTATAGGAACTTCTACCGGAAGTTTATTGATTCCGCATTTAGCTCTCGGTCATATCAAAAAAATACATTCTGTATATACCAATGTAACCATGTCGAGTATTTTTAATATTTGTCCATTTGTGGTAAAAACAAAAGATGGTGTTGATATTGTGACCATTAATCACTTTAATGTACTACGTCAGTTTTTTAAAGGGAAACGTACTTTCGGAGAAAGTAAAGGGTTGAAAAAGTATATTCAGAATAATTTTTCTCTTTCAGATTTTAATAAACTCAAAAAACTAAAAACCGACGTTATTGTTACGGTAACCAATTTTACTAAAAATGAATCTGAATATAAATCGGTAAAAGACTGTACGTACGAAGAATTTTGCGAGTGGTCTTGGATATCCAGTAATTATGTTCCTTTTATGAGTTTGGTTGAAAAAAACAACTGTGAATATGGTGATGGCGGATTTTCAAGCTTAGTTCCAATACGTGAAGCAATTAACAGAGGAGCTACAGAAATAGATGTAATTGTGCTTGAAACAGAAGTAAATACAACGAAAACAGTAATAGGTAAAAATCCGTTTTCATTAATGATCGATTTGTTCCGAATTGCTTTAGATCAAGTGGAAAAACATGATATTGCTATAGGAAAACTTATGGCAAACAATAAGAATGTGAAACTAAATTTATATTACACTCCCATAAAATTAACCGATAATGCCTTGATTTTTAATAAAGAGGTAATGAAAGAATGGTGGGAACAAGGTTATGAATACGCTCAGAATAAGTCTGAGGTTATGAGTGATAATAAGATATTTATTTAAGATTTAAGATTGTAGATTTTAGAGTTTAGATTTAGAAAAATCAGTCTAAAATCTACAATCTAAAATATTTTTAATACCAAAGTTCTGCAACTTCACTTTTAATGAAACTTAAAGCGGCGTTACTTGGAGATTGTTTTTCTAATAAATCATTCAGGATTACTTCGCGAAGTTTATCAGCATTTTCAACTTTATCGCTCATTGCAGCTTTACGAATCATCTGTATTGTTGCATTTTTTGCCGTTATAATGATTGTCCAGCATTCTTCTGACATATAGATTTGCTGTGTTAAATTGTGTTCAAATTCCTGTTCAATTTGGTCAATTATATAATTTTCGTAATCATGTTTATTTTGAGAAATAGGAGAAATTCTAATTAACAATTTTGTCAAGTTAATACGCTCCAAAAACAAAGTCATACGTTCGTATGCTTGCAAACGCAGAGGAAGTGATTCTTTGTGAGCTTGTTTGTTTAACAAAAAAGCACGTTTTCTGTCGTTGTTTTTAATATGTAACTCAAAAAAACGATAAGCTACAACTCCTGTAACTAAGGCTGGTAAAGTATAACTCGCAAGTTCTATTATTTTGTTGTAATCCATTTGAATAATTTTTAAGCAAAAATATACTTTTTGATCAAAAATCAACTTTAAATTTATGGTAATAAACAAAAAGGAAGATGTACTTTTGCAACTTGTTTTTTATTGAGACCAAAATATATTTTTAATGGATTCATACTTAATACTTTTTCTTTGTTTGGCGGCGTTTGCTGCAGGATTTATTGATGCAATTGTAGGCGGCGGCGGATTAATCCAAACCCCAATGGGATTAATTTTATTGCCCAATCTTCCTGTTTCGACTGTAGTTGGAACCTTGAAAATTCCAGCATTTAGCGGAACTGCTTTTGCGGCTTTTCAATATTTGAAGAAAGTAGTGATTCAGTTTAAACTCTTAATTATTATGATGTGTTTGGCGGTGCCATCAGCATTTTTAGGCTCTACAATTTTAACATTGGTTAGCAATGATTTTATGAAACCGCTTTTGTTAGTGGTTTTATCGTTGTTATTTGTATATACCTACGCCAAGAAAAATTTCGGACAGCATGTTGCTAAAGACCATTCGGCGACAACCCAAATATTTTATGCTGTTGTTATTAGTATAATTGTTGGATTTTATGACGGATTCATCGGGCCAGGAACAGGAAGTTTCTTTGTTGTGGCTTTTATTGCGCTTTTAGGATTCGATTTTCTTCACGCTTCTGCAAATGCTAAAATGGTAAATTTAGCAACCAATTTTGGTTCGATTTGCCTATTTATGATTAAAGGAAAAATCATTTGGGCAATTGCAATTCCAATGGCAATTAGCAATGGACTTGGAGGTTGGCTCGGAGCAAAGCTAGCCATCAACAAAGGAAACGGATTTATTAGAATTTTCTTTTTGATAGTTGTTGTCGGAACTTTGATCCGATTTGCTTATGATGTGTTTTTTAAATAAGATTCTAAGATTCTAAGTTGCTAAGGTTCTAAGAATCTGAGATACTAAGTTTTTTTTTTGAATAGACGTTGGTTTTAACCAACGGTTCTTTAAATTAAATGGACTAGGCTTTAGCCAAACTTTACGATTTTGGCTAAAGCCTAATTACATTTTAAACTTAACCATTGGTTAAAACCAACGGCTATTCAAAACTGTATGGCATAATAATTGGAGGCAATTAAAAATTAGAAAACATAAGAAAATGGATGAAATTATAGAAGATGCCGAAGTTTTTTTTAACGATGTTCCCGATGAAGATTTAAATAAAGAACTTCAAAAAAGTATGGATGATGTTAAAGCTGGAAGAGTTATTTCTTTTTCAGATTTTAAAGAAAAATTAAAAAATAAGTATAATATCTAGTTTCAATTTTCTCAAAATATTAAAAGAAAACCAATTGTCTGTTTTCTAGCCCCGATTGAGGCGGTATCCTCGTAGCGGAGCGAAGAGATATAGCCGAAAGCGGGAAACCATGTCTGAAAAAATGCCCTTTGTTTGGCTTTGAAAAAACTTAGAATCTTAGAACCTTAGCATCTTAGCATCTCAAAAAAATTGTTTGAATTTAGCCCCGATTGAGGCGGTATCCTCGCAGCGTAGCGGAGAGATAAAGCCGAAAGCGGGAAACCATGTCTAAAAAAAAGCCTTTTGTTTGGCTTCGAAAAAACTTAGAATCTTAGAATCTTAGAACCTTAGCATCTTAGGAACTTAGAACCTTCCAAAAGCATCTTAGGAACTTTCTTTTTTAATTCTTATTTTTGCATAAAAGGAGAAAATTACATGCAGAAATATATTGACCAGCTCAACGAAGCGCAGAGAGCGCCTGTTTTAAAGAAAGACGGGCCAATGATTATTATTGCTGGTGCAGGTTCGGGAAAAACACGTGTTTTAACAATTAGAATTGCGTATTTGATGGCTCAAGGTATTGATGCCTTCAATATTTTGTCGCTTACTTTTACCAATAAAGCAGCCCGCGAGATGAAACACAGGATCTCGGATATTGTGGGAGCTAGTGAGGCGAAGAACCTTTGGATGGGAACTTTCCACTCTATTTTTGCTCGTATTCTGCGTGCCGAATCAGATCATTTGGGGTATCCTTCAAACTTTACCATTTATGATTCTCAGGATTCGGCTAGATTGATTTCTTCTATTATAAAAGAAATGCAGCTGGATCGTGATATTTACAAACCAAAACAAATTTTAGGACGTATATCTAATTATAAAAATAGTTTAATTACGGTTAAAGCTTATTTTAATAATCCAGAATTGGTTGAGGCTGATGCAATGGCTAAAAGACCGCGACTAGGAGAAATTTATCAGCAGTATGTGGATCGCTGTTTTAAGGCTGGTGCAATGGATTTTGATGATTTGTTGTTGAAAACCAATGAATTATTGACTCGTTTTCCTGAGGTTTTAGCTAAATACCAAGATCGTTTCCGTTATATTTTGGTTGATGAGTACCAAGATACGAATCACTCTCAATATTTGATTGTTAGGGCTTTATCGGATAGATTTCAGAATATTTGTGTGGTTGGAGATGACGCGCAGAGTATTTATGCTTTCCGTGGTGCGAATATCAATAACATTCTGAATTTCCAAAAAGATTACGAAGGTGTAATTATGTTCCGTTTGGAGCAGAATTATCGTTCAACAAGAAACATTGTAGAAGCGGCAAATACCGTGATGGAACACAATAAAACCAAATTAGATAAAGTAGTTTGGACAGCCAACGAATTTGAACCAAAAATTAAAGTTCACAGAAGTTTGACTGATGCAGAAGAAGGTCGTTTTGTTGCAAGTACGATTTTCGAACAGAAAATGCAAAATCAATTACATAATGGTGCTTTTGCAATTTTGTATCGTACCAACGCTCAGTCGCGCGCCATGGAGGATGCTTTGAGAAAACGGGATATTCCGTATAGAATTTATGGAGGTTTATCTTTCTATCAACGTAAAGAGATTAAGGACGTTTTATGTTATTTGCGTCTGGTTTTAAATCCGAAAGACGAAGAAGCTTTGGTTCGTGTAATCAACTATCCAGCACGTGGAATTGGAGATACTACCGTTGAAAAATTAACTATTGCAGCTAATCATTACAAACGTTCGATTTGGGAAGTAATGGTAAACATTGATAAAATCGATTTAAAATTGAATGCTGGTACAAAGAACAAATTGAAGGATTTTGTTACTATGATCCAGAGTTTTCAGGTTATTGATCAGAATCAAGATGCTTTTTATATTACAGATCACGTTGCAAAGAAAACCGGATTGGTTCAGGAATTGAAGAAAGATGCTACTCCTGAAGGAATGGCGAAAATTCAGAACATTGAAGAACTTTTAAACGGTATTAAAGATTTTACGGAAGGGCAAAGAGAAATTGACGGAGCAAGAGGTGCGCTTTCTGAGTTTATGGAAGATGTAGCTTTGGCAACCGATTTGGATAAAGATACAAACGATGATGATCGTGTTGCTTTGATGACGATTCACTTAGCAAAAGGACTGGAGTTTCCGCATGTATTTGTGGTAGGTATGGAAGAAGATTTGTTTCCAAGTGCTATGAGTATGAGTACAAGAAGTGAATTGGAAGAAGAGCGCCGATTGTTCTATGTAGCTTTAACCCGTGCAGAACATCAGGCGTATTTGACTTATGCTCAGTCTCGTTACCGTTGGGGAAAATTAACGGATAGTGAACCTTCTCGTTTTATTGAAGAAATTGACGGTCAGTTTTTAGAATATTTAACTCCAGCAGAAACAAATTATCGTTATAAGTCTCCAATTGATGGCGATATTTTTGGTGATGTAGATAAATCAAAATTGCGATTGGCAAAACCGGTAGGAGGAACTCCACCAAAACATATTACAGACAACAATCCGAAGCCTGATTTAAATATTAGAAAACTAAAACCGGTTTCTGGAAATGCGCCAAGTAACGGAAATTCGAATTTATTTGACAGTAAACTAACTGTTGGAAATGTGGTAATGCACGAACGTTTCGGAAAAGGAGAAGTGATGAATCTAGAAGGTGTTGGGCCAGATAGAAAAGCAGAAATTAAATTTGAAGTAGGAGGAATTAAGAAATTGTTGTTAAGATTTGCTAAATTAGATGTCGTAGGATAATAATATTTTTGTTTCAGGTTTCAAGTTTCAGGTTGCTTGACTTTGAGAATAACTGCATAACTTGAAACTTTAAACCAGAAACAAAAACTAACAAAAAACAAAATGGCCGAATTTATAAAAATATACCCCGATAAACCTAGTGAAGCGGCTATTGCAAAAGTGGTAAAAGTGCTTCAGAATGGCGGTTTGGTAATTTATCCGACAGACACTGTTTATGGTTTGGGCTGTGATATTACCAATTCTAGAGCGTTGGAAAAAATTGCTAGAATAAAAGGCGTAAAATTAGAGAAGGCGAACTTTTCATTTATTTGCCACGATTTGAGTAATTTGTCAGATTATGTAAGGCAGATTAATACGTCAACGTTTAAGATTTTAAAGAGAGCCTTGCCGGGACCATATACTTTTATTTTACCTGGAAATAATAGTTTGCCAAAAGAGTTTAAAAAGAAAACTACAGTTGGTATTCGTGTACCTGATAATAATATTATATTAGATATTGTTCGTCAGTTAGGAAATCCAGTTGTTTCAACTTCGATTCGAGATGAAGATGATGTAATAGAGTATACTACCGATCCAGAATTAATTTTCGAAAAATGGCAGCATCTTGTAGATATGGTAATCGATGGTGGCTATGGAGATAACGTAGGTTCTACAATTATTGATCTTTCTGAACATGAGCCAGTTATCGTAAGGGAAGGTAAGGGAGATATTGATATTTTGTAAAAAAATACACTAAAAGTATAAAAGTAGAGAAATTATGAGTAACTTTATTATGTTAAAATTTAGTTAGTTATTTAAAAATAATGCTATTCTTGATTTATATTTAATTGGTTATTAAAAAAATTAAGGATACATAAAAGCAGGTCATTAGACCTGCTTTTTCTGTATTATAAAGTATGTGAAACTCTAATTATTTTTGTTGTTTCTTCATTTCTTTTTCAATCATATCATAGAATTGATCGATTTTTGGCATAACAACAATACGAGTTCTTCTGTTACGAGCTTTGTTCTCAGCAGAATCGTTTGCAACTAATGGTACATAAGAACTTCTACCTGCAGCAATTAATTTAGCTGGGTTCACACCAAGATCGTTTGTTAATACACGTACAATTGAAGTAGAACGTTTAACACTTAAATCCCAGTTGTCTAAGATAATTCCGTTGCTTTTGTAAGGAACGTCATCAGTGTGTCCTTCAACCATACATTCGAAATCTGGTTTATCGTTTACAACTTTAGCAACTTTAGCCAAAACAGATTTAGCTTTGTCACTTACGTCGTAGCTTCCGCTTTTAAATAATAATTTATCAGCGATAGAGATAAATACAACTCCTTTTTCAACATTGATTTCGATGTCTGGATCGTTGATTCCAACTGCACCTTTCAAGCTTGTAACTAATGCTAAAGTAACACTGTCTTTTTTAGTTAAAGCGTCTTGAAGTCTAGAGATTTTCAAATCTTTTTCTTTTAAACTTTCAAGAGATTTTTCAAGATTTTCAGCACCTTTAGTAGTTAAGATAGTTAAATCTTTAGAGCTGTTGATTAAATCTTGATTATGTTGTTTGTAGCTTTCAGCTGTAGCAGCTAATCCAGCTTTTTCTTCTAAGCACGTGTTTAATTTTACAGTACAAGAGTTTAACAAATCTTGAGTCTCTTTGTTTTTAGCTTCTAACTCTGCATATTTCTTTTTAGAAACACAAGATGTTAGGGCCATTAATACTGATAGTGCGATAACTATTTTTCTCATAAATTTAATTTTAATTAGACTTGATTACAAATTTAGTTTTTAATATTTTGAATACTGTTAAAGATTTCTTTAAATAAGGTCAATTTCTTGATATAATAAAGGAAAACGATGCTTTTCACCGAATAGTATTGCTGTATTTGAAAATCTTTACGTTTTTTAAGATATTTTAAAGATAAGCAATAAAATGAAAAATGTGCCTTTAGAATGGCAAAAGTATGGCCAAATTTTCCCTGTGTAAGAAAACGAATGCCAGCAATTCCGTCTAAAACCATGCGGAAGAAAATCACAAAAAACAATCCTCTTTTCGGCAGATTTTTGACCATCATTAATAATGAATTTCTAAAATTCAAATAGGTCTTCTTAGGATTTCCTTGCTGTAATGTTGCGCCTCCAACGTGGTATACGACAGATTGAGAATTATACTTTATTATATGTCCTTCATTGGAAGCACGCCAACATAAATCTATCTCTTCTTGATGCGCAAAGAAGCTTTCATCAAAACCTTTTAATTCATCAAAAACTTTCTTTCTGATAAAAAAGCATGCGCCTGACGCCCAGAACAATTCAATGTTATCATTGTACTGCCCGTTGTCTTTTTCGACAGTTTCAAATATTCTTCCTCTACAAAAAGGAAATCCGTATTTATCAATAAAACCGCCTGCGGCACCAGCATATTCAAAATATTCCTTGTCTTTAAAGTCAAGAATTTTAGGTTGAATAATTGCGGTTTGCTTTTCGTTTTCAAAAGTATCAAGAATTGGTTTTAGCCAATTTTCAGTTACTTCAATATCTGAATTGACTAAAGCATAGATTTCTGCATCAATATGCTGTAAAGCATCATTATAGCCTTTTGCAAAACCATGATTTCCTGAATTTTTTACGATCTTAATGCTTGGGAAATTTTTTGTAACGAATTCAACAGAATTGTCTGTAGAATCATTGTCAGCAACATAAATCGTTGCGCCTTCGGAAAACTGAATAACAGATGGTAAAAACTGCTCGAGCAATTTTACTCCGTTCCAATTTAAAATGACAACAGCTATTTTATCCAAAAGTACTGAATTATTTATTTGTTAATGGTTTTCTTTATAATCAGGCAGGTTTCTCAAAAACTCGTATTTTTCGTTTTCAAAATCCATTTGACAATAAAAATGGTTTAGTCCGTTTGTGACATTCAAAAACCGTGCCTGCATTGTCATATTATAACGGGCAATTTGGTCAAAAGTTGCCTGAGAAATTTTTACTTCAGGTGCTTTACACTCTACTAATATATGTATAGAACCGTCAGGATTGAATACAACAACATCGTATCGTTTTCTTAATCCGTTGATAGTTAAAACTTTCTCTACGTTAATGAGTGATTTGGGGTATTTTTTTTCGTGCATTAAAAAATGAACAACGTGCTGACGAACCCATTCTTCTGGCGTAAGAATTATAAATTTTTTCCTGATTTCATCAAAAATAGACACTTTATTTTCGCTATTTTTGAATCGGAAAGTGTAAGCTGGGAAATTAAGTTTAAGCATAAAGCAAAAATATAAAATAGTTTTTTGTTTCAAGTTTAAAGTTTCAAGTTATTGAAATTTGAACTGAAACGCTAAACTTGAAACAAAGATTAAATGGACGAAGTAATAAAAATTGTTAACGATATTAAAGCCGGAGATATTAAGCCGATTTATTTTCTAATGGGAGAAGAACCTTATTATATAGATAAATTATCAGAATATATTGAGATGAATGTTTTAGCTGAAGAGGAAAAAGGTTTTAATCAGACAGTTTTGTATGGGAGAGATGTTTCTGTTGAGGATATTGTTTCAACGGCCAAGCGCTATCCAATGATGGCTGAACGTCAGGTAGTTATTGTGAAAGAAGCTCAAGATTTATCACGAACAATTGATAAGATTGAATCTTATGTTGATAATCCAATGCAAACTACAGTTTTAGTTTTTTGTTATAAATATAAAACACTCGATAAACGTAAAAAAGTTACCAAGTTACTAGGTCAGAAAGGTGTTGTTTTCGAAAGTAAAAAATTATACGAAAATCAAGTAGGAGATTGGATTAAAAGAGTTTTGGCTGGTAAAAAATATACTATTGATCCAAAAGCAAATGCTATGTTAGTGGAATTTTTGGGTACAGATTTAAGCAAGATCAACAATGAGCTAGAAAAATTACAGATTATATTGCCTCAAGGAACTATGATCACACCACAGCATATTGAAGAAAATATTGGTTTTAGTAAAGATTATAATGTTTTTGAGCTTCGAAAAGCAATTGGTGAACGTAATCAGTTGAAAGCTTATAAGATAGCAGATAATTTTGCTCATAACCCTAAAGAATATCCTTTAGTTATGACTACAGGGTTGGTATTTGGGTTCTTTGTCCAGCTTTTAAAATACCACGGATTAAAAGATAAAAACCCTAAAAATGTCGCTTCGGCACTTGGAGTTAATCCGTATTTCTTAAAAGAATATGATTTGGCAGTAAAAAATTATCCAATGAGAAAGGTGAGTCAAATTGTTGGAGCCTTACGCGATATTGATGTTAAAAGTAAAGGTGTGGGAGCCAACGCTTTGCCTCAATCGGATTTGCTAAAAGAAATGCTCTATAAAATATTTAATTAAGCCATTAAAATTCACGATATTTGCGTTTCTAAAAATTTTACTACTTAAAAATAATTGCACAATTATGGGAATGAATAAAAATACCATTTTAGGATGGGCAACTTTGATAATGGTACTTATGGGGTTGTTGCTTATAGCTCTTGGAATCTTTAGATATAGTGATGTTTCAGGATGGGGATTTGCTGCTGTTGGAGTTGGATTTTTTGCGAATGCTTGGGTATTCAATGCTTTGAAAGGCAGAGTTTAGAATTTTGAGATTAAAAAAAAGTAAATAATTATAATAAAAAAATAAAAAATGTCAGACGATAAGAAAGTAATTTTCTCAATGCAGAAATTGAGCAAAACCTATCAAGGAGCAGACAAACCGGTTCTTAAGAATATTTATCTTAGTTTCTTTTATGGTGCTAAGATTGGTATTTTGGGACTTAATGGTTCTGGAAAATCTTCTCTTTTAAAGATTATTGCTGGAGTTGACAAAAACTACCAAGGAGATGTAGTTTTTCAACCTGGATATACAGTAGGATATTTAGAACAAGAACCAATTCTTGATGATTCTAAGACAGTTATCGAAATTGTACGTGAAGGAGCTGCAGAAACAATGGCAGTTTTGGAGGAGTACAACCAAATCAATGACTTATTTGGTCTTCCAGAATACTACGAAGATCAAGATAAAATGGATAAATTGATGGACCGTCAAGCGGCATTACAAGACAAAATTGATGCTCTTGGTGCTTGGGAAATCGATACAAAATTAGAAATCGCAATGGATGCGTTGCGTACTCCAGAAGGAGATACTCCAATTAAAAACCTTTCAGGAGGAGAGCGTCGTCGTGTAGCTTTATGCCGTTTGTTATTGCAACAACCAGATGTATTGTTATTAGATGAGCCAACCAACCACCTTGATGCTGAGTCAGTTCTATGGTTGGAGCAGCATTTAGCGCAATATTCTGGAACTGTAATTGCTGTAACGCACGACCGTTATTTCTTGGATAATGTTGCTGGATGGATTCTAGAGTTAGATAGAGGAGAAGGTATTCCATGGAAAGGAAATTATTCTTCTTGGTTGGATCAAAAATCAAACCGTTTGGCTCAAGAAGAAAAAGTGGCTTCTAAACGTAGAAAAACTTTAGAGCGTGAGTTGGAGTGGGTTCGTCAAGGAGCTAAAGGTCGTCAGACTAAACAAAAAGCGCGTTTACAGAACTACGACAAATTATTAAATGAAGATCAAAAACAACTAGACGAAAAATTAGAGATTTATATCCCGAATGGCCCATCGTTTAGGAACAAATGTTATTGAAGCTAAAAATGTTGCGAAAGCTTTTGGGGATAAATTATTATACGATAATTTGAACTTTACGTTGCCACAAGCTGGTATTGTTGGAATTATTGGACCTAATGGTGCTGGTAAATCGACTATTTTCAAAATGATTATGGGTGAACAAGCTACAGATAGCGGAGAATTTTCTGTTGGAGACACAGTAAAAATTGCTTACGTAGATCAGTCGCACTCTAATATTGATCCAAACAAATCTATTTGGGAAAACTTTGCTGACGGTCAGGAATTGATTATGATGGGGGGAAAACAAGTGAACTCAAGAGCTTATTTATCACGTTTTAACTTTGGTGGTGGCGAGCAAAACAAAAAGGTTTCCATGCTTTCTGGTGGAGAACGTAACCGTTTGCACTTGGCAATGACTTTGAAAGAAGAAGGAAACGTACTTTTACTGGATGAGCCAACAAATGACCTTGACGTAAATACACTTCGAGCTCTTGAAGAAGGTTTAGAAAATTTTGCAGGTTGTGCCGTAATTATTTCTCACGACAGATGGTTCTTAGATAGAATTTGTACACACATTTTAGCTTTTGAAGGAGATTCTGAAGTTTATTTCTTCGAAGGAAGTTTCTCTGATTATGAAGAAAACAAAAAGAAACGTCTTGGTGGTGATTTAACTCCAAAACGTTTGAAATACAGAAAATTGATCAGATAACTTTTTTGATAACTTTCAAATAAAAAATCCCAAATTCCAAATTTACCGGAGTTTGGGATTTTTATTTTGAATTATATACGCAAAGAAAACCCGACAGTTTTTTAAAACTTGTCGGGTTTGAATTGAATATATTTTTTTAGGTAAAGTATGTCATTTCGACGAAGGAGAAATCTTCACGAGAAGCTCGACAAAGATTGGGTTTTCGTTACGGAGTTACTTGCGAAGATTTCTCCTTCGTCGAAATGACAATATTGTGGAAATTAGAATTTGGAATTTAAGAATTTGGAATTTAAGAATTTGGAATTTTTCTTAAAGAAACTTAGATTTCAACTCTGGAGTCGGAATCATACAGCTTTCTTTCTTGCCGTACCAATTGTATCTATTTTTTGCAACATAATCATAAATTCTATCGCTTATAAAAATGGGAACAATTCTAAAAACAGGAGTCAACCTCCATAAACCTCCAAAATTTTTAGCTATTTCAATTACTGCCGAAGACTTATAAAAATACGCTGTTTTTGGATCGTACAAAATAATACTATCCATTTTAGAAAAACTGATACCTAGATGTTTGCAAATGGAAATGCCCAATTCTGATTGCAATGCAACAAATCTAAAAATGTCTTTTTTATCATGGTTTATAATGTATTGCACAGCAGAACTGCACAGATTGCAAACTCCGTCAAAAAGAACTATTTTTTTATTTTCTGGAAGGCTTTCCATTTTATTATGTTTATTTCAAATTTTACATTTCATGTTTAGATATACATGAAAGTGAACTTGGATTAATTAAATTAGCACTTATTTGTTTTGTTTATTGAATTGTTGTTTTCAATAAATTTTACAAATCAAAAACGGCTTTAATAAATCCTTTAAAATGAATTTTAAAAAATAAAGCATCTATTTTATCGTATTTTAGAAAAACGTTTCTTAAATCGTTTTATTTTGATTTTGTAGTTTTTTAGCCGTTTTTAAAGACTGAAAACTGCCCCCGACACTGAATTTTTTACTTTTTAACCGCTTCAACCAATTCCAATTCATCCAAACTTACTTTCGAAGTGAAAATTCCGTAATTAACCGTTGCTTTATTTTTTTCGATTAAATCAATGCTTCCAACAGATCTTCCGTCAAGCATTCTTACTCTGTCACCAACTTTCAAAATTGGTTTTGGTTTTTCAATAACGGGTTTAAGTTTCTTCTCTTTTTTCTCTTTTCGAATTTCCTCAACTTTTACCTGTACTTCAGCAATAATTTCTTTTTGTTTTTCAACTTTTGCTTTTACTTCTTTCGGAGTCGCTTTTTTACGTTTAGAATTTTCGATCTCAACAATTTTCAAAAATTCACCGATCAGTTCTTTTTTGTTTTTGTTGTTGAAATACTTTTCGGCAATATCATCTATTTTTTGTCCAATGTAAATTATCTTTTGATTGCTGTCGTATAATTCTTGATAGCTTTCCAATTTTTGTTGGATTCTTGTATTGATGTTTTCCATCTTTTTGCTTTCTTCTCGAGCACGAGTTTCTTCTTCTTTCAGATTCAAAGAAGTTTTTTCCAACTTCGAACGCTCTTTCTGTAGAGTAGCAATTGTTTTATCAAAACGAACTTTTCCGACTTCAATTTTCTTTTTTGCACGATTGATCAATCCAAACGGAATTCCATTTTTTTGAGCAACTTCAAAAGTAAACGAACTTCCTGCCTGACCCAAAGCTAATTTATACATTGGTTCAAGAGATTTTTCGTCAAACATCATATTCGCATTTGTAGCATATGGTAGCTCGTTTGCCAAAATTTTTAAATTGGAATAATGTGTTGTGATAATTCCGAATGCTTCACGGTGATAAAATTCTTCTAAGAAAATTTCAGCCAAAGCACCTCCTAATTCAGGATCAGAACCTGTACCAAACTCATCAATTAAAAACATGGTTTTTCTATTACATTTTTTTAAAAAGTAATTCATGTTTTTTAATCGATAACTATATGTACTTAAGTGATTTTCAATAGATTGATTATCACCGATATCGGTTAAGATTCTATCAAACAAGAAAGTTTCACTTCTTTCGTGAACCGGAATCAAAATTCCAGATTGTAGCATTAATTGCAATAAACCAACTGTTTTTAAGGAAATGGTTTTTCCTCCAGCATTTGGTCCCGAAATTACAATAATTCTATTTTCTTGTTTTAACTCGATTGTCTGCGGATGCGTAACTTCTTTTTTCTGCTTATTGTTGAGATACAAAATTGGATGATACGCTTCTCTAAAGAATAATCTTCTTTCTTCTGTAATTGTTGGTAAGATTCCGTTTATTCGATTTGCATATTTTGCCTTTCCTGCAACTACATCAATATCACTTAAAAAGTCTTGATATTCAACTAATAATGGAAGATACGGACGAATTACATTCGATAAATTCTTTAAAATTCTTGTAATTTCTTCTTTCTCTTCATATTCCAAGTTGGCTAATTCTCGAGAATATTTCAAAGTGGCTTCAGGTTCAATATAGGCAATGCTTCCAGTTTTGGAACTCCCTAAAATTGAACCTTTTACTTTACGACGATACATCGCTAAAACCGCTAAAACTCTACGGTTTTGCACAAAACTTTCTTTAATATCGTCCAGATAACCTAAACCGTTGTACTGCGTTAAAGCGACACCAAAACTTTGATTCACTTTTCCGCGAACTAAATTCATATTTTGTCTAATCCCATCCAAAGCAGGAGAAGCATTGTCTTTTATCTCTCCATACTTATCTACAATTGCATCAATTGCAGTGATAATGTCTTTGGTTAATTCTACTCTTGAAGCTCTAGCATTTAAATTGGGATAATAGTCATCGAATTTTTTCAAGAAATTCAATAAGACATTTGTTGTTGCAGAAAGATTAGCGATTTTTCTAAAACTTCCCACTTCAAGAAAACTGTCTTCGATTGCAAGAAATTTAATTTCATGCGTTATAGCGTCAAATCCGTGATTTGGAATTGCGTTATTATTTTGAAAAGAAGATACATACTCTGATGTTTGCATCAGCGATTGCATTAATTCTTCTTTATCTCTAAATGGTTTTATTTGTAAAGCCTTTTCTTTTCCAATATCGGTGTTGCAACCATCTGAGATGGTTTCCAAAACAGTTGGAAATTGTAAGTCTTGTAATGTTTTTTCTGTAATACTGATCATTTAATTTCTTTATGAAAGTAGAGGCAAAAGTACGAAAACAATAATGAATTGTGAATTATGAATTATGATTTATAAGTTTTTTTCTTTGCTATCATTTTGACTTTTGACTTTCGATTTTTGATATTTTTCTTTTTAGTAAATATGTTTTTAAGTAATAATTTCTGAAATTCGCATAAAAAAAATTATGGACGTAAAAATGCATTCTTCTTGGAAACCAGTTTTGAATGAAGAATTCGAAAAACCATATTTCAACGATTTAATTGAATTTGTAAAATCTGAATACGCAACAAAAGTTTGTTATCCAAAGGGGAACCAGATTTTTTCAGCTTTTGATCATTGTCATTTTGATGAAGTAAAAGTGGTTATTATTGGACAAGATCCTTATCATGGGCCAAATCAAGCCAATGGATTGTGTTTTTCTGTAAATGACGGAATTCCTTTTCCGCCATCACTTCAAAATATATTCAAAGAAATTCAAGATGATTTCAATATACCAATGCCTAACACAGGTAATTTGGAACGCTGGGCAGATCAAGGTGTTTTTCTGTTAAATGCAACTTTAACGGTAAGGCAATCTGAAGCAGGAAGTCATCAGGGAAAAGGATGGGAAAAATTTACAGATGCCGTGATCAAACAGATTTCTGCTGAAAAAGAAAATGTTGTTTTCTTGTTATGGGGAGGTTTCGCTCAAAAGAAAGCTGCTTTGATTGATGCTTCAAAACATCATATTTTAAAATCGGGACATCCTTCGCCATTAAGTGCAAATAGAGGATTTTGGTTCGGAAACAAACATTTCAGTCAGACAAATGCTTTTCTGAAATCAAAAGGATTGAAAGAAATTGAGTGGTGATTTTTTTAAAGTGACAAAGTCTCAGAGTGACAAAGGGGCAAAGGGAAAAACTTTGCGTCTTTGTGACTTTACGAGAAATGCCTTTATAAAAAAAATCTTTTGAATCTGCATAATCTGCGAGAAACAAAAGATTTATTTATATTATTTTTTTACAATTTCTTCTAAAACAGCTTTATTTTCATAATTAACTACTTTTAGAATAATCTCTTGATTTTTTACTGTTTTTCCTTCAATGATATAAAGTTTTCCTTTATTGAACGGAACATTACTTTGGTCAAAATCTACATCCCCATAAGTTAATGTATTTTTAACGTCTGCTGTGTCAACCCATTTTTCGCTTAAAGTCTGAACGGCTTTTGGAGAATATTGAAAAGGTTTTGTTCTAAGGTTATTTAAAACTCGAGCATTTGGGAAATAATTACAACGAGTGTCTTTTCCAATAAAAAATCCTGATACAATAAAACATCCCATTACGAGACCAATCAGATAATATGCAAAACGGTATGCGAACTTCATGAAATATTTTTTTTGCAAAGGTACACTAAAGTTCCTTTAGAATACAAGTAAATTAATATCGTTATCAGGTAAATCAAACCAATCTCCAATGGCTTTATTGGTTAAAATTCCGTGATACAGATAAATTCCGTTTTTAAGACCTTTGTTGCAACGAATTGCACTTTCAATACCACCATCTTCAGCTATCTGATGGAGGTAAGGAGTTAAAATATTACTTATTGATAATGAGGCCGTTTTGGAATAACGTGAAGGTATATTAGGCACGCAATAATGTAAAACGTTACTTTTTATAAATGTAGGTTTTTCGTGAGTTGTAACTTCTGAGGTTTCAAAGCAACCGCCAGTATCGATGCTGACATCAACAATTACAGCTCCTTTTTTCATGTGCTCAACCATTGTTTCATTCACCACAATCGGACATCTTTCTTTTCCGCGCATGGCGCCAATGGCTACATCACAACGTCTTAAGGCTTTTAATAAACCTTTTTGCTGAATAGTTGAAGTAAAAATTCTTTGATTTAAATTGTTTTGAAGACGACGTAGTTTTGTAATAGAATTATCAAAAACTTTTACGTTTGCACCAAGTCCAATAGCCGTTTTTGCAGCAAATTCACCAACTGTTCCTGCTCCTAAAATAACAACTTCAGTAGGAGGGACGCCTGTAATGTTTCCAAACAAAAGGCCTTTTCCAAATTCGTTGGTAATCATTAGTTCAGCTGCAATAAGGATTGAAGCTGTTCCTGCAATTTCGCTTAAAGATTTTACTGCAGGATAAGATCCGTCTTCATCTTTAATATATTCAAAAGCTAATGCTGTAATCTTTTTTTGCGCTAGCGCTTCAAAGTATTCTTTCTTTTTAGTTTTAAGCTGAATAGCAGAAATGATAACTGTTTCAGGATTGATCATTTCGATTTCTGCTAAAGTAGGCGGTTCTACTTTTAATAGAAACGGACAGCCAAAAACTCTTTTAGTGTCTTTTGTGATTTCTGCACCAGCATCTGCATATTCTTTATCTGTATAACTCGAACTTTCTCCCGCTCCAGATTCGATCATAACGCGATGACCTTCATAAGTTAAGGAAGTGACTGCATCGGGCGTAAGGCAGATACGGCGTTCCTGGTAACTTGTTTCTTTAGGAATTCCTATAAAAAGTTCTCTTTTAAAACGACCTACCTCAAGTTTTTCTTCTTGCGGTATTAATTGTTGTTTTGTAAATGGAGTTAATGTGATTGACATGGATAATGCAAAAAATTAAAGGTACAAATTACGTAAAAAGTTTTAAAATTAGTGTAAAAATTCTGCTAATAGTAAGGATCAATATTAAGCTAATTTTAATTCCCTTTTTCCATCTGCTAATAACTCAATTGTTATTGTTGAAGTGTCTTCAGGAAGGAGACTCGCAATTTTTTCAGACCATTCAATAAAACACCAATTTCCAGAGTATAAATAATCGTCAACTCCCATATCTAGCGCTTCGGTTTCTTTATTTAATCTGTAGAAATCAAAATGATAAACGGTTTGATTATTAGAAGTTTGATATTCATTTACAAGAGAAAAAGTAGGACTGCTGGTAGCATCCTTAACACCTAAGCTTTTACACAACTGTTTGATTAAAGTTGTTTTTCCCACTCCCATTTCACCATTAAAAAGAATGATTTTTTTAGGATTTGAAGCGATAATCTGCTCGGCAACTTCTTGAATTTGATCTAATGAAAAAACGATGTTCATTTTTATTTTTATTTATATATAAGTCTCAGTCGCAGTTTTCAGTTTCAGTCTGAAAACTTTTAATGGTCTTCCGCGAAAGCGAAATTATTTTTTTTGCCACAGATTAAAAAGATTTTAAAGGATTTTTTTAATTGTCTTAATTTTTTAATCTGTGGCAAAATCTAGTATTTTTAAATCAGTTTCTGGACTGCGACTGAAAACTGCGACTGCAAACTTTTTTATTTCGGATTAAATACCAAGAACGGAATAATCATTTCTTCTAAAGAAATTCCGCCATGCTGATACGTGTTTTTGTAATAACTCACATAATGATTATAGTTGTTTACGTATGCCAAAAAGAAATCATTTTTGGCAAAAATAAACGAACTACTCATGTTTATGGCAGGCAAACCAATGGTTTTAGGTTCTTTTACTACATAAACATCTTTTTGTTCGTAAGTTAAACTACGTCCTGTTTTATAACGCAAATTTAGACTTGTATTTTTATCTCCCACAACTTTCGACGGATTTTTCACATTAATGGTTCCGTGATCTGTGGTTAAAATTAGTTTGAAGCCTAAAAGCTGTGCCTGCTGAATAATTTCTAATAATGGAGAATTTTTAAACCAACTTAAAGTTAAAGAACGATAGGCTTTGTCATCTGAAGCTAATTCTTTTACTACTTCCATTTCGGTTTTAGCGTGCGAAAGCATATCAACAAAATTGTAAACCACCGTTACTAAGTCATTTCCTTTTAAAGCTTTAAAGTTTTCGGCTAACTTTTTTCCGCCAGCATAATTGGTGATTTTGAAATAATCTTCTTTAATATTTAAACCCAAACGTTTCAATTGAGCCGATAAAAATTCTGCTTCATAAAGGTTTTTTCCGCCGTCTTCAACATCATTTTTCCAATATTCAGGAAATTGTTTTTCCATTTCTAAAGGCATTAAACCTGAGAAAATTGAATTTCGCGCATATTGCGTAGCTGTTGGAAGAATAGAGTAATAAGGTACTTCTTTTTCTAATTTGTAATAATTTGAAATGACAGATTCGAAAGATTTCCATTGATCGTATCTTAGATTGTCTATTACCACAAATAGAATCGGCTTGTCTTTCTTTTTAAGTTCAGGAACAACAAGTTCTTTAAATAAGGTGTTGGACTGTATCGGTTTATCTGCTTTTGGAGCAAACCAATCTTCGTAGTTTCGTTCAATGAATTTTCCGAATTGGGAATTAGCTTCTACTTTTTGAGATTCTAAAATTTCAATCATCGCTGTATCGTTGATGTCTTCTAGTTTTAATTCCCAAAAAAGCAATTTTTTATACAATTCAATCCAGTCTTCATAAGAATTAACCATTGCTAATTCCATTGAAATTTTTCTGAATTCCTTCTGATAGTCTAAAGTTGTTTTTTCTGTTATTAATCTCGAATCATCCAAGTTTTTCTTCAAACTCAATAGAATCTGATTCGGATTTACGGGTTTAATCAAATAATCAGCAATTTTAGAACCAATGGCTTCTTCCATTATATATTCTTCCTCACTCTTGGTGATCATAATCATCGGAATGGCTGATTTTTTTTCTTTCATTTCAGAAAGCGTTTCCAATCCGCTCATTCCAGGCATGTTTTCGTCGAGAAAAACAATATCAAAATTATCTTCTTCAAACAAGGCAATCGCGTCTAATCCGTTGTTGCAAGTAGTAACTTCGTAATTCTTTTTTTCTAGAAATAATATGTGAGGCTTTAAAAGATCGATTTCATCGTCGACCCAAAGTATTTTTATCTTATCCATAAATCAATTTAATTTTACTGCAATTTAAAGTTATAGAACTTAAAAAGTATTAAAAATAGTATAAAATTACCAAAGTTGAAGCATGATTTTATTTTGAATTTTAACATTTTTAAATGTATTTTATTGATAATCATGGTAATTTAAAGTATGATTTTTAAATAAAAAACACCAAACTCTTTATACTTATTTACTTATATTTGTTGACCAAAAAAATAACTGGACTGTGACTCAGATCAATAAATTAAAAATATTCAACGACCCTATATATGGTTTCATTACGATTCCGAACGAACTAGTTTACGATTTAATTCAGCATCCTTACTTTCAGCGTCTGCGTCGTATTTCTCAGATGGGATTATCGTATTTGGTGTATCCTGGAGCAAATCATACTCGTTTTCATCACGCATTAGGATGCATGCATTTGATGAAGAAAGCAATTGATACGCTTCGTTTTAAAGATGTTGTGATTTCTGAAGAAGAAGAGAATGCACTTTTAATAGCAATTTTGCTTCACGATATTGGGCACGGGCAGATTTTCGCATGCTATGGAAAAAAGTATTGTAGAAGATGTGCATCACGAAGCGATTTCGTTATTGTTTATGAATCAGCTGAATGAAGAATTTGACGGAAGATTAAGTTTGGCAATTCAGGTTTTTAAGGGAGAATATCATAGAAAATTTATGTTGCAATTGATTTCAAGTCAGTTGGATATGGATCGAATGGATTACTTAAAACGAGATAGTTTTTATACAGGTGTTGCTGAAGGGAATGTGAATTCTGAACGATTGATTCAGATGATGAATGTTGAAAACGATGTTTTGGTAATTGAAGAAAAAGGAATTTATTCCGTAGAGAAATTCTTGCTTTCTAGAAGATTAATGTATTGGCAGGCTTATTTGCACAAAACTAGTTTAGTAGCTGAGTTAATTTTAATGAAAGTCTTGAAAAGAGCAAAAGAGCTGACTTTAAAAGGTGTTAAATTGCCTTGCAGTGAGCCTCTGATGTATTTCATGCAAAATAAAATTACACTAGAAGATTTTGATGCTGAGAAATTGGATTTGTTTTCGCAATTAGATGATTTTGATATTATTAGCGCGTTGAAAGCTTGGCAGAGACATAATGATTTTATACTTTCTACCTTAAGCAAAATGATTATTAATAGAGATTTGTTGAAAATTAAGCTTAGTGCAGAAAAAATTCCGATGGAAGAATCTCAGTCATTAAAAGAAGAGTTTGCAGAAGCGCATCAAATTTCGGCTGTAGACGCAGGATATTTTATTTTTAGAGGAAAAATAAAAAACCAAGCATACAGTAAAGAAGCAGAACCTATTCGTATTTTGAAAAAAGATAAAACAATTGAGGATGTTGTTGAAGCTTCTGACCAGCTGAATTTGAAATCGTTATCTAAATTGGTGACAAAATATTATATCTGTTTTCCAAAACAACTTATATAAAATTAACATTTAAAACCTATTTTTTATATTTTTGTCGCGATGAAATTTACAGCAGAACAAATAGCAGGAATTTTAGAAGGAGAAGTTGTTGGGAATCCCAATGCAGAAGTTTCTAAGCTTTCTAAAATCGAAGAAGGAGACGAAGGATCGCTTACTTTTTTGGCTAACCCAAAGTATATCAATTATATATATACTACAAAAGCGACGGTAACAATTGTTAATGATAGCTTTATTCCGGAACAGGAAATTACAACTACACTAATTAAAGTGGAAGATGCTTATGCGGCGTTTTCTAAACTTTTACATTTTTATAATCAGGTAAAATTAAACAAAACAGGAATCGAACCACAGTCATTTATGTCTGAGGGAACCAAATATGGAGAAAATCTGTATTTAGGAAGTTTTGGTTATATCGGACAAAATGTAGTTTTAGGTAATAATGTAAAAATATATCCAAATAGTTTTATTGGCGACAATGTTACTATTGGTGACAACGTATTCATTTTTGCTGGTGCAAAAATCTATTCAGAAACTGTAATTGGAAACAATTGCACGATTCATTCTGGCGTTATAATTGGTGCTGATGGTTTTGGTTTTGCTCCAAATGAAAATGGTGAATACAGTAAAGTACCGCAAATTGGAAACGTTATTATTGAAGATAATGTAGATATTGGCGCTAACACAACAATAGACAGAGCAACTCTAGGTTCTACAATAATTAGAAAAGGAGTTAAGTTAGACAATCAGATTATGATTGCTCACAATGTAGAAATTGGAAAAAATACCGTGATAGCCGCTCAAAGTGGTGTTGCTGGTTCTACAAAAATTGGAGAGAATTGTATGATTGGAGGGCAGGTAGGTATTGCAGGTCATTTAACAATAGGAAATAATGTTAGGCTTCAAGCCCAATCGGGTGTAGCCAGAAACATTAAAGATGATGAAGTTCTACAAGGAACTCCGTCTCTTGGATATACAGATTTTAATAAATCGTATGTTCATTTTAAGAATCTGCCTAAAATTGTGGCTGAAGTTGAAGAATTAAAGAAACAAATAATAAACCCAAAAAATGGAAATAATGGTTAAACAGAAGACCATCAAAAATGAAATTTCGCTAACAGGAGTTGGTTTACACACTGGAAAAGAAGTTACAATGACTTTTAAACCTGCACCCGTTAATAATGGTTTCACTTTTGTAAGAGTAGATTTGCAAGGTCAACCAGTAATTGAAGCTGATGCTAATTATGTTGTTAATACTCAAAGAGGAACAAATCTTGAGAAACTTGGTGTAAAAATTCAAACACCAGAACATGTTTTGGCTGCAGTGGTTGGCTGTGATTTGGATAATATTATTATTGAATTGAATGCCTCTGAACTTCCAATTATGGATGGTTCATCAAAATATTTTGTTGAAGCTATTGAAAAAGCTGGAATCGAAGAACAAGACGCACAACGTAATGTTTACGTAGTAAAAGAAGTTATCTCTTTTACAGACGAAGCAACAGGAAGCGAAATTCTTGTTATGCCAAGCGACGAATATCAGGTTACTACTATGGTAGATTTTGGTACAAAAGTTTTAGGTACTCAAAATGCTACTCTTAAAAGTTTAACAGATTTTAAATCTGAAATTGCAAGCTCAAGAACTTTTAGTTTCTTACACGAATTAGAGTCTTTGTTAGAGCACGGACTTATTAAAGGTGGAGATTTAAACAATGCAATTGTATATGTAGATAAAGAAATCTCTGAATCTACAATGGAGAATTTAAAGAAAGCATTTGGTAAAGAAGAGATTTCTGTTAAACCAAATGGTGTTTTAGATAATTTGACTTTACACTATCCAAACGAAGCAGCAAGACATAAACTTCTTGATGTAATTGGAGATTTGTCTCTTATTGGAGTTCGTATCCAAGGAAAAATTATTGCTAACAAGCCAGGGCATTTTGTAAACACTCAATTTGCAAAGAAATTAGCAAAAATTATCAAAATAGAGCAGAGAAATCATGTTCCTACTTATGATTTGCATCAAGAACCATTGATGGATATTCATAAAATCATGTCTATGCTACCTCACAGACCACCATTCTTGTTGATTGACAGAATTATTGAAATGTCTGATCGCCATGTAGTAGGATTGAAAAATGTTACGATGAACGAGAATTTCTTCGTAGGTCACTTCCCAGAAGCTCCAGTTATGCCAGGTGTATTAATTGTAGAAGCAATGGCACAAACAGGTGGAATTTTAGTATTGAGTACTGTTCCAGATCCTGAAAATTACTTAACATATTTCATGAAAATTGACAATGTTAAATTTAAACACAAAGTGTTGCCAGGAGACACTTTAATTTTCAAGTGTGAGTTAATTTCTCCTATCAGAAGAGGAATTTGCCATATGCAGGCTAACGCTTATGCAAATGGAAAATTAGTTACTGAGGCAGAATTAATGGCACAAATAGCAAGAAAACAATAATAAATTATCAAATTTATTGTTTAGGTTTGTTGCTTCAAATTAGAATATTTTAATTAAAAATATAAAACATACAGATGAATCAACCATTAGCATATGTTCATCCAGGCGCGAAAATCGCTAAAAACGTTGTAATAGAGCCATTTACAACAATTCACAATAATGTTGTTATTGGTGATGGTACTTGGATTGGTTCAAACGTCACCATTATGGAAGGTGCTCGAATTGGAAAAAACTGTAACATTTTTCCAGGAGCTGTAATTTCTGCGGTGCCACAAGATTTAAAATTCGGAGGTGAAGATTCTCTTGCTATTATCGGTGATAATTGTACTATTAGAGAATGTGTAACTATAAATAGAGGAACAATTGCTTCTGGTCAGACTGTAATTGGTAATAATTGTTTAGTAATGGCTTATGCTCACATCGCGCACGATTGTGAGATTGGAAATAATGCAATTATTGTAAATGGTGTTGCATTAGCTGGACACGTAGTAGTTGGTAATCATGCTGTTATTGGAGGTTTAGCTGCAATTCACCAGTTTATCCATATTGGAGATCATGCCATGATTTCTGGAGGATCATTGGTTAGAAAAGACGTTCCTCCGTTTACAAAAGCGGCAAAAGAGCCGTTGTCTTATGTGGGAATCAATTCTGTTGGTTTAAGAAGAAGAGGTTTTACTACTGAAAAGATTAGAGAAATTCAGGAAATCTATAGAATTTTATACCAAAAGAATTACAATACAACTCAAGCTTTAAGTATTATTGAGGCTGAAATGGAAGCGACTCCAGAAAGAGATGAAATTCTAGATTTTATTAGAAATTCTTCTCGAGGAATTATGAAAGGTTACTCAGGGAACTATTAATTTTAGAGTTTAGATTTCTGATTTTAGATTTCTAAGCTATAATTGAAAAATAAAAAATAAAAAAAAATGAAGATTGATTCTTTGTCTAGAATCTAAAATCTACATTCTAAAATCTAAAATAAAAAAACAAATGGCATCTACATCAGATATTAGAAACGGATTGTGCATTAAATTTAATCACGATATCTATAAAATCATTGAATTTCTTCACGTAAAACCTGGAAAAGCTGCCCAGCTTTCGTAAGAACAAAATTGAAAAGTTTAACTTCTGGTAAAGTATTAGACAATACTTTTTCAGCAGGTCACAAAATTGACGTTATTCGTGTTGAAACACATACATTTCAATATTTATACCCAGAAGGTGATGAATTTCACTTTATGAATGCTGAAACGTTTGAGCAAATTTCTTTAAACAAAAACATTTTGGATGCTCCAGATTTGTTAAAAGAAGGAACAAACGTTATGGTACAAATCAACACAGAAACAGATTTGCCATTATCGGTAGATATGCCTGCATCTGTAATTCTTGAAGTTACTTATGCTGAGCCAGGAGTAAAAGGAAATACTGCTACAAATGCTACAAAAAATGCTACGGTAGAAACTGGAGCAAACATAAACGTTCCTTTGTTTATAAACGAAGGCGATAAAATTAAAATTGATACAGCTTCAGGTTCTTACATGGAGCGTGTTAAAGAATAGTTATTTTAATTAAGATAATTTGACAATGAGTCAATTAGATAATCTGTGAATCGACATAATTTTGTATATTCACATTCTAATTGACTCATTTTCTAATTTACAAGTTTTCTAATTATACTATATGAAATTTCCAAAGAGTCATTCTTTACAAGAAATTGCCAATTTGCTTAACTGCAAATTTATTGGAGACAAAGACTTTCAAGTTTTAGGCATGAACGAGATACATGTTGTAGAGCCTGGCGATATTGTTTTTGTGGACCATCCAAAATACTACGATAAAGCTTTGCAGTCGGCTGCTACTATTGTTTTAATAAACAAAGAAGTAGAATGTCCAGAAGGTAAAGCCCTTTTAATTTCTGATGATCCATTTAGAGATTTCAATATTCTTACGAAGCATTTTAAACCATTCCAGTTTGCTAATGTCGCTATTGCAGCATCTGCAGAAATAGGTGAGGGAACTATAATTCAGCCTAATACATTTGTTGGGAACAATGTGAAAATTGGTAAAAACTGTCTAATACATTCTAATGTTTCTATTTACGATCATACTGTAATTGGAGATAATGTAATCATACATGCGGGAACTATTTTAGGAGCCGATGCTTTTTACTATAAGAAACGTCCAGAAGGTTTTGATCAGTTAGTTTCTGGCGGAAGAGTTGTTATTGAAGATAATGTTGGTATTGGAGCTTTGTGCACAATCGATAAAGGTGTTACTGGAGATACAACAATTGGAGCTGGTTCAAAACTAGACAATCAAGTGCATGTTGGACATGATACCGTAATTGGTAAAAAATGTTTAATAGCTTCACAAACTGGTATTGCAGGCTGTGTGATTATTGAAGATGAAGTAACCTTATGGGGGCAAGTAGGAACGACTAGCGGTATTACAATTGGTGCAAAAGCCGTTGTAATGGGGCAGACGGGTGTTACTAAGTCTGTTGAAGGTGGAAAATCATATTTTGGTACTCCAATTGAGGAGTCTAGAGAAAAATTGAAACAATTAGCCAATATTAAGAAGATTCCTGAAATTTTAAGTAAATTGAAGTAATATGTCTATTAAAGAATTTGTTCAGAAATTTTACAAGTCAGATGCCTTAATTGATAGCGAAATTTTAAAAACTTATCTGCATCCTGATGTTATCCTTGAATGGAACAGCAGTAAAGGTTTTATTCAAATGGATTATGATTCGATAGTTGAAATGGCCAATGAGCTTAGCCGTGCCTATGTGCGCTCTAAAGTTAGAATTAGCCATATTATTACCGAAGATGATTTAGTATCAGTACGTTACTCTCATTTTGTTAAAACAATCGAGAACCCGAGAGAAGAAATGCTTTTAGCGCATTTTGCAACCATTTGGCAGATAAAAGATGATAAACTTTATAGAGGTTATCAAATGAGTCAATTTTCTTAATATTTTTTTGACAATAAAAGAGGCAAAATACATTACAAAACCTTATTTTTGCAACACAAATTTAAAAACTACATAAAATATATATCATGAGTGTTTTAGTTAATAAAGATTCCAAAATAATTGTTCAGGGATTTACAGGAAGCGAAGGTACTTTCCATGCTTCTCAAATGATTGAGTACGGTACTAATGTTGTTGGAGGTGTTACTCCAGGAAAAGGTGGTACTAGCCATTTAGATCGTCCAGTTTTTAATACAGTAAAAGATGCTGTTGATCAAGCTGGTGCTGATACTTCTATCATTTTTGTTCCGCCAGCTTTTGCTGCTGATGCAATTATGGAAGCTGCTGATGCTGGAATTAAAGTAATTATTGCTATTACAGAAGGAATTCCTGTAGCAGATATGATTAAAGCAAATAATTATGTTAAAGAAAGAAATTCAAGATTAATTGGTCCTAACTGTCCAGGTGTAATTACTCCAGGTGAAGCTAAAGTTGGTATTATGCCAGGTTTCGTTTTCAAAAAAGGAACAGTTGGTATCGTTTCTAAATCAGGAACTTTAACTTATGAGGCTGCTGACCAAGTTGTAAAACAAGGTTTGGGAATCACTACAGCTATCGGAATTGGTGGAGATCCAATTATTGGAACTACAACTAAAGAAGCTGTTGAATTATTAATGAACGATCCAGAAACTGAAGCAATCATTATGATTGGAGAAATCGGTGGTCAACTTGAAGCTGATGCTGCAAGATGGGTAAAAGCTGATGGTAACCGTAAACCTGTTATTGGATTTATCGCTGGAGAAACTGCTCCTGCTGGTAGAACAATGGGGCACGCAGGTGCAATCGTTGGAGGTTCTGATGATACAGCTGCAGCTAAAAAACAAATTATGAGAGACAACGGAATTCACGTTGTTGATTCACCAGCTGAAATTGGTAAAAAAGTAAAAGAAGTACTTGGATAATTTTCAAGTTTCAAAATAAAAAATTCCAAAAAAAAAGTCTCAATATTCTGTTGAGACTTTTTTCCATTTTAAAGGCTGAGGCGTAAATGAAAAAAACTTAGCAACTTAGAACCTCAGTATCTTAGAAGCTTAAAGAAGAAATATGTACAAAGAATTAGAAAAATTTAAGTCAACAAACAGTTTTGTTTTTACTGTAAATGATAGTTTAGAAGAAGCTTGCAACGCGCCAGAAGGAAGTGCAGGAATCTTTGTTGTTTATGCTGTTGAAGGTGATGAAAAAGAATTGATCATGGTTGGTTCTACAGGAACTGTTCAGAATGACGGAACTTTAAAAAGCAAAAATGGCGGACTTTATGACAAAATAGTAAACGGACACCAATTTGCTAAAACAGGAAGAAAATATTCTTGGCCAGCACAAATGAAATTAGAGAACATTGAAGCATTAGAAGTAGTTTGGTACGAAACTTTTGCTGGAGATGTAAAAGCGATTCCAACTGCTGTAGAAGGGCAAGTTTTGCAAAATTTCTTAGAGGCAAATGGTAAATTGCCAAGATGGAATGTAGCTTTTTAAGCAATACAAAATTTATACAAGAAAAGCCTTACTGTTTTCAGTAAGGCTTTTTTTATGCTATAAAGTTTCAGTTTTTATAAGTGTACTTCATTTTATAAAATAGTGGCGAAATGTTTTGAGAACTTAAAATTTTAATAACTGAATCTACTTTAGTTAATTAAAATTTAAATTATAGTAAATTTAAGTTTAATCAAAAACAAAAGGTAAATTCTGATGATTTTGGAAAAAGTTTATCTTTTTTTGTAATAAGTTGGTTTTTGATTATTGACTTTTCTATATTTATCAAACAAAAACAAAAAATAATGTTAAAATTTGATTCTTTTAGAAGCTCTTAAAATGAGTTGGCATGTAAAATACTTGTTTAATTTTTGTTAATTAAACGTTTTATAGATTAGCTTTAATTCTAGAAAAAAATCAAATTTAGTATACAATTTAATCCTTGTAATTAATCTGTTATTTAAAGAAATTGATTTTAAATAATTTGATTTTACGCCCCAAAGCTTTTTTGTATGAGCCAAATTTTAAAGAACAAAGTTTTAGACGATTTTATTCTATGGAATAATTTGAAAAATGGTAATGAGAAATCATTTTCTTTACTTTTTGAAAAATATTATAGAGACTTAATCAGTTACGGCAATTCACTTTGTCCGTATGAAGAGAAAGTGCAAGATTGTATTCAAGATGTTTTTGCTGATATCTGGCTTTATCGCGACTCTCTTCAAGATAATGTTATTGTTAAAGCTTATTTGCTTTCTAGTGTTAGAAAGCGAATTGCACGTTTGCATGAAAGAGATCATGTATTTAGGAAAACAACGACGACTGATGTTTTAGAATTTCTTTTTGACTTTTCTATAGAAAACCGTTTGGTTGAAGATGAAGTAACAGCTGAGCGCGTCCTACTTTTAAATAAATTATTAAATGATCTGCCTGGTCGTCAGAAAGAGGCGCTGTATTTACGCTATCATCAAGGATTAAGCGTAGATCAAATTGCCGATTTGTTAGACGTAAATTATCAATCTGCGAGTAATCTTTTGCATCGTGGTTTGTTAAGTCTTCGAAAAGAATGGAAAGGCAGTATTCCGCTTTTAATCCTTATATCTTCAGGGGTTTTTTAAAAATTTAAGAAAAAATTAAAAAAAAATCTTAAATAGATGAGTATATAATAAAAAAACTGTCCTCTATGTTTTTGTAACCCTAATAGTGAGATGCAAAAACGTAACAATTATACCGAAATAGAAGACTTCTTAGCTGATGAATCTTTTCAATTATGGATTTTGTCCAAGATTGATGAACAAGGCTGGGAAGAATGGACTCTCGAAAATCTTCAAAGAGCCAAACTTGTTGAAGATGCAAGGCTTGTACTGTTGGCAATGCGAGTTCCAGAATCTAACTTATCTTCAAATGAAGTTCATGAAGCCTTGCAGGAAACTTGGCGTAAGATTGAACAAAGAGAAGAGCTTTCTCAGCAAACTTCAAAAATCAAAAAAATAAAACTGCAGAGATACTGGATTAGCGGTGTCGCAGCGGCTATTCTGGTTGGTATTTTTTCTGTATGGTTTTTTAGAACTGAATGGACTGCAAATGATAATGAAGTTACTTACAACGAACTGGTTCAAGAAAACAATGAAGGTTTAGTAGAACAAACCAACAATACTGAAAAATCTCAGACCATTACTTTATCTGATGGAAGTTCTGTCTTATTACAGCCTAATAGTAAATTAAGTTACCCTAAAATCTTTACCGGAAACGAAAGAAAGGTGTATTTATCCGGCGAAGGTTTCTTTGAAATTAGTAAAAATCCTAAAAAGCCTTTTTTTGTTTATGCTAACGAAATTGTAACTCGAGTTGTGGGAACAAGCTTTAGAATAAAGGCTTATCCAGATCAGCAAAATGTTGAAGTTCTTGTTCGCACCGGTAAAGTAAAGGTAAAATCGAATGATTTAGTTCGAAGTAACGAAAACAAAGAAATTGTACTGCTTCCAAATCAGGCGCTTAGATTTGCTCGTAAAGAATTGGTTTTTAATAAAATAACCAATATTACGCAAGATCCAATTTTAGTGAGCAGTGTTCGAAATATCGAGCAATTAAGCTTTGAGTTTACTGATATTCCTGTAGCACAAATTCTTGAAACTATAGAGCAGGCTTATTTAGTAGATATAGATTTTCCTCACGACAAATTAAAAGACTGCCGATTAACCACTTCATTAAGCGATCAGCCGCTGGCCGAAAAGCTGAAAATAATCTGCAAAAGCATCGGCAATGATACCAATTATGAAATGAATGGAAATCAGATTGTAATTACGACTTCTGGCTGTAACTAGAGTTCTTAATTCAATTAAAATAAAAGAAAAACATCCAAAAATTTAACTAATTCAAAAACTAAAAAATAATTTGTAATTGCCTATGTAAAAAATGAATGCATAAAAAAGTGCCGAGAATGCTGTAACATTATCGACACTTAAATCTGAATAAATCACTCTCTGTAAAGGGTAATTTATGATGTTTCTTAAAATACACGCGAATAGTATTAATCAAAACAAACCAAAATTATGAAAAAACCTGTTGTCAAGCAACGATTACTTCACCAAATCATGAAAATAACGCTGTTTCAGTTTGTGTTAGCGCTTGTGTTTTCAAGTGTTACTCTCGCAAATAATGTAAATGGGCAGAAAAAATTAGATACTAAAGTTACTATTACAGTTGACAATCTAACTTTAGACAATGCTTTATCAAAAATCGAAAAGTCTGCTCATGTAAAATTTTCCTATAACTCAAGACTTCCTCAACTAGGAGAGAAGGTTAGTATAGAAGCAAACCAAGAAACTCTGTCGAGTGTACTTAGCAGAATATTGGTTCCTTTTAACATTACTTTTTCAGAAGTAAGCAATCAGATTGTCCTTCAAAAGAATACGATTAATACTTTTTCTTATGGAAACAATCATGATTCTTTGTTTGAGATTTTAACTTTTGGACCCATTATTAAAGGAAAAGTTACAGACCAATCAGGAAGTCCGCTACCTGGCGCTACTGTAATGGCAAAAGGCACAAAAACAGCTGTCTTGACAGATTTTGATGGGAATTTCACGATTGAAATGCCTGCAAATGTAGACCGTTTGCTTATTTCTTATGTAGGTATGGAGACGAAAGAAATTGGTATTGACAATACTTCTCCAACAGTTGTTTTAATCGAAGCGGGTCAGAACCTAAAAGAGGTTGTGGTTACTACTGGATACGAAAAAACTTCAAAAAGAACGTTTACTGGTGCTATTAGTAAAATTTCGGGCACCGAATTAAAAATAGATGGTGTAGTTGACGTAAGTCGAATGATCGAAGGTAAAGCGGCTGGGGTTACCGTACAGAATGTTACAGGAACTTTTGGTACAGCTCCTAAAATTACCGTTCGTGGATCTTCTTCAATTTTTGGAGATACAAAGCCATTATGGGTTATTGATGGTGTTGTCCAAGAAGATATTATCAATATGTCTTTTGCTGATTTGGCATCTGGAAATTCAGAAACATTATTAAGTTCTTCTGTAGCAGGCTTAAGTGCAAACGATATTCAAAGTATTGAAATTCTTAAAGATGCATCGGCTACGTCAATTTATGGTTCAAGATCGTTAAATGGAGTTGTCGTTGTAACAACAAAGCAAGGACGTAGAGATTCTCCGTTAAAAATTAGTTACGGATTGGAGCAGACTGTAAGAACAGTTCCGAATTATAGCCAATTTGATATTCTAAATTCTCAGGAATCTATGAGTATTTTCAAAGAAATGGAAGCTAAAGGTTATTTGGACTTGCCAACTACTGTAAACGGAAGATATGGAGGCGCTTACAATATTTTAGGAAGAGCTATAAATACTTACAACCCTGAAACTGGAACTTATTTGGTTAATAATGATCCTGTTAGCCGTAATAATTTTTTGAAGAAATACGAACAAGCCAATACAGATTGGTTCAGCGTTTTGTTTAGACCATCTATTACTCAAAATCACTCTTTAAGTTTTTCTGGTGGAGGCAAAAACAATACATTTTATGCTTCATTGGGCTATTATACAGATCCAGGATGGACTATTGCCGATGATGTAAAACAGATTTCTAGTAACATTAAAGGTACTTTTTATGTTAATGATAAATTAAATATAACCTTATCTACATTGGCATCTATTAGAGATCAAGGTGCTCCAGGAAGTTATGAAAGTGAAAAAGATGTTGTCTTTGGTAAAGTAACCCGTGATTTTGATATCAATCCTTTTAATTATGTGTTGAATACAAGTAGAACTTTACGTCCGTATGACGATAATGGAAATTTGGAATACTACCGAAATAACTGGGCAAAAATGAACATTGTAAACGAATTGGCAAACAACTTCATGGAAATTGAGGTAAAAGACATTCGTTTTCAATTGGATTTAGATTATAAAATTAATCCGCATTTAACTTATAATTTAACAGGTTCAGCTCGTTATGCTAATACAAGCCGTGAGCATAAAATTTTGGAAGGTTCAAACGTTGTTGGTGCATACAGAGCAGGAACAGCAATTGGAGAAGATGGGGTAAACACATTGGTTAGAGATCAAAATATCTTTTTATACCAAGATCCAAATGATTTAACAGCTCCAAAAGAATCAGTCTTGCCAAATGGAGGATTCTTAAGAAAGTTTACAAACGACATGACGTCTTACAATTTAAGAAATAGTGTTAGCTACAGAAATATATTTAGTGACAAGCACGAAGTAGAAGGTTTGTTCGGAACTGAAATGAGAGTTGTTGACAGAACTAGTGATCAATTTACGGCTGCAGGTTTGCAATACGATCGTGGTTTAACTGCTTTTACAGATCCGAGAATTATTGAAAAAATAATTAATGCTGGAGATTCATACTACGGTTTTAATGAAGAAAAAGAAAGAACAGTAGGTTTCTTTGGTAAAGTAGGTTATACTTATGATAGACGTTATACAGCTTCTGTTACAGGACGTTATGATGGGTCTAATAGACAAGGAGATAGCGATTCGTCAAGATGGCTGCCAACTTACACTTTTAGTGGAAAATGGAATGTGGCTGAAGAAAGCTTCATGAAAGATGTGCAATCAGTGAATACTTTAGCAGTAAGAGCATCATATGGTTTAACAGCTACTGCAGGGCCAGCTACAAACTCTTTGGCGATTTACAAAAGTGCCATTACAGATCGTTTCGGACTTGATGATAGAGAATCAGGAATTAGAATTGAAGAGCTTCAAAACGGAAATTTAACTTGGGAAAAACAGTTTGAAACTAATATCGGACTTGATCTTGGAATGTTTAATAACAGAGTACAGCTTACAACAGACGTTTACCGTCGTAAAGCTTTTGATCTTGTAGATTATGTAATTACTTCTGGTATTGGCGGACAAAGAATTAGACAAGGTAATAATGCCGATATGGAGACTAAAGGTTTGGAGGTTGGTATTACGACTAAAAATATTAATGGTAAAGATTTTAAATGGTCTACAAACCTTAATTTTTCTGTTTATCATCAAGAGATTACAAAATTGCAGAACACGCCAACGGCATTCGATTTAGTTGATTCAAACGGAGGAAATACGGTTGGACATCCAAGAAATTCATTGTACTCCTACCAATTTACAGGATTAAACAACCAAGGCCTTCCTACGTTTATATTGCAAGACGGAGCAGAGAATAATATTACAGATGCTAATTTTCAGGATAATTTAAATGTTACTAAATATTTGAAATATGAAGGTTCAATCGAGCCTAATAAATCATTTGGTTTTGCCAATACATTTACATACAAAAACTTGTCTCTGTACATATTCTTTGTAGGTTCAGGAGGAAATAAAGTTCGTTTAAATCCTGTATACGATAGTACTTACGATGATTTAACCGTATTTACAAAAGACTTTACAAACCGTTGGATTAATCCTGGAGATGAAAATTATACCAATGTGCCCGTTATTGCAGACAGACGTTTAAATGCTAATTATGGCGGAGAACGTACATTGGCAAGAGCTTATAATACGTATAATTATTCTGATGTTCGTATTGCAGATGGAGATTTTGTTAGATTAAAAAATATATCATTAAGCTGGGAATTTCCTGCTGATTTTAAAAAGAAAATCGGTGTGAGCACTTTTACATTAAAAGGCTCGGCGGTAAATCCTTGGTTAGTTTATTCTGATAAAAGATTAAATGGACAAGATCCTGAGTTTCGTAATTCTGGAGGAGTTGCTTTTCCTGTAACAACTCAATACACATTTACTTTAAACCTTTCATTATAATAGTCAAAATCATGAAAAACTTAAAAATAGCATTATCCCTATTAATACTTATTTGTATTACTAGCTGCGATGATTTCTTGTCGGAGAAACCAGATAATAGAACCGAAATTGATACGCCAGAAAAAATAAAAGAATTATTAGTAGAAGCTTATCCTCAAATGAGTTATTTCGAGATTGCTGAAACTATGTCTGATAATGTTTTTGATAGTGGATTAGCTACAACATTAGTAAGAAACGAGCAAAACTACAATTGGGAAATTAATACAGAAGCTACTGATATTGATACTCAAGCGTATTACTGGGATGCTTGTTATAGAGCAATTGCACACGCAAACAAAGCATTGGAAGCAATAGAAGAGTTGGGAAGTCCGGCAAGCTTAAATCCGCAGAAAGGTGAGGCATTGATGGCTAGAGCGTATTCGCACTTTATGCTGGTTTCATTATGGTCAAAACGTTACAATCCAGCAACTGCCGATACAGATTTAGGGGTTCCGTATGTAACAAAACCAGAAACGGAATTGATAACAAAATACAAAAGAAATACACTTGCCGAAGTATATGCTTTTCTTGAAAAAGATATTGAAGAAGGTTTAAAGTACGTGACAAACGATTATAAAGAACCAAAATTTCACTTTAACGTAGCGGCTTCAAAGGCTTTTGCAAGCAGATTTTATTTGGTAAAAGGAAATTGGGATAAAGTAATTGAATTGTCTGATGACTTAGGTTCTAGGCCTTCAGCAATAAGAGATTTTTCAGTTTACGAACCTTTAAGTGTAGAAGATCAGCAGTTAAAATACGGAGCTAGTGATGTTGGAACCAATCTTTTGATCGTTTCTGCAAATACTATCGTAAGTAGGGTATACCATTTAAATCGTTTTAATTTATCAGGTTTACGCCGTCCAGAAATCTTTGGAACAAGCACAAATCTTTTCGGAAAAGCGTATTATTATAATTTCTATTCTTCAAACGGAAGTATCACATTGTTCTTGCCTAAGTTTTATGAATACTTTAAATATTCTAACGTAACAGCTGGAATTGGAGATCCTTATGTTGCTGAAGTATTATTAAGCAACGATGAGTTTTTCTTAAACAGAATCGAAGCGCATGTAATGAAAGGAGATATTGCTACGGCTACAGGAGAATTAGAATATTTCTTAGCGACAAGAACTCCAACATACAATCCGACAACAGATAAATTGACTGAGGCTAGAGTAGTGGCTAAATTCCCTGTAATTGCAGACGAATATACGCCATTCTATACAATGACTCCAGTACAGACCTCTTATGTAAAAGCAATTGCAGAAACAAGAAGAAGAGATTTTATACACGAAGGACTTAGATGGTTTGATATTAAACGTTTTAACCTAGTAGTTAGACACGAGACATCAAATAAACCAGCTAATATTTTAGTAAAAGACGATAACAGAAGAGCATTGCAAATTCCGTTGCACGCTTCCAGTACTGGTATCGAACTAAATCCTAGATAATCTTAAAAATGAAAATTATGAAATTATTAAAATATAATAAAATTGCGGTTTTAGCTCTAGTTTCGATAACTCTATTTTCATGTGGAAGCGATGACTTGCCTGGAGAAAGCCAATTAGATTTTACACAACCAGAGAAAACAAGTTTAGATAATTGGATTGACGCTACTTATTTAAATTCATACAACATTAATGTTCAGTATAAATGGAATCAAAATACGGTAGACAACAGTCGCTATTTATTCCCGCCTGAAGTTGATAAAGTAAAACCTGCTCTTGAAATAGTGGAAACCATTTGGCTAAAAAGTTATGCCGCAATTGGAGGTCCAGATTTTGTAAAGAAAATTGCGCCAAGAGAAATTGTTTTGGTTGGAGGAGTTAATTTAAATAGTGTTGGAACCAAAACCTTAGGGTTGGCTGAAGGAGGACAGAGAGTTACTTTGTTTGAAACAGATTATATCGATAAATCGGATCGCGAAAACGTAGCACAATTTATACATACAATTCAGCACGAATACATCCATATTTTAAATCAGAACAAACCTTTTGACGAAAAAACTTGGAAAACGTTAACACCAGGAGGTTATACCGCAGATTGGTACAATTTTGAAATTGAAGAATCAAATGAGCTTGGATTTATTACAAGTTATGCGAGATCAAATATTAACGAAGATTTTGCAGAAACAGCGGCAATGATTCTAATTTATACAAAAGCAGAATACGCGGCATTTTTGGAAGGTATAGAAAATCCTTTTGCTCTTCAGGCTTTAAAATCAAAAGAAGCTATTGTAGTAAAGTATTTCAAAGAAGCATTCAATATGGATTTTTATGCTTTAAGAGACGAAGCAGAAAAGAATACAACATCTGTAATAAATTAAAACAAGCATTATGAAAATGAAACAACTATATAAGTACTTATTTGCAGCTGTTTTAATACTGCAATTGATCGCCTGTAATAATAATACAGATGCAGAACAACTTTTTAATGATACGCCTACTGCTCGATTAAATAAGCAAAAAACAGAGTTAAGCGAAGCATTGCTTTCATCTCAATACGGGTGGAAAGTGGTTTATTTTACAGATAATACAGTTTTAGGAGGATATACTCATTTATTTAGATTTGCTGACGATGGAACTGTGCAAATGGCATCAGATTTTGATGCTGATACAGCTACTTATAAAAGTGAATACGCGATTCAAGTAGGAAGCACGGTGAGTTTAACTTTTACTACAAAAAATAGAATTCATCTTTTGTCAGATTCAGACAATTATCCCATTCCAGCATTGCGAGCAAAAGGTTATTTAGGAGATTTTCAATTTTTGTACTATGGACAAGAAAATGGAGAAATCATTTTTAGAACCAACAGAAGTAATCAGGAATTACGTTTTGTAAAAGCAACTGCAGAAGATTGGACAGAATTGCCTAAAAATCTTCTGATGGAAAAGAATGTTATTGGAGGAGAAGAAAGACCACTTTTTAGACTATTAGAAACAAATGATGGTACGACTACGCATAAATTTGATTTTTCATTTACAGCAGTAACGCGTTTTGCAAACTCAAATTCTATTGAAAACGGTTATTCTGTAAGCTACGACATGGGAATAGGATATTCTCCAACAGGAATTGTTGTAAGTCCAGCAGTTGAAGTAGGCGGGCAAAAACTATCAAACTTTGTTTATAACGATACCGATGGAAGCTTTACTGCTACTGGAACGGGTGGTGTGTCTGCAGTTATAAAGTATACTGACAAACCGCTAGTTCTTACAGATGATTATAAACTATTGCTTCCAGGTAAGCCATTAGCTTGGTTTGGATTCTTTGTAGACGATTACACAATCGATTCTCCTGCAAACTCACCGTTATTTTACTCTGAACTAGCAAAAGTAAACGCATCGTTGCCGGCAGGACAAAGCATCGCATCTATTGAAATCTATAGCAATCATGCTATTGGAACTTTTATCTATTACACTTTTGTTGGTAGATCTCCTTTACAGCATCATGTTACTATTGAAGAAGACGCAGCAGGTAAGAAAATGATTTTGAAACATAAATCATGGAACGGAAATACTACCGTAGCGACACCATTCTTCTTGGCAAGTATTGATAAATACTTCATGGATCCGCAAGGAATTTATGTAAAAGCAGAAAGTTTCAGATTATTCTACGCAGATCCGGTTTATACATTTACAAGTGCATCAAGCCCATTTAGAATGACAACTTGGAAACTTAATTAATTTTAAAAAAGCAGCTCATTTCTTGAGCTGCTTTTATCTAGCATAATTTCTGAATCAAGTATATAACTTCTTAATTTATAGATATTATGATTAAAAAAATAATTACGCCAGCAACAATAGCAATATTCTTTTGGCTAATAGGATTGCTGATTGTAAATGAATATTATTATCCATATTTAAGACCTTATTTGTATCTGTCAATAATAATTGCGATTGCTTGTGTAGTCATGGATAAGATTAATGAAGATAAAGACGAATAAATATTGCCAATAAGTTTTAAGGCTGCAAAAATATAATAGTGGTACCAACTGCATCTTTAAAAATGCTGCACAATCACATTGAAGATTTTTAGTTTTGTTTTTTTATTTTGGGGGAAACAGCTCATTTTATGAGCTGTTTTTGTTTTTTAAGTTTAATCTTTCTTTATGTAAAAATATTATACTTTTTTTCTTATATTTAAAGCTGAAATTAATTTTTCATGTCTGAAAACTCAACAGACATTAACGGATTGAGTTTACCAAAAAACCAAAGAACAAATAATTATGTTAAAATCAATTTTAAATTTTCAAGGGGTTGAGATTTTGAACCGCGAAGAGCAAAGAAGTATTAAAGCTGGTGATTTAACTTGGGATTGTCAAACAGGAGATGGAGCCGTAATGGGGCAATACATTCATCCTTGTATTGATCAGCCAGTTGAGATTATTCCAGCTCCAGAATTTGATCTACCTTAATCATAGTGTCAGGTAAACTTTTAAGTAATAAAGCCGTTTCAAATTGAAACGGTTTTTTGTTTTTATGCTAAAGAAAAGCTCTTATTTATAAATTACACTAATGCTATTTTTTTTAAAAAGGGAAATATTATATATTTGACAAGTCATTTATAGCGTAGGTAAAACTTATGGAATTTTCTTTTTTAGCAGAAAATGCAAATAAGTAATGGCACAAGCTGTAAAGAAATATTAACATTAATTTTGAATATGAAATTACTAGAAGGAAAAGTTGCAATTATTACTGGTGCAAGCCGTGGAATTGGAAAAGGAATTGCTGAAGTTTTTGCTAAACATGGAGCAAATGTTGCTTTTACATACAGCTCATCTGCAGCATCTGCAGAAGCTTTAGAAGCAGAATTAAATGCTTTAGGAGTAAAAGCTAAAGGATACCAATCTAATGCAGCAGATTTTAACGAAGCGCAGACTTTTGTTGATGCTGTTTTAGCAGATTTTGGAACTGTTGACATCTTAATCAACAACGCTGGAATTACAAAAGACAATTTGTTAATGCGTATGTCTGAGGCAGATTTTGACCAAGTAATTGATGTGAATTTGAAATCGGTTTTTAATATGACAAAAGCGATTCAGAAAACTTTCTTGAAACAAAGAGCAGGATCTATCATCAATATTAGCTCTGTTGTTGGAGTTTCTGGAAACGCAGGTCAAACAAATTATGCAGCTTCTAAAGCAGGTGCAATCGGATTTACTAAATCTGTAGCTCTTGAGTTAGGTTCTCGTAACATTCGTTGCAATGCAATCGCTCCAGGTTTTATCGAAACTGAAATGACTGCAAAATTAAGCGAAGATGTAGTAAAAGGATGGAGAGAAGGTATTCCGTTGAAACGCGGAGGAACTACAGAAGACGTTGCTAACGCATGTCTTTTCTTAGCTTCAGACATGAGTGCTTACATTACAGGACAAGTTCTTAATGTTTGCGGAGGAATGCTAACCTAAGGTACTGAGGTGCTAAGTTGCAAAGGTTCAAAGGTTTTAGTATTCAGTCTATTCTGATTCTAGATAGCTGAACACTTTAGTCAAGTAATTGACTTTTAAATCTGATGACTGTAAACTGATACTGAATACTAAATAAATATGACTACAAACACGATTCTTTTATTATTGCTTTCTTTAGTAATTGCTGGTGGTTTGTCGTATTTTCAATATTTTTTCAAAGCCAAAAGTAAATCCAATGTGATTATACTTTTGGCTTTTTTACGTTTTCTAGCCATTTTCGGATTGTTGGTTTTATTGATCAATCCGATTATTTCAAAGAATTCTCTCGAAATCACCAAAACACCTCTAGCAGTTGTGGTTGATAATTCGAGTTCTATTGCTGCTTTAAAATCAGACCAGAAAGCGGTTGAATTATACCAAAAACTGGTTTCGAATCCAGCTTTAAAAGAAAAATTCGATGTTCAAACCTATCAGTTTGATAATGATTTTAAAACTTCAGACCAATTTGATTTCAAAGGAAATCAGACTAATTTAGACGAAGTTGCTAAAAATCTAAAAAGCATCCACAAAAATCTGATTTTCCCAACAGTGATTATTACTGACGGAAATCAAACTACAGGAAACGATTATGTATATCGTTTTGATCCTGTCAATAAAGTTTATCCTTTGGTTGTGGGAGATACAACCACTTTTTTTGATTTAAAAATCAATCAGTTAAACGTAAATAAATACGCTTTTCACAAAAATAAATTTCCAGTTGAAGTTTTTCTGCAATATGCAGGAGATAAAACCACAAATGCAGAATTTACCATTACGCAAGGAAGCACGGTTGTAGCAAAAGAAAAACTTTCTTTTTCGCCATCAAAGAAAACAGCTTCGCTAAACTTGCTTCTTCCAGCAGACAAAGTAGGATTGCAGATTTATAAAGCCAATATTCAATCATCTGCAAAAGAAAAAAATAGTTACAATAATGTCAAAAATTTTGCAGTAGAAATCATAGATCAAAAATCAACTGTTGCAATTGTTTCTGCTATAAATCATCCAGATATTGCCGCTTTAAAACGTTCGATTGAAGTTAATGCACAGCGTAAAGTAATTTTAGCTAAACCAAATCAAATTAGCGATTTAGATGATGTTTCTGTTTTGATTTTATATCAGCCAACAACAGCTTTCAAAGCGATATTTGACAACAATAAATTAAAAGGAACAAATACCTTTATCATAACAGGAAACAGTACCGATTTCAATTTTCTAAATCAGCAGCAGAACAATCTGGTTTTTAAAATGAGTAATCAGCGAGAAGATTTTTTATGTGAATTCCAATCAGCTTTCAACCTGTTTGCAATTGATAATATTGGTTTTGAAAATTTCCCGCCTTTGCAAAATCCGTTTGGAAATATCAGCACTAACGGAAATGTGTCTGTTTTGCTTTCGTCAAAAATTAGAAACGTTTCTACCAATGCGCCTTTATTGGCTTTCGCCGAAAATCAAGGAAAAAGAACCGCTTTTCTTTTAGGAGAAAATAGCTGGAAGTGGCGTTTGCAAAGTCATGTCGATAATCAGTCATTTGAGAAATATGATGTTTTTATGGATAAAATTATTCAATATTTAGCATCATCGACTTCAAAGAAATCATTAGTAGTATCTCACGAAAGTTTTTATAATTCTGGCGAAGAAATCATTATTAACGCTCAATATTTCAATAAAAATTATGAGTTTGATGAAAAAGCCAGACTTACCATTACTGTTGTAAATGCTGCGACGAAACAAACTAAAAACTACGATTTACTGAAGGGAAGTAATTCTTTCTCGGCTAATTTAGAAGGACTTCCTGCAGGAAAATATAACTTTACAGTAAAAGAATTAAACTCGAATACTTCATACGCAAGTCATTTTGAAATTTTAGATTTTGATATCGAAAAGCAATTCGTAAATCCAGATCTAGTTAAATTACAGCAATTGGCTCAGCAAACAGGAGGAAAAGCTTTCTTCGAAGATCAAGCCGATCAATTGATTAATACACTTTTAGAAAACAAAGAATACAAATCAATTGAAAAGAATATTTCTAGCAAAACGCCAATTATTGACTGGGTTTGGTTATTGATTTTGATTGCTACTTTACTAACAATTGAATGGTTTGTTAGAAAGTATAATGGGTTGCTTTAAAATGAAGTGTTATGTCTTTTAAAAAAGTTTTCATTTTCTTTAGTCTGTTTTTTTGTACTATTTTTTTTTGGATTTACATAAACGCTAGAAAAGAAAATAGAAATGACTATCAATTTGTGATCACTGAAATTAATGAAAATGCAAAAGGTAACATCACTGTGGATGGTGTGGAAAAGAAATTCAATTTTGCTAATTTTAATTCTTATAAGATCGATATTCAAAAAGACGACAGTTTAGTTAAAAAAGCATTTTCAAAAAAAGTTTATATTTATAGAAAAGATAAAAAAATAGGTAAATATAATTTAGTTTTATTATTAAACGAATCTGGAACATTTCCAATAGATTGGCAATAATTATTTATCTTTAATTTTTTTGAAATGGACTTCAGGCTAAAAGTTTTCTACACTGTTGCGCTCCGCCTTAATTTTACTAAAGCGGCAACAGAATTGTATATTACTCAGCCAGCGGTTTCTAAACATATTCAGGAATTAGAGGAAACGTATAAAACCAAACTTTTTGAACGAAACGGTTCTAAAATCGCTTTAACTCCAGCTGGAAAAATCCTTCTAAAATATACTAAAAGTATTTTTGATATCTATCGCGAAATAGACTTTGAAATGAGTTCTTTCAATAAAGAACGCCAAGGGTTATTGCGATTAGGAGCCAGTACAACCATTTCACAATATATTATTTCTCCCGTTTTGGCGCGTTTTCATCAGAAGCAAAAAGATATAAAAGTGAATTTGCTGAATGGAAATACAGAACAAATAGAAAATGCCTTAATCAATAAAGAAATCGAGATCGGAATTGTAGAAGGACAATCTAAAAATCAATCTATAAAATACATTCCGTTTTTAAAAGACGAATTGGTTTTGGTCTGTAACAGCAATAATCCTTTTGTCAAACAAAATGAAATTTCGGTAAACGATTTAAAATCAATGAAATTCATAACTCGCGAACGTGGATCTGGAACACTTGAAGTTATAGAATATGCATTGAGAAAAGCGGGTTTGAAATTTTCAGATTTACAGATAGAAATGCAATTAGGAAGTACAGAAAGCATAAAATCATATTTGCTAAACTCAGATTGTTTTGCTTTTATGTCTATTCATGCTGTGAGCAAAGAGCTGAAAAATAAAGAATTGATTGTTTTAGATGTAGAAAAGTTATCAATAGAAAGATATTTTTATGTGGCTACCTTACAAGGAAAATCAGATTCATTATCAGAACTGTTTATTCAAAATTTAGCTTCTCATTATAACTTGAAGTTATAGGCAATTGCAATTTACGATTGGCGTTTTCAATATAAACGGCGGAACTTTGCTTCATAATAGCAATCCATTTATTTTGAAAACAAAAGAACAAACAACAGAACAATTATTTGAAATTAATCAGTCCTTACAGCAAGTCCTTTTTCTTGCCGTAATTCTATTATGTGTATTTTCGATTATTTCTCCGCCAATGGCTCTTTTATTAGGCGTTTTAATTGTGAATCTTTTCGGAAATCCATTTGTAGAATTTAATCATAAAGCCATCACATTTTTGCTGCAGTTTTCGGTAGTCGGTTTAGGGTTTGGAATGAATGCTAATAGTGCGGTTTCAGCTGGAAAAGAAGGCTTTGTTCTAACGGTTTTTTCAATCTTCAGCACTTTACTTTTTGGATTATTGTTAGGCAAATGGCTTAAAACAGAGAAAAAAACGTCTCACTTGATTTCTTGCGGAACAGCAATTTGCGGAGGAAGTGCAATAGCAGCTATTTCGCCCGTTATCAAATCAAACGAAAATCAGACTTCAATTGCTTTGGGAGTTATTTTTATACTCAATTCAATTGCTTTATTTGTTTTTCCGTTTATCGGACATCAATTAGATTTGTCACAAAAAGATTTCGGTCTTTGGTGCGCTATTGCCATTCACGATACGAGTTCTGTAGTTGGTGCTGCCAATAAATATGGTGCAGAAGCATTGCAAGTTGCTACGACAGTAAAACTAGCCAGAGCTTTATGGATTATTCCCATTTCAATCTTGACCGCTTTTCTTTTTAAAAGCAAGAATTCAAAAATCAAGATTCCTTATTTTATAGGTTTGTTTGTTATAGCAATGCTAGTAAATACGTATGTTCCGTCAACAGCCATTTTTACAGGACATCTTGTAGGTATTGCAAAAATTGGTCTAACCATAACTTTGTTCTTAATTGGAGCGACTTTAAACTTTGCCACTTTAAAAGCAGTAGGAGTAAAGCCATTGCTTCAAGGGGTTTTTCTTTGGATTTTTATTGCTGTTTTAGCTTTAGTATCAATTCTTTATTTGAACTAATATTTTTTTAACCGCAAAGAGCGCAAGGTTTTACGCTAAGGCACACAAAGTTTTTATGCATCTAGCTTTGTGAACTTTTCACTTCTTGAAAAATAGGAATAAAATAAACTTTGCGTTCTTTGCGGTAAAACTATTCTTTATTTGAATTAATATTTTTTTAACCGCAAAGAGCACAAAGAATTACGCAAAGTTCGCAAAGTTTTTTGTGCAAAGCTTTGCGAACTTTGCGTTTTATTCAAAATTTTAGGTAAATAAACTTTGCGTTCTTTGCGGTAAAACTATACTCAAAGTTTTCAAACTATTATTTTACATTAGAGAATTTTACAATTGGTTTGTCCATCATTTTGTAAAATTTTCCTTTGAATGAATAACGTCTTTCAATCTCAAAATCAAATGCTTTTTTGGTTTTGGCCATTGTTGCAATTTCTTCGGGAAATGCAACGTCAAATTCGTCTTCACCTCTTGCTTTTATATTATAAGTTCCTTTTGTGGTAATGATAATGTCTCTAAAATGTTTCTTAGAATTCTCATTGACTACTTTGTAAGATCCGCTCCAAGCAATAAAAGAAGAGTTAGTCAACTGATAATTATTGACTTCCAGAATAGGCTGATATTTCCCGCCAAAACCAGCAATCAGATAAAGATAGCCTTCATAAGCGCCGCCAGCACCACCGTTTGCATGAATTAAAGTGAAAGCATATTGATCTTCTCCAATTTCAACTAATTTAGGAGTAGGACATCGCGCAAAAGCCCCAAACGCAGCTACTGCAGGTTGAAAAGATCTCATTTCCCAAACATTATCATTCTTTGCAAACTTAGCCACGCCTAACAATCCGCCAGAAAAACGTCCCGTTTGAAGTCCGTCTTCGTCATGAACAGAATGGTTGAAGGCTAAAATTTTAAACTGATTTCCTTTTGAATCGCTATAATCAATATTAGCAATAAGTCTTGTGGCAACACCTTCTGCATAAGGAAACATTTGATCGCCTTCTACGCCATTTACATCAAGAAAAGGAGAAGGAGTACAAGATTTGCATTTCCAGCTTATAAAAGTGTTTTTATCAGAAAGATGATATAAATTGCCAGGAAACAGTTTTTGCATTGTTTTTTCACCGTTTAACGGATCAGAAACTTTAAGAATTCTTTTTGGGTTTAATAGGGTGTCGCTAATATTTTTTAGCTGTAAATCAGTTTCTTGTGCAAAACAAAAAGTAGATATGAGTAGAAATAAATTTAAGGTAATCTGGCGCATAAAATTGAATTTTGTTAGTAAAGCAAATGTATAAAGAAAATTAGTGTTAATATAAGCTTATACTCTTTTTAAAGCTTAAAATCTAAAAAAATTAAAATTGTAGAATCTTATTGATAGTATTTTTTGCGTATTCTTTAATTAAAGCTAAATTTGCTCCCTCTAATAAAAAAACAAATGAAAAAAATCCAAATGAGACCAAAATTAATCGCTTTCGGTGCATTAATTATTGGCTTTATTATGCTGTCATGGGGAAATGTTGGCCATGAGCGTATTAACAAAGCTGCTGTAATGGCTTTACCAAAACAATTACAGATATTTTTCTACAATCACATTGATTTTATTACACAAGAAGCTTCGGTTCCAGATATCCGTAAGTATGCTTTAAATTATAAAGAAGAAGGCCAAAGACACTATTTTGATATGGAAAACTTTGGTGCTGCTGATACTTATCCAAAAACATTAGAAGAAGCGAAACAAAAATACGATGCTAAATTCTTATCAGATAACGGAATCTTGCCATGGTATTTGGAAGAAATGATGGCAAAACTGACTAAAGCTTTTAAAGAAAAAAATAAAGCTGAAATCTTATTCCTAGCGGCAGATTTAGGTCATTATGTTGGTGATGCACATATGCCATTGCATACTTCTGCAAATCATGATGGACAATTGACAGACCAAAAAGGAATTCATTCACTTTGGGAAAGCAGATTGCCAGAGCTGTTTGTTAAAAATTACAAATTAAATGTTCCTGAAGCGCAATATTATCCAGATGTTCACAAAGCAATTTGGGACTTGATCAACGATACGCACAGTTTAGCACAGCCTTTATTGGATATCGATAAAAAACTAAGAGTAGCAACTCCGCAAGACAAAGTGTTTAAAATGGATGCTGAAGGAAATGTATTGAAAACGAAATACAATACAGCTGTTTTCTCTGATGACTATGCTAAAAAACTGCATGAACAATTGAACGGAATGGTTGAAAGCCAAATGAAAAAAGCTATTGCAGCAACTGCAAGTTTCTGGTATACGGCTTGGATAAATGCTGGAAAACCAGATTTGAGCGATTTAGATGCGCCAGCTGTGACTCAAAGAAACTATCAATTTTTACAGGATGATTTGAAAATGTTCCAAAAAGGTGATTTGTTTGGAATGAAAAATCAAAACGATTAAATTTTTGTTTCAAGTTTCATATTGAAATAGAAAAAAGCCGCAAATTCTATAATTTGCGGCTTTTTTGATTGCTTACATTAACGAATGTTTGCGTATAATTTTTTATTCTTATTGGCTAAATCTTTAAGCTGGTATTCTTTCTCTTTCAATACGTAAGAAGCTGATTGATAATAAGAAATAGTTTCGTTAACTAGATTCTTGTTTTCTGTTTTCAATGGTATTTCATCATAATGAATTTGGAATTCGGGAGAAATACTGGCTTTGCTATTTTGTTTTAATTGAAACTGTTTGATCTGCTGTTTTGGAGATAAAATAGTTAAAACATTATCTTTTATTAATCCTAAATCCTGATAGGTAGCAATAAAAGCTCTTGGCTGATAATCTGGTTTGAAAACATCACATCCAAAGAATTTACTTTGGTAATCAAAATTTAAAAGACCAAATAATGTTGGCATAACATCTATTTGAGACATTAATTTAGTGCATTTTTCAGGCTTTATATCTGGAGTATATATTAAAGCTGGAATTCTGTATTTATCTAACGGAAGTTCCGTTTTTCCTGCGCTCGATGCACAGTGATCGGCAACAATTACAAAAACCGTATTTTTAAACCAAGGCTGTTTTTGAGCTTGCTTAAAGAATTGGCCTAAAGCAAAATCGGTATATTTTACACCGCCATCGCGAGATTTAATATCCCCAGGAATGTCAATTTTATTATTAGGATAAGTAAAAGGCCTGTGGTTGCTTACTGTCATAATATGATTGAAAAAAGGCTTATTCTCCTTCGCTTCAGCATTCATCACTTTAATCGCTTTGTTGTACATATCTTCATCACAAACTCCCCACACATTAGAAAAAGTAACTTCATTTTCGGCAAAACTAGATTTGTCAATAATTTGATAACCATTTCCAGTATAGAAATCCTGCATATTATCAAAAAAAGCATCTCCTCCATACATAAATTTTACATTGTAACCTTTTTGAAGAAAGACAGATCCAGTCGAAAATTTGTTTTTATTATCCTCTCTTTTTACAACGCTTTCTCCAGCCGTTGGAGGAAGACACAAAGTTACGGCTTCTAGACCGCGTACAGTTCTATTTCCAGCCGCATACACATTTGTAAATAGCAGACTTTTTTGAGCAAGACTATCCAAAAATGGGGTAATATTCTGTTCGTTTCCGTACGTTTTCATGAAATCGGCACTTAAACTTTCAATTGTAATTAAAACTACATTTTTACGTTGTTCGAGCGAATCCTCTTTTATTTCATGTAAAGTATTTTTCCCTGAAATAGTGGGCATTTCTTGCTTTAGAATTGCAAAAGCTTTTTCGTTTGGAATCGTTTTGTAGAATTTAAAATAATCTAATTTGTTGTTCTGAAAAGCCAAATAGAACTTATAAATACCATTCGATTGCAGCTCATTAACAAATATGTTTTTAGAGTTTTCTGTTTTAGCTAAGCTAGGAATCGCCAATAAAGAAAAAACAAATAAAACGCCGTAAATGGCTGTAATTTTCAATTTTTCATTCAAGCTAGGAATCTTGTCAATATAGTTTCTTGATTTTTTTATGATAAAAAACGTAATAATTCCAGTGATAATAAATAATGCAGAGAAAATAGGAATTACAGGATAAGACTGCATAATGTTTCCAATTACTTCATTGGTGTAAATCAAGTAATTGACAGCGATGAAATTATATTTAACACCAAATTCATTCCAAAAGAAAAACTCACTTATTGCGTTTTGTAAAATCAGTAAAACGTAAAGAAAAATTACAAAAGCAAAAAGCCAAAATCGGATCTTATCTCTCTGTTGGGGCAAGAAAAGAAAAAGCGCAAAAAGAAGTGTTTTTATCGAAACAAAAATCAAAATGATTCTAGGCAAAGCGCCACCGTATTCATCAAAAATGCTTTTTCCGGAAGCGATATAAATTAAAAGCGCCACAAAACCTCCAAGTATAATATATCCGTAAGGTTTGTTGTATTTAGAATTTGAAATAAAAATAAGATACAGCCACAAGAAACCTGAAGCTAAAATAAAAACAAAAAAGTCTGACACTAAACCTAATGAAAAGATTTTCAAGCTTTCGGCAAAAGTAAACGAACTTTGTGTAATTGGATGAAACAGTAAAACTATTCTAAGTATGAAACTCACAATAAAATAGAATACTGTAAGATTGTAAAAAGGTGAAAGTTTTTTATAAAAATCCATATGTTTTATTTTTTTACAAAATTACTTTCGAATGATTAATGCCAGATTAAGTTCCACTTTTACCTTACTTAACGTTAACTTAAAGTTTGCTTAAGATGCTGATTATCTTTATTTCTTGATAATTAGGTTTATTTCTGAGAGTGAAATTCTCTATCTTTGAATTGTATAATTGAATGCGAATCTTAATTAAATACGATAGATGCATATTTTAATAGTAGAAGACGAAGTAGGAATTGTTCAGTTTCTAAAACAAGGCTTACAAGAAGAAGGGTATCAAATTACAACCGCTGCCGATGGTTCTAAAGGTTTTGAACTGGTTCAGGAACAAAAATTTGACTTGATTCTTTTAGATTGGATGTTGCCAAAAATCAATGGTTTAGATCTTTGCAAGGCAATCAGAGTTAAAGACCATACTACTCCAATTATTTTTTTGACTGCAAAAGATACAGTTCAGGAAACTATAGAAGGATTAAAAGCTGGAGCAAACGATTATATCAAAAAACCATTTAGCTTCGAGGAATTGGTTGAGCGAATTAAAGTTCATTTTAGAAATAAACAACAAGCTGAAACTTTGAATCTTGGAAACATTACAATGGATTTGGCGAGACATATTGTTCTAAAAGGTGAGGAGGAAATTTCTCTTACACAGCGTGAGTTCGAACTATTAGCCTATTTAATTCAGCATAAAGGAAAAGTCTGCACAAGAAATCAGATTTTAAGAGATGTTTGGGAAATCAACTTTGAATACGACACGGGTGTTATTGATGTTTTTATGAATGCAATTAGAAAAAAACTCAATCTTAAAATTGAAGAAGATTATATAAAAACTATCCGTGGCATTGGATATATCGCCAATGATTAATAAAATGACTTCATTATCCTTTAGAAATAGAATTGCATTAAATTATATAGTAGGAACAGGATTGCTAGTGTTGGCAGTCTTTTCTGCTATTTATTTTATTGTAAGACTTACCGTTTACAATCATATCGACGAGAATTTAAATATAGAAGTTCAGGACCATTTTAAAGAACTAAGAATAGAAAAAGGCGCTGTAATTTTTATGGATGCCGAAGAATGGGAGGAAAGAGAACATAATTCAGTAGATGTAAATCCTATTTTTGTTCAGTTTTTGGATTTGAACAAAAAAATTATCGAAAAATCGCCTAATTTAAAAAATGAGAAACTCGTTTTTCATGGTAAGAAAGAAGAGTTTCATCCTTTTGATACGAAATTATTAGGAAATAAAATTCGCCAGATACAAGTTCCACTTCATGTACAATCTAAAAAAGTGGGTTATTTGATTATTGCAATGTCGCTTTCTGATTCTTCAAAAGTTTTGGATAATCTAATGGACACTTTATTGATTGCTTTTCCCATTATTCTTTTGATTTTATTTTTTCTAGCAAGATTTTATGCAGGGCGAAGTATTAAGCCAATTAATAATATTATTCAAACTTCAAAGATTATTACGAAAGACAATCTGAAAGCAAGAATTCCGTTGCCAAAAACAAGGGATGAATTGTTTACGCTTTCGAAAACAATTAATAATTTGTTGAACCGAATTGAAGATGCGATTGAACGTGAAAAACAGTTCACATCTGATGCTTCGCATGAATTAAGAACGCCTTTAACTGTTATTAAAGGAACACTTGAAGTACTTATTCGTAAACCTCGTGATAACAAGGAATACGAAGAAAAAATAAACTACTGTATTAATGAGGTTGACCATTTGAATTCTCTTGTAGATCAGTTGCTTATGATGGCTCGTTTTGAGAATCAAAAACAGAACATTTTAAAAGAAAATGTTTATCTGAACGCAGTAGTTTTGGACGTGCTGACATTAAATACAGAGAAAATAAAGTCTGGACAAATAAATGTGATTTTGGATGCTCAAGAAGAATTTTATATTTATTCTGATAATTATTTAGTGGTAACTATTCTTCGAAATATCATTTCAAATGCTGTTAAGTATTCTAAACCGAATAGTGAAATTAGAATTTCATTATCAAGAGAAAATCAAAAAATTTCGTGCACTATTTCAGATCATGGAATTGGAATTGCAAAGAAAGATTTAGAGTCTATTTTGAATCCTTTTTTTAGGTCAGATTCCTTAAATCACTCTGAAATAAAAGGAACAGGACTTGGCTTGTTTATAGTAAAACGAATGACAGATTTGCTACAGATTAAATTTAAAATTGAAAGTGAAATTGGGAAAGGAACCAAGGTATTATTGGTTTTTGAAGAATATGATAATTCGTTAAAGTAATTTTAAATTCATTAAGTAAAATGCTGTAGAAAACGATTTTTAACAATAAACTGTCGTTAAGTTAAAATAAAAATTGCTTTTTAATTATTTTATCTAGTATATTTGCAACCGAATCAAAGAAGTAAAAACAAAACCAATCATGATTTCAATTCAATTACATCATCATCATTTACATTATTGCTCTCAAGCGATGTGTTAATGATATGCGTGTAAATCATCATATTTTAAAACCCGTTTGAGTACATCAAACGGGTTTTTTAATTCTAACTCTCTTTGTACTCAAACTATTAATCCAACAAACAACTAAAAAAATGAGTACTTTAAAAATTGCAATTCAAAAATCGGGTCGTTTAAACGAAGACAGCATTCAAGTTCTAAAAGACTGCGGTATTTCAATCAACAACGGAATCGATCAGTTAAAAGCAGAAGCTTCAAACTTTCCTCTTGAAGTTTTATATCTTCGAAATTCAGACATTCCACAGTATTTAATTGATGGAGTAGTAGATTTAGCAATTGTTGGCGACAATCTTTTGGTAGAAAAAGGAAAAGGAATTGAAGTAGTTCAGAAACTAGGTTTCTCAAAATGCAAAGTTTCGGTTGCAGTTCCTAAAACTTTCGAATACAATTCAGTTCAAGATTTAGCCAATCTTCGTATTGCAACTTCTTATCCAAACACGGTTAACGAATATTTCAGTAAATTTGGTATAAAGGTAGATATTCACCAAATTTCTGGTTCAGTGGAAATTGCGCCAAATATTGGGCTTGCAGATGCAATTGTAGATATCGTTTCAAGCGGAAGCACGCTTTTTAAAAACAACTTAAAAGAGGTTGAAGTAATCTTAAAAAGCGAAGCCGTTTTGGCAGTTTCTCCAAAAGTTTCTCCAGAAATTCAAAAACACATTGATACTTTAAAATTCAGAATTCAAGCGGTTTTAAGAGCTAGAAATTCGAAATATATCCTAATGAACGTTCCAAACGATAAAATCGAAGCGGTTGGAAAAATCCTTCCCGTTTTGAGAAGTTTAACGGTTCTTCCTCTGGCTCAAGAAGGTTGGAGTAGTGTTCACTCTGTAATCGACAAAGACACTTTCTGGGATGTAATTGACCAGCTAAAAGAAGTAGGAGCAGAAGGGATTCTAGTTTGCCCAATTGAGAAAATGGTGTTATAAAAATAGAAATTTCAATATGAAAATTCCAAATTCCAAACTGTAATTGCAGCTTTGCGAACTTAGCGTTTTTCTAGACAAAGAGAATAATAAAACCTTGCGCCCTTTGCGTTAAAAAAATAAAGGCATGAATAAAATAGATAATCCAAAACCAGAAATCTGGTCAGAAATATTAAAAAGGCCAACCAAAACCGTTGATGATATTGAAATTACAGTAAAAGAGATCTTCAAGGAAGTACAAAGAAAAGGAGATGAAGCTGTAGCAAAATACACTTCTATTTTTGATGGAATTTCACAAGATAATTATGAAGTTTCAGAAGAAGAAATAACTGAAGCGATTGGTTTGATTCCGAATGAATTAAAAGAAGCTATTGAATTAGCAAAAGAAAATATTTATAAATTCCACAACGCTCAGAAAACAGAAAGAGTCGAAGTGGAAACAATTGAAGGAGTAAATTGCTGGCAAGAGAAAAGACCAATTCAAAAAATTGGTTTGTACATTCCTGGAGGAACAGCGCCTTTGTTTTCTACTGTTTTAATGTTGGCAGTTCCTGCTGAAATTGCGGGTTGTAAAGAAATTGTATTGTGTTCTCCACCAGATAAAAAAGGGAAAATTAATCCAGCAATCTTGTATGCGGCGAATTTATGCGGCGTAACGAAAATTCTAAAAGTTGGAGGAATTCAGGCAATTGCTGGAATGACTTTTGGAACCCAGTCCATTCCGAAAGTATACAAGATTTTTGGTCCAGGAAATCAATTTGTAACGGTAGCAAAACAATTGGCAACGCAATTTGGAGTTGCAATTGACATGCCTGCAGGGCCTTCAGAATTATTAATTGTGGCCGATGATACAGCGGTTCCAGCTTTTGTGGCTTCAGATTTATTATCTCAAGCAGAACACGGCACAGATAGCCAAGTGATTCTAGTTTCGACTTCAAAAAAACTAATTGGAGAAGTAGAGAAAGAAGTACAATCTCAGTTAGAAGCGCTCCCAAGAAAAGCTATTGCAGAGAAAGCGATCGAAAACTCGAAATTAATTTATGTGGAAAACGATCAAATCGCTTTAGATTTAATCAACGAATATGGGCCAGAGCACTTTATAATCTGTTCTGAATATGATGATTTTTACTGTAACGGAATCGTAAATGCAGGTTCTGTTTTTATTGGAAATTACACGCCTGAAAGTGCCGGAGACTATGCTTCAGGAACGAATCATACTTTGCCAACAAATGGTTATGCAAAGAATTACAGCGGTGTAAATCTAGACAGTTTTATGAAATCGATGACTTTTCAGAAAATTACTAAAGAAGGAATTCTGAATATCGGAAGCGCCATTGAAACTATGGCTGAAGCTGAAGGTTTACAAGCGCATAAAAATGCTGTAACATTAAGATTGAAGAGTTTATAAAGAGAAAAGAGTATAGAATATAGAACATAGAGTAAAAAAACTGCAAATCAGAAGAGAGTCTATCGTCTTTATTCTATATTCTAAAAAATAAATAAAAATGAAATTCGATATAAATACAATAACACGTGAAAACGTAAAATCCTTAAAACCATATTCGTCTGCAAGAGATGAGTTTGAAGATTTTGATACAGCTGAAATGATTTTTTTGGATGCTAATGAAAATCCGTTTCAAAATGGCGTAAACCGCTATCCGGATCCGCAGCAGAACTCAGTTAAAGCTATATTGGCTAAAAATAACTTGGTAAAGCAAAATCAGATTTTATTAGGAAATGGGAGTGACGAAGTTTTAGACTTGCTTTTTAGAGCTTTTTGCGAGCCTAATAAAGATAATGTTGTTTCGTTGCCGCCAACATACGGAATGTATGGTGTTTTAGCTAATATTAATGCTGTTGAAAACAGAGAAGTTCTTCTATCGACAGATTTTCAGCCTCAAGTTGAAAAGATTCTAGAAGCGGTTGACGAGAATACCAAAATCATCTTTTTATGTTCGCCAAACAACCCAACAGGAAATTCATTTTCAGATGAAAGTGTAGTTAAACTGTTGCAAAATTTCAAAGGTCTAGTTATTATTGATGAAGCTTATATTGACTTCTCAGACAAAGAAAGCTGGCTGACGGAAATTGACGAATATCCAAATTTAGTGATTACACAAACGCTTTCAAAAGCGTATGGTTTGGCTGGAATTCGTTTAGGAATCTGTTATGCATCTGAAGCTGTGATTTCGGTTTTAAATAAAATTAAACCGCCTTATAATGTAAACGAATTGACGCAGCAAAGAGCGAAAGAACGTTTGAAAGATTCTGATAAAATAAAACAAGAAATAGCTTCTATTATTGAGCAAAGAGAAGAATTGCTTAAAGTTTTACTTGAAGTGAGTTTTGTTGAAAAAGTATATCCAACGGAAGCTAATTTTATTCTAGCCAAAGTAGATGATGCTAACAAAAGATACGATCAATTAATTGAAAAAGGAATCGTTATTCGCAATAGAACAACACAGCCTTTATGCGAAAATTGCCTTCGTTTTACAATTGGAACAAAAGAAGAAAATGCAGTTGTAATTAGAGAATTGAAACTATTGAAATAAAAATATTAGCCACAGATTATAATGATTAAAATGATTTCTTTCTGTGCGTGATTTTTAGCCACGAATTACACAAATTACACGAATTGAATTAGAGAAATTCGTGAATTCGTGGCTAAAAAATCATGTTAATCTGTGAAATCTGTGGCAGAAAAATAAAATATATGAAAAAAGTACTTTTTATCGATCGTGATGGAACGATTGTTTTAGAACCTGAAAATTTACAATTAGACAGCTTGGATAAACTAGAGTTTTATCCAAAAGCGTTTCAATATCTGGCTAAAATTGCCAATGAATTAGATTACGAATTGGCAATGGTAACCAATCAGGATGGTTTAGGAACGGATAGTTTTCCTGAAGATACCTTTTGGCCAACGCAGAATTTTATTCTAAAAGCTTTTGAAAATGAAGGAGTTGTTTTTGATGAAATCTTTGTAGACAGAACTTTTCCAGAAGAAAATGCGCCAACACGCAAACCAAGAACGGGAATGCTGACTAAATATTTAAACAATCCAGAATATGATTTAGAGAATTCTTTTGTTTTAGGAGATCGTTTAACAGATGTCGAATTGGCTAAAAACCTTGGTGCGAAAGCCATTTTCATGAATGATACAGATGGCGCTGGAAGCAATGAAATTTCAGCAAAACGTGAAGAATTGAACGAAACAATCGTTTTACAATCAATGGATTGGAAGAAGATTTACGAATTCCTGAAATTAGAAGCGCGTTCTGCTTCTATTACGCGTAAAACAAACGAAACGGATATTTACATAAATCTGAATCTTGACGGAACAGGGAAAAGTAAAATCGATACTGGAATTGCATTTTTTGATCACATGTTAGATCAAATTTCACGTCACGGTCAAATGGACTTGCAAATTACTGTAAAAGGCGATTTAGAAGTAGATGAACACCACACCATAGAAGATACTGCAATTGCTTTAGGAGAAGTTTTCGCGAAAGCGTTAGGAAACAAATTAGGAATCGAGCGTTACGGATTCTGTCTTCCTATGGATGATTGTCTAGCACAAGCAGCAATTGACTTTGGAGGAAGAAATTGGTTAATTTGGGAAACGGAATTCAAACGCGAAATGGTAGGTAAAATGCCGACAGAAATGTTCTATCACTTCTTTAAATCATTTACAGACGGCGCAAAAGCCAACTTAAATATCAAAGCAGAAGGAATCAACGAACATCATAAAATTGAAGCCATTTTTAAAGCTTTCGCAAAAGCGATAAAAGTAGCCGTAAAAAGAGACACCGAAAAAATGATTTTGCCTTCAACGAAAGGAATGTTGTAAAACGCTATAAGCTATAAGCAATAGGCAATAAGCCTAAAGCTTACGGCTTAAAGCTTAAAGCTTTTTTAATGAAAATAGTAATTATAAATTACGGAGCAGGAAATATTCAGAGCATTATGTTTGCTATTGAAAGATTGGGATTTAAGGCAGTTTTGAGTAATGATCCGGACGAAATTAAATCGGCTGATAAAGTGATTTTCCCAGGCGTGGGCGAAGCGAGTTCGGCAATGGCTAAACTTCGTGAAAGCGGTTTGGATGGTTTGATTCCAGAATTGAAACAGCCTGTTTTAGGAATTTGTCTTGGAATGCAATTGATGTGCAATAAAACTGAAGAAGGAAATACAGAAGGTCTAGGGATTTTTGATGTTGATGTTTTGAAATTTTCAAACAACGTAAAAGTGCCACAAATGGGATGGAATCAGATTTATGATTTAAAAACCGATTTGTTTAAAGGTATTTCTGAAAATGAATTCATGTATTTGGTTCACAGTTTTTATGCGCCAAATTGTGATGAAGCTATTGCTACAACAAATTACGACGTTGAATATGCATCGGCTTTGCAGAAAGATAATTTTTACGGAACTCAATTTCACCCAGAAAAAAGCGGTGATGTTGGAGAAAAGATTCTAGGAAATTTTTTAAAAATGTAAAATTTTGAAATTCCAATCTCTTAAATTCCAATTGAAAATCAATATCAAAAATCAATTTCAATCAAAATATCAATTTTTAGAGAATCTAAAATCTGAACTCTAAAATCTAAAATATCAAAACATGAGAATAATACCAGCCATAGATATCATTGAAGGAAAATGCGTTCGTTTGTCCAAAGGTGATTATGATACTAAAATAATTTACAACGAAAATCCCCTTGAAGTGGCAAAATCATTTGAAGCGCACGGAATAGAATATCTGCATTTAGTTGATCTTGACGGTGCAAAATCAAGTAAAATTGTCAATTATAAGATATTAGAACAAATAGCAACACAAACAGGTTTAAAAATTGACTTTGGCGGCGGATTAAAATCAGATGATGATTTAAGAATTGCTTTTGAAAGTGGTGCAAACCAAATAACTGGCGGTAGTATCGCGGTCAAAAACAGAGCAATTTTCGAAAAATGGATTTCAGAATATGGTTCAGAAAAAATCATTTTAGGAGCTGATGCTAAAGATGAAAAAATTGCGGTTTCAGGCTGGTTAGAAGAATCAAATGAAGATTTGGTTCCGTTTATTCAAGATTATCAATCAAAAGGGATTCAGTATGTTATTTGTACAGATATTGCCAAAGATGGAATGCTTCAAGGCTCAAGTTTTGATTTATACAGTAAAATTTTAGCAGAAGCTGAAGGCATAAAACTAATCGCTTCTGGCGGAATTTCAACTTTTGATGAGCTTCCAAAACTAGCTGAGTTAGGCTGTGAAGGAACAATTATCGGAAAAGCGATCTACGAAGGAAGAATTACTTTAAAACAGTTAGAAAATTATATTTTAAATAAATAGATTATTTCGCAAAGATGCACAAAGTAAAACGCAAAGATTCACAAAAAAATCTTTGCGAATCTCTGCGGACTCTTTGTGAGACTCTGTGAAACAACAAAAATATGTTAGCAAAAAGAATAATACCTTGCTTAGATATAAAAAACGGAAGAACCGTAAAAGGCGTTAATTTCGTGGATTTGCGTGATGCTGGAGATCCTGTTGAATTAGCTGAAATTTATTCGGCTGAAGGAGCAGATGAATTGGTTTTTTTGGATATTTCGGCTACAGAAGAAAGACGCAAAACATTGGTAAATATGGTGCGAAGCGTCGCAGAGAAAATCAATATTCCGTTTACAGTTGGCGGCGGAATTTCATCTGTAGAAGATGTTGATATTCTGCTGAATAATGGAGCCGATAAAGTCTCAATTAATTCATCGGCTGTTAAAAATCCGCAGTTGATTAATGATTTGGCGCAGAAATTTGGAAGTCAATGTGTTGTTGTTGCAATCGACGCTAAACAGATTGACGGACAATGGATTGTGCATTTGGTTGGCGGAAAAGTACCAACAGAACTGAATCTGTTTGATTGGGCAGTTGAAGTTGCGGAACGAGGCGCTGGAGAAATCCTTTTTACTTCGATGGACAACGACGGAACTAAAAACGGTTTTGCAAATGAAGCTTTGGCTAAACTTTCAGAACTAGTAAATATTCCGATTATTGCTTCGGGAGGCGCTGGAAATATTCACCATTTTGTAGATTCTTTCAAAAAAGGAAAAGCTGATGCAGCTTTAGCGGCAAGCGTTTTTCACTTTAAAGAAATCGAAATCAAAGCTTTGAAACAAGAACTTAAGAATAATGGTATTGAAGTAAGGTTGTAAAAAATCCAAATTTCAATCAATAAATAAAAAAATCAATTTCAGCTTTGAGAATCAAAAATCTGAAATCAAAAATCTAAAATAATTATGGACATCGATATCAAAAGCGCACACGGATTAATTCCAGCTATAATCCAAGATTCAGAAACAAAAAATGTTTTGATGTTGGGATATATGAATGAAGAATCGCTTCAAAAAACAATAGAAACACAAAAAGTAACTTTCTTTAGCCGTTCTAAGCAAAGACTTTGGACAAAAGGCGAGGAAAGTGGTAACTTTTTAAACTTAGTAAGCATTAAAAACGACTGCGACGGTGATACGCTTTTAATTCAAGCAAAACCTGTGCCAACGTGCCATACTGGTGCAGATACTTGTTGGCAAGAACCAAATGATGCGAATTACGGTTTTATTTCTCAACTAGAAAACACAATCAAAACTAGAAGAGAAAATGCTGATTCTGAGAAAAGTTATGTCGCTTCTCTATTTGAAAAAGGAATCAATAAAATTGCCCAAAAAGTAGGCGAAGAAGCTATAGAAGTCGTTATTGAAGCTAAAGATGATAATGATGATTTGTTCCTTAGCGAAAGCGCTGATTTATTGTTTCATTATTTGATTCTGCTTCAAGCAAAAGGATATCAATTGAATGATGTTGTGGAAGTTTTGAAGAAACGTCAAAAATAGTTTCAAATAATTCCGTAAGCATCTATATGATATAGCCCGCGGTTTCAACCGCGGGAAACGTATTGCTATATTGCATGTCTTCCCGCGGTTGAAACCGCAGGCTATGTTTGTATTATCTTTTATAACAAAAAAATATACTATTTTAGTATGAAATAATAATTTATGCGATTAGCTGTATACTTGTTTTTGCTTTTGGTTCCGATTTTAAACTATGGCTTTAAGAAAAATGTAATGCCATATTCGTTGGTTATTTCTAAAGCCGTTTTGATTGTTGACGGAACTATTTCTAAAGTTTCTAAAAATGAATATGAGTTCACGATAAGTGAGTTCATAAAAGGGAAATCGAGCTCAAAAATTAATATAGCAATCTGGAAAGAATGGTTATGTGATCCAAGAAATAAAGAATTAAAAAAAGGACAGAGAATGATTTTATTTTTGGAAAGATCTCCATATGGAAATTTTTATCCAATTAATGAAAGTACTGGAGAGCTGTATGTAGATAATAATGCTTTTCTCGATATATTCTTACCCAAAGCTTTTTTAAATCTTACAATTCTAAAGAAAGGGATTTCTATGTTTTTGGAAACGTATGCATTTTATGGAAATTTTAATGATAGATTTTATCAAAATGCTCATTTTGTACGCAACAAGTCTATTTTTGAAGTTTATAAAATGACAAAAACTAATACGGCTTTTAAGTTTTTAGTTGAGGATGCAGAATATTTTAAGCCAACAGAAGTACAATTTTTTCCCATTATATAATTACTTCACAAACTCAAAAACAGCAAATTCTTGCGGTTGATGAAATCCAAACTTTAAACTATTATAAGCCTGTAAAGCAAGATATTCGGTTGTGTTACCGTAATCGATTCTAAAAGCATTTCCTTTCCATTTAGTTCCGACTTTAGGTTTCGAAAAACCGCCATTTTTAATTTTTCTAAGACTAGAAAAAGGAATTTTTATTTCTACAGTGTATCCGTCTTTATTGATTTTACTGACAGTTTCTAAACCTTTAGCATCAAAATCCATTGAGGTATTCCATCCTCCGCATTCTTCCGAAATGCATTTTAAAAGTAAATCATATTTTGTAGAAAATGCGTTTACTCCAATTTCAATATAGTTTTGGCTATCTCCGTCTGGATCAAGAAAAATTTCAGCTAAATCATCTGTTTGAAAAATCTGCGAATCTTTTATTTGTGGCGTTCCAACAATTTTAGAATCAGTGCAGTTGTAAGCGATGTAAAGGTTTTTATTATTCCACGAAAGCGAAACCAAGGTTTTTTGAGTGGCGCTTTCTCCTGTATTATGAATTACAAAAAGGCCAAGAAAAGGTATTTTCCAGTCGGTTAAATCACCATCGATCTTTATTTTTTTATTTGTTTTATGAATGAGGATATTTTGTGAATTAACAGTAGTTGCAATTATTACCAGCAAAAACGAAAGTATTGTGCCAAATCTCATATATGATTCTAGTATTTTAAAACCACTAAAATAGAGAAGATTAATTGAAATAAATGATTTTTTTTTCTGTCGGAAATCATAAAATTTTAAAATACTTGATCTGAATGTTTACATTTGTTGAAAATAAACTGATTTAAATCCTTTATTTCGTACAAATTTATAAATAATGAAAAAATATTTTAGTGGCATTTTTATCGCCTTTTTGGTTGGTTTTACTGCCAATGCTCAGGGACTTTTAAATAAGTCAGAAACCGTTTTTACACATCAGGATACTTTACGCGGAAGCATCACAAAAGAAAGAGCCTGGTGGGATTTAAAATATTATCATCTTGATGTAAAGGTTAAGCCTGCAGAAAAATTTATTTCAGGTTCAAATACTGTTCGTTATACTGTTTTAACAGAGAACAATCTTATGCAGATCGATTTGCAGCAACCAATGAATATTACCAAAGTAACTCAGAATGGTAAAGATTTAAAATTTGAAAGAAATGGAAATGCTTTCTTTATTACTTTAATAGAAAAGCAAAAAGTTGGTGCAGTAAAAGAAATCGTAGTTTTCTTTGAAGGAAAACCTAAAGAAGCTGTTAGAGCTCCTTGGGATGGTGGTTTCTCTTGGAAAAAAGATAAAAACGGAAAAGATTTTATTGCGACATCTTGCCAAGGTTTAGGTGCAAGTGTTTGGTGGCCATGTAAAGATCACATGTACGATGAAGTAGAAAATATGCTAATCAGCGTAAATGTTCCAGGAGACTTAACAGAGGTTTCAAACGGAAGATTACAGAGCGTTAAAAAAGAAAAAGACGGAACTAAAACTTTCAATTGGTATGTTGCAAATCCGATTAATAATTATGGCGTAAATATCAATATTGGTGATTATGTGAATTTTTCTGAGGTTTTTAAAGGCGAAAAAGGAAACTTAGACTGCAATTATTATGTTTTAAAAGATAATCTAGCTTTAGCAAAAGAGCAGTTTAAAGATGCTCCAAAAATGCTGAAGGCTTTTGAAAGCTGGTTCGGACCTTATCCGTTCTACGAAGACAGCTATAAATTGGTTGAAGTTCCATATTTAGGAATGGAGCACCAAAGTTCTGTAACTTATGGCAATCAATATAAAAATGGATATTTAGGACGTGATTTGAGCGGAACAGGATGGGGATTAAAGTTTGATTTTATCATTATTCACGAATCTGGGCACGAATGGTACGCTAATAATATTACCTACAAAGATATTGCTGATATGTGGGTTCATGAAAGTTTTACAAACTATTCAGAAAGTTTATTTGTTGAATACTATTACGGAAAAGAAGCTGGTGCAGAATATGTTATAGGCTGTAGAAAAAACATTCAAAATGATATTCCAATTATCGGACATTACGATGTAAACAATGAAGGTTCTGGCGATATGTACCCAAAAGGAGCTTCAATGCTACATATGATTCGTCAGGTAATCAATGATGATGCAAAATGGAAATCGATTTTAAGAGGTATGAATAAGACTTTCTATCATCAGACAGTTACAGGAAAACAGATTCAAGATTATATCAACGATCAGTCAGGAATTAACTTCAACAGAGTTTTTGCCCAATATTTAACTACAACTCAAATTCCGGTTTTTGAATATATGTTTAAAAACGGAACTTTCGGTTACCACTGGACAAACTGTGTTTCTAAATTTGATATGCCGGTAAGAGTAAAATTAAACGGTGTTGAAACTTGGCTGAAACCAACTACAGAATGGCAATCAGTAAAAACAACAAACGAAGACAGAAAAGTAGAAGTAGATAAAGATTTCTATGTTACTACTTCTAATATAGTCGAATAGTTTTTTTTTAAATTTTCAATATATAAAATCCCAAATTCCAATTATCGGAGTTTGGGATTTTTTTATGGTTATTAACTCGACAGGTTTTAAGAAACTGTCGGGTTTGTTGTTTTTAGCATTTAGTATGTCATCCTGAGGAACGAAGAATCACACTAGAAACTATCGAAAGGTAATTCTCCAATCTTAGTTGATTTACGAGTGCGATCCTTAGTTTCTCAGGATGACAAAAAGGGTTGAAAAACAAAGTTTTTCAACCCTTTTGATTGGAATTTGGAATTTCTTTATTGGAATTTAAAACATTTATCTGTTGTTCAATTTCGCTTTCTCCTTTATAATATCAGCAATTTTTCTATTTTCGATTTTGCTTTCCAACCACGAAATAATATCAAGATATAAGAAAGCTCTTTTTTCGTAGGTGTTCTTTTCAAGTTCTACGAAACGAGTATGCATTTTTTTGAATTCCTTTTTAATATCAGCAGGGTAGAAGTTGTTTAGGTTTCTTAAAAACTTGATAATCTCTTTTTGAACTTCGTGCAAGTCGTTCATTTTCAATAAGAACTTATACGTGCTTTTCAAATGATTTTCTAAATAATAATCTTTTCCAAGCTCATAATGTGCAATCAGAGACAATAATCTTGCAAAGCACATTAAATCTTCGCGCATGGTCAAGTTTTTGTTGTTGATGATTTTATCTAAATAATTAATGCATTCATTGTATTTTTCGTTACCAAAATAAATAGAAGCAATTTTATAGAAAAACAACATTTCGTGATGCTCATCAAGATGTTCGCTGTGTACTTTCAGTTTATTTAAAATCTCAGGAATTAAATATTCGCTTTCCGCGAAAGTGCCTTCTAAAATATGCAGATTTAATTTATTGTTGTATACATATAAGAAAGACAAGGAAGCAAGATTATCATTTGAAGGAAACTTAGGGTCTGCAATGGTTTCTTCTAAAAGATTCAAATATCTCTTGAAATTCGAGGTATATTTCAGCATATAAAGCGATTCCAGAAAATAGTGGTTTCCTTTTAAGAAAAACACAGGATTCAGATAAATCATATTTGGATTATCATAAAAAAGCTGAACCCATTTATAGGCAAATTTATAGCTCGCCAAGAAATCCTGTACCAGAAAGCTTCGCCAAAGATTAGCATTATAAAACCAGTATTTTTCGCGGAAACCAAACTTGCTTTCGTCTAGTTTTGCAATATGTCTGTTAAAATAGTCGTCTATATATTTGTATTCTTCATCACTCTTTACGTAACCCGTTTTTAGCATGATGCCGTATAGCTGAAGCGATAAGTTGGATAATTTACTTGAAATCGTATTTCGGTAGTTCAATTCTTTCGCCTGAACAACCAATTCGTCAGCGCGCCCTTGAATACTTCGGGTAATATATTGCGATTCGATTAGTTTTTCGAATTCAACAATTTCATACGCCATATATTTTTCGTCATTTTCTAAAGCTTGCTGTTTGGTCTTGTCTAGAATTTTTAAACTCTGCTTGTATAATCCTTTATTATATAGAATAACGGCAAAATCCATTTGCTCTCGAAGCTGATAACGAATGTTCTGGCTAGGAATATTTAATCTTATACTGACTAGAATCTGTTTGTATAAGTATGATTTTAAATTAGATAACTGTACTTTTTGGATAATACCACTTTTAAGAATGAGTTTTTCATCATAAACTTCAGATTTATCTAAAATATTGAATAATTCGATAAATTTTGTGTTTGAACTCGTTTCTAATCGGCTTGCAAAAATTTTAAACTGCCTTTTTTCTGATTTCGAAAGTGATTTGATTAGAACAAATAAGAAATCTTTTTGATGGTTAGCCATTGTAAAAAATAATAATATAACTTATTGATTATGAGTTGTTTAGTATAAGATAAAACGTTTTATGAACAGTATAATTTCATTAAAATGAATTTCATACTGTAATAGTACAATATATATTTGTTATCAAGATGTGAAATTACATTAAATTAATGAATATGAATAGAGAGAAAGTTCAAATTTTTGACACCACATTGCGAGATGGTGAACAAGTTCCAGGATGTAAGTTAGATACTAAGCAAAAATTAGTTATCGCAGAACGACTAGACAAAATGGGAGTTGACATTATCGAAGCAGGCTTTCCTGTGTCAAGTCCGGGCGATTTTTTATCGGTCTCTGAGATTTGTAAAATTGTAGAAAATGCAACCGTCTGCGGACTTACAAGAGCCGTAAAAAACGACATTGATGTTGCAGCAGCTGCTTTAAAGCACGCTAAGAAACCAAGAATCCATACTGGAATCGGAACTTCAGAATCTCATATACTCCACAAATTACAAACTACGCCTGAAGATATTATTGCAAGAGCAAAATTTGCTGTAGCGCATGCTAAATCTTATGTAGAAGATGTAGAATTCTACGCAGAAGACGCAGGTAGAACAGATAATGCGTTCTTAGCTAAGGTTTGTGAAGAAGTTATTAAATCTGGAGCAACTGTATTGAATATTCCTGATACTACTGGATACTGTCTTCCAGAAGAATACGGAGCAAAAATTAAATACTTAAAAGAAAACGTAAAAGGAATCGAAAACGTAATCCTTTCATGTCACTGTCATAATGATTTAGGAATGGCAACTGCAAACTCAATTGCAGGAGCTATCAATGGAGCAAGACAAATAGAATGTACTATTAATGGTATTGGTGAAAGAGCAGGAAATACGGCGCTTGAAGAAGTGGTAATGATTTTCAAACAACACCCTTACTTAAATTTAGACACAAACATCAATACAAGAGAATTGAACGAAATGAGTCGTTTGGTTTCTGAAAGTATGGGAATGATTGTACAGCCAAATAAAGCGATTGTTGGAGCAAATGCCTTTGCGCATAGTTCTGGAATTCACCAAGACGGTGTTATCAAAAATAGAGCAACTTACGAGATTATGGATCCGCTAGATGTGGGTGTAAATGAATCTTCAATCATTTTGACAGCAAGAAGCGGAAGAGCTGCTTTGGCTTACCGTGCTAAAAAAGTAGGTTACGAATTGACAAAAACACAATTAGATATCGTTTATATCGAATTTTTAAAATTCGCTGATATTAAAAAAGAAGTGGTTGATGCAGATATTCATCAGATTATCGAAGCTTCTAAAATAGAAGGAGAATTAATCAGAAGTTAATATTTCAAAATAAGAATTTAAGGAACAATAAGGATTTAAAGACATAAAGAGCGAGAGATTATGAATTTAAAAATAGCAGTTTTACCAGGAGATGGAATTGGACCTGAAGTAATTTTACAAGCTAAGAAAGCTTTGTACGCCATTGGCGAAGTGTATAATCATGAATTTGTTTTTGAGGAAGCGCTGATGGGAGCGGTTGCTATCGATAAAACGGGAAGTCCTTTGCCAGAACAAACGCTGAATCTCTGTTTAAATACAGATGCAGTTTTGCTTGGTGCGATTGGAGATCCAAAATACGATAACAACCCAAATGCAAAGGTTCGTCCGGAGCAAGGATTATTAAAACTGCGAAAAGAATTAGGATTGTTTGCTAATATTCGTCCTATAAAACCTTATAAAGCCTTAATTGAAGCTTCTCCTTTAAAGAGAGAAATTATTGAAGGAGCTGATTTTACCATTTTTAGAGAATTAACAGGTGGTGCTTATTTTGGAGAAAAAACACTTAATGAAGAAGGAACACACGCTTCTGATTTATGTGAATATTCAGAAGAAGAAATTACTAGAATTGCACATTTAGCTTTTAAGTCGGCACAAAAACGACGCAAAAAGCTAACCATGGTAGATAAAGCAAATGTTTTGGAGACTTCAAGATTATGGAGAAAAGTAGTTCAGAAAGTAAGCGAAGATTATCCAGATGTTAAGCTTGATTTCTTATTTGTGGATAATGCAGCCATGCAGCTGATTTTAAATCCGAAACAATTTGATGTGATTTTGACTGAGAACTTGTTTGGAGATATTTTGTCGGATGAAGCTAGTGTAATTACAGGATCTATAGGTTTACTGCCATCAGTATCTTTAGGAGAAAAGAATGCCTTGTTTGAACCAATTCATGGATCATATCCGCAGGCAAAAGGAAAAAATATAGCCAATCCAATTGCTTCGATTTTAGCGGCAGCGCTTTTGTTAGAACATTTTGGATTAACTAAAGAAGCTCATGTAATCTATAAAGCTGTAGAAAAAGCAATTGAATACAAAGTGGTTACAGTTGATTTGAAACCAGATTCAAAATTTGGAACAAACGAAGTAGGAGAGTTCGTTTCTAATTTTATTTTCAGCAAAGATGATTTGCTGTATTTCAATAATGATAATGTAAGTATTGGACAATCTACAATTGTTTAATATTTTTTGTTAAAATGTGAAGATAATAACAAGAAGTCTTTGAAATGTTGAGATTTTATTTTTTTACTTCCAGAAGTTTACTTACTTTTGTGACACTAAAAAAATAAATGATGCAAATCTCAATTATTATTACTTCTGTCGTTGTTGTCAATGTGATTCACACATCTGCATTGGGAATGTTATAAATATAATTGAAAGACTATATTACAAACCTTCCAAATACTGGAAGGTTTTTTTTTGAATAAAAAATTAAAAATTAATAAAAGCAATAATGGAATTAAATAAGTACAGCAAGACCATCACACAAGATCAAACACAGCCAGCGGCACAAGCGATGTTGTACGGAATTGGTTTAACTGAAGAAGATTTAAAGAAAGCACAAGTTGGTATTGTGAGCATGGGTTACGATGGTAACACTTGTAACATGCACCTTAATGATTTAGCAAAAGATGTTAAGAAAGGTGTTTGGGATGCGGATCTTGTCGGACTTATTTTTAATACCATTGGTGTCAGTGACGGTATTTCTAACGGAACTGAAGGTATGCGTTACTCATTGGTTTCTAGAGATGTAATTGCAGATTCTATTGAAACTGTTGCTGGAGCGCAATGGTATGATAGTATTATTGCAATTCCTGGTTGTGATAAAAATATGCCTGGAGCATTAATTGCAATGGGGAGATTGAATCGCCCGTCAATGATGATTTACGGTGGTTCTATTCACTCTGGAAAATGGAAAGGAGAATCTCTTAATATTGTTTCTGCTTTTGAAGCTTTAGGAAAAAAAGTAAAAGGCGAAATCACTCCAGAAGATTTTAAAGGTGTTATTCAGAATGCTTGTCCAGGAGCTGGTGCTTGTGGTGGTATGTATACTGCAAACACAATGTCTTCTGCAATCGAAGCATTGGGAATGAGTTTGCCTTACAGTTCTTCTAATCCTGCTTTGAGTCAAGAGAAAAGAGACGAATGTTTGGAAGCCGGAAAAGCAATCAAAATATTATTAGAAAAAGATATCAAGCCAAGAGACATTATGACTCGTAAGGCTTTCGAAAATGCTATTACAATCGTAGCTGTTTTAGGTGGTTCTACAAATGCGGTTATGCACTTAATCGCAATGGCACACTCAGTTGGAATTACAATCACTTTGGATGATTTTCAAGCGATTAATGATAGAACACCAGTATTGGCAGACATGAAGCCAAGCGGTAAGTATATGATGGAAGACATTCACGAAGTTGGAGGTATTCCTGCAGTAATGAAATACTTGCTGAAAGTAGGACTTATTCACGGAGACTGTTTGACAGTAACAGGAAAAACAGTGGCAGAAAACTTAGCTTCAACTCCAGATTTACAAGACGGACAAGAAGTTATTCATGAAATTCAAAAAGCATTAAAACCAACAGGAAATATTCAGGTATTATACGGAAATCTTGCTTCTGAAGGTGCTGTGGCAAAAATCAGCGGTAAAGAAGGAGAATATTTCGAAGGACCAGCTGTTGTATTTGAAGGTGAATTTGAAGTAATTCCAGGTCTTCAAGCCGGAAAAATTAAACCAGGTAATGTAGTCGTCATCAGGGGTTGTGGGCCAAAAGGTGGTCCGGGAATGCCTGAAATGCTGAAGCCTACATCTGCGATTATTGGAGCTGGATTAGGAAGCAGTTGTGCTCTAATCACAGACGGTAGATTCTCGGGCGGTTCGCACGGTTTCGTGGTAGGTCACGTTACACCAGAAGCATATGATGGTGGTGGTATTGCGCTAGTAAAAGATGGAGATTTAATTGCTATCGATGCTGTGAAAAATACAATCGACCTGAAGATATCTGACGAAGAATTTGCAGCTAGAAAAGCGGCTTGGGTTCAGCCGAAATTAAAAGTTGACAGAGGGGTTTTACTTAAATACGCTAGATCGGTTTCGAGTGCATCAACAGGATGTGTAACCGATAATTAATTACAATAACAATTTCAAAAAGCAATAACAATTACAACATCAAAAGTCAATAGCAATTACAATAAAAAATATAAAAGATTAATTTAAAATTGATTTTTGCCGTTGCCATTGAATTTTGATATTGAAATTTGACATTGAAAAAACAATATACTATGAAAATATCAGGGGCAGAAGCCGTTATAAGATGTTTATTAGCAGAAGGAGTAGATTTAATTTATGGTTATCCAGGTGGAGCTATAATGCCAGTTTACGACGAATTATATAAATTTCAAGATCAGTTACACCACGTTTTAGTACGTCACGAACAAGGTGCAACACATGCAGCTCAAGGTTATGCAAGAGCTACGGGTAAAGTAGGGGTGGCCATTGCTACTTCTGGACCAGGTGCTACAAATTTAGTAACTGGTATCGCAGATGCTCAAATCGATTCAACTCCGTTAGTATGTATTACAGGTCAAGTTGGAAGACATTTATTAGGATCTGATGCATTTCAGGAAACAGATATTATCGGAATTTCGACTCCGGTTACAAAATGGAATTTTCAGGTAACTGAAGCTTCTCAAATTCCTGAAATTATTGCAAAAGCATTTTACATTGCTCGTTCTGGTCGTCCAGGACCTGTATTGGTTGATATTACTAAAAACGCTCAATTTGATGAGTTCGAATTTAGTTATGAAAAATGTACAGGAATTAGAAGTTATGTTCCGGTTCCAAAATTAAATTTAGATAAAGTTGCTGAAGCAGCAGCTTTAATCAATAATGCCAAAAAACCTTTTATTGTTTTTGGACAAGGAATTATTTTGGGTCAGGCAGAAGCTGAGTTTAAAGCGGTGGTTGAAAAAGCTGGGATTCCAGCAGCTTGGACAATTTTAGGATTATCAGCTTTACCGACAGATCATCCGTTAAATGTTGGTATGTTAGGAATGCACGGAAATTATGCACCAAATTTACTAACAAACGAATGTGATGTTTTAATTGCTTTCGGTATGCGTTTCGACGATCGTGTTACGGGTAAATTAAGCACTTATGCAAAACAAGCAAAAGTAATTCACTTCGAAATTGATCCTGCAGAGGTTGATAAAAATGTGAAAACAGAGATTGCGGTTTTAGGAGATGTAAAAGAATCTTTAGCTGCTTTATTGCCACTTCTTGATGCAAAATCACATGATTTATGGCACAATGAATTCAAAGAATTGAATAAAATTGAGTACGATTCAGTAATAAAAGAAGAATTAAATCCAACAAATGGTAAAGGAATTTCGATGGGAGAAACTATCGAAATGATCAACAAACACTCAAAAGGAGATGCCATTATCGTTTCAGATGTGGGTCAGCACCAAATGTTTGCTTGCCGTTATGCTAAATTCAATTCAACTAAAAGCAACATTACTTCTGGAGGTTTAGGAACTATGGGATTCGCATTACCTGCTGCAATTGGAGCAAAAATGGGAAAACCAGAGCGTGAAGTAGTGGCGGTTATTGGTGATGGAGGCTTCCAAATGACAATTCAAGAACTTGGAACTATTTTCCAAACTCAAGTTCCGGTAAAGATTGTTATTTTAAATAATGAATTCTTAGGAATGGTTCGCCAATGGCAGGAATTATTCTTTGATAACAGATATGCTTCAACAAAAATGATTAATCCAAATTTTGTTGCAATTGCTGAAGGATATCATATCAAATCTAAAAAAGTTACACAGCGTGAAGATCTAGATGCAGCGGTCGCAGAGATGCTAGCTTCAAAAGACTCATACTTCTTAGAAGTTGTAGTCGAAAAAGAAAACAACGTTTTCCCAATGATTCCAACAGGAGCTTGTGTATCAGAAATTAGATTAAGTTAAGAAAAAAGTTTCAATCCCGATTTTTATCGGGAAAAAAAAACTAAAAAACAACATGGAAGATAAAACATTTACCATATCGGTATACTCAGAAAATAATGTGGGTTTGTTAAATAGAATATCTGGAATATTCTTAAAGCGTCACATTAATATATTAAGTCTAAATGTTTCAGAATCAGAAATAGAGAATGTTTCAAGATTTATCATCGTAGTAAATACGACAGAAAAATGGGTTCAGAATATTGTAGGCCAGATTGAAAAACAAATTGAAGTTATAAAAGCATTTTATCATACAGATGAAGAGACTATTTTCTTAGAAAATGCTTTGTTTAAAATCGCTTCAAGTTTGTTGTTTGACGAGAAACAAATTCAGAATATTATCAAAGAAAGCCAGTCTACAATTGTAACGGTTTCTCGTGATTTCTTCGTGATTTCAAAATCAGGAAGGCGTTCTGAAATTGAAGAATTATACGAAAAGTTCAAACCATACGGAATTATGCAGTTTGTGCGTTCGGGAAGAATATCAGTTTCTAAACAAAAAATGGAGATTTCTGCATTATTAGAAACCTTTAAATAATAAAATCTTAGTTATATATAATCAATATTAAAATTTCATTTCATTAAATATTAAAACAAAAATGGCAAATTATTTCAATACATTACCACTTAGATTACAATTAGAACAATTAGGAGTTTGCGAATTTATGGAGCAATCTGAATTTGCAGACGGAATTGCAGCTTTGGCTGGAAAAAAAGTTGTAATTGTTGGTTGTGGAGCACAAGGTTTGAATCAAGGTTTAAACATGAGAGATTCTGGTTTAGACATTTCTTATGCATTGCGTGCAGATGCAATTGCAGAAAAAAGAGCTTCTTATAAAAATGCAACTGAAAATGGTTTTACGGTAGGAACTTATGAAGAATTGATTCCAACTGCAGATTTAGTTTGTAACCTTACACCAGACAAACAGCACACTGCTGTGGTAACTGCTATTATGCCATTAATGAAACAGGGATCTACTTTGTCTTACTCTCACGGATTCAACATTGTAGAAGAAGGAATGCAGATTCGTAAAGACATCACTGTTATTATGTGTGCTCCTAAATGTCCAGGTTCTGAGGTACGTGAAGAGTACAAAAGAGGATTTGGAGTTCCAACTCTTATCGCTGTTCACCCAGAAAATGATCCAAACGGATTTGGTTTAGATCAAGCAAAAGCTTACGCTGTAGCAACTGGAGGACACAGAGCAGGAGTTTTAAGATCATCTTTCGTAGCTGAAGTAAAATCAGATTTAATGGGTGAGCAAACTATTCTTTGCGGTTTATTGCAAACAGGGTCTATTTTATGTTTCGACAAAATGGTTGAAAAAGGAATTGATGCTGCTTATGCTTCTAAATTAATCCAATACGGATGGGAAACTATCACTGAAGCTTTAAAACATGGTGGTATCACCAATATGATGGATCGTTTAAACAATCCTTCTAAAATTGAAGCTTACGAATTGGCAGAAGAATTAAAAGATATCATGCGTCCATTATTCCAAAAACACCAAGACGATATTATTTCTGGAGAATTCTCTAGAACGATGATGGCTGACTGGGCTAATGACGATGTTAACTTATTGAAATGGAGAGCTGCAACAGGAGAAACTAACTTCGAAAAAACAGCTCCACAAGAAGCTCCAATTTCAGAGCAAGAATATTTTGATAATGGAGTATTAATGATTGCGATGGTAAAAGCTGGTGTTGAATTAGCTTTTGAAACAATGACTGAGGCTGGAATCATCGAAGAATCTGCTTACTACGAGTCATTACACGAATTGCCATTAATTGCAAACACAATCGCAAGAAAGAAATTATTCGAAATGAACCGTGTAATTTCTGATACTGCTGAGTACGGATGTTACTTATTTGATCATGCATGTAAGCCATTATTGACTGAATTCATGAAAAAAGTAGAAACTAATATTATTGGTAAACCATTTTCAACATCAAACGGAGTTGATAATGCAGTATTGATCGCTGTGAACAAAGAAATTCGTCAACACCCTATCGAAGAAGTAGGAGCTTGGTTGAGAGAGTCTATGACAGCAATGAAAAAAATTGGATAATAAAAAAAAGGGAATTCCCGCAGAATTCGATTTTGCGGGATTTGCACTGTATCAATGATTTGTAATATTTTGAATTAGTAAGCACTTATTAAGATAAAAGATATAGATGCATATTGCATTCACTTAACTTCGATAAGAGAGTTAAGTGAAGCGGATCCCTAATAATGGGGTATATTTATAAAATATACTTGTTGAAATTTCTGTTTTAATTAATAATGATGCTGCTATTTTCAAAATAGAGAAAAGTCTCGCAGTGCGGTTTGCAAAAAATTAATTGTTATTGAAATTTGTTAAATTAAAAAAGGCATAATATCTATTTATTATGCCTTTTTTGCCTTAAGTGCCAATAAAAAATAAAGGATTTAAAATAATTTCAGATAATTATCATATTTTATTAAATAAATGTTTTTTTTTAATAAAATTTATGAATTAAATTATTTCACGGATACGTTCAGATTTAATACATTTATAAAAAAATTCAACAAACGATGAGCTATTACAAAATTGAAAATTTAGAACAATACTTTAAACATTACAATAAATCAATAAGAGAGCCAAGAAAGTTTTGGGGAAAAATAGCTGAGGAGAATTTCACATGGTACCAGCAATGGGAAAAGGTTGTTGATTTTAATATGGCTGAAGCAGAAGTAAAATGGTTTACAGATGCTAAAGTTAACATTACCAAAAACTGTATTGATAGACATTTAAGCAAAAGAGGAGAGAAGACGGCAATTATTTTTGAACCGAACAATCCTTCTGAAGAAGCTTTACATATAACGTATAATGAATTATACGAAAGAGTTTCAAAAATGGCAAACGTTCTTCGCGAGCAAGGTGTTCGTAAAGGAGACAGAGTTTGTATTTATTTGCCAATGATTCCAGAATTGGCAGTTTCTGTTTTGGCTTGTGCTAGAATTGGAGCTATTCACTCTGTTGTTTTCGCTGGATTTTCAGCTTCTGCAGTTTCTGCGAGAATCAACGATTGTGAGTGTAAAATGGTAATTACATCAGATGGAGGTTATAGAGGAAACAAAACAATTGACTTAAAAGGAATTGTAGATGAAGCTTTAGACACTTGCCCTTCTGTTACAAAAGTGTTAGTTGCAAAAAGAACTAATACTGATGTGAAAATGAAAGAAGGCCGTGATGTTTGGTTGCAGCCATTATTAGACGCAGCTTTAGACAACAGCGTTGCGGAAATTATGGATGCCGAAGATCCGTTATTTATTTTATATACTTCAGGATCAACAGGAAAACCAAAAGGTATGGTTCATACTACTGCCGGTTACATGGTTTACACGGCGTATACTTTCAAAAATGTTTTCAATTACGAAGACAATGATATTTTCTGGTGTACAGCAGATATCGGATGGATCACTGGTCACTCCTATATATTGTATGGTTCGATTATTAAACGGAGCTACAACTGTAATTTTTGAAGGAGTTCCTTCTTATCCAGATTTTAGCCGTTTTTGGGATATTATTGAAAAACATAAGATTACACAATTCTATACGGCACCAACTGCAATTCGTTCATTGGCAAAAGAAAGTTTAGATTATATTCAAAAATATCCTCTAAAATCTCTTAAAGTTATTGGATCTGTTGGAGAGCCAATCAACGAAGAGGCTTGGCACTGGTTTAATGACCACGTTGGAGATAAGAGATGTCCGGTTGTAGATACTTGGTGGCAGACAGAAACTGGAGGAATTATGATTTCGCCAATTGCTTTTGTAACACCAACCAAACCAACTTATGCAACATTGCCATTACCTGGAATCCAACCTGTTTTAATGGATGAAAAACGCAATGAAATTGAAGGAAACCAAGTAGTTGGAAGTTTATGTATTAAATTCCCATGGCCAGGAATCGCTAGAACTATTTGGGGAGATCATCAACGTTATAAAGACACTTATTTCTCTGCTTTCCCTGGAAAATATTTTACAGGAGACGGCGCTTTAAGAGATGAAGTTGGATACTACAGAATTACGGGTAGGGTAGATGATGTTGTGATTGTTTCTGGACATAATTTAGGAACTGCGCCAATTGAAGATGCGATCAACGAGCATCCAGCTGTTGCAGAATCTGCTATTGTTGGATTCCCTCATGATATTAAAGGAAATGCTTTATACGGTTATGTAATCTTGAAAGAAACTGGAGAAGTTAGAAATAAAGAAAACCTTTCTAAAGAGATCAACCAATATATTGCAGACCACATTGGGCCGATCGCTAAATTAGATAAAATCCAGTTCGTTTCTGGTTTGCCTAAAACGCGTTCTGGAAAAATTATGCGTAGAATTTTACGTAAAATTGCCGAAGGAGATTTTTCTAATTTTGGAGACACTTCAACTTTATTAAATCCTGAAGTAGTTGAGCAAATTATGAAAGAAAGAATTTCTTAAGTAAAATATAAAAAAATGCCTCTTAAATTTAAGAGGCATTTTTTTATAAATCGATTTTAATTTGTTAATTAAAAATGTAGATTTTTTTCTATTATTCTGCAATTTTTATGTTTACATCATTTACAAAAACAAGAGTTTCCGAATTACTTAAGTTAGTAAGAGATAAAATTCCATTTTTTTTCTCATTAACTCCATTTATTTTAAAACAAAATTCATTACCATCTTTATCTCGTAAAGTTACATATTCAGTATTGTTATCCGAGTAATTCTGACAGCTACGTGAGACAGTGTATTTGTACATCACTTTCATTTGATTGTTGTCATAATTGTAAACATTCCCATCTTGATTAAAAACCCATTTAGTATTCACATTTGTTTTAGAATACCAGCTTCCTAAGATACGCTTAGATGAGGGATCTTGTTTTTGTGCAAAAATTGTTGTTGCAAAAAATAGCATGGGTAAAATAAATAATAGTTTTTTCATAGAATTTAAATTTAAAGTAGATTTTTTGTTTGTACTGCAGAGATAATTTATACCAAAGTTACGAGGGGCTTTTTTGTATTTTTAGTAATTAATGTTTTTTAAATTTATTTGATTCCCAATCTAGATTTTAGTTTTAAGAATAAAAGTCCAATTCGGTATGCATCTTCAGAAGAAGAATTGCGATCACTTTTTGGAATTTTATAAATTTCGCATAAATCGTCAAGCGAAAACTGTTTGTCGTTTATATCAGTCAATTTTCTATACATCACATCGACGTCTAGAGCTTCATTTTTTAATCGGCCACAATTCAAGCGTTCTAGGGCAGCATTCAGCATTTCAATATCGAAATTGATATGATGTCCAACTAAAATTGAATTTCCGATAAATTTTACAAAAGCTTCAAGAGCATCAGGTTCAGGCATTTTCATCATTTTACTTTCAATGATAAATTCATTAGAAAGTCCGTTATCCTGAAGGTATTTATATTGTAATAAGACTGTTTCGAAACTTTCCTTAATAACAATGCTGTCATCTATAACTGAGAAGGCTCCAAGAGACAAAACAACATCTTTATCCGGATTTAAACCAGAAGTTTCAGTAGACAAAACAACAAACTTATTAGGTTTGGTTTCGAATTTAGTCAAATAGTCTTTCCAGAACTCTGGATAGTCTTTGTTAATGTTTTTTAGCCAGTCTAGCATATTTTATGAGAATTGTGTCAATTGAAATTTACTCTTAATCAGTTCCTCCAGGTCTTTCATTGGGGATAGTGCATTTTTTAATTTCTCTTTGTCAGTTTTTGACATTTCTCTTAAATTAATATATTGGCCAGAGTCGTCATTTTTTAATCCTTCAACAGTTCTAAATTTAGAAAGCGTTAAGAAAGCTTCTGCACAGCTTAAATAAATTTCAGCATTTTTAGAATCTGTAATTGCCAATTGTTTGAACCTTAAGTAAGTATTTTGAATTCCTTTAATATTTGCATTTAATATCAATAAACGTGCTCCATCAATTAATGGCATCAAAGCTCTTGTCTTAATATCAAATTTATCTTTGTTAGGACCGTCTTCTTCAACAATGAATTTCTTGAAAAAGCTTAAAGGAGAATTTCTCTTCAGGGCATCGTTCCCTAAAAAGTCAAAGAATAAAGTGTTGTTAACGGCATTCTTAAAAATCACGTTTTCAATAGCTTCTTCAATTTTTGGTTCTCCAAAAACAATTTCGTAATCAAAGAAAATACTGCTCAAATCATTACTGTTTTCTCCTGGAGTATTCATCCAGCTGTTATATTGTTTTGTCCAGTCGCTCAATGATTTGCACCAAAGCATATTGCTTCCCATATGTCCGTTTGGACAATAATCGTAACCCACTTTCTCTAATATAGAAGTAGTGCGTTTGGCTAATCTTAAGAAATAATCTTTTACTTCTCTATATTTTTCTGGCGTAACATCTTCAAAAATTAAGATACTATCTTGATCTGTGAGCAGTAATTGCTCCTTACGCCCTTGACTACCAATACTTAACCAAGCAAAACGTGCAGGAGGGGAGCCTAAATCTAAAATGGATAATTCAACTGCTCTTTTAATAATAGCCAGGTTAATCTCGCTTGCAATATTGCTAACGTGCGAGATTGGAATATTTTTTTGGATTGAATTCTGAATCAAATCTGATAGACGATCACGTATTTGTTTTAAATCTTTTGGAAGCTGAGAACGCTTAATCTCTTTAATTAATACACCTGGGTTACTAGCTTGAGCTACAATAAGATCGTGCTCAGAAATAATTCCCTTAACCACAGATTTACTCGTACCATCTTTGGTAACACATAAGTGCGTTACATTGTGCTTCAGCATTAATAATTGTGCTTCGGCCAAAGACACATTTTCTAAAACTGTAACAACTGGCGACGACATAATTTTATCGATAGTTTCAGTGATAGGAAAGCGTCCTGTTGCAATTTTTGACGATAAATCGGCATTGGTAACAATACCAATTGGGTGATTTTTTTCGCCACAGATTATAATGTTATCTAACATAGAATCTGTCATTAAAATGGCAACGTCTTTAATTATAGAATCTGCTTTTGTCGTTAACGGTGAATTATTGTAGTTAAGTGACTGAATGTATTGCATTTCTGTCTGCTGATCTATATAATCAGAGTCTGAAACTAATTTACCGTTAGAACTCATGCTGTCTTTGGTATGGCGCGAATTAACAGCGAAGCTCTCTAGAAGAAAGTTTAATACATCAGAATTATTGGCTACAAAAGGTCTAAATACAGCGATAGGAATAGCATAAATAATACTTTCTTCACGTGCTTTAGCCGTCATCATATAGTTGTTTTTTGCAAAAAATGGACGTAAGCCAAAAATATCGCCTTCATGACATTTATTTATAATCGTTTCCTCAGCATCGGCAATTGTGGTAAGATTGATGACACCAGAAGCTACAACATAAAAACTGTCATGAAGCGGATCGTTATTTTGAAATAATACTGCATGCTTTTCTAAATTAATGACACGAATATTCGTAGCAATATCTGATAACTCTTGGAAAGTTAAATTATCAAATGGTTTGTATTCTTTTAAAAAATCTGCAATATGTTCAGCAACTGTATTCATATATCTGATAATTTATTTTTAAAGTATCGAATGTAAAAATAGTAAAATAAACTCTTACAATGAAAGTTCTTTAGTAGAAACTAATTATTTTAAAGAAATGTTAAAAGATAATGACAATAAGACTTGCAAAAACTTTTAGGTTTTGAAATTTTGAATTTTTATGATCGACAAAAAGATGATTTATTTTAAGCAACACTGATTAACCAGATTGATAATACTGCGATATTAGAAATTATTTTAAATCAAAAATCATACAGCGCATTTATGAACAATTGAATTTAAGAAAAATGTTTTCATTAGAAAACAAACTGTACATAAATCCAGCTTGCTAAATTTTCAATATTCAAGAATTTTAGAAAATAAAAATCATACAGCGTATTTATGAGCGATTTGAATTTAAAGAAAATGTTTGAATTGAAAAAATTAACTACATAATCGAGCACGGTAAATTTTCAATATTTGAGAACTTTTGAAAATAAAAATCATACAGCGTATTTATGAGCGATTTGAATTTAATGAAAATGTTTGAATTTAAAAACAAAGTAAAATATTAAGTACAGTCTAAATTTTCGATATTTTAGAAATTTTTGAAAATAAAATTATATAACGCATTCTCAGAGATTTTAGTTTTAGAAATAAAAAGTAAAACTCTCAAGCAAAATATAACTCTAGAAGCAAGTATGATAAATTTCCGCTAAATGAAAACATTTTAAACTAAAACTGGTAGAGCGTATTTGTAGGGCAGTTTTTAAAATATTCTATTTTACATAATATAAATTATAGGTCAAATTGAAATAACTCCGAGAAGGAGCTTATTCGTATAATTTATTCAAAATCATATCTTTTGGCACAATATCGCCTCCGCCATTTTTATTAAATTGCAATACTTCGTCTTTTACAAATAAAACTGCGCTAGATGTAACTCCATTTTTGTCTTTCAATTTTATTTGAGCTTTATCGCCATGCGGATATACATGTCCGGAAACTTCCAAAATTCCTGAGTTTAATTCTTTATGATCGCTTGTAACTTCGGCGGTTCCAAAAATCTTATAATTGGATTGTGCAATCGTAATTGTAAAAATATACTCTTTCTTGCAGTCTTTGCATTTTTGGTTTCCCCAAGTTCCTGAGAATTTGTTTTGCTGTGAGAATGCTTGCAAGGAAATTAAAAATGCCAGGAAAAGAAATTTTTTCATTGTAGTTTGTTTTATTAAAATCTGAACCAAATATAAATCAAAAAAGCATCACAAATTTGTGATGCTTTTTCTAAATCTTTTAAAATTTACAATTTTTTCAAATAAACCGATTTTCCATTTAACGAAACATCAATTTGATTATTTTTTTCGTTAAAAGTTGTTCGTAAAGCATTTCCGTTAAAAATAGTAACGTCGCCATACACATGACCCGCTTCACTAGAAGTATAATCAAATTTTACTTTTTTGTTTCCTGGTTCAATACCTAATTTGTAACTAGAAAATTTTGTTCCTCTTAAATCGAAATCTTGTTGCGAATCGATAATTTTTCCGTCAGCGTAAAAATTGGTAACCGATTTGCTTAATGTAATGTCTGGATAATACTGATTTACTTTTTTAAGAAGCTCATACTGCTCAACGCTGGCTTCTTCTTGTTTTGACGTAATAGTTTGAGCAAATGAAATTGATGTAAATAAAACTGCTAATAACAAAAGGTACTTTTTCATACTGTCTTAATTTAAAGATTAATAGATAGTTACGCTCAATAATTTTCGCGCTTACTTTAATTTATTGTTATAAACTTCTTCAAGTTCTATAACAAGGTATGAAATCTTTACCTTTGCAAAAAATTATAAGCCCTTTTTTAATATAATGACAACAAAAAAATATATTCAGCTCATCCTCATATTAGGTTCTTTAACCGCTCTTGGTTACTTTTTCAATAGATATGTATCTGCCTGGTTTCTCAGGAATTGCAAAAGATTTAAATACTACTGTCGCTAAAGTTTCTATGAGTTTATCCAGTTATTTCATCGGAATTTCGGCTGGACAATTGCTTTATCGAACCTTTATTAGACCGTTTCGGACGTAAAAAACCGTTATTTATTGGACTTTTGGTATACATTCTCGCTTCTTTAGGATGCATTTATGTTGCTGATATAGATTCATTTATATTTCTCCGCTTTATTCAGGCTATTGGAAGCTGCGCTGCCACAGTTGCTTCTGTAGCAATGGTTCGAGATTTATTTCCTGTAAAAGATATTCCAAAAGTGTTTTCGCTTTTAATGCTTGTTGTTGGACTTTCTCCAATGCTGGCGCCAACAGTTGGCGGTTATGTTACAGAAGATTTAGGCTGGCACGCTGTGTTTTTTATTTTGATGTGCATGGGAATTTTGATTTTAGCAGCTTCACAATTCGGACTTCCAGATACTTATAAACCAGATACTTCAATTTCTTTGAAACCCAAACCAATTATATCTAATTTTCTGTTAGTTTTAAAAGAGCCTCAATTTTATACTTATGCCTTTACTGGAGCAGTCGCATTTTCGGGATTATTTTCTTATGTAGCGGCTTCGCCTCTAGTTTTTATGGATATTTATAAGGTTGACGCTAAAACTTATGGATGGATTTTTGCGCTAATGTCTGTTAGTTTTATTGGATCTAGTCAGTTAAATTCTATGCTGTTGAAGCGATTTTCAAGCGAACAAATGATTTTTGGAGCTTTAATTTCGCAATCTATTATTAGTATCGTATTCTTGATTTTGGCTTTAAATGATCTTCTTGGATTATACCAAACGATCGGAATGTTGTTCTTGTTTTTAGCCTGTTTAGGAATCTCAAATCCAAATACGGCTGGGTTAACGCTTGCTCCTTTTGCTAAAAATACCGGAAGTGCTTCTGCATTAATGGGCGCAATTCAGCTAGGAATTGGAGCTTTGGCCTCGTTTGCAGTTGGTGTTTTTGTAAAAAGTTCTGTAATACCTATGGTTGCCATTATGACCACTACAACTATTACAGCATTTATTATTTTAAATATCGGAAAACGATTTATAAAAGAAAAAGTTGAATTGTCAGATAGCGACGATATTATGATAGGACATTAAAAAGAATTAAATTCCATTTTTTTTTAAAATCCAAATTCCAATTGGATTATATACAATAAAGCCGAAATCTAATGATTTCGGCTTTATATTTTTTGGATTTTGGAATTTCAAAAAATTGAAATTTTTAAAATTTATTGGAATTTTACAAAACCTAATTTTGTGTCTTTTTATCTGGTCGAATAATCATTCTAAGCGATTGATCTTTTGCGAAATAAGCAACCATCCAGTTCCAGAATGTGTTTAATCTGTTTCTGTAAGTGATCAAAGAAATTAAGTGTATAAACAACCAAATGATCCAAGCAAAGAAACCTTTAAAATGCCATTTTGGACTAGGTAAATCTACAACAGCTTTTGCTTTTCCTATAATAGCCATAGATCCTTTGTCTTTGTAGGCAAATGGTTTAAGAGGCTTATTGACCACCATGGCTTTGAAATTTTTAGCCAGATTTAAACCTTGTTGAATGGCAACCTGAGCAACCTGCGGATGTCCATCAGGGAAATTTTTATCTCCTGCCGCAATTGCTGTATCACCAATGGCATAGATATTATCTACACCGTTTACTTTATTATATTCGTCAGTTGCCATGCGTCGGCCGCGTCCGTAACTTTCTTTCGGAATTCCTTCAAAGATTTTTGCAGAAACACCAGCAGCCCAGATTAAGTTTTTGGTTTTAATGGTTTCTCCATTTTCAAAAACTACCGTATCATCAACATAATCAACAACTTTAGTGTTTAGTTTTACTACAACCCCAAGTTTTGTCAATGCCTCCAGAGTATCTTTTTGTGAATCTTTGCTCATTGGCGCCAAAAGTGCGTCTCCACCATCAACCAAATAAACATTGCTTGCAGAAGTATCCAATTCTGGATATTCTTTAAGGAGAATACTTTTTCTCATTTCAGCAAACATTCCAGAAACCTCCACTCCTGTTGGCCCCCTCCTGCTACTACAATTGTAAGTAATTTACGTCTTTTTCGCATATCCTTACAAATGGCTGCTTTTTCAAGATTTTTAAGCAATGTGTTACGCATTACGATGGCATCATTTAAGGTTTTCATCGGAATGGCATTTTTCATTACGTTTTCCATGCCAAAATAACTTGTTTCTGCACCAGTTGCAAAAACAAGATAATCGTATTCAAGTTCCCCGTTGCTTAAAGTGATTTTCTTTTCTGCAGGAGAAACAGATAATAATTCGCCTAGACGAAAACTTAGATTTTTTTTACCTGCAAAAAATTTTCTAAAAGGATAACTAATGCTCGAAGGTTCTAAAAACGCCGTAGCAACTTGATATATAAGTGGTGGGAAAAAGTTATAATTATTCTTGTCTACAAGTGTTACTTGTATTTGAGGCTGATTTACAAGTTCTTTTGCTAGGTTAATTCCTGCAAATCCCCCTCCAATAATGACTATTCTCATATATGTTGTATTAAGTAGGATTATAAAATAATTCCTTATAAATATACAACTTTAATATGCAATGACAATTGTCATATTTATTACTTTTTGAATTTTTTAACTGTTTTTTCAACTACATCGATTTTGTTCTGTAAGACATAACTTGCTATTAATTTCTCGATTAGTTCGTCTTTTGTCAAATGATGGAATACGGTTTTTACTCTCGTTTTCAAATCTTGCGAAAGCTCATGATTGGGCTTTGTTTTGAAGATTTGTTTGGCCCACAAAAGCATATTGTTTTCTTCAAGACTTGCTGCTGAAGGTTTTTTAAATTCAGAGAATTTAATTCCTAATTCTCTTTCAAAATCAGCAATTTCAAAAACTTCTTCTTGCTGTAAAACTGTCAAAGAAAGTCCATTTGCTCCTGCCCTTGCTGTTCTTCCGCTTCGGTGAACGTAATTTTCGTAAGTATCAGGTAAATGATAATTAATTACATACGAAATTTCTTTTACATCGATTCCTCTCGCAGCCAAATCGGTTGCAACCAAAATATTGATATGCCCTTCACGAAACTGTTCCATAATTCGATCACGAATTCCCTGTGTCAAACTTCCGTGAAGTGCTCCCGAAGAAAATTTATTGATGGCCAGATTTTTAGCTAATTTATTAACAGCAGCTTTAGTTTTACAGAAAATAATTCCTCTTTCTCCATCTCTAGAATTCAAGAAATGCATTAAAACTTCTAGTTTTTCAATTGGGTCTACCACAATATATTCGTGGTCGATTCCTTCATTTCCAACAGTTTCCATATTGGCGCTTATCTGAACTACATTTTTGTTCAAATAATTCTGAATCAGTTGTTTTATGGTTCCAGGAAGTGTAGCAGAAAATAATAAAGTACGGTGCTTTTTAGGCAGTTCCGCAACAATTTCATCTAAACTCTCTTTAAGAATGGCAACCATTTCATCGGCTTCATCCAAAACCAGATATTCGGTTTGTTTTAAATCGATTGCTTTACGCTGAATCAAATCGATTAAACGTCCTGGAGTTGCTACCACGATTTGAGCACCTTCTTTTAACCTTTCGATTTGTGGTTTTATTGGAGTTCCTCCGCAAATTGAAGCAATAGATATATTAGGAATATATTTTGAAAAACTTTCTAAGTTTCTAAATATCTGCTGTCCCAGTTCTCTCGTTGGAACTAAAATAACAGCTTGAACTATTGTTGATTCTGCATTTACCAATTGTAATAAAGGCAATCCAAAAGCAGCAGTTTTTCCGGTTCCTGTTTTTGCTAAACCAACAATATCATGGGTTTCGCTCAAAAATAACGGAATTGTTTTTTGTTGAATTTCTGTTGGTTCAACAATATTTAATTCGCTTAAAGCTTTTAAAATTGGAGCTGAAATTCCTAATGTTGAGAATAGTTTAGACATGATTATTTTAGATTTTAGAGTTCTGATTTTAGATTTTAGATTTAATACAGATACTCAATATTTAAATATTTTTTTTGGAATGACTTGAAAATAAAAATCTTTGTCAAAGTTTTAAACTTTGACAAAGATCATACAAATATTTTTAAAAACTCAGATTTATCAATCTGGTTCGTTCATGATTTTCTCACGATATTTTTTCCCGATCAATAAAGTCAATCTTTGTTTGTAATCGTCAACCAACCATTCGCGGTAGTTTTTACTGCATTGGCTCAAACATTTAGAATAACGCTTGATACGGTCTTCGATATCATCTTCTAATTCTTTAGCTAGCATTTTTGCTTCCTGAAGTGTTTCTGTATTGTCTACACACATTCCAGCATGCTGATCTAAAGATTTGTCTAAAACTACTTTTGAACGAAGATTTTGTTTGATGATTAATTTGTGTTCTTCATCAACATCAAAACTAACGTCTGCAGTTTTACTAAATTTGGCACGCAATTCTGGTGGCATACTGTATTTAAAGAACATCTCGATTTCGTGGTCATCACGAAGATTTTCTAAGTAAAACTCTGGCGATTTAAAAATATGCTGCCAATTTACAGGATCACTCCATAAACCAAAACGAGCGGCATTGTTTCCTAAATCGATAACTGTAAATTCATCTTTTCCAGGCAATTTACGAGAACCACGACCAATCATTTGGAAATATAGCGTCAATGATTTTGTTGCTCTATTCAAAATAATAGTTTCTACAGTTGGTTCGTCAAAACCAGTTGTCAAAATTCCTACAGAAGTCAAAATGGCATCTGGAGTCTTTTTAAACCATTGCAGAATGTCTTTACGCTCTTCAGAACTACTTGTGTTATCTAAGTGACGAATATCGTAACCCGCTTCTCTAAACGTTTCATAAACATATAATGAAGTATGAATACCGTTATTGAAAATTAATGTTTTCTTTCCTAAAGAACGTTCTGTATAGGCATGAAGCAGTTTTTCCTGCATCAAAGTATTCGTATATAAATCATCTGAAGATTTTACAGTATAATCTCCATTGATACCCACTTTTAGCGAAGTCAAACCAACATCATAGCTGTAAGTTGTAGCTTTTGCCAAGAAACCTTTTTCAATCAAAGAACCAATAGTATCACCAACAATAAGCTCGTTGTAACTTTGATGCATTGGCAATTTTATGTTTGAACTCAAAGGCGTTGCTGTTACTCCAAGAATAAAAGCATTTTTAAATGAGTTTAATAGTTTTCTAAATGAGTTGTAGTGTGCCTCATCAATAATAACCAAACCGATATTGTCTAAATGAAGTTTTTCATCGTTAATACGGTTTTTTAAAGTTTCAACCATCGCCACGAAACAAGAAAAATCATTCTGATCAGGCAATTCTTTTACTTTACTATTGATTATTTTGTTTGTTACACCAAAACCAGTTAACATTTTTGAAGTTTGTTTACAAAGTTCGATACGGTGCGTTAAAACCACCACTTTTTTATCATTATGAGATAAATAGCGGCGAACGATTTCAGAAAATATTACTGTTTTTCCTCCTCCTGTTGGAAGCTGATACAATAAGTGGTGTTTTGGAGGAGCATTGTCTAAACGGTCAAAAATGGCATCAATATCGCCTTTTTGGTATGCATACAGTTCTTTCTTCTCTTCTCTTTGTATTTCTAAAGTGTTTTGAGACATTGTTTATTTTTGGATTTTTGCAAAAATACACCGAAAAAACAGTTATTCATCTTCTTTTAACTTAAAATAAATGTTTTTTTTAAATAAAGATTTTTTATGAGAAAGGGTTTTAATAGTCGATTTTTTCCAAAATTGCCTCAAAATCGTACTTATTTTTCCATTTTTGCTCGGAAGTTTCATGCTGAATTGCATTAATTCGCAATTTAAAATCGTTAAAAATTCCGTTTGAAACAATAAAATTTACTGCTTGCTCAAAAGAATTAAGAATGCTTTTGTAAAATAATTCCTGCTTGATGAAGTTTTGCGAAGAAAACGTTTGCGCAATTTCGATATTATAAAGCATAATATCGGCAACAATATAAGAATCTACTCCAAGCATCATAAAATGCTTAATTAATTTTTGAGCAACCGATCTTCGCATTTTAGCTTTTGGGCGCCATTTTGCTCCAGGTTTTTTGATTGGAAAATATTCATGCGAGATTTTGACTTTTGCATCCTGAAGTAATTTGTCTTCTTTTGGGTTGAAAACGAAGTCATAATACACTTTTACAGGAGCAAATTTCTCATACAATTCGATCAATTGTTCTTCTAGTTGCTCTTTAGTTAATTCGCCTAAATATTTTTTTAAATCTCTTTTGCTCATACAGTAAAGATAATTTCCAAATTGTTAAATTCCAAATTCGAATTTTAAGGCTATTTAACTAATTTAATTTTGAGTTTTTAAATCCTAAAATCAATCCAGAATCCTTAATTTTGCTGGCATAAAACTTAAAAAATATATACATGCTCAAGATTTTCAAAATTACTGCCATTTTAGAAGGAATCTCTTATTTAGTATTATTTGCTAATATGTTGATTATCAAAAATAATAATCCTGAACTTTACCATACATTATTACGTCCGTTAGGAATGACACACGGTGTTCTATTTATCGGATATATTCTTTTAGCTTTTTTATTGAAAAAATCAATGAATTGGGACTTAAAAACATTTGCAATCATTCTAGTTGCTTCTCTTATTCCGTTTGGAACTTTTTACATCGAGAAAAAATATTTAGAAACTAAAGCAAATGCATAAGCTTTTGGAGAAAATATTTAATTTTTTATATCCTGTTTTTAGAGATTGGGGAATGAGCCGTAATGTGGCGTCTTATACGAGTCTGATCTTTAATATCGCTATTTTAATAGCATTGGCTTATGTAATTTATTACGCAGCCAAATTCCTTTTGGTCACTTTGACCGCTGTTTTTGCGCAACGTACCAAAACCAAGTTTGACGATTATTTAATCCAAAACAAAACAACAAGATATACCGCTTATTTAATTCCGTTTTTCTTTATATACAAAGCCGTTCCTGTTATTTTAGATAAATATGAATATTGGGAATCGATTTTCGGAAAAATTGTCGGTATCTATATTGTATTACTTGGATTGTGGATTGTTCGAACAGTTTTTAATTCGTTACGAGATTACTTAAAACAAAAGCCTGAATATAGCGATAAACCAATCGATAGCTTTGTTCAGGTTATTATGATTGTGCTTTGGATTTTTGGAGTTGCCATGATTATTTCGACTTTATTCGGAATTAAAAAAGGCGAATTATTAACCATTTTAGGAACACTTTCGGCCATTATCATTTTGATTTTTAGAGATACAATTCTAGGATTTGTTTCGAGTGTTCAGGTTGCGATAAACGACATGGTTCGTATTGGCGACTGGATTACAATGGATAAATTCGGTGCCGATGGAGACGTAATCGAAATCAATTTAACGACAGTAAAAGTTCGAAATTTTGATAATACCATTACCACAATTCCAACGTATGCATTAAGTTCAGATTCGTTCCAGAACTGGCGCGGAATGCAGAAATCTGATGGAAGACGTATCAAGAGACATGTTTTGATAAAGAGCAGCACAATTCGTTTTTTGAATGATGAAGATTTGCACCAACTGAAAAAAGTACAACTGATAACCTCTTATATAGATAGCCGTCAAGCGGAAATTGACCGATACAATGATCTTAGAGGAATTGATAAAACGCTTTCGCTAAATGGCCGAAATATGACCAATTTAGGTTTGTTTAGAAAATACATCATGCAATATTTAAATGATCATCCAGGATTGAACAAAAATATGCATATCATGTGCCGACAATTACAGTCAACTGCACATGGTGTTCCTTTAGAAATTTATGTGTTTTCGAGCGATAAACGTTGGGCTAATTACGAATACATCATGGCTGATATTTTCGACCATGTTATGGCTTCAGTACGATATTTTGATCTTGAAATTTTTGAATTGCCTTCTACGTTGAGTTAGTTTTTGTTTCAAGTTTCAAGTTGAATTGGATTGTGTATATTTAAACGCAAAGCACGCAATTTTTTTTATATATTAGACTTAATAAAAACGCGAAGTTCGCAAAGCTTTTTGTTAAAACTTTGCGAACCTTGCGTAAACCGTTGCGAACTTTGCGGTTAAATATACATATGCTATATCAACCTGAAACTTGAAACTTGAAACTTGAAACAAAAAAAACTACTTCTCCTCTATCCTTTCAAACAGAAATTCAGGATTATGATACTCAATTGGAACTTCTGGGACGTAACACGGAAGATTAAAATAAGTTCCGATAACTCCTTTTCCTAGATAAAGCTTTTCATCTTTCTTTAAAAGAGCCAACGGAACCCTTTTCCAAGCACCGCCAAACGAAATATAATGATAATCTCCTCGAAGCGTATCGCCTCTTAAATCTCCTCGTACATCGCCAGAATCTTTTCCAGTTCCGTAATGACTAATTTCATAGCGTCCGTAAAAACGTTTGTCATTTATATGAATATCCAAAATAGCGGTGTCTTTATTGTTTACAGCGCGGTATAATTGATGATTGTATTTTTCTTTATCTTCTTTAGAATTGCAAGAAGCTAGTAATAAGCAGAGAAACAGAAAGAATCGCATAATTTATTTTTATAAAAACAAAAATAGGTTTTTACTATGGGATTATTTCTTTAACTTTAAGAAAAACTTTAAGCAAATACCATGGAAGATAGAGACACTTTTTTAAAAGAATTCAGAGGCGAAACTTTAGGAACCGTTAGTGCTCAATCTTCAGCAGATGAGATCTTTCAAAACCAGACCATCCGTCCAATTTTAAAACTTCAAAACGACTTATTTATAGCTGTTTTTATCAATTATGTAAACAAAAATAAACCAGATTTTTATTCTTACTCGGTTGAAAAGAAACTTCAGACCATCGAAAACTCCATTCAGAAAGACATTAAATTTAGAAATTCTTTAAAAGGAATTGTAATGGCGCTTTTTACAGTTGACGAATACAATACCTATATTAAGAATTCTTCTGATTTGAATAAACGAATGATGAATTTGTTGATTGATCGTTTGAAAAATCAGGTGCAATTGTTTGAATTGGAGGCTAAGTAAAGAGGCTAAGGTTCTAAGTTGCTAAGATTCTAAGTTTTTTCTTAGCGTCCTAGCAACTCAGCATCTCAGAGACTTAGTATCTTAGTAACTCAAGGAGAACTTCTTCAAATCTATTTCTTGGTAAAAACTGATCTTCAAGTGCTTTTGTAAACGGAATTGGAGAATCTAAACTCGCTACACGTTTTACAGGAGCGTCAAGATATTCGAAGCAGTTTTCCATAATTAAAGCCGAAATATCACTTGCGATTCCGCCAAACATAGTGTCTTCTTGGTAGATTATGGCTTTTCCTGTCTTTTTTACTGAGGCAAAAATTGTTTCTGTGTCTAAAGGCTGTAAAGTTCTTAAATCAATTAAATCGGCATCAATTTCTGGATGCTTTGCTAAAGTGTCTAAAGCCCAATGCACAGGTGCTCCAAACGAAATAATGGTAACCGAATTCCCTTCTTTAACCAACGCCGCTTTACCTAAAGGAATAGTGTAATAGTCTGTTGGAACATCTTGATAAATACTTCTGTATAATAATTTATGTTCGAAGAATAAAACGGGATTCGGATCATTAATAGAAGTGTTTAGAAGTCCTTTTGCATCATAAGGAAATGCAGGATAAACGACTTTTAAACCTGGAGTTTTAGTAAACCAAGCTTCATTGGTCTGCGAATGAAATGGTCCTGCCTGAGTTCCTCCGCCGCAAGGCATACGAACGACAACATCGGCATTTTCGCCCCAACGATAATGAGATTTAGCCAATAAATTTACAATTGGATTAAATCCAGTTGAAACAAAATCTGCAAACTGCATTTCTACAATTGCTTTATATCCGTTGATTGATAATCCCATTCCTGTTGAAACAATGGCACTTTCGCAAATTGGTGTATTTCGTACTCTATCTTTTCCAAAAGCATCAACAAAACCATCTGTTATTTTAAAGGCTCCACCGTATTCGGCGATATCTTGCCCCATAATAACTAGGTTCTTATGGCGCCACATAGATTGCTCCAAACTGTTTCTTATCGCATCTATAAATCGAATATTTGTAGAATCAGAGTTATGTGTATATTCTTCATATTGAAATGGTTTATAAACATCATCTAATTCTCCACTGTAAGTTGGTTCTATTTCAGGTTCTGCATTTGCCATCGCCCAATTTTCATCAATTTCTTTTTTTATATCAGCGTGAAATTGTTCGTCTTGTTCTGCCGTTAAAATTCCGTTATCCGTTAGATATTTTCTGTAATTGGTAACAGGATCTCTCAGTTCCCATTGATCCATTAAATCCTGAGGAACGTATTTTGTACCACTCGCCTCTTCGTGCCCGCGCATTCTGAACGTTTTAAATTCCAACAAAATAGGACGCGGATTTTCTTGCATTTCCTTTTTTAGCTGAGACAATTTATTATAAACTTCAACTATATTATTTCCGTCAATAATCCAGCTTTCAATTCCGTAGCCAATTCCTTTATCGGCAAGGTTTTCGCACGCATATTGTTCGTTTGTCGGAGTTGAAAGTCCGTAGCCATTATTTTCAATGATAAACATTACAGGCAATTTCCAAACGGCGGCAATATTTAAAGCTTCGTGAAAATCTCCTTCGCTTGTAGCGCCTTCTCCAGTAAAAACTGCTGTAATTTTTTTATTGTCTTGAAGTCTATTCGCAAGTGCGATTCCGTCAGCAATTCCTAACTGCGGACCCAAATGCGAAATCATTCCGATAATATTGTATTCTTGCGTTCCAAAGTGAAAACTTCTGTCTCTTCCTTTGGTAAAACCATTTGCTTTTCCTTGCCATTGCGAGAATAAACGATGAAGCGGGATTTCTCTTGTTGTAAAAACGCCAAGATTTCGGTGCATTGGAAGAATGTATTCGGACTGATCTAAAACGGCAGTTACTCCAACCGCAATGGCTTCTTGTCCTATTCCAGAAAACCATTTAGAGACTTTTCCTTGTCGTATCAGGATCAGCATCTTCTCCTCGATCAATCTTGGCTTTAATATCTTTTTATATAAATCTAATAACTCGGTGTTAGTAAGGTTTTGTCGGTAAAAAATCATGAAAATTTTTGTTTTTTAGTGTTTCAAATATAACAATTTGCGCCAATTTTATTGGATTATGCTATAAAATTTTAATAAGAAATCTGCTTTTAATGCCTGAGCTTAAGATTATTTTCTAAAATATTATCTACCTTTGTTAGCGAAAGGTGCTTATGACACCTTTTATCTTTTAAAATAAAAAATGTAAAGTATGCAAAACATTCCTAGTGTAGACTTACGTGATTTCCTTTCGGACGACCCGAAACGTAAACAAAAATTTGTAAATGAAATCGGCAGTGCATTTGAAAACATTGGCTTCGTTGCCTTAAAAGGTCATTTCCTTGATGATCAGTTGGTAAACGAACTTTATGGTGAAATTAGAAATTTTTTCGCCTTGCCAATAGAAACTAAGCATAAATATGAAATTCCTGGAATCGGCGGACAAAGAGGTTATGTTTCTTTTGGAAAAGAACATGCTAAAGGACGCAAAGAAGGAGATTTAAAAGAGTTTTGGCATTTTGGTCAATACGTTGACAAAGATTCAAGATGGGCTTCAGAATACCCGGACAATGTTGAAGTTACCGAATTACCACGTTTTAATATAGTGGGTAAAGAAGCGTACCAAAAACTAGAAAAAACTGGGGTTTATGTTTTAAGAGCTTTGGCTTTACATTTAGGTTTAGATGAGTTTTATTTTGATAATTATGCAAAAGAAGGAAACTCAATCTTAAGACCAATCCATTACCCACCTATTACTTCTGAGCCAGAAAACGCAATTCGTGCAGCAGCTCATGGTGATATTAACTTGATTACCTTATTAATGGGAGCTCAAGGTAAAGGATTACAAGTTCAGAACCACAATGGCGATTGGATTGATGCTATTGCTGAAGATGACGAATTGGTGATCAATGTTGGAGATATGTTGTCTAGACATACCAACAACAAATTAAAATCTACAATTCATCAAGTTGTAAATCCGCCAAGAGAATTGTGGGGAACTTCACGTTATTCGATTCCATTTTTTATGCATCCAGTAAGCGATATGCGTTTGGATTGCCTTGAAAATTGTATTGATGCAGAAAACCCGAAGAAATATGAAGATATTTCTGCCGGAGAGTTCTTATACGAACGTTTAGTAGAATTAGGTTTAATTAAAAAATAAACTTACATAAATTTTAAATTAAAAATTCCAAATTCCAAGTTTTTCTTGGGGTTTGGAATTTAATTTTTAAATATCTTTATGCTTGAAATTTATTTTTAGAATAAAAAAATATGGACTTTAAAGATCAATTAAAAAACTTATTTCCAGATCACGTAGAATCGAATGAACCTGAGCAAGTTGAAGAACAGGAACACGTTCTTTATGTTCAGAAAGAACCAATGATTTGTAAATTTGAAAAAAGAAAAGGAAAACCAACTACTATAATTGAAGGTTATGAAGGCTCTGATGAAGATTTTAAAATCTTAGCCAAAGAAATTAAAACCAAATTGAGCGTTGGAGGAACTTTTAAAGACGATTCGATTATAATTCAAGGCGATTATAGAGATAAAATTATGGCAATCCTAAAAGAAAAAGGATTCAAAACCAAACGTGTAGGAGGCTAGAATAATAAAATCCCAAATTTAAAATTCCAAATTCCAAGTTAAAAAACTCAGAACCTTAGCCTCTTAGAACCTTAGAAACTAAAAAAAAATGATTCAATCATCAGAATTAATACTAAATCCTGACGGAAGCGTTTACCACTTAAACCTTCGTCCTGAACATATAGCACACGACATTATTTTTGTTGGTGACCAAAATAGAGTAGAAAAAATCACTCAATTTTTCGATTCAATCGAACATTCTGCTCAAAAGAGAGAATTTAAAACCCAAACCGGTATTTATAAAGGCAAAAGAATTTCAGTAGTTTCTACAGGAATTGGCCCTGATAACATTGATATTGTACTAAACGAATTGGATGCTTTAGTAAATATTGATCTGAAAACGCGTCAGCCAAAAGAAAAATTAACTTCTTTAAACATTATCAGAATTGGAACTTCGGGTTCTTTGCAGGAAGATATTCCTGTTGATAGCTTTGTGATGTCAAAATTCGGATTGGGATTAGACAATATGCTTCGCTCCTACTTAATTGACGGCGTTTCGATTACAGAAATTGAAGATGCATTTGTAGCACATACAAACTGGGATCCAAAAAAAGGAAAACCTTACGTAACGCAATGTTCTGAAAAATTAGAAAAACTAATAGAATCAGATAAAATTTTTAAAGGAATTACGGCAACTGCTGGAGGATTTTATGGTCCACAAGGAAGAGTTTTACGTTTGAACATTCAAGATGAAGAATTGAATAACAAAATGGATAATTTTAGTTTTAATGAAACTAAAATCACTAATTTAGAAATGGAAACAGCGGCAATCTACGGGCTTTCGGCTCTGTTAGGTCACAATGCTTTATCGCTTAATGCTATTATTGCAAATCGTGCTAGCGGAACTTTTAGTGAAGATCCGTATAAAGCAGTATATGAGCTTATTGCATATACATTAAATAAATTGGCAGGAAACTAATTAATTAGAACTTGATGGAAAGTGTTATTCTCAAATTTGAGCAGTTATTGAATGAGAATGTAAATTATATTCCAACAATACAGAATGAAATTTTAGACGCAAAAAATCCTGGCAAATGGTCTAAGAAAGAGGTTTTAGGTCATTTGATAGATTCTGCAATCCATAATCTGGTACGTTTTACAGAGATTAATTATTCGGAAAAACCATATCGTCACAGACCGTATAATCAGATCGATTTAGTAAATTTAAATCAGTATCAGAAAACAGATATTAAGTGACCTGACTCAGTTGTGGTTTTCAATAAACAACCAGATTGTGAGAATCATGAAATCTGTAGACGAAAATGCTTTGGATTATAAAATTATTTTAAGCGATGAATCTGTAATTGATTTAAGGTTTTTGATGAGCGATTATGTAGAGCATTTAGAACATCATATTAATCAAATAAAATCATAGAATTTATGTTTTTACGAGTGGCACGACATACGAATGATTTAGAGAAAATAGAGAATTTTTATGTCGATATACTCGGGTTTGAACAATTGGGAGGATTTTAAAATCATAATAATTATGATGGCGTCTTTATTGGAAAACCAGGCTTAGACTGGCATTTTGAGTTTACGCAATCTAAAGCCACGGCCAAACATACATTTGATGAAGATGACGCAGTGGTATTATATCCTAAAACTATTGCAGATTATGATAAATTAGTAAATAAATTAACGCAACAGGATATTGCAGTTATACCTTCGCTTAATCCGTTTTGGAATGAAAATGGAAAAATGATTCAGGATCCAGATGGTTATAGAATTGTAATATCACCTTTAAAAGCTGTAATTAGCGAAATTGAATAATGGAACAGGAAACTCATAAGAAAATATTATTTAAATATTATAGTGATTATCTAGATGAAGTAGTGTCTGAAACCATGTGGGCAGAAATTATAGATCTAGAAAAAGGACTTTTTAAATTGGATAATATTCCGTTCTTTGGCACCTTTAATTGCTACGGATGACATTTTTTATGCAGAGTATGACGAAACAGAAGAACGTTTTATGCATAGGAAAACGATCCAAAATTCTGGTAACTCGATTATTCAGGTTGCAGTTTTAGAAAAAGGTTTTGATAAAGAAATCATTCGGGAGAAATTAAAAGCGCTAAATTGTTTGTCTGAAGGATTAAATGAAACTTTTTTTGCGGCAGAAATTACCAAAGATATTGATTATTCTTTGGTAAGAAGCCTTCTGAACGAATACGAATCACAAGACATTATCGAATTTGCAGAACCTTGTCTTTCAGAAAAGCACCGAGCAGATTTATTAAAAAATTAAAAATTTGAATACATAAAAACAGTGCTTTTTATTATATCCTTTTAATTTTGTAGGAAAAGTAAATGTTATAAAGTAGCTGTGTTTTTATGTGTCAAAACAATTTTGACGAATAAAAAACTAACCATAAGATTACGCATACGCATACCAAGCAACTTAACTTAAACTTAAAACAAATGAAAACTGTCAAAATTGCGGGTGTTCCAGAACACTTCAATTTGCCGTGGCATCTATGTATCGAAAACGGCGAATTTGAGGAAGAGAACATCGATTTACAATGGACAAATGTACCCGAGGGAACCGGGAAAATGTGTCAAATGCTTCGAGACGGAGAAACAGATCTTGCTGTTATTTTAACCGAAGGAATTTTAAAAGATATTGCAGCTGGAAATCCGAGCAAAATTGTTCAGGTTTATGTGCAATCTCCTTTAATTTGGGGAATTCACGTTGATGCAAAATCTGATTTTCAGACGTTGAAAGATCTTAAAAACAAAAAAGCAGCTATTTCCAGATTAGGATCGGGATTGCAATTAATGGCTTATGTAAATGCAAATGAGCAAGGCTGGGAAATGGATGATCTCGAATTTGAAATTGTAAATACTATAGATGGTGCTGTCGATGCTTTGACCAATAAAAAAGCCGATTATTTTATGTGGGAACGTTTTATGACTAAACCACTTGTAGATAAAGGTGTTTTTAGAAGAATTGACGACTGCCCTACTCCTTGGCCTTCATTTATTATTGTAGGACGTGATGAGTTCTTAAAAAAGAATGCCAAAACGGTAGAGACGATTCTTAAAATAATCAACAAAACAACGGTTGATTTTAAAGAAATTCCAGAAATTGACAAAAAATTATCTGAACTGTTTAATCAAAAAGCAGAAGATATTAAAGAATGGTTGAAACTGACTCAGTGGTCACAGAAAAATTTGACAGAAAAATCTTTTAATAAAATTCAAAATCAATTATTTGATCTGGGAATTATTGATAAAAAAAGTATTTTTGTAGAAACAGTAAAAGCTTTGTAAATACTGCTTTTTGATTCGTATGATGAAATTCCCTAAAATTGACTTACCGCATTTAAAATCCAAACTACAGGTGAAATCGCCGTGGGATAGGATTATTATTTCGCTGTTGAGTCTTTTGATCACCATACCGATTTTCATCATACTGCATCAAAATTTGATCGATTTAGAGTGGGCATTCAATCTAGATCGTATATTTATCTTTATTTTTGTTTTTGCAACTGTGTTTTTTCTTCTGATGTATCTCAGAACAATTATTATTCTGTGCGTTGCAGTTTATTTGTTGATTCTATTTTACGGATCGGTAATTGGAAATTATGGTTTTAACGAAATCTCAGAAGATTACAATTCTATGATTTACACCATGTCAGATAATCCATATCCGCAGGATATTATTGTGGCAAAACTGCTTCCATTTCCTAATAAATCAAAGATTATAAATGCTATTGAATATCAAAACCCTAAAGTGCGAAATTTTGCTATTATGGCAACTTCAAAGCATTTTAAAGGCATTAGAGGCTATTCAGATTATCGTACCATAATTCAATGTTTTGCTGTTTTTAAAGAAATAAACGGCAGATGGAATTATGTAAACGATCCAAAAGACGGTGATTATATCGCAACCGCCAGCGAATCACTTGAGTATTTCTCAGGCGATTGCGATGATCACTCTATTTTGATGGCGGCTGCTGTGCGTTCTATTGGCGGAACTCCTCGCCTTATTCATACCAAAGGGCACATTTATCCTGAAATTTTAATTGGTTCGATGATCGATTTGGAAAAAGTCAATTATCTAATCAAAAACGTTCTTTTTGTAAAAGAAAGCTACGGCAAAAAACTCCACTACCACATAGACGAGCGCGGACAGGTCTGGATGAATCTGGATTATACTGCAACTTATCCTGGAGCTGTCCGTTCATGTATGAGGAAATTTTAGGAGCTTTAACTCTAAATTAACGGTCTCTAAAAGGCAATTTGTCCAATTAAGACGATTTTAATCGTTAATTTGTAAAAGACTGGTTATCAGTAAAAGTCCCGAAAACAAAGACTTTCTGTATTAAAAGCAATTCATTTTTAGAAGTAAAAAAAATCTTTATAAATATTTGATTACGAATATTTTAATGTTATTTTTTTTTGTAACTTTTTCCTGTTTAACTTTTAATCACAAAATCATGAAAAACTCAAAATTATTTACCCTCGTAATTGCCATTGCTGTCGTTGTATTAATTGTTTCATGTCATCGTAAAAGAGACAAGCTTGTGAATTCATGGAAAGTTAGTGCCGTAGAACCAAAAGAAACCGTTTCTGATTCTACAAAAAATGCAATTTTAACCAATGGGATGCTTACTTTTACTGAAGATGGGCATGTTACTGGATATTTGCTTCGTGAAATTACAGACGGAACTTACGCGTTAAGCCAAAAAGGTAAAAAACTTGTTATTAAAGACGAAGTTGGAACACCATATGTTTGTGAAAGCACGATCACAGATGATAAATTAATTTTAGATACCAAAGAAGCCAAACTAACATTTGATAAAATTTAGAATACAAATTACCTTGTAATTTGATACAAAAAACCATTCACTACAATTGTAAAGAATGGTTTTTTGATTTTTAAAACTAAAATAAATATCTTTGCACTACTTAAATAAGCACTCCTATATGTGAAAAATAATTTCTTTCAGGAAAATTGAGTAAGCGATCACGATTTTGTGATGGCTAGAATATTTATCTATAAAAGAAAGGAATTATGCTTATTCTTCAAAATATCTCTTATCAGCATGAGAATAAAGACATGCTGTTTCAAAACATTGGCTTTACGCTAAATAATCACGACAAAACCGCTTTGGTCGGAAATAATGGTGTCGGAAAATCAACTTTATTAAAAATTATTGCTGGCGACTTGCAACCTTTTTCAGGGCAAATCATTCAGAATGCTAAGCCTTATTTTGTTCCGCAATTATTCGGTCAGTTTAATGACTTAACGATTGCTGAAGCTTTGCAAATAAAGGAAAAAATAGCTTCACTTAAAGAAATACTTGAAGGTGTAGTAACCGAAGAAAATCTTCAATTATTGGATGATGATTGGACAATTGAAGAACGCTGTAATGAAGCTCTCTCCTATTGGAAATTGCACGATTTGGATTTGAACCAGAAAATGGAAACGTTAAGTGGCGGACAGAAGACAAAAGTATTTCTGGCCGGAATTATGATTCATGAACCCGATTTGGTTTTATTGGACGAACCTAGTAATCATTTAGATTTTGCGGCAAGAACATTATTGTACGATTTTATAAAATCAACATCAATCACGCTCCTAATTGTCAGCCACGACAGAACTTTGCTTAATATTCTGAATAAGACTTTAGAAATGACAAAGAACGGAATTTCGGTCTATGGCGGGGGTTATGACTTTTACAGCGAACAGAAAAAAGTAGAAAATAATGCTTTAGAACAAGACGTTCAGAGTAAAGAAAAGGCATTGAAAAAAGCCAAAGAAAAAGAACGAGAAAGTATCGAACGCCAAAACAAATTAGATTCGAGAGGAAAAAAGAAACAGGAAAAATCGGGTGTTGCCAGAATTATGATGAATACACTCCGAAATAAAGCCGAAAACAGCAGTTCAAAGATCAAGGATGTTCATGCTGAAAAAATAAGTGGTATTTCTGAAGATTTAAGGAACCTGCGTTCGTCGCTTCCCGCTATAGATCAAATGAAATTTGGTTTTAATAACACTTCTTTTCTTAAAGGGAAAACGCTTCTTAAAGCTTCAGAAATCAATTATAGTTATGGTGAGAAAGATCTTTGGAATAAAAGTCTCAGTTTTGAAATTCTGTCTGGTAATCGCTTAGTCATAAGGGGATTAAATGGTTCGGGAAAAACTACTTTAATTAAAATTATTCTGGGCGAGTTGAATCCAACAAAAGGACAAATTACTTCTTTAGCCAAAAAAGCAATTTACATCGATCAGGATTATTCTTTATTAAACCAAAACTTGAAAATTTATGAGCAAGCTCAGATTTTTAACGATTCTGGTTTAGAAGAACATGATATCAAAATGAGATTAAATCGTTTTTTATTTTCTAGAAATGATTGGAACAAACCTTGTAATGCGCTCAGTGGTGGCGAAAGAATGCGTTTAATGCTGTGTTGTCTAACGATTAGTAACGAAACGCCAGAAATTATCATTCTAGATGAGCCAACAAACAATTTGGATATTCAAAATATCGAAATCCTCACTGCGGCTATCAATGAATACCAAGGCACTTTAATTGTGATTTCGCACGATCAGTCGTTTTTGGAACAAATTAATATCGGAAAAAGTATTTCACTTTAAAACGAAAACAATTAGCGCTAAGAATTCTCTTGGCGCTTTTCTTTAGTATTAATTTGATATTCAAAATATTAAATTAAAATTTCCGTAAATTGCAGTAAAAACTGATGAAATTCAAATTGAACGTTTAATTCAAAATTAAAATTTTATGAAACCAAAAAACAGAATTTTTCCTGTCCTACTTGCTTTTACTTTATTAATAACCGAAACTGCTCTTCCTTGTACAAGAGTTGTTTACGAAGGTTTGAACGGAACAATTATTACAGCACGTTCAATGGATTGGCGTGGAGAAATTCCTGCCAATTTATGGATTTTTCCTCGCGGAATTGAAAGAGCTGGAGAAGCCGGAACAAGTTCTATTAAATGGAAATCCAAATATGGAAGCGTTATTACGAGTTCTTGGGATATTGCTTCTTCTGATGGGATGAATGAAAAAGGACTTGTAGGCAATCTTTTGTGGCTGGTAGAATCGCAATATCCTGCATTTGAGAAAAATGGAAAAGTAAAAGGTCTGGCTGTTTCTTTATGGCTTCAATATGTTTTGGATAATTTTTCGACAGTTGCAGAAACGGTATCAGCATTAGAAAAAAACGATTTTGTAATTGCCTCTTCACATATTCCAGGAACCAATATTTTTGCTACCGTCCATTTATCTATTTCCGATTCTAGTGGAGACAATGCCATTTTTGAATATATAAATGGCAAACTGGTTATTCATCATGATAGAAAATATGTGACAATGGCCAATTCTCCGATTTTTGACCAGCAATTGGCAATCAATGCGTATTGGAAAGGAATTCCCGGCACGATTATGCTTCCTGGAACGAATCGCGCAGCAGATCGCTTTGTACGGGCTTCCTATTATATTGATGCAATTCCAAAGACAGATAATACAAGAACGGCGTTGGCTAGTGTTTTTGGTGTAATTCGAAATTGTTCTGTTCCTCTTGGGATTTCGTCTGAAACTGAGCCTAACATCTCCTCTACGCGTTGGAGAACGGTAGCCGACCAGAAAAACTTGGTTTATTATTTTGACAACGTTTTAAATCCGAATGTGATTTGGGTCGAATTCAGTAAAATTGATTTTAGCGAAAAAGGAAAAATCAAGAAATTGAGTCTCGCCAATAATGAAAACTATGCAGGAGATTCTCTTCTAAACTTCAAAGAAACAAAACCTTTTCAGTTTGCTGGTTTAGATTAATCTAAATGAAAAGCATACGTAAAACCTTCAAATTGATAAGTTTGAAGGTTTTCTTTTTGAAAAAAAGCTAAAAAAAATATTGCGCAGTCAAATGACTTCATTATATTTGCAGTCAAATAACTGCGCAATGGAAATTAGAAGAGACGTTTTTCAAGCAATAGCCGATCCTACTCGAAGAGCTATTTTAAGTTTAGTTGCCATTCAGGCTATGACTCCTGGGGCAATTGCAGAGAATTTTAATTCGTCAAGACAGACGATTTCAAAGCATATTCAAATTCTAAACGAATGTGAATTATTGCATCAGACACAAAACGGAAGAGAAATTTATTATCATTTAAATCCTGAAAAAATGAAAGAAATTGACAAATTCATTGAGCCTTTTAGAAAAATGTGGGACGATCGTTTTAATAAATTAGAATCAATTATGAAAAACTACAAAAAATAAAACATGGAAAAGAAAACCAAAATTCATGCTGAAGACGACAGACATGATCTTGTCATTACAAGAGAATTTGATTTGCCTGTAGAATTGCTATTTAAGGCTTATGAAGATCCTGAAATTGTAGCGCAATGGATGGGAACAAAAGTCTTGAGACTCGAAAATAAAAAATATGGTGGCTGGGAGTTTGAGACAAGCGACGCTAACGGAAATGTAGTTTTTAAAGCCAACGGTGTTATTCATGATTTTGTTCCCAATCAAAAGATAGTGCGCACGTTTGAGATGGAAAACATCAATTTTGCGCCTCAGTTGGAGTTTCTTGAATTCGAAAAACTAACAGATGACACGAGTAAATTAACGATGCAGATTATTTACAAATCAATCGAACATAGAGCGGCGCAATTGAAACTGCCTTTTGCTCAAGGTTTGAATATGGCACATAATAGACTAGAAGAAATTGTAACTAAAATAAAATAATCATGACAAAACGTAATAGAATTATTTATTGGATTGCTACACTTTGGCTGGCTTTAGGAATGACGGCTACCGGTATTGTACAACTTATACCAATGAAAGAAGAGGCAGAAATGATACAACGTTTAGGCTATCCTCTATACTTTTTAACGCTTTTAGGTGTTTGGAAACTCTTAGGCGTTATCGCAATTTTGATTCCTAAATTTGGCTTATTGAAAGAATGGGCATATGCAGGCTTCTTTTTTGCAATGTCTGGGGCTGTAGTGTCGCATTTGGCTATAAAAGATGAGGCTTCAACCCTTTTTCGGACCTGTATTATTAATTGTTTTAACTGTAGTTTCTTGGTATTTCAGACCAGAAAACAGAAAATGCAGCTCTAACTAAAAAACTCAAATCATGAAAAAGCAATTGACAGCAAATGAGCAAGAAGAACTTTTGAGCATTCTTGAAAAACGTTTTGAGAAAAATAAAAGTAGACATGAGAATTTGGATTGGGCAAAAATAGAAGCAAAATTAAAAGCTAGTCCTTTAAAATTGTGGTCTCTTGACGAAATGGAAAGAACTGAAGGCGAACCGGATGTTATGGGTTATGATAAAAAAACAGATGAATATCTTTTTGTAGACTGTTCGGCTGAGAGTCCTAAAGGTCGCAGAAGCATTTGTTACGATCATGAGGCGCTCGAAAAAAGAAAAGAACACAAACCCGCGGACAGCGCTATTAATATGGCACAAGAAATGGGAATTGAAATTTTAACCGAAGAGCAATATAAAGAACTTCAAAAGCTAGGAAAATTTGATGCTAAAACTTCGAGCTGGATTCTAACTCCGCCAGAAATACGAAAATTGGGAGGTGCAATATTCTCCGATTTCAGATATAATACTGTTTTTGTATATCATAATGGAGCCGATTCTTATTATGCCGCGAGAGGCTTTCGCGGTTTATTGAGAGTTTAAAAATTAAAGACCTTCAAGTAGTTTTGAAGGTCTTTTTTTATTCTCTTAAAATCTTTTCCATTTTTTTGCCTTTGGCAATTTCATCAATCAATTTGTCCAGATATCGCATTTTTTGAATTAATGTATCTTCAATCTCCTCTACTCGATATCCGCAGATGACTCCAGTAATTTTGGATGCATTCGGATTGATTTCTGGAGCTTCAGCAAAGAAGGTTTGAAAATCTACTTTCTTTTCAATTTGTACTTTAATTTGATCGTCGCTATATCCTGTAAGCCATTTGATTACGATATCTAATTCTTCTTTCGTTCTCCCCTTTTTTTCGACTTTTTGAATGTATAAAGGATATACGCTAGAAAATAGTATTTTGTAAATTCTTTCCGTTTTCATAATGCTATGTTTTAGGATAAAAGCTTTGATGTAAAGATAAATCAAAAGAATAAAAAAAGGAAAACGCAATGAATATTTTTAATAACTTAGACTTAAAAATTACATTGTTTAAACAATCTTAAATAACTAATTATATGGAAAATAATTCAAATGAAATTACTCCAAAAGTCACTGGAATTGGCGGAATTTTCTTTTTTCTTGACAATCCGAAAGAAACAAAAGATTGGTATGCTAAAAATTTAGGATTGGAAATAAACGATTGGGGTTCTGCAAGTTTTGAATCTCGAAATCTTGAAAATCCAGAGCAAATCGAATCAACACAATGGTGCCCTTTTAAGAAAGGGGATGCCTATTTTTCTCCGTCTAAGAAAGATTTTATGGTCAATTACCGTGTTCAAAATATCGAAGGACTTGTAACGCAATTAAAAGCAAACGGCGTTACTGTTCTTGATGACATTGAAACGTACGATTACGGAAAATTTGTTCATATAATGGACACAGAAGGCAATAAAATTGAACTTTGGGAACCTTAATTGAGTTGTGAGTTATGGATTATGAGTTAGAAGTTATTCCCAAAGCTGGAAAATAATATGTTTAATACATTAGTTAAAATAAACTGTCATTCAAAAAATAGGTTTTTAAAACTAATTGCTTGCAATTTATTAGAGAAACTCTATTGCTGTGAAATCAATTGCGCTGAAATGGACAAGAGTGTTTTGTTTGCGCATCACGGACGCGGGTGTACAATTGTTGCTTCTAAAATTTGCGAAAATGTAGTAATTTTTCAAAACGTTTCTATCGGAGCCAATTTAAAGTATAATAAAATTAGTAAAGAATGGGAAAATGTTGGAAACCCTATTATTGCTAAAAATGTTGTAATAGCCGATGGAGCTAAAATTTTGCGCAGTAGTAATTGGAGAAAATTCTGTTATTGGTGCTGGTTCTATTATCACAAAAGATATTCCGCCCAATAGTGTAGCTTTTGGAGTAAATAAGTTTAAACCAAAAGACGTGAATTACGATTTTATATTCAACCCAAATATGATACATCCAAGTAAGATAATTGAAGCAAATAAAAATTTAGTTAACGAATTTAATAAACAGAATAAATCTGTTTAAAAACACAAAAGCTCCATTATTTCTAAAGGAGCTTTTATTTTATGTTCTTCTTAATTCCAAATTTCATTCATTTCTGTCAAGATGATGGGCTTTCCATCAGTTACAACAATGGTATGTTCGTGTTGTGCCATGAATCCGCCTTTATTTCCAACCATTGTCCAACCATCTTTTAGGGTTTCAGCATATGTAGAAGCGGTAGAAATAAACGTTTCAATTGCTACAACAGAATTCTTCTTAAATCTAGTTTGATTAAAACGATCTCTGTAATTCGCAATTTCATGTGGCGCTTCATGAAGACTTCTCCCTACTCCGTGTCCCGTTAGGTTTTTAATTACTTTGTAACCGCGTCTTTTTGCTTCTGTCTCAATTAAAAAACCAATATCAGAAATACGAACGCCGCCTTTTATATTGTGAATCGCTTTATGCAAAATATTTTTAGAAGCATCGACGAGTTTTTGATGTTCGTTTACATCTGAACCAATTACAAAAGAACCTCCATTATCTGACCAAAATCCGTCTAATTCTGCAGAAACATCGATATTAATTAAATCGCCTTCTTGTAAAATTCTTTTTTCGGAAGGAATTCCATGGCAAAATTCATTATCAACACTAATACAAGTCCAACCAGGAAATCCATACGTTAGATAAGGCGCAGATTTAGCTCCTAAATCATTTAAAATTTGTCCGCCGTAATCGTCTAATTCTTTTGTAGATATTCCAGGTCTGGCAAATTTTCTCATTTCTTTTAAAGTAAAAGCTACAGCTTCACTTATTTTTTTCATTCCTGCTAATTCTGCTTCAGTTGTAATGGACATTGTTTTGCTTCTTAAAAATTAATAACGGGTTAAATTTACTACTTTTCTCTAGAACGAATCATTATTATAATGCTAAAACTTTCCAAAATCAATGACTTTGGAAGGTTTTCTTCTTTTACCAAGGACTTTCTTCGCTTTCATCTTCAATATCGTTACTGAAGAATTTTCCTGTTGGTTCGATTTTCATCCAGTAAAGTGTGTTTTATTATAAAACTAGCTGCGCTTTCTACACTTCCTGGTCCGCTATGATGATTAAAATCGGTTGCGGTATAGCCTGGATCAATTGAGTTTACTTTGAATGGCAGTTCTTTTAATTCATGAGCTAAAGTAACTGTAAAGGCATTTAAAGCAGTTTTGGAAGAAACGTATGAAATTGCCTTTATTGCATAATATTTCCAAGTTGGATCACTATGCAAAGTAAGAGAACCAAGCCCGGATGTTATGTTACTAATTCTCGGACTGTCTGATTTTTTCAATAATTCAAGAAAAGTTTGCGTAACGGTTATGACTCCGAAGAAATTCGTATCAAAAACCTTCTGAATGTTTTCTATAGAAGTCGTAGAAGGATCTTGCGGAACATCACCTAGAATTCCAGCATTATTTATCAGAATGTCCAATTTGCCTTTTTCTTTTTCAATGCTGTTTTTTGCTGCTAAAACACTTGCTGCATTTGTAACATCAATTTGAATAGCTTTAATGTTTTGAAATCCTTTTTCATGCAATTCTTTTACTACTTCTTCTCCTTTTGCAAGATCACGCGTTCCTAAATAAACAAATAATCCTTTCTTGGACAGCTGTTTAGCAGTTTCTAAACCAATGCTTCTATTTGCGCCTGTAATTAATACTATTTTCATTTTTTATGTTTTAAAATTATCTGAAGCAAAGTTGCATGGATAAAAAATAAAAACATTTGACATATGGCAAAAAACGATTTTAACGGATGTTTTTTCTAATCCTGCTCAAAGAAGATTGTGTTATTCCGAGATAAGAAGCGAGATACGAAAGCGGAACTCTATTGATTACTTTTGGAAACATTTCCATAAATGACAAATAACGAGTTGTAGCATCTTCTGAAACCAACGGACTTCTTCTAGCCACTTTTTGAATTAATGCTTTCGAAATGATTTTATGCACAATCGTGTCCCAGCCTACTATTGTATCGAGCAATTCCTGCCAATCGGCTTTAGAAAATACGATAACTTTACAGTCTGTAACCGCTTGGACATAAGCAGACGAGCAAATATTATTGTCAAAACTTTCTAAGTCTACAACCAGATTATTCTCGTCGATAAAGTATTTTGTAATCTCCTCACCTTTGTTGTTGTAGTAACAAACACGCATTATTCCGTCAACGATAAATCCAACTTCTGCGGCTATTTTTCCGGCTTCAGAAAAATATTCCTCTTTTTTGATTTCTTTTTCTTTGGCTTTCGTCAAAATCAAATCAATCTGCTGCTGATTCAAATTGCCAAACTGCAATATATAATTAACTAATTCTTTCATGCACGAAAGTTAAGTATAAGTTTTTATTGAGAATTTGCCATATGGCAAAAAGAATTAAACTTTTTGAGTGTCCTTATAAACATTGGGATTGTAAAGTTCCATGTAAACTTCTGGGTTAGGAACATTCTGGAAACCATATTTTTTATAAAGCCATTCTGCAGTAGAAGTCAGTAAAATCCATCGTCTCAAGCCTTGTAAATTAGGATGCGACATAATGCAGTCCATCATTTCTTTAGAAAGTCCTTTTCCGCTATAATCATCCAAAACATAAACATCTCCTAAATAGGCAATAGTAGAAAAATCGGATATAATTCTAGCAAAACCAATTTGTTTTTCTCCATGAAAAAGCCCAAAATTCAATGAATTATCAATTGAAACTTTTACATTTTCTAACGGAATATTATCGCTCCATCCAGAATCTTTAGACAAAAAATCATGTATTGCAGTAATGTCGAGTTTAGATTTGTCTGTTGTAATAAGAAATTCTCCAAATGTGTATTCTATTATTTGCATTATTTTGTTTCTAGAATTAAGATGTTTTTTGATTAAAATTTACATTTCTGGCCAATATAGAAAATTAAATTTATGCCCGTCTGGATTCGAAAAACCAAAAGTATAACCGACTTCAAAATTTTCAGGCTCAGAAAAAACAGTTCCTTTTATTTCTTTAATTTTCTGATGCCAAAGATCCACTTCTTCTACACTATTTGCAGACAAAGAAAATATAATTTCGTTATCTACATTCGTGTTGGAGAGTTTTCCTTTTATAGCATTTTCTAGTCTTTTTGGCGCGAAAAAATTAATTACAAAATCATTTTCTCCAAAAACAAAACTAACTAATTCTTTTGTCTCTTCTCCGTTTTGCTTAAAACCAAGAGCAGTATAAAATTGAATTGTTTTCTGTATATCGCTCGAAACCAAGTTGGCCCATATCATTTTAGTTTTCATAAACTTAAGTTTTTATTGATAACTAAATTAATCAATTAATTTGGTAAACACTTGGTTTAATTCTATTTACGAACCTTAAAAAGCAATTCCAAACTGAAAACCTACGGTAAAACTAGCAGGATGATCATTTCCAAAACGAACGGGCAATGGCACAGCAACGTAATAACTGCAGCTTGTATTTTTTATAATTGTTTTATTAAAAACCGGAGTAAAACCATATCTGCCACCACTTTCAAAAGCGGCTCGTCCGGCAAATGTGTAGCCTTTTCCTAAAGCGACCAAAACACCTGGATGGAATAACAAATTGGTTACTTTGCTCGTTCCTTGATCCTCTTTTATGTTGGGAACGATTTCAAATGAGAATCCGATTTTTTCGTTTTTCCAGATATTTATTCCAGTAGGAAAACCAACAGCGTAATAATCTCTAAAATTTATAGTAGTTTCATCTTCGTTAATAGTAACTATTGGATGCATAATGCCAGAATATCCCACTATTTTAGGATATGTAGTTTGAGAAAAAGACGTAAAACCAATAAGTAGTACTGTAAAAAATAAAATATGCTTAAATGACATTGTTTCTAGTTTTTGATTAGATAAACAAAGCTAGAAGCATTCATTTTCAAAAAATAGAATCCAATTTACCTTTTGTATCTGGTTTACTTTTTTGTTTTTTTTCTATAGGAAGAAGGATTTTTTCCTGTATGAAGTTTGAAAATTCTCGTAAAATGACTTTGATCAGAAAAGCCCGTTATATAAGCAATTTCTGTTAAAGTACTCGAGGAATTTTCAATGAGATGAATTGCTTTTTCAATACGAAGTTTTCTAACGTATTCGCCAAAATTCAAATCTTCAAAATGCTTTGAAAATTCTCTAGACAAATACGACGGATTCAAATCTAATTCGCTTGAAATTTTCTTTAAATCAAAAGTAAACTGAGTGTCAATTTGGTCTTGAATGATATTCTTTAAATCCTTTACCCAAGACGGCGTCTTGCCCGATGTTTTCTTGTCATTTAAAAACTTATTATACACTTCATGCAATAGTTTTTCGAATGGACTATTCTGCAAATGATTTTGCTGATATAAATGTGTTGCCCAACTGTATAAGGCATCATACAAAAGCATTCCTTTTTCTAACAATTCGTAATCATTGGTAATATTATAAGCCAGTCCAGCAGAAATGGCCCAAAGTCCCGCCGATTCTTTAGCAATTTCGTGCCTATCAGTATCAGCGCCGCGTACAATTCCTGCAATAATCTTAATTGCTGGATCTTTAATCTCATATTTTTTGACTATATAATCAAAAGTGCTTTCTTCATTATAATGAGTAAACTCAACATCTGGAATATCAAACGGAATGGCGCCAAGTTTCTTTGCTTTGGTTAAAACGTCATCAAAAGGAACATAGATAAATTCAGATTCAGGATCGACAAATTTTCGAATCAGCCACGGACAGGCAATTCGATCTATTTTAGGTCTCTCTCTGGTAATCCATTTCATTTTGAAATACTATTTGAAGAATGTTTTCTAAAATTTAGCTAAACTACATTATTTTAGGATTTTTCAAAAACCTGATTTTGAATTTAATAAATCGTTTATTTAAGTTAATTAATTTATTTCACTGCCTAAGTGATGATTTTTCCTATATTAGCTTCAAAAGAATTCTTTTTTAACCTAAATGAGAAAGGATTTTAGTTAATCGATTTATTATAAAACATGAAAAGTATATTTCTTGTATTTGCCTTTATTTTAGGTGCTTTTAGTGGACATTCTCAACAAAAGAAAATTAAAAAAACGACAACGGTTCCTGTTTCTTATAGTAATACCACTAAAGAAAGCCAGCGAATAGCAAAAATAAAACTGAAAGGCCATGTCTATGATGTTTACCAAAACAGCATGAATACTTTAATGTCCGAACAAACTCCAAATGATGTATTGATTGAATACGATTTTACATTCGGTAATACTAAATCTACTGTAGCAAATATTCAAAAATATGCGACCATAAAAGGTAAGATTGCCAGAGAGGGATTTTATAAAGTAAAAGGAGATACTTTAATTCTTACGGTTAATTACTACAATCCCTATCATGGTGGCGCATTAATTGAAAGTTATGTCCCAGATAAAAAAGGCTGGTTAAAAGAGGTTAAAAGTGAAATGAAACCTATAGATACAGATACTGTTTCTGAAAAATATATTAAGACAGAAATGATGGCCGCTCCTTATTTAGGACACTAGTAAAATTATTGAATATGAAACTCTTAAGACCATTTAGCTCATTATTTGCTTTGATAGTTGCAGGATGCGTTGGAAACATGAATCCGACAGGCGGAAATTCAACTCCAAACTATCCCTATTTCATTACTACTGAACCTTTAATTGTAAAAAAAGTTCCAGTTCCAATAGGATCAAAGTTGGTTTACGAGGAGCAGTTTTTTAAAGAAGGAAAGCAAGATCATAAACTCAAAGAAGAAAAACTGACTACGATAGAATTCCCTGAAGGAAAAGAACTAATTTGGGGCGGCGTTCCTGTAAAATCGATTTATAAATTTTTTAATTCAGAAATGCGCGGTTATACTGTTACTGCTGATTTTAGTAAATTGAACGAGGATCAAAAAACTAAATTCTCAGAACTTTGGCAAAGCTGCAATGACGGTTTAGGAATAACAATTAAAAACACTGATGATTGGTCTTTTAATAAAGAAAATATAGCTGATGTACAAAGTTGCAGTGTCATTTATCAGCGTTATTTTAAAGACGATTCCAGACAGCAGTCTTTTTTAAATGAAATGTACGCCGAATTGCAGAAAATTAATTCAAAATAAACATACCATACCCATATGATCTTAGCCTTTGACACCTATTATTTTGACCAAAAAGCAAAAACAATCTGCCTTGAATTCGCAGAATGGAATGAAGATAAGAACTTCAAAGTTCATTCAGAAATAATAGATAACGTAGAAGAATATATACCCGGAGAATTCTACAAAAGAGAATTGCCTTGTATCCTGAGCTTGTTAAAACAAATAGATTTGTCGACTATTGATGTTATAGTAGTTGATGGTTTTGTTTATTTAAACGATGAAAACAAATACGGTCTAGGCGGTTATTTATACGAGAAACTGAATAAACAAATTCCGATTATTGGTGTTGCCAAAACGAATTTCGCTTCTATAGAAAAGAATAAAAAAGCCCTATTCAGAGGCGATAGCAAGAAACCACTATACATAACTTCTATCGGAATTGATTTGGATGAAGCGTACAAAAAAGTGGAGAGCATGGCCGGCGAGTTTAGATTTCCAACTTTACTGAAAGAATTGGATAGATTGACGAAGGAAGAATAAAATATTAGAACTTAATAATTATAGAGATAAATATGTATCATTTGAATCAGGGGTTAGATGCGATTATTTTTCTAATAATTGTTTTATTTTTTTCATTTGTAGTGTCTTCGATAGTTTCATTATTTTTTTTGCTATTGAAGTGTAAAGAAAACAACCTGTTTTTTAAGGCTATCCTTCCAAATTTCTCGTTTTTAATCTTATCATTTGCTCTATACCTAGTATCAATTTTTCAAGGAGTAAATATTTCTGTTTTTAGCAGAAATGAAAAGACAGAAATAATTATAATTCTGCTAGTTTTTATTTTGTCCTTAGCCGTATTGTCAATTATTGAGATATTCATTTACAAAAAAACTTTTAAAGTTAATCCGTCTAAAGAGTTTCGCTTTCTACTTCTCTTATTAAACTTTTTGTCTTACTCATCTATATTTTATTTCTGTTATCCAAGATCTTATGTAGACAAAAATATTTTAGATTATAACCGATATTTATACGAACCAGATAAAAAACAAGTAAAGCTATTTGACAATAGTATTATTCAAATTGGTCAAGCCTGCACCTCTGAAAACAATTATGTTGATAAAACTAAAGACTCCTATTTTATTTTTAGAATTGCACTTAGAATAACAGTGTCCAAATAAACAAACATACTCTTTTAGATTTTTAGAAAATTCTCTGAATGATAGCTCTTTTAGAGAAGATTGTAATTGTTATAATGTTAGTACTGATAAGTTGGAAAAAGATTTAATCATTCTTTTTTCACAGTATATATCAAAAGACAGTGCTGATGTTAAACCAATAGTAACGGACACAATTGTATTTAAGAAAATAAAAACTGAAAGAAGACAAGCTGGTTATTATGGAGATAAAAATTGTGACTGTATTGAACAATAAATGCTAGTGAAAGTTAAATAGAAAAAATAGAAAAACTCCTCAATTACTTGAGGAGTTTTTCTATTATAACACTTGATTCGAACTCAAAAATCGATGATATTCATTAATTTTAATTTTCAATCGGTTTGCCAAATATTCGTTTCCGTCTTTCAGTTCATTGTGCAAAACTTCGGCTTCGGCAATGTATTTTAGCTTTTTATCATCATTCCAATAAAAAGGTGGTTCGTATAGATTTGAAATTCTGTCGGCCATTTTAACTGCCCAAACTTCTATTGGCTGTTGTTTGATTCTTCTTAAACTATCCATCATTTTTTCTGAAGAATCCTCGATTTTATCATCTTTAGTTAAAGCAAGAACGCCAGATGCAACCTGACTGCCAAATAAGTCAATCACTTTTTCATATTTCATTTCGGTATCTTCTATAGTATCATGCAGCATTGCGCATTTGATTGCCAAATCAATATTCATATTTTCTGTGAATCGCGCGGCATTTAGAATCTCGAAAACCACACCTCCGATATGATTCAGATATTCAACTTTTTCACCTTCATCAAATCCACCATATTTTTGTCCATCATGAAGTTTTGAAACCAGTTTCCAAATATTCTGAATTTCATCTATTGACCAGTCTTTGTACTCTTTCATTTGTCTTGTGTATTGTAGTTTTTTATATTGTTGTAATGTATTGCTTTTTCTAAAGATCTGCAATCGTTTTAAAGTTTAAAATTAATATCGCCCTATCTCAAAAAATCGCATAATGGCTATGGCTGCAATAAAAATTCCAATAAGAATATAATTGATCTTCTGCGGAATTTTTGCCAAACCATTTAATAGTAGCATAAAACCTAAAAAGAGCGCAAATAGGCCTTGTCGAATTTTATACAGCTCTCGATTATGAGAAGAAATAATTGATTATGCTTTGCCAAAATATAAAGAATCAATGGATGATTTCTTTTCAAAACAAATAGAAGTATAAAGCTTAAAAATATAGCATAAAAAAACTCCTTAAGAAATTAAGGAGTTTCTTTTTTATGTGTTTAAACCTATTGCTTTTTTCTACTTTTTATCAATTTGTTTGCTATCATAAAAAGGCCTAGAACGACTAAAAAATGGATTAAATATGATTTAGGTTCATCGCTTCCATTTGTTACAGAAAAAACACGATTCCATCTTATTTTATTAATGCCAGAAGCATTTTTCTCCCAGCTAAACCAGATAAATACGGGTTTTCCAATTACGTGATCAAAAGGAACAAATCCCCAGAATCTTGCATCTAAAGAATTTTGGCGATTATCTCCCATCATCCAATAGTAATCTTGTTTAAAAGTATAAGTGTCGCTTGGTTTTCCGTTTATCACAATCTGGTTGCCTTTAATATTTAAACTGTTGTGTTCGTACTCTTCGATAATTCGTTTGTAAAAAGGGAGCGTTTCCATATTTAATTTTACGGATTTTCCTTTCTTCGGAATATAAATCGGACCATAATTATCGATATTCCAACCCAATGATCGGATATGAGGAAATACATTTCCGTCTTCGCCTTTTGGTGTCAATTGTTTTTTAACGCTTTTTACAACAGGATTGCTTGCCATTAACTTAGCTTCATCATCTGTTAGAGTCAAAAAATATGCTCCAGTATTGGTTAATGCAAAATAGCCGTTGTCATATCTCAAACCTTCTCTTGCTCCATAAGACTTAAGCTCATCCTGGCTTATTGCCTGCCCTTTTGTGTCAATTAGAAAATTATATTGAGGTTTTGCACTTTTTGGCAATACAGACATTTTTCCATCAATATAAATATCTCCGTCGCGAATTTCTAGAGTATCACCAGGTATTCCAACACATCGTTTAACTAAATTTGTTTTTTTGTCAATTGGTTTGTAATAGTTTCGATCCGGATTAAAATTATCCATATTTCGCAAAGTATCTGCAGGTTGATTAAAAACCACAATTTCATTACGTTTGATTTCTTCTAAGGCTGGAAATCTAAAATACGGCAACTGAAACTTATTCAATAATGAGGTTTCCTTTTTGGTAAAATCATCATTAAATAAATAAGATTTCAAGCCCAAAATAGGAATCGAATCATGAACCATAGGCAATGCAACCGAAGTCATTGGTGCTCGTGCGCCAAAATTAATTTTACTGACAAACAAAAAATCACCCGTATACAATGTTTTTTCTAGAGATGAAGACGGAATTGTAAAGGGCTGAATAATATAGGTGTGAACCAATGTCGCGACAATGATAGCAAATACAAGAGATCCTATTGTGTCTTCTGTTTTGGATTCTGAGCGTAAATCTCTATTTTCAATATAGTATACATCTTTTGAAGCGTAGTTTAAAAACGCAATGTAGAGGCCAAATGTTATCAAAACCAATAGCGTATGCTTTGTGGAGTTTTTACCAAAGCTTCTAATGAATCCGATCCAAACTACAGGAATCATCAAAAGATTAATTATCGGAATGAAAAGTAATAACACCCACCAAAGAGGACGTTTTATAATTTTCATCATTACAACTAAATTGTAAAAAGGAATAAATGACTCTATCGGCTTTCTTCCAGCTTTTATGTAAAGTTTCCAAGTAGATAATCCATGGATAATTTGAACGATTAAGATAAAAATAAGCCATTGCGATAAATTCATATTTTTGAGGGTTTAATTGTTTGTCTTTTTATACTAAAAATATATTGATTTAGTATAAGTAGTATTTTGTATAATTTGTTACAAATACTAAAACACAAACAACTAAAATTTAGAATTTAATTGCCTTTCTCGGCTAATTCGATAATCTTAGTGCAATGCCATTTACCCTAATATAAAATAAGCTTTTTATGTTAGTGTAATTTTATTTTTCTTAATAATTGCTCTTAAATTGTTTATTGCGTAACGCATTCTTCCTAACGCTGTATTTATGCTAATTTCTTTTTCTTCAGATATTTCTTTAAAACTCATATTACGATATAATCGCATTTCAACTATTTCTTTTTGATCGTCATTGAGTTCTTCTATGAGTTTTTTTAAATCAATTTGAATCTGGTTTGTAATTATTCTATTTTCAATATTTGGAGAATTATCAGATAAAATAGAAAAAATGGAAAATTCATCGGTATCTCTATGTATTGGCATTCGTTTTATTTTACGGAAATGATCCATAATCAAATTGTGAGAAATTCTCATAACCCAAGAAACGAATTTATCTTCTTCCTTATAAGAATTGCTTTTAAGTGTTTTAATTACTTTAATGAACGTATCTTGAAAAATATCATTTGCAATATCTGTATCCTTAATCTTCGAGTATATAAAACCATATATTCGAGATTTATGTCTGTTGATTAATTTTGAGAATGCTTCTTCGTTGCCTTCTACGTATTTTTTTATCAATAAAGAGTCAGGTATATTCAATTCAGTCATAACATCAAATTTTTAATTTTTGGAGTTGCAAAATTAAAGATGAATTGAATGTATATTTTTGCCTATTAAGACTTTAAAGTATCAAAATAGGGTCTTTTTTTATATAATTCCAGTTTCCTCCAAAAATCATAAACTTAACATTCTAACTGTTCTTGCTATAGGGCTTTTGTTTATATTAAAAAGGTTAATGTATTAACCTGAAATATTTTTTAAATTGCTTGAAATAGAAATCAATTTATTATTTACAGAAAATGAATAAAATAACAATACTACTGATACTAGTAACCGTACTTTTTTCCTGTAAGAAAGATATTAATTCAGGATTTGATACTGTTGATAAACAAACTTTAGATTCAGTAAAGAATACAGAAAAGAATAAAAAATCTAATAGTAATATTGATAAGAGCATTTATACTAAATATGTATACACTAATTCTAAAGACAAAAGTCTAATAGTACAAAATAGTCTGCCCAAAGGCGGAATAAAATATACTGATCCTAAAGGAAACGAATACATTTATGCTGGATTTTGGACTCGAATAATCAATGAAACAGATAATTCTATTGAATTGAGAATTAACTTTCCTATAGATTCTTATGAGATTCCTACTTTGCCTGGAAAATATTACAAAACATTGATTCCATCTGACACGATGACAATTCAGAAAATACCTTTTTTAATTATGGTTTGACAAACTTAGAACCTTTTTTTGATAAGAATATTGATAAACCGTCTTCATTAAAAAGAACTATTAAACCAAAAGAATCAACTGGATTTTATGTTGTAATGTTTCGTTTGATTGGAGGAAATCAATATGGTGTCTTGCGAGCAGAATTTAGTTTAAAGCGACAAAATCTTTTTTATAAAATAAGAGATAAAGAAATTTTGTGCGGAAGTATAGAAATAAAATAAGGTGCTAAAAAAGAAAAATCCTGTAAATCAAAAGACTTACAGGATTTTCGTTTCTTTGTGGGGAGAGCAGGATTCGAACCTGCGAAGTTCACACAGCAGATTTACAGTCTGCCCTCGTTGGCCGCTTGAGTATCTCCCCAAAATCGGATTGCAAATTACAATTTATTGCATTAAAGAAATTCAAAAAAAAATCCTTAATTTCTTAAGGATATTTTTGTGGGCGATGAGGGGTTCGAACCCCCGACCCCCTCGGTGTAAACGAGGTGCTCTGAACCAGCTGAGCTAATCGCCCTATTTTACTAGGTTGCTATCGTTTGTGATTGCGAGTGCAAATATACAGCTAGATTTTATATTTCCAAGCCTTTTTTTGAAAAAAGTAAAAAAAACATCAATAAAAATATCTAGAAAACTATTTTTCAGTGAATTAAAAAAGCAAAAAAATCTGCAATTTCTAAATTTAAGTTAAAAATTCAATGCTCGAAAGCTAATTCAGAATATTCTTTTTGTATTCATTTGCTATAGTCATACCTTTGCGTACCTTAATTGTATATTCAAATGGCAAGATTTCAAGAAAATGATTTACCTAAAGCTAAATTAAACTCTAACTCCCTTCAAAAAGCTCTCCGAATTTTTAAATACGCTAAAAACCACAAATGGAAATTCTTCCTAGGTTTGATTTTCTTATTTTTAACAAGCGCCACTGCCCTAGCCTTTCCTAAATTGATGGGAATGCTGGTTGATTGCGTTACGAATAAAGACCTTTCTAAAGCAAACGAAATTGCTCTTGGTTTAATGGTAATTCTTGGACTTCAGGCAATTTTCTCGTTTTTCAGAATTTCATTGTTTGTAAATTTTACCGAAAACTCTCTTTCTAATATTCGTTTTGCATTATATGAGAATCTGATAAAATTACCCATGTCGTTTTATTCTCAAAAACGTGTTGGAGAACTTAATAGTAGAATCAGTGCCGATATTTCGCAATTGCAAGATACATTTAGCACCACTATTGCAGAGTTTCTGCGTCAGTTTATTTTAATTATTGGAGGTTTTGTAATTTTAGGAAGCATTAGTCCAAAATTAACCTTAATGATGCTGGCAATTGTACCTATTGTAGCAGTTGCTGCTGTGATCTTTGGAAGATTCATTCGCAAATACGGAAAAAAAACACAAGATAAAGTTGCCGAAAGCCAGGTTATAGTTGAAGAAACGCTACAAGGAATTAGCAATGTAAAAGCATTTGCTAACGAATGGTACGAAATTCAGCGCTATAAAAACAAAATTAGAGAAATTGTAAAAATCGCTATTAAAGGTGGTCAATATAGAGGTTATTTTGCTTCGTTTATTATTCTTTGCCTTTTCGGATGTGTTGTTGCTGTTGTTTGGTACGGAATCACATTAACGATTAAAGGAGAAGTTGAAGGTGTTGGTGATTTAATCTCATTTGTATTATATACTACATTTATTGGTGCTTCTTTTGGTGGAATTGCAGAAATGTACGCACAAATTCAAAAAGCAGTTGGCGCAACAGAGCGTGTTTTTGAATTATTAGAAGAAACTCCAGAAGAAATCAATGCTAAGCCAAGGCTTTCGGCAGTTGAAAAAATAAAAGGAAATGTAGCTTTCAATAACGTTGCTTTTAGTTATCCTTCAAGAAAGGAAGTTCAGGTTTTAAAAGATGTGAATTTCAATGCCGAATTCGGCCAGAAAATAGCAATCGTTGGACCAAGTGGAGCCGGAAAATCTACTATTTCTTCGCTTTTATTGCGTTTTTACGATATAACTTCAGGAGAAATTTTAGTTGATGGAAAAAATATTTACGATTATGATTTAGAAAATCTTCGCGGCAATATGAGTATCGTTCCTCAAGACGTTATTTTATTTGGTGGAACGATTAGAGAAAATATCGCTTATGGAAATCCAAACGCTTCAGAAGAAGAAATTATAGCAGCCGCGAAACAAGCAAATGCGTTCAATTTTGTAGACGGTTTCCCTGAGAAATTTGAAACTTTGGTTGGAGAACGTGGAGTTAAGCTTTCTGGAGGTCAGCGTCAGCGTATTGCAATTGCGAGAGCCCTGCTTAAAAACCCAAGTATTTTGATTTTAGACGAAGCCACTTCTTCTTTAGATAGTGAAAGCGAAAAACTAGTTCAAGAAGCTCTAGAAGTTCTAATGGAAGGAAGAACAAGCATTATCATTGCGCACAGGCTTTCAACAATTAGAAATGCGGACAAAATCTTAGTTTTAGATAACGGAAGAATTTCTGAAGAAGGAACACACCAAGAACTAATAAACTTAGAAAACGGAATTTATAAGAATTTAAGCAACTTACAGTTTAGTAACTCTTAATTTGAAATTCCAATTTTTATAAAATCCAAATTCCAATAAAAAAGCTTCAACGAAAATTGAAGCTTTTTTTATATAAACTGTAAACTATAAACTGAGACTGAAAACTAAAACTTATTTCCCTTTTCTGCGTTTACGTTCTGCTTTAATCATAGATAATTCACGGCTAGTTTGACCAGCAACAGAAGTGTTCTCTTCTGCACGACGAATCAAGTATGGCATAACATCTTTTACAGGTCCGAATGGTAAGTATTTAGCAACGTTATATCCATTTTCTGCTAAGTTGTAGCTAATATTATCACTCATTCCGTATAATTGTCCGAACCAAATTCTAGAATCATTTTTTGCGATTCCTTTCTGCGCCATCATTTCCATCAATTTATAAGAGCTCAATTCGTTGTGAGTTCCTGCAAAAATGGCCATTTTTTCAATATGCTCTAACATATATTGTACAGCATTATCGTAATTGATATCTGTAGCTTCTTTAGAAACACAGATTGGAGAAACATAACCTTTTTCTTCCGCTCTTTTGTTTTCTTTTTCCATGTAAGCGCCACGAACTAGTTTCATTCCGATATAAAAACCTTCGGATTTCGCAACCTCATGAAGTTTTTTCAAATAATCTAAACGATCCCAACGATACATTTGCAAAGTGTTAAATACAATTGCTTTTTCTTTATTGTATTTGCGCATCATATCGGTAACCAAATCATCAGCTGCATCTTGCATCCAGCTTTCTTCACCATCAATTAATAAGGCAACATCTTTTTTATGAGCTTCGCCACAAACTTTATCAAAACGAGCCACTACTCTATCCCATTCTGCTTGTTCTGATGGATTAAGAGTTTGTTTTTCTCCTAATTTCTCATACAATTCAAAACGACCTAAACCTGTTGGTTTAAAAACTGCAAACGGAATTGCTAAACGTTCTTTAGCAAAATCAATAGTTCTTAAAGTCATTTCTAATGCAGCATCAAATTGCTCCTCTTCTTCTTTTCCTTCAACAGAATAATCTAAAACAGACGAAACGCCTTTTGTAAACATTTTATCTACAACAGTAAGACAGTCGTTTTCGTTTACACCACCACAAAAGTGATCAAAAACAGTTGCACGAATTAATCCTTCTACTGGTAAATGAGCTTTAATTGCAAAATTTGTTACAGCAGTTCCTATTCTTACTAGAGGCTCACTGTCAATCATTTTGAAAAGGAAATAAGCTCTATCAAGTTCTGTATCACTTTTCAGCGAAAACGCAACTTGTGTGTTATCGAATATTTTTTCCATTAAGTTTAGTTTTTGTGCAAAGATATAGAGTGTTTTGAATATTATTCACTAAATGGTATCATATTTTTCAATTTTAGCAATAAAAAAGAAATCAATTTTAGCTAAAGAATGCTATAGAATAATTATTTTCTAAATAAGTAAGAAATTACTTTGAATTTTTACTAATTTTGCAAAAAAATGAGTGTTATGAATGCAATTGATAAAATACTTAATGAAACAAAAAGAAAGCAAAGCACTTCAAGCTTTACTGTTCTAACAGTTATTATTTCATTACTCGCAATTGACTTTTTCCCTTATTTTAAAAGTTTAGAAATCATCAATCCTCAATTCCTTTATTTGTCATTGATAAATATGCTATTGGGCTTTTATTTTTATTCAGATAAAACTTCAATTACCGCATTGGCAATATTAAAAAAGAGTTTTCTTTTTAAACTTTATTTAGCTTTTGTATTTCTTTGCGGAATATCTCTTTTTGCCGCAAAAAACACATCTCTAGTTTATACTAAATTTACTGAAATAGTAATTGTTTTTTGCTTATTCATAAATCTCACTATTCTACTTAAAGACAAGCTAGATCTACTTTATAAAATTGCTATAATCGTAGGTATTAGCGCTTTCTTGCAGGCTTGGTTGCAATTATGCAATTTTATAATTATTCCGCGACATGCTTCCATAATAAATCTTTTGCATGCAATGAAAGGAAATACAGGAAATATAAATATACTTGCAGCAAGTCTTACAATCAAAGTTCCATTTTTATTGCTTGGAATAACTTATTACGATGGTTATAAAAAATGGTTCCTTCTCGTCGCATTATTTTCTGTAAGTGCAGTCATTTTTCTAACTGGTGCAAGGACTCCTTTAATAAATCTTTTTTTAATCTATACGGTCTATATCATTTATCTGCTTAAAGGATCTCTTAGCAAATCGAATTTCACAAGGATTATATACTTAATAATTCCTGTTTTAATAGCTGTATTATTTGTAAATTCAATTTTTGAAAAATCTAAAGACAAGGAACGATATGCATCGTTGGAGAACAGAGTTAGCCAGATTAATGCTGATGACGCTTCATCAAAAGCTAGATTAACATTTTGGGGTAATGCAATTAAAATGAGCGAAAAAAATCCAATTTTTGGAATTGGATTAGGTAATTATCAAGTCGAATCCATTCCTTATGAAAGGACTACTTCTAACGATTCAACTGTTTCTTTGCATGCCCATAATGACTTTCTTGAAATCTTGGCTGAAACAGGTATTTTTAATGGTTTAATTTACCTTTCTATATTTATTTATCTTTTAATTATTAATTTGAAAAAGATAATTAAGCCAAATAGCAACGAAAAGCAACTTATCGCAATCTTAACATTGATGTTGCTAATTGTTTACGGGATAGATTCTTTCTTTAATTTCCCGATGTACAGGCCCACAATGGCAATATTTTTTAGTTTGATTTTAGCCTTTAGCTTGGTTAATACTGAAATAGATCAAATCGTGCCATCAAATAAAATTTTATTTAAAATTATAGCTTCAATTATAATTATAATATCTCTACTAACAAGTTATTCTGCTTTTATAATTTATAAAGCCTCCAACTTAGAGTACTTAATTGCTAGTGACGATATAAACATGAACACAAAAGGTGTTCTTAGCGGAGATGAAGTAGTGAATAAAATGCCAGCGTATCCCAATACACTTAGTAGTTCAGAGTCATTTTTTGAATATGCTGGAATTTATTATGTACGCGAGAAAAATTACGAAAAGGCACTTAACTGTTTTTCAAAAGCAAGTAAAATTAATGGTTATGCCGGACGTATTGAGTTTTATAAACAAATTATATCCAAACAAAAAGGAAATATTGATAGTGCTTATATTTACTCAAAACAAGCTTTTTATCTGCGTCCAAGAAATTATGACATATTTAACAATGCAATTAAATTTGCTATATCTCAAAGGGACACATTAGAAATAATAAAACAGAACAAGTTGTTTTCGCAATACAGACCAATGCCTCAAACATGGGATATTGCAGCTCGCGGACTTCAATATTCCGGTTATAATTATCGAAATTTAGTTAAATTTATTGATGAAGGATTGAGGAAATTTCCTAAAGATAGTATCTTAACAACACAAAAAAATGAGCTTTTAATTACAAGTTATCTAATTGGAGGTCAAAATTTTGAAAACAAATCGGATTTAAAAAATGCTTTGCAATCCTATGAAAAAGCATTAAAAATTGATCCTAGAAATGTGTACGTATCTCAAAATATAGGATTTAATTATTTAAAGCAGGGGCAAAATAGAAAAGCAATAAATGCTTTTCTTGAAGCATTAAAATCGCCTGGTTTAAATGGCGGAAAGACAGAGTTTTTCTTAGGTATTTGTTATTTAAAAGAAAATGATAAAGCCAATGCACTTAAGTATTTGAACTTAGCAAAAGAGAAAAATTATTCGGTTGCAAAACAATTAATGTCTAAAATTCAGAATACTGATGCAGAAGAAGCTGCATTTAAAAAGCGTAAAAATGATCTTTTAATCGCAGATTTAATTACAGAAGGACAAAAATTTGAAGAACAGAAAAAAATGGATGAAGCTCTTGAGTCTTACCAAAAAGCTTTAAAAATTGATCCAAAAAGTATTTACGCTGCACAAAATATTGGTTTTTATTATTTAAAAGTCGGTCAATCAAAAAAAGCGATAAGTTATTTATTAAATGCTTTAAAGTATCCCGGCTTAAATGGCGGAAAAACAGAATATTTCCTTGCAATTTGTTATCTCCAGGAAAATGATAACAGTAATGCATGTAAGTATTTGCATATATCACAAAGCAAAAGCTATCGTGATGCTCAAGCGCTAATTGCTAATAAATGCAATTAGCTAAGCAGTAATAATTTTGATTTTAAGAAAGCTGTTTAAATTATATCGAATAATTTATTTTAAAACAAATTAGCCCAGAAGTTTGAATATTATTACGTTAAAAATGCCTTATTTTGCGCTTTCAATTAACTAAAGTATTATGCAATCTATTCAAGCCAATAATTATCTCGTACATTTTAATGAGAATGCTTACGAAGCTTTAAATAAACATTTGAGAGAGAATAAATATTCTAATATATTTATAATCGTAGACGATCAGACCAATGAACATTGTTTGCCTAAATTTATTCCTCTTTTAGAGACAGATTTGGCGATCGAAATTATTGAATTTGAAGCTGGAGAAGCAAATAAAAATATTGAGACTTGTATTGAAATCTGGAATATATTGACAGAACTTGGTGCAGATAGAAAATCGCTAGTTATTAATTTAGGCGGTGGCGTTGTTACAGACTTGGGCGGTTTTGTCGCTTCTACTTTTAAAAGAGGTGTAAATTTCATTAATATCCCTACTACATTATTATCTATGGTTGATGCTTCTGTTGGAGGAAAAACAGGTGTTGACTTAGGGAATCTTAAAAATCAGATTGGCGTTATCAACGTGCCTCAAATGGTTTTGATTGACACGCAATATTTGGAAACTTTACCACAAAGTGAAATGCGTTCTGGTTTGGCAGAAATGCTAAAACACGGGTTAATATATGATGCACCGTACTGGAGACAATTTTCAGATTTAAAATCGATTGTTTTTGATGAATTAGATCAATTGATTTATCGTTCGGTTGAAATCAAGAATGAAATTGTTATTCAGGATCCAACTGAGAAAAACATCCGTAAAGCTTTAAACTTCGGACATACATTAGGGCACGCTATTGAAGGATATTTTTTAGAAAGTGAAGAAAAAAACACTTTACTGCATGGAGAAGCCATTGCGGTTGGAATGATCTTAGAAAGCTATATTTCACTTCAAAAAGGACTGATTTCTGAAGAAGAATATAGAGAGATTAAAACTGTAATTAAAGACATTTATGACGATGTGATTTTTGAAGAAAAAGACATCGATCCGATCTTAGAATTGCTAATTCACGACAAAAAAAATGAATACGGTTTAATTCAATTTGCATTGATTGAAGGAATCGGAAAAATAAAAATTAACCAATCCGTTGAAAATAAATTGATTCTAGAAGCGTTTGAGGATTATAAATCTTAAACTTTTTTTAATCAAAAGCATTGCATTTGGTATATATTATTTTTTACATTTGCCCCATGAAAACAAAGAATCAGCAAAGGCGCTTTAGCTCTTACAGAAACAGACTCAATAGTTCTTTATTAAGAATGTTGAACCGTTTCTATAATAGTAAAAGCCCGTTTTGTTTTGATGTTTTCCAATGTACTAAAGCTGAGCATGAAAAACTGCCAATTATATTTGCCAATATTAGAGTTTGAATTTAAGATTAAGCCCCAGAAAGCCTAACATTAAGTAAAATTACAATCTCTAAACATTGACAAATAAATGAATACAAAATATTCTGATCTAATAAATCAAACATACTACTTTCCACAAGAGGAATTCAAACTAAACAAAGACAACCTATTGTTTCACAACATCGATTTGATGAAATTGGTTGAACAATATGGCACACCATTAAAGTTTACTTATCTGCCTCAGATTTCTGAAAACATCAACAAAGCAAAAGCTTGGTTCAGAAAATCAATGGAAAAGAATAAATACGAAGCAAAATACTACTACTGTTATTGCACAAAAAGCTCTCATTTTGAATATATTATGAATGAAGCTTTCAAGAATAACATTCACATCGAGACTTCATCTGCTTTTGACGTGAATATTGTGGAAAATTTATTAGAAAATGGAAAAATCAACAAAAGTACTTATGTAATTTGCAATGGTTTTAAAAGAGATGAATATATTTCTAACATTGCAAGATTAATCAACAACGGACATAAGAACACTATTCCGATTATTGATAATTATGAAGAGTTAGATTTGCTTCAGGCGGAAATTAAAGGAAAATTCAAAATCGGAATCCGTATTGCTGCTGAAGAAGAGCCTAAATTTGAGTTTTATACTTCTAGATTAGGTATTGGTTACAAAAACATAGTTTCTTTCTATAAAAAACAAATTCAGGAAAATGATAAATTAGAGCTGAAAATGCTTCACTTTTTTATCAATACCGGAATTAACGATACATCATATTACTGGAATGAGCTTGTAAAATGTATTAAAGTATACATTGCTCTTAAGAAAGAGTGCCCTACTCTAGACGGTTTGAACATCGGAGGTGGTTTTCCAATTAAAAACTCACTTGCCTTTGAATATGATTATCAATATATGATTGATGAAATTATCAATCAGATTAAAATTGCTTGTGATGAAGCCGAAGTTGATGTTCCGAATATTTTTACGGAATTTGGATCATTTACTGTAGGTGAAAGCGGTGGTGCAATCTATCAGATTTTGTATCAAAAACAACAAAATGATAGAGAAAAATGGAATATGATTGATTCATCTTTTATTACCACTTTACCAGATACTTGGGCTATAAACAAACGTTTTATTATGCTGGCAGTAAATCGCTGGAATGATACTTACGAACGGGTTCTGTTAGGAGGTCTGACTTGTGATAGTGACGATTATTACAATTCTGAGCAAAACATGAACGCCATTTATTTGCCTAAATACAACAAAGAGAAACCTTTGTATATTGGATTCTTTAATACTGGCGCTTATCAAGAAACAATTGGAGGATACGGAGGTCTGCACCACTGTTTGATTCCGCAACCTAAACATATTTTAATTGATCGTGATGAAAATGGAATTCTGGCAACCGAAGTGTTCTCAGAACAACAAACTTCAGACGACGTTTTAAAGATTTTAGGATACAAAAAAAAGGTGTAAAAAAAAGGGCAGATTAAGTAATAATTTTTCTTAAAAAATTCTTAATTTGCGTTAACATCAAAAAAGGTTAAAACTTTTTAATTCAAAAAAAAACAAAAAAAATGAAAGGACCAATCAGTCAGTTTATTGAAAAACATTATTTGCATTTTAACTCTGCTTCATTAGTAGATGCTGCAAAAGCTTATGAGCAGCAATTAGCTGATGGTGCTAAGATGCTGGTAAGTATGGCTGGCGCAATGAGTACAGCAGAAATTGGTAAAATTTTTGCCGAAGTAATCAGACAAGACAAAGTGCATATTATTTCATGTACTGGAGCAAACTTAGAAGAAGACATCATGAATTTAGTAGCTCACTCTCACTACGAGAGAGTTCCTAACTATCGTGATCTAACACCAGAAGATGAGTGGGCTTTATTAGAAAGAGGATTAAACCGTGTTACAGACACTTGTATTCCTGAGCATGAAGCTTTCCGTCGTTTGCAAAAACATATTTACAAAATTTGGAAAGACGCTGATGACAAAGGTGAGCGTTATTTCCCACATGAATTTATGTACAAAATGTTGTTGTCTGGCGTTTTAGAAGAATATTATGAAATTGATCTAAAAGATAGCTGGATGTATGCAGCTGCAGAGAAAAACTTACCGATTATCGTTCCAGGATGGGAAGATAGTACAATGGGTAACATCTTTGCTTCATACGTAATTAAAGGAGAATTAAAAGCGTCTACTATGAAATCTGGAATTGAATACATGACTTTCCTAGCAGATTGGTATTCTAAAAACAGTTCAAACGGAATTGGATTCTTCCAAATAGGTGGTGGTATCGCGGGTGACTTCCCTATCTGTGTAGTGCCAATGCTATACCAAGATATGGAAATGCACGATGTTCCATTTTGGAGTTATTTCTGCCAAATTTCAGATTCAACAACTAGTTATGGTTCTTATTCTGGGGCAGTTCCAAATGAAAAAATCACTTGGGGTAAATTAGACATCAAAACCCCAAAATTTATTATTGAATCGGATGCTACAATCGTTGCGCCGTTAATTTTTGCATACTTATTAGATTTATAAGATAATTTATGAAAAGAGTTATAGTAGACTACGCCAAACTTACCAACGAAATTTTAAACCTTTTGGTTGAAAAATTTCCTGATGGTTATGATGATTCGGATGTTATCCGTTTTAGAAATGCTAAAAACGAATTGGTTGAAGCTGTAGAGGTTCGTACTGAAGATACAATTTACTTAGTAAAAATTAGTACTAAATTGGCTGACAGAATTGAAAACTACGATGAAGATGATGATTTAGATGTTGATGTAGATGCAATTGCACCAGTTAAAGGTATCGATCTTGATGATGATATTAGCAATGACGATGACGAAGATGATGATAATCTTGACAAGCCAGATACTGACGGTGGTGACGATGATGACGATGATGATGACAAAGCAGATACTGATTATGACGAAGAAGACGAAGACGATGAAGATTAATTCATTTTCTTTTTAATAAATAAAAGGAACTCTATTGGGAGTTCCTTTTTTTTATGACACACAAAAAATAAACAAAACCAATTTATATTTTTATTTTTATAGGATTATTTTTACATTTAAATCTTGAATAAAAAATATATGCCTATGACTTCAGAAATTCTACATACTACACTAAAAGAAAATTTTGGTTTCGAAAGATTCAGACCCAATCAAGAAACCATAATTAATACCATCTTATCTGGACAAGATACCTTGGCAATTATGCCTACTGGAGGTGGAAAATCAATATGTTTTCAACTACCCGCTTTAATTCTACCAGGAATAACAGTTGTTATATCACCTTTGATTGCATTAATGAAAGATCAGGTTGATAGTTTAAAGACAAACGGAATTTCTGCTTGTTTTATTAATAGCAGCCAATCTTCTCAAGAGCAGCAATATTATATTGATAATTTAAAAACAAATCATTTTAAGTTAGTTTATATCGCGCCTGAAAGCCTTTCTTATTTGGATATGGCTTTCAATGAGTTGAACATTAGCTTAATAGCAATTGATGAAGCACATTGTATTTCGTCTTGGGGTCATGACTTTAGACCTGCTTATACTAATTTGGGTTATCTAAAAAGTCGCTTCCCTTCTACTCCAATTTTAGCCTTAACTGCGACTGCTGACAAAGCAACACGAACAGATATAACCAAGCAATTAAATCTTAAGAATCCAAAAACGTTTATTGCTTCTTTTGATAGAGCAAATTTGAGTCTTGAAGTTCGTCCTGCTTTAGATCGCGTTAAGCAAATCATTGATTTTATTAAAAACAAACCCAATGAATCTGGAATAATTTATTGTTTGAGTCGTAAAACTACAGAGGAACTTGCTGAAAAACTCAAAAAGAACGGAATTGAAGCTAAAGCATATCATGCGGGCTTAGATAATGAAACACGTGCTAAAACTCAGGATCAATTTATTAATGACGATTGTCAAGTAGTTTGTGCTACTATTGCTTTCGGAATGGGAATTGACAAATCAAATGTCCGCTGGGTTATTCATTACAATCTGCCAAAAAATATTGAAGGATATTACCAAGAAATTGGGCGTGCGGGCCGAGATGGTCTTCCAGCCGAAACCGTTTTATTTGAAAGTTACGCCGATGTAATTCAATTGCAGAAATTTGCATCAGAAGGATTGAACTCAGATATTCAGCTTGCAAAGTTAGATCGTATGAAGCAATATGCCGATGCTGTAAGCTGTCGCAGAAAAATTCTGCTGTCTTATTTTGGCGAACTGGTAACTGAAAATTGCGGAAACTGCGATATTTGCAAAAATCCGCCAACTTTTTTCGATGGGACGATTCTCGCGCAAAAAGCCTTATCTGCAATTGTACGATTAAAAGAATCTGAACCTCTAGCTGTAATTGTCGATTTTTTGAGAGGTTCGAGAAACGCGTATATCTACGAAAAAAATTATCAAGAGCTAAAAACGTACGGAATAGGCGCTGATGTTTCTTGGTACGATTGGAATCAATATCTTATCCAACTTATAAACTTAGGATATTGCGAAATTGCTTTTCATCAACATAATAAAATTTTGCTTACTCCTTTTGCGAAGAAAGTTTTGTTTGAGGGAGAAAAAGTAAAACTGACCACGGTTGTCAAAAAAGTAATTGATAAAAACGAAGTCAAGGAAACAAAACAAAAAGCTGCTAAAAATTCTCTTTTTGAAACGCTTAGAAAACTACGCTACGAAATTGCTCAAGAAGAAGAAGTTCCAGCATATGTTATTTTTAGCGATGCTTCATTGAGGCAAATGGAAATTTTAAGACCAATGTCTGATGAAGATTTTCTTGCCGTGGAAGGTGTTGGTAAAGCTAAACTAGAAAAATACGGAGCTGATTTTATAAATGCTATAATTGAATTTCAGCGAAATAAATCGGTTGTCAAAAAAGATAAAAAAGAGAATACTTATAAAAAAACGTTAGAATTATTTCAAGCCGGACTTTCTGTGAAGGAAATTGCTGAGCAACGAAATCTGGGCGAAACTACAATCATTTCTCATTTGGCTAAATTATATGTTGACGGAAATGATATAGATTTAAATCAATTTGTTTCGGAAGAGGAAATTCTTCAAATTGAAAAAGCTCAGATTGAATTAGAAAATCCAAACGCATTAAGACCTTATTTCGATTACTTTGAAGAAAAAATGTCTTATGACAAGATTAGATTTGGATTGGCGTTCCTGGAGAGAAAATAAAAATCACTTTTGTCATCTTGACGAAGGAAAGATCACACTAGAAATTCGGTCGTCAAACTTTGTGAATTTTCTAGTGATTAAGCAACAAACCTGACAGGTTTTAAAAAACTGTCAGGTTTACTAAGTATCAAATAAATAAGAAATCCCAAACTCCAACGAAATTGGAATTTGGAATTTTAAATATTTAAATCTTTAATTTTTACAAATATCGTTCTTCAAAAACTTTCTGATGGTGCTTTTGATGTCCAATTATGACAAAACCTAAAGCGCGAACAGAAATCGGATTATTTGATGCAGTACCAATTCTCTTCAACTGTTCTTCAGATAAACTTTTATAAAACAATAAAGTCGCATGTCTTACCGCTGAAAATTCAGTAAGCAGATCTTGAATACTTCTGCTATTTGAATTTGTATTGTCAGCATAATCATTTTCTTCAAAACTTGGCAAAGGCGTTTTATCGTTTCTTGAAAAACGCAAAGCACGATATGCAAAAATTCTTTCGGTATCTATTACATGCTGAATAATATCTTTGATTGTCCACTTCCCTTCCGCGTAGCGATAATCAAATTTATCCATTGGAATATTTTGAACAAATCGAATGAACTCATGAAGAGAAATTTCCAATTCTTCAATTAAAATACCATCTCCAGCTGCTTTAATGTAAGTTCCAAAATGACCTGAATATTCATTTTCCAATAATTCTGATGCTCTCATTTTTTATTTTTTTAAGCTGAGTTTCTACTTGCATTCGTATTTCCGAATAGTGATCTCGTTACGATTTTCTCATAAACTTTAATCAATTCTTCATCAGGAGTTTGTTCTTTGTTTAGCTCATTAATTCTCAATAAAGCATATTGCTGAATTGTCAATAAAGGTAAAACAATACGCTCTCTTATTTGAATAGAAGCAATACCATCAGGATAATTTTCCATCAATGTTTTATGATCAGCAATTTTCAACAAAAGACGTTTTGTCTCTGAGAATTCATCGTAAATAATCTGCCAGAATTCGCCAAACTCAGGATCATTTTTCATATAAGCTGTCAAAGGCAAGAATGATTTTGCTAATGACATCATACTGTTTTCAAGCAAAGTTTTGAAAAACAATGAATTGTGATATAAATCACTTACTTTGTTCCATTGACCAGATTCTTCAAAATGTTTTAAAGCCGAACCTACTCCAAAAAATCCTGGAACGTTTTGTTTTAATTGGCTCCATGAACCTACGAACGGAATTGCTCTTAAATCGGCAAAATCTAAAGATTCAGATTTACTTCTTTTTGAAGGACGGCTTCCAATATTTGTTTTTGAATAATATTTAAGCGTACTCATTTTTTCTAAATACGGAATAAACTTTGGATGGTTTTTGAAACTTAAATATTTCTCATAACCTAAATTAGCTAAATCCGTTAAAATTTGAGTTTCATCAGCTGTCAGTTCATTTTTCTCTTTACTAAATACTTGATTGGTAACACCAGCGCTCAATAAGTTTTCGATATTGTAACGGCAAGAATCTAAAGTTCCAAAATTAGAGCTAATAGTCTGACCTTGAACTGTAATCTGAATCTCGTTGTTTTCAATTTTTGGACCTAAAGAAGCATAGAATTTATGTGTTTTTCCACCGCCACGAGCTGGAGGCTCACCACGTCCGTCAAAGAAAATAGCTTTAATTCCGTATTCTCTAGAAATTTTAGTCAATGAAATTTTAGCTTGATAAATACTCCAGTTTGCCATTAAATAGCCGCCATCTTTAGTTCCATCAGAGAATCCAAGCATTATAGTTTGCTTATTTCCTCTTGATTTTAAATGCTTAGCATATTCTGGATTGGTATACAATTGCTCCATAATAGCATGTGCATTTTGTAAATCGTCTACAGATTCAAAAAGCGGAATAATATCAACTGTTGGTTTTTCCCAATTATTCAAACGAATCATCGCAAATGTTTCCATCACATTCAGCGCGCTTTCGTTATTACTGATAATATAACGGTTTGCTCCTTCTTCACCATTATTTTGCTGAATGGTTTTAATAGCTTGAACAGATTCTAAAGTATATCTGGTGATTTCATTTTCGAAATCGACTGGATTTAAATTTCCTTTTACCTTAGAAAGAACATCAATTTTTTGATCTTCTGTCAATTCGAAATAATTCTTAGGAAAAACATCTGAACCAGAATTTAAATAGTAATCAACCACATCTTTGAAAACAGCATTATGAATTTTACTATTCTGACGAATATCTAAAGTTGCAAAATGGAATCCGAATAAATTAATTTTTACTAAAAGCGCATCTAATTCATCCAAATATAAAGATTGATGTTTCTCAATAATTATATCTCTAATTTTGTTTAGTTGAGTCAGTAATTCTTCTAAAGTAATAAAAATATCCCCTTTAGAATAGAATACAGAACGATAAAGCTTATGTTCAAGTTCTGCTACCAAATCATCTACACCTGAGAAAGTTAGCTTACGTTTTAAATTTCTCATTTCTACATAATAGCACTTCAAAATTGAGGTACGCAAACGATCTGCAACTTTAAGTGTAATATCGGTAGTAACAAAAGGATTTCCGTCACGATCACCTCCTGGCCAGAAACCCAATTTTATTAATTGATTATGAATCGGATTTCCATTTAAAATGTTTTTCTGCAAATAATGCACAATTTCTCCTGCAGTAGCATAAAATACATTTTCTAGGTACCAAATTAAGCTTACTGCTTCATCATAAGGATTTGGTTTCTCTTTCTGAATGAAAGGCGTTTTTCCTAATTGAGCAAGTAATTGTTTAATTTGAAGTAAATCATTTTGACGAATAGCTTCTGTCAGGTCATTTATAATTCCTAAAACGGGTCCTGGATAAAACTGAGTAGGATGCGCTGTTAAAACCGTACGAACGTTAAAGTTTTCTAGAAACTCTACCAATTCGTCATCTTTCTCTTTAGCATCCGATTTCTCCTTAATATCACGAAGAGATCCACGGCCTTCCATATTGTTAACTTCTGGAAAAGCAGCATCTTCAATGGCATCAAACAATACAATCTGACGTTCTATATATTGAATAAATCGAAACATAAGATCGATTTTTTCATCTTCAGAAGTATTGTTTAAGAATTTATTAGAAAAGAAATCTACGATTTCTTTTGGTGTTTCTTGTTTTTTAAAGCCCGTTTCGCAAGTCTCTGTAAATAAAGGAAGTAAAACTCCTGTATTATCTATAGAGTCAAAAGGTAATGTTATGAAAACACTATTATAAATGTGGTATTTTGAGAGAACGTCTTGATTAAAACGCTCAATTTTTGGCAACGTATACATAATCGTGTTATAGTTGGTTGGTTAATTAGTCATAAAAAAACCCCAAGAATAAACTTGAGGTTATATTTTAATATAGCATTCAAGAAAAGTTCTTACATATTTTTGAAAATAGTATGCATCAAACGCTTCTTATCGTTTATACTTTCCTCTAATGAAATCATTGTTTCTGTTCTGTAAACACCATCAATATCGTCAATCATAAAGATAACTTCTTTCGCGTGTTTAGTATCTTTTGCTCTAATTTTACAAAAGATGTTGAATTTTCCTGTAGTTACAGAAGCTACAGTTACGAATGGAATTTGATTGATTCTCTCTAATACAAATTTAGTTTGAGATGTATTATTAAGAAAAACCCCTACATAAGCAATAAATGAATAACCTAATTTATCGTAATCCAAGGCTAATGAAGACCCCATGATGATACCGGCATCTTCCATCTTTTTAACTCTAACGTGTACTGTACCAGCAGATATCAATAGTTTTTTTGCAATGTCAGTAAACGGAACTCTCGTATTGTCTATTAACATATCTAAAATCTGGTGATCTACTTCATCTAAACGAAATTTACTCATAATTGTTTAATTAATATTACTAATTGCTATTACAAAGTATAAAATTATATATAAAAAACAACAAATTCACATAAAAATTAACTTTTTATTAATCCGTTAACAAATTTAACATTTTTATTTAAATAAAAATTTGCTTTCTGACCCGTTTTTGGAAAATTTTGGAAATCGTCCGAATATTCTGCTCCTTTTGCATCGTATTCGTAATGACCAAAATAATTTTCCAGCTCACCTACTTCTACTATGTAAGCATTAAAATGAATCTTATTTTCGATTAATTCCTCTTTGTATTGTGCGACAAAATTCGTAATAATTTCGATACCATCATAATTTATTTTGACATTTTTATACATAAAATCATAAAAAACCACGTTATTTTGTGAAATATTCAAATATTCAGAAAATCTGTTATCAACTAAATCGTTTTCGGATATTAGTTTGAAGCTTAAAATTAACGAGAAAAATATGAATTTCCTTGTAATTTCTCGCTCGTAATCTTCTGGAAAATGGCCAGCCTCAAATAAGATAGTAGGAACACCTAGAAATTGAAAAGTGTCTCCTATACAATTAATATTGAACGAATCATCAAAGCGGCCAACCTGTCCGGGAATGTATTTTTGAAGTTCTTCATTGATTCCTGCAATAATATTTATCGCTTTCAATCTGTTATCGTTCACTTCTCTCTCCTCATTATAAGAAGGAGCTAAAAAAGAAACTGTAGCAGGTTTTCCAGTTGTTCCTGCGCCAAATATAGTACGCTGGTCGTGAAGGTTAAAACAGAAATCAGGTTTAAATTTTTCAAATACTTCACGTAGAACTTTGCTTTCTGGCTGTGTCAGGTCTTGAGAATCACGATTTAAATCTACTTCATTTGCATTTGCTCGTGTGTATAGTCTCGCTCCATCAGGATTAAGCATTGGAATACAGTAGAAAGTAAAAGTCTCTAGCATTTGCTTAGCAAAATCAGTATCATCATTTAATAAATTAATGAAATCAAATAAAGCTTTTGTTGTTGTGCTTTCGTTACCATGCATTTGAGACCATAAATAAACACGTATCTTTCCTGTTCCGATTTGATAACTATATATAGGTTCGCCTAAAACAGATGTACCAATAATCTCTACTTGGCCATTTGTATTTAACTTATCTAATAGAGGTTTAATATGGTCTAAAGTAAGATATCTTCCAGATATCGACTGTTCCTTGTATTGTGTAAAAAGCTGTTCTAAATTCATTATATTTTGATTAGTTTACAAAAGTAAATATCTTTATTTTTACAATTGTAAACAAAGGAAAAATTTAATAATTTAGATTTGTAAACAGTTTCAGAAAGGATTTATTTGTTTAAGCTTTAACTTGTTTTAATAGAGTCGTTTAATTTATTTTTGATTCATAAATATATTAATTTCAGTCAATTATAAAGCTTTATATGAATTTCATATTTAACATAAAACTAAACTCTTATTAAAAATGCAACAACAAGATTGGAGTGCTTTTACTTTTTGTTTACATTTGTAAATAGAATAATTTAAAACATAAATTCACAATGGTAAACATAGATGATTTTGTAAAAAGACTCGAAACCATATTAGATTATTATGGTTTAAATGCTTCTACCTTTGCAGATAAAATTGGTGTGCAACGTTCTAGTATGTCTCATCTTTTATCTGGTAGAAACAAGCCGAGTTTAGATTTTGTAATGAAAATTCTAGAGGTTTTCCCTGATGTTGATCTATATTGGATTTTAGTTGGGAAAGGAAGTTTTCCTAAAAACCATGACGAAAATTTAGAAATTCAAGAATCTCCTACTCCAATTTCATCTCATGAAAATATGGGTACAGATTTATTTTCTTCCATTGAAAAAAATGAAGAAGAAAAGAGGGAAATAAAAAAAGTATCACCTTCAAAAAATGCAACTATTAATTTTGAAGATGATGAAATTGAAAAAATAGTCTTATTCTACAAAAATGGAACTTTTAAAGCCTATTCTCCGTGATGCAAAAATTAGCGCGTATTTGATTCCTAGTCCAGAAATTTTTCAAATATGCAATTCTCACGCGTTTGAAAAAATTCTCAGAAATTACAATTTAACTCCATTGTCAGGAATTTTCCCCAAAACTCCTTCATAATGTTTTTTTAAGATTTCAAAATCGGCTTCGTAATTTCCAGTTGGATAAAATGGTTTGCCCAGATTTACTTCTTTTTTACCCCAATCAAAAGCTACAGGAACAATTGGAACATTCGCTTTAAGCGCGATGAAATAAAATCCTGTTTTAATTTCATTTACTTTTTTCCTAGTTCCTTCTGGAGCAACAGCCAAACGAAAGATCTCTTTTCTATCAAAAATTGCAGCAATAGAATCTACTTTATTTAATCTGCCGGAACGATCTAAAGGCTCTCCTCCAACATTTCTAAAATAATAACCAAACGGAAAACGAAACAATTCTTTCTTTCCTACCCAATTCATCTGTAGTCCAGAGATGCCTCGAGTAAAAAGTCCGATATAAAAATCATGATTACTCGTATGAGGCATTACCATGAGAATACATTTTTTAATTTCTGCATTTTCGATTCCCACTATTTTCCAGCCCATTAGCTTAAAAAAGACGAATTTATAGAATAGTTTTTTCATTAAAGATTCAATATTTCGTGCAAAATAAAAGATTTAATGGTAAATTTGAGTAAAAGCATAAAAAATGATTCGAAAATTTTTCAGTTACTTAATTCCTATAAAAATATTTAAGAAAAAATCAACCCGAAGTAAAATTATCGAAGTTACTTGGGCAAATGGGGAGTTAGTATTGGACACTGAAAACACAAATTATTCTTACGGAAGCCTGCAACGTATATTACGATACGGACTTCGAAATATTGGTTACGATAAAATTCTAGAAATGGAACACATCTTATTATTAGGTGTAGCGGGCGGAAGCGTAGTTAAAACATTAGTAGATGAGATCGAATACAAGGAAAAGATTACTGGCGTAGAAATCGATCCCGACATGATTGAGATTGCAAATCAGTATTTTAACCTTAATCAAATTAAGCAGTTGGAAGTGGTTATTGATGATGCATTTGAATTTGTATTAAAAACAAAAGAGAAATACGATCTTATAATAATTGATATTTTTGAAGATACGCATATGCCTAACTTTTTGTTTGAGAAGTTTTTTGTAGATAGAATCTGCACGATTTTAAAAGATGAGGGCTTTGTTTTATTCAACACCATGATATTAGACGAAGCACATAATGTTCGAAATAGAAAGTATGTGACAGAAGTTAATCCGAAATTGTTTCAAACCAAAATGCTACCCCGAATCGAAGTACATAATGAATTAATAATTATTAACAAAGTTGCCTAGTTTTATGAAGCCCCTAACCTCAATCTTAAATGCCCAGCCACCTACTAAAATTATTGATGCCTCAATTAATATTTCAGAATACACGCCGTTAAATTTATCGGTTTCGAATGAGGAATTAGTAAGTCAAAAATTGGATACCTCAGAAGATTTTGAAAAATACATTTCAAAATTTTTAAAAGAAAACAACGCTAAAGTTGCCTTTGGCGGTTATATAGAAGGAAGATTTTTATATCAAAGAAGTCCTATTTTTTTAGATGTATCCAAACCCGAACGTAATATTCACATCGGATTAGATTTATAGGCCGAAGCTGGAACAGCCGTGCTTGCTGCCCTTGATGGAATTGTTCATAGTTTTAAAAACAATATTGGTCTGGGCGATTATGGACCGACAATTATTTTAGAACATGAAGTAGAAAATGAGAAATTTTATACTTTATACGGACATTTATCGTTAGAAAGTATAGAAAATTTAAATATCGGAGACCAATTTAAGAAAGGCGACAAGATTGCGACTTTAGGAAATGCCTCAGTAAATGGAGATTACGCCCCTCATTTACATTTTCAGATTATCCATAATATTGGCGATTATTGGGGAGACTATCCAGGCGTCTGCAATACAAATGACCTAAACTTTTATATCGAAAATTGTCCCGATCCTAACTTATTATTAAAAATTACTTAAATAGTTATGAAGAAAGCAGGATTGATTATATGTTTGTTATTGTTAATTGGATGTAAATCGAAAACAGTAAGTAGAGATACAGAAGATTTAAAAATTAAAAAAGTTTCTGTAGAAGAAATAAATGCAAATCAGCAGCGAAAAGCGTATGATTTAGGAAAGAGAGTTTTAGAAACTTGTAACACTTCAAAATTTAAACCTTTTAATGAAACTGAAGTAACTAAATCGGTTATGGAAAACACTACAGAAGAGCGTTTGACTAAGACCTGCCAAAGATTTAGACAATATTACGGAAGTTTTATAGATTTAAAATTAGATGGAGTTTACAAAACCAAACAGGAAGTCATTTACCGCTATCATGCCTTGTACACTAAAAAAGTGGCCAATAAAGAGTTACGCATTTTTGTAAATGAAGACAATCTTATTTCTGCCATAAAATCTATGGATTGGGATGAGAAATTTGATGCTAAATTAGCCGAACAATAAATACCATATATATATGAATTTTAAACTGCCACTACTCCTATTATTTTTTATTTCGACTTTTGCTTCAGCACAGCAAACAATGAGTGTAAAAGGTTCAGCTCCCTATCCAGCGACACAAGAATACACTTTTATCTGCGAAAAATATGCTTATTCTGGCGAAATTAATGTTCAAATAGCTAAAACGGAAAAAGGAGGCATTTTAAAACTAACTGTTTCAACGGCAAGCGATAAAGCAAAAATTGTTGGCGGTGTTTATGTCGATTTGACCAATGCAGATGTTATTGCCTGTACAGATAAAAACGTTAAAGAATCTTCAGACGGAAAAACTACTGCATACTATTATTTTACGCCTGCTGAATGGCTGAAACTTAAAAAGACCGACATTTATGCGATAAGATTTATAATTGCTGGAGGTTCAGATATTTCAGGAAATCTAACGGGACATTTTACCGCTTACAGTAAAGTGAAGTATTTCTCAACAGCATTTGATAAAACTAAAAAAACATTTGATACAGCAAAAGAAATTAGTGTTTTGTAATGATTTTTTAATTTAATAAACCTTATATTTAACATAAATATATTTTTATGAATGCAAATGAGGCTTTAATTGCAAAATTCTATACTGCTTTCGCAAATGCAGATGCTAAAACGATGAGTGAATGCTATCATCCGAAAGTTCATTTTATAGATCCAGCTTTTGGATTACTAAAAGAAGAACAGGTTTCTAAAATGTGGGAAATGCTGCTTCTAAAAAGTAAAGGCAATTTAAAAATCGAATTTTCAAACGTAACTGCCGACGATTCGACTGGTTCAGCAAATTGGACCGCCACCTATAATTTTAGCAAAACAAATAGAAAGGTTGTAAATAATATCTCTGCCCATTTTATTTTTCAAGACGGATTAATTATTAAACACACCGATAGTTTTGATGTCTGGAAATGGTCAAAACAAGCTTTTGGCATCACTGGTTATTTATTAGGCTGGACAGGATTTTTTCAGAAGAAAGTTCAATCGCAAGCCTTATCAGCACTCAAACAATTTCAGAAGACCAAATAAAACAGTACGTTACAATTAATATATCAATATTTGCCTGACGCTCGATTCTAATTTTTTTGTTAATTAATTTTACTAAAAGTGTAAATTTTAGATACTAATGAAAGAAATCGTACACAAAAAATTAAATGAATTACAGGCAACTGCAATTTGCGGAAACGACATTAGCTCTTCTTGCTTATATGTTTCAGCGTTAACCATTTTATACGCAGGTCAATATGCTTGGATTTCACTTCTAATTGTTGCTGTTGTATTATTTCTTTTCCGAAAAATTTACGCCGAAGTTGTTGGAGCAATTCCATTAAATGGTGGCGCTTATAATGTTTTATTAAACACTTCAACCAAACGTCTGGCCTCTTTAGCAGCGACTTTAACGGTTTTATCCTATATGGCAACAGCTGTTATTTCTGCTTCTGAAGGAATGCATTATTTGCACGGAATCTTTGAAGGTTTAAACGTAACCATTGCAACAGTAGTCGTTTTGATTCTGTTTACCGGATTAGCTATTTTAGGAATTGGAGAATCGGCATTTGTGGCCGTCATTATTTTTATGACCCACATAGGCACCTTGGCTTTGCTGGTTTTAGCGTCAGCTTGGTTTATCTTAACTCACGGATTAGATACTTTTCACATCAATTGGCAAACACCAATTTCGTCAGGAAGCATACAAACAGCTCTTTTTCTAGGCTTTTCGGCAGCCATGTTGGGGATATCAGGTTTTGAGAGTTCTGCCAATTTTGTTGAAGAACAAGAACATGGTGTTTTTCCTAAAACACTTCGAAACATGTGGGGAATCGTAAGTTTCTTCAATCCCGTAATTGCTATTTTGTTAATCAGCGTAATTCCGCTAACAGAAGTTGGAGAAAACAAAGAATCACTTTTAGCACATTTAGGAGAAACAACAGGCGGATCTTGGTTAGCCTGGCTGATCTCTATAGATGCCGTTATGGTTCTTTGCGGAGCTGTTTTAACCTCATTTGTAGGGGTTTCAGGGCTTCTAAACCGAATGACATTAGACCGAATTCTTCCTAATTATTTTCTAAAACAAAATAAAAGAGGTTCTCATTATAGAATTGTTTTAAGTTTTCTAATTCTTTGCATTTCTGTTCTTTTTGCAACAAGCGGCCATTTAGAATCTCTAGCTGGAGTTTACACTTTTTCATTTTTAGCCGTTATGGCTCTTTTCGGCATTGGAAATCTGCTTTTAAAATACAAACGCAGAAAACTGCCAAGACCAGAACGCGCGCGAGGCATTGCAGTCGTAATCGCTGTAGTTTCTGTAATTGCTGCTTTTTTGGAAACATGCTTCTCAACATCAATTCGTTTTATACCTTTTTGCAATATATGATTCCAGCCTTACTCTTTATTGGAATTATGCTCAATCGCGTTATTTTAATTCGTCTATTAATAGAAGCTTTAGAATATTTCTATCAGCCATTGCGCAAAATGGTTATCCTGAGTAATCGTTATCTGGAAAAACTAAGTTCCGAAATTAACTCTCAAGAGTTTGTTTTCTTTACAAAAGGAGATGACATTACAATCTTGAACAAAGTCTTACAATACGTTGAAGACAACGAAACTACAAAGAAACTAAAAATTGTTCATGTCAAAAAAGATCCTGTAGACAACGAAGCGCTTAAAAAAGATCTCGAAGTTTTAGATCGCGCATACGGCGGACTAGACATAGAATACATAGAAATTGAAGGTACATTTGGTCATGAAATAATCGATGAGCTTTCTGAAAAATGGAAAATCCCAAAAAACTTTATGTTTATCGGATCTCCAGGAAACAAATTCTCTTACCGTGTAGCCGATCTTGGTGGTGTTCGATTGATTATGTAGTTATTGGGTTTTCTTTTTTGCGATCTTACATAAAGATTATCAAACAAAATCTATAAAAATCATTGCTTTAAAAAAAATAGCCACAGATTACACGGATTAAAAAGATTTAAAAAATCAGTGCTAATCCGTGTAATCTGTGGCTAAAAAATCTTTAGCTATTTGAAGTTATAAATCTAAGATTTAAACCAGCTTTCCACTAGTTCATCTTCAAAAGAAGTTGCATCTTTATGAATAAACTCATTACGCATTTTATCGTAAGAATAATCCAAAGCCCAAGTTTTATGATTTGCTGCCAACTCTTTTATACTTTTACAAACAAAAGCAATTTCCTCATCTGTAGTCGTTGGGTGAATCGACATTCTAATCCATCCTGGTTTTTTGATTAAATCACCAATTGTAATTTCATTAACCAGCTTATTAGAAGTTTCTTGATCAACGTGCAATAAATAATGACCATAAGTTCCCGCACAGCTGCATCCTCCTCTAGTCTGAATTCCGAAACGATCATTCAAAATTTTAACGCCCAAATTAAAGTGAAGATCATCAATAAAGAATGAAATGACCCCCAGACGTTCTTTGTGTTGCCCTGCTAAAATTTTTATATTTTCGACAGAATCCAATTGAGAGAAAACATAATCAACAATTTCGTGCTCACGCTCCATGATGTTTTCAATCCCCATTTCTTCTTTCAATTCAATGGCAAGCGCAATTTTAATAACCTGTAGAAATCCTGGTGTTCCACCATCTTCACGATCTTCAATATTATCAATATATTTATGTTCACCCCAAGGATTTGTCCAACTTACCGTTCCTCCTCCAGGGCAATCAGGAATCATATTATTGTATAATTTCTTATTAAAAATTAAAACCCCAGAAGTTCCTGGTTCGTCCTAAAAATTTATGTGGAGACATAAAAACAGCATCTAAATAGGCTTCTGGATCAGAAGGATGCATGTCAATTTCTACATAAGCTGCCAGAACAAGCAAAATCAACAAAACAAACACCATTATACTGATGCATCAATTTTGCCGCTTCGTGAAAAGGAGTTCTTAATCCCGTAACATTTGAACAGGCTGTAATAGAAGCGATTTTTATCGTTCTATCTTTATATTTTTCTAATAAAACTTCAAGATTTTCTAAATTGAAAAGCCCTTTCTCGCAAGAAGGAATAATTTCTACATCTGCAATAGTCTCCAACCAAGAAGTCTGGTTAGAATGGTGCTCCATATGCGAAATAAAGACAATTGGCTTTTTCTCAGCAGGAACATTGGTAAAACCTTTCAAGTTTTCAGGAATTTTTAATCCTAAAATACGCTGAAACTTATTGATAACTCCCGTCATTCCAGTTCCATCCGTAATTAGCACATCATCATGATTTGCATTAGCATGACGCTTAATAATATGTCTAGCATGATGATACGCTTTTGTCATGGCAGTACCAGAAACAGTCGTTTCTGTATGTGTATTGGCAACAAATGGCCCAAATTGATTCAATAATTTTTCTTCAATAGTGCGATATAATCTTCCGCTGGCAGTCCAATCGGTGTAAATTATTGATTTTCTGCCATAAGGTGACGTAAATTCTTGGTTTATACCGACAATATTTTGTCTAAATTCCTGAAAATACGTTTCCAGGGTCATGGTACTATTTTTGCTATTCATTAGTTGTGCCTTGTGTTTGACTGCAAATATATAGTTTTTTTATAAAATTGCGAATTTATCAATACTAAACTTCAAACACCACGTAACCGTTTGGTATTTTTAGTTAAAAGAACTTTTTTTTAATAAATTATCATAATATCCTATCGAATTAATAGGCATTAAATTTAAAGAAAGCATTATTTATGGGAAATTTATCAGTTGCTACCTTTGGTGGCGGATGTTTTTGGTGTATTGAGGCTGTAATTCAGCGTATAAAAGGTGTAGAATCTATAAAATCGGGTTATTCGGACGGATTTATAAAGAATCCTGCTTATCGCGAAGTATGCACGGGTAGAACAGGACATGCTGAAGTGATTCAAGTAACTTTCAATCCTGACATAATTTCATATCATGACTTAATTTTCATATTCATGACAAGTCATGATCCAACAACTTTAAATCGTCAAGGTGGCGATAGCGGAACGCAATATCGTTCTATCGTTCTGTATCATAATGACGAACAGAAAGAAATTGCAGAAAAAGTATTTGAAGAAGTTCAGCCTGCATATCCAGATCCAATTGTAACGCAATTAAAACCTTTTGAAGTTTTTTACGAAGCTGAAGATTATCATCAAAATTATTATAATGAAAATCAAGAAGCTGGATATTGCCAAGTTGTAATTGATCCAAAAATTCAAAAACTTAAAAAAATGTACGCTGATAGGTTAATCAGCTAAATTTAGTTTTAGCCACAGATTAAACAGATTAAAAGGATTTTTTGTTTTGCCACGAAATACACGAATTTCCACTATTTTTTTTAGTTGAATTTGAAAACATTCGTGGGAATTCGTGTATTTCGTGGCAAAAAGATGAAGTAGAAAATCTTTTTAATCCATTCAATCTGTGGCAAAAAAAAGAAAATCAACAAAATGAAAAATCTTAAAATAAAAAATCGTTTTACTGCAGAATTACCAGCAGATCCAGATTTGACAAATGAAATTCGTCAAGTTAAAGACACGTTGTTTTCATTTGTAAATCCGGTAAAACCTTCGAATCCAAAATTGATTCATGCCTCTGAAGAAGTCGCTGAATTGGTTGGGATTTCTAAAGATGAAATTCAATCAGAAGAATTTTTAAATGTTTTTTCTGGAAAAGAAATTCTTCCAGAATCACGTCCTTATGCAATGTGTTATGCAGGACATCAATTTGGAAACTGGGCAGGACAATTAGGCGATGGTCGTGCCATCAATTTAATGGAAGTTGAAAACAATAATCAGTTTTATACCTTGCAATTGAAGGGCGCTGGAAAAACTCCCTATTCAAGAACTGCAGATGGTTTAGCTGTTTTACGTTCTTCTATAAGAGAGTATTTATGTGCCGAAGCAATGCACTATTTGGGTGTTCCTACTACTCGATCGCTTTCTCTTGCTCTTTCTGGAGATCAAGTTTTAAGGGATATTTTGTATAACGGAAATCCTGCTTATGAAAAAGGTGCAATCGTTTGTCGTGTGGCTCCCTCATTTATTCGTTTCGGAAGTTTTGAAATGCTAACGGCTAGAAATGAGTTGAAAAATTTGAAACAGTTTGTAGAATATACAATTCAGCACTATTTTCCTGAAATAAAAGGAGAACCAAAAGAGCAATATTTACAGTTCTTTCAAAAAGTTGCCGATACAACTCGCGAAATGATTCTGCATTGGCAACGTGTCGGATTTGTACACGGTGTAATGAATACCGACAATATGTCGATTCATGGAATTACAATTGATTATGGTTCGTATGGCTGGCTTGAAAATTATGATCCAGATTGGACGCCAAATACAACAGACAGTCAAAATAGAAGATATCGTTTCGGAAATCAGCCTCAGGTAGCTCAATGGAATTTGTTTCAATTGGCTAATTCGCTTTATCCTTTGGTTAATGAAGCGGCACCTTTAGAAAAGATCTTAGATTCATTTATGACAGAGTTTGAGAATGATTACAAAATAATGTTTTTAAGAAAATTAGGAATCTTTACTTCAAGTGAAGCTGATGATAAAATCATTAAAGGTTTAGAGGAAATTTTGCAGTTGTCAGAAACCGATATGACTATCTTTTTTAGAAATCTGAGCAAAATTAAAAAAGAAGATTCTGTAGAACAAGCATTCGAAAAAATTGAATACGCATTTTATATTCCAGAAGAAATAAGAGAAAATATTCTTGATGCTTGGCAAAAATGGTTTACGGTTTATTTGAAAAGATTAAATGCCGAAGTACTTTCTGATCAAGAAAGAGCTTTAAAAATGAATCAAATTAATCCAAAATATGTACTTCGAAATTATATGGCTCAATTAGCCATTGATGCTGCAGATAAAGAAGATTATGCTCTGGTTGATGAATTATTTCAGCTTTTGAAAAATCCATATGACGAACAGCCTGAATCTGAAAAATGGTTTGCAAAACGTCCAGATTGGGCTAGAACTAAAGTGGGCTGCTCAATGCTGTCCTGCAGTTCTTAAAGTTTTTTTTTCCACAGATTAAAAAGATTCCAATGGTTAATTCTAAAAATCCTTTTAATCTGTGGCATTTTTTTATTTTGTAGTAATATAATCTACAATCATACTCGCATGAATTCTAGAATTTTCTATAAACCATTTATGCGTCTGCATTCCGCCGCAAACTACTCCGGCAAGAAATAAACCTTCTACATTAGTTTCCATAGTTTCGGGATTATAAAATGGAATTTTTAATTCATCGTCAGAAAGTTTAATACCCATTTTTTCTAGAAAAGTCAAATCTGGTTTATATCCTGTTAAAGCTAGAACGAAATCATTCTCAATTATAACCTTTCCGTTTGGAGTTTCAATTTCTACTTCATTTTCTCTAATTTCAGTAATATTAGATTCAAAATAAGCTTTAATACTTCCTTCTGCAATTCGGTTTTCAATATCAGGTTTAACCCAATATTTTACACGACTATTAATTTCGTTTTTACGAATTACCATGGTAACCTCTGCTCCTTTTCTCCAGCATTCTAAAGCCGCATCTACAGACGAATTATTAGCACCTACAACCAAAACTTTTCTAAAAGCATATTCATGCGCTTCTTTATAATAATGGCGTACTTTGGGTAAAGCTTCCCCTAAAATATTCATTTCAATCGGAATATCATAAAAACCCGTCGCGATTACCACGTTTTGAGCTTCATAATTCCGTTTATCTGTTGCTATCTTAAAAATTGCGTTTTGTTTTTCAACACTCAGAACTTTTTCAAATAAATGGATATTGAATTTAAAATAGCGATGAATATTTCTGTAATATTCCAAAGCTTCCTGACGTCCTGGTTTTGGTGCCAAACAATTAAACGGAATCTCGCCAATTTCTAATCTTTCGGCCGTAGAAAAAAAGGTCATGTAGAGCGGATAGTTGAAAATGCTATTAACAATCGCACCTTTTTCTATAATTAAATATTTCAGTTTTATCTTTTCAGCTTCTATCGCACAAGCCAGACCAATTGGCCCGCCTCCCACAATAATAAGGTCGTATTTTGATTCTGTCATTTTATTTTTGCCAATCTTTAAATGGATTTTTGCTTAAGTAAGCATTGTAATATCTTTCGTCATTTGTTACTTCTTCGCCCAACCATTCTGGTTTTTCAAAAGTTTCATTTTCAGAGTTTAACTCGATTTCAGCCATTACCAAACCTTCATTTTCTCCATAAAACTCATCTACTTCAAAGATATGCTCTCCAGATTTTATTTCGTAACGTGTTTTTTCAATTTTACCCTTTTCGCATAATTTCAATAGCTCTTGTGCTTCATCTAGCGGAATTTCATTTTCCCATTCAAAACGAGACATACCTCCACTATGGCTTATTCCTTTTATGGTTATAAAGCCTTTTTGCCCTTTAATTCTAATCCGAACTGTACGCTCAGGAGCAGAACTCAAATAACCTTGAGCAATATTATTCTGAGTAAAAGCTTGACTCTTGAAATCATCTGATTTTACAAGAAACTTTCTTTCTATTTCGACCATTTTAACTGTAGATTATTTTTTATGCAAGTTACTCATTTTAATCAAGTCTTTGAACGTGTAAAAGTCGAAAAACAAGTCAGTTTGTTTTTCTTTACTTTAAACATGTAATATTAAAATAACTGATTATTAATGTGTTATGATTATTATTTTAATTAAATTTGATAGAATCTTAATCCGAAATATATGTCTAAAAAAGCACTTTACCTGTTAGGCATTGCAATAACCATCATTTTGGGTACTTTTTTATATCTGAAATTTTGCTGCAATTGCTGTGAAAAAACAACAACGGACATTACTCCAAAAACAGTTACTCCTACTGTCACAGAGCCCAATTTTGTTCCGTTTGTATTAAATGGTCCCGGACTTAATTATCAGACAAATGATAATTTGAAGTTCCTTAAAAACAGTGCAAAGCTTATTATGCCTGTAAGTGACTCGGTCACAACTGGCATTGATAACTTAAAGAAATTCTTAGAAGCAAATCCGAAACAAAAAATTACAATAACTGGTTACGCGACTTCGGACGAAACAAATTCTACCACTTTTGAAAATCTTGGTCTGGCAAGGGCAAATGATGTTAAAAATTATTTTATTTCTGAAGGACTGTTAGAAAATCAGTTTTCTACTAAGGGTATCATTATAGACAAATGGAAAATGAGTGGCGATACACTTCTTAGGCCTGCGGAATATTTATTTGAAGCAATAGATTCTACTGCAACATCAAATGATGAGTGGAGCGTACTGAAGGCCAAAATAAATGCAGATCCGTTAATTCTCCACTTCAATACAAATAAATCTAGCGAGAAATTAAGTGCTATTGAGAAGCAAAAAGTTACTGACATCGCCAAATATGCCGAGAATGTAAAAGACGCAGTAATTGTAGTTATTGGGCATTCTGATAATGTTGGTAATCGCGATTCAAATATTGTTTTAGGACAAAAAAGAGCCGATTTCTCAAAAAATTATCTCTCTAAAAACGGAATCGATAATGCGAGAATTGAAACACAATCTAAAGGTTCCTGACGAGCCTATTGGCGATAATAATACTGCAGAAGGAAAAGCTTCAAACAGACGAACTGTAATTACCATTAAATAACATAAAAATATATGATCATGAATATACCTTGTATCTTAATACCTATTCTAATAGGCTTAATTTGTGGAATCTTAGGATATTTACTAGGAAAAATGAATTCTAAAAATGATGATTCGCTTTCAGCATCGCTTCAAGCTGATTTAGATGCCTGTAAAGCCAATACACGAAACTTAAATGCAAAAATCGCTACACTAGAAGCAGATTTGGCGGCAAAAACCAAAGCTTCGGTACAATCTTTTGCAACTGCACCTGCAGACATTGTTTTTGATGCTGGTTTGGCGGCAAATGTCTTAGGCAAGAAAATTAAAGAAAATGATTTAAAAATTGTAGAAGGAATTGGCATAAAATAGAAGCTCTGTTTAATGCCTCAGGAATTAATACCTGGTACGAGCTTTCACAAGCTTCTACCGAAAAAATGCAGTCTATTCTAGATGCTGGCGGTGAAAATTACGCCATGCATAATCCGAGCACATGGGCTAAACAAGCACTCTTTGCTTATCAAGGCAAATGGCAGGATTTAAAAGAATGGCAAGAAAATCTTTTGGGCGGGAAAGAGTAAAAAATAGGTTCAAAGGTACATATTTTCAAAGGTTCAGAGATTTTACCTTTGTCACTCTGTACCTTTGAACCTTTCCCAATTCCTAGAAGAATTGTACCAAAGTTTTCCATTTTTTACTTCAAGTGGGCAATCTATATTATTAGTATATAATGCTCCTGTTCCTAAACCTTGTGGCATATCTGAATTTAAAATAAAGGTTCCATTGTGCAATGGCATTCAATCCGATATTGCTTTCTAATGCCGAAGTAATCCACCAACCTATATTATGTTTTTCAGCTAGAGTAATCCATTCCTGAGTACCACGGAAACCACCAATAAAGCTTGGTTTTAAAATGATGTATTGGGGTTGAATTTCTTGAAGCAATTTTTCTTTTTCTTCAAATGAAAACACTCCAATAAGCTCTTCGTCTAAAGCAATTGGAAATGGAGTTTGTTTGCACAATTCTGCCATTTCTGAAATATGACCTTTTTTAATTGGTTGTTCTATGCTATGAAGCTGAAATTGATTTAATTGATTTAGTTTATCTAAAGCTTCTATTGAAGAAAAAGCACCATTAGCATCTACTCTGATTTCTATTTCTTCTGCAGAAAAATGGCTTCTAATGTATTGCAATAATTCTAATTCTTTATTGAAATCAATAGCACCAATTTTAAGTTTTATGCAGTTAAAACCGTCTGCCAATTTCTCTTCTATTTGCTGTTTCATAAAAGCAGCTTCCCCCATCCAAACTAATCCGTTTATAGGAATTGAACTCGTGTTTTTTGTAAAATCTGAAGGAAATAAAATGTATGGATTCTCGCTTTTAAGAGACAAAAAAGCCATTTCTAAGCCAAATTGAATAGAAGGAAATTCTAATAAGGTATTCCAAAGCTCCGTTTCTCCTAAATGAATATTATCGCAAGCCCATTTTAGTTTTTCTTCGTAGTCCTCACGGTCATCTGCACTTAAACCACGAAGTATACCGCACTCTCCTATTCCTTTTTTGCCATTTTCTTCCAGAATGATAAACCAAGTTTCTTTCTCGGTCATAATTCCTCTTGAAGTTCCTGACGGACGTTTAAACTCTAATAAATATTTTTGATATGATGCTTTCATTTTTTTTAAGATGCTAGGACGCTAAGATGCTGAGTTGCTAAGCTTAAAAAAAGACTTTAAAAAGCACTTCATAGCTCAGAAACTTAATTGTATAATTTTAAGACTTTTTCAAAATCTTTTGTTGGCAAACCTGCTTTTTCAAATGCTGCAAAGTCTAATTTTGTTTTGGCAATCCAGCTTAAGCTATCGGTTACATTTTGTGTTTGATATTTTTTGTAAATCGCTTTAGCAGCACTATAATCATCGCTTACCAAATAAGTATGGGCTAAATTTAATTTTACCAATAATTCGGTGTCATCCATTTTTTCGCCTTCCAAAAGTACTTTTAATGCCTTTGCATATTGTTTGGTCAAAATATAGCAATAGCCTAAAGAACTGTAATCTAATGCAGTTGCTTTGCCTTCGCTTACAATCGTGTTTAATTTTGGAATTGCCTCGTTGTATTTTTGAGTTTTAATTAAAGAAGCAACTTGCGTTCTCAAATCGTTGAATACATTTTTAGAAATATCCGCATCTTTGTAACAGCTGTTTCCAAAATCTTTGTACACTTTTGTCTTTTCTACGGCTAATAATTTTTGAAACTCGTTGTAACGATATTGCTTCATAATTTTATTTAAAATGCAAACGCAGAAATCATCTGAATTGGCCATTTTTTGTGCCATTGTAGACGTTTTGCACAAACTTATAATTTCGTTTTTATTGTCTTGATTCCAACCACGGCTTAATTTAGTATCAACCCAAGGCACCACTTCTATAACAACTTTCTGACTCAAGATCCAATTTTTGCTTTCAAAGCCAAACCAAATAGTGCTAATATCTTCCTTTAAACAAGAAGATTTGTTCACAGACAAACGTTTGGCATCTTTGCTTACAGGTTCTGCCTGAGAATAGCAAGCATTGTCAATTTTTCCGTCTGCAATATATTTTTTAGCATTTTCATTAGACGTAAAAATCGAGTAGGTGCATTTGTCATCTCCTGAAATTTTTGACATCAAAAAAACAGCACCAGCCGAACCCTGACTTACTCCTGTTGGATCTGGAATTGCTTTTAATAAAGAGACCAAACTATTGGCCATTTCTTGATTTTTGTCTAAAAGTGTGATTCTATATACAATTTCTGTAGTTCCAACCGGTAAATCTTCTGTTGGTATAGAAATTCTATCGCGCGCTGGAACCATAATTTCTTTGGTTGTAGCTCGTTCTTTATCCCAATAACCGTCTTTTTGTGCAAACGCATTACTGGAAATGGCGATAAATAGTAAGAATAGGATTGGTTTGAAAGTTGTATTTTGTGATGATGCTTTAATTGCCACAGATTTCACAGATTAAAATGATTTTTACTTTAAAAAACTTTAATTCAATTAACATAGATTATGCCAAATAACTTTCTTATAGAATTGAGTGCCCTAGCCCCGATAGAGGCGGTATCCTTTTTAAGGCAATTTTTCTTTGCCTTAAAAAGATATAGCCGAAAGCGGGATTAGCTTCTTATAATTCAATAGAATCTCCGATTGGTAAAAGCATTAAATCTTTTCCTTTATCGAAAAATTTGCGGATTGCTTCTTCATGATTGATTTCAATGTAGCCAAAAGTGTCAAAGTGATATCCTAAAACTTTGTCACATTCTACAAAATCTGAAGCAATAATAGCATCTTCAACATCCATTGTAAAGTTATCTCCAATTGGAAGAATTGCTAAATCTAATTTTGTACGAAGCGGAATTAATTTCATATCGTAAGTCAAAGCAGTATCTCCTGCGATATAGATATTTTTGTGTTCACCTTCGATTACAAAACCTCCAGGATTTCCTCCGTAAGAACTGTCAGGAAAACTGCTTGAGTGAATTGCGTTTACATATTTTACTTTTCCGAAATCAAATTTCCAACTTCCACCGTGATTCATTGGGTGAGAATTGAATCCTTTTTTTGCGTAATAGCTTGCAATTTCTGCATTAGAAACGATAACTGCATTGGTGTTTTTAGCAATCGCTTCAACATCTAAAACGTGATCTGCGTGTGCATGAGTCAATAAGATATAATCGGCTTTTATTGTGCTAAGATTGATTGATGCTGCTTGCGGATTTCCGGTAATAAATGGATCCACAATGATATGTTTTCCTCCTACTTCAATTCCCAATGAAGCATGTCCGTAGTATGTAATTTTCATTTTTTTTACCTTTTAAATTAAACGTTTGTTTTTATCTACCTCCCAAAAAGAGGTTTACAATGATATCTGAAATCAAAGAAATCATACACACTGTAAGTAATATAGAAAGTAAGAACGTGCTTAATGCCAGTTTCTTTAATTCTGGATCTAACAATTTTGGATCTTGATTTTTGTAAACCGTGATTAAATGTTTTGTCAACGGAATATAAGCCAATAAAAATAAGTATTGGTCGAAGTTGTAATCGCTTAAAATAGCAAATACAACTACTAATACCATTGCAGTAATAATTAGGAAAAAGTGGTAGTTTTTAGCTTTTTTAGCCCCTAATTGCACTACAATTGTATTTTTGCCCGATTTTTTATCAGATTCCTGATCGCGCATATTGTTTAGATTTAAAACCCCAACACTCAATAACCCGATTGCAACGGCTGGAAGAATCAAAAGCGGATCAACTTCTTTTGCGTACAAAAAGTTTACGCCCAAAGTACTCACTAATCCGAAGAAAATGAAAACGAATAAATCTCCAAATCCTCTATAACCATAAGCAGAATTACCAACTGTATAGCGAATTGCAGAAACAATAGCCGCGATTCCTAATAATAGAAAAAAGATTGAATATCCGAAATTGTCTTTTCCAAAAGCAAAATAAATTAATATGATGGCAGACAATAAAGTTAAAAGCGAAGTAATAATAATGGCTTTTTTCATTGCCTGAGGCGTAATAACACCACTCTGAATAGCACGTTGCGGCCATTACTCGATCTGCATTATCAGTACCTTTTACTCCATCGCCATAATCGTTTGCAAAATTGGATAAAACCTGTAATCCTAACGTTGTCAATAGAGCAAAACCAAAAACTTTCCAGCTGAATACTTCTGTAGGAGTGTTAATCGTTTCTGTTGGATTTGACAATGCATAAATACTTCCAACTATAATTCCGGAAACTGATAAAGGTAATGTGCGCAGTCTAGCGGCTTCAATCCAATGTTTCATTTTTATTATTTTAGATTTTAGAATGTAGATTTTAGATTTTTAAAAATTCTGATTTTAGATTGCTTGAATATGAAATATGAAATCTAAAATCTAAAATCAGAAATCTACAATTTATTAAGGTAACCACTTATTTTCACCGAAGTTTGGTTTTCTTTTTTCCAAGAAAGCGTTTCTTCCTTCTTTTGCTTCTTCGGTCATGTAAGCTAAACGAGTTGCTTCTCCTGCAAAAACTTGTTGTCCGACCATTCCGTCGTCTGTCAAATTCATTGCGAATTTTAGCATTTTTATAGATGTTGGTGATTTTTGAAGAATTTCCTGTGCCCACTCGTAAGCAGTAGCTTCTAACTCGTCATGTGGAATTACAGCATTTACCATTCCCATTTCAAAAGCTTCTTGAGCAGAATAATTTCTACCTAAAAAGAAGATTTCACGAGCTTTTTTCTGACCCACCATTTTAGCCAAATATGCCAATCCGTAACCACCGTCAAAACTTGTTACGTCTGCATCAGTTTGTTTAAAAATGGCATGTTCTTTACTTGCAAGCGTCATGTCGCAAACTACGTGCAAACTGTGTCCGCCACCTACAGCCCATCCTGGAACCACTGCAATTACTACTTTAGGCATAAAACGAATTAAACGCTGTACTTCTAAGATATTTAAACGGTGTTGTCCGTCGTCTCCAACGTATCCTTGGTGTCCACGTGCATTTTGATCTCCACCGCTGCAGAAAGAATAAACTCCGTCTTTTGTTGAAGGCCCTTCAGCTGAAAGTAAAACTACACCAATCGAAGTATCTTCTTGTGCATCATAAAAAGCTTGGTATAATTCTGAAGTAGTTTTAGGACGGAATGCATTTCTAACATTAGGTCTGTTAAAAGCTATTCTCGCTACTCCATTGCATTTTTTATAAGTTATATCTTCAAATTCTCTGGCTGTAATCCAATCCATTTTGATTTTTTGTTTAAAAATAATTATAGGGTAAAAATAAATCATTTTTACTACTTTACCTACTCAATCGCTCTTAAGTCTTTGCTAAATTGACTTCTAATGTTAACAATTAGTATTTACTTACAAAAAATAACATTTTTTAACATTAGTTTAGAAAAATAATAATTAATTTTACACCCTAGAAATCAATGAGATACAAAACATTTCAAAGATTTCAGATTGATTTTCTTTCACTGATTTATTAACCTAAAAAATGATTTTTTTGAGAAAATTTAAAAAATTTGTCGCTCATTTTTTTAGGGTTTTAAGTAACAAACCTCAATTAAAGGAGCAAATGATTTATGTGTTTGTCGAAACTTCAAAAAGAAAAAAGTAACACCTAAGGTTAAATGTTAGAATTGTCTATTAATTAGTATAGGAATGATAACGAAAAGAGGAAAAAAGTACTAATTCACAACTTTCTAAAAGTTATTTTATAAAACCAATGGATGAGCCGTGAAATTCTCTTTTTTGCTTTTAAGATAGGTGCATTGATTATTTAAAAGACATACCATCGATGGGACGATCTCTAAAATACGTAAAGCCATTGTCCTGAGATGAATTCGAATTATTTTATTTCTGTTTTTTTTTAATTACAATTTTTTTTAAAACTGAATAAAAAGCGAAAGGCTGCTTGTAATGAGCAGCCTTTCGTGTTATAATAATTTTGCTAGCGCAAAATAAATTCCAAATTTTAAATTCCAAACTCCAAGTCTCAATTGGAATTTGGAATTTTTTAATTGGAATTTCTATTCTTTTACAAGATAAATTCCGTCTTCTTTAATTTCGATCAGTTTTTCTTTGTATAATGAGCCAATTGCTTTTTTGAAAGACTTTTTACTCATTTTCAAAACGGTTTTAATGTCTTCTGGATGAGAATTATCGTTTAAACGAAGGAAACCTCTACTGGCTCTCAATTCACTTAAAATCTTATCTGCATTGGGTTCTATACTCTCAACACCTTGAGGCTGAAGCGCAACATCAATTTTGTTATCAGGACGAATGTTTTTGATATAACCACGCATTCTGTCGCCGGTTCTTATCGAATCATCATAAACTTCATCTTTGTACAAAAGACCTTTATGACGTTCGTTTATAATAACATTAATTCCCATATCGGTAATATGAGACACGATTAAATCTACTTCTTCGCCTTTTTCAACCGTTAACTTTTCATTACTCAAAAATTGATTGGTTTTGCTTGAAGCCACCAAACGATTGGTCTGTTTGTCTAAATATAAATAAACCAAATAGCGTTTTCCTTTTTCCATCGGACGCGCTTGTTCTTTAAACGGAACCAAGATATCTTTTTCCATTCCCCAGTCCATAAACGCACCAACGTTATTAATGTAATTTACTCTCAAAAGAGCAAACTCATTAAGTAAAATGTACGGAACCAAAGTTGTCGCAACTGGTCGCTGTTCATGATCTAAGTAAACAAAAACGATTAATTCTTCGCCAATTTCAAATACTTTTGGTACATATTTATTGGGAAGCAAAACATCGTGAACGCCATCTGGATCGTTTTCAGGATCTCCTAAAAACAAACCAACTTTGGTGTCACGCAATATAGTTAGGGTATTGTATTTTCCTATTTCTAGCATTTTCTAAATATTCTAAGTTGATTATACAACTAAGTTTGTGAGGTGCAAAGGTACGAAGTTTGGCATCGTACAAAGAAATTAATTTAACAAAACTTAATTTGTAGGTAAAAAACAGAAAATCCCTTTATAAGTAGAAGTTACAAAGGGATTTTGAATTATATCAAACTTAGATTATTTGAAGATGCTTTCTTTCTTAAAATGTACAGTCAGTAAATAATAAACTACCGCTCTATATTTGTGTTTATTAGATTTTCCATATTTTTCCATAACGGCATCAATTCCTTTATCTAAATCTGGACCACTAGTTAAACCTAATTTCTTAATTAAAAAGTTGTTTTTTACAGTATCCAATTCTGATTGTTGTGAAGAAGCTACCGTAGAAGCATCATCATTGTAAATTGACGGACCGCAAGCAATTGTAACTTTTGTTAATAAATCTGCATCAGCTGTAATACCACATTTCTCTTTTAAATCAGTAGTGTACTTTTTAATTAATTCTTCTCTCTTGCTCATAACTATAAATTTAATTTGGTGAATAATGCACCAAATCTATAGCTAAAGAAGCAATAAATCAAAAAATTTAACAAAATTTTTCTTTCAAAATCAATACAGGTATTTAAAGTACTGTTTCAAAATCTGATCATTCTCCAATGTTGGCGTAAATACCTCTAAAATTGCCGGTTTATCATCTGAACTATACAGTGATTTTATTCCGTTTTCTAAAGATTCATTGTCTTTTGCTGCATAATAATTAAAATTATACATCTTAGCCAAATACTCCGCTGTAAGATTATGAGAGGTTTCAAAATACGTATTGAAAACAGGTTTTTCTTGATGTCCTGGCAAAATCCTAAAGATTCCTCCTCCTCCATTATTTATTAAAATAATCTTGAAGTTTTTCGGAATGTATGAATTCCACAAAGCATTGCTATCGTACAAGAAACTGATGTCTCCAGTTACAAAAACAGTTTGCTTTTTATTTCCAACCGCTGCACCAATTGCTGTAGAAGTACTTCCATCAATTCCGCTTGTTCCGCGGTTGCAAAAAACTTCGATAGAATTATCAATATCGATTAATTGTGCATAGCGAATTGCAGAACTATTGCTAATTTGGAGCAGACTGTTTTTAGGAAGTGATTCTATTACTTTTTCGAAAACCTTAAAATCAGAAAATTCAATTTTACTTAAATATTCTTTTCTTCTTTCTAGCCTTGTTTGGTAAACGGTATCTACATTATTAAAATAGTTGCTTTTTACAAAAGATGTTTTTGAGAGCAAGTCTTTAAAGAAATCATTTGGCTGCATCTCAAAATGTTTTGTAAGTGCTCCAAATGTATCATAGGCTCTTAAAGTATCAATATGCCAATGGTGTTCTGGTTTGTATTTTCTTAAAAACCCTTTAATTCTTTTTGAGACAACCATTCCTCCAAAAGTGATTAAAACTTCAGGGTTAAATTTCTTAAAATCAAAATCATCAAAAGGAGTAATTAAAGTATCTATTGAATTGATAAAACTAGGATGATGCAGATTTGATGTTGTTTCTGTCAGCACCACAATTGACGGATCTGAAGCTAAATTTTCTATAACTTCTTGATCAATTGCATTTGCTTCATTAACCCCAACTAAGACTAATTTTCGCTTGGCAGTATTCCAAATAGAAACTATGTCGTCGCTATTTTCTATTGCTAAAGGAAAAGCTTCTGGCTCAGGATTTGTAATTATAGGCTGTACAGAAAGTTCTTCTGTTGTTTCGTATAAAGGTTCTTCAAAAGGTGCATTAATATGAACTGGGCCTTTCTTTTGAATTGCAATTTCAATGGCCAAATTGATTTTCAAATCATTTTCTTCTGAAGCTTCTTCGGTCAAATTTGCATTAAAAACAGAATGATTAGAGAAAACATTTTCTTGACGAATCGTTTGTCCGTCACCAATATCAATTTTACTCTGCGGACGATCAGCAGAAATTACAATTAAGGGAATTTGGCTGTAAAACGCTTCCGCGAAAGCGGGATAATAATTCAATAAAGCCGATCCTGAAGTACAAACAATTGCAGTTGGCTGTTTAGTTTGCTGTGCAATTCCTAGAGCAAAAAAAGCGGCACATCGCTCGTCTGCAATACTATAACAGATGAAATTTGAATTTTGAGCAAATCCGATAGTTAGAGGTGCATTTCTAGATCCTGGAGAAATTATAATATTAACAATGCCTTTGGCAGATAAAATTTCGATAATGCTTTGTGCAAGCGCTATTTTGGGGTAAATCATTCCGGTCGTGTATTACTTTTTTCAAAGAAAAATCCTTATTTAATCTTTCTTTCTCTTGCTTACAAAGTTACAAACTTCGCACTTGATTTATATTATAATTAGGAATATATTAAGGCTCTTTCTCAAAAAAGGGGATATATTTGTAAAATCGAATAATTAATAAAAGCCAGCCTTACTATGCGTTTCTTATTTATACTTTTTTTATCTGTTACTTTTCAAACCATAACTTCTCAGAATCAATTTGTTCCTGTTGATGTTCCTTACAAAACGGCTTTAGAAAATGCAAAAAAAGAAGGAAAACCGCTTTTTGTAATGCTTTATGCCGATTGGTGTCCGCATTGTAATTTAATGAAAACCGAAGTTTTAAGTGATCCTGCAATCATTGATTTTTTGAATAAGAATTTTGTATGCACTTATAAAAATATTGAAAAAGAAGAAGGAATTGCTTTAAAGAATAAATTCAATACAAAATCACTTCCTACTTTTTTATTTCTTGACAGCAATGAAACGTTAATTTATGCTCTGAAAGGAGAAATGAAAAAAGCGGAGTTTCAAAATGAATTGCGTTATGCTTTAAATCCGAAAATGCAATTGCCCTATTTAGAAAAGGAGTTTCTTGCCGATCCAAGCAATTCAGATAAGTTCTTCACGTATTTAAATACTCTAAAAAAAGGAAAAGATAGAACTGAGTTATCAATACCAACCCACGTGTATTTGAATACTCAATCGGATAATCAATTGGTTAGCGAATTAAACTGGAGAGTTATAGCCAACGGTGTCACGGATATTAAATCTAGAGAATTTCAGTTTGTTTTAAACCATCAGAAAGAATTTGCTGCTGTAGCGTCTCAAAATCGTGTTGACCGTAAAATTGAAAGTATCGTAAACGAATTGCTTCGTCCTTTGGTTGATAATTTAGATACGGTAAACTATTACAAACAAAGAGAAATTGCCAAATCTATCCGATTGCAGAAAACAGATTCTTTGGTTTTTAAATACGATTTGACATTAGCGGAAAGAACTGAAAAATGGAATTTCTATAAAAAAGTTACTCTTGAAGACACTCAGAAATTAGTTTGGAACGATGCGAGTTTTTTAAAGGATATTGGAAATACTTACTTTAAGCATATTAAAGATACTGAAAGTTTAAAAAAAGCTATTTCTTGGGTAGATCGCTCTTTAGAATTAAATGATTCCTACGACGGCAATTTACTTGAAGCTAAACTTTACAATAAAATAAAGAATAAGAAAAAAGCTTTGGAATACGCCAAAAATGCCAAAGCCATTGCTAAGGAAATGGATTGGAACTCTAAAGAAGTAGACGTTCTATTGGCTGAACTGAATACCAAATAAATCGAAATAATTACCAATGAGCATTATTTTAAGACCTGCAACCACAAACGATTTGCAAAAGATACTGGAAATTGTAAATCACTCTATTTTACATACTACAGCTAATTATAGCTACGAAATTCAAACTTTGGAAGTTCAGACCAAATGGTTTGAAGACAAAAAAGCTAAAAATCTTCCTATAATTGTAGCCGATTTAGATGGCGAAGTAGTTGGTTTTGGAAGTTATGGTCAATTTAGAGAGAAAATAGGGTATCAATATACCGTAGAACATTCTGTCTATGTAGTGGACAATATTATTGGAAAAGGAATTGGTTCTAAACTTTTGACAGAATTAATTCGTTTAGCAAAAGAACAAGGTTATCATGTTATGATTGGCGCAATTGATGCTAATAATGCAGGAAGTATTGCTTTTCATGAAAAATTTGGATTTGTCGCTACGGGCACGATTCGCGAAGTTGGCTACAAATTTGACCATTGGCTGGACTTGGTTTTTATGCAGCTTATTTTAGTTTAACCGCAAAGTTCGCGAAGCATTACGCAAAGTTCGCAAAGTATTTAAAAACTCTATTCCTTTGCCTCTTTTTATCATTTTGGAACTAAAGTTTTTGGTTTATTAACCTAAAGTACGCAAAGCATTTAAAAACTCTGTCCCTTTGTATCTTTGTCCCTTTGAAACTAAAAAAAAACTCAAATTTGAAAATTTCAAATTTGAGTTTTTTTTTAGCTTTTAATCCAATTGATTACTTCAGGTTCTGTAACTAAAGTTTTTGGTTTAATTACTTTAACCAATTCCCCTTTTTCGTTGATTAGGTATTTTTGAAAATTCCATTCTACTTCAGAGTCTTGCAAACCGTTTCTTGATTTCTCGGTTAAGAATTTATACACTTCACACATATCACTTCCTTTAACTGAAACTTTGTTCATCATCGGGAAAGTTACACCGTAATTTTGCTGGCAGAATGTTTCAATTTCTTTAGCCGTTCCAGGTTCTTGTGAAGCAAAATTATTTGCTGGAAACCCAACAATTACAAAACCTTTATCTTTATATTCTTTGTAAACCGCTTCCAAATCTTTGTATTGCGGAGTTAAACCACATTTTGAAGCTGTGTTAACAATCATGATCTTTTTGCCTTTTAAAGAAGCAAAGTCAAAAGTATCACCTGATAAATCTTCTACTTTAAATTGATAAATTGTTTCTTTAGCCATGGTTTTATCTTTTTTAGATAACTTGTTTGTATTAGTTTGAGCATTTAATCCTGTTGCTGACAAAAGAGCTGCTCCAAATAGCATTAATATTATTTTTTTCATCTGATAATTTTTTATAAAATTAGCTAAAATCCATTTCACAAAAACTATTTTAAGTCTATAATTTTTGCCAATCAAAAGTTAAATAAAAAATTGAAGCCTAACGTTAATCAGACGTTAGGCTTCCCCATACAAACAAATCAAACCATGAATTAATTATTATGCAATCTTTTATAAATTATAGTTGATGACACTCGGTTATGTCGAAAATTTCTTCAACCCCCATATGTCAAACGTCTTTTAAAAAAAATCTCTTATTGGCTTGTATGATGTAAACTTAAATCCTAAAATTATCGAGAGACATATTAAAAAAATCTTCTTTTGGAAGTCCGAGTGCATCAACTATTTAATATTTTTAAACTATTTCGTTATCAATTCTTATTAGTAATAAAGCTCGTTAAAACATCTTTCAAAAATTCACTTTCAGAAAAACTAATGAGGGTCAAAACTGTTGTTAATCCAACTATTAATATTCTGACTAATATTTTGCTATCCATATGTCTATAATGCTATTATAACAACAGTTTTTTCGATTTTATGTAACTCTATTAAGATTTTTCCTGCCTTATAAATACATTTACGTAATTGGATTGTTTTTGGTTTTAAAAAAAATCAAAAAAAATGCATTTTTTTCTTGAAGCCTTTATTTTCTTAGGTTTTTCGCTATTAAAAAAAAATATAAAAGTGAGAGAAAAATAATTTAACTTTATAACAGGTTAACATATAATGCTTCAATTTCTAATGTTTAAACTTAAAATTTCTATTTTATGAGTCAAGAAGAACTGCTAGTCTTAATTTACAAAAAGGACGAAAAAGCTTTTACCCATTTGTATGATATGTATTCAAAAAGCTTATTTTCTGTCATTCATGTCCTAATCAAAAATCGAGAAGAAGCAGAAGATGTTCTGCAAGATGTTTTTGTCAAAATCTGGAAAAACATCGATTCTTATAACGAAAGTAAAGGTCGCTTTTACACCTGGATCATTAATATTGCCAGAAACACGTCGATCGATAAACTTCGTTCTAAAGACTATAATAACACACAAAAAAACCTTTCCTCAGATAATTTCGTAAATCTGTTAGATGAGAGTAATAAATTAAGCCACAAACTCGATGCAATTGGAATTCAAGAATTCGTAAAGAAACTGAAACCAAAATGTATCGAAATAATTAACCTATTATTCTTTAAAGGATATACCCAACAAGAAGCTTCAGAAGAATTGGCAATGCCACTTGGGACTATCAAGACACAAAACAGAAACTGTATTAACGATTTACGTAATTATTTGAAAGTATAATGGAAGCACAAGAATATATAGAATCAGGAATTTTAGAGCTATACGTTTATGGCTTACTGAGCGAAAAAGAAAATTTAGAAATAGCAGAACTAGCAAAAAAATCACCCGAAGTTGATCAAGAAATCATTTCGATAGAAAAAGCTATAATTGCCCTTTCGTCGAGCTTCTCTCCTTTCCATTCTGTGGAAAATTTTGAAAAAATTAAAGCTCGTCTGGAACTTAAACACGGGAAAGTAGTCGAACTGAAACCAACTTCAAACTGGTCTCAATATGTAGGCTGGGCCGCTGCAGTACTATTATTGCTAGGTTTGGGATATCAGACTTTAGAATTAACAAAAACTAAAGAAGCAATTTCGACTGTTGGAAATGAGAAAAATAAAATTCAGCGCGAATATGCTTTCTTAGATCAGCAGAATAAGCAAACGGAGAAAAATCTAAGTATTGTAAGAGATATCAAAAATACAGGAGTGACTCTTGGCGGTCAAGCCGTTTCTCCAGCTTCTTTTGCAAAAGTATACTGGAATAAGCAGACTAAAACGACTTATATTGATGCTGCAGGTTTACCAGAATCCTCCAAAAGGAATGGTTTATCAGGTTTGGTCTTTAAAGTTAAGTCCTGTTCTTACGCCGACAAGTATTGGTTTACTGGATGATTTTGAAGGAAACAAACAAAAAATCTTTGCTGTAAACCAAACCGATTCGGCTGAGGCTTTTGGAATTACTTTGGAGCCAGCCGGCGGAAGTCTAACGCCAACAATGGAACAGCTTTATACTTTAGGAAAAGTTTAAAACTTATTTTTCATAAAAAGCTAAAACGCATATTCAGAGCAATATGCGTTTTTTTATTACTTTTAATTTACCAAAAACCAATTTATGAATTCAACCTTGCTCTTAAGAATTGCTACGGCCATTATCCTCCTGACCCATTCCATTTTCGGAATGTTCAATAATGGTATTAATGATTTTGGAAATCTTTTTCTAAATCAAATTGGTTTTGCTCCCTATGGCGTATTTCTAGCCTGGAGCATAAAATTATCTCATGTTGTTGCTGCAATTCTTTTATTAGCAAATAAATACATTAAACTTGCAGGATTTGTAACTATTTTTGTTCTTATAATGGGAATCATTCTAGTGCATTTTAAAGAAGGCTGGTTTGTTGTAGGAGGTGGAAGAAACGGTGTTGAATATAATTTTCTGCTCATAATAGTATTATTGGCAATTATGTATCCTAATGGAATCTTAAGAAAGCAAAAAAGTAATTCTTAAACCAAATATGGAACTGAAATGGAAATAATGTGCAAAAATTGCCATCAGGTTTTTAAAGGTCATTATTGCAATAATTGTTTTAATTTTCTGAACCAATATTCAGTTCTTCAATAAAATATCTAAAACAAAAGCATTTTTCTTATCCATATTAAGCCACCTTATCTTTTTGGTTTGCTTTTTAATAATAACTGCGATTGTAATTCTTCTCTCGGGTAAATTTTCAGATTAGACATAAAAAAAAGGTTCAACATTTGCTGAACCTTTTTTATGAATTAATAATTATTGCAAATTATTTATTTCTTTACTTTTTTGGTTTTGTAGTATTTATGGTATTTTGGATACGTAATTGCTCCAATAATACTAATTGTAATTAAGCAATAGTAAATCCAGCTTAATGAATGTGCTTCTCCGCTTGCGTAAGAGTGTAAACCAACCAAGTGGAAATTTACTCCATAGTAGGTAAACAAGATCGAAACAAAAGCAAACATACTCATTAAATTAAAGAACCATTTTCCTCTTAGAGCAGGAACAAAACGAGCATGAATTACAAATGCATAAACCATAATTGAGATTAAGGCCCAAGTTTCTTTTGGATCCCATCCCCAGTAACGTCCCCAACTTTCATTTGCCCATTGTCCTCCTAAGAAGTTTCCAATCGTTAGCATGATAAGACCAATAGTCAAAGCCATTTCGTTAATGTAACTTACTTCTTTAATATGTAAATCCATTTTGGCTTTATTTTTATCATTGGTAAAGAAAATCAATAGTAAAGCAACAAAACCTAAAATCATTCCTAACGCAGTCGGACCATAACTTGCTACGATAACTGCTACGTGAATCATTAACCAATACGAATTAAGAACTGGCTGTAAGTTTGCAATTTCTGGATCGATCCAGTTCATGTATGCCGCCATTAAGATCATAGCTGTAACAAATGCAGATGAAGCAATTGTAAGTTTCGATTTTCTATCAAAAGCCAATCCAAAGAACATCGTAGACCAAGCTACATATACAATAGATTCGTATGCGTTACTCCAAGGTGCGTGACCCGAAATATACCAGCGCGCAATTAATCCAACGGTATGAAGCGCAAACAATAATCCGATAATAATATGAAAGCCATTTACAGTAAATCTTAACCATTTCTTCTCAAAGAAAATATTAAGAATCGTAAACATCAGCATAATGATAGATGCTGTAATGTACCAATATGGCAATACTTTAAAAACATCATATTTATTATATGCAATCTCGGCATCAATTTTATCTTCACTTGGCCTTACTTTAGCTCCAAATTTCTTTTGGAAACCATTAATACTTTCAACCAAGTTATCGGCCGTATCAAAGTTTTTCTGAATAGATCCATTATTTAATGCACTAAAGTATAATGGTAGAATTTGTTTTACGTAAGTAGAATCCATTCCTTTAAAACCAGCACTTTCACGCTCTAAATAAGAAACCCATTTGTGATTTGGATCATTTGGAATTGGAAAAATTCTTAAAATACTTCCACTTAATGCCGATTCCATTAAGTTTACTTTTTTATCGGTTTCAACAAAATCTTTCTCAAAATTATTTGGATTTGCTGCTTTATAAGCTGCATCTAAATATGGAGATAATTTATAGTTTCCTTGTTCGTCAAAGAATTTCACAAATGGAGCGTATTGATCTTTAGAATCGATTCCGATAATTTTACGGATACTGTCATTTCCAGATTTAATGTAAATTAATGGAATCTGAATCCAAACCTGTGCATACTGCGTCATAGATAAGAAAACCTGATCAGAATTCATTTCGTTATACTTATCATTATGACTTACTTTACGAAGTAATTCAGATGAAAATGTATTGATTGGCTTCATTCTTCCTCCAGCATCCTGAATAATCAAACGACCAAATTTTGCCGCGTGTGCCTCTGGCGCTTTATAAATATTCAATAAAGAATCTAACTGTTTTTGACTTGGTGGTGCCGTTACGTGGTTCGCATGATCGTTTGGATCTGCAGAATGCGCGTGATCGTGATCATGAGAGTGAACATGTGGACTCTGCTGTGCAAAACCAGTTAAACTAATCATCAGAATCAGAATCGTAATTAGTTTTTCTTTTTTCTTTTGAATAGCGTCTAACTTACGTTTCAAATCACCAAAACGAGAATGTTTAGTAAACATAATTGCCATTAAACCAATGTATAATAGATAATAACCAAAATAAGTAATGTTTGTTCCCCAGAAATCATGATTTACAGATAGAACAGTTCCTTTTTCGTCTGGATCAAATGAAGATTGGAAGAAACGGAATCCTTTATAATCTAAAACGTGGTTCATAAAAATATCAGCATCAAAAGTTTCTGTAGAATCCTGAACGGTTACTTTACTTTTGTATGAAGAATAACTTTTTTCTGTTCCAGGATATTTCTCTGCAATAAAATCGTTCAAACGAACTTTAAATGGCAAAATATAAGCTTTACTTCCGTAGAATAAAGAATATTCTATGTTGCCAATTTTAACTGTTTTAGCTTCTCCAACTTGTCCTTTAGAACCAAAAAGCATCACTTCTTTTTCTTGTCCTTCTGCTTTTACTTTAACTACTAAAGCGTCAGAATGAGATTTTGCTTTAAAATCATTATTCGATTCATAATCCACTTTTCCTTTCAATGGAGGCTCTGGAAATACAATTCTAATATCTCCAATGCTATATAATGAACGCATCATTAAAGGCTGTACATTATCTTTTGTAACTTTTCCTTTAAATTGATCAGCCATTCGCATAAATTCACCCTCAAAAGGAGTCTGGATTGTATATTCTTTTCCAGTTGTATTAATGTTAATGGCACCGTCTGTCTGCTTATTTAAAGCAAATAAAACATTGTGAATGTTCTGAACTTCACCTTCTTTTAAGTAATGTTCTTCTCGCCCACCCGCTCCGGCTTCAACTAATTTAAGATACAAAGTTCCGTTTGGATTTGGCTTAACCACTTCTTTTGCTCCCATGATATAGTTCGAATAGGTAACTTCAAAAGGAGTTTCGTCAAATTTTCCTGAAATGCTAAAGTCATTATTGGTAACAGGAGAAAGTAAAAGATTTTTTTCAAAAACCCTTCTTTTCATTTCCCCTTTATATTCACCATCAGCAAAAATGGTTAAAAAGGTTTTATCTGAATATACTTGGTTTTCTGCCGCGCCTTCGCGAATTGGCATCATTCCTTCGTAGCTAATATATCTTGTAATAAAAGCTCCTAAAATGATGAAAACAAAAGCAAGGTGTAATAAAAGAGTTGCCCATTTTTCTTTTTTATGCAATTGGTATTTTTTGATATTTCCGAAGAAATTAAGCATAAAGATGGCCATAATTGCCTCAAACCACCAAGTATTGTAAATTAGTATTCTAGCCGTATCGGTATTGTATTTACTTTCGATAAAAGTTCCAATGCCCATTGCAATTGCGAATGTTAAAAAAAGAACGGCCATTAATCGTGTAGAAAACAAAAAAGAGAATATTTTTTTATCCATTTCTTAGGAATTACATTGTATAAAAGTGCGACAAAAGTACTTAAAAATGTTGATTAGCAGGCTTTGCCTTTTGTTAATAAAAACCAAAAATAAGGACTATTTTTTAAACGAATTGGTAATAAGGAAAGTTTAAACCTACAAAACAGATGTGCTTTTTTTGAATAATTGTTTTTAGCTAAAAAGTGTTAGAATTCTAACCAAAACCAGAAGACAATAAAAACTTCAAAAAAGCATTATCAATATTCAATAGTCTCCTGCATTAAAAAAAATAATACTAATTTTGCTTTCATGATTCAGATAACAATAATCGGTTCCGGCAATGTTGCACAGCATTTGATAAAGGCTTTTTCTGCCAGCAAAATTGTTGAAATTAAACAGGTTTTTTCACGAAAGAAAGAAGCCTTACTTCATCTTATTGATTCTGAAAAGATTGTAACCGATTTTCAAGCATTAGAACCTACTGATTTACATATTATTTCAGTTTCAGATAATGCCATTACAGAAGTTTCAGAACAGCTTCCGTTTAACAATCAATTGGTGGTTCATACTTCTGGAACATCTTCCATTGAACTTTTAGATCCTAAAAACAGACGTGGTGTTTTTTACCCGCTTCAGACGTTTTCTAAAAATAAAGAATTAGATTATTCTGTTATTCCTTTCTGTCTAGAAGCAGAGAATACAGCCGATTTCAAACTTTTAGAAACCATTGCAAAAAGTGTTTCAACCGCAGTTTATTCTATAAGTTCAGAACAGCGCAAGGCACTTCATGTTGCTGCAGTATTTGTGAGCAATTTTACGAATCATTTGTACCAGATCGGACACGAAATATGTGAAGAAAACCAAGTTCCTTTTGCTGTTTTAAAACCTTTAATTCAGGAAACAGCAGATAAAATCAATACACTCGATCCTATTGATGCACAAACAGGCCCAGCCATACGACACGATTCTAACACAACCAACGCGCATATGGCCTTTTTACAAGACGAAAACAAAAAAAATATCTATAAAATCCTAACACAATCTATACAGCATAATGGGAAAAAGTTATAAAGAAATAATGAATGACATCACAACGTTTGTTTTTGATGTAGATGGCGTACTTACAGACGGTTCTGTTTTTGTAACCAATGAAGGCGAAATGTTAAGAACAATGAACATTCGTGATGGCTATGCAATGAAAGCGGCTATTGAAAGTGGTTACCATGTATGCATTATTTCTGGCGGAAGCAATGAAGGCGTTCGTGTTCGTCTTCGCAATCTGGGTGTTAATGACATTCATTTAGGAACTCCAGATAAAGTAAAAACGTTTAAAGCTTACTGCGAAAGCAACAATATTAAACCCGAAAATGTGTTGTATATGGGAGACGATATCCCTGATTTTCATGTAATGAAATTAGTTGGACTTCCAACTTGTCCGCAAGATGCTAGTCCAGAAATTAAAACGCTATGCCGTTATATCTCACACGTAAAAGGCGGACGCGGCGCTGCGAGAGACGTTATCGAGCAAGTGATGAAAGTGCAAGGAAAATGGATGGATTATTTTAACGGAAAACACGATTAAATAATCAGTCACAGTTTTCAGTTCCCAGTATCCATTAAAAAAAACTCAGTACCTTAGAATCTTAGCCTCTCAGAACCTTAGAATATGAAATTCCTAAAACTTATTCGTTATAAAAACCTTTTAATGCTTGCTTTTATGCAGCTGCTTTTTCGCTATGCCTTTTTAAAACAACAGCAAGTTCCGTTGGCATTGGCCGATTGGCAATACGGTTTGCTCGTTTTAAGTACTGTTCTATTGGCCGCTGCAGGTTATGTAATCAATAATATTTACGATGTGGGTACAGATAGCATCAACAAACCGCAAAATGTTGTTGTTGGAAAAGGAATTACAGAAACGGCTGCTTATAACATTTATATAGGTTTAAATATTTCTGGTGTTGCAATTGGTTTTATTCTGTCGAATATTATTATGAGGCCGACTTTTGCATCACTCTTTATTTTAATTGCTTCGCTTCTATATTTTTATTCTACGAGTCTAAAACAAATTATGATTTTAGGCAATTTTGTAGTGGCATTGCTTTTGGCTGTAAGCGTTTTGATCATTGGTGTTTTTGATCTTTTTCCTGCTACAACAGGCGAGAATCAAGCCCAAATGGCAAGTCTTTTTTCTATTCTAATAGACTATGCCTTATTTGCTTTTATGATTAATTTTATTCGCGAAATTATAAAAGATATCGAAGATGTAAATGGCGATTACAATATGGGAATGAATACTTTACCTGTTGCAATAGGAGTTAATAGAGCCGCTAAAATCGCTTTAGGTTTTGCTGTTGTTGCATTCATTATGTGTGCGCTTTATTGCAATACGTACTTCATGCAAAACAAGCTTTACATTTCAGTATTTTATGCTTTTGCCACTGTTTTAGCGCCTTTGCTTTATTTTATAGTAAAAATATTCAGTGCAAAATCTCAAAAGGAATTTCATCATTTAAGCAACATCTTAAAACTTATCTTATTCTTCGGAATCTTATCAATCTTGGTTATTGCCTTAAATATCAAATACAATGCTTAAAGAAAAACTAAAAAAATATAAAATCATTTTAGCTTCGGGTTCTCCTCGCAGACAGCAATTTTTTAAGGATTTAGATCTTGATTTTGAAATTCGCTTAAAAGACGTTGAAGAAATTTATCCGCCAGAATTAAAAGCGGTTGAAATTACCGATTATCTAGCCGAATTAAAGGCCAACGCTTTTGAAGGAGAATTGAAAGAAAATGAAATCTTGGTTACAAGCGATACCATTGTTTGGCACCAGAATAAAGCTTTAGGAAAGCCTAAAAGTGCCGAAGAAGCATTTGAAATGATTAAATCGATGTCTAATGCAACGCATGAAGTCATTACTTCTGTTTGTTTTAAAACTTCAGACTCCTCTACTCTTTTGCACGATATTACCAAAGTAACCTTCAACGATTTGTCAGACGAAGCTATTTTATATTATATAGAAAACTACAAACCTTACGATAAAGCTGGCGCTTATGGCATTCAAGAATGGTTTGGTTTTATGGCAGTTGCAAAAGTAGAAGGCTCTTATACCAATGTAATGGGGCTTCCGACAGCCAAAGTTTACGATTTTTTGACTACATTAGTGTAAAAATTTATTTATGTTTTCTTTTAAAGAGTATAGCCGAGAAATAATCGCAACAATCATTCTTATTGGTGTTTTGATTGTACTACGTATAGTAATTGCTAAACTAATAAAGCAATTTGCGACTACAAGCCAATTATTTGAACATCGTACCAATTTGATTATCAAGTATATTAACATTTTAATGAATATACTTGTTGTAACCACTTTAATTGTAATCTGGGGAGTTCAAACAGAAGATATTTTTATCACCATTTCTTCTATTGCAACTGTAATTGGTGTTGCTATGTTTGCCCAATGGTCTATTTTAAGCAATATCACTTCCGGAATGGTTTTATTCTTCTCTTTTCCTTTTAGAATTGGAGATACTATTAAAATTCATGATAAAGATTTTCCAATTGAAGCTGAAATCGAAGATATTAATACTTTCCACGTGAGCTTAAAAACAAAGGAAGGAGAAAAAATTGTTTTCCCGAACAATTTACTGCTTCAAAAAGGAATATCGATTATTCCTGCAAAGTACGAAGAGCGAGAGTTTTTTGACTAAGTATGTAATGGGAATTTTATAACGGGCGCGAAAAAAGCTAGAACGTAAAAAGACAAATAAAGTGTAATATTTGTTTTATAAATTCAGCTAAATAAAATAAAAAATGACTCTGCCTATAACATTACCCTTTTATGCAAAACTTGCTTTTATTCTTATAACTCTAATATGTTTTGCATTCATTTTTTGCCTCGGAAAAGATATTCTTACGCCCATTTTAATGGCATTTTTGTTTGCCGTTTTACTCCTTCCAATTTTTACTTTTCTAAAGACCAAACTTAAGTTTCCTAGGCACCTCGCTGCTATAGTCTGTCTTGCTATTTTCATTTCTATTGTGGTCGGAATTCTAGTATTTATCTCCTACCAAGTCACTTACATGGCAAATGATTTTGATACTATAAAGAAAAATGCAAACTCCTTTATTGTCGAAATTCATAAGTTTATAAGAGAAAATTTTCAGGTAAGCATTGGGGAACAGAAAAAATATTTGGATTCTGTTACAAAAGATTCGGTCAAAACGGGTCAGGCTAAACTTGGTTCGTTTATAATTTCTATAAGTGATGTTCTTTTGGATAGTACCATTATGATCATTTACACTTTTTTGTTTTTGATTTATAAAGAACATTTTAAACTGTTTTTTGCCAAATTAATCAAACAGGAAAATCATGGTATTCTGCAAGATATTTTGTCTCAGATAAAAGTTTCAATCAACAATTATATCGTCAGTTTAATTATCGAAATGATTGTGGTTTCGGTATTGACGAGTTTAGGTTTGTGGATCATTGGCGTGAAATACTTCGTCCTTCTCGGATTGATTACAGGAATTTTGAACTTGATTCCTTATATCGGAATTTTTATTGCTGGAATTATTACCGTTTTGGCATCATTAACAGGATCTGGAGAAATTTCAGTAATCCTCGGAATTCTAATTGTAAACGTTATTGTTCAGTTTATTGATAATAATCTCCTTGTGCCGTTAATTATTAATTCTAAAGTAGAAATAAATGCTTTTGTGTCTATTATGGGAATTATTGTTGGAGGTGCCGCAGCTGGAATTGCCGGAATGTTTTTAGCTATTCCTCTTCTGGCTATTTTGAAAATTATTTTTGATCGTATTGATTCGCTTTCTGCTTGGGGTTATCTTATGGGGAATCATGTTCCGCGGAAATTTGCTTGGAGAAAAAGAAAAATTACAACAGAAAATTAAAAATAACGTTATGCTAGCATAGCATCTGTTTATTCCTTAAATTCATAAAACTTAAAACTATTAGAAAAAAATTACCGAATGTCTTTAAACAATAAAATACTGTTTTTTATTTTGCTGTGCTTTTGTTTACAAAGCGGGTATGCGCAGGTAAATGAAAATAAAAAAGAGTCCAAAAAAGATAAAGACACTACGGAAATCTACACTAAGATTAGAAATTATTCTAAGAAAAATAAATTTACGCAGACCATGCATAAATTATTCTTTAGATCTAAAAAGTCGAAGAAAAAAGAGGAATTGCTTGTTCCGATTGATTCAACAAATTATGATGGCAAAATTATTCGAAAAATCAATATTGTTACTCTCGACCCTTTTGGGTATTCTGTTGCCGATACTACCCTAACTCCTAAAAATTGGGGAGAAAGAATGGGTAACAGACTGCACTTAAAAACAAAGAAAATAGCCGTTTACAACTTGTTGCTTTTTAAGCGAAATACTCCATACAACACCTATAAAGTTCTAGAGTCTGAGCGTTTGATTCGTGCGCAGAGATATGTTACAGCAGTTAGAATTTCCAATCAGACAGTTGGGCAAGCTTCAGATTCTGTAGATGTTACCATTCGTGTTTTAGATTCCTGGAGTACAATTCCGAGGTTTTCTATTTCGAGCAATCAAGTTTCGATAGGTTTTAAAGAAAAAGATTTTTTCGGAAGCGGACAACAGCTTGAATATCGTTTTACCAACCGTTTTGATGACGGTCAAAATGCCAATGAAGTAACGTATACTGTACCCAATATTAAGAATACTTATATAGGAACTGTTCTGCATTACAAAATGGATTTAGATAACAATTACATTAAAAGCATCGATATCGAACGAGACTTCTACTCTCCCCTGACCAAATGGGCGGGCGGATTTTATATGGATGAAAGTTTTAGAAAAGATACGCTTCAGGCTCCAGATTCTACATTTGCTTATCAGCCCAAAAAATATACCTCGCAAGATGTTTGGGCGGGGCGCGCTTTTAAAGTATTTGAAGACAATCACAAAGCCATAACCAACCTTGTTACTACTGCTCGTTTTTTGAATGTCAATTACAGCGAGTCGCCATCTGATCTTTACGACCCAAATCATTTTTATTCTTCTGAAAAGCTAATTCTGAGCGGAATTGGATTGAATACAAGAAAATTTATCAAAGACAGCTATATATTTAGAAATGGACAGACAGAAGACGTACCGATAGGAAGAATTTATGGCATTACTTTAGGATATCAGTATAAAAACACTTTTTGGCGGCCTTATGTCGGGGCTCAATTCTCTTTTGGAAATTATTACCGTTTAGGATTTTTAAGTATGAATTTTGAAGCAGGAACTTTTTTTCATCAATCCAAAACTTACCAAACTTCATTTCTGTTTGAATCCAATTATTTTACGAAATTATTTAGCGTCGGAAATTGGAAAATCAGACAATTCGTAAATCCGAAAGTGGTAATTGGAGTAAATCGCGATGATATAATTGGAGATCAACTGAATATAAATGAAGAAAATGGAATCGCAGGTTTTAATTCCTATCTATACGGAACTAGCAAAGCCGTTTTATCATTGCAGACACAAACCTATTCTCCACACTCTTTACTGGGGTTTCGTTTAAATCCATTTTTCAATTATTCCATTGCGGTATTGGGCAGTCCAGAAATGGCAATGACAAAGAGCAAAACCTATTCTAAACTTACTGTGGGATTATTAATTAGTAATGACTATTTGGTTTTCAGTTCATTCCAGCTATCGTTATCTTATTATCCAAGTATTCCGCAGCAAGGCGATAATGTTTTCAAAACAAATACTTTTGAAACTACCGATTACGGACTTCAAAGTTTCGAACTTGCAAAGCCTAGAGTTGTCAATTACAAATAATTTTTATTTTTCTTAAGAAACTTTTAAGCATAAACAAAACCACTATAAATCAATATTTTAAGAGCATACACGCTTCTAAATTACTCGTCGAAATGCATTTTTACTCGACAAAATACATCTGTTTTTATTTTTTGGCACAGTATATGAATATCCCTATTCAAGATTAACATTATAAAATTAAAAAAAGATGAAAACGATAAAATTAGCAATCGCCGGATTATTTCTAATGGTTGCAAACGCCACACAAGCTCAAGTATCGGTTAACGTAAATATTGGTGCTCCGCCAGCTTGGGGACCAGTAGGATATACAGAAATGGAATATTACTATCTTCCAGATGTTGAGGCTTACTACGATGTTCGTGCTGCTCAATTTATCTATTTCGGAGGAGGAAAATGGGTAAGAGCAACGTACTTACCTAGACAATATAGAAACTATGATTTGTATGGAGGTTACAAAGTAGTTTTGACAGATTATCATGGTAGAACTCCTTATACTTATTTTGACCGTCATAGAGTGAAATATTACAAAGGATACCACGGAGCTCCACAAAGACCATACAAGCCAAGACCAGTATATGGCTATAGTGAGCGCCGTCATTACGATCGTAAAGATTACAAACATTACGATAAACACGACAAACATGATAAGCACCATGACAGACACGATCACGATGATCACGATCGTGGCCATGGACATGGTAGAAGATAATAATGCTAAATTACTAGCGATCAATACAAGAGAGTATCAAAAAAATGATACTCTCTTTTTTTTATGATTTGTTTAATGGGATCTTTTGTTAAAATGTTGTATATTCAATATAAATAACTGTATTACAACAAGTTTCGCTTAAAAAGCTGATCTGTAATATATTTATAATATATATTTGCGCCGAATTTTAAAATCCAAAAAGAAATTTATGAAAAAGAATGTTTATTTGCTTTCATTTTTAGCAATTTCACTATTAATAGGTTGTGACGATAACAATGACAACAAAAACGATGGACAATCGTCAAATAACATTACCATTACCTCAGATCAATCTACATTAAACCAAAGACTTGACTTAACTAATTCTGGGGTAATCTCGATCGAAAATGGTTCTTTGGCAGGAAAATCTGCAGAGACTACCAACACTTCTTTTCCTCTTGTTCAAATTGCCGAAGTAAAACCACCAGTTGATGCAAACGGAAGAACGTTACAAGCTAGTCACGTTACTGTAAACGGAAATTACGCCTATGTTTCTTATATTATGAGAGGCGATGCTTATTCTGGAGCTATTGACGTGATTGATGTTTCTGATCCTTACAAACCAAAATTGGTCACTTCTGCCCTAATTCCAAGCACAGATATTACCTCTCTGACTTTTTCAGGATCAAATTTAATTATTGGAGCTGCTAAAGATGTGGACAAAGACACTCAACTAGCAGGGAATCCGGCAATTGTGTTTAATATGGAGTTAAGTTCAGGATTGCTTACAGATAAATTGAAAACAAATTACTTAGAAAGTAGAGTTACAACAGACGTAGCTGCTAATGCTTCTAATTATTTTGCTGTAACGGGAGACAACGGAAGTTTGTTTAAAGTAAACAGTTCTACAAAAGTAATTGCAGGAAAAGCTGCTATGGCCGATTTGCGTTCTATTGCTTTAACAAGTGATAAGGTAGTTACTTTAAGTGGAACTAAAGGAGTTAACATTTACAATCAATCGACTCTTGCGTTGCAAAAAAGCTTTACAACTTCTGTAGACGTTAGTGGGGCAAAAAGAACAATGGATATCGACGGAACAAAACTTTTTGTTTCTGAAGGTCCAAACGGTCTTGGTGTATACGACATCAACAGTGGATCAAAATTACAAACTATCGGAATTGCAACTGCAGGTGAGGATAATGTAACCAATGCCGTTTCTTTTAATGATGGCTATGCTTTTGTTGCTAACGGTGCATTAGGACTTAATGTGTATCAATCTGCAACACAGCTTAATTTATTAGGTTCGGTTGGAATTGCAGGTTCTTCAAACTATGTAAAATCAAGCGGAAATTACATTTATGTAGCAAGCGGAACTGGAGGTTTGAAAATCATTAAAATGGAGAAACCAAATACTACTTTTGCGAGCTGTCTAACTTATGGTTTGTACAATCAAGGGAGAGATTTGATTTTAAATTCTAATGAAGTAAAATCGTACCAAGGAGCAACAGCTATTAATTCGGCAATCATTAATTCTGGTGCAGTTCTAACACATTGTGGTTCTATTACCGTTCTTAGCAACTTAACACTAAATAGCGGTGGTACTTTTAACATGAGAGGAAGTTTATCTCAAGGTAAATACCAGCAATCATCTCCTACAGAATTAATTATCAATAGCAATGCTACATTGCAAGTTGAAGGATCTGTTGTAATTTGGGGAGATTTAAGATTGAATAGTGGCGCTAAAATCAATTTCATTGGCAATACTTCTTCTATCACTATTTATGGAAAAGTTACAAAAGGTACTGGCGTAACTATTACAGGAAACTACGTTGATACAGAAAACAAATTGAAATAAGCAGTAAACGGCATCAAATATATATTTTTAAGAAGCTGTCAGAATCAATCTGGCAGCTTTTTTGTTTCATCATCTTAAAGAAAGGTATAATTATTGAGCGTTAACATTTCATTTAAATAATCTTCCATAAAATAATTACTATTTTTGGAATAATTTCAAAAAACACCTAACACTCACCATGCGAAAAATACAGATTCAAATCTTTCTTCTATTTTTTATAGGTTTTCAGATTTCATTTGCACAACAGCCGCAAAAACCAAATTCAGTTGAAATTTACAATCAAATCAAAAAACTAAACTTTTTAGGATCTGTATTGTACGTTGCCGCGCATCCTGATGATGAAAACACTAGAATGATTTCGTATTTAGCCAATGAAATGAATGCCAGAACGGGTTATTTATCACTTACTCGCGGAGATGGAGGACAAAACTTAATTGGCCCGCAATTGCGTGAATTACTAGGTGTTATTAGAACTCAAGAATTAATTGAAGCTCGAAAAATAGATGGTGGCGAACAATTTTTTTCTAGAGCAAACGATTTTGGTTTTTCAAAAAATCCATCTGAAACTTTAGATATTTGGGACAAAAACAAAGTGCTTGCTGATGTAGTTTGGACCATTAGAAAATTTCAGCCAGACATTATTATTAATAGATTTGATCATCGTTCTCCTGGTACAACACACGGGCATCATACCTCTTCTGCAATGCTGAGTGTCGAAAGTTTCAAATTAACAAACGATCCTAAAGTTTATCCTGAACAATTAAAATATGTTTCTCCTTGGCAGGTAAAACGCCAATTCTTTAATCCGTCTTGGTGGTTCTACGGAAGCCAAGAAAAATTTGATGCTGCCAATAAATCTAAATTCACCAAACTAGAAACAGGTGTTTACTACACAGGAATAGGAAAATCAAATCAGGAAATCGCTGCTTTAAGCCGAAGCCGTCATCAGTCACAAGGTTTTGGAAGTACTGGTGTTCGTGGTGAAGAAACCGAATATTTAGAGCTAATTAATGGCGAAACCCCAAAAGAACGTGATAATTTATTTGACGGTATAGATACAAGCTGGAACCGTGTTAAAAACGGAAAACCAGTTGGAGATTTGATTTCTTCCATCATTTCAAAATACGATTTTAGCCATCCTTCTGCAAGTATTCCAGATTTAGTCAAAGCCTATGCAATGATTCAAGCTTTAGACGATACCCATTGGAAAGAGATTAAACTTGCTGCTATAAAAAACATTATCGCATCTTGTTCTGGTTTATATCTTGAAGCGGTTGCCAGTGAACAAGAAGCAACGCCAGAAAGTACAATAAAATTAACTCTTGAAGCTATTAATAGATGTTCTATCGGAATGCAATTAATTAGTGTAACTACGCTTCCAGGCAATCAAACAACAGCCCAAAACGTTGTATTGAAGAACAATAACGAAAACAAAATTAATCTGCAGCTACAGCTTCCAAACAATATAGAATATACCCAGCCTTATTGGTTAAAAGAAAAAGCGACAGTTGGAATGTACACTGTTTCTAATCAGGAAATTATTGGTATACCAGATATTATTAGAGATACAAAAGTGGTTTTTAACATCAAAATCAATGAGGTAGAGATTCCGTTTGAGCGTACTGTTGTATACAAGTACAATGATGGCGTAAAAGGCGAAATGTACAATTTTCTTGATATCGTTCCAGAAGTTACAACTTCAATTTTAGAAAAAGTTTTAATTTTTGGAAATACTAAAAGCAAAATGGTTCCGGTAAAAGTTCGCGCTGGAAAAGATGATATAAAAGGAAATCTCCAATTAGAGTTGCCTAAAAGCTGGTCTGTTTCTCCAAAAGAAATCCCGTTTGTTTTAGACAAAAAAGGCAACGAGCAAATCTTCTATTTTGAAGTTACGCCTCCAGTGAATGCAGAGGAAGCGACAGTAAAAAGTGTCGCAATTGTAGACAAAAAACGATTTGATAAAGACCAAACTATTATTGATTTTAGCCATATTACCAAACAAATGGTTTTAAAACCAGCTGAATCAAAATGCATTAGAATTGATTTGAAAATCTCTGGCGATGCCATTGCTTATATTATGGGCGCTGGAGACGAAGTTCCGGAAAGTTTGACTCAAATGGGATATAAAGTTTCGATCTTAAAACCCGAAGAAATTACGCCAGAAAAATTAGATTCTTTCAGTACTGTAATTACAGGAATTCGTGCTTACAATACCGTAAATGCTTTGGCAAACAAGCAAAATATACTTTTCAATTTTGTAAAAAGCGGTAAAAACATGATTGTTCAATACAACACAAACGGAAAATTAGTGACAGACAAAATTGCTCCTTATCCGTTGAAATTATCAAACGATCGTGTAACAGAAGAAAATGCTAAAATTACATTCTTAGCACCCAATCATCCTGTTTTAAATACGCCTAATAAAATATCTGAAAAAGATTTTCAAGGATGGACACAAGAACAAGGTCTATATTACCCAAACGAATATGATCCTGCCTTCACTCCTATTATTTCGTCGCACGATAAAGGAGAATCTCCAAAAGATGGAGCTCTTCTTGTCGCACCTTACGGAAAAGGATATTACATTTACACGGGTTTAAGTTTCTTTAGGGAATTGCCAGAAGGTGTTTCTGGAGCCTATCGATTATTATCGAACATTATTTCTCTAAAACAGCCAATTGAAGCTCCTAAACAAGATTTAAAGCAATAAATATGGAAGCTAAAAAAACAAAAAAATGGAAAAAAAGCTACACTTATGTTTTAGTAGCAAATGCAATCTATATTGCTATCTTTTTCTTAATCATGCAATTATACTCATAACCTATGCAGCTATTTGACTGGATTGTACTTATTGTCACACTTTTATTTATTGTTGGATACGGCTCTTGGAAAACCCGAGGAAGTAAAAACGTAGAAGATTTTATTTTAGGAAACAACGAAACGCCTTGGTATACTGTAGGTCTTTCTGTAATGGCGACGCAAGCGAGTGCAATTACATTTTTATCGACTCCAGGACAGGCTTATCACGACGGAATGGGTTTTGTGCAATTTTATTTTGGATTGCCAATTGCAATGATTGTTATTTGTTTGACTTTTATTCCGCTCTATCATAAAAGCAAAGTTTATACGGCTTATGAATTTTTAGAAAAAAGATTTGATGTAAAAACCCGTTCGCTTGCCGCAATTTTATTTTTAGTGCAAAGAGGTCTAGGAACTGGTTTAACTATCTATGCTCCAGCAATTATCTTGTCTGCACTTTTAGGATGGAATTTAACTGTAATGAATATCATTATCGGAGTTTTGGTAATCATTTATACCTTTTCTGGAGGAACAAAGGCGGTAAACGTTACGCAAAAACAGCAGATGTTTGTCATTATGTCTGGAATGTTTATCACGTTTTTCTTGATTCTGCATTATCTTCCAAACGATATGACTTTTAATAGTGCGCTGCATATTGCTGGAGCAAATGACAAAATGAATATTGTTGACTTTTCTTTTAATCCCGAAGAAAAATATACTTTTTGGAGTGGTATTACAGGAGGTTTCTTTTTGGCACTTGCCTATTTTGGTACAGACCAATCACAGGTGGGACGTTATTTATCTGGAAAATCAGTTCGCGAAAGTCAAATGGGATTAATCATGAACGGACTTCTAAAAGTGCCAATGCAGTTCTTTATTCTTCTTACAGGAGTTATGGTTTTTGTATTTTTTCAATTCAATCCGGTTCCTTTAAATTTTAATCCGAATAATAAAATTGCAATTGAGAAGTCGGCTTATAAACAAGAATATCATGTTTTAGAAGAAAAACTAGTGAAACTTTCTGAAGATAAAAAAGTTATTAATTTATTGTACATCGATCAGCTGAATCAAGATTATGACAATCCGATTTTGCGTAAAGAATTGGTTGCGCTATCCAATAAAGAAAAGGATCTTCGCGATAAAGCCAAGGAAATAATTTCGAGAGCCGATAGTAATTCAGAAACCAACGATAAAGATTATGTGTTTTTTCATTTTATTCTGCATTATTTGCCAAAAGGTCTAATCGGATTGTTATTGGCCGTTATTATTTCGGCTGCCATGTCTTCTACTGCTTCTGGATTAACTGCACTGGCTTCTACAACAGCAATAGATATTTACAAACGAAATCAGAAAGAAGAAAAGTCGGAGAAACATTATTTGCATGTTACCAAGTTTTTTACTCTTTTTTGGGGAGTTATAGCAATACTTTTTGCCTGCGTTGGAACTTTGTTTGAAAATTTAATTCAGCTTGTAAACATTATTGGTTCTATTTTTTACGGAACTGTTTTAGGAATCTTCCTTGTAGCTTTTTATACCAAAAGAGTTCAAGCAAAACCAATGTTTATCAGTGCTCTCATAAGTCAGTTTACGATTTTTGTAATTTATTATTTTATGGTTTACAGACAGGAGAAACTGGGTTATTTATGGCTTAATTTTATTGGAGCTATTTTGACTATTGTATTGGCGCTTTTACTTCAGTTTTTGTTCTTTAAAGGAAAATCGGATGATAATGAGTTAATGCTTGAATAAAAGATGATTCGAAAACTGTTTTTAGTGCTATTATTTTTGTCATTCTTTCAGATAGAAAGTCAGAATATTGATACTTCTAATATAGTTGTAGACACTTCAAGTTCGTCTCAATTGTACACAAAATGTTTTGAGAATTTAAATCAAGGAAATGAAATTTTCTTGAAATATCCAGGATTTCAAAGTTCAAAGTTTTGTTCATTAATCACTTGTTCTTTCCTTCTTTCATACAAAGAAGCTGATTTACAAATTGCTGGCGAGCAAAGATTAATTGGCATTGCCACTCAATTATTTAAAGAAGGAAATCCAGTTTATTTAATTAGCGGTTTAGATAGTTCTTTTGAAGCAGCTAAGAAAAATGAAAACTTAGAAGATGACAATCACATTGTTTATATTAGCTATTCCGAGTGTATCAGTCCAGCATTTTTAAGAAAAGTGGCAGAAATTGTAAACCAACAGACTGATACATTAACTAAACAAAAATATCTCAAATAAAGCCTGATGCCCTAGCCCTGATGGAAGCGGCATCCTTTTGTGGCGGGGTTCGCCACAAAAGATACAGCGGACAGCAGGAAATAGCTGCTTAAAATTCGGATAACTATTTTCTTCCAATACAATTCTTCATTTATTGTAAGTAAAAAAGACTATTTTAGTAAGTTGTAAAACTGACCAAAAACTAACCAATTTTAAGCTGAAAAAATGAAGATTTCAGACGATTTAGAAAAACTATTGCCATTTGGCTATCTCTTTTTGATTGTAATGGGAATACTAAAAGACAGTATTTATTATTATCAATTCGGAATTAATATCTTAAGGTATTCTACTATTATGGACGTTTTAATTAGTCCGATTGCTGAATTTACCTCAAACCCAATTATTCTTGGAGCCATAATAATTCTTTTTTTGGTGCATTTTTATCTTCCTTCTTTTTTAGCGAAGAATAAGGATTTGGCCTTTGTAAAAAGATCTTTTGAACTAAAATCGACTGATGCATTATCTCCAGAAGAAACTAAAAGCTACTACAATGGTATTGCCATAAAATCACTTATACTTTTTCTGTTGTCTTTTTTTCTTGGCTATGGTATGGCAGGAGGTTATTTTACTAAGAAAAAGCTAAAAGAAAACAAATTGGATTACAGCTATCAAATGGATTTTAACGAAGGTGAATCTAAAAACGTATTTGTTATTGGAAACAATAGTTTGTACTACTTTTATTTTGTCAAAGGAGATAAAAAAGTAAAAATTACTCCGCTAGCCTCGATAAAAAACATTGAACTCGTTGAGAACAGAATGATTGATTAATTATTGTTATCTAAAAAAAAAGCTTTATGAAAGATCACAGAAAATACAGCAATAAAACCAAAGCTGCTTTTATATTACTAGTTGTGATGCTTATCATTCTGCTTGGTAACTTTAATACGTTGCGAAATTCTAAAAACGTAAATGATAATATCAATGCTATTTACAAAGACCGATTGGTTGTGGCTCATTATATTTTTCAATATTCTAAAGAGCTTCATTTTATAAAAGCTGAAGCTGAAAAATTAGATTTAAGTGACAATATCAAGAAAGATGAAATTATTCACACCTTAGACATTATTCATAATATTGATGATTTGTATGCCAAGACGGTTTTAACAAATAAAGAAAAACAGTACTTTGATGCTTTTTTACTTTCATGCAAAGAAATCAACAAACAGGTTGAAAATAAAGATTGGAACAAAATAGCCAATTCGAGTGCACAAGCATTAAAAACTCTCGAATCTCTTTCGCAAATTCAGATTGAAGAAGGAAAAGCAAAACTTGCTGTCGCAAATGCTATGTACAGCAGAAACAATGTACTTGGCCAACTTCAAATCGCATTGCTGATTATTTTAGGAGGCATTACTTTTTATTTATTAATTATAAAGAAAATAAAAAGGACGGTAAAAATTCCTGAACCGCCCTCTATGAATTAAATTTCTTAAAGTTTTCTTTCTTCTTCTTTTATTGAAAGATCATTGATACTGGCAAAACGTTTTTGCATCAAACCATTTGCATCAAACTCCCAGTTCTCATTTCCATAGGCTCTAAACCAGTTTCCTTCAAGATCTTGATATTCATACTCAAATCGAACCGCAATTCTATTTTCGGTATGCGCCCAATATTCTTTTTTAAGTTTATAATTTTTCTCCTTTTTCCATTTTTGCGTTAAGAACTGTACAATTTCTTCTCTTCCGTTTACAAATTGATTTCTGTTCCTCCACTCGCTGTCAACGGTATAGGCTTTTGAAACTCTTTCTGGATCCTGACTGTTCCAAGCATCTTCTGCTAATTGAATTTTCTCTATTGCTGTTTCATACGAGAAAGGCGGCAATGGCAATTTCTGTTCCATAATAATTAGATTAAAGTTTGGATAATTTTCTTAGTTTGCTCAATAAGTTGATTGGATTTAAAAAGTTGACTTTCTATAATGCAACTCTCAAAAAGTAGATATACGTGATCTGATAAAAGAGTATCATTTAAAATTTCGGTAAAATAGACGCGTAAATCGGCTTTATGGTTTTGAATTACGTCTAAAATTTTAATATTATCGGATTGAATTTCTGATAGAATATTTAGAAAACTGCAACCTCTAAAATTTTCCTTTTTATTCATATAAATTAGGAAATCAAAAGAAGCTAAAATTTTTAGTTTGCTATCCTCTTCTTTGGATGTAAACTTCTGCAATTCTTCAAACCAAAAGAAATGACGCTGATTTAAAAAGGCCACGCACAAATCCTCCTTAGATTTAAAATGCTGATAAAAACTTGCCTTTGCAACTTTTGCCTCTTCAATAATTTGATTGATGCCCGTAGCATTATAACCCTGTGTGTGAAATAAAGTAAATGTTTTTTCTAATATTCTTTCTTTTGGCAGCATAACATCTTAATTTATATCTGCAAATATAAAAAACATTTCACACAAACAGACAAGTCTGTCTATTTTATTTTAAAAACAAAAAAAATCCAAAACTCGTCAGTTTTAGATTTTGATATTTTAAAAATTGGAATTTAAGAATTCGAAAGAATTATTATCTGCTCCATTCAGCGATACTATCTTTATTCAATTTTACGTAATCGGCGTTGTTTGCCGCTTCAGCAGATGCTAAAGAAGCTTTTGCTGTTTCGATTGCTCCTTTTTTATCACCTTGTTTTGCCTGAATTTGAGACTTCAATCTTGTTACGTAATAGGGCTTATCGGAACTCATATCAAGCGCTTTGTCTACATAATTTCTAGCCGTTTCAATATTTCCGTTTGATTGGAATAAATATTGAGATGCTGCAAAATAATCATTCCAAGTTCGAACCAGCCAAAGTTTTCTCAATACTTGCTGTAGCAATTTTAGCTGTTGGAACTTCAAATTTTAAAGATACATGAGAATTTTCCCAAGCGATATCTAAATATCCGAAATTAGGATCTAATCCGTTGATTCCTATTGTAAAAGTTTCAATTGGAGTTGGCAAAGCATCTTCTTTAACTGTAGTTTTTAAAGCTACGTACGAATCGCTCCAGTTTTCTGGCAATCCCCAGTTATCAGTAGAAATATAGAAAATGATATCCCAACTTTCGATTCTAGGAACTGTATAAATTGCATATTTTCCTTTTTTTAGCGTTTTTCCGTCGATAATAACATCATCGCTAAAATTAATAATTGTATTTTCATTAGCTCCAGTTCTCCATAATTTTCCAAACGGAACTAAATTTCCGAACACAGCTCTTCCTCTTGCTCCTGGTCTTGAATACGTAACTTCAACATCAGTTAAACCAACAGTTTGTTTGATATATCCTTTTGGACTTGCTTGTGGAGTTTTTACTTGCGCTTCTGATGCTAATGGCGCTAAAATCAAGGCTAAAGCAATAAGTAGTTTCTTCATTATTTTAAGTTTTATTTTTTATCCAAATTTACAAATTCAATTAGGGAACAAATGTTAAATTTAATATAATTCAGTCCTTTAGCTGTGATATTTTTTCAGCATTCAATTCGTTAAAATGTTCTATAACTAAATCAGCTTCAGATAAATCTTGAAGATGAGAATGCTCACTATTATATCCTATACAATAAATTCCTGCCCCCTTTGCTGCTTTTATTCCATTTGTGCTATCTTCAATAATAACGCATTCTTCTTTTGGCGCAACAGAAAGAGAAGCCGCATGAATAAATATCGCTGGATTTGGTTTTGATTGTGGAAAATCTTCTCCGCTTACAATATGCGTAAAATACTGGTGTAAATTGAATCTTGTAAAAACGCGATCGATAGTTACTTTTGAAGCCGAAGAAGCTAAAATTAATTGCATTCCGCTGTTGTACAAATCTTTAATCAAATCTTCGACTCCATCCAAAAGATGCAAATCTTCCTTAGTATCAAAAGCTTCATTAAAAATAGTTCTTTTTCGCTGAATCAAATCTTCTACTTCCTGCTCTACAGTTGGAAAATAACTTTTTAAAGTTTGAAATGTATTTCGAGTCGAAAATCCAGTAAACGTGGTGTACATCTCTTCTGGAACTTCGATATTCAATTCTGAAAATTGTAAATAGTAGGCATAACGATGAACTGGCTCCGTGTCAACGATTACGCCATCCATATCAAAAATTACTGTTTTAATCATTTTTTTAAGGTACTAAGGTTCTGAGGGACAAAGGTTCAAAGGTTTACTCCTTTTGTGTTTTACTTTGTCAAAGTTTGAAACTTTGACAAAGTTGTTTTAAGTTTTATTTATAAATTCAAGAAGTTAAGATTCAAATGTTTCAGCTAATAAAAAAACTTAGCAACTTAGAATCTTAGCATCTTAGAACCTTATTTTTTAAGCAGATGTCTAATCACTGTTTCGGCAGCGTGCAAGCCAAATAATCCTGGCATATAGCTGTTTGTTCCGTAGAATGACTTTTTAAAGTTTTTACCGTCTGTTAATTTTAAGCTTTTTTCGTCTTGAATTTCAGAAGAGAAAACCACTTTCAGTTTATTGATTTTTACTTCTTTTAAACGCTTACGGACTGTTTTAGAAAAATAGCAGTTAATCGTTTTTGAAATATCTGCTACTTTAACTTTAGAAGCCAACATTTTTCCTCCTGCTCCCATGCTGCTAATGATTTTTACTCTTTTGCGTTTTGCAGCAATAATCAGGTTTAATTTTGGAGTAATACTGTCAATACAATCTAAAACATAATCAAATTCTGGAGAAACAATCTCAAAAGCACGCTCTGGCGAAAGAAATTCCTGAACACGAGTTAAATTCAATTCCGGATTAATATCCATCAATCGATCGCCTACAATTTTAATTTTTGGCTGTCCAACTGTAGAATGCAAAGCTGGCAATTGACGGTTAATATTCGTAATATCTACAACATCTCCGTCTACAATTGTCATGTTGCCCACTCCTGCTCTTGCTAAAAATTCAGCCGCAAAAGATCCAACTCCTCCTAGTCCAACGACTAAAACATTAGATTTTTGTAAATTTTCTAATCCTTCTTTAGTAAACAAAAGCTCTGCTCTTTCTGTCCATTCTGCCATATATTCTCTTTTTTATTTTTTTGTTTCAGGTTTATAGATGTTTCAGGTTTCAAGTTTCAGGTTTCAAGTTTTACGTTTTTCCCAGTTGTCAGGCTGAGCGAAGTCGAAGCCCTATTCTAAATTGGAACGCCCTTCGACTTCGCTCAGGGTGACAAACTTTGAACACAAAAAATCTTTACTCTATACTCTTTATTCTATACTCTTTATTCTATACTCTTTATTCTATACTCTTTATTCTATACTCTTTATTCTTTACTCTTTATTCTTTACTCTTTATTCCTTTTATTGTTTAAATAACCTTTTATAATTACTTAAAATAACGCCTTGTAATTCTTTCAAATTTAAGCATTTATATCCTGAAGCTAATTCATAAACTTGTTGAATCGATTCTTCAATTGTATCGGTTTCTAAGAAAAAACGATCATTTGGAACATTCTGGAAAACCGTTTTCAAATCTGGATTTTTCAATAGATATTTTCCAAACGAAAGATAAAATCCAGCCGCAATTAATTGCTCTGCCAGTTGATTATTTTTTGAAAAGCCATGAATAATCATTGGAACTCTTATCTTCATTTTTTTCTTGATTGCCATTACTTCCTGAAAAGCCGCAACGCAATGAATTACTACAGGTTTATTGAATTTTTCTGCTAATTCTAACTGCTTCTCAAAAACTGAAATTTGCAAATCAAACGGAACTTCAATTCTTTTATCTAAACCGCATTCGCCAATTGCCAAACAGTTTGGATTTTGCAGTTTTTCTTCAATAATTCTCAAATCTTCATCAATTCTATTTTCGTCAATATACCAAGGATGAATTCCGATAGAATAAAACGAAATCGTCTCATCAAAATCTTTTGGATACTGATTAACCAATTCTACGACATTAGATTGATTGGTAAATTGATGCGTATGAAAATTAAAATATTCCATTAATGAAACGCTTTTACTCCTGCTTTAATTTCAATTTTCAAATCATTTTCTTGTGGTACAAGCGGACAAGAATACTTGTAATTATAAGCGCAATACGGGTTATAAGCTTGATTAAAATCGATTGCTATTGTATTTCCTTTCGGAATTTCTAAATCAATATAGCGACCTCCAATGTAGCTTTGCTTTCCACTTGTTAAATCTGAAAAAGGCAAGAAAAGATGATTTTTATATTTTTCTTGAACGATAAGTTCTAAACTTTGATAAACGGCAAGTTTAAAAGCTTTTCCGTTTATTTTAAAGTTTAAAGTACCGTATTTAATATACTTTGGAGTATAATTTCCTGAAGTTTTCATTTCAAAAACTTTTCCCCCTTTGGCTTTTTCCAAAGTGGCAGTTACAAAATAAGTTTCTGAAATAGGAAAAAATTCTAAGCTTTTAAAGGTTTTCAAATCTTCAGCCATCAACGGACTAGTCTTAGGATCAGCAAACTCGGTATTGATTTTCTTTTGAAATTTTTGAACATCGGTCTTATTGAACTTTTTTTGTGCAAAGCCAAAATTAAATACCAACAATAAAGCAAGGGCGTTTATAGTTTTCATCTTAGAAATTTTCTGCAAAAATAGTTCAAAAGTAACAAAACACCAACCACTTAACGAGACAAAGTTTCCTAACTTTGTGACGATAATTTATCAAACAAAATGCTAAAAACTGCCTTAACTCACTACATTAACAACTTTCGAGGTTTTACCAGAGAAGTTTGGATTCTCGCTATCATCACTTTTATTAACCGCGCTGGAACAATGGTTCTTCCTTTTTTATCTAAATATTTAAAAGAAGATCTTCATTTTACCTATAACCAAGTCGGATGGATTATGGTGGCTTTTGGTTTTGGATCTATGTTGGGTTCTTGGCTTGGCGGTAAATTATCGGATAAGATCGGGTTCTATAAAATCATGATTTTTAGTTTATTCACTAGTGGTGTTTCGCTATTTTTTGTTCAATATATTACCACTTTCTAGGCCTTTGTGCCGCCATGTTTGTTCTTATGACGATTGCAGATATGTTTCGTCCTGCTATGTTTGTGTCTCTGGGGGCTTATGCCAAACCCGAAAATCGTACTCGTGCCCTTACGCTTGTGCGCCTTGCGGTAAATCTTGGTTTTGCAGCCGGACCAGCGCTTGGAGGTTTGATTATTATGGGAATGGGATATTCAGGTTTGTTTTGGGTTGACGGAGCTTCTTGTATTATTTCGATTTCAATTTTTGCTCTATTGGTAAAGGAAAAGAAAAAAGTAACGCATGATGATAAAACAGAAAGTGCTACCGATGTAAAATCGGTTTTTCACGATAAAATTTTCTGGGTTTTCTTGTTTGTAAGTTTTATTACAGCAATGATTTTCTTCCAGTTATTTACTACTTTACCTTTATATCATAATGAAAAATTTGGCTTAAGCGAATTCCAAACTGGTTTATTGATGACTTTAAATGGGCTTTTAATCTTTACTCTAGAAATGCCAACAGTTGGATTTTTAGAGCGAAAAGCTTTTCCAAAGATTAGAATTATCATCGTTGGATCGTTTGTTATGGCGAGCAGTTTCTTTTTACTTCTAGTTAATTTCTGGGCCGGAATTTTGGTTGTGAGCATGGTTTGCATTTCGATTGGAGAAGTGCTTACTTTCCCTTTTTCTAACGCATTTGCTTTAAGCCGAGCACCTCGCGGACAAGAAGGCCGATACATGGCACTTTACACAATGAGTTTTAGCCTTGCCCATATTATTAGTTCTAAGCTTGGATTTGAAATTATTACCCGATTCGGCTATCAAATTAACTGGCTTTTTATGGCCTGTATCGGAGTTGTTGCAACCGGCTGCTGCATTTGGATTAAGAATGCTTTGACCAACGAGAAGATTTCGTAAAAAAAAACTTTTAACTTTTTAAAACCTTATCATTCAATTTATTACCATTAAATTTGAATAGCATTTCTGCGTTCAAAACTGAAAGCAAACTTAATTTTTAGTTAAATAACTATTTTTATAGTTGCGTAACTAAAAAAATAGTTGTAGGTTTGAATTAAAATTAGAGAAGATGCAGAAGTTAACAAACAAAGAAGAAGAAATTATGATGATTTTATGGAAGCTGAAAAAAGCTTTTGTAAAAGAAATCCAAGCCGAAATAACAGAAGATCAGCCACATTACAACACATTATCTACAATTGTACGTAATCTGGAGGAAAAAGGATATGTTGATCACAATGCTTTTGGAAATACACATCAATACTTTCCTATTGTAGCAATTGAAGATTACAGAAAAGGATTTATGAAAACCGCAATCGATAATTACTTTAACAGTTCTTATAAAAGTATGGTTTCCTTTTTTGCTAAAGAAGAAAAAATTTCAGCAGATGAATTGCGTGAGATTTTATCAATGATCGAAAATAAAAACGAAAAAAAATAATCAGTTTATGGAAGCAGTTTTCATTTACCTCGCCAAATCAAGCAGCTTAATGCTAATGTTTTATTGTGCATACTATTTTTTACTACGCAAAGAAACATTTTTCAACAGTAACAGATGGTTTCTTTTATCTGGCTTGATAGTCTCAGTAATTTTACCATTATTGACTTACACAAAAGTAATATGGATTGATGCCGCTCCTAATTTCGATACCAACATCCAAACAACATTAATAAATAACTCAGACAGCGAATCGGCAGAATTTAATTGGAATTATATTATTCTTGGCTTATATGGGATTGGTCTTTTAGTTTTTCTTTTAAAACTGGCAATTGATTTTTATAGTTTGAATGCTATTATAAAAGGAAAAAAAATCAAACAACAAGCCGATTTCAAATTCGTAGACATTAACGAGAACATCGCGCCTTTCTCCTATTTTGAATATATCGTGTACAACTCATCACTTTACACAGCATCAGAATTAGAAAGCATTTTAGAACATGAAAAAGTGCACAGCGATCAAAATCATACTTTTGATGTATTGATTTCGAGAATCTTCAGCATCATTTTCTGGTTCAATCCGATCGTATGGCTTTATAAAAAGGCAATCACTCAAAATTTGGAATTTATTGCTGATAGTGAAGCTTCTAAAAAACTTTCGGACAAAAAAGCATATCAATACACGCTTTTAAAAATAACAACACACGAAAATTGTGTTGCAATCACCAATCATTTTTATCAATCATTAATCAAAAAACGAATCGTCATGTTAAACAAAAATCAATCAAAAAAGAGTAATACCTGGAAGTATTACACGGTAATTCCTGCTCTAGCCGCTTTTGTACTTTTATTTCAAGTAGATGTAGTTGCAAAAGAAAGGCAGGAAAATGTGAAAATAGTTTCGAACGAAATTAAATCTGTCAATGTCTTCAAAATCACAAAAAAAACGACAGATGCCGAATTTAAAGAGATTAAAAAAGATTTAAAATCAACTTATAATATCGATGTAGAGTTTTCTGATATCAAAAGAAACTCCGAAAATCTATTAACATCTCTTAGAGTCGATATAATTAATGGTACGCAAAAATCGCAATCTCTACAAACTGGAGATGAAGCCATTAAAGATTTTGGAATTCTTGTTACAACAAACAAAAACGGCACTGTAAAAGCTGGAATTGAGACTTATAGTGAAAAAACCGCTGCCAGCAAAAAAGTAAGTGCCAACGACAAAACAAACAAGACTTCTAAAACAGCAGTAAGCAAAAATTTAACTACTAATACAGAAACCAATGTTAACACTAATTCTAATACTAGTACAAAAACTAACAGTAATAGTAGTGCAAATTCTAGCACTACTGTAATTATTGATAAAGACAATAATACGGTTATTACGACTTCTTCTGATGAAGGAACATCTGTTGCTGTTTCAAATGGTGTAAAAACGAATGTAAAAACAGGTTTTCCGCTTGTCATTTTAGATGGAAAAGATATGCCTGCTGATTTTGATATGAACAGCCTTCCTCCTAGCACGATTAAATCGGTAAGAGTTTTTAAAAGCTTAGATGCTGTAGCTTTATTTGGTGAAAAAGGCGAGCATGGTATTGTCGAAATTAAAACCAAAAAATAAAAAGTTTTAATCTTTTAAATCACTGAGAAATGCAAAAACTGACCAATAAAGAAGAAGAAATCATGCATATTTTATGGAAGCTGAAAAAAGCTTTTGTAAAAGAAATTCAAGCAGAGATTTTAGAAGATCAGCCACATTATAATACTTTGTCTACCATTGTTCGCAATCTGGAAGAAAAGGGATATGTTGCACATAATGCTTTTGGAAATACACATCAATATTATCCAGCTGTAAGCATCGAAGACTATAGAAAAGGGTTCATGAGCACTGCAATTGACAATTATTTTAATAGCTCATACAAAAGCATGGTTTCTTTTTTTGCTAAAGAAGAAAAAATCTCGGCCGACGAATTGCGAGAAATATTAGACATGATCGAAAATCCAAAAGCAGGTAAGTAATCAAAATAGTTATGGAAGCACTTTTCATTTTTATCTTAAAATCAAGCGGGTTATTAGCAATGTTTTATTTTGCTTACATCTTTTTACTTCGCAAAGAAACTTTTTTTAACAGTAGCCGCTGGTTTTTAATGGCGGGATTAATCACTTCTGTGGTATTGCCTTTTGTAGTTTATACGAAAGTGATTTGGGTTGAAGCGCCTCCAGTGCCAGCGCCAGATCCAATAATTACAACTACAACAACGGATGTATCGAATATTCCAACTTCAAATCATGAAGTTGCTGTTTATGACACTCAGCATAAGCCTACAACTGTTTCTGTTATTGAAGAAGAAAATTTTGAAATCAATTGGACTTTGGTTGCAGCTGTCGTTTACGCAATTGGCTTCTTAGGCTTCATGATCAAATTTGCGCTTGATTTTTACAGTCTGAATTCTGTTTTAAAAGGAAAAAAGATTGAACAGCAGGAAGATTTTAAATTTATCGATGTTAATGAAAATATAGCTCCTTTCTCTTATTTCGATTACATAGTATATAACTCATCACTATATACTTCGTCGGAATTGGAAAGTATTTTGGAGCACGAAAAAGTGCACAGCGATCAAAAGCATACCATTGATGTTTTGATTTCTAGAATCTTTTGCATTCTATTTTGGTTCAACCCAATTATCTGGCTTTATAAGAAAGCTATTCTTCAAAATCTTGAATTCATTGCAGATAGTGAAGCTTCTAAAAAAATTGCCGACAAAAAAGCGTATCAATACACACTTTTAAAAATCACAACACACGAAACTTGTGTTGCAATCACCAATCATTTTTATCAATCATTAATCAAAAAACGAATTGTCATGTTAAACAAAAATCAATCAAACAAAAGAAATTACTGGAAGTATTCGGCAGTAATACCTGCTCTTGGTGCGTTTGTTCTTTTATTTCAAATAAGAACCATTGCACAAGAAAAGAAACAAGCTGAAGTTGCAACAATCCAAAGAGACACAGTTAAGAATACAGAGCAAACAATCAAAATTACTAAAAACACGACTGATAAGGAATTAAATGAATTGCCAGGCCAATTAAAGGCAAATCATAATTTGGATGTCGAAATTTCGGATGTAAAAAGAAATACAAAAGAAGAATTGACTGGGATTCAAATCAAAGTAAAATCGGATTCTGGTAAAAAACAAATGATCAGAATTGACGGAGACGAAGCTATTAAAGACTGCGAATTGGCAATTGGAACAAACGAAAATGGATCAAAAGCTATTGTAATTAATACCGATGGAAATTTCAAAACACCAATGATTATCAAAAACAACAAAGTTATTGTTCGCACTTTTGGCAATGGAGAATCTGATGTTGCAGCTCCTACACCTCCTACTCCGCCAGCATTTCCTTCATGACCAATGCCTCCTGTTCCAGCAATTGATATGTCAAAAATGCCAAAACCTCCTGTTGCTCCAAAAAATCCAAAAGATAAAGTAGCAATGGCTAAATTTGAAAAAGACATGGAAGCATTTGGAAAACAGATGGAAGCGTTTGAGCCTCAAATGAAAGAATACGAAAAGCAAGTTGAAGCTATCATGTCGCAAAGAGCAGAAGTTTATGAAAAAGAAATGGCGAAATATGAAATTGCTATGGAAAAATTCAGCGCAAACATGGAAAAGTTCAACTACGACTTTAACTTCAAATTCGGAGACGATTCTAAAGACTATGAAAATAGCATGAAACAATACGAGCAAGACATGAAACAGTATGAGCTTGATATGAAACAACATGCTAAAGATATGAAGCAACATGAAAAAAACATGAAACAGCATGAAAAAGACATGAAGCAGCGTGAAAAAGAGATGAAAGAAATGGAAAAGCAGAATAAAAAAGCTTAATCCTGATGAGAGCCTTACTTACTGTCTCTTTACTATTCGTTCTTAATTTATCTTTTGGTCAAAAAAACGCTGACAAATCAACAGAACAAAAAATTGACAATTATATAAAAGAAGTAATAGCAATTAATGAAATTCCCGGTGTGGCATTGGCAGTAATAAAAGATGGTAAAATTGTTTATGAAAAATATTTTGGAAAAGCTTCTATAGAAGACGATAAAGCAGTGGATAAAAACACTGCTTTTAAAATTTTTTCGACTACCAAATTAATTACCAATGTTGGGATATTTCAACTTATTGAACAAGGAAAATTATCACTCGAAGACCCTATTTCAAAATATTTAGAAAACACTCCAAAAGAATGGCAAGAAGTAAAAATTAAAAATTTGCTTTCTCATTCTTCCGGGCTTCCTGATGTTGTTAGGTTTCAAGAAATTCCAATAACGGCGCCACTTGACGAAAAAATAGCTTTACTGTCTCAAAAAACAATGGATTTTAAAACAGGAAATCAATATCGTTACAATCAAACTAATTATTTGTTTCTGGCTAAAATTATCGAAAGAATTACGGGTTTGACTTTTGAAGAATATATTTTACAAAATCAGTTTCCTTCTGTAAAATCAGGTGTTTATTTTTCATCCAATTTTGGCGAAACGGTACCCAATAGTGCTTCTAGATACAACTATGATGATCAAACAAAAAAGTACGTTAAAAGCACCTCAAACTTTGGAACCGACGCTCATTCTGCAAACGGCTTAAATATTTCTTTGCCGAATTTTATTCTATGGAATGAAAACCTCGATAAAGGCGTTTATCTTCAAAAGGAAACCAAAAGCAATATGTGGAAACCGTTTCCGTTTGCCAACACCACAGATCGTTTTGCTTTCGGATGGGAAATTGTACCGGTTAATAATGTCCTTTCATGCGGCTTTACTGGTGGCAATGAAACTGCTTTTAGAAAATTTACGGATCGTGATTTAACGATAATCTTTTTATCCAATGGGCATAAATATTCGGGCTTATATGTACAAAGTCAAGTAATTAATCATGTGGCTTCGATTGTAGATAAAACACTTACAGATGAATTTTTACTAGCTGGAGAAAAAATCAATCAGAATTTTTTAAAATTAGATTTTACAAAGGCGCAACAGAATTATTTAGCCATAAAAAAGAATCATCCAGATTGGGACTTTGAATATCGACTGAATGTTATTGGCTATACATTAATGGATCACGGAAGATTGCATGACGGAATAAAAGTTTTAGAACTTAATGCAAAAGAGAATCCAAAATCTGGAAATGCATTTGATAGTTTGGCTGATGGCTATTTTAGAAATAATCAATTGGCACTTTCGAAAGAAAACTATCAAAAAGCATTATCTCTTTCTCCAGACAACAATAATGCAAAAGAAATGCTGGAGAAAATCAACACAATGTTAGCGAAGTAATCTATACTTCTCTTTAATAAATAAAAAACATATTTACGAAAATGAAAAAGCTCATTATACTCCTGTTTTTATGTTTTAGCTTTTCAATTCTAGCGCAGAAGAATACCGCTGAAAAAAGTATTTTTACTGCAATGGACAAAACAGCTTCGCTTTTAATAGGAAAGTCAAAAGCTAATTCTATTTCAATTGGAGTGGTTAAGAATGGAAAAACCTATACGAGACATTACGGTGAAATTGATAAGGGAAAAGAAAACGTTGCGAACAACAACACTGTTTTTGAAGTTGCCTCTATAACCAAACTATTTACAGGTTTACTGACTGCTCAAGCAGTTTTGGAAGGAAAATTGAATCCAGACGATGATATTAGAAAATATATTACGGGCTCTTATCCAAACTTAGAATATAACGGAACTCCAATCACTATTAAAGATTTGGTTTCTTTTAGAACTGGTTTTGATAAAGATCTTCCAGATACTGCCGAATTAAGAAAAAACAGAAACGACAGTAGTTATTTGGCTTTTAAAAAAATGGATGAAACGTATAGTCGTGAGAAGTTTTTTGAAGATCTTAAAACTATAAAATTAGACACTTTACCAGGTACTAAATTCAAATACAGCAACGGAAGTCTTAATCTTACGGCTCATATTTTAGAAAACGTTTATGGGAAAAGCTATGAAATGCTTTTGAAAGAAAATATTTTTTCAAAACTTGACATGCAATCAAGCGGTATAAATTTAAGTCCAAATACTGTTATTGCAAACGGCTATAATCTAAAAGGCGTTCTAATGCCTAACATTTCAGACAACCTTTGGGGCGCCGCTGGAATGCTAAAATCTACTTTAGGTGATTTGACTAAATTTATTGCTTATGAGCTTAATACAAAAAATAAAATTGTTCAGGAATCGCAACGAAATCTGTTAAATAGCCCAACAACTTGGAACGGTTATTTCTGGGATTATATTCAAGTAGATGAAAATGGAAAAAACTGCTGGAAACACGGTGGTGCTTTTGGAACTCAAAACATGCTGGTTGTTTATCCAGAACGCCAATTAGGAATTTCAATCATCGTAAATATAAGTGATGAAAATACTGGCAATGCACTTGGTGAAGCCATTACAAGACTCTCTAATGATTTATTGAGCGAAAACAAAAAGCAATCTGGTATTTACGGTTACAAGATCGTCAACGATAATGTTGTATTTGTTTATGAACATGATAAGAATTTAGATCCAAATTTGGTTAAAAGTGTTTCTATAGCGGGTTCTTTTGACCAATGGAATCCGAATGATCAGAATTTTCAAATGATTCAGAAAAGTAAAAATACATTTGAATTATCGGTCCCAAAATCAAAATTTGAAAAAAATAAAACACATCTTTTCAAATTTGTCATCAATAAAACGGGCTGGATGGAAGCTCCCAAAAATGCCATAAATCGCGAAACCGATGGCGACGAAAATCTGATTCTCAAAATTTAAATACTTTTACATTTTACTACCCAAAAGACTTTGCTTCAAACACAAAGTCTTTTTTTATATCTTTGAACAAACAAATCTACTATGTATAAATTATTAGCTAAACTAAATAAACTACTTTTGCCAAGCTTTACCAAAAAGGGTCTAGATATTTCTAAGGCTACGAAATGGCAAATGGCTATTATTGGTTACCGCGCCTATGTTACAAAAAGAGCATTGGACAATTAATTTAGAATACATTTTATTATCCGACAGCAATTATTTTTTATAATTCTGTCCTATTTTTTATGAAAAACCGAGAATTCAGCCTTCCTCCTGTTCCAGCAGTATTATTAGCTATTATTAGTGTTCAATGTGGGGCTGCAATTGCCAAAACACTATTTCCTACAATCGGCGCAGCTGGTACGGCATCTATGCGTATTGGTATTTCGGCGTTAATTTTATTACTCGCTTATAGACCAAATCTAAAAGCGATAACTCCTCAACAATGGAAAATTGTAATTCCGTATGGTCTGTCTTTGGTGGCCATGAATTTAATTTTTTACCTCGCAATAGAAAAAATTCCAATTGGCCTAGCCGTAACTTTAGAGTTTGTTGGTCCTTTAATACTCGCTATAGCAGGTTCAAAACGGTTGGTTGATTATTGTTGGGTAATGCTGGCAGCAATTGGTATTTTATTAATTGCACCATGGACAAACGATCGCTTAGATCCTATCGGAATTATATGCGCACTTCTCGCTGGAGCATTCTGGAGTGCTTATATTGTTTTAGGAGGTAAAATTTCGAAAATAATGAACGATGGAGATGCCGTTACAACCGGAATGTTGTTTGCGGCCATTTTAGTCTTGCCTTTTGGTTTTCTAGAAAGCGGATTAAACAATCTTACTCCAAAATTATTCGGAATGGGTGTTGCTCTTGCGCTTTTGTCTAGTGCAATTCCGTTTACTTTAGAAATGAAGGCTTTAGGAAAACTTCCACCCCGCACTTTTAGTATATTAATGAGTCTAGAACCAGCAGCAGCTTCTATTTGCGCTTTTATATTTCTTCAAGAAAATTTAAACTTCTACGAAATTCTAGCTGTAGTTTGCGTTATAATTGCTTCTGCAGGAAGTACTTTGACCGCTAAAAAATAATACTAGAAAAATCTCAAAATAAAAATTCCAAATTCCAAGCTTAAATTGGAATTTGGAATTTCTTTTTTGGAATTTGAAGCTAATTATTTTTTTGGAAGCAAAACAGCATCTATTACATGAATTACACCATTTGACTGATTAACATCTGCAATGGTTACTTTGGCTTTACTGCCATTTTCGTCAGTAATATATAGGTCTTTGCCTTTCATCCATGCCGTAAGGGTTCCACCGCTTACTGTTTTAATCGTTGCTTTTCCTTTTCCGTCTTTTATTGCTTTTGCAATATCAGCAGAACTCCATTTTCCCGATGCTACATGATAAGTCAGGATATTTTGAAGCATTTTTTTATTCTCTGGTTTCAATAACGTCTCTACAGTTCCTTTTGGCAATTTATCAAAAGCGGCATTAGTTGGAGCAAAAACAGTAAACGGACGCTGCCCCTTTTAATGTTTCAACTAAATCGGCTGCCTTTACTGCTGCTACTAATGTGGTGTGATCTTTTGAATTAACTGCATTTTCGATAATATTTTTATTCGGATACATCGCTGCTCCACCAACCATTACTGATTTTTGTGCATTTGATGTAAATGCAAATCCTAAAGCTAAAACTGCAAGAGCTAAAAATTTTCTAGTTTTCATGTTTAAATGATTTTAAGTTATAAGCTCATTTACGCAGGAAAAAATGTTTTGGTTTTAAATTAAAACAAATTAGTTTCGAAAAAGAAAACTATATCTTTCTAAGTACTAGCAAAACAAGGCTTTAGTAGATTTTAAATTTTATTCTAAAAATTTTAAAAATACATGATTTTTGTTTTCTTTTTATTATTAAATTTAAAATCAAAACTATTCTTTATGAAAAATTTACCACAGAAAGTACGAAGCAAAAAGTTAAGTTCGAGAGTAGATTTAACTGCAATGGTTAGCGTCTCTTTTTTACTGATTATATTTTTTATGGTTGTTGGGGAATTGTCGAAACCTAAAGCTATGGAATATGATAACGGCCAAGATAGAGAATGTTGCGATTGCCCACCACGCCATTATGGCGAAAATAGATCAATAACCATAATGTTAGGTGAAAACAATAAAATGATATACTACATGGGAATTTTAAATTCCCCAATAATTTCTCCAAAAGAAATTAAATATGGTAAAGACGGAATTCGCCAAGAATTACTAAAAAGAAATAAAAGCATGCTCGAATATTCAGCTGCTTTAGGAAAACCTGGACGAGGAATTACAGTAGTTATAAAACCAACCAAAAAATCTAACTTTAAGAATTTGGTTGATATTTTGGATGAAATGCAAATTGCTAATATCGATTCTTATGCAATTATACCTGAGTTTACTGCCGAAGAAACAAAATTAATAGCTTCAAAATAACAGAAATCATTTTCATAAGAGTGTTCTCGACTCCGCTCGAACTGACAAAAGAAATTAACCTGAAACTTAAAACAAAAAAGTCCCACATTTGCTGTGGGACTTTCTATTTAAATCTTAATGAATTTCATACTTGAACTTCCTTTATCTGATTTTACTCTTATAAAGTAATTACCCGTTTTTAGCTTAGAAATATCAATATTTGAGGTTGTTTTTGCGTTTGGAATGGCAATTATTAATTGCCCTAAAATATCATAAATCTCAAAAGATTGTATCGCTATATTCTCATTTTGAGAAATATTTAAAATTTGATCTGATGGATTTGGATATAAAATCAAGTATCTCGAAAAATTAAAATCTTGAGTTGAAAGAGTACTAGTTTTAAATGTTGACGTCGCTTTATTGGTCAGAATTGGGAAATTATAATCAAAATAAATATTGGCATCATTAGTAAACGAATCCCCAACTTTTAATGTTGGTTTTGTTTTTATTTTAAAAGCAATATATCCATCGTTACTCGCATCATCAAAAGGAAGATTAATATTTTCAAAAATAAATTCAACTTTATTTCCTTCCGAAATTTTAGTTACAAAAGAGTGGCTTGAACTGGTTGGTATTAAGGTTGAAATATCAAATTTATTCAAATCTATCATATCTTTAACCACAATATTTTCTGCCGGATATGTTCCAGTATTTTCAAAACGAATCATGTAATGAACATACTCTCCTATTAAACTTGGTGTAATTACAGAGCCCTCTAAACAAGTTTTGTCATTTGGATCATAAGAACCTACAACAACCTGGCTTAAGGTGAATGCATTGTCTAATGGTAACTCATCTACTCCATCCGACTTTATTGTACCCGTAAAACTTAAGGTATCTCCATTATTGATCGCTGGTATTTCGGTTGGAGAATTTACATTGAAAGTGAAAACTATTTCTTTGCTTTCAAATGGTTTTAAGTTATTAAAATTCCATGTTAGTTTATTGTTTACCTGAGTTGAAGTTGCGGGCGTTGACTGAATTAAATCCAAAATACTGTCATTAAAAGCTAAATCAATCGATCCAGACTGCGCAACATTCCCTTTATTTTTATAAACAACTTTGTACTTCGCATCAAATCCTGGTCTTGCTTCTTCTAAAGGAATTAGAACTATTTCTAAATCTTTACGAATCCCATTAGGCACCAAACAAAAATCTTGTAATATAGGTGTTGTTTGAGAATCAATTTTGACATTTAAACTTGAAGGAGAAATTGTAAAATAATCAGCACATTCTAATTTTGGTACAATCTCAAAATTACCCTCTTGAATTGGGAAAGTGTAAAACCCGCTATCATCAGATATTACAGCTCCTTCAGTTGAACTGCTTTTAATTTGAAATTTAAGATTTGGAACATTCAGATCAGAAATTTCGCAGCCATTATTATTAGCATCTAAACGGGTATTTCCTTTCATAAAAGCGTAAGTGCCATTTGGAGTAAAACTGCAATATGAATTTACGTGGCAGTTAAAATACCCTAAACGATATACCTCATTCTGAAAAGTTTTAACCCTGCTCTCATCAACACAAATGTATTTTAAATTAGGATTGCTGCTGATATAAAAACTTATATAGACATCTTTATTTAAATTGCTCAAAAACAAAGAAGTTAACTGTTCATTTTGAACACAATTAAAACTTGAAAGCTTTGTCAAATTATTTAAATCTAGTATGGTAAATTTGTTTCTTAAACACATTAAATAATTAATATTAGGACTTCCAGAAACATCCAATTCATCCAATAAGTTATCAGAACAATCAAGCTGTATCAGATTATTTAGATTGGTAACATTGATATTCTTAATTTCATTATATGAAAAATCAAGCTTTTCTAATTTTCTAAAATCTGAAGTATGTAAACTCGTTAATTTATTTTTAGTACATCGAAGTTCAATCAAATTGGCTAGTCCTTGAATATCTAGATTTGTAAGTTTGTTTTCACTACAATCTAAAAATTCTAAACTTTTTATATTTTTAAGATCTAAAGAACTAACTGAATTGTTAAACAGCTCAATTCTCTTTAGCAATGGCAAACTAGAAAAAGTAACCTCTGTCAAACTATTGGATTGTCCGACAATTACCTCCTTGAGGTTTGGGTAATTTGAAATATCTAAGTTTGTTAAAGATGTAGAGATTAACGATAGCTTAGCCAGCTTTGGGCAATCTGAATATTTAAGAGAATGAAAACCATTATAAGCAACATAAATCTCTTCTATCTTGCTGCATCCTGTTACATCTAAAGTTTCCAATCTAGAATTATTATCATAATACACTCCTCTTATATCTATGCATCCGCTCAAATCTAATTTTTTTGTTCTTATGGTGTAAGCGTTTAATTTCTTACATCCAGATGCATTAACACTTTCTAACGGAATAGTATTCAGTCCGGTAAAAGTGGTAAGGTTTGGAGAATTTGATACATCAACATGCGATACAGTACTGGTTCCTAAATACAGATCGGTTAAAGCGGGAAGAATTCTTAAATCGAGTACATTTAAAAAAGTTACATACTCAAAGAAAACAGAGCTTAATACTGGATTATTATTAAAAACCATTTTATCAATACTTGCAGAAGTTACCTTAAATGAATTTAACTTACTGCAATTTGTAACGTCTATATTATCAATTATTCTTGATTTAACTTCACAGGTTAATAAATTAGAGCAATTTTCTAAATTCAAATTTACATTACCGTAAGGAGTGTACGTAACCTTTGTTAAATAAAAGTATTTTAATCCTGTACAGTCACTTAAATTGATTAGCTCTAAAGGATTGCTAATGGATAGATTTTCCAATAATACACAGCCCGATGCATTCAGGCTCTTTAAAACTGAATTACCGACGCCAAATTCAAATATTTTAAGTTTACTTAAATTACTCACATCTAAACTGGCAAGTTTATTATTTGTACAGTCAAATTCTTCGAGATTGACAGCTTGCTTTATAGCAATATCGGTTAAAAGATTATTAGAACAGTTTAACTTTTTTAAACCAGTAACTCCTGTAGTATTAATAGTTGCAAGTTTATTGCCACTGCATTGTAAGCTTACAAGATCACTAAACCCAGACAGATTTAGACTAGTCAATAAATTTGCATTACAGCTAAGCTCCTGAATCTTTTTCCCTGAAAAAGACAAAGTGGTCAAGCTATTATTTCCAACAGCTACTTTTTCAAGATTAATACAATTAGTTAAATCTAACTCTTTTAGAAGATTATTGCTAACTGTCAAAGTTTTCAAATTTGAACAATCTAATAAATTAAGCTTTTCCAAACTAATTCTACCGCAAACTAAACTTGTAAGAGCAGAACAATATGACAGATCCATTTCAACAGCTCCAAAATTTGTCATCTTAATATCGGTAAGATTTTTACAATTCTTAAGATTTAAGGTACGAGCATATCCACCAACCTCAGTTCCTGACAATTTGCTTAATTTAATACAATTTTCAGCATTCAGATTTGTAATTTGACTGTTAGCCACAGCCAATTCCTCTAAACTGCTGCAACCTGAAATAGTAGCACTCGTTAGTTTTTGATCCATTACGCTTATATACTTTAAGCTTGTACAATTTGACGCATTAAGAATAGTTAAAGGATTGCCATAAAAGGTTGCATTTACTAATTTAGTTAAGTTTGAAATATCTAAATTTTGAATATAATTACTTTCTAAACTCAAACTTTCAAGATCTTTAAAAGATTTAACATTAAGAACAGTTAATTTATTCTTAGCAATTGAAAGATTTTTTAATCCTGTTAGAAGTGTCAAATCTAATGAAGTAATTAAATTATTACTGCACTCTAAAATTTCAATTTTGGATAATCCCGCTAAATTTAAAGAAGTAATTGAGTTGTTTGCGCATCGGAGTGTTTTAAGATCTTTTAGTTCTGAAACATTCAAACTAGATAAGTAACATGAGTTAACGTCTAGCTCTGTAAGATTGACAAACTTTAAAATTCCGGTAAGATCTCTAACGTTAGAAGAATTAATTTTTAAGGATACAATTGGAAGAAGCTCAGATTCTTCAATTTGATTGTTTTCATTAGCATCAACTTTTAAATAATTTCCATTAACATCTTTTGCAACGGAAAAATCTGTAGCAGATTTGAGCAAAGATTCTCGAAAATAAAGATCTGGAAAGGTTACAACTTGGGCATTTAAACCATTAAAAAAGCAAAAAGATAAAATTAAAAAGTAGAGTTTCTTCATATGTGGTATTTTCATACAAAAATAACTTTTTAACAGAATAACACAACTTTATTTGTTAAAATCTTCTAAACAATATAAAGTTAAGACATAAAAAAAGTCCCACATTGCTGTGGGACTTCTTATTTATAAAAAGCTAAGAATTATTTTTTCTCAGTTTTTTCCATTTTAGCTTTTAATGCAGCTAATACATCATTGTTATCTCCTAAAGTTGCAGCTGGTGCATTTGTAGAAGATGCAGATGAAGTATTTTCAGTTGCAGCTTTCACGTTTTTCTCTTCTTCTTCTCTGAAGATAGCAGTGTGAGAAGCAACTACTCTTTTGAATTCTTTGTTGAATTCAATTACTTTGAAATCAGCAGTATCACCTTTTTTCAATTTCTTTCCGTCTTCTTTTTCAAGGTGACGAGTAGGAATGAAAGCAACGATATCATCTCCGAATTCTACAGTAGCTCCTTTGTCAACGATTTCAGAAATCTCACCGTTGTGGATAGTTCCTACAGCGAAAGAATCTTCGTATTGATCCCAAGGATTAGCAGTAGTTTGTTTGTGACCTAAAGATAATTTACGTCCTTCAACATCTAATTCTAATACAACAACATCAAGTTTTTCACCAACGTTTACAAACTCAGATGGGTGTTTAATTTTCTTAGTCCAAGATAAGTCAGAGATGTAGATTAATCCATCAATTCCTTCTTCTAATTCTACGAAAATACCAAAGTTTGTAAAGTTTCTAACGATACCTGTATGTTTAGAACCTACTGGGTATTTAGAAGTAATGTCAGTCCATGGATCTTGAGTCAATTGTTTGATACCTAATGACATCTTACGATCATCTCTGTCAAGAGTTAAGATAACTGCTTCAACAACATCTCCAACTTTCACGAAGTCCTGAGCAGAACGTAAGTGAGTTGACCATGACATTTCAGAAACGTGGATTAAACCTTCAACACCTTCAGCAACTTCGATAAATGCACCGTAATCAGCGATTACAACTACTTTACCTTTAACTTTGTCACCAACAGTTAAGTTAGCATCTAAAGCATCCCATGGGTGAGCGTTTAATTGTTTCAATCCTAATTGAATTCTTGTTTTCTCATCATCGAAATCAAGGATTACAACGTTTAATTTTTGGTCTAATTCAAGAACTTCACTTGGGTGGTTGATTCTACTCCAAGAAAGGTCAGTAATGTGAATTAATCCATCAACACCACCTAAGTCAATGAACACACCATAAGAAGTAATGTTTTTAACAACACCTTCTAATACTTGTCCTTTTTGTAATTGACCGATGATCTCTTTTTTCTGTACTTCAATATCAGCTTCGATAAGCGCTTTATGAGATACAACAACGTTTTTGAATTCGTGGTTGATTTTTACCACTTTGAATTCCATCATTTTGTTTACATATACATCGTAGTCTCTAATTGGCTTAACGTCAATTTGAGATCCTGGTAAGAACGCCTCGATACCGAATACGTCAACGATCATACCTCCTTTAGTTCTACATTTAACAAAACCGTTAACGATTTCTCCAGTTTCATTAGCTGCAATAACTCTATCCCAAGATTTGATAGTACGTGCTTTTCTGTGAGATAATACTAATTGACCTGTTTTGTCCTCACGGATGTCGATTAATACTTCAACTTTGTCACCTACTTTTAAGTTTGGGTTGTAACGGAATTCATTTAAAGAAATAACACCTTCAGATTTAGCATTGATATCAACGATAACGTCTCTATCTGTAATTCTAACAACAACTCCTTCAACTACTTCTTCTTGATCTGTAGCGATGAAAGTTTTAGATACTAGTTCTTCAAACTCTTGTAAGTTTTTTTCATCTACTGCATCAATTCCTTCTTGGAAGTTATGCCAGTTAAAATTTGCTAAAAACTCTTCTTGTGATTTTAATTGTTCAGACATGCTGATAAAAAAATTTGTATTCTGTTTTTCTCGAGTTTCTCTATGCGATAGAAAATACAGAAGTTGTTTTACATAAATGGTTGATTCCTAATGGAAACTCTTCTCTGCCAAAAGGACTGCAAAATTAATACATTTTTCTGAATTAACAAAACAAAACCAATATGATTATCAGTCAATTGTTTAAGAAGCAGAACAATTTATGTTTTCAAGACGTTTAGTCCCGCTATCCGTTTCAATCTTTTGTGCCGAACCCCGTCACAAAAGGATTTCCACTTCTATCGGGGCTAGATTAGGAAGTTTTGTTTTTCAAAAGCAGAAAACAAAAATGACAAATTTTGAAAATCATCAAGTTCAATCATTCTCCTTATGCTTATAATCAAAAGGTTTTTCCATGTCTCGAATTCTCGCTCGTCTGCGTCCAAACTTCAGACCTTGAAAATTTACGGTTTTCAAAATGCAATTCTAAATTTGGAAAAACACCAAATGAACTTTGAGTTCCTATATCAAATCTCAAACATAAGTAATGGGAATTAAATGCATTGCTCTCTCCCGACCAAAATAAATTTAAAGTCGAAAAATTAATTTCTTTAATCTTTTTTAGTTTTTCTTGAGAAACATATAGACTTTGACCTTTAAAAGTAATCTTAAACAATATCCAGTTAACGCCATCAGATTGAACAGTTATAATTTCTCCTGTTTTATAATACAATTGAACTTCTGAAATTTCTATTTTTTTTCTAACAATTTCTTTAGAGAATTTTTGAATCAAGAGATTCAAATCTAATTACATCTCCGCTTTTTAAAATAAAAACAAACCTTTCCGGAACTTCAATTCTATCTTTATGGGCATAAATTATACCAGAAGCAAAAAGTATCAGAATCAGTAAAATCGGTTTAATAATTTTCATAGAAACAAATTTAAAACATAAATATAAACCCTAAAAAACTTTGACAAAGATTTACAAAACAAGGAAATTCTGATTTTCAATTTTCACATTAAAACTAATTTCAACTTTTATCTATTCTCAAAATAATAATTTTCAATTCTCTTTGCTTTTTCAATTTTGCTAAAAGGAACTTTTACTCGCCTTTTTAACTCGACCAAATATTATCTAAAAAAATCCACTAAAATCTGATCGTATTCAGCCCTGCTAAATTTCATTTTGCAATTTGAAAATCGAACCTAATTGTTGCAACATATAAACTTTAACCATCTCATTCATCCTGACACAAGGAGGATGATAAACATCTAGATACTCATTATCATTTTGATGCTTAAATAATAATTAACGAATTTTAGAATAATCTCTTTCAGCTAACACTTTAAAGGCAAAACATCTTACAATTGGTTTTTCGCATTCTGTCATCAAAACCAGATCATCAATACTTGCTTCTTTAGAAAACTTAACAAAACTTTGTTTTTTCTCTATTCCTAAAATCAGATAAACATTATCGAACCTGAATTCGGCATAATCTTTCTTTAATTTCTCGTTTTTTAAAATTGAATCCAGTTTAACTGTTGGCTTATAATCTGTTTTTCTGCTACAGCTAACTATAAAAAGCAGAAGAATCAAAAACGCTATTTTTTTAATACCCATAATGCACACTTAGTAAATAAAAATGAAACCTTTAAATAGCGAGGATAATATTTCCCTTCAAGCGATCATTAAACAAATATAAAGTATTTAAAAAAATCCTATTTCCAAAACTGAAAATAGGATTCAAATATTTTAAAAGGATTATTTAATGACTCAAATTCTCAATTTCCTTCGGATCATGTTTGTGTTTAAACAAAATAGCAAAAGCAATTGCGATAATCAATGCATAAGCTGCAAATGACAACCAGATCGTGTGCCAATCTTTCATTAAAATTGGATTTGCAAAAATCCCGTCTGCAGAAATTGAATTTCCTTGTCCTTTTACAAATTCCACCATTTTTTCATTAGTGGCATCCGTTTGTAAAAACCCAGCTAATTCTGTTGTATTAGCAAATGATTTGGTAAAGAAACGATCAATTGCCCATCCAGAAGTTAAACTTCCTAAAACGGCTCCTACTCCATTGGTCATCATCATAAATAAACCTTGCGCAGAAGAACGAATTTTAGAATCTGTATTGCTTTCTACGAATAAAGAACCTGAAATATTAAAGAAATCAAATGCCATTCCGTAAACGATACAAGACAAAATAATCATCCATAGCCCTCCTATTGGATCTCCAAAAGCAAATAATCCAAAACGAAGAACCCAAGCCAACATACTAATCAACATAACCTGTTTGATACCGAAACGTCTTAAGAAAAACGGAATTGCTAGAATAAACAAGGTTTCAGAAACCTGAGAAATCGACATTATAATAGTCGAATATTTTATTACGAAAGAATCTGCGTATTTTGGAAAATGCTTGAACTCATCTAAAAATACATCGCCATAAGCATTTGTCAATTGTAATGCTCCTCCTAAAAACATAGAAAAAACAAAAAACAAAGCCATTTTGTAGTTTGCAAACAACTTGAAAGATTCTAAACCAAAAGTTTCAATCCATGTTGCATTTTCTTTAATCAAACGCTGCGGCTCACATTTTGGTAAAGTAAAAGCATAAACTCCAAGAATTAAAGCACCAACTCCAGCAATATAAAACTGATATTCAGTTGCTTTACTTCCACTTAAATTCGTAATCCACATGGCCACAATAAAACCTATTGTTCCCCAAACACGAATTGGCGGAAAATCTTTTACAATGTTTTTATTATTTAATTTAAGCGAAGTATAAGATATTGAATTACTTAAGGCGATTGTTGGCATATAACAACACATCGCTAAAAGCATAACAATAATAAAAGTATCTGGTGTAGTAACTTGTGCAATTCCGAATAAAACTACCGCATAAAGAATATGAAGCGCACCGTATAATTTTTCGGCATTAATCCATCTGTCGGCAATAATACCTGTAAGTGTAGGCATAAAAAGAGAAGCGATTCCCATGGTTCCGAAAACTAGTCCGAATTGAGTTCCTTCCCAGTTTTTTGTTCCAAACCAATAATTTCCAATTGTTATAAGCCAGGCTCCCCAAACAAAAAATTGAAGAAAGCTCATTAAAATCAATCTATTTTTAATCCCCATATGATAAAAATTGTTCTTTAGTAAAAATGAAGCGGTAAAACTACCATTTAAAATAATATCTGCAAAAAATTATGCCGTTTTAACAACATCATTCACTAATTCTAAAACTGCAGCAAATTGTTCTTCTTTATTTAAGTAAGAATTATCAATCTCAATAGCGTCATCGGCAATTACAAGAGGAGAATCTTCGCGGTGTGTATCCATATAATCTCTATCTACAACATTTTTCAAAACTTCTTCATAAGAAACATTATCACCTTTTTCCTGCAATTCATCAAAACGTCTTTGTGCACGTGTTTCTGCACTTGCTGTCATAAATATTTTTAATTCTGCATTCGGAAAAACTACAGTTCCAATATCTCTTCCATCCATTACAATGGCTTTATTGGTTCCCATTTCCTGCTGCTGCTCTACCAACTTAGAACGAACTTCTGAAACAGCTGCTACTTTACTAACAAAATTAGAGACCTCGATCGTTCTAATTTGTTTCTCTACATTCTCACCATTCAAATACATTTCTGCAAAACCTAAATCTGAATTAAACTTAAATTCTAATTTGATATCAGATAATGCTTCAACCAAAGCTTCTTTCTTAAAAAAATCAGCCTCAATCAAATTATGTTGTATAGCAAAATAGGCAACCGCGCGGTACATCGCCCCAGTATCTACATAAACATATTCCAATTCTTTTGCTAATTGTTTTGCAAGAGTGCTTTTGCCTGTAGATGAAAATCCGTCGATAGCAATGGTAATTTTTTTCAATTTTTTATTTTTAAATTTTTATTCTTTTAATGACAGTTGATTTTTAATAATAAATACTCATCAAAATATTCGATTCAGAACTATCAATTAGTCGCGATATTCTATCAAAGTATTTTTTATTAACCATAGGACAGCCAAAACTATTGCAAATGTAGCCATCTTTCTCTTCATATGGAACATCATAATAGTAATGAAAAACAATATCTCGTTTAAAAGCATTACTATTCGTTTTATCCAATCCGTAGAGCTTATATGCTCTACCAAACTTTCCGTAATAATGTTTTCCAATGTAATATTTCCCTAATGAAGTGCTTAATGAATTGGGAACGTTGCTAAAACGAAGCTTGCCTTTAGTACCCGTTTCAGAACCAGAACCATGGGCAACCAAACCTTTATCGATAATTTTATCTGCTTTTAAATCATAAACAAAAAAGCGATTTTTCCCCGAAGGAATTTTCATATCAACAAAGAAGGCTATTTTGTTATTGTATTGCGGATTTTTGTTTATCAGCTTTTTTATGTCAGCAATTTGACATTCAATTCTTTTATCATCAGAAGAAAACAGACCAATTTCTTTACTATCTGATAGCAGCAAATACCCAACAAAAAGCGCGAGAATAAAAAGGAAAACAATAATTATTTTTTTCATCGATTTAGATTCAGAAAAAAACTTTTCAATATCGAAGACTAAACTATTCGACAATAAAAAGTTCTTGTTTTTTTTGGATACTCTTAGATAAAGCCAAATAGAACAGTTTCATTTATTGAAAATTCAATGTTAAACCAAAAAGACTTGTGTTGGCCGCCAACGTATATCTGGAATATGAATAATTGAATTTCAGTTTATTCATTTTTAAACCAAAACCTAAAGAAACGCCAGAAAAGTTACGCTGTTCGTCTACTCTTAATTCTTCGCCTCTTCTAAAATTATATCCTACTCTAAAATTGAATGCTTTTTTAGGAAAAAGTTCAACACCAAAAGCTACGTGCCTTAGCGCATTGTTTACAAAAGAAACTTTTTCTGGACTTGTATAACCATCGATATTCGTTTCTCCACGAACTGGATTTGAAAAAGATATATTCCATTGTTGCAAATTTTCTAAGGAAAGATGCCAGCGAATTGGAACATGTTCTAATTCTTGAGAAATACCTGCTACAATTTCAAATGGGAGATTTTCTTTAATTCCGGAATAAGTAGTAAACTGTGTCCCCATGTTTCTAAATACAAGCGCAAAGTTTAGATCATTCATTTCATCCACATACAAAAAACCCAAATCAACTGCACCACCTATCGAATTATAACTTTCTAAAGAAGAAGTGATCAATTTACCACTTGCTCCAATATATAAATCGGTATAAGGAACATTGTACGCATATCCAACTGATAATGCACCTTCGCTTCCTGTAAAATTAGAAGTTGCCTGGCCGTTTTCATCGTAACCTTCAAATGTACCATAGTTCACATAAGTAACTCCAGCATAAATAGTCTGCACATGTCTATCATAAGTATAAGCATACGATGCTGTACCATAGGAGGCTTCACCATAATAACTTCCGTAATTTAATGCCAAATGATTATCCATGTCTGCGTTTATAAGAGCGGGATTTGACATAGCTTGATTAACATCTTCATCATATATGGTAATAACATCTCCTCCTAATGCCGCTTGTCTAGGCGAAGTGGTCAAATTTAAAAACTGGTAAGTGTAGCGCCCTCCAACTTGTCCGAAAGAAGACGAACAAATTAAGATTATAAAAAATAAAACAACTTTTTTAAGCATTTGTTTTTGGCGCACCTATATGGGAATAACGCAAGTGCAAATATAAAATTATATAACACTAAAAATAAAACTATGCACTAAATAAATTCCAATAAAAAAATTCCAAACTCCAATAAAAAAATTGGAATTTGGAATTTAAATATTCAAATTTTAATTGACGTTTATTTCAAATCTTTAGCATTTTTTACTTTCTGATCTGTTAAAGCTAAAGCTAAAACTTCGCTCATTTCTTTTACATAATGAAAACTTAAGCCTTCTAAATATTCTGCTTTGATTTCATCAATATCGCTTTTATTCTCATGGCAAAGAATAATTTCTTTAATTCCCGCTCTTTTCGCCGCTAAGATTTTCTCTTTAATACCACCCACTGGCAATACTTTTCCGCGAAGCGTAATTTCGCCTGTCATAGCTAAATTTTTCTTTACTTTTTTCTGAGTTAAAAGCGAAACTAAAGAAGTTAGCATTGCAATACCAGCACTTGGTCCGTCTTTTGGAGTTGCTCCTTCTGGAACGTGCAAGTGGATGTTATATTTTTGGAATAGTTCTGTACTAATACCTAATTTCTTAGCATTTGCTTTAATATATTCTAAAGCAATTGTAGCAGATTCTTTCATTACAGTTCCAAGGTTTCCTGTAATAGTCAATGATCCTTTTCCTTCAGAAATTAAAGATTCAATAAACAAAATATCTCCTCCAACACTAGTCCACGCTAAACCTGTTACAACACCTGCAACATCGTTATTTTCATATTTATCGCGCTCTAATCTAGGAACTCCCAAAATCGCTACAATATCTTCATCTGTAACTTTCTTGTTATACTCCTCTTCCATTGCAACAGATTTTGCTGCATTACGAATTACTTGCGCTATTTTAGTTTCTAAATTACGAACACCCGATTCTCTAGTGTAACCTTCAATGATTTTTTCTAATTGCTTTTTGCCAATAGTCAGATCTTTTGCGGTTAAACCGTGAGCTTCTAATTGTTTTGGAAATAAATGCCTTTTGGCAATTTCAACCTTTTCTTCAATGGTATAGCCTGACATTTTGATAACTTCCATTCTATCACGCAAAGCAGGCTGAATAGTAGCCATATTATTTGAAGTCGCAATAAACATTACTTTAGACAAATCATATCCCATTTCAAGGAAATTATCATAAAAAGAACTGTTTTGCTCCGGATCTAAAACTTCTAATAAAGCTGAAGATGGATCGCCACTATTACTGTTTGATAATTTATCGATTTCGTCTAAAATAAATACAGGATTTGACGTACCTGCTTTTTTCAAGCTTTGAATAATACGTCCAGGCATTGCTCCAATATACGTTTTTCTATGACCGCGAATCTCTGCTTCATCACGTAAACCTCCTAAAGAAATACGAACGTACTCTCTTCCTAAGGCTTCTGCAACAGAACGTCCGATTGACGTTTTACCAACTCCTGGAGGCCCTGTTAAGCATATGATTGGAGATTTCATGTCATTTCGCAATTTTAAAACTGCCAAATGCTCTATCATTCTTTTCTTAACTTCATCAAGTCCAAAATGATCTTTATCTAAAATTTTCTGTGCGTGTTTTAAATCGAACTTATCTTTAGAATATTCACCCCAAGGCAATTCTAAAAACAATTCTAAATAATTGCGTTGAATTCCAAAATCTGGCGACTGCGGATTCATACGACGCATTTTAGACAATTCTTTCTCAAAATGTTTCTGGGTTTTTTCGTCCCATTTTTTGGTTTTCGCCTTCTGCCCCATTTCGTCCATTTCCTCTTCCTGAGAAACACCACCCAATTCTTCTTGAATGGTTTTCATTTGCTGGTGAAGGAAATATTCTCTTTGCTGCTGATCTAAATCAAAACGAACTTTTGACTGAATGTCGTTCTTCAATTCTAATTTTTGAAGTTCTACATTCATATAACGTAAAGTCTCTAAAGCGCGTTCTTTTAACCCATTTATCGATAAAAGACCTTGTTTTTCTTTTACTGATAAATTCATGTTTGAAGAAACAAAATTGATTAAAAACGATTGACTTTCAATGTTTTTAATAGCAAAAGTAGCTTCTGAAGGAATATTTGGACTTTCTTTAATAATCTGAATTGCCAATTCTTTTACAGAATCTAAAATAGCAGTAAATTCAGTATCATTTTCATCTGGTCGTTCTTCAGCAACTTCTTTGATTGTTGCTGTCATATAAGGTTCTTCTAAAACAACTTCGTCAATTTCGAAGCGTTTTTTTCCTTGAAGAATAACCGTTACATTTCCGTCAGGCATTTTTAGCACACGTAAAATGCGTGCAACAGTTCCAACTTTATGAATATCATCTTTTGACGGATCTTCGTCTTCTTCGTTAATTTGCGAAACTACACCAATTATTTTCCCGCCTGCATTAGCATCATTAATTAGTTTAATAGACTTATCTCTCCCAGCAGAAATTGGGATAACAACTCCAGGAAATAAAACAGTATTGCGTAAAGGTAAAATCGGAAGAGAAACAGGAAGTTCTTCATTATTCATTTCCTCTTCGTCTTCTGGAGTCAATAATGGAATTAATTCTGCCTCTGAGTCAAATTCTTGAAGTGACAGATTGTCAATAGTAAGTATTTTATGGTTTGACATAATAAAATATAAGTCTTTTTGTCATTAAATTTTCTGTGCTATCTATAAATGGAGTATTGCTTATTGAAGTTTTACCAAAAACGGGTTTCGTTTTTCAATTACTAGATAGGGCATAAAAATAGACAATCATTATGCCAAAACAAACTTAAAGCTTAAATAATTCTAATTAGTCAATTTTAAAATACAATCCATTTTAAAGTTTAGAAAATAAAAAACCCGAAAAAAGATTTTCGGGTTTCAAGCATTTTATTTATTCATTACTTCAAAGAGTAAGAAACAAGTTCTGAAGTAGTGCCAGACGATTCTAATTTTACAATTCCAACATCCTTAGCGATCCAATAAAATGTATCTGATGAAGAACTTTGTCCCTGCGCGCTTGCTTCAATATGGAGTTTAAATTTGATTACATTACTATAGGTTACTTCTTTAACTTTTAAGCTTATTCCTTTTTCTAAAATAGTACCTGTGTAGTTTGCATTCATTTTCAAAGAAGGAAAACTTGGTATGTTAAAGCTTGTTTCTAGAGAATAAGATCCTTTCCATGTTTGATTTACATCCAGATAATCCTTAAAAAGAATAAATTCATATCCAGTTGATTTTCCCGTTATTCCTTCAGAACTATAATTCACTTCATCAATAACGACGTAATAATCTCCTTTTACTTTTTTAAGCGAAGCGCCTGCTGTTCCAGAAATTTCGTCAGTAGAACCAAATAATTGGTTAAATTTATAATACGTATTGCCATCTTTATTAGATGAACTTTGAATTTTTACTGTACTTTCAGCGCCATCTTGGCTAAAAACCCATTTATTGCCCACTTTAGAAGGCCAATAATCACCTGTTGATTCTCCAGCACTTTCGCCAGAATCATCATTGCTACATGATGTTAACATAAATCCTGTCATAACAAACAGAATTACAAAGCATTTGTTTAGTTTTCTCATTATTGAATTTGTTTTTGGTAGTTAAATTTTATGTGAAATTATAGCAATGAATGTATTATACCTTACGGCATTACGTAAAATCAAAAAATATTTTTTATTTTTTTTATCAAAACTGTAACAAGCAAAAAAAAGCCAAGTCTATATTAAAAACCAAAAGCCACTACTTGAATATAAACAACCAAAATATCGAAGAACTAATTGCGCTCTGTAAAAACAATAATCAGAAAGCGCAGTTTGAAATATACAATCGCTATTGTAAAGCGATGTATAACGTGGCTTTTCGTATTGTAAAAGACGAACATTTTGCACAAGACGTCATGCAGGAAGGTTTCTTAAAAGCTTTTACAAAAATCAATGACTATAAACAAGAAGTGGCTTTTGGCGCATGGTTAAAAAAAATAATCATCAATTATAGCATCGATTTTTACAAGAAAAATAACTCTTTCCAAGTAGAAGATTTAAGTAAACAGCTTTATAAAATCGAAGAAAACGACGGAATTCTTTCTGAAAATATTGACTTAAACGCTCTAAAACTAAAACAGGTTTTAGATACCATTTTGCAACTGAAAGATAATTACAGAATGGTGCTTACTCTTTTTTACATTGAAGGTTACGATCAAGAAGAAATCTGCGAGATTTTAAACATTACCTATGCAAATTGCAGAACAACCTTGAGTAGAGCCAAAGATAGTTTGAGAAAAAAATTGGAAGAAATATAAAATGAATTGGAATTATGAAAAATGAAAAAGACAATTTAGACGACTTATTTAAAAGATTTGAAAACCAATGGGATATCCAGGAATTAAATTCCGATCATCAGGTAGATTTTCTGCAAAAATTAAACAAAAAAGAGCCTAAGAGAAAATACTGGTTCGCAACTGCTATTGCTGCTTCGATTGTATTGCTGCTTGGAATTTCTCTTTTTTATAAAAATGAAAAACCAAAAGAATTCAAATTTGCTTCTAAAGAAACTAAACGTACAGACTCTATTTTCAATATTTTAATCGATAATGAACTGGTTAAGCTAAAAGAGAAAAACTCACCAGAAAATCAGCAGATTATTACTGATGCTATGAATCAGATGAAAACTTTTGACGCTGATTATCAGAAAATCATAAACGAACTGCAAAAAAATGGTGAGAACAAACAAATTATTTATGCAATGATTAGCAATCTTCAAACGCGTATTTCTTTTTTACAAACCGTTTTGAAAAGAATTGAAGACAACGAAAAATTAAAAAACAACTCTAATGAAAAAACACTATAACTTACTAATCTTATTTCTTTTGATACCTTCCTTAGGTTTTTCAAATGATGATGCTTTTGTTACCAAACAAAAAAACATTAAAAAGACCTACATCGTTAATTCTAATGCCGGAATCGATGTTGACAACAAATATGGAAGCATCACTGTAACCACTTGGGATGAAGATAAAATTGATCTTGATATTACTATAAAAGTGAATGGACCAAATGAAAATTGGGTAAACGAACGATTAAACAATATTGATGTTGACATCACGGCGCTTAAAGGTTTAGTTTCTGCAGTAACCAAAATAGGAAGCTCCAATCTTAAAAGCAAAGGAAGCAATAACAGTTTTGAGATCAATTACGTGATTAAAATTCCTAAAAACGGATCAATTAAATTGGTTAATAAATACGGTAATATTTCGGTTCCAAATGCTGAAGTCTCTACTGATATTGACTGCAAATATGGAAAAGTTACTTTAGGAAAACTAAACGGATTTAGTAATCAAATCTCGATTCAATATTGCCAAAATTCAAGCATAGAATACATAAAAACAGGAAATATTGATGCTCGATATTCGAATCTTAAAATTAATGATTCTGGAAACTTGAATCTAAGCGCAAATTATACAGATGTTAATCTTAATGATGGCCAGAACATTAAAGCAGATTGCAACTATGGAACTCTTAAGTTTCAAAAAATCAATTCTTTAAGTGGTTCAGGAAATTATTTAACTTTTGTTATTGGCGAAATTTCCAGTAACTTTAGCTACGATACCAATTACAGTAAAATCAGTATCGGGACTGTAACTGAAAAAGCAGGAAACATTACCATAAACTCAGGATATACAGATATTTCAATTGGTTATGTACCCAATTATGCATTCGATTTTGATATTTCTGCAAGATATTCAAACATTAAACATGATAATTCTTTAGAGATTTCTGTCTCTGAGGCTAAAAGCAACAGCAAAAGAATTGCTGGCTATTACAAGAAAAAAGGTCAAAATAAAATCAATATCAATTCGAACTACGGAAATATTTCCCTAACTAAAAATTAATCATCTAAAAATCAAAACAATGAAAAAGTCAATTTTACTTACAGCATTAAGCCTATTTTTTATGGCAATAAATTCTAACGCACAAACAAAAATAAGCGGAAACGGTACTATTACTACCGAAACAAGAACAACTGGAGACTATGATGGCATAAGAATCTCAGGATTTTTTGATGTTGATTTAGTATCAGGAAAAGAAGGAAAAATTATTCTTAAAGGAGAAGAAAATTTATTGTCTAAAATTAAAGTGGAAGTTGAAGGAAATGAATTGAAAGTTTATGTTGAGAGAGGAGTACAACTTCGTACCAGTATGGGCAAAAAAATACAAGTAACAGTTCCTTTCGAAAAAATATCAGCAGTGACATTGTCTGGATCTGGAGATGTTAAAAGCAAAAACAAAATCAATAGCGATAGTTTTTCTGCAAAACTTTCTGGATCAGGAAATTTTAATTTAGATGTTGATTCTAGAAATTTTGATTTGGCGCTAAGCGGTTCTGGCGATATTGTTTTAAAAGGGAAAGCAGATTCTTTTACAAGCAAAATATCGGGATCAGGAAACGTTAATGCTTCCAATTTAAAATCACAAACGGTAGATGTTACCGTTTCGGGTTCTGGAAATAGCGTCGTAACTTGTGAAAGTAGTATTACTGGAAGAGTTTCTGGTTCTGGAAATATTAAGTATCTAGGAAATCCAGAGAAAAGAGATGTAAAAGTTTCGGGTTCTGGAAAAATTTACAAAGGGTAATTATTTAAATAAAAATATCGCTATCATCAATCAATAATTAATTGCAATTTGCGATATTGTGTCATAAAGACGTTTCAATTAATTTGAAACGTCTTTTTTATGTACTCTTCTCAATAGAAATATGGATGTAATAAAGAATATTGCCAAAATTACAATTGCAGCACGAGGGCTTCCGGTAATTTGGTCGATAATTCCGTAAACGCACATTCCGATTACAATTCCGATTTTTTCTGCAACATCATAGAAACTAAAAAACGATGCTGTATCTTGTGTATCAGGCAATAATTTTGAATAGGTCGAACGAGATAATGCTTGAATTCCGCCCATTACAAATCCCGCAACTGTTGCCATTACATAAAAATGTGTTGGCAAAGTAATAAAATAGGCAAGCGCACAAAATACTGCCCAAATTGCGTTGATAAATATTAAAGTGGGTACGTTTCCAAATTTCTCTGAAGCTCTAGAGGTCAAAACAGCTCCAACAACAGCTACCAATTGAATGATTAAAATACAAACAATTAAACCTATTGTGCTTTGCTCTTTAGTTTCCCACTGAATTTCTTGCGCACCAAAATAGGTTGCTACTAGCATTACGGTTTGTACTGCCATACTAGAAACAAAGAAACCTCCTAAATATCGTTTCAAAGGAATATTCTCTTGCAATAACGTCCAAACCTTTTTTAATTCTTTAAAGCCATTAAATACTACAGATCTTGTTAACTTCTGACCCGATTCTTTGCTTCCTTTTGGTAAATAATAGTAAGTGTATTGGCTAAATAAAATCCACCATACTCCTACCATTATAAAAGAATAACGCATTGCCTTCATTGCCGCTTCGCCATCAGTTCCTGAAATTCCAAAAACTTTAGGCTTCATAATCATCGCTAAATTGATGATTAATAAGATAACACTTCCAATATATCCTAACGAATATCCTTTGGCACTAATTCTGTCCTGCTGTTCTTCAAATGCAATATCTGGAAGATAGGAATTGTAGAAAACTAGACTTCCCCAATAGCCAAGCAATCCAAGGAAATAGAATAATAATCCAACATAAATATTATCCAAATCAAACCAGTATAATCCCATACAAGACAAAGCTCCTACGTAACAAAAAAACTTCATAAATGATTTCTTGTTTCCAACGTAATCTGCAATTCCAGATAATAGTGGTGAAATAAACGAAACCACCATAAAAGCAAATGCCGTAATAAAACTAATTAATGCTGAGTTTTTAAGATGCATTCCGAAAACATCAATATAATGATCTCTGTCGCTGAATAATGCTTCGTAAAAAATGGGAAAAACTGCAGATGCAATAGTCAAGGTATAAACTGAATTTGCCCAGTCATAAAACGCCCAAGCATTTAAAAGCTTCTTATCTCCTTTTTGTAGGTTTTTCATAGAAATGGTTTTGTAAATAGGCTACGAATTTATCTATTTTTTATGATAATCAAACGGAAATTACGGAAATCATACATTATTAAATTATAAATTTCACAAAATAAAAAAAGCCATTCGAGAACGAGTGGCTTAAAAGAATATATTGTGTGCTTATTCTGTACTAAAAGTTTATTTTATAGTTCCAACTTTCAACGCAATTGCTTTAGCTTCTGGAATTAAAGCTTTAATATTAGCAATTCTTGTTGCATCAGAAGGGTGTGTACTCATAAATTCAGGTGCAGAAGCCCCACCAGATTTGGCAGCCATTCTACTCCAGAAAGCGACAGCATCATCTGGATTGTAACCAGCAATTGCCATTAAAGTCAAACCAATTTTGTCGGCTTCACTTTCGTTACTTCTGCTAAATGGAAGCATTACTCCTACTTCAGAACCAATTCCGTAAGCTTGTGCAAATATTTGCTGTGTTGCTTCAGATTTTCCGCTAGTTGCTGCTCCTAAAGCTGCTCCTCCTATTTGCTGCAATTGAGCGGCAGACATTCTTTGCGCTCCATGATTTGCCAAAGCATGAGAAACTTCATGCCCCATTACAGTTGCCAAACCTGCTTCATTTTGCGTAACTGGCAAAATTCCAGAATAAACTACAATTTTACCACCAGGAAGGCACCATGCATTTACTTCTTTATTATCAACCAGTTTATACTCCCATCGATAATCTTTTAAATATTGTGTCTGACCTAGATAATTTAGATATTTTTCTGCAGCTGCTTTAATTTTATATCCCACATTTTCAACAAGTCTAGCATCTGCTGTTCCAGTAATAACTTTGTTTTCTGTTAAAAACTGGTTATACTGCTGAAAAGAAGAAGGGAATAATTCGCTATTTGAAACAAAATTCAAGTTTTGTTTCCCAGTAATTGGATTTGTTGCACAAGCCATTACAAGTGCTCCAAAAATCCCTAAAAACATATATTTTTTCATAATTCGAGCTATTTTCTAACAAAAATACAATTAAAAAAAATAAAATATTTTACATATTAAATCAAAAAAATATCAAAATTTAACTATTCGCCCACTATATGAAGTTCATTAAACTCTTTATCAATTAGTAAGAAATTATTTTGCTCGAAATTAATTTTATCAAAATCGATCTTTTCGTTATCAATTTCAATTTCTGCAACTTTAAAAGGCAAGCCAATAAGATTGATTTTATATTTAGTGTAAGGAGTTATATATTTTCCTTCTTTGTGAAGCTGAATAATAAGTTCTTTTTCTTTTCCGATATTTCGCAGTGACAAATAACTATAACGTCCTTTTTTATAATCGTAGCCATCTTGTGCATCTTCATAAACGGCTGACTGCTCTTTACCATTTTTATAATAAACATCGAGTGTTAATTCATCAAACTCTAATTCGCCTACATATTGCTGAACTGGATATTTTGGGATAATAGCACCCGCTTTTACAAACACTGGAATCTCATCGAATTTTGTATCAATCCAGATCTCTTTACCGCCTATAAACAATTCGTTTGTCCAATAGTTATACCATTCTCCTCTAGGAATATACATACGTCTACCTACAGCATTAGGTTCAAGTATGGGACATACCAAAATCTGATTCCCAAAGATGAATTCGTCGTTGCGATAATGTGTCTGTGTATCGTCTTGGTCATAATAAACTAAAGGTTTTAACATCGGAACTCCTTCTTCAATATATTGCCAAAACATGGTATATAAGTAAGGTAATAATTGATAACGAAGACTCACAAATTTTCTGGTAATATTGATTACTTCTTCATCAAAAGCCCATGGCTCCTGATTTCCATGATCTCCAGAAGAATGCGTTCTGCAAAACGGATGAAAGACACCTAATTGAATCCAACGTGCGTAAAGTTCGCCTGTAGGTTGTTCTGCAAAACCTCCAATATCAGAACCTGTAAATCCCATTCCTGAAATAGATAATCTCTGAACTTGAATATTTGCAATCCACAAGTGTTCCCAAGTTGCCACGTTATCACCTGTCCACGACGATGTGTAACGCTGTGCTCCAGCATAAGCCGATCTTGTTATTACAAAAGGACGCTTTGGATACGCAAATCGTTTTACTCCATGGTAAGTTGCTCTTGCCATTTGTGTTCCGTAGATATTGTGAGCTTTTCTATGGCTACAAGGATTTCCATCATAAATATGGCGAACATCCATTGGAAAAGTTTTATTTGGAACCTCCATAACTGCCGGTTCATTCATATCATTCCAAACTCCTTTTACACCAATATCTGCAATTAATTCTTTAAATAATCCTGGCCCACCATTCTCTAACTACGGGATTTGTATAATCTGGAAAGTTACATTCTCCTGGCCAAACTTTTCCTTTCATATAAGCTTCCATCTGCCCTTTTGCAGAAATAATCTTTTTCTAAAGCCTCTTTATAAACCCAGTAATCTTTATCAATTTTAATTCCTGGATTAATAATAACTATGGTTTTAAAACCATCTTCTGCCAATTCAGAAACCATTCTCTTGGGATCTGGAAAATAGTTTTTATTCCAAGTAAAACATCTAAAACCATCCATATAATCTATATCCAGATAAATGGCATCACAAGGAATTTGAAGTTCTCTAAATTTTGATGTAATTTCTTTGACTTTATTTTCGGGATAATAACTCCATTTACATTGGTGATATCCTAAAACCCAAAGAGGCGGTAGTTCTGGCTTACCTGTTAAGTCGGTATAAGTGGTAACAACGTCCTGCATTTGATGACCGTATACAAAATAGTAATTCATTTCTCCACCTTCAGCCCAGAAACTAGTCACATTTCTTCTTTCTTGACAAAAATCAAAAAAGGTTCTAAAAGTATTATCGAAAAATATACCATAAGATTGTTTATTATGAAGACCAATATAAAATGGAACCACTTTATACAAAGGTTCTTGATCTTTTTGGTAAGCATATTGATCTGTGGCAAAATTCTCTACTCTTTTGCCTTTAAGATTCATTTGAGTAGCCTTATCGCCTAAACCATAGTAACATTCACCGTCTTTAGCATATTTACTCATTTTTACGATATTCCCGCCATATTCATAGCTTTCTTCCCAATGAAAACCAAGTTCATCTTCAAGGATAAGAAAATCATTTAAATCGTAAATTGAAAGACGAAGATCTGCTTTCTGTATTTTACATTTTACTTTACTAGTTCTAATCTGAAAGTATGTTTCTTCTTCTGTAACCTCCAAAAAGTTATAGCCATGAAGCTGAGTTTTATCAATGGCATAAGAAAAATCATTGCTGAAATAGCCTTTTGTAGTAAAACGAAATCGGATTAAACTATCACGAAGAATAGTTACTTTTAAAATTACTTTGTTATCCGTATTAAAGAAAATAGAATCTCCTTCATGTTCATAAGAGACAATTTTTGATGGATATAAATCGCCTTTGTATTCTAATGATGTGTTTGTAATCATATCTCCAATGAATTAATTTAACATTTTCCTTCTACTCAAACATACAAAAAAAGTTCGTAACGCTCTATGAATAAAAGGTTTATTCACGAAAACGTTTTTTCTGAATAAGCTTCAAATTACCAAACAAAAAATCATCAATTTGATAATTTTGAAACGATATAATGACAAAATCTTATTTCAAGATTTTTACTTAATTTAAAGTATATACGGTAACACTTAAAGGAGGCAAAATCAATTCTGCAGAAAAATCTCGGCCGTCATAAGAAATTGATTCTATTTTTAATGGTTTACTACTTTCTATACCGCTTCCTCCATATATTTTGGCATCAGTATTAAAAATCTCTTTTAAATTGCCTTTTTTAGGAATACCTATTCTATAATTTTCGCGAACGACTTGAGTAAAATTGCAGACAACAATCACATTTTCATCTGGATTATTTCCTTTTCTAATATAAGATAAAATAGCATTTTGATGATCTGAATAATTAATCCATTCAAAACCATCTCCTACAAATTGTTTTTCGTATAATGCTGGCTGTGATTTGTACAATTGATTTAAATCGGTAATCAAACTTTTTATTCCAGAATGAAAATCATACTGAAGCAAATGCCAATCTAAACTTTGTTCAAAATTCCACTCACTTGTCTGACCAAACTCAGCTCCCATAAACAAAAGTTTTGTTCCTGGATGCGTAAACATATACCCGTACAATAATCTCAAATTTGCAAAGCGCTGCCATTCGTCGCCAGGCATTTTATAAATAAGAGAATTTTTGCCATATACTACTTCGTCATGAGAAAATGGAAGCATGAAATTTTCAGTAAAAGCATATGTCATCGAAAAAGTCAATTCATTCTGATGGTATTTTCTATAAACAGTTTCTTTTTGAAAATACTTTAAAGTGTCATGCATCCAACCCATCATCCATTTCATTCCAAAACCTAAACCTCCAACAGATGTTGGTCTTGAAACCATATGGAATGAAGTACTCTCTTCAGCAATAGTTTGAACACCATAAAAATTAGAATAGATTACTTCATTAAATTCTTTAAGAAAACTAATAGAATCCAGATTTTCCCTTCCGCCATAAATATTAGCTTCCCATTCGCCATCCTTTCGAGAATAATCGAGATATAACATTGAAGCCACAGCGTCAACACGAAGTCCGTCGATATGATAATTTTGAAGCCAAAAAACAGCATTGCTTATTAGAAAAGCTCGAACTTCATCTCTACCATAATTAAAAACTAAACTTTTCCAATCTGGATGATATCCTTTTCTTCGATCTGGATGCTCGTATAAATGAGAGCCGTCAAAATACCCTAAACCATGTGCATCATCAGGAAAATGGGACGGAACCCAGTCTAAGATCACTCCAATTCCTTCTTGATGCAATCGATCAACCAGAACCATAAAATCTTGCGGTTTTCCAAAACGGGAAGTTGGCGCAAAATACCCTGTAAGCTGATAACCCCAAGAAGGATCATAAGGATATTCCATAATTGGCATAAACTCAACATGCGTAAAACCGGTTTCTTTTATATATTTTACCAAATCATCGGCAAGTTCAAGATAAGTCAAAAAACGATTGTGTTCTCCTCGTCTCCAAGACCCCAAATGCACTTCGTAAACCGAATAGGGTTTATCCAACGCATTATAATCCTGACGATTTTGCATCCAATTATCATCTTTCCATTTATAATCCAGATCCCAAACTACAGATGCAGTATGAGGCGGTTTTTCGCAATAACGCGCAAATGGATCGGCCTTTTCGGTAATTACGCCATTTATACTAGATTGAATCTTGTATTTGTAAAGCGCCCCTTTTGAAATATGAGGAATAAATCCTTCCCAAATTCCAGAAGAATCCCAGCGAACGTTTAAAACATGTTCGCCTTGTGTCCAATAATTAAAATCTCCAACAACTGAAACAGAATGAGCCGTTGGAGACCATACAGCAAAATAAACACCTTTTACTCCATCTACTTCAATTAAATGAGCTCCAAGTTTTTCATATAATCTGAAGTGTTTTCCCGCTTTGAATAAATCTATATCAAAATCAGTAAAAAGAGAATGTGGGATTACTTTAGTCATATGGTTGGTTTAAGAGATAATTATTTTCGAATTTGAAGTTTAGATTTTGGAGTTTAAAAATTGGAATTTGGCATTTTATATTGGAATTTTCAGTCTTTATTCAATTCTAAAATTGTCTGCAAGTGTAACTCCTTTTTTTACTACGACAATTCCGTCTTTAATGCTGTACAATTCGTTAGTAAAATTATCTAAATGTTTACCTCCACTAATATGAACATTGTTTCCAATACGCACATTTTTATCAACCAAAGCATTTTTAATAAAGCAGTTTTCGCCTATACCAACATGTATTTTATTGATGCTGCTTTCGTGATTCAATTCTTCTAGATCTTGATAAAAATCGTTCCCCATAACGTAACAATTCTCTAAAACAGTTCCTTCACCAATTCGAGAACGAATACCTATAACCGAACTTTTAATCTCTTTGGCATTAATAATACATCCCTCTGAAATTAAAGATTGGTTGATTATTGAATTTCTAAATTTAGACGGAGGCAATAATCTTGGCCTAGTGAAAATTTTATTTTCGTTATCGAACAAATTAAATTCTGGAATATCTGCTGTTAAGCCAATATTAGCTTCAAAAAATGATTCTATATTTCCGATATCTGTCCAATATCCCTCATATTGATAACTTAATATTTTATGTTTTCCAACCGATTGCGGAATAATTTCTTTACCAAAATCTTTTGTTTCTTGGTCAGCCATTAACTCCTGCAACAAAGATTTATTAAAAATATAAATTCCCATTGAGGCAAGGTATTTTTTACCTTTTTCCTGCATGTGTTCGCTCACCTCCGATTCCCATTCAGGCAATAGCGATGGATGTGGTTTTTCAATAAAAGCTTCAATAACACTTTCGTGATTGGTTTTTAAAATTCCAAATTCGGGAGCGTCTTTAGCATTTACAGGCAACGTTGCAATAGAGATTTCAGCATCAGCAGCAATATGCGCTTCAAGCATTTCGTTAAAATCCATTTGATATAATTGATCGCCCGAAAGAATTAAAGCATGGTCAAAATCATGTTTCAAGAAATGTGACATGCATTGCCTTACGGCATCTGCTGTTCCTTGAAACCAAGTGGGATTATCTGGAGTCTGTTCTGCTGCCAAAATATCTACAAATGATTGGCTTAAAATACTAAAATTAAAAGTGTTTTTAATGTGAGCATTGAGAGAGGCGGAGTTAAATTGCGTCAAAACAAATATTTTAAAAATATCAGAATTGATACAATTAGAAATCGGAATGTCGACCAAACGATATTTTCCTCCAATCGGAACTGCAGGTTTCGATCTTGTTTCTGTCAATGGAAATAAACGTGAACCTTGTCCACCTCCTAAAATAATGGCAACTACATTTTTCTTTTTAAATTTCATTTTGCTGAATTATTAAGTTGTATATTTCGATATATTCTTGGCAAACTCTTTCCCAGGAATGATCTGCTGACATTCCTCTTTTTAAAACTGTATTGAAATTTATTTTATCCTCATACAACCTAACACCACGATTTATTGAATAGCATATGTCGGCTACAGAAGCCTGATCATGACAAATGCCATTTCCTTCATCTCCAAAATCAACAACCGTATCTCTTAACCCTCCAGTTCTTCTAACAATCGGAATTGTTCCGTAACGCATCGCATACATTTGATTTAATCCACAAGGTTCTACCCTAGAAGGCATTAAAATATAATCTGAACCTGCATAAATCAAATGCGCTAAATCTTCATTATAACCTATAAAAACATTATAATTTCCTTTATAATCATTTCGCAATTGAGTCAACTGCGTTTCAATTTCTAAATTTCCTGAACCTAAAATCAAGATATTAATTTCCTCAAAATGTTCAGATAAAGCCAAAGCAGCAGCATGCGGAAGCAAATCACCTCCTTTTTCTTCAAACAATCTACCAATAAAGCTAAATAATGGTTTTGTTGGATCTAGCTCAAATTCTTCGCATAGTTTCTCTTTATTCTTTCTTTTTCCAGCTTCAAAATCTTCAATGGAATAATTCTCGTCAATCATTTGATCTTTCATCGGATTCCAGACTTCAATATCAATTCCGTTTAAAATTCCCTTAGATTTATTTCTAACAGAATTAAATAAAGATTCTAAACCATTTGCTGAAATATTAATTTCATTTAAATAGCTTGGAGATACTGTAGTTACGGCATTGGCGCATTTAATGGCAACTGCTAAAGAGTTGATAGAATTGCTCCATTCTACAAACCCAACATGTCTTAAATCAAATTTTGGGAGATAATATAATTTATCAAAACCAAACCAACCTTGATATAAACCGTTATGAATCGTTATGACTGTTTTTACATTTTTTAAACTTTCATATTTATAAGAAAACTGAAGTAAAAATGGAATAATGCCTGTATGATGATCATGACAATTAATAACATCTGGCGTTTTATTGCGTGCTATAATCCAATCCAATGTGGCAATCTGAAAAGATAAAAATCTTTCGATATCATCTTCGTAACCATAAATATTCGGACGATTAAATAATTCATTAATCTCTATTAGATATAATTCAAAACCTAACTTATCTGTTTTTTCTTTTAGCACACTAAACGGAAAACTAAAATTTCCTAATTCAACTGTACCCCAATGAACACATTCAAAATCATTTTCCTTTTTAAACTTTGTGTCATAACAAGGAATTACAACTCTAACAGAATGGCCAGCAGCTTGTTGATATTTTGGCAATGCACCCACTACATCGCCTAATCCGCCAACCTTTGCTACAGGATAACATTCGGCACTAATATGAAATATTTCCATTTCAGAAATTAATTTAGGATTATCATAAGAAGCAATCATTTATATACTACTTTTATGTTTTTTAAATTTAGCAAAAAAACAAGCAAAATCCTTCTTTTAAATAAGTTTTATTGAAATGGCAAAAAAGGCAATTAATCCTACTAAATCATTAAAAATTCCTAAGATTATTATAATATCTGCGAAAATTTGTGCTTTTATATCCACAAAATTAGTTACAAAATTTGCTGCAAAGATTTTTACAACTCCTATCAAGCATAAAGTTCCAAAAAGAGAATTAGAAATGGATGCTAAAAGCATTCAAGAATTAATCTATGTTCCTTCAATTAATAAAAGTATTGTTACATACGCATACGGGAAAAGTGAACGTAAAGTTTTATTGGTTCATGGCTGGTCTGGAAGAGGAACGCAACTCTTTAAAATTGCTGATGAACTTTTGAACCAAGGCTATTCAACAGTTAGTTTTGACGCTCCTGCACATGGAAAATCAAAAGGAAAAACAACGATAATGTCAGAGTTTATAGCTTCTATATTAGAAATAGAAAAACAATTTGGCCCTTTTGAAATTGCAATTGGTCATTCTTTAGGCGGAATGTCAGTTCTAAATGCAATTAAAGATGGATTTAAAGTAGAAAAAGCTGTAATTATAGGAAGTGGCGATATTATCCAAGATATTTTAGATGAATTCACTTCTAAACTGGGTTTGCGAAAAGAAATTAGCAATCATTTGAGAGATTCTTTTGAAAGTAAATATCAAGTAATAATGGATGATTTTTCAGCCTATCGAGCAGCTCAAAAAATCAATATTCCTGTTTTGGTTATACATGATAATGATGATCCCGAGGTATCTGTAAAAGCGGGAAAGCATATTTATGAAAATCTTAAAAATGGATCTTTATTTTTAACCGATGGATTAGGCCACAGGAAAATACTTGGAAATCAAAATGTTATCAAAAAAATTCTAGAATTCATTAAAATCAATTAACTTTATAGATAACTATTTAAATATCAACATTAAAGAGAATTAGAAAATGGATTTATTTGGAGAAACATTAGATTGGAAAACTAAATTAAAACCAATTTTAAAAAAGTATAAAAACAAAAAACATCCACTAGATTATCAAAATCCATATCAGTTATTAGTTATGGTTGTTTTGTCTGCTCAAGATTCTGATGCCAATATCAACTCAATTGCACCAGCTTTATTTGAAAAATTCCCAACGCTAAAAAGTCTGTCAAAAACTGATTTAGAAACTTTTTTGCCTTATATCACTAAAGTTCGAAATCACGGAACTAAAGCCCAATGGCTTTTGGATATAGCAAAAACCATAAAAGAGGATAACAATATTCCTTTAACCATGTCAGGATTAACTGCATTGAAAGGTATTGGAAGGAAATCTGCAAACGTGATTTTAAGAGAAACAGGTCAACCAGCTGAAGGAATTATTGCAGACTTACATGTAATAAGAGTTGCGCCAAGAATTGGAATAATTAAAGAATCTAAAGACGGTAATAAAGTAGAAAAAGATTTAATGCAGGCTTTACCGAAAGATATTTGGTCAGAAATAGGGATGGCAATTTCATTTTTAGGTCGTGAAATCTGCAGACCTAAACCTAAATGCCCTGAATGTCTTTTAACTGACATTTGCTTATACTACAATACCGAAATCCTTAAAAATTAATTATTTTCTTCTTGTATCAATCAAATAGATAATCTTCCACGAATCTTTTTCTTTAAATAAAGTAAAAGCATTTACACCAGAATGGCTTAATTTATCATTTAAATAAAATTCATATGGTGTCCAAACATGCGCCATTGTTCCATCAATCTGAATATTATAACTCAATATTTTTTCTTGGAATTTCATATTTGAAGGAATAGATGCAATAGATTTATAAAACTCTTTTGCACTTTCATCAGATAATTTATTTCCTTTCATAGTGCTTTCGCTAATAGACTGCAATATCATTTTATCCGAACAAACCAATTTGATCTTTGTTGAATCTCTCTGATGAAATCCTTCAAAAAAGGATTCAATGCATTTTTGAATTTCTTGCTTTTGAGCATTAGAAGATAATCCTAAAAGAAGAAAAAACATAATAATATAAATTCTCATAACTATAAAAATTATTTAAACACCAAATTGAGATAAATGATGATCCAAATGTTTTGCAAACATATTATTCCACTCTATAGTAGACAGCTTGCCAAAAGAAAGAGATTCTTTTCCTTCAAATTCTTTTTGTCCTAGCTCTTGCGTTTTTTGAATATAAGAAATTAGTCTGCTTTTTTCTAGCCCAAAATCACGATTGCCTTTAACAATAAATTGCGGAGCTGTACCAAGGCTTCTTGGATAAGGGGTTTCACTTACCACTTTATTTTTAGCCAATAGCTTTAATAGAAGTTTTACGAAAGCATTTGGTTTTGAATGGATATTATCATAAACCATTTCGTATGTAACGTTACAATGAGCCAGCATTTGATCGACAGACATTTTTCCCCAAAGCGGCTGAGAATCTATTTTAAGTTCATTAATCCTAGTAACAAATTGATCACAATCTTCTTTAAGGAAAACATTTTGCATAGCTGAAAATGAGATTTACAGTTAAATATAGAAGTAAAAATATAAAATTTCTGATTAAAACAGCTTTTGAAGTTTAATAATTTAGCATATGGTAAAGAGAAAAACCTATTTAAGTTTAGACCAAAAAAAAAACTTCAATTAACAAAAGCTAATTGAAGTTTTAGTACTCAGAGCGGGACTTGAACCCGCACGAACATTGCTGTTCACTGGATTTTAAGTCCAGCGTGTCTACCAATTTCACCATCCGAGCATGATGTGGTACCTCCAGGGATCGAACCAGGGACACATGGATTTTCAGTCCATTGCTCTACCATCTGAGCTAAGGTACCATATTACTTATATTTCTATAAGTAAAAGTTAGAATAAAAAACCCCATTTATAAACG